>NZ_CP102605.1 GCF_024707505.1 Pantoea sp. SOD02 | reverse complement strand
AGCCTGAGATCTTCATTCTGTGGATGAAAAGGGTCGTTTTCTGATTACAGTGAACATTAACACTGTTTATAGTGAACATTCTACTCTCTATAGTGAATAAACTACTGACTCCAGTGAACACTTTACTCATTATAGTGAACGCGATCACCTTCTGAGCCCTTGTGGGGTGCGGCCTGCGACGATCGGGGATCTCTTAGGATCTCTTTAAGATCTCTATATGATCTTTCTTTAAGATCTATTCACTGTATAACTTAATAACGCCAGGACTGAAGCGGCTTTGGACACGCAAAACGTTTAAAACAACCGCATCGCGATGACATCCTATTCGATCCCACCAAATAATCAGTTATATGCGACCAGGATCCTTATAATTCTCCATAAATGAACAACTTCCTCATTATTATTCATTTTTAAGAAACCTCCACCCGGCGTAAGGTAAGCACCATTGAACATCACATCACTTATGACGAGGACATCTTTCATGACTGACAACGTTATTTCCCGCAACCCTACTACTGGCGAAATTCTCGCGACCTATCCGCTGCAGAGCGCAGCCGAGCTGGAAGCCGCATTGCAGCAAAGTGCTGATGCCTTCGCAGAGTGGCGCTATACGACAATGCCGCAACGAGTCAAAGTGCTGCGTCAATTGGCTGAACAGATTCGCCAACGTCAGGATGAGCTGGCAACTATGGCTACGCTGGAAATGGGCAAGCCTATCGCTCAGGCACGTGCTGAAGTACTGAAATGCGCCAATCTCTGCGACTGGTATGCAGAACACGGCCCAGCGATCCTTGCCGACAAACCCACGCTGGTGGAAAACCAGCAAGCGTGGCAATCGTTTCGCCCGCTCGGCGTGATCCTTGCAGTGATGCCATGGAACTTCCCTTACTGGCAGGTTCTGCGCGGCGCAGTCAGCATGTTGCTGGCGGGTAATACCTATGTACTGAAACATGCACCAAGCGTAATGGGATCCGCCAACCTGATGTCGTCACTGTTTGACGCCACCGATCTGCCTAAAGGCGGCTTTACCGTGATCAACGTCGATAACGATGGCGTTTCGACAGCAATCAAAGATCCGCGTATTGCGGCTGTAGCGGTAACCGGCAGCGTGCGTGCAGGCGGAGCTATTGCAGCGCAAGCCGGTGCAGTATTGAAAAAAACCGTGCTGGAACTGGGCGGCGCGGATCCTTTCATTGTGCTGGCGGATGCAGACCTTGATGCTGCAGTGGCCTCAGCGGTCACAGGACGCTACCAGAACACCGGACAGGTCTGCATGGCAGCCAAGCGCTTCATCATTGAAGAAAGCGTCGCAGAAGCGTTTGAGGCGCGTTTCAGCGCAGCGGTGCAGGCATTGAGGATCGGCGATCCTTTGGCAGAAGAAACTTACATCGGCCCTATGGCGCGTTACGATCTGCGTGATGAGCTGGATAATCAGGTGCAGCAGACCATCAAGGAAGGCGCCCGTCTGGTATTAGGCGGCCATAAGATCGACGGCCCAGGCAACTATTACGCCCCAACGATCCTCGCTGATGTCACACCAGCCATGACCGCTTTCCAGCAGGAAATCTTTGGTCCGGTTGCTGCAATCACCGTCGCTCGCGATGCACAACACGCCCTTGAGCTGGCTAACGACAGCGAATTCGGCCTCAGTGCAACAGTGTGGAGCGGCAATGAAGCGCTGGCCAACGAACTGGCGGAGAAACTGGAAACCGGCGCGGTGTTTATCAACGGCAATGGCGCGTCCGATCCGCGGGTTGCGATTGGTGGCGTTAAGAAAAGCGGCTATGGTCGTGAACTGTCGAGCTTTGGTGTCCACGAATTCTGCAACATTCAGACGGTATGGAAAAACCGCCGCTAACTATTACCGGGCGCGTTATTCGCGCCCTCATTCATATCCACCGCATCTAGTTACCTCCCGCCTCAAACCGTTGCACATCGGTTAAAATGTTGTGGACGAGTTCAAAAAATCCACCAATGGTATTATAAAGGTATTATTACTGGTGTTAGATTGGCCCCACCTACACCGGGGAGTCCTTTTAAATGAAAACAACAATCCCAAAACTGTCGTTCATGATGTTTCTTGAGTGGTTTATCTGGGGCGCATGGTTTGTACCGCTCTGGGCATTTCTCAGCAAAAACGGCTTCTCGCCAGTTGAGATCGCCTGGTGCTACGCCTGTACTTCAATAGCCGCCATCCTGTCGCCGATCCTTGTCGGATCGCTGGCCGATCGCTTCTTCCAGGCGCAAAAAGTGTTGTCGCTACTCACCATCGTCGGATCCATTCTGATGTTCTTCGCAGCCCAGCAAACACACTTCGGCGGCTTCTTCCCGCTGTTGTTGCTGTATGCGCTCACTTACATGCCAACCATCGCCTTAACCAACAGCATCGCGTTTTCACACGTTGCTGATGTGGAGCGTGATTACCCGCGCATTCGCGTCATGGGCACACTTGGCTGGATCGCGTCCGGCATCGTTTGTGGCTTCCTTCCGCCGCTGCTGGGCTATGGCGATATTTCAGCCAGCAACGTACCGTTATTGATCACCGCAGCAAGCTCGCTGTTGCTCGGCATTTTTGCCCTGACGTTACCCGCGACCGAGCCGAAAAGCACCGGCAAATTCAGCCTGCGCGTAGCGCTTGGCCTGGATGCGCTGCATCTGCTAAAGGATCGCAGCTTCCTCGTATTCTTCGTCTGCTCCTTCCTGTTCAGCATGCCGCTGGCGTTTTATTACATCTTTGCCGAAGGCTACCTGACGGAAGTCGGCTTGCCGCATGCCACCGGCTGGATGACACTTGGCCAGGTTTCGGAAATCTTCTTCCTGCTGGCGCTGCCGTTCTTCATTAAACGCTTTGGCATCGGCAAAGTGCTGCTGCTGGGATTAACCACCGCCGCGTTGCGCTACGTGTTCTTCGTGTTCGGCGGCGATCAAAACATGCTGACGTATGGCTTGCTGTTCATGGGCATTCTGCTGCATGGCGTCAGCTACGATTTCTATTTCATCACCGCTTACATCTACGTAGATAAGAAAGCGCCAGTGGCGATGCGTAATGCCGCGCAAGGGCTGATCACACTGGCCTGTCAGGGCATCGGCAGCCTGCTCGGTTACCGCCTTGGTGGCTACCTGATGCAGGAAATGTTCGCCTACGACCAACCGCGCAACGGGCAGACTTTCAACTGGGCCGGCATGTGGATGTTTGGCAGCGTGATGATCGTAATGATCACCATCGCCTTTATCGTCCTGTTCCGTGACGGCAAAAAACGCAGCGATGAACTTACCGCTTTCGATAATTCAGCAACTGCTGACAGCCATAAATAAGGGATTTCACCATGACGATGACAACGCAAGAAAAACGGATTTTAGGCGCGTTTTACGGGCAGGCGCTGGGCGATGCGATGGGCATGCCATCGGAATTGTGGCCAAGAACGCGCGTGAAGCAGCACTTTGGCTGGATCGATCGCTTCCTGCCCGGTCCGGCTGAAAACAATGCCGCCTGCTACTTTGGCCGGGCGGCCTTTACCGATGACACGTCCATGGCGCTGGCATTGGCTGATGCGATCGTCACTCACGATGGCGAGATCAATGCTGAAACCATTGGCGCGAATATTTTGCACTGGGCCGAGTCGTTTGATGCCTTCAACAAGAACGTGCTCGGGCCGACTTCAAAAATCGCGCTCAACGCCATGAAAGCCGGCACACCAGTGTCGCAGCTGGAAAATAACGGCATGACCAACGGCGCAGCGATGCGTGTGTCGCCGCTCGGCTGTCTGCTGCCAGCACGCGATTTATCCGCTTTCATTGATGCCGTCGCACTGGCGTCAAGCCCAACGCATAAATCGGATGTCGCGATTTCCGGCGCAACGGTGATTGCGTGGGCGGTTTCGCGCGCTATTGATGGAGCCAGTTGGGCAACGATCCGCGATGAACTTCCAGCGATTGCACGCGCGGCGCAGGAAAAGCGTGTTACCACCTTTAGCGCATCAATGGCAGCACGCCTCGAACTGGCGATGAACGTTGTCGCGCAGGGCAGGGGCGTGGAATCGACTATGCAGCAGATTTACGATCTGGTTGGAACCGGCACCAGCACCATCGAATCGGTACCGGCGGCGATTGCGATGGTTGAATTGGCCGAGACCGATCCGAATCGCTGCGCGATCCTTTGCGCTAACCTCGGCGGCGATACCGATACCATCGGCGCGATGGCGGTGGCGATTTGCGGCGCGCTGCATGGCATCGACAGCATCGATGTTGCCTTGAAAGCCGAGCTGGATGCCACTAACGCGCTGGATTTCACCCGCTACAGCGCCGCATTCACGCGCTTCCGCCAGCAGCGCGAGGCCGCCTATGTTGACGCCTGATGATCTGAAGAGACTTGAAGGCCGTCTGCCGGTATGCGTGATAGGCGCGGCGGTGGTTGATGTGATTGCTGATGCTTACTCGTTGCCACATCGTGGCAGCGATATTGAGCTCCACCAGCAGGGCGTCAACGTGGGCGGCTGCGCGCTGAATGTAGCGATTGCGCTGCACCGCCTTGGCATCCCGTCCATCAACGCGCTGCCGCTTGGCAACGGCACATGGGCGAGCATTGTGCGGCAGAAGCTGACGGAATATGGCATTCACAGCGTGTTGGAAACCGCGAAAGGCGATAACGGCTGGTGTTTGGCGTTAGTGGAACCTGATGGCGAGCGCACCTTTCTATCAGTGAGCGGCGTGGAAAATCAGTGGGATGCGGCGCTGCTCGATACGCTGCCGCAGCCGGCTAATCGCTGGATCTACCTTTCTGGCTATCAGCTCACTAGCAAAAGCGGTGATGTGCTGATCGACTGGCTGGAGCAGCAAAGCCAGCCGTATCAGCTGCTGGTGGATTTCGGTCCGCGTCTGGCGGATATCGGTGACGTGCAATTTGAACGCATTATGGCGCGCCATCCACTGATTACAGTGAACAGACAGGAAGCCGAACTGTTGTGGCATGAGCGTTTGAATCAAAAAGAACCCTTTGATGCGCAACTGTTAATGACGCGCTGGCAGCAGCGTTTTGGTGGCGCGATGGTGGTGCGACTCGATAGCGAAGGTGCCGGCTTCGTGGACGCGAATACGCAAGGTTGGATACCGGCATTGCCGACAAAAGTGGTCGATACCATCGGCGCAGGCGACAGCCACGCGGGTGGATTATTGGCGGGATTGGCATCGGGTTGGTCGCTGGCAGAAAGCGTCGCGCTGGGCAATGCGGTGGCGTCTTATGTGGTGTCACAACGGGGCGGCGATTGCGCGCCCGATCGCGTCACGTTAACGGCTTATTGGCAGCAGCGCCTTACTCCGCAATAAACACATACATATCGCTACGACAGTAGCTAATGCTGTACTCCAGCGGATTGCCCTGCGCATCTAACGCCAGCTGCTTGATCACCAAAACAGGCACGTTGTCGGGTAGGGCGATCTGCTGCTGGAGCGCCTCATCTGGCATGCGAGCACTCACTCTGCTTTGTGACGTCACCGGCAGAATTTGCTGCTGGTGGAAATAGTCGTACAGTGAAATCCCAATCTCATCCGCATCGGCGATATAGCGCGCCGGCACCCAGGATTCTTCCACCGACACCGCTTGCTGATCGACATAGCGAATACGCTTCAGCAAATACACCTCGCTGCCTGTACTCAATCCCAGCTTTTCGGCGATTTCTGCGTCGCAATGGATTTTGCTTTTGTTAATCCACACTGTGTCGGGCTTTTTACCGCGCAATACCGCTTGTTGCGACAAGCCTTTCGGTTCTTTAAGCGAATACTCAAACTGGCTGCAGATCTGCGTGCCGTAGCCACGAGAACGCAACACCACGCCCTCTTTTTCCAGCGCATCCATGGCTTTACGCACGGTGATGCGCGAAATGCTCAGCGATTGGCTGAAGTCACGCTCACTTGGCAGGATCTCTTCATGCACTAACACGCCATCGCGCACCGCATCTTTAATTGCAGTGGCAAAGCGTTTGTACAGCGGCGTGCGGCTGTCATCGGCAAGGGTAGAAGTCAGCCGCGAAAAAAGTGCAGTTTGGTCGGTCATAGCGGGCGGGTTCACTCATTCTGGTAAGCGGCATAACGCCTATGATACTGACATTTCGCATTTTATTCATTGCAACAGTCAACGGCGGGCTTTCTCTACTCATATTCGTGATAAAGGCTAAAGATTCTGGCCGTCTCGCCGATAAGCCCATCAATAATTATACCTGGGATACCAATCATAAAATGCGCATCTGATGGTGCAGAACTTCAAAGGAATGTATATGGCAATCAGACAGGTTATCGGGATTGATCTTGGCACCACAAACAGTGCAGTAGCGATATGGCGGGAAGGAAAACCGCAGTTAATAGCAAATACCGCAGGAAGCCTGCTAACGCCTTCAGTTATAGGACTTGACGATGAAGGTCACCTCATTATCGGACAATCCGCACATCATCGTCTCAGCACTCATCCGCATCTGACTCAAGCCAGCTTTAAACGCTACATGGGCACCGAAGCAACTTTAACTCTCGGTTCGCAATCATTTCGCGCTGAAGAGCTCTCCGCAATTCTATTACGACAGCTAAAGCAGGATGCAGAAAACGCGCTGGGCGAGGAGATTTCTGATGCGGTGATTACCGTTCCTGCTTATTTCAATGATGTGCAGCGACGCGCCGTGAAAACAGCTGGAAAACTGGCTGGGCTCAATGTTTTGCGACTGCTGAATGAACCCACTGCAGCCTCGCTTGCCTTTGGATTGCTTGAAAACCGCGAACAGAAGTATCTGACTTTCGATTTAGGCGGCGGCACCTTTGATGTCTCTATCATTGATATGTTTGATGGCGTCGTCGAAGTCCGTGCCAGTAGCGGCGACGTTCAGCTAGGTGGCGATGACTTCAGTGAAGCGATATGCCAGTGGATGCTAATTCAGAGCCCTGCACTGAAAGATGAATTACCCGCAGTCAAACCCGCGTTGCTTGCGCAGGCAGAAAATTTGAAACGCGGCTTGAGTCATCATGATGAGGCCAGCGCAGAGATAATCTGGCTGGGTGAAACATGGCGATGGACCTTAGATGAACAACAGCTTAGTGAATGTTGCCAGACGCTAATTACTCGCCTGCAACAGCCAGTGATTCAGGCTTTGCATGATGCCCGCTTTTCACTAGGAGACCTCGATCATGTCTTGTTAGTCGGCGGTGCGACACGAATGCCGTTGGTACGCCAGGCCGTTGCTCGTCTATTTGGCCGCTTCCCCCGCCATGATCTTCATCCCGATGAAGCTGTTGCGCTTGGTGCGGGTGTCCAGGCAGGGATGGTAATGAAAGATAGCGCGGTTGAAGACATCATTCTAACGGATGTCATGCCTTTTTCGCTTGGTATGGAGACTGTGAAAGAGAGCTACGGTCAGCTGGAGGAGGGATTTTTTCTGCCGCTGATTGAGCGCAATACCTGGCTTCCGGTCAGTCGCAGCAAGACGGTTCACACCATCGCTGATAATCAAACACATGTCTTGTTAAAGGTTTATCAAGGGGAAGGTCGTCGGGTTAAAGATAATATTTACCTGGGTGAAATGCGCATAGATGTACCGTCGCGTAAAGCGGGAGACGTGTCATTAGATGTGCGTTTCACCTATACGCTTGATGGCCTGCTGGAAGTTGAGTGTCAGCACGATAAGAGTGCAACACCTTCGCGACTGGTGATTGAAAAGGTACCCGGGCAGATGAGCGCAGAACAAATTGAAGCGAGCTTAAACAAGCTGAGAGAACTAAAGCAACATCCACGCGATCGTCAGGAAAACCATGCATTGCTGGCGCGTGGGGGGCGTTTGTATCAGTTCCTGCTAGGTGAGGAGCGTGCCTGGATTGATAACGTTATCCATGCTTTTGAACTGGCGTTAAATAGTCAGGATGAGCGGCGTATCGCTGATGTCAGGCAGAAAGTAGTTGAGGCACTGGCCCGCTTTGATGAGGTAATTCCGTAATGAGTCATTGGCATATTCTCGATATAGAACCTACACAGGATGAGGCGCTTATTCGTCGCGCTTATTCACGGCTGCTGAAGAATCATCGGCCTGAAAGTGATCCTGAAGGCTATCAGCGGCTGAGAGAAGCTTTTGAGCAGGCTAAAAACAGTGCTGCTGACGCGGCGCTTCAGGCTGAAACAAGGGATGTGAAAGAAACGGATTGCGCTGAATTCAATAGTGCGATTGATGCACAACAAATGGATGAGTGGCTGGCAACGACAGATGTAGTGGAAGCGGATGAGAAACTTGCGGATTATGCGTTTAGCCTCACGCCGCTTTATACCACTGGTGAACTCTCAAATCTGGCCAAATTGTTGGTTGACGAGGAAATGCAAGGCATTAAATCGCTAAGAGGGTTGTACCAGCGCGTTTGCAATGAGGGAAATTTGCTGCAACAGCAGCAGTTTCACAATGATTTGGCTGCCGCGCTCGCTGAACAACCTGAACTCACGGATGGTTTATTGCAACGGGTGAGTGATGACC
Source organism: Pantoea sp. SOD02 (assembly GCF_024707505.1). Taxonomy (GTDB): domain Bacteria; phylum Pseudomonadota; class Gammaproteobacteria; order Enterobacterales; family Enterobacteriaceae; genus Pantoea; species Pantoea symbiotica. The sequence continues at coordinate 918,352 of NZ_CP102605.1, read as the reverse complement.
TCGGATGGGGATTAGATGATTACAACGTCTATATAATCTCCCATGAAATGCAGAGAGCGCTCGGCTGGCAGGTGCGCAACACCGAACGGGAACAAGCATGGAAAAAGCTCAATAATGAAAGTGTAAATGGCAGCTTTATGCCGCGGACTGCCGTCACGTTGCTGCTCAGCGATCGAGCGGAGATGCCTTTCTGGGCCCGTTTAGTGCCCGGACTGGTGGCTCTGATGTCACAGCGGGTTAATGGATTATATGCAGCATTCCCCGAACTCATTGAACGACTTAATCCTGCGATGCTGGAGTTTATTGGTTCTGAGCGGATTACGTTGAGCTGGCGCGGTATTTTCCTGGTGGTTTTCTGGCTGGTTATGTTCCATTTTCTGCTGCCCGGCGCGTTAGTCACTTCGGTTACCGGCTGGATGGGAATGGGATTGGTGCTGTTTTATCTTTTTATCAGCGACATGATTATGTGTGGCTTAAAGCGGCGACCACGCATACTTGAAGCTTTTTTGACAATAGAATATCTGTTCTCAGCCTTACTGCTTTGCATATTATGTTTTTCCGGTTTATTTATTATCATTAACGACTTACCCGGAAAATGGCCTGGTGGAATGCCTTATGTTTTCCTGCTTATCATCGAATTTCTGGTCTTTTGGTCGGTATGGCCGCGAAATGTTCAGGGTATAAGGCGTCCTGGAATTGCGATGAGCCAGTTAATCAGCACGCCATGGCGCTTGATCCAAAGATTAGATTACGCGCCAATTTCATGGCCACTGACTGCGGTATTTAGTGTGTTTTTATATAAATTTCTAATTTTAATAATAAAAATACCTTCGCAGCTTTGCCCTTACTGGTAAAAAGGGAGGCAGAAATTTCTGCCTCACCGCTTTTCAACGCTCATCAAACGGCACGCCGCCTTTTGACTTATGGTGTTTTGGCGTTTCGATAATGGAAACTGTCACCGAATTAGCGTCGATCTCAAACGAATCGGCCACCGCTGCGGTCACGGCTCTCAACAACTTCTTCTTCTGCTCAATCGTGCGACCTTCCGCCGCATACACAACAATTTCTGGCATCTCTGCTGCTCCTTAAAGTAAACGTTCGTTTTCAGCATACCGCAGCCAAAGCTCTGCGTGCAGCGTCAATCACCAATCTTCACTGGCAATCTGTGTTGAAATGTGTATTGTTATGTTATAACGTAATTAACTCTTTTAATATGTAGCGGTTTCAGTCGGAAATCATAATGAAATCAATGAAAATTTTGCTTATCGCTTCGGCGTTAGGCCTGGCTTCTTACGCCTCAATGGCGGCAGAACATCAGGATAAACCAGTGCGCATTGCGGCGCCGTTTGAAATCAAAGGCACCGATCCGGCGCTCTCCGGCGACATTCTGTTGCGTATGGATGTAGTGGAAACGCTGGTAGAAGTGAACGAACGCGCCGAGCCCATTCCGGCGCTGGCGCAGAGCTGGCAGGTTTCTAATGATGGTTTGCAATGGCAATTGCAGCTACGTCCCAACGTGCGTTTCCATGATGGATCGCCACTGGATGCGGCTGCGGTGGTGAAATCACTTAATACCGCGCGTAGCAAAGCGGGTTTGCTGGATAAAACGCCAATCACCGCTATCAGTGGGGAAGGGCAGCGCGTCACTATCACCATGCGCGAACCTTTTACGCCACTGCTTTCGGTGTTAGCAGAGAGCCGTTCCCAGATTCTGGCATTAGCCAGTTGGGATGCGCAGGGCAACATTACCCGCATCATCGGTAGCGGGCCATTTATGCTGACGTCGTTCCAGCCGCCGCAATCTTTGGCGGTAAAACGGTTTGACAATTACTGGGGCGAAAAGCCGGCAATTGCGGCCGCCAGCTATCTCTCTTCCGGACGCGCCGAAACCCGCGCCTTGCTGGCGGAAAGCGGCGACGCGGATTACGTATTCAATCTGGATGCCGCCAGCCGTCAGCGTTTAGCGCGCAAGCCGTCGCTGCAACTGCCCGCTATTCCGGTGCCGCGCACGCTAATGTTAAAACTCAATGCGGGCGATCCGCTGTTAGCTGAACAGCCGGTGCGTGCTGCCATCAGCATGGCGATTGATCGTAACGCGCTGGCGATGGCGGTGCTACGTTATCCGGGCGCGGCCAGCCAATTATTCCCGCCGAATATGGGCGAATGGCACAACAGCGCACTGCAACCGCTACAGTTCAATCCGCAACTGGCGGCAAAACAGCTGCAAGCGGCGGGCTGGAAATCAGGCGCGGACGGCGTGTTAACGCGCAACGGCCAGCGCTTCAGTGTGACGCTGCTGACGTTCCCCGATCGTCCCGAACTGCCGCTGATGGCGATGGTTATCCAGCAGCAGCTGCGTAAAGTCGGTATTGAAGTGAAGATCAACTCCACCAATGCCAGCGAAATTCCAGCGCAGCATCACAGCAATCGACTGCAACTGGCGCTGTTTTCCCGTAATTTTGCTCTCACGCCTGACCCAACCGGCACGTTACTGCAGGATTATGCGGAAAAGGGCGGCGACTGGGGCGCGATGAACTGGCATCCAGCCGGTTTCAGCGCAGCGTTGCACACCTTAACGCAATCCAACGATGCGGCCGAACGTGCGCAGGCGCGTAACCTGATCACCGCCTCCTTACAGCAGGATTTACCGGTGATCCCGATTGCCTGGTATCAGCAATCTGCTGCGATCAACAGCAAGTTGAAAAACGCCACGCTCGATCCGTTCGAGCGTCACTTTGGTCTGCGCCAGATGCAGTGGGAGCAATGATGATCAAGCTTTTAGGCTGGCGCTTAGCGCAGGCGGCATTCGTGGTGCTGGCGGTCGGTTTACTCACCTGGTTTTTGGTGCAGGCCTTGCCCGGCGATATGGCGTGGCGCATTGCCAGCGGTCGTTATGGTTACGATCGTGTGGATGCCAACGCGGTGGCGCTGGTACAGCAGGAACTGAGCGGCTCGTTGCAGCAGGGCAGCGCGTTACTGCATTGGCTATTCGATCTGCTGCAGTTCAACTTTGGTCGCTCGCTGGTTTCCGGTGAACCGGTGATGGATGAACTGCGCTGGCAGCTGAGTCAAACGCTGGCGTTGGCAGGTTCATCGCTTCTCCTGACGATGTTATTCACCTTGCCGCTTGGCATTTGGGCGGGATGTCACGCCAATGGCAAGCTTGATCGCGCGTTGTTCTGGCTGAGCGCGCTGCTGAAATCGGTGCCGCATTTTGCGCTTGGCATGCTGCTAATTGTGTTACTGGCGCTGCAGCTCGATTGGCTGCCCAGCGCCGGGCACGGCGAGCTGCGTCATTTTCTGTTGCCATCGTTAACGCTGGCATTGTCTTTAACCGCAGTGGGCGTGCGTGTAGTGCGCGAAGCCACGTATCAGGTTATCACGTCAGGCTATTACCGCTGGGGCGCGCAGAAGGGGTTAGCATCCGCAACGCTAATGCGCCGTCACGGCTTGCGAAATCTGGCATCGCCGGTGTTGACCTGGTTTGGCATGCAGTTTGTCTGGCTGGTGGAAGGTGTGGTGGTGGTGGAAACGCTGTTTGCCTGGCCCGGCATTGGTCACGCGCTGGTGCATGCCATCTTTGCCCGCGATGTGCCGGTGATTCAGGCCAGCGCCATGACGCTCGGACTGCTGTTCGTGCTGCTGAATATGCTGGTGGATGCGGGTTGTCATCTGCTTGATCCCCGAGGAGCACGCGCATGACAATTTCATTATCGCGTCTTATTGGTCTGCTGTTGTTGTGCTTGCTGCTTGGCTTCGCCTTCCTGCTGCCCCTGATTCATCACGGCGATCCGCTGGAACAGGATCTGCTGCAGATGCTGCACGCGCCGAGCGGCGGGAATCTCCTCGGATTTGATCATTTGGGTCGCGACATGCTGCCGCGCCTCAGTGCAGCATTGCGCCTTTCGCTTGGCCTCGCTGCATTATGTGTGATGAGTGCGCTGCTCGCGGGCGTGCTGGCTGGCGTATTAAGCGCGCTGTATGGCGGTTGGCTGGATCGCCTGCTCAGCATGCTCGGCGACATGTGTCTGGCGCTGCCGGGATTGCTGCTGGTGCTGCTGCTAGCGGCGATTGCGCCGGATTCTCCCGGCATGTTGTGGCTGGGGATTTCGCTGGTGCTGTGGGTGGAATTCTTTCGCGTCACGCGTGCAACGCTGCGCCCAGTTGTGCGTGCGCCCGGCATGCAGGCCTCAAAGCTGCTTGGTTTCACGGCGTTCTACCGTTTTCGTCGTCACCTGTGGCCCGCGTTAGCGCCGGTATTAACCACGTTGACACTGTTCTCTTTCAGCAGCGCCATCATGGCGGTATCGGCTCTCGGGTTTATCAGCGTCGGCGTTCGTCCGCCCACACCAGAACTGGGGTTGATGATGACCGAACTGTTGCCGTTCGCCTGGGAAGCGCCATGGTTGTTAATGCAGCCGGTAATCGCACTGTTTCTGCTGTTGATCAGCCTGAATCTGTTGATGAAAAAGGAGAGTAAATGAAAGGATTACAGGTTACCGGCATTAGCGTCACAACGGCCAGCGCCACGCTGGTGGAACCGGTTGATTTCACCTTGGAGCCCGGCCAACCACTGACCTTGCTGGGTGAAACCGGTTCAGGTAAAAGCCTGCTGGCGCAAGCGATCATGGGTGTTTTGCCCGACGATTTGCAGGCCAGCGGTACGCTGATCATCAACGAACAACGTTTTACCCTGCCGCAGGATGCCGGATTGTTGCGCGAATTATGGGGCCATACGTTAGCGTCGCTGCCGCAGGAACCGTGGCTGTCGCTGGATCCAACCATGTCAGTACAGCAGCAGGTTGCCGAAGGCTACCGTTACGTACGAGGACAGGCGAAAGCCGCCAGCGCAATCGCCGCGCGTCGCGATTTACAGCAGCTTGGTTTACAGGACGCAGCGCCGCGTTTTCCGTGGCAACTCTCCGGCGGGATGGCACAGCGTGCAGCCTTTGCCGCCGCACGTGCAGGCGGCGCGGAGATACTGATTGCCGATGAGCCAACCAAAGGGCTGGATGTGGCACGTCGCGATGAGGTTGCGGCTTTGCTGCGCCGCGAAGTGGCCGACGGCGGCACACTGCTCACCATCACCCACGACATCGCGCTGGCCCGTCAGTTGGGCGGTGAGGTTATCGTGATGCATAAAGGCAAGGTGATCGAGCAGGGCAGGGCGGAACAGGTGCTACATGCGCCGCAGCAGCGTTACACGCGTGAATTACTTGCCGCCGACCCCGCCGCATGGGCTGCACGGCAACAAACCATTGTTGGCAGCAAAGCGGTGGTGAGTGTTGAGGGCATCCGCTTGCAGCGCGGCGGTAAACCGCTAGGCGTGCCGCAAAACTTCACGCTGCACGCCGGCGAAATCGTTGGATTACACGGTGCCAGCGGCAGCGGCAAAAGTAGCTTTGGAGATGTGTTGCTCGGTCTGTTAACGCCGCAGCAAGGCAAGGTTACGCGTCATGCGGCGGTCGATGCGCTGAAATTCCAGAAGATTTATCAGGATCCGTCAGCGCTGTTTCCGCCGACCTGCACACTGGCGCAAAGCCTCGACGATGTGTTGCGACGTCATCGCATTGCCTCCACGCGGCGGGATGCGCTGATGGAGCAATTGGCGCTGGCGCCGGAACTGCTGACGCGTTGGCCCGATTCGCTGTCGGGCGGCGAGCTGCAGCGCTTCTCGCTGTTACGCGTGATGCTGCTGGATCCGGTATTTCTGTTTGCCGATGAACCCACATCGCGTCTTGATCCGCTGGTGCAGCAGCAAACCATCCAGCTCATCACCTCGCTAGCGCGCGAGCAACAGTGCGCGGTGTTGCTGGTGAGCCACGATCGCGATCTGCTGGAAAAGGGCACGCATCGGGTGATCGCGATGGAGGACGTCGCTTAACGCTCTGGCGGCTGGCTATCGCCGTGACCAAGTGAACGCTGCATCACCACGGTGTCCAGCCAGCGGCCATGTTTGAATCCCACCGACTTCATGACACCGGTGTGCTCAAAACCGAGCGCCCGGTGTAATCCCAGCGATCCTGCATTCTCGCTATCGCCAATAATCGCGATGATTTGGCGAAATCCTGCCGCTTCCGCTAGCGCAATGGCTTTTTGCAACAGCGCGCGACCAATGCCTCTGCCGGTTTGCTGCTGATCGAGGTAAATCGAATCCTCCAGCGTAAAGCGATAGGCATAACGCGGGCGATACGGCGCCAGATAGCAATAACCCAGCACCTGATCATCCTCCTGCGCCACCAGCCAAAAACCGCCGCGCTGCTGCACATCCTGCACGCGATTCTGCATTTCGCTCGTAGACGGCGGTTCGGTTTCAAAAGTCGCGGTGCCGTGCAGCACATGCCATGCGTAGATTTTCTGAATGGCAGCGGCGTGATGAGGTCGGGCGGGAATAATGTCCATATGTTCCTGATTCTTAGCGGAGAAAACCACAGCATGCCACTGCGCCGCACGCGAATCATCGGATTTAACAATAGGAAATTCTGATGGCTGATCCGCTAATCGCTTTTAGGACGAAACGTATCATCACAAATTTTCGTGGGTAGTACTCTGTACGATAATTTACTGGAAAACAGTACGAGGTACGACTAAAGTGAGCATTAGCTATCTGGAGTTTATCGAAACTCGCGTTTTCTCTAAGGCGCGCAAAGTATTGCTTGAAGATGATGACGAATTTAACGAATTACAGTGTTATTTACTCGATCACCACGATTTAGGTGACACGATTAGAGATACCGGCGGTTGTAAGAAAATCCGTTGGAGTCGTTCAGGCATGGGCAAGCAAGGTGGCACACGGATTATTTATTTCACCAGACTGCTGTCGGGAAGAATTTATTTACTGCTCATCTATCCTAAAAACGTTAAAGACGATTTAAATGAGAATGAAAAGGCGATGCTTAAAGTTTTCACAAGGCAAATCAATTTGTAATTCTGCCATTGCCAGAATGGGATAATTTATGGACAAAAAACTGTTTAACGATTTACTTGAAAGCATGCAGGAGATGGTCGCGATTGAGAAAGGACAAGAAATCCCTGAAACAAGCCGCGTCCATCGTCATGCGCTACCCGATGTAAAACTCATCAGAAAAAATGCGGGTCTTAAACAAGCTGAGTTTGCTGATGCGATGGGTGTCAGTGTGGATTTGATTCGCAGCTGGGAGCAGCAGCGCCGAAACCCAACAGGGCCAGCCCTAAAAATGCTTTATTTGATTGAACAGCAGCCACTTTTGATTAACGCGCTACGAGCAATCTAACGTGCTGATGTAGGGTCGCCATTTATGGCGACCTGGTCAACCAAAGCTCAATTCTGCTCCGACAATTGCACCGCCATAGTATCCGCCTCTAAAGCCTCGAATACATGCGGTTCGTCGGCGGGATAGCAAATGTAGTCTCCCGGATGCAGTTCGACCGGCGCATCGCGCGGTCCCACCAGCGCACGGCCACGCGCGATAATTACATGTTCGACCGAGCCCGGCGGATGCGGTTTTGAGTCGCGCGGCGCGCCCGGTTGGCTGGTGACCAGATAGAGATCGCGGCGTCCGCCGGGCGGGCAACTTGCCAGCAATGCCGCCTGATAATCCGCCATCTCCGCTGAGACGATCATACCTTCGCCACGACGAATTACCTGCAAACGCTTCACTTCCGGCTCCATCAAACGCGCGAAAGGAATATTCAACGCCACACACAGCGCCCACAATGTTTCAAGGCTGGGATTGCCATTCCCCGCTTCAAGCTGCGACAGCGTGGATTTGGCGATCCCGGCGCGACGCGCCACTTCTGTCAGTGAAAGCCCTGCGCGCTGGCGTTCGCGCAGTAATCCGACAGCAATAATATCAATTGGCGTGGTCAAACCCTCTCCTGTTCTTTATATCGAACGATTTGTTCGTCTTGTAAAACAATTCTGCTGCGTTCATTATAACGGCTTTCCTGTTCGATATGAGATCAAATTGTGATGCGTCTGGGTGCAGTGCCGCTTGATCGCGGAGTAATAAAAGCCATATTCCTGGTTTGTCTGGCCGACGGTATTGTCGGGCTTTCTTACGGTTCACTAGCGGCGGCCGAAGGGTTTCCGCTGTGGGTGCCCATTGCGCTCTCAACGCTAGTGCTGGCAGGCGCGTCGGAATTCCTGTTTATCGGCATTGTGGCGGGCGGCGGCAGTCCGCTGACCGCAGCTGCGGCCGGTTTGCTGGTCAACGCGCGTCATCTGCCGTTTGGCATTGCGGTGAAAGATCTGGTGGGCAAAGGCAGCCGCAGTCTGTTGGGATGCCACATCATGAACGATGAAAGCGTGGTATTTGGCATTTCCCAGCCAAAACTGGCGCAGCGTCGTGCCGCGTACTGGATTTGTGGTTTGGGCATTTTCACTATTTGGCCGCTGTCGGTGATTGGCGGTGCGGTGATCGGCCGCTTTATCCCCGATGTTTCGGCCATTGGTTTAGATGCGGTGTTCCCGGCGATCCTGATTGCCCTGATTTTCCCGGCGCTGCGTCAGCGTCGCACGCTGATCCCCGCGACGCTTGGCACCGCGCTGTCAGTGCTGGCAACGCCATTTGTACCAGCGGGCATGCCGGTGCTGTTTTCATTGCTGGGATTACTGAGCTGGCGGGAGCGTAAAAATGCAAAATAACCTGATCATTGGCGGCATCGCGCTGCTGGCGGTGGGCACTTATGCGATCCGTTTCGCCGGTTATCGTCTGGGCAGCCGTATGCAGATGTCGGATCGCGCACGCAACATGCTGTCTGATGCCGCCACGGTTTTGCTGCTGGCGGTAGCCGTAACCACCGCGCTGTTTGAAGGCACACATTTTGCCGGAGTTGCGCGCATCGCCGGTGTACTGTTTGCGGTGTTTTTGGCCTGGCGGCGCACACCGTTGATTCTGGTAATTATCGGTGCCGCGCTAATGACCGCGTTGCTACGCTACTTCGGCGTGCCCTGATCGCGCCAGGTTTGCGCGCGTAATTCATATAATAAACTGGCGGGTGCGCCTGGAACATCGTGAAACTGGTCGTAACAGCGCAGTCCCGCTTTCTCTAACACCCGCTGTGACGCGAAATGATCCGGGCGCACCGCAGCATCAATCACCGGAAGCTGGCACTCATCTAAGCCATAAGCGATCACCGTGCGGGCGAACTCGGTGGCGTAACCTTTTGTAGCCGGAATCGGCGTTATCTTCCTGATGAGTTTTGTTACTGTGATACTCCACGGATTACTAGCATAGAGGAAAACGTATGAAACCGCGTTTAGCCCGCTGTGATGAAACGGCCACGTTGTGGCGTATTCGCAACCTTGCGATTCGCCACGGTTGCCAGGCCGTTTATCCAGCAGATGTTATTAGCGCATGGACGCCCGATGCGTTACCGCACGGCTATTTTGAGGCGGTCAAAAGCAACCCGTTTTATGTGGTCGACGATGCTGAATATGGCGTCGCCGCGACCGGGTTTCTCGATCTGCACAGCGGCAGTGTAGAAGCAATTTTTACGCTGCCCGTTTGCAATGGCAAAGGTTATGCCAGTGCGATAATGCAGGCAATTATCGATGAAGCGCGTCAGCGTGGTTTTACTCAACTGACGCTCGCCGCCACGCCCAACGCCAGTGGCTTCTATCAGCGCCACGGTTTTCGTGTGGTGCGTGAAGCGCTCTATCCCTCGGCGCTGGCGCAAGCCGACCTTCCCTGCGTCGAAATGATCCGCGAGCTTTAAGGCTAAAATGACAAACAGTGCAAACAACATGGACCGCGCGAATATGGTAATTAACTGCGTAGCGTATCGCCACGGCAAGCGCGAAGAGCATGTCGATATCGCCGATATCAGTGAAGTATTGAAAGAAGAGAAATCCTTCGTCTGGATGGGTTTGTACCAACCCGAACCGGCTTTTATGCAGACGCTGCAGCAGGAGTTCAGCCTGCATGAACTGGCGATTGAAGATGCGCTGGTGGCACATCAGCGACCGAAAATCGAGCAATATGGCGATTCGGTATTTATCGTGGTGAAAACCGCCCACATGGACGAGCAGCAGCGCATCACTTTCGGCGAAACCCACTTTTTCCTCGGCAAAAACTTCCTGATCACTGTGCGTCACGGTTCTTCGGAAGGCTATGCAGACATCCGCACCAAAGCCGAAAAGAATCACGCGCTACTGTGTGAAGGACCGGGTTATGCACTCTATTGCATCCTCGATTTTATCGTTGATAACTACAGCAAAATCACCGAATCCCTCAACGATCGCATTAGTGGGCTGGAACAGGGCATGTTCACCACACGTTTCGACAGCGATGCGCTGCAGAACGTTTATCATCTGCGTCGTGAACTGCTGGCACTGCGTAACGCGGCGCTGCCGGTGACCGAAATCTGCCAGCAGCTGGTGCGTTTCCACGAAGATATCATCCCGAAAAATCTGCGTGCCTATCTGCGTGACGTGCAGGATCACGCGCATCACGTGATGATCGATGCGGAAGATATGCGCGAAATGCTTACCAGCGCGATGCAGGTCAATCTGGCGCTGGTGTCAGTGCAGCAAAGCGAAGTGAATAAAAAGCTCGCTGGTTGGGGGGCGATCCTGATTGTGCCGACCATCATTTTCAGCATGTACGGCATGAACTTCCCCGATATGCCGGAGCTGCACACCCACTTTGGTTATCCCGCAGTGGTGGGCGTAACCGTCGTTATCTGCTGCGTAATGTGGTGGCGGCTGAAAAAGGCCGGTTGGCTATAAACGTTAAATGCCTGCATTTTTTGCACAACTTCCTGCAACCCGGAGTGAAAGATGTCCTTTAATATTGGTCTTCTGCTGTTCCCCAACCTCACGCAACTCGATCTCACCGGTCCGTGGGAAGTGTTTGCCCGCATGCCCAACGTTAACAACTATCTGATTTGGAAAGATCGTCAGCCGGTGATGTCAGATCGCGGCCTGGCAATCGTGCCAACCGTGACCTTTAACGATTGTCCTCAACTCGATCTGATCTGCGTTCCCGGCGGTCCCGGACAAATTGCGCTGATGGAGGATGACGAAACGCTGGATTTCGTGCGTCGCATGGCGGAAAACGCCAAGTGGGTGACATCGGTGTGTACCGGTTCGCTGGTGTTAGGTGCAGCGGGTTTATTGCAGGGATATCGCGCGACGTCACATTGGGGTTCGCTTGATCAGCTCAGCTTGCTCGGTGCCACGCCGGTAGCGGAACGTGTGGTGCGCGATCGCAACCGCATCACTGGCGCGGGCGTCACCTCGGGCATTGATTTCGCTTTAACCGTGGCGGAAGAGCTGCTTGGACGTGAGACAGCGGAAAATATCCAGTTGCAGATGGAGTACGATCCGGCGCCGCCATTCCATTCCGGTTCGCCACGCAGCGCATCGCCGGAACAGTTGGCGGCGGCAAAAATCCAGATGCAGGATTTTATTGCTCGTCGACGTGCAGCGACCGAAAGTGCCGCAGCGCGGCTCGAGCGTGACTGAGAAAACTGGCGATTTCAGCCTGAAATCGCCACAGGTTTTACCGCTTAATGTGCGCTGGCAGTAGGGCGCACGGTGATTTCACTGGTATCCACCTCGCCAGGCTGATCGATGGCCCAACTCACCGCTTTGGCAATCGCTTCCGGCTTGAGGGCAATCTGGCGATAGCTCTTCATCGCTTCACGCGCGGTGTTATCGCTGATGATATCCGCCAGTTCAGATTCCACCACGCCAGGATTGATCACCGTAACCCGCAGATGCTGCGATTCCTGGCGCAGGCCATCGGAAATGGCGCGTACGGCGAACTTGGTGGCGCAATACACGGCGGCAGTCGGCGAAACGGTCAGTGCGCCAATGGAGGCGATATTAATAATGTGACCAAACTGCTGCGCTTGCATGGTCGGCAGCACCGCAGCAATGCCATACAGCACACCGCGAATATTGACGTCGAGCATCAAGTCCCATTCATCTACTTTCATTGAGCTCATCGGTGACAGCGGCATCACGCCCGCATTGTTGATCATCACATCAATACGGCCATATTTTTCCAGCGCAAAATCGGCCAGCTGCTGTGTATCGGCGCGCTGGGTGACGTCGGTGGCGAGATAATCCACGCTTGCGCCGCCAAAACGCAATTCATCACATAACGCCTGCAGACGATCGGTACGGCGCGCACCGAGCACCAGCTGATGACCTTGTTGCGCCAGATGACGTGCAATGCTTTCGCCAATGCCGCTGCTGGCACCCGTCAAAATAATCACTTTCTTAACTGTGTTCATGATGCATTCCTCTTTGAGTTGACGAGGCTATTGTTGATAAATCATGCAGTGCGCAACAGACCGGATTGTGGCGCATCATTGCCTGATTCTCTCGTGTGCATTGTGCAACCACGATTTACACAGCTATGCTTTGCCTGAATCTCTCTGAGGAAATTGTTCATGCCACACACCGTGCAACAGCGCACCTGCGCTTTACTCAGCCAGCTGGCACGCCAGGAAGGCTATACCGAATCGCTGCTCGATAGTGTGCGCTTTATGCGCGCCGATCGGCAGTGGGCGCGCACGCCGGTATTGTATGAGCCGAGCATCATCATTATTTGTCAGGGATCGAAACGCGCGTTTCTTGCAGACAAAATGTATCGCTACGACGCGCAACATTATCTGGTGTTGTCGGTGCCGCTGCCGTTTTCTGCTGAGACGGAAGCCACATCAGAAGAGCCGTTGTTGGGCATCGCCATACGTTTGGATGTTGCCATGGTGGCGCGGCTGGTGGCGCAACTGGCCAACAGTGAAACGGCGGTAACCGCTACGCCGGCGGGCATCATCTCAACACCGATCAATGAAACGCTGGCGGAGAGCACGCTGCGTTTGCTGGAAGCGTTGAGTGATCCGCTTGAAGCCAAAGTGTTGGGACCGGCGCGCGTTGAAGAGATCTGTTTTCGCGTATTGATGGGCGAGCAGGGCGGCGCGGTGCGTGCGGCGTTAACCTATCAAGGCCATTTTGGTCGTATCGCGCGTGCTTTGCAGCGCATCCATGCCGACTGGCGTCAGCCGCTGGATGTGCCACACCTGGCAAATGAAGCCGGCATGAGCGTGCCGCGCTTCCATCTGCATTTTAAAACGGTGACGCAAACCTCGCCGATTCAATATCTAAAATCGCTGCGGTTGCATCAGGCGCGTTTAATGATGATCCGCGACAATCTCACCGCCGCGGGCGCAGCAGCGCGCGTCGGCTATGAAAGTGATTCGCAGTTTAATCGTGAGTTCAAACGGATGTTTGGTCGCAGTCCGGCAGAAGAGGCGCGAGAAATGAAGCGGGCGTTTGAGTTGTTACCGCCGGAGCAGCTGTCCGGCCGATTACAGGCGCATTAACTTAGCGAATGCTCATGATGGCAACCACTAATAAAATCCAGAAGGCAGCACAGCCGGTAAACATCAGTTGCCAAACCTGATGGCGTTGTGCGGTGAAAAGAGTAGACATACGAGCACGTAAAATCGATTGCATAGCGACCTCAAATCAAAATGTTCATAAAAGTAAGTAAGCGAGCTGAAGCAGGAAAGTTCTGTCAGCGAATAAGAACATTCTGACTTTTTTTGAGGGGTAAAATCGACAAGACCAGTCTTGTTTTTTGCTTGATAAATAAACGGTAGTAAAACAGAAAGCCGTGAAAGTCAGGAGGCTATTCACGGCTACATTGAGAGATTTTTCTTACTACACGCTACGCGTTACGCCGCCATCAACACGAATATTCTGAGCGGTAATATAGGCCGCGCCGGGCGATGCCAGGAAGGCGATGGTTGCTGCCACTTCTGCAGAAGTGCCATAGCGCTGTAATGGCACGCTGTCGCGACGTTCATCGGTTTTCGGCAAGCTATCGATCCAGCCAGGCAGCACATTGTTGATGCGAATGTTATCGGCCGCGTAAGTATCGGCGAAGATTTTGGTGAAGGATGCCAGCCCGGCACGGAACACCGCTGAGGTTGGGAACATATCGGTTGGCTCGAACGTCCACGCGGATGAGATGTTGATAATGCTGCCGCCGCCCTGTTTCTGCATGATTGGCGTGACCAGACGCGTGGCGCGCACCACATTCAAAAAGTAGGTTTCCATGCCGAGCTGCCACTGCTCGTCGGTTAATTCCAGAATCGGCGCGCGCGGACCATGACCGGCGCTGTTCACCAGCACATCAATGCGTCCCCAGCGCGCCAGCGTTTGATCCACCAGCTTCTGCAGATCTTCAACGGATTGATTGGAACCCGTCACGCCCAAGCCACCCAGCCGCTCCGCCAGCGCTTCACCTTTGCCGGATGAAGAGAGGATCGCCACTTTAAAGCCGTCGCTCGCCAGTTTCTCCGCTACTGCTGCACCCATGCCGCTGCCACCGGCGACGATTACTGCCACTTTTTCTACTGTCATTATTGATCTTCCTGTTAATTAAAAATCGATTAAATCCAGTATAAAAGGTATTTTCGGCAGCAGAGAGTCAGTCTGTTTGCCAATTGACGATAGGAAAACTACAGGATGAGCCAGGGATTCAGCGAGCTGCCGCCGCTTAATGCGTTGAAAGTGTTTGAAGCGGTGACGCGCCATTTGAATTTTCGCCTGGCGGCGGAAGAGTTAGGCGTGACGCAGGGCGCGGTGGCACAGCAAATTCGCGGTCTGGAAGCCAGCCTTGGGCTGAAATTGTTTGATCGATTGCCGCGCACGCTGGCGCTGACCGGCGCGGGTGCAGGTTATGCAGTCAGCATCCGTCAGGCGTTTGAACTGATCGATGAAGCCACGCGCACGCTGCGTCCGGAACCGAATCGCTTAACGTTGAGCGTAACGCCCACCTTTGCCAGCCGCTGGATGCTGCCGCGCTTACCGGGTTTTACCGCCGCGTGGCCGGATATCGATCTGCGCGTATTAGCTTCTGAGCGGCTGGTGCAGTTTCATCATGAAGGCGTCGATTTAGCAGTGCGCTACGGCAGGCCGCCGTTTGGCGCGGGTCTGGATGCCACTTTACTGTTTAGCCAAACGGTATTAGCGGTGGTGAGTCCGGCGCTGCTTGAAGAGCTGGGCGATCCGGCCGAAAGCGATAACTGCCTGCGCTACGTGTTGCTGCACGATGGTCATCATCTTTGGCCCGCATTTCTGGCGTTTATCTTCCCGCATGTATCGCTGCATCATCAGCATCACCTGCGTTTCAATCAAACCGCGCTGGCGCTGGAAGCGGCGATCAGCGGGCAGGGCATTGCGCTCACCAGCCCGCATTTCGTGCAGAACGATCTGGCCAGCGGACGTTTGGTGCCCGCGTTTGCGCAGCAAATGACCATTGATGCCGGTTGGTATCTGGTGTGGCCGCGCCGTCCGCGCGAACAAGCGCCGATGATGGCGGTGCGCGATTGGCTTTTAGCGCAGGTTAGCGGCTGATTATTGTTCAATAACGAAATCAGTAAAACTGATGATCCGTATGGGATCATGAATGTTATAACTGCTTAATGATGCAGATGTGGGGTTTTATCCTGTCAAGGCAGTGAATTAGCAAAATATCGCGAAAATTCAGCAAGTAAAGCGACGGATTGCGCGTTGCATTCTGTCGAATGCTGTGAATAAATACAGAGTCAATTTTAATAAAAATGCCATAAAGGCCAGGCTCGCGCCTGAAAAAAGATCTTTGCATATGACCGCTCATAAAGATGTTTTAGCCAGGGACATCAGCGCCAAAAGCGAAAGCATGCAGGCGCATCTCATCGCCATTCGCCGTGACATTCACGCGCATCCGGAGCTGGGTTTCGACACCGTCCGTACTGCGCACATCGTTGAGCAGGAGCTGCTGCGCCTGGGTCTGACGCCGAAAACCGGCGTCGGCAGAACCGGCGTGATGGCTGATATTGTCGGCGCGCATCCTGGTAAAACCGTGCTGTTACGCGCGGATATGGATGCATTGCCAATCCATGAACAAACCGGTTTACCTTTCAGCAGCCAATATCCCGGCAAAATGCACGCCTGCGGCCACGATATTCACACCGCGACGATGCTCGGCGTGGCGGCGATTGTGCCGCACTACCGCGCACAGTTGCATGGCACTTTGCGATTGATTTTCCAGCCAGCAGAAGAGACGCCCGATAGCGGTGCCGAAGCGATGATCGCCGATGGCGCGGCAGATGGCGTCGATCTTGCCATTACGCTGCACAACAAACCGGAACTGGCCGCCGGGGAAATTGGCTTAACGCGCGGTGCTAGTACCGCCTCCAGCGACGAGTTTGATGTGGTGGTGCACGGTAAATCAACGCACGCCGCCCGTCCGCATATGGGAACCGATCCGATCATTGCCGCCGTCAATCTGGTGAGCCAGCTGCAAACCATTATTTCGCGCGAGCTCGATCCCGCCAACTCGGCGGTGCTGACCATCGGCCACATTCATGGCGGCAGCACGCACAACATCATTTCCGATAGCTGCCTGATTCAGGGCACGGTACGCGCCAAATCACCGGCGGCGCGTGCGCATATCGAAGAGGCGTTCAAACGTATTTGCGCGGGCGTCGCGCTGTCGCTGAATTTGCGCGTTGAGGTCAATTACCAGCGCGGCGTACCGCCGTTAATGAACGACGATGCGCTGATTGATGCGCTGGAACCGATTTTGTCGCATCAGTTTGGTAAAGCCATTGTTGCCAAGCCGAGCGCCAGCTTTGGTGCTGAAGATTTCTCGCTGTTTACCGAGCGCGCGCCAGGTTGCCAGATCCACATTGGATCCGGCGCACCGGGACGCGACGACCATCTGCATAATTCGGATTACCAACCCGACGAGCGCAGTATCCATGCCGGCACGCAGGCATTAGCCCGTTTAGCCATTGATTTACTCTCTTAAAATAACGAACTTCGAGGTTTTCTGATGATGCGTAAAGGACTGTTTACCGCTTCTGTGGGCATGCTGCTGCTTGCCTCTTCCGCTCTGGTGCAGGCAAAAGATTTTGGCACGCTGAAATTCGCCACTGAAGCTGCTTATCCGCCGTTTAACCAATCCACGCCGAACGGCAAAATCGTTGGTTATGAGCCGGATATGGTGGCTGAAATCGCTAAACGTGCCGGTTTCAAATACGAAATCGTGGCGCAGAAATGGTCCGGTATGATTCCGGGTTTAGTCGATGGCAAATATGACGCGGTGATCGATGCCGTGACCGTCACGCCGAAGCGTGAAGAAGTGGTGGATTTCTCACGCCAGTACACCGTGAGTGTTTCAGGTTTCGTCACTCTGAAGGGCAGCGCGGTTGATACCTTGCCAGGCAATGGCGAAGTGGTGCTGGCGGATGACGAAGCTGGCATGACCAAATCTATCGATGCATTGAAAGCCAAATTCAAAGGCAAAACCATCGCGGTGCAGGTTGCCACCATTCAGGCTGACTTCCTCAACAAATATCTGGCGGATGTGGCAACGATTCGTACTTATCAGGCCGGACCGGAAACCTTCGCCGATCTGCTGAACGGCCGCGTTGATGCAGTAATGGCGTCACGCACCAACCTGAATGCCTATGTGAAAAAGCATGCGGATACCGTTAACAGCACCGGTTACGGTTTCTCGGGCGGCGTGTTGGGCCAGGGTTCAGCCATCGCGATTCAGAAAAACAATCCTGAGCTGAAGGCGGCGCTGGATAACGCGTTAAATTCAATGATCAAAGATGGCACGCTGAAGCAGCTGTCTGAAAAATGGTTCGGCGAAAACGTCGCACCTAAAGAGTAATTCCAGGCGCTTATGGCTATTGATTGGCAAATCTTAGGTTTTGGTGACGAAGGTTGGGGCGGCGTGTTGCTTAACGCCGCCACGGTGACCGTCACCGTTTCATTATGTGCATGGATGCTGGGCGCAATTCTCGGCAGCCTGTTGTGTTGGATGCAGATTGGTGGCGGGCGCTGGCAACAGCGCCTCGCCAACGGCTACATCACGCTGTTTCGTGGTGTGCCGGAGCTGCTGGTGATCTACCTGTTCTATTTTGGTGGACGTCAGGTGGTGTCGTTTGTCGGGGAAAGTCTTGGCCTACAAGGACCGTTTGATGTGAACGGCTTTGTAGCGGGTGCGATTGCCATCGGCCTGATCTCCGGCGCCTATCAAAGTAGTGTGTTCCGCGGCGCGTTATACGCGATCCCGAAAGGCACGCTGGAAGCCGCAACGGTCACCGGCATGGGCCGTTTGATGCTGTTCCGCCGCATGATTGTGCCGCAGGCGCTGAAAACCGCGCTGCCGGGCATGGGAAATCAGTGGCAATCGGTAATCAAAGAGTCGGCGCTGGTTTCGGTCACCGGCTTAGTGGAAACCATGAACCAGATCTCCACCGCCTCGAACTCGACACAAATGCCGTTCTTCTTCTACAGCGTTGGCGCGGTGATCTACCTGATCATCACCACCTGTTCCGATTTTGTTTTCCGCTATGTGGAAAAAGTGGCCATGCGCGGGCAACAACGCGCGCGGTTGTAAGGAGCCACGATGGATGTCACTTTCCTGCAGCACACCTTAGCTGCGTTGCTGCGCGGCCTGCCGCTCACGCTCAATCTGGCGCTGTTATCGTTGTTGGGTGGCGGCGTGCTGGCACTGCTGCTCAATCTGCTGCGGCAGAATCGCTTCGGAAGCTACGTTACCCGTTTCTACGTCTGGGTGTTTCGCGGCACGCCACTACTGATTCAGATCTTCATGATCTATTACGGCCTCGGCAGCTTGCCAGCGGTGCGCGAAAGCGTGCTGTGGCCGCTGCTGCGCGATCCTTACTGGTGCGGTTTGATTGCGCTGGTGCTTAATGATGCGGCGTACACCTCGGAGATTCTGCGCGGTGGGCTTAACGCGGTGAGCGTGCAGTCGCTGGAAGCGGCCAAAGTGAGCGGCATGTCGCGCTTCACCACGCTACGTCGCATCACGCTGCCGCTGGCGGTGCGCCAGGCTTTGCCGGCTTACAGCAATGAAATTATCTCGATGATTAAATCGACCTCGCTGGTCAGCACCATCAGTCTGATGGAGATGACCGGCATCGCTGATTCCATTGTCTCTGAGACTTTCCGCGCGCTGGAAGTGTTTATCAGCGCGGCGATTATCTATCTGCTACTGACCGTGCTGGTGAGTAAAGCGGTGGCGCTGCTGGAGCGCCGTTTGTCCCCTTATCACGTTGGAGCACGTCCATGAGTAAACCCACTATCGCCCTGAGTCATCTCAGAAAAAGTTATAGCGGGCACGAAGTGCTGCACGATATCAGCCTGACGGCGCAGGATGGCGACGTGATTTCGCTAATCGGTGCCAGCGGCTCAGGCAAAAGTACCTTGTTGCGCTGCATTCCATTCTTAGAAGTGCCGCAGGGCGGGGAGATTGCGGTGGGTGACGAAGTGGTCACTATCGATAATCCCGACGAGAAGCTCAGCCGCGAGCAGCAGCGCCGCATCAAGCTGATGCGCATGCAACTCGGTTTTGTCTTCCAGAGCTTCAATCTGTGGCCGCATAAAACTGTATTGCAGAACATCATCGAAGCGCCGATTCATGTGCAGAAGCGCAGCAGCAAAGAGGCGATTGAAGAGGCTGAAGCGCTGCTGCAAAAAGTGGGTTTGTACGAGAAGCGCAACGCGTGGCCATCGCAGCTTTCGGGTGGTCAGCAACAGCGCGTGGCGATTGCTCGTGCGCTGGCGCAGCAGCCGAAGGCGATTCTGTTTGATGAGCCGACTTCAGCGCTTGATCCCGAGCTGGTGGGCGAAGTGCTGCGCGTGATTCGCAGCCTGGCGGAAGAGGGGCGCACCATGATTATCGTCACGCATGAAATGGGCTTTGCGCGTGATGTCTCGAACAAAGCGGTGTTTCTGCATCAGGGCAAAATCGAAGAAGCCGGTTCGCCACAGCAAGTGTTCAGCGATCCCATCTCCGCGCGCTGTCGCGCATTTGTGAGTAGTCACTTACAGCGCAATAGTTAACAACAATTCCCTTTCCCTGTGCACCAGCTATGTGAGTGAGCTGGTGCATTTCTCCTGCGCCTTATGTTTTCCCTTTATTTCCTCGTCATCAAAGCCATTGCTGTTGCATCTGGTGGTCCGAATAGCAGCTACCGCGCGCCAGGCAGACTTCTGAAAACACGCGCCGACCGGGAAAAGTCGTTGAATCCCAATACGGCGCGGGTTACAACGTTTGACTTTAGTCAGGCCTCCTTTGCTGGAGTACTTCTTTACTGCATAACCACGGAATTCTATGCCGCACACTTACCGACCATGGATGAAAAGGTATTGGCTGGTCTGGCTACTGTTAACGCTGATCACCTTGATAGCGTTATTTGCCGATCAAATTTTGCAACAGCAGCGTGTGGGCGAAGCGCATTTTAATCAGCAATTTAACCGCCTCGCGACCTTTCAGACGCAGAACGAAACGCTGCTGCCGCTGCTGAATGGCGATGAGGATCTCGCTGCTTTGCAGAGCAAATTTCCGCAGCTTGTCCTGCTGGAACACACCATAAATCGTCCGTTAACCGCGCCACGTTTTGAAGAAGTGAGCGGCGGGCGCTATTGGCTCTACAATCCTTATCGCCAGATTCGTATGCTGATCGATTTGCACTTTGCCCTGCAAACCTCGGATGTGGCGCTGGCGCTGGCGTTTCATATCCACGCGCCGCCCGCCATGCAGACAGCGAACTATTCGGACTCGGCGCGTTGGCAATGGCAGCGACCGTTCATCAATCACTATCAGCCGTTCTTGCTGAAAGGCAGCGCCAATCCCGACTGGCGTGCGCTGCATATGCTGCCATTTACGCTGGCGCTGCTGTTATGGCTGGTGATTGGCGGCTTGGGATGGTGGCTGTTGCGTCACTGGCGTCAGCATGTGGAGATGCGCCTGCGCGCGGACTATTTCCAGCGTACGCGGCGTGAAGCGCTGGGCGAGTTCACCGCCGGCATCATTCATGAAATCAATCAGCCGCTGACCGCCATTAACACTTGGTTGCATAGCAGTCAGTTACTGTTGAAGCAGGGTAAACACGAAAATCTTCCACAGGCGCTTAATGCGATGAGCTTGCAAACCGAGCGCCTTGCCGCGTTGCTGCAACGTTTTCGCGACATTGTGAGCGAACGTCCGGTGGCGATGAGCGCTGTGAATCCGGAAGCCATCTGGCGGCGCGTGACGCTGCTGCTGCAACAGGAACTGGATGATGGCGATGTCGCGCTGCGTCAGCAGTTCCAGCACGGTCAGGCAAAAGTGCTGAGCGATCCACAGTGGCTGGAACAGGTGTTCCACAACCTGTTGCAAAACGCCATTCACATGCAGCAAGGACGCCCTGATGCGTGGGTGAAGATTGCATCGGAACATGTTCCACACGGCATCAAAATCATCATCAGCGATAACGGTCCCGGTTTCTCTGCGGAAGGATTAGCGCAGGCTTGCATGCCGTTTTACAGCTCGCGCGCCAACAGCATGGGGTTAGGCATGACGCTGGTCGAGAGCTTGATGTTACGCATGAACGGCCAGCTGCGGCTGGCAAATCGCGCTGCAGGCGGCGCGGAGATTACCTTAATTTTCCAACTGGCGGAGTAACGGAATGGTCGCAAAGGTTTGGTTAGTGGATGATGATTTGTCCGTGCGTGAATCGCTCGGTTTTCTGCTTAAAACGCTGGAATATGACGTGGCCGATTTTGCCGATCTGGCCGCATTTGAAGCGGCCACGCAAGCGCAGGAACCGCTGCGCGGCTGTTTGCTACTGGATGTGCGCATGCCGGGTATTAGCGGCCTGAGCTGGCTGGCAGAGCAGGGCGATCGCCATCCGCTGCTGCCGGTGATCATCATGACCGGTCACGGCACTATTGATGCCTGTCGTCGCGCATTTCGTCAGGGCGCGTTTGAATTCTACACCAAGCCGCTGGATATAGAACCGCTGCTGGAAACCATTCATCTGGCATTCAACGAGAGTGAACAACGCGCCGAGCGCTGGCAGTCACAACAGGGATTGCAGGCGCGGTTTGCGCTGCTATCGGCGCGTGAAACTGAAGTGATGCAGCTGATGATTGCCGGGCAAACCAGCAAAGAGATCGCGCGTGATTTATCGCTGTCACCGCGCACCGTGGAAGCGCATCGTGCGGCAGTGTTTGCCAAACTGGAACTCAATAATCTCGCGCAACTGATTCACGCCTGGCAGCAGCTGAACCAGGTATAACTACCTGGATGAACGGGTAATCGCCCGAATATTTCTTTTCTCTGCCGCGCTTTAAAGTGTCACTCACTATTAAACAGGAGTGACACATGAACATCCGCCTTTCTCTGATTGCCGCTGCGGCGGCCTTTGTTTCCTTCGGCAGCCACGCTGCATTAACCGAATCCAACCTTTCACTGGCTGATGCACAGAAGCTGGCGAGCGCCGCGATTCAGTCGTGCGCGGCGAAAAACTACAACGTTGCCGTGACCGTGGTTGATCGTGCCGGTGTGGTAAAAGCGGTGCAGCGCATGGATAACGCCGGTCCGCACACCGTGGAAGCCAGCCAGATGAAAGCCTACACCGCGCTCAGCACCAAAAACCCAAGCGGTAAAGTAATGGAAGCGGCGCAGAATAATGCTGGTGCGCAGAATATGCGTGATATTCCTGGCTTCCTACTGTTGGCGGGTGGTGTGCCGGTGAAAAGCGGCGATCAGGTAATTGGCGCAATCGGCATTGGCGGCGCGCCAGGCGGCAATCTGGATGAAGCCTGCGCGATGGATGCGCTGAAAGCGTTATAACAAAGTGTAGGGTCGCCATTCATGGCGACCTGGTTACATGCGGCGCAACAGCGCAAAACAGATCAGCGGCATTGGCAAGGTAAACAGCAGCATCAACCACAGCAGCACATACACCGCGTCGATGCCGTTATTTTGCAGGTTGTTATATAGCTGAACCGGCATGCCCTGCGGGAAATAGGCGAAGATCATCACGATGCCAAACTCGCCCATGGCACGCGCCCACGCCAGTGCGCTGGCGGTTGCCAGTCCAGGCGCAGCAAGTGGGATCGATAGACGCCAGAAACGCTGCCACGGCGACGCGCCCAATGTGCGGCCCGCTTCCAGAATCGGCTTTGGCACACCGGCAAACGCCGAACGTGCGGTGGTGACGAAGTAGGGCAACGCGCCGTACCATTGCGCCAGAATAAACGCGGCCGGATTATTCACCAGCGTCCAGCCAAACTTCCCCAACAGTTCGCCCGGCAAGCTATACGGCCCGTAAGCGCTCACCAACAAAATCCCCATCGCCAGCGGCGGCGTCAGCAGTGGGATCATCACCAGCAGTTCGACGATTAATCGCATCCGACCGCGCGCCTGCGACAGCCACCATGCCAGCGGCAATCCACTGACAAAAATCAGCAACAGCGCGATCACACCCAAACCGAGCGACGTAGCGATAGCATTGCCATCGCCCCACGCCAGTTGCAGATGCTGCCAGTTGGTGACGCCAATCAGCGTGAGAAAAGGCACCGCCAGCAACAGCAGTGCTGGCAGTGACAGCCACAGCGCGGTGGCGTGACGGGTTTTCATTATGGGTAGATCGAACCGCCTTTCGGCGCGGCATAGCCATTCTGTTTAAACAGCGCCTGACCCGGCTGACTCAGCATGAAATCGACAAAGGCTTTGCCGGCTGCAGCGCCGTGCGGCGCATTTTTCAACACGGCGGCGTAGTAAACCAGCGGCTGCGTGTGCAGCACTTTGTCTTTGCCCGCGCTGTCTTTCACACTGAAACTCACCTTGTCGTACCACTGCTTCGCCATCGCCGGATTGCTCAGATTAATCTCGTCGGGCAGTGCCACATACGGCAGATGCGCGGAGATCACTTCGCTCTCGTAACCGGCGGCGGCATCAACCTGGCCGCTTTCCAGCCGTGTTAGCAGGCCGCCTTCCAGGTGGGTTTGTGCCGGATTTTGATAGCCGCCCATAATTTTATCGGCAATGCCCGGCTGCTGGTAATACTTCTCGGCCAGCAGCAGGGTAAAGATGATGTTCTGACCTTTTGGATCGTTGATTGGATCGGTGCGACCAAACTTAATGCCCGGTGTTGCCAGCACCTTCAGCCAGCTGGCGTCGCTACCTTTGGCCTGCGCGAACTGCTGCGCGTATTTTCCTTTCGGGCTATACGCCACCACCATGCTGGTGCTTGCCACCGGGATCGCATCATCAATCAATCCAGCATCTTTCAGGATCTGCATCGGCCCCGGCGTGATGGAAACGAACACATCGGCGGTGATTTTTTTGCTCGCCAGCAAGCGCGCCATGCCATAAGCGCCCTGGCCCTGACCTTCATACGTGCCGTTATTTTGTTTAGCAAAGGCTGGACCTAATGATTGGTCCATCACTTTGCCCATTGAACCGGCGTAGGTCACGCGGATATCGGTATCCGCTTGTGCATGCAGACTAAAGCCCGCGCCGGCAGTGAGCAGCAGCGCGGTGAGGTGAGTAAATCGCATTCCCTTTCTCGCTATATAATTAGGTAGATAGCGATTATCGGAATTGAGGCAAGCAGTGCAAGCGAAAATCTATTGCGAAATCATACCAAAGGCCCGCCACAACGGGCCGACGCGCTTAGGCGAGAATGCGTTTGGCCCAGGATTCAATCTCGTCGCCGCTGCCGATATCCAGCTGCACCAAACCGTTGGTAATAAAGGTTGGTGAAACGTGGATGCCATTTTGCCGTGAATATTTGCTGTGCCATTTAATCTCATTCTGCAGTTCGGCACGCAGGAACGGTTCGCGCGCGTTAACGCCGCTGTACTGCTCCAGTCGATCGAGAATCTGATTCGGCGTGGCATCCATATTCGGGCCGTGGCTGTGATCGGTAAACTCAAACTCTTCACGATGATCGGCCACCGCTTGCAGCACCTTTTTAGCTGCTGCTTTGCCTTCAGGCAAGGTAGAGGCGGCAAGGATGTAGCGCACAATCACGCCGGAATACATATGCCATGGCTGTGATTGCAAACGGATTTTTAACGTCATCTTCTCTTCACCCACTAATTGCAGCAGCGCGTCGAGCTTGTTAAATGCGCGAACGGAGAACGGGCAGGTCGGTTCCAGAAATACTTCAAACACTTTCGGGCCGTGGCCCCAAACCAGCGGATCGGCGTGTAATGCGGTGGATTGGCTCATGGTAATTCCCTGTTGCAGCGATAAAAGTTGCCTTACTTTGGCAAAGCGCTGCGTGGACAGCCAGTGCGGGCTTGTGCTTTTTTGTTACAAAGCCATTCGATTGCTGCAAATGTGGCGAAAGAAAAATCGTTTTATAGATCCGCGAGCTACAAGAAACTCGGCTCGCAGCAGCTTTGCACAGAAAATAAGCGGCTATAGTTAATCCTGTTTCAATCTTCTTACTTGTAGCATTTTTAGTTCATTTGCCTGGAGCCAAACGTTAAGAGCATCGAGGTTCAATGTGTTTGCCAATCTCTCCTGGAAAATCATTCATCAGGTTCTCAACGAAACCATTGCTGAGTTAATGGACGAACATCAAACGCTGGACGTTCCCACTCTGCGCGAGCGGCTGTTGGAGATGGCGGAGAGCGAATCCGATGAATTAATGGTGTTGTGTTACTGGCAAGCGAGCAGAGTGCTGACGCGCTTGCCGCCGACGGTAACTGCCAGCCAACTGATTGAAGAGGCGCGCGTCGCCTATCGCACGCCGATTAATCACGATCCGCTTTAACCCTTGATGCTTTTCAGCGGTTTAAACGCGTTAAAGCGGCTAAGTGACGGATTTATGGTCAAGAGCGGGAAACACGCTCTGCTAGACTTGCCCTGTCAAAAACCTGGATACAGAGGACAGTAATGAAAATCAAAAGTTATGCCGCCTTGAACGCGGGTGAAGCGCTGGTGCCTCACGAGTACGAAGCTGGTGAACTGGCTGCTGAAGAGGTGCAGGTTGAGGTCGATTACTGCGGTGTTTGTCACTCAGATTTGTCGATGATTGATAACGAGTGGGGCATCTCCTCGTTCCCGGTGATTGCCGGCCACGAAGTGATTGGTCGCATCAGCGCCTTAGGCGACGCGGCGCAAAACAAAGGCCTGAAAGTGGGCCAGCGCGTGGGCATCGGCTGGACGGCCAAAAGCTGCCAGCACTGTAACGCCTGTATCAATGGCGAGCACGTCAACTGTGAAAACGGTTCGGTGCCAACCATCATGAACAAAGGCGGTTTTGCCAGCCATCTGCGTGCCGACTGGCAATGGGTGATCCCGCTGCCGGAAGCGATGGATTACACTTCGGCGGGCCCGCTGCTGTGTGGCGGCATCACCGTATTCAAACCGCTGTTGATGCATCATGTCACCGCAACCAGCCGCGTTGGCGTCATCGGCATTGGCGGTCTGGGCCACATGGCGATTAAATTGCTGCGTGCGATGGGTGCGGAAGTGACGGCATTCAGCTCCAACGCCAGCAAAACCGAGTCGATCAAAGCGATGGGCGCGGACCGCGTGGTCAACAGCCGCGACCCTCAGGCGCTTAACGCGCTGGCTGGGCAGTTTGATTTGATCATCAGCACGGTGGCAGTGGATCTCGACTGGGCACCGTACTTCCAGGCGCTGGCTCCGCACGGTAAATTCCACACCGTCGGCGCAGTGATGAAGCCGTTTGAAGTGCCGGCGTTCAGCCTGATTATGGGCGATCGCGCGGTGACCGGTTCTTCTACCGGTTCACCAGGCCAGCTGCGTTCACTGATGAAACTGGCATCGCGTGCGGATATCGCGCCGCAGGTGGAAGAGTTCCCAATGTCCAAAATCAACGAAGCGCTGGATCACGTTCGCGCCGGTAAAGCCAATTACCGCGTAGTGTTGAAAGCAGATTTTTAATACGTTGTTCGGTGCGCAATAATGCGCACCGATTTACCTATCGCACCTCCCTTCCAAACAGCATTCACTATCTTAATCCCCTGATTGTTCGGCATATAATTACGCATCGCTTTGATAAACTGCTGTCAGCCAATCCAAATCGAGGACAGCAATGAAAATTTCCAGCTATGCCGCTCTGCAAGCGGGTGAGGCGCTGGTGCCTTACGAATATGATGCCGGTCCACTGGCCGCTGAAGATGTGCAGGTCGCGGTGGATTATTGCGGCGTCTGCCATTCCGATTTGTCGATGATCGATAACGAATGGGGCGGCTCGCGCTATCCGCTGATTGCGGGTCACGAAGTGATTGGCCGCGTGGTGGCTTTGGGTGATGCGGCGCAAAACAAAGGGCTGCACATCGGCCAGCGCGTGGGCATTGGCTGGACGGCGAAAAGCTGCCAGCACTGCGATGCCTGTATCGAAGGCGATCAGGTGAATTGTGAAAACGGCAAAACCTCCACCATCAATAATCACGGCGGCTTTGCCAGCCACCTGCGCGCTAACTGGCAATGGGTGATTCCACTGCCGGACGCGCTGGATATCGCCACCGCCGGGCCGTTGCTGTGCGGCGGCATTACCGTGTTTAAACCGCTGCTGATGCACAACATCTCCGCCACCAGCCGCGTCGGCGTGATCGGCATTGGTGGTTTAGGCCATATGGCGATCAAACTGCTGCGGGCGATGGGCGCGCACGTTACGGCGTTCAGTTCTTCAGCCGCGAAAACCGATTCGATTAAAGCGATGGGTGCCGATCGGGTGGTAAACAGCCGCGATCCGCAGGCGCTGAGCGAGTTGGCAGGGCAGTTTGATCTGATCATCAGCACCGTGGCGGTGGATCTGGACTGGAAGCCATACTATCAGGCGCTGGCGCGCCGTGGCGCGTTCCATACCGTGGGCGCGGTGATGAAGCCGTTTGAAGTGCCGGCGTTTAGTTTGATTGTCGGTGACCGCGCGTTAACCGGATCGTCAACCGGTTCACCGGGCCAATTGCGGGCGTTGCTGAAGCTGGCGTCGCGTACTGATATTGCGCCGCAAGTGGAAGCGTTCCCGATGTCGCAGGTGAATAAAGCGCTGGAACATCTGCGCGCCGGGAAAGCGAATTATCGCGTGGTGTTGAAGGCGGATTTTTAACAGGGTGCGGTTGGTAATAAGGTCGCCATGAATGGCGACCCTACGAAATCAGCCTCGATCATCCTTTTCGCCGAGGAAGAAATACCACAGCGGAATTGACGTCAGTGCGGTAAACACCGTGGTGTACAACGCAATCATAAAGCCCTGCGTGATGTACATGGTCAGCGACCAGTGGCTGAACGGAATGCCATATTGATCGATGACGCCGCCGATAATCGCATTGCTCATCACCGTGCCGACAATCAGCGCCAGAATAAACAAACCCCGCAGGAAGTAGCGCATCTCTTTACGCTTCACGGCAAATCGCGCGCGAATGATGCCCAGCGGAGATTGCTGTGAGGCCAGCAGCGCGGCTTCATCGAGCGGGGCGCGTTGCTGTTTACGCCAGCGCAGGATGTCCAGCAGCAGGAACGCCAGCAAACTCGCGCCCATCACCGGCAGCGCATAACCCAGCGCCAGCGCCAGCATCAACCAGGCACCTTTGGCGTAATGCGGTAACGCCATCCAGGTTTCGGTCAGGGTTTGCGCCGGATTCGCTTCCACATCTTTTGGCCGACGAATCCACCACATGCGATAACCGAATACAATCATGCTGCACAAACCGAGGCCAAAGAACGCCAGCAACAGCTGATTAGGCAAACCAAACAGCACGCCCATGTGCGCATCAACGCCCCAGCGCGTCAGCTTCGCCACCAGCGGGAAACTGGCAAAGTAGACGTGATCGACCACGCTAAAGTCCTGCGGATTCACCGACACCGCATCCACGTGCGTTGGCCAGCTGCGATCGATTTCCGTCACCGCCCACGCTTTTTCGGCGCTTTTTGGCTGACGCAATTCGAGCTTAGCCGCGCTCAGTCCATCCTGACGCGCCGCATGCAGCACGCGATCCCAGTCGGCATCGGCGGCGTTATTACGCACCGGTTTGGCGGGCGCCGCTACCGGTTTAGTCATCGACGACATCGGCATACTCATGCCCGACATATCCGCCTTATGCTCGGCGTGCGGATCGGCCGGTGCTGCCGGTGCATCGCTGTTGAGCGAGGTGTTCACCTGTGGCGTCAGCCAGTTCAGTTCAGTACGCATGCGATCGATATTGCCGCCCGCCCACTGCGACCACGTCAGGCCGGTCACCGAGAAGAATACCAAACCGATTGCCAGCGTCAGACCGAGCGTAACGTGCCAGTGGCGGCTGAAGGCGAAGCCGC
This sequence comes from Pantoea sp. SOD02, assembly GCF_024707505.1. GTDB lineage: Bacteria > Pseudomonadota > Gammaproteobacteria > Enterobacterales > Enterobacteriaceae > Pantoea > Pantoea symbiotica. The sequence goes on along the minus strand of NZ_CP102605.1, from coordinate 889,259 downwards.
TGCGCGGCTGTTTCAGCTTACGTTTCGGACGCGTTCCCAGCCACAGCACCACGCCGCCCAGCGCGGCTACCCACAGCCAGGACGCCGCCAGTTCGCTGTAGTTGCGACCGAAATCGCCGAGCAGCAGGCTGCTGTGCAGTAAGTCGATGGTGGTGCGTAACGGCAGTACGCCGCTGGTGCCGTAGACCGGCATATCGCCTTTCACTTTCAGGCTATAAGGATCGATAAACACCGCGCGCGACAGCGATGCACCGAGTGTGGAATCGCTGAACTGCACGCGTGTGGTATCCGTTGCACCCGGCGCAGGGCGCACCGCGTAGATGTGCTGATTCTCGCCCGCATAAGTGCGGGCCGCGCTGATTTGCGCTGACAGTGGCTGCGCGTTGCCGTGTGGTTCAGCAGTCAGCGCATCGGCATAAATCAGGTTTTCCAGCTGGGGCGTTAACACATAAAGGGTGCCGCTGAGCGCCGCAACGAAGATGAACGGGGCGACAAACAGACCAATATAAAAATGTAAGCGACGTAGCAAATTAAGCACCGCGCCGCGCGGTGCTGCAGAGTGAGCAGCAGACAAAGCCGTCTTCCTTCCAAAAAGAAATTGTCTTAGCACATCGCTCAAGCTGAGCGTGCGCTGCAATAAATGGGGTCAGCAGGAAAGCGGTGCAGGCGGGGCGCGCGGACGATGAATGCTGCTAAAGCGACGCACAATCGGCGCAACCACGCGGGGCAGCGGCGGGGCGCGCGAGATCACCATGATCAGCCAGATGAACGGAATAAACACCCACATCAAGAGCGGGACATGCACCAGCAGATCACAATAGCCGCAGGCAAACTCGCCGTCGTCCATCATGTGATGGCTCATGCCGGGCATCGACATATCCGCCATCATCATTTCATGATGGCTCATTGAGCTATCCATCATGCTGTGCTGCGGCATCGCCAGCAGCTGGCTTTGACGCTCCATCAAGGTTTTCGACACAATCGGCGCGACGAACAGCAGCAGCACCGCCACAATGGCGACGCAGGCAGTTAAACGTTGGCGGAAGTGATGTGTAAACGTCATGGTTGCTAGTGGATGATTCCGTAAATGAGGCGGAAGTGTAACGCGAATGCCGTTGGCGGGTTAAAAAAACTAAGGTTATTTAAGGAAAAATTCGCACCTTTTGAAAATTATCACTTAAAGAGATGCGGCTGTTAACGTTAATGCAACCTGTTAAAAACAGAGTGGAAACATTAGGGCCAGATGTTGGAGTGAATGGGCGCGCTTATTATGTGATGCACGTTAACGTGGGTCGGTCGCCATGAATGGCGACCCTACAAAACCCCGTAGGGTGCGCATTCATGCGCACCTGGATACTAAGTGCGCGTTCAATCCCGCCGCTACGGCTTGTGCGGTAATTGAAGACGCCTCAAAAAATCGATCTTCCCAGCCGCTCGGTGAGTTTCTCCAGTAGCGCGGTACCTGCTAAGGAGTTACCCGAATGATCCAGCGCGGGCGACCAGACTGCGATACTCATGTCGCCGGGGATCACCGCGACAATGCCGCCGCCGACGCCCGACTTCGCCGGCATACCCACGCGCCAGGCGAATTCTCCGGCACCATCGTACATGCCGCTGGTCATCATCAAGGCGTTCACCTGACGTGCCTGGCGCGGCGAGATCACCGCTGATTCATCATCCTGTGTGCGGCCCTGATTGGCGAGATAGAGGAAGGTGCGCGCCAGTTCTTCACAGCTCATCGCTAACGAGCAGTAGTGAAAATAGGTTTCCATCACTTTGCTGACATCGTTATGAAAGTTGCCAAAGGATTTCATCAGCCAGGCAATGGCGGCATTGCGTGCCGAATGTTCGTATTCAGAGCGCGCGACGACGCGGTCATAGTTGATGTCATTTTGCTGCGCCAGACGACGCACAATTTCCAGCATGCGCTGACGCGGTGCTGTCAGGCGGCTTTCCAGCAGATCGCACATCACCAGCGCACCGGCATTGATAAACGGATTGCGCGGTTTTCCTTGTTCCAGCTCCAGTTGCACCAGCGAATTGAACGCCTGGCCGGACGGCTCTTTGCCGACGCGTTGCCAGATTTCGCCGTCCTCATACAAGGTGAGCGCCACGCTGAGCGACAGCACTTTGGAGATCGACTGAATGGAGAAGCGCGTTGCGGCATCGCCCGCCTGAAAACAGCGTCCGTCAGGCGTGCAAATGGCGATACCGAGCTGATCGGCATCCACGTCGGCCAGCGCCGGAATATAATCCGCCACTTTTCCCTGTTGGGTGAGCGGGCGAACTTCGCTGACAATCTCTTCTAGCAATGCATTACTGAGTTCCGACACCTTCACGCTCCTGCTGGTGCGCATGAATGCGCACCCTACGAAAATTGACGCCGGGCATTCGTAGGGGCGCCATTCATGGCGACCTACCCGCACGTCTCTGACAAGTCTGGACATTCGTGGCCAGGATGATGGTGATTTGCGTGCAGCGCGTCAATCGGCGGCGCGAAATTCTGTGAGCCTTCTGGGTGAAGCCTGCGTTACAGTGCGAGCTGATTTCATCAAATGTCGAGCCCGCGCGATGATAACCAACCTGTTTCGCGATTTTCCCGCCGCCGCACAGAACGGCAGCGCAGAGACGTTCGAAGCGCTGCTAACGCAGCCCAATCTGCATATCGAACGCATCGTTTCCACCGGGCAAGCCAGTCCGCCGGAATTCTGGTACTGCCAGACGCAAGGTGAATGGGTGATGGTTTTACAAGGATCGGCAGGATTGCAACTGGAAGGGGAAGCGCAGGAGCGTCACTTGCAGGTTGGCGATTTTGTGAACATTCCCGCAGGCTGCCGCCATCGCGTCAACTGGACGGACAGCAGCGGCCCAACGGTGTGGCTCGCGGTGCATTACGGTGCGATTCCGGTTAGCGAAATCTGAACTGAGAAGCTCATCACGTGCGAAAAATATCTTCCATGTTATAAAATATGGAAAATTTATTTCAAATTGAGAGGTTCCTATCATGTCATCGCTGCCGTCCCTTGAAATCCTGTTGCAGCAGGAAGCTGAGCATCGTTTACCGCAGTTTGATTTCGATTTAGCGTGGCAAATCGGCCAAAGCATCCAGCAGCGTGCCCGTGAAGACAATGCGCCTGTGGCTATCGAAGTCTATGCATTTGGACAGGTGCTGTTTTTGGCTGCGTTGCCAGGATCCGCCCCAGAAAACCTGGAATGGATGCGTCGCAAGCGCAATACCGTGCTGCTGACCGGTCATTCATCTATGTATGTGGGACTTTTTAACGAGCAGAAGGGCGAGCTGATGGCGCAGCAGGGTTACACTCGCCAGGAAGATTACACCGATCACGGTGGCTCCTTCCCGCTGCTTACTGCTCAGGGCGCGATTATCGGTGCAGTCACCATCAGCGGTTTACCCTCCGAAGACGATCATGCGTTAGCGCTGTGGGGGATTGCCCAGCTGCTGCGTTGATACAGGTTATCGATAAAAATGGTCGCCATGAATGGCGACCCTACGGGGAACAAACGCTATTTCATTGCCGGGACTTTAAGCTTATCGCCTGCGCCGGTGGTTTTGCGCAGATCCGCGACCTGGCTGGCCTTCACTTCCGCAGCCTGATTTCCCCACGAATTCCTCACGTAGTTCAGCACATCCGCCATCTCCTGATCGTTGAGCTTCCAGGAGAATGCCGGCATGCCTGCGGAGGTGGGGCGGCCTTCGGTGTGCGGTGCGCGGGCACCGTCCAGCAGCGCGTGAATCATGTTGGTGGGATCGTTCTGCATCGCGCCATTGCCGGCAAAGGCGGGCACCATGCCGGTGATACCTTCGCCCGACAACCCGTGACACGCGGAACAATCCACCTCATAGCGCAGTGCCGCCTGATCGTGACGGGTTTTATCCATCACAAACCCGGCGGATTTCGGCGTGGAAGAGGCCGGTAAGCTGCGCAGATAAGTGGCGATAGAGTGCAAATCGCGATCGTTGAAGTATTGTGTGGAGTGCTCAACCGCTTCCGCCATTGGACCTGCCGCCACACTTTCGCCGTTAGAGCCGGTTTTCAGGTAATCAGCAATCTGCTCATCGTTCCACTTGCCAATGCCAGCGTGAGGATTTGGCGTGATATCCGGCGCGTACCAGCTTCCCAGATTGCCGCCTTGCAGGTACTGGCTGCTGATTTCGCCGCCCAGCGCGTTGCGCGCGGTGTGACAAACGCTACAGTGCGCCGGACCATCAACGATGTATTTGCCGCGATTCCACTCGTCATTCTGCGCAGTTTGTGGCTTGAACGCGTTGTTATCGAAGAACAACAGGTTCCAGCCCGCCATCGCCAGACGAATGTTATACGGGAAATTCATGCCCGCATTCTCATCGATGGCGTTGTGCACCGGTTTTTGCGCCGAGAAGTAGGCCCAAAGATCGTGCATATCGCCATCGCTCATTTGGGTGTAAGCGGTGTACGGCATCGCTGGATAGAGGAAGCCGTGTTCGCCGCGTCCCTGACGCACCGCGTTGAAGAAATCGCGCTCGGTCATGTTGCCGATCCCAGTTTCACGATCCGGTGAAATGTTCGAGGTCTGCAGCGTGCCAAAGGGCGTATCGATTTTGTAGCCGCCGGAGAAGTCCGCATTGTGACAGGCGGCGCAGTCGGCAAGGCGCATCACGTACTCACCGCGTTTGATGGCGGCATCATCGTTACTGTGGAAATCGGCCAGCTGCACCTTGTTGTCGGCAACGTTGGAGCGCGCGCTGTCTAACACCACCCACAAACGGCCCGACGCCGCGATGCCCGCAATTACCGCCAGCGCGGCGAGCGTGTAGGTAATTTTCTTTGCTTTCGCCATGATTACGCCCCCACCAGCGGTGCCGGATTATTGATGTACTTCTGGTGGATCGCCTGCGCGGCGCGCACCGCCAGCGCACCAATGGTGATGGTGGGGTTATAACCTCCGTTGTTCGGGAAGGCGGATGCGCCGACCACAAACAGGTTGTGCGCATCCCAGCTTTGCAGATACGGATTAAGCGCCGAGGTGCTGGGATCGGCGCCCATCACCGCGCCACCAATGGTGTGCGAGCTGTGCTGCTGGTAGGGATTCCAGCTTTTCTCCGCCTGGTTATCCACCACGATATGCTGGCCGCCGGTCTCTTTCATGATGTTGATGGCGCGATCGGTGACGTACTTCGCCATGCGCACATCGTTCTGGTTCCAGTCGAACGTGGTGCGGATCAGCGGCTGGCCGTGACGGTCTTTGTAGTTGGGATCGAGATCGAGATAGGCTTCGCGCATCGGCATCGACGTGCCCTGGCAAAAGATGGTGCCGGCGGTTTGGTAATCGCGCTTGTAGCCCGCTTTCCACTCGCTGCCCCAGCGTTTGGTGCCCGGACGCAGGCCGTTCATGTTCTGAATCGGACGGCCGTTGGTGGAGAAGCCCATAATGCCCGCGCCGCCGATGAAATCGAGATCGCTGTGGTCGAAGTTATCGCCGTTGAAGTCATCAATCTGCACCGCCAATGCGCCGCCGCCGATGAACGGGTTCATGTATTCGTTATCGAAAAAGCCGGTGACGCTGGAGCAGGTTTGGTAGTTGTAGTTACGGCCAATGGTGCCGCGACCGGTCAGCGGATTGTATTGCTCGCCCACGCCGGAGAGCAGCATCAGGCGCACGTTATCCATCTGATAAGCGGTGATGCAGACGATATCCGCCGGTTGGAAGCCTTCCACGCCATCCTGGGTAATGAATTTCACGCCTTTTACTGTTTTACCGTCGTCATGCTTCACGGCGTGCAGCACTTCAGTTTCGGTCAGCAGCGTGAAGTTTGGACGGCGCATTAGCACCGGCAGAATGCAGGCTTGCGGCGATGATTTGGAGAAGTTGCCGCAGCCGTGGAAGTCGCAGAAGCCGCAATACGTACACGGACCCATGCTGACGCCGAGCGGATTCACATAGGCTTGCGACAAGTTACCGGCAGGCACCGTGAACGGATGATATCCCATGCTCTCGGTGGTTTTGCGGTACTTGCTCATCCAATGCGTATCTTTCAGCGGCGGAGTAGGATAGTCGCGCGAACGCGGGCCTTCGAAGATATTTCCGCCTTTTTGCGGCTGGCCGTTGAGATTGCCCGCGATACCGGAAGTGCCCGCAATACGCTCGAAGCGATCGTAGAACGGCGCCATTTCGTCGTAGGTCACGCCCCAATCCTGCAGTTGCAAACCCTGCATCTTCTTCGCGCCGTAGCGTTCACGGGTTTGCTTCGCCACTTCAAAATCCCACGGCGTAAAGCGCCATGACATGCCCGCCCAGTGCGTGCCGGCACCGCCCACGTTCCAGCCAAACTGAAACGCCGACCAGTTACGCACCGGCGCCGCCAGCTGATCGCTGCGGTTGCGGAAGGTGGTGGTTTCAACGCTCATCGGTTGCAGGATTTTGCGGCGCGTGTGGAAACGCAGTTCATCGGCATCAATGGCGACCGGGAAATCGGTCGAGGTATCGCGCCAGGCACCGCGTTCGATGGCGACCACGTTAAGTCCCGCGCGGGTTAACTCTTCCGCCATCACCGAACCGGCCCAACCTAAGCCGACGATGACCACATCAGCTTTATTTCTTACTAATGACATTGACTCAGCTCCGGCTATTTAATCGTTAGGAATCAGACTGACGGGAATAAGCGCCAGATTTTCGTTGCGGCGTTCGATATAAGGGCGATAGTCATAGCGTGCGCCAGGAAAACCGATCATTTTCCAGCCCACCATATTTTTATTTCCGCCATAAATCGGATCCGCTAAATAGCTTTCGCGCGCGTTTTGTAGCATTAATTCAAACAGCGCCTGGCTATTCACGTCTTTTCCTAAATCGATCTTGCCGTCTTCCATTGCCGTCAGGAATATATCGATCTGTTCAGCTGATAAGGTATGCAATGAAGCCTGATGCTGTTGCTGCGCCCACTTTTCCAGCGCGGTTAAGCCGGTTAAATAGCGCGCTTTCGGTGGCGTGAGAAATTGCGGGCTGCCCATCAACGCCGCTTCATTTTCCGGATGCAGCGGCGCCTGCAAATAGAGCGCCGCGCCGGAGCCATAATCTCCGGCTAACTGGTTATCGAGGAACTCGATTGCGCCTGCTTCACTGGCGGATGGGCCAAGATCATCGGCGGGAATTAGACGATCAAAAATGGCGGCCAGATTCTGGCGATCCAGCGGATTAGTGAGCACCTGATAACCGTCTTGCCATGCGGGTTGCGGCAGGTGATCGGGGCTGAGTTTGGTTTCCAGCGGGACATTGTGCAGCTCTTTCGCCCGCAGTTGCGGCGCGACGGCGAGGGATGCCACAATTCCACTGAGCGAAAAGAGCGCTTCTCTTCGGTTCATACTTCTTATCCCTTAATCTTCAAGAAATGAATATTGACAGAGCACGACGTTCAGATATTTCAGACGCGATGACATCGCGCTAAATAGCGCGCAGGCGCTAGCGACGAATCTGCGTTCGTTATTATTTTTTTAGAGGTAGGAAATGTACGGTCGCCATTTATGGTGACCGTATTCGCAAGAAACCCGTTTATCGGGCCCTCTTTATGTTAATGAATATATTTATTCATATCTTCATAGCAGTGACGGGAAATATCCCACAGATCGTCTTCCCAGTTTTGCGGACTTAACAGTTCCGGCGACCAAACGCCGTCGTAGCCGGTGGCTTTCACCGCAGCCACCCAGGCGGCAATATCGACATCACCTTCGCCTGGCGCATAGTCGCGTTGTACCCACTCATCCCAGGCTTCGCCCGGTTTAGCTGCGCGACCATCGCAGAAATGCACGCCGTAAATCAGATCTTTATCCATGCGCGCCACTTCGGCAGGCGTGGTGCCGCCGCCAGCATGCAGGTGCCAGAAATCCACCACCACGCCGAGGTTGTCTTTGCCGCTCTGTTTAATCAGATCAAGCGCGTGTTGCAGCGAATTGAACGCGGTGAAGGCGACGACTTCAATCTGGAATTTGATACCGTGCGGTGCGCCGATATCGGCGATGGCGGAGATATTCTCCAGCAGGATGGCATCACGCTCGGCAGCGGAAAGGTGATCGAGTTCGGTCAGCGCCATGATTTGCACTACCGGGCAACGCAGCTCCACTGCGGCCTGGCAGATTTTTTCCGCTTCGCGCAGCAGCTCAGCGCGTGCTTGCGGTTCATGGCGACCAATGCGTTTCAGCGCATTAATGCAGGTAATATCGACGCTGTATTTCGCCATCAGCTCGCGGTAGGCAGCATAGCTGCCACCGTTTTCCAGATAGCGATACAGATGTTCTGGCAGGATTTCCAGCCCACTAAAGCCTGTCTCATGGGCGATGCGTAACTGAGTGACGGCATTGCTGTACCAAACAGACACGCCATGCAACGACAACTTCATCTCTCCTCCTTGTTACCTCACGGCTTCAGGTGAGAGCGTCGAATACGCAATTCTCCCTGAGACCAAACGCCACCCGGAGTGGCACGTTCATCAATCAGCCGGTTCAGGGCTTCAGTGACGATCAAATCAATACGCTGGCTGAAGGTGGTGAGCTGCCAGCCGGGCAAGCTGGCTTCGTCGATGTCATCGAAACCCACCACCGCCATAAATTTGTTGCCTGCACCTTCACGCAGTGCCGCCAGCGCGCCGAGTGCCAGCACATCGTTTTCACAAAACAGCGCTTCAACCCGCTGGTCGGGCGCTTGTGCGTTGAGATAGTCGGTCAACACGTCGTAGCTGCGTTCGCGGGCGTATTCACCGGCGGTGAGCAGCACTTCCAGCGCTAAGCCGGCTTGGTTGAGCGCAAGTTGCAAACCCTCTAAACGCAGCGTGTGATGGCTGCTGGTGGCCGGTCCCATCATGTAACCGATGCGCGTATAACCTTGCGCCAGCAGCAGTTCGCCCAGCTGTTTGCCCGCCTGCAATCCGTCGACATTGACCACTTCAATGCCGGGTTCGTCGTTGTTACGGCACACCTGCACCAGCGGAATGTGGTGCATTTCACGCGCCACGGCGATCAGTTCATCACTTAGCACCGTGCCGAGAAACAGCATGCCATCGACCTGAAGCTGATCGGCCAGCGACAGCACCGCGCGGTAGTTTTCACCGCTACCAATATTCAGCAGCAGCGCCATGTAGCCGCGCTGCTGCAGCTGGCGGGTGACGGTGTCGAGCATCAGCATCGAGTGCGGATTTTTAAGCTCGTCGATCACCACGCCAATAATCTGTGTCTTCTTCTGTGACAGGCTACGCGCCAGCAGATTAGGGCGATAACCTAACTCGGTGGCAATGGCGATGACGCGTTCGCGCGCTTTCTCGGAAATGGACGCGCCGGGCGTAAAGGCACGCGACACCGTCCATTTCGAGACGCCAGCCAGTCTTGCCACATCGCTGGCGGTGGCTTTGTGGGATTTTGCGGTTGGTTTACTCATAGCACCTGCATAGGGGAAAAAGCGGAGACCCCCAGCATTGAACGTGAAACCCAACGGAAAATAAACACCTAAGCGCACGCATTTGGCGTAAAGCGCGACAATTAACCCTGTTTTTATGATGTTGCGATTATGTTTGATCTTTGCACCCGATTGCAACGTTTTTTGCAATCGGGTGCATTTCATTAACTTTTTGTGATCGCTTTCGCTGATTTGCACTTTGCCAGATTGACTAAAAAGCCGTCTTCGCCGACATTTTGCTCACCACAAAGCAAGAAACATCATTAAAGGCTCACCTGAGTGGCTCATTTTGCACCCGGTAGCAAAAAGTAAAATATCAGAAAAACAATACCCAACATCTTACCTCAAACCATTTTGCACTCGGGTGCAAAATAAACAGGAGTTGTTATGCTCATCGGTGAAAAGAGTATTCCACGCCCACTGCGCTGGGCGATGATTGGCGGCGGTCGTCTCAGCCAGGTTGGTTATAAACATCGTTGCGGTGCGCTGCGTGATAACACGGCGTATGAGATGGTTGCCAGCGCCTTTGATATCGATGCTGAGCGCGGCCGCGATTTCGGCGTCAACTTAGGACTCGATGCGGATCGCTGCTACGCCACTTATCAGCAGCTGCTGGCCGAAGAGGCGAAGCGTGAGGATGGCGTTGAAGTGGTATCTATCGCCACGCCAAACGGCACCCATTTCGAGATCACTAAAGCGGCGCTGAATGCCGGTATTCACGTAATTTGTGAAAAACCGCTGTTCTTCACCACCGCCGAAGCGCTGGAAATCAAAGCGCTGGCGGCAGCGAAAGGGCTGATTGTCGGCGTGACTTACGGTTTCTCTGGCCATCCGCTGCTGATGCAGATGCGGGCGATGATCGCCAATGGCGAAATTGGTGATGTGCGCATGGTGGAGCTGCAATACACCCACGGCTTCAGCGCCAATGACAGCGCCGACAAATTCAGCGAAGCGCAAAAATGGCGCGTCGATCCTAAGATTGCCGGTCCGTCGTTTGTGCTCGGCGATATCTCTACGCACACCTTCTACATCTCACAGCTGGTGCTGCCAGAGCTGAAAGTGAAATCGCTGCTGTGCGATCGCCAGAGCTTTATTCCGTCGCGCGCACCGCTGGAAGATAACGCCATGGTGCTGATGCATTACGACAATGGCGCGGTAGGACGCATGTGGGCCTCATCGATCAATGCGGGTTCGATGGACAGCCAAAGCATTCGCGTGATTGGTTCGCGCGCCAGTCTGGAGTGGAGCGACTACAACCCAGGCGAGCTGAAATATGAAGTGCAGGGCCAGCCGAATCAGATCATGCATCACGGCATGCCGTACCTGCATGAAAGCGCTCTGGCGGATGAACGTCTGGGCGCGCTGCATACTGAAGGTCTGGCGGAATCCTGGGCCAACATCTATCTGAAATTTGCCATCGCCATTCACGCTACTCAACAGGGCGACCAGAAGACTCTCGATAACCTGATCTATCCCGATATCAACGCTGGGATTGAAGGTGTGCGTTGGATCGAAAACTGCGTGCGTTCTGCGGACAACGGCGCGAGCTGGGTTAATTACGAATAAGGATTGCCATGAAACTTTCGTTTTGTACTGATAGCCTCGGTCATCTGCCGTTTGAACAGATGCTGGATAAATTGCTGGAACTGGGTGTTTACGGCGTTGAGATGACGACCGGCGGCTGGTCACCGGCACCGCATCTGCGTACCGAAGAGTTGCTGGCGAGTGCCACAAAGCGTCAACAGGTATTGCAGGCGCTGGAGAGTCGCGGTATGTCGATTGCGGCGCTGAACGTGTCGGGTAATCCGCTCGATCCGGGCGAATTGGGCAGCAAGCACAAGCGTGATACCGAAAACGCGCTAGCGCTGGCCGGTGAATTGGGTGTGAAGAAAATCGTGATGATGAGCGGCCTGCCGCCCGCCAGCCCGCACGACACCATTCCAAACTGGATCACTTACACCGTGAGCTGGCCGCCGACGCTGAAAAACTGCCTCGATTATCAGTGGAATGAAGTGGCGATCCCTTACTGGCAAGGGCTGGTGCAGCGCGCTAAAAACAGCGGCGTGGAGAAGTTTGCGCTGGAGAATTTCAGTTCGATGCTGGTGTGGAATCCGGAAACCTTGTTCCGTCTGCGCGACGCGGTCGGTGATATGGTCGGCCTGAACCTCGATCCCAGCCACCTGCTGTGGATGGGCGCGGACCCGATTGCCGCAGCGCGCGCGCTTGGCCCGGCAATTCATCACTGCCACGGCAAAGATGTGCGTCTGGAGCGCGGGCTGGTGGACATCAACGGTCTGCTGGAAACCAAGCCGGTGGAAGATGTCGCCAATCGCGCGTGGAACTATGTTGCCGTTGGTTGCGGCCAGGATCTGCAGTGGTGGAAAGAGTTCTTCTCGGTGGTACGCATGATGGGCTACAACGATTGGGTATCGCTGGAGATGGAAGATCTCACCATGTCGGTGGAAGCGGGCGTGACCTCCTCGATTGCGGCGCTCAAGCAAACCATTAGCCAGTAATGTCAAACCCACGGCGGGCAACCGCTCGCCGTGTTCTGTACATCGAGCCTTGCCTGCCGGATAATTCGTGGTTCACCCATTATTAAGAGGCACGCCATGCTGGAAAACCACCCACAGCGCGACGAAATCAGGCTAGAGAATGTGCTGGCGGCGTTGGGCAATCCGATGCGCATGACGGTGATCAGCATTCTGGCGGACGGCGGCGAACACACCTGCGGATCGTTGCTGAAAGGCGTCTCCAAATCCACCTTAACTCATCACTGGCGCGTGCTGCGTGAGGGCGGCATTATCTGGCAGAAACCCTCAGGACGTGAAAACCTGCTGTCGCTGCGACGCGACGATCTCGATGCCCGTTTTCCGGGTTTGCTCGATTCGCTTTTAAGCGCCACCCAGCAGGATCCCTTGACCCGCACCACGCTGGATGATTTCCAGGTTAAATAACCCGCGCACGCCCAGCCAGCGTAGCCACAATCATCTGCAACCCCGCAATCACTAACAGCAGCATCAGCGGCCACTGCCAGTTGCCGCTGACATCATGCAGCAGGCCAAAACAGAGCGGGCCCAGCGCCGCTAATCCGTAACCGACGCACTGCGCCATGCCTGACAATCTCGACGCCTGCAAATGATCATGGGTGCGCAAATTAAACAGCGACAGGCAAATCACCATTGATGCGCCAGCGCCTAATCCCGCCAGAATCAGCCACAGCAGCGCATAATTCGGTGCCAATAACAGTCCGGCGACAGCGACAAAAATCGACAGTGAGGCGAGAAAACCAATCGCCCGCTGATCGCGCATTTTCTTCAGTGCACTCATGCAGGCCAGATTCGAAACGATGGCCACAATTTGATAGACGAACAGCATGCCGCCCGCTTCCAGCTGGCTAATGTCGCTGTCTTGCGCAAAAGGCGTAAACCAGCCAATCAGGGTGTAAAACACCAGCGACTGGCAGGCCATAAACAGCGAAACCTGCCAGCCTAAGGCCGCGCGCCACGGTGAGCGCGTTGACGTGCTGTTGGCGCTGTTTTTTGCCTGAGACGCAGGCTTCTTCAGATACGGCAGCCAGGCTAACAGCGCGACGATCGCCGGAACCAGCCACACTGCTAATGAGAGTCGCCAGCCCGCGCGACTCAGCTCTGCCAGCGGCACCACCACGCCCGACGCAATGCTGGCGGTGACCGCCATGGTCATCGCGTACAAGCCAACATATCGCGCGGTGTGTTCGGTGAAATCACGCTTAATCAGCGGCGGAAGAAGCACGTTGGCCGCTGCAATCCCCGAACTCAGGATGATGGTTCCCGCCCACAACGCAGATTCACTGCCGCTGATACGCAGAATCGATCCCAGCGTGATGAGCAGTAACGCGCCCCACAAACTGCGCTCGAGACCAAAACGGTTGCCGAACCAGGCGGCGGGTGGCGCTAAGGTAGCGAACATCAACAGCGGCAAGAAGTTGATCACGCCCGCCGCGCTGGCGCTCAAGCCAAACGTCAGCCTGATGTTTTCCAGCACCGGGCCGACCGCGGTAATTGGCGTGCGCAAGTTGGCCGCTGTCAGCAGCAGTAAGAACAGGAAAAAACCAGAACGACGCAGAGCAGGATTCGCAGATAACGCGGTGTGGGCCATATTTTCGCACCATAGCAATGAGGCAGACCGAGTCTGCTTATGGTGCGTTGGTTGACGTTAACGCTTACGCAGCGGCGATTGACCGCTGAAAGGAGGGCAATACTAACGAGTGAGTGGGGAGATGTAAAGTCGGCTAGAAGGTCCTGTACTCATCTGACAAAAGCCCACACAGATCTGAAATTCGGTTAAGTTCCTGCAAGCCGCTGAGTTCTTCTGCGGACAATCTTCCAGTTTTAATCACATCACCAGAATCAGGCAGGTTTTTATCTTGTGGGCGTTGTAAAACATCATTTTGAATAGCGTGTTTATAAACAGGAATTGCGGCTTGCATAAGGATGGATTAAAGATGAAAATTGTGCGCACAAACGTGATTACAGCGAGTGAGTTTATGGCCAATATTAATCTCAGAATCGATGATGATTTAAAAGCGCGTGCTTTCGCCGCGCTTGAAAAAATGGGCATTACTCCCTCAGAGGCATTGCGGCAGACACTTGAATACATTGCTGATAATGAAAGACTGCCTTTTAAGAAAACCTTATTAAGTGATGAAGACGCCGAATTAGTGGAGATAGTGCGTGAGCGCTTACGAAATCCGCAGCCTGTAAACGTAACGCTGGATGATCTGTAATTATTTTCTCAGCTTGCGCCATCGCTCATCCGCGTCCACCTTTAGTATTTCCCTTTTCCACAAATGGACGAACAATGCTCTGGTTATGGAACGTGCTTATCTTGTTGGCAACCGTGGTGGTGATGGAAATCGTCGCGGCGCTGTCGCATAAATACATCATGCACGGTTGGGGATGGGGCTGGCATCTGTCGCACCATGAACCGCACAGCGGTAAGTTTGAGCTCAACGATCTTTATGCGGTGGTGTTTGCGGTACTGGCGATTGTGCTGATTTATGTCGGTGTGCAAGGCATGTGGCCGCTGCAGTGGATTGGTGCCGGAATGACGACTTACGGTGCGCTCTACTTCATGGTGCACGATGGCCTGGTGCATCAACGCTGGCCGTTCCGCTACATCCCGCGCAAAGGCTATCTTAAGCGCTTATACATGGCGCACCGCATGCATCATGCGGTGCGCGGGCGTGAAGGCTGCGTGTCATTTGGTTTCCTCTACGCGCCACCGCTGAATAAGCTGCAAGCCACGCTGCGCCAGCGTCACGGACGTAAAATCAACGAGGACGCTGCCACAGACCAGCCGGACGCGGTTCAGGACGAGCCACACGCGAAGTAATCGCCAAACCAGCCCCTTTCACCAGCAGCGCCAGTTTTTCACCTTTACTGGTGCGCTGCCGTGAATCCCAGGCGTGCACACCGGCGTGCTGAACTTTGACGCCAATTTCGCGATAAACGCCGCGAGCCGTAGCGATGGCCCACGCCGAGCGCAGCGGCAAGCCCGGTAAGCCGGATCGCGCCGAGTGATAATAGGGTTCCGCTTCCGTCACTAAACGCGCTGCCAGCGTGGCCAGCGCCGCGCGATGTTGCGGCGCTGTCAGCGTATCGGCGCGTAATCCCGCCTGATCGAGCCAGGTTTGTGGCAGATAGCAGCGGCCATTTTCGGCATCTTCAACGATATCGCGCGCAATGTTAGTGAGCTGGAACGCCAGTCCTAAATCGCAGGCGTGATCGAGCACCGCTTCGTCGCGCACGCCCATCACGCGCGCCATCATCAAACCGACCACGCCCGCGACGTGATAGCAGTAGCGCAGCGTATCGTCGAAGCTGGCATAGTGTTCGTCGCGTGCATCCATGGCGAAGCCTTCCAGATGATCAAACGCCAATTGCTGCGGCAGTTGGTGAATAATCGCCACTTCCTGAAACGCCCTAAACGCCGGTTCATCCATGTGCGCACCGCTGTAGGCGCGACGGGTTTCAATCTGCAGATGCTGCATACGTGCCTGCGCGTCTTCGACAGCATGCTGCGTGCCGCCTTCGCCCAGCGTTTGCCCATCAATCACATCGTCGCAGTGACGACACCACGCATATAGCATCAGCGTGCTACGGCGCGTCGGTGCATCAAACAGCTTGGCGGCGGTGGCGAAACTCTTCGAGCCGACCGCCATGGTTTGCGTCACTTGCTCAAGTAAAGGCTGTCGATTCATTCGGCGCGATCCTCCAGCATCAGCCTGGCGGTGGCCTTGGCCGAACCGATTACACCGGGCACGCCCGCGCCCGGATGCGTACCGGCACCCACCAGATAAAGATTGCTGATATCGGCATCGCGGTTATGCGGGCGGAACCAGGCGCTTTGCGTCAAAATCGGCTCCAGCGAGAACGCCGAGCCGTGATGGGCATGCAGCGTGTCGCGAAAATCAAACGGGGTAAACATTCGGTGTGTCACTAATTGCTGACGTAATCCCGGCATGTAGTGCTGCTCCAGATAAGCAAAAATTCGATCGCGCAAGCGCGGTCCTTCCTGTTGCCAGTCGATGTCAGCGGTGCCGAGATGCGGCACCGGCGCTAACACATAAAAGCTGCCGCAGCCGGGCGGTGCCAGCGACGGATCGCTGCTGCAGGGCGCGTGCAGGTAAAGTGAAAAATCTTCTGCCAGCTGGCTGCTGTTAAAAATCTCATCGATCAACTCACGATAGCGCGGACCGAAACAGACGGTGTGATGCGCGAGCTGTTCATGCGGCTGATTAAGGCCAAAATAGAGCACAAACAGCGAGTTGCTCATGCGCTTACGCTTCAGCGATGTCGCACGTTTGATTGCCAGCGGATGATGGCGCAGCAGTTTGTCGTAGGTATGCACCACGTCGGCATTGGAGGCCACAGCAGCGGCATCGAAGCGTCGTCCGTCCTCTAACTGAACGCCGCTAATGCGATTGCCGCTGGTCTCCAGCTGGCTCACTTCGGCATTCAGTAACAGCTCGCCGCCCAGGTCCTCGAACAGTCGCGCCATGCCCTGCACCAGCGCGCCGGTGCCGCCGCGCGGAAACCACACGCCCCATTCACGCTCCAGCGCATGAATTAAGGTATAGATCGATGACGTTGCAAAAGGATTACCGCCCACCAGCAATGAGTGAAAGGAGAACGCCTGGCGCAGATGATCGTCCTGAATAAATTTCGCCACCATGCTGTAGACGCTGCGCCAGGCTTGCAAACGCCCCAGCTGCGGCGCGACGCGCAGCATGTCACGCACCTGCAGAAACGGCACCGTGCCGAGTTTCAGATAACCCTCTTTAAACACCTCGCGCGAATAGGCGAGAAACTGACGATAGCCTGCAACATCTTGAGGATTGAACGTGGCGATCTGCTGCTCCAGCAGCGGCTGATTGTTGTCATAATCGAGCTGTTTGCCATCTTCCCAGCACAGGCGATAGAAGGGCGTTACCGGCATCAGCTCGACGTAATCGCTTAGCGATTTTCCTGCCAGCGTGAACAACTCTTCGATGGCGCTGGGATCGGTAATCACCGTTGGCCCGGCATCGAAGGTAAAGCCGCTATCCTCAAACACATAGGCGCGTCCGCCCGGTTTGTCGCGCTGCTCGAGTAAAGTGGTTGGTATGCCTGCCGCTTGCAGGCGAATCGCCAGCGCCAGGCCGCCAAAGCCTGCGCCAATCACATAAGTGCGTTTCATTTTTTCTTCCCTGGTTCGACAGAATTCAACAGCGCGCTCAGCGCTTCACCGATGGGCACCGGCGGCTTGCCGCACAGAATCCGCGCTTTATCGCGCATGCGCAGTTGCCCGGCGTAAAAGCGGCTAATTAACCCGGCATCGAGCCGGTAAAAACGTTGCATCACGCGCCAGCGCTGCTGCGGCTTGCCGGCCAAAAACAGCATGCGGTTTAGCAGGCGGAAAAATCGCTGCGCGCGCCACTGCTGACGGGCAAAGCGTTCGATGTGTTGGCTGAGCGTACTGGCATCGGTGGGCAACAGCGAGGCCACTAACTCCGCCAGCGCGACAGCGGACGGCAAGGAGTAACCGGTGGTGGCATGAAACAGTCCGGCGCGCAGGCCGCTGCACGCTTGGCCGCGCTGCTGTTGCCAGAATCGATCGATATCGCCGCTCAGGGTAATCGGCAAAATGCCATGCTCTTCACGCAGCAGCGTGCTAAGCCGCCAGCCTTGCTGTTTGGCATAGTCGGCGATGTGCTGACGAGCGGTGTTCTCCGCCAGCGCTGGCTGATTGACGTAATGGGTATCTTCAATCAATAGCCGATCGGCGCTGAGCGGCAGCGTGTAAACAAAACGATAACCCGCTTGCTGATCGACGGTGGCATCCATCAGGATCGGCTGCTGCAGGCCGTGCGGCTGCGCCAGCTGCCACTCTTGTCCAAGAAACACCTGATAACCCAGCTGCAGATGCGGCGTCGGCTGCAGGCCGCGACCATCAATCACCACTTGCGCATCAAGCTCACGACCATCGGCCAGGGTCACCTGCGTGGGTTTTACCTGTTGTACGGCAGCGTTTGTCCACAGATCGTCACCCATCGCCGCGTAAAGATGGCGGGCAAAATCGCCTGATGCGATGGAACAATAATCCCCGTCCAGATTGCGGCGCAGCGCAGGAAAACGCACCTGATAACCTGACCAACGCACGGTAATCAGCGGTTGCAGCCAGCTCAGCTGTTCGGCGCTGAGATCGCTGTGATGAAACGACCAGGTATGATTACCGGCCGGATGCGCGTCGCTCTCCAGCAACAGGCATTTCAGCTGCGGCTGCAACTGACGCAGGCGCAGTGCAATCAAGCCATTCGCCAGTCCGGCACCGACCAGAATCACATCGTATTGCGCGCGCATCAGGTCGCCTCCGCCAGCACAACTTGCTGCTGGCACAGCGCCTGCTCGACGATGTCAGCCGCGCGCTGGCAACCGCCTGCACGCTGCAGTTGTGCCTGTATCGCTGACATCCGCAGCGCGTAGCGATCGTCGTTCAGCAGCTGTTGCAGATGTTGTTCCAGTTGATGAACGCGGCTGAAGCGCGATGCGCGGCGACCAACGCCATGCCATTCGATGCGCGCCGCCACGCCGGGCTGATCAAAAGCAATCGGCAGCGCCAGCATCGGCGTGCCGCATTCCAGTGCTTCCAGGGCGCTGTTTAATCCGGCATGAGTGACAAATAGCTGCGCGTGCTGCAGGGCGGCGCGTTGATCGACAAAATCCGTCACCCACGCCGCGCCAGCGAGCTCCAGCTGATGCGTCTGTTCGGCGTTTAATCCCCCGCAATGGGCGATCACCAGCGACAGCCGCAGCTGGCGGCACGCCTGCGCCAGATGCAGAAACAGCCGGAATCGATGGCCTTGCAGCGTACCCAGCGAGGCATAAACCACCGGCTGGCGCAGCGCCGGCCAGGGCGCTTGAAGCGGCGCAACCGCAACCGGTGCGCGCAGTGGTCCGACGGCGTGATAGCAGGCGGGCAGTTGCTGACGCGGAAAATCAAAGGCCGGCACCATCTGGCTGATTTGTGCCAGCGGCGACAGGCACTGATGCAATCCGCGCCGCTCCGTCAAATTAAACGCCCGCGCGTGTTTGAGGATCACCTCGCCGTGACGACCCATGATGCGATCATAAATATCGCTGCTGGCCTGAAAACGTTTCAGCGCTTTCTCATCCTGTGCAAAACGGAAGGGCATCACCGCCAGCGGAATCCCGGCTTCACGATTGACCGGCAAGGCGCAGGCCACCGAAACAAACGGCAGATGCAGCGCTTCAGCGACCAATCCGCCCGCAGCTTCCATCTCATCGGCGATCACGCCATCTATATTCAACGATTTTAGTACCGCAGGCAGTTCGCGGCACAGCATATCGGTGCAGGACGCCAGATCGTCGATCACGCGAAACAGCGACAGGCCGCCCGGCGAAGCCAGCCGATGCAACACGGGCGCCAGCGATCCGGCAGGATGCGTCTGCTGGCCGACGGCAACAAATTCAATGCGTTCGTCGCTGAGCAAGGTGCGGGCATCGGCTTGCTGGATAAATGTGATGCGATGGCCGCGCGCCAGCAGCGTTTGTGCTAACGCCTGCAACGCGTGAAAGTGGCTATAAAGCGGCGGCGCGATCACCGCAAAGTGGCCCACCGGCGGAGCCGCGCTCAGTTGAACATCGCTAGCTGTTGATTAAACAGCGCGTGCATATATTGGCGAGTGGCGATGCCGCGATGGCAGGCGCAGGCAAGGTGTGCATCGGCGCTACGCAGGTGATCGCGTAAGCGACGTTCCGCGCCGTCAGCACCTAGCATCTGTACCAGCGTGGATTTGCCCTGATCCTGATGCACATCTTTACCGGTGTGTTTGCAGCCGTCGGCGAGGTCGTCGAGCAGTTGAAACGCCTGGCCCAAATCCTGGGCGAAGAAGCTCAGACGTTGCCGCACCTGCGGTGAAGCGTCAGCGGCTATCGCCGCCATTTGCAGCGTGGCGCGAAACAGCACGCTGGTTTTTAGTTCGTTGGTCAGGGCGATCGCTTCTGGACTGCGGCTTTGCGCGCCGTCGTGCAGATCCTGGAATTGTCCTTGAACCAAGCCCTGCAGGCCGACGGCAGCGGAGAGTTCAGCAATCGCTTCAGATTTATGCATGGCAGGCAAACCGGGTGCAATGGCAATCACCTCAAATGCGCGGCTCAGCAGCGCGATGGCA
This sequence comes from Pantoea sp. SOD02, assembly GCF_024707505.1. GTDB lineage: Bacteria > Pseudomonadota > Gammaproteobacteria > Enterobacterales > Enterobacteriaceae > Pantoea > Pantoea symbiotica. The sequence goes on along the minus strand of NZ_CP102605.1, from coordinate 869,104 downwards.
GCAAGAATCGCCACGTTTTCACCAAATTCGCGATGTACGGTAGGGCGACCACGACGCATCTGCGCGTTATCCATCGAGGGAATGTCATCCAGAATCAGCGATGCCGCATGTACCATTTCCACTGCACAGGCGAGGTCGAGAACGCCATTTTGCGTCAGCTCGCAACCCATATCGCGCGCTGCCAGCAGCAGTAATAAAGGACGGATGCGCTTGCCCTGCGCCAGCGTACCGGCACGCATCGCGGCACGCACGCGATCGCTTTGCTGTCCCGCAGGCAATAAATGTTCAAGATGCGTCTGTAAAATTTGCTGCAGCTGAAGGAGTTCGCTTGTCTGATGTGCTGTGGTGTCGACATGGGTGGTCATAATGGCTATCCATGGTTGGTGAATTTTTTATGCTTTTTGATTAACCGTAGACTGCGTAAGGTGAGTTCGCCAGCGAGGGCCTTGACTTTGTAGGATGCGCATTCATGCGCACCAGGTAAATATCGTTAATAACGCTATGCGTGATCTTATTAGCGAAATAAGTAACAGCAACGCCGTAACATAAATAACTCCGTTAGGCTGGTGGTAAATAAATACCGCTAATGGACAATAAAATGACGAATACCAAACCTGCCGTGCTGATTATTCAGCCGGTCATGCCTCAGTTAGATGAAAAGCTCACGCAACATTTCCACTGCCATCGCTTATATGAGCAACAAGACGCAGCGCTATTTATTCAGCAGCATGGTAAAGCAATCAAAGCCATCGTCACGCGTGGCGATGTTGGGGTTGAAACAGCTTTGCTTGAGCAATTGCCCGAGTGTAAAGCCATCGTTGTATTCGGTGTCGGCACCGATCGTATCGACCTAAAATACACGGCTGCACACGATATTCAGGTCAGCATTACGCGCGACATCCTGACTGAAGATGTCGCCGATTTGGCGCTGACGTTAACGCTGGCCTTCTCGCGTAATTTGGTGGCTTACCATCAGTTTGCCAAATCCGGTGCATGGGAAAACAACGGCGTTGAGCTCTCCAGCCGCGCCAGCGGAAGAAGAATCGGTATCGCCGGGTTGGGCGCGATTGGCTTAGCGATTGCGCGCCGTGCCGAAGCTTTTGGCATGGAGGTGGCGTATACCGCGCGTTCGGCGAAAGACGTCAGCTATAAGCGCTGCGACACCATCGAGCAACTTGCTGCCTTTAGCGATTTTCTGGTGCTGGCCCTGCCGGGCAGCAAAGAGAATTTCCAGTTGGTAAATGCCAAAGTGCTGAAGGCGCTCGGCAAACAGGGCGTAGTGATCAACATTGCGCGTGGCACGGTAATCCATGAACCCGACCTGATCGCTGCATTGCAACAGGGAACCATTAAAGGAGCTGCGCTGGATGTTTATCCGGATGAACCGAAAATTAATCCCGCGTTACGTGAACTGGATAATGTGCTGTTAACGCCGCATATTGCCAGTGCAACTCATGAAACGCGTGCACAAATGACCAATAATGTGCTGGAGAATTTGCTGGCCTATTTCGCCGATGGGAAGATTCTGACATCGGTATAATTTAAGTATCCGGATTAAGATGAAATTCTTATATCCAGATAAATTATCCCTATTTAGTAATAGCAATTTACGCTCAGCCAGGCTGTTATGATAGCGGCACTCAATTCAGGAGCCCATTATGACAGCACAGAAAATTGCCATTATTGGCGGCGGCGTTATCGGATTAGCGGTGGCGCGCGCCTTAGCGTTGCAGGGCGTTGAAGTCACCGTTTTCGAACAACAACACATTGGTGCGGGCACCAGCAGCACCACGTTTGCCTGGGTGAACTCCAACGGTAAACAGCCGCAAAGTTATCACCTGCTTAATGCGCTCTCGATGGAAGAGCATCTCAAATTGCAGCACGCGCAGCCGAACGGGTTGCGCTGGCTGGAAACCGGCGGTACATGGGAATGGGCCGCCGAGGGCGATGCGCAGCAACGTCTGCTGCAGCGTGCGACGTCGCTGCAATCGGCCGGTTATGCGGCGCGTGAAGCGTCGCCCGCAGATGTGCTGCGCGATATCCCGGAGCTGCGGGCGCAGGCCATCAGCGGCAGCGTGTGGCACTTCCCAACAGAATCGGTGCTGCATCCAGCGCTCTATCTGGCGCGCTTATGGTCCGAAGCCAAAGCGCACGGCGCGGTGCTGTATCAGCATCAACGCATTAAAAGTATCAGCGAAAGTGCTGAACGGGTTACGCTGCAGCTTGAGGGCGGCGAGCAGTGGCAGGGCGATCGTATCGTATTAGCCACCGGACGCTGGGCCAATCAGCTGCTAAATTCACTCGGACTCAATCTGGCGTTGCTTGATACCAGCAAACCGAACGCGGTGGCCTGCAGTTTTCTGGTGCGCACTGCGCCGCAGCCGCTATCGCTCAATGCCAATCTCATTTCTCCGCAACTCAACGTGCGCCCGGACGGCGGCGGACGTTTGCTGCTGCAAGCCTTAGAATTGGATCATTTGGCCGATTCAGCTGCGCCACCGTCGATCACCAGCGATATCGCCGCGCAGTTCCGCGCGCGTTATCACGCGCTGTTTGCGGATGCGGGCGAGCTGCACATTGAACAAATCGTCGTAGGCCAACGTGCCCGACCTGCCGATGGTTTACCGGCAATCGGTTATGTCACAGCACATCAGCGCGTCTATGTGGCGGTAACGCACAGCGGCATCACGCTTTCACCATTGATTGGCAAGCTGGTGGCTGAAGAGCTCGTCAGCGATGTAGCAAGTGAACTGCTCAGTGATTTCCGCCCGCAACGTCTACTGGGTAAAAGCGTGGAAGAGTTTGCGCCAATAAAGCGTAATTTCCCGGCGGCGCAATAACGTCTGGGATGATGGCCGCCCGCAGGCGGCCTCATCCATTTTGGATCAATAACGCAGTCGTCCGCTAAAACCATTGGAAATCATCGCACCCGACTTTAGCGTTAAATCGAAATCCTGTTCTCGCGGCTGCAGCGCGTTAGTGAAGCTTTCGGCCCACTTATGGCAATCATGCAGATGCAGATTTTTTAGCAGGCTGGCGTGACGTTCGCGACGCACCGAAAGCGGCATGATGAGCGCGGTATGAATGGCATCGGCGATGGCATCGGGATCGTAGGGATTCACCAATAGTGCGCCCTGCATCTGTTCGGCGGCGCCAGCAAATTGCGACAGAATCAGCACGCCGGGATTGACATGATCCTGCACGGCGACATAGGTTTTCGCCATCAAACTCATTCCGGCTATCAGCGGTGTGACCAGCGCCACGCGCGCCGCACGGTAAAATCCGCACAGCTCTTCACGCGAATAGTGATTGCTCAAATAACTCACTGGATACCAGTTCAGCTCGCCATGCACGCCATTCATTTCGCCGCAGCGGGTTTCTAAATCACGCGATAATGCTTTGATGCGATGGCTGTAGCCTGACGCCGCTGAAGCCAGCTGCACCAACGAAAACTTGTGGTGATACTCCTCGTGTTGACGCAGTAAAACTTCTATCGCGCTAATACGATAGGGCGTGCCAGTGCTGTCGTCAAAATGCCCGCCGCTGAGAATGAGATTCTCCGGTAAATTTTCGCGACACTGCTGCTCCATATACTGGCAGCTATTACTTTCAGCCAGCGCGCTGGTTTCGGCGGTATCAATGCCCACCGGGAATACGCCGACGCGAATCTGGCGGCCATGAATACGCAGCGTGTAAGGTGTTTGGCGTTCGCAACGGAAGCGGGATTCAACCCAGGCCGTAAAATTGTTCATGTCGTGGGTGGTCTGGAAACCAATCAGATCGGCGCATAATAGGGAATCGGCCAGATAGCGCCAGTTCGGCACCGATTCAAATGATTGTCCCGCCGGGAAAGGTTGATGGAAAAAGAAACCAATGCGATTTATCAGGCCGACATCGCGCAGCATTTTAATGCTTGGGATCAGGTGATAATCCTGTAACCAAATATCATCATCGGGCATGGCATATTCACTAATGGCGCGTGTATAGGTTTCATTCAGTTTCATATAACCGATTTGGCTGCTGGTAGAAAAGCGCGCCATATCGGGACGCTGATGAAATACCGGCCATAATCCCTGATGGATATATTGGTGATAACCTTCTTCATATTCTGATTTGGTTAAGCGGAAAGTCAGCGTGTCGAATTGTTTACCGCTAGTAAAATTCAGCTCACGATGAGGTTCAGTGGTAAAAGACTCAAACTCGCCACTCCATTTCACCCACATGCCACCACGTCGCGTCAATATACTTTCATAAATACTTGAAAGCGTTAAGTGGTTGTTTTGATTATGTGATACCAATATTAAGCCTGACATATTTTTTACCCGTTGCTTAATCTGCCCGTTATTAATATCTGGCAGGGAATTTGAAAAAGGTTGGCGTAATAATAATTGAATGATTCCGCTCATTATTTTCTTTGATACACATCCTTCACGCTGTCGATAAAATAAGTTATCCGACCTGCCCGTAAAAAAGCCGTAAAAAAATCGTTCAGAACTATAAAAATTTAATACATGTGATTTATTAAATTCTACCCGCTCAGGCAACAGCAACTATCATTAGCCTCGACACTAACGATCTTTCACGGAGACAGCATGAAAATTGGCATTGTGGGTTACGGTACCGGCGGCAAACATTTCCACGCACCTTTCATTGAAGCAGCAAACGGATTAGAGCTGGCGGGCATTGTTGCACGCGCGCCTGCGACCATCGCAAAAGCAAAAGCGGACTATCCCGATGTGCCGATCTTCGCCAGCCTGACTGAAATGCTGGCGGCGGGCGTGGATATCGTCACCATCACCACGCCACCGCAAACCCGTCGTGAACTGGTTCTGGAAGCGATTGACACCGGTGTGGCGGTGATCGCGGATAAACCCTTCGCACCCGATGCCAAAACTGGGCGGGAGCTGGCTGCTGCGGCCGCTGCTAAAGGCGTGGTGTTGAGCGTCTATCACAACCGCCGTTATGACGCTGATATTCTGACGCTGAAGAAAGTTATTGAACAACAGCAAGTTGGCAAAGTTTGGCGCTTGCATAACCGCATGGATTTTGATGACGCGTTGACGCTGGAAGGCGGTGAAACCGGCGGGCTGTTGCGCGATCTCGGTAGCCACATCGTGGACCAGGCCATTTGGCTGATGGGTCCGGTGAAATCGGTGTATGCGCAGTTGGATATTGTCGAATTACCCGAAGGCCCCACCGATGCCAGTTTTGTGCTGACGCTAACGCATCACAATGGTACGCACTCCTATGTTTCTGCCACCAAACTCAATCGCATGGTTTGCCGCGAACTGCGCTTGTACGGCGAAAAGGGCAGCTATCTGTCGCAAGGCACTGATGTGCAGGCGCAGGCGATTTTTGCCGGTAAACGTCCGGTGGATGATTTAGCGGGTTGGGGCTACGAGCAGCGCGATCGTTGGGGCGTTTTGCATCATGCTGAGGGCGACGAAGCGGTGCCATCGGAGCAGGGCGCTTATCATGCCTATTATGAAGCGTTTGCCGACGCGGTGCGCAACGGCACCGAACCGCCGGTGACTACTGAGCAGGCGATTGAAGTGTTAGCGGTGCTGGATGCGGCTTTTGTCAGTGCGCGGGAAAACCGAGTTGTGACGCTGGAGTAACAATTTTTGGTCACCATGAATGGCATAAGGCCGCTCAGTTAAGCACAGAGCAACTTTCGTTCGCCATTTGCCCAGGCAGTTGCAATACCTACGTGCGGCGACCGAGCAGAGAGCGCCTGGCCGCGCCCTCTGCACTCCCGGGCCTTGCGCCAGCCCAACCCGCCGCTTCGCGGTACCTTCACTCATTCACGATTCCTGACGGACCGGTGTCGATTCGCTCCTGCTCAGCGCCACCTCTCGCCGCATCCATGCGGCTCGCCCTGGAATCCCTCATTCGCTCAGCGGTTTGGGATGTCGCCTCAACACCCGCGCTGCAGCAGTGCGTATTCTTAACTCACAATCGTTGCAAATCCCGTAGGGTTGCCATTAATGGCAACCTTGTACGCATTTATGCGCACCGGAACATTCGGCCTGTTAAACTGACCGCCGTTCAGAAGTGACTCGAAGAGGTTTAGTTGTGTCGACGTTAGTATTTAGAGAAGCCAGGCTGGCCGATGTGGATCGTTGTTACGCGATTGAGATTGAGGCTTACGAAGGTGATGAAGCCGCCACGCGTGAAAAGATTGCTACTCGCATCACGCAGTATCCGCAGGGATTTTTATGTCTGGAAACCGAGGGCAAGGTGATTGGTTTCATCAACGCCGGTTGCGCGTGGGATGTGGTGATGTCGGATGAAGCATTCAAAGAGTTAATCGGCCACGATCCCGCAGCACCGAACGCCGTCATTATGTCGGTGGTGCTTGATCCTGCTTATCAGGGCAAAGGTTATGCGTCGCTGCTGATGCGCCAGTTTATCGACCTGATGAAGAAAATGGATAAGCGAACCATTCATCTGATGTGCAAAACCCAGCACGTCGAGCTGTATAAAAAATGGGGCTATCAGTACGTCAAACCGTCCGAGTCAGACCACGGCGGCATGGCGTGGCATGAGATGCTGATGACACTGTAATTCGTCGGGTCGCCTTTAATGGCATAATGCCGCTTAGTTGAGCATTGATTTGCATATGTATGCAGGTGCGCATGAATGCGCACCCTACGAAAAACGCGCCAAACCTTTGTAGGGTCGCCATTTATGGTGACCGAAAGGCGCTTAACTGACGAGCATTGCGCCATTCATGGCGGCCCGAATCTCCCCTCAAGCAGCCACACCTTTCGGCTGAGCCGACAGATGTCCCGCCCATAAACTGGCCACCCATTTCACGCCTTTGGCGGTGAAACGCGCTTGTGAGAAAGCATGCTGATTCTCGCCACGCCCAGAGCGCAAGGTGAAATAACCCGCTTGCAAATGATGCTGCTGCGGTGCCAGCGTGCCTTTTTCGCGATACATGATATTGCGTTCTAACAGGAACTCACGAAACTCGGTTTCCTTGACCTTCAACATCTTGCACAGCTGACGAAAGCCGAGTGAATCTTCGATCTCAACAAAGCGATCAAAAAATTCAGCCTTGGGTGCAGACAACGCGAGTTGCTGCTCAGCCGCCCGGCGCTGCTCAAACTGTTCCGCCCAGGCGCGGGCCGCTTCCGCCGGATTAGTGAAATCAGGCAAATGGGTAAATTGTTCGCGCTGCTGCCAAAGATCGAGTAATTCCGCAGTGAAGCCAGGCGAAAGCCGGGCAACGGCAAGTAATGAATCGCGTTTGTTGAGATGAAACTCCTGACGTATTTCACCCTGATGCTCATACAGATTCACCGTCAAAGGTTGGGAAAGACGCTGTGCGGTTTCCAGGCTTTTAACCAGGCGCTTCACTTCGCCGTGCGTGATGCCCGTGACATGGGCAATTTCACGGCTGCTCATCATCATCGATGCATTCAAAGCAGACAGACTTTCCGTTGAGATCATCATCATTATTACCTCTTGCAGACTTACTCAGCCTTGTAGCTGTTGAATAATTATACGCATCACTGTTTATATATCCAGTATTATTTTTAACCGTTCACCTAAGATGTTCGGCTTTGCGTAACGTTTCACAAAGCCAGCGCAGTCCCGCGTAATCCCTGCGTATTCTCTTAAAGTGAGGTTTTCGGGGTTTATTAAATTGTCGCGATGAGGGCTGTTTGATAGTTTTGAGCCAATTTTCCGGGCTTTTATCGGCTTTCTGCAGCATTACGTGCAGGGCTGATGTGTGCCTTTTTTTAACAGCAATAAGTAGTTAACTGGCGGCTATGCTGCTGGAGAAACGATGAAAAAGAATAAATTTAAAACCCATCTGGTCTCATTAGGTTTACTGGCGGAAAAAAAGCTGACCAAACGCCACACGCTGCCCGATTACAATCCCGCCGCAGAGCAAGATATTAATTTGGTTGCGCGCCAGACCGCACCCGCAGCCATTCCGCGTCAGATTTGGATGTATTGGGAAAGCGAAACGCTGCCGCAAGAAGTGCAGATTTTTGTCGACAAGATCGTGCGTGAAAATCCCGGTTATCTGGTAACGGTCATCAATAACCTGAACATCCAGCACTATCTGCCCGATCTGCACTTTGTGCATCAGGATATGCGTCCTTCGCACAAAAGTGATGTCATCCGGCTGGAACTGCTGCATCGCTATGGCGGGATCTGGATGGATGCCACCATCATTCTCAACCGCACGATGGACGAATTACTGGCGGTGAATGTTGACGATCGTTATGACCTGATCGCCTTCTACCGCGACAGTTCCACACTGGATAAAGCCTATCCGGTGATCGAATCCTGGTTCCTGGCCGCGCCGAAAAATAACGCCTTTATTGCGCGCTGGCTGCATTTTTTCCGGCCGATTGTGGAAGTAGGCGCCGATGAATTTTTCCGTCGTCTGCTCGCGCTGCCTGATTACGAAACCATTGTTCAGGGCATCACGCCACCGGATTATCTGGTGGTGTATATCGCGCAGCAGCAGGCGTTGCGTGAGAACAATCAGTACAATTTCTACCTGCGTAAATGCGAGGCCAGCGCCTTGCTGTATCAAAGTCTGGTGGAGTGGCGGCCGGTGAAGCTGAGCCGCATGCTGATGGTGGATCGTCTGCCAGCAGTGTTGCCGCCGCTGACCAAACTGACGGGATTTGATCGCAAATATCTCGACACCAACCTGAAATATGGCGTGGTGAACAAAGACAGCTTATTGGGTCAGATTCTGTTAACCAGCCAGAAAGGCGCCAGACCGCAGACACCGCTTCCGGCGCTGACCAGCAAGGCATAGCGCATCAGGGATTGATCAACTGCTGTAGTGCCGCGGCGCTGGTTTCATCGTCCGGCACATACACCAGCAGGCGATCACCGTTGCGCGAGGCTGACCACCAGTTATTTTGCCGCAGCGTCAGTTCACCCACTTCGTCGCGGTAAAAGCGTTTGACGCGATTCTCCACCTGGCCCAATTCATAGCGCTGCCAGGTGTGCGCAAACTCATCTGAACTGTTTAACAGGCGGGCAAGAAAGCTTTCCCAGTGCGGATCGCCAAGGTGCTCGCCCATCTGCCCGCGAAACATCGCCACCATTTGCGGCATCACTTCATCCCAGTCACTGATGGCTTTGCGCCATGCGGGATGATTGAATGCCAGCCAGATGCAATTGCGATCTTCCAGCGCGATCTCGGCCAAATCGACGCCCATCAAGGCACACCACGCGGCGTTATAGCCGAGGATATCAAAGCGCGGTGTCTCAATAATTGCCGGTAACTGGATAGCGTCGAGCATCTGCTGATTGTGCGCAGCAATTTTGCAGCAGGCTGCCACCACGCGCACCGAAGGCAACGCATGTCCGGCAAGCGAAAACAGGTGCTGCGTTTCCACATCGTTGCACTGCAACGCGCTGGCAATCGCCGTCAGGGTTTTCGGCGATGCTTTAATATCGCGGCCCTGTTCCAGCCACGTATACCAGGTCACGCCAACATCCGCTAACTGCGCGACTTCTTCACGGCGTAAACCCGGCGTGCGGCGATGGCGCATGCGCGGTAAACCGAGCCGATTGGGATCGAGGTTTTCGCGGCGCGTGCGCAGAAAAGTACCAAGTAATTTGCGGTTGTTTTGTTCGGTGGTAACAGGCGCGGATGCCAGGCTCATAAGCAGATCCTTCGACAAGACGGGTAGTATTTATACCATGATAAACAAGAACTGGTACCCGTTTAATGGTTAGGTGATGCTATGCCGTACTGACAGCAAAAACAAGGTAAAACCGATGCAGACATCGCAACTTCAACGCACAGGATTGATGGTCCTGCTTGCCGGGCAGCTGCTGCCCATGATTGATTTTTCTATCGTTAACGTAGCGTTAGACGCGATGGCCCACACGCTGCAGGCCACGGCGATCGAGTTGGCGCTGATCGTCGCGGTCTACGGCATCGTCTTTGCCATTTGCCTGGCGATGGGCGGGCGGCTCGGTGACAATTATGGCCGCCGCCGTGTATTCCTCGCCGGAGTATGGATCTTCGGTATTGCATCTTTATTATGCGGCATCGCTAACAGCGTCGGCCTGTTGATGTTTGCCCGTGCGCTGCAAGGCGTAGGCGCGGCCTTTATCGTGCCGCAAATTCTCGCCACGCTGCACATTACGTTGAAGGGCAGAGCGCATGCGCGCGCCATCGGTTTGTATGGCGGCATTGGTGGGCTGGCATTTATCATCGGTCAGGTGCTGGGTGGTTTTCTTATCAAAGCGGATATCGGCGGCTACGGCTGGCGCAGCGTGTTCCTGATCAACCTGCCGATTTGCCTGTTTGTGCTGATCACCGCGCGCCGCTTTGTGCCGGAAACACATAACACCCAACGCGTGCCGGTGGATGTCAGTGGCACCTTGCTGCTGGCGGGCGCGATTGGCTGCCTGATGCTTGCACTGGCGCTGGGTCCGCTGCTGCATTGGTCGTGGCCGTGCATCTTGCTGCTGGTGCTGTTCCCGCTGTTTCTGCATCGTTTGCGCCAGAGTTCGCTGCGTCTGGAAGCGGCCAACGGCGCGCCGCTGCTGCCGCCTTCACTACTGCGTCTGCCGAGCGTGCGATTTGGTCTGACGCTGGCGGTGCTGTTCTTCTCCTGCTGGAGCGGCTTTATGTTCTCAGTGGCGTTGACGCTGCAGGCCGGTTTAGGGCTGACAGCGTTTCAGTCCGGGAATGCATTTATCGCGCTGGGCGTGGCCTATTTTATCGGGGCGATGCAATCTACGCGTATCGTTGAGCGTTTAGGTAAGCGCGGTGCCTTGCTGATGGGCTGCGGCATTCAGATGGTTGGTTTGCTGGCCTTGATCGCCACGCTGCAACTCGCCTGGCCGCAGGTCGGTATCTTCACACTGATCCCCGCGACGGTGCTGATTGGCTTTGGTCAGTCGTTTATTGTCAGCACCTTCTACCGCATTGGCATGAGCGGCGTGCCGCATCATCAGGCGGGCGCGGGCAGTGCGGTGCTTTCAACGGTGCAGCAATCGGCGCTGGGTTTAGGCCCGATGCTGCTGGGCGGCGTATTCACACAGATCTACACGCACGGCAATCATCTGGCTGCGATCACCGGTACGCTCGGCGTTGAGTTGGTGATGATGGCATTGCTGGTGATTTTCACCAGCCTCAATCGCCGTACGTTTCAGCCGGTAACGGCAGAAGGGTAATTCTTGTGAGCAGATTTCAGCAGGAGCTTTCCACCTTATTGTAAAACAACCGAAAATCCGTGAGTCGCGCTGAATTTACCTTTGGCTCAGCGGTCTTTTTTCCGGAACATATCGCCGCAGTTAACGGGCTGAACCGCGTGTTCAGCCCGTTTTTTATGTGGTTCAGGCACAGGAAAAACGGCAGGCTCACAACAGATGAAGAAGATGTTAACCGGGTTACTTTTCATGGTAACCACCACCGCCTTTGGTGCAGATAATTTCACCCTAAAGGATATTCACTTTGCTGGGCTCCAGCGCGTCGCACCCGGCGCGGCGCTGCTGCATATGCCGCTGCGTATTGGCGATCGCGTCAATGATGATGATATTCGCAATACTATCCGTGCGCTGTTCGCCACCGGCAATTTTGAAGATGTGCAGGTGCTGCGTGACGGCGATGCGCTGCTGATTAAAGTCAAAGAGCGCCCGGCGATTGCCAGCATCTCGTTCTCTGGTAACAAAGCGATTAAAGAGGATCAGCTCAAGCAGAACCTTGATGCCTCTGGCGTGCGCGTGGGTGAAGCGCTGGACCGCACCACGCTGGCGGATATGGAAAAAGGGCTGGAGGATTTTTATTATAGCGCCGGGAAATACACCGCCAGCGTCAAAGCGGTGGTCACGCCATTGCCGCGCAATCGCGTCGATCTGAAGTTCATTTTCACCGAAGGCGTGTCGGCAAAAATTCAGCAAATTAACATTGTTGGCAACCAGGCTTTTTCATCGGAAGAACTGATTTCGCATTTCCAACTGCGCGATGATGTGCCGTGGTGGAATTTTATCGCCGACCAGAAATATCAGAAGCAGAAACTCTCCGGCGATTTAGAGACGCTGCGCAGTTATTATCTTGATCGTGGTTACGCACGATTTAATCTCGATTCCACACAAGTCAGTTTAACGCCGGATAAAAAACATATTTACGTTACGATAAATATTCATGAAGGCGATGTTTACCATGTTAGCGGCGTAACGCTGACGGGAAATATGGCCGGCTATTCCGCCGAGATTGAAAAGCTGGCGCAGTTGCCAGCGGGCACCTTATACAGCGGGGCAAAAATCACTGAAAACGAAGAGGCGATTAAAAGCCTGCTCGGTCGTTACGGCTATGCATTCCCACAGGTGAATACCCAATCGGAAATTAACGACAGCGATAAAACCGTACAGTTACACGTGAATGTCGATGCCGGGCGACGCTTCTCGGTGCGACAGGTGCGTTTTTCAGGCAACGACACTTCGAAAGATGCGGTGCTGCGTCGTGAAATGCGTCAGATGGAAGGCGCGTGGCTGGCGAGTAATCAGGTGGAGCAGGGCAAGGCAAGGCTTAATCGTACCGGCTATTTTGAGAGCGTAGATGTCGATACACAGCGCGTGCCGGGCAGCCCGGATCAGGTTGACGTGGTGTACAAAGTGAAGGAGCGCAATACCGGCACTTTTAACGTTGGGCTGGGTTACGGCACCGACAGCGGCATCAGCTATCAGCTTGGCGTCAGCCAGGATAACTGGATGGGCACCGGCAACACCGTAAGTTTTAGCGGCACCAAAAACAGCTATCAAACTTATGTCGAAATCGCTGCCACCGATCCCTATTTCACCGTGGATGGCGTCAGTCTGGGCGGCAAGCTGTTTTATAACGATTACAGTGCCGAAGATAACGATCTTTCCGAATACACGCTGAAAAGCTTCGGTGCGGGCAGCACCTTAAGCTTCCCGATCGGGGAAAACAGCAGCGTGAACAGCGGGCTGGATTACGTCTACAACCGCGTCAGCAATATGGCGCCGCAGGTGGCAATGTGGCGTTATCTGGGTTCGCAGGGCATTCATCCAAAAGTCATCACCAGTGATGACGACGATGACGATGCCACCGTTGCAGACAAATTTACCGCCAACGATTTCTTCTGGAATATTGGCTGGAGCTACAACTCACTGGATCGCGGCTTCTTCCCCACCTCGGGCGTGAGCGCCGGTTTCAACACCAAAGTGACGATTCCAGGTTCCACCAACAGCTATTACAAAAGCACGCTGACCGCCAACGGCTACTTGCCGCTGAGCAGCGATCATCGTTGGGTGTTAATGGGCCGCAGTAAAGCCGGTTACGCCGACGGCTTAGGCGGCAAAGAAGTGCCGTTCTACGACAACTTCTATGCCGGCGGCTCTAGCTCAGTACGCGGATTCTCCTCCAACACCATCGGACCAAAAGCCGCCTATTACCGCTGCAGCGGCAGCGAAAGTAGCTACGGGGCTTGTCCGGTAGAGAAATCAGATGATGCGGTGGGCGGCAATGCGATGGCGGTGGTAAGCGCAGAACTGATTGTGCCAACGCCGTTGATCAGCGAGCGCTATGCCGATTCGTTGCGTACCTCATTCTTCGTCGATGCAGGTACAGTTTGGGATACCGGCTGGCAAAACACTGCGGCCACCAAAGCGGCGGGGATTCCTGATTATGGTGATCCGAGCCATATTCGCGTGTCGAGCGGCGTGGCTTTGCAATGGCAGTCACCGCTGGGTCCGCTGGTGTTTTCTTATGCGTTGCCGATTAAAAAATATGAGGGTGATAAGTCGGAGCAGTTCCAGTTTAATATCGGTAAAACCTGGTAGCTGTATTTAAATCGTTAAATGATGAGATGAGTTTTACATTATCTTTAAACGGTGAAGACAGAATAAAATAGCCAACAGAGTAAAATACCGCTCGTGAAATGCTTAAGGAATGAGTGTTCGCGAATATCGTTGTTATGCATCTGATTAATTGTATTTCGCCACCCAGGTTGGGTGGCTTTTTTTATGAGGGATGATGAAGGTGTTTACGGGTGCTTAAGTACGCTGGCCGCTCGGATTGTAGTCTCAACTGCTGGAAAAATTGTGTTGATTGAACAATGACTAATATAATCATCTTCAACCACAATCTGATTCCCCTGAGGATAATTTGGCGCCCAGATTTTATAACCGAGCAAGCCAGTATCTTTGAGCTTCCTCTTATTATAAAGGGCCACAAGTGGGCGATTCAGCGCGTTAGCAATGTGGACGATGGAAGTATCCGTACTCACTACCGCGTCAGAGATGCGGACAATTTCAACTGCGGTATTTATGGTACTTTCCGGCATGATGAAAGCACCATGCGCACTGAATGTACGCACTTTATTACTCTGCCCGATTACCACAACTTTTATCTCCGGATTAATCGAGTGAATAAAGTGGATGAGAGAGATGACCTGCTCTTCGGATAAATCTTTATCCGTGGCGCCAGAGAAAGGATTCACAGAAACGACAATATCGTTATCTGTAATTCGAAGGGCATTCTTGACTCTATTTTGTTCTTTAACACAGTGCCCAAGTTGATAATCAAATGAGGTTTCGTGGATATCGAACAGTGCCAGCACCCGCTTATGGCGTTCAGTGATATGCTTCTCGGCATCAAGATAACGGATGGATGCATTATAAATACCCGGAAGACTTTTATTAAAGCCAACATGGTGGCTACTTCTCATCTGCCATGCCAGATTCAGACGTTCATAATCCTGAACATCGTCAAAATCGATAACAACATCAAATTTCTGAGCGTGTAACAGGTCAAGTGACATCCGATTTTTATACTGAATAACCTGATCAAAATAGTCGCAGTTTTGTAGCAGTTGTCCGCATACCGGACCAGTAAGCACTGAGACTCTGTAACCTTTCTCTGCGAGTTTAAATGCAGTCCCAGTCGTCACGACCATGTCACCAATTTTATCGTCGAGGCGAAGAATCAATATCTTATGCGCTTTAACAGGATCAAAATCATCTCGGGTGCGTATAGTCCGGATAAGACACAATAACGCTGTTTTTTTTATTTTCCTAAACAGGTTGTTTTTATTTCTATTAATCGTTTTCAGAAACTGCATAACAATACCCGTAAATATTAAAAGGCCACGTTGAAAAAGAAACGATGCGGCAAGAATGGTCATAGGGTGCCTATGTTACCGTTTTCAGTGACTAAAAACATTTGCTAATGACGCTTAAGGAAACATTATTTTCAGCGAGAAGTAGATAATCCAGTACGTTAACGAACGATTGGGTAAATACGATGCTCATGCGCCCCCTATACAGCAATGACAATCTTAAGGGGCAGGAAAGGCCAGCCCGAAGAGCAAAGCGTCTAAGCCATGGATGCAGGGTTTCTTTGCGATCGGGCTGGTCTTTTCTGGCCTGAGCATCAACTTAAAGCGACTCAACCAACCTCAGCCCTGTTTCGGCATCAAACAAATGAATCTTCTCGGCGTTAAAGCCCAACATAATGCTGTCGCCGCTCACCGCCGCATGACGGCCAGCGATCTGCATATGCAGCGGCTGACCGTGCCATTCGAGATGCAGCAAAGTTGATTCGCCGGTGATCTCCACCACTTTCACCAACGCCGCTGCATCACTGTTGGCTTCCAGCAGATCGTGCGGGCGCACGCCGAGCGTCACGGCTGCGCCTGCACGCTCGCGCGCCGCCGCTTGCCAGCGCGCGGGCAGCGGCTGCCACAGATCCTGACACTGCACGCCAGCCACGCCATCTCGGTCGATCAGCTGTGCCGGTAACAGGTTCATCGGCGGTGAGCCGATAAAGCGCGCGACAAAGGTATCCGCCGGACGATCGTAAATTGCCAGCGGCGCGCCTTGCTGCACGATGCGCCCATCCTTCATCACCACAATTTGATCGGCCAGCGTCATCGCCTCAACCTGATCGTGCGTCACATAAACCATGGTGGTTTTGAAACGCTGATGCAGCGATTTGATCTCGGCGCGCAACTCCATGCGCAGTTGCGCATCAAGGTTCGATAGCGGCTCATCGAACAGGAACACTTTGGGATTTCGCACCATCGCGCGGCCCATCGCCACACGCTGACGCTGTCCGCCCGACAACGCGCGCGGATAGCGTTGCAGCAGCTTATCGATGCCGAGAATTCCGGCGATACGCGCGATTTTGCTCTGCTGCTCCTCGCGCTTCACCTTCTTCACCTGCATGTGAAACGCCAGATTCTCCGCCACGGTTAAGTGCGGATAGAGCGCATAGCTCTGAAACACCATGGCGATATCGCGGTCGGCCGGATCGCGGTCGTTGATTTGCACTTTATCCATCAGGATCGCGCCATCCGACAAGCTCTCCAGGCCGGCCAGCAAACGCAGCAACGTCGATTTCCCGCAGCCGGATGGGCCCACCAGCACGGTAAAACTGCCGTCGGGAATGGTGAGATCGAGCGGATGCAGCACCGACTGTTTTGCGTAGCGTTTGGCCACTTTTACGAGTTCAACACTGGCCATAATTTAAAACTCCTGGGAAAGTTGCAGTTGATGCCAGTCGGGATAACGACGCGGCAAGGTGCTGATAGCCAGTGACGCCACCGAAATACCCCATTGCAAAGCTGTGGTGAGATCTTGCTGATGCAGCAGGGCGGTGAGGAATCCAGCGTTAAAACTGTCGCCTGCGCCGATGGTATCCACCACCGTAACCGGACGCGCAGGCTGACTCACGGAATGTTCGGCCTGCCAGCAGCGCGCGCCCTGCGGGCCGCATTTCACTACGCAGCCGCCGCGTCCGCTCAGCTGTTGCGCCAGCATGTGCGCGCTGGCAGGCAAGTCGTCTTTCGCCGCCAATCCCAGCGTTTCCACTTCATTGAGCAGCAGCCAGTCACACAGCGGCAGCCATTGCGTGACCTGCTGACGCACCTCGTCCGTCCAGCCCTGCGGCGGCCAGCCGGTATCAACAGCGGTGATAAAACCGCGCTGCTGTAGCTCTGAAAGCAGCGCCGGATATTCGTCATACAGATGCAGACACAAAAAGGTGCCGCACAGCAGCACGATATCGCCGTCAGCCGCTGTAGCAGGCAACTGATCCAGCACATCCTGCGCGGTGAGTTGCACGATATGGCCGAGATTACTCAGGAAGGATCGCTCGTGATCCGAATGCGTCACGCCAACGGTTAGCGAGGTTTCGCAGCTGTAGCGCGTCCAGTGCGCGGCGCTGTGCGGAAAATGACTCGCCAGCCAGGTGCTCAGGCCATCATCGCCCTGATTAGCCACCGCGCGATGGCGCACCTGCATCGCTTCCAGCGCCAGCGCGCAATTGCCCGCCGATCCGCCGGGACGCAGTTCGCTGTGATTCAGCATCACTTCGGTGCCGCGCTGCGGCCAGTTATCCAGCGTGCCCATGATCAAATCGACATTAATATTGCCCACCACATACAGCGTGGCGGTGTGTTTATGTTCCATCATCCTTTACTCCCGCCACTGGCAAGGCCGCTAACCAGCGTCTTTTGCAGCCAGATGGCAATAAACAGCGGTGGCACCGACGCCAGAATGCCGACGGCAGCGATCAAGCCATCATCGGTGGCGCGCCCGGCGGTGAATCCGGCAATGGTGACCGGCAAGGTTTGTGCGGCGATATTGCTGGTAAACAGCAGCGCATAGAAAAATTCGTCCCACGCCAGCAGCCAACCAAACAGCGCGGCGGCACCCAACACCGGCTTCGCCAGCGGCAGCGTAATGCGCAGCAACACTTGCCAGACGCGCAGGCCATCAAGGCGCGCCGCCTGTTCAATATCCTGCGGCAGCGTATCGAACTGGTTTTTCAGCATCCAGGTGAGGAACGGCAAAATCAGCGAGCAGTAGACGATGATCAATCCGGGCCGCGTGTTGAGCAGATCGAACTGCTGTAACAGGAAGTAGAGCGGTAGCACGAACGCCACCGGCGGCACCATATAGATGGCGAGTGAGGCGAACAGCCAGCCGTCGCGCCCGCGATAACGTGAGAAGCTGAACGCCGCCGGAATCGCCAGCAGCAAGCAGATGATTGTCGCGCCCGTGGCGACTAACAAACTGTTGCCTAGCGCATGCAGGAACAGCACGCCGGGCTGGCCTGGCTCCAGCGACAACAGCTTGCCGTAGCGGGTGAAATCCCACTGGCGCGGCAGCCACTCGAGCGGCACGCGGGTGAGATCGCTGGCGGCGCTGACGCTCATCAAAAACAGCCAGCCCATCGGTGCTAACACCGAAAACGCCACCAACAGCGCGGCGGCGTATTTGCCAACATGGCGCATTTTAACCTTCATAAGCGCTTCCTTTGCGGCGCTGCCGCCACAGTAACAACATGTAAAGCGTGATCAGCACCGCGCACAGCAAGGTCATCAACATGGCGTAAGCCGCGCCGCTGCCCGCGCGCAAGTAGCTAAACGACTCCTGATAAACGTAGAAACTCAGGGTTTTGGTGCTATCGACCGGCCCGCCGCGTGTCATCACGTAGATGATGTCGAAGATTTTAAAGGCGTCGATGGTGCGCAGAACCAGCGCCACGCTGAGCGGGCCAACAATCGCCGGGAAGGTGATGGCACGAAAACGTCGCCACGCCGATGCGCCATCCAGCCGTGCGGCTTCAAACAGATCGTCGGGAATCGATTGCAGTGCCGCCAGCACCAGCAAGGTCACCAGCGGATAGTTTTTCCAGATATCGGCGAACATCACCGCGTTAAGCGCCGAATCCGGCGAACCCAGCCAGCTGCGATAGCCATCAATAATCCCCAACTGCGTCAGCAGGGCGTTGATGCTGCCGTAATCCGGGTTGAAGTTCAGACGCCACATCATGGCGTTAACGATGGTCGGCAGCGCCCAGGGTAGAATCACCAGCACGCGCAGCAGGTTGCGACCGGCAAATTTCTGGTTCAGCAATAGCGCCACCAGCACGCCGATCACGCCCTCAATCGCCACCGATACCACGGTGAAATAGAGCGTGCGCCACAGCGAGCTGCGGAAATCCGCATCGGTGATCGCAAACAGGTAATTTTCCAAGCCAATCCAGCCCGGCGCTTCACCGCTGCCAATCAGGGCGGCATCGGTGAAACTCAGCCAGATAGTGCGTAACAGCGGCCATGCGGTGAGCAACAGCATCACCAACAGCATGGGTGCCAGCAGCACCCATGCCTGCCGTTGTTCGCGTTGACGCAAACTCAGCATTGTTGCCCCTTAGCGCAGACGCGCCGCACTCTTATCTACCGCTTGCAGCGCGGCATCTGGCGTTGCGCTGCCAACCAACACCTGCTGCAACTGCTGCTGCAGCGTGTTGGAGAGACGCGAATAGTCGGCGGTTTCCGGACGCGACAGCATCACGTTGAGCGACTTATCCGCCGCCGCGATCAGGCTTTCCTGGTTTTTCAGCACCGCCGGATCCTGATACGAGCTTTTCCAGATCGGCAGACTCAGCGTGGCGTATTTGTTCTGCACCGGCTGCGAAGTCATGTAGCTGATGTATTGCCATGCCTGATCCGCGTGGGTGCTGCCTTTGGTGATGCCAAGGCCCATCGAACCGTTTACGGCACCGAATTTGCCCGGCGCATCGCCTGGCGCAGGAACAATGCCCACCTGACCGGCGACCTTACTTTGCTTCGGATCGTTGGCCATGTTGTACATGTAGGTCCAGTTGAGCGCGAATGCCGCATCGCCATTGGAGAAGGCTTTACGCACATCCTCTTCCAGATATTCGCGTGACGCCGGATTGCTCAAGCCTTCGTCCAGCGAGCTTTTCATCAGCTTCACCGCTTGCAGCGAGGCCGGTGAGGAGAAATCGAGTTTGTCGTTGTTGTAGAACTTGCCGCCGAAACCCGACACCAGCGTGGTGTAATCGCACACCAGCGCTTCGGCCTGCGACCAGCTCCATACCAGCGGATATTTCACGATGTTCTTCTGTTTAATGATGCGTGCGTCATCCATCACCTGCTGCCAGGTTTGCGGCGGCGTGGTGATACCGGCTTTTTCCAGCATCGCTTTGTTGTAGTAGAGATATTTGGTGTCGAGGATCCACGGCATGCCGAGGGTTTTGCCTTTGAACTCCACGGTGTTCATCGCGCCAGGGAAAATCTGCCCCTTTTCGTCGGCGCTGATGCGGCTGCTAACGTCCTGCAACAGATCGAACTTGGTGAATTCTGCCGGCCAGATGGCATCGAACAGCACCACATCGTAGCCGTTACCGCCTGCGCCACGCGCCGCGACAATTTTGTCGTGCAGCGCTTCGTACGGCACAAACTCAAGATTAACCTGCACGTCCGGGTGCGCTTTCTGAAACTCCTGCGTCATGGCGCGGATATCATTTTCGCTATACGCCGCCTGCGTCATAAACAGCGCATTCAACGTGGTTGCCGCTGCCGCGCTGCCCACGCTGGCTAACAGAACCGCTGCAAAACATCCTTTTATGACTGGGTTGAATCGGATTTTCATGGTGTTTTCCGCCTTGATGCAAAAAGAGGGTGTTTTATTAAATCAATTTGATGGATTTAATAACGCGCACAGGTTGTCAGGTTGCTGCGGCTGACATCGGTTAGCTAAAGCAATTGACGTGCCAGGGCATAAATCTCGTTTGCCACTGGACACTACTTTGCACAGAATTTTGCTGCTGTCAGGTAAACAGGTTGTAAAATGTGTGGGTGATCATAGATATTCGTGTGGGTTTGAAAGCGGGCAGTTGTAATAGTTGGCGATAACCTTTTTTACAGGATGCATTGTTTAGGTGCGGATGCGTTGGGACTTGCTACATGAACGTGCATTCCACAGCGAAAAATTAGCGTTCGTGGTAGCTGGTTAGGATGAGGTTTTCGGCTGTTAACTTAGATTTCAGATATTCATGCCGCGCCTTGGGCGAGTATTTATTAGGCTGGATGAACAACGTTACTCTGTGCGACTCAGCTAAAAATAACGTTTAGTCCGCTATGAGCGAGGACCGGACATATTAATTTCGGCTATTTAATTGGTTTCTACGGGCAGTAAAAATTACCATGCATTACCCTCCCACTGCCCAGGATGCAAAGATTACATGAGAAAATTACAAAAACTAATTGCTGCTGAGCGTACCGCTTTTTCGCACTACTCAAGCCTATCTGCGATGTCGATATCTCGTATCGCATTAAATTGTCGAAAGGATGAAGTCGCAGATGCGCATATCCTCATTATGCAGTTCAAATCCGAGTTGGCTACAGTTCCTGATTGGGATGGAGATACACAGGATGACATCTGGAGAGCCATTGAACTGTACAGAGCAATCTTGTCAAAAGTAAGAGAATAAAGGGCTGGAGTCCAACCTTGGCACTGATCGGCCCGAAGCGTTCCTCACTGGCAGCGAAGACAGGCCGCTCCTGCTTTAGAGTGAATGTCTGCGTCTCCATTCATCAATTACATCACCCAAATTTTTTGGTACATCATTTCTTATCCAGGCCATAAACTCGCGATCAAAGCGGAAGTCTGCACCACACTCATCCACCATGAAACGGCGAACGTTTTGTGTATTTTTATAGTTTTTATCCACGATTGTAGAACGTGTTAATGAAGAACTATGCCAGTCGATGTTCACTTATGAACTCCTGTTTTAAACAAACGATAGCAGCGTTTAAATTTAATACACTGAATTTGAAATGCCCGCTTCTACACGAAACTGCCCAATGCATGGGCGAAAGGGTTGCTGTGAGCGAAGAGCAGACAGGTTTAATGACCTTCACTGTAGATTGAAGGTGGCCGGCTATTAAATTGCGCGAGTTACCGCCCTAATGAATGATGGACTTTAATTGGAAGTATAATAATCTATTGAAAATAATATTAAATATCCCAGTTTCGATAGCAGGCATTAATATCGCGAGGTAATGACAACATCAGCTTTGGAATGGTTGCCTGCTCGAAAAGCCTCCTGTGGATGAGGTGGTTTTTAGGCGCAATATGCACAATGTATTTAAGCATTTCCCACGTAACATTCTCCCTTCGGGTAGTGAGACCACCTATCCTAGGCTTTGACGAGTAACATCGGCGTATATAGCGTTGCAAAGCTGTCGCTACTGGCACATCAAGCAGTATCAGCCCTGTAGCACGTTCAAGTCGGGGATATATACACTTTGTGTAATTGCCCTCTATTACCCACCTTTCTTCACGAACAGCCTCTTCATGTAACCGATAAAAATCTTCTGGTTGACGGGGAACCCATTTTGTATCAGGTAAATGATGCAATTGATCAAGATGAATTAGAGGTAATGACGTCTTAGAAGCGATTGCTTTTGCCAGTGTAGATTTACCGCTATTTGATGGACCTATGATGCATATGCGTGGGCCAAGATCATCTATTGATAAAGTTTTCACCCATTTCACCTAAAAATTCAATTAATTCAGATGATAACAAAAATACATTAATACCTAATGTAACTACAATGCTTCCTGGCAAAATTGTGGTTCGCGACTGTGTAATCAATACTAGGCGAAATTAGCAACGTCCGCTTTTGGCACAAAGCGGACATACATACGCATTCATACCTCTTTAGATATATTATTTCAAACATCAACTTTGTCCTCGGAGGATCTCATGCCAGAGTACTGTTTTTTTAAAAAGGGTAACCACATTACCGCGCTGGAGAGATCTGATATAGCAGGCGCTTCCGATCTTACGGCTAAAGGCTATGAAAAGCAGTTTGAAGAATTAAACGCCCCGGATGTAAAACGCGCGCTGGCCAAGTTTATTGACATCCGCAAGGAAGAACAACTTACAACTCATTCATTCGTAACAGGCGCGGTATTCGCATCATTGTTAGTGAGCGTGGTGGCCGTAGCTAGTTGGTTCTTTATCAAATAACAGTCGGGATGGTCACCCAAGGTTAAAATTATCGAAACCCACGCCCCAAGCCTCAACACAACCTTGCCAGTTCATGGCCGTAAAGACGTTAATCCCATTCACCTTCCCGAAAGGGTTGTAAAATGTGTGGCCGATCATAGATATTGATGCGGCTATTCGCAGCAGGTGACGAAAGGGAAGGGAGCAAGGTGAAAACGTCGGGAACCAATCTGGAACATGCACGGGCGCACAATCGCCGCGTGATCATTGAAGCCATTCGCCTGCACGGCGAACTGACCCGCGCCGAACTGGCTCGTCTTACCGCGCTGACGCCGCAAACCGTGTCGAATATCGTGGCGGAGCTGGAGCAGGCCGAACTGCTCACCAGCCGTGCGCCGCGCAAGCAAGGGCGCGGTCAACCGGCGATTCCGGTGACGCTCAATCCCGCCAGCGCCTTTTCAATCGGCATCCATCTTGATCACCAAACGCTGCTGATTGTGCTGGTGGATCTCACCGGTGAAATTCACTTCCGCCGCCTTATTCTGGTACAAAAGCCGCAACCGGATGCCACATTAGCGCGCATCACCGAGGTGCTTAGCGAAATCAAAACGCAGCTGGGCGATCGCTGGCAGAAAGTGCTGGGCATTGGCGTAGTAATGCCCGGTCCGTTTGGCGTTGAGGGCATCTCGTCGATGGGGCCAACCACGCTACACGGCTGGGAACAGGTAGATATCGAGGCCAAACTCGCTGCGATGAGCGGCGTACCGGTAACGCTTGAAAACGATGCCACCGTGGCGGCAATTGGCGAACGCTTTCATGGCGTGGCGCGACAGCTCAATTCGTTTGTCTATCTCTACATCGGCACCGGTTTAGGCGCGGGAATTATAATGGATGGCCACGTCTATAGCGGGCATGCGCATAACGCCGGTGAAGTCGGCCATGTGGTGGTGGAGCCGGGCGGACGCGAATGTTACTGCGGCAATCATGGATGTTTAGAACGCTACGTTTCATTGCAGGCGGCGTACGAGTTTTGCGGGCTCGATCCGATGACCGCCTTGCCAGAAGATTTGCTGGAAGTCGATCCGGCGCTGTTCGATAAATGGATCGATACGGTTTTAACGCCGCTACGTCAGGCGATTAACCTGCTGGAGTGCATCTTCGATGCCGAAAGCGTGATTATTGGCGGCATGATGCCTGCGGTGCTGCTGGATAAAATCATTCGTCGCCTGCCGCCGCTGTATCAATCGGTGCGCGGTCGCTACCTCACCGGAACTCGCGTCAAAGTTGGTATGACCGGCAGCGATACCGCCGCGTTAGGTGCCGCCGCGCTGCCGATTTTCGATGAGTTCAATCCGCAGTTTCAGGTACTGATGAAGTAACGGCCCGATCAGGCCGCTACCTTCACCGCCGTTTTGCGCTTCTCCTTCATCTTCCAGCACAGCCACAACGCAATAAACCACGCCGGCGAAGCGGCTAATGCGGCGAGCGTGTCGGGATCAAATATCATGATCACCACCGAGAACAGGAAGAACATCAGCGTTCCCCAGGCCGTCACTCTGCCGCCGGGCATCTTAAATTTGGATTTTTGATGCAGGTCCGGACGCTGTCTGCGATACACCAGATAAGAGACCAGAATCATGCCCCAACAATAGATCACCAGAATCGCGGCCAGCGTTGAAACGATGGTGAACAGCGTTGTCACATTCGGCACAAGGAACAGCAGCAAGGTGCCGCTCAGCATGCAGAAGCAGGAAAAAAGCAGGCTGCGCAGCGGAATACGCGTGGTGCGTGACAGAATACGGAACTGCCAGTGCGCATGCTTCTCGACGGACAAGCCATATAACATGCGGGTGCTGGAGTAGACGCCACTGTTGGCGGAAGACATTGCCGAAGTGAGCGCTACGAAATTAATGATCGCCGCCGCAGCGGGCAATCCGGCTTTGGCAAACAGCGTCACGAATGGGCTGGTATCCGGCGACACGCCTTGCCATGACGTCACCGCGATGATCACCATCATCGAGAGCATGTAGAAAATCACTATTCGCAGCGGCAGAGAGTTAATTGCACGCGGCAAAATTTTCTCGGGGTCGCGCGTTTCCGCCGTCATGGTGCCGAGCAGCTCAATGCCGGTATACGAGAAAATCGCGATTTGGAAACCAGCAAGAAAACCGGTGATGCCATGCGGCATAAACACGGCGGGATCGGTGAGGTTGTGCACTGAAGCTTTAACGCCATCCGGCGAGGTCCAGCCGGTAAACACCATCCATCCGCCGGTGATAATCAGCGCGATGATGGTAATCACTTTGATCAGCGCAAACCAGAATTCAGCTTCACCAAAAGCCTTCACCGACAACATGTTAAACAGACACAGAATGCCGAGGGTGAACAACGCGGGTATCCACGCCGACATTTCCGGGAACCAATACTGCATATACGCGCCACACACCACCACATCCGCAATACAGGTCACCACCCAACTTAGCCAATAAGACCAACCCAGAAAGAAGCTGGCTTTGGGGCCGAGGTAATCACCGACGAAATCGGCAAAAGAGCGATAGTCGAGCCGGCTAAGCAGCACTTCGCCCATCGCCCGCATCACCATATAGCTGAAGAACCCGACCAGAATATAGATGATTAATATCGAGGTTCCGGCCACCGCAATATTGCGTCCTGCGCCCATAAATAGCCCGGTACCGATCGATCCACCCAGCGCGATCATCTGAATATGACGTTCGCTCAGACCTCGCTGCAGTTTTTGCGGGGCGTCGTGAGCCCGAGCAGGCTGAATCTGCCCTTGTGTAGGTTTGTTAGACACAATGATTCCTTCAGTCTGGCAAAAAGACGCATGACGATGCCTGCCCGCAAGCATCAATGGCAAATAAGGAGTTGAACCTCAAAGAGGCACGTTTAAATAGATGAAAGAAAAACGAAATTAATAAAACGCTAATTCATGATGGCGGTTTCCGGCTAGGTTTTACTCATCGTGGTGGCGTGAGTTAACAAAGTCAATGCGGAAAAATAACAGTTTATTCACTTTTTGATGACCATCAAAGAACTGAAAAATAGGAATAAAATCAAATTTTATGCAATTTAGTGAATAGTATTTGCATAAATATGCGTCATATGAGGGGCGTTTTTAATGCTTAGTTATTCATTCATTCACGAATTTTTGTATTGAAAAAGTTAAATCTTCCTTATTCAACGCAACCCGCTTTTCTCAAAAGGTGTTAAATTACTTTCCGTCTAGTGCAATGCATCACCTTTCCACGTCTTTTCAATATAAATAACTCTGAACCTACAGGCTTCTCATGGAAAAGTTATCTTACGCTTCTGAAAGCAGTACATCTCCCTGGACTACCTACCTGAGCCAAATTGACCGCGTTGCGCCTCATCTTGGTGAATTGTCTCGCTGGATCGAAACCCTGCGTCATCCGAAAAGAGCACTGATTGTCGACATCCCGGTGCAGATGGATGACGGCTCGATTCGCCACTTCGAAGGCTATCGCGTACAGCACAATCTCTCGCGCGGACCGGGCAAAGGGGGCGTACGTTACCATCCTGCAGTCGACCTGAATGAAGTGATGGCGCTGTCAGCCTGGATGACCATCAAGTGTGCGGCGGTCAATCTGCCTTATGGTGGCGCAAAAGGTGGCATTCGCGTCGATCCGCACTCGCTGTCTGAAGGTGAACTGGAGCGCTTAACCCGTCGCTACACCAGCGAAATCGGTTTGATTATCGGTCCACAGAAAGATATTCCCGCGCCCGACGTCGGCACCAATGGCAAAGTCATGGCGTGGATGATGGATACCTACTCGATGAATCACGGCACCACCATTACCGGCGTTGTCACCGGTAAACCGATTCATCTTGGCGGCTCGTTAGGCCGTGAGAAAGCCACGGGCCGAGGCGTATTTATTACCGGTCGTGAAGTGGCAAAACGCTCCAACATCACCATTGAAGGCGCACGCGTGGCGCTGCAAGGCTTTGGTAATGTGGGTAGCGAAGCGGCGCGTCTGTTCGCCGAAGCCGGTGCGCGCGTGGTAGTGATTCAGGACCACACTGCAACCTTACTCAACGAAGGCGGCATCGATTTAGCGGCGCTGACTGCGTGGCAGATCGAACATAAACAGATTGCCGGTTTCCCTGGTGCGCGTGAGATCGACAGAGAACAGTTCTGGACCACCGCCATGGATATCCTGATCCCGGCTGCGCTGGAAGGGCAAATTACCCGCGAGCGCGCTGAAATCATCAGTGCCAAATTAGTGCTGGAAGGGGCTAACGGCCCAACGTATCCGGATGCGGATGATATGCTGGCGAGTCGTGGTGTGCAGGTGGTGCCAGACGTAATCTGTAACGCAGGCGGTGTAACGGTGAGTTACTTCGAATGGGTTCAGGATATGGCGAGCTTCTTCTGGAGCGAAGATGAGATTAACCAGCGTATGGACCGCATCATGACTGAAGCGATGGTGCACGTTTGGGATAAGGCCGCTGAAAAGCGCTGCTCATTGCGTACTGCTGCTTATATCGTTGCCTGCGAACGTATTCTGCTAGCACGTAAAGATCGCGGTATTTATCCGGGCTAATTAATTAAATTTTAAGTTTATTTAAATCAAGAGATAAACGCCGTCTTTGCCGTGAGAGGGCGTTTATCTTATCTTTCATGCGAGGTTTACGCCGCGCAGCCCTGACCAGCACCTCGCGGCTGATTGAGTAATCATCACCGAAGGATCTTCGCTAAATTCACTCACCAAAGTGACAATTCTGTCAGTTAAACTCCTTATATTCTCGCTACCTACATAGACGTATTCATTGGTGGGTAACACGTACGCATACCCTTTCTCACAGACTAAACTGCGCGCAAAACCATTCTCAAGCATCGCATAGAGCAGTTCTATTTGCGTGCCAGCGGTGGGTTCTTTCAATTCGACACGGATAGTGTAACTGAACATAGTATTATCTCCGGCGTTTAAATTTAAGTTTACTTAAGTCTAATTGATCCGAAATAAAAGTTGTTTTTTTAAGATAAATCTTAGTGTTATTTATAGGTAATGACGGGGTTTAACAGTAAATATTGGCCCTGTTAAGCGAAACGACAGAGAAGAATTAAATAATTATTTTTCAAATCACTCATTTAATACGCTCGGCTTATATAAGTTTATTTTTTAATTAAAGACGGCAGCCTCTACGCAGACTATAATTAATTTATGGCTCATTTTGAGCAGGTTGTTAAAAAATTTATAGACAGTATCCGCAACGGGCGATTTTAAAGGTTTTATTCATTTATATTGATCTTTGCCCACGAGGAGTCGCGGATGAAATTAACCACAACGGATTTCTATGTTTGCAGTCAGGCAGATGCTGATGGTTGGTGCTACCTGCATCGTGAAAGCTGTCGTATGGCGCCTGCCTACGATAATCGCATATTCATGGGGTCTTTTTATTCCCCGGAACATGCCTGGCAATATTTCCATACCCATCACCCCAACAGCCGAGCGGTATTTTGTCTGTTATGTATGAAATCGTAATGTGGGAGATTGATATAAATTCTTTGTCTTAGGTGAATGAGCAAGGAATTAATTGATTGTTATGAATGCCTTGAGGGATTTATAGGTGACTTATGTAGGGAATATCTGACATGGTCTTATATGATATTTCTGTAGTAAGGTGCATTAAATGATAAATAATATTACTCATTGTGTGTAAGTATCATTGTGTTTGAGGTTTAGATATTCAAGAAATGACTCATTGATGCACCTAATATTTATTACAATAATAATGCTTACCTTATTAAAAGGGCTTTTTAATAAATGAAAGAATTTGCAACTAATTTCTCTAGCACACAAGCAACAGCGTTGGCACTTTCACCATCGGCTCATAAGCAAAATCAGTTGAATATTGATGGTGCTGGTGCGCTTAACATGATGAATATGCCCGAAACAGCGACATCATTCATAGGCACGCCAGTCACGTTCAACATCCATTATCCAGGAAGTGAAAGTATGGTTGAAAGCGGCGACATCATTTCCGCTTTGCCAACCCTCTCAGGTATTGCTGCGGCCTATGCCACTATAGACCTTTCATACACTACAGAGCATGGGGTTTTTTACTCACGTGTTAACGCGGACCATTCAGGAAACTGGCAAACAACACCTGAATTCCTCTACGTAGACAGTGCTTTCGGTACGCGTTTTGAAATTGAAGCGAGCAGCGGTGATTTCACATCAGAGAAATTCGTGGTCAATGTTATGCCATCTTCAGATGATCTGATGGCAGACATTCTGGTCGATAGCCATTTCACATTGTTTGATGATGTTCCTGCTGTCGTGGTTGAAGAACCATTGTCACTGACAATTACGGAATCCGATATGCAATTCCAGAGTGCTGGTGTGGCGAATCAGATTTTCGATATCCAACCGGCTTTACCGACGTATCAGGAAGATATCAATTATTTAGTATCCGTGAGTTAAACCATTGGCATATTAGAGTTGCTCACTGCAATGACAAAGGGAAGGGCTGGATGGCTCTTCCCTTTGTCATTTAAGCCACTAAAGCGGTTATCAAACCGGGAACAACGATTTTTTTTTCGTGAAACGGGCCAAAGCGCAAGATCCAAGAAATGTCTTGCCCCGCAATGGTAGGAAATATCTTACTATCTGCACCAGATATTAAGATAAGAAACCTTAGAAAGGATCACTCTATAACTTACCTTTTATTGGTCAATCTTAATATCAACCTATTTCCATAACGCAGAACACTTCTGCATTAAAACTCAACGTTGCAGTATCTCATTGCCTCTTAAGAGCAGGAATTACTGCTCCAAAATTTACTCATCATTTTTGGGCATATGAGGATATCCGAAATGAAACACTCGTTTCCAACCCAGCCAAAAGAAACAACGTTCCAGGATGCACGTCTTACAAAAGGTAAAGACGAAACAGGTCAATATTTAGACCTGAATGGTCAGGCCTTTAAAGAGCATAGCTATGAACAGCAAAACGCGATGAGCCCCTTGAACGGTTTGGTGGTGCATGGCGCGGCTTGTGCCTCTCTGCTGGCGTTGGGGAATATGGCCGCGGTTGGTCTGGCATCCAGCGGTGAAATCCTGCTGGAAAAAGCGTTACCGATCATCCCCGAAGCGGGGTTTATTGGGCGCTGGCCAGCAACGGTTAACTCACCTGAATCTTTAAATCAGCATGCTGTTAAAGTTACTCCTAAACAGGAAGTAACTTTGCCTGCAGTGGCGGTTAACGATGAACTGAGCGAATCTTTTACCCAGCAAGTGGAAATCAGCGGAGAACTGAAGGCTGATAATATTACTGAGATGGCAACGCATTATTCAGATGTGATGATGGACCAAAGTGCCTTACTCATTAACGATATTCCGCTAATCAGTGGGGAGTCAGATGGCGGATTCACTTTTTACATTAAAAATAAAGCGGGTGAATCGGTTATCGACTCTACGTCACATGACAACCAGCCGATCTTTTCAGGCATAAGTGAGCGAGATAGTCTGATTGAAATATTCAATCAGGACGGCAGAGTTTTAGCCACGACATCGGCTGATAGCCGTGGTTATTGGAGCATTGAATTACCCTATACGTTACCCGACGGGCAATACGCGTTCACGTTGTATAGCACCAGTCCGAAAGGGGAACGTAAGTTAGTCGCTGATAAGGTTTTGCTTGAAATAGTGGCTAATCATGAATTCATTGAGGCGCAGGGGCAGCCATCATTAACGTTGGTGCCATTAATTGAGAGTGATGAAGTATTCTTGACAGTCCTGCAAGACTTTAAAACACAAGTATCGTCCCCGGCGCAAACAGTAGACCTTGATTTGAGCGAACTGCTGGTGATCAATGAATCTGATCTCTTCTCAGCACTTAACGATAATAAACAGATTGATGATAGCGAACTGTCCGGCCTCGAAGATCTGCTGCATCCAGACGGTGGTATCACCTTGTGGGCTGAATCAGAGTTTGCGTCACTTGAATATGCCTCTGCAACCGGAACAAAAATCGACCTGGATTCACTTTTGTCAAACCCACTCGATACTGAGCTCTAAATCAGTTAATAGCGAAAATAAAACTTACAGTCCTGTCATCAATCCCCAAATCGAGACTTTCTTCTTTGTTTATTTCTGTTTTAATCTGAAACTGAAAAGAGACAAAAAGAAAGTCCTCGATTATGGAATCTCATGCATACGTGCAATATCTACCGCTTCAATTAGGCTTCTGGCACCGAGTTTTTCAAGCAGGCGCTGTTTATAAGTGCTGATGGTTTTATTGCTGAGATTTAAATCAATAGATATCTCTTTATTTGACATGCCAGCTGACAGTTTTTTCAGTACAAGCTGCTCACGGTCAGTAAGGTTATCGAGAATATACCGATCAAAATTTTTGATCCCTTGCGTGCTGCTTCGTGTCTTTAAAGTTGGGTAATATATTGAACCGGCATTAAGCGCATGCATGGCTTGAATGACATTGTCTATTTCCAGGGTTTTGGAAATGTAGGCTCTGATACCTAAATAAATGCACTCGCGCTGATAAAAAAGATTGTCATACTCACTAAACACAATGGTGCGAGAAATCAAGTTCATGGTGCTGAGTACCTTAGCAATTTCAGCACTCTTCATATCGATGCGGTGTATATCCAGAATAATGAACTCCGGGCGCGCCTCGATAATGGTCTTGTAGATATCATTGCCTTCACTGTAAGCGTCAATCACATGATATCCGTACTCTCTACAGAGACGTCGTATTCCCTGGAAAACCAATGGGTGTTTGTCTACGAGTACGATATTCTTTTGCATAATAAATCCTTGATGTCCATCTCAGTAATGCAGCAGGGCATGCTGTTTCATAAGCTAAAGTATGCAAGAGAATTAACCCTGGTCTTGCTAAGACATTTCTCTATTGCGAAACATCAGCTTAATTTAAACGTAAAAGGGCTATTTTTATTCTTCCTGAAGCGCGGATGCGATGTAATTGACTTCATCATTACAGGACGCTAATAGGGATTGAATAACACCCCATTGATTCTCTGCGGCAGCGTGTTCTATATCCATGCATAATTTCTGTAACTTTTGCGCTTTTATCATGCGCGCAGTACCCAGCAGACGATGCGCATGGTCCTGAATAAGCTTTGCATGCTTGCCTGCGACCGCTCGCTCAAGCAGTTTTATCTCTTCGTCATTACTTGCCAGCAACGTCTCAGTCATGTCCTGAATGGCATAGGAATTGAGATGAGGCATCCGGTTAAAAAACAGCGTTTTTTTCCATCGCTCTTCAGAAGGCTTCTCCGGGATCGTGGCCTGAAACGTCTTACGTTCCGTTAGATAAGCCATCAACGCATCCAGTGACAGCGGCTTAAACAAGCAGGCCGTCATGCCTGCGGCTTTACCGCGCACAGCTACCTCATGTTCGGCCATCGCCGTCAGACCAAACATAGGGCGCGGGGGCAAATTCGCCTCAAGTTCTTTTTCACGCAGTTGTTTGATGAGTTCAAAACCACTCATTCCAGGCATGTTGCAGTCACTGATAACCACATCAAAAGGCTGTTCAGCGATTGACCACGAAATTAGCGCCTGGCGACCATCTTCAACCGCCACCGCGTGGTGGCCAACGTATTCAAGTTGCTGGCACAATAACAGTCGATTAGGCGCATTATCATCCACAACCAGTACCCTCAGCGGTTTAATCGGGTTATTTGCCGTCTGAGTGGAAACAGCTGGTGATACTGCGCTGTGTGCTTCTGCATAAAAGGTAAAAATAAATCGGGTGCCTTTTCCGGGCTCACTCTCAACTGCAAGCTCCCCATTCAACTTATTCGCAAGCTGACGGCAAATACTCAGACCCAGCCCGGTTCCCTGAGACCCTTTAATGCCATCTTCAACCTGCACGAACGGCTCAAAAATTGCCTGCTGTTGATATTCACTTAATCCTGGACCGGTATCAGCAATCCGTAAAATATAGTGATTCAACCCATGACGGGTAGATTCCACCTGCTTGAGGAACAGCTCGACTTTGCCACGCAAGGTGAACTTAATCGCATTGCTCAGCAGATTGGCAACGATCTGATTGAACATGGTTTGATCAAGCAGCACATCACCATCATTAATTTCACAATGACAATTTAACGCTAAGTCTTTTTTCTGCGCCATATGGCTAAACAGCGTCACCTGAGACTGAACCGAGTCCTGGAGTGAAACAGGAGTATTTTTGATGTTATGTACGCCGGACTCAATTTTTGCCATGTCGAGAATATTGCCCACCAAAGACAAAAGTGATTGAGAGGCCTGCCAGGCAACAGCAATATTTCGTTCACGCTTCTCAGGTGGTGATAATTTTCGATGCTCCAGTTCCAGCAAGCCAATTAACGCATTCAGCGGCGTGCGGATCTCATGACTCATCTGAGCAAGGAAAATCGTTTTTGAGGCATTGGCTTTTTCAGCAACCCGCTTGGCTTTTTTGAGTTCAGAGAGCAACTGTTCACGCTCAGTGATATCGATGAATCCGCCAATAATGCCGTTGATCTCGCCACGATGATCACGGTAGGGAAGTGACCAATGATAGACCTGAGCCAGTTTACCGTCGGTGCTGATAATTTCCTGCTGGGTAAATATGGGTTTTTTATGCAGCAGAGTATGGTCGTAAAGTTGCTGAAGCTTACTTGCGGATTCAGCTGAAATAACGCCCGCAGCTTGCAACGTTTTTCCCTTAACAATATCCACAGTGGTATGCATAAACTGCAAGTAGGTATTATTGCACTGCAGCATATAACCATTGAGGTCGCGGACATAAAGTGCGACAGGCGAGTCATCAATCAGCGTACGCGTAAAGCGTAATTGGTCTTCCAGCTGCTGCTCGTAACGTTTGCGTTGAGTCAATGTTCGACCCAAATAACGATTACGGATAAAGAAGAAGACCAGCAGAAAAATAATAAATCCGGCAACCTTCATGAGAAAAAGGCTGTAACTATCCCAAACGGTCACTTTTGGCGGAGCCTGATAGTTCTGCCACGGGGATAAATCCTGTTGCAATATCTTAGGGGACAGCTGGGTCATGGCCTTGTTCAAAATACTTAGCAGCACCGGATTATCGCTGCTGACGGCCATAGCGAAATTCGCCGGAGCAATATTCAACGCGTTAGTAATGACCAGTTCCTGATGAAACTGCTTATTAATGAGATAGTCTGCCGATATTTGAGTGCTGATTGCGGCATCGGCAATACCACGTGCCACCAAAGACATCGCCTCCGTTAGCGTGCCCGCTAGCTCAAAATTGACCCGTGGATATTGATGTTGCAACAGGCTATACAAACCGCTGTCGTGCGTCAGCATGACCTTTTTGCCTGCCATCTGCGTCAGCGACGTTAATTCTGTACCCCGTTTATCAACCACAATTACCCAGGGAGAGATTGCAAAACTACGGCTATAGCTAATGCCGAATTCCGGTTGCGATTTTTTTATTAATGCGGCAACGATTCCCTGCTGATGTGCGCCAGGCGGTAATAAATATTGCACGTTAGCTGGGGGAAGCTCATGCTCAAATTTCAATCCGGTTCGTTCAGCGATCAGATCCAGTAATGAGCGAGCATAACCATTAATAAATCCACCTTCGTCAGCAAAGCTGATTGGATGCAAGGTGCGTGGCAGAGAGACCGGTATCAGAGGATGTTGGCGGATCCACGCTAGCTCTTCGGGAGCCAACATCAAGGGATTCTTTTTAACCACAAATGACGAATCTAAACCCCAGTTATTTACGATACGAATATGGTCGGTAACGGGTAAGGTGGCGAGTGTGTTTTCAATGGCGTTGAATAGTGCGCGATTATTAGGCATCACGGCGAAAGAGACATTCGCGCTGGCGGGTAGTGTTTGTAACACCACCTTTGACTGCGTCTCGACGCCTTGTTTCATCAGGAAACGTGCGGTTGAAGCATTTAACCAGAATGCATCGGTTGCTTCATAGGCAAGCGAGGCCATCGCCTCACTGTAGTAAACATAAGGTTTTAAACGCGCTTCCGGATAATTTATTTTTAATGACTGGTTTAATTCATCTTCATTAATAAAAGCCAAATCACTGTTCTTTAGTGATGATAATAAATTGGTGTCGAAATTATTTTTATGCACGATGACCTGATGGTCGAGTAAATAAGGTTTCGAAACCAGATAATTCTCAGCATGCATATCAGAGGGGGTATAAAACGCCAGCGCATCAACCTCACCACGCTCTAATTTAACTCTGGCTTCTTTAGCCGAGTTAAAACGAAAGATCTGGACCTTTTTACGCAGCGTGTTTCCTATAATTTGCGCGTAATCAGCCCCAATGCCTTCATAAGCAGCATGATCATAGCCCATATAAATTGGTGGGTGTGGTTTACCCCAAATGGCTATTTTTATTGATTTATTTTCGTTGAGCCATCTTTCAGACTCGCTGCTCAACGAGATCTGAGGGACAGGAACCTGGGTGCGCGCAATTAAATCAACTTCAGTTGCGGTGGGTTTAGCCGATACATTTTCTATGGCAAAAAAATAAAGAAAAAAAGCCCATGCCAAAGCATGAATATCGACTCTCACGATAAAGATTCCTGGTAATGTTAACTGCGCTTGTCAGAGGATTCTTAAGCCGTTTATCCTTCACGGCAAGCGCAAATTACCTTCTGCCCCCGAAAAGGCCTATATTCGAGAAGTGTCTTGTTCCAGAATAGTTAAAAAAGCGCCTATTACGGCTTTTTCCTCATCGCCTCCTGCAGTTGCTGCTCAATGTTAAGAATCAACGTCTGACATTGTTGGTGATAATGAATTATCTGAACTAAATCGTTGTTTTTAGCCGCGAGCTCCAGTTCTCTACTGCTATTCTCCAGCTCAGTCGCCGCAATAAGGCGTGCGCCACCCAATATATTGTGGGCTGTAATGGCAATGCGTGAATAATCTACCGTTTCAATATAAGTGGCTAGCTCAGCCATATCCTTCTGATTCTGTTCGATAAAGGTTAACGCTAGATCCTCAAAGGCACGCGGATTCGATTTCGCGAGCTTATCTAATGTCTTAATGATCGAACTGTTAGTTGCTGCTGGCGCAGAGGTTTCACTACTGCCATCTATACGGGCCAGCAACGTTGCCATTTCGAGCGGTTTAAACAGACAATCTGTCATTCCGGCACTGCGGGCACGGCTAGCAACATCTTGTTCCGCCATAGCGGTAAGGCCGAAAATTGGAACGGGTGCGCTGCCTGCTATCTGCTCCATCTGGCGCAGCCTGCGTGCCAGTTCGAATCCGCTCATTTCCGGCATATTGCAATCGGTAATCACAACATCAAATGGAGTTGAGGTCTGCGACCAGGCGAGCAACGCTTGCGAACCTGATTCCACCGCTACACTACGATGACCCGCAAACTCCAGCTGTTGGCTGAGAAGGAGTCGGTTTGGCGCGTGATCGTCAACAATCAAAATATTTTTTATCCGCTCAGGCGAGCGTGACATTTCTTTGCTGGTAAGGGTGGATGCGGGATTATGCGCACAGACTTCGGCGCTGAAACGGAAAATGAAGGTTGAGCCTTCGCCCGGCTCGCTATCAACACTCAACGTTCCACCCAATAAGCTGGCCAGATGGCGGCAAATGCTAAGGCCAAGTCCGGTTCCCTGATGTCGGGCGCGTGAATCTTCAACCTGTACAAAGGGCTCGAAAATGGCGCGCTGCTGTTCTTCATCCAGTCCGCTGCCCGAATCCGACACCTCAATAACGTATTTTGCACGATTTTCAACAACCTCTCCCGACTGATACAGTCCAACTTCAATTTCACCCTGATCGGTGAATTTAATCGCGTTACTTAACAAATTAGACAGAATTTGTTTAAGCATGATCGGGTCAAACAGGATGTCGGAATTTGAGACTTCGATAGTGGACGAAAGCTGTAGATGCTTTTCCTCAGCACTGTAACGGAACAGCGTGGTGATGCTATTCAGGGTTTCATTCAGTGAAACCGGCACATGGCGAACGGTATAAGAACCTGATTCAATTTTCGCCATGTCCAGAATGTCGCCGACCAACATCAGCAAAGATTTGGAGGATTCGTAGGCAACCGCAATATTATTTTTACGTTGTTCGGCTGACGATTGACCGAAATTCTCCAGCTCCAGTAATCCAATCAGCGCATTCATTGGCGTGCGGATCTCATGGCTCATCTGCGCCAGGAAAGTGGTTTTAGAAATGCTCGCCTGTTCGGCGACTTTCTTCGCGGCTTCAAGTTCTGCCTGAAGCATTTCCAATGCATTTACGTGTCTCTTCAGCATGTAATTACGCAGCAAGAAGAAGGTGACAAGCACGGCGATTAGCACCAGCACAGAG
Source organism: Pantoea sp. SOD02 (assembly GCF_024707505.1). GTDB lineage: Bacteria > Pseudomonadota > Gammaproteobacteria > Enterobacterales > Enterobacteriaceae > Pantoea > Pantoea symbiotica. The sequence continues at coordinate 831,965 of NZ_CP102605.1, read as the reverse complement.
AAGAGATAATATTTATAACGATCCCACAGGTTGAGTGAAGGAAGCGGATTATTATTTTGCCACGCAATATATTCCTGGATCATGGTGCGCGGCGGCATTTGTGCGATGGATTTATTGACGATAGATAACAGCTCTTTATCAGAAGATTTGACCGCTATCGCCATTCTCAAAGGGTGAAGATCCAGCACCAGCGCGACTTTGAAAAATCGTTCAACGAGCGTATTTCTGTGTAGATCTGAAACTAAAACCGGAACAATAGCGCCATCTATTTTGCCAATGAACATTTCAAAGAACCCCTTGAATGACATGGTGGTCTCGATGAAATTGACCTGCGGATATTTTTTCTTCAATTCTGGCAGGTAATAGACGCCTGGGAAAACCGCGATGCTTTTGCCGGCCATATCCGCAAGTGAAGTAATGGCCGGGGCATTATCCCGCGTTACCAACACCCAGCGCGTGACAAAGTAGGGCGTAGAGTAGCTTATTTCCGCAGACTGACGCGCTGATGCGTCGGCGCTGGCAATCAGCCCATCTGATCCTTCAAGCAGTTTCTTTCGCATATCAACCAGATTATCGATGCGCTGATAACGAAAATTAACCCCACTTTGGCTGGCGATAGCATTGAGCACATTGACAACAATGCCTTGTGCATTACCTTCCTCATCCAACATGGAGAGTGGAGTATTGTTATTGTCGATATAAACCGGAATGACAGGATTATTTCTCAGCCACTCATGCTCATCTTCACTCAGGTTTAATATCCCACTATAACGATCGTCATCAGTAATCTGACGCCACGCCTGTTCCACTCTAATTAGAGACGAAGTTGGTATTTTTGATATGGCAAAGTTAATCGCTTCTATCAAGGCTTGATTAGCCTTGCGTGTGGCAAAAACCTGCGAAACTGACATGCCGATAGAAGCGGGCGTGGAAGTTAATTCTGAACGATAAATTTGACTATTAATATTTTGCAGGGTTTTGCGGCTGCCCCAAAGTACGGCATTTGGATCGTTACGGATAATCGCCATCGCCTGATAATAGTTATCTTGCCTGGATAACATCGCAGCCGGCCAGGTTTTGTGCAGTGCCTTAGCCAGTTCATCATCACCCACATAGAGTAACTGCTGCCCCTGCAGTGTATTAGGCGCGGCTAATTTGAATTTGGCTTGATGGATAAATATGGCGCTGTCTTGAATAAACGGCGTTGAATAAATGATATCGCGGTCGTTTTCATTTTGCAGAGCTGCGCCGGATAGCAAATCTACCTCGCCTTTCTCCAGCGCATCAACGGCACTTCTTCTGGTTGGATAGACGAATACGTTTGGCGTCACTCCAAGCATTTTCCCAAGCAGGGCTAAATAATCTGCGGACAAACCCTCATAATTTTCCTGCGGGGCATAATCCATCATGAACGGCGGTTGCACTGGCAACCAAACGCCAACGCGTATTATCGGGTGCTGACTCACCCACGCAGCACCTGCTGCGGGTAAAGATATCGGTGATAACTCTGCTGGCACGCGTTCAGCCAGTGTTATCGGTTGTCCCGCCATGCTGGTAAAAGATGTAAGACAAATCGTCATTACGAACAATGTTAGCCTGACCAATCGATGTAATAGCAAAAAACAATCCTCATTAAAAATTGCCGGAGCTGATAAGTCAGGCTAACGGGTCAAATTACACTAACCATTGATAGTTTAAGAAGTTTACCGTTTTTCGCCACAAAGTATTGAGCTGATCTTTCTTTTCTAATCTCCCCCTCGGCCCCAATTTCCAAGAAAAGTCTTTGAGAGGATTTTTCCTAGTTGGAGCGATGATTTCCACATCTGGGGAGTCCCCTAATTGGGGATGTGTGTTCCAGGCAATTTTTGCGCCACCAACACAGCTGTCGCAAAGAACCAAACTCACATTAAGAAAGGAAAGTTTCAATGAGTGTAATTCCTGTCAACGCAGCCGTCGTACAAGATAATACGATAGTCAAAGCAGACGTATTAACCGCGGGAAAAGCGGTAAAAATGAAAGCTATTCCCAATGGGAAATATATTCTCTCCGAAGGTGAAAACGGCGTCGCGCCGGAGAATATTACGCTTAAGCGCGTGGGTAAAAATCTGCACGTTATCCTCGAAGGTTCAGATATTGAACATCCTGAACTGATTATCGAAGGTTTCTACGATACGCCGGGTGAACTGGTCGGTAAGGCCGAAGACGGTCAGTGGCACGAATATATTGCGACCAGCGGTGAAGAAAAAGACGACGCTGCTTTCCTGATGGATGGTGAGATCTCACCTGTTGCGCTGAACGCCGCACCTTATGCCAATGGCGCCAGCCTGGATAACCTGTCATTTGCGGCTTTCGCCTTATCTCCGGCGATGATTGCACTCGGTGCACTGGCTGCACTCGCAGCCGCGACCGGTCTGGGTTACGCGTTGGGCAAGCATAACGCGAACAACGATAACGACAAGAGCAGCGGCAGCGGCAACGCGGGCGGCGGCAACGATTACGACGACGGCAGCAACGGCGGCCCGAACATCCCGACCTCGGTAGTGATTGGCAGCGTGACCGACCAGCGCGGCAACGTGATTAACCCGGGCGACCACAGTTCAGAAAAATCACCGGTGTTTACCGGTACCGGCAAGCCGGGCAACAAAATTGAAGTTATCGACAATGGCAAAATCATTGATGAAGTGATGATTGGTGAAGACGGTAACTGGAGCTGGACGCCGAAACCGGCGCTGGGCGACGGCGATCACGACATCGTGCTGGTTGAGCGCGACCCAATCACCGGCAAGCCAAGCCTGCCGCTGCCGGGCTTTGAACTGGTTGTGGATACCGTAGCCCCTGGCAAGGCCGAGATTGAAGACCTGCATGATGAAGAGGGCGTATCGATCATCAACCCGCCGTCCTTCGAAATCGCCGACGTCTCCGTTTATAACAATGAAATCTATACCAACAAAAACCGCCCAACGCTGATCGGTACCGCAGAGCGTAATACCTTCGTTGACGTGTATCTCAACGGTGTGAAGGTTGGTGAAGCCGAAGTCAACGGCCAGGGCACCTGGCGCTTCCCGTTCCCGTCCGCGCTGGCAGACGACCGCTACAGCTTCCACGTAGTCAACCGCGACAAAGCGGGCAACACCGGTCTGCCTTCATCCCAGCTGATCATCAACATTGATACCGTGGCACCGGACGAACCGGTGATCACCGTGATTGAAGACGGCAGCGGCAATCCAATCACTGGCGGTACGCAGGAACTTGAGCCGGTGGTAAAAGGCACTGCATCCCCGTCTGAAGCGGGCGCGAAAATTGAGCTGCGCGACCAGGACGGCAACGTGCTGGGCACCACCACCGTGCGTGACGATGGCTCATGGGAAGTGGTTGTCAGCCCGGCACTGACCGAAGGCAACTATGAGATCATTGCGGTGATCACTGATAAGGCCGGCAACAAAACCGAAATGACCACGCCGGTTAACCTGGAAGTGGATCTGACCGCGCCGGAACTGCCGGGCGGCGGCAGCATCGGCCTGCCGGGCGACGTGCTGGAAGGCGCGTGGGATAACGTCGAGCCGCAGACCGGCTGGATCGACCCGACCACCCCGACCAACGACGCGCGTCCGGAGTTCCGCGGCGCGGGCCTTGAGCAAGGCGACACCGTTTACATCATCGACCAGGCGGCGACGCCGCCGCAGGTGCTGGGCACCGCCATCGTCGGCAGCGACGGGCGCTGGTCGTTTGAGCCAGCCACCGACATGGGCGAAGGCGAACACCGCGTGGCGATCATCGTGCGCGACGACGCCGGCAACGAAAGCCCGCTGAGCGACGAGTTCGTGTTTGAAATCGACACCGTGGCACCGGCAGATCCGCGTCCGGGCATCGGGCCGGACAGCCCGTTCGAAGGCGCGTGGGATGACCAGGGCGACTACACCGGCTGGATCGGTGCAGACAGCACCACCGACGACGCGCAGCCAGAGTTCAAGGGCTCGACGCTGAACGACGGCGACATCGTGGTGATTTATAACGGTGACCGCGTGATCGGCAGCGCGCTGGTGCAGGCGAACGGCACCTGGAGCTGGACGCCATCCATGCCGCTGCTGAACGGCAACTACGACATCTCGATTGCCGTACGCGACGCAGCGGGCAACGAATCGGCGCGCACCGACTCGCTGGAGTTCACCATCAGCGCGGGCGGCCGCCCTGGCGTACCGGGCGTGGACGGCGTGTATAACGACGACGGCGCGGTGCCGGAGCTTATTCAGTCTGGCTATGAGACCAACGACAACACGCCGCTGATGAAAGGCACCGGCGTGGACGGCACCACCATCATCATCCGCAACGGCGCGGGTCCGGGCAACATCATCGGCACCGCGATTGTTAACAACAGCGAGTGGAGCTGGAGCCCGGCAACGGCGCTGGCGGACGGTACTTATAACCTGAACGCCTCGGCGCGCGACGCGGCCCTGAACGAGAGCGGCACCACCGGCAACTGGCAGATTGTGATTGACACCGTGCCGCCGGTGGCACCGGGCGCACCGGGCACGCCGGGCGGCGTGGAGCTGTGGGACGACGTGGGCGTCACCGGCGTTATCGCCAACAACGGCACCACCGACGACAGCACGCCAACCTTCCGCGGCACCTCGCTGGACCTCGGCGCGACGGTCATCATCAAAAACGGCGCGGGCACCGTGCTGGGTACCGCCATCGTACAGAACGACGGCCGCTGGAGCTTCCCGGTGCCGGAGCTGACCGACGGCGCGCACAGCCTGACGGCGGAAGTGCGCGACACGGCGGGCAACCTCGGCCCGGCGAGCGATCCGCTGAACTTCACCGTTGACACCTCGGGCGTGGGCATCAGCATCACCCGCCTGGTGGGCGACGCTAACGCAGACCCGCTGGAAGTGGGCTCGGGCGGCGTGATTAACGACACCACGCCGGTGCTGCACGGCCGCGCAACGCCGAACTCTGAAGTGTCCATCTTCATTGACGGCCAGCTGTTCGGTACCGTGACATCGGGCCCGGACGGCCGCTGGTCGGCGCCGATCGCGCTGGCAGACGGTGAAAAAGAGTACCGCATCACCGCCACGGTGGCGGGTACGCCAGCCCCGACCGGCGACTTCGTGGTTGAGCTGGACGTAACGGCGCCGGCGGGCACCTTTGACCGCGTGATCGACGACGTGGGCAACGACCCGTCCACGCCGAGCGTGGAAGTGGCGCGCGGCGGCTACACCAACGACCGCACGCCGCGCCTGGAAGGCACCGCGCCGGAAGGCACCATCGTGCTGGTCTACGACGGCAGCACGCTGCTGGGCAGCACCACCGCCGTGGGCGGCGTGTGGACGTTTACCCCGTCGCCGCTGAACGAGGGCAGCCATGCGCTGAGCGTGGCGTACCGCGACCCGGTGGGCAACACCTCGCCGCAGAGCACGCCGGCGTGGAACATCATCATTGACGTAACCGCGCCGGATGCGCCGGTTCTGGTGTCGATTGAGGACCTGTTCGGCAACCCAATCACCGGCGGCAGCACCAGCGCAACCCGTCCGGTATTTAAGGGTACGGCGAACACCAGTGAAGCGGGTTCCACCATCGAGCTGCGTGATGCGGACGGCAACCTGCTGGGCAGTGGCACTGTCGGCGCGGATGGCCGCTGGGAAGCGGTGATCAACCCGGCGTTGGCGGAAGGCGAGTACGAGATCGAAGTGAGCCTGAAGGACAAGGCCGGCAACACCACCGTGCTACCGACGCCGGTTAACCTGGAAGTGGACACCACCGCGCCGGACGCGCCGGAAGTCATCGGCATTGAAGATACGTCAGGCAACACCATCGGTGACGTGACCAACAACCCACGTCCAATCGTGGTCGGTACGGCTGATCCGTCAGAAGCGGGCGCAGACATTGAAATCCGCGACCAGGATGGCAACGTGGTCGGTACCGGCGTGGTTGACAGCAACGGTGACTGGCGCGCAGAGATTTCTCCGGCGCTGACCGACGGCGAGTACGAGCTGATTGCGGTAATCATCGACCCGGCAGGTAACGAAACGCCGATGACCGGCGCACCGATTGAGCTGGAAGTGGACACCACGCCACCGGACGCACCGGAAGTGATCGGCATTGAAGATACATCAGGCAACACCATCGGTGACGTGACCAACAATCCGAATCCGGTTGTCGTGGGTACGGCGGATCCATCAGAAGCCGGTTCAGACATTGAAATCCGCGACCAGGACGGCAACGTGGTCGGGACCGGCGTGGTTGACGGCAACGGCGACTGGCGCGCGGAGATTTCTCCGGCGCTGACCGACGGCGAGTATGAACTGATTGCAGTGATCATCGATCCGGCTGGCAACGAAACGCCAATGACCGGCGCACCGATTGAGCTGGAAGTGGACACTACCGCGCCGGACGCACCGGAAGTGATCGGTATTGAAGATACGTCAGGCAACACCATCGGTGACGTGACCAACAATCCGAACCCGGTTGTGGTGGGAACAGCGGATCCGTCAGAAGCCGGTTCAGACATTGAAATCCGCGACCAGGACGGCAACGTGGTCGGTACTGGCGTGGTTGACAGCAACGGTGACTGGCGCGCAGAGATTTCTCCGGCGCTGACCGACGGTGACTACGAGCTGATTGCGGTGGTCATCGACCCGGCGGGCAACGAAACGCCGATGACCGGCGCACCGATTGAGCTGGAAGTGGATACCACGCCACCGGAAGCACCGGAAGTGATCGGTATTGAAGATACTTCAGGCAACACCATCGGCGACGTGACCAACAATCCGAATCCGGTTGTGGTCGGTACGGCGGATCCTGCAGATGAAGGATCAGACGTTGAAATCCGCGACCAGGACGGCAACGTGGTGGGTACCGGTAAGGTTGACGAATCAGGCAACTGGCGCGCGGAGATCTCCCCGGCGCTGGAAGAGGGCGAGTATGAGCTGATTGCGGTGATCGTTGACCCGGCAGGCAACGAAACGCCGATGACCGGCGCACCGATTGAGCTGGAAGTGGATATCACACCACCGGAAGCACCGGAAGTGATCGGTATTGAATCTGCGGCTGATGCCTCGGTGATCATGCCGTTTGCGGTAATTTCTCATACCACCAACAACCCGAGTCCGGTGATTGTCGGTACGGCAGACAGCCGCGAAGTGGGATCACGCATTGAGATCCGCGATGCGGCCGGTAACCTGCGTGGTACCGGCACCGTAACCGCCGAAGGCACGTGGCGTGCGCCAATCACTCCGGCGCTGACGGATGGCAGCTACGAGCTGACGGCAATACTGATTGACCGTGCGGGCAATGCAACGCCAATGGTCGATACCATTGCGCTGACCATTGATACCGTGGCACCAACGTTGCCAGACGACGGCTCGATCGGCCCTGGCCAGGCGTTTGAAGGCGCATGGGATGATGTGGGCGACCACACCGGCTGGATTGCCGACTCAGCGGCGACCGATGATGCGCGTCCGGAGTTTAAAGGTGCGGGCCTAATCGCGAATGCGGGCGAGTACGTGATTATCTACAACGGCACCACCGTGCTAGGCACTACCACCGTGCAGGCGGATGGGACCTGGACGTGGACGCCGGGCAGCGACCTGGCGGACGGCAGCTATGCGGTAAGCATTGCCATCCGTGATGCGGCACGCAACGAAAGTGCGCGCACTGATACGCTGAACTTCAACATCAGCGCGGGCGGCACTCTGCCTGCTGCGCCGGTGATTGGCGGCGTGTTTGATAATGAAAGCGGCAGCGAGCTGGCGATCACCAACGGTTACACCAAAGACACTACCCCGGTTATTCGTGGGACCGGCGTCAACGGCACAACCGTAGTGATTTACAACGGCACGCAAGTGATCGGCACCGCGACGGTGACCGGCGGCGTCTGGTCGCTGATCCCTTCTCCGGCGCTGGCAGAAGGCAACTACACGCTGACCGCCAAAGCGCGCAACGACGTGGGTAACGAAGGTGCGGCCAGCGCGGCAGTAAACTTGACGGTGGATATTACCGCACCAAACGCGCCGGTGATCACCCGCATCGAGAATGACAGCGGTGCGGAAATTAGCGGCAGCACCACGGATCGCGATCCGCTGTTCAAAGGAACGGCTGACCCATCTGAAGTCGGGGCGACCATTGAACTGCGCGATGCCAACGGCAATCTGCTGGGCACCGGCACGGTGCAAGCTGGCGGTAACTGGGAAGTGTTGGTCACACCTCGCCTTACTGTGGGTGAGGATTACAACATCAAAGCGGTGATAATTGATAAGGCGGGTAACCGTACTGAAATGGTGAGTGGAGTAGATCTGCAAATAGAATCTGCAGCATCAATTATTCCACCTACTGGTTCGGATAGTAGTATTTTCGCGTTAAAGCGAGATGCGTTTATTAACTATAATACGGGACCATTGAAAAAGGATACATTGTATAACAGTTTAGCTGGCGTACAGTGGATTTCAACAGGCGTGGGAGACGTACCAGTTACTACAAGTAGAATGAAATACAGTCCGAATCCGGGGGGGGATGGATATTATTACTTAGATAGAGGTGTTATACAATTTAGTCCCGGGAGTAAGACAGAATTTCATTTAAATGGAATAGAAACGGTAAGTATTAGTTTGAACGTGCCAACTATCGGTGATAGCTGGATTACCGTTTTCGATGCAAATGGAAATTTTGTTGAGCGAGCAAGGCTTAAGAGCGGAAAAATAATTGATTTTTACACCGCTCCAATTGGAACTTCGATTGGAAAGATAGTTTTAGAAGTGGATATTAATACGGTAGGTAAAGTGGAATTATCTGATATGATTTTACTTAATCTTACAACTAATGAATTACAGTCGAATGATAACTTACCTGACCTTACGTTTGGAATTGAGACATTTGATGTTGCAGGTTCATATACTCGTGGCATATGGCATGATTTAAGTAGCGGGCTAAGGCTCCATAGTTTAAAAGGTGGCAGTGTTAGCAATGGAAAGTTGAAATTTGATCACTCGGCTGGTGAGGAGATAACTTTTGATTTCGGAGGGACACGTTACGTAAATTTTGATTACACAACTGACGGTTATTCATCATTCAGCGTCTATGGTACTGATGGTGCGCTTTTAACTAGCTTGACATTTTATTATTTGGAGACTAATTCCGTTAAATTTATCGCACCTGAAGGTAATCTGATTGGTAGGATTATTGCAAAGGTTCGTAACGATTCACCGACCCATAAAATTCAATTTGATAATATGAAATGGGGGGATATGCCAGATTTGGTTGGAGTAATACCTACTGACATACCTTTGCCTGAACTACCAGTGCCCGGAACAGAGGTTGTTGAGAGTTTTGATGGTTATCAAAGCACTAATAAAGGAAATGGTGTTCGCATTGATGGTGTTTATGCAGTTGAAAATAGATTTCCTAATGGTTTAACTATCTTGCGTAGTTTCATAAATAGTTTTGGCGGCATGGGTGCAATAGATAAGAATGCTGGAAGATTTTATATGGATAGCAATCGCGAATTCAATGGGTATCTTATATTTTCAGGTGGAACTGAAAGATTTTCATTTAAAGCTAATAATCCGCGCGATAGTGTAAAGATATATGATGTTGATAATAATTTCATTGCTGAGATAGCGATAAGAAGTGTAACTAGTTATACCGCACCTGCGGGACAACTTATCGGAAAGGTGGTTTTTGATAAATATAGTGGATATATTGATGACGTGACCTGGACATTGCGACCGGCAGCAATCACCTTTAATATGCAGCAGGAAGAAAGTAAACTGCTCTTAAACGATGAAATAATCCATCTGGCAGATATTTCTGAAGAGCAAGAAGCGATTATAGGTACTGAAGGCCAAATCGATGTACTGACCATTGAAGGTGAAGATCAACTTATCGATCTGGGTCAACTCGCTGATAAGGTGCAATCGGTTGAAGTCATTGACCTCACCGGAAGCGGCAATAATACGCTGAATATCAGCCTCGGCGATATTTTGGCCCACGGTGAAACCAACCTGTTTATTAATGACGACACCGTACAATTTATGGTGAAGGGTAATGAAGGCGACGTGGTTAATCTCGACGATATGCTGAATGGCACCGATCCAGGCGACTGGGCGAAGGCCAACGGCGTGGTTGAAGTGGCTGGCGTGCGGTATGAGGTTTATACCCACAGCACCGTCAACGCGGAATTACTGGTTCAGGAGGGTGTGCAAACCAACTTGATCTAATGCCACGACATTAACCTTAATTCATTAACATTCACTTAATTCCGGCCCTCTGCTTGCAGAGGGCCACGGAGGAGTCATGACTTTATTTAAATCGTCCGCCCTTGCAGTGCTGTTTGGTGGCATGTTCTCTTTATCAGCCGTTCAGGCTGCCGAGACCTTTGGTCGCAGTTATCAACCGGTTGCAGCGGTAAACAGCAGCCAGACGCAAATCGTGTTTTATCGTGACGCTGACGCCCATGCAGGCAGTGCACACGTCTATGTCGACGGTGAGTTCCAGTCGGCGCTGTTACCAAACGGTTTTACCGTGTTCTGCGTTAAACCGGGCAGCCATAGCCTGAGTGCTTACGTCAAAGATGCTCCGGCTTATGCCGGCAAAAGTGCGCAGTCATTTCGCGGGAATCTCGAAGCGGGCCGCACCTACTTCGTGAAGATGGGCGATGAAAGCGGTATGCCGATGGCGGTGACACGTGCGGATGCGGAGAAGGCATTACAGAGCATGCGTCTGCAAACCCATATGTTGTCACGTGCATCAACCGTTGAGGCCTGTGATTACGTTGGCGAAGCGCCGAAACAGTACAAGGAATACAGCCTTTCAAGTGACGTGTTGTTCCCGTTTGGTAAGTCTTCACGTAACAACATCACCCGTGATGGTCGTGCATCGATCGATACTTTGGTCGCGCAGATTCGTCGTGAAAACAGCACGATCCGTAACGTACAGGTGATCGGCCATACCGACCAGATTGGATCGCCACAGGCTAACCAACGCTTAGGCCAGCAGCGCGCGGAAACCGTGCGTCTGCTGATGGTGCAGGCGGGCATTCCAGCGCGTGACATTACTGCAGCCAGCGCGGGCATGGACGAACCGGTTGTGGCAGAGTGCTACGGTAGCAAAGCAGAGAAAATTGCCTGCTACGCACCAAACCGTCGCGTTACCATCCGCGTCGATGGCAGCGCCAGCGGAGAATAATTAGTTCATTTGTTACTTTTAAGCCGCGTGGTCCAACAGGGCCGCGTGGCTTCCTTCGTTCCTCTGCTGAAGAGACACAGTACTGATGGCCACACTCCATTTTGCTTGGCGCTGCGGACTTGCCGCGCTTTCTTTTGTTGCTGCCGCTGAGGCCGCTACACACACATCGCCACGCCCGCTGTTTGCTGAGAAATTTAATGTGACCCTGCCGGTGGTCGAGAACCTCACGCAAATCATTTACTACCGCGAACACGCTGAATTCACCCAAACCGCTGGCGCTAACATTTATGTCGATGGGCAATTCCACACCTCGCTATTGCCCGGCGGTTACACCGCATTTTGCCTGAAACCTGGCCCGCATCGGCTTGGTGCCTATTTCACCCAAGGCGCGATTTATCCAGGCAAAAGCACGCACCTATACGAAGCCAACCTGCAAGGTGGGCAAACCTATTTCCTGCGGGTTAATGAATATGGCGTAACCGAACCGCAGGCGATTGATCGCATTCAGGCTGAAGTCAGTCTGCAAACTATCTTCCGCCAGTCGCACATGCTCAATCGCGCCAGCAGTATTCAGGCTTGCGCCTACGATCGCGATCGCGAACAGGAGAAACGCCAGTACAGCATCGATATCGAGGTGCTTTTCCCCCCTGGCAGCAGCGCGTTGTCTGAAGCCGGACGAGAAGCGCTGCGCGATTTAGCGCTGACGATAAGGCAGGATCTCAATCGGATTAACCAGGTGAGCGTGTTGAATCAGTTTCACGATCAGCAGGGCAATGCGCTGCCAGAAACCTTGCTAAAACAGCGCGCAAAAGCCATTCGAAATCAGCTGATTAATAATGCCTTACCTTCCTCACTGATCGCCATTTCATCGCAGCTACAGCCGGATGCCGCGCACCAAACCTGTATTGGCGAGTGCGCGTCACCGCAGCAGCGAATTGTGGTTTATGCGCAATAAGCGACAAGAAACGTCCCAATAGTACCCAGATTCGGGAAATGTCTTGCGTAGGTTTTTGACCTCTCTCTGTCAGAATTTTCTCCATCACGCAAAAGCGTCTGTCTGAAGACATTTTTGCATCGGGATAACGTTCTGACAGAGAGATAACTATGGAAAAGGACACTGACAATATTGAGCAGGCTGAGGTCGTTGAGGCGAGGGCATTTACCCGTCTGGACGACAGCTTGCTGAAAAGTGTCTCTTGGGTTTGTCATCATTATGGGCTGGATAAGTCGGATGAGGCCTTACTGGCAGGCTTGCCACGCGGCAATCTGCTCACGCCTTCCTTAGCCCTGAAAGCGCTGGAAAATGCCGGCATGACCGGTGGTTTAGTCGAGCGCGGCGCACATGAGCTGCCTGAACAGGTGATGCCGATTGTCTTGCTGCGTGAAGGTTCTGGCGGATGTGTGCTGTTATCACGCGGCGTGGCAGAGAATGCCGAAGGCAAAAAAGAGTACGCCTACCAGATTATCCTGCCAGAAGTGAGCGACAAGCCGGTGCAGGTGCTGCACAGCGAACTGACGCAATATTATGCCGGTTACGCCATTTTGGTGAAGCCGCTGGCGAAAATCGATTCGCGCGCCGAAGAGACGTTGCCACATCCGAGCGGCCACTGGCTGTTCACCACCTTATGGCGCTATCGCCGTTATTATCGCAGCGCAGCGATTGCCGCCGTGCTGATCAACTTCCTCGCGCTCGCTTCCATTTTCTTCACCATGAACGTGTATGACCGCGTCATTCCGAACCAGGCGTTTGTCACCTTATGGTCACTGGCGATTGGTGTGGTGATCGCGATGGTGTTCGAAGCGGTGACGCGCTACATCCGCGCACACTTACTCGACGTCGCGGGCAAAAAAGCCGACTTGGTGATCGGCAGCATGCTGTTCCGCCAGGCGATGTCGATTCGCATGGAGAACAAGCCTGCTTCTTCTGGCTCCTTTGCCAACCAGATCCGCGAATTTGAATCGGTGCGCGACTTCATCGCTTCCGCCACCTTGTCGGCGATTACCGACCTGCCATTTACCCTGCTGTTTGTGGGCGTGATTTTCGCCATCGGCGGCGCGCTGGGTTGGGTGCCGATGATGATGATTCCATTGATCATTATCGTCAGCGTGATCATTCAGTGGCCGCTCTCCAAAGTGATGAAAGAGAACCTTAAAGAGTCGTCACTTAAACAAGGCGTGCTGATCGAATCGATTGAAGGCATCGAAACCCTGAAATCCACCGGCGGCACCTCATGGATGCAGCGCCGCTGGCAGAACTTCAGTGCCTTGCAGTCCGCGACCGGCATGAAATCTAAAAGTTATTCGGCGATGGCCACCGGTTCCGTTGCCTTCTTCCAGCAGCTGCAAACGGTGATGCTGATTGTCATCGGCGTTTACCTGATCGATGCCGGCACGCTGACCATGGGTGCGCTGATCGCTACCGTGATGCTGTCTGGTCGCGCCACCGCGCCGCTCGGCCAGGTGGTTGGCTTAGCGATTCGTTACCAGCAGGCCAAAGCGGCGATGGACTCGCTCAACAAGCTGATGGAAATGCCGGTTGACCGCGACATCACCCGTGATTATCTGCCGAATCCCGAAATTACCGGCCAGGTCGCGCTGAAAGAAGTCGACTTCTCCTATCCTGCGCCGCCGATGCAGCCCAATCCGGCGGTGCTGACCAAGGTTTCTCTCAACATTAATGCTGGCGAGCGCGTGGCGATCCTCGGCCGCATCGGCAGCGGAAAATCCACGCTGCTGCGCCTGATTGCGCGTCTCTATCAGCCGACTGGCGGGCAGATTTTCGCCGATGATTTGGATGTCAATCAGATCGATCCTGCCGACTGGCGTAAAGCAGTTGGCTATGTCGGCCAGGATGCGCGTCTGTTCTGCGGCACGCTGCGCGAAAACGTGATGATTGGTTGTCAGGACGCCACGCCGCGTGAATTGCTGCGCGTATTGAAACTCACCGGTTTGGATCAGGTGGCGGCACGTCATCCATCAGGCATCAACCTGCCGATTGGTGAGGGCGGCGATGGCTTGTCTGGCGGTCAACGTCAGCTGGTTTCTCTGGCGCGTACGCTGTTAGCCACGCCAAGTCTGCTGCTGATGGATGAGCCGACCAGCGCCATGGATAACATGACCGAACAGCAATTCATCGCGCATCTGCACAAAGCGGTGGTCGGCCACACACTGATTGTGGTTACGCACCGACCTTCGCTGCTGGCGCTGGTGGATCGCATCATCATTGTGGAAGAGGGCAAGGTGGTGAAAGACGGTCCGAAGGAGAAAGTGCTGGCGGAACTGCAGGCGAAACCGGCGGTGAAAAAACAGCCGGCGGCCAACGCTGAAGTCGCTAACGCGCCCGCCACATCAGCCATCCCCGCGTCAAACACGCCGGCGGCTGATGCCCCACAATCTACTTTGGCTTGAGTGACTAACTATGTTGTTTAAAAAGAAAAATACTCAAATCTCCAGGGCGGACGCCGCCTTCATGGATGATGTACAGGAATCGCTGCTGTCGCAGACCACGCCCGGTTCCAAGCTGGTGCTGTATATGATTTTGGTGGTGCTGATTGGTGGCCTGACGTGGGCCAAATTTGCCCGTGTCGAGGAGATCACGCGCGGCGAAGCCAAGATCATCTCTAAAAGCCGTGAGCAGGTGATTCAGAGCCTGGAAGGCGGCATCCTCGCCAGCATGAATGTGCATGAGGGCGACGTAGTGGAACGCGGCCAGATGCTGTTGCAGATCGACCCGACGCGCGCGCAGTCAAGCTACCGTGAAGCGCTCTCCAAGGTGATTGGCCTCAAAGCGACCATCGCGCGTCTGCGTGCCGAAGCTTACGATCTGCCGCTGAAATTCGATGAGCAGGTGATGCAGGATCCGGCCGTGGTGCAGCAGGAAACCCGCGCTTATGATTCCCGTCTGCGTGCCTTAAACGACAGCGTAGCGTCACTGCAGCGCAGCTATTCACTCGCTTCGCGCGAGATCCGCATGTCGGAGCCGCTGGCCGCTAAAGGCTTGTTGTCGGAAGTGGAAATGCTGCGTATGCGCCGCCAGGCCAACGACATTCTTTCGCAGATCACCGAACGCAAAAACCGCTATCAGGCGGAAGCCAACTCGGAGCTGATCAAGCTGGAGCTGGAATTGTCGCAAACCACCGAAAACCTGGTGGGGCGCGCGGATATCGTGGATCGCACCACCGTAACCGCACCGGTGCGCGGCACCATTAAGAACGTGCGCGTCAGCACCATTGGCGGGGTTATCCAGCCCGGCGAACACATCATGGAGATCATTCCGCTGGAAGATCAGCTGCTGGTGGAAACCCAGATCCGACCTTCCGACGTCGCGTTCCTGCGCCCTGGTTTAAAAGCAACGGTGAAAATCACTGCCTACGACTACGCGATTTACGGCGGGTTAACCGGCGTGGTGGAGAACATCAGCCCGGATACCTTGAAGGACGATCAAAAAGCCGCAGCGGGTCGACCGGACGCCATCCACTATCGCGTGATGGTGTTAACCGACAACAGCCATCTCGAAGCGGGCGGCAAACAACTGCCGATCATTCCTGGCATGGTCGCCAGCGTAGAGATCAAAACCGGTGAAAAAACCATTCTTGATTACTTACTGAAACCGGTGCTGAAAGCCCGTGAAGCCTTCCGGGAGCGCTAAGATGTCTATTTATAAAAGAAGCCCCTATAGCATCAAGTTGTTGTCGCTGGCGATTGTGGCGGCCGTGAGCGGAATGACCAGTTTTGCGGTGAACTCAGCCAGCGATGATGATGAGCTGTTGATGTTCGTGAATATGGCGCAACAGGGTTCTGCGAGTAAACCGATCGCACCACGTCCATCAGTTGCGCCTGTGGCACGGCCTGCGCCGGTTACGGTGACGCCTCGGCCCCAGGTGCCTGCGGCGGTGAAACAGCCACAGCCAAAACGTACGGCACCTGCAGCCAACTGGACATCTGTGCCGGTCAGCCCAACTTCATCAGGTGGGTTTTTTAACCGTCCAACGGCACAAAGTAAACCTGTGGCACCCGTTGCAAAAGCAGCACCGATTACCGCTGCAACACCCAGTGTGGTTTTACCCGCTCCAGCGCCAGTGGCAGCAAAACCGCTGTTTGCCCCCGTTGAACCGGCTCCACGCCAAACCTCTCCGGTACCGGTGGTTACAGCGGATAGTGCGAAAGCTGCTCCGGCTGTTGCGCCCGGAAATAACGGTTCATCGACCTTTTTCCGTGAACTGCGGCCTCAGGCGCAGCCTACTTTAACGCCGATGCCAGCCGTGCCACGTGAGGTGGCTGCGCCGCGTCGTCAGGTGGCGAATGCGCCATCAGAAGCTGAAATCAAAGTGCTGTTCGCTGACGCAGTGCGTCAGGCGTTACGCTACAGCCCGCGTATCAGCAGTTCGCGTTCACAGGCGGCAGCAGCCGAAAGCAGCGTGGATGAGGCCAAAGGCCAGCGCTGGCCGCAGGTGGATGTCACCAGTAACAGCAAAAGCCTCTATTTTGGTAGCGGTACCCGCAACGGTGGCAGCAAAAGCGATATTCCTGCCGTTGGTATTAATGTGGCGACCACCTTGTATGACTTCGGTCAGACCAGCAACACCATTAAAACGCGGGAAGATCAGGCTCGTGCGGCAACTGTCGGCATTGCTGCCGAAGAGGAAAACACCGCGTGGGAATTGAGCAACGCGATGATTGAACTCAACAAGCAGCGCTTAATCATTTCGTTGAGCCAGGATTATGTTGCGCGCATGAAAGAATTGACCTCAATGCTGAGTGGCATTGTAGCGGTGGATAAAGGACGCAGCAGCGAACTGACGCAGGCGAAAGGGCGCTTACTGAGCGCGCAGTCGTCGCTGGACGCGGCGGTTTCCAAAGCGCGGGATACCGAAATTGTTATCTATCGGCTGTTGGGAGATTCACAGATTGCGCTGCCGGCGGCGGCGCAGTGGAACATCAGCATGCCGATTCTCAACGCGCAGTTGGCGAACCTTGATCGTCATCCCACCATCCTGAAAGCCCGAGCGGATGCACAGGCTTCGCTGTCTGAAGCGGCTGCAGTGCGTTCATCTGGTATGCCGAGCCTGAACTGGGTGGTGAGCAAAAATACCGGTGAAGATGAGTATGGCCGGTCGCAGGCGTTCCAGACCGGTTTGCAAATGAGCTGGGGATTGTTCCGTGGCGGCTCAAATAGTGCGGCAGAACGTGCGGCGCTGGCCCGTGCCGAAGCCAATCGTCATCTGGTGGATGAGCAGCAGCGCGATCTTGAACAACGTGTGCGCGCCGCTAATCAGGACGCGGGATCGCTGCTTGAACGTGCAGATTTGTACCAGAACCTGAAAGTCGAGTCTGACCGCATTCGCCTGGCGTTTTTTGAACAGTGGTATCACTTAGGTAAACGCACCTTACTGGATGTGCTTAGTGCAGAATCTGACTACTATAATAATCGGGTGAATGAAGTGAGTAGTCGGTTTGATGGTTATGCAGCCATTATGCGCAGCCATGCCAGTTCGGGACAGTTAATCGACTGGTTGAACACACCAGGTCGCTAATTTATTCATCAGGGAGATGCTGATGGCGTCTCTCTCAAAATAATGGAAACTATTATGCTGAAGAAACAAGTACCAATTAACGTGGCGATTCTGGATGACCATCCGCTTATTCGCAAAGCTTTACAGTACAGTTTAGAAAATGAACCGGATTTGGAACTGGTCGGTATGTATAAAAACCGCCAGGAAATAACCCCATCATTGCAGAACAACGAAATTGATCTGTTGGTGCTGGATTATTTATTAGCCGAAGATGATTTCGATGGATTAATGCTGGTCAAGCATTTGCGCCTGCATTATCCACGCCTGAAAATTCTTGTTTCATCAGCGATTGAAAGCCCTGCGGTGGTGAATCAGGTGATTAAGGCTGGTGTGATGGGCTTTATCGGCAAGAGCAAAGAGCAGGAAGAGCTGATCAACGCGATTCGTAAAGTCGCTTCGGGTAAGCGTTATCTTAGCGGTGATATGCAGCTTGAGCTGGATAAGTTTAATGAGCCCGATACCGATATGCTGCCTTACCTTGAACCGCATCTCCGCAGCAGCAAAGGCAAAGATATTGAAGTGTTAGTGCGTGAACTGACGCCGCGCGAGATGGAAGTGATTCGTTGTTATCTTGCAGGTCTGAATATCACCCAGATTGCGGAGAAATTTAATCGCAGTCGCAAAACCATTAGCGGTCAAAAGCAAAATGCATTACGTAAGTTGGGCATGAAGTCGGATGTCGATTTGTTCCGCTTCAAGGATCTGGTGGAAGGGCTTGCTTAAGCCCGCTTCCATTTAATTGTCTTACTCATTTTCTCGTCTTTAGCGCATTAATTGTTCTTTTGTCTTATCGCATCGTTATATTGGCCAGCAAGGGAATGCTGCAATATGACCGTTGCCCCTCACCACAATGCTAATAAATATCCAGTTTTTGGCTGTTTACCCCCAATAATCAAGAAATGTCTTGCCCGCTATTTTAACGCCACCCTCGTAAGATAAGTCGCATGTAAGAGTTTTCTTACCTCTAAGATTCTTTTTAATCGGAGGAGTGCATGCGCTTCAATACGTCATCATCTAAAACAACCTCAACGCCGGTGGCTGAAGTCGCAATGCCGGCCTTCTCATTTAATGCATTAACACTCTGTCTGTTTTCTTTGGGTGCCACTTTTAGTGGTAGCGCGCAAGCGGAAATCTGGAGCTTTAACTCAAATCGCACGGAAGATATTGGCGACCAGCGCCGTGAAATTGATGGTCTTGGTGTCGCCAATAACATCACTGGCACCATTGTCGGCGCGGGTGGCACGCTGGTCTATAACGGCAGCAGTAATATGGCAATTGGTGGCAATGCCAGCAACACCACGGCAACGCTGGACATGAGCGGCTTGTCTAATTTTGTGTTTGATAATGCCAGCGGCACCATGGTGATATCTGGCCGTCGCTCCGGTGGCGCGGCCAACTCGACCGATCGCAGCCACGGGATTGTCACCTTGGCCGGTGAAACCAATACCATCACCGCCAGCGTACTTGGCGTAGGATCGACGGGGCGCGCTGTTCAGGGACCTGGAATTAACACTGGGGTGCTTAATCTCGGCAAGCAAAATACCTTCAATGTTGATTCGCTCATCCTGGGTACCAGCCAGGGCAGCGGTACGTTGACATTTGACGCGGCCATTAGTGACGGCACGCTGAAGTTGCGCGGTGCCAACGGAGTGGATGCGGTCAGCAATATTGATATTGCGACAGGCGTGAACAGTAATTACAGCGGCGCAACCGGCTTGTTTGACACCACCAGCGGTACGCTTGATGCCAAAGTAGATACGTTGACGATTGCTACCGCCAGGTTCGGGACGCAAGCTGCGCGCGGTACGTTCAATATGGGCGCTGGTTTGTTAGAGGCCGATAATGTGGTGTTAGGGCAGAGTGCGCGCACCACTGGAGCAGGGAACACGACTGCCGAACTGAATATCAGCCACGGCGGCATCCTCAAAGCCAATACCATCACCATGGGTGACATTACCAGCGGTCCTGGAACCATGGCATCGCGTATTGCGGTGCAGGACGGTGCAATATTGCGTGCCGGTTCGATCCTCGCCGGGAATGGTAATGCAACGCGACAGATCACCTTAGCTGATGGCACCTTAGCGAATTTAAGCGCAGATGCGGATATGCAGAGTAATGTCGCTATTGCGCTTACCGGCAAAGGCACCTTCCTGACTGAAGGAGCCGGTTCGACCATGACGCTATCAAATGTGATTAGCGGCAATGGCGAGATGCTCAAAAGCGGTGAAGGTGTACTGACGCTCACCGGTAATAATACCTGGTCTGGCGGCAGCCAGATTGAACAGGGAACGCTCTCATTTGCCAGCAGCGCGAATCTTGGCACCGGCGCCGTCAATCTTAACGGCGGAAAATTGTTGTGGCAGAGCGGCAATACCGCAGACATTTCTAATCGTCTGACCGTTGGCAGCAATGGCGGCATCATTGATGACAACGGCAACGATTTGACCTTTAGTAGCGGAATCATCGGTGACGGCGGCGCGCTGGTTAAACAGGGCAGCGGCACCTTAACCTTGACCGGCGATAATAACTGGGATGGCGTCACCGTCATCAATAGCGGTGCCGTGCAGATTGGCAATGGCGGTACTTCCGGCAGTGTGATCGGCGATATCGTCAATAATTCACAGTTAATTCTCAATCGTGCCGACGTGTTGGCTCTGACCAACAATGTTGCGGGCAGCGGCACGCTTATTCAGCGCGGGTCAGGCACCAGCGTAATTACCGGCAATATCGCGCATGCGGGTGGTACGCAGATCGAAGCCGGTAATCTGCAGGTGGGTGATGGCGGTACGCAGGGGAATTTAGCGGGCAATGTGCAGATTGCCAGCGGTGCGGCGCTGTTTGTGAACCGTGTGGATGCAGCGCTGTTAAGCGGTGTGATTTCCGGTCAGGGACGTTTCGAGCAGATGGGCGCAGGCACCACAGTGTTAAGCGCTGACAACAGCTGGAGCGGTGGCACCACTATCAGCAGCGGGACGTTGCAGATCGGTAACGGCGGCACCAGCGGCAGCGTGGTCGGCGATATTCAGAATGAAGGGACGCTGCAATTTAATCGCAGTGATGATGTGACCTTGAGCAACATGGTGACCGGCAGCGGCGATGTGGTGCAGCTGGGCAGCGGCAAACTGACGCTGAATGGCGATCAGCTCTACACCGGCGCAACGCGTGTGGAGAATGGCACCTTACAGATCAACGGTTCGGTGCAGTCTGATACCGCGATTGCTGCAGCGGGTACGCTGACCGGTGAGATGAAGATTGTCGGTTCGCTCACCAATAGCGGCACGCTGCGTCCAGGCACGATTGGTGCCACCGATTACCGTTCAGTAACGGTAGTTGGCGATTACATTGGCAACGATGGCGTACTGGCATTGAATAGCTGGCTGGGGGCGGATGACTCACCTTCAGACCAATTGATCCTCGATGGCGGCCACGCCAGCGGTACGACACGTGTTGCTATCACTAATACCAACAGCGGCGAAGCGTACACCTACGCCGACGGTATTAAAGTGATCGATGCAATTAATGGCGCAACCACCGAAGACGATGCTTTCCGCCTTGCCGGCGATACGCGCAGCGGTGCACTGAGCTACCGTCTTTTCCGAGGCAGCCTGAGCGGTTCAGAGACTGACAGCTGGTATCTGCGCAATCAGTTTATCGTGGGCCCGATTGATCCCGAGCCGACCGATCCGGTTGAACCTGAGCCGATCGACCCGGTTGCTCCAATTGACCCGGCTGAGCCGGTAGATCCTGTTGAACCGATCATTCCAATTACACCGATCGACCCGGACGAACCTGGTGAAGGTGGTGACGTTATCGAGCCGACCAATCCAACCCGACCAGGCACCGAATTGCCGCTCACGCCACCACCAGCGGTATTACCGCCGGGCGAGTATCCGGTTATCGGTCCGGCAGTGGCAACCTACGGTGTGGTGCAACCTATTGCGCGTGAACTTGGCATGCTAACGCTTGGCACCCGCGATCAACGCAGCGGTGATGCGGCACTAATGGCGAATTCAGGCACTGCGCAGGGCCTGGCAATGTGGACACGCTTGCTGGCAAGTGAGATTGATCACGGGTATCAGGCCTTTGCGGCACCAACTGCCAAAGGCACGCTGGGCGGTTTACAGATTGGTGCTGATATTTGGCAAGGCAGCCTTATCGAAGGGCACAGCGAGCGTTTTGGTCTGTACGTGGCGCAAACGCGAGCCAATATTTCGGTGAGCGGTTTGGTCACCAACGAAGCGGGCACGCAGTATGACCGACAGAACACTGGCAAAGTGAAGCTCACCGGCACTTCCGTGGGCGGCTACTGGACACACGTTGGATCGGGCAATAGCTATCTGGATGCCACGCTGCAGGGCACGCGCTATCGCGGAACTGCATCAAGTGAGTCTGGAAGTCTGGATATGACGGGTTATGGCGTGGCCGCGTCGCTGGAGACCGGTTATCCCTTTGCACTGCCAGCTTTCGGCCCGGGCTTTACTCTTGAGCCGCAAGCGCAGTTGATTTGGCAAGAAACCCGTTTTAAAGACAGTGCCGATCGTCAAAGCAGCGTAGCGCTGGGCAAAACCACCGGCACCACCGGACGCATTGGCCTGCGCGCCAAATGGAGTATTGAAACCGCATCCGGTGCCATGGTTGAACCGTTTGCCAGCGTAAATTACTGGCAGGACTGGAATGGACGCGCGACGACCGTGTACGACGGCAAAGATCGTGCCCCGCTGGCTTCGTCGGCAGGACGTATCAGTACTGAAGTCGGTGTGGGCACCGGGCTAACCACCAATCTGAAAGTTCATGGTGCGTTGGGTTATCAGACCAGCGCATCGTCGTCGAGCCTTGAAAAGCGGGAAAGTTATAGCGTGGGGTTGGGATTGCGCTACTCATTCTAAGTTAAGATCGATAGCCACTTTTATAAGCCACCTGCTTAGCAGGTGGCTTTTTGCTATCTGAATTTCATTATTTAAGTTAACGCTATTCCTAAAGACATTTCTGAGTTCGGTTTATTTTGTACGGTATAAATACTGCCACTCAGCGCCTATGTTTTTCGCATCTGCGTCAGCGATGAGCTAGTGATTACCTATAACGACAGGAATACGAGTGGCATCACCTTTATTCTGGAATCACAATCAGCTGTGATACTCCTTAGTTATATAATGGCACTAGGGATAATTTTAATTTTTAAGAGGCCGACAATTAAAAATGTAAAAAAGATAGGCGCGTTTGTCGAGAGCGAAAAGTTGCCGATTGGTCTCAATAAGAATTCCTTCAAAGGAATTAGAATGATGCGTAAAAGAAACAGCTTTATTCTTTAGGTTATCTATAGATTATGAGCATATAATAAATTAGCGTTGCTAATGATAGGGGGCAATAAACAAGAAGTTTCTCGTTGGGCTATTACAAATTAAATCGGTAACCTACGCAGCATATCAATTAGAAAGCGAAGCATTATGTTAGTTCAAGCTGCTACCCTTTGCCTTGCGCTCAATATTTATCATGAAGCTCGAGGCGAGCCTGTAAAAGGCCAGATTGCTGTAGGTTTAGTTACAATGAATAGGGCTAACTGGAATGTTGAAAAGATCTGTCCAGTTGTATATGCACCTAAACAATTTTCCTGGACTTCAATAAAAAAACCTTCTGAGTATCATCCACCAACACATAACAAAAGCTGGAAAAAGGCTCAAAATCTGGCAGAACGAATTATTAAAGGTGAAATGGAGGACCACACCAAAGGCGCAACCTATTTTCATGCACAATCAGTCAATCCTTACTGGAGTTCATCGCTTGAGCGCACTGTGGTAATCGGAAATCATATCTTTTACGCAAGCAGATAAACTTAGTTTTAGAAATATCAATAAAGAGGCTTTTTCGTTTTGGAAATATAATAACTATCGGCAAAATCAAGAAGCTTCTTTCTGTTCTTTATTTAATAAATTCAGCCTAATTGGCAAGCAATAAATTATTGCGCAAAAGGATTGTGAATTGCCTGCGCGAGTTAATATCACCAGAAATAAGGATGATCAAATTGATTAGTCGTCAAAATAGCAATGTGCCGAATCTTTTAAACAGCAATGAACAAGTGTCTACGCTAAACACACCGTTCATCAATATCGATAGCGTAATAGATAGATTTACTTCTACTCCTGTTTCAGAAAACACCTTATCAGAGAGCGATGCTTTTACCATTAATGGCCGCACTAACCCCGGTCAGACGGTTTTTGTTTATCTGAATGATGCACGTGTAGCCATTATACGTGCAGATGAAAACGGCCGCTGGTCTACGGATTTCAATTCAATTGGTCGTTTTGGTGATGCCAATATCAGGGTTGCTATACCGGCGACCACTGTCTCAGACAGCTTCAACTTTACCCTGGTAGAACCTGCTCCAGTAACGCGTCCTTCAATCGATATCGCGTTTGACGACAGTCAGGGTTGGATGAATATCATAAGCCCTGGATCAACAGTCCCAAATGCGAATCCACGTGTTACGGGTTATGCGCTGGCCGGTTCCACAGTGAAGATCCTGGTAAACGGCGAAGAAGTGGGTTCCGTAATCGCAGATAGCAATAACAGTTGGTCATGGAATGCATCCCTTGCCGATGGGGCAAATGTCATTACGGTTATGACCAACGGGGAAATTAGCGAACCTTTTGAAATAGCCTATAAACCCGTTGTGGCACCTGTTGATAAAGATCTTGCTATCACGCAAATTCTCGACGCTTTAGCCGGCACTGAAATTGCGCCTGGCGGCTCGGCTATCAGCCAACAAGTGGAGTTAAGTGGTGTCGGCCCGCGCAATCAGGTACTAGAAATATGGTCTGGCGATCGCTTTATTTGCAATGCCTGGAGCGATGGTAACGGCGGCTGGCGTATTTACACCACATTGCCGGAAGGTGAAAACACCCTGACTGTTCGTGTGGGCAATGCGCAAAGCGCAGCGGTATTCATCAGCACGCCGGCGGCCGCACCGGTAACGCCAGAAATCTACGGCGCATGGTCAGATGAACATACTTCTTTTGGCCCGGTGATGAACGGTGCCACCACCGATGACGGTACGCCACGTCTCAGCGGTGGCGCCGGCGAAAACGCAACAATTGAAATCTGGATCAATGAGCGTCTCGTCTCCACTCTTGTTGCCGATGGCACCGGTTACTGGCAGTACTCTCCATCGCTTAACGACGGTATGAACCACATCACTGTGGTCTCGCAGGGCGCGAGCAGCAGCGTATTCGAAATCAACTATGTGCCAGTTAGCGTGTCAGTTCCTGTTGAGCAAAACCTTGCCATCACGCAAGTTACCGACGTGACTGCTGGCGCTGAAATAGCACCTGGTGGTTCAGCTATCAGCCAGCAGGTGGAGTTAAGCGGTATCGGCCCGCGCAATCAGACACTGGAAATCTGGTCTGGCGATCGCTTTATTGGTAATGCCTGGAGCGATGGTAACGGCGGCTGGCGTATTTACACTACATTGCCGGAAGGTGAAAACACCCTGACAGTACGTGCGGGCAATGCGCAGAGCGCGGCGATATTAATCAGCACGCCAGCGGCCGCACCAGTAACGCCTGAAATCTACGGCGCATGGTCAGATGAACATACTTCTTTTGGCCCGGTGATGAACGGTGCCACCACCGATGACGGTACGCCACGTCTCAGCGGTGGTGCAGGCGAAAACGCAACAATTGAAATCTGGATCAATGAGCGTCTCGTTACCACTCTTGTTGCCGATGGTACCGGTTACTGGCAGTACTCTCCAACGCTTAATGACGGTATGAACCACATCACTGTGGTTTCGCAGGGCGCTAGCAGCAGCGTATTTGAAATCAACTATGTGCCAGTAGGCGGACCTGTAGAACCATCGGAACCCGTAAGTCCGGTGGAACCTGTATCACCCGTCATCTCATGGGCAATTGATGATATCGGTATGCAGCAGAATATCTACCACAACGGTACCACCGATGATGCGACGCCGGAGTTAAATGGTGTTGCAGCAGCAGGTGCGATTATTGACGTGTATATCGGTTCGCAAAATGTGGGCAGCACGCAAGCGGATAGCAACGGCAACTGGTCATTTACGGCAACCATCACGGCTGGCTTAAATACTATCCATGTCGTTGATAACGGTATTGCAAGTGAGACATTCAACATCACGCTGCAGATTGCACCAAAAATTACCGGACTTTATGGCAACGATGAGCTGATTGAGAGCGGATCCTCGTCAGATGCAATCAGTTATGTATTGAAAGGTACAGCACAGCCCTTTGCTTCTGTTGAAGTTTATCAATCTGGCACGAGCAACGCGCGATTCGTTGAGGCGGATGAAAGCGGTAATTGGAGCATCTCCGTCGGCGCAAATACGGGTGAAAACACTTATTGGGTTCAGTCAGATGGACAGTGGAGTGAAGGCTACAGCTTTACCTACAGCTGGATGACGGAACAACGTTCTGAGGCTGAAAACGCATTATCACTGGATATAAATTCTCTGTTAGCGGATGCCAATAGCATGATGTTCACTGTCGTTTCTGCAGACATTGAGGCACGAGAGAATATCGAACTGACCATTGGTAAAGAAGATATGGCGTTTACGTCGTTTGGAACCGGCGTGGTGGCGGAATATGCAGGCCAAAATATGTTGCTGACCGCACAACTGGAAGAGCAGCAGAATCTTTCTAACCTGTAACCGTTGCATTACCTGAAGAGCGCTCCCGTAATGGTGGCGCTCTTTTTTTTATTGATTTTAAAGATATCCCGCCACCGCATGTCGCGTAAGCTGAGCCAGCATTTGCTGGGCGGCATCGTTAGCATTATGTTGCCACAGTGCGATACCCATACTTCCTACTGCGGGCAGTTGAGCGTTCAGGGCATGCAATCCAGCAGGTAAACCGATCTGGCTGCGCAAGGTGATACCCAATCCAGCCCGCACCGCCGCCCAGACGCCGCTCAAACTGTGGCTGGTAAACACCACGCGCCAATCGAGCCCAGCCTGTTCCAGCACGCTCAGCGCACGTGTCCGCATGAGACACGGTGCTTCAAACATCACCAGCGGTATAGCTTCACCACGCGCGAGCAAGCCGCGGATATCGAACTCTTGCGCGCCAATCCACGCCAGCGGCGTCTGGCCCAGCAACTCACTTTGTGCGGGTAAATTATCACCTTGCCATAGCAGCGCCATATCGAGACTTTGCTCGGCCATCGCCTGTAACAACGGCTGATTGCGATCGACGCGCGCGCTGATACGCACACTCGGATGCTGGCGGCTAAACGGGCCAAGAATGCCCGGCATCAGCGACTCACCGAAATCTTCCTGCATGCCGATACGCACATCACCCTGCAACAACTCGCCGCGCACCGCGCGCCAGGCTTCATCATTCAGGCTGAGCAGACGACGCGCATAGCTCAGCAAGATTTCGCCGCCGGGCGTGAGCGCCAGATGACGACCGCGTTTGGTCACCAGCGCCATACCGCATTGCTGTTCCAGTTTTTTTAACTGGGCGCTGACCGCCGACGTCGAGCGGCACAGTTGCTGCGCCGCCAGCGCGAAGCTGCCGCACTCGATTCCCAACACAAAGCTGCGCAGCGCATCGCTATCAAGCGAGACCGGAATCTTCTCCATTACCATCCTTCAAAACGGGACTATGAGTCCTAAATAATATGATTTTCAGGATTGTAACAGCGCGCCACAATCTCTGCCTATTCAATGCCGGAGAAAATCATGAGTAAGCCACTGGATCGCGATTCTTTACAGCAGGTCGCACCGAAGTTAGCCGAGTTAACCCAGCAGGTGTTGTTTGGCGATATCTGGCAGCGGTCGGTGCTGTCACCGCGTGAGCGCAGTTTGATCACGCTTGCCACATTGAGTGCTTTGAGCCGCGAGCAGCAACTGCCGTGGCATCTTGAATTTGCGCAGCAGAACGGACTTAGTCGTGAAGAGTTGGTGGAGTTATTTACCCATCAGGCGTTTTACGCCGGTTGGCCCGCTGCGGTCACCGCGCTGGCTTTGCTGCAACAGGAGAACAACTGATGCCGATGACCCGAATTACTGTGCGTGAAGGCTGGAGCGATGCCGATCTGCAAACCTTATCGGACACGCTGCATGAGGTGCTGGTGGCAGAGTTCAACGTACCGCCCGACGATCGTTTCCAGGTGATTGAATCGCTGGCGGTGCAGCGTTTTATATATGATCGCCATTATCTCAGCGGCGGTCGTAGCGATCGCTATGTGTTGCTGAACATCGTGGCAGGCAAACCGCGCAGTGTGGAACAGAAGTGTGCAACCTATCAGGTGTTGAGTAAACGCCTGCAGCAGCGCCTCAATCTTGATCCCAATGATTTAATGATCATTATTCAGCAAACCCAGCCCGAAGACTGGAGTTTTAGCGGCGGGAAAATGTTTGAGTTGTAAGCATCGTAGGGTCGCCATTCATGGCGACCTCCTTCCGGGCATTGCCAGATCACTCCATCACCCAATGCCCGTCACTTACCTCACGATAACGCCGCGTTTCAGGCACAAATCCCAGCGCACGCACCGGGCTTTTCAGCTCGCTGATGTCAATCTGGCGCTTTACATGACGGCGCGCCGGATCGGGCACCGGCACCGACGACAACAGTTTACGCGTGTAGTCGTGCTGTGGATTTTCAAAAATCGCCGCGCGCGGTCCAATCTCGACGATTTCACCCAGCAGCATCACCGCCACACGATGGCTGATGCGCTCGACCACCGCCATATCGTGCGAGATAAACAGATACGACAAGCCGAGGCTTTGTTGCAGGTCGAGGAGCAGATTGATGATTTGCGCTTTTACCGTGACATCCAGCGCCGACACCGATTCATCGGCGATGATCATTTTCGGATCGAGCATCAACGCGCGGGCGATGCAGATACGCTGGCGCTGGCCGCCGGAAAATTCGTGCGGATAGCGTTTCATCATGCTGGCGGATAGCCCAACGCGTTCCATCAGTGAAGCGGCTTTCGCGCGCGCCTCAGCTTTGCTGCCCAGGCGATGTTGCAGGAAAGGTTCGGTGAGCGCTTCCAGCACCGACATGCGCGGATTGAGGCTGGCAAACGGGTCCTGAAAAATCATCTGCATGGCGCGGCGCAAGGTGCGCAGTTCGTGAGCAGAGAGATTCAGCACGTCGTAACCATCAAACGCCACTTCGCCCGCGTCGGGCGTTACCAGGCGCGTCAGCGAACGTCCGGTGGTGGATTTTCCGCAACCGGATTCGCCGACCAGCGACAAAGTTTCGCCCGGCATCAAATCAAATGAGATATTTTCCACCGCATGTACCGCGCCGGTTTTGCGGCTGAATACACCTTCGTGAATGCTGAAGCGGGTGCTGAGATTTTTAACCGACAGCAGCGGCTGGCTCGATGCTGAGAAACAGCTGGCATCTGGCGCGTCATGCTTGTCGTCAAAGGAAAACTTACGCGGTCCAGCAATGCCGCGCATTGCGCCAAGCTGCGGCACGGTCGCAATCAGCGTGCGGGTGTAATCGGCGGCAGGCGCGGAGAAAATGGCGGCGGTGGTGCCGGTTTCCATCACATCACCTTGATACATCACCAGCGTGCGATCCGACACTTCCGCCACCACGCCCATGTCGTGGGTAATAAACAGCACCGCCGTGCCTTCTTCTTCCTGCAAGGTCTTGATCAGGTCAAGTATTTGCCCCTGAATGGTGACGTCGAGAGCGGTGGTCGGTTCATCGGCAATCAGCAGTTTGGGTCGCAGCGCCAGCGCCATCGCTATCATCACGCGCTGGCGCATGCCGCCGGAAAAGTGGTGCGGATAATCATTAAAGCGTTTCGCCGCATTGGGAATGCGCACTTTCTCCAGCAGCCGAATGGTCTCTTCACGCGCGGCGCGTTTGCTGATTTTGCGGTGATTGATCAGCGCCTCAGCAATTTGATTGCCGATGGTGAACGACGGGTTCAGGCTTGTCATCGGTTCCTGAAAAATCATCGCCACTGCATTGCCGCGAATGTCGCGCATAGCGGATTCGCTCAGCGTCAGCAGATCAACGCCGTTTAGCAGCACTTTGCCGCTGACGCGCGCATGACGCATGTTGAGTAAACGCATGATCGCCATCGAGGTGACGCTTTTCCCCGAACCGGATTCACCCACAATCGCCAGCGTTTCACCGGCATTAACGGTGAGCGACAGGTTCTTAACCACTTCGCGCCACTGATCGTCAACGCGAAAGGCAACGGTCAGGTTTTCGATGCGCAGCACCGGTTCGACTGCGGAGGCTGGTATATTCATTTTGCTTTCACAAAGCGTGCAGACAAGCTACTTACCGGCAGGAAGCTGAAATCCGTATCAAACGGATAAGCGGGCTGCAATTTGCGGTTGCGGGTTAAGCGTTCCACATACTGATCGACCACGCCTTCTGACAGCGCCATCAGGTTTGGATTGGCTAGCGGTGCCAGCTCCGGCGACAAATAACCCGACTTCACCACCACAATTTTAGCGGCAGCGGGATCGAGGCCGAGCAGGGCGAAATCCGCCAGGTTGTGATACGGGCGGCGACGATCGGCGACCACCAGCGTAATGCCGCCGGTTTGCAGCAGCGCCTGTTTCGCCAGCGAACGCGGATCGTCGCTAAGATGCTTCACCACAAATTCGGCTTGCACTTTGCCACCCGCCGGATCGAGCGACGCGCCAACGGTCAGCGTTAAGGTTGCGCCAACGCCGGCAGCAAAGGCTGCATCGGTAGCGGGTTTATCGGTAATACCGGCGACGATAACGTCTTGTGCGCACTGGCGAATCAGCTCCGCCAACACATCCGCGCGATCGCCAACGCCGCCGCCGGTCGGATTATCACCGGAATCGGCCAGAATCACCGGCGCGGTTTCGCTGGCGATAGCCATGCTGACGCACTCTTCAATGCTGCCGGTGATGCAGCCAAAGCTGAATTCATCGCGCGCCTGCCAGTAAGCCAGCGCCAGTTTTGCCGCCTGTTCCGCCAGCACATCGGCATCGGTGCCGGTCATGATCGCGGCAGCGGTGGCGCGTGGTTCATCGGCCCAGACGTAACCGACCATCAGCGAGGCGTCCCAGATATGCTCCAGCTGGTTTATCGCGGGCAAACGGGCGTACAAACTTTTAGCCGGTTCATCTTCAGTGCTGGTGCGCTCGCCGGGTAACACCACCGGAATCGGTGCCCACACCACGCCAGGTTTGATGCCGGTTTGCAGACTTTTCACCAACATCGATACCGAGCGGCGCATGGTTTCTTCCACATCAATGTGTGGCGCGGTGCGGTAAGTCGAGAACATATCGATGGCATCGATGATGCGCTGTGTGACATTGCCGTGCAGATCGTAGCTGACGGTGATCGGGCAATCCGCGCCAACCAACTCGCGCGTGGCGCTGATCCAGTCGCCTTCGGCATCTTCCATGCCTTCAACATAAACCGCGCCGTGCATGGCGAGATAGACGCCATCTACCGGCAAATGTGCCGCGAGGCGTGTCAGGAAATCCTGCTTAAAATCGTCGTAGGTGATGCGCGCAACCGGACCACCGGCGATGGCGCGCGCGTGGAAGGTGGGCAGAAATTCGGCATCATAATCCCGCAGAAAGGCGAAATAAGGATTGGTGGTGAGTTCATCACCGCGCACGATGCGGAAGTCGTCGGCATAATTCAGCACCGGATTATAAGTACTGCACTCAGTATGAATTCCACCAAAAGCAATGCGCATAGCAGCCTCCGCTAGTCGGGTAAGTGAATGATAAAACGATACGCCGCCACACTGGCTGCGGCTCTGGCCCAGCTCTCTTCGTTAATTGCCATGCTTGAAATCGGCGTTTTGCCGATGATCGACGGCAGCACATGGCTGTCGATCGCCTGCATCACCACGGTTTTCAGCAAGCCATCAAACGAATCGGGCTGATGCGCAATCACAATTAATTCGGGGTCATTCATCTGAATGATATTGGCGATGGATAAACCCAGCGCGTGACCAGCCTGATGCAGAATGGCAATCGCCGCGCTGTTGCCTTTCACCGCCAGCGCTTCCAGTTCGGAAATCGATTCACTCTCCAGCGCTTTGTCACGCACGCTTTCGCGGATGGCGGTTAACGAGGCCAGCGTATCGAGGCAGCCGCGTTTGCCACAGCGGCACGGACGTCCGCCGGGTTCGATGGTGCAGTGGGCGATTTCACCGGCCGCGCCGTGTGCGCCACGATGCAGCTGGCCCTGAAAGAAGTGTGCCGATCCAATGCCGTCACCGTGGGAAATCAGGGTGAAGTTGCGGGCCTTTTTCGCCACGCCGAAAATCTTCTCGCTCACCGCTAACGCCTTGGCATCGTTCTCTAACGACACTTCCAGCCCGGTTTGCTGTTTCAGCAGTTCCGCCAGCGGCACGTTTTTCCAGCCCAGCAGCGCCGACTGCACGCAAATCGCCTGATGTTCATCGACAAATCCGGACAGCGTCACGCCCAACCCAATCAGCTGATCTTGCGAAATCGATTTCTGCGCAATCAGATCGGGAATCGCCGCCGCAATCATTTTTGCCAGCTGCGGCGGGTCGAGATTTAACGGCATTTGCGTGGCGGCCAGCGTGCGGCCGTGCATATCAATCAGCACTAAAACTACGCGCTCGCCAAGCAGCGAGGCACCAAGAAAATAGGCGCTATCGGCACGCATTTTTAATAACACCGATGGACGACCCTGACCACTGGATTCCGGAACACTCTCTTCCAGCAATCCAGCCTGCAGCATCTCTTTCACCAGCGGGCTAATTGCGGCTTTGCTTAATTTCATTTTTTCCGCAAGCGCGGTGCGGCTCATGCCATGCGACGCAATAAGTAAGCGCAGAATTTGTTGCTGGTGGGCATTGAGCATTGAGGTTCTCGCGGCGTTAGCACTATGCGCTGACAATAATAAGGACCGAAAACAAATACAACGATATTTAGTTAAATTTCTGAATGCAGATCTGATTATAAGTAAATTATATGAACCAACCTATTGGCTTTTGTTTAGTGAGTGTGGCTTATATAGCGCAATGCGACAGTTGTCGGGACGGAATTAACGGCAATCTACCGGTGCGCATTAATGCGCACCCTACGAAAACCTCGCCTGGCGATCGTAGGGTCGCCATTAATGGCGACCTTCCGGAATGCATCACTGCATATCCAACAAATAAATGTTCATTCACCGATCGTTTCAATGATTCATTGAGGGCCTTCATGGAAAGCAAACACAAGCATTTCAAGGTACTGACGCTGGCCGGTTGTTTACTGGCGTCGATGGCGAGCGCCACTGTTTTTGCCAGCCAGCTGGTGATCATGCAGAACGAACCGCCGCGCAGCATGGACCCCGGCAACCAAACCGCGACCTTTACCGGCACGGTGCTGGACCCGATGTACGAAGGCCTGACGCGTCTCGGTGATGACGGCAAAATCATTCCAGCGCTGGCTTTATCCTGGACATCCGATGACAGCGGACTTAACTGGACCTTCACCCTGCGGCCAAATGTGAAATTCCACGACGGCACGCCATTTAATGCCGACGCAGTGGTAGAAAACTTCCAGCGTCATTTAAATACGCAGCGCGGTTTAGCCGGCAGCGGCAAAATTCGCACCTTTATTCAGGACGTGAAGAAAAAAGACGATCTCACTGTCACGTTTCAGCTGAAAAAAATTAATCCGGCGTTTTTAACTGTTTTAGCCTCCGGCCCGGGATTAATGGTGAGTCCAACAGCGGATAAAGCCGGCAGCATCAACAATAAAGCCGACGGCACCGGACCCTATAAACTCGTGCAGTACAAATCCGGCGAATATGTACTTGAACAAAAGAATCCTGACTATTGGGGGAAATCTTCCGGTCCGGATGAAATTAAATGGACGTGGAGCAGCGAGCCTTCAGTGATGAATATGGCGCTGCAATCGGGGCAGGTCGATATTATTAACCCGGTGCCGCCGCAGTTTGCTGGCATGTTGAAAAACAACGCTAACGTTAATCTCAAACAGTCGCCGGGTGCGGCGGTGTTCTGGGTCGATCTCAATACCCAAAGCAAAGCGCTGAGCGATGTGCGCGTACGTCAGGCGCTGAACTTCGCCACCGACCAGCAGGCGCTGGTGAAAGCCATCATGTTTGGTTATGCGCAACCGGCGAACTCCGCGCTGGCACCGGTCGATCCGAACTACGACAAAGCGATGCATGACTATCCGTATGATCTGCAAAAAGCCAAAGATCTGCTGAAAGCGGCGGGCTATGCCGACGGTTTCCCGATGTCGATTGCGGTGCAGGCTCCGGATGCGCGTACCGCACAAGTGCTGCAGGGCATGTGGAGCAAAATCGGCGTGAAACTTAATGTGCGCCAGATGGAGAGCGGCGTGTGGACCAAAGCGGCGTTTGCGGATGGCAAAGAGAAAGCCGCGCAGGGCACCGATGCGGTGCTGGCGTCCTGGTCTTCCGGTTTGTATGGTTCGGATCTGCAGCTTCGTCCGCTCTATCACACCAGCAGCTTTGCGCCGGGCGGGGCTAATCTGGGCTTCTTCAGCGACAAGCAAACCGATGATCTGATCGACACCGCCGCATCCACGCTCGACGATGCCAAACGCAAAGATCTCTACTTCCAGGCGCAAAAACAGATCAGCGGATTAGCGCCGCAGGTGCTGCTGTTCTATCAGGACGATCTCTATGCCGCACGTAAAAATATCAGCGGCGTGGTGATGCAGCCGGGCGGACAAATCGTCGTACGCGACGCGGTGAAGTAATAACCCAATGGTTGATGTGATATGAAAGCGTACGTCGCAAAAAAGGTGCTTTCGCTGCCGTTAATCATTTTCGGCGTGTCGATCATCGTTTTCATCGCCATCCGCGCGCTGCCGGGCGATCCGGCGCGGCTGATGGCGGGGCCGGAAGCGCCGCAGGAAGCGGTGGACAATATGCGCGTGCGGCTGGGGCTGGATCAGCCGCTGCCGCTGCAATATGTCAAATTCGCGGCGGAAGCGCTGCACGGCAACCTTGGCTTGTCGTTGCAGTCGCAGCGTCCGGTGATGACCGAGATCAGCGAGCGGTTGCCGTACACCTTATCGCTGGCGGCGCTGGCATATCTGCTGGCGATTGCAATTGGTGTTCCGGCGGGCATGACCGGCGCCATCTATCGCCAGCGCATTCCGGATCAAATCGTGATGGTGCTGACCATTGCCGGTGCATCGATTGCCAACTTCTGGCTGGCGCTGCTGGCGATGAATTACTTCGCCGTTGAGCTGGGCTGGTTACCGCTGTTAGGTGCCGATTCGTGGAAAAACTACATCATGCCTACCGTCACGCTGGCGATCTTGCCGATGGCGATGATTGCGCGCATGACACGTTCCAGCATGCTGGATGTGCTGAGTCAGGATTACATCCGCACCGCCAAAGCCAAGGGTTTATCCTCCGCCAGCATTAACTGGAAACATGCGCTGCGTAATGCGCTGATCCCGATTGTCACCATCGTGGCGCTCAACTTCGGCAGCCTGATTGGCGGCGCGGTGGTGACCGAATCGGTATTCAATTGGCCCGGTATTGGCCGCCTGCTGGTGGATTCGGTGCGCTACCGCGATTATCCAGTGATTCAGGGCGTGACGCTGGTGGCGGTTACCGGCGTGGTGCTGATGAATCTGTTCGGTGAAATCCTGATTGGCCTGCTCAATCCAAAAATAAGGTTCGACTGATGAACAGCATTGAAACTTCCGTGCTGCCGCCGCGTTCGCGCAGCCGACACCCGATCAGCATCCTGATGGCGAATCCTTCGATTGCTATCGGCGGTGCGTTAGTGCTGCTGGTGGTGCTGGCCGCCGCGCTGGCTCCGCTGATTACCCATTGGGATCCGGTGGAGCAGGATCTGCTGAATACCTTGCAAGCGCCGTCGGCCGCACACTGGTTTGGCACCGACGATTATGGCCGCGACATTTTCTCGCGCGTGATTTACGGCGCGCGCATCACGCTGTTTGAAGTGAGCCTCAGCGTCGCCATCTCAATGGTGATCGGCATTCCGCTTGGCATCATTTCTGGTTTAGCCGGACGCAAAATTGATGCGCTGATCATGTGGGTGATGGATATCATCTTCGCCTTTCCCGGCATCGTGCTGGCGATTTTGATTGTTAGCGTACTTGGTGAAGGGCTGACCAATATGCTGATCGCCATCTCGCTGTTCTCGATTCCGGTCTATGCGCGTTTGAGCCGCAACCTGACGCTGGGCCTGAAGAACATGGAGTACATTGAAGCGGCGCATATGCTCGGCGTGCGCTATCCGCGCATCATTACCCACTATATTCTGCGTAACTCAATTGGCCCGCTGATTGTGCAATCAACGCTGACGGCCGGCGCGGTGGTGCTGTCTGCCGCTAGCCTGTCATTCCTCGGTTTAGGCGTGCAGCCCCCGATGCCGGAATGGGGCACCATGATGAGCGATGGACGCAACTTCCTCGGCCTGAATATTTATGTGTCTCTCTTCCCCGGATTGGCGATTTTGATTACCGTGCTGGGCTTCAATGTGCTGGGCGACGGTTTGCGTGATGTGATGGATAAACGTTTATGAGTAAACAATCTGCGGTGATTTGCCTCGATCTGGGCGGCTCTTTTATTAAGTTAGGCGTAATGAATGCGCAGGATGAATTAACCCTTCTCGATCAGCAAAAAATCCCGGCGGCAAGCTGGGACGAGTTCACCGCGCTGGTGAGCAGCATGATTGCCCAACATCACCTGCATTTTACCGCCAGCAGTCCGGTGGCGATCTCTACCGCCGGCATTGTGGCACCCGATTCCGGCGAGATGTTTGCCAGCAATATTCCCGCGTTTCATCAGCGCCGTCTGGCAAAAGAGCTTGGCGCGATCCTGCAACGCGAGGTGATAGTGCATAACGATGCCGACTGTTTCACGTTGGCGGAAGCGCTGGCGGGCGTGGGCAAAGGACACAAAGTGGTATTTGGCGCGATTCTCGGTTCGGGCGTTGGCGGCGGATTGGTGGCGGATGGCCGCATCATCACCGGGCAGAACGGTTTGACCGGCGAATGGGGACATGGGCCGATCACGCTAACCGAAGTGGAGATCGATGGCGTCACGCGTCGACTGCCGCGCAAAGCGTGTCCGTGCGGCCAAAAAGGCTGTCTCGACAGCTACGGTGGCGCGCGTGGGCTGGAAAATCTGCATCAAACGTTGCACGACCGCACGGCGAGCAGCGTGGAGATCATTGAACGCTGGCAGCAGCAGGATGTGCAGGCGCAGCAAACCATTCAGGCATGGCTGCAAATTGTCGGGCAGCCGCTGGCGTACAGCATCAACATCACAGGCGCGTCGCGCGTGGCGGTTGGCGGCGGATTGGCATCAGTGGCTCCATTGATCGCGGCGTTAGATGAGGTGGTGCAGAGCTACGTGCTGCGCCGCACCGCGCATCAGTTGGTGGTGCCAGGCGAGTTCGCGCATCACGGCGGCATGATGGGCGCCGCCCTGTTGGCGCGTGATTTAACCAGGTGCGCATAAACGCACCAATCCATTGTAGGGCCGCCATTCATGGCGACCTCAGCCGAAGCGCTGCTGTCCCGGCAGAACGATGTATCATTGAACCAGGTGCGCATAAACGCACCAATCCTTGTAGGGTCGCCATTTATGGCGACCTCAGCCGAAGCGCTGCTGCCCCGGCAGAACGATGCATCATTGAACCAGGTGCGCATAAATGCGCACCCTACGAAAAACGCACCAAACCTTTGTAGGGTCGCCATTCATGGTGACCTCAGCCGCACCGTAACGCCAACCCTTCACACATTTTTGCGCTATCATACGCCGCTCATACTTCTCGGTCTCGACGATGGCTGTCGCGTTAAGCGCCCACGATCCTGGCTGAGTTCTTCACTTGCGGTTCGGAAAACTCATGTCATCAGTACAACCCCAACTTACTCAGCTGCCGGATGAGGCATCGCTGCCGCGTCAGAGCGTGCTAAAAGCCTTGTTCGCGCTCGGCACCGGCGGCTTTGCCATTGGTACCGGCGAATTCGTCATCATGGGCCTGCTGCCCGATGCAGCTAAAGGTCTCGACGTATCGATCCCCTCGGCGGGGCATCTCATCAGTATCTATGCGCTTGGCGTGGTCATCGGTGCGCCGCTGCTGGCGGTACTGGGCGCACGCGCCTCACGCCGTAATTTCCTGATGACGCTGATGGGCCTGTTTGCCGCCGGTAACCTGCTGAGCGCCATTGCGCCGGGGTACTACTCAATGCTGCTGGCGCGTTTCCTCGCCGGTTTCCCGCACGGCACCTTCTTCGGCGTGGCGGCTTTAGTCGCAGCCGGTTTGGTGGAACGGCGCAAACGCGCGCAAGCGGTATCGATGGTGCTGTTTGGCCTGACCATCGCCAACTTACTCGGCGTGCCCGCCGTGACGGCAATCGGCCAATGGTTTGGCTGGCGCGATGCCTTCGCGATTGTCGGCGGTCTGGCATTGGTGACGTTGCTGTTGATTTGGCTGTGGGTGCCGAACGTGGCGGGCGACAAAAATGCCAGCCCGTTGCGCGAATTGTCCGCGCTGACGCGCAAACAGGTCTTGCTGACGCTGGCGATTGGCGCGGTGGGCAGCGGTGGATTGTTCTCGGTATTTAGCTACGTGAAACCGACCATGACCGAACTGGCGCAGATGCCGGTGAGCTGGATCCCGGCGGTGCTGGCGCTGTTTGGTTTAGGCATGATTATCGGCAACATCGCCGGTGGTCGTCTGGCCGATCGCGGCATTGAAAAGACCATCCGCATTTTGCTGATCTGGTCATTTCTGGTGCTCAGCGCCTTCGTGTTTGCTGCACACTATGCGCTGGCAGGTGCCATCAACGTGATGCTGGTGGGCACCATGGTGGCGCTGGCAGCGGTGCTGCAGATCCGTTTGATGGATGTCGCCGGTGACGCGCAAACCATGGCGGCGGCGATGAACCATTCGGCGTTTAACCTCGCCAACGCGCTTGGCGCTTGGCTGGGCGGCGTGACCATTTCAGCGGGTTTAGGATGGCAATCTACCGGTTGGGTGGGCGCGATTTTGGCGGTGTTGGGTCTGTTGATTCATGCCGTAGCGATGCGCGATGCACGCCGCAAATCAATTACCTTTGCGCACGAAAGTCATTAACACGTTTCGGTCGCCATGAATGGCGACCCTACGAAAGCGTGGGATGCGCGATTATAGGGTTTTAGGTTTTGTAGGGTGCGCATTTATGCGCACCTGGTCCAATCACGCTAACTTCTGCTGCAAAAATGCCATAAACACTCGATTGATCTCACTGCGTTGGCGATGCTGCGGATAGAGCGCATTGAGATGCAGGGAGGTCGGTTGCCACTCTTCTAACACCGTCACCAGCTCACCGCTTGCCAGCGCTGGCGCCACAATAAACTCCGGCAGCAGAATCAAACCCAACCCGGCAACCGCCGCATCACGCAGCATTTCCCCGTTGTTACTCACCATCGGCCCATGCACGCTGATCACTTTGCGCTGGTCGCCATTAAACAATTCCCAGCCGGTTTGGCTTTCGCGTCCGTAGCGTAAACATAAATGTTCGCTCAGTGCTTCCGGCGTGCGCGGCGCGCCTGCGCCTTGCAGGTAGGCCGGGCTGGCGCAGATCACGCGGCGAAACTCGCCCAGCCGCTTAGCGATCAAACTCGAATCGGGCAGCGTACCGATGCGAATCGCCATATCAAACCCTTCGCCGACCATATCGACATGCCGATCCGCCAACTCAACCTGAAACTGCAAACCCGGATGCAAGCTAAGAAACTCGGCAATAAACGGCGACAGATGGCTGATGCCAAACGACATCGGTACGCTCAGGCGGAAGCTGCCTTGTAACACCTGGCGACGTCCCGATACCGCCAGCTCGGCTTCCTGCACATCATCCAGAATGCGCTGCGCATGCTGGGCAAACAGCTGGCCGTTATCGGTCACCGACAGCTTACGCGTGTTGCGATTCAGCAGCCGCGCGCCAAGCGACTCCTCCAGCGCGGCGATGCGGCGACTGACATACTGTTTCGACAGCATCAGTTGTTCAGCGGCGGCGGTGAAGTTACCGGCTTTAATCACGGCTACATAAATGCGGAGATCTTCAATCTGCATATTGTCCACTTATCGGTGACAGTCATTGTCATTATGACGCATTGTTAGGCAAATCAGTTTACGTATACTTATCTGCAACGGGAAGGGCAATCGCCCCCCAACAGCAAATTTGAGGAGCAGACCATGATTGAACAACGCCTGTCAGAACAACGCGGAGTAGGTGACCACGGTTGGTTGAATTCGCATCATACGTTCTCTTTCGCCAGTTACTGGGATCCAAAACAAACCGGCTTCTCAGACTTGCTGGTGATCAATGATGACCGCGTTGCACCGGGTCGCGGCTTTGGCGCGCATCCGCACAACAACATGGAGATCATCTCCTACGTACTGGAAGGCGCGCTGGAGCATAAAGATTCCATGGGCACCGGTTCGGTGATTGTGCCGGGTGATGTGCAGCTAATGAGCGCCGGTAGCGGCGTCACACACAGCGAGTTCAACCACTCGAAAACGGATAACGTGCACTTTCTGCAGATCTGGATCGTGCCTGGCGAACGTAATTCACCTCCGGGTTATCAGCAGGTTTCGGTCTCGGAAAGTGACAAACGCGGTCAGCTGCGCCTGATTATTTCGCCGGAAGGGGAAAACGGTTCACTCAGCGTGCGTCAGGATATCCGCATTTATGCCGGACTGTTTGACGGTGTCGAGCAGCAAACCCTCGCGCTGGATGCCGATCGTTACGCCTACATTCACGTAGCACGCGGCAGCATCGAAGTGAACGGCGTGAAGTTCAAAGAAGGCGATGGCGCACGCGTTCGCAACGAAAGCGCGCTGCAGTTTGCTAATGGTGATGATGCGGAAGTGCTGGTGTTTGATTTGCGTCCGCTGGAAGTGAATCATCCGCAGCGTTAATGATTAAAAAGAGAACAAAGAGCAGTGCGAGCCATCGCGCTGCTTTTTTTTATGCGCGATCACAGCAGTTGTAACACTTTTTCTTAACATTAATTGCAGTGATTAAGATCGCAATAATTATTTCCATACTCTCTTTAATAGTTAGCCAATGAACCTAAGCATCACGGCTTAACATGGAGAGGGCAGCATGCAAGAAAAAATCCCCGGAACGCGCTGGTATCGCGTCATCGCCCCGATTCTCATCACCTGCATTGTCTCATTCATGGATCGCGTCAATATCAGCTTTGCGCTGCCTGGCGGCATGGATCAGGATTTGGCGATCACCAGCCAAATGGCCGGCGTGGTGAGCGGCATCTTCTTTATCGGTTATCTGTTTTTACAGGTGCCAGGCGGACGTATCGCGGTCAATGGCAGCGGCAAACGCTTTATTGCCTGGTCGCTGACCGCGTGGATGGTGGTGTCGATCGCCACCGGTTTTGTCACCAATCACTATCAATTGCTGGCGCTGCGTTTCGTGCTGGGGATTTCCGAAGGCGGCATGCTGCCGGTGGTGTTAACCATGGTCAGCAACTGGTTCCCGGAAAAGGAGCTGGGACGCGCCAACGCCTTTGTCATGATGTTTGCGCCGTTAGGCGGCATGTTTACCGCGCCGATATCGGGTTACATCATCAATGTGCTGGACTGGCGCTGGCTGTTCATTATTGAAGGCCTGCTTTCCGCCGTAGTGCTGCTGGTATGGTGGCTGGTGATCGCCGATCGTCCAGAAGAGGCGCGCTGGTTACCGGCACGTGAAAAGGAATATTTGCTGCGCGAACTGGCGCGCGAAAAGGCTCAGCATCTTAAGAAGGAACCGGTCAGCAAAGCGCCGTTGAAAGCGGTGTTTCGCAACTCGGGCCTGATGAAATTGGTGGCGCTCAACTTCTTCTATCAAACCGGCGATTACGGTTACACGCTGTGGCTGCCGAGTATCCTGAAAAATCTCACCGGCACCAACATGGCGGGCGTTGGCCTGCTGGCGGCGATTCCTTTTGTGGCAACGGTGCTCGGCATCTACGCCATTTCATGGTTAAGCGATCGCACCGGCAAGCGCCGTTTGTGGGTGATGGTGTCGCTGTTCTGCTTTGCCGCTGCCTTGCTGGCGTCGGTGGTGCTGCATGACAACGTCGTCGCCGCCTATATCGCGCTGGTGGTGTGCGGCTTCTTCCTCAAGGCAGCAACCAGCCCATTCTGGTCGATTCCCGGACGTATCGCTGCGCCAGAAGTGGCGGGCAGTGCACGTGGCGTAATCAATGGGTTGGGTAATCTGGGTGGATTCTGTGGACCGTACTTGGTTGGGATCATGACGCTGCTGTATAGCCAAAACGTGGCGATCTGCTGGCTGGCGGGTTCGCTGGTGATCGCGGGAATATTTACGCTGTTACTGCCGAAAGAGTGCGATATCAATCCATCTGAAACGCGCCGACCTATGAAAGAAAATCATTTGATGGGTGTAAAACATTGAATTCAGGTAAGGCAGGATAAGACTGCCTTCACTGTTTTACATTGTCT
Organism: Pantoea sp. SOD02; assembly: GCF_024707505.1. GTDB lineage: Bacteria > Pseudomonadota > Gammaproteobacteria > Enterobacterales > Enterobacteriaceae > Pantoea > Pantoea symbiotica. The sequence goes on along the minus strand of NZ_CP102605.1, from coordinate 789,762 downwards.
TTTAAAACTGCAATTTCAATAACCAATCGGCTTATATGGCCATCCTGATCGAAAAATAAGTCTTTCAAGGTTGCTTTGAATTCGCCCAACTCACCCAGGTAAAAATGGGTATCTTTACCTTGTGTTAACCAAATGTTTTTAGATTCAAAAGCGATCGAGGCATAATTTTTTTCAGTTATTTTGATGTTTTTATTTTGTGGGTAGTTAATAAATAAACTCACAGATTTATTTATACTATCATAACTATATTTATCGCCAAGATAAGAGACTGTAATGTTTTCAGAGTCCAATATTTGAGGGGAGAATGCCTCGATGGTATACGACTTCATGGGTACATCAATTTCTTCTTTTTTTCTTACATCAGCGATCGTACATTGACCTTGAGGTACAACCTCAAGGTGTGCAATTTCAATTATTGCCTTATAGGTGGCGATTCCTGCAAGGAAGCCACCTAACAATGATGTTAAAAACCAGATTATTAGGTTGTTTTCGATGTTCTCTTTTATTGACATTTTTTCACCACGGGTTGATTTTTTATTGTTCCTCTTGCTTAAAATAAAGAAATAAAACTATTTTCTTGCTATGATTGTTAATATTTTTTCCGCATACTCGATTCTTTTCGCCAAATCCACTTTTGCTTTACCATTAACTTTGGTGGTTAATGCATCTATATCCCAGCGATCAGCATCTGGCAGGCAATTTCGTGTTTTCAGATACCAACATGCAGAAGAGGCTGCACCTTGTTCCGTTTCACACCATTCGGCGGCCTCTTCAACAGGTAGATTCACATAATTGGCAAATTCCTGGTATTCAGCCTTACCTGTTAGCTGAATGAGACCTCGTCCGCGATAGCGAAAACCATCACCCGAAGCAACATCGCCATTTCCGAGTCGATTGGCATACACTAAATTGCCTAATTTTTGGTCTTGTCCTAAATAGGTTTGTGCCTCTTGTTCATTGGCGAAATGCCTGTCGAAAATGCGCATGAGCTGGCGTAGCGTCGTATAACGCATATTCTCTTTGATTTCATGGAAGGTCGGGCCTGCCTCAACCATGAATTGGCCTATGGCAGCGGCAATACGGCGATCGCTGTTTATTTCGAATTTCTCAAAAGCATAGTTGAGTGCAGGAACCCACCTATCTGTATCCAATCCTGGGCTGACTTTCTTGAGAGCAATTGCGAGCGGCTCAGCAGGTGGTATTGCAATGAAATTTGAGGTTATTGAACTTGATAGCTTACTGAGTGTTGGATTGTCAGAATCACTACTGGCAACATCGCTATTTATCTGTTGTGGCTGGCTTCCAGTACTGGTTTTCACAACAGAGTTAAATGCACCCTCAATAAAATCAACCCCAGCATATCCGGCAGCAACCAACGCTAACAGTTTTTTTGCATCTATTTCACCATTCAGATCATTTAATCCAAGTGCGATCCCAGACATGCATCCCGCGATAAAACCTATCATCAATGTGACCATCAAATAACTGGCATTAAAATCTGCTTTGGCTGCATTACCATCTAAATTTAAATATCCCGCTTTATGCAGGCCAATCGTTGCGCGAATTCCCTGACCTATCATTCCGGCGGTTCCACAAAGAGCAAGAATAGTGAGAACATTTGGAGCGGTGAGTGGAATAGACATAACTATGCCTCTTTAATGGAAAAGATTATCAAATAGTCTTCAAAGGGTGTGGCGAGACTGGGGCGAAATCGTGACGCCGCATCAACGTCCCGCTACGGTTATATTAGATAAGTAAATAGTAACTTCAAGACACTGTTAGAAATATTTGTTTCTATTTTTATTATTATTGGCTTTTTTAAATGAGGGTGATAATTATAAAAAACAAAGGGATCTCAATTGCCTTCGCGTGCTTTTGCATGCCAAATAATAGCTTAATAACTAAAAATTATTGAAGTGCGTGAAATTTAAATATAATATCTTATTAATATAAATTTCATAGAGTTAGAGTATCAAATAATTGTTACTATTATAGATTTAATGATCTGAAGGGAAGTGCTTGCTTGGAGGTCACTTCATACAAGATGCGTGAAGTGACCCTTAATGCATCAATCAATCGACAGATTGTGAATAGCCAGCGCAGCGCGCGCCGCTTCTTTGCCTTTCTTGATGAAATGCTCGGTATAGAAGTTTTCGATAACATCAACCGGCTGGAAATTATGCGGCGTTAATGACACGGAGAACACCGGCACGTTGGTGGTCAACTGCACATTCATCAGTCCATCAACCACTGCAGCGGCAACGAAATCATGGCGATAGATACCGCCGTCAACCACCAGCGCGGCGCAGACAATCGCATCGTATTTGCCGGTTTCGGCCAGACGCTTAGCCAGCAGCGGCATTTCAAATGCGCCAGGCACTTCCAGCACTTTTAATTCCGCTTCTACGGATTGATCAGCTAATTCTTTTTCAAATCCCACCAAGGCATTATGGACAATTTCTTTGTGCCAGCCGGCTTTAATAAATGCAATTTTAATATTCTTCATGGATATTCCGACATCACCTGTAATTGGTTCTTGCGCATAAAATAATGTGTTTGTATACCATATGTTACGTTTGTGATCCACAAAGCCCAGGTAGCGATAAATGCCTTGCTGCTTATTTCCCTGTAAACGATCTGGTTATTCCGCGCTTGACGGCGACCATCGCCTGCAATACAAATAGACGCGTCGGGGGAGTCTCGCCAAAGAGACTGAGAGGCTAATAGCGCACTGCGCGGCTTAGCGACCCTTTGAACCTGACCCAGTTGATACTGGCGTAGGAAGACTGACAGTCTTGTTCTTTGGGCTGTCTGGCGCTCAGGCTAGCTTGATGGTTGCGCCATTTCCCTTCTCCTGTATCTGCGGGTCTCAGCTAACACTGAGAGGCCGATGTGAACTCCCCCTTTTTGAACATCCCGGAACCGGCGCTGTGAGCCGCTGGAGCGTGCTCGGCTGCGGCGTGGCGGGTTTGTGCGTGGCCACCTTGCTGGCGGAACGCGGCGAAGACGTCGAGGTGATTGGCGATGATGCGCGCCGCCCGGCATCGTGGTTTGCAGGCGGCATGCTGGCGCCCTGGTGTGAAGCCGAAAGCGCGCCGCGCGACGTCATCACCCTTGGACAACACGCCGCCGCATGGTGGCAACAGCGCGTCAGCAGCGTCAAGCATCAGGGCACGTTGGTGGTTGCGCCGCCGCGCGATAGCCAGGAACTCAACCGTTTCTCCCGTATGACCGAGCAGCACCAATGGGTCGATCCCGCCGACATCGAACCGGCGCTGGAAGGACGCTTTGCGCGTGGTCTGTTTTTCGCCGGGGAAGCGCATCTCGATCCGCGTCTGGCGTTGCAGGAGATGCGAGACAAGCTGATCGCGCGCGGCGTGCCATTCAACAATCACGCGCCGAGCGGCCAGATTATCGATTGTCGAGGCATCCACGCCGCGCCGGAACTGCCGCGCCTGCGTGCGGTGCGCGGCGAAATGCTGATTCTGCACAGCGATGAAGTGCAGTTTTCCCGCCCAATTCGTCTGCTGCATCCGCGTTTTCCCTGCTATCTGGTGCCGCGTCGCGGCGGCCACTTTATGCTCGGCGCCACCATGATCGAGAGCGACGACGCCAGCGCCATCAGCGCGCGCGCCATGATGGAGTTGCTCAGCGCCGCCTACGCCATCCATCCGGCCTTAGCCGAAGCGCGCGTCATTGAGAGCGGCAGCGGGCTGCGTCCGGCTTATCCAGCGAATCTGCCGGAAATCCACTATCACAATCACACCTTTTATCTCAACGGCATGTATCGCCACGGTTTTCTGCTGGCACCGATGCTGGCAGAGCAGCTGATGCAGCGTCTTTCTGGGGAACTTAAAAATGAACATTCAGCTTAACGGCCGCCTCATCAGCACGCAGGCAAAAAGCCTGAGCGAATTGCTGATCGAGCAGCAAATTGACGCGGCCTGCGTCGCCACCGCCTACAACGGTGCGTTTGTGCCAAAAAGCCAGTACCACTCGCAGTTGCTGGATGAAGGTTGCCAGCTTGAAGTGCTGTCACCGATGCAGGGAGGTTAAGCGATGTTTTACGATTTTGAGCCGCAATCACGCTTCCTGCTCGGCACCGCCGGTTATCCTTCACCCGCCATTTTGCAGCAGGCGATTGCCGCCTCCGGCACCGACATCATCACTGTCAGTTTGCGGCGCGAAGGCGCGGCGGGCGCGGCTTTCCGTGAATTGCTAACCGGCCTCAATATCCGCGTGTTACCGAATACCGCCGGTTGTCACACGGTGAAAGAAGCCGTCACCACCGCGCACATGGCGCGCGAACTGTTCAACACCGCGTGGATCAAGCTGGAAGTGATTGGTCACGCCGACACGCTGCAGCCCGATCCTTTCGCGCTGGTGGAAGCCGCGCGCATCCTCAGCGCAGAGGGTTTTCAGGTGTTTCCGTACACAACTGAAGATCTGATCGTTGGCGAAAAGCTGCTGGCGGCGGGCTGCGAACTGTTGATGCCATGGGGCGCGCCAATTGGTTCCGGTCAGGGCTTGCGCAACATCGACGGCCTGCGCGCCATGCGTGCATGGTTCAGTGACATTCCGCTGATCATTGATGCTGGCATTGGCGCGCCGTCGCAGGCCGCGCAGGCGATGGAGATGGGCTTTGATGGCATTTTGCTCAACACCGCCGTCGCCAAAGCCGGTGATCCGATCGGCATGGCCAACGCCTTCCGTCTGGCGGTTGAAGCCGGGCAAGCCGCAGGCGCTGCCGGACTGATGGAGAAGCGCGACATGGCCGCTGCGTCCACGCCGATCTTTGGCCTGGCAAATCTGAGTTGAGGCAGGAAAACATGCAACGTTATCAACGCCAGATGATGCTGCCGGAAATCGGCGAAGCAGGGCAGCAGAAGCTGCTCGACGCGCGCGTGCTGGTGGCGGGCGCGGGCGGATTGGGTGCCACGTTATTGCCGCAGCTGGTGGGCGCGGGCGTTGGCCATATTCGACTGTATGACGACGATGTAGTGGCGCTGCATAACCTGCATCGGCAAACGCTGTTTACTGAGCAGGATATCGACCAGTCCAAAGTGCTGCGCGCGCAGTACGCTTTGCAGCAGCTCAATCCGCAAGTGCAGATCGAGGCGCTGCAGCAGTCGCTGAGCGCCAGCAATGTGCAGCGGGCGCTGGCGGGATGCGATCTGGTGATCGACGCCGCCGATAACTTTGCCGTCACCTACCAACTTTCGGATGCCTGCATGAAGGCGGGTATTCCGCTGATCAGCGCCTCGGTGTTGGGCAGGCAAGGTTACGTTGGCGGATTCTGTGGCGGATCGCCGAGTTATCGCGCGGTATTCCCGCGCTTGCCGTCATCGGCGGCGAACTGCAACACCGCCGGCGTGATGGGCCCGGCGGTGGCGACGCTCGGCGCGATGCAGGCGCAGATGGCGCTCAGCGTTCTGCTGGAATTGCAGCCTTCACCGCTTGGTTGTCTGGTGAATTGCGACTTCGTGAACTGGCATTTCCGCCAGTTCCGCTTTGATGATGCGGAAGAGCCGGAACATGCGGTGCCGTTTATTGACCCGCAACAGCTGGCCGCGGATGACTGCATTGTTGAACTGCGCAGCTGTGAAGAGGCGCCGGTCAGCGTGGCGCATTACGTTGAGCGCATTTTGCCGCAGGAGATTGCGGCGTGGCAGCCGCCCGCCCAGCAGCGCATCGTGCTGGTGTGCGCCAGCGGCATCCGCGCCGCGCAGGCCGCCAGCGCGCTGGCGCAGCGTGGATTTCATCAGCTGGCGATTCTGGCGGCCAATCGCCCATGAATCAGGACATTCTCTTCAACGATGTGAGTTTTAGCTGGGGCGACAAACCACTGTGCCAACGGCTGAATCTGCAACTGCGCGGCGGCAAAACCACGGTAATGCTGGGACGCAGCGGCATCGGCAAAAGTACGCTACTGCGGCTGGTGGCCGGATTGCTCAAGCCGCAGCAGGGCGCGGTGCAGGGCTTAAGCGGCAATGTGGCGTGGATGGGCCAGCAGGATCTGCTCTATCCGTGGTTGAACGTGCTCGACAACGTGATGCTGTCGGCGCGGCTCAGCGGCGAAAAGCCGGATCGTCCGCGCGCGCTGGCGTTGCTGGAGCAGGTGAAACTCAGTGACGTAGCGCATGCGCCGCCGCAGCAACTTTCGGGCGGCATGCGGCAACGCGTGGCGCTGGCACGCACGCTCTATGCGCAGCGCGACGTGGTGCTGATGGATGAACCTTTCGCCACGCTGGATGTGATGACCAAACTCAGCCTGCAAACGCTGACTGCCGAATTACTGCAGGGCAAAACCGTGCTGCTGGTGACGCACGATCCGCTGGAAGCGTGCCGCATGGCCGATGACATTCTGCTGCTGCAAGGCCAGCCGCTAGCCATCGAAAGCTGGCCGGCTCCCGGCGGTGACGCGCCGCGTGCGTTTGACCATCCCGACGTGCTGCAGGCGCAGGCTCAACTCTTCTCCCGACTGAATACCCATGAAAACATTGTTTAGCGCGATCTACCTGATCGTGGTGCTGCTGTGTGGCTGGTTGCTGGCGCGTCACAGCGGCGTGCCAACCTTCCTGCTGCCCGCGCCGCAGGCAGTGCTTGAAGCGCTTTGGCTGCATCGTCAACTGCTATGGCATCACGCGCTCTATACGCTGGCGGAAATTGTGCTGGCGCTACTGCTGGGTGTCGGCGCGGGTGTGACGCTGGCGGTGCTGATGGCGGCCAGTCCGCTGCTGCGTCGCGTGCTGTTTCCGCTGGTCACCGCCAGCCAGGCGATACCGGTGTTTGCCCTCGCGCCGCTGCTGGTGCTGTGGCTCGGCTTTGGTATCGCCTCGAAAGTGGTGGTGGCGGCCTTGATCCTGTTCTTCCCGCTGTGCTTATCACTGTTCGATGGGCTGTGCCGCACGCCCAGCGGCTGGCTGGAACTGGCGCAAACCAGCACGTCATCGCGCTTCCGCATCTTCTGGCGCGTGCGCTGGCCCGCCGCGTTACCGCAATTTTTCTCCGGCCTGCAGATGGCGGTAGTGCTGGCGCCGATTGGCGTGGTGATTGGTGAATGGGTCGGCGCCAGCGAAGGACTCGGCTATCTGATGATGCAATCCAACGCGCGACTGGAAACCGCCACCAGCTTCGCGGCACTGCTGCTGTTACTGATTCTGGCGCTGCTGCTCTCGGGCAGCGTGGCGCTGATGCGTAAGAAAATCCTCTGGCAATCTACATAAGGAAGTACCGTGAATACCCTACGAATCGCATTGACCGCGTTGCTGCTGCTGGCGACCGCCAACGTGCAGGCTGCGGAGAAAGTTCGCCTGCTGCTCGACTGGTTTATCAACCCCAACCACGCGGCGATTTTTGCTGCCCAGCACAGCGGCGCGTTTAAGAAAGAAGGGCTGGATGTGGAGATGATCGCGCCGGCCGATTCCGCTTCGGTGCCATTGCTGCTGGCGGCGGGCAAAGTCGATCTCGCCATCAGCTACCAGCCGCAGCTCTACACGCTGGTGGATAAAGAGGTGCCGGTGATCCGCGTCGGCACGTTGATTAATCAGCCGCTGAATACGCTGACCACGGTGTCGAATGATATCCACTCGCTTAAAGATTTCGCTGGCAAAACCATCGGCTACGCGGTGCCGGGAACCGAAGATGTGGCGATCCGTAATATGCTGAAATCACAGGGCGTTGATGCTGACTCGGTGAAGCTTATCAACCTGAATATGGATGGCACCTCCGCGCTGCTGACGCACAAGATTGATGGCGCGATGACTATCTTCCGCAACTACGAGCTGCTGGATCTGAAAGACAAAGGCGCGAAGCCAACGGTGTTCAAGCCGGAAGATTACGGCGTGCCTGCGTATGACGAGCTGATTATTGTGGCAAACCAGAAAACTGCTGCGCAGGACAAACGTATTCCGGCGTTTTTACGTGGTTTGGATGCAGGTGTGGCGTGGCTGCGCGCGCATCCGCAGGAAGCGTGGCAGGCGTTTATTAAGCAATATCCCGAGCTGAATACGCCGCTCAATCACGAGGCGTGGCAGGCGACGTTGCCTTATTTCGCGCAGCATAGCGCGGAGTTTGATCAGGCACGCTATCAGGCGTTTGGTGAATATATGAAAGCCAATGGCGTGATTAAGGCTGTGGCGCCGATGGGGCGTTATTCCCTTTAATTAATTCTGTTCGTGCGACGTTAATCTAAAATTCCCTATTCATATTTTGTTGCTGTGAATAGGGTGTTTACTTCTTCAAAAGCTTCTTTTTTTACCTCTTTATCATCCTCTCCATCGTAAAGTCTGTCAATAACACTATGATTTATAACATTTAACATGTGTTAAATGTCATCCGGACGTTGATGATGAAAATTAACAACGTTTCACAAGTCATCTCTCTGCTCATCCATTACGCTTCGAAAAAGGATTAATCGATTAGGGAATTATTAATGGATTGAATCAACCAAATAAAGATTGTTAATTCTGCAAGACATAACGGATTTATATAACTGCAATATTTTCAATGATTGGTCAGAAAATGAAAAATAAAAATGGCAAATTATCTTCCGGCTTAAAATTCGTCAGCTGGATGAATATTTGCGTGCAATGCACTTTACCGATTATATCAACCCTCGCAGTACTGCCCGCGCGTGCGCAAAGTAGTGAAATGGTTCGTCAGGCGGATGAGGAAGACCAGCAAACCCGAACTCTGGCTGGGGTGGCAAACAGTGCCGGTAGCTTCCTCGCCAACAATCCTGATAGTGATGTCGCCAACTCAATGCTGCGGAATTACGCGACAGGAGAAGCCGGTGCGCAGGCGCAGCAATGGCTCAGCCAGTTTGGTACGGCACGCGTGCAGCTGGATGTGGATAACAACTTCTCTCTGAAGAACTCACAATTTGACCTGATGGTGCCTTTCTATGAAAGCCCGGATAAGCTGCTGTTTACGCAAGCCAGCCTGCATCGCAGTGACGATCGTAGTCAATCCAATCTCGGTTTGGGTTATCGCCAGTTCAATAATAACTGGATGTTCGGTCTTAACAGCTTTATTGATTACGATATTTCCAGGCAGCATGCGCGTGTAGGCTTTGGTGCGGAATATTGGCGCGACTTCCTGAAATTTAGCGCTAATAGTTATCATCGCCTGACTAGCTGGAGAGATTCACCAGACCTCGAAGATTATCAGGAGAGACCCGCCAACGGATGGGATATTCGCGCTGAAGGCTGGTTACCAGCTTATGCACAACTTGGCGGCAAACTCACTTACGAGCAATATTATGGTGATGAAGTGGCGCTTTTTGGCCGTGATAATCGCCAGAAAGATCCGCGAGCTATCACTGCGGGCATCACTTATACGCCAATCCCACTTTTCACCCTCAGCGCCGAACAGCGACAAGGACAAAGCGGCGCGCACGACACACGCTTTGGTCTGGAAATGAACTATCAGCTTGGCCTTTCCTGGCAGCAGCAGATCAATTCTGATCGTGTAGCGGGTATGCGCAGTCTCTCAGGTAGCCGCTACGATTTAGTCGCACGTAATAACAACATCGTGTTGGACTATCGTAAGAAAGAGGTGATTTCACTAAATGTAGTTAAAAGTATTCAGGGGCGCAGCGGCGAACAAAAACCTGTAAATGTGCAGGTCAACAGTAAACACGGTTTGCATCATATTGACTGGACGGCGGCAGAGCTGACTGCGGCGGGAGGGCAAATATTGTCGGAAGGGGCGAGCCACAGTGTGGTTTTCCCAGCATGGAAATCGGGACCTGACGCGGTCAATCGCTATACCTTGCATGGCGTGGCGGTGGATAGCAAAGGGAATCGCTCGGCACGCAGTGAAACCGTTATCGAGGTAAATTCACCCGCCATCAGCTTGCAAAACAGCGTGTTAACACCTATTGACGGCGCATTGCCAGCGGATGGGCAGAGCAAGCTGGTAATGACGCTCAGCGTGCGTGATGACCAACAGCAACCTGTTGACGTCGATACGGCTGACATTGCAGTTACTTTCAAAGCGGCGCGACAAGTACAAGGTGCGACATTGTCCAGCCCTGAACGCAAGTCCGCGGGTGTGTTTGAGCTGGTATTAACCTCCGGCGCGCAGGAACAGCCACTGATCCTCACGCCAACGGTGAAAGGTATCGCCTTAGCTGATGTCACGGTGAATGTGTTGAAAGATTTACCAGACAGCAGCGAGTCATCAATGGATGTCGCGGACGAAAATTCAGACGCACCGATTTTGTCATTCACGGCCAAAGATGCGGCAGGGAATCCCATCAGTGGTATTGCGGATAAGCTGGGATTGGCGGTTAAAGACAGCCATGGCGCGGATGCAGGCGCGACCGTGACTTTTGGTCCGATAACTGAAACGCGTGCCGGTGGCAAATATCAAACCACATTGAAGGCTACGCAAGCGGATGCCTACGTCATCACGCCAACGTTTAGCGGTGTGCCGATGAACCATCTGAGCGCTTCCGTCAATCTGACGGGTAACAGTGTGCCGGATGCTTCCCGTTCAACCTGGATCGCAACACCCACCTCCATTCCAGCTGATGACGTGACAACTTCAGCGCTGACGTTTAGCGCCTTTGATGCGCAAGGTAAACCGGTGATGGGTATTGCCGATCGTCTGACGCTGGCTGCGCGAGCCGCCGACGGCAGCGAAGTGGGTTCAGGCATTTCTCTGGATAAGCTGGTAGAAAGCAGTCAGCGCGGTATTTACACCACCACGTTAAAAGGGAGTGCGGCGGGTACGTATTCAATAACGCCGCGTTTTGATGGAGCTGAACTCAGCAACCTTATTGCCAACGTAACCTTGATTGAAGCATCAGATGTGGATATTGACGATACCGCTTCAACCCTCGATGTTGACCCGGTTTTCATTGCCACACATCGCGATTCAGCAACGCTAAACTTTTACGCAGTGGACAAGCAAAGCCAACCGATTAACGGCTTAGGGGATAAATTGGCGTTTGATGTCAAAGCCTCAAATGGATCTGCTACGGGCAGTGAAATTGTTGTTGATAACATTAAGGATCACGGCTCCGCAGGCTATTACACGGCAACAGTGCACGGCACTCAGGCGGATGCTTATACCATCACAGCGAAAATCAACGGTAAGATCATCGATAAGATTGCTACCACCGTCTTACTCTATGATTCACCGGATGGTGCGCAATCGACCTTTACTGCCCAAACCGATTCCCGACAAAAAGAGGATATTGTCAGCTCTACGTTGACGTTTGTTGCCCGCGATGCGCAAGGTCAACTGGTGAACAATATCACCCCTAAACTTTCGGTGCGTGTCACGGCTCAGAACGGCTCTGCAGCATCGGCTACGCCATTTGCAATGCGCTCAACGAGAGGAATTTATATTGCCACCTTTGAGGGCAGTAAAAATGACACCTATACCTTGACGATGCAGTTTGAAGGACGTGACCTTGCAGGAACTCAACCGCTGGTGCTGAATTTTAATTCAGGTGTTGTCGAAGTCGATCATCTGGAGGCGAATTCACACAGCTTCAATAGTGACAGCGGCTTCCCACGCACGGCTTATCCAGGCGCTTCATTTAAAGTCCATTTGAAAGATGCTGATCCCTCGGATTTTGATTGGGATGCGGGCAATACCTCCGCAGTTTCGGTTGATGCCAACGGTGTTGTGACCATTGGCGATAAATCAGCCGCAGGAAAAGATATTGTCATTACCGCCACGGCGAAACAGGGCGGGGCAAATACAAGTTATCGTTTCCGCATCAATGAGTGGTTCAATCCCGTTGGTAGGCAAGGGCCGGCGAGTTATCTCCCGATCTTATGCAATGGCTCAGATGATAACGACATGCCTGAACTGAGTAAGATGTCGCTTGGCACGAATGTTCGCGGAGTGGGCACGCTGTGGTCGGAATGGGGCAACGCGTTACCCTACATGATGTGGGCAAAAGATGAGAGTAATGGCCCGAGCTACAACTCCTATATGAACGGCAGTAATGGTCAAACGGGATTCTTCTCCGCAACCAATCCGATGGATATTGTTTGCAGTAGCCATCACGGTTAGCGAATAAAACCAGAATCGAGCTTCCCAAGATGTTAATGGGAAAAATCAAGCCCAGTCAGGAAGTTACATGGCTGGGCTTTTAATTTTTAACACGCTGATAAGGGTATGAAATATCCATTAATCACAACGTTTCACATCTATTCACTCGTTAATGCCCTGAGGCTTTATTAGCCTCTCATCAACTTAAGGCGAGTAGGGATAATATGATGAGAGAAAACTCCGTAAAGAAAAACATCACTCGCGGCAGTGGTGTTTTAAATAAAGTGATGATTATTGATGAGTGGCCGGTTTTTTCACATGGACTCGCGTTATCGCTTAATGCAAGGGAGTGTATCGCTTTGCATTCACACTATAACTCGACTGAACATACACTTAACGAGATAGAGGATGGAGAATACGATGCTGTTTTTATTGGCTATTCTGGTGCGCAAGATCAGAAAAATGTTCATGCGGTGACAACGGCACTAAGGTTTAAAAATACACCCGTTTTTATTATGTCTGAAGAGAAGCACTATAAAGAAATCATGCCGCTCATCACGCATCGCTGCAAAATTTTGCTCAGAAGTGAATGTCCTGAACGCATATTGCAGGAAGTGATGAGCGCAAATTACGTTAATTCTTATGTAGTCACTGGCGCGCTCAGCGCTGATCCTATGAGCACGCCGTCCACACCCTTAACACATGCAGAAAAGCAGGTATTGAGTGAAATGCTCAAAGGCTATTCATTAACAGAGATAGCTAAGCGTTTTAGTAAAAGCGTTAAAACAATCTCTGCGCAAAAACAAACGGCGATTAAGCGATTAGGTGTGAGAAATACTCAGGAGCTTTACTTATTTCTCACCACCGCCAGAGGAAAAAATTTGATTCGCTGATTTCCCTTGCGCCAACGTTGATTTTTTTGATAGTGATATTTATTCTCAACAATCAAGTGATGGACAACCTGATGCGTTTCCCCGCTCTTTCTCTGCTGCTTAGCCTGTTTTTCATTTGCACCGATGTACAAGCCAGCGCCGCATGGCCGCGCACCCTCGACACACCCAAAGGCCCGTTCACGCTGCAACAGCCGCCGCAGCGCATTGTTTCTACCAGCGTCACGCTGAGTGGCACCTTGCTGGCGATTAACGCGCCGCTGGTCGGTTCCGGTGCCACCAGCCGCAGCAGCAGCGTGTCGGATGCGCAGGGCTTTTTCACGCAATGGAGCGCGGTGGCCAAAGCGCGTCAGGTTACGCCGCTTTACATTTCGCAGCCGAACGCCGAAGCGATTGCCGCCGAAGCGCCAGATTTGATCGTGATAGCTGCCACTGGCGGCGATTCGGCGCTGCGCCTTTACGATCAGCTGCAAACCATCGCTCCGGTGTTAGTGATCGATTACGGCGATAAGAGCTGGCAAGCCCTGGCTTTGCAGTTGGGCGAGATTACCGGCCATGAAGCCGATGCTAAAAAGGTGATTGCAGCGTTCGACCAACGGGTAGACGCGGTGCGTCATAAGATCACGCTGCCACCGCAGCCGACTTCTGCGCTGGTCTATTACGAAGATGGACGCGGAATGAACTTGTGGACGCCAGCATCGGCGCAGGGCGCGCTGTTGCAGGATTTGGGCTTCACACTGGCCGCGCCGCCCGCCAGTTTTCAGGGCAGCACCAGCATGGGCAAGCGCAATGACATTATTCAGCTGAACGGGGAAAACATGGCGGATGGCATCACCGGCAACACGCTGTTGTTGTTTGCCGCCGATGAGAAAACCGTGCCGCAGGTGGCGAAGAATCCGTTCCTCGCCCATCTTCCTGCGGTGCAGCAGCACAACATCTTTGCCGTAGGTAATGACACTTTCCGCCTCGATTACTACAGCGCCAGCAATATGCTCAGCAGCATCGAGCGGCAGTTTACCCGTTAAGCATCTGCCGTAGCGGGTTGCGGCGCGTCCGGTTGTTCACCGAGGCGCGCCGTACGCAGACCGCGCGCCGCCAGCGAAAGCAGCACCAGCAATCCCGCCGCCAATCCGCCAAACCACAGCACACTGCTCAGCGGTGCCAACGCGCGAGCCAGCGCACCCAAGCCCAATGCCCCAACGGAATCACCGGTGACATCCTGCGCGGTGCCGAGGCTGTTGACGCGTCCCAGCAGCGCATCCGGCGTGTGATGCTGCGTCAGCATAAACTGCAACAGCGAGGCGATGGCGTTGCTGTAGCCGTAACACACCAGCGCCAGCAGCGCGGGCAGCAGATGGCTGTAAAGACCGAGCGAGGCGATGCAGGCAAATGCCAGCAGCGCACAGCCAATCAGCACCAATCCAGGACGTGCCAACTGCCGCACCCAGCCGCTGGTAAAGGCACCGATCATTGCACCCAGCGGCACCGCCGAGTACATCAATCCTAATGCGGACGCATCGGCGTGATAGGTCAGCGCCAGCGCCGGGAACAGAATACGCACCGCGCCAACCATACTGAGCAGCAAGCCAACCAGCACTACCGCGCCAACCACTTTATGCTGGCAGACAAACTGCATGCCGCTTGCCAGCGCGCGCAGCGGATGTTCGGGTTCCTGCTGTTCGGGCTTCATCGACGGTAAACGCACCAGCGGAATCAGCGTCGCCAGCGTGCCCATCGCGGCGACTGCAAAGGCCCAACCGACTCCCGCCGCGACGATGATCATACCGCCGAGCGCGGGCGACAAAATTGCGCCGAGGCGCACCGTCAGCATGCTGAGCGCACCGGCTTCTGCCAGATGTTCACGGCCAACGATTAATGGGATCACCGCCATTAGCGCTGTCATGCCAAGCGCGCCAAAGAAGCCATCCCAGAAGGCGAGGAAGTAGAGCGCCAGCAACGACGGCGCTGGGCTGAAGGCGTTGAGGCTGAGCAGCACAAAGCCGATGCCGCAGGTGCCGCGCGCGAACAGGATTAACTTGCGACGATCGTAGCGATCGGCCAGCACGCCGCCGAGCAGCAGGCCGATGAACATGCCGATGCCGTCGAGCATTACCGCCACGCCGACCTGCAGCGTGGAGCCGGTCATTGCCTGAATCTGCACCGGCACGCCAACCGCCAGCATGCCAAGGGCGAATACCGAGAGCATGCGCGCGCAGAATATCGCGCGGAACGATGCGTTGTTTTTGAGCAAACTGAAATCTAAGAATATCGAGGGCTTAGCCATGATTCTCCAGTGTATGTGAACGAGGTCGCCATTAATGGCGACCCTACGGTGCGCGGTTGTTGCCGGTCGCCATAAATGGCGACCCTACAAAAACGTATCTAACCTCAACCTGCCAACAAACGATTAATTAACGGTCCCAGCACCTTCAACGAATCCGCCGAAAGAATATCGGCGTGCTCGCAATCCAGCGGGAAGATGGTCAATTCATCAACGAACGGTGCCCAACTGGCGCGCACATCCATACCTTGCGGCAGCGTTTTCTCGGCCATAAACAGCTTGGCGTTGCCGGCGTAACGCGGCGTGCGCGCTTCGGCGAGGCGCGCCACGGCGTCTTTGTAGTTGGCGACGATGGTGCTAAACATCGCGGCTTTCTCCTCACGCAACAGCGGATCGCGCTCATCTTCGGTCGCAGCCATAAATTCGGCCTGTTCGCGCGCTACTTCCTGTTCCGCTTCGTCGGCATCCGGCGTGCGCCAGTCCTGACCTTCTGCCGGATAGGTATCCAGCAGGCCGAGGAATGCCACCGTTTCACCCTGCGCCTGCAAACGTGCCGCAATGCCTTGCGCCAGCGTGCCGCCGAGTGAATAGCCGAGCAGGAAATAAGGTCCGCTTGGCTGCTGCTGGCGAATCGCCTGCAGATGGTGATCACACATCGCTTCCACGCTGTGACATGCGGCAATCACACCATGTGGACGCGGTGATTGCAGTCCGACAATCGGGAAGTCGCCGTCGAGATAGTGCAGCAGGGCGCTGTACTGCCAGGCGAAACCGGATGCCGGATGGATGCAGAACAACGTCGGGCCATGCCCAGCGCGCAGCGGCAGCAGTTCGCCGTTGCCACCGCTTTCACTGTTGGCACTGCCGTCGAGCAGCGCCGCCAATTTCTCCACGCTGCGCGCGGCGATGATCTGCCCGACGCTGAGTGGCGGCACCTCGCGACGCCGCAATTCCGCCGCCAGACGCATCGCCAGCAGCGAATGGCCACCGAGCGCGAAGAAGTCGTCATCGGCAAATACGCTGTCGCAACCGAGCAGCTGCTGGAACAGGTCCGCCAGCAGACGTTCGTTAGCGCTGTGCGGCAGGCGACCGCTGCGCGCGCTGCGCTGCGGCATCGGCAGCGCTTTACGATCCAGCTTGCCGTTGGCGCTGAGTGGCAGATGGTCGAGCAGCAGATAGCTGACCGGCTGCATATGCGCGGGCAGACGTTCACCCAGCTGCTGCTTCACCGCGTCGATGTCCAGCGCCACGCCCGCTTCGGCCACCAGCCAGCCGAGCAGCTGACGGTTATCGACGCCTGGCGTCGAGTGTTGCGTCAGAGCGCGCGCCGCGACCACCGCCTGCGCTACGCCCGGCAGCGCCACTAACGCCTGTTCGATTTCGCCTGGCTCGATACGCTGTCCGCGCATCTTCAGCTGGTCGTCGCTGCGACCGAGATACTCAACCGCACCGTCGGTGCGCCAGCTGGCGATATCGCCGGTGCGATACATGCGCTCGCCTTCGGCAAACGGCGCGGCGACAAAGCGCTGCGCAGTAAGATCGGCGCGATGCAAATAGCCATCGGCCAACTGCACGCCGCTGAGATAGAGATCGCCTGGCACGCCAACCGGCACCGGACGCAGCAGGCTATCGAGAATATGCAGCTGCGTGTTCCACACCGGACGACCAATCGGCACGCCCGGCCCGTTGAGGCCATCCAGCGCGCTGCCGCTGGCCGGTTGCCAGGTGACATCGACAGCGGCTTCGGTTGGGCCATACAGATTGTGCAGCGGCGCGGCGATCACCGCCTGATAGCTGCGCGCCAAATCGCACGCCAGCGCTTCACCGCTGCAGAATACGCGGCGCAGCGTTGGGCAAGCCCGATCGGTTTGCTCGACGAGATGGCCGACAAAGGCCGCCAGCATCGAGGGAACGAAGTGCATGGTGGTCACGCGATAATCGTCGATCAGCTGCCACAGCGCCTGCGGATCGCGGTGCGCTTCCGGCGGTGCCATCATCAGCTGCGCACCGGTCATAAGCGGCCAGAAGAATTCCCACACCGAAACATCAAAGCTGCACGGCGTCTTCTGCAACACCACGTCGTCAGCGCGCAGCGGATAGCTGGCCTGCATCCAGCGCAGGCGGTTGACGATGGCGCGTTGATTCACCACCACGCCTTTCGGTTTACCGGTTGAGCCCGAGGTATAAAGCACGTAAGCCGGGCGATTAGCATCCGCCTGCGGCAAAGAGTGGCGCGGCTGAATGTGTTCAGTGGCTAAGCCATCAAACATCATCAGCGTGCCAAACGTGGCGAAGCGGGTTTCAAGTGCGGATTCGGTGATCAGCACCCACGGCCGCGCATCTTCCACCATGTACGCAAGACGTTCATCGGGATAACCGATATCCAGCGGTAAATAGGCCGCACCTGCCTGCAGGATGGCGGTGAGCGCGATGCTGAGACGAACCGAGCGCGGCAGCGCCACGGCAACGATATCGCCCGGCATCACGCCCGCTTCAATCAAGCGATCCGCCAGCAGCATCGCCTGACGCTGCATTTCGCCGTAGCTCAGACGATGCTCCCTATCCATTAGCGCCAGCGCGTCCGGCGTGCGCGCCGCCTGCTGGGCAATCGCCTGCTGCAGGGTTTCATTTTCCAGCTGCACGCCGGTGTTGTTCACCCAGGCGAGCAGCGATTGCTCGGCCAGCGTTTGCAGCTTCCACTGCGTCAGCGGCAGATCCGGCGTGCTGACCAGCTGTTGCAGCAGCAATAGCAGCCGCTCGGCCAGACGTTCCGGCTCGCTGACGCAGTCGCGATACTCCATCAGCAACGTCAGCTGTTCGCCCGGCAGCACCAGCAGCGTCAGTGGATAGTGCGTGTAACCACGATTGTGAATTGCTTCGCAGCGCACGGCGGCGTTGGCGTCCAGCAGCGTTTGGTTGTCCGGATAGTTCTCCACCACCAGCAAGGTATCGAACAGCGTTCCGGCACCGACCAGCTGCTGGATCTCGGCGAGACCGAGGCAATCCTGCTCAATCAGCTGGATTTGCTGCGCCTGATGATCGGCGAGCTGCGCCAGCAATGGGCGTTGATGATCGAAGCGCAGGCGCACCGGCAGCGTGTTGCTGAACAGGCCAACGTGCTGATCGATGCCGTCAATCTGGCCAAAACGGCCAGAAACCGGCGCGCCAAACACCACGTCTTGCTGGCCGCTGGCGACCGACAGCATCAAGCCCCACAATCCCTGCATCACCGTGTTCAGGGTTAAGCCGCGGGCCCGGCACAGCGCATAGAGTTCCCGCTCCAGCGTGGCATCCAGCGTAATGCGCTTTTCGTTGACCGCGCTGTCGGCAGCCTGCGGATAGAGCAGCGTTGGACGCACCTCTTGCAGGCATTCCTGCCACTGCTGCCGCGCTTCGTGGCTGTCGCGCTGGCTGAGCTGACGCACAATGTCCGCGTAGCTGCTGCTATGCGCGGGCAACGTTTGCTGGCGCAGCGCGCTCAGCAGATCGTTGAGGATCACCGGCGTTGACCAGCCATCCACCACCAGATGATGCGCGTTGAGCAGCAGCGTCCAGCGCATGCCATTGCGATGGGCGATCAATGTGGCGTGCAGCATGATCGGCTGGCTAAACAGATCCTGCGCCAGCGCCTGATGCTCTAGCGCCACAATGTCATCATCGTCGGCTAACTGATGCAGCGTTAGCGGCCAGTGCAATTCCGTTTCAGGTATCAGCTGCAGCGGTTGCAGGCTGAGTTCAGCGTCGAAGCGCGCCGCCAGCTGCGGATGACGCTGTAGTACCGCGTCGAGCGCGGTTTGTACCGCTGCGGGGCTGATATCGCCGCTTATTGTCAGGCGGGTTAACGAGTTATAGCTGCCTTGCTGCGCGGTGGTTTGCGCGTGGAACAGCAGACCTTTCTGCAACGGCAGCAGCGGCAGCGCATGGCCGAACGCGCCGTGACGCGCATGCAGCTGTTGCAGCAATGCATCATCGACGCCATCCAGCGCCACCTCGGCGGCCACCAGCGTATTGGCGGCTTGCTGCGGCTGATGTTGTGCCAACGTGATCAGCGCCTGTGCGGCAGCGGCCATTGCCTGATGCAAATCGGCAATCGCCTCGGCAGTGAGCACGCCTTCCGCCCAGCTCCAGTTCAGCGCCAGCTGCGCCGCATGCGGCTGCTCCTCAACGAACACGTTGAGTTCCAGCGCGTGCTGCAGCGGCAGCGACTCATCCTGCAGCACCGCGAAGGTGTCGCGGAACTGCTGCGCGGTGCGCTGTGGCGACCAGTCACCGCTGCGCTGCGTGAAGCGTCCAAGGTAGTTAAACAGCACCTGCGGCGCGTGTTGTGCCGCCAGTTTTTCCAACGTCACGCCACGATGCGCATCGAGCCAGCGCAGTTGCCCGTAGCCAATACCGCGATCCGGCACCGCACGCAGCACCGCTTTCACCGCGCGTACGCACTCATTGAGCGGCGCGTGTGGATTTTCGGGTAGCGGCAGCAGCACTGGGAATTCCGCCGTCAGCCAGCCGACGGTGCGCGCCAGATCCTGCTGTGCATGCAGTTCGGCACGGCCATGCGACTCCAGCGTGACGCGCTGCTGTGCGCTGCCGTTGAGTTGGCGCAATGCCATCGTCAGCAACGTCAGCAGCAGCTCTTCGCTGGTGGCGCGATAGTGCTGCGGCAGCGTGTTGAGCAGCGCGTGCGTGGTCGAGGCATCCAGCAGCGTGCGTTGATGCTGGTGGCGATCGCTGGGCTGAATCGCTCGTTCACCGACAAGTGGCAGCGGTTCGGCCAGCATCTGTTGCCAGAACGGTAACTCCGTGGCGCGCGCCGAAAGGTTCGCCAGCAGCGCGGCCGACCAGTCATGTAGCGAGGTTTCCTCGGCGGGGATCACCAGCGGCGTGTTATTGATCAGCGCGTCACCGGCCTGTTGCAGCTCATCCAGCAATACGCGCCAGGAGACGCCATCAACAATCAGGTGATGCAGCGTCAGCACCAAACCACAGCTGATGCTGTTTTGCTGCAGCAGCGTGGCACGAAGCAGCGCGCCGTTCGCCGGATCGAGCGCCTCAGCATCTTCGCTAAACGCCTGTTCCGCTGCGCGGTCGCGATCCTGCACTTCAAGCGCACGCACGCGGGCAGGGCGCGACGCCAGCGCTTCGCCGACAATCAGCTGATCACCACGCGTAAAGGCATTGAGCGCCGGATGCGCCTGCGTCAGCTGATCAATCAGCTGTTCCAGCTGTGCGAGCTGCAACTGCGGCGGCACCGACAGCAGCACACCGTGCGCAAAGCGCGCATTGATACCGGCTTGCACATTGAACCAGTGCAAAATCGGCAAGCCGCCAATCGCGCCCTGTTGCGCCACGCGCGCGCCGGAGTTGTGTTGTGCCAGCGGCTGCAAACCCCGCGCCATGCGTGCGGCGGTGCGTTCGGCGAAGATTTCGCGTGGACGCAGCAGATAACCGGCGCGACGTGCGGCGGTGCTGAGCCCCATCGCGGAGATGCTGTCGCCGCCGAGTGCGAAGAAATCATCTTCCGCGCCAATGCTCTCCAGCCCCAGCAGGCTGGCAATCGCGTGGCAAATCAGCTGCTCCTGCGGCGTGCTGGCGGCGCGACTCTGGCTCTGCTGCGCCTGTTGCGGCTTCGGCAGCGCCTGGCGATCAATCTTGCCATTAACGTTGAGCGGTAACTCGTCCATTACCATCAGCACCGCAGGCACCATGTAATCCGGCAACTGCGTAGCCAGCTGCGCCAGCAAACGGGCATTGAGATCGGCATCGGCGCGCAGCGCGTTATCCTGCACCGAGCAGTAACCAATCAGACGATGCGTGGCGCCCATTACTTCGGCAATCACCACGGCGGTGCTGACTTCCGGCAGCGCCACCAGCGCGTTCTCCACTTCACCAAGTTCGACGCGGAAGCCACGCACTTTAATCTGGTGATCGGTACGCCCAATAAACGCCAGCTGTCCATCCTGACGCCAGCGCATCAGGTCGCCGCTGCGGTACATCACATCGCCGTCGCGGAAGGGATTGGCGACAAAGCGTCCGCTAGTGAGATCGGGACGGCGCAGATAACCGCGCGCGATGCCGGTTCCGGCGATATACAGCTCGCCAGCGCAGCCAATCGGCACCTGACGCAGTTGGTTATCCAACAGATAGACTTCGCTGTTGCCCACCGGACGACCAATCACCGGCTGCGGTGATGCCATGACGCTGGCACCCAGCGTATCGATGGTGTATTCCGACGGCCCGTAATAGTTGTGGATCTCCATCTGCTGCTGTTGCTGCATCAACTTCCACAGCGTTGGCGTGGCCGCTTCACCACCAATCATCACAAAAGAGGGACGATGGTTGTCGGCTTCCAGCAGGCCGCTGTCGATCATCTGCGAGAAGAACGACGGCGTGATATCCAGCAAGTCAACCGGCACCGCGTTCATCTGTTGAATCAGGCCCCACGCATCGCGGCGCAGCTCTTCGTCAAAGATATTCAGCTCGCAGCCCATCAGCATGCAGAACAGCGGTTCCCACGAAGAATCGAACGAGAAGGAGGCGGTGTGACCGGCGCGCATGCGGCGCGGGCTGTTGGCGGTGAAGTGTGCAATCGCCGGGCCGAACAGATGTTCGCGGTGCGACAGGAACAGGTTGAGCAAACCTTGATGGGTGCTCATCACGCCTTTCGGACGGCCGGTTGAACCCGAGGTGTAGATCATGTAGGCCAGATCGTCGCCGCACAGTTTGGTGTCAGGTCGTGCGGTGGAATAATCACTCAACGCAAGCTGGTCAATCAACAGATGCGGCAGTTCCGGCATCTGCGCTAGCGTGCTGGAGTGCGTCAGCAGCAGCTTAGGTTGCGCGTCATCGCACATCAGCGCCAGGCGTTCGCGCGGATAGTCGAGATCGAGCGGCATATAAGCCGCGCCGCTCGCCAGCACGCCGAATATTGCGACTAATGAATCTACTGAACGCGGAATACCAATCGCTACCACGTCATCAGCCTGCAAGCCGCGCGCGATCAGCAGCTGTGCCAGTTGCATCGCGCGATCGGCGAGCTGGCGATAGCTCAGGCTGCGCTCGCCGCACACCACTGCAGTTTGCTCGCCGTATTGCTCAGCGGCTTGCAGCAAGATATCGACGATGGTGCAGGTATCGGCAGGCGGCACGATGGTGGGTCCGGTTGACCAGCGTTGCAGATCAATCTGTTCCTGCGGTGCCAGCAATGACAGCGCGCCTAAGCAAATGCTGGCATCCGCCGCGAACTGAGTTAGCAGATGGCTGATGCGATCGGCATGACGTTGTAGCGTTTGCGCATCGTAGCGGCGCGGGTTTGCTACCAGCGTGAGCTGCAATGCGCCATCGCGGAAGCCGACTTCAAACTCCAGATCGTCCACCGGGCCCATCGCCATCGTGTGCGTTGGGGCGGGCTGGCCGTCGAATTGCAGATCGTCATGGTAAACCTTGACGTTAATCACCGGGCCATACAGCGCCTGGCTGTTGCCGACCAGGCCGAGATCGCGGCGCAGCTGCTCCGCTTCATAACGTTGATGGCGGCGCGCTTTGCGAATTTCGCCCTGCACCTGCTGCACCAGCATCGGCAACGTCATCTCATCGCTGACGCTGAAAATCAGCGGCAACACGTTGACCACCGGGCCGAGCGTGGAGATCGCCGCCGAACCCATGCGGCGCATAAACGGGAAGCCAATCGACAGACGCTGGCTGTTGCTGAAGCGTGCCAGATAGGCCACCAACAGCGCACTGACGATATCGCCTTCGCTGCTGTCGGCCAGTTGCTGCTGCTGACGCAGCGTGGCCAGTTGCGGCAGCGTCACCTGACAGCTGATCGGGCGATCGCCGTGATCGCTCAGGTTTTCGCTGGAAAGCGTCAGCGTCTCTGGCAGATCCGCCGCGTAACTTTGCCAGTGGCTGGCTGAACGCGCAAAAGCAGGCGAATCCTGCCACTGCTGAATCTCTTCAATTACCGTGGTGAACGGCGTAAACGGCGAGGGCGCGGGCGTTGCTCCGGCGCAAAGGGCGGCGTAGATTGCCGCGACGCGTTGGGTCAGCGCTTCAAAACTGAAGCCATCCACCAGCAAATGGTGATAGCGCTGATACCACAGCCAGCTGCCGTCGCCGATGCGCATCAGCGCGTGGCGATAGAGCGGTTTGTCACCGTCGGCGGGCAGCTCGGCGGCGAGATCCGCCTGCATTAGTTTGTGCGCCTGGCTGGTGGCATCGGCGCGCTGGCTGAAATCATGCCATTCCGGTGCGACCGGCGCTTGCGCACCAAACCACTGCGCCGGATTGCCATTATCATCAAGGCCGAAGCGCGCCTGCACGGTATCGGCTTCCGCCATCGCCTGCTGTATGGCGCTGTCCAGCGCCGCGCGATTGATGTCGCCGTGCAGCACGCTGTAGTGCGCCACGGTAAATTGATTGCGCTGCTGCGCAATGCTGTCAGCGATCCAAATGCCGGGCTGCGCCGCGACTAAAGGATAGGCTGGAGAAAGATTGTTTAACGATGCCAAAGGACAATTCCTGTCGAGAAAAACAATTTAAAAAAGAGAAAGTTAAAAAAATTAATGCGCGGTAGACGACGTCTGTTGCGTCGCTGGCCGCATGTCGTGCCAGTTTGCTTCGATAAACTCAATAGCGGCGCTGCGCGTTAGCGGTCCCGCTACGTTGTGCCAGCCTGCCGGAACCGGGGCAAAAGCGGGCCACAGGCTGTATTGCTGACGCACGTTGAGCAGCACCAGAAAATCGAGCGCGTCGTTATCAAACGGATTCTGTTGTTCAGACATGGTTATTACCTTCAGAGGTTGATGTCGGGGAGAGAAAATCGGCCAGCAGCCAGCGGCAGCCGTCGATCAGACCGCCACGCCAGCACAACGCATCGTGCCCTCCGGCGAAACGGCGAAAATATAATTCATGGCCTGCGGCTTGCAGCGCCGGGACGATCTGCTGGTTGACGTACACCATGTCTTCCTCGCGATCGCCCACTTCCTGGAAAATCTTCAGCTTGCCCGGCGGTAACTCGCCCTGTTGCAGCCGCTCTAACAGCAAACCGGGCGCGTGCTGTTCGCGGTTGGCGTAGTCGCGGATGTATTGCAGATGCGGCCACCAGAAGGAGCCGGATTGCGTGAGAATGCGGCCAAAACGCTGCGGCCAGTGCAAACCGGCATACAGCGCGGCGAGTCCGCCGTAGCTTTGTCCAGCCACCAGCGTGCGGTCGGCGTCGCTGCTGAACGCCGCGTGCTGGCGCGCCAGCGGTAACAGTTCCTGCTGCACCGCCAGCCAGAAGGTTTCGTTGCACGGTAATTCGGCTTCACGGTGCTGGCTGTCGATGACATCGATAAACAGCCAGCAGGTGGGCGGCAGTTCGCCATCGGCGGTGACCTGATCCAGCGCGCTGAAAATCGGTTGGCCGTACACCCAGTTTTGGCCGTCAAGCAGGATCGCCAGCGGACGCTGTTCGGGCTGAGTGGTTGTGCCGGTGCTGTAGAGCCAGACGTTACGGGTGACGTTGAGCAACGTGCTGCGCCACTGCAGGGTTTGCAGCGTATCCGGCCAGGTTTCCGCCATGCCGGCATCCAGCGCGCGCCAGGCGGATTGATCCGGCGCATCCGGCATGTGCGCGTTGCTCAAGGCAAAACGGCGGCTGCTGAGAAACGGCGGCGTGGGATTGAATTTGTCGGGGATTGCCAGCGGCATCAGCGAAATCCACCACTTGCGCTGTAGCGCGCGACAGGCGGCATCATCGCCACAAAACAGCGGCGGTAACTGCTGCGCGGTGGCGGGGATCAGGCTGTAACTGCCGCGCCAGTCGGACTCAATGGCGGTCGACCAATGCCAGACGTTGCTGTCGTTCACGCGCACCAGTGTTTCTGGCGCTTCGCTGTGGTGATCGGTGACGCCGTTAATATCGACGTAAACCCGTTCAGTGGAAGAAAGTGCGGAATGCCCTTCGGGATCGCGCCAGAAGAAGTGCATGGTCGTTTGACCATTTTCGTCACGCTCAACCAGCGGCGTACCGACAGTATAAAGCTGCTGCCACCAGCCTTCGCTACCCAAATCGGCCTGCTGCAACCATTGCGCAACTGTCCCGGCGGGCAACCACGTCTGCGTCGTTTTTTCTGCGCTTGTTAGAAACATCCTGCAACCCATCTCCACATTTTGTTCACTGTCTTTACTTAACCAAAGCTAATGCAAATGCTATTGATAACGATTTACATTTGCAATATGATTTTTCGCGCCTAATAAACCTTCGGATTTTCAGTGGATTATTTTGTGAAGGACGTCACGCAGGGAGATTAGGACCGTAAATAACGCAAGCGAGTAATATTTCAATCCGTTACAGCCATTGTCGTTGGGCGAGGGCGACTGAACGGATTATTTCATCTACAAGGCAGTTTGAAATAGAGATGGCAACTATGTCCGTAAAAGCAAGAAATTCAGCAATACCTGCTGTGGCACGTCAGTTCAGACTCAATCCTCTATACCTTTCTCTGGCCTCAATTCTGTTGCTGGCACCGGCTGCCTTCAGCGTGGCCGCCGAAGAGACCATTACCGTAAACGCCGACACGCGTGAAAGCGTGACCTCGCCGCTGCAGGGTTATGTGGCGAAAGAGAGCGCGGCGGGCACCAAAACGTCCACGCCGCTGCGCAAAACCCCGCAATCTATTTCGGTGATTACCCGCGAGCAGATGGACGACCAGGCGGCGGCCTCCGTTGCGGATGCGCTGAGCTATAGCAGCGGCGTGCTGACCAACTATCGCGGTAACTCCAACCGTAATGATGAGATCATCGCGCGCGGTTTCCGCTATGCGCCGAAATTCCTTGATGGCCTGAGCTACGGTTTATCCGGCCAGGCTGGCGCTGCGGGGCAGGTTGATCCCTGGTTGCTGGAGCGCGTAGAGATGATCCACGGCCCAGCTTCTGTGCTGTACGGCCAGGTGAATCCAGGCGGCATCGTGGCGATGACCAGCAAGCGCCCTACCGCGCAGAGCATTCATAAAGTGCAGCTCAGCACCGGCAACCAGCATTTGGGTGAAGCGGCGTTTGATTTCGGCGGTAAGCTGAACGATGACAACACGCTGTTCTACCGCCTGAACGGTATCGCCAGCACCAAACATGAGTTCGTGAAGGACAATAAACAGCAGCGCATGGCGATTGCGCCAGCGATTACCTGGCTGCCGAACGCGGATACCAGCTTTACGCTGCTGACCATGTACCAGAACGAGCCGAAAGCGGGTTACCGTAACTTCCTGCCGGCCAGCGGCACGTTGAAAGAGAGCAGCGCGGGTTACATTCCTTACGATTTCAACGTCAGCGATCCGAGCTTCAACGAAGCCAAACGCGAACAGACCTCGATCGGCTATATCTTCGAGCACAATCTCAACGACAACCTGAGCTTCACGCAGAATCTGCGCTACAGCAACATGGACGAATCGTACAAATATCTGGTGTATACCTTTGATGCGGATAACGATCACTCAATCAACCGTCGTCCGCAGCATGACAAGATCAAGTCGAAAGAGTTGGGCCTGGATAACCAGCTGAAAGCCACTTTTGAAACCGGCAACATCGCGCACACCGTGCTCGGCGGGCTCGATTACAAGTGGAGCGACGTGGATAACAAACTGTGGCTCGACAGAGGCGATCAATACATCCTCGACTGGGCCAATCCAACGCGTATCAGCATCAACGAGAGCGATTTGACGTTGACTACCAGCACGCGCAAGAAGCTCGATCAGGTGGGCGTTTACTTGCAGGATCAGCTGGAGTGGAATCAGTGGAACCTGCTGCTGTCTGGACGTCACGACTGGAGCGAAGTGCGCACTCAGGATCGCACCGACAACAGTGAAACCCAGCAGAATGACGACAAGTTCACCGGCCGTGCAGGTCTGCTGTATGCGTTCGATAACGGCATTTCACCGTACGTCAGCTACAGCACTTCGTTTGAGCCAAACCTCAACAGCGGCGCGCCAGGCACCGATCCGTTCAAACCGACCACCGGCGAACAGACCGAAGTGGGTGTGAAGTATCAGCCGGTCGGTTGGGATGCGGTGTTTACCGTGTCAGCGTTTGATATCACTCAGAAAAATATCACCGCGTATAACAGCGTGACCGGCTACAACGAGCAGATTGGTAAAGTGCGTTCGAAAGGTATCGAAACCGAAGCGCACGCGCAGATTACGCCCGAGATTAAACTGTTAGCGGCTTATACCTATACCGATGCGGTGACCAAGGAGAGCAGCATCACGCAGCGTATCGGCCATTCTCCGTCGAGCATTCCGCGTCATGCGGCATCGGCGTGGGGCAGCTACACCTTCCTTGATGGCGTGCTGAGCGGCTTTACGCTTGGTAGCGGCGTGCGTTACACCGGCACCGCGCCAGCGGACGAAATTGGCGTCGACAAAGTACCGCATTACACCTTGTATGATGCGATGGCGAAGTATGAGCTGGGTGAAGCGGCGAATTCGCTGCGCGGCACCACGCTGCAACTGAACGTCAACAATATCGCGGATAAGCACTACGTGGCGTCATGCAGTAACGAAAGCGCCTGCTTCTACGGCAGCGGTCGCACCATTGTGGCTTCCGTCAGCTACAGCTGGTAATTCCCACTGGCGGCCTCTCTGGCCGCCGTTTCGTTTCGCATTCCGTGCGGCTCGCTTTCCACTAAGACACTTCTTAGCCGGTTTTCGGAAAATACTGTATTTGTGTGACTGTCATCACTCTGCAAGGCGCGTTAAAATGAACGCTTCTCATTTAGCAGGGGTTTTTCGTCACGATGTTATCGCGCTTCACTTTAGCCACTTTGATGGCAACAATCATGCTTACCGGCTGCGCCCGCCTTGCCGCCGTAACAGGTACATCACATGACAGCACTGCGACTGCGGACGCGTCCGCCGCTCAGCCTGCAACCGGCGCGCCAATCGACAGTAACGATTCGCCTTCACCGTTTGAAACCGGCCCAACGGTAATCAACATTTCGCATGTGGTCACGCGTACCGATGACGGTTCATCTATTTATGTGACGGTAGATGGTCAGGATGCGGGCCTACTGAAGAAGGGTGAGAAGAGAGAGATTCGCGTTTCGCCTGGTAAACACCAGATTGGAGGTTACGTGCAGACGCTGTTTGGTTTTGGCAAAGTGACCATCGCCTCTGTGGATGTCACCACCGATCCGAACAGCCCGAAAAACGTGGTCTATTCTGTAACGCGCCAGAAGCCCGCGTTCAGCGAAACAGACGCCACGCCGCCGAATAATTCGTGATGTATGGGTGCGTAAATATGCGCACCAGCAAGGTTTTGTAGGGTCGCCATAAATGGCGTAATGCCGATCAGTTAAGCACAGAGTGACTTTCGTTCGCCATGTGCTGAGGCAGTTGCAGCATCTCCGTGCTGCGACCGAGCAAAGGGCGCCTGGCCGCGCCCTCTGCACTCCCGGGCCTTGCGCCAGCCCAACCCGCCGCTTCGCGGTGCCTTCACTCATTCACGATTCCTGACGGACCGGCGGCGATTCGCTCCTGCTCAGCGCCACCTCTCGCCGCATCCATGCGGCTCGCCCTGGAATCCCTCAATCGTTCAGCGGATTAGGATGTCGCCTCAACACCCGCGCTGCAGCAGCAATGCATTTTCCTGACTCGCCATCGCTACAAATTCCGTAGGGTTGCCATTTATGGCGACCTGGTGCGCATGAATACGTGCGGACACTGTCATCACAGGCGGCGCAGGCGCGGATTGCTAAGGTCCGCGCCTTCGGACCTTAGCCCGGCCGCCTGCTTCACACATTCTGAAACTACCAGATGCTTAGCGGGCGGAGTCCCTGCGATGTCAGTGCGCTGCTTATCTGACATGCATTACGCCATTAATGGCGACCTCCCCACATCAACTCCGGCTAAACACCAGTTTCAACCCAGCAACCGTAAAGCAACAAGCCAGCATCGCATCCAGCCCACGACGGATGCGGCGATAAAATGCCGCCATCACCGCAGTGGAAAACAACACCGCATAACCGCCAAACACCAGCACACAAATCGCCGCGCAGCCTGCAATTATCATTGGCAAGGTTGATGCCGCCGCACCCGGTTTTAACGCCACCGACATGATCGCCACCCACGTCAAAATCGCTTTAGGATTGCCGACGTGCATCAAAATGCCCTGGCGAAACATTTTGCCAAAGTGCGCTTTCTCGCTGCCCGGCGCGAATTCGCTGGCATCTGGCTTACGCAATGCCGATTTCCCCGCCTTGAACGCCAGCCACAACAGATACAATCCGCCGCCAATCTTCAGCACAATCAGCAGTTGCGCGAAAGTGGCCAGCACGGTGAGCACGCCGCAGGCCGCCAGCAGCGCCCACATCATCGAACCGCCAATTACGCCACTGGCTAATGCCAGCGCCGCGCCGCGTCCCTGTTTCATCGCCGTGCCCATAATCGCCATATTGCTCGGGCCAGGACTGGCGGTGGCGACGAAATAGGTGGTGTAGATCAGAATCAATTCATGTGACAGCGCCATAGGTTCCTCTGTGATGGCGGAAGGGAACTCACGTTATATCGCCTGAAGCTTGATTCTTCCAGAATGGTTTAAATATTCATCCTTGCTGCACCCTTACTTCCCGTGCAACTCCTTCCTCAATAGCACCAACTCGCCCGCCAGATCGCGGCACAGCATCGCCGTCATCAGATGATCCTGCGCATGCACCAAAATCAGCGTAACCGGCACTTTGCCGCAGCCTTCATCGGCGCCAATCAATGCGGTTTGGATTTTATGCGCCACTTTGGCGGCCTCATCTGACGCCGCCAAAGCCTCATCGGCACCTTGCCAGTCAGCTTTACGCGCCTGCTGGATTGCCATCATGGCTTGCGAACGCGCCTCACCAGCATTAATCAGCAACTCCATCATCGTTTGTTCAAAATCCATATCCGCCTCACTTATTGGTATGCCAAATTGGTGATAACGATGCTACCGGAATACCAAAAAGGAGTTCCGCGAGCATGATCACAGAAATTAAGCGCGAATATCGCCATTTTGGTATGCCACGAACCATCAAGCTGATGCATAACACCTAAAACCGCTGAGGGTTGACCAATGTCTCTACAGGAACGTCTTATCGATTCGCTGGGTAGCTTTGCCACGCGATTCAATAGCTACCGCTACATCATGGCGATCAAAGCCTCGTTCATCACGCTGATGCCAGTGATCATCGTCGGCGCGTTTTCGGTACTGATTTCCAACATGGTGCTGGACCCGAAAAATGGCCTCGCCAGTTTCTCTGCGCTGTCGTTTCTCGCCGATTTAAAACCGATCACCAGCAGCATTAACTACGCCACGCTGAGCTTTCTGAATATTGGCGCGGTGTTTCTGATTGGTATCGAACTGGGTCGCATCAACGGCATTAAAACGTTGTTTCCCGGCCTGCTGGCGATCATCTGCTTCATCTCGGTGACGCCCACCACGCTGCAAATGCTGGTAGATGGCCAGATGCATGTGGTCACCGATGTGCTGGCGAAACAGTTCTCCGATACCAAAAGTCTGTTCCTCGGCATGTTTATCGCCATTCTGTCGGTGGAGATTTACTGCCGGCTGGAGCAGGTTGAACGGCTAAAAATCAAAATGCCGGATACCGTGCCGCCGAACGTAGCCGCATCATTTTCCGCGCTGATCCCGTCGATCATCACCGTCACGCTGGTCGCCACCTTTGGCTTTATCTTCCATCAGATCACCGGCATGTACCTGTACGACGCGGTATACAAAGTGGTGCAGCAGCCGCTGGAATCGGTGGTGCAGAGCTTGTGGGGCATTCTGCTGTTGATGTTTGTTGCCCAGCTGTTTTGGGTGATTGGTATTCACGGTAACCAAATGGTGAAACCGATTCGCGAGCCGCTGCTGCTGGGGGCGATTCTGGTCAACATGAACGCCTTCGAGCAAGGCAAAGAAGCGCCAAACATCATCACCATGCCGTTCTGGGATGTGTATATGAGCATCGGCGGTTCCGGTCTGACGATTGGGCTGTTAACCGCGGTGATGATTGCCACCAAACGCAAAGAGATGCGGGAAATCGCCAAACTGTCGTTTGGACCTGGCTTATTCAACATCAATGAGCCGGTGATTTTTGGTATGCCGATCATGCTCAATCCCATTCTCGCTATTCCCTTCATCATCACGCCGCTGGTAACCGGTTCGATTGGCTATTTCGCCACGGTGATGGGCTTCGCCGGTAAAGCGGTGGTGATGGTTCCCTGGACTACGCCGCCAATCATCAATGCGTGGCTCTCGACCGCCGGTTCGATGGGCGCGGTAGTGACGCAAATCATCTGCATTGTGGTTTCAGTATTGATTTATCTGCCGTTTGTCAAAGTGGCTGCACGTCGCGCCGAAGCGGCGGAAGCGAAAAATCTGCAGGCCGAGCTGGCACAAAATTAAGGAGATTCGATGAGTAAGCACACCATTGCGCTGCCAGAGGGCTTTATCCTCGGCGCGGCGGCATCGGCCTGGCAAACCGAAGGCTGGAGCGGCAAAAAAGCCGGGCAGGATTCGTATCTGGATGCCTGGTACCAGCAGGATCGTCATGTCTGGCACAACGGTTATGGACCGGCGGTGGCGACCGATTTTATCAACAGCTTCCGCGAAGACGTGGCGCTGATGAAAGCGGCTGGGCTGACGCACTATCGCACCTCCATCAACTGGTCGCGCTTTCTCATCGACTATGAAAACGCGGTGGTTGATGAGGAGTACGCGGCCTATTACGACCAACTGATTGATGAGATGCAGCGTCAGGGCATTGAACTGATGTTGTGCCTCGAACATTACGAACTGCCGCTGCAGTTGCTGGAAGAGTACGGCGGCTGGCAGTCAAAACATGTGGTGGAGTTGTTTATTCGCTATGTCGAAAAGGTGTTTGCCCGCTACGCCGGAAAAGTGACGCGCTGGTTTGTATTTAATGAGCCGATTGTGGTGCAGACGCGCGTCTATCTTGATGCGCTGCGCTGGCCGTATGAGCAGAACACCCATAAGTGGATGCAGTGGAATCACCATAAAAATCTCGCCACGGCGAAGGTGGTGAAACTGTTCCGCCAGCAGGGTTATGCCGGCACGGTGGGCACCATTCTCAATCCGGAAGTGACCTATCCGCGCTCGTCGGCGGCGCACGATGTTAAAGCCGCGAAAATCTACGATCTGTTCTACAACCGGGTATTTCTCGACCCGGCGATCAAAGGCGTTTATCCAGCTGAATTGTTGCAGCTGCTGGATAAACATGAAGTGCAGTGGGACGTCACCGAGGACGAGCTGGCGATCATTGCCGCCAACACCGTCGATGAAGTGGGTCTGAATCTTTACTATCCGCATCGCGTAAAAGCGCCGTCACGCGCGTGGCATCCGGAGACGCCATTTCATCCCGCCTTTTACTACGAACATTTTGAGCTGCCGGGTCGCCGCATGAACAGCTCGCGCGGCTGGGAAATTCAGCCGCGCATTGTCTTCGACATGGCGCAGCGCATGAGAGAGGAGTACGGCAATCTGCCGTGGTTTGTGGCCGAGAGCGGCATGGGCATCGAAAACGAAGCGCAATTTAAGGATGCGCAGGGGGAAATTCAGGACGACTACCGCATCAACTTTATTGCTGAACATCTTTACCAGGCGGTGCGTGCACGTGAAGCGGGCAGCAACTGTCAGGGCTACATGTTGTGGGCCTTCACCGACAACGTTTCGCCGATGAACGCCTTCAAAAATCGTTACGGACTGATTGAGATCGACCTCGACAACCAGCGGCAGCGACGCATGAAGAAATCCGCGCACTGGTTCCGTAAGTTGCGTGACACCCAGCAATTGACCCTCAACATTGACGATGAAGCCAAATAAGGACGACCGATGAAACGCATTATTCTGGCCTGTGCAGCAGGCATGTCGACTTCGATGTTAGTCACCCGCATTGAGAAAGAGGCGGTAGCACGCGGTCTTGAGTACCAGATCTACGCCATTCCGGAACAGAACCTGCGTGAAGAGCTACAAAATTACGGTCAGGACGTGGTAGTGGTGCTGCTGGGGCCGCAGGTGCGCTTTAAACTGGAGGAGAATAAAAAGCTGACCGACAGCTATCAGCTGCCGATTGCGGTGATCGATACCGTGGCTTACGGCACGTTGAATGGTGCAAAGGTACTCGATCAGGCGCTGGCTTTGGTACACTAGCGCCCAGATAGCAGTCAGGTTCCGGCTCGCACAGGACGCGGCCGGGCCGAATGCACCATGATGCAAAAGGGTGAGAGCGTGGAAAAAGCCGAAGCGCCACAAGAGAAAAAGCAGTATCAGGAAATTGGTCAGCATCTGCGTCAGCAAATCCTCGATGGCAATTACCCGGTTGGCTCACGACTGCCGCCAGAGCGACAGTTGGCGGAAACCTGGGGCGTGAGCCGCACCATTGTGCGTGAAGCGTTGCTGATGCTGGAGCTGGAAGGCACGGTGGATATTCGTCAAAGTTCCGGCGTTTACGTGATGCGCATTCCTTCGGAAAGTGAGGATGCGGAAGAGGCGTTTTTCCGCAGCGATGTCGGCCCGTTCGAGATGTTGCAGGCGCGTCAGTTGCTGGAGAGCAATATCGCCGCCTTCGCCGCTAAAATGGCCACCAAAGCCGATATCGAAAACCTGCGCCGCACGCTGGAGCAGGAGCAGCGCGCCATCGCGCTCAACGACAGCAGCCAGGATAATGACAAGTTATTTCATTTGCTGCTGGCGGGCGCGACGCAAAATCAGATGCTGCTCGATACGGTTACCAGCGTCTGGCGTCATCACGAAGCCAGCCCGCTCTGGCAGCAGCTGCGACCGCAGTATGAGACCCGCGCTTACCGCCTGAAGTGGCTGGGCGATCATCAAACCATTCTGGCCGCGCTGCGACGTCGTGATGTGATGGGTTCCTGGCAGGCGATGTGGCAGCACCTGGAAAACGTCAAGAATACGCTACTGGAGTTATCCGATGCCGATGCACCGGACTTTGATGGCTACCTGTTCGAATCGGTACCGATTTTTCAGGGTAAGGTGATGTGATGAGGTCGCCATAAATGGCGACCCTACAAACCCGCTGTCGTAGGGGCGCCATTTATGGCGACCAGGTGCGCATTTATGCGCACCGCCACAGTGCAATGTAACATCGCATCCAATTATTTAACCGCTGAAAACTGAAGCCTTTATTTATTTACTTATGGCTCCGCGTTAATTACCGCACCAAATTGTGACACGTATCGCCTGATTCAATAATTAATGCACTTAATTTGTGCTTCTCCTCATAAAATCAACATAAGAAAACACTATAGCAGCGCATAATCCGATTTATTTCGGTAGCAGACCGCTAAGCGGATTAAAAGCGACTGAATGAATATTGTTTATAATCAATATATTAAAAACATCCCCTCCGATTGAATCCTGCACAATTCCGTTAATTTAAAACCTCGCACCTGTCATATCCATGTAAAAAAGACGTTGCACACCTAATTTTTAAAATGATAAAAGTTTCTCACTTGATAATGGTTTTTCATTTTAAAAGGTGACCGATAATGGCTCTTGAAACGGCTGAAGTCCGTATTTCGACATCATGGCAGCGCCCGGAAAATAAATGGCTGGCGGCATTTGCCGAATTTCCTGTTGCCAACATTGGCGATGCGATGGAAAGACTGAATATGTGCGATGGCGGCATTGTTCCGGTCTCCTCCAACACGGCGTTTGTTGGCTTTGCCTTTCCGGTTCAGGTCACGGCTGGCGACAACGCGGCAGTGATCCGCGCGCTGGATTACATCCAACCGGGCGACGTGATGATGATTAACGGCCAGGGCCACATTGATCGGGCGCTGGTGGGCGAGCAGCTGACGCAGCGCTTCCAGCATGCCGGTGCGGTGGCGCAGGTTATCGACGGCGCAGTTCGCGATCGCAGCGTGATTGAATCCACCGGTTTACCCACTTTCTGTCGCGGCACCACGCCGGCGGGTCCGTTCAAAAACGGTCCGGGCGTGATCGGTGAACCGGTGGCGATTGGCGGCGTGGTGTGCTGTGCGGGTGACATCGTGGTCGGCGACGATGACGGCGTGATCATCATTCCCTTCTGGCGCGCCGAAGCCGTATTAGCGGCGGTGCAGGAAGTGGCGCGCCGTGAAGCAGAAATGACGGCAGAAGTGACGCGTCAGTATAAATAAGCCGCTGGCTTAGCGCATTCCGGGGATGTTTTCACCACACTTTCAGGGCAAACCAATGACGAAATCACATGCGGTAACAATGGATTACGCTTTGCCGAAGGACGGAACAACCAAGAATAACGTCGTCCGCCGTGCTTCTCTTGCGGGCGGCGTCGGATCCTTTGTCGAGTGGTATGACTACGGCATTTACGGCTTATTGGTCAGTTCACTGGTGCTGGTGTTTTCCGCCAGTGACATGAGCACCACCGATTCCGGCCTGATGTTGACCTACCTCGGCTTCACCGTAAGCTTCTTTGTGCGCCCGTTTGGCGGCGTCATTTGCGGCTATCTTGGCGACAAAATGGGCCGTCAGAAGCTGCTGGCGATTCTTCTGCTGATGATCTCGCTGGCGACGGCGGCGATTGGCCTGCTGCCGAGCTACGCCAGCATTGGCTGGGCGGCACCGGCGCTGCTGATTTTGCTGCGCATCGTGCAGGGTTTCTCTGCTGGTGGCGAAGTCTCGGGCGCAGGTTCGTTCGTGGCGGAATATGCCGAAGATCATCGCCGCGCGGTGGTGATGTCGCCGCTGGTGATGGGATCGTTTATCGCGTTGCTGTTCGGCAGCCTGCTGATCAGCGGATTGATCAACGTGTTCGGTACGGAGGCGATGACCGCCTGGGTGTGGCGCGTGCCGTTCCTGCTGGCTATTCCGATGGCCTTGATTGGCGTCTACATCCGCACCCGCATTGAGGACACGCCCCATTTTCAGATGGTAAAAGCCAACAAGCGCGTGGTGCGCAATCCATTGCGTGAAGTGCTTTCCTCAAAGCGCCATCTGAAAGCGATTGGACTGGCGATCACGCTGCCAGCGGTCAACGGTCCGGGCTATTACATCCTGTTTGTCTACATGCCGACCTACCTGAATAAAGTGATGCACTTCCAGCAGATTCAAAGCCTGATGGTCACCGCCTGCGGCTTGATCACCATTATCGCCACCATTCCGATGATGGCGTGGCTGTCGGATCGTCTTGGACGCAAGCCGCTGCTGGTGGCGTCGGCGATTGCGATGGCGCTACTGGCGTGGCCCTGTTTCTGGTTGCTGACGCTCGGTATGTTCCCGCTGGCGTGCATGGCGGCCGTTCTGCTGGCCTTTGCCTTCGCCGGACATGCCGGTGTGATTCAGGCGACGCTGGCCGAAATGTTCCCCACCAACGTGCGTTACAGCGCCTACAGCATCGGCTTCAACCTCTCAACGGTGATCTTTGGCGGCTCCGCGCCCTTACTGATGACATGGCTGATTGGGATGACCGGCATCGCCAGCATTCCCAGCTATATGGTGATTTTCACCGCCGCGTTGACGCTCATCAGCACGCTGTATCTGAAAGAAACCGCCGGTAAGCCACTCGCTGCCGAGTGAACGCCGTAGCAATCTGCCCACATTCTGGATTTCGAGGTCATTATGAAAAACGCGTCACCCTGGCGGATAGGGTTTGATATTGGCGGCACTTTTACCGATCTGGTGCTGTTGAATGACATCTCTGGCGAGGCGATTCGGCATAAAACGCTGACCACGCCGGAAGATCCTTCGGAAGGGGCGTACACCGGCTTAACCCAATTGGTGGAGCTGGCCGGCCTCAAAGCCAGCGACATTCACACCATCACGCACGGCACGACGCTGGCCATCAACGCGCTGCTGGAGCGGCGTGGCGCGAAAACCGCCTTCGTGGTGACGCGCGGCTTCCGTGACGTTTTGGTGCTGGGGCGTGAATACCGTTATGACATCTACGATCTGAATGGTGCACCGGCGCAGCCGCTGCTGCCGCGTTCTCAGTCGTATGAAATCAGCGAACGCGTGACGGCACGCGGCGAAGTGATTACGCCGCTCGACGAAGACGAAGTGGTTCGGCTGGCCGCTGAGCTGCGCGACCAATGCTATGAAGCCGTTGCCGTACTGTGCATGCATGCTTATGCGTGGCCGGAACATGAGAATCGCATCGAAGCGATTTTCAGCCGCGAACTGCCGGGCGTATCCATCTCGGTGTCGCACAAAGTGTCGCGTGAAATCCGCGAATACGATCGCGGCGTGTTAACCGCCATGAACGCCTTTGTGCAGCCGAAAGCGCGCCGCTATATGGCACGACTGGAGACCAAATTGCGCGAGGGCGGCTTCACCTGCGACTGGCTGGTGATGGGATCGAACGGCGGCCTGATGGCACCGCAGGTGGCGGCGGATTATCCCACGCGCATCATTGAATCCGGCCCGGCAGGCGGCATCGTTGCCACCGCCGCCTTCGCGCGTAAAAACGCCGAACGTCAGGTACTGGCGTTTGATATGGGCGGCACCACTGCCAAGGCGTGCGTGGTGCGCGATGGCGAACCGTCCATCACCATCGATTACGAAGTGGGGCGCGCGGATCGCCTGCTGAAAGGCAGCGGTTTGCCGGTGAAGTTGCCGGTGGTGGACATGATTGAGATTGGTGCGGGCGGCGGTAGTATCGCGCGTGTCGATTCTCTTGGCCTGCTGGAAATCGGCCCGGAAAGTGCCAGCGCCTGGCCAGGTCCGGCCTGTTACGCGCGCGGCGGCGAGCAGCCGACGGTTACTGATGCCAAT
Organism: Pantoea sp. SOD02; assembly: GCF_024707505.1. Taxonomy (GTDB): domain Bacteria; phylum Pseudomonadota; class Gammaproteobacteria; order Enterobacterales; family Enterobacteriaceae; genus Pantoea; species Pantoea symbiotica. The sequence goes on along the minus strand of NZ_CP102605.1, from coordinate 751,824 downwards.
CTGGTGCTGGGATTGCTCGATCCCGATGCCTTTCTCGGTGGACGCATGCCGCTCGACGTTGAAGCCGCGCGTCAGGCGATTCGCCGCATCGCCGAACCGCTGGGGCTGAGCATTGAAGACGCCGCATGGGGCATTCATGAAGTGGCCAACAGCAAAATGTCCGAAGCGCTGCGCACCCATTCGGTGGAGAAAAACGTCAGCCCAGCACAAATGACCATGCTGGCGTTTGGCGGCGCGGGCCCGAGCCACGCCTGGTCGCTGGCGAAACAGCTGAGCGTCAAACGCGTTTACTTCCCGAACGGAGCGGGCGTTTACTCGGCCTTCGGCTTATTGACCGCGCCGCCCAGCGCTGACTTTGTGCGCAGCGATCGCTGCCGCCTGCAGCCCGGCATTGATGTGAAACGCATTGCGGCGCTGTTCGCCGAAGGCTTTGACGAGGCGATCACCACGCTGGCGGCGGCCAACGCCGATCCGAATACCGCGATTCAGCAGAAACTTGCGGGCGTACGCTATGTCGGCCAGGGTTCGGAGCTCACCGTCACGCTGCCGGAAAGCTTCCTTGCGCACGGCGATGCGCAAGCCTTGATCGACAGTTTTGAAGCCGCCCATCTGGCGCGCTTTGGTCGCACCTTGTCGGGACAAGGCGTGGAAGTGGTTAACTGGCGCGGTCGCGTGCAGACCACGCCGCCCGCGCTGAATACCACCGATCAACTCAGCCATCCTGAACCCGACGCGCGCGAGAAGAGCTTGCAAGTCTATCTGGGCCGCGAGCAGGGCTTCAGCGCCTGCCGCGTCATCCCACGCAGCTTACTGATCACCGGCGAAGCGATTCACGGCCCGGCGCTGCTGCAGGAAAAAGAGTGCGCGATTTATGTTGGTCCCGGCGCATCCGCGCAGCTGGACCCGCAAGGCAATATTTTGATGGAGCTGAACTGATGAGTGCGACAACCCCCGATCATCTGCGTTTTCTCGACGATCCGATTAGCCTGCGCATTACCTGGGATCGCCTTGTCAGCATCTCGGAAGAGGCGGCGGCCACGCTGGTTAACATGGCGTTCTCCAGCATTATCCGCGAAGTAGGCGATTACTCGTGCCTGCTGATGGACGCCAGCGGCAGCTCGCTGGCGCAACCGAAAACCAGCGTGCCGGTGTTTATCGGCACACTGCCCGCCACGGTGCGTCATCTGCTGGCGAAATTTCCGGCGGAGACGCTGAAACCCGGCGATGCGCTGATCACTAACGATCCCTGGCTCGGCACCGGCCATCTCAATGACGTGACGGTGGTAACGCCGGTATTCCGCGCCGGCAAGCTGGTGGCGTTTACCGGCGCAGCGGCGCACATGTCCGATATTGGCGGCTCGCTGAATATGGGCTCATCGCGCGATATGTTTGAAGAGGGATTCCTCATCCCGCCGAGCAAACTGATGATTGCCGGTCAGGTGAACCAGCAATTGCTGGATCTGTTCCTTGCCAACGTGCGCTCGCCGGATCAGGTGGAAGGCGATCTGCACGCCATGCTGGCGGCCAACCAAATTGGCGCTAACGGCTTGCTCGGCTTGATGGAGGATTTGCAGCTGGAATCGGTAACGCCGCTGGCGGAGAAGATTCACTCGCTGACTGAAATCGCCATGCGCAAAGCGATTGAGGCAGTGCCGGATGGTCGCTACGAAGCGGCGGTGGATATTGGCGACTACGAAGGCGACATCCATCTCAACGTGGCGGTGATTGTCGAGGGCAGCAACATCACCATCGATTATGCCGGTTCGTCGGCGGAGTCGCTGTTTGGCAGCAATTGCCCAATGTCATTCACCTATGCCTACAGCGTCTATCCGCTGAAATGTCTGCTTGAGCCGCATCTGCCGAATAACGAAGGCTGCTTCAAATCCATCACCGTCACCGCGCCGGAAGGCTCGATTGCTAATGCGCGTCCGCCTTGTGCGGTGGAGATGCGTAACCGCGTCGGACACATGGCGCACGCCGCCATTTTCACTGCGCTGGCCGATATCATGCCGGATCGCGTGATGGGCCACTCGGGCAGCGCGCCGGTCACCTGCGACGTGTTCGCCGGACAGTTCGATGACGGACGCCGTTTTGTCGAAAGCCTGTGCGTCAACGGCGGCACCGGCGCGCGTCCTGCCGCAGACGGCATTGTCACCGGCTTCCCTGGCAACATGTCCTCCACGCCGGTTGAGCTGATTGAATCTGCCACGCCGCTGCTGTTCCTGCAGAAATCCATCGTGCCCGATTCGGGCGGTGCCGGACGCTATCGTGGCGGCGTGGCGCAGCGCATGGTGATTCGCAACACCAGTAAATATCCGCTCTCACACAGCATGTTCTATTCGCGGCAAAAACACGCGGCAGAGGGCGTGTTAGGCGCGGCGGCGGGTGCGCCAAACGTTGTAGCGATTAACGGCGCATCGCTGGCGAAACCGGTTGGACGCCATGATGTGTTACCCGGCGACGAAGTCACCATTCAAATGCCGGGCGGCGGCGGCAAAATGCCGGTAGCTGAGCGCGATCTCAACGCCATCCTGTGGGATGTGCAGGAAGGTTACATCACTGAAGCGGGCGCGTTGCGTGATTACGGCGTGAACCTGCATGACCTTACAAGAGGCTAAAACATGGACAGATTAACGGGAAAAGTGGTGCTGATTACCGGCGCGGGTAGCGGAATTGGTAAAGCGGCGGCAGCCGGTTTTGCCGCGCGCGGGGCGCATGTGATTTTGGTGGGACGTCGTCAGGCGGTGCTGGATGAGGTGGCGGCAAGCCTGATCGCGCAGGGCGGTAAAGTATCGGCGTATGCCGCAGACATCGCGCAAAAAACCGAGGTTGAGGCGCTGGTGACGTGGGCGATAGCCGAACGGGGCCAAGTCGATATTCTGGTCAACAACGCCGGCAGCGCCAGCAAGACGCTGAATGCGCGCTGGATTGCCGAAGAGGAGTGGGATCAGGTGCAGGACGTCAACATGAAAGCGGTTTTTCTGCTGACCCAGGCGCTGCTGCCGGACATGCTGGCGCGCAAGAACGGCACCATCATCACCGTTTCCTCACTGGCGGCGCTGCGGCCAAACCTGCTGGGTGGCGCCGCCTACGGCGCAGCGAAAGCGGCGGTGCGCAACTTTATGACCTATCTGCACAACACTTTCCGCAATGACGGCATCCGCTCTACCTGCATTTTACCAGGTGAAGTGAACACGCCGATCATGGATAACCGCGCCAATCCGCCGGATCAAGCGATTCGTGATGGCATGGTGCAGCCGGAAGATGTGGCCGAAGCCATTCTGCTGTGCGCCAGCTTACCGGCGCGCACCGTGGTGGAAGAACTGATTGTCGCGCCGACGGTGCTGCGCGATCTCTCCGGCGATCTGGAGATCAGCCGCTGGAAAAATGCCCCGGCAGCGTGCCAGGCCGAACGTGAAAAATCGGAATAGGAATCCTTATGTCGAGTCAAAATTTTAAAGCCGCCGAGGCGGTATTACGTGTAGAGCGCACCTCGCTGCGTGTGCAGCAACCTGCGTCGAGCAGCGATATGGTTTCTCTGGCGATGGGCGAACCGGATTTCGATACGCCGCCGCGCATCGTGCAAGCGGCGGTTGAAGCACTGCAAGCCGGTTACACCCATTACGCGCCGCTGCTCGGAGACAAAGCCTTGTGCAGCGCGCTGGCGGATGAGGTGTCCGCGCAGAGCGGCAACGCGGTGAAAGCCGGTGAAATTCTGGTCACGCACGGCGGCACCGCCGGTCTTGCGGCGGCGATTCTCTCTATCGTCAATCCAGGCGATCGCGTGGTGATCCCCGATCCAACCTATTCGCTGTATGCGGATTTGGTCAATATGGCCGGCGGCATCTGCGTGCCGATGCCGTGCCGCGCGGATTTGCACTGGGATCTGGAACGTCTGGATCGTGCGCTCGACGGCGCCAAACTGTTTGTGTTCTGTAATCCCGGCAATCCCACCGGCATTGTGCACAGCCGCGCCGAAATTGAAGCGCTCGGTCAGTTGGTGAACCAGCACGATACGCTGGTGATCGCCGATGAAGCTTATAGCGATCTGGTGTTTACCGATCGTCCCTTTACCTCGGTGCTGCACATTCCCGCTTTTGCCGGACGCACTCTGTTCTGTCAGACTTTCTCCAAAAGTTATGCCATGACCGGCTGGCGCGTGGGTTATCTGGCGGGACCGGCGGAGATGATTGCCGCCGCCGCGCGCGTACACAATACGGTGAACGGATCGGTGAACAGCGCGGTGCAGCGTGCGGCGCTGGTGGGGCTCACGCAGTGTAAAGATGACGTAAAACGTATGTATGATGTCTACCGCCAGCGTCGCGTGCTGATGATGGAAGGATTGTCGGCCATTCCAGAGTTGAAACTCAATGAACCCGAAGGCGCGTTTTACTGCTTCCCTGCCTATTCGTTGCCGATTCCGGCGATTGATATGGTGTCGCTGCTGCGCGAACAGGGCATCGCGGTGCGGCCTGGCAGTGAATTTGGCGCGGCGGGCGAAGGGCATTTGCGTCTCTCTTACGCTGCCAGCAGTGAAGCCATTAGTGAAGGTGTGCGCCGTTTGAAGCGCGGCCTGGCCAGTTTCAAATAACATCAGTACGTTTAAGGAAGCACACCCACAATGACGGGAAAACCGATGCGCAGTGATACCGAAAGAAACCGCAAGAACCTGATTCAGGCAGCTGCCCGTTTGTTCGAGCGCTCCGAAACCCCGATAAGCATGACGGAAATCGCCGCGGAAGCTGGCGTCTCCGTGGCCACCGCCTATCGTCAGTTTACGTCGGTAGAAGAGGTGCTGAATGCGTATCGTCAGGACGTGGGGCAACTGCTGCTGGATTACAGTCTCGAGCAAAGCTGCAGCGGCTTACTGAAGCTGGAAAAAGTCAGCCGTTACTGGATCAAACTGGTTCGCGAGCGCGGTGCGGCGATGGTGCCGATGCGTAACCGTCGCGGCTATCTGGAACGTTTATGGGAGGGCGCGGAATACTTGTTAGTGCAGGCCGACGCGCTGCGCCCGGCGTTACGTGAAGCGATGGAAGAGATGGAGTTGCCGGACATCGGCGACAAGGCGGTGTTCCTGTGGAATATCCTGTTCGATCCGCGCGAAATCTTTGATTTGCTCGTCACGGTAGGGCTGACGGAAAAACAGGTCGGCACCCAGCTGATGTCGGTTCTGGTCGGCGGTTTACGCGGCTTCGCCACCGCGAATGAATTCACCGCCGAAGCCAGCCGCAGTAAATAGTTTGTGTGCCAGGTCGCCATAAATGGCGCCCCTACAAAACCCGCTCGTAGGGTCGCCATTTATGGCGACCTTTTGCATCAAAAACGTCTTAACACCAACATCCTTGCATGTTCTCACATCAATTTTCTTTTGAATAACAAGCCATTAAAACTTGTTAAAACGCGTTAATAACAAGATTTCACCTCAACTCACTCGTCCAGAATGAAGGTTGTTATTACTCTTAAGGCCAATCTTAGTGCAGGCTTGCGCCTATTACGCGCGATGAAGTTTTGTCAGCACTTATCATTGATTCGTCTTTAGAGAAATAATAATGAGCGTTAAACACAACATTACAGCCATCACCTTATGTACCACTTTTATGCTATTGCTGGCAGGTTGTCAGAGTCGCATAAAAACATTGCCATCAACGCCTTCGTCCTCGGTGCAAAACGAACGGCAAGCGGCAGAAACCGAAAATACACAATTACAGCAGTGCCGCGATGAACTGGATGCTTTAAAGAGTGTTGAAGCAACACAATACGGTATTAATAAAGCTGAGTTTGACCGATTAATGGGTGGTGCGGCGAAATATGCAGCGGTGCGAAATAAAGTGAATAATGGAACTCAGGATACCGTTGATGCACTGTATCGATATAAAGTGAATCGGCTATGTGCGGAAATCAAACAGTCATTGCTAAAGAGTTTGTCCGACCGCGCTGAGTCGATAAAGTAATGATTTATTTAGATGGCCGTAATGTTGATGATAGTGCGTTCCCCACTGAAAATGATGTCGATTTTTCCTAAGTCTGCAAACATAGCTTTGTCCCGGAAGTAAGCGCTAGCTTAGGAAGTGCCGTAACAGCCATGGACTAGCCCTAATTTTAATCATTATGATTCAGAAGTTCCGCTTTATCCCTCTTTAGTCCACACCGCACAGCAATCATAATTACGCGCGAAAATGATATTTCGTGCGTTAATTTTATGTTAGCGGCTATTACTCGATTTGAAGGTGCGTATGGCTTTTTCTCGTTTAATGTTAAAAAAAATAGTCATCTATTTTATGGTGATTATCCCGTATTGGGGTTTGCCTATTAAGGCCCAGGCGGATTCATCGGGTATTCCAGAATTACTGCTGTTTGCGAAGGAATATCAGGCGCATCAGGAATCACAGCCTGAAAATAAATCCTCTGACATGCTGAATGCAGAAAAGCCCAAGGCTTTATCAACCGGAAAGAAACCATCAGTACGGCGATCAAATGAGCAACAAGCGACTTTAGCGGCACAAGAGCGCGAATTAAAAAAACTGCGAGCTGAAAAACAAGCCGCTGAAGCGGCGTTACAGGCTGCGCAAAAAGAAAAGGCGTCGACTGCAGAAAAAACGGCTCCCGCGCTCACACTGACACAAAGCCTGGATAATTTGCAGCAGTTCGCTGCCGGGGTTCGTAAAGCTCTCAGTCTGACGGCCAGTGAAAAAGACGTTAAAGCACTGATTGCCGCCAGCAAAGAGCGCGAATTAGTGGCTAAAGAGCTGAATGACACCATGCGTGCCAACAATGATGAACTGCGTAATCAACTTGAGATTTTGCAGCAAACACATCAGCAGCAGCGTGACGAACATGATGATAACCTGCGTGCATTTCAGGCTAACGTGAAAAAAGAGCAGCAAGAATTAGCGGCTTCGCAGCTTGAGATCGCTAAGTTAAATGAGCAGGTTGCGGGCTTACAGCAAAAACTCGCAGAGCAAGACACTGCCGATAAAGCGCAGGTGAAGGAGTTGCAAAAAAATCTAATCTCCTTACAGCAAATTAACGAATCTCAGGCGGCACAGTATCAGCATTTTGAAGATCTAAAGCGGATGTTAGAAGAGAAAGAGAGTGAAAGGGTTGAGTTGGCTGTAACTCTTAAATCCGTAGAGGCAGAGCGTGACACCCTTAAACATCGCGAGGATGCCTTAACCTCGCCTGAGTTGCTGAAAAGCGCGGCAGGCAAACAATCTTATGCCATTGGCGTGTCACTGGCGCAGGATATTCTGGCACTGGAAAACGAACATAAGGAAATGGGCGTAGCGACAGACAAAAACAGCATGCTCGCCGGCATCCAGGATGTATTCATTGATGAAAATCAACTGAAACTCTCTGCTGTAGAGTTGAAGCAGGCAAAGCAGGACGCTGATGAGGTGGCTAACAAAGCACGCGCCAAAACGGTCATTGACAAGCGGAAAGAGGGTGAAAAATATCTCGCAAAATTTAAGAAGCAGAAAGGGGTTAAATCTTCCGATACGGGCTTCTGGTACAAGGTTGATTACGCTGGCGATGATGTTATCCCTGAAGATGCTACGGTTTCCATTGTTGTAAAAGAGATGCTCACCGATGGAACAGTGGTGCAGGATATGGAACTGGCCGATAAAGTACTCTCTCAGCCGATTAATGATTTCCCACCGTTGTTCCAGGCGGCTATCCGCGAGTTACGCAATCACGGCAGTTTGACGATGGTGGTCCCGCCCGAGAAAGCCTACGGCGATAAAGGTTACGCACCAAAAATACCACCAGGCGCCACGATGATCTATGTGTTGCGAATTGCTGAAATTGTGACTTCTGAACAACAGACCAACATCTAAGCGTTATAAACAGCAGACGCCGGATTAATTGTCCGGCGTCTGCTGTTTTTATATTTGACTATTGGCAAAGGGTGCGAGGACGTTCATTTATCCCGAGCATGTAATTATTGCCAGGTAATTTGAACATCATAATCGGCGCGGTAAAAGCGGTCTTCACCAGCGGGTCAATGTAGCGCTCAATGTCACTGTCATGATTGTCTTCACCGCTAAGCCGTGTCACTCGGGTGGTTTCGACTCGCCAGTGTGATGATTTTAAACTGTATTTTAATTCATAAGAACGCAAGATGTTTTTGACCGTTTCCGCGCCGCTGAGATCCTTATACCGAATCTCCGTCGAATAAGTGCCATTTCCGCCTTGCATTCCTGAACTAAACCACCAATGCGAATGTGTAATCACTTCTCGTCCAGCCTCATGAAATACATTAACAGAATTTGCTTTGCAATTAGGGGCCATAGACAGAGCCACATAAGGTGCACTAAACCAACCTGCCGCTGGAAACAAAACTAAACCGGCAAGAATCATACCTAAACGATGAATATTCATTCCCCCTCCTGAAAATTCAGCGAATAGCACAGTTTTTCTAGTTGAGTAATCTCACGATCGCAAACTAATGTCGACAAATTCCCATGCTGCAAAATACTTCTATTCACATAAATCCATGCTGTAGAAAAGCTGTAAGGGTTTACCTTTTCAATTGAGAGAAAACGATTTTTGATATCCTCAGCATTCGCGCGCATACCTTTCTGCACCAGAATATGCAAATTATCCTGCTCGTGGAGCGTTACATAATGTACGGGATATAAAAGAGACTTCATATGTAACCAACCCGCCAACAGTGTCAGTGATACCATACACAGAATAAAGAGTAGCAACTCGGCTCTCATCATCGAGCGGGAACCACGTGTAGACGGGATGGTCAGTGGTTGGACGAGAGTGATCTCATCACCATTTAATGCAGTGCTTTCCACTGCATCATCAATATGTTGCATTCCAGGCAGTTCTAAATAGCCATTACGCAAGCGATAACCGCTGCCAACCTCAGTGACCAATGCTCCTTCAGATACGCCTGCCGCTGCCAACTGTTTCCTTAGCTGGTAGAGCGCCACGCGCACTGATGAATCACTTACGATCAAACCTCTATCAGCCCAACAACAATCCATAATTTCTTTTCTGCTGACAATATTTCCCTTAGCGGATACCAGCAAAGATAAACACTCGGTTTGCTGGCGACTCAGTTCGATGATGATCTCGTCGTTGATCAGCTGGCGGTGTTCCATATCGAAAATGACTGACACTTTTTTCCCTTACGAGAAGCTGGGGCTTCTTCAACTTAGAATATGAATAGCTGTTAAGTAATATATCGGCAAAAGTATAAATTAATCACTACTGTTAATGAGGATTTAATAGCCGTTAAACAACGAGGGCAGCGCTAGCAAGGGATTTTCTTAATGGGATAACGAAAATTTAATAAGGTTAATAGATGTTAATTCTGGCTTTTAACATGTATTTGAGAGTCTCTATTAAGCCTTTTTTGATGTTTTTTGGTATTATTTATTAAGCGCAGTAAACAATATTGAGTCTGTCAGAAGGACAAAAAACGTTAAAAATTGAGGCTTATTTCGTCATTAAAATTATCCAGTGTCATTTGTGGAGTTGTTTTTTAACATATTTACTGACAAGTGATCAAAAAAAGATCAAATAATAATGTTATCTCGTTAAAATCTCCGAATATTGAACAAAATGTTGGTGTCCTCATTCTCATTTTCATGAGATTTTATAAAAAGTTTACATAAGCTAAGTCAGTTTTTGTAATGGTGAGGCTTTTGGTTCCATTAGGTATTAACATATCTAATGTCTCAATTGGGTTAAGTGGAATTAGGGATAATTACCTATTGACCTGAGGCGAAATAAGATTGTGCGAGTAGAAACCAGGTCGCCATGAATGGCGCCCCTACAAAACCCCGCTATTTACGGCATTGATTGGCATTGGAGCTTCGCCGTTAACGCCCGCAGAGGGGTACGCAAAACCTCATGCAGCGCGCGGATCGCCGGGGAAAACTGCTTGCGATGCGGGCAGATAAGGTGCAGCGGCGTGCTTTCTCCCGGCATCTCCGGCAGCACGCGCTCCAGCCTGCCGGCCAGCACATCGTCACACACATCAATCCACGATTTATAGGCGATGCCCATACCGGCGATGGCCCAGCGCCGCGCCACTTCGGCGTCATCACATAGCATGCGGCTTTTCACCGTGATCTGGCGGCGCATGCCATCCTGCGGAAAAGTCCATTTGTCGTAAACGTGGCCGCCCATAATAAACAGCAGGCCATGATGGTGCTGGGCGATCTCCTCCAGCATTTGCGGGCGACCGTGACGATCAAGGTAATCTGGTGACGCCACCATCACGCGGCGATTGTCCTCCGCTAGCGGTAGCGCCACGTAGCTGCTGTCTTCCAGCTTGCCGTAGCGAATGGCGATATCCACCGGATCGCGGAACACATCGCTGATCTGATCAGAAAAGGAGAGACGCACCGCCAGCGCCGGATGCTCGCGGCAAAAGTCGGTGATCAGCGGCAGCAGAATATTGCGGCCAATATCCGACGGCAGTGCGATTTTCAGCTCGCCGCTCAGCGCATCTTCATCGCTCTGCAAACTATCGGCACCGGCATGCATCAGCGCCAGCATCTCCTGCGCGTAAGGCAGATACTTTTCCCCTTCGGCGGTTAAGCGCAGGCTGCGGGTTGATCGGGCAAACAAGCGCCGATCCAGTTCCCGCTCCAGCCGCTGAATTGCCGCGCTGACCTGTCCGGGCAGCAAATTCACCTCGCGCGCGGCGCGTGAAAAGCTGCCGAGTGCGGCGGAACGCACAAACAGAGTGACATCTTCCAGTCGGATCATCTTCTTATTCATCGTGGTAGTCGGCAGGGATTTTCACTCTAAAAGTGAAAGTGTTCACCTGCAACTGGCATTTTTCATTGCGCGGCGGCCCGCTATGCTGAATTCACTTCACCAAACCTGCTGATGAATAAGGATCTGCCTGATGAAAGCCATTGTTTATAGCCAAAACGGTTTACCGATTTCCGATGAAAATGCGCTGTATGAGCTGGAGGTTGATAAGCCAACGCCGGGCGCGCGCGATCTGCTGGTAAAAATTCATGCTATCGCGGTGAATCCGGTGGACACCAAAGTGCGCGCCGGTGCGCCAACCGATAAGCCGCGTATTCTGGGTTGGGATGCGGTAGGCGTGGTGGAAGCGGTGGGCGCAGAGGTCACGCTGTTCCAGCCGGGCGACGAGGTGTTTTACGCCGGTGATATCACGCGCGCCGGCAGCTATGCCGAATATGGGCTGGTGGATGAACGCATCGCCGGGCATAAACCGCGTTCGCTGAACCACGCCGATGCCGCCGCGCTGCCGCTGACTTCACTCACTGCGTGGGAACTGCTGTTTGATCGTCTGGAGGTGCAGGCCGATGACGACGCTGCGCTGCTGATCATTGGCGCAGGCGGCGGCGTTGGTTCCATGCTGACGCAGCTTGCAAGCAAGCTAACCAAATTGACGGTGATCGGCACCGCATCCCGCCCGGAAACGGCGGATTGGGTGCGTTCACTCGGCGCGCATCACGTGATTGATCATTCTCAACCGCTGGGCGAACAACTGGCGGCAATTGGGCATAAAGAGGTGCGCTATGTCGCCTCGCTGACGCACACCGACAGCTATTACGATCAGCTGATTGATGCCCTCGCGCCGCAGGGCAAGCTGGCGTTGATCGACGATCCCGAAACGCTGGATGCGGTACCGCTGAAGCGCAAAGCGATTTCGCTGCACTGGGAATTGATGTTTACCCGCTCGCTGTTCCATACCGCCGATATGCAACGCCAGCATGAGATTCTTCAGCGCGTGAGCCAGTTGATTGATGACCAAACTCTGCAAACCACCGCTGGCGAACATCACGGCGTTATTAATGCCGCCAATTTGCGCAAGGCGCATGCGCTGATCGAGAGCGGTCGCGCACGCGGTAAGATTGTGTTGAGCGGATTTTAATGATGCGGTCGCCATAAATGGCGACCCTACAAAACAGCACCGAACATCCGTACGGTCGACATTTATGGCGACCGTAAAACATTCTCTATTTGAACAATATAAGGAATAGACCATGACACTCAATGATGCAGTCGTTCGTCGTCACACCGTCAAAGCGTTTGAGGGCGGTAAAAGCCTGCCGCAGGATGAAATCGAAACCCTGCTGAACGTGCTGCGCAACAGCCCGTCATCGGTGAACTCGCAGCCGTGGCATTTTGTGGTGGCATCGACCGCCGCCGGTCGCGAGCAGATGGCCAAATCCACCGAGGGCGCATTTGTCTACAACAGCCCGAAAGTGCTGAACGCGTCGCACGTTATCGCGTTGTGCATGCGTACCGATCTGGATGAAGCGCATTTACAGAATGTACTGGCGCAGGAAGAGGAAGATGGTCGTTTCGCCAAACCAGAAGGCAAAGCGGGGCAGGATAAGAGCCGTCGCAGCTACGTGGATATGCATCGTTACGAGCAGCGCGATGTGCCGCAGTGGATGGAAAAACAGGTTTACCTGGCGCTGGGTGGATTGCTGCTGGGTGCGGCGATGTTGGGGATTGATGCCACGCCGATGGAAGGTTTTGACCAGCGCGCGCTGGATCAGGCGCTGGGCCTGCGCGAGAAGGGCTTTACCAGCGTAGTGCTGGTGTCGCTGGGCTATCGCAGCGAGGCGGATTTCAACGCTGCATTGCCGAAATCACGCTTGCCGCGTGACGAGATCTTTACCTTTATTTAAAGTTTGCGGTCGCCATAAATGGCGACCCTACGGCAGGTTTGCAACATCGGGGCCGACCCGATAGCGCGATTTCGTAGGGTGCGCATTTATGCGCACCGTTTCAATGGCCGCATCCAACCGACGGAAACCGCAACGTAAAACGGTTCACCCTATCTTCGCTGTGCACCTCACAACTTCCCTGATGCAGCCGCATGATGCTGCGCACAATCGATAATCCTAAACCGCTGCTACCCTGATGACGTGACGCGTCAGCGCGCCAGAAGCGATCAAAGATGCGCGCCTGCTGTTCAACACTTAGCGCCGGACCCTGATTCTCCACCATCAAACTGCTGCCCTGATTGAAAACTCGCACGGTGGAATCTCGATCGCCGTAGCGCAAGGCGTTCGCCATCAGATTCGCCAGCGCGCGTTGCAGCAGTTGCGGATCGGCGCGCAGTTCGCCGTGCAGCGCCATCTCCAGCCGCATCGACTGCTCTTCCGCCATGCCGTCAAAGTAGTCCTGCAACTTCTCGCCGAGCAGCGCCAGATCGATGTCCTGCAAATCCATTGCCTGGCTGGCATCTTCCGCTTTGGCAAGAAACAGCATGTTGTCGATCATCTTCGCCAGCCGTTCCAGCTCCTCGTAATTGGAGCCGAGCAGCGCCTGATAATCGCCGACGCTGCGCGTCTGACTCAGCGCCACTTCGGTTTGGCCTATGAGTGTGCTAATCGGCGTGCGCAGATCATGCGCCATATCAGCAGAAACCTGGCTCAACTGTTGATAACCCCGTTCAAGGCGACTCAGCATCTGATTAAAAGCCGCCACCAGCGGCTGCAATTCCGCTGCCGCCTGTTCAGGCATGCGCTGCGACAAATGGCGCACGTCAATGGCATCCGCCTGCGCCGCCAACCGACGCAGCGGTATTAAGCCGCGCCGCACCAGCCAGATGCTGATTGCCGCCACCAGCGAAGCCGCCAGTGCGGTGGCGAGGATGATTTGATCGCGATAACTGTTGAGCGTTTGCGTGCGGTCGCTCATCAGGCGGCCGGTAATGATCTCAATCTGGCCGTTGCCATCACGCGTTGGCGCCAGCGCGGCTGCCGAGATAAACGGCGTACCATCTGCGGCGGCGAGATGATGCACCGATGACAGCGCCAGCGGTTGATCGGCTGGAACCGGCGTGATCGCAGGAATCGGGCGCTGGCCGGGATTGACCACAATCAGCGGCGGCTGGCCCGTAAAACGCAGCACCAATAACGATTCGGTATTGCCGAGCATGTTGGCGAACAAACGCGGCTTTTGCTGAATGAGCGTAATCGCATCTTCATCGCGCAGCAGCGTGCGGATCTGATCGATGCGCGTTAGCAACGCGGCATCGTCGCGCACGCCAATTTGTGTCGCCAGCGAATGATAAAGTGCGATGCCGCTGAGGGAGAAGATGACGATCACTGTGGCGCTGAGCAGCAGCGACAGGCGCGCGGCCAGCGAACGGGTTTTCATGATTCGGCTTCGCAGCGATAGCCCACGCCGTGCACGGTGTGAATCAGCGGCTGGGCAAACGGGCCATCTATTTTCTGTCGCAGGCGTTTAACTGCCACATCGACCACGTTGGTGTCGCTGTCAAAATTCATGTCCCACACGCGCGAGGCAATCAGGGTGCGCGTCAGCACTTCGCCGGGATGCAGCAGGAACAAGTGCAGCAGGTTGAACTCTTTATTGGTGAGATCAATACGCTGACCGCCGCGCTCAACGCGACGTTTCAGGATATCCACTTGCAAATCGGCCAGCTGGAGAACATCCGGCAACTTCTGCTGCCCGCCGCGCCGCAGTTGGGTGCGCACGCGCGCCAGCAGTTCGGCGAACGAGAAGGGCTTGACCAGATAATCATCTGCGCCCAGTTCCAGCCCTTTGATACGATCCTCCAGCGTCCCTTTGGCAGTGAGAAAAATCACCGGCGTGTGGATCTGCTTATCCAGCGCCGCCATTACTTGCCAGCCGTCCATGCCGGGCATCATTACGTCGAGCAGAATCAAATCGTAATGATGCTCCTGCGCATAGAACAAACCATCCTGGCCGTTTTCTGCCACATCGACGATAAATCCCGCTTCGGTCAATCCTTTGCGCATGTAATCGCGCGCTTTGGCTTCATCTTCAATCACCAAAATTTTCATGCGCTTCTCCGCGGGATAGGGTTTCAGGGCTGGGCGTGTAACGCGGCTTGCTCGATCAACTTCGCGACGTCATCAGGATGCGATTGGTACACCGAATGGCTGGCGCCGGCAATCTCCACCGTGTGGCTGTGCGCGCGTTTGGCGTACATGCGCTCCAGATCGGGACTGATGATTTTGTCAGCTTTCGCCACCATGTACCAGCTAGGCTTGGCCTTCCACGCCGGGTCAGGAATATTGGCGGTGAACACAGCTGAGTTGGTGGGCATCTGCGCGTGCGCTTCAAAATCGGCCTGCGCCGCCGGTAAGTCAGCAGCGAAATCACTGTGGTAATTTTCCGGCGCGATGGTCAGATAACCGTCGCTGGATTTAGCAAACGGATGTGCGCTATTGGGGAATTTTTTGCCGTTGCTGGCTTCGGTTTCGCCGTTATCCAGCGCATGCGCTGCGATATAAACCAGCCCAGCCACTTTAGCGTCGTTACCGGCTTCAGTGATGATCGCGCCGCCGTAGCTGTGGCCGACCAAAATCACCGGGCCATTTTGCTGATCGATAATGCGGCGCGTCGCCGTCACATCTTCCGGGAAGCCGGTCAGCGGTTCTTGTACCAGCGTCACTTTGTAACCGTCATGCGTTAAACGGTCATACACCGGACGCCAGCCCGCACCGCCGACGAACGCGCCATGCACCAGCACAATATTCTTAATCGGCTGCGCCTGAACCTGCGCCGCGCCGCCTGCGATAGCCAGCAGCATGCCCGCTGCAAAGGTAAGTTTGTTCAATTTCATCGTAATGCTCCTGATAGGAAGGTAGGCCATCAGGATATGCAATCGGCTCTGACACCAGCGTGAGCGAGTTATGACAAAAGAATGACATGCACCTGGCGAGCATTAAGTAAAACTTAATGGGGCATCAATAAAAGCTAACCTACTAACAATTATAAGTATTTACTCTGCATTAAATCCGTAATTTCTGTAGTGGGATCATGTCCACCATGTTATTAACTCTGTATGACGTTGTGAATTTAGCTACCTGCCGGAGATAACAATGAAGAAAAGTTTGTCCTTTGCCTTACTGCTTTCACTGAGCGCGTTTAGCCACGCTTCTTTTGCTCAGCAAACCTTGCGTTTCGGCGTTGATCCTACGTTCCCGCCGTTTGAATCCAAAGCCAGCGACGGTTCGCTGCAGGGCTTTGATATCGATCTCGGTAACGCAATTTGTGCCCAGGCGAAAGTGAAGTGCCAATGGGTGCAGATCGGTTTTGATGGCAGTATTCCGGCGCTGCAGGCGAGAAAGTTTGATGCCATTCTTTCGGCGATGTCGATGACCGAGAAACGCCGCGAGCAGGTAGCCTTCAGCGATATGCTCTATGTCACGCCGAGCGCGTTACTTACACCGGCCAACGCTCCGCTAACCGGAGACATTAACGCGCTGCGTGGCAAAAGAATTGGCGTCGCGCAGGGCACTATTCAGGAAACCTACGCCAAAGCGCAATGGGCAACCAAAGGCGTGAGTGTGGTTTCTTACCCTAATCAGATGGAGATTTACCCGGACTTGGTGGCGGGACGTCTTGATGCCAGCCTGGCGAATGCGGTTTCGGCAGAACAAGGTTTTCTTAACACGCCAGCAGGCAAAGACTACGTCATCAGCGCTACGCTGGTGGATAAAGAAGTGTTGGGCAATGGTGTGGGCATTGGATTGCGCAAAGATGATGCAGCCAATCTGAAGTTGATCAACACCGCGCTTACTGAACTGCACAGCAACGGCACTTACGATCAACTGGCGAAGAAGTACTTCAAGTTTAAGGTCTATCCGTAAAAGTCATATGCACGTAGGGTCGCCATTTATGGCGACTTCGCTCACCAACCGCACCCACACTCATTCAAAAAATCATGCAAAACTTACCTCACTACCCAACTCAACGCGCCCGTTTTCTCGCCGCCGTCAAACGGCAAAACGGTGCATTAACTTCTTACGCGCATCCGTTACCCGGTCCGCAAGGAGAGGATCTTTTCACCGATGTAGCGGTAATCGGCGATGCCAACGCATCCCGGTTGATGCTGGTGATCTCCGGCACGCACGGCGTGGAAGGCTATTACGGATCCGATTGCCAAATTGCCTGGCTGGATACCTTTAACCTCACGGCGCTGCCCGCTGACACCGCCATCGTGATGCTGCATCTGCTCAATCCGTGGGGCGCGGCGCATTTACGCCGCGTCAATGAAGACAACATCGACCTCAATCGCAACTTCATCGATTTTTCACAGCCCGCACCCGCCAATCCTGATTACGCCGCGTGGCATGGCATTTATCATGGCGATCGCGCCAGCGCCGATAACCTGTTAGCGGAAACGCTGAACAGCGCCGGTTGGCAGGTGGTAAAACGCGTGGTGGAAGCAGGTCAATATGGCGCGGCAGACGGTTTCTTTTACGGCGGCCAACAGCCAAGCTGGTCGTATCGCACGCTGGAAACCATCATCGCCCATCATTTGTCGCAGGCCAAAACCATCATCAGCTTCGATCTGCACACCGGCGCGGGCGCATGGGGACATCCGATGCTGCTGTCGATTGCCGAGCAGCGCTTCGCCGCACATGACTGGGGCAACGCGATTTACGGCGAATGGTTAACGCTGCTGTTCACCGGCGCGGGACGCGACAGCGAAACCGGCGTCACCGCGACGGCCACCGGCTATGTGTCGCAATTCCTGCTGACCTCGCTTTCGAGCACGCAGATTTTGCCGCTGGTGGTGGAGTGCGGCACCTATCCCGGCGAGGAGATGCATCGCCGCGTGCGCGACGATCACTGGCTGCATCTGCAAGGCGATCCAGCCAGTGAAAGCGGGCAGGCGATTAAGCAGGAACTGGTGGAAGGATTCTGGCCCGCCGACGCTGACTGGCGGGCGCTGGTAGCCTTTCGCACTCAGCAAATCTTTGTGCGCGGCTGGCGGGCATTAATCGATTTATAAGCGTCCGTAAAATGTCATGCGGGCGGTTTCCGACAGCGCAATGCCCGGCTCGGTGTTATACGCCAGCACCGCCAGCATGCGGGTGATGTCGCCTTCAGTTGGCGTGACGCGATGCAGCGAATTGCGGCCACGGAACAGCACCAAATCCCCGGCATCAATCGCCAGCGCGTCTACCGGCTGGCGCTGGTCCAGCACCGCCGCCACGCCGTCGAAATTCATCTCGCCGGCATCGGCGTCGCGCAGATCCTTCACGTACTGGAACACCGCGCCTGCGCGCGGCTTCTGCACCAGCAGCGTGATGGCGAACGACGAGTTATCAAAGTGCCAGCCCAGTTCCTGCCCGTCGGGCGCGAAATGCAGATTGATCGACGAAAGCGGATCGGCATACGGATAGAGCGCCTCTTCTCCCAACACATCGCACAGGAAGCTTTTAAACAGTTCATCATTGTAGAGCTGACGCAGCGGTGAATCGGCGGCAATCACATCATCGGTGATGCAGCCTTTAGTGCTGATGACATCGCGATTACGCGGATGATCGGCGCTAAAAGCTTCATCTTTCTTCATCAGATAAACATTGTGTTTGCTGGCGGTGTGATACGCCAAATGGCGCTGCGCATCACCTTCGGCAATGATGGCCTGCAGCGCGGCGGGCTGCAGGAATTGACGCAAAACTAATGCGCCGTGCTGATTAAGTTGCTCACGGCAGGCGCGACGCCAGTCGGCATCGGCCAGCGGATGCAGATCGAAACGAATCAAGGCAGACATAGTTTCACTTCTCATGTGTTACAGGTGTGTAAAGACTGTAACTCGCTGATATGTTAATACGTAACGATAAAAATTTAACACCTTGCTAAGGAAACCTTAATGCCCGCGCCATCACCGCGTTTGCCCAAAATCAGCGTCATTCAATCGTTCAAAGTGGCGGCGGAGCTGGGCAGCCTGGCGAAAGCGGCTGCGCAACTGGCGTTAACGCCCGCTGCGGTGAGCCAGCAGATTCGCCAGCTGGAAGAACAGTTGGGCAGCGCGCTGTTTGTGCGCACCCAAAGCGGCGTGATGTTGACGGAGATGGGCAAAGAGTATCTGCGTTATGTCACCGAGGCGTTCGACATTCTGCACCTCGGCCAGCAAAACCTGCGTCATGCGGCATCAACACCGCGTTTAACGCTCTACTCGTTGCCAGCGCTGGCCTCAAAATGGCTGCTGCCGAATATTGCGCAGTGGCGCGAGCAATGTCCTGATATCGATTTAGCGCTGCACGGCACGCATACGCAGGTAGATTTCAACGCCACGCCCGCCGATTTTGTTATCTGTTTTGGTGAAGATCGCTATCCGCAGCTGGACAAGCATTTGCTGTTCCTTGATGAGGTGCTGCCGGTGGCGAGTCCGGCGCTACTGCAACGTTTTGTCGGGCAGGATGTGTTGCAGCACGCGCCGCTGATTCACCTCGACTGGGGTAACGAAGGGCGCTTCTTACCCGACTGGCGCAGCTGGTTTCAGGCCAGGGGCATTGACGATCCGCCACTGCAGCCATCATTCAGTTTCAATCTCACCTCGCTGGCGATTGATGCCGCCGTGGCAGGCGCGGGCTTGCTGCTCGGTCAGCGGCGTTTGATTAGCAACGAACTGGCGCGCGGCGATCTGGTGATCGTCGATCCACTTAGCCTGCCGCTCAGCAAACCCTATTTTCTTGCCTGGCCGCAGCGCTCGCTCAGCCAGCCAGGCAGCGACGCGCTGATCCGCTGGCTCACGCAGCTAGCCCACTCGTAGGGTCGCCATTTATGGCGACCAGCAACCCGCACGAACTTGTAGGATCGCCATTTATGGCGTAAGACTCGTCAGTTAAGCGTTTTTCGGTCACCATAAATGGCGACCCTACAAATGATTGGCGCTTTTTTCGGATGGTCACCATAAATGGCGACCCTACAAATGATCGGCGCTTTTTTTCGGATGGTCACCATAAATGGCGACCCTACAAATGATCGGCGCTTTTTTCGGATGGTCACCATAAATGGCGACCCTACAAATGATTGGCGCTTTTTTCGGATGGTCACCATAAATGGCGACCCTACAAATGATTGGCGTTTTTTTCGGATGGTCACCATAAATGGCGACCCTACAAATGATTGGCGTTTTTTTCGGATGGTCACCATAAATGGCGACCCTACAAATGATTGGCGCTTTTTTCGGATGGTCACCATAAATGGCGACCCTACAAATGATTGGCGCTTTTTTCGGATGGTCACCATAAATGGCGACCCTACAAATGATTGGCGTTTTTTTCGGATGGTCACCATAAATGGCGACCCTACAAATGATCGGCGCTTTTTTCGGATGGTCACCATAAATGGCGACCCTACAAATGATCGGCACATTTTTCGTAGGGTCGCCATTCATGGCGACCTGAAATAGAAAGGGAGTTCACCAATGACCGCAGATCTCAACTTCTGGCTCACCGCGCTGGTGGTCGGCATCACCATTTTGCTGTGGGCCAGCGCACGTTTGCCGGAATACGTCACCGCGCTGCTGTTTTTCGCGGCGGCGATGTTGCTACAGCTGGCTCCCGCCAGCAGCGTATTCAGCGGCTTTGCCTCGTCGGCGTTTTGGCTGGTGCTGAGCGGTTTTGTGCTGGGCGCGGCGATCCGCAAAGTCGGCCTGGCGCAGCGCTGGGCCAACTGGCTGATGGTGCCGCTCAGCCAGAGCTGGCCGCGCATGATTGCAGGCACCGTGCTGCTGACTTATCTGCTGGCGTTTGTCATGCCCTCAAATATGGGACGCATTGCGCTGCTGATGCCGGTGGTGCTGGCGATGGGCGAACGCGCGGGAATCAAAGCGGGTAGCCGCGGCAATATTGGCCTGGCGCTGGCGGTGGGATTTGGCACCTTCCAGCTATCGGCCAGTATTTTGCCCGCCAACGTGCCGAATCTGGTGCTGAGCGGCGCGGCGGAGAGCGCGTATCAGCTGCATCTGCAATGGTTGCCGTGGTGGTTGCTGCACATGCCGGTGGTGGGTATCGCTAAAGGATTGTTGTTGATTGCTTGCCTGCTATTTCTGTTTCGAGCTCAGCCCAAAGCGGTGCAACAGCGCGATAGCTTAAGCGCGCTCAGCCGCAGCGAATGGCGCTTGATTGGCCTGCTGGCGATCACCTTGCTACTGTGGATGACCGACAGCGTGCACGGCTTACCGGCTGCATGGGTAGGAATGGCGGCAGCCTGCATCTGTTTGCTGCCGCGCGTGGGGTTTATCTCCAGCGATGACTTCGCCAGCGGGGTGAATTTCCGCACCTGCATCTACATTGCCGGGATTCTCGGCGTCGCCACGCTGGTGGTGGATTCCGGTCTGGGACGGATGATCGCCAATGCGCTGCTTAGCGTATTGCCGTTGCAGGATCATCCATCCTTCAGCAATTTCGCAGTGCTTAATGCGCTGGTATCGCTGCTGAATTTTGTGCTCACCGCCAACGGCGTACCGGCGATGGTGACGCCGATGGCGCAAGAGCTGGCGAACGCGTCCGGCTTTCCGCTGCTCACCGTAATCATGTTGCAAGTGTTTGCCTACGCCACGCCGCTGCTGCCGTATCAGGCATCGCCGGTGGTGGTGGCGATGGGACTCGGCAATGTTCCAGCGAAGGCCGGTTTGCAGCTGTGCGCGCTGATTTTTCTGCTTAGCGTGCTGTTGCTGTTACCGCTGGATTATCTGTGGTTTCGGCTGCTAGGCTATGCCTGATATCTCTGCCTGAGAATGCTTATGCCAGCCAAAAACGATTGGGTTGATTTTCGTCGTGACGATGAAACCGGGATTGAAAGCGTCAACGCGCATTTTCGCGGACACGCATACGATCCGCACGATCACGACGAACTGCTGGTGGGCGTGACGCAGCAAGGTTTACAACGCTTCAACTGCCACCGTTCGCTACACACCAGCACGCCGGGTCGGGCGATTTTGATTGAGCCGGGCGCGGTACACGATGGACACGCGCCGGACGCTGAGGGATTCACCTACGTGATGCTCTATTTGCCGCAGAGTTGGGTGGCGGAGATGATGCAGCGGCGCGGATTGGGCGATGTATCGAACATCGAAGGCGCTTTTCGCCACACGCTGACCGACGATGCGCTGTTAGCCAGCGCCATTCAGCAAGCCTGGTTTGCGGTGCATCAGGGCGAAGGGCGTTTGGCGCGCGATCAAAGTCTCGATCACTTGCTTACCATGCTATCGCGCCATCTGGATACCAAACCCAGCGTGCAGCACAGCGAAGCGATGCGTCAGATGCAGCTGCTGCGCGACTATCTGCACGATTTTATGGCGCAGGATATTGGACTGGATGAGCTTTCGCGCCTTTCCGGCATCGATCGTTTCCGCCTGACGCGCCAGTTCAAACAGGCGTTCGGCCAATCGCCGCATGCTTATCTGGTGCGGTTACGCTTACGCAGCGCACGCACCTTGCTGGCGCAGGGCATTGAACCGGTAAACGTTGCGGCGCAGGTAGGATTTGCCGATCAAAGTCATCTCGGCCGCTGGTTCCAGCGCGCCTATCGTATGACGCCCGCCGCTTATCAACGTCATTGCACAAACGTTCTATACGCATCCCCGCCTACTCTTAGATGATGAGGTTTTCGTTGTCATTGGAGAGTTGTTGCAGATGTTTGATACCAAAATCGCCCTGATCGTACGTGATGATTTAGCTACCTGGCAGCGCCTGAATGTGGTGGCGTTTCTTGCCACCGGCGTGGCGTCCGCCGCACCCGAGATGATGGGCGAGCCCTATGTTGATGCCAAAGCGCGTCACTACGGCAATATGGCGGGCCAGCCGATGCTGGTGTTTGCGGGAGATTTATCCGGTTTGCAGCGCGCGCATCGTCAGGGGCTGGAGCGTGAGTTAACCATTATTCCTTACGTGGAAGCGATGTTCTCCACCGGCCACGACGCGGCGAACCGCGAAGTGTTTATGGCCGAGGATGCCGATAATTTGAATCTGGTCGGCATTGCGCTGCGCGGCCCGAAGAAGGCAGTGGATAAGGCGATTAAGGGATTGGCGTTGCACGGTTAAGAAGGGTGCGCATTTATGCGCACCTGAATTTATCCGCCACACTCAGCAACAAATCTTCCCGCCCACGCAGCGCCAGCAACTCCAGCCCAATCGGTAAACCTTCGGCGCTGAATCCTGCCGGAATGCTGATCGCCGGCGCGCCGGTCACCGCTGAAATTAGTGCGTTGCTGCCTTCCTGCATCTCGCCGTGCTTAACCGGCGCACGGCGCACCACTGGATAAGCCAGCAGATTAATCTGCTGCGCGGCGAAAAATTCAGCCAGCTGCAGATACAATTCGCGCTGACGCTGCTGTACCTGCTGATAACATTCACTCTCCACGCCCGGATGCTGCGCCCGCGTGGTAAACACCGTTTCCAGCTGCGGATGGTAACGTTTGGACGCCACCACTTCCGCCAGCGTGCGGCTCTGCGCCTGCGGTTTATCCGCCAGATACGCCGCAAGCGCACCGGCAAATTCGTAGCCGATGATATTGGCGTCGGCGGCCAACGTCTCCAGCTGCGGATAACTCACCTCACGCGGCGCGAAATCCACCAGCGCCGCGCGCACCGTCTGATTAATTTCGTCTTCATCGGCAGCAAAACCTTCCTGCCAGATGCCGATGCGCAGCGGCTCATCGCTTTCGGCAAACTGTTGCCCGCTCAAAATCTCAGAGGCTAAACGCAGATCCGCCGCCGACCGCGCCAGCGGGCCGGGAATATCCTGGGTTGGCGACAGCGGCACGATGCCGTCGGTGCTGATGGCGCCGCGCGTCATGCGCAGTCCGAACAATGCGTTAAAGGCCGCCGGAATGCGCACCGATCCGGCGGTATCGCTGCCGATCGCCAGCGGCACATAACCGGCCGCGACCGCCACGGCGGAACCGCTGCTCGATCCGCCCGGCGAGCGGCCTTCAACCCACGCATTGTGGGTAAAACCGCTCAACGACGACGCGCCGGTAATGCCTGCCGCCAGCTCATGCATGGCGGTTTTGCCGATCAGTATCGCGCCTGCTTTTCTCAGTCGAGTCACCAGCGGCGCATCATCGCTGGCGATAACCTCACGCAGCAGCACCGAACCGGCGCTGGTCGGCCAGCCTTGTACTTCAATATTGTCCTTGATCAGCACTGGAATCCCTTCCAGAGGTCCCGCCACTTCTCCGCGCTGACGACGCGCATCGCTGGCGTCCGCCGCCGCTAACGCCTGATCGGCAAACAGCCAGGTAATGGCGTTGTAGCGTGGCTGATCCACTTCGGCAATGCGTTGCAGCGCGAAGGTGGTTAACTGGCGAGCGCTCACCGTGCGCTGCGTCAGCGCCTGCTGTAAATCGTTAATCGAAGCGGTGAGATAATCAGCGTAGTGCATCAGGTTAATCCTCCAGCGGAATCCATTGCCCGTCGCGCGTGACGCGTCCGCACGAGTTGCCATTAAAGTGGGTGCTGAACCAGATTGCCTGATGTTGTGCGCACCAGTCCATCACGCGTTGCCTTGAAGTGACGGCCAGCGCTTTATCCTCGCAAAACAGCGAGTTCCAGTGCGGATACTGAAACTGGATGGCATTGTGCATCACGTCACCGGCAAAGATGGCCGATTCACCGGCGCTTTCCAGCACGATCGATGCATGATCGCCGCTGTGACCCGGCGTGGAGAGATAGCGCAGCACGCCAGCAAACAGCGGGGAATCCTGCACGTTGATAGTCTCCATCTGTCCGCTCGCGATCAGCGGCAGAATGCTATCGCGATAGAGCTCCTGCGCCGTCGGATTCTGCTGGCAATGCGCCAGTTCCCGCGCAGAGCAGATGTAGCGCGCATTCGGGAACATCGGCTGCCATTCACCGTCTTGTTGATGGGTGTTCCAGCCAACGTGATCGGTATGAATATGTGTCATCAGCACCAGCGTCACCTCCGCCGGATCAACGCCCGCGCGCGCCAGATTTTCGGCATACGGCGTATTCAGCTGATGGAACAGCGGTTTGTTATCGCGATTGCGGCCGTTGCCGGTGGCGGTATCGATGATGATGGTGTGTTCGCCGGTGCGCACCACCCAGCTGTGAATCGACATTTCAGCAGGTTGATTGGCTAATTCATCACTCATTTCCGCGCGATGCGGCGTAAACAGCACGCCCAGCGGGAAGGCAGCGGTTTGTTCGCTCACTTTGGTAATCCGGCAATCGCCGACGCGAATCGTCATGGGGTGCTCCTTATTGCCTGGTTGCAGCGAAGAAGCCTCACTATACTGGCGGTAAGATCATTATTTAAATCGATTAAAATCATGCAAGGCATCAACGAAAATGATTTTGCACGCATCGACCTGAATTTGCTGGTGGTGTTGCTGGTGATGTACGAGGTGCGCAGCGTCACGCTGGCGGCAAATCGGCTCTATCTTGGGCAACCGGCGGTGAGCGCGGCGTTAAAACGGCTGCGCGAGATGTTTGACGATCCGCTGTTTGTCCGC
Organism: Pantoea sp. SOD02; assembly: GCF_024707505.1. GTDB lineage: Bacteria > Pseudomonadota > Gammaproteobacteria > Enterobacterales > Enterobacteriaceae > Pantoea > Pantoea symbiotica. The sequence goes on along the minus strand of NZ_CP102605.1, from coordinate 726,590 downwards.
GCATCAAAGGGCATGACGCCAACGCCACGCGCCGAACAGTTGGTGCAGCAGTTCGCGCCGCTGATGCAGGATCTGCATCGCGTGATCTTCACGCAGCAGCCCTTTAACGCGGCAGAAGATAGCTACAGTTTTCGCATTGGCATGAGCGACTGGCTGGAACATTGGCTGATGCCGGATTTGCTGGCAGAACTGGCGCGCGTGGCGCCGAATGTTAATGTGAAAGTCATTGCCACCGATCCGTGGCAGGCGATTCCGCTGATGGAGCAGCAGCAAGCGGATGTGGTGATCACGGTCGGCAACGAAACCAGCCGCGATCTTACGCGTGAGAAGATCCTGCGTGCGGGTTTCAGCACGGTTTGGCACCGTGAGCAGATTCAACTCGATGCGCCTCTGACGCTGCAGCAGTTTGTTAGTTACGATCACGCGCTGGTGTCGTATCGCGGCGTAAGTGAAAGCGCGCTGGATCGGCAGTTGCAACAGCATGGAATGGCGCGGCGCGTGCGTTATGTGACGCCGAATTTCTCCGCGCTGCCGATGCTGCTGAAGCGTCTGCCGCTGTTCGCTACGGTGCCACAGGGTTTGGTGTCATCCTGGTGCGCGTTATATGACCTGAGCGCCGCGCCCGTGCCGGTGAGCATGCCGGATTATGAAGTGTCGCTGCTGTGGCATAACGCGCGCAGCGAAGATGCCGCCAACCTCTGGCTGCGGGATGTGTTGCGTGGGTTGATAATGAATAAGCCGATTGGATAAGGTCGCCATGAATTCCGTAGGGTCGCCATTTATGGCGACCGATATGCCGACCTGCTCGCTTACCACGGCACCACGCGCCCTAAATAATCCAGATAATGGATCCCGCGCCGTCCGGCGTAACTTTCCATGGCATTCAGCAGATTCGGGATGCTCTCCTCAATGGTCAGGCGCGCTTCCGGGCCGCCCATATCGGTGCGCACCCAGCCGGGTGCCATCAGCAATATCGTGCGTTCGCCGCCACTGCGCGCGGCGAAGCTACGCATAAACATATTCAGCGCCGCTTTGCTGCCGCGATACACCTCGTAATTGCCGTTGGTGTTGTTGGTCAAACTGCCTTGGCCGGATGACATCACGGCGATGGTGCCGCTGGCCGTGACGCAATCTTTAAAAGTCTCAATCACCCGCAGCGGGCTCAGCGCGTTGGTCACCATAACGCGGGTAAACTCCTCGGTTGAGACATCGGCGATGGTTTCGCGGTCGTCATTTTTCACGCCCGCGTTAACGAACAGCATATCGAATTGGCGATCCGCCAGCCGCGTATGCAGCGCTTTGACCTGTTCGGGTTCATTGATATCCACGCTTTCTACCCTGAGCTGTGCGGGGAAGCGATCGGCCAGTTGCTGTAAATTCCCGGTCGAGTTTTCACGTCCGGTGGCGACCACCTGATAACCGCGCTGCAGCATAGTTTCCGCCAGCGCCAAACCCAGTCCACGCGATGCGCCAATCAGTAAAATGTTCATATTGTTCTCCTCGGTGTTTGCGATGGATAGAGTGTAGCGCCGGTTGATGGCAGGCGGAATGCGCAGCATTGACAGTATTAACCTGCACCAAACGCCTTGTCTCGATGCGCACGATCGGCGAGGATAACCCGCATGAATGATGCCGATCTCAACCTGTTAATTGCTTTGGATGCGCTGCTGATTGAAGGCAGCGTGATTGGCGCTGCGCGTCGCTTAGGGTTAAGCGAATCGGCGATGAGCCGCACACTTGGACGCTTACGCGCCACCACCGGCGATGCGCTGTTAGTGCGCGCCGGACGCAACATGGTGCTGACACCTTATGCTGAAGCGCTCCGCGAGCGCACCCATCACACGGTGCGCGAAGCGCGTGCGGTGTTAAGCCCGACGGCGCAGTCGCTGGATCTACGTCAGCTGGATCGCTGTTTTACCTTGCGCACCAATGAGGGATTCGTCGAAGCCTTTGGCAGCGAGCTGATCGCAGCCGTGGCTGAACAAGCGCCGCACGCGTGGCTCAGTTTTGTGCCCAAGCCCGAGAAAAGCGCGCGCGATTTGCGCGAAGGCAACATCGATTTGGAGATTGGCGTGCTGGGCAATATGGGCCCGGAGATTCGTTTACAGGCGCTGTTTCGCGATGACTTTGTTGGCGTGGTGCGCGCCGGACATCCGCTCACGCAGCAGCTGGATATCGCCCAGTTCGCCGCTTTTGGTCATATTGTGGCGTCACGGCGCGGTGAGCTGGGTGGGCCGATTCATGATGCGTTGCAGCAGGCCGGATTGACACGCAAGGTCGCGGCGCTGGTACCGGCATTTTCCAGCGCGGTGGCGCTGGCGCAGGAATCGGATCTCGTCGCCTTAGTGCCGCGTTCGCTGTTTCTGCATCATCCGCTGATCAAAAACAGCACTACCTTAGCGATGTTTGAACTGCCGTTCGCCACGCCGGAAATGACCGTGTCACAGCTGTGGCATCCGCGACTGGAAAATGATGCCGCGCACCGCTGGCTGCGTGGCGTGGTTAAACACGTTTGTCAGCCGCCGCGCACTGAACCGCGCCACACCACATCGGCCTGATACAGCAAGCTGTCGTGCTGCTGTTCACCTTGCGGCGTGAAGCCGGTTTCATCCTGCTCAGTTTGTATCAGCCACTTCACCGCATCCTGCGCGAACTGCTCAACCGGCTGGGAAAAGGTGGTGAGATTGTAGGAAGACCAGCCAGCCTGCGCGATATTGTCGTAGCCGATTAAACAGAGATCTTCCGGCACGCGCAGGGCAAAGCGGTGCCGCGCCTCATCCATAAACCCGCAGGCCACCAAATCGGTGACGCAAAACACGCCGTCCGGCCGCTGATGGCGCGTTAGCAAGCGGTGCGCCAGGATTTGGCCGCTCTCGTAAGAGGTGGTACCAAAACGTTCGAGAGTTACGGTTAATCCTGCCCGTTCGGCGGCCATGACGAAGGCGACTTCACGCTTTTTCAGGCTCGGCGTGCCCGCCAGCGAATTGGCAAATGCCAGATGCTGGCAACCAGCGCGCTGAAACGCCATCACCGCAGTTTGTGCAGCGCTCTCTGCATCGAGATTGATGCTAAGCGAACCTGGCAACGCTTCATCGCGGTTGATCAAAATGATGCGCTGGCCGTGCTTATAACACTGGCGCGTGATGGTGCGATCCGGCATGCCGGAGAGAATGATCGAGGCATCGGCGCGGAAATTAATCGCCTGCTGCAGCGCCGCTGAAACGCTGTTATCCGAACGATCGGTGTTGATCAGCATCGCCACTTTGCCTGCTTCCTGCAAAAATTGCGTCAGCCAGCGCACCAGGCTGGCGCGATAGGGCGTGGCAATTTCCGAGACGATCAGGCAGACAATACTGCTGCGATTGCTTACCAGACCACGCGCCAGATGATTGACGTGATAACCCAACTCTTCCGCCGCCTTCATCACCCGTTCACGCGTCGCCGGTGACACGCTGGCGCCCGGCGTAAACGCGCGCGATACCGCCGAGCGCGAAACGCCCGCGCGCTCAGCGACATCCTGCGCACTGACCACCGCTTTCTCATGATGCATGCTCAACACCTCTTCACAATCTGGCTGCCACTGAGTCTGCCTCAGATTGCAAAGCTGTGCAAACCGCTTTGGATCTCATTTGTTGCATTTTTGTGACATCGACTAACAATTGCGCAGTGTGGTGTTTGACAGGACATTTCTTGTTCATTACTACTTTGCACACACGTGCAAGAAAAGGTGCCAATGAAGCACCAACCCTACAATCCAGGAGAACACTATGCGAGTCACCTCAATGGCCATCGCGCTATCCCTCTGTTGCACTGCACTGCCGTTTGCCGCCTCGGCGGCGGGAAATCTGAATATGGTCTGCTCCGCCGATGTGGTGGTGTGCGAACACATGACCAACATCTTCAGCAAGGCGCATCCGGATATCAAAGTCAGCATGGTGCGCCTCTCGGCGGGCGAAGCCTATGCACGGCTGCGCAGCGAAGCACGTAATCCGCGCACCGATATCTGGTGGGCAGGCACCGGCGATCCACATATGCAGGCAGCGGAAGAGGGGCTGACGCAGCCGTACAAATCGCCGCTGCTCGATCAGCAGCAGGACTGGGCGCAGAAGCAGGCGGAAAACTCCAGTTACCGCACGGTGGGCATTTACGCTGGTGCGCTCGGTTGGGGTTACAACACCAAACTGCTGGAATCGAAAAAGCTGAAAGAACCGAAATGCTGGGCCGATCTGCTGGACCCAAGCTTCAAAGGCGAGATTCAGATCGCCAACCCGAACTCGTCGGGTACCGCCTACAACACGCTGGCAACGCTGGTGCAGATCATGGGTGAGGATAAGGCCTTTGATTACCTGAAAAAGCTTAACGCCAATATTTCGCAATACACCAAATCGGGCTCGGCGCCGGTGAAATCGGCGGCTCGCGGTGAAACCACCGTCGGCATCGTGTTTATGCACGATGCGGTAGCGATGGAAGTGGATGGTTTCCCGATCAAGACCGTCGCGCCGTGTGAAGGCACCGGCTATGAGATTGGCTCGATGTCGATTGTCAAAGGGGCGCGCAACCTCGCCAACGCTAAAGTCTGGTACGACTGGGCGCTGAGCGCCGAAGCGCAATCGCATATGAAAGAGGCCAAATCCTTCCAGCTGCCGTCGAACCGTAATGCCGAGATTTCGCAGTACGCGCCGCGCTTTGAGAACATCAAATTGATTGATTACGACTTCAAAACCTACGGCGATTCGGCCAAACGTAAAGCGTTGTTGGGACGTTGGGATAAAGAGATCGGTGCCAGCGCGCAGTGAGATCGGTGCGGTTTGTGGGACGGTCGCCATAAATGGCGACCCTACAAAACCCGGTAATACCCCGTAGGGTCGCCATTTATGGCGACCTGGTTAAGCACCGCACAAAAACCCGAATTCGAGGTATGTGATGAATGCAAATAATCGCCGTCTGACAGGCGCGCTGATCATCGGCGCAGTAGCGTTACTGCTGCTGCCGTGGTTCAGCCTGGAAGCCGGTTTCTTCAGCAGCGGCTGGTTAACCAGCCTGTGGAACGACAGCGCCAACGCGCCCGCGCTGTGGCAAGTGGGCGAACATCCTTGGCTTGCCATTGCCATCGCGCTGTTCGTGCTGTGCGCCGGTTGCGGCATCTTGCCGGGCGCGCAGCGCAGCCGTTTGCTGCTGCTGTTCAGCGCACTTGGCGTACTGTTCCTCATCATTGAAGGCCACGCCATTGGCTACAGCGGCTGGAGCTGGCTGTGGCTGGAAAATCGCTTCGGCGCGCTCGCATCGGGCCAACCGGCGATGGGCGCGGGTGCGCTGCTGTTGCTGACCACTTTCCTGCTGCTGTTTTCCTTCGCACTAGCCGAACGCGGCGTGATGAAAGGCGACGCCTTTGTGGTGGCGTCGTTGGTGCTGCTTACGGCGCTGGTGAGCATCTTCGTACTCTATCCGGTCCTCAGCATGTTTGTGGTGTCGGTGCAGGACGTGGACGGCAGCTTCAAGCCGGATGGCTTAATCAGCAACATTCAGGACCCGTCGATCTGGAGCCTGTCCTGTTTGTCGGGCGGCACCTGCGGCACCGCGTGGCGCACCTTGTGGCTGGCGCTGATGACTGCCGCTGGTTCAACGCTGCTCGGTCTGGCGTTTGCCTTAGCCGCCACGCGCACGCCGCTGCCGTTTAAGAAAGCGCTGCGCATGTTGACCATTCTGCCGATCATCACGCCACCGTTTGTAATTGGCCTGGCGCTGATCCTGCTGTTTGGCCGCTCCGGCGTGGTGACGGAACATCTGGCGGCGCTGTTTGGCATCGAACCGGGCCGCTGGCTGTATGGCTTAACCGGCATCTGGATCGCGCAGGTTTTATCGTTCACGCCGATTGCGTTTCTGGTGCTGATTGGCGTGGTGGAAGGCGTCAGTCCGTCGCTGGAAGAGGCGTCACAAACGCTGCGCGCCAATCGCTGGCGCACCTTCACGCGCGTCTCGCTGCCGTTGATGGCACCGGGTTTAGCCAACGCCTTTCTGATTAGTTTTATCGAAAGCATGGCCGATTTCGGTAACCCGATGGTGCTGGGCGGCAGCCACGGCGTGCTCTCCACTGAGATCTTCTTCTCGGTTGTTGGCGCGCAGAACGATCCGAGCCGCGCAGCGGTGCTGGCGATGATTCTGCTGTGCTTCACGCTGACGGCCTTTGTGCTGCAGCGCTGGTGGCTCGGCGGCAAGAACTTCGCTACCGTCACCGGTAAAGGCGACGGCGGCAAACATGTGCAGCTGCCGCGCGCGCTGCGCTTTGGCGTTTACGGCATGGTGATTCCGTGGGGCCTGTTCACGCTGGTGATCTACGGCATGATTGTGGTCGGCGGCTTTGTACAGTCGTGGGGATTGAATGATGCGCTGACCATCGAGCATTACGTGCGCGCCTTCGGCGTCAGCTTCAGCGATGGGCATCTGCTGTGGAGCGGTGTGGCGTGGAACTCGTTCTGGACCACACTAGAGATCGCGCTGATTGCCGCACCGCTAACGGCGATTGTCGGCCTGCTCACCGCATGGCTGATTGTGCGTCAAAAGTTCGCCGGTCGTCAGACCTTCGAGTTCCTGCTGATGCTGAGCTTCGCCATTCCCGGCACCGTTATCGGCGTAAGTTATGTGATGGCGTATAACCTGCCGCCGCTGGAGATCACCGGCACCGCGATGATCCTCGTCGCCTGCTTTGTGTTCCGCAACATGCCGGTTGGCGTGCGCGGCGGCATCGCGGCGATGAGTCAGCTGGATAAAAGTCTTGATGAAGCTTCATTAACACTCGGCGCTAACAGCTTCCGCACGCTGCGCAAAGTGGTGCTGCCGCTGCTGAAACCGGCGATCAGCGCCGCGCTGGTCTACGCCTTCGTACGCGCCATCACCTCGATCAGCGCGGTGATCTTCCTCGTGAGCGCGCAATACAACATGGCAACCTCTTACATCGTCGGGTTGGTGGAAAACGGCGAATACGGTGTGGCGATTGCTTACTCAACCGTCTTGATTGTGGTGATGCTAGCGATCATCGGCATGTTCCAGTGGCTGGTGGGCGAACGGCGTCTGCGCCGCGTGGCCCGTCCGGTCGATATGGCAATTCCGCCAGCTTCAACTTCCTTAACCCAGGAGAGAGCCGTATGACACGCGTAACCGCTGGATCTGTGGTGTTTGAACACGTTTCGAAACGCTTTGCCGGTTTTGATGCAATTCCCGATCTCTCGCTGACGGTGGAGCCGGGCACGCTAGTGACGCTGCTGGGTCCGTCCGGCTGCGGCAAAACCACCACGCTGCGGCTGCTGGCCGGGCTGGAGCATCCCACTACCGGGCGCATTTTGATTGGCGGCAAAGATGTCACCAACCTGCCCGCTAACGAGCGCGACGTGGCGATGGTGTTTCAGTCTTACGCGCTGTTCCCGCACATGAGCGCGCTCGACAACATCATGTATGGCTTGCAGTCGTCGGGCATGAATAAGCGTGAAGCGCAGGACCGCGCGCGTGGAGGATTGAAGCTGGTGGGCCTCGAACATCAGGGCCAGCGATTGCCATCCGAGCTTTCCGGCGGGCAGCAACAGCGCATTGCGGTGGCGCGCGCGCTGGTGCTGGAGCCGCAGGTGCTGCTGCTGGATGAGCCGCTCTCCAATCTTGATGAGCGTTTGCGTCGCCGCGTGCGTACCGATATCCGCGACTTGCAACAGCGGCTCGGCTTCACGGCGGTGTACGTCACGCACGATCAGGAAGAAGCGCTGGCGGTCTCCGATAAGATTATTGTCATGAAAGAGGGTGATATTGCCCAGCAGGGCGCGCCGGAAAGTCTCTATCACGCGCCGAACTCGGTGTTTATCGCCGACTTTATGGGCGAGGCCAATATTCTGCCGTGCGAAGTGGAGCAGCTTGATGGCAGCGAAGCGCTGGTGCGGCTTGGCAGCCAGCGCTATCGCGTGCGCGGCAACGGTTTGAAAACCGGCGCGGCACAGCTGTCGGTGCGACCGCAGTTTATTACGCTGCGCGGAGAAGGCGCGGGCGCACTGCGCGGCGAAGTGACGCACAGCACGTGGCTCGGCGACCATATCGAATATGAAGTCGCTACCGAATTGGGGTCGCTATTTATTGTCGATGCCGAAATGGAGCAGCAGCTGCCGCTGGCATCGAACGTCGCGATTGATTTTAAACCTCAGGGTTTGGCCCTGATTGCCGGTTAATTTAAGGATGGATGATGAGTGAATTAGACAATGACCCGCTGTTATCGCGCCTGATTTTAGCGGAGAAGGTGGCACGCGCCGGCGGCGCGAAGGCGCTGGAGTATTTCCATCAGCGCGACACTTTAGTGGTGGAGACCAAATACGATTTGCAGGATGTGGTGTCTCGCGCTGACCGCGAAGTGGAACAGATGATCGACCAGCAGATTCGCGCACAGTTTGCCGACGACGGTTTCCTCGGCGAAGAGTACGGTTTGCAGGAAGGGTCATCGGGTTATACGTGGGTGGTTGATCCGATCGATGGCACCAGCCCGTTCCTTAACGGCATGCCGAACTGGTGCGTGTCCGTTGCGGTGCTGCACGACGGCGTGCCGGTGATTGGCGTGATTTTCGCGCCCACTTATCAGGAATGTTACGTCGCCGCTCTTGGTCAGGGTGCGACGCTTAACGGCAAGCGCTTGCAGGTGGATGCCAGTCGCACGCTGCAAAATCATGTCACCGGTTTTGGTGCCAACAGCCACGTTAGCCCGGATGAAGTGGGGAAAATCCTTGCGTCGCTGCTGGCGGCGGGCGGGAATTTTATTCGCATTGGATCGGGTGCATTGATGCTGGCGTGGGTCGCGGCCGGGCGCGTGGTGGGTTATTACGAGCCGTATATGCATGCGTGGGATTGTCTGGCCGGTTATTGCCTGGTGAAAGAGGCGGGCGGCTGGTATCACCCGTTCAACACCGAAGGCGAACGTTTGCTGAAAGGCGCGCAGGTGCTGGCGGTTGCGCCGGGTGCGGAAGCGGATTTGAAGCGGATTGCCGGGTTGTGATGTTGGTTGAGGTCGCCATGAATGGCGACCCTACAAAAACGCGCAGAATCGTCGTAGGGTCGCCATTTATGGCGACCTCCCATCAAACCAGAATAAATTCCCGATAACCCGACCAAATCACATAGATCGCGAAATAGACAAAAATCAACGCGGAAGCGAGATAGGAATACTTCAACAAACGCTGCCCAAGCAACTTGCCGCCCATGCTGCCGACCAGGCACAGCACGCAGGTCCATACCACGCCAGCAATAAAGAAGCCGCCGAGGAAGGATGTAGTTGCCGCCGCGCTGCCGTGTCCCATGCGAGAAATCAACGCACCGCCGACGCTGGCAAACCACAAAATCGCGGTCGGTGATGACATCGCCAGCATCACGCCCCGACTGAACTCGCGCAGCAGCGATCGATAGGGTTGCTGTTCGGTTTCCGGCAGTGCAGCCTGCTTCTGTAACGCCGCATACAGCATTTTTCCGGCAAACCACAGCAACAGCACACCGCCGCCAATCCACAGCACCCAACGTACGGCGGTGAACTGCAACACAATCGCCATACCCGCCAGCGCCAGCAGTGCATAGATTAAGTCACCGATGCAGGTGCCAATCCCCAACCAAAAACCGTGAAAATAGCCGCGTTGCATCGCCAGCGTGATCATGGCGATATTGGCGAGACCGATATCAAGGCACAACGACAAACTCAGCAGAAAACCATTTGAAAACTGCAGCATAGCAACGTCAGCATCCCTGGCTTGAAAAGTGAGCTGTATTAAAGCATGCCGGGAAAACGCAGTAATAATAAGAATTACGCATTTGAGGTCTTTCGGCTGACAGGTTTGGAGGTAATCGTGCTCTAACGGCGGATAAATCCCCGATAATGTGAACACGATCACGTCCGTTCGGCGCGAATCAAAGCAATCCCACTATAGTCGTAAAGCGGACTGCATCATCGACCGCAATCACAATAAAAAATCCAACGCGACTAACGCTTTCTATAAAGAACATTCCGATTATGGTGGGTACCACAATGAAAAATCACAATAAATCCGTGTCTGGCGGTTTGGCGTCACGTCTAAGCGTGGCATTATCGCTAGCTGTTTTCACATTAGCGGGAAGTGCAATGGCAACTGCAGCGGAACATCACAACCAAACGGCCTTAGTGGGCACATGGACCAGCATCCCGGATGCGCCGTTAGTGCAAAATCCGGGTCATCCCAGCGAAGGCTTGTACCGTTTGAAGGTCAATAGCGACGGCACCCTGACGCCGCTCGATTTCATCAAAATGAAAAGCCCATCATGGATTGTGAAATCGCACGATGGGCGTTTTGCCTACACCACCAATGAAGAGAACGCCGGTGCGGTAACTGCGCTGGCGATTGATCACAGCGGCAAGGTTCGCGTGATTAACGCGGTGGATAGCCACGGGCAGCAGCCGACGCATGCCACCATCAGCCCGGACGGTAAATTCCTGTTTGTCGCCAACTATTCAGTGGCCAAAGGCGGCGCCAGCGTGGCGGTGTTCCCGATTCATCATGACGGTTCGCTCGGCGAGCAGACGCAGAATTTCCCGTTTGCCAGCGGAAGCGGTGCGGTGAAAGATCGTCAGGATAGCGGCCACGCGCACTCCACCACCTTTACGCATGATGGCAAATACCTTTACGCCGCGGATCTCGGCGGCGACAAACTGCACGCTTATGCCTATCACGCGGGCAAAACTCAGCCGCTGGTCGCCGATACCTCGCGCGATGTCACCTTCCCAGCCGGTTCTGGCCCGCGTCACATGGTATTTTCCCCGGATGGCAAACACGCTTATGTCACCACCGAAATGGCCGGTGAAGTGGTGGTGTTTGCGGTGAAGGACGATCGTTTGGAGCAGCAGACTAAGGTCAAACTGAACACGGAAAACAGCAGCGCCGAGTATCGCAGCGGCGGCGGCATTATCCTTAGCCCGAACGGCAAGTTTGTGATTGCGGCTAATCGCGGCTCGGATAACAGCTTAGTGGTGTTTAAAATTGAGCAGGATGGTTCACTGGGAACGCCGGTGCGCTACAAAGCGGATGGCATTGAACCGCGTGCTTTCGCCTTTGATGCCAGCGGCAAATACCTGTATGTGGCGAACGTGTTCACCAATAACATTACGATGTTCCATTTCGATGTGGAGACCGGTGCGTTAAAAGCCGCAGGTGAAGTGGCGAAGATCGCCACGCCAACGGATATTAAGTTTTTTAATTGAGTTTTGTAGGGTCGCCATTTATGGCGACCGTGCACCATATGAGTGCTTATTGCCATTTAACCGTGCGCATATTTTTCTGAAACGTCGTAATTAATCGCCGAAATACGGCATTCTGCGGCTTGTTAATTATTTGGCCCACTTCTTGCTTCATAAAAAATAACGCCCCAACGATGTGGCAACCCTCTTGTTAATGCAGACAACGCCGTCTGCCGATTCGCTTTTATTCTCTCCGGCCTCCCGGAAACACTCCAATTTGACCCTTCCCTTTCAAGAGGTTGCTATGGCTATTAGTCGTCGTTCATTTATCCAGGGTTCAGCAGTTTCGGCGTTAGGCCTGGCAGCGGGCGTTGCGCCTAAATTTACTTTCGCCGCCGACAGCAAAGACGCGATTAAAATCGCCAGTATTCTCGACTTATCCGGCGGGCTCGATATCTACGGCAAGCCAATGTCGAACGCGATTAATTTGGCGGCGGAAGAGATTAATGCGGCAGGGGGATTATTAGGTCGCCCGTTGCAGGTGATTAATTACGATGCGCAATCCAACATGCAGCTTTATGCGCAATATGCGCAGCAGGCGGCGTTGAAAGATAAAGTGGCGGTGGTGCACGGCGGCATTACCTCGGCTTCGCGCGAGGTTATTCGTCCGGTGCTGGATCGTTTTCGTTCGCTCTATTTTTACCCGGCGCAATATGAAGGCGGCGTGTGCGATCGCAACTATTTCTCTTCCGGTTCTACCCCGGCGCAAACCGTGGAAAAACTGGTGCCTTACGCGGTGAAGAAGTGGGGCAAAAAAGTCTACGTGCTGGCAGCGGATTATAACTACGGCCAAATCGTCTCGGCGTGGGTGAAAAAGTCGGTGCACGATAACGGCGGTGAAGTGATGGCGGTTGAATTCTTCCCGCTGGATGTCACCGATTTTGGCGCAGCGATCTCCAAAATCCAGAGCGCCAAACCCGACATGGTGTGGTCAGCGCTGGTCGGTGGCGCGCACATCTCCTTCTATCGCCAGTGGCATGCGGCCGGTATGAGCGGCAAGATCCCGATTGCCTCCACGGTGTTTGGCGGCGGCAACGAACACATCATTCTGTCACCGGAAGAGAGCAACGGCATTCTGGTGGCCGCCAACTATATGCAGGAAATCCCCTCGCCGGAAAACAAAGCCTTCGTCGAGCGATTCCATGCGCGTTACGGCGCGAATACGCCGTACATCAGCGACCTCGCGATGGGCGCTTATCAGGGCATGTTGATCTGGGCGGAAGGGGTGCGCAAAGCGGGCGATATCGATCGCATGAAGGTGATTGAGGCGCTGGAGTCCGGCGTCACGCTGACCTCGCCGAGCGGCAAGCTGAGCGTCGATCCGGCCACGCATCACTGTTCGCTGGATGTGCATATCGCTGAAGTAGAAAACCATCAGATGAAAATTCTGGAAACCTTCACCGATCAAGCGCCGGTGGATACCGCGATGGTGTGCGATCTGAAGAAAAATCCGCGCGATACCAAACAGTATCAAATTGAGCTGTAACAGGAGCCGCTATGGATCTGTTCATTATCTACGCCATTGAAGTGCTCAATGCCATCGCCGTGCTGGTGATCATGAGCGTTGGATTGGCGGTGGTGTTCGGCATGATGAAAATCGTCAATATGGCGCACGGCGAATTCATGATGCTGGGCGGCTACAGCGCCATTCTGGCCACCAATCAGTGGGGCGTGCCGATCTGGATCTCAATGCTGGTGATCGCGCCGCTTACCGTGGGCGTGTTTGGCGCGGTGATAGAGCGCGTGATTATCCGTCATCTGTACGGACGGATGATCGACACCATGCTGGCGACATGGGGGCTGAGTCTGGCGCTGATCGGTGCTGCCACCATGCTGTTCGGCAACACCACGCTGGGCATCAGTTCGCCGCTGCCCAGCGTCAGCATTGGCAATTACAGCACCAGCGGTTATTCGCTGTTCATGATTGTGTTTGCCGTCGGCTTGCTCGGTGCGCTGTGGCTGCTGCTGCGCTTTACCACCTTAGGTTTGTGCGCGCGCGCCACCATGCAGAATGCGCGCATGGCGGCGGCGCTCGGCAGCAATCCGGGCAAGATCTATAGCCTGACGTTTGGGCTCGGCGCGGCGCTATCGGGTTTGGGTGGCGCGCTGTTAGCGCCGATTACCGGCGTGATCCCAACCATTGGCGTCAGCTTTATCGCGAAAGCCTTTATCACGGTGATTGGCGGTGGCAGCGCCATCATCGCCGGTACGCTCTCCGCCTCCACGCTGTTCGGCACCATTTCGCAGCTGGTGACCTACTTCTCCACGCCGGTGTTTGGTGCAGTTGCGCTGTTGCTGAGCGCCATTGTGCTGCTGCGTTTGCTGCCGCAGGGCATCACCGGGCGCTTCTTCAGGAGATCGCTGTAATGAAACTGTTCTCGGAAAAGATCCAGATTATCGTCACCTCACTGGCGATGGTGCTGGTGGCGCTGTGGCTGTCAGGCGCGATCGAGCTCTACACCTTGCTGTCACTGACGGTGTTTCTGGTGATGGGCTTGTTGTCGCTCAGCCTGGCATTTATCTGGGGTTACGGCGGCATTTTGTGCTTCGGTCAGGCGGCGTTTTTTGGTTTAGGCGCTTATACCTATGCGATTTGCGCCATCAACTGGGGCGATTCGACCTGGGCGGTGGTAATGGCGGTGCTATTGCCAACGCTGTTCTCGCTACTGCTCGGCTATGTGATTTTTTATGGCGGCGTCAGCGATGTCTATCTCGGCGCTATCACGTTGGCAGTAAGTCTGGTGCTGTTTAACTGGGTCAACTCCACCTCCGGCAGCGAATATCACATCGGCGAAGCGCTGCTGGGCGGCTTTAACGGCATTCCCTCGGTGCCGACGCTTAATCTGCCGTTCCAGCCGGATGCCATCTTATCGCCTGAGGCGATCTTTATGGTCACCGCCGGATGTCTGGCACTTTGCTACGCCTTGCTGAAGTTCGTGCTGCTAAGCCGCTTTGGCAAAACCGTGGTGGCGATTCGCGAGAACGAGCAGCGCGCCGGATTGCTCGGCTACAACGTGCCGGCGCATAAGCTGGCGACTTTTGCCATCGGCGCGGCAATTGCTGGACTGGCGGGCTGTTTGTACGTGAACTGGGGCGCGTTTGTCAGTCCCGGCGTATTCAGCATCAGTCAGTCGGCGCAGATCATCATCTGGGTGATTGTCGGTGGACGCGGCACGCTACTTGGGCCGGTGATCAGCTGCGTGCTGTTGCAGTGGATGGTGACGCGGCTGGGCGCGCAGCAAACCGTGGATGTCAATTTAGTGCTCGGCGTAATCCTGGCGGTGTTTGTGTTGCTGATTCCGGGCGGTATTTTGCCGACGCTGCAGCGCCTGTGGCGGCGCAAGCGTCGTGCCGCCGCGCCCGCCAGCCGCGCGCAGGTCAGTGAGGTGAAACAATGACAACCAACGTGTTACTGGAAACCCGCAAAATGGGCGTCAGTTTTGGCGGCGTGCATGCGGTGAAAGAGGTGGATTTCACCTTACGTGAAGGCGAGTTGCGCTGCCTGATTGGCCCCAACGGTGCAGGCAAAAGCACCTTCTTCAAGATGCTGAGTGGCCAGGTAACGCCGACGCGCGGCGAGTGTCGCTATCGCGAACAGGTGATCTCCGGCAAACGACCATGGGAAATCGCGCGTTTGGGGATTGGCATCAAAACCCAGGTGCCGAGCGTGTTCGAAGGTTTAAGCGTGCGGGAAAACTTGTGGCAGGCGGCAGCCAATAAGCTGGCGAAAGCGGCGCTGCCAGCGGCGATTGAACAAGTGCTGGAGGATATCGGCCTGGTCGATCTGCAACATGCGGTGCTCTCGGAACTGGCACATGGTCAGCGGCAGTGGGTGGAACTGGGGATGATCCTGATCTCCAAACCGCAGCTGGTGCTGCTGGATGAACCGGCGGCGGGCATGACGCATCAGGAAGTGCGCAAAACCGCGCAGCTGATCAAGGCGATCAATCAGCAGAGCACTGTGGTGGTGGTGGAACACGACATGGAGTTCATCAGCATGATTGCGCAACAGGTGACGGTGTTTAACCAGGGCGCGGTGTTGGCGGAAGGCAGTTTCCGCGAGGTGACGCAAAATCCGCTGGTGAAAGAGGCGTATCTCGGCAATCTGGAGATTAAACATGCTTGAAATAAAAGAGATGGTTTCGGGCTACAACAAGATTCCGGTGCTGAACTTATCCGAGCTGTTTGTCGGCGCAAAATCGTTCACCGGCGTGCTGGGACGCAACGGCATGGGCAAAACCACGCTGCTGCGCACCATTATGGGCGAACTGCCAGCCTGGCAAGGCCGCATCGCGCTGAACGGCATCGATATTACTGGTTATCAGGCGCATCAGCGGGCGGTGGCGGGCATCGGTTTTGTACCGCAAGGACGACAGATTTTCCCGCAGCTGACGGTGGAGGAGAATCTGCGTATGGGCTGCGTGAAACACTTCTCCCGCGCCGGGCAGATTATCGAGCAGATGCTGGAATGTTTTCCGCGCCTGAAACGCCTGCTGGCGCAACCGGGCGGTGCGCTATCGGGCGGCGAGCAGCAGTTGCTGGCATTGGCGCGTTGCCTGTGCGGCCAGCCACAGTTGGTGCTGCTGGATGAGCCAACGGAAGGGATTCAACCAAATATCTGCGAGGAGATCATCGAGACGTTGCGGCGGCTGCGCCATGAGATGGATATTTCGATCATTCTGGTGGAGCAGGATATCGAGTTTCTCTATGCGCTGTCTGACCAGATTCATGTGATTGAGAAGGGGCAGATTGTGCAGAAGATCGATCCGAAAACCCAGTCGAGTGCCAGCGTGGCGGAGCAGTTTTTGGGGTTTCATGTTTGAGCATTATTCAAGGTGCGCATGAATGCGCACCCTACAAAACCGCTCCGCATCTTTGTCCGCCCTGACACAGCACCCGGCAGCATCAGCAAAGCACGGATTCAGCCGCTCGCTTACTGTGAGGCTTCCTCATTCGGGATGCGCATAGGGTGAACCATGACTGAACAATCATTACTGGCAACGCTTTCTGGTGTCCGGCTGCATATTTTCCATCCTGATTCACAGAGCGTGCGCGCGTTTTGCGCCTCGCTGACGCAGTTGGGCTGTCACGCGCAACACAGCTGGCCGCCTGCTGCATCAATCCCTGCGGATACGCAGCTGCTGCTGGTGGCGATCGATGTGCATCAGCAGCAGCCTTTATCCACTCTGTTCAACTGCGCGCGCGAACGGGATCTTCCCATCATCGCGCTGGCGGATAGCCACAACGCGCGGCTGTTTACGCTGCTGCTGCAACTTCAACCCAACGCCATCGCCGAGCGTGAGATCAATCCGTTTGCCTTGATTGTGCAGATGATCGGCACGCTACGAACCGTGCGTCATCACCAGCGGTTGCGTGCGGTGCAGCAGGCGCGTAAAGCGCGTGGGGAAAGGTTGGCGCAGGCCAAAGGCGTGCTAATGCAAACCTTCGGGCTGGATGAATCGGGGGCGTATCGCTTGATGCGCAGCGAAGCGATGAACACGCGCAGCAGCATGGAATACACCGCGGAGCGCGTAATCACCACGCTACAAAAGTAGCGGCGCGTCCGGCTGCCGTAACAGGCTGCTGGGCGTATAACCAAAGGCTTTGCGAAATGCCAGGCTGAAGTGCGACATATCGCTGAAGCCGTGATCCAATGCCACCTGGGTGATATTGCGCGCTTTGCCTTCGGCGAGAATGCGATGACACGCCTGTAAACGTTCCTGCCAGAGGAAGTTCATCGGCGTGGTGCCGTGGGCGGCAAACACCCGGCTGATGGTGCGCGGTGAGACGTGATGCGCATTGGCGATCTGCGCCACCGACAGCTCCGGCTCCTGCAGATTGTGGCGCAGGAAACTCACCACGCGCGAATACAGATCCGGCTTCAGCGCCTCTTCGCTGTGCTGCAAATTGACGCTGACCGAAATCATATTCAGCAGCGTATTGGCGAACTGTTCGGCCAGAAACGGGTTCTCGCGGTCGGGATTAAACACGAACGCTTCCTGTAAAAGTAGCTTGAGCGATGCCATGCCAGGGCGCGTAAGATCCAGGGTTTTGCCCGCCAGTTTGGCGGTGGCAGGCGCTTCCTTCTCCATGATGTGACGTGGCAGATGCACGATATTGATCGCCACATTCTCCATGGCAAAATCAAACGGCGTCGCGGCATCGTAAATCACCACGTCGCCCGCGCTGACGCGTGATTGGTTGCCATTCTGCCGCAGCGTGCCGCTGCCCGCGCAAACGTAGCCCAGATAGAAATCGTGATTAGGATGGCGGCGGATGCATTCTGGCGTGCGTTGCCACATCAGCGCGGTATGTGACACGTGATTGGCAATATCCATGTGACCGAGCATCGAATAGGCAAAGCTGCCGGAAAAAGTGCCGGAGTGCATCTGGCGCGCTTCGGCTTTGATCAGACGCGAACACACCGCATCACGCCAGGCATCGAAGCGATGGCGGTTATCGAGATCGTCGGTGGTGAAAAGCTCTTTCATATCAGCATCCCCTAAACATGGCGAAAAAGGGCGGAAGTCAGGGAGTTAAAGCAAGTTTCAGGCCATGAGCGGGTGAAATGACCGCCCCGATGCTGTCGGGGCGGTGAAGGCGGCGGATTTACAACGCAGGATGCTGTTTGTGCCAGTCGGTAACCTGCTGGTAGGCCCACGCGCCCTGGATCATGGTGGTTTCGGCGAAATGTGCCGCGACCAGCTGGAAGCCAATCGGTGCGCCGCTGGCGGTTTTGCCGCACGGCAAGGTGATGGTGGGATGTCCGCTGGCGTCAAATGCACTGGTATAGCGCAGTACGCCGTTAAACAGTGCCTGATCGGTACCAAAACGGGTCATGGTGTCCCAGGTCAATCCGGCATACGCGGTGGCCGGTGCCAGAATCAGATCAACCTGAGTAAAGAGCGCGGAGATATCGCCGCGCAGCGCCGCACGGCTGAGCAGCAAGCGCTGATACTCCAGCGCGGTGACGCTGTGACCGAGATCGAGCAGGCCAGCGAGGCCCGGACCGTATTGATCTTTCTGCGCCGGATAAGTGTCTTCATGCGCCAGCGCAGTTTCCACGGCGCAGAGTGCGCTCCACTCGGCGGCGGCTTTTTCGGTATCGGGCAAGGTGATATCCACCAGCGTCGCGCCGAGCGAACTCAAGGTGGCGATCGCCGATTGCAGCGCGGCGCGGGTTTCCTCGTCGACTTTCTCCAGCGCCCAGTTTTTATCTACGCCAATGCGCATCTTGCTAATGCCGCGCGTCATCAACGCCAGATAATCCGGCACCGGTTCGCTGCTGGAGGTGGGATCTTTGTCATCGCGACCGGCAATTGCCTGCAACATGGCGGCGGCATCGGCGGCGTTACGCGCCATCGGACCGACATGATCCAGTGATGCCGCCAGTTCACAGGCACCGTGACGCGTGACGCGGCCCCACGTCGGTTTAATGCCGGTCAGGCCGTTGGCGTTGGAGGGAAAACGAATCGAACCGCCGGTATCGGTGCCAATCGAGCCGAAGCATAAACCTGCGGCGGTGGCGACGCCGGATCCGCTGGAGGAGACGCCGGTCCACAGCGCGCTGCCCCACGGATTATTGGGACGGGCGATGTCAGGATGGTGATCGGCGAAGGCGCTTTCGGTTTGCGTCAGCTTGCCGAGAATCACCGCACCTGCCGCGCGAAAGCGCTCCACCAAGGTAGAGTCTTCAGTTGGGTAACGATCTTTGTGGATGATCATGCCGTGGCTGGTGGGCGCATCTTTTGTCCAGATCAGATCTTTGAGCGCGATGGGTACGCCGTGCAGCGGTCCGCGCATTTTGCCCTGGGCGATTTCGGCGTCGGCTTCAGCCGCCTGTTGCAGCGCGCTGTCGCGCATCACGTAGAAGTAGCTGTGCAAGTCGCGATCGAGCGTGTCGATACGCGTCAGCAGGGTTTGTGTGACCTCCACCGAAGAGATTTCGCCCGACTGAATCATGCGGCCAATTTCCAGCAAGCTTTTGTAATGCAGGTTGTTCATCGTGACCTTACCTCGTGAGTGAGAGATGTGTTGATGAATAACGTAAGTCACTGCGTGAAGTGCGGCTGTGTTTAGGCGGACAGATGATATGTCTGGAATGACAGGTTGGGAGGTTGTGGTGAGAAGGTCGCCATGAATGGCGCCCCTACAGTAGGGTCGCCATTTATGGCGACCGAATAATGTAAAGGTTGCTAAAGCTGCTCACTAATACGCCGATAACACTCAGGAATAGTACACAACGAGGATTATTTTCATGCTAAATGGGATTGGCAGCAGCGTACTGAGAAATTTAATCGCATCGAATGCGGTGGTGACGCCAGCGGTAAACAACAAATCCGCGCAAAACGCCCTGACGGCGGAGGCGTCCACCAAAGTCACCTTCAGCGAGGCGAGTGACGCCATCGCTGCTATTTACAAAATCGAGCCCGCGCAGGTCAAAAGTTCCGTTGATGTCACCAGCAGCCTGCAAGCGCAGCTCAACGGTGCCGCACATGCCAGCGGCGTCGGCATGAACGGTCTCGGCAGCACCTTACTGAGCAATCTGGCCAGCAATCGCGGCGACGTAACCTTGAGCGTGCCAGCGACCGAAGCGGTGAGCGGCGCAAAGAACAGCAGCCAAAGTGCGCTGGCACTGACCATCACTACGCAATCTGGCGTGCAGGTGAGTTTGCAGATGACGCGTCAGCAGGGCGGCTTGGTGGTGGAGCTAAAAACCAGCGGCGGCCAGCTGAGCAATGATGAAGCGGCAGCGATGGGGCAACTGTCAGCAGGCTTGCAAAAAGCGCTGGATGGCCTGGATGGCAGCACCACCAAACTTGATATCAGCGATCTGATGAAGTTTGATAGTTCAGTGCTGAAAAGCGTCGATTTGAAGACCGATCTGCGGAATGGCAATAACGTCACGCAATCTCTGAATCTGCATGCCGACGATCAGGAGCGCTGGCTTGGTTTCCATAACGGCGATGTCAGCATCAAACTTGATACTGATATGTCGAAACTGACCCAGGCGGGCAGCGCGGCACAGCAGGCGGCGGCACTGGATCAGTGGAGCAGCAAATTCGATCAGGCAGCTTCGCGCGGCCATGGCGATAGTGACATGCTGACACTGTTTAAAGACAGCTTCCGCGCGCTCAATACCACCGAAGGTAAAGCGGCGGAAAGCATCAATACCCAGCGCGTGAAGTCAATTGATGCCAATGCGGCGAAGAACGGCGCGATCAGCGGATTGGCGGACTTCTCGGCTACGTATCAGCAGACGCCGGTTTCCGGAAATCCATATAAGCCAGAAGAGCAAGACACCTTCTCACTGAACGTGGCGCAAAAAACCGCTTCGCAAACGCATGGCGATACCCAGGATTTGACCCAGCAAACGCTGTTTAAACTCAAGGCCAGCTTCCACACCGCGCTGGATTCTGCCTCGGCGGTGAAATTGACCGAACAGAAGTCGTCGCAAAACTATAAGTACCATTTGATTGATGACGAAGAGCGCAGCCAGACTTCGGTGACGCAGAATAAGAAAGGCGATTTGACCGCGAATTATTCCCAGCAGCTGACGCAAAATGAGACGGTGCAAACCTATCAGCTGGCGAAGTTGATCGATAGCGTGCAGATCCCGCACAGCGCGAAAAACGAATTCACCCAAAGTTTCGCCGCCGCGCAGTTTGATGCACAAATATAAAATCGTAGGGTCGCCATTAATGGCGACCTTATATAATCCCGCACAATTCCGTAGGGTCGCCATTTATGGTGACCTTGTAAAATTCCGCACAATGCTATGAGGTCGCCATTAATGGCGACCCTACGGGATATGCATTATTTAAATTTTGATTGCGTTATTTGATCTTAAGAATTACTCGCCGCTTTTTTATACTCGCTAATTGCCCGCAGCGCCGCTGCTAGCCTGTTGTTGTGCTTAATTAAATCCATAGCTTAATAATGGCAACACATTGCCGGATATAGCATAACCGCGCTATTTA
The DNA here is from genome assembly GCF_024707505.1 of Pantoea sp. SOD02. GTDB lineage: Bacteria > Pseudomonadota > Gammaproteobacteria > Enterobacterales > Enterobacteriaceae > Pantoea > Pantoea symbiotica. The sequence continues at coordinate 705,332 of NZ_CP102605.1, read as the reverse complement.
CTTGTTTTAACCCCGCTGATTATCATCGCTTTCAATCCGTTATTCATTCCACGGCCTGCTGACTTTTTCAGTGCAGGCTTACACTTCGCTGTGCAGTAAAAGTGAAATCAGCTATGACGCAAAACAGTGACGAGATTATTAACCGCGCGGCGGTATTAAATAGCGATGAACAAGCCATCGCTGCCGCACGCCATCTGGCCGAGCAGGCAAAAGGCGGCGCAGTTGAACGCGATCAGCAACGCATCTATCCCATCGCGCTGCTCAACCAGTTCACCGCGTTGGGACTTGGCAGCATCAGCGTGCCACGCGAATTTGGCGGTGCAGGTTTGTCGTACCAAACCATGGCCGAGGTGTTTCGTCTGATCTCCGCCAGCGATCCGTCGCTGGGGCAGATCCCGCAAAACCACTTTGGTCTGATTCAGTTCATCCTCGGCGAAGGTTCGGCGGCGCAACAGCAGCAACTGCTGAGCGCGGTGGTGCAGGGCAAGCGTCTTGGCAACGGCGGGCCGGAGAAAAACACCAAACACACGCGTGATGTGCAGGCACAGCTGGTGACAACGTCACAGGGCCTGCAGCTCACCGGCGAGAAGTTCTACTCCACTGGCGCGTTGTTCGCCGACATTCTGGTCACCACCGCAATGCACGATCAGCAGCCGAAGATGGCCTTTATTCCGCTGCCAGCATCGGGCGTAGAGATTATTGATGACTGGTCCGGTATCGGCCAGCGCACCACCGCCAGCGGCACGGTGAAACTGCAGCAGGTTGCGGTAGATTCGGCGTTATTGATGTCGCTGCCCGCAGCCGAAAAACCGACGCTGCGCGGTGCGGTTTCCCAGCTGATTCAGGCGGCGATTGATGCAGGCATTGCGCAAGGCGCGCTGGATGAGGCGCTGGAGTTTGTGCGCAGCAGCTCGCGACCTTGGGTGGATGCCAATGTCAGCCGCAATGCCGACGATCCCTACATCCTCGCCGATGTGGGCCGCATCAGCACCGAACTGAGCGCCGCCAACGCACTGCTAACGCGTGCCGCCCGCGTGCTTGACAGCATCGATCAACAGGCGCTGACCGCCGAAAACTGCGCGCGCGCCTCGATTGCGGTAGCGGAAGCTAAAGTACTCACCACCGAAGTGGCGCTGCGGGCCAGCGAGAAACTGCTGGAATGGGGCGGCAGCCGCGGCACTTTGCTGCGCCACGGACTCGATCGTCACTGGCGCAATGCGCGCACCCACACTTTGCACGATCCGGTGCGCTGGAAAACCCACGCTATCGGCAACTATTACCTCAATGATGCGCTGCCTGCGCGTCATGCGTGGATTTAAGGAGCAACCATGACGCAGGTATCGCCCAAACAGCGCGCATCGCGCATCACCCATGCCCAACAGGCCTTGCAGGTCGCGCAGGAACTGGCGGAACGTTTTCGTGCCGGTTCAGCCCAGCGCGACCGCGAACGTGAACTGCCGCACGCTGAATTGCAGCAGCTGTTTCAATCCGGGCTCGGTGCCATCACCGTGCCGCGTGACTTTGGCGGCATTGAGATTTCTACCGCCGAACTGGCCGGGATTTTCGTGATATTGAGCGCCGCCGACGGATCGATTGGTCAGGTGCCGCAGAACCATTTTTACGCGCTGGAAGTGCTGCGCATCAACGGCAGCGAGGCGCAGAAACAGTGGCTCTACGCAGAGGTGCTGGATGGCGTGCATCACGGTAATGCGCTGGCGGAATTCAGTTCGCCTGCCGCGCATCAGCGTTCCACGGCGGTTTCACAGCAGGCGGAAGGATTGCGCCTCAACGGCAACAAGTTTTACTGCACCGGCGCGCTGTATGCCGACCGTATTCCGACGCTGGCGATTGCCGATGACGGCAAAGAGCAGCTGGTGTTTGTGCCGCGCCATCAGCATGGCGTTAACGTGATTGATGACTGGAGCGGTTTTGGTCAGCGCACCACCGGCAGCGGCAGCGTGCAGTTCCGCGATGTGGCGATTGGGCCAGAGGATGTGGTGCCGTTCCAGACGGCATTTGAGCGTCCGAGCACCGTTGGGCCATTCGCGCAGATTATGCATGCGGCTATCGATCAGGGCATTGCGCGGGCGGCGTTTGAAGACATGCTCGATTTTCTGCGTCAGCGCGCGCGACCATGGCCGGACAGCGGCGTCGAACGCGCCAGCGACGATCCGTTGACGCTCGATCGCACCGGTCGTCTGGCCGCACGTCTGAGCGCGGGCGATGCACTGCTGGCGATTGCCGGTGATGCGGTTGACGTGGCGCAGCGCGATCCCAGTGCCGAAAACGTGGCGCTGGCGTCGGTGGAAGTCGCGAAAGCGCGCGCCTGGACCACGGAAGTGTCGCTGGAGGCCAGCAATCTGCTGTTTGAACTCGGCGGATCGCGTTCCAGCCTGCGCGAAAACAACTTCGACCGCCACTGGCGCAATGCGCGCACCCACACCTTGCACGATCCGGTGCGCTGGAAATATCCGGCAATCGGCAACTATCTGCTGAATGGCGTGTTGCCGCCGCGTCGGGGGACGATATGAGTCAAAAACAGATTCTGCTTAACGCGTTCAATATGAACTGCGTTGGGCACATTCATCACGGTATGTGGACGCATCCGCAGGATCGTTCGGTGGATTTCAACTCGCTGGATTACTGGCTGGATCTGGCGCGGTTGCTGGAGCGCGGGCTGTTTGATGGGCTGTTTATCGCCGACATTCTCGGCGTGTATGACGTCTATCAGCAAGGCATTGGCCTGACCGCTAAAGAGTCGATTCAGCTGCCGGTAAACGATCCGCTAATGCTGATTTCCGGCATGGCCAGCGTGACACAACATCTGGGTTTTGGCGTGACCGCCAACCTGAGTTATGAAGCGCCGTATCCGTTCGCACGCCGGCTTTCCACACTCGATCACCTGACCAAAGGGCGCATCGGCTGGAACATCGTTACCGGTTATCTCGATAGCGCCGCGCGTGCCATGGGCCAGCAACAGCTGCTGGCGCACGACCGCCGCTACGATCAGGCCGATGAGTTTCTCGATGTCACCTACAAGTTATGGGAAGGCAGTTGGCAGGATGATGCGCTGGTGCAGGATAAAGCCCATCGGCGCTACGCCGATGCCAGCAAAATCCATCAAATCAATCATCAGGGCGAGTTTTATCAGGTGCAAGGTTATCACCTGAGCAGCCCGTCGCCGCAGCGTACGCCGCTGCTGTTCCAGGCCGGTTCCTCGGCGCGCGGCGTGCAGTTCGCCGGACGTCACGCCGAGTGCAGCTTTGTCAATGCCGCGTCACCTGCCGCAATGCGCGAGCAATCGACGCGTTTGCGTCAGGCGGCGGTGGCTGCCGGACGCCATCCTGACGATCTGCGCATTTTTATGGGCGTCAGCGTGATTGTCGCGCCCACCGAACGCGAAGCGCAGGAGAAGCATAAAAACTATCTCGAATACGCCAGCCCTGAAGCCGGTATCGCGCACTTCTCCAGCTCGATTGGCCTGGATCTGGCGGCGTTCGAACTGGATGAGCCGATTCAAACCGGCGACACGCGTGCCATTGAATCAGTGAGCAAAGCTTTCAGCGGCTGGACGCGCCGTCGTTTGCTGGAGCAGCACGCGATGGGCAGCCGCTATCCGCTGATCGTCGGTAATCCGAGTCAGGTCGCGGATGCGTTGATAACGTGGATCGATGAAGGCGATATCGACGGCTTTAACCTGACGCGCATCCTCAATCCGCAGAGCTACCGCGATTTTATCGATCTGGTGGTGCCGGAAATACAGCAGCGCGGCCGCTTCAAGACCGCGTATCAGCCCGGTTCGTTACGGCAGAAAATTTTTCAACAGCAGGACCGCTTGCCCGATCGCCATCCGGCGGCGCGCTGGCGCGACGGCGTTAACCTTCGTTAATTTAACCTCAGGGATCTGATATGAACATTGCACGTCATTTTGCGCTGGCTGCCAGCGTCGCACTGCTGGCGTTTAGCGCCGTCGCCGCCGAAAACTACAGCGGACCGCTGAAAGTCGGCACTACCGCCGCCTTTGCGCCGCCGCTGGAAACCGCCGTTGCCGAAGCTAAGAAACAAGGCTTAAACGTTGAGCTGGTGGAGTTCACCGACTGGACCGCGCCGAACGTCAGCGTGGAAAACGGTGATATCGACGTGAACCTGTTCCAGCACAAACCGTTCCTTGAGAACGCCAATCAGCAGGGCGGATTCCATCTGGTGCCGTTCGCGCCAGCGATCATCAATAACATCGGTCTCTATTCGAAGAAACATACCGCGATTGACCAGATTCCCGATGGCGGCACGGTGGCGATTGCCAACGACCCGATTAACGGCGCGCGCGGCCTGCTGCTGCTGCAAAAAGCCAGGCTGATTACTTTAAAACCAGGCGCGGGCCTCAAATCTACCGTGGATGACATCGTCAGCAATCCGAAGCATCTGAAGATTATTGAAGTGGAGGCGGTGCAGCTGTCGCGTTCGCTGGATGAAGTCGATTTAGCGCAGGGTTATCCACACTATCTGCGTCTGTCGAAGACCATCGACCCAAACAGTGCGCTGCTGTTTGATGGGCTAGAGCATCCGGAATACGTGATTCAGTTCGTGATCCGTGACGGTCATCAGAACGATCCGCGCCTGGCGAAGTTCGTTGATATCTACCAGCATTCGCCGGTGGTGCGCGCCAAACTTGATGATTTCTACGGCAAGCTGTATCAGCCGGGCTGGAGCCAGTAAGCATGGTGAGCCTGACGCTACCCGGCGAGCGCGATGCGCTGCTGTCACCGACGGCTGAGACGGCAGGGAAAATCCACGTGCAGATTCGTGGCTTGAGTAAACGCTATCCGGGACAGACTCAGGACGCGCTGAAAGCCGTCGATCTGCAGGTTAAGCGCGGCGAGATTTTCGGCATCATTGGGCGCAGCGGCGCGGGGAAATCGACGCTGATTCGCTGCCTTAATCGGCTGGAAAATCCCACTCGCGGTCAGGTGGTGATTGACGGTATCGATCTCGGCACGCTGAGCGATCGTCAACTGGTGGATTGGCGACGCGGTACCGGCATGATTTTTCAGCACTTCAATTTGCTATCGGCAAAAACGGTGCGGGAAAACATTGAGCTGCCGATGAAAGTCGCGGGCGTTCCTGCGGCGGAGCGGCGGCGCAAAGTGGATGAACTGCTGGCGCTGGTCGGCCTTGAACAGCGCCAGCACGCGTGGCCTGCGCAGCTATCCGGCGGGCAGAAGCAGCGCGTCGGCATTGCGCGCGCGCTGGTGCACGATCCGGAACTGCTGCTGTGTGATGAAGCCACGTCGGCGCTCGATCCGGAAACCACGCGCTCGATTCTGGCGCTGCTGAAGAAGATCAATCAACAGCGCCACATCACCATCGTGCTGATTACTCATGAAATGGATGTGGTGCACGATCTCTGTCATCAGGTGGCGGTGATCGATCAGGGCGAAATCATTGAGCGCGGGCCGGTGTGGCAGGTGTATAGCGATCCGCAGCAAGAAACTACGCGCCAGTTGCTAAATCCGCAGTTCAGCGCGTTGCCGGAAGCCATTCAACCGCTGCTGACGCCGACGCGCGAGCGTGGAGATTCACGCTTGTTGGTGCGTTTACGCTACACCGGGCAAGGCGCGCAGCCGGATTTAGCGGCGCTGAGTGCGCGAGTTGGCGGGGAGCTGACGCTTATTTATAGCGCGGTGGAGTGGGTGGATAGCAAACCGACCGGGCAAATGTTGCTGCTGCTCGATGCACAGCATGACGCGGACGCCGCGCGGACGCTGTTAACCCCGATTACGGATCAACTGGAGATACCGGGCTATGTCACTGGCTATTGATCGTTTGTGGATTGGGCTGCTGGATACGCTGCTGATGGTGGGCGTGTCGTCGCTGTTGGCGTTGGCGCTGGGTTTGCCGATGGCGGTGATTCTGGTAGTGACCGGACGCGGCGATCTGTTTCCCAACCCGCTGCTGAATCGCGTGCTGGGCTGGGTGGTGAACCTGTTCCGCTCGATCCCGTTTTTAATTCTGATGGTGGCGCTGATTCCGTTTACTCGCTGGATCGTCGGCACCACCTACGGCGTGTGGGCGGCAGTGGTGCCGCTGACATTGGCTGCGACGCCGTTCTTTGCGCGCATCGCCGAAGTGAGTTTGCGCGAAGTGGATAAAGGGCTGACCGAAGCGGCGCAGGCGATGGGTTTCCATCGCTGGCATATTATCTGGCATGTGTTGCTGCCCGAAGCGCGGCCCGGCATTGTCAGCGGATTTACCATTACGCTGGTGACGATGATTAACGCCTCGGCAATGGCAGGTGCGATTGGCGCGGGTGGGTTGGGGGATTTGGCGTATCGCTACGGTTATCAGCGTTTTGATATGCAGGTGATGCTGACGGTTATTGTGGTGCTGGTGGCGCTGGTGACAGTGCTGCAGTTTTTTGGTGACAGGTTGTCGCGCAGGTTGAATCACCGTTAGGTGCGGTGTTTGGGCTGGTCGCCATGAATGGCATAATGCCGCTCAGTTAAGCGCAGAGCGACTTTCATTCGCCATTTGCTGAGGCAGTTGCAGTACCCTGGTGCGGCGACCGAGCAGAGGGCGTCTGGCCACGCCCTCTGCACTCCCGGGCCCTGCGCCAGCCCAACCCGCCGCTTCGCGGTACCTTCACTCATTCACGATTCCTGACGGACCGGTGTCGATTCGCTCCTGCTCAGCGCCACCTCTCGCCGCATCCATGCGGCTCGCCCTGGAATCCCTCATTCGCTCAGCGGGTTAGGATGTCGCCTCAACACCCGCGCTGCAGCAACTATGCATTTTCCTGACTCACCATCGCTACAAATCCCGTAGGGGCGCCATTCATGGCGACCTTAAAGCGTGTTTGGAATCTACCGGATCTGTAATCCCTCCAACGCCGCCAGCAGCGCATCCACCTTCGGTAGCAGCTGCTTGCGACGCGGCCAGATCAGCGTTAAGGCCAAACCGTCCGGCTGCTGCTCGGGCAGAATAATCTCCAGCTCGCCGCGCGCCAGCGGTTCACGTACCAGCCACGATGGCATCTGCGCCACGCCCAATCCGGCACACAGCGCCTGCATCTGCGCATCCACATCACCCAGCGCCATGCGGTGCGGCAGGTTACGCCAGTGCGGATAGCCATCTTCCGTAGTAAACAGCCACGGCTTGGTGCTGCCATCGACGCGTTCATACATGATCGCCTGATGCTGCAACAATTCGGCTTCGCTGTTGGGCCGACCCACGCGCGCCAGATAATCCGGTGACGCGCAAAACACCATGCGTTCGCGGCCCATCTGACGACAGCCCAGCGAGGCGGGCAGGTCCGGTGAGCCACCAATGCGCACCGCAACATCAATCCCTTCATCAAACAGATCGATAAAGCGGTCCGAAAACGTCAGATTGAGCTCTACATCCGGATGCTGGCGGCAAAACGGAATCAGCAGCGGCATCACGCCAAGACGTCCATAGGTGTTCGGCACCGCTAAGCGTAAGCGCCCGGAAGGAATGGTGCGCTGCGCCGCCAGCACCGCTTCGGCTTCTGTCAGCTCCTCCATAATGCGTAAACAGGTTTGGTAATAGGCGTTACCGGCATCGGTGAGTTTCAGGCTGCGGGTGGTGCGCTCCAGCAGCCGTGAGCCGAGACGGGTTTCCAGCCGCGTGACGCTTTTGCTTACTGCCGAACCGGTGAGATGCAAGCGCTCAGCGGCGGCGGCAAAGCTGCCGCTCTCGACGCTGGCAACAAAGGGAACGATATCTTTCAGGCGCTGATCGTGCATGGATTCGTGAACTCAGGTTGTGAATGCCGTGAATTAATGCCAGAGATGGGAATTTAATTCTCAATTAAACTCATCATTACTGAAACTGAGGAGAATTGAAATGCAAAAGCAGGCATTGATTGTTGGCATCAGCGGCGTGATTGGACGTGCGCTGGCAGAAAAATTGCAGCGCGAAGGTTGGCAGGTGAGCGGTTTATCACGCGGACGTGGCGCTGTGCCTGAAGGTTGCCGCAGCCTGACCGCCGATCTGACGGATGCCGACGCGGTGCGTGCCGCGCTGGCGCAAGAGAAGCCGGATGCGCTGTTCTTCAGCGTTTGGTCGCGTCAGGAAAATGAGAAAGAGAATATCCGCGTGAATGGCGGCATGGTGCGTAACGTGATTGAAGCGCTGGGTGAGCGTCAGAATGGCGCGCATGTGGCGCTGGTGACCGGCCTGAAGCATTATCTCGGCCCATTCGAAGCCTATGGCAAAGGCGCAGTGCCGGTGACGCCATTCCGCGAAGAGCAGGGACGTCAGCCGGTCGATAACTTCTATTACGCGCAGGAAGACGAAGTGTTTGCCGGTGCGGAGAAATATGGCTATCGCTGGAGCGTGCACCGCCCGCACTCCATCGTCGGTTTTGCGCTGGGTAACGCGATGAATATGGGCCAGACGCTGGCGGTGTACGCCACGCTGTGCCGCGAGCAAGGTTTGCCGTTTATCTTCCCAGGTTCGCCCGAGCAGTGGAATGGTGTGTCCGATGTCACCGATGCCGGTTTACTGGCGGAACAGCTGCTGTGGGCCGCCACGGCGGCAGAAGCGGCCAATCAGGATTTCAACGCGGTGAACGGCGATGTGTTCCGCTGGAACTGGCTGTGGCCACGTCTGGCGGCCTATTTTGGCGTGGAAGCAGCAGCGTATCCGACGCAGATGATGCCGCTGGAAGGGCGCATGCAGGATGCCGCTGAAGCGTGGCGCGAAGTGGCGGCGCGTTATCAGTTGCGTGAGGCCGATATCACTAAACTGGCATCCTGGTGGCACACCGATGCAGATTTGGGCCGTCCGATGGAAGCCTTCACTGACATGAGCAAGAGCCGCAAAGCGGGCTTCACCGGTTATCGTTCAACGCTCGATTCATTCACTCAGCTGTTTGATCGTTTGAAAGCGGAGAAGGTGATTCCGCAGTAACGTTCGGTTGATAGAAAATGGCGGCTTGCCGGGCCGAATGCACGTTAGTTAAGCGTAAAATGGTCGCCATGAATGGCGACCCTACAAAGGATTGGCGCGTTTTTCGTAGGGTGCGCATTCATGCGCACCTATATACATAACATCCGGTATTGATCGCAAAGCCTGCGCTAAACGCGTTGAGGTGAAAATATAAATAACGTAAGTCACATCCTGCCTATGATTAGTTTATATCCCTATAAGTAATTAATGATTTTTTATTCATTAACATGCTCATTCAACTGATTTTATTCCTATCATCACTATCCTCACTTTTGCAGTTTAAGTTGTACAATATAAATTATCTTGTACACGTTAAATCCATAGTCTGCTATTTATTTTGAGCGCTGAATAATTTATTTTTCTAATTAAATGTTCAGGAAAAATAATGCGGTCTATATTGATCCTACGCATCTCTTAAATTCGAGGCTGGTATGTTTCTTAACTACTTTGCACTTGGGGTTTTGGTGTTTGTTTTTCTTGTCATCTTTTACGGGATAATTGTGCTCCACGATATCCCTTATCTCATTGCAAAATCACGTAATCATCCGCACGCGGATGCAATACACGTCGCGGGTTGGGTTAGCCTGTTTACACTCCACGTCTTATGGCCGTTTTTATGGATTTGGGCCACGCTTTACCGGCCAGATCGAGGCTGGGGAATGGAAGGTGGGAACGCGTCACTGGAACAACGTATAACGGCGTTGGAACAAAAAGTGACGGCAGACCGGGATTCTCCAAAGGGGTGACATATGGACTTACTGATTATATTGACCTATGTCGCTCTGGCATGGGCCGTTTTCAAAATATTCAGAATACCGGTAAATAAATGGACAGTCCCAACAGCAGCATTAGGCGGTATTGTGCTGGTCAGCGGCCTGATATTGTTAATGAATTATAATCATCCCTATACTTCGCTGGCACAAAAAGCCGTTATCGCCATCCCTGTGACACCGCAAGTGACCGGTATTGTCACCGAAGTCACTGACAAACAAAATATGCGGATTAAAAAGGGGGATATGCTTTTCCGCCTTGATCAAACCTTGTTTAAAGCGCGCGTCGACAGGTTGAATGCTGACCTCGTCACTGCCATCCATAATATTCAGGTGTTACGTGGGCAATTAGAGGAGTCCCTGGCGAATACCTCAAATGTGAGTGCTGAAAGAGATCGGTTATACAAAAATTACCAGCGTTATCTTTCCGGCAGTAAAGCCCGCGTAAATCCGTTTTCTGAAAAAGATATTGATGATGCAAGGCAAAACTATCTCGCGCAGGATGCTTTGGTAAAAGGATCAGTTGCTGAACAAAGGCAGATAAAAAGCCAATTGGATAGCATGGTTGGCGGTGAGCAATCGCAGATTGTCAGCCTGAGAGCTCAGTTAGCTGAGGCGCAATATAACCTTGATCAAACGATTATTCGTGCGCCGAGTGATGGATACGTAACGCAGGTGTTAATTCGTCCCGGTTCTTTCGCATCTTCATTGCCATTGCGGCCAGTGATGATTTTTATACCCGAACAGAAGCGTCAGGTTATTGCACAGTTTCGACAAAATTCGTTATTGCGTTTAACGCCCGGTGACGAAGCGGAAGTGGTATTTAATGCGCTACCAGGGCAAGTATTCAGCGCAAAACTGCTGAGAATTATTCCGGTGGTTTCGGGCGGTACTTATCAGGCTCAGGGAACCTTGCAATCTTTAACCATTGATCCCGGTTCGGATGGCGTGCTGGCAGTGGTTGAATTGGATCCTGATGCGGCAGTCGATGCGTTGCCGGATGGTATTTTTGCGCAGGTTGCTGTTTATTCCGATCACTTTTCCCATGTTTCAGTGATGCGTAAAGTATTGCTCCGCATGACCAGCTGGGTTCATTATCTGTATCTTGATCATTAATAAAACAGAGATGATTTAATGTTTTTCAGTTAAGCATGTATCGGTCGCCATGAATGGCGACCCTACGTCAAGGTTATTGCATTTGAAAACGACTGCCTCAGCATAAGTCATATTCATGCTGAGGCAGTTTTTGCAATTACTTTTTCTTGTAGACGATTGCAGTACCATAAATTTTGTTATTGGTATTCGCGGACGTCACGATATAGATGTCGCCGCCTTTCTCATCTGCCATTTTAGACAGCTCTTCTTTGGCACTGGCGGCATCCATTTCCCCTGAAGTGGAAATGTTGCCAACCTCGACATACTGATCTTTTACTTTTTCAAACTCGACCTTGGTCATCAGTTGCGCGGCAAATGAGCTGAATGATAAAGCGCTTACGACTAAGCCTAAAATTAACTTTTTCATACTGATCCTTGGGTTAGAGAGAAAGTTGAGTTGCTATTATTGTATAGTTTAGAAGCGAAACATTTACAACCTGAAGCAAGTCATTACGATTAGTTTTTGTTGGTAAATTGAATCCATTCCTTCGTTACCCTGTATTTCCATCAGTATTTCAGAAACGTCTTGCCGGTCACAATTTAGTCGAATCGATCCGCTGAAATTTTGTCAGCCCTCACAAAACATTCGAAACATTCTTGTATGGCAGTTAGTCAAGGGTCAATCCTTAAGACATAACTCCTGACAAGGTGCTGCTGATGATTAACCGTTCGGAAGAGAAACCTATCAAATTAAGAAACATGCTGGCCTATGGCGGCGGCGATGTTTTTGGTGGCGGAAGTTTTACGATTCTTGGCCTGTGGCTGATGTATTTCTACACCACCTATGGCGGATTAAGCCCAGCAGAAGCAGGTGCAGTTATTGCTTTTGCGCGCTTGCTAGATGCATTTTTTGATCCGCTGATGGGCTACGTGACCGACAACTTCTGGCGTAATCGGCTTGGGCAGCGTTTCGGTCGTCGCGGCTTTTTCTTCCTGATTGGCGCACCGCTGGTGTTTTTCAGTTACATCATCATGTGGGTCAGCGACATGGGGTTTGCCTACTATCTCGCTACTTACATCCTTTTTTATGCCTGCTACACGCTGGTCATCGTACCTTACGAAACCCTTGCGGCGGAAATGGCTCACGATTTCCACGTGCGCTCACGTCTGACTGGCGTGCGCATGTTCTTCTCAATGGGAGCCGGCATTCTTGCCGCCTGGCTGCCGGGCGCAATTATTGCAGTGCTGGGTGATAATGCCTCCTCATCGTTCCTGTATATGGCAGTCATCTTTGCCACGCTGTTCGCCATCGTAATTTTTGGGCTTTACTTCTTCACCTGGGAACGCGCCATCGAGATCACCGAGAAGCCCGCGCCGGTTGAGTTCAAACGTGACATGAAAGCGCTGTTCCGTTCGCTGCTCTCAACTTTCCAGGTGCGCACCTTCCGTCAACACGTTGGCATGTATCTCGGGGCTTATGTGGCGCTTGATGTGCTTGGCGCAGTGTTGGCGTATTACATCATTTTTGTGCTGGGTCACAGCGCCATTGATGCCGCCAACAGCATGACCTTTATGTCGGTGGTGCAATTCTTCTGCATCGCTGCCTGGATCCCTTTCTGTATTCACATTGGTAATGGCGCGGCCTACAAGCTTGCGCAGTATTTGATGCTCATCAGCGTGGCGCTGTTCATCAGCTTCTATGCGTTTGGCATTAGCGCGGAGATGTGGATGGTTTGGGGCGCAGCGATTGTTATGGGAATGGGGCGATCAGGTACCCAGTACGTGTGCTGGAATATCTACAGCTTTATTCCGGACGTCGATGAAATGCTAACCGGCCAGCGTCGTGAGGGCATCTTTGCTGGCGTGATGACCTTCGTGCGTAAAGCTGTGCAGGCAGTAGCGCTATTTATTGTCGGGCTGGTACTGCAATCCTATGGTTTTGCAGGTAAAGGTGCAGTAAGTCAGCCTCCCGAAGCCATTCACGGCATCGCGCTGGTATTCGGCATTGGTGCGCTAATTTTCCTGACTGTCGGACTGTTTAGCGCCCGTGGTTTTAGTTTGAACCGCCACAATCACGCGCTGCTGATTGCTGAGATTCAGCGCCGCCATGCGGGCGGAAATCCCGCCGAAGCCTCCGCAGAGACGCGCGCGGTTGCAGAAAGACTAACCGGCTGGCCGTGGGCCAGTTTATGGGGCAAAAACGACATTATGAAGCGCATCGATCCACGCGCAGAAAATCTTACTGCTAAAGGAAACCAGCAACATGACACGCATCACCTTTGAAACTATGCAGTCTACGATTGAGCAGGCGTTATTAAACGCTGGACTAGGGGCGAAACAAGCTGCGTTATGCGCGCGAATTCATACCGAAACCAGTTGCGACGGCATTCCGTCGCACGGCCTGAATCGGGTCGCACGCTTCGTTGATTATTTGAAGAAAGGTTGGGTTGATGCGAACGCCGTACCGGAGCGCGTCAAGAGTTTGGCCGTGATGGAAGTGTGGGATGGGCAGCGCGGGCCGGGCATTACCAATGCCATTCTGGCCGTTGACCGCGCGACTGAGTTAGCGCGTGAACATGGCATGGGGCTGGTAGCGATGCGTAACACGACGCATTGGATGCGGGGTGGCACCTATGGATGGCGTGCGGCAGAACAGGGAATGGCCGCAATTTGCTGGACCAACACCGAATCTTGCATGCCTGCGTGGGGCGGTAAAAATACCCGACTCGGCAATAATCCGTTTGTGATGGCAGTACCCGGGAAGCAAGGGCCGTTGGTGCTGGATATGGCGATGTCGCAGTATTCATATGGCAAGCTGCAGGTGACGCGTTTGAACGGGGAACAACTGCCGTATCCCGGCGGATTTGATCAGCAGGGAAACTTGACCAGCGATCCTGCGCCTATCGAGCAATCAATGCGTATTCTGCCAACGGGCTACTGGAAAGGATCCGGTCTGGCAATTTTGCTGGATGCGATGGCCGCTCTACTTTCAGGCGGAAGTTGTACCGCCGAAATTGACACTATCCAGCAAGGCAGTTGCACCGGAGCCAGCCAGATCTTTATGGTCTTCGACCCGGCGCAACTCAGCGGCAGAGATTTCAGCGATCAATTGACTGAGACTATTCAGCAGTATGTGAATGGATCTGAGGTTGCGGAGGGATTCAATCACGTCACCTGGCCCGGTCAGCGCCAACGTGCGACACGTGAGCGTAATAGGGTTGAAGGGATTCCGGTTGATGATGGGGTTTGGCAGGACGTCCAGCAACTGGCGGCGCTCAGTTAAGCATTAATTCGATATGTATGCAGGTGCGCATGAATGCGCACCCTACGAAAAACGCGCCAATCCATTGCAGGGTCGCCATTCATGGCGACCGATTCACGCTTAACTAACGAGCATTAGGATTCTACATCCCCCGTTTTAATCCGTATTTAACGCAACGTCACCCAACGTTTCCCCACCAGTACCATCATCGCCACTATCGTGACTATCGCCGCCAGATGCATGACAAAATCCAGCGGATGCAGATGCACCGGATGACAAAACGCCAGCAGCGTCACTGCCATGCAGGAAACGCCCAAGCCCGCCATCGCTAAGCTGCGCACCGGATGCAGTGCGCGGGTGCGGCGCAGGCTGGCGATCATCAGCGCCATCATCGGTGTGCTCACCACTAGCAGAAAGGTAAAGCAGCGCGCGCTGTCGTTGTCATGTTCGATCGGCACCTCTCCGGGAATCTGGCTGATGCTCATGCCGAGCCACAGCAAGCCAATCGGCAGCAGCGCTTTCCAGCTGATACTGCGGCGTCCGGCGATGCTCATGTTGAAAGCGCTACGAATCGCAAGCGTGCCGAGGATAAACGCCAGCACCAGCTGCAGGATCGCTTGCAACGCGCCGGGCTGCGCCCAGTCGGTGAAACTGCGCTGTACCAAAAAGCTGGCGGCGATGCCACAAGGTAACGCCAGTAGCAGCCATGTGAAGACACGCCTGCCAGTGGATCGCAGCGGTTTAACGGGCCGCATCTCGCGCCCGAGTTTTTCAATTAACAGGTCATGATCGGTCATGATTGGCTCCAAAACGGCGCAGATTGGTCAGCGCGCGGTGCAACAGCGATTTCACCGCTGCAACACTCAGATTGTTATGCGCGGCTGCTTCCGTCAGGCTCATTTCGCGCAGATGAACATGTTCGACAATGTCGCGCTGACGCGAGGGCAGCTGGCGCAGGTAGCCGGCCAGCTCTTCCTGCGTCTCCTGCTGTGGTGCGTCGGGCGGACTGGCCACTTCCGGCATCGCGTCGTCGTTAATTTCCCACTGCTGATGGCGCCCACGTCGCCGCAGCGCATCAATGGCGCGCGCCGAGATAATCGCCATCAGCCAGGGTAAAAAAGGGTAGGCAGGATCATAGGTGTGACGCACCCGATGCACCGTCAGTAGCACATCCTGAATCACATCTTCTACCAGTGCGTTATCGGCGATCTGTTTGCGTGTTTGCGCGCGAATCACCGGCACCAGCGCTTTCAGCAGTCGGGTGTAGGCGAGCTGATCGCCCGCCTGCGCCTGTTCCATCAGCACGGGCCAACTTTCGCGCGCGCTATCGCTTGTTTGCATAATCCGCCTTGTTGTTCTTACGCCTTCTTGCTCGCCTGGTTCAGCGCGTTCACCACAATACTCGGTGTCAGCACCTGCGGCAGCACTTTCGGCGGTCCGCCATCGGCAGGGTAAACCAGATACATCGGTAATCCGCCCTGACCGAACTCACTCATGGTGTCATCCACGTCCGGATTAAATTTAGTGGAATCTGCCACCATGTACAGCGTGCCGGTTTTGGCGATGGCATCTTTCACGGCCTGGGTTGAAAGCGAGGTTTTCTCATTCACCTGACAGGTGATGCACCAGGATGCAGTGAAATCGACAAATATAGCTTTACCGTGACCTCGCTGCGCTTCAACCGCCTGTGGCGTCCATTTGGCTTTGGTCACTTCTGCCGTCAGCTGATCGCCTGCCAGACCAGCGCCGGGTTTGATAAGGCCAGGAAGCGGTGCGATTACGGCGATGATCAGCACCGCCGTAACGGCATACAGCACCTTGTGACTTTTCCCGGCAAAGTGGCGATGTTGCGCCATGCCGTACAGCCAACCGGCGAAGGCTACTATCACCGAGGCTGTCAGTAAGGTTGCCAGTGCCGCGCTTCCCGCTTGCTGCGCCAACACCCACACCAGCCAGGCGTAAGCACCAAACATCGGGAACGCCAGACCGCGTTTTAACACATCCATCCATGCGCCGGGACGCGGCAGGAATTTAGCCAGCGCCGGGAACAGCGATACCAGCGTGAAAGGCGCGGCGAATCCGATGGCCAGCGCAAAGAAGATCACTAAGGCGACGGCGGGCGGCTGCACCAGCGCATAACCGATGGCGCTCGCCATAAAAGGTGCGGCGCACGGCGTGGCGACGATAATCGCCAGCGCACCGGTCAACGCTGAGCGTGTAAAGGCACCGCGACCAACGTCAACCGATCCGACGCGTTGTACCGATAAGCCCACTTCAAACACACCGAGCAGATTAAGCGCGGCGGCGAGGATCACCAGCGACAGCAAGGCGATCACCAACGGAGATTGCAGCTGGAAACCCCAGCCAACCGCCGCACCACCGGCGCGTGCCGCCAGCAGGATGCCTGCCAGCGCCATCATGGTCACCACAACGCCGAGTAAAAAGCCCATCCCTTCACGACGCGCGCTGGCGGCGTTATCGGTATGGCGCAACAGGCCGAGCGCTTTCAGCGAGATCACCGGAAACACGCAGGGCATTAAGTTCAGAATGATGCCGCCGATGAAGGCGGCCAGCATGGCGGTTAACATCGCTGGCCTCTTTGCTTAGTTAGTTTGCGGGTGAGATGCGTCGTATTGCTTAACGGCGGCCATCGCTTTTTCAATGTGCGTGTCTGGGTTTCTGTCAGTGTAACTCAGCAGAATGTTGCCATCGGGCGCGATCACATACGAAGTACGGTCGGACAAGGTTTTGCCTTTCATCTGCATGGTGGTTTGATACTGCGCCGCCACTTTCGCGCCAGGATCGGCGGCGACGGTGAATTTATCGCGGCACTCCAGTTTGGAGAAATCACTGACCTGATCGGTATTACCGGCGGTTACACCCACCACAGTCGCGCCCATTTTGGCGAAGCTATCGGTGGCTTCAGCGAAATCATGTGCTTCAATGGTGCAGCCTGCGCTAAACGCTGCCGGGAAGAAATAGAGTACCACCGGGCCTTTCTTTAAGGCGTTTTGCAGTGAAAAGGTCAACGGCTTACCAGCTAACGCGCCCTGCAGTTCAAAGTTCGGTGCTTTCGCGCCCACCGGCAATGCGGCACCGGCGTTGAAGGCGGACAGACCCAATGCGGCGGTCATGGTCAGGGTACATACGAGGGATTTGATGCGTTTCATTTTCTGCTCCTGCGATGAATGGGAGTTCCGATTTGGATGTCTCAGTAATTCAGTTCGCTGGAGCAGGGAGGAAAGTTTCGGTGGGGTGAAAAATTATTTTTGCAGGCGAGCTATAAAGGCAGACTTATCCTTTGCAGAGGATAAATTTGCTTAACTCCAGTTCGCCATTCATGGCGTAATGCCGCTCAGTTAAGCATTAGTTTGCATATGTATGCAGGTGCGCATGAATGCGCACCCTACGAAAAACGCGCCAATCCTTTGTAGGGTCGCCATTTATGGTGACCGAAAGACGCTTAAGTGACGAGCATACCGCCATGAATGGCGACCCTACGGAGTGGGCTGAATACCCTTGCAAAACAGACTCAACGTATGCTGCACAATAATTTCGCGGTGGTAAGCGGGATCGTTGGCAAAGCGGGTGAAGGGTACCAGCACCAAACTCAGAATTGAGGTCATCAGCAGTTGCGGCTCCAGATCGGGGTTGAGTAATCCTTGCTGCTGCCAGCCCTCAATCAGTTTTTTCACCTGATCGCGTTCGTCGTGACCAAAGCGTTTTTTAATGTGCTGCCCTAAACCACCTTCACCTTGCATCACTTCCTGCATCCACAGCGGCGCGAACCAGTTGTGCGTGGTGACGATATCCGCCACTTCAAGGATAAAGGCACTGAATGTGGTGACAGGGTCACGCGGATCATCCATAAAGTGCGCCACTAATCGCTGGCGTAATGGCAAAAAACGCTCCTCAACCACAATATCCAGCAGCGATTCGCGCGACTGGAAATAGTAATTGAGCATCGCCGGACTAACGCCCGCTTTGCGCGCAATCGCGTTGAGCGAGGTTTCGCCGATGCCGTTTTCGGCATACAGCGCTAAGGTGATGTCGAGCAGCAGTTCGCGCTGTTGCACGTTGATGGCGCCACCGCGTGGACGGCCAGGACGGCGGGGTTTGGCGGCGTTGGCCATTTCGTCAGCAGGGACTTTTCGTGCGGTCATCTTTACTCGCTCACTTGATTCGTGTCAGACTGCGATCAATATTAATTAGGTATTTAATTAATTTCAATTGGTGTCTGTTATGAAACCCCAAACACTCGCGCCTCAGTCGGGCGGCGGGCAGGATAATCCTCCTTCCGTACGCCTGCTGATGAGCGCTTTATTACTGGTGATGCTGCTGGCGGCGCTGGATCAAACCATCGTCTCCACTGCATTACCGACTATCGTCGGCGAACTGGGCGGGCTCGATCGCCTGTCGTGGATCGTCACCGCCTATATGCTGGCTTCCACTATTGTGGTGCCGCTGTACGGCAAGTTTGGCGATCTGTTTGGCCGTAAAACCGTGCTGCAAATCTCGGTGATTCTATTCCTGATCGGCTCTGCGCTGTGCGGTCTGGCGCAGAATATGGAGCAGCTGATTTTCACCCGCGCGCTGCAAGGCTTAGGCGGCGGCGGGTTGATGGTGGTGAGCATGGCGGCGGTCGCCGATGTGATTCCACCGCAAGATCGCGGTAAATATCAGGGCCTGTTTGGTGGCGTATTCGGTTTAGCCACCGTAATTGGTCCGCTGCTGGGCGGCTTTATCGTGCAGCATGCGTCGTGGCGCTGGATTTTCTACATCAATCTGCCGCTTGGTTTGTTTGCGCTAGTGATCATTAATGCGGTGTTCAGGACCGATAACAAACGTAAGCCGCATGAAATCGACTATCCGGGCGCGGTGTTTCTTAGCTTGGCGCTGGTGGGCATTACGCTGTTCACCAGCGAAGGCGGCACGTTGCGTGAATGGTCCGATCCGCTGCTGTGGTGCATTCTGGCATTTGGTGTGATTGGCGTGATCGGCTTTATTTATGAGGAGCGCCGCGCCTGGGAACCGATTATTCCGCTGTCGCTGTTCCGCAATCGCAGCTTCTCGCTCGCCAGTTTAATGGCGTTTATTGTTGGCATGTCGCTGTTTGGCAGCGTGACGTTTTTACCGCTCTATCTGCAAGTGGTAAAAGGCTCAACGCCCACCGAAGCCGGTTTGCAACTGCTGCCGCTGATGGGCGGATTGCTGATCACCTCCATCGTCAGCGGACGCATTATTAGCCGCACCGGCAAATATCGGCTGTTCCCGATTTTTGGTACCTTGCTGGCGACCATCGGTATGGCGCTGCTCACCACGCTGACCATCGATGCGCCGCTGTGGCATATCTACCTGTTTGCCTGCGTATTGGGCATGGGAATGGGCATGGTGATGCAGGTGCTGGTGCTGGCGGTGCAGAACACCGTGACGCCCGATCGCATCGGTGTCGCGACGTCGTCGGTTACGCTGTTCCGCTCGGTGGGTGGTTCGATTGGCGTGGCGCTGTTTGGCGCGGTGTTCAGTCAGGTGCTGAAATCGGGTTTAACCACGCTGGTGGAGCAGGGCAAAGAGCTGCCACGTGCGCTCGATCCGCAAGCGGTGCATCGTTTGCCGCATGATGTACAACAAGCCTATTTGCAGGTGTTTGGCGATGCGGTGCACTCAGCCTTTCAAATGGCAGCGGGCGTGATGTTGCTGGCCTTTGTGCTGTCGCTGTTCCTGCCAGAATCACCGCTGCGCAAGAAAGACGTAGCGGCTTAACGCTGTTACACCGCCGCGCGCTGCTGCAAGGTTTTTACCGCTTGCGCAGCGTCGCGGCCCAGTTCCGACAAATCCACTCCGGTAATCACATCATCCTGCATCAGCACTTTTCCTGCGCAGATCAGCGCTTTTAAACTGGCGCGTCCGCCGCTGGCCACCGGGCCAATGGCGAGATCGTGCAGGCCAAAATAGCGAGGATCGTCAAGGCGATAGACGGCAATATCGGCGGCCATGCCGGGTGCGAGGCGGCCGGTGTTCAAACCCAAGACCTGCGCGCCGCCGGATGTGCCCCAGCGCACCACATCTTCGATGCTGGCGGCATCGCCACCGCCTTCAAAAGTGCCACCGGCATAGCGCGGCTGCGCCAGCATGCCTTTGCGTGCGCGCTGTAGCTGCCAGGCGGCGTGGGTTTCGCTTTGCATATCCGCCGCCTCATTCGAGGCCGCGCCATCAACGCCAATCGAGATCTTTACGCCCGCCAGCTCCATCGCCACCAAATCGGCAATGCCGCTACCGAGACGCGCGTTACTTTGCGGGCAGTGCGCGATACCGCTGCCCGCCGCGCCCAGCATGGCGATCTCTTCCGGCAGCAGTTTCACCAGATGCGCAAACCATACGTCGTCGCCAATCCAGTCGTGTTCGGCGCAAAATTGCAGCGGCGTCATACCGAATTTAGCGCGTGCGGCGTCGAGGTAATCAACGGTTTCCGACAGATGGCTGTGCAGACGAATGCCGAGTTGTCGTGCCAGGCGCGCGCTTTCGCGCAGTTCATGCGGCGTGGTGGAGTGCAGCGTGGTGGTCGGCGCCATCACGATGCGGCGCATCGCGCTATCATGCGGTTGGTGATAGCGCGCCACCAGCCGATCGACATCGGCCATCATGCTGTCAAAGCTTTCCGGGCGCAGCGCGGTGGGCAAGTCGCTCTCTAAGCCACGGCTTTGCGTGGCACCGCCGCGACACAGCACGAAGCGCACGCCCAGCTTGTCGGCTTCATCGAACAGGATTGCTGCGCCATCAAACGGCATATCTGGCCAGTAGAGATAGTGATGGTCGGCGATGGTGGTGCAGCCAGAACGCACCAGCTCGACCAGGCCGACGCGCGCGGCGATGCGAAACGTCTGTTCATCGAAGGCACCTCGAAAGCGATACGGCGTCGCGGCCAGCCAGCCGCCCAGGCTGAGATTGAGCCCTTGCGGCTCGCCTTTGAGCAGCGATTGAAACAGATGATGATGCGTGTTGACCCAGCCGGGATAGACCACGCAGTCGCGAGCGTCGATCACGATTTCATCGGTGATAGTGTCGAGCTCGCCCATCTCCGCAATCAGGCCATCGCGGATGCGAATATCGCGCGCGCTACTGCGCGGTTGCTGTTTGTCGCCGGTCAGAATCGCGGCGCAGTGTTTGATTAACAGTTGGCTCATGAGTAACTCACTCCGCTTTGGCCGCGACAAACTGCGTGCTAAACGCGCTCTGCCAGTCGGTGGAGGCTTTGAGCAGACCGGCGTTGACCATAAAGTCACGCGTTGCCTGCCAGCGCTTATCCGTCATCACACCTAGACCTTGTTTCGCCGCATCACCGCCGTCAATCAGATGCAGTGCTTTCATTTGCGACACGCCGAAGGCAAGTATCGCGTCGGTCATCTGCGGGTTCTCTCTTTTGATCAGTGCATTACCGGCAGCCGGATTGGCGAGGTAGGATTGCCAGCCTTCCATCGATGCCGCAACAAAACGCTTCATGACGTCCGGCTCTTTCTGCAGTAAATCGTCGCGCGTCACCAGAATGCCGCCGTATGCCGGATAGCCATAATCGGCAAACAGATAGAATTTGCTGTCCGGCTGCACCTGTTTGATCTGCTGCACTTCGGAGGTGGCATACGCCTGCTGCGCGGTATTTTTGTCGGCGAGGAAGGGTTGCATGTTGAAGGTGTAAGGGCGCGCCTGACCATCCTGCAGCTGATATTTGCCTTTCAACCACGGCCACCAGCTGGCTTGTCCGCTGGCTGATACCAGTACGGTTTTCCCTTTCAGCTGATCCAGCGACTTCACATCGCCGTGGGTGACAATGCCTTGCGGATCAAACTGAAACGGCGCGGCGATGGCCTTCAGCGGGAAGTTGCGCTCAACGCCCTGCAGCACTTGCAGATCGTAGCTGACGATGACATCAGCACGATTCGCCAGCAGCAGCGTCATGTTATTCAGCTGCGGCCCGCCGGAGCGCACCTCGACATCCAGCCCGTATTTTTTATAGATGCCGGTGGCGACCGCCTGGTAATAACCGCCTTGTTCAGCCTGCGCGACCCAGGTGGTTTGTAATACCAGTTTGTCGGCGGCGTGCGACAGGGCAGAAGTGCTCAGCAGAGCAGCGAATAAGGAGAAACGGAAACGCGACATTGTCATAAAACCCCCAATAAACGTTGAGTTTGTTGTCGTCATCAGGGGCGTTGCGGCGCATGGCGTGCTCACGATGCGTAATTCGCATCGTCCCCTGACGAGGTACAGCTAATGCTGTAGAGCAATGTCCTGCGTGAATCTGCTGTCACGCTGACCGCTTATACTCAACGGGGATTTAGCAAAGCGCATGCCATTCATGTAACACGATGAAAATATTGAGTTTAATCTGAAATGTGATGAGATTTTGCGTCATCCGCTGATCTTTGATGATGCAAGGCGCCCATTTTTGCACCGCCGTTGTGCAGGCATGATGTGCAAGATGGCTTAACTTGTTGATTTAACGGAGCACCGTGAGCTGGCACAGGCTTTGCTTGACTGAAAATGAGTAGAAGCTGTCAACCGTGGTTTCACCCGGTGGGTCATTGCTCGATCGCCTGCACGTTAAGCAGGCGCGGGGATGACTGCCACACAGCGGGTGGGTCATCCGTTATCGCTCAATAACGAGGTGCACCAATGGAAAAGACCACTTATGACATGCATGAACTGGCAAAAGAATCGCGGATGGGCGCGCGCGGCGTGGAAGCGGCGCGTGATGTGCGCATCATTGATCTCTCAGATTTCGATCAACGTAAAGCCGAAATAGCCGATCAGTTGTGGCAAGCCGCCACTGAAATTGGCTTCTTCCAGGTTTCCGGCCACGGTATTCCCCTCGACGACATCAATGCGGCTTTTGCTAACGCCGAGCGCTTTTTTGCGCTGCCACAAAGTGACAAAGCGCGTCATCCACTCAGCCGCAATGCCGGCTGGGAATACCGCGCGCAGATTCGTCCCTCCACCGGTAAACCGGACCAAAAAGAGTCGTATCAGGTGACGCGTCCGCGTATGGAAGGCTTATGGCCGGATGATGCCACTTTGCCCGGCTTCCAACATGATGTACTGAAGTTTGAGCGTCAGTGCTGGGAAGTGGGCATGCGCTTGCTCTCCTGTTTTGCCCTGAAGCTGGGATTCCCCGACAACTTCTTTGCCAAAGCGCATGAGCCATCACGCGAAACCTATCAAAGCACGCTGCGTATGCTGCACTACTTTGCCATCAGCGGTGAGCCAGATGGTCCTTGGCGTGCGGGTGCGCATACCGATTTCGATTGCCTGACCTTGCTGTTCCAGCGTGATGGGCAGGGCGGTCTGCAGGTGTGTCCGGGCAAAGAGATGGAGGAGCAAATCTGGACGCCGATCGCGCCGCTGGAAGGCTTAATTACCTGTAATATCGGCGATATGTTGATGCGCTGGAGTGATGACAGGTTGCCGTCGAATTTCCATCGCGTCAGCAATCCGCTGCCGGGTGAATCGGTGCCGGCACGCTACAGCCTGGCGTTTTTCTGCCAGGCGAACGAAGACGTGATTATTGAAGGACCAGAGAAAAAATATCCGCCTATTTCCGCGAAGGATTATCTGGCACAGCGTATTAGCGCTAATTTCTCCGGCAAGTATTAAACGTACAGCTGTAAGTCGAAATTGATGTCATTCTGTGCAGGAGCGCAAATATTCTCCTGCACAGAAAAAGCGCAGCGCGGGAAATAGATTTTTAACTCAAATACAAGATGTTACCGTTGCGTAAACTTAGGTAAAAACAACCGGCAAATAAAAGATTTCACCGCACGCCTATTTATTTCTGCAACTTTTTTACGGTATAAATCTCTAACCACTGTCTCCCTCAGCGAAAACACCAACACATGATCAATTCTGCCGCCAGCAAAGTTATCGCCTGCCTGTTTCTTTTTACTCTGGCCGGTTGTTCTTCTAAGTCTTCGCATGCGCCTGCAGAGGACAGCGTGGATACCTCGGCAGACGGTGGCAAGCAGCCCGATTTAATTCCGGTGATTGCCGCGCTGCACGATCAAATGCATTCGTGGGAAGGGACCAAATATCAGTGGGGCGGTACGCAATTAACCGGCGTCGATTGCTCAGGATTTGTCTGGCGCACGCTGAAAGATCGCTTCAATATTCCGATGGATCGCGTCACCACCAAAGAGTTAATTGCCATGGGAAAACCGGTGGATCAGGCGCATCTGCAACCCGGTGATTTAGTGTTCTTCCGCATTAAGCGCGAGCTGCACGTCGGCTTTTATGACACCGATCATCAATTCCTGCACGCGTCGGTCAGTCAGGGCGTGATGCGCTCTTCGCTAAATAATCCGTACTGGAAATCGGTTTATTTAGAGGCGCGCCGTTTGCCGAAAGAACAGAATTCGCAGATCAGTTTCAATTATAAAAATAAGGTTTGATGGGTGCGCGTTAATGCGCGATTGGTTGTCGGTTGAGAATGAATAGGTCGCCATGAATGGCGACCCTACGGTTAATTAGAACTGGTATGAAACGCTCATCGAAACACTGCGCGGCGCGCCATAAACGTAGCTGTTCATGTAGCTGTAATATTCGCGATCAAATAGGTTATCGACGTTCGCCTGCAACGCCACCTGCTTAGTCACCTGATAACGCGCAAACAGCGATGCCAGTGGAATGCTGCCCTGATAAACGCGCACGGTATCGCCGCTGGCATTGGTGGCATCTTCAAACACACGGTTCTGCCAGTTGATGCCGCCACCAACCGTCAGGTCCGGCAACATTGGTAGCTGATAACGGGTGAACAGTTTGAAGGAAGTTTGCGGCTGATAGCTGTTGAAACGTCCCTCTTTATCCCGCGCCACGTAGCGTGTGGCACCGAAAGTCAGCTGCAGATTATCGGTTAGCGCACCGTTCAGCTCAAACTCCGCACCTTTACTCACTGCACCTTTGGCGGGCGCATAAGCCTGTTCGTTGCCGCTCAAGTAGACGCCAGCAATCGCCTGACCAACGTTGTCTTGTTCAATACGGAATACCGCCACGGTCGCGGTTAATCGACCATCATACCAGGCGGACTTCAGGCCGGTTTCATAGCTTTTACCGGTAACCGGCGACAGGTATTTGCCGCTGGTGTCGCGGTAGGTTTGCGGCAGGAAGATCGAGGTATAGCTGCCGTACGCCGACCATGTATCGTTGATGTCGTACACCAAACCAGCGTACGGCGTGGTGTTGTTTTTCGTCATATCGCCGCTGCTGCCGTTGGTGCTCCACTGCGTATAGCGTGCACCAATAATCAGCGACAGCGGATCGGCCAGCGAGAAGCGCGCGGCGGTATAAGCTGATTTCTGACGAATGGTATCGTCAGCATTCTGATACCAACCTTGCCACTGCGGCTCGGCGATGTTGCCGTTCCAGTTGTTGTTAAAAATGCCCATATCGGCTGAGGCGATATCGTAGTTTTCCAGATCGGTAACGCCATCCTGGCTGTAAGTCGCATTGTGCTGGCGGCTGTAGCTCACGCCCGCCATCAACTGATGCTGACGCCCTAACAGCTCAAACGGGCCGCTGGCGTAGCCATCGAACGAATCCATCTGGCGTTTACCGCGATCCATGCTGCCGTAGCCGGTGGTGCCTTCGCCGCTGTCCTGATCAGGGCTGCCCATGACATACAGCAACTTATCGTTAAAGGTATTCTCCGCGTGCGTGCCGTTGACGTGGATGTTCCAGCCGTTATCGAAGTTATGATCGATGTCGGCGAACACTTTGCGCGAATTGGTGTTGTAGCGCGCCCAGTTGGCGGCGGAGTTGAGGCTGCGATCGTAATGCGTGGTAGCGTTGTTGCTGTAGAACATCGGCAAGCCGCCCCACGTTGGATTGCCGGTGTTGGCATCTTCGTAGTCGTAGCCCAGCGACAGCGTGGTGTGCTCGGTAATATCGGCATCAATCACGCCGTAAAGGAATTTTTTGGTTTTGTGGTAGCGATCGAGCCAGCTGTCTTCATCGCTGTAACCGGTCACTACGCGGCCGCGCAGGCTGCCACCCTGATTCAACGGCGCAGAGAGATCGGCAACATAACGCTGTTTGTTCCAACTGCCGTAGCTGGCGCTGACCGAGCCGGTGACGGTTTTGCTGTCGGCGTGTTTGCGCACCATGTTGATCGATGCTGACGGGCTACCCGCGCCGGTCATCAATCCGGTGGCACCGCGTACGATCTCAATACGATCGTAAATGGCGGTATCCGAGGCGGCATCGCCGTAATTCCAGGTGTCATTTACCGACGTGGGAATGCCATCGAAGGAGAAGTTGGTGACTTTAAAGCCGCGCGAATAGTATTCCGAGCGCTCGCTGTCGATCAGGTTGGTTGAGATGCCGGTGGTGTTGGTCAGTACATCGTTCACCGATTGCAGGTTCTGATCCTGCATGCGCTGCTGCGTCACCACGCTCATCGACTGCGGCACATCGCGTGGCGTCAGCAACAATTTGGTGCCCGCCCGCGTGGTTTTCACCGCGTAATCCTGCTTTTCGTTGTTATCGCTGTCGCCGGTTGCGGATGCATCGACCACCAAATCCTGCTGCGTGTCGCTTGCCGCCTGCGCCATATTTGGCGCAAGCAGGGCATGAATCGTCACCGCCAGCAGTGAGACGTTAAAGGTTTTCCTGATGCCAGACATAAAATTTCCTGTAGAAACCTGTGTTATAGGAAGCTGTTTTGCTTCGTTTTTTATTGTTTGCGTTGTTACTTATCAACCGAAAAGGGCAGAAGATAAGTCACGCAAATCGCCACTGCGCATTTATTGAGAAAGCCAATGATAATCATTTGCTTTAAAGAATCCGCCGAAGGTTTCAACTGCAATTGTAATAATGTGTAAGTGGGCTTGGAATCAATGGCTTACGGATAAAAATAACCTGTTAATTGCTAACGTTTTCATGTTTTTAAGGCGATATCAGGACGTTTTTGGCAAAGAAAGGTGTGCGGCTAGCAAGCCGGATTCACGGCAAAGTGAGGAAGATCGTCGAGAAAGTTGCTAAGTTTATGCTAATGCGTATGATTCTCATTCTTCTTGTATTTTCCGTGCGCGCACGCGCGCAACGGAGCCGTTCATCCATTGATGGAGTTGAGCATGAAATCGTTATTTAGCCCGCGCAAAGCCGCCTTAGCTGCAGCGATCGTCGCTGCTTTCAGCCTGACCGCTTGCCAGGCTCCGGCTAAAAAAGCCGAAGCGCCAGCCGCTGCTGCCAAGCCAGTTGATACTTCTCTGACCCAACGCACACTGGGCGATGGCCTGTATGAAATGGCGTACTCGCCTGCTGCGAAAGCGTTATACGTTGCCAGCGCGCAGAGCTTTAAAGACGTGAACGGCGGTGTGATTTATCGTCTCGACCCAAACACGCTGGAAACCAAAGGCGTGACTCATACCGATCTGAAAAACTTTGGTACGGCGATCGACGAAGCGGGCAGCGTGTTCTACACCACTAACTCGCTGGATGGCGCCATCTCGAAAGTGGATGCGCAGAGCGGCAAAGTGCTGGAACGTTTAGTCTTCCCAGGCAAGAAAGATAAAGAAGGTTATCCGGCGGGCGCGCGTGAAGTGCTGTGGCACGGCAACGAGTTGTATGTCGGTCGCGTGGCCGATCCGGGGTACATCTCGGTGGTTGACGTGAAAACATTCAAGCTGAAAGCCACCATCAAAAATGCAGGCAAATGGGTAACCGGCATCATCTATTCTCCGCTGACTGAGCGCATTTATGCGACCAACGGCGCGGGCGAGATTCTGGTAATCAATCCACGCACGCACAAAATTGAGAAGCGCTGGACGGCGGGCGACGGTAAAGAGTACTTGTTCCTGAATATGGCGGAAGATCCGGCAACAGGTCGCCTGTTCGTCACCGACGATTCGAAAGGCAAAGCCACGCTGGTGTTTGATGAGCGCACTGGCAAAGTGATCAAACGTATTGAAGGCGATGCGCTGGCTATCAAATTCAACGCCAAGCGTAATGAGATCTACATCAGCCAGCGCGAATCGAAGAAAGTGCTGCAGTTGGATGCCACCACGTACGCGGTAAAAAACAGCTGGTCGTTTGATAACAATCCAAACAGCCTGCTGATTGGCCCAGACAACAACACGCTATATGTAACGTTGAAAGCGGAGTTTAATAAAGACTCCTCAACCAAAGGCCAGGATCAGATTGCGCGCATCGCACTGAAATAATCCCCCTCAAGCTGTAGCGATAATTCATGCCCTCGTAAGAGGGCATTTTTGTTTTTGATGGCTTATAACTGTGCAGGTTAAGCTGTTTTCCCCTGTTAATGACGAATAAGGCGCTGGCTATGTTTAAAGGATTGAGTGCGTTTCCCCTGACTCCGCTGAATGCTTCTGGAATTGATGAGAAAGCTTTTCTTAATATCCTTGCGCGGCTCACGGCAGCAAAGGTCGATTCGCTTGGCGTGCTGGGTTCCACCGGCAGCTACGCCTATTTCACGCGCGAACAGCGCAAGCGGATTGCGACGCTTGCGGTGCAGCATGCAGACGCTATTCCAGTGATGGTCAGCATTGGCGCGGTGAGCACCGATGAAGTGCTGCGACTTGCCGAGGATGCGCAACAGGCTGGCGCCAGCGCGTTGCTGCTGCCCGCCGTTTCCTATCAGAAACTCACTGATGACGAAGTGTTTGGCCTGTATCAGGATGTCACGCGCCACGTTTCGCTGCCGGTATGCATTTATGACAATCCCGGCACCAGCCACTTTGTCTTCTCCGATGCGCTGCATGCGCGTATCGCCACGCTGCCGCATATCGCCTCCATTAAAATTCCCGGCGTGCCCGCCGATATCGCAGCGGCTACGCAACGGGTAAAGGCTTTGCGTGATCAATTACCGCAAGACGTCACCATTGGCGTCAGCGGCGATGCCTTTGCCGCAGTAGGCCTAATCGCCGGTTGTGAAGTGTGGTATTCAGTGTGCGGCGGACTGTTCCCGCGCACCGCTAAAGCAATGACAGATGCGGCGATGGCGGGCGATTTTGCGGCGGTAGCCGAACAGGGACAGCGGCTCGCACCGCTTTGGGCGCTGTTTACCCAACACGGCGGCAGTATTCGCGTCATCGCTGCGGCGGCCAGCGCGCTGGGTCTTGCTGAGTATGATTGCCTGCCGCGCCCACTGCGTTCGCTTTCGGCGGCGGATGTGGCGGAAGTGAAAAGGGTGATCACAGAGCTCGAGCTGGCGTAGTGATAATGAGTTGATTAACTGTGATCGCACTAATAGTTAATCTGATAATAGTTTCAATGGTTATTATTGTTTCCATCGAAGGCGCACAGCCTTCAAATCAAACAACCAAAGGAATACGACCATGAAAACTATCAAAACTCTGACTATCGCCGCTGCTGCCGCTCTTTCACTGATGTCTGCTGCCAGCTTCGCACAGACCGTTTCAGCTACCTCGCTGACTCTGGATGGTGCGGAAGCCAAAATCGCTGCGCAGGCTAAACAGAATGGTGAGCAATACAAAATTCTGGAAGCAAGCAACGGTAACGTCGTACATATGACTGCAGAACTTTACAAATAACGGATGGTTGCATACGGATGTGCCAGAACAGGTCGCCTACGGGCGGCCTTTTTTGTCGATAAAGCGCCA
This sequence comes from Pantoea sp. SOD02, assembly GCF_024707505.1. Classification (GTDB taxonomy): domain Bacteria; phylum Pseudomonadota; class Gammaproteobacteria; order Enterobacterales; family Enterobacteriaceae; genus Pantoea; species Pantoea symbiotica. Next base: position 675,612 of record NZ_CP102605.1, on the reverse strand, counting down.
GTAACTGTATAGTTACGTAAGTTATCGTGATCGCACTAATGGTTAATATTGAAACGATAACATCAGTTATTATTATTCTCATCGAAGGCACACAGTCTTCTATTTAAACCACTAAGGATTATGACCATGAAAACTATCAAAACACTGTCTATCGCCGCCGTTGCTGCTCTTTCAATGATGTCTGCTGCTAGCTTTGCACAGAGCATTTCAGTTCAGTCTTCAACTCTGGATGGCGCAGAAGCGAAAATCGCTGCACAGGCTCAAGAGCAAGGCGCACAGTACAAAATCACCAGTGCCAACACTAACAACCGCGTACACATGACTGCAGAGCTGTACAAATAAGTTAGTCGCACAAGCCGTTGTGTTAAGGCCGCCTCCGGGCGGCTTTGTTGTATCTGCATGTCCGTAAATGGCTTGTGCATGTCCCGCCGCCCGCCTGCGCTCTGTGTATCATCAACCCAGTTCTCCTCTACACGGATATCGCATGAAAACCTACGTCAGCAAAAACTTCTCACCTGCCAAAGCCTGGGATGCCTTAGACATTGCCAACTTCGGCGGCACCAGCGTCCGTTTGCACTGGACCAATCAACCTTACAAGTGGCACATCAATGATGGCGAAGAGGTGTTTGCGGTGCTGGATGGCGCGGTAGAGATGCATTACCGCGAAGCGGGCGAGGTGCAGAAAGTGCTGCTTAATAGTGGCGACATTTTTTACGCCAGCATCGGCACCGAGCATGTTGCGCACCCGCAAGGCGAAGCGCGCGTGTTAGTAATCGAAAAAGAAGATTCGGTTTAACGCGCCACTAGCGCTTCAATCTCGGCTTTTGCCTGCAGCAGCGACGCCAGCAAATGCGCGAACTGCTCATCAAAACGCAATGCCGGTGCGGCAATTGCTAAAGCATAACGTTCACCTGCGCCGGTTTGCAGCGCCACGCTGATGCCGCAAACCCCGCGCGCATGCTCTTCACGATCAATGGCATAACCTTGCTTTCGCGTGACGGCGATATCTTTCAGCAGCGTCTTAGCATCTTGCAGCGTTTTCTCGGTGCGCACCTCTTTCAGCTGTGGCAGCAAGCTTGCCAGCGCCTCTTCAGATTGCTCCGCCAGTAACGCTTTGCCGTGTGCCGCGCAGTGTGAGGGAAACGCGGTGCTTACCGGCGATACCACGCGCAACTCCTGATCCGAAACAAATTGACTCACCAACACGGTATGGCTGCCGCGCCAGACGCAGAGATCCACGGTTTCACGCGTACGACGGCCGAGTGTCGCCATCGCCGGTTGTGCCAGCGCGATGATATCGGTATGCGCCGATGCCGCGAGACGAGCCAGCGCCGGACCCAATTTGATGCCATCGCTATCCTGCAACAACAGCTGTTGAGCGATCAGCGAGGTCACCAGCCGATGCACGGTGGTGCGTGGTAATGCAGTGATTTTCGCCAACGCCGACATAGTTAATCCCGCCGGACGATCTTCCAGCGCGCGCAAAATCGTGGCGGCCCGCGCGATCACCTGTGATCCGTTAGTTTCTGTTTCCACACTCATTTTTAAGGATTCCGTGCGTTTGAGCTGGCAACACTATAGCACGATGGCGCTCGGCGATTGACAGCGCCGCCGATTCCTCTAACACTGTCGTCCACTATTCGGTGTTTATGTCCATTATGTGGATATCAGGAGTTGATGTGTCATCCCTTAAACCTACCGGCGCATTTACCTTATTAGCGGTCAGTTGCCTGACGATTATGGTGGGCTGTGTGATTGTTCCCGGACTCAGCGAAATCGCTGCGCAACTTGGCGTCGCGCATTTGGCAAGCTGGCTGGTCACGCTGCCGTCGCTTGGCGTGGTACTGGCGGGTCCGTTAGCGGGACGTGCCATCGATCGCTGGGGCGCTTATCCACTTCTGCTCATCGGACTGTTTTGCTACGGCCTTTTCGGCGTCGCAGGCGCGTGGTTGCCTGGCGCGCTACCGCAGATCATCGATCGTCTTTTACTCGGCTGTGCCACCGCAATCGTGATGGCGGCGGGTACCAGCTTGATCGCCCGCTTCTACAGCGGTGAAGCGCGTCTGAAAATGATGGCGCGGCAAGGGATGTCGATCGAACTGGGTGGCGTACTGTTTCTGTTTATTGGCGGTATTCTGGCGTCGATCAGCTGGCGCTGGCCGTATGGGCTTTACCTGTTTGCCTGGCTGATGTTGCTGATGGTGTTTATCACCGTGCCACGCCCGCCGCAGTTGGCGGCATCTGAATCTGTAGATGAAAAGGTGGGTAGCAGCGATCGCGCGCTGCGTCCGGTTTTACTCGCCGCACTCTGCTCGATGATGTGTTTTTTCACCGCCGTGATCATGTTGCCGCAACGTTTTGCCGTGATGGGCATTGATGCCGCGCACATTGGCTATTTTCTCTCTTTCGTCTCGCTGGTGGCGGTGCTGGCCGCCGCCATCATGCCCGACGTGTCGCCGCGCTTTGGCAGTTATCCAACCTTAGTGATGGCGTTTATCTGTTATCTGCTGGCGCATCTGGAGTTTGTCGCTGCGCCAAACATGGTGCTGTTTATTCCGGGCGGCATTTTGCTGGGCATGGGATTTGGTCTGTCGATTCCGCTGGTAAATCATCTGACGGTGGAGATCAGCCAGCCGCAGGAACGCGGCCGTCAGCTGGCGCGTTTATCGATGGCGATTTTTTCCGGCCAGTTTCTCGCGGCCTTTATGGCGTATCTGCCCGGCGGTTTCGTCAGCGCCTTTGCCGCCGCCGCGCTGTTAGCGGCAGTCAACGTTCTTGCCATGGGGAAAGTGGGGCGCTCGGTCATCGTCTGATTTGATAATCGTGCGAAAAGTAACCGTATGCGCGCATCGGGCGCTGTATGGCGCGAGGCGAGTTTTATCCACAGGATAACGCCGACTCTACGCACGGGGATTGTGGATAACCTTGAGTGGTTTAGTTTTTTTGCGCGGAAGTAGGGCAAATCAGCAGAAAAAAGGGTTCACGCCGAACGTGAACCCTTAATGATTAATTACTGAGGCTGGCGACGCACCGGTGCGCCGTTGGCGACATAGTAAGGCACGTTTTCACGCGGTAACGGCGGGCGACCGCGAATCATGTCGGCAATTTTCTCGGCGATCATAATGGTTGGCGCGTTTAAGTTGCCGGTGGTGATTTGCGGCATGATCGACGCATCCACCACGCGCAAGCCCTCAACGCCGTGCACTTTCCCGTCATTCCCGACTACCGCCATATCGTGATAACCCATCGCATTCGAGCATGACGGGTGATAAGCGGTTTCAGCATGTTCACGCACGAATTTATCCAGCTCGTCATCACTTTGCACCGTTAAACCGGGTGAGATTTCTCGGCCACGGAACGGATCGAGTGCGCGCTGCGCGATGATGTCACGGGTGATGCGAATCGCCGCACGGAATTCACGCCAATCCTGATCGTCCGACATGTAGTTAAACAGGATGCTCGGATGTGCGTTCGGGTCCTTAGAAGTGACCTGCACGCGTCCCCGGCTTGGCGAGCGCATGGAGCCGACGTGCGCCTGGAAGCTGTGCGTTTTAATCGGATTCGAGCCGTTGTAGTTAATCGCCACCGGCAGGAAGTGATACTGAATATTCGGCCACTCAAACTCTTCGTCAGAGCGAATAAAACCACCCGCTTCAAACTGGTTGCTGGCACCGATGCCGCTGCCGTTGAATAACCATTCGGCACCAATCGCCGGTTGGTTGTGTAGCTTGAGCGCTGGCGCCAGCGAAACCGGCTGCTTGCACTCGTATTGCAGATACATTTCCAGATGATCCTGCAGGTTCGCGCCCACGCCCGGCAGATCGTGCACCAACGGGATATCCAGACTTTTCAGCAACTCAGCCGGACCAACACCCGAACGCTGTAACACCTGCGGCGAGGCAATCGCGCCAGCGCACAGCAGCACTTCACGCCGCGCGCGTGCTTCGTGCGGGTGATCTTTTTGCAGCCATTTAACGCCGCAGGCGCGTTTGTTATCAAACAGAATGCGGTCGGTCAGCGCGTGCACCTCAATCGTCAGATTCGGACGTGAACGCGCCTGATCGAGATAACCGCGTGCGGTGCTGGCGCGACGGCCTTTTGGCGTCACGGTTCTGTCCATCGGACCGAAACCTTCCTGCTGATAACCGTTCAGATCATCGGTACGCGGATAACCGGCCTGCACGCCTGCTTCCACCATGGCGTGGAACAGCACGTTGTTGCTGGATTTTGGCGTGGTGACGCTCACCGGGCCGCAATCGCCGTGATAGTCATTACCGCCGATATCGCGGCGCTCGGCGGCTTTGAAGTAAGGCAGGCAATCGAGATAGCTCCAGTTTTCCAGTCCCGGCTGCTTCGCCCAGTTATCGTAATCCAGCGCATTACCCCGGATGTAGCACATGCCGTTGATCAGCGACGATCCGCCCAGACCTTTGCCACGTCCGCACTCCATGCGACGGTTATTCATATGCGGCTCAGGATCGGTCTGGTAAGCCCAGTTATAGCGGCGGCCCTGCAGCGGGAAAGCCAGCGCGGCAGGCATCTGCGTGCGGAAATCCTGGCGATAATCCGGACCGCCCGCTTCCAGCAGCAGCACGCTGACGTTGGCGTCTTCGGTCAGGCGCGTGGCCAGCACGTTGCCGGCTGAACCCGCACCAATAATGATGTAGTCGTACTCCCTGGTGATGCTCATCTTGCGTTCCTTCGATTAAAACACGGAGGTGAACGGGTTCAGTTCAACCTGAATGGATTTGATGCGGGTGTAATGGGCGAGGGTAGAAATGCCGTTCTCGCGACCCACGCCAGACTGTTTGTAGCCGCCAACCGGCATTTGCGCTGGCGATTCGCCCCAGCTATTGATCCAGCAGATGCCGGCTTCAAGGCGGTGAATCACGCGGTGTGCGCTGGCCAGGTCTTTTGTGACCACGCCAGCCGCCAGGCCGAAGTGGGTATCGTTGGCGCGGCGGATTACTTCTTCTTCGTCGTCGTAGGTGAGGATGCTCATCACCGGGCCAAAGATCTCCTCTTTGACGATAGTGTGATGATCTTCGCAATCGGTGAAAATGGTCGGCTGCACCCACGCGCCTTGCGCATAAGCACCACGGGTTTCGCGCGCGCCGCCAATCAGCACTTTCGCGCCTTGCTGTTTGCCGAGTTCAATATAGCGCAGCACATTTTCCATGTGCGCGAAGCTCACCAGCGGGCCGAAGTTGGTGTCGGCGTCCATTGGCTGACCAAGGCGAATACGCTGCGCGCGCAGCAGCAGCGCCTGTTCCAGCGCCGCTTTTTGCGAATGATGCACAAACACGCGCGTGCCGTTGGTGCACACCTGGCCGGAGCTGTAGAAGTTCGCCATCATGGCGATATCGGCTGCTTGCTCAATATCCGCGTCCGGTAAAATCAACAGCGGCGATTTGCCGCCCAGCTCCATGGTCACTTCTTTCAGCGTCGAACCTGCCGCGCTCGCCATCACTTTTTTGCCGGTTTCAATGCCGCCGGTGAAGGAGATTTTGGCAATGCGCGGATGTTCGGTCAGCCATTGGCCCACTTCTCGGCCAGCGCCTTGCACTACGTTAAACACGCCGTCGGGCACGCCCGCTTCGGTGTAGATCTCCGCCAGTTTCAGCACGCTGAGCGGCGTGACTTCACTGGGCTTGAAGATCATGGCGTTACCTGCGGCCAGCGCGGGTGCGGATTTCCACAGCGCAATCTGAATCGGATAGTTCCACGCGCCAATGCCGACGGTGACGCCCAGCGGCTCACGGCGCGTGTAGAAGAAGCTTGTGTCGCGCAGCGGATACTGTTCGCCTTCGATGATGGTCGCCAGGCCAGCGTAATACTCCAGCACGTCAGCGCCGGTGACGATATCCACCGCCGAGGTTTCAGAGAGGGGCTTGCCGGTATCGAGGGTTTCCAGCTCGGCGAGTTCGTCATTGCGCTCACGCAGGATAGCGACGGCACGCAGCAAAATGCGTGAGCGCTCAGTGGCGGTCATCGCCGCCCAGATGCGCTGACCACGCTCGGCGCTTTCGACCGCGCGCTCCACGTCAGCCTGGGTGGCACGTTGCACCTGCGCCAGTACTTCACCGTTGGCGGGATTAATGGTATCGAAGGTCTCTTGTCCACTGGCATCGGTCAACTGACCGTCAATGTAGAGTTTTTGTGTTGGGTACTTTGCCATTCTCTTCTGTTCCTTAGCTATTGGCTCTTTTTGTTACGCAGCTGGCAGCGATGCCAGTTTTTCATCGACATAATCGCGGGCGATCAAGCAGGCCTGCTCTACATCAAAATCCTTTCCGGTCAGGCTGCCGCGCAGCCACAAACCATCAATCAACGCCGCCAGTCCGCGTGCGGATTTACGCGCCATTTCTTGCGACATCGCCTGACGAAACAGGCAGCAAATATTCGAGTAAAGACGACGATCGTTGAGGCGCTGCAGACGGCGCAATTCGCTGTTGTGCATGCTCGCGGCCCAGAAATCGAGCCAGGCACGCATTGAGTTCGCGCTGGTCTGGCTCGGATGGAAGTTGCCATCGATCACCGCATAAAGCTGGGCACGCAGATCCTGCTCTGGCACGTTTGCCCGACACTCGGCAATGCCATCGCGCAGATCGCGTAGGATCTTGCGCATCGTCGCGTTTAACAATCCCTCTTTATCACCAAAGTAGTGGCTCACGATCCCGGTCGACATGCCCGCCTCTTTAGCGACCTGCGACATGGTGATCCCCGCCAGCCCAACGTCGCCAATGGTTTCGAATGCGGCGTTAATCAGCTGCTCTTTGCGTTTCTCGGGGATTTCTTTGCGCACCGTCACGACTCCGATTTAATTTTTATTGAGGGGATTATTGATTGATTGAACGTTCAATCAATGTACTTTATGCTGCACGAATGTCAAATAAATGTGGCCGAATGTTAACTGAATGTTGCCATCCGGAGCCGCTGTTACCTGCACCAAGGAAATGAACCATGACAGTGAATAGTCAAAACTCCCTTAAACCAGAAGAAGAACCGATCCGCGTGAATTTCGCGGTATTCCTCAGCTCCGCCAGCGTAATCCTGGTGCTGGCCTTCATGATTGTGCTGTATCCCTCCGCCAGCCAGAAATGGCTTAACCATGCCCAGCTCTGGGTGGCGGATATGTTTGGCTGGTATTACATGCTGCTGATGGTGGTGTGTATGGTGTTTGTGTTCTGGCTGGCGCTGTCGCGTTTCGGCCAACTCAAACTCGGCCATGAGGATGAAAAACCGCAGTTTGGTTACGCCTCTTGGGTAGCGATGTTGTTCTCAGCCGGTATTGGTATTGCGCTGGTGTATTATGGCGCCTATGAACCGCTCGATCATTTCCTGCAACCGCCGGAAGGACAGGGCGGCACTGTCGAAGCGGCGCGCCAGGCGATGGCAATCACCTTCTTACATTGGGGGCTACATGGTTGGGCGTTGTATGCGTTGATCGCCACCGCGCTGGCGTGGTTTGCCTATCGCCGCGATCTGCCGCTGGCGCTTCGTTCCGCGCTCTATCCGCTGTTCGGTAAACGCATTCATGGCTGGATTGGTCACTTGGTGGATAGCTTTGGCATTCTGGTGACGGTGATTTCGATGGTGACCAACCTCGGCATCGGCGCGTTGCTGGTCAACTCCGGCCTTAACTATCTGTTCCACATTCCGCAAAACATCCACGTGTTAATGATTCTGATTGTGGTGATGATGATTGTGGCCACGCTGGCGGCGGTGACGGGCGTGGAGAAAGGCATCGCGATGCTCTCCAACATCAACGTCGGTTTCCTGTGTTTGCTGCTGCTGTTCGTGTTTGTAGCCGGACCGACGATGACGCTGGTTAACGGCATGATGCAGAACGTCGGGGATTATCTCACCTCGATTGTCGGCAAAAGCTTCGATCTTTACCTGTACGGTAAGGCGCGTCAGTGGCAGGGCGCATGGACGCTGTTCTACTGGGCGTGGTGGGTTGCCTGGGCGCCTTTTGTGGGCCTGTTTATCGCGCGCATCTCCAAAGGTCGTACTATCCGCGAATTGATCTTTGGCGTGCTGCTGATTCCGCTGGGCTTCACGCTGGCGTGGCTGTCGCTGTTCGGCAATACCGCCATCAGTCTGGTGCTGGAAGGTGGACATGCCATTCTCGGCGAAATCGCGCTGAGCGATCCGCCGATGGCGGTGTTTAAGATGTTTGAGTATCTGCCGTTTACCCAGATTGTGGCTGGATTCACTATCCTGATCAGCTTTGTGCTGTTCCTGACGCCAGTCGATTCCGGCACGCTGATGATTGCCAATCTGTCGAGCAAAGGCGGAAGCGTGAGCGATGATGCGCCTGCCTGGCTGCGTATCTTCTGGGCATGCGTTACCACACTGGTGTGCGCCGGTCTGTTGTATGCCGGAAGCTTCAGCGCGATGCAAACGGCGGTGGTGCTGTGCGGATTGCCATTCTCGATCGTAATCGTGCTGTATATGGCGAGTTTGTATAAAGACCTGCATCAAATGGCGCCAGCGGAACTTGCCGCCGCGATGAATCAGAAAAACAGTTCAACGCAGTAAATTTCGTAAGGTCGCCATTCCTGGCGACCGTTTTACGCTTAACTGATCGCATTCACAAAGCGGCGCGTTATCTGCTGTGGACGCGTAATCGCGCCGCCCACCACCACCGCATGTGCGCCCAGCGCCAGACAATGTGCCGCCATTTCCGGGGTTTCAACATTCCCTTCGGCAATCACCGGCACCGTTACCGCAGCTAAAACATCTCGCAGGAAGCGGCAATCATCGGCGGCCAGATAGCAGCCTTGCGTTTCTGCGGTGTAACCGTACAGCGTGGTGCCGACACAATCGAAACCTAATTCCGCTGCCTTGCGCGCTTCTTCCACCGTGGCGATATCAGCCATCAGCAGCAGTTGCGGATAGCGCTGGCGAATCTCTGCCACCAATGCCGGCAGTTGCAAATCGCCAGGACGCGTGTGCAGCGTGGCATCCAGCGCAATCATCGCCGGATTCGCCACCATCAACTCATCCACTTCCCGCAGCGTCGCGGTGATATACACATCGCTGCTGGGATAGTCGCGTTTAATAATGGCGATAATCGGCAAATCCACAGTTTGCATAATCTGCTGCACGTCGATCAGGCTGTTGGCGCGAATCGCTGCTGCGCCGCCTTCCATTGCCGCCAACGCCATGCGCGACATAATAAACGGGCTGTGTAACGGCTCATCTTCCAGAGCCTGACACGAGACCACCAGTTTTCCCTGAATCTGGGCCAGCATCGGTGCTTTCATAGCGCGAGTAACTCCTCTACTTCATTTTTGATAATGGTGACGTGCGGGCCATAAATTACCTGCACGCCTTTGCCACGTTGGATCACGGCGCGTGCGCCGGTGGCTTTCAATGCGTTTTCATCGAGCTTGCTGCTGTCGATTAGCGTGATGCGCAGACGCGTGGCGCAGCAATCCAGTTCGGCGATGTTCTGTTTGCCACCTAAAGCCGCGATGACCTGCAGTGGACGTTCTCCGGCGACCATCGGCGCTGTTTCAATGCTGGCATCTTCACGGCCCGGCGTTTTGAAATTGAAGCGGGTGATCAGCAGGCGGAATGTAAAGTAATAGAGCAGGAACCACGGCACGCCAACCAGCGGGACATACCACCAATGGGTTTTCGCTTCGCCCTGTAATACGCCGAACAGAATGAAATCGATCAAGCCGCCGGAGAAGGTTTGGCCAATGGTGATGTGCAGGATGTGGGCGATCATAAATGCCAGCCCATCAAACAGCGCGTGGATGACATACAGCACCGGCGCGATAAACAGGAACGAGAACTCAATAGGTTCGGTGATGCCGGTCAGGAAAGAGGTCAGCGCCGCCGACAGCAGCAAACCCGCCACGCGTTGGCGGTTTTCCGGTTTGGCAGTGTGATACATCGCCAGACACGCGCCGATCAGGCCAAACATCATGGTGATGAAGCGTCCGGACATAAAACGCGCGGTGCCAACATAGAATTGCTGGGTATTGGGATCGGCAAGCTGGGCGAAGAAGATGCGCTGCGTGCCTTCCACCAGATGTCCGTTGACCACTTCGCTGCCGCCGAGCGCGGTGGTCCAGAATGGCAGATAGAAGATGTGATGCAGGCCGAACGGGCCGAGCATGCGCAGCACGAAGCCGTAGATAAAGGTGCCGAAATAGCCGGTGGCATCCACCAAGCCGCCCAGGCCAAAAATCAGCTTCTGGAAATGCGGCCAGACAATGGTCATCGCCGCGCCCACCAGAATGGCGACCAGGGAACTGATAATTGGCACGAAGCGCGAGCCACCAAAGAAACCAAGGAACTGCGGCAAGGCGATTTTGTTGTAGCGGTTATGCAGCATGGCCGTCACCAGCCCGATCACCACGCCACCAAATACGCCGGTTTCCAGGGTTTGAATGCCAAGCGCCATACCTTGTCCTACCGCGCTAAGGTTGCCCTGCGCCAGCACGCCGGTTAGCGACAGCAGCGCATTAATGGTGGCGTTCATCACCAGATAAGCCAGCAGCGACGCCAATCCAGCGGTGCCTTTGTCGCTCTTAGCCAATCCTACTGCTACCCCAACCGCAAACAGCACCGCGAGGTTGGCGAACACCACTGAACCGGCGCTTGCCATAATGGTGAACACGCCTTGCAGCCAGGCGACATCGAGGAACGGATAGGCTTTGATAGTATTGGGATTGGAGAGTGCGCCGCCAATGCCCAGCAGTAACCCGGCTGCCGGTAGCACGGCGATCGGTAACATGAATGACTTGCCAAAACGCTGGGCTTTTTCGAACCAACCTCCTGAAGAGGTGCCGCTGAAGATAGATGACATAAATTTTTATCCCTGAAGTGATGTTGTGGTAAAAATTATTACCACAATCTAATTCATCAGGTGAAAATTTCCATCATTATTGTGATAGCTTTCACTTATGCTCTAATCTGCTGCACACTGTGCGCCATTAATGCCGTGAACCAGAGAGACCGCCATGACGGACAATGAAAACATCTTGCTTCACTTGCGCCAGGGCTTGCCGGGCTACAGTCCGACGCTGCAAAAGCTGGGCGATTTCATCCTCACCGACCCGCAAAAAGTGCTGTATCTCACCATCACCGAACTGGCGCGCGAGACCGACACCAGCGAAGCGAGCGTGACGCGGCTGTGTCGTCATCTCGGCTGCAAAGGCTATACCGAATTCAAAATGGCGCTGGCGCTGGATGTGCAACACAATCAGCCCGCCGCGATTGCCAGCGGTGACAGCATCGACATGCTGGTGGAGGAAACGGTGCAGGCGCTGCGGGATACCGGGAAATTCATCAACCGCGAGGTGTTACAGCTTGCGGTGGAAGCGCTGCATCAGGCTAAAACCATTCAGATCTACGGCGTGGCGGCCAGCGCGATTACCGGCGAGTATCTGCACTATCGCCTGTTGCGCTTAGGCAAATCGGCACAGCTATTTGGTGATATGCATCGCGCGGCGATGAATGCCTCGACGCTGAAAGAGGGCGATTTGGTGATCGCCATCTCCGCTTCGGGTTCGACCAAAGATGTGATGCATGTGGTGAAGGTGGCGAAAAAGCAAAACGCGCGCGTGCTGATGCTGAGTAATACGCTGCGCAGCCCGATGGGCAGCTTAGCCGATATGCTGCTGGTGGCCGCACGGCCGGAAGGCCCGTTCAACGCCGGTGCGTTGAGCGGCAAAGTGGGCGCGATGCTGCTGGTGGAAGTGCTGATTAACGAGTTGATGACGCACGATGCACGCTATCTGGCGGCGAGCCAGCAAACGGCGACTGCGACGTTGCCGATGTTGATGTGAGTGGGATGGCGGAAGGTCGCCATGAATGGCGACCCTACGGCGTGAGATTTAATTATTCGCTGGCTAACGCCGCCACCGGATCCATGCGTGCGGCTTTGCGCGCGGGAAGATAACCAAAAATCATGCCGATAATGGTGGAGCAGGCAAAGGCCGCGCCCGCCGATTGCCACGAGAAGATCGCCGTAATCATGCCGCCCGCCAGCAGGCTGATAATCGGTCCAATCACCAGCGCTAACGCGACACCGAGCGATCCGCCCACCAGACAGACCAGAACCGCTTCGATCATAAACTGCTGCATGATGTCGCCGCGTCGTGCGCCCACCGCCATGCGCACGCCGATTTCATGGGTACGCTCCGTTACCGACACCAGCATGATGTTCATCACGCCGATGCTACCAATCATCAACGCAATCGAGGCGACCAGCAAAATCAGCAGCGTTAAGGTCGCGGCGGCATCTTCAATCGCTTTACGGTATTTATCCCGGTTGAACACCAGGAAATCTTTGGTGCCGTGACGCGCGGTCAGCAGTTGCGTCAGCGATTCCACCGCCGGGCCGCTCACCACATCGTCCTTGAGTTTAATGCTGATGCTGGTCAGCGCGGTTTGCCCGCTGATGCGATACATCACGGTGCTCCACGGCAGCCACACGCTGAGACGATTGGGCGACATGCCATCGTTATTATCCGCCACGCCAATCACCCGCACCGGCACCGAACCCAGCACGATCATCTTACCAATTGGGCTTTCGCCGTTTTCGCCGAACAGTTTGTTGCGCGTGTTGGTATCAATAATGATCTCCTGGCGCGCGTGACGTTCATCGCTGAAGTTGCTGCCTTCCAGCAGTTTGATGCCCTGAATCTGGAAATACTCTTTACCGACGCCATACACCGAGGTTTTTGATGAGTTGGAGAGATAGCGAATCGGCTGATTGGCGATCATCTCCGGACTGACCGCCGCAACAAACTGCTGACGCCCAATCACGTCGGCATCCGACATGACCAGCGTCAGCACCGGATGCGCTTCATCCTCGACGAAATCACCGCCGGCATAAATCGACACCACGTTAGTGCCGAGCCCGGAAATACTCTCCAGCGTTTTTTGCCGTGCGCCCTGGCCGAGCGCCACCACGGTAACCACCGCCGCGATGCCAAAAATAATCCCGGTCATGGTCAGCGCGGTGCGCAGCCGATGCGCGTTCATGGCATTCAGCGCCATGCGCAATGATTCTCGTAGGCGGTCGAGAAAGCCGCGCAGCTTGCTCTGACTTTTGCGCGCGGCGGGTATATATTGCGCGCGGTTGGCATCTGGTTTGCGGCCGCTGTCGGCAAAAATCTCGCCGTCCTGAATCTCAATAATGCGATCGGCGTGCTGCGCCACTTTCATGTCATGCGTCACGATGATCACCGTGTGACCTTCGCGATTGAGATCGTGCAGGATGCGCAGCACCTCTTCGCCGGAGTGTGAATCCAGCGCGCCGGTCGGTTCATCGGCAAGAATGATTTCGGCACCGTTAATCAGTGCGCGCGCAATACTGACGCGCTGCTGCTGGCCGCCGGACAACTCGCCCGGTTTGTGATGCTCGCGGCCCTGCAAACCTAAACGTGCCAGCAGATCTGCCGCGCGCTGCAGCCGCGCTTTGCCCTGCAGATTGGCGTAGATCGACGGGATTTCAACGTTGCTCAGGGCGCTGAGATCCGGCATCAGATGGTAGCGCTGGAAGATAAAGCCGATGTGTTCGCGGCGTACTTTCGCCAATGCATCCGGCGACAGCGTGGCGGTGTTCTGACCACCAATCAAATAGTCGCCGCTATCTGGCGCATCAAGGCAGCCGAGGATGTTCAGCAGCGTTGATTTACCCGAACCAGACGGCCCGATAATCGCCACCAGTTCGCCGCTGGCGATACTCAGGTTAATATTCTTCAGCACATGCAGAGATTGCGAACCGTTAACATAGCTGCGCTGAATGTTTTTCAGTTCGATAATATTCACATCACCACCTTGTCAGCGCCCGCCGTCTGCGTGGCAAGGATCACTTTCTCACCGGCCTTTAAGCCACTTAGCACCTGAATATCAACGCTGTCAGTGATGCCGGTGGTGATGATGCGTTTCACCGCTTGGTTATCCTGATCCGGGACTTCCACGTAGGTTTTGCCGTCAGCATCTTTCTTTGTCGCCTGCACCGGCACCAGCAACGCATCTTTCACCGCATCACGGATGAGATTGACCTGCGCGGTCATGGAGATACGTAACGCGTTGTCCGGATTTGGCACATCCAGCAGGGCGTTGTAGTAAACGGCCGCATTGGTGCTGCTGCTCGACGCGCTCTCGCTATTGCCCATCAGCGCGTCATCTTTCATTACCGATTCCGGTGCCAGTTCGAGGCTGCGCAGCGTGGCGTTGTAGCGCTTGTCCGGATTGGAGAAAGTGGTGAACCATGCTTGCTGGCCGGGCTGCACATTGTTGATGTCGGCTTCGGAAATCTGCACTTTAATCGTCATAGTGCCAAGCTGCGCCAGCTTGGCGATGGTCGGTGCCGTTTGCACCGCGTTCACCGTTTGGCCTTGCTTAGTGACAATGGCGATAACCGTGCCGTCCATGGGCGCCATGATGCGGGTATATCCGAGATCGAGTTGCTTCTTGTCTACCTCGATTTGCGCCTGAATCACGCGCGCTTTCTGCGCCGTCAGTTCTGCGCGTGCGCTGCGCCAATCTTCTTCGGCGGTATCAAAATCCTGACGCGAGATCGCATTGGTTTTAATCATCTGCTGCAAGCGTTGATATTGCGCTTGCTGTCGCACCAGCGCAGCTTCGCGGGTTTCCAGATCGGCCTGCGCCACGCTCAGCGCCGCTTGGGCATTGCGCAAATCGCTGCGCTGTGGCTGGTCGTCAATCTCGGCGATCAGCTGTCCCTTGCTGACGCGATCGCCCGCTTTGATATAGAGCTTTTTTACCTGCCCGGAAACCTGCGCACCGACGTTGACGCGTTCAATCGCATCCATTTTGCCGGTGGCGGCAATCACGTTTTCGATATTGCCCTGGCGCACCTGGGCGGTGACCACCGCGTTGGGTTTGTTGCGTGAACCGGCGTAATGCCAGATCAACAGCAGGAGAATGACGGCAGCGAGCGTGGCGAACAGCCACTTTTTCGAGATATTGAGCATAAGCGTCCCTTTTATGAAGTGAGAATCATAATCACTTCAGGGAACAAACTGGAGAAAATTCTCATGATAAAAAAAACTTTAAATTTTACCGAATAGAAATGGCGGCTGAGTTGTTTACAGCGTATCTGAGTCAATGTTTGCCTCAGCACTGAGTTCAATCCATGACACGCCATGAGGATTAACCATGAATACGATGATGAAGTTACGCTGGTTAGCGCTGCCCGTATTACTAATGACGCTGCATGCGCCTGCAGCACTGGCAATGGGCGATGATGACAGCGACAAAAAGACGCCGGATTGCCCGAAAGGCCAGGTTTATGACAGCAAATCTAAATCCTGCGTGCCGGAGAAAACCAGCATGCTGAGCGACAGCGACAAAACCAATTACGCCTATCACCTGGCGAAAAAGGGCGAGTATCAAGCGGCGATCAACTTGCTGGATACGCTGCATAATCAGAACACCAAAGAAGCCTGGAACTATCGCGGGTATGCCACGCGTAAGCTGGGTAAAACCGACGAAGGCATGGCCTATTATCAGAAATCGATCGCGCTCGATCCGAAATATGCCAAAGTGCGCGAATATTTAGGCGAGGCCTGGATGATCAAAGGTCGGCCAGATTTGGCGAAAGAGCAGCTCACCATCATTAAATCGCTGTGTGGCGTGGATTGCGAAGAGTACCGCGACCTTAACGCCGCGATTCAGGGCCATCCGGAAGCCTGATGAACGCCGCACTTAGAGGACGAAAACATCACTAGCACTGAAGTCCGCCAGCATTTAGCGGCGCATCTGGCCCGCCTGTGGCGCTACGCCATGGTGCTGTCACGCAACCGCGATGTCGCCGAAGAACTGGTGCAATCCACTTGCGTCCGGGCGCTGGAACGCAGCGCCCAGTACACGCCCGGCACGCGTATCGATCGCTGGCTGTTTAGCGTGCTGCATTCGGTATGGATTAATGAACTGCGCGCGCAGCGGGTGCGCCTCGGGCAAGGCTTTGTCGACAGCGACGAGCTTGTTGCTGCGGATCAGCAACAGCATGATGAGCAACGCCGGCAATACGCCAAAGTGATGCAGCGGGTGAGTCAGTTGCCCGAAGCGCAGCGCAATGCGGTATTCCTGGTTTACGTCGAAGGATTCACCTATCAGGAAGCCGCCGACACGTTGGCGGTGCCGATTGGCACCATCATGAGTCGCCTTGCGGCGGCGCGCACTACCTTAGCCAGCGCAGCCACTTTGCGCCCGGCAGCACAGGAGAAACGTTTGTGAAGGCTGCACGTTTTAGTTCGCCTTATGCGGACGAGGCCATCGTCGCCTGGCTGGATGGCGAGATGCGCGCGGATGAAGCGCTGGCGTTTGAGAATGAACTCAAGCGCAGTGAAGCGCTGTCGGCACGCACTGCCGAGTTGATGAAGAGCAATCAACCTTTTGCTGAAGCCTTTGCGTCAATGCTGGATGACGCACCGCTGGAACGCATGGCACCGCGCTTAGCGCATCTGCTGGCAACGACGCCGTCCGCGCCGCAGGTCAGCCGCCGCGCGCTGATCGCCGCTTCGGTGAGTTTTTTGCTGGTGGGCAGCAGTATCGGTTTTCTGGCGCGACCGGCAATCAAAGCTGAGCAGGGTGAAAGCGAAAAGATCCGTGAGCTGGAAGCACAATACATGTCGCTGTACAGCGCGGAAACGCTGGCCGACGTCGACAGTTCACCGCCGGTGTTGCAGCAATCGCTGGCGCGTACCGCGCGCGATCTTGATCTGCATTTCACGCCAGCGCAGTTAACGCTGCCGGAAGCGACGCTGAAGAGTGTGCGCATGCTGCGTTATGACGATGCGCTGATTACGCAGATTGCCTGGAATCACAGCAGCTACGGCCCGATGGCGCTGTGTATTTCGCGCGAAGAGCATCAGCAAACCACCGATTTGGCGCAGGAGAAACGGCAGGGAATGAATGTGGTGTGGTGGCACAAAGCGGGATATCAATATGTACTGATTGGCCGAAATCCTGCGCAGCAGTTGAAAAAGACCGCGCAGGCGTTAATGCAGGCGATACTGACGTAGGGTCGCCATTTATGGCGACCCTTTCATTACAGCTCCAACTGGGATTTCAGCAACGCAATCTCCTCACGCCACTGCGCCTGCAACGCGGGTTTCTGATGCTTCGGCTTGCGCGCCAGATCCTCATCCAGCTTGCTTTCTACCTCCAGCAGCGCCAGCAGCAACGCATCTTCATCCCACGCTATGGCCGTTGCAGCAGGTGCAACAGAATCTGACGTTGCTATCGTCTGCTCAGCACGAATGCGTTCGGTTACCGCGTCAAAATCGTGCCATTCGCTGAGTTGCTGATCCTCAATCAGCCAGAAACGATTGCAGCTGTTGGCGATTAATTGACGATCGTGCGACACCAGCAACACCGCACCCTCAAAGTGGTTTAGCGCTTCTGCCAGCTCCTCTTTGCCCACCATATCCAGATGGTTGGTCGGTTCATCGACCAGCAGCAGCGAATAACGCGCCAGCGTCAGCCCAACAAACAGCAAGCGCGAACGCTCGCCGCCGCTGAGTGAGCCAATCAACTGCTGATGCCGCAGATAGGGAAAACCCGCGCCAATCAGCGCCATCTTGCGCTGCTCATCGCTGAGCGGAGCAAAATGCGCCAGCGCGTCACTCAGCGTTTCCTCATCATGCAGCTGATGCAGACTTTGATCGTAATAGCCGAGGCGCGCGCGAGGATGAAACAGCGGGCTATCTGCGTGTTGATATTCACCCCACAAATGTCGTAGCAGCGACGATTTACCGCAACCGTTGCGGCCAACAATCGCTACGCGATCGCCACTTTTTACCTGCAGCATCGGCAGTGAAAACAGAGCAGGTGCGTCATCGGCTGGATGAATCGACATCTCCGGCAACGCTAAAACGCGATCGGCATCCAGCGCTTCACCTTGCAGTTGCAGCCGCCACAGCGATCCCTCGATCAGCGTGGTTTGAGCCTCCTTCAACCAACCGGCGCGCTTCTCCATCTGCTGCGCCTTACGCGACAAACCTTCGTTATCGTAAGTGCGGCCCCAAATCGCCAGACGTTTGGCGCTTTTCTCGACGCGCTCAATCTCCCTTTGCTCAGCCTGATGACGCTGCGCATCCGCTTCATCCTGCTCATCCAGCGCCTGACGCGCCGCGCTGCAGGGCAGACGGAAGAATTGCAGACCGCGATCGCGCAGAATCCAGCTGCAGTTGGTCACCCGATCAAGCAGGGTGCTGTCATGGGAAACCAGTACGAAGCTGCCGCTCCAGCCGTTTAGGAAATTCTCCAGCCACAACAGCGTTGGCAGATCGAGGTGGTTGCTGGGTTCATCGAGCAGCAGCAGATCCGGTTGCAGGATCAGCGCGCGCGCCAGCAGCAGGCGCATATGCTGACCACCGCTTAAGGTCGCGGCGGTTTGCGCTTGTTGCTCAGCCGTGAAACCCAGGCTGCCCAACAGCGCTTCGGCACGCCAGCGATCGGCTTGTTCCGGCAGGCGCGCCATCACGCCATTCAGCAGCGAATCACTATGCAGTTCTGCAGGCAGATGCTGCTCGATGCGCGCCAGTAAACAGTGATTAGCCGGCGTAACGCTGCCGTGGCTGGGTTCCAGATCGCCACTGAGGATTTTCAATAAGGTACTTTTACCGGTGCCGTTATCACCCAGTAAACCGATGCGATCGCCTTTTTTCAGGCTGAAATGGATATCGTGAAACAGCGTGCCGAAGGCGTTATCAAAGCCGACAGCGTGGGCGGATAATAATGTACTCATGTGCTTACTCATAAGTTGCAGGCGCAAAAAGGCCCGACGTCAGAAATCGCTGACGACAACCCGGTAAGCCGGAGGGAAGGGATTAGATTTTCAGTAAACTTCGCTCAGGACGGATTATCGCAGCACGAGTGCGGAAATGCCTGAACGCGGCCAATTACTATAAAAGTGTGAGTAAACAAACAATTCACACGATGGCATAGTAATCCTCCTTAGTTATCAGTGGGTGAATAAGTGAGCTGATAATAGTGGCGAAAAGTGGCACTTTCCAGTGAAAAATGCCAGAAGTGTGGCGGCACTCGATATGACGTGCCGGGCAGGGCGCTGGCATCAATGCCGGGCCTCATTGGCTACGTTCCATCAATTCAAGCGTCTGACCATCAGGGCTTTGTAAGTATATTACTCTGGTTCCCTGCATAGGTCCTGACAACACTGTCTGAGGTTTACCGGGCGTCTTCCAGCCGTAGTCCAATACTTTGCCCAAGAGCGTATCAAGATCCTCAACTATAAAAGCAAGGTGAGCGTAGCCTGGGATATAGGGTGCTGAAGGTACCTCTGGCTGCTCAATGTTATTGTATTGTAGTAATTCAATTTGAATATCTGCCAGTTCAAGCAAAGCCATTCGTACATCAGCTCCTCTTGCGCCTGTTACCTCATCGATTATAGGTCCAGACATTTTTCCTTCACGTAATAATTTACTTCCAAGAATCTGAGTCCAGAAGAATAATGACTCTTCAATGTTTTTAACTGAAAAACCAACGTGATTAACACTTAAGATCATGAGATTACCTGCTGATTTTTGAAAATTCATCATCCAACTATATAAAAATCCTGCTTTCTTTCTACACGATAAATGCGCGACGGTTTTACAAGCCTGCATCTTTTATCGGTAAATTGCGAATAACCGCTTTTCGCTCATAGCGGACGTGGCATGCGCATGCGCATCCGCTTCGAGCCAAGAGCTGAAGTAGCTAACAACAATCTGTGTTGATCAAAGGGGAGCGGCTCATTATTTGAAATTTCATACTCGCCAATAACCAATATTTCCCTGACCGGGAACAGCGAGTTTCTTCTTAGAAAGACCACTAAGGTGATGCTGATACCACTGGAGGCATCATGAAATATAGAATTTCTGGCCTTAGAGCCGAGCAGTTTACTCATCTTTTTGGGCGTAGTGATGGCTATCTGGGAAGATACGGAGCCGTAAGACAAATTGTCACTAGTTACCCAGGTTATCCCGACAGAATCTCATTATGCGATATACCTGTTGGCGAAACCGCTCTGCTTATCAACCACATTTATCAGCCAGCAGATACACCCTATCGCGGCTCTCATGCAATATATATTTGGGAGGGATGTACCGAGCAAGGAATTTATATTAACGAATTACCTGAAGTTATGAATGGCAGAGTCCTTTCATTACGAGCATATAACGACAAGCACTTTCTAATAAAGGCAGATATTTGCGAGGGCCAATCTGTAGAAAATTTCATAGAGATTTTCTTAGCCGACCAACAGATTAGCTATATCCAGATACACAATGCGAAACAGGGATGCTACGCATGTTTGGCTGAGCGTTTTAAATGAAATTACAAAATAGAAGAGCCTACAGCGTTCAGTGAAGCACTTTTATGTTAGAAGAGAGCATCCGGTAGGATCACTTGAGGATAAGCAGAATGCTTCTGGAAAAGCTCAGGTTGCTGGAATGCAGCCTTCACGATGACAGGCGAAACGATCGGGAGTGGCTTGAGCGGCTTCTCCAACCTGAATTCCTGGAAATCACACGGTCAGGCGTGATGGTTGATCGTTCAGAGACGATCACGTCGCTTTTAAACGAGAAAACTGCATCGCCTATTATCAGCAGTGATTTCCGGCTCACTGAAATGGGGAGCGGCTGCGCCATTCTTCACTACCGGACGTCTTATGCTGACGGCAGTCGTCCTGCATTGCGTTCTTCCTGCTGGCTGTATTCTGATAAAGGACACTGGACTCTGGTTTTTCACCAGGGAACGCCAGCTGAAGACACTGCTTAGGTTCGCTGCTGAGATGTTCTGTTCATATTGCCTGTATAACGGTTCCGATACAAAAAAGGCCGCCCGTGGGCGACCTTTCCTGGCACTTCCTTTTGCGACCATCCGTTATTTGTACAGCTCAGCGGTCATGTGAACGACGTTGCCGTTGCTGGCCTCAATGATTTTGTACTGCGCTCCCTGCTGCTGGGCCTGCGCGGCAATTTTGGCCTCTGCACCGTCCATAGTCAGGGACGTTGCGGTAACGCTCTGCGCGAAGCTGGCTGCTGACATCAGTGAAAGAGCGGCAACGGCGGCGATAGACATAGCTTTGATGGTTTTCATGGTCTTTATCCTTGGTTTTTATGGTTGAAAGCGTGTTTGCTTTCGATGAGATAATGATAACCAAGGTTACTATTAGTCTATTAACAATAAGTGCTGATATTGTGATCATGCTAACTATTGCGACAATAGGTGTACTCAATGAACGGTTCGGCGCTGGTTTATTATGTTTAATGTGGCGAACATCCCTGTAGCTATCATTTTGACGTCCGCTGTTCGCTCACAGTGGACTTTCAGGTCTGTCAGATAACCGCTTCGTGCCAGAAGCGGACGTAAGCATTCTCACATTAACTCAACCAGAGAATCTCTGAGATACCCCTCCAGCAGAGATGCACAAATTCGCGTTTCATATGACATCATGCCTGCCGGTGGATGGAGCAAATAGGCATTGAAAGGCGGGATCGAGTAATGGCTTAACAGGGGGATTAACGCTCCATTTTCAATTTCGTTTCTACAAACCGGAAATTGCAAAACACCAATGGCATGTCCGGCTAATAAATAGGTGAGGACACTTCGCCAATGTGTGGACTGAAATTTAACGTTGACGGGAACATTGATGAGTTGGGATTCAGAAGTGATCAATTGAATGCGATTACTTGCAAATACGCCTGAAACAGCAGCAAAGGGATAATTCACCAGCGCATCCGGAGAGTGTGGATAACCCATTTTATCCAGCAAAGCAGGAGAGGCCAGTAACACTCTGTGGACAATGCCAAGCGGACGTGCGACAAAAAAGCCCTCTGAGACCTCTCCAAGCCTCAATGATAAATCCACACCCTCAGTGACAGGATCGATGACTCGGTCATTAAAAATGACATCGACCTGCAACCCCGGATGTTCGTTCTGAAGCTGCAACAATGCAGGCATCAGCAAGCTTTCCCCGGCGGAATAGGGCGCGGCAATTCGGATTTTACCTTGCAAACCCTGACTTACTTCATTTACACAAAGCGCGTGCTCTGCCGCCTGAATTACCGTTTTGCTTCGCTCATAAAACAAGTTACCGCTATGCGTCAGAGACATGTTACGCGTGTTGCGCCTTAGCAAACGCGTACCAAGATGAGCTTCAAGTTTTTCGATTCTGTCACTGACAGCGGGTTGGCCAATGCCCAGATCGCGGGCTGCAGCTGACATGCTGCCCCGCTCAACCACCCTGATGAATACGCGCATTGCTGAGAAGAGATCCATTTAGCGATTATATTAGTTTTATCGATAAATGTAAGTTGATAAAGGCATCTACTTTTCTTCGGCAAAATGATGAAAAATCATAGCTCAGATAAGCATTAAGCTAAATATCAATCCATTTTATTGATTTATATGTGGAATATAATTATGTCAAATATCAAACTCTTCATGTTCCAATCAGGAACGCAGTATTGCAAATATCAGCATATTCGGATGAATCAAGGTGTGGGAGAAAGTTATGAAATTCCTGTGTCATGGTTTCTGCTGACACATCCGGATGGTTGTAGCCTGATTGACGGCGGTCTGGCTGTAGAAGGATTGAAAAACCCTCGCGCCTATTGGGGAAGTTCTATAGAGCAATTTAAGCCGGAGATGACAGAAGAGCAGGGCTGCATAGAACAGCTTAAAAGAATCGGTGTTGCCCCTAAGGATATCAGCTATGTGGTACTGTCCCATTTGCACTCTGATCATACCGGCGCGATTGGTCGCTTTCCACATGCTACTCATGTAGTGCAAAGGCGAGAGTATGAATATGCCTTTGCTCCAGACTGGTTCACCTCTGGAGCCTACTGCCGACACGATTACGATCATCCAGAGCTTAAGTGGCTTTTTCTAAACGGGTTGTCAGATGATAACTATGACCTTTACGGAGATGGCACATTACAGTTTATTTTCACGCCTGGGCATTCACCGGGACATCAATCATTTCTTATCAGATTACCCAGCGGTCAAAATTTCACGCTAGCGATTGATGCGGCTTATACCTTAGATCATTACCATGATAAGGCGCTTCCTGGCCTGATGACGTCAGCCACTGATGTCGCTCATTCTGTGCAAAAGTTGCGTCAGCTCACCGAGCGAAATAACGCGGTATTAATTCCTGGTCATGACCCTGAGGAATGGAAAAAAAACAGGCTTGCACCAGCCTATTACAGTTGAATCAATCCTCACTCATGTTTTTAAAAATGGGCTGATCGGAATGGACTGCACCCGATTAGATAAACGTTTTATTTTTGTCGGTTTCAAAACCCATATATATCGCATTGAGTCGCTTCCTGAACAACACGGGATCGTGCTCCAGACATATTCGCGCGAGTGAGTTTTTAGCGCGCTCTGATACGATTTTTCTGTCGCGGATGATTTGCAATATGTATGTTTTCAGCTGAGATACGATGGCACTTCTCAGAACGGTTTTGTCCTTCAATGAGGCTACCGTTAGCTCTAACATCGGATTCAGGGGGCAGCGGATCAGCCAGCCGGCATTTTCTGGATTGATTTCTGGCAGTGCCCTGACATTCGTCGTTATAACCGGGCAGCCGCATGCCTGCATCTCCAGAACGGAAAAGCCGTACGTCTCCTGCCAGGTTGGAAGCAGCCCGACATCAGAAGTCTTAATTAACGCCAGCACCGCGTCGTTGGTCAACGACGTATGGTGACGGAATATCGGGCAATCACGCAGCTTATCTTCCACGCATTTTCTAAAAACGTCGTCGTCCTGGAATGTCTGGTGAGCCACGTTATGCGTTCTACCAAGATCACCAACCAGATTAACGCGCACGTCGTTCACACTTATCAGGTTTTCCCTCAATAGCTGGGTAAAGGCCAGCACAACTTCTGCACCTCCCTTGCGATAGAACTCATTACCCACGAAGGTGAAAGTCACCGGTCCTTCCTGAACCACCACGCTTTTTTTATGCAGTATCGGCTGCGGAGGATGGAGTACGTGCAGTTTGGGCCCAATGATGGCCTGCTCTTCAGGAAAATGTTCCAGCAGCCGCAGCTGGATCTGCCGTGTGGCTTCTGAGATAGCGATGATGCCCTTACAGCGCGGAGAGCAGACGTACCTGAGTTCCCGCGCCAGTTCGGGGTTGGCAAATTTTTGTACTCCGCCAACGGGCAGAACACGGGGCAGTTCGG
The DNA here is from genome assembly GCF_024707505.1 of Pantoea sp. SOD02. Classification (GTDB taxonomy): domain Bacteria; phylum Pseudomonadota; class Gammaproteobacteria; order Enterobacterales; family Enterobacteriaceae; genus Pantoea; species Pantoea symbiotica. The sequence continues at coordinate 651,414 of NZ_CP102605.1, read as the reverse complement.
TTTCAAAGGTCGCCACCCAGTCACCTGACCCCGCAGAGACTTCATTAAAAAGGTGGATAATGTCCGCATCAACGGAAGAGATCAGGGGCAATGGACGGAAAATAAAGAGCTTATTTTTATGCAATAAGCGCTGCCTTATGACGTTAATCCAGGTCCAGATGTTTCTTGGACGGTAATCAATATAGCGATGTGAAGGGTCTGTAATGATGTTTCTCTTTTCCGGGTAGCCATTACCACCCACGATAATCTTCATGCTTCCCCCTGCTGGCGAGTGCAAAAAATTAACAGGATTAATTGAAATATTTTTGCAATTAAAAATGGTAAATAGGTATTTGGGTTCTATATGTAGTTATGGTGTTTAAGAAAAAGCCTGAATGCGTCATGGTTGCACAGGTTGTTGATACCAAAGAAAAATCCGCCCGACACTGCTGCTTCCCGACACGCTTAATTATGCACGAACATGCAGGCAAAAGACGTGTATTTGCAGATGTTTAATGGCTTTCCAGAATACTTCGGGAGAGAGAGTACCAATGCTAATTAAAAAGTTATGTGGCTGATAATCGATGAAACAGGATATCTGCCTTGCGTTAAGCAAGAATTCAATCTGTTTTATCAGGTAATAGAAAATTATTATGAGAAGAGTGCAATAAGCCTGAAAGCTGGGAAAGCCTCTAATTAAATATTGTCCCGATCCTTTTGATCTACCCAAAAAAAAGAGCCTGAGGATGCTTAGGGCTCTTATCCCCTAAATTCTCAGCGTATCAATCACCGCGCGCAAAGCGGGCGACACATTGCGATGTGGATAATAGAGAAATGAACCTTCCAGACGTTGGCTGTAACGTTGCAGTACTCTGATCAGTTTCCCTTGTTCCAGATCCTTAGATACCAACTCTTCCGGGACATAAGCCAGCCCCAGACCCAGAGTGGCGGCTTTTGCTTCCATATAGCTGTCAGCAAAAACCCATTGGCCTTGCGGCCGATGGGTGATTTTTTTTCCATCCAGATTGAGTTCCCATGCGTACAGGCTGCCATCACCAAACTGGTAAGCGATGCAGGGATGAACGGCTAAATCTGTAGGGACTTGCGGAAAGCCGTAGCGGCGAAAGTGTTCTGGCGTACCAACAACGACCATCTCCATGTCGGGCGAAATGCGCACAGCAATCATACCATTGCCCACTTCTGGACCCAGACGTACACCCGCATCGAATCTCTCTGCAATAATATCGACAAACCGGCTTTCGCTCATGAGTTCCAGTCTGATATCCGGATAGTGTTGCTTAAACACTGCAAGCTTCGGCAGCAGCACTTTATCAATTGCGTGCTGGCTGGCATTGATGCGTACCGTGCCGGATGGCGTCTGGCGAAAGTGGGCTAGGGTGGCGAGTCCCATATCTAAAGCATCGAACCCTGACTCAACGGTTTGATAGAGCTGCTCACCGGCATGGGTGAGCGATAATCTGCGCGTGGTGCGAACAATGAGTTGAACCCCCAGTCTTTCTTCAAGCTCACGTACTGAACGACTGATTCCTGATTGTGCCAGGCCAAGGCGTTGCGCTGCGGCGGTGAAACTTCCCTCGCGCACCACCAGCATGAACAAATAGAGATCGTTGTAGTTTTCCCGTTTTGCCATTATCCCGCCCTCGTAACCGCATCGCTATTTAGAACAATTTGATATCAATCTTAGCAAATATTCCCCTCTAATCAGAACGCATGCTGCTAACTACAATGTGCGCATTGCAATAAAGCACAGCAGCGTTGTCGGTATGAAACCTGCCTCTTTTAGGTTTTTTAGGAGGATTTTGATGACTGTTTTCACCAAAAAACTGACAGCCGCGATACCTGCATTGCTGCTATGCGCATCATTAAGTGGAGTCACAACCATGAGTTATGCTGATACAAACAATCCCAATGCACCCGTTTCGCTGGTCAAAAATTGGGATAAAACCTTTCCTGAAAGTACCAAAGTAGATCACCGTAAAGTGACTTTTCAGAATCGCTACGGCATTACTTTAGTCGGGGATCTCTACCTTCCGGAGGATCGCGGCGATCGCAAGCTGGCAGCCGTGGCCGTCAGCGGACCTTTCGGTGCGGTCAAAGAACAGTCCAGCGGCCTGTACGCGCAGACGCTGGCTGAACAGGGATTTGTTACCCTCGCGTTTGATCCTTCATACACGGGCGAAAGTGGCGGCTACCCGCGTAATGTGGCGTCTCCAGATATCAATACCGAGGATTTCAGTGCGGCGGTTGATTTCTTAGGTCTGCAAAAAGAGGTCGACCGCAACCGAATCGGGCTACTCGGTATTTGCGGCCTTGGCGGCATGGCGTTAAACGACGCCGCGATGGATACCCGCGTTAAGGCCGTGGCAACCAGCGTGATGTATGACATGAGCCGCGCGATGGGCCATGGCGTGGGCGATGGCAAAGACCGCTACACCACAGCCGATCGTCATGCTGTGTTGAAGTATCTGAACGCGCAGCGCTGGAAGGATGCGGAAAGCGGCACTTTTGCGCCCGGCAGTCACGACATCTATGTTGACGAAAACGGTAAAGCCAGCGCCTCTGAGCGTATTCTGCCGGAGACGTTACCCGATAATCCAAATCCAGTTTTGAAAGAGTTTTTTGATTATTACCGCATGCCGCGTGGTTTCCATGCGCGCTCGGTCAATTCAACCGGCGCATGGAATGCAACCATGCCGCTGTCGTTTATGAATATGCCGCTGCTGAGCTATGCAAATGAAATCACCATCCCCGCGCTTGTTGTAACCGGTGAGAAAGCCCATTCACGTTATTTTGCGGAAGACGCTTTTAAGGCGATCGGGAGTAAAGAGAAAGAGCTGGTGATTATTCCTGGGGCAAACCATGTGGACTTATATGACAACGTTGCTGGAAAGATCCCGTTTGCTAAATTTGAACAATTTTTCAAATCAAATTTAAACTAAATTACTGAAATAATGCATATTTATCATGCCACCTGTCATCCTCGGGTGGCGTTAACCTGTCTGATGTAACGCAGGGAATTGATAATGTCTACCGTAAGTCTTCAACCTTCACACAATAAAACCCACGCGTATTGGGGCGGCGTATTTGCCATGACGCTCTGCGTTTTTGTACTGATCGCTTCTGAGTTTATGCCGGTAAGTTTGCTGACGCCTATTGCCAGCGAATTGCATGTCACGGAGGGACTGGCAGGACAGGGAATTGCTATTTCAGGCGCGCTGGCGGTGCTGACCAGCCTAACAATTTCCCGCATTGCCGGGGCTCTGAATCGTAAATATCTTCTGCTGGGGCTGACAATTCTGATGGCGGTATCAGGAATGATTGTCGCGCTGGCGGCCAGCTATACGGTTTATATGTTGGGGAGGGCGCTGATTGGGATCGTCATCGGTGGATTCTGGTCAATGTCGGCGGCGACGGCCATTCGGCTGGTACCGCAGCATCATGTTCCCCGCGCGTTGGCGATTTTTAACGGCGGGAACGCATTGGCTACCGTTGTGGCGGCACCGCTGGGTAGCTATCTCGGGGCGACCGTTGGATGGCGGGGTGCCTTTTTATCTCTCGTACCGCTGGCGATAGCGGCGTTCATCTGGCAATGCATCAGCCTGCCTTCGATGGAAAGCGATACTCAACGCAAGCCACAGGGATCGGTGTTTCGTCTGTTCAGAGTCTCCGTCGTAGCAACGGGTTTGCTGGCCTGCGGACTGTTCTTTATGGGTCAGTTTGCCTTGTTTACCTACGTGCGGCCATTTCTGGAGAACGTGACCAGAGTCAGTGCTTCTGGCCTGTCGTTGATTTTGCTTGCTATAGGTGCGGCAGGTCTTATCGGCACCATGATTGTTTCGACATTCCTCAACGCAAGGTTTTATCCGACATTAATCATGATTCCTCTGCTTATGGCTGCGATTGCGGGAACGTTACTCGTGTTCGGACACAGCATATGGGTTGTTGCCGTTTTGCTAAGCCTATGGGGAATGCTTGCGACCGCTGCGCCAACCGGATGGTGGACATGGATCGCGCGGACGCTACCCGAAGATGCAGAGGCGGGTGGTGGTCTGATGGTTGCAGTCATCCAACTCTCCATTGCGCTGGGTTCAACAGCAGGAGGTCTGATATTCGACAGCCTGGGATGGCAAAGTGCTTTCGGCTTGAGTGGTTTATTACTGCTTGGTGCGGTGGCAATGACGTTTGTGATATTCCGTCAAGATTGCTACGCGCGCTAGCGCAATTAAATTCTTTCAAGCGTGCTCTTTGCCATAGCATTCGGCGTAAAGCCGAATATACGATTTTCGCTCATAGGAGACATTCGTCAGTCGAATAGCCAGTAAGGCCTGGAGCCATAAACCTCCAGAAAGTAGTCAATAACCGCTCTGACATTAAGAGGTGGATGACGGGCATTCGGATAAATAGCGGCAGTAAGAAGCGTCTCTGCATTGTTAGAAATTTACCGGATTAGCGGTTCAGGATCTATTGCCAATCCGGTTCATCAGACCAGATATATTCACCGATATGACGTAACACCCAACGTCAGGGCATTACGCCATATCATTTGCAAAACACGCCTAGGCTTTTCTCTTACTCTCGTGGTTGTCTAACTGGCGGCTGAACTCTTCCGCTGAACAACGTTGCTGTAATGCTTCCAGTAACAGCTGCTGTTGTGTTTTGGGGACCAGGCCTCCCAGTGGTGGATCGGTATCCAGATTGGTCGGGAAGGAGTAGCCTTCACCGCTCGCCGCCACAATTGCCTGTAACTGTTCATCGCTCAGATCTTTACTCAGCAGGGTTGGATAAATCGCTTCCATCACTTTAACGTGATTCACTTTCTCCATGGTTTTGCCAAAAGCGGATGAGACCTGCAGCAAATTGGCCGTACGTACGTGATCCTGCGTGACATTATTGCCGGCGGCATGGAACAGAGCCGGATTGAAGAACAGCCCATCACCTTTTTTCAGCGGCAGCTGAATGGCATGCTGCTGGAAGAACTCAATAAAGCGCGGATCGCGCCACGCCAGATATCCCTCGGCATACTGCTGCGACCAGGGCAAAAGTTGCGTCGGACCTGATTCAATCGGCATATCACTGTGAGCAACTGCGCCCTGAAGCGTTAGATATTGCGACAGGATCTGCAACGGCAGCGGGAAGCGAGCAACCACGTCATTTACCTGGAAACCGAGATGGTAATCCCGATGCGGCTGCTGCGCTTTGCCGCCCGGACGCACCTGATTGACCTGCGCCGTAATTTCATATCCAGGCCCAACCCAGGCTTCACAAATCAGCGCCAGCAACGGATTGCTATAGTAATCGATGAAGGCATCAGCATCCCGCTCCGCCACTTTTTGCAGTGCATTCCAGATACGCCCGTTACTGCCCGCTTTGGCAAAGTGATCGCCACCGCCGCCGTTTGTCGCTTCACTGGCGAGGATATCCTCAAAGACTTTACTGCTGCGATCAACGGCGGAGACATCGCCATATAACCCCTGAACTACCAGGACGCCGGGGCCGCTGGACAATGCACGATGCAGTTCAGCCAGCATATTTTGACGGTCTGCTGTTGCAGCCGCCAGCAGGTCGTCACGATGATAGATAAGCACATTTTTATCAGCCGAACGTGCCAGCGGGAAATCGTCTTTACGCAGGGTTTGCGCGCAAATCGTGGCGAAATCATCGAGAGAAATGTGGCTGTCATTAATGTAGATATTCTTCATTTTTTTGCCTCACAGAGTCAGAGCATGTGATGGCTGGAAGCCACCGTTATCACCACAACCAACCACACTTTGATCGAAATCGATCACCGCACCCGTCATCATTCCTGACTCCTCAGAAAGGAGAAATGCGACGCCACGCGCGACTTCGGCGGGTTTCAGCAGGCGACCAAAAGGCTGCGCCTGCTCAGCGTTGCGAAGCCAGTTTTCATCAGCGTCATGATATTGCCGCTGGATGTCGTGCTCGTGTGGCGTATCCATCCAGCCAATATTCAGACCGTTTACCCGGATGCGATTGCGCATGGCGCTGAAGGCTACATTTTTGGTCAACGTGACCAGCGCACCTTTGGATGCGGCGTATGCCGTTAAGAAGCTCTGGCCGCCGTGGGAAGTCATGGTGATGATATTGACGATGCTGCCTTCAATGCCTTTGGCAATCATCAGTTTGATCGCTGCCTGCATCAGGAAAAAAGGCGCGCGAACGTTGACGGCCATAATCGCATCAAACAATTCCGGGGAAGTGTTGAGGATGGTGCCGCGATCGGACATGCCTGCGCAGTTCACCAGCCCGTGCAGGGTTCCAAACGCCGTTTCTGCGGTCGCCACCACGTTTTCGCAGGCTTCTGGCGAGCTGATATCCGCTTCAACAAATATCACTTCACAACCAGTTTGGCTGAGGATATCCACCTGTTCGTGTCCGGCTTTAACGTTACGACCGCAAATCACAATGCCACGGGCTCCGCGAATTGCCAGAAGACTGGCAACGGCTGCGCCTAATCCCTGTGTTCCGCCGGTCACGACGTACACTTTGTTTTTAAATCTGCTGCTTTCACTCAGGCTCATTGGTTGTCCTTTGTTATTTTGGGTGAGGTAAGGTCTGTCTGCTTGCTCACAATGACCTTAGCAATTACATTCGATTAACAATACGGCCACATAACCTCAAAAAGACCTCAACTTATGGCAAGGTCATTCTCCATTAAGCAAATCGCGGCACAGTCTGGCGTCAGCAAAGCCACGGTCGACAGAGCATTGCATCAGCGCGGCAGTGTGAGTCCACGCACTGCCCGACGCATTGCTCAGGCGATCCGCGACCTGGAATTACAACAACGCGCCAGCCTGGCAAGCGGTCGCACGCTACCGATCGATCTGGTCATGCATGCACCAGAACGATTCAGTTCGTTAGTGCTGGCGGCGCTGCTTAGTCAAATCAACAGCTTCGCACCTTTCCGACTGACGTTGCGTTGCCACATTTTTGAAGAAATCTCGCCTGAAGAGCTGCAGCGTGAGCTGCGCCGCTGTGGCAATGACAGTTATGGCGTGCTGCTCAAAGCAAGCGATCACCCTTTGCTGCAGAGTACGATTGCGGAGCTGGCGGCGCTCAATGTTCCGGTGGTAACGCTCGTTACTGATTTACCGTCCAGCGAGCGCATCAGGTATGTCGGCATGGATAATGAAGGTGCCGGTCGAACGGCGGCCTGGCTGATGTCGCGGTGGCTGCCTGCTGCCGTGCAAACGGTCGCCGTTGTGATTAGCAGCACGGGTTTTCGTGGAGAAGAGCAGCGAATGGAGGGCTTCATTCAGGCGTTAAGTCAGCGAGCGCCGTATTTGCAGATTAAAGCTGTCAGTGAAGGTTACGGTATTGATTCACTCACTTTTACGCAGATGTGCACAGCGCTGGAACAGGATCCCTCAATCCAATCTATTTACAGCGTGGGGGGCGGAAATAGTGCCATTTTGCAGGCTTTTTCAGCGATGAACCGCGAGTTAATCGTTTTCATTGGCCATGATCTGGATGAAGAAAATCGCCGGCTACTGGCTGCTGAAGAGATGGATGCGGTGATTGACCATGATCTTCATGAAGATGCGCGATCGGCGTTTAAAGCAATCCTGCGTTTTCACGGCTTTTTGCCCGAAGCCGAAGATGAAACGGCATCATCACGCGTTATTGTCGTCACGCCGTTCAATATTTGAGGCACTAGCGATTGCTAAGTGGCAATATCGACGCCAAACCGCTATTGCTCTGAGGATTCTGACATGACCACCTTTCATCAACTCAATGCCATCAGCCTGCGTGGCCAGCCCATCGCTATGGCCGATTTCGCCGGCAAGCTGGTTCTGGTGGTTAACACCGCCAGCCATTGTGGATTCACGCCACAATACGCCGGCCTTGAAGCGCTTTACAGAAAGTACGCCGCTCAGGGGTTGATGATCCTGGGTTTCCCCTGCAACCAGTTCGGTAAGCAGGAACCCGGCAGCGCCGATGATATCGCTCAGACCTGCCAAATTAACTACGGTGTGAGCTTTCCGATGTTTGAGAAAGTGGAGGTTAACGGCGCCGCAACGCATCCGCTATTTCGCTATCTAAAAGAAGAATTGCCCGGCGTGCTGGGCGGGCGGATCAAATGGAACTTTACTAAGTTTCTCATCGGACGTGATGGCAAACCGCTCAAGCGTTTTGCGCCGATCACCACTCCGGAGAAAATGGAAGCCGCAATCCTTGTTGCACTTGAAATCTAATGATCTCTGTAATTTGAAGCATTCGCTTTAGACCGCTTTCGAAAAACTCACTCTATCCGCTGACTAACAATTTGTTCCTCGATGCCGATACCTACGTTTCTTTATCAATATATGAAGGAACATGTATGTATTGTGCACGCGCTCTAATACGACCACTTTTTTTTCTGTCTTTCTTGCCGTTTTCTCAGGTTCAGGCTCTTGAGCAGCCTGCATTGATCGGTGGTGAAACTAACCCTTTGTCGATAACCCGAATCCAGGATCGTGTGAATTTCATGGTCTCTTTAAACTTCAGTAACGGAAAAACAGCTCAGCAATGGCGTTTCGTTGATTGTAAACGGGGTAAGGCTCAGCTTCTGTACAAAGACTTGCTGAATGATGAGGGTTTAACCAAAGCTCGCTATTACGGCAACAGCTACCTCCGTTATGCACCTGCACAAGATGATCCGCAGATGACCGCAGAGGATATTCGTACGGTTTGCCAGCTTCCGATAAAAGAATCACGGTGGGAAAAATTATCAGCAACGTCCTCTTCCGGGATTACCGATCTTGTCGATGTTAATAGTATTCAGCGTATTGGTGACACCTTATCGGTGCGCATGGGATATGACATTGCAGATATCACCTGGGAACCTCCCTACGATGCGCCGCTTGAATTTAAGATTGAACACTACTTATATAACTGTGAAACCCATCAAGGTGACGCTGTCGCTGCAATGAACTTCGACAGTGAGGGACGCGTTACGGACTCACTTATTACGGCTGATATCGTACGCCGCAAAAGTAGCTTCAAAATTGATAGCCAAATGGCGCAACGCTTCGATCAGTTCTGCCAGTTGCCCGCAGGAAAAACGTTCAAAGGAAGAGGGCACTTTATATCTGCTGCTAATAAGCCAGCTTCAACGGTGCTGGGGCCTTCAATGCCCGATCTCAGTAATAATAATTCGCAGTGGCTGAATAAATACCCACTCTCTGCTGCAGTTGACCGCCAGGCGCAATCATTGATAACACCTTGGGCGCTTCCGCGCTTCAAACAGGTCCGTTATACCGAAGTCAGCGCGTTGGGGAAGGTAAAAGTGCAGTTGGATGCTCAACCAGATGGTTTTATACGTAAGCTGGAAGATTATGGTATCTGGACGGTGCAACGTTTAACTCTGGCAAACCAATTACAGCTTAAATTTACTATGTCCATCAGTAGTGGTGCTTCTCTGCTCAACGAATTACACACAGATCTGCGTTTCCCGTTAGTGAAGAATCAACAATATCAGGCGAAATGGAATGATATTGATTCCGAGAAGAAAGTCACTGCTTCAACACTAAGTTGTGCCGTAACTGCTGAAGGAGATGCTCAGAACATTGCTGCTGAGTTCAGTGGAAAATATCTTCTGGTTCAATGTCATTCAACGACAAAAGGTCAACTGGCAGGCAGTGACAAACTCGCCTGGCTAAAAGATCTCAACATCTTTGTCCCGGTCGCTATGCAAATCGGTGATAAACCTGAAAACCCGGTGAAACTGGAAAATGTCAGTGTAATACGTTAACCAGCCGACAGGTTCAGCGATTTACTGGTGAGCCTGTTAATTTGCAGCATAACAACGATCACGTAAGTGAAAAAAAACAAATGTAAAAAGGTGCGCATGAATGCGCACCCTACGAAAACCTCGTATAAGAATTGTAGGGTCGCCATTTATGGCGACCGATTCACGTTTAACTGACAAGCATCCCGCCAAAATGTGCGAGCTATCACAATTAACAACATTTCTTTTTAAACACTTAGCCTATTTTCACCTTAATCATCCCCTGCATGTCACAGTTTGTGACATGATTAGTGTCATAAATCGCCTAATTGGATGTTTAAATATATGTTTGACGCCAGAAAGCTATCTACTTTAAATGCCCTCGAAAGCAGCGTGCACAATTATATTATAAAAAATATTAACGCGGTCATTTATATGACGATAAGAGAGCTTGCCGATAATTCAGGTGTGTCTACCGCAACTGTTCTGAGATTCTGTAAAAAAATGGATTTCAAGGGTTACTCAGAACTCAAAGCCAGTATGAAGTTGCACCTGAACAGAAATAGCACATTACTTATTCCTCATGGCGCTGAGGAAATATTAACCTTTTTTAAAAGCATCAGAAACGATGAGTTTGATGAGATGATTAGTCAGGCGGCAGAATACATTCGTGATGCAGAACGGGTGTTCTTTGCCGGCGCAGGCAGCTCTGGCACGCTTGGCAGGTACGGCGCCCGTTTCTTCTCTAACATGGGCAAGTTCAGTAATCACATTGACGATCCCTATTATCCGGTGAGCTCGGACATGGTGCAGAGTTCAGTGGCTATTGTGCTTTCTGTCTCTGGTGAAACACCCGAAATAGTGAAGCTTGCCAGACAATTTGTCATTCACCATTGCAAAGTGATTGCGATAACCTGTAACCCGGATTCAACTCTGGCAAAACTCGCTGACTTTATTGTTCCCTATCATGTATCCCGTATTTTGATTGATGACGAATATGACATTACCACTCAGGTTCCGGTTATTTTTATTCTCGAATCAATAGGTAGGAAGCTGGTGGTGAATAATGTCAGTGAGATGTCACGCGGTGTGACATTTTTGTAATTATCGACTGGTTATAACATATTGTGACTTCGTGACATTGCCGAAGCGATTTTCTAACATTGCCGCGATTAGTTCGCCTCTGACGGACTGAATTCCCTCTGGCAATGGAAGAAAACCATGGCAATAAATTATGCGGATTCTGCAAAAGAGATTGTAAAGCTGATAGGTAGCGATAATAACGTGATAAGTGTCACGCATTGCGCTACGCGTCTGAGGTTTGTACTTAAAGATTATGCTCTGGTCGAGGTTGAATCACTCAAGCGGGTTAAAGGGGTGATTACTGCGATGCAGGCCAGCGGCCAGATGCAGGTGGTTATTGGCAATCACGTCGGTGATGCTTACCGCGAAGTGCAGAATCTACTCAATATCGACGAAAGTGTTGCGGTAACACCGCCTAATGTCGGTATCGTAAGCCGCGTTATGGATATCATCTCCAGCATATTTGCGCCTTTCCTCTATCCGCTGGCAGCCTGCGGTGTGCTGCAGGGCATCATTTCGCTGCTGACCGCCATCGGCTGGATGGATCCGGCAAGCGGCACCTATCGCATTCTTAATTTTGTTTCGTGGACCGGCTTTACCTTCCTGCCCGTCATGGTGGCTTTTACCGCCGCGAAAAAATTCAACGTAAATCCGTTTACAGCGGTAATCGCCGCCTGTGCGCTGGTGTCGCCGGATTACCTGAATATGCTGACGGCCAACAAAATACTTACCGCCAACTCAGCCGATCCGGCTGTGCATGCTTTGATGCAGAGCGCAGTTGAAAACCCGGCTATTTCAAAGGTGTTGGTGGAGATTGCCGGCATTCCGTTGGATGCCGCGCCGCTGACCTTTATGGGCTTGCCGGTTCAGTATCTTAGTTACACCTCGTCGGTGATCCCGATTATTTTGATGGTCTGGGGTATGTCGTATGTTCAGCGCTTCTTTGAGCGCCTGCTGCCGATGGTGATACGCAACCTGTTCACGCCGATGTTCTGCCTCGCCATCATGGTTCCACTCACGCTGCTGGCGTTTGGTCCGGTCGGTAACATGATTGGTGGCGCCATCGGTGGCGTCTACAACACGCTCTATCACCTCAGTCCTTCTGTTGCCGGATTTGTGGTCGGTGCCTTGTGGATGCCGCTGGTTACGTTAGGCGTGCATTGGGGCATTACGCCCGTAACCGTCGGCAACTATGCAACCTTGGGCTACGACACCTTTACCGGCTTACAAGCCTCTGCGGTATTTGGCATGGCGGGCGCGGTGCTTGGCGTCTACCTGAAGGCGAAAGATGCTGAGCTCAAGCGTATGGCGCTCTCTGCAGGTGTGACGGCGTTGTTCGGCATCACTGAACCCGCCATTTACGGCGTGGCATTACGCCTCAAACGGCCAATGATCTGTGGCTGCCTCGCGGGGGCTGCTGGCGGCATGATTGCCGGTGCATTCAACGCGGTTTCCTGGAGTTACTGCATTCCAGGCATTGCCGTCCTGCCGGTGTTCTTTAAAGAAGGGCACATGACACAGTTCCTCGGCTTCCTGATATCCATTTTCGTTGCATTCGTTTTGGGCATGGTCTTCTCTTGGGTAGCGGGATTCAAAGAAGACAGCCAGCCTGACGTTCGCCCTGTGCCGCAGCCTGGCACCATCTGATCACGAGATACTTATTATGAATAATCAATTCCCAGAAAATTTCATGTGGGGCGGCGCGGTTGCGGCTCACCAGGTCGAAGGTGCGTGGGATAAAGGCGGAAAAGGCCCGAGCATTGTCGATGTGCTGACCAGCGGGGCGCACGGCGTTGATCGCGTTATTACCTCGGACATTCAGGATGACTGCTTTTATGCCAATCACGAAGCATCTGACTTTTACCATCGTTATCCTGAAGACATCGCGCTGCTGGCCGAAATGGGCTTCCGCTGCTTCCGTACATCGATAGCCTGGTCGCGTATTTTTCCGCGCGGCGATGAAGTCGAGCCGAACCAAGAGGGGCTGCGTTTTTACGATACGCTATTTGATGAGCTGTTGAAATACGGGATTGAACCCGTAATTACGCTGTCCCATTTTGAAATGCCCAATTTCCTGGTCACCGAATATGGCGGCTGGAAAAGCAGAAAAGTTTTGGACTTTTTTGTCCGCTTCAGCACGGTGGTTATTGAACACTTCCAGCACAAAGTAAAATACTGGATGACCTTCAATGAAATTAATAATCAGCGCAACTGGAAAACCCCACTTTTCGGTTATTGCTGTTCCGGCGTTATTTTCACCCACGAGCCTAATCCTGAAGAGTGCATGTATCAGGTTCTGCATCATCAATTTGTTGCCAGTGCTCAAGTGGTGAAGTTAGGACACGACATTAATCCTGAACTGAAAATTGGCTGCATGATCGCCATGGTGCCGCTTTATCCGTTTTCCTGTCATCCGGATGACGTGATGTATGCTCAGGAAGCGATGAGGGAACGATTCCTTTTTAGTGATGTTCACATGCGCGGTCATTATCCGGCTTATATCCTTAATGAATGGCAGCGCAAGGGATACCACATTGCGATGGAGCCCGGTGATGCGCAGATCCTGCGTGAAGGATGTGCCGATTATATCGGGCTGAGCTATTACATGAGTAATGCGGTGAGTAAAGAAAATGCTGGCAGCGGGACGGCGCTTTCAGGGTTCGAAGGAAGCGTGCCGAATCCACACGTTAAAGCCTCCGATTGGGGCTGGCAGATCGATCCGGTAGGCCTGCGTTATGTGCTGAATATTCTCTATGAGCGTTATGAAAAGCCGCTTTTCGTGGTTGAAAACGGTTTTGGTGCCATCGACAAATTAGATGAAAAGGGCGAGGTCAATGACGACTACCGCATCGAATACCTGCGCGCGCATATTGAGCAGATGAAAAAAGCGGTCACCGAAGACGGTGTCGATCTTATGGGATATACCCCTTGGGGATGTATTGATTGCGTATCCTTTACCACCGGCCAATACAGCAAGCGCTATGGCTTTATCTACGTAAATAAAAACGATGATGGTAGCGGAGATTTTGCGCGCTCGAAGAAGAAGAGTTTTGACTGGTATCGCCGGGTCATCGCAAGCAACGGCGAAGAACTCTAACCATATTAGGTGCGACAAGGATGTCGCACCTACAAGATCTTTAAGGCTTCTCTTTCTCGTCTTCAGCCGGAATCAGCGGTTCATCAATGGCGATGGATGAATTTGATTTAAGCAGCTGAATATCCAGAATCACGTAGGTCATGGTGGTGATGAATAACGAAATCACGCTGCCAATCACGCCGCTGGTGGTGAAGGTGAAATAGTTATACATCACCACCCAAGTCACACAAATAAACAGCGCCAGCGCAACGTTAATTGCCGACTGCGAATAATCGGTGGCGCGTGAACCCATTTCATTAATTTGCCGACTGAAATTCGCGCCGCTGTATTTCTCTAGCACAAAAATTCCCTGTTCCCAATTACGCAAACGACGTGCGCCACTGCGGGTGAGAAATACGTAGAGCAGCGAGACAAATAAACCGGAGAAGGCGATCAGTACCGGCACCGCTTCCAACGCATAAGCGAGACTTTTATGGCTGGATGCCTGCGGCGTGAGATCCAATGTTAATGACGCACCCAGCGCGGCATATAAAAACACAAACAGCAGCAGAAACAGCGCGTTGCGCCTCCAGTCGAGATCGGCTTCGTGATCCTTCTGCTGACGTGCGCTGTGCAGCGCCTGCTGTAATAACGTGGCATTGGTGGATGCGGTGTCAATACTCTCAATCTCTTCACCTAATAAGCGGTGAATAAACGGCTGATCGGCCGGTTCAATGGTGATGCGCATAGATTTCTCGGTAACGTAACGATCAAAGGCGTCAGTGTAACGTAAATCGTCTGGCACGCGCAGAATCTGCGAGTAAGCGCGCAATTTTCCATCTATGTTTCGGCTCGTATTGCACATCATTTGTACAATTAATGGGCGGTTATTACTGACCGCGCAAATCACGACGGAGTAACGAGCTATGTCGTATGTTGATGGTTTTGTCGTAGCGGTGCCGGAAGCCAATAAGGAGGATTATCGTGCCATGGCGGCCAAAGCCGCACCGCTGTTTAAAGAGTTTGGCGCCACGCGTATCGTCGAGTGCTGGGCAGACGATGTCCCCGAAGGCACGCAGACCGATTTCTATCGCGCGGTAAAAGCCGAAGAGGGCGAAACGGTGGTATTCAGCTGGATCGAATATCCCTCGCGAGAAGCGCGTGACGCCGCCAATGCCAAAATGATGTCCGATCCGCGCATGAAAGAGATGGGCGAGAATATGCCGTTCGATGGCAAACGCATGATCTATGGCGGATTCGCGATTTTGCTGGAGGAGTAGCTGAGAGCATAGGCGTTAAGATGGTCGCCATGAATGGCGACCCTACGACTTGGTGCTGTATCACCGTCCGATATCATTTATGATCTTCAAAATCTGAACTGACCTCTAAGCGATTGGCGCTCGTGGATTATTCGGGTAACGTGGAATGCTTAACTTTGTTACCTACAAATAATTACCGCACGCTAAGTTGCAGGAGAGTCAGTCCATGGCCGTTAATTCCAACATCGTCGGCATTGTCAGCGATGAGTTCACCAATCCCAATACCGTAAAGCTACTCAATGAAGTTACGCGTCAGCTGAATGAACGCGGCTTGATTACGCTGCTGCTCAATGCCAATTCCCGTGAAAGTTATCAAAACGCGCTGCATAACGCCGCGCAACTTCCTGTCAGCGGTTTAGTGTTTCTGACCTCGCTGTTTAGCGATGAATTGAGTGTGGCAGCCGATATTCTGCCTCAGGCGACAACCGTCCATCTGAGTCACAGCGCCAGTGCGGATGCCAACGTCGTGATTGCCGATGGCTTTGACGCAGGCGCAGAGATGGGATTATTGCTTCTGTCGCAAGGTCATCAACGGTTCGGCTTTATGCACAGCCAGGAAAACAGCGCGCCTGCGCGTCAACTGCAAGGTTTTGCCGCCAGCCTGCAAGCAGAACAGAAAGAACTGAAAATCGAGCTCTCCGCCGGTGGCAACGATCGCGAACTGGCTTATCAGGCGATGATGGCGTATTTGAAGAAAACCCGTGCTGCCGAGCGCATCAATGCGCTGTTCTGCGAAAGCGATGTGTTAGCGTTTGGTGCGTTACAAGCGGTGCGTGACTTCGCGCAAGGTGCTCATGTTGCGGTGGTGGGATTTGATGATGTCGATGAAGCGCGTGCGTCAACCTGGCATCTGACCAGCTGGGCGCAGCGTCGTGATTTGCTGGTGGCTGAAGCGTTGAATCGTTTATTGGAGAACCGTGCCGATACCAGTAACGCCTGGCAGCAGGGCGAATTGCAGGTGCGCCATTCGCACCACGGTAAGCATGTGCCGGGCGAAATGTCGCAGTGCGGATGTGCGATTCGACATTGATAGCCGAAACAGGAAAGGAGGGAGATGTGGATGCTGTGGCTTATCGCCAAATACGCCATTACCGCAGGCATGGTGGTGCTGATATCTGAAGTGGCTAAGCGTAGCGATCGCCTCGGTGGACTGATTGCCGCGCTCCCATTGGTAACCGTGCTGGTATTGATCTGGATGAAGCTGGAAGGACAAAGTCAGGCCAAAATTGCCAGCCACGCGTGGTACACCTTCTGGTATGTGGTGCCGACTTTACCGATGTTTGTCGCCTTTCCGTTTCTCTATCAACGCCTCGGATTCTGGCCGACGCTGATTGCGAGCTGCGTGCTCACCATCCTGCTGTTTCTGCTGTGGGCCACGCTTCTGAAACGCTTTGGCATTGAGCTGATGTAAATTCAGATCAACACGTTAAATTAAAAGGGGCGCTAATCCTTTTAATTTTATATTAATTAATCATTCTAATTTTCTTCAATATGGTTTAGAAATCCGTTTTGACTCATGTATCCACTATGGGTTGGGAATTTTTTATATTGGTTGCTATTTTTACTCCACCTCAAAGCAGCATAACCGGCCATAATTCTATGGCCAATCCAACGGTCATCAATGATTTTTGGTCCACCAGGAACGTTAATTAATAATAGGCTCCCCATGAACTGTATCCACTCTTGATTGTTCAGAAGTCGATTTCCATAAGCATGAAAAGATCTACCGCTATTAAAGAGTGAAAAACTCATATTCCAATATTTAGAAAATTCAATTATTGAGTTTTCTAAAGCCCTACCATCCTTAACACCAAAATCTATCAAAGGGATGTGATATTTGTTCCCTCGATCATAAACATCAGATTGGAAGGCGAGCTCTTCACCTTCCTCCAGATCCATCAGCGCACTCAGTAGAAAAGAGGTATCAAGTTGAGATTGTGGAATGCTGAAGTTCGTTCTTATATCAAAATATGAACGTGGAAGGTATTTGTACTTGCTAAAGGAAAGTATGGCATTATTAGATAATATGCCGTCCGATAAATAACTCGAAATGATGTGAGACACCCAAATTAGCGGGTGTCTATTTATTTTCATTTGTTTGAAATTATGATTCATAATGCTCACCTAACACTTATCCCTTTAATTAATTGGTAGATTTCCATTGAAAATTGGTCTGTCATTCCTGAAACAAAATCAACAATTAAGTGCAGGCGTAAACGTAGTTCCGTGTCATCATCAACTTTTTCAAAAGAGTTTATCAGACAATTAATCTCATCATTAATTTCATTTAGTGGTTTGTTTGCAATTGCAGTTTTATAAGCGCTAACGTGTTTTTTTGGTAACCTATTATATAATCTTCTTTCAATGCTCAGCTTACACTCTCTCATTTTATCAAAATCTTGAAGTATTAAATGGGAGAATTCTTTTTTAGTAAGAGAAATTAATTTTAAGTATTCATCTAAAATGCCTTTTATTATTGCAAATCCAGATAATTCCATTTTTTCAGCTTCATATGAAGTAAACAGATAAGTCGAAGTATAGTTACGCAAAACATCTAAAATAGCATATTCAATCGTCCCTTTTGAGATTATTTGTTTTTCAATGCTTAAGGAAATGAAATCATTATATGACTCTACAAATCTTGTTGAGACTTTATCAACAAGGAAATTGGATAGTATAGTTTTGAAACCAAGAAAACTACCGATTGGAAATTCTGATTGATCTTCATTTAGTTTAGTAATTAGATCATTGCAAAAATCGCCATACTCGCAATGTTCCTCCTTTACAATCGATAATCCTTTGGAAACTTCATTTTTAAAATGATCTAAAGAAATAATGTTTTTTTCAATCCCATCCTCAATATCACTTACACAATATGAAATATCGTCTGAGGCTTCCATCAAAAAACCTAGAGGATGTCTTTTGTTTAAATTCATGCCTAATTTTTTCCAAGCTCGTTCTAATACATCTCTTTCTGTTTCAAAGAATCCAATTTTTTTGCTAAAAGGTTTACCATCGGAATGTCCACTAGTTTTATCTTTCGAACCATAGGTATATTTCATGAATGCTGCTAATTGGCTATAAGTTAAATTTAGCCCATAAAAGCCATCTTCTCCTTGGAGCTTAGTTAATATTCTAAGCCCTTGTGGGTTACCATCAAAATTAGTAAAATCTTCGAGAAGAAAGTCTAATCTCTCTTGGTCTAGTGATTTTGTTTTCAAGGATTTTTTTAATGATTTCTTAATTTCATCAGATTAAGCCCATTCTACAATTGCGGCTTCACCAAAATGACCAAAGGGCGGGTTGCCAATATCATGGGCTAAACATGATATTTCTACAACGTTGGCAATAGCTAAGTTATTGTCAAGCCAGTATTTTTTTACTTCACTTTCAAATTTAGGATTAGCATTTATTTTTGAACAAATGCTAGCGACTAAATAACGTCCAATGTGAGACACTTCTATAGAATGACTTAGTCGAGATCTGACAGCAGAATTACTTTCTAATGAAAAAACTTGAGCTTTTTGCTGAAGCCGCCTGAAAGCAGCAGAGTAAATCAACCTGGCTCGATCACTCTGAGTAGCTGAAAGTAAATTGTTATGAGATGCCGTTGATTTTCTATCACGGTCAGTAGTTAAAATCCTTTCCATTTTTTTCTCCAGAGAATTAATAAAGACGGTGTAAAATTTATATTTATATAATTGGATGCATTAACGTAATGTTTCCAATTATTAAGCTCACAATCATTGATTGGATTGTAATCAATGATGTAAGCCTGAACAAGCATAGATGTAATGTTTTTTTCTTGCTAATCATGTGCATACGATTAATGCAAATTTTTATGCTAATCATCTATGTGATTTTTCACTGTATGGCAATTAAAGAATTCAAGAAAAATCATTAGCAAATGGGACATAAGCCCAATTTTTATCGTGACTTAGAACGCATATGCCACGCTTGATACCCGCTGCACAAATGGCCCAGCCAAGGTTTGATTATGGTGCGCAATAATCTGCTCAGCGCTCAGCACGCCGTTATCCACCGAAGTATGCCCATCCTCAATCAGCACCACGCGAAAACCTAAATCTGCGGCAGCACGACAAGTGGTATCCACGCAGTATTCGCTCTTCATTCCAACAATCACTAACTCTTGAATATCGGCACTTTTCAGTGCTGCCAGTAATTCAGTGTCGCGGAAACAGTTGGGATAGCGCTTCACAAATACCCGATCGTGCGATGCATCCATCTGCAGTTCAGGAATCAATTGAGTCAGCGGGCTACTTGCGGCAAAGGGCGATCCATCCGGTCCAGTGTGGCGCGCGAAGAATATTGGCGCATGCGCTTGATGGGCTAACGCGATCAGCTGAATGATATTGGCTAAAACAGATTCCGCAGCAAAGGGCGCTGGCGAGGCGTGAAATAAGCCATTCTGCATATCAATGACTAATAAGGCTTTATGTTGTGGCTGCATGGTGTGTCTCCTTTCTGCATGCTATGAACGGAGACCATTCCCCGTCCAGTGATTGACGGGGCTGAGGATGCTGGAGCTTATCTCTTCGCTACAGATGCACACACGCCGCCGCCATATGCGGTGGTGGTTGTGGTCTCTGTGGTTAATGCGTTGAAGATAGACATAAAAGCTCGCCTGAATGTGGCATGAGTTTTGAATCTAACAGAGTGCCAGAAGAAAACAAGCGTGAAGTGTTAACAGCTATGAAACAAAAAGGCGAACGCGGATTAACCTACGTTCGCCTAATGTTTAATGCTTGGTTCCATTACCTGAACCGTCACGATTGCGGAAAATATGCGTCACGTTGTCAGTATTCTTGATCGCCACGCCGCTCGACTGCGGTGTTTCAATATGATTCATCACTTCCGACATCGCGCGGCTTAGTGCTTGCTGGCGCGGAGGATCGCGCTCAATCGAGGCCATCCCACGCAATTTATCCAGCAGCGCGCGAGGTGAAAGCGGGCCGGATTTTTTCAGCAACTGTAAAATTGCATCGCCCATGATGATGTCGGTGAGCCGTTCTTCATCACTTCTGTACATAGATTCTCTCTGGTTACCGCGGCAGACCTGCGGCAAATAACAAAGTGGATTCAGTCTTACCAGTATGCGAATGAGGCGGAAACCACTTGGTTAATTCTCAGGCCAACTGCGCCTGGTTTAAGATTCTCGTTCTACGGAAAACATCAGTCCAATTAATTGCTGATAGTGAATTTCTGCTTCAGTACCGCGCGCTTGTTCCATGCGGCACAGCAACTTGGTACACAGTGTTTTACGGCTTAGCGTCCGTCCGGAACGCAAGATTTCAACCACAATCTGCCCCAGCGTTTCCTGCTGCGAAGGCAAAGAGGCTTCTTTGAAGTAGCGCGCAATAGCTTCCGACGCTGTGGAAAAGTTACGATCCTGACGCATGGTTCCATCCTTAAGGTTGACGTATAACTTTAGCCATCAAACTTATACAAGTTTAATTAATATGTACAGGAATATGGCGAATCAGTTTCGCAGTGATTTGGCCAAAAGTGCTAATTTATTGTTAACAATAACTTAATAAACAGGTCAGGGGTACTGAGTGTATTTCATGCAATGTTCAATGATGAAGGCTGTTCTTGAATAGATCTATTACACTTAGTACAGTAGCAATCCGCATGCTGAGCATAAAAGATAACAGCCATCAAGACTGGCAAGATGCGTGAGGTAAAATGCGATGGTTAATCATCTGAAAGATTTACAAGAGATCGCCGAGGATTTTAATGAAATTGGCGTGGTTACAGATGAGCTAAAAGAAAAAATTGATTCTCGTGTGAGATTGCGTGAATTGCGCGCTTCTCTTCCTGTCTTGCATATGATGTCAGGTGATGAAATTAATCAGTTGCGTCAACGCTATAATTTGAGCCAGGCAATGCTGGCCGCTTACGTCGGCATGTCGGTGGGAACTGTAGTGAAGTGGGAGCGAGAAGAGAAAAAACCTAACGGTGCAGCATTGCGATTGCTCAATCTTATCGAGCGAAAGGGGTTGGAAGTGCTGCGATGATGATCAATTTTTAGGCTCAAGTCGGTCGCCATGAATGGCGCCCCTACAGAGGCTTGGCGCGTTTTTTTGTAGGGTGCGCATTCATGCGCACCTGCATATTACCGTTTATAGTTCATCAGCCATCCGTCGATCGCGTTAGCGTTTCCCAGCTATCAATCTCTGCGCCAAATGATTCAATCTTCTGCCGTACCAACCCCAAAGCATCGCTGCCTAACAACAGATGCGCCGGGGGATTGCTGCTTTCGATCACCTCCAGCATCGCGCTGGCGGCTTTGAGCGGATCGCCCAACTGCTTGCCGCTTTTCTCCTCTCGCGCCTGCCGAATCGGGTCGAACAGCGCGTCATAGTCGGCGATGATGCGTGCGCTACGCACCATCGAACGACCGGCCCAATCGGTGCGGAACGATCCCGGAGCAACGGCGGTCACGTGAATGTTGAAAGGTGTCAGCTCTTTGCTCAGGGTTTCCGAAATCCCTTCCAGCGCAAACTTGCTGCCGCAGTAATAGCTGATCCCGGGCATGGTGATGAACCCGCCCATTGAGGTGATGTTGATGATGTGGCCGTGACGGCGCTGGCGCATAAAGGGCAGCAAGGCTTTAATCATCGCCACCGCGCCAAACACGTTGACGTCAAACTGGCGGCGCATCTCGTCCAGCGATGACTCTTCCATCACGCCTTCATGACCGTAACCGGCGTTATTTACCAACACATCTATTGGGCCAACGTGGGATTCAACATTGGCAATCACCGCATCAATGGCGGCGAAATGGGTGACATCCAGCTCATAGGCGAAAGCATTTTCCGCATGCAAACTTTCAAACTCAGCCTTTGCCGCAGCATTGCGCACGGTACCGACCACGCGATAGCCACGACTTAGTGCAACTTGTGCCAATGCGCGACCAAATCCGCTGCTGACGCCGGTAATGAATAATGTTTTAGTCCTGGACATTTGCGGGTTCTCCTCGAAAAGTTGAGGATGCATAATATTCTGGCGACTAAACGGCTATAAGACCTTATCTTGTATATTCCTTGCCTAATCTTATGAGAGTGATGTTGCGCGATGAAAGAAACGCTACAGCAGCAAACGGTAGAACTGCTTAAAACGCTAGCGCCGCAGGAAGGTTACAACCTGACCGCGCTGCCGGACGTGCGCATCCTGCGTTCCGATCGGCCGCTAGCGCGCACGCCGGTGCTGTACGATCCGGGCATCGTGATTGTTTGTCAGGGATCGAAGCGCGGTTTCTTTGGCGAACAGATCTATCTGTACGATGAGCAACATTATCTGGCGGTTTCGGTGCCGGTGCCTTTTACCATGGAAACGGCGGCGTCAGCGGAACATCCGCTGCTGGCGATTTACCTGCATCTCGACTTCACTGTGGCGACTGAATTGCTGTTGCAGCTGGAGCAGCAGGATGTGGCGTTTGAGAGCCAGGCGGCGCAGAGCATGATGTCGAGTCCGATGGATCAGACGCTGCGCGAGACGGTATTGCGCTTTCTCACCACGCTAAATCATCCGCTGGATGCGAAGATGCTCGGCCCCGCGTTGGTGCGTGAACTCTATTATCGCGTGCTGACCGGTGCGCAAGGCAGCGCGCTGCGAGCAGCGCTCACCTTGCAGGGTCAATTTGGCAAAGTGGGCAAAGCGCTGAGCCACATTCACGCACACTATGCGGAGCCGCTAACGCTCGGACAACTGGCGGCGTTGGCGGGCATGAGTGTGCCCACTTTCCACACCCATTTCAAAAGCATCACCAATCAGCCGCCGATGCAGTATGTGAAGTCGGTACGATTGCATCAGGCGCGCATGCTGATGGTGCGTCAGGAGATGACGGCGGCGGCGGCCAGCCATGCGGTGGGCTATGAAAGCGCTTCGCAGTTTAATCGCGAGTTCAAACGTCTGTTTGGTTTGCCGCCAGCAGAAGAGATAAAACGCATGCAGCATAACTTTGCCGTGCCGCCAGCGCACCAGGCTTCGCTGTTCGTTTCCTCACATTAACGCCAGTCTATGCTATAAATGATAACCATTATCATTTTTGGCGTGAGGCACAGGATGCAGTCAGCACAGGAAAATGCGTTAAGCGCGGATTGTTGTATCGTTGGCGGCGGTCCGGCGGGATTGATGCTGGGCTATTTACTGGCGCGCGTGGGTTTACGCGCCGTGATAATCGAGAAACATCCCGACTTTCTGCGCGATTTTCGCGGCGACACCATTCATCCCTCAACGCTGGAGATCATGCGCCAGCTTGGCTTGCTGGATGAGCTGCTAACCTTGCCACATCAACGCGCGGAGAAGCTGCAAGCGGAAGTGGCTGGCGAAGAGATCACCATGGCCGATTTCTCACGTTTGCCGGTTCAGTGCCGCTTTATCGCCTTTATGCCGCAGTGGGATTTCCTCAACTTTCTCGCCAAAAAAGCCTCTGAATTTCCGGGATTTACTCTGCTGCAATCCACCGCATTTGATGACTTCGTTTATGAGGATGGCGCAATCAGCGGTGTGAAAACGTTACAGGGTAACGAGCGTCACATCATTCGCACTTCGTTAGTGATAGGCGCAGATGGCCGCAATTCGCAGGTCAAAGCCAAAGCCGGACTAACCGGAAAAAGCTTCGGTGCGCCACGCGATGTGTTGTGGTTCCGGCTGGAGAAACATCCCGATGATCCGCAGCTGGGCATGGGCCATAAAGGACCGAAGCAGAACTTCATTGTCATTGATCGCGGTGATTATTGGCAGTGCGGCTACACCATTCAGAAAAACCAGTTCGACGAGTTAAAACTGGCGGGATTGGATGCACTGAAAAGCACCATGGCGCAGGTGGCACCGTTCAGTGCAGAGCGCATGGTGGAAGTCGATGAGTGGGACAAACTCAAGCTATTGTCGATTCGCATCGATCGCCTCGATCACTGGATGAAACCCGGCGTGCTCTGTATCGGCGATGCTGCGCATGCGATGTCGCCGATTGGCGGCGTTGGGGTTAACCTGGCGATTCAGGATGCGGTAGCAGCAGCCAATATGCTGACCAAACCGCTGCAGCAGGGCAAGGTTGCCTTGCACGATCTGCAAAAAGTGCAGCAGCGCCGCCAGTTTCCAACGGTCGCTACCCAGTTCTTGCAAATCAAAATGAGCAGCAACAAGCGCAAACGCACTACACCGAGCAAAGTGCCACAGATGATCAGCCGCTTTCCGTTCCTGCGCCATCTGTTTGGCCGATTAATTGGCCTGGGATTCCGCACTGAAAAGCCGCGTTATTTATAATCGGCAAAAAAAAGCCCGCTAAGCGCGGGCCAGGTAAACGTTACCAATCTGAAATTCTCGTAGCAACGCATTGCTGTGTGTTGCGTCGCTATAGTAGCAACAGATCGCTATCTGTGCAGGAAATGATCAATGAGTAAATTTTGTGCTAAGGATTAGCATTACGCTTTTCGCACGCGCGTTGACCACCAGCACATCAGCGATCCCAGGCTAACCATAGCGGTGCCTTGCCAGAAAGCGACGGTCAGATGCGAGCGCAGAATAAAGGCGGCGAGAAGCGAGGAGATGATCGGAATGAAGTAAGACGCGGCGGCCAAAATGGTGACGTTGCCATGCAGAATACCGACATTCCATGCAGCATAGCCAAAGCCCATTGCCATCGCCGCCAGCGCCAGACTGACGCAAACCCCAACGGATAATACAAACGGCGGCTGTGGCGAGAGCAAGAACTTCAGCCAAAGCGTCAGCGCGGTTAGGATAAAGAACAGCGTTATGCCATTGCTGCCGTTAGCAATTTTTTTTGTTACCACACAATATACCGCCCAGATCACCGCGCCGCTTAATGCCAGGCCGTAACTCAACGGATTATCCATCACGTTAGGGGCGATCTCGCTGAATGAAAAACCCTGATCGCCGCCCAAAACGCGACAAATGCCTGCAACCGCCAGCAACACGCCCGGAATAATCAGCGGATGGGTTTTTTGCCGATTCACTATCACCGCTAAAACGATGGTCAAACTTGGCCACAAGTAATTGACCATGCCGACTTCAATCGCCTGGCGTCCGCTGTGGGTAAAGCCTAGTGAAAGCGACAGGCAGAGTTCATAACAGACGAACAGTACGCTGCCGATGATCAAATAGCGGCGCGGAAAAGAGTGCAGTTTTGGCAAGCCTACGGTGAAAATCAGCAAAACCGCGCTGGCGCTGTATATCAGTGCCGCACCACCCACCGGGCCGAATCCTTCGCTGACAGTTTTAATCAGTCCTACAATCGCGCTCCACAGCAGAATGGCCAGCAAACCAATCAGCGTCGCTCTCTTTTGGGGCATAACCCGCAACCTTATTTCGCAAATTCGGGCCAAAATCCTATCAAATCAAACGCGCTTTGTATTTGCTGGATTATCTGCGTTTTTTCGAGAGGTCGCCATGAATGGCGACCCTACAAGAGAATGGTGCGGTTTTTCGAGAGGTCGCCATGAATGGCGACCTCACTCACTGAAACATCCATTACCACTTCATCTCGCCGGTATTCACTTTGGCGCTCAGGTCCAGAGAACTCTCCTCCGGCAGATGCGGATAAGCGGCTTTCATGGTCTCGATCACCTGCGCCGAACCTTTATGCTGCTGTAACGCTTTCTCAAAGGTTTGCAGGTAGTTCAAGGTAAAGGTAATCGCGCCATCACCCGCCGGGCGCTCGCCAAGATAATGGCCCGGAATTACTTGTTTAGGTTGCAGTTTTTGCATCTCGCTCAGCACATTACGCCACTGCTGACGAATAGCTGGCGTTTGTGTATCGGCGGTCCAGACGTGAATGCCGGAAGCCACGCCGGTGCCACCGAGAATCGCTTTGTTGGCCGGGATCCACACGTAAGCGGCGTAATCATCGGCGTGACGCAGTTCCAGCGTTTCACCGTCGACTTTAAAGCTGGTTGCATGCGTAACCTGCGGAACATACAACTGCTTTGGTGCGCCGTCTTTCATCTGCGGGCCCCAATACGCCAGCTTGGCGGCTTTGGTGGCTTCGATGTGTTTCACCACGTCCGACGTCGCCACAATCTTCACCTGCGGGAACGCTTTTACAATCGGTTCAAGACCAAAATAGAAGTCAGGATCGCCGGAGGTGATGACAATCTGCGTCAGCTTTTTACCGCTGGCTTTAATCATCTGCACCAGCTTCTCACCGTCTTTAGTGCTGAACTGCGCATCAAACAATATTGCTTCATGCGGTCCGGAAACCAGCGTGGAAGAGACCGGGAAAATGCCGTTCTCCTGCGGGTTATACACCTCTAAATGGAGCGGCGCAGCGAAGGCAGGCAGGGCGGCAATGGCCAATGCCAGTGTCAGCGTTTTCATTTTCATCGAATTTTCCTTTATCCGGCACTTCGCCGTATTTGTGGCTCTATTGTAGGGAAATCGCTGGCTGGTAGAATTCCCGAAACTGGATATGATCAGTTTCATAAAGCGATCAGATGGAGCCAACATGGACAGAGTCACGGCGGCAACAGTGTTTAACCGCATTTGCGAACTGGGCAGCTTAAGTGCTGCAGCGCGTGCACTGGATATTTCGCGGCCGATGGTCAGCCGCTATCTGGATGAAATGGAGAAGTGGGCTGGCGCGCGTTTACTGCACCGGTCATCACGCAAGCTAACCATCACGCCCGCTGGGGAGAAGATCCTCGAAAAATCGCGCGCGCTAGCCAGATTGGCTGAAGAGATTGCCGATCAGGGCGCGGATAGCGAGCCGCACGGCACGTTGCGCGTCGCCTGTGCGCACTCCACCGCCACGCATATTTTGGGCCCGATGATCCCGGCATTCCTGGCGCGTTTCCCGGCGGTGCGCATCGAGCTGGAGATCAATAATCAGCCGGTGAGTTTGATCGGTGAGCGCATTGATGTGGCGGTGCGCATTACCGACGATCCCGAACCTGGCGCCATTGCCCGACGTTTAGGCGAGTGTGTTTCGGTGGTGTGCGCGTCACCGGGCTATCTGCAGGCGCATGGTTCGCCGCACACGCCAGCCGATCTGGCGCAGCATAACTGCCTGCATTACAGCCGTTTCGCTGGGCAGAGCTGGCAATTTTCAGATGCGCAGGGCGAAACGATCTCTGCAGCGGTGCAGGGCAATTTCAGCGCCGGCATCTCGTCGGTGTTGTGTGATGCGGCAATTGCCGGTTGTGGAGTGGCGATGGTGCCGGAGATGGAAGCGCGCAACGCCATCGACAACGGACAATTGCAAACCGTACTGCCGGCTTATCAGCCAAAAACGCTGGCGATCTATGGTCTTTACATGTCGCGTGAACGGCAGCCGGCGGCGCTGCGGGCGTTTTTAGATGCGGTGCAGCAGCAGTTAAGCGCCTGAAAGTTCGACATGCATTTGGGCTTGAAGGAATGAACAAATAATCAGTGTGTTAGGCAAATAATTCTGGCTAAGAAAAGCCGGTTTTCAGCCTGAAATCGCCAAAGTGGTGGCGAAAACTTGCTCAATTGTGGCCGATATAAAATGATGGCACCTGACCGGTGACGCGACGAAACATCGTGGAGAAAGCGGAGCTGCTGTCATAGCCGAGCGAGAGCGCCACCTCGTTTACCGATTTGCCCGCCACCAGCCACGCCAGCGCCGTCATCACGCAGGCGCGCTGTCGCCAGGCCGAGAAAGACAAGCCGGTTTGCTGTAAGAAATGGCGGCGGAAGGTGCTGGGGCTTATAAACATCGCGCTGGCCCAGCGATCGGCGGCATCATGAATGGTTGGCGCCAGTAAGAAGTTCTGGCATTGCACCAACAGCGCCGGATGCTGCGGCAGCGGAATATCGAATTCACGTGCAGGCATCGCCGCAAGCTCCAGCAGCAGCAACTGCACCAGCGATCGATCGCGATCGGATGCATATAACAGCGGTAAATCAACCGCTTCAATCAACAGTTGTCGCAGCAGCGGTGAGACGCTGATGACGCTACAGCGATCGCGCAATGCTGCCGCGCAAATCGGCTCGATATACAGGCTGCGCGTCGAGACGCCGACAAACTTCACGCTGTGCACAGTGTTCGGCGGAATCCACACCGCATGCTGCGGCGGCACCACCCATTCGCCCGCCTGCGTTGCGACGTGCATTAAACCCGTCGCGCCATACAGCAGCTGCGCGCGGCGATGGCGATGCTCTGGCAGCACAAATCCCTGCGCGTAGTCATTGCCCAGCGCCACCACGTCACGATCAATATGGTCGTATTCATCAATGTGACTATTTCGCATCCCCGACATCCACCGAAAATTGACTGATTTGCAAGGGTAAATGAGCGCTGCGCAAATGGGAAGCGGGCAGCTTGCTGCGTAAGCTGCATCACTCTTTTCATGATGCAGAGAAAGGCGATGAACGAGCTGTTAATTATTGGGTTGGCGGGTTTTGCTACCGGCATCACCACGATGTTGTTTGGCTTTGGCGGCGGTTTTGTAGTGGTGCCGTTTGTCTATCAATTGCTGTTGCAGCAGCCACTGCTGGCGGCGCAGGCGATGCATATCGCGGTGGCAACCTCGACCGCCGTGATGATTTTCAACGCCGGTTGGGCCAGCTATAAAAACTGGCGGGCGGGCAAACTGCATGATGTCCCTTTGTTGCCGCTAATCTGGTTTATCGCGCTCGGTGCGGTAATCGGATCCTGGCTGGCGGGCGTGATGAGCGACATTTGGGTGCGCAGGCTGTTTATGCTTTACATGGTGGTGACTATCGCTGATTGCCTGCTGCGGAAAGGCTTCTTTAGCCGCACTGCACCGCGAATGTTGTCGCGGCTGACCAGCAGCGCAGGCGGCACAGTGATTGGTGTGATCGCCGCCATGCTCGGCGTTGGCGGCAGCGTAATGACCGTGCCGCTGCTGCGTCGTCATGGTTATGCCATGCGCGATTGCGTCAGCGCGGCTAATCCGCTGTCGCTGCCGGTCGCCATTTTTGGCGCGATAACTTACGCCATCAGCGGCTGGCAGCAGATTCCTGCCAGCGGTTATCTCGGCTTTATCAGCCTGAAAATTTTACTGCTGCTGGTGGCCGCCGGTTTTATCGGGATGGTGTTTGCCCGCCGCTGTATTCCGGCGGTGCCCGATGTCTGGCATGCGCGTACCTATGTTCTGCTGTTGTGCCTGGTATTGTTGGCTATCACTGTGTAAACCGGTTAATCGTTAAGCCAATTTTAAGCTTTGCCACGTACAGTGCCCTCATTGTTACAACCATCAGTAAACGAAGTCAGAATTAGAGGGCGATCGCCGAACTCCTGCAGATTGCCCGCGTCTACAGAGCGTACTGAGCTTTGAGTTAAGCGCTGGAGTGTTCATTTGTTGCGATTACTGTTTCTGCTGATGGGTGGGCCGGCACTCAGATCCGGCTGGCCTTATCTCGCCGCGTTAGGTGTGATTTGTCTTGGGGCCAGTGCCGGGATCGTCATGGATCTGCTGCAACATGGAACGGTCTCCTTTCCCTTGCAGCTTTTAGGCATGTTTTTGGCATTAGAGGGTGGAGCGGAAGCGTTAAATGCGTTTTATGCCCCCGCCGGTATCGCCTGGCCGTCTTTGCTGAAATCGACGATATTGCTGATCTTTGGCGCGCTGGTGTTTCTCGCTCCCCACGACAGCGGCGTTTGCCTTTCCCTGGCATTCGCTACGGTGTTTTTACTCGATGGCGGTTTTCGCGTCATCTCATGTTGCCTGATGCGCTGTCGGCGCTGGACGCGCAAATTAACGCTCGGCTTTAGCGAACTGGCGTTCAGCGTGCTGATTGCCACCAACTGGCCGCTATCACCGCATGTGATTGTGCCGCTGTGTTTTGCGCTGTTGCTGTTGGGTTGGGGCATCAATCTGTTGGTGATGACGGCACAAATCCACGCCTTGCCAGCCAACACCAGCGTCACCGCATTGCCAATGTTTACGCGTGCCGGTCTGCGTGCGCCGCACGGATTAGGCTATGTGCATCCGCCGATGAGTCAGCATGCGGTGAGCACGCCACTTAACGTCTACATCTGGACGCCGGTGGGTTCCGGCGATGTGGCAGGTCGTCGTCCGTGGTTTGATCGTTGGGTGGCAGCGATTGACCATCGCGGCGAAGTCTCTACCGGCCATACCTCGCTGGAGATGGGCGAAGAGATTTACATCAGCCTCTATCCTGCGGATGACGTTTCCCGCGATTTTCGTGGCTTTCTGAAAACGTTACGGGCGAAAGAGGAGTTTGATGTAGAAGGTTGTTTCCTGCCTTCACTGGAGAAAGAGATCAAAGCGTGGTGTCGGCCCGACAGACGCCTGACGCTGCCTCACTACAATCAGCAGGCGCTGCGTAATTTCTGGCTCAGCAACGCCAGCGACACGCGCTATAACCTGACCTCACGTAACTGTTCCACCAGCGTGATTCAGGCGCTGGATGTCGCCACCGAAGGTTTGCTCGGCGAGCGCGGTTTGCAGGGTTTATGGGTGCTGTTTAATCCTGACTTCTGGCTGTTAAGCCTGGTGCGCAGTCGCGCCGAAGGCATGACCTGGACGCCGGGATTGGTGATGGATTATTGCCTGCTGCTGCGCCAGGTTTTGGCACCGGCACAGCGCTTGAGTCGCTATAAAAGGGCGGCGAGTTGGCTGCAGCAGCAGCTTGGAAATAAGCGTTCGGCTACCGATCCGTAAACGGTATAAAACCCTGCTGCTGCAGAATTGTTTGCGCCGCAGCGGATGAGAGAAATGCCGCGAAAGGCTGTGCGGCAGCTGAGCAGTACGCCCAGCCGTATTCGGCCTGAACGTTGAAGGGCGCGGGGATGGTTATCACCTGTAGCTGCGGGCAGCGCCGCAAGCGCGGCGCATAGCTGGCGTAACCGATAAACATGTCAGCGTGTTGCTGCTCAATCAACCATTGTGCCGCCAGTTCACCAGCGTGCACCAACAAACTATCTGGACCGCCGACCAAAGCACGCGCTTTGGTTTTCAACATGATTCCTAATCCGGGATGCTGTTGCTCAATGTTATCAAACAGTTGCCAGGCGTAATCACCCGAGGGATCGCTGAGCGGTGTTGAGGTCGCTAAGCGCAAATTATCCCGGCACAGCAGTGATAACCAATCATCATTTTTCGTGACAATGTCACGCCGCACCGTCAGGCACAGCGTGTTGGTGGCAAATAATCCTACTTCTGTTGCGCGTCCCGACTGCAATAGCGTTTCAGGATGCCGTCGATTGGCGGAAGCAAAGAAGTCGCAGGGCTCACCTGCTTCGATCCGCTGGCGCAGCAGGCCCGCTGGACCGAAATCGGTGGACACTTTGAGGCCGGAAAGCGCGCTAAATGCCGCCACCAAATCCGGCCACACTGCGCGCAAGCTACCGGCGGCCAGAATCTTCAGCGTGGTCATGATAATGCGTCCGGTAGAAGCGCTGATACCAGCGGTCGGCTTGTTGTTGCATATCGATGTCGCGGAATTTCTCCGGATAGAGTTTTTTCGCCATCCACAGTTCACCGAGGCCAATCGCTTCTGGCATCGGATAGCCCCAGGCTTTGGCGTATTCCGGCATTAGCCACACCCGATGATTTTTCACCGCGTCAATGGTTTGCCAGCGCGCATCCTGCTGGATCTCCGGCACCACGTTGGGATAGCGATCCTGCACGAAAATCACCTGCGGATTCCACGCCACAACCTGTTCCATGCTGACCTGTTTGAAACCCTGCACGGTCGCGGCCGCCACATTGAAAGCGCCCGCATGCGCCATCATCAAGCCGGTGTATTTGCCCGAGCCGTACGTGGTGAGGTCGGGATTCGCCATATAGGCGCGTACGCGCTGTTGTTCGAGCAGATTCTTCAAACGATCGCTGACGATTTTGCGTCCGGCAAAGGCGGCATCAATCAATTCCTGCGCCTGTTTTGGCTTGTTAACCACATTGCCAATCAGCGTGATGCCTTCCTTAATGCCGAGATCGTAAGCTTGATCTTCATTCTGCATGCTGGGATTGATTTTGCCTTGCTGACCGGCGTCATCGTGACGCAGTGAAATCGCCAGCACCGGAATGCCTAAGGCAGAAATCTGGTCGATCATCTCTTTCGGCGCATAGTTGGTGACAAACACCACCTGCGGATGCAGCGCCACCAGCTTTTCTAAATCGACATGCGTCAAATCGCCCAGCATCGCTTTGTGCGTTAGTTCCGGCACCAATTGTGCATAACCCTCACCTAATTGCTGCTTCCAGTTCGCCAAAATCCCGACGATTTTATCGGTGGCGTTG
Organism: Pantoea sp. SOD02; assembly: GCF_024707505.1. Taxonomy (GTDB): domain Bacteria; phylum Pseudomonadota; class Gammaproteobacteria; order Enterobacterales; family Enterobacteriaceae; genus Pantoea; species Pantoea symbiotica. The sequence continues at coordinate 618,975 of NZ_CP102605.1, read as the reverse complement.
AGCTGCACCAGCAGGTTCAGGGTTTGATGTTGCTGTACCACTACGCGATCAATCTTGTCCGGAATTGTCACCTGACGGCCAATTTGATCGGTCACGACGCGGCTGGCATAGCTGTGCAACGAGGCGAAAGTGAGTAATCCCGCGAGAATAATCCGCTTAAAAGAGATGTGCATAAAGGCTCCTGAATTCGATATGCACCGGAGTATATAGCGATTAACCAGGCGGAGATATGGCTGTTTTTAACATCACAATGCTCGGTATCACTCGCACATCACTGCATCGATCATCTTATCGATCATACTGTTAATCATCTTCTGGTCGGGATTATCCAGCGCCATCAGCGCTAAACCGCTTTCGAAAGTCAGAATAAATTCAGCGGTTTCTTCAGGAGATAATTTGCCTGAAAGGGTGTTGTTCTGCTGTGCACGCTGCGCTTCCTCGATGATCCACGCTTTAAATGCATGACGTTCGTTGAATAACTCAGCGCCCAACGATGAGGCTTCAGGGCGAAATGAGAGCGCGGAAAACACCAGCAAGCAGCCCGGCGGTTTGCCTTCGCAGGAAAAAAGGTTAAAAGCGGAAAACAGGAACTGCTTAATTTTATTGTGAAAACTCAATTCATCAGAGGAGAGAATCCCCTCTAAATCTGCCAGCCACGTCGCTTTGTAATGTTCGAGTGCCGCAATAAACATCCCTTCTTTATTTCCAAAGGCCTGGTACAAGGTGGCGGGTTTGGTACCCGTTGCCTGGGTAAGATCGTTGAGTGACGTGGCTTCATAACCTTTGTTCGCAAAGATCGAGAACATGATCGCCGCCAGCTCTTCTTTGGGTAACAGACGCGGTCTGCCTGATTTTTTGTTGACATTCATTGACATAACTCCCTCTCGACCTGAACTTTCTGATAAAGCCATCACATATTTTAGTGTTCACTAATAAAATGTGGTGCGTTTGCTCTTCAGCTGCGTTATATATTTTAGCGAACACTAACAAAAGGAAGATATTATGAAAAGCGCAATCATCGCAGTTTTGGTTTTGATCCCATTTTTCTCTAACGCAGCTCAGGAACTCACGCGTAACAGCAGTGAAAATGTGGTGCGTACCGGCAGTATCAGTGTGCATGGCGGTACGCACAGTGAACTGGTGACAAAACTGGCGGCGAAAGCCGAGATGAAGGGCAGTGATTTTTATCGCGTGACCTATATCAACACGCGTAATCAGGGTTATGCCTCCGCCACCTTATATGACAGCGTTGAGATGTAATCGACATCATGAACCATGACTTTATGCCAGCTCATTTCTTATTGAGCTGGCTGCATAAATCACTGGAGAGTTTATTATGACAACAGCTAAAAAAGTCTGTACTTCACGAGTGGTCCATTTTCTCGCGAGCAAAGAACCGATGGTGTTGAGATTATCGGTGATTATTATTTTTCTGGTTTTTGGTATGGCAAAATGGTTTGAATTTGAAGTTCAGGCGCTGGAGCCTATATTTACCAAAACATGGCTGAGTATCTTTCCCTACTTCCTTGGCCTGCATGGCAGCAGCTATTTTCTTGGTGTGGTTGAACTCAGCACGGTTATGCTGCTTATTGCGGGTTTCAAACGTCCGGATTTAGGCATGATAGGCGCTGGATTATTGATTCTCACCGGGTTAGTCACGCTGAGCCTGTTACCGCAGTTAGGCGGACTCGATTCGTTTATTTTTAAAGATATTATGGTGGTGGCGATTGGTCTGACGTTACTGAAGCGCGATTCAATCCGTTGGAAAAACAACCTCTAACAGCTACTCTATAATGCGTGTTTACTCTCGAGCATTTAAGAGGGCTTTATGAATAATGTTTACGTGATACTGGCGATATCCATCGTCGCTGAGACGATTGCCACAACCATGATGAAGGCCTCGCAAGGATTCTCACGCCTTATTCCCAGCGTGGTTGTGGTAATCGGTTATGCCATTTCATTTTATGGATTATCTCAAGTGGTTAAACAGATGAATGTCGGCATTGCTTATTCTATCTGGGCCGGAATGGGCATATTTTTGGTGTCGGTCATGTCTTATTTTTTCTACAACCAGAAACTGGATTTTGCTGCAATGGCGGGCTTAATGTTAATCGGGCTGGGCATTGTAGTGATTCAGGTTTTCTCTAAAACTATTTTGCATTAATCGATTAATAACAGGGAAGCGCAGGCTTCCCTGTTGGCTTAAGGGATAATGCGTGCTGCGCGTAACTGCGCAAATAGCGTAAAGAACATCTCATCCGTTGCCTGATATCCGCTAAAACCCGCGCGCCGTAATTTGCTGCCGTCACCAAACATGTCGTAATCCCAGCCAAAGACAAAATCGGCAAATTGCCCATCATTCAGTTGCAAGATATCCGGCTCGATCAGCTGATATTGTTCAGCGATGTTTTGCCATTGGTCGCGGTAATCCTGGAAAAGCTGATGAAACGACAGATTCACCGCTGGCGCGCATTCCAGTTCAAACCAGCGGGCAATCGCCGGCCATAACTCGCTCCAGCGCCACAAATCGCCGTTGTTGACGTTGAATGCCTGATTGTGGGCGCCAGGCGCATTGGCCGCCCACAGCGTGGCCTGCGCCAGCAAGCCGCCATCGGTGTGATCGACCATGCTGTGCCAGGTGAGTGAAGAACCGGGAAAACGCAGCGGCAAACCCTGAGATTTACACAGCGATGCATACAGCGCGATGCTTAGCGCCAGGTTCATGGCATTGCCGGGCACCGCGCTGCCGACCACGCCGGGGCGCAAGGCATGCCAATGCCAGCTTTTTCCGCGTTGAAATTCACTGAGCCAGCGCAGCTGTTCCGCATTGAATTCGGCTCCCGCCACGCCAGCATCGCTTTCTCGCGCGGGCGTTTTAAACGGCCCCAAATGCGCGCCATACACTTTGTATCCCTGCATCAAACTGACGCTGCGCAGCGGCGCGACCTTATCGATGTTAACCACCAGATTGCGCAGCATCGTCACGTTAGGCTCGACCATCTCGCGCCAGCTGGCGGCATTCAGCCACGCGCTGTAGAAGATATGCGTGACCTGATTGAGCGGGGCCAGCGCCTGCGCGCTCTGTTGCGCATCCAGCAGATCAACGTGGATGAAAGGGATATCGTGCGTTGAGGTTGCGGACTGGCGCGTCAGGCCGATTACCTGCCAATCCTGCTGACGCAGTGCGGTGACCAGCTGACTGCCCACAATCCCGCTTGCGCCCGCCACCAATGCGACGTTATGTGTTTGCGACATGATGATTCTCCTGATAACAAGACAGGCACAGTGTTATCTATTATTTTTATTGCTGATATCCCACAATTCAGATGTCACTTATCAGAAAAATAATTAAATGAATAACAAACTCAACGCCATCAACACCTTCATTCGCGTGGCGCAAGCCGGATCGTTTTCGGCGGCGGCACGCCTGTGCGGCATGAAACAGTCCGCCGTGAGCCAGCAAATCGCCGCGCTGGAGGATGAGCTCGGCATCGTGTTGCTGCACCGCACCACGCGCGCCATGAAATTAACCGAGCAGGGCGAGCGTTATTTACAGCAGATGCAGCCGCTGCTTGCCGCCATGCAGGAAGTGGAGAGCCAGTTGCGTCCGGCGCAGCAAGCGTTGCATGGCAGCGTGCATATCCAGTTACCCAGCGGATTAGGCCAGCGGTTTTTGCCGCATTTGCTGGCGCTGCAACGCGCGAACCCTGAACTGCATCTGACCATCGCGCTCGACGATCGTGTGGCTGAACTGGTGAGTGAAGGCGTGGATATCGCGTTGCGCTTGAGTGAAACGCCGCCTGAAATGTTTCCGGCGCGATTACTGACGCGTATTGAAACGCCGCTGTTCGCTGCGCCTGAGCGGATACGTGCGACGCCGATCACCACGCTGGCAGAGTTGGCCGCGCATCCGCTTGTCCGCTTCAGCGGCATCGATAAAGAGGCGCCGCTGCGCCTGATATCCCATCAGGAAAGCGTGGCGCTGGCAGTGAATACCGTGTTTCGTGCCAACAGCAGCGAAGGATTAATGCAGGCGCTGCAGGCGAATATCGGCGTCGGCGGCATGCAATTACCGCTGGTGCACGAAGCGTTGCAATCAGGAACGCTGGAGCGCATTTTGCCGCAATATCGTCTGCCAGACCGATTTCTTTACGCGGTGTTTCCCGACGCGCGCTTTATCCCGCTGCGCGTCAGACGCGTGGTTGAAGTGATCGAACAGGTTCTGGTGGATTTAATCCCTACGGCTGATTAAGCCGCTCTCCATTGTGGCGCATGGCTGCGCCATTTTCGTGCTTCTGGTCTCAACGCCTGCATTGTAAAGAAACATAAGTATTCGATCTTGTATCCAAGAGCGTATCCCATCTGGCCTGGCGGACAGTAATCTCATTTTTGGCGTTTTCTGGCACGCAAACTGCAACGTTTCCGATAAGTCATAAATCGGGAGTATTCGCATGTTTGATGCACTGTTGGATGAAGATGCCACCACCCTGGCGGCATTAATCCGTAGCGGCGACGTTTCGGCGCAGGAAGTGACGCAAGCCGCAATCGATCGCATGGAGCAGCGCGAGCCGCAGATTCAGTCGTTTTGTACCGCCACGCCACAACTGGCGCTGCAGCAGGCGGCCGCCGTTGATGCGAAACGCGCGCGCGGCGAAACGCTAGGTGCGCTGGCAGGTGTACCGCTGGCGGTAAAAGACCTGATTTGCACCGCAGGCGTGAAAACCACTTCGGGATCGCATGCCTACGCCGATTTTGTCCCGGATGAGGATGACATCACGGTTGAACGCCTGCTGGCCGCTGATGCGGTGCTGCTGGGGAAAACCACCGCGCCGGAATTTGGTTACAGCGGCGTCGGGCATAATCCGCTGTTTCCATCACCGCGCAATCCGTGGGATCTCAGCAAAACGCCGGGCGGATCCAGCGCCGGTTCCGGTGCGGCACTTGCAGCGCGTTTGTGTCCGATTGCCTTAGGCAGCGACGGCGGCGGTTCGGTGCGCATTCCTGCTGCGCACTGCGGCGTGTTTGGCCTGAAAGCGTCGATGGGGCGCGTACCTTTGTGGCCGGGCTGTCGCGACGAGCGTTATCCCGGCGTTTCCAGCTGGGAATCGCTGGAGCATATCGGCCCGATGACGCGCTCGGTGCGCGACAGCGCATTGATGATGTCGGTGATGGCGGGGCCCGATATGCGCGATCGCCACTCGATTCCCTGTAATGACGTAGATTGGCTGGCCGCGCTGAATAAGCCGCTGAGCGGTCTGCGCATCGCCTTCAGCGCGGATTTCGGTTACATCGCCGTCGATCCTGAAGTGCGTGACGTTGTCACACAGGCCGCACGCCGTTTAGCCCGTGAACTCGGCGCCGAGCTGGATGAAGTCGATCCCGGCATCGCCGATGAAGGTGCCACTTTTGCCGCGCTGGTGGCCTTTGAGAGCGATCTTTCCGGCATGCGTCACATGCAGGCTGAACTCGGTTCACGTATGTCACCGCATCTCAGCGCCATGCTGCAACGTGACTGGCGCGCTGAAACCTTTACCGACGCCAACACCACGCGCAAAAAGCTGTGCAACCAGATGTGGCGCTTTATGCAGCACTACGATCTGTTGCTGTCGCCGACGCTGGCGGTGCCGCCGTTCCCGCTCAACATGCAGGGACCCGAGATCATCGATGGCCGCATGGTGCGTAGCGATCACTGGCTCTCATTCTGCTTCCCGTTCAATTTTACCGGCCAACCGGCGGCGTCTGTTCCCGCTGGCTTTACCGCCAGCGGATTGCCGATTGGCATGCAAATCGTGGGTCGTCATCTGGACGATGGCCTGGTGCTGGCGGCGTCTGCCGCATTCGAGCGCATACAACCCTGGAATCACATCACACCTGTTTCATTCGGAGTTGCCCATGACTAACAAAAATTCACCTGCTTTAGAGCAGGAGTTCGAGCACGAACCGGTTCCGCTCAGCCATCGCCACTCGACCGGTTCGGTTTCGGCAGTGTGGTTTGGTTTCCCGATGATCCTCACCAATGCGCTGTTTGGCGGCATCATTACCTGGCATCTCGGCTTCTGGCCGGCGCTGATCGCCATCCTGCTGGGCAATCTGGTGCTGTTTGCCTATGTCGGCGCGCTGAGCTGGTTCGCCGGTAATACAGGTATGAACTTCGCGCTGCAGGCGAAACGCACCTTCGGTACCAAAGGCTACATTTTGGTTTCGGGCTTCCTTTCTACTGTGGTGATTGGCTGGTACGCCTTCCAGACCGGCTTAACTGGTACGGTGATCAATCAAACCTTTGGCTGGAACGCGCTGGCGGTGACGGCGTTTGCCATGGTGCTGTATACCGCCATCACTTTCCTCGGCGTGCGCGCGTTGTCAGTGCTCGGCATGATCGCGGCACCGCTGTTTGTGGTGTTGGGATTGGTGGCGCTGTGGCTGATTGCTAAGGATCACGATTTCAGCACCATCACGCAGTTTACCGGCAGCAGCAGCGCGGTGGGCGCGATGAGCATGGGCACCGCAGTCACCATGGTGGTGGCCGGTTTCGCCGATTCCGGCACCATGACGGCAGATTTCACCCGCTGGTCAAAAGACGGTAAATCGGCAGTGATTGCCGCATTCTCCGCGTTCCCGGTGGCGAATGTTATCTCTTATTTGTTTGGCGTGGTGATTGTGGCGGTAGGCGCGGCTGTCGATCCGGCGAGCAACGGCGGCAACTTCCTGCCAATGCTAATGGGTCACGGCATGCTGCTCTCGGTGATTGCCTTCCTGTTTGTGTTTATCAATCTCGGATCGGTGTGTACGCACTGCCTGTATAACGGGGCGGTCGGCTTTAGCCATCTGTTCAGCAGCAAAATGCGCTTATGGACGGTAATCCTCGGTGTGATCGGCGGTGCGCTGGCGCTGGCTGGCGTGTGGTCCTATTTCCTCGAATGGCTGAGCTTGCTCGGCATCGTGGTGCCGCCGTTTGGCGCAGTGATGATTGTCGATTTGATCTTCATGGCGAAAATCAGCGAGCAGCGCAAATTGCGCCGCATGCGCGGCAGCGCCTTTGCCGCCTGGGCGATCGGCAGCTTGTGTGCGGTGATTGCGCATATTGCCTTCCCGCAGTTTGGTGAAGCGGTGATTGGCTTAGTCACTGCGGCTGCCAGCTATACACTGATTGTGAAACTGAAACGTGAAAGTACGGTAAATGTGATGGAGGAAAAAAATGCCTGATTACGCCATTGATTCAACCCCTTACTCGTGGCCGTATGACGGCCGCTGCAGCCCGCAGGATACCGCGCTGATCGTGATCGATATGCAAACCGATTTCTGCGGCAAGGGCGGTTACGTTGATAGCATGGGCTATGACATTGCTTTAACGCGCGCGCCGATTAAGCCGCTGCAGCAGGTGCTGGCAACGATGCGCGAATTGGGCTTCCCGATCATCCATACACGCGAAGGGCATCGGCCGGATTTAAGTGATTTGCCTGCGAATAAGCGCTGGCGGTCGAAGCGCATGCAGGCAGAAATCGGCGCGCCCGGTCCGTGCGGGCGCATTCTGGTACGCGGTGAACCGGGCTGGGAGATTATCCCGGAACTGGCGCCGCTGCCGGGTGAAGTCATCATCGATAAACCGGGCAAAGGTTCCTTTTATGCCACCGATCTCGAACTGATTCTGCGCAGCCGTGGCATTCGGAATCTGATCATCAGCGGCATCACCACCGATGTCTGCGTTCATACCACACTGCGCGAAGCCAACGATCGCGGCTTCGAGTGTTTAGTGTTGTCAGATTGCTGTGCGGCGACCGAGCTGAAACACCACGAAGCGGCGCTCAGCATGATCCATATGCAAGGCGGGATTTTTGGTGCAGTAGCCAGTTCGCAGACCTTGCTGGCGGGGTTGGCCAGCGAGCAAACGGCTGAAGTCGGTTAACTCTTTAGCCACCTTTCATAATGCTCCGGCCACGCCATGGTGGGCGTGCCGGGCCTGCCCATACCAAATCCATGTCCGCCACTGCTGTAGCGATGCATCTCCACGGGCACGTGCTGGCGCTTACAGGCGTCAGCCATAATCAGCGTGTTATGCGGATCGGAAATCGGATCATCCTCTGCCTGCACCAGAAAGAAAGGCGGCGATTGCGGATTAACAAACTCCTGCACCGACCATGCGGCGTCCTCGCTGGCAGGCGCGTTTTTGCCCACCAAAATTTTGTGGGTTGAGGTGTGGGTGTAAGGCGGCTCCAGCGTGATGATGGGATAGATCAGCGCAGCGCGATCGGCCGTGGCGGGCAGGTTATCCAGTGTATCGGTGGCCATATACGAGTGGAAATCCGCGCGCGTGATCGCCATTCCAAGCAGATGCCCACCGGCGGAAAATCCCAGCACGCTGACATGCGGTTCACGCTGCCGCACTACGCGCAGCGCGCGCTGTGCATCCTGCAGTGAAACCATCGCGCCATCTTTCCAGCCTTCATGCGGCAAACGATAGCTCAGCACATAAGCGGTATATCCGCGCGCCGTCAACCAGGCTGCGGCGGGCCAGGCTTCTTTGCCCATTTCAATGCGCGTATAACCTCCACCGGCGGCGATCAATACCGCTCGGCCATTGGGCGAGGGCGGCGTCATTACTGTAAGCGTCGGGCGCACGATATTGCGCTGAGCGCCTTTGGCTGAAATCATCAGATCGCCAGCAGGACCGCCGCCGCCCGGCGGTAAATCAGGCCACAGCGGCAGGACTTGGGTGGTTACGATCGCTGGTGCAGCAAAGGTTAGCCCGCTGCGAAAGGCCAGCGTGGAAAGTGTCAGATACGATAAAAAGTGGCGGCGGTTCATGGCGAATCCTCATGAAATTAGAGGCTTATTGAAGCAGATAAATCAGTAGAGAAGATGAAGAGGGCGTTGCTTTGTATTACCAAATGCGACGAGGCGAGAATTAAGGTTTATAGTTACAACATACTTTTAGTTGATTATTAATAGTAACATGTAACCATTGTGCGGAGTTCAGTTTGTCCAATGATTAAGACGCGAGTTGCAGCTTGAATTTGCGACAAAAGAAAAAGGCGACGAACGTCGCCCCTAAATCAATCTCACCCACGCATCGGTTCAGCGCGCACCGGTTTATCACCGGCAACAAAGTAATCCGCTTCGCTGCGCGGCAGCGGCTGGCGGCCACGAATGTTGTCTGCGATTTTCTCGCCGATCATGATGGTAGTGGCATTGAGGTTACCGGTGATGATCAACGGCATAATCGAGGCATCCACCACGCGCAGGGCTTCGACGCCATGCACGCGGCCTTCGCCATCAACTACCGACATCTCGTCAGTACCCATTTTACAGGTGCCGCACGGGTGATAAGCCGTTTCGCCATGATTGCGCACAAACTCATCCAACTGCTCATCGGTCTGGCAATCCAGGCCTGGGCTGATTTCTTTGCCGCGATATTTATCCAGCGCCGGCTGGTTAATGATTTGGCGCGTGATACGAATCGCATCGCGGAACTCTTGCCAATCCTGCTCGTGTGACATGTAGTTGAACAGAATCGCCGGATGGCGGCGCGGATCGCGTGATTTCAGACGCACATGGCCGCGGCTCGGTGAGCGCATCGAACCAACGTGACACTGGAAACCGTGCGCTTCCACCGCGTTCGAGCCGTTATAGTTAATCGCTACCGGCAGGAAGTGATACTGAATATTCGGCCAGCTGAACTCTTCACGGCTGCGAATAAAACCACCGCCTTCAAAGTGGTTGCTGGCGCCGACGCCGGTGCCGTTAAACAGCCACTCAGCACCAATTTTCGGCTGGTTCCACCACTTTAATGCCGGATAGAGCGATACCGGCTCTTTGCACTCATATTGCAGGTACATTTCGAGGTGATCCTGCAAGTTCTCGCCTACGCCCGGTAAATCATGCACCAGCGGGATATCAAACTGTTTCAGCAGTTCAGCGGAACCGACACCGGAGCGTTGCAGAATCTGCGGCGAGGCGATGGCACCGGCGCACAGCAGCACTTCGCGACGCGCATGCGCCTGATGCGAGGTGTTGCTGGAACCCAGCAGATACTGCACGCCAACCGCGCGTTTACCTTCAAACAGAATGCGGTCAGTGGTCGCATGGGTGACGATTTTCAGGTTCGGACGCGTCTTAGCGGTATCGAGATAACCGCGCGCGGTGCTGGAGCGGCGACCTTTCGGCGTCACAAAGCGATCCATTGGCCCGAAGCCTTCCTGCTGATAGCCGTTCAGGTCATCAGTGCGCGGATAACCCGCCTGCACGCCGGCTTCAATCATCGCGGCGAACAGCGGATTGTTGCCAGGTTTACAGGTGGTGATGCTCACTGGACCTTCGCCGCCGTGATAATCGTTGGCACCAATATCGCGCGTTTCAGATTTACGATAGTAGGGCAGGCAGTTCAGGTAGCTCCAGTTTTCCAGACCAGGTTCATTGGCCCAGTTATCGAGATCCATCGCGTTACCACGGATGTAGCACATGCCGTTGATCAGCGACGATCCGCCCAAACCTTTACCGCGTCCGCACTCCATGCGGCGATTGTTCATATACGGCTCTGGTTCGGTTTCGTACGCCCAGTTGTAGCGTTTGCCCTGCAGTGGGAAAGCCAGCGCCGCAGGCATCTGCGTGCGGAAGTCGAAGCGGTAATCTGGGCCGCCCGCTTCTAAAAGCAGCACATTGACGCTGCTATCTTCGGTCAGTCTTGTTGCCAAAACGTTCCCTGCGGATCCGGCTCCGATAATGATGTAATCAAATTCCATTAGTCGTTCCTCAGGTTAAAAGCCAAAATTAAAATACGGACTGAAAACGGGTCATTTCGAGCTGCACAGATTTCACCTGCGTGTAGTTTTGCAGCGTCATCAGGCCATTTTCGCGGCCGACACCCGAATGTTTGTAACCGCCGACAGGCATCGCGGCGTCAGATTCGCCCCAGGTATTGATCCAGCAGATACCCGCTTCAATCTGGTGAATCACGCGGTGCGCGCGGTTGAGATCCTGGGTTACTACACCGGCAGCCAGGCCAAATTCGGTGGCGTTGGCGCGGCGAACCACTTCTTCTTCGCTTTCGTAGCTCAGAATCGACATTACCGGTCCGAAGATCTCTTCGCGCACAATGGTCATCTCATCACGGCAGTCGGTGAATACAGTCGGCTCTACCCATGCGCCGTTATCGAAAGCTGCGCCACTCAGGCGTTTACCGCCACACAGTAGACGCGCACCTTCGCTGATGCCGGATTCAATGAAGCGCATCACGTTGTCGCGATGTGCGAAGCTGACCAGCGGACCGAAGTTGGTATCAGGATGGTTGAGATCGCCCGCCTTGATGCGCGCCACGCGCTCGGCGATTTTCGCTTCAAACGCCGCTTGCAACGTAGCCGGGATAAACACGCGCGTGCCGTTGGTGCAAACCTGACCCGAGCTGTAGAAATTCGCCATCATGGCGATATCAGCGGCGAGGTCGAGATCGGCGTCATCGAAGATAATCAGCGGTGATTTGCCGCCCAACTCCATGGTGACGTCTTTCAGCGTGGAACCGGCCGCATTCGCCATCACTTTCTTACCGCTGGCGACGCCGCCGGTGAAGGAGACTTTATCGATGCCCGGATGATCGGTGAGTAGCTGGCCGGTGACCGCGCCGCGACCGTTCAACACGTTGAACACACCATTCGGCACGCCCGCTTCGGTGTAGATTTCTGCCAGTTTCAGCGCGGTGAGCGGCGTGACTTCGCTCGGTTTGAAGATCATCGCGTTACCGGCGGCCAGCGCAGGTGCAGATTTCCACAAAGCGATCTGAATCGGATAGTTCCACGCGCCGATACCGGCCACCACGCCCAGCGGTTCGCAGCGGGTATACACGAAAGAGGTATCGCGCAGCGGGATTTGCTGGCCTTCCAACGAAGGAATCAAGCCCGCGTAGTACTCCAGCACGTCGGCACCGGTCACAATATCCACATATTGGGTTTCGCTCAGCGGTTTGCCGGTGTCGAGGGTTTCCAGCGCGGCCAGTTCATCATTGCGCTCACGCAGAATATCGACCGCACGACGCAGGATGCGCGAACGTTCCATGGCGGTCATCGCCGCCCAGACTTTCTGGCCTTTTTTCGCTGCGGCAACGGCGCGATCAACGTCTGCGCGATCGGCTTCATGCACGTCGGCCAACACTTCGCCGTTTGCCGGATTGATGGTCTGGAATGTGTTACCTGCCGCAGCGGGAACCAATGCGCCATCAATATAAAGGTGTTGCTCGGTGAATCGGGACATGATTTCTCCTTCCTCAGTGATTCTGGTCAGCCAATTGCTGACGAATGAATTGGGTGGTGAGCTGTCTGGCAATAGCCAAATCGAACGGTTTGCCACTGAGCGCCGCGCGCAGCCACAGGCCATCAATCAGCGAGGCGAGGCCATGTGCCGCCAGGCGCGCCTTTTCGCGCGGAATAACGCGACGAAACTCGGCTGCCAGCGTGGAAAACAGACGACGGCTGCTTACGCGTTCTAAGCGGCCCAACTGTGGCTGATGCATGCTGCTGGCCCAGAAATCCAGCCAGGCTTTCATCGCGGCGCTGTGCACCTGCGAATCATCAAAGTTGCCTTCCACAATCGCCAGCAGGCGCGCTTCGGTGCTGGCGTCGGCCAGCGGTTTTAACCTTGCTGCTACCGCATCACGCAGCTGACGTGTTACGTCACGCATCGTGGCTTCCAGCAGACCGTTCTTGTCTTTGAAGTAGTGGCTGATGATGCCTGTCGATACACCAGCACGTCGCGCAATCTGCGCAATGGTGGCGTCGTTGATCCCGACTTCGTTAATGGTGCTCAGGGTCGCATCAATCAGTTGCCGACGACGTATCGGCTGCATTCCCACCTTTGGCATAACACTCCAGCTCCACCGCAATGTAAGGACACTATTAAAACTTTTTTTGATTGCACGTTCAATATAAAAAAGAAATTTGTTAGGATGCTGTGCTTGGATTGTTACAAAAACGAAGCGGTAAGTTGAAGGGAACTCAGCAGGTGCGTACTCACGCGCACCCCATGAAAACCGCACTTTCCCTCGTTGGGACGCCATTAATGGCGACCTGATTGAGCTTTTTTGGCACGTACTACAGGAAATTAACCAGAGGTAATCGATGATTAATCCACCTGCCAGTGAAAAAGACAGAATCAATCCTGTGGTGTTTTACACCTCAGCCGGACTGATTCTGACATTTTCACTTGTCACGATTTTTTACAGCGAACTCGCTGCCAGCTGGCTTCTGACCGCCGTCAATTGGGTCACGTCCACGTTTGGCTGGTACTACATGCTCGCTGCCACGCTGTACATCGTGTTCGTCATCTATATGGCGTGTTCTCGCTACGGCGCGATCAAACTCGGGCCGGAGCAATCTAAACCCGAGTTCAGTTTACTGAGCTGGTCGGCGATGCTGTTTGCCGCCGGTATCGGTATTGACCTGATGTTCTTCTCGGTTGCCGAACCGGTAACGCAATATATGCAGCCGCCAGAAGGTGCAGGGCAGACCATGGAAGCCGCGCGTCAGGCGATGGTGTGGACGCTGTTCCACTACGGCGTCACCGGCTGGTCGATGTACGCATTGATGGGTATCGCGCTCGGTTACTTCAGCTATCGCTACAACCTGCCGCTCACCATCCGCTCCGCGCTCTATCCGATTTTCGGCAAACGCATTAATGGCCCGATTGGTCACACGGTGGATATTGCTGCCGTGATCGGCACCATCTTTGGTATCGCCACCACCTTAGGGATTGGTGTGGTGCAACTGAATTACGGCCTCAACGTGCTGTTTGATGTGCCGGAAGGTTTCACGGCGCAGGCGGCGCTGATTGTGCTGTCGGTGATCATCGCCACCATTTCAGTGACCTCCGGCGTGGACAAAGGCATCCGTATTCTCTCTGAGCTGAACGTCGCGCTGGCGCTGGGCTTGATTCTGTTCGTGCTGTTTATGGGCAAAACCGATTTCCTGCTCAACGCGCTGGTGCTGAACGTCGGTGACTACGTCAATCGCTTTATGGGTATGACGCTTAACACCTTTGCCTTCGACCAGCCGCGCGAGTGGATGAATAGCTGGACGCTGTTCTTCTGGGCGTGGTGGGTTGCCTGGTCACCGTTTGTCGGCTTGTTCCTCGCACGTATTTCGCGTGGTCGCACCATTCGTGAGTTCGTGTTGGGTACGCTGATTATCCCGTTCACCTTTACGCTGCTGTGGTTGTCGGTGTTTGGTAACGCGGCGCTGTATGAAATCATTCACGGCGACGCGGGCTTTGCCCAGGAAGTGATGGCGCATGCCGAACGCGGCTTCTACAGCCTGCTGGCGCAGTATCCGGCGTTTAAATTCAGTGCTTCGGTAGCCACCATCACCGGTATGCTGTTCTACGTGACGTCGGCGGATTCTGGTTCGCTGGTGCTGGGTAACTTCACCTCGAAGCTGAAAGACATCAACAGCGATGCACCAAACTGGCTGCGTATCTTCTGGTCAATTGCGATTGGTGTGCTGACGATGGGTATGCTGATGACCAACGGGATCTCTGCCTTGCAGAACGCCACGGTGATCATGGGCTTACCGTTTAGCTTTGTGATCTTCTTTGTGATGGCCGGGCTGTATAAATCGCTGAAGGTGGAAGATCACCGCCGCGCCAGCGCCAGCCGCGACACTGCGCCGTACATTCCGGCCAGTAACGATCGCCTGAGCTGGAAAAAACGCCTGTCACGCCTGATGAACTATCCGGGCACGCGCTACACGCAGAAGATGATGGAAGAGGTGCTGTTCCCGGCGATGCAGGATGTGGCGAAAGAGCTGGAGCTGCGCGGTGGACGTATCTCGCTGGAGCGAGCCGAGCCAGAAGAGGGGCAGCCGCTGGGCCACCTTGATCTGCGCGTGTTGCTGGGCGAAGAGCAGGATTTCGTTTATCAAATCTGGCCGCAGCAGTATTCGGTTCCGGGCTTTACCTATCGCGCTCGCAGCGGTAAATCGACCTATTACCGTCTGGAAACCTTCCTGCTGGAAGGCAGCCAGGGCAACGATTTGATGGACTACAACAAAGAGCAGGTGATTATCGATATTCTCGATCAGTACGAACGCCACCTGAACTTTATCCATCTGCATCGTGAAGCGCCGGGCAGCAATATGACGTTCCCGGACGTTTAATCAATGCAAGCCGCGGCGCGGTTAACCGCGCCGCTATGGCAATACCAAGCTTTATTGTGCACGACGACGAAAAATATAAAAATTGGCAAACGATGTGTTATTTTGATCGTGAACGTTAAAAGGATATTTGTTAGGGATCAGCTTATAAAATTCCCATGTGTAAGCCATATTTTTTATCACCCATTGGGTGAACTTACGATGGCGAACATGTTTTACATGGCCCCCAAGTAACTGGTTTAGTTTTTCATCATTCGAAGCGTAAATAATAACAAACCGACTCGACGCACTAAATAACGTGTCCATGTATTTTTCAAATACATCATCTTCAATCAAATGGTAAAGCACATCAAGTGACAATACCAATTCGGCTTGTTGACCACTCCATTGATCAACCGGGTAAAAGTCTTTTGTCGGATCGCTGGCATACATTTTTTTACAGCGTTGCAAAGCATGTTCTGAAATATCAAAGCCGGTGTAACGTGGATAGCATGCAAGTGACAATTGATTACCGTCACCACAACCGAACTCCATCACTGACAGAATATTTTCGTCGGTGACAAAATCATTAATGACTTCAGCTTTGAAATCAGCCAAACATCCGTATGAACCCGCACCTGAATTTCCTTGTAAACGATAGCGGTCGTCCCAATATTGTGCTGAGTGTTCAAAAGATAATGTTTCATTTTTCATAATAAAGTACTCAAAGTATCAAATAGCTAACGGATAGAAATTATCTGGAATATCTACGTCGTTAAGAATGGCAGTTTTAAGTGCAGCGATTGAAGTTGCATCGCTGGTGGCATCATTTGCCAGCACAAAAAAACGATGATAGATATCCTGAGAATTTTCGCGGACGTAATTTCTGATTTCTTCTGGGGAAAACGAGTCCATAATCAAGACGGGAAGGCTCGAAAAGGGTAGTTTTTTGTCAGAAACAAAGATTATGTTGAAACGCTTATCTTCCTGCATTCTCAACCATTGTGCTTGTTTAATGAGGTTTTGATCTGAGGCACCAATGGCATTTAATACAACCGTGATGCTATCCAGGTCGGTTGCCGAATACAGCGTTGCACGACGGTCCGCCACAAAACCCTCAATATCTTTGCGCTTCAGACCCGTAAATAATGATTCATAGCGATAACGTTTGAGTATGCTTTCAAATATCCGATACTCATAAGTTGTATCCGATAATTTTCCTATTCCAGTCAAATTGCTTTCATGCAGCCGATAATTGATATTACATTGGGCAGTGAAGGCTATCTTGGCACAACCCGCTGCGCGGGACCAAAACTCATAATCATGGGCGCGTGGATAGTTAATATCATAACCACCAACCTGAGTATAAATAGAACGTCGTACGCAGCAGCCCGGATTAGATATAAAATTACCGTGAGGCAGTTGCGTTAACCAATTTTGTGGTGGGTGATTAAAAATCGAGTAATACTTTTTCTCTCCATCGAGTGACTCAAGACCACAGGAAATAACATCGACCTGAGGCCAGCGTTGTAGCAGTGTTCGATAGTGAGATAGAGCATTGCTATGCAAAATATCATCACTGTCCAGCCATACCAGAAATTCTCCACGTGCTTCTGCAATGCAACGATTACGTGTATCGGGTGCATTAGAATGCGGCTTGCAAATGATGTGCAGTCGGGAATCATCTATATGTGCGAGAGAAGCAACGCTATTATCGCTAGAACCATCATCCACGACGATCACTTCGAAATTAGCGTCACGCTGGTTTAACGCTGAACTCACCGCTGTAAGAAGATAACGCTCTCGATTGTAGCAGGGGATTAGAATTGAAATCAGTGATGATGAAATAATATCAGGCCGCCAGATAGCAGGATATTGCTCAACTAAAGCCTGTTGCTGCAGCAGCGTCTGAGCTTCGAGAATATAGCTTTCAGGCGATAAATTGCCCTCGAGGACGCGTGTAACAGCGTCTCCGATTGAGGTGAAGAGATATTCTCCAGGCAAATATTCGCTCAGGCCGCCGTGTGCATGAAATGCGATGGGTTTTAATCCTGCCATCATGGCTTCGAATATTCCCATGCCCTGTGATTCATTATAACTTGCGGAGAGGATAAATGACTTATCTGCATACCAATCAGGCATGTTTGAACTCGGTAAGTTTCCACAAATCACAATGTTGCGGCTTAAACCATAAACATCAATAAGATGACAAAAACTATCATAAAGACATTGGTCTTCTACTCTGCCAGCAATGAAAAGTTTATAACGCGCGTCTTTTTTTACAAGCGCCTGCATTATTGGCAGCAGTAAAATCAAATTCTTCTGCGCTGCAAAGCGAGCAACACAAGCTAAGTAAAAAGGATTTCTTTTTTTTGTTGTTTGCTTAAGAGGTTGATGATCACATAAGTTGGCTAGAACTGTGACTTTAAGGTGAGGGGGTAAGTTTGAACCCAGTAAAGAAATGAAGCGTTTTTTCATTGCCTGGCTAACGAGAATAACTTCGTCAATGTTATTCCAGTCCGCCTGCAAAAAGTGATCGCCATACAGCTCATAGCGATGTATACGGCAAACAATACGGCAGTATTTGGGCAACTTACTGGCGCTAATAACCGCCGAGTCACCCCATTCAAACCACGCAGTATCGCAATGCTGCATTGCTGCAAGTAACGAATTTTCAGTGAGATTTAGCTGACTTAACTCAGTAACATGATGCCCTTGCTCACGCATAAGACGCATAACAGGCTGCATAAAATGCAAATTATCGTTGGTTGCGTGAACCAGAATGCGCTGTTTGCCTTCACTTAATGCCACAAATTGATGCGTAAGGGGTTGATCGGTTTGTCCGACGCAATGAAAGCCTTGTTGCTTTAGCTGCCATGAAATTTCAGCGAATTTATCTGGATTTGCACCAAGAAGTATAACTGGCGAACCTTGTTTTGCAGATTCCTGAATGATGTCGAGTTGGGATTCAAGCGACCTGTCAGCCACGATTGTGTTGTTTAAGTTCATTTATGTGTGCCAGATTATTAATTTTACAATGGCCTCAAATGATCGCAGAGAGATCGCGCATGTCAGGCACTCCTCTAATTCGACACAGCTAAGCAGATTCTTAAATTTTGCCTTTTTGATAAACTGATTTGAGCTGATTCTTCTTTTCCATCGTGCACATTCCCAAATAACAGCTAAGCTTTCAGGCTGATTAAATGGGGGATGAAATGAAATTAGGCTTTGCTTGTAAGTATCTGGATCAACAGGCTAAACAGCCGTATCCCTTCAAAAGCACCACGCGCACGCGTTTTCTTAGCCTTGATGATGATTCACGTATCACACTGCTGAACCAGCTGGCGCAAAACAATCTGCACAATCTCCTTCTCACGCTCGGACAGCTTGCCACTCAGCCGGACGCGCTGCGCATGATGCGCATCGGCAGCGATCTATTGCCGCTGTATACCGTGCCGGAAGCAACGCAGCTATATGGTGAATTGTTGTCCGACCTCACGCCGTTATTTTGTCGTTGTGGCGAGCTGGCGCGTGCCAATAATATCCGCCTGTCATTCCATCCCGGCCAATATACGGTGCTGGCCTCCGATAACGATGGCGTGGTCGATCGCGCGATTGAGGATGTGGAATATCATGCCACCTGCGCGGTATTAATGGGTTATGGCCGCCAGTTTCAGGATTTCAAAATCAACATCCATATGAACGGCAAAAAGGGCTATGAGGGATTTCG
This sequence comes from Pantoea sp. SOD02, assembly GCF_024707505.1. GTDB lineage: Bacteria > Pseudomonadota > Gammaproteobacteria > Enterobacterales > Enterobacteriaceae > Pantoea > Pantoea symbiotica. The sequence continues at coordinate 600,138 of NZ_CP102605.1, read as the reverse complement.
CGCCGCGTTTCTGCGGCTGAGTCCTGAAGCGCGCAATATGCTGACGGTTGAGAATGATGAAATATCCTGTTCGCTGGACGATGTGTTGCAGGCACGTGAGCTGTGTCCGGTGGTGCTGGATATTCACCATCATTGGGTGAAAGAGAATCACTATATTCAGGCAGACGATACGCGCATCGCGCTAATCAAAGAATCATGGCGCGGAGTAAGGCCAGTTTTGCACTATTCAATTGCGCAGGAAGGTCTGATTCCCGATCACGGTTTCCCGGATCAGCAGGATTTGGCGGTATCGAAAAGCAAACTTCGCGCCCATGCCGATTATTATTTCAATCAAAGCTTAAATGATTGGGCGCTGTCGTTTAACGCCTTCGATATTATGTGCGAAGTGAAGATGAAGAATTTAGCGCGCGACCGCCTTTATGATTATGCGATTGCGCGCCAGATTATCACGGCGCCGTAATTACAATCGCCACGCGGCGATTTTGCGCGCGGTCCTGCGCATTGTTATTGCTGGCAATCGGTGCGCTCATGCCTAATCCGCGCGTAATAATATTTTCGCGCGGAATCGCTGCACCTGCTGCCCATTGTGTCGCGACAGCGTTGGCTCTTTTCAATGACAGTTGCTGGTTGTAATCCGCTTTGCCGTAATTATCGGTATGACCATCAATACGCACATGGTTAATGCCGGTCGACGCCAGATTTTTCGCCATTGACTGAATATTCTCTTTGCTGGCGGGAGTGAGTTGCGCTTCATTGACGCCGAACAGGATTTTGTCCGACAAGCCTAATCCCCAGCCTTCGGTATTTTGGCTGAATCCAGCATTGCGCATTGCTGCAATCTGCTCGTCACTGAAACGTCCCTTTGTCTGGCAACCGACCAGCGCTAACACACACACCATCAGGAAAATTTTCATCTTCATATCCGCACCTTACTCATTCCCTTGTTTTTGTACATGTTCATATCTGCGCGTTCCAGAATCGACTCAACGCTATCACCGTGCTGCGACCAGGCGTAACCAATAGTCACCGAGGTAGAAATTGGTGTGCCTTCCGCAATAATGATTTTCTGGCTAATCGATTCGCTAATATCCTGCATCAGCAACTGCAGTTGTGCGTCGCTGGCGCGGCTGCTTACCAGCATGGCAAACTCATCGCCGCCTAATCGGGCGACCAGATCCTGCTTATAAGCCAATGTCGAAAGCCGTGAACCAATGGCTTTGAGCACCTCATCACCGGCCGCATGGCCCCAATTATCGTTGATGCTTTTAAAGCGATCGCCATCGAGAAACAGCAAAACGAAGCGCTCTTTCGCCAATTGCTGATCGAGCAACTGTGTTAAGCGCGCGACAAAAGCGGCGCGATTGGCGAGGCCGGTCAAGGGATCTTCCAGCGCTTTAGCCGCCAGCGTGCGGTTATCGCGCATCAGAGAAGCCTGCAGTGTCTGCATCTCGGTCAGCAACGAGTTGAGGTCATTTGAAAACAGCTGAAACTCGCGCGTCGGACTCTCCGGAATACGTAAGGAAAAATCACCGGAATGGATCACATAGTGAATCGAGCTGGTGATGTTGCGCAGCGAGGCGAGAATGCCGCGATGGAGAAACTCACTCAGCAGGAATGAAATGATTAATACACATAGCATGCCGCTGGTCAGAATCATCAGCGAATAACGAATGAAATCAGCCGCGCCGGTCACCGTACCTTCCAGCGTCAGCGTACCGACATTGGTTTCAGAGTGGATAATATTAACGCTAAACGGTTTGAGATAAATCCACTCACGTAATAAACGCGGATACCAGCCGGTTTGTTCCTGTTGATCATGCCAGTCAACTAAAACGGTTTGATCGTCAGTCACTAATTTCGCCGAATCAAACATACCTTCATTGCCGAGACGCGCGATTTTATTATGCGCGTCGTAGCTGTCTTCAAAAACCGTGGCGGCGGTCAGCGTGGTGCTGAGCGTGGCGGCAATTAATTCGAGGTTTCTTTTCTCGTAGCTTTTAATAAACAGCAGGGAAGTCGATGAGAGCAACAGCCAGCACAGCAGTAAAATAACCGCCGAGTTTATGGTGCTGATCTTGCGCAACTTGTTGCGAATCGATGATTTGTCGTTGATTGAATTTTCTAATTTCATCTTATTTGCTTCCATTGCGGGACAGCAACAGCACGTCCGGACTCACCTTGACGCCGCTCCTGGCAAGCGAATCAAGGTTGACTGAGAACAGCGTGTGATCTGATTTAAAAATCAGGCAGAAAGCCGCCCCGACGGTACATTCCGCATTGTTCTCTGCAAGGGTTAATACCGCTTTACCCTTGAAGCGATTTAATAGTTCTAACTGTTGTTCTGGTGTCTGATCGCCAAAATAGACCGCATCGCACTGTTGCGTCGTTAGTTCGCTCTCGCTGGCAAGATAAACCACGCTGAACGGTACCGCTGAGGGCACTTTATTTTGTGGCAGCGAAAGATGCTGTGCAGAAGAAAATACGCAAAGCTGAGGCGCGCGGGTTAATCCCGGCCAATGGGTAAAACTAATAATGCCGCTGACAATGCGATTAGCTTTATCGTCTTTTATTTCAGCGATTGCTGAGCGAGAAATAAACAGCAGCAGAAAAAGGGCCGTAATGACGATTTTGCAAATGTGGAGCAGGGAAAGCAGCACGTCGGCTTCCCGAAGAATTTGATGTTTACGTAACATACTGCGTTCCCGAAAGTTCTTCGCATTATTCAGCGCGCAAATATTACCATCGCTGCGGTTAAAAAAGTACACATGTCCCCCGTAGGGTCGCCATTCATGGCGACCTTGCATGCATAAATGCACACCCTGAGAAAATCCCAGCGATATTAGTACCTGTCGATGCGCGAAATTATTTTATGGATAAACGGCCAAAAAGGGCGCATTTCGCCAAAATGTGATCCAGCACACATTTATCGACCTGATAACAAATGTGCGTGAAAGCGGCTCAAAACGCTGATGATGAGCAAATTAGCGACAAATCTGCATCTACTGGCAGTTTTTTCATTAGCATCGCTTACACATTTGCGCCGCAAACAAACCGCGCGATGAACATGGTTTTCGATTGCGAAACAATTCGACATATTTATCGAGGTGAGGCTTTTTCACATTCTGGCAGGATACGCAACATTCAGTACATCCTGGTCACCGTGTCATGCAGTGGTTTTCAAAAAACGCCGTTTTTTTTGCTGTAAAAACCTGTCTGGCCGCCTTTCTGGCACTCTATTTCGCACTCGAATTGAACCTGGATAAACCGGCCTGGGCGGTGACCACGGTTTTGCTCGCGTCACAGCTCTATTCCGCCTCAACCATTTCCAAATCGGTGTTCCGCTTGCTGGGCACCTTATTAGGTGGCGTGTTCGTTTTCTTTATTTTTCCGCCAACCGTGCAGCATCCGCTGCTGTTCTGTTTCTGCATTTCGCTGTGGGTCAGCGTTTGCCTTTATCTGTCGCTGCACGACCGCACGCCGAAAAGTTACGTGTTTATGCTGGCCGGTTACAGCGCGGCGATCATGGGTTTTCCGGAAGTCACCACGCCACTGTCGATCACCAGCACGGTGATTTCACGTATCGAAGAGATTACGCTCGGCATCGTCTGCAGCAGCCTGGTGCACGCGCTGCTGTTTCCGGTTTCGATGCGCAGCCTGCTGGAGCAGAGCGTCAGCCACTGGTATCTCAACGCGCGCAAACTGTGCAGCGATCTGCTTTCTGGGATTCCAAGCGACAGTTCGCCCGAACGTGATGATATTCTGATCCGCATGGCGACCCATCCGCAGCAGGTGGAAGTGCTGATCACCCATTGCGTCTATGAAGGTGATGCCGCGCGGCGACTGATTCGCCTGGTGAGCGTGCAGTATCAACATCTCTCCTATTTGATCCCAACGTTAACGGCTATTGAAATGCGCCTGCAGCGGCTTTCTACGCTGCAAATCGCTTTTCCGGAAAACGTGGCACAGACCTTTCAGCTGTTTCTGCAGTGGCTCAACGACGGTGAAGCGGTAGGGGAAACCAGCGGCATTCAACAGACGTTGAGTGATTGCCAGGCTGAAATTAATCTCGCCTGGCAAAAAGGCGAATTGCCCACCGAAAACTGGCTGCTGTTTACCGGATTAATGGAACGGCTGGCGGATTTCGTGCGCATTGCGGGTGCCTATCAAAGCGTCGGCGGATTGGTGAGCGATCTCTCGGGCGACACCACACTGGCGCGCGGCAAACGCACGCACCGCTTTTTCGATAAAGGATTAATCCGGCTGTCGGCATTAACCGCGTTTTGTGCCACCTTTGGTTCCTGCTTGTTGTGGATGGGAACGGGCTGGCGTGATGGCGCATCGGCGCCGGTGATGGCGGCAATTCTCTGCTCATTACTCGCCAGCCAGGATACGCCGCTGACCTCGATGAAGCTGTTTGTGCGCGGCGTGATCGTGGCGATCATTATCAGCGTGATTTACGTGGCGCTTTTGATCCCGCAAGCCACCTCATTCGAAGCCCTGATGATTTGCCTCGCGCCCGGCCTGATGTTGCTGGCGCTGATGATTGCGCGTCCCTCCACCAACATGATTGGCCTGAGCGTGGCGATTCAGATCCCCGGCTTTATTGGCCTTGGCCACCATTTAAAACCCGATCTGGTGCTGCTGATCAACAACGCGATTGCTACCATGGCGGGCGTAATGTTTGCGGTAATCATCACCGCCATCATGCGCAACAAACGACCCTCGTGGACCGCGCGCCGCGCCGTGCGGCAAGGTCTGCGCGAGCTGCTGCGCTTTATTAAAGAGACCGAGCGCAATGGTTCGTCACTGCTGGGACGTCAACGTTTTATCAGCCTGATGCTGGATAAAGTGAACGTGGTGCTGCCGCGTTTACGCCTCGATCCGCATCCCGATATGCGTTCGGCTGGCATGTTGCTCAAGGAAGTGTGGCTGGGCGTTAACAGCTTTGACTATTACGCGCGCCACAAGGAGTTGCTGCAGCAATATCAGCTGGATAGCGGTCAGATGTTTCATGAGCTGGCGCTGTTTCTCAAGCGCCGCCTAAAGTCTCTGCAAACGCCACCGCATGCGGATTTGCAGGAGGAGCTGGATTTGCTGCTGCTGAAGCTGGAGCAACTGGCGAAACGCGACGAAAGGGTGCTAACGCCGCTGTTCCATCTGTTCAGTATTCGGCTCTATCTGTTCCCGCAACAAGCGTGGCCAACCGCAACGTCGCGCCGCACTTAGTAGGGTCGCCATTCATGGCGACCACCTATTTAAATCGCGTCCAGATTCCGCCCGTTGCTGGCGATCACTTGCTTGTACCACCAGAACGATTTTTTGCGGATGCGTTCAAGGCTGCCGTTGCCTTTATCATCACGATCGACATAAACAAATCCGTAACGCTTACTCATTTCGCCGGTCGATGCCGCCACCAAATCAATGCAGCCCCACGTGGTATAACCGATCAGCGGAATGCCATCGGCAATCGCTTCGCCCATTGCCTGAATGTGTTCCTTCAGGTAGCTGATGCGGTAATCATCGTGAATCTCGCCGTCGGCGTTGATTTCATCGTGCGCACCGAGCCCGTTTTCCACCAGGAACAGCGGCTTCTGGTAGCGGTCATACATCATGTTCATGGTGATGCGCAGGCCAAGCGGATCGATGCCCCAGCCCCAATCGCTGCGTTTGACATGCGGATTGGTCAGCGATTTCACCACGTTGGCGGCGCTGCTGTTTTGCTCGTTCATCTCTGCCGAGGCGCAGCGTGAGGCGTAATAGCTGAAGGAGACGAAATCGACGGTGTGACGCAGCGTGGCGGCATCTTCCGGTTCCATCGCAATCTCCACGCCTTTCTCGCGGAACACCCGCGCGGCATAGGAAGGATAAGCGCCGCGCGCCTGCACATCGATAAAGAACAGGTTTTCGCGATCCTTCTCCAGCGCCGCCCACACGTCTTCCGGCTTGCACGACCACGGATAGAAGTTGCCGCCCGCCAGCATGCAGCCAACCTGGTTTTCCGCGTTGATTTCATGGGCGATTTTGGTCACCAGCGCGCTCGCAACCAGCTCATGATGCGCCGCCTGATACTTCACTTGCTCGGGGTTTTCGCCCGGTTCGAACACCAAACCTGCGCCAGAAAACGGGCTGTGCAGCAGGATATTGATCTCGTTAAAGGTCAGCCAATACTTCACTAAACCGTTAAATTCTTCAAAGCAGGTACGCGCGTAGCGGCTGAAAAATTCGATCATTTTGCGATTGCGCCACGAACCGTATTCGGTCACCAGATTCATCGGTACATCGAAGTGGCACAGCGTCACCAGCGGCGTGATGCCATATTTCTGACACTCTTCAAACAGGCTGCGATAGAACGCAATGCCTTCCGCGTTTGGCGTCAATTCATCGCCTTGCGGATAAATACGGCTCCAGGCAATTGAGGTGCGGAACACGGTGAAACCCATTTCCGCCATCAGCGCGATATCGTCTTTGTAGCGACGGTAGAAATCGATGGCGTCATGGCTTGGGTAATATTCATCACTGTGCAGTGCGAAGCGCTTCTCCTGACCCAGCTTTACCGGCATGCGATGCGCGCCGTGCGGGATCATATCCACCGTGGTCAAGCCTTTACCGCCCGCCAGATAGCTCCCCTCTGACTGATTGGCGGCTAACGCGCCGCCCCACAAAAATCCCTCTGGAAATGTCACTTCAGACATAAAAACCTCTTTTACACCTTGGATAAATTAACGTTGCCGGGTTTGGCCTCATCCGTTACCGGCTTAGCCTGCACGGGCTCGGTGACCGGAATATCTTCAAAGCCGAGAATCAACGTAAGAATGAAGGAGAGCACCACCGACAGCACCATCACGCCGCCGACCCACACGATGCTCATCGGATTGGTGGGATCGAAAAACTGCACGCTGGTGAACAGGCCGGGCGAGGCCATCGAATGGCTGGCGAGCCCACCAATCCCGGCCACCGCGCCGCAGATAAAGCCACTGATCAGGCTGGCGATCAGCGGGCGTTTCAACCTGACCGCTACGCCGTACAGCGCCGGTTCAGAAATGCCCGCAACAATCGCCGATGCCGCCGCCGCAAACGCGGTTTGACGCAATTCAGGGTTTTTGGTTTTGAATGCTACCGCCAGCGAGGAACCGCCCAGCGACAGATTGGCGCCAATTTCCGACGGCATCACCATGCCTTCTTTGCCGGTTTCGGCGATGGTTTGAATAATGGTTGGGGTAAACACGCGATGCATGCCGGTCATCACCAGCAGCGGCCACAGCGCGCCCATGATCGCCACCGACAACCAGCCAAGATAGCCGTGAATGGTGTAAACTAGCGCCGAAATACCGCTACCAATCCAGATGCCGAGCGGTCCGATCAGCACAATAGCGATCGGCGCAGCCACCAGCACAATCAGCATCGGCTTGAGGAAGTTCTTGGTAACCGCCGGTGTGATGCGATCGATCCAGTATTCGATGTGCGACAGAATCCACGTCATCACCAACGCCGGAATCACCGTGTAGGTGTATTTCACCGCCGTCACTGGAATGTAGGCAAATTCCACCGCCTGGCCTTGCGCCGCTTTCGCCATCAAATCGACAAAGTTGGGATGCACCAGCACGCCCGCGATGGCAATCGCCAGCGACATATTGGTTTTGAATTTCAGCGCGGCTGAAGCGGCCACCATAATCGGCAGGAAGAAGAACGCGCCGTCACCAATCACGTTAAGGATGATCAGCGTCGAGGAGCCTTTCTCCAGCACGCCGCTCATCTCCAGCACCATCGCCAGCAGCTTCACCATCGAGCCACCAATAATCGCCGGGATCAGCGGCGACATGGTGCCCACCAGCGCATCCAGAATCCCGGCACCGATGCTGCGCAGGGTGATTTTGCGTTTCACTGGCGCTGAGCCATCGCTGTTCGGTGTGCCGAGTTTCAACACTTCCTGATAGGCGAGGTTCACGTTGTTGCCAATAATCACCTGACATTGCGTATCGGTATGCACCACGCCCATCACGGCGGGAATGGCTTTCAGCACGGCGTTGTCAATGTGCGCGCTGTCTTTGACCACGAAACGCAGGCGCGTCATGCAGTGCGTCACCGCTTCGATATTGTTCAGGCCGCCGAGCGCAGCCACGATGGCGCGCGAGACGTCCGCATAATTTTTAGCCATGGATTTTTGATCTCTGATTATTTGGTAGAGGTACAGCGGTTTTCTGCGTGATTTTTAATCATAAGAAACCGGTTTCACAAAATCATGAAGATGTGATGTAAACCAGGCAAGAGATTTAAAATTCAATGATTGAAAATGTGAAGTTGATCGGTGTGAGTGAAAGGGCGTTCATAAGGCGATGGCAGAAAAATTGCCGTACATTTCGTCGCTTAGGTACACTGATGCGATGAGCATAGAAAAAGAGTGAAACATGGCGACCATAATCGAGGTGGCAAAAGTAGCAGGCGTATCGAAAGCAACCGTTTCGCGCGTGTTGTCTGGCAATGGTTATGTCAGCCAGGAAAAACGCGAGAAGGTCTATCAGGCGATTGCCGCCACCGATTTCCGCCCTAACTTGCTGGCGCGCAACCTGGCGACCAAGTCCAGCCAGACGATTGGGCTGGTGATCACCAACACCTTGTATACCGGCAGCTACTTCACCGAGTTGATGCAGCACTCCGCGCGCCTGATGGAACAGCAGGGACGTCAGCTGTTGCTGGTGGATGGCAAACACAGCGCCGAAGAGGAGCGCGCGGCCATTCAGTTCCTGCTCGATTTGCGTTGCGATGGCGTGATTATCTATCCGCGTTTTCTCACCACCGATGAAATGGACAGCATCATCGCGCAGCACAAACACCCGATATTGGTGATTAACCGCCGTCTGCGTCAGCACGACAGTTATTGCATTTACTCTGATCAACAGCGTAGCAGCAGCGCTGCAGTGGAGCAGCTGATTGCGCTGGGTCATCGCGATATTGCCTTTATCACTGGTTCACTGGATTCGCCGACCGGGCGCGAACGTTTGGCGGGCTACCAGGCAGCGCTGACCAAACATGGCATTCCAATTAATGATGCGCTGGTGGTCGAAGGAAAATGGCAGGCGCAAAACGGCATGACAGCAGTGGAACAGTTGCTAAAGCTTGGCAGAACGTTCACTGCGCTGGTGGCCAGCAACGATGATATGGCGGTAGGTGCGTTAAAAGCGCTGGCGGCAGCGCAGATTGCCGTTCCTGCTCAAGTAGCGGTGATCGGGTTCGACGATATCCCGTTGGCGCCGTTTACCATTCCAGCATTATCCAGTGTGAAAATGCCGGTCACCGAGATGATTCAGGAAACCATTGAACGCCTGATTTCCATGCTGGATGGCGGCGAAATGCGCAATGACAAAAGCTTTGCCGGTGAATTAATTGTGCGTGAATCTGTCGGGCCGGGACCGCATCACAATCTGTAATGGAAAATTTGAGTTTCTGATTCCATTAATTTAGTCACTGATATTTGATGGGAATCTTTTTATTTCTCCATTAATGAGTGGCTTTATTTTTTAAAGAGACTCTTATTTTAATCTGCGTTAATCAGAATTAGCCTGATTGATTGTAAAACTGTGTCAGTGTTAATTTGACTTTACTCTTCCAGTCATCTTTCCTGAGGGAATTATGCACGCACGTATAACGCACCTTGATGGTATGCGCGGCCTGGCGATCCTGTTAGTTATCGGTTACCACGCTTACGCGCGATGGCCGGAATTATTGCCATATGTCGCACAAACACAACATGTCCCACTTTTTAGCTTTGGCTGGCTCGGCGTAGAACTGTTTTTCATGATCTCGGGATTTGTCATTTTTATGACGCTGGATAAATCCAACAGCTATATCAGTTTCCTGAAAAAGCGCTGGTTGCGCCTGTTTCCCGCCATGTTTATTGCCAGCATGCTGCTGTTTGCGGTAGGCGGTTTCTTTCCTGAATGGTCAGCGATGACGCCTTACTTCAGGAATCTGCTGCCTGGCTTGATATTTACCAACCCGGAAACCCTGACGCAATTAACCGGCATTGAATTTAAATCGATGGCGGGATCGTTCTGGTCGCTGTATGTCGAAGCGGTTTTCTATCTGATTATTGGCGCCGTATACTTTATCCTGGGCCGGAAATATTGTTTGCCTGCTTTGCTGGTGCCAATGCTGCTGTTATCTGCTTCGTCGGTATTAAAATCGCTTGGGCATCCGCTGCTGATTGATATTATTTCTAAGTTTGGTTTTATTCACTATTCCTGGTTTATGGTGGGTTGCCTGGTTTATGAACGTATGCACGGCCGCGATAAACTGTTCCATTATGGGATTGTTGCTGTGGCGATGCTGATTAACTTCAGCTATTTCGTCAAAAATGCCGGCGCGATAACTGTGATTCCATTGCTGATGGTAATGTTGTTCTTTGTCGCCAGTTTCTACTTAAAACAGATGGAGCGCTGGCTTTCAATACGCTTCCTGACTGCTGTTGGATTTGCCAGTTACGCATTTTATCTGATTCACGAAAACCTGATGATCGCCACGCTGATTAAACTTAACGTCTATATCAAAAGTGAAGTTGTCATGCTGCTGATGCCCATTGTGGTGGCCACAGTGCTGTACTACGTCGCTTTCCTGATCACCAAATATGCCGAACCGGCGCTGCGAAATATGCTGAAGGGCAAACGCATCCCCGCGGCACCGCAATCTGGCGCGGGCGCTTAGTACACAACATATCCCTCTTCCCCATCCCTGGCGTGATTATCGCCGGGGATTTTTCTATCACTTCTCACGCTCAACTATCAACACTCTTCATATCCCACCTGCGCTTTAACATATTTTCACACGCTTATGAACCTTCACCATCGCCATCGTGCAAATACAAACTCACCCCTTCGGGTTAGGCTTTGGCCCGTGCGGCTAAGCCGGTTTGTAGAGATATGAAAGGTAATGTGAAGAATTGTTATTCCAAGCGCTTTGCGGTGGGTTTTGTGAAGCCTGACACGTTTATTTAACAACAAAGCTGTCAGGATTCACACTAACAAACAAATATTAACGTAATTTAACAAGGAGGGTTGCGAGTGCTACACATCAATACGGTGGTAAGCGGTTTGGGTCATTGATTTTTAAAAAGTAACCCACCGTACGGTTCATATCCCGTTGGGATGAGTCGTTTTTTAGCTTCACATTGCGCCAACACCATTTTTACCTGCTGAAAAAAATTATTAGAGGTCTTACTGATGTCCACAACGTTGTTGTTAACCATCGCGCTGGCAAGCGTGATTTTGCTGTTACTTCTGGTGATAAAAGCAAAAGTTCATCCCTTTATTGCTCTGCTGGTTTCCAGCTTGTTTGTGGCGATAACCACCGGAATACCTACCGGCGAGATCATGAAGGTGATTCTCGGCGGCATGGGCGGTTTGCTCGGTAACATTGCGCTGATTATTGTTCTGGGCGCGATACTCGGAGCGATTATTGAAGCCTCAGGCGGTGCGGATGCGCTGGCCAATCGCTTCGCGAAGCTGTGCGGACCACAGCGCATGGTAGCGGCATTGACCACGGTTGCCTTCATCCTTGGCCTACCGGTGTTCTTTGATGTTGGCTTTATCATTGTGGTACCGCTGATTTACGGCTTCACCAAGGTGCTGCGGGTATCAACGCTGAAGTTCGGTTTACCGATGGCCGGCATGATGTTGATGGTCCATGTCACCGTGCCAACCCATCCAGGCCCAGCGGCGGCCGCTGCGCTACTGAATGCGGATTTGGGTTGGTTGATGCTGCTGGGCATTGCGCTTTCAATTCCCGTCGGTGTGGTTGGCTACTTCGCGGCCAAAGCGATTAATCGCAAAAATTACACGTTGTCAGTTCAGGTGCTGGAGCAGCTGCAATTAACGGAAACCAGCGAGAAGACGTCATCCAGCGAGGAAAAACAAAATGTGCCGGGCGCGTGGGTGATCTCCGGCTTGATCGTTCTGCCTATTTTCCTGATTACCTTGGGCACGCTGCTACCGCCATACTTAACCCCAGACAGTTTGTTGCTGAACACCTTAACCTTGCTCGGCTCGCCAGGTATTGCTTTGCTGGTGACGGTGGCGTTAGCCGCATGGTTGCTCGGTATTCGCCGTGGCTGGACGAAAGACAAACTGGAAAGCCTATCAAATAACGCCATTTCAACTGCGGCAGGCGTCATTTTGGTATCCGGCGCGGGCGGTGTATTTGGCCGCGTGCTGGTTGAATCTGGCGTCGGTAAAGCGCTGGCGGGTTCGCTGCAAACCATTAATCTGCCGCTCATCCCAGCCGCATTTATCCTTTCGTTAGCGCTGCGCGCCTCACAGGGTTCCGCCACCGTTGCCATCGTCACCACCTGCGGCTTGTTAAGCACCGCTGCCGCCGGGCTGGGTGACATGCAGCTGGTATTGGTCGCGCTGGCAGCATGCTTCGGTGCGCTGGGCTTGTCGCATGTCAATGATTCCGGCTTCTGGGTGGTCACGCGCTATCTCGGCTTGTCAGTTGCAGATGGTTTGAAAACCTGGACGGTGCTGACCACGATCATGGGATTATGTGGTTTTGCGCTGACCTGGCTGATTTGGTCGTTTATTTGATAGTAAGGGCAGGATGGCTCATCCTGCCCATTACGCTTATCTCACCCTTAATAAATAAAAAGACCAGACTCTTGCTCGCTAGTCTTTTTATCTTATAGCTCAATGAATATCAGTTAACCTTTGTGCTTCTGCAATCCGCACCTATTGCAGAATGTCGCCACCGGTGAAATCACATTGTTGCAGTTGGGGCAGATGGCATTGGTTTCGCCACCACACTTTCCGCAAAAGCGATCGTCTTTATTGCATTGGTATTGGCAATATGGGCAAGGTATCGTCAGGGATTCATTAGCAGAGGGTGAATATCTGCTGGAATCACTACCCTTGTGATGATGATGTCCATGTCCGCCATGGTGCCCACTTGCAATGCCCGCAAAGAGTGATTTGAATAATCCCATTACACATCATCCCTAATTATTTTTCGCCATATTATTTCTCGGCGAATAAATGGCTGCATTCGCACTCCAGAAACCATTGTTCATCATTTGAAGGCGAGTTACATAATACCCAACGGCTCCACGTTTTTGCGCTTCAATTCTGATTGACTCAAGCACTTCTTCAGAAGTTCTTCTTTGGTTGGTAAAGGAGATGTCACCAATATGCTCCCAGTTTCCCCCCTTTGTTTCCTTGTAAGAAATTTCAACCGGAAAATTATCCTGCGCTTGAGAAATTACAGGTAAAATCAATGTGGTAGCAAACATCGCTACAGCAAGCATCATTTTTTTCATATTACACTCTCCATTTACGCCTGGTATTCAGGCTTCCGCTTTTAGTTTTGCATTAAATATACCCAGTCGGGCAACATGCAAACGTCGTTATTTACATGAATTTAGTAATTGCATTTATTTTATCGCGTAAAACAATTTATATTTCGTTTAGTGATGGGGTCTTTGTTTATTTAATTCATGTCGTTATGTTTGTTGTAATAAAACCTTCATGTAATTATTTGTAATTCACATTGAGCGATTGGAATGATCTGTTGTTTATCTTCACTCTCGACATGTGTCGATAATTTGGAGCTGAAGGTGAAAAAGAACATGATATTTAGATCTGGTTTAAATGATTTATTTAAACCTATTGCTGGCTTTTCAATTCTGCTGCTGATTGCTTGGTCGATGCAGATTCTCTCAATCAGATTTTCACAACTGCTTTTTATATTTCTCGTACTCTTTGCGCTGTGGCCAGTTGCCCGCAAAGCATGGAAGAAATCGCTGGAAGGCAATATTTTCAGCATGGAAACGCTGATGAGTTTCGCGTCGCTAGGCGCATTGATGATAAATGCCGTATACGAAGCAGCGGTAGTGCTTTGGCTGTTTCATATCGGTGAAAGTCTTGAGCAATATGCTACGCAGCGAGCGCGAGCGGGGGTTTCTTCTCTGATGGCCATGATGCCGGAAACCGTCATGCTTTTGGATGATGGAACCTTGAGGGCGGTACCCGTTAGTCAATTGAAGCCAGGTGATGAAATTGAAATTGCGCCCGGCGGTAGGTTACCGGCTGATGCCATTTTGCAGGACAGCATGGCCGCATTCGATGAGAGTGCATTGACGGGAGAATCTCTTCCGGTGGAATACGCAAAAGGACAACAGATTTATGCCGGTAGCGTGATCGTTGATCGTGTTTGTCGGTTCATCGTCACCTCTGAACAAGGCTGTAACGCCATTGATCGCATTCTGAAATTGATTGATGAAGCCGATGCGCATAAATCACCGACAGAACGATTCATTGATGTGTTCAGCCGCACCTACACGCCGATCATTGCTCTGCTTTCCATGATGGTGATGATTATTCCTCCCTTTTTCTACGACCAACCCTGGGATATGTGGCTCTACCGGGGATTGGCGGTGATGTTAATCGGCTGTCCCTGTGCGCTGGTGATCTCAGTGCCTGCCGCAATTACCTCCGGTTTGGCTGCGGCAGCTCGTCGCGGGATTCTGATTAAAGGGGGAGCCGCATTAGAGAAGTTGGCCGAGATAAAAGTTATCGCCATGGACAAAACAGGCACGTTGACAGAAGGGCGTCCAACAGTGGTTTGCATTATCACTGATAAACCCGATGATGAAGATCGGGTGTTAAGCCTCGCCGCGGGTGTAGAGGAAGGATCATCCCATCCGCTGGCGCAAGCCATTATCCGTCAAGCCAGAAAGCGCTTTAATGATTATCCGATTGCTGGCAATCGCCAGGCGTTATCTGGTCAGGGGGTAAAAGGCGATATTGATGGTCGGGACGTCAACGTCATGGCACCTACGTTTGCGCCGCCATTCGCACCTGATAGCATCTTGCAGGGTGAAATTGAGCGTTTGCAGGACGCCGGATTAACGGTGGTGGTGGTCGCATTAGAGAATGTGCCGCTGGGCATTATTGCACTGCAGGATACGTTGCGTGTCGATGCCAAAAAAACCATTCAGGCTTTAACCGCAATGAACGTTGAGAGCCTGATGCTAACAGGTGATAACCCACGAGCGGCTGCGGCTATCGCCGGACAACTTGGGATGAAATATCAGGCAGGTTTATTACCCAGGCACAAAGTGGAAGCGGTCTATCTTCAACAAATCGTAGCACCAACGGCCATGGTTGGTGACGGTATCAACGATGCGCCTGCATTGCGGGCGGCAGATATTGGCATTGCGATGAGCGGGGGAACCGACGTCGCCCTCGAAACCGCCGACGTCGCGCTAACGCATGATCGCCTTGCTGGATTACCTGAGCTTCTGCATTTAGCCCGCCGCACCCGAACCATCATTGGTCAGAATGTGACGCTCTCAATTGGCTTAAAAATCATTTTTCTCCTGACCAGCATGCTCGGTGTGACCGGGCTTTGGGTGGCTATTCTGGCCGATTCGGGCGCCACGGTGGTGGTAACGTTCAATGCGCTCAGATTATTACGCACTGAGAAAACGCCGCCACAAATGATCCTAAAGGAGAATAGCTAATGCCTAACGCCACATTAGAACTCCTGCTGGCGCGTAACCGCATCCACGCGGCGCGCGTCAGTCGTCACGACGCCGAATACTTTTCCCGTCATGAGGCGGGGCAAGCGCCACGTTGCCTGTGGATTGGCTGTGCTGATAGCCGGGTACCAGTAGATACTTTGGTTCAGGCATCGCCGGGTGAATTATTTGTGATGCGTAATGTCGCGAATCAGGTGCTGGCAGAGGACGACAGCATTATGAGCGGCATTGAATATGCTCTGAATACGTTGCGAGTCGATACCGTGATCATTTGCGGCCATACCCACTGCGGCGGTGTTGATTTTGCCGGTTTGATGGCAGTGGTACCGGGCGAAGAAAAAAAGGATACGCCACTCACCCGACAGATGTTCCCTCTCAGCCAGGCCTTGCGCCAGCAGATCAAACAGCATCCGGAGTGGAGGCAGTTATCCAAAGATCATCTCAAACGATTCTTTGTAGAAGCTAACGTGCGTCAGCAGATTGTCCATTTGCAGCAAACTGCGCTGTTTCAATCGGCAAAACGGCAGCGCCCGCTGGAGATATTTGGCTGCATTTATGATTTAAAAACAGGGATTCTGGACGTTTTGTCGGATGAGAACGGTGAGGTCACGCTATGAAGACGCCTCTTTTTTCTCATTTAGCGACGGTGAAACAGGATGTATTTGCAGGCGTGGTCGTGTTTTTGGTTGCGTTACCATTATGTTTGGGTGTGGCTCAGGCAAGTGGCATGCCACCTTTGGCAGGGCTGCTCAGTGGAATTATTGGCGGTTTATTGATTACAGCCATCAGTCCTTCTCCGCTCTCCGTCAGTGGGCCAGCAGCAGGAATGATAGCGCTAGTGGTAACGAGCATTGCAACACTCGGCAGCATATCAGCCATGTTAGTTGCGTTGATTCTGGCGGGAGCACTGCAGATTGCGGCGGGGCTATTTCGTTTAGGCCGGTTGGCCGGCTTAATCCCCGGAACCGTGATTCGTGGTTTGCTGGCGGGCATTG
Source organism: Pantoea sp. SOD02 (assembly GCF_024707505.1). Classification (GTDB taxonomy): domain Bacteria; phylum Pseudomonadota; class Gammaproteobacteria; order Enterobacterales; family Enterobacteriaceae; genus Pantoea; species Pantoea symbiotica. Next base: position 583,620 of record NZ_CP102605.1, on the reverse strand, counting down.
GCATTTTACTTATCGTTCAGCAGATACCTGTCGCGTTTGGTTATGTACCAGACAGACCAGCAGGCAGTGAGATTTCGCTGCATTTTTTCCATGACATCACCGGCGGATCGGTGCTGATTATGGCGGTGAGTTTGGTGTTGCTTGTCCTGATGGAGATGCCACGATTTAAGCAAAGCCGATGGTCTGCGCTGCCAGCACCACTGGTCGTTGTATTGTGGGGAATAGTGGCGCAATTTTTATTATCCACTTCAGAAGGTTGGCAGTTACCATTATCGCAGCGGGTGCAGCTGCCTGACTGGTCATGGGATGAAGCATGGCCACTCTCAGCGCCCGATTGGTCGGCATTATCACAGCCTTCGCTCTATCAGATTGCTTTCAGTCTTGCTCTGCTGGCAAGTCTGGAAACCCTACTTAGCCTTGAGGCGACGTCACGTATTGATCCCCTCAAGCGCGCACCGCACTCCGATCGTGAACTGGTTGCGCAGGGCGCAGGTAATATGGTGAGCGGCTTATTGGGAGGTCTGCCGCTAACGGCGGTTATTGTGCGTAGTTCTGCGAATGTGTATGCCGGCGCTCGCACGCGTTTTTCGGCGATCTTTCACGGTCTGCTCCTGGCATTGAGCGCGCTGTTACTGGGCCCGATATTGAATACGATCCCCTTTGCCAGCCTTTCAGCCATTCTAATTTTCACCGGTTTTAAACTCGCCTCTCCGTCATTGTTCATCAGAGAATGGCGGCAAGGTAAGACGCTGTTCATTCCCTTTATGGTTACGGTGACTGGAATTGTCGGAATAGGCCTGCTGCAAGGTATTGGTCTTGGCGTATTGTGCCAGCTATTAATTAGCGTCATGAAAGCCGAGAAAAATACTTTAACGCTCACACAGCACGGCAGCATTCATTTACTGCGTATTCACCAGAACATTACCTTCATCAGTAAACCCGAACTCTGCCGCTTATTAGACAGTATCCCCAATGAAAGTACCGTTTATATTGAGGTGGCTGATGGCATCACGCTGGCACCCGATCTCCGCGAGGCGATACAAGCATTTGCATCCCAGGCAAAGCAACGCAAGCTCACGCTGTTTTTGCCAACTATGATGCAGTGATTTTATCTTCAGACAACGCCTTGCAAGGTAGCTTGCAAGGCGTTGTCTATTATTTCTTTTGCAAAGCATTAAACTCATTAAACCCAGAATCAATTGGCAGCCGAAAATAGTCGCCATTGGCGATTAGCATGATGATGCCCATCACACTTTTCACATTCTCTGGCTCTTTTAATCGCGCTTATGTGGAAAATTGATGGCTGCGTCAAAATAACTCCACCTATAATAATAACGAATTAACCTCCCGTAGAGTTTAAATCCACGTTCCTATATTAGTTGAGTTTAAGTGTTCAACGATATGTCCATCTTCTGCCCATCATTTAGTATTTTCCTCGTTACTTATCTCTCGTATAAACGTATCCATGGTGGGTAACGGTGAAAAACAACCAAGGGCGTCAAGAATGACAGCACTGAACCAACGACAAAACGGAATTATTGATTTTCTGATCACAGAGAATGATTGGGTTCCGGCGAATCGGGTTGCCGAATCTCTCGACATTTCTGTCAGTACGCTGCGAAGAGATATTGAAGTTATCAATGAATTTTGTTCTGACAATCAACGTCGCATCATCAGCAAGCCGGGATTGGGTTTGCGCTTAGATGGCGGATCGGTTTTCTCGCGCGGCACATCAGCTGTCTCTGAACAGCACCATGAAATATTAAGTACTAAACGCTTAGTCGGTATTACCACTGATTTATTGACGCAATCACCTGCGCCATTGTCACTTAGCGCGTTGTCGGAGAAATTTTTTGTCAGCCGATCTTCAATTGTGGAAGATTTAAAGAAGGTCGAGGCCTGGCTGGCTACATTCGCTTTGACGTTGATTCGCGACCATTCCGGCACTTACATTCAAGGTAACGATCTGGATATTCGCATGGCGCTAAAAGATATCATCACCGTAAGCGTATTGAGTCATTATCAAACGGCGGATAGCCGAATTGACCGTTTCTCCAGAACCAAATTAGTCGATCAATTTGGCAAGGTGAATGTAGATAATTGCATCTCGCTCATTGGCTTAATTGAAGATGAATTTACTTGTGCAATCAGTGAGCCTTATTACACCAATCTCTTTTCACATCTGCTGGTGATGATTCGACGCGCGGCGGGTCTTGCGGCGCAATCGGATGTACAAACTTATGCGCGACATGAGGGCAAAGAGTGGACGATTGCCGAGAAAGCCGTCAGTTGGTTGCAGGATGAGTACCGAATTACCTTACCGGCGATTGAAGTGAGTTATATCTACCAATATCTGATTTCATCAGGCCGCCATACGTTGACGCCAGTTGATAGCCTTCCGCTACCACTCAACAGCGAGTCCGATCGCTACGCCGAGAGACTTATTCGTGAATCATCCGAGGATCTGGGCCTTGACCTTAGCCTGGATAAGAAATTGCGTCACGATTTGGCTCAGCATATTAAGCCGATGCTCAACCGACTCGCCTATGGCATCGCTATCCATAATCCATTGTTGGATGAAATTAAAAGTGAGCTGAGTAGCGCTTTTAATGCGGTGAAAAAGGCGGCAGATCGTATTAATCAAAAATATGGCTATGCGGATATCTCTGATGATGAAGTGGCTTATCTAACGATTTACTTACAAACCGCGCTGGATAAATTCCGTGCTGCTAAGAAGATCATTATCGTTTGCTCCAGTGGTGTAGGAACATCGCAGTTGTTATCCAGCCGTATTAATCGTGCGTTTCCCGAATGGGAAATTATTGCCATCGTACCCGGCAGTCAGCTCACACACACACTTGAAATGAAAGAGTGCGATTTAATTATCTCAACCATCAAGTTAGAGGATGTTGAGTTACCGGTTGCCTATGTCTCGGCAATTTTCTCTAAAAAAGATATTGCGAGAGTTTCAGAAAGACTTTTTTCTGATGAAAATATGAAGGAGAAACACCATGCTGGATAAAGTCATCGTATCAGATATTTTAACCCGCTCATGTGTGGTTACTGATTTAGTCGCGAGTAATAAAATTGAGGTGATAGAGGCATTATCTTCGCTACTCTATGCTGAGAATATTATTAACGATAAAGCCTTATTTATTCAGGATGTGATTGCGCGAGAAGCGCTGGGGCCAACCGGTTTTGATAATCAGGTGGCGATACCACATGGTAAATCGGTGGCAGTGAATGAAACCCGCATGGCGGTGGCTAATTTACGCACGCCGGTTGACTGGGAAACCGAAGAGGACGTAGCGGTAAAGTTGGTGATTTTATTTGCGGTACGCAATGCCGATAGCGGCATTGGTCATATTAAAGTATTAGCCCGTGTGTCTGTGGCATTGGGTGATGATGAAATTGTTGAGCGATTAATTAATGCCAAAACTAACGAAGAGTTGTATCGGTTAATCGTCAATAATACCGGAGTATAAACTTTTTACCTGGAGTTTATAATGAAACTGATCGCTATTACCGCCTGTCCGACAGGCGTCGCCCACACTTACATTGCAGAAGCCAATCTGAAAAAAAGTGCAGCTAAGATGGGCATCGACATTGTAGTTGAAACCCACGGCGCGGTGGAGAGTGAATATCACTTCACTCAGGATGATATTAGCCAGGCGGATGCGGTATTGATCGCTGCAGATAAAGTCATCGACCTACGCCGATTTAAAGGAAAACGTATTTTCAAAGTACCGGTGGCGCGCGCGGCGAAAGATGCCAGCGGATTATTAAGCAATATCATGAGTGGCGCGCTAAAACCGGAGATAAGCAGCAACAATGAAGCGTTAAACATAGATGAAAACGAGGCGCAGGCCAGCGGAAAATCCACGTTGTCGCAGCTCTATATTCATCTGATTACCGGCGTGAATCTGATGATTCCGTTTGTGATAGCCGGAGGCATATTAATTGCTCTCAGCTTTTCCTTTGGTATTAATGCAGCAACACCGGGCGATGCGAATTTCAGTCCGATTGCAAAAATGTTGTCTGACATCGGTGGCGGTGCGGCTTTTGCGCTGATGTTGCCGATTCTGTCGCTCGGCATCAGTAAATCAATCAGTGGTAATCTGGGTATTGTGTCTGGTGCGGTCGGCGGCATGCTCGCGGTGCACACCGGTGCGGGTTTTCTTGGGGCGCTATTTGCTGGCTTCCTCGCCGGTTATATCACGCTGCTGGTAGTAAAATATATCCATCTGCCCAAGGCGATTGCGGGTTTAAAACCGATTCTGATTGTGCCACTGCTGACGGTGTTATTAACCGGCGCATTAATGATTTTAGTTATCGGTCAGCCAATCAGAATGTTGCTTGAAGCGCTGACCTCATTCCTGCAAAGCATGGGCAATATGAATGCCGCCATTATGGGGTTGATGATTGGCGTAATGGTCGCATTTGACATGGGCGGCCCGTTAAATAAAACCGTGTGCATGTTTGCCATCGGATTAATGTCCACCGGCATTTATGAACCTATCGCCGCTTGTATGGCGGCTGGAATGGTTCCGCCATTAGGCATTGCGCTGGCTACCACACTGTTTGGCCGCAAATTCACCGCACAAGAGCGCGAAACCGGCAAAGTCACCTATGTATTAGGGCTGTCATTTATCACTGAAGGCGCAATTCCCTATGCGGTTGCGGATCCGTTACGTGTCATTCCCGCAATTTGTGCCGGTTCAGGCTTGGCGGGGGCGCTCTCCATGGCGCTAGGTTGCGCTTCTCGCGCACCGCACGGCGGCGTGTTCGTCCTGTTTATACCCAATGTGATTACGCATGTATTGGCCTATATGTTTGCGATTGCTGCGGGTGCGGTATTTACCGCGGTGATCCTGCGATTTATTAAGAAAGACGTAAATGAAACCCTTACCGAAGGAGTGAATGATGTTAATCAACATGAAGAATCTTTTGAGCGTGGCTAAGAATAATAAGTTTGGTGTCGGTGCTTTTAATATCGCCTCCGCTGAGTTTGCTCGTCTGGTAATTGAAGTGGCGGAAGAACTTAAATCACCGGTTATTCTGGAAGTACACCCGGTAGAACATGATTTCGTGGGTGATGCTTTTATTGTTTATCTGCGTGAGTTAGGCGCTAAAGCCAGCGTGCCGGTGGTGATTCATCAGGATCACGGACAGTCGCTGGAGCACAATATTAAGGCCATACAAACCGGCTACACCTCGGTGATGATTGATGCCTCCTTATTGCCATTTGAAGAGAATATTGCGCTGACGCGTAAAATGACGGAAATCGCTCACGCTGCGGATGTGTCGGTGGAAGCGGAGTTAGGCACCATTGGCGTTGCTGAAGGGAGTGCGGAAGGCGGGCACAGCGAAATCCTCTTTACCGATCCCGATCAGGCGGAACGTTTTGTCAAAGAGACCGGCGTCGATACCTTAGCGGTTGCTATTGGCACATCGCACGGGCTTTATCCAGCTGGCAAACAACCGAAGCTGGATATTCCTCGTTTGAAAGAAATTGCCGCACGCGTGGATATTCCGCTGGTACTGCATGGCGGTTCCGGTAATAAAGACAGCGAAGTTGCCGAAGCCATTCAACATGGTGTCAGTAAAATCAATATATCCAGCGATATGAAGAAAGCCTTTTTTGTCATGCTGGAAGATGAGATTAAGCGCGGTGGGCATGAACCGAGTGAATTGTTCCTGAAACCGATTGCCGCCGCTAAAGAGGTGGTCGCGCACAAGATGCGGTTGTTCTCTTCAGTGGGTAAAGCCGAACTCTATGCCTAAATGTACGTAGGGTCGCCATTCATGGCGACCCTTACCAAAACCGCATCACGCATCCGCTAACGCATTCATCACCGCATCAGGCATGGAAGGGCGTCCATTCTGCAGGCAGGTGGCAACAAAAGTCGCATCGGCATACACCACGCCGTTGACCAGAATCTGCTGCACAAAATTGACGCGATTGCGCTTCTCATTCTTCGCCAGCACGCAGGTCACTTCAACCTTGTCACCTTTCACCAGGCTCTTACGAAAGCGCAGGGAATACTCCAGCACCATGTAAATTTTGCCCTGCTTAAACTCTTCTTCCATATCGATACCCAGGGCTTCACGCATATAAGCATGGCGCGTCCACTCCATATAAAACGGATAGTAGAGGCCATCGACCACGCCCTGAAAATCAATATGTTTTTCATCAACCTCATACTGCTTTGTAAACATTTTTTTATCCTTATCTGAGAGTTAGGTGAAGAAGGAGGGTGGTATACCTCAGAACGCGCGTCCGGTAAACGTCAGTTAGGCGACTGGTGATGATGGTCACAATTTAATGCTAAAAATCATCTCCGTGAGCACCTTCGGATTTTCTAAAGCAACACCTCGGTTAATGCTGTTTTCGCTGCCATGCATTGGAAGGTATACCTTGCGCAAATCCTTTTCGCATAGCAGGCAAGCATGACCACACATACTCGCATCCGTAAATTCAACACCAAAAAAACCTATCCCAATCAGGCACTGGATAACGATCTCTGTCAGGCGGTGCGCGCGGGCAACACCGTGTATGTCCGTGGGCAGATTGGCACCGACTTTGCGGGCAATCTGGTGGGTTTAGGCGATCCCGCCGCGCAAGCCGAGCAGGCGATGAAGAACGTAAAACAGCTATTGGAAGAAGCGGGCAGCGACTTGACGCACATCGTCAAAACCACCACTTACATCATTGACCCACGTTATCGCGAGCCGGTGTATCAGGTGGTCGGCAAATGGCTGAAAGGCGTGTTCCCGATCTCCACCGGCTTGGTGATTTCCGGTTTAGGTCAGCCGCAATGGTTGATGGAAATCGATGTGATCGCGGTTATTCCAGACGATTGGCAAGCGGAATAAGAGGCAGGCGACGATGACGTTATCCATTGTGGGACGCTGCGACGAAACCGGCCAAATCGGCATTGCCATTAGCTCATCCAGCATTGCGGTGGGCGCACGTTGCCCATGGCTACGCTCAGCGGTGGGTGCAGTATCAACCCAAAACATCACTTTACCGGCGTTAGGTCCGCGCATTCTTGATCGCCTGCAACAAGGCGACAGCGCAGAAGCCGCGCTCAAAGCCGGTTTAGCCAGCGATGATTATCACCATTATCGCCAGGTTACGGTGTTAGCTGCGAATGGCCAAACGGCCTGCTTTAGCGGTGATAAAACCTTGGGAATCAATAACGCGCAAACCGGTCATCATTGTGTTGCGGCGGGCAATCTGCTGGCTAACCCTGCGGTGATTCCGGCGATGGTTAGCGCCTTTGAGCAGCATTCCGGGCATTTAGCCGAGCGCTTAATCGCGGCGATGCAAGCGGGCATGCAGGCCGGCGGCGAAGCGGGGCCGGTGCACTCCTCAGCATTGTCGATCGTTGATGATCAGGTATGGCCGATTGTCGATCTGCGTGTTGACTGGACGGATGGCGATCCGATTAGCGAACTCGACCAGCTGTGGCTGGCCTATCAGCCACAAATGAACGATTACGTGACGCGCGCCATCGATCCAACGCAGGCACCCAGTTACGGCGTGCCGGGCGATGAGTAGGAGTTCCTATGTTTACCAGCCGACAACTGCTTGAAAAGCTGGTGGCGTTTGACACCACCAGCCGTGAATCCAACCTGGCATTGATCGATTTCGTCTGGCGTTACCTGAGTGATTTGGGTGTCAGCTGTGAGCTAATCCACAACGCGGAACGCAGTAAAGCCAATTTGTATGCGCGTCTTGGGCCAGCTGGCGATGGCGGTGTGATGCTTTCTGGCCACAGCGATGTGGTGCCGGTGGATGGACAAAACTGGAGCGTGCCGCCGTTTGCTCTCACCGAACGTGACGGCAAGTTATACGGGCGCGGCACCGCCGATATGAAAGGCTACATCGCCTGCATGCTGGCGGCAGTGCCCCACTTTCTGGCGCAACCGCTGACACAGCCGTTGCATTTGGCGATCTCCTACGACGAAGAAGTCGGCTGCCTTGGCGTGCGCACCTTGCTGGAGGCGCTGGCGCAGCGTGCGGAAAAACCGGCTATCTGCCTGATTGGTGAACCTACCGAACTGCAACCAGTGCTGGGTCATAAGGGCAAATTGGGCGTGCGCTGTGAAGTGAAGGGTGCGGCTTGCCATTCGGCCTATGCGCCGCAGGGCGTTAATGCCATCGAATATGCCGCGAGATTGATTCAGCAGTTAACGGCGATGGGCGAGCGGATGGCACAACATCGGGATTCTCGTTTTGATCCGCCGTTTACCACCGTACAAACCGGCATCATCAGCGGCGGCCGCGCATTGAACATTGTGCCCGCCGAATGCGCCTTTGATTTTGAAGTGCGTACCTTGCCGCAGGATGATGCGCAAGCCATCGCCGCTGAGCTCGAGGCGTTCGCACAAGCAGAACTGTTGCCGCGCATGCAGGCCATCGCAGCGGACAGCGCGATCCATTTTTATCCGATTAGCGGCTATCCAGGATTATTGACCGATGCCCAAAGTGAGGCCGCGCGACTGATCGCCTATTTAACCCAATCCAGCGACTTCAGCACCGTGGCATTTGGCACCGAAGGCGGCTTATTCCATCAGGCCGGTATTCCCAGCGTGATTTGCGGGCCGGGCAGCATGGCGCAAGGACATAAACCGGACGAATTCATCAGCATCGCGCAGTTGGAAGCCTGTGACGCCATGTTGCAACGCTTAGCCGCATGGATGAGTCAATAATTTCTGTGACATTGTCACGCAAAACAGTTTTGGAGAGTTCATGGTCAGTGCAGAAGTTACCCGATTCCCGCAGCCCGACATGCCGCATCTGGCAGTGAAAGCCAGTAACGTCGCCGTGCAGTTAGATGGCGTGCTGAAAAAATTTGGCGACGCTATCGCGCTGCACAAAATTTCCCTGACCATTGAAGAAGGGGAATTTATTACGCTGCTCGGCCCGTCGGGCTGCGGCAAAACCACGCTGCTAAACCTGATGGCCGGCTTTGCTGAAGCCGACGGTGGCGAAATCTTTATTGATGGCGATCTGGTGACCGAGATTCCGCCGTATCAACGTGAAATCGGCATCGTATTCCAAAACTACGCGCTGTTCCCGCACATGACGGTGGAGAAAAACGTCGGGTACGGCCTGCGTATGCGTGGCGTGCCAAAGGCCGAAATCGCCGAGCGCGTTGAGCAAGCATTAGCCTTGGTCAAATTGGCGGGTTACGGCCATCGCAAACCACGTGAACTCTCCGGCGGACAACAGCAGCGCGTGGCGCTGGCGCGTGCGCTGGTGATCCGGCCCAAAGTGTTGTTGCTGGATGAGCCGTTTTCGGCGCTGGATAAAAATCTGCGTTTATCAATGCAGGTCGAACTGAAAGCGATCCAGCGCAAATTGGGCGTCACCACGGTGTTTGTCACCCACGATCAAGGTGAAGCACTGAGCATGAGCGATCGTGTGGTGGTGATGTCGGCGGGACATGTGCGCCAAATCGGTACGCCGGATGAGATCTATCGCCAGCCGCGCGATCCCTTTGTGGCGGGCTTTGTCGGTGACGTCAATATTCTTCCGGGACGTTATGCCGGGCGCGATCACGCGGCGGTGCTTGAGCTGGGTGGCAACGTGCTGCGTCTGCCAGCAGAACGTGTGCAGGCGAATGTTGGCGAGCGTCTGGATGTGTACGTGCGTCCCGAGAACATTCAGTTGGGGCCGCTGTCTTCGCACGCCTTCCTGAGCGCCACGGTGATCACCCATGTGTTTCAGGGCGATCACGTGGATGTGCATCTTGATGTGCCGGCGCTCGGCAGCGCATCGCTGTTTGCGCGCCAGTCTGGTCTCGATTCCCTGACGCGCTGGCCGGTTGGTAGCGTCGTGGGAATCACCTTTGATGATGAAGGCGTTTGCGCCTTTACCACCCTAAGCAGGGATAAGATCTGATGTTGCCTGAAATGATGAAAGCGGTAATAGCCAGCCAACCGGGCGGCGCAGAGGTTTTAACGGTTGTTGAACGAGCCGTGCCGCAACCAGCGGCGGGTGAAGTGCTGATTCGTGTCGCCAGCGCGGGCGTTAATCGTCCGGATATTATGCAGCGCAACGGCATGCCCATTCCGCCGGGCTGCTCAGATGTGTTAGGTCTGGAAGTGGCAGGTGAAGTGGTGGCGTTGGGTGCCGACGTAATTGGCTTCGCCATCGGTGATGCGGTGATGGCGCTGCTCAACGGTGGCGGTTATGCCGAGTATTGCGTAGCGCGCGCTGAGCTGTGTTTGCCGGTGCCCGATAATCTGCCGTTGGCGCATGCCGCAGGCGTGCCCGAAGCGGCGTTTACCGTGTGGCACAACCTGTTTGAGCTGGGGCGCTTAGCACCCGGCGAAACGGTGCTGATTCACGGTGCCGCTAGCGGCGTTGGCACTTTTGCCATCCAATGCGCACAAGCCTGTGGTGCGCGGGTGATTGCCACCGCAGGCGGTGCCGACAAAATTGCGGCACTGCAACAGCTTGGCGTCTGGCGCGCCATTGATCGCTTTAAAGAGGATTTTGTCGCGGTGATTGCGGCGGAAACCGCAGGTCGAGGCGTGGATGTGGTGCAGGATAACGTCGGCGGTGATTACGTGGCGCGTAATCTTAGCGTGTTAGCGCAGGGCGGACGTCATGTGAGTTTGTCATTTATGCAGGGCGCGAAGATCGAACTCGATCTGCAGTTGGTGATGCGTAAAGGATTGCGTTTGACCTCTTCCACGCTGCGTCCCAAAAGCGCTGCTGAAAAGGCGCGCCTGGCTGAGTGCATCCGCAAACATCTGCTGCCGCTCATCGCTGCAGGAAAAATCGTCCCCACGCTGCATCAAGTTTTGCCGCTGGCGCAGGCGGCGGACGCGCATCGTATCCTCGAAGCCAACGCCAACATTGGCAAAGTGCTGCTCAGCGTGGATCAGCCGGGAGCGCTGGCATGATGCAACTGTTTTACGCCACTACGTCCGCCTATGTGCGCAAAGTGATGGTCACCGCACATTGTCTTGGGCTGACGAATGAGATTGAGCTGTTAGATTCAGCGGCGCATCCGATTGAACGTGATGAGCGCATTGCCATCGTTAATCCGTTAGCCAAAGTGCCGGCGCTGCGCACCGAAGAAGGGTTATGTCTGTACGACAGCCGCGTGATTTGCGAATACCTCAATGCCCGCGCGCAAGGTGATTTAATCCCGCCGCACGGCGACGCGCGCTGGTTGAGTTTGTCGCGCCAGGCGTTGGGCGATGGATTGATCGATGCCGCCTTGCTGGCGCGCTACGAATTTAGCGCGCGGCCTGTGGAAAAACAGTGGCAAGGTTGGGCCGACGGACAACTGAAGAAAGTCAGCGCCGCGTTGCGGGAAATCGAACGTCAGGTCGCCAGTTTTAGCTCGCAGCCGAATGACCTGGGTTTGATCGCCATTGGGTGCGCGCTGGGTTATCTCGATTTCCGCTTCGAAGTCCTTAACTGGCGTGCAGATCATCCGCAAACCGCTGCCTGGTTTGCCGTGATCGATGCCCATTCAGCAATGGCCAGTACGCGCCCGCATTGATTGCCGTTAATCGTAATTCGGTCGCCATTTATGGTGACCAGAAAATCGCACAGAACATTTGTAGGGTCGCCATTTATGGTGACCACCGCATAGCGACTCAGGAACTCACATGAATCAGCAAATCTATTTCCTCAACGGCCCAAACGCCAACCTGTATGGCATGGACAAAAGCGGCACCTACGGCACAGAAAGCTTTGCCAGCATCGGTGAACGCTGCCAGCGCCGGGCGGCCGCGCACAACGTCACGCTGCAATTCCGCCAGAGCAATCACGAAGGCGTGTTGGTTGATTGGATTCAGGAAGCGCGTCAGCAGGCCGCCGGATTGATCATCAACGCCGCCGGTTTAACCTACAGTTCGGTGCCGATTCTCGATGCGTTGCTGATGTTTGATGGCCCGATCATCGAAGCGCACATGAGCAACATCTGGAAGCGCGAGCCGTTCCGCCATCACTCAATGGTATCGAAAGCCGCCACCGGCGTAATCGCCGGCTTGGGCGTAATCGGTTACGAACTGGCGATTGATGCGGTAGTCGAGTTGATCAAGGCGCATGCGGCATGAGTACCCTGGTGTTTTACAGCGAGTTCGACAGCTTTGATCAGTGGTCAGCGTTGCTCGCGCCGCATCTGCCAGGCGTGAATATCTGTCGGGCAGAAGAGGTGCAAAAAGTTGATGAGGTGCATTTCGCGCTGGTGTGGAAGCCGCCCCACGGCTTTTTTGCTGCGTACCGTAACCTGAAACTGTTGGTGAATTTGGGGGCGGGCGTTGATTCGCTGGTCGGACGCGATGATTTGCCGGATATCCCGATTGTTCGTTTGTCTGACCCGCATATGGCGCGCATGATGGCCGGCTTCGTGCTCTTTGCCGTGCTGCGCTATGTGCGTGACATTCCGGCGTTTGAGCGGGCACAACGTGAACGGCGCTGGCATTACCTGCATCCAAGTTCGCCGGAAACCGTGCGCGTTGGCGTGCTGGGATTGGGTGAACTGGGCGCGCACGCCGCGCAGGAGCTGGCGCGTCAGGGCTTGGATGTGCGTGGCTGGTCGCGATCGCAGAAAACCATCGAAGGCATTACCTGTAGCAGCGGAATTGACGTGCTGGATGATTTCCTCGCCAGCAGCGATATTTTGGTGGTGATGCTGCCACTCACGCCGCAAACCCAGGGATTGCTGAGTGCTGAACGTCTGGCTCGCTTACCATCCGGCAGCGCGTTTATCAATGTGTCGCGCGGGGCGATTGTCGATCAGGTGGCGTTAACACAGGCATTGCAGCGTGGGGATATTGGTCAAGCCACCCTGGATGTATTCGACCGCGAACCGTTGCCGCCGGAAGATGCATTGTGGGCGATGGATAATGTATTGATTACGCCGCATCTGGCGTCGGTCGCCATTCCCGCCAGCGCCGCACCACAGGTTGCCGAAAATATCCAGCGCGCCGCGCGCGGCGAACCCGTTTTAAATCGCGTTTATCCGCAGCAAGGATACTAACGTCAAAGTTTGAGCGACATTTGTTTAAATACTGCGACTTTCGTTCGCCAATGCTTGGGAAGTTGCAGTGACGCCGTGCGGCGACCGAGCAGAGGGGCGATGGCGCGCCCCTCTGCACTCCCGCGCCTTGCGCCAGCCCATCCCGCCGCTGCGCGGTGCCTTCACTCACTCATTCTGCCTGACGGACCGGCGGCGATTCGCTCCTGCTCAGCGCCACCTCTCGCCGCATCCATGCGGCTCGCCCTGGCATCACTCTTTCGTTCAGCGTGATGGGATGTCGCCTCAACAGCCGCGCTGCAACAATTTGCGTTTCATAAACACACCTTCGCTTCAGCCGTTGGTCGCCATTCATGGTGACCAAGTGCGCAAAAATGCGCACCCACGAAATATCTCTCCGAACAAAATCTCTACAGACCATGCTGTTTTTAATTCAGAAAAGACTCTTACAGGCGAGGTTTGTGGGCGTCATCCGCAGCGCCGAGTGAAGAGTGACGGCCAGGATGAGCCGACACGATGTCGGCGAAAGCGCGGCATGAGCCATGGATGGCGAATCCGCGTGGTCCGTCGGACGGAGGGATGAGCGAGGGAACAGCGAGGACGGCGCAAGGCGCGGATTGCAAAGGGCCACGCCATTTGGCCCTTTGCCCGTACGCCGCATCGCGGATGCTGAAACTGCCCAATTTCTGGCGGGCGGAACCTTCTCAGTGCCAGCATGCTGCTCAGCTGTTCAGCAACTGAGTGCTAACGGCTTATCCTCACGCCACCCGCACCACTTGCGGATCGAAATAACTCGGTGCCGCCATGCCGGGAATATATTGGTCGGAAATAAACATGCGGCAACGCTCGGCGAAGGCGCTCACCACCATGGATTGCTGCACGTGCGCCATGGTGGCGTAACCCAACTGCATCGCCTTGTTAACGCCCGCCAACCGCACGCGAATCAGGCGTTTACCATCCTGCGACAAGTGCGCTTTGGGTCGCACGTTGGCGATACCAAAACCGACACCGTTCGCCACCATCGCACGTACCGTTTCCATACTGCTGGATCGCATCACCACATTCGGCGTGACACCGGCTTCGCTGAACAGCCCAAGAAAATATTCCCGGCTCCACGGCATATCCAGTAGCACCATCGGCACTTCAGCCAGATCCTGGATCGACACCGCAGATTGTGTGGCGAACGGATGATGCTCGCCCACCATCACGTAAGGCGGCAGTTGCGCCAGCGACTGGAAAGTGACATCGCTGGCGGGCACCAAATCATAGGTGAGGGCGATATCGATATCGGCTGAGCGCAGCTGTTTTAACAGTAACTCATGATTGCCTTCCACCAGTGAGATGCGCACGCCGGGAAAGGCGCGGCCAAAGCCAAACACCAATTCCGGCGTCAACATCGGCGCTAGCGTATCGAGGCAACCGACGCGCAGCGGGCCGCGTACGTTGTTCATCGATTCCGATGCGATGGTGTAGAGATTCGACATCTGTTCGAGGATCAGTTTGGCCTCTTTTAATACCTGATGGCCGATTGCGGTGAGTGAAACGCCCTGGGCGTGGTGACGCACAAACAGCTGCACGCCAAGCTCAGACTCAATATGGGTGATGGCTGCGGAAATCGACGGTGAGGAGACGTGAATACGCTCCGAGGCGCCAATAATGCTGCCCGCTTCACCGGAAGCGACAAAATATTCCAGCTGACGCTGGGTGATGCGACTGAGCATGCAGGTTCTCCTGAGATCGCTGACACGCTCATGTCGCGTCAGTCATTCTAATAGTGTCGATTTAGCTCAAGCATTTCTCATGCCAAATTCCGACTCACAGCATAATCACCTGTCCATGCGCCAGCGCCCATTCGCTTCTGCCTCACCACTGCTTAAGAAAATCCTTGCTAAGCAGGCCGCTTTTTTAGCCTCAGAAATTCTGATGCAACAGCGAGGGAAATGCTGTTTTACCCAATCTCACCGCAACGGCATTATCGCTTCAACACCCGAGAGCCGCCTTCGCACTGTTTTAGTGCATTGCGACGCGATGGACCAGACGGTGGTGCAAAGCAGCTACAACAGCCATTTCATTCATTGGGGACAAGAATATGTTGCGTAAGATTGGTGCCTTAACGTTGTTGACCACGTGTGTATTGAGCGCAGGGAATGCGATGGCCGCAGATAAGCTGATTGTCAGCACCTGGGGCGGCAGCTTTAAAGATCTGATTGATCAAACCATCGCCAAAGAGTTCACCAAAGAAACCGGTGTAGAAGTGCAGTTCGTCACCGGCGGCACCATCGATCGCTTAAACAAAGCCAAGCTGGCGGGCGGCTCGCCGGAAACCGACGTCACCTTTACTACCGCGCATGTCGGTTATCTGTATGCCAATAGCGGCCTGTTTGAAAAGCTCGACATGAGCAAAATCCCTAACGCGGTGAATCTGGTGCAGCAGGCCAAAGTCAGCCCGTATCACCTTGGCGTATGGGGCTACGTTTACACCATCGGCTATCGTCCAGATTTAGTACCGAAGGGCGAAGAATTCACCAGCTGGAACGATCTGTGGCGTCCAGAACTGAAAAGCTCGATTGCACTGCCAGACTGGGATCCGAGCCATATCATCGCGGTCTCCGCCAAACTCTCTGGCACTGATGCAGCGCACTGGGAACAAGGTCAGGCCAAGCTGAAAGCGTTGATCCCGAACATCAAATCCTTCTATACCGATGATGCCAACAGCCAACAGCTGATCTCCACGGGTGAAACGCCGGTGCAGGTGATGCTGTCGATGAACGCCTACAGCATGATTGCAGAAGGCGTCAACATTAAGCTGGCCATTCCCAAAGAGGGCGCGATTTTGGGCGTCGATACCGTCGGTATCAACAAAGGCACCAAGCACGCGGAACTGGCTTACAAGTTCATGAATATCGCGCTGAAACCGGAAATCCAACAGGAAGTGGCGAAGATCTATCGCGGCAGCCCAACGGTGACCAATGCGCATATCGATCCGGAACTGGCGAAGCTGCCTGGCATGCTGACTACGCCAGAACAGTGGAATGCCACCATCAACACCGATCCACAACTGCGGGCGGAAAAAACTGCCGAGTGGCGTCAGTGGTTCTCTGAAAACATCATGTCACATTAATAAATAGGGGCGGCCTTATCGCCGCCCGGTTCGTCGCACCATTTTATTCAGGCAGCAACGTCTATGACGAGAAAACCGACATTCTTACCCTGGTTCATTATCCCCGCTACGTTCACGGCGATTGGGCTGGTGGTAGCCATGTTTGCCGTGATGCAGTTTAGCGTGCGGGCCTATATTCCCGGATCGCTCGATGTGGGTGGATTCACGCTGGCGAACTTTAACGGGCTATTTAAGAAAATCTATGCCGATGCGTTTATTAACACGGTGATGCTCAGCGCCAAAACCGCGATTTTTGGCCTGCTGATGAGCTATCCGCTGGCGTATGCGCTGGTGAGAACGCGCACCACCTGGATCAAATCCACCATTCTGATTATCGCCATTACGCCGCTGTTTCTTGGCGAAGTGGTACGCACTTATTCGTGGATTATCGTGCTGGGCAATAGCGGCTTCCTCAATAGCTTGCTGCTGGCAATGGGTCTGATTAACAAGCCGATCCAGTTTATGTTTACCCAAACCGGCGTGGTGGTCGCGCTGGTGCATGTGACCATGCCAATCATGGTGATGATGCTGGCGACTGCGCTGTCGCACATCAATCCCGATTATGAAAAAGCCGCCACCAGCCTGGGCGCGGGGCCGATTCGGACCTTGTTGACGGTGACGATTCCGCTGTCGATTCCCGGTATCGTTTCCAGCCTGACCACGGCGTTTGCCTGGACGTTCAGCGCTTTCGCAACGCCGCAGCTGATCGGTGGCGGACGCGTTAGCACCGTGGCAACCATGGTGTATCAGCTGGGCTTCTCTTCAATGAATTTTCCGTTTGCCGCTGCGCTCAGCATTGCCGGTTTGATTCTGACCATTATGCTGCTGATGGCGCTGAAACGTATGAGCCGCTTCATCCATGCGATGGGAGAGCACTGATATGACCCGATCCCTCAACGATAAATTGATTACTCTGGCGGGACGCGCGCTGGTTATCGCGATTTTACTGTTCGTATTGCTGCCAACCATTGTGGTGTTCATCTCTTCGTTCAGCAGTACCTCAGTGTTGTTCTTCCCGCCAAAAGGCTGGTCGCTGCGCTGGTTCGAACGTGCGGTGAATTACGATGACTTCCGCCACGGCTTCTATTCCGGGTTGATTGTGACGGCGTGGGCTTCAACGCTGGCGGTCATTATCGGCGCCACGCTGGCGATCGCCATTGAGCGTTACAGTTTCCCGTGTAAACAAGTGCTGGAAGGTGTGCTGCTGTCGCCACTGTTTATTCCGCATTTCACCATTGGTCTCGGCTTACTGATGCTTGTCTCTCAACTGGGCATTGGACGCGGTTATCCGCTGGTGATCTTCTGCCACATCGTGCTGGTGCTGCCGTTCGTGCTGCGCAGCGTGTATGTGTCGCTGAAAAACCTCGAACAGCGTATTGAACTGGCAGCAGCAAGCCTTGGTGCTTCGCCGCTGCGCGTGGTGTGGACCATTACCGTACCGCTTATTTTGCCGGGCTTGTTTGGCGGTTGGTTATTTGCTGCCATTCTTTCCTTCAACGAATTTACCGCTTCGCTGTTTATTACCACGCAAGCGACTCAGACCTTGCCGGTGGCGATGTACAACTATGTGCGGGAGTTTGCCGACCCAACGCTGGCTGCACTGTCGGTTATTTATATTGCGGTGACGGCTACGATGTTAATTATCGCGAATAAGTTTTTAGGTTTAGGGAAAATATTGAACGTCGAAGCAGGGCATTAATGTATTAACACGAATGCTGTGCTTATTTAATGGCGCAGCATTTATTAACCTGAATATCATTCATACGGCACCTGATTACTCTTTTCCATGAAAAGATCGGGGTCGATCATCTTTAGGGATCTCACATGTCAGTAGAAAAAATTAATACCGTGGTGGTCGGAGCGGGTCAGGCAGGTATTGCGATGAGTGAACATCTGTCATTAATGGGCGTGCCACATGTGGTATTCGAGCGTAGCCGTATTGCTGAGCGTTGGCGTTCAGAACGTTGGGATTCATTGGTTGCCAATGGCCCAGCCTGGCACGATCGTTTTCCTTCAATGAAATTCGATAATATTTCCCAGGAAGCCTTTCCTCCGAAAGAGCGCATGGCGCAATATTTCGAAGACTACGTAAAAATGCTCGATGCGCCGGTGCGTACTGGCGTGGAAGTGTATTCGGTTGAGCGTCTGCTGGAACGTAGCGGTTTTAAAGTACTGACCTCGGCCGGTGAATTTGAAGCTGACAATGTGGTGGCGGCAACCGGTCCCTTCCAGAAACCCGCTTTCCCGCAGATCGTGCCGGAAAGTGCTGCACTGCATCAAATCCATTCATCGGCGTATAAAAATCCACAGCAACTGCCGCAAGGCGGCGTGCTGGTGGTGGGCGCAGGCGCGTCAGGCTCACAAATTGCGGAAGAGCTGCGTAAATCTGGCCGTGAAGTGACACTCTCCATCGGCGAACATTACCGGCCGCCACGTTCGTATCGCGACCGCGATTATTGCTGGTGGTTGGGCGCGCTGGGCTTGTGGGATGAAGTCAAAATCAAGCCGAAGAAACAGCACGTTGCTTTTGCCGTGAGTGGTTATGAAGGAGGCAAAACGGTCGATTTTCGTCGTCTGGCGCATATGGGCATTACGCTGGTGGGTATCACCAAAAGCTGGGATAACGGCGTGCTAAGCTTTGCCGATGGTTTAGTAGAGAATATTGCCGAGGGCGACAAAGCCTATTTCGACGTACTGCGCGATGCTGACACCTATATTGAACGTAATGGCCTGGATTTACCGCCCGAACCGCAAGCATGGGAATTACTGCCAGATCCAGAATGTTTAATTAATCCATTATCAGAATTGGATCTGCAGGCTGCAGGTATCACCAGCATTATCTGGGCCACCGGTTTTAAATTTGATTTCAGCTGGCTGAAAGTGGATGCCTTCGACGCTAATGGTGTACCGTTCCATAAGCGCGGTATTTCAGCGGAACGTGGTATTTACTTCCTTGGCTTACCTAATCTGGTAAATCGTGCATCATCGTTTATTTACGGCGTATGGCACGATGCCAAATATATTGCCGATCATGTGGCATTACAAAACGCCTACACCGATTATAAAAAGTCGTAAAAATATCCGTAGGGTCGCCATTCATGGCGACCTCTTCCAAATATTATTGGAATATCCTCTATGACCATCAACTGCATCGAAGAATTACGCCATTTAGCCCATAAACGCGTACCAAAAATGTTTTATGACTATATCGATGCAGGTTCATGGACGCAAAGCAGCTATCGCGCTAAAGCCGCCAACTGCAGCGCTTTGGTGGCAAAACGAATGTGGGGTCGATTAGCGCAGATATTCTTCGTTTGTAAGTCGGTCGCCATGAATGGCGACCCTACAAAAACGCGCCAATACTTTGTAGGGTCGCCATTTATGGTGACCAAAAGACGCTTTACTGACGATTATTGCCCCTACAAAAGACAATAAAAAAGCCGGACATTGTCCGGCTTGGTTCACTTCTGGCGAGGATTACAGCGCCATATCCTGTTTGCCTGATTCCGCACGCGGCTTAGCCTGCGTCGGTGCAACAGCTTGATCATCCATGTTGATAACCGGCGGCTTGGTCAACAGCAGCGTCGCTGCAGTGTTGTCCCAAACTTGCTGGGTCAGCGCGGTGTTGCCGTTCAGCTTCTGGCCGAAGCTTGGCACGATAGCGCGGATCTTTTGCTGCCACTCTGGCGAAGCGAACTGCTCTGGGAACAGCTTCTTCATCACGTCGAGAGTGATTGGCGCAGCAGTAGATGCACCCGGAGATGCGCCCAGCAGGGCAGCAAGGGTTTTCTGCTTATCGGTCACGATTTCGGTACCCAGTTTCAGCAAGCCACCTTTTTCGGCATCTTTCTTGATGATCTGTACGCGTTGACCAGCCTGAATCAGTTTCCAGTCTTCTTTACGCGCGTTCGGATAGTACTCTTTCAGCGCAGCAAAGCGGTCGTCATCATTCAGCATCACCTGACCAATCAGGTATTTCACCAGATCGAAGTTGTCGATGCCCACATGCGTCATCGGCATAATGTTGCTGGTGGTGGTCGCGCTCAGCAGGTCAAACAGCGAACCGTTTTTCAGGTACTTGGTAGAGAAGGTGGCGAATGGTCCAAACAGCACCACTTTCTTACCGTCAAGAGTACGTGAATCGATGTGTGGAACTGACATCGGTGGTGCACCCACAGAAGCCTGACCGTACACTTTTTCCAGGTGACGGTTAGCGATTTCTGGGTTCTCGGTCATCAGGAACGAACCGCCGACCGGGAAGCCGCCGTAGTTGTCTGCTTCCGGAATGCCGGTTTTCTGCAGCAGCTTAATGGCGCCGCCGCCAGCACCGATAAACACGTATTTCGCATCAACCGCACGCTTATCGCCGCTCTTCACATCTTTGATGGTGACGTGCCAGGAATTGTCGCCGTTACGTTTGAAATCAGTGACTTCTGATGAGGTTTCTAGCTTGAAGTTCTGATCTTTTTTCAGGCTGCCGATCAGCTGACGGGTAATTTCACCGTAGTTAACATCGGTGCCGACCGGCGTCCAGGTTGCCGCGACCTTCTGGTTCGGGTCACGACCTTCCATCACCAGCGGTGCCCATTGCTGGATCTGTTGATGATCGGTGGAGAACTTCATGCCCTGGAACAGGGTGGTTTTCTGCAGCGCATCGTAACGCTTAGTCAGGTACTCGACGTTTTTGTCGCCCCAGACGAAGCTCATGTGCGGCGTAGAGTTAATGAAGGAGTGCGGATCGTGCAACACACCGCGCTGCACTTGCGACGTCCAGAACTGACGAGAAATCATGAAGGATTCGTTGATTTCCAGCGCTTTGCTAACGTCGATTGAACCGTCTGCACGCTCAGGCGTGTAGTTCAGCTCCATGTTAGCAGAGTGACCAGTACCGGCGTTGTTCCAGCCATTGGACGATTCCAGCGCGACGCCGTCCAGCTTCTCAACCATCAGCTGTTTCCAGCCCGGTTGCAGCTCTTGCAGCCAGGTGCCGAGCGAGGCGCTCATGATACCGCCGCCAATCAGCAGAACGTCAGTTTTTTCTGGTGCGTCTTCAGCGCGTACCGCTGAAGAGACAAGCAGCGCTGCCAGCGATAGGGCAGACACGATCTTTTTGGTGTGAGTCATTCCAGTCCTACTTATTATGCAATGCAGGTGAACGTTAAAAATTCGGTTTGCACATTAAGAGATTGTTACGAAATGATTAACTTGTTTTTAGTTAATAAAGTATTGGTGTTAATTAATTAACTTACAAAAAAGAAAGTAGCGTGAAATATAAGCAGAAGAGGAAATAAATCGGGGATAAACCGCTTAAGCAGCGCGGTTATTCTTTATATCGGGAGACGCGACTTAGGTCAAATGAAACTCACGTATCCTTCGCTGCACATTCCATAAACCATCACTTCACGAAGCGTGTTCATTGCCCGCACACAAACTGTATTACCCTAACGTCTCTAATGACTTGTTTTACTTTCGCGTGGGCAACGGTATGACTAACAAAACACTGTATGAAAAACTGATCGATCAGCATGTGGTTCGTAAGTTAGACGATGAAGGGCACGTGCTGCTCTACATCGATCGCTCGATTCTGAATGAATACACCAGCCCGCAGGCGTTCAGCGGCCTGCGCGATCACCAGCGTCCGGTGCGCAATCCGGGCACCATTCTGCTGAATGTCGATCACGTCAACCCGACGCGACCCGAGCGCGATGAGGCGATGGCCGACGCGGGCGGGCAGTTACAAGTCGATTACTTCCGCCAAAACGCCGCGCATTTTGGCATCGAACTGTTCGATGTGCTTGATCCGCGCCAGGGCATTGAACACGTGGTGGCGCACGAGCAAGGTTTGGTAATGCCCGGCATGGTAATTGCGGCAGGCGACAGTCATACCACCACTTATGGCGCGTTTGGCGCGCTGGGTTTTGGTATCGGCACCTCGGAAATCGAGCATCTGCTGGCGACGCAGACCCTGATTTATCGCACGCTGAAAACCATGCTGGTGACGGTGAGCGGCGAGCTGCCGTTTGGTTGTTCAGCGAAGGACATCATCATGGCGCTGATCGAACAGATTGGCGCATCGGGCGCGACCGGATTTGCCATTGAATTTGCGGGTGTTGCCATCGAAGCGCTGAGCATGGAAGGGCGCATGACGCTGTGCAACATGGCGGTGGAAGCCGGTGCGCGCGGTGCGATTATCGCGCCGGATGAAAAAGTGTTTGCCTACATCGCCGGTAAACCGCAAATGCCGACCGGCGAGCTGTGGCAGCAGGCCGTTGCGGAGTGGCGCGATTTGCGTAGCGATGCTGACGCACGCTTCGACAGCCGCATCGCCATCGATTGCAGCGATCTCGAACCGAAAGTGACCTGGGGCATCAGCCCGGATCAGGCCAGCGCTATCACTGGCCGCGTGCCCGATCCGGCGCAGGAAAAAGATGCGGTAAAACAGCAGACGCTGCGCAGTGCGCTGAAATATATGGGACTTGAGCCCGGCACGCCGTTAGCGGAAATCGCCATCACGCATGCCTTTATTGGTTCCTGCACCAACGGCCGCATTGAGGATCTGCGCGCCGCCGCCGCGATTATCGACGGACACAAAATCGCGCCGAATGTGCGCGGCATTATCGTGCCGGGATCGACGCAGGTGCGTCAGCAGGCAGAAGCGGAAGGTTTAGCTGCGATTTTTGTTAACGCCGGTTTCGAATGGCGTCAATCGGGCTGCTCGATGTGCCTGGCGATGAACGAAGATGTGTTAGCGCCCGGCGATCGCTGTGCGTCTGGCACCAACCGCAACTTCCCTGGCCGCCAGGGTGCAGGTGCGCGCACGCACTTAATGAGCCCGGCGATGGTCGCCGCCGCCGCGATTGCCGGTCATCTGGTTGATGTCCGTAAATTCATGACTGCAGAGGTTTAATATGGAAGCATTTAACAACATTACTGGCACGCTCGCGCCGTTACCGGCTGCCAATATTGATACTGATGTGATCATGCCCAAGCAGTTTCTCAAAGGCATCGATCGCCAGGATTTGGATCGCGGCGTGTTCTTCGACCTGCGCTTTCTGCCTGACGGCAGCCCGAATCCCGATTTCATTCTGAATCAGCCCGGCTGGGAAAACGCTGCCTTCTTACTGGTCGGTGCCAATTTCGGCTGTGGTTCCAGCCGCGAACATGCGGTTTGGGGACTCAATCAGCTCGGCATCCGCGCCATTATCGGCACCAGCTTTGCCGGCATCTTTGACGATAACTGCCAGCGTAATGGTGTTTTGACGCTGACGTTAAGCGAAGAGGATTATCAGCGCCTGTGTGAAGTGGCGAACGATGCCGCAAAGAACCGCATTACCGTGTCGCTGGAACAACAGGCGATCCTCTTCAATAATCAACGCATTGCCTTTTCGGTCAGTGCCTTGAAGCGTGAGATGTTATTGGGCGGCGGCAGCGCGGTGGACTGGACGTTGCAGTACGAATCCGATATCACTCAGTTTGAAGTGCAACATTTTGCCCAGCGTCCGTGGCTGAAGCGCGGCCCAATAGTACAGGATGCCCAAGCATGAGTGAGATAACGCCACGCGGTGATTCCCCCTTTATCGACGGCTTTACGCTGAGTGATGTGCGATTGGCGAATGGCGTGACGCTGCGCGTCGCCATCGGTGGCGAAGGCCCGCCTTTACTGATGCTGCACGGACATCCACAAAATCATCTGGCGTGGCGCAAAATTGCGCCGCAGCTGGCGCAGAAGTATCGCGTGATCCTGCCGGATCTGCGCGGTTACGGCGACAGCGACAAGCCGGTAAGTGATGAGACGCATCGTGCTTACTCGAAACGCGTGATGGCAGACGATATTAGCCTGCTGATCGACGCATTAGGCCTGGAGCGCGTGGCGTTTGTTGGTCACGATCGCGGTGCGCGCGTAGGCCATCGGCTGGCGCTCGATCATCCGGAAAAACTTTCCTGCTGCGTGTTTGTCGATATTGCGCCAACCGCCACCATGTATGCGTTAACCAATAAAGAATTTGCGACGCGCTATTTCTGGTGGTTCTTCCTGATTCAACCTTATCCATTACCGGAAACCATGATCGGCCACGATCCGGCGTTATTCCTGCGTAAACACATTGACGGGCAATTAAAAACGCCGGGCGCTACCGAAGAGGCAATATTCAACGATTACCTGCGCTGTTATCAAAAGAAAGAGATGATTCACGCGGTGTGCGAGGATTATCGCGCAGCGGCGACAATTGATTTAGACGATGATGCGCAGGACAGCGATAAACGCATTGAAGCGCCGCTGCTGCTGTTATGGGGAGAAAAGGGCACGGTCGGCCAGTTATATAACGTGGTGGAAACCTGGCAGGATAAAGCGCGCCATATTCAAGGCCACGCATTACCTTGCGGTCATTCACCACATGAGGAAGTGCCCGAACTGTTTTTAAGCCAGCTTCAGCCCTTCCTGGATTCTGTGTTATAACCGGCTAAATTTCTCTAACGCTGTGATGGTTATGAAGATACTGCTTGCCGGGAAAAGTTATCAGAAGCCGCTTGAGGGCTGGCCGTCGGTTGAAGATCTGTATGTATTTATCAGCGTGGCGCGCTACGAAGGTTTTGGCCGCGCCGCCATTGAGCTCGGCCAGTCGCCATCCTATATCAGCAAGCGTATTGCCATCCTTGAAAAGCAGCTGGAAACCCGGCTGTTTTTCCGCACCAACCGCGTGATGCGCCTGACGCCAGAAGGTGAAAAGGCGCTGGAAGGCGCGCTGCAGGTGGTGCACGAGATGGATTCCTTCCTCAATAACTTCCAGCAGTGGCGCGGCGAATTGACCGGCGATCTTACCGTGGCCTGTTCATTTGGTTTTGGTCAGGATTATTTGTCGGATGCGATTGCTGAATTTATGACGCGCCATCCGTCACTGAATATCAAACTGATGCTCAGCGATCGCGATATTGATTTATTGCAATCAGGAACCGATGTGGATATTCGCGTTGGCGATGATGTTAATCATTCCTACATTGCCCGAAAATTAGCCGCCAATCGGCGTATTCTTTGCGCTTCAGCAGATTATCTATCCCGATCGCGTCCGCTTGAGACGCTGGATGATTTAATCGATCATAGCTGTCTTATTATTAATGAAAATAACAACACTTTTGGACACTGGACGTTAACCGATGGCGAGAATAGAATCGTCTGTCGCCTGAATAGCCATTACTCATCGAATAGTGGGAAAGTGATTTTAAACTGGGCCTTAAAATCACACGGCATTGCGTTGCGATCGGCCTGGGATGTCGCACCTTATTTAAGTGAAAATCAATTGGTGCACGTTTTACCGCAGTGGTATCAGGAAGCGAATGTTTGGGCGGTTTACACGCAACGCGCTTCTGAATCGCCGCGCATTAAAGTGTTTATTGATTTTCTCGCTGAATATTTTGCAGAAAAAAGCCTGCCGATGATGAAGGGCAGGCTGTAAATTCCAATAAATTAAACATTAGCCATAAGCCACTTTGCTATTGATGTGATAAAGAGTGGCTGTGGCGGCCATGATATGTTGACCATCGTGCGCTGGTTCGTGGGATTCCACTTCGGTGATGTGATAACCCACGGCACCGGCGGCAACGGCTTTCTGCACAAAGGCGTCATTCAGCTCTTCCATTGAGGTCGCCCAGCTCACCGAAGTAAATCCTACCGGATGAATTGATGAAAGTTCGCGATGAGTTAAATCAGCGCGAATTAAAACCGGTTTAACAGATTGCGGTGTGAAAATAGATATTACGTCATTAATTAATTGTTTCATGGCGATACTCCTCGCAAATAGTAGCTGAACCAATGGCCGCAGCTACGAATCTTTCAATTGTTGATAATGCGCTTAAACCCTAAATGTTCACGACAGGTGATCATTGCCGGTGAAGTTAATAAACACCTTTTCAGGTTAAGCGTTTTAGCTTTAATTGCTAATTAGATGTTAAGAAAGATTCAGCCACAACTCATTCAAACTTACGCGACTATTTTTGCATCTGGTTACATTTGGCGGAAAAAAATAAAGCCGCCATGAATGGCGACCTTACGGTTATTTCGCGGGATTTTGTAGGGTCGCCATTCATGGCGACCGATCAAAACTCGCGCTGCCCGCCCAGCTCGATGACCCGATTCGGCGGGATATTAAATTGCTCATGCGCGCGCTGTGCGTTGCGCTGGCAGAAATGGAAAATACCGCCTTTAACCCGCATCAAACCTTTTCTCTTCTTCATCACCAGCGTGTCGTGCGAGGTGAAGAACGAGGCTTCATTGACGGTACAACCCAATCCTTCCAGCCCGCACAGATGCAGGATCTCCGCCATTGATGGCGTCTCGCGCCAGCCATAAGCGGCGGTTACTTGCCAGAACGACGGCGACAACTGGGTGATGCTGAGACGCTTCTGATTGTAGACGCGCGGGATATCGGTGGTGCGGATATGCAGCAGCACCACACGTTTATGCAGCACGCGGTTGTGTTTGAGGTTGTGCAGCAGCGCCTGCGGAATCTCATGCTCTTTGCGTGACAGGAAGATGGCGGTGCCAGGCACACGACTCGGCGGATTGGTTTCCAGCGATCGCACCAGCGCCATCAGGCTTTCGGGATCGTTATTCAATTTGCGGATCAGGCGATTACGCTCGCTGCTCCAAATCAGCATCAATCCCATCATGCTCAGCGCCAGTAACACCGGCACCCAACCGCCGGAGAGCAGCTTCATCAGGTTGGCGCTGAACAGCGGCACATCAATGCTTAACATACACAGCAGGAAAACCAGCGCCACCGGCAGCGGCCACTTCCAGTTACGCAGTGCCACCACACCCGCCAGACAAGCGGTAATCACCATGGTGCCGGTCACCACAATGCCGTACGCGGAAGAGAGTGCAGAAGATTGACGGAACGCCAGCACAATCACCGTTACTGCGACAAACAGCAGCCAGTTCACCACCGGAATATAGATCTGGCCGGATTCGGTATGCGAAGTGAAAATGACGCGCATCGGCGGCAGGAATCCCTGACGAATCGCCTGATGCGTCAGCGTATACACGCCGCTAATCACCGACTGCGCCGCAATCACCGTCGCCAGTGTAGACAGCACAATCAGCGGAATCTGTACCCAGCCCGGCGCGAGATTAAAGAACGGGTTATTGATGGCCTGCGCATCGGCAATCACCAGCGCGCCCTGACCAAAGTAGTTAAGCACTAGCGCGGGCATGGCGATCACCAGCCACGCCATACGAATTGGCGCTTTGCCCAGATGTCCCATATCGGCGTACAGCGCTTCCGCACCGGTCACCGCCAGCACCACCATGCCGAGCGCGGCAAACGACAACGCTTTGTGGCTGAGCAAGAACGTCAACGCATAGGAAGGATTGAGTGCATACAGCACCTCAGGATTGAGCAAGATGCCGCGAATACCTAGCAGGGCAATCGACACAAACCAGACAAACATCACCGGGCCGAACACTTTACTGACCTTTTCGGTGCCGTGTTTTTGAATGATGAACAGCAGCGTGAGAATCGCTACCGCTAGTGGCACTACATATTTATCCAGCTCAGGCGATACCACTTCGATACCTTCAATCGCCGATAGCACCGAAATTGCCGGAGTGATCACGCCATCGCCATAGAAGAACGCGCCACCAATTAAGCCCGCTAGCACAATGATATGCGACGCTTTGGGTCCGACATGCTGGCGTGCCAGTGACATTAACGTCAACACGCCGCCTTCGCCGTCATGATCGGCGCGCATCACGAAGCAGACATATTTCAGCGTCACGATCAGCGTCAGCGCCCAGAAAATCAGCGACAAAAATCCCATCACCGCAGTGGTAGAGATAGCGCCGTTAGGCAAAATGGAGAGACACTCTTTGAGGGTATACAGCGGGCTGGTGCCGATATCCCCAAACACGATCCCTGCGGCCGCCAGCATGCCAGCAGGCAAGGACTGTTTTTCACTCTGACTCATAGATTTCCCGTGGTTTATCAGGGTTGAAGCTAATGAGGGCGAACATACCTGTTTGCGACCGATGCGAACAGTGGCAGGCGAATTTACGTACAGCATTTTTACGCCAATGACCGATATTTTTACACCATTTTTATACGGCGCTTATTTTATGAACTGAGCTTAGCTGATTAACGCGGGAAGTCGCGGAAGGATGGATGTTGTCAGTTAAGCGGAAAATCGGTCGCCATGAATGGCGACCCTACGGTGGTTTGGCGGGTGCGCATTTAAGCGCACCGGCATACATAGGCTTAATTAAACCGTAAATTACCAGCCTTTAATAATATCGCCTTTGTAGATCTCATTAGCCTTATCCAGCACTTCCTGCGACTGGAAAGCCTGTTTCAGCTTCTGCACGTTAGGGCTGTCTTTATTATCTTCACGCGCCACAATCGCATTCACGTAAGGCGAGGCTTTGCCTTCCATAAACATGCCGTCACGCGAAGCGGAGAGATTAACCAGCGCGGCGAAGTTGTTGTTGATGATCGAAATATACACCTGCGGATCGTCCAGCGTACGCGCCAGTTGCGGCGTATCGACTTCAACAATTTTCAGCTTCTTCGGATTATCGGTGATATCCAGCGTGGTTGGCAGCAGGCCCGCTTCCGGTTTCACTTTGATTAAGCCTTGCGCCTGCAATAGCAGCAGGCTGCGGCCAAGGGTAGTTGCTTCGTTGGAGATGGTCACGGTCGCGCCATCCGGCAACTCTTTCAGCGATTTAATCTTGCGCGAGTAACCCGCAATCGGGAACACGAAGGTGTTGGTGACCACGGCAAAGTGGTAGCCGCGCTCTTTGGATTGCATCTCCAGATAAGGCAGGCTCTGGAAGGCGTTGGCATCGACATCTTTGTTGAACAGCGCTTCATTCGGCTGCACGTAATCATTGAAGGCCACCACATTGACATCCAGCTGATATTTGTCATGCGCAACTTGCTTCACGGTTTCCCACAATGCCTGATCAGGTCCGGTGTTAATGGCCACTTTGATTTGATTTTCATCGTCTTTGTTGCAGCCACTCAGCAGCGCCACGGAAGCAGCCAGCAGAGTCGTGAGTAAAATTTTCTTCATTGCGCAGATCCCCTCTTAACGTAGGGAACGGACTATAATGGATGTTTAGACGTCTGTACATCCATCTGCGGCGCGTTTGCTTACTATTCGTTCAGGCGTTTAAGCAGGCAATATATTTCTCGCCCGACTGCATCACGATCTGCTGCGCATCAGCGAGAATTTCCCGCTGTTCAAATGCGCCATAAAGCCGCGCAAATTTCAGCGCCGCCAGACGACGAGTAATATCGCTCACCGCAGTAACTGATAACGGCAGCATATTCGGATAGCTCCACATAAATGACACCGCATTAGCGCCCGGCGTGACTTGCACAATATCGCCGCTTAGCAACACGCCACCATCCTGCGCCCAATACAACACGCAGCCACCGGCAAAATGTCCGCCGAGACGAATCAACTTCACCTTCGGCACAATTTCCAGCTCGTCGTTTTGCCAGAGCGAGATATACGGGCTATCGCGCATAATCCATTCACTGTCGTTGGCGTGCAGATAAATTGGCGCATCGAACGCCGCCGCCCAATCCTGCATGGTGCTGTAGTAGTGCGGATGCGAAATAGCGATGGCGTGAATACCGCCCAGCGCGGTGACAATCGCCTTAGTGGCATCATCGAAATTAGCGATGCAATCCCACAGAATATTGCCGTGCGGCGTTTGCAGCAGAAATGCGCGTTGATTAATGGCGAAGTTGGGTACGGTTTGCAGGCTAAATAAGTTGGCAGCATGCTGCTGCCATTTATTGCAGTGCGTGGATTGCAGGCTATTCAGTGAAATCCATTTTTGTCCGCTGGCAGGCACAAATTGCCGCTCGTCTTCACAGATTTTGCAGTGTTCGATCCTACTTTGCTGTTCATCGTACGATGTGCCGCATGCCGTGCAGATTTTGATCATCATGAATTCCTCTCGTCTATTTGAGATTCATTCTAGAAGCCAATTAAGACCTGCGAGGAGAAAAGGGCGTTAAGCCCTTTAGAGGGAAAATTAAAGCAACGCTTTGATACTGGCGACCGGGAAGAAAAACTTCAATTTATCCTCTTCCGACTTAAGCGGTATGAACCCCATTTTGAGATAAAAGGCAGCGGCATCTTCATCTTTTGCCTCAACCATCACTGAATATATACCGACGGCATCGGCGGCATAATAAGCAACGCGCAAAGCATCGATGACCAATTGTGTCCCGAAGCCGCGCCGGGCAAGACGTTGGTCAACCGCTAAACGACCCAAAGTAATGCACGACGTTTCACGATAGGGAACCTGCTTTTGATAGGCTCGCGTCATATTCGCCTTGGCATAGCTGCCGCCTGACACCGTGTAGAAACCCATTACTTCGGGAATCACATCGTTGGTGATCAGCAGATAGGCTTTGAGGATGTTATCAGCGTGCTGTTTCGCAAGATATTTTTTGAGAAACTCGTCTTACTCGGGGCGTCCACAATTGAAGTTTTCGACGTTGAGTGGCACATCAGCCGAAAACTTCACAATGGTTAGTTTTACCGTTTCCATTCCCAGGTTGCTTCCTCTCTGCTGAGAGCCGCCGCACGACGAAGACGTTCATTGGGCGCTGGAGGATTTTCAAGTGCTTCCATGACAGCATTCCATGACTCTTCAGTCAGCTTGATACGGCTATGCTCGCTAATCACATTTGCTGCTCGTTCCAGAGCAGAATCAGCAATGAATTGCGAAACGCTGACGCGGCTGATCTGCGCTGCAGTTTCAATTTCGCTTTTAACATCAGGACTGATACGAAGCTCAAGACGTTCGGTTTTTGCCAAACCTGCCATGATTATTTCTCCAGTTATTCTCATGAAGAACCGAGAATTCACATCAGTGATACAAAATCAGTTCTTATTAACGTACGGCATTTATCCGTACATGCATAGTAGGTAGGTATGCGCACATTTTCAATGGTTCTTTTGTTCATTTTTACACCTGCGGCTGCAACTGATAAATCCACGCCGTGACCAGTTCGCCATTGCTGGTGGTGACATCAACTTCCACCCGATCATAGCCATCTTCAAACTCATCGAGCATTGGCCAGTGTGGTTCAAGCTTGTCAGACATAAACAGATAACCCGATACGCGCGGGCCGTTTTCCTGCAATACAATGCCGGGGAAATCCGCCGCTGCGCCCCAGCCACGTTCATAGAAGGTGCCGCGAACCGATCCCGCCAGCCATTCTCCGCCGATGTTTTCCAGAATATGCGCATTTGAATGGCCTGGCTGCAGCGTCCCGTAAACAAATAAACGTTTCATTTTCCCTCGTAAAATCAAGCAAAAGGGTGACTTTACCTATCGGCGATGACGATGTCATCAATCGCCCAATATGCGATGTGCGATGCCTTAAAAGTGGCTATTCTGAAGGACCCGCGATGAGAGGTAAAAGATCAATGTTGAATAGTTCGAGCATTTCTCGCTGCAATATAAAAAGCTACCCGCAATCCGCTCAGTTTGATGGCAAAAGGTTTAACAATAAGATCCCACGCCAGCAGTTAGGATTGACTGAATTCGCCAAACTATTCTGGGATTTTGCCTTTAATAAACCGAAAAACACCGCTCCTGAAGCTGCGCTGCCGTTAATACAACTTGACGCGCAGCAGCTTGCAGCGGCGGCGGATAACAGCGTATTTCGCCTTGGTCACTCGTCATTGCTGTTTAAAATGCAGGGGAAATATTGGCTGACCGATCCGGTATTTACCCAGCGCGCGTCGCCGTTTAAGTGGTTTGGTCCCAAACGTTTTCAACCTGCGCCGATAGCGCTAGAAGATCTGCCGCCTATCGAAGGGATCATTCTTTCGCATGATCATTACGATCATCTGGATTATCACACCATTTTGCATCTCAAAGATCGTGTGCGCTATTTCCTCACACCGCTTGGTGTGGGCGATTTGCTAATGTCGTGGGGCGTTGCGCAGGAAAAAATTACTCAGCTGGATTGGTGGGAATCAGAGAATATCGGCGGTATTCATTTTGTTGCGACGCCATCGCAGCACTTTTCTGGCCGTGGAATCTTCGACAGCAATAAACGTTTGTGGTGCTCATGGAGCATTAGCAGCGATGATTTCCGCCTGTTCTTTGGCGGGGATTCCGGTTATTTCGACGGTTTCAAACAGATCGGCAATAAATTTGGTCCATTCGACATGGCCTTTTTGGAAAACGGTGCGTATGACCGGCGCTGGGCCGATATTCATATGTTGCCGCAAGACACCATCAAAGCCTTTATCGATCTTAACGCGAAATGGTTGTTCCCGATTCACAATGCCGCTTTCGATTTAGCATTCCATCAATGGAACGATCCGCTTAATCAAATCGTGGCGCTGGCGCAGGAACAGCAAATTAACCTGTCGATGCCGCAAATCGGGCAGGGCGTGCAATTTTTGCAGCCGCAGCAAGAGAAACCGTGGTGGTAAAATGAGGCCCGATTGCCAGGCAATCGGGTTATCCGGTTATTTCGTCATACAGGTTGCGCAGTCGCGTGCGCAGAAATAAAACCGCTTTGTGCTTGCGCGATAATAACGTCTGCACGCTGCTGCCGCTCTCTTCAGCCAGTTCGCTATAGCTGTAGCCGAGTAGTTCGGTTTTCTCGAACACCTCACGCTGCGCGTCCGGTAATTCGGCTAACGCTGCCTCCAGTTCTTCCCACAGCAGCGTTTTGAGATATTCATCCTCCGGCGTTTGTGGCACACCAAATAAAGTTTCTGCCAGCTCATCTTCCGGGAAATCATTCTCTTCATTGCCGCCGAAAAAATCGGCCAGCGGCAGCTCACGCTTTTTCCGTGCCCGATCGGTCATTTCATTGCGTGCCGCCCGGAACAGCCAGGCGGCGACATTCTCCACCGGCTGCTCCACTTGCATCAGCTTATAAGTGACTTCCTGCAAGATATCGTCGGCATCTTCACGCACTGCGGTTCGTCCGCGAATAAATGCATTTAGCTTGGTGCGACAGGCGGTGATTGCCGACATCAGCAGTGAATTCTGCGCCATCGCGCTTACTCGGCGTCGCTGGATTTAGGCGGGTTATTCTCCGGCTGTGGGCGCGCTTCGCCTCGCTCATCACGACGACCATGCCAGTCGCAACGATCGTGGTGGCCACGATGACCAAAGCGATTGCGGCGATGCTGCATAAACTCTTCGCGCTGTTCCGGCGTCATCTGCATCCAACGTTCATGCATGCGGCGACGCGCCATACCAAACATCCCCGGACGGAATCCCAAACCGCCAAACAAGATGCGGCACAATGCCAGCAAACCCAGTGCTTGCCAGAAGCCGATGCTTTTCACACCGATGATGCCGGGCAGCAACGCATTCCACAGCGACATCACCAACAAGCCCAGTGCGGCGATAATTACCGCGCCCATCAGCAGCGGCTTCGCCAGGCGATGGCCGCCAAAATGATCACGATGACCGTGTCTGTGCATATCAAAATCTCTCATTATTTTGTCCTCATTAGATTAACGGATAACTGCTGGTGATGAGGTAGACGAATGAGCGGTGAGAATATTGCTAAAAAAATTTAAAAAAAGAAAAGGCCGCCGGATGGCAGCCTCGAAGACGCTACGTTTGAAGAATTATTTTAATTTAAAAAAGTCGACCAGATTACGCAGCTTATCCGCCTGATCCTGCAATGAAGCCGTGGCTGCAACTGCCTGCTCCACCATTGAAGCGTTGTGCTGGCTGGTACTGTCAATCAATCCCATGGCGTCGTTGAGCTGCAAAATCCCCTCGCTTTGCTCAAGTGAAGCCGAAGAGATATCACGTATTAGCATTTGCATGTTTTCAACTTTACCGACAATGGTATTCATGCCGTTATGAGCTTTAGCCACCAAATCCTGGCCACCCATAATTCTCTCCGAAGAGTCATCGATTAGCGTTCGAATCTCTTTCGATGCACCAGCAGAGCGTTGCGCCAGCGCCCGGACTTCAGACGCCACTACCGCAAAACCACGACCTTGTTCACCGGCACGTGCCGCTTCTACCGCCGCGTTTAATGCCAAAATATTGGTTTGGAACGCGATACCATCAATCACTTCAGTGATTGCCGCCATCTTTTCAGAAGATGTTTTGATGGCACTCATGCGCGATGTCGCCTGAGCCATCAGTGAACCGTTTTCATTCACGATTTCTCCTGATTCCTGCATATAGGTATGCATTCTCGCGGCATGATCAGCAGTATTTTTGCTGGTCGCAGAGATCTGCTGAAGTGTAGCTGCAGTTTGCTCAACACTTGCTGCTTGCTCCTCAGTGCGTGAAGCAAGGTCATTACTGGCCGAAAGAATTTCATTTGATGCCTGGGAAATCGCGCTACTGCCGTTAATGATGCCTTCAGACACATCGCGCAAACTACTTGTCATATCTCTCAGCGCCGCTTTGAGCTCTCCAAGTTGATCTTTGGAATCAACGATGATGTTTGAGGTTAAATCACCTGCTGCAACATTTTTTGCTATCTCAACCGCTTCACGCAGTGGTCGCGTGATGCTGCGGGTAATCAAGTACGCCAGCAGCAAACTGGAGATGAAAGCAATGAGCGCAATGACGATTAAAGCTGTTTCACCTGCATGCTCTGCTGCACGAATTTGCAGATATTCTTCGTCGATACGTAGTTGTTGATGTTTCAGGAGCGCATCGACTGCATTGCTGTATGCGTCAACTACTTCCATCCAGTGCACGTTTATAAACTGATCAACTTCGGCCATGCTGGCATTAGCAGCGAGTTTTAAACCCTCATTACGCAATGCAATATATTCGGCTCGTGCCTGTTTGATATCGCTGACTAATGAACGTCCGCGCTCACTCTTCACGGTTGATTCAAGCTGCGACATGATCTCGCTATAACGATTTCCGTCGGTGGCAAAATTTTGCTCAATACTGCTGCGCAATAACTGATTACTGGTACGCATCCATGTCATAGTATTGGCACTATTCGAACGAATGATGATGGCTAACTCCATCGCCCAGCGTTCTTTGGCTAACTGCTGATGAATCATGACCTCCGTTTTGTCGCCGACTTCCTTTAGACGCAGTAAACCTAAAGAAACCATCACCACCATTAAAGCCAACAGACAGACAAATCCTAATCCCAGTCGTCTGCCAACCCCTAAATCTTTCAATCGCATGCTCACACCTTGAATAATAAAAATACCGAATTAGTACTTCTATCGGTGGATGCGAGATTTGCATAAATACCATTTTGAGAGATTAATTTTGCTGCCGTAATAATATTTTTTGTGTCGGGAAAATTAACGTTTTGCTTTATCCCTTCGAGGCCTAATCACAATATCTGCAATTTGCGTATCTTCCGGGCTGTCCACGATAAAGCGTACGGCGCGTGCCACTGAAGCTGCATCGAGATATTCCAGCGGATTGATCGGCGCATGGTTGCCCACGCGGGCACGCGAGGCCTGATTCATCGGCGTATCGGTTGGGCCTGGCGCGACTGTCGCGACCCGCACGCCATGTTCGCTCTCTTCGCTACGCAGCGCATGCGCCAGCGCGGTTAGAGCAAATTTCGAGGCGGAGTAAATAACGTGTCCTGCTAACGCCAGCGTTCCCGAACCGGAGTTGATAAACACCACTTTGCCCTGCGAGGCGCGCAGGGCTGGCAAGGTTAAACGCGTGAGTTCAGCAGGCGCGATGACGTTAATATTCAGGTGCTGTTGCCACAGTTCTGGCGTGGCGGAGAAGGTGGTGCTGAGTATCGAGATCGCCGCCGAATGCACCAGCACGTCAACCCGATCCAGCGTGGCGGTGAACGCGGCCACGGCAGAAAAATCCGTGATATCCAACGCCAGCGGAATGACGTTAGTGACCTGTTCCAAAGCCTGCAATGTTTGCTGATTACGACCGATGGCGTAAACCTGATGATCCGCTGCCAATAACTTCACGGTTTCCAGGCCAATACCGCTGTTGCCGCCGGTGACAATCGCCACAGGTAATGCTGATGCTGTCATAAGTTCCTCTCCTGTTGATGATTTCAAGCTAAGGAAAAGGACTGCTCCAGGCAAATGCCTAAATTGACTATGTTTACCTGGTGCGCATGAATGCGCACTCGTTGTAGGGGCGCCATTCATGGCGACCAACAGCAAAAACTCACACCATCAACTCACACCATCAACTCACGCATAAACCCCAAATCATGCTGTTGTTCGAGTTGCATCAGTTGCTGATAGATATTCCCAGCGTTAGGCAAATCCGCACAGCAGTCATGAAATTTCGCCTCGCGCTCCGCTGCGCTAAAAGGTTCATCGTGCGCGCCGCGCGCATGTCGACGTGAATGCACTACTTCGCGGCCATCTTTAAAGCGCAATGTGAGAATGTGCGGTAAATCGCGGCTTTCCGCTTCCTGTTCTGCCGTCCACGGCGACATGCTGATACTTGCCTTCAGCGCGTTATCCGTCTGCGCCCGCACGCTTTGCGCGGTAAAGTCAGTGACGCTCAGCGCCCCTTTTTCCAGCATCATCGCCACACAATATTGCATCGAGAAGCGCGCCTGCATTTCGTCCTGCGGCTGCGTGTAGGCGAGGTTGCGCCAGTTGGCGATGCCCACCTGACAATGCACGCTTTCGATATCGTCCAGTGATAGCGTCTGGCGCTGCTGCAAATCGGCAATGGCGTCGAGAATACGATGCGTTGAACCGCAGCACGGATGCTTTTTCGGCATCACGCCGACGCGCTCAATAATGTGTTCATTTTCACCAGGCAACGCGGAAACACTGAGTTTCCCTGCGTACAACTCGGCAAAACCCTGCGCACATTCGATGATATCAGCGCGGCCTTGCATGCCGGTTTGCGCCAGCAGCGCGGCATCGACGGCGTTACGTGCGGCCATTCCGGCATGAAAGGGTTTGAGCGGCGTGCCGAACTGTCCTTTCACACCGCTGGCGAGACTCACCGCGATGCTGAGTGCGCGCGCAATGCCCGCCGCATCCATGCCCAGCAGCGCCGCAACGCCCGCCGCGCTGCCGATGCAGCCGACGGTGGATGTGCCGTGCCAGCCGGCGGTGTAGTGCTGATAGCCAATCGACTCGCCCACAAAGGCCTGTGCCTGCAGGCCAATCAGGTAAGCGCGGATAAGCTGCGCCCCATCGCATTGTTGCGCCACTGCTAGCAGTGCGGGCACCAGCACCGCCGAGGCGTGACTCATGCCGGGCGCAAAGTTGTCGTCATAATCGATGGCGTGCGCGGCGGTGGCGTTAAACAGCGCATCCAGCGAGCGGGTGCGTGGCTGTTCAGGCCAGGCTTGCAGCACCGCGCGGGTTGAGAAATCATTGCGTCCCGCGACCATGCAGCCGAGCGTATCGGCAATGGCATCGCAGGCTAGCTGACGTGCGCGAGGCGAGAAGACGGGCGGCGTGGCGCACCACTGCGCCAGCGTTTCAATAAGTGTCATGATCGAATCCTCAAAGTCAGGCCTCGCTGGCCGCGAGAAACTCACGCGTGTAGTTTTCCTGCGTCAACCCTTGCCGCACGTTGTCGGCGCTCAGCTCTTCCAGCAGTTTGCCGTGATGCATGATGCCAATACGGCTGCACAGATGCGTAACTACGGCTAAATCGTGCGTCACCATCAGGTAGGTCAGCCCACGCTGGCGGCGCATGTTGCTGAGTAAGTTGAGGATCTCCGCTTGCACCGACACATCCAGCGCCGACGTCGGTTCATCCAGCAGCAGCACCGAGGGCTCAAGAATCAACGCGCGCGCGATCGCCACGCGTTGCCGCTGTCCGCCAGAGAGCTGATGCGGATAGCGATAACGGAAGGCATCGGAAAGTCCCACCGCGTGCAATACCTCGCTGATGCGCGCTTCATGGCGATCCAATCCGTGCAGCTTGAGCGGTTCACGCAGGCTGGCCCACACCATTTTGCGCGGATGCAGTGAGGCATACGGATCCTGAAACACCATCTGCACCTGGCGATAAAAAGCTTTATCGCGCTGGGGCTGCTGCTCGCGGTTATTGAACAGAATATGGCCGTGATAATCGTGATTGAGGCCAGCCAGCGCGCGCAAAATTGTCGATTTGCCGCAGCCGGATTCACCAATCAGGCCGTAACTTTCGCCGTGCGCCAGCGTAAAACTCACGCCATCCACCACCTGACGACGACGCGTTCCGCTGCCGAAAGCGATGGTGAGATCGACCAGTTCAATGCTGCGTTCTGCCGTTGGGATCATATTCATAGCGCCACTCCATCGCGGTAGCAGGGACCGTTAAGCCAGCTGGCTTCACGTAGCGGCACGCGCAGCATCTCAACCGGCTGATGCAAACGCGGCTGGCTGGCTAACAGCGCTTGCGTATAGGGATGTTGCGCCTGTTCAAGGCGGTCGGCGCGGATCTCTTCGACGATGCGCCCGGCGTACATCACCAACACGCGGTCACAGAAGCGCGACACAAGATTGAGGTCGTGGCTGATAAACAGCAGCCCGGTTTGGCGGCGCGCCAGTTGCTCGTTGAGAATGCTCAACACCTGTTGGCGCACCGTTACATCCAGCGCCGACGTCGGTTCATCGGCAATGATCAAATCCGGCTCCGGGATTAGCATCATGGCAATCATCACGCGCTGTCCCATACCGCCGGAGATTTCATGCGGATAGCGCTGCGCGACGCTCTCGACATCGCGAATATGCACCGATTCCAGCATCGCCAGCGCCCGCAGTCGTGCTTCGCCTTTGCTGACGCGACGATGCAGCCGCCAGGCTTCCGCCACCTGATCGCCGATGCGCATCAGCGGGTTCAGTGAGAAGCGGGGATCCTGCAGGATCATTGAGATGCGATTGCCGCGAATGGCGCGCATCTGCTTTTCGCTGCAGCTGAGCAGGTCGATATCGCCAAACTGCATCTGATCGGCGCTGACGTGGCCGATTTTCGGCGTCAGCTTCAGCAATGCGCGGCAGGTTTGTGACTTGCCTGAGCCCGATTCGCCGACGATCGCCACTTTTTCACGACCGACCTGAAAGCTGACGTCGCGCACCGCATGCTGTTCGCCGTGCGCGCTGCGGAATACGATATTCAGGTTCTTGACCTGAAGCAGGGAATTAGTCATGGCGAATATCCATTACGTCGCGCAGGCCATCACCCAGCAGGTTGAAGGCGAGGCTGGTGAACAGGATGGCTAAACCGGGAATGGCGGCAACCCAGCCGTTGTTAAGCATGAATTCACGCCCGGAAGCCAGCATCGCACCCCATTCCGGGCTCGGCGCTTGTGCGCCGAGGCCAAGAAAACCGAGTCCGGCGGCAGTGAGGATAATCGCCGCCATATTGAGGGTGACGCGCACCACCACGGAAGGCAGACACATCGGCACGATGTGGCGCACGATGATGTGCCACGACGATGCGCCTTGTAAGCGCACGGCAGCGATGTAATCCATTTTGCGGATGGCCAGCGTTTCGGCGCGCGCCAGACGCGCAATCGGCGGCCACGATGAGAGCGAAATCGCGATGATGGCATTCTCGATGCCGGGACCAAGCGCGGCGACGAACGCCAGCGCCAGAATCAGGCTGGGAAAGGCGAGAAAAATATCCACCAGCCGCATCAGAACGGTATCGACCCAACCGCCGAGATAACCGGCGGTGGTGCCGACCAGCAGCCCGAGCGGCGTAATAATCAAGGCGGTCAGCCCGGCGATATACAGCGTGATGCGTGCGCCATACAGCAGGCGGCTGTAGATATCGCGGCCCAGCTCATCCGTGCCGAGCCAATGATCAGCGTTGGCGGGTTGCAGGCGCAGCGCCAGATTTTGTGCGTAGATATCGTGGCTGGCGATCCACGGTGCCAGCAGCGCGGCAGCGATAATCACCATCAATACCAGCAGACCAAACAGCGCGGAGTGATTGGCGCAAAAGCGGCGCCACTGAATCCACATCAGCTGCACTTGTGCCTGCAACGGCGATTGCGGTGCCGGATCGCGCAGCCAGGCGCGTAAGTTCCGCGAGGTGGGCAGCGCCGGGGATTTGTTCACGGAATCGGTCATGGTTCCTCCTGACGCGTGCGGGGATCAAACAGGCGATAGAGCAGATCGCACAGCAGGTTGAGGGCAACGAAGATAGCGCCGATGAGCAAGGTGCAGCCAACCACCGCATTCATGTCGCCGGCCAGCA
This sequence comes from Pantoea sp. SOD02, assembly GCF_024707505.1. Classification (GTDB taxonomy): domain Bacteria; phylum Pseudomonadota; class Gammaproteobacteria; order Enterobacterales; family Enterobacteriaceae; genus Pantoea; species Pantoea symbiotica. The sequence goes on along the minus strand of NZ_CP102605.1, from coordinate 543,308 downwards.
GCGCATTGGTGAGGTAGCGGCCAAATCCGGGCCAGGCGAACACCGTTTCAGTGAGCACCGCGCCTTCCAGCAGCCAGGCCCACGACAGTGCAACCACGGTCAAGGTCGGCACCGCGATGTTGCGCAGCGCATGTATCCACACGCAATGCGCCCACGACAAACCTTTCACCCGCGCGGTGATGATGTACTCCTGCGAAAGCTGCTCCAGCATGAAGCTGCGCACCATGCGGCTGATATAGGCGAGAGCGCTGAGACCCAAAATCGAGGCGGGCAGAATGATGTGACCCAACACGTTGCGGAACACCTCCCATTTGCCGCTCAGCGCGCTATCAATCAGCCAAAAGCCGGTCACCGGTTGCAGATCGAACTCGTAGATGAAATCGATGCGTCCGGGGCCGCCAATCCAGCCCAGCGTGGCGTAAAACAGCAGTAAACCCATCAGTCCCAGCCAGAAGTGCGGTGTGGAGTAGCTGAGCAAACCGACAAAGCGCATCAGATGATCGAACCAGGTGTTGCGATACATGGCGGAGAGCACGCCCGCCGGTACGCCCAGTCCCACGCCGATAATCGCCGCCACCGTTGCCAGCTCCAGCGTGGCGGGAAACACGCGGGCGATATCCTGTACCACCGGATGGCTGGTGGTGAGCGCGATACCAAAATCAAGATGCAGCAGCTGCCAGACGTAAGCGACAAACTGCTGCCACAGCGGCTGATCGAGGCCGAGCTGCTGGAACATCTTGTCGTACGCTTCCTGGCTGGCGTTATCCCCGATGATCGCTACCACCGGATCGATCGGCAGCAAACGGCCAATAAAGAAGGTGAGTGCGGCCAGCCCCAACAGCGTGCAACCGATCGAAATAACTCCCTTAGAAAGGCGTCGCAACAGACGCCAGCCAGCGGAAGGTGTGTTCTGTGCGAGCGGTGAGATCACCTGAGACATCAGCCACCTCCATTATTTACTTGCGTCACCGTACCAAACGCGGAAACCGTTCCACGTCCAGTTCTTCACCACGGCGTTAATGCCCGCGCTGTTGTACATCTGGAACATGATCGCCATCGGGCCTTTCTGCATCTGCTCTTTCTGCAAATCGGCATACAGCGCGCTGCGTTTGCTGTCGTCCGGCTCCAGCAGCGCGGTCTCCACTTTCTGGTTCATCTGCGGATCGAAATAGGCGGCTCGCCAGCTCGGATACTGCGTGGCGCGCGCCTCTTTGCTGTTATCCGGGTTATAAACCAGACGCGAAGCGTTGCCGTAGGCATCCGGCACCGAGGTTTGCCACGCCATCATCGCGCTCTGGAACTCGCGGCCGCGCACGCGGCTAAACAGCTGCGCATTCGCCATACGTTCAAGGTTGAGCTTCACGCCAATTTTGGCGGCGTTTTGCTGGATGCTTTGGGCGATCGGCGCCGAGTGCGGCAGCGTGCCAAACAGCACCGAGGCGCTAAAGCCGTTGGGATAGCCCGCTTCGGTCAGCAGCTGTTTCGCTTTGTCTAAATCGAGATGGAAGGGCTGTCCTTGTTTGGCATCCAGCGCGCCAAAGGCCCCTTGCTGCACAAAGCTGGCGCGCGGCACGCCGAGATAAGGCATCACACTGTTGCCGAGGCCGTCGTAATCGATCAGATAACGCATCGCCAGACGCACTTTTTCATTTTTGAAAATCGGGTCTTCATTGTTATAGGTCCAGAAGAACAGCTGCGGTTTTAGCACCTTTTCCACTTTAACCTTGCCACCTTCATCCAGCGTTTTCAGGTCATCGGCTGACAGATCGCGCGCGATATCCACATCACCTTGCGTCACCAGCAAACGCTGTGTACCGGTTTCGGCGACGTGGCGGATCAGAATGCGTTTCAGCAGCGGCGGTTTGCCCCAGTAGTTGGGTGAGGCTTGTAACACCACGCCTTCACCGGCGTTCCAGCGCACCAACTGATACGGACCTACGCACGCGGTGTGGGTGGAGAGATATTTGTGGCCGAGATCGCCGTCCACCGCTTGCTTCTCTAGCAGTTTGCGATCCAGCAGCGATGAGACGTTATTGGCGGCAATCGCCTGCAGCACCAGATTGGTGGGATAGGCTTTGTCGAAACTCATCACCAGCGTTTTATCATCCGGCGCGGTGATACGGTTATCGACATTCTCTTTGCTAAAGCCGTACTCCTTGATGGCGGCGGCGTTGCCGTATCCGAGTTTCACCACACGCTGCATCGACCAGGCTAAGTCGCCTGCCGTCGCCGGTGAGCCGTCGGCAAACTTCAGGTTGTCCTGCAGATGAAAGGTGATGGTTTTACGATCGGCTGAAACGTCCCAGCTTTTCCCCATGCCGGGATCGAGCTGAGTTTCATCGCTGACGCGAAAATCCACCAGCGTGTCACAGGTATTGGAGTAAATCTCGCTGGTCACCACTTCACCAATTTGTGCCGGATCCCAGGTGCTGATGGCGTCAATGTTCCATGCCATCACCAGCGAGTCGGGCGGCGTGGCGGCCTGCGAAGCGGCGCAGCAACCTGCTGCCAGCGCGATGGCGGCAGTGAGTGTTTTCATCGTCATGCTTCTCTCCTGAGCGGTTACAGATGGTCCGGGCGTGGCTGAATTGGCGGCTTAACCTCCGCAGGGATCGGGCAGTGATACGGTTTCTCGCTCACCTGTTCGAAGTGCGCTTTTTTCACCTGCGCCAGTAGCATTTTATCGGTCAGCACATCCACCGCCGTCGCTGCCATCACTTTGGCGACATGCGCCAGCGCTTTGTGCGCCGCGGGCATTTTGCCCTGCGCGGTAAGCTGCCATGAGTGGCCGGGCGTACCAATTGCCATGGTCGGCACGTGTGCCTGCACGGTGGGGATCACCCAACTGACATCGCCGACATCGGTGGAGCCGATCATCACTTCGCCGTGAGTATCCAGCGGGATGATGTAGTCGCTGAGTGGTTTAGGATTGGCGGGTTTTACGCCGGTTTTGCGATAACAGTTGTCGATCTCTTCGGGCGTTAAGGTGGCCTGAATTTCGGCGGCAAAGGCGAGGTCGGCCTGGTCAAACGGCACCGGGCCCAGCGCTTCTAGATTGAACTGCATCGCCTGTTCCAGCGGGCGGTTGCCGAGTAGATTGGAGACGGCGCTCATGATGCTGATATCGACCTGAGTATCGGTCATCATTGCCGCACCAGCGGCCACGCGCTTAACGCGCTCATTGAGATCAAACATGGCGTGCACATCGCGCGAACGAATCGCGTAGCGTACGGTGGATTTGGCCTGCACCACATTGGGCGCGACGCCGCCAGCATCAAGAAAAGCGTAGTGAATGCGCGAATCCTGCGGCACGTGTTCACGTAAAAACTGCACGCCGACGTTCATCAGTTCAGCGGCATCCAGCGCGCTGCGCCCGAGATGTGGCGAGGCGGCGGCGTGTGACGATCTGCCGCTGAAGGCAAAATCCATACGCGTGTTGGCTAATGACAGCGGTTTGGCGACTTCATGGTGCGCGCTCGGATGCCAGGTAATAGCGACATCGACGCCATCAAAGGCACCGGCGCGTGCCATAAAGGATTTTGCTGCACCGCCTTCTTCTGCCGGACAGCCGTAATAGCGTACGCGACCCGGCACGCCAGTTTCTTCCAGCCACGCTTTCAACGCCGTTGCCGCCAGCATAGCGGCTGAACCCAGTAGGTTATGCCCGCAACCGTGGCCATGACCGTTGCCCGGCATCGGCGAATAGTGCGCAACACCAGCCGCCTGGCTCAGGCCCGGCAGCGCATCGTATTCGCCAAGAAACGCGATGATCGGCCCACCTTCACCGGCTTCGCCCATCACGGCGGTGGGAATCTCAGCCACGTTCTCCGTGACGCGAAAGCCTTGCTGTTTCAGCATCGCGGTATGCTCCGCCACCGAGCGATATTCGGTATAACAGATTTCCGGCATGCCCCAAACGCGATCGCTCAGATCACAAAAGTCCGCTTGATGTGTCTCCACCCATTTCCACACTAACGCTTTGTTTTCCATCATGGTCCTCAGCTTGGTTGGTCAGGTATCGCCAGAGGCGGCAGCCTCTCTGAACTCGCAGCATGGAGGAAAACAACAGCGTTAGGCCAATGAGCAATTCACACTCCCCATTCCAAAATTGCATAGTTTGCCATCAGGCGGCGTCTGCCGTATCGCTGGCGCAAGCGCGCAGCCACAGCTGTTCTGCCTGCGGGTTTTGCAGCACCGGCTGACGATAAAGCCGAATTGCCAGCGAGATATCCCAACTGCTTTCATCGGCACGCACAAGATTGCCGCTGGCCAGCTCTTCGTGGATCAAACTCAGCGGCAGCCAGGCCACACCCGCACCAGCCAACACCATCGCTTTGAGGTTCACCGACATGCCGTTTTCATACACCGCTTCCAGCGGCAGCGGCCGTTTACTTAGCATCTGCGCCAGCGCGTGGGCGAAGAAGGTGTGCTGGCCGTAACTCAGCCACGGAATTGGGCCGCCGTCAGCGCGTACCGGATAGAGCGGTTTGCCGCTGCTGTCGGGACGACACACGGCGATAGCGCGCTCGCGGCCCAGTTGGATCATCGGGTAAGCCGCCAGCTGGTGGATTAAGGAAACCGCATCGTTGGCGTAGGTCAGCAGGAAATCGGTTTCACCGCTGTGCAGAGTGGAAATGTGTTCGACGAAGCTCGGCTTCTGATTGCATAAGCGGATATAGCTGAGGTGCGGCTGCAAATTGAGCCGCTGGATCCAGTCGGGAAAGAAGGTCAGCGAAAGGGTATTCAGCATCGCAAAGCGCAGCACGGCGGTACGTGAGCTGTAGCGCTGATGCAGATCGTTACGCAGATGCGTCATGGAGAATACCGTTTCGCTGGCGGTGGCGAGAAAGGTTTGGCCTTCCGGCGTTAAGGTGACGGGATAGGTTTTGCGGTCAAACAGCGGCACGCCCAGCCACTCTTCTAGCTGGCGGATGCGCCGACTGAGCGCCGATTGCGTGATATGCCGCTCATTGGCGGCGCGGGTAAAACTGTAACAGCGGGCGACACTGAGAAAATCTTCAAACCATTTCAATTCCATAGCGCAGACCTCTTTGGACGAAAGGGAACGATAAGTCACAATTTGTTACACGCAAGAAACGCGCCAGTCTGCGGATGGCCTTATAGATAGATGCTGGAGGCGTTACCAGGAGTAAAACGCAAAAATGAAGCAGAGCATGCACCCAGCCGGTGCATCATTTCTCGTCCGCACGAATCGTAGCGGCGCAATTTATTGCGTAATGCCGCTCAGTTAAGCGCGGAGCGACTTTCGTTCGCCTCGTGCTGAGGCAGTTGCAGCACCTTCGTGCGGCGACCGAGCAGAGGACGCCTGGCCGAGCCCTCTGCACTCCCGGGCCCTGCGCCAGCCCAACCCGCCGCTACGCGGTACCTTCACTCATTCACGATTCCTGACGGACCGGTGTCGATTCGCTCCTGCTCAGCGCCACCTCTCGCCGCACCCATGCGGCTCGCCCTGGAATCCCTCATTCGCTCAGCGGGTTAGGATGTCGCCTCAACACCCGCGCTGCAGCGACTATGCATTTTCCTGACTCACCATCGCTACAAATCCCGTAGGGTTGCCATTCATGGCAACCTGGCGCGCATGAAGGCGAACCCGACGGAAAAATAATCGGGCACTAATTTGGTTGCGGTGAAAAGGTCAAAAGAGCGCGATAAATCGCGCCGCTACGGTATTTGCATGATGTCTACATCTTCGCCAATCCACCAAATGTCTGCTTACCCTTATAGAACGTCGCCATCACTGGCGCAATGTGCGCAACGGCTTCCGCAGAACAGCTGGCGTTAACCAGCATCATGGTGGCGTGATCCTGCGCTTTCGGCCATTGCTGCTCGCCGTGGCTATTCAGCGGCAATACTTCGTTAGTAGCGATACCTAACGCGCGGCTGAGCGAAAACTCATCCGGCCCACGATAAAGCTGCGAATAGACGTTGGCTTTTTCCAGCATGCTGCCGCTGCCAAACGGCTGCCAGTGATCGGCGATGGTGTCAGTGCCCGACCACACCGGCACGCCAGCGGCACGCAACTGCGGCAACGGCATGATCACCCGGCCAATCGGCACGGTAGTAGCGATGCTGAACTGCTGCTCTTTCAATTCCTCAATCATCGCCGCCAATTCGTTACCCTGTAACGAACCCAGCGCGAAAGCGTGACTAATGGTCACTTTGCCTTTGAGTTGCGGATTATCACGCACCGTTTTCAGCATGTAGCGAATCGCCGCCACGCCGTGCGGTTCGGTTTCGTGCAGGTGAATATCGATGGGGGCGGCGAAATCGAGCGCGATGCTAAACATGGTATCCAGCGACTTCTCCATCGCGCCGTCGACGTTGGTCGGATCCAGCCCGCCGACATAGTTCGCGCCCATCTTCATCGCTTCGCGCATCATGCCTTCAACGTTTGAGCGCAGTAATCCGTGCTGCGGGAAGGCGACAATTTCGGCGTGAAAATCGTCGCGATGGTTAGCAATCGCCTGCTGCAGATGCTCCAGACCTTGTAACTTGCTGACCGGATCGATGTTGCAATGGCTGCGTGCGGAACTGCTGCCTTTCGATTGCAGCAGGCCAATCAGTTTCTCGGCGCGGATTTCAGAAGTCGGCACCAGTTCGGGCAGGATCTGCTCTTCCTGATGAATCATATCGATCACGCTATGGCGCGGCAGCGGGGCACGCCAGCCTTCGCCGTAGAAGGTTTTATCGAGATGGATGTGCATATCGCGCGTGGCGGGCAGCAGCAGATAACCGGCGGCGTCCCATGCGGGCAGATTAAGGCTGACGCCTGCGGGATGAACGGCGGCAATATTGCCGGCATTCACCTCGACATCATATAAACCGGTGCGCGTGGCGGTAATCACGTCCTGTTTGCGGATAAAAGCTTTTTCCAGGCGCACATTGCGCAGCAGATAGTGCGTGGCATCAACGCGGCTGGCATTGGCGGGTTGGCAGGTTGCCGCCGCCTGAGCGCTGCGGCTCATGCCCGTGCTGAGTAAGGTGCCTGCGGCGGTGAGTTTCATGCCAGCGGAAAGAAAATCCCGGCGATTACCGGGTGATAAGAGGCTCATTAGTCATTCTCCTTGTAGGGGAGAATTACCCTAAAATAGCCGCTGGCAGGGCGCTGCGATATTTTCCACTGCTGGCTATGGTGAAAACTAATGACCGCAGTGATTGCTACTCAGCGAGATGAATTCGTACCTGATGAATCGCAGCTTCGCCGCTGAGCGTAATGGCATCATCCGTACTTCGCTCATCATCCAGCCACAGCTGATAAGCGCCTGGCGTACGCAGCATCTCAATCTCATAGCGCGCGGCATCTTGATGATAAATCACCTTCGCGCCCGGCCACGCCTTAGGCAGACGTGGACGCAGCCGCAATTTATCGCCGTGGCGCGTGATGCCAAGCAGCGTTTCGATGACCAGCTGATACGTCCAGCCCGCCGATCCGGTGTACCACGTCCAGCCGCCGCGACCTTGGTGGTTGTCGGCGCTGTAGACATCCGCCGCCATCACGTAAGGTTCGACTTTGTAGGTTGCAACAGCATGCGCATCAAGGCTGTGATTGATCGGATTGATCAGCGCCAGCAATTCCCATGCGCGATCGACCTGGCCCATTTCCGCGAACGCCATAATCGCCCACAGCGCGCCATGCGTGTATTGCCCGCCGTTTTCGCGAATGCCGGGCAGATAACCACGAATGTATCCCGGATTGGGACCGACGCCATTAAACGGCGGCGTCAGCAGCTTGATCAGGCCGTTATCGCTATCAACTAACTGCTGATCGAGCGCCTGCATTGCCGAGACGCATTTATCATGATCGCCCGCAGCGGAAAGTACCGACCAGCTCTGCGCGATGGCATCAATGCGGCATTCGGCGTTGCGTTGAGAACCCAGAGTTTCGCCGTTATCGAAGTAGCCGCGCAGGAACCATCCACCATCCCAGGCGCGCTGATTCAGTGCCGTTTTCAGCTTTGCAGCCTGCTGTTCGCACAACGTAGCGGCTTCCGTTTGCCCGATACGTGTGGAGAGCGCGGCAAAGCGTGTGAGCACGCTGTAGAGGAAAAAGCCCAGCCAGACGCTCTCGCCTTTGCCAGCAATCCCGACTTCGCTCATGCCGTCATTCCAGTCGCCAGAACCCATCAGCGGCAAACCATGCTCGCCAAATCTCAGACCATGCTGGATGGCGCGTAAGCCATGCTGCCACAGGTTTTCCTGCAGCTGACTGACGTTGGGCAGGCTATAAACCGACTCCTCTTCGGCCGCGAGCAGCGGCGCTTCAAGATAGGCAATCGGCTGTTCTAACAGCGCAAGATCCTCAGTGGCGGTGATGTAGTGGCAAAGTACAAAGGGCAGCCAGAGATAATCATCCGAGCAGCGGGTACGCACGCCGCGTCCGGCCGGTGGATGCCACCAATGCTGCACATCGCCTTCGAGGAACTGACGGGACGCGCACAGCACCAGCTGATCGCGCAACAAGTGTGGCGCGGCGTGGGTCAGCGATAGCGTGTCCTGCAACTGATCGCGGAAGCCAAACGCGCCGCCCGACTGATAATAACCGCTGCGCGCCAGCAAACGGCTGGCCAGCGTTTGGTACAGCAGCCAATTGTTCGCCAGCAGGTTCACCGCCGCATCGGGCGTTTGCACCTCGACTTTGTTTAACAGACCGCGCCATTGCTGCTGCACTTTTGCCAGCTCGGTTTCCGCCTGTTCGCTGGGAAGAAATTGCTGCATTAGCGTCAGCGCCGATGTTGTATCTTCCGCCGCGCCTAACACAAACACCAAGGTGCGCGTGTCGCCATCAATTAAGCTGGTCAGCGTTTGCAAGGTGGCGCAGGGATCGAGCCCCGCACCAGTGTTGCCCGATAAGCCACGCGCTTGCATCATCGCGGGTTTACGCGTTGAACCATTGCGGCCCAGACACTCAAGGCGATTACCGCTGAAAGCAATCTGATTGCCTGATGCGGCGAAGAATGCGGTGCACGTCGATCCGGCGCTGGTATACGGATTCATCGCCAGAATGGCGCTGCCATCGGCCACTATCGCCGATGAGGTTTGCACGTGGCGGGCAGATTGGCTCATCAGCTCACCCAGCACCCATTCGACGTAACCGGTGATCGACAGATGTCGCGTTTTGCCCGACAGATTGCTCAGTTGGATCAGTGTGATTTTTGCTGCCTGTTCGCTCGCGACGAAGGTGGTGAGCGTGCTGCGAATGCCTTGCTCCTGATGCACAAAGCGGCTGTAACCCATGCCGTGCTGCGTTAAATAATCACCATTGCCACGCATCGGCAGCGGCATTGGCGACCAGACATCGCCGCTCTCCTCATCGCGCAGATAAAAGGCTTCGCCCGACGTATCGCTGACCGGATCGTTGTGCCACGGCGTCAGGCGGTATTCGTGCGCATTTTCAAACCAGGTGTAGGCCTGACCACTTTCCGAGATCACGCTGCCAAACTGTTTATTCGCCAGCACGTTGCACCAGGGCGCGGGCGTCTGAAGATGTGGGGACAGCAGAATGTGATATTCACTGCCATCGACGCTGTAGCCGCCGGTGCCATTGAACAGCTGCAAGGTTTCCGCTGCGGCGAGGCGAGCGGGCGCAGGAAAGGCCTGTTTATGTGGCAGGAAGCGGGAAGGCGGCGCAACCGGCTGCGGTTTTAACAGCACCGTCAACTGATCGGCCAAACTGCCATTGCGGCCTTCCAGCACCACGGCTGCCACGCTGAGTAACAGCGTAACGTCCTCGGCCGCAAAGTGATCGCTTTGACGCAGGAAGATGCCGCCCGGCTTGTCTGCCAGCAACTGCACCTCGCCGGATGAAATCATCTTGATCAGCTGATTCTGCAACAGCTGCTGATAGCCGCCTTGCTCGCCGTTAAGGATCACCAAATCCGCCGTTAATCCTTTCTGACGCCAGTATTGATGCGCCTTGATCAGATTGCTCACCAGGCTAAGCTGCGTACCGTTTTCGATGCGTACCAGCACGATAGGCAGATCGCCTGAAATGGAGTAGCGCCATAGCGAGGTTTGCCCCAGACGATTCTGCTGCATACGCTGGCTGTCGCCGCGCATTTCAGGGCTGGCAAAGATCACCGCGCTGGCGAGCTGGTTATACAAACTGGCATCTTCTGCGAGGATATTCAGCTGTCGCAGCGCCACCTGACTGTGCGAAGCCGCCATTTCAAATACCCGATTGGCATAGACATTGTTGCGATACTTCTCAATCAACCCAAGGCAGGCGTCACGCTGCGTAGTGACGCCGTACACCAGATCGAGGGTGATGGATTTACCCGGTTTGAGCGCGATTTTCTGCCGAATCGACATCAGTGGATCGAGCACCGCACCGGCGCTGCCGCTGAGTACGCCTTCCGCTGCAATAGCCTGCGGATTGGCGGTGGTTCTGCCGCGACCAATAAACCGCGCGCGGTCGGTTTCATAATGCGTATCACGCTCGCTGGTGCCGTGAATCAGCAGCGCGTGGAACATCCATACCGGCTCGGTTTTCTCATCACGTGGGCGGCGATGCGCCAAAATGGCTTCCAGTTCGGTAACAATCTCGGTTTGCACAAACAGGTTACTGAACGCCGGATGCGCCATATCGCTGGCGGCGGAGGCGAGCACCACTTCGGCATAGCTGGTGATATCAATCTCACGCAGCTGGCGTGAATGGTTGGTGAGGACGATGCGGCGAATCTCCACATCATCTTCTGGCGACACCACAACAAGAGTGTGCGTGCTGAGGGTTTCAGCGCGCGACTCGAACTCAGCGCCAGCATCGGTGAAGCGCGCAATGTGTTGCGGTCGCGCATCGCCGCTCGGCTGGAACGTCGGGCTGATCAGCTCGCCGGATTGACGATCGCGGATATAGCAGAAGATGCCGTGTTGATTGCTGGTGCCATCGGCGCGCCAGCGGGTTAACGCCAATCCTTTCCACTGGCTGTAACCGGTGCCGGATTGCGTCACCATCACATGATAATTGGCATTCGACAGCAGCTGCAGCTGCGGCAAGTGCGCAGCCGAACCGCTGAACTCACGCAGTTCAGGCGTGTCCGAACGCGGCTTGATCTCGCTGGTGTCAACAAACTGACGACGCGGCGTATACAGCTCAATGTCATCCGGCACGCGCTCCTGCAGCAGTAAGTAAGAAGACTGAAAGCGCGCGCTGGACATAAACCGCGCCACCATCGGCGCTTCATGCAGCAGATGCGAGATCGCCAGAAAACCCATTCCCTGGTGATGCGCCATGTAGGTTTTTACCGCGACAAATTGCTGACCGCGCGCCAGCCGATGTGCGGTGAAATCAAGCGCTTCGTAGAAACCGTATTTGCCGCAGGCACCCATTTTTTTTAGCCGCATCAGGTTGTCGCTGGCCTGATGCGGCAGCACCATTAGCGCTAGCAGCGAGGCGTAGGGCGCCACCACATGGTCATTATTGAGGCCACGTTTTAGTCCCAACTCGGGCGTACCAAAGGCTTTGTATTGATAGTTCTGGTTGTCATCAAAAGCGGCATAGGCCGATTCGGAAACGCCCCACGGAATCTGTGCGGCGTCGCCAGAGGCGATCTGCTGCTTCACCGCCGAGAGCGCCATTTTCTCCAGCAGCGTATCCGGGTAAACCGGCATCACCAAATGCGGCATCAGATACTCAAACATTGAGCCGCTCCACGACATCACCGCAGGTTTGTTATCCAGCTGGGTAAACAAGCGGCCCAGTACGAACCAACTTTTTACCGGCAGCTGATTGGCGGAGATGGCGTAGTAGTGCGTCAGGCGCACTTCGGAGGGGAAGAGATCGTAATGGCCTTTGTCGAGCAGGCCGCTGTCGAGGTTGTAACCGACGCTGAGCAGCGCGTTTTTTTCAACATAGAGAAAACGGAAGTCCATTTTAGCGTGATCTTCCAGACGTCCTTCCAGCTCCAGCAAGGTCGCCATGCGTTCTCGCGCGGCCCACATCACGGAAGCGGCGAGCTGAGCATTAAGGCCGGGACGATGAAGCTTTAATTCACTTAGCCACAGCAACGAGGGCAAAGCGTCAGGCAGCACATCATCCGGCCCGATCCAGCTGAAATAGCGCATCCACTCTTGCTGGAAATCACTGAGCTGATGGATAAAGCGTTCAAACCATTTCACCTGCGACGGCGGCAGCTTGAGCTGTGCCAGCAGAATTTCACTCAGCGCGATCAGCGATGAAAGATGATTGGCAATCGCGGCGGGTGCGACTTGTTGCAGCGCAACAAACTGCTCGGCTAGCTCATCCCAACGATCGTGACGCTCTGTGCCCATTTGCGCTTTGGCCAGCATCAAGGTGTCATTCAGACCAGCCATGATCACCGGTAAAGCGATTACTGGCAGATGTTTCCACTGCGCAAGGCCCGCTTGCAAAGTGGCGAGGTGCGCAGCGAGGTTGCCGCTATCGACAGTAGAAACGTAGCGTGGATTTAACGGTTTTAGCGTGTAAGTGTCGTACCAGTTGTAGAGATGTCCACGGAAATGCTCCATGCGATCGAGGCTATCCAGCGTGGCGAGCGAACGGCTAATTACCTGCTTCTGCGTGATGTAGCCGAAATCCCACGCGGTTAAATTAGCCAGCAGCGACAGACCGATATTGGTCGGCGAAGTACGGTGCGCCACCACCGGCTGCAACACTTCCTGGAAGTTATCCGGCGGCAAGTGGTTATGCTCGGCGATGACGAAATCTTCAAACCATGCCCAGGTATGGCGCGCGGTCTGGCGCAAAAACTGCTGCTGCTCTGCGGAGAGTTTTTTCTGCCGCGATTGCGCCGGTTTACTCAACTGCCATAACAGCCACGGCGTGATCAGCCACAGCAAGGAAAGCGGCAGCGCTAATGCGATCAGTTGTGGATTGATCAACGCGGTTAAAAGTGACAGTGCAACGCCTGCCGCCGTATTAAACCACATCGCCTGATAAAAATGGCGCAGTGACGGCGTGGGCGATGAACTGCCCGCCGACGCGCTTTTCCATTCATGGAGAAACTGCCCGCTAACGTTCAATCGCCACAGCGTGACGATGATCGCTTTCAGCGACCAGTAGCTTTCATGTGGCAATGCCGCCAGTGTCAGTCCTGCGCGGCTCAGGCGCATCAAGGCATCCGAGGACAAAATAGTGAGATGATGTTGCCAGGCGCGCTTCTTGCTTTTGCGCATGCCTTCCATGCTCAGTGCAAGCACGCTGGGCAGCAGCAGGAACAGCGCAATACAGCCGAGCCAAAACGGCGGATTCGCTACCCAAGTGAAGGCCAGAAACATCAGCAGTAGCAAGGCAGGAGCCACCAGGCTACGACGCAGGTTATCGAACAATTTCCAGCGCGAAAGCGCGCTTAGCGGATTGGCCTGATAACCGCCATCCTCGAGACGTACGCGCAGTTTTAACCAGTTCAGCAGCTGCCAGTCACCGCGCACCCAGCGGAAACGCCGCGCGACATCGCTGAGATAGTTGTCGGGATAGTGTTCATACAGCACCACATTGCTGACCACGCCGGAACGCGCGTAACAGCCTTCCAGCAGATCGTGACTCAGCACCAGATTTTCCGGGCAGGTATTGCGCGTCGCGCGAGTGAAGGCCGCCACATCGTAAATGCCTTTGCCGACAAACGAACCTTCGCCAAACAGATCCTGATAGATATCGGAAGACATCGATGAATAGGCGTCGTTGCCCGGTACGCTGCTGGAGAGCCGCGCGTAGCGGCCTTGCCCAAAGGGCGGGATCTCTTCCGCCAGACGCGGCTGCAGAATGGCGTAGCCTTCCACCACGCGGTTCAGGCGATCGTCAAATACCGGCGCATTAAGTGGATGCGCCATGATGCCAATCAGCTTGTGTGCGGTTTCGCGCGGCAGAATGGTGTCGGCATCAAGCGTGATGACGTATTTCACCGTGCGCATCTGCGCCTGACTGGCACCGACGATAACGTTAAACATCTCCGCTTCACCTTGCAGCCAGCGATTGAGCGCATGCAGTTTGCCGCGCTTGCGTTCATAACCCATCCAAACGCCCTGCGAAGGGTTATGCACCCGATTACGATGCAGCAGCGAAAACAGCACATCGTGGTGCGACTTGCTGCTGTAACGGCGGTTAAGCGCCTGAATTTTCAGCACTGCGTAACCAATGATTTCATCATCATCAACCTGATGTTCGTCCACGCTGTCGGTGAAGTCGGCCAGCAGCGCAAAGGTGATGTTGTCGAGCGCATTGCCGAGATAGCTGGTTTCCAGCGAGCGAAGCAGCGTATCGGTGCCGTGTTTGCTGCTGATCAAGCAAGGGATCACCACCAAGGTGCGATCGCTATCCGGCACCGCCAGCTCATAATCGAGTCGCGGAAGGGGAACCGGATGGCGGGTGCGGGTTGTCACTTCGCTGAGCAGTTGTAAGGCGAGCTGGCTGCTGATGATGATCACCGCCGGTACCAGCAACAGCCACAGCACCACCGACATCCCGGCCTGATGGGTGAAAAACAGCGCTTCGGCGCTGAAGGCGGTGGTCAATAAGGTGAGGCTGCCAAGCCAGGAGAGCAGCGGTGTTTGGCTGAGATGGTGACGCGCCTGATTGAGCCAGGAGCGGCGCGGCTTTAACTGTTGCTCAAGCTGTGCGCGTCCTTTATCCAGCAAAAAGTAACCAATATGCTGTTGGCGCGGTGGTAATTCGGGCTGATGACTCAGCGCCAGCACCTGATTAGCCACGCTAAGTTCATCAAACGCGCTCTGACGCGCCAGCTCTTCCACCACGTGTCGGTACTGATCGCGGCTGTCAAAATGCATCTGCGGATAAATGCCGGCAGGATCCTTTAGCAGTAGTTGCTCAACCAGACTGAGTGATTCGACTAAATCCTGCCAGTTGATTTCGCCGAGCTGGCGCAATCCGGCAATGCTGTTACTTACTGAGAGCTGGCTCAGTGCCAACTGACGGTTAAATTGTTCAATCACATCCGCAGTATTGCGCCCGGTATTCAGCAGATGTTGCTCCACCCACGTCAGCGCTAGCGAGTGATTCTGACCATTCAGCTTGCGCGCCAGTTCAGCGACGAACGCGCCTGAAAGCTGGCTGTTTTTGTGCGCCATATCGGCAATGACCTGAATCACCCGCGTGGCGTCTTTAGCGGAGTGATGAACGATCTCATTTATCCACGCTTCGGCCTGGCTTCGCTCCTGATGGATCTCGGCAACGCCTTGCGCAATGCGCGCGAGGTTATCGAGCAGCGCAAAACGCAGCATGGCGGGAAGCGCCCACAGTTCTCCCATCAGCAGCGGCGTAATCCGCTGATAAGCATGAATAAAAGTCGCCAGCACCGTCGATTCTAAGCGGCCGTCGCTGTGACTGATCATCTCATCAGCAATCGCCTGAATACGTAAAGCGTGGGCGGGCTCTTCAAGCGCGGGTAAACCCTGACCAAATTTGGTCGGCAAAAGATGGCGTACCATACGAATTTGTTCTTCGATGATATAAAAATTATCTAAAAGCCACTCGCCAGCCGGCGTCAGATTACGCTTATCACCGGTACTTAATATTTCTGCGCTTTTTATCAGCGCCTGTTCGTTTTCAGTCAGCCGCTGCAATAATTTATAACTTTTTTTGGCGTCAGAAAGATGATGCGTCTTTGCCAGTCGCTCGCCATATATTGCCATTTGCTGTTCGGAAAAAACGTCTGGCCGGTTCGCCTGATAGATGCCGCTGTCAGGCAATAATTCAAGACTAGCGCGTGCCGTTGCTGGAAGCGCACTACTGCCGATGATTGATCCGGTGGGAATTTTATTTTTCATAATGGCGTCGCAAAAAATCCAATGGATTATAAAAGTCAGCACTATCAACAGGAAGATTGACGGTATAAGAAAGGGCGAGGGAAATATCTATCTTTTCTGAGTATAGCCTTAAAGTGATTTAACGTTTGGCTTTATAAGATAAAAGTTAATTTAAAATATTTAACTGAGCGTAATGATGGGGTTGAAGATCATTAACAATGTTGTCAAGTGTTAGTTGCAGTGAAAAAAGTGAGGTGTGTTAGAATAAGTTAACTGAAAAAGGAAAAAATCATGAGCTGGTTAAATCAATTTTTAGAAGGCTTATCGCGCCGGGAAATAAAAACGCAGTGTCCAGTGTGTAAAAAATTCTGCCCGCAATCGTCCTTAAAACAAGCGCGCGGGCAGGCTATGTTGTGCCCGCACTGTAAATCACTGTTTATTGCTGAGGTATAGACGCATGCGCCATATTCTTGAATGGATTGATTTAAATGAACAAGCGCCGGGCTACAAGCAGGAGTGCATTGTGCAATTTGATAATGGCGAGGTGCAGGGCGGCTGGCTTTACGGCGGGCAGTCGCGCAGCGGTGAGCATATTTTCCTTGAGTCACACGCAGAATATGAGACCAGCATGGGGGTTAATTTCTGGATGTCATTGCCTCCCGCGCAACCGAACCAGCTTGCCACTGTTCACTCTATAATATGAAAACAGCAATATAATATTATCGCTCATATTCGATAAATGACCGCTGCGCTTCAGCCCGATCGACAAACTGAAATCCCAGTGGATGTATTAATTTTTCATCACAATACCAGCGATCATTTATTCGTTTAAAAATGTCACCCTGATGAAATGGTTGATCTTTATCCAGTCGCATAACGGCATATTTGCCGTTATTGAAGATGACTTCGTAAAGAGAAATTAAACCGAGTGGGAGTAAAGCACGTTCGTGAATAATTTCACCGCTGAGTTCGGGTTGCCTTGGCTTTTTCATGATTATGTCTCCGCTTGACCTCCTTTAATTCTGGCAATGAATTAAACAATGCGTGGTGTTTATTTTTAAGGCTTCGCTTGTTAATTGTGTAATGTCCGCCAGAATTAAGTCAGTCTTATGTGTCGGCGCAATCTATTATTCCTTCTCGCCCACGTTTTACCTACCTGACATCCTACTTTATCAAAAGGCAATATTATGACGATTAAAACACTGCACGATCTGTTTGTGCATGATCTCTCGGATATTTACAGCGCAGAAAAACAGATCACTAAAGCGTTACCAAAAATGATTCGTGCAGCCACCGATCCTAATCTGGTTGCGGCCTTTAAACAGCATCTGGAAGAGACGCGCGGACAAATTGAACGTATCGATCAACTGGTTGAGCTCACTGAAGGTGTGCAGATCAAACGGATGAAATGTCATGCGCTGGAAGGATTGGCTGAAGAAGCGCAGGAGATCATCGATGAAGTGGAGAAAGGGCCGGTTTGCGATGCCGGATTGATCGGTGCTGCGCAGAAGGTTGAACATTATGAGATCGCCACCTACGGTACTTTGCGCGCGTTAGCCCTGAAACTGGATTATCAGGAAGCCGCGAAGTTATTGGGTGAAACGCTGGAAGAAGAAAAAGCCACCGACGAAAAACTGACGCTGATTGCTGAAGAGCAGGATTAATTCCCTGTGGAGGAGGCTAATGCAGCTAGCCTCTTCCAAACTGAAAAATCCGCTTGCGAATTCCTGGGTTAAAAATCACTTCATTCTCAGTATGCTAATGCCTCTTTTCTCAAACTTACGTTTGAACACTGTTACGAAAACAGAGGATTTGCATGCCTGCCAATGGTCACTCCGCAGAGCCCAACACGATATTACGTGCTGGGCGCTTCTTATTGATGCAGAAACTATTACGCCGCGACAAAACGCCCGTCGCGCTGTTGCTGCTGGCCGCGCTGGTCGGTGTGTTAACCGGCCTGGTTGGCGTGGCCTTTGATAAAGCCGTCAATTTGGTGGTGCATACGCGCTTAAGCTGGCTTGATGATGCGGGTGACAATCTGCTGGTGAAAATCGCCGGCGCGTTTCTGCTCTCGGCGCTATTAGGCGCTGTCGGCTACTTGCTGGTGCGACGTTTCGCGCCGGAAGCGGGCGGATCGGGCATTCCCGAAATTGAAGGCGCGCTGGAGGAACTCCGGCCGGTACGTTGGTGGCGCGTGCTGCCGGTGAAATTTATCGGCGGCATGGGTGCGTTAGGATCGGGCATGGTGCTGGGTCGCGAAGGACCAACCGTGCAGTTGGGCGGCAATATCGGCGGCATGTGTGTTGATCTGTTCCGCGTAAAATCTTCTGAGTCTCGTCACACGTTGCTGGCAACCGGCGCTGCAGCTGGTTTGTCGGCCGCTTTCAACGCGCCGCTGGCAGGCATCCTGTTTATTATCGAAGAGATGCGTCCGCAGTTTCGCTACAGCCTGATTTCCATCAAAGCGGTGTTTGTTGGCGTTATCGTTTCCAGCATTGTTTTCCGCGTGTGTAATGGCAATGAAGCAATCATTAATATTGGTCAGCTGCAGGATGCGCCAACCAATACGCTGTGGCTTTATTTAGTGTTGGGCGTGTTATTTGGTGGCTGCGGCGTGGCGTTTAACCGCTTCATTTTCCTCGCGCAGGATCAGTTTCAGCGCTTACATAAAGGCCGCGTGGCATCGTGGGTGCTGTGGGGAAGTTTGCTGGCGGGGATGTGTGGCGTGATTGGCCTGTTTCTGCCACAAGCCATTAACGGCGGGATTGCGCTGATTCCTGATTTCTCCAGCGGAGCTTACAGCGCGCTGGCGCTCTTTGTCATTTTCGCACTGCGCACGTTGATAACAATTTGCTGTTTTTCCTCCGGCGCGCCGGGCGGTATTTTTGCCCCGATGCTGACGTTGGGTACGCTGTTAGGTACCTGCTTTGGTCAACTTTGCATGCAGTGGTTGCCGGGTTTGCATCTGGAGCCGGCAACCTTTGCTGTAGCTGGTATGGGTGCGCTGTTTGCGGCCTCGGTGCGTGCGCCGTTGACCGGCATTGTGCTGGTGCTGGAGATGACCAACAATTATCAGCTGATTTTGCCGATGATCATTACCTGTCTCGGCGCGACGCTGGCCGCGCAATTCTTCGGCGGCAAACCGTTGTATTCCTCAATTCTTGCGCGCACGCTGGCGAAAGCGAAACAGATAAATGTGCAGTAGGTGAATCGGTCGCCATGAATGGCGACCCTACAGCGTCTGGTGCACATCAATGCAACGCATTCATCAACCAACCAGAAAACGCCATCATCGCGGCGCTTTCTGGCCGCGACTGCAAACGCGTTAACCAGTAGCCACCGAGATCAATTTCTGCGGCGAAAGGGCGCACCAGCTTCTCGCTTTGCAGCAGGTGATTGAAAATTTTCACCGGTGCCAGCGCAATCCCCGCGCCCAGTAATGCCGCTTCGATCATCGTTAGTGACGAGTCAAAAATCATCACCGGATGCGCAGGCGATGGCGCATGTTCATTAATGCTGTGCAGCCATTGGCTCCACTCATCACGGCGGAACGATCGCAACAGAGTGAATTTGTGCACGTCTGCAGGCTGCTGCAACTGCCGGGCGATGGCCGGATTACACAGCGGCGATAGCGGGGCCGAACAAATATACTGCGCCTCGGTGCCGTGCCAGGCGCCGCTGCCAAAGCGAATGGTGTAATCGTGGCCCTCGGCGGCTGGATCGACGCGATTATTGTGGGTGGAGAGTTGCAGTTCTATGTGCGGAAAGCGGCGGTTAAAATCCTCTAAACGCGGCAACAGCAAACCGGTGGCAAAGCTTCCCACCACGCCGACCTTTAATTTCTCGCGCATTTGGCCCGATGAGAAGCGGTCCAGCGTATCGGCAATACGATCGAATGAATCGTTTAATACTGGCAACAAACTTTCGCCTTCGGTGGTTAACATCAATCCGCGCGATACCCGTACAAACAGCTGGCAGCCAAGCTGTTGCTCCAGTGATTTCACCTGCTGGCTCACGGCTGCATGGGTTACATGCAGCTCAATAGCAGCGTTAGTAAAACTTAGATGACGTGCGGCGGCTTCAAAGGCTCTAAGCGCGTTAAGTGGGATATAAGGGCGAGTCATGCGGCGACCTGTAAGAATTTCTATTGTCTGACGCTAAAATTAACAGTTTGTTGCTGCCTGTCAAATTGGGCAAACTGCCCGCGGAACAACAACCCGGAAGGTTAATAACAGTGAAATTGATTTCTCAAACTTTGATAGCAACAGCACTGACATCGGTGTGCTCAATGACGTTCGCCGCGACGCCAGAGGTGGACGCCATCGTTGATCAGGCCATCAAACCGCTGATGCAGCAGCAAGCGATTCCCGGTATGGCCGTGGCGGTGGTGGTTAAAGGCCAGCCGCACTATTTTACGTGGGGTATGGCGGATGAAAAACAGCAGCGTCCGGTCACGCAAGAGACGCTGTTTGAACTCGGTTCGGTGAGTAAAACCTTCACCGGCGTGCTGAGTGGCGTCGCGGTGAACAAAGGCGAGATCGCACTGAGCGATCGCGCCAGCAAATACTGGCCGGCGCTGAATACGCCGCAGTGGCGTGACATCACGCTGCTGCAATTGGCGACGTACACTGCCGGCGGTTTGCCGCTGCAGATTCCCGATGCGGTGACCGATGAAAAGGCGCTGGCGAACTTCTATCAACAGTGGCAACCGCAGTGGGCGCCGGGCAACACGCGTCAGTATGCTAACAGCAGCATCGGCTTGTTTGGCTGGCTGGCGACGAAACCCAGCGGGCTGACATTTGAGCAGGCGATGCAGCAACGCGTGTTTACGCCGCTGCAGCTTAAGCACACCTTTATCACCGTGCCCGACAGCGAGAAGGATGCTTACGCATGGGGTTACCGCGAAGGCAAGCCGGTGCGCGTGTCGCCGGGCATGTTGGATGCCGAAGCCTATGGCGTGAAGTCGTCGATTAAAGATATGGCGCGCTGGATGCAGGCCAATATGGATCCGCAGCAGGTAAAAGACAAAACGCTGCAGCAGGCGCTGAATTTCGCGCAAACGCGTTTCTATCGTACCGATGCGTTATATCAGGGTTTGGGTTGGGAGATGCTCGATTGGCCCGCTCAGGCAGAGATGGCAGTGAAGGGCGCAGATAACAAGGTAGCGCTCGGTCCGCAGCCGGTTCGGGATGCGAAAGCTCATCCGCGTGTAACAGCGTCGTGGGTGCATAAAACCGGCGCAACGGGCGGATTCGGTGCTTACGTCGCCTTCATCCCAGAGAAGCAGGTCGGCATTGTGATCCTGGCGAACAAAAATTATCCCAACACCGAGCGGGTTAAAGCGGCGATGCAGATCCTGAAAGCGTTGCAGTAAGCGTGTGGGGCGAACTTATCTCCCCATCCAGATCAACTACACTTTATGGGTGATTAACCAAGGAGCTGCAGATGAGCCATCACCCAAAAGATAAACGTGACGTGAATGACGAAAAACATCCCGCTAAGGACAATCCCAGTGAACACGGTGAGATCCCGAGAACGCGAGATGACAGTGAAGATGACAAAAAAGATCCGTTTAACGACGAATAATCAACATCATCAGCAAGGGTAGCGCGGCAAACAGCATTAATGCGGTCGACGCGCTAGCCTGCGCATAGAGTTGTCCGAACAGCAGCGATCCAATGACCTGACCCGTAGCCAACATGAAGAACAGAATGCCTACGCCGATGGCGGGGGCATTTTCCGTTGCTGCTGCTCCCCACACCAGCAACACGCCCGAGAGCGTAACGTATGCAGCGCCACCCAGTGCCACGGCGGGAAATAGCCAGATTGAATAGTGATGGCTGATCGCCAGAAGCAGTAAGGGAACGGCGAGGCAGCACTGCGACAGCCAATAAACCCACTTCATCCCTATCCATTTCGCCATCGGGCCAGTGAAGGCACCGATAATGCCTGCTGCGCCACCCATGAGCCACAGCAGGCTCACTATGCGATCGCTGACGTCAATGTGATGCAGCAAATCCGGACCGAAGCTCCACCATGCCGCGCTGGCGATGCCGCTAATTAACGCAATGATAATGAGTTTCTGCAGAGAACGCTGTCGCATATGGTTTAACCAGGATTCATGTCCGCTGTTTTCACTTTGATGGGGCAGCTGGCGCCAAATCGGCATCAGACAGATCAACGCCAGTGCGGCGAAAACGCCACAGGCGACGCGCCAGCCGCCGGGCAGCCAGTACAAAATTGGCACAGACAGCATAATCCCCATGCTGGTCCCGGCATTAATCACGGTATTCATCTGCGGCTGCTGTTCAGCCTCAATGCGCTGGCTGACGGCGCTCGCTAATGCAGGCGAGGCGAGACCGGCGCTCATGCCGGCGATAAACAATCCCACGCCCAGCATCCACGCTGAAACCGCGATCGAGATAATCAGCAAACCCAATGCGGCACAAAGCGCGGCAACGGCAGCAGGAAAACGCGGGCCCGCGCGGGCGGTCATCATCGGCGCGATCAGCACCGCCACGCAGTAAGCGGCAAAGCTGCAGGCTGACAGCACGCCGGAAACGCGCGGCGTGAACGGGATGTCGTGCATCACTTCGGGCATCATCAGGCCCCAGGCGAAACGCGCCATGCCGTAAGTGACGGCGATAAGAGAAAATCCGGTGATGCCGAGCGTCGTGCCCTTCATGACTTTTCACTGAGTGCGATAAGCTGCAGAGCTGCGTTTTTACCGGTTTCGCACGCCTGCGACGCACCAATGATCAGCGCTGAAGTGAGAACACCTTCGAACAGCAGCCACACCGCATCCGCTAACGCAAGATGCTGCTTGCCGATCACCTGCTTAATGGCGCGCGCAATGTAATCCCGCATCTTGTGACGGTAAGCCAGCGCCTGTTCGGCTAAAGCGGAATCTTCTCCAGCATATTCGCCCCACGCTTTAAGAAATAAGCATCCGTTATTGCCGTATTGCTGCATCCAGTCGGCCATCGCATCAAACATCTGGCTGACCGCTTGCGCATGTTCCGGCGGCGGTAATGCGGCAAAGAAACGATCCTGACGCGTCTCCAGCACCGCAGCCGTTAGCGCTTCACGCGAGGGAAAATGGCGATACAGCGTGCGCGTCGAGACGTTCGCCTCGCTGCAAATGCGATCGGTGCTGATGGCATGAAAGCCGTTGAGATAGAACAGCCGCTCAGCGGCATTAATGATATCCAGTTTCTTTTTCATACTTAAAAAGTAAACCGATCGTTTTACTTTTACAAGTTTGACTCGTCATCCATTTCGTCAGATTTGTAGGACATTTCCTCGGAATCTGGAATATCGCACCGCTTATCTGATTGTTTTATTGGTAAGTTATTTTAAACTACATGGGACAATGACTGTCGTCTTAGGAGAGGTGAAGATGGCGAGTATTTTGATAATTGATGATCATCCAGTCGCACGTCTTGCCGTACGTATTTTGCTGGAAAAAGATGGGCATACCGTGGTGGCTGAAGCCGATGAGGGCCATCAGGCGTTGAAAATGATCAACGAACACCATCCTGATCTCATCGTGCTTGACCTCGATATTCCTGGACTGAGCGGCATTGAGCTGATCGTGAAGTTACGCGCAGCGGAATATCGCGGTGGCATTCTGGTATTAACCGCTCGCGATGATGACCACTATTTGAGCCGTTGTATGAGCACCGGCGCCGATGGATTTGTCGGTAAGCGTAATAATCTGGAAGAGTTAGGTGATGCGGTGCGCGCCGTGATGCGCGGTTACGGCTACTTCCCGCTAAAGCGCCGCGATAATAAGGGCACCAATAAAATGCCCGAAGCGGAAGTCGATGCGATTAAAAATCTTTCGAGCCGCGAGTTTCAGGTTCTGCAGCATCTGGCGCGCGGTATGAAAGTGATCGATATCTCTGAGATCATGCATATCAGCAATAAAACCGTCAGTACTTACAAAACCCGCATCCTGACCAAACTGGCGCTGAGTTCTACACTCGAATTAATCGATTTTGCGCGCCGTCATCATCTCGATTAGTGTGCTGTGTTGCACAGAAAGAGGCTCTCTTGGCTAAATCTGCAAAATCCTTAGATTCACTACTCAGCCTGGAACGTCTGCGCTCGTTAACCGGTCACGATGAATCCCTGCTGTGCGCCATGCTTGCCATGACGCTGAAAAGTAATTCTACGGATTTAAACGAAGCTGCAGCGCTTTATGCCCGCGCGGATTGGGGTGAATTAGCCAAAAGCGTGCACCGTATTTCCGGTGCCGCGCAGATTACTGGCGCACATCGTGCCGAAAATGCCTGTCGCCAGTTAGAAACGGCCTGCCTGTCGTCTCCCCCTGAATTGTCCCTATTAGCCAACCTGTGGTCCGAAGTACGTGATGCGGTTGAAGAGTTCAATGCCAGCATCGGTTGTTTTCTGCACGCGCGTCCGTAATCGTGAATCGGTCGCCATAAATGGCGATCCGACAGCTTACATAAGACTACAAAACCTGACATAAGCGCCTACATAATTTGCAGCCTTGTTTGACAAATGTAGGCCTCCGCTCCGATATCTGACATTCCCTGCTAACCGTAAACTTTGCTTCATCAGACAGACGACTTCCCTTAAGCAGCACCAGGTCTTATTGAGGAAGCTCAGTCTGAGGACCGGAGCAATTAGCCTCCATGTAAAAACGATAAACAGGGATTTTTTCTCGTGAGCAAAATTACTCAATCACTCTTCGCTGCTTCCGCTTTGACTCTGCTGGTCATGAGCGCGTCGTCTCAGGCTGCTTCCACCGGCACCATCACCTTCAACGGTGAACTGACCGCCAGCACCTGTGACGTTATCGTTGATGGCCAGGCGGCAGACGCCACTGTCGTGCTGCCAACAGTGTCAACTAACCAGCTGAAAACCGCAGCTCAGGTTGCGGGT
Organism: Pantoea sp. SOD02; assembly: GCF_024707505.1. GTDB lineage: Bacteria > Pseudomonadota > Gammaproteobacteria > Enterobacterales > Enterobacteriaceae > Pantoea > Pantoea symbiotica. The sequence continues at coordinate 518,642 of NZ_CP102605.1, read as the reverse complement.
CGTACCGGCTTCAACATGGCGCTGACCAACTGTACGGGCACGCTGAAAACCGCTGCGGCATTCTTCGAAGCGGGCGCAACGGTTGACACCGTCAATGGCCGTCTGAAGAACACCACCACCGGTGGCGCAACCAACGTCAGCTTGCAGCTGCTGGATGGTGCTAACTCAAGCGTGATTCAGGCAGGCAACCAAAACCAGATCACCAAAAACACCTACGCCAGCGTCGCGACTGGTAGCGCAACTCTGCCTTACGCGGTGCAGTATTACGCTGAAGGTGCTACCACCGCAGGGCTGGTAAAAAGCAGCGTCGTTTACTCGATTATGTACAAGTAATCACCGTCAGGTGGGAGCAATCCCACCTTTCTTTCTCAGGATTCCCGCATGAACATCTCCATTAGCAAAACCCTGCCTATATTCGCTTTGCTTTGCGCCACCTTCATCAGCGGCCAGACTTTGGCCAGCATCGTTATTACGGGTACGCGCGTTATTTATCATCAGGATGACAAAGAAGTCTCCGTGCAAATGAAGAACGTGGGTGCGTCGCCGGTTTTGATCCAAAGCTGGGTTGATAACGGGGATGCCAATGCGACGCCAGAGAACATTCAAACGCCTTACATCATCACGCCACCGGTGAACCGTGTTGATGCCGGAAAAGGGCAGACATTACGCCTGTCGCTGACCAATCCAGGCGTGTTTGCCCACGATCGTGAATCGGTGTCATGGCTGAACGTGCTGGAGATTCCGGCGAAAACCAAAGACAAAACAGAACTCAACACGTTACAGATGGCTTTCCGCACGCGTATCAAACTGTTCTACCGTCCGGCTGGCCTGAAAGGTGATGCCAATGAAGCGGTGAAATCGTTGAGTTGGTCTGTAAGTCACGGTCAGCTAAAGGCCAGCAATCCAACGCCTTACAATGTCTCGCTGGTGACGGTGAAGGTAAATGGACACACCATTGACGGTGAAATGGTGCCGCCGCTCTCCTCGCTCACGTTGAAGATCAACGCGGGTGCGGGTGCCAACGTCAGCGGTGAATACGTTAACGATTTCGGTGCCGTTCAGCCTTTTACCGCTGCAATCAAATAATTTCTCTCTTGAATTTCAATCTCCTATAGCCGGCATGCCAAGACGTGCCGGAAGGCACGCTTATGACTTTTACCAGAGAATCTACTCTGCCGCTGCGCTACACCTTGTTGGCCAGCGCTGTGTTTGCTGCGTTATTAAGTGGCGCAGAGCAGGTATTTGCTGCTGAAGAGGCGGAATTCGACGCCAGTTTTTTGCAGGTCAGCAAAGGCGCTGCCATCGATCTGGCGCGCTTTAATCAGGGCGCATCGGCAATGCCGGGAACCTATCGCACGCTGGTGTACGTCAACGAGCACTTGATTGCCAATCAGGACATCAACTTCCGCGAGATGGCGGATAAGCAGGTGCGCGCCTGCATACCTTCGCCGTTGCTGAAAAAGATCCCGTTTAACGCCTCGGCGCTGCCAGCTTCAGCTGCGGGTTTGCTCACGAATGAAACGGATTGCAGCGATTTAACTTCTGTACTGCCGGACGCCAGCGTGAGCTACGACAGCAACCAGCTGCGCCTCGACATCTCCATTCCGCAAATCTACCTGACCAGCGTGCCGCGCGATTATGTTGATCCGGCATTGTGGGATGCGGGGATTCCGGCGCTGATGCTGGGATACTCCACCAATGCCTACACCAGCCGCTCGGCGGGACAAGTGTATAAATCCTTCTTTGGCGGGATTAATGCGGGTTTGAACATCGGCGGCTGGTATCTGCGTCATAACGGCAACTACAACTGGCAGCAACAAGGCGGCAGCGGCTATCAGTCGCTTAATACCTTTGTACAGCACGATGTGGTGCCGCTGCGTGGCCGCGTGGTGGTCGGACAATCAAATACCAGCGGGATTATCTTCGATACGTTGCCGTTTAGTGGCGTGCAGCTGGCCAGTGACGAGCGGATGTTGCCGGAATCTCAGCGCGGTTATGCGCCGGAGATTCGCGGCATCGCGCGCACCAACGCCCGCGTGACGGTGAGCCAGCAAGGTCAGGTGATTTATGAAACCACCGTTTCTCCGGGCGAGTTCCTGATTAACGATCTTTATCCTACCGGTTATGGCGGCGATCTCGACGTAACGGTGAATGAAGCGGATGGCAGCAAAAGCAGTTTCCGCGTGCCTTACGCAGCGGTGGCGCAATTGCTGCGTCCAGGCACATCCCGCTATGACGTGACGGCGGGTAAATTGCGTGCCGACTACATCCGTGATGACGTCGCGCTCTATCAGGGCACCTGGCAATATGGCTTAACCAACGATGTCACCGGATACGCGGGTTTGCAGGCTAGCCAGGATTATTACGCGCTGCAAGGCGGAACGGCGTTGGGTACACCGTTGGGCGCCTTCGCCTTCGATATTACTCAGGCGCGTACCCATCTGCGCAGTGCCGATAAGCAGCAAGATGCCAGCATGACCGGACAAAGTTACCGCGTTAGCTACAGCAAAGCGGTGCCAGAAAGCGGCAGTAATCTGTCAATCGCCGCTTATCGCTTCTCAACGTCCGGCTTTATGGATTTTATGACGACGATGCAAAGCCGTGATGCGTTGCAGCGTGGCGCCGGGCTGGATTCGGTATATCGCGCCAAAAATCGCTTCTCGGTTACCGCCGGACAAGCGCTGCCGGATGTGTGGGGTAACTTCTACCTCAGCGGATCTCTGCAGGATTACTGGAATCGTGAAGGCAACGAAAAACAGTTCCAGCTTGGCTATAACAATCGCACAGGTTCCGTCTCATGGGGCATTTCCGTCAACCGTAGCTACAGCAGCTACGGCAGTTCGCAAAACAGTTACTTGCTGAGCTTCAGCATGCCATTGGGTAGCGATAATCAGCGCCATACGCCACTGCTGCGTACCGAACTCTCGCATGATAACGGTGGACGTTGGGGACAACAGGCTTCGCTTTCAGGCACCGCAGGCGATGATAGCCAGTTCAGCTATGGCGCGACGGTGCGTCATGCCTCACCAAATGAGGGCAGTAGCGGCGCGTTGAACGGACAATATCGTGCCAGGACAACCAATCTAAGTGGTTCGGTCAGCAGCGGTAAGGGCTATCAGAGTGCTTCTGCTGGGCTAAACGGTACAATCGTGGCACACAGCGGCGGCGTATCTTTAAGCCCATATACCGGCGACACTTATGCATTGGTGGAAGCCAAAGGTGCGCAGGGCGCGAGCGTGTCGTCCTATCCAGGCGTGTATGTCGATAACAGCGGCTATGCGCTGGTGCCGTATCTCAATCCTTATCAGATGAATGAGATCGTACTGGATCCAAAAGGTACGTCAGCGGGCGTTGAGCTTGAGAATACCTCATCGCGCATCGCACCTTATTCAGGTGCGGTGGTGAAGGTGAAATTTAAGGCACATCGCGGTTTGCCGATTCTGATCACCGCAAATTGGCAAGGCAAACCGCTGCCGTTTGGTGCCGATGTGTTGGATAGCAAAGGCAATGTGGTGGGTTCTGTGGGCCAGGCTGGACAGGCATATGCTTTGGTGGAACAGGAGCAGGGCGCATTAACGGTGCGCTGGGGCAGTGAAGCGCAGCAATCCTGCTTGTTGCTTTACCAGCGTGTACCTGAGGCAAAAAGTAGCCCGCCGGGATTGCAGTCATTCAATGCGGTATGCGGCCGTTAATAACAGGGAATAATGTATGAAAAAATGGATATTTAGCGTGCTGCTGTTGGCGGCACCGCTCACTTCGGTACAGGCTGTCACCTGCGCCGCCGATGCTTCAGCGCCTGGCATTATGACCACGGTGGCTCTTCAGGGCGGAAATATTACCGTGGGGCAAGATGTGCCGGTTGGCACCACCTTGTTTCGCCAGTTTTTCAAACCTTCATACGGTCCCACTGTCCACTGCGCTAGCAATCCCACCGCCTGGTCTTGGGAGGCGCGTTCGAGTTACGGCTTCAGCCCTAAACCGTTGTCTGCATGGAACAGTGGCGCCTGGGCGGGAAAAGTGTATGAAACCGGTGTTCCGGGGATTGGTGTTGTGGCCTGGTACAGTGGGAATGCATTTCCTTATAGAAGAGACGGCAACAGCGTCCCGGTAAATACTGATTATACCTATCGCTCTGAAGTCTCCTTTGATATCTCATTTATTAAAATCGGTCCAATCGCTCCTGGAATCATTCGAGGGCAGGATTTACCCACTGTCGTGATGGATTTCATTCCAGACAGTGGCGCAAGCGTGCGTTTATCATCCGTTAGCTTTACTGGCACGCTGAATGTGGTCTCACAAACCTGCACCACGCCAAATCCGGTGGTGCAGCTGGGAAGCTATAACGCCAGTCAGGTATTTAAAAGCGTCGGCACAACCACCAGTTGGACTGATGCCAGCCTGCGGCTCACCAACTGTCCGCGTTTTTACGGGCTGATGGACAGCGGGCAATCAAACTATGGTTCTGATTCAATTACCGATCGCGGTAAGGCGGGAACACCGCAAGCGAACACGCTGGGATTAACCCTCAAGCCCAACACGTCGATTATTGACGCCACCAGGGGCATCATTGGTTTGAGAAATGAGGCTAACGTCGCCACAGGTGTTGGCATCCAACTAGTAACCAACAGTGCCGGAGCGGGGACATCCGCGCAATTTAATAGTGAAATGCGTTATCCCACCACTAATAACGGCAGCGGAATAGTTACCCTGCCGTTGTTTGCCCGCTATATTCAAACCGATGCTAAAGTAACGCCGGGGCATGCGAATGCCACCATGACTTACACCATCAATTACTATTAATTTCCCGCCATGCCGCATCAGAATTTTCATTCATGGCCTGGGCTCAGAGGAATTCTCTGGCCCCAGACCATTCCGTTTCTTACGAGACCGCTACTTCCTGCAGAAACGCACAGCATCTTCTTACATTTGGGCAAAATTCCCTGCTAAGTTATATTGTTACCACAGTGCCGATAAATGGGGCTTTACTCAGATGAAGGAGATCGTTGTGGTCTGTAAACCTTCAGCATAAGTAATTTCCTACAGACCATTCTGTTAAAACGGGATAGTGTAAGCCGCCCTGGGAACACATTGATAACCTGCTCAGCGTAGTCATCAGGATCTCATTTCTATGAAAAAAGTAATCATTGTTGATGACCATCCGGTTATCCGATTTGCAGTAAAAATGTTGCTGGAACGCAATGAGATGGAAGTGGTGGCCGAAACCAACAACGGTGTTGATGCCATTCAAAAAACACGGGAATGTTTGCCTGATTTGGTGCTGCTGGATATTGGTCTGCCAAAGATTGATGGTTTCCAGGTGCTGGAACGGCTGCGCACCCTGAATCTGCCGCTTAAAATCCTCGTGCTGACGTCGCAGTCGAGCAGTCATTTCGCCCAGCGCTGTAAACAAGCCGGTGCCGATGGCTTCGTCACCAAATCCGATGATATGAGCGAGCTATTAGATGCCATCAAAATGGTGATGCGCGGTTACAGCTTTTTTCCGCAATCATCCCATCAAACGTATGAACAGACCCACAGCGATCGCGATGACGCCGGCTTGTTAGAGCAGCTTTCCGATCGTGAATTGAGCGTGTTAATTAGCATTGGCAAGGGCATGGGCAATAAACAGATTGGCGAACAACTGCTGCTGAGTGAAAAAACCATCAGCACTTATAAGCATCGCCTGAAACAGAAGCTCAATGCGCAGTCGCTGATCGATTTAATCGATTTTGCCCGTCGTAACAACCTGATCAAATAACCGGTGCTATGCGTAAGCTTTGCTGCTTTTTCCTGATTTGGCTCTGTGCTGCGCTTATTCCTGTGCAGGCGAAAGAGTTCCATTTGCTGACTCGCGCCTCATTTGAGGGGCTCAAACCGCTGGTGCTTTCGGCGGCGGAGCGTCATTTACTCCATGACAAGAAGCAGTTAGTGATGGGCATTTTTCCCAGCGAGTCGCCGCCTTATGGCATGACTAACGTGCGGGACGAATATGAAGGATTAAGCGCCGACTATGCGGGACTGGTAGCAAAACAGCTCGGTTTAACGCTGCGCATCGAGCAATTTGAGTCGCTGGAGCAAGCACTCAATGCGTTGGAAAGTGGCAAGATCGATTTGGTGCCTTCGCTCACCGCGCGGCAGGATGAAAGTCCGCTGCTTTTTTCTGATCCTTATGCCAGCGAACAACCGGTTCTCGGCATGCGCGTCAACGATAATGTTCCTTTGCCCGGCGATCTCAACAACATTGATGTTGCCGTGGTAAATACCTATCTGCCATTAAGTCTGTTACGCCACGCTTATCCGCACGCCAACTTCCGCATGTACAACAATTATCAGGATGCGCTGAGCGCCGTCTCCTTTGGTGCCGCGCGTGTCTATCTGGGCAACAGTTTCTCCCTCAGCCGCAATTTTTTGAATAATTTGCGCATGGTGCGCTTCAGCCAGTTGCCGCAAAAGATGATCAGCTTTGCGCTTCCCGCGCAGGCGACAGAACTTCAGGCGCTGGTGAATCGCGCAATCAGCAACGTGCCGCAGGAAGAGAAGAATGAGCTGTTACGTATTTGGCAGCCCGACATGGTGGGGATGAATCAATCGCTGAATACGCCACCTTTTACCGACGCGGAACGCAAATGGATGGTGGCGCATCCGGTGATAAAAATGGTGATGTTCAGCCAGGATAAAGCCGCACCGATGACCATCATCGATCAGAGTGGCGCATTGCGCGGCATGGTCAGCGACCTCATCACGCTGGTGACATTAAAAACCGGTTTGCGCTTCAGTTTCGAAACCGTTGATACCTCGCAAGAGCTGGTTAACCGCGTCAATAGCGCCGATTTTGATATGTTCGCCTCGCTCACGCCGAGCGCTCAGCGCGAGCAGCAGATTTTGTTTACCCGACCTTATCTGCGCAGCACCTTTGCGCTGACCACGCGCGTCGGCAACAACGATATTCACTCGCTGCCCGATCTGCGCGGTAAGCGCCTCGCGATGGTCGCCAACACCAGCGTCGAAAATATGGTGCATGCGCGTTATCCGGAAATCGAGATTGTGCCGGTGCAGAACATCACGGAAATGATGGCGAAGGTGGAAAAGGGCCAGGCGGATGCGGGCGTCGATATTCTGGTGATGGTGGATTATCAGATCAAAACCCACTTCCAGAATAAGCTGAAGATGGTCAGCGCCATTGGCAGTTCACCCGCGTGGGTCTCATTTGGCGTCGGACGCGCCGATCCCGAACTGCGCAGCATTCTCGATAAAGTGCTGCTGAGTATTCCGCCGGTAGAAATTGAGGAGCTGGCTAACCGCTGGCGGCCCAGCGATCTGATTGTTTACGACAGCTTCTGGCAGCGCTATCAGGCGGTGCTGATCGCCAGCATCATCTTCTTCGTGCTGATCATGCTGATGGTGATCGGCTGGGCGCTGTATCAGCGCCAAATCATCCGCCGTAAAGCCGAATTGCGTCGCGAACTGAATGTGCAATTGGCGCAACTTCAGGCGTTGGTCACCAGCATGCCGTTCCCGGTTTCGCTGCGCGATAAAGATGGTCGTTTGACCTACTGCAATCAGCGCTATTTAGTGGAAACCGGCGTGATTTATGAAGAAGCGCTGGGCAAAACCATGCGCGAACATCCAGGATTACGCACGCCTGAACAGGCGGCGTTTTATCACAATCAACTGATTGATGTGGTGAAAACCGGCATTCCGATCGTCGAAGATCGCCGCTATGACTTGTGGGACAACCCGGACTCTTCGATTGGCGTAACCGTTTATCAGTGGATTCAGCCGTTCAATGACAGCGATGGCAACGTGGTCGGTGTTATCGCCGGGTGGATGGACATCTCCGAACGTGAAGCGCTGTTTGCCGAGCTGCGCGAGGCCAAAGAGCGGGCAGAAGATTCCAGCCGCGCCAAATCGGTATTTCTTTCGACCATGAGCCATGAAATCCGCACGCCAATGAACGCCATTATTGGCATGCTGGATATGGCGCTGAAAAAAGGGCGCGGCGGCGAGCAGGATTTGCAGGCGTTGGAAGTGGCGTACGATTCAGCGGAGAGTCTGGTGGGCCTGATTGGCGATATCCTCGACATCTCGCGCATTGAGGGCGGCCAGCTGGAATATCATCCGGAAGCGGTGCATCCCGGCAAGCTGATCGATAACCTGATGAAGGTGTTTCAGGGGCTGGCGATCGACAAAAATATCACCCTGACCAGGCACATTCCCGAAGAAGGATTGGAGCAGGTGCTTGCGGATCCGCTGCGCATCAAGCAGGTGCTGTCCAATCTGTTAAGCAACGCAATCAAATTCACCGATCAGGGCGGCGTATCGCTAACGTTATCCCAACAGAAGGATGTCGCTGCGGGCCGCGTGTATCTGGTCATTGAAGTGCAGGACAGCGGCATTGGTATTGATGAAAAACAGCAGGCCGCGCTGTTTAAACCTTTTAGCCAGGCCGATAACCGCCGCGCGGGGACTGGATTGGGTCTTTATATCAGCCGTACCATCTGTGAAAAGATGGGCGGAACCTTAACGCTGAGCAGTGAAAAAGGCGTGGGAACCTGCGCGCGCGCCACCTTGATGCTGCCGATGGCGGAAAGTCAGGGCCTTGAGCTAGAAGACCAAGCGGAAGAGGGTGAAAAACTGCCGCTCCGTTCGGTGCTGGTGGTGGACGATAACGCCGCGAACCGTATGCTGCTGGCGAAACAGTTGAGTTGGTTGGGCCAGCATGCGGATTTGGCTGCCGATGGTCATGAAGCGCTGCAGATGTGGCAGCGTGGCAATTACGATGTGGTGATCACCGACTGCAACATGCCGGGGTTAAATGGTTATCAACTAACAGAGATTATTCGTGAATCGGAGGAAGATTTAGGGCGTGAGCCGATTTGGATTATGGGCTTTACCGCAAATGCGATGCATGTGGTAATCAAACGATGCCTGGAAGCTGGCATGAACAACTGTCTGTTTAAACCCTGCTCGATCAGCAGCCTGGCGGCGGCATTGCGCGCAATCGGCACGGTTCACTCTCCAGCGGACGTGACCATTCCTGAAATGCCGGAAAGTAGCGAGGTTGATCGTCAGATGGAAGCGGCGATGCGTGATTTGATGGTAGCCACACTGGCGGAGGATTTGGCGCAGTTAGACACCCTCAACCTCGAACAGCATCGTGCGGAAATTGCCGATCTTGTGCACCGTATTGCCGGCAGCGTGCGTATCGCCCATCAGCATCTGCTGGCCGATGTCTGCCTGCAGATGGAAATTGCCTGCCGCGATCCACAGCTGCAGAGCGAAGCATTGCAGCCACGATGTAGCGAGCTGGTCACGCGGTTGGAGGCTTATCAGGATAAGCTAGAGAGTGCGGCGCTATTGAGTGATATTGCCGAAGAGGAGTAAAGGGTCAAAAGCCAGCGCGCTGGGCGAAATCCACCACATCACTCACTTTCACGGTGTGCATTTTCTGCATGATGCTGCGCTTATAGGTGCTCACCGTTTTGCTGCTGAGGTGCAGTTCACTGGCGATGATCTTATTGCTTTTTCCTGCGCCTAATTCACGCAATATCTGCATTTCACGGTTGGTCAACGAGCCAATTAGCGCCTGATCCTGCGGATGGTGCGGCGTAATATCGGCACTGCGCATCATCACCGTTTCACCTTTCTCAATTTCACTCAGCACGTAGTTGAGCATCTCAACCCCGAAGCCTTTGCTGAGATAGCCCTGCACCTGCCACTTCAGCCTTTTAATCTCATGCCAGCAACTGTCAGTGCTGGCATAAATCAGCAGCTGTAAAGGGCCGCAACATTGGCGCGCAGCGTGCAATTTTTTCAGATGATGTACGCTGAGCCCGGCCATATCCATGATCAGCAAGGTCGGTTCATCCAGCAGCAATGCGTGGATCAACTGCGCCGCATCGGAAGTGGCGCAGGCAATCACATAGCCGCGTGCGCTCATCAGTTGAGAAATGCCCTCAACCATAATCGGATGGCGATCAAAGATAATAACGCGCTTTAACATGCGGTTTCCTCGGTGCGTAGACAGTTCGCCAGAATTTCACGTAGCTCTGCTGGCGCAATCGGCTTGGTCAGGCAGCCATCAATGCCTGCCTTGCGGCAATCTTCAGCGGCATCAAAACTGCTCATCGCCGTTAAGGCGTAGATCGGTGTCGCGGCCAGTTGCTGGTTTTTCTCTCGTTGCCGAATCGCGCGGCTCATAGCAAATCCGTCCATCTGCGGCATGGTGCAGTCGGTAATCACTAAACCAATCTCATGCTGATGTTGCTGCCAAAGCGTCAGCCCTTGCTGGCCATCTATCGCACTCAGCACCGCGCAGCCTGCTTTTTGCAGCTGTTGGCTCAGCAACAGGCGAGCAGGCGGATAATCGTCAACAATCAGCACTTTAAGGCTGGATTGTTCCGCAGCGCGTGGCGCAATAGATGTTGCTTTCACCGGTGCTGCGCAGAAGTGCAAGCTCACGCAATTGCTCTCTCCGGACACACTTTCGACTAAGAGCTGCGCACCAGCATCCTGCGCCATGCGTTGGCAGGCCGCCAGACTAAAACCGGTTTCCGCCCAGGCACGCGAATCATCAGCGCCTTGTAACGCTTGCCACTGCTGCGCGAGCAGGCCGTCACTCTGGTTGCTGACAGCGATCGCCAGCGGTAAATAGCCATTGGCATTCTGCGCTTCGCAGCAAAGCGTTACCGTGATATCGCCATGCTGGGTGTGCTGAATGGCATTGCGTAACAGGCTGGAGGTAATGCGGATAATCAGCAGCGGATCAAACTCCACGCGCGGCGCATCGGGATCCAGTGTGACATGCAGGCGCAAGCCTTTCCCCTCAGCTTGCTGCTGGAACAGCGCCACCGTGCTGCGCAGTAACGAAGGCAGATTCACCACGCGAATGCGGCTCTGTTCATCACGCGCTTCAGCGCGGAAAATATCAAACACATCGCCGGTTATGGAGAGCAGCGAACAGGCGGATTCATACACCGTTTGCAAATTTTCATTGTGCTGATGCTGGCTGTGTAACCGCTCCAGCTCCAGTTCCAGCAGGCCGGTAATGGCGTTGAGCGGGGTGCGAATTTCATGGCCCATGCTCTTCATAAAGGCATTACGCGCCTCGAGCACCCGATCATTCTCTGCTTTGGCTTCCTGCAGTTGACGAATCAATGTCTGATTACTGTTGAGGCGTTCGCGCAGCGCTTTGAGCGACTGGCACAATCGACCAATCCACCAGCCCACCAACAGGAACAGCAGCAGCGCCAGCAACATGGTGATCGCGACTAAGGTGGGGGAAAATTCGCGTGCTGATTTCTGATCCGGTGCCAGCAGCGTGTCACGCCAGGAGCTGGCCATGCTCATCAGTCTGTCGGGCGGCGTTTGTTGTAGGGCTTTGTTGAGAATGCTAAGCGCAGGTGAATCTGCTCGCTGGGCGGCAAAGCCCACGCTATACGGTTTTACCGGCAGTGAAAGTGACTGATGCAGACGATGGAACGGATTGCGCTTCAGCTGATACTGCACGGAGAATTGCGATCCAATCGCGCCGTGCGCCTCGCCGTTATTAACCAGCACCAGCGCCTGCTGCAGCGTATCGGTGATGATCAACTGCAAAGTCGGATACCAGGTTTTCAGCCACGGAATCAGTGGGTTATTTTGCTGAATAGCAATTTTCTCGCCCGCCAGCTCGTGCAGTGAAGCAGGCTGAATGGTGTTGCGTTGCATCACTAGCACCGCTGGCGTCACCAGCCAGGGTTCGCTTTGAGTCATTGATGGATCGGCGGCTTCCGGTTCACCAGGCACCGTCAGGCTGCTGGCCATAATCGCCTGCGGATATTTCACCCACAGCGCGGTTAGCTGCGCATCGTCTTCGGCCATTTGATAGTTGAACTGTAAGCCGAAGCGCTCGCTTATTTGGCGCAGCACATCGATCGCCAGGCCGGAGGGTTCACCTTGCTGGCTGACAAAACTGATGGGTTCGCGCCGACCATCCAGCAATACGGTGATGGCGGGATTTTGCTGGCTCCATGCCAGCTCTTGCGACGTGAGTGATAATGTGGGATGACCGAGTACTGCTTCACGATCCATGCCCCAGCCTTGCGCAATGCGCAAACGGCTGACCAGCGGCAGATGAGTGAGCACATTATTGATGGCGCTCAGCAATTGTGGTTCGGCAGCCGGCACGCCAAAAGTGAGCCGGAATTCACCGAGTGAAGGATGCGGCAGCAGCCACAGATTATCGAGTTGATTATTGCGCTGCAGATAGCTGGCGGTGGCATGGCTAAAACCGGCGGCTCTGGATTGGCCAAAGGCGATGGAATTGATCGCCTGATAGTAATCCTCAAACGCTTCTGGCGAAGGGCTAATATCCGGCAGCGTTTGGCTGTCCATCACCAGCAATGGCAGCTTGCCGCCCGGCGCTTGCTGTCCGGCGCGCGTAACGACCACCGCGCGATCGTTCAACCACGGCAGTGAAGCGTGCACCGATGTGTGCGGCGCGAGATCGGGGGTCCAGATCGCCAGCATGCCGACTTCATTGTGGTTCAGCGCGCGAATCGCCTCGTCACGGCTGCGATAGTGAACTAGCTCAAAATGTACCTGCAGCGTTGATTCAAGCAGCGCCAGATAATCCGCATCTATGCCCGCCAACTGCCCACGCTCCATGCCCAAACTGACCGGCGGCTGAGACGCGCCCCACACGCCGACGCGCACCACGGGATGTGTTTGCAGCCACGCGCGTACATTCGCGGCAAAGGTTACCGGCGGCGGATTGACTTCAATGCGCGGGGCCAGCGTTAGCGCTTGTCCTTGCGCATGCGGCAGCCCTGGCATGAAAACCAAGGTCAGTAGGGCGAGCAAGAGGTAAAGGAGCAGTCCGTTTTTCATCGTCAAATAATCGGTAAATTTTCTACCCTGCATTTTGACGTAATGCTGCATGGAAATAGCCAGGCCAGGTCTTGGTTGTTGGCGGTAAGTACATGAAAAATAATATAAGTATTTTCCTACGCGCGCCTAAGCATTCGGCGCTTCAGAAAAGTCCCGGTAATGCCTATGCTGAGTCAAACCGTATCGATACAGCCTGAAGACACGCCAATTATTGCTGGCCTGATACGAACAGATTTTCATTATGAGTTTCAGGTTACCGAGGTGGCAGATGGCAGTGTTTCACGCAAACAAAATTACGGTGGTGATGCTGGATGACCATCCCATGATGCGCTTCTCATTCGAAGTCGCTGCCACGCGTGAGCCAGATATCACCATGCTGGCGACGTTTGGCACCAGCAAAGCGCTGATGGCCTGGCTGGGGCAGAACAGCGCCGATGTGTTGGTGCTGGATTACATTCTGGGTAATGACCAGTTGGATGGCTTATCGCTGATCAAGCACATTCGTACACATCATCCGCAGCTGAAAATTTTGCTCTCATCGTCGATGGAAAGTGTTGCGGTGATCCGTGCCGCTCTGCATCTGGGCATTAAGGGCTACATCACCAAACGTGAAGAGACGCCGGCTTACTTTGCCGCAATCCGTAACATCGCTGCTGGCAAGCGCTCGCTGCCGGATGACATCGCCAGCCAGTTAAGCCAATTGCCTGGCCGTAAGCGCGATCGTCCTATTCAGCAGGAAGATTCGAATGAGGTTTCACGGGTGACGCAGCTGAGTAAACTGCTCACGGCGCGTGAAGCGGAAGTGATCCGCTGTTTTATTGATGGCATGCAAGTGATCGAAATCGCTGCAAAGCTCAATCGCAGCCGCAAAACCATCAGCGCTCACAAGCAGACCGGCATGAAAAAGCTCGGCATCGCCTCGGATTTAGAGCTGTTTAAATATCGTGGGGATCTGTTTAAGTAATCCAACGCTTAAAGTGCCGCTTCCAGCCGATCCAGCGCAAACAAAATGCCGTAACGCCGTGCGTTTTTTGCCTCTGGCAGCGGCAGCCAGATATCGGCCTGATTCGCCAGGTCTAAGGTCTGCGCACAGAGCGCGATCACCGGCGTTTTTTGAATATGAGCATGATGTACTGCGCTGAGCACGTGGCTGTTAACTTTGTCAGGCGCGAGAATCAGCAACAGATCATCCGGCTGTAAACGGCTCAGCGTCATGCTCAGCAGGTTGTCATCCTGAATCCATGCAATGGCCAATCCGGCGCTTTGCAGACGCTGATGGACTTCCGCGACCAGCGGAGTTTGCAGCCCCGACGCGCCAATCAGCAGCACGCTTCTGGCCTTGCGCAACATCTCTGCGGCACGTTGCCAGGTTGCCGTTTCCGCTTGCGCGTATAGCTGACTTAACGCCTGAGTAATCGCCTCGATGGGCGCAATCGCGTTACTCGTTCGCACCTGTGGCGCGCGCGCCAGCCGCATGCGTAAATCGCGGATATCTTCGCAACCCAGCGAACGGGCAAAGCGGGTGATGGTGGCGGCGCTAACTTCGGCACGTCCGGCAAGTTGTTCGATGGTGGCGGAGGCAGCAAAAGCGGTGTCGCTGAGAATAGCTTCGGCAACGCGTTTCTCCTGCTGGCTTAGTGAAGCTTGCCGCTGGCGAATGACATCAATAAATTCTACGTCCCGCTGTTGACCGGCTTTACGCACCTGATGAAGAAAATCATCGAGATCCTGACAGCCAGCCGACGTGGCAAAGCGTCGCAGCACGTCCGGACTCACGCCCGCCTGCGTGGCGAGACTTTCCATGGTGGCCTGCTCAGTCGCACCCAATTTAGCCAGAAAAAACCGCGCCAGCCTCGATTCCTGCGCATCCGCGCGCTCCGATTGCTGCCGTAATTGCCAGACAATATCCATCAACTCATCACATCCTCAGTAGCGAGCATCCATCATGCATGAAATTATTTTTCATGTTGAGCTTTTTTTCATCTGATTATCGGGTTTTATCGGCTTTTGTTGGGATTATGACTGTTAAATTACGGTTAAGATCACACTCGTGAAAAATATTTTCATGATGTGTTTTGTTATATCTATATGATCTATATTGATAAATTATCAAACCATCAGAAAATCCTCTGCCCGCAGCCACTTTACAGCTTCTCTGAGACAGGTCTTAAATGGCCGGGACAAATCACAGGAGAAGAAATTATGCGCATCGTACTTTGCTGTGCTGCAGGCATGTCAACCAGCATGCTGGTGAGCAAAATGCAGCACGCCGCTTTAGGTCGCGGTCTGGAAATCGACATCAAAGCCGTGCCGGTGGCGGAATTCGAACGTATTCTGCCAGATGCCGACGTCGTTCTGCTTGGCCCGCAGGTGCAGTTCGAAGCTGCCCGTCTTACCGCGATTGCCGCGCCACAGGGCAAATCTGTCGCCGTCATCGACATGATGGATTACGGCATGATGCGTGGCGAACAGGTGCTCGATAAAGCGCTGGCGTTACACACCTCCTAACCGTCCGTTTTAACTCATCTGTCTGACACTACACGGCTTTGTGCTGTGGGGGATTTTGCATGTCTGAAATCGTGGCTATCGAGTTTGAAGAGGAAATTATGCTGCTGCTGGTGCAAGCCGGCGCAGCCCGTAGCGCGGCAATTAGCGCGCTGCGGCTGGCACGAGAAGGGCGCTTCAGCGAGGCGCAGCAGCAGTTAGCGGCGGCGAGCGAAAGCATTAGCGCGGCGCACCAGCAGCAAACCGCGCTGATTGGTCTGGATGAAGGCAGCGGCAAGTTGCCGGTCACGCTGATTTTGGTCCATGCACAGGACCATCTGATGAACGCCATGCTGATTCAGGATTTGGCAGGCGAAATCATTGAACTTTACCGCCGCACTGCGGCAGGAGGCACGAATGCTTAAGATGGCGATTATTGGTGGTGGCAGCAGCTACTCACCGGAGTTGGTAGAAGGCATCATCAATCGCTATGCGCAGCTGCCGGTGACGGAACTGGCGCTGGTGGATGTCGAGCAGGGACGTGAAAAGGTGCATGTCATCGCCGATCTCACTCGCCGCATGCTGCAACAAAACGGGCTGGAGCAGGTGAAAGTCAGCGTGCATTTTGAACTCGATGAAGCGATTCGCGGCGCCCGATTTGTGCTGACGCAGCTGCGTGTGGGTCAGCTTGCCGCGCGTGCCGCAGATGAGCGCCTCGGACTGAAATATGGACGGCTCGGCCAGGAAACCACCGGCGTGGGCGGTTTTGCCAAAGCGCTGCGCACCATTCCGGTGATGCTTAACGTGGCGCGCAAAGTGGAAGAGTTGGCGCCAGATGCCTTTATCATCAACTTCACCAATCCGGCGGGGATTGTGACGGAAGCGGTGTCGCGTTACAGCAAGGCGAAAATTATCGGCCTGTGTAATGTGCCGGTAAATATGCACCACATGATTGCCGGCATGCTCGACGCGCCCTGGGATGACGTGCAACTGCGCTTCGCCGGGCTCAATCATCTGGTGTGGGTGCATCAGGTGACCTGTCGCGGCGAGGATGTCACCTCGCAGGTGATTGAACAACTGTGCGATGGCCAATCGCTCACCATGAATAACATCAAAGATATGCCATGGTCGCCGCAGTTCCTGCGCGCGCTCAAGGCAATTCCGTGCCCGTATCATCGCTATTACTGGCAAACGCCGCAGATGCTGGCCGAAGAGCAGGAAAAAGCGCAAAACGGTAACGAAGGCACGCGTGCGGAGCAGGTAATGAAAGTGGAAGCCGAGCTGTTCGAGCTGTATGCCGATCCGCATCTGTCACATAAACCTGAACAGCTGAGTTTCCGTGGCGGCGCGTATTACTCCGAAGTGGCGGTTGAACTGATCAGCGCGATTCACAATAACAGTGGCAAAAATCTGGTGGTGAACTGCCGCAACAACGGCGCGATTCATGGCCTGCCGGATGATGCGGTGGTGGAAGTGAACTGTCTGGTTGACGCGCAAGGCGCGCATCCGCTGGTGTTTGGCGAGTTGCCGCCGCTGATGAATGGCCTGACGCAGCAGATCAAAGCGTTTGAACGTCTGACCATCGAAGCGGCTGTGCATGGCGATCGTCAGCAGGCGTTGCTGGCGCTGCTCGGCAATCCGTTAGTCGGTGATGTCGCGACCGCCGAAGCGTTACTGGAAGAAGTGCTGACCCTTAATAAGCCGTGGCTGCCGCAGTTCGCCACGCCATAATCCGTTGCGCCACAGAGCCAGAGGAACACTTATGTCTAATCGTACTTTTATAGACCGTTATGTCTTGCCCGTCGCACTGAAAATCGCCGGTCAGAAGCATGTGCTCTCCGTGCGTGACGGCATCATTCTCAACATGCCGTTTATGCTGATTGGCAGCTTCTTCCTGATCTTTGCCTATCTGCCGATTCCGGCGTGGGGCCATTTAATGGCGGATCTGTTTGGCGACACGTGGCGCAACAAACTGCTTTATCCGGTGCGCGCCACCTACGACATCATGGCGCTGATCTCCAGCTTTGGTATTGCCTACCGTTTGGCAGAGAAATATCGCACGCTCGATCCGCTCACCAGCGGCGCGATGGCGTTAGTGGCATTTGTGATGACCATTCCACAGCAGACGCTGTTTGCCCCGGTGGAAGGCGCGCCGACGCAGTTGGTCACCGGCGTGTTGCCGATTTCGCTGATTGGCAGCCAGGGCTTGTTCGTGGCTATTGTAATTGCACTGCTTTCCACTGAGATTTATCGCTTTGTGCACAACCGTAATCTGGTGATTAAGATGCCCGAAGGCGTGCCGCCAGCGGTGGCGAAATCCTTCCTTGCGCTGGTACCCGGTTTTTGCGTGCTGGCGGTGGTGTTGATGCTTCGTCTGGCAGTAGAAGCCTCTCCTTTCGGCGATATCAATAACCTGATTGCGACTGTGATTGGTCTGCCGATGCATCACGTCGGCGGCACGCTGCCCGGCATGATTTTCTCAGTGCTGCTGATTGGCATTCTCTGGACGCTTGGGCTGCACGGCGATGCGATTGTGCTGGTGTTTATTCAGCCGGTTTGGCTATCGAACATGAGTGAAAACCTCGAGGCGTTCCAGCATAACCAACCAATTCCGCACATCTTTACTCAGCAGTTTTACGACTTGTGGATTGCGCCGGGCGGCACTGGCGCGCTGCTGGGATTGGTAATCTTTATGCTGATTCGTTCACGCAGTCGTCAGATGAAACAGCTCGGTAAAATTGCCGCTCCAGCGGCGCTGTTTAACATCAGCGAGCCATTGGTGTTCGGCATCCCGCTGGTGATGAACCCGTATCTGTTCCTGCCTTTCATCCTGACGCCGGTGGTGTTGGTGATTGTGTCATGGGCGGCGATGAGTACCGGTTTAGTGGCACCACCTGCAGGGATTGCGCTGCCATTTACCACACCGATTTTTGTTAGCGGGTATCTGGCAACCGGCGGGCATATTTCTGGCACCGTATTGCAGGTGGTGAATCTGACGATTTCTCTGGTGATTTACTATCCGTTCTTCCGCGTCTGGGATCGACTTAAGTTCCGCGAGGAAGAGGCTAGCCTGCAGCAAGCAAAAGTGGTGAGCGGGGAAGCGGTAACGCCTTGATGACATGGGCAGAAGCGCATAAATGTGCGCTTCTGCATCTTGAAACCCCGTATCCATAATTGCACATTAGTCACCGGGCAGGACTAATTTACAATTTTCTTTGAGCTCTAACTATCACTCAACTGACTGTTATCGCTAATGTTATTTCAACTCTTTAAATTAAAAGCGTTTTTATCACAAGAAAATTCTGTACACGGATTACAGCTTTGTATACTTTTGTCGCCAAGCGGAGATGAGACAACTGTCCCCACTTAAAACCGCGCTTTCAAACATTAATCTCAGCAGGCTCTCTTGATAGATATATTCTCAAAAATTAACACTATTCCCCGTTCATCAAATTTAATCAATTTAGTTAGATCTTTAGTGGTCTCTCTTTTTAGACCATTCCATTAAAACATTAATCACTAAATAAAATATTGGCACTACCGTTGCCAGGGGAAATGCATGCAAAAAATCAATATTAGCACCAACTTTATAGCCTATTTTAATTGTGGTTCTGTGCAGCAAAAATCCGAGGCCGAAATATTGGGCTCAATCATCACCGCAATCATCGCGGACAAAAAAAACGTTACCAATAAAAGCATTATCGCCTATCTTCTGGCAGAGCTAGAGACTACCAATGATGCTGCATTTCAGGATTGCCTGCGTAGTACGCTGCAAATCGTCCTGGGAAAGACGCCGGATGATGACGGTTTTTTAGGTTAAGAATAGTGCCCATAAATAGGATTATCGGTTTTTAAATGGTTTTCAATTTCAAAAGATCAGGATTTATCTGACAGTCTACTGCCATGCCAAACGCGTTATAATGACTGGACCGACCAGAATAATCTGGCACACAGATAAATCCATTAATAAGTGATATTTTATGAATTACAGCAATTTTTCAGCAAAAGTGAGTTTCTGGCCAAATATGCATTTCACCGCGATTGAAATTCAACAGTGCGGCGATCTCTATGAGATATATGCTACGGATATTTCCCGTCTCGCTAAAAGTAAGCTTTTCGTGGGGCGCACCCATGATCAACATCTGGCGGATTCCTACGCTAAACAGTTCGAAGAGTGGCTGCCAAAAGTAAACCGTGAAATGAAGCTGCGGGAAATCGCACCATTAGCCAGAAACACCGCTGCTACGCGGATAAATCACCAAACAGAACTTGAAATTCTGCCGGGCTATTTGCACAACCAACGTGGGATGTAAAAATCTGCGAGCCATTGCAGGCTGATTATTGGTCTCCTGCCATGAATGGCTTTTGGTTGTCAGAATGACACAGGTTTCCCAATGATAAATTCGCACAATGGAAAGCTTCTCTTTCCAGTGCGAGGAATGGTTGTGGACAACATTAAAGTCGGACTATTTGGTATCGGGCTTGAAACCTACTGGCCACAGTTTGCCGGGCTTAAGGAGCAACTTGAGCGCTATCTTGCTGTGGTATCCGGGCGGCTGCAACGTTACAACGTTGAGGTCGTGGATGCCGGCCTGATTGATAACAGTGAGAAAACCGAGCAGGCGACGCAATTGTTCTCTAAGGAGAATGTTGACGTTGTGGTGTTATACATCACCACCTATGCCCTCAGTTCTACCGTGCTTCCGCTGGTGCAAAGCCTTAACAAGCCAGTTCTGATATTGGCTTTGCAGCCGGAAATGTCGGTGCCTTGTCAGCAAATCAATCTACTTACCAAGCGCGAAGACCGCACCGGCCAATGGCTGGCGCACTGTCAGGCCTGTACGGCACCAGAATTAGTTAATGTATTCCAGCGAACCGGCATTCAGCATCAGCTGGTTGTGGGCTATCTGGATGACGATGTGGCCTGGCGGCAGATTGCAAACTGGCTCAGCGCTGCATCCGTGGTGCGTTCACTTAAGCGCACGCAAATTGGCATCGCCGGTCACTATTACAACGGCATGTACGATGTCTATGCGGATATCACCAATCTCTCCGCTCGCTTTGGCGTGCGCTTCAAAATCGTTGAGTTCTGTGAGTTAGTCACGCTTGCCAGCCAGTTGGAAGAGAGCGAAGTTAGCGCTAAAAGGGATGAGCTTTTCAGCGTGCTCGATGTCGATCAAGCTTGCGAAGAGGTAGAAATTCATCGCGCATTAAGTACAGCGGTGGCGCTCGATAAGTTGGTCGATCGACATCAGCTTGGCGCGCTGGCTTATTACTATGAAGGCGCTCCCGGTTCAGCGCATGAAAATATTGTCACGTCGGTGATTGCCGGTAACACCTTGCTGACCAACCGAGGCGTTCCTGTTGCCGGTGAGTGTGAAGTCAAAAACGTGATTGCGATGAAGATCCTTAGCCTTCTCAAAGCAGGCGGATCCTTTTCCGAGCCTTATGGCATCAACTTCCGCGATGACAGCGTGCAGTGGGGCCATGATGGGCCTGCGCATCCAGCCATGTCGTCGGCGAAAGTCCGGCTGGTCCCTTTACCGGTCTATCACGGCAAGCCTGGGAAGGGGGTTTCGATTCAGATGAACGTGGCCCACGGACCGGTAACCTTTTTATCGGTGGTGGAACATCGCGATGGCAACGTCACGCTGCAATACGCGGAAGGCGAAGCTGTAGCGGGTGAAACGCTCGATATCGGCAACACCAACAGTAATTACCGCTTTGCGCTCAGTGCACGGGACTTCACCCGATTATGGTGTGAAGGCGGGGCCGCACATCACTGCGCAATTGGCCGCGGACATCTCGGCGAGGTAATTGAAAATATCGCGACGTTGTTAAATATCCAGGCAGCCCGAATTACGTAGGGTCGCCATTAATAGCGACCTGACAATTCCCAGGGTGCGCATTTATGCGCACCTGGTCACCATAAATGGCGACCCTACGGGATATTTAGCAACGCCGCCATCTGAAATAAAATCTTACTCTCTCAACGGTTAAATCGTATACGTTCAAACCGAGCATCGCTTTCGCATTCTACAAAACTGAACCAGGCTAAAAAATCCATCGTTATTGATGGACCGGTTTATTGGATATAAGCGAGGAAGTAATGGATTTTGTACAACGCACTATCGATTTAGCCATGAAGAATGTTGAAGAGGGCGGTCGCCCGTTTGCGACGGTCATTGTCCGTGATGGCAAGGTGATCGCTGAAAGCGCAAACCGCGTGGCTCAGACCAATGATCCCACCGCTCATGCTGAAATTCTGGCCATTCGCGAAGCCTGCCGCGAAACAGGCAGCGAAAACCTCACCGACTGCGACATTTATATTCTCGCCAGCCCTTGTCCAATGTGCCTGGGTGCACTCTATTATTGCAGCCCGAAACAAGTGATATACATCACCAAACGCGAAGAGTATTCGACATATTACCGCGACGACCGTAAATATTTTGAGCTGGACACCTTTTACGACGAATACAGTAAACCAATTGAACAACGTCGCTTGCCGATGAAATATCAGCCTCGACCGCAGGCGCTTGATGTCTATAAACGCTGGCAGGTTTTGAACAAATAAAAAATTGTGACAATCGCGCGGCTTTTGCTGCGCGCTTATGCGGAATTTTAGTCGAATCCGGTGTCTTAGTTTATGCTACGCAAAAATATATTCTAAGGACGAGAGATGAATAACAAAGGATCCCTGAGGCAGATTTCTGCAACTGAGCTTGAGCAGTGGCTGATTCTTTCCAAAAATGATTATGCCAACGACTTAACTGAGAATCATGGCTACAGCGAAGAAAGGGCGCAGCATGAAGCTGCTGAGTCCATCCAGTCTTCACTGCCTCTTGGCATCAACACTCCCCATCAGCATTTTCGCATCTATCAACGTGATCAACAGGCTATTGGCTACCTTTGGTTCAGTAGGGAAAATGATGCTGCTTTTCTGATGGATTTGATCCTGTTACCGGAATATCAGGGGCAAGGTATTGGCAAAGAGATTATGCGTGCATTTATTGATGAACTCAAAGATTTAGATGTGCAGGAAATTGAATTACGAGTAGCGCCGAATAATTTGCGCGCGCAGAAATTGTATGAGCAATTCGGTTTTCGCGTAACGGGTTTTGACATGCATCTTGACCTTAATAGAAAGTAATAAGTCCTCATTTGGTGCAACTCCCCCCAATTTGCACCAGCAAAACTCATAATACCCACTTATTACCCCGCACAAAATTCATGCAATTCAGCATATTAATAATCTGGCACGCACGTTGCTTTTCGATTGGTAGAGATGTTGGACCAATTAAGGCAGTGCCATGCAAATACCGGTTGAGCTCCATCCTATTTCCACGCCGCGTAGCGATACGCTGATTCTCGATGCGCTAACGCGTTATATGGCGCAGTCGGGCGCGCAGCCCGGCAGTCGCTTGCCGCCGGAACGGGTGCTGGCAGAGAAACTTGGCGTAAGCCGTAATACGGTGCGCGAAGCGCTCAAACGCTGGGAAGCGTTAGGCATTATTTTGCGTAAAAAGGGTAGCGGCACCTTTTTGCAGGCGGAAGTCGGCGTCAACGATAGCTTC
Organism: Pantoea sp. SOD02; assembly: GCF_024707505.1. GTDB lineage: Bacteria > Pseudomonadota > Gammaproteobacteria > Enterobacterales > Enterobacteriaceae > Pantoea > Pantoea symbiotica. The sequence goes on along the minus strand of NZ_CP102605.1, from coordinate 495,714 downwards.
TTATCACTGCGCTTTAAAAACGATTCGGCCAACATGCTGCATGCGCTGGAAGTGCGCCGCATTATCGAATCGGAATCCTGCGTGTTGGCGGCTCAGCGCGCCACGGCTGACGATCTGATCGAAATCGAGCAACGTCTCGATGAGATGGAGAAAGTGCATCTGGCGATCGGTTCTGCCGGTGCGGAAGACTGGGCATTTCACGCCAGCATCTATCGCGCCGCAGGTAATCCTTTGCTGCTGCAAATGCTCAACGGTATCTACGACTCATTTCATGCCTTTTTCGAATCACCGCCGGAACAGGCGCTGTTTTCGGACTCGTTCCCTCTGCACCGTGAACTTTTCAACGCCATCCGCCAGCGCGATTGCACGGCGGCGCGCGCCATCTGCCATCAAATTCTCGATATCACCGAACGCGACATGAAGGATGTAATCAATGCCAAACGCTAAGCCGATTTCGCAACAAACGCTGCTCACCCACGATCAACGCCATGAAATGGGCGCGGTCACCACGCCGATTTACCAGTCTTCGCTGTTTACCTTCAGCGATTACGACAGCATGATCGCGCGCTTTCGTGGCGAGAGCGATCAGCCGCTCTATTCGCGCGTTGATAACCCCACGGTAAAAGCGCTGCAGGATAAGATGGCGGCGCTGGAAGGCGGCGAAGCTTGTCTGGCCTTCGGCAGCGGCATGGCGGCGATCAGCAACGCGATTCTCAGCGTGGTGGCGCCGGGCAAAAAAGTGGTGTGCGTTAATCACGTATATCCTGATACCTACCGTTTCCTGCGTGGCTTTTGCCAGCGCTTTGGCATCGTTACCGAGTTCGTCGATGGTGATGACGAAGCTGCGATCCGTGCAGCGTTAACTGATGCCAGCCTGCTCTATCTGGAAAGTCCCTCAAGCTGGGTGATGAGCGAACAAAATCTGAATAAGCTCGGTGCGATGGCGCGCGAAGCAGGCGTTATCAGCATTATTGACAACAGCTGGGCATCCCCGATTTTCCAGCAGCCGCTGCTGTGCGGTATCGATATCGTGGTGCACTCGGCATCGAAATATATCAGCGGTCACAGCGATGTGGTGGCCGGTTTGGTGATTTCCAGCCAGCAGCACATCAACAACATTTCCCGTCATATCAGCCCATATCTCGGCGGAAAACTCTCGGCGCATGAAGCGTCACTGCTGATGCGCGGCCTGCGCACACTGCCGCTGCGCATGAAGCAGCATCACCAAAGTGCGCTGACTATCGCGGAGAAACTGGCGGCGCATCCGCTGGTGACGGACGTCTGCCATCCGGGGCTGAAACCACAATCGTGGTCCACCTTGCGTGGCTACAGCGGTCTGTTTGCCTTTGAGGTGGCAGAGCAGGTGGATATTCCGCAGTTGTGTAACGCGCTGGAGCTGTTCCACATGGGCGTGAGTTGGGGCGGATTTGAGAGTCTGGTGATGCCAGCAATTTCCGTAATCAACCAGGCCAGTGAATTTAATTCGGCGGTGGACTTCGGCGTCTCACCGCGCCTGATCCGCATCTCAGTCGGGCTCGAAGAGACCAACGATTTGTGGGCCGATTTGCAGCAAGCCCTTGCCAGCGCTAATCGCGCGTAATCACTCACTGGAGAAAAGTCATGACGCAACGTTTTGCCGTGAAAGCATTAGTGTTAGCCGTGGGTTTGAGTGCTGCCATGAGCAGCCTCGCCGCCAAACTTACCGTAGTGGAAGTGATTACCAGCCCGCCGCGCACCGCGCTGCTGCAAAAAATGCTCGATGAATATAAAACCCAGCATCCCGGCACGGAGATTGAACTGATCTCTCTGCCGTGGGGTCAGGCATTTGAAAAGCTCGGCACCATGCTGCAAAGCGGTCAGGTACCGGATGTGGTGGAGATGCCGGATACCTGGCAAGGGCTGTATGCCAGCAACAACATGCTGGAAGATCTCGAACCGCGCCTTAAAAGCTGGGACGCCACGCCACAGCTCACCGATAAAACGCTGGCCATGGCGCGCGCCGCCAACGGCAAAGCCACCATGGTGCCGTACGGTTTTTATCTGCGCGCGCTGTTCTGGAATAAAAAGCTGTTCCAGCAGGCCGGTTTAAGCGAACCGCCGAAAACCATGGAGGAGTTCGCCAGCGATGCCCAGCGCATCAGCAAGCTCGGCAACGGCATCAGTGGCTATTGCATGCGCGGTGGCGTGGGCGGCACCAACGCCTGGATGATGTTTATGGCGGCGATGAACGGTTCGCCGGAGTTCTTCGACAAACAAGGTAACAGCACGCTGACCGAGCCAGGCGCCATGAAAGGTGCACAGCTGTTGGTGGATATGTACCAAAAGGGCGGCGCCTCAAAAGACAGCGTCAACTGGGGCTTCAATGAGATCGTCTCGGGCTTCTATTCAGGTAAATGCGCGATGCTCGATCAGGATCCTGACGCGCTGATCGCCATTAAAAACAGCATGGCGCCCGATGATTTCGCCGTGGCACCGATGCCGGTTGGTCCTTCTGGCAAAGCCTTCCCAACCATTGGTTATACCGGCTGGTCGATGTTCAAGCAGGGCAAACAGAAGGATCTCGCCTGGCCGCTGATTACCTTCCTCAGTGACAAAACCAACAACCTCGCCTGGTCGAAATTCGTCGGCACGCTGCCAATTTATAAAGGTGCCGAGCAGGATCCGTTCTATCAAACGCCGCAGTTCGCCGGCTGGTTTAAAGAGCTCAACGATCCCAACTATGTGCCACTCACCATGCCAACCCATCTGAAAGGCTGGGGCTACTTCAACTCGGTGATTGTGAAAGAGAGCAGCCAGGAAACCTTACTGGGTGAGAACGATACCGCCAGCATGGTGAAGGATTGGGCCAACTATCTCAGCAAAGAGCAGAAAGCCTGGCTTGCCACGCAGTAACCTCTAACGACGCGGAGTTTGATTATGATGTTTGATGCTTCTCTGCCTAACAGTCACGCGCGCAGCCGCCGCCTTCGCTGGAGTCGGCTGGTTGAGCCGTGGTGGTATTTATCGCCCGGCCTGTTGCTGATCGCTTTGTTCATCTTTGTGCCGATGGCGATCGGCATCTCCTACGCGTTTCAGAGCATCAACCTGCTGAATCCAATGGAAACCGGTTGGGTGGGCTGGGACAACTTTACTCAGATGTTTGATGACCGGCGCTTTTTTAAAGCGCTGGGACACACGCTGAACTGGACGCTCAGCTCGCTGCTGTTGCAATTCTTCTTTGGCCTGGCGCTGGCGTTGCTGCTTAACCGCGAGTTTCGCTTTCGCCGTTGGGTGCAGGCGCTGGTGTTCTTGCCGTGGGCGGTTCCGGCGTTTCTCTCTGGCTTGACCTGGTCATGGTTGCTTAATCCGGTAGTCGGGCCGCTGCCGCAGTGGCTGAGCGATTTAGGTGTGCTGAGCGAGCCCTACAACATCTTGTCCGATCCGCAGCTGGCAATGTGGGGACCGGTGATCGCCAACGTGTGGTTTGGTATTCCGTTCTTTGCCATCACGCTGCTGGCGGCGCTGCAGTCGATTCCCAAAGACCTGTACGAAGCGGCCTCGATTGACGGAGCCAGCGGCTGGCAGCAGTTTCGGCGCGTGACGCTGCCGTTTCTGGCACCGATGATCGCCATCACCGTGATGCTGCGCACCATCTGGATCGCTAACTTTGCCGATTTGATTGTGGTGATGACCGATGGTGGACCGGCGGGATCGACCTCGATTCTCTCCAGCTACATCTTCACCACCGCCTATCGCAAGCTGGATTTCGGCTATGCCTCGGCGATGGCGGTGTTTCTGTTACTGCTGATGACCTGCTATGCGCTGGTGTTGCTGCGCATTCGCCATCAGCTGCTGAAATAGGAAGCGACTATGCGACTCTTACCGCTGATTGGCCATCGCCTGAGTATTGCGGCGTATCTGCTGTTCGCGCTGTTTCCGCTGTATTGGATCATCAAAATCTCGCTGACGCCGGACCAACTGCTGTTCAGTCAGGGCGTTACGCTGCTGCCGAGCGGTGTGACCCTCGGTCATTTCAAAAAAGTGCTGACCGACAGTGATTTCCCGACCTTTTTTACCAACAGCCTGATCGTCTCGTTTAGCACCGCGTTTCTTACCACTCTGATTGCCGCTGCGGCCGGCTATGCTTTTTCCCGCTTTCAGTTTCGCGGCAAAGTGCTGATCGCCGGGCTGCTGCTGTTCACACAGATGTTCCCGCTGGTGATGATCATCGCGCCGATTTACAAGGTGATGGCACCGCTTGGCCTGACCAACAGCTTGCTCGGGCTGATTCTGATCTACACCGCCTTCAACGTGCCGTTTGCCACCTTTCTGATGCAATCCTTCTTCGATGCGATTCCAAAAGATCTGGAGGAGTCGGCGATGCTGGAAGGCTGTACGCGCTTTCAGGCGTTGTATCGCGTGCTGATGCCGCTAACCTTGCCGGGCATGGCGGCTACATTGGGCTTTGTGTTTACTGCGGCGTGGAGCGAGCTGCTGTTCTCGCTGATGCTGATCAACAAAAACGAAGTGATGACCTTCCCGGTTGGGCTGCTCAGCTTCGTGTCGAAGTTTGCCGTTTCCTGGGGCGAGATGATGGCGGCGGTGGTGCTGGCGCTGATTCCGGCCTGTCTGTTCTTCGCCTTTATTCAACGCTATCTGGTTCAGGGACTCACCGCCGGTGCGGTTAAGGGGTAAATCATGGCTGAAATCACGCTCAAACAGATCGACAAGCGCTATGGCAACGTTGAGGTGCTGCGCGATATTAACCTCACTATTAAAGACGGTGAATTCGTGGTGCTGGTTGGGCCATCGGGCTGCGGCAAATCCACGCTGCTGCGTACCATCGCCGGGCTGGAACTGGCAACCGGCGGCGATATTCGTATTGGCAGCCAGCTAATGAACGATGTGGCACCGAAAGATCGCGATATCTCGATGGTGTTTCAAAGCTATGCGCTCTATCCGCATCTGACGGTGGCGCGCAACATGGGCTTCAGCCTGGAAATTCAGAAGCGTCCACGCGTGGAGATAGAAGAGAAGGTTAGGCGCGCAGCGGAGATTCTCAGCCTGACACATCTGCTCGATCGTCGACCCAAAGAGTTATCCGGCGGTCAGCGCCAGCGCGTGGCGATGGGGCGCGCCATCGTGCGGCAGCCGCAGGTGTTTCTGTTTGATGAACCGCTGTCGAACCTCGATGCACAGCTGCGCGGTCAGATGCGCGTCGAAATCAAGAAGCTGCACCAGCAGATGAACAACACCATTGTTTACGTGACGCACGATCAGGTTGAAGCCATGACGCTCGCCGATCGCATTGTGGTGCTGAACAACGGCGTGATTCAGCAGGTCGGTACGCCACTCGAGTTGTATGACACACCGGCTAACAAGTTTGTCGCCAGCTTTATCGGCTCGCCATCAATGAATTTCATCAATGGCGTGATGACGGCGCAGGGTGTGCGTATTGGCGACAGCGCGCAACTGCCGCTGAACACGAATTGGGCGCAGCATCAGGTCGGGCGATCAGTGATTTACGGTATTCGTCCTGAGAACGTGGCAATTGCCGAGGCGGGGGCGACCAATGCGCTGCCGCTGGAAGTGTCGCTGGTGGAACCGACCGGATTATCCGAGTTGATTCATGGTTCGCTGTTGGGACATGACATTATGCTGTTCACCACGCAACGTTCCGGTGCGCAGGCGGGAGATGTTCTGCCGGTGACGATAGATGCCAATCGCGCGATGTTGTTCGATGCCGATTCGCAAAAGCGGTTGTAACGGTTGTGAGCTGCCTGCTAGCGCAGGCAGCTCAGGCTATTACTTAGATTGCTGCTGTTTGCTGTCTTCTTCTTTCTGCTTTTTATTCGCCATATGATGACCAACGGCACAACCGGCCGCCGCGCCAGCCACGCCGTGATGCGCCATGTGGCCCGCCACGCCGCCGACTACCGCACCTTTAATACAGCCCTTGGCTTCAACCTGAGAAGTGACCGACAGCAACACGCCCGCAGTCAATACAATCAGAGAAAATTTACGCATTGGTTTACTTCCTTATTTATTATCGACAGGCTGATTGTAGTTATCCTCGGTGAACTTAACGTATTAAACTGTAAGCAAAAATATCTTTATGCCACAAGGTTCTAACACAAATGATCACATCATCAGCAGGCATTCTCATCCTCGCGGCAGGTAAAGGTTCGCGCTATATCGCCAGCGGCGGCAGCGGTAATAAATTGCTTGCCAGCATGGGCGATGATGCGTCAACGGTGATTGAAACCGTCATCGAACAGGCGAAGCTGAGCGAGTTGCCGGTAGCGCTGGTGACGCGCCCAGATTATCAGGCGGTGCGAGAACATGCTGAACGCGCGGGCGTGCAGCTTGTGCTGTGTGAAAGTGGCGGCAGCGGTGAATCCATTGCGGCGGGCGTGGCGATGACCGATCGCTGGAATGGATGGATCATTACGCTGGGAGATATGCCGTGGCTAACGGCGGCGCATTATCGGCGAGTCAATGAGACTTTGGAGCAGGGCGCGGCGCAGGTACGTCTTACTCATCAAGGAAAACCCGGCCATCCGGTCGGGTTTGATCGGCGCTACGCTGAGGCGTTATGCAATTTGAACGGCGATGAAGGCGCCAGAGTGCTGCTGGATGCGTGCTTACTGGTTACCCTTGAAGCGGATGCCGATGTACAGCGCGATATTGATGTGGTTGCTAAACCACGTTAAGCCGCGCCGCCGCGACATCCGCAACAATTGATAATGCCAGCGTACGAGCATCGCGCGCCTGCGCAAAGATGCCAATCGGCGCTTTGATGCGCGCAATCTCATCCTTGCTAAAACCCAGCGATAGCAGTTTCTCAACGCGCGTTGCATGCGTGCGTTGGCTGCCTAATGCACCGATATAGAAGGGCGTAGAACGCAGCGCCGCCAGTAGCACCGGCAGTTCACGATCCAGATCGTGATACAGCAAAATCACCGCCGTGAAGGGATCGATAGCCTGCGCCTGCACATCCTCACCGGATAGCACTTCGTAACCGGCGGCCTGCGCAATCGATGCGGTCGCCAGCGCTTCGACCGAACGTCCATATACCGCGACACGCGTTTTTGGCAGATAGCCGATAACAAAGGCATCATCCTGCCAGCCTGTTTTTTCAGCACAATCCACGCTAGCCAGCCGCTGAAACTTCGGCAAATAGCGCAACACAGCGGGTTGTCGATTTGCCAGCAGATCCAGCACGTTTTTCAACGGCTGCGCATCACGTAACCGATGGAAAGCCAGCGCAATCCCGCCGCCACAGGGCAGCACAATATCCAGATAAGGCGATCCTTCGCCATAGCGCACAACGCGATCTTTTCCGCTGGCGATAACCTGCAACGCTTCGTAAGCCGCCGCCGCTTCCACACAGCCGCCGGAGACATAGCCGCAATAGCGGCCATCTTCCCGCACCACCATTTGCGCACCCAATGCGCGCGCCGCGCCACCGCGGATTTCTACCAGCGTGATCAACACGGCAGCGAAATCCTCCTCCATTGCTTCTAATGCGAAGCGCAAAATAGTTTCGCTGTCATCAGTCTGCAAAGCCTGCTGCGGCTTGATCTGCGGTTGCAGATCTTCATCAATCAGTAGCTGCTGCACTGCGCTTCTCCTCAGCGTTAGACAAGGGCGGGCAAGCCTTTGAGTAACTTATCCAGCGTCACCGGATAGTCACGCACGCGCACGCCGGTAGCGTTATAAATGGCATTGACGATCGCCGCGCTGACGCCGCACAAGCCCAGCTCACCGACGCCTTTTGCTTTCATCGGTGAAGAGATGGGATCGGTGTCATCGAGGAAAATCACTTCCTGCTGCGGGATATCAGCGTGAACCGGCACTTCGTAGCCCGCCATATCGTGGTTAACGAAATACCCGAGGCGTTCATCGACGAACAGTTCCTCCATCAACGCGCCGCCAAGGCCCATCGTCATAGCGCCAATCACCTGACTGCGCGCGGTTTTGGGATTGAGAATGCGTCCGGCCGCACAAACTGCCAGCATGCGCCGCACGCGCACTTCGCCAGTGGCAACATCCACGCCGACTTCAATGAAGTGTCCGGCGAAGGTGGATTGCTGATATTGCTCATCAAGGTCGCCAAACTCGATGGTGTCTTCCACGGTAATGGTGGCTTCGGCGGCGGCCTGGGCGAGCGGCGCGCTCTGGTTGCCGTCATGCACCTGACCCTCGCTGAAGGTTGCGCGTTGCGCGTCAAAGCCCAGTTTGCTGGCTACCGCTTCACGTAGTTTCACGCAGGCGGCGTAAACGCCGGAGGTTGAAGTGTTCGCGCCCCATTGGCCGCCGGAGCCGGCAGAAATCGGGAAGTCAGAATCGCCTAAACGAACCACCACATTCTCAATCGGCACGCCCATCATCTCTGCAGCGGTTTGCGCGAGGATGGTGTAGCTGCCGGTGCCGATGTCGGTCATATCGGTTTCAACGGTGATGATGCCTTTGCTGTCCAGATGCACGCGTGCGCCGGAAGGCGTCACCATGTTGTTACGAAAGCCCGCCGCAACGCCCATACCGACTAACCAGCGTCCATCCTTAACCATCCCCGGTTTGGCGTTGCGTCGTGACCAGCCAAAACGTTCGGCACCGGTATTCAGACACTCAACCAGCTGACGACGGGAGAAAGGGCGCTCGGGTTTGGCCGGATCGACCTGCGTATCGTTGAGGATGCGAAAGGCGATGGGATCGATACCCACTTTTTCCGCGATTTCATCGATGGCAATCTCCAGCGCCATTAATCCCGGCGCTTCGCCCGGTGCGCGCATGGCATTACCTTCAGGCAGATCCAGCGTGGCCAGTCGTAATCCGGTAAAACGGTTGGCACCGGCGTAAAGCAGTTCCGTCTGCTGCACGGCGGTTTCCGGTGTGCCATCCGGCAAATTACCGGACCAGCTTTCATGCGCGATAGCCTGAATCTTTCCGGTTTTATCTGTGCCGATGCGGATGTGCTGAATGGTGGCCGGTCGATGCGTGGTGTTATTGGCGATGAGTGGTCGAGGCAGCATCACTTTGACCGGACGCTGAACGGCGCGCGCGCCCAACGCGGCTAACACCGCATCGCTGCGCAGGAACAACTTGCCGCCAAATCCGCCGCCGATATAGGGCGAAACAATGCGGATTTTTTCCATCGGCATGTTGAGGGTGGCGGCCAGATCGGTGCGGCACCAGTCAATCATCTGATTCGAGGTCCAGACGGTGAGTTTGTCACCTTGCCATGTCGCCATCGAGGCGTGAGGTTCCATCGCGGTATGACTTTGGTCCGGCGTGGTGTAGTGCGCATCCAGCTTGACCTCAGACGCAGCAAACGCAGCGGCGAAATCACCTACGGCTTTATCGGGCGTGTCTTCGGGTGCGGAAGTGACGCCCGGCTTTTGCTGCGCGAGATCATAAGCACCGCGCTCGCGCTGATAATCCACCTTGACTAAACTCGCCGCTGCACGCGCCTGCTCAAACGTCTCGGCTACGACCAATGCGACGGCCTGGTGATAGTGTTCGATGATGTCGCCAGCCAACAGATTGGCAGTATTTTTATCGCCTTTGCCCAGTTTCCCCGCGTTTTTGGCCGTCACCACCGCTAATACGCCCGGCGCATTTTGCGCGGCCTGCACATCAATGGCGGTGATTTTCCCTTTGGCGATTGGCGCGCCGACCACATAGCCGTATGCCGCATCGGGCGCTTCGCGATGCCATTCGTAGGCGTAAGGCGCCAGGCCGGAGGTTTTCAACGGTCCATCGATACGATTAAGTGGCTGACCGATCACTTTGAGCTGATCAATCGGGTTATTGCCTGCGGGTTTTTCGAATTTCATCAGTTATCCCCTCGCTTCTGCCAATACGGAAGCGAGCGTTCGCTGCGCCAGAATGATCTTGAACTCGTTTTCAGCGGTGGGTTGCGCCGTGGCAAACAGCCGATCGCTCACCGCCTTAGCACCCTGAATCACCGCGTTATCCGCTTCTTCCTGCCGCCACGGCTGATGCGCCACGCCACCGAGCGCCACGCGACCGAAGTTATCCGGCTGAATGATGGCGGCGACAGAGACCAGCGCAAAGGCGTAGGACGCGCGATCGCGCACCTTGCGGTAAATGTGCGTGCCGCCCAGCGGGGCCGGCAGTGAAACCGCAACAATCAGCTCGCCGGGATCGAGCACGGTTTCCAGATGAGGCGTGTTGCCGGGCGCGCGATAGAATTCAGCAATCGGGATGTTGCGCTGACTGCCATACGGGCTGACCGTTTCTACCACCGCATCCAGCAAACGCATTGCCACTGCCATATCGCTCGGATGGGTGGCGATACAGTCTTGACTAGTGCCGACCACCGCATGCTGGCGACTAAAGCCATCCAGCGCCGCGCAGCCGCTGCCGGGTAGACGTTTGTTGCACGGTTGGTTGGTGTCGTAGAAGTAGGGACAACGCGTACGCTGCAGCAAATTTCCTGCGGTGGTCGCCTGATTACGCAGCTGGCCGGAAGCGCCAGCCACTAACGCGCGCGACAGCACGCCATAATCGCGGCGAACGCGCGCATCGGCCGCCAGGTCGGTGTTACGCACCAACGCGCCGATGCGTAATCCACCATCCGCCGTGGCCTCGATTTTATCCAGCTCAAGACCATTCACATCAATGAGATGCGCGGGCGTTTCAATCTCCAGCTTCATCAGGTCGAGCAGATTGGTGCCGCCAGCGATGAATTTGGCATTGGCATGTTGCTGGGCGCTGGCAGCGGCTTCGGCCGGAGTTTTTACCCGCTGGTAAGTGAAGGATTTCATGATTCCAGGCCCTCCGCGTACTCTTCAATCGCCGCAAGAATGTTGGAATAGGCACCGCAACGACAGATATTGCCACTCATGCGCTCACGGATTTCATCCGCAGTGAGTTGCGGCGCGGAGGCCAGGTCGTGCGTGACGTGGCTGGGAATGCCCGCTTTGATCTCTTCCAGCACCGCCATCGAGGAACAGATTTGCCCCGGTGTGCAGTAGCCGCACTGGTAACCATCATGTTTGATGAACGCCGCCTGCAAGGGATGCAGCTGGTCAGGATTTCCTAAGCCTTCAATGGTGGTGATTTCCGCATCCTGCTGCATCACGGCGAGCGTCAGGCAGGAATTGATGCGACGACCGTTGACCATTACCGTACAGGCGCCACATTGGCCGTGATCGCAGCCTTTTTTGGTGCCGGTCAGATGCAGATGCTCACGCAATGCATCCAGCAGCGTGGTGCGGGTATCAACGTCTAATTGCTGCTGTATGCCGTTGACCTTGAAGCTGATTGGCATCATTGCAGGCGCGGGTGTTGTTAAGTGTTGGCTGCTCATGCCAAACCTCCAGTAAAAGGGTGAAATGTTGAGGTACAACTTATTTTTGTATGGTTTTAGAAGGGTAAGCATAGTCGGCATCTGCAAAAGCATTATCCGCAATCACTGAATGGGTTTATGAGCGAGAGTAATAAAAGTAGGTTAGGGCGGTGATTGGCCCCTTTTCTGGGGCCACAATTAATAACTATTTCGTCAGGTTTTTGATGTTTTCATCAATGCGCGCCTGAAGAAAGCGCAGTGTTTCCGCAGTTATTTGCTCCGGGAACATATCGGCCGCTTTGCTGGCAAAGCCAGACGCCACCGAACAATAGTGATCGATGATATCGCCTGCCTGTGAGGGCGTGAGATTGGTTTCCTGTTGTCCCAGCGCTAAAAGGTGGGCGCGTTTAATATCCAGCGCTTCCCCCATCACATCCATCTGATGATAGCCGCCCGGACCTTCGCAATAAGTGACGTCATAGGCCGGTGCTAACTGCCATTGCCCGCTGGCTGACATGATCCAGGCAAAGTTTTTAGGGTGATCGTCTCGATTATTGAAAACAACGTTGAACACCACTCTTTCAAATGCGCGCGCTTTTTCCCTGACATCATTGGTGCAGAGCTGGGTGGCGCGCAGAAAGTTGGTGCAATCCAGTGCGCCTGGTGATTGGTAGTTTGCGCCGGTAAACGCCGCCAGACTCTGCATGGGAACGCGCATCCCGTCTTTTCGATCAAAACGCCGTGAAGCGAAAGCCGCCTGACCATTGGGCAAGGCAAAATAAGCGGTATCTGGCGTGCTGATGTTGCATTCACGCAGACACTGCGCATAAGCAGCCTCAATGGCACACACTTCAGGATGTTCCTGCCGCGCCGGAAACTTTATCAACCAGGCTTCTAACTCTGCTGAAGCCGCCGTGGTGAAACCACCGCTGATAGGATCGCGATAAAGCAGGGCTTTAGGTCTTGCACCCTGTGGTGAGCCGCCCATCTGCAGCAGTCTTTGCAGAAACTCTCCGCCTTCGCCGTCCAACACCTGCTGTACTTCAGCCGAGAGTTGGTCCAGCGCAATGTCATCAGCTCGTTCATCAGTTTCAGGTTGCGACGGTTCAAATGACATCGCACCCATCGCGTTATTGCCTACATAAGTTAACCGCTCTAACGGGCCGATGCGTGCGGCGTTAAGCCCACGCTGGCGGAACAGACGATCCATCAGCAACATACCCCAACCATCGGGTAATGCATCATAGACCGGGCCGGGCAGGCCCAACTGATGAGCAGGAAAGTCTCTGCGCAACCGAGGACCTTTCAGAGGCAAAGTAAAGGAAGCGAGTTCCAGACCGCGACGAGCTGCCGCTTCACTGTATTCAAACATAATCACCGGACGACCGGTAAGGGCGGTCGAGGAGGCCAGCGTGCCCCAGTGAAAGCGTTCGCCCCAGCCGTCGTACCAGACGTCGACTTTACTCACCATCAGCGTTGCTCCTTTTCACCCGCTTGCGGCTGGCGTTCTTTTCGTAGCGAAGCAGGTCATCGAGACTATCGATCTGCGGGGCAAACAGTGCTTCCAGCTCGTTAACGCGACCGAGCACCATCGCCACTTTCACCAGGTTTTCAAAGCCGACGTTACGACCCGCTTCCAAATTGGAGACCGTATTCACGCCAATTCCCGCTCTGGCCGCGACATCCGCTTGGGTCATCCGTTGTGCGAGACGATCTTTACGTAATCGTCCACATAACAGCTTGACGATTTCTTCGGGTTTAGTGAGGGTTAAATCCAGCATATTGTAGCTTATCGTCCAAAAATGACTTTAACACCCAATATTATAGAGTTAATAACCTCAATGGGCGAGCTGTTGTTCCAAAAAAGCGATGAACGCTCTTACCTTTGAATTCAGCGCCGAACGCTCGTTGACGCAGGCATAAATGTTCATCGGTAAAGCCGCAACGTCGCTTTTCTCTCCTTGATCTGAGTGGAACAAAGGTATGAGTTGGCCACGCTCAATCAACGGTTGAGCGATAAAACTGGCCAGCCGGGCGATGCCTCCACCGTTTTCGGCGATTTTCGCTATGATATCAATATCATCACTGACGAACTCTGGATTGAGCTTTGCGTTCACCGGCTGGCCGTTGACCATAAACGTCCACGGAAGAAAGCGTCCATCTGTCGGATAGCGGAAAACCAAACAAGCGTGCTGGCTCAGCTCTTCAGGCGTTTCAGGGAAACCCGCGCGCTCCAAATAAGCGGGTGCCGCACAGAAGATAAAGGGTAGCGAGGCAATTTTGCGGGCGATCAGTTGATCGTTTAGTTGCGCCTCAATACGAATACTGACGTCGACCCCTTCTAAACGGTGATCAACATTGCGGTCGGTACTGATCAGTTCGATATCAATATCGGGGTAAGTTTGTTTAAAAGTGGGCATCAGTGGGGCAAGAACGTGTCTGCCAAAAGCGGCCGTGGTGGCGATGCAAAGTGAGCCCTGCGGTTTGGTTTCAATCGCCGCAGCCTGCGAGGCAAGGTCAATGTCCTGGGGAATATGTCGGACTTTTTCAAAGTAGCGTTTACCGCTCTCGGTTAACGTCATACTGCGGGTGGTGCGTGATAACAACCGCACGCCTAAATGTGTCTCCAGACGTGAAACGCTCTGGCTGACCGCCGCTGGACTCATTCCTTTCGCCCGCGCGGCGGCGGCAATGCTTCCGTTCTCCACTACGCGGATAAAAGTGTTAATCAGTCCCAATAAGTCCATACATCCCTCAATGCGTGATTCGTAATTTTTATTTAATAATGATTAAAGCGATAGTGTTCTACCCGCATCATGATTCGCTTGATAGGTTAGCGGCTGTTTTGCTTAAACTTACTGAATAGGATAGCGCTATGACAGCAGAAATCGAGAAAAATACCGCACGTATACGCCTGCAAAAGAACGTTTCACCTTACATCTTTGCGCTTTACATGGCGACCATCATGGCGTTTTTGATGAGCTTAGTCATCACCTTCGCCGAATTTGGTATTGGCCCGCATTATATGGAAAATGTGATGAATGCATATCAAGTTGCAATGCCAGCAGCTTTTGTTTGCATACTCGTAGTACGCCCGATTGTGGTCCGGTTAGTTGGGTTGACGGTGCATGGTCATTGAGGTAATTGCGAGTCGGTCGCCATGAATGGCGACCCTACAAGGATTTTTCTAGGTTTTAGTAGGGTGCGCACTCATGTGCACCTGCATAAATCCGGTGAGTGCAGGGTTTACCACGACGAGCATTCGTCAGCGCCGGACTCGCGATAGCGGTTCATGAGCCGCTGAACCTGACGCTCGGTAAGATCAAGCTGGGAGGCCGCAGCACGACGGCGCAGACGTTTTTCGATGACAGCCTGAATGACGGGAAGGCGGTGAAGTTCTTTGTTCGACATGGTCACCAGCATCAGCAGAGATCTCCCAGAAAAGGTGGCAAAAGCGCCATATCTGGGTGACATTATGAACTAGCTAAAAAGTGACATTATCAAATAGCACTCACATATTCGGTGCGCATAATCATGATTATGTTAAATGAAGTACCTAAGCGCTCACTAAAACCTCACCTAATCCCGATATCAACCGTCACCCTTCCGAGTGACGCTTTTGCTCAAACATCCGCGTTAAGGCGGCTGGTAATAATCTCAAGGCCAATCTGTTGGCCGTATGAAAGCTCAAGCGTATTGCCATCAGGATCGGCGAAGAATGCCCAATAACCGACTGGCGCGGATGATTGCTGCGCGGGTCGGCGTAATACGCCTTCGCGTTCTGCCAAAACAACTTTGGCATCAATCTCTTCTTTGCTGTCACACGCAACGCCAATGTGACCAAACGGCCCCAATGGCGTATCCACCGTGGTTTGAGATTGCACCAGCACCAGCGCAAACGGACGTGTTAAATCAGAAAGCCATGCGACTTTTTGCGCTTCTGCAATGCCTGGTTCACGCTCATGGATCACCTGCATCCCTGCGTAACGTTGATAGAAGTCGATGCTGCGTTCTAAATCTCTGACTTGCAGCGCTATGTGGCTAAAACCAATATCGTGCTGTTCCATATTCCATTCCTGTGAAATCATCAGAAATGGAATATGTCATAAATTGTTGATGGCACTTGTTCACGAATGCCTAAATATGCAGCTCATACACCACGCAAGGCACATCGTAGTGTTGCTCAATCGCTTTGTAGGTCATGCCCAGCCGCTGCATCACCTTTTGCGAAGCGGCATTATCAGGATCGGCCACCGCGACCAGATATTTAACGCCGACATGTTCAACTGCAAACTTAACCATCGCCTGCGCTGCTTCTGTGGCAAAACCTTTACCGTGATAATTAGCATTAAGACGCCAGCCAATTTCCAAAGGCGCACCATCCTGATTGGCTAAATGCTGCAGGCAGCACGCACCAACGATTTCGCCAGACTCTTTTTCCCGCATCGCCCACCAGGAAAAACCAAATTGCTGCCAACGCGATTGAACGCGTTCAATACTTGCCAGGGTTTCTTCTGGCGTTTTAACCACGCCATTACTGATATAACGCATAATTTCCGGGTCGTTTTCCATCGCCCGTAATCCGTCAAAATGCGCGAGTTCAAAGGGTTCCAGCCGCAGTCGGGTTGTTTCTAATTCCATTATTCCTCCGCTTTATGAAGAGCCTGTACCAGCGTCATGGCATACGGTGACGCTTCAGAAATATCCAGCTGCTGCTCCAGCTCAATAAGATGATCGCGCATCAGTTGCTGCGCCTTAGCGGTATTTCCGGCAATCAGTTCATCGATGATGTGCTGATGCTCGTCACACTGACAAACCGGCATCTCGTTGCGCTGATACAGCATCACAATCAACGAACTTAACACCATCAAATTATTGAGAATATCTTCCAGCACTTTGTTATCAGCGATTTTGCCTAACAGCAGATGAAAGGCACCAAGCTGATACACAACGCGCTGCCGTTCCTGGCTGTGAATCGCTTCATGTTCTTCTTTTTGTTGCTGCTGCAATTGCACGGCAAACGCCGCCATTTTTTGCGGTGTAATACAGGCAATTATGGCCGATTCAATGGCATGGCGGGCGGTGAAGATCTCACGCGCGGTGGTGGCTGACGGCTGCGCAACAATCGCGCCGACATTGGGTTCGATGGTGACGATGTGCTGCAACGCCATGCGCTGCAGTGCCGCCTGCACATGGTTGCGATTGGCTTTCAGCGCATCGACAATCTGCGCCTCAATTAAGCGCGTGCCGGGGCGCAGCTTGTGCTGGGCAATCGCCATGGTAAGCGACTCATAAATGCGAGCGATCTCTTTTTGTCTGGGGGTTTGCTTCGCGCCCATACTCAATCCTGTATCGGTCATAATAGTCCCCCGAAATATACATCATTTATGCGCGGTAAACCTGCTGGCCACGGAAGTAACTGGCTGAAATTGCTGGCTGACGCGCCACAACTTCGGCGGAACAACTGGCGTCAATCAGGATAAAATCAGCCTCGTCGCCAGC
This sequence comes from Pantoea sp. SOD02, assembly GCF_024707505.1. Taxonomy (GTDB): domain Bacteria; phylum Pseudomonadota; class Gammaproteobacteria; order Enterobacterales; family Enterobacteriaceae; genus Pantoea; species Pantoea symbiotica. The sequence goes on along the minus strand of NZ_CP102605.1, from coordinate 478,916 downwards.
CAGCGGCCAGATACGCGCGCCCTGCTCATCCAGTGGCAAAATATCGCCGGTGGCAATCGCCAACGCTCGATTGAGTGAAAATTCGCTGCCGCGTCCATACAGCTGCGCCCATGAATTGGCTTTCTCCAGCATGCTGCCGGTACCGAAGGGTGACCAGTGATCAATGACGCTGTCGGTGCCGGTCATCAGCTTGACGCCGCACTGTTTCAGTAGCGGAAGCGGCATCACATTTTTGCCCAGCGGCAAACCAGACGCCAGAGTCACGCCCAGCGCGGCCATGCGTTCACCCAGCGCCTGCACCTCAACATCACTGATTTGCGCTAAACAATAAGCGTGGCTGAGTGTCACTCGCCCTTGCAGTTCAGGCGTATGTTCCAGCGTGTTCAACAGATAATCAATACAGGCAATGCCAGTGCTGGCGTCTTCATGCAGATGAATATCCACGCCGGTGCCGCTCTCATGCGCCAGACTCAGCATGGTGTCGAGTGAACGCGCCATATCGCCATCCACCTTCGAAGGATCGAGTCCGCCGGTCCACTGGCAGCCGAGCGCCAGCGCCTCGCGCATCAGTGCGGTAACGCCAGATCTCAGTAAACCGTGTTGCGGAAACGCCACGATTTCGCACGCTATCTGCCCGTCAAACGCGTCTAAGGCCTGCAACAGATGTTCCAGGCTGCGCAGCCCACTGACCGGATCGATATTGCAATGGCTGCGCATCACCGTGGTGCCTTTACTCAATAGCAAGGCGATCAACTGCTGCGCATGCTCGACCGAATCGGCAAGCAGTGTCGGCAACAGCTGCTGTTCCAGCGCGATCATCTGGAAAATATCCTGCTCGTTATTCGGTTTCGCCGCTCGCCATGCGCGGCCGTAAAAGGTTTTATCGAGATGTATATGCATATCGCGCAAAGTTGGCAGCATCAGCATGCCGCCAGCATCACGCTTTGGCAGCGCTCTTTGCACCTCTCTCTGCCCGTGAATCGCCACTATCCGCCCGTCTTTGATTTCTATGGTGAAGAGATCGCATTGGGTGCCCTGAATATGGCCGTTAATTTCGATAAACCCGGTTTCAAGCCTGACGTTGGTGAGCAAGTAGTGATCAGTCATGGTTTACGCCTCTGTTCACACGAGGAAATGAGGAGGACACGATCTCCTCAACCGGCGGATGCCTAACGGTTCGTTCGGGATAAGTTGAGATAATGTGCGAAAATACCTGCTGCGATGCGGCGTGCAAAGCTGCCGCACTCTGCCCGCTGTTGACCAGTTCGCGTTCCCACACCACTTTGCGCCCAGCCACAATCACGCCGGTGACATCGCGACCATTGCCATTCAAAACCAGCGTGGTAATTGGATCGAACACTTGTCCCAGCGCGGGTTGGTCAAGATTGACCATCATCATATCGGCCTGACATCCAGCCGCCAGTCGGCCAAGATCATCGCGTCCCAACGCTTGTGCGCCACCCAAGGTTGCCATGCGGTAATAATCGGCGGCGCTGGCCGCTGAGATATCGCCGGTGACCACGCGCGTCAGCACCACGCCCATCTGCATATTGGTGAACATATCGGCGGGAAACGTATCGGTGCCAAGCGCCAGATTAACGCCCGCAGATTTAAGTGCTGGATAATGTTCGAGATATTTGCCGTGGCGACCGGATACCAGCGGACAAGCCACGATTGAAGCACCTGACTGCGCCAGCCGCGCGATGTCCTCTGCTACACGCGCTGCGTCGGCGTTCAATCCACCGAGAAACTGGCCGTGTGGCAACAACATGTGGCGATTGAGCAAACCGTTGTCGGCCAGCACTTGCAGCGAACTGCGCCCTTGATAGCGACGGGCGATTTCCCGCACTTCCAGCTCGCTTTGACAACAATGCAGCCGCGTTGGACACGCGAGTGATGTGACAATGTCACCTAAATCTTTCAGCCAAACGGCATCGCCGCCCTCAATACGGTCGGGAGCCAGCATGCCGCTTAAGGTTGAAACGCCGCGCTGCTGTAGGAGCTGATAGAACTTCACCGCATCGTCCAGCCCCTTTTTCGCGCGATCGCGGTTGCCTATCCACGAAAATTGTCCCTGCTCATCACTGGCGTAGTAGCCCGCCATAAAAGCCGGTCCCAGCCATGCTCGCGCGCCTAATGATTCGGCCACATCTGCGGCATACAGGTATTCATCAACATCTTCGGCCCATTCACGATAGAGAATCGAGGTGATGGGCGCAAAACTGGTGATGCCGTTAAGCAGCAAATGGCTGTAGGCATAATGCTTGGCGAAGTTGAGCTGCTCGCGGCTGTAAAGATCGCGGCGCTGCCAGTCGGCGGCGACAATGCGCCCTTTTTTCCAGCCAGGCTGGTTGTCGAAGGCCAGCACGGTGGTATCGAGATCGCCGAGTGCATCAAGGTCAATAAATCCCGGCCCCACCAGACAATTCCCGGCATTGATCTCTTCATCCACCTCGCCGGGATAATCAAAACCCACAAACAGAATGCGTTCGCCCTGCCACACCACTTCGCCATCCGCCAGCAGGCAGTGATCGCCATCGTGATAGCCCACCACCCACGCGGCGCGCAGTCGGGTTACTTTTTCGCTCATCAGAACAGGCACTCCCCGTCAGCAGCGATCAGTTTGCCGCCTTTGATCACCTTACGGTCGCGCGGCAACTCCACCAGCGCTTCCACCATGCTGCGGCCGGGAATCAACACTAAATCGGCGCGATTGCCGGGCTGCAAACCATAATTGTCCAGCGCCATCACGCGAGCTCCGCCAAAGGTAATGGTGTGCGCGGCGCGCATAATCTCGCGATCCTGACGCCAGCGATAGCGCAGTCCCATGGTGACGGCACGTTGCAGCATATCGCCGCTGCCGTACGGGCTCCAGGTATCACGCACGCCGTCATTACCAGCGCAAAACGCCACGCCAGCATCGGTGAGCAATTCGTAAGGTGGAACCGCGATATCCGCCGGCGCGGTTGTCGCAACCGACATTCCCAGCTCCGCCATCTCTTCGGCAAACTGTTGTTGGCGCGCCGGTTCGATCATGCCAAGACAGAAGCCGTGGCTGAGCGTGACGCGATCGTGCATCTGATAGCGGCGGGTAAAATCAATCAGCAGCTCAAGGCTAAACGCACCCAGTTCACCGCGTTCGTGCAGATGAATATCCACTTTTTTGCCGTGACGAACCGCCAGCTCGAAGATGATCTGCAAATGGCGCACCGGATCTTTATCGTACGAGCAGGGATCTAAGCCGCCCACCAGCTCGGCACCCATGTCTAGCGCGCGATCCAACAGCGCTTCGGTGCCGGGACTTTGCAGGATGCCGCTTTGCGGAAACGCCACTATCTCAATATCCACCAGACCGGCCAGCCGACGCCGTGTTTCCAGCACGCCTTCCAGATTCGCCAGACCGATTTCGTTATCAATATCGACATGGGTGCGAATAAATGAGGTACCTGCCGCGATGGCGCGACGCGTGATGCGTTCTGACTGCAACTGCGGATCGGGCTGCTGCTCGCGGCGATAATCACGCTCGTTGGCAATGATCGCCGCCAGATTGCGCGGCACTTCGTTGCGATACCAGTCACGTCCCAGCAAGGTTTTGTCGAGATGAGCGTGGCCATCCACTAAGCCAGGAAATGCCTGCATGCCGCTGGCATCGATGACTTTAGCGCCTGCTGGCTCAGGCAAATAGTGGCCACGCGCCGCGATAACGCCATTTTCGAGCAACAGGTCAACGGGCTGATTTTCATCAAACGGCATGACATTTTGAATTAACACACTTTCCATCTGCGATCTCCTTGTGATGATTAAGCTGCGGCGACGGCCGCAGGGAAATGACACTCAATCTGATGCTCATCAGACAGATCATGCACCGGCGGCATCGCTTGCTGACACAGCGGCTGGGCGTGGCTGCAGCGTGCGGCAAAGGCACAACCGAGCGGCGGCGACATCGGATTAGGCGCTTCGCCAACGATCGGTTCACGTTCAGTCGAGGGATTATCGAACTGTGGAATCGCGGCAATCAGCAGACGCGTGTAAGGATGTGCGGGACGAGAAAAAATCTCCTCCACCGTGCCTTGCTCGACGATACGGCCAAGGTACATCACGCCAACCCGATCGGAGATGTGGGAAATCACCGCCATGTTATGGCTGATGAAAAAGTAGGTCAGCCCGTGCTGTTGCTGCAAACGACGCATCAGATTTAACACCTGCGCCTGCACCGAGACGTCGAGCGCCGACGTCGGTTCGTCACAAATCAGGAAGCCTGGCTGCGTGGCCAGCGCGCGAGCAATCGAGATGCGCTGGCGCTGACCGCCGGAGAACTCATGGGGAAACTTATCCAGATCGTTAGCGGAAAGCCCAACCTGCTCCAGCAGTTGTCCGCAATAGCTTCTTGCCTGCCGCGTGCTGCCGACCTTTTTACTCAGCACTAACGGCTCGGCCAGCGAACGTCCGATGCGCCAGCGCGGATTGAGGCTGGCATAGGGATCCTGGAAGATCATCTGGGTGCCATTTTGCGCGCTGTGGCTGTCGCTCACCTCGCCTTGCCAGGCAAATTTTATCGAGCCTTCTGATGGCGTATAAAGCCCGGCCAGCGCCCGCGCAATGGTGGATTTGCCGCAGCCGGATTCGCCGACGATGCTAAAGGTTTCGCCCTGGCGGATGGAGATATTGATGCCGCGCACCGCATGCAGTTCACGCTTCGCACCGCGCCGCAACAGCGAAGTCCGCTTTTCGCGTCCGAGCTGAAAACGAATGTGCAGATCGCGCACGCTTAATACTTCCGGCGGCAGCGCTTTTTCACTTTTCATGGCGTCTCTCCATACGGATAAAAGCAGGCGATTTGTGACAAATGGCTAAACTGCATCTCCGGTTGTTGTCGTTGGCAGCGCTCAGTGACATGCGGACAGCGAGGATGAAACGCGCAGCCGCCCGGCAGCGTATTAAGGCGCGGCATCGCACCGTCGATCTGTGCCAGAAACTCATGGCGTTCGCGCATGGAAGGAATCGAGTTAATCAGGCCGCGCGTATACGGATGTTTGGGCGAACGAATTACCTCTTCCACTGGCCCCATTTCGACGATGCGACCGGCGTAAAGTACCGCCACTCGTGAGCACACTTCCGCCACCACGCCCATATCATGGGTGATCAGCATTACTGCGGTGCCATGTTGCTGACAGAGGCGCTTGAGCACGCGTAATACCTGCGCCTGCACCGACACATCCAGCGCGGTGGTGGGCTCATCGGCGATCACCAACTGCGGATCCACGCACAATGCCAGCGCAATCACCACACGTTGCCGCATGCCGCCGGAAAGCTGATGCGGATATTGATGCATACGCTGCGCCGGACTGCTCATCCCCACTTCGGTCAGCAGGTTGATGGCGCGTTCGCTGGCTTCCGCCGCCGAGAGCGGTAAATGAGTGCGGATGGTTTCAGTCAGTTGCTGGCCGATGGTCAGCACCGGATTGAGGCTGGTGAGCGGATCCTGAAAAATACAGCTAATGGCTTTGCCGCGAAGCTGGCGACGCGCGTCATCATCCAGGTTATCAATACGCTGGCCCTGAAACCAAATCTCACCGTTCTTAACGCGCCCGGGCTCCTGCAACAGACCGCTGATGGCCGCGCCGGTCAGCGATTTCCCCGCGCCGGATTCGCCGACCATGCCGAGCACTTCTCCCGGCTGCATGCTGAGCGACAGATAGTGTATCGCCTGCAAATTGCCCTTGCGATGGAGAAACTCAATGCTGAGATCTCTGACGTCCAGTAACGTCTGGTTGGCTGGCTGCATCCTGAGGCTCCTAACGTAATTTCGGGTTAAGGGCGTCCAGCAACCAATCGCCCAGCATGTTGAAAGAGAGAGAAAGGATCACCAGCAGCGCGGCGGGGAAAGCCACAATCCACCACTGTCCGGAGAACAGATACTGGTTGCCTTCATTGATTAAGGTGCCCAGCGAAGGTTGATCCGGCGGCATGCCGACGCCAAGAAACGAGAGCGTCGCTTCGGTCAGAATCGCTACGCCCAGATGCAGCGTGGCCATTACCAGCACCGGACGCAGCACGTTCGGCACGATGTGGCGCAGCATAATGTGCAGATGATTGGCGCCACTGATGCGCGAAGCCATCACGTATTCGCGCCCTTTCTCCAGCATGGTCAAGCCGCGCACCGTGCGGGCGTATTGCATCCAGCCGGTTAGCGCAATCGCGCCGGTGAGAATAGCCGGTGCAAAATGCCCCATCAGCTCTTTGGGGATCACTACGCGTGCGACGCCGCTGACCAGCAGCGTGAACATAATGGTGGGAATGCTCAGCATCGCATCGGCAAAACGCATGATCAGCGTGTCCACCAAGCCGCCGAAATAGCCGCTTAACACGCCCAGCGCCACGCCAAGCAGCACTGATAACAGCACGCTGATCCCGCCAATAATCAGCGAGATATTCAGGCCGTAGAGCATCAGCGACAAAATATCGCGCCCCTGCACATCGGTTCCCAGCCAGAAACGCGCGTCGCCACCGCTCATCCACGATGGCGGCAATTCCGAATCCATCAGGTCAAACGTGGTGGTATCGAACACGTTGTGTGGCGCAATCCAGTGGCTGGTCAGCGAGCAGAGCAAAATCAGCAGGCAGCAAGTGAAGGCCACCACCGTGCTTTTGCTGCGCCAGAACAGCCAAAGCAGATCGCTATCGGTAAAGGCGCGCCACTGCTGAGCCAGGCGAGTACGACGGCGTAACGGGACATTATCGTTAATCATGGCAACTCCTTACTGAGCCCGCATGCGCGGGTCGATCAGGTAATACAACAGATCAACCAGCGTGTTGATCACGATAAAAATCAGGGCGGTAAACAGCAGATAGCCTGAAAGAACCGGTACATCGACGAAATTGATCGACTGAATCAGCAGCAAGCCCATTCCCGGCCACTGGAAGACGGTTTCAATCACAATGGCGAAGGCAATCAAACCGCCAATCTGCAAACCAATTACCGTTACCACCGGCAGCAGCGCGTTCTTCAGCGCATGACGAAACCAGATGCGATAATTTTCAATGCCGCGCGCGCGGGCAAATTTGACGTAATCGGACTTCATCACTTCCAGCATCTCGGTGCGAATCAGACGCATGATGATGGTCACCATCGACAAACCGAGCGAAAGCGCCGGCAGCACGATCGAGTGCCAACCAGATGCGGTGAGAAAGCCGGTGCTCCAGAAGCCGATTTTCACCACTTCACCGCGACCGCTGGAGGGAAACCAGCCGAGCCACACCGAAAACACGATGATCAGGATGATGCCGGTGAGGAACCACGGCAGCGAAACGCCAATCAGCGACAGGATTTGCACGCCCTCTTTCAGCAGTTTGTTGCGGCTGATGGCCGACCAAACCCCGAGCGGAAAGCCGATAGCCATCGCCATCACCACCGACACAAACACCAGTTCCAGCGTAGCCGGCAGGCGTTCCATGATCAGCTGGAACACCGAAACCTGGTTGTAATAGGAGATGCCAAAGTTGCCGTGCAGCAGGCGCGTAATGTAGTGCCAGAACTGCACAATCACCGGATCGTTGAGGCCAAGACTGGTGCGCAACGCGGCACGCTCCACCTCTGTGGCGCTTTCCGGCAGCATGCTGGCCACCGGATCGCCAAGATACTGAAACAGAATAAAAGAGAGCAGCGCCACACCCGCCAGCAACATAAATGCCTGCAGTAACTTGCGCACAAAAAACACCATAACGGCCTCCCGAAGGGTCGCCATTTATGGCGACCGATTTACGCTTAACTGACGTGCATGACCTGGCAGATTTAGTTGCTAACCTTGCCGTACCACAGGCGTTGGACATTATCTGGCGTCTGCTTCAGCGTCAGTTTTTTGCTCATCGCCCAAACGGTGGGTTCAAAGTGCATCGGCAGATAAGGCAGATCTTTATTCGCCAGCGCGACGGCCTGGCTCAGCATGGCAATGCGCTTGGTGTTATCCAGCTCGCCGACCGAGTCGTCGATCAGCTTGTCTGCTGCCGGATTGCTGTAGCGCGGAATGTTAAAGGTGCCGAGGCTTTTCCCGTTACTGGTGTGCAGCAGCTGCACCGCCACGCTGTAGGGATCCATGATCGGCAGGTTGGCCCAGCCGAGCACGCCGACATCGGTGCGGCCATTGACCAGAATCGGGTCATAGACGCTGGCCGGATGCACATTCAGCGCGGCTTTCACGCCAATCTTCGACCAGTAACTCTGCACCGCCTGGCACCATTGCGGAGCATTGATGTAGGTGCCTTCCGGGCAATCAAAGTTAAGGTTGAAGCCTTGCGGATAACCGGCTTCCGCCAGCAGTGCTTTGGCCTTCGCTGGATCGTATGGATAATCCACGCCCGCCTTAGCGTCATAACCCGGAATATCCGGCGCCAGATAGTTGTTGGTTGGTTTGGTCAGACCGCGCATCACTTTTTGCGTGATCGCTTCGCGATTAATCGCCATGTACAGCGCCTGACGTACACGAATATCTTTCAGCGGATTCTCCGCTTTGGCGTTTTTGGCATTCAGGGTGTCGCGCATATTGAGCGCCAGATAATCAACGCGTAACGACGGGCTCACCTGCAGCTGCACGGCAGGATTGTTTTGCAGACGCTGAATATCCTGCAACGGCACCGAGGTCACCAAATCGTATTCACCCGCCAGCAGGCCAGAGAGGCGCGTGGCATCGGATGAGATTGGTTTGAAAATGATTTTGTCAATATTGGTGGTGCCGGCAGCGGCATTCCACCAGTCAGGATTGCGTACCAGCACCATCTGCGTATCACGCTGGCGGCTCTGCAAAATAAACGGCCCGGTACCGTTGGTATTGTTGGTGGCGTAACCTTCCGTGCCCTGGCTGATATCGGTAGGCTTCAGCGCGTTATGCTCGCTGAGCCACTTCTTATCCATGATCATCACGCCGGTCAGCTCGTTGATGGCGATGCCGGTTTTCTTCACCAGATGAATATCCACGGTGTATTTGTCTACCGCCACCGCGTCTTTAATGGTCGAGGCGTTTGCGCGAATACCCGAAGCCGGATCTGTGACCCTCGCCACCGATGCCACCACATCTTCTGACGTCAGCTCGTCGCCATTATGAAATTTCACCCCTTCGCGCAGTTTGAAGCGCAGCGTGGTGTCATCGATCTGCTGCCAGCTCAGCGCCAGCCACGGCTGGATTTTCAGATCGTTATCGCGCTGCACCAGCGATTCATAAATGTGATTCTGAAAGGTCAGCGCTTTGGTGGATGCGTAGGCATCCGGATCCAGCGTCGGGATATCGGCATCGGTTGCCCAGCGCACCACGTTCTCCGCCAGCGCCGCGTGACTGACCACACCTAACGAACCTGCTACTAACAACGACAGAAAAAGTTGCTTCATCATTGATCTCTCATTAGTTTGCTAAGGTTATTGCTAGCAATGCATGCAAAGCCAATGCCAGTTGATTTGTTTGTTATTAACGTGGTGACTGATTCAGCTCTGGCGTCAGAATCCACTCGGCGCTGTCGTTCCACACATCCATTTTGCTAATGCGCCCTGCAATCACCTCATAGCGATCGAGGTAGCGATTACCGGCGAATTCACGTCCGTCCGGCCAAACGCCATAAAGAAAGCCGGTGCAGTACACCACCACATGACCGGGACTTTTCTCCATCCAGTCAAACTCGCCCAACTGCTTTTTCACCCATTGATAGCGCCCGGCGTTAAACGCGGTGACGCCATGTACGGTGGGCATTACGCGCTTGCCGGTAAAAGTGATGACCACATCCGCGGCCATCAGCGCTGCGGCTCGGTCTGGATCAGGCGCCATCGACGCCGCCAGAAACTCTTTCACGATCTCTACTGCTGTTGATGCTGCGGTCATGCTGTTCTCCAGTGATATCAGGCGACTTTGTTGGTTACGTTCAGTGAATGCGCGGCGATCTCGCCTGGCGTGGTAATCCATACGTCTTCGCACTGCGCGATAATGTTCTTTAGCGTCTGCCGTAAATGATGAAGTCGGAACGGCTGACCGACGATGTAAGGATGCAACGCGATGCCCATCACCTGCGGGCGCTGTTCGGCGCGCAGTTTCATCTCGGCGAACTGGCTTTCAATCATGCTGCAAAAGGTTTCAATCGAGGTGCCGTTAGGAATGATGGTGGGAATGTCGTTGATCTCTTGCGGATACGGCACCGACAGCAGATCGCCGTGCGAAGTTTGCAACGCAACTGGACGATCGTCATGCGCCCAGTTCAGCGTGTAGCTGAAGCCGTTTTGGCGCAGTAAGTCAGGCGTGTCGTGGCTTTCGGAGATCCACGGCGACAGCCAACCCGCCACCGGACGTTGCTGATATTCGGTGAGTCGCTGCTGGCAGCGGGCGATCAGCGCAAACTCATCTTCACGACTCAGTTCGCCCTGACGCTGCGAGTTAGTATGACCGTGGCCGATCAGTTCGCTACCGGGCAGGCTTATCCAGCGATCCAGCAACTGTGGGCAATAATCGATGATCGCTGTGTTAGCGATCACCGCTGGCGGAATAGTCAGTTCGGCAAACAGATCGGCCAGATACCAACCGCCCACCCGATTTCCGTAGTCGCGCCACGCATAGTTCAGTACGTCGAGACGATTCGCCCCTTGCGACAGCTTGGCGCCTTCCGGCAAGCCAAACGCGAAATGCTCCAGATTCATGGCGATATACAGCGCCAGACCTTTGCCTTTTGGCCAGACGGGCAATACCTGATGTTCGATTGAGCTGTAGGCGTAACGCTGATGGCTGGCGATATCCCACATAACCTGCGGCGATGACATAACGGCCTCCTGATTGAACACATCTTGCGATGTGAGGAGTAAAGCAAGGGATATGCCACTCTAGCTTTATTGCTAGCAATATTTCTTAACGCGAGGAATTTGCGGGTTTTTCATCGGAATTTTCTTTCTTTGGGTTGAGACTTGCGGGGTCAAGTACGTAGGAAAAAGAGTAAAAGGTAAGCTGTTGGTGCAGCATCTGCCCTAAAAATGCGCAAAAACGAATTTAGGAAATTTCATACAAACCTCCCTTCCCCTGTCCGATATTTATCGCGCCGCCATCGCGCTTTAATAGCAGCATAATAAGGATGGGGATAACTATGTTGTCATTAACGCTGATAGACAATAACAGATGGATTACCGAAGGGATTTCGCGTTATTTTGCCGGGAAATTCATTCAGATTAAAAATATTGATAGTGACGATGTGGACGTAGCGTTAAGCAAAGTAGCAGGAACCGATGTGCTTATCAGCGAATTAACCGCTTATGGCCGCGATGTGCAGTACTTCACCGAGCTGCTGCTCAAAGTGCAGCGTTCATCTCCGGCAACGCGAATTATCGTGCTGACCGATCTGCATGAGAAAGCGGTAACCAGCTATGTGGTTGGCGTGCTGGCGGGCGTTACCTTTCTGTCGAAAACATGCAGCCTGAAACAGCTTTCAGATGCTGTATTAGGTTTGCCGTCGTCTGCGGAATTTGCGGTGGGAGTTCGCCGCACCAAACAAACCCTTTCACCGCGTGAATTTGGCTTATTGCGCATGCTAGGACAAACCAGCAACCTCACCGATATCGGGCACAAACTGCATCTCAGTTGTAAAACCATTAGCCATCACCGCCAAAGTATTATTCGCAAGCTCAACTGCGCCAATAATAAAGAGTTATTCAGCCGGTTAAGCCGAATGGGTTATCAGGCAAAGATGTAATCAACGTAGGGTCGCCATTAATGGCGACCGATCCACAAGAATTACGCCACCAACGTTGTACAAACCAGGTCACCATGAATGGCGACCCTACGGTTTAAGTGATTTTGTGTGATTGTGGTTGCATTTTCTCCACTGATTGCTGGTTAAGTGCGCACATCGAGGCGCAGAATGGAATATATAATCCAACGTGAATATATATTCACGAGTGCAATCATCTGAGGAGAAGGTCGAATGAGTTCCTACACGTATCCGAAATTCGGTGCCGGCTTGTGGCACTTTGCCAACTATATCGATCGTTACGCCGTAGACGGTTACGGACCGGCGCTCAGCACCCTTGATCAGATCAAACTCGCTGGCAGCGTTGAAGACCTTTCCTACGTTGATGTGCCCTATCCGTTTACCGAAGGCGTAACGGTCGAGCAGGTGAAACAAGCGCTGGCCGATGCCGGACTGAAAGCGATTGGCGTGACCCCGGAAATCTATCTGCGCCGCTTCTCACGCGGTGCCTTCACCAATCCAGATGCCGCCATTCGTAAACAGGCTTTTGATTTGATGCATGAAGCGGCCACCGTGGTGCGTGAGTTGGGCGCTAACTACGTGAAAGTCTGGCCAGGTCAGGACGGTTGGGATTATCCGTTCCAGGTCGATCATAAAAACTTGTGGAAGATGGCGGTGGATGGCATGCGCGAACTGGCGAGCGCCAATCCGGACGTCAAATTTGCTATTGAGTACAAGCCGCGTGAACCGCGCGTGAAAATGACCTGGGATTCGGCCGCGCGTACTCTGCTCGGCATCGAAGACATTGGCCTGGATAACGTCGGCGTATTACTGGATTTCGGTCATGCGCTGTTTGCTGGGGAGTCGCCAGCGGATTCCGCCCAGCTGATTATCGATCGCGGCCGCCTGTTTGGTATGGACGTCAACGACAACCTGCGCGGCTGGGATGACGATCTGGTCGTCGGCACCGTACACATGACCGAGATTTTTGAGTTCTTCTATGTACTGAAGGTCAACAACTGGGACGGCGTGTGGCAGCTCGATCAATTCCCGTTCCGCGAAGATCATGTAGAAGCTGCCAATCTGTCGATTCGTTTCCTCAAGCATATCTATCGCGCGCTGGATAAGCTGGATATCGCCGCATTACAGGAAGCACAGCGCGAGCAAAACCCACTGAAAGCGCAAAGAATTATTCAGAATGCGCTGCTGACCAGCATAGAACAATAAGCATCTAAACGCGCAGCCTGATAGGTTCTGGCTGCGCGTTTAGATTCAACCGACAATCTCGATCAGATTACCATCCGGATCGCGAATGATGGCTTCGTAAAAGCCATCGCCGGTGGTACGGGCCGGGCTGACTAAAATCCCCTGCTCGCTTGCTTTGGCAACCATCGAATCCACCTCTTGCCTGGAACCGACATGAATCGCGATATGCGCCCATCCAGTCAGCTCTTTCCCATGAGGTCCTGCTGCTAAATCGTCAAGACTCATCAATTCTAAGGTTGGACCTTCGAGCAAACTGATGAAATGAGAGCGAAAACCTGGACGGTTTTTGCTGATGTAAAGTTCATTGGATGTCCCGGCAAAAAAATCCTGCCAGAAGGATTTTTGGGCACTTAAGTTGCGCGTCCACAATGCCACATGTGCGATTTTCATGCGTTCTCCCTCGCGGTTGTTTTCTCGCCCAGATTTAGCGTGAGTGACAATGCCGCAACCACCAGCATCAGCGCCATAATCAGTGAAAATGCAAAAGTCAGAGAACTAAAGTGCGCAACATAGCCAATCACTGCGGGTCCACTGAGTACGCCGAGATAACCTAAGGTGGTCATTGCTGGCACCGCGACAGCCTGCGGCATGACTTTTTGCTGCCCAACGGCAGAAAACATCACCGGCACAATGTTGGCGCAGCCTGCGCCAATCAAAACGTAGCCCACCAAAGAGAGCGGCCACGATGGCACATAAGTGACCAATGCCAAGCCAATTGCTGCAGTGATGGCACCCGTCAACACTACAGGTAAACGCCCAAACGTGGAGATAATGCGATCGCCGGTCAACCTGGCCGCAGTCATCGCAATGGCAAAGCAGGTGTAACCCAGTCCACCTAGCGTCTCAGGCATATTTCGAGCCTGGGTCAAATAGACGGCGCTCCAGTCCAGTACCGTTCCTTCGGTCAGGAATACCGCGAAGCAAATGAGTCCCAGCAGCAATACACTTCCGCGCGGCACGGCGAAGGCTGGTCCTTCTTTAGGATTGGCATAGGTCAGAAGTCCCGGATAGCTGAGCACGGCGAGGATAATCACCGCAAAAGTCACCAGCAGCGTTCCGGCTAAAACGGTCATTCCCAGCGACAGCAGCAATGTCATTACGCCGGCACCGGCAATACCGCCGAAGCTATACATGCCGTGAAAACCAGACATCAGTGGAACTGAGGATTGTTTCTCCACCAGAATAGCCTGAATGTTCATCGCGCAATCTGTCACGCCGACACCAACGCCAAAAATCAGCAAAGCCAGGCCAAGCAGTAAAGGATTCGCAATCACGGCGAGCAGTGGCGTGCTAAGGATGATTAACCCCATTGCAACGATGATCACCCTGCGGCAACCAAAGCGGCTGGTGAGTAATCCAGTAACGGGCATGGCGATTAGCGCACCAAATCCCAGACATAATAGCAATGTGCCAAGCATCGCCTCGTTAACGCCGGTGTTATTGCGCGCGAAAGGCACAATCACCGCCCAGGTCGCAGTCACAAATCCGGCGATAAAGAACGTCAGTCGTGTGGCGTGACTTGGGGTGATGCTTTGGGGTTTATAAATCATTTCACTCCTCGTTTGAGCGGTTAATAAGCAGAATTTCTGCAGAGGTACATTGCGATTGACATTGTGTTTGCCATTGCGCGATTATGCTCGTTATAGATTGATTGTGTTTTTTTAAGGAACTTACATGCTCGATTATGCAGCTTTCCCAGAACAGCGACAAGAGCTGATACGACAAATTTTGCGCGACCAGGGCCGTGTTGTTTGCGTCGATCTGGCCGCCCAGATGCAGGTTTCAGAGCACACCATTCGGCGCGATCTGCATGAGTTGAGTAAAGAAGGCGTGTGCAAAAAAGTGTATGGCGGTGCGGTATTACAGATACCTGAAGCGGGTTCTTTCCAAAGCCGAAAAGAGCACAATCACGCAGCAAAAGACATGATCGCGCAGCAGTGTGCCAGCCTGGTAAAAAACGACACCTGCATTTTCATTGATGCGGGCACCACTAATCTGGCAATGGCGCTGGCGCTACCGGAAAAACTCTCTTTAACCGTCGCAACCAATGCTCCCGATATCGCTGCAGCGCTGTTAAAACACCCGAAAATAGACGTCATCATGCTCGGCGGCCACATTCAGAGAAAGAGTGGCGGCAGCGTGGGTCATACGGCGATTGAGCAACTGCGAAATATCATTTTCGATCAGGCTTTTATTGGTGGCTGTGCGATGAGCCCTGAATCCGGGCTGACGGGTTTTGATTTTGCCGACTGCGAATTCAAAAAAGCCGCCATCAAGCAAAGCAATCAAACCATCGTTGGGCTGACGGCGGATAAAATTCCCGGCGTGGCCCGGTTCTCGGTAGCCGGTTGCGAAGAAATCGATATTCTTGTGGTAGAAGAGAAACTTAACAAAGAGTTTTACAACGCGTTTCGCGCTGAGGATATCACGCTGATTAGCGTATAGAATGCGGACTCAGTTACGCAAATGCGAACGTCGCACACGCATTTCACCCTGCCGCCAACGCTCATTCGCACTCTCGCGGCCATCAATCAAGCGGTTCAACGCTTCGGCAATCAGCAAATCAATACGCTGACTAAAGGTGGTGAGCTGGCAGCCTGGCGCGCTGGCTTCTTCGATATCATCAAATCCCACCACCGCAATCTTGGGCATATTCGGTGCGGCGCGCATTGCTTCCAACGCGCCTAACGCCAGCACATCGTTTTCACAAAACAGCGCATCAATCGCAGGCGCTTCCGGCCGTTGCAGATAATCGCTCATCGCTTGCCAGCTGCGCGCGCGATCGTAACTGCCCGCTTTGAGCAGTACATCAATCTGGAATCCCGCTTGTTGAAGCGTCGCTTCAAATCCCTCTTTGCGCAGCAGATGAGAAGTCGGTGTATCCGGGCCTTGCATAAAGCCAAAACGCTGCGCGCCCTGCGCCAGCAAAAGTTCGGCGATTTGTTTCCCTGCGGCATAACCATCAATCGCCACCACATCAATGCCCTGCGCATGCGTATTGCGACATAGCTGCACCAGCGGAATGTTGTACATATCCTCCACCAGATTAATCAGCTGCGCCGATAGCACCGTGCCGAGAAACAGAACGCCGTCGATCTGCAATTGATCCGCCTGCGTCATCACCGATCGATACGGTTCGCCATCGGTGATGTTGAGGATCAGCGCCATGTAACCTCGGCGTTGCAGCTGCTGCGTGGCTTCATTGAGAATCATCAGCGTGTGTGGATTCTTCAGTTCATCGATCACCACGCCAATGATATGCGTCTTCTTCTTCACCAGGCTGCGCGCCAGCAAATTGGGGCGATATCCCAGCTCTTTAGCGATGCGCATCACCTTCTCGCGCGCCTTCTCGGAGATTGAAGCACCAGGCATAAACGCACGCGATACCGTCCATTTCGACACGCCCGCGAGAATGGCCACATCGCTGGCCGTGGCCTTTTTCACTGTTCTCGTCATCGGCTTCCTTCCGTAATTTACCTGGCAAAAAGTGAGCATAGAGCGATTCCCCACGTTAGCAAGAGGTGACTTTCGCAAACTTTGCACCCGGTTGCATTTTTGTTATGCACTCGGGTGCAAATCGTGATGATTTTGTGATCGTGGTGATGAAATCGATTTTTGCTGCGTTGACTATTTTTCAACCGTACCAGAGAGTGAAGACAGCACATCGCGTTGTCCGTCTGAACATGATGTCAATCAGCGGCAGCAATCCCGTTGATTTTGCACCCGGATGCAAAATAATAGAAACCTCCCCTACAGAGATAAAAAAATGAAATTATTCAAGGTTGTAATGCTTATCTGCGGTTTGCTCAGTGTGTTCACTGCCCAGGCGAAAACCTATATGGTTGGCGTCGCTCTGGCTAATCTCGATCTCAATTTCGTTTCCATCCTGCGTAGTCAGATGGAAAAGCAGCTCAAAGACAAAGGGCTTAACAGCCAGTTTGCCGATGCCAAAGGTGATGTTTCCCTGCAAATTCAGCAGGTGGATGATTTCATCAATCAGGGTGCGGACGCGATCATCATCAACCCAGTGGATACGCAAGGCGTGATGCCAGTGATCGCCGCTGCGCAGAAAGCCAATATCCCGCTGATTTTCGTTAACCGTAAACCCGAAGTGAAACTGACCGGCAAAATGGCCTACGTCGGTTCCGACTCGGCGTTGAGTGGCAAGATGGAGATCGAAGCGTTAGCCAAGCGGATGGATAACAAAGGCAATATCGCCATTCTGATGGGCGCCCTCTCCACCGAAGAAGCGCGTCAGCGCACCAAAGCGGTTGAGGATTATGTGAAGGATCATCCTGGTCTGAAAGTGATCCAGAAACAGAGCGCCAACTGGCAGCGCAACGAAGCGGTCGATAAAACCTTGTCATGGTTGCAGGATGGTAATGACATCAATGCCATCATCGCCAATAACGATGAAATGGCGATCGGGGCAATTATGGCGCTCGATCAGCTGAAGAAAAGCAATGTGTTAGTTGCCGGTATCGACGGCACGCCGGATGGTTTGCAGTTTATAAAGAACGGCAAAATGGCGGTAACTATTTTCCAGGATGCGAAAGGTCAGGCAACCGGCGCAGTCGATGTGGCTTACGACATGCTGAGCGGTAAAAAGACCGAAGCCTATAACTGGGTGCCATATCAAACGGTGACCAAAGAGAATTACCAGGAATTCACCAGTAAGAATCAGAAATAACACCGCTTCGTAGGGTCGCCATTCATGGCGACCTCCTTCTAAGCAATGCCTAAAAAGCAACGCAAAGCGCGAATTTTGTTGCTTCCATTGCACTGCCAACCCGCTATCTTGGAGTAAAAAATGGAGGTAAACATGCTCAAGCCGTCTTCGCCCTGGTGGTGGGATCTCTCAACCCGGGAATTCAGTGAATTGGATATGGCGAACATCGTCGCCGTGCTACCGATTGGCGCAGTAGAACAACATGGCCCGCATCTGCCAGTGCGTGTGGATGCCGCCATCAACGCCGGGATTATTCAACGTGCGGTGGAATTATTGCCCGACGATCTTCCGCTGCTGGTAATGCCCGCGCTGCCGATTGGTAAATCGGATGAACATCTCGCCTATCCCGGCACCCTTTCACTGCCGTATGACGTGTTGGGCAAAGTGTGGTTCGAGGTGGCGAAAAGCGCCTGGCGCGCCGGAATTCGTAAGCTGATTTTCTGGAACTCGCACGGCGGACAGCCGCAGCTGATGGAAATCGTTTGTCGTCAACTGCGCATCGAACTGGGCATGTTTGCCGTCAGCGCCAGCTGGTTCCGCACCATTGATGCGTCAGACCTTTACAGCGCGCATGAACTCAATCACGGCATTCACGGCGGTGAATCAGAAACCAGCATGATGCTGCATTTGCATCCTGAATTGGTTCAGATGCAGCACGCTGATGATTTCGTTTCCACTTCGGTGGCACTTGAAGCAACTGGCGGGATTTTGACGCCGGAAGGCGGCATCGGTTTTGGCTGGATGGCGCAGGATCTGCACCTTTCGGGCACCACCGGCAATGCCGCAGCAGCTGATGCTGAACGCGGTGCAATTGCCACCGAACGTGCCGCTCAGGCGCTACTTAAGCTGGCGCGCGAGGTGCATAATTTCGATATCAATTTCCTCACCGATCGTACCGCATTTTCGTAGGGTCGCCATTTATGGCGACCAGGTGCGCATGAATGCGCACCCTACAAAACCCACAACGTTGCCATTTATGGCGCCCCAGCGATCAACGCAATTCCGACATCATCCCTTTAATGGTTTCGGCGAACACGCTACCAATCGCGCTGGTGCCGCGATCGTGGCCGATCAACATCAGCGTTTGCGTGTGCTGCGCCAGTTCGCGCACCGGAATATAGATTAACCGCCCGCTGCGCTGGTCGGACTCAATATCAATCGGCGTGAGAAACGTCAGGGTTTGATCCATCATCGCCGACTGGCGCATCACCTCGATCGAGTTGGTTTCAATCACCGGTTGCAGATTGATCGAGGCACGTGCGAACACTTCATTCAGGTAAGGCCGAATCACCATCGATTTGTCGGCAATCACCACCGGATAAGGCAAGCAATCACTCAAACGTAAGCTGGATTTCTCCGCCAGCGGATGCCCCGCTCCCACCACGGCACCCAATCGCACCGGCACGCTGGCAATGTTGCGATGCACTGGCTGCAGCTCGAAATCAAAACCAATCCCCAAATCGGCGTCGCCGCTTGCCACCGCGTTTGTGATGTTCTCACCGGTGGTGAGCTGTTGCAGCAGTAATTTCACGCGCGGATTGGCGCGGCGAAACTCCGAGGCCACACGCGGAATCAGGTTCGCCGCTAATCCACTCATCATCGCCACCGTCACTTCACCGCGCCGCAGCCCTTTCAGCTCCTCGATTTTCATCTGCGCAATTTCAATCTCTTTAAAGCTTTGGCGCACATGATGAATCAGCGCTTCACCGGCGGCGGTAAGAATCATTTTTCGCGGCAAGCGCTGAAACAGCGGCGTGCCGAGCTCTTCTTCCAGCGCAATCAGCTGGCGGTTAATCGCCGAAGCCGAGATGTGCAGACGCTCCGCCGCTTTACGAATCGAACCGCTGCGCGCCACCTGATCGATATACACAAATAAACGATGTTGCAGCATATTTCCCCTACGTTGCCTTTTAGGCATCGGTAAGTGCTAAAAATGATGCTTTTAAGATAATGCTCTTCCGGTGATTAATACATCAAAACCACACCAGGAGAACACATGATGGCAGACGTATCCCGCAGAAAGTTTGCGAAGTTAGTGGCTGGCGCGCTGTTGTTACCCGCGCTGGCACCGATGTTGTCGCGTAAAGCGATGGCGGCGAATAACACCATAAAAATCGCCTTGCTGTTGCCCGGCTCGGTTGCCGATGGCGGCTGGAGTTCGCTGGCGTATGCCGGATTACAGAGCCTGCAAAAAGCCGGTTTCACCGTGGCGCACAGCGAAAGTGTTTCGCAGGCGCAGATGGACCAAACCATTCGTGGCTACGCTGATGATGGTTACACGCTGATCATCGGCCACAGCTTTGAATACGGTTCAGCGTTTGCCGAAATCGCGCCGGAATATCCTGACACTTACTTCTTCGCCTCCACCTTCAAGCCAGGCGAGAAATCACCGGGCAACGTCGAATACGTCAACCTCGCCTATCTGCAAGGCGCGTATGCCGCCGGTGCGCTGGCGGCGCTGATCTCAGAAAAAGGCAAAGCGGTTGGCTTTGTCGGCGGCGGCGATAACCCTACGCAGCAGGCGATGATGCGTGCTTTTATTCAGGCCGCAGAGAAAACCCGTCCGGGCATTAAAGGCATGGGCGTTGTCACCGGCGATTATGACAACGCCGCCAAAGGCCGTGAAGCCGCCACTACCATGATTGGTAACGGCGCGGATGTGATTTGGCATGCAGCTGACGTCACCGGTCTCGGCGCGATGCAAGGCGCGGCAGCGGCGAAAGTCAAAGCCATCGGCTGTTATGTCGATCAACGTGATGTGGCGCCCGATTACGTCGCCTGCAGCTTCCGCCAGAACCTTGATTGGATGGTGGAACAGGTTGGTGAATCGGTAGCGAATAAAACCTTCAAAGGCGGCGACGAATGGCATCCCACCGTCGGCAAAGCCTGGTCGGTGGTCAATGGTAGCGAGCACTACAACGCCAAACTGGTCAGCGCCAGCGCGTGGGCGAGCTTCCAGCAGATCTGGCAGCAGCTTGACAGCGGCGCGCTGAAGCCAACGGTTTAATCATCATGACAGCAACAGCAAACATCCGCGTCGCGCTAAACAACATCACCAAACGCTTTGCGCGCGTGGTGGCCAATGACGACGTCTCGCTCAGCATCAAAGCCGGTGAAATCCACGCGCTGCTGGGTGAAAACGGCGCGGGCAAAAGCACGCTGATGCAAATCCTTTACGGCCTGTATCAGGCCGATGAAGGCAGCATTGTGGTGGATGGCAAAGCGCAGCGTTTTCGCGATCCCAGCGATGCCATCGCCTGCGGCATTGGCATGGTGCATCAGGAATTTATGCTGGTGCAGCCAATGAGCGTTGTGGAAAACGTGGTGCTGGGTCTGAAAGAGAGCGCCAGCGGCGTGCTCAATTTGCCCGCAGCAGCGGCGCGTTTGCAGGCGCTGTCGGATAAACATGGGTTAGCGATCGATCCCTGGGCGAAAGTGCAGCATCTGCCGATTGGCGTGCAGCAGCGCGTGGAGATCCTCAAGCTGCTTTATCGTGATGCGCAGGTGCTGATTCTCGACGAACCGACGGCGGTGCTGACGCCGCAGGAGAAAGCTGGCTTGTTCGCTACTTTGAAATCGCTGTGCGCGGAAGGCCGTTCGGTGGTGATCGTCACTCACAAACTGTATGAAATCATGGCGATTGCCCATCACGTTTCGGTGATGCGCGGCGGAAAAATGGTCGATTCGGTGGACATTAAAGACACCTCGGAACGCGATTTGGCGCGCCGTATGGTGGGGCGCGATGTGGAGCTGCGCGTGGAGAAAACGCCGTGTCAGCCGGGCAAAACAGTGTTGCAGGTGGATAGCATTGCGGTGCGTGATGCCAGCGGACAGCAAAAAATCTGGCGCGTTTCGCTCAACGTTGCCGCCGGAGAAATCCTTGGCATTGCCGGTGTCGAAGGTAACGGCCAATCGGAGCTGGCGGAAGCGCTGCTTAACCTGCGTGAACTGGAAGCCGGTCGCATTCTGCTGAATGGCGAAGATATCAGCGACGATTCCCCCGCTACGCGCCGCCATAAAGGTATCAGCTTTATCCCGGCAGATCGGCGCGGCGTCGGTTCGGTGACCGATTTATCGATTACCGATAACGCCATGCTCGGCCGCCAGCGCACCTTTACCCGCGCGGGCGGGTGGCTGCTGGACCGTCAGCGCATCAGCCAGCATGCGCGCGACATCATCGCCCGCTTTGCGGTACGCACGCCGGATGCTGATTTTGAAGCCGGAAAACTCTCCGGCGGTAATCTGCAGAAGCTGATTCTGGGCCGCGAAGTCGCCAGCAATCCCTGCTTACTGGTGGTTGAACAACCAACGCGCGGGCTGGATGTCGGCGCGATTGAGAGCGTGTGGCAAGGTTTGATGGCTGCACGCGATCGCGGCTGCGCCATTCTGATGATCTCCGCCGAGCTGGAGGAGATCATCAACCTCTCCGATCGCATCGCGGTGATGTACAGCGGCCAGATCGCCGGTGAATTGGATGCTGCCGACGCCACGCCAGAACGCCTCGGCGAACTGATGGCAGGCGCGCACCTGAAAAAAACCGGAGGCAATCATGAAGAAGCTGCTTGAGCGACGTCTGGCGCCCGCCGAATCAACTGGCGCGCTGATGCTGACCAGTTTCTGCGGCATTCTGGCCGCTTTCATTATAGCCGGTTTGCTGTTTATTCCGTTTGGCGGCAATCCGCTCTCCGCTTACGGCTTCCTGTTTGACGCTGCGTTTGGCTCGCTGCGCAGCTTCGGTCTCAGTCTGGTGCAAGCCACACCGCTGATGCTGATTGCGCTGGCAACCATCGTGGTGTGGCGCGCCGGGCTCGGTTATATCGGCTTTGAGGGCTGTTTTCTACTCGGCGCAGCAGCAGCCAGCTGGATCGCCCTTTCCGGCACGCCGCAGGGTTTGCCGTGGGCGATTCCCGCGCTGCTCTACTGGCCGATGGTGCTGATTACCGCATTCCTGGCGGGCGCGATTTGGGCCGGTTGGGTTGGCGCGTTACGGGTGAAGTTCGGCGGCAATGATGTGCTGATCTCGCTGATGGCCAACTATGTCGCGCTGTTCATGGTGCAATATCTGGTTTCCGGTCCGATGCGTGCGCCGGGCGATCTGCCGCAAACACCACGTTTGCCGGTGGAGAGCTGGTTGCCGTTCGTGATGAACGGCATGCGCGCACATTGGGGCATCGCCATCGCGTTGGTCGCCACGCTGTTCGTCTTCTGGCTGATGCGCGCCACGCCCGCTGGCTTCGAAATCAAAATCGCCGGACTGAATCCGCGTGCGGCGCGCTACAGCGGCGTGGATGTCAATCGCCGTCAAATGGGTGCGGTTTTACTCGGCGGTGGATTGGCGGCGCTGGCAGGATTGTGCGCGGTATTGGGTGTGCAACATCGCCTGATGGAAGGGATTTCTGGCGGCGTCGGCTTTATCGGCGTGGTGGTGGCCTTACTGGCGCGCCTCAATCCGCTGCTGGTGATCCCGACCGCCATTCTCTACGGCGGGCTGGAAGTCGGCGGCAGCGCGATGCAGCGCCAAACCGGCTTGCCCACTTCGGTGGTGTTGATTCTGCAAAGTCTGGTGGTGTTACTGATTCTGGCCGGCGATCTGCTGCGCTACTACCGCATCAACCTGCCCGGCGGGCGTAAATCGCGCCGCCAACTGGCGGAGGAACAATCATGAATCTGTGGATGAATCTCGATACCGCCTTTTTCGTTAGCTGGCTGGCCGCTGCGGTGCGGCTTGCCGGTCCGGTATTACTGGCGGCGCTGGGCGAAATTTATGCCGAGCGTTCTGGCGTGCTGAATATCGGCATTGAAGGCACCATTCTGCTCGGCGCGCTTTCAAGCTACATGATGGCGGTGGAGAGTGGATCGACCGCGCTGGGCTTTATTGCCGGAGGCGTTGGCGGGTTGCTGGTAGGCTGCGTGCTGGCGGCACTCTACCTGCGCGCCCATGCCAGCCAGATTGTGGTGGGCATCGTCTTTAATATCCTGGCCGCCGGATTAGCCACCTGGATTTACGCGCTGGTAATGGGTAACGATTCCTCGCCTACCATCCCAATGCTCGAACCCTGGCATGTGCCGCTGCTCTCTTCGCTGCCGTTTATTGGCCCGGTTCTGTTCCAGCAGCCGCTGCCGCTCTATCTCACTTTGTTGCTGGCGGTGCTGGCGCACTTTGGTCTGTTTCACACCCGCTTTGGCCTGTCGCTGCGCGCGGTGGGCGAAAACCCGCGTGCGGCGCATGCCTCCGGGCTCAACGTGTTAAAGATCCGTACGTGGGGCGTGCTGTTCTCCTGCGTCGGTGCCGGTTTGGCGGGTAGCTATCTGGTCACCGCGCAGATCGGCCTGTTCCGCGACAACATCGTCAGCGGACAAGGTTTTATCGCGCTGGCGATCGTCATCTTTGGTCGCTGGAGCCCGCTGAAAGCGCTGGTCGCCGCCTTTATCTTTGGCGCCGCCGACGCCCTGCAACTGTCGCTGCAGCTGTTTGAAAACACGCTGCCGCCGCAGGTGCTGCTGGCGCTGCCTTACTTGCTCACCATTCTGGCGATGTCTGGCGTGGTGGGACGCACATTGCAACCTGGCGCGTTAACGCAGCCTTATCGAAAGGAATAACGTATGAAATCGTTTCGTTTCAACAATTTTGCGGATGTTAAGGCGTTCCGTATCAGTCCGGATAGCAGCAACTATTTCGCCATCTTGTTCGACAAACCGTTAGACGGCATTGAGAACATCTTCGTGGTAGAAATCTTCAATGTCGGTGGCGCTACGCCACCGAATGAGCACGCCACCGCGCACGAGTTCTTTTATGTATTGCACGGCGAAGGCGTGGCTCGCTGCAACGACGAAGAACTGGCGATTGGCAAAGGCGATTCGTTGCTGCTGCATCCAGGTAACGACCATGCGATTCGTAACACCGGTAACAGCAAACTCTACACGCTAACGATGATGACGCCGAATGAAGGCTTCTCGGAGCTGATTCGCAGCGGTGACCCTGTCACGCTGGATGAAGAAGATATCCGCGTATTAACGGGAGCCTGATATGCCGGAAAATGTTTTAGGCAGCAGTCGACATAATCAGTGGCGCGTTTCATCGAACGTAATTGATACACGACGTCCGGCGCAGGCGTCGCGCACCGTGCAGCTCACCACGCGCGGCCGCTCGGTGATTTTTGATCTGCAGCGTACGGCTATCGTGGTGATTGATATGCAGAACGACTTCTGTCATCCCGAAGGCTGGCTCGGACATATCGGCGTTGATGTCACACCCGCGCGTGCACCGATTGCGCCGTTACAGGCGTTGCTGCCGACATTGCGCGCTGCGGAAGTGCCGGTGATTTGGCTCAACTGGGGCAACCGCGCCGATAAGCTCAATCTCAGTCCCGCCTTGTTGCACGTTTATAACCCTAACGGTGATGGCGTGGGATTAGGCGATCCGCTGCCGGTTTCCGGCGCGCCGGTGTTGCAGGCCGGCAGCTGGGCGGCGGAGGTAGTGGACGAACTGACGCCTGATGCCGAAGACATTCGCGTCAACAAATACCGTATGTCCGGTTTTCAGGACAGCGAGCTCGATAGCATCCTGCGAAATCTCAACGTCACCACCCTGCTGTTTGCTGGCGTTAACGTCGATCAATGCGTGCTGTGTACGCTGCAAGACGCTAACTTCCGTGGTTACGACTGCCTGCTGCTGGAAGATTGCAGCGCCACCACCTCGCCCGATTATTGCCGCGATGCCACGCTGTATAACGTGCAGCAATGCTTTGGTTTTGTGGTCAATGCCGCCGAATTACAGCAGCAACTGGAGTGCCAATCATGAGTTACCTGCTGGCCGACGGCTGGATTATCACCATGAATCCGCAGCGCGAGATTCTGGAACAGGCCAGTTTGCTGATTGAGGATAAGACCATTCACGCCATCGGCACGCGCGATGCGTTGCAGCAGCGCTATCCGGAAGCGGAAATCATCAACTGCCGCGAACGCATCATCATGCCGGGCATGGTGAACACCCATACGCATCTGTTCCAGACGCTGCTGAAAGGTCTTGGCGATGACATGGTGCTGAAAAAGTGGTTCACCTGCATGACCGGACCCAGCGCCGTGGCGTTGACCGAAGAGGATGTTTACGCCGCCGCGCTGCACGGCTGTATGGAATCATTGCGTTCGGGCGTCACCTCGCTGGTCGATTTTATGTATGCGCATCCACGGCCAGGATTAACCGCCAAAGTGATCGAAGCCTTTGAAGTCAGCGGCATTCGCGGTCATGTGTGTCGCGGCTTCCTCACCAGCGGCGCTGAGCACGGCATTCCTGCTGAACTGATCGAAACGCCGGAACAGGCGCTGGCCGATGCACGTGAAGTGATTAATCGTTATCACAGAGTCGATGGCCGGGTAAAAGTCGGTCTGGCACCGAGCATGATTTGGGCGCTGGATGAGAAAGTGCTGCGCGGCACACGCCAGCTGGCGAATGAAACCGGCGTGTTGATCACCACGCACGTGGCGGAAACCGATTTTGAGATCGAGCAGGCGCAGCTGCGTTTTCAGGCCAGCGATACCGAATTCCTCAGCGATATCGGCTTCCTCGGCCCGGATGTGCTGGCGGTGCATTGCGTGCAGTGTAATTCGCGGGACATCCGCGCGCTCAAACATCACGACACACGCGTGTCGCACAATCCCTGCAGCAATCTCTATCTCGCCTCCGGCGTGCCGCCGATTCCGGAGATGCTGGCCGCCGGTTTAACCGTGGGTTTAGGTTCAGATGGCCCAGCCAGCAGCAACAATCACAATCTTTTCCAGGCGATGAAAGTGGCGGCGCTGCTGCAAAAAGGCGTGCACCGCGATCCCACTATTATGACGGCGGAAAAAGTGCTGGAGATGGCCACCATCGACGGTGCGCGTGCTATTGGCCTCGACCATCTGGTGGGTTCGCTGGAAGTCGGCAAACGCGCCGATGTGGTGATTGTCGATACTTCGCATCCCGCGATGACGCCGATCCATCATCCGGTTTCGTCACTGGTCTACTCGGCGCTCGGCCATGAAGTCAGCGATGTGTTTGTTGATGGCGTTTATCTGCTGCGCGCCGGTAAGTTTACCCAGCTGAATCAAAAAGAGGTGATGGCGCGTTCGCAACGTGCAGCGCATTCGCTGGCGGTGCGCACCGGCAATGATAAAGCGCGCGGCTGGCGATCGGCGGCATTTTGAGTTGAAGTGCTAATATTTTATCTTTTTAAGTCTGGAAATGATGATTTATTAGCATTAAATAGGATGCCAGCCTCGTAATGAGCCGCGGCGGCACATTCCGCTTAACTTACTTTTTGCTACAACATTCAAACTCATAGCCCTCTGCAAAATGCGCTTTTGGCCCTAAGCTTAAAGCCATTCAGCCACTGATGATGAGGTTTCAATGAGTTTACTGTTTAGTGCGACGCAACTGGGTAAGTTAACGCTCGATAATCGCATCGTGATCGCGCCGATGTGCCAATACTCGGCGC
The DNA here is from genome assembly GCF_024707505.1 of Pantoea sp. SOD02. GTDB lineage: Bacteria > Pseudomonadota > Gammaproteobacteria > Enterobacterales > Enterobacteriaceae > Pantoea > Pantoea symbiotica. The sequence goes on along the minus strand of NZ_CP102605.1, from coordinate 451,742 downwards.
AGGATGGCAAAGCCAGCGCCTGGCACCGCATTCATCTCGGGCAACTGGCACTTTCCGGCGCCGGTTTGCTGATCATCGAGGCGACGGCCGTTGAAGCGGACGGACGTATTTCTCCCGGTGATTTAGGCTTGTGGGACGATGCAACGGAAGCGGCGCTGGCCAGCGTTCTGCACGATATCCGTCAATATTCTGACATTCCATTTGGTATTCAACTCGGTCACGCCGGACGTAAAGCGTCCTGCGCCGCACCGTGGCTCGGTGGCAATCAGTTGTCACTGGAACAAGGCGGCTGGCAAACCGTTGCGCCTTCCGCGCAAGCCTTTAATTCTGAAGATCGCGCGCCGGTGGCGCTGACGAAACAGGACCTTGAGCGCCTGAAACAAGCCTTTGTTGCTAGCGCGCAGCGCGCAGCCAAACTCGGTATTCAGTTAATTGAACTGCACGCCGCGCACGGCTATTTGCTACATCAGTTCCTGTCGCCGCTGAGTAACCAGCGTGAGGATGAATACGGTGGTTCGCTGGAAAATCGTCTGCGTTTCCCTCTGGAAGTATTCCACGCGGTGCGCCGCGCCCTGCCGGATTCGGTGGCGGTTGGCGTGCGCCTCTCGGCAACGGATTGGGTTGAAGGTGGCTGGGATGTTGAGCAGTCGATTGTATTTAGCCAGCAGCTCGAAGCGGCGGGCAGCGATTACGTGCACGTTTCCAGCGGTGGCCTGTCACCGCAGCAGAAAATTACCGTTGGTCCCGGCTATCAGCTGCCTTTTGCCCGCGACATCCGTAAACAGGTTAAGATTCCGGTGATTGGTGTGGGCCTGATAACGGAGCCAAAGCAGGCAGAACAAGCCTTGCAGGAAGGTGATGCGGATTTGATCGCGCTGGCGCGCGCGGTACTTTACGACCCACGCTGGCCGTGGCATGCCGCCGCTGAATTGGGTGCGCAGGCCAAAGCACCACCGCAGTATCTGCGTTCCGAGCCTCACGGCCTGAAAGGCACGCTGATTACCAACAAAGAGTGATGGTTTTGACCCGGTGCGCATTTAAGCGCACCGGTTAAACGTAGGGTCGCCATTTATGGCGACCACTATCACCCACCAAATTCCGGCAACACCCCAAACCAGCTCAGCAGCCAGGCCAGTATATTCATCGCGCCAAACACCAACAGTAAAACCACCGCCAGCGAACAGCGTTGTTGTGATTTCCACGCCAGCATGGCCGGGATGATCACCGCCCATAAAGTGGCAAACAGTCCGGCAAAACCAATCGCCGCGACAAAGCCATTCGGCCAGCAAATCGAGGCGAGTAACGGCGGCAGGAAAGTCAGGCTGGCGGTTTTCAGACGCGCGCCGGGTGAATTCCCGAATCCCAGACGATCGGCGATGAAATCAAACAGACCAGCGGTAACGCCGAGGAATGAAGCGATCACCGCGAAATGCGAGAAGATCGACATCATCAGCGCCAGCGCATTTACGTGCAGATGATCACGCAGCGCCGCCATCAGTGCCGCGATATCACCGCCATGCTTCACAATCTCGGGAAACGCGTCGCGCGGAAGATTGCCCATGGTGCTGGTCAACCAAAACAGATACAGCGCCAGCGACAGTAAGGTACCCAATACCAACGCGCGCGTAATGTTCTGCTTATTACCTTCGTAATAACTCACCAGACCGGTGATGTTGCCGTGATAACCAAACGACGCGAGACAAAACGGCAGCACGCCGAGTGCATAAGGCCAGTACTGTTCGCCTGCAGCGGGCGCGCTCAGTAACGACGGCACGTTTACCTGCGTTATTAAGCCGCCAAACAGCACGATCAACAGCAGAATTTTTGCCAGCACACAAAAGGTCATCAAGCGACTGACGCCGGTGGTGCCGAGCCACACCACTAAAGCAACGCACAGCGTGAGCAATATTTTGGCTTCTGCGGTAGAGATCGGTAATCCCAACTGACTGATGGAGTGCTGATACACCGGGCCGCTGGCCGAAATGTAGGCGTAAGTGAGAATGCCGAGGACAAATAAGATGCTAAGACCATTGAGCGCCGCCCAGCCCCTTCCGAGCAAATCTTTGGTTAAGGTGTCGTAACCCGCGCCAGGCGGATACTTGAGGCTGACGCGCATAAACAACAAGCCGGACAGCAACATACCGCCCCAACTGATCAGCAGTAACACCATCGCCCAGCCAAACCACGCGCCCGCCATCACCACCGGCAGCGTAAACATCCCTGCGCCCACCACGGTGCCGCAAATAATCATCGCGCCCCACCATACGGAAGGCTGGCGGCGGGACAATGTCATCTCCGTCATCACTTATTCCCTACAAAACTGCTTAAAGTCGGCGATGATACACGGGAAAACGCTGAGATGAGAGTGTGATACGAGATAAAACGCTCGCCATTATGCAGGTGCGCGTTAATGCGCACCCTACGAAAAAAGCGCCAATCCTTTGTAGGGTCGCCATTTATGGTGACCGAAAGACGCTTAGCTGACGAGCATTACGCCATCAAGACGCGCGTTTATGGAACGGAAAAGAACTTATTCATAGAACGCAGGTTTCGCCGGCATGGTGATCGGCACGATGTCACCGGAGTTTTGCGCCGCAACGCAGGCATCAGCCGCGACCTGCGCCGCGTAACCATCCCAAGCGGATGGGCCGGTCATCTCACCTGATAACACGCTGTTGATGAAATCCTGCAGCTCCACGTCATAGGCATCGATGAAACGCTTTTTCCAGTCGGTAAGAATACTGGTGGAAAGTTTGGCCGCGCTGCGCGTCTGCACCGACATCGGCTCAGGCAAACGTGCGATACCGCTTTCGCCCACCACTTCGCACTGAATATCGTAGCCGTAAGCGCAGTTAACGAAGATTTCCACGTCGATGCGCACGCCTTTGGCAGTTTCCAGCAGCACGATTTGCGGATCTTTCAGATGCGAGGCCGCTTTACTCGTGGAGCGTGGATAGATTACCTGCGCGCTAACGTAATCATCTTTCAGCAACCAGCGCAGCACATCGAGCTCATGAACCAGGGTGTCGGTGATAGCCATATTGGTGGTGTAAGAATCGCCGACTTCGGGATTGCGGTGCGCGCAGTGCAGCATCAGCGGCTCACCGATCTCACCGTTCTCAATCACCGCTTTCAACGCACGGTAACCGGCGTCGTAAGGACGCATAAAGCCAACCTGCACCAGTTTCTTACCGGCGGCGATTTCCGCCTCAACGATGTTCATGCAACCCTGCGCGGTGACCGCCAGCGGTTTTTCACAGAACACCGCTTTGCCCGCTTTGATTGCCGCCAGCACGAACTCTTCGTGAGTTGGGCCCCACGACGTGACCAGAATTGCCTGCACTTCTGGCGCGTTGATCAGGTCGTGCGCGTTGTCATAAATCTCCGCCTGAATTCCCAGATCTTTAACGATCTGTTCGCAGTTGCTGCGGTTAATGTCATTCAGCGCCACTACGCGCGAATGTTGCAGCACCTGGCTACAACGACGGATGTGTTCGCGACCGATCGCGCCCGTGCCGATTACACCAATATTGAGCGTCATGAAGTGTTCCTTAATTATTCAGATAAGCAATGCTGGATTGGATTTCCTGAGCAATCTGTTCTTCGCTCCAGCCATCCATTACGGAAGAAAACGGTTCAAAAGCGTAGATGCCGCGATAGCCCATCTCTTCCAGACGCTGCACTTGTTGTTTCGATTTCAGCAGATCGTCGGCGCTCAGCATGATGCGCTCTTCGTCAGTTAGCTGATTTGTTGGGCGCGCATCGGTGACGCCAGAGAGATGCACCAGCCCGATGTTATTGACGTCGACGCCGCCAGCAAAGTCTTGCTCAGCGCCTTCGTACAAGTAGTGGTGAAAAGTATCCAGTACGATTTTAAACGGCGCGCCCGCCTGCTTGATCAGCTGTTGTGCCAGAGCGGCAGAACGCAGCGAACTTTGCGGGAACCCAAGCGGCTCAACCAGACCAGTGATGCCATACTCGGCGAACAGCGGTGCAAGTGTTTTTAACGCATCGACGGTTTGCTGCTGGGAAATAACCGTGCCGTCATTCAGTGGGCAAAGCACTAACGCTTTAGCGCCGGTTTCACGCGCAGCATTTAATAAAGCGTGCGTCTTCTCCAGCACCTCATCGGTTAATTGGTTAAACGGATAAACCGCATTAATGGTTTCGATTGTGAACGCATGTTGCTTAGCCAGCTCACGCACTTTTTCACCGGATAAATTATCAGTCACGCTGCCACTTTTCATATCATTGCGGATTTCGACTTTATTTAACCCTAACTTTTCAACCAGAGAGAAAAAACGCTCGAGGCTAAGGTTGGGCGCAATTTTACGATTAATGCAGAGTCGGTCATGGCTTATTTTGTAGGTCATGGTGTGTTCTATCCTGAAAGAGTAATATTATTTACTTTCTGTTTTGTTGTGACGCGTCGATATCTTGCGATAGTAAGCGATGTCGTTTTGCTGCTCTGCCAGAACTTTGATTGATTTACATCAACGCAACATCATTTATACAACTCATGGAAGTAGTGCTCGACCTGCTCCAGGCTGCGCCCTTTGGTTTCCGGGATGGTGCGCAACACGAACATCGATCCACCAATACCAATCACCGCAAAAGTTAAGAAGGCTCCGGCGAGGCCAAACGCCGCCAGCAGCAGCGGGAACGCCATCGAAATGGCGAAGTTCGCCATCCACAGCGCAAACACCGCGCCACCCATACAAATGCCGCGCATACGCGCCGGGAAGATCTCAGAAAGCAACAGCCAGGTAACCGGCGACAGCGCGCCTTGCTGGAAGCACAGGAACATCAACATCCCCGCCAGCACCAGATAGGCGCGCAGCAGATTAACGTCGCCTGCCGAATGATATTCCGGCATAAAGAAGCACACCGCCGCGATAAAGAACAGGCACGCGGTGCAACCCATCTGTCCAACCAACACCAGCGGACGACGGCCGATTTTGCCGATCATCCAGATACCGACCAGCGTCATCAGCACCGAAATCACGCCGTTAGCGATGGTGGCGAACAGCGCGGCATCGTTGCTCAAGCCGGTTGCCGTCAGCATGGTCGGCGCGTAATACATGATGGTGTTGACGCCGGTAAGCTGCTGAATCGCCGCAATGCCGATGCCAAGAAGGAACACTTTGCGCAGCCACGGCGTACGCAGATCGCGCAGGCGGCCTTTGCCCTGTTGCCGGTTCTCTTCGATGGTTTCTTCAATCTCTTCTAGCTCCCAATCGACATCATCCGCCGCGCGGGTTTTCTCGAGCACTTTGCGCGCTTCGTTGTTGTTACCGCGCATCACGTGCCAGCGCGGGCTTTCTGGCATAAAGATCATGCCAAACCAAAGCAAAACGGCGGGGACAGTCGAGATGGCGATCATCCAGCGCCAGGTGTGCTCCCCGCCCCAGATTTCGTTGAAAGTGGCGTTGGACACGTACGCCAGCAGTTGGCCCGAAACAATCATCAGCTCCTGCAAAGTCACCAACTGGCCGCGCTTATTGGCTGGTGCGATTTCCGCGATATACACCGGCACCGTAGCCGCCGCGCCACCCACGGCGACACCAAGGAACAGACGTGAAGAGATCATTGAGATGACATCCGGCGCGAATGCCGAACCGATAGCGCCAAGGGCAAAAATAAAGGCGAGGGAAATAATGATCTTGCGACGTCCCAGCGCGTCCGCAAAATGACCGGCAAGCAGCGCGCCGAAAGCCGCGCCAAATAGCAGTGAACTGGTGACTAATCCGGTGGTAAATGGCGTGAGTTGCAAATCGTCACGCATAAACAGCAAAGCGCCCGATACCACGCCAGTATCGTAGCCAAACAGTAATCCACCCAGCGTGGCGACCAGCGCGATTATTTTAACAAAGGGCTCGGTGCGTGTGGTGCTATTCGGGCCGGAAGCCGTGCTGGTGGATATATAAAGTTCTCTTTCCATAATACCTCCTGGTAAAAAATACATAAGGAAATACGGCAGAACAAAACAGAGCATTCACGCTAACGGCATTTTTATTTCATGTTAATTTTTATTTGGAATTTGTTTTCCGAAATGTGAGTTCAAGCATTTTGGTGTTTTTATTTTGATGGAATTGCATCAGGGGAGAGTTTTATTTAGGCTGGATTCATCATGGTAATTAAAAAGGTCGCCATGAATGGCGACCTTACGTGTGCGGTGATATTAACTCCGTAGGGTCGCCATTTATGGCGACCGTCTATATGCATTTCGCGCATTAACATTGCCGAATTATAGATTTGTAAAATCTCCCTCGTGCAATAGCATTGATTTCTTTGCTTTTCCCCTACCGTCTCGCCAACTGGATCATCACCTTCATGCGCAATATGCAGTCGCGTTGCCTATCCCTGAACGACTTCGAGAAGTACGCCAAACGTCATCTACCGCATCCGCTGTTCGCCTATGTTTCTGGCGGCGTCGAGGACAATATCGCGCTCCGCAACACGCTGGCATCTTATGCGCGCTACAGCCTGATCCCGGAAAACATGGTGGATGTGTCGCAGCGCAACATCGGGGTTGAGCTGTTTGGGCAAAGCTACGCGGCACCGGTTGGCATAGCGCCGATGGGCATCTCGGCGTTAACCGGTTTTGATGGCGATTGCACGCTGGCACGCGCGGCGAAAGAGAAGAAAGTGCCGTTTATCATGAGCGGCTCCTCGCTGACGCGGCTGGAAGATGTGGCGCAAGTGAATCCCGATATGTGGTTTCAGGCCTATCTGCCGAAAACGCTGGAGGAGATCGATGCGCTGATCGATCGCGTTAAGCGTGCCGCGATTCCGGTGCTGGTGATCACCGTGGACACGCCGGTTAAGGCCAACAGGGAAAACAACGTACGCGCCGGATTCGCTACGCCGTTCCGACCCAGCCTGCGTTTGGCGTGGGAAGGTATCACGCATCCGCGCTGGTTAACCGGAACCTTGCTTAAGACGATGCTGAAAAGCGGTATGCCCTATTTTGAGAACAATCATGCGCAGCGAGGCGCGCCGCTGTTCTCGAAAAACGCGGTGCGGGATTTCAGCGGCCGCAGCCACTTAACCTGGCAGCATATCGAACATATCCGCGCGCACTGGCCGGGCGCGATGGTGATTAAAGGCATTCTCAGCCGTAACGATGCGCTGCGCTGTAAAACCATCGGCATCGACGGGATTGTGGTGTCCAATCATGGTGGACGACAGCTGGATACGGTGATTCCGCCGCTTTATGTGCTGCCGGAAATCGTTGCAGCAGCGGGTGAAATGACGGTGATGTTTGATAGCGGAATTCGACGCGGCACCGACGCCATCAAAGCTATCGCGCTGGGCGCAAAAGCCTGCTTTGTCGGGCGGCCATTTAATTATGCTTGCGCGGTCGGCGGTTTAGCGGGCGTAAATTTGGCCATCGATTTGATTACCAGCGAGGTTAGCCGCGATTTAGGCATGTTAGGCGCGGCTTCACTGGCGGATTTAGGGGAGAAGCATTTGCGGTTGGTTGGTTGATGGTCGCCATGAATGGCGACCCTACGGACAATCATTGCTTGCGCGGCAGCGAAACCAGCAGCAAGCCAAACACAATCAGCACCACGCCGGCAAAGCTGCTCCAGCGGAAGGTTTCCCCTAATATTGGCAAGGAAATCGCCGCCAGCCACACCAGTACATAACTCAAACTGAGCAGCGGATAGAGCCGATTAAGCGGCAGATGGCGCAGCGCCAACATCCAGCACAACATCGACAGCGCGTAAGCGCCAAGGCCCATCGCCAACAGCAGCAGCGGTTTGATGTGCTGCAAACTGAGCAATGCGCTCAACGGCGGGAAATCCAGCATCGCCATTCGCAGCACCAGCTGCGCCAGCGATACCAGCAACACGCTGCACAGCGCCAGCATCACGCCTTTCATAGATGACTTCCCATTAACGCCACACCGGCAACAATCGCCAGCGTGCCAATCCACTGCTGTAGGCTGTAGGTTTCGCGCCAGATCAGCCGTGCGGCGATAGCTACCAACACAAAGTTAAGACTCAGCATCGGATATGCCACGCTCACCGGTACCACGCGCAATACCGCCAGCCACAGCAACATGCCGATACCCAGCAGCATGATGCTCAGCGCCAGCCAAAGCATCCCCTTTTTGATACCGAGATGAGCCGCCTGCTTCTGACACAGCTGGGCGGCACAGCTCAGCACGCTAACCAGTAAAATCAGCAACAGATTCATGGTTTAGCATCGTAGCCGTAATAAACCAGGCGGCCCTGACGATAGACGTCATCCGGTTCCGGCAGGTTTTTATCCGGCGTTTTGTCGCTGGAATTCATCATCAACACCAATGAAACCTTGCCCTGACGGCGATGCACGCGCAGCCAGTCGGCAAAGTTATCCGCATCAATATAGTGTGACTGCGCATCCGGATAGCTCAGGCCGTATTGCAACTCGCCTTTAGCATCATAGAAATTTATGTCGCTGCGCTGCAGTTCCCAGGCCACCGCCGATGCCACGCCAGGATTGTTGGCCAGCAAATAACGACTATCCGCCAGCTGATCGTGCACCGCGCTGACAAAACTCTGCGGCTGCTTGGAGTCGCGCACCTTTTGCGGAATAGCAAAGCCGACCAACAACGCCAGCGCCAGCGGACAAAGCGCGGCTAACTGCCAGCGACCGTTCTCCGGCTTGCGGCTCAGCCAGCCCATCACGCCCCATCCGATAAAGGAGAGCGCCGCACAGAATACGCCAACAATCTCTTCGCTGCTATAAACCGGACGATGCGAAATGCCCCACGGAGCTAGCACTACCAGTAACACGATTGCGGCAATCGCACCGAACAGCAGGTTGATCCAGCCATTCACTTCCAGCGCTTTGATCACCTGCGCCGAACCGCTGTGTGCGTAATGCGCCATCAGCAGCGCCAGCGGCGCGAAGCACGGCAAAATGTAGGTCGGCAATTTGCCCTTAGCGATGCTGAAAAACAGCAGCGGCAGCAGCACCCAGCTCAGCAAATAGATCGGCCCGGCTTGCTGACTGCGCTGACGCCACGCGCCAACCAGCGATCCCGGCAGCAGCGCCAGCCACGGCAAACAGCCCGCCAGCAGCACCGGAATGTAATACCAGAATGGCGCTTTGTGCTGTGCATCCGACTCGGCGAAACGCTGAATATGCTCGACCCAGAAGAAGTAGTGCCAGAAATCCCCTTCCTGCTGATTAATCGCCAGCGCCCATGGCGTGCTGAGCAGCACAGCAACCACAATTGTCAGCGGTCCCCAACGCAGCAGTTCACCGAAGCGACGTTGCCAAATGGCCCACGGCAGAATCGCCAATACCGGCACCGCCAGCGCGAGAAAGCCTTTGGTCATAAAGCCCATCGCGCAGGCCGCGCCCAGCAAAACATAGCCGCATAAGCGTTGCCGCGTGGTGCTGGTCTGCGACGCCAGCCAGTAACTGCACATCGCGGCGACCAGCCACAGCATCAGGATCGGATCGAGCACCGCGTATGTGCCCACGCCGTACACCAGCAGCGAAGTCAGGAAAATAACGCTGCCGGTAAGCGCGACTTGGCGGCTGGCGAACATCTGCCTGCCGAGCCAATAGACCAATACCGCACTCAAGGTGGTGCTGAAAATCGATCCGGCGCGCACGCCAAAGTTAGTGTGACCAAACAGCCATTGGCCAATGTTATTGACCCAATATCCGGCTATCGGTTTTTCGAAGTAGCGGAGGTCAAAGAAATGCGGCACCACCCAATTGCCGCTGAACAGCATTTCACGACTGATTTCAGCGTAGCGGGTTTCGTCCGGCTGCCATAAGGCGCGGAACTCAATCGGGATCAGGTAAAAAAGCGCGAAGAGCGCGATGAGTAATGCGGTTTTAGTGCCTGTACGCATCCGTGGTTCCTGTAGATATTAACGCTGGCAGCCTAGCCAGCCTTCGCGTCCGGGAATATGCCCGCGCACGATGTTGCCCTGTGGCAGCGTAGAGAGATCGTCGGGTAACAAGGCGCTGAGTGGACAAAACTCAATGTCCTGCTCTTCTGCACGTCTAAGCAGATCGGCGAACGCCTTAAGTCCGACAATCCCTTCTACTTCGGCATGAATGGTGTAGACCGGCGAACCCGTTGCAGCATGGATCTGTTCGAGAATGAAGTCGTTAAAACCTTCAGCGCTGACCGATTGTCCCACCACTTCATCCCAGGTGGGCAAGGTCACCGGAATTTGTACCGTGCCGATACTGCCATCGCTAAGAATGGGCAGAAATGGGCCCGTACCGCGGCAGTCGCTGTTGTAGCTGAAGCCAAACTGTTGCTTAGCTGCCACTACGCGACCGTCTGCCCGCCAACCCGCCACGGCTGAACAAGTGACATTGTCACCAATGATCGCTTCTAACGCCTGTTTCCCACGTTCTATCTGCTCAACCAGTTTCTCTTGCGGCCACACGCCCGCCCAGGTTTGCCAGGCAAAGTGATCCCAGGCATGCAAACCGACTTCGTGATGATCGGCGGTGGCGCTGATGATCTCCTCCAAACCGCGACCAATTTCCCGTCCCGGCCACGCAGTGCCGGCCAGCAAGATATCCCAGCCGTAAAGAGATGCTGCGCGCGAACGCAGCATTTTCCACAGGAAGCGCGGTTTTAACAGGCGCCACAAGTGGCGCCCCATATTGTCCGGTCCAACACTGAAGAAAAAACTGGCCTGCAGCTGATGCAGACTGAATTGCTCCAGTAGCGCCGGCACCCCGAATTGGGTGCCGCGCCAGGTATCTACATCGACGCGCAAACCTACTTTTTTCATGGCTTATCCTGCAGCTCAACGGTGCGCAGGAAGAAGTCCAGCGTGTTATCAATGGTGGTATCCATCTCGACGGTTGGCGTCCAGTCCAGCAGACGACGCGCGTTTTTGATCGACGGCTTGCGGTGTTCCACGTCCTGATAACCTTTACCGTAATAGCTGCTGCTTTCTACTTCACGGAATCCGGCAAACGGCGGGAAGTTGCTGCGCAGCGGGTGACGTTCAAAACTCGCCAGCAGACGTTCGGCCAACTCTTTGATGCTGGCTTCGTTATCCGGGTTACCAATGTTGACGATCTGACCATCGCAGTTGTTCTGCTTGTTCTCGATGATGCGGAACAGCGCTTCAATGCCGTCACGAATATCGGTGAAGCAGCGCTTCTGTGCACCGCCATCGATCAGCTTAATCGGTGAACCTTCTACCAGATTGAGGATCAGCTGTGTGATCGCACGCGAACTGCCGATACGTGCGGCATTCAGGTTATCGAGGCGCGGTCCCATCCAGTTAAACGGACGGAACAGGGTAAAGCGCAGCCCTTCTTTCTCACCGTAAGCCCAAATCACGCGGTCCAGCAGCTGCTTAGAAACGGAGTAGATCCAGCGCTGTTTATTGATCGGCCCAACAACCAGATTGGAGTGATCCTCATCGAAATGTTTGTCAGTACACATGCCGTACACTTCGGAGGTCGATGGGAAAATGATGCGCTTTTTGTACTTCACACAGTCACGAATGATTTTGAGGTTCTCTTCAAAATCGAGTTCGAACACGCGCAGCGGATTGCGCGTGTACTCAATCGGCGTGGCAATCGCCACCAATGGCAGCACCACATCACACTTCTTAATGTGATATTCGATCCATTCTGAGTGAATGCTGATGTCGCCTTCGACAAAGTGGAAGCGCGGCTGATCGAGGAAACGGCTGATGGCATCAGAACCGATGTCTAAACCGTATACTTCAAAGTTATCATCCTGCAGCAGACGCTCAGTGAGGTGGTTACCGATAAAGCCGTTCACGCCGAGGATCAGCACGCGCGTACGACGTTTTACCGCTGCCACCGGCTGAGAATAAAGCAATGCGCCCTTCACCATACCGAGGTTTTGCGCCAGCTGACTGCCGTTCATGAAGACGCCGTTATCGCTTTGACCGGTCATCACTTCCAGCGCACCTTCACCGCAGGCGATGAGGAACGGCTCAACAGACAATACGGTGCCCGGTTTGGCGTGGTGATCAACGTTATGCACACGGCTTTTCCACACCACGAATTTCACGGTGCCGGCGAAGGCAAACGCGCCCGGCCACGGATAAGTTACAGCACGCACCAGGTTGTTGACCGTCTGCGCCGGGGCTTCCCATTTGATGCGACCATCTTCCGGTGTGCGACGACCGACAACAGTGGCTTCACTTTCGTTTTGTGGCGTGGTGACGATATCACCCCGTTTTACCGCCGGTAACGCGCCATTTAGTACTTCTGTGGCGCAGGCCACCAATTTGCGATGCAGTGTTAATGCGTTGTCCTGCTCGTCAATCGCGACGCGCTGTTGCGCCACGATGTCACCGGCATCGGCGCGTTTCACCATGCGGTGCAAGGTTACGCCGGTTTCGGTTTCGCCATTGACCAGCACCCAATTCAGCGGTGCGCGGCCACGGTATTTAGGCAGCAGCGAACCGTGCAGGTTAAAGGCACCCAGTTTTGCGCAGTTGAGGATGCTGTCGTTCAGCAAAGCACGATAGTAGAAGGAGAAGATGTAATCCGGTGCCATGGTTTTAATGCGATCGACCCACAGCGGATGATTCACATCTTCCGGCGCATAGACCGGAATGCCCTGCTCAGCGGCTAAACGCGCAACGGAGTCAAAAAAGTGGCTCTCAGTTCCTGTGTCTGAGTGGGTAAAAATAGCGCTAATTTCATAGCCAGCGTTCAGAAGTGCAGAAATACCCGCACAGCCCATTTCGGCGTAGGCGAAGACGACAGTTTTCATTGCTCAATTTCCTGTACAGATGAGGCTTTTTGCTGTGGGTGAATCACACGTTGGATGAAGTAGCGCGGACGGGCGCGTACATCGTTGTAAATGCGGCCGATGTATTCGCCGAGTAACCCCATGCCGATAAACTGCGCGCCGACAAAAATAAACAGCACGGCGAATAGCAGGAACACGCCATCGCCGGCCCAGGCGGCGCCGAAGAACAGACGCAGCACAATCAGAATCAGCGAGAAGGCAAAACCGGCCAGCGCAATCAGGCTGCCGACGATACTCAGCAGACGCAGCGGCGTGGTGGTCAGGCAAGTCACCAGGTCATACATCAGGTTAATCAGCCGCATAAAGCTGTATTTTGAATCGCCAAACTCGCGCTCTGCATGCGCCACCGGCAGCTCAATGGTGCGGCGCGCAAAGGTGTTAGCGAGGATGGGAATAAAGGTGCTGCGTTCGTGGCAGTTCAGCATCGCATCAACAATATGACGGCGATAAGCGCGCAACATGCAGCCGTAATCGCCCATCGCTTTGCCGGTGACGCGCTGAATCAGGTGATTGATGGTGCGTGAGGCGCGACGACGGAACCAGCTGTCCTGACGGTTCTGACGCACGGTGCCCACCACGTCATAGCCCTGCTGCGCGGCTTTCACCAGGTTCGGGATCTCTTCCGGCGGATTTTGCAGATCGGCATCCAGCGTGATGATCAAATCGCCGCTCACGTGGCTAAAGCCCGCCATGATCGCCGAGTGCTGGCCGTAATTACGATTGAGTAGAACGCCAACCACATGGCTGCCCGGCATATCCGCAGCGTCAGCAATCATCTCACCTGAGCGATCGCTGCTACCGTCATCAACCAGAAGAATCTCGTACTCCAGACCTAATTCCGCGCAGGCCGCATCGGTACGACGTACTAATTCCGGCAGGCTCTCCTCTTCGTTGTACACCGGGATCACCACGGAGACTTTACGAATGGCTTTTTCTTCCAACATGTCAAACTCCAGCGATCTGACGCAATGCACTAATCACGCGCGTGACATCTTCGTCGCGCATATCAGGGAACAACGGGATTGAGCAAATGCGATCGCTATTCCATTCGGTGTGCGGCAGTGAGAGCTGCGGATAGCGTTCGCGGTAATATTTGTGAGTGTGTGCAGCACGGAAATGCAGGCCGGTGCCGATATCCTGCGCTTTAAGTGTTTCCATTAATGCATCGCGGGAAAGGCCGCATTGCGCTTCATCAACACGAATAATGAACAGATGCCACGCGTGCTGATGCGACCATTCTGGCTGCGTCAGCGGTAGAAACGGCGTATCCGCCAGTTCGGTGAGATAACGTTGCGCAATCGCCGCGCGGCGTTCATTGATGGCGGGCAGTTTTTTCAGCTGCACCAATGCAATGGCGGCGCTGATATCCGGCAAGTTGTATTTGAAGCCCGGCATGATCACTTCCGCCTGCGGCTTGCGGCCATGTGTGTGGCGATCGTAAGCATCGACGCCGAGGCCGTGGAATTTCAGGCTGCGCATGCGGTCGGCCAGCGCCGCATCATCAGTCACAATCAAGCCACCTTCGGCGCAGGTCATGTTTTTGATGGCGTGGAAGGAGAAGATCGCCGTGCCCTGTTGACCAACGTGCCTGCCTTTGTAGTAGCAGCCCGCAGCGTGGGCGGCGTCTTCAATCACCGGAATGCCATGACGCTCACCGATGGCGCGGATGGCATCCAAATCGGCTGGGGCGCCCGCGTAATGCACCGGAATGATGGCGCGCGTGCGCGGCGTGATCGCCGCTTCAATCTGCTCCGGCGTCACCATTAATGTGTCGCGATCGATATCGATCATCACCGGCGTCGCACCGAGCAGTGTGATGATGTTAATGGTGGAAACCCAGGTCAGAGACGGCGTGATCACTTCATCGCCAGGCTGAATATTCAGCGCCAGCAGTGTGACATGCATCCCTGCCGTGGCGGAGCTGACGGCAATCGCATGCTGATTACCGGTGAGCTGGCAAAAAGCCTCTTCCAGTTCAGCATTTTTCGGGCCCGTAGTAATCCAGCCTGATTCAAATACTGCTTTTACCGCAGCTAACTCTTCCTCGCCCAAAGATGGGCGCGAAAATGGAAGGAAAGTCATAAGTTTACCTTAACGTTTAACGCCTTGAGTTTCCTGCATCAGGACCATGTAAAAATGTGCAATCGATTGATACCACAACAACATTAAGTAACTTGCTGTTTAAACGTAGGTTAAACCGTACAAATTTGACAGCACAAACTGTTAACTTTCTTGGGCTCCTTAAAACACATTAGTAGGGCTTTTTTATCGCCTGAGGAAACAAGATACGCAGGAAAACTTAACCCAACATTAAATGGCTGAAACACAAGCTGGCTTTTTTCTTAAATGTTGAAGTTTCGTAGAAGAAAGTAGGCATGAAAAAGATGTGGATTATTAACTATACTCTTCTTAAGGTTATGTTAAGGTTCGGACCCGAGACTATGTCCGGTTTTGGCTAAAAAACGCTAAGTGGAGGAGTGACAATGAGAACCGATAATGACCGACTGTCGCAGGCTGCTTTGCGCCGTCATCACATTGGGATTAAAACTAAAGGGCTGCGCTATCGCGGCGATCTCTATGTGTTTCGATTTAATGCCGGGCAATATGATGTCTACCTGAATAATGACTGCATTATGTCTCTGGCGACCAGCAATGTGCAGGAAGCAATTCTGATGTTTAAGCAGCAATCTTAATTCTTAATCCATATTATTTCTCCTTTCACTCTATATCTCAGGACGCTCTATTTGAGAGCGCTCTTATATTCTTGATGCCTTAAAAAAACCAATATGCTTAGCGAGCCTGATTGAACACTGAAAGGGCCTTACTTTAACTCATAAATAATGTTAATACCTGAAAAAACCTTACTTTAATCTGAGATTTTATTTCTTTACGCGTTAATCCTCATTTAGTCTATTGATCATTGGGATTGAGGGCGATATTCTCTCAGCCGTTTTTATTCACAGGGTGTTTTATTATGAAATCTAAATATCCCTTTGCTTGTGCCGCACTCAGATTATTAGTCATCTCCCATGTACGGCGGCAGTGAAACAATAAACGAACGGTAAAGCGCTACGACCTCGTATGAGCGAGTGCTTATAAGATCATTACGAGAGTGCTCTTATAGCTAATACATTCTCATCTTATTATTTTAGCGAAAATTTCACAGAGACAATTCACATGCTCACTGATGAACAGGCACAGCTATTACTTACGTCCGGACAGCTTAATTATGAAGACATCCTGCTGTTAGACTGCGCCTATAATAAAATCACGCTACCCCAACAGTCGATTACGTTCTCTGTTAACGAAGCGCAAAAGCGTTTAATGCTCTGCATGCTGAATAAAATAAGCTGCAAACGCGAGATAATTAAAGTGGTCTGGAACGATAATCACCAACGTATTCGTGATAACAATTACCACCAGTTGGTGTTTCAGTTTCGCGCCCTGCTACAACGCAATGGTTTACCCGCCAACTTAATTGTCACGGTGCCCTATTACGGCTTAAAGCTCAATGAACCCTTATTGCGCGAACTGCACGGTTGTGGAGACGCTATGCCCGAAGAACCGCGTAAATTGCTGCCGCAGCTGCTCTCCTTTGCGCGTTCGCTGTTCTAAGCAAAATGGATATTCGCGCAGTTGCTCATGCCTGTATTCAATGGCGACATCTTCTCATCTGGCTACTCAGTGCGCTGCTGCTGCTCGCGGCGCTACTGCGACTGATGATGACGCTCACAGCAGGCAACGCAATCTCAATCGAGCTACCGCTATCGCCCGTGACAGCGCAAAACGCCCCGCGCGCATCAGCTTTGAATCTCGCGTTGTTCAGTGAAAAACAGGCGTGGTCGCCATTTGCGGTCAGTGAGATGGCCGCTAACGATGCGCGTCTGCGCGATGCACCGCGCAGCACTTTGCCACTCAAAGTGATGGGCATTGTTCATCAACGTTCGGCTCATCAAAGTCTGGCGATCCTCTCAGACAATCAACAGCAGTTCACTGTGTCCAGTGATAATGCGCTGCCGGGATACGCCGCGAACGTGGCTCACATCTTCCCCGATCGCGTGATTGTGCAAAATCGCGGCCACTACGAATCGCTCTTAATGGAATCAGGCAGTCCGCGATGACTGCACCAATTATGAAAAAATTTCTTTTGTTGCTCTGCCTGATGACGTTTGTGGTTCAGGCAGACGAGTATGACGCCAGTTTTAAAAACGCTGAAATTGGCGAGTTTATTAATACGGTGAGCAAAAACCTCAGGAAAACCATCATTCTTGACCCCAGCGTCAAAGGCCATATCAGCGTGCGCAGCCATGAACTGCTGGATGAAGAGCAGTATTACCAGTTCTTTCTCAGCGTGTTAGATGTGTATGGCTTCTCGGTTCTCAACATGAAAAACGGCGTGCTGAAAGTGGTGCCGTCGAAGAATGCCAAAAGCGGCGTGATTCCCCTCTCCAAAAATGGCGAAATCCGCGCTGGGGATGAGTTGATTACCCGCGTGGTGCCGCTGCAATTTGTCACCGCTAAAGATCTCGCGCCCCTGCTGCGTCAGTTGAATGATGCTGCGGCAGGCAGCGTGGTGCATTACGATCCCAGCAATGTGCTACTGATGACCGGGCGCGCCGCCGTCATCGAACAATTAGTGGCGATTGTTGAAAGTGTCGATCTGCCTGACGATCACAGCTTGGATAAAATCATCTTAGACAATGCAGCAGCGCCGCAGGTGGCGGAGTTGCTGAACAACCTGCACAGTAAAGCCGCAGCCAAAGCCGTGGCCGATAGCCGAACCAATGCGTTATTAATCAGCGGTGAGGCGTCAGCCCGTCAATCATTGCTTGCGGCCGCGCGCGAACTTGATGCTAAGCAGGTGCGGCGCAGCAATGCCAAAGTGATTTACCTCAAACACGCCAAAGCCGAAAACCTGCTGGAAGTGTTAACCGGCATCAATCCGCAAGGTGATACCCGCACCGAAGGCGGCACCGCGATTCCGGCCATCAGCGTCATGAAAGACGTGGTGGTAAAAGCCGATAAACACACCAATTCGCTGGTGATCAACGCACCGCCGGAGAGTGTTGCCGAGCTGGAACACGTCATTCAACTGTTGGATATCGATCGCGCCCAGGTTTTAGTCGAAGCCATCATCGTTGAAGTCGAGGATGCCGATGGTTTGGCGCTCGGCGTGCAGTGGTTCAATCAGCGCGGCGGCGGTACGCAGTTCACCGATACCGGCACGCCAGTCACCGGGCTCTCCGCAGGCGGCATGGGTGAAGCACTGGCCAAGATGAACGGCCTTGCCGCCGGTTTTTATCGCGGCAACTGGTCGGGTTTATTCACCGCACTGCAAACCAACAGTGAAAACAATATTCTCGCCACGCCGAGCATCGTCACGCTCGACAATATGGAAGCGGAATTCACCGTTGGCCAGGATGTTCCGGTGCTGACCGGTTCACAAACCACCAGCGGCGACAACATTTACCAAACCGTATCGCGACGCAGCGTGGGCATTAAGCTCAAAGTAAAGCCGCAAATCAGTAAAGGCAATGCGGTGATGATGGAGATTGAGCAGGAAGTCTCCAGCGTGTCAGAAGCGGCCAGCAAAGATAATCTCGGCCCCACTTTCAACACCCGCACGGTACGCAATGCGGTGCAGGTCAGCAGCGGCAACACCGTTGTGGTGGGCGGACTGCTGGATAACAGCGGTTCACGCGTTACCAATAGCGTGCCGCTGTTAGGCAAAATTCCGTTGGTGGGTGGTTTGTTCCGCTATCAGTCGGAGAAAAGCAGCAAACGCAATCTGATGTTGTTTATCCGTCCAACCATCATTCGCAGCCAGGCGGATTACAGCGTTAGCACCGAATCGCAGCGTAATAAATTTGGCGATGCGCTGCAGGGCTCACCTGCCGCACGCAGCATTGAGCGCGGCTTTAATCAGATCCTCGGTGGAAGCCAGAACAACCAGGCGCTGGATGAGACTGTGCAACTGATTAACGACTTCAATCGGGCGGCGCGATGAGTACGCCGCTTTTGCCGTGGAACTGGGTGCAGCAGCACGACATTGTGCTGCTGCCAGAACAGCCTCCGCGACTCTGTTGCAAATCGAGCATCCGCTTTGCTGCGCTGGCGGAGGCGCGACGCCGTTGTCCTGATGCGCGGATTGAAACGGTCAGCGATGAACAGTTTCAGCAACTCGCTAGCACCTGTTATCAGCAGAACAACGCTTCGCAGCAAATGGTGAGCGAAATTGGTCAAAGCCTCGATCTGGATGAACTGGTTGATGCTTTACCGGATGAAAATGAACTGCTGGATAGCGACGATGGTGCGCCAGTAATCCGCTTGATCAATGCGATCCTCAGTGAAGCGGTGCGTGAAGGCGCTTCGGACGTGCACATTGAGCCGTTCGAAAAGCTGCTCAGCGTGCGTTTCCGCATTGATGGCATGCTGCGTCAGGTGCTGACGCCGCCAGTACAGCTCAGCCGCTATCTCATTTCGCGCCTCAAAGTGATGGCAAAACTGGATATCGCGGAAAAACGCCTGCCGCAGGATGGTCGCATAACATTGCGCATTGCCGGCCGCAGCGTGGATGTCCGCGTTTCAACGCTGCCCGCCAGTCACGGCGAACGCGTGGTGTTGCGTATCCTCGATAAAAACAGCCTCGATCTGTCGCTGGAAAATACCGGCATGCATGCGCCGCTGTGTCAGCGTTTACAGCAGCAATTGCAGCTGCCACACGGCATCATCCTGGTAACCGGCCCAACGGGTTCGGGAAAAAGCACCACGCTGTATGCCGCCTTGCGCGCGCTTTATCGCCCGGAAAAAAACATTCTTACCATTGAAGATCCCGTTGAATACGAACTGGAAGGCATCGGTCAAACGCAGGTCAATGCCAAAGTTAACATGACCTTTGCACGTGGGCTGCGCGCCATTTTGCGTCAGGATCCGGATGTGGTGATGATTGGTGAGATCCGCGACAGCGAAACGGCACAAATTGCCGTGCAAGCCTCGCTGACCGGCCATCTGGTGCTCTCTACGCTGCACACCAACAGCGCGTTGGGTGCAATAGAACGCCTGCGTGATATGGGCATCGAACCCTTTTTGCTGGCGAATGCCCTGAGCGCGGTGTTAGCCCAGCGCCTGGTACGCAAACTCTGTGAAGCCTGTAAACAGCCATGGCAACCCGAGAATCATGTGTTAACCCGCTACGGACTGGGTGGCCTGACGCTCAGCGCCCCGCTTTTTCAGTCACAAGGCTGCGCCACGTGCAACCACAGCGGCTATCGTGGTCGTACCGGCATTCATGAGCTGGTTGTCGTGGATGATGCGCTGCGCAGCGCCATCAGCCAGGGATTGAATGAGCAGGTATTACAACAACATATCACTCAACGTATCTCACTGATGCAGGACGGTCTGGATAAAGCACTGGCTGGGATCACGTCCCTTGAAGAGGTGCTGCGCGTCTCTCGGGAGGGATATTGATGCACTTCCGCTTTGTGGCACGCGACGACCGGGGTAAGACCCAGCGCGGCACCATCGAAGCCGATAACGCCCGCCACGCGCGGCAACTGCTGCGTGAGCGTCGCTGGCAGCCGTTATCGTTAAAATGTGCCGCAG
The DNA here is from genome assembly GCF_024707505.1 of Pantoea sp. SOD02. Lineage (GTDB taxonomy): Bacteria > Pseudomonadota > Gammaproteobacteria > Enterobacterales > Enterobacteriaceae > Pantoea > Pantoea symbiotica. Next base: position 431,359 of record NZ_CP102605.1, on the reverse strand, counting down.
CCTCGCGCGCAAAGTCAGGTCGCATTAAATCCCGTGATTTCGTGTTGATGATGCGCCAGCTCGCTACCCTAACCGGCGCGAATTTACCGCTGGCGCAATCGTTGCAGGCGCTGTCCCAGCAGAGTGAAAAACCGCAGCAGCGCCAGCTGATCGATACTTTGCGTCAGCGCGTGCTGGAAGGCAGCTCGCTGGCTGAAGCAGTTGCGCTGTTTCCGAAGACCTTTTCCCCCTTGTATCAGGCGATGATCAGCGCGGGTGAAGCTTCCGGCCGACTGGATCGTGTGCTGGAGCAACTGGCGGATTACAGCGAGAAGGGCGAGAAACTAAAAAGCAAACTGTTACAGGCGATGATCTATCCGCTGTTGCTTACCGTGGTGGCGATGTCGGTGGTGGGGATTTTGCTGGTGGCGGTGGTGCCTGAAGTGGTGGCGCAGTTCAGCCATATGCAACAGAATTTACCTGCCAGCACGCGAATTCTGATGCAATTAAGCAGCGCAGCGCAGCAGTTTGGACCGAAACTGTTAATCGCCATCGTTACACTTCTGCTGCTGTGCCAACGAGCCCTGCGCCATCCGACGCTGCAACTGCGCTGGCATCAACGCATGCTGCAATTGCCGGTGATCGGTCGCATCACTTTAAATCTCAACCTGGCGCGCTATGCGCGCACCCTCAGCATTCTTACCCATAGCGCCGTTCCCCTTCTGGAAGGCATGGCCATCAGCGCAGCTGTGCTGAGTAATGTCTTTATTCGTGAACGCCTGCAGCTTGCCGCCGAACGTGTGCGCGAAGGTGTCACGCTGACGCAGGCGCTGGAGGCTTCACAACTGCTCACGCCGATGATGCGCCATATGATCGCCAGCGGTGAAAGCAGCGGCGAGCTGGATGCGATGCTCAAGCGCACCGCCGATATTCAGGATCAGGCTTTTGTCAGCCAGATGACAATAGCGGTAAGCCTGTTCGAACCCTTACTGATTGTGGTGATGGCAGCGATTGTGCTGTTCATCATCCTCGCTATTTTGCAGCCGATTTTGCAGCTCAACTCACTGACAGGATAAAACTTAATGGAACAGACTCAACGCCAGCGTGGCTTTACGCTGCTGGAAATCATGGTAGTGATAGTGATTCTTGGCGTGCTCGCCAGTTTGGTGATCCCCAGCTTGATGGGTAATAAAGATCGTGCCGATCGACAGAAAGCGGTAAGTGACATTGTCACGCTGGAGAATGCTCTCGACATGTACAAGCTGGATAATGGCCGCTATCCCACCACTGAACAGGGTTTAAAGGCGCTGGTCACAGCACCAGCGATCGCCCCGCAACCGCGCAACTATCGCAGCGATGGCTATATCCGCCGCTTGCCACAAGATCCCTGGGGCAACGATTATCGCCTGGTCAGTCCAGGCAAACACGGTGCTATTGACCTGTTCTCTATGGGCGCGGATGGCGAAACTGGCAGCGAAGATGATGTCAATAACTGGCAGCTGGACGGCAGCGAATAACCATGAAGAACAGAAGTCAGGGTTTCACGCTGTTAGAAATCATGATGGTGCTAATGTTGCTGGGTGTGGTGACACGCTTGGTGGCGGCGGCGATGCCCGAGAACAAAACGGCGCAACCGCTGGAACAGCTGCAGGATAGTGCGCGCTGGGCATGGGAACAGGCGCAGCTGGAAGCGCGTATTTGGCGCTTACAACTTCACAGCGATCGCTGGCAACTCTCAACGCTCACCGGCGGTGAAGCCGGTGAAAAAGGGCCATTGCCCGGTACTGTCTGGCATCCGGTGGTCGGCACGTCAGCCCAGGGAACGATTAAAAACGGTGAACTCCGCCTGCGCGGCGATACCGCACACGCCCTGCCCGCCACATTATGGTTTTTGCCGGATGGCGACATGACGCAAGCTGAAATTGAATTTCGATCGGCTGCCGGCGAAGTCCAGCAATTGGCGCTTAATCCCGCCAGCTTATCTGCCACCTTGCCATTATGAATCAACAAGGCATGACGCTGATTGAAGTGATGATTGCGCTCGCGCTGCTGGCCATTGCCGGGTTGGCACTGATGCAAACGCAGCATGAACGGGTGCGTAATCTTCACTATCTTGAGCAAAAACAGATCGCCGGCTGGGTTGCAGAGAATCAGCTTGTGCTGCTGCAACTCTCTGCACAGCAGAATGCTGGCGTGCTGGACGTGCAAATGGCAGGCGAACGCTGGCACTGGCAAGTGCAGAAATTGCCCACCACGCAGCCGCGCGTGCAGCGCATCGAAATCGCAGTGTGGCGCAATCATGCAGAAGGTGCGCCGCTGGTGCGCCTGTATAGTTGGGTGACGCAATGAATCCCCAACGCGGCTTTACCCTGCTGGAGATGTTACTGGCGCTGGCGATCTTTGCGCTGCTCAGTCTGGCAGGCTATCAACTGTTGCAGGGCAGCCTGCGCGCACAGCAACAATCACAGCAACATTCGCAACAGTTGAGTGAGTTGAATCGCCTGTTTGCGTTACTGGAACAGGATCTCAAACACGCGCTGATTCTGCCCAATGCCGTCATTCGGCAACAACCGGCTTTTGTTGCTCAGCAGCAAGCGACGCTGCTGCAATTCACCCGCCGCAATTGGCTCAATCCACAGGGAGATGCGCGCGCCACTTTGCAACAGGTTCGCTGGGATTTCATTCAGCAAACCTTAACGCGTCAACGCCTGGACGATGGTCTTACCCTCACCTTTCCCGCCATTCAGCAAATTACAATGCGCTTCTATTCGTCGGGACGCTGGCAAGATCGCTGGACCTCACAATTTAGCCTGCCACAGGCGATTGAAATTACGCTGACTACCGCGCGCTGGGGTGAGATTACGCGCGTGCTGTTAGTTGGAAATGCACAATAATGGCGCAGCGTGGCATGGCATTAATTACGGTTCTGCTGATCATTGCGCTGATGGCGTTGCTAGCAGTAGCGGGCCAGCGTCACTGGCTGCATGCATTGACGCGCACCGCTAGCCAGCAATATCAACAGCAGGCGCAATGGACGCTACGCGGCGCCGAAACCTGGCTGCTCAATCAAGGCGACAAACCGCTGGATGAGCGCGTACAACAGCTGCGGCTAGACGAGCAAACGGTCAGCTATCGCTGGCGCGATCGGCAACGCTGCTTCAACCTCAACGCGCTGGGTCAAAACGGCCGAATAGATAAGGACGGCGTGTTTCACCGCACTGCGGCACAACGTGTTTTCGCCCACTTAGTGCGGCAACAAGGTTTGGATGACGCGGCGATCGGCACTCTGCTTGCGCAGATTCACACTCAGCTCAATGCCAGCGACAACAAACAGTGGCCTTTGCTGGCCGATAAGACCGAGATTCGTCATTTAGCCTTGTTAGCCGAACCGCGCTGGTCAAACCTCGCGCCACTGCTTTGTGCCTTACCGACCAGCGAACTCAAGATTAACCTTAACGCGTTGCAGGCGGGACAGACATCACTGTTGATGGCGCTGCTCGAGGGCGAAAAAGATCGCTCACAGATCGTGTCTCTTCTGCAAAACCAACCCGAGCGCGGCTGGCCAACGCTGGATGCGTTTATCAGCGCCTTACCCGGCGGCGCGGGATCGGCCGTTAGCACCTTGCAAAGTATCGCCGTGCTGGAAAGCCAGCATTGGGAGCTGCTGCTTTGGCTGGCCGACGATCAGCAGTTTGCTGCTATTCGCAGTCAGTGGGTACGCCATGAAGACCGTTTTACCCTGCATCACCGACAATATGGATTAAGTGAAGCGCCATGAAATTTCTCAACAAACGCCCAAAAGGCTGGCTGGTTATTCTGCAGCACGCGCAAGGATGGCGTTGGTGCCGCCAGTGCGTTGGCCAGCGCCCGCAACAGGGCGAAACCCTGGCGGACCTACCCGCAGCCGATGATATCGACACGATTCTGCTGATCGCCGCCGAGCACGTAACACTCGCCAGGGTCACGCTGCCAAATGCCAACAGGCAATCACTGAGCTGGCAACTTGAGCCGCTGCTGAGTGAAGAGATGGATAATCTGCACATTGTCAGTGTGGAGCGCCACGGGGATGAGCATCTTATGGCTGCCATCAACCGCGACGAGCTGCAGCAGATGCTACAAACGCTGAACGATCATGGCATTGTGCCGCAACGTGTAATGCCCGCGACGCTGGCGCTGGAAGCCGGGACACGCTTGTACCTTGATGATCAATGGCTGCTGAGGCTGGAAGATGGAACCGGCTTGTCGCTGCCAGACAATGCGTTGACACAGTTTCCTTCTCTGTCGGCACTAACGCCGCACGAGGGCGATAGCCTGTTACGTCTGGCACAAGGCGCACGCGACTGTCGCACCTCGCTGCTACACGGCGAATTTGCGCGTCGTCCAGCGCTGCGTTTCCCCCTTTTAGCATTAGGTACCGCAATTATGCTGTGTTGGCTGAGCGTCATCTTTCCCCCTTTATGGCAAGGCTGGCAGGCGCAAAAGGCGGTAACGCAGCTGAACCAACAATTACTCACGCGCTATCAGCACTATTTTCCTGCTGAATCACCTGAGCTGGTGCGCCGCGCGTTTAGCCGTAAGGCAGCGCAGCCGGCTGAGTTGTCTGACAATCCGGGTTTGCTTGCCCTGTTACACAACGCTTCGAGCCTGCTCGGAAAACTGCATGAAAACCCACTGCAAACGCTGGTGTGGGATGGTACGACGCAACAATTACAGTTAACGTTTCGCGATGCGGTGCCTGCCGCCGTCAGTAATGACGCGCCTGAGGGCATTGAGCTGGTTGTGAAGGAGACACAATTAATGCTGAGCAGGAAATCATGACCTTTTTATCAGGATGGTGGCAAACCCGTCAGCCGCGTGAGCGCGGGTTGCTGTTGGTGGCAATGTTGATTGGCTTAGGATTGATGCTGCAACTGAGCTGGCAGCAAGCCGATGAATATCGTGCTCACAGCCAGCAGGCCTTTGCACGCGAACAGCAGGCGTTACAGCTGCTGCCGACGTGGGAAGCCGCATTGCAAAAATACCCTCCATCGGGTGAAGCGCCCTCAACAGAAGCGCTCAATGTACTGGCGCAGCAGCAAGGTTTGGCGCTGGAAGTGGAATCACATCATCATCGCTGGCAATTGAAGCAGGCAGTCACGATCTCCTTCCCGGTTTTATTGCAGTGGCTGAATGAACTCGATGGTCGCTGGGGCATTGAGGTTAGTGAGTTGAAGATGCACCGTGACAAGCAGCATGTCCGGCTCACACATCTGGAGCTTAAGCATGCTGAATGATGGGTTGATGCTGTTATTAGGCAGCCTGTTCGCGCTCTCCGTCGGCAGCTTCCTTAACGTCGTAGTCTATCGATTGCCGCTGATGATTCTGCAGCCAGAGAAAAAGTTGAGTCTGGCACTGCCGCCATCGCACTGCCCGCATTGCCACAACGCGCTACGCAAGCGCGACAATATTCCGTTGCTTAGCTGGCTGGTGCTGCGTGGTCGCTGTCACCACTGCGCCCATCCGATCAGCATGCGCTATCCCGCAACGGAACTGGCGACGTTAATCCTAAGCCTGTTTCTAGCCTGGCTACTGCCGTGGGATACGACCTTGCTGGCAGCGCTGCTGCTGTGCTGGATGTTGCTGGCGCTGACGCTGATTGATATTGAGCACCAGCTGCTGCCCGATGCGCTGACGCTATCACTCTTGTGGCTGGGCTTAGTGCTACAGGCACTTGCGTGGCTGCCGAGCTCATTGAATGATGCGGTGTTGGGAGCGGCGATCGGCTATCTGGCATTGTGGCTGCTCGCCACCGGTTATCGTTACTGGCGCGGAATCGATGCTTTAGGGCTGGGTGATGCAAAATTGCTGGCAGCGTTAGGTGCCTGGTTGGGCTGGCAAATGCTACCGACGGTTTTATTAATCGCCGCAGGTGCTGGCATCGTCACGGTTATTCTGCGCGCGCTGCTGTTTAAGCGCCCTTTGCACCAACCGTTGCCATTCGGCCCGATGCTAGCGTTTGCCGGGGCGTTAATGTTTGTTTATCCGTTGATTGAATAGATATTGGTCGCCATAAATGGCGACCCTACAATGGATTTACGTGTTTTTCGTCGGGTACGCATTTGTGCGTACCAGGCAAACCAACAAACTTCACCCTCTCATCTGATTCAAAAATGACGCTATAGCCACATTCAGCGCTGCGCATTTCTGCGCGTTAGTTTGATTATCTCTCGTCAACGCATCGTAACGTTGGTTAATCGCGTTGTTCAACATTTGCGGTTGAATCTGCGCGGTATTCCAGCCACGCTTTGTGGCCTGGTTCAATGCGCCACGCATTAATGTCTGCTGGTCAGGAATATCGCTGCGCTGGCAATAATCGCGCGTCCAATTGCTTCCCGCTACCAGCGCGGATAACTGATTTAACTGCTGTGGTTGCAATGCTGCTGCCGGCGGATGCTGTTGGCAGCCACTCAACGCCGCAGCCATAAAAATAAATACGCAAATACGTGTACGGTTATTCATTATCAATCCGGTAAAGGTCAATTAACTGCACTAATTTTAAACAGTTAGCGATATTTATCACAGCTCTAATAAGGTTGTTTAAGCCCTTTAAGAAGTTAGAGGTGTTTATTAAGGAGGATGTTAATCAAAGGCTAAATAATATTTTTTTGACGTTAATACTTCTAATGTCCTTTAAGTCTGCATCTGCCAACAAATTTCTTATCCTGCTGCTGCCTGTGAAATACAGGTCAGGAAAAACGGGCGCCCTACACGCCCACTTAAACCTTTGGATAAGGGAATAAATGATGAAATTAACCAAAATTGCTCTGGCTGTTTCTGCACTGGCATTCAGCGGCGGCGTATTAGCGCATGGCTATATCAGCGAACCGGCGTCACGCGATCAAATGTGTCGTGATGCTAAAACCCCGAACCTGAACTGCGGTCAGGCGCAATATGAGCCACAAAGCGTGGGTGAAGGTCCAGATGGTTTCCCGGCAGCCGGTCCAAAAAACGGTGAGCTGGTCAGCGGCAGCGGCGGCACCAACTGGATGGGCACCGCGCTGAATGCACAGAGCAGCGATCGTTGGGTAAAGCATAAAGTTGAATCTGGTCCAATGGACATTACCTGGACCTTCACGGCGCCACACCCGATTGCCGATTTCAAATACTACATCACCAAAGCGGATTGGAATCCAAACCAGGCGCTGACGCGTGATGCGTTCGAGCTGACGCCATTCTGCGTGATTCCTGGCGGCCCAGCAGCCTCTACCGGTAAAACCACTCACAGTTGTAATCTGCCAGAGCGTACTGGCTATCAGATTATTTACGGTGCATGGGATGTCTCCGACACCGCAGCGACCTTCTACAAAGTCATCGACGTGGAATATGACGAAGTCGCTTCCGTGTGGAAACGCACTATCGGTTCGATCCTGCCTTCGCGCACGCTGGAAACCGGTGATAGCGTTAAAGCTCGTATCTTCGACGCCAACGGCGAACGTGAAGATTTGAGTATCACGCTGAATATCGATTCAGAAGCCGCTGGTGAACCGAATGCCTGGTCAATGGCGTTGGCAAATAAGATCAACGATGCCTTTAAAGACATCCGTGCAGGCGTGAAGAATAAAGATGGTGATGTGGTGCCGGTTGCCGGCAGCAACACCATTTATGCGCAGACTGAAAGCCAGATCACCCGCGTCGAGCTGCAGGTCAATGCGCAAGCGGATACTCGTCCAGGTCTTGAGCTCAGCAACATTGCCGATAACTACACCATCACAGAAGGTCAGACTCCGGTAGAGTTTGGCATTCAAGCGCGTGGTGAGATGGTCATTAACGCCAAGGCTTATAACGCTAAGCAGGAAAACATCGGTTTCGGTACGGTTGTTATTGAGGACGCAACGCAAAACTTGACTGTGAACCTGTGGAATGCTGAAGCAGGTGATATCACTGTCGTCGTGACTGGAACGATGAAAGATGGCAAAACCTTCCAGAAAGAGTTCACCACCAAGCTGGTGAGCAACGAAGCGGGCGGCGACTTTGACTTCATCTATCCTGCTGGCATCGGTCAGTACAAAGAAGGCACCAAAGTACAGCAGCCAGCCACTGGCGAAGTGTTTGAGTGTAAGCCATTCCCATATTCAGGTTGGTGTAACATCAACGCGGCCCATTACGTACCGGGCACTGGCTCTAACTGGCAGGATGCGTGGACCAAAGTTGGCGGCGGTCACCAGCATTAATTTTGCGGTTTTAAACCGGGTATGAACATCAATGGCAACCTGCGGGTTGCCATTTTTTATCCACAATTGCAGCTATTTATGCACAATTCATTTCCGCGTCATGCTGGCGAAATAATCTAAGCGACGAATTCTTCAACAAATCCCTGATTCATATAGACAAGTAATAAACAAATCTAAACAAAATTAATCATTGTGATGTAGGTCAAAAGGCTCTATATTGGCCGCGTTTTTTCACAGCTGTTACTTTTTTGTTCAATTAGTCAATTGGCGAGCCTCACGTGCCCCGGTTGAAGGAGAGATATGATGACGGATAAAGTCCGTATTGATAGTTTTGGTGCCAATGCATTCAACGGAAACAACGACGCATTCTTAGCCCGTCAGGCCGAGTTTGAATCTAACGTCAGGAGTTACCCGCGCAAACTGCCTTTAGCCATCGCTAAAGCCCATGGCGTGTGGATCACAGATGTTGAGAATAAACAATATCTTGACTGTCTGGCTGGCGCAGGGACGCTGGCACTGGGTCACAACCATCCTGATGTTCTCCAGAGCATACAAAATGTCATTACCAGCGGCTTGCCGTTACATACTCTTGATCTGACTACACCACTGAAAGATCAATTCTCTGAGTCTTTGCTCTCGCTGCTGCCTGGCCAGGGTAAAGATTATTGCCTGCAGTTCACCGGTCCTTCGGGTGCTGATGCAGTAGAAGCCGCGCTGAAGCTGGCGAAAAAAGCCACTGGCCGTAGCGGCGTGATCAGCTTCTCTGGCGGTTACCACGGTATGACGCACGGCGCGCTGTCCGTCACCGGTAACCTGGCACCTAAAGAAGCGGTTGATGGCATGATGCCAGAAGTGCAGTTCATGCCTTACCCGCATCAGTACCGTTGCCCGCTGGGTATCGGTGGTGAAGCTGGCGTGAAAGCGCTGACCTACTACTTCGACAACCTGATCAACGACGTGGAAAGCGGCGTGCGTAAGCCAGCTGCAGTCATCCTCGAAGCCGTTCAGGGCGAAGGCGGCGTAAACCCAGCTCCGGCTGAGTGGCTGCAACGCATCCGTAAAGTGACTCAGGAACACGGCATTCTGCTGATCCTCGACGAAGTTCAGGCTGGCTTTGCCCGTACCGGCAAATTCTTCGCCTTTGAACACGCAGGCATCGAGCCAGACATCATCGTAATGTCTAAAGCGGTGGGCGGCGGTCTGCCACTGGCCGTGCTGGGCATCAAAAAGCAGTTCGACGTTTGGTCACCGGGTCATCACACCGGTACCTTCCGTGGCAACCAGTTGGCGATGGCTACCGGCCTGACCACACTGAAAATCCTCAAAGAGCAGGATATCGCGGGCAAAGTTGCCGCGCAGGGTGAATGGCTGAAACAGCAGCTGGCTGCGATGCAGAAACGCTTCCCGGTCATTGGTCACATTCGTGGTCTCGGCATGATGATCGGAATTGAGATCGTTAAACCGAACGAAGCGGCCGATCACATGGGCAGCTTCCCGGCGGACGGCGAGCTCTCTGCGTTGCTGCAGAAGAAGTGCTTCGAAGCAGGTCTGATTCTGGAGCGCGGTGGCCGTCATGGCGCAGTGTTGCGTCTGCTGCCTTCACTGCTGATCACCAATGATGAGCTGGCGATTTTCCTCGATAAATTTGAGCAGGCGCTGATTGGCGCTGGCGTCAAACCTGTTTGATTGGAAGAGTAAATGTCTGAAGTAAACCCGATTCTGGCCGCCTCTGCACAGAGCATTGAGGCGTACCAGCAGGCGATTGCCCAGAGCAGCGCCGCGGTTGTGCAGTGGCTGCAACAGCCTGAGATGTATCAAGGCAAAACCGTTGCCGAACTGCGCGAGCGTATCACGCTCGACTTCAATCCAAACGGCCTGGGTAACCAGGCCGCGATTGAACGCGCGATTGAATATTTCCTGAAAGACAGTCTTTCAGTGCATCACCCACAATGTGTGGCGCATCTGCACTGCCCTAGCCTGGTGGTAAGCCAGGCGGCAGAAGTGCTGATCAATGCCACTAACCAGAGTATGGATTCGTGGGATCAGAGCCCTTCTGCCACCATCATTGAGATCAAACTGATCGAATGGCTGCGTGCGCAAGTGGGTTATCCGGCTGGCGACGCAGGTGTGTTCACCAGCGGCGGCACCCAGAGCAACCTGATGGGCCTGATGCTGGCGCGCGATGCCTTCTATCAGCGCCAGGGCCACTCGGTGCAGCAGCACGGTATCACTGGCGATCTGCGTAAGATCAAAGTGCTGTGCTCTGAAAACGCGCACTTCTCCGTACAGAAGAACATGGCGCTGCTTGGCCACGGCTATCAGTCTGTGGTGCAGGTGAAGTCTGATGAATTCGCCCGTATGGATGTGTCAGACCTGAAAGCCAAACTGGCACAGGCCGAAGCTAACGGTGAACAGATCCTGGCGATCGTCGCAACCGCCGGTACCACCGATGCCGGTGCTATCGATCCGCTGCGTGAAATTGCCGGTATCGCTGCCGAGCACAACATCTGGGTACACGTTGATGCAGCATGGGGCGGCGCGCTGTTGCTGTCCGAGAAGTATCGCGACTACCTTGACGGCCTGGAGCTGGTGGATTCCGTCACTTTGGACTTCCACAAACAATACTTCCAGACCATCAGCTGCGGTGCGTTCCTGCTGAAAGATGAGCGTCATTACGAGCTGATGCGCTATCAGGCGGCTTACCTGAACTCAGAGTTTGACGAAGAAGCCGGCGTACCGAATCTGGTTTCCAAATCACTGCAGACCACGCGTCGTTTCGATGCGCTGAAACTGTGGATGGGCCTGGAAGCGCTGGGTCAGAAACAGTACGCAGCGATCATCGATCACGGCGTGACGCTGGCGCAGGAAGTGGCGAAATATGTCACCTCTGAACCGCGTCTGGAGCTGGTGATGCAGCCTCAGCTGGCTAGCGTGCTGTTCCGCTATCGTCCAGAGCAACTGACCGATACCGCGCAGATTGCCCTGTTCAACCAGCGTATCGGCGATGCGTTGCTGGATTCTGGCCGCGCCAACGTTGGCGTAACCGAGAATCAGGGCGTGACTTGCCTGAAGCTGACCTTGCTGAACCCAACCGTGACGCTCGAGGATGTTAAAGTCCTGCTGGCGCTGGTTGAGAAAACGGCGAATCAGCTGCTCGGTGCATAATAACGTGAAAGATCAATAGCGAACGAAAGTCGCTATTAAATGCTTTAAATAAAGTTCGTTATTATATTAAATTTAAAAGGGTGCTTTTCTAAGCGCCCTTTTTTATTGCTAACCGTAATACCCCGTATAACATCTGCTCAAAATTAAATTAGTTGTTTATCAATTTGACAGCCCGTTTTTAACTGCTCCCCCTCCCTGGTAAGCCCATTCATAACGCTCTAAATTATTAATAAAACCTTTTTTTTATTTTTATGAATTATCACCATCACGCCTGTTCAAGTTCAAGGTTTGTACTACTTTTTAATGTAAGGATTTTGTTAACCAATCATTTTCAGATGTAACTGACAATTTAGTTGATACAAAACAATCCATTAATACTGTTTCCTGGCGGGAATACCTATGAATATTGTGTATAGGTTGGTCTGGAGTCATGTTACCAACGGGCTTGTTCCCGTGCCCGAGATCGCAAAAAAATGCAAAAAATCACAGCGTGATCATTCTGCCATTATTTTGCTCAGCACGTTGATCCTTGGACTTTGTAATTCCAACACCGCCAACGCGGTAGATGTTAATTGGTCTGATGCTTATCCAACCTATACCTTCCCGGATAATCAAGGAATTAACTATGATTCAGTACTGAATACTGGCGCGGCTTTTACGCTTGATAATCAGTCTTTACCGAATCACTTCGCAGCAGGCAGCACGTTAAATATTCTCGGGCCTTTGCCGCCGATTGCCAGCGGCGTAAATGGCAATGCAACCTTGGTATCAGTACTGGATGCTTTGCCCAGTGGCAGCAATCCAGGCAGGATAACGGTTATCACCGCCACCGATGCCCAAGGCAATACCACGCCCATTACTGCGGATAACATCGGCCAATATACGTATTCCCCTTCCCCCGCCAATCCGCAGCAAAACCAGGAATTGAACGTCGAAATTCCTGGTCTGGAAGGCAGCTATCAGATTATTAACACCTATGATTCCAGCACTTTTGTTTCCGCCGATGATACGCCGGTGAGTAATCTGCTGTTGCCCGTTTACGATCCCACCTCATTCCGCATTTACAATAATTTCGGTATTGCCGCTATCGCCGCCACCGGTGGTACAGCGAATATTAACATCGGTGCTGATACGGCGGGCACCACGCCCATTGCCGCCGCCGCCAATACCCTTGAGCTTTTGGCTAAAAACACGCAGCTGGCGAAAGCGGATGGCAGTGCAGCAGCAAGTAGCCAGGTTAACTGGCTATCAGATAATTATCTTCATTTCAGCCCAGCTGCGGTTATTTCCAGCGATAGCCAAAACGTCAGTGCGCAGAGCGCACAATATAATTTCACGTTGACTTTGCCTAACTACATCCAGGTTGGACAACAGGTATTTCAAGCGGGATCGAAAACCTTCAACATCACATCTTCAGCGGACATCGCCGAGGTCAATGACTATCTGACCGGCCAGAATAGCTATGCCAGTAAGCCGCAGATTCAGTACTGGCTCACTGCAGGTGCCACGGTAAATGGTGAAGTGGTGGATTCCGCGCCCGAAGCGCAGGCGGTGTACAACCGAATCATCACCGGCTTGCTGGCACAGCAGCAGCAAACCAGCATCAATCTTAGCTATCACGTGTGGAATGACCTTGCCGCGCACAGCAACAACGCCACTCTGCCGACTGGTGACCTGAATGTCATTTACGCCACCGGAGCCAATGCCCGCGGCACCGTTACCGGCAGCGGTTCATTGGCTGTTGATGGCGCATCGGCCGTTATGCGCGGAGATGCGGGTGCTGTGTTGACGAACAATGGCGCGATTAACCTCTGGCGTAGCTCTGCTGCCAGTCCGAATGCCATTGGCATGTTGGTTAATAATGCCAGTGCGATCAATAACGGCACCCTCAACGCAGGGCTTTTTATCGAGAAAGATGGCAGCAATCAAAATGTCAGTAATGCCGGCAGCGTAGCAATGCAAGGTTCAGGTGCCAGCACGCTGACCAATACCGGACATATCAATGTGGCGCTGACGGACGCCACCAGCGCCAATGCTATCGGTATTCACGGCGCGGGAAGCAGTGTGGTGAATAATGCGGCGGGTGCCACCATCGTCGTCACCGGTAATAGCCGAAACACCGAGGGCCGGGCAGCGGGTACAGCTATTTATGCCGAACAAGCCGCCAGCGTCACCAACAGCGGCAACCTCTATATCGGTTATACGCCGCTAGTCGATAGCAGCTTGCCAACTTCAGTGGTGATGACGGGCGGTGGCGGCCTTTCCGCAGGAATATCCTCCAGCAGCAGCGGCGCAATTTTAAATACGGGTACCCTCTCTCTCGGCGAAAGCACCCGTAATGCCGTGGGGATCCTGATGGATCACGCCAGCGGATCGGCGATTAACAACGGCAACATTAACGTGCTCGGTAAGCTGACCAACGGTGCGGCGGCGAGTAATTACGGCCTGTATGTGATCGATAACCCAGGAAGCGTAACCAATAACGGCAATATCTTTGTCGATGGTGATAACAACATCGCCATCTATCTTCAGGCACGCACCACCGCAGCCAGCGTCACGTCATCTGCCAGCAGTAACATCACGGTTGGCAGCGCAGGCGATACTGGCGGCAGTGATGGCGATGTTTACACCTATCGTAATTATGCGGTGTACGCCGAAGGGCTGAATAATCAATCGGCACAGGTCGACTTACAAGCCACCATTCGCCTGCTGTCTGCCGGTGCGATTGGCGTGCACGCGCGTGGCAATGCACAAATCGATGTGGGAAATTCGGCGTCACTGACCTTTGAGAACGACCACCAGATTGGTTATTACGCCTGGGGTAATCAGGCAAAAATCAACGTTAACAATGCCAACGTCAATGATAACGGGCAGGCAAACTCCGTGCTGTTTGCCGTCGATAACGGTGCCATTTTCAACGGAGATAACGGCAGCGGATTGCCTTATCAACTCACGGTAACGGGTGATAACTCAACTGCGGTGATCGCCAATGGCGTAGACGACAAGAATACCGATGATACCGCTGATGATGTGGCGACCTCGCTCACTACAGGACCGGCAACGATTCGGGTTAACGGTGAAAATGCTGTCGGCGTACAGGTGTCAGGCGGTGCGGTTGGCACCATTAACGACGGCGGCATTATTCTCGATCACGACAATACTACTGCCGTCAAAATTGATGGACGCAATTACAATATCAACGGCACGCCAGACAGCGATCAGCGCGTCACCAATGTTACCTCGTCTGCCGCCACCACATCCTCATCAGCACAAACCGGGATTGTGGGTTATGACGTGTCACACGCTGGGAATCTGCTGCTAAATGGCCTTAACGGTATCAATCTAAACGGCATCAACGGCAAAGGCATCTGGCTGCATGATGGCGGCACGGCTACGGTGAATGCACCGGTCACGGTGCTCGGCAGCAATAATATTGGCGTGAGCATTGATAACAGCGGCGTGCTGACCAACAACAATGCAATCTCAGTGGGCGGCGCCGCCAACAGTGGCAACGTCGGCATTCGCGTGCAAGGCGCGGGTGCCGTCGTGAACCGCTTAGGTAACGTCACGGCAAATGGCGGATTGGCGGCGGTACAACTAACAGGTGCGGGCGCATCACTCGCCATCAACGGTAGCGACAACCATATTGTCGCATCGGGCGGCGCTGACGGTGTGCGGATGGACAACGGTGCCAGCAGCTTTAGCGCCGCCAATACCACCATTGATATTGCTGATAGCGGTGCAGGCATCAATAACAACGCCAATACGGCCAATATCAATCTGACCAACGTCAGCATCAACGCTTCAGATGGCCCGGCGATTCGTACCGCCGTCACCTTCAGTGCAGAAGGCAGCGGCAACATCCTGAACGTAAGCGGGAGCGGACAGGGTTTTGCCTTTGAGACCGCGACGGGGTCCGCTACTAGCGGTGATCTTACGATTGGCAATGGCTATACCATCAATGGAACGGGTAGCGGCAGCGTTGGCATTTTGGGAAATACCGATGGCCGTGTCAGTTCCGGTGCGAATATCACTATGGGAAACAGCGCGGGCGCGGCGATTGATGCCAGCAATGCCAGCAGCGTGAGCAACAGCGGCAGCATCCTTACCAGCAGCAACAGCGGCAGTACCATTCTGGCGCAGAATGCCGCCGAGTTTGGCAATACTGGCACCATCACCAGCAGCGCAACCAGTAACAGCAATCCACTGGTGGTGATGAACGGAAGTGCGGCTAACCGCACCATTACCAATAGCGGCAGCATGAGCAGCGCCAGTGCGAATGCGACGCTGATTGATGCCTCAGGCGCGGGAAATACCACGCTCAGCAACAGCGGCAGTTTGCTGGCAGCCAGCGCCACGGCTCAGGCAATATTGACCGGATCTGGCTCGGATACCATCACATTGAATGGCGGCACGACGCGCGGTGAAATCACGTTGGGCAGCGGAGCTGACCAGTTTAACTGGAGCAGCGGTCTGTTCGCAGGCGGTGTCACCTTTAGCGCTAACGATGGCAACGACAGCGCTACGCTCGGCAATGTGTCGCTGGCCAATACCTCGCATATTTTGAGTGAAGGCGGCAGCAACAATAGCCTGACGTTTAACGGAACCCAAGCCGCCGTTGTTGGTTCATTCGCCGCCGATGATCTCAGCAAAGGCACCCAGATCGGCAGCGGCTGGAACCAGCTGACGCTTGATAATGCTGATGTTCGGGTTGCTGACGATCTTGCGCTCTCCGGCACGCCACAAATCAACGTCAATAACGGCGCAATACTGCGCAGTGGCAACAATCTCAATAGCGCAGGCAGTGCCACACTGCGTAATTACGACATCACCACTGCTGGCAGCGGTAGCCAGATCATTTTTGATGGCAGCGAGGATCAAACCTACAGCGGCGTCATCAGCGGCAGCGGTGGAATGACACGCAGCGGTGGCGGTTCGACGGTTTTACTTGGTGACAACAGCTACAGCGGCGCCACGCTGATTGATAGCGGCAGTGAACTGGCATTAGGCGACGGCGGCACCAGCGGCAGCCTGTCCATCGTCACTAACATTACTGATAACGGCTTATTAACCATCAATCGTGCCGACAATGTGGCGCTAAACGGTGCGATATCTGGCAGTGGATCATTCCTGCAAACCGGTGCAGGTATTACGCGACTCGGCGGCAGTAACAGCTGGAGTGGCTCTACCGATGTGGCCAGTGGAACGCTGGTAATCAACGGCAACCAAAGTGCAGCAACGGGCATCACCAATGTGGCGTCGCTGGCAACGCTAGGCGGTAACGGCGTAATCGGTGGCGACGTGAGCTTTGCGGATAACAGCGTGCTGACGCCGGGTGATAACGGCACCGGAACGCTGACTATCAATGGCAATCTCAATCTCTCCCCCACCACTAACAGTCAGTTTCAACTGGGCGAAGCCTATACGCCAGGCGGCTCGCTGAATGACTTTGTTGATGTAAAAGGCAATCTGTTGCTGGACGGTATACTGGATGTCAGCCTGACGCCGGGCGGCAGTTTCCTACCAGGCGTCTATCGTCTGTTTAATTACGCCGGTTCACTGATTAACAACACGCTGGATATCAACAGCCTGCCACCCAACGATGGCGGCAGTTATGCCATTCAAACCACCATCAGTAATCAGGTTAACTTAGTACTCAACTTTGTTGATCCTGCCAGCGAGCTACAGTTCTGGGACGGCGGCTCAATCGCCAATCACGGTGACGGCACCAGCGGCGATGGCGCGATCGAGGGAGGAAGTGGCATCTGGAAGGCCAATATCGCCGGTGATACCAATAACTGGACGCAATCGACCGGCGTCGGCAACGCGCCCTGGTCGCAAACCGCTTTCGCTATCTTCCAGGGAACCGGTGGCGAGGTGCAAATCAGTGATGTGAATGGCCGCGTACTTAATTCCGGTATGCAGTTTACCGCCGACGGCTATGTGCTCAATCAGCTCACGCCAGCGTCGGCCTTGAACTACATCAGTACCGTAACTGATTCTTTCCCGGACAGCGCACCCACACCGACTAACACCTATCAGGCACAAGGCGAATCCGTTGCCGATACCTTTTACGTTATTCGTGTCGGCGATGGTGCCAGCGGCAGTGACGTTACCACTACCATCAATGCCAGCCTGCGCCAGGATGCGCTGGATAGCGGCCGCATCCGTCTGCTGAAAACCGATGCGGGCCGACTGATTCTCAACGGCATCAACGATTTTTCCGCAGGAATTGAAGTCTGGGGCGGCACCTTACAGGTGTCGGGTAATGCCAGTCTAGGTGCGCCTGATACCACACTAACCTTGAAAAACGGTGCCGCGCTGCAAGCCGGTGACGATTTTAATCTCAATCGCAGGGTTTTCCTTGATGCAACCGGTGGCGGTACGCTGGATGTGTTTGGACACGCACTTACGCCTGAAGCCACTCTCGCAGGTGATGGTGCGTTGACTATCGTCGACAGTGCCAGCACAGCGGCCACCGGCGCGTTAAATCTCAATCAGGCCAATAGCTATCAAGGCAATACCACCATCATTGGTAAAAACGGTAACGGTCAGTTGGTGGTGAATGCCAACAACAGCGGCGTCTTTGGCCGCGCGGACAGCATCGTCAACGTCTCCGATCGGGCGTTGCTCAATTTCAATAACAGCGCACAGGCGGAAAATCACCTGTTCAATCTTACTGATGGCGCACAGATGCAGCTGACAGACAATAGCAGCGGCGGCCTGGCCAGCGTAAACATAGATGCCCTTTCATTATTGAGCCTGAGTGATTCGGCCAATGGCGGTAATGCCCAGATCAACAACAGCGGGCGCGTTGCGTTTAGCAATGCATCACAGGCGCAGAGTGCCAGTATCAACAATCTGATCGGCGCGCAGGTGGATATTAGCGGCAGCAGCGCCCAAACCGCCATCGGCTCGCTAAGTGGCGCAGGCAACGTTGTTCTTGGCACGGCAACGCTGCAGGAAGGCGATCTCGGCCGCAATGACAGCATCAGCGGTGTTATCAGCGGCACAGGCGGAAGCCTGGTAAAAAGCGGCAGCGGAACGCTGACACTTTCCGGTGAAAACAGCTACACCGGCGCAACCCGTGTGCAGCAAGGCGTACTGCTGATCAACGGCGATCAATCTGCCGCCACGGGCCAAACGACGGTAACGAGTAACGCCACCCTCGGCGGCAGCGGCATACTTGGTAGCTCAGTCAATGTTGAGAACAGTGGTCATCTGGCGGCGGGAAGCGATTTGGCCAGCACCGGTGTACTCACCTTGGGTGCACTGACGCTGGCAGACAATGCGCAACTTGATTATCAGTTTGGCGAAGCCTACCGCGAGGGAGGCACTTATAACGATTTGATCAACGTTGATGGCGATCTCAATTTGAATGGTCAGCTGAATATTGTGCAGCCAAGCGGGGGCCGTTTTGATGTTGGCGTCTATCGCGTGTTTAACTACAGCGGCGTACTGACCAACAATCAACTGAAGATCGGTAACGCCCCCGCCGCCGCCGATGAACTCTACGTGCAAACCTCTATCGCCGGGCAAGTCAATCTGGTGAATCACGCCGGTACCCAGCTGCGTTTCTGGGATGGCACCGGCGGTGCCGCCGGTGAGATGAAAAACGACGGCGCGATTGAAGGTGGAGACGGCATCTGGCAAAGCGGCAGCGGCAATGACAACTGGACAACCGACACCACATCACCAGAAGGACGCTTTAACTCGCCATTCAGCGATAGCTCTTTTGCCGTATTCGGTGGCAGCGCGGGTAACGTGACCGTCGATGATTCTGTCGGTGTCGTGGGTATCAGCGGCGCACAGTTTGCAAGCAACGGTTATGTGGTCAGCGGCGATGCCATCACGCTCAGTGCGCCAGAAACCGTTATTCGCGTTGGAGATGGCACGGCGCAAGGCGCCGCTGACATCGCTACGATTAACTCCGCGCTGACTGGCAGCGGTGCGCTGAACAAAACCGATCTTGGCACCTTGATTCTCAACGGTCAGAACCGCTACAGCGGCGGCACCCGTATTAGCGCGGGCGTTCTGCAAGTGGCTTCGGATGCCAATCTCGGCGCACCTGGCAGCACGCTGGGTCTGGCGGGTGGCACGCTGCGTTACGCACAGGCGTTTGATAGCGATCGCGCGGTTGTGCTGTCCAATGGTGGCGGCAGCGTTGATACACAGACTTATAATGTAGCTTTGCAAAACGCTATCAGCGGCAACGGTGATCTCTACAAACTGGGAGGCGGCAAGCTAACGCTGAACGGTGATAATACCTTCGCGGGAACAACTCACATTCAGGCTGGCAGCCTGCAGTTGGGTGCGGGCGGTAATAGTGGCAATCTCACCGGCGCGATCATCAACCAAAGTCTGCTGATCCTGAACCGTGCGGACAACTTCACCCTGAACGGCGACATTTCCGGCAGCGGACAGGTTTGGCAGCAAGGTGCTGGCGTAACTTCATTAAACGGCAGTAACAGCTGGAGCGGCCTGACGTTGGTGCAAAATGGCACCCTGCGCGCGGCGGCAAGTCATACCCTGAGCAGTGCATCTACCCATATCGTCAGCCAGGCGGCGACCTTAGACAGCGGTGGCTTCAATCAGACGGTCTCAAGCCTGGTGAATCAGGGCACGGTGAATTTACGTGGCGGCGATGTTGGCTCCACACTGACCGTGAATGGCGACTATGTTGGCCTCAACGGCGTAGTTAAGATCGCGGCACAGCAGCACAGTCCAGGCGTGGCGGATCGTCTGGTGATCAACGGCGGCACGGCAACAGGCAGTACGCGGCTGGACATTGATGTTAGCCAGCTTGGCGAACCGACGGAAGGTGATGGCATTGTGGTGGTGGAAGCGGTGAATGGCGGCACCACCACGGCGCAAACCACCAAAGATGCCTTTAACATCGGCGCTGATGTGCTGATGGCGGGCGCCTATCAATATCAACTGTTTGCTGGCAACGCGGCGGGGGCCGGTGAAGACTGGTTCCTGCGCGCCGGTTATCGCCCGGACGTGCCTGGCTTTAACACGCTGGCGTCGATCGTTCGACAAGCCGACTTAGCCGTGCTGGGTACGTTGCATCAACGCGTGGGTGGCGAGCAACCGTGGCGTGCTGATGTGGCAGAAGATCAGCAAGGCCGTTTCTGGGCGCGCTATCTGGTGAAATCGGTTGATCAACAACTCAATGATGCCGTGCACAGTCGCAGCTCTTCTAACTTCAACGGTATGCAATTTGGCAGCGATCTGTATCAGGATGAGCAGTGGCGCGCCGGTCTGTACACCACCTTTCTCGATAGCGACAGTTCGGTTTCCGGTAATACCGGCATGGGCGGCGGTGATATCTACAACTCAACTTTCTCGATCTATTTGGGCGGTTACGCGACCTGGATCGATGACAGCGGTTTCTATGTCGATAACGTGTTGCAATACGGTCATCACCAAGTGGATTTGCAAAATGAACGCAATAGGGAAAGCGTTCATCCCGACGGCAATTCCTTCGCCGCGTCAGTGGAGATCGGCAAACCGTGGCAGTTGGGTGACAGCCGCTGGCAGCTTGAGCCGCAGGCGCAGTTGATCTATCAGTACAGTGACTTTGACAGCGTCACACTCAACGGCGCGGCGAAAACCCGGGTAGATGTTGAGGCGGATGGCGCGTTGATTGGCCGCATCGGTGCGCGTTTAGTGGCGGACTACGATACGGATTATGGCAAAGTGAAACCCTATCTGCGCGTCAACGTTTGGCAAATGCTAAGTGATGGTCAGGATAGCGTGACCTATGCCAACACCGCCAACAATGCTGGCAGCACCTCATTAAGTGCCGATCAGCAATACAGCCTGACTGAAGCGGCAGTCGGCGCGACCTGGATGGTGAGCAACGAAGTGCAGGCGTACAGCGAAGTGGGTCGTTCATGGAACAACGGTGGCGACACAAAGATCGACGCCAATGTGTCGGCGTCAATGGGTGTTAAGGTGCGTTTTTAGCGGTTCAGCTTTTGCTCTTTTCCGCCGGTGGGGTAAACCAGTTCTCCTGTTTTACCAGCACTGCGTGTTCAGGCTGGCTAATAAAATTAGGCGACATAATCTGCACGCCAAATTCATTGAACACATCCTGAATGTGCCCGTGGAGTGTACTTCGAACACCCGCCAGAGATTCGCCAGCCAGAAGTCTGACCTGCAACTCATAGGCAATATACCAATCCTGCAATGCCAACTGGCGCACTATCGGCAGGATCTCATGGTTGATACCTGAAGTGCGGTTAGCCGCAAGTTCCAGCATGGCTTCAACCTGCCGCCAGGGTGTGTCATAGCCAATGGTGACACTGGTGGTCATGTTGACGCCCTCGCCTTTTAGCGTGGCACTCAGGTTAACGATTCTGCCACTAACAACCACGGCATTAGGCACGGTCACTTCGTAATTTTCTCGCGTCAGGATTTTGGTGGCCAACATGCCCACTTCACTGACCACGCCTTCGTGATCAGCAATCCTGATTACTTCTCCTTTCCTAAGCGCCCGTGAATAAGTCAGCACCAGTCCGCTCATGGCATGATTCATGACGCCTGCGGAGCCTAACGTTAGCATCAGACCAAAGAAAACACTGATGCCCTTAAATGCGAGCGAATTAGCGCCCGGCAGAAACGGATATGCCGCCGATAGCGCGAATAGCCAAATAACCACGCTGATCAGTTTGCGCGTCACGCCTACGGTGTCCGGATGCAGGCCTGGCAACTGTAACTGGCCGGTTTCCACCCGCCGCAATACCAGTCTTAATAAACGTGTGACAAGCGCGGTAATAATAAATATCAGCGCCACAATGACGATGCCGGGTAAAGCGGAAATAACTGCTAATCCTAGCCTCTGTAGCAGTTCCAGCGCGTAACCACCCAGCTCTATTCCCCAGATACGTGTCCACGGAAACAACCGCAGCACCCAGCTCAGCCAAAGGTAAACCGCCACCAAAATGGTTGATGTCATCACCGCTGCATAGAGACGCACTTCAATCGGACCGAGAAATGTGCGTAGCGCGCCTGGAATAATGCTTTTACGCCGTGCATATCGTGCAGCATAAATGCGCTTCAGCCACGCGTGCGAGCGCAGAGCAAAAAGAATAACAGCAGCCAACAACACTGCGCCCAGTAATGCTTTGGCTGTGGAGAGCAGCAAATAGTGTGAAGAATATTGTTCAGCCAGCGAAAGACGAAGGGCATCAAGACGCAACCTGACCCGCTCTGCCGCCTGCGGCAGCGTCAGGTCATCCCCTTCATCAAGGTCGCCCTGCGATAGCAGCATAAAAGCGTTGCCGTTGATGGAAAAAAGCACCGCTGGCTGGTGATAACGCACCACTTCATGCGTTTCAACTGACTGCTTCAGGTCATTATCATTGAGGGTACGCAGTAGCGTAACAATACGCTGCACCCGTTCTTCTGGCGTGGTAAAACCAAATTTAGCCTGAAGCATCACGACAGGTTGATTAAGCAGAGTCAGCGTCCGTGCCCGCTCCTGCGCCGAGGGAGCCTGACGCGGCTCAGCGCCATGGGCTTGATGCAAAGTAAACAGCATCAGGCAACAGAATAAACACATGATGGTGCGCTTCATATTCCCTCCTCAATTTGGCGTTAACGCACTACTTCCCTTGCTCAGACGCGCACTGTGCGGGGTCAAATACCGTTTTCCAGTCCTGCTTCATATCGACAACCGCCCAGCCATTTTTGGGGGCTAATTTGAGTCCGTTAACCAGTTTTCCGCTGGCGGAAGGATGTGCATCGTAAGCGTATTCCCGCGCCCCATCGGTGTGATGAACCAGCAAACCAAAGGTTTTATAGGCGGGATTCGCGGAGGTGTATTGCAGCATCGGCACATCGCCATCGCTGTTACCGAAAGCGCCAACCGGACGTCGTCCCATAAACAGATGGATAGCGACCGGCTTCATCGCTTCGTCATCATAAAAAGCCCCGTTCAGCGTTTTGCGCAGTTGCGTGCCGTTGTCCGTGAGCGAAAACTCACTGAGTGAAAATGAACCGACCACCTGTTCCGGCGGAATGCCATACATCTTCTCCGCCAGCACGCGCATAAAATCAATGCCGCCGCCGGAGATAATCCAGGTTTTAAAGCCGTTGGCGCGCAGATAATCCAGCAGTTGGCGCATCGGCTGATAACCCAACTGATCGTAACGACAGCCGAAACGTGCATGACGATGGGTTTCAACCCAATGGCTGACGCGCTGGGCAAAATCATCGGTAGTCATGCCGCTGTGGGTTAGCGTCATCAGCTGGATCAGCCCTTTCTTGCCCGCCTGCATCACGGTTTTCATGTCGTTGTTGATCACCGCTTGCACTAACGCATCGTTTTTCCATTCAGGATGCTCGGGTGCAAGGCGCTTTATTTCATCCAGCACAAACTGTAATTGAAAGGTCAGCGGCGCTTCAGGCCACAGCGTGCCGTCGTTATCAAACACCACAAACCGTTGATCAACGGGAATGAAATCCTTGCCACCCGCTTGCGTGGCGCCCTTTACCCAACTTTCAATCGCCTGCTTTGATTGACCCTCATTCCAGCTACTCAGCGGATCCTCAGCAGCTATAGCCGACCCGCAATGAATTGCAATTAACAGAGCAAATATGGCGTGTTTCATCATCTTTTCCTTTTGGTCGGCGTGAGATCGGGCAGCGAGACGATGCGCCAGTATTCACGTGTGCGTTGATACAGACGTTGCAGGCTATGAAGAAGAGAGCGCCGGAAAAACAGCGCCAACAGCAGCATGAGTAAAACCACCGCCGCGCCGGTTAGCAGCGGTTTCCAGCTGGTCGGCGCTCGCGCCTTGAGCGCTTGTTCGCTGCCAGCAGGACGCGCCGCAGCAATGCTGTAGTGCGCGCCCGATAACTCGGCAATCTGCCACTGCTGCTGGCGCGTATCCCACCAGCGCAAACGCAGCGGTGGGATGATGAGCTCGCCAGGTTGAGCAGGCAGATACCGCAAACTCTCGACGCGTTGTGCGCCGACGATCTCATCTCTGCCGCTGGTCAGGTCGCTATTCTGCGGCGGCAATTGCTGGCTGGCGGATCCGGGAATGGCGTACAGCAGCTGTGGGATTTGTGCGGCAATCACCTCGTTCGCTCGCAACGTCACCACGCGTTCAATCACATCACCCACATGCAGTTGCCCATCGTCCGCCGCGCGATACAGTTGCCATTTTTGCGTCAGTTGCAGGCTGCGGGCGGGTAAAAAGCGATCGGGCTGCTGAACGTCAGCGGGCCAGGTAACAGCTTTCTCCAGCACCGGCAGCGAGACGGTTTTCGGCGGCTGATTAGCAGAACGCATCACCACATCCACGGCGGGAAAGCGTAAGGTGCCTTGATCCCACGTCAGGATCTGCCGCTCCATGCGGATACCGCTCCAGCTGATGCCCGCACTATTGCGCGTCAGCAACTGATTCGGCAACGGAGTGCTAAGCAGGTTGCCATTCTCTATCACCATCTCTGGCCATTGTGGCGGCGGATTAAACCAGCTGTCGGTCCAGAAAGTGACGGCGATAGTTACCGGCTGTCCCGGCACCAACTTTTCCGCTGCCACCAGTTCACGCGTCATGGTCATTTCAGCGTGTGCGACAAGGCTGAACAGCCACAACAGACAAACGAGCAATCTCTTCATGGTGCCTCCGCCGGCGCTGAGTGATAGAGATTTTCCAGCAAACCACCGGGTGAAAGCGTGAGGTTGTTGTACCACTGTTCAGCCGAGGGCGCGGCAGCGGCGACAGGTTTTAAATCCAATTGATTGACGCCCTGCTCGCGTTTGAGATCGTGCTTGATCGCATCGGGATCTTCATCTTTTTGTTCATGCTGATCGGCCTGACGATCGCGCTCTTTCTGCCGCAGTTGCATGATGATGTGCGCAATCTTCGCCCGATTTTGCTGCGCCATATTCCAATCTGGTTTCAGGCTGAGCGCCTGATCGTAACTGTTTAGCGCCTGCTGCCAGGATTTCTGTTGCGCATAACAGTTGCCGATCCACAACAAGCTTTCCGCTGTTGCAGCGGCTTGCTGGAAAGCGCCCAGCGCCGCAACATAATCTTCCGCATAGTACAAGGCGATACCGCGTCGTAACGGATCCTGAAAATGCTGGGCGGCCGCGTGATAGTCCCCGCGCTTAAACGCCAATTGTCCCTGCACATCCGGGCGGACCCAGGCATCCAGCAGCGATGCGGAGCTATCCGGTGAATAGAGGATCAGCGGCAAGGTGAACACCAGCAGACACAGCAGTTGTTGCCGCCATACCAGCAGCAGGATCAACATCGGTATAACCAACAAATAACCGCTGTTTTTCCATTGCAGATCCGTGCGACTATTCTGCTGTGCCGTCACGCTTTGCTGAATATTGTGGCGCACCACATCTAGATCATCATCCTCAGCGGACACCAGCGTCACCGGCATCCCGGCATCACGTGCCTGCTCAAACGGCGTCACGTTAAGTCGGGTATCAATGCCTTGCGCGGCAAATTCATCCGGTAACTTGCCACCGTTGGCGGTGCCAGGCACCCAGATTTGCAACGGTAAATCCTGTTGTTGCAGCCAGTTTACTTCCTGGGATGTCAGATGATCGGCGACGAGGATGATGGCGCGCGGCGCATCCGCAGCCTGCGGCAAATTTTTCTGCGCCAGTGCAACCGCGCGTGCTAATCCCGAACCCTGCGCCTGCGGCACCAATGTCGGTTGCTGCGCCTGCAAAAACAGCGTGAAAAAGTCAGCATCGCTGGTCAGTGGCGTGGTGAGCCATGCATTGGCACTATAAACCACCAAACCAAAATGGCTGCCGGGCATCTGTGACATCAGCGCGGCAATTTTTTGCTGCATACGTTGATGCCGATTCGGCGGCAGATCCTGCGCCAGCATGCTGATGTCCTGCTGCAAAATCACCATCACGTTGTTTTCGGGCGTGAACGCTGCAGGCAAATCACGTTGCCAACTCGGCGCAGCCAGCGCCAGCACGCCAAAGCCGATGAGCCACGGCAACACGTTCCGCGCACGCAGGCGCTGCCCTTTTATTAACGCCGCCGCAAAGGGCTTTTCCATGATGCGATGCCAGCCGCTGGCGGAACGTTGGGAGAGAAAGTAAAGCAGCGGGCAAAGCAGTAAACCCAGTAAGCGCCAGGGATAGAGGAAGTGGAAATCGCTCATACGCGTCGCCTCGCAAGCGTGCTGATGCTCACAAACAGCAGCAACAACAGAAGCGCCAGAGATAATGGCCAGGCAAACAGCGGACGATGCCATGATAATCCCAGCGTTTTCACCTGCTCCGGCGTCTGGGCATCAATTTGCTGCCATACCTGCGCCAATGCATCGCGGTGCGTGGCGGCTTGCCAGGCGTGGCCGCCGGTGATCGCGGCAATGTCAGTCAACAAGCCGGTATCCACTTTGTCTTCCTCACTGCTGTTCTCATCACCAAAGGCAATGGTATGCACCATCACGTGATGTGCGGCCGCAAGCTGTGCCGCGACTTTCGGGTCAAGTTTCGAAGCGGTGTCATTACCATCCGTCAGCAGAATCGCCATTTTGGCCGCATCCATTTCCAGGCTGTTATCCAGCAGTTTTACCGCCACGCCCAGCGCATCGCCAATCGCAGTTTGC
Organism: Pantoea sp. SOD02; assembly: GCF_024707505.1. Classification (GTDB taxonomy): domain Bacteria; phylum Pseudomonadota; class Gammaproteobacteria; order Enterobacterales; family Enterobacteriaceae; genus Pantoea; species Pantoea symbiotica. The sequence goes on along the minus strand of NZ_CP102605.1, from coordinate 404,396 downwards.
TGGCCAATCATGCCTGGCGCCAGCTGATCAATGCGCGACTGCAGCGCCCGTTTGTCCTCACTGATCGGCGCAAAAGGCCACGCCTGACTGGCGAAAATCACCAGTCCGATGCGATCATTTTTGCGCTGGCTAATGAAAGTGCGCACCGTTTGTTGCACCGCCTGCAATCGGGTTTGTTCATTCTGGCCGCTGCCCTTTTCCATCGAGCCCGACACATCAAGGATCAGCACGATGTTGCGCATCGGTTTGATCAGGGTTTTCGGTGGCAGCAGATATTCTGGCCGCGCCAGCGCGCTAACCAGCAAGATCCACAGCGTCCAGAACAGCAATCGTGCCCCCCAACTCGGCTTCGGCGCTGCCAGATTCAGCTGCAGCGCTTCCGCAAGCTGAGGTAAAAAAGGCACCCGAACCTGTTCACTCTCCTGCGGCTGCGGGGTGATTAAAAAACGCATGAGCAACGGCACAAACAGCAGCACGCCTGCCCACGGCCAGGCGAAATCAAGGCGAGAGAACCATTCAGACATCAGGCAGATTCTCCAGCCAACGGCGCATTTGCCGGGCGACGCGCTGATAAGTCTCCACCTCCAGCTGGTTGTCCGGCTGGCAATAGCGCTGGCACATCAGGAGGCGCAACTCATCATCCAGCGTGGTTTGCGCCAAAAGCTGTTGCGGCGTTTGCCACTGGCTGACTTCCGCACGCGAGTGCTGCACCAAAAGCACCTGTTTCACCCATCTCATCCAGTCATCAACTTGCTGCTGACCCAGCTGTTGACGCGCCTCGCGACGCCAGCGATTGCGGCGATAGCGCGCCAGCACGTGCAATAGATAGATGACAACGGCCAGCAACAGCAGCACGCCCAATACCATCCAGCCCGGCGGCAACGGAAACCAGGAGACATCGGCTGGCAGTGCGGGATGCGCCAGTTCTGGGATGCTAAAACCTTTTGCCAGCATGTGCGTCCTCCTGCTGGAGCTGCGGCAGAACGGGCAAACCGCTGACGATGGTTTTTACCGTCACGCCAACACGTTGCAAACGACGCTGCTGCAGTGATAGGCGCTCGGTAACGCGTTGATTAATGCGATCACTGAGCGTTGCCGACAGCGGTATCACGCTGCTAACCTGCTGGTAATAGGCGCTAAGCTGCCCCTGCGCAGGCAGGCGGCGATGAACATCATCCAACGTCACAAAGGCGGTGATTTCGCAGCGACGGTGCAGATGCGCCAGCACCGCATCGCAGTGCGCATCCAGATCGTGAAAGTCACTGATGATCCCCAGCCAACTGCCGGACGGCAGCAAGGTGACGATACGTTGCAACGCATCCGCTAAGCTGATTTTTGATGTGTGATCCTGCGCATAGTGCTCAGGCAGCAAGGCGTTCAGGCGCTGGATATCGTTGAGGATCGGCATCAGGTTGCGTTTCGGCGCGCGGCACGGATGCAGCGCCAGTTCATCATCGCCGAGCACCGCGCAGCCCAAACGGTCGCCGTCGTGCCAGCTGCGCCAGGCGAGCAGTGCGGCGGTGTAGCCTGCCGCCACCGATTTCATCTGGCAACGCGTCCCGAAATACATATCCAGACGTTGATCGACGAGGATAAACACGGGACGCTCGCGCTCTTCGTTGTACAGGCGAATCCACGGCGATCGCAGACGCGCCGTGGCTTTCCAGTCAATCAATCGCACGTCATCACCGGGTTGATAACGGCGCAGGCTGTCAAAATTCAGGCCTCGCCCTTGCTGGCGCGATACGCGCTCGCCGGTGAGCGCGCCGGGTGGAATTTGTCCGGGCGGATTATCGAGCCGTTGCGCATCCCCGGCCAGCGCCATCATGTCAGCCATTTCCAGCGTCAGCGGCGGCGACATCACGCCACCACTGCGCTAAGCAGCATTGAGATCGCCTGATCGGGCGTACAGTTATCGGCATTCGCCTGATAACTCAGCAACAAACGGTGACGCAGCACCGCCGGGGCGATACGTTGAATATCTTCTGGCAACACGGCATCCCGACCATCCAGCCACGCACAGGCGCGACCACAGCGATCCAGCGCCAGCGTGCCACGCGGGCTGATGCCAAGACTGATATAACTGGCAAAGGCTTCGCTAACCTGATCGGGATGGCGCGTCATCTCCACCAGATTAACAATGTATTGCTCAACTGTCGGAGCCACGTAAATGCTGGCGATTTCATGCCAGCACTCGGCAATATTCTGCTGGCTAATGCTCAATGACGTTGTTTCTGGAGCGCGGTTTTCCTGCTGATATTTCGCCTGCTGTTCTGCGCGGACCAGCTGCATCACCAACTGCTCATTCTCTTTCGATGGGTAATCGACAATCACCTTCATCAGAAAACGGTCCAATTGCGCTTCGGGTAACGGCCATGTGCCTTCCTGATCGACCGGGTTTTGTGTCGCCAGCACCATGAAAATGCCCGGCAGCGGCCAGGTTTTCCCTGCGACGGTGACGTGGCGCTCTTCCATCGCTTCCAAAAGCGCCGACTGCACGCGCGCCGACGCGCGGTTGATCTCATCGGCGAGGATAATGTTGCCGAATACCGGGCCAGGGCGAAAACGGAATTGGTCTTCTTCGCGTGTGGCATTTTGCTGATAGATTTCGCTGCCGGTAATGTCGGAAGGCAGCAGGTCGGGTGTGAACTGAATGCGGCGGAATTCGCCTTCGATGTGACGCGCCAGTTCCCGCACCGCACGCGTTTTCGCCAGCCCCGGCAAGCCTTCCAGCAGCACGTGACCGTCACACAGCAAGGCAACAATTAACATCCGTACCAGCTCCTGCTGTCCAATCACCTGCTGATTCATGCTGGCTTCCAGCGCCAGCAGCTTGTCACGGTTATTCATCATGCAGGTTCCACCGTCTTTCGTTGCAACAGCGTGGCGATGCCCACCAGAATCGGCTGCGCATAATCAAAGAATGCCTTGATGCCGGGACAGAGGTAATTCATGCCCAGTTCCCCTTCCTCGCTTCTGACAATGCGGTTTTTCGGGCATTCGCCATAGCAGAGTTTCAGATAGGGACAGCGTTTGCAGGCCGCTGGTAAAGTATCGCGCTTGCCTAAACCAAAGGCTTTTTGTCGTTCGGAAAAGGCCATGTGCGCCAGTTTGGTGCTCTGCACATTGCCTAACTTATATTCGGGATAGACGTAGTGATCGCAGGAGAAGATGTCGCCATTTTTCTCAATCGCCAGACCTTTGCCGCAAAACTCTGAGGTGATGCAAATCTGCGCTGGCATGCCCATGGTTTGCGCCACGGCGGTTTCAAACAGGTTGACCTGCACGCGACCCAAATCGTTGTTTACCCACTCTTCAAACACCGCAATCAGGAAGCGGCCCCAGTCATCCGGATCGACAGACCAATCGGTAACAATCGAATCGAGGTCGCCGGGACGCGCGCGGCGAGAACCGGTAACCGGAATGGTGTCGTCTTGCCAGAACTGCGGTGCGGTTTGTTTGAAATCCACCGGCTCAACGCAGGGATTGAACTGGATATAAGTGGCACCCAATTCGCGCGTCAGAAAACGGTAAACCTCAAGCGGGAAGCGGGCGTTGGTGCGGTTAACGGTGACTAAGGCATTGAATGGCACGCTATGGCGTTTCAGCGCCGCAACGCCCGCCATCACTTTCTCAAAAGTGGGCTTACCGCTGCGCGTCACGCGGTAGCGATCGTGCAGTTCCGCCGGGCCATCGATTGAAATGCCGACTAAAAAGTTGTGCTGACGCAGAAAGCGCGCCCAGTTGTCATTCAGCAGAATGCCGTTGGTCTGCAGATCGTTTTCAATCCGCTGACCTGGCTTCTGGTATTTCTTCTGCAGCACGACGATTTTTTCGAAATACTCCAACCCCATTAGCGTGGGCTCGCCTCCTTGCCATGAGAACACCACCTGTTCGCCATCCTGGCTGTCGATGTATTGCTTAATGAAGGTTTCGAGCACCTCATCGCTCATGCCGCTGTGACGATCCTGCTCCAGCAGCTGTTCTTTATGCAGGTAAAAACAGTAGTTGCAGTCGATATTGCAACGCGATCCGGTGGGTTTCGCCATCACGTGAAAACGGCGCGTGTAAGCCGGCCCTTTGCCACTGAATTTTTCCGCCGTAGGAAGAGGTTTAACCGGCAACGTTGTGCTGTATTTCATGAACGCCTCCTGAGTACCGGGTGAAGTATTTCACCCGGCATTGTGGTCAGAGCATCAATTGGTAGCCGGACTGCCTTCCTCAATGAGTTTCGACACATCAGAAACGGTGAATGAGCCCGGTTTCTGCCGTGGCGGAAACTCTTTAAAGCTTTGCAGCATTTCAGCGGCATATTTCTGCGCACCGCCGAGCAGGAACAGGCGATCATAGAACCAGTGGTTGTAATCCATGCCATCGGTGCCTTTTTCCAGTGGATCGATTTTCAGGTCGAAAATCAGAGGCACACGTAGTTTGACGAACGGATATTTCCACACATCCATCCCGGTATGTTCCTGGATCATGAAGTGAGCTTTCCAGCGCCCGTAACGCATCGCCAGCAGATCGCCGTCATCACTCCAGTAGAAGAACTCTTTACGCGGATCCTCCTGCGTTTTACCGGTGATGTAATCGAGCTGGTTATAACCATCAAGATGCACTTTGTAGTTCATGGCGCTGGTTTTATAGCCTTTCAGCAACTGCTGTTTGATATCCGGTACGCCCGCTGCTGCCACCAGCGTTGGGAACCAGTCATTACTGCCGACAATGTCGTTGACTAAGGTGCCAGGTTTGATATGTCCCGGCCATTTAATCATCGCCGGTACGCGGAAACCGCCTTCCCAGCCGGTGTTTTTCTCACCGCGGAACGGCGTGATACCGGCATCCGGCCAGGTCGCCGTCATTGGCCCGTTATCGGTGGTGTAAACCACAATGGTGTTGTCTTCGATGCCGAGATCTTTAATTTTCTTCAGCACTTCCCCGATAATTTTGTCATGTTCCACCATGCCATCGGCGTAGTCCCCCAATCCGGTCACGCCTTTATCGGCCGGTTTAATATGGGTTTTGTTGTGCATGCGCGTGGTGTTGTACCAGGTGAAGAATGGCTTGTTGGCTTTGACCTGCCGCTCCATGAAGTCGTTGTTAGCTGCCAACGTCTCTTCATCCACGGTTTCCATGCGTTTGATGTTGAGTGGACCGGTATCCTCAATTTTCCCGTCAGCAGTGGATTTGATTACGCCGCGCGGGCCGAACTGTTTCTTGTACTCCGGATCTTGTGGGTAATCCGGGTTCTCCGGTTCCTCTTCGGCATTCAGGTGATAGAGGTTGCCCATGAATTCGTCAAAGCCATGTGCGGTAGGCAGAAACTCATTGCGGTCGCCCAGATGGTTTTTACCAAACTGGCCGGTGGCATAACCGAGTTGCTTGAGGATATTGGCAATGGTGGGATCTTCTTTCTGCAATCCTTGCGGTGCGCCCGGCATGCCCACCTTGCTCATCCCGGTACGGAACGGCATCTGCCCGGTTATGAAGGAGGAACGACCGGCAGTAGAACTCTGCTCCGCGTAATAGGAGGTGAACTTCGCGCCTTCGGCAGCGATGCTGTCGATATTCGGCGTTTGATAACCCAACATGCCCTGATTGTACGTACTGAGATTCCAGTAACCGATATCATCGCCGAAGATGACCACAATATTGGGCTTGCCCTTGTTTTGCTCGGGCGCGGTAGAGGGTTGATTGCTGTCCGGCGCGGCTTGTGCACTGAATGAGCAGCAAGCGACAGAGAGCATTGAGGCTAACATCGTTTTGCAAAAAGGCATTCGAGACATTTTGCACTCCACTAAATGGTAGGCCCTTGAACGGCAAGACGAATGTTGTCCGCCAGTAAATGATGCTTACATGCTCATGATCGGATCACCTCCTCGGTTACGGGTTAGAAATTGCGGTTGTAATTCAGGGAGAAAAAATAGAGTGAAGGATGCTGGTACTCGCCTTGCAATAAAGGTGAGGCAACGCGCGAGCTTTCGATGTAGGCATACTCAAACGCCGCACCGATGCTGCTTTCAGCATCAAGTTGATAACGCGCGCCTACGCCCCAACGCCAGGTATTACCGGAAGGCATGGTCAGCGAGGTATCGTTCTGATTGCGATAAAAGCTGCTGTCAAATGCCACACCGGTATTGAATGTCCAGTCGTCGGTGGGACGGAACTGCGTGCCCAGCGCCACATGCCAGGTGTCGCGCAGACGTTCATTGTCGCCCACGCGATTTTCACCCACCACAATCTGACTATTGCTGTAGGCACTCCAGTCTTGCCAGCCGAGGTCGCCCATTAACGCCCATTGACGGTTCAGATCGTGGTAAAGGCTGAACATCACCTGTTGGGGTGTATTAACGGTGGCTGCGATGGGTAAAGTGTAAGAAGGACTATTAGTGAGTTGGTCTAACTGCACGCTACCATTGATATCAAAGTGATATTTGGTTTCGCTGGTGTAGGTCAAGCCCGCGCGCGTCTCGGGGGTAAATTGATAGATGATGCCGAATTTACTGTTCAACGCCCAATCGTGGTCGGATTGCTCGTTTTCTCCGGTCGCCGTCTGACGTTTCAATTTCAGAAAGCCATAATTAATGCCCAGTCCGAAACCCATTGAAAGCGCATCATTGTATTTCCACGCGACGGATGGCATCAGCGTCATCGCGACTAACGTGCTGTCTTTAATAAGATTATCGCCGGCCCAATCGCCAAAGTGCAGGCCTAATCCATAATTGCCATAAAGACCAATGCCTGCACTTAATTGATCGGTAATCGGCTGGCTGTAGAAAGCACTGGCTCCAGGAAACCAGCCAATCACATTGCCGGGGCTGTTACCATTCAGCAGCGCATCATCATTCAAGCCATATTTTGCTCTGCCATAGAGCATCTGACCGCCAAGGCTCATGGTTTTGCCGGGTAGCAGCGTCATTCCCGCCGGATTGGTGAACAGGGTGGAGGCATCTTGCGCCCGCGCCGCCTGGCCCGCGCCGGCTAAACCTACATCATCAGTGGCTATTTCATACAAATACAAACCACTTGCTTGCGTAGACGCGGTTAAGCACAACAGCAACACCGGGGAATGGATTCTTTTCATATCCTCTCAGCGCCCTATTTGATTTCTGGACAACGCACGCTAGCAATCGCATGCGAATAACCGGGTTTATCCTTTTTATCAAAGGCTTTTGCCGCCAATAAAATCGGTGGGTGGTTATTTTTGTCGCTGAGAAATAGGTTGCGAATCTTTTCGTCGGATATGTGGTTATTGATATGACAATGTGCTCGCAGGCTTTGAATAATCTGCTGTTGTTTCAACGCAAAGGCAAGATCGTCATAGGGTGAAGCTGCATTCGTTGCGTTGCAAATAAGTAATAGCGCACCACAAGCGATGGCCCATTTTTGGCACATATCATCCCCTCCAGAGGTTGGTCAGATTTCATTCGCCCTGTGTCTGTAAACCGACAAAATGTGTCGGAAGCAAAAAAAATACAGCGAACTTTATGGCCAGCATGGTGAAATGGCATGAGTTGAATAAACATTTCGCTTTAAACAGTAGTTAACGCCTTAAACTTCACAAGCTTAAAGATATGGACGAACGTGCAATTTATTAATTTTTTGATTGGCTTCAAACTTTAGCCTTTCCTGCTACCAGATCAAATGAACCCATCTATCCTTATGATTAGTAGTGAAATAACTATTATTTTCCACACACAAAACGCATCCAAAATGAAACTTTATATGAAATAATAAAATTACGTTGGAACTGAAAAATCTTTGTCTTTAGGATTATCCTTACCAGACGTTTGATAAAATCCCGATTGAAAAGAAAAATCTATCCGACAACTGGATTTGCGTTTTTCTTTAACCATGCTAATTACTTTAATGCGCGTCGTAATTATCTGAAACATCTTCTCTTTTGAGGTTTTCACATGCTGATTATGGATGCAGGAAAAGTGAACAAAGATGTCATTCTCACCCGGACAGGCTGTATTTGGTTTCTTTGGCTCAATATCGCTTATTCACTTTACTTGTGTTTGCGCTATTTTTTCTATGATGATTTGGTGCCATCTCTGCCACCTATTTTTATTTTAAGTTTGTTGCTAATGCTGTTTTCTTGCTGGAATCTGCTACTCACCAGTCAATTGATTAAACAGCAACTTTATCTGACTCGTGCCGTATTGATGTTGTGTGCAGTTATTTATGGCGTGATTTGGGCGTTAATTTTGCATCAATTATATCGCGCCACACATGACATCGAGTGGGTGATGGTGATCTCCTTATTGGTGCTGTTTCCAGCTGTCATTGCCTTTCATCTTTCACTTAACGTGATTGCAGCCTTTGTACTGCCGATAATATTGACACTGTTTATCAACATTGCCGTGTTAAATCCTCTACATGTTCTCTTCCACCTGGTTGCTTATACGCTAGCCCTTGGTGTGGTGCTTTCCTGTCGAAACGTGATGATGGAATGGGTTCGTAAAGCCGAAGCCATTGAACAGCAAAACGCACGGTTAATTCAAAAACTGACCCGCCTTGTCGATCACGATCCGCTTACCGGCTTAGCCAATAAACGCTATTTGCGCGAATACTTTCACGCGCGGACTGCGCAAATTGCCGCAGAATCGCAGGTTTATCTCATCATGATCGATGTTGACCATTTCAAACGCTATAACGATGTGTATGGCCATCTCAAAGGTGATGAATGTCTGGTAAAAGTGGCCCGCTGCATCAGCGATTCGGTAAGAAATGAAAGCGATCTTGCCGTGCGTTTCGGCGGTGAAGAGTTTGCCGTCTTGCTGCTCAATGCCACGCCAGAGATCGCATCACAAGTGTGCGAACGAATTAAAACCACGCTGGAAAAGCGCGCTATTCCTCATGAGAGTTCTGATACCGCTGAATGGGTAACGCTCAGTCAGGGCGCAGCTCGCTGGCAGCCAGGGATGTCACTCGATAGCCTGATTACCGCAGCCGATCAGCAGCTGTATTGGTCGAAGAATCACGGTAGAAACCAATTCTCGTTTTATTCCTCTTGAAAGCCTCATGGCGGTGCACGCTGCACCGCGCTAATGCAACGCCATCCTTGTAGACGGCAAAAAGCCTGCTTTTGCCGCGGTTTGTAACCTGGCACGCAGCTTGCTTGCAACTGATTACCGCATCCTGCACAGCAGGAACAGGCGCCGTAGTCTGGTAAGCGGTTTGTGGCTGCATGTCACTCCAATACATCGAATTCAGGCGAAGAAGCCCCACCGGCAATGCTGTCGGCGGGGCTTTTTTATTTGGAGTAAAACTATGAGCAAGTTGAAAACGTGGTTTCAGGGACCGCAGGACATTACCGAAGCGGAAGCGGTAGAAGATTACGCCGTGGGTCGTGTGCCCACCCATTATCGCTGGCCGATTCCCGCCATCATTCTGGTGCTGTTAGGTAACTCGACGGCGATGTTCTGGTTCAGCCTGGGCGCGGATATGAGTTATCAGGTCGGCTGGCCGCTGCTGCTGTTGCCTATTGGCTATATGGTGCTGTTCGCTACGCTGATTGGCTCGTGCATCATGAAGATGGCGAGTAAAGAAGGTTTGTCGCTTAACCTAATGACGCGCGGTCTGGGCTTTGGCTACATGGGTTCAGCGTTCACCTCGCTGATCTACGCCATCAACTTTATCTTCTACTTCCTTTTCGAAGGCACCATTGTGTCGCACGCCATCGCCAACTACGCGGGCGTGCCGGTGAATTCGGTGGCGGGCATCGCGATATTTGCGCTGATGGGGCTGGCGGCCATCTGGTTTGTCTGGAAAGGCATGTCGTCGATGCAGTTCCTGCAAACCTGGGGCGTGCCGATCTTTATCCTGCTGTTTGGCTTCTGCATCTGGCAGCTGACCCATCACTATCCTTCGGTCGGCTTCAGCGGCTGGCAGCCAAAAGGTGAAGTGGACAGCAACGCGCTGTGGCTGGTGATGAACATGGCGAACGGGCAGATTGTGTTTCAGGGCTTGATGGCGACCGATTATGGCCGCTTCGCACGCCCCAATATCAGTCACAAAGGCACCGCTACCATTATGCTCGGCATGCTGTTGCCGATTGTGGTGGTGATGCTGTTCGGTGCCTTTATGGCCTACACGCTGATGCCGCATATTGAGGGCGCCGACGTCTGGTCACTGGCGCTCGATCCTGGTTTTGTCTTCCCATTGATCATCGGCCTCACCGGCGTATTGTTCGCGGTGATCACGCAAATTCGCATCAACGTGCTGAACCTCTATTCCGGCTCGATTGCGCTGTCTAACACCATGGACATGGCGTTCAACTATCGCCCTGGCCGCCAATGGTGGATGCTGCTGGTGTGGCTGCTCGGCGTGGTGTTCTACGTCTGCAACATCTTGCAGTACACCGGCACTTTCCTGTCGATCACCGGCATTCTCACCAATACCTGGGTCTTCATTATTCTTGCCGACTACTTCGTGTGCCGCAAAGTGCTGCATCTCGCGCCGTCCGATTTCGTCGAGTTCCGCAAAGAGTATCTGCGGATGTGGAACCCTTCTGGCGTGATTGCGCTGTGCGTGGCGGTCGCCATCGGTGCGGCGGGCGTGTTGGGTGCGTATCCGATGGTCTACGCCTCGTTTATCGCCATGCTGGTTGGCCCGGTACTGCATGTTGCCATTAGCGCTGCGACGCGAGGCCGCTACTACTTCAAAACCTTCCCGCAAGATATGCAGACCAGCTGGAAACCGTCCGACGCCTATCAAGGCCCGAAACCGGCTTTCAACCCGCAGCTGAGCAAGGAGGCTGAATAATGAGTATCAAAGTCGCAACCATCCAGTTTGAGCCGACGCTGTTTCGCAAAGAAGAGAACGTTGCTCGCCTGCTGGCGCTTGCCAGCCAGGCCGCGCGCGACGGCGCACGCCTGATTGTGATGCCGGAGATGGCCACCACCGGCTATTGCTGGCAGGATCGCGCCGAAGTCGCGCCCTTTGTGGAAACCGCCGACGGCCCAACCAGCCAGGCGTTTTCCGCCCTAGCACGCGAGTTCAACTGCTATCTGGTGTTTGGCATGCCGGAACGTGACGCGGTCACCGATATCTACTACAACAGCGCGCTGTTAGTCGGCCCACAAGGGCTGATTGGTGTACATCGCAAAACCCATCCTTATATCTCGGAGCCAAAATGGGCGGCCAATGGCGATGCCGGCCATCAGGTATTCAAAACCGAGATTGGCAATATCGCCTTGCTGATTTGTATGGATATTCACTTTATTGAAACCGCGCGATTAGCTGCGGTGGGCGGCACGCAGATTATCTGCCACATCAGCAACTGGCTGGCTGAACGCACGCCTGCGCCTTACTGGCTGACGCGCGGCTGGGAAAATGGCTGCGCGTTAATCGAAAGTAATCGTTGGGGTTGGGAGCGCGGCGTGCAGTTCAGCGGCGGCAGCTGTATCACCGATAGCCAGGGCCAGCTGCTGGCAAACTGTGATAGCGGCGATCAGGTACTGAGCGCCGAACTGACATTGCCGCTGGAAAATCCTGCGCTGAAAAAACGCCGACCTGAACTGTATCAGCGCCTGATGACCAACACCTTTATGTGGAATCCGCAGGAGTTCTTTGGCTTGTACGGCACCGATCCGCTGCCGCCCGCTAAAGATTCAAACATCGCCGTGGCGCAGTTCCGTCCAGAGAACGATGTGAACGCCAATCTGCAGCAAATTCGCGATTGGGCCGAGCAGGCTAAGGCGCGTGGCGTGGAATTGCTGGTGCTGCCAGAACGCGCGTTGACCGGCTACGCCGGTAAAATGAACGCGTTGACGCTGGATGATGCGCCGATTCAGGCGGTGATCAGGCTGGCGATGGAGCTGGATATCGCGCTGTTAGTGGGTTTTGCCGAGCACGACGGCACGCATTTCTTTAACAGTTGTTTGCTGGCGAGCAGTGCCGGACTAAGTGCGCATTATCGCCAGATTCACCTCAGCGAAGCTGACCAGCAATGGGCCAGCGCCGGGGATAAATGGGTAACCTGCGATCTGCCCTGCGGGCGTGTCGGTTTGCTGCTGGGAGAAGATCTGCTGGTGCCGGAAGCGGCGCGTATTCTGGCGCTGGAAGGTTGCGATATTATCGCCTGCCCGGCAGCGCTGGATACGCCTGCGCCGCTGGCGCATCAAGGCACCGCCATTCCGCATGTCTGGCCGATTCCGCGCGGTGCCGATCCTTATCACTGGCTACTGCCGCGCGTGCGTGCCGGAGAAAACAATGTCTGGCTGGCGTTTGCCAACTGGCCTGAAGCGGCCGGTGAAAGTTTTGGTATCAGCGGCGTATTTGGCCCGGATACATTTGCCTTTCCGCGTCAGGAGAGCAAAGTGCTGAGCAACAACGGGTTGGCGCAATTAGCCATCACCACCGGCTCGCCAGATACAACTTATCCGAATCATGTGGTAAGACGTAAAGATCTGGTGCTGCTGCGTCAGCCACATTTTTATGTCCCGTTAGTGGCGCGTTCGAATTAAACCAGGTGCGCATGAATGCGCACCCTACGAAAACCTGTAGGGTCGCCATTCATGGCGACCGTTTCACCACCCGCACTATTTCCCACGGAGTCATTTATGCCCACATCACCCAGCAAGAACGTCATCCCGGTTGGCATTCTCTATTCGGTTTCCGGCGATTACGCGGTGATTGGCCGTGAAATGCTCAACGGCATTCTGTTGGCGATTGAAGAGATCAACGCCAACCCAAACTATGACTTTACCCTCGCGCCAGTGGTGCGCGATCCCGGTGGATCGCTGGATAAATACCACCAATATTGCCACGACCTGCTGCATCGCCACGGCGTGCGCCATCTCATCGGCTGCTACACCTCAGCAGCGCGCAAAACCATTCTGCCATTGGTAGAAGCGGCCAACGCCCTATTGTGGCATCCGGCGCGCTATGAAGGTTTCGAAAGCAGCAACAGCGTAATTTATCTCGGTGCCACGCCCAACCAGCATGTGATTCCCCTGCTGCGCTGGCTGCTGCAGGAGCACGATGCCGAGATTTACCACGTAGGTTCCAACTATGTGTGGTCGTGGGAGATGGATCGCATCACGCGTGAAGCGGTGACGGCAGCGGGCGGCAGCGTGGTGGAAAGCAAACTGCTGCCGCTCGGCGAGGAAGATGTCAGTGAGCTGATCGCCGATATCATCGCGCGGCGACCGAAAGTGATCCTCAACACCATGGTCGGCAAAAGTGCCTACAGCTTTTATCGCGCATGGCATCAGGCCAGCCAACATCAGCCGTGGCTCACTCAGCCGCTGAAACTGAGCATGACGCTGTGCGAACCCGAAGTGCAGTTAATTGGCGCTGCGGCGCTGGAAGGTTATCTGGTTTCAGCCAGCTGGTTCCAGTCGATCGACAACGCCGCCAACCGCGATTTTTTGCGCTGCTATCGTCAGCGTTTTGGCGATCAGGTTTCGCCGTCCGTCGATAGCCAAAGCGCGTGGCTGGCGGGCCATTTGCTGGCGCGTGCGATTGCGCGGCATGGCAACGCCGAAGTCGACGGCGTGCGCCAGGCGGTGTTACTGGATGAGATGGATTCGCCCGCCGGACCGATTCGCATCGATGCCGACAACAATCACTGCTGGCTGACGCCGCATCTGGCGCGCTGCCATGCAGGTAAGCTGGAAAGTTTCTGGCAGGCCGACGCCCCGGTGAAGCCCGATCCCTGGCTGGCATGGACCGACCTCGACCATCTTGGCAAGGGTGGAGAACACGCATGAGTCGAAAAAACGTGCAGATGCGCGGACTGAAGGTGTGCGTGATTGGCTGCTCAGAGCGCGATAATCAACATCTGGCGCAGCAGTTTACGCGCATGGGCATTCTGGGTGAATTTTGCGCTGAGTTCCCCAACGAAAGCGCCTTGGCGCAGCAGCAGTTGCTGGTGTTTGATGGCGACAATCCGGCGCTGTTTCATCCCACAGATAAATTGCCGTGGCCCGCGCTGCCCAAGGTGGTGCTCACCGCGATGGAAACACCGTCGCGTCTGCAGTGGATCACCGAGCAAAAGATAGACAGCTATATGCGCAAACCGGTGCGCTTTGATGGCGTGATGACCGCTTTTACCCTCGCGCTCGACAGCGCGGCGCGTATCAATCATTTGGAAGCCCAATTGAAGCGTCAGGAAGAGCGCCTGCGCGCGCGCAAGTTTCTGTTTTCCGCTCAGCTACGCGTGATGCGCGAATTGCAGCTGGAGGAAGATGATGCCTACAACCTGTTGCGCCGCGCCGCGATGGCGCAGCATATGACGATTGAAAATCTGAGTTGTGAGCTGTTGAACGATAGTCAGCCGTGGTTGAATCTGTTGAAAGCCGTTGCAGCTATCCCGCCAGCGTCAAATTGAATCCGGTCACCATAAATGGCGACCCTACATGACAGCGTGCGCATTCAACTCACGCACATAATCCAGAAACGCCTGCAGCGGTGCCGGAATCAACCGGCGATCGTTGTAATAGAGCCACAGGCCGGAAAAGCTTTGCCACCAATCCGGCAGAATCGGTTGTAGGTTGCCCTCACTCAGCGGCGTTTTGATCCAATCCTCGAAAAGATAAACCACGCCGCAGCCAGCAATCGCGGCTTCCACCGTGAGATCCATCGCCGCGCCGATACTGCAAATCAGCGGCCCTTTTGGCTGTAAACGCACGGTTTCCTCGCCGCAGGTGAATTCCCATTCGGCAATCACGCCTGTCGCATAGCGTCCGTGTAAACAGCGATGCTGTACCAGGTCGCGCGGATGTTGCGGCGTGCCGAACTGCGCCAGATAAGCGGGAGATGCCGCTAACGCAAAGCGCTGGGTGCGCGGACCAATCGGCAGCGCCACCATATCCTGCTCCAGATGATCATCGTAACGAATGCCGGCATCACAGCTATCGCGGAACACATCCTGCACATTACTTTCCGCCACCACTTCCAGCTGGATATCGGGATAGCGCTGCAGAAATCCCGGCACAATCGCTGGTAACACGATGCGCGCGGCGCTCACCGGCACGTTTAAGCGCAAGGTGCCGCCCGGCGTATCGCGGAACGTATTCAGTGCATCCAGCGCCGCATCCACTTCATTCATCGCCGGAAGCAAGCGCGACATCAGCGCCCTGCCAGCTTCGGTCAACGCCACGGTGCGCGTGGTGCGATTAAACAGCCGCACGCCGAGCTGCTCTTCGGCGCGCCGCACCGCATCACTTAAGCGCGACGGATTGCTACCGGTGATGCGCGCCGCCTCACGAAAACCACCCGCTTTTGCCACCGCCACCACCGCGTGCAGCAATGCGATATCCAATGCCATTGTTCGCCACCTCGTACAGTGTGTCCCGATTTGTACGGATAGTTGCACAGCACTTTGGCGATTACAATCTAACCACACACTGACGAAGGAGCTTTCCATGTCTCATCCCGCATTGACTTACACCCTTGGCGATCGCCAGGTCGCACGACTCGGTTACGGTGCCATGCAGTTAGCCGGTCCCGGCGTGTTTGGTCCGCCAAAAGATGAAGCGCGCGCTTTGCAGGTGCTGCGCGATGCCGTCGCCGCAGGCGTGAATCACATTGATACCAGCGACTTTTATGGCCCGCACATTACCAATCAGCTGATCAAAAAAGCGTTACACCCTTACGCCGACGATCTGGTGATCGTCACCAAACTGGGCGCACGTCGTGACGAGAAAGGCGGCTGGTTACCGGCGTTCACGCCGGAAGCGCTGACGCAAGCGGTGGAAGATAATCTGCGCAATCTTGGGCTTGATGTGATGGAAGTGGTGAATCTGCGTTCGATGTTGGACGTGCATGGACCGAAGGAAGGTTCGCTGGAGCCGCAGGTTGAAGCGATGATTAAGCTGAAAGAGCGCGGGCTGATTCGTCATATTGGTCTGAGCAACGTTACCGCCAAACAGGTGGCCGATGCCCAGGCGATGACGCCGATCGCCTGCGTGCAGAACCTCTACAATCTGGCCAATCGCCAGGATGAGGCGCTGCTGGACCAACTGGCAGCGCAAGGTATTCCTTACGTGCCGTTCTTCCCACTCGGTGGTTTTTCACCGCTGCAATCGGATCAGCTGAGCGAGGTGGCAAATGAACTGGGCGCTACACCGTTGCAGGTGGCGCTGGCCTGGCTGCTGCAGCGTTCGCCTAATATTCTGCTGATTCCGGGCACCTCATCGCCGGAGCACCTGAAACAGAACCTGGCGAGTACTGAGGTGAAACTTACGCCTGAAATTGTGCAGCGTTTGGATGGTATTGGTCAGCCATAATTTACCAGGTCGCCATAAATGGCGACCCTACGAAGACGATGTGGCCGTTGTAGGGTCGCCATTTATGGCGACCTCCTTTCAAATAATCCCCATTATGGCGACCTCCACCTCAAATAATCCCCATCTCCGCCAAACACCCTTTCAAGGTACCAAACGCATCCTGACACTGCCGCTCATCGACGCAGGCAAAACCCAACAGCAAACCGCGCCGCTCCTGCGGATGCATATAATATTGCGACAGCGGCCGTACCTTCACGCCGCGTCGCAGCGCCAGGGCGGCGACTGCCACATCGTCGCAGCCGGTTGGCAAATTCATCACCAGATGTAATCCCGCCTCGTGATTTACCAACGGCAAAAAAGCAGCCCCTAAATAACGCTCAATCAGGCTAACCATAAAGCGCCGCCGCTGGCTGTAGAGCTTACGCATGCGGCGAATGTGCGACATGTAATGCCCTTTTTGAATGAACTCCGCCAGCGCGCGCTGCACCAGCAGATGACCGCCACGATACAGTTCCGCCGCCGCCACGCGCAGCGGCTGCGCCAGCGCTTTTGGCACCACCAAATAACCGAGGCGCAGCGCCGGATAGAGCGTCTTGCTAAAAGTGCCCATGTAGATCACTGGCGCATCCGGCTCAAAGCCTTGCAGAGACGGAAACGGCTGACCGGAGAAGCGAAACTCGCTGTCGTAATCATCTTCCACCAGCCAGGTTTTGTGTTTGCGCGCCAGATCGAGCAGTTGCTTGCGGCGTTCCAGGCTAAGATGCACGCCCAGCGGATATTGGTGTGACGGTGTCACGAAAATCATTTTCGGTGCGCGACTGCGCGGCGGCAAATCGGGAATTAATCCCTGCTCATCCACAGCAATGGCATTGATTTTCAGACCGTTAATGCGCAGCAGATTGCGCGTCCCCCAATAACCGGGCTCTTCGATCCACACCTGATCGCCAGGATCGCACAGCACGCGTGAAACCAAATCCACCGCCTGATGAATCCCTTCGGTGATGATGATTTGATCGGCATCGGCGCGCACCGAACGCGCCACGCTGAGGTACTCCGCCAGCGCGGCGCGCAGCTGCGGACAGCCACCGTTGCTGCTGTAAATCAACCGTTCGATATCCGGTTCACGGTTCAAACGCGCCTGAATCTGGCTGAAAAGTTTATGCGGAAACTGCGTGACATCCGGCGCGCCAGGCACAAAAGCGCCCCACTGATACGGCGACGCATTGGCATGGCCGAGCAGCGACGCGCCGCGTTTAGAAATCGCCGCCGGTTTCGCAGTTAACGGTTCGACAGTTGCCACATTGCGTGGCGTGTTCAGCGATCCTTCCGGTAAGTTTTCTGCAATCCAGGTGCCGCTGCCGGTGCGCGCCGTGACGTAGCCTTGCGCCATCAAATTCTCATACACGTTCAATACCGTATTACGTGACACCGACAGCTCGCGCGCCAAATCACGCGTAGCGGGCAAGCGCGTGGCACGCGGAAAAATACCTTCTGCGATAGCGGCTTGCATACAGCTCAGCAAACGCTGCTGCAATGTTCCTTCCGGCATAAACTGCATGCGCTCTAATACATGATCGGCGTACAAACTTCGCAATTGGCTCCCCTCTTTTCACTGAAAGTGGCTCTGGCAAGATAGCTCAGCGCAGGCATAAATAAGCGTGTTTGTCGTGATTTGTAAAGACGCTTATCGCTAAGGAAAGGTTATGGAAGGTAAAAACAGCCAGTTGCAGCAACGTAAAGATGATGCCCTGCCACGCGGCACCGGCAATCTTTGTCAATGGTATGTAGAGCACGCGGAGAACGCCACGCTACGCGATGGTGAAGGCAACAGCTGGATCGATTTCGCCGGCGGCATCGCGGTGCTGAACACCGGTCATCGCCATCCGCGCATCGTGCAAGCGATTGCCGATCAGTTAGAAAAATTTACCCATACCGCATTCCAGGTGACGCCGTATGAGAGCTACGTGGCGCTGGCTGAACGCCTCAATCGCGTGGTGCCAATTGCCGGTAAAGCTAAAACCGCTTTCTTCTCCACCGGCGCAGAAGCGGTCGAAAACGCGGTGAAAGTGGCGCGGGCGGCAACGCGCCGTCACGGCATCATCACCTTCGGCAACTCTTTCCACGGTCGAACTTTTATGACCATGGCGATGACCGGCAAAGTGGCACCTTACAAACGCGACTTCGGCCCGATGCCCGCGTCGGTATGGCATGCGCGCTATCCCAACAGCGTGACCGGCATCAGCGTTGATGATGCGCTATCCAGCTTGCAGGACATCTTCACTCAGGACATCGCGCCACAGGATGTTGCCGCTATCGTGCTGGAGCCGATTCAGGGCGAAGGCGGATTCCACGTCGCGCCGCCTGAATTCTTCAGCCGTCTGCGTGCGCTGGCCGATGAGCACGGCATTCTGCTGATTGCCGATGAAGTGCAAACCGGCTTTGCGCGCACCGGCAAGCTGTTTGCGATGGATCACTACGCGGTGAAACCGGATCTCATCACCATGGCGAAAAGCCTCGCGGGCGGCATGCCGTTATCGGCGGTCAGCGGCCGCGCCGAAATTATGGATGCGCCAGGTCCGGGTGGATTGGGCGGCACTTACGCCGGTAATCCGCTGGCGATTGCCTCGGCGCATGCGGTGCTGGACGTGATCGCCGACGAGAAGCTGTGTGAACGCTCTGCACAACTCGGCGCGCAGTTAACCGACTTCCTGCACAGCGCACGCAGCCAGTGTTCCTTCATCACCGATATTCGCGGCCTTGGTTCGATGATCGCGGTGGAATTTGCCAGCGCGCAAACCGCGCAAACTATCCAGCAACAGGCGATGGCGCGTGGGCTGCTGCTGCTCACCTGCGGCCCGCAGGGCAACGTCATCCGCTTCCTCTATCCGCTCACCATTCCTGATGCGCAGTTCAGTCAGGCGCTGGAGATCCTCAGCAGCGTGCTGAGTCAACACGCCGATTCGTAACACGCTACCCAGCTCGCGCGGCGGGCTGGGCTTCTCACCTGTTGTAACCCGGTTGCGCGTGGCGCGGCCTGAGAGACGCTTTGGAGAAATATTGATGAGTTCACAGAATGCCGATGTACTGGCGCAAGGCCTGAAGCCGCGTCATGTGCGGATGTTATCGATTGGTGGCGTGATTGGTGCCGGATTGTTTGTTGGTTCAGGCCATGCGATCGCCGAAGCCGGTCCGGCGGTATTGCTGGCCTACATCGCTGCGGGCGCGTTGGTGGTGCTGATTATGCGCATGCTGGCTGAAATGGCGGTGGCGTCACCCGATTCCGGCTCCTTCTCCACTTATGCCGACAAATCGCTCGGTCGCTGGGCCGGCTTCACCATCGGCTGGCTGTATTGGTGGTTCTGGGTGTTAGTGATCCCGCTGGAAGCCAACGCCGCTGGCACCATTCTGCATTCGTGGTTTCCGCAGGTTCCAGTGTGGGAATACACGCTGGCGATCACTTCATTTCTGACCATCAGCAACCTGTTCAGCGTGAAGAATTATGGCGAGTTTGAATTCTGGTTCGCCCTGCTAAAAGTGGTGGCGATTGTGGCATTCCTCTGCGCGGGTAGTTTGGCGGTGTTCGGTTTGATGCCGGGCAGCAGCACGCAAGGAATTTCACATCTCTATGATACAAAGGGCTTTATGCCGAACGGCATCGGCGCAGTGCTGGCGGCGATCCTCACCACCATGTTCTCGTTTATGGGCACCGAGATTGTCACCATTGCCGCCGCCGAATCGCGCGAGCCGAAGAAGCAAATCACTCAGGCGACCAACTCGGTGATCTGGCGCATCGCGCTGTTCTATCTTCTGTCGATTTTCATTGTGGTGGCGCTGGTGCCGTGGAATACGCCGTCGCTGATGAAAGCGGGTTCTTACCAGACGGCGATGCAGATGATGAACGTACCGTACGCGAAGCAGATTGTTGATGTGGTGGTGTTGATTGCGGTGTGTAGCTGCCTAAATTCCGCGCTGTATACCGCATCACGCATGATCTATTCGCTGTCGCGCCGTGAAGATGCGCCTGCCATCGCATCACGCACCACCCGCAACGGCACGCCGTGGGTAGCGGTGCTGCTTTCTACGGCGGCCGCCTTCCTCGCGGTGATCGCCAACTATCTGGCGCCAAGCGCAGTATTTGAGTTCCTGCTCGCCAGTTCCGGTGCCATTGCGTTGCTGGTGTATCTGGTGATCGCCGCGTCTCATCTGGTGCTGCGCAAAAAGCGCGAAGCGCGCGGCGAAGTCCTCAGCTATCGCATGTGGCTGTTCCCTGGCCTGACATGGGCGACGATGGTGTTCATTGTCGGCGTGTTGATTGCCATGCTGTTTAACCAACAACACCGTCCAGAGATAATCGCCACCGGTCTGTTAACGCTGGGTGTGGTTGCCGCCAGCCGCATTGTGCAGCGCAAACGCGTGGCGCGTAAAAACGAGGAGATGGTGGCGTTACGCTCGTAACGCATTGATTCCGGGCAAGGAAGCCACGGAACTCAGTCGTACTGCACGTCGATGCTGATGGCTTCTTCCAGCACGTTGAGGTTAATCGCGCATTTGCGCCACACCGGCATACCGTTGGTCATGTTGTTATCCACGAAGTACTGCTGAAAATCCTTCAGCGCCTCCGAGAGATCGCCAATCGCGCGCGCATCGGGTTCAAACCAATCCGGTTCACCGTTTTCATCGATGTAATCGAACTGAAACTGCCCGCCATCATCGTCCGCAAACAGCTCAGCCTGAACGATCAATTCCCGCGCACCTTCGGGGCCACAGCTAAAGATGATCTGGCCGATACGGCGATAAAGGTCTTCGTATTGCATAGGTTTTGGGTTCCTCAATGGTGTTTGGTGGCGGTCGCCATAAATGGCGACCCTACGTGAACGCGAATGTCTTTTGTAGGGTCGCCATTCATGGCGACCTGCAGTTTCTCGATTATATTGACTTTAGTTCGCATGATAAGAGAATGAGGCTCTTCGAACAGAAAGTTGCAAAAAAGGGAGTTTACCATAGCCTGTTCACATCGTTTTCCCTGGGTTAACACCTACAAAAAATCCGCTGCGCTGATTGCCGTTGCCGTCGCCCTCTCTCTTGCCAGTTGCTCCTCGCCGCCGCCGAAATCGTTGGTCACGCCGTTGCCGTCGGTGAACAAACCGCCGATGCCCACCAAACCTGCGCTGAGTAAAGAGCCGGTGCGCGGCGTGTGGCTAACCACTGTTTCACGCCTCGACTGGCCGCCGATCAATTCAGTCAACGCCAGCCCAGCCAACCGCATCCACCAGCAGCAGCAGGCGTTGACCGACAAGCTGGATAAACTGAAAAGTCTCGGCATCAACACTGTGTTTTTCCAGGTGAAACCGGATGGCACTGCGCTGTGGCGCTCCAGCATCCTGCCGTGGTCAGATATGCTCACTGGCAAAATTGGCGAAGATCCTGGCTACGATCCGCTGAAGTTCATGCTGGATGAGGCGCACAAACGCGGCATGAAGGTGCACGCGTGGTTCAACCCTTATCGCGTTTCGACCAACGTCAAACCGTCCACGGTTAACGCGCTGAACAATACGCTTGCGTTGCAACCAGCCAGCGTGTTTGTGCTGCATCGTGACTGGATCCGTACCGCCAGCGACCGCTTCGTACTCGATCCCGGCATTCCCGCAGCGCGTGACTGGATCACCAGCATCGTCGCGGAAGTGGTGTCGCACTATCCAATCGACGGCGTGCAATTTGATGACTATTTCTATACCGAAACGCCCGGCTCAACTCTCAACGACAACGCCACGTTCCGCCAGTATGGTCAGGGTTTTGCCTCAAAAGCTGACTGGCGACGCAGCAATACGCTGCTGTTGATCGAGCAGGTGTCGCGCACCATCAAGCAGCTGAACCCGAATGTAGAATTTGGCGTCAGCCCAGCGGGCGTGTGGCGCAATCTTTCGCATGATGCGGCAGGTTCTGACACGCGCGGCGCGGCCGCCTATGACGAAGCTTATGCCGATACGCGTCGCTGGGTGCAAATGGGTCTGTTGGATTACATCGCGCCACAGCTTTACTGGCCATTTGCGCGCCAGGCAGCACGCTACGACGTGTTAGCCAACTGGTGGGCGGACGTAGTGAAGCCGACGCATACGCGCCTCTATATCGGTGTTGCGCTGTATAAAATTGGCGAAGCCTCAAAAAGCGAACCGGACTGGACGGTAAATGGCGGCGTGCCAGAGCTGAAAAAGCAGCTCGATCTCAACGAGTCAGTACCGCAAATTAACGGCACCATTCTGTTCCGCGAGAATTACCTGAATCAGCCACAAACCCAAGATGCGGTGAATTATTTGCGCATCCGTTGGGGCGATTAACATTATCGTAGGGTCGCCATTCATGGCGACCATTTACGCCAGCAGCTCCTCACTCTGCATCAGCGCAAAAAACGACTCCAGCTCGCGCAGCATCATGGAAGCGGCAATCGAAAGCTGGCGCTGCGGCGCAACACACAGCGACAGGGTAAACGGCTTAAGCACCGTATCAATCAGCGGGATAAACTTCAGTTCGCCGCGCCGATACTCATCAACGATATCCAGCCAGCACATCAGGCTAATTCCTACGTCATCGCGCACCAGCGAACGCAGCATATGAATGTTATTGGTGCGCGCCACTTCGCTGATCTTAATGCCCGAACTATTGATCAGCGCTTCCAGCGGGTCGGCCAACATCAGCGGCGCGGCGGGCACGATAAACGGCCAGGACTCACAATGGCTGAAGCGGATCGACTCCAGATGGGCCAGCGGATGCTGGCTGCTCACCACAATACCTAAACGTAAATCGGCAAACGACTTCACCAGCAACTCGCGTGAACTCTGCGGATTGAGCATGATGCCGAAATCCGCATCACCCGAAGTTAACGCATTGGCGATATGGATGTTGCTCATGGTGGTCAGCGTGAAAGAGATGCCGGGATAGTCGCTGCGAATACGCTGCAAGATCGAAGAGAAGAAACCGCGATTAATCGCATCAATGGTGGCGATATGCACATGGCCGTGGCGCAATCCGCGTAAATCATCCAGCTGCGTACAGACGCGGCCAAAATCCCGCTGCCAGTTTTTCGCCGCATTTAGCAGGATCTCACCCGCTGCCGTCATACGTAATCCTGATGGATGGCGCTCGAACAGCGGCATATCCAGCTGTTCCTCAACGCGCAGGATCTGCCGATCGATCGACGACGCCGAGACATGCAGCACCTCAGAAGCCTTGCGCAGCGAACCCTGGCGGGCCACTTCAGTGAAATAGAGCAGAAATCGGGAGAAGGCGAACATAAGGGGTGCTCTCTTTTTTGCAACGCATCATGCGAATTAAACAGATGGACGCTTACACAAGGGCAAAATAATAATCGCTGCCATGATAAAAACAAGGGTTTGCGCGGCCTCGCAGCCGACGACATCCCTGCTCAGGCAAATAGATGATGAAATCCAATTCTCTCGCCGTCACCGTCATCGCAAAGCAGTTCAACGGTGCAGGCAATGTGCTACTGACGCTGGCGAGTCGCAACGGCCAACCGTTGCCGGTTTTCACGCCCGGCGCGCATATTGATGTGCTTATCCCCGACGGCGGTAAACGCCAGTATTCACTCTGCTCTACGGCAGCCGATCATTATGAAATCTGCGTGCGTCTGGATCAGCGTTCAACTGGCGGATCGCGCTGGCTGCATCAGCAGTTAAATGTCGGCGATGATTTAGAGATTTCCGCCCCACGCAACCACTTCCCGCTGCCGCAAGCGTCGCGCACGCTGCTGTTTGCTGCCGGCATCGGCTTGACGCCGCTGTTGGTGATGGCCGAAACGCTGGCCGCGCGTCAGGCGGATTTTACCCTGCACCTTTACCTGAAACGCGCCGACGAGTTGGCTTTCAGCGCACGCCTGAGCAATCTCGGCGCTCGTGTCGTCATTCATTACAGCAGCGAAGGCGACAGCCTGCGCCAGCGCGTTCCCGACGATCTCTCTAAGCCAGATAACGCAGCATTGGTGTTCTGCGGTCCGGCAGGTTTTATGGAACATCTGCAGCAGCTCGCTTTGCAACACGGCTGGACCGAAACACAGCTGCACAGCGAGCGCTTCCAACCTACAACGACGGTGACGGCGGGCGTTGCGTTCGAGGTGGAGATCGCCTCCTCCGGCGCACGCTTTGCCGTGGGCGCGGAACAAACTATCGCTGAAGTGCTTGAGAATGCAGGTATCGAGTTGCCGCTTTCCTGCGAGCAAGGCATATGTGGTTCCTGTATCACCGGCGTGCTGGCAGGCGAACCGGATCACCGCGATGACGTGCTGAGTAAGCAAGAGCGTGCCGCCAATGATTGCATCGTGTTGTGCTGCTCGCGCGCGCATTCTCCGCTGCTGGTACTGGATCTATGAGCGGCTATCCGGGTGCCACCTGCGCACGTTTACCCCGCTGGCTGCTGCCAGAAAGCTGGCCTGTGACCAACAACCAACCGCAGCTGGCGACCTTACATTTCCACGCTGCGGGCCTGCAATTCGAACCCGACAGCGCAGCAGCACCCGCTGATTATCTGCCGCTGAATGGTGCGCTGGTGCTGCCCGCGTTTATCGAGCCGCACGCGCATCTGGATAAAACCTTCACCATCCAGCGCAGCCCGGCGCAACAGCCCGGTTTGCTTGCAGCAATTGCCGCCATGCATCAGGACCGCGCGCAATGGAGTACGGAAGATTTGCAGCAGCGCGCCAGCCAGGCGCTGCGCTGGGCGGTGGAAGCCGGTGTTGGTTTGCTGCGCACCCACATCGACTGGTTCTCCGTCGATGCACCATTAGCGTGGCAAGTGATTGGCGATCTGCACCATCCGCTGTGCAGCATTGAACGTGTCGCCCTCGCGCCACTGACCTTTTTCGCCGATGCCAGCGATGCGCAGCATATTGCCGCACAGGTCGCGACCAGCGGTCCCAGCGCGCTGTTAGGCGGTTTTATTCACAGCAGCAACTGGGATGCGCAGGCGTTTCAGCATCTGATGCAGGCCGCCGAACTGTGGCAGCTGGATATCGATCTGCATATTGATGAAGAACTTAACGTCGAGGCGCAGGGATTACGCTGGCTGGCGCACTATTTGCAGCAGCATCCGTTTAGCGGCGCGATTACCTGCAGCCACAGCTGCGCGCTGTCGCAGCAGGATGACGCGCAACAGATTCTTGCCGTGCTGGCGCAACACAATGTGACGTTGATTGCGCTGCCGCTCACCAACCTGCTGCTGCAGGATGCAGTGCCTGGCCGCACGCCGCGTCTGCGCGGGTTAACGCTGGTGAAAGAGGCGCAGGCGCTTGGCATTCCGCTGCTGCTTGGCGCTGACAATGTGCAGGACGCGTTCTGCCCGTTTGGCAGTTACGACCCGCTCGATACGCTGTTTAGCGCTTTGCTAAGCCTGCAACTGGGCGCGGCATTTGATCAGGCATCGGCGCTGATCTGCCAACGCCGCGCGCTGCTGGCGAATGATTTAGTGATCTTTCCGCATGCCGATGTGGCGAGCTGGCCGTTGCGGCAACGTCAGCGCTATCGGCTGAAAATGGGTGTGCGTTATGGAGAAACAACAGATGGCGCTTGATGCAGGAGCGGGACAACCGCTGGCGAAATATGCCGCGTGGCGACGCGCGGGCGACTTCATTTTCCTTTCCGGCATTATTCCGGTGAATCCGCAAACCGCCACCATTGTGCGCGGCTATGACGACATTCCCGCTGCGGCACAACAGCTGCTTGGCCGCACCGGCGAGTTCTCCACCGACATCAAAGAGGGGCCGATTCTGGCGCAGAGCTGGTACGTGCTGGAGAGCATCCGCACCACCATCGAAAGCGCCGGCGGCCAGATGAGCGATGTCTTCAAACTGGTGCAGTACTTCCGCAATCTGGACCATTTCCCCCATTACAGCCGGGTGCGTAAGCAATTTTTCCCCGATGCGCCGCCGGTTTCCACCGTGGTGCAGGTCAGCGAAATGCTGCCGAGTCCGGACGTCTTGATTGAAGTTGAAGCCACGGCGTGGTTGCCGCAATAACACGAGGAGTTGAAATGTTGCATGGTTATATTCCGGCAAACCGCTTTTTGCCGTACCTGAGCTGGACTGACATCGCCACGCTGGAGAATAAAGCTAACACCGTGATCGTGTTGCCGACCGGCGCAATTGAGCAGCACGGCCCGCATCTGCCGTGCGCGGTGGACAGCGTGATCTCATCTGGCGTGGTCGGCCATGCACTGGCGCGCTTACCGGCGGCGATCCCCGCTTACGCCATCCCGCCGATTACCTACGGCAAATCAGATGAGCACCTGCATTTTCCCGGCACGCTGACGCTGACCGGCGAAACCCTGCTGCACACCATTCTGGAGATTGGTGAATCACTTTATCGCGCCGGTTTCCGCAAATTCCTGATGGTTAACGGCCACGGCGGCCAGCCGCAGCCGTTGCAGATGGCGGCGCGCGAACTGCGTCTGCGCCACGGCGACATGATCATCATCATGCAAGACACTTTCAAAGTGCCGAACTGCGCTGAAAGCTTTATGGATGACAAAGAGCGGCAGATGGCGATGCACGCGGGACATGCGGAAACCGCGCTGATGCTGGCGCTGGCACCCGATACCGTGCAAATGGACAAAGCCGTCGCCAACTATCCGCAGGAATTCCCCTGCCCGACGCTTTCGACCAACAAACCGATGGCGGCGTGGGCGTCCTACGATTTCGGCCCAAGCGGCGTGATTGGCGATCCTTTGCCGTCCACGCCCGAGCAAGGCACGGCGATCCTCGATTCGCTGGCAGAAAGCTGGGCGCAGGTAATCACCGAAGTGCATCAAATGACGTGGGTAACGCGCGCCGAACCGGCGTGGGGCACCGGCCAGTGGCAAGGCAAAGTATTAGATCACAACGACGCAGCCGCCTTTTTAACACCTCGCTAGGGAATAACGATGAAAAAAACATTGAGCACTGTGGCCGCGCTTGCGCTGGCACTCTCGGCCCCGAGCATGGCGGCTGAGAAATTCACCTTTATGACCAACTGGTATGCGCAGGCCGAACACGGCGGTTTCTATCAGGCGCAGGCGCAGAATCTCTATCGCGATGCCGGTCTCGACGTCACCATCAAGATGGGCGGTCCGCAGGTGCATACCATGCAGCTGATGGCGGCCGGTCAGGCCGACTGCATCATCAGCGATAATATGCAGGCGCTGGAAATCTGGCAGCAAGGTATTGAAGCAATGCCGGTTGCCACCACCTTCCAGCACTCGGCGATTGCCTTCCTCACCCATCCGGATGTGAAAAATCCGGCCGATTTGCAGGGCAAAACCTTCCTGCTGGCGGCGGAAGCTTACACCTCATATTGGCCGTGGGCGCAGAGCGCGCTGAACCTGAAAAACGCCCGTGTGCGTCCTTACACCTTCAGCATTCAGCCATTCCTCGCCGATAAAAATCTGGTGCAGCAAGGCTATATCACCTCCGAACCTTTTGCGGTGCAGAAAGCCAATGCGCAGGCCAATGTCTATCCGATCAGCGATTGGGGCTATCCGCCTTACGGCAACAGCATTGTCTGCATGAAATCGACCATTGAGAAACGCCCGGCAGCGGTGGCAGCGTTTGTGAAGGCATCGATGCAGGGCTGGAAAAACTATCTGCAGGATCCCGCCGCTGGCAACGTGCTGATTAAGAAAGAAAACCCGCAGATGAGCGATGAACAGATTGCTTTCGGCATCGCGCAGATGAAGAAATACCAAATGCTGACCGGCGGCGATGCGCAAACCGGCGGCATCGGCATCATGACCGAAGCGCGCCTCAAGCAAACCTGGCAGCTGCTGGTCGATACCAAGCTGATCGATCCCGCTAAAGTGCCGTTTGACGGCAGCTACACGCTTAAATTCATTCAAGACGTCAAGGTTCTGCCATGAATACAGCCAGCCATCTGACGCTGCTGCATCCCGATGCGCAAGCGGTGCCGCGTTCTGCGGCAACACCGGCGATTGAGGTGCTGTCAGCGGAGAAAATCTATCCCAACGGCACGCGTGCGCTGCTGCCGGTCGATCTCACTATTCGTCAGGGCGAATTTGTTTCGCTGCTTGGCCCGTCCGGCTGCGGCAAAAGCACCTTGCTGAAAATGATCGCCGGGCTGATTGAACCTACCGATGGCAAGTTAATGCTGTTTCGCCGCGATCGGCGGGAGAATCAACGCGATCTGCCGCTGTCGTTTGTGTTCCAGGAAGCGACGCTGATGCCGTGGAGCAACGTGCACAAAAATGTGCGTCTGCCGCTCGATTTGGCCGGCGTGCCGCGTGCCGAAGCGGACACCCGCGTGCGCGAGATCCTCGAACTGGTCGGCCTCGGCCAGTTTGGTCACGTGCTGCCGCGCGAACTTTCCGGCGGTATGCAGATGCGCGTATCCATTGCGCGCGGCCTGGTCACGCGCCCGAAAGTGCTGCTAATGGATGAGCCGTTTGGCGCGCTGGATGAAATCACCCGCAACAAGCTGGACAGCGATCTGCTGGATTTGTGGCAGGAGCAGAAGCTGACGGTGGTGTTTGTTACCCACTCGATTCAGGAAGCGGTATTTCTGTCGCAGCGCGTGATCATGATGGCGGCGCGCCCCGGACGCGTGGTGGATGACATTCGCATTGAAACGGCCTTGCCGCGCGACGATGAGTTCCGCGTCAGCCAGGATTTCACGCACTATGCGCAACAGCTGCAACGCGGCCTGCTGGCGGCGAGCAAGGAGAGTCAATGATGAAACCGTTAGCGAGCCATCGGCAATTTCAGCAGTGGCTGTTTCCTGCCATCGTCGCGGTCGCCATGCTGCTGTTATGGCAGTTTCTGGTCACCACCTTCAAGGTGCCGGTGTTTCTGGTGCCGTCGCCGTTAGTGGTGGCGCAAAGCCTGGTGCAGAACTTCCCAACGCTGTTTATGTCCTTGCTCTACACCCTGAAAATCACCGTAATTTCCTTCGCCGTGGCGATCGTCATCGGCTCGATTGTGGCGTTTCTGCTGGTGCAAAATCGCTTTATTGAAACCGCCCTTTTTCCCTACATCGTGTTCCTGCAGGTGACGCCGATTGTCGCCATCGCCCCGCTGATCATCATCTGGGTGAAAGACACCACGCTGTCGCTGGTGGTGTGTGCCACCTTGATGGCGGTGTTTCCAATAATTTCCAATACCACGCAAGGTCTGCGCAGCGTGTCGCCCGGGTTGCTGAGCTACTTTCGCCTCAATCACGCCTCGCGCATGCAGATTCTGCTGCGCCTGCGTATTCCCTCGGCACTGCCGTACTTCTTCGGCGCGCTGCGCATCTCCAGTGGCTTGTCGCTGATTGGCGCGGTGGTGGCCGAGTTTGTCGCTGGCACCGGTGGTACCGATACCGGATTGGCGTACCAGATTTTGCAGGCCGGTTATCAGCTCAATATTCCGCTGATGTTTGCCGCGCTGCTGCTGATTTCACTGGCGGGCTTTCTGCTGTTCGCGCTGATGTCGTGGCTGACGCGCCGGGTGCTGGCGGCGTGGCATGAGAGTGAATTGAGCCCCAACTAACATCGTAGGGTCGCCATTCATGGCGACCTGGTGAGAAGGTCGCCATGAATGGCGACCCTACGGAACCCTCTTTTACCACAGGAAATAAACATGTCTGATTCCGATCGCCAGTCTGCACTGGCGGCGCTGGTCGCGGCGTTGCCTGAACTTGACTGGATTAAAGAAGCGCCGAAGGTCAAACGTCTGTCGCGCGATTTCCACTGGTTCAGCCCGGTACTGAAACCGCAGCTGGAAGAGAAGTTTGCTGAACTGGCGGTGCGTCCGCGTGATGAGCAGGAGCTGGCGCTGATCGTCGCGGCCTGCACTAAACAGCGCGTGCCGCTCAACCTGCGCGGCGGCGGCACCGGCAATTACGGTCAGCTGATTCCGCTGCACGGTGGCGTGATGGTTGACATGACGCGTCTTAATGCGGTGACCGCCGTCGGCCACGGCACGGTGCGCGCGCAGGCAGGCATTCGGCTCGGCGATCTGGAAGCATATACGCGTCCACTTGGCTGGGAGCTGCGCTGCATGCCGTCCACCTGGAAGCTTGCGACGCTTGGCGGCCTGTTTGGCGGCGGATTTGGCGGCGTGGGTTCCATCAACTACGGTCCGCTGGCCGCGCCGGGTAACGTGTTGTCGGTGCGACTGATGACCATGGAAGAGACGCCGCGCATTATCACGTTGCAGGCACCGGATGCGCTGTTACTGCATCACGCGTACGGCAGCAACGGTATTGTGCTGGAGATCGAACTGGCGCTGGCACCGCGTCACGACTGGATCGAACGCCTTGATATCTTCAACGATTTCGCGGCGGCAATGGCCTTTGCCGATGCGATTGCGCGATCGCCGGGGATGGTGAAACGCCAGATTGCCGTATTTGCCGCGCCAGTACTCAATTACTTCAGCGATCTGGCCGATGCCGATGTGGCGGGCAAGCATGGCGTGATTTCTCTGGTTGGCAGCGAAAGCAATGGGTTGTTACCTGCACTTCTCACCCAACATGCGGGCCACAATGCGCTGCATTTTGCCGAAGGTGAAAACAGCGGCCATTCGTTGATCGAGTATTGCTGGAACCACACCACGTTGCAGGCGCTGAAAATCGACAAGACGCTGACATACCTGCAAACCGCCTATGCGGCGGATAACTATCAGCAGCAGGCGTTAGCGCTGGAAGCGCAATTATCCGATGAAGTGATGTCGCACATTGAATTCCTGCGCGATATGAACGGCACCATTACCTGTAGCGGTTTGCCGCTGGTACGTTATCAGGACGAAGAGCGACTGAACGCGATTATGGATATTTACCGTGCGAACGGCGTGAAAATTAATAATCCGCATGTGATTCATATTGAAGACGGCAAACAAGGCATGGTACGTGCCGATGTGGTGGCGATGAAACGCGCCTGCGATCCGCATAATTTATTAAACCCGGGCAAATTACGCGGCTGGGAAGTGCGTGACACTTTACAGGATGTGCATATTTCTGGCGTGAACTGATGTCGTATTTACTTTGGACGTTCTTCACAACTACGCAGTATTTGAATAGCGGTAATACCTATTCGATATGCACCAATTTTTTGGTCGTACCCTCGACCAATGTATAGCGGTAGTGATTGCCGATGGTGAGTGGCAACGTTTTGCTGCTGCCCGGCCTTACGTAGGTGGTTTCTGGCTCAGCACATTCGCGGTAGGCGGCATCACATGACTGCATATTTTCGATAACCACGGTCGAATTGCCATCATTGCGTACTTCGTATTGATAGCCATTTTTCGTTACATAGGTGCTGTAATGTTCCTGACCAGGACGCACGATGATAATGCTACCCAAACCAGCCAATACTTTGATGCTTGTGGAGATCTGTATAGCGGCCGGCTGCCCATGATCGCTGTCATTACGCTCGGTGGGCATGTAACGCAGTCGATAATATCGTTCACGATCGCGATTGCCACTATAAACGATACGACTAATCTGTTGTTCCCCCGCCGCTATAACCATTCGGTTTGGGCTCACCACCAATTCGTTTTCCTGGTTATCGCTATCCAGAGCTTGTTCATGCGACTTGCCGTTGGCGTCATAAATCATTTCAACAACATTCACCCGTACAAAAGCGGTGTTATCACCGTTATTATTGACGCTTTTCTCAAAGGTATTCTTGTCGGATGGCATAAAGTCATACATGTCACCAATGCTGATCAATGCCGCTACCGAGGACGAGATCGGTGTCAGCAGACATAACGCCATGATAATTGCTTTCATAATAGGGCTCTCAATATAATTTACAGTACTGTAGGCTCAAACACTATTTCAACTGTCCCTATATAAGCACCCGGAATAATAGTTTCATCAGAAACAGGGGTAACTGTTAAGGAGAATTCCCGGCCATTCGCGTTGTTTATCTCGAGTGGTAACGTGCTTCCAACCGGAATTATTTTTTTATCTAAATTAACCTCAAGAGGAATAAAGTGAGAATTACTGCCAATTTGTGGCACTGCTGAAAGATGTACGGATATTGAATTGGAACCCCCTTTAATCTCTAGCAAATTTCCAACTGTCTCTAATTGAGTGGTAGGTATATTCCAGCGCGCAGATTGCATGCAAGTATTACACTCACTTTTTGCCACAACATGAAAACCACTGGGCTGGCTAGCGGTCTGCACATTGATTATTTCAGCTTTGGCCATCAACGAAAAACTTACCAGAGTAAGAGCGATAAAGTTTTTTCGCAGAGCGTTCATAATTTAAAATTCCAAAGGTTGTTTTTTGCATGAATGGCAATTTCGGCGATGAAGATAATAACTTTTTAGCATCAAAACACACCCGAATTAAACTGAATTATCCTGACACATCAAATCTCACAATTACCATTAATAATCAATAAGATAGTGAGACCGGTAAGGAAAAGTAAGACAAAATCTTCTTCAGCAAATGATTGCCTTTCTTAAAAGGTGAAAAAGAGCTAACATTTGAACGTTCCCTTCTTACGCTCTGAGAATAATGTGAATGACCCAATATCGTCTCAATGAAAACCTACTTTTTGATGATGAGATCTTTCAGATCACTCACCTTACAAGCGATGGAGCACCAGTAAAACTTAGCGCGACGGCGACACGATGCCTTGCCTTTTTAATTGAGCATCAGGGTGAAACGGTCGATAAAGAGCGTTTAATACATGAAGGTTGGGGTAAGTTTGGTTTGCTGGTGACCGAGGGCAGTATGTGGAAAAATATTTCCCAACTACGTCAGGTTTTTCAGAGAATGCAGATCTCTTATGAAGTCATCATCACTGTCCCGCGCCTCGGCTATACTTTCAGCTCACAAATGCATGTTGAACGCATTGAACCGGCAGAGCGTACCTTAACAAATACAGAACCACTTTCAGGTTCTGACGAGCTAACTGAAGTCACAGATGAAGCAGCGGGTAAAGAGAGTGAATTGACAACATTGGCTAAATTGTCACGTCAAAAAAATAAAAACCGTCTGTTTATCTCCCTTGGCATTAGCGTAATATCAATTAATTTGCTAATTGCTGCTGGTTATGCTATTTGGTTTAATCAGAATACGCAATTAACAAATTTTGATGCAGCAAACCAATATCATCTCATTACCACCTTAAGAGAATCACAGGTATTTGCTCAACACCCCTTTGAACAAGAAACGAGTTATGTTCAAGATGCTTTGACGCGTTTAACGCGAGAAAAACCGCGGACTTCGGCCGGTAATAACCCGAAGTTTATTTATATAAATAAAGTAATGAGTCGCAGCGTGAGCAGCTATTTTCTTTGTGAACATGCAATCACTAATAATAACAATGGATGTACAGCCTATTTCAGTTTACACGGCGAGGCCGTGAAATGAGAAAACTTCTGATCGTTATCGCAACAATCACCTCGTTAATTGCGCCCTGGCTGGTGGTTAAAAGGATGGATCAAACAGCAAACCTGACGCTAAATTGTGTGGTTCCATTTACTATCAACTCGCAAAAAACCAATTCAATGCTCATGAACGGGATGATAAAAAGTCATTATTATTCGAACGGGAGCGGTATTGGTATTCTGAGTGGCAACATGCACTATCGAAGCAAAGATAGCAACGCTACGACCAGCTATTCCCTGCATCGCAACATCCGTTTTACTTACCAACAGTCGCACTCTTACGTCACCACCCACACTCAAGAAATGCATCCTGCTTTCGGTGAAA
This sequence comes from Pantoea sp. SOD02, assembly GCF_024707505.1. Lineage (GTDB taxonomy): Bacteria > Pseudomonadota > Gammaproteobacteria > Enterobacterales > Enterobacteriaceae > Pantoea > Pantoea symbiotica. The sequence continues at coordinate 370,456 of NZ_CP102605.1, read as the reverse complement.
GCATTCCTGAGAATCTGGCAGATGAGTATATTTTCCCTAGTTTCAAAAAGGGATTTAATGATTACTACCAGATACATAAAATGGCAAATGGCGACATGATGGTCAGTGTGGCGAATATGCCGCGTTTATATTGCCATGTTAATTAATAACATAGACCGATTGTGAGTGCGGGAGAAAGCCAGCAACCTGAGTTGCTGGCTAACAATCAGATATAAGGATTATTGGCGTCGTTTAATGGAATGCTCCACTCTTCGCCATTGACGCGTACTTTTAAGTAACGACGCGTACGATATTTTCCAGGTTCATACTCCTCAACTTCCCCTTTAATCACCGTGCCCTGCAGTAATAACTCTTTATTGTTGTTATAACCAAACCCCACATCTTTATTGCCAATCCAGTGTTGTTCAAACGCCACGATCGGTGCCGCATCCAGCGTTGCACTCTCCTCAGCGCTGCAAGCGGTGAAGCTTTTGCGGAAGATAAAACATAATCCGGCTTGATAGCGATCTTTACCGTTGGTGGTAACCAAGGCAGTGGAAAATCCGGTATAGGCTGCGATTTTTACGTAAAGTTTGGTTCTGGCACCGTTGCCCGATATATGCACCTTCACCACCGGGCTAGAACCTTCGCCATACCAGCTGCCAATGGTGTTGGCACCATCACGCGCTTGCAAATAGATGTTCGTCGCGCCTTCTGGCGTACGATTGCTGTAGGTAGTTTGGGTTTCACTTTGCGAATTATATTGTGCGCTGCCAACTACACGGACGTGTATTTGCGAAGTGGCATCGGAGAAATTGAATTCGCCCACGTAGAACCATTTATTGTTCTCGGTGCGATTATCCATATGGTGCTGTGAGGAAATATAGTCGTAGCTCAATGAACCTTGCGCAATGATTCCCCAATCGGAAAATTCCAGCACGCCACGATCGCCCTCGCCGATTAGTGTCCAGGGTTCAATTCCTGTGGTGCTGTAATCAAAACCGGCGCTTTGGTTATGAATACTTTTTTGAATAATGGTAGCGCGACAATAACCCAGCTTTAGCGGATTGGCAGTGGATTCAATGGCTAAACCTTCAATCACCCATTGGCCGTTGGTGAGATCGCCAGCAAACTCCGCATGTTCAATCCAGCCGTTGCGTATAAAGGATTGGGTACAGCGTGGTAAATCGAGGACCGGCTTCTTCGTATTGCCTTGTAGGTTGAAATTCGATAACTCAATTGCCGTGGAGTGATCCCATGCGCCTTGCTCGCGATCGGACCAGCGTGCGTAGACAATGCTGTCTTGGCAGCCACGGGAATAAAACTGGTCGATTTTACAATCCAGCGTATCGATGAGGTCGAGCGCACGTCCGCCGAGATAACGGAACTCCATACTGCTCACACGCAAGAACTGACCACCGATAATGGTGTTGGCGTAAAAGCCGACGGTGTTAAACGCGGTACCGCCATCTTCGCCGCTGTTAGAACTCATCCCTTTTACAACAATCCCAGAGATCTCCGCGTAACGCGCCTGCACTTTAAAGAAGAGCTGACCACGTGGTTTGGTTTCCCAGTTGAAAACCAATGTTGTGGTTGGAAAATAGCCGAAGTTAACCGCCGCACCTGCGACTTTGAAACGATTAATTTCTTTATCAGAGATGTCGAATGTCGACATGCTAAACACGCCCGCCGTAAAGCGAATCCCGGCCGATGGCAGTACGCGCTGTGACCAGGTATACATGCGTTTCACGGCTTCGATGCAGTCAGTCTTGCCATCAGGCACTGCGCCAAAATCCAAAACAGTTACTGAGTTGTAATCTAACACCACGCGCTTCCAGCGCTTTTTCCCCGCAGTTACAAAAATCAGCCCGCCATCATCCACAGATGTCGTATCAGTGGCATCGTAAACAAAAACACCTCCGCCACTTTTTGTGCCACGAGTGTACTCAAGCACAGTGCCGATCGTGCCTCCGACGGTGGGTTCTGTTGCTTTTAATTCTGCAACATCCCGAAATTGATAAACGGTAGCCGCCGCTGCTACTGCATTTTGTGGATTGGTATTACTGGACGCATTCGCCATGGTGTACCCCTTAATTATTAAGAGAAAGTAACTGCACCATCGAGTATAAGTAATTGAAAATTAATGTGTTGATGCGTACCAATCATACTGGTGGTATTTAGTTATGCGTTTTTGGAAATACCAGGCAACATGATGATTAATGAAAAAAAGCGTAGCGGGAAGGGAATGATTTACAGATTAATCGCAGACAGTTTATGGATATAGCCGGTACGAAAAGCGCGGAATATGTCTTAAACACGACTTAATAAATGATGCAGATGTCATTATTAATTAACTGGCCAGTAACGATGAGTTACCGGCCTTAATACTTAGAAAGTGGCGTTCACACCCACGTTCCACGTCACCTGATGGTAATCGCTATTGCCGCCAACCGTTGAAACACCGGCAAAAGCATTCACCGTTTCAGCCAGCGGTACGTTGGCACCTAACGACAGATCGAGCCAGTTCTTATCACGCGCCTCAATGCTGCGTTCAAACGACGTTCGGGTCGATTTCAGTCCGGCGCGCACCGTGGAATCGGTATCGCCAAACTGGTGGTTATAACTCACCTGCGCCCACGGATTCACCACCCACTGTTTGCTGTCGATGCGCCAGCCGACTGATCCAATCTGTGAATGGGTGGTTTGATCGGAGTAGCGCATCGCGGTGCTGCTGTCGCTGTTTTCGCTATAGCCACCGACGCGTCCATAATCCAGCGCGTAACTGGCGACCGGTCCGGTGCTGAGATTTTCGGTTAGCGGCAGCGTCCAGCCGGTTTGCACACGCATGCCGAGCAGTTTACCGCTGGTGCTGCCCTGCTCGGTACGTTTGGCTGGGCCAATGTGGATATCACGCTCAATGCTGTCGAAATCGAGATCGGCATAATGCAGATCGGCGTTGATCCAGCCCTGATCAAGCACCGTCAGTTGGCTATACAGCGCCACCAGATTGCCGCGCAGTTTGTAATCGTAGTTTGAGGACGGCTCCTGCCGCTGATTGGTGTTGGAGAACAGCACACCGGTTTGCCAGTTGTCGGTGAGCTGATAGCCGATACCCAGCGTTAAGTTGGCCGTGTTGGCACTGCCGTTGCTCCAGCTGTCGCCCTGATAATCGACGTGTTGCCCGGCGTAACCGCCAAATACCGTGAACTGTCCGGCGCTGGCAGGCTGCTGACGCTGTTGCTGCAAATGTCCATCGAGCGTGTTTTGTGTGTCGCGCGCCATCATCAGTGGCGATTGTGACAGCGCCGCCACTTGCGCTGGTGCATCCAGAATCGACTGAATGTAATCGGCGATCATCGCGTGCACCGCTGGGCTTGGATGCAGGCGATCGGCGAACAGATAATCCTGCGCGCTGGAGAAGCCTGGCGTGCTGGATTTACACTCATCCGCTGATGTCCCAATCGGACACGCGATGCCGATGGTGTTGGTTAAGCCATATTGCGTCGGATTGGCAATCACTTCATCAAACAGCCCAGCGATATCAACGCGCACGATATTGCCATTCAATGTCGCCAGCCCCGCTTCTTCCTGCTGGTTATAGCCGTCGGAAAGCGCAGTAACCTGCTCGCTGAGTTCCTGCCATGCGGTGTAAAGCTGCTGCGCCAGCGCGTCACGCACCGCCGGAACAGAAGAGACTTCGCCTGCGGCTTGCGTAAACGCATCCTGCACCGCCTGTTGCCGCGCGGCTTTATCTGGCGTGGTGACGCTATCCAGCGACTGAAACGCCGCCACCATCGCTGGCGTGGCTGCGGTGCCCAACACGCGCAGCACCGTTTGGATCATATAAGGCGTTGAACCGAGTTGCGGTACCGTTGGCACAATCACCGCTCCCGCACCGGCATCCAGCAAAGTTTTGATCTGTGCAACCGATTGATTGGCGCTGTTGCTGATGGTCTCGCTGGCGGTTAAGGGATTGGTGACGGCAGCGGCAATATCATTGGCTCCAACCCAATGTATGTACAAACCATTGCTGTCAGCGCGGCCGCCGGTTGAGGCGAGATAACCCGCCAGTTGATCCTGAGTGTTTAGATCAGGATCGAGCTTCGGCACCGACACCGCGCCGCCCTGCGCATAATTGCTGCCGCCCAGTGTAGAACGTTGCAAGTCCTCGCCTAAATGCGCGGCAAGAATCTCGTCATATAAAGGATGTTGTGCACCGTCGAAGGTAAAGCGGCCCACGTTGCCGCTATCACTCAGGCTATCGCCAAACACGGTCAGGCTATCCCATGCCAGCGCGGGAGCAGGCGTCAGCAACGCGCTAAGTGTGGCGATGGCGACAGCAGAAAGCGCAGATTTGTGGTTGTTCATCATCAACTCCGTGATGGGCCAGAGTTACGTCGTCTGACCGGCAAAAGGTTAGGTCCGCGCATCAAGCGAACCCGCAACATCGCATCAGGAATGCGTAAGGAAAATATCAAGGACGTTTAACTGTTTAGTCAGGAAGGAGGCGTTATGCCAGTTTGCAGCGGCAAATTAACCAAAGTTTATGAACAGCTCTTTTACATGCATTTAAATTAAACCTTTAAATAAGGCCGCCGATAACTAACGATGCAGAGTTCGACTACGCTCTGATCGGTACTTTTGAAAACATCAGGTCGGTTAATTAAATACCCCCATGCGGCGCTGCGGCGCACAGAGACACTTTGAAGTGTACGGCGAAGGGGATCTGCGGGCAGCCTAAGCGACACGTCCTGAACGTGAGCAGATTGGTGCTGCACGCCTTACGTTCAACAGCACAATAATCGCCTGAGGCTTCCCATGTTTGGTGTGAAAAAGTCGAGTCTTACCTTGCCGTTTTATAAAAGTGGCGATGTGGTTAAAGATATCAATGCGATCAAACAGCATGTGGCATGGATTGAATTTACGCCCAACGGCGAGATTCTCACTGCCAATCACCTCTTCCTCGCCACCACCGGCTACCAGCTGAATGAGATTCAGGGGAAACATCACCGCATCTTCTGCAGCCCGCAACACAGCCAATCTTCCAACTACCTCGCCTTCTGGCAAACGCTGGCGTCCGGCGAATCGGTAACTGGCATTTTTGAGCGCTTCAATAAGCAAGGCCAGCGCTTCTATCTCAGCGCCACCTATTTCCCGGTGAGCGATGACAAAGGCCATGTTTACAAAGTGATCAAGGTGGCTTCGGATATTACAGAACGTCATCAGGAGCTGGAGCACAAAGAAGCGGTGATCACCGCGCTGGACCTTTCGATGGCGGTAATCGAATTTACGCCGGATGGTCAAATCCTCACGGCCAACAATAACTTCCTCAAGCACATGGGATATGAGTTGGATTCGGTTGTTGGGCAACATCATCGCATTTTCTGCTTCGATAACTTCTACCGCGAAAATCCGGACTTCTGGCGCAAGATGGCCAAAGGTGAACACTTTGTTGGCCGCTTCGAACGCAAAACCGCCAGCGGCGAACGTATCTGGCTTGAGGCCAGTTACAACCCGGTGTATGACGCGGATGGCAAGGTCTACAAGGTGATCAAAATCGCTTCGGATATCACCGCGCGAGTGGAAGCGGCCAAGCGCGTAGCCGACATTGCGCTGACGACCTCTGAAGAGACCTCACAAATCACCGATAACGCCAATGAGGTGCTGGATGAAACCATCCGCAACTCTGGATTGGTGGCGGTGCAGGTAAATGCGGCGACGGCAATTGGTGCCGAACTCAATGCTTCGGCGAAAAGCATTAGCGAGGTGGTCGAGACTATCAACCTGATTGCCTCACAAACCAATATTCTGGCGCTGAATGCGGCAATTGAGTCGGCACGCGCGGGTGAAGCGGGACGCGGATTCAGCGTGGTGGCGGGCGAAGTACGACGTTTGGCGGCATCCACCTCCAGCGCCACCAAACAGATCACGCAGGTGGTGGAACACAACGCCAGTTTGATCGCGCAGATGGAGCAGCAGCTCAATGAGGTGAAGCAGTTTGTGGTGACCGAGCAGGATAAAATCAGCGTGCTGTCACGCAGCCTGCGGGAAATTAACAGCGGCGTACATGAGTTTGTGAACGTGATTCACCGGTTGGATGTGTGATTTGTAGGGTCGCCATTTATGGCGACCTGGAAAAAGTATTGTGCGGTTATCGGAAAGGTCGTCATGAATGACGACCCTACGGTCGGAATAAGCATCAGAATGATCACACGGTTTTGTAGGGTCGCCATTAATGGCGACCTGGAAAAATATCGGTGCGATCGTAGGGTTGTAATCACATCATCTGCGGTTCACGGATCGCCTGACCTTTGGCGAAACGCGCCAGACTGTACGGCTTCATATCGGTGAACAACGGTTTGTTATTCACCATCTGCGCGCACAGCAAGCCTGCGCCCGGCCCGATACCAAAACCGTGGCCGCTAAAGCCGGAGGCGATAAACAAGCCCGGCATGCTGGTCATCTCATCAATCACTGGCACCAGATCAGGCGTGGTATCAATCCAGCCGCCCCACGCGTGATCCACTTTAATACCGTTCAACTCCGGATAGAGCTGCACCAGCGCCTGCATCGCTTCCTGCACAATGCCGTTATCCGGTGCCGGATCGAGAGTGCGGATCTTCTCAAACGGCGACACACCTTGATTAGACCACGAACCAGCGGCTTCCGGGCCGTTGAAGAACGAGCCATTAATGCGCATCTTCAGCTTCTTGGCGATCTTGCTGCGAAACATCGGATAGAACTTGGTGGCGTAACGGATGTTTTGCGGTGCGAGGTCAATCTGCCCGCGTCCGGAGAGCGCCACGGTGTAGCTGCCATCCTGACGACGACGAATGCACAAACCGCCGGTGCTGAGACAACCTTTGATCACCTCAGGCGCCGCCGTGGTTTTGAACGCGGTACCCAGAATATTGGCGCTCGGCAGTTCGATGCCGTATTGCTTGCAGAAGCGCGAACTCCACGCGCCGCCGCAGCAGATCACGCGGTTGGCTTTCACCAAGCCGCGCTCGGTCCAGACGCCGGTCACGCGTCCGCCGGAAACATCCAGTCCGCGTACCGCGCAGTTTTGCTGGATCGATGCGCCGAGGTTTTTCGCGCCGGTCGCAATCGCCGGTGCCGCCAGTGACGGCTCCGCGCGACCATCGCTAGGCGACCACACGCCGCCAATCCACGGCGCATTGTTGCCGATGCGTTCGCGCGTCTCTTGCGCGGTCATCAGATGACTAACGAAGCCAATTTGCTGCGCCTGTTTGCCCCACGCTTCCCAGCGCGCCAAATCGGTTTCGCTCTGCGTGCCGTAAGTAATGCCCTGACGCGAGAAGCCGAGATCGAGGCCGATTTCGCTGCTCAACTCATCCCAACGCTGCAAACTGCGCATCGCCATCGGCAGCTCATACAGGTCGCGGTTTTGCTGGCGCACCCAGCCCCAGTTACGACCGGATTGCTCGCCGCCGATCACGCCCTTTTCAAACAGCGCCACGGAAACGCCCTGTTTTGCCAGTTCGTAACTCACCGATGTGCCAATAATGCCGCCGCCAATCACAATCACATCAACGGATTCGGGAAAGCGTTCACTGTCTGCTACTGCATTGATTTTTATGCGCATCGTCTCAAGTCCTGCACGCCACGTCGGTGACGAAATTACAAATGATGTTCAGAGGGAATGTGCATGATCCACAACACTCTGGCTTCACTCGCGCTATGGTTAAAAATGTTGTGCGGTAAATGGCTCTGGAACTGGAAGCTGTCGCCCGCAGTTAAGATGGCACTGTCACCATCGATCTCCAGCGTCAGCTCACCTTCCATCACCAAACCGGCCTTCTCGCCCTTGCCCATCAACATCTCATCGGAACGCACGCCCGGCGGCACATTGATGAACATAAACTGCAAATCGTGATCGCCTGACGGCGACAGCATCTCCTTGGAAATGCCGCGTTTGCCGACATTGAAATGCGGCCGTTCAATGGCACGACGCACATAATGTTCCGCGCCGCGCAGATTGGTTTGATTCTCTTCCAGGAAGGCTGAAAGCGGCACTTTCAACACCAATCTCAGCTGCTCTAACACGCGCACGGTGGGATTGGTCAGGTTGCGCTCGATCTGGCTGATAGCGCCAGCAGACACATTCGCCAGCTGCGCCAAATCAGTGATGGTCATATTGCGCGCCTTACGAATCCGTTTCAGGCGCGATCCAATATCCGCGTCCTGCGCATCCGTTGCTTCGTCACTGATACTCACTTTCTTCATCGGTTTTTACCCTTCCAGCGGATAACTTTATCCAATTTCGCACAGCGCAGTCGCCGCGTTTATTTCCCTGATACTGTGTTTATCGCTGAAATTACCGGTGCGAGACAGCAAAATATGCCGCAACGACGTTATGGCATGCCCCATTTGGTTTTAATGGTTTGCAAAGTGCCGTCTTCTTTCATCGCAGTCAGCGCGCTATTAATCTGCGCCATTAATTGGTCGTTGCCCTTTTTCACGCCAAACGCCATCGGCGAAACATGTTCGGGTTTATAACCGTCGATAACGTGCATGCCTTTCAGGCCGCCGGCTTTTTCCTGCGCTTTCAGGATCGGATAATCATTCATGCCCGCCGCAATTCGTCCGAGCGATAAATCGCGCGTCATATCCGCCGGACTGTCATACACCTTCACCTCTTTGGCGATGCCGCTTGCCATCAGGCTTTGGGTGTAATCGGTGCCCGCCATGGTGCCGACGATGTCACCTTTTACATCCTGCCACGAGTTATAGGTCTTTTTGTTGTCGTCACGCACCACCAAACCCGCGCCAAATGCGGTCACCGGCTGCGAAAACGTAATGCGTTTCGCACGTTCTTCGGTGGGCGTCATACCGGCCACAATCATGTCGATTTTGCCGGCAATCACCGATTGAATCAGCGTGGAGAATGGGATGGCGGTGTAATTAATATCGAGGTGCTGGCGCTTCGCCACTTCGGCTGCCACATCCGGCATAAAGCCTTCAATTTTGCCGCTTTGGGTATCGAGAAAAGTGGTTGGCGCACTGGAAGGCGGTGAACCGGCGGTCAGCGCCGCCGCTTGCGCATTGAGGCTGAATGCAGCCGCCAGACACGCGAATATTAACCGGGAACGTTTAGCAGACATAACTCACTCCTGAATCAAATGAAAAGGGCGAACGTCATTTTCACTATAATGAAATTAGTTAGGTGTCTGTCAATGTTTTATTTAATCACACTGCGTTAATTCACAATTCAGGATTAACCCCTTTGATAACAAGCGTTATTTAACCTATAGCCTATTCGTATGACGACAATAAGTAAAAGCTATCTCTGTTCGGCGGGTAAAGATTGACAGTGATTCGTCATCGAGGATATTCATTATAATGAAATTTATCTGCAGGGGATTATCATGGATTGGAGTAGTATTCACGTTTATCTGCCCTTCCTGTTGAAAGGGGCCGAAATGACGATTTACATCACCATTTTGTCCCTGATAATCAGCACACCATTGGGACTGATTTTTGCTGCGGCGAAGATGTGTCCGTGGAAAATAATTTCCTGGCCGATTGCGACCGTAATTAATATTACGCGCGGCCTACCGATGATTGTGGTGCTGTTTTATATCTATTTCGTCTTCCCCGATATTGGCATCACGCTGTCGTCATTTCAGGCCAGCGTGATCGGTATCGCCTTCTGCTTTTCAACCTATATCGCTGAGATTTTCCGCGCCGGCATTGAATCGGTGGATCGCGGCCAACTCGAAGCCGCGCGCTCAATGGGCATGAGTTTCCCGAAAGCGATGCGCCGCGTGGTGCTGCCGCAGGCGTTTCACGTCGCCCTGCCGCCTTATAGCAATACGCTGGTGATGATGCTGAAAGATTCCGCGCTGGCTTCCACCATCGCCGTCACCGAAATGACGCGTCAGGGCCAGCTGATTGCCGCTTCCACCTTCGATAACACCACGGTGTATACGCTGGTGGCGCTGCTCTATCTGGTGCTGTGCCTGCCGTTGCTGGCGCTGACTAAGCAGCTGGAAAAACGCCAGATTAAAGGAGCCTGAGATGATTGAAATTCGTGATGTGCACAAAAAATTCGGCCATGTCGAAGTGCTAAAAGGCGTGAGTTTCAACGTCAGCGAAGGTGAAGTGGTGTGTTTGATCGGCCCGTCGGGTTCCGGGAAATCAACCATTTTGCGCTGCATCAATGGCCTGGAAACTTACGAAGGCGGCGACATCAACGTGCTGGGCCAGCGCGTCAATAACAAACACAAAAGCATAAACGATCTGCGTAGGCAAATTGGCATGGTGTTTCAGCGCTTCAACCTGTTTCCGCATCGCAGCGTGTTAGAGAACGTGATGGAAGGCCCGATTCACGTCAATGGCGAACCGCGTCATGTGGCGGAGAAGCGCGCTAAAGATCTGCTGGCGATGGTGGGGCTGGCGGAGAAGATCAACGCGTGGCCAACGCAACTTTCCGGCGGTCAGCAGCAGCGCGTGGCGATTGCCCGCACGCTGGCGCTGCAACCGAAAGCGATATTGTTTGATGAGCCAACCTCAGCGCTCGATCCGGAATTAGTCGGCGAAGTGCTGCAGGTGATGCGCAATCTGGCGCGTGAAGGCATGACAATGATTGTGGTGACGCATGAAATGCAGTTCGCGCGCGAAGTCGCTGACCGCGTCTGTTTCCTGCACAGCGGGCAGATTGTCGAGCAAGGCCCCGCCGATCAAATCTTGCTTAAACCGCAGGAGCCACGCACCCAGGATTTCCTGCGCCGCGTACTGGGCAACGTGGTCTCCACCACCTGCGCCTGCTGCCGGACAAACCCCGTAGGGTCGCCATTTATGGCGACCGCGGATAAATAACCGCACAACACCTACTTCAGAGGAAAAGAATGAAAGTCCAAAAAATAACGCAACCCGCCACCATTGCATCGATGGAAGATTGGGGCAGCGTAGAAGGTTTGCCTGGCACCGGCAGCATTGGGTTATCCGGTATTCAGAAGGTGATTCCCGGTAAAGAAGATATCGATACCGGAATCTTCGAATGCGGCGTCGGTTCCTATCGCCGCTCGGTGAAACAGGCCGAAATCATGCACTTCCTCAACGGCAACGGCTCTTTCACGCCGGATGGCGAAGAGACGCTGCACTTCAAACCCGGCGATTCGTTGTTCTTTGAAGCCAATACCGAAGGCACCTGGGTAATTGAGAACACCATGCGCAAGTTGTATGTGATTTTTGACGCCAGCTGATTGATGCGCTGCCTATCTAAAAGTGAATTGCTGCCAGGTGCGCATGAATGCGCACCCTACAAAATCCTGCCTTTATTTACCGTTCCCCTTTCGTAAATTTTCGTCTAGATACTGGCGTTGTGAACAAAAATGACTCATATAGATAGCATCAGCTATATATTATAGCATTGGCTATATTTCTCTGGAGATGATCATGTTCACTCAACGCTTTTTGCCTGCGATTGCGATCGTGCTGTCACTCAGCGCGTTTACTGCGTCAGCGGCTGAAAAACTCAAAGTGGTGACCACTTTTACGGTGATCGCCGACATGGCGAAAAACGTCGCGGGCGATGCGGCGGACGTGACGTCGATTACCAAAACCGGCGCAGAAATCCACGAATACCAACCCACGCCAGGCGATATTCGTCGCGCGCAGGGTGCCAATCTGATCCTGGTAAACGGCTTTAATCTGGAACTGTGGTTCAGCCGCTTTTACCAGCGTCTCAAGGATGTGCCGCAGGTTACCGTGACGCAAGGCATTGAGCCGATGGGCATCACCGAAGGCCCGTACAACGGCAAACCCAACCCGCATGCGTGGATGTCGCCGGATAACGCGCTGATCTACGTCGATAACATCCGTAACGCACTGCAGAAATACGACCCTGCCAATGCCGCCATTTATCAGGCCAACGCCGAGCGTTACAAAGCGCAGATTCAGCAGACCATCGCGCCGATGCGTGCCGCTATCGACAAGCTGCCCGCCGATAAACGCTGGTTAGTGACCAGTGAAGGTGCGTTCTCTTATCTGGCGCGCGATTTCGGTTTGAAAGAGCTCTACTTATGGCCGATTAACGCCGATCAACAAGGCACGCCGCAGCAGGTGCGTAAAGTGATCGATGCGGTGCGCGATCATCAAATTCCTGCCATCTTTAGTGAAAGCACCATCTCTGCCAAACCCGCGCAGCAAGTGGCGCGTGAAGCCGGCATTCATTACGGCGGCGTGTTGTACGTCGATTCGCTGAGCAACAGCGATGGCCCGGTGCCGACCTATCTGGATCTCTTGCGCGTCACCACTGAAACCGTGGTGAAAGGCATCACAGAAGGAAGCCAGAAATGAACCCAGCCGCAGGTTTAATCGTCGAGAATGTCGGTGTCACCTATCGCAACGGCCATACGGCGCTGCGCAAAGCCTCTTTTAGCGTGCCAGCGGGCAGCATCACCGCGCTGATTGGTGTTAACGGTTCCGGCAAATCCACGCTGTTCAAAGCGATCATGGGATTTGTGCCGCTCTCATCGGGTGCGGTAACGCTGGCCGGTTTGCCGGCCAATAAGGCGCTGAAACACAACATCGTTTCCTATGTTCCACAAGCGGAGGAAGTCGACTGGAGCTTCCCGGTATTGGTGGAAGATGTGGTGATGATGGGCCGCTACGGCTATATGGGCATGCTGCGTATTCCGCGCGCCGCCGATAAACTGAGCGTAGATCAGGCACTGGAACGCGTGGGAATGAGCGCTTATCGCCATCGTCAGATTGGCGAGCTGTCGGGCGGGCAAAAGAAACGCGTATTTCTGGCGCGCGCGCTGGCGCAAAGTGGGCAAATTATCCTGCTGGATGAGCCATTTACCGGCGTGGATGTCAAAACCGAAGCCGCGATTATTGCTCTGCTAAAAGAGCTGCGCGACGAAGGCCGCACCATGCTGGTTTCCACTCACGATCTCAACGCCATCCCCGATTTCTGCGATCGCTGCGTGCTGGTGAAAAACACCGTTCTGGCGAGCGGCCTGCTGCATGAGACTTTCACCGCCGATAATCTGGCGCAGACCTTTGATGGCGCGCTGCATGAGCGTAACGCGGTATTAATGCAGCTGATGAAAGACAAAAATCAGGACCGGGGAGCGAACCATGTCGTGGATTATTGAGCCGTTTGGCTATCAATACATGCTGAATGCGATGTGGATCTCGGCGCTGGTCGGCGCGATTTGCGCCTTTCTCTCCTGCTTCCTGATGCTGAAAGGCTGGTCACTGATTGGCGATGCGCTGTCGCACTCGATTGTGCCCGGCGTGGCGGGCGCGTATATGCTTGGACTGCCCTTTTCACTCGGCGCGTTTCTCTCCGGCGGGCTGGCGGCGGGCAGCATGCTGTTCCTCAATCAGCGTACGCGCTTAAAAGAAGATGCCATCATCGGCCTGATCTTCTCGTCGTTTTTCGGCATCGGCCTGTTTCTGGTGTCGCTTAATCCCACTTCGGTGAATATCCAAACCATCGTGCTAGGTAATATTTTGTCGGTTGCGCCCGCCGATATCTGGCAGCTCGGCGCGATTGGCTTTATCACCCTGACCATTCTGCTGCTGAAGTGGAAAGATCTGATGGTGACCTTCTTTGACGAAAGCCACGCGCGTTCACTCGGTTTGAATACGCTGCGGCTGAAGATCCTGTTCTTTACCCTTCTCTCTGCGTCCACCGTCGCCGCGCTGCAAACCGTCGGCGCGTTTATGGTGATTTGTCTGGTGGTGACGCCCGGCGCGACCGCCTATCTGCTGACCGATCGTTTCCCGCGTCTGTTAATGATCGCCGTCGCTATAGGCAGCATCACCAGTTTCCTCGGTGCATGGAGCAGCTACTTCCTTGATGGCGCGACCGGCGGCGTGATTGTGGTGGCACAAACGCTGGTATTTTTAGTGGCCTTTGTCTTCGCGCCAAAACATGGCGTGCTGGCGGCGCGCCGTCGTGCGCGTCAGACCCTGGAGGACGGCGTAAATGGCTGAATTATTGTTGAGTCCTTTCCAGTTCGAATTCATGAACATGGCGCTCATCACTACCTTGGTACTGTCGCTGCCGTGCGCGATGCTGTCGGCGTTTCTGGTGCTGAAAGGTTGGTCATTGCTTGGTGATGCGATGAGCCACGCGGTGTTTCCCGGCGTGGTGATCGCCTGGCTAATTGGCTTGCCGTACGCCATCGGCGCGTTTGTCGCCGGGATGCTGTGCGCCGTCGCGACTGGCTACATCAGCGAGAACAGCCGCATCAAACCCGACACGGTGATGGGCATCGTCTTCTCCGGCATGTTTGGCGCCGGTTTAGTGCTGTATCTGAAATTGCAGCCTGAAGTGCATCTCGACCACATTTTGTTCGGCGATATGTTGGGCATCAGCCTGGCGGATATCATCCAGACCGCGGCCATCGCGGTGATTGTCAGCGTGCTGATTGGCGTCAAGTGGCGCGATTTACTGCTGCACGCGTTCGATCCCAATCAGGCGCGCGCCTGCGGCATCAACGGTAAACTGATGCATTACGGCTTGCTGTGTTTGATCTCGCTGACCATTGTCGCCGTGCTGAAATCGGTGGGCGTAATTCTGTCAATTTCGATGCTGATCGCGCCTGGCGCTATTGCCTTGCTGTTGGCGCGTCGTTTCGTGCAGGTGATGCTGCTGGCGATTGGCATTGCCGTGGTGACGGGTTTCAGCGGTGTTTACGCCTCGTTCTTTCTCGATAGCGCGCCGGGGCCAACCATTGTAGTGATCTACGCGACGCTGTTCGTGCTGGCATTTTTGTATGTCACGGTGAGGGATCGGCGCACGCAGCAAGCGCATGGCTGATGATTTAGGTCGCCATGAATGGCGACCCTACGTTGGGAAAATGCAGCCTGGTGCGCGCTTTAATATTTAACGCGTAATGCACCTGCAAATTTAAGCCTACTGCAAACCGCGTTGCTTATCGCGCAACACCGTGTCGCCGAAATACGATTACACGCTGGCTCTGGTCAATGTTAGCCTTAATCTCTTGTTGGCCCGAAATGACCCACAATTAAGGAGCATGATGAGCATCATTAATCCCGCTGGCTTGAAGGCGCGCAGCTATTACAATCACGTAAAAATTCGTCCGGGCACGCCGGTGTTTCCTACTGGCCAGGTGGCGTGGGATGAAAACGGTGACGTGGTGGGTGTTGGCGATATGAAGCAACAGGTCGAGCAGGTTTATGCCAATATCGACCGCTTGCTGGAAGGATTGGGCGCGCAGCGCGACTGGATTGTACGCACCACCACCTATGTGACGGATTTAGCACTGGTGGCGGAAATTCACCCGGTGCGCCAGCAGTTTTTTGCCGGTCTGGAATTGCCCGCCAGCACGCTATTCCAAATCGCCGCATTGGCTGAGCCGGAACTGCTGCTGGAGATTGATGTAGTGATTATGTTGCCGTTGTAGGGTCGCCATTTATGGCGACCACGCTACACCAACTGATGAAATCCCCGATCGTGATACACCATTGGTGCCGCATCACTACGCGGATGCAGCACTGCGGTCACTTCGCCGAGAAAAATCGCGTGCGTATGCCAATCCACGGTTTTCGCCAGACTGCACTCAAACGACACCAGTGATTCCGCACACAGCGGCGCGCCGTTGACCGCCATCAGCCATTCACCGTGTTGAAACCGCTCATCGCGGCGGGCGGAATTGCTGAATACATCCACTAACGCCTGTGCATCAGCGGATAATACGTTAACGCAAAAGCGTCCGCTCTCGGCAATCATGGCAAACAGGGATGCGCTGCGCTTCACGCACACCAGCAAAGTCGGCGGTTCAGCGCTGACTGACGTTACCGCCGTGGCGATCATGCCGCCAGGTTGTCCCTGATAGCTGGCAGTAATCAGGCACACGCCCGCCGCCAGTTGGCGCATGCCACCACGATAGGCATCGGCCAGGATAATAGGGTTTTCAGTCATAACACACGCTCGCGCACGATTCGGCCCTCAACAGGATGATGCGGATCGACCGGACCAAGGCTGGAGCCTTTACCCGGCGAAACCAGCCGATCGCAGAACGCTTCGTCTTCCGCTGACCACGGACAATCCAGCGCGGCAATGCCATCCCGCCACTGCTCAAAAGTGCGCGGCCCCACCAGCGTGCTGGTCACCAACTGATTGCGCATCACCCACATCTGCGCCACATGCGCGGGCTGACGTCCGCTGCGTTCTGCGTAAGCCGCCAGTTCACTTGCTACTTTAAGTGATTCCGGACGCCATTCCGCTTCCATCATGCGCGGATCGGCACGCCCGGCGCGGCTGTCGCTGTCGGGTGCGGCACCCACGCGATATTTTCCCGTCAGGATGCCGCGTGCCAGCGGGCTGTAACACACCGCGCCTGCACCGAAATAGGCTGCCGATGGCAGAATTTCCACCTCGGCTTCACGGTTAGCGAGGTTATACAGCGGCTGCGTGGCAACCGGTCCGGCAATGCCTGCTTCGCGCGCCAGGCGTACGGTTTCCGCCAGACGCCACGCTTTAAAGTTGGAGACCGCGAAGTAACCGATTTTGCCTTCGCGAATCAGATCGGCAAACGCCAGCACCATCTCTTCCAGAGGCGCGTTGAAATCCGCTTTGTGCATGTAAAGCACGTCAATGTAATCGGTGCCGAGACGCTTCAGCGATCCGTGCACCGCTTCGCGAATCCACTTGCGCGACATACCGCGCTGATTCGGGCCATCGCCCATCGGGTTGCCGACTTTGGTTGCCAGTACCCAGTTATCTCGATCTGTGGCAATCGCTCGACCTACCACGCGCTCGGATTCGCCTTTGTTGTACATATCGGCGGTGTCGATGAAGTTGACGCCGCTGTCACGCGCATCGGCAATAATGCGGCGCGAAGTTTCTTCGTCAGTGGCACCGCCAAACATCATGGTGCCAAGGCAGATTTCGGACACTTTTAGCCCGCTGCGTCCGAGATATCGGTATTGCATGTGAATTTCCTCATTATTACTTTGCAGCGGTCGCCATGAATGGCGCCCCTACAACTGTCCTGCGCCGGTTTTGTAGGGTGCGCATTTATGCGCACCTGGTCGCCATGAATGGCGACCCTACGGAGTTACGCTGGAATCACTGCCGTGGTGGCGATTTCCACCAGAAACTCGGGGCGCACCATCTCCAGCTTCACGCAGAAACGGGCGGGCAGCAGCGCGGGGAAATAGGTGACGTAGATTTCGTTGAATTTGTGGTAATCATCGAGGTCGCGCAGGAAGATCTGATTCATTACTGCGTGATCCATGCTGCTGCCCGCCGCTTCCAGCACCACTTTGATGCTATCGAGCACGCGGCGCGTCTGCACTTCGATATCGCCGATACCCACGATGCTGCCATCCACCGGGTCGGTCGATAACATTCCTGCGACATAAACATGATTGCCCGCTTTTACGCCCCAGTTGAGGTGATTGAGGCCGGTCGCGGTTTTACCGATGATCCAACCTTCGGGATTAATTGCCTGATTCATCTGTTTCTCCTGAAAATTAAAAGATTAACGCCCTGAATTACGTAAGAAAGGTCGGCCTAAATCTCCCGGTGCCGCACCGGCTTTGCCCATCATGATCCAGGCAATCAGCGCCACCACAAATGGCATCGCCATCAGCAGCGACGGCGCGATATCCACGCCAAGATATTGTCCCTGGAACTGTAAGGCTTCGAGCAGACCCAACACGATGGCGACCATCAGCACGCGCAACGGCATCCAACGGGCAAAAATGGTGATGGCGATGGCCAGATAGCCGCGTCCGGCGGTCATGTTGTCGACGAAGGTGCCACCAGAAGCCACGATGCACAGGTAAGCGCCGCCCAAGCCCGCCATTAGTCCGGTGAACAGCGTGGCGCTGAAGCGAATGCGCAGCACCGAATGCCCGGCGGCATCGGCCGCTAAGGCGTTTTCACCCACCGCACGCAGTAGCAATCCGGCGCGGGTAAAACGCAGCAGACACCACAGCGCAATGGCGATCACCACCGCCAGATAGAACACCGGGCTCTGGGAAAACAGCGCACGACCTACCACCGGCAAATCGGATAAGCCCGGCAGCTTGAGCATCGAAACCGAGCGCATCGATCCGGCAGCAGGCGCACCGCTCAGCCACAGCTGGCGAATCAGCGAGGTCGCGCCAATCGCGAACAGATTGAAGCCGATGCCCATCACGATCTGGTTGGCGCGTGCCAGCACCGTGCCTAATGCCAGCATCAGCGCAGCCAGCAATCCGCCCAACATGCCCGCACCCAGCGCCATCACCGGCGAGCCGGTCAACGCCAGTCCCAGTGCCGAAGCCGATGCACCAAACAGCATCAAGCCTTCCAGCCCAATAGTGAACACGCCCGCGCGTTCGGAAACGGTTTCACCCAGCGCCGCCAGTAACACAGGCACACACAGCCGCAATCCACCCGCCAGGAACAGCGCCAGGGTTACAGTGTTGAATTCCATACCGGCCTCCCTTTCACCAGCATCACGCCGCTCAGCACCGCCAGAATCAGAATCGGCATGCCGCCGAGCACATCAGCGAGCGCCGCAGGAATCGAAAAAGTGGTTTGCAGCGCCAGCGCAGCGCTGTTGATGGCACCGAAGTAGAGCGAGACGATCACTGCGCCAAACGGCTGCAATCCGGCCAGAAACGACACCGCTAAGCCTTCAAAGCCAAGGCCCGATGAGAAGCCATCAATTAGCCGATATTGCACACCGAGCACTTCAAAGGTGCCGGCGAGGCCGCTCACTGCGCCGGAGATCGCCATGCTGGAGAGCACGGTTTTGGCGGCGGATTGCCCCTGTAAGCGCACAAAGCGCGGACTCTGCCCGCTGGCGCGCAGTTTCAGGCCAAAAGCGCTGTGATTAAGCATCACCCACACCGCCAGCGCGATCAGCAGCGCGAGGAACACGCCAGCATGCAAACGCGTGCCTTCTATCACCTGCTGAAATACGCCATCGGCGGGCAGCTGCGCCGACATATTGAAGTTCGAGTTGGCCGGTCGCATTGGACCTTGCACCAGATATTTCAGCAGGTAGATGGCGATAAAATTCATCATCAGCGTGACGATGATTTCATCGATGCCACGCCACACTTTCAGCAGAGCCGGAATCGCTCCCCAGCACGCACCGCACAGCGCCCCGCTGAGGATCGACAGCGGCAGCAGCGCCGCACCAACATCACCAAAGGCCAGAAACGGCAGCATCGCACCAATCGCGCCCATCTGCAGTTGCCCTTCGCCGCCGAGATTAAACATGCCGCCACGAATGGCGATCAGTGCGCCCAGCGCCACCAGCAGACGCGGCGTCATAAATACCAGCGTATCGGACAGCGCGCGCAACGTGCCAAACGCGCCGTCAAACGCGGTGGACATTGCCGCCCGCATCGGCACGCCCATGGCCGCAATCAGCGCTAAACCGATGATCAGCGAACCGACAAAAGCGCTGAGCGTGATCCACAACGATCGTGATGCGCTGAGCTGCGCGAGTATGCGGCGCAATGAGGCGCTGGTTTGTGCCAGCGATGTGACGGAATCAGACATGCAAACCTCCTGCGAGCTGCGCAGCGCGCCCCGACGTCATCAGGGTGCCAATTCGTTCAATATTCATCTCATCTCCCGCTACTGCGCCAGTAATCCTGCCGCCGTTCATCACCACGATGCGATCCGAAACGCGGATCAACTCTTCAATATTCGAAGAGATGATAATCACGGTGGTGCCGGCATCTGCCGCCTCGGCAAGGCGCATCAGCACCGCTTCTGCCGCTGCCATATCCAGGCCGCGCGTTGGCTGATACACCACGATAATCGACGCGTCCTGCGCCAGCGCACGCGCCACCACGATCTTTTGCTGATTGCCGCCAGACAGCGAACGCGCCGGGCTGGCGTGCGAATGGGTGCGAATATCCGACTGCGCGATCATCTCCTCGGCGCGCGCGGCAATCGCTTTGTGATCGAGTAATCCAGCGCGGCGATATGCGCCTCGCATAATTTCGGGATAGAGCAAGTTGTGTGACACCGGCAGATCCAGCGATAAACCTTCGTGATGGCGATCCTGCGGAACTAGCGCTAACGTGACATTGTCACTGGATCGCACCACTTCGCCGCCTTCCGGTTGCAGCTCACCTGCCAGAATAGCGAACAGTTCGCTTTGTCCATTGCCTTCCACGCCCGCTACGCCTACCACTTCGCGCGCCGCCAGCGTGAGGTTGATGTCGTGCAAACCTGGTGAACCGCTGCCAGGCCGCAGCTGAATGTTGCTGAGGCGCATCTGCTCTGCGCCGCCGCTGCGGTGCTGGCCGAGCCGTGTGCCGCTGCTGACGGCGCGTCCGACAATGCGCTCCACCAGCTCATCCGGCGTGCAGCTGTGCGTTAATCCGCTGCCGTTGGTTTTGCCACGGCGCAGAATGGTGTAACGATCGGCATTCGCCAGCACTTCATCGACGTTATGCGTCACCACCGCAACCGCCGTTCCGCTGGCACAGATGCGGCGCAGCGTGGCGTAAAGTGCGGTGATTTCAGCGGGCGTCAGAATGGTGGACGGCTCATCCAGCAACAGCACGCGCGTGTCATTAACCAGCGCTTTGAGGATCTCCACCCGTTGCTGCAACGCCAGCGGCAAGTGGCCGACAATCGCCGCCGGATCCAGATCAACGCCGTAACGCTGCATAAAGGCGCGGATATCGGCGTGGCGACGAAAGGCTTTGCGCCGATCGCCGCGTGCCACCAGCGCGAGGTTCTCCGCCACGCTAAATGGCGCTACCAGTTTGAAATGCTGATGCACCATGCCAATGCCGTTAGCAATGGCATCGGCCGGTCGCCGGTGAATGACCTGCCGACCGCCCATCAGCACGCCGCCTTCGCTCGGCTCATGCACGCCGTACAGAATGTTCATTAATGTAGATTTGCCCGCTCCGTTCTCACCCAGCAGCGCGTGAACCTCTCCGGGGAACAGCGACAGACACACCTTTTCCAGCGCCAGGAAGCCATTGGGATAGCGCTTCGAGACGTGATCGAGTTCGATGAGCGGGCTGGACATGGCGTTAGTCCTCAATCCTGACCTTGCCGGACTTGATGTCATCCATCACTTTAAAAACCTTGTCCTGCACGGCTTTATCGACGTGAGCAAACGGCTTCGACAGCGTCCAGCCGTTGGTTTTTAGGTTTTCGGTGATGATGCGATTGCCTAACTGGTGATCGGCGTAATGTTTGCCAATATCGGCGTAGGATTTATCAAAGTTCATCACCGTTGAGGTCATGATCGAATTGGGGAAGGATTTGGCTTGGTCGGTGTAGGAACCGATGGTTAACACGCCCTCTTCATCGGCGGCCTGCTGAATACCGGCGTCAGCGGTGTCGGCTGATGGAATGACGAAATCCGCACCGCGCGCAATCGCACCGGTCGCAATCTCTTTGGCGCGCGCCACATCGGTGAACGAGCCGACATAGGCAGAATCCACCACCACTTTCGGATTAACGTAGGCAGCCCCTTTTTTGATGAACTGCACGGTGCGCTCCGCCGAGGGAATCGGTTCGCCACTGATCACCGCTATATGGCCGGTTTTACTCGCTGATGCCGCCAATGCGCCGAGCACAAAGCCGTACTCATCCCAATCCACCGACCACGCCGAATAGTTCGGCAAATTGTTGGTGGAACCTTCGTAGGAGTAGAGCACGAACTGGGTGTTAGGGAATGACGGCGCCACTTCTTTGATTGCTGCCGAATAGCCGGATGAGTGCGCGATGATCAGCTTCACGCCGTCGGACGCCAGCTGGCGCAATACCGAAGGCGCGGCTTCGTAAGTGGTGTGCTCGAGATAGCTCGGCGTAGAACCTTCTTTAGTAGCCATCGATTTGAAGGCGGCATATCCCGCCATATCCCAGGAACCTTGGGTGACGGTTTGGGTGAACAGCGCCGCGACGCGCGGTTTGCTGTCATCTGCTTGTGCCAACGCGCTGCAACCGATCGCAGCCGCTACCGCAACAGCCAACATCATCTTCATTTTCATCGCTCGACTCCTGGCAATCCGCATCGCGGAAAAGGTGGATTTATCGTTATGGTGGTCGCCATGAATGGCGACCCTACAATGGTTTGGCGCGTTTTTTGTAGGGTGCGCATTTATGCGCACCTGGTTTATATGGTCGCCATAAATAGCGGCCCTATGTGTTTTGGTAGGCTCGCGCGTTGGTGTTGACGCCGTGCTGCTCCAGCACTTCGAGCACCTCGGTGCCGACGATACGCAGATCGTCAATAAAGTCCGGCACAATCACCGTTACGCCATCCAGCTGCGCGCCTTTGATAATGGCGGCCAGCTTGGTGCCGATAGTTTCTGGTGATCCCACCAATGCGGCGCGCGTCATCGAATTGCGCTGCTCGCCCTGCGAAACAAAGCGCTGCGCCATGGTGTTCTGCTTAAAGCTCTTATCGCCGGAGTATTCGCGCGTCTGGTTATCCAGCGCGATGGTGTCAACGCCCGCGTCATACAGCGCCACGCGCTCATGCGCTTCGGCATCGGTCGCGCCCGGTACGATGGTGAACAAGCCGTAGGTTTTGAAATCGGGTTTGCCCTGCTGCGCGGCCAGCTCTTTGGCACGCAGCCCGGTTTTGATGAAGTCATCATGGTCCGAACCGAGCATAAAGCTGCCGGTACAGTGATCCATGGTGAATAGGAAGCCACGATCCGACGCGCCCGCGCAGATAATTGGCGGCGGCGCGGCCGGTTTCGGGTTTGACATACAGTCGACCAGCTCGTAGTGCTTGCCTTTGTGGTCAACGCGATCTTCGGTCCACAAACGCTTCAGCACCGTCAGCCACTCGGCGGCCAGTTCGTAACGCTCGGCGTGATCGAGGTCCATCCACAAGCCCATTTGCCCCTGATCGGTGGGATTGGAGCCAGACACGATATTCAGGCCAAAACGGCCTTTAGAGATTTGGTCCAGCACCGCACTCATTTTTGCCACTACCGCTGGATGAAACACCATAGTGTGAACCGTGCCCCACACGCCAATGCGGCTGGTGGCTTCGGCGATGCCGGCCATGGTGGTCAGGCTTTCCAGCGTCACGTCCCAATGCTGCGATGGGCCGCCGTAGCCGCGCCACTTCGCCATCGACAGCGCGAAGTCAAAACCGAGTTGCTCCGCGAGGATCGCCACCTGTTTGTTGTAATCGTAGGTCGCGGGCAGCTGCGGGCTGGTAGTCGAGGTGATCCAGCCGCCGTTGCCGACCGGCAGAAATACGCCGAACTCAACATTCTTCTTATCAGTCATGTCAGATTCCTCGATTCAGTTCGCTGGCGAGTGAAGGCTCGCCATAAAGTCGCGGGTAATTTGGTTAAACAGCGGCGTTTCGGTTTCCGAAAAACTGTGGCCGCCCTGCGGCACGATTTTCAGCTGCGCGCCGGGGATGTTTTCGGCCAGCAGCCGCGATTGATACGGCGGCGTGAGGATGTCATCTTGCGCGCACATCACCAGCGTTGGCGTCTGGATTTTTGGCAGTGCCGCGCTGGCATCGTGCGCCATAATCGCGTCGATGCGGCTCAGCACCACATCGCGAGCCGGAAAACGCGTGGCGGAGGCGAGCAGCGCGGGCGATAAAGTCTCGGCGTTGGCTTTGATATGTTCTGGCGGATAGAGAAACAGCGCGCTGCCGTGTACATACTCTTCCAGCGTGCTGCCAATCAGCAGCGCACGGCGCATGCGGAAGCACCAGTTGAAATGCATGTCGGATTTAGCCCAGCTGGCGTACTGCACCATACCTGCCAGCAGTTGCGGATGGCGTGCCGCCAAAATCTGGCCGATGGCACCGCCGGTGGAGTGCCCCACTAAAATCGGGCGATCCAACTCCAGCCCGGCAATCAGTGCCTGCAGATCATCCGCCAGTGTTTCGATGCTGTACGGGCCAGCAGGATGATCGGATTGCCCCGCGCCGCGTTGATCGTAGGTCACCACGGTAAACTCGTCCGCGAAGGCATTGACCTGCGGCTGCCAGTACGCGGCGGTGCCGCCGAGACCAGATACGAAAATGATGGCCGGACCACGTCCCGCGATGTCGTAATGGGTGCGAATTCCGTTAGTCATGATGCTCGGCATCGTTTTCCCCTTAATGGATTTTTGCCTGTATGCAGCGATGACTAATAAGTACCACGCGCGTTTCCGCTAGCTGTAATATCGAATGCAGCACACGGCGTTGCCGGTTTTAGCACGCGGGAAAGGGTGGCGTATTAATCAGGTCGCCATGAATGGCGACCCTACGAAGCGCATCAATTAAATTCCCGGCACACATGTTTGAGAAACTGGTGGGCGGCAAAGGAGAGCGTGCGGTCGCGATGCACGCAGATCTCGATATTGGCCGATTCCATCGCCTCGTTATCAATTGGAATGGCAATCAACATGTGCTGATCTATTTCACGTGCAGCGATTTGTTTCGGCCCAATGGTTAAGGTGCGCCCGGCTATCGCCATTGCTTTGGTGAGTTCCAGATTATTGGTGTTCACGATTGATTGCGGGTTGAGATGCAGGCTGCGCGTGACTTTGTCGAAGGTTTGCCGCATGCCGAAACTGGACACCGGCAGCGCCACCGGATAGCCGCAAATATCTTCAAGACTGAGGGATTGATGTTGAGCCAGCGGATGCTGGGGAGAAACCAGGCACTGAATTGGTGCAGGACAGCGCTTTATGACTTCAATTCCGGGGCGGTCGCCCATGTTAAACACAATGCCAATATCGATTTCATCGCGGATAATCGCTTCGATGGTGCGATCGGACGATTCGCTATTAATCGAGAATTGAATGGCCGGATAATTTTCATTAAAGCTGGTCATGATGCGCGGCAAAATCGCCTGCACCACCGCTTCAATTACCCATATTTTCACCTCACCTTCGCGCAGCCCTTTTAGGTTTTTAATCGACTCATGAATACGGTCGAGATCGCGGCACATCTTGCGCGTGAAGCGCTCCAGCATCATACCTGCGGGGGTTAAACGGATGCCGGTGTTGGTGCGTTCCAGCAACATTACGCCGAGCGTATGTTCCAGTAATGCGATCTGTCGGCTGATAGCCGAAGGCGCAACGTGCAGTCGATCTGCCGCCCGTCTGATCGATCCCGTGGCGGCGACTTCGTTGAAGTATTTATAGGTGTTGAGGTTCACTCACATCGCCCTGTGCATAGGATTTATCGCACAGGGTGATGCAAGAGTTATTCCATCAGTGTTGGATCGCCATTCATGGCAACCTGGTGCGCATGAATGCGCACCCTACGAAAAACGCGCCAATCCTTTGTAGGGTCGCCATTTATGGTGACCTTAGAATGACCACCTCACGCCCGCGTTATAGCGCCAGCCTTTGGCGCCGTTGCCATCGATCTCTTTGCGGTAATCGGCTTCGGCATACAGCGCAACGTCCTTATTCAGCGTGGCGCTGCCGCCTAAGCCGACATCCCACATCTGACCAAACTTCCCGCTCTCAAAGGTTTGGCTGCCTTCCGCATCCGCCGAACCGATTTTGGTTTTCGCGGTGCCGCCCCAGCCTTTGTAGTAGTTGGCGCGAAGGTACGGCGTGTAGGCATTCTGGCTGGCGTCCAGCCAGGTCCGATCGAGGCGTGCGCCGAGCCGGCCGATGGTTTGATCGTAATCGTTGTACGACACGCGCGTGCGGTCGCGATCGGTGAAGCTGTCCATTTTCATCTGCAGCCAGGTGATTTGCGCCTGCGGTTCAAGCCGCACGCCGTTGGCGAAGGTAAACGGATAGCCCGATTCCACCGACGCCGTCCAGCCGTTGCCTTTCGGTGAGGCCACCTCTTTCTGTCGTGCGATGTCGGTTTCACCGCGATACCAACCCCAACTCAACGAGCCATCCAGGTAGAATCCGCTGTCGCGCAGCCAGGTGCCGTACAGCGAGATGCTGTCGCTGTCGAAGCTGGTGGAGCTGTAACCATCGGCTGCGTGAGGGCGAATGCGCGTATTACCGCGCGTATAAGCCACGCCGCCGCGCAGGCTGTCTTGCGGGCCGTCGGCGCGCAGCACGTTGCCGCCCAGTTGCACCGCGCTGTAATCGAGGTCGAAGTCGTAGCCGTAATCGGCCAAACCGCGATTGCTTTGATATTTCAGATTGGAGCCGAGATAGCGGATAAACATCTCGCCGCCAACCGCATCGGGCGCGGTTTGCTGCTGACGCAGTTCGCCAAGACGTTTATGCAGATCGTCGGTCACCGCCAGCGAGTAATACGCCAAACCAACCGGCGCGGAGATGTAGGATGGCACCTGCGGCGTCACCGCCAGCCGCGCAGCACGCTTATTGCTACCCGCTTGCGGCTGGCACAGCGAACCGTCTTCACAGACAAAAGTATTTGCGAGTCGATAATCCCATATGCCCGCAGTGGAACTGCCCGGCGCGAAGCTGGCCAAGCCGTATTGCCACGGACCGGACGCCACATAGCCGCCCTTCAGCGCAAAACTTGAGGCGCTGGCGCTGCTGGTGACCTGCGCCAGCGACACACCTTCACTGGCGGAAATTACGCCGTCGTTATTGCTATCCAGCAGCGGACCGCCGACCAGCGTATCCTCAATTAAAGTTGTGCCAGATACATTGCCGTTCACGCGCAGGTTGTCACTCTGCGTGGCGGTTGAGTTGAGCTTCAGGCTACCGCCCGCCGATGCCAGTTCGCCATCAATGGTTAATACATTCGCCGCCGCGTTGCCGCCATTAGTAAGGTCCAGCGCACCGGCGTTATTCACCACCAGCGAATCATTGGTCGCACCTTGCAGCAGCGGATTGACGTTATCGCCAGCAAACAGCGTACTGCCAGAATCGATATTGATGGTGCTGTGCGCGAGTTTGATGTTGTCGGTTAGCGTCCATTTGGTGGCGAAGAAGTTGAGCGTGCTCCAGCCCGCGCCGAGATTGGTGCCTTTGCTGGCATCATCGCTGGCAAATGAGCCCCCGCGCGCGGTTAGCTCGCTGAGGTTGAGCGTGCTGCCCGCGCCGTTTTCGGTGGTGATGTGGCGGGTGTCGGCCAAACTCACTTTCTGCACTGAAGCCTGATTGGCTGCGCCATTGCCCATTGTCAGGCTGCCGTTCAGCGTGCCGCCGGTAACGATCAGTTCATCGCTGCCGTCGCCGGTATTCACATCGCCGATCACCGCGCCATCCAGCAACGCGATAACATTACTGCCAGCGCCGCCCGCCACCACCACTTGATCCGGGAATGGTGCGTTAATGGTTCCCTGATTGATGAACAGCGTTTGCCCGCCGCGCAGATCAATCAACGGCGACACGCGACTTTGTGAACTGATCGTTCCCTGATTGATCACCTGGCTGGCATTGCGGGTGACAATCGCCGAGCCGCCATCCGCATCGAGAATGTCGATCACGCCGCGCGAAATCACTCTTCCTTCGGTGTTAGCGCGAATGCCAGTACCTTCACCCGACACCACAATCGAGTAATCTTTACCCAGCACCAGACTGTTGGTGGTGCTGACTCCATCGACATTCTCGAAAAGGTAGCCTGTGCCGTTGCCAGCCACATTGATGCGCACTTTACCGTTGGGATCCAACGACGTCACTGAACGCACACCGTTGCCGCCGTAAACATCTAACACCACGTTTTTCAGGGAGATATTGGTGCTTTCGGCAAGATTGTTAATCGCGCTGCCGCTGCTGTAGCTGAGAATAGTGATGTCGTTGGCTTCAAAGCCGCGAGCGCCTGGCTCCAGTCGCACGCCATCCGCACCGCCTCGCGCCTGAATGGTGCTTGCGTCCTGCCCATCGCCAACAATATTTAGCCAGCCAGCGTTACCGACACGTATCGCTGCGATGCCATCATCGACCTGCAAACGGCCTTTTATCGGCACGTATTGGTTATAGCCGCTGCCGACGTCGACACCGATGCCGGAAGCAATGAAGATGCTGCCACGGTTGGTCAAATGGCCACCGTCGTAGATGCGCGCGCCGGTGCTATTGTAACCAGTGAAATTCACCGAGCCTTGCTGCTGATTGACGAGGTGCGCGCCTGAACTGACGTCAAACGCGGTAAGATTGTCCGCGCTGCCGGTGATCGGTGCGGCGACGGACACTTGCGTTCCGCCGCCGCTGGCGATTGCCGCCGTGCTAAATTCACCGTGCATCGCAATGTTACTGGTGATGAACGCTTTTGCAGTGTCGCTGGCACGCAGCACGCTGACATTTTTGCCCGTGGTGAAGTAACTATCGGTGCTGGACACCAACGCGCCCGGACCGCTGACATCGATGCCGGTGATGCGGTTTCCATATAGCGCGACGCTACCCGGCGTTGCGGCATCCAGCCTCGCACCATTAACGATCTCATACAACAGCGCATTGTCGGCTCCGACTTGAGTAACGCCGCCGTGGGTGATCAAGCGCGTTCCAGGATCGGCGGCACGAAAACCGAATTGGTTGGGATCGTGAAACTCCACGCTATTGCCGTCGCCCAACTCCAACAAGCCGCCAGCAAATACCGATCCTGCCATCGCGTTAGGGCCGTAAAGGTTAATAGTGCCGCTTTGGTAAATCCGCGCCAGCTCATTAAAGGCCACCACGCCTTTACTGGTGAACAAGTTCATGCCATCGACGCTATACACGTTCAACAAACCGTTGTTGAATACCTGCGTCAAGGTTTGCCCATCACCGTATTGCGGATCGCCATTGGCATACAGGCCGGTACTGTTGCCTGTCACGGTAATTACGCCACGGTTAAAGGCGAACGCGCCAGATTCCGCCCGAATCCCGGTGGTGTTTCTCCCGCCTAAAGTGATGTCGCCGGTATTGATCAGTTGCGCCTGATTTTTGACGATCAGCGCTTCCTGATCGTTAGCAACACCGCTCAGTGGCGCATGGTTGATCAACAATGTATCGGGATTGAACTGGGTTGCTGGATTGATCGCTTCTCCTTGCAGCGTGTATTTGTTGCCGTCGGCGATGGCGGCCGTCGCGCCGATGCCAAGCAATTTGATGCGCGCGTTGGCATCAATGGTGGCTTGCGCACCATCGGTAATTTCAATACCGCGCGCATACATGCCAGAAATATTGAACCTGCCGCCATTCGTATTCACATCAGTGTACTGGCCGCTGCCGTACACGCCGGTCGCAAAGCTATTAGTCATCGACAGCGTGCGGCCTGTGCCATCGAAATCTGCGCCATCCTCAACGCGGAAAATCGTGCCGCCGTAAACCGATGAGAGATAACTGCCGTTGGCGGGTAAATTGATTCTGGCGTTGGGACCAATGGCGTAAAAACTGATTTGTCGCCCGGTGAACAGACTTGAGCTAGGAACGGAAACGGGAATTGAATTGGCGCTGACATCAATGGCGGCACTGCCTTCCGCGCGAATACCAATCCCGTTGGTGCCGCCGAGGCGAATCGGCCCGGTAAGATTGGCGTAGGCGGTGCCGCCGGGATCGCCCTTCACCCAAACCGCCGTGTTGTAGGACGTTCCGTAGCGATCGCCATCGCCGAGAACGTTAATCGCACCGCTGGAATACGCCTCTGAATCATTGCCATCACGTGCGATGACTTTAAGACCGGTGCTATTGAAGCCATTCACATTGATGGCTCCAGCATTAATCACTTTGTTGCTAAGGCTGCCGGAATCAAGCACCAACATGCCAACATTTTCTGCCGGATTGGGCTGCGCCTGGCCGTTGATATCAATCACGCCGTTGTTGATGGTGGTCGTGTGCGGAGCCAGTTCCACGCGCATGCCCGCAGCATTTTGTACTTTGGAGCCGATAACAATATGGCCGTTATTGATGGCTCTGGAATCAAGCAGTTGTGAGATGCCGTTGACGCCGCCGCTCATGTTGACCGCGACATCTTGTGTGGCATCATTTTTGCGATTCTGCGGTGAGCGCCCGATGTAAATTGTGCCGTCTTTGGCGTTCACAAAGCTGCCTTGCCCATCGCTGCTCGGCATCACGCCAGACGCTGAGCCACCGTTAGAAACGTCGCTGACGCCGACATTGATATTACCGTGATTGACCACCTTGCTGTTGTAGGTGGTGATACCCGCGCTGTATCCCGCGCCGGGTTGCAGATTGATCACGCCACGATTGATAAATTTGCTGCCATACGCGGCGCTCACCGCGGTTCCGCCGTTGCCGATAGTGCTGAGATCCACGCCTTTGCCATCAGCGTTATTAAGGAAGCCGCTGTTGATTACGCCGTTATTAAATCCACGCGCGCCCTGTAGTAATTCCAAACCCGAACCAGTGCTGGAAAGCTTGCCGTCGATAATCGCTTTCGCGCCGTTGTTGGCACGCATCACCGCGCTATCGCTGTTCACCACTTCAAGCGTTTTGCCACGATTGATTTTGACTGTCGCTTTTGGCCCATCAGCGCTGAGTACCACTTGATCGAATATCGGCAACGCCACTTCATCATCGTAATTGTTGGTGCTCATGCGATACACCACGCGGCCATCGCGCAGTTTAAAAGCTTTATTAAATTCGGTGTTGTAGTTATCGGTAATGATGTTGCCGTTGGAGAGTTGACCAATCAGCCAGTCATTGTATTTACGCAATTCGTAGAGATTAGTGACGTTGAATTGTGTGGTGCCACCATCGTAAGTGCCCACGCTAAATTCACCAGCATATTCCACTACGTTGCCGACATCGTAAGCTAAACGATCGCCACCATACGGCGTGGTGCCCGCGGTAAAGGTGATGCGGTTGTTAGAATTCCAGTTCAAATTCCCTTTCTTACTGGCGGTAAATAACTGGCTTTGCTTCGCTGCCATTGACCAGCTATTACTGGAGGAATTGATTGCGGCATCGTGCTTGCCAATATCGACATTCAAGGTTCCGTTACTAACAGACGCCACACGCGCATCGATATATTGTTTGTCATTCACATCAAAATAATCTGGTACAACGGTTTTGAGATTAACCGAAGGTAAATCAACCAGTTCTGCGCTATTAAACACCTGATAATTGATATAGGTATGATAATTGGGATCAAGTACGCCAATGGTGTAATTTTGCGGCCCAATTTGTAATCGTTCCGCACCAATCACATTGTCATTGATGATACGGCCAATCGATCGCAACTCGCCAATCGTAACGTTGCCCACGCCACTTTCACCGGGCGTGAAACGCGGCAATCCGCTTAGGGTTTGCGTGCTGCCATTGCAAAGACAATAAGCGCCAACTTTATTGTCATTCACTTCAGGCGTGTAAGGTCTTAATATCGCAGCCGTTGTCGGCAATAGCGGGAACATCATCCCCTGCGCCGCCACCAGGCTCAGTAACACCGGATTTAATTTAAACACGTTGTTTTCCTCATGCAGAGAAAAGACAAAACGCGTACGGCAGAATGCCAATACGCTTCAGAGGTATTTAAGTGATTGAATTATTTTGTTTCAGCTTTTTAATATTTGAAATCGGATGAAATGAGTATCTACGCTAACGCAGGAAAACGTCTAATTTGAGTTAAGGAATTGTGAGATGGGAGATGTGATTTAGGAATTTGACTACAAATAATATCTAAAAGATCGGATCTAATTTATACCTAGAATCAAGGCTAAAATGACATGGTTAAGTTTAACCGGCGAACGTTATACTTATATGCTCGCCGTTTATTTTAAATATAAAGCTATGATGCCATAAGCTCATTTCTTAACGGAGCAACATTGAATCTTAAAAAATCATTTAAGCACGAAGGAATATCTGAGTAACTACATAAGTCAGATAAAATATCATGCTTTTCCTTAGTTAGAGTTAAACTGGTTTTTTTAAATGATTTTTTATTAGGTTTAGGTAACTTTGAAAGTCTGTACGAGTCAATAAATAGACTTGGCTTAGCCTTTAAATTATCCTCCTTAAGTCTGAACAAATACTGATGAATGAAGAAAAACATGAACTTACCTCTTATCAGAGATGCTAATTCAGTATCATCTTTATCTTCATAGTAAGACTTTGCTTTTACTAAAGAATTCTCATCAAAATAACCAATTTCCTTCTGGAGCATTTCAAGAGAATTTTTGTTTAATCTCACCTCTTTTAAATCAACGCTAAAAGAACTTGAAAATCCGATATCTTTGGCATTTAATTTTGCATCAATTTTCTGTTCCTCAAACATAATCCTGTTACACCTCAGGTACATATCTAACTCTAATATTAATTTTATAAACTCTGATCTTCTCTCTAAGAAATTATCATAACATTTTTCAAAATCGCCATTAGAATCATCATTTTTACAAACGAAAAACTTACGTTCTAGGATTTTTTCGATGAAATCGGATGAAGCATAAAAATTCTCAATAGAATATCCTGGTGTAATATAAACCTTATCCTTATGTAGGTTATCAGTAACCTCATTGTAGTCTTTGTCAATAAAACCGAAGAAAAAAGATTTTCTATAGCTCTCCTCTGAATGTTCTTTCAAATTTTTAATCATTTCTAAAACATTACTTCTACCATGACATATTAAAATCATCCATGATGATTTGTGTGGGCCAAAATGATTTTCAAAAGGTCTATTATAATAGTTTATATCATCATCGCCCTCGAGTAGAAAAAAATATTTATCTTCATTACCATTGAATTTTCTTATAAACTCTCTAAAAATGACTGATTCATCAGTTGCCATATTTTCAAGCATATCCACTCGATTTAGCTTTGCATTATTATTCATTGCGCCACCTCAATTTCGAGTGATAAATCGCTTGTATATTTCTTTAGGTCATTCTTAAAGATAAATGGTGAGTGTGTAGCTGCAAACAAAAAATCACATTTATTAGAATTAAGAATCTTAGGTAAAAGGATCTGCTGCCACTCAATAGACAGTGATATTTCCGGCTCATCGTAAAATATCCAATACTTGACACCTGTATTTTCAACACTTGAAAAGTATAGTCTTGTGAATAGAGATAATATTTGCTTCTCGCCAGAAGAAAGTTTTTCAATGTCAATTTTGTTTTTATTTTTTAACTTCTCAACATATATCTCTGATGTTATATCATTAAATACAACCTTCTTATCTGTAAAGAATGAATTCAACACATCAACATATTCTTCAATCGTCTCATCAATATATTTTTGATTATTATAAATAGAAACCATATTTTCTAGGATGTAAAAAAGGGCATTATTGCCACTACCATTTATTAATGATTTTTTATTTATAAGCTTTAACAAGTCTTGCTTATCTTTTTTGTCAATAGTATCGTCATCTATGCGAGATAATATTTTCTCTATGGACTTTTTATTGCTAACTAAATAATCCACATCATCTTTATCAATTGATTTATTTACAAGGGTGTTTTTAAGCAACCTTCCTGACAATTTCAAAAAACCTTCAGTAGTTGAGGTTCTTATCTTGGATGACAAACCAATCCATACTTCCTTTATATTATCAACTCCGAACTGAATCAATGGATTGTCTTTGAAATATTGCTCAGCCTCGTTAAATGTAAAAAAATACTCATCCTCACCTTCCTTTTTGAAGTACTTGATTCCACTTTCAACTAATCGATATGTTGGAAGGTATATAAACTCATGCTTCGAGAACTCATTTAATTTAGAAGAGAGAAGCTCAACCCTTGCATAAAAATCTTTTAAATCAAACTCATTGTCATCATCTAATTCATTACAGATCTTTTTGACATCAAAAAATAAATCACTAAAAGAAATATTCATATCTTCTAATTCAAAGAGAATAATATGATTTCTTATATAATTCCTTATCCGTAAAATAACAGGAATCAGGTTATCACCACCACCCTCAATATCACCTAGCAATGATAATATTTCGTTTCTAGATTTCTTCATTGCTGATGAATTATTGCATATATAATAAATTATTAAGCTTAGTATCAACTCCCTTCTAAACCCCTTATTTATGCCTTTAACAAAATCCTTGCTTGCCACATTATTAACATGATTGACTGCTTGCTTAAAAGAATGTAGGAACTCCTCTTCAAAAATAACCCGGATAATATTTTTCGGATAAGTGAGTTGTTTTTCTTTTGAAAACTTGACACGCAAGTCGGAAAAAGAATAATCTAAAAGACGCTTATCTTTCCTTAGGAAAGTATAAAGCATGTTTATAATCGTTGTTTTACCTTGCCCATTCTCAGAAACAATTATTTTCTTATTGTCATTGAACTTAATATTTACATTAGATTCACCATTAAGACCATTTATTTCGAAATTTGTTATCAATTTCCTTTCCAAAATTACCACCTCATATATTTTATGGAGATTTCTCATGTTAAATCATAGTTAATTTTAGTGTTCCTAAAATTTTAAAAAATGATTTAAATGCAAGTTTAAATCACCTTAACTAACTTTGATGCTTTATTAATATCTTTCCAATTTACATTAATGACCGTGTTTTATTCAAGGTGTTATAACTCATTCTTTAAAGGCCAGGCCGCCAATCCCTTTATCTCCTTCAGCACAAACATACTCTGCATCTCCTTTATCCCCGGCAATCTACGAATAACCGACATGGCAAACTCCGCATACGCATCCATATCCGCGGCCACCACCTGTAATAAGAAATCTGCATCGCCGCCGATGCTGTAGCAGGAAACCACATTATCCAGTGCCATGACTTCTTGTTCGAATTTGCGCGCTTCGGCTTCGCTGTGGCTATCAATGGTGACGCGTACAAATACCATCACATTAAGGCCAATCTTTTTTCGATTAAGTACCGCGCGATAGCCCTGAATCACTTCGTCTTCTTCCAGCTTGCGCACTTTGCGCCAGGTTGGCGATGCGGAGAGGCCAATTTCGTCGGCGAGATGTTGGTTGGTGATGCGCGCGTCCTGCTGCAACTGCTGGAGGATTTTGATATCTGTCTTGCTTAAACTCATAAGTGGATAATCCTTTCCATAGATTGGCAATTAAGGGATTTTTTATCCTTAATCAGTTCCTTTTGCAACGTATTCAGAAAGCACTTTCCTTTGGGGTTGCGGCATACTTTTTGTCTGGTGATTACCGACAGAGTCATTGCGCGGATGTGGCCAGGTCGCCATGAATGGCGACCCTACGGCGCACGCATTTATGCGCAGCACGTACCTATAACCCACTCAAAGTGAAGCCTGAATCATGGATTTCGACGCAAACACCCATCGCTGCACCATTGTGATTGATCAGCAACTGCCCGCCGGATTGGCGATGAACGCTTCAAGCGTTATCGGCATTAGTTTTGGAAAATTGATTGGAAATTTGGTGGGGCCGGATCAGCAAAGCCAGGATGGCGTGAATTATCCCGGCGTCATCTACGCGCCGCTGCCGGTATTATTGGCGGACAGCAATTACCTGCGCGAGTTGCAGCATATTAGCAGCGCGGATAATGAGATCTTTGCGATGCCGTTCAGCGCGCTGGCGCAATCATGCAAAACTTACGAGGAATATGGCGAGCGTATTACTGACGCGCACAGCGATCAGATTGAGTTGGTGGCGATCGGTTTGATCGGCCCAAAGAAAAAAATTACCCGCTTAATCGGCAATTTGAAGCTTTATCGTTAAACATCCTCTTCGGCGGCGAACCATGCAGGCGGCTGGCCTACGTAACGACTGAATGCCACGCTGAAAGCACTTGCGGAGCGATAGCCGACGCGCTCGGCCACTTCTGCCACCGCCATGCTTTTGCCGCGCAGCAGATTTTTCGCCAGCGCCATGCGCCACGTCAGCAGGTAAACCATCGGCGCCACGCCAACGGCTTCGCGGAAACGCACAAAGAATGATGAGCGTGACAGCGCGGCGGCTTTAGCCAGTTCGGCCACCGTCCAGCTGTGTGCAGGATTGGCATGGATAGCGCGGATTGCTGCCGCCAATCGTTCGTCGGCTAAGCCGCTCATCACGCCCGGACACGCGTTGCAGATCGGCATCGATCGCAGCGCTTCTATTAATAGCAGCTCCAGTAAACGCTCCAGCACCACGTGACGCGCCGGACGCTGCGCGCGGCATTCATCCATCACTAATTCCACCAGCGTGGTCAGGCGCGATTCGCCGCGCACGTGAATAAACTGCGGCAGCAGCGAGACAATCAATCCGGCATCGGGCGCGCCGAACTGGCAATAGCCAATCAGTGTTTGTACGTCGGCGGGCTGCTGCTGATCGCCAATCCAGAATTCGCTGGGCGCGAGCATCTGTGGCGTGGTTTCAGGTGCATCGTCGGCGGGTGGTTCGGCGCTGGTCATGCAAAATTCCCACGCCGCCGGGATCAACACAAAATCGCCCTGCTCTAGCGTGATGGGCGCATGCCCTTTCATCCTCAACTGGCTGCGACCTTCCAGCACCAGACAATAGAACGGCTGACCGGTTTCACTGCGCTGCACGCGCCAGCGGCCATTAGCACGCGCGCGTTTGGAAAACGCCGCTTGCGGCTGCAGCAGCGACACCATTTCCGCTAAGGGATCGATCATTTGGACTCCTGCGAATGAAAGCTGGACGTTGCGTTGTAGTGAGTCCAGCAGGATGACTCTATAGTGATCGTCTACCCCAATGCAACGCAGGAGTGAAAGATGAAAACGATTCTAATCACCGGCTGTTCGTCCGGCTTTGGTCACGCCACCGCGCTCTATTTTCTGGAACGTGGCTGGAAAGTGATCGCCACCATGCGCAATCCCAGTGCCGACATATTCCCGGCGTCGGAAAATCTGCGTCTGCTGCCATTGGACGTCAGCGATGCCGCCAGCATCGAAAGTGCCGTCGCTGCGGCGGGCGATATCGATGTGCTGGTGAATAACGCCGGGATTGGCGTGCTGTCATCTCTGGAAGGCACGCCGATGTCGACGGTGCGCGACGTATTTGAGACTAACACGCTCGGTACCATCGCACTGACGCAGGCTGTGCTGCCACAATTTCGCGCGAAGCAAAGCGGCACGGTGATCAACGTCACCTCGACGGTGACGCTGAAATCGCTGCCGCTGCTGGCGGTTTATACCGGAAGCAAAGCGGCGGTGAACGCCTTTACTGAATCGCTGGCTTTGGAGTTGCAGCCGTTCAATATCAAGGTGCGTCTGGTGCTGCCAGGTTTGGCGCCCACCACCGATTTTGGCAAGAATGCCATGCCACGCATGCAGAACACGCAGCTTGAGCCGTATCAGCCGCTGTTAGATGGCGTGTTCAGCGCGATGCAGCAGCCGCAACCGACCACCAAAGCGCTGGATGTGGCCGAAGCGGTGTGGCGCGCGGCGACCGATCCACATGCTCCGATGCGCATTCCCGCTGGCGAAGATGCGGTGGCGTTGGCGAACGAGGAGGGTTAACTGTGAATTTCGGCGACTGCCATGGTGAAAATCAGCGGCAGTTCGCCGAGATTCGCATAACTGTGCGGCGCAGCGGTTTTTGCCACCGCTGAACTGCCGCGCGGCACCTGCAACTGCTGTTCATCAACCTTCAGCGTGAGTTCGCCCTGCTCGACATGCAGCAGTTCGTAAGTGCGCTGCGGATGTCCTGGCGAGGCAAACTGTTCGCCGGGAAACATCTCCCACCGCCACAGCTCGATCATATCCGGCCCTTGCGTGCCCGCTAGCAAACGCGCTGTGCCGCCTTTGTCGCCTTGCCATAACACCGGAATATCCTCTTCAGCAACCAGATGCGCGAGCGGATCGGCGGTGACATTCACAATATCGGCCACCGATATTCCTAGTGCAGCCGCCACTTTGCACAAAATGGCGATACTGGGATTTGCGCTGCCTTTCTCAATCTCAACTAACATGCCTTTACTGACGCCCGCGCGGCGCGAGAGCTCATCCAGCGACAGTTTTTGCTGTTGGCGGAAGCTTTTGACGCTGGCTGAAACGGCGGCGCTGACATAGTCGATATCAGAACCTGTTTCGGTCAATTTATTGACTTTCTTCTTCATCGGTCACTATCATGGAATAAATTAGTCATTACAGGATTATGTTATGTTCGTCTTTAGCCCGTCAATCGATCCTTCCGTTTCTGTCTTAGCGCCTGACTTTACCGCGCTCAGCATTTTAGTTCAGGCTGCGCCAGTGTTGCGTCCGCAAGTTGGTGAAGAAGCCTTAGCACAAGCTTGTCGTGACATGTTGCAGGATGATTTTCCTTGGGCTGAAGCCCATCTGACGCAATGGGCTGAAATGTTCAAACGCTTTGGTGCCAAACCGAAGCGCACGCCGTGTTCAGCAGACGCGCTGCGCAAGCGCGTGCAGCGCGACGGAACCATGGCGGCCATCGATCCGATCGTTGATCTCTACAATGCGGTGAGCATTCGTTTCGCCATTCCGGTCGGCGGTGAGAATGTGGCCGCTTACGTGGGCAACCCGCAGCTGACGCGCGCCGATGGCAGCGAACCGTTCGATGTCTATAAAGAAGGCGTGTTGAGCCATGAATCTCCAGAATCTGGCGAAGTGGTATGGCGGGATGACGCAGGCGTAACCTGTCGGCGCTGGAACTGGCGACAAGGCGTGCGCACGCGTCTCAGCATTGAGCAAGCGCAGATGTGGTTTGTGCTGGAACGCTTACCAGCGATGCCGCTCGACGCATTGCAACAAGCGGGCGATATGCTGGAGCACGGTATTCTGCAGATTATGCCTGGCGCGACTGTCGAGCGCCGTTTGCTTGGCAATATCAGTAGCTAACCGCTATGTTGTCACTCTCGCCCGCCACCTTTACCTTTAGGAATCGGAATGCACATCAACCTACTGGAGCAACAGCCACAGTTATTGGATGCGGTGACACAAATGCTGCATCACGAATGGTCGGATTTCCCCAACTGGCGTGATGCGGCGGTGATTCAGCAACGCTTACAGGCGCGCAATCACGCGGAGGCAAAAACGCTAACGCTGGTTGCCACCACATCCGATGGCGAATTGATGGCGACCGCCAGCATTATTCATTACGAATTGGGTGATATCGTCGAGCGCGAGTTTTGGCTCGGCGAAGTGATTACTGCAGCTGAACATCGCGGTAAAGGGTTGGCGAGTACTTTGGTGACGCGCTTGATTACTGAAGCGCGTCTGCGTGGGATTGCCGCGTTGTGGCTGTATACGCCGGATCAACAAGCGCTGTATCGCCGCTTCGGCTGGCAGGATGTGGAGCAGCGCGTGATGGCTGATGAAGAAGTTACGGTGATGGTTCTTAAAATCGTTTAAGGAGAAACAGATGCTGATGCGTAAAAACTATCCGCAATTGGGTGAAGTCAAAGCGCCTTACGTGCATGCGGTAAAGCACAATGAAACCTTGTATGTTTCTGGCCTGACCGCCTTTGGTACGCCAGCGCAGCAATCCGATATCGCTTCGCAAGCAGAAGCCATTTTCCAGCAGTTGCATACCATCGCGGCTGAGGAAAAGAGTTCGCTGGAGAAGCTGATCAAGGTGACGATTTTCATCACCTCATTTGATGAGATCAATACCTTACGCGCCGTGCTGTTTAAGCATTATGGCGATCATCTGCCCGCCAGTTCGCTGGTACAAATCAGCCAACTTTTCTCGCCGGATTTGAAAATTGAGATCGAGGCGATTATCGCGCTGTAGCCAATGCTTTTAGCGCCGCCAATCCATCGCGTGCGATCCAGGTGCGCAGCGGCGCAAACAGCGATTGCGGCAGATCTTCAGGCGCAAACCATTGCCAGCCGTGGCACTTTTCTGGCTCCATCAACTGCGGTTCACCAATAGCATCCTGAGCTACCATCAGCAACGTGATGTAGTGCTTGTTGACCTCGGGAAACACATCGCTAACGAACGCGCCGTTTTGCAGTTCACCAAGCTGTAGGCCGGTTTCTTCCAGCACTTCACGACGTGCGCAAGATTCCGGCGATTCGCCAAACTCCAGATGCCCGCCCGGCGCAGACCAGTCGCCCGCGCCGTGGCTACCTTTGCGTTGTCCCAATAACAGTTTCCCGTCGCGGAAAATTAAAACGCCGATTCCCACTTGTGGTGACATTGTTGCTCCTTGTTTTGCCAGGTCGTCATAAATGACGCCCCTACGATCCAATGGGTTGATAACCTTGCCATTCTGGGCGGAACGGTTCGCCATTGGCGTCTGGCGTAAGATGGATGTAGAGATCGCCCACCTTCTCCAGCAGCAAACAATCATCCACATCTTTGAGATTGTCTTTGTGTTGATGATCTGCGCCGGGCAGCAAGTTCGCTAAGCCTTTGGCTTTGGCCTCTTTGACGTTCTCCGCCACAAACAGATCGAACGCATGCAGTTCCGCCAGCGTCGAAGGATGGTAAGCACCGGCATTGACAAAGAAAAGCTTTTTACTGCCCGTTGCCGGTTCTGCCGACAGCGAAACGCGATAACCATCGGCCCAGGTAATGCGGGCATAACCATCGACGTGGATTTTGTCGGCATCGCCAAACCAGGCTTCACGCAATGCGGGCCAGGCGTCTTGCGGTTTTTCAGCGGCAACGAATTGGATGTCGTGCACTTCGATGTTGGATTTTCCGGCATTACCACCAACGTAAAAGATGAACAGGTTCACGTAGTCATTTCCTTTTGTTAAACAAAGAAGAGTGTGCGGAGCGTTATAAAACAACATACATAACGAGACAACCTTTTCATGCCGCAACAATGCCGTTTATCTCTGCGGTTTAAACCGCTGCGCCATCACCATCAGCAGCACAATGCCCACGCTCATGATTACCCACGCGCTATCCAGCGAAGCGGCGCGGTCACGCACGATGCCGGCGATCAGCGGCATTAACGCCGCCAGCAAGTAGCCGCCGCCCTGCACGAAGGAGAGCAATGCGCCCGCTTCTTCCGGCGTATTCGCGTGGTCGAGCGTGACAATTAGCGAGAGGGGAAATAGCGCGCCGATGCCCAATCCCAGCAGCAAAGTAGGCAGCCACGCCTGCGCGCCGCCCAGCGTTAGCAAGCTGATCAAACCCAGCAGAATCAGGGTTAACACCACCAGCAACGGACGGCGACGATCGCGGAAGCGATGGATCAGCGCCGACAGCACAAAGCCCGCAGCCACTTCCGTCAGCGTCAGCGCGCCCAACACGTAGCCGCTCTGCTCCGGTTGCCAGCCGTGCTGCATGTAAAACGGCGGCAGCCACGCCAGCACTAAAGTGTACGCGCCGGTGCCGATACCAAAAAAGATCATTAACAGCCAGGCACGCGTCGAGCGAGCGGCGCGAGCTGGTTGATTGCTTCGTATCGGCGCGATGCCACGTGAAATCGTCAGCCACAACAACAGCGCGATGATTGCGGGCACGACCGGAATCGCCAGTGTTAACGCCAAACCTTGCGCATTGGCTAACGGCGCGGCGCTGGCGGCGGCAATCGCTGCACCCGCCATAATTCCGGTGGTGAACAGTGCCATTAGCGTGCCGGCTTTTGCACCGAAGTGACGTTTGATCTGCGCGGGCATCAAGGCCTGAATTAAACCTATTCCGCTGCCCGCCACCAACGCACTGATAATCAACATGGTGGCAGATTGGTCGAATCCACGCGCAATGCTCGCCAGCGCCAGCAATACCAATCCGGCAGCGATACCGCGCACTTCGCCAAGTCGACGCAGCAGCAGCGGACCGGCTAACGCCGCCAATCCCATCATTATCACCGGCAATGTGGTGAGCAAGCTAAGCTGCGTGGCGTTGAGCTGCGCGTCGCGCTGCAGTAGCGGAAACAGCGGCCCCATCGCCGCCATAATCGGCCGCAAATTCAGTGCGATAATAAAAACCAGTAAGGCAAACATCCCAACCGCAGGTAAAGTACGATTCACTTTGCATCTCCTTGCACATTAAAAGTATCTTAACGTTAAGATACTTTTCGGAGCAGTAGTAGCCCATGCGCACAAAGCAACAAATGGGGATGAGATGTGGTCGCCATAAATGGCGCGTTTTTCGGTCACCATAAATGGCGATCCTACAAAGGATTAGCGCGTTTTTCGGTCGCCATAAATGGCGACCCTACAAAGGATTGGCGCGTTTTACGTAGGGTGCGCATTTATGCGCACCTTCTTACATCAAACTCAGGAGTTAGCCGTTTGACCGATCATGTCGATTTTGTGGTGCAACAATGGGCCAGCGCGATGCCGGAGCTGGATGC
Organism: Pantoea sp. SOD02; assembly: GCF_024707505.1. Lineage (GTDB taxonomy): Bacteria > Pseudomonadota > Gammaproteobacteria > Enterobacterales > Enterobacteriaceae > Pantoea > Pantoea symbiotica. The sequence continues at coordinate 328,520 of NZ_CP102605.1, read as the reverse complement.
GTCTTCAATGGCGGTTTTTGGCCGCATGCTGCGCATCATGAAACATCTGGCGAAAACCCGCGCTGAAGCGCTGGCACCGTTTGGCTTTCGCGATGGCGAATTTGATGTGCTGGCGACGCTACGACGCGCAGGCGCACCCTATCGCTTATCGCCGACGCAGCTGTATAAATCGTTGCTGGTGACATCGGGCGCGATGACCAATCGGCTCAATCGGCTGGAAGAAGTGGGTTCGATTGTGCGCGTTGCCGATCCCGAGGATAAGCGCAGCATGCTGGTGGCGCTCACCGAGGAAGGCTTAGCAAAGATCGAGCAAGCGCTGCTGGTGCATACGCAAACGCAAAACAGCCTGCTGGCAACGCTGGATGCCGCGCAGCAAGCGCAGTTGAAAACCTTGCTAAGTCAGTTATTGGTGGCAACTGAAGCGGAAAAGTAAAAACGTTGTTGCTGATGCGTCAAAATATGAATTAATTCAGCACATTTTCCCTTAAAGTAATCGTCCCGCCAGGCATTTTTACGGATTAGAGATGAGCAATAAATACGCCCCATCGCAGATTTTTCTTCATTGGTTGACCTTTCTGTTGGTCGTCACTGCGTATTGCACCATGGAATTTCGTGGATTGGCGACGCGCGGTTCGTGGCAAGGCTTTGCGATGATCATTGGTCACTTCAGCGCTGGAAGCTGTGTGCTGGTGATTATGCTGTCGCGCATCCTGCTGCGTTTTCGCCATCGCAGCCCGGCGATTGTGCCCAAGCCGCCGCACTGGCAAACCGGCCTGGCGCATCTGATGCATCTGGCGATCTACGTGTTTTTCATCGTCTTACCGACGCTGGGGATTCTGTCGCGTTTCTATATGGGACGAACCTGGTGGATTTTTGGTATTCCGATGCCGGTGAGTGGCGATCCGGATCCGGATTTTGCCGACACGATTGCGGGCTGGCATGAAACTCTCGCGCCTTATGGTTATTGGCTGATCGGCATTCATGCAGTTGCTGCGTTGGCGCACCATTATCTGTTTAAAGACAACACATTAGTACGCATGATGCCATCGCGTCGCCAACGTTAATTCTTCTTTTTCCGCCCGGTGATCGCACTTGCCGGGCGGCCAAAATAGCGCTGGAACGCCACGCTGAAATTACTGCTGCTGTTAAATAAATTAGAGACTCACTCATTGAATATTACCTCATAAATTTCTCTCTTCTGATGTCACTCTCAATTTTAAATAATTGTTTCAAAAATAACATTGCTCTAAAAATAGAAATAACTTCAGCCATTAATGAAATAATAATTAAAAAGAAAAACATTTCACCAAAGATATATAGCATCAATTGCAAAACCAACAGCCAAATTATTTCCCCACTTATAACGTCTTTTATTCCTGCTATACCCGCGTAGAAGCCTATAAACGAAAGTACAATCATGGATATAATCGCCATCAATTTTATGGTTAGTTTGCCTCTTGATAGCACAGGGAGTTCACCTCTCCGCAATGAAAAGATATTTTCATGCTTTAAAAGTCATAAGCTGATGATTGATAGTTCAAATCTCGATGTTTATGAATATAAATAAAGAAGATTTTAAGCGTATAAATAGGGTATTTCAAGCCAAACCCATATAATAAAACCTCTATCTTTAGCTCATCAGCAAATCCATTTTCATTGTCCGTACCAACCGAAAAAACTTTGTCAATAGCTTCAACTTTGCGTTCTGCAGTTTTTTTTGCGTATACATTTTCTGATATTAAATCAATCAATTTGAAAGGGTAGCTAAACGTTTTAAGTACTGATTTTGACAGTAAAAGAAGCACAGGAATAGCCGTAAAAAGTTGCGGTACGGTCAACCCTATTTTATCTAAAATCTCTTTGAGCTCCATGTTCTCTCCTTGATAAGAACTCCAATAATTAATTTTTAACATCTCGCAAACATAAGCTAATTAATATTCTGATCTGAGTGATCCCAATTGCATTCAAAACGTCAGACTAAAGCTGTCATCCAGTAGCGCCAGAATCTCGCTGTCCGGCAAGCCGTTCTCCAGCGTGATACTCAGCCAATGCTCTTTATTCATGTGGTAAGCCGGATAAACGCCGGCCAGTTGGCGCAGCGATCCAATGAGTTCAGGACGCGCTTTGATGTTCATCACATTGATAACCGGCCCATCCGGCAAACCGAGTTTATGACTCTCCAGCGGGAACACCAGCGCAAACCACTTGCGGTGCCGGGGATGACGCAGCACCGCATATTCGCTGTGCTTTTTCCACGGATAATCGGGTTCTACCTTATAGTGCTGATTAATGTAGTCGAACAGCTGCTGGCGTTGCATGCATCCTCCGTGGTGAATCGCGCCTAAATAAAGCACGTGCGAAGCCACAATAGTAATCAGTTAAGGCTACACTGCGTATTGATTTTTTGCGCTAAATCAGCGCCCTTAAACCAGGGAAGTGAGTGATGTTTCATCTGATTTTCAGCATACCGAGCTGGTATGTGATCGCCCGATTTTTGTTCCCGCTAGCCATGCCATTGCTGTTAAAAATCATTCTGTCTTTACTGGTGTTGCTGGCTTCGCAGTATCTGTTGGTGAGCCGTTTTACCTCTGGCAGCATGTTCTCACCAGAAATGCCGCGCGCGATTGTCATCCTGTTCAACTGGGGTTTCAGCGCCGTACTGTTTCTCGCGCTGACGCAGTTTGTGATTGATATGGTGGCGCTGGTTTCGCTGTTGTTCCGTCATCCGTTTGAAATCATGCCGGCAGTGCGTTATGTGGCGGCAGCGTTTGCCTTGATTCTTGCCACTGTCGGCGTTTATCAGGCTATTCGCGTGCCGCCGATCAAAGATGTGACCATTGAGATCGACAACCTTCCGCGCGAATTCGAAGGCTATCAACTGTTGCAGTTGACCGATATGCACATCACTAAACTCTTCAACGAGAAATGGACGCGCTCGCTGGTGCAAAAAGCCATGACGCTGGATGTCGATCTGATTCTGGTCACCGGCGATGTGATTGACGGCACGCTGCAGAATCGGCGCGCGGACGTCGAGCCGTTGCGCGGATTACATGCCCGCGATGGCGTGTTTGCAATCACCGGCAATCACGAATATTTCTTTGAGCAGGAGCGCTGGACCGCGCATCTGGCATCGCTGGGTCTTGAGCCGTTACTCAATCGTCATACGGTGATTAAGCGTGATAACGCCGAGCTGGTGATCGCCGGCATGCCGGATACCTCAGCTTCACGACGTGGTGCAGTCGGCCCCGATCTGGAAAAGACGCTGGCCGGTGCGCCGGAGAATGCGCCGGTAATCCTGCTCGATCACCAACCGCGTAACGCGCGTCAAAACGCACTCAAAAACATCGATCTGCAACTTTCAGGACACACACACGGCGGCCTGATCATTGGCTTTGACCGCCTGTTTGCCAAACCCAATGCAGGCTTCGTATCAGGGCTGTATCAGGTGGATGGCATGCAGCTTTACGTCAACAACGGCACAGCGCTTTGGCCTGGCATGGCGGTACGTTTGGGCCGGCCATCAGAGTTGACCCGTATTACGTTGCAGCGCAAACCTTAAGGATTGCCGCGCATTGAGTCATCTCCTCAATGCGCGCGTGCATAACTATATTGTAGAATTTATATCTCCACTGAAACGTCTATAGACATATTTCCCCACTGTTAAATCTTCGCGATGATGCGCGACCGGAAATAATCCGGCCATAACGCATAAAAGCCATATTTCGCTATGTGGCTTTCTTTTATTTCATTGCGGTTTTTTCACAAGGGTTTGCTATGCAAAATAAAAGCTCGCTGCTTTTACTGGCGCTGTCTGTTGCCGTTTTCGGGGTGATCACCACGGAAATCGCCATTATTGGCTTGTTGCCAAAACTCGTCACACAACTTCATGTCACGCCAACACAGGTGGGATTCCTCGTCAGCATTTACGCCATTATTGTGGCGGTGACGGGGCCGTTTATCACGCTACTGCTCTCAAGGTTTAATAAGAAAACGGTTCTGCTCACTATTCTGGTGGTCTTTATTATTTCTAACCTGATATATGCCACCACCGATGTTTTCAAACTGATGCTGCTATTCCGCATTCTTCCTGCGCTGGCGCACGCGGTATTCTTTGCTGTCGCTTTGGTTGTAGCGGCTAATTCTGTGCCTAAAGAAAAAGCCGCTGGCGCAGCCGCCAAGGTCTTTGCTGGGGTGGCGATCGGGCTGGTGTTGGGTGTGCCGCTGAGTTCACTTATCGCCGATCACCTTTCGCTGTCTGCGGCGTTCTACTTTGGCGCGGCCGCCTGCGTGCTGGCTTTCATCGGTGTTATGGTCTTTATGCCCTCAATGCCTGCTACGCATAAGGTCTCTTATGCCAGCCAGGTTGCCGTATTGCGTAAGGGTAAATTGTGGCTGACGATCTCAACCGTCACGCTGGTTTTCGCCGCGATGTTCTCCGGTTTTAGCTATGTCGCTGATTATCTGGCGAAAGTAACCCATCTCAGCAACAATGCGATTAGCGCAATGCTTATCCTGTTTGGTCTCTGCGGATTCATCGGCAACTTTGTGTTTAGCAGTTTTCTGCAGAAACGCGTGCTGCAAACCACACTCGCCTATCCGCTGTTATATACGCTGGTCTTCCTGCTGGTCTGGTTCCTTGGCTTTTCTCCACTGGCAATGTGTGTGCTGACCGTGTTCTGGGGCGCGTTTCACTCATCCGGCTTGGTAGTCAGTCAAACATGGCTGATGCGCGAGGCCAGCGAAGCGCCAGAATTTGCCAACAGTCTTTATATGTCGTTCTCAAACCTTGGCATTACCATTGGTTCGCTGACCGGCGGATGGTTCATCGCCCGCCTCGGCACGCATTCAGTGGTGCTTAGCAGCGTATTTTTTGCCCTGCTGGCTTTCATCAGCATCGCGGTTAAACAGCGTTCAGATGCCAAATCAAATCAGCTTTGTGCAGAATCCGTTTATTCTGAACAGAGGTAATCAGTCAAGCGCGCCCTCTGCTGCTGCCTGCACCAGAGTATCGACAACATAACGGATCTTAGGCAGCAGTTGGCGACTCTTAGGCCAGAGTGCACTGATCGGCATCTCGCCACCTGAGTTTCCTGGCAATACCTCGCGCAACGCCCCGCTTTCCAGAGATTGTCCCACCAGCCACATTGGCAACTGCGACAGACCGCATCCTGCCAATGTGGCTGCAAGCATCGCATCGCCGTCGGCAAATTCATGCGTCGGCGGCGGTGTAAAACGGGTTATCACACCTTCGCCATCGCGCAGCAGCCAGGAGAGCGGCTGATTGCGACGAAACCCCACGACACACTGGTGTTGACTCAACTCACCGACGGTTAAGGGTTCACCGTGAGCCAGCAGATATTCTGGTGACGCGCATATCACCAGTTTTTGCGTGGTTAGCCTTCTGGCGACCAACCCACTACTGTCTGCCAGTTCACCAATGCGGATGACCAGATCGACACCTTCTTCGATAAGATCGACAAATCGCTCACTGAAGGTAATGGTCAGCGCAAGTTCAGGGTATTTCCGTGTGATTTGTAGCAGGATCGGCAATATGCGCTGGCGGCCAAAGGCGGCAGGCAAATCGACTCTCAGCCTTCCTGCGGGCTGAAGAATATGTGAAGTCAGTTCGGCTTCCGCCTGCTCAAGAATATCGATGGCATTTTGGCAGCTATTGAGAAAGCGCTCACCGTCGGGCGTCAGGCTTAATCTGCGCGTCGAACGCTGAAACAGTTTGAGCCCGAGGCGATCCTCAAGCCGGCTGACGCTTTTGCCCACAGCGGATTTAGTTAAACCCAGCCGCTCTGCCGCAGCCGTAAAGCTGCCCTGCTGCGCGGTGGTCACAAATGCCGTGATCCCACCTAAGTGATCGGTTTTTCTCATATTTGGCGATTGAAGTTAGAGAGGATAAAAGGCTCAGAACGCACGCAATTTGCGTGCGCCAGCGTAAACCATAAGATAGTGCTAGGATTTCTTACTCATTGTAGAGTTTATGTCTACAGCCCGCGAGGCATCCCATAACCTCATCATCTGAGCGATTCCCCGCTCAATTTCGGCGAGAGGGACGTCATCGCGCGCCAGCGTCGAGATTCCCAACATGAAACTGTTGAAGCTGACCGCCAGGGAAAGCGTTTCTTCCTCATCCCGCAACTCACCGCAGCTGATCCCCCTTTCAACGCAATGCTTGATCCCTTCACCGGTGCGCATACGCGATGCTTCAAGCGGTTTTAACACGTGGCGGTTTTCATCTGAGCAGGAAGACATCACGCTCAGTGCAACCATGCACCCGCGCGGATGCGAAAGATCGTACTGCATTCTGGCGGAGTTGAGCAGCGCAGTTTCCAGCGCCTGGCGGGCGGGCACGCTGCTATCCCATAAGGCTTCCGTAACCTGTGCATGGGTTTGCAAATAACAGTTCACGGCTTCAGCAAAGAGCGCCTCTTTCGATCCAAACGCGGCATAGAAGCTTGGCGCAGTTATGCCGTTGCCTATTGAGGCTTTGAGCTGCGCCAGCGAGGTTGATTCATAGCCGTTTTCCCAGAAAAGGTGCATCGCTTTGATCACCGCTTCATCGCGGTCAAATTGTCTTGGTCTGCCTGTTCTCATCATCACGTCCTCCGCTATTTATACTAATCGATACAGAATTCATTGACAACGCACAGCTGGCCTCCGCAATATAAATACCGATCGATACATATATCCATAGCGCTTCGCGGCGCTGTTGCAAAACACAAGCAGGCTAAATAATGAATTCAACGTTTAAGCATGAAGAAGCCCAACGGCTACCGATACTGGCGCTTTTGGCGCTGGCAATGGCCGGTTTTATCTGCATTTTGACCGAAACCATACCCGCCGGTTTGCTGCCACAAATCAGTCAGGGACTCAATATTTCCCCGTCGCTGGCCGGACAATGGGTTACCGCTTATGCAGCCGGTTCACTACTGGCCGCGATTCCGCTGACATTGCTGACCCGAAGCTGGTCGAGACGAGCTGTGCTGCTGAGCACCGTGTGCGGATTTCTGCTGTTTAACACTCTCACCGCCGTCTCTTCTGACGTCGTCATCATCTTAATCGCACGATTTTTTGCCGGCGCTTCAGCCGGTTTAGCGTGGAGTCTGATTGCGGGCTATGCGCGAAAAATGGTGGTTCCATCGCTGCAGGGACGCGCGTTGGCGCTCGCCATGGTGGGCACGCCAATCGCCCTTTCGCTCGGTGTTCCAGCCGGAACATGGATGGGATCATTGCTGGGATGGCGTCTGACTTTTGCTGCGATGTCCGGGCTTTCTATCATTCTTATTGGCTGGATTCTGCTGGCTGTGCCGAACTATCCCGGCCAATCTGCCACGCAAAAAATGCCGCTTGGCGCAGTATTACGACTTCCCGGCGTGTGTGCCGTGCTCGGCGTGGTGCTTACCTGGATGCTGGCGCATAACATTCTTTATACCTACATCGCGCCGTTCATTACTTCAGCCGGTCTGGCGCATCGCGTGGATGTGGTGCTGCTGATCTTTGGCATTGCGGCATTGGGCGGAATATTCATTACCGGCAAAATTATTGATACCCATCTGCGCAAGGCTGTGCTGCTGTCACTCACCATCTTTGCTACGGTGTCAGTGATTTTTGGTCTGAGTACACCAACACCCGCCGTAATCTATGTGGGAATTGCCGTTTGGGGACTCACCTTCGGCGGAGCCGCAACGCTGCTGCAAACGGCGCTGGCAGATGCCGCCGGTGAATATGCCGATGTTGCGCTCTCCATGAATGTCGTCACCTGGAACAGCGCTATCGCCCTCGGCGGTTTGACGGGCGGAATGTTGCTTGAACATGTCGGCTCCCAATCTTTTCCGTGGGCGATTCTGCTATTGCTGTTGGTCGCGTTAGGGATTGCGTTGCGTGCTAAACAGGGTTTCCCGGCTGAGAACAGCCGGGCGAAAACCACACTCAGCCCGGCCAGCGAGACTGACGGATAACGCTACAGAAGTTGAGCGGTGAGAAATCTGGCTGTTTATCCTTAATCACATCGGCTTTCACATTGCCAAAAGTGGTGTCCGGTTTATGCCGGATGCCATCATAAAAGGCCTGAATAATCTCCTCCTTGAACGCCGCCGGGCGCGGATAGTTTGCCGTCACAGCACCAATCTCCTCTTCAGTAAACTTCTCATAGCCGATGCCCAGCACGTCCATCTCCACGCCAGCGGTTACCAGCGCGATTTCTGGCGCCATAAACTCTGGGATTCCCGGCGTGGTATGCAGCGCAATCGCGGTCCACACCTTGTCGATATCGCTGGGCGCGATGCCGTAGCCTTGCAGAAATTCCCGCGCGGCATTGGCGCCGTCCACTTCGAAACGCTTATCGCAGCTGCAGTGTTCGTGCGTCAGACCAATGTCATGGAACATGCAGCCGATATACAGCAGCTCGCGATCGACATGAAGTCCACGCTGCTGTCCCGCCAGTGCGCCCCAGTAATAGACGCGGCTGGAGTGGTTAAACAGCAACTCTGATTCGGTATCGCGCACAAACTCCGTCGCTTCACGCGCCATTTTGCTATCGGGGATGTGGATGCCAGTGATGTTCAAACTCATTTTCTCTCTCCGGTTGGTTGTCTTTTTCCACCATAAAGCGCAGGCTAAAAGTCTTAAAGTGACCATTACAGACGATTAAAGACATTATGATGTTTTGCGACATGAGGAATTGAATGCGTCATGAAATAGCGATTCTGGCGGTGCCGGGCGTGCAGCTACTCGACGTTTGCGGCCCGCTGGATGTGTTTGCCGAAGCCAACCGTCTGCTGCAGCGGCAGATTTATACGCCACGCATTATCGCGGTTGATGGCGATGAAATTCATGCATCATCCGGCGTCCGGCTTAGCGCAGATTTGCAGCTGGCTGAAACGCAGAACTTTGCGCCGCACACCTTTCTGATCGCGGGCGCGCCGGGCATAGAAGATTTTGCTGCCGATGACAACCTGCTGCATGCGCTGAGCGGTTTATGCCAGCGCAGCCAGCGTTTTGGCTCGGTGTGCAGCGGCGCGCTGCTGCTGGCGCGTACCGGATTGCTGGCCGGCAAACGCGTGACCACGCATTGGGAAAGCGCAGCTTTGCTGGCTTCGCGCTTTCCAGATGTAACCGTAGATGCCGATGCATTGTGCGTTGCCGATGGGCGTGTGCGCACCGCTGCAGGCGTTACGTCCGGGCTGGATTTAGCGCTGCGTCTGGTGGAAGAGGATCTTGGACGTGAAGTTGCGATTGAGATCGCTGCGCATCTGGTGATGTTTTTCCGTCGTCCGGTCAATCAGACGCATTTTATGCGCAGCAATAGCGCGTCGTTGAGCGGCCGTTCGGCGTTGCAGGAGTTACAGCGTTGGGTGATTGCGCATCTGGCGGAGGTAAAAACCGTGGCGATGTTGGCAGAACATATGGCGATCAGTGAAAGGCATCTGACGCGTCTGTTCCGCAATGAGTTGGGAATGACGCCGGGACAATGGCTAGAGCGTGAGCGCGTGGCCAAAGCGAAACAGATGCTGGAGCAGAAATCGCTGCCGGCAAAAACGCTGGCATTAGAGTGCGGATTTTCCGGCGCTGACGTGATGCGGCGGGTGTTCAGCCGGGTAACCGGCATTACACCCGCCGCATACCGAAAAATAACGCGTTTGTCGTAGGGTCGCCATTCATGGCGACCATCGCGTATCCTACGCTTTCGCAAACGCCAGCAGGTCAGGATTTATCTGCTCAGGATGAGTCGCGAACATGCCGTGCGACAAACCTGGATAGGTTTTCAGCGTGCCATGCTTGAGCAACTTAATCGCCTTATGCGCCGAATCATCAATCGGCACTACCTGATCGTCTTCCCCGTGCAGCACCAACACCGGCACCGTGATCGCCTTCAAATCTTCGGTAAAATCAGTTTCCGAGAAGGCCGTAATACAGTCGTATTGCGCCTTAGCGCCGCCCGCCATGCCCTGACGCCACCAGTTATCGATCAAGCCCTGACTGACTTTCGCACCCGGACGATTGAAGCCATAGAACGGACCCGCTGGCACATCGATAAAGAACTGCGCGCGGTTGGCTGCCAGCGCCGAGCGGAAACCGTCAAACACCGATTTCGGCAAACCTTCCGGATTGGCGGCGGTTTGCAGCATGATTGGCGGCACTGCGCCCATCAACACCGCCTTCGCCACGCGGCCTGGCTCGGCGTGCGCCACATAACGTGCCACTTCACCGCCACCGGTTGAGTGACCGATATGGATAGCGTTGCGCAGGTCAAGTGCTTTAGCCAGTTCTGCCACGTCGGCGGCGTAAGTGTTCATATCATTGCCGCTATCGGTCTGATCGGAACGGCCATGACCGCGACGGTCGTGGGCGATAACGCGACAACCTTGCGCCAGGAAGAACAACATTTGGTTGTCCCAGTCATCGGCGCTTAACGGCCAGCCGTGGTGAAACACCACCGGTTGGGCATTTTTTGGGCCCCAATCTTTGTAGAAAATGCGGGTGCCGTCTTGAGTAGTAATGATGCCGTTGCTCATGAGAATGTCCTCTGTAGGTGATTGTTTGCGTTTGATGGGCTTATTGTCAGGGAAAGCGGCAGCGGCTAATATTGTCAAATATGACACATTAAGGGCTGTAAGTGACAAATAATGAAAATTGCTGAAGATAACGTTGTGGCGGAGATTGGCCTGGTGATCTATCCCGATTGCCAGCTTGCGGCGATTTATGGCCTAACCGATATGTTCAGGATAGCTGCAGAATGGGCGGAGGCTATTTCCGGAGAGGCGAGCAAGCGCGCGATTCGGGTGTCGCATTGGCAGATCGATGCGCAGAGCGACAAAATGGCCTGTATCTGGGATAGCCATCCCGATACGCCGCATCGCTTAAGCCACGTGATTGCGCCGCCAAGCCTGGTGCAACCGGCAAAAATGGTGCCGATGAAGATCCCAGCTAACTGGATGAGCGAGCTTTATGATCAAGGCGTAACGCTCTGTTCGGTGTGCGCCGGTGCTTTTGTGCTGGCAGAAACCGGACTGATTAATCACCGTCGCGCCACTACGCACTGGGCCTTTGCGCAGACGTTGTCGGAGCGTTTTCCTGCGGTGAATGTCGCGGTGGAAAATATGGTGATCGACGACGGCGATATTATTACCGCTGGCGGCATTCTGGCGTGGACCGATTTGGGTTTAACGCTGATTGAAAAAGTGCTCGGCACCGGCACCATGCTAGCGACTTCGCGCTTTTTACTGATCGATCCGCCACGCCGTGAGCAAAGCACCTACTCCGCGTTTATCCCCAATTTCGAGCACGGCGACAGCCAGATTCTGCGCGCACAGCATCATCTGCACGCCCATTTTGCTGAACAGCACAGCATTGAGAGCATGTCAGCGCTGGCGAGCATGACGCCACGTACCTTTCTGCGCCATTTTCAGAAAGCGACCGGCATGCGGCCAACGGATTATGTGCAGCAGGTACGTATCATGAAAGCGCGTGATGCGCTGGAACTCAGCAATCGTTCGGTTGATCAGATTGCCTGGGAAATCGGCTACGGCGATCCTTCCGCTTTCCGTAAAATATTCCGTAAACTCACCGGCGTCACGCCCGGCCAGTATCGGCAGCGGTTTGGCACCGCCCAGAGCGATTAACCGCAGGCAAAGTGCTGTTTTCCTGCCATGATTATGATCGTTTCCTTCCCATTGAATCGATGAGAATTCATATGCCACTGCGTTCGCTTCAGGCTTTGTGTCTGGTTAACTTTTTTATGGCTGACGTTCGGGACGGTCTCGGCCCCTTCCTTGGCATCTTTCTCACCGAACGTCACTGGAATGCGGGCGATATCGGCTGGGTGATGACCGCCGGTGGCCTCGCCGGGCTTGTCGCTACGCTTCCGGCCGGGCTGGCAACTGACGCTACGCGCCATAAACGATCGCTGCTGCTTGCCGGTTCAATGCTGATCACTTGCACCACTTTGCTGCTCTGGTATTTCGATCAAGCCTGGATCACCGTTTTGTCGCAGATTGTCACTGGCCTCTCAGCGGCGCTCATTGCGCCTGTACTGACCGGCATTACTCTGGGTTTAACCGGCCCGGACGGTTTTGGTCAGCAAATGGGGAAAAATGAAGCCTTCAATCATGGCGGAAACATGACCGCTGCCATCATTGCTGGCGCTGCAGTGTGGTACTGGGGAACCGGCGCGGTGTTTGTGCTGATGACAACCATGGCGCTGTGTGCTGCGCTGGCTGTGCTGTTCATTCGCAGTGAAGAGATTGATGACGTCGCCGCGCGCGGTATGACAAGCGCTTCATCCGGCGATACCCTTCCGCGCCTCAGCCATGTTGTTCGCCATCCAGCGTTGATCATTACCGCGTTAACCCTGCTGCTGTTTCATCTGGGCAACGCAGCGCTGTTGCCGATGTTAAGTTTGCGCGTTGCCTCAGCGCACAGTGCTGAAATCAGCCCCGGACTTTACGCGGCCGCAACGGTGGTGATTTCTCAGTGCGTCATGATCCCGATGGCGCTCTATGCCGCACGCCATGCCTCGCGTTTCGGGTATACAAAGTTAATCACTTTGGCACTGTTGGTGTTACCGGTGCGTGCGCTGATTGCCTCCCTGTTTGACAGCACGTTTTCGATGGTTCCGGTGCAGATACTGGATGGAATGGCAGCGGGTTTGCTTGGCGTGGCGATCCCCGGCTACATTGTCAAAATCTTGCAAGGGAGCGGACATACCAACGCGGGACAGGGTTTTATCATGCTGATGCAGGGGATCGGCGCGGCAATGAGCCCGGCGCTGGCTGGGAATATTGCGGCTGCCTACTCCTATCATGTGACCTTTGCCGTGTTAGGCGTGATCGCCTGCGCAGCGCTGATGACATGGTGGATGGGCAGCCGACTATCAAATAAATCAGCCGCTCATACTTAGCTCAGTTGGAAACGCCCAACCGTGTTTGCCAGCTGCGAAGCCTGATCTTCCAGCGAACTGGCAGCGGCGGACATCTCCTGCACCAGCGCGGCGTTCTGCTGTGTGGTGCTGTCCATCTCGTTCACCGCGATGGTCACCTGGCTGATGCCACGCGCCTGCTCATCGGACGCAATCACAATTTCACCAATGATGGTGCGCACTGAATTCACCGCCTGCGTCATCTCCTGCATGGTTCTGCCAGCATCCTGCACCAGCTGCACACCGCTGCCGACGCGCTGCGTGGACTCCTGAATCAGCGCACCGATATCTTTCACCGCATTGGCGCTGCGCTGGGCCAGATTACGCACTTCCGACGCCACCACAGCAAAGCCGCGCCCTTGTTCACCGGCGCGTGCCGCTTCTACTGCGGCGTTAAGCGCCAGAATATTGGTCTGGAAGGCGATGCTGTTGATGATGGCGGTGATGTCGCCAATCTTCTTCGCGCTATCGTCGATCTGCGCCATGGTTTGCACCACTTCGCCCACCAGCGTTTCACCGCGGCTAGCGATATGCGTGGCATTGTCGGTCAATGTGGTTGCCTGATGCGCGTTGGTGGCGTTGTGTTTCACCGTGGCGGTGATCTGCTCCATGCTGGCGGCCGTTTGCTCCAGCGCGGCAGCTTGCTGCTCAGTGCGCGAGGCGAGATTGAGGTTTCCGCTGGCGATTTCACCCGCGCCCTGACGCACCGATGAACTGGCATCCTGAATCTGTCCCACAATCTCGCGCAGCTGGTTTTGCATGGTATGCAGCGCATAGAACAAGCTGCTGTTATCGCGCCCTTTCAGCGTGATGACGTTATCAAGTTTGCCATCGGCGACGGCCAGCGCGATGGTCGCAGCTTCCAGCGGTTCGCCACCAATCGGCTTCAGCACTTTGCGGCTGAACAGCATACCCAGTAGCGTACACACCACCAGAATGCTGATGATCATCAGGATCACCGCGTTGATCAGTTGTCGATGTGCCGCAGCCATCACCTGGCTAACCGGCGCAACCACGCCGAGATACCATTTCTGATCGCTGTTACCAATTACCACCGGCTGCCACGTCACCAACACATCTTCACCCAGCAAGGCATCATGATGTTCCATCACGCTGCTGCTGAAGTTGTTGGTATCGCCTTTCCACGGCTTGCTGGTCTGGTTTTTATCCGGATAAGAGACCACATTGCCCGCGCTGGAGAGCAACATCGCATAGCCGCTGCCTTCCCACGGTTTGATTTTGTTGACCTTCTCCTGCAGCGACGCCAGTGAAATATCGGACGTCACTACGCCCCACAGTTTGCCCTGGCTGACAATCGGTGCCGCCACCGAGGTCAGCAGCGTCGGCACGCCGTTGTAGGCGTAGCTGTATGGCTCGATCAGCATGTCTTTCTGGCTTTTTTGCGGCAGCAGATAGTAATCGCCCTGACCCGGCGTGAAGATTGAGGTCAGCGGATGCATGTTGAATTTGCCGCTTTGATCGCGGTCGACAAAGAACGCGTAGCGACCTTTCGGTGCCGCATTGGGTTGGGTGGCAAACTCCGCGTCACGTCCGTCGAAGGCGTTCTCTTCAAAGATCACAGAGATCGACAGATAATCGGGATTATCGCGTAGCGCGGATTCCATCAGCTTATCGGCGACTTTACGGTCCTGAATCCCTGCCGCTGGCAACGCGATTAGGCTGTGGCCAAGGTTATGCGCCACATCGCGCGCATAGCTGAGTTGATGCTGAATTTGCAGCGCCTGGCTTTGCGCTATCTGCTGCAGGTAGTTTTCAGCGAGCGACTTTTGTTCATTGCTGGATTGCCAGCTAAGCACGCCGATGGTCACGGCAAAGCCGAGCGTGATGGTTAAGGCGCCCGTCAGCAGCATCTGCGTGCGGGTGCTCATTTTTTTCTTAGGTGATGCGTGTTTGGCCATTATGGCGCTCCTGGAGTTGACACTTTTCGGTAATCAGAACCACTCCCTGTGCGCGTACATCCCTTTGAACACTCTATCGGCGCGCGGCGGGGGAACTTGATGGCAAAGGAGGTCGGATCAGAGCGCTATTGAATCGCCACGCGTGGCGTTATCCAGGTGCGCATGAATGCGCACCCTACGAAAACGCGCCAATCCTTGTAGGGTCGCCATTAATGGCGACCGGCATCAGATTCTCGCCCAATGCCCGCCCGCTCCCTTCTGGTCAATGAGCTGATTACAGGCTATTATTCAGCTCACTATATGAGCCGAATATCAATCCTATTCAGCTCATGCAATTCAGGAGTGAGCTTATGATGTGGATTTGGCAGCAGCCCGATTGGCCGCAGTTTCGCTGGCAAGATGAGAAGTTACTGCCGCGCCTGCGCCAGTTGCAGCAGCAACGGGGCGTGTTGCTGGGCCGTGCCAGCGTGCAAGATAACAGCGAGCAACAAACGCTGGATACGCTGCTCAGCAATATACTCTCTTCCTCAGCGATTGAAGATGAGCGCGTCAACGCGCAATCGGTACGATCTTCGCTTGCCCGTCGTTTAGGCGTTTCGCTCGATCAGCCTTACCCGGTTTCCGAACGTTCAGAAGGTTTGGCAACCATGATGCTGGATGCCATTACGCAACGCGATCAGGAATTAACGTTGGCGCGTTTGTGTCAGTGGCATCGCTGGCTGTTTCCCGAAAGTGAATGGACCATCAAGCGGCTAAATGTGGGTACGCTGCGCGGCGATGAGCCAATGCAGGTGGTTTCAGGCCGTATCGATCGACCAACGGTACATTTCGAAGCGCCACCACGCGCCGGGCTGGAAGCGCAGCTGGAGGAATTTATCGCCTGGTTTAATCACAGTCGCGAGGATCCGCTGCTCGATCCGCTGCTGCGCGCCGCGTTGTGCCACTTGTGGTTCGTTACGCTGCACCCGTTTGATGACGGTAATGGACGTATCACTCGCGCCCTCACCGATTTGGCGCTGGCGCAGGCTGATAGCCAGAGCATCCGTTTGTATGCCATGTCCGCATCGATTCTGGCGCGACGTGCCGACTATTACCGCATCCTGCAGGAGACGCAGCGCGGTGCAATAGACGTTACCGATTGGTTGCTGTGGTTTTGTGATGTGCTAAATGACAGTCTTGAACAGGCGCTGGAAACCGTCACGCGCACGCAAAATAAAGCGCGCTTCTGGTTGATGCACAACGCAGCTGAATTGAGTGCGGAGCAAACCCGCGTGCTGAATCGCTTACTGGATGGCGGAGAACAGGGATTCAGTGAAGGCATCAGCGCAGGTCAGTATCAGAAAGTGGCGAAAGTGAGTAAAGCCACGGCGACGCGACATCTGACTGAATTGCTGGCGAAAGGTTGTCTGGATAAATTACCGGGCGGCGGGCGAAGTACGCGGTATCAAATTAAATGTTGATGATGATTCAAAGACAAAAAAAGCCGCAATAAAATGCATTGCGGCTTGGTTTAGAAACTTACCGGTAAATCTGCTTACCCGGCAATTTGGGTTAGATTTTCGGACTTAACGTCAAATATTTTCCCACTGAGTTTCATTGAGAGGGTTGGCAGTTGCAGGAATAAATTCCACGCTTGTCTGATAAGCGTTAAACGAAATCTCTGCCATATCTGATTCGCTAATTTCAAGCTGCAACAACTCATTGTTGGCGATTGCGTCCTCTTCGGCGAACAGCGCTGGCATATCTTCTGGCAGCAACTCACTTAAGAAGTCCAGTGAAAATGCAGCTGGCGTCAACGTAATTACGAACGGTTCACTGATCGCGCCAGACGTTGCAGCGGTCAACTGATTTTCGCCGACGCTGAGAGTCGCTTGAATCTCCCACATTCCATAACTGTTTGCTACGTTACTGCCCAACACAGTGTTGTCTGATGCATAAAGCGTAACCAGCTGTTCAGGCGCTGCTTTGCCGACAATCATTGGATTTGCAACCTCGATTGATTCACCCGAGAACAAATATTCAGCACCAATCAGGTTATCGGCTTCTACACTGGCCAGAGTGATAGATACCGGTTCTTCTGCAGCAGTAACCACGGAGAAATGCAGTTCTCCACTTTGCTGTGAAGGGGTTGATACCGTCACTACGTGGTCACCCAGCGCTAAATCGCGATCGACACGGATTTCCCAATTACCGTAATTATCTGCCACGTCTTCGCCCATCGGGACGCCATCGACATAAAGCGTCACACGTTCCCAGGCACCCGCAGTGCCGTATAAAGTTGGGCGAGGATCATCAATGCGCGCGCCATCTTCATAAATACTCTGCTGCTGACCAACGCTGTCCCACATCGAGTGAATATTGGTTGGTGTATCCTGCGGCAGAAGCACCTCAAGAATGAATGGCGTACTCTCCTGCGTAGCCGTTTTCGCGACAAGGCTATGCGAACCACTGGTCAATGACTCTGTAATTTGTACTCGCCACAGCCCTGAATCATTAGCTTGCACGCTGCCGACCGCACGATCGCCAAGGTAAATCGTTACCCACTCACCACGTCCTGCCGATCCACCAAAGAATGGATTTGCATCATCAATGACACCACTGCCACTCCAGACTGAATCTGTTTTCGCGTACATGTCGTGGGCGTAGGTAATTTCCAGCGGCTCGTCTGTCGGGGCAGGCAACGCAACGGTCACCACGAACGGCTCACTTTGCTTTGTTGATGTGACCGCAATAATTTCATGCTGACCATCACCCAATGCGGCCAGAATCTTCAGTTCCCATTGACCCGCCATGTTTGCTTCGGTGACACCTAATAATTCGGTACCGCGATAAAGCGAAACCGTCTGATAAGGCAATGAACTACCGTAAAACGTTGGACTGGCATCATCAATAACACCGCTACCGCTAGGCAACCACTGCTGAGTACCCACATTATCCCAGACGATATTAATGCTAAGTGGTTCATCTTTAGGAAGGGAAATATAGACCTCGTAAGCATTACTTTCCTGGTGCGATGTTCTTGCGATCACATGATTGAGCCCCTCGGTGAGGGGAGTGGTGATTTCCAGCGACCAGTTGCCATTATCATTGGCTCTGACGCTACCCAGCACCGCATCGCCGCTATAAAGCGTTACCAATTCACGCGCACCGGCCGTGCCGTGGAAGGTCGGATGGGTATCGTCGGTGATATTATTGTTGCCAACCAGCCACATGTGCTCACCGACATTGTCGTAGGCTACCTGAATAGTGACAGGTGTGTTCTGCGGCAAGTTGAGGTTAACGATAAAACCTTCGCTTTGCATGTTAGCTGTTTTAGCTATTACGAGATTAGAACCTTGGTTCAACTCGACAGGAATTTCCAGACTCCAGTTGCCAAAGCGATCAGCTTTCACGCTACCAAGAACTTTGTTGCCGCTGTACAGCGTTACGATTTCATCGGCACCTGCGCGCCCCGTAAATGTAGGATTCGCATCATCAGTTGAGCCTCTACCGCTCGATAAAAATCCTTGCTCCGCCACATTATCAAACACGCTTGTAATGGTGACCGGGATATCTTGCTCAGCCTGGACATTGATAGCAAAAGCACCACTGCTTTTCGTGGCCGTTTTTGCCACTACGTAGTGACGTCCATTTTCCAGTGCCACTGGAATCTCGAGAGACCAGTAACCTGAGCCGTCTGCAGTTGTGCTGCCCAGCACTTTATCGCCGCTATAGAGCGTGACAACTTGCATCGCACCGGCACGGCCGGAGAAGGTTGGGTTCGCATCGTCAGTGCTGCCAATGCCGTTCATCAGGAACTGCGGTGCGCCGACGTTATCTTTGACTGAAGCAATGGTAACCGGCACATCGATAACTGTCTGAACATTGATGTTAAAACCACCGCTCTGCTGAGTTTCGGTTTTAGCAACCACATGATGACGACCATCGGTTAACGCCACAGGGATCTCCAGCGACCAGCGGCCTGAACCGTCCGCATTTACGCTGCCTAACACGGTGTTACCGCTGTAAAGGGTAACAAGTTGGTATGCGCCAGCATGACCCGAGAAGGTTGGATTCGCATCGTCGGTGCTGCCGATGCCGTTCATCAGGGACTGCGGCGTGCCGACATTATCCTGAACAGAAGCAATGGTAACCGGCACATCTTGCGGTAATTCAACGTTAATTCTGAAGACCATACTTTCACTGTTGCTGGTTCTTGCAGAAATTGAGTTCCAACCGCTGCCAAGTGAAACCGGAATTTCCAGAGACCAATAGCCGTCATCATTGGCAGTGGTGCTGCCCAGAATTTTATAACCATTGGATAGCGTAACGATTTGATTAGCTCCTGCCCGCCCTGAGAACGTTGGGTTCGCATCGTCAGTCTTGCCTACGCCATGCATCAGCCATTTAATATCGCCGACGTTATCCAGCACGCCATCGATGTAAACCGGAATAATAGGTTCTTCTGGAATTGCTACCGGCTGTGATTCGATAACAAACGCTGGGCTTTCTCGATGCGCGGTCTTGACAACAATGTTGTTAATACCATCAGGCAGTGCTGAAGAAAGTTCTATAGTCCACTGACCAAGTGAGTTTGACGTGGTAACACCCAGAAGAATATCGCCACTGTATAAACGAACTGTTTGATCGGCAGCCGCCGTACCCATAAATAATGGGCGATCCTCGGGCGTTAGTACCGCACCACTATCAATCAATTTACCGGTTGCACTCTCAGAAACTTGCGTAATGACCACTTCAACATCTTGTGGCAGTAATACGTTGATTCTAAAAGCACTACTGGTGTTTTCACCGGCTTTGGCGACGATGGAGTTCCAACCACTGCTTAATGCTATGGGGATCTCAACGTGCCAACGGCCCTCGTTATTGCTCCATGCACTGCCAATTGAAACATCACCGTTATACAACATGACCAAAGTATTTTTTGCGGCGGTACCCTGGAATGTTGGATGCTGATCATCAGTAGTTCCACGTCCATTCTGCAGCAGCTTGGTGGAACCAACGTTATCCCATACACGATCAATGGTGACTGGAATGATTATCTCAGGGTCGGTTGGGACAACGGGATCCGCAGGATATATATGATTAGCATCGATTTTTATTAGGAAAGGATCGCTAACCTGATCGCCTGATTTGGCATAAATTTCAAACTCAATATTGGTGTAACGAGACGGGAATATCTTTTGAGAACGCCAATTCCCATTCTCATCGGCTTTAACGGTGTCCAACACCAGGGCGGCTGAATAATTGCCTGGAAGTGAGAATAATAATGTAATGGTGGCAAAGGGTTCAGCCGTTCCAGAAAATATAGGTGAATGCTTGACGGTGTTACCACTGGTCACTTCTTGTTGGTACAGAAAATCCCGTGCTGTGGTAATTGCTAGAGGAAGCGTTTCACCCTCTGGTGGTTCGGTTGGTTCAACAGGTTCAACAGGTTCAACAGGTTCAACAGGTTCAACAGGTTCAACAGGTTCAACAGGTTCAACAGGGATAATTATCTCAGGATCTGTTGGTTCAACGGGTTCCACTGGATACACATGATTATCATCGATTTTTATCAGGAAAGGATCGCTAACCTGCTCACCTGATTTGGCGTAAATTTCCAACTCTACATTGGTGTAGCGAGACGGCAATGGCCTTTGAGAACTCCAATTTCCATTAGCATCGACCTCAATAGTTTCTAAAATGAGAGGAGTAAGATGTTTACCCGCGGTGGTAAATAGTAACTGAATGATGGCATAAGGTTCAGCTGTGCCAGAAAACAACGGCGAATGCTTAACGGTGCCACCGCTGGTCACTTCCTGTTGGTACAAATAATCTCGTGCTGTGACAACAGCCAGAGGAAGTGTTTCACCTTCTGGTGGTTCGGTTGGTTCTGTAGGCACGACAGGTGCTGTGGGTTCTTCTGGTGCAATTGTTTCTGCAGGATATTGATAACCTGGGACCACTTTAATTTGGAAGACAGGACTAATCTGGTCACCTGACCTGACATAGACATCTAAATCCCGATTAATAAATTGTCCCGGAATACTTTTTGTCGAACGCCACACGCCGTCAGCGTCGACGGGGACACTTTCCAGCACAATACCGCCAGATAAATATCCCTTCAGATAATAAACGATTTCCACGGTAGAGTGCGGTTCAGCTGTCCCAGTAAAGTCTGGGGAGCGAGCTACTTTGCCACCACTGGCCACGGATATATTCTCGGCCCAATCCCATGCCGAGTTGATTACCAGCGGAATAGGCTCGGCCACGGTTGGAACAACTACAACGTGGAAATTAGCTACGCTGGTATCGCCACTTGAGACGCTGATTTCGAGCGATGTGTTTAAAATACGATCCACGGGAAGCGAATCAGGGCTAAATGTCCAATGACCGGTTTCATTTGCCGTTACGGTCGCATACATCGTTTCTCTGCCGGTATTGATCGCGATTTCTACGGTCGCCAGCGCAGCTGCGGTGCCAGACAAAACAGGCCTGGAGGTCAACTCGCTGCCGCTTTCTACCAGATTCCCCGTTACTGCATCCCGCACTTCCAGCGTTACCGGAATAGCGGTTGCTTCGATGTTCACTACAAAGTTGGCGCTTTGAGATTGTTCAGTCTTGGCCACAATGTTGTTGCTGCCCGCGGGTAAGTCCTGATTGATTTCCAGAGACCATTCCCCACGAGCATTGGCTTTCACTGAGCCGAGTGCTACCAATCCTGCATACAACGTAACGATTTCGTTCGCACCCGCCATGCCATAAAAGGTAGGACGTGTGTCATCCATTGAACCCCGGCCATTGCCCAGGTATTGATGGTTTTTAACATTATCTTCTGCTGTAGCGATGGTGACCGGCGTAACCTTAGCCGTTCTAAGGGATGATGAAGGGGTATTGTTAAAGTTATTCATTGGAGCTTCCTTGTTTAGAATAAACGCTCCACATGTTAATCATCAGCTTTAAAAAAATTGCCCAAGACAATTCTTGGATTTAAAAATCAAAGAAACTTCTTATAACCATCAATGATAAAATTTATTTATATACCAATTAATATTTATCTAGCCTGTGAGGGTTCATGATTACTTTTAATTAAAACCACCTCTTTTTAATTAAAAAGAATCTAAAACTTAAAGTTTTTATTTCGCAATTTTAATAGAGGGCATAGTGAAAATCCTCAGCTATGCCCTCTATTCGTGTGACCCGTGCGCCGGGATCACAAAATCATTTAAGCCGCTTTAACCGCGCGAACTTTCTTTTCCGGCGCTGCCGCTTCCACTTCGGTCTCGGTTTCCGCAGAAGCTTCAGGCGCTTCCGCAACCTCTTCTTCCTTTACGATATCCGGCAGTTTGCTGGTGCGCAGGATATGCTGCACAGCATCTTTCTGTTCAGCCAACAGCAGACCCAATGCTTCGGCCTGCGCTTCACCCAATTCTGGCTGATGCTGCTGCAGCCAATCGGTAAAGGCGTCTGCCATATCGAGCATTTTGTCCCAGGCATCCGCGTCTTTTTTATTGGCAAACGTCATCTTTTCTTCACCCTTTCTGACTACAACATATTTGGTTTCGACTGCCATGATGCACCTCGGTTAACTGTATTTATATACAGTATATTCTGATCAAACTTTCTCAGGCAATCACTTTCTGCCTTTAAGCCAGTAATTCTTCCAGGAACAGCGCCAACGCTTTGCGCGGATCGTCCTCTTCCGAGACGATCATCTCAATACCCCATTGTCCCAACACCTCTTTCGCCACCGGATTATTGCGGTTGGTGAACAGGTACGATTTGGGACGTGCAGTAGCCAATCCGGTGCGGCCCCACATTTTTGTCAGGCGGTAGAATAACAGACGGATGTTGAAATCGCTGATGCTGTAGCCCACAAACAACACCGAGTTGCCCATCACGTCGTGCGTGAGTTTGATATCCAGCGGCGAATCAAAATAGAGGCGTTCGAAGTAGCTACTTTCATCCAGCACGATGGAGGTATCGTCGTCGAAATCACCATGTAGCTTGATGATATGGCGCTTATCTTCGGTCAACGATACCAAATCTGCTGCGTTCGCCACTTTGCTGTAAGGCACGTTGTGCGCCTCATGCGCCATCTCCAGCCAGCGATCGTAATTGGTGGTATAGATGCGTGAGAAGTTGCCTTGCGTGATCATGGTGTGGATTTCAGAACTGCGCACGTCAATATCCGGGCGATGCCATTCGCGATCCATCCAGCTGCGCAGCGGTCCCAGCGAGCCTTTACGCTGTTTGTAATACTCCGCCAGCGATAAATGCGTGCCGTAGGTATTGAAGATTTTCGGGTCGTAGCCCAGTTCTTTAGCCAGATGCGCAATCAGCTCATGCCATTCCGGCAGGCCAAGATTGCGTGAAATGCCCGCACCGGCAAACAGGATCAGTTTACCGGCATCGTAGGCGCGTTTTAGCTCGGGTTTCATGCCAATCCCCGCGATGTTTTCAAAAAGGTCGCGAAGCGGTCCAGCGCCAGGCGACGCATTGAAATCTCATTTTTTAGCTCGCCCATTTCGGCGAAGGTTTGCGTGTGCCCTTCCGGGATAAACACGCAGTCCCACTGAAATTCGCGAGGACCAGCAGGCTCGGTGGCGATGGTGCCGCGCAGTTCGCCTTCGAACTGATACATTTTTTGCCCGTCACAATAGCCGAGCACGGTTTTCGCCGTGACGCACGGACTATCCAGCCCGTTCACCAGTTTAGTGAAGCGCTCGGCATTCAGGCGGCTCCAGAAGATGCGCGTCAGCCCGGCCGGCAAGCCGTTCAGACCATCCAGATAGAGCCCGGTATGCTCGACAAACAGCGGACGACCAATAATCGAGAACGCTTTGGTGAGCTTGTCGCGCACCAGTTCGACCTCATTTTCAGTCTGAATCTCTTCAATACGGCGTGCGATAGGCAGCACTTCGACACCGACCGGCTCAAGGATGGTACGCACCTCGGCCAGCTTTAGCTCGTTGGCAGACAGGAATCGTATTTTCATTGCAATCAGTACGTTGAAAGTGGGTTTAAGCTCGGTAAAAGCCTCTCCGTTGGTAGTTGATTCTAACGTGCATACCGGGAACTGGGTAGGAACAATCAATTATTTAAGTAAACAAAACTATGACTTTCACCAGGCATGAATCTAAAATAATTATGCGCCGCTATTTGAAAAATATGACAAAGAAAAATGAGAACCTCAGATGATCTCTTATTTTAATTCCAGATATTCCATGCTAAGAGATTTGCCCTTCATTTTGCAGGGTGATAATCCAGAGAAAAAATTACGCCTAACGCTGCTGATTGCTGGATTCTCCAGCATTCTGGCGGGTTTTTATATGATTGTGACCAATTTCATTCGGGGAGAAAATGGTGTTTCAGCCTTATATTGCCTGAGCACCACGATAGGATTTTATATTGTGGTAGCGGCTTTTAGTAACCGGCTGAACAAACATCTCTACATCATCGTCCATGCTTTGTTACTGATCATAATGCTGCTTTTCCTGCTGGATAATGGTCATGCGGTAGAGAAACACTCCGAGTACAATTATTTGGTGGCGTTAACCGTGGGTTCGGCATTGGTATTGCGCCAGCAAACCACTTACTTAAGTAAAATATTCCCGTTAATCTGCCTGGCGGTTTATCTCTTTTTTATTTCTACCGGATTAACATGGCAACATAGCGCCTTTCAGCTCAATATTCCGCATGAGTCCGGCTTTTATATCGTTAACTGTGCTGTGCCGATGATCGCACTCTTGTTAACCGCATTCACACTGCGTGGCAACTACTCCGAAACCGATTTAATCAAACGCGAACTTTCGCAAGCCATCGAAAAAAATCAGCTGGAACTCTATTACCAGCCACAGGTGAACAACAATAAAAAACTGATCGGATTTGAAGCCTTGCTACGCTGGAAGCATCCTTCTAAAGGCTTTATCTCGCCAGAAGTGTTTATTCCCGTGGCCGAGAAAAGCGGTTTGATAATAGAGATTGGCAAATGGGTGATGGAACGCGCCTTGCAGCAAATCGCCGAATGGGATCGCGGTCAGTATCTCGGTGATTTGGCCTTTTCCATTAACATCAGTCCGCTGCAGTTGATACACCGGGATTTCACTCAGGATACCTTGCTGACGCTGTCACATTATAAAATCCGTCCAGAACGCCTCAAGTTTGAAATTACTGAAACTACCTTTGTCTATGATCAAAAGCGCATTGGAGAGGTGATCAGCCATTTTAGCCAGCTGGGCGTTAAATGGGCGATTGATGACTTTGGCGTTGGCTATTCATCGCTTAAGTCGATCAGTGATTTCGCCATTAATGATATTAAGATTGATAAATCATTAATCATGCAGATTTTTAAAAATGAATCATCCGCGATTGTGGTGCAGAAAACCATCGAGTTATCGCGGGAAATGGGACTGAATGTGCTCGCCGAAGGCATTGAGAGTGAGGAGTATTTCACCTACCTGCGTGATAAAGGTTGTCATCTGTTTCAGGGCTACCATTTCGCCCGTCCGCTGCCGGTTGCTGATGCGCTGGTATGGATCAAAAAAGCGAAAATATAACCCAGCTTTGTAGGGTCGCCATTTATGGTGACCAGGTGCGCATAAATGCGCACTCTACAAAAACGCGCCTTATATTCGTACGATCGGCATTTATGGTGGCCAGGTGCGCATAAATGCGCACCCTACAAAACCGCGCCATATATTCGTACGATCGGCATTTATGGCGACCAGGTGCGCATTAATGCGCACCCTACAAAACCGCGCCATATATTCGTACGATCGGCATTTATGGCGACCAGGTGCGCATGAATGCGCACCCTACAAAACCGCGTTATATATTCGTAGGGTCGCCATTCATGGCGACCGTTCCATCACATACAATTCAAAACAGCAGTTTCGCAAGAGAAAGTCCCGCGCCTAAGGTTACAAACTGGGTAGTCACCATCCATTTGGTTTGTGTGATCATCGCTTTATACAAATCGACCTTTATCGCCGCAACATCCTCCTTAGTGGCGTAATTGGACTTGATCACCGCCACATCCGCTTTAACCGCAGCCACATCCTCCTTAGTCGCATAATTTGACTTGATTACCGCCACATCAGAGACCAGCGTAGTAACCTGATCTTCCAGCCTTTTAACACGCTCTTGCATTCCTTTACCTCCGCTCGATGGTTGTCCGCCCTGCTTGCGTTTACGTTGACGGCACGTATAATTGATAACACTTTTATTTAACGGTTCAGCTAACATTATTTCACCCCAATCGTTTCCATCTTTGATTGGGTAATGCAGGTTGACGGTAGCCCATACAATCAAATTCCCTTTTGCAATGGTAAACGTTAAACACCGCACTCGCCCAAGACCGTGAACATCTTAGCACTTGTTTTTTTCACAAACATTAGTGAATTGAATAAGAAATTTAAAATAATTGTCAAAAAAACAAAGAAGACAATTAATTAACAGAGCCAGTAACAACCCACCTACAAATAAATGTGAGCCAGCCTAAATCCTAATGAAATAAAAAAAGCTCACAACTTTTACATCGTGAGCTTTCTCGCAAAATTAGGCGTATTAGAAAATCACTGATAAACAATCCCCGGCGGATTGACCTGCGAGGTTTCCACCGCCTCTTCTTGTTCGCCCCAGCGTGCCAATACTTGTTTATATTCGCCGCTGGCAATCGCACCGTTGATCGCCTGTTGCAGCGCCACATCCAATCCATTGCCTTTTTTAGTGGTCACCGCCACCCACGCACGAAAAGGCCCGTGGCCGACGATTTTGGTTTGCCCGCGCGAAGCAACTTTCCATGCTGCCATCGCCTGCGGACCAAACGAGGCATCGGCACGCCCGGACAGCAGCGCCAACGTAGCCGCAGCATCATCGTTGAGATAGATCGGCTGCACCGGCGCTAAACCCTGCGCGCGGTTCTTCTCATCCCAGCTGAGTAAAATCCGTTCCTGATTGGTGCCCGAACCGACGATGATGCGCTTACCGGCCACGTCTTCGCGGCCTTTGATCGCGGTGATCGCGCTGTTGGTTTTCACCGCAAATGCATGGTTATCCGCGCGATAGGTGGCGAAATCGAACTTCTTTTTGCGCTCTTCGGTAACGGCAATATTGAACATCGCCACGTCGTAACGTCCGGCGGTGATGCCCAGCGGCCAATCTTCCCAGGCAGCTGGCACCAGTTTCAGTTTTAAGCCCAAACTGTCCGCCAGCAAACGTGCAATATCCGGATCGCTGCCAATCAGCGTTTTATTATCCGATGCCCACAACCCGATCGGCGGCGAATTCATTGACGTAGTGGCAACGGTTAAATAGCCGGGATTAACAAAATGAAAACCCGCCGGAATTTTCTCGATAGCCTGTGGATTCGCCGCAATATTGATCGGCGTTTCATTATTTTTGGCATCCAGCGTTTCTGCTGCGATGGCAGGCGCGCTAAACATCACTGTCAGTAACGCCGCAATAATCACTCGTTCCATTAAAGTACCCGCGCCAGAAAACGTTTGGTGCGCTCGTGGCGCGGCTGATTCAATACCTGATTGCTGCTGCCCTGCTCGACGATGCGGCCATCGACCATAAACACCACGTTATCTGCCACTTCACGCGCAAAACCGACTTCGTGCGTCACGATCACCAGCGTGGTGCCGGAACGCGCCAGCTTTTTGATCACATCCAGCACTTCGCCCACCAGTTCGGGATCGAGCGCCGACGTCGGTTCATCAAACAGCATCACACGTGGGTTAAGCATCAAGGCTCGCGCAATCGCGATACGCTGCTGCTGGCCGCCCGACAAATGGCGTGGCCAGGCATCGGCTTTGTGGCGTAAACCCACCACATCCAGCAGCTCACCGGCACGATCGATCGCTTCACGGCGCGACAGCTGACGATGCGCAATCGGGGCTTCGATCAGGTTATCCAGCACCGTCAGATGCGGGAACAGATTGAAGTTCTGGAACACGTAGCCAACGTTGATGCGCTGACGCAGAATCGCCTTCTCTTTCAGCTCATACAGTTTGTCGCCGCGCCGCTGATAACCGATGTAATCGCCATCGATCTGGATATAACCTTCATCGACGCGCTCCAGATGGTTGATGGTGCGCAGCAGCGTCGATTTACCCGAACCGGATGGCCCGAGAATCACCGTCACCGACCCCGGTTCCAGCTCCAGCGACACATCATCCAGCGCTTTCAGTTTGCCGAACGACTTGCTCACGCCGGTAATGCTAATGGCGCCAGCGCTATGCAGATTGCGGTAATCAATGGCTTCGGACATGGGAAAGCTCCTCGGTTGCAGGTTTGGCGCTGCGGTTACGCCATTGACGCCAGCGCGACGGCTGCGGTTCACGGGTGACACTGCGCGCCAGCCAGCGCTCAACGCTGTGCTGCAGCAGTGACAATACGGTGGTGATGATCAGATACCAGGCCGCACCGACCATCAGCAGCGGAATCACCTGCTGCGTGCGGTTGTAGATCATCTGAATGGTGTAAAACAGTTCCGGCATCGCCAGCACGTATACCATCGAGGTGCCTTTGGCGAGGCTGATGATTTCATTAAAAGTGGTGGGAATAATCGCGCGCAGCGCCTGCGGCAGAATAATGCGGAAGGTGCGACGCGTGGAGGATAATCCCAACGCAGATGCTGCTTCAAACTGGCCGTGATCGACACCCAAAAAGCCGCCGCGAATGATCTCAGCGCTATAAGCGCTCTGCACCAGCGTCAAACCAATCACCGCCGCCGGGAACTGGCCGAGCACGTTGATGGTCTGGAAGTGGCCCCACGACAGCGCGGTAAACGGAATGCCGAGCGACAGCGTGTCGTACAAATACGAGAAGTTGTAGAGGATGATCAGTACAACAATCAGCGGCAGCGAGCGGAACAGCCAGATATAGCCGAACGCCAGCGTACTCAGCAGCCACGATGAAGAGAGGCGCGCCAGCGCCAGCAATCCGCCAAAAATCAGGCTGAGAATGGTGCCAAACAGCGTCAGTAACAGCGTTTGCCCCAAACCGCTGAGGATCACCGGATCAAAAAACCATTTGGCGAACACGCCCCATTCCCAGCGCGGGTTGAAAGCAACCGAATCAATTACGCTAGCCAGAATAAACAGCGCGACAATCGCGCCGACGGTACGTGCCGGATAACGCGCCGGCACCACGGTTAAACGTTGTGGTTCATTACTCATAACAACTCCTTAGCTGGCCTGCGCCACGCTATGCACATCAATCACTTTCAGGAAGCGCAAGCGTCCATCGTGTGGCGGCTGGCTGTAGACTTCCATATCCTCCAGCAGCGCAAACTGCGGCTGATAACCGTGGCCGATATACAACTTCACCGCTTCCGGCTGGCGGAAACCGGTGGTGAGAAACACTCGCTGGTAGCCTGCACGCAGCGCGCGACGCTCCAGTTCCTGCAGAATCAGCAGCGCCAATCCCTGACGTCGTAGATCGCTGCGCGTCCAGATGCGTTTAAACTCGGCGGTCACCGCGTCATAAGGTTTGTACGCGCCCATCGCGATGATCTCGCCGTCACGCTCCAGCACGATAAACAGCCCACGCGGCGGCAAATACCATTCGGTCAGCTCAACCTCTTTTTGGCTGGTGAAGAACGCGCCGTAGCGCGCGCTGTATTCACCAAACAGACCGGTCAAAATCGGCTGCAATTCAGGCGCTTCCGGTGACACTTCACGGAACATTTGCTCGCTCATGCGGCCTCCTTAATCGCCCAATCCGGCCGGATTGATCTCGGAACTGTCGATACGCTCAACGCCTTCACCCCAGCGCTTCAGCACCTTGTCGTAATCGCCGTTTTTGATTACGCCATTCAGCGCGGTGTTGATCGGCTGCACCAGGCCGCCATCTTTCTTCACTGTTACCGCGATGTGCGCCGCTTTTGGCCAGCCGCCATCAACGCTGCCAACCAAACGCGTTTGCTTAGTCAGCGCAGCTTTCCATGCGCCAATCACGTTCGGACCAAAAAAGGCATCCGCGCGACCAGACTGCAGCGCCAGCGTTTGTGCCGCATCGTCTTTGGTATACACCGGCGTAAACGGCTTCAATCCTTTGGCCTGATTGGCTTTATCCCACGCCAGCAGGATCGACTCCTGATTGGTGCCAGAGCCGACGATAATGCGCAGCCCGGCAATATCTTCCGCTTTGGTGATCGCCTTAATCGGGCTGCTGGATTTGACGTAAAAACCAAGTGAATCTTTGCGATAGGTGGCGAAATCGAAGCGCTCTTTGCGCTCTTTAGTGACGGTGACGTTACTGATCGCCGCATCGTATTTGCCTGAAGCCACGCCCAGCGGCCAGTCTTCCCACGAAGTTGGCACTACGTTGAGTTTCAAACCCAGGCTGTCGGCGACTAAGCGGGCGATATCTACTTCACTGCCGAGCAGGGTTTTGTTGTCATCACTGAATACGGTTAATGGCGGCGAATTCAGCGCGGCCACCGCCACGGTGAACGAACCCGGCACGGCGAAGCGATGTCCGGCTGGGATCTGTGCGACTGCGGCGTCATTCTTCGCGGTGTTGACCGGCGTTTTGTTGGCTTCAACACTGACGTTCTGACCGTTCACCGCCACATCTTCGGCGAATACAGCGCTGCTCATGCCCAGCAACAGCAGCGCGATAAGGGATTTTTTCTGCATAGCGTTTTTTCTCGTGTTTTATTTTTGTGTGTATTGATTAACCGGATCTTTCAAACCAAAGCTGGCGCGCAGCGTGGTGCCGGGATATTCGCTGCGGGTTAACCCGCGCGCTTGCAGAATCGGTACCACGCGATCGACAAAGCGTTCGAAGGTATCTGGCGTGCCGCCCTGAATGATGAAACCATCGGTCGCTTCGCTCTCAAACCACAGCTGCAAACCGTCGGCCACCTGCTCTGGCGTGCCGTGAAACAGCGGACGCGGCGTGGCGGCTTCCAGCGCCGCCTGACGCAGCGTGTGGCCATGCTCGCGCGCCTTGCGTTTGATTTCGTCGGTGGTGCTGCGGAAGCTGTTTTGACCGATATCGCCGAGTGCCGGGAACGGCTCATCGAGCGGATATTGTGAGAAGTCGTGATGATCAAAGAAGCGACCGAGATAGTTGAGCGCATCTTTGATGGAAACCAGCGCAGCGGTGGTTTGATACTGCAGCTCCACGTCTTCCGCACTGTCGCCCACAATCACGCCAACGCCCTGGAAAATATGCAGATCGCCCGGCTCGCGACCATTCGCTACCAGCTGTTTTTTCACATCGCGGTAGAATTCCTGCGCCTCTTCGCGCGTGGGCTGATGGGTAAAGATGGCGTCGGCATGTTTAGCGGCCAGCTTGCGGCCATCTTCTGATGCGCCCGCCTGGAACACCACCGGACGGCCTTGCGGCGTGCGTTCGATATTCAGCGGTCCTTGTACCTGGAAGAAATCGCCGTAGTGATTCAGCGTGTGCAGCTTCTCGGGATCAAAGAACTGGCCGCTCTGTTTATTCCGCACGAAAGCGTCGCCTTCCCACGAATCCCACAGCCCTTTCACCACTTGCAGATACTCGTCGGCGATACGATAGCGCAGCGCGTGTTCTGGGTGCTGCTGGCGCGAGAAGTTCTTCGCCGATCCCTCCAGCGGCGAGGTCACTACGTTCCAGCCCGCACGGCCGCCGCTCAGATGATCGAGGCTGGCAAACTGCCGCGCCACGGTGAACGGCTCGCTGTACGAAGTGGAAACCGTGCCGACCAAACCGAGATGCTCGGTAACGCCCGCCAGCGCCGACAGCAAGGTCAGCGGCTCGAAGCGATTGAGAAAATGGGGAATCGATTTTTCGTTGATGAACAGGCCATCGGCAACAAACAGGAAATCCAGCTTGCCCGCTTCCGCCTTGCGTGCAATGTGTTTGGCGTAATCAAAATTGATGCTGGCATCCGCCAGCGCCGCCGGATGACGCCACGCGGACATATTGCCGGATGCGCCATGCAGAATGGTGCCCAATCGCAGTTGTCTTGCAGTCATAATGTTCTCTCTTTTGCCAAAGCGCAGCCTGACGGCGACATCGTGTCGCCGTGCAGAATCAGAATGAAATCAGTGAATCGAGCTAGTTCAGAATGGCGTCACGACATCGCGCGTTGAGGTGCTGCAACGCTTGCTGAGCCAGTTGCGTAAAGTAGTGTGCAGCGGGGGCAATAAGCGCTTCATCGGGGTTGAAGCCGCCATGATGCAGACCAAATTCGCTCGCGCTGCCAATGCTGACAAACGCGCCGGGGATCTGCTGTAAGTAGTAAGCGAAATCTTCGCCGCCGAGGTGCAGCTCAGCGGTCTGCACGCGGTAGCCCGCCTGCTGCGCCACGTTGCTGGCAAACTGCGCCCAACGCGCATCGTTCTCCAGCACCGGCGGACCGGGATGCCAGCTAAAAGAGGCGCTGGCACCGTTGGCGGCGGCGATGTTCTCGACCAGCGTGCGGGCGCGCTGTTCCAGCTCTGCGCGCACCTGTTTGTCATGGGTGCGCACCGTGCCGCCAAATTCGGCCTCGCCGGGCAGCACGTTCCAGGTTTTTCCGGCGTCGATGCGCGTAACGCTGAGCACCAAGCTGTCCAGCGTGTTGAAGCTGCGGCTGGTGAGCGATTGCAGCGCCTGAATGATCTGGCTGGCGACCACAATGCTGTCCACGCCCTCTTCCGGATGCGCGGCGTGCGCCCCTTTGCCGGAAACGCGCACGATAAATTTATCCGCATTGGCGTAAAACGCGCCGCCGCGTGTGGCGAAGGTGCCGGTCGGCAAACCGGGTTCATTGTGCATACCGAAAATCGCCTGCACACCGTCCAGCACGCCCGCATTGATCATCTGACGTGCGCCGGTGGCGTTCTCTTCCGCCGGTTGGAACAGAATACGAATGCGGCCAGGCAATTGATCTTCAACGGCTTTCAGCTGCAAGGCCGCGCCGAGCATCACGGCGCTGTGTACATCGTGGCCGCAGGCGTGCATCACGCCGCTGTTGCGCGAACGGTAAGCAAGTCCGGTGGCTTCGTGAATCGGTAGTGCATCGACATCGGCACGCAGCGCAATCAGCTTGTCGCCGCGCCCCACTTCCACGATCACGCCGGTTTCCAGCGGATAATCCAGCAGACGCAAACCGGCATCCTGTAACCAGCGACGCAGGCGCGCGGTGGTTTCGACTTCGCGACCGGATAACTCCGGCCAGCTGTGCAGCTCACGTCGCCAGTCAATCAGCTGATGTTCGCTAAATTGCGTCATACCTGCCTCCGTAAGCAGCAAATCAAGCCGTGACTAAACGGTGAGTGGCCAGCAGTTCGAGTGATTTCACGCGCGCCTGCTCTTCAGCCACCGGCGTATCAATCACGAACTCTTCAATGCCGAAATGCTGATGCAGCGCATCCAGCTTGGCATGCACCTGCGCGGCGGTGCCTTTCAGCAGCGATGGCGTGCGCGGTTCAATCACGTAATCGCTGTAACCGCCCTGACGCACGTAACGTTCGGCCTGCTCGACGCTGCCGACGTTGACGCTGGGGCCATCTTTCACGCTGACGTGATACACGCGCAGGTTATCTACCAGCAGATCGGCTTCCGCCGGAGAATCTGCCACCACCACTTGCACCGCCACCAGCGCGCGCTGGCCGTTGCTGTGTTGGCGATAACTGTTAAGGACTTTTTCCATTAATTGCGGATCGCCGTTGTGATGCGCGGCAAACACCAGCTGCCAGCCGAGTTCCGCCGCCAGTTTGGCGCTCTCTTCACTGGCACCCAGCAGGAAGCGATTAGCCGGACGCGGCGGCTGCGGCGTGGCGCGCAGAATCTCTTCATCGCCCACCGGCGGCACTTGCAGCCAGCTATCCAGCAGCGTCAACTGTTCGGCGAAGCTGCCTTTCTCTTGCAGATGCACGCCAAGCTGCAGCGCACGCGTCGAAAGCGGCAAGCCGCCTGGCGCTTTGCCGACGCCGACGTCAATGCGTCCCGGCGCTAATGACGCCAGCAAGTTGAAGTTTTCCGCCACTTTGTACGGGCTGTAGTGTTGCAGCATCACGCCGCCGGAGCCGACGCGAATATGTTGCGTCTGGCCGATGATCCAGGCGATCAGCAGTTCCGGCGACGGACTCGCCAGACGATCGCTATTGTGGTGTTCCGCCAACCAGAAGCGGTGATAACCCCAGCTTTCCGCCTGCTGCGCCAGCTGTAATGTGCGGTGAAGCGCGTGGCTGGCTGTCTCTCCATCAGCAATCGGCGATTTATCCAGCAAACTCAGTCGGTATGACATGCGCCTTATCCTTTTCGTCATGAATATGGCGAGTAGTGTGTGGCGCAGAAGGCGGGTTCGTAAAACATGATATTGTCGTATCTATATTTACTTTATGCATATCAGGGAGATAGATTGGACCGTTTGGTTTAAACTCCTTTGAAAACACACAATTATCCCCGCTAAATATGGATTGTTGCGGCGATGTTTTGAAAATGTGATATTCAATATAAAATTATTAAAACATCGTTTCAAAATGTGACGCAATTCATCCAATCGCAATTCCCTTATTTTTCCAGCCACTATTTTCTCTATGCTGGCACCACGCGGCACCTCTCGACAAAATCAATGCGCCGCACCTTCCTGCCTCCCCCTTAGCTGGAGAAAAAGCATGACGTTTAAAAAATTACTTCTGGTAGTTTCGTTATCCTCTGCGGCAGCGTTTTGCCCTGCTGTGGCGTCCGCTAAAGTCATCAAAGTAGCCGAAGTACAACCAGCGGGTTATCCCACCGTGGTGGCACTTGAACACATGGGCGAGAAGCTGAAAAAAGCCACTGACGGGCGGTTAGAAATGAAGGTTTACGCCGGTGGCGTGTTGGGTGATGAAGACCAAACCCTGCAACAGGTACAACTGGGCGCGATTGATATGATTCGCGTATCGCTGGCACCGGTCACCAGCATCGCGCCGGAAACCAGCGTATTAACCTTGCCGTATGTTTTTCGCGATGAGGACCATATGCACAAGGTGCTGGATGGTGATATCGGGAAAAATATCGTTGAGAAATTCGATAACGATCCCAACGCCCGCATGATTTTCCTCGGCTGGACCGACGCTGGTGTGCGCAACATGATCACCAAAAAACCGATCGCCAAACCCGAAGATCTTAAGGGCATGAAGATCCGCGTGCAAAACAGTGCGATCTCGTTGGCGACCTTGAAAGCGATGGGAGCGAATCCGGTCGCCATGGGCGTGAGCGAAGTGTTTAGCGCCATGCAAACCGGCGTGGTCGATGGCACTGAAAACAACCCGCCCACCTTTGTCGCCCACAACTATATGCCCGTTGCGAAGTACTACACGCTCACTGGCCACTTCATTCAGCCTGAAATGATTCTCTACTCCAAACCGTTGTGGAATCGTCTCTCGGCGGATGACCAGGCGTTGCTGAAGAAATTAGGCAAAGAGGCGCAGGAGGAAGAACGTCAGCTTTGGGCAACCTACACCCAACAATCCATCGAGAAGATGAAAGCCGGTGGCGTGACCTTCCAGGAAACCGACCGTGAAACCTTCATGAAAGCCACGCAGCCGGTGCGCGATCAGTTTGGCGGCAAATATCAGGATTTGATGAAACAAATTGCTGATGTGAAGTAATCCTCCCTACGCCACGTGCCTG
This sequence comes from Pantoea sp. SOD02, assembly GCF_024707505.1. Classification (GTDB taxonomy): domain Bacteria; phylum Pseudomonadota; class Gammaproteobacteria; order Enterobacterales; family Enterobacteriaceae; genus Pantoea; species Pantoea symbiotica. Next base: position 293,087 of record NZ_CP102605.1, on the reverse strand, counting down.
CGTGGCGTTTTAACCAGGTAAACATTATGACTGCATATTCTCGTCTGATGGATGGGCTTTATTTGCTGTGCACGGCGATTGCCGCCGTTGCCTTGCTGATCATGGTAACGGTGATTCCCATCGGGATTTTCTCACGCTATGTGCTGAACGACGCGTTATCCTGGCCAGAGCCGGTCGCCATCATTTGCATGATCATCTTTACCTTTATTGGTGCGCCAGTCGGGTTCCGCGCCGGTACGCATATTTGTGTCTCGATGATGACTGACCGGCTCTCGCCAGCGAATCAGCGCTGGCTGCTGAAGTTGTCTGATGCGCTGATGATCATCACCTGTCTGGTGATTTTCCGCGCCAGTTACAACCTGTGTGAAGCGATGTGGGTGCAAACGCTGGCTTCATTGCCGGTGGTGACCTACGGCGAAATGTATTTGCCGATTCCGGTTGGCGCGATCTTTACGCTGTTGTTTGTGATTGAGCGATTAATTAATGGCGATCAAAGCCAACGCGCCATCGTGACTCTTGGCGGCACCCACTAAGCGGAGAAGAAAATGGACGCACTGATTTTGATAGGCAGTTTGGTGGTGTTGCTGCTGGTGGGTTTCCCGGTGGCATTCGCCGTTGGATTGAGCGCCTTTATCGGCGCATGGTGGATCGACTTACCGCTGGAAGCGGTGGTGATTCAGATTACCAACGGCATCAATAAGTTTTCGCTGCTGACCATTCCCTTCTTTATTCTGGCTGGCGCGATCATGGCGGAAGGCGGCATTGCGAGACGGCTGGTCAACTTTGCCTATATTTTCGTAGGCTTTATTCGCGGCGGTTTGTCGCTGGTGAATATTGTCGCCTCAACATTCTTTGGCGCGATTTCGGGATCTTCGGTAGCGGATACCGCCTCGATTGGGTCGGTGATGATTCCGCAGATGGAGGAGAAAGGCTATCCGCGTGATTTCGCCGCAGCGGTGACCGCCAGCGGCTCGGTACAAGCAGTATTAACCCCGCCCAGCCACAACTCGGTGATTTATTCGCTCGCCACCGGCGGCGTTGTCACCATCTCTTCCCTGTTTGTCGCCGGGATCATTCCCGGCCTGCTGCTGGGTTTCTGTTTGATGGTCATGTGCCTGGGCTTTGCGCGTAAACGTGGTTACCCCAAAGGCGAGCGCATCCCTTATAAGCAGGCGTTGAAAATCTTCTTCGATGCGTTTTGGGGCCTTTTCACCATTTTCATCATTCTCGGCGGGATTCTTTCGGGTGTTTTCACTGCCTCAGAATCGGCGGCCATCGCCTGCATTTGGGCGTTCTTTGTCACCATGTTTATTTACCGTGATTTCAAATGGACGCAATTGCATATTCTGGTATTCCGCACCATCAAAACGGTGACTATTGTGATGGTGTTGATCGCCTTCGCAGCCGGTTTCGGTGCGGTGATGACCTTTATGCAATTACCCACCATCATTACCGAAGCCTTTACCCAATTCTCCAGCAACAAATATGTGATTTTGATGTGTATCAACCTGCTATTGCTGGTGGTGGGAACGCTAATGGACATGGCACCGCTGATCCTGATTTTGACCCCGGTACTGTTACCGGTGGCCACCGCGTTAGGCGTCGATCCGGTGCATTTCGGTATGATTATGCTGACCAACCTGGGCATCGGTTTAATTACGCCACCGGTCGGCACGGTATTATTTGTCGCCAGCGCAGTGAGCAAACAAAAGATTGAGCAAGTGGTATCCGCCATGCTGCCCTTCTATGGCATGTTGTTTATTGTGCTGATGCTGATTACCTATATTCCGGCGATATCGCTGTGGTTACCGCGTTTGATGGGCGTGATGTAAAAAGGTGCGCATGAATGCGCACCCTACGAAAAAATCACCGTAGGGTCGCCATTTATGGCGACCTCAATATATGTTCCGCAATAATCAGGTCGCCATAATTGGCGATCTAAACTTCTATTTATTTTTTTCGGCAAAGCTTAGTGCAATTCCTTGGTTCAACTCCCGTGTGCGGCATTCAATGATGAAAACCGCCCGTCGGGCTATTGATAAAAAAGGGAAACACCATGACTAAGCATTTTCACTTGCAGGCGTTGAGTTTGGCCCTGCTATCAGGGATTTTTAGTGCCCACGCGGCGGATACGCCGGTTAAAGGCGGCACGCTGGTTTATCTCGAACAACAGGCGCATACCAACCTTTATCCACCTGCCGGTGGCTTTTATCCCAATGGCGGAATTCTGAATCAAATCACCGATAAACTGACGTGGCAGAATCCAAAAACATTACAAGTTGAACCCTGGATTGCCGAAAGCTGGAGCAGCAACGCCGATAAAACTGAATATACCTTTAAAATTCGTCCCGGAGTCACCTTCTCCGATGGCACGCCCTTAGATGCCAATGCGGTAGCCAAAAACTTTGATACCTACGGTCTGGGAAATAAAGCCCAGCGCCTGCCGGTATCCGAAGTGATTAATAATTACGATCGCAGTGAAGTTATTGATCCTCAGACGGTGAAATTTTATTTCAAAAAACCGTCACCGGGTTTTTTACAGGGCACCGCAACGATTGGATCGGGATTAGTTTCTCTCAGCACGCTGCAACGTAGCTTCGATCAACTCGGCGATGCGCGTCATATTATCGGTTCCGGTCCGTTTGTGGTCAGCGATGAAAAACTCGGGCGCGAAGTCGATTTAACCGCGCGCAAAGATTACCAATGGGGCCCGAAAAATCTCGCCCAGCAAGGTCCAGCCAATCTCGACGGCATTAAATTCATCGTCACGCCGGAAGACAGCGTGCGCATCGGCGCGCTGCTGGCTGGACAGGCCGACTTTATTCGTCAGGTGCAAGCCTACGACGAAAAGCAGGCGCAGCAGCAAAACTTCCCGATTTACGCGGCACCCACGCGTGGCGTCAACGACAGCATCAGCTTCCGCCCGGATAACCCGCTGGTCAGCGATGTGAAAGTACGTCAGGCGCTGCTGCACGCCACCAACGCGCAGCAGGTGGTGCAAACCCTGTTCTCACCGAACTATCCCCAGGCTACCTCGGTGATCGCCACTTCGGCGGCCGGTTACGTCAATCTGGCCGACAAGCTGAAATTTGATCCTGCGCTATCGAAAAAACTGCTGGATGAAGCAGGCTGGAAACCGGGCAGCGACGGCATCCGCGAGAAGGATGGCAAGAAACTGGCGCTGACCATTTATGAATCGCTGCCGCAGCCGCAAAACAAAGAGGTGCTGCAGCTGGTGGCACAACAGTGGCGTCAGGTGGGCGTCGCGCTGGCGGTGAAAGCCGGTGATGCCGGCAGCCGCGTGCTGGATAACCTCGATCCGCTGAAAACCCCGCTTACCGTTTCCGAAGTAGGCCGCGCCGATCCTGACGTGGTGAAAAGCCAGTTCTACCCAACAAACCGCGATGCGCTGTTGCAGAAAGGCGGCTCCAGCGACAAGGTGCAGAACTTCCGCGACGACAAGCTGAATACGCTGTTACTGGCTATCTCCTCGGAAGTCGACCCGGCGAAACGTCTGGCGGTGACCGGCGATGCGCAGCGCTATCTGCTCGATCAGGCGTATGTGATTCCGATCTTTGAAGAACCGCAGGTGTTTGCCGGTGCGCCGTGGCTAAAAGGCGTGAATTTTGAAGCCGTAGGTCGTCCGTCGTTCTACGGCGCATGGCTGGAAAAACACTAAGGCAGGTTAATGATGCAACGTTCACTGCTGCGAAGAGTGGGTCAAAGCGTATTGGTGCTGTGGGCAGCGTTTACCCTGTCGTTCTTTCTGCTGCAGGTGCTGCCCGGCGATGCGGTGCTGATCAAGTTTCAGAACCCGGATCTGGGCCTCAGCCCAGATCAGATCGCCGAAATGCGACTGGCTTATGGCGCGGATAATCCGCTCTGGCAGCAGTACGTGCACACGCTGCTGGCGATGCTGCGCGGCGATTTTGGTTACTCGGTGCAGGCGGGCGTGCCGGTCAGCGAACAGCTGATCAGCAACCTGCCCGTCACGCTGCAACTGGCGCTGCTCGGCTTTGCGCTGGCAACGATTATCGCGTTCGCGCTGGCGCCGTTATCGCGCTTGCCAGCGCTGCGCTTCCTGCGTTCCGTGCTGCAATCGGTACCGGCGCTGTTTATCTCACTACCAACCTTCTGGCTCGGCATCGCGCTGATTCAGCTGTTCTCCTTCCAGCTGCGCTGGATCCCAGTGATCAATCCTTCGGCGCTGCAGGGTTTGATTCTGCCGGTGATTACCGTGGCAATCCCGATCTCCGCGCCGCTGGCGCAGATTCTGCTGCGCAGCATCGATCAGGTTTCTACCCAGCCGTTCGTGGCGGTGGCGCGCGCCAAAGGTGCCAGCGAAAGCCATGTGCTGTGGCACCACGTGATGCGCAATGCGCTGCTGCCGGTGCTCAACGTGGCCGGTTTGCTGCTCGGCGAACTGATTGCTGGGGCGCTGATTACCGAAACGGTGTTTGGCCTAAGCGGCGTCGGCCAGCTGACGCAGCAGGCGGTGAATAATCAGGACCTCGCAGTGTTACAGGCGGTGGTGATGATCTCGGCGCTGGCGTTTGTGCTGATAAACCTGCTGGTCGATGCGTTGATGCCGCTGTTCGATCCACGTCTGCAATCCATTGCCGGAGGCCACCAATGAGCCTTGTCGATTACTCAACTGCACGGCAAAAAATCAGCACCCCGCGCGTGTTCAACATCCAGCCCGGATTGTGGCTGGCGTGGAGCGTGATGCTGCTGGCGCTGCTGGCGGCGTTTGTGCCTGAGCTGTTTACGCATTTCAGCCCGACCGAAGGCGTGCCCGGCGCGCAGCGTCTGCCGCCGCAGGCCGCTTACTGGCTCGGCACCGATCAGTTGGGCCGCGATCTCTACACGCGCATTATCTATGGTTCGTCGCAGTCGCTGTCGGCGGCAGTCGCAGCCGTGGCGATGGGGCTGATTGGCGGCACTACGCTCGGCGTGCTGGCGGGCGCGATTGGCGGTCGCACCGAAAACTGGCTGATGCGCCTGGTTGATGTGCTGCTCTCAATTCCCTCGCTGCTGCTGTCGCTTAGTATTCTGATTCTGCTGGGCTTCGGCACAGTTCACGCCGCGCTGGCGGTGGGCATCGCATCGATTGCCAACTTTGCCCGCCTGGCGCGCGGCGAAGTAGTGCGCGTGCGCCGCAGTGAATTCGTCGAAGCGGCTTACGGCAGCGGCGGCAGTTTCTGGCGCGTGTTGTGGCGTCACATTTTACCCAACTCGCTGACGGCGGTGATCGCCTTCGCCGCTTTGCAGTTTGGTCAGGCGATTCTGGCGCTGTCGACGCTGAGCTTTCTCGGCTACGGCACGCCGCCGCCAACGCCAGAATGGGGATTATTGATCGCCGAAGGACGTAACTATCTGGCGACCGCGTGGTGGCTCACCACCTTCCCCGGCATTGTGGTGGTCGCCGTGGTGCTGGCCGCTAACCGCATCAGCCGTCAACTGGCCGGAGGTGACGCATGAGCGCGTTATTAGCCATTGAAAATTTAACCCTCAGCTATCGCCAGCGCGGCGAGTGGCGCGCGGTGGTTCACAACGTCAGCTTTGAGTTGCAGCCCGGTGAAATGGTGGCGCTGGTCGGTGAATCTGGTTCCGGCAAAACCACCACCGCGCAGGCGATTATTGGTTTGATGGCGGAAAACGGCCGCCGTGATAGCGGCAGGATTGTGCTGAACGGCACCGATATCGCTGGCTGGTCATCAAAACGTCTTGATAGCCTGCGCGGCGTCAGCATCAGCTTAGTACCGCAGGATCCGGGCAACTCGCTCAATCCGGTGAAAACCATCGGCGATCAGGTCGGTGAAATGCTGCAGCTGCACCTGAAAATCAGCAAAGCCGAACGTCAGCAACGCGTGCTGGAGCTACTGCAAAAAGTAGGGCTGAGCCATCCGGAACAGCGCCTCAAGCAGTATCCGCATCAGCTTTCCGGCGGCATGAAACAGCGCGTACTGATTGCCATCGCCCTCGCCCTGCGTCCGCAGATCATCATTGCCGATGAGCCCACCAGCGCGTTGGATGTCACGGTGCAAAAACGCATTCTCGATCTGCTGGATGTGTTGCGCCGCGAATCTGGCACCGCAGTGCTGTTTGTCACGCACGATTTGGCGCTGGCGGCAGAACGTGCCGATCGCCTGCTGGTATTTCGTCATGGCGAAGTGCAGGAACAAGGCCCGGCGGCGCAGGTGATCAACGCGCCAAAACATGCCTATACGCGGCAGCTATTAAAGGATGCCGATCCGGGCGACAGCGCGCTGTCGGTGCCGACACAAGCCAACTTCTCGTCACCGGCGATTCAGCTCTCCGGCATCAATAAACAGTTTTCCCTCGGTCGCCAGCAGCAGCTACAGGTGGCGAAAGAGGTGTGCGTCACGGTGGCGCGCGGCACCACGCACGCGCTAGTCGGCGAATCCGGTTCGGGGAAAACCACGCTGGCGCGCATTCTTATAGGGTTTGAGCAGGCCGACAGCGGCCGCGTGGTGATCGATGGCATCGACGCCACCGCGCTGCGCGGTGAAGCGCAACGCCAATTGCGCCGCAAGATTCAGTTTGTGTATCAGAACCCGTTTGCCTCGCTCGATCCGCGCCAGACGCTGTTCGCCATCATTGAGGAACCGCTGCGTAACTTTGAGAAACTCAGCAGCGCGCAGCGCCGGGAACGCGTCGCCGCCGTGGCGCAGCGCGTAGCGTTACCGCTGGAGTTGCTGACGCGCAAACCGCGTGAGTTATCCGGCGGCCAGCGTCAGCGTGTAGCCATCGCCCGCGCGCTGATTCTGCAACCGGCGATTCTGGTGCTGGATGAAGCCACCTCGGCGCTGGATGTCACGGTGCAGGCGCAGATTCTGCAACTGCTGCAACAGCTGCAACGCGAGCTCGGCCTCACTTATCTGTTTATTACCCATGACCTCGCCACCGTGCGCCGTATTGCCCACAGCGTCACCGTGCTGCGCTCCGGTGAAGTGGTGGAGCAAGGTGACACCGTCACGCTATTTAACGCGCCTCAGCATCCGTATACCCGATCGCTGATTGACGCGATTCCCGCTTTCCGTCCGCTGATTAAGGAGTCTGCATGACGCGTAAACGCATTGGATTTTTCACCCGCCTGCTGGATGACACTAACGCACAGCAGCGCTATCGCCTGGCAACCGAGCAGATTCAGCACGCCGAGCGTAACGGTTTTGATAGCGCGTGGATTGCGCAGCACCACTTTCACGAGAAAGAAGGTGGCTTGCCGTCGCCGCTACTGTTTCTGGCCCACGTTGCCGCTCACACTCGCACCATCCGCCTTGGTACTGGCATCATCACGCTGGCGATGGAGAACGCGCTGCGCGTCGCCGAAGATGCGGCGGTGCTGGATCTGCTGAGCAACGGTCGCCTCGAAGTCGGGTTAGGTTCGGGCGGCACCGCCATCTCGTTTCTGCCGTTCGGCATCACCATCGACCAGCGCGCCAGCGTGTTTGCCGATCATCTGCATCAGCTGCTGAGCGCCTGGCGCGGCGATACGCTGGGACATCCGGATAATCATCTTTATCCCGCTGCGCCGACGCTGGCGCAGCGCGTGTGGATCGCCACCTTCTCGGTGGAAGGCGCCGCGCGCGCGGGACAAGCCGGGCACGGTTTGATGCTATCTCGCACCCAGCCGCGTCCAGCGGGCCAGCCGGATTTGCCGCTGGATCAGATTCAGAACCCAATGATCGATGCCTATCTGGCGGCATTACCGGCGGGCATTGCGCCGCGCATTCTGGCATCGCGCACCGCCTTTGTCGCCGATTCCCGTGACTACGCGCGCCGCCTTGCCGAACCGGGTTTGCAGCGCCAGGCGCAGCATTTCCGCGAATCAGGACATGTGATTGGCAACACGCTGGACGAACAGGCGCGTCAGCTGGATGCGCACTTTGGCGATGCCGAGCAGGTGCGGCAATCGCTGCTCGCCGATACGTCGCTGCAGCGCGTCACCGATATCAGCTTCCAGGTGCACTCTATCGATCCGCCACACGCCGACATTCTGCGTTCCATCGAATTGATTGCCGAACATATTGCGCCCGCGCTGCGTGGCTAGGTCATTAGCGGTCGCCATAAATAGCGACCCAAGGGTTTGTAGGGTCGCCATTCATGGCGACCTTCTAACGTTAAACTGGAGAATTGCATGTCTCAACCCACAGATTTACTGGCCGCGCTAGCGGATATCGATCCCGCGTCTGAACTGGCACAAGCCCGCGCCGAGCGTCATGCCGCCACGCAGCATACGCAAGGCAGCTACGATGTGCTGTTTTCGCAAGATGATGAAGATTTGCCGTTAGCAGAACGCTTCGCCCTCGCCGCGCAGGTCGCGGCCTGGCATGGTGCGTCAAGTCTTGAAGCGCATTACCGCCAGCACGATCAGCCGCACAACGCACGCTTCGCTGCGGGTCTGGCATTTGCCGAACTGCTGAGCCTGCATCCGGTTGATGCCGCACCGCAGCACATCGAGAAACTGCAAACTGCCGGCTGGTCGCCGCGCGGTATCGTCACGCTGGCTCAGCTGATTGCCTTTGTCAGCTTCCAGAGCCGCTTACTCGCGGGTTTGCGTTTGCTCAACGGCGAAGAGACGGCGTCGCAGCCGCATGCAGTTGCCGGTAAATGGCACGATGCGCCGCTCACCGTCAGCGGGAAAACCGCCCTCACCGCCTTTACCCAACAGGAACTGGGTTGGGAACCGTGGCTGGCAGCGAAACCGCTGCATGAATTTAGCGCTGAAGAGCAGGCAACGCTGGCGAAATTCGGCCATAGCGACTCCGATTACTTCCGCCTGCTAGGCCGCAATCAGCCGCTGCTCGAGCAGCGTACGCTGACCGATAAAGGCATCTTCTATACCGCTGGCGGACTCTCGCGCGCCGAGCGTGAACTCGCCGCTACGGTGGTGAGCAAGGTCAACGGCTGCATCTACTGCGCCTCGGTGCATGCACGCAAAGCCAGCCAGCTGTCGAAAGATGAACCGGCGGTGCAGAAGCTGCTCAATGTCGCGCCTGGCGCTGAGCTGTCGCACGGACAATCGGCCCGTTGGGCGGCGCAGATCGATCTGGTCGCCACCTTATCGATCACGCCTGCCGCCACCAGCCTGAAACAGCTGCAGGCGCTGCGCGATCAGGGATTCAGCACGCTGGAGCTGCTGGACCTGATTCAATCCGCCGCCTTCTTCGCCTGGGCGAACCGCCTGATGCTGACGCTTGGCGAACCTTTCTTACCTGAACACACACAAGGATGACCATGACGGATCTTTCCCATCAACAGCTGGTGCGCTGGCGACGCGAGCTGCATCAGTATCCCGAGCTATCGGATCAGGAATTTGCCACCACTGAACGCCTTACCCGTTGGCTGCAGGAACTGAACGTCAAGCTGCTGCCGCTGGAGCTGAAAACCGGTGTTGTGGCAGAAATTGGTCACGGCGAACCGCTGATTGCGCTGCGGGCCGACATCGACGCCCTGCCCATCGACGAGCAAAGCGATCACGCGTGGCGATCTCAGCAGCCGGGTGTGATGCACGCTTGCGGCCACGATCTGCACAGCAGCGTAATGCTGGGCGTCGCGCAGCAGCTGAAACGCATCCAATCCCAGCTGCCTGGTCGCGTGCGCATTCTGTTTCAGCCTGCCGAGGAGATTTTCACCGGCGCGAAACAGCTGCTGGCGGCGGGCGCGCTAAAAGATGTGCAGGCGATTTTCGGCCTGCATAACGCGCCGGATCTGCCGACCGGCACGCTGCGTACACGCGGCGGCGCTTATTATGCCAACGTCGATCGCTTCCAGATCAATATCACCGGCAAAGGCGCTCACGCCGCGCGTCCGCATGAAGGCATTGATAGCATCGTGATTGGCAGCCACATCGTCACCGCGTTGCAAACGCTGCCGAGCCGCGTGTTCAGTTCGCTGGAATCGGTGGTTGTCAGCGTGACACGTTTTACGGCGGGTAACAGCTGGAACGTGCTGCCCCAAACGGTGGAACTGGAAGGCACGGTGCGCACCCACAACGCGGCGATTCGCGCGCAGATCCCGCAGAAAATCACAGCGTTGATAAATGGCATCGCCGCCGGATTTGGCGCTCAGGCGGAGCTGGTGTGGCAGGAAGGCCCGCCTTCGCTGCTCAACACGCCGCAATGGGCCGATTTCGCGCTGGAACTGGCAGCAGATCAAGGCTATCAAACCCAAGTGGGCACGCCACAAATGGGCGGCGAAGACTTCGCCTTCTATCTGCAGCAGCTGCCAGGCGCGTTCGTCAGCATCGGCAGCGCCAGTGAATTTGGCCTGCATCACGCCGGTTTCGATCCGGACGAAGCGATGCTTGAACCGGCGGTGCATTACTTCACCGAACTGGCCCAGCGCGCGCTGCTGACGTTGCGCCAGCAACAGGCGCTGGCATCGTGACCATGAGAGCAAGGAGAAAACCGATGGCGATTTCTGTACCTGTTCCACGTCTCGACCATGTGGTGATCAACGTTGCCAGTCAGCTGGATGACGCCAGCGCGCTGTTTCGTCGCCTGGGATTTCAGCTGACAGAGCGCGGCCATCACTCGCTCGGATCCAGTAATCATCTGGCAATTTTTGGTGATAACTATCTGGAACTGCTGGGGTTTGAAGCTGGGCGCGGCAATCTGCGCCAGGATCTGTGGCAGTCGCCGATTGGCCTCAGCGGTTTGGTGTGGAAAACCGAGGATGCCGACGCGGTGTGGCGCTATCTGGAGAGCCAGGACATCGACGGCGATCTGCCCGCGAGCTTTTTCCGCCCCGTGACATTACCGGACGGCACCGAGCAGGAAGCGCGTTTCCGCACCGTGCGGCTGCGCCCGTCGCTGGTGGCGAATGGCCGCAGCTTTTTTTGCCAGCATGACACGCCGGATTCGGTGTGGCAGGACGCATGGCGCGTCCATCCCAATGGCGTGAGTGATATCGTCGAATTCGTAGTAGTCGCGCAGGATCCCGCCGCCGCCGCGCAGCCATACAGCCGCTTGTTTGGTGCCGATAAGCTCACAGCCTGTCAGGAAGGCGCGTTTGTGCTCAAAGCGGGCGTGGCGACGGTGCGCTTTGCCTCTGCGGAATACGTCACGCAACGCTTCGCCGGATTACCGATTGATTACGACGGCAGTGCACGCATGGCAGGATTGAGCTTACGCACCACGGATTTGTGCAAGGTGAAAGCCAGCCTGCTACTCGGCGACGTGCCTTTCCGCGAGGAAGCGTCAGCGATTATTGTCGCTGCCGAGCAGGCATTTGGCGTGGCGTTGCGGTTCCAGTTGTGATTCCCAGGTTGCCATAAATGGCAACCCTACGTGATTTTGTAGGGTCGTCATTTATGGCGACCTGGTTAAAGTAGGTTCTTCTTCTCAATGCACCAATGAAGGTGAACTTGATGTCAAACGTGTTCATTGAAACCCTCAGACTCACCGGCTCGCAGATCACCGAAGACGACTGGGCCTTCTTCCGTCAGCTCCAGCTCTCGCCACAGGTCATGCATTACGTTTCCGATACAAAATCTGAAGAAAAAATTCACGCCGATTTCACAGCAAGATTGCCGATCTGGTCGCCACGCAGCGCGCATTGGTTGTGTCTGGTAGTGCGGGAAAAACAGTCAGGTAATCGCATCGGCGTCAGCGGCTATATTCATCGCGAAAATGACTGCGCCGAAGTTGGCTTTCTGTTCGCACCGGAAGCGCAAGGCAAAGGTTATGCACATGAGTCGCTTCGCGCGATTTGTGACTATGCATTCAGCGACGGCGGCATTCGACGTTTGAGCGCCACCGTCACCGCAGGCAATATGCCTTCACGGCGACTGCTTGAAAAAGTCGGTTTTAAATTAGAGGGCGAATTGCGGGAAAGTTACTGGCTGAGAAATGCGTGGCATAACGATTGGGTGTTTGGGTTGCTGCGTGGGGAATATGGGTTGTAATACCTTTTTATCAACTCAGATCGGGATCAGTTTTAATTAACGTCTTAGCCATATTCAAACCGAACAAACAAAGAGATGTCCGCTTTGTGCCAAGAGCAGACATTGTGAAGCCCGTCTTGCATTGGCTAATGCGGAGCAGACCAAAGCCCTGCTAGCGCGGGCTATTGCAATTCATAATCGAATTTTTCTTCCCAATTGAAATTCAGATCTTGCAGTTTTACCCTTTCAAAAACCTCGATTATTTTGTCGAAATAATTGCCAAGGCCCACCCTGGATAGCTCGGAATTCAACCATATTATTTTTACTGGCCTTTCAATATCAGTGCTAAGGCGGTCCCACAATGCATCAAGATTTTTGCCATAGTAGGGTCCAAAGTTTAAAGATAAAGAAATAATAGAATGAAATTCTTTTTCAGATAGGACGTATGCTCCATCCAAATAAAATTCATTAACTCTCATTTTCTGTTCACTCACTTTAACTTTCTACCTGTAAATCAACTCACGAAAATACAAAAGATGTCAACCTTAACGGTTTTAACAATTGTCAACTTCCGCAATTCGCTCATAGCCGACGTCTTTTTCTTAGGGTTTGGCCGCTTTGTAACAAGAGCGGACTTAAATAATCGCCAGTTGTAATTGATGATAATCCTCCTGAGTCCACAAGGCAGCCTTAGAGGTTGTGTCCTCATGTTAATGAACGTTAAGGTTGTTCAAATGGAGTGACCCCGTTCCCGTAGACATTCACTATCCTCACTCCAAAGGCGACCGGTTCAATTAAAACGACCAGCGCACGCCCGCGTTGTAACGCCAGCCTTTCGCGCCGTTGCCGTCGATCTCTTTGCGGTAATCCGCTTCGGCGTACAGCGCCACATCCTTGTTTACCGTCGCGGTGCCGCCCACGCCGACATCCCACATTTTGCCGAACTTGCCGCTGTCGAAGGTTTCACCGCCGCCAGCATCCGCCGAGCCGATCTTCGCTTTGGCGGTACCGCCCCAACCCTGCGTGTAATTCACGCGCAGATACGGCGTGTACTGATTCGCGCTGCTGTCCTGCCAGGTTTTATCTACGCGCGCGCCGACGCGGCCAATCGTCTGGCTGTAATCGTCGTAGGAAACGCGGGTGTTATCGCGGTCGGTGAAGCTGTCCATCTTCATTTGCAGCCAGGTGATCTGCGCCTGTGGTTCGATGCGCACGCCACCGCCCAGTTCCAGCGGATAACCGGTTTCAATCGAAGCCGTCCAGCCATTGCCTTTTGGTTTGGCGACATCTTTCTGCCGTGCAATGTCAGTCGCGCCGCGATGCCAGCCCCAGCTCAGCGAGCCGTCCACGTAAAAACCGCTGTCGCGTAGCCAGGTGCCATACAGCGACAGCGTGTCGCTGTCGAAGCTGGTCGAGCTATAGCCATCTGCTGCATGCGGGCGAATGCGCGTGTTGCCGCGCGTGTAGGCCACGCCGCCGCGCAGGCTGCTGTCCGCGCCATCCAGGCGAATGACGTTGCCGCCGAGCTGCACCGCGCTGTAGTCGAGATCGAAGTCGTAACCGTAATTGCTGACGCTTTGATTGGTCTGGTATTTCAGGTTGGAGCCGATGTAGCGGATGAACATCTCGCCGCCAACCGCATCCGGATTTGCCTGCTGCTGGCGCAGTTCACCGAGGCGTTTATGCAGATCGTCGGTGATTGCCAGCGAGTAATAAGCGAGGCCAACCGGCGCAGAGATGTAGGACGGCACCTGCGGCGTTACCGCCAGACGCGCGACGCTTTGTGCGCTGCCTGCGGACGGCTGGCACAGGCTGCCGTCTTCGCACACGAAGGCGTTCGCCAGTCGATAATCCCACGCGCTGCCGCCTACCGCGCTGCGGGCTGCGTCATTGCTGCCCGGTGCGAAGCTGTATAAACCGTATTGCCACGGCCCGGATGCGACATAGCCGCTTTTCAGCGCAAAGCTGTTGGCATTCGCGCTGCCGGAAACCTGCGCCAGCGACACGCCTTCGTTCGCAGTGATCACACCATCGCCGTTGCTGTCGAGCAGAGGCGCTCCCGCGAGTTTTGCTTCAACCTGCGTCACGCCCGATGCCACGCCATTCACCAGCACCACATCGCTGCTGGCCGCTGTGGCGTTCAGCTTGATGCTGCCGCCCGCCGACGCCAGTTCGCCGTCAATCGTCAGCGTGTTCGCCGCCGTGTTGCCGCCGTTGGTGAGATCCAGGGTACCCGCATTATTCACCACCAGCGAATCGCTTGTTCTGCCTTGCAACAGCGGATTGACGTTGTCACCCGCGAACAGCGTGCTTCCCGCATCCACGTTAATCGTGCTGTGCGCCAGTTTGATGTTGTCGGTTAACGTCCATTGGGTTTTGTGGAAGTTCAGCGTGCTCCAGCCTGAACCCAGATTGGTGCCTTTTGCCGCATCATCGCTAGCGAATGAACCGCCGCGTGCCTTGAGTTGGCTGAGATTGAGCGTGCTGCCCGCGCCATTTTCCGTAGTGATGTGACGCGTATCAGCCAGACTCACCTTCTGCACCGTGGCCTGATTAGCCGCGCCGCTGCCCATCGTCAAACTGCCATTGATGGTGCCGCCGGTGACAATCAGTTCATCGCGCCCGTTGCCGGTGTTCACATCGCCAACCACCGCACCATCCAACAGAGCAATGACGTCATCGGTCGCGCCGCCAGCCACGACAACCTGATCAGGGAACGGCGCATTAATGGTGCCTTCATTGATAAATACCGTTTGCCCGCCGCGCAGGTCGATCAGCGGCGCAACGCGACTTTGCGAACTGATGGTGCCCTGGTTAATCACCTGGCTGGCGGTTTTGGTGACAATCGCCGAGCCGCCGTTCGCGGCCTGAATATCAATCAAGCCCTGAGAAATCACGTTGCCGCTTGTGTTGGCGATCACGCCATTGCCGGTTCCTGTTACCACAATCGAATAATCCGGCCCGATCACCAGATCGTTGCTGGTGGTTGAGCCATTGGCGTTTTCAAAGCGATAACCGGTGCCCGAACCGCTAACGTTAATTTGCGCACTGCCAGCGGAGTTGAATGAGGTCGCCGAGCGAATGCCGTTACCGTTTGCCACCTCTAAACGCACGTTATCCAAATTGATGTTCGGTGTTTCGGCGCGGTTGTTGATCGCGCTGCCGCTGCCGTACGCGCCGATAGTGATGTTGTCGGCTTCGAACCCATCCGCGCCGACATCCAGCAACAAGCCGTCGGCGCTGCCGTTGGCCTGCATCACGCTGTAGCCTTGGCCGTCGCCGTAAATTTTCATCCATGCGCCGCTGCCGACGCGCATCGCCGCAATGCCATCATCGACGCGCAATGAGCTATCGACCGGCACATATTGACCGTAACCGCTTGACACATCGACGCCAATGCCTGAGGCAATGTGCATGCTGCCGCGATTAATGAAGTTGCCGCCGTCATGCACGCGCGCGCCGGTGCTGTTCGATCCGCTGAGATCCACCACGCCTTGATACTGGTTAAACAGGCGCGCACCGCCGCTGACATCAAACGCCGTCGCGTTTGCGCCATTGCCGCTGATGGTGGAGGCTGCGTAGATTTCCGTTTCGTCGCCGCTGACAATCGCGGCGGTGGTGTTTTCACCGCTGAGCGCAATGCCGCTGCTGATCACGCCCTCGGCGCGGTTGCTGGCGCTCATCACGGCGGCACCTTTGCCGCTCACCACATAGGTGTCGGTGTAAGACACTTGCGTGCCCTCGCCGCTCAGTACCACACCGCGACTATTTTCGCCGCTGAGCGTCACGTTGCCAGGAGCTTGCGTGTACAGCCACGCGCCATTGCTGATGTCATACAGTTTCGAATTCGCGCTGCTGACATCCACATTGTTGCCGTTGCTGATTAATTGCGTCCCCTCATCGGCGGCGCGATAGCCGGTTTGATTCGGGTCGTTAAAGGTGATGCGGCTGTTCGGGCCAAACGTGATTCGACCACCTAAAAATGCGTTGGCACCCATCGCGTTGTCGCCATACAGATTGATGGTGCCGTTTTGGTAGATGCGCGCCAAATAGTTGCTGGCGACCAGTCCAATGGTGGTGTTCAACTCAAAACTGTCGCGGTTGTAGATGTTGATGGTGCCGCTGTTGGAGATTTCGGTCAGCGGGGCGCTGTCGAAGCTACGCTGCATACCATAGGCATACAACGCTTGGCTGCGCAGCGTCATGTTGATGGTGCCGCTGTTGGTCACCTTCGCACCGTATTGCGCGTAAATGCCGGCGCTGTCCTCACTGGTAAAAGTGATGTCGCCGGTGTTGGTGAGCTGAGCTAAATCGGTAGCGATTAAGCCGACCTGGAAGCGGCCACTGCCGTTAATCTCAGCATGGTTGGTGAGATGCGTATCAGTATTGAATCCGTGTTCGGAATCAATCGCAACGCCTTGCAGGGTGTAGGCTGAGCCATCGACTTGTGCCGCCACGCCAGAAACATCAAGGTTAAACCGTGTCGCGGCATCAATCGTACCCTGCGCGCCGTGCGCTACTATCAGCCCGGTGGCGAAGACGCCAACATTCAGCGTTGCACCGTTGGTGTTCACGTTGGTGCCCACGCCGCTGCCATAGACGCCCGTGGTATTCCTTTCGTTCATGGAGAGTGTCATACCACGACCGTCAAAATCTGCGCCATCCTCCATACGGAATATCGTGCCGTTTACCACCGATGTCGTGTAGCTGCCGTTTTTCGGTAGGTTGATTTTGGCGTTTTCGCCTTTGGTGTAGAAACTGATTTGCCGTTCCAGGCCCCAGATATCGCGCGGTCCGGCAACGGGAATCGCGCTGGCGCTGACGTTCACCGTGGCGTTGCCTTCGGCGCGAATACCAATCGCATCAATGCCGCCAAGCTGAATCGGTCCGCTAACGTTGGCGACGGCATTGCCGCCCTCTTCGCCGATGACCCAAACGGCAGTGTTGTGATCGGTTGTGCCATATTCGCCAGCATCACTGAGGATATTGATGGCACCGCGCGAATATGCTTTCGCGCTTTCACCCGCGTGGGCAATGACTTTGAGGCCGGTGCTGTTGTAGCCGTTGAGGTTGATGGTGCCCGTTTTGCCATTGCCGACTTTGCCGCCGCTACCGGAATCAACCACCAACATGCCGATATTCTCGCGCGGCTGCCCTTCTGCCATCCCATTAACATCGATCACGCCGTTGTTACGCGCGATGGCATTCGGGCCGTATTCAACCAGCATGCCAACCGCATTCTGCACCAGCGAGCCGATCACGATGCGTCCGTTGTTGACGATGCGGGAACCGAGGAAGCTGCGAATGGCGCTTGTGCCGCCGCTGAGGTTCACCGCTACATCGCTGGTTAGGTCGTTCTTGTGATTTTGCGGCGTGCGCCCGATGTAAATGGTGCCGCCTTTGGCGTTGGTGAAACCGCCTGCGCCGCTGGCGATCACGCCGGTCATTGAGCCGCTGCCAATAGTTTCGGTGACGCCGAGATTGATATTGCCGCGATTGATCGCGCGCGCATCGTAGAGCGTAATCGCCGCGCTATCGCTGTTGCCAGGCTGGAAGTTGATAACGCCGTCATTGCTGAAGCGGCTGCCGTTGGTGGCAAGCACGCCAATGCCTGCGCCCAAGGTGTTACTATCGACGCCTTTGCCGTCAGCGTTGTTGAGAAATCCAGCGTTGATCACGCCATTATTGCGACCGCGCGCGTTGTTCAGCAGTTCTAAGCCGGAGCCGTTGCTAGCAAGTTTGCCGTTGATAATGGCTTTCGCACCGTTGCTGGCGCGCATCACCGCGCTGTGGCTATCCAGCACTTCGAGGGTTTTGCCGCGATTGATTTTCACGCTGGCATCTTTGCCATCCGCGCTTAGCACCACTTGATCGCCCAGCGATTGCGCCACTTCATCGTCGTAATTGTTGGTGCTCATGCGATACACCACGCGTCCGTCACGCTGGATGAAGGCTTTATGGAATTCGTCGTTGTAGCGGTCGGTGCTGAGGTTGGATAAGGTGACTTGCTCGATCAGCCAATCATTATAGTGACGCAGATCGTTGATATTGTTGATGTTGAAGTTGGTAGTACCGCCATCCAGGGTTGAAACGCTGATGGCTCCGGCATAATCCACCACGCTCCCTACGTCGTACGCCAGGCGATCGCCGCCATAAGGTGGCGTGGCCGCCGTAAAGGCGATGCGGTTATCGGAATTCCAGTTTAGATGACCTTTTTTGGTAGCGGTAAACAGTTGGCTTTGTTTGGCCGCCATAGACCAGCTATTAGTGGAGGAATTAGCCGCCGCACCATGTTCGCCAATATCGATATTTAGCGTGCCGTTGCTGACGGAACTGATGCGCGCATTAATATATTGTTTGTCGTTTACATCATAATAATCTGGCACTACGGTATCGAGGCCGATACTCGGTAAATCGACTAAATCTGCGGAGTTATAAACGTCGTAAGTTGTATATATCCAATCTTCGAAATTCGGTATTTGAATGGTGAGATTCTGCTGGCCTATTTGCAGCCGCGACTCGTCAATCAGGTTGTCATTGATTATTCGACCAATACTTTGCAATTCGCCAAACGTCACCGTGGTTGCCCCGCTTTCACCTGTCGCGAATTGCGGTAAACCGCGCAGCGTTTGTGTCGAGCCATTGCATAAGCAATAAGCTCCAACTTTATTGTCATTAATGTCAGGCGTATAAGGTTTTAACTCCGCCGCCCACGACAGTGAGATAGGGAACATCAGACCTTGCGCCGCCACAAGGCTTAGTAACACCGGATTTAATTTGAACACAATGTATTCCTCAAAGGAGAAAGACAACGCGCGCAACGGTAAGCCAATGCGCTGGAAGTTAAGTCGCTGATATAATTTGTTTCAGAAATTTAATGTTTGGCATCTGTTGTAATGAGTATCTACGTATTGCGCAGGAAACGTCTAGTTTGAGTTAAGGAATTGTGAGGCGGGAGATGGGATTTAGGAATTTGGCCAGATAGAGAAAGGTTAATGGTGGATCTGAATAGACTGTCAACTTGACAGATGTTAAATGCCACATCAGAAATAACAACTAAGGATGGAATATTATTTCAATTAAAAAAATCCTGCCATTTAATAGCCATTTGCCAACTAACTTTCCTTGCTTTATAATGCAAAAACATTCACTTTAGGGAGAACGATATGCTTTTCAAAGGAATTAGTGATGAACCAATTGATGCACTATTAAAATTAGCAACAATATCTCAACGCGATCCTTTTCATGATCTTTTAAACTCAATATCCAACGATCAAGATTCAGTCATAATTTTTAAATTGATTGATTCTCAATGCATTGAAAATTTTTACTACAATGAAAAAATCATACTAAGCGGAGTTGAAACAATTGCAATTATGAGAATTATGGAACTATTTGGGTTTACACCAATATCACATAAAAACATCATATCCATACCATTCTATTTCTTTTCTTACGTTTTTCTTCATAGCTCAAATATGTTGGTTGTACACAATAAGATCCCATCTATATCGAAGACCTACTTGAAAATTAAAGGGATACTTCTTAATATTTCTTTGGATGAATCACCAGATCTAGTAGATATCTATTACATGCCTAAAATCATGAATTCAGAGAATAAAACTGAACTATCAATTTACTTACTTAAACACAGATTTGAAGAGTTAGGAATAGCATTAGGCGATCTATTGATGCTGGATGCAATATTGATGCAATTATTTATTTCAAAAAACATCAATGAAATAAAATGTAAATATGGAAAGAAAGAAATATCAGTAACAACTTTTGGTGAACGAATCTACTCTTTATCCGAAGAAAAAATTGAAATGAGTGACAGCCTTTATTCCAACTTAGTTAAGGCCAAGGACATTAGAAACAGCATTGCCCATTGCACACAAACAACTAATAGAATTAATGAGAATTACCTCCTCACACTTCAACTTATCGAGGAGTTTACAAATTCAATTGAAATAGAATATAAATTACCGATTGGAAATTCGAGGAGATTCAATGCTGCGTGCAAGAAAATCATATCTGAAATTTCAGAAAAACATGGCGTTGAACTAGATTTTTATAACAATTCGAACTTAGGTGATGGTTTACCTGATAAGTATCTTGATTTGTTTTAATTAAACGTGGGGTTGTAGCTTCAATTATACAGGCCAAGCAGCCATCCCCTTTATCTCTTTCAACACGAACATACTCTGCATCTCTTTAATTCCCGGCAATCGACGAATCACGGCATCGCGAAATCCGCATACGCATCCATATCTGCTGCAACCACTTGTAATAAGAAATCAGCATCGCTGCCGACGCAGTAGGAGGAAATAAGAATCTAAGATTTTTCCTAAGCAGCTTCTCATCCTCTAAAGTTTAAGCATACGAGGACGAAAATCCCTTTAGACGTTCTGGAGGATAGCCTATGTGTAAAGTCTTGGTTTTGTTGTCAGGCCTGATGCTGCTGCAAACGGCGATGGCGGAGAGTGGCACGATCTACTTTAGCGGTGCGATTGTTGAACCGGCCTGTACCACGACCACTCAACAGCAAGGGACTTCCGTTACCTGCACGCGCCAAGGTGTTGATAAAGTGCGTACGATTGCGCTCAATCAGTCACAACAAACGCTGCCGTATCAACTGGGAACCGTGAGCGTTAAATCGGTTAACCACCTTAAAATCATTGAGGTAACGTACAAGTAAGCTCAGTCCTGAGGAGCGGTCGCCATGAATGGCGACCCTACGAGGTTTTGTAGGGTGCGCATTCATGCGCACCTGGTTACATGGGATTTTAGGCCTCACTCACCCGATAGCGCTCCAGCCAGTGTGCGTAAGGCGCGGGTAGCACCCAGGAAGGTTCGCTCTTATCCAGTGCCAGCGCGGCCTGATATGCCCAGTTCGGGTTTTTCAGATGCGCGCGCCCCACCATCACCAAATCCAGCTGGCCTTTTTCGATGGTTTGATTGGCAATCGCCGGTGCATCGATGCCCCACGCCGAAGCCACAGGAATATTTGCTTCACGGCGCACGCGCTCGGCGATAGATGCCAGGAACGCGGGTCCCCACGGAATATTGGCATCCGGCGTGGAGAAGCCCACGCTGACGCTCAGCAGATCCAGACCCTTTTCACGCCACTGTTTGGTGAGCGTGATTGATTCCTGCAGCGTCTCGTCATCGCGGCCATCAAACTCCAGCACGCCAAAACGCGCAGTCAGTGGCAGATTTTCTGGCCATACCGCGCGCACCGCATCGAAGGTTTCATGCAGGAAACGACTGCGACCGGCCAAATCACCGCCGTATTCATCCGTGCGCTGATTGGCGTGCACCGAGAAGAAACTCTGCGCCAGATAGCCATGCGCGAAGTGCAGCTCAAGCCACTCGAAACCGGCATCACGCGCGCGTTGAGCGGCACGCACAAAGTCGTCGCGCACGCGCTGAATATCCCCATGCGTCATGGCTTGCGGCACGCGCGGCAGGTTTTGACCAAACGCCACGGCGGAGGGCGCAATGGTTTCCCAACCGGCAGCGTCATCGGCGGCGATATGGTCGTCACCTTCCCACGGCTTATTGGCGCTGGCTTTACGTCCGGCATGACCAATTTGAATGCCCGGCACCGCACCTGACGCTTTGATTTCACGCGCAATCTGCGCCAGCTTTTCCGCCTGCTCATCATTCCAGATGCCGAGGCAAGCGGGAGTAATGCGCCCTTCAGGCGATACTGCGGTGGCTTCAACAATCACCAATCCTGCGCCGCCGCGCGCCAGGCTGTTGTAATGCACGCGATGCCACTCGTTACTCATGCCATCCACGGCGCTGTATTGGCACATCGGTGGCACGGCAATGCGGTTACGCAGCGTGACATCTTTCAAGGTAAAGGGCGTAAATAGGCCTGACATAACCACCTCTGAATCTGATTAAAGCAAAATGATCTGCTTGCCGCTGAAGTTGCGATGTTGCAACGCCAGCAGCTGCGCAGGTAATTGATCGTAAGGAAAATGCAGCAACAGCTCGCTTTCCAGTTTGCCTTGCACCAGCTGCGCCATCAGGCGTTCACCCTGCTGCGTTAATGCGCGCCACTGCTGCGCATCACCGTGCAGATGTAATGCACCTAACGCCACTTCATGCAGCGAAAGCGCACGACCAAACGGGCCGCACGGCCACTGTTCAACGCGTCCCTGAATGCACACCAGATGACCGTTCGCCAGCAGGTTATCCGCCAGACGTGCGGCATGTTCCGGGCCGACGGCATCGATCACCGCAAAGTAGCGTCGCTGTGTTGCTTCGGCATTGTGCATTGAATCACTCAGGCAGCGCTTCGCACCCTGTGCGTGCAGACGCGACCAATGACGTTCATGGCTGAGCGTCGTCACCTCAAAGCCGCGCGCCTGCGCCATCTGCACTAAGAAATGCCCCACCGAACCGCCCGCACCAGCGATAAGGAGCGCGGCACCCGGCTGCATCGGCACTTTCTCGATGGCCTGCCAGGCGGTGAGCATCGGGCACGGTAAAGAGGCTGCGGTGGCAAAATCCAGCTCATCCGGCAGGCGCATCAAAACCTGCGCCGCCAGCACGGTGAACTCGGCAAAGCTGCCGTTGCGGCGCAAGCTTTGATGGTAGGCCACGCGTGCGCCGAGCAGGCCAGGATCAACCTCTGCGCCCAGCGCCACCACCGTTCCGGCACCGTCAACGCCCGGCACTTGCCCAACCTGACTTTCGAGCACTTTCCAGTCGACGGGATTAAGGCCAATCGCGGCGTTCTGCACCAGCACATCGTGCGGCTGCAGCGGTTCTGCGCTGATCATACTTTGCTGCAGCGCCTCGCCTTGCCACGTTCAGGCGCGCCACTGTTGTGGCACTGAAAATCGGCTATCAGACATAGGCACCTGCGGAGTAGGTCAGCTCATAGCTGTGGCTGTAAATTTCAATGATGTTGCCGAACGGATCTTCCATGTACACCATGCGGTAGGGCTTCTCGACAGGAAAGTATTCACGTACCGGCGTACGCAATTTGCCGCAGCGTGGCTTCAGCAATCAGATCGGTTTGATTCTGGAGCCGGTTGCGCGTGGCCTTGGTTTTGCGGTGCTGCCGCGCTTTACTCGCCTGGTATTTGCGCGGCCAGCAGAGATCGCGGTTGCTACAGATAACGTCGAATTGGTGGATACCATCTGGCTGATTCACCGCGCCGAGTGGCCGCTGTCAGCACGTGCGCAGCAGGCGCTGCGCTGGCTGAGCAGTAATATGTGAGGCGGTCGCCATAAATGGCGACCCTACGATTTGGCGGCAGCAATCAGGCCATTCAGCCAATCCTGATGGCCGTTAATCATCGGGTTTGGCTGCGCTTTTGCCAGCTCGACGGCGGGTTTGCCGTTTTGCGTTTCCTGAGTCAGGATGCGCACGCGATTATCGGAAAGATCTTCAATCAACCACGCATGCAGCACGTCCAGACGATCGTCGCTACCCGGCTCGCCCGCCCAGCCGTGCCATGAAACGCGCGCCGGTTCGCCTGCTACAGGTGCCACATACTCAGTGACTTGCGCTTCAACCGGGAAGCCAAAGGTTTCAAAGTAGAAACGCGCGTCCTGCTCCAGCTCGGGGCCTTTATTGTCATAAAAACGCGCGTTGGCGGAATTCTGGTAGTAGCTCGGCCACAATGCTGGCGTGTTGAGCAGCGGCCAGATATCAGCAGTTGTCAGGCCTGCGACGATCACTTCATTCGAGCAGTAGTTATCCGTAAAACCTGGTACAAAGCCTTCGGGCCAGTTAATCGCGTTCATTTTCATCGGGTTAATCCCAAGGTTAAAGTGGGTTGGTAATGGACAGACGCAGTATCCGGCTGGCAGAGACATAACACCAATCGCCATTTTTTATTTTTGATATTAATTATCGTGATATCTCACGCTATGCTTGCTGCATCCCCGCTAAAGATAAAGACCATGAAAACCGATCTCCGCACTTTAGATCTCAACTTACTGAAAGCGCTAGACGCACTGCTCGATGAGCGCAGCGTGACGCGCGCGGCAGAGCGTTTATCGCTGACGCAGCCAGCGGTCAGCGGCATGTTGACGCGGTTACGTGAATGCTTTGACGATCCGCTATTCACCCGCACCCAGCGAGGCATTGTGCCGACGCTGCGCGCGCTGGAACTGGCGCTGCCGGTAAAAAGCATTCTGACGGAAGTGAGTGCGCTGCTGCAGCCGAAGCAATTTGATCCGGCCACCGCTGAGATGACCATCAATATTGCCGCCACCGATTACGCACTGCGCGCGGTGATCGTGCCGTTTATGGCGGCGTTGCGTCAGCAGGCGCCGGGCATTCGCGTGGCGGTATTGCCGGTGAACAATGAGCAGTTGGCGCTACAATTCGAACGCGGATCGGTGGATATCGCCTTGATCACGCCCGATACCGCTCCGCCCGAACTGCATGCCCGCGCGTTGTACGCTGAAGAGTATGTTTGTCTGATGCGCGACGATCATACGCTCGCCCACCATGAAAATCTCACGTTAGACGACTTTTGCGCGCAGGATCACGCGCTGGTGTCTTATATCGGCGGGAGTTTTCATGGCGTCACCGATGCGGCTTTGAATGCGATGGGACGCTCGCGCCGCGTCACGCTTTCGGTGTGCAGCTTTTTAGTGCTGCCGGAGATTTTGCGCGTTAGCGATTTGATCAGCGTGGTGCCGCGTCGTCTGGCGCTGCACCACGCGGGATTGAAAGTCTTCGCGCCGCCGCTAGAGATTCAGGGCTTCACTAAAACCGTGGCGTGGCACGAAAGAACGCACCGCGATGCCGGACATCGCTGGTTGCGCGACTTGCTATTCGCCACGGCAATTTAGGTCAGAACTTCAGCTGCGCCCGCGCGGTATATAGACGACGATAGGCTAAATAGGCGGCGATGATGGTGGATAAACTCGCCGTACCAATCAGCATAAAGGTCACCATAATCTGGTACTTAATCGCCTTTACCGGATCGATACCGGCAAAAATCAGCCCTGACATCATGCCCGGTAAGCTCACCAATCCCACGGTTTTGGCGCCATCAACGGTGGGAATCATCGCCGCGCGGATGCTGTCGCGAATAAAGCGCGCCGACGCCATTTTTACCGGTGCGCCGAGGCTCAGCATTTCCTGAATTTTTTGCCGGTTATCGCTGAAGCGTTGGTTGAGATTGCTGAAACAGAGGCCCACCGCCACCATCGCGTTGCCAGCGATCATCCCGGAGATCGGGATCACCTGCATCGGGATAAACTCGATAGCACCGCTTAGCAGCAGAATGGTCAACGTCAGCGTGGTGCCGGTGGTAATCGCCACAAACGAGATAACGAAACCGTTGCTGATATTGAGGCTGCGCTTGCGCGCATTGAGCGCCGCATTGACGCAGATAAACAGCACCATCAGCACGGTGAGCCAATCATTATTCAGATCAAAGATCGACTTAAGCACATAGCCAACGATCACCAGTTGGATAATGGCGCGACACACGCTCCAGATGATGTCTTTGCTCATGCCGAGCTTCTCTTTCTGGCTGATCAGCAGCGCAATCACCACCAGCAGCAGCGAAAGTAATAACGAGCTGTCGGTAATATTATGCTGGCTCATCGATCGCTCCCTGCTCTGGTGCCTCAAGTTTCAGCGCCTGTTGTGCCTCGCGAATCTCTTGCCCATCGTGGCTGATGCCGATCACAGCGAGATGCTTCTCGCGCACCAGCGAATCAATCAATGCGTTGATGATCACTTTATTCTCTTCATCTAATGCGCTGGTGACTTCATCCAGCAGCAGCACCTGCGGCAGAAATTGCAGGTTGCGCAGCAAGCCCACCCGTTGTTTCTCGCCGCCTGACAGCTGCTCGATTTTTTTATCGAGCATGTCAGCAGCCAAATGCACATCGGCAAGTGACGCGACCAATTTATCGCGCGACGGTTTCTGCTGGCGGATGTGCCACGGCAGCGCCAGGTTGTCGTAAACCGTGTCGCCGAACAGTTGCGGCGTCTGGAAACAATAGGAAACCTGTTGCCGATAATGTTGGGTTTTCAAGCTGGCAATATTCTGGTTCTTAAACAAGATCTTCCCGCCGCTCGGTTCAAGAAGCGAGGCGAGAATCTTCAGCAAGGTGCTTTTACCGCTGCCCGAAGGACCGGTCAGCAACAGCCTTTCTCCCGCGTTAATTTGCAGCGAAACGGGCGCCAGCAGTGTGCGCCCCTGCAGCGAAAAGGTTACGCCTTGCACATCCAGCAAGGGAAAATCGGTGGTCATATTTGCTTCCAAAATTAGGGCGTTCGGGATTTGCGCGCGCCGGGGCGCGTCAAAGCGTTACTGATTTCATACAGCTTGCTCATGCTGTTCATGGTGGCGACCGGCGCGGCAGCGGCCAATCCTAACACTAAGATCTCCAGACAGATCATCGGCGTAGCATGCACCGGCATTTTGTCGGCGGAACGGCTGCGGGGAATTTCAATCATCACATCGGCATGCTGGGCAAAAATTGAATCGGTGGCCGCAGTCAGCAGGACAACCTTGATGCCCAGCCGCTGTGCTTCCGCCAGCGTAACCATGCCTTCCGGGTGCGCGCTGCTCTGCGCCAGCATGATCAGCACATCGGCGTGGCGCATTTCAGCAATCTGTTCGCTCAGCGCAATGCCCGTGTGGTTCAGCACATACGCCGAGGTGCCATTGCGTTTGAACAGCCGTGCGGTGTAATCCGCCAGAATCGCTGATGCGCCAATGCCAAAAATCGCCACACGTTCTGCCTGTTGCAGCAGATCAATCGCCTGTTGAATCGCCTGACGATTAGCGGGTGCCGCCAGCATTTCACAGCTGATACGATAACTATCCAGCACAAAATCGATGCTGCCTTTGGCGTCCTGCGCCAGTTCATTCACCGTTGAGGCCACACGCGCGGGGGAACGCCGCGTGACGCCAAGGTATTCACTAATGACAATTTTGAGATCGCGATACCCGGAGAAGCCCAGCGCCTGAATCGCGCGAATCACTGTTGCATCAGAGGTTTGCGTATCAATCGCAATGCCGAGTGCGGTTTTGTCCAGCACCACACTGCGATGCTGATGAATATAGTGCGCAACCTTTAACAGACGTGGAGTGAGTTGATGCTTGCAAGCATGGAAACGTTCACCGTAGAGATCGTAAGGTCGTTTACTGGTTTTTGGCGTGGAATCGGTCACGGCAGATAAACACCTGTAAATTAATGCGCCGTAAAAACCCTATTATTGGCGCGAGGATTAAGAAAACCTTAAATAGTTAAAATAATTGAACAGATTTAAAAACCAAGTCAGGAAACCATATCCTTTGCCGACAAGGCAATAATGTAGTGAAAATAAAAACGCGCAAACAAAACTACATCTACTACTACAAAATACCAGTAATGACATGAATAACAAAGCATTTTATAACTACATAATATTTTAATATTGCAACTTATAAATTTTCAACCATCTGATGTAAACCCGTTAATTATTTAAAAAAAACCATAACCCGCTAAATTAGCGCCACAATTTAGTTGTAAATGAAAATCAATCTCATTACTATCTGCGCTTCTTAATATTCCTATTTGATGCGGATTTAAACTAATGAAGTGTCTTTGTTGTTTTTCACCAGCGGTAAAATATACGCGCTCTGGCTCTCAGGTTTTACTGGCTTCAACCTTGCTGTATAGCGCTTCTGCCGCTGCAGCCGATCAAACATTAACCGTCACGGCCGATCAGCCCTCTTCCACCAGCAGTTATAACCAGGATGACGCGGCAACCACGTTACGCACCGCGACGCCGCGCAGTGAAACACCACAATCCATCAGCGTGGTGACACCGCAGGTAATGAAGGATTATCAGGTCACCAGCCTCAACGATGCGGTAAAGTTTGTCAGCGGCGTGACGCAGGGCAATACGTTGGGCGGTACCGAAGATGGCTTCGTTAAACGCGGATTCGGCTCCAACACCGATGGTTCAATCTTCATTGATGGCGTGCGCAGCAATCAGGGATTGACCATGGATTCCAGTATCGATCATGTCGAAGTGCTGAAAGGATCTTCATCGCTGTTGTACGGCATTCTCAATCCCGGCGGCATCATCAATCTGGTGAGCAAAAAGCCGCAGTATCAATGGAATACGCATATCAGCGGTGAATCCAGCAGCTTCGGCGGTGGCACCGGTATGGTCGATGTCACCGGGCCGCTCGGCAACGGCTTCGCCTTCCGCATGGTAGCGGAGCGCCAGCGCGAAGATTACTGGCGCAATTTTGGTGTCAATGAACACACGCTGCTGGCCCCTTCGCTAAGCTGGTACGGCGATCGTGCCAACTTTAACGTCAGTTACGTCGAGTATAAATATGACGTGCCTTACGACCGTGGCACGGCGTTTATCGGCGGCAAGCCGGTAGATATTCCTTATAACCGTCGTCTGGACGACTACGCCAACCATGCATGGGGCAAAAACAAACGTCTTAACGTGAGCTACGGCTATAACCTAGATGACGTTTGGGAAACGCACCTCAATTACGGCTGGATGCAGCGCCGTTATGACAGCAACGAAGTGCGCGCCACTGCAATTAACACCAGCACCGGTATCGTCTCACGTCGAGCCGATGCCAACCGTGGTTTCAACCATCAAACCGAATACGTATCCTGGGACATTAGTGGGTCGCCAACCCTTGCGGGTATGCAACATGATCTGCTGCTAGGCGTCGATTATGAGCAGAATGAAACCTACAAAGCGCGATCCTATCGCGGCAGCGTTTCACGCAGCTTCAATATGTACGATCCGGTTTACGGTGAAGAACCGATTCTCAGCGACAGCACCTACAACGACAGCATCAGCAACCTGCGCACCAACCTGTATAGCCGTTCGCTGTTTGCTAAAGACAGCATCCATCTCACTGATAAATGGATCGCCGTTTTGGGAGGCAGATTCCAACGCTATACGCAAACTTCCAGTAATGGCTTTATAAATCCAGAGACAACGCTCAACGATCGCGGTAACGCCTTCCTGCCGCAAGTTGGTGTGGTGTATAAGGTTTTACCAGACGTGTCGCTGTATGGCAGCTACAGCAAATCGTTTACGCCTTCGACGCAAACTGATGATAACGGCGATGTGGCATCCACCGAAAAAGGCAGCACCTGGGAAGTGGGATCGAAGTGGCAAGTGGCGCCAAATCTGGCCGCAACGCTGGCGCTGTATCGCATTGATGAGACCGATATGTCGATTTTCATCAACGGCGTGACGCGTAATATCCCGAAAGCGCGCTCAACCGGCGCTGAACTGGAGATCAACGGTGAAATTACGCCGGACTGGAATCTGATTGCCAACTACAGCTACGACAAAACTGAAATCGTGGCGGACAACGTGAACCCAGACAACGTCGGCAACCGCCTGGTGAATGCCCCAACCAACATGGGCAGTTTGTATCTGAGTCACACGCTGCGCTTCTCGTGGTTGCCGGGTGAATTGCGCCTCGGCGGCGGCGGGCGTTATGTCGGTACGCGGGCGGGCGATCCGGAAAACAGCTTTGTGATGCCGGCTTATACCGTGGCGGATGCCTTTATCGCCTGGGATAGTCAGCTGATCGGTAAACATACGCAGTTGAAGCTGAACGTGAAGAATCTGCTTAACCGCGAATATTACGAATCCAGCGCCGGTAATCTGCGCGTAATTGAAGGTGAGCCGCGCGTGATGTATCTGCAGGCGTCAGTCGATTTCTAACATGATTCGCTCCGCCGTCTTGGGCGGAGCCATCAGAGAGCAGAATAATGAGACGAATATTGCTGGCTTTGCTGCTGTTTCTGCCCTGGATCGCTCAGGGCAAAATGCTCACCGACAGTTTGGGCCGTCAGGTTGAGGTGCCGGATAATCCGCAGCGCCTGGTGATTGGTGAAAGCCGGATGATCTATACGCTGGCGCTGGTAGAAGAGGGAAATCCCGCTAAACGCGTGGTGGGCTGGCCAGCTGATCTGCACAATCTGGATAAACAAACATGGGATCGCTACGTCAAAGCCTTTCCGCAGATCGCCAAAATTACGCAAATCGGTAACTCCAACTTTTCCCAACTGAACGTGGAAAAAATCATCGCCCTGCAACCGGATCTGGTGATTTTGCCGGTGTATGCGCGCACGCCGCCGAATAACTCAGCCTTTATGCAGCAGTTGGCGGCGGCAAGCATTCCGGTGCTGTTTCTCGATTTTCGCGTCGATCCGCTGAAAAACACCGTGAGCAGCCTGCGCACGCTGGGAGCTGCGTTGAACGGTGAGGCGAAAAGCGAACGCTTTATTGCGTTTTACCAACTGCATATGCAGCGCATTCGTGAACGTCTGGTGAGCTATCAGGGCGAGCGTCCCAGAGTGATGTTGCAGTTGCACTTGGGTAAAAAGGCGGAATGTTGTACTACCGTGGCGCATGGCAATCTGGCTGATTTGATCGCTTTTGCCGGTGGCGACAATATCGCGGCGGGACGCTTCCCGGCGGTATTTGGGCAGCTCAATCCAGAAGCGGTGATCGCGGCCAATCCGGATATCTATATCGCCACCGGTTCAGCAGCGCCCACCGAACCCGGCTTTTTGCAGCTCGGACCGCAAGTGAATGCCGCTGCCGCCCGTGCAAGCTTCCTGCATGCCCTTTCCAGCGATGCGACCGTTTCGGTGTTATCGGCGGTACAACAGCAGCACGCCTCTGCATTTTGGCAGAACTTTTATATGAGTCCGTGGCACTTGCTGGTGGCTGAATTTTTCGCCAAAACATTTCATCCCACGCTTTTTCAAGATCTCTCACCGGAAGAGACGCTGAAGGAGATGAACCAACAGTTTCTGCCACTGCCTGAAACAGGAACCTATTGGACGCATAATTAACAAGTTATGGATGTTTTTGTCGTTGAGCATCAGTCGATGGTAAAGCGGTCGCCATAAATGGCGACCCTACAGATTTTGTAGGGTGCGCATTTATGCGCACCTGGCCGCCATCAACGCAATGGCTACAAATTTCCGCCACCTCACTCTTCAACCTAAGGTTCACTTAATCTTCATTAATGAAAATAGCCTCACCTTAAGAGGAAATTTTGATGAGATTGATGATGTCCCGACCATTCAGTGAATATGCGGCGGTTGCGGTTAGCGCGTTCGCCGTGGTGAGTTTTCTCACCCTTTGGTTCTCTGCCTAAAAACGCCACGCTGTGGCGTTTTTTTTTGCCTGCATGAGTTACATGACAAATTTGTCATCCTCCCCTTTCCTTTCTGTTCGGTGGGCTTCGATAAACTGGCGCAAATGAAATTATCGCTTTGAGGCACCATGGCATTTCAACGTAAAGGAACACTTCTGCTAATTGCAGGTTTACTGCTCGGCAGCGCCAGCTGGTATTTTTGGCCGCGACAGCAAGCGGATGCTGCGGTGAAGCCCGCCAACGCACCGGCGTTAGTCAGCATGATCAGCGCCGCTGTTAAACCTCTTCCCATCACTCTCGCCACGCAGGGCCACGTTGTACCACTGAATCAGGTGGATATTCAGGCGCAGGTCACCGGCACGGTGAAAACGGTGGATTTCCACGAAGGGGATTTCGTGAAGGCCGGACAGTTGCTGTTCACCCTGGATAGCGCCAGCCAGCAGGCGACCTACGACCGCGCCGTCGCTACCGTGGGCGAATCCAAAGCATTACTGGTCAAAGCGCAAAACGATTTGCAACGCAGCCGTGCGCTGAAGGCGAAGAATTACATCTCGCTATCTGACTGGGACACGCTGCAGAGCAACGTGCAGCAATATCAGGCGCAGCTGCGCGCCGCGCAACAGGATGTGCAGACGGCACAGGTTAACCTTGGATACACCCGCATTATCGCGCCGGTCAGCGGCAAAACCGGCGCGCTGAACGTGCATCCCGGCAGTCTGGTGCAGCCCGGCAGCACGCTGCCGCTGGTTTCACTGATGCAATTTGACCCGATTGGCGTGTCGTTTACCTTGCCGGAACAGGATCTGAAAGCGGTGCTGGCCGCGCAGGCGCAAGGTTCCGTCACCGTTTGGGTGGAGAACGCCAACGGCCAGCCTATCGCCGGACAACTCGACTTCATTGATAACAGCGTCAGCACCGACAGCGGCACCATCGCGTTGAAAGCGCGCTTCAGTAATCAGCAGCATCTGCTGTGGCCCGGCTTGTTCCAGAACGTCAAAGTTGATGCGGGCGTAACGCCAGATGCGGTGGTGTTGCCACCACAAGCGGTGCAAAACGGGCCCGATGGCCATTTTGTCTATGTTATCGATCCACATAACCAGGCGGCGGCCAAGCCCGTGACGCTGCTGCGCATTCAGCAACAGTTAGCCGTGATCACCGGCATTGCGCAGGGAACCAAAGTGGTTAATGAGGGCGCCAATAATTTGCGTCCCGGCATGTCGGTGCAGATCGCCAGCAGCATCGATAAGGCGGTGATGCAGCCATGAAAATCTCAGAACTCTGTTTGCAGCGTCCGATTGCGGTGCTGCTGTTGTGGATCGCGGTGATGGTAGCGGGCTTCGTCTGCTGGAACCATTTGCCGGTCGCTGCATTACCCACTTTTGATACGCCGACCATTAAAGTAAACGCTTCACTCTCCGGCGCCAGCCCGGAAACCATGGCATCCTCGGTGGCCACGCCGTTAGAGAAAAATCTGGCCACTATCGCCGGTGTAGCGATGATGACCTCCACCAACCTCGAAGGTGCGACCACCATTGTGCTCGAGTTCGATCCTTCGGTGAACATTGATTCGGCATCGGTGGATGTGCAGGCCGCGCTGTATCAGTCGCTGAAAAAGCTGCCTGCTCAGATGACCACGCCGCCAACCTTTAAAAAGGTCAATCCGGCGGATGCGCCCATTGCGCAAATCAGCCTCGATTCTCCCTCCATGACGCTATCGGATCTCAACCGTTTTTCTGACGATCTGATTTCGCCGTCGCTATCGATGATCCAAGGCGTGGCGGAAGTCACGGTGATTGGGCAGAAACGTTACGCGGTGCGCGTTGAGGTGGATCCGGCGAAGCTTGCCGCCACCGATATGACGCTGGAAGAGTTGCACACAGCGCTTAAAGCTGCGAATGACAATTCGCCCGTCGGCGAACTGGACGGCAAGCGGCAGATGATGATGCTGCAAACGCACGGCGATCTGCGTAATGCCGATGATTTTAAAAACGTGGTGATTGCCACACGCAACGGCCAACCGATAAGGCTGCTGGATGTCGCGGACGTGCAGGACAGCATCGAGAACACGCTTAGCCACAGCGCGGTGAACAATCACACCGCGATTGTGCTGAGCATTACCCGCCAGCCGGGCGCGAATCTGGTGGCCACGCTGGATAGCATCAAGCAACTTCTACCAAAACTGCAGCAGCAAATGCCCTCTTCCGTGCATATGCAGTTGCTGAATGACCGATCTATTTCGGTGCGCAACGCCATTCATGACGTCAATATCACCCTGCTGCTCACCATCGCGCTGGTGATCATGGTGATTCTGCTGTTCCTGCGTCATGTGCGCGCCACATTGATTCCGGCGCTAAGCGTGCCGATCTCGCTGCTGGGATCGTTTGCGCTGATGTATGCCTTTGGTTTAAGCCTCGACAACATCTCGCTGATGGGGCTGACCATCGCCGTGGGATTGGTTGTAGACGACGCGATTGTGGTGCTGGAAAACATCATGCGCTATATCGAGCAAGGCGATGATGCCAAAACGGCGGCGCTGAAAGGGGTGAAAGAGGTCGGCTTTACCGTCATCTCCATTTCATTGTCGCTGGTGGCGGTGTTTATTCCGATCTTCTTCATGCCCGGCACCATGGGCTTGTTATTCCACGAATTTGCCTGGGTGGTTTCTCTGGCGATACTGGTTTCAGCCGTCGCATCATTAACTATCATTCCGCTGCTGGTGCCGATGTTAGTGCGCCATCATGCCGCCGAGGATAAACCGGAACCGGCATGGAGCCGCCGCTTTGAGCAGATGTTTGAATCTCTGCGCCAGCACTATGCCAACGGGCTGCACTGGGCGGTGGCACATCGCACGGTTACCCTTTCCGTCGCGGCGTTAACCGTAGCCTTAACCGCATATCTGTATATCACTGCGCCCAAGGGATTTTTCCCGCAGGAGGATATCGGTCAGGTCACGGCAAACATCGATACGCCGCAGGATATGTCTTATGACGCGCGCAAAGATGTCGCTTATCAGATAGGTAATACGCTGCTCAAAGACAGCGCCATCGACACCATTGTGACCAAAGTCGATCATGACACCACGCAGCTGAATATCACCCTGAAGGATCAAACCCAGCGTCCCGCGATGGCGCAGGTGCTGCAAAAAATGCGCAGCGAAACCGGTTATCTACCCGGCATTAAGGTGTTTTACAGCCCGGTGCAAAACTTCAAAGTGGGCGGCCGCGCGGCGAAAAGCAGCTATCAATACACCTTACAATCGGTGAGCAGTAGCAGCGGATTAAGCCTGAACCAATACGCTAATCAGTTGATGGCGGAGATGAACAAGAGCGGCGTGTTTGTTGGCGTCAACAGTGATGCGCAGCTGAATGGTTTGCAGGCCGAGCTGACGATTGACCGCAACAAGGCGTCGCTGCTTGGCGTGGATGTTGATCAGATCCGCAGCAATCTGTATGCCGCCTTTGGCACGTTGCAGGCTTCCACCATCTATGCGCCGGAAGACAGTTATCAGGTGATTATGGAAGTGCAGCAGCCGTTCCGACAGAACGAGAGCGATCTGTCACAAATCTATGTGCGCTCATCCAGTAATGCGCTGCTGCCGCTGTCCACGTTCACCCATATCAGCCGCGTGCAGGGCGTGACTGCCGTTAATCATCAGGGACAACTGCCGGCAATCACCATCTCATTCGATCTCGCGCCGGGTAAATCACTGTCGGACGCCACTCAGGCCATCACGCAAGCGGAAAACAACATCCAGTTACCTGCGACGGTATTTGGCACCTATGCCGGGCAAGCCGCGCTGTTTCAGCAGTCACAGAGCAGCCAGGTATGGTTGATTGTGCTGGCGCTGGCGGTGATTTACGTGATTCTGGGCATGCTGTACGAGAGCTGGATTCATCCCGTCACCATTCTGCTTGGCTTACCCTCGGCGGCGGTCGGCGCACTGCTGGCGCTGCGGCTGATGCAGTTGGATCTCACCTTCATCGCCATGATCGGTATTTTGCTGCTGATTGGCATCGTGAAAAAGAACGCCATCATGATGATCGACTTTGCCTTGTCGGCACAGCGCGAGCAGGGAATGAGCGCGCATGAAGCCATTATTCAGGCCTGTTTACAGCGTTTTCGTCCCATCATGATGACCACGCTGTGCGCGATTATGGGTGCGCTTCCCATTGCCTGCGGCTGGGGCGCGGGTGCTGAGCTGCGTCAGCCGATGGGCGTTGCGGTGGTGGGCGGCTTAGTGTTCTCGCAGTTTATTACCCTGTTTATCACGCCAGTGCTTTACCTGATGTTTGAACGCAGCGGTTCGCGTCTGGATACGCTCACGCATGCCGTGGAGGAACCATGAGATTATTGCTGGTCGAAGACCAAACTATGGCGGCGGATTACATCGCTAAAGGCTTGCGGGAGAATGATTTTGTGGTGGATGTCGCCGCCAACGGCATTGATGGGCTGCATCTGCTGCTCACCAATGACTATGACCTCGCCATCCTCGATGTGATGCTGCCCGGCATGAATGGCTGGAAGCTACTGGAGCTGGCGCGTCAGGCGGGCCGCCCCACGCCAGTGATGTTTCTGACGGCGCGCGATGACGTCGACGATCGCGTCAAAGGGCTGGAGTTAGGCGCGGAAGATTATCTCATCAAGCCCTTCTCGTTTAGCGAACTGCTGGCACGCGCGCGGGTGATTTTACGCCGCCTGACCGGCAGCACCTTGCTGGTTGCCGAAGAGTCGCAACGGCAAATCGGCGGGCTGGTACTGGATTTCGTCAAACACAAAGTGACGCGCGATGGCAACCGCATAGAACTGACGCAGAAAGAGTTTTTGTTGCTCAGTTTGCTGATGCGGCGCAGCGGCGAAGTGTTGTCACGTACCGTGATCGCCGAGCAGGTTTGGGATATGAATTTCGATCCCGAAACCAATGTGATTGATGTAGCGATACGTCGCTTGCGCGGCAAAATTGATGACAATTACGCCGTAAAGCTGCTGCACACCATACGTGGTGCAGGTTATGTGCTGGAAGAAAAAGAGCCTGCTGATGCCCCGTAACGTCTCCATTACTCTGCGCCTGACGCTGTTTTTCTCGGTGGCGATGGCTCTGGTGTTGTACAGCGTTTCAGGTTTGCTGTACCAAACCCTGCGCGATCAGCTGAACAGCAAAGACGTCAATGAACTGCGCAGTACGCTGCAATTTCAAAAAGAGATTGCCAGCACCATCAGTGAACGTCAGGGATCGCAGGAGCAGTGGCAAAATGAGCTGTTTGAGTTTATTGCCGAACAGGATCGGCTTTCGCTGCGCATCATCAGCCCGGACGGTAAGATCTGGTCGCAATCAAAAAACATGCGTGTGCCGGTTGCCGATTATCCCGCGCCGACCGCCAGCTTTAACTACGCCAGCTGGAAACATCACGACGGCAAGCTGCATGAAAAATACCTGATCACCGCCACCACCTTTACCTTAAAAGGCAAAGAGTTATGGTCGGTACAGGCGGCGCTGAACGTATCGCGTAATAATGAAATCATCGAGAACTACTGGGCGCGCATGCAGATTATGGCGGCGTTAGCGATTCTGTTGTTTGCTGCGGGCGGTTACTGGCTGGCACATCGCGGCCTGCGCCCTTTACGCGTGATGAGTCAGCAAATCGAAACCATCAGCATTGAAGAGTTGCATACCCGACTTGCCACCCAACGCTGGCCATCGGAGCTGGTGATCGTTGCTCGCTCGTTCGACAGCATGCTGACGCGCCTCGAAGCCTCTTTCGATCAGCTGACGCGTTTTTCCTCTGATTTAGCACATGAACTGCGTGGGCCGATTAATAATCTCGTTTCCGCCGCCAGCGTGACGCTGAATCAACCACGCCCGAACAGCGAATATCAGGAGACGCTGGAAGCGATGGTCGAAGAAGGCGAACGGCTTTCCCGCACCATCTCTTCGATGCTGTTTCTGGCACGGGCTGATAATAGCCGCGAGCCGTTAAAGAAAGAGCGTTTAGATAGCGAGGCGGAGTTCCGCAGGCTGATTGGTTTTTATGACATTTTGGCCGAGGAGAAAAGCATTGCGCTTACGCAGCAGGGTTCACTGACCTTTTCAGCCGATTCGCTGCATTTTCAGCGTGCGCTAGCGAATCTGTTATCCAATGCCATTCATTACACGCCGGCTGGCGGACATATTACGCTCACTGCGCGACGCGAAAATTACTGGCTCTATTTTAGTGTGAAGGATGACGGCGAAGGAATTCACTCTGAGCATATTCCCCACCTGTTTGACCGTTTTTATCGTGCTGATGAATCCAGAAGCAGTGCGGAAAATACCGGATTGGGATTAGCGATTGTAAAAACCATCGCCGAACTGCACGGCGGCAAAGTAAGCGTGATAAGTCAGCCCGGAAAAGGCAGCACCTTTACGCTGGCGATTCCTGATAGCAGGTCGCCATAAAACCGCCAGCTCTTTGTAGGGTCGCCATTTATGGCGACCAGGTGCGCATTTATGCGCCCTCCAAACCAACCCGATGCTTCCCTGCTCCATGCAGAAAATAAACTGCTGGAAGACTCAAATAAAACGCAATCATGATTGATGTAAAGAGATCGCCGGGCCAATGCATGCCCAATAAAAGACGGCTGATCATCACGCCTATCGCCCACAGCATGATGATCGTGGCCAACAGCCTTTTCCCGCGCGCGAGCAGTAAACTCACCGCCATCAGCCCCCAGGTAGCAGCAAATACCGTATGCCCCGACGGAAAAGCTGAATCAGTTTGATTTAGCCAATGCTGCTTCTGCCACTGCGGGATAACGCTGATGCTCTCTAACCGCTTACTCAACATCGCCTGCCGCTCTGCGCTATCCACCTGATAAAAATGACGGTCTATCTCGCTGTCTGTTTGGCTCAGCCACACTATATAAGGCCGTGGTTCAGGCGTGGTTCTCTTAATCACATTCACGGCTAACTGACCCAAAATAATCGGCAGTAATAGCACCACAGCATATTTAAACCATTCGGCTTTGCGAATGCGCAATGCATAGATCAGTGCGCCCACCAACAAAGCGGCGGTAATCATGCCATAAGGTCGTGAAACAGTTTGCGTCAGCAGATAAAAGCCAAATAGCCCCGCTGATTGCTGGCTGGCATTCCAATTCCAGTGCAGCATCCAGGCACTGAGCGGAATACCAAACAGCACCGCACAACAGGCGATTAATAAGAGATAGGGATTGCGAATAATTCGCCTGGTTTCAATCACCATGATAGCTACTCAGTTTTTTCCCGGTTAATCCGCAGATGACCGAAGAGATAATTATTCAGTCGATAAAGGTGAGCAAATAGCGGATCTAAACGATTTTCTGCTTTTTTCACGCCGCAGCAACACAACAACGCCACCGTGATTGAACCCAGCATATCGGCCGGGAAATGCACACCCATATAAATACGTCCCCAGGCGATAAACAGACTCAGCAGCAACAGGCTCAAGCCAGCCTGAATTTTTCTGCTGAACAGCAAACTGAAGGTAATGGCGCAGGCCAGCGTCATATGATCGCTCGGGAAAGAGGCATCAGCAGCATGGCTAAGGAAAGTGTGACCAATCGGCACCATAAACGGCCTTGGATGCGGGAAGAAATAACCGATAACCATATTTACGCACAATGCCACGATGCCAGCGGTAAGCGCCTGCATTGCCACGCGTTGATTCTCGGGTTTAAAGCTAAACCAATAGACCAGCAAGCTCAGCGGGAAAATAAAAATTAACCAGGAGGCGCAGATATTCCCTAATGTCAGAAATAAGCTCGAGGCATGAGCCGGAGCGTTAATCATAAGAAAGAGCGAGTCATTAATATTCTCTGCTGTCTCTGAGGTGAGAATCATATTTATTCCTTGTGGAAATTAAGTAAGTGGTAAAGCAATGCTCACCTTCAGCCCCGTCGCGGAAGACGTTGCCGCAGTGAGCTTCACTTGCCCTTTCATGCGCGTCACAATGGCGCTGACAATAGACAATCCCAAACCAGAGCCAGAAATATCGCTTCCTTCAATGCGATAAAATGCGTCAAATACCCGTTCTCTTTTATCAACAGCAATACCCGGACCGCTGTCTTCAATATCGATAAACAGACAGGCTGCGCTGTGATTAATCGTAATATCCACCTTTCCTGCTAACGGCGTATATTGGATGGCGTTATGCACAACATTGCGTAATAGCGTGTAGAGTTCCGATGGTCGGGCGATAATTGATGCCTCACTATTACCCACCACGCCAATATCGATGGATTTCTGCTCCGCCAGCGGCAGCAAATCGGAAACTACCTGCTTTACCACCGTAAACACCGCGATGGATTCAACCGGCGGCAGATTGCCCACTTCTCCATTTTGCGCCCGGCTCAGGCTCAGCAACTGTTCAACCAGCGTGCTGGTGCGTTTCATCCCAGCGCGTAATTGCATTAACCGGTCGCGGCTCTCCGTTGAAAGATCGCTGGCATCCAGCCTTTCGGCCTGCAACATCAAGGCGGTCAGCGGCGAACGCAGTTCATGTGCAGCATCCGCCACAAACCGCCGCTGCCGCTCCACCGACTCCGCCGAGCGTTGCAATAACTGATTGATGGCAGTGATAAACGGCGTGATCTCACGCGGTATAAATTCACTGCTTAATGCCATGCTCAGACCATCACGTTGCGCATCGACGGCATCCGCCAGCTTGCGTATTGGGCGAAAAATCTTTCTTACCAGATCGGCCACCAGATAGAGCAAAACCGGAAACAGAATGCAGAACGGCACCAGCGTGCGCAGCGCGGATGACAGCGCCACGCTCTGTCGCACCGAAGCACGCTGCGCGACGGCGACGCGCAGGCCATCATGCAACTCCTCAATCAACACGCGATAGACGTGCCGGTTGATGCGCGTGGTGTAAAACCCGACCGGCAGCGAGGCGAGCGAGGAAAAAGCGTCTTGCGATACCGGTTCCATCCCTTGTGCCACGGGAAAGATGAAGTGCACGATAATGCGTGATGCCTCTTCATCCTGTAGCGGCGGACTAACGAAATTGCTGTTGCGCGGCGCGAGCAGGTCATCTTTTGCCAGGCTGGCAATCTGCTGCAGCGATGAATCCTGCAGTTCGTGCGCTTCATCCCATGCCGAGAGAAAACCGAGCACGCCGCACAGCACCGCAATGCCGACCACCGCCATGCACAGGACAAATGACAGCCGGAATTGCGCGGAGTCGCTTAGTCTTTTTTTGAGACTTTCCATCCCACGCCCCGAATGTTTTTGATGGCGTCGCTGCCCAGTTTTTTACGTAGCGCATGGATGAAATACTCCACCGCATTGCTCTCAATCTCCTCGCCCCAGCCGTAGATTTTCTCCTCCAGTTCGCTGCGGGAGAAAATCTGCCCCGGCTGCATCAGCAAAGCCTGCAACAACGCATACTCGCGGCTGGAAAGGGTGAATTTTTCCTCGCGGTCGCGGTGATGCACCTCGCGCGTGGCAGGATTGAGCATCAGCTCGCCATTGCTCAATAGCGATGTTGCATGCCCTGCTTTACGGCGCATCACCGCTCTGGCGCGCGCCAGCAATTCACTCATCTCAAAGGGTTTCAGCAGATAATCATCGGCTCCGGCATCAAGGCCGTGCAGGCGATCTTCCAGCGCATCCCGCGCCGTCACTACCACCAGCGGCACCTGATTGCCCGAACGCCGCACTTCATCGAGCACCTCAAAGCCATTTTTAGCCGGTAACCCGAGATCAAGCAGCACCAGATCGTAGTCATGGGTTCTCAGGCTAAGTAATGCTTGTTCGCCATCACGCACCCAATCGGCGGCGTAAGAAGCATCCTTGAGCGCGGCTTGCACGGCGCAACCGATCATCTGGTCATCTTCAACCAGCAGCACTCTCATGGTCGATCCTGAGGTGAGGAGCGTGAAAACACACCCGAAACCACAATTAATGCCACCATCGCAATCAGGAAGATGAGGTTCACCGGAGTGGTGCCGTAGCCGAGACCGCCCTGCTTAATCGGTTGTGAGAAGAGATCGGCCAGCGCAGCGCCAAGTGGCCTGGTCAGCACATACACGCACCAGAAACAGGCCACGGCGCTGATTGCCCGGATACGCCACAGGAAGCCGGTGATGGCGATCAGTACGGCGAACAGCATGGTGGTGGAGAGATAACCGAGGCCAAGTCGCTCAGCCAGGGCATCACCCAACGCCGTACCAAAGGCAAAGGTGATCATGATGGCGAGCCAGTAATAGAGTTCGCGGCTGGTGGTATTAATCGCAGCGAACTCCAGCGTGCCTTCCGAGCGATGCCAGAACATCAACACCATTACCAGCGCGGAGCCAAACATCGCCACGGAATAAAGCAGCGGCACTTGCATTTGGTCGGTTAAATAATCGGTGATTAAGGTACCGGTAATGCTGACTAATAAAACGGTGAGCCAGTAAAGCCACGGAATATAACGCGGTGATTTAAGCTGAAAAATAAGTGCGACGACAAACAATCCGGCGGCAATGATTGAGGTATGTACCAGGCCAAAACCGAGACCAAAATTGATCCAGTCAGCACCGGTTTCACCTACTGTGGTAGACATCATTTTTAACGCCCAGAACAGCAACGTCGCCTGCGGCACTTTGGTTTTCAGTTCGGTCAAATTATCGGTCATGTGGGCATTCCCCGTCAGCGTGTTAACCACACAATGCCGAGGTAAACTTAAAACTCCCTTAAAATGCCCAAAGAATTAATTTTCTGCCGCCTGATTTTTAATCTGATTTTAAGCTTCACGCCGCTAAACGCTGTCAGCACTTCGTTACCATGCAAAAACTGAGCGTAAAATAACCTTAAAAATCATTATTTTATTGGTTTATGACGGATTTGTGATAATGCTTAAGGTTCACTTAACCTTAGTTTCTTAAGCTTTCGCCATCTTCACACACATGGATTGAACAATGACGTTTTCGCTGCGCAAAAGACCGACGTTGAGTCGGCTATCTTTTATTTCGCTTGTTTCTATTTATATTGCGGTCTTTTTGAACATTGCGTTCTATCGACAAGTGCTTGCTGCCATGCCGCTTGATAGCGTGCGCACCATTTTGGTATTCGCTTCAATGCCGTTAGTGGCATTTAGCGTGATCAATATTATTGCCACCTTCGCCTCCTTTTTGTGGCTTGACCGCGTTATTCTTGCGCTCTTCATTTTAGTTTCCGCCGCTGCGCAATATTTTATCTGGACCTTTGGTATTGTTATCGATCGCTCGATGATCGTGAATATTATCGATACCACGCCATCTGAATCCTTTGCTCTATTATCACCCAAGTTGATTATTACGCTTGGTTGTAGCGGGCTGCTGGCTGCCCTGT
Source organism: Pantoea sp. SOD02 (assembly GCF_024707505.1). Lineage (GTDB taxonomy): Bacteria > Pseudomonadota > Gammaproteobacteria > Enterobacterales > Enterobacteriaceae > Pantoea > Pantoea symbiotica. Next base: position 250,696 of record NZ_CP102605.1, on the reverse strand, counting down.
TAGTTTTCTGGATTCGCGTTAAAAACAGCAAACCTATCTGGAAAAGCATCGCCAAGCGCGCGGCTTCCATTGTCGCGTCGGTAATTTGCATCGCCTTAGTCGCGACGTTTTTTTATAAAGATTACGCCTCGCTGTTTCGTAACCAAAAAGAGCTGATTAAATCACTCAGCCCTTCCAATTCGATTGTGGCAACGCTTTCCTGGTACAACCACAGCCGCACCGCCAATTTGCCGCTGGTGCAAATTGGTTTAGATGCCAAACAGAAGCCCGAGATGCTGGCTGGTCCAAAGCGTAACCTGACCATTTTGGTGGTGGGTGAAACCACGCGTGCGGTGAATTTCCAGTTGAATGGTTATGAGCGCGAAAATACACCGTTGCTGGCGAAAGCTGATGTCACCTATTTCCCGAATACGCAGTCTTGCGGCACAGCTACGGCAGTCTCATTACCTTGTATGTTCTCCAATATGCCGCGTGCCCATTATGACGATCAGCTTGCCAGCCATCAGGAAGGGATGCTCGATATTATCCAGCGTGCCGGTGTGCAGGTTTTATGGAATGACAATGATGGCGGCTGTAAAGGTGCCTGCGATCGCGTCCCACATCAGGATATGAGCAGCCTGAATCTGCCGGATATGTGTCATGGCGGGGAATGTTATGACGAAGTGTTATTCCATGGTATTGAGGACTATATTAAAAACCTCAAAGGTAACGGCGTTATCGTGTTACATACCATTGGTAGTCACGGCCCAACCTATTACAACCGTTATCCTGCGCAGTTTAAAAAATTCACCCCGACGTGCGATACCAGCCAAATTCAGGATTGTTCGCAAGAACAGCTGGTCAATACCTACGACAACACCATTCTGTATATTGATTACATCGTCAATAAAGCGATTAATGTGCTGAAAGCGCATCAGGATGAATACACCACCAGCCTGGTTTATTTATCGGATCACGGTGAGTCGTTAGGGGAAAATGGTGCTTATCTGCACGGTATGCCGTATGCGATTGCGCCGGATGTGCAGAAACATGTGCCAATGCTGATTTGGTTATCACCGGATTATCAACAGCGCTATGGCGTGAGTAAAAGCTGTCTTGATAAACAAGCGGCGCATCAGGGTTATTCGCAGGACAATCTGTTCTCCACCATGCTCGGTTTAACGGGTATTCAGACCACTGAATATCAACCTGCGGACGATATTCTTAGCGCCTGCCGGGCCGCACATTGATGAAATGGATGATCGTTGCAGCCGATGAGCGGCTGATGCAAGAGCTGCAAGTCGTGCTGCAACGCAATGGCTGTGACGGTGATTCCACCGTCCAGCATCTCGAAGCCGGTTCGTTAGAGGAAATGTTAGCGCGGGTTCACGCGCTATTTAACGCGCAACAGAAGGTTGAAACAGACTGCGTGGAGATCGGTGAAATTACCCTGCAACTCTCCAGAAAAATGGTTTGGCACGCTGGAAAATCGCTGGACTTGACGCCTAAAGAGTTCGTTATTTTATCGCGGTTGATGCTGGCGAAAGGCGAAGCGGTTCAGCGTGACACCTTGCTAAAAGATATTTATCAATGGGCAACAGAACCGGCCACCAATACATTAGAAGTGCATATTCATAATCTGCGCGAGAAAATCGGCAAGGCGTATATTAAAACGCTGCGTGGCGTAGGTTATCGGTTCATTGTGCCGGGAAAGTAAAAAACCTTACGGTCGCCATTCATAGCGTAATGCCGATCAGTTAAACATTAATTTGCATATGTATGCAGGTGCGCATGAATGCGCACCCTACGAAAACGCAGCAATCACTTGTAGGGTCGCCATTTATGGCGACCGTTTAACGTATACGCAAAGAATATTCCTTAAGGTTTGTTAATGAGAAAAACTTAAGTAATACTGACATTCCATCCAGATCGTATTCCAGGGAGGAATAGATGTCTTCATTGCCTTACTACATCGCCATCTTATTGATTATCTGCGTAACCTTTATCTCTTTCAGCTTGATGTTAGATCTCTTCGAAATGCGCGAATGGATGCATCACACCACGCATTTTCTAGAAACAACCCTTAAAGATTCTGATACGCCATAAGCGGATGACTTCATCACGCCGCCACACGATCCGCTCCCAACAAATCCAGTATCCGGCTGCGCAGCGCCACCAGCTGCGGGTCATCGCGGCGGCGCGGCCACGGCAGATTAACCTCGATCACATCCACCACTTTTGCTGGTCTTGGGCTGAACACCACCACGCGATTCGCCATCACCAGCGCTTCTTCCACGTCGTGCGTCACCATCAGCGTAGTGAACTGCTGCTCTTGCCACAGATCGACAATCTCCTGCTGCATACGCAACCGCGTCAGTGAATCGAGCTTGCCGAGCGGCTCATCGAGAATCAGCAAACGCGGCACGTTAACCAACGCGCGGGCCAACGCCGCACGCTGCGCCATACCGCCCGAAAGCTGATGCGGCCAGGCGCGGGCAAACTGCCTGAGGCCGACGCGATCCAGCATCGCGTTAATCCGCTGCTCGCGCAGCGGGCGGCTCTCTCCGCGAATCTGCAAACCGAGGCCAACGTTGTCATAGACGGTGCGCCACGGATAAAGCGTGGGATCCTGAAACACCACCACGCGCGACGGATCAGGCGCGGTGATCGCTTTGCCCTCTTCCGCCAGTAAACCGCTGGCTGGCGGTTCGAGCCCGGCCAGCAAACGCAGCAGCGTCGATTTGCCGCAGCCGGATGGCCCCAGCAGCGCGACAAATTCACCGGCCTCTACCTGCAAATTAATATTCTCCAGCACCGGTAAATCTTCGCCTTCTAAGGTGAAGTGATGATGAACCTTCTCAATCGCAATATTAACGCCCGCCGAGGTTGAGGCCATATTTTCGCTCCTGCTTGATATGCTAAGAAATAAAGCATAATCCGCGACTTCCCCACTTCGAAATAGTCATTCCGGCAAACCTATCCGCAAATATTCATAATGAAAAACTGCATGATGTCATGCGGGATTGTTATTTGGTCGCGCTAATTGCCTTTGCCATAGTGCCTGTGAACTTTATCTACAAGGAAGACAGGATGGCATTTCAACAATTCTCTCTGAGCCGCCGCGCATTATTACGCGGGCTGGGTCTCTTTAGTGCCGGCGTTGCGGTAAATCCGTTGCTGAGCAGCAATGTATTTGCCGACGATAAATCGCTCAAAACCATCAAGCTGGCCTGGGGACAAACCGCAGTATGTCAGTCACCGATTTCGGTGGCGCTGAAGCAAGGTTTCTTTAAAAAGTACGGCTTGAATGTTGAGCCCGTAAATTTTAGCGGCCCAACCGATGCGCTGTTACAGGCGATTGCCACCGGCCAGGCTGATGGCGGCATTGGCATGGCGCTGCGCTGGCTGAAGCCGCTGGAGCAGGGTTTTGATGTTGATCTCACCGTCGGCACGCACGGCGGCTGTATGCGTCTACTCGCCCCGCAGAACAGCGGCATCCGCGATGTGAAAGATCTGGTAGGAAAATCGGTGGCGGTGAGCGATCAGGCTAGCCCGATTCGCAACTTCTTCGCTATTCAGCTGGCGAAACAGGGCATCGATCCTGATAAGCAGGTCAACTGGCTGCAATATCCGCCCGACCTGTTTGGCGAAGCGCTGCGCAAAGGTGAAGTGCAGGCGCTGGCCACTGACGATCCGCAGGGCTGGCTGCTGAAGAAGCAGCACGATCTGGTGGAAGTGGATAACAACCTGAAAGGCGAATACGCCAGCCTCACCTGCTGCGTGCTGGGCCTGCGCGGCTCGCTGGTGCGTGACGATCCCGCCACCGCGCGCGCCATCACCCAGGCGATTGTCGATGCGCAGCAGTGGACCGCCGAACATCCGGAAGAGACGGCGAAAATCTTCCAGCCCTTTGTGCCAGGTTCCGTTGCGGTAGAGGACATTGCCGCGATGCTGAAAGAGCACACTCACAGCCATCACTCCACCGGTGTGCAGCTGCGCAAAGAGGTGGCGGTGTATATCGATGAGCTGAAGAAAATCAATGTGATCCGCCCGGATACCGATGCGCAACGCTTCGCCGAGCACTATGTGCCGGAGCTGCTGCCGGCAGAATCTGCCCATCAGCACGCCAGCAACATGGCGCACATGAGCAACATGTCGAGCTAAGGAGACGATAATGGCCAGTGAAACCCTGACGATTGCCCGCAACCGTGACGTGCCGCGCCGCCTTCAACCGGCGGTTTGGGGTGCGCTCCTGCTGTGGTGGGCGCTGGTAGCGCTGATGGTGGCGGTGCCGGATAAGCCGCAGGGTTTTGCCGCCCCGCGCTTTGTGAATGAAACGCATGAGTTGTTCGCCGCCATCGCGCTTATTCTCAGCGGACTGGCGATTGCCTCAGGCCTGTTCCCGCGACTGACCTTACTCGCGCCTCTCAAGCGCAGTGGCCCATGGCTGATTGTGCTGGCGCTGCTGATTGGCCTGTGGGAAACCGTCACCGGCAAACTGGCGCTGCTGCCCGCGCCCTTTTTCGCCCCGCCGCGTGCGCTGGTGGAAGCCTACGCCACCGACTGGCCGCGCCTGCTGGATAGCGTGCTCAATTCGCTGCGTCTGCTGGCTTTCGGCTTTATCTACGGCAGCGTAGTCGGCTTTACTACCGGCGTGGCGATTGGCTGGTCGCGCAGCTTGGGTTACTGGGTGCATCCGATTCTGCGTTTCCTCGGACCGGTGCCTTCAACTGCGCTGCTGCCGCTGTCGCTCTACTTCTTCCCATCGAGCTTCTCGGCAGCGGTATTCCTGATCGCGCTGGCGACCTGGTTCCCGGTGACGGTGCTGACCTGGTCGGGCGTTTCCAGCGTTGATACCCGTTATTACGATGTGGCGCGCACGCTGGGTGCCAATTCGCTGTTCCTCGTGTTGCGCGTGGCGGTGCCCGCTGCGCTGCCGCACCTGTTTGTCGGCCTGTTTATGGGTTTGGGCGCGTCGTTCTCGGTGCTGGTAGCGGCAGAGATGATGGGCGTGAAGTCCGGGCTCGGCTGGTATCTGCAGTGGGCGCAAGGCTGGGCGGCTTACGCCAATATGTACGCCGCACTGATTGTGATGGCGCTGCTGTTCTCTTCACTGATCTCCCTGCTGTTCCTGGTACGCGATCGCCTGCTGTCATGGCAACGCAGCGCGGTGAAATGGTAATTATCGTTGGGTCGCCACTCATGGCGACCGCCCCCACACATGAGGTCGATTATGGCTGCAAAAATTTCTGCTTCTATCACCGAACTGATTGGCAACACGCCGTTGCTGCGCCTGTCACGCTATGCGCAGCAGCAGGATATTCAGGCGGATTTAGTCGCCAAACTCGAACTGTTTAACCCCAATCACAGCGTCAAAGATCGCATCGCCCTCAGCATGATTGAAGCCGCCGAACGCAACGGCATTATCCAGCCCGGCGATACATTGGTTGAAACCACCAGCGGCAACACCGGCATTGGTTTAGCGGCGATTGCGGCGGCCAAAGGCTACAAGTTCCGCGTCTACATCAATGATTTCGTTAGCATCGAACGCAGCCAGATTATTCAGGCGTACGGCGCCGAAGTGGTGCCGTTCAGCACCATTGAAGGTTTTAAGGAATTCTACGACGCCAGCAACGGCGATTTTGTCGCCGCCACCAAATGGCTGGCCGAGCAGGTTACTGCGGCGGAACCGGAAGTGCATTTTCTGCTGCAGCTGGATAATCCGGCCAATCCGGCGGTGCATGAGCGCACCACCGGGCCAGAGATCTGGCGCGACAGCGGCGGCGAGCTGGACATTTTTATCGCCGCCGTCGGCACCGGCGGCACGCTCTCCGGCACCGGATGCTATCTCAAACAGCAGCATCCGGGTTTGCAGGTGATCGCCGTTGAGCCGGGCGTGGGTTCACAGCCGAGCGAACTGCGTCCCGATCCGCTGGAGATCACCGGCGTACATGCGTTTAGCAACCAGACGCCGGAGCGCATTCCTGCCAATCTCGATCACCGCGTTTACGATGAGGTGATTGCGGTGGAAACCTGGCAGGCGTATACGGCGGCGCGGCAACTGGCGCTGAGCGAAGGTGTGCTGGTAGGCGATTCGTCCGGCGCGGTGTTGTGGGCGGCACAACAGGTTGCAGCGCGACCGGAGAATCGCGGCAAGCGTATTGTGGTGTTGCTGGCCGATGGCGGCAGCAGCTATTTGACCACCCAACTGTTCGCGCATCAGGTGCCAGCGGAATCGCTAAAGCTGGCGAGCGCCGTGCAAACCTCGAGGAAAATCGCCTGAAACAATGCGCACTACAAAACCCCCGCACGTATTACCCTAATGCCGCTCAGTTAAGCATTAATTTGCATATGTATGCAGGTGCGCATGAATGCGCACCCTACGAAAACGCGCCAATCACTTGTAGGGTCGCCATTTATGTTGACCGAAAAGACGCTTAACTGACGAGCATTACACACGTATTACCCACACAAATAGTAGAGGCGCGATTTATAGCGCGCTTTTCCTGCTGAGCAGCGCTGCACAAGGCAAAGTAGCCAGCGGACATGCCGCGCAAATTAAATAGGTGGTAACCGAAAATGCCATTCGCAGCGTGCAATTTATAATGGAGAGCATCGGCGATCACGCGCTGACGCGCCACCATTCGTTACAACGTCACCTGCGTAACGTGCTATGAGGCCGCATTAATACGCCACAGGACGATGCCATTTTCACTTCCGTGGGTAAATTGGCCCTTTCTGCAGAGAGCAATTCATCATGACGCTGGAATTCATGAATCTGTCGCCATAAATGGCGACCCTACGGGGAAAAGGTTTCGTAGGGTCGCCATTCATGGCGACCAAAGGATTGGCGAGGTTCTTCAATGGGTGCGCATTACGCGCACCCATCATTTTCATCAGAAACGATATGTCGCCGATACTGAGAAGTTACGTGGCTCGCCGTACACGATGCCGCCGCTACCGACGTTGGAGTCATACTCTTTGTCGAACAGGTTGTTGATGTTGGCCTGCAGCGAGACGTTTTTGGTGACGTCGTAGCGTGCGAACAGATCAACCAGCGAGTAGCTGCCCTGACGTGCACGCCAGGTGCCATTGCCTTCCGGACCGGTAATATCGGTGTAAGTCTTCGACTGCCAGGTTACGCCACCGCCAAGGGTCAGCTCATCCAGCATTGGCAAACGATAGCTGGTAAACAAGTTGAACGAGGTGCGCGGCAACTGAGAATTGTAATTCTCGCCTTCGCGATCTTCTGCTACATAGCTGGTGCCACCAAAGGTCATCTGCCAGTTATCGGTCAGCGCGCCGTTCACTTCGAACTCTACGCCACGGCTGACAACGCCATTTTTACCTTCGTAGACGGTAATATTGTTGATGGTCTCGCCGGTCGCTTCGCCAACGTTGTCCAGTTCGGTGCGGAACACAGAAATAGACGTGGTCAGGCGGCTGTTAAACCAGTCTGATTTCACACCCGCTTCATAGTTCTTGCCAATCACCGGCGCCAGGAAGGCTCCAGACGCATCCTGATAATCCTGTGGCTGGAACACCGAAGTGTAACTGGCATACGCGGACCAGTTGTCGTAGAAGTCCCAAATCACACCACCGTACGGCGTGATGTTGTTCTTCTCCATCTCTTCGGTCAGCGTCTGACGATTCCAGTTGGTGTAGCGCGCGCCCAGAATCACGTGTAGCGGATCGGCCAGCGAAATGCGCGTTGCCAGATAGGCAGATTTTTGACGCACCAGTTGCGTATCCGAAGCCGGTTCACGAGGGTTCCAGTCGGATTCCGGGAAATTACCGTTGTAATCGTAGAAGTTGCCCAGCTGTGCCGGAGAGATGTTAGTCCAGGCGCTGTAATATTTGTTGTCCTGACGGCTGTAATTCACGCCGAACATCAGCTCATGCTGACGGCCAAACATCTCGTAAGGACCGCTGGCGAAGGCATCCACCGCATCTACTTTACGTTTGCCGGTGTTATAGCCGGTGCCGCCAACCGCGTCATAGTTGTAAAACGCCGGATACTGATTGACCGCAATGCCGGTGTCTTTATTGATATAGCCATCAATATACAGCTGCTTACTGTCGAGGAACATCTCATTGTGCGTGCCGTTAAGCGTGACGTTCCAGCCGTTATCAAAGTTCTGCTGCAGGTTAACAAAGACTTTTTTGTTTTCTTTGTTGTTGTAAGCCCAATCTGGCGCGGTGTTGTAACCACGACGAAGCTTGACTTGTGAACCGTCGGTATACCAGCGCGGCGAACCGCCCCACATGGTTGAATCGGTATTCACCTGCGAGAACTCATAGCCAACGGATAATTTGGTGGAGTCAGTCAGGTCGGCATCAACCACGCCATAGACGAATTTTTTATCTGCGCCGTAGCGCTCGATGAAGCTGTTTCTATCTTCATAACCAGCCACCAGGCGACCACGCACGTTACCTTCGGCGGACAGCGGCGCAGAGAGATCTGCAACATAACGCTGTTTGTTCCAGCTGCCATAGCTGGCTGAAACGCTGCCGGTGAACTCTTTGCTATCGGCGTGCTTACGCACCATGTTGATCGAAGCAGATGGATTGCCTGGGCCAGTCAGCAAGCCGGTGGCGCCGCGCACCACTTCTACCCGCTCATACAGCGCCATATCACTCTGCGCATCGCCGAGGTTCCAGCGTGAGGCGAAGGCGGTGGGAATGCCATCGGTCATATAGTTGTCGATCAGGAAACCGCGCGAATAGTAGTTAGTACGATCCATATCGCCCGAGACGCCGTGAATGCCGGTGGTGTTGGCCAGCACATCGTTCAGCGATTGCAGTTGCTGGTCTTCCATACGCTGCTTGCTGACGATCGAAACCGATTGCGGAATATCGCGCGCGGTGAGCGCCATTTTGGTACCGGCACGCGTCACCGGTACGCTGTAATCCTGTGCCGCCTGCTGTTGCTGATCCGCGCTAGCGCTGGCATCAACGTTCAGCGTCTGTTCGGTGTTGGTGGTCTCTGCTGCCTGCGCGATACCCGACGCAACCATCACAGCCAGTAAAGAGAGACGCAACGCGCGCTGAGGCGCATTGCCGGGTTTCCTGACGCGCAAATCTTCGAAAGACATACAATTCCTCAATCAACTTTTCGTTATTTTTTTGCGGCACCGCTGCTGACGTCTGAAAGAGGAACGACAGTAAGGAAGCCGTTAAGAAAGCAAATGAGAAATATACGCATTAAGGTTTACAATGCAAGAAATTGTTACCGGTTTACTGACACTTTTACACTTGTTGAAACGCCTTATTCTTCAACGAGTAATAGTTGATAAGCGTTATTTTCAGGAAGGTTCATGCAGGGATTTTAGGCAATTATGTGAAATTGAACAGATTCCAACATAGTTACGATTGTGGTGCGCATGAATGCGCACCCTATGAAAACCTCGCGAAATCGTCGTAGGGTCGCCATTCATGGCGACCTTCCCGCAGATCGCATTAAAACGCTGAATAATGCAGCAACTATTATTCCCATTACTCAAAAAATTACGTAAATAAGCCAAAAGGATTGGATAAACCTCAGCCAATATAAAGAAACGTCTGATCGTCCGGATATTTTCCGGACAATTCTGTCTACGACAGATTATTTTAATTTGGCAAAAAATCTCGTAGAATGCTCTCCTTTACACCAGTCCAATAAGTAATAAGGATTTATTCATGAGCGATGCACTTAACGCATTGAACAATCTTCGTACGCTGCGTGCCGAAGCGCGTAATATTGATGTCGCAGCATTAGAAGAGATGCTGGAAAAATTCGCCGTGGTTGTCGCAGAACGCCGTGAAGAAGCGGAAGCAGAAACTGCAGCCCAGCGCGAAAAAGAAGAAAAACTGGCGCTGTATAAAGAGATGTTGTTAAAAGACGGCATTGATATTAGTGACCTGGCGCAATTAAACACTCAGGAAAGCAAACCCAAGTCGAAACGCGCGCCGCGTCCTGCGAAGTATAAGTTCATCGACGAACAGGGTAATGAGAAATTGTGGACCGGCCAGGGCCGCACGCCATCACCGATTAAAGCCGCACTGGAAGCTGGTGGTTCGATGGATGATTTCCTGATTTAATCGGCCGCATGCAGTACCGAGCGTGAACAAATAAACGCAGCACAAGTGCTGCGTTTTTTACTTATTACTTCTGCGCGTTAATCTGTTTGATATACGCTTTTAAAACGTCGTAGACATAATCCTGGCAAGCGATACCTGTTTGCGCATCATACTTACCGTCATTGGTGATGTTGTTAGATAACACACGAATACCGATAAACGGGATATTAAACAGCGATGAGATCTGCGCAGCCGACGCGGTTTCCATCTCCTCAACGGAGGTGTTGAAGTTCTCATGGAAGAAGCGAATACGGTCCAATTCGCTGTTCCACACATCAGCCGATCCAATCACGCCTTCCACCACTTTGCCTTTGGTGTAAGCCGGCATCGCCTGCTCGGCGGCTTTCATCAGCTGTGGATCGGCGGCAAACTGACGAATGCTGTGGGCATTTTTATCTTCACCCGCGCTGCCTTTTGAGGCCATCAAATCCATCGGTTTCCACTCAACGGAATTACTGCCCGCGCCCTGCAACTTGTGCGGCGTTTTAAACGCGCCGAGGTTGACCGAATATTTGCCCACGACGATGTCATAGACATGTAATGCCGGATCGTGACCGCCTGCAGTGCCCTGATTAATGATGGCTTTAGGTTTAAATTCCACTGCTGCAATCGAGGTTGCCGCCGCGACATTTGACATGCCTTTCAGCGTTTCAGAAACAATCACCGGATAACCGTCAACCGTGCCCTGCCAGAAACGCCATTCGCCAATCTGACGCTCTTTAGCGTTTTCCAGTTTGGCGGCGAAATGCTCGGCTTCAACCGGCATAGCGCCCTGAATAATGATCGGTGCCTGAGAAGTTTCTGTATTTGCCATGGCTTGCAGCGGCGCGAAAATAGCCAGGCCGCTGATTAAAGCGGTATTGAGATTCAAGGATAATTTAGACATGAAATAATAACCGGAAATAATGAAAAAACGCATTATGCGGGATGAAACGTGGGTTGGAAAGTTGTTAATTTACTCATGAAGTTATTGCGATAAGACGCCAGATAAAACCTAAGAATTATCTGGCGCATCTACCAGGAATTAGCTTAATGCCGCACAGGCCTGCGCAATTCTGCGACCCGCTTCACGCACCGTTGCAATATCGGTGGCAATTGATAAACGGAAATAAGGCGACAAACCGTACGCGCTGCCCGCCACGCCCGATACACCGCTCTCCAGCAGATAATTCATCACATCTTGCTCGCTTTCGATCTTCTGACCATCGGGACGCGTTTTGCCCAATAAACCGGCGCAGCGGCAGAAAATAAAGAATGCGCCATCTGGATTGAGCACGTCAATTTCCTGCACCGGCTTTAAGAACGTCATAATCGCATCGCGGCGATCCTGATAAGCCGTGCATTGCGGCGGCAGGAAGTCGAGTCCACCGTTATACGCCGCCACCGCCGCAGCCTGGCTGATCGCGCTGGCACCGGAACTGTTTTGCGATTGCACCACCACCATCGCGTCGATCAAAGCTTTTGGCCCGGCACCAAAGCCAATGCGCCAGCCGGTCATGGCGTAGGTTTTCGACACGCCGCCCACCAGCAGAATGCGCTCGGCTAAATCCGGCGCGACGTGCAGCAGGCTGACGTGTTCACGGCCATCAAACAGAATATGTTCGTAAAGTTCATCCAGCATGATCAGTACATCAGGATGATCGCGCAGCACCGTCGCGAGCGCTCTCAGCTCATCAGCGCTGTACACCATGCCGGAAGGATTGCCGGGATTGTTCAGCACCAGCCAGCGGGTTTTACTGGTGATTGCCTGCGCCAGCCGCTGCGGCTGCAACTTGTATTCCTGCTCAAGCGGACACTCAAGCAGCACCGCTTCGCCGCCGTTGAAACGTACGCTATCCGGGAAGGTCGGCCAGTACGGCACCGGCACAATCACCTCATCGCCCTCATTCAGCGTGGCAGCAAAGGCGTTGAAGATGATCTGCTTGGCACCGTTAGCGATGCAGATCTGCGCCAGATCGTAATCGAGCTGGTTTTCATTCTTCAGCTTGGCTATCACCGCTTTGCGCAGCGGCGTGGTGCCGTTGGTTGGCGTGTAACGCGTTTCACCGGCTTCCATCGCCGCCACCGCCGCCTGACGAATGTGCTGTGGTGTATCAAAATCTGGCTCACCGGTGGTGAGATCGAGAATATCGACGCCCTGCTCTTTTAGCTGGCGCGTCAGTTGACGCGCCGCAGCATTAGCAGAGAGCGACACGGACTGCACACGCCTGGATAAGGTGACCATGTTGAGCTCCTGAATGGGTTACGCCACCGGCAAGCCGAGGTTCTCACGCAGCGTGGCGAACTCGTAATCATCACGGAACAGGCCGCGACGGCGCAGTTCCGGAATCACCAGTTCAACGAACAGATCCAGCTGCTCGGACATAATCGCCGGCATGATGTTGAAACCATCCGCGCCGCCCTCGTTCAGCCACAGCTCGAAATCGTCGGCGATATCTTCAGCGGTGCCGACAATCACACGATGTCCACGTGAACCGGCAGCCACCGCCGCCAGCTCGCGCAGCGTCAGATTTTCACGCTTCGCCATGTCGGTCATCAGTTTTACGCGGCTCTGGTTACCTTCACCCAGCGGCACTTCTGGCACCGGACCATCCAGCGGGAACTGGCTGAGATCCATGCTAAAACGCAGCGACAGCTGACGCAGACCGTTTTCGATATCCACCAGCGTGTTGAGCTCTTTCCACAGCGCTTTGGCTTCTTCACGCGTGCGGCCAACAATCGGCATCACGCCCGGCATAATCACCACATGATCCGGATTACGACCGGCGGCAATCACCTGATCTTTCTGTGAACGATAGAAGGTTTGCGCCTCTTCGAGGCTGGCAGCAGCGGTGAAGATCACTTCTGCGGTTTCCGCCGCCAGTTTCTGGCCATCGGCGGACGAACCGGCTTCGATGATCACCGGACGACCTTGCGGTGAGCGGGTGATGTTCAGTGGACCTTGCACCTGGAAGTGCTCGCCTTGGTGGTTAATCGGCTGGATTTTGTCATCAACAAAGTACGCGCCGGTCTCTTTATTCGGCTGCACCGCGCCCTCTTCCCAGCCGGCCCACAGTTTTTCCGCTACTTCGAGGAATTCACGCGCACGCGCATAACGCTCGGCGTGGTTCGGCATATCGTTGCGGCTAAAGTTGCGTGCCACATCGGCGGAGAACGAAGTCACCACGTTCCACGCGGCGCGACCACGGCTGATGTGATCCAGCGAGGAGAAGCTGCGCGCCATGGTGAACGGATCGCTGAAGGTGGTGGACGCGGTTGCCGCCAGACCGATGCGTTTGGTATTGACCGCCAGCGCCGACAACATGGTCAGCGGCTCAAGGCGCGCCATGGTCGATGGCAGGCGATACATGCTGGTAGCCAGCGCATCGCCGACGAAGAACAGATCGAATTTACCGGCTTCGGCTTTTTTGGCGATGGTGATCAGCCAGTCAATATCGGTCGGATCGCCAAGCTTTTCTGTCAGGCGCCAGCCGCTGACGTGTTGTCCAACCGGCTGCACGAAAAGGCCTAAACGGATGCGGCGTTGTTGTTGTGAGTTAGCCATTAATTTGTCCTGGTCAATTAAAAGTGGTGCGATTTAAAACGTGTTCTCGGTCGCCAGCAGCGCCTGCTCCAGCGCATCAGCAGAGATGCGGAATGGCAGACGCTCGGCGCTGGCCGCCGGGAATTTAATTTGTTCCGCGATGGTACGGATCGTCGCCCTGCGGTCGCCGGTTAGCGGCGCTAAGGTCAGCGGCATATCGTACTCACGCAGCAGCGCCAGCAAATCGGCATCCGGCACGCCGTTTTGCTCAATAAGCGATTGCACCAGCAGGCTGTAACCCACTTTTTCGCCGTGCAGCCATTCGTGCAGCTCCGGCTGATGCGTCAGACGATTGTGGATGGCATGGGCAAAACCGGGCGTTGGCAGCACATCGCGCACGCTGTTGGCTAATCCGGCCAACACGATATTGGCATCGATGATTTTCACCAGCTCTGGCGTGACAATCTGCTGTTCGTTAGCGGCAACCGCCGCTGCACCCAGCTCGCGATAGAGGTCCAGCGCGCGTTTGGCGGTCATTACTTTGAGATCCAGCGCCAGATCGTTGGGATTGTTACGCTGATAAGGGTAGAACTCGTAATATTTTGCCAGCGCATCAACGATGCCGGCCTTCAGATAGCGCACATCGCTGCGCGCGATAATCTCGCTATCCACCAACACCAAATCCGGCATTTTGCCCAGCGGCTGGCTGCGCACATGGCCGCCGTGCTCATTGTAAACAATCGCTACCGGTGACCAGGCAGCGCAGGTCGCCGCAACCGTGGCGAAGTTGATTACTTTGAGATCCGGCAGTTGGCTACCAACTGCTTTCGCCGCATCCAGCACGCGTCCGCCGCCGACCGCAAACAGCAGTTCAGCGCCCTGCTGCTCGACATTTTGCTTCAGGGTTTCAATCGCGGCATCGGTGCATTCACCGGTCAGATACTCTATTTCCCAGCGAATAGCATTGGCTTCAAGGCTCTGAGTTAATTCCGGATTAACCGCCTGCCAGGCGCGAGGAGAAGTAAAGATGCGAATATGGGAAGCGTAAGGTTTGATAAATTCACCGGCGCGCGCACGCAAACCGGATTCATGTGCATATGCACGCGGAGATTTGATCGCTAACACGGCGTCACCCTGATTAAGAATAAGGCTATAACGGATTAAATTAAGATAATTCAGAGGGTTAATACAGAATAGTTATAGCGCTATGTATTTTCTGCATACTACGGTAAATAACGATTTAAGCAATGCAAAAGGGGCGATTTCATTTTCACAAATTCGCATTAGCTTAGTTATTTTTCACATATAGCGGGGAATGGCTTTGCTGGTAATCTGATCTCTTTTGTATGGACGCCTGTTAGGTCGCCATTAATGGCGACCCTACAAAAGCGCATATTTTTCCGGGGATGTCTATGTCACTTGAATTTCGTCAGGTCAGAGAAGACGAGGTGGAAACCTATCAGGCGCTGATGCATGCCGCGTATGCGCCCACGCTGGCGCTGGGCATCAAGTTTGATGCCGCCACCGCCGACCTTGCCAAAACGTTGCGTCATCTGCAAAGCCACGGTGTTTATGCCCTGTATGCCGATGAGGTGATGGTCTCATCCGTTACCGTACGTTATCCGTGGGGACCGCTGCCCGGCCCGTTTGGCCTGCCGCACATCGGCTGGTTTGGCGCGCATCCCGATTATCCCGGCAAGCAATATGGCCGTCAGGTGCAGGATCGCCTCGAGCAGGAGATTCTGCTGGGCCAATTACGCGCGCCTGCCGTGTCGCTCGGCACCGCCACCAGCCATCCGTGGCTGATCGAGATGTATAAAAAGCGCGGTTTCCAGCTGATGCACACCACCGATCTCGGCAAAGGCCACATCACGCAATATATGAAGAAAGTACTGGATGAAGCCGCCCACGATGCGTGGTTAACACGCCAGGCGGCGCAACAAGGAGTAAAAGCATGAGCCAATCACTCGACACCTTAGGCGAACAGCTGATCGCTTTCCGCCACGAACTGCACCGTTTTCCCGAGCTCTCCAATCAAGAGTTTGAAACCACCGCACGTATTCGTCAGCAATTAGAGAAACACCAGATTCGCGTGCTGGATCTGCCGCTCAAAACCGGTTTAATCGCTGAAATAGGCCGTGAAAACGGTCCGCTGATGGTGCTACGTTCTGATATCGATGCGCTGCCGATTGAAGAGCAGTCAGATGTGAGCTTCCGATCTGAGCGTCCCGGCGTGATGCACGCCTGCGGCCACGACTTCCACAGTTCGGCGGCGCTAGGTGCAGCGATTCTGCTTAAACAGCAAGAAGATACGCTGCCAGGTCGCGTGCGCATTCTGTTCCAGGCTGCGGAAGAGACCGGCCAGGGCGCGCCCGATGTGATCGCTACAGGCGCGCTGGATGATGCGGTGGCTATTTTCGGCATCCACAACGATCCGTCGCTGCCGCCAGGCGTGATTGGCAGCAAAGCCGGTCCGTTAACCGCAGCGGTTGATCGCTTTGATATCAGCATCACCGGCATTGGCAGCCACGCGGCCAAACCGCATCAGGGCAACGATCCGATTGTCATTGCTGCGCAAATCGTCTCGGCTGCGCAAACGCTGATCAGCCGCAATGCGCCATCCGGCGATAACGCGGTGGTCTCGATCACCCAGATTCACAGCGGCAGCACCTGGAACGTGATTCCTGATAGCGCCTGGCTGGAAGGCACGGTGCGCTCCTTCTCGCAGGAAACGCGCGAACGTCTTGAGCAGCGCTTCCGTGAGATTGTGCAAGGTATCGGCGCAGCCTTTGCCGCCGAGGTGAAATTCAACTGGCACGCAGGTCCGCCTTCGGTGGTGAATGATGCGCACTGGGCCGATTTTGCCTTGCAGCAGGCCAGCGCCAGCGGCTTTGAGGCGCGTGTGGTGGAAGCCAGCCCGATCGGCGAAGACTTCGCGTTTTATCAGCAGCAGCTGCCGGGCGCGTTCATGATGATTGGCACCGGCGAACCTTATGCGCTGCACCATCCGGCGTTCCGCATCAATGATGATGTGCTGCTGCCAACGTCGCGCTATCTCGCCAATCTGGCGGTCGCGGCCCTGAAGAGCGTGAACTGATGAACCTGACTGCCGCGCTGGCTGAGCGCATTGTTAACAGCCAACCGGACACCGTCGCACGCGATGCCGCGCGCCAAGGCGTGCGTGATTTCCTCGCCGTCAGCTGGCCGGTATTGCAAGGCCAGGTGCCGGATAGCGGTTTACCAGCGCTGCGCGGCGTGTATGGTGACGGCAGTGCGCGATCTCACGCGCTGCTGCTCGGCTATGCTAGCCACGCGCTGGATTATGATGATTTTCACGCGGATTTTCGCGGACATCCCAGCGTGGTGATTCTGCCCTCGCTGTTTGCCTGGCAGCAGCTGCAGCCTTCTGAGCTGGATCAGTTCCTTGATGCTTACGCAATTGGCGTCGAAATCGCCGGACGTTTAGGTCTCGCCGTCAGCCAGCAGCATTACGCCTTAGGTAATCACAATACCGCGACGCTCGGCACGGTTGCCGCCGCCGCCGCGCTGACGCGGTTGCTGGCTTTAGATGTCTCTGCCACCGCAACGCTGCTCGGCATCGCCACCACGCAGGCCAGTGGTTTACGCGCACAGTTTGGTTCGGCGGTGAAGCCGCTGCACGCCGGGTTTGCAGCTGAACGCGCGGTGACCGCCGCACAACTGACGCTGGCGGGTTTTGATGGCAAGCAGGATGGCGTGATTGAAGCCTTTATCTCTGCCACCAGCAACGGCCAGGCGCAGCCGGAAAAGCTGATTGAGAACTGGGCGCAGCCGTGGCGTATCGTTACGCCTGGACTGGAGTTCAAACCCTTCCCCACCTGCGCCGGTACGCACAGCGCCGCCGAAGCCACGCGCATTTTGCGCAATGAATGGCTGGCGAGTGGTAAATCACTGGAAAGTTTGCTGGAAAGCATTAGCGAGATCAGCGTGGCGTTTCCGCCGGGCGGCGATATTGCCGCATCGGTGCGTGTGCCGACCAACGGCATTGAAGCGCGTTTCAGTCTGGAATACGTCATCGCCGCGATGCTGATTTATGGCGATTTGCACTTGCAGGATTTTGCCGAAGGCGAGTTGAATCAGGAAGTGATGCCGCTGGCGGCCAAAGTACTTCGTATACCAGATGAAAATGCGCCACCGGATGCGATTAACCCGGCGCTGCGTTTTCATCTGGTGACGATTACGCTACGCGATGGCTCGCAGTTGCAGCATCACCGCACACGTCAGCAATCGCTGGGCGATGCGGTGGATGTGGCAGGTAAGCTGCGTGCGGCACTGCAGCAGGAATCCCCGCAACGCCAGCAACAACTGCTGAACAGCAGCGAGCTGGCTAACAGCGCGCATCTGGCGCAATTAACTCAGTTGCTGGGTTAGAGCGTTTCGACCGGCTCCAGCGCATCCTGAATGGCATCGGCCAGATTTGCGATCTCATTGGCAACCGCCTGCAAATCCCACGATGCCTTTGATCCGCTGGCAGAGGTTGAGGCGCTAACTGACTCTTTTGCCACCGCTAATGCCGCCGCAACCGCAACGGTGCGCTTATGTTGCTCAACCGTTACGCCAATCGCTGGCTGTGTGAAATAGTCGTTGACCATCGTATCTCTCCCTTAAGTGTTAAAAAAATAAATGAATCCTGGAGAGGTATTATGGGGGAATTACAGCAGAGTGCACTCTAAATAGTGAGCCGCCAGCGGCGGCTCGACCCATTTTCAGATTTTAGGTTGCTGATCTTCAGGGAATTCAGTATCGCGGGGTAAATCATCATCTTCGTCGGGTAATGTTTCATCATCACCTGGCAGTGGAATTACATCATCATCATCTGGACGTTCTGACATAGGACCCTCCGTAAACCCGAAGTGGGTTAATTAAAGTGTAGTGACGAAATAAATTAAGAATCGCCCTTCTTTTCATTATGTGAGTTAAGCGTAAGAAATAGTGAAGTAATTAATTATTCAACTTCTCATGCCGCTTCACTTATATAAGTAAAACCAACGCTTGGCTTATATTCTTTTCATCTCAGTGATTTGCGTTAAGCTAAAGCGTGGTTATAATTTTAATTAGATTCAATAACTACTTTCCTCGGTCGCCATTAATGGCGACCCTACGAGATTCGTGCTATTTCCGTAAGGCGCGCATTCATGCGCGCCCCATAAACAAAGCAGTTAACTTCTTTTATTTATTTCACTTTCCTGAATTTTATTCCGGGGGAACACCATGCCGCCATTTTCCAGCTTTTGGCAAGCCGGTTATGAGGGAGCGGATCATATCAATCCCTTCGGCGAACGGCTTTCAATGAATGCGCTGACCGACCATTTATCGCAATACCACAACGATTACGCCGCGCTGCAGCAGTTTGGCATTACCTCCGCCCGCGAAAGTATTGGCTGGCGACTGGCGGAAATGGAACCGCAAGCCACGCTCGAAAGTTTAAAAAAACGCATGAATTCAGCGCGCTCATTTGGCATGCAAATTAACTGGACCTTTTGCCATTACGGTTGGCCGGACGACTTAACCTTATTTTCCAGCCAATTTGTACCGCGCTTCGCCGCTTTTTGTCAGCGCATGGCGCTTTTACTCGCTGAATATTATGAAGAGGCACCGATTTATTCGCCGATGAATGAAATCTCGTTTATGGCATGGGGAATTTCTGTCGGGTTGTTTGGCAATAATGTACATAGCGATCCCGATGAGATTAAACGTCAATTAATTCGCGCCACGCTGGCGGGTTGCGCTGCCATTCGCCGCGCCGATCCGCGTGCGCGTTTCCTGCACTGCGACCCGATTATTCATGTGGTGCCGGATGAAGACAGCGATGCGTGTCGACAGCGCACCCGCGATATCAACGCTTCGCAATATCAGGCGTGGGACATGATCGCCGGTTTGCGTGAACCGGAACTCGGCGGCAAGCCGCACTATCTCGATGTGGTTGGCGCCAATTATTACCACGGCAATCAGTGGCTCACCGGATCCGGCTGTCGGCTGGAGTGGCATCTGGGCGATGCGCGCCGCGTGCCGCTGCATCCGCTGCTGGCGCAGTTAACCGAGCGTTATCAACGGCCCATTTTGCTGGCGGAAACCAGCCACGTCGGCAGCGGGCGCGCTGCCTGGCTTGCACAAGTGACCGCCGATGTCGCGCAAGCCCAGCTCAACGGCTGTGATATTCGCGGCATCTGCCTCTACCCGATTATCGATCGCCCGCTTTGGGAAGATCTCGAAGACTGGCCACGCAGCGGATTGTGGGATATCGATCCTCACAAAAAGCGCCTGCTGAACCCGGTTTATGCCGCGTCATTACAGCAATCACAACGAGTATTAGCCCGTTTTCAGAGACTTATCATCCCAAACAGCAGGCCAGAGGAAAGCGTCATGAAACAATCCGTATTAGTGGTATTCAGTCATTTACGTTGGGGATTTGTCTTTCAACGTCCACAGCATCTGTTGTCGCGCCTCGCCCAGTTTCACCGCATTGTGTTTATCGAAGAGCCGATTTATCAGCCCGGTGAAGCCGCGTTACGTCACTATCAGCCAGCACCCAATGTGACGGTGATCGAGCCGCATACCGATGTGGCCGCGCCAGGTTTCCATGACAGCCAAATCGCTGTACTGCAGCCACTGCTGGCCGAACTGCTGGATGACGATGAAACGCCGCTGGTGTGGTTTTACACGCCGATGGCGCTGCCGTTGCTGGCCTGCTTTACCCCGAGCGCGATTATCTATGACTGCATGGATGAACTTTCCGCCTTCAACCAGGCACCGCGCCAGCTGCAGCAGCGTGAATCAGCGCTGTTGAGCCGCGCCGATTTGGTGTTCACCGGCGGCACCAGCCTGTATGAAGCGAAGAAACATCGCCATGCGAATGTTTACTGCTGCCCAAGCAGCGTCGATGCGGCGCATTTTGAGCAGGCGCTGGACCGCACTAACAGCCATCCGCTGCAGGAAAACCTGCCAAAGCCGCGCCTCGGCTATTACGGCGTGATTGATGAACGCCTCGATCTGGCGCTGATTGCCGCGCTGGCGGATGCGCATCCCGACTGGCAGATTGTGATGGTTGGTCCGGTGGTGAAAATTGATGCCGCCAGCCTGCCCCAGCACAGCAATCTGCATTGGTTCGGTCAGCAACCGTATGCCGCCTTGCCGCACTTTCTCGCCGGCTGGGATCTGTGCCTGATGCCGTTCGCACTGAATCAATCGACGCGTTTTATCAGCCCGACCAAAGTGCTGGAGTACATGGCGGCGCAGCTGCCGATCGTCAGCACCGCGATTGCCGATGTGGCGCGCCATTACACCGAGGTGGTGAACATCGCCGATTCACATCAGGGCTTTATTCAGGCCTGCGAAGCTGCGCTCAACATGCCGCTGGAAACCCGCTATCAGCTGGCGAAAAACATGGCAGCCCGCGTAGCGGAAACCTCGTGGGATCGCACCGTCGAGGAGATGCAGGCGCATATCGTTGCACTGTCGAAACGCCAGATTTCCCATCCTGACGTGACCGCCGCCCGTCCACCCGCGCAGGCACACAATACCGTTGAGTGCTTGATTCTGGGTGCCGGGCCAACCGGATTGAGCGCCGGTTATCACTACGGCGCGGGCGCGGTGGTGCTGGAGAAAAATGCCAGCGTGGGCGGCTGGTGCCGTTCGGTCGAGGATCAGGGATTCACCTTCGATCATGCCGGCCACATTATGTTCTCCAACGATCCTTACGTGTTGCGTTTGTACGACATCCTGCTGGGCGACAATCAGCACTGGCAAACGCGTGAAGCCTGGGTTTACAGCCATGATGTTTACACCCGTTATCCGTTCCAGTCGGCGCTACACGGTTTGCCCGCCGAGGTGATTGGCGAATGCGTGTTGGGCGCGATTGAAGCGCGTTATGCTTCACCTCCCGCTTTACAGGCAGTCGCCACCGAAGCGCGGCGCGACTGCTGCGCCGATGGCGCCATCCCGGACGGTGAAAGCCTGGCCTGTCAGCCGGAGAGCGAAGATTTTGAGAGCTTTATTTTCCGTACCTGGGGCAAAGGCATCGCGCGACATTTCGCCCTGCCGTATAACCAGAAACTGTGGAAAACTCCGCTGGTGAATATGGAAACCTCTTGGCTCGGCGGACGCGTGCCGCTGCCGGATTTGGAGCAGATCAT
Source organism: Pantoea sp. SOD02 (assembly GCF_024707505.1). GTDB lineage: Bacteria > Pseudomonadota > Gammaproteobacteria > Enterobacterales > Enterobacteriaceae > Pantoea > Pantoea symbiotica. The sequence continues at coordinate 228,904 of NZ_CP102605.1, read as the reverse complement.
CTCCGGCGCGCTGGCACCGCTGGATAAACCGGTCGGTCCCAACGCGCGCTTTGGCTATCCGCTGCGCGGCGGTTTTCAGGCGCTGATGGAAGGATTTCTGCCCCATCTGAATTGCGCGCTGGAGATGGAAGCGGACGTCAGCGAGATCCAGCCGCTGCAGCGACGCGTGCTGTTGAGTGATGGTCGACAGTTCCATTATGACCAGATGATCAGCACCTTGCCGCTGCCGGAACTGGTGCGATTGATCGGCAGCTTTGCCCCGGAAGCGGTACAGAAAGCGGCGAAGCAGCTACGCCATATCTCGGTGCGCTGCGTCAATCTGGGCATTGCCCGCGCAAATATCAGCGATAAGCACTGGATTTACTATCCCGGCGACACGCTGTTCCACCGCATCTTTTTACAAGGCAATGCCAGCCCGCACTGTAATCCGCAAGGCGGTTTTGGCCTGACCTGTGAAATGACCTATCGCGCCGATCAGCCGCTGCCTTGCGAAGGTGACGCCTTGATTGAACGCTGCATCGCGGATTGTATTCGGGTCGGCATCATCAATGTCGATGATGAAATCGTGACCGCCAGTGAAGTGGATATGCCGTACGCCTATGTGGTGTACGACCATCAACGCACCGCCAACGTCACGCTGATTCGCAGCTGGCTGGCGACGCAAGGCATCCATCTTTCCGGGCGCTACAGCGAGTGGGAATATTACAACTCGGACCACGCGTTCCTCGCCGGAAAACGTGCAGCGGAAACGGTAAAAGATTTGACGCAAAACCGGAAAACCACGGCGTAATTGACGGTGCGCAAAATTCTGCTTAAAACCGTAGGGTCGCCATTCATGGCGACCTTTTTACATTTCCCCGCCGAAAATTATTATGAACCTGGCGGATTAAACGCCTGTACCGGCGTCACTTCGCCGCGATATTTACGCACCTGGACTACGGTGATTTGCCCGCTGCAGCCTTGTGCCAATGACGAGGTGCCGATATCCAGCGTCAGCACATTAGGATTACCGTGACGGCAAAGTGGACGCAGCGCGGTGGGATCGACCGGATCGTACCAGGCGCCGGTCGGCAACTGCACTACGCCGCGCATGATGGTTTCGGTCAGACGCGCACTGGCGAGTACGTGGCCGCGCGCATTGTAGAGCTCGATAATATCGCCATCGTTAATACCTGACGCCGCCGCATCAGCCGGATGCAAACTGCACACTTCGCGGCCATCGCGTTTGCCGCTTAGGCTGTAATCACCAAAATCGAGCTGGCTGTGCAAGCGCGTCGCCGGCTGATTGGCGATCAGCCAGAACGGATGATCGGCATCCGGTTGCTGCTGCGGCTCGCGCCATACCGGATGACCGGGACAGTTTTCATAATTAAAGCTGGCGATGGTGGCGGAAAAAATTTCGATTTTCCCGCTCGGCGTCGGCAGCGGCGACGCTTCTGGATCGGCACGAAACGCGTTGATCATGCGGCCGCCATCTTTCAGCTGCGGTAACTCCAGCACGCCTTGTTGCCAGAACTTCTCGAAGTCGGGGATCTCAACCTGATGCGCCGCCAGCTTCTGTTGCAGCTGAGCGTAATGATGCTGCAGCCAGCCGCGCGTATCGCGTCCTTCGGTGAAGGCTTCTTCCCGGCCTAAACGGCGCGCCAGCTCGGTGAAAATCGCGTAATCATCTTTGGCTTCGCCGAACGGTTGCGCCACCGGCTGCATGGCAAACAAGTGGCGATCGGTAGGTGCGCCGCCGATGTCTTCACGCTCCAGCGTCATGGTGGCGGGCAAGACAATATCGGCATGGCGTGCGCTGGCGGTCCAGGCGATTTCATGCACGATCAGCGTATCCAGCTGGCAGAATGCCTGACGCAAGCGCGCGAGATCCTGATGATGGTGGAACGGATTGCCGCCCGCCCAATACGCCAGACGGATGTGCGGATAGGTTAAGCGGCGGCCATTGTAGTCAAATTGCTTGCCGGGATTGAGCAACATATCTGAGATACGTGCCACTGGAATCAGGCGATCGATGCCGTTTTTGCCCTGCGGCAGCGCCGGGAAACTTACCAGATTATGATGCTTACCGTAATGGCCCAGCGCGCCAAGCGCATAAGTGTAGCCACCGCCCGGCAAACCCGGCTGACCGAGCGCGGCCGCCAGCACCAATCCCAGCCACACCGGCTGTTCGCCGTTTTCGGCGCGCTGCAAGGCATGCGCCACCGTCACCAGCACGCGTTTGCCGTGCAGCTGGCGGGCGAAATCACTGATGAACTCCGCGCTGACGCCACAAATTTCTGCTGCCCACGCGGTATCGCGCGGCGTGCCATCTTCTTCACCGCGAATGTAGGCCGCCATTTCTGGCCAGCCCACGGTGTAACGCGCGAGGAAAGCCTCATCGGTCAGCTGTTCGGCGATCAACACCGATAACACGCCGAGGATAAAGGCCGCATCGGTGCCCGGTCGCAGCGCCAGCCATTCGCCCTGCGCTTCTTCAGGCAGATCGCTTTTCAGCGGGCTGACCGAGATAAAGCGCGTGCCGCGCTGCGCCGCCTGCTGCATAAAACCGCGTTCGGTGTGTTCGCTCAAGCCGCCGCTGGCAACCTGCGAGTTTTTCAATGCCAAACCGCCAAATGCGAGCACGATTTCGCTGTGTTGGGCGATCTCTTCCCAACTGACGCCGCGACGCGCAATTTCAGTCATATCCCCGACGATATGGGGCAGCAATACTGACGCTGAACCCGAACTGTAACTATTGACCGAGCGCACGTAGCCGCCGAGCGTGGTATTGAGGAAGCGATGCACCTGACTTTGCGCGTGGTGGAAGCGGCCGGCGCTTGACCATCCGTAAGAGCCGCCGAAGATGCCTTCCGGGCCATAAGTGTCACCGACGCGTTGCAGTTCGCGCGTCACCAGCGCGTAAGCGTCATCCCAGCTCACCGCGACGTACTCATCGTTGCCACGACGATCGTCCGGGCCTGGTCCGTTCTCCAGCCAGCCACGACGCACCATCGGGCGGGAAACGCGCGCCGGATGGTTTAACGCGCTGCGGAAATTTTGCAGCAGCGGGCTGGGATCGGGATCGCCCCTGAACGGTTCGATAGTGAGCCGATCGCCCTGTTGCTGGGCATGAAAAGCGCCCCAATGGGCGCTGTGCATTACCGGTTTTTGCGTCATCACTGTTCCTGGCATCAAAAAAGAAAAACGGTGCCTATAGCACCGTTGCAATAAAGTTTCTTACGCGCCCGTTTTCCGGGTCGTCGAGCACTTGCTGGGTTGGCCCGGCCGCCACGATTTTGCCGCTTTCCATAAACACAATGTTATCGGCAACCTCGCGCGCAAAACCAATCTCGTGCGTCACCACCACCATGGTGATGCCAGAGTGCGCCAGCTGTTTAATCACCTGCAGCACTTCACCCACCAGTTCGGGATCGAGTGCCGACGTCGGTTCATCAAACAGCATCACGCCGGGATCCATCGCCAGCGCGCGGGCAATCGCCACACGCTGCTGCTGTCCGCCGGAGAGATTCTGCGGCCACTCTTCTTCGCGGCCTGACAAACCCACCTGCTTCAGCAGCGACAGCGCTTTGCTGGTCGCTTGCTGACGGCTCTGCTTCTTCACACGCATCGGCGCATCCACGATGTTTTGCAACACGGTGCGATGCGGGAACAGGTTGAACTGCTGGAACACCATGCCGATTTCGGCACGCTGACGCGCCACTTCACCGCTGCTTAATTCGTGCAGCGCCTGGCCTTTCTGCTTGTAGCCGATGATCTCGCCGCCGATGCGAATGGTGCCGCCATCCAGTTTTTCCAGATGGTTGATGCAGCGCAGCAGCGTGGATTTCCCGGAACCCGACGGCCCAAGGATCACCGTGACTGAACCGGCAGGAATATCCAGATTCACTTCATCCAGAATGGTGACGCCAGAGAAGCGCTTGGTGACTTTACGTAATGCGATCGCTTCACCCATTGCTGACGCTCCTTTCTGCTTTCGCCGCTGAGAAACCTGGCAGCGATTTCAGCAAACTGCGTTTTTCCCGGCGCGTGACGCCACGTCCAAAATAGCGTTCCACATAGAACTGCCCGACGGACAGCACCGAGGTCATCAGCAGATACCACAAGGTTGCCACTAGCAGCAGCGGAATCACTTCATAGGTGCGCTGGTAAATAATCTGCGCCGAGAACAGCACGTCCTGCAGCGAGATCACGGAAACCACCGCCGTGGTTTTCAGCTGACCAATGATTTCGTTACCCGCTGGCGGCATGATGGCGCGCATCGCCTGCGGCAACACGGTGTGACGGAAAATCTGTGAAGGACGATAGCCAAGCGCACGCGCGGCTTCCAGTTGGCCGTTGCCAACGCTCTGGATACCGGCACGCACAATTTCAGCGGCATAAGCGGATTGGTGCATCACCAGCGCGATCACCGCCGCACTGAATGGGCTGACTAACGCGTTAGATTGCGTGCTCCAGAGTTCGCCGAGGCCCGGAATCGACAAGGCGATGGTGGGATAAAGCGCCGCGATGTTGTACCACAGGAACAGTTGCACCAGCATCGGCACACCACGGAAGAACCAGGTATAAAACCAGCTCACGCCCACCAGCACCGGATTGGAGGAGAGGCGCATCAGCGCCAGCACCGTACCAAAAGCAAAACCCAGCACCACAGAGATCGCGGTGAGCTGCAGCGTCATTAATACGCCTTGCAGGATCGATTCGCCGGTAAAGTTCTCCGCAATCACGCTCCATTCGAAGCGTGGATTGTTAATCATCGAGTTCGCCATCGCCACCACGCACAACAGCACCACCAGCGCACTCAGCCAGCGTCCGTAGTAACGTTTGCCGACGATTTTCAAATCGCCGGTGTGGTCGTGAAAATCACTCATTGAAAGATTTCCTGATTGCGTTTGGCTTCTTTAACAGCGCCAAAGCCGATGCCCCAGTTGTCGAGGATCTTGTTGTAGCTGCCATCTTTGATCAGCGAGTTCAGCGCGGCCTGTACGGCGGGCTCCAGCGCAGAATCTTTCGGGAACGCAACGGAGACTGGCGCATCGTGTACGGTGATTTCGCCGCTCATGGTCAGCGGTTTGATCACTTTCACCTGCCACAGCAAGCCTTCATACGGGCCGAGGAACATTGGCACGCGACCGCTTACCACCGCCTGCACGCCAGCTGGACGATCCGGGAATACCGAGACTTTGATTGGTTTTTTACCAGCCGCTTCACAGGCTTTGCTGGCGTCTTCAAGGCGCGTAACTTGCGTGGTACCAGAACCGGCACCGACTTCTTTACCACACACGTCGGCCAGTTCTTTGAATGGCGCGATGTTGGCATCTTTACGCGAGATAATGCCGAGGCGGCTGGCATCGTAGTAACCGACGAAGTCGATGATTTTGGCACGCGCTGGCGTGGCGTTGATGTTGGAGAGCGCCACATCGTAACGACCGGTTTTCAGGCCGGGAATGATGTTGTCGAAACCGCCGGTGTCGCGCCATTGAACCTGGATTCCCAGACGCTCGCCCACGGCATTCATGATATCGATTTCACGACCGGCCAGCGTTTTGTTGTCTTCTTTATAGAAGGTGGTTGGCGGCGTGTTGGGGTTGGTTCCGGCAACAATGTAGCCACGTTTGACCACATCCGCAGGCAGCAAACTTTTCAGCGCGGGATCGGCCTGCACGTGGATTGAGCTGTCAGTTGGGAGGGATTCATCGGCGGCGAACGCGGTGTGTGCACTCAGCGCGAGCGCAAGAATAGTCATGCCTTTGGCGAATTTCACTGGAACCTTTCTCCTGATTTATAAAAAGTTTCCCCACAGGGAAAAGGCGTTGAGGTAGCGATGGTTTTTTCTCCTGACTCACCTCGCGCGAACGGCGCGTGGTGGAAGGAATTGTCATCCTCATTACGTCCCGCTGAACATTCTCTGGAAGATAGATAACAATCACAAATGCGAAAAAAACATATCTATTGCCGAAATATGGCAATAGCGGCGTGCAGGGTTATAGAGGAGGATTTCCGCGTCAGATGAGACGCGGAGTTGAAGGTACAATTCAGATTTTGCCACTGAATCAATAGCCTGCTTATTCAGCGGCAAACAGCGTTTTTCGTCTAAATAAGAATCTAATGATCTAAGCGTTTGCGGATAGGCTCGAATTCTTTGGTGGCATGGCGCGGTAAGGTATCCGGCAGATTCTGTTCAGCGGCCTGCCAATAACGCCACGGCACCTTTTTATCGCCGAGCTCGTAATCCATGCCATCCCAGCTATCTTCGCGGAAGCTGTAAAACGCCCAGTGCGCTTGCTGTTTATCCAGCGCCGTCAGCACATCTTCCAGATACTGCGTGCAGCCGCGTAACGTGCGCACACAGCCAAACTCGCCCACCACCATTTGATGATTGGCAACGCCCTTTTCCTTTGCCCATGTGAACGGCAAGGCTAAATAGCGGGCTAAACGCGCGGCATCCCATTGCTGCATTTCACCGGCAAACGGCACGTTACCGGGATAAACCCACGGCTTTTGCCGTTTGGCATTCGGCGCGCTGGTAGCGTCATAAGGTTCATACATATGCACGCTGTACAGCACACGCGCATCGCTCAACGCCTGCGGCCAATAGCTGAAAGCATCTGCCGCCGCGTACCAACCGCTGTCGACCATGATCGGCGTGGATTTATCGACTTCCCGAATTGCGGCAATGATGGTGCGATAGAAATCCGGCAGATCGCGTGCGGTGCCCTGCTCACGCTGATACCAGGCTTGCATTTTTTCCGGCGAAGCGTGCTCGGCAAGATCGCTCATCTTCTCTGGCGCAGGTTCATTGATAATGTTGTAGGCCGCGATGGCGGGATGATCCTTCAATACTTTCACTAAGTCGCGCCAGAACTGTGCGCTCTGCTGCCAGTATTTTTTGTCCTGCCACAGCCGATCGTCAAACTTGCCGCCGTTATTCTGCGACCAGCGCATGCCGGGCAGTGATAGCGGCGTAATAACAACTTTGATGCCTGCCGCCTGTGCATGATCCAGCACCTTTTTTAACGTAGCGAGATCTTCCGGCATCAAGCCTTGATAACCGTCCGCATTACCGATCAGGAAGTCACGATCCTGCTTCGGCCATTTATCCCACGACAGTCGCACCCAACTCGCACCGTAATTATGCAGGGATTTAAAATAGGTTTCGCTTGGGGGAATGCGGTTGAAACTGTTGCCGCCGTGCTGCGGTTGAAGCCAGAAATCCATCTTGTCGGCGGCGTTTACGCTACCGACACCGAGTAAAACACTTAGCAGGAGTGTAAAGGTTTGTATGATATGGCGCACATTTTCTCCTTAATTTACGCTGGTTTTTTCGCCATCCCCGGCGACGTCACGCAGAGTATGTGAATAATTGGTTAATTACCGTGCGTTACCTCTCTTTATCATCACGCTGAATTTAATTGAATTTTTGTAATAAATTGTTGTCGCCGTTTTCCTGTCCGCCTCGTTATTACCCCAATTTCATTGGCTTTACGTTTCTTCACCTTTGCTGCACAAAACAGCGTAAATATGGAGAAATAAAGGAGAGCCAGTTTCGTCAGATGTACAATGAGAACCGTTATCATTATCATGCGCATTTACTTACAATTGTTAACGTAACAGGGAGAAAACTTAAGTGAATGTAACTATGCGTGGCAAAAAGCGTCCGATTGCGCTTTTTTTAGCGGGAATGCTAACGTCGCCTGCCTTTGCAGCTGAAACCACAGAAAAGCTGGCTGACGATGAATCAATGATCGTCACCGCCGAGCAGGAGCTCAAACAGCAACCGGGCGTGTCCACCATTACGGCTGAAGACATCAAGAAAAATCCCCCTGTTAACGATCTCTCCGACATCATCCGCAAAATGCCCGGCGTGAACCTCACCGGTAACGGCGCCAGCGGCAGCCGCGGCAATAACCGTCAAATTGATATCCGTGGCATGGGCCCGGAAAACACCTTGATAATGATCGATGGCGTGCCGGTTTCTTCGCGTAACTCTGTGCGTTACAGCTGGCGCGGCGAGCGTGATTCACGCGGCGATACCAATTGGGTGCCAGCGGAAATGGTGGAGCGCATTGAAGTGATTCGTGGTCCGGCCGCTGCTCGTTACGGTTCTGGCGCGGCGGGCGGCGTGGTGAACATCATCACCAAGCGTCCAACCAATGACTGGCACGGCTCGCTGTCGCTCTACACCAGCCAGCCAGAAAACGACAAAGAAGGCGATACGCGACGCGCTAACTTCAATCTCAGCGGCCCGCTGGCCGGTGATGCGTTGACCATGCGCCTGTACGGCAACATCAACCGCACCGATGCCGATGCGTTCGATATCAACACCGCCGAGAACGGTTCATACGCAGCGGGCCGTGAAGGCGTGCGCAATAAAGACATCAATACCGTGCTGTCGTGGAAAATCACGCCGCTACAAATTGTCGACTTCTCCTACGGTTACAGCCGTCAGGGCAACATTTACGCCGGTGATACGCAAAACAGCAACAGCAACGCCAGCACCGACGGTTTAGTTGAATCGCTGTACGGTGATGAAACTAACCGCATGTATCGCCAGAGCTACGGCATCGCACACAACGGTATCTGGGATTGGGGAACCTCAAAGCTCAACTTTAACTACGAGAAAACCAATAACACCCGTCTGCAGGAAGGTACCGCTGGTCGTACCGAAGGGATGATCAACAGCGATACGTATGCCACCAGCCGTTTGGAAAGCTATCGCGCGGGCGGAGAGATCAACTTCCCGGTGCAGCTACTGGTTGATCAAACCGTGACGCTGGGTGCGGAGTGGAACCGCGACGAGCTGAACGATCCGGCATCAATGCTGGCGTCCAACGCCAGCGGCGTCAATCTGCCAGGCAGCTCTGGCGATCCGTCGCAGCGCAGCAGCAAAAACAGCGCTACCATCAGTTCTCTGTTCTTCGAAGACAACATTGCTGCCACTGATACCACCGAAGTGATTCCGGGCCTACGCTTTGATTATCACGATCAGTTTGGCGCGAACTGGAGTCCAAGCCTGAACGTTTCACAAGGATTAGGCGACTACTTCACTTTGAAAGCCGGTATTGCACGGGTGTTTAAAGCGCCTAACCTGTATCAGTCAACGCCGGGTTATCTGCTCTCCACGCGTGGCAACGGCTGCCCGATTGGCCTCAGCCAATGTTATCTGCTGGGTAACGATGATCTCGATGCCGAAACCAGCGTCAACAAAGAGATTGGGCTGGAGTTCAGCAACGAAGGCTATGTCGCGGGCATCACCTGGTTCCGCAATGACTACAAAAACAAAATTGTGTCGGGCACCGAGCCGGTTTATTCCAGCACCCGTCCGGTTTATAACGTATTGCGCTGGGAAAACGGTGGCAAAGCAATTGTGGAAGGACTGGAAGGTAATCTGACCATTCCTTTAATTGCCGATACGCTGGAATGGCGCTCCAACGCTACCTACATGTTCCGCTCCGAAAGTAAGGAAACCGGCAATCCGCTGTCAGTGATTCCGGAATTCACCATCAACTCGCAGCTGGAGTGGCAGGCGACGCAAGATCTCAGCGCCAACATCAACTGGACGCAGTATGGCCGCCAGAAACCGCGTCAGAATGCAGAGACCAATATCGATACCTCGAACATGACAACGCAGGAAATCAGCCCGTATTCGGTGTTTGGTTTGAACGTCAATTACGACATCACCAAAAACCTGCGCGCCAATGCCGGTATCAACAACCTGTTTGATAAACGCATTTACCGCGAGAATTCGGGTGCATCGACCTATAACGAACCGGGCCGCGCGTATTACGCTGGCGTGACGATGTCGTTTTGATTGAGCTGGGTTTTGGTCGCCATAAATGGCGACCCTACGTTTAATTAAAAAACTCACGCAGCGCATCAGCCAGCGCCTGCGGTTGCTCATCGGGGATGAAGTGACCGCAGTGCGCTATTTTAATTCCCGTCACATCCGCCGCGAATTCACGCAACGGCAACGCCATATCCGGTATCGAACCCTGATCGGCGCTGATCGCCAGTAACGGCAAGGCTAATTTACCGCGTTCACGAAGCAACCTTCGGTTTTGCGCCGCCGAAACCGTCACTTCACGATAAGTGGCCATTCCGGCACGTATTGCGCCCTTCTGCTGTAACAAACGGGTATATTCCGCCATGTCTTCATCGCCAAACACCATCGGGCTGGCCGCTTTGCGTTTCAGGAACCACTCGAGGTAGATTGCTTCGCGCCCTTCTATTAATGCTTCCGGCAAATCCGGTAATAAATGAAACGAGAAATGCCAGGTTTTCCACGCTTTATCCGGCGTGGCGGGCAGCGATTCTGGCAAGGTCACGCCAGGAATGCCGGCATCGAGCAGCGCCAGTTTTTTTACCTGATCGCTAAACAGCGTGGCATACGGCCAGGCAACCCACGCGCCAACATCATGCGCGGCAAGGTAATAGCTTGTGTGACCTAACAGCTGCATCAAGCCCTGCACTTTCTGCGCCAGCGATGTGGTGTCGTAGCCGCTGAGCGGTTTATCTGAATCGCCCTGGCCAGGTAAATCTGGCGCGATAATGAAATAGCGATCGCTCAGCAGCGACATCACCTGCCGCCAGGCAAACCAGCTTTGCGGAAATCCCGCCAGTAAAAGTAATGTTTCCCCGTTTGCGTTGCCGCCGCTGACGTAGTGCAATCGCACGCCGTCAACGGTGGCGTAATGATGGGAAAATCCGTCTAACTCGTTGAATGGCTGCGTCCAGCCGGGCGCGTGCTTGATAACAGATGCTGACATTTTCGCTCTCCGCATATTTAGGAAATGATCAATTCCTAAATACTACATGATGATTGCGGTAGCAGGGAATATTTCTGCAAAGCGAGAAGCGGTCGCCATTAATGGCGACCCTACGGAGTGGGTTGTTTGCTATTCTGTGCGCGACTCTTTCTTAACAATTGTGAAACCTATGCGAACATCGGATTTGTTGCGGCTGCTGATTTTAGCGGCGATTTGGGGTGCCAGTTTTCTGTTTATGCGCATTGCGGTACCGGCGCTGGGCGCGGTGAATACCGCATTTTTACGCGTATTCTGCGGCATGCTGGGTTTACTGATTATCATGGCGGTGATGCGCATTCCGCGCCGCTTTGACGGCAAATTAGGCTGGGCGATGTTGCTGGGCATCATCAACTCGGCGATTCCATTCCTGATGTACTGCCTCGCGGCACGCGTGTTGCCGGCAGGTTATTCAGCGATTCTCAACGCCACTACGCCGTTAATGGGCGTGATTATTGGTGCCGCCTTCTTCGACGAAAAGCTAACAGTTAATAAAGTTCTTGGCATGATCGCCGGATTTAGCGGCATAATTGTCATTAGCACCACCGGGGAAGCGCATCTTAGCAGCACTTTAATTGGCGGGATTTTAGCCTGTTTGATCGCCACCGCTTGTTATGGTTTTGCTGGTTTCCTGACCAAGCGCTGGATCGGTGCACGCGGCGGTCTCGATGCCACCAAAGTCGCCTTTGGTAGCCAACTCGGTGCGTCAGTATTTCTACTGCCGATCTTTGCCTTTAGCGCACCGCAAACGCCAGCGGCGAGTTGGCAAATTCCAGAAGTCTGGGCCAGCATTCTGGCGATTGGGTTTATCTGCACCGCGCTGGCTTACATCATCTACTTCCGCCTGCTCGCCGATATTGGTCCGCTGCGCACGCTGACCGTGACATTTATGATCCCACCGTTTGGCATTTTATGGGGCTGGTTAGTGCTGGGCGAAGAGATCAATCAGGGTTTTATCGGCGGTTCGCTGCTGATTGTCTGCGCAGTATGGCTGGTAACCAGCAACGGTTTCAGCAAACGCGCTGCCATAAACAGCAGCGCCAGCAAATAGCGTTACTTTTTGCCGGATGGCTTCAGCGATCGATTGAGGTCCTGAATGCGCTTCATGGTTTTCACCGTACGCGATGAGGTCGCGGAAGCCACCGACAAAATCAGCATCTCCAGACACACCAGCACCGTTCCGTGCAGCGGCATACGACCATTCTCGCCGCCGCGCGGCACGTTGATAATCACATCCGCCTGTTTAGCGAAAGCCGAATCCAGTGCATTAGTCAGCAAAATCACCGGCATGCCAAGACGTTTCGCCTCTTTCAGTGCGGTGATGCCTTCACGATGCGCCGACTTCTGCGCCATCATAATCAGCACATCGCCACGCTGCAGCCCAATCAACTGTTCCGCCAGCGCAATGCCGGAGCGATTCAGCGTTACCGCCGGAATCCCAATACGCGTAAACAAACGCGCGCTGTAATCCGCCAAAATCCCCGAAGCATTGATGCCAAACAGTGCCACCTGACGCGCGTCAATCAAATGCGTCACCGCTTTGGCGACCGCTTCCCGATTGTGCGGTTCAGACAACGCATCGCAGGCGCGTTTATGGCCGCTCAACACAAAATCGATGCCCGAATTGATATCGCACGACAGTTCGCTAACGGTGGCGCTCATCTTTTCTTCGGAGTTCATCGCCGGGCCAAACCAGGCGGTCAGCGTGGTTTTCAAATCGCGCAAACCGGCAAAACCTAATGCCTGCACCGCGCGAACTACGGTGGCATCCGAGGTGTTGGTGGCGTCGGCAATTTCCATCGCCGTGGCATCCAAAACCACTTCGCGATGGTCATGGATGTAGCGGGCCACCGCTTGCAGGCTGGATGATAACGTCGGCGCGCGCGATCGATAGCGTTCACCCAGAACATCCACACGACTTTTAATGCTATTACGACTCATCTGCTGGTTGCTCTCTAAAGAGTGAGATTATTAATGAAGGTTTGTAGTGAATTACGTAATTACTACCAAGCATAAAATATGTAAGTAAATGAATTTATATTAATAATAGTGTAACAGCTTCGAGATTATTTCCATTTACTACTACATTACATCATGGTTGAATGATTCTCAATTGCATTGCACCAGGTTAATGATGAATGAATAACAACAAGTCCTTCACTTTTAAATCTCAACGCCATCCAGCCATCCTTGCTGCGATTTACGGCGTTAGCCTCTGGAGTTCCGCCAGCAGTTATGCCGCTGATGATAGCCACACGCTCACCGTTTCAGCGCAGGAAGACAACGCGCAAGGTGACGACGTCACTAATAGTTCAGTCAGCAGTAAAACGTCTACGCCGCGTATTAATCAGGCACAGTCAGTCAGCGTGGTGACGCAGCAGCAATTAAAGGACTTTCAGGCGTCGAGTCTTACCGATGCGATGCGCTTTGTCAGCGGCGTAACGGAAGGCAACACGCTGGGCGGCACCGAAGATGGCTTTGTACGCCGCGGCTTTGGCAGCAATTCGGATGGTTCGATCTATCGCGATGGCGTGCGCAGCAGCCAGGGTTTGAACTTTGATGCCACCACCGAGCGTGTTGAAGTGCTGAAAGGCTCGGCATCTTTGCTGTACGGCATCCAGAATCCGGGTGGCGTAATCAATGTGATAAGCAAGAAGCCGCAGTATGAATGGCACACCAAAGTCAGCGGCCGAACCTCAAGTGAAGGCGGCGGCGCGGGCACCGTGGATGTCACCGGACCTCTCGGCAACGGCTTCGCCTTCCGCCTGATCGCGGAAAAACAGAATCAGGATTACTGGCGCAATTTTGGCAGTGAAAAACACACGCTAATCGCGCCCTCCCTGCAGTGGTTTGGTGAGCAAGCCAGCTTCCTGATTAGCTATTCTGATTATCAGTACGACATTCCTTACGATCGCGGCACCGCATTTATCAACGGTAATCCGATTGATATTGGCTACAAAGATCGCCTTGATGACAAAGCCAACCATGCGTGGGGCCACAACAAAACCCTCAACGCCCATTATGACTGGCAGTTTAATGATGACTGGAGCACGCGCATAACGCTCGGCTGGAACCAGCGCCAATACGATAACAATGAAGTGCGCGTTACGGCGGTCAATCCCACTACCGGCGTGGTGACGCGTCGCGCCGATGCCAATCGCGGCTTCAACCATAAAACCAAATACGTTTCCTGGGACTTGATTGGCTCACAGCAAGTATTGGGCATGACGCACGATCTGGTGATGGGCACCGATTACGAGATGATCCAAACCTATCGCGCGCATCAGTATCAGGGCAAAGCCAACACCGGTTTCAACTTCAACAATCCGCAGTACGATATTCTGTCGCCGATCACCAACAGCAGCACCGAAAACAGCGCCAATGCTAATAACCTCAACCGCACGCACAGCCGTTCCATCTATGCCAAAGACAGCATCAGTTTGACGGAAAACTGGATCGCGGTGCTTGGCGGGCGCTATCAGCATTACGAGCAGCGCGCCTCAAAGGGCTTCGATCCGGTGGTGCAAACGCTGGACAGCGAAGGCAACAAATTCCTGCCGCAGGCCGGTTTGATCTACAAGGTGACGCCGGACGTTTCGCTCTACACCAGCGTGAGTAAATCCTTCACGCCATCGACCGATGTGGACGATGACGGCAACGTCGGAAAACCGGAACAGGGCACCACATGGGAAGTGGGCAGCAAATGGCAGATTTCACCGAAGCTGTTTGCCAGCGTGGCGCTGTACCGCATTGACGAGCGCGATATGTCGCTGAGCATTAACGGCACCACGCGCGCCATCAATAAAGCCCGATCCAGCGGCGCGGAATTTGAGTTAAATGGCGAAGTGCTGCCGGGCTGGGATCTCAGCGCCAACTACAGCTATGACAAAGCTGAGATTGTTGATGATGGCGTTAACGCGGCTAACAACGGTAATCGCCTGCAAAACGCGCCCCTCCACTCTGGCGCGCTCTATCTAAGTCATAATCTGGCGATCTCCGGCATTCCAGGCGATTTCCGCGTGGGCGGCGGCGCGCGCTATGTGGGAACACGTGCTGGCGATCCGGAAAACAGTTTTAACATGCCCGATTATGTGGTGGCGGACAGCTTTATCGCCTGGAACAACCGTTTGTTTGGCGAGAAAACCCAGCTGAAACTCAATCTGAACAACCTGTTTAATAAGCACTATTACACCTCCAGCGGCGGCAATCTGCGCGTGCGTGAAGGAGAAACCCGCAACCTGATGCTCGAGGCCAGCGTTGAATTCTGATTCGATATTTACCACCGGCGCACGACGTGCGCCTTCACTGCTTGCCACGATTTTGGCCGGTTTCCTGTTACTAATAAGTAGCGCGGCGTGGGCGAAAACCATCACCGATATCGACGGCAATCGCGTTGAGATCCCCGATCGTCCGCAGCGTATCGTGTTGGGCGAAAGCCGCATGCTGTATACGCTGGCGTTGCTCGAGCCGGGCGAACCGTTTCAGCATATTGTGGCGTGGCCGCAGGATCTGAAGAAGTACGACAGCCAAACCTGGAACAGTTTTGCCCGCCAGTTTCCCCAGATGCTGAAAATCCCGTCGCTCGGTTCCGGCGGGCCAAACGCCATCAATCCCGAGCAGATTCTGGCGCTCAAACCGGACGTGGTGATATTGCCGAGCCTGGCGCGCTACGATGATGCCGACCTGCGTTTAGTCACCATGCTGAAGGCGGCACATATCCCGGTGGTGAAGATCGATCTGCGTGTGCATCTGCTGAAAAACACCCGCCGCAGCGTGGAAATTTTTGGTGAAGTGCTGAATCAGCAAGCGCGCGCGCAGGCGTTTAATCAATTTTACGATCAGCATATGCAGGTGATTCGTGAACGCTTAGCCACGTATCAGGGCGCAAAGCCTTCGGTGCTGCTGCAACTGCATCTCGGACGCCGTAACGAGTGCTGCGTGACGGCGATCAATGGCAGCCTCGGCGAATTACTCAACGCGGCGGGCGGCGACAATATCGCCAATAAAACGCAGCACGGCGTGTTTGGTCGCCTGAGTGAAGAGAGCGTTATCGCCGCGCAGCCGCAGTACTACTTTGCTACCGGATTTGGCGATAATGCCTCACAGGGCTTGCTGAAATTAGGGCCAGAAGTGGCGCCAGAAACCGTACTTAGCAGTTTCAAACAGCTGACTGCGCAGCAAAAGGGTTTACGTGAATTATCTGCACTGAAAAATGGGCACTCGGCGGTGATCTGGATGAACTTTTACCTCAGCCCGTGGCACATCGCGGCGACGGAATTTATGGCTAAGACACTCTATCCACAGCTGTTTGCCGACATAGATCCTGAAAAGACATTGCAGCAGATTTTCCATGATTTCTTACCGATTCCCTACAGCGGCACTTATTTTATCAACATACCGCCAGCGAGCGATAAATAATCACTTCCGCTCCGCTTGTGATTAATCTGAAGCTCGCTAATCTTAAATTTGCAGCACGGGCATGGCGTTGAAGCAGTTATTTCCGCCATGCAACAACAACTCACGAGAGGATGTTTTATGGCTGAGCATAGAGGCGGTTCCGGTAATTTCGCTGACGATAAAAAGAAAGCGTCAGATGCCGGTAAAAAAGGCGGAGAAAAAAGCGGCGGTAGTTTCAAAGACGATCCCGCTAAAGCGTCAGAAGCAGGTAAGAAAGGCGGTAAGAAGTAGTCATCAACGCTGTAAATAGCACACAGCACCTTGGAATCCCGCCAGGGCACGGACGCCCTCAGAATTATCTCATCCCTTTTTATCCTAATGAAATAAATACCGTTAATAACCTTACGTTACTGCATTCCATTTTTATCCCCCCTTAACTTGCCGTTTCGTCTTAATAAATCTGATTGTTCACTTTCTAACGTGACAAATATCACATTTATGCCAGGCTTAATTTATTCACCTCATGCGACAAGGATATATATATATGACAACGCAAGCCACCAATAAAACCTTAATTACTGAAGCGTATCCGGTTCCGCCTTTTAAAAAGCAGACGCAACCGATGCCAGGTTTGGCGAGCAAAATGGATCCCCGTCCCGATCATGGTGAAACCAGCTATCGTGGTACCGGCAGATTGACCGGCCGTAAAGCGCTTATCACCGGCGGCGATTCCGGTATTGGTCGCGCCGTGGCCATCGCTTATGCCCGTGAAGGTGCCGATGTGGCTATCAACTTCCTGCCGGAAGAAGAAGCCGATGCGGCTGAAGTGGTGAAACTGATTGAAGCCGAAGGACGCAAAGCGGTGGCGATTCCGGGCGACATTCGTTCCGAAGAGTTCTGCCAGAAACTGGTCGATCAGGCCGCTGAACAGTTGGGCGGATTGGATATTCTGGTGAATAACGCCGGACGTCAGCAGTTCAACGAATCGATCCGCACGCTTTCGACTGAAGACTTTGACGCCACCTTCAAAACCAACGTTTACGCGATGTTCTGGATCACCAAAGCGGCGCTGAAATATCTGCCAGCGGGCTCCTCCATCATCAATACCTCTTCAGTGCAGGCTTATGATCCTAGCGCGATTTTGCTGGATTATGCGCAGACCAAAGCCTCGATTGTCGCCTTCACCAAAGCGCTGGCAAAACAGCTGGGTAAAGAGCAGATTCGCGTCAATGCCGTCGCGCCTGGCCCATACTGGACCGCGCTGCAGGTAAGCGGCGGACAGCCGCAAGAGAAAGTGGAGAAGTTTGGTGCATCCGCACCGCTGGGCCGTCCGGGACAACCGGCTGAAATCGCCCCGCTCTACGTCACCTTTGCGGATGTGAAAAACAGCTTCACCTCCGGTCAGGTTTGGTGCTCCGACGGCGGCACCGGCACACTTTAATTATTCGTGGGGTCGCCATGAATGGCGACCCAACATTGTCCCGTTCAATCGCTCTGGAAACACTTCCCTCAGCCATTCAATAAACACTCGCAACCGCTGCGTCAGATGGCGATTCTGCGGATACACCACATGAAACGGATAATTCGCCGGCCGCCACGCCGTGAGAATCTCTACCAATTTTCCCGCCTGTAAATCTGCCGCCGCTGCATAGCGGAAAGTCTGAATGATCCCTAATCCCGCAACCGCTGCCGCCAGATGCGCGTTACTTTCATTGACGCCAATCCGATGCTCGCTCTTAATCTCTAGCTGCTCTTCGCCCTGCGTAAAACGAAACGGGAATGCCCTGCCGCTCTGCGGCGACAAATAGCTCACCATGCGATGGCCATTTTTCAGCTCTTGCGGATAAGCTGGCACGCCGTAGGTTTTCAAATAGCCCGGCGCGGCGCAGGTAATCATCTCTGCATCCCCCAAATGCCGCGCCACCAGAGACGAATCGCTGAGCGGACCGCCGCGAATCACGCAATCAACATTACCGCTGATCAAATCCACCGCGCGATCCGCAACGCCAAGATCGATACGGATGTCCGGATAACGAGCGATAAAATCGGGCAGTGCTGGTATCAACACATCACGCGCGGTTGATCCGCCAATATCAATACGCAGATAGCCGCCAGGTTTAGCGCTTTCAGCGTTAAACGAGTGATCGATATCTTCCAAATCCCGCACGATGCGCAGCGCTTTTTCATAGTAATCGCGCCCTTCCGGCGTCACCGTGACACGCCGCGTGGTGCGCTGTAGTAAGCGAATGCCGAGATGCGCTTCCAGTTCCTGCACCAGTTTGCTCAGCGTGGCGTTCGGCATGTCGAGTGAATCCGCCGCACGCGTAAAGTTGCCCGCCTCAACGACACGCGCAAATGCTTTTATCGCCATTAACTGATCCATGCTTTCTTCCGTTGCATTCAATTATCCACACACAGGAATAGTCATTTTGATTTTACACCATTTATCAGTAAACACCGTGGCGTTAGATTGCTTCTCATGCACTGCATCGCAGTCAGCAAAACCTCATCACACACTGGAGAAGCAAACATGAACGCACTCAACGGTAAAATCGCATTGGTAACCGGCGGCACAACCGGTATCGGTTTGGCATCCGCGCAAGAGTTGGCGGCACAAGGCGCACGCGTATTTATCACCGGTCGTCGTCAGGCGGAACTTGATGCGGCAGTTGCCAGCATCGGTGCCAGCGCCAGCGGTATTCGCGCTGATGCTTCGGTGCTGAGCGACCTCGACAACGTCTATGCAGAGATCGCGAAACAAGCCGGCCGCCTCGATATCCTCTTCGCCAACGCCGGTGGCGGCGACATGCTGCCGCTCGGTGCTATCACCGAAGAGCATTTCGACCGCATCTTTGGTACCAACGTTCGTGGTGTGCTGTTCACCGTGCAGAAAGCGCTGCCGCTGCTGAGCGACAACGCCTCGGTGATCCTTACTTCTTCAACCACATCGGTTCAGGGCACCGCCGGATTCAGCGTGTATAGCGCCAGTAAAGCCGCAGTGCGCAACTTTGCCCGCTCGTGGGCGCTGGATGTGAAAGATCGCGGTATTCGCGTCAACGTGGTCAGCCCCGGCCCGGTGCGCACGCCAGGTTTAGGTGGTTTGGTGCCTGAAGATCAGCAGCAAGGATTGTTTGATGCGCTGGCGGCGCAGGTGCCGTTAGGTCGCCTCGGCGAACCCGGCGAGATTGGTAAAGTGGTGGCGTTTTTGGCGTCCGATGCGTCCAGCTTTATCAACGCCGCAGAGTTGTTTGTTGATGGCGGTATGGCGCAGGTGTAACGCGTACCAGGTCGCCATAAATGGCGACCCTACGAATATTTGCAGGTTATGTAGGGTCGCCATTTATGGCGACCACTCCTTTTCTACGCCTCAACCACCGGAATCTCATCCAACTGGGTATAAATCGAAATCCCCCGCTCCTTGCCAATCCGCACATCGTTATCCGCACCCTGTGAAGCGCCCGGAATGCGCAAGATGGCATCGCAACAATGAATCAAGCGATGCGCTACCGGATAGAGAAAAGATTCACTGATTTCATCGCCAATCTTCTGCGAACCGGCCGCGCTTGCCAGTGGCAACGCCAGCCATTCACCAATCACCGGCGTATGTCCACGCTGGTAGACCTGCAGGGCAATCTGGTCTAATTTCTTAATATTTTCATGAATTAACACTTCATTGCCGTTGGTGCCGCTGCGTACTGGTCCTGCGATAAGAATTAACATTGGGCTTCTCCAAAGGTTCGATGTTTAGGGCAAGCGTTTTTTTGCACGTTTGCCCGATTCTTGGTGACAAAATCTACGCTAACATGCATAATCGTGCAGATACAAGCAAAAACATGAATGAGAAATTGATGCTTTCCAGTCAACGTAAACAGCAAATCCTCGCTATTCTGTCCGAGGAAAATCAGGTGATGTCGAGCGAGCTAAGCCAGCGTTTCGCGGTGTCGGAAGACTCGATTCGCCGCGATCTGCGTGAGTTAGCAGCCGAAGGTTTACTGCAACGGGTGCACGGCGGTGCGCTGCCGGTTTCTGCGGCTATCGCACCGTTTGAAACACGCAAAAGCGTGCAGATCAGCTCCAAGCGCCTTATCGCGCAGAAAGCGGTACAGCTTATTCAGCCTGGACAAGTGGTGATTATCGATGGCGGCACCACCACCGCCGAGATGGTGAAGCTGCTGCCTTCGGATCTGGCCTTTACCGTGGTAACGCACAGCCCAAGTATCGCTGTGGCGCTGGTGGATTATCCGCAGGTTGAAGTGATCATGATTGGCGGCCTGTTGTATCGCCATTCGGTGGTTGCGGTGGGTGCGGCGGTGCTGGAAGCGATTGCGCGGATTAATGCCGATCTGTTCTTCATGGGTGTAACCGGCGTACATAAAACCGCAGGATTAACCACCGGCAATTACGAAGAAGCCAGTGTGAAACGCGCGCTTTCCGCACGCGCGGCGGAAACGGTGGTGATGGTATCGAATGAAAAGCTGAATTCCGCCTCGGCGTTTGCCATCGGCGAGCTGTCTCTGGCGAGTACGTTGATCGTTGATACTCAGCCCGATGACGAAATGTGCCAACTGCTAAGGAAAAAGCACATAACCGTGCTGTAACCGGCTATTCTTCGCTGCTGAACAAACGATCTGCCACTTGATAATCAGGAGCTTAATAAGATGTCTGAGAATCCCACCATCGCCCTTATTGGACCGGGCGCGATTGGCACCACCATCGCGGCGGCACTGCATGAAGTTGGACGCACGCCAACGATTTGCGGGCGTACCGCGCATCCGCAGCTCGAGCTGCGTCAAGACAGCGGCAAAATTATTGTTCCCGGCCCGGTGCTGACCAATCCCGCCGAGATCGCGCAGCCGTTCGATCTGGTGTTTGTGGCGGTAAAAACCACTCAGGTCGAAGACACCGCGCCGTGGCTCGCAGCGCTGTGCAATGAAAAAACCGTGGTGTGCGCGCTGCAGAATGGCGTTGAGCAGAAAAGCCAACTCGCGCCTTACGTCAATGGCGCGACCGTGCTGCCGTCGGTGGTGTGGTTCCCGGCCCAGCGCGAGCCGGATGCTTCGGTTTGGCTGCGCGAAAAGCCGCGCCTGACGCTGCCAGAAACCCCGCAGGCCGAACGCGTGGTTACTGCCTTAAAAGACACACGCTGCGCAGTCGATCTCTCTGCCGATTTTCTTACCATCGCCTGGCGCAAGCTGCTGCAAAACGCAGTTGCCGGTTTGATGGTGCTGTCGAATCGTCGTGCGGGCATGTTCCAGCGCGAAGACATAACCGCGCTGGCGCTGGCCTATTTACAGGAGTGCTTGACGGTGGCACGCGCCGAAGGTGCCGCGTTGAAAGATGAAGTGCCGCAGGAGATTGTCGAACGCTTCCACCGCGCGCCGAGTGATTTAGGCACTTCGATCCTTGCCGATCGCCAGGCCGATCGTCCGCTGGAGTGGGATATCCGCAACGGCGTGGTGCAACGATATGGCCGGGCGCGCGGCATTCCGACGCCAATCAGCGATGTGATTGTGCCGCTGCTGGCGGCCGGTAGCGAAGGTCCGGGCTGAATTAAAAACGCCACGCCGCATACAACGCGCCGCTTACCTGCCCTTTTTCCTCGGTAATTGGGCTGTCGGCGGCGTGGTTCTCCAGATGCTGCACGTTTACCCGCGCGCCAATCAGCCACGCTGGCGTTAGCGCATACTCCAATCCTGCTTCCCAACCCACTTTTTCTATGCCGGCTCCGGCATCGTAGCGCGCCAAACCGCTGCGCGCCGACTGCGCTGCCGTGACACCATATTGCGTCTGCATGTAATCACTGTCGGCCCAACTGAGATTCGGCCCGGTGAACAGTCGCAGGCTTTGCGTTGGACGCCATTGCAGATGCGCATAGGAGGCGAGTTTAAAGCCCTGCTGATTGCCGCCCACATCCTGCGTCAAAATCACGCCGCCTTTAAAATAATCGCTCTCGTAAATCGCTGAGGTGAAGGCGCGTGGTGTGACATCAATATCGCCCAATCCTTTTAAATGCGGATCATCAGATTCCTGGCGCGGCGAAATGTTAGTGCCAACGCCCAGCGCAAAGGTCCAGCTTTCTGTTTTAGCGACGTTCCAGCCGAGAGCGATCAGATCATCCACGCCGCCGACAAACAGCGGGCCGTAATTGAGTTTGATCGCCGGCACGAAGTCGGTTTTGTTCTCTTTCGCGCCGGAGTATTTCGGTTTCACCCCGACGCCGCCGCCAATAAAACCAGAAAACTCATTCTGCGAGGAATCGGCAAGAACCGGGAAACTTGCCGCCGACAGCAGACAAAACAGCGCGAGAGGTTGAGCCAGGGTGGAATGCATCGACATCTTCCTTTATGAGCACAGAGTTATGAGCCCATTGCACCAGCCTTGTGTAACGCCGGTTTTTACCTCCGGTAAAGTTATGTAACAGCCAGCGGTAAACGCACGCAGAAACAGGCTCCGCCGCCAGCACGATTACTCACGCTGATGCTGCCGCCATGGTACTCGCTAATTGACCGCACCAGCGCCAGGCCCAATCCTGTGCCGTTGCCGCGATGAGTGAGGCGGTAAAACGGCTGGAAAATACGCTCCAGTTCTTCATGCGGAATGCCGGGACCGCGATCCTGCACCTCGAGCGTAAAGTGCCGATCCGCCGCGTGCCGGAGCGCGACGCAAATTTCCGGCCCGGCGTAGCGCAGCGCGTTCTCAAGCAGGTTGCGCAGCAAGCGGCGAATCAGCCGCGCATCAACCTGCGCCACCACATGTTCGGCCTGCAACTCAATTTGCACGGCGGCGCACTCTTCCGCTGCGATCGCCGTGATATCTGCATGCTGGAAATCGCCGCTGATGGCACTGTTCGCCATCTCCAGACGACTCAACGTGAGAATCTCTTCCACCAGCCCGTCCAGTTCGCCGACGCTGCGTTGCAACTCGCGGCGCGTTGGCGAATCGTCCGGTGCCAGTAACGCCGCCGCCATCTGAATGCGCATCAGCGGCGATCGCAATTCGTGCGAGGCATTTGCCAACATGGTTTTTTGCGACTGCACCAACTGCTCGATCTGCGTGGCGGAGCGGTTAAAGCTGGTGGCGAGTTGCGCCACTTCATCGCGTCCGGCCACCGTTACGCGCGCGCTGAGATTGCCGCGCCCCAGCGATTCCACGCTCTGCTGCAGCGACTCCAGCCGCGCGGTTAAGCGGCGTATTACCGGGAAGGAGATCAGCGCCACGCTGCCCGCCAATCCCAGCATCAGCAGAATAAACAGCCACGGACGTTTCTGCTGATCGCTCCTGAACTGCGTGACCAACACGCGTTTGTCCTTAAGCTGCCAGACGAAGCGCATGCCGTACCAGTCATCCTCGATCTGCCCAAAGGCGTCACGCGGCGGGAATGCCAGCGGCGGATCAAGCGGGCGACTGAGCTGTTCACCATTGGCGGTAAACAGGGCAAAACGCGTGTGGGCGCGCTGCATCCAACGATCCATCGCCGCCATTTGCACATCGCGCGGCGCATCGGCTGGCGGCAGGTTCTGCTCCACCAGCTCTGAAAAGGTGGCAAAAGCCTGCAGATTCGGATTGTCATCTTTGTTCCACAACCAGAGCGCAATGGTGCAGATCACCACCATAAACAGCGCGCAGCTGAAGGCGAAGAAGATCTGCAGATGCAGCGGAAAATCGGCGAGACGCTTCATGCACTGGGCAACGCCGAGAAGACATAGCCGACGCCGCGCACGGTGATGATGCGTTTCGGCGCACGCGGATCGTCTTCGATAAGCTGGCGGATGCGGCCAATATGCACATCAATCGCCCGATCAAAGCTGTCGTAGGTTTCACCGCGCACCGACTGCCAGATTTGTTCACGATTCAGCACGCGTCCGGCCTGGCGCGCCAGCGAGACCAGCAGATCGAACTGTAACGAAGTGAGGGAACAGGCTTGCTGATTCAGCAGCACGGTGCGCGCGGCGGTATCGATCTCCAGCGGGCCGGAACGAATGATGTGGTCGCTACTTGCCCGGCTGCCTGGCCTGATGCGGCGCAGCACCGCACGCATCCGTGCCAGCAGTTCGCGCGGCTCAAACGGCTTTGGCAGATAATCATCCGCACCCACCTCCAGCCCGATAATGCGATCAGCGGGATCGCCGCGCCCTGTCACCATAATGATCGCCGGTTCATTGTGACACTGGCTGCGAATCTCGCGGCACAGCGCTAAACCATCGGCATCGCCCAGCATCAAATCCAGCAATACCACATCAAATTCGCGCTGTTTCATTTTGAACTGCGCATCCTGCGCGCTGGCGCTGTGCACCACTTTGAATTCGTACTGCGTGAGGTAAGGCACGATCATCTGGGCCAGCCGGTGATCGTCCTCAATTAACAGAACGGAGGTCATTTAATTTTCCAGGCAGAAGGTTACGCAGATGAGTTAAAGACAGCGTGTGGAGGCAATTAGTTTCGCTTCTGCTTCGGCCAGGTGCGCATGAATGCGCACACTACAAAATCCCGCATGATCGAACTTAATTTATTTCGACCGCTCGCAGCAGCCCCATCTGCCAGTGTTTTATCCCGCCAACTTGCGGGATATAGAAATCTTTACTAGGGTTTGCGCTTCTTCTGCCTCTTATAGCTTTCTTTTCCAATGAAGAAATTACGGCTGCGAAAGCTATGAGATCGCGCCATTTTCTAACCTGGGGAATATATGAGCACAGGAACGGATACACATAATTCAGCCGCATCCAGTGGCTTAACCGTTGATGACATCACCGTCATCGACAACAAATTACTTAAACGCGCGGTCAGTGCCGCCGCGTTAGGTAACGCGATGGAGTGGTTTGATTTCGGCGTCTACAGCTATCTCGCCGTGATCATTGGTCAGGTGTTCTTTGCCGATGCCAGCGCTGCCGCACAGTTAATCGCTTCGTTCGGTACCTTTGCTGCGGCATTTTTAGTGCGTCCGATTGGCGGCATGGTGTTTGGTCCGCTCGGCGACCGCATTGGTCGTCAGAAGGTGTTGGCGTTAACCATGATCATGATGTCGATGGGTACCTTCTGTATCGGTCTAATCCCGAGCTACGCCAGCATCGGTATCGCCGCGCCGATTCTGCTGCTGCTCGCGCGCTTACTGCAGGGCTTCTCCACCGGCGGTGAATATGGCGGTGCCGCTACTTTTATCGCGGAATACTCCACCGATAAGCGTCGCGGCTTTATGGGCAGTTTTCTGGAGTTCGGTACGCTGGGCGGCTATCTGTTAGGCGCCAGTTTGGTCACCGCGATGATCGCCTTCTTACCGCATCAAACCATGATGGATTGGGGCTGGCGTGTGCCGTTCTTCCTCGCTGCGCCGTTGGGTCTGTTCGGCCTTTACATCCGCTTGAAACTGGAAGAGACGCCTGCGTTTAAAGATCACATGGATAAACGCGAAGAGATGGAGCACAACAAACCGCGCCTGAGCGTGTGGCAGATGCTGCGCGATCAACGTAAACCGCTGCTGAAATGTATCGGTCTGGTGCTGCTGTTCAACGTCTCCAACTATATGTTGACCGCCTACATGCCGAGCTATTTAACCGGTGTGCTCGGGATGAGTGAACTATCCGGCCTGATGTTGGTGATGGTGATTATGTTTATCATGATGCCGCTGACGTTGATGTGGGGACATTTAACCGACCGCATTGGCCGCCGCCCGGTGATTGGTTTAGGCGCGCTGGGCTTAATTGTGCTGGCGATCCCGAGCTACATGTTGATTGGTTCCGGCAACATGCTGCTGGTGTTTGCCGGATTGGCGATTCTCGGCTTGTTGCATACCTGCTTCAGCGGCACCATGCCGGCAACGTTACCGGCGCTGTTTGTTACCGATATTCGTTACAGTGCGCTGGCGATTGGTTTCAACTTATCGGTTTCGTTGTTTGGTGGTACTACACCGCTGATCACCGCATGGCTGGTGGATACCACGCACAATAATCTGATGCCGGCGTATTACATGATCGGTGCCGGGATTATTGGTTTGCTGACGGTATTAACCTTGAGTGAAACGGCGCGTAAACCGCTGAAAGGTTCATCGCCTGCGGTGGCGACAGAAGCAGAAGCGCATCGTTTGATCGATAAGCTGCGTAAACGCAAGGTGAAGCATAAACCGGCGTAGATCGCAGGCGCATCCATAGAGGTCGCCATGAATGGCGACCCTACGGGTGATTTTGTAGGGTCGCCATTTATGGCGACCTTGTGAGAGTCCGGCGCAGTTTGTAGGGTCGTCATTTATGGCGACCTCATCTAACCGAAGCGTAAAAATCCCCCGCTTATTCGATAATTTCCGAAACCCACCGGAAATCCACCGTCTCGCGCCAGAAAAGGCGAAAATATCGACTATGATCTGTAGTCCGACCCAACGTTAGTCCCCATTTTTATATCGTTTTCAGCCAGTAGCGAATCGCTTGATGTCGTCCATTGCCCCTGCGTGGGCTAAACGAGGCAATTGAATGGAATTCAGATCATTTGAAAAATCCTGGGGCGCTGAAATTCTTGCTGATGACAGCGTCCGTTTTCGTGTTTGGGCACCCGGACAGCAGCACATCACCTTAAGAGTTGCCGACCATGATTCGGCCATGATTGACGCGGGCGACGGTTGGTTTGAACTGCAGGTCAGCGGCGTGACGCCCGGCGCAGAGTATAACTTTGTGCTGGACGATGGCACGGTGGTGCCCGATCCCGCCGCGCGCGCGCAAAAGGCTGACGTCAACGGTCCTTCGCTGGTTATCGATCCGCAAAGCTATCGCTGGCAGCACACCGAGTGGCAAGGTCGTCCGTGGCGTGAAACGGTGGTGTATGAGCTGCACATCGGCACCTTTACGCCAGAAGGCACTTTCCAGGCGGCGATAGCCAGGCTGCCGTGGCTGGCCGAGTTGGGCATCACGCAGCTGGAAGTGCTGCCGGTTTCGCAGTTTGGCGGCAATCGCGGTTGGGGCTACGACGGCGTGTTGCTCTACGCTCCGCATGCGGCTTACGGATCGCCGGATGATTTCAAAGCCTTTATCGATGCCGCACACGCGCACGGTTTGTCGGTGGTGCTGGATATCGTGCTCAACCACTTTGGCCCGGAAGGCAATTATCTGCCACTGCTGGCGCCGGAATTTTTCCATCAGGAACGTATGACGCCGTGGGGCGCAGGCATTGCTTATGATGTTGATGCAGTGCGTCGCTACATCGTCGAAGCGCCGCTCTACTGGCTGCAGGAGTTTAATCTGGATGGGCTGCGTTTTGATGCTATCGATCAGATTGAAGACAGCTCCAGCAAGCATGCACTGATTGAGATTGCCGAACGCATCCGTCAGGCGATTCCCGAGCGCCCTATTCATCTCACCACTGAAGATTGCCGCAACGTCATCTTCCTGCATCCGCGTGATAAACAGGGCAACGCGCCGCTGTTTACCGGCGAGTGGAACGATGATTTCCACAATGCGGTGCACGTATTCGCCACCGGTGAAACCCACGCTTATTACGAAGATTTCGCCGACGTGCCAGAGAAGCTCGTGGCGCGCGTGCTGACCGAAGGCTTTGCTTATCAGGGCGAGCTGTCGCCGCAGAGTGGGCAACGGCGCGGCGTACCGAGCGCCAGCCAGCCGCCGGTGGCGTTCGTTGATTTCATCCAGAATCACGATCAGGTTGGTAACCGTGCGCAGGGCGATCGCTTGATCAACCTGGCGGGCAGCGATCGCACCAAAGTGCTGCTGGCAACGCTGCTGCTGTCGCCGCACATTCCGCTGCTGTTTATGGGCGAAGAGTATGGAGAAACCAATCCCTTCCTGTTCTTCACCGATTTCCACGGCGATTTGGCCAAAGCGGTGCGTGAAGGTCGCGCCAGAGAGTTCACCGGTCACGCCGGGCATGACGAAGAAGTTCCGGATCCTAACGCGGAGCAGACCTTCATCCGCTCGAAACTTGACTGGAATAAGCTGCAAACGCCTGCGGGCCAGAGCTGGCTGGCGTTAACGCGCGAGTTGCTGGCGCTGCGTCAGCAACACATCGTGCCGCTGCTGGCGGATGCGGGCGGCAACAGCGGCAAGGTACTCGCCACCGCTGAAGGCTTTGTTGCCGTCAGCTTGCGTTTTCCGCAGGGCGAGCTGTCGCTGGCGCTGAATATCGGCAAGCTGACGCAACCTTTACCCACCATGCCAGGCCGCACGATTTTCGCCTGGCCGCAAGAAACTGAAGCATTACCCCAACACACCATTGTGGTGCGTTTGGATCAGGGAGCAACAAAATGAGCATTCCAACCGCGACGTACCGCATTCAGTTTCGCAACGGCATGACGTTTGATCGCGCTGCGGCGCTGGTGCCTTATCTGCAACGTCTTGGCATCAGCCATCTTTACGCGTCGCCGATTTTCAGCGCTACTGCCGAATCCACTCATGGTTACGATGTGACCGATGCCAATGAGATCGAACCGGCAATTGGCGGGCGTGACGGCTTCAATCGGCTGGTTGAAGCGTTGCAGGACGCCGAGATCGGCTTGATTCTCGACATCGTGCCAAATCATATGGCGGCTTCGCTGGAGAACGCATGGTGGCGCGATGTGATTGAGTATGGCGAGAGCAGCCGCTATGCCAATCACTTTGATATCGACTGGACGCGCCGCCTGACGCTGCCGTTTCTCGGCGACAGCTTCGATAACGTGCTGGAAAACGGTGAGCTGAGCATTAAAGCGCATCCGGAAACCGGCCATCCGGCGCTGGCCTATTACGACAGCTTTTACCCGCTGACGCCCGCCAGCTGGCAGGATCGCGCTGACGCGGTGCTGGCGATCACCGATGCCAAAGCGATAGCAGAACTGCATGAGCAGCAGCCGTGGCGCTTGATCAGCTGGCGCGATGCACGCAGCGAGCTCTCTTATCGCCGCTTCTTTGAGATCACCGGTTTAGTCGGCGTGCGCGTTGAGGATGAAGCGGTGTTTGCCGATTCCCACCAGCTGATTCTGGAGCTGGTGCGCTCGGGCGCGGTCAGCGGATTACGCGTCGATCACGTTGATGGCCTTGCCGATCCGCAAGGTTATTTGCGCCAGCTGCGCCAGGCCACCGGCCCGGATTGCTATATCACGGTGGAAAAAATTCTCGCCGAAGGGGAACAGATTCCTGACGATTGGCCGATTTCCGGCACCACCGGCTACGAATTTATTGCCGCGCTGTCGCACGCGCTGGTCGATGATTCGCAGATCGATACGCTGCATCTGGCCTATGAAGCCATCACCGGACAACGTAACGACGTTGAAGGCGGACTGCGCGTGGCGCGTGAATTGATGGTCGATCGCAATTTCGCCGGTGAATTTGCGCGTTTACTCAAACTGGCGACGCAGATTGCCGCTTCTGAACATCGCAACCTCGGTGAAGCGGAACTGCACGTCGCGCTGCGGGAAATCCTCATCGCCTTCCCAGTGTATCGCACCTATGGCCAGCAGGACGGTATGCCGCTGGAGGGCGAAGAACTGCTGCAACAGGTGCTGGAAATCGTAAAAAACAGCGCGTCGCCGACGGTACTGAGTTTGCTGCAAGCGATGCTGCTGGGCGCGGTTTCCGAAGAGAGCGAAAAAGATGCGCATGAATTCCGCGTACGCTTCCAGCAGTTGACCGGACCGCTGATGGCGAAGTCGGTGGAAGACACGCTGTTCTTCCGCAATCACGTTGCGTTAGCCATCAATGAAGTTGGCGCAGAGCCGCTACCGCATGCTTTCTCGCTGGCGCATTTCCACATCGAGATGCAAACGCGACTGCAGCAGCAGCCCGATGGCATCTCTTCCACTTCTACCCACGACACCAAGCGTGGCGAAGATGCGCGTGCGCGGCTGTACACGCTGAGCGAAGCGCCAGCGCTGTGGGCGGAACACGTGACGCGCTGGCGGCAGATTAATCAGGCGCAGGTGGTTGAGCTGGAAGATGGCGCCGCACCGGAACCGGCGGTGGAATGGATGCTGTATCAGGCGTTAGCCGGCGTATGGCCGACCACCTTGCAGCCGCAGGATGCCAGCCAACTCGAAGAGCGCTTTATTCCCTTTGTCGAGAAAGCATTACGCGAAGCCAAGCTGCGAACCGATTGGGCAGAAAGTAATGAAGCCTACGAAAAGGCGGTGCTGGATTACGCTCGCCATCTGCTTACACCGGCTAATCAGCTGTTCCTCAGCGACTTCAGCCACGCGTTGCAGCCGTTTATTCAGGCCGGACTGATCAATAGCCTGACGCAAACGGTGATCAAACTCACCGCACCGGGCGTGCCAGATATCTATCAAGGCAGCGAAGCGCTGGATTTCAGCCTGGTCGATCCCGACAACCGCCGCACGCCTGACTTTGATCTGCTGGAACAGCAGCTTGAAGAGTCTGAATCTCCCGATTTCAACGACGCGCAAAACTGGCTGAGCGGAAAGCTGAAACAACAGGTGATTGCCCGCCTTCTGCATCTGCGCCGCGATTATCCGCAGTTGTTCCGCCTGGGCGATTATCAGCCGCTGCAGGTTAGCGGCGAACATCAGGAGAAAGTCATCGCCTTTGCGCGTCAAGACAGCGATCACGCACTGCTGGTGATCTTGCCGCGCCTGAGTTTCGACAACGCACAATGGACGCAAACCGAAGTAGAACTGACCGAATCACTCGCCCATCGCCACTATCGCAACTTATGGACAGGCGCAAGCGTGGCGATCGGCGATTACATCGCGCTGGATGAGGCGGCCTCAAGTGCGCCGTTAGTGCTGCTGAGCAGCTGATACATACCCGATTAATCTGTGTGGAGAATAATGGATGACAAGTAAGCCTCTAGAAATTACAGCAGGTTCGGGACAAGTGCTTGGCGCTAACTTTGATGGCCAGGGCGTGAACTTTGCACTGTTTTCGGCCTGCGCTGAGCGAGTTGAGCTGTGTTTGTACGATGAAAGCGGCGAAAACGAAATCGCCCGCTTCGATTTGCCGGAATATACCCATGAAGTGTGGCACGGCTATATTCCCGGCTTGCAGCCCGGCGCGCTCTATGGTTATCGCGTACACGGCCCGTATGAGCCGGAAAATGGCCATCGCTTTAACCCCAACAAACTGTTGCTCGACCCGTACGCGCGCGAACTGGCGGGCGAACTGCAGTGGGATGAGTCGCACTTCGCGTATGACCTGCACGATGACGAGAAGGATTTAAGTTTCGATACCCGCGACAGCGCGCCGTTTACGCCGAAATGCGTGGTCATCGATCCCAATGAATTCGACTGGCAGGATGCCAATCGCCCGAATATTCCGTGGTCGAAAACGGTGATTTATGAAGCGCACGTGAAAGGCTTCAGCCAGCTCAATCCGGCGGTGCCCGAAGAGATGCGCGGCACTTACGATGGTTTAAGCAATCAGGCTTCGATCGATTACATCAAAAGCCTCGGCGTCACCACCGTGGAGCTACTGCCGGTGCACGGTTTCCCGGACGATCAGCACCTGCTGGATCGCGGCCTGAAAAACTTCTGGGGCTACAACACGCTGGCGTT
Organism: Pantoea sp. SOD02; assembly: GCF_024707505.1. Lineage (GTDB taxonomy): Bacteria > Pseudomonadota > Gammaproteobacteria > Enterobacterales > Enterobacteriaceae > Pantoea > Pantoea symbiotica. The sequence continues at coordinate 197,227 of NZ_CP102605.1, read as the reverse complement.
CTTCGCCCCGGCCACACGCTACTTTGGTCCGCGCGGCATTCAGGGCTTCCGCGATATGGTGCGCGCCTTCCACGATGCCGGTATCGAAGTGATTCTTGATGTGGTCTATAACCACACCGCCGAGGGTAATGAACTCGGTCCAACCTTGTCGTTTAAAGGCATCGATAACTACTCCTATTACCGCACGCTGCCGGATCAGCATCGCTACTACATCAATGACACCGGCACCGGCAACACCGTGAATACCTCGCATCCGCGCGTGCTGCAGATGATCCTGGATTCGCTGCGTTATTGGGCCGAATCGATGCACGTTGATGGCTTCCGCTTTGATCTCGGCACCGTGCTAGGACGCGAGCCAGAAGGCTTTGACCAGCGCGGTGGCTTCTTTGACGCCATCATGCAGGATCCGGTGCTGTCCAGGTTGAAGCTGATTGGTGAGCCGTGGGATATCGGGCCGGGCGGCTATCAGGTTGGCGGCTTCCCGCCAGGCTGGGCGGAGTGGAACGATAAGTATCGCGATACGGTGCGTGAGTACTGGAAAGGTGACATGGTCACGAATGATTTCGCCGCGCGCCTGCTCGGTTCCGGCGATCTCTACGACCAACGCGGTCGCCGTCCGTGGGCCAGCATCAACTTCCTTACCGCGCATGATGGCTTCACGCTGAACGATTTGGTGTCGTACAACGAGAAACACAATGAAGCCAACGGTGAAGACAATAACGACGGCCATAACGAGAACCGTTCGTACAACTACGGCGCGGAAGGCCCGACGGACGATGAAGGCATTAACGCGGTGCGCGAGCGGCAGAAACGCAACTTCCTCGCCACGCTGCTGTTCTCCCACGGCACGCCGATGCTGTTGGCGGGCGATGAGTTTGGTCGTAGCCAGCTTGGCAACAACAACGGTTATTGTCAGGACAGCGAAATTTCGTGGCTGCATTGGGAAAACCTGCCGCCTTCCGCTGATGCGCTGCGCGACTTTACCCGGCATGTTCTGGCGTTAAGGGCTAAACAGCCGCTGCTGCGACGTGAGAGCTGGCGCGATGGGATGGAAATCAAATGGTTTAACGCCGGTGGCGGCTTCCAGCAGGCCGATCAATGGGATGATGGCACCACGCTCGGGGTGTATCTCGGTCGCCCGGATTTAGAGACGGAGGAAGGTATCTGGCATGATGTGTTGATGCTGTTTAATCCGTACGAAGGCAACGTGCCGTTCCGTATTCCGCAGTTTGGTGAAGGCGGCTGGGTGCTGGAGCTCTCGACTTCAGAAGGCGTTGAGAAGGGATTGGTGATTACTAAAGAGAAGGATTTCGAGCTGGAAGGCCGCAGTATGGCGCTGTTCCGCAGGCCGTAATGATCAATGAGCCGGTGCGAACCGGCTCATTGTCGTAGGGTCGCCATTCATGGCGACCTGCTACCCAACCAATCAGAAATTAACCTTCACGCCCACCATCGCGCTGGTATCGCTGTAACCTTTATCCCCCATCTGCTGACCAATATTGCCCCACAGATTGACGGTTTTATTCAGCTTGGCATCGACTCCCACTTTCACTTCGCCGAGGTTACGCGCGCCGGCTTGCTGAACGCTGACGCCATTCATGCTGCTGCCGTAGCTTTCGGTGTTATGAACCCAGTTGGCTTCGATAAACGGTTCGAAGGTGCGGTTTTTGCCATCATCAATGGCGTTGTGGCCTTTGATGTAGGCGCGCACACTCAGACGCGTTTGCACGTTGTTATCACCTTCACCGACCACGCGCGTACCGTTGTGCTCTTTATGGTCATCCGCTTTCACGCCCATCCAGGTTGCCTGCGCTTTCGGTTGCAGATAGAAGCTGGAACGCTCGCTCATCTCCGCAACTTTGAAGGCGTAGCCGGCTTCAACGGAGGCGGTAATGCCTTTGGATTTGTAGCTCTCTTCCGCGATGCCATCACCTTTCACGCTGTTATCGAACCAGTTGTAGAGCATCCAGCTATCAACATACGCACCGGTTTTGTCCGCGTTATCCTGCAACCAGGTCGCGTAAACGCCGGTGCTGTAACCGTGCACCTGACCTTTCGACGTGTAACCCGTTACGTTGGAGTGCGTGTTACTTTGCGCATTAACGTAGCCGCCCATCACGCCAAGGTGGAAACGGTCCGCACCGTTGCTGCTCCACTGAGCAATATCGCCGCCCAACTGCATCACATAACGGTTGCCGGTGGTTTTCAGCTGGCCAGAACTATCGCTGAAGCGCGTGTGCCCACCTGCGTTACGCAGCCACAGGCTGGTAGCGTGTTTCTTACCATCTGCGCCGATGTAGTGTGTTTCCCCCAAGCGATCATCCAGCGAAGTGGTGAACAGCGTGTTCGCTGCCGCAAGGTTAGCTGCGTAGCTGCCGGTTTCCGGACGTGTAATCGGTTTGCCTTTAACCGGTACTGCTCCAGAACCACTTCCGATTGGTGCGCCTGAACCGCCGCCAATTGGGGCACCTGAACCGTCACCCACCACCGGAGCGCCAGTGTCGCCACCTACGCCGCCGACCACATCATCACGCAGCACCCATTTATTGCCATCTTGCACTAAATGATAATCGTAGGCGCCCGCCACAATACGCCCCTGCTGAGCAAAGGTACCGTTGACGTTGCCATCGACACGAATCAGTTCGATGCCGTTAATGGTTGGCGCGCCAGTACCGCCCGCATTCTGCACCACAACTTTGCTGTTACCGGTGTAATCGCCGGTAATAATGAGATCGTCCGTGACTGACGCGTCGTCACCTAAATGGGTTTTGAAATCGAGCGTGCCGTTATTACTGGTCAGATTGCCAACCGTGACTTCGCTATAGTCGGTACCCGGCGCCGTCATGTTCAGGGTGCCGTTATCCAGCGTCAGATTATCGACGGCGGAGCTTTTGCTGACATTCCAGGCGCTGCCGTTTGAGACGTTCAGCGTTTCCAGTGAACTCGTCGCCCCGTTCCATACGGAATTGTTGTCGAGGTTGATGATGTTTTTCGCGGTGTTGGCGCGATCAATCACCACATCACCGTTGAATACCGAGCCGTTATCGCCAGTGAGTTCGACATTGCTGACAGTGCCTGAATTACCCACGCCAGCGGATAACAGCGTCGAGCCGGTTAACAGCGATCCTGATGTGGTGACGTTAGTATCGGCAGTGCCAGACACCATCACCGCTGTGCCTTCGCTAGCACTGATCGCGCTGTTGCTCAGGGATAAAGCGTTATTGCTCACCGCATCGGATTGGAACAGTAAGGCAGCACTGTTTGCGCCGGTCAGTGTGATCTGCGAATTGCTCAAATCAACACTGTTGTCGCCAGCGCCCATCCCCATCCAAATACCCGAAGACAATGCCGCGCCATCCTGACCTGCCAGGTTAATGCTGACGCGATCGCCGCTGATGTTGCCACCACTATAGGCAACTAAACCAGCACCGTTAGATGAGTGATTAAATGCCACATTATCGAGTGCAACGCTGGCACCCTCGCTGGAGCGTAATCCGAGCAAGTTGCCGCGATTGCTATTGATCTGGCTATTTTTAATTGTGATATTAGCGCCACTTAAGCGCGCTGAAACGCCTGCTCCCAACGTCGCTAAATTATCTGTCTCCATGGTATCGGCTACATTTTCACCGCTGTTATTGATGATAACGTTTTCTGCAGCGATTTGACCTGAGACAGTTGTTAACCCTTTAACCGCTGTGTTGATGGTGGCATTACGAATATTTATCGCGCTGCCTGCGTTCAATGCCTGAACAGAATCGGTAGGCCCGGTCGTGGTAATGGTGCCACCATCAAAATTCACCACAGCATTGGCACCATTGGCGCGCAAGCCATAAGAGTTGATGCGGTCAGAAAAGATATTGGTGTTAGTCAGATTAACCGTGCCGCCACCGTAAGCTAACACTGCTTCAGCTGAAGCCCCTGACGTAGTGATGTTGCTGTTATTAACGTTCAGGACGCTGCCTGCACCTGATGCTTTAGCTCCATTTGAAAAGTGACCTTCAGCGGTAATCTCACTGTTATTCACCGTCATCTGAGCGCCGCCTGAAGCGAAGAGCGCATGTGCGGTATCACCCGTGGTATGGATGAGGCTGTCACTGATGGCTGTACCGCCAGTTGCTGCCGTGCCAACTACACCAATAGCACCTTCACCTGTGGTGTTGACTGAGCTGTTAGTCAGCGTCATATAGCCATTGGCATTTTGTACGCCATAAGCTGTAGTTCCGTTGGTAGTGATGTATGCACCATCGCCCGTTACATTAGCGCCATCTTTGGTATAGATACCTTGTGCACCATTCGCCGCAGTCTTAATGATGCTGTCAGTGATGGTAACCTTTCCTGCAGTGCCCATGGCGACAACACCGGTCGCACTCGCACCTGTGGTATTAACTGAGCTATTGGTTAGTGTTACATCACCATTACTGCTTTGAATTCCGTACGCCGTACTGCCGTTGGTGGTGATTTGCACGCCATCGGCGCTGACAATTCCCGTATTGGCATAGATCCCTTGTGCACTACTATTTTCGGTAGTGATGGTGCTATTGGTTAACGTGACATTTCCCGCTGTACCTGCAGCCACCACACCAGCAGCGCTCGCACCAGTGGTCTTAATCGAGCTATTAGCCAGAGCCACAGAACCATTACTGGTTTGAATACCGTAGGCGGTTTTGCCGCTGGTGGTGATATGCACACCATCACCGGTTACGCTACCCGCGCCTTTGGCATAGATGCCTTGCGCGTTAGTGCCCGCAGTATTGATCGTGGTGTTATCCAGTTTAATGGTGGCATTGGTATCAACGAAGGCACCAAATCCAGCGGCAGCAGTGGTGGTGACACTACCGTTGCTGAAATTAATTACACCATTGTTAGTGGCACTCAATCCACGCGCAAACTCACCTGAACCGGTCGCGGTAATATCCTGACCGTCATAAGTCAGGGTTGCACCATTTGCGATAATTGATACGGCAAATACAGAGGGCGACGCTAAGGCCATTGCCAGAGCAACCCCAGAAACAGCAAACGTTTTATAAGTTGAGTTACCTGCCGTAACAGCTGAGGAACTTGATTTAACTTTGCCCTTAGCCAGTTCTGAAGCCACAACAAAACGCTGCATCGCTGCATTCCAGACCACACGAAATACTTTATTCATAGGATTTACTCTCTCTATACCCAGCAATTTTTAACCATTGCCGAAATGATAAAGAGCGGGTCTGTAGGAAAATATCGGAGAGCAAGCCGAGTCTTGTAGTCCATTACTTATCACGCATCTGAATCAGTCATCAGTGTGGGATGATGTTAATAATTGGTGTGATAAATAACCGAAGGCATAAATCCTCGATAAAAAAATTAACTAATTTCCTCAAACTGCCGATGGTTATTAATCTGCCCTCTACCCTGTGCTGTCAAAGCCGGGATGCCTTAAGATTAAGGATAATAAAATGAACATCTCCCAACGTCTGTTTGCCACCTTTTCCATACTGTTTGCTGCCATCATCCTACAAGCTGTGCTCGCCATTTCTCTGCTTTCAGGTTTTCAGGATCGTTTTGAATACGTACAGGCCAATGCGATTCCCTCGATCAAAGATCTGGGAAAACTGATTGATGGCAGTAACCAGCTGGCGTTAACGCTGTACAAACACAAAAGCCAGACCGACGACAGTAAAATGCCGGCGATTGAGGGTGAGATCCAAAAACAGCTGGCGGATTTGAAATCACAAACCGATTACTACATGGCTAACGATATCTCCAATGATGAAGATAAGCGCTTAACGGAAGTTGCTTACACCAATATTGAGCATGTCATCGCCGCGCTTCCGCCCTTCTTAGCGGCATCACGCGCCCATCAGAATGACATCAGTCTGGATTTGATCACCGGACAAACCGGCATCGGTGCCGCAATCCGACAGCTGATTAGTGATTATCAAAAACAGCTACAGCTGAATATCACCATCGGCGATGAACTGCGCGCCACCAACCGCAGCACCTTCCATTCGGTGCTGTGGACCACCATTGCTGGCGTTATCGCGACCGTGCTGATTTTTGGTGTGCTGTCGCTGTTCACCGTACTGCGCATTCGTCGCAGCTTGTCTGCGGCAGGCAAGGTGATGATGGCGGCCAGCGAGAACCTCGATTTAACCTTGAAGGCGGATGAAAGTCGTCGTGATGAAGTGGGCAATATGGCGCACTCGTTTAACGTCTTGATGGATCGCGTATCAGGCGCCCTCTCGTCCGTGCGTCAGGCATCACAATCGGTTAGTAGCGCATCGGTACAGATCACCGCTGGCAATGAAGATCTCTCATCACGTACAGAACAGCAGGCGGCATCGTTGGAACAAACCGCCGCCAGCATGACTGAGCTGAGTGAAACGGTACGTCAAACCGCCGATAACACCCGCCAGGCGAGTCAGCTTGCCGCCAACGCCAGCGGATTATCGGAGAAGAGCAGCACATCACTGACCACCATGCTTTCAACCATGGATAACATTCGTGGTAGCTCGCGCAAAGTGACCGAAATTGTCTCGATCATTGAAGGCATTGCTTTCCAGACCAATATTTTGGCGCTGAATGCTGCCGTTGAAGCCGCGCGTGCCGGGGAACATGGCAAAGGATTCGCCGTGGTAGCCGGTGAAGTGCGTAGCTTATCGCAGCGTTCCACCACCGCCGCGCGCGAAATAAAGACGCTGATTGAAGAGTCCCATCGTTTGACCGAAGCCGGTGCCGCGCAGGCCAGCGACGTCGGCCGCAATATGAGCGTGATGAACGATGCGATTCATCAGGTGAGCCAGCTGGTGGAAGAGATTGCCGCCGCCGCCGTTGAGCAGAGCCAGGGCATTGTGCAGGTGCAGCAAGCGGTGAATCAGATGGACGATGTCACGCAACAGAACGCTGCGCTGGTGGAAGAAGCTTCTGCCGCTTCGCAGTCGCTGCAGGAGCAAGCCGGGAATCTGAATCAGCTGGTGGGTAAATTCCATGTTGCGGGTGCAGGCGAGGTTAATCAGACGCAGGCTGTGGTGCATAAGGCTTCATACGTTAAGCCATCGCGCGTTGCGGTGGTGAATGATGCGGATTGGCAGAGTTTTTAAGGTGTTTTAACCGGTGCGCATGAATGCGCACCCTACGGCAATGTAGGGTCGCCATTCATGGCGACCTATTTTCATTTGCCTGGCAAACTTTTCAATATCTACTCCGCTATTAGTCGTTCCACTCCTCTCTTTTGAACAAAAATTAGCGTTCATCCCGCTGTAATCTGGCTACCTGTCATTCAGGGAGGATGATTATGGATACGGTTGAGCAGCTTAATGGGACGTACTTCTACAAAGGAGTCAGCAATGTTTCGGCTGGCGAGTTATTTTTTTGGATATTGTTGGAAAAAATTGATGAGCATGTTGGCGGCATAAATAACATTGTTGCGGTGAGCAGCATTATTCTTGGTCTTCCTCTTCTTAGTACACGAGGTAAGCCCGGCAATGCTACGCCTGGCACTTCAATTGCTTCTAAATATTCACGTCAATTGTTGAACGTGAAATTACCCCGTCCCTTGCCAACATTTACTAACACTAGCATTAAGTTACTCAAGCCTATGTGGACCAACAATCTTGGTGCTTTTGTTGGTCGTACTGTTCCTGTTGTAGGATGGGCATTACTGACAAATGATGTCGCTCGAATAGTTTATAAAACAGTATCAACCTATAACATGATCGTCAGAGAAGAAGATCGAGTATGGTAGATGAACAACAAGTATTAGACTTTTTCCGAGAAGAGCTTTCTCTTATGACCACATGGAGATTAAAACCCATCCAGATTGAATTTGATACTCCTCTTCAGGGCTATGCCGGATGGGATGAGTTACCTTATGCGATTGAGGATTTTGGAAAAAAATATAATGTCGATACAACAGTAATAAATTTTGACGCTTATTATCCCTGGAAAACAGAAACAGTTTTCCGAAAATACTTTTCGAAGGAACCCATACAACAAACCGTGAAGCCACTAACTGTCCGTATGTTCGCGGAATCGGCAAAGGCTGGGCGTTGGTTGTACAACTAACTAAGGAGATTCAAATGGCTATACCTGTTCACATGTTTATCAAAGATGATGGCGGAGCGGTCATCAGAGGCGGTTCAGATGTCATGCATCGTGAAGGCAGCATTGAATTACGTGGTGTGCAGCATCTTCTCTCTATTCCAACCGACAACAACACTGGGAAGCTAACAGGGACGCGGCAACATGCTCCGTTTATGTTCGAAAAAGAAATTGATTCCGCATCCCCTTATTTATATAAAGCGGTGGCAACGGGTCAAACGTTAAAGGAGGCTGAAATTAAGTGGTATCGAATCAGTGACGCCGGTCAAGAAGAAGAGTACTTCAATATATTAATGGAAGATGTAAAGGTCATATCCATATCGCCGATCATGCATGATACGCGTAATTGTCCTGGAACCGGACATATGGAAAGCGTTGCGCTTCGTTATGCGAAGATCACGTGGAAATATGTTGATGGCAACATTCAATACACCGATGCATGGAATGAGAGGCCAACAGCCTAAAGCCGGAAGTGAAATTATTGAAAAGAGATTTATCGCAACCTAATTGATGCCGTAATCCTGCATATATAAAGCGCAGGATTTCGGCACAAAATCCAAATATTCTCAGACCTTCAGCATTTTCACAGTGGCATCAATATCGATTTCATCTGCCGTGAAAATTAAGGTTGTTCCCTGAAAAGTGGTAATCGCCAGTTTTTTTAGTGAGCGGACTTCATCCGGCTTAACATCAGTTTTCGGCTTGATGCTATTCATCAAAATACCAACAGACAGCACGGTATTCTCTTTATCGATACGCGTCTCAACCGGTACTTCTTCGCTGTAAACCACGTAAGACTTGATCGACGTAAGCTTAAGACGCTCACCTGCAATATAGATATATTTGCTCTCGGGCGAGACTTTCACCGCATAGGCTGACAAACCCTTGTTATTAGTTGTCGGCTCGAATGTCACCGCCGCATCTTTCTTGATCAGCTCAGGGTTAGCGACCTTAATCACATGGAAATAGCGGTTATCGCCATTTTCATCTTTGATAAATCCAAAACCTTTATCCTGAAACCAGGTTGTGATCGTTCCGTTCATCGCCATTGCCGCCTACCTAATCGTTATCTACTCAGTTTTTTCAGCGCGCAGTGTAAAGCACATTGCCTGCGCAGACCACGTCTTTGCTGTAAGTCTGGACGATAATTTTTGGCTATGCGAGTGCTTATCCGCCAGATTCGCCAGCTAGTTGAAAATTCGCTATTATCCGCCTCCCTTCCTCAGCCGGGCGTTTTGATGTCTACCATTATCGATCACTTTATTGCCCCGCCATGCGATGACGAAATTGAGATTCTCTATCAGGATGAACATCTGCTGCTAATCAATAAGCCTGCTGGCTTGCTCAGCCTGTCGGGGAAAAATCCGCTCAATCTCGATTCAGTGCATCATCGGTTAGTAAAGCTGTTCCCCGGCTGTACGCTGGTGCATCGGCTGGATTTCGGTACTTCGGGGTTAATGGTGATTGCCCGCAACAAGTCGATTAATGCCGCATTGTGCCAGCAGTTCAGCCAGCGCAGCGTGACCAAGATTTATCGCGCGCTGTTGTGCGGGCATCTGGCTGATGATGAAGGTGTGATCGACGCGCCAATTGCTAAAGATCCGGCGCTGTTTCCGCTGATGACGATTTGCGCAGTCAATGGCAAACCTGCTCGCTCACGTTATCGCATCATTGAGCGCACGCATGAAGGGATGCTGCCATTAACGCGGGTAGAACTCACGCCAGAAACGGGACGCACCCATCAACTGCGCATTCACTGCCAGCAGTTGGGCCATCCGATTTTGGGTTGCGATCTGTATGGCGGGCGCTTGCTGCCAGGAAGCGAACAAACGCCGCGATTGATGTTACACGCCAGCGAGTTGAATTTTATTCATCCGGTAAGCGGTGAGTCTGTAAACGTCAGCAATGCCTGCCCATTCTGACAGCGCAACCGGCGTTTTTATTACCACATCAAATCATCTGGCACTTTGAAATCAGCGTACGGATCGTCTTCATCCTGCTCTTCCTGACTCAACGCACTGTTCAATACGATACTGCTTGCATCTCGCTGTGCGATTTTATCCGCAACGCTGGCAGGAATAATCGCGTATTGACTCTCACCATTGCTATCAACGCTCAGTCGCGCGATGGCAAGGCGGCCATTAATCAGCTGCGTCTGGGTCAGCTTATCCACGTCGATTTTTTTGATCAGATTATTGTCGGTGAAATTAAAACCAATATTGCCTTTTGAAATATCGATTTTGTTCATTTCGATCAGTTGCTTAACCTGCGCTTTATACTCTTTAGCTAATGTCGCCTGTTTTTGCTGTTCACTCAGCTGCTTATCACGCTCAAGCTGCGCCTTTTTATTCTCTTCCACCGCTTCTCTGGCCTCACGAGCCTGAACGCGTGATTTTTTAGCGGTTCGTTGGACCTTGTCCATTTTTTTGCTGCTGACTAAGCCTGCTTTCAGCATTTGCTCTTGTAAGGTGAGTTTTGCCATTTTCGTGTCTGACCCGTTAAAAAATTTGGGAAGAGTATACCTGCAATGATGAAGTCTGTGCCAGACCGCACGGGCTGACTGCTGAACGCACGATTTTCATCATCACTCTCATCATGAAATTCCTTCATGTTCGATGAAATTAAATCACTTTTTTTCAACCAGTGACTCAGGCATAAAAGTACCATCGTTAATAACTTAAAATAATATGAAGCCTGCTGATTGAGAGTACCCGATAAGAACATGGGGAAAGCCTAAAAAACCTAGCCACAGCAAGGCCTTATATTTATAACCAGGACAGCAGACTAAAATGAATAACGCCTTTACTTTTACGGTTAAGAGCCTTCGTTTCGACGAAAATTACAATCCTTCTGGCAATACACGTATCACCACCAACTTTGCGAATCTGGCCCGGGGTGAGAAGCGTCAGGAGAATCTGCGCAACGCGTTGGTGATGATTGATAACCGCTTCAATTCTCTGGCGCATTGGGACAATCCGAAAAGCGATCGTTACGCGGTTGAGCTGGAGATTATTACCGCTGAACTGAATCTCGGTGCTGAAGGCAATGGCAATACCTTCCCGGTCATTGAAATATTGAAAACCAATATCGTTGATAAAAAAACCAACGAGCGCATCGAAGGGATTGTAGGCAATAACTTCTCTTCTTACGTGCGTGATTATGATTTCAGCGTTGTATTGTCAGAGCATAATAAGAGTCACACTGAATTCCGTACGCCAGATAACTTTGGCGACCTGCATGGGAATATCTTCAAAAACTTCGTTAACTCAGACGCATACAAAGCTAACTTCAATAAAGCACCGGTTATCTGCCTGAGCGTATCAAGTAAAAACACCTATTATCGTACCGGTAATGTACATCCGGTACTGGGCATCGAATATCAGCAGGATGAACTCTCACTGACTGATGAATATTTCGGAAAAATGGGCCTGCGGGCGCGTTATTTCATGCCGGCAAACAGTGCTGCGCCATTGGCTTTCTATTTCCATGGCGATTTACTCAGTGATTACACCAATCTTGAGCTTATCGGTACCATCAGCACCATGGAGACGTTCCAAAAGATTTACCGTCCTGAGATTTACAATGCTAACTCGGCCGCCGGTAATCAGTATCAGCCAAGCTTAAATCATCAGGATTATTCTTTAACGCGAATTGTTTATGATCGAGAAGAACGTAGCCATTTGGCAGTTGAACAAGGGAAGTTCACGGAAGAGCGCTTTATTAAGCCTTACCAAACTATTCTTGAGCAATGGTTTGCTACTCCCGTTCTTTGATCACCCATAAAAATATAAGGTCACCTGCTATGAAAAAATTATTACCGACTTCCACTGCTGGTAGTTTGCCAAAACCATCGTGGCTGGCTCAGCCCGAAACATTGTGGTCGCCGTGGAAATTGCAAGATCAGGAATTAACCGACGGTAAACAAGATGCGCTGCGTTTGTGCCTGGAAGATCAACAACAGGCAGGTATTGATATCGTCAGTGATGGCGAACAAACGCGTCAGCACTTTGTTACCACCTTTATTGAACATCTCAACGGCGTGGATTTTGAGAAGCGCGAGATCGTAAAAATCCGCGATCGTTATGATGCCAGTGTTCCAACCGTTGTGGGTCCGGTAAGTCGTCAAAAGTCGGTGTTCGTTGAAGATGCTAAGTTTTTGCGCCAGCAAACTGACCGTCCAATTAAATGGGCGCTGCCGGGTCCAATGACCATGATCGACACGCTTTATGACAACCATTATAAAAGCCGTGAAAAACTGGCATGGGAATTCGCTAAAATTCTCAATGAAGAAGCCAAAGAGTTAGAAGCGGTGGGCGTCGATATTATTCAGTTTGATGAGCCGGCATTTAATGTGTTCTTCGACGAAGTGAATGATTGGGGTATCGCTACCCTGGAAAGAGCCATCGAAGGGCTGAAATGCGAAACCGCTGTGCATATTTGCTACGGTTATGGCATCAAAGCGAATACCGACTGGAAAAAGACGTTGGGCACCGAGTGGCGTCAATATGAAGAGATCTTCCCTAAACTGCAGAAGTCGAATATTGATATCATCTCACTGGAATGCCAAAACTCACATGTGCCGATGGAATTGATGGAACTGATTCGCGGCAAAAAAGTGATGGTTGGTGCCATTGACGTGGCAAGCAATACCATTGAAACGCCTGAAGAAGTTGCCGCGACGCTGCGCAAAGCGCTGCAGTTTGTCGACGCCGACAAACTCTATCCTTGCACCAACTGCGGCATGATTCCTTTGCCGCGAGGCGTGGCAAGAGGCAAGCTGGATGCATTAAGCGCCGGTGCGGAGATTGTGCGTAAAGAGCTGCTGAATAAATAACGCGGCCAAATAGCACCATATACAAAACTCGGTCCGGGATATGACAGTCATTCCCGGACCGAGCAGCTGAATCATTATTTGTTAACCTGCCCACCCGACTTTCTGAAATCAATCACCATCGTTTGACCATCCTGAAAGGCGTCAAAATCCGGTCCCTGCGAAAGATATTCACGCGGTTTAATGACTCTCATCTCTTCGGTTGCGTTCACCGCTTTCAACCTCAAACCAGCGTTTTTAATCAAAGCCAGCCAAATCCACGGTTCAGACTCACCCAGCATTTTCATTCGTATATGATCGATGATGGGGAAATTACGAATATTAGTTTGTACTTCAGGGGCATCATTCAGCTGACCAACAAACGCCAGAGAATCAATCGATTGTGCGCCAGGAGCCGACAGCGAGATTTTAATCTGATTCATCACATCCATTTGGTAACGCTGGTCATTCACCACCGTGTTGAAAGTTATTGACATCACCACCAGATGATAAAACAGGAAAATGATACTGAATCCCGCCAGCCAGTTTTTTATTGCAGGTAAAGCAAGCACGGATACGTAGAAACAGAACAGGAAAGTTATGCTGCAGGCGCCCAACATGCGTGGCGCAAATAAGGGAGTGGCTAATGCCAAAGAAAGACCGGGGATAGCGATGATGACGATCAATCCTGCACTCAACATCAAAATGGCCGCGCTTACCGTCAATTTCCGCTGCTGTTTTAAGTTGCGTGCCATCAAAATAAGGCCTGAAAAAAGCATCAACAAAGGCAACAATAAAAGTATCATCAGGCCGCGCGGATAGGCGCTAAGAAAAAGGCGACTAAACGTTTTAATCGTCTCGATGATGACTGGCAAAGACTCTGAATTGGGCAGTAACAGCTTGCTGTGTTTCATGCTGTACCAGTCGATCTTAACCGGCAATAAATAATTCATCGCCAGTTTATAGACCAGAATGGCAATGCCCAGCGCCACTATTTTCCCGGCCAGCCACGTCCATGTAGATTGATCATTATTCAACCGTGAAATAGCCAGCAACGCTACGCAAGCAATATAGACATTAAGTCCTGGCTGATAGAGCGTCTGAATCAGCAGTAATATTAGCGCCGTGTAAATGACCTCCTGAAACGGCTTCGATCGGTTCACCATGCTTGCCAGCATCGCGCCCGCGAATGACAAAAGAATGGTGAGGCTGTCAAAGGTATACAGCATTCCCTGCGCCAGAAAGGGATTGAGCACCACAAAAAGCGGCGGCACAAATGACCAGTAGCCAATCAGGGGAATTTTAAGTTTTTCAGTGAAGAAAACAGCTGCAACACTCAGCACCAGCAATCCAAGCAGTAAATTAAGCGGAGAAACATCGCTGACCGTATTACCAAAAGAGACCAAAGCCTCTAATAACCAGGTGCCCGGTCTTCCGTTGCTCATCCACACTGACCGATCCCCATCCAGTATCCGGTAAAGGTCATCCCGATAATAAATTTTGTGAGTCCAGACAGGCAGAGTAGCGAGCATGGCAACCATCATGGTCAAAGCGATACGCTGCATCCGGCTTGCCGACGGAGGATCATTTACGGGCATCATTTTATTAGCGAATTTCCATCGATCTGGGGCGGGCGGAATTTATTTCCGCGTAGATACAACCTAGTGTAGGAGGTTTTTTTAGAAGGGATGCTCAGGGATGATAAACATCATTGGCAGGTTTGGGCTGTGCGGATAACATGTCACTTTATCTCCTTCTAACAGGCAACATCGGCATGGCTCTGATCCCTAAAAACTACACGCGGCTGGAAAGCGGCTATCGTGAAAAAGCATTAAAAATCTATCCGTGGGTATGCGGCCGCTGCTCGCGCGAATTTGTCTATTCCAATCTGCGCGAATTAACCGTTCATCACATCGATCACGATCACACCAATAATCCGGAAGATGGCAGTAACTGGGAGTTGTTGTGCCTGTATTGTCACGACCACGAACATTCGAAGTACACCGAAGCGGATCAGTACGGTACAACGGTTGTAGCAGGGGAAGATGCGCAAAAAGATGTCGGTGAAGCCACCTATAATCCGTTTGCCGATTTGAAGTCGATGTTGAATAAGAAGAAGTAAGGTTATTGTTTGAGACAGAGGTCGCCATGAATGGCGACCCTACGAACGCCCATTGCGCGTACCCGCCAAATTACCGTAGGGTCGCCATTTATGGCGACCGATTTACGCTTACTTATTAGTCTTCGTACTATTACTGAACTGCTCGGTAAGATAGTTGCTGGTGTTATTCAGCACGCTAACCATCTTATCCAGATTGGTGAACTGCTTTTTATAACGCGCGATAGTGTCATCGATACGTTTGCTGGCGGTATTGTACTGATCGGTCAGCGTATTCAGTTTTTTACTGATGGTATCCGTCGCGCCCTGCAGCACACCTTTGCTGCTAAGGAACGCGGTGAAGGTGGTGTTCAGCACCGTCGAAACACCGGTTTTTTTGCCATCGCCGGCGAACATGTCTCGGATCGCTTCAGGCTTCACCTGCAAACTGGTGGTCAATTTGGCGGCATCCAGATTGAGCTTACCGCTGGTCGGATCGGTAGTAATACCCGCCTGCGATAACGTCTTGTAGACGTTGGAACCCGAGCTGTTAGCCAGAATGCTTTTCATCTGCACCTGAATGTTACGCAATGTGCCATCGCCAAGCAGCGCACCATTTTTGCCATCCGGGTCTTTACCCGCGTCCACCGCCGTATATTTGGTCAAACTCGCCATCGTATCCTGCAGCGAGTTATAGGCATTTACCCAATCGGTAATAGCGGTTTTCGCCTTGTTGGTATCGCTGCTTACCGTCAGCGTTTGGTTGCCGCTGGTTTCATCGTTGAGTTTTAGCGTGATGCCTTCCACTGCGTCGGTGATCACGTTGCTGCTGCTCTCAATCGCAACATTATTCACGGTCAGCTTGGCGTTCTGCGCCTCGACGCTTTGCGTCATGCCGCTGCTGCCAGCATTTGTCGCATCAAAGCCGATAAAGTCGTGCAAGGTATCATCGCCGGTCACGCTCAGCGATTTCACCGCATTGCCGGTGCCGGATGCAGATGAAGTCAGTGACAAACGGTATTCAGTGGCCGACACCTTAATCAGGCTGGCGGTGACGCCAACGTCGGACTTGTTGATGGTGTCACGAATGGCGGAAAGCGAGGTCTGATCTTTGGTCAGCGTAATGCTCTTCTCTTTACCTTCCGCAGTGACAAATTTCAGGGTTCGGGAATCAGCATCGCTACCAATCGCCGCTTTGATATCGGTTTTGGCATCGCTGGTTAGCGTTTGCGATTGTGCCAGCTTCTGCACGCTGATGGTGTATTTTCCGGCCAGCGCATTGCCGTTGGAATCGGCGCTAAACGCTGTTGAGCTGGATGCGGTGGTCGTCGAGGTATACAGGGCGGCATCGTTTAATTTGTTGTTTGCCGTCTGGAAAGTCTGAATCGCGGTTTTGAGCGTGCCATAGGCAGACAACTTGGCGGTCGCCGCCGATTGTTGCTTAGAAATCGGTGCCAGCGATTGCTTCTCTGCCGCAGTCAGTTTGTCGAGGATGGTGCTTAAACCCAGTCCTGAACCGACGCCTAATGTTGAAATCCCAGTCATGAACGCAACTCCTGTTAATTTAACGTTACGGTACTATCGGCAGCCTTAACGCAAACTTTATAAAAATCTGATCATTTCCTTACGCTATCCTTACAAACATAAAATGCCGCGTCGTTAGCGTCTGATTGCCAATGATTAATCGCGCTGGAAATATGATGCATTTCACATTTAACTGTCGCTGTGCTTGTCGGGAAAGCTCAGCCGATTATGATCTTGCGAGATTGTTACTGCGTTCAGCGCAGGCAAAACCTGACACGCCGTCCTCCCGGTGGGTCAGGTTTTTTATTTTCAGGGCAGATAAAATGAAAATCGCGAAAATCCTCAACAACAATGTCGCGGTAGTGCTGGGCGACAACGGCAAAGAACAGGTTGTGATGGGACGCGGTTTGGCGTTTCAGAAACGCGTCGGCGACGATCTGGATGCACAGCAGATCGAAAAAGTGTTTGCGCTGCAAAGTGATACGTTGACGGGCCGGCTCAGCGAATTGCTGTCGGATATTCCGCTTGAGGTGATCACCACCAGCGAACTGATCATTGCCAATGCGCGTCAACAGCTGGGCCAACCGCTGCATGAAAGTCTCTCAATCGCGCTGTGCGATCACTGCCATTTTGCAATCGAACGCCATCAGCAAGGCATCCCGATTCGCAACGTCTTGAAGTGGGAAATTAAAACGCTCTATCCAAAAGAGTTTTCATTGGGCATCGAAGCGCTAGCGCTGATTCACAAACGGCTGGGCGTGGAGTTACCTGAAGATGAGGCCGGATTTATCGCGCTCCATCTGGTGAATGCGCAACTCGGCAGCGATTTCGCCGATGTATCGCACATAACGCAATTTATGCAGGAGATCCTGCATATCGTGAAGTATCGTCTGCAACTGGATTACCGCACCGAGAGCTTGAGTTACAACCGCTTCGTCAACCATCTGAAGTTCTTTGCACAACGTATGTTGGGCAAACGCGGCGCGTGGAGCGAGGATGAATCTCTGCATGATGTGGTGCGTGACAAATATCCGCTCGCCTATCAATGTGCGGTGAAAATCGACCAGCATATTCAGCAGAAATATCTGTATGAGCTCTCCAGCGAGGAACGCATGTTCCTCACCATTCATATTGAGCGGGTACGCAAAGAGACGCTGGCGCTGCAGGATGATGCGGACGAGGCGTAAACCAGGTGCGCATCAATGCGCACTCTACAAAAAACGCGTCAATCCTTTGTAGGGTCGCCATTAATGGCGACCACCAACCCACTTACTTCAACGCTTCACCATGACTGCGAATCACGTCCTGATACCAGAAGAAGCTCTTCTTACGCGAACGCGCCAGCGTACCGTTGCCCGCATCATCGCGGTCCACGTAGATAAAGCCGTAACGTTTGGAGAACTCGGCTTTTGATGCGCTGACCAAATCGATCGGTCCCCAGCAGGTATAACCCAATACCTCCACGCCATCTTCAATCGCTTCACGCACCTGCACCAGATGATCGTTGAGATATTGAATACGGTAATAGTCGTTAATTTGCCCGTCCGCTTCCACCACATCTTTAGCGCCAAGCCCGTTTTCCACGATAAACAGCGGCTTCTGATAGCGGTCATACAGGATGTTAAGCAGAATGCGCAGCCCTTCTGGATCGATCTGCCAGCCCCAATCGGAGCTCGGCAAGTGCGGGTTCGGCACCATCGAGAGAATGTTGCCGCGCGCTTTCTGGTTCTCCTCTTCATTGGTGGTGACGCAGCCGGTCATGTAGTAGCTGAAGGAGATGTAATCGACGGTGTTTTGCAGGTCGCGCTTATCTTCATCAGTGATCTCGATGCTGATGCCGCGATCGGCAAAGAAGCGTTTCATATAGGCCGGATACGCACCGCGCACCTGTACATCGCCAAAGAACAGCCATTCGCGGTTCTGCTGTAAGGTTTCCAGCACGTCAGCCGGACGGCAGCTCAGCGGATAGAGCAGCGCACCCAGCAGCATGTTGCCGATTTTGCCGTCCTTAACGATTTCATGGCAGGCTTTCACCGCGCGTCCGCTCGCCACCAGCTGATGATGAATCGCCTGATAGATTGCCTGCTGATCGCTCTCTTCTGCCAAACCCACGCCGGTGAATGGCGCGTGCAGCGACATGTTGATTTCGTTAAAGGTCAGCCACAGTTTCACCTTGTGCTGGAAGCGGGTAAACACCGCGCGCGCATAGCGTTCAAAGCAATCGATGGTGATGCGATTGCCCCAGCCGCCGTACTTTTTGATCAAGCCATACGGCATCTCATAATGCGACAGCGTCACCAGCGGCGTAATGTTGTATTTGGCCATCTCATCGAACAGGCGATCGTAATAGGCCAGGCCTGCTTCGTTAGGTTCCGCTTCATCACCCTGCGGGAAGATGCGCGTCCAGGCAATCGAGGTACGCAGCACGGTAAAGCCCATTTCGGCGAACAGTTTGATGTCTTCCGGGAAGCGATTATAGAAATCGATGGCAGTATCTTTGATGCCAAAATCGTCACCGCTGCGCTCGACGCGCGCACCGAAAATGCCTTTGGGTTGCAGGTCGGACGTCGATAAACCTTTGCCACCTTCCTGATACGCGCCTTCAACCTGGTTGGCGGCCACGGCGCCGCCCCATAAAAATCCGTCCGGGAAACGTTTAGTCATCTGCTTGCTCCTCATTATTTCAGCACGGCCAACAACGGAGCGCCTTCGCTCACGGCCGTGCGGCTCAGGGTTAACACATCCACAAAATCATCGCTATTACTCACCAGCACCGGCGTGGTGAGGTCAAATCCTGCGGCTTTAATCGCATCGAGATCGAACTCCAGCAGCAGATCGCCCACTTTGACCGGCTGATCGTTGGCGACTTTTGGAGAAAAATATTGTCCATCGAGCTTCACAGTATCGAGGCCGACGTGGATCAGCACTTCCGCGCCCTGCACCGATGTCAGGCCAATCGCATGGCCAGTGCGGAACATCGACGACACCACGCCATCGATCGGCGAAACCACGCGGCCACTCTGCGGGATAATCGCCGCGCCTTTGCCGAGCAAACCGCTGGCAAAGGTTTCGTCTTTAACCTGTTCCAGCGGAATGACATCGCCCGCCATCGGGCTGACCACGCTTTCGCGGCGCGTAAGATTGGTGGGCGGAGAAACCGGCGCAGGCGGCGCAGCCACTGCAGCTGCTGGCTCGGTCAAACCGAACAGATAGGTGCTCACGCAAGCGAACACTAAAGCCACCGCCGCACCGGCAAACGCCGCCAGCACGCTGGCATCAATGCCGCTGTTCGGCACCACCTGAATAAAGGTGAACACGCTCGGGAAACCAAAGGAGTAAATGGTGGTGTGCCAGAAGCCGAGGATCGCCGCGCCCAATGCGCCACCGATGCAGCCGAAGATAAACGGACGACGACGCGGCAGCGTCACGCCATACACCGCCGGTTCGGTGATGCCGAAGATGCTGGCGGTAAAGGCCGATCCCGCCATCGCTTTGAGTTTCGCTTCGCGGGTTCGCAGGAAGATGCCCAGCGTCGCACCCGCCTGGCCCAGCACCGCTGGCATCAGCAATGGCAGCAGCGTGTCATGACCAAAGTTAGCGAGGTTATTGAGCATAATCGGCACCAATCCCCAATGCAGACCGAAAATCACGCACACTTGCCAAATCGCGCCCATCACCGCACCCGCAATCATTGGGCTCAGGCTGTAAATCCACAGATAGCCTTCGGCCAGCATGCGGCTTAGCCAGGTTGCCGCCGGACCAATCGCCAGGAACGTCAGTGGCACGGTGATCAACAGGCAGCACAACGGCGTAGTGAAATTGCGCACCGCGCTGGGTGAACGCGGATGCACCCAGCGCTCAATCAAACTGGAAACCCAGGCCGCGAAGATAATCGGAATCACTGAGGAGCTGTAGTTCAGCACTTCGAGCGGGATGCCGATGAACGTCAGCGCATTGCCCTGCTGCTGCTGTTGCAGCACCTCGAGAATCATCGGATGCACTAGCGCAGCGGCAATCGCCATGCTGACAAACGGATTGCCGCCGAATTTTTTACCGGCGCTGTAGCCGAGCAAAATCGGCAGGAAGTAGAACAAACCATCGCTGGCAACAAACAGCACTTTGTAGCTGCCGCTGTCGGCGCTCATCACGCCGAGCACCAGCGCCAACGCCAGCAACCCTTTGATGATGCCGGTGGCGATCATCACGCCGATAAACGGGGTAAAAATGCCGGAAACCAAATCGATAAAGCGTGCAAACAGGCTTTGCGGTGCAGCGTTATCTGCGGCCTCGTTCTGATTATCCAGCGCATGGCGCGCGGTGAGTTCGCGATACACTTCCGCGACTTGATTGCCAATTACCACCTGATATTGGCCGCCGCTCTCCACCACCATGATCACGCCGGGATTGTCCTTTAACGCGGCGGTTTGCGCTTTTTGACTGTTTTTCAGCTTGAAGCGCAAACGCGTGGCGCAGTGCATCACGCTGATAATGTTCTCTTTGCCGCCAACACCGCTAACGATGTCATCCGCCAGTTCCTGATATTGCATCACTCTTTCTCCTGAACAATGCCCTAAACTCATGCCCTAATGCTCGCCAGTTAAGCGTCTTTCGGTCACCATAAATGGCGACCCTACAAAGGATTGGCGCGTTTTTCGCGCAAAAAAAAACCTGAGACGCGCCCTCTTCAATGAAAAAGGGCGCGTCTCAGGTTTTGCCTGCCGAACAGTAACAATCCTTAACGGGGGCTATCATGCTTACAGCACGGAAAAAGTGGCAAGCAGTATTAGCGAACAGCGTGGAGAAGTGTGAAGCGGGTCACCGATCAGATGCGTTTGAGTGCCGCTAACGCCAGCACGCTAAGTAGCGCACCAATCACCATCAGCAGCAGATAACTCATCCACTGCAGCAACCAAATCCCCAGCACGCCGCCGCCTAAAAACGCCAGTACGGTGTAAAAATGCAGCTTTAGCCGCTCAATATAGAGCGGCGCATCTTTGGGTGATTCTTTGCGGCGCAGCACATCAAACAGCATCGCCAGCTCAATACCGATATCGGTCGCGGTGCCGGAAACGTGCGTGGTACGGACGCGCGCGTTGGAGATGCGCGTCACGACGGCGTTTTGCAATCCCATCAAAAAACTCAGGCTAAGCACCAGCAACACGCCGGAGCCGCTAAAGCGGAACCAGCTTTCAATCACACCCAGCACCAGTAACGCGATGCCTTCAATCAGGATATTAATGGCGTAGATACCGCGAATCTGGCGTCGTCTGCCTGAGTTAATAATCAGCGTTGATACCGACGATCCAGCGATAAACAGCAACACGATGAGCAGAAAAAACAGGCCAACGTGCAGATTGGCTTTGGCCAGATGGTCGGAAAGTGAGGAGACATTGCCGGTCATGTTTGCCGAGAAGAAGCCGACGGTTTCAAACGCTGCGGTGTTGAGTGCGCCGGCAACTGCGGCCAGCGTGCAGGCCAGGCGAATGTCGGTATTGAAGGTGCGCGTGTTCTCGGCGGTGATCAGCATGGGAAATCCTGGCCCGGTGAAAGATGCGTATCTTCCTCCCGTGACCAGGAATTCTCAAGCACCGTTAGGCGGTCTGTTGATCCTGTTCCTGCTCACTAAACCGCTCGCGCATTTCGTTTTCGATCTGCTCAAGTGATTTGCCTTTAGTCTCAGGCAACATGGTGATCACGAAGATCAGCGAGCCGACGTTGATGGCCGCAAAGATAAAGAATGCGCCATTGCCGGTGGCGGACAGCAGCGGCGGGAAAGCAAACGCCACCGCCGCGTTACAGATCCACTGGAATGAAACCGCAGCCCCGGTTAGCACGCCACGCACTTTCATCGGGAACAGCTCGGACATCAGCAGCCAATACACCGGCGAAATGCACATCTGCATAAAGAACAGGAACACCAGAATTGCCGCCAGCGCGAAGATACTTTGCGTCATGTCTTGTGGCATCAGCAGCAGTACGCAGCCGAGCACCAGCTGCATGGCGATTACCACTGTCAAACCGGTCATCAGCATGGTGCGACGTCCAAAACGTCCCACCGCTTTGATGCCCACCATGGTCGCCAGCACCGAGACAATGCCGTTACCGATGGTTGCCGCAATCGACGCGTTGGTGCCCATACCGGTGGTTTTCAGAATCACTGGAGTGTAGTACATAAAGGCGTTCACGCCGGTGAACTGGATAACAATGCCCAGCCCCGCGCCCACCAGCAACAAGCGAAGAATCCATTTCTCTTGCAGCAGTTCACGCGCGGAAGGCCCCTGACGCGCCGCCTTGGCGTGCTGGCGCATCTCCGTCATCTCCTTCTTCACTTCACGCGGTGTTTCACGCAGTTTGTGCAGGATACGGCTCGCTTCTTTGATACGTCCTTCCGCCACCATCCAATGCGGCGAAGCCGGCACAAAGAAGGTGCCGATGAACAGCAACGCGCCCGGAATCATCGCCATCGCCAACATGTAACGCCACAGATGCGGATCGTTAAGCGTGAAACTCATCACCGCGCTGACCACATACGCCAGCAACTGACCGGAAACAATCATCAGCTCGTTGCGGCTCACCAACGGCGCACGACGTTTTGGTCCGGCGATTTCGGCAATAAACACCGGCACGGTTGAGGAGCCACCGCCAACCGCAATCCCGAGCAGAAAACGCATCGCCACCATTACGTGCAGGTTCGGCGCTAACGCGGTACCAATCGCGCCAAGTACAAAAATCAGCGCCAGAGAGCGCAGCGTGATACGGCGACCGAAGCGGTCGGAGAAGTAACCACTGAGAAAAGCACCCAGAGCGGCACCGAAGATCAGTGATGAAGTGACTAAACCTTCGGTGAATGGAGTGAGATTGAGACCGCCCTGATCGAGCGGCAAGGTCATAAACGGCAAGGCACCCGAGATAATCCCGGTGTCATAACCAAAGGCCAGCGCGCCCATGGTCGCCACAAGTACAACGAAGAAGATGCGCTGTTTGACGGTGAGATTGCTTAGCGCTGAATCGTCGTCACTGTTTTGCTGCGATGTGTCCATTCCTGTTCCCTGCATATTGAACGCGCTCTGGAGCGCAAAGGTTGAAACCCAAAAGGCAGAAGTATAGTCAGGAATTGTAAAATGTGACGGAGATCACTGTTAAATCGATAAACATCCAAAAATTTTTTTCATGATCCGTTTCAACGATCGTCATCTGCGCCCTGGCTTTACCTCAACGGCATACTAAAATTTCAGCGTGACTAGCTAGTCCTCAAATCTCACGGAACATTGATAAGAGGTCTTCCTATGAAACAACAGAGCTACAGAGGCGGCGCAGGGAATTTTGCCAACGATCCAGAACGTGCGAAAGAAGCTGGAAGAGCGGGAGGCAAAGCCAGTGGAGGCAATTTCAGAAACGATCCTGAAAGAGCCGTTGAAGCGGGACGGAAAGGAGGCAAAATTAGCCGTCGTCCTCCAACGAAGTCTGAGTAAGGCGCCTTAGGATTTTTTATGCCATGGATTGGCTTCACTGCTTGATCGTTTGTTTCCTACACCCTTCAATAGGACGTGTTTATATGAAGCGATTTTTAGGTGGGCTTATTATCTTTTCCGCCCTGATAACGTTATCAGGCTGCTATCACTCTGACCGCCCTATTGGCCCCGATGGTCGCCCTAATGTGCAAACCGAACAACCGATTCCCGGCGGCCCCATGAGCAAAGGACCGGTTGGGCAGCCGCAAGCTTAATCAGGCACCCATCATTAAATTTTATGCCGGTGCGCATGAATGCGCACCCTACGAAAAACGCGCCAGTCCTTTGTAGGGTCGCCATTTATGGTGACCCTCATCGCACGCTATTACCGAAGCGAACATGCGGGCGGAAACGCCAATGCCTCGGCGACATTTTCGCTAACCTATCAATGAACCGCGTTGTCAGAGGGAAAAGCCGCCGCTTTCCCTCTAAAAAATTTCCCCTTTGCAAATCCGCTAATTCCTGAGTAGCCTATATACATATCGCATACATTTCATATATAGGTTTCATCATGGGCATCGTAAAAATTTCCGACCTGATGCATGAGAATCTGCGCATCGCCAGCACGGCGATGAGCCGCTCCATCAATGCGCAGGCAGAACACTGGATGAAGATCGGCATGCTGGCCGAGATTTATCCGTCACTCAATCATCAGGAATTAACGCGCTTGCTGATGCGCGTTGAACGCGACAGCGGCGCGGATTTAGCGCAACTGCTCGACCATCCTTTATTCACCTCGCAGGGAATCGCGCAATGAGCATCAAACTGCACACCGCTGAAGAGATCGAACTGGCGCGTGCCGCCGGACATGCCGCCGCTAAAGTGCTGGAGATCATCACGCCGTACGTCAAACCGGGCGTTACCACCGATGAACTGGACGCGATTTGTCATGACTACGTGGTAAACGTGCTGAAAGTGATCCCAGCGAATATCGGCTACCACGGCTACAGCAAAACAACCTGTACCTCTGTGAATCACGTGGTGTGTCACGGCATTCCGGGCGAGAAAAAGCTTAAGGATGGCGACATCGTTAATATTGACGTCGGCATCATCAAAGATGGCTGGTACGGCGACACCAGCCGCATGTATTACGTCGGTCAACCTTCGGTGCGCGCCAAACGTTTGGTGGATATCACTTACGAATCAATGGTTGCAGGTATCAAAGTAGTAAAACCGGGCGCGACCTTAGGGGATATCGGTGCGGCAATTCAGCAGGTGGCGGAAAAAGCCGGTTTTTCCGTAGTGCGCGAGTATTGCGGTCACGGCGTCGGAGAGGTGTATCACGGCGATCCGCAGATTCTGCACTACGGCACGCCGGGCGCGGGATTGGAATTGCAAGCGGGTATGATTTTCACCATCGAACCGATGATCAACGCGGGTAAAGCCGGCACCAGCGTGCTGTCCGATGGCTGGACGGTGGTCACCAAAGACCGCTCGCTGTCGGCGCAGTGGGAACACACCATCGCAGTGACCGAAACCGGCTTTGATTTGCTGACGCCGTGGCCAGAAGGTACCGGCGAATATCAGGCTATTTAATAAAAAGATCCAGAACGCGAAGACCGTTCTGGATCCACATCGCCTTAAGCGGTTTGACGCAGCGTAAACACGCTCACGCTATTCACCATATTTGCCGCCTGCTCACTCAGCATCGCCGACGCGGCCAGCGATTGCTCCACCAGCGACGCATTCTGCTGCGTGGTGATATCAATCTGGCTAATTGCAGTGTTGATCTGGCTGATGCCGTCGGCCTGCTCGGTGCTGGCCTGATTAATCTGCACCAGTAGCTCTTTCATCTCGGCCACATTCGACATCATGCCGTTCATCAACTTATTGGCGTCGGTGACCATATCGCGCCCATCGGCAATGCGCGTGGAAGACTCCTCGATCAAATTGCGGATTTCATGCGACGAGGTGGCCGTTTTCTGTGCCAGCGCGCGCACTTCCTGCGCCACCACGGCAAAACCACGACCGTGTTCACCGGCGCGTGCGGCTTCGACCGCAGCATTCAGCGCCAGAATGTTGGTCTGGAAAGCGATGGAATCAATCAGGTTGATGATGTCCGCCATGCGGCTGGCAGAATCATTGATCTCGGCCATTTTGGTGGCGACGTTATCCATCATGCTGGCATTGCGTCCCACCGTGCTTTCCGCTTTGGCGGAGAGATCGGCGGCCACGTGGGTGTTATTTCGCGTGTTGCTGATGGTGGCGCTAAACTCCTCCACCGAGGCCGCCGTTTGTTCCACCGAGCTGGCCTGCTCTTCCGTGCGGGCGGCGAGATCGTTGGTGCCCGACATTATTTCGCTCGCGCCGCCGGATATCTGTTCAGCGCTAATGCGAATATGGCTGACAATATCCGACATTTTTTCCTGCATCTGCTGAATGGCATTAATTAACTGACCCATTTCATCTTTACGCTGCTCATAAAAATCAGAACTGAGGTCGCCATCCGCCACGCGGCCAAGGAATGCGATCACATGTTTTAATGGCACAGTAATCGAGCGGATAATGATCCAGCCAATTAATGCGGATACTAAAATAGCCACCACAAAAATAATCAGCATAGAAATTTTGGTTTTACTGTAAGACGCCATAAAATTATCGTAAGAGCCATTCATTTGCTGCTCTTGCAGATTAATGAAACCCTCAACTTCATTGATGTAATTTCTTTGCGCTGAGGCAAGAGTAGAAAAATAGAAATCCACCGCTTTTGTCACATCACTATTCACTAACTCGAAGAAAGCGTTTCGCTCCTTTAGAAAGTCAGCACGCTTCAATTCAACGCGTTTGAGAAAGGCAATGGATTCCTCATCCGTTGCCAGCGCGCCTAATTGCTTATAGGTTTCGCTGATATTTTTCGATGCTTCCTGAAGATTGCTTTGAATGGTCACTCTGCGCTGCGCATCAATGGGGCTCAGCAGCAGCGCCTGCTGCTGCACCGTTACGTTGATTTCATCAATCAACTGGTTGCCCAAGGCGATGGTCGGGTAATCATCCTTCATCATGCCATTAACGCCGGTTTCCGCTAAGAAAAGCGAATTTAATCCGAGCAACGCCACTAACAGTAGCATCGCGATATTCAACACAGAGGATATTGTAAGTTTGGTTCGCAACTTTACATTACGCGAAAATCTTTGAACTACGTCCATTTAGAAACCTCAATGATTTTGATTGAAAAGGTGTGAAGACAACGGTGTTATTTTAAAAATGGAAGAGGCTCCGGAAGTTAATCGGCAGCATCCCTGCTGTTATCGTCAGCTATTTCATTAACATTAGAGATGCAGTCACATTAAAACACCCTGTGAAAACTGCTATTTAGTTGAAATCGATTTCATTGATCATTTTCATTTATTGATAGCGAGTAATATAAAAGCAGCAAGCTGGTTTTTTTGCTTAATTTAAAATAAATGATTACGTGGACCTTACGAATAGCGAAAGAATGATCTTTTTTTTGCCATTTAACGCAATTTGACTCAAAGGAAATAGTTTATCTAATCGCATACTTTAAAAATCAGCGTCAAATGCTGCGACCAGCAGATGCATGACCGCCGCTTTAGCACACGACGAACTGCCTTCGATCGCCGCGCCCGGCAGTTGATGAAGTCGCCAGGCCAGAGACACAAATGCTTGCACTGTTCGTGAGAAGAACCGCGAAGAGGCGGTTTCAGTGTCAGCGGGCAGGTGGGTTAAACATCAACTTATCCGGAGTAATAAATCATAATAAGCGAAGCGTTAATTAATACGACATGAGCAGATTAATTAAACATAGCAGGCAAGCATGAAGGAAAGGTAATACTAACGGAAATTGCGATTAAGTTTACAAGCAAACACGCTTGCCGCTTCGCTTATTATCCGGCCTGCACCACTTTCTTCTTAACGTTAAAAAACCCCAAAAAATAACTCATGCTAGTTACATTTAGAGACAATCGAAAATTTAACTGGAAGTAATACAAGCAAGCCTCTTAGAATTAAGACTTAAGATTAGTCCAGGCTTGAAACTGGTAAAAATGGCACTACATTTATTTTGCATCAAGTTGGTATTTAAGAGAGAGGAGAACCAATGACGGACGCTAAGAAGCAACCCGATGAGGAAGAAAAAAAGACGCAACGTCGTGGTGGTGCAGGCAACTTCGCAGAGAATAAGGAACGCGCAGCTGAGGCTGGGCGCAAGGGTGGTCAGGCGAGCGGCGGCAACTTCAAGAATGACCCGGAGCGCGCCATTGAAGCAGGACGAAAAGGAGGAAAGATTAGTCGACGCAAATAACATTCTTCGCAAAAGAATAACCATCTAACGGCGTTTTACTTCTGCACAAAACTCTCCTGACTCCGTGTTTACGCTTCGCTTAAATACAGATTCAACGATGTCAGGAGAGTTATTTCTAGCGAAAAATCCGAATCACTGATCATTTCTTGATCAATCTCACCCTATTTACCGCTTCGCTTATCCTGGTTTTACCCTTCGCTTATTAATCAGAAAACTATATTTGCAGGCTAATAATAAATTGCGGACTTAACGTTCTATTTGTACATACCCTTTTAGGTTGTACATCTTTTGCGGGATAATTCTTACTGGGCGGTAAGAATAATCGGGAATAGATTAGCGAAGCGATAAAAAGGGAGCCGAAGCTCCCTGATAACTTAATGAGTCGCCATTTGCGCTGGCAGTTTCAACTGCGCACGCGCTTTAGCCACTTCATCGGCGCTCACCGCCCCCGCAGCGTTGCCCCAACTATTGCGTAAGTAAGTTGCTACAGCAGCCACCTGCTCATCCGACAATTTCCAGGCGAATGACGGCATCGCGCCGCTGGTTGGGTTACCCGCAGTGACCGCACCGCGCCCACCTTGCAACACAGTGGTGATGATGGAGGACGTATCATCGGCCATCAGTCCCGGATTGCCTGCCAGGCTCGCGGCAAGGTTAGGAATCCCTTTACCGTCGCTGTTGTGACACGCCGAGCAGTTAGCCGAATAGACGTTCTCGCCCATTTTCATTGGTGCCGTATCTGCGGCGATAGGTTGCGGTTTGGTATTCTTCGAGGGCGGAACCTGTTTCAGATACACCGCAATCGCTTTGAGATCGCTGTCGGTTAAATGCTGCGTCGAATTTGTTACCGCTTCCGCCATTGGACCCGACGCCACCGCCACATGGTTGCTGCCCAGCTTCAGATAATCCACCACTTGTTGCTCAGACCAACTGCCAATGCCGGTATGCGGATTAGGCGTGATATCGGGCGCGTGCCATTCGCCGAGATTGCTGCCCTGCAAATAGTCGCTGCTGTCACCACCAATGATGTTCTTGGCTGTATGACAGGCGGCGCAGTGTTCCGGGCCTTCCACCAGATAGGCACCGCGATTCCATTCAGCTGATTTATTGGCATCAGCCTGGAAACCGCTATTTTTGAAGAACAGCAGGTTCCAGCCCATCATCGCCAGACGAATGTTGTACGGGAAGCCGAGTTGGGTTTCGGGCACCTTATTACTGATTGGCCGCACCGAGCGCATATACATCCACAGGTCGTGCATATCCTGATCGGTTAGCTTAACGTAGGCGTTGTAGGGCATCGCCGGATAGAGATGCTCGCCCTCTTTGCCTTTACCGTGCCGCACCGCGCGGAAGAAATCGCGTTCAGTCCAGCTACCGATGCCGGTTTCACTATCCGGCGTGATGTTACTGGCATAAATGCCGCCAAATGGCGTGCTGATTGAATAGCCTCCCGCCAGCGGCAGTTTGCTCTCCGGCATTGTGTGACAAGCCGTACAGTCGCTGGCGATTGCGACATAATGTCCGCGCGCCACGGCGGCAGCATCTGCCGCCGTCGGCGGTTGGCTGGTCAATACATCATTGCTTGCTACGTTATCTGCGGAAGTATCACCGTTCATCCACAGCATGCCCGCCGCGACGGCGGCCGCGATCACCGCAACGCCGGCGATAAGTTTGCTCTTTTTCATCTCACACCTTCACCAACGGACCTGGATTCTTCAGGTACTGTTCGATAATGGCTTTCGCCGTCCACAAACTCAGCGCACCAATCGTGCCTGTCGGGTTGTACCCGGCATTGTTGGGGAAGGAAGACGCTCCCAACACAAACACGTTGTGGGTGTCCCAGCACTGCTGATAACGGTTTAGCACCGAGGTTTTGGGATCGGTTCCCATTACCGCACCACCAATGGTGTGGTCACTGGCGAAGTTGTACGGTGAATAGGCACCAGAGGCTGAATTGGTGCCAATAACCAACTCCGCGCCCATCGCATTGCCAATCTCAACGCTTTTCTCTTCGATAAATTTCGCCGAACGGCGATCGTTATCGTTGTAGTCAAACGTCACCCGCAGCAACGGATTGCCGTTGTCATCTTTGTATTCAGGATCGAGATCGAGGTAGTAATCTTCGTGCGAATAGCTGGTGCCCTGACCGAAGATGAACGTGGCGTTCTGGAAAGCATGCGTATAGGCCTTTTTCCACTCCTTACCCCAGCGTGGCGTGCCCGGCGGCAGCGCATCGGCATTTCCGATAGGCCGCGCGCCGCGCGCCACCACCAGAATGCCCGCGCCGCCGATAAAGCCGAGCCCGGTATGGTCGAAGTTATCGCCGTTCCAGTCATCCACCTGCGATGAAAGCGCGCCCGCACCAATAAACTGGTTGAGGTTCTCATCTTTGAAGTACAACGCTGCGCCAGAGACGGTCTGGAAGCTGTACGCGCGCCCGACCACGCCGGTTTTGGTCACCGGATTGTAAGGAATGCCGATTTTCGACAGCAGCAGCAAGCGGACGTTTTGCATCTGGAACGCGGAAAGAATCACGATATCCGCCGGTTGCTCCCACTCTTTCTTGTTCTTATCGAGGTAGGTGACGCCAGTAGCGGTTTTACCATCTTCCGCCTTGTTGACGCGCACCACCGCAGAATCGGTCAGCACGGTAAAGTTCTCGCGCTGCATCAGCGCCGGGATCACGCAGGCATTCGGGCTGGATTTGGAGAAGTTGCCACAGCCGTAATAGAGGCAGTAGCCGCAATAGGTACACGGCCCCATGCGCACTCCAAGCGGGTTAACGTAAGCGCGTGACGCCTGGCCGGCTGGCACCATAAACGGATTGAGGCCAATCTTCTTCGCGCCTTCGGCGAAAATATCGGTCAGACGCATGCTCTCCAGCGCAGGCAGCGGATACTCACTGCTGCGATTGCCTTCAAACGGATTGCCATCCGGTATGATTTTCCCGTTCAGCTTGCCCGCTTTACCGGACACGCCCGCGATTTTCTCAAAGCGATCGTAGAACGGTTCCAGCTCGTCGTAGGTGACGCCCCAATCCTGCAGGATTACTCCTTTGGCGATCTGCGATTTGCCGTAGCGCTTAACGGTTTGGCTATAGGGCTCGAAATCGAATGGCGTAAAGCGCCAGGCCATACCTGCCCAGTGTGTACCTGAACCTCCCACGTTGTAGCCGAGTTCGTTGAGGTTCCATTCGCGCGAAGGCAGCGCAGTTTGCGTGATGTTATTACGAAAAGTGGTGGTTTCAACCGCAGGCGGCAGCAGCATACTGCGACGCGTATCCCAACGCAGTTCATCGGTATCAACCGAGGGCGGAAAATCAGTGGCGGTTTCGAACCACGGGCCACGTTCAATGGCAACGACATTCAAGCCGGCGCGGGTCAGCTCTTCGGCGATCAAAGAACCGCACCAACCCAGACCGACGATGGCGACATCAGCTTTTGGACGGACGTTATTCATGTTGTTATTGCTCAGCTAAGGCTAAAAATTAAAGGGTGTTGTCGATCAGGCTGGTCGGGATGATGTTGAGCTTCTGCCCTTTCTTCGGCAGCAGATCGCGGAAGTCATATCGCGCGCCTGGAAAGCCAATCATCTTCCAACTGGTCATGTCCTTGTTGCCGCCGTAAATCGGATCGGCGAGGAAACCTTCGCGCACGTTTTGCAGTAGCAACTCGAAGAACACCTTGGTTTCCACCTCTTCACCTAAATCAAGGCTGTTTTTCTCCATCGCGGTCAACACCTGATCCTGCTGTTCACCACTCAACGAGACGAAATCCTGGCCATATTGCTGCTGTGTGGCTTTATCCAGCGCGGCAATGCCCAGCCGATAGCGCTGCGCGGGCGTTAGCGGTGATTGCGGACCTTGCTCCGGCGTGCCTTTAACGAACTTGCCAAGACGGTAAATTGCCACGGCATTGCCGTAATCACCGGCTAACTGGCGATCAATGAAGATGGCGCAACCGGCTTCTTTACCGCTCAGGCTGGTTTCATCGGCCGGGATAAAGCGCTCAGCGATGGCGCCGACGGTAGCGAATTCATGTTGGGTGAGATATTGCAGGCCGCCTTTGCGCGGTGGTGCGGGAGGGGTTTGAACTTTGCCGGGTTCCCAGGGCTGTCCGCCATTAACGACTTCAGCCTGGGTTAGCGTGGGGATGGTGGAAGCGACTCCCAACGCGGTGATGGAAGTGAGAAATTCTCTGCGTTTCATAGGTTCCCTGCCAATAAATGTTCACATTGCAAACCAGGACAAATTACGGACGTATTTGTGCCTGGCGATTAATTAGCCATATAAAAGGTTTCATAGATCAAATTCGTGCGTGCCCGTTAGGCAATTTTTATTATCTGATAAACAACGAGGTAAGCATCTTTACAGGTAAATCATAGAGTTAATAAAATGTTAACTACGTCACAAAGAATAATTTCTTACCCTGAGGTTTAAAAGGTTTTTCTTGATGGTTTCCCATCATTGATTATTTACCGTTTGATAAGCGACAATGCGTATAATGAAGTTTCGTCTCGCAACAATTAAGTATCTGTCTGTCACGAAATCTAATTGAATAAATTAACTGTATTGCATGCTGAGGCCGTTAAGTATAAATGAAGAAGCTCACCTTAATTAAAGTGGCCGAGTTAGCGGGAGTGGGTATCGCAACGGTTGATCGCGTATTGAATGAACGCGGCGGCGTGCGTCCTGAAACGGTACGCAAGGTGCTACGTGCCGCACGTCAGGCGGGATTGCAGCGCCTGCTGCCCGACGATACTCAGCATCCGTGGCAAATTGAAGTGTTTTTAAGCAGCAACGGAACCTGGTTTTTTCAGCAACTGGCCGATGAGTTTGCGCAAATAGCCGATCGTTTGGGCTACCGTAAAATTAAATTATTCCGCACGCTGGTCAACGAAAACCCACCGGAAAAACTGGCAGAAAAGATAAAAAAAAGTAGTGAGTTGCGCGACGGTATAATTGTTTACGGTCACGATTATCCGGTTATTCACCAGGCTTTATTGCATTGCCATGAAAAAGGCATTCCGGTGATTACGCTGGTTTCCGACTTACCTGGCGCGCAGCGTTTTTGTCATATTGGCATCAATCAATATCAGGCCGGAAGAACCGCAGGTTTACTGATGAGCAAAAGCATGAAAACGCCGGGTGATGTCATTATGGTGAGCGGTCGTTTTGATTTCAGCGCGCATATTCAACGTATTGCAGGCTTTCGCGACGCACTGACACAACGTGCTCCCTGGCTGCGCTTACGTGAGGTGCTGGCCGGAGAAGATGAGCGTCACAAAATTCGTGCCCTGCTTAAGCAAACACTGCTGCAAGCGGACAACGTGGTTGGCTTATATAATTCTGGTGATAATAACAGCGATATAAGTGCGTTATTACAGCAACAGCAACTCACTGATTGCTGTTATATCACCCACGAACTCTATGATGTCACGCGCTTGCTGCTACAACAGGGGACGCTGTCCTACACGCTTGATCAAAATGCACGTCAGCATGCGGTGATCTCCACTGATTTATTAATTCGCCATCTTGAGACCGGTTTTCAGCCAGATATTTATCAGGATGGACGCGTTGAATTACGTATTGTGACGGCGGAAAATATGGCGTAATAATCATCATCTCTGTTCATATTCTCAGCACATTTGGTGAGCTGTTCATTTTAATCTGGGAAATTTCATATTTAGTCTCATCGATTACGCTTTTGATATTTAAGACTCTACCATTGCAGCACATTCAATTGCTAAAAATGGATATTTTAATGAAAACTTTCTTTACCTCAGCCAGCGCTATCCTGATTGCTACCAGCCTGTCAGCGGGAGCGGCACAACCGACAGCAACAAAAAATCCACTGAGCGTGCATGTGCTTAACTTGCAGACAGGTTCACCAACAGCGGGAATTGAAGTAGAACTCGATCAGAAACAAAATAATAACTGGGTGAAATTAGCCAGCGGCAAAACCGACAGCAACGGCAGAATCAGCGCGTTATTCCCGGAAGATAAAACCGCCAGCGCAGGCAGCTATCGCGTAGTATTTAAAACCGGTGATTATTACAAACTGAACAATCAGAAAACTTTCTTCCCGGAAATTCCGGTGGAGTTCAATATGGAAAGCAACGGTGAGCACTACCATATTCCGCTGCTGTTGAGTCCGTTTGGTTATTCGACTTATCGCGGGAATTAAATTTTAAAACGGTCGCCATGAATGGCGACCCTACGGGCTTTTCGTAGGGTGCGCATTTATGCGCACCTGGCTGAATTAAAGCACCATCCCTCTTTCATTAAATGCCTTGCGCCAATGCGTTGGCGTGGTATTCAAGCGCTGTCTGAAATGATGTCGCAACGTTTCCGGCGATCCAAATCCCGCCTGCTCGGCAACCTGGTCAATGCTCAGCTTGCCGCTCTCCAGCAGTGCGCAGGCTTTTTCCAGCCGCACGCTTAACATCCACTCTCCCGGCGTGGTGCCGGTAGCGTCATGGAAGCGGCGCAAAAAAGTGCGGCGGCTCATACCGGCTTGCCTGGCGAGCTGATCAATCACCAGCGGCGTATTGAGGTGATTGCGTAAATCATCGAGCAGCGGCGAAAGATTCTTTGCCGCCCGTTGCGGCACCGGCTGCTGAATCAGCTGCGCCTGATTCCCTTCACGCAACGGCGGCGTCACCATACGGCGCGCGGTGCGGTTTGCCACTTCAATGCCATAATCGCGACGAATCAGATGCAGACACAAATCCACGCCCGCTGCGCCACCCGCTGATGTAATGATGCTGCCCTCATCGACATAAATCATGCCGTGTTCAACCTGCACCTGTGGGAAGCGCTGCGCCAGAATTTCGGTGCTGTTCCAGTGCGCGGTAGCGCGTTTACCATCCAGCAATCCGGCTGCGCCCAACACGAAACTGCCTGCGCAGATCGAAACGATACGTGTGCCGTTACTGTGTGCTTTTTGCAGCGCGGCGATAAGCGCATCCGAAGCCGGTTCGTGCACGCTGCGCCAGCCGGGAATCACGATGGTGCCCGCCTCTTCCAGCAGCTCAAGTCCGCCATCGACCACCAAACGCACGCCGCCTTGCGCGCCGAAAACGCCCTCTTCTACCGACGCCACGCTCAAATCATATAAAGGCTGGCCGAACTCGTCGTCGATGCGCCCAAAGGCCTCAACCGCCGTGCCGAATTCAAAGGTACACAGACATTCATACGCCAGCAGAACCATGCGGCGGTTAAACGGTGCAGGCGAACGGGCATGTAACGGAGCAATCATTTGCATTAAAGGTCACCGGAGAAATTGGCACGATCTTGACGATATATGGCATGCGGGCAGATTTCCACTGTCACGCCAATCTTTCATGCTGGCACGCTCTTAACGTATCGCAGGGATTGAGTATGAAGAACATGTTGGCGCTGATGGCGGTTTGTCTGGCCGCATTGATGTCGGGATTGGAGATTTCGAGCGTACCGGTGATTTTGCCGGTGCTGGAAAAGGAGATGCACGCCAGTTTTCGCGAACTGCAGTGGATCATGAACGCCTACACGCTGGCTTGCACCGCCGTGTTAATGGCAACCGGCACGCTGGCAGACACTTATGGACGCAAACGTATCTTCATCATCAGCATTATCGCCTTCGGCGTGACGTCGGTGATGTGCGGGCTGGCGAACAATGCGTGGTGGCTGATCGTTGGACGTTTGCTGCAAGGATTAAGCGGTGGCGCGATGTTAACCTGTCTGATCGCCATTTTGTCATTCCAGTTTCCACAGGGAAAAGCGCGCAGTCGAGCGTTCGCTGCGTGGGGCATTACCTTTGGCTTTGGGCTGGGATTCGGGCCAATCATCGGCGGCATGCTGGTCGCCTGGTTTAGCTGGCAATGGGTGTTTTTGGTGCACGGCTTTTTCGCGTTGCTGACGCTGATCCTCGCACTGAAAAATGTGGTGGAATCGCGTGATTCTGAAGCCAAAAAGCTCGATCTCGGCGGCCTGATCACCTTATCAATCAGCGTGGTCGGCGCAACCTACCTCATCACGCAGGGTAGCAGCCTCGGCTGGAGCAGCCTGGCGGCACAGCTTATTTTACTGGTTACGCTGCTCAGCGCGCTGCTGTTTGTATGGGTTGAGAAGCGCCATCCACACCCGATGTTTGATTTCTCGGTGTTCCGCATTCGCGCCTTTTCCGGTGCGCTAATGGGCTCGATTGGCATGAACTTCAGCTTCTGGCCGCTGATGATTTATCTGCCGGTCTATTATCAGAGCGGGCTTGGCTACAGCAGCATGGCAACCGGTTTGGCGCTGCTGGCTTACACCTTGCCGACCTTGCTGATGCCGCCGCTTGGCGAGAAATTGGTGGTGCGCTTTGGCGCGGCGCGCATGATCCCGCTGGGATTATTCACCATTGGCGCGGGCTTTATGCTGATGAAGTTTGCCGCCGCGCAGCAGATGAGTTTACTGCCGGGCGCGCTGCTCTCTGGCATCGCGCTCGGATTGACCAACACGCCAGTCACCAACACCACAACCGCATCGGTGCCGGGAAATCGCGTTGGCATGGCGTCTGGCATCGATATCAGCGCGCGCCTGATTACGCTTGCCATCAATATCGCGCTAATGGGCAGCTTGCTGGTGGCGGGCATTGCGGCGAGTTTGCAACGTCTTATGCCGGGTGAAAATGATGTGCAGGCGCTGGCCGAGCGCATCGCTGGCGGCGGCGAGGCTTCACTGACCCACGATATTGCCGCGCAGGTGCTGACCGACGGTTTTTCCGGCGTGTTGTTGTATGGCGCGGCAGGCGTGTGGGGATTGGCGTTGGCGAGTTATCTGTTGTTTAACGTCCGTCGCAAGGCGCAGGAACAATGTACGCCTTAGTTACGGATGCACCCATTTGCTGTTGGTGAGGGCTCCGTCTGAGCGGTAATTCAGTAACGCTCTTTGATTGTTGTCCCGTGCCAGCAGGCACCAATCCAGTTGGGTAATTTGGATGATCAAGACGCCAAAATTATCCTCGGCGTTACTGACATCGTTGGATTGGTTGTCAATATCACTTCCCGGCGCAGCGCCAGCATAGGTTTGCTGCGTCCGGTGCGATAAGCGTTGCCACGCCGCTTCAGCTATTGCGCTGTGCGCGGCGTGTAGCTCGACCGTGCCTTGCAGCCGTAGCTGGGTTTTCGCACTGTAACCTAGAACCGTAACCTCTGGATTCACCGCCAGCGCCTGCCATTTCGGGCTGCGCATATCGGTGTGAAACTCCAGTGTGCGTTGTACGCGGTCAACCGCGCGCAGCACCAGCGTTCTCGCCTGCGGCTTGCCTTGTAGATCAACCGAAGCGAGCGTTAAGAAGTGAAAACCGGCATCGGGCTCGCGTGCGCCGGTTTCCAGTTGTTGCCAGCAAGCGGTATCAATCTCGCGCAATGACATCTGTTGCTCCTGTTCGGTTACTGATGACGATCCACCAGCGCCAGAATCAGCGCCTGAAGTTCCGCTAATCCTTGCTGCTGGCTGATATCGCCACCTACCACCGCATTAGAAATCGCATCGGCAGCGCCTAACATTCCCCACATGCTGGCTTGCGGCAACGTTGCCTCGGCAAACCAGCCACGGAATTTTTCAATAAAATCGAGCTGGTACTTGCGCTTCACTTCCGCCAGCTCCGGCGAGCTATCAAGTGCTGACAGCACATCGGGGATTTCACGTCCCTGCGTCAACACGCAATCAACGTAACTCGACGCCACCACGTTAGCCCGTTCAACAAGGCTGGCACCGGCGGCATTCATTGCCGCCTCAATAATCGCGTTCTGACGCAGATCGAAATCTTCATACAGCGCCGCGAGCAGACCGTGGCGCGTGCCAAAATGATCGTAGACCACCGGTTTACTGACGCCCGCTTCTTCTGCCACGCGTCCTAACGTCAGCGCATCGCTGCCCAGCTCGCGCACCAGATTCCACGCCACGCCAATCAGTTGCTGACGACGTGCCTGATGCGACATGCGCTGGCGAGTCGGTTGATTCATGCCGATTCCTTCACGTGAAAAAGTCGCTGCCCAAGTTGCTGGGCCAGCGTGTAATGCGCGTCGGGATAATTTTCATCGGTTGGCAACAACAATTCGCTGGTCACCACCGGCGCGCCGCAGTAGCCAAAAATTCCCTCATCGATCTGCGTGCGCATGCTACTGAAATAGCCGCGACGCACATAGGTGCGCTGGCTCGCCGCGCCCAGCGCCAGCAGATGCACCTGCAAATGGCCGAGCTTTTTCACCACGGTTTGGCCGTCATCATCGTACGCCCAACCTTGGGTGAAAACGCGATCGATCCAGCCTTTCAGCTGCGCCGGGAACGACCACCAATAAATCGGATAAACCAGCACCAGCGCATCCGCGCGATCCAACCGCTGCTGTTCAGCCACAACGTCAGCAGGCGACGGCGCAACACTTTTGAACTGATCAACATCGGCCTGATTGAAGCGCGGATCAAACTGCTCCGCCGCCAGATCGGCAATTTCATAGCTGTGGCCGCCAGCAGCAATACCTTGTGCCACCTGAGAAACAAGGTGATGAGTATAGGAGTTGGGATCTGGATGAGCAGTAACAATCAGAGCATGCATAGCGACAACCTCCGTCATGAATAAGTTACTAGTAGTAACTTACCATTGGTAGGTTGTCAATTTTACCGCGCTCTCAACATGTAAAAAAACCCGCCGTCAACTAAACCGGCGGGCTTGTGAGGGTAACCGTTTTATCAAAACACCCAGCGTACGCCCGCGTTGTAATTCCAGCCTTGCACGCCGTTGCCGTCGATCTCTTTGCGGTAATTGGCTTCGGCATACAGTGAGACATTGTTGGTGAAAGCCGCATTGCCGCCGATGCCGGCATCCCACATCTGGCCGAACTTGCCGCTGTTGAAGCTCTCGCTGACGTCGCTGTTGTTGGCACCGACATTCACTTTCGCCGTGCCGCCCCAACCGCGATAGTAGTTAGTGCGCAGATAAGGCGTATATTGCCCGCTGCCGCTGTCCTGCCAGGTACGCGCCAGACGCGCGCCGACGCGGCCAATGGTTTGGTCATAATCGTCGTAAGAGAC
The DNA here is from genome assembly GCF_024707505.1 of Pantoea sp. SOD02. Classification (GTDB taxonomy): domain Bacteria; phylum Pseudomonadota; class Gammaproteobacteria; order Enterobacterales; family Enterobacteriaceae; genus Pantoea; species Pantoea symbiotica. The sequence continues at coordinate 157,888 of NZ_CP102605.1, read as the reverse complement.
TTTGGTTTGATCGTCGTCGGTGAAGTCATCCATCTTCAAATGCAGATGCAGCAGTTGCGCTTGCGGCTCAAGACGAATGCCGTTCGCCAGCTGGAACGGATAACCACTCTCCAGCGATGCGGTCCAGCCTTTGCCTTTCAACTTCGCCACCTCTTTCTGTCGCGCGATATCGGTGTCGCCACGATGCCAATCGAGTGAAAGCGCGCCATCCAGATAAAAGCCACTTTCGCGCTGCCAGGTGCCGTAAATTGCCAGGCTGTCGCTGTCGAAATCGGTTGAGCTGTAACCATCAGCTGCATTCGGTCGGATCCGTGCATTGCCGCGCGTGTAAGCCAGGCCGCCGCGCAGGCTGTCTTGCTCGCCGTCCAACCGCAGTAGGTTGCCGCCGAACTGCACCGCGCTGTAATCGAGGTCAAAGTCGTAACCGTAATGCGCCGTATCAAGGTTAGTTTTGTACTTCTGGTTGGAGCCGGAATAACGGATGAACATTTCCGCTGATCCGTCAGGATTCTGCCGCAATTCGCCCAAGCGTTGATGTAAATCACCAATGGTTGCCAGGGTGTAATACGCCAATCCCACCGGCGCCGAGATGTACGAAGGAAGCTGTGGAATGACCGCCGGGCGCACCGCGCCGCTGCCTGCTGTCTGCGGCTGGCAAACGGAACCCTCTTCACAAACGTAGTTATTGGCCAGACGATAATCCCAGGTTGTATTGCCATTCGCGGGAGCAAAACTGTAAAGCCCGTATTGCCACGGCCCTGCAGCGACATAACCCCGTTGCAGCGCAAAGCTATTGGCGCTGGCGCTACCAGCAACCTGCACCAGAGAAACGCCTTCATTGGCGGAGATCACGCCATCTCGATTGCTATCCGCCAGCGTGGCAGCACTCAGCGCATCATTGATAAAGGTAGTGCCGGTTACGTTGCCGTTAATGCGTAAAGTGTCGCTTTGTGCGCCCTGCGTACGCAACGCCAGCTTGCCACCCGCCGACGCCAAATCACCGTTGATGGTCAATGTGTTGCCCGCCGCGCCGTTGGTGAGATCCAACGTACCGGCGTTGTTCACCACCAGCGAATCACCGGTTTCGCCCGACAACACCGGATTGACCTGATCGCCGACAAACAGCGTTGATCCGCTATCTACATTGATGGTGCTGTGCGCCAGCTTCAGATTATCGGTAAGGGTAAATTGCGTGTTGTAGAAGTTGATGGTGCTCCAGCCCGCGCCGAGGTTGACGCCGCGCGCCAGATCATCGTTGCTGAACGAACCCCCGCGCGCGTTGATCTCGCTAAAGTTCAGCGTGCTGCCACTGCCGCCTGCGGTGGTGATGTGGCGGGTGTTTGCCAGACTGACGTTAGCAATCGTCGCCACATTGTTAGCACCGGTTCCCATCGTCACGCTGCCGTCAATGGTTCCGCCGGTGAGTTCCACCATGTCGGTGCCGTTGCCGGTGTTCACATCGCCCACCACGTTGCCATCGACCAGTGCAATCTGGTCATTGGTGGCGCCACCCGCAACCACAACGGTTTCCGGGTAAGGCGCGGTGACGTTGCCTTCATTGATAAATACCGAGTTGCCGCCACGCAGATCGATAATTGGCGAAACCAGGCTGAGCGAAACGATGGTGCCGCGGTTGATCACCTCGCTGGCGGTGCTGGTGACGATCGCCGAGCCGCCATCGGAACTGTTAACGATGATGTTACCGTTGGCGATCACCCGCCCGGTGGTGTTGGCACGCACGCCGGTTGCCGGACCATAGACAAAGAAGCTGTAACCCTGCGGAATAACTAAATCGTTGCTGGTGGTGGAACCATCTTCTTTGCTAAACACATAGCCCGTCGCACCTGCGCCACTCACCGTACCGAGCATATACCCGTTGGGATCGAATGAGGTCGAGGAGCGAATCAAGGTGCCGCCATCGGTGTTCATCCCGACATCTTGCAGCGAAATATTGCTGGTTTCCGCGCGGTTGTTCAGCACAGTGCCGCCGCCAGAATTGTAGAGTCCGATGTTGCTGGCGGTTAACGACGCTGCGCCTTTATCCAGCAAAATGGTGTCTGCACCCGCATTGGCGTTGATGGTGCTGTAGTAAAAATTCGGCCCGGCGGTATCGCCATTTATCGTCAGCCCGCCGTTATTGCCTACGCGCACTGCGGCGATGCCGCCCGCACTCAATCCGCTGTGATCGGTCCAATAAACGGTATTACCTTCAGCGCTATCCAGCGCGACGCCCGAGGCTATGTTGGTGCTGGATCCATCGAAGATATTTCCGCCGCCACGAATACGCACGCCGATGCTATTTGGCCCGGTGAGATTGATGGTGCCGCGCGGCGTTGATTCATAGATAACACCATCGCTGATATCAAAGGCAGTGGCATTGGCTCCGTTGCCGGTAATCGGCGCCACGTTGGCGAAGAATCCGCCTTGCCCGGTGCCCGCAATGGTATTGTTGCCGTTCAGCTCAATCGGGTTGGTGATGGTCACGTCTGCACCCTCCGAGCTCTGAACCGCAATCGCCCCTTCGCCATTAACGTGATAGCTGTCGGTACCGTACAAGGTGGTGCCGTAAAGTCGTGAACCGGCACCTGAAGCGACAATGCCGCGTGTGTTGGCTCCGCTCAACGTCACATCGGCAGCCACCACCGGATTAAAGATCACGCCGTCACTCAGGCGATAAAGCGCTGAACCTGGCGTGGCGACATCATAACTGCCGCCGTTGCTATCGATGTGCGCATAGTTGGTGGCTTGATAACCGGTTTGATTCGGCGCGTAGAAATGCAGTGAACTGGCATCGCTGATGGTTAATCTGGCGTCATCCCGCACATCAACGCCAACCGCGTTTTCGCCATACAGATTGATTCTGCCGTTCTGGGCAAAATTGGCCTGGCTGCCAGAAACGGTAACGCCCGTCGCGCCCTTGCCTTTCACATTGATGGTGCCGTTATTCTCACCGCTGGCATCCTCGAGTCGGATGCCGGTGCTGTTAATCGCGGTATTGATCACGCCATTGTTGTTGAATCGGCTGCCACCGTTGGCATATACGCCGGTGCCGCCCGCGCCAACCGTCGAGGCATCAACGCCGCTGCCATCGGCATTATTGAAAAAGCCGCTGTTGATGACGCCGTTGTTAATGCCGGTGCTACCGTTCAACAGTTCCAGTGCGTTGCTGCCAACGCTAGCCAGTTTGCCGTCAATCACCGCCGTCGCGCCATTGCTGGCACGCATCGCCGCACTGCTGGCGTTTACCACTTCCAGAATGCCGCTGCTGCCAATGGTTGCCCTGGCGTTGGGGCCATCGGCGCTCAACACAATGCGTTCGCCAATCGGCTGCGTCACTTCGTCGTAGTATTCGTCGGCATCGATCACATAGGCGATGACATCGCTGCGCAGTGAGAGCGCTTTATTGAACTCGCTGCTGTAGCTATCGGCAGCCAGATTACCGTTTTGCAATTGCTCAATCAGCCAATTGTTGTAGCTCTGCAAGCTGCTGACGTTGGACACGTTGAATGAAGTGGTGGCGTTGTCCAGCGTAGTAACGCTAAACGCGCCGCGCCAGGAGACCACATTGTCGAACCATTGCCCCAGTTGATAGGTGTAAGGCGTGTAGGAACCAAAAAAGGAGATGCGGTTGGCGGAGTTCCAGTTCATGGTGCCGCTGCCGCTGGCAGTAAACAATTCGCTCTGTTTTGCCGCCATCGACCAGCCGTTGGTGCTGGCGGTGGTTGCTGCGCCCTTCTGCCCGATATCAACATTGATGGTGCCATTGCTGACCTGCGCTACGCGCGCGTTGATATATTGCCCATTACTAACGTTATAAAAATTGGGCAAAGTATTGGTTTCAATGGCGCTAATCGCGGCGGAATTATATACCTGCACGCTATTATTGCCGCTGCCATTGGCGTCCGGCACGTTAATCACATAATTCTGCGCGCCCAGATCGACGCGACCTGAATCTTGCCAGGAATACGAAATAATTCTGCCGCTGCTGAGCAATTGTCCGATGGATATGGTGCCACCGCCATCCTGACCGGGCGCAAATCGCTGATTGCCACTTAATGTTTGGGTAGAGCCATTACAAATACAAAACACCCCGGCGCGATTGTCATTTAATTCCGGCGTAAAAGGCTGAAGCGTCGCCGCCCAAACTGGCGAAGCCGGATTAAACACACCGTAAGCGGCAATAAGGCTAATAAACAGCGGATGCAATCGAAACATCATTGTTCACTCCAGAGAAGCATGCAACGCTGCCGCGATGCGTAAAGACATCGCCAGCAATGGGTTTGGCTAATATTAATTTGTGTAATTGAACGTAAGGGAATTCTGCGACGTGGCAATAACATCACTTTACGCGAGAGAGTTCCAGCGCGACTTAAGTCAAATAGCGATGATTAGATAACTTTAAGAAAAGGCCGGGGATTGAATACAATTATTCGTGGGACTGAAATAGCGGAAAGGATGTTGATCGTGTTAACAACAATATAAAAATAAGAAGCCACCATTAAGTGGCTTCTTACGATTTATTAGAATGGTCCCCAGTTGATCGTCACACCAATTAATAAGGTGACAATACAAATGGCAAACCAAATCGCCACTACCGGTGCAACGAATTTAATCCATTTGCCGAAAGAGATATTGGCGGTGGCCAAGGCTGCCATTAACACGCCAGAAGTTGGGCTGATGGAGTTGACGATACCTTCACCCAGCAACACCGTTTGCACCGTCACCTGACGGGTTAAACCGAGGTTATCGCCGAGCGGCGAGAAGATCGGGATCAGCAATGCGGATTCACCGGAACCGGATGAAATACCGCAATGCATCAACGCCGCGCTAATGAACATGCCCACCGCCGCAATGGCGGGATGAACCGGTGCCAGTAAATCAGACAGGAAGCCAACAATCGGATCAAGAATATTGCCCTGTTGCAGCACCACGGAAATCGCGCCAGCCATACCCACAATGAAGCCGCCTTTGACCAATTGCGAGCAACCCGTAAGGAAGGTGTTGGCAATGGCAGAACCCGACATGCGACCAATCATGCCGACCATAATCGACAGAATAATAAACATCGCCGACATTTCATTGGTGGCCCAATGCAATTGCACCGTGCCAATCATAAATACAATCAGCGTTGCGGCGCAGGTGATCAGAATCAGTTTATGCCGACCAGTAATCGCCAGTGATTCATCATTCTGCGCAGTTTGTTCTATTCGCACTTCACCATTATTCCGCGCGCGTTTCACCGAGATAATCAAATAGGTCATCACCGTTAAGACGAACAATAAACAGGTGATGCCGCGCAACAACATGCCGGAGAACAGCGGTAACTGCGCCAGATGTTGGGTTAATCCGGTGGTGGCTGGACCTAATACCGCAACGTTAAAACCGGCGGCACAGGTTAAATACACCAATGCCATACCAATCATTGGCGATAACCCCAACGAACGCGCCACTAATAAACCGATCGGCACAAACGCCACCACCGAGTTTTGCACCACGCCAGTGGTGCCGAGAATGGCGAATATCACACCAAAAATAATGATAATACGCGTATCGCTAATTTTGGTACTGCGCGACAGTGAATTAAGCGCCGTAGCAATAGCACCGGTCGATTCGATCACCGCTAATAACCCGCCGGTAAACAGAATCAGGAAAATGATCGGCGCGGCTTTGATCACCCCTTGCACAATCGCCATAAAGATTTCGCCAGGATAAACGCCCGAACGCGCGACTTCATGCAAACTTCCCTTGATGGCGAAAGTAATGCCATTGCGGGTTTCATGATCAAACTTGCCCGCCGGAATAATCCAGGTAGCCACCGCCGCGAGCACCAAAATAATAAACAGCAATAGATAAGGACTTTGCTCCGTTTTCGTTGCTGGCGGTTGCCGCAGCGTATTTTTCTCCACATTAACCTGAGACATGCGCATCACCTCCGAGGATCAAGCCCGCCACCAGCGCCGCGCGCGGAACAATATCGGCAATGATGATATGTTCATGACGTGCATGAATACCCGCGCCGGTTGCGCCCAAACCATCGAGAGTTGGAATGCCTAACGCAGCAGTGAAATTGCCGTCGCTGCCACCACCAACCGCCTTGCCTTCCACAGAGAAACCGAGCTGCTCGGCAACCTGCTGCGCATGCTCCATCAACGCCAACGATTCCGGTGTTTGACGCATCGGCGGACGCGATTGTGCGCCGCTAATATCCAGCGTGATGCCAGCTAAATGTGGCGTGATTTTGCTGATTTCGGCGTGAATGCGCTCGGCTTCTGCTTCGCTGGTAACGCGCGTATCAATGCCTAACACCGCTTTATCCGCCACCACATTGATGCGGTTGCCGCCACGCGCGATTCCCACATTGACGGTGGTGCCGCGCTCCGGCGCGTTTAAACTGTGCAAGAACATGATCTGATGCGCCATTTCTTGTACCGCGCTGATGCCCTCTTCGGGATTGTTCCCGGCGTGGGCAGCTAATCCGTTGATGGTGATTTCATATTGTCCGGTACCTTTGCGCGCTGTCTTCAGTGCGCCCGATCCCGCCACCGCAGGCTCAACCACCAGCACTTGTGCCGATCCCAGCGCGTGCTGCGATAACCAGGCGCTGGAGCTTGGGCTACCGACTTCCTCATCGCTGCCGCAGAGAAACACGATGCGTTTGCCCGCCAGTAAATCGTGCTGTTGTAACGCGCGTACCGCCCAGATGGCCTGCACCAAGCCGGCTTTCATATCCAGCACGCCAGGACCGTAAAGCTTGCCCTCTTCTTCACGCATCACCAACTCGCCTTCATCCCAGACGGTATCGAAATGCCCGAGTAACACGGTTTGCTCGTCACCGCTTCCCAGCGTGAACTTCAAATGATTGCCGTAATGCGGCTGCTCATCAATCTCTGCTGCCACGCCCAAACGTTTGGCAAACAGCGCTTGTAAGACTTCGCCACAACGATCCACGGCGGCTTTGTTCATTGATGGTGATTCCGCCGCGACCAATTCCTTGATATCCAGAAGAATTTCATCGGCATGTTGTTGCAGGTAATTTTTTATAGTTTTCATTTGTACTGCCCTCGCATAGTGAATCTTCGAGTATGGAGATAAAAATGCGCTTAAAAAATGGAGATAAAAGGCTATTATTGTTGACCTCAGATCAACAGATAGGAAAAACCTATGGCGATGCTGCTCTATCCAGAAAAATCCATAAGGTATCTGTATGAAGTGGGTAATTACGGCGGTATTCGTCGGGCGGCGGAAGCCCTGGATGTTGATCCCGCCGCCATCAGCCGTCAGTTATCGCAACTGGCGCGGGAGATGCAGTTGCCGCTGCTGGAGCGACGTGGCCGCAATGTGGTGCTGACCGAAGCCGGCAAGTTATTGGCTGAAGATTACGCGCACACCCATCAGCGCCGCAGCCAGTTAGATCGTCAGTTAAAAGATCTGCGCCATAAACGCGGCGGCTCGATCAAATTGCGCGTCGGTCAAGGCATGGTGGATGAAGTCGTCAGGCATGTATTGCAGCCGTTTTCGCGAACTTATCCCGATGTGTTTATCGATATCCTGTCGGGCGATATGCAAACCACAGTTTCGCTGATTGCCAAAGGCGACGTTGATATGGCGGTGGGTTTTGGCCCGATTGGTCCTCCCGGCCTGAAGTGTTTGAGTTTTCACCGCGGACCGATCTGTGCGGTGGTGCACAGCAAACATCCCATCGCGGATTTCCCGCAAATTGAAGTGGCCGAATTGGTTAATTATTCGTTGATTGGTATGGACAAAAATTTTGGCATTCAAAGTTATATGAATGCCATGTTCAGTCAGGAAGGATTTATATTCAGCCCGGCTTATAGCTGTAATCTGTTTTCCAGCGCCATCGCCTTAAGCCAGGCCGGCATGGGCATCGCGTTTATGACCGCCAAAGTGGTTGAAGACGACCTCATCGCTAAGAACTTAGTCGCTGTGCCGATTCACCATCGCATCGCCCGCGAAAGCCAGTGCCACTTATTACGCAGCGCCGATCACCGCTTCACGCCCGCCGCGCAGCATTTATGGCAATTGCTGGTGGCGTTTTTTGAAGGTACGGCGGGAGCGGTTTAATCGCTGCTTATTTGATTACAAATTTGATAATGGCTTGCGGCTCTCTTTTGCGGGTTCCGGTTTGAGTTTCTCAACTGGAATTCGGCACATCATCCCAGCAGTAATCCCTAAAAGAGAGTTCTCCGGAAATGATTCCCACTGTCCTATTTCGACACTCGCATGAACAAGTTCGCCTTCGGCAAAAGGTTTGGAAAAGAAAGATCTTCCCATCACCGCACGCTGATTTTTATCACAGTTAATGACATCTATTGCCCGTGAACTTGAACTGGCAATGTACATCGGTGGGTTATCAATGATCTTCGTCTGCTGCGCATAGTTATTGATTCAATAAAATTGAAACAGGACTAATTAATCAACTTAAATCTAACGAGATAAGCTGCCCATCATCACCAAAAATAATTGTCACCATTCCGTAAGGACAATCAGCGGTGATAACTTTATTTCTAAGCTCCTCATCTATACCGTGTGAACCATTTTTTGTTTGGTCATCGAATCGAATTTCAAGAAAATAACCCTCACCATTGTTAACGTGGGGTAATGCATCCTTTTCTCCTTGTGCAGCAAGATAGTTTTGAATTTCTTTAATATGTATTCTTGCCATAATCGTCTCTGACCTCAAGGTAATGGAACAAAAGAACCTTTTTCAACAAGAGTTTTTACTTGATTTGGCCTGATTGGTCCAAAAGAAATTATCGTCATTTCATTATTTGGCACTGTAATCCATAAAAGCTTACCATCAATACTCTGTATTACATTGATATGACCGCTTCACGCATCATACATCGATTACTAATAAAGCTGTTAACACACTGATTAGCAGCGTGCGGCCTAAGGTAAGGAGCAGAAGTCGAATAGCAAAGTCAGCGCCCAGACTCGATTGTTACATTATAACATACTTTAGGCCCAGCAATGTTTGAACTCCTTCCCAATCCCATCCTCTCACTTAAGGCCGTCAATTTACAGGCAAGTGATTTAGTTGTTCATTATAATAACGGGGAATACATGTTTAAAAAGGGTTGGGTTAAGCAGTTTTATATACCGGTGTTTATTTCGCTCTATATCGGTGTACTTCTTAATATTCCGATTTTCATCCGTCGCTATACGCAACTGCAGTTTGATAACACCCTTTCATTAGTGACGGAGATCATCGCTGCATTTTGTTTGGTAATGCTGTTGACGTTGTTAACCTCATTAACCGGGAAATATCTATCGCGCGTATTAATGACCATGCTGGTGATATTCTCCAGTGCGGCCAGTTATTACATGATTTTCTTTAATATTGATATTGGTTATGGAATTATCGCAGCTGTTTTAGCCACCGATTCATTAGACCTTTCTAAGGAATCGGTGGGTTGGCACTTTATGCTGTGGATGGTGATCATTAACATCGTCCCGCTTTGGCTAATCTGGCGCGGAATGCGCATTAATCCCGTAACAAATATCAGTAAAAAGCGTTACTGGTCTTATAAAACTATCGCCATTGTTATTGCCGCAGTAGGTTGCTGGTTGCCGCTAACGCTAATGGGCAAGGTGCAGGATGAAAAGGATAAGAAGAATAATCGCATGATGGCCAGCTACGGCGGCATTGTTGCGGGTACCTATTCACCGTCTAACTGGTTATCGGGCGTTGGCTTGCTGGCTTATAGTTCGTTCAGCCAGGCTGAAGATAATCGTAATCTTTACGATCCCGCTGAGCACTTTAAATACGTTCCACCGAAAAATGCGGATAACTTGTATATCGTGTTTGTGATTGGTGAAAGTGCCCGCCGCGATCATATGGGTTTATACGGTTACGATCGCGATAACACGCCTTATCTCGATCACGAAAAAAACCTGGTTCACTTGCAGGGCTATTCCTGCGATACCTCCACCAAGCTCTCGCTGCGCTGTATGTTTGTTAGAGAAGGCGGCGCCTCAGAAGCCCCGCAGCGCACGCTGAAAGAGATGAATGTCTTCACGGTGATGAAGAAGCAAGGCTTCTCGGAAGATCTCTACTCCATGCAGAGCGAAGCCTGGTTCTATAACAAAGTCATGGCCGACAGTTATTCGATGCGTGAATCTATTCAGGCGGAGAAGCGCAATGTCGGCAAGCCAGTTGATGATATGGCGTTGATTAATGAATTGCAGGACTCAATTCAGCGCCATCCGCAGGGGAAACATATTGTGATTCTTCACACCAAAGGCTCACATTATATGTATACCGAACGCTATACACGCGCGTTTGCACGTTATACACCGGAGTGTCAGGGCATTGACGATGCCTGTAGCACGCAGGAGATGATCAATTCCTACGACAATAGCCTTTTGTATACCGATTATTTTCTCAAGCAGACTTTCGATAGCCTGAAAGATAAAAATGCCATCGTGTTTTATGCCTCTGATCATGGGGAATCGATTTCCGATAATCTGCATTTCCACGGCACGCCACGCGATCATGCACCGATGGCGCAACGCACGGTGCCGATTATGGTTTGGGCATCGGATAAGTTTTTAAGTGACAGTAATAACAAAGCGTCATTTGCCAAACTTCAGCAACTGCAGAATGACAAAACGCCGGTATTCCACGAGAAGTTATTCGACTCGATATTAGGTTGCTCAGGTTTTACCTCACCGGATGGCGGAATTAATTCGCTCAGGAACTGGTGCGCGCATTAAGGTACAATCCAGGCGGCAGTTTTACGTCCATTAATAATGGATGTTTAACTGCTGCTGCTTTTATTTGAGTACGATTACCGCATAACGACAACGTTGTTCCGAGTCATTCCTGAAAATACAGTCAGCAGGATCGCCCAGTTCAAGACAATCGCCCGTCTGCATTTCGAAGATTTTATCGCCTTCTTGAAAACGTAATTCACCCTCTAAAACCCAGATAAGCTGACGGCGCGACACATAGGAAATGACCGGCATCGGCACGCTAACGCCGGGCGGCAATTCTATGCTGACAAGATCGAGCGGTATCTGCCCCGGCGACACATGTCGTCGGATATATCCCGTTTCAGGATCCTGCCAAACCGGTTGCTGATGCTGCTTCAGTAATGTGCCCGTTTGCACTTCGCTCAACGCGATCAGTTGCGACATGCTCATATCAAACGAACCCGCCAAACGTGCCAGCAACGTCGCTGTAGGACTGCTTTCTCCCCGTTCAATTTTATGGATCATCGCCCGTGATACGCCTGACTGCTCAGCCAATTCGGTCAGCGACCAGCTGCGTTTTTCTCTTTCAGCCTTAACTTTTTTGCCAATTCGCGCGTTTAAATCATCTTCTTTAGTGGATTTTTCGTCTGACATAGTAGATATATAAGATAGTGTACGAAGCGTCTACTTTAGTGGCATAACAGCGAGGTGTCTATGGTGAACATACGTCCGGCAGTTGAAAAAGATGCAGCGGTAATCACGGATATTTATAACCATGCCGTGCAGAACAGCACAGCCATATGGAACGATAACACGGTCGATATTGCTAAGCGAATCAAATGGTTGTCAGATCGGCAATCGGCAGGATTTCCGGTTCTGGTCGCTGTTGATGAGGATGACATTGCGCTCGGTTACTCTTCCTATGGTGACTGGCGTCCGTGGGATGGATACCGCTATACGGTTGAACATTCGGTTTATGTCCATAACGCCGCACAGGGAAAAGGTCTTGGATTAGCATTAATGCGGTCACTTATCACGCATGCGACCGCGCAAGGTAAACACGTGATGGTGGCGGGCATTGAGTCTGAAAACACACCTTCAATCGCGTTACATCTCAAGCTAGGATTTACCGATGCCGGACAGATAAAGCAGGTAGGAACAAAATTTGGCCGCTGGCTGGATCTAACATTTATGCAGCTACGGCTGGATAACAGGGACAAACCTTAATTGACGATGACCTGGCTGGAGCAAAATCCCAAAATGGAGGACATATGACGCCAGAAATCAAAACGGAACGATTAATCCTGAAGCCGCTGGAAAGCCGCGATGGGCAGGCGATGCAAATCGCTTTCCCACGCTGGGAGATCGTGCGTTATCTCAATGCTAATGTGCCCTGGCCTTATCCTGAAGGTGCCGCGCAGGATTACGTCGATAACGTGGTGTTGCCCGCCGTCAAAGAAGGTCGATGCTGGTGCTGGAGTATCAGACGTCAGGAGAAACCTGAGGAATTAATTGGGCTGATCGAACTGCGCGATGGAGAAAATGATAACCGCGGATTCTGGTTGGTACCTGAGTGGCAGCAACGCGGATTCATGAGTGAAGCCTGCAACGCCGTTAATGATTTCTGGTTTAAAACGCTGGGCCGCGAAGTACTACGCGTGCCAAAAGCGGCGGTGAATACCGGCTCGGTGATGATCTCACGTAAATCTGGCATGCGTCTGATAGAAACCGGTAAAAAAGAGTATGTGGCGGGTGTTCTCGATTACGAATTGTGGGAGTTAACCCGCGAAGAGTGGCTCACATAAAAAATCAGCCAAATCAACGTAGTTCCGCCCGTTTATATCTTAATGCTCGTCAGTTCGGTGTCTTTCGGTCGCCATAAATGGCGACCCTACAGAGGATTGGCGCGGTTTTTCGTTGGGAACGTATTCATGCGCACCAGGTCGCCATGAATGGCGACCCTACGGGGTTTGTAGCGATGGTAAATCAGGAAAATGCATAGTTGCTGCAGCGCGGGGATTGAGGCGACATCCTAAACCGCTGAACGAATGAGGGATTCCAGGGCGAGCCGCATGGATGCGGCGAGAGGTGGCGCTGAGCAGGAGCGAATCGACACCGGTCCGTCAGGAATCGTGAAGGAGTGAAGGTACCGCGCAGCGGCGGGTTGGGCTGGCGCAGGGCCCGGGAGTGCAGAGGGCGCGGCCAGGCGTCCTCTGCTCGGTCGCCGCACCAGAGTACTGCAACTGCCTCAGCAGATAGCGAACGAAAGTCGCTCTGCGCTTAACTGAGCGGCATTACGCCATTTATGGCGACCAACCCCTACACATACCCCATCATCCGCAGCATCGACTGCGCCTGATTCATCGCTTCCGCGCGGTGCGTCACGCCCAGTTTTTGGTACAGATTGCGAATATGCGTTTTGATGGTGGTGGCAGCAACATCCAGCTCGCCAGCAATCTGATCGTTGCTGTATCCCGAATAGATCAGCCCCAAAACCTGCCATTCGCGTTGAGTTAACGGGCTGGTGCGAATCAGCTCCGGCACATCGGGATGATTAATCAGGCGGCTCACAAAGCCTTCGTCAAAATGGGCAAACTTATGGCGATGATATTTATTAATCTCGCTGAGAATGCGTCTGGCGCGATGGTTATCGAGTTCATCCAGCGTATTGAGCTGAATCAGCTGACGCAGCTGCTGCGCCATCGCTTCACCTTCAATCACAAAATGGCTGACGAAACCGGTGCTGCGCGCCAGTTTCAGCGCTTCGGTCAGCGCCTGCTGCGCTTCCGCTTTGCGCTGGGTTTGCCAGTAAATCTGATTTAACAGCAGCAGATTACGGTTCATGTCGCTCATCAGGTTGAGCGCGCGGGCGTTGTCATTCAACTCATCCAGCACCACTTCGGCCTGACTCATATTTCCCAGCAAAATCTGCGCGCGCGCCACGTTGCGCCACTGACCTTGCAGGAAATGATTATTGGCAAACTCCGGTTTCGCCGTCTGACGCATCCAGCTGCTGGCGCTTTGACTGTCGCCGGTCATCTGCCAGAAAATCACCCGCACCTTATCGGCATTGGCGATCCAGTCGCTGTGCAGCGATCCGTTGTTGAGTAGATTCTCAAGCCGACTCAGGTGGCTGCGGGCGTTATCAAGATTGCCGCGCGCTAGCGAACACTGCACCAGCAAGCCGAGGCACTGAATCTGCTGCTGCGGCTGATAGCCTTTCAGCACTTTGATGCCTTCACGCGCCGCCTGTTCCGCTTCGTCGAGTCGGCCCCACGCCCATAACAGTTGCGCGCGAATACGCAGCAGGAACTCATGCATCGGGAACTGCGTCAGATGCTGCTCTTTGACCAATACAAACGCCCGATCCTGCATCTCATAAGCGGACTGTAAAAATCCCTGCGCGAACAGAATTTCACTCTGCTGGATCAGGCTCCACAGCGCGTAATTCCACGCTTCTTCGCGACGCGCCATCTGCTCGGTCTGACGCATCAGCTTCAGCGAACTGGTTAGCTCGCCTTTGCAATGCATCACTTCGCCCAATACCGAAGTGGCCACAATGCAGCTGTATTGACGGCTTTCCGGCAGCGCGTCGAGCGCCAGCATCGCCAGCCGCTCGGCTTCCTCGGCGTTACCGTCGTTGATAGAAACCTGCGCCAGCAGCGCGTTAAATTCGCCGCGCAGCACATCATCAATCTCTTCGCTGCAGGAGTGCTCAAAGCGCGTCAGCAAACTGCTCACCTCGGAAAAACGGTGCTGGCTCTGCATCAGCCACGCCTGCAACAGCAGCAGCTTCGGATTTTCCAGCAGAATCTCCCACGGCAGCGCCTTGAGAGAATTTTCCAGCAGTGTGAGTTCGCTTTGATTAAACAGCGTCCAGGCGTATTGCAGCAGCACGTCGCGCAGCATTAGTGCATCACCGGCGGCCAGCGCATGATGGATCGCTTCGCCAGGAAAACCGAGGCGCATCCAGCTTTCAGCCGCCGCGCGATGCAGCGCAGGCAGTTCCGCCGCCAGTTCCCACTGACAGCGCTGACGCAAGAAACTGCCAAACAGCGGATGATAGCTAAACCACTCGCCCGAGTTATCCATGCGCTGTAAGAACAAGCCCTGACGCTCAATCTCTTCCAGCCGCATCTGCCCTTGCTCTTCACCGGTTACGCAGGCAATCAGCGTGTCGTTCATCGATCGCAGTAGCGCGCTTTTCAGCAAGAACTGTCGCGTGGCGCTATCGACGTTATTCAGCACTTCCTCAACCAGATAATCCGCCAGATGGCTGGCGTTAATGCCGGACAGGCGGCGCGCGGAATCCTGGGCGGAGCTGGCGCCCTGACGCGTCGAGAGCGCGATCAGTTGTAACGCTGTAGCCCAACCTGCCACGTCATCACACAAACGTCCGCTCTCTTCCGATTCCAGCGGCGTCGTCAGGCGGCAATCAAAAAACTGTTTGGCTTCGTGATGGGTAAACGCCAGCTGCTGGCTGCCCAACTCAATCAGCTGTTCACGCACGCGCAGGTTGGCAATGCCGAGCTGCGGCAGATTACGTGACAGCAAAATCAGCGTCACATTTTCCGGCTGATTGCGTAAAAAGAAGCGCATCGCGTCGTGAATCGCGGGATTAGTGATGTGATGGTAATCATCAATGATCAGCCAAATCGGTTGCTGCCACGCCGCCAGCTCACTGAACAACTGGGCGAAAAGCGCATTAAGATTGATGTACTGCCGTTTCTGCGCCAGCGCTTCGCTGGAAGCGCAGCCGCCCTGCGTTGCCTGCTGCAGGGCGGCAATTAAGTAATCGACGAAGCGTTCAGGTTGATTATCGCCCTCATCCAGTGAATACCAGCCCAGATTGGCCTTCCCCGCCGCCCATTGTGAGATCAGCGTGGTTTTGCCATATCCCGCCGGACTGGTCACCAACACCAAACGGTAATTGCCCGCCGCGCCCAATTTTTGCATCAGGCGCTCGCGCGCAACGGTGTTCTCAAGGCGGACGGGTCGGCTAAGTTTGGAGGGTATTAACATCGGTGAACGCTTCTCCCTAAACGTGGCGCATCATTATTTTACGCTTCGTAATTAATAGTCACATACGTTCAGACATTCATTTACCTATTGCAAGCGAACCCATTAAGCAGTCTTAACAAAAGCGACGGTTATCACATTCCTGTCACACTTTAAGATTTCCCTCAGCCTCTCCTCCCCGCTCATCCTCCCCGCTGAATTTGGTGCAGGAGGAGGAGCACGTAATGGCTGACGCGCAGAATGAAGCACATTCACCTCCGCCCTTACAGGACTGATTATGAAATTTGATCGCACCCAGTTTAAACACGCGCTAACCCGCCAATGGCAACGTTTTGGTCTGCACGATGCGCAAGAGATGACGCCCAATCAATGGTGGCAGGCGCTGAGTGGCGCGCTGGCCGACATGCTGGCGGAGATGCCTGCGCCGCCATCAGCCACACCGCAACGCCACGTTAACTACATCTCAATGGAGTTTTTGATTGGCCGACTGACCGGTAACAATCTGCTCAACCTTGGCTGGTATGACGAGGTCAACGCGGCGCTGGCCGAGTGGAATATCACGCTGAGCGACGTGGAAGAGTGTGAAACCGATCCGGCGCTGGGCAACGGCGGTTTGGGCCGGCTCGCTGCCTGTTTTCTCGATTCGATGGCGACGGTTGGACAACCCGCCACCGGCTACGGACTCAATTATCAATATGGCCTGTTCCGCCAGCACTTCGTTGATGGCGCGCAGCAGGAGATGCCGGATAACTGGCAGCGCGATAGCTATCCGTGGTTTAACCACAACGCGGCGCTAACCGTGCAGGTGCATCTCGGTGGCAAAGTCATCACGCAGAATGGCGTTGTGCGCTGGGAGCCGGCGGTGCAAATTCTGGGCGAAGCCTGGGATCTGCCGGTGGTCGGTTATCAGAATGGCGTTACCCAGCCGCTGCGTCTGTGGCAGGCAAAGCATGCGCAGCCGTTTAATCTGCAGCGCTTCAATAACGGGGATTTCCTGCGCGCCGAGCAGCCGGGCATTGAGGCCGAAAAACTCACTAAAGTGCTCTATCCCAACGACCATCACGACAACGGCAAAAAGCTGCGTCTGATGCAGCAATATTTCCAGTGTGCCTGTTCGCTGGCGGACATTCTGCGCCGTCACCAACGCGCCGGACGCAGCATTGCCAGCTTGCCGGATTATGAAGTGATTCAGCTTAACGATACCCATCCCACTCTGGCGATCCCCGAATTGATGCGTCTGCTGCTGGATGAACACGCGCTAAGCTGGGACGAGGCGTGGCACATCACCCAGCGCACCTTTGCCTATACCAATCACACCTTGATGCCTGAAGCGCTGGAGTGCTGGGATGTACGCATGGTGCGCGCCCTGCTGCCGCGCCATATGCTGGTCGTTAACCAACTCAATGCTCAGTTGAAGAAGCAGGTTGAGGCGCACTGGCCGGGCGACGAAGCGACTTGGGCGAAACTGGCGCTGGTACACAACAATCAGCTGCGCATGGCCAATCTCTGCGTCACCAGCGGCTTTGCGGTGAACGGTGTGGCGGCGCTGCACTCGCAGCTGGTGGTGAAAGACCTGTTCCCGGAATATCACGCGCTGTGGCCAGAAAAATTCCATAACGTCACCAACGGCATCACGCCGCGCCGCTGGATTAATCAGTGCAATCCGGCGCTGGCGGCGTTGATCACTAAAACTCTTGATCAGCCGTGGCTCACCGATCTCGATCAGCTGAAAGCGTTAGAAACTTACGCCGATCACGCCGCATTTCAGGCGGAGTATCGCACCATCAAGCAGCAGAACAAGGTTGCACTCACGCAATGGATTGCTGAACGCACCGGCATCAAGGTGAATCCTGAGGCGATGTTTGATGTGCAGATTAAGCGCCTGCACGAGTACAAGCGTCAGCATCTGGCGCTGCTGCACATTATCGCGCTGTGGCAAACGCTGGTGAGCGATCCGCAGGCCAACCTGACGCCGCGCGTGGTGCTGTTTGGCGCCAAAGCTGCGCCGGGTTATGTGCTGGCCAAGAACATCATCTACGCGATCAACAAAGTGGCGGCCACCATCAACAACGATCCGCGCATTGGCGACCGCCTCAAAGTGGTGTTTGTGCCTGATTACAACGTTTCGGTTGCCGAACGACTGATTCCGGCAGCGGATCTGTCCGAGCAGATTTCTACCGCCGGCAAAGAGGCATCCGGCACCGGCAACATGAAGCTGGCGCTGAACGGTGCCTTAACCATCGGCACGCTGGATGGCGCTAATGTGGAGATCGCCGAGCAGGTTGGGTCCGATAATATCTTTATCTTTGGTCATACCGTTGATCAGGTTAACGCGTTGAAAGCGGAAGGCTACTCACCTGACGCCTGGCGCAAAAAAGATGCGCAGCTGGATCGGGTATTGAAAGCGTTGGAAGACGGCACCTTTAGTGACGGCGACGTCACCGCGTTCGAGCCGCTGCTGCACAGCCTGAGCGCCAAAGGCGGCGATCCTTATCTGGTGCTGGCCGATTTTCGTCACTACCTCAATGCGCAGGCGCAGGCTGAAACCTTGTGGGCCGATCAACATGGCTGGACGCGCGCTGCGATTCTCAACACCGCGCGCTGCGGGATGTTCAGCGCCGACCGCGCCATCCGCGACTATCAGCAACGCATCTGGCAGGCCGCGCGATGAACAGCACTATCACGCCAACCGCTGAAATCGCCAGTGAATACATCGACGCGCACGGGCAGCTGCAATCGGTCTCTGCCGTTACCCGCCAGCGTTTGCTGGCGGCGATGCATCCCGCGAAACCGCACGCTTCGCCGCTGCCGCCGGTGCTGATTGTACAGGGAGAACACGCGGAGATTGTGCTGCCTGCATCCGGCATAGCAGGCGAGTGGCAGCTGATCGCGGAACAGGGCGAAAGCTGGCACGGGCGCGCTATCGCCAACCAGCCGATCGTTTTGCCTGCGCTGCCTTTGGGTTATCACCAGCTCAGCTACACCGCACATCAGAAGGCGTTTCGCTGCCGGATTGTTGTCGCGCCGGTTCGCTGTTACGAGCCGCCAGCCATCCAGCAAGGGCAATCGCTGTGGGGCGCCTGCATTCAGCTTTATACGCTGCGATCGGCATCCAACTGGGGAATCGGCGACTTCAGCGACTTAAAGCAGATGCTGGTCGAGGTCGCGCAGCGCGGCGGTGCCTGCATTGGGCTGAACCCGCTGCATGCGCTGTTCCCAGCGACGCCGGAGAGCGCCAGCCCGTACAGCCCGTCGTCGCGGCGCTGGCTCAATATGCTGTATATCGACGTCGCCGCCGTTGAGGATTTTACGCTGAGTGAAGATGCTCAGCGCTGGTGGCAAGCAGCCAGCACGCAACTGGTGTTACAGGCGACGCGGGATGCTGAGTGGGTCGATTACTCAGCGGTAACTGCGCTCAAACTGCAGGCGCTGCGCCTCGCCTGGCAGCACTTCAGGAAGCGCGGCGCGGAAGATGACCGGGTTGTCGCCTTTGAAAGCTTTATGCAGCAAGGCGGTGAAAGTTTGCTGCATCAGGGCGTTTTCGATGCCCTGCACGCCGCGCAGATCGCCGAAGACCCTCAGCGCTACGACTGGACAACCTGGCCTGCGGCGTTGCAGTCGCCCGACAGCGCAGCGGTGCGGGCATTCCGCATCGAACACACCTACGAAGTGCGCTTTTATCTGTGGCTGCAATGGCTGGCCGCACGCCAGTTCGCTGACTGCTGGGCGGTTTGCCAGCAGCAGGCGATGCCGATTGGCTTATATCGCGATTTGGCGGTGGGCGTGGCGCAGGGCGGCGCAGAAACCTGGAGCGATCGCGAGCTTTACTGCTTGCAGGCCAGCGTCGGCGCGCCGCCCGATATTCTCGGCCCGCTGGGCCAGAACTGGGGATTGCCGCCGATGGATCCACAGATTATGCAGTCGCGCGCCTACGAGCCGTGGATTGCGCTGCTGCGCGCCAACATGCACGACTGCGGCGCACTGCGCATCGATCACGTGATGGCGCTGCTGCGGTTGTGGTGGATCCCGCAGGGCGAAAGCGCGGCGGAAGGTGCGTATGTCCATTATCCCATCGACGATCTGCTGGCGATTCTGGCGCTGGAGAGTCAGCGTCATCACTGCATGGTGATTGGTGAGGATTTGGGGACGGTGCCGGAGAAGATTATCGGCAAGCTGCAGCAGGCGGGCGTTTACTCCTACAAAGTGCTCTATTTTGAGCAGACATCCAAAGTGGCCTTTCGCGCCCCTGCCCGCTGGCCACGTCAGGCGATGGCGGTCGCCACCACCCACGATATGCCAACCCTGCGCGGCTGGTGGCAAAGCGACGATCTACGGCTGGGCAGCGAGTTGGGGCTTTATCCCGATAAGCAGATTCTTGCCGGGCTGAACAAGTCGCGTTTGGCCGCACGACGCGCGCTGTTTAAGAGCCTGCAACGCAGCAGTTGCTTGCCCGAACAGGCCGAACCGCAGGTGATGGATCGGGCGTTAAGTGCGGCGATGCAGCGTTATCTGGCGGAGAGCAACAGCGCGCTGCTGGGCCTGCAACCCGAAGAGTGGCTTGATATGGCTTCCCCAGTGAATATCCCCGGCACCACCAGCCAATATCCCAACTGGCGGCGCAAACTCAGCGCCTCGCTGGAGGAGATGTTTGCTGACGTGGAGATAAACGCGTTGTTAGAGGATATTGATCAGCGACGGAAGCGGGTTTGATTGGGCATTTATATGTACCTGGTCGCCATAAATGGCGACCCTACAGGATCGTAGGGTGCGCATTTATGCGCACCTGGCAAAAAAAGGTGCGCCGAAGCGCACCAGATGGGACAAATCAGCACTGCCGGGGCGGATTACCCCTTGCCTTTAACACTGCTGATAAACACTTGTCTGGCGGAGGTGGAACCTAAACGCTCGGCCTCATCCAGTAGCTTCAACGCCTTATCGATATTGCCCTTCTCAACCGCTTCGCGGATGTTCTGATTAAAGTAACCTTCGGTATCCGTCATGATCGGTTTAGGTTTTGCGTCCGAAACCGGGGCAGCACGATAAGTCGCAGGCGCAACCGGCTGTGTATTGCCGACGGTAACCGGTGCCGGGCCCGATGATCCAAACAGCGGCCCAACCAGAATTGATGAACCTGAACTGGTTTTCACTTTGAGTTTCAGCGTGCCATCGCGGCTGTGCTGGGCAATCGGATCAGGGATATCCGGTACCGCATTACCGGTGCCGCGTGCGTAGGCTTTAGCCGGATCGAGTAAGGTGGTGGTTTCGGTCAAATCCTTCTCAGTAGTGAACACCAGCAGATAGATCTTTTGCTGACCCAGCGCCGGCGTCAGTTTCATCACACCTTCCAGCCGATCCGCCGCCATCACGCCCGGCTGCTGATAGGTGAAAAAGCGCGCCGGGAACCAGGCTGCTGGACGCATATTCTCATCCAGCACCAGCACATTCGGCGCAAATACCTGATTTTGTTTAACTTCACTGCTGAGCGTAATAGTGAGCTCACCGATATTCGCTGGCAGGCTATAAGCGGCCACCGAACCCGTCACGCCTGCGGCGTTCAGGTTGGCATGGTTTTCACTCAGCGTGGTGACCTGCGTGCGGGAGGGTTCTACCGGCAGCCAGCTCAGCGTTTGCAGGCTGGCGGTGGGGAATGTCGGTGCGGCAGAGAGATCCTGTGGCACCAGATTGACATCAGCCAGCGCCGGTAAACTTTGACCGGCCAGCAACGCGGCGCTCAGGCAGAGCGCAAAAACCGTTTTTTTCATTCTCATTTTATAACCTCAAAAAACTGTCAGGCGGCGGCGCGAACCAGGCAATGGCGCGCCGCGCCGAAAAGAGAGCGTATCAGTTAAGCCACAAGCGGGAGCATTACCACCAAATCTCCATCTGCGCCCCGAATGTCACTTCATCGTTGTTGCCACGGCTGTTGGTCAGAATGCCGTTGCCGCTGCTGTCGTTAGAGGCAAAGGAGGTCAAATCACCTGAGCTGTCTTTGCTGTAGCCCCATTTCTCATCCCACTTGGCGTAGGTGGCGAACAGACGCAGCGCCGGACGCGACCAGATGCTGTCACCCGCCTGCCACTGTTGTGCCAGCGTCACTTTGTACTGGCCGTTGCGCTCGTTTACCTGCTGCGATTTGACGTTGTCGTAGCCCACTTCAAGCAGCGTGCTCATGATCGGCGTCCATTTGTACATCGGGCGCACGCCCACGGTGTACCACTCGGTACCACGGTTGTTATCCAGATCGGTGTTCTGGTACATGGCGACGTACATCAGATCCCAGCGATCGGCGAGGTTAATTGCGCCGTGATCGAGTACGCGATACATGCTGCCGCTGTTGTTGATGTTGGTGCCCTGCGGCAAGCCTTTGCCTTGTGAGGTCAACGCATCGGTGGCGTACTGCAGCACGAATTTGTTGTAGCCCTTCATCATGCTCTGCGTATGTTCGGCGGTGAACATCCAGCCATCTTTAGAGGCGTTATCTTCGAGGCGATAACCGTCACGCGCGTTGGCGCGGCCATAATCGACGCCCAATTCCAGCACACCGTTCGGGTTGGTTTCGAGGCCCGCTAAACGCACATCAAACACGTCGTTGGCGGTGCTGGTGGCGTAATCACGAATCTGATCGCTGGAGAAGGTGTAAGAACCGCCCGCTTCCGAGGAGCGCGTGGCGGCAAAAGAGAGTTTGCCGAAGCCGAGATCCACATCTTCCAGACCGGCACCGGGACCGGAAATATCCCAGTAGTAGAAGTCGATCATATGTACGTCATGACGCTGGTAGAAACGCTTACCGGCCCAGATGGTGGAACCCGGCAGCGCGTCAATCAGATTTTTGCCCTTCACGTTGGCTTCACGGAACGCCGGGGATGTCGCTTCCCAGTCATTCTGCTGGGAAACTGAATAGGCGACGTTGGTATCGAAATAGAAGCTCTTATCGCCCTCTTTCCACACTTCCTGGCCCAGCTTCAGCTCAGCGTAGGTTTCACATTCGTTGCCCAGACGGTATTTACTTTGTGCGCCGGTGGCCTGAAAACATTGCTGTTCCCCGCCGCTGCCGGTCCAGCCGATGCCGGAACGGGCATAGCCGGTAAAATCGACTGCCATCGACGGGGCAGCGAGCGTACCTGCCGCGATAGCAACCGCGATAGGGAGTTTGCGCAGAGTTAACATTTTCTATCTCCTGAGGTCATTGCTTTTATTGTTTTGCAGGGCTAAACACCGGGTTCCTGATGCAACCTGCGACAGGCGCTGCCATCTTCACGGAAAAGATGGCAACGCTCTGGCGGCAGGCCGATGCCCATCAGGGCGCCCTCTTCTACCAGCACGACGTCCTCCTGGCGATAAACCAGGCTTTGACGAATGGCGGGAATCTGGATATGAATTTGCGTTTCGTGTCCCAGCTGCTCGACCACCGTCACCTCGCCTTCGAGGGTGACGTCAGCGATATCGCTGGAGAGCAGATGTTCAGGACGAATGCCTAACGACATGTTGCTGCCCACCTGCACACCCGCGCTGTCAACCGGCAGCCACACCAGTTGGGTGTTGGGTAAACGCACCTGCACCTGATCGATAGCGGTGGCGGTAACTTTTACCGGTAAGAAATTCATGCGCGGTGAGCCGATAAAACCGGCGACGAAACGATTGGCGGGATAGTGATAAAGCTCGAGCGGCTTGCCGACCTGGGCAACGTGGCCGCCATCTAACACCACGATCTTGTCGGCCAGCGTCATCGCTTCGGTCTGATCGTGGGTGACGTAAATCATGGTGCGCTTCAAACGCTTATGCAGACGTGAGATCTCAATGCGCATTTGCACCCGCAACGCGGCATCGAGGTTAGAGAGCGGCTCATCGAGTAAAAACACGCGCGGTTCTGCCACCAGCGTACGGCCAATCGCCACGCGCTGACGCTGCCCGCCCGACAGCGCTTTCGGACGTCGCTCCAGCAGATGCGCCAGCTGCAGCACTTCCGCTACCTGATTAACGCGCTGCTGGATCTCCGCTTTGCGCGTGCCCGCCAGCTTCAGGCCGAACGACATGTTCTCGGCCACCGAAAGATGGGGATAAAGCGCGTAGGACTGAAACACCATGCCGATGCCGCGCTCGGCGGGCGGCACCTCATTCATGCGTTTGTCGCCAATAAACAGATCGCCGCTGGTGATGGTTTCCAGACCGGCAATCATGCGCAGCAGCGTCGATTTGCCGCAGCCTGAAGGTCCGACAAAAACCACGAACTCTCCTTCGGCGATCTCAAGGCTGATGTTTTTCGACACCTCGGTTTCGCCCCACACCTTGGAGACACTGCGCAACGTAACACTCGACATGATGCTTTCCTCTCAGCTTGCTATTCCTTGTCCGCAAATCGGCGGACAGACCCCGGCGACCACTATGGGCAAGGACATCAAGGCCGACATCCTCCACCGCAGCGCGTCAGCGTGGGGGAGGAGACGGGAGGAGGAGATCGTGCAGACGCGTCTGATAAAACGCGGCAGGCAACCATTTTTGTGAGCTATGACGCAGAGCAGAGCGACGATTGTGTGCGCCAGTCCGTGATAACCGGGTGTTTTTGCAACACAGATCACATCAGATACCAGGCAGGCGTAGAGGCAGGGAGGATGAGAAGCGGCGGCAGATACTCACAATGTGGCAGGTAAAACGATTTCCGTTTCCGCTAACAGGATGGAGTTATGACAATGAAAACCGGTGCACGCATTCTTGCCCTTTCCGCCCTGACGGCCGTGCTGTTTTCAGCTTCTGCCGTTGCAAAGATTGAAGAGGGAAAGCTGGTCATCTGGATCAACGGCGACAAGGGCTACAACGGACTGGCTGAAGTGGGTAAGAAGTTTGAGCAGGAAACCGGCATCAAAGTGACGGTTGAGCATCCGGACAAAATGGAAGAGAAGTATCCGCAGGTTGCCGCCACTGGCGATGGCCCGGACATCATCTTCTGGGCACACGACCGTTTCGGCGGTTATGCGCAGTCAGGCTTGTTAGCGGAGATATCCCCGGACGCGCGCTTCCAGGAGAAAATCTTCCCGTTCACCTGGGACGCGGTGCGCTTCAACGGCAAGCTGATCGGTTATCCGATTTCGGTGGAATCCTTATCCCTCATCTACAACAAAGATCTGCTGCCTGAGCCGCCAAAAAGCTGGGAAGAGATCGCCGCCATTGATAAGAAAATGCGCGCGCAAGGCAAGAGCGCCATGATGTTCAACCTGCAGGAACCGTACTTCACCTGGCCGCTGCTGGCGGCGGGCGGCGCTTATGCCTTTAAGCTCAACGATGGCCGCTACGACGTGAAAGATACCGGCGTGGATAACGCTGGCGCCAAAGCGGGCATGAAATTCCTTGTCGACCAGGTGAAGGCGAAAACGCTGAATGCCGATACCGATTACTCCATCGCTGAAGCCGCTTTCAACAAGGGGCAAACCGCCATGACCATCAACGGGCCGTGGGCGTGGAGCAACATCGATAAGAGCAAAATCAACTACGGCGTCACGCTGTTGCCAACGCTGAACGGCAAAAATTCCAAAACCTTTGTCGGCGTGCTGAGTGCTGGGATCAATGCCGCCAGCCCGAACAAAGAGCTGGCCAAAGAGTTCCTGGAAAATTACCTGCTTACCGATTCTGGTCTTGATGCGGTCAATAAAGACAAACCGCTTGGCGCGGTGGCGCTGAAATCGTTCCAGCAGACGCTGGAGAAGGATGAGCGCATTGCCGCCACCATGACCAACGCGCGCAACGGCGACATTATGCCGAACATCCCGCAGATGGCCGCCTTCTGGTACGCGATGCGCACCGCCACGCTGAATGCGCTGAGCGGACGTCAAAGCGTCGATGCGGCGCTGAAAGATGCGCAGGCACGACTCAACAAGTAATCCTCTCTACCAGAGCCGGCGCAATCCGGCTCGTTACTGGCTGTTAAGGAAAACCGCATCATGTCAGGAAAACCGAAAACAGCACGGTTCAGCGCCGTGCTGAAGGCTCTTTTTCTCGGTATCTGCTGTCTGCTGGTCGGCTATCTGCTCGTGCTGATGTATGCAAAAGGTGAATATCTGTTTGCGCTGGTGACGCTGATTATCAGCGCCGTCGGCATCTGGATTTATGCCAATCGTCGCGCCTATGCCTGGCGTTATGTCTATCCCGGCCTCGCCGGCATGGCGCTGTTCGTGCTGTTTCCCCTCGCCTGCACCGTGGCGATTGCCTTTACCAACTACAGCAGCACCAACCAGCTGACGCTGGAACGCGCGCAACAAGTGCTGTTGAGCCGTCAATATCAGGATGGTTCGGCGCTGAACTTCTCATTGATTCCGGCGGGCGATCGCTGGCAACTGGTGCTGACCGAAGCGGCCAACGGGCAAACCTTCGTCTCGCCTGCGTTTGCCTTTGGCGGAGCGCAAAAGCTGAAACTGACCAGCGCCCCGCCACCGCCGGGCGAACGCGCCACGTTGCGCATCGTCACCACTAATCGCCAGGCGCTGAACCAGATTCAGGCCGAACTGCCGGATGGTCGTTTGGTGGTGATGAGCTCGTTGCGCCAGTTCTCCGGCACGCGCCCGTTGTATGTGCTGCAAGCCAACGGCGATCTGAAAAACCAGCAAAGCGGCGTGCTATATCAGGCCAATCGTGAGAGCGGTTTCTATCAGAACAGCAGCGGCGAAGCGCTGAGCCCGGGCTTCACGGTGAATACCGGCTGGAAGAATTTCATTCGCGTGTTTACCGATGAAGGGATTCAAAAACCGTTTCTGGCGATCTTTGGCTGGACGCTGCTGTTTTCCTTCGTGACGGTGATTCTCACCGTGGCGGTCGGCATGGTGCTGGCGTGTCTGGTGCAGTGGGAAGCGCTGAAAGGCAAAGCGGTGTATCGCGTGATGCTGATTTTGCCCTACGCCGTGCCCGCTTTTATCTCGATACTGATTTTCAAAGGCTTGTTCAACCAGAGCTTCGGTGAAATCAACGTGATGCTGCAAGCACTGTTTGGCTTCCAGCCCGCGTGGTTCAGCGATCCAACGCTGGCGCGCACCATGCTGATTATTGTGAATACCTGGCTCGGCTATCCCTACATGATGATTCTCTGCATGGGGCTGCTGAAAGCGATTCCGGACGATCTCTATGAAGCCTCGGCGATGGACGGTGCCGGGCCGCTGCAGAACTTCTTCCTGATTACTCTGCCGCTGCTGTTGAAGCCGCTGATGCCGCTGATGATCGCCAGTTTTGCCTTTAACTTTAATAACTTCGTGCTGGTGCAGCTGCTGACCAACGGCGGACCGGATCGAATCGGCACCACCACGCCAGCCGGTTACACCGATTTGCTGGTCAATTACACCTGGCGCATTGCGTTTGAAGGTGGCGGGGGACAGGACTTTGGTCTGGCGGCGGCGATTGCCACGCTGATCTTCCTGCTGGTGGGCGCGCTGGCAGTGATCAATCTTAAAGCCGTGCGGATGAAATTCGATTAAGGAGGCGTTATGGCTATGGTGCAACCCAAATCGCAAAAGCTGCGTCTGTTAATGACGCATCTGCTGCTGCTGATATTTATTGCGGGAATACTGTTTCCGCTGCTGATGGTCTTCGCCATCTCGCTGCGCGCTGGCAACTTCGCCACCGGCTCGCTGATCCCGGAGCAGATTTCCTGGGAACACTGGCAGCTGGCGTTAGGTTTTAGCGTCGAGCACGCCGATGGCCGCGTGACGCCACCGCCCTTCCCGGTGCTGCTCTGGCTGTGGAACTCGGTGAAAATCGCCGCCATTAGCGCGATTGGCATTGTGGCGCTTTCCACCACCTGCGCGTATGCCTTTGCGCGCATGCGTTTTGCCGGGCGCGCCACGCTGTTAAAAGGCATGCTGATTTTCCAGATGTTCCCAGCCGTGCTGTCGCTGGTGGCGCTGTATGCGCTGTTTGACCGTCTGGGACAATATCTGCCGTTTATCGGCCTGAATACGCATGGCGGCGTGATCTTTGCCTATCTCGGCGGCATCGCCCTGCACGTCTGGACCATTAAAGGCTATTTCGAAACCATCGATGGATCACTGGAAGAAGCCGCCGCACTGGATGGCGCTACGCCGTGGCAGGCTTTCCGGCTGGTGCTGCTACCGCTCTCGGTGCCGATTCTGGCGGTGGTGTTTATTCTGGCGTTTATCGCTGCGGTTACTGAAGTGCCGGTCGCGTCGCTGCTGTTGCGCGATGTGAATAGCTACACGCTGGCGGTCGGCATGCAGCAATATCTCAACCCGCAAAACTATCTATGGGGCGATTTTGCGGCGGCGGCGGTGCTCTCTGCAATTCCGATTACGCTGGTGTTCCTGCTGGCACAACGCTGGCTGGTCAGCGGCCTGACCGCCGGTGGTGTGAAAGGCTAACCCGTTTATTATCCTCCTTCCTCAATGTTCACTGCAATTGAGGGTTTTGGCGGCCTTAGGGCCGCTTTTTTTATGGGGTGGATATTGTTGATTATTTATTACTTTAGGTAAATAGCGTTGTAATGCGCATTTGAAATACCCGCCATATTCTTACACTATTATTTAGAACACCATAACAGTTCACATTCTTTAGAAAAACACAGCATATAATTACATTAGCCAATCAATTGAAAATATTATAGGGAAAATTAATAAATAATTAAAAACCTTGAAAAATCATGGCATGATTGGTCTTTTACCATTGTTAAATAAAGCCGATCTCGAAATTAAATCTCTAAATTTCGTTTCACCTCTATTTTGCCATGCGTCGTAAGTCGCACTAGTATGATTATATGTCGAAGATTTACAAAAAAAGACAAAACTCCCCGTAATATAACGACTGATGATTCTTGATGTTAATGGAAGCTGGACGCCTTGATACTCATTAATTTCCCAGCCAGAGGGCTCAATATAACGACCAGGTGATAGCTCGATTAAGTATTCATCCATACCTTTATACCCTAGAGTTGTGATTCCTGTAGGCGTTATATCTTCACACTCCAACCAGAAATAATTCCATTCAGGGTCATATCCAAAAGATTCATAAACAAGTTTTTTTGGCTTGAGAACTTCCGCACTACGTTCAGAGACAATTAATGCAATAAATCCTTCTTCAGCAGCAAGCTCAGCACTTATAAGGTCGTTTCCTCCCCCGGTGGGATAAAACATATGATTCAATGCTTGCCTGCTAGCTATCAGATTTAAAACACTTACGATTTCTCTAACATCATTCCATTCGGCACGAGCTGGAGCACTGAAAGGGAAAAGTAGGTTCTGTATTTCAAACCATTCGGTAAGATTGCGCTGAATAAAATTTTGATTAATATTCACCCAAAAGCTAAGTTGATCTAAGAATACTTGAGCGGTTGGTCGCATCTCAGGATCATTACTGGTTGATTGCTCCAAAAGCTTATCTAAGGGTGAAAGAAGCAAATCCTTAATATAATGATTAAGCCCAATACTTGATGTAGAAACATACTGCCCATCAAATCCAAGAAATTCTTTAGTTAATGCCATCCATAAAGATTTTGCTAACGAATATATATCCGCTGGTATACCATCTGCTTTGTTAGCGATCCGCCTCATTTCTGGGGCCATTGTGAACTTTGCACCAACATCTCTAAAATCAGGTGTTAATTCGATTCTTTCCGGGTATTTAACTAATCCAAAATCCGCCAAGTAAACTCTTTCATTGAAAAATAAAAAATTGTCAGGTTTGATGTCCCGATGTGAAATTTTCTTTTCGTGTAGTTCAGCAACGGTTTGAACCAAAGGTATAAAATCGGTCACTATCTGAATGGGACTTTTTGAAACTATATGTTCCCTGAAAGTAGTTGCAAGAGGCATAACATACCAAGCTTTATCTTTTTTTAAGTTTTCTGGCAAATAATAATCAATAAGTGGCATAACACCTGATATATCTATTTCATTAAGAAAGTTAACTTCTATTTTAAACCTGTCATACGTGACGTCTTGAACTTTCCTCAATACTTTTAGGGCGAAATTCTCTAAACCATCATCTGATTGTATATTGTATACATCCCCATTACCTCCATCACCAAGGAAACCTATTATTGAAAAACCTTCAATGGGACATTTGTATTGGTTAATCATTTAAAATCCAGTAATTTTAGATATTATTAGAGTTTTTTCTGCCGCCAGCCTTTAGGGTCGATCTGAAAAGCGTGT
Organism: Pantoea sp. SOD02; assembly: GCF_024707505.1. Taxonomy (GTDB): domain Bacteria; phylum Pseudomonadota; class Gammaproteobacteria; order Enterobacterales; family Enterobacteriaceae; genus Pantoea; species Pantoea symbiotica. The sequence continues at coordinate 128,012 of NZ_CP102605.1, read as the reverse complement.
GCACATCACCTAAGTTTCGCTGGGCAGGTTATTAGATTAATATTGTTAATGAGATTAAGCAATCATCCTCTCATTCCATCCATCCTTAAACACAATGTTACCGTCCACGTATTTCCATGTGATCGTTTCATATCGTAGCTCAATATTTTCCAGATGCGTGCTGGTCTGGGCGTTTGGCAGCAAAGCCGGAGAGATGCTGGAGATTTTGACGTTTTCCAGAAGGATATTAAAATACTCGACCTCAATACCCGCTTCGTTAATTCGGTACATCTTGATGGTCGCTGATTTCAACGTTTTGGCCTGACACAGTGCACGAAACAGTATCGGCGTTGTTCTATCGAACTCTTTTTGAACGGATATTGGTGCATGAATCCTTGTGGCTGTTAGCCTGCCTGTATGCAAATCCACCGGGATCGTAATATTGTGCATGACTGAGTTGAGCTCTATCGAACCGAGTCTGGTCGGCATCATGCACGAGCCCAAAATTGGCGAACCGCTTTCATCTTCTAACCAGATATGTGCTGGAGTTGACATATTTATTCCTTTAAAGTTTTCTACATTTATAAACAACAAAAATATACGCGCAAAGGTAAATGATCCATACGCTCATCATCCCACTCTCGGGATAGAAATAAAATTTCAACATGCCAAACACGAGCGCACATAAAACGGGAACGTATATGCGTAATAGAAATTGCAATTGTGTTACCAACCACCTACTAAAAAACCCTCTCATAGTTTTACTCCGACTTAATCGTAAGTAAGTCTAACGAGCATTTACACCTAATCACATTAAAAACAGGCCATTTCTATAAGAGTCTAAAATTAGCAATCAAGGACATATGTTCACCCTACAAAAATAAAAAACCTAAACTGACATGCTTCAATCTTAATTCAACGACATTTATAGATAACAAATGACAGAGAGCACAGATAAAATATCCCTACACCTAACATACTGCTATCTGGAAAAAAGTAGATTTGTAGTAGCGCAAAAAGTACTGTTGATACTATCGGCACGTAAGTGCAGATCAGAAATTTCGATTCTGATATTAACCATTGCTTTAAAAATTTCTTCATCACTTGCCCACTAACTTCATCAATACTTCAGCGACTTCGTAATCTGAAAGCCATTGATTTCTTAGCGCACCAGCCCGTATGAATGAAGGTTCAATAAGGAAATACATCATTTCGAGTTCTCGCATATACAATGCCTGATAAAAAGGAGGGTGCATTATTTGCAAGCGCTTAGCGCTGTCTGCTGCGTTTTGAACTATGGCATAAATTCCCAATAATGACGCTGTCGCGCCAACTGCAGTACCAACATTACGCCCAACAGGAAGCGTTATATTCATCCCCAGAACGACAGCCATAGTCGCACCAGCACCAAATGCGCGAGTAGTCAGTGTGCTGGCTGCAATGTGAATGTTGGCTCGCATCAGATGTATTTTAATTACTTCAAGCTGCCTGTATGATCTGTGCTCAAGCTGATAGTCAATGTAAGTTTGCACCAGCGAATAAATAATATCTCTATCTTTGATTAACCGTATGACCGCTTTTCTGAAACGATTATCTTCCAGCATCTGATTTTTACAGACGTCAATGTATTCATCAGTAAAGCACGATGCATAAAATGAAAGCCGGGTTGCCCCTTTTTTGATCTTACTAACCTGATCGGAAACTGCATCAATAACACCGGAAACGGCATTGTCGAGCTTTTCTGCCAGAATCCTTTGCGCCTGAAGCTGCTTTATGACCGCATCACTGTGGTACATATATATCCCTATAGTTAATTCCGTTAACCATAAAAACTATAGGGTAATGATATAACTCCGTGAAGATAAATTTTAACCAGATGTGATCCTTATTCATAAAATAGGGATGTATAAATCCGCACTTAAATGTGTGTTTTATTCGTTTCAGTAAAGAAAACACTGAGATGTGTTGGTGTTTGAAATATCTATTATTTAATACGTAATTGCGTACAGATATATGTCATTCGTCTTGAGCTTATTAATGCGAAACGGTCGCCATAAATGGCGACCGTACGGGTTAATTCATCACTAACCCGCCATCAACGTACAACGTTTGTCCGGTGACAAATTCGCTCCAGTCGGAGGCCAGAAACAGCACTGGGCCAGTGACATCTTCCGGCCGCGCGATACGGCGCAGCGGGGTTTGCGCGGTGAGGAAATCGCGCACCTCTTCGCGTGTGGTCTGGCTGGCATCGGTGGGATAAACAAGGCCGGGCGCCACGCAGTTAACGCGAATTCCCAGCGGGCCAAGCTCCGTTGCCAGCGTGCGGCTAAAACCTGTCAGCGCCGCTTTCGCGGTGATGTAATCGTGATACGGCACCGATGGACGCGCCACCAAATCGCTGGTGAGATTGACGATGCTGCCGCGTACGCGCGCGCGCATTATAGGCAGCACCGCCTGGCAGACGTTATAGGCAGCTTTAACCGCGCCATCGAACTGCGACTGATATCCCGACCACGGCGTTTCCCAGAAACGCTGACGATTTTCGGTGTCGAAAACGTAAGGTGCGAAGGCGTTGTTGATCACCGCATCGAGGCGGCCGGTAGCGTTGATGATTTGCTCCATCATCGCGTTGACCTGCTGCACACAGGTGACATCTGCGGCAATCGCCAATGCATCGCCGCCCAATGCGCGGCACTCTGCAACTACGCTCGCTGCAGCAGCTTCGTTGCGCAGATAGTTCACCACCACAAATGCGCCTTCAGCGGCGAAGACTTTAGCGATTGCCGCACCAATGCCGCGACTTGCGCCGGTTACCAGAACTGTTTGGTTGGAGAATTTCATTGTTGCTCCTTAGGGATGGAGTGTGATTCAGCCAGGTGCGCATTAATGCGCACCCTACAAAACCCAATATGCATAAATGCGGCGCATGGCGACCGCGTCAGTCCGCATAAGGCGCAAACCCTTCTGCGGCCGCTTCTGCGCCCTGCTCGATCTCCGTGATGGTCACCAGATCGAGCAAACTAAAACGCCCGTCGTGGTGCCAGCCCGCTTCCGGCGAGGTCATGTTGCCGATCGCCGCGATACGGGTCACGCCAACTTGCCCGAGCAAAGCGGAGATGCGGAACAACTCATTCGGCGCGGCCGCCACGCCTGCGGTTTGCAGAAAATGCCGCTGCTGCGCCACCAAATCGACCACTTCCTCCAGCACATCCACGGACACCACTTTCAAGGTGCGGCCCAGCGCAGCAGGCGATAAAGGTTCTGCATGATCAACGCTCACCACCGCCCAACTGTCTGACGCCTCGCCATAAAGCGTACGATCGCCGCACAGCGCGCGGATCTCCTCGCCATTACGCCACGCGGCAATGCTGTTCATCTCATCATTAGCCAGCTGACGGCGTGGATGCTTATGCGCCAGCGCAGCGAGTTCATGGGCGATATAGCTGGCGAACTCATCCGGCGACACCTTGCCGCCGCGCTCGACAAATAGCATTTGTGGCGAGTAGCAGCCTGCCTGATCGTAACGCATCACGTCATAGGCCACGCGGCGCGCCAGTTCCGCGCCCTGCCGAGCATTCAACGCCGAACGCGCCACCAGCCCGAAACTGATTTTGTGGCCGTGCGGCAAAAAGCGTGTGGTAACCGGCAAACGTTGTTGGATCGCCGCCAGCGTTGGGTTTCCGCCATAAGCCACCAGCGTATCGGGCTGGCGCAGCCAGGTTGGCTCGGTTTGGGCGTCGCCGCCTTTCCACCACACCACCGCGATGCACTCGCCGAGTATTGGATCGATTTCCGCCAGCAACTGCGCAAACCAGCTTGCCATCAGCGGCTCATTGCCCGGCAGTTTGCCGATGGTGCCCGCCTTGACCAGCAGACCACAGATCAAACTCCACAGCGGCAAACCCGGCACGTTGCCCGCCCAGATGTGCATCAACAGTTGCGGACCAAACGCACGCGCGAAGCCACCTTTAGGGCGCGGCTGGAAATCGTCGAGCATCTGCGGATCGGCGAAATCCTCCGCCAGAAAGCGCTTAAGCTGCGGCTGACGAAAGGTTTTCAGGTAGCCGGTGAGGCCAAGTCTTACCATGTCGGCGTCGTAACCGGTGACGATAGGCAGCAGCTTTTCGGCTTTGATGCGTAGCGGATGATGACGATCGAGCAGTCGCGCCACCGCTTCATCAATGATGGCGATGATCTGCGCCACGCTTAGCTGATGAAGATAAGTGCGGGCGTTGGTGCGGATGCGCGCCGCGAGCGCCGTTATCTGCTGGTCATTAAGTTGCGGAACGCTAACATCAAGGCGCTCGCCGTGATGATTGAAGCTCAGCGTGTGCCACTGCACTTCGTCAGCGGAAAGGCCCGGCAAATGTCCGGCAACTTCCTTCACAGCGGTGCCTGCGCGCTGGCGAGAAACGCTTCCATGGTTAGCGAACAGCCTTTGGCATCAGCGCCGGTCGCGCGTCCTAGCAGATGGAATCCGCCAGGCACCATCACGCCCGCATCTTCCGTTAACAAGGCGGAAACCGAGTTAAAATGTGCCAGATCATGATGCACCAGCACGCCAACCTCGCCGTCCGGCACATCATCGCCGGTAAGCGGATTTACCACGCGCGTGCGGATCCAGTGCGGCCCGGATTTCACCGGCGGGCAGCGCTCATTGCCTGCGTCGTAAAACTGCGTGCTGATTTCCGTCATGCCGTACATGTTGATGCAGTGTGAGCGCGGGATGCCGAAGGCGTGAGAGAGCGAAGCGTAGAATTCCTCTGCGCCAATCTCGCGCGACTGGCCTTTGAAACCGCCGGTATCGAGAATGCGGCTGCCGGCAGGCAGCGCGAAGCGGCGTTGCTGGCGCTGCATTTCATCCAGCAGAGGCACGAAGCTGTAGCTGGCACCCAGCAGCGCATAAGGTTCGCCGCTGGCTTCGGCCTGCTCTAGCGCACTGAACAGGCGATCGATATTGAGACCATGTTCGCCCACCATTACTTCGCTGTCTGGCGTACCACATTCCTGCAGCGCCAAATCGAGATAGGTCGCCAGCGAGGAGTTTGGCATCGCCACTTTATCCGGGAACAAAATGCCCATGCGCATGCGTTCGTTGCCCGCCATAAAGCGACGGCGGAAGTTGAGTAACATCGATTTCTTCCACACGTCCAGAGTCGGATGGTAGCTGCGCCCTTTTACCGCGCCGGTGGTGCCGCTGGTCATGAAGATTTCGGCAATTTGGTCGGTGGGACGGCAGCTGAGCGTCAGATCTTTGAAGGCATTAATCGGGATGGCGGGAATGTTGCGCCAGTTTTTCACCGTCAGCGGCGTGCGTCCGCGCTGGATGGCAAAGCGGCGATAAGGTGGATTGTGTGCGAACTGATAAGCGAAGATTTCGAGGGCCAGCTGGTTGAAATCGTCGTCTGAAGACTCTTCACGCTGCAGGAATGTCAGCAGAGCCTGAATGATGTGTGTTTCGTTCATGTACGTCGCCACCTTTGCGATTGCGCAGAGACTCTCAGGTACCGCCTGAAGAGCGCGAACTGTCCGCTACAAAGCACAAAGAGGGAATCAGGGCGCAATATCGCCCTGCGGTTCCGCATCCCTACGCCGGTATTAGCCGGATCAGGTTCGGAGGGTCACTACGTTGCCAGCGCATACACGCCAGCCGGTAGAATCTCAGCCCCTTAACAGAGCACCCCTTGGAACAAGCCGCAGTCTAGGATGGCGCGCGATGATGTGTCAACCTTGTTAAATTCTGGCTTGTCCGGCATTCATCACGCCATGTCTTATACTTTGGGCATTAGTATTTGTGGAGGTGAAGTATGGCTGGCGGTTGGTCAGAAGACGGTGCAGTGCACAAACAAATTGATGCCACGGTCGATGACGCGGTGGCCCGCGCGCGCGAGAATCTCGGCCACGGTGAAAGTGCCGAGTTTTGCGACGAGTGCGGCGAACCGATCCCGGAAGCGCGTCGCGCGGCATTAGCTGGCGTGCGTTACTGCGTGAATTGCCAGAGCAAGATCGATAAAAAACAGGCGGCGATCAGCGGTTATAACCGCCGTGGAAGTAAGGATAGTCAGTTGCGGTAGTTATTTTAATTAATGATTGAGTATCACCAGAATGCACACCCTATTAAAAATTTGCCAATCCTTTGTAGGGTCGCCATTTATGGTGACCGAAATTCGCATATATGTCTGGTTATGCTTGAATCGGTCGCCATAAATGGCGACCCTACGTTGCTTTGGCATGATTACAGCTGAAAACTAATCAGGGTTTTGTACCATCGGCTAAACGAAATAATTCAACGCGCAACGCAGCCAAATCGCTCATCAAGTAATGGATAGCTTTTCGCGTTAGGCAACTCGTAGTGCCACCATTCCGTTGGCATAGCGACAAAGCCGCCGCCAAACATAATCGCGTTCAGCAGCAGGCGATTGCGTTGTGCTTCGGCGGGAACATTCGGATGATACGGATGCGATTCCACTTCCATCGCATCAAAGGCGGTGCCCATATCCAGCGGCTGGCCTTGTGCATCAAGTAACGTCAGGTCAATCGCCACACCGCGACTGTGATTCGATCCCTGCGCGGGCGGCACCACATAATCTTTATCCGGACAGGCATCCCATAAGTGCCACTGCGCTTGCTGCGGCCGATAGGCATCGAGTATCAATAAGCTAAATCCCGCCAGCCGGGCGATCTCAATGCTTTTTGCCAGTGCGTCGGCGGCGGCCGGATGCAGCAGCGCTTTGGCCTCTTGGTAAATGGCATAGCCCGCGATGTTATCCGCCGTGGCATATTTCAGATCGAAACGTAAAGCGGGAAAGGTTACGGCTAAATCAATCAGTTCAACGTCCTGCGTCATAATACATCCTGCTCATTACTGGTCCGGCAATGATAATAACTGACGCGGTAAATTTGTCAGCCGTTCTGCGCCAGCGGGCGTAACGCGCACCGTTTCGCTGAACGCCAAACCTTGCGCGGAAATATACATGTGGAACACCATATTTTCTTCCAGCAGCCACTGCGCGTTAGCGTGAAAACTGCAGGAAAAATCACTCGGCCGTGGCGTGCGCGTATAAAGCCCCAACGCATAACCAGTGATATTGGGATAATCCGCGCGCAATCCTCTACTCAAAACCGCATCGCGCACGATGGCATCCACTTCGTGCGCCGCGATGCCCGGTTTCATGGCCGCAAATTGCTGATCCTGAATGGCGATCAGCTGTGCTGCCAGTTCAGCACGCTGCGCCGAAATCTCCCCGACGATATAAGGCCGCATCAGGCGCGCGCTGTAATGTTTCACTTTTGGGATCAGCTCGACGTGCAGCACATCGCCTTTTTCCAGCCGCTGCTCGTGGCCGCTGGCATGCAGAAAACCATTATCACCGCTGGCGATCACAATCGGCCCGGTTTCGCCGGTATCCGCGCCCAGCCGCAAAAACTGTCCGGCGGCCAGCGCGGCGACATCGCGCACGCGCCAGCCGCCTTCCACTTCCGCGCCTATCGCCATCAAAGTGGCATCCGCGATGGCAGCAGCCTGACGCAACGCGGCGATTTCCGCCGGGAATTTGACGCTGCGCAGCCGGTCGCTCAGCCCGGTTAAATCATGCCATGTCACTTCTGGCAGATAGCGCGAAAGCTGCTGCCAGCTGTGTACCGTCATGCCGTAAGAGTAAAAATCTGCGCCGATGCGCGCCTGTTGATATCCACGACCTATCAGGCTTTGCGCCACCGCGTGCCAGGCATCCTGATCATCGCGATAGCTTTCCACTTCCAGATTCGGCGATTGCGTGCGGCATGGCGCTTCATCCAGTTGGCGCAGCACCATCCAGGGTTCGCCGTTGAGCGGCACCAGGCAGGCGCGATATAAGGTTTCGGAGACGGTAAAGCCGGTGAGCCAGGCCAGCAGCTCACCGTGATCCACCAGCATGATATCAACTGCGTTCTGCTGCATGGCGGCACGCAGACGCATCAGCGCCTCGGCGTGCATTACGCGGCCTCAACCGGCTGGCAAATCTCCAGAATGGCCAGCAAATAGATGCGCACCATATCGAGGAATTCACTGATTTCAACGCGCTCATCCGGCATGGTGTTGTATTTGCCGCCCGGCCCACAGACGATCCCTTCCATGCCCGCATGCTGATAGAGATGCGCCGCGTCGGTGCCAAAGAATGCCGGTGGCGTTATCACGCCGGTCGGCTGCTCGGTGCCGCGCACGGTTTTCCAGCCGCGATTCACCGCTTTAACGATGGCCGATTCCGGTGACACTTCGAACGGCAACATGGTGGGTTTATCGCGAATGCCATCATCATAAAGCTCGGCTTTCAGGCCCGGATAACGATGGCACAAGGTATTCAGCAATGCCTGCAGATCGGCGAGCACGCCTTCCACCGTTTGCCCTGGCGCGAAGCGTGCCGATCCTTTTAAGCGCACAAAGTCAGCCACCTGCGGCGGTCGCCACTCTTCCAAATCGCGGCCCAACGCGCCATGCACGGTACCGATGTGTCCACGGTTAATCTTCAGATGCTCAGCAGTTTTCGCACCGCTAAAGGTCATGCCGTTAATCTGCGGAATCAGCTCAACGGCGGCGCTGATCGCATCGACCGCTTCTTCACGTTTCGATAAATGGCGCGTATCGCCGGTGAGCTCAATGGTAAACATCAGCGAACCGGCGTGCATGGTCAGCGCTTGCAGATCGGTGGGTTCGGCGTTGATGAAGTAGTCGGCGCGCACGCCTTGCTCAATTGCCGCCAGCGTGCCAATGCCGCCCTGCAACTCGCCCACCACGTAGGTCAGAATCACATCGCCTTTCAGCTTTACACCGGCATCAATCAGCGTTTTCAAGGCGCAAAAGTAGGCCGCATCACCTGCTTTCATGTTCGACACGCCGATGCCGTAGATGAACTGATCGTCAATTTTTCCTGCCCAGGGATCGACGGTCCAGCCTTCGGTGACCGGATTGGTATCCAGATGTCCGTTGAACAGCAGGCTTTTACCGCCGCCGCTGCCCGCCAATCGTCCAATGGCGTTCAGTCGATCGCCAGGCACGTTCTGCAGTTCGATTTCCAGGCCCAGCTGCGCCATCTGCGCGGCCATGTATTTCGCCAGTTCACGCTCGCCATCAGTGGCGCTGTAGCTTTTGTGCTGCACCATTTTTGCCAGGAAAGAGAGGCAAAATTCGCGATCGATATGATGAATTAACTGTTCAGGATTCATGTGTTTCTCGTCATGCAACGGACTTGGATAAGTCGGGAATATGCACCGCATCAAGCAGTGCACGGGTATAAGGATGCTGCGCCAGCGCCGTCATGTTGTCGCCCGGCAGCACTTCCACCACGTCACCGCGATACATCACCGCAACGCGATGGGCGATTTGGCGAATCAGGTTGAGATCGTGGGTAATAAACAGATAGGCGGTGCCGTAGCGGCGGCGCAACTCCAGTAGCAGCTCGATGATGGTGGCCTGCACTGAGACGTCGAGCGCGGCGGTGATCTCGTCACAAATCACCAAATCCGGCGGATTAGCAAAGGCACGAGCGATAGCGACGCGCTGCTTCTGGCCGCCCGACAGCGCATGCGGATAACGCTGCGCAAACTCTGGAGGCAAACGCACTTCCTGCAGCAGGCGCGCCACCGCCTGCGCTTCGGTTTCACCTGGCGGCAAACCGTACAAGCGCAGCGGCCGCGCGATGATTTCGCCGATGGTCATACGCGGATTCAGCGAAGCATCGGGATGCTGGAAAATCATCTGCACGCGGCGGCGATACTCTTTATCCATCTGCGCCCGGCCATGCAGCGTGTAGCCACAAAAATCGAGCTCGCCGCTGAACGGCACCAGGCCAGTAATAGCTTTACCCAGCGAGGATTTACCGGAACCGGATTCGCCAACCACGCCGAGGATTTCTCCCTGATGCACGGTGAGCGAAACCGCATTAGCAGCGCGCGTGGTATTAGCTTCACGCTTCAGCAGGCGATCGAGAAAGCCTTGTTTGCCATATTCGATGGTGAGCTGCTTCAGGCCGAGTAACGGTTGATTGCCTGGCGCGTCCTGCACCAGCCGATGCTGCGGATTGGGCACCGCCTCAATCAGCTTGCGCGTATAGGCATTTTGCGGCGCGTTAAACAGGCTGCGCGTGTCGGCCTGTTCGACGATGCGCCCTTGCTCCAGCACACAGACGCGGTTGGCGACTTTGGCGACTAACGCCAGATCGTGCGAAATATACAGCGACGCGACGCCGGTCTCTTCGCGCAACCGCTCGTAAAGGTCGAGGATTTGCGCTGAGCTGATCACATCCAGCGCGGTGGTTGGCTCATCAAAAATCATGCAGTCCGGCTGGCAGGCAAACGCGGTGGCGATCAGGATGCGCTGCTTCTCGCCGCCCGAAACCTGATGCGGATAGCGGCGCATCATGCGTGCCGGATTTTTGAGTTCAACGTCGTGCAGCAGCGATTCGCCCAGCTCCTGCGCTTCGCGCGCGGACAAGCCGCGATGGCGGCGCAACACTTCGGTGACCTGCTCACCCAAGGTCAGCGTTGGATTGAGCGAGGCGCTGGGATCCTGAAAAATCATGCCCAATTTGGCCCCGCGCAGCGCCGTCAGTTTGGCCGCAGGCAAGGTCAGCAGGCTTTCGCCGTTCAGGCGAATATCGCCCTGCAGTTCATGCGCATTACCCGCCAGCCAGCGCATAATCGCCCAGCCGAGCGTGGTTTTACCGGAACCCGATTCGCCCACCAGCCCCAGCACTTCGCCGGGCATCACCTGCAGGTTGATGTCACGCAATACCGGCAGCGCATGTCCTTTGGCTAACGCGTAATCGAGGCTGTAATTTTCTACCGACAGCACCGGTGCAAGCTTGTCACTCATCAGTGGCTCCTTGGGTTGAGCACATCACGCAGCCCGTCACCCAGTAAATTAAAACCAATGGCGACCAGCGCGATGGCGAGGCCCGGAATCATCATCATCCACGGCGCATTGAAGAAGTAGGCGCGCGCTTCCGAGACCATCAATCCCCATTCTGGCTCTGGCGGCTGTGCGCCCAAACCCAGGAAACTCAGGGTGGCAAACAGCATGATGGCGAAGGCGACGCGAATGGTGGCTTCCACGATGATCGGCGCCAGAATATTCGGCAGCATTTCACGCAGAATGATGTAGTGCCCGGCTTCGCCGCGCGCGATGGCGGCGTTGATGTAATCCTGCTGGCGGGCGGCCAACGCCACGCTGCGCGAGATGCGCACCATGCCCGGCACAAAGGCGATGGTGATCGCCAGCACCGCGTTCATGCTGCTCTGCCCGAGCGTGCTGACAATCAGCAACGCAAACAGCAGGCTGGGAATCGCCATCACCGCATCCATAGTGCGCATCATGAACTCATCAAATTTGCCGCCCAGATAGGCGCTGGCAGTGCCGAGCACCGAACCGATCACCATCGCCAGCGCGGTAGCCAGCAGCGACAGTAAAATGGTTGAGCGCGCGCCCACCATCACGCGGCTAAAGATGTCGCGGCCCATCTGATCGGTACCAAACCAGTGTTCCGCGCTAGGCGGCTTATAGCGCGTCAGGATGGAGATCGATTCAGGATCAAAAGGCGCCACGTGCGCACCGCCAACCACCATCAGCAGCGCCAGCAGGATAATCAGCACGCCAGCGGCGCCCTGCGGTGAACGCAGCAAACGTTTCAAAATATCAGGCATAAGAGATCCGCTTATCGAGAGTGACGTAGGCCAAATCAGCCAGGAAATTCACCACTGAATAGGTCGCGGCGAGGATCATCACGCCAGCCTGAATGGTGGGCAGATCGCGCGCCTGCACGGCGACAATCAATTCGCGGCCAATGCCGGGGATGGCGAAGATCTCTTCCACCACCACAATGCCGCCCAGCAGATAACCGACATCCAGCGCCACAATGGTGATGGTCGGCAACAAGCCGTTGCGCAGCGCATGTCGCCAGAGAATGCGACGACGCGATAAGCCTTTCAGCCACGCGGCGCGGATGTAATCGGTATGCAGCACATCGACCATCTCTGAGCGCACCATGCGCGAGACGTGCGCCACCAGAATCAGCGCCACGGTCACCGACGGCAGAATCAGGTGCTGAATGCCGCTGACAAAGTTCTCACTGAGCGGCACATAGCCGGTGGCGGGCAAAATCTGCCAGACATCGGCAAACAGCAGCAGCACCAGCGTGGCGGTGACGAATTCCGGGAACGAGATGCCGATATAGGAGATAACGCTCACCAGCACATCGGCGGTTTTGCCGCGACGCACCGCCGCCCAGATGCCGAGGGGAATGGCGATAATCAGCATCAGGATCAGGGCACAAACCGCCAGCAGCAGCGAGCGCGATAACGCCGTCAGCAGTGTCGGTGCCACTTCAAGGCCATTGCGCATCGATACGCCAAAGTTGCCCTGCAGCGCCTGCGTCAGCCAGTGCCAATATTGCAGCCACGCCGGGGCATCCAGCCCCAGACGTTCACGCACCGCCGCCAACGCTTCCGGCGTGGCGTTTTGTCCCAGCAAAGTGACAGCCGCATCGGCCGGTAACAGTTGAGTGATGCCAAAGACCAGCAGCGACACCACTAACAAGGTGTAAACCATCAGCAGAAGGCGTTTAAGCAGATAACTTGCTGTCACGTTCGCTCCTTACACTGCGCGCTTCGGCGCTTTGTCGGTCAACCAGATATGGTCAAGACGGAACACCGCACCGCGCGGATGCAGGTGATATCCGCCGACATAATCGCGGCTGGCGGCAAGCAGATCGAAGAAGGTTGGGATCACCGATGGCACTTCGTCATGCATCAGCTGCTGCGCTTTGCCATACAGCGTGGCGCGCTGGGCTTCATCGCGGGTTTCACGCGCTGTGCCAACCGCTTTATCGAACTCCGCGTTGTTCCAGCGCGTTTCATTCCAGGATGCGGTTGAGGTGTAGAGCAGAGAGAACACCGCGTCCGGCGTCGGCTGCATGTTGTAGAAGCCGACGTAGAAGTTGCCCTTCTTCCACACCTGATCGAGATAGGTACTGTGCGCCATGGTTTGCACGTTGATGCGGAAACCGCCCTGTTTCGCCATTTCGCGCAGCGCGATGCCCAACTGCGTGCGGGTAGCTGGTTTGTCGGAGGCGATGAGCGTTAAATCCAGACCGTTGGGATAACCGGCATCCGCCAGTAGCGCTTTAGCTTTGCTGTAATCCACCGCTTTTTTCGCCAGGTTGGCGAAGAACGGATACGCGCCGTTGATCGGCGTGTCGTTGCCCGGTGATCCCAAGCCATCCGCCACGAAATCCACTGACGCCTGACGATCAACGCACAGTGCCAGCGCCTGACGTACCCGCACATCGTTGAACGGTTTTTGATCGCAGCCCATGTTCACATTGAGGAACTGGCCGGATGCCACGCGCAGCGGCAGCACGCCGGAAGATTTGGACAGGCGCGCGAACTCGCTCGACTGCGCGCTCAGCATCAAATCGGTGTCACCGGAAATCAGCGCTGAACTCTCCGCGATGCCATCGGGATAAACCACCACTTCCACGCCATCCAGATAAGGACGCGCCGGATCGTAGTAATGCGGGTTGCGCTTCACCACAATTTTGCGTTCCGGATCGTAGGACACCAGCTGGAAAGGACCTGCGCCGAACGAGGCTTTGCTCAGCTTTTCAAACTGGCCTTGCGCGATGCTGGCCGGGATGATTTTCGCATCCGGATAAGCCAGCATCACCGGCAAATCGGCGTAAGGCGCATCGGTTTCAATCAATACCGTATTGGTATCAGGCGCGCTGACGGCTTTAATCGGCCCAATGTTATGCAACGCCGGTGAAGCATTTTTCGGATCGAGCAGCGCCTGCAGGCTGGCGACCACATCCGCTGAGGTTAAGGCGGAACCGTCGCTGAACTTCAGGTTCGGGCGCAGGGTGAATGTCCACTGCTTGAGATCGGCGCTCGCCTGCCAGGATTTCGCCAAATCGGCTTCGGCTTTCATCTCCTGCGTCAGACGCGTTAAGCCGCTGTACAGCAGTTCCGCCACCAGATATTCCGGGTTGACGCGAACCTGATGCGGATTCAGCACGCTGACGGCCTGGTCAACGCTGATGCGCAACACACCGCCTTTACGCGCGGTGCCGCCCGGCGTAGCACTCGCCACCTGCGCGCCATGGGCCGAGAACGACCAAGGCAGCATCGCTGCGCCCGTCAGAGCGGTAGAACTGGCGATAAACTGTCTGCGGTTTAACCCTTTCATTGCGCACATCTTCTCTTCCTCGTTAATTAGTTAACTACCCTGGGTTGGCTGAAAATCATCGGCGAGATACGCCAGAATGGACTGCGAAAGTGCGATCAAATCTGCCAGCGTGGTGTACTCATCGGCGGCATGAATGCGATTGTCCGGACGGGCCAGCCCGCCGAGTAAAATCTCCTGAATCCCGGCTTGCTGAACCCAGCCCATATCGGAACTGGTGGACGATCCCCAGGGTTTGAACTCGCTGGGTTGGAAGCCAAATCCCTGACTCAGCGCCGCCTGCCAGCGCGGCCAATGTGGGCCGTCAGGATTTGCGACCGGCGCCAGATGACCAATCATTTGCAGCGTGACATCGAGCGCGGGGCTGCCGCGCATCGCACTTTCCACACAGTGCGTAAGCTCTTGCCACACCGCGTCAAAGCGCTCTTCCGGCGCATAACGGCGATTAATCAGCAGCTCAAAACGTTCAGGAATAGTCGAGCCTTTGCTGCCGCCCTGCGCGGCGGCCAGCGTTAACAGTGACGTCAGCGGTTTGCCGTGATAATGCGGCGGAGAAGGCATCGCCGAGGTGCGTTGTTCCACCTCGAGCTTCAGCTGGTAAAGCGCGTTCATCAGCGGCAGCGCCGCTTCGATAGCATTTATGCCGTTAACCGGATCGCCGGAGTGCGCCGAACGTCCGGTGATAATCACTTTAAGATCGATGCTGCCAAAGCAGCCGGCCCAGATACGCGGCACCGCGCCACCGTTGAAGCTGAGCAGATGGCCGGAGAAAAGCTGTTGTTCCGCCAGATAACGGATGCCGGGATACAAGCCGCCCTCTTCATCAGTGCAAAGCAGAAATACCGGATTAAAACGCAGCGGAATCGCCGCCGCCTGCGCCGCGCGTACCGCCGCCATCGCCGCAACAATGGTGCCTTTCATGTCTGCCGCGCCGCGCCCAAACAGCTTGCCTTCTGCTGCGGTCAGCGACAGCGCAGGGAAACGCCAGCCATCGCCGGCGGGCACGGTATCGGTATGGAAATAGAGATTGCAGTTTTCAGCTGCACCGGCATCAAGTGATGCCAGCAGATTGACGCGTTCACCGTACGCGCTGCCGTCCGGTGCCTGCCACAAATGTTCCGGCACCGAGACGCGCGCAAAGCGAAAATCCAGCGGCTGCAACAGATGCGTCATCACGTCAGCAAATGCGCCGTAACCGTTGCCCGGCGGGAAGCAGGTATCGACCTCGAGCATCTGTTTGAGGTCATCCGTCATTTGCGCGCCGTCGTTAGCAATCATCGCTAATGCACTGTTAAAGCGTGAATTTTGCATCATAGGATTATCGTCTGTTGTATTTCTATATAGTTTATAGATAATGCAATTCAACCACTGCGGTCAATCGGTAATCGGAAACATGCAAAAAAACTATGACGCGAACGATGCTCAACCTTTCGCCAGACTCAGCGAAGGCGAAGGTGCGCCGCTGTATGAAGTGGTCAAGCGCCATATCAGCGAATCGATCCTACAAGGTGAACTGCCCGCAGGCACAATTTTGCCGAGTGAAAATAGCCTGGCGGCGAAGTTTGGTGTGTCGGTTGGCACGGTGCGAAAAGCGCTGGCGGCGCTGACCACAGAAGGCATGCTGATGCGACGTCGCAAAACCGGCACCGTGGTGACCGGCTGGGCGCCGCTGCACAACCTCAGCCACTTTTTCCAGTATTTCCGGCTGCACGATAAAACCGGCGGATTGCTGCAATCCGATACCCGATTACTCGATTATCAGCTCAGTCATGCCAGCGCCGATGAGGCGGATAAACTGCAAATTGCTCAGGGTGATGAGGTGATCCGGCTGAAGCGTTTGCGGCGCGTGAAGGGAATCGCCGCGATGCATGAAACGCTGGTGTTGCCCTCGGCGCGTTTGGCCAATTTCCCACCCGCCGATCAGTTGCCGCCACTGCTCTATCGCTATCTGTTTGAACGCTACGATCTGCGCGTCGCTGCGGTGCGCGAGCAAATCACCGCTACGCTGGCGAATGAAGAGGATGCGGCGCTGCTGGAGCTGAGTTTGCCGCACGCCGTGATGGTGATTGATGAAGTGTCATTTGATCAGAGCGCCCTTCCGGTGATTCTGGCGCACCACCGCTTTAGCACCGAACACTTTATGTACGTGAATGAGATTCGCTGATCGCGCGGCATGAACCGCCGTTTGAGTCAGGTTAAACAGCGCAGATGCGCCGGGTTTCTGGAAGTTTCGGGAAAATGTTCTACGCTATTAAGGTAGTTAAACGTATTCCACTGAAAGGAACTCATCATGATGAATAAAACAGTACTGGCAACGGCATTTCTTGGCACTTTTATGGCAATGACATTGACCGCTTGCTCTTCTAATCAGGCGATTAAAACCACCGACGGACGCACTATCGTGACGTCTGGTAAGCCGCAAATCGACAGCGACACAGGCCTTGTTTCTTACAAGGATGCGCAAACCGGTAAAACTGAGCAGATCAACCGCGACAAGATCACCAACATGAGCGAACTGGATAATTAATATCCAACATTCGTAGGGTCGCCATTTATGGCGACCGCTTACGCTTAACTTACACCCTTCTTAAACTCGGGCTACCCGCCAACCTCGCGTTAAATGCTTTTCTATCTCCACCAGCACAAAGATCCCCACACTCACCGCCAGCGAAATCAGCCAGTATTTAAACGGCAGCGGCGCGGTGCCAAACAGCGTGTTCATCAGCGGAACATAGATAATCATCGCCTGCAGCGCGATAAGCACCACGGTGACCAGCCAGATTCCACGGTTTTTCAGCAAGCCGGCATCCAGCGAGAATCCATTACTGTTGCGGCAGTTCAGCATGTAAACCCACTGCGCGGTGACCAGCATCTGCAGCAGCACGGTGCGGATGAACTCCGGCGTGTAGCCGCGCGGCTGAAGCCAGGCTTCCAGCACAAAGGCGCTAATCGAAATCAGCAGGCCGACGAAAATCACGCGCCAGATAGCGTAACCATCCATCACCGGGCTGCGCGCATTGCGTGGCGGTCGGCGCATGATGTTGCGCTCTGCCGGTTCGAATGCCAGGCCAAACGACAGCGTCGCCGAGGTCGCCATGTTCATCCACAGAATCTGCACCGGCGTTAGCGGCAGCAGGTTGCCCATCAGAATCGCAATGATGATCAACAATCCCTGTGCGAGGTTAGTCGGCATGATAAACAGAATGGTTTTCTTCAGGTTATCGTAGACGCGTCGGCCCTCTTTCACCGCTGCCGCGATGGTGGCGAAGTTGTCATCGGCAAGGATCATATCCGCCGCCTCTTTGGTCACTTCGGTGCCTTTGATGCCCATCGCGATACCGACATTGGCCTGCTTCAGCGCAGGCGCATCATTGACGCCATCACCGGTCATACCGACGATCTCACCGCTGCTCTCCAGCGCTTTCACCAGACGTAACTTATGCTCAGGGCTGGTACGGGCAAAGATGTCGTACTCACGCGCCGCCACGCCCAACTCAGCATCATCCATGTGCTCCAGCTGATAGCCGGTAATTGCAGAATCGCTGTTACCAATGCCCAGCATCTGGCCAATCGCCATTGCGGTTTCCGGGTGGTCGCCGGTGATCATCTTCACGCGAATTCCTGCCTGCTGGCAGTCGCGAATCGCGGTGATGGCTTCCGGACGCGGCGGATCCATCATGCACGCCAGACCCAGCATCTTCATGCCGTTGCGTAAATCGTCGTGATCGATATGGTGCTGCGCTTCCGGCAGCCAGCGCCACGCGGCGGCAACAGTGCGCAACCCTTCGCTGGCGTACGTGGTGATCGCCGCTTCCCAGTAGCCGCGATCTATCACTTCCGCTTCGGTTGCGCCCTGCTGCTGCTGACACAGCGACAGCAACACATCGGGCGCGCCGGTCATCAGCAGGCACGGTTTGCCATCAATCAGGCAGCTCACCGCCATGTATTTGTAGGCTGAGTCAAACGGCAGCTTGCTGAGAATTTGCACCTTGTCACTCTGGATGCCCGCCTTGGCGGCCAGCACTTTCAACGCGCCTTCGGTTGGACCACCGACAATGCCCCAGTTGCCGTTGGCATCCTGACGCAGCTGGCTTTCGTTACAGATATCCACCACCTGCAAGAAGCCCTGCATCAGCGCATCGCTCTGCTGACCCGCTTCAAGGGTGAACTCACCTTTGGGTTCGTAACTATTGCCGCTGATGCGCCACTGGCTGTTCGCCAGCACCACCGCTTTCACCGTCATCTCGTTCATGGTCAGCGTGCCGGTTTTATCCGAGCAGATCACCGTCATAGCACCGAGCGTTTCGACCGTCGGCAGCTTACGAATGATGGCGTGATTACGCGCCATCGACTGCACGCCGAGCGATAGAATGATCGAGATAATCGCCGGTAAACCTTCCGGCACCGCCGCCACCGCAAGGCTGATCACCGACAGCAGCAGCTCCGTCACCGCGATGTCGCGCAGCAGATAACCAAACACGAACAGCGCAATCATCATCAGCATGATGATGCCGAAAATGGCTTTGCCGAGTTTGTCGATCTGTACCAGCAGCGGGGTTTTCGCCTCTTCAATCGAGGAGATCATTGCATTGATATGGCCCAACTCGGTATCGCCGCCGGTGGCGATCACCACGCCCAGCGCGGTACCCGAACTGACGGTGGTGCCGGAATAGGCCAGATTCAGGCGATCGCCGAGCGCTTTTTCGCCCTCAAGCGCCACGGTGTTTTTTGAAACCACCGTTGATTCGCCGGTCAGAATCGCCTCTTCGACGCGCAGGTTGTGCACCTCGAACAGACGCAAGTCCGCCGGGATCTTATCGCCTGGGCGTAACATCACCACATCGCCCACCACCAGATCCTGCGTGGCTACGGTGATCTGCTGGCCGTCGCGCAGCACCATGGCATCGCTCGACATCATGTTCTGAATACTTTTTAGCGACTTTTCGGCGTTGCTCTCCTGAATGAAGCCGATCATCGCGTTGATCACCGCCACGCCGAGAATCACAAAGGTATCCACCCAGTGGCCCATTACCGCCGTGATCACCGCCGCAGCCAGCAGGATATAGATCAGGACATCTTTGAAATGCGCCAGAAAACGCATCAGCAATGATTTTTCCGCTTTCTGCGGCAGCACGTTCGGCCCGTTGGCATCGAGTCGTTGCTGGGCATCGGTGGTGCTCAACCCCGCTGGTGAGCTGTTTATTGCGTTAAATACCGCGGCGTTATCCTGCTGATAATAGGGCCGCGCGGATGCCTCCGGACGTTTTGGCTGAATAGGAATAACAGTCATAATTAACCCCGTGCTATTGAATTGAAAATAAAAAAGAGTGCGAAAATAAAAAACACATTTTAATTATATTTTCCCGAAGCATACTGACCGTGGTCATGTTTTTACCGATTCAGAAGTGTGATGCTAATAGCGATAGCACTGATTGCGTAGCGTTATTATTTAAACGCAAATAGAACGAGTGCGTAACGCATATTAATTTTAGTTTCATCTCGGAATCTATTATTCATAGGGAGAATTATTATGAATAAAATACACAACCTGACAATACCGATGATTATTTCCTTTATTATCATTGCAGTATCATCAGCTACCGCCATCGGCTTACTCTCTTACCATGTGGTTTCGCGCATGGTGGCATAATTGATTTCGCTAAACACAGCTAAATTAAACCAAGGTTAAACACACAAAATTCATTTCCTCTAATGGCCCTTATTTTGCTGAGGGTCATTATTCCCTCCTTCAGACAATGGCATATTCCCGCCCTTTCTCTCTTATTGAGGCTAGGGCATGAATAATTGGCCAGTGCTGGGCGCACTTCTAATTTGTTTAGTTTTGATCGGTTGTGACAATAAAAGCGGTGACGAAATCAGCGCACCGCGCGTAATTAAAGCGCTAACGCTGACGGAAAATACCACAGAAAAAGTCAGGGTATTTCCGGCGCGTATTTCAGCGGGCGATTACACCGAACTGGCCTTTAAGCGTACCGGGCGACTGGCGCAGTTGCAGGTGCGTGAAGGCAGCCATGTTAAGGCTGGCGAGGTGATTGGCCGACTGATCGATACCGATGCGCAATTGCGGGTCAACGATCAGCAAAACAGATTCCTGCTGGCAGATCGCCAGTATCAACGCTTTAGCGCGCTGGCCACGCGCAGTGCGGTTTCGCAGGCAAATATGGATGTGCAAAAGGCGAACCGCGACTCCGCTGCCGTGGCGCTCAACATCGCCAAAGAGGAGCTGGATTATCACACCTTGCGTGCACCCTTTGATGGCATCGTCACCAGCGTAGCATCCCAAAATCATCAGGTGGTCGCCGCCGGACAAACGGTGGCGGTGATCAGCCGCAACGATGTGCTGGATGTGATTTTCAGCGTGCCGGAAAACCTGTTCACCAGCCTCGACGTGCAGAACCTGAGTTATCAGCCAGAGATCAGCCTGAATGCGCTGCCGGGCCGGACGTTTCGCGCAGCATATAAAGAGCATCGCGCAGAAGCTGATGCCGCCACGCTAACCTGGCAAGTGGTGCTGACCATGCCGCGCCCGACGGATTTACCGCAGGTCAGCGGCTTGAGCGGCACGGTGAAAGTGCAGATGCATAACCTGCCCACTTCCGATGGCACGCCGCTGCTGCGCGTGCCGGCCAACGCGGTGTTTAACCCGGATCATAGCCTGCCGAATCAGCCTTACGTGTGGCTGGTGAGCGGTGAAGGCGATGCGCTTAACGTCCAGCAGCAACCGGTAGTGGTGGGAAAACTCAATGCGCAGGGCATCGAAATTCTCTCCGGTTTGAAAGTGGGCGATCGCATTGTGGTGGCGGGCGTCAGCGATCTGCGTGATGGCCAGGCGGTGCGCCTGTGGACACGCGAGCGAGGTCTGTGATGCGCCTGCTGGAACAGTTTCTCAAATACCCGATTCGCAGCTGGCTGGTGATCCTGCTGCTCGGCGTGGGCGGCATTTTTGCACTGCTCAATATTGGTCGTCTGGAAGATCCGCTTTTCACCATTAAATCGGCGGTGATCGTGACGCACTATCCCGGCGCGTCGGCGCAGCAGGTGGAAGAGGAAGTCACGCTGCCGCTGGAGAACGCCTTGCAGCGTTTGCCATCGCTCGACAACGTTAGTTCGATCTCCAGCAACGGTTTGTCGCAAATCACCGTTACGATTCACAGCCACTATCGCGCCGACGATTTGCCGCAGGTATGGGATGAACTGCGTCGCCGCGTTGACGATGCCACGCGCCAGTTTCCTCCCGGCGTCAGCACACCGCTGGTGAATGACGACTTCGGTGATGTGTACGGTTACTTCTTTACCCTGTCGGGCGAGCACTTCACCAACAGCGAGCTGCGGACTTACGCCGATCAGCTGCGGCGTGAGCTGAATCTGGTGCCTGGCGTGGCGAAAGTGGCAATTGCCGGTATCGAGCAGGAGCAGGTGAATATCACGCTCTCCAGCCAGAAGATGGCGGCGCTGGGTGTGACGCCGCAGCGCGTGGCCGCCTTGCTCAACAGCGTCAATGCTGTTTCCGATGCGGGCCAGATTCGCCTCGGTAATGAAGCCATCCGCTTCCATCCCACCGGCGAATTTCAGTCGCTGGACGAGATCGGCGCGCTGCCGATCTCTGCGCCCGGCAGCAGCCAGCAAGTGTTGCTGCGCGATATCGCCACGCTCAGCTATGGCGTTACCGATCAGCCGGGCAATCTCTATCACGCGAACGGCAACGCCGCGCTGGCGATGGGCGTTTCCTTTGCGCCTGGCGTCAACGTCATCGACGTTGGCGATGCGTTAAGCGCAAAAATTCAGCAGCATCAGCAGGCCAAACCGCTCGGCATCGATCTGAACGTGTTTTATAACCAGGCGCAGGAAGTGAAGCAGTCGGTGGATGGCTTCATCAATAACTTCCTGATGGCGTTAGCGATTGTGGTGGGCACGCTGCTGCTGTTTATGGGCGTACGCAGCGGCATGGTGATTGCCGCCTCGCTGGCGCTCAATGTGCTGGGCACGCTGCTGATCATGTACCTGTTTAAGCTTGAGCTGCAGCGCGTGTCGCTGGGTGCGCTGATTATCTCTCTTAGCATGCTGGTGGATAACGCCATCGTGGTGGTGGAAGGCATCAAGGTGGATCGCCAGCGCGGCAAACCGTTGCAACAGGCGATGATGCAGATGGTGAAACGCAGCGCGCTGCCGCTGCTCGGCGCTACGGTGATCGCCATCATCGCATTCGCGCCGATTGGTTTATCGCAGGACTCCACCGGCGAATACTGTAAATCGCTGTTCCAGGTGCTGCTGATTTCTCTGCTGCTGAGTTGGATCACCGCGCTGACGCTGACGCCGGTATTCGTGCAGTGGATGGATGGTCGGCAGGTTGTCAGCAAAGAAACCGCGCAGCCGTATCAGGGCGTGGTGTTCCGCCTGTATCGTCGCGTGCTTACCACGCTGTTGCGCTTCCGCATTACCACGTTGGTGCTGATGGCCGCGTGTCTGGCAACCTCGATCTATGGCTTCGGCTTCGTGAAGCAGAACTTCTTCCCTGCCTCCAATACGCCGATTTTCTTCACCGATCTGTGGCTGCCTTATGGCACCGATATTAATTACACCGCGCAAACCGCGCGCGAGATTGAAGGTTGGATCAACCAGCAGCCGGGCGTCACCAGTACCGTGACCACCATCGGTCAGGGCGCGATGCGGTTTACGCTGACCTACGATGCGACACGTCAGTACAGTAATTACGGGCAGATTATGGTGCGCGTGCAGGACGCGAAGCAGCTGGAATCGCTGGCGCAGCAGACTGAGCAGCACATCCGCGAGCGCTTCCCGCAGGTGACGGAGCGCATCAAACGCATCAATTTCGGCAGTGCCAGCGACAGCGCGATTGCGTTGCGCGTAACCGGCCCCGATCCCATTATGCTGCGGCAGATTGCCAGCCAGATAGATGACATTTTCCTCGCCGAAGGCAGCGCGTTTCCGCCGCGTAATGACTGGCAGGCGCGCAGTAAAGTGATCCGTCCGCAGTATTCGCCGCTGCGCGGTCAGGAGCTGGGCGTGGACAAGCGCGATATCGACCGGGCGCTGCGTATTAACTTCAGTGGCGATAGCGTCGGTTTGCTGCGCGAAGGCTCGCAGTTGATGCCGATCATGCTGCAAACCGCCGAGCAGGAGCGGCAGAATATCGATCATCTTGGCAATGTTCAGGTGTGGAGTCAGGCGCAGCAGCGCTATGTGCCGCTGGCCAATCTGGTAAGTGATTTCCAGCTGGAATGGGAAGATCCGCTGATTATGCGTCGCGATCGCATGCGCGTATTAACGGTACAGACCGATCCCGATCCGGCCAGCGGTCGCACCGCTGCAGAGATTGTGGCGCGCGTGCAGCCGGCCATCGAGAAACTGAACTTGCCCGCCGGATACCATCTGGAATGGGGCGGCGAGCTGGAGAGTTCCCGTGATGCCCAGAGCGGCCTGCTCGGATCGCTGCCGTTAGGTTTCCTCGCGATGTTTGTGATTACCGTGCTGATGTTTAATTCGCTGCGTGATGCGCTGGCCATTTGGATCACCGTGCCGCTGGCACTGATTGGCGTCACCTGCGGTTTCCTGCTCACCGGCATTCCGTTTGGTTTTATGGCGTTGATTGGTTTGCTGAGTTTGTCGGGGATGTTGATTCGTAACGGTATCGTGCTGGTTGAGGAAACGCGCCAGCTGGCGCGGCATCAGCCGTTGCAGCAAGCGATTCTCGATGCCGCAACCTCGCGTCTGCGCCCGATTCTGCTCACCGCCTTCACCACCGTGCTCGGCCTGCTCCCGCTGCTGCGCGATGTGTTTTTCCAGAGCATGGCGGTGGTGATCATTTTCGGTTTAGGATTCGCTACGGTGCTGACGCTGCTGGTGTTGCCGGTGCTGTATCAGAGTTTTTATACGGGTAAGAGGGTTTGATGCTTTGGGGGTGTTGAGGTCGCCATAAATGGCGACCCTACAAAAGCGAGATCTGTGTTCGTAGGGTCGCCATTTATGGCGACCTTTTTGAAAAATGCTCTCCCTGCGTTTCATTCCCAGCGCTCGCCAGCAATATCTTTTTCAACATAAACGTCAGCGGAATCGCCAAAATCGCGCCAATGATGCCCAACAGCGATTGCCAGATAAGAAACGCCAGCAGCTGGGTGGTGAGCGCCATATTTAATCGCTTGCCCAATAATAACGGTTCAATCACTGAACTCAGGATTAAATTCAGTGCCACAAAGAACAGCGCGACCACCAATGCGGTTTGGATATCGTACAGCATATAACTTTGCAGCACCGGCGGGATGGCCGCCATAAATGAACCCAGCACCGGAATATAGTTGAAAACAAACATCAACACGCCCCAGAAAAAGGCGAACTTCAGGCCAAGAAGATGTGCGCCTGCCCAGACAATAATGCCGCCGACAATACTGGTCAGGGTTTTTACCTGAGCATAAACGATAACGCTTTGCACGCCCTCTTCAAGCGCCAAGTAATAGCGCTGATATTTCCCTTCGGCCTGTTTGCGTAACAAGGTTTTCAAATTTTTCATTTCATACAGCATGAAAAATAGCATCAGAAACACCATCAGCCACCAGGAAAGAATGCTCGGAATTTGCGTGAGGAAACCAGTGACAAAACGCACCACCGCACCTGCATCCACAAACGCCAGCATATCGTTGGGCGTCAACACAATGCCCAGATGACTAAACGTCTGCGTCACCGGCTCGAAGCGTTCGGCCAGTAGCTGCGGTGCCTGGCGGCTCAGCTGGATTAAATCGGGGGTTAATACCGTGAGTTTGATAATGGTGAACACAATCACCAGTAACAGCAGCACAATCACCAGCAGGGATGACAGTAAACGCGGCACGCGTTTTCTTTCCAGCCGACTGATTAATGGGTCGAGCATTATCGCCAGAAACAGCGACAGCATCACCTGATTAATTAATGCTGATGCCAGATAAATACCGGTGAGAATTATGGTCAGCGTGGCGAGAATTAACAGTACGCGCAAAAGTCTTGACCATAAAGGAAACTCGTTCAATCCCATCATTAAGATCCTTCATCCTATACAAAATGTATTATAGAGAAAAACCTGTGCGCTGGGCCTTGTTTGAGGTCAAGTGACGAAAAACATTCAGGCCGCGATTACTCAGGCCTGAATGTCACGCGCTATTAATTGATTCTGAATCTCCGCGTTAATGGTTTTTCGATTTCGACAATTAAAAACATCACGAAGCCAATGATCAGAGTAATAATCCAGTAACGTAACGGTAGCGCGGTGGTACCAAACAGCAGTTGCATAAAGGGCGCGTAAATAATCAGCAATTGCAGGACCAGAAGCACGCCGCTAACAATCCAGATGCCTTTATTCATCAGCAAACCTTTGCTGAGTGAGAAACCGTCAGATACACGGCAGTTCAGCATATAGAACCATTGCGCTGTCACCAGCGTTTGTAATAACACCGTACGAATAAATTCCGGCGAATAGCCGCGCGGTTGCAGCCAGGCTTCCAGTACGAAGGCGCTGATGGCGATCATCGAACCAACAAAAATCACGCGCCAGATGGCGAAACCATCCATCACATGCAGTTTGGGATCGCGCGGTGGACGACGCATGATGTTAGGTTCACCCGCTTCAAACGCCAGGCCGAAAGAGAGCGTGGCGGAGGTCGCCATGTTCATCCACAGAATCAATACCGGTGTCAGCGGAATTAAGTTACCCGCCAGCAAGGCAATGATGATCAGTAAGCCCTGTGCGAGGTTGGTTGGCATGATGAACAAAATGGTCTTTTTCAGGTTGTCATACACTCGCCGCCCTTCACGCACCGCGCTGGCAATGGTGGCGAAGTTATCGTCCGTCAGCACCATATCAGCCGCTTCTTTGGTCACTTCGGTGCCTTTGATCCCCATGGCGATACCGACATCCGCCTGCTTCAGCGCAGGCGCATCGTTAACGCCATCGCCGGTCATCCCGACCACTTCTTTCTTGCTCTGTAGCGCCTGTACCAAACGGAACTTATCTTCCGGGCTGGTACGGGCAAAGATGTCGTAGGCCTGCGCCGCCTCGCCGAGTTGATGATCATCCATCACCTCCAATTCGCGTCCGGTGATGGCGGTGCTGGCGTTGCCGATCCCCAGCATCTGCCCAATACTCATCGCGGTTTGCGGATGGTCGCCGGTGATCATCTTGACGCGAATG
This sequence comes from Pantoea sp. SOD02, assembly GCF_024707505.1. Classification (GTDB taxonomy): domain Bacteria; phylum Pseudomonadota; class Gammaproteobacteria; order Enterobacterales; family Enterobacteriaceae; genus Pantoea; species Pantoea symbiotica. The sequence continues at coordinate 101,625 of NZ_CP102605.1, read as the reverse complement.
CCGGCTTGCAAACAGTCGCCAATCGCAGTGATGGCTTCGGGTCGCGGCGGATCCATCATCCCGGCGATGCCGAGCAATATCATGCCCTGCTGCAGATCCTGATGCGTCAGTTCACTTTGCCCTGGCGTGGCCGGTTTCCAGGCCGCCGCCACCATGCGTAATCCCTCGCGCGCATACTCTTCAATTTTGGCTTCCCACCACGCCAGATCGATCGGTTGCAGCCCGGCTTCGGTTTGCTGCTGCTGGCAATGTCTGAACAGCACGTCCGGCGCGCCGGTCAGTAACACGCACTCTTCATCGCCGATCAGATAGTGCGTCGACATGTATTTGTATTGCGAATCAAAGGGGATTTTATTGCGCAGTTCGGTGGTCACTGAGGGTAATTGCCCTTTGGCGGCCAGCACCTTGAGCGCGCCTTCGGTCGGGCCGCCGGTGATTTTCCACAGACCGCTTTCATCTTTGATCAGCTGGCTGTCGTTACACAGATCAATGGTGCGCAGATAGCGCTCCAGTATCGAACCCTGCGCCACTTTCACCGGAACCGCGTCATCGGCTTTATGGATGGCGCCGACCGGTTCATAGCTGACGCCATCAACGCGGTAAATTTGATCGGCGGTGATAATCGCTTTCACCGTCATTTCATTCATGGTTAGCGTGCCGGTTTTATCCGAGCAAATCACCGTCATCGCGCCCAGCGTTTCCACGGTCGGCAGTTTGCGGATGATCGCCTGCTGCTTCGCCATGGTTTGCACGCCAAGCGACAGAATGATCGAGATAATCGCCGGTAACCCTTCAGGAACCGATGCCACGGCGAGGCTGATCAGTGACAGCATCAGCTCGGAAACCGGCATGTCGCGGAACAGCAAACTGAAGACAAACAGCGCGGCCATCATCGCCAGGATGATCAGGAAAATCGCCTTGCCGAGCTTATCCATCTGCACCAACAGCGGCGTGCGATGCTTTTCGATATCGGACATCATCTGGTTGATGTGGCCAAGTTCCGTGGCGCCGCCGGTGGCGATCACCAGCCCTTTACCGCCGCCCGAACTCACGGTGGTGCCTGAGAACAGCAGATTGGTGCGGTCGCCGAGCGGCAGCTCGCCGGTCAACGCGTCCGTGCCCTTCTCAACCACGGTGGATTCGCCGGTCAGAATCGCTTCTTCAACGCGCAGGTTATGCGCCTCAATCACGCGCAAGTCCGCCGGGATGCGGTCGCCGGCGCGGATCACCACCACATCACCCGGCACCAGCGCGGTGGTCGGCAGCGTTTCGTGATTACCCGCGCGGATCACCACCGTTTCGCTGGAGAGCATATTGCGAATACTTTGCAGGGATTTTTCCGCGTTGCTCTCCTGAATGTGTCCAATCAGGGCATTCACCACCGCAACGCCGAGGATCACCAGCGTATCGACCCAGTGTCCCATTACGGCAGTCAGCAGCGCGGCGGCGAGCAGAACATAGATGAGAACATCGTTAAAGTGGGCGAGAAAACGCAGCCAAACCGGCTTGCCGGGTTTCTGTGGCAGGGCATTTTCCCCGTACTGTGTTAAGCGCGCCGCCGCTTCAGCACTACTGATTCCCTCGCTGGAACTTTGCGTACTGGCCAGCGTTTCATCGACAGAAAGTTGGTAATAGGTACTTTCCGGTTTAGCAGTATTCATCGCTTTCTCCTCAAATCCTGTTTCGGAAATCAAGGCGGTGATATCCCGTGATTAACAAGTCGCCATTGAACGAAAAGATCAGACCTGACTTACTCAGCTAGAGAAGTGGTCCGTTTCAGATTGAAATATATGTAATTAATCGCTGCTCAGCGGCAGTGGAGCAGCCGTATTATCTATACGAATTTGAAAGTATTTTGAAAAATGAACGCTATAAACGTAGCACAGGGATATTCAACACATTCATTTTGCAATAAAAGTCGCGAGGCGGAACGCAATTATCTCATCAGACTAATCCGATCACGGAGAATAATAAAAATATAGTGTGATAATTCATAAGGCTGGGCGTTTTTAATCAAATAATGAGGTTGCTTTACGCAAGTATTTTATTCTGCATTTGCGGTGTTTAAATCTCTACATTTGAAATGACATGAATTTAAATGCTATTTATTTCATCAAAAATATTACAAGCTATCTGCCTTTACTTTTTTTGACATCTGCGTCTATGCTCATCGATAACAAAAACATCCCGTTAATACTTCTCACCTTTTAGGGCGATGGCGCAGTTTTTCTGTGGTCATGGTTAATGGAGGCAACGATGTATGGTTATAGCCTGCTCCGTCTGAGTCTTTATGTTGTCATTGCAATTGTTACCTGCTCCGCCGTAGGACTATTCACTTACGCGGTTGTTTCTATGCTTGGTAATTAAATTATCCACTCAAATAATGCCAACAATGGATTCGTTGTTGCTGAGGATAAAACAGTGACTCGTTATATTACGCTGGTTGCCATTGTTATATTTATAACAACTGGTTGCGATCAAAAAACACAAGAAGTCACGCCACCGCCGCGCATGGTTAAAGTCGTTGAGGTTATGGCTTCCGGCGAATCTCAACAACGCATCTTCCCGGCACGCATTGAGTCCGGCGACTCCACCGATTTGTCGTTTAAACGTGCTGGACAGATTGAATCGCTGGATATTCGCCAGGGCAATCGCATTGAGCAGGGCCAGCTCATAGCCAGGTTAACGGCGCGTGAAGCACAGCAGCGCGTCAATGAACGCCAAACCGCCGCCACTCTCGCCCAACGGCAATTTGACCGCTTCCAGACGCTTTCCGGTCGTCAGGCGATTTCAAAGGCAGAAATGGACGTGCAGCGTGCCAACCGCGATGCGGCGAATGCTGCGCTACAAATTGCCCGTGAAGAGTTAAGCCAAATGACGCTGACTGCGCCGTTCACTGGCGTGGCTGCCGTCGTCAACGTTCGCAACCATCAGGTGGTTGCCGCCGGACAGACCATCGCCACGTTGACCCGCAACGATCTGCTCGACGTGGTGTTCAGCGTGCCGGAAAACCTGTTTACCGCGCTGGATATGCGCAATCTGAGCTATCGTCCGGTGGTGCGCATCAACTCGCTGCCGGACCGCGAATTCCAGGCCGATTACAAAGAGCACACCAACAGCAGTAACACCAACTCGCTGACCTGGCAGATCATTTTAACCATGCCGCGTCCGGACGATTTCCCGGCGGTGGGCGGCGTCAGTGGCACGGTGACGATTAACCTCGCCAATCTGCCCGCCAACGTGAACCGCGAATCGCTGGTGGTGCCGGTGGAAGCGGTGTTCAATCCCGATAACAGCCAGCGCAATCAACCGCATGTTTGGGTGGTGCAAGGCAGCGGCGATCAGCTGACGTTAGAGGATCGTAAAGTCAGCGTCGGTGAAGTGACGGATCGCGGCGTGGTGATCACCGCCGGGCTGCATGCCGGTGAGCGCGTGGTCGCCGCTGGCGTCAACGAGTTGCATGCTCAACAACCGGTACGCATCTGGACGCGTGAGCGGGGGCTGTAATGGATATCTCCCGGCAGTTTATCGATAATCCGGTCCGCGTCTGGCTGGCGATTCTGTTACTGGGCGTCGGCGGCATTTTTGCTCTGCTTAATATTGGTCGTCTGGAAGATCCGGCGTTTACCATTAAAACGGCGGTGGTTGTCACCCACTATCCCGGCGCGTCTGCTCAGCAGGTGGAAGAGGAAGTCACTTTACCACTGGAAAATGCGCTGCAGCAGTTGCCTTATCTCGACAATGTCAGCTCCATCTCGTCCAACGGCCTGTCGCAGATTACAGTGAACATTGACTCGCGTTACCACTCAAACCAGTTGCCGCAAATCTGGGATGAACTGCGGCGCAGAGTCGGCGATGCGGCGCGTTTCTTTCCGCCCGGCGTGGCCGCACCGTTCGTTAATGATGATTTTGGCGATGTGTTTGGTTTCTTCTTCGCCATTTCGGGCGACAACTTCAGCAATCCGGAACTGGTGCAATACGCAGAACAGCTGCGTCGTGAACTGGTGCTGGTGCCGGGCGTGGGTAAAGTGGCGCTGGGCGGCGTGATCCCGCAGCAAATTAATATCGATGTTTCACTGACGATGATGGCCGCGCGCGGCATTTCGCTGCCGCAACTCGCCAGCGTGCTAAGCCGCCTCAACGTGGTCTCCAATGCGGGCGATATCAAAGCCGGCACAGAATCGATCCGTCTGCACCCGACCGGCGAGTTTCAGAACATCGAGGAGTTAGGCGACTTGCTGGTCAGTGCGCCGGGCGATCACGCCACCACCCGCTTGCGCGATATTGCTACGCTGTCGCGCGGGTTAAGTGAATCGCCTTCCAGCATTTACCACGCCAGCGGACGTCCGGCGGTCACCATGGGCATTTCGTTTATTCCCGGCGTGAATGTGATTGATGTCGGGCGCGCGCTGGAGGCCAAACTGCAGCAGATGTCGGCAGAAAAACCGGCGGGCATCCAGATCAATGTGTTCTACGATCAGGCAGCGGAAGTGGCGCACTCGGTTAACGGCTTTATTGCTAACTTCCTGATGGCGCTGGCGATTGTGGTTGGCGTGTTGCTGATTTTTATGGGCGTGCGCAGCGGCATTATCATTGCGCTGTCGCTGGCGTTAAATGTGCTGGGCACGCTGCTGATCATGTATTTGTGCGGCATTGAGTTGCAGCGCATCTCGCTGGGTGCGCTGATTATTGCGCTTAGCATGCTGGTGGATAATGCGATTGTGATTGTCGAAGGCGTGCTGATCGCGCGTCAGCAAAATTCGCCGCTGATGACCACCATCAACTTTGTCATTCGCCGCACCGCCTTCCCGCTGCTGGGCGCGACCATTATCGCCATTCTGGCGTTTGCGCCGATTGGTCTATCGCAGGATTCCACCGGCGAATACTGTAAGTCGCTGTTCCAGGTATTGCTGATTTCCCTGCTGCTGAGCTGGTTCTCGGCGCTGACCATCACGCCGGTGCTGATAAAATGGTGGCTTTTTAAAGCACAGGCAGCCACTAAAGTTGAGGCTGAGATTTCACCTTACGGCGGCGGTTTTTATCGTCTCTATCAGCGCATGCTCAAGGTGTTGCTCAGGCAAAAAACTGTCACGCTTGCGCTGATGGCGGTGCTGCTGGCGCTGGCGATTTGGGGCTTCGGATCGGTACGGCAAAACTTTTTCCCTTCGGCTAATACGCCAATCTTCTTCGTCGATCTCTGGCTGCCGTACGGCACCGACATCAACGCCACAGAGCAGATGGCCAGCGACATTGAAAAATCGATCACCGGGCAGCAAGGCGTGGTGTCCACCGTCACCACCATCGGCCAGGGCAGCATGCGCTTTATCCTCACCTACAATGGGCAGCGTCAGTACAGCAATTATGCGCAGATCATGGTGCGCATGGACGATCAGCGCAATATCGCCGCGCTGTCACACCGTATTGATGCCTACATTGTGCGCCAGTATCCGCAGGTCAACGCTAGCACCAAACGGGTGATGTTTGGCCCTTCGGGCGGCAGCGCAATTGAGGTGCGGATTAAAGGTCCCGATCCCGACAGAATGCGCCTGATCGCTAGCCAGGTTGGCGACATCCTCACCGCCGATCCCGCCACTGACACCGTGCGCAATGACTGGCAAAACCGCAGCAAGGTGATTCGCCCGCAGTTCAATCTGGCGCTGGGCCGCGAGCTGGGCGTCGATAAACAGGACGTGGATAACGCGCTGGAGATGAATTTCACCGGCAGCCGCGTTGGGCTGTACCGTGAAGGCGCTGACCTGCTGCCGGTGATCGTGCGGCCGCCAGCCAGTGAGCGCCAGGATGCCAATCATCTCAATAACGTGTTGGTATGGAGCCAGAGCCAGCAGCAGTACATCCCGCTCAGCAACGTGGTAAGCGGCTTTACGCTGCAATGGGAAGATCCGCTGATTCTGCGCCGCGATCGCAGCCGCGTGCTCACCGTGCAAACCGACCCGAATCCGCTCAGTAACGATACGTCCGGCGATATTGTGGCGCGCGTGAAGCCGCAGATTGAACAAATTCCGCTGCCGCACGGCTACAGCATTGAGTGGGGCGGCGATGCGGAGAGCTCCAGTGAAGCGCAGCAAGGCGTGTTTACCTCGCTGCCGCTGGGTTATCTGGTGATGTTCGTGATCACCGTGCTGATGTTCAGCTCGCTGAAAAATGCCGTCGCCATCTGGCTGACGGTTCCGCTGGCGCTGATTGGCGTGACGCCGGGCTTTTTGATCACCGGGATTCCGTTCGGCTTTATGGCGTTAATCGGCCTGCTGAGTCTGAGCGGCATGCTGATTCGTAACGGCATCGTGCTGGTTGAAGAGATCGAACAGCAGAAGCTGTTAAAGCCGCAGGCTGAAGCGATCATCTACGCCGCCACTTCGCGTCTGCGCCCTATTCTGCTCACCGCCTTTACCACCGTGCTCGGGCTGGCGCCGCTGCTGCGCGATGTGTTCTTCCAGAGCATGGCGGTGGTGATCATGTTTGGTCTTGGCTTTGCCACGGTGCTAACGCTGCTGGTGCTGCCGGTGATTTACGCCTGCTTCCATCGTCAACAGGTGGCGACTGCATCATGAATGTGACCGGCCTCAACGTGATTAAAACGCTGGGATGTATGACGGCGGTGACGTTTTTTACCGTGTATAACACCTGGGATCGCTACGATTACGATTATCACTGGATTCTGGCATTTCTGACCTTTATCTCCACCATCGCCACGCCGCTGTTTTTTGTCGTCGCCGGGATTATGGATGCCCGTTCCGAGCAGGACGTAAACTGGCAGATGGGCAAGATTCGTAATCTGGTGATCGTGTTTCTGTTCTGGATGACGGTCTATTATCTGTGGGAACCTTATCAGCGCGGCTACCTGATTCAGCCGTGGTTCGTCTTCTCTTTCATTATCATCTACAGCTTTCACCCGCTGATGCTGTGGCTCAGCCAGCATCGGCGCGCGTTTATTGGGCTGGTGTTTGCGCTGCTAGCGTTCTCGTATGGCTACGATTTGCTGGCGGTGCTGCATCCGGACGATCCGCTGTTCCGGCTTGAGCCGCAGTATCGGCTCTGGACCTGGCTGCTGTTTTATTTAACCGGCCAGCTGCTGTGCGATCCGCTGATTAATGACTGGATGGAGCGTAAAAAGGTGGCGCGCGGCGCGGTGATCGCCCTGCCCTTTATCTACCTGTTTACCTGGTTTTATGAGCAGCACTTCTTTTTTGCGCTATTCAAAGCCGATCGCAACGCCTTTATTCTCACCGGCTCGCAGATCTATCTGCTGGTGGTGGTGCTGGTGATCGCCGCCAGTCAGGTGCGCTTTCGCCGCAATGCGCTGGTTAAAGAGACCATTCTGGCGACCATCAGCAAAACCATGACCGGCGTTTATATCCTGCACTACTCGGTTTTCCATCTGCTCACCGCGCTGATTCCGATCACCTCGCTGGCCACCAAACTGACGCTGATAGCCGTGACCTTTGCCGCTTCGGTGCTGCTCTCCAAACTGATCCTCGCCAGCGGCTGGCTGAAAAAAGTTATAACGCTTTAAAGCAAGTCGGCAGATTGGGCTGACTGCTGCAATCAATGCGCCCTTTTATTTTCAGCATCATGTAATCAAAAAACGGATTGGAAGTGTTGCGCATCAGCGTATCCAGCCCAACGATCAGGCTGGCGGTTTCACCGCGCAGCGAGATGGTACCGAAGCTAATGCCATAGCGATTCTTCTCCGTTGGCTCGCGGCCATACAGCGAGTCGCTGAGCGGGAACGGCACGGCAACGTGCGATAACGAATAGGTATCCTGCGGCCAGGCTTCATGCATCGAACGCACGATCTCTTGCGTCTGATCGGCTGGCGTCATGCGCGCCACGGTTTGATAAGTGGTCGGTGATGCGTTGGTGATCACCGTTGAGGCATAGCGGCGCGGCGCAGGCGGCAACAAATCATTGACCGCCGAATAGAGCGCTGGCCTGAACAGCGCGCGTAAGTTCGCAGCCTGATTGACGTCGAACATCACCAGTTCACTGCCGTTATCCGGTAAATAGCGATAGAACGCATTGACCACCGCGCGGGTGCTGACGGTGGAATCCAGCACCGACTGGAAAGTCAGCACTGGCGGAAACGCCGTCATGGTGCCGCCGCGAATCACATGCAGCAGCTGATCCTGCATCGCCTGAGTCAGCAGCCACGATTGACGCGCCGCGCGCACCGGAAACGAGTTGTACTTAAAGGGATTGTACTCCGGGATGATGCTCAGCCACGCCGCTTTGGCGAAGCCAGGAATGATGGCCGGCCAGCCGGCTAATCCGGCAAAACGCGCATAAGCGGTGACGCCAATCATCGGCGACAGCAATACCAACTGTTGCGGCTTGCGTAGCGCGTTGTTCTGCAGCGTATCAAGGCTGTATTTCACCGCCAGCGCACCGCCGTTCGAGTATCCAACCAGATGCAAAGGCACCTTGCTGCCCGCCAGGCGCGTCGCTTCCCGCACCGCTAAGCGGGTTGCTGCCATCCACATTTGCCAGTCAACTTTGGTAAGCGAACCGGGCGCCGTGCCGTGTCCCGGCAGTCGCGGCACCACCGCCACAAAACCCTTTTGCTGATATGCCTGCGCCAGATAGCGCATGCTGTAGGGCGAATCGGTTAATCCATGCAGCAGCACCACCGCACCTTTCACGTCGCCCTCGGGTTCGAGGATGTAAGAACGGTTCCAGTCGGTATTAAATCGCGCCGGATAAACCGGGCTTTGCGCGTTGAAGCGATTGAGTGCCGTTCTCTCATCGTCACTGAGTTGATCGGTCACGTTGATTTTCATGTCGTGGAAAATGGCCGCTTCGCGCGTCAGATAATCCGCGAAGCTGGCGCGATCGATCTCATCCACCGACATTTCATCCGCCGACCACGTATGCCAGCGATGCAGTGGCGGCCCTTGTTCGGATTGATAACCGCGGATCACCAGGAACATCACCAGCAAAACCAGCAAACCTAAAGCAATGCGCTTAAGGACTTTGCTGATGCGGTCTTTGTGCAACGCGTTGGCGGAATCAGAAGGCATAGCGTACCCAGGCGAACAGCACGTTACCGTTGTTGTACGTGCCGGGAATGTAAGTGAACTGCACGTTGAAACGTTTGTAACCGGCGGAGAACAGCGGCAAAACAATCGGCAGCGGCACGTAATTGGCGAAGTCATCGCGCGCGGTAATCCCGGCGGTTAACCCAAGTCCAAGACGGAAATCTTGTGATTGATCCAGATACCAGCCTTTCTCCCAACCATAACCCACGATCGGCTGCCATTTGTTATGGGAATCTTTAAACGCCATGGCATAGAGCGCGCTCCAGTTGCCGTCTTCGTTAATGCGCGAGACGCCAAACCCGCCGCCCCACGGCGTTTCATTGTAGTTATCGGTTTTCTCTTTATCGTAGGCGAAGCGGGCATGCCAGCTGATGAAAGGCAGATAGAGATCGTAATACTGCGGTTCCTGCCAGGTTTGTGAAACGTCCTGCTTTAGCCACTCCCAGCCATCGCTGAGCGAGTTGGCCGCCGTGGCGGGACAGACAAACAGGGCCAGAGTAAGCAACCAGGCCGCCTGAAGAGTTCGCATCATGTATGCCTCTGAAATTCACCGCCACGAAAAGGAGTGGAAAAGCTGATGTGCTCAAAAGGCAGATCAAGCCACTTAACCGGTTAGATTATAGTTGCTTGTTATTGCTATAGGAAATGACCTGAAAGGGCTAATGATGCATCGCACATTTTTAAAAATGTCGGATGAGACTAAGAAGCCCGGTATGGAGTTCTTCGTTTTTTATCAGAACGGTACACACTTAATCACCTAATTCTCGTCAGTTAAACGTCTTTCGGTCACCATAAATGGCGCCCCTACAAAGGACTGGCGCGTTTTTCGTAGGGTGCGCATTCATGCGCACCTGCATACATATGCAAATTAATGGTTAACTGAGCGGCATTACCTTTTGCAACGGCTAAGCCAGTATATTTCTGCGTCTTTAGAAACAGAAGCGTGCGGTCTATTCTGAATATTCAGTGTGGTTTCTAATTTCAAAAATAAGCCATTTAAAAAATAACGTGTTGATAAGCCGCTGAAATAGTTATACCACTTATTCTAATATAAGATTAATGAGCTAGCTGACAGTTCCATGCTGATATCAACCAACCGAAAGTGATGGCTTTCACATCTGTTGATTCATATTTTCACAATCCTTACATTGTTTCTTATATTCTTCTGCGTGGATAACGCCTCATGAATTTCCGCACCGATATTAATGGGCTACGCGCCTATGCTGTGATGCTGGTTATCCTCTATCACTTCGGATTCTCCAGCGTCAGCGGGGGTTTCCTCGGTGTGGACGTGTTCTTTGTCATCTCCGGGTACTTAATGACGGGGATAATTCTGACGCGTCTCAATAAGCAGAACTTCTCCTTATTGGGATTTTATGCTGCGCGCTGTCGCCGCATTATCCCGCCGTTGATGGTGCTGTGCCTGATATTAATGCTGGTAGGCTACTTCCTTATGCCGCCGGATGAATATAAGAAAATGGCGGAGCATGCCGTCTCCAGCCTGAGTTTTATTTCCAATGTAGTCTATTTCAAACAGGGCGGTTATTTTGAAACCGGCTCGGTATATAAATGGCTGCTGCATACCTGGTCATTAAGCGTTGAGTGGCAGTTCTATTTGCTGTTACCGCTGGCGTTGATGTTCACAGCACGTTTCCTGCGCCAGCATTTTGCCTGGGCGATGGGCATCGCAGCGCTGCTTTCATTTGGGCTGGTGCTGGCAATGGTGGCAACCAACTTTCACCTCACCGCAACCTATTATCTGCTGCCAACCCGTGCGTGGGAGATGCTGGCAGGCGGATTGGTATATCTGGCGCCAAGATCGGCGCTCAGTGGTCAACGCGCGGTTCCGCTGCTAGGCATTATTGGGCTGATTGTCTGTGCGCTGTGGTTTGATGAAAGCACCGCCTGGCCCGGCATCATGACGCTGATTCCAGTGTTGCTGACCGCAATGATCATCCACGCCAACGTGCAGAACAGCATCTGGTTCAACAACCGGATTGTGCAGCACATCGGTAAAACCTCGTATTCGATCTATCTGTGGCATTGGCCGCTGTGGGTGTTTTGGCATCTGGCCGATTGGCCGATCACGCTGATTAGCCAGGCGATGCTGATTCTGCTGTCACTCGCCGCCGGTTGGGCTTCATATGTGCTGGTAGAGAACAAACACGGCTGGCTGAGTGGCAAAACCTACGTGACGCTGGGACAAACCGCGTTGGTGCTGCTGATGGGCGTGCTGATCGTGGCAAAAGCAGGATTTCCCTCGCGCGCGCCGCAAGTGGTCGCCAGCATCAAACAGTATTCACTGGAGCGATTTGTGCGCGGCGAAAACTGCTTTGTGTTCAGTGGCACCACGTCTCCGCAATGCGTTTTCGGCAATGCCAGCCAGGTTAATCTGGTGGTATTGGGCGATAGCCACGCCGCCGCGATGTTGTCTTCGATTGTCGGCAGCGCCAGAGCGGAGGATTCAGTGGTGTTTATCGCGCAATCCGGATGCCCATCTGTACCGGATATCCATCGCAGTGCCAGCCCCGATTGCGGCGACTTTGTGAAGAATGCCATCGCGGATATTGAACGGAAATATCCCCATGCGTCGGTGCTGATTATTAATCGCTTATCCTTCTATCTACATGGCGATTATGCCAGCGGCAGCAATACGCCTAAATACTCATTTATCAATGACGTAAGCTCCATCGCCGCCTATCAGCAGCATTTCGGTGCGGCGGTGAAACAGCTCGCCACGCATCGTCGCGTGTTTATTATGACGCCGGTTCCTGAGTTCGGTTACGACGTGATCTATCGCATGTCGCGCGATGCAATGCGCGGCAAAGCGCTGGCGATTCAGCAGACGCGCGCAGAATATCAATCTCACAATCAGGAGACGCTGGCGATGCTCAACAACATCGCGGCTCAATCGCCAAATGTCGCCCTGCTCGATGCGACCCAGGGATTTTGCGACAACAACTTCTGCTACGGTGCCAAAGATGATGTGCCGCTGTATCGCGACGATAATCATCTTTCCGAAGTGGGGAATAAAAACCTGAACGGCGTGTTTGGTGGCATGTGGAAAATGATCGACAGAATTTAGCAGCCGTTCAGCCATCCAGGTCTTTAAACGGTTAAAATAATTAAACTTATTCGTTGCTAAATTATTACCGCTATGTCTTAATGCATCACCGGTTTGGAACACAGACCTTATGAAAGCAGTTTTAGTAAAGCAGTCCTCAGTTCAAGTGTTATCCACAGATATCCTTCTTCGAGAGCCTCCTCCTAAGTGCCCAATAAGTAAATCTTTCACTTCAGGCCAAATTCGCCGCAATTTAGTGGCTCATCAAATAAGGAATTATCTATGTCTAACAAAATGACTGGTTTAGTAAAATGGTTTAACTCTGATAAAGGTTTTGGCTTTATCACTCCAAACGATGGCAGCAAGGATGTATTCGTCCATTTCTCTGCTATCCAGAGCGACAACTACAAAACTCTTGATGAAGGTCAGCAAGTTTCCTTCACCATTGAAAATGGCGCCAAAGGCCCAGCAGCGGGCAACGTAACTCCGCTGTAAGTCGCGCTCATTATCCGCGACGCTTACAATAGCGATGAAGACAATAGTCTGAGCAGATAAGAACCGCTGATAATAAAAGAAACCCGCTTAGTGCGGGTTTTTTTGTTGTCTAAAGTTTAAAAAAGAAGGAAATAACATGCTCATACCAGATTTGATTTTTACACGTCCGGTATTTCAACCGTCATTTCAATTATGAGTCGTCCGCTGTTTGTTTCACTGGATGGGCCTAAGGGCGTCGGTAAAACCACACTGTTGGAAGCCATTACGAAAGAACTCAGGGCCGATAACATCAAAGTGATCCGACTTAGCGAGAAAAACAGCGATCCCTACAGAAAAGAAACAATGGCCCTTGTGAACCGACTCGCCAGAAATCCATCCCGGGATTTAGAGTTGGAAGTTTGTGAGCGCTTTGCTGATAGCCGTGCATGGATTTCCCAACATGCGCTGACTAAACAGCCACCGGAAAGCATAATTTTAATGGATCGCTGGTACCCGTCGGAAGCCGCGTTTCGCCGGATGGTTCCCTTTGCAGAGATTTTACAGCTCAACATTGAACGAAACGTGCAAACGCCGGACCTGCATGTCGGGGTTGTTACCGCGCCTGACATTTCATGGGCAAGGGCCGCGGCCAGAACGCGTGGGCTAAGTAGTACGGTGATTCATCAGTTGGAAGAACATGTTGCTTGTACCCAGGCATTCGAGCGAGCCGTTACAGAACACGGCTGGGTTATATGCCGTAATGAAGGAACAATCGAACAGGCAACGAAGCAGGTTATTACTGAGATTTACAGATTGCCTGGATGCCCTTTAGGCATCAGTTCTGCTGGATCCCGCCAGTAATTACAGCAATCTCTTGGTGGGAACGAACTACCAGCGTTGAACAGCAAACCACTCCACCAGCCACTCCGTTAACGCACTGATCTTCGCTGACTGCAATTGGCTCGAAGGTTTCATCAACCAGACACCGTCTTCCCCTATCGCCTGCCAATCCGTTAGCACCGGCACTAACGTCCCTTCTGCCAGTTCTTTTTGCACCAGCCAGTTGGCAGCCAGCGCTACGCCCATGCCAGATTGAGCGGCCAGTATCAACGCATCCATCTCATCACTTTCATAACGTGTTTGCACCGGAACCGCTATCTGCTGGCCCTCTTTTTCCAGTCGCCACTCTGGCCAACTGTGCATTGGTGTGAATCCCAGACAATCGTGCTTACGCAGGTCCTGTGGATGCGTGAGCGCTGAATGGTGATCCAGATATGACGGCGCAACGCACAATATGCGGCTGGTATCTGCCAGCTTTCGCGCAATAAGCCGGTTATCCGTGAGGACACCAATGCGGATAGCCATATCGAAATTGTCACCGAGTAAATCGACGTAACGATCGCTGCAGTGCAGCACAATGCGAATATCGGGATAAGCCTTTAAAAAGCCCGGCAGCGCTTGGGCGACCCAGCGTCGCCCAAAAGATGCGGGCACCGTTAAGCGAATCGTCCCCGCTGGACGTGCTGCCAAAGCGCGGGCTTCCTCTTCAGCTTCACGCAGCAGTTCGTCTGCCAGTTCAATTTTTTGCCGATAGCGCCGGCCCTCTTCCGTCGGTCGAATGCGACGCGTAGTGCGTTCAATCAAGCGAATCCCTAACCGTTTCTCTAACGCAGCGATACGACGGGAAATTACTGAAACATCACGACCCAACGCACGGGCACCCGCGCTAAAACTGCCCGCACGCACTACCGCTAAAAAGGCTTCGCGTTGGCGAAAATCGTCATCTTGCATTATTGCACCCCGCGCAACGGTCATTTGGTTTTGGCATGCATTATAGCGTCTGTTTTACCGCACACTGACTGCACTTAGTAAACAGGAGAACGTTATGCAAGCCATTCAGTTAACTGCACCAACAATCGACAGCCTAAATATCTGCGAATTACCGCGCCCACAACCTAACTATGGTGAGGTGGTGATTCGGCAACATGCCGTCAGCCTTAACTACCTTGATTTGGCACTGGCTACAGGTAAGTTCGGCGCCATTGCACAGCCGCTTATTCCAGGTGCAGACAGCGCTGGAGAGATTGTCGAATTGGGTGCGGGCGTGAGCAGTTGGCAAATCGGCGATCGCGTGGTGCCGGGCATGATGTACCGCTGGCATGCGGGTGCGTTAGGCCCCGATCATCATCACGCATTGCGTGGCGTTACGGCTAATGGTGGGCTGGCGGAATACGCTGTTGTCCCCGCCGAGTCGCTAGTGCGTATCCCTGATTTTCTTACCTGGCTGCAAGCCGCGACTTTACCTATCGCCGCCACGACGGCCTGGAACGCCATCGTGCGCGCTAAAATTCAGCCCGGCAGTACGGTTTTGCTGCTCGGCACCGGGGGTGTAAGTCTATTTGCGCTGCAATACGCCAAAGCGGCGGGCGCACGGGTGATTATTCTGTCCTCTTCCAACGAGAAACTGGCCAGAGTGAAAGCTCTGGGCGCGGATGAAGGGATTAACTATCGCGAACAGCCCGATTGGGATCAACAGGTGCTCAAGTTGACGAATAATCATGGCGCAGATCTGGTGCTGGAATCGGTGGGCGCCTCGACCTTTGCCAAATCAATTAATGCCGCCGCCTACAACGGAACCATATTTGTGATTGGCTTTATTGGCGGTGAAGAGCTTAACGTGCCGGTGCTGCCGATTATGCAGAAGATGTTAAATATCGTCGGTAATAATACCGGCTCGACGTCCGATCTGCGCGCGGCAGTCCGGGCGATTGAGACCAGCGAGATCCAACCAGAAATTGACCGTGTTTTTGCCTTTGCTGACACTCAGGAAGCGTATCGTTACCTGCAATCCGCCGGGCATGTCGGGAAAGTGGTGATTGATTTGAATACTTGAGTCTTATGGAACTGTTGCCGCTCCTTTAGGCAATCATCCAGGTGCGCATAAATGCGCACCCTACGAAAATCCCGCCATATAACCGTTAATGCTGACTTCAGGCAGTGGTATTAATATTGCGCCCGATTGCCGGATTTGCCGGCAACTGAGGAATCGAATCCAAAATACCTGCCGCCATCGTTTGCTGATTATCCAGCGTCTTCTTCAATACCAGCGTACTGATTTTATTCGCCAGTTCCATGTTATCAAGGCCGGTAGCCAGTGATGTAATTTGTGATACATCCATCTTGCTCTCCTGATTAATACGAATATTGAGTAGCTAAAAAGCCAGAAACAGTTATCGGCAATTTGGCGTAAAGCTTTAACTGCGCCATCCCTCACGAATGCTTGCGCTGCCTCAACGCATAGGCCAGCACCACCACAAAACACACTAACGGCAAGCTGTACGCCACGGCAGTGGTGACGTGGTCAGAAATCAGCCCCATGAAATAGGGCATGATCGCGCCGCCGACAATCGCCATGATCATAAATGAGCTGGCCTGTTTGGTTGATTCGCCAAGATTTTTAACGCCCATGGCAAAGATGGTTGGGAACATGGTGGACATAAAGAAGAAGATGGCGATCAATGCAACCACGGAGACATCGCCCGCGCCCAGCATCACAACCGCGCACAGCACGATGTTGATCAGCGCGTAAGCCGCCAGCATCGCTGCCGGTTTCACTCGTCCCAATAACCAGGTTGAGAAGAAACGTCCGAGCATAAAGCAGATCATCGCAACCGAAAGCATATAAGCCGCGCTTTGGTTGGTGACGCCGTGCCAGTGCTCGGTAGCGTAGTTAATAAAGAAGGCGCCAACGCCAACCTGCGCGGCAACATAAAAGAACTGCGCAATTACGCCGCCGACAAAATGTTTTTGCTGCCATAAAGTAGCGCCGGGCTGCTGAATATGTTGGCTGGCGGATTCACGAATATCGGGCAACGCGGTGCGTTTAAATAACAGCGCGATGGCAATAACTACGCATGCAATCACCACATAAGTTATTTTGACACTGTCCTGCGCGGCATCCTGGCTGGCCTGTGTAAAGAACAGCGAGCCGCCAATCATCGGTCCAACAAACTGTCCTAACCCGTTAAAGGATTGCGCCAGATTGAGACGACGTTCCGCGCCGTTGGGATCGCCCAGCACCGTGGCATACGGGTTCGCGGCGGTTTCGAGACAGCCCAGTCCGCACGCCAGCACGAACAACGCAAACAGGAATACCGAGAAGTTATTGACCATCGCCGCCGGCACAAACAGCAGCGCACCAATCGCATACAACGATAATCCCGCCAATATTCCGGCTTTATAACCGTGACGCTGCATAAAATAACCGGCCGGCAGCGCGACAATAAAATAGGCACCGAAATAAGCCGCCTGTAATAATCCCGATTGTGCTTTGGTGACGTTTAACGTTTCCTGAAAGTGTTTATTCAGCACATCCAGCAGGCCGTATGACACGCCCCACATAAAAAACAGGGTGGTAATTAGCATGAACGCCCAGCGCAGGCTAATAGTTCCCCTGACGCCCATATTTTCAGGCGTCTCGACGCGTTGTGTAGACATGGTTATATCCTCGTAGGGTACAGTCGGTAAGTGTTGTTATTGGTCCTGCAAAGAGAATATTCGCGCCATCGCCACCCATTTTTCCCCTTCGGGCGTCCAGGGCGTTGGCTGTTGGAACTGCCACATCAGCGCTTCCCAGCGCTGAATATGCGGATCCTGTTCAGATGCCTGAGCAAAATCCTGCGTGTTAAAGCGATCGTTCACCTCCATCAGCATAAAAAGTCGGGTGCCAAGCCGGTAAATCTCCATATTTTCGATGCCGTGCTGGCGCAAATGCTGCGCCACTTCCGGCCAGATGCGCTGATGCAGGCGCTGGTATTCGGCGATCTTCTCCGCCTCGTCCACCAGATCCAGCGCCAGACAATAACGCCCGGTTGCGCCACTCATAACAGCGCCCGATCGAGATGCAGATAGCCGCCATCGACGCTTAGCCACTCGCCGGTGGTGTGCGAAGCGCGCGACGACAGCAAAAACACCACCGTGTTAGCGATCTCTTGCGGCGTGGTCATGCGTTGGCCGAGCGGAATACGCTGGGTGATTTTCTCCAGTTCGGATTGCGGATCGGCGAAGGTGCCGATCCAGCGTTCATACAGCGGCGTCATCACTTCGGCGGGAACCACGGCGTTGACCCGCACGCCGCTGTGTCGCAGTGATACCGCCCACTCGCGCGTTAGTGACAGAATCGCCCCTTTCGCCGCGCAGTAGCCGCTGGTGCCGCCCTGCCCGCTCAGCGCGGTTTTGGACGCAATATTGACGATCGAGCCACGGCTGTTTTCCAGCGCTTGCTGGCAGAAATGCGTCATCTGGTAATAGTGGATGAGGTTCTTTTCCAGCGAGGAGACAAAGGCGCTGCGTCCCGCTTCCAGCCCAACGCCATCGTTGACGCCAGCGTTATTCACCAAACCGTCGATGCGACCAAACTGCTGCTGCACGGCTTCCACCGCACGCTGGCAGTTCTGCTCATCACAGAGATCGGCGATCAGCACTTCGGTTTGTGGCTGCAGTGCGCGCAGCGCGGCCAGCCACATCTCATCTGGTTGTGCGTTGCTGACGATGACGGGAATCGCGCCCTCTTCCGCCAGCAGACGTGAGATGGCGGCACCAATGCCCGATCCGCCGCCGGTGACGATAATCACTTTATCCTGCAAAAACAGATTCATTCTTCTCTCCTGTCAGGCTGTAAACCTGCGCGGCGGTTTTGCCCCAAATAGCGGCCTGTTCATCGGAGGACAGCTCCGCTAGCGCATCGTCAACTAACTGCACCACCGCGTGATATTCTGCTGCCAGCAGGCAAACTGGCCAGTCTGAACCAAACATCAGACGATGCGGACCAAAACGCGCCAGCGCCTCATCGATAAAGGGCCGCAGCTGCGCGCTGCTCCACTGACCGTGCGGTGCTTCGGTGACCAGTCCGGACAATTTGCACACCACGTGCGGCATCGCGGCCAGTTCTGCAACCTGCTCGCCCCAAGCCTGTGCGCCGCGCGCAATATCTGGTTTTCCCAGGTGATCTAGCACCAGCCAGTGTCGGTCGTGCTGCGCGGCAAAGCGCGTGGCATCCGCCAGATGTCGCCAGGTCACCAGCATTTCCCACACGTAATCTCGCCGCTGAATCTGAGTGATGCCGGTTGTCACGCGAGGTTGCTGCAGCCATGCGGCGGGATCCTGTTCATCCTGCACCTGATGACGAAAACCGCGCAGCAACGGATGCTGCAATGCCGTCAATTGCTCCGCCAAATCCGCGGCGGTGACGTCGATCCAGCCAATCACCTGCGTTGCCGGTTGTTGCTGCGCCCATTGCAACAGCTGCTGCGTCTCCGTCACACACTGCCGCGCCTGCACCGCAATCGAACCCTGCAGCTGACGTTGCTCCAGCAGCGGCGCGAGATCGTCCGGCAAAAAATCCTGTTGCAGTCGCGTCATTGAATCGGTGATCCACGGAAAGTCCGCCGCGTCGTAGCGCCAGAAATGTTGATGGGCGTCGATTCGCACGTCAGCCTCCCTGCGCGCGATAGCGGTATTGCTCACGCGAAGCGGGATACATTTCGATTGAGAAGCCGGGCGCGGTGGGCGGCATATAGGCCGCGCCGCGGATTTCGCACGGATTAAGGAAATGTTCGTGCAGATGATCGACGTACTCGATGACCCGACCTTCATGGCTGCCGGCAATACAAACAAAGTCGATCATCGACAGATGCTGAACGTATTCGCACAACCCAACGCCGCCCGCATGCGGACACACCGGCAGCTGGTATTTCGCTGCCATCAGCATCACCGCCAGCACTTCATTCACGCCGCCGAGGCGACAGGCATCGATCTGCACCACGTCAATCGCCTCGCGCATAATCAGCTGCTTAAAGATGATGCGGTTCTGGCACATTTCGCCGGTTGCCACTTTAACCGGCGCAACGCCCTGACGAATTTTGCGATGCCCTTCAATATCGTCCGGGCTGGTAGGTTCTTCGATAAACCACGGCCGCGCGAACGCCAGCTGTTGTACCCAATCCACCGCGTCATTCACTTCCCAAACCTGGTTGGCATCGATCATCAGTTGGCGATCCGGCCCGAGCACTTCGCGCGCTATGCGCACGCGGCGAATATCATCTTCGAGGTCACGCCCCACTTTCAGCTTGATGTGGGAGAACCCGGCATCGACCGCCTGCTGGCACAGACGGCGCAGTTTCTCGTCGTCGTAGCCAAGCCAGCCCGCCGAGGTGGTGTAGCAAGGATATCCGTGCTGCTCGAGCTGGCGGATGCGCTCCGCTTTTCCTGCCTGCTGCGCCGTCAGCAAAGCCAGTGCTTCGTCCGGCGTGATGCAGTCGGTGAGATAACGGAAATCGATGCAGCGTACCAGTTCCTGCGGCGACATATCGGCCACCAGCCGCCACAGCGGCTTCTCTTCTGATTTCGCCCATAAATCCCATACCGCGTTGACCACCGCGCCGGTCGCCAGATGAATCGCGCCTTTATCCGGGCCGATCCAGCGTAGCTGGCTGTCGCTGGTGATATCGCGCCAGAATTGCCCCATATCGGCGGTAATCGACTCTAGCTGACGGCCGACGATCAGGTGCTCAAGTGCACGTATTGCGGCACAGCAAATCTCATTGCCGCGCCCGATGGTAAAGGTCAAACCGTGACCGCTGATCGCCGCGTTATCCGTCTCGATGATGACGTAAGCGGCGGAATAATCGGGGTCTGGATTCATCGCATCCGAACCATCGAGGTGTTGCGAAGTGGGAAAACGGATATCTTCCACGCGCAGTGCCGTAAGTTTGGTCATTATTCGCTGCCCTCGGTGATTTGACGCTGCTCGCCCACCCCGGCGATGCCCAACCTGATCACTTGCCCCGCACGCAGATAGACTGGCGGTTTCTGTCCCATGCCGACGCCTGGCGGTGTGCCGGTGGAGATGATGTCGCCTGGCTGCAAACTCATAAAACGGCTGAGGTAGCTGATGATGTGCGCGACCGAAAAGATCATGGTGCGCGTGTTACCGTTTTGATAGCGCTTGCCGTCAACCTCCAGCCACAGATCGAGCTGCTGCGGATCGGCAATCTCATCGGCGGTCACTAGCCAGGGACCGATCGGGCCAAAGGTGTCGCAGCCTTTGCCTTTATCCCAGGTGCCGCCGCGTTCGATCTGATATTCACGTTCCGAGACGTCGTTAACCACGCAGTAACCCGCGACATGCGACAGCGCATCCTCTTCCGCGATGTAGCTGCCGCCTTTGCCAATCACCACGCCCAGTTCCACTTCCCAGTCAGTTTTCACCGAGCCGCGCGGAATACGCACTGCATCATTCGGCCCCACAACCGCGCTGGTCCATTTGCCAAACACTACCGGCTCCTGCGGGATGGCGGCGCCGGTTTCGGCTGCATGATCGGCATAGTTCAGGCCGATACAGATGAACTTGCCAATCTGTCCGACGCAGGCACCAATGCGCGGCTGGCCGCTGATTTTCGGCAGTTCGCTGAGCGGCAGCTGGCGCAGTCTCTCCAGCGCGGAGGGCAGCAGCGCATCGCCCGCCAAATCATTGATGAAGTGCGACAAATCGCGCAATTCGCCCTGCTCATCCAGCATTGCCGGACGCTCTTTACCCGGTTCGCCGACACGTAATAATTTCATTCTTCCACTCCTGTTAGTTGCTCCAGCCGCCATCGATAATCTGTGCGGTGCCGGTGGTATAGGCGCTGGCATCGGAAGCCAGATAGGCCGCCAGATAAGCGATCTCTTCTGTGGTGCCGATACGGCCAATCGGTTGACGCGCGACAAAGGCGTTATAAACATCGGTTTCGCTGCGCCCTTCCGCCTGCGCCTGCGCGGCAATGCGCTGACGCAGCGACGGTGAATCGATGGTGCCGGGGCAAATGGCGTTGCAGCGGATGCCTTCGCCAATGTAATCCGCCGCCACCGAACGCGTCAGGCCAATCACTGCGGCTTTGGTGGCGCTGTAGGCGAAGCGATTAACCACGCCTTTCACACTCGATGCCACCGATGACATGTTGATGATCGATCCTTTTTGCTGTTGCAGCATCGCGGGCAGAAACGCCTGGATCATGCGAAACATCGCCGTGACATTGAGGTCGAGCGCGAACTGCCACTCCTTTTCGCTGCATTCCAGCAGGCTGCCGCTGTGGACCACGCCAGCACAGTTGAACAGCACATCCAGCGTACCGAGCTCCTGCGCCGCCGCGCTAATCGCCTCGCGGTCGGTGACATCCAGCTGATAAGCGCGAATGCCTGGTAAATCATGCAGCGCAGCAATGTTGATATCGCTGGCAATAACATCTGCGCCTTGCTGAGCAAAGTAGCGCGCGCTGGCTAAACCAATGCCTTGTCCGGCAGCGGTTATCAGCACACGTTTTCCATGTAAATTCATTGCATTTCCTCTGGTCCAAAGATCTAATGGTCAGGCCATTGAAAGTAGATTTCTTCCCAGCGTGAGAGCAAAATATCGCTGGCTACTTTTTCGCTTACGCATTACGTTTTATTGACAATTGCGTAACATTGACAAGTGTCCTGACGATTATTTGTGCAACTGATCACTTAATTTATTTAGACAGGGAGCAGCGCAATGCCGATCAAAAAGATGGAAAACCCCAGACTTTACAGACAAATAGCAGACCAATTGATTGCGCTTATCGACAATAACGAATTTCCACCCGGCAGCCGCCTGCCAGCGGAGCGTGAGTTGGCTGAGCAGCTGCAGGTCAGTCGTGCATCGGTGCGTGAAGCACTGATCGCGTTGGAAGTGATTGGTCTGGTGGATGTGAAGGTCGGCAATGGTGTGATTGTGAAAGCGCGTTCCAGCACCCAGGAACCGGTAATGGTGCAGGCCGGACGCGATCAGTGGAATGAGCCGGACGATGAACTGGGTATCAACCTGGATTTCTCCACCGAGCTTCCACCCTTCTCGCTGCTGCAAGCCCGCCGTCTAATTGAGCCAGAAGCCGCTGCGCTTGCTGCGGTGCATGCCAGCGAGCAGGAACTGGCGCTGATCCGCGCGGCTTATCAACAAAACTGCGAGGATAACCGCGCGCAATCGCGCACCCATCCCGGCGACCGCCTGTTCCATATCCGCATTGCCCAGGCGAGCGGCAATCCTGCCTATGGATTTATCATCGGCCACCTGCTCGGCCATCGCTACGGCAGCATGTTCCGCATGTTGCAGGCGCACTACACGCCTAGCGATATGCCGGTGGTCTCGGAGTCCGAACATATGGCGATTCTTTCCGCGCTGGAGAAACGCGATGCTAAAGCAGCGAGGAGCGCGATGAAGAAGCATATCGATCGGGTGATCGCGACCTTTGAGCGTTCGTAGGGTGCGCATTTATGCGCACCTGGTCGCCATGAATGGCGCCCCTACGGGATCGAGCAGTTGCCGTTCTTGCAGCAGCTTCAGATAGGATCCGTCTTCACCCTTTTCCCTATATCTTTCAGCTGGGAATATTTTTCCAGCAGTTGGGGCGCATCATCAAGGCTCATCGCGAACATCCAGAGATAAGTCATGACGGAATAAATATGGCCGGCATCGGTTCCGCCACGTAACGCCATGGTGAAAATGGTCATAGCAAACAGTAAAGCGGCAACCGCGCCAATCGAAAGATATCCCATCGCTTCGCGGTCGGACAGGCGGATACGCAGCCCCGCCAACACCCGATAATGTCTGCTCAAAGATGCGACCGGTGCACTGCTGACAAAGCCCACTTCTTTTTCAAGCCGACCATTAAGCCGGAAAAATAGGGCCTCATTTTTGTTGGTGTAACCTGGCAGAAAAAACGAAAAGAACACTAAAACGGCCAGGCAGGCGATGCCCGACCAGAATTCAATCGCCAGCAGCATCAACGCCGCCCCGGTGATAGAAGCCAGGGAAGTAA
Organism: Pantoea sp. SOD02; assembly: GCF_024707505.1. Lineage (GTDB taxonomy): Bacteria > Pseudomonadota > Gammaproteobacteria > Enterobacterales > Enterobacteriaceae > Pantoea > Pantoea symbiotica. The sequence continues at coordinate 78,160 of NZ_CP102605.1, read as the reverse complement.
TCAATACCGGCAGATGTTTTTCAAAGAAGTCGACGAACTCTCTTGAAAGCGCAACACGGGCAGCGATAGTTGAATGACTGTGATTTTCCCGACGCTGGGCAACAATAACCGGCACAGCCAGTTCAGCATAAATTCTCGCGAAAGTGCGCGTATCAAGGCTGCGCCTGGCGGCACCAATCACCCACATGGTAAAAACCATTAGGGCATAAAATACGGCATGCCATGCCTTACCTGCGACGATGGCATTGATGGCAAAACCGGCCAGCAATGGATAAAGCAGATAGGTCACGTTTTCGGCAATAACCAGCAATAAGGTAAAGAAAAGCTTTCTGTAATGACGGCGTCCAATGTTTTTAAGGGTATTAACCGCGCTGCCGGAGACGTTAACCGGTTCAATAATTTCATGCGTTTGCATAGGATCAATTTCTGTTAATATTAATTTGAGCGAATGCTCAAATTCTGATGGGAAGTCTATTTGAGCAACTGCTCAAAGTCAACGGAGCCGCAACATGAAAGAAACCAAGGAAGCGCTGAAAGCCCGCATATTGGATGGCGCTGCCGCACTATTCATAGAAAAAGGTATCGAGAACGTTGCAACGCGCGAACTCACCGAAAGGCTCTCAATCTCCCGTAGCCATATTTACTATTATTTCAGCGACTGGCAGACGCTATGCATCGAAGCCCTGACAAGGTATTTGCAGAACGAACTGGATGATTTTTCACGATCCATTGAATCAACGTTACCTGCTGACAAACTGAATACTGCCATTGAAAACTATTTGCCGGATGCCCCGGACGCCGTCTGGCAGCTTTATGGTTCACTCTGGCAGATGGCGGGCCGCGATAAAGCCTTTGCTGAGCTAGCAGAGTTGTTTATTAACAAGTGGACCCAATTCATCACCGCCATCGTTGAGGAAGGGATTGCCGAAGGTATTTACCGGCCTGTTGACAGCGCACGCTTTACACGCCAACTCAGCGCCCTGCTTAACGGCTATGCCGACAGCCTGATGATCAGCCCTACTCCAGCCAAACACCGTGAAGCTGTTGAGGATATTCAGGCGTTTATTCGGCTTACGCTTTGAGGTGTTTTTAGGTGAGTGGATTGGCAGGTTAGCTATATGTCTGGTACCTGCCGCTCTGACTTATAAGCTAATTCCTCATCATATTATTTCCTGTAAACAACACTAAATAATGGACTCATTATTTAGAAAATCCTGTCACTATTCTGATTAATCAAAAAACCCTTCACTAATTCTATTTAAGCAGCCACACTGTCAACCAAATTAATCAAGTATAAATAAATAATATGACATTGAGCGCTGCTCATATATGAGCATGCTGCAATAAAACATAACATTAACGCATATAGCAAAAAAGTTTCATATTGCTGATGATTCATTACACGCGCTGAACATCATCAATACTGCTATGAATATGAGAAACGAGCAATGTACTCTAACTCAATATGGATCATGTTAGAAAAGTCGGTCAATATCATCGGGCTCATCTACATCAATGCACTGATGGCAAAATACATTGGCCCTGAAGACTTTGGTAAGATCAACATTTCAACTTCTCTATTTATATTTGTGCAAACGCTGTCGTGGTTTGGTGGTCAGAACATCCTGTTTAAGCGCATGAGTGAAAATACTAAGTCAGGAATTGCGTTAGCGATGCACACGCAAAATCAACGGCGTATTTTCTTCCTGCTGTCATCAAGCTCAGTGTTGATCTATCTCTATTTTTTCACAGACATCATTGTTTTTTTATTTGGTGTGGCCAACGGTATTGCCACCTACTATATCGTGATGGACTTCTTTTCCATCTACAACAACACCCAGTTAAAATCAAAAATCAACACCATCACTAATGTGATTGGCTTATCTGTTGCCCTGGTGATTCGGTTCTATATCTCACACTTTAAACTGCCAGTGTACTACTTCACCCTGCCGATTATTCTCATTCCGCTGATACCTTATATCCTGCGTCTCCTCTATTTTAAATATACGACAAAAATAAATGAGAATCGCAAGGGCGCCGGAATGTATAACCGGCATATGCTGTTTACCGGGGGGGCGCTGATTTTATCGAGCCTATCTGCGGACATCTACACGCAGATATCGAGTATTTTTTTGGCAAAAATCCTTTCTTACTCAAACCTGGGCGTTTATAGCGTCGCGTTAACCATAGGAGGTGCCTGGTCATTTATCGTGCTGGCATTAATAACAAGCTTCTTCTCAAAGATCTACAGCGAAAAGGATCAAATCACCGTTGAAATGCTGCTGATTAAAATCAATCGCATTGTCATCCTGTTTTCGCTTATTGCGTTAGGTGGATTCTATATTTTTGGTGATTACTTTATCCATTTACTGTATGGCGATAAGTATATGGATTCGGTAAATATCATTCCCATTATTATCATTGGTACGATGTTCTCTGCATTAGGCACAATTTGCTATCGCTATATGATAAAAGAGTCCGGATACAGTTACCTGGCTAAAAAGATGTTTTTATGCTGTGTCTTAACCATACCGCTATCCTGGTTAATGATTAATTCTTACGGGATTAATGGGGCTGCATACTGTTTTTTGATCGTTGAGATTTTGTCTTGCACTTTACTCAATTACTTTTTCAGAAATAAAACAATCATCAAAATGCATCTTAACATTTTCAAACTGAGATAATTTTAATGAAAATGATAAAACACACAGTCAAATCCGCATTAAAAATCAGCGCTCACATGTACCCGGAATTTTGCGCAAAAACTCACTACTACATTAAGTTCAAGAAAAAGCTTAACTTAACCAACCCGATCAATTTCAATGAAAAAATTCAGTGGCTTAAATTCAATGAGCTAAATGGTGACATTTATACATTGTGCGCAGACAAGTTTAAGGTGCGGGAGTATGTTAAATCGAAAGGATGTGGTGAAATACTTAACCAACTCTACGGCGTGTATGATGATCCGCAGGAAATAGACTACCGCGCATTACCCAATAAGTTTGCCCTCAAGTGTAACCATGGCGCAGGCTATAACATCATCTGTGACAACAAAGCTTCACTGGACATTGAACAAACCAACAAGCAGCTTAATAAATGGTTAAAGCAGGATTTCTCGACCCATTTTATTGAACCCCAGTATAAGAAAATAGACCGCAAAATCTTATGCGAGAAATACATTGAGAATGAGCGCGGTGGATTTCCAGAAGATTACAAATTCTACTGTTTCAATGGAAAACCTTATGCGGTGATGGTTTGCATGGAGCGAGAAAAAGGCAAACCTAAGTTCTATTATTTTGATATGAACTGGAACCCGCTTCCCTTTGAAGATACCGTTGAATTAATCAATTCCAACAATTATCCGAAAATGCCCGAAGGTTTTCATAAAATGAAAGAGTATGCTGTTAAACTGGCATCGGATTTTAAATTTGTCCGCGCTGATTTTTACCTTCTCAATGGTAACGTTATTTTTGGCGAACTGACCTTCACGCCGTCTGCAGGACTCGATGTTACATTGCAGGAAGCCGATGCTATTTTAGGCCACCAGCTAAAGTTGTAGTGTCGAAAGTGAATGATTTGCCAGTTTTCACAATAGGTGCGCATGAATGCGCACCCTACGAAAAACGCGCCAATCCATCGTAGGGTCGCCATTAATGGCGACCGATGCACCCGCCATCTTTCCCCCTAACGATCAAGCCAGCCACAGCGTCTATACTGATATGCGTAAAGAAATAATCCGCAGATAACCGATAAAAGAATGGTTACTGATTTTTTAACTTATCTGACAACCTAGGTTGTTGGCTTAATAAAAGGGAAAGTAATGCCATTATTATTTGATGAGTTATCGGGTGCGCCAACTTGGGTGCCTGCTGTGTTACTTGTCACGCTCTCACTCGCAGTGGGTTTTCTGGCGCGATTTATCCTGCTCAGGTTCATCCGCTATTGGCAGAATCGTGACAGAAAACTGTTCAAATCACTGGAAAAGCACCTGCGTGGCTCGATGTTTCTGTTTATACCTTTGCTGTTAATCAGTGCAGGGCTTAACTCTGTTAATATCCAGCCTGGATCCCTGAGTTTTATCACTACCACCGTTAATATATTTATTATTCTATCCTTCTGCTCTGTGATAATTCGATTGATTAATGTGGCGCAGGATATGCTTTTCATTCGCTATGACATCAATCTGTCGAATAACCTTCGCGCACGAAAAATTCGTACGCAGATAATGTATGTCAAAAAAGTCGCTATCGTCGTATTGGTGACGTTGTGTCTATCACTGATTCTGCTTAGTTTCCCTGGCGTACGAAAATTCGGCACCACCATCCTCGCCGGTGCCGGTGTTGCCGGTATTATCATTGGCTTTGCGCTGCAGAAGTCGCTGGTCAACTTGTTTGCAGGTATTCAGATCGCCTTTACGCAGCCAATAAAAATTGATGATGCCGTGGTGGTAGAAAATGAATGGGGTTGGATTGAAGAGATCAACCTAACTTATGTTGTTGTGCGTATCTGGGATCTGCGCCGTTTGGTTCTGCCCATTACCTACTTTACTGAAAATGCCTTCCAGAACTGGACGCGTAATAACGCCCAAATATTAGGCTCGGTATTTCTCTATCTCGATTACTCCATGCCGTTAGAACCACTGCGCAGGCATTTTGAAAGAGTGCTCAGCGAAACTAAACTTTGGGATCAGCAAACTCAGGTGCTTCAGGTTACTGATACCACGGACAAAACCATGACGATACGTATGTTGATGACGGCACAAAACTCCCCCACCGCCTGGGATCTGCGCTGTTACGTGCGGGAAAAGATGATTGAGTTTATTCAGCAAAATTATCCGCAGAGTCTTCCTCAGGTCCGGGCGACACTGACTGATGCCGGGACTCGAGAGGCGAATAGTTAAGGGTAAATCGGTCGCCATTAATGGCGACCCTACGATCATAATGGCGTCTTTGCACCCTCGTTATGAATGAAACCACTACAATTTTTTTCATACCGCCCTCTATTGAAACTTCTCTCTCCTCCGATAACCCCTGATATCGCTTTTTCAATGTAAGCCGTGCTTATCTTTTAAGCATCAGGGAGTCGCTGTGAGGATCATCATTAGCCAGCTGATTTGGCATGCGCGTTCGTTGCTGGCAACACGTCGTAGAGGCCGGCCATGACGGGAATAATCCCCATCGCCGACAACATCGCCGTATCGTCAGTTATCGCGGAAGAATCTCATCCTTATCCATTTGTTTGTGCGCCGGCGCAACCTACGATTCAGGGGCCTGAAGGGATTCTGTACGACTTCAACGACGGTGCCAGAGTGTTGCTTCCGCAAGGACGCTGGCGCGTGGCGCTGATGGACGACGATTCAGGCAACATCCTGTTCCATTGTGAATCTGGCGCGGGCTGGGTCACGTCGGCTAAAAAATATTTTGTCCGTTTTCGCATTCAAGTCTGGCGTGGCGACGAAGCGATTCCCTTACTGGATGAAACCCTATCCCTTAAAGATCGAGACGTACTGATTTTCTTTCCTACCGGCACACTGGGTGACTTGCTGGGCTGGTTCCAGTATGCGGAGCGTTTTCGCCTGCTCCACGAGTGCCGCCTTGAATGTGCTATGGCGCAGAACATCATCACTCTGCTTGAAGGGCAGTATCCCGAGATACGGTTCTCGACGCCGGATGCAATCCAGCATCTTACTCCCTACGCCACCTATCGGGTCGGCCTGTTTTTCGGCGGCAACTCTACGCATCAGCCAATTGATTTTCGCCAGGCCGGGTTTCACCGCATCGCTGGTCACATCCTTGGCGTTGACGTCAGAGAGGAAGCGCCGCGTCTGAATCTCAATGCACCGCGCACCATAACCGAGCCATACGTCTGCATCGGCGTCCAGTCAACCTGTCAGGCCAAGTTCTGGAACAACGGCCATGGTTGGGCGGAAGTCGTCATGCATCTGAAAAAACTCGGTTATCGAGTGCTGTGCATTGACCGTGATTCCCGTACCGGCCAGGGTTTTGTCTGGAACCACATCCCATACGGAGCCGAAGACTTCACTGGCAATCTGCCGCTGCAAGAGCGTGTAGATCTGCTTCGGCATGCCAGCTTTTTCATCGGTCTTGCCAGTGGCTTGTCATGGCTTGCGTGGGCAGCGCAGATACCGGTCGTCCTCATTAGTGGTTTCAGTCTGCCCGGCGCGGAGTTTTACACGCCATGGCGGGTATTCAGCAGCCATGGATGCAGTGGCTGCTGGGATAGCCTGCAAGAGACTTTCGATCACCGGGACTATTTCTGGTGTCCCCGTCACAAAGGAACCGACCGGCAGTACGAGTGCACCCGCCTTATCACCGGCAAGCAGGTATGCGGCGTAACGGATCGTCTCCATGCACAGCTTCAGGACAAGTAACACCACAACTACGTAATGACATACAGCAAGGTGAATTATTCACCTGAATACAATAAAAAAAGAGAGATAGGGAAATGAATAGAGCATACAGAATCGTCTGGAGCGCGGCGCGTCAGGCATGGGTAGTGGCTTCTGAGCGTGCCGGATGCGGTGGTCGCCCACCAATGGCCGTGAAGAAGGCAGCGGTTGCCTTTCTGCTGCTGAGTGGCATGACTTCTTTGCCAGCCTCGGCACAGAATTACACTGGAACGGTTGTGACGGGTGCCGGGAACACACAAACACTGAATAGTGGCGATACCTCATCTGCTGTAACCGTTTCGAATCATGCAAAACAGTATGTAAACAGCGGCGCAACCGCTACGGGCACCCAAGTCACCAGCAGTGCCGACCAAACGATTTATGCCGGCGGCCTGGCAACATCCAGCGTGTTGAGTGACAAAGGATCATACCAGTATGTTCAGAGTGGTGGCGTGGCAACAGGCACTCTGGTTGACAATAAAGCAACACAGTATGTCTATGCTGGAGGTTCCGTTTCCTCAACCACGTTAAGTAACGGTGGCGGCATTGAGCTGAATACCAATGCCAACGCTTCCGGTATCACGATTAATTCTGGTGGACGCGCGAATATTGCTGGCGGTTCTGCCAATACGATACTCATCAATTCAGGCGGGACCCTGAGCATCCTGAATGGCGCAGTGGGGATGAATATTAACCAGCAGGCAGGTGGCACGCTGAACGCCGACACCAGCACCACGCTGATGGGTATCAATAGATTGGGTGCGTTCTCCATTAGCGGTGGGCAGGCACAAAATCTGCTGATGGAGAATAACGGCATACTCAGCGTCTTGTCTGCAACCAGCGCGACCAATACCACTGTCGCATCAGCGGGCCTGGCTGTGGTAACGAGTGGCGGAACGGCTATCGCTACCACCGTGTTAGACGGTGGCAATCAGACAATTTATAGCGGCGGCTCTGCCCTCTTTTCTGTGATTAATGGTGGCCAGGAGGTGGTCTCCGGGACAGCCACGGGCACCACAGTGAACCAAAATGGGCAACAGAATGTGAGCGCAGGCGGCGTAGCCGCAGGCACTGTGGTTAACTCTGGCGGCCAGATAAACAACTTTGGAACGGTTACCTCAGCCACGATCAATGATAACGGTAAAGTCTTCGTTAACAGTGGTGCCTCAACGGTGTCTACCATCATTAATTCTGGTGGTATCGAATACCTTAACTCCGGTGGATTAAGCACCGCCGCTCAGCTCAATTCAGGCAGTTACCAGACGGTTTATGCGGGCGGTGAAGCCATCTCGGCATCGGTAACGGGTGGCACGCAACAGGTTCTGGGCATGGCAACCTCAACGATGCTGAACTCAGGCGGCGCCCAGTACGTCTATACGGATGGTATCGCGAACGGTACGTTGATCGGCAATAACGCGGCGCAAGGTGTCGGCGGTACGGCAAACTCAGCCACGGTGGCCGCAGGCGGCGCACAATACGTGTATGACGGAGGCAGCGCAAACTGGACCACTGTCACTAATAACGGCTACATGAATGTTCAAAGCGGTGGTTCGGCATCGGGTGCTGTAGTCAAAAGTGGCGGAACGCTTTATACCAATGATGGTGCCACCGCCACCGGCCTGACGTTGGCATCCGGCGCGGTGCTCAACACCCGAACGAGTGCCACTCTGAACGGTAACAACGCGCTGGGGGCCTTTTCCATCAGCGGTGGCCAGGCGAAAAATGTATTGCTGGAAAATAACGGTTTTCTGGATGTCGAAGCCGGTGACGCTTCAAGCGGCACGATCCTAAACTCAGCTGGACGGGAATCCGTTAGCGGCAGCGCCACCGGCACCACGGTGAACGCTGGCGGTCTGCAGTCCGTAAAAGCGGGCGGAACCGCCACAGGCACTCTCGTAAACTCCGGTGGTCGGGAGTACGTTGAGGGCAGCGCTATTGCCACCACCGTCAACGACGGCGGTATGCTGACTGTCTTCAACGGCGGCATTGCCTCAAGATCAATCATCAATCAGGGTGGCCTCTTATCAGTCGCCAGCGGAGGCGTTGCCACTGACACCACCGTTGCAACCGGCGGCTTGCTGGACATTGCCGATGGCGGCGTTTTAACGCTGGCAAACAGCAACTTTATCAACGATGGTGTCACCACTTATGACACCAGCACTAACGCATCCTTATACTCCAGCGTATCCGGCAGCGGACAACTCACCAAGAGCGGTGCTGGCACGCTAACGTTGGGAGGCACCTTCAGCCAGTCGCAGGTCAATCTTAACGCTGGTGCGCTGGTCATGGACGGCCTGCAGGCAACCACTAATATCGTGGCGCTGTCCGGTACATCGCTGTCACTGGTTAACAGCACCGTCCTGACGGGGATTATTGATCCGACAGACGTGACCATCGACCAAAGCAGTAGCTGGAATATCACCGGAGATTCGCTGGTTGATACGCTGACCAATGCAGGCAGCATTGTTTTTGTGCCGTCACAGGGGGCATTTACGCCGCATACGCTGACCGTGACAAACCTTGCAGGCAACGGCGGCACCATCACACTCAATACCGTGGCAGGCGACAGCAGTTCACCGATTGATAAAGTGATCATTGATGGTGGACAGGCCACGGGCAGCACCGGGCTACGGATTCTAAACCGCAGCGGACTCGGCGCACAGACTACCGGCAGTGGTATTGCGGTGATTCAGGCCATCAACGGTGCCACGACCGAAGCTGGCGCGTTCAGCATGAATCAGCCACTGGTCGCGGGTGCTTACGCTTATAGCCTCTACCGTAACGCGGATCAGAGCTGGTATCTGACTTCGCAGCAGACGCAACAACCGAGTACGGATAACAGCAGCACGCCTGACGTAGTGGCAACCGGACCAGTAAACTACCGCGACGGAATGTGGAGTTACGCGGCCCTTCCGTCACAGTCACTCGACTATGACCGCCTGATGGCAGGAACGGCAGACACACGATTCCAGTATGCGCCTGACAGCCGGGTCTGGGGCCGCCTCGCAGCGGGACAGCTCGGTCATCCTGATCGCGGCAGCCTAACCTCAGGCAGCGTGCCGGAAAGCAGCGGCGAGTACAGTTTCCTGCAGCTGGGTGGCGATCTTTGGCAGCTGGATGGCGTGAATGCCAACTGGCGCGCGGGCCTCTACGGCGGCATCGGCCTGGTGCGCAGTGACGTCTGGCGTGACGGCGGCACCGGCGCGGCGGGTACCGATCGCGACACGGTTTACACTGGCGGCGCTTACCTGTCGGGCCGCAGCAATGCCGGTCTGCACATTGACGGCCTGCTGCAGGCGAGCCATCACAGCCTCTCTGTTGCGTCTAATGATAGTACGCGGCTGAAGACCAGCGGCACCGGCTGGTTGGCTTCTGCAGAAGTCGGGCAGGCTTTCAGTATAAATTCAACCCTGGCTCTGGAACCGCAGTTGCAGTACACGGTGCAGGGCTTAAGTCTGGATGATGGACAGGATGAAGCAGCCTCGATCAACTGGTCTGACAGCCACCGCCAGTCGGTTCGCGCAGGTTTAAAACTGAGCGCGTTCCAGGACGCTAAAACCAGACTTTCCTGGTGGGTGACGCCGTCCGTGACACAGACATATGGCGGCCACAGTGAGGTCAAAGCGTCAGTCGAAGGTGTATCAGGCTCGGATGCGTCGTTCCGGAGCAAGCTGTCGGGTACCGGTATAGGATTAAACGGCGGCGTGGATGCGAACATCCGTGAAAACGTCACGTTAGGCGTACAGGGCGGCTGGTCTGAATCTCTGCATGGCGGAGAATCTGAAGGCTACTACGGCATGGTCAGACTGGGCGTGTCGTTCCGGTAATTCCAACCACACATGCCGGGCATTTTTGCCCGGCATTAAGTGAAACCAGGTTCTTAACTCAGCTGTTGGTTGAAAATCTTGTACAGCACGTGCTCAGCAAGATGGTGATCGGCAGGTAACGCGGGATGGAGAAATGTTGCTTGTTTCTGCATCCCCAATCGCTTCATTAAATTCTCAGATGGCGTGTTATGAATGCTGGTAAACGAAACGACCTCACGAAGATGCAAAACATCAAAGGCATAAGCCAGCGATGTTTCGGCTGCTTCTTTGGCAATCCCTTGCCCCCAGAATTTTTTATTGATACGCCAGCCAATTTCCGTGCAGGGAGAAAAGTCAAACCGATCTGCCTGATGTGCTAAACCCACGCTACCTACAAATTCGCCGGTGGCTTTCATCTCAACGGCCCAGAAACCCCAACCTTGGTTTAAAACAATCATTTCTATGAATCTTGAAACGACGTTGTCGCTTTCCTGGCGACTCAACGCTTTCGGGAAGTACTTCATTACCTCAGGATCGGCGTTGAGTTCGGCAAAGGGTTGTAAGTCCTTTTCCTGCCATTGTCTGAGGATCAGGCGGTCTGTCTCTAACATTAAAAACTCACCCTGACAAACGCTAACGATTCCCTTAGTTTACCTAATAGCGTCTCGAAAAGATCCTATCCATTGATGAAAATTGATGACTCGGAGCACATACACTTTAACGATGCCAATGAGTGAGTAATGCTTGTATCTAATGCTTAAATTGGTCGCCATGAATGGCGACTCTACGTTAATTTGGCAGGTTATTGCACGATAAATTGTGGTATTGCGAAATGTGTGTATTTCAAATTACGCAATCACTTTTCTTCATAATGATAAGCCGTGATTATACCTTGGTCTGAAAAATCGACAGTGAGAAATTGCTCCCTGTCAGAGATAAATGGAATGAGAAAGTAGATGCGTCTATCAACAATTTTAGAATAATACTGCCAACGTTTGGCATTATTATAATCCTCTGGATTTATCGGAGTACCAAAAGTGAGCAGTACATCTTTACGGCTCGTTACTTCAGGGACGAGTTTCTGCTTAACTTCTTTCTCTGAATAATCCGACAGTCGAGTCTCTTTTGTACGATCAACGTTAGCTGCACACGAAGAAATGAACGCGCAAACTAATACTGTTAGAATTAATCTATCCCATTTCATTTTGAAATTTCCTTTTCAACGTAGATACCATTTACGCTATCGAGAGCCACTTCTTTGAGGTATAGAACACAATATCCTGTCTTATCGCCATAGCTAATATGAGCTTCATAGATTTTTTTCTTTTCAGGAACAAACGGGAGATTCACGTTACAACCCTGATATAACGAGTGATGAATAATGGTTTTTTCATCAGGAATAAGCAATGTTTCAACATAATCGTCCTTATACTGCTTGCCTGTTATTTTTGGTAACCCAATATCCTTGGTAGAACCTAAAAAAGGATTTAGATATGCGTTATGCTTCAAGATCCAACCGCCAGTTTTTTTACCTGAACTGTCAGTCTGATGTAATGCATAACTCATTGGAGGTCCGATAAGACGAATTTTTGCCACATCGGAACTTGCAGGTGGCGGTGTGAATTGCTCTGGTTCAGGGAATAAATTAGCACAGCCTGAAAGGCTCAGCACTGTGGGGATTAACAAGGTGCTAAAATACTTCATATAATATCCTTATTTAATATTAAACCTAATAACAGCAATATAAAAGTGAAGTTCAACCAATCTGGAAAGGAATACTCTTTAGATAAATACGAAAAGAGTTATCGGCAATATTTTCTGTAACTTTATTTTTTTATGCGTTTATTGTTGTCTAGTGGAATTTTGCATAATGAGGGTTTGCCGCACAGGTTTGATTCCTGGTCGCCATGAATGGCGACCCTACAATGGTTTGGCGGGATTTTCGTAGGGTCACCATTTATGGTGACCGGATAACACCGTGGCTGGTATTTTCCAGTTTCGAGCGTACATTGAGAGGGTCGCCATTAATGGCAACCCTACGATTTAAAAAGGAGCTTTTAACATGGCAGCAAAGGAACACCATTATCAGGTCACGGTACGCTGGACCGGCAACCGTGGCAAAGGCACCGCATCTTATACCGCTTATGACCGCAACGCGGAGCTGATTGCCGCTGGCAAAGAGACGGTAGCACTGAGCGCCGATCCGGCGTTTCGAGGTGATGCGGCGCGCTGGAATCCAGAAGAGTTACTGCTAGCTTCAGCCTCGGCTTGCCACAAATTGTGGTATCTGCATCTCTGTTCTGACGCCGGAATTGTGGTGGAAGCCTATGAAGATGCGGCGGAAGGAACAATGATTGAGGGCACGCGCGGCCGGTTTACCAATATCACGTTGAAACCGCGTATTGCGCTGCGCGATCCGGCTGATGCGGACCGCGCGCGTGAACTGCATCATCAGGCGCATGAAGCCTGTTTCATCGCTAACTCGCTTAACTTCCCGGTGAACTGCGAACCCGAATTCGTGTGATTCAGGCCGCGCCGGCCAGCGACGGTTGCCATAAGCGCACGCCGTTGCGTCCGGCGCGTTTCACCTCATACAGCGCTTCATCGGCATGCCGCAACCAGTGACGAATCGACTCCGCATTTGCTGCCGATGCAATACCAATACTCACCGAACAACGAAACTCCGCCGACGCCGGTAAGCGCACCTGGGCGATCTTTTCCTGCAAACGTTGGGCCAGCGCCACCACCGATTCGTCGCTGGCATGATGCACAATCACGCCCAGCTCATCGCCGCCAAAACGCGCCGGAATATCCTGCAATCCCACATGATTTCGTAGCAGCGCGGAGATTTCTGCCAGCAGGAAATCCCCCGCTTCATGGCCCCACGTATCGTTTACCGTTTTGAAATAATCGAGGTCCATCAGCAGCAAATAACCGGCGCTGTCACCACGACGCGTACTGAGAAATTCGCTCTCCAAACGGCGTTCAAACAGGCGACGATTGGGAATTTCCAGGCCGGGATCCATCAGCGCAATGCGCTCCAGCTCGCGGTTACGCTTGCGCAATTGCCAGGTGAGATTGTACGACGTGACGCTGAGCACCAGCATGTAGCAAGTCGCGAGCGGCAAGGTCAGCCAAACGGTTTGTGTGCTGAACGTCAGGTTTACGCCAGCGCCATCCATTAGCCATACCATGACAAAGCCGCAGAGAAATGCCTGCATCGCTGCGATCAACTGCGCGGCACCGCCGGCGGCATAACGATCCGAGGCCAGCACCGCCATAATGACAAATGAAGGCAGCGGACTCAGCGCCATTAGCGCCACCCAAATGCCACCGAAGGCGGCGTCGAGGGTTAAATTGTGCCGTTCGGTGGTGGTGGAATCTTCGGCTCGCAACGCGCGGCGATAAGCCAGCCACGGCCAGAGAAACGCATTCACAAATAACAGGGCGCTAAACGCCAGGCCACGATCCATCTCCATCAGTACCGAGAGGATTGGGAAAAAACATAAAATCGTGCCGAGCTGACGCATGATAAACATGCGACGGACGAAGCGTTGGGAACGCCGCTTCAAGTGACTATCGTCAGGTGAGTAGTAGTTCATGCACGGGAAGTATCAGGACGACAAGAATTGCAGTTTAACGGGAAAAGTTATCAGTGGAGCGGAATATTTTAAGAATATTTACCTTGCACTTCTGCAACCGCACAAAAAAGTCGCGCGTAGCTCAAAAGAGAAACAGTGGAAGTCAATCTGAACCGACTTCCACTGTAATTTTTAGCGTACAGCTCCCTGCAAGCGGAACTGCGCCACCAATCGTTCCAGCATCATCGCCTGTTCTTCCAGTGAATTCGCTGAGTGCGAAGAGGCGCTAACCAGCGTTGCGTTCTGCTGCGTGGTGGTATCCAGCTCGCCTACCGCGCGGGCAATTTGCTCAATGCCGCGGCTTTGCTCATCCGATGCTGCTGAAATCTCTTCCATGATTTCATTCACGCGCGCAATGCTGCCGAGGATCTGATCCATGGTTTCACCGGCGCGCGCCACCTGCTGGTGACCGTTGCTGATGCGTCCCACCGATTCACTGATCAACTGCTCAATGTCTTTTGCCGCACCGGCACTGCGCTGTGCCAAATTGCGCACTTCGCTGGCGACCACGGCGAAACCACGGCCCTGCTCGCCGGCTCGTGCCGCTTCCACCGCCGCGTTCAGCGCGAGGATATTAGTCTGGAAGGCGATGCTGTTAATTACGGCGGTGATATCGGCGATCTTTTTCGAGCTGTCAGAGATTTCGCCCATGGTGTTCACCACATCACGCACTGCGATGCCGCCTTTGTTGGCGTTGTGTGACGCTTCCGCCGCAATCTGACTTGCCTGACGCGCATTGGCGGCGTTATTTTTCACCGTGGCAGTGAGCTGCTCCATGCTGGCAGCGGTTTCCACCACCGCCGCCGCTTGTTGTTCAGTGCGCGATGACAAATCGAGGTTGCCCTGATTAATCGCACTGGCCGCCTGTGACACACTGCTAACGCTGCTCAGCACATCGCCGATCATGCTGCGCAGCCGTTCGTTCATGCGTCCCATCGCCGACGTCAGCTTGCCGAGTTCATCATGGCGATCGGTGGCAAAATGCGAGCTGAGATCGCCATTGGCGATGCGCTCCGCCAGTTCCAGGTTATGGAATACCGGACGCGTGATTTGACGAATGATGTACCACGCCACCAGCACGCCGAACAGGATCGCCAGACCACCAATCAGCAGTGAGATTGCCGCCGATCCGTTGGCCAGTTCATCGTTGCGCGCTTTGACGATGGTAATGATCTGTTTAATCGCCGCACTGCTTTTATCGCCCGCCACTTTGACGGTATCTTCCGCCGCACGCAGCTGACCATAGGCATCCGCCGCTTGCAGGCTGAGGCTTTTAAATTTCTCAGTGTCCTGCCACAGCGAGGTAAATTCGCCCTGCTGTTCCGGCGGTAACTGCGCCAGCAGCGCTTTCATGCCCTGTTCGGCCTGCTGGAAATGGTTCTCCAGCGTTTTACGCAGCGTATCGCTAACGTTAAAACGCAGCGCCCAGGCTTCTTCACGCACGTTGCTAATGGCGAACAGCTGTTCGTAGATTTGGTTGGTGAGTTCAGGATTGGTAACCGGGGTGCGAATCAGTTGAGTGTAGCGCGAGGTCATGTCTTGCTGGCTTAAGGCATCAAGCTGCGAGCGCAGGCTATTGAGTTGCTGCGTGGCTTGCGTCATGGCGCCAATGCTGTTCTGGAAACTGGTGAGGTGCGTTCCCAGCTCATCCACCCGCGCTCTGGCGCCATCCGACCATGAAAGTTGTTTCGCTTCGCTGGTAAGCTGCTGCGCATGCGTGACGTAGTTCGCCATCACCTGGCCAGATTTGTCATCGCCATAAAGATATTTGAGGCGGTTAATTTTGGCCTGAAACACTTCAATGTTGATGTCATAAATCAGATTAGTTTTCTGATAGATGTCATGAATGGCGTTGAAGCGCTGCACGCTCAATCCGGTTGCCAGTGCCACTAACAACAGCACGATGCCGAATCCTGCCGACAGCTTACGCGTGATGCGCACATTACGTAATCGGGATACCAGCCCCATGTTCCCTGCTCCTGCGATTATTGTTTTTGTAAAGTTTGTAAGGGAGTTATCGGAGCGGTACGGGAAATGTTTATTCAGGATTGTGCAAAAAGTGATTGCAGGATGTGACGCGCAACCGGAAACAGCGCATAAGATTTACTGGCGTTACTCACCACCTCCAACAGTGTTAACGCTTTTTTATTACTTCGATCAGGGAGGTTGTCGATATCGAAGGAGTGCGTTCCAGATAGATGATTTCAGCCAGTGAAGAATACCTGTCAAATTTACCTTTCCAGTCATCGCCCATCACCAAGGTATCGGCGTGATATTTTTTAATATAGTCAGGCTTCAATTCCAGCGACTCCTCGAGAAAAACTTCATCGACATATTTAATGCCCGCAATAATCGACATTCGGTCACTTTCATCGTAAACCGGATAACGCCCTTTTTTGTGGAAGTTTAAGGCGTCAGAGGAGACGCCAACAGCTAGCCAGTCACCCAGCCTTTTTGCTCGCTGTAAGATATGTAGGTGCCCAACATGGAACACATCAAAGGTTCCGAAGGTGATGATTTTTTTCATCGGCGTGATATCAGTTAAAATGTAATACCCACTAGAGCAATTTACATGCCATAAAAATAAAGCATTATTTTCAATTGAATATCTAGATCACATGTTTTATTGCGGAAGTAAAACTTCCATTCAGGTGGAAATTAATAATGCTGTTTATTAAAGAATCCCGAATGGATGGACTGCAGAGTTGGGCAAAAAAATTTCGATTTTTGCTGGTGGACCGACAGGTGACGATGATGTCACATCAGGGTGCTGATAGGTGAACAATTAAAAGTATGTTGTAACTATATTCACTAATTGTTTCTGGCGAGCTTTGACACCCGCTTCAGAATTAAAAATCAATGATATCAATAGACTGAATATGTTTATTCAGGCGATTTCAGGGTGAAATCGCCTGCAACAATGTGCAGGCGTATAACGTTTACCAGCGCGTCGCTTGCATATCGATAACGAAGCGGTACTTCACATCACCCTTCAACATGCGTGTGAACGCAGTTTCGATCTCTTCACCGGCAATCAGTTCGATATCGGCAGTGATATTGTGTTTGCCGCAGAAATCCAGCATCTCCTGGGTTTCCTGAATGCTGCCAATCGACGAGCCGCTGATGCTCAATCGACGATTCACCATCGGCGTGACGTTAGGAGACTGGTGCGGCTGCTCGGGAATGCCGACCAGCACTAAACGACCGTTGGTTTTCAGCGTGGCAAGGTAAGGATCGAGATCGTGCGGTGCTGAGACGCAATCCACGATGAAATCGAGTGAAGTTTGTGCCGCCGCCATCTGCTCCGCATCACGTGAAACCACTACGCGCGCAGCGCCTAAACGCAGCGCATCTTCACCTTTGGCCGGTGAAGTGGTGAACAGCGTGACTTCCGCGCCCATCGCGCTCGCCAGCTTAACCGCCATATGGCCTAATCCGCCCAAGCCGACAACGCCAACTTTATCACCAGCTTTCACGTTAAAGTGACGCAACGGCGACCACACAGTGACGCCCGCACACAACAGCGGCGCAACGCCCGCTAACGGCAAGGTTTGAGGTACGGACACCACGAAGTGCTGATCGACCACGACATTTTGTGCGTAGCCGCCCCACGTGCTGTCGCCAGTGTATTTATCGATGCCGTTGTAAGTTGCAACAAAGCCGGATTCACAATATTGCTCTTCTTTCTGCTGGCAGAAATGGCATTCGCGGCAGGAATCGACCATCACGCCCACGCCCACGACATCGCCCGCTTTGAAATTGGTTACGTCCGCGCCGGTTTCCACCACGCGTCCAACGATTTCATGTCCCGGCACCAGCGGATAGCGACTGACCGCCCATTCGTTACGTGCCATATGCAGATCCGAATGGCACACGCCGCAGTACAAAATTTCAATTTTGACATCCTGCTGCTGCAGCGGGCGCAGTGCAATCTGGCTGGAAGAGAGCGGTTTAGCCGCGTCGTGCGCGACTAATGCATTGATTTTCATAGTGCCTCCGTAATGAACTGGCTTTGGCTAGCTGAAGGCGGCAGACTATAGTGAACATGGTGCAAAATTGATAGTAGTTACCATTTGGTAACCGTACAGGAGGTTCAAACGATGCCCGCAATTGTTGACGGTAAGCTGTTTTTTTATGCGGATTCGCCGCCGCGCCGGCTGATGGATCTGTTTTCGGTGAAATGGAGCAGCATGGTTTTGCACGCGCTGTATCACTGGCCGAACCATCGCGCACGCACCGGCGAGTTGCAACGCAGCCTGCAGGGAATTTCGAAGAAGATGCTGTTTCAAACGCTGAAAGAGCTGGAACAGCGCGGGCTGATTGCCCGTCACGTTTATGATGTAGTGCCGCCGAAAGTCGATTACCGCTTAACGCCGCTCGGCATGACGTTCGCGGCACCGATTGAACAGATGTATCAATGGGGGCTGGAGAATCAGGCGGCACTGGATGAGATGGAAGCCCACTATCGCGCCGCTACGGACGCGCCATCAGCCGCACCACACAATCCCGATCGTGCTGCTGACGCGGATTAAACACCACCAGACTTAAACCCGGTTTGCCTTCAACCGCGAAGGTGCTGTATTCCAGCTCGAGCACACCTTCGTCGGGCAGCCACAGCTGTTTGATGCCTTCGCCATGCTGACTCACTTCCTGCGATTGCCACAGCTGGCGGAAGGTGTCGCTCATCTCGCACAGCTCATCCACCAGCGCGCGCACATGCTCGCTGGCGCCGGTTCGCGCCACGTCCGCGCGGAAGTTAGCCACCATGCCGCGTGTCACTTTATGCCAGTCCGGGAGGCGCTTCTTCATCTCCTCGTTACGGAACATCATTAGCAGGATATTGCGCTGGGCGGGCGGCAGCTCGGCGTAATCAACAAACACTTTGGTCGCCGCGCGGTTCCACGCCACCACTTGCCACTCTGCGGTTTTCACCAGCGCTGGCGTGTTCTCCATGCTGTCGAGTACGCGCTGTAGCGATGGCGAAACATCCACACCCGCTTGCCATGTCACGCCCGGCAGACGATTTTGCGCCAGCAAAAACAGGTGATCGCGCTCGGCGGCGCTCAGCTCCAATGCGCGAGCTAAACGTTCCAGCACTTCTTCCGAAGGCGCGCCGCCTCTGCCCTGCTCCAGCCACGTATACCACGTGGTGCTAACGCACGCGCGCACCGCCACTTCTTCCCGGCGCAGGCCCGGTGTGCGGCGGCGCAGCAAGGTGTAGCCGAGTTTCGCCGCATCAAGCCGCTGGCGGCGTTCGCGCAGATAGTTGCCGAGCACGTTGTCATCTTGCTGAGTCATGCCTTTATCCTGTTAGTGCGTATACCTGTATAAGCTCACGACTTTTCGCCGCGTCGCAGACTTTTATGATAGTGCTTCAACTTTGAAAAAGTGGAGCACCAATATGCGAATTTTTGTGACCGGGGCGAGCGGCTTTATCGGTTCCGCCATTGTGAAAAAACTGCAGACACGTGGTTATCAGGTGCAAGGTCTTGCGCGTAGCGAGGCTTCCGCAGAAAAATTGCAGCAGCAAGGTGTGCAGGTGATTCGCGGCGATCTTGAAGATCTCGTCGGTCTGCGCAAGGCCGTTGAACAGAGCGACGGCGTGATCCACGCCGGATATATACACGATTTCAGCCGCATGGATCATGCTGCAGAGGTCGATCAGCGCGCGATTCTGGCGATGGGTGAAGTATTTGCAGGTTCAGATCGCCCGCTAATTGTCACCACCGGCACCGCGTTGGTGTCGCCTGGACGTCTCGCCACCGAACAAATCAGACCGACAGCGGGCGCGCATCCACGTTCCAATTCTAACGTCGCCGCGTTGGCGCTGGCCGACAGCGGCGTGCGCGTGGCGCTGGTGCGCTTGCCGCCAACCGTGCATGGCGCGGGCGATCATGGATTTATTCCGATAATCATCAACATGGCAAAGGAGAAAGGTGCGGCGGTATATGTTGGCGACGGCGAGAATCGCTGGCCTGCGGTACATCGTGATGATGCAGCTGAACTGTTTTGCCTTGCGGCTGAGCAGGCTGAGCCGGGGGCGATTCTGCATGCGGTGCAGGAAGAAGGTGTGCCGTTCCGTCAGATTGCCGAAACCATCGGCGCCGGATTAGCGCTGCCGGTGAAAAGCCTGACGCTGGAAGAAGCCAAAGCGTGGCTAGGCTGGATGGCGTTCTTCGCCTCTACCGATAATCCGTCCTCCAGCGCGTGGACGCGTGAGACGTTTAACTGGCAGCCGCGTGGGCTGGGATTACTGCAGGATATGCGTGAGGCGGGATATTTTAAATAACGGTCGCCATGAATGGCGTAATGCTTGACAGTTAAGCGTGAATCGGTCGCCATGAATGGCGACCCTACGACGATTTGGCGAGGTTTTCGTAGGGTGCGCATTTATGCGCACCTGGAAATTCATCAACCAAACGGCACTTCGCGCGCAAGAATGCGGGCGATCACGTTAAGCGCGCCTTCGTCATTGTTGCTTTCGGTTCTGTAACGCGACACCGCGCTGACCGGCGCTGCGGCGTTCGCCATTGAGAAGCTGTAGCACGCCTGACGCAGCATTTCGATGTCGTTGGCGCTGTCGCCTACCGCCACCACTTCACAATCATCGATGCCCCATTTTTCCTGCAGCAGCGCGATGCCGTGCGCTTTGTGGCAGCCGGGAATGATCAAATCAACAAAACCAAAACCGCTGGAAACCGGATGCATAATGTTTTCAATCGCGCCCAGCTCAGCGTGCAACCGCTCCATCAAGGCATCAACGCCTTCGTGCGCTAGATTCAGCGAGAACTTAAAGATGGTGTCGTCGATATCGTAGAGATTGTCGCGCTTTTCCAGACGATGATAATGATTCGCCAGCATGGCAATCACTTCGTCGGACATTGACGTGTGCACGTACGCGCCGTTGCGACCACAAACCACGGTGCTAATGTCCGGTTCTTTGGCGAGAATATCGAGGATTTGATGCACGCGTTCCTGCGCCAGTTCACCGCAGAAGATCTCTTCATTGCTGTCAGAAACCCAGGCGCCGTTTTCCGCGACAAAAGCGATCTCATCTTTGATGTCAGGAAAGTAGCGCAGCAACTGATAATACTGATTGCCGCTGGCGACCACGAAACGAATGCCCTTCTCTTTCAGCAACGCATACTGACGCGCAAAGCGCTGCGCGTTGTACTGTTTGTTGTCATCGAGAAAAGTGCCATCCATATCCACCGCAATCATCTTCACTGCCATTTTGCTCTCCCGTTTGCTCATTCGGCTCTATAAAGGTTTTGTTAAGCTTACTCGCGGTGTGGATTATTGAGAATGTGAATAATGAGTTTGTTAACCGCTTTCAGAGATTTCCAGTCCATCTTTTACTGTAAATCGGCGCCTTTTTCCCTGATCCAGGCACAAAACATCTCCGCCATCTCGTGCGCGTAAGCCTGAATCTCTGCTGGCGTGCGCGGCGATTCGGAAAAGTGTTTCCCAACATTGCCCAGCGTACTGTTCAATAAATCTGCGGCGCGCGCCCGTTCGCTCTCCTCTGACTGCGGTAATACTTCACGCAGAAAATCACTGATGACGTTTTCACCTGCCGCGCGCGCTTCCTGCACTTCCGGCGCGTCACGATACAGAGGCGCGGCGTCATTCAGCGCGGTGCGCATCGCCGCCTCTTCGCATTCGGAATGTAAAAACGCCAGCGTGAGATCGTGGAGTCGCTGACGCGGTGTGTTGGCGGTATTACGCAGAATCGCACCTAACAAATTGCCGGTGCGCTGCCATTCCTCGCTTTGCAATCTGAAAAGAATAGCCGCCTTATTGGGAAAATATTGATACAGCGATCCAATACTCACGCCCGCGCGTTCCGCCACCCGCGCCGTGGTGAAACGTGCGGCGCCTTCCAGCTCTAAAACCTGAGTAGCCGCTTGCAATATTGCGGAAACCAGCTCGCTGGAGCGCGCTTGCTTGGGCCTTTTTCTCTCTGAAATCTTAGTGTTACGTGGCTCAGCCATCATCATCCCCTGAACACGAATAGTGAAACGCGAATAATTCATCGTATTCTGTTGGCACAGAAAAATCCACTTGGTATGCCCGGAGAACAACATGTACACCTTAACTTCTGCGCCACTGGCGCCGCTGCTCAATTACCTGTTTGAGCTGGCCGATAATATGGCGCATCCAACCAACGATGCGTTCAGAACGATGTCTGACGCCGAACAACATCGCCTGCTGCACAGCAAAACCGATTACCTGGAACTTTACGGACATTTGAAGGAAGTCCCGCTGGCGGTCTCACGTGAAACCGGCAAGTTGCTGTATATGCTGGCGCGCAGCAGCCATGCCAAAACCATCGTTGAGTTTGGTACCTCGTTCGGCATTTCCACGCTGCATCTGGCGGCGGCGGTACGCGATAATGGCGGCGGCAACATCATCACCTGCGAATTTGAGCCGGGGAAAGTGGCGTTAGCCCGTAACCATTTCGCCGATGCAGGCGTCAGCGATTTGATTGAGGTGCGCGTGGGCGATGCGTTGCAAACATTGAGCTGCGATCTACCGGCCACCATCGATATGCTGGTGCTGGACGGCGCAAAAGCGATCTACCCGGAGATTGTGACGCTGGTGCAGCCGTTTTTGCGTCCCGGCGCGCTAATTGTTGCCGACGATGCCGATTTCAGCCCGGAATATCTGGAGCTGGTGCACAGCAGTAGAGGGTTTATGTCGCTGCCGTTTAATGATGGGGTTGAGGTTTCGATGTGGTTGGGAAA
Source organism: Pantoea sp. SOD02 (assembly GCF_024707505.1). Lineage (GTDB taxonomy): Bacteria > Pseudomonadota > Gammaproteobacteria > Enterobacterales > Enterobacteriaceae > Pantoea > Pantoea symbiotica. The sequence goes on along the minus strand of NZ_CP102605.1, from coordinate 55,557 downwards.
GGTGTAATTAAAAAAGGTCGCCATGAATGGCGACCCTACAATCAGTTAAACCATCGCTGGAAGGGATCGGGGAATTCTGCCCAATTATCGGGGCCGAGCGCCATTTCCTCATCGGTTAACAGCGCCTGTTGCAGTTTGTTACGCAGCGCAGTTTCATCCATGTCGATGCCGATAAACACCAGTTCCTGGCGCGCGTCACCGCTACCGTCAACCCAGTTCTCTAGAATGTAGCCAAGGTTTTCAGCATCTTCTGGCCAGCGATCTTTAGGTACGCTGGCCCACCACATCCCGGCTAAACCCTGGCGCGACACGCCGCCCGCCTGCGACCATGAACCAGCATGTCGCGGACGGCTGGCGAGCCAGAAGTAGCCTTTAGATCGCACCACGCCGCGCATCTCGTTTTCAATCAACTGGAAAAAACGCATCGGATGGAACGGGCGACGTGCGCGGAACACGAAGTTGCGAATGCCATATTCTTCCGTTTCTGGCGTGTGTTCACCACGCAACTCCTGCAGCCAGCCCGGCGCCTGTGCGGCGGCATCAAAATCAAACAAACCGGTGTTGAGCACCTGATCCAGCCCGACTTTGCCGAATTCAGAGGTAATGATGTTGGCGCGCGGATTGAGCGACGTCAGGATCGCCATTAATCGCGCTTTTTCCGTCTCATCAATCAGGTCGGTTTTGTTGAGGATCAGCACATCGCAGAACTCAATTTGATCGACCAGCAGATCCACCACCGTGCGCTCATCCTCCGCGCCCAAGGATTCACCGCGCGACTGAATGCTTTCGTTCGATTCATAGTCGCGCAGGAAGTTGAAGCCATCGACCACTGTCACCATGGTATCGAGCGCGGCGACTTCAGACAGACTTTGCCCGTCTTCATCGGCGAAGGTGAAGGTCTCTGCCACCGGCAGCGGTTCAGAAATACCGGTGGATTCGATCACCAGGTTATCGAAACGTCCATCTTTTGCCAGCCGATTCACCTCCAGCAGCAAATCTTCACGCAGCGTGCAGCAGATGCAGCCGTTGCTCATTTCCACCAGCTTTTCGTCGGTGCGCGACAGCTCTGCCCCGCCCTCGCGCACCAGCGCGGCATCGATATTCACTTCCGACATATCATTGACGATCACCGCCACGCGACGGCCTTCGCGGTTATTAAGAATATGATTGAGCAGCGTGGTTTTACCGGCGCCGAGAAAGCCGGAAAGTACGGTGACGGGAAGTTTTTTAGAACCATGCTGGTTTTGGGTTAATGCTGACATAGCAACTCCTCTGAATGACAACGTTCACAAGGCGTATAGGCATACGCGCAGTGCTGTTTTTAGTTATGTTATAACATAACAATTATCGTTGTCATTGAGGAATGTTGATTGAACGGATGGGTCGCCATAAATGGCGACCGTGAAAACCCGCGATTACTGATTGTTCGGGTAACTTAAATCAATCGCGTTATCCGGCAACGTAGTGAAGTTTTTAACGATGGTGCGGAAATCTGCGTTGGGCTTCAGATCGGCAAACTGTTGCGGATAGAGATCTTTCGCCAGAATTTCCATGCCGATGATGTTGTACGGATGGTTATAGAAATGATGATAAACGCCGTAAACACGGCCCTGTTTCACCGGCTCAATCTGCGCCAGGCCGGTGCGCTTCAGCAGCGTCTGGAAGGTGGCTTTCACTTCCTGCGGTTGCACGCCATAACCAAACGGCAGCACATTGGCGTTCGGACGCTTCGAACCGGTCATGATGTAAACATCCGGTTTCATAGCGATGATTTTCTCCAGCGCGACAAATCCGGCGTTGCCCGGCAACAATTCAGAGCCGATATTTTTACCGCCCACCGCTTCCACCAATCCGCCCCAACCATTGTGGCTGTGCGTGAAGCAGCAGTTGTCGCTATTCCCGGCGATCGGTTCGATAAACACCGTTGGCTTATTTTTCACTTCTGCCACGCCCTGTGTAATGCGCGCGAATTTCTGCTGATAAAAATCGGTGTAAGCCTTGGCCTGGGTTTCGCGGTTCAGCACTTTGCCGAGCAGTGTCACGCTCGGTGCAGTGTTCTGCGCCGGATGCAGTTCGTAATCCACGAACACCACAGGAATATGCAGATTCTGCAAGGTAGCGAGCACGCCCGATTGCTGAAGCGCCGGTTTGGCGCGCAATTGCGCAATCATCAAATCCGGTTTTTGCGCCAGCACGCTTTCGAGATTGACCTGGCCCTGATCGTTAAAGCCCATATCGACGATTTTCGTCGCTTCCGGCCAGCGCCCTTTCAGCAGATCCCAGGTTTGCGTGTCCTGCTTTTTCGGCAGATTGTTCCACGCCACCACGCGCTTAAACGGGTCGTCGCGGTCCAGCAGCGCCAGCGTCAAAATGTCGCGGCCATCCTGCAGAATAATGTGCTGCGGCTCTTTACTGATGGTTTGCGTGTTGCCGTCCATATCGGTGACGGTCAGCGGATAAGTGGAGGCGGCGGCCGCCGTTGAAGCCAGTAATCCCATTGCCAAAAGCAGGCGCGTTTTCATCCCATAACTCCGTGGTAAAAAGAATAGTTATTATTATCAATTACCTTAACACAACCTTAAGTGGCGAGAATAAACGCCACTTCAATCAGGTGTAACGGAGTTTTACGAGAGCGCTGTCAGGTGAAATCAGACAGTTTTTGTCCGGAGGTGATCAATTCCTGCAGCAGCATCTGCCGACGTTCCTGCGGCGTATCGCGGCTGACCATAAAGCAGATAGCAGCAACGGCCTGACCGCTGCGCGAACGGATCGGTGCGGCCATGCAGCAGGTAAAGCTTTCAGATAAGCCTTCCGTCATGCAATAACCGAGTTTTCCGGCGTGATGAATTTCATCAAGAAACGCCTGCTTATCGAGGATCTGGCCGCTGGCGAGGCGATAATCCTCTTCCGGGATCAGATCCAGAATCGCGCTATCCGACCAGTTACTCAGCAGCAAGCGGCCGGTCGCAGTCCAGGTAATTGGCACACGCACGCCGATATCCGAGGTAATTTTGAACGGATGCGCATTACTCTCAGAGAGCACCACGGTGTATTTATTGCCTTCCAGCATACAGAGCTGCACGGTTTCGCCGTGGCGCGCCACAATCTCCACCATCAACTGATGCGCCCGACGGATCAGATCGTTGTGCGCCATATAATCCGCACCGTAATAGTGCATCTCACGGCCAAAGAACACCGCGCCTTCGGCATCCAATTCCACCAAACCGGCTTCACTCAACAGGCTGACTAATTCATAGATGCTGGAACGCGGTGCGCCGGTTGCGTCGATCAACGCGCGCATCGACATCGGTTGGCGTGCGCTGTGCAACTGCCGAAAGATATCAATAACCCGGTCAACGCCGCGCGCCCGCGAGGTTTTTTCATCCGGCATAAACTCACTCCTTGGTGGCATGGCTATAAAAGGCATAGGCATTGAAAGAGAGGCATGATACACCGCGCATCAACTTTTACCCATCCCGGATTAAATAAATATTAATCACCCGCCATTTATTACCACGATCAATTTTGGTGCCTCATTATGGCGCATCACGCTCACTGAACTTTTATAAAACTACGATAGCGATCACACTCCAATTTAAATACGCACTCAACTTAAATTTATTTTGCGATCCGGACGACATCACAAAAAATTAAATAGCGGTGCACATATTGCAAAAGAAAATTTCCTGTGCAAATCTTGCCCTATCCAGTATTGCAGATAGCAGTCTGGTATATCAGACAATATAGCAAGCAGATTTTCGCTGCAACAGGAGCAGGAACGGATGACGATTAAACGTTATGGCGTCGAAGGCGGAACCGGCACCGGCGGGCAGAAACTGCCGTTTGCCCGCGCGGTTGAAGCCGATGGCTGGCTTTACATCTCCGGCCAAACGCCGATGCGCGACGGTGAAGTGGTGGAAGGCGGTATCATCGAACAGACGCAGCTGGCGTTTGAAAACTGTCTCACCATCATGCGCGAAGCCGGTTATCGCGTGGAAGATGTGGTACATGTCACGGCGGTATTAACCGACGCGCGTTATTTCAGTTCATTTAATAAAGTATTCAGTGAGATATTTAGCGGAAATCCACCGGCACGTATTTGTAGCGTGCAGGATTTAGTAGTCGACTGCAAAGTCGAAGTCGATATGAAATGCTTCCGCGCCGATCGTAAATAAATATTACGGTTAAAACAGGCTGGCGAATGTTTACTTTCTCCGCCCACACCAGGACAGCCTGTTATTAATTGATGCCTTTCTATTTTGCTGTGAAATAACGGTATTACACCGTTTCGTCAAAATTTCTAAAGAGAGCATAACAATGAAGACAACATCGCTAAAAGTGAGTCTCAACGCGCTAGCCGGCGCGCTGATATTACTGACGCTGGCGGGCTGTACGCCAACCGAAGAGAAAAAAGAAGCGGGCGCCGCACCGCAGTCAGCGCTGCAAACCGTGTTGCAACGCGGCACGCTGCGCGTCGGTGATTGCCTGAGTTTCGCGCCATTTGGGTTTTACGATAAAGACGGCAACCCGGATGGCTACGATGTTGATCTCGCCAAAGCGCTGGCCAAAGAGATGGGCGTGAAGCTGGAAATGGTCAACACCACCAGCGCCAACCGCATCCCTAATCTGCAAACCAATAAAGTGGATGTGGTGTTCTGTAACTTCACCCGCAATCTGGAACGCGCCAAAGAGATCGGCTTCACCAATCCGTATGTGGTGGCGAGTGAAGCGATGCTGGTGCGCAAAAATAGCGGCATCCAGTCAGCACACGATATGGGCGGCAAAACCATCGCCACGGTGAAAGGCTCAACCAACGGCGATGAAGTGCGCAATCTGGGCATTGACGTGAAAATTCAGGAGTACGACTCATCGCAGGCGGCCATCCTTGCGGTGAAACAGGGCCAGGCCGATGCGATGATCGAGGATAACAACTTCCTCGCCTATCAGGCCAAGCTCGACCCGACATTGACCGTGACCAACGAAGCACTGGTGCCGCTGGAATACAACGCCTTCGGTGTGAAACAGGGCGATCAGGTCTGGACCAACTACCTCAACGAATTCCTGTTTGAAATTAACGCCTCCGGCGAAAACGCCCAGCTGTATCAGAAATGGTTCGGCAACAAACCGCGTTACCCGCTGAATCCGCAATATTGATCCCCACGCGGCGCGGCAGCTGATGTTGCGCCGCCCGAAGGAGCAGAACCATGAGTTATCAATGGCTAACCCTGTGGCGCTACGCCGACACTTTTCTTGACGCCGCGTGGCTCACCTTGCAGGTGACGTTGCTGGCGTTTGCGCTGGCGGTGGCGCTCGGTTTGCTCTCAGCGCTGGCGAAAGCGTCGCCGCTGGCCCCGCTGCGCTGGATCAGTCACTGCTACGTTGAGTTCATCCGCAACACGCCGGTGCTGCTGCAGATCTTCATCATCTTCTTTGGTCTGCCGTCGCTCGGCATCACCATGAGCGCCTTTACCGCGGGCGTGCTGGCGCTGGGGATCAACGTTGGTGCGTATTTGTCCGAAACCTTCCGCGCGGGCATTCAATCGGTGCCGAAAGGCCAGCTTGAAGCCGCATGGGTGCTGGGCATTCCGCGTCGTCAGGTGTTTCTCACCGTGGTGCTGCCGCAAGCGGCGCGCGCGGTGTGGCCCGCTATTATCAACAACCTGATTCAATTGCTGCTCGGCACCTCTTTGCTGTCGGCGATTGCTCTGCCCGAACTGACCGGCACCGCCACGGTGATCAACGCGCGTACGCTGCTGTATATCCAGACCTTTAGCGTGGTGGCATTGGTGTATCTGGTGCTGAGCAACTTGTTCTCCTGGTTGGGTACGATTGCAGGACGGCGCATGTTCCACCCGCCGCTGGTGACCCCGATAAAAAAGTCCGCCTGGTGGTGGGCAAGAAAATGGCTGACTAATCCAGTGAAACGGGAGAGCGCGCTATGAACGAGTTAATCATCAGTTCGTTACCGATTCTGCTAAAAGGCCTCGGTATCACACTGCTGCTGTCGGTGGCTGCGATTATTGGCAGCACGCTGCTGGGCTTGCTGGCGGCGGTGTTGCGCACTAGCCGTCTGCCGGTCTTAAAGCAGATTGCGGTGATCTACACCGAACTGTTTCGCGGCACGCCGGTGCTGATCACGCTGATGTTCATTTACTTCGGCGTGGCCTATTTCGGCTATGACATCAACCTGTTTGCCGCCGGTATTCTTGGTCTGAGCATCTATCAGGGCGCGTATATCGCAGAGGTTTTCCGCGCTGGCATCGAAGCGGTGCCGAAAGGTCAGTGGGAAGTGTCATGGATTTTGGGCCTGTCGAAGCGACAGACTTTTATGAGCGTGATTCTGCCGCAAACGCGCGGCATCGTGCTGCCGCCGCTGGCGGGCCAGTATCTTTCCCTGATCAAAGACACTTCGATCGTCAGCATGATCGGCATGTCCGAACTGATGCATCAAGGCCAGGCGATTGTCGATCGCATCGGTCAGCCGGTCATCGTTTACGGCCTGGTCGCCCTGCTCTACTTCGCTGTCTGCTTCCCACTTTCCCGTTGGGTTCAACATCATCAAACCAGGAGCCAAATTTCATGAGCAAATCCGCCATTACCTTAAGCCGGATAACCAAATCGTTTGGCGCAACCCAGGTGCTGAAAGAGATCAGCCTTGATGTTTCACCGGGTGAAGTGCTGGTGCTGATTGGCGCATCCGGCTCTGGCAAAAGTACCGTGCTGCGCATCATGAGCGGGCTGGAAGTGGCCGACGGCGGTGAAGTGTGGGTCAACGACGTGCCGCTGCACCAACGCAAACGCGCCAGTGAAATTTGCGGTCACGTTGGCATGGTGTTCCAGCAGTTCAACCTGTTCCCGCATAAAACCGCGCTCGGCAACGTCACGCTGGCGCTGATCAAAGCGCAAAAGCTGTCGGAAGCCGAAGCCAATAAACGCGGCATGGCGGCGCTCACGCGCGTCGGACTCGCCGAGCGCGCGCATCACTATCCGGCGCAGCTTTCCGGTGGTCAGCAACAACGCGTGGCGATTGCCCGTGCGCTGGCGGTAGAACCAAAAATCATGTTCTTCGATGAAGCCACCTCAGCGCTGGATCCAGAACTGGTGGGTGAAGTAATGGAAGTGATGCGCAGCCTGGCGCGTGAAGGCATGACCATGGTGGTGGTAACGCACGAGATGGGCTTTGCGCGCAAAACCGCTGACCGCGTGGTGTTTATGGATCAGGGCGTGATTGCCGAACAAGGTTCGCCCGAGCAGATCTTCGTCAATCCGCAGAACCCGCGCACTCAGCAGTTCTTATCGCGCGTACTTGAGCACTAACAGGAGGATCTATGTCGATTCGCTTTCCGCTGCAGGCGGATGGATTACTGGATGCGCAGCAAACCGCGCCACGTTTTAAATCGGTTGCGGGTGCCGGTGATGCGCCGCTGGCTGTCGGCACCGCAGTACTCAGCAGCGATCGGGTGTTCTCGCCGCTGATGATCATGAAGCAGTCGGCGCTGGAGAATAACCTGCGCCAGCTGGCGGACTTCTGCCGCGAAAACGGCGTGATGCTCGCCGCGCACGGAAAAACCTCGATGTCCCCCGCCATTCTGCGCCGCGCGATTACCGAAGGCAGCGCGTGGGGTTTGGGTGCCGCCACACCCGCACAAGTACGTGCGTTACGCCAGTTCGGCATCCGCAATGTGTTTCTCGCCAATGAACTGGTCGATCCGGCGGGCATTCGTTGGATTGCGCAGTGGCAGCAGCAGCATCCCGATCACGGCTTCCTGTGCTATGTCGATTCGCTGCAAGGCGTGAAGCTTTTGGCGCAGAACCTTGGTGACAGCCAGATTTCGGTGCTGCTGGAGATGTCAGTAAGCGGCGGCCGCACTGGCTGTCGTTCTCAGCAGGACGCAGTGGCGATTGCCGAAGCGATCGCCGCCTGCCCCGCGCTCAAGCTGGTGGGCGTTGCCGGATATGAAGGCGCGCTCGGCGCAAACCGTGATGAAAGCGGCATTCAGCGCGTGAAAGATTACTGCCAGATGATGATCGCTACCGCTGAATTGCTGGCGGAAAAGCAGCTGTTCGGCAGCGATCACATCATCCTTAGCGCCGGTGGCGGCGCCTGGTTTGATGTGGTGACAGCGTGCTTCACCGCAGCAAAACTGCCGTTGCCGATGACGCCGCTGATCCGTTCAGGTGCCTATATGGCGCACGACAGCGGATTGTATGCGCGCATCGCGCCCTTTGCTCAGCCGGGCGCAACACATCAATTTGCTGCCGCGCTGGAAATTTGGGGCCGCGTGTTATCGCGCCCGGAACCGGGCCTGGCGTTCGTGGATTTCGGTCGCCGCGATGTACCCTTCGATCAGGATCTGCCGAATCCGCTGTGGATCCGTAACGCCGATGGCAGCGCACCGCGCACCGCAACGCATCTGCGTATTAGTGATGTGAACGATCAGCACGCTTATCTGTTATTACCGGATGATGAGCCGCTGCAGGTGGGCGATTGGGTTGGCTGCGGTATTTCGCATCCTTGTACCGCATTCGATAAATGGCGCTATCTACCGCTGGTGGATGATGATTATTGCGTCACAGATTCACTGGAAACAGCGTTTTGATGAGTTTTTGAACGATGTTTTGTAGGGTCGCCATTTATGGCGACCTTATGACAAACGGTGCGGGTTTTTTACGGATGATGACAATCCGGATTTTGCAAGGTCGCCATTAATGGCGACCCTACGACAAACGGTGCGCACTGCTGCGCACCCAACACTTAACGCCAACCCAACTCCGGTGCAACATGGGTCAAAATGCTCTCAATCACGTGCGCACAATAATCCACGCCTAACTGGTTCGGAATGGTCAGCAACAGCGTATCCGCTTCGGCAATCCCTTCATCCTGCGCCAGCTGTTTAATCAACTGATCCGGCTCGGCGGCGTAGCTGCGACCAAAGATAGCGCGGGTTTTCTCATCGAGGAAACCCACCGAATCCTGATCCTGGCCACTGCGACCAAAGTAGGCGCGGTCGGTGTCGTTGGTCAGCGCAAAGATGCTGCGGCTCACCGAAACACGCGGCGTACGCTGATGGCCCGCTGCTTCCCATGCCTGACGATAAGCACGAATCTGCTTCGCCTGCTGCACGTGGAACGGCTCGCCGGTTTCATCATCTTTCAGGGTTGAGCTTTGCAGGTTCATGCCCTGCTGCGCTGCCCAGATGGATGTTGCATTAGAACCAGAACCCCACCAGATACGCTCACGCAAACCTGCCGAGAACGGCTCAAGACGCAGCAAACCCGGCGGATTCGGGAACATCGGCTGCGGATTCGGTTTCGCGAAACCTTCACCGCGCAACACTTCCAGCAGTTCCTCGGTATGACGACGGCCCATATCGGCATCGCTTTCACCGTTCTGCGGATCAAAACCAAAGTAACGATAGCCTTCGATCACCTGCTCCGGCGAGCCACGGCTCAGGCCGAGCTGCAGACGACCGTTAGAAATCAGATCCGCCGCACCGGCATCTTCCGCCATGTACAGCGGGTTTTCGTAACGCATATCGATTACGCCGGTACCAATTTCGATCTTTTTGGTACGCGCACCGACCGCTGCCAGCAGCGGGAACGGCGAACTCAACTGACGCGCAAAGTGGTGCACGCGGAAGTAGGCGCCATCGGCACCCAACTCTTCAGCCGCGACCGCTAAATCAATCGATTGCAGCAGGACGTCCTGCGCCGAACGGGTGGCAGATTGTGATGATGGGGTCCAGTGACCAAAGGATAAGAAGCCAATCTTTTTCATGCTGAAATTCTCCTCGTGAGCCGCGCAGGCTCGAACGTTTTCAATGCAGCAAGGTTACGCCACAGACGAGGTGACTGATAGCCAATAGATTTCGCGCGCTTCATCAACTTTTTTGCATAAGTAAGAAAAAGAGATTCTTTGTGTTCATCACGGTGATCAATCATCGTCAGAGGCCTAATTACTGTTCACAGGTTCGGCTTCTCCATGAGTAAAGGGACATCCGCCTATCTCAGCGCGCAACAGCGCGAGGTGGTGCATCAACTGGCACGCAGCTGGCTGTGGCGCAGCGAATTGCCGACGTGGCTATTGATGGTGACGGTTTACGGCGGCTGGTTCGCCAGCGTTGTCTACTGGCAAACGCTGGGATTAACCTTGAGCACGCTGCTGCTGATCCTGTTTACCACCTGGTATATGTCGCTGCAGCACGAGTTGATTCACGGTCACCCGACACGTTTTCCCCGGCTCAACCAGCTGTTCGGCACGCTGCCGCTGGCGGTGTGGTATCCGTATGGTTTATATCGCGATTCGCATCTGGCGCATCACCGCAATCACACGCTGACCGATCCCGATGAAGATCCGGAAACCTACTACCTTTCGCCAGCGCGCTGGGCGCAGCTTAAGCCGTGGCAGCAGCAGGTGATTCATCTGCGCAACACCTTTCCCGGCCGCTTGCTGATCGGCCCGCTGCTGGATATGGGCGCGACCCTCAAAACCTTGCTGAATGCCTTTATCCAGCGCGATATACCGGCGATGGCGATGTGGACTATTCATCTCAGCTTGCTGATCGGGCTGTTTTACTGGATGACGCTGCACGGCTTCTCGCCGCTGTGGTTCGTGCTGACCGTGAGTTATCCGGCGCTGATGCTGACCAAAGTACGATCCTTCTACGAGCATCGCGCTGAAGAAGAACCGCTGGCGCGCTCGGTCAATAACGAAGCCGCGCTGCCGTGGCGCTTGCTGTTCCTCAATCTCAACTATCATTCTGTACATCACGATCTGCCCGGTTTGCCGTGGTATGGATTACGCAAAGTCTATTTGCTGTATCGCGATGGCTATCATCAGCGTAATCACGGTTTTCGCGTCGCTGGTTATGGCGAGTGGATAACCCGCTTCTGGCGCAAATCGGTCGAGGTTAATGCCCATCCGGGTACGCAAAAGGATGCACAGGATGCCCACGCTTTCGTTACCGATGTACGACATCAATCATCAGGCAACTATCGGCCTGACCTCAGCGCTAACGACGCTGTTGCAACAACGCGGCGTGCCAGCTGAGGTTCGCTGGCCGCAGGATTTATTGCCGCACTGGCGCGATGACCAATTGCTGCTGAGCCAAACCTGCGGTTATCCGCTGGTGGAACTACTGCCCGATGTGCAGCTGGTTGGCACCTTTCACTCCAGCGCGCAGGGCTGCGACGGCATGCGCTATCGCAGCTGGCTGGTGGCGCGCAGCGCAGATGAAAACCTAACGCTCAGCGATTTTCGCGGTCGGCGCGCGGTGTGCAACAGCAACGATTCGCACTCCGGCTTTAACTCGCTGCGCTACGTGATTGCCCCGCTGGTGCAGAACGGGAAATTCTTCAGCGAAACCCGTTTCAGCGGCAGCCATCGTCAGTCGCTGGCGGCATTGCGGGCGGGCGATGCGGATATCGCGGCGATTGATTGCATCACCTGGGCGCTGCTGCGCCGCAATTATCCAGAGGAGTTGACCGGGCTGGAGATCATCGGCGAAACGCCGCTGTGCGCCGCGCTGCCGCTGATTACGTCGGCCAAAACCGATGCGGAAACCCTTGAAAAACTGCGCGGTGCGTTGAGCGAGCTGACCCGCGATAAGCGTTATCAGGATCTGCTGGCGGAGAGTTTGATCAGCGGGTTCAGCGTGAGCGATCGGGCGTTTTATGACGAAGTGCGGGAGTGGAAAGATCGCGCCGCCGCGCTGGGCGTGACGGCGTTGTAAACATCTTTATCGATTGGAACGGTCACCATAAATGGCGACCCTACGGGAAATGTGCGGAATTTTGTAGGGTCGCCATTTATGGCGACCTTGCCAACATTACGCTACATCAGGCGTTTATGACGAAGTGCGGAAGTGGAAGCATCGCGCCGCCGCGCTGGGCGTGACGGCGTTGTAAACATCTTTATCGATTGGAACGGTCACCATAAATGGCGACCCTACGGGAAATGTGCGGAATTTTGTAGGGTCGCCATTTATGGCGACCTTGCCAACATTACGCTACATCAGGCGTTTATGACGAAGTGCGGAAGTGGAAGCATCGCGCCGCCGCGCTGGGCGTGACGGCGTTGTAACCATTTTTATCGATTGGAATGGTCACCATAAATGGCGACCCTACGGGCAATGTGCGGAATTTTGTAGGGTCGCCATTTATGGCGACCTTGCCAACATTAAGCTACCTGCTGACTACCACGCTGCACGGCGAACTGGTTTTCCGGCTCGGCCAATCCCAGATTCTCGCGCAGCGTCTCGCCTGCATACTCTTTGCGATAAATACCCCGCGCCTGCAACAGCGGAATCACCTGCGCCACGAAATCATCAAACGCGGTGGGCGTGCCGCCGCGCACGATAAAGCCGTCGGTTGCGCCCTGCAGGAACCAGTTCGCCAGCCCTTCCGCTACCTGCTCCGCCGTACCGAGGAAACTCGGGCGCGGCGTGGCTTCTTCCAGCGCCGCCTGACGTAGCGTTAAGCCTCTTTCGCGGGCGTTCTGTTTGATCTTGTCGGTGGTGCTGCGGAAGCTGTTGCTGCCGAGTTCGCCAATATCCGGGAAAGGGGCATCCAGCGCGTACTGACTGAAATCGTGATGCTCGAAGTAGCGGCCAAGATACTCCAGCGCTTTATCGATGGTCACCAGCTCGGCGGTTTGCTGATAGCGACGCTCGGCGTCTTCCTCGGTTTCGCCAATAATCACGCTGATGCCCTGGAACACACGAATATCATCGGCATCCCGCCCTCGCGCCACCAGCCTGCGACGCACGTCTTCGCGGAACTCGCGCGCCTGCTCCAGCGTTTCCTGCCGCGTGTAAATGGCATCGGCGGCTTCGGCGGCGAAGGCTTTACCCGCTTCAGAAGCGCCTGCCTGGAACACAATCGGACGCCCCTGCGGCGAGCGGCCGACATTGAGCGGTCCCTGCACCGAGAAGTAGTGTCCCTGATGATTCAGCGTATGCAGCTTGTCGGCGGCGAAAAATTCCCCGCTCTGTTTGTCGCGCACAAAAGCATCGCCTTCCCACGAATCCCACAATCCCTTCACCACCTGCAAATATTCGCTGGCGACGCGATAACGCTCGTCATGTTCCGGATGCGTGCTGCGCGAGAAGTTTTTCGCCGAGCCTTCCAGCGGTGAGGTCACCACGTTCCAGCCAACGCGACCGCCGCTCAGATGGTCGAGGCTGGCGAACTGGCGCGCCACAGTAAACGGCTCACTGTAGGAGGTTGAAAGCGTGGCGACCAGGCCAATTTTTTTAGTCACCAGCGACAGCGCCGACAGCAAGGTGATCGGCTCAAAGCGGTTGAGGAAGTGCGGAATCGACTGCGGCGTGATGTACAAACCGTCGGCGACAAACAGGAAATCGATCTTCGCCAGCTCGGCTTTGCGCGCCAGATCCAGCACGTAATCGATGTTAATGCTGGCATCCGCCACCGCATCGGGATGACGCCATGCCGACATGTTGCCGGATACGCCCTGAATAATCGCGCCCAGCCGCAGCTGGCGTTGTGTCTGACTCATTCTGCTCTCCTTAGTATGCGTTCGCGGGCTGCCAGTCGGGAATGACCGGCAGCGCCTGTAACAGTTTTTGCGTCCACGGATGCTGCGGCGCGGCGAACACCTGCTGCAACGCCCCGCTCTCCACCACTTGCCCGTTCTGCATCACCAGCACGCGATCCGCCAGATGCTGGATCACGCCGAGATCGTGAGAGATAAACAGCAGCGCCGTGCCGTGTTCGGCCTGCATGTCAGCCAGCAGATCCAGCACTTGCGCTTGTACCGAAACGTCGAGCGCGCTGACCGGTTCATCGGCCACCAGCAGCGCCGGATTTGGTGCAAAGGCGCGCGCAATTGCCACGCGCTGACGCTGACCGCCGGAAAGCTGTTGCGGATAACGCTGCAGGAAGCGGTCGCCGAGCTGCACTTCATCGAGCAGCTGGCGCACCCGCTGACGCCGCGCATCGCCGTAAATCCCGGCGCTATCGAGGCTTTCGCCGATAATTTTTTCCACCGTGTAGCGCGGATCGAAAGAGCTGAACGGGTCCTGCGCGATCAGCTGTAGCCGTGCACGCCGGGCGCGACGCGCTTTCTCCGGCAGACGATCCCAGCGCTCCCCTTCCAGCAGCAGCGTGCCGCTGTCCGGTTCGGTTAAACCCATCACCACTTTCACCAGCGAGGTTTTGCCAGAGCCGGATTCGCCGACCACGCCAAGCGTTTCCCCGGCGTGCAGCCTGAAGTTGATGTCGTTGAGCACCAGACGATCGCCGTAGGCTTTGTGCAGGCCGATGCCCTCCAGCAGCGGCGCGCTGCTGCGTGTCGGGCGCGGCGGCAGCGGCGTCGGTTCTGCCGCGCTGAGGCGCAAACCGCGCGTGGCGGGCGTCGGCACCGCGCGCAGCAGGCGCTGCGTCCAGGCGTGTTGCGGACGATTGAGCAGCGGGCCGCTGTGGCCCTGCTCCACCACTTCGCCATCGCGCATTACCAGCACGCGATCCGCCAGTTCCGCTACCACCGCTAAATCGTGGCTGATCAGCAGCAAACCGTGGCCGTCGCGGCGGCGCTGGGCCAGCAGTTGCAGAATCTGGCGCTGTACCGTCATATCCAGCGCGGTAGTCGGTTCATCAGCAATCAATAAAGTTGGCGTGCCGGCCAGCGCGGTAGCGATTAACGCACGCTGGCGCTGGCCGCCCGAAAGCTGATGCGGATAGCGTTCGAGGCGGCTTTCCGCATCGTGAATGCCCGCCGCCTTCAGCAGTTCAATACTTTTGTCCTGCAAATGGCCGCGATGACCGGCAGCGCTTAGCGCATCACTCAGCTGCTGACCAATGCGGCGCAGCGGATCGAGCGATACCAGCGCGTCCTGCAACACATAGCCAATGCGACGACCGCGCAGCGCGCGCCAGTCGCTGCGGCTGGCGTGGCGCATATCGCGGCCGTCGATGGTAAAACGGTCGGCGGTTAACACCGCGCCTTCCGGCAGCAGGCCAAGCAGGCTGCGCGCGGTCAGGGTTTTGCCGGACCCGGATTCCCCGACCAGCGCCACCGATTCGCCCGCCGCGACTTGCAGGTTGAGGTTTTTCACCACCTGCTGCGGCCCGAAACGGATTGAGAGATTCTGGATATCAATAAATGGCTGGCTCATGCGGATCGTCCTTCAAAACGTGCCTGCCAGTAACGACCGAGCGTATTCACCGCAATCACCGTCAGCGTAATAAACACGCCCGGCCACACGGCGATCCACCACGCGTTACGCAGATAGTTGCGTCCTTCCGCCAGCATCAGGCCCCATTCTGCGGTCGGCGGCTGCGGCCCCATGCCGAGGAAACTCAATCCGGCGGTGCCGATAATCGCGGTGCCGAGCCCCAGCGTGGCCAGCGCCGGCACCTGCGCAATGGCGTGCGGCAAAATGTGGCGGGTGACCAGCGTGAAACGCGACAGGCCAAAGGTGCGTGCCTGCTCAACGTAACCGGAGGTCATCACGCTGTAGGTTTGTGCCCGTACCACGCGAGCAAAACGCGGTACCGACGCGACGCCGAGCGCGATAATCAGGTTGTTGGTGCCGGGCCCGGTGAAGGCGATCAGCATCAGCGCCAACAGCAGATCGGGAAAGGCGGAGATCACATCCACCGCGCGGCTCAGCAGCTCATCCACCACGCCACGCGCCAGCGCCGCCACCAATCCCAGCAAGGTGCCGAACACCACCGCCAGCACCATCGCCGCCACGCTGATCAGCAACGAATAGCGGCTGCCGTAGATCACGCGCGTTAACAGATCGCGTCCCAGCTGATCGGTGCCCAGCCAGTGCTGTGCCGACGGCGGCAGCTGCGCATTAACCGGATCGGCCAGCAGCGGATCGCTGTGCGCCAGCCACTGCGGCGCGATCACCGCAATAGCCAATACAATGAGAAACAGAATCGCCGCCCACACCGCAGCGGGCAGCGCTACCGGAAGACGTTGCAGCGCGGCAATCATGATTTGCTCTCCCCGCGCAGACGCGGATCAATCCACAGCGACAGGATGTCAACCAGGGTGCTCATCACCACGTAGATCAGCGCTGAGAGAATCGCCACCGCCAGCACCACCGGCAGATCCTGCGCCAGCACCGCATCGACGGTGAGTTTACCGAGGCCGGGACGACCAAATACCTGTTCGGTAATCACCGCACCGCTCAGCAATCCGCCTACCAGCCAACCGGTTAACGTAACGGCGGGCAACGCCGCATGTCGCAGCGCGTGGCGCAGACGAATAGTGGTTTCTCCCACGCCCCACGCGCGCAGCGTCAGGGTGAATGGCGCATCCAGCGCGCGCTCCAGCTCGCGGCGCAGCAGCTGAGCGATCACCGCGCCCTGCGCCAGACCGAGCGCCAGCGCAGGTAGCACCAGCGACGACAGCGAGCGATCGCCCGCCACCGGGAACCAGCGCAACGTGAAGCTGAAAATAAACAGCAGCACGATGCCCATCCAGAAAGAGGGCGTGGATGCCAGCAGCAGTTCGACACCGTTAGCCACGCGGCGACCAATACGACGATGCGCGGTGCCGACGGCAATCACCACCGCAAAGATGATGCTGACCAGCAGCGCCGCCAGCGTCAGTTTGATGGTGGGCCACAGCTGCGTCGCCAGCAGATGGCTGACTTCGGTGTTGAGCATGTAAGAGCGGCCAAAATCGCCGTGCAGCACGCGCCACATATAGTGCAGATATTGCCACCACAGCGGTTCGTTCAGACCCCATTCAGCGCGGATCGCCGCCTCAATCGCCGGTGTGCGCAGCTGCTCGCCGATCAGCAGGCTGACGATATCGCCAGGCGCCAGATGCACGCCAAGAAAGGCCAGCGATACCGCCGCCCACAGCACCAGTACGCCGCCCAGCAGACGGCTGACGATGCGGCGCGTCAGGTCGCTGCGCCACACCGATGGCCGACGCGCGCGTGGCGTGCGGGTGACAATGCTTTCCAGACTCATCTTCGCCTCCTGATTAGTGGTCGCTGAGCCAGATGTCGTACGCGTTCTCCGGCATCTGTTTAAAACTGCGGAAACCGGCACCGTGCACATAGCTGGCGGTGGCGATCTGGTCTTCGGGTTCATACAACGGGATCGCCAGCGCCTGCTGTGGCAGCGCGTATTGCTGCAGCTGGCTGTAGAATTTACGGCGCTGATTGATATCCAGCGTCGCTGCTGCCTGATCGAGCCAGCCGTTGATTTGCGGGCTGTTGACGCGGCTGTAGTTAATCGGCCCGCCGGCTTTCACCGGGCGATAGTGGTTTTCGATATCAATGCCGTCGGTTTCGGTATTCGAGTTAGCAATCGAGCCGAAGTGGCCGGTGTTACGCACGTCGGTATAGGTGCCGGAATCGACGTAGCGCAGTTTGAGGTCCACGCCGAGACGCTGACGCGCCTGCGCTTGTACCGCCTGTAGCAGCACATCGCGCTGATCGCGCACCGTTGCCTGCGCCTGAATCACCTCAATGCTCAAACGCTGGCCGTCTTTGGTGCGGAAACCGTCGCTGTCGCGCGTTTGCCAGCCCGCTTCGTCCAGCAGCTGGTTGGCGGCGGCGGGATTGTTACCGTACTGACCTTCGAGATCGTTGTTGTAGAGCGGATCGACCGGCGAGGTAATGCCCCACGCGCGGGTGCGTTCACCGCGATACACCGACTTGAGCAGCGGATCGATATCCAGCCCTTGCAGTAATGCCTGACGCACTTTCACATCCTGCGTCGGCCCGTATTCCACGTTGAGGAACAGCGAATACGGCGTGCCGGTATTCAGCGCATGCTGATAGGTGAAGTCGGGATTGTCTTTGAATTCACCGGCGTCATTGCCGGAGATGCCTTCAATCGCGTCCAACTGACCGGACAATAGCGCGCCGGTGCGCACCGAAGATTCCGGCAGGAAGCGATAGGTCACGCGTTCCAGATACGCCGGACCTTGATGTTTGGCGGTGGCGGGCGCCCAGTTGTAATGCGGATTGCGCACCAACGTCACCTGCTGGCCTTTCTCGTAGCTCTCGATAATAAATGGCCCGGTGCCGGCGATCTCTTTGCCACCGGCTTTCAGCTGCGGTGAATTCCAGCTGGCCGGCGCCAGAATCTGCAATTTGGCGGCGAACGACAGGAACGGCGAATAGCCCTGCTTCAGCGTGATGGTAACGGTGTGATCGTCCGGCGTCGCCACGTTGGCAATGCGCGCGCCCAGGGCGCAGATGCTGCTGCCGGCGCAATACTTCGCATCCTGCACATGGCGGAAGTTCTCCGCCACCGCGTTGGCATCCAGCTTCTCGCCGTTGGAGAAGGTGACATCACGGCGCAGGCTAAAGCGATACGTTTTACCGTCCGGACTGACCTCATAACTTTCTGCCAGCCAGGGTACGAAACTGCCGTCAGTACGGCGCGCCAGCAGCGATTCCCACACGTTGCGCAGTGTCACTTCCGCCTTGGATTGCCCATTCAGCTGCGGGTTAAACGGTACCGGTTCGGTTTCGACGCCAAAGGTTAAGCTGCCACCGCTGCGTGGTTGCTCAGCGGCGAAAAGTGATGCGCTTCCCAGCAGGCAGATGACACCCAGTGCGAGAGTGATTGAATTCGCTTTCATAAGATCCTTGGTGGTTGCAGGTGCTTTTTTAGTTGTTCAGGCGATTTTGGCGATGGGTTGATCGGCTGGCGGGTTGAATTCCTTTTTCAGAAACACCAGCGCTTCGCCTAATGGATTGGTGCGGTGATGAAACGGTTGATAACCGCGACGCAGATAGAGCTCGCTCAGCCACGGATGCTTGATGGCGGTGGCGAGATAGACGCCCGGCGCTTTCAGCGTCTCTTTCAGCAGAGTTTCTTCGGCGTAGGTGATGATGTCGCGGCCAAAGCCCTGCCCTTTGTAATCAGGATCGACGGCGAACCAGTGGATAAACGGCAGCGATGAAGGTGCATTTTCATCCTGCTGCCACGGAAAACGCACCGTGACGGTCGCTACCGCGCGTTTCCATTTGCGTAGCACCAGCACGGTTTCCTGCTCGATGACGCGGCGAACCTGCTCGACGTTGCCCTGTGAAATGGTGAAGTGCACATCCAGCGCCACCAGCGCGGCGTAGGCACGCTGCAACAGCGCAAATATTTCTTCCGCATCATCGGGCTTGGCAACTTCAATTAGCTGACTCATGGTGACCGTTTCCTTATTCAATCCTGCCGAAAGTATTAAAATCCGGCGGATTAAAGTAAACCGAGAATAACGGCAATCGATTTGTTGAATATGGGAAATGGTATTTTATGGCGAGGCAATAATCCGCGCGGAAATAACCATCGCGTAGGGTCGCCATTAATGGCGACCGTGTGGTGCCAATGTAAAAGCCAGGTCGCCATAAATGGCGACCCTACAGAGTTAAAATTACGGTTTGGTTACCCACACATCGTAAACGCTTTCTGGCATCTGCTTATAGCTGCGGAAACCGTAGCCATGCACGTAGCTGGCGGTGGCTAACTGATCTTCCGGTTCGTAGAGCGGCACTGCCAATGCCAGCTGCGGTAACGCGACTTGCTGCAGTTGGCTGTAGAAATCGCGGCGCTGCTTAAGATCCAGCGTGCTGGCGGCTTTATCCAGCAAGCCATTGATCTTCTCATCGTTGACGCGGCTGTAGTTAATTGCGCCGCCCTGGGCGATCGGACGATAGTGGTTTTCGATATCCACACCATCGGTTGGCGTGTTGGAGTTGGCGATGGTGCCGAACTTGCCGCTTTTACGCACATCCGCATACGTACCGGAATCCACGTAGTTCAGCTTGAGATCGACGCCAAGACGCTGACGCGCCTGTGCCTGAATTGCTTGCAGCAGCACATCGCGCTGATCGCGCACCGTCGCCTGCGCCTGAATTAACTCAATGCGCAGACGCTGGCCCTCTTTAGTGCGAAAACCTTCACCATCACGCGTTTTCCAGCCGGCTTCATCCAGCAGCTTGTTAGCCGCATCCGGATTGTTACCGTATTTGCCCTCCAGCTCTTTGTTGTAAAGCGGATCAATGGGCGACGTGATGCCCCACGCGCGGGTACGCTCGCCGCGATACACCGACTTCAGCAGCGGATCGATATCCAGACCTTGCAGTAACGCCTGACGCACTTTCACATCCTGCGTCGGGCCATATTCCACGTTGAGGAACAGCGAATACGGCGTACCGGTGTTCAGTGCATGTTGATAGGTAAAGTCGGGATTGTCTTTGAATTCACCGGCATCGTTACCCGAAATGCCTTCAATGGCATCAACCTGGCCCGACAGCAGCGCGCCAGTGCGCACCGAGGATTCCGGCAGGAAGCGATAGGTAACGCGATCGAGATACGCCAGTCCCTGATGCTTCGCGGTGGCCGGTGCCCAGTTATATTTCGGGTTTTTAACGTAGGTCACCTGCTGGCCTTTCTCATAGCTTTCGAGAATAAACGGCCCAGTGCCCGCCAGATCTTTGCCGCCCGATTTCAGCTCTGGTGATTTCCAGCTGGCCGGTGCCAGAATCTGCAAGCCCGCTGCGAAAGAAAGGAAGGGTGAGTAAACCTCTTTCAGGGTGATCACCACAGTGTGATCGTCCGGCGTTTCAATTTTCTCGATGTGCGAACCCATCAGGCACAAACTGGTGCCAGCGCAATATTGCGCGACCTGAGTTTGGCGGAAGTTCTCAGCCACCGCGTTGGCATCGAACTTCTCGCCGTTGGAGAAGGTGACGTCCTGACGCAGATTAAAGCGAATCACTTTGCCATCCTGGCTGGCCTCATAACTTTGCGCCAGCCACGGCACAAAACTGCCGTCCGGACGGCGCGCCAGCAGCGATTCCCAGAAGTTACGCAGCGTGATTTCTGCTTTGTCCTGGCCGTTAAGCTGTGGGTTAAAAGTGGTCGGTTCGGTTTCAACACCGACAGTCAGGCTGCCACCGCTAACCGGTTGATCGGCGGCCACAGCATTAAACGCGTTTCCCAGCAGGCTAAAACCTAATGCCAAAGCTATTGAAGTTAATTTCATATTGTCCTTGGTGATTGCAGGTAAATATTATGTATGGCCTTAATCTGGCCTGTATTAATTCCCGCTGAATTATTAAAACCCGGACAAATAAATGTAAAACGACAATAGTGGCAATCGATTTGTTGAATATGGCAATTCACCAATAAGCGAAAAATCAGATTATTGCGGTAAGCTCGCCGGTAGCGGAGGCACACCCGATAAACCGCGCAAACCGTACTCGACCATTGCCATATAGACCGCAAAATAATCCAGCGCCATCTGCATAAAGGAGAGATGCAAAATGAGCGTATTGCTGGCTTTGTCCAGCGTCAGCAACCCCGCCGCTTCAGCGTCCTGCAGACAGCGTTTGATGTGCGAGCGCGAAACGCCACATTTCAGTGACGCTTTCAGGTAGTTGTACTCAATAACGGTGGTTTTTTGTTGCAGACTTTCGATGTAAAGATCCATCAGCAGCATATGCCCGGCATCCCTGAAAATGAAGGCTTTACTCTCTGGCACCATATCGAATAAGTAGACATGCTTGAGGGTAATTTCAGCGTATTTTTTGAAGTATTCGGCATGGAAATTTTCCATTTTCAGGCATGCCGAAACGTCGAAATCTTCATACAACATGCCGTAAGGGATCATCATGGTATTAATTAAGGCGCGGGTTTCATCCAGTGCTTTGTTGGTCACCGTGTAGGTTAACTTGCGTTTATCCTGCGCATCCTTTTTAACTTCCATACGTCCACCTACCCGAATAAACAGCAGAAAGGAGTCAATGGTGTTGTCGCTAATCAGGCCGGTTTTCTTACAAAAGTCTTTTACATCACGCAGAGTTGGGTTTGCTGAAGTGAAGGAGTACGCCATGATCGCCGAACCAATAATGAAGCGATTGGCTTTAAAAATGACTTTAAAATAGAGCGGCTTAGTCAGATACAGTCTAAACAACAGTTTGTAATGCTTCTGCATAACTAACGAGATGTTTTTATTTGACTTAATCTCTGCGGCACGATGATAAATTAATGCTGTGAGTTGCTGTTTGCTTTTCATATTGCTGTGTTGTGCCTGGTTATCAATTATAAATATTTAAAAAACCACCCACCTTCTCATACGTTATTTTAAAGCCGGTTGAGAATCGGTTGATGATGCTTTTGGGAGGCATTGTTTCTGAGGTTAACATTTTAAGATTAACAAGGGTCTTTTTGCCCTTCCGAGTACGATCTTACCACCAATGCGCTATTTTTTGTAAAGCCTGATTTTATTTTAACCTGACAAGACCATTTCTAAGCCTGTAAATTAATCTTTGTTTTTATAGCTATTTCATTAAGTTAGGTTGCGATATTTTGGCAAGTATTCACTTTGCAGCACAGCTTAAAAAAATTAACCACAAAAATGGACAGTGACTTAACAAAGCCCGTATGAGAACTTTCTTAACGCACGGTTATTCCGCTTGATTAAGCCACGCTGGCTTATAGCCATACCGATTTTTACAGGGAATATCCGACAGGTTTTTAATGGATTTAATAAGGATTTATCATGGACGATTCACCGCAAAAGATGCTGCATCACGGCTTTTCATGGGGTATTTCACCCAATAATTATCTGCTAAAAAAACTCGCTTACCCTCTGATCCTCATGGGTTTTATTGCTATGCCATCAGCATGGGCAAATATGAGTGTCTATCCAATGGAAGTCACTCTGAATAATCAGGGTGCGGCGCAGGTGCAGACATTATCACAGAGCGGTGAAGCGCAGTTTATTCGCGTCAGCATCAAGCGAATTGAGCGTCCTGCGACACCGTTTGAAAAAGAGATATTGGTTGAGGATGCCGTTTCTCGCTCGCTTATCGCCACACCGGATAAGTTCGCGCTCGCTTCCGGTTCTCAACGCATCATTCGGCTGATTTCATTACAACCGCCGGAAAAAGAAACCGCCTGGCGCGTCTACTTTGAGGCCGTTGCTGCCCCGGATGAATTGAAAGATAAATCGCTGCCGAATAATAACATCAGCAATCAGGTCGGCATCAATTTAGTCTGGGGCGTGCTGGTCCATATTCCGCCGCGCAATGCCAGGTTATCGCTTACTGCATCCACATCGGGCGAAGTCAAGAATTCAGGTACGGTACGCGTAGTGATTCGTGAGGTGGCGGTTTGCTCAAAACAACACATCAGCAGCTGCCAGTGGAAAAAAGAACACGCCACGGTTTATCCGGATGAAACACTGCGCTTCAAAGCCTGGAGTTCGGCAGAATTAAGCGCTGCTCAGGAAGTCAGAATTAAATATGTTGATCTCAACACGCGGAATTTTGCCGAGTACGTCATCGGACAATGATCAGCACCTATTAAAGGAATAACAACCTGTTTGTTATAAAGCAGTTTACTACCCATGAGACGGTCATTTACGGCCAGTACAAGGATTTTCACGGAGCTACAAATGCAAAAATTAATCAAACCACTTGTCATCGCTGCTGCGTTAACGGCTGTATTTAATGCACAGGCGGTGCAGAAAGATATTACGGTGAATGCGAATGTCGATTCGACGGTCGATATGACCCAGGCGGACGGAACCGCATTACCGGGTACCATTAATATGCAATATATTCCGGGCCGTGGTTTGTCTACCTATTCACTGGACACCAAAATCTGGTCGAACTCGCAAACCGCCAATATTAACGTTGCGCTGGTGAGCGCTGCTCAGCTTAACAATACCGTCACCGGTACAGCGGTACCCTTGACCGTCACGCTGGGCGCGGATTTAAAACCGATTACCACCACCAACACACCGCTGACTTACGCCTCGCTGTTCCCGGCGGGTACCGCCAACGGTTCGTCAGTATTGCCACTGAAAATCTCGCAGACCACGCAAGGCGTGCTGGCAACCGGTACCTATTCCGGCGTGATCAGCTTGTTAATTACTCAGGCCACCACGCAGAGCTAATTTGTCGGTATTGACTGATCAATTATTTCGGGGGGCAGCTCGCCCCTAATGCACGTCAGTTAAGCGTAATCGGTCGCCATGAATGGCGACCCTACAGCAGTTGGCGAGGTTTTCGTAGGGTGCGCATTCATGCGCGCCTGCTTACATAGGCAATATATTGCTTAAGTGAGCGGCATTAGGCAGATCGCCCCCCTTATTATTCTTTTTCAGCAGGATGCTGTAATGAAGGTCAATATTCGCGTCGTTTTAATCGCCTCTTTCATTACCCTGATCCCCTCTCTTGCACCCCGCGCTGCCACGCAGGTTCCGCCTGGTTTTGAATCGCTGGTTACCGGCCAGACGCTGTGGGTCAACCTTTCTGTTTACGGGCAATCGCTCGGCCTGTTTGAAGCCTCTGTCTCGCTTGATACCGTCACGTTCTTAAAACCGCATCAGGTTGCACGGGCGGTGATGCAGCATTATCAAAAGGATCCGCAGCAGGATAAACGCTTAGACCATCTGATAAGTGAACCGCTGGCACGCAACGGCAACAAGGCATGCAGCAGCAACGGCGGCGCAGCAGGCTGCGACTATCTGGAAACCGATTCCCTCGCGCTGATCTATGACGAAAATAATGCCAAAGTGGCGCTGTTTCTCGGCCCGGAATTTGTGCCGCTGGCGGTAGACAACGCATCGCCCTACTACCAGCAGACCGCCGAAACGGAAGCGGCGTTCATTCATCAGCAGAATATCAATTTCGTCACCAATCGCGATGACCAGACGCTATCCCTACAGGGTGCGGGCGCGCTCGGACTCACTGAAAACAGCTATGCCGGTATCGACTGGGACTATCTGGCGCAAAAATACCGTCAGCAGAGTCATCAGGAAGTACGCTTTAACAACGTGTTTCTGCGCCGCGATCTCGGCAAGCGCTATTACGTGCAGGCCGGACGCATGGATTCGCGCGATATCTTTAGCAACGCCGGCGGCAACATTACCTTAAGCCAGTTGCCGCTTAGCACCATCGAAGGCGCGCGCGTCGGTTCGACGCTAGCCTGGATGAACCGCGCACAAGCGGCGCAGGGCACGCCGGTGACGGTGTTTATTACGCGTCCATCGCGTATTGATGCTTATCGCGGGCAGCAACTGCTGGGCACCTTTTACCTCAATGCGGGCACGCAAAACCTCGATACCAGCGCCTTTCCCAATGGCAGCTACAGCGTGTCGTTGCGCATTTATGAAGATAATCAGTTGTCACGTACCGAACAGGTACCTTTTAGTCGTACCGGCAATGCCACCAGCCAGAACATTGAATGGTTTGTACAAGGCGGAACCATTCCCAATCGCGAGATGCAGGGCAACGGCGCTGCATCACAACAGGGTGCCGACCGCCGCGTGATGCAGGCGGGCATCAAAGTGCCTGTGACACAAGACGCCGCGCTGACCGGCGGTGTTGCCGTGACCAACCGCAACCGCTTTATCGAAAGCGCGCTCGACTGGAGTCATGGATTTGATAACCCGCTGCTCGACGGCATTCTCACCACCCGCTTTAGCTACCTGAAAGGCAGCGAAGGCTCGCGCGGCAATATCCAGCAGGTCGCCTATAACGATGGATTCTCCCTTAGTTTCTACCGCAGCGCCTTGTATGCACAGGACTGCTACAGCAACAACGGTGGGCAATACGGTTTCAGCGGGTGCTACCAGAGCAGTAGCCTAATGTTCAGCGTGCCGGTGAAAAGCTGGTATCTGAATGCCGGCTACAGCGCCAGCAAGAATGAGGGCCGCAATGTGCTGCCCGTTCAACTGGATGATAACGCGGTCGTGCCGCAGTGGGCGCGCCGCAACCTCTACAGCAAAACGCAGACCACCACCTGGCAGGCTGGCCTTGGGCGCGGTTTTAGCGTCAACGGCATCAATATTAATACCAGCGCCAATCTCTTTACCCGCACCAGCAGCAGCGGAACCCAGCGCGATAACGGCGGCTTCCTCTCAGTTTCACTCTCGCGCGTCAGCACCCCGACCGTCAATTCACGTTCGAGCTACAGTTCGCTCGGCATGACCTACCAAACCGATCGCAATAACAAAGATCAGATTGGCTATAACGTGGCGCAGAACTGGTATTTCGATGCGCAGAATCAGCAGGAAATTGGCGTGAACCTTAACGGTAATCAGGAGAACAAGCTGAATGCTTCCGTTTATGGCAAAACCGGCGGCGAATACGGCAGCGGCAGCCTGGCGGTCAGCTCGGCATCGTCCGGTTCATCCGCTCAACGCTTTAGCAGCAGCGGCAGCTATAACTCCTCTTTGGCGGTGGCGCGTTCCGGTCTGTACTGGGGCAAATGGGGCAACGGCCTGCCCGGTGCGGCGGTCGGTTTGCATGTGGCAAGCAGCGATGAGAGTCGCGATACCCGGGTGGATATCTCGGTTGATGGCGCAGGCAGCGCCAGCCTGCACGGCACCGGCCGCACGCTCTTCAGCGTACCGGCTTACACCCAGAGCGCGATCAGCATCAATGATTCCATCGAATCCACCGACGGTATGCGCAGCGAAATTACTCAAGGTGCCGGACGACGCACGCTGTTCATCGCGCCGGGGCGCATGTTGGTTAGCAAGGTGAATATTGTTTCGCGCTACACCTGGCTCGGCAGGCTGATGATCAATCAACAGCTTCCACTGAAAGGTGCCACGCCGCTGAATGTCGCCAGCTGGTCCGGTTTAGGCCAGGGCGGATTCAGCGCTGAGACCGATCACCGCATAAAAAATCTCTACATGGTGCGCGGCATGCAGATGTACCGCTGTGAAATGAAGGTGAAAAGCACCCATGACGTGGTGCGTTACGTCGGCGATAGCGACTGCAAACCTATCGAACTGGCTTCAGTGCCGCAGGATGTGCAGCAACGAGCAAAAATGCTGATTGTCACCCGCCAGGCGGATGAGGTTCCGCTGGCTCGCACCGCGCCTTCTGCGCCGCAACAACAATAGGGATTTTGGATGAAAAGTAGCTTTCTTAGCGCGCTGACGCTGTTTTGGTTAATGGTCAACACATTGGCGCAGGCGGCCATGCTCACGCCTTCTGGACGCAATACCAGCGTTGCGGTGACGTTTGACCGTATGTCAGTGCCGGCGCAATTGCCGATCTGGACCAATGAAAATGGCGGTTACGATACCAACGACGCGCCAAAATGGGGCCGCAACACGCTGGTTTGCCAGTCGCGCACCAGCAATCAATATGGTGCCTGCCTGACATTACCTGTCTGGCTGGAAGCGTCTCCGTCACCCTATCCCGTGCCGCTATTGTTTACCGAAAGCAGCACCAAACAGACGTTGGTACTGAATGTCTATCTCACCAAAAGGCGCTCATTGAATAATGTGGTGGTGGCGACCAATCAGGTGCCGATGAATGCCTTTGGCGGAGCCGTCACGCCGCGTGGCGATGGCACCGATTATTCGGCCTATCTTCCCTCTTCCGAGCTGAGTAAATTCCCGTCGGCGGGCACCTGGAGCGCAACGCTGAAAATGTCGCTGATGCAGTGGCCAGTAACCTCCTGTACCGGAAACTCGCAGAACGTGAACGTGGGTTGTACCAATGTGACCAAGATGGGTGACTGGATCGCCAGCATGACCTTTAAGGTGACGGATTACGGTAATCAGCAGATTTATCTGCCGGAGTTTGGTAATGCGGCCGCCACGGTTGATCTCGGTTTAAAAACCTTCCCCGGTGCGCGCGCCACCACCACCGTCAGCGGCAGCCGTTCGCTGGATATGTGCCTGTACGACGGCAATAATTCTGACAGCAACCGAGTGAGCATCTTGTTTCAGGACGAAGGTGCAGCCGCGCCCGCCAGAGCCACGGGATTGTTTTCGTTATATCGCACAGGCGCGGACAAAAATCTGGCGCAAAATCGTCTCGATTATGCGATTGAAGTGATTAACCCGCTGACCAAAGCGCGCCAGACAGTTGAGAACGGCAGTGAAATTATCTGGAGCGGCACTAACAGAGGTGTGTTGCGACGTGTGGTGTTACCGGGCCAGAGCAATTCGGTGCTGTGCGTTCCCGCGCCGATACAACTCATCACGCCGCCTTTTACTTTATCGTCAAAAACAGCGGGGCGTTATCAGGGCACGCTGAGGATTATTTATACTCCGACGACGCAATAATGGCGCGGGCGGTGATGACATTATCCGATGTTTTGCAGGATGGGCATTTATGGGAATAAGGTCGCCATGAATGGCGACCCTACGGGGTGATTTAAAAATTATTGGTGAAGCGCTGATAGAGATGCAGGCTGTTTTTTAAATTGAGTTTTTTAACGATCTTATTCTGATGGCTATAGAGTGTTTTTTTATTTATACCGGTTATTTTCGCCACACCTTCAATCGATTCGTAAGTGAATAAACAACACAGGAAGTTGAATTCTTTACGGGTTAAATGATTATTGATGGCGGGAGCAGCCAACAGCTGGCCGTTTTTATGCTGGCACAACATCATCGCCAGCCTGGTACTGATGGTGCCGACTGGAGATTTTTTATCGATAAAACAATCGGCTGTGATGGAATGAGTGCTGTAATTAATCTTGTTTTTCACTGAATCTGAAAAGAAAATCAGCGTCGCATTTAAGGTGATTTTCAGTCTGGTCAGATAATCTATCTGAGCCAGCGCCGTGCGGAAGTTTACCGGCAAATCAAAAATAATAATCGGTGAAAGGCTGGCGGTTTTTTCCCTGTCACTCATCAGCGTCTTCATTTCACGAAGCGTATTACAGCAAGTGATATTTGAATGTTCCAGCAGCGCAATTAAGCCCTGCTGGTGATAGCAAGACTGATCCAGATAAATGACATCCATGATTAATTTCCGATAAATATCCCTCATTCTGCGAATACTATCGGCTTACCGGCGGAAATTAACTGTCCATTTTTGGTGCTAAATAATTCACATGATCGACCGGTCGATTTAAAAGTAGACCGGGCACAAAGTGTTACCTCTGTGCCCGGTCTGATTTCACTCTAAAGCTAGGCGCGCGCGGCGATGATGCTTTCAGCCACGTTGCGTGGCGCTTCCGCGTAGTGCGCAAACTCCATGCTGTAGGTTGCGCGGCCTTGCGACATCGATCGCAGCGTGGTGGCGTAGCCAAACATCTCGGACAGCGGCACTTCGGCGCGAATAATGCGCGCACCAAAGCGTTCATCCATGCCCTGCAGCGTACCGCGGCGTGACGACAAATCGCCCATCACGCCACCGGCATACTCTTCCGGCGTTTCCACTTCCACCTGCATCAGCGGTTCGAGGATCACCGGATCGGCCAGTTTCGCGGCGGCTTTGAAGCCAAAGATCGCCGCCATGCGGAATGCCATTTCCGACGAATCGACATCGTGGTACGAACCAAACGTCAGCGTGGCTTTGATGTCCACCACCGGATAACCGGCCAGCACGCCGCTGTTCAGCGCTTCACGAATCCCCTTCTCCACCGAAGGAATGAACTCGCGCGGCACCACGCCGCCTTTGGTAGCATCTTCAAAGGCAAATCCGGCACCCGCCTGCTGCGGCTCCAGCGTCAGCACCACATGGCCGTACTGACCTTTACCGCCCGACTGGCGCACAAACTTACCTTCCACGTCGCGCACCGTTTTGCGAATGGTTTCGCGATAAGTAACCTGCGGCCGACCAATGTTGGCTTCCACGCCAAACTCGCGCTTCATGCGATCCACGATAATCTCCAGATGCAGCTCGCCCATGCCGGAAATAATCGTCTGACCTGATTCCTCATCGGTGTGCAGACGGAACGACGGATCTTCGGCCGCCAGCCGCTGCAACGCCAGGCCCATTTTCTCCTGATCGCTCTTGGTTTTCGGCTCAATCGACAGCGAAATCACCGGATCGGGAAACTCCATGCGCTCCAGCGTGATCACCGCATTAGGATCGCACAACGTTTCGCCGGTGGTGACCTCTTTCAAACCCACGCAGGCGGCGATATCGCCAGCACGAATCTCTTCGATCTCGATACGGTCATTGGCCTGCATCTGGACGATGCGACCGATGCGCTCTTTGCGTCCTTTCACCGCGTTCCATACGCTGTCGCCTTTGCGCAGCACGCCGGAGTAGACGCGCACGAAGGTCAGCTGTCCGACGTAGGGATCGCTCATCAGTTTGAACGCCAGCGCCGAGAACGGCTCGCTGTCATCCGCATGACGTTCGTCGTGTTCGCCCTGCTCGTTGACGCCGCTCACTGCCGGTACGTCGAGCGGTGAAGGCATCAGTTCAATCACCGCGTCGAGCATGCGCTGCACGCCTTTGTTTTTGAACGCGCTGCCGCACAGCATCGGCTGGATTTCGCCGAGCAACGTGCGTTGACGCAATCCGGCAACGACCTCGTCTTCACTGAGATCGCCCTGCTCCAGATAGCGATCCATCAGTGCTTCGCTGGCTTCTGCCGCTGCTGCCACCATGTTCTCGCGCCACTCGGCGGCAAGTGCCTGTAGCTCTGCAGGAATTGGCGCATAGCTGAAGCTCATGCCCTGGCTGGCGTCGTCCCAGTAAATGGCGCGCATTTTGTTGAGATCGACCACGCCGCTGAAGTGCTCTTCCGCTCCGATGGGGATCACAATCGGCACCGGATTGGCGTGCAGGCGATCTTTCATCATCTGCACCACGCGGAAGAAGTCCGCGCCCTGACGATCCATTTTGTTAACGAAGGCGATGCGCGGCACATGATATTTATTGGCCTGGCGCCACACGGTTTCGGACTGCGGCTGCACGCCGCCGACGGCGTCATAGACCATCACCGCGCCATCAAGCACGCGCATTGAACGCTCAACTTCAATGGTGAAATCGACGTGTCCGGGCGTATCGATAATGTTGATACGGTGCGGCGTAAAGCTGCCGTCCATGCCTGGCCAGAAGCAGCTCACCGCCGCCGAGGTAATGGTGATACCACGCTCCTGCTCCTGCGCCATCCAGTCGGTGGTTGCCGCGCCATCGTGCACTTCACCTAACTTGTGGCTCATTCCGGTGTAAAACAGGATGCGCTCAGTGGTGGTGGTTTTACCGGCATCGATGTGCGCGGAGATGCCGATGTTGCGATAACGTTCGATGGGGAGGGTTCGGGGCATGATGCGTCCTTAGTCATTCGACTGATTATGCGGCGCGCACCATTGCCCGCCGCTGCGCAACAGCCTAAACCTATTGTACGAGTAAATACGAACAGTTTGAGCCTTTTTTAAACATCGTTAAAATCTTGTATCTGATTCAGCATTTACGGGCTGGAAAGCCGTCGCCGCTCACTTTAAGGTAAGGCTTTCACTCTCAACGGGAAAATTGACCATGCGTATTCTGGTAGTCGGCGCCGGCGCCACCGGCGGCTATTTCGGTGCGCGTCTGGCGCAAGCAGGACGTGATGTGACTTTTCTGGTGCGCGAGCGCCGCTTTCAGCAACTGCAGCAGACCGGTCTGGTGCTAAAAACGCCCGCCGGCAGCGAAGTGATTCAGCCGCAGCTGGCGCAGGCCGGTTCGCTGGATGGGCATTTTGACCTGATTATTTTGACGGTAAAAAGCTTCGCGCTGGATCAGGCGATGACCGACATCGCGCCCGCTGTCGGTCCTGACACGCTGATCATGCCGATCCTCAACGGCATGCGACATATCGATACGCTGCGTGCACGCTTTGGCGACAAGGTGATTGGCGGCCTGTGCAAAATCAACGCCACGTTAGGTGAAAACGGCGAAGTGCTGCAGATGACGCCGCTGCATATCCTCTATTACGGCGCGCTGGACGGTAACAACGATGCGCGTTTGCAGCGTGTGAATGAAGCACTGCGTACGGCGCAGTTTGATACGGTGTTTGCCGACAACATCATCAGCGAGCTGTGGGAAAAATGGTTGCTGCTCAGCACTCTTGGTGCGGTGTGTTGTCTCGCGCGCGGTAATACGCAACAGGTGCTGACGTCACAAGGCGGCGAAGCGCTGCTGCAAAGTGTATTTGGTGAAGTGTTGTCGGTGCTAAGCGCGGAAGGTTATCAGCAGCGCCCGGCGGTGACGGCGAAGATTTATGAGACGCTCAATAATCCCAAAGCGGCGATGACCTCGTCAATGTATCGCGATTTAACTCAGGGCTTTGAGATTGAGGCCGATCAGGTGATTGGCGATCTGCTGGTGCGCGGCGAGCGTAGCGGCGTGGTGACGCCGTTGCTGAACGCGGTGTATGTCAATTTGCAGGTGTACGTGCAGGGTCGATAAAACGGATCGGCGTGGATGACAATCTCCGGATTGGTTTTTCGTAGGGTGCGCATTTATGTGCACCAGGTCGCCATAAATGGCGACCCTACGCAGATAGTGTGAGTGACTGGTACATCATAGCCTTGACTGCACGCCTGGCAACTGCTTCAGGCGTTGCCAGCCCGCTTCCACCTCTTCTGGCACCTCGACGTGGCCAAGGAAACCTTTGCCGCGCGGCCCGTAACCATTTTCATCGTCACGCAAGCGCTGGATTTCCCCCATCAGCAGCGAGAGAAAACGCTCCATCGACCACAATCCCTGCGGCGGCGCACCAATAATGCGCAACATGCCCGCGTCCATCTTCACCTGCGGCACAAACACCGGCCAGCTGATAAATTCCGGCGCATCCGCACGATCGCGCCATTGATAGCGGAAGGTTTCCCAGGTACGACGCTGCATCAGCGGATCCTGCACCAGCAATACGCGCTGCGGTTGCCATTTGTGCTCATCCAGCAGCTGCTGGCTGAAGGCGGCGTTTTCCCCGCAGTTGCGTGAGGCGGTTTCCAGCAGCAGCAGATCGTCCGGCAGCGCGGCAAAGACGCGGGCGACATCGCCTAACAATTCGGCTTCGCTTTTGCCTTTGCTGTCGATTTGGCGATACAGCGGATGCGCGGCGAGCATCTCCACCAGCAACGGCGTTGAGTGGCCAATGCCGCCGCTGATCAATAACGGCAGCTGATACTTTTTCGCCACGGCAATCACCGCTTCCACGTTCGGTAGTACCGCGTGACCGGCGAGAATGGCTAAATCGATGTCGAGCGTGCCATCTTGTGGCATCTGATCCAGCGCCAGCCAAGCCGCCAAGGTGTTGATATCCTGAATCTGATGGTTATTGAGTTGCATCCGGTTCTCCTCTTTTTACCTTTGGCAGTGTAGCGGCTTAAGTGCGTGTCAGCAGGGAAAAATTTGCTACACTCGCAGCTTAATCTTCAGGAGAGATTCATGACTGCGCGCTCCGTAACCCTCGACGATGTTGCTCATCTGGCTGGGGTTTCTTATCAAACCGTTTCCCGCGTCCTCAACCATTCCGAACAGGTTTCGCCGCGCACCCGCGCCAAAGTAGAAGCCGCGATGCAGCAGCTCAACTATGTGCCGAATCGCGTAGCGCAGCAGCTGGCGGGAAAAAACACCCGTACGCTGGGACTCGCCACCAGTGATTTAGCCTTGATGGCGCCTGCGCAGATCGCTTCGGCGATTCAGCAACGCGCGGCAGCGCAGGGTTATCATCTGGTGATCGCCATGGCGAATCCCGACAGCGCGCCGCAGGACACCGTGAATGAACTGCTGGCACAGCGCGTGGATGCGCTGCTGATCAACCTGCCGCTTGATGCCGCGCAGGCCGCGCAGATTCAGCAACAGTGCGACAACAAACCGGTGCTGTTTCTCGACGTGGAGCGCAGCGCCGCGGTAGCGCAATGCCAGTATCAGAGCGAATCCGGTGCGCAGCAGGCGGTTGATCATCTGGTAGCGCTCGGCCATCGTCAGATTGGCGTGTTAAATGGCCCGGCAAGTTCTGCATCGGCGCGCGCACGTTTCGCTGCGTGGCAGCAGGCGCTGGCGGCGCATCAACTCACGCCATTCTGCGTGTTGAGCGGTGACTGGAGCGCGGCTTCGGGCTATCAGGCGCTGCTGGCGCAGTTGCCCGACCATCTGCCGCAGGCGATGCTGGTGGCCAACGATCAGATGGCGCTCGGCGCGATGCGGGCGCTGCATCAACATGGCGTGAGGATCCCGGCGGAGATTTCGCTGATTGGCTATGACGATACGGCGGAAAGCGCGTGGTATCAGCCGCCGTTAACTACCGTGCGGCAGGATTTGCAGCAGTTGGGCGCGGTGAGTGTTGATCGCTTACTGGCGCAGCTGGAAGGCGGCGATGTGACAGAGAAGACGCTGGAAACCGAGTTGGTACTGCGTGAAACCACGGCGGCACCGCAGCAGGATGAAGTGGATGTGGCGGAGATTGCGCAGCAGTTGCAGATTTTGGCGCGGAAGTTGAAGCGCACCTGATAAATAGGTGAGGTGCGCTTGGTCGCCATGAATGGCGACCCTACGAGAGAGCGAGTTTTACGGCGTCTTCTGCGTGGATTAAGGTGGTATCGAACAGCGGAACGCTAGCGTCTTCGGCTTTCACCAGCAAGGTGATTTCGGTGCAGCCGAGAATGATGGCTTCTGCGCCCTGCTCCACCAGCTCGGCAATAATCTTGCGGTATTGCGCGCGTGATTCATCACGTATCACGCCAAGACAGAGTTCCTGATAGATGATGTCGTGCACCACTTTGCGTCCTGCTGCATCGGGCACCAGCACCTCAATCTCCGACTGATTAAGCCGGCCTTTATAGAATTCCTGCTCCATGGTGAACGCCGTAGCCAGCAAACCGACTTTTTTCACGCCCGCCTGACGAATGCGCTGCGCCGTGGCATCGGCGATATGCAGCAGCGGAATGCTGACCGCATCGGTGATCTGCTGCGCGACTTTGTGCATGGTGTTGGTACAGAGCACGATAAAATCTGCGCCACCTTTCTCCAAACTGATCGCCGCGTCTGCCAATATCTCACCCGCTTTTTGCCACTCGCCTGCGGCCTGCAGCTTTTCGATTTCGTGGAAATCGACGCTGTACATCAGGCTGCGCGCGGAGTGCAAACCACCCAGCTGCTGCTTCACCTGTTCATTGATAATACGGTAATAGAGCGCGGTGGATTCCCAGCTCATCCCGCCAATCAAACCGATCATTTTCATCTGCTTAACTCCGTTTTAAACATGCTGTTCAGCACTGTAATGGTTTTCCGGCCAGCGCGCCGCAGGAAACAACGATAAGCGGATATTGAACAGATGGAACATGGGCGCAAACAGCGTGTTCTCCTGCATTGCCGCCGTTTCCAGTCGCAGCAACAGCGTGTTCAGTTCCACCAGCAATTCCGGTTGCGGCGTGGTTTGCAACGACTTCAGCCGGCGCTTAAGAAACTGACTTAGCTCGTGGAACATCGCCGCACTTTCAATGTGATGCGCCAGCAGCAGCTCCCGATGACGCGTGTAGTAGTCGTAGCAGTTTGCGCCCAGCCAGGCTTCGGCAATCAAATTGCCACCGGAGACCAACTCTGGCACTGGATCGACACGTTTACGCGGCAGGATGATGTTGACCTTATCCAGCGTGCGCGAGACAAACTGCTGCCGCGCGGTCAGCGTGACGCTGTTGAGCCGCACCGTGGCGATAAAATGCAGCAGTTCGCGGATACCTTTGCGCACCGCACGTTTGGCGGTCCACGACGGACGCTTGTTGCGGATTAGCGCTGTGATCACCACCGCGAAGGTAATGCCCACTAGCGTCGAAAGGATAGCGTTCACTATAAGCTGTAGATCGGGCTTAAAGTTGTGGCTCATGCCAATCAAGCCAGGAATCTGCGTGGCGACAATCAGGCCAATCAGGTTGGTCGACGGATTAGCGATAACCAATCCCAGCGCCAGCAAGCCCGGCGCAAGACAAATCACCAGCGCTTCGAAGGTCACCGCCTGCGGAATCAGCAAGGTGATATACAGCAGGCTGATCACCACGGAGATCAGCACACCTTTCAGGAACAGCTTCATCGGTGCAATTGGGCTGTCCATGCCGGCGAAGAAGGAACACAGCACCGCCGCCATCATCGGCGCGGTGGCGCCATCCACCCAGCCGCTGCCGATCCAAAATACGCAGGTGACGAAGGTGGCGATAAAGGCGGTGAACGACGACAGCAGCAACAATCCCTTATCGACGTGTTTGTGCGCGCGCGCCATCTTTCCGGCTTTGACGGCGGGCGTCCATTCACTGACGCGTTCGCTAACGCTTTGATAGGCATCAACGATGCGCACAAAATTGAGCAGGCGTTCCAGTAATCCCATTAGCAGAATGCTCTCTTCGCTGTTAAGCCTGCCCTGTTGCCACGCCTGTTTCAGCTGCTCTTGCGCGTGGCTGAGCTTGTCGCGCACCGGCAGCTGATCTTCACCGTTTAGCCACAGCAAAAATTGCTGGAAGACTTCAGCGATGTAGTCGGGAAAACGGATTTGCTGCTGCGCCAGCAGGTTGAGGCGCGATTCGATTGCCGTCAGCGTTGGGATGAAATAGGAGAGATGCTGATACTGCACGCTAACTAAACGCACCAGACGCCGCGCGGCATCGCCTTCATACACACAATGCGTGATGAGCGTTTCGACATTGAGCGGATAGTTGGCCATCTGAATCAAGATATCTTCGCGCTCCACCGACTTTTCAGCGGGCATCGCCGTGACCAACTCGCTGCACAGCTTGCGCGCATTTTGATACCACAGGTTAACGCTCTGCTCTAACAGATTGCGCATCGAGACCGGCCATAGCAGGCGATGCACCAGGCTGCTGCAAACAATCGCCACGGTGATCTCCTCAACGCGGGAAATCACCGTGTAGGTGATGGCCGATGGCGACACCACGTCGGGAAAACCCATGATTGCCGCGCTGTAGCCCGCCAGCATAAACACGTAGCTTTTCGGCGTGCGGTCGTGCAGCGAAAGATAGAGGCAAACCGCTACCCACAGCGAGATGCACAGGCTGAACAGCAGCGGATCCTGCACCGTGGCGGGATAGATCAGCAGCGTAAACAGCCCGCCCAGCAGGGTGCCGAAGAAACGGAAAACCGATTTCGATACCGTCGAGCCCGAATAGAGCTGCGAGGCAACGTACACTGTAGTCAGTGACCAGGCCGGTTTATCGAGATTGAGTTCCAGAGCAATGTAAAAAGCCAGAAAGGCGGCAAGACAGGTTTTGGCAGAAAACAGCACTGCGCTTCGTGAAAACCACTTCATAGAACGGGTAAAACCTTATGCAGGCAGCGGAATGGCTTATCCTGACAGAAGCTTTTGGTAATGGCATTTTGATTTGTTATACAAATTATTACCGTGCTAATTATATGGGCATCTATGGAAAACCAAACCCTGTTTGCTGATTACAGTGAATGATCCAGATCACATAAAAAACGGTTATAAGCGATCGAAATTAGTTATTTATTGGTTATATAAGGGCTTTGCTAAGGTGGCAAAAAAACCACACGAGAATCATCATGAAAGCAAAATTTCCAGTCCTGAGCGCTTTAGCTCTCAGCGTTGGCCTGCTCTCCACATACGCCTTTGCCGCTAACCCAGAAACCGTCACCATCGGCTATCAGAAAGCCAACATCTTTGCCTTGCTGAAATATCGCGGCACGCTGGATGAAACCTTTAAAAAGGAAGGCATTGCTATCCGTTGGGTGGAATTCCCGGCTGGCCCGCAGATGCTGGAAGGCTTAAACGTCGGCAGCATTGATTTGGCGGCTACCGGCGATGCGCCGCCCGCCTTCGCGCAGGCCGCGAAAGCCGATTTGATCTATCTCGGTCATTCTCCGGCTAACCCGAAAACGGAAGCCATCGTGGTGCCGAAAGATTCCGCGATTAAGAGCGTGGCCGATTTGAAAGGCAAACGCGTCGGCCTGAACAAAGGTTCTGACGTTAACTATCTGCTAGTGAAAGCGCTGGAAGATGCGGGACTTAACTACAAAGACGTGACGCCGGTGTATCTGCCGCCTGCCGATGCGCGCGCTGCGTTCCAGAAAGGCGCAATTGATGCGTGGGTAATTTGGGATCCGTACCTGGCAGAAGTGGAAGCCAACGCCGGTGCGCGTGAAATTCGCAACGCAGAAGGATTGGTGCCGCATTACACCTTCTATCTCGCCAGCCGTCCGTTTGCGGAAGGGCATCCTGATACCGCGAAACAGGTAGTTGATGAACTGAGCAAACTCAGCGATTGGGCGAACAAGAACCCGGATGACGCGGCAGCGATTCTGTCGAAATCGACCGGCCTGGATAAAGCCATCTGGCAAACCACCATTAAACGTCTGCCTTATGGCGCATCGCGCATGTCACCACAGGTGTTTGATGAGCAGCAGGCGTTAGCGGATACCTTTACGCGCGTGGGTCTGTTGCCAGTGAAAGTGGATGTGCGCAGCGCGACCTGGTCGCTGGATAAGAAGTAAATTATTAATTAATCCGGGCCTGATAAATGGCCTGGATTTATCTTTTATTCGTAATACGCACAAAAACGGCCTGAGACAGGTTGAGGTTTTCGGGTAAATCACACAGTTCCTGTGGTGCAATGGTCAACGGCGCGCACTTGCTGACCTTGTATGTCTTAAGCGTGATGTTTCCGTCTTGATGATCTTTCAGCTCCTGCATACCCGTCATTAGTTCACTGAAAATATCGCGTTCAGTCATGTCTCAGCCCCTTTTTAATCACGTTCCGCGCCTAACCTAAGGCGTCGCGCTGATTGCATTCTGTTGCTCCCTATTATTGATATCCATTCAAAAAAATCAGGGCCAATCATAATTAATAAATCAGCAATCGAGAATATAAATTTTGGCTTAAAACTGAACAGTTTTAAATTGGTTTCTGATTCACATTGAGATGTAACGTGATGATTTGAGAGGTTTGTGAGTTATGGTCGCCATAAATGGCGACCCTACAATTCAGGGATTCGTAGGGTGCGCATTTCAAGGTTTTGTAGGGTGCGCATTCATGCGCACCTGGTTTATCAGCCCTCGCCTCTGCCAATCTGCCAAATCCCCGTCGGGGCGGTGCCATTCACTTTCCAGTCGCCGATATCGCGCGCTTTGTACACCACCGGATTATGTGACGATACGGTTCGCGCGTTGCGCCAGTGACGATCCAGCGCTTTGCTGACGCGCGTATCTGATGCGCCCAACGCGTTGAACAACTCGGTAGCGGCGCGCGTTACCAGTTCGCTGGCGATCACCTGCGCCTGGCCCGCTTCGGCTTCGGCCAGCACATTCGCTGCGGCAACTTGCGCTTCATCGCTGCTGACGTGGGCAACATATGCTGATTGCAGTGAATGTGTCGCGCGGATCACCGTGGCTTCTACCGCAAAGGCCAGGCTGGTGATCTCCCCGATGACCTGAAGAATCTGCGCATCCTGACGCGTAACGCCGCCGTTGCCGTGGCTGTAAACCCGATTTCGCGCCGCCACCGCCTGTGCGCCATCGCGTGCCACCGCACGACCAATTCCCGCCAGCGTTGCCAGCAACACATGCTGATAGAAGGCGGTTTGATAACGGAAGCGAGTGGCGAAATCGTAGACGTGTTCCTGCTCGACATGGGCACTGTCAAAACGCGTGGTACCACTGCCGGTTAAGCGCTGGCCAAATCCGTCCCAGTCGTCTTCACGGGTCACGCCGGGTTGGTGAGCGTTCACCAGAGCGATGACGTCGCCCTGGTTATCGTTGCGGCGTGCATAGACGTCAATCCAGTCGGCGAACAACGTGCCGGTGCTGTAAAACTTCTCGCCGCTGAGCGTCCAGCCGCTTTCGCCTGGCGTGACGCGCGTAATGACATCGCCGAGTTTGACCGTGCCAATTTCCGTCCAGCCGCTGCCCACCAGCTCGCCATCGATAAAACGGCCAAACCAGCGATCGCGTTCCGCGCTGTCCGGTTGGTTCAGCCGGTCTTCGACAAAGGCGAAATGGGCGCGCAGCGCCTGCGGCAGATTCGAGTCGGCTTCCGCCAGTTCGGTTAACAGCTGGAACAGCTGCGGCAGCGATGCGCCCCAACCGCCCTTCTCTTTTGGGATGCGCACCGTGCCGAATCCCGCCTCTTTCAGCCAGTTAATCGGCTGATGCGGCAAAATGCGTTCCCGCTCGCGTGCTACCGTTCCTTCAGCGATGCGCGTGAAGATCGGTCGGAAGTGCGCTGCCAGCGCCTCATAATCGGTACCTGTTGCCAGTAAACTCATGGTGACTCCTGATGTGAAAGATCGTCGATGTCATGCAGCGTGGGCTCGTGTCGCACCGCCAACAGGAAGAAGATCGGGATGATCGCTGCCAGCGAAACCACCCAAAACATGTTGGTGCCGAGCGCGGCCTGCAGAATCGGCAGGATGAACAGTGCTAACGCACTGCCGATGCCGGAAAGCGCGCGGCTGAAGCCTACGCCGGTCGCGCGAATTGAGGTTGGATAGGAAAGCGCCGGATAAACCATCAGCTGCGCGCCCGGGCCGAAGCCTTCAGCAAACAGCCACAAACCGAGCATCAATACCGCAAAGACGATTCCGGCGATGGCTTCCGGATGACCTATCAACGCCAGCGCGATCAGCGCAAAGAATTGCAGGGCAAAGCCAGCGATGGCGACGTGACGCGACGGATATTTCCACGCCAGACGCATGCCGAGCAGGCCACCGGTGAAGGCGAACAGTGCGTTGAGGCCCAGCGAGGCGGAGATGGTTTCAAACACGCCCGCGCCGAGGAACTGCGCCAGAATCGACGGCAAGAAGAAAGCAATGGCGGTGTATTCAAATGAGATACAGATGTTCATCACGCCCGCGACGATGGTGCGTTCGCGCCACGGTTTCTCAAACAGCACGCGGAAACTCACTTTCGGCGCAGCAGCGGCCGGTGGCGCCTGATGTTCCGCTTCGTGTGCATGGATGCCGTAGGAATCACGCAGGATGCGCACCGCCGATTTCAGATCGCCCTGATTCGCCGCCCAAAGGGGCGATTCGTTCATGAATTTGCTGCGCACCGCGATGATTAGCAACGCCGGTACCGCACCGAACAGCAGCGACGCGCGCCACAGCCAGTCAAGATGCTCTTTCGGCAGCAGGAAGTAGAGCGCGAAGATCAACAGGAAGCACAGCGTTGACGCGGCGTACCACATCGGGCACCAGGCTGCGAGTCGTGCGGCTTTGTTGCCTTTACCGGCGAATTTGGAGAACTCCGCCAAATACGACATCGCCACCGGCAGATCGATCCCGACACCGACGCCCATCAGGAAGCGCGCGCCAATCAGCACCCAGACGTTCGGCGCTAAGCCCGCCGCAATCGCTGAAACCACAAAGAACAGCATGTCGGCCATAAACACCGAATAGCGGCCATATTTATCCGTCAGCCAACCGCCCACCAGATTACCGACAATGGTGCCAACCATAATTGAGGAGGTGACTAAACCGGTGAGCAGCGGCGAGAGCTGAAATTCACGCACCACATCATCGATGCCGTACGACAGCGTGGTGAGATCGTAGGCGTCGAGAAACACGCCGCCGAGCGCGAGGAACACAATCATGCGCGCGTAGTTGTCATTTTTGCTGCGAGTGTTGATCAGTCTTGCCACGTCACTGACCGAACGTACCGGTTCGGAAACCGGGATGGTGTTTTCTAAAGGAAGAGAACTCATAACGCCTCACGTTGTTGTTTTGTAGTGCAGGTGAGGTTGTTATAAGCGTTTTGCTGGCTGTACCAAAACAACAATTCTTGATATTAATTTACATTAAAATCAATTAGATAATTGAATTTTCGCCAACACAAAAACCCGGACACGCCTGACGCGTCCGGGTGTGCAAGCAGCAAAAATTTACTCGGCTGAGACCGGCACCAGCACGCCTTTTACCAGCGGATCGTCGGTGGTCTTCAACCACTGCTGGACGCGCGGATCGGAGAAGGCTTTTTTCAGCTTCTCGATGTTTTCCTGGTCCAGATAAGGTGTGCCAATCACCAGCTGAGAGGCGAAAGTGCGCGGTGCAGGCGGGAAGAGAATGCCTTTTTCGCGTGGCACTTTACCGGCGTCGAATTGCGAGACGTAACCAATCGCCGCATCCACCGAATTGAGCGCACGCGGCATGGTCAGCAGATCGAGCTCTTTAAACACGAAGCCGTGCGGATTGCCGACAATGTTCTTCAGTTTGGCCGTGCGCGGCTCGACGTTAGGATCGAGCGTGATTAAGCCCTGACGCGCCAGCAACCATAATGCCTGGCCCTGATTGGCGCCGTCATCCGGCACCACAATGGTCGCGCCCTGCGGCAGATCCGCCACCGACGTGTAGCGATCGGAATAGATGCCAAACGCCCACTGGAATAGCGGCAGCGTTGAGGTCAGCGCAAAGCCGTTGGCATCCACCACTTGCTTCAGCCACCATTGATGCTGATACACCGTCGCAGCATATTGCCCTTCCGCTACCGCACGGTCGGCTTGCACCGGATCCTGCACGCCAACCGCTTCCAGCTTCAGGCCGTAATCCGGCGCGATGTGTTCACCAACGTATTCGATCAGCTTCTGCTCACCCGCCATCGCCGGTTCAAAATGCACTTTCAGCGTGGTACCAAATACCACCGCCTGCGCCTGTTGGCCGCGCCAGAACCAGCCGCCTGCTGCGAGTACAACGACCACTATAATCAGTAGCAGCCACGGCCAGCGGCGGGTTTTACGCAGTTCGAAATCTTGTGTTGTCATAATGATGTCCCCTGAGGATGGCGTAATGCGGTGACCAAACGGTCGCCGAGAAATTGAATGGTTTGAATGAGGGCGATTAGCACCACGATGGTGGCGATCATGATGTGGTTGTCGAAGCGCTGATAACCGTACACCACCGCCAGATAACCGATCCCGCCCGCG
This sequence comes from Pantoea sp. SOD02, assembly GCF_024707505.1. Taxonomy (GTDB): domain Bacteria; phylum Pseudomonadota; class Gammaproteobacteria; order Enterobacterales; family Enterobacteriaceae; genus Pantoea; species Pantoea symbiotica. The sequence continues at coordinate 12,974 of NZ_CP102605.1, read as the reverse complement.
CCGATGGTGCCGGCAATCGCGGAGTACTCAATCATTGAGATCAGGTTGAGCGTCACCGCCGCAACAATCGCCGGTAGCGCTTCAATGAGTTGTGCCGAGCGGATGATCTGCCAGCGCGAACCGCCGCATACCAAACCCACCGCCGTGACTTCGGCAGGCAGCTCACGCAGCGCGTTGTCCACCAGACGGCCAAAGAACGGAATGCCTGCGGCGATCATAGGCACAACGGCGGCGGGAATACCGATGGTGGTGCCGGTTAGCCAGAAGGTGAACGGAATGATGGCCGCCATCAGCACCAGAAACGGCAGCGAACGTCCCATGTTCACAATCCAACTCAGCACCCGGTTAATACCGCGATGCGGAAACAGACCGCGCGATGAGGTGTTAAACAGCACCACACCGACGATGCCGCCGAAGGTGACCACGAACAGCATCACGATCACCACCATCAATGCGGTTTCGCCCAGAGCGGGCAGCATCAACGCCGGGATTTCTGGCCACGGCGTATCCTGACTCATCACTGATACGCTCATACCGCCTCCCGCAACGGCAACACGCTGCCGGAAACGCTGGCAACTAAGCCCAGCTGTTCAAGCTGCGACAGCAAACGCGCCAGCGGCACGCGTTCCTGCTGATAGTGAATGCCCACCTTAAGGCGGCCCGCTTGCAGACCGTTCACCTGTTCAACGTGCGCACCGAGCAGATCGATCCGCAAAGCAAACTGCTGGCTGAGGCGCGATATCCAGTCGCTGGCGACCGGCACATCGGTGCGATAGCTGAGCTGCAACACCAGTTCGGCATCGCCCGCCTGCGCCGCCAGCGGGAACAGGCGCTGTCCCAGCAACGAATCTGGCTGCGCCAGCAACTCTTTCACCACGCCGTACTGCACGATTTGGCCATCGCGAATTTCCGCTACCGCATCCGCCGCCTGACGCACCGCATCCATTTCATGGGTGATCAGTACTATCGCCAGCTTGTAGTCATCTCGCAGTTTTTTTAGCAGGTCGAGCACGGTGACGGTGGCTTCGGGATCGAGTCCTGAGGTGGCCTCATCCGCCAGCAACACTGACGGGCGCAACGCCAGCGCCCGCGCGATGCCAATACGCTGCCGCTGACCACCGGAAAGCTGGCCGGGATAGGCTTTGGCTTTGTGGCTGAGACCGACGCTGTCGAGCAATTCGCCCACGCGTGCGGCGATATCGCGATCCACCACGCCGAGATAGTGCAGCGGCAAGGCGATGTTCTCCCACGCGGTTTTGCGTTGCAGCAGCGCGGAAGACTGGAAAACGGTGCCAATTGAACGACGCGCCTGACGCAGCGCTTCGCCATCCAGCCGCGAGAGATCGCTGCCGTTAACGCGTATGCTGCCGGCGCTCGGTTGCTCCAGCAAGCTTATGCACTTCGCCAGCGTCGATTTACCCGCGCCGCTCGGCCCAACAACGGCGGTAATGTTGGCTTGCGGCACCTGCAGGCTGATGGATTTCAGCACCTCAGTGATGCGGCCGTCGGGCGCGCGATAGTGTTTGCTGAGGTTATCTATTTCGATCATGAGACCTCCTGCAGCGTGGAGGATTTAACGCGATAGCCCGCGCCCGGATGCGGTGCCTGCAGCTGCGGACCGGCGGCGAATAACTTCTCGCGCAGCGTGCCCTGCGCATACTCTTTTTTGTAGACGCCACGTTTTTGCAGTTCCGGGATCAGCAGCTCCACCACATCTTCAAAGGTTTCATGCGTCAGTGCGTAGGCGAAGTTGAAGCCATCGACATCGGTCTCTTCCACCCAGCTTTGCAGCTCATCCGCGACGGTTTCCGCGCTGCCGACAATCAGCGGGCCAAAGCCGCCAATCCCAACCCAATCCGCCAGCGCTTTTACCGTCCACTGACGGTCGGGATCGGCGGTGGAGAAGGTTTCGACCGCCGATTGAATGGCGTTGGTGTGGATATATTTCAGTACCTGATCCGGCTGATACTGGCCGAAGTCGATGCCGGTCCAACCCGACACCAGCGCCAGCGCGCCTTCGTAGCTGACCCAGCTGGTGTACTCTTTCCACTTCGCCTGCGCCGCCAGATCGGTTTCGCCGACAATCACGGTTTGCAGATTGAAGATTTTGATGCTGTAAGGATCGCGCCCCGCTTCCGCCGCGCGGCGGCGAATATCAGCGACGGTTTTCTTCAGCAGCACTTTTGACGGCGCAGCAACAAACACGCATTCAGCATGTTCTGCCGCAAACTGTTTGCCGCGACTCGATGCACCCGCTTGATACAGCACCGGCGTGCGCTGTGGTGACGGTTCACACAGGTGAATGCCCGGCACGTTGAAGAAGGTGCCCTGATGATTGATGGGATGGATTTTGCGCGGGTCGCTGAAAATGCGGCGTTCACGGTCACGCAATACCGCATCCTGCTCCCAGCTGCCTTCCAGCAGTTTGTACACCACTTGCAGATACTCGTCGGCATAATCGTAGCGGCTGTCGTGATCGGTCTGGGTTTTATGCCCAATGTTGCGCACCCCGCTCTCCAGATACGAGGTGACGATGTTCCAGCCGATGCGGCCTTTGGTCAGGTGATCGAGCGTCGATAAGCGGCGCGCAAACGGATAGGGATGTTCAAACGACAGCGACGCGGTGAGACCAAAGCCGAGATGTTCAGTGACCAGCGCCATGGGCGTAATCAACGCCAGCGGATCGTTGACCGGCACCTGCGTCGCCTGGCGGATCGCCGCATCGCCGTTGCCGTTCAGTACGTCGTAAACGCCGAGCACGTCGGCGATAAACAGGCCGTCAAATTTGCCGCGCTCCAGCAGGCGCGCCAAATCGACCCAATACTCCAAATCTTTGTATTGCCAGGAACGGTCACGCGGATGCGCCCACAAACCCGGCGACTGGTGTCCGACACAGTTCATATCAAATGCGTTCAAGCGAATTTCACGTTGCGATGGCATAGCAATCTCCATAGCGAGGCCGTGATCGTGTTACGACCCGGCGTTCGTCAGTTAATTTTTAGGATGTTGAGAGATTAAAGCGCTGAAGGGGGACATCGCTCGGCATGAGCGATATGCAGTTCATGTAAAATATGCTGCGCCACGGCGGCGGCATGATCGGCGACCTGCGGCAATCCCATCAATTCACCGAAGCGCGCACGCGCAGCGGGACCGACAACAAACAGTCGTGCGTTGGGTTGGCCGGTGAGATTTAGCGTGCGCGACTGGCTGTCGACATCAATACCAAAACCGAGCTGGTCAGCACGAATCAAACCTTGCCGACTGAGCGATTGCAGCAGTGGCTGGCTGGCGGTTAAGGCTTCATGGCCGGGACCGGTGGTGACAATCAGATGATCGAGGCGATGGGTTTCGCTGGCACCATCGCGCGGGCATAGCGTTATTTGCAGCTGATTGCCGAGTTTAGAGATGTCGATAAGGCGCGCGGCCAGCACCTTCAGATTGCCCTGTTGACGACGTGCGTTGATCACCGCTGATACCTGCGGTGCTATACGATAGCGATGCACGTCCCACCACGAGCGCAAATGGCGGACAAAGCGCTGCTGCTCGCGCAAAGGCAGCGATTGCCAGATATCCTGACCTTGCACACGCACCTGATCGAGCACACGCTGCCACGGCAAATCCTGTTCAGCGGAACGCGCGACCTCGGCGCGGATATGTCGCAGCCACAGACGCGCGCTGGACGCTTCCTGCGGGGCTAACGTCCATTCAGGCCACTCACCGCTTAGGTTGTCGCGTGAAAGCTGCCCACGGCGCGAGAATGCGATTAACGGGCCACGATGCTGTCTGGTGCCCAGTGAAGCCACCACATCCGCCATACTTAAGCCGGTACCGATAATCGCCACCGAGGATTCTGGAACGATGGCGTCCAGTACGCCGTGTTGCCACGGATTAGCAATCAATGCCGGATGCGCCGAGAACGGTTGCAGCGCCCGCGGCAACGAAGGCGGCGGATGACTGATCGCTAACGCCAGCACATCACCTTGCAACGTTTCGCCGTTACTGAGTAACAGCTGCTCGCCTTCCCAGGCCACGGCGCTGGCCTGCACATGTCGCAGCGTGATGTGCGGATACGCCTGCGCAGCTTCCGCAAACTGTTCTGCCAGATAGCGACCGAACAGGCTGCGCTGCGGATAGACCGAGCCGTCGTCGCAGTGCGCTACTGAATCCAGTGAACATTCCGGCTGCTGGCGATACCAGTGATCAAACGCGCCCTGCTCTTCTCCACTTAACTGCATGCGCGAAGCGGGCACGTTGATGCGGTGTGCGGGCTCCTGCGTGGAATAGGCAACGCCGCCGCCGAGACTGGCGCGCGGTTCGACCACTGTAATCAGTAATCTGCTCGATGAGGTTCGTGCGAGATGAATTGCCAACGCTGTGCCGCTAAAGCCACCGCCAACAATGATTACCTGTGTCGTTGCCATTGCCTTCTCCTGCATTAGCTGGCGCTCGTCTGTTTTGAAGGACGCTTATCACCACCAATGGTTTCACCAAACGGCCCGGTATTAATGGTGCGTTCACGCTGCTGTTGCGCATTCGCCAGCGGGAGCAGCGGCAACAACAATTCGGCCACGCGATGCGCTTCTTCAAGATGCGGATATCCGGACAGAATAAAATTGGTGACGCCCAACGCCTGATATTCACGGATACGTTCAGCCACTTGCTCAGGGCTGCCGACCAGCGCTGTGCCCGCGCCACCGCGTACCAGACCAACGCCAGCCCAGAGATTCGGCGAGATATAAAGATTGTCGCGCGAACCTTGATGCAATGCGCTCATCCGCGCCTGACCGGCAGAATCCATACGCGCAAAGATTTTCTGCGCCTGCGCAATAGTCTCTTCATCAAGATGGCCAATCAACTTATCTGCCGCCGCTTTGGCTTCTTCTTCGGTCTCGCGCACAATCACGTGCAAACGAATGCCGTATTCAAGTTTACGTCCGCGCTGTTGCGCACGCGCGCGCACCACTTCCAGCTTCTCGGCAACCTGTGCTGGCGGCTCGCCCCAGGTGAGATAGGTATCGATCTGTTCCGCAGCCACATCAATCGCCGCCTCAGATGAACCACCAAAATAGAGCGGCGGACCATTCTCCTGCACCGGCGGGAACAGCACCTCCGCACCTTCAACGTGGATATGTTTGCCTTCGTAATCCACTTTCTCCCCGCGCATCAGGCGGCTGTAAACGTCGAGGAATTCTTTGGTGACTTCATAACGTTCACTGTGGTTGAGGAAAATGCCGTCGCCTTTGTTCTCGACGGGATCGCCACCGGTCACCACGTTAATCAATAAACGTCCTTCGGATAGACGATCAAGCGTTGTCGCCATGCGAGCTGCCAGCGTTGGCGGCTGCAGGCCCGGGCGCACCGCCACTAAATAGCGCAGACGTTTGGTGATAGGCGCTAACGCCGAGGCAACCAGCCAGGAATCTTCGCAGCTTTTGCCAGTGGGAATTAATACGCCGTAGAAGCCAAGATTGTCGGCGGCAAGCGCCACTTGCTGTAAGTAGGGTAAATCGACCGGGCGTCCGCCTTGAGTGGTGCCGAGGTAGCGTCCATCACCGTGCGTCGGTAAAAACCAGAAGACATTAATTTTATCGTTCGCGGAATCGACCATTATGCTTTTCCTATATAACTTTATTAAAAAATGATCATTTTGAACTGCTTATTTGGTTATATAGCTGTTAGCAGAAAGCGTGCCAGGTTGTTGATTAGCGTGAAGTGCTGTATTTCAGAGGGTTAAGGTTGTTGATTACGGCATATCGAGTTGCAATTGCAACTATGACGCAACAGCTATTGCTGCATATGCAACTGCTTATGCTTTTTACATGGTGTTAATAGTTGGCGTGAGCATTTAGCGTAGCGATATGCTCGTTAACGGACTCAATGCCATGCTAACCAATTTTAATAATCACACCGATTCTCCGCGCTTAGTCGATCCCGCCTCTCTGGCGTTTCAATCGCTGCTGGATAAATTCGCCCCCACGGATGCCACCGTACTGATTGTCGGCGAAACCGGCACAGGCAAAGAAGTGGTGGCGCGTTATCTGCATCATCACAGCCAGCGGCGTCACGGCCCTTTTCTGGCGGTTAACTGCGGTGCGTTAACGGAAAGTCTGGCTGAAGCCGAGTTGTTTGGCCATGAGAAAGGGGCTTTTACCGGCGCGACGCAGTCTCATCCCGGCTGGTTTGAATCCGCGCAAGGCGGCACCTTGCTGCTGGATGAGATTGGTGAGCTTAGCCCTTCACTGCAGGTTAAATTGTTGCGTGTGTTGCAGGAGCGCGAGATTACGCGTGTGGGCTCGCGCAAAGCGATCAAGGTGGATGTGCGGGTTATCGCGGCTACGCATGTGGATTTAGCACAGGCGATTCGTGAACGACGTTTCCGCGAAGATCTGTTCTATCGCCTGAATATTGCGGTGGTTCCGCTGCCGCCGCTGCGTCAGCGCCGTGAAGACATTCCACTATTGGCGCAACACTTCCTCGCTCTCTACGCACGACGCTTAGGCCGTCCGGCACGACGTCTGTCACCTGATGCGCTTGAAGTGCTGCGCGAATACAGCTGGCCGGGCAATATCCGTGAACTGGAGAACACGCTGCACAACGCCGTGTTGTTGAGCCGCGAAGAGACGTTGACGCCCGCACAGCTGCGACTTGCTGGTTACAGTGAACATGGCTTTAACGAGTCAAACGATTCAACGCTCGATAGTTATCTTCAGCAACAGCTGACCAACCAGCCGCAGCAACTGTTTGATCGCGTTATCAGCAGCCTGATTAGCAATGCGCTTTCGATGACAGATCAGAATCAAACCCAGGCCGCCGCGCTGCTGGGTATTAGCCGCCACACCTTACGCACGCATCTGGCGAATCAGGGAATGATTAAAGGACGGCGCAAAGCGCTTGTTTCTACGTCTTCATCCAATGCGCATGGAACGCAGGAACGCGAGTTACGAATCGGATATCAGAAGTTTGGTAATCTCGGCGTGTTAAAAGCCCGCCAAAGCCTCGAACACTGCTTCGCTCAGCAAGGCATTAGCGTGCTGTGGAGTGAGTTTCCTGCTGGGCCACAGCTGCTGTATGCACTGCAAAACAACGAAATCGACTTTGGTACTACCGGCGAAGTGCCGCCGATCTTCGCCCAGGCGAGCGGCAATGCGGTGACTTATATCGCGTGGGAGCCACCGGCGCCAAGCAGCGTTGGCATTGTGGTGCCGCATAACAGTGATATTCGCACTATCAGCGATCTGCGTGGTAAGCGCATATCGGTTAATAAAGGCTCGAACGTTCACTGGCTACTGCTGCAGTTATTGGAAGAAGCGGGCATTGGCCTGGATGAACTCAAAGTGGTGTATACGCCGCCTAAGTATCCACTGACCGCCAGTGATTATCTCTCGGTTGATGCGTGGATGATGTGGGATCCGTTGCTCAGCGCCGCTGAGAGCAATCCCGAGCTGCGGATTTTGGTTAATGGTGAAGGGCGCGTACGCAATCATCAGTTCTATCTGGCGCGACGAGATTACGTTGAACAACACGATGACATCCTCAGACAGCTGGTGGAAAGTTTGCAGCAAACGGGTTTGTTCATCGATAGTCATCGTCACGAAGCTTCAATATTACTGGCTCAGGAGCTGGGATTGGAAGTTGCGTCAGTAGAACGCGCATTGACACGTCGCAGCCACAAAACGCGTGCGATGGCCTTCGAAGTGATTAAAGAGCAGCAGACAATCGCCGATCGTTTTTATGCGTTGGGGTTGATTAATAAACCGGTGCGCGTGCGCGATGCAGTCTGGCAATTTTCATCAGCGCTGGCGTTGATTGAGTAAGGTTAGTCTTGAAAGTTATCCACGTTTTCTGTGGATAAATCATTGAATATCATCTGGCTAATCTCGCTTTGGGTCTTGAGTTGATGGCTGAAATTACAATCTTATTTGGCGATTTCAGCCTGAAATTTTATTTAAAAAGCTATATTTTTCATGGCAATAGAGATGAAATCGCTTGGGCGAATGGATGAAATTTCATTCGGTTGCTGCTCGGCTTTTATGCCTTCACTGGCGATTGCCGGTTTAGCGCGCAGCTGGTTAAATTGGCTGCAGTTAGTTTATCGGTATTGGTGAGTTAGAACCGGATGCCTTTTAGCTGCTGGTTGAAATGATGGCGATTTCAGCCTGAAATTTCCGCAGCGACAATCGATATTTCATACAGTTAGCGCTGAAATTGCGCTGGCGAGGCATTGAGAAGGGCATAAAAAAAACCGCCCGAAGGCGGCATTTCGCTTACTGATTTAGATACTTGTTGAGCGTCTCGTTAATCACTCTATCCAGCTCTTCCTGCAACTCTTTTGACTGGCGATTAAACTCGTAGCTGAACATGCGTCCGCGCGTTTTCTTACGCGCAAAACGATCTTTATCGGCGAAGCTCCACAAAGGCGTCGCAACGGTTTTGTCTTTCGCCGGTGACTGAATCAGCGTCTGGCTGCCGTTACGCACTAAACGCAGAATGCCGTTCTTCACTTCATCTTCCGCTAAACCATCGCGTGCGCATACGGTATCAACATCCATGCCGATGGTATCGATCAGTGCATCAACCGTTTGTCCGGTTTCCTGCAGCTTCTCGTAAGCTTGCAGCAGCGATTTATAGTCTGGATAAGTCAGCTCAGAATGATTCGGGAACAGCGTCACCAGCTCAAGCGGCACGCTTGCGGCTTGCAATGCACGCGTTACTTTGGCCTGAGAAAGTCCTTCGCTTTGCGCAATTTCCTTTTGCGATAATCCGCCATCTTTAAGTGCCAGCAAACGCATGCCCACTTCACGCAGGTTGTGCTCGCGCGCGGTCTGAATATCCTGCGCTAAACGACGCGCTTCTTCCGCAGAGATAGCCACTTCAGTGACCAGCACATCCAGCCCGGTTTTGCAGTGAAGAGCCGCAGCACGACGGCGTGAACCATCGAGAATCTCAATGCGGTCGTCACGCTTTACGCCAATCGCCGGGAAAAATTGCTGCAATTTAATAGTACGAATGATGTCGCGCAGCGATTCTGGCGTCAGGCCAGACTGATCGCGGCCATTGGTTTCCATCTTAACGAAAGTTTTCTCTTCGATTTCTTTCGCAGGGATGTGTTCCAGCGTGAACAGGGCGCGTTTACCCGTCGCCAGGATAAAGGTCTGAGAATGGCCATCGGCGCTTTCCTCAGTCTGCAATGGTGTCTGGCTGAAGGTTCGGCCAATGGTGATTCTTTTTGCGCTCATAGTAACCTCAGTTCAGGCGAATGAATTCAATACGGTCAAATACGGCTTTCGCGAAATCTTCCGCCGCTGAACGCGCATTCTTTAAGGCCTCGGTGCTGCCCACGTAGGTTGATGGATTGGCCGAGATAACCGTGTCAAACGACTCTCCGCAGCGCTCAAAGCCATCCAGGCGTGGTAAGGCAGCATCGAGCATATCGCCACCAAAAATCTCTTTCGCCAGGCTGTGACACAGCTTGTGGTCCGCTTTATTCGATAGTTTAGACATAAAGCCGATGTTGCCCTGCAAACGGCAGGCTGCACCCGATTCTTCAATGATGCCAATCAACTCCGGTAAACGCGTTAAGTACTTCAACGTGGAGTGGAAATCCACCTGCGCGGGAGGTACCGGTGTCATTAGCAAGTCCGAAGCGGCAATGGCGTTCTTCAGGAAGGCATCAAGATGCGGGCCGCTATCGATAAAGATAAAGTCGTAATCTTTCTTCAGCTTGGCCACCACATTGTCATACAGCACCGCGTGGATGTTCTGATCCGGCAGGTGAGCGGCGCACAGCTCTTCCCAACGCGAGGCAATAAAGGCGTCATCAATTGACGCCGGCAGCACATCAACGCCCGGAATAATCGATGAAACGATAAATTCGTTGAGCAACTCTTCACGGCTGACGTTCTGCAGCATCGCCTGCGCAGCGGTAGCTTCCACTAATCCTACTGAACGTTGGTGGTTCAGGAACATGGTGGCGGAGGATTGCGGGTCCAGATCGATGACCAGAATACGCAAATCTTCAAACAGCAGATGCGGATGGGCGCGCAATGCATGTGCCAGCGAAACGGTAGAGACCGTTTTCGACACGCCGCCTTTAAGGTTGCCGACAAAGATGCTGAAGGCTTCATGATGGCGGTCGCGATATTTAGGCACGCCGCGATGGTGATAGATATCAATGATGTTCTGAATCGACATCGCATACTTGGTTGAGCTGCCCGCTGCACGCTTATCGAACGGATAACCGTTCTCTTCCATCTCGTTTACAGCGTAATCCACACTCGCACGCGTCAATTTTGGCAGTTTGGCTAACGCCGCTTTAGCGTAAACCTGATAGAACGTGTTTTCCCGCAACTCTTCTTTCTGCGCCTGAATCTGTTCTGTCAGGCTCATCAGCATTCTTTCTGAACGTTGTGCAACCTTCAGAACTTGCTTCTCATCGTTAGCCATACTTGCTCCACACATGTAGGATTTATGACTTTATACATAAATCCAGCACACGAGGCAAATATATCTCTTCTGCACAGGAAGAATCAGTTATATGGAAACACCTTGATTAAGAGCAGTTTAACGCAAAGATTCACTGTAATCAGTGATCGTTATTTAGCCATTACGTTTATTTGTACAACTTTGAACCGCTGTTTTCTTGCTCATTGGGACAAAGGTTCACTGTAATCAGTAGCTGGTTTTTCCTTGGTAGGCTTTTAAATAGAGAAAGGAGGAGGGTGGTTGTGGCTGAAATTGCTGGAACGTTCACTGTAGTCAGCAAGCCGAAGAGGGCAAATGTTCACTGCAATCAGTAAAAGGTTCACTGTAATCAGCAAGTGGCAGGCAAAGATTCACTGTAATCAGTAGAGCCTATGTGGACGAAAGGAGCAGGCAAGCGAGCAACGACGAAGTTCACATTGTTGGGATCTTCACTGTAATCAGTAAAACTTGATGACATTTCATTCTCAACGCCTAACGTTCACTGTAATCAGTGAAAACCGTGTGCTCATCATAGAAAAAGATTCACTGTAGTCACTAGATGCTTATCGCGCTTCGATTAAACGTTCACTGTAATCAGTAAGTCAAATCTGCAAGTTGGACAGAATATTCACTGTAATCAGTAAAAGTTATGACCCGGTGAAGAACGTTCACTGTAATCAGCAAAGCTTGTTTAGTACTTTGATACGAGCGTTCACTGTAATCAGTAAACCGATCTTTACCGTCAAATGGATGTAGCTGAAATCGCCATAAGCGATTCACCGAAATCAACGGAACGCCCCCTCAGACATTCACTGTAATCAGCACATGCATCACGTTAAATGGCTTTCTTGATGACAGCTGATTGATGCTGATGTTCACTGTAATCAGCATCTACGTTCACTGTATTCAGTAAAAGCGACGCGATGAGCTGTTGATTGTCATGCTGCAAAACCGGTGGGGCAGGGGAAGTGGTGACAGCGTTCACTGTAATCAGTGACAGCGTGACGTGCTCTTAAAGCAGCATATAAGCGTCAGTACGAACTTCCCTCGCTTTCGTTCACTGTAGTGAGAAGGCAGGCCAAACGTTCACTGTAATCAGCTTAGTGACCAACCCTGTCACTTTTACTGGCTGTATTAACAGTTAATCTGCTGATTACAGTGAATCACGTTGGACCTGGCTTTATTGATACATATAAATCATGAAGTTGCATTTTATCGTTCACTGTATTCAGTACGCAGCCCTGTGATTAGCATTCACTGTAATCAGTGAAAGCGAGCGCTTGAACAAACGTTCACTGTGATCAGTAGAAAGGCCATAAAAAGGGAATTTGAGTGAAGCGGTGCCGCCCTTGTAAGTACTCACTATCTTTAAAAGTAGCTTAGAAAGGGCACAACGCGGTTGAAGACATATCAGAAGACATGACAAAAGCAGAAGGTTTCTGATTACAGTGAACGTTGCTGATTACAGTGAATGGCTTGAGGGTGTCTGATTACAGTGAATGCTATGAGAAGAGCATGTGTCACTTTTGCTCAAAAAGTGACACTGCTTGAGGGGATTTGCTGACTACAGTGAACGGGTAAAATCACTCTTCGAATTCGATATCTTCCAGCGAATCGATACTTTCGAGGTTGCTGATGCCATCGAGTTTTGGCGTCCTGCTGTGGATGATGAAGAACACTGAGCGGCCACGTTTCACTTCCGAATAGTCGAGATAGCCGATCTCTTTGAGCTGCTCCATCGCACGTCGAACCACGTGATTTTGCGTGGTGGTTTTCGAGCCCAGGTTTAAACGCATACGCAAACGCGCCAGAGAAATTGGCGCCGGATTGGTCGGCAAACTTTCGAGATAGGTATACAACGCCTGAGCTGATTCTTTACGCTTCAAACGCGAAATGGCCCGCAGCTGCAGTAACACTTTGTGGTCGAAGTTATAGAGCTCGAACAACTTAGGATCGGCTTGAATGCGCACCAGATCCTTTTCACGATCGTAATACGCCGATTGCACAAGGTGTGTGTGATAGGCTTTGCCATTACCTTCAAAGGACAACGTATTGGTGGCAATGCGTCGCAGAGAGGCATCTAAACGCTTACGCAACGCGGCCGAGGAGTTTGCCGAAGGGATCCCGCACATCTTAACGAAATCGATAAACGGCAGCGTCACGGTGTCGCCCTTTGAGGGATAACGCGAGAAAGACTGAATAATACCGGCCCAGGTTTTGAAATCATTATCCATATCCAGCCTTGCACCGGTGATGGTAATCTTTTCGTAACCTTCCGATTTTACTAAAGAAAGGTTCTTCAGCTCTTTCGTAGCATCGGTCGATGCCATCGCGCCTGATTTACCGCGCGCTGTGGATTTCAATGTAGGAACAAACAGACCCAGGCGCATTAAAGCGACCGGTTGTACGGTGTTATTTTTATTGGGGTGGAGTTGAATAACTTCACCGCTGTTTTTTGTCACCGACAGAAAAGGCTCGAGTAACGCCTTGTTTTCACTCTCTTTATCTGCCAT
>NZ_CP102604.1 GCF_024707505.1 Pantoea sp. SOD02 | reverse complement strand
GGCGGACTCCACTCGTACAAAATCGATAAGAATTTTAGGCGCTAATAAATAGAAACGTAATTTTTAGACACAGACGGTTGGAAAGCGCCTGCGACCGCTATTCGCGGTAGTCTTCCCCGGCGATCGCAGTGAGGATCGTCAGCGGAAGGGCGGATCATAACGTAAAGCCGCACAGAGATCTTCCCTTTCTACACAGTTTTGATCCAATTTATCCACAGGCTGCTGATGCGATAATGAGTTTACGCTTTCTGCGAAAAAAGCCAGCGTTAATGTGGCTGAAAGCGGTAATTTTTCTGGCGAGCTCTCGTTTCTGCGCAACAAATCTGCAAATTGATCGCAAGAAGATCCTGCGCGATCCTTGCGCTTTAACCCACAGCCCGTATAATTCCCCACCCGGCATTATTGCGTGAAGCCTTGATGCCCGGAATCAGCGGGCTGTATCTGGGTTTCCAGGTGCCGCGACCAGCGAAGTAAATTGACTCTGGACTGTACAATTATTACAATCCCGCCTCTTTATTAAAGACACATTGAGGCGTTGGTCGATTTACTGGCCCGAAAACGCGTCACCCAGTGAAAATTTTCAAGTTTAGGTAGAAATCGCCATGAAACGCACTTTTCAACCGTCCGTACTGAAGCGCAACCGTTCACACGGTTTCCGTGCTCGTATGGCAACAAAAAATGGTCGTCAGGTTCTGGCACGTCGTCGTGCTAAAGGCCGTTCTCGTCTGACCGTTTCTAAGTAATAAAGCTAACCCTCGTGGTTAAGCTCGCATTTCCCAGGGAGTTACGTTTGTTAACTCCCACTCATTTCACTTTCGTCTTCCAGCAGCCACAACGAGCCGGTACGCCGCAAATCACCATACTCGGCCGACTTAACGCGCTGGGGCATCCCCGCATCGGTCTCACCGTCGCAAAAAAACATGTAAAACGTGCCCATGAACGCAACCGGATCAAGCGATTGACCCGCGAAAGCTTTCGTCTGCGTCAACATGAGCTCCCTGCGATGGATTTTGTGATCGTGGCTAAAAAAGGGATTGCTGACCTGGATAACCGTGCGCTGACGGAAGCGTTGGAGAAACTATGGCGTCGTCACTGTCGCCTGGCTCGCGGCTCCTGATTGCCCTGATACGCGTTTATCAACGCGCCATCAGCCCACTGCTGGGACCTCATTGCCGGTTCCATCCCACCTGTTCGCAGTATGGGATTGAGGCCTTACGCCGCTTTGGCGTTGTAAAAGGCAGTTGGTTGACGATAAAACGCGTATTAAAATGCCACCCTTTGAACCCGGGTGGTGACGATCCTGTGCCGCCAAAAACCTTTGATACCAGAGAACATTAACGATGGATTCGCAACGCAATCTCTTTCTCATCGCTTTTCTGTTCGTGTCTTTTATGATCTGGCAAGCCTGGCAGACGGACCACGCTCCGCAGCCACAGCAAACCCAGACCACGCAAAACACAAGCAGCGCAGCGGGTGATGCCGCCACTTCCGGCGTGCCGGCTAGCGGACAGGGCAAAACGATCACCGTTAAGACAGATGTCCTGTCACTCAACATCAATACGCGTGGTGGCGATATTGAGCAGGCTCAGCTGCTGACTTACCCGGACAAACTGGGTTCAGACGCACCGTTCCAGCTGCTTGAAACCACACCTGCCTTCGTTTATCAGGCGCAGAGCGGCTTAACTGGCCGTAACGGTCCGGATAACCCGAACAATGGCGCACGTCCGCTGTATACCACTTCGCAAGATAGCTTCGTCATGGCGGATGGCCAGAGCGAACTGCGCGTGCCGCTGACCTGGACCGGTGAAAACGGCGTGGTTTACACCAAGACGTTCGTCTTCAAGCGCGGTGAGTATGCGGTAAACGTTGACTACAACATCAACAACACCACTCAGCAGCCGCTGGAAGTGTCGATGTTTGGTCAGCTGAAGCAGACCATTGACGTGCCTAAGCACCGCGACACCGGCAGCAACAACTTTGCTCTGCACACCTTCCGTGGCGCAGCGTACTCAACCAGCGATGCGAAATACGAAAAATATAAATTCGACACCATCGCGGATAACGAGAACCTGAACACCACCACCAGCGATGGTTGGGTGGCGATGCTGCAGCAGTACTTTGCTACCGCATGGGTGCCACGCACGCAGGGTAACAACACGCTGTACACCAGCAACCTCGGCAATGGCATCGCGGCAATTGGCTACAAATCTGCACCGGTTACCGTTGGCGCAGGCGCACAGCAAGATCTTGGCGCAACGCTGTGGGTCGGCCCGGAAATTCAGGACCAGATGGCAGCCATCGCGCCGCACCTGGATCTGACCGTGGATTACGGCTGGTTGTGGTTCATCTCTCAGCCGCTGTTTAAGCTGCTGAAGTTCATCCACAGCTTCATCGGTAACTGGGGCTTCTCCATTATCGTTATCACCTTCATCGTGCGTGGCATCATGTACCCGCTGACCAAAGCGCAGTACACCTCGATGGCGAAGATGCGTATGCTGCAGCCGAAGATTCAGGCGATGCGTGAACGTCTGGGCGATGATAAGCAGAAGCAGAGCCAGGAAATGATGGCGCTGTATAAGGCGGAGAAAGTGAACCCGCTGGGCGGCTGTCTGCCACTGGTTATTCAGATGCCAATCTTCCTGGCCTTGTACTACATGCTGTCAGGCTCGGTTGAACTGCGTCATGCGCCGTTTATTCTTTGGATTCATGACCTATCTGCGCAGGACCCGTACTACATTCTGCCGATCATCATGGGTATCACCATGTTCTTCATTCAAAAGATGTCACCGACCACCGTGACCGATCCGATGCAGCAGAAGATCATGACCTACATGCCGGTTATCTTTACCGTGTTCTTCCTGTGGTTCCCATCAGGTCTGGTGCTGTACTACATCGTCAGCAACCTTGTAACCATTCTCCAGCAGCAGCTGATTTATCGCGGCCTGGAAAAACGTGGTCTGCATAGCCGCGACAAGAAGAAAGCGTAACGTCTGACTGCAACCAGCAGCAGCGTATAATTAAGGGGCGGCATTTATGTCGCCCTGTTTTTTTGTTTCGAGAAAAGGTGAATCATGAGCCACAGCGACACTATCGTTGCCCAGGCGACGCCTCCCGGCCGCGGCGGCGTCGGCATTCTGCGTATCTCCGGCGCCAAAGCCGCCGAGGTGGCGCAAGCCGTGCTCGGCAAGCTGCCAAAACCGCGCTATGCCGACTATCTGCCCTTTACCGATGCCGATGGCAGCGTGCTCGATCAGGGCATCGCGCTGTGGTTTCCTGGCCCGAACTCCTTTACCGGCGAAGATGTGCTGGAGCTGCAAGGCCACGGCGGCCCGGTAATTCTCGACCTGCTGCTGAAACGCATCGTGGCGCTGCCCGGCTTGCGTATTGCCCAGCCAGGCGAATTCTCGGAACGCGCCTTCCTCAACGACAAGCTCGATTTAGCCCAAGCCGAAGCGATTGCTGACCTGATCGATGCCAGCTCAGAGCAAGCCGCCCGCTCGGCGGTCAACTCCTTGCAGGGCGCTTTTTCCCTGCGCATCAACGCGCTTGTGGAAGCACTTACTCACCTGCGCATCTATGTGGAAGCGGCTATCGACTTCCCGGATGAAGAGATCGATTTCCTTTCCGACGGCAAAATTGAAGCCCAGCTCAATGTGGTGATCGGCGACCTTGATGGCGTGCGTGCCGAAGCGCGTCAGGGCAGCCTGCTGCGCGAAGGGATGAAAGTGGTGATTGCCGGTCGTCCCAATGCCGGTAAATCGAGCCTGCTGAATGCCTTAGCCGGGCGCGAAGCGGCGATCGTCACCGATATCGCTGGCACCACGCGCGACGTCCTGCGCGAGCATATCCACATCGACGGCATGCCGCTGCACATCATCGATACCGCCGGTTTGCGTGAAGCCAGTGACGAAGTCGAGCGCATCGGTATTGAGCGCGCGTGGCAAGAGATCGAGCAGGCCGACCGCGTGCTGTTTATGGTTGATGGCACCACCACTGACGCGACCGAAGCCGCCGCGATCTGGCCGGATTTTGTTGCGCGTCTGCCGGAAGCGCTGCCGATTACCGTGGTGCGCAACAAAGCGGATATGACCGGCGAAGTACTGGGCCTCACTGAAGTGAACGGTCACTCACTGATTCGTCTCTCGGCGCGCACCGGTGAAGGTGTGGAAGCGCTACGCGATCACCTGAAACAGAGCATGGGATTTGCCGGCAACATGGAAGGCGGATTCCTCGCCCGCCGTCGCCATCTGCAAGCGCTGGAGTTAGCCGCAACGCATTTACAGCAAGGCAAGCATCAACTGTTAGGCGCGTGGGCCGGCGAATTACTGGCAGAAGAGCTACGGTTAGCGCAGCAGGCGCTGAGCGAAATCACCGGCGAATTCACCTCCGACGATCTGCTGGGCAGAATCTTCTCCAGTTTCTGTATTGGTAAGTAACACGTCAGGTTAGAGATTCTCTACGCGCTATAGCGGATGAATGATGTTTTATCGGTTAAAGCGTGTGAATTCATTTTTACACGCTAAAACAGGTAAATGTTGATATACCGGTTATAGCGTGTAAATGTGGTGCCTTGCTGATTGCAGGAGTGCCACAATGAAAATCACCAATGCCAAACAATTGAGTGCATATCTCAAGGACGTAAGACAGTCTGAGCACCTTTCCCAGGGAAAAGTGGCCAACAAAGTGGGGATCCGGCAAGACACGGTCTCTAATTTTGAACTGCAACCCGGCACCACAAAACTCGATACGTTCTTTCGCATTCTCGCCGCCTTGAATTTAGAACTGGAGATAAAACCGCGCGGCAATTCCGATCACACCCAGCAAAAGAGTAGCGGCTGGAAGGAGGAGTGGTGATGACAGAATTGGATGTCTATATGAACGGCTACAAGGTGGGTATTTTCGCGCGAGCCGCAACGGGCGCCCATCAGTTTTGCTACTTAGAAGAGTGGTTAAACCAACCGGGAAGCCGCCCTATTTCTCTTTCAATGCCGTTACGCCATCCACCCTATACAGGCAGTGAAGTCTACAACTTCTTCGATAACCTACTGCCAGACAATATCGAAATTCGTAATAGAATTCTCACTCGACACCAAGCTGAATCCAGTCAACAATTTGATTTATTGTATAAAATTGGCGCAGATACTGTTGGAGCATTACAGCTGCTGGCTCATGACTCGCCTCCACGTGATGTGCAATCAATACACTATAAAGCGCTCGATGATGCTGAACTTGAGAAGATCCTAACCGGCTATCAAGCTGGCGCACCGCTCGGCATGATCGAAGAAATTGATGACTTCAGAATTTCACTGGCAGGTGCGCAGGAAAAAACCGCGTTATTACGCATCAACGATAAATGGTGTCTGCCGCAAGGTACAACCCCCACAACGCATATCCTCAAACTGCCAATTGGTAAAATTCAGAGCCACTCTTACAGCATTGATCTCACGGGAAGCGTGGAGAATGAGTGGCTTTGTACATTAATTGCTAAAGAGTTTGGCTTATCTGTGCCCGATTGCTTCATTGTTCGTGTAGGCGACGTTAAGGCGCTGGCGGTAGAGAGATTCGATCGTAAATATGCGGCAGATGGCAGCTGGATCATGCGGTTACCGCAAGAGGATTTTTGCCAGGTATTGAATGTACCTGCGGCCGCTAAATATGAAACCCAGGGCGGACCCGGTATCGCGCAAATAATGGACTATCTGCTGAGTTCAGTCGCAGTAGAGCAAGATCGCTACGACTTCATGAAGGCGCAAGTATTATTCTGGCTGCTGGCCGCAACAGATGGACATGCTAAAAATTTCTCCATCTTTATTGAAGCCGAAGGTCGTTTTCGCCTGGCGCCTTTTTACGACATCCTCTCCGTCTATCCCATGATTGGCGGCAAAGGGTTAAATATTCGCGATGCAAAATTGGCAATGGGACTAAAAGGAAGCAAAGGCAAAAAGTATGCGGTTGAGCAAATTTTCCCACGCCATTTTATTGAGACCGCCAAAGCAGTCGGATTTGATCCTGCTGCCATGCAACGTGTTCTGCGTGAATTAAGCGAAAGCGTGGATGATGTTATTGAGCGCGTGTGCCAACAGCTTCCGGAAGATTTTCCTCCCTCTATCCAGGCCACCATTCTTGATGGTCTTAAGATGCGTGCAACACGCTTGAAACCAGAACAAGACTAACCCTATACATGCGTCTTTGTTATTTGGCTCTCCAACGCCTTTGCAGTATAACGATCACTGCCCGGCGAACAGGTCCTGCTGGGTACATTCATTATTCATGCTAAATATTGGGCGCAAGTTGCTGCCTGAACAGGAGAGAAACATGAGTACAACGCTCGACAGCGTGGCGCTGAACGCGCTGTTCAATGAAGCCCGCACCCACAGCTATTGGCAGGACAAACCGGTTTCGCAGGACGTGCTGAAACAGCTCTATAACCTGACCGCGCTGGGCCCAACCTCCGCTAACTGCTCGCCAGGCCGTTTTGTATTTGTGACCTCGCAGGAAGGCAAAGAGAAGCTGAAACCCGCGCTCTCATCGGGCAACGTCGATAAAACCATGGCCGCGCCGGTAACGGTGATCGTGGCGTGGGATCCTGAATTCTACGAAGCGCTGCCGAAGCTGTTCCCGCACGGTGATGCGCGCAGCTGGTTTACCAGCAGCCCGGATCTGGCGAAAGAAACCGCGTTCCGTAACAGCAGCTTGCAAGCAGGTTATTTGATTCTGGCCGCGCGTTCGCTGGGCCTGGATGCGGGCCCGATGTCCGGTTTCGATCCGTCAAAAGTGAACGATGCGTTCTTCAGCGAGAGCAAATGGCAGGTGAACTTACTGATCAATCTGGGCTATGGCGAAGCCAGCAAACTGCACGCGCGTCTGCCGCGTCTCGGCTTTGATGAAGCCAGCACCTTTGCCTGATTGAGAAAAGGCGTCGGGCTGAGCCCACGACGCCGGTTTTAAGCGGTTATCCCAGTGAATGGAAGCCGCTGTTGAAGTAGATCATCGGCTCTGCCGCTTCACCTGGCAGAGCAATGCCGACGATACGCGCCAGCAGCACGCTGTGCGTGTTCCACTCCACCACCTTCTCCAGCTGACAATCAAAGCTCACCAGCGCATCAGCTAAAATCGGCGCGCCGGTATTTAATGTCTGCCACGTACCACTTTGGAAGCGCTCGTCGCGGCGTGAGGATTGGCTGAACTGGGCACATAAGTCGTCATGCTGTTCACGCAGCACGTTAACGGCAAAATGGCCGGCGGCGATAAAGGCATCATGGCTGGACGCGCTGCGATTAACGCAAACCAGCAGACTTGGTGGCTCAGCCGCCAGCGAACTGACCGACGTCGCAATCAGCCCCAGCTTTTCGCCCTGAAATTCGGTGGTAACCAGAGAAACACCCGCGGTTAAGCGACGCATGCCGTGACGAAACTCATCAAGCGAGATCGATTCCTGGCGAGAAATAGCGGTAACTGACATAGAAAACTCCGACGTGCATGCTTCTAAGATGCGCACGATTGGCAGATGAATGAATTGGTTAGCGCACTTCACTGTGCCTTTTTACTGTCCAAATCCTACACCACATCAGGCCGTTCGGCATCCGTTGAGACACGAATCTGCAAAAGCGTTCTATGCAAAGTTGCCAAATGGGATTGCCGCCTGGCTTCGTCCTTATCTGAAATATCGCCTATTCCATCTTAAGCCGGATGCAAACCCATGAGAAAATTCTTACAATAGCACTGATGATTATTCGACCATTTTCACGGAGCGACAGATGGCTAGTCATTTTGTACGTTGGATAGGTAATCCGCCCTTTTCTTCCGGGAATATGCGGGTGCCACAGGAAGTGATCAACAGCGCTCAGCGCTTCGCTGACAAGCGTCGCGGACGCTTTCTTGCCGCGCGCGAACTGCTGGCGCAACTGATGTTACGCGTTTACGGCATTCGCGAACTCCCCGCGCTGACGACCTCCAGCAGCGGACGCCCCTGCTTTGCCGATGCCAACCTGCCCGACTTCAGCATTTCCTACGCCGGAAACACCATCGGTGTGCTGCTGGCCGAAGAAGGCGGTCGCGCCGGATTGGATATGGAAATTGTGCGCGCGCACAGCCGTCAAACGCAGGACATGCTGACGCAGGATCTCTCCTCCGGCGAAAAAGCCTGGATCAACGCGCAGCAGGATTTTATGGAAGCGCTGACGCAAATCTGGACGCTGCGCCAAAGCATTCTCAAGCTCACCGGCGAAACCGATAGCGGCATTGATTCACTGCGTTTGCACCCTGCAGCCGGTCGGCTACGTTCCACTGTGTTCCCCGATATTCAGGCGGTGTGTGATGCTGAGCCGACGTTGGTGTGGTCGTGCGCGCTGTCGCCCGGCACCGAACGCTTACACTTGTGGGAGATTGATGGCGCGCAGCAGTGGCAAGCGCTGCGCGATGTCGAGATGAGCAAACCCAACATCGGGCCGCGTACACTGCGCCTGACCAGTTTGGTCACGCCGCATGAGATGGGACATCCGTAAAAAAGGCCGCATCAGCGGCCTCTTCTATTTAGTGAGCGTCGATAAAGACAATTTTCAGCACGAACAGCAGCGCGACTACCACCACGCATGGGCTGATTTCACGCCAGCGGCCGGTTCCCAACTTCATCACGCAGTAAGAAATAAAGCCCAGCGCGATACCTTCGGTGATCGAGAAGCTGAAAGGCATCATCGCCGCAGTAACAAACGCTGGCACCGCTTCGGTGAGATCGTCCCACGGCACGCGTGAAAGCGACGCCGTCATCAATACGCCAACGTAAATCAGCGCACCCGCCGCCGCATAAGAAGGCACCATCGCCGCCAGCGGTGACAGGAACATCACCAGCAGGAACAGAATGCCGGTAATCACCGCCATCAGGCCGGTGCGACCGCCGATCGCCACGCCGGACGAGCTTTCAATGTAGGCGGTCACCGATGAGGTACCAATCAGCGAACCGGTCACCGAACTGATGCTATCAACGTACAGCGCCTGCTTCATGCGCGGGAAAGTGCCTTTCTCGTCGGTCAGCCCGGCTTTATCGGTTACGCCAATCAGCGTACCGGATGAGTCGAACAGGTTTACCAGCATAAAGGAGAAGATCACACCGGCCATGCCGATGTTGAACGCGCCTTTGATATCGACCTGGCCGACAACGGAAGTGATCGCAGGCGGCGCCGCGAACACACCGCTGAATTTCACATCGCCAATGATCAGGCCCAGCGCGGTCGTCACCACAATCGACACCAGCACCGCCGCATGGATATTGCGAGAAGCCAGAATCGCGATGATGAAGAAACCGAGCGCCCCAAGCAGCACGCTATGCGAGGTCAGATTGCCAACGGCAACGATGGTATCGGCGTTTGGCACGATGATACCGGCGTTTTTCAGCCCCATCATGGCGATAAACAGGCCGATACCGGCGGTGATACCCACGCGCAGGCTGAGCGGAATGTTGGCAATCATCCAGTAACGCACGCGCAGCAGCGTAAGGATCAGCAGACCCAGCGCGCCCCAGAAAATCGCACCCATACCAATCTGCCAGGAATAACCCATGGCACCGACCACCACAAAGGCGAAGAAGGCATTCAGGCCCATCGCCGGTGCCAGCGCCACTGGCAGATTCGCCACCAGCCCCATCAGAATGCTGCCGAACGCGGCAATCAAGCAGGTAGTAACAAACACTGCCTGCGTATCCATGCCCGCCACACCGAGAATTTGCGGGTTAACGAAAACGATGTACACCATCGTCAGGAAAGTCGTGCAACCGGCAATCACTTCGGTACGCACGGTGGTTCCGTGTTCCTGCAGTTTGAAGATGCGCTGCAAAAGGCCCTGATTAGTCATTCCACTGTTCCGCTAAAAAATTTATCGCCGCGTATCCTATAGAGTTTAGCGCGGCAAAACACTGATTTTTCGCAACCGGTTGCTCAGGGTCGCTTTCTGCGCTCAGTGCGCTAGAGTGTCAGCTTATTGTTTAACAAAAGGATGATGTGCGATGTCGGTTGAATGTATTTTTTTTGATTGCGACGGCACGCTGGTCGACAGCGAAGTGATCTGTACGCAAGCTTACGTCAACACCTTTGCCCGCTACGGTATTGAACGCTCTCTGCAGCAGATGTTTGAGCAGTATAAAGGGGTGAAGCTCTACGACATCATCCGCGATGTGGCGGCAGAACATCAGGTTGAATTGCCGCTTGAAGAGGTGGAAACCGCCTATCGTGCCGAAGTGGCTAGATTGTTTGATCTCGATTTAAAGCCGATTGCCGGTGCCAAAGCGCTGGTGGAAAGTGTCAACGTGCCGATGTGCGTGGTTTCAAACGGCACGGTGAAGAAGATGCAGCATTCGCTGGGATTGACCGGCATGCTGCCGTATCTCGATGGCAAGCTGTATAGCGGTTATGACATTAATCACTGGAAGCCAGATCCTGAGCTGATGTATCACGCCGCCGAGCAGATGCAGGTGCCGATTGAGAAGTGCATTCTGGTGGATGATTCCGAGGCTGGCGCGCGCGCGGGGATCGCGGCCGGGATTCCGGTGTTTTACTACTGCGCCGATGCGCACAATCCTGAATTAGATCATCCGCTGGTGACGCGCTTTGATGATATGGCGCAGTTGCCGGATCTGTGGAGCGCGCGTGGCTGGGATTTGTTGAAGTAAGGTGCGGTAATCAACCAGGTCGGCATAAATGCCGACCCTACATTCGTTCAGGTGTAGGGTCGCCATTCATGGCGACCACAAACTTAACCAATCGCGCCTAACGAATCCTCGTTGCTCTGCTTCTTCGGCAGCAGGAACAGCGTGGCGGCGATATCCAGCAGATAAATCAGCGCCAGCAGCGTAATCGCGGCGGTGAAAGAGATATTGGTCGCCAGCAGGCCAATCACCAATGGACCAAATCCGCCTACGCCACGTCCCAAATTAAACAACACGTTCTGCGCCGTCGCGCGTGCCTGCGGTGGGAAGGTGTCGGAAATCAGCGCGCCGTAGCCGCCAATCATGCCGTTTACAAACATTCCCATCAGCGCGCCGGTAAACAGCATCACCGTCGGATCGCGCAGCTGCGCATACACCACCACCATCACCACTGCGCCGAACTGATACAGCAGGAAGATTTTCCAGCGCGCGAAACGATCGGCCAGCACGCCAAACAGCCAGATGCCGAACGTCATGCCCACCACCGTGACGGCGGTCCACAAACCAGATTTGGTCAGGCTGAAACCGAAGTTGGATGACAGATAGCTCGGCATCCAGATCATCAATCCGTAGTAACCAAAGTTCTGCACCGAGCAGAGAATGAAAATCCCCAGGCTGGCTTTGCTGGTGGCGCGATCGGCGAACAGCAATTTAATGCGTGCACCAAAGGAGAGCTGCGGCGTTTTCTCAACGTGACGGGTAAAGCCTTCCGGCTCGCCCATGCTGCGGCGAATCACAAACGACACCAGCGCTGGCAGCAAACCGACGAGGAACATGCCACGCCAGCCAATCACGCTCAGCAGCGGCGGCGTGATAAAGGCCGCCAACAATACACCGAGCTGCCAGCCAATGCCCACCCACGCCGAGGCGCGGTTGCGCTTCTCTTTCGGCCAGGCTTCGGCAATCAGCGCCATGCCGATGCCGAACTCACCGCCCAATCCCACACCCGCCAGCGTGCGATACGCCAGCAGATCCCAATAACCTTGCGCCACCGCGCACAATCCAGTGAACACCGAGAACACCAAAATGGTGACGGTGAGAATGCGGATGCGGCCATAACGATCGCTCAGATGACCAAACACAATGCCGCCGATCACCGCACCGATCAGCGTCCAGGTCACCAGCGAACCGGCCTGAGAAGGATCGAGCGCCAGCGAGACGCTGATCGCCGGCAGCATAAAACCAAGAATCAGCAGATCGAATCCGTCCATCGCGTAGCCGCTGATCGCGGCCACCATGGCTTTCGCCGGTGTAATGGCTTGTTTTTTAGGAGTTGGGGAGGACATGTAACAGCACCTGGCAGAAAAAAGTGCGCCAAGTATAAAGAGAGGGAATCGCCGAGAACAGACAGAATTTAAGCAGGCAGCCCGTTAGCCACAGTGGCAACGGGCCGCCGACACATCAATCAAGAGGGTTTATTGCTGCCGTCGTCGCCCGACAGCAGTTCATCCAGCTTGTCGCCGCCCACATGACGGAAATCCTGACCTTTAACGAAATAGAAGATAATTTCGCAGATGTTCTGGCAGCGATCGCCGATACGCTCGATGGCGCGCGCGCAGAACAGCGCGGTCAGCACGCTTGGAATGGTGCGCGGATCTTCCATCATGTAGGTCATCAGCTGACGCACGATGCCTTCGTACTCTTTATCCACCTTCTTGTCTTCACGGTAGATTTTGATGGCTTCGTTGAGATCCATGCGCGCAAACGCATCCAGCACGTCATGCAGCATCTGCACGGTGTGATGTCCGAGCGCTTCAAGACTCACCAGCAATGGTAGATGCTGCTGGCTGAACTTCTCCAGCGCGGTGCGGCTGATTTTTTCCGCCACATCGCCAATGCGTTCCAGTTCAGAAATGGTCTTGATGATCGCCATTACCAGACGCAAATCGCTGGCGGTGGGCTGGCGTTTGGCGATGATGCGCACGCAGGCTTCATCAATCTCCACTTCCATCATGTTGACCTTCTGGTCGCCGTCGATCACGTGACGCGCCAGCTCGCCATCCTGGTTGTGCATCGCGGTGATAGCGTCCATCAGCTGCTTCTCAACCATGCCGCCCATGATCATCACTTGCGTGCGAATGTGCTCCAGCTCCGCGTTGAACTGACCGGAGATGTGTTTGTTCAGATTTAAATTATCCATGTGCGTCTCCTGAATCAGCCGTAACGACCGGTGATGTAATCTTCGGTCTGCTTCTGTGCGGGCTTAGTGAACAAGGTATCGGTATCGCTGAACTCAATCAGCTCGCCCAGATACATGAAAGCGGTGTGGTCAGAACAACGCGCGGCCTGCTGCATGTTGTGGGTCACGATTACCACAGTGTAATCCTGCTTCAGTTCGGTGATCAGCTCTTCGATACGACCGGTTGAGATCGGATCCAGCGCTGAACAAGGCTCATCCAGCAACAGCACTTCCGGGCGAATGGCGATGCCGCGCGCGATGCACAAACGCTGCTGCTGACCGCCGGAGAGACTGTAACCGCTCTGATGCAGCTTGTCTTTGGTTTCATTCCACAGCGCGGCTTTGGTCAGCGCCCACTGAACGCGCTCATCCATATCGGCACGCGACAGCTTTTCAAACAGACGCACGCCGAAGGCGATGTTGTCATAAATCGACATCGGGAACGGCGTCGGCTTCTGGAACACCATGCCGACGCGCGCGCGCAGCAGGGCGATATCCTGATTAGAAGCCAGAATGTTATCGCCATCCAGCAGGATGTCACCTTCTGCACGCTGCTCCGGATAGAGCGAGTACATTTTGTTGAAGGTGCGCAGCAAAGTGGATTTACCGCAGCCTGATGGGCCGATAAACGCGGTCACCTGGTTTTTGGTGATATCCAGGTTGATGTTTTTCAGCGCGTGAAACTTACCGTAATAGAAGTTCAGATTACGGACCTGAATTTTACCGGCTGATGAAGTCACGTTACTCATTCTCGTCTCTCATAAGCAGCGCCGCCGAAGCCGCGCCGGGAAATTAGTGTTTGCCCTTGGCGAAAACCACACGCGCCACAATGTTCAGTAGCAGCACGCACACGGTAATAATCAGCACACCTGCCCACGCCAGACTTTGCCACTCGGCAAACGGGCTCATGGCGAATTTAAAGATGGTGACCGGCAGGTTTGCAATCGGCTGCATCATGTCGGTGCTCCAGAACTGGTTCGACAGCGCAGTGAACAGCAGCGGTGCGGTTTCACCGGCGATACGCGCCACGGCCAACAGCACACCGGTGATGATGCCGGAAACTGACGCTTTCAGCGTAATCGCCGAAATCATCTTCCACTTCGGCGTACCCAGCGCGTAAGCCGCTTCACGCATGCTATCTGGTACCAGACGCAGCATGTTTTCGGAGGTACGAATCACAATCGGGATTTGCAGCAGCGCCAGCGCTACCACGCCAGCCCAACCGGAGAAGTGCTGCATCTGCGATACCACGATGGTGTAGACGAAAAGGCCCACCACAATCGACGGTGCTGACAGCAGAATGTCGTTGATGAAGCGAATCACTTCCGCCAGCCAGTGTTTACGGCCATATTCCGCCAGATAAATCCCGGCCATGATGCCGAGCGGCGTTCCGACGATCGTCGACCAGAAAATCAGTAAACCACTGCCGACTAAGGCGTTTGCCAAACCACCGCCCGCGGTATTCGGCGGCGGCGTCGATTCGGTAAACAGCGACCAGCTCAAACCATCAACACCGCGCGTAATGGTGGTGAACAGAATCCACACCAGCCAGAACAGACCGAATGCCATGGTCATCAGCGACAGCGTCAGAGCAATTTTGTTTTTGGTACTGCGCCACGCCTGCATTTTGCGGCGCGAGGCTTCCAGCTCAGCGCGAGCCTGAACTTCAATAGCGGTCATGAACGGGCTCCTTCACTCTTCGCCAGACGCAGGATCATCAGTTTGGAGATCGCCAGCACGATAAAGGTAATCACGAACAGGATCAGACCCAGTTCCATCAGTGCTGCCACGTGGACGCCGGATTCCGCTTCGGCGAATTCGTTGGCCAGCGCGGAAGTAATACTGTTGCCCGGCATAAAGAGCGAGGCGCTGTCGAGCTGGTAGGTGTTACCGATGATAAAGGTCACCGCCATGGTTTCACCCAATGCGCGGCCCAGGCCGAGCATCACGCCGCCAATCACGCCGTTTTTGGTGAACGGCAGCACGATGCGCCAGATCACTTCCCACGTGGTGCAGCCGATACCGTAAGCCGACTCTTTCATCATCACCGGCGTTTGTTCAAACACGTCGCGCATCACCGAGGCGATGTACGGAATGATCATGATGGCGAGAATCACGCCCGCCGCCAGAATACCGATACCGAATGCCGGGCCAGAGAACAGCGTGCCGACAATCGGGATATTCGACATCACGTTACCCACCGGCGTCTGGAAATATTCGGCGAACAGCGGGGCGAAAACAAACAGGCCCCACATGCCGTAAACGATGCTGGGGATCGCCGCCAGCAGCTCAATGGCGGTGCCCAGCGGGCGACGCAGCCAGCCTGGCGCCAGTTCCGTCAGGAACAGCGCAATGCCGAAGCTCACCGGCACGGCAATGATCAAGGCAATAATCGAGGTGACGAGGGTGCCGTAAATCGGTACCAGCGCACCAAATTGTTCGTTTGGCGCATCCCAGGTTTTATTCCACAGGAAAGAGAAACCAAATTTTTGGATGCTTGGCCAGGAGGAGAAAATCAGGGAGACGATAATGCCGCCCATCAACAACAACACGATAAGCGCGGATAGCTTCACCAGCGCGCCGAAAATCATGTCGCCTTGTTTACCGGGGGCTTTGAACGTCGGCTTAGTGGCAGCCATAGAATTCTCTGTTCTCAGGGGGATGTCAGGGCGGCACGCAGGCCGCCCATTGGGGTTGGCCAGCCGTCTCGGCTGGCCAGGTAAATCTGTTACTGGTACAGCGCTTTACCGGAGCTATCTTTGATGTTCGCTTTCCACGCTGCACGAATCTGGTTAGCTACGCTTTCTGGCAGCGCGGCGTAATCCAGGTCGGTTGCGGTTTTGCTGCCACCTTTGTAAGCCCAGTCGAAGAACTTCAGTACTTCGCTACCTTTCTCCGCATTCGCCTGATCTTTGTAAATCAGGATGAAGGTGGTTGAGGTGATCGGCCATGCTGCGTTGCCTTTCTGGAAGGTCAGATCCTGAGCAAAGGTTTTGCTCCAGTCTGCGCCTTTCGCGGCGTTCGCAAAGCTCTCTTCGCTTGGTGCGACCGCTTTACCGTCGGCATCAACCAGTTTGGTGTAGGTCAGGTTGTTCTGCTTGGCGTAAGCGTATTCCACATAGCCAATTGAACCCGGCAGACGCTGTACGAATGCGGCCACGCCGTCGTTACCTTTACCGCCCAGACCGGTCGGCCAGTTAACGGTGTTACCTTTACCGATTTTGCTGTTCCACTCTTCGTTCACTTTCGCCAGGTAACTGGTGAAGACGAATGAAGTACCGGAACCGTCAGCGCGGCGAACCACGTTGATGTTGGAATCTGGCAGTTTCACGCCTGGGTTCAGTTTAGTGATCGCCGGGTCGTTCCACTTTTTGATGGTACCGAGGTAGATGTCGCCCACGGTTTTACCGTCGAGAGTCAGTTCACCTGATTTCACACCTGGGATGTTAACTGCCAGCACCACGCCACCGATTACGGTAGGGAACTGGAACAGGCCGTTTTTCTGCAGATCTTCTTCTTTCATTGGCGCATCAGACGCACCGAAATCGACGGTTTTAGCGATGATTTGCTTCACGCCGCCTGAAGAACCAATACCCTGATAGTTGATTTTGCTACCGGTGGCTTGCTGGTACTCGGCTGCCCACTTGGCATAAACCGGCGCCGGGAATGTCCCGCCTGCGCCCGTCAGATCGGTTGCTGCAAAAGCAGAGACCGCGCTTACTGCGAAGGTGGCGGCGAGGATTCGGGCTACGGTGCTACGCATCAGTGTCATGTTCCCTCCAGGGGATTTAAAAAAATCAGGCTCAATGCCATTTTAGTAGGAGTCGTGATTGCTGCTGGAGGGAAAATAGGACAGTTTGATGACAGTGAAATGTACGAAATATGACAGTTATATGACAGCGTGCAGAAATGAAGCGGGCCCGTTGCGGGCCCACTCTTATAGCAGTTTATTCAACGGTAACCGATTTCGCCAGGTTACGTGGTTGGTCAACGTCGGTGCCTTTAATCAGCGCCACATGATACGAGAGCAGCTGTAACGGCACGGTGTAGAAGATCGGTGCAA
Organism: Pantoea sp. SOD02; assembly: GCF_024707505.1. GTDB lineage: Bacteria > Pseudomonadota > Gammaproteobacteria > Enterobacterales > Enterobacteriaceae > Pantoea > Pantoea symbiotica. The sequence continues at coordinate 4,210,089 of NZ_CP102604.1, read as the reverse complement.
TCACCTCTTCTACATGCGGCAGAGAGATGATTTTCATGCCATCGCTGTCGCTGAAACCTGCATCCTGATCGGCAAACACGTACAGCAAACCGCCGCGCGCGCGCACCTCTTCAATATTGGATTTCAGCTTCTCCAGCAGTTCGTTGTTCGGCGCGACCACGATCACTGGCATATCCGCATCAATCAGCGCCAGCGGGCCGTGCTTCAGCTCGCCCGCCGCATAGGCTTCGGCGTGGATGTAGGAGATCTCTTTCAGCTTCAGCGCGCCTTCCATAGCGATTGGATACTGATCGCCACGGCCAAGGAACAGCGCGTGATGTTTATCCGAGAAACCTTCCGCCAGATTTTCGATCACTTTGTCCTGCGCCAGCATCTGCTCGATGCGGCTCGGCAAAGCCTGCAGCGCGTGCACAATCTCGTGCTCGGTTTCGGCTTTCATGCCGTGCAGACGCCCGAGTTTCGCCACCAGCATCAGCAATACTGCCAGCTGCGTGGTGAAGGCTTTGGTCGAGGCAACGCCAATTTCGGTACCGGCTTTGGTCATCAGCGCCAAATCTGACTCGCGCACCAGCGATGAACCGGCCACGTTACAGATCGCCAGCGAACCGAGATAACCCAGCTCTTTTGACAGGCGCAACGCCGCCAGCGTATCGGCGGTTTCACCCGATTGTGACAGCGTGATCAGCAGACTATTTTTACGCACCGCAGATTTGCGATAACGGAATTCCGAAGCGATTTCCACATCACAAGGCAGATTAGCCAGCGACTCAAACCAGTAACGCGAAACCATGCCGGAGTTGTATGACGTACCGCAGGCGATGATCTGAATATGTTCGACCTGGCTCAGCAGCTTCTCAGCATCCGGGCCCAGCTCGCTGAGATCGACTTCACCGTGATTGAAACGACCGGTGATGGTGTTTTTAATCGCGTTCGGCTGCTCGTAAATCTCTTTCTGCATGTAGTGACGATAGATGCCTTTATCGCCAGCATCGTACTGCGCAGTCGATTCGATTTCGGCGCGCTTAGCCGTTTTACCATCACGATCGATAATGGTGACTTCGCGGCGGGTGATCTCGGCAATATCGCCCTCTTCCAGATAGATGAAGCGACGCGTCACCGGCAGCAGTGCCAGCTGATCGGAAGCAATAAAGTTTTCACCCACGCCACGGCCAATCACCAGCGGGCTACCGGAACGCGCCGCCACCAGCAGCGAAGGATCGCGGCTGTCCATGATCACCATGCCATACGCACCGCGCAGCTGCGGAATGACGCGCAGCACCACTTCACGCAGCGTGCCGCCCTGCTTCTGCTCCCAATGCACCAGATGCGCCACCACTTCGGTGTCGGTTTCTGAGGCAAAGTGATAGCCGCGCTCAAGCAACTGCGCGCGCAGCGGCTCATGGTTTTCAATGATGCCGTTGTGCACGATGATGATGTGCTCAGAAACGTGCGGATGCGCATTGGCCTCCGACGGTTCACCGTGGGTCGCCCAGCGCGTGTGTGCGATACCGGTGCCGCCAATCAGCGGCTGCTGCTCTGCGGCTTCCGCCAGGTTCTGCACTTTACCCAGACGACGCAGGCGCGTCATATGGCCCTGACGATCGACGACGGCTAATCCCGCTGAGTCATAACCGCGATACTCAAGACGACGCAAACCTTCCAGCAGAATTTCTGCAATGTCACGCTGCGCTACTGCACCAACAATTCCACACATAGTAATTTCCTGACTTCATGGCTTTCGGCCATTGCGTTGTCATACGACCTGATTTCCCCGAGCCTTGTAGAGAGTGGGGATATTTTACCCGTCATACTTCAAGTTGTAGGTGCGTTGGCTGCGAGCGCTCACCTCAGTCACTTACTTAAGTAAGCTCCTGAGGATTCACACTCTTGCCGCCTTCCTAAAACTCGAATTATTAAGGGTAATTGGCACTGCAAACAGGCCGATCGTTGTCGGCCTTTAAAATTTATTTTTTCTTAACAGGGCGCTGCCAGCCCGATTTTTGATTCTGCTCTTTACGGTTGTAGACCAGATCCGCAGCTAACACATCTTTCATTATTGTGGTGCCTGCGGCGATGGTCGCTCCGCTCGCCACGCTGACCGGCGCCACCAGCTGGGTATCCGAACCGATAAACACGTTGTCGCCAATGATGGTTTTGGATTTGTTGGCGCCATCGTAGTTACAGGTAATGGTGCCCGCGCCGATATTCACACCCGCGCCAATTTCCGCATCGCCAAGATAAGAGAGATGACCGGCTTTGGAGCCTTTACCGAGCGTGGCTTTCTTCATCTCTACGAAGTTGCCCACGTGCGCTTCTTCCGCCAACTCGCTGCCCGGACGCAGACGCGCAAAAGGCCCAACCGTACAGGCGGCGGCTAAGGTTGCATCTTCGATCACCGAATAGGGGCTGATTTCACAGTCGTCAGCAATCACGCTGTTTTTGATGATGCAGCCGGCACCGATTTTGACGCGGTTGCCGAGCGTGACCTTGCCTTCGATGATCACGTTGGTGTCGATCTCAACATCGCGGCCGTGTTGCAGCGAACCGCGCAGATCGAAACGCGCCGGATCGCGCAGCATCACACCCGCCAGCAGCAGCTTTTCTGCCTGCTCGCTTTGGTAGACACGCTCAAGCGTTGCCAGCTGCAGGCGGTTGTTGACGCCGTCGGTTTCGCTGATGCGCGCCGGATGCACCGCATTGATCACGCGGCCTTCGTGGTGCGCCATGGCGATGATATCGGTGATATAGAATTCGCCCTGCGCGTTGTTGTTGTTAAGCTGCGCCAGCCAGCGCTTGAGGTCGCCGCCGTTGGCAATCAGGATGCCGGTGTTAATTTCCTGAATTTTCAGCTGTTCTGGCGAGGCATCTTTCTGCTCAATAATGCCGGTCACCGTGCCGTTTTCACGCACAATACGGCCGTAGCCGGTTGGGTTATCCAGAACCACGGTGAGTAAGCCAATGCCGCCTGCGGGTTTCGCGTCGCGCAGACGTTGCAAGCTGGCCTGCGAAATCAGCGGCACGTCGCCGTACAACATCAGAATATCTTCGTCATCGGCAAAGAAAGGTGCAGCCTGCTGCATCGCGTGGCCGGTACCGAGTTGTTCGGCCTGCAGCACCCAGTTGAGTGCGTTAGGCGCTAACGTCGATTGCAGCAAATCTCCGCCGTGGCCATAAACCAAGTGGATCTGCTGGGCGCCCAAACCGGTTGCGGCATCAATCACGTGTTGAACCATCGGTTTACCTGCAAGGGTGTGCAGAACTTTAGGCAGGTCGGAATACATTCGGGTGCCTTTGCCAGCGGCTAAGATCACCACACTCATCGCGTTCGTAGACATAACTATCCTGATTCTCTTCAACTGTCGAAAGTGTAAGGTTTAGCCCTGAGATTACTACATTTTTCTCGGGTCGAAATTAGCGGGGTTGGGGAAAGCGGATCGAGGTCGGCTGGTGGTCGCCATCAAGGGCGACGCTACGAGATGATGTTTATTGGGCAAAAAAAAATGCCAACCCAAAGGGCTGGCATTTCGTGACGCATAAAGCCTGATTACATCGCTTTTTTGGTCAGCTCGATGACACGCAGTTTCGCGATGGCTTTCGCCAGTTCCGCAGAAGCCTGAGCATAGTCCACGTCGCCGTGACTGCTGTTCATGTGCTCTTCTGCTTTACGTTTCGCTTCCAGCGCGCGCGCTTCGTCCAGATCTTCGCCGCGAATCGCGGTGTCGGCCAGAACGGTGGTGCTGCCAGGCTGAACTTCCAGCACGCCGCCAGAGAGGTAAATAAACTCCTCTTCGCCGTGCTGTTTCACGATGTGAATCATACCAGGCTTGATGGCTGTCAGCAGCGGGGCGTGGCCAGGACGAATCCCCAACTCACCTTCGCTACCTGACACCTGGATACGCTCGACCAGACCGGAGAACATTTGTTGCTCCGCGCTGACCACGTCCAGATGATAAGTCATAGCCATACCATTCCTCCTGGGAAACCTAAATTACAGTTTCTTCGCTTTTTCTACGGCTTCTTCGATAGCGCCGACCATGTAGAACGCCTGCTCTGGCAGGTGGTCGAATTCGCCTTCCATGATGCCTTTGAAGCCACGGATGGTGTCTTTCAGGGTCACGTACTTACCTGGAGAACCGGTGAAGACTTCAGCAACGAAGAACGGCTGAGACAGGAAGCGCTGAATCTTACGCGCACGTGCCACCAACAGTTTGTCTTCTTCAGACAGCTCGTCCATACCGAGGATGGCGATGATGTCTTTCAGTTCCTGGTAACGCTGCAGCAGAGACTGCACGCCACGCGCAACGTCATAGTGCTCCTGACCCACGATCAGTGGATCCAGCTGACGGCTGGTTGAATCCAGCGGGTCAACGGCTGGGTAGATACCCAGAGAGGCGATCTGACGGCTCAGCGTAACGGTTGAGTCTAAGTGAGCAAAGGTGGTTGCTGGTGACGGGTCAGTCAAGTCATCCGCAGGAACGTAAACGGCCTGAACAGAAGTGATTGAACCAGTCTTCGTGGAGGTAATACGCTCCTGCAACACACCCATCTCTTCTGCCAGCGTTGGCTGATAGCCTACCGCAGATGGCATACGACCCAGCAGTGCTGATACTTCAGTACCGGCCAGGGTGTAACGATAGATGTTGTCGATGAACAGCAGAACGTCACGGCCTTCATCACGGAATTTTTCCGCCATGGTCAAGCCGGTCAGTGCTACGCGCAGACGGTTACCCGGCGGCTCGTTCATCTGGCCATACACCAGCGCTACTTTATCGATAACGTTGGAGTCAGTCATTTCGTGGTAGAAGTCGTTACCCTCACGAGTACGCTCACCCACGCCAGCAAATACCGAATAACCTGAGTGCTCAGCCGCAATGTTACGGATCAGCTCCATCATGTTTACGGTTTTACCTACACCCGCACCACCGAACAGACCGACTTTACCGCCCTTAGCGAACGGACACATCAGGTCGATTACCTTGATGCCGGTTTCCAGCAGTTCCTGCGAGTTAGACTGATCTTCATAAGAAGGTGCTGCACGGTGAATAGAGGAAACCTCTACTACAGTGCCGTCGTCATTCTGCAGGTCGCCTTTCATGTCGATTGGCTCACCCAATACGTTCATGATACGGCCGAGGGTTGCTTTACCAACCGGAACCTGGATAGGTTTTTTCAGGTCAGTAACTTCCAGACCGCGCTTCAGGCCGTCAGAAGTACCCATGGCGATGGTACGAACCACGCCACCACCCAGCTGCTGCTGAACTTCCAGCACCAGACGAGCATCACCATTTTTCACCTCGAGAGCGCTGTATACCTGCGGTACCGCGTCCTGAGGGAATTCGACGTCAACTACGGCGCCGATAATCTGGACAATCTTTCCAGCTGCCATCTTGAATCCTCTACCTAATACGAAAATACCCAGCCGCGCTCGCGCGACAGGATATATGCCTGGTTAAACCGCGGAGGCTCCCGAGACGATCTCGGTAAGTTCCTGGGTGATGCTGGCCTGACGAGCTTTGTTGTAAACCAACTGCAGCTCTTTGATCAGGTTTCCGCCGTTATCGGTTGCAGCTTTCATCGCAACCATACGTGCGGCCTGCTCACTGGCCAGGTTTTCCACCACACCCTGATAAACCTGCGATTCGACGTAACGACGCAGCAGGGTATCCAGCAGCGCTTTCGGATCGGGTTCGTACAGGTAATCCCAGGTCTTCGCCTTCATCTCTTCTTCACCTTCCGCTGGCGGTAACGGCAGCAGTTGGGTAATGGTCGGAGTCTGAGACATGGTGTTATTAAACTTGTTGGCAACGATATACAGCTTGTCGATGCGACCTTCATCATAGGCCTGCAACATCACTTTTACCGGGCCGATCAAATCAGACAGTGCAGGCTTATCGCCCATACCGGTGACCTGTGCCACGATGTTGCCACCTACAGAGCCGAAGAATGAATTGCCTTTCGAACCGATAACGGCCAGATCGCTCTGTACGCCTTTATCAGCCCAGCCTTTCATATCTGCCAGCAATTTTTTGAACAGGTTAATGTTCAAACCACCACAAAGCCCGCGGTCAGTCGAAACGACCAGGTAGCCGACGCGCTTAACGTCACGCTCATCCAGGTAAGGGTGCTTGTATTCCAGATTACCCAGAGCAAGGTGACCAATCACTTTGCGCATGGTATCTGCATACGGACGGCTGGCCGCCATGCGTTCCTGCGTTTTACGCATTTTGGAGGCGGCGACCATTTCCATCGCTTTGGTGATCTTCTGCGTATTTTTTACGCTTCCGATCTTACTACGTATTTCTTTTGCGCCGGCCATTAGCTTCTCCTCAAAGCCTTGCGGCCTGCCTTTTCAGACAAGCCGCCAGACATTACCAGGACTGGGTTGCTTTAAACGTTTCGAGGAGGCCTTTCAGCTTCTCTTCGATTTCGTTATTGAAGTTACCCGCTTGGTTGATTTCAGCCATCAGCTCAGCGTGATCGCGATCCGCGAACGCCAGCAGAGCGGCTTCGAAGCTGCCGACTTTCGCCAGTTCAACATCGTTCAGATAGCCGCGCTCAGCAGCAAACAGCACCAGACCCTGTTGCGCGACGGACATCGGCGCATACTGTTTCTGTTTCAACAGCTCGGTCACTTTCTGACCGTGGCTCAGCTGTTTACGCGTTGCATCGTCCAGATCGGAAGCGAACTGAGAGAACGCAGCCAGTTCACGATACTGTGCCAGCGCGGTACGAATACCACCGGACAGTTTCTTGATGATCTTGGTCTGTGCAGCACCACCAACACGGGATACCGAGATACCCGGGTTAACGGCTGGACGAATACCGGAGTTGAACAGGTTAGATTCCAGGAAGATCTGACCATCAGTAATCGAGATTACGTTGGTCGGAACGAACGCAGAAACGTCACCCGCCTGAGTTTCGATGATTGGCAGTGCGGTCAGAGAACCGGTCTGGCCTTTCACTTCACCGTTGGTGAAGCGCTCAACGTAGTCAGCGCTAACGCGTGATGCACGCTCCAGCAGACGAGAGTGGAGATAGAACACGTCGCCAGGGAATGCTTCACGACCTGGTGGACGGCGCAGCAGCAGAGAAATCTGACGGTAAGCAACAGCCTGCTTAGACAGGTCATCGTACACGATCAGTGCATCTTCACCGCGGTCACGGAAGTACTCACCCATCGCACAACCGGCGTACGGTGACAGGTACTGCAGTGCTGCAGATTCAGAAGCAGAAGCGACAACCACGATGGTGTTAGCCAGCGCGCCGTGCTCTTCCAGTTTGCGAACTACGTTAGAAATGGTTGACGCTTTCTGGCCAATCGCAACGTAGACACACTTGATGCCTGAATCGCGCTGGTTGATGATGGCGTCGATTGCCATTGCGGTTTTACCGGTCTGACGGTCACCGATGATCAGCTCACGCTGGCCACGGCCGATTGGAATCATCGCATCGACAGATTTGTAACCGGTCTGAACAGGCTGGTCTACTGACTGACGGTCGATAACGCCCGGTGCAATCACTTCAACAGGCGAGAAGCCGTCGTTTTCGATTGCGCCTTTACCGTCGATCGGTGCACCCAGGGTGTTCACCACACGGCCCAGCAGGCCACGGCCAACTGGAACTTCTAAAATACGACCCGTACATTTTACTTTCATGCCTTCCGCGAGGTCAGCATACGGGCCCATCACTACTGCACCAACCGAGTCACGCTCGAGGTTCAGTGCGATAGCGTAACGGTTGCCCGGCAGGGCAATCATCTCACCCTGCATGACATCGGCCAGGCCGTGTACGCGGATGATACCGTCACTTACAGAAACAATAGTACCTTCGTTGTGAGCTTCACTCACGACATTGAACTGAGCAATGCGCTGCTTGATCAGTTCGCTGATTTCGGTGGAATTCAGTTGCATATGCTCCAGTCCCCTTAAGACTGCAAGACGTCTGCCAGACGATCAAGACGGCCGCGTACGCTGCCATCAATGACCAGGTCACCCGCACGGATAACCACACCTGCCATTACAGACTTATCAATTTTGCAATTCAGCTTAACTTTACGTGACAGACGTTTTTCCATCGCGGCGCTGATTTTAGTCAGCTGACTGTCACTCAGCGTGCTGGCAGAAATCACATCAACTTCGGCTGTCGCTTCATAAGCGTCACGCAGTTGAATGTACTGAGCCAGTACCGCTGGAAGCGCTGTCAAACGTCCGTTTTCGGCCATTACCTTAATCAGGTTCTGGGCGTTTTCATCAAGTTGATCGCCACAAACTGCAATGAAAGAAGCAGATAACGCTTCCGGTGCAAGCGCACCGGAAAGAAGATCTGCGATCTGTTCGTTGCGAGCCACTTCTGCGGCAAACGCCAGCATTGATTGCCAGCGATCGATGCTTTGATGCTCAACAGCAAAGTCAAAAGCTGCTTTGGCGTAGGGGCGAGCTACAGTAATCAGATCAGACATCAGCCCCTCCCTCCTTACAGTTCAGCGACCAGTTTATCAACGATGTCGCTGTTAGCAGCTTCATCCACGGAACGTTCGATGATTTTCTCGGCGCCAGCTAATGCCAGCAACGCGACTTGCTTACGCAGCTCTTCACGGGCACGCGAACGCTCGGCATCAATTTCTGCCTGCGCCTGTGCCACGATGCGGTTACGTTCAGTCTCAGCTTCGGTTTTCGCTTCGTCCAGAATCTGGGCACGGCGTTTGTTCGCCTGCTCGATAATGACCTGAGCGTCTTCTTTCGCTTTTTTCAGCTGGTCGGTCGCATTGGCCTGCGCGAGATCTAAATCTTTCTTCGCGCGCTCAGCAGAAGCAAGGCCTTCAGCAATTTCTTTCTGGCGCTTTTCGATGGCAGCCATAATCGGCGGCCATACGTACTTCATGCAGAACGCGACAAACAGAATGAACGCGATGGCCTGGCCGAGGATTGTTGCATTAATGTTCACAGCACAATGCCTCTTATTAAGTTAACTTGCTCTGCCGCTATCAGAGATAAACGGCAGAATCCGTCCCTCATCACACCAGGTGCCATGAGTGAACAAGGCTACCAGGTTTAAGCGACAGCAAACATCACGTAGAGACCCAGACCTACAGCGATCATCGGGATTGCATCCACCAGACCCATTACAACAAAGAACTGCGTACGCAGCAGAGGGATCAGATCCGGTTGACGCGCGGCGCCTTCCAGGAATTTACCTCCGAGGATGCCGATACCGATCGCAGCACCGATTGCCGCCAGGCCCATCATCACAGCGGCAGCCATGTACAGCAGATCCATATTCAGGTTTTCCATGACAGTCTCCAGTTTGTTTCAGTTAAAAGCTTAAGTGTTGAGATAAAAATCAATGTTCTTCAGATGCCATCGACAGATAGACGATCGTGAGGACCATGAAAATGAAAGCCTGCAGCGAAATGATCAGGATGTGGAAAATGGCCCAAGGCACATTCAACAACCACTGCGACCACCACGGCAGCAAGCCGGCAATCAGGATAAAGATCAACTCACCCGCATACATGTTACCGAACAGTCGCAGACCCAGTGAAACAGGCTTGGACAGCAGGCTAACACCTTCAAGAATCAGGTTAATGGGGATGAAGATCGGGTGATTAAAAGGCTGCAGCGTCAACTCTTTGGTGAAGCCGCCAATGCCTTTCATTTTGATGCTGTAGAACAGAATCAAAATAAATACGCCCAGCGCCATAGACAGCGTGATGTTCACGTCTGCAGACGGCACGACGCGCAGCGCCGGCAGGCCTAAATAGTGCTCGCCGATAAACGGCAGCAAATCGATAGGCAGCAGATCCATGAAGTTCATCAGGAAGACCCAGACGAAAATCGTCAGAGCCAGCGGGGCGATAAGTTTGCTTTTACCGTGGTACATGTCGCGCACGTTGTTATCAACGAAGCCGACAACCAGTTCGATAGCCGCTTGTAATTTCCCTGGAACACCGCTGGTAGCGCTTTTCGCCACTTTACGGAACAACACCAGGAAAATCAGTCCCAGCACCACAGAGAAAAACATGGAATCGATATTTAATACCCAGAACGTCGCGGGAGCGTCGTGCGGATTCACCAACTCGAAAGTACGCAGGTCCAACTGAAGGTTATTCAGGTGGTGACCTATGTATTCTTGCGGAGTAGAGATTTCTCCAGCAGCCATGATGCCTCTTACCCTTTGTTGTTAATTACAGCCGGAGCGACGATCTGCACCACCAGCACCGATAACCACGTGATTGCGAGTGGCCAGAAGACCGCTCCAAACACACCCAACGCCACCGCGAGGAAAATGACGGTTGTGAACACCTTCAACACTTCACCGAGGGCGAAGCTCCAGGCAACACGTCCTTTCGCAGGCGTTTGATCCTGCAGGCGCCAGGCCAAAAACATAAACAACACGTTCGGCAGCCAGGCTGCCACTCCACCCGCGAAGGCGGAGGCGCCCCAGGTAACCTCTTTCAGGGTAAAGAGCGCACCGATGATGACAAAGGTCACCAGCTGAATGATCAGCACGGCCCGGGCTAATTTCACACTGTAAAGAGACACTGACATGACGCTGAACTCTCCTGCCCCGAACGGGGTATGTCGCGTGTCGTATAAGACTGCCTTTACTCATTTGAGTCAAGCAGCAAAAGCCGTGCAAATTATACGGGCGCCACCTGCGATTTCAATCGGTAAGTAGCGAAAAGGTGAACAATTATTTAAATTTCTTTCTGAAGGGCTATTTTTCAAAACATCGTCATTAGGCAATGTCTGACTTAAATGCTGAAAATGCCCGATCGACTTGCTTTTAAAGCGTGCTTTAGATCACATAATAAACAAGGAATGCCTGACTGAATTTGTACCAGTTAAGATTCATACGATTTCAAATTCGACTAAAGCATCTATAAATCAGTGCATTAAATTTATTTATTAGGTGTTGGACTACGATTTTCGAGAAAAACACTCTATTGACATCATGCGCTGCAATAAAAACGCAAAACTGATATTACGCACGCCAATTTATTGCAAAGTTATATTTTCCCCAGTGATTATTTGGTTGGGTAAATACACGCAATAAAGTGATCTAAGTGATAATGAAATGTGAAATGTTCGTTAAATGTAACAGAGCTTTTCGGATAATTTCCGTCGGAGATGTTAACTCGCTCGCCCTGCCCTGCTAAATAAAAGCTTTTACCTAAAAGTGTTCAATCGCTGCTTTTTCGTTCAGGGAAAAGACTAAGGCAAACGGCATGAACTGGCTCAAATCCATACCGTTTAAAAGGCTATTGGCGGGTAATCACCACCAGATGACGTTCACCATCCAGTTCGGGTACCTGCAGCGGTTGAATTTTCTCTACCGTAAAGCCCGCCGGTAATGCAGAAATCTCATCATCCGGACGCACGCCTTTCAGGGCATAAAATCGACCTTCAGGGCTCGGCAGGTGATGACACCAGTTCAGCATATCTTCCAGTGAAGCAAATGCACGGCTGATAACACCATCGAATGGCGGCTCAGACGGGAACTCTTCAACGCGGCTCTGCACTGGCGTGACGTTAGTAAGTCCTAACTCATGTTGTACCTGACGCAGGAAACGCACGCGTTTGCCAAGGCTATCCAGCAAGGTGAAATGCGATTGCGGCCGCACAATGGCCAGCGGAATACCCGGTAAGCCCGGACCGGTGCCCACATCAATAAAGCGTTCGCCCTGCAAATGTGGCTCAACCACCACGCTGTCGAGAATATGGCGCACCAGCATCTGCTGCGGGTCGCGCACCGATGTCAGGTTATAGGCCTTATTCCACTTATGCAGCAACTCAACATAGCCAACCAACTGCTGTTTTTGTTGATCGATAAGGGAAATGTTTGCCGCATTCAGCAGCGAGGAGAGTTTGTTGATCACGACGAGAATTCCATTAACGGGGGCGAGTTGCCTCGCCCCAAAGTCTATCAGGCGCTTTTACGCAGCAGGCCCTGTTTTTTCAGGTAAATCAGCAGAATTGAGATTGCCGCAGGCGTGATACCCGAAATACGCGAAGCCTGGCCGATGGACGTCGGTTTGTGATCGTTGAGTTTGGCGATCACTTCATTCGACAAGCCATTCACCTGACGATAGTCGAGCTCAACAGGCAACAAGGTGTTTTCATTACGCAGCTGGCGATCAATCTCTTCCTGCTGACGCGCAATGTACCCTTCGTATTTCACCTGAATCTCCACCTGCTCAGCGGCTTGTTCATCAGGCAGTGCCGGACCGTAGCTGGCGAGTGACGTCAGCAGCGGATAGGTCATCTCTGGACGACGCAGCAGATCTTCACCGCTGGCTTCTTTGGTAAGCGGCGCGCTGATTACCGCGTTCACTTCAGCCACGTTATCCGATTTCGGATGCACCCACAGATCGCGCAGACGTTGACGCTCCTGCTCAATCGCTTCCAGTTTCTGGTTGTAGCGCGCCCAGCGGGCATCATCAACCAGACCGAGTTCGCGACCGGCTTCGGTCAAACGCAGGTCGGCGTTATCTTCACGCAGCATCAAGCGATACTCCGCGCGCGATGTAAACATGCGATACGGCTCTTTCGTGCCCAGTGTGCAAAGATCGTCGACCAGCACACCGAGATAAGCTTGATCGCGGCGTGGCGCCCAGCCCTCTTTGTCGGCGGAAGCGCGTGCTGCGTTCAGACCAGCCAGCAAACCTTGCGCTGCCGCTTCTTCGTAGCCGGTGGTGCCGTTGATCTGGCCGGCAAAGAACAGGCCGTGGATAAATTTGCTCTCCAGCGTCGGTTTAAGATCGCGTGGATCGAAGAAATCATACTCGATGGCATAACCTGGACGGATGATCTTCGCGTTTTTCAATCCTTTCATCGAACGTACGATCTGCATCTGTACGTCAAACGGCAGGCTGGTGGAGATACCATTCGGGTAGATCTCGTTGCTGGTCAGGCCTTCCGGCTCCAGGAAGATCTGGTGCGCGTTACGATCGGCAAAGCGCATCACTTTGTCTTCGATCGACGGACAGTAACGTGGACCAATACCTTCGATGATCCCGGCATACATCGGGCTGCGATCGAGGTTATTGCGGATCACGTCATGCGTTTGTTCGTTGGTGTAGGTGATCCAGCACGGCACTTGTTGTGGATGCTGCGAAACTTTACCCATGAACGAGAACACCGGCATCGGATTATCACCGTGCTGCGGTGTCAGCACCGAAAAATCAATCGAGCGTGCGTCGATACGTGGCGGCGTACCGGTTTTCAGACGGTTTACGCGCAGCGGCAGTGCACGCAGGCGTTTTGCCAATGGGATTGATGGCGGATCGCCTGCACGGCCACCGCTGTAGTTATCCAGGCCAATGTGAATTTTGCCATCGAGGAAGGTCCCGACGGTCAGTACCACGGTTTTGGCGCGGAACTTCAAGCCCATTTGCGTTACCGCACCAACGACACGATCGTTTTCCACAATCAGATCGTCAACCGCCTGCTGGAAGATCATCAGGTTCGGCTGATTCTCCAGCGCAGTGCGTACCGCCTGGCGATACAGTACACGGTCAGCCTGAGCACGAGTAGCACGAACGGCGGGGCCTTTGCTCGCGTTTAGTATCCTAAACTGGATACCTGCCTGGTCAATTGCCGTGGCCATCAAACCGCCTAAGGCATCCACTTCCTTCACCAGATGTCCTTTCCCGATGCCACCGATCGCGGGGTTACAGGACATTTGTCCAAGCGTATCAATGTTATGGGTGAGTAACAGGGTTTGCTGACCCATTCGGGCTGCGGCCATCGCGGCCTCTGTGCCCGCATGACCACCACCGATTACGATGACGTCAAAAGGATCTGGATAAAACATGAAGTGGGTCCTCGTTAATGTTTCGGACAGGGATCGTTGCCCTGGGCGGTGGATTCTACTGAAATAATGTCGGCGGCGAAAGTCGCGGGATCCTGAGGTTTAAAAGAAAGGATCTTAAGTCTTTTATATGATCTCTCTGTTAGATCTACTATTAGGATCGCACCTTGCTGTTGATAACCCCGAAAAGCGCAGGCTTAACAGCAGATTAGAGAGGATCATTAGCTGTGAATGATCGGTGATCCTGATCCGTATAAGCTGGGATCAAAATAGCCACTTATGCACAGCCTAAAAAAGAAACAGCAGTTGTTCTTTGGATAACTACTGGTTATACGCATGAAACAGGCCATGTTATCCACAGTCGATCGCGTGTTTAAAGTGAAAAAACAGCGCAATCAACTGGGGATCATTCTATTTTCCCGATCCCCAGCCATCGAAGATCGTTTTAAATCTGCGTTTTCCATGTGGCGACCCACACTTCAGCCGCGTCTTCCGGGATCTCATGCTCCAGCACGTCGATCTCCAGGCGATCGCCAATGCGTTTGGCGCCCAACTGGTTCAATTGCTCTTCCAGCAGCTTGATCGCGCCGCAGAAAAGATCGTATTCATGGTTTCCGATGCCTACTGCACCATAACGTAAGCCCGAGAGGTCCGGTTTTGTCTCTTGCAGTGCTTCATATAAAGGAAGCAAATTATCAGGCAGTTCACCGGCACCGTGCGTGGAGGTAACGATCAGCCAGATGCCTTCCGGTTGCAGCTCATCCAGCTCTGGGCCATGCAGCACCTCGGTTGAGAAGCCCGCTTCCTGCAGTTTTTCTTCCAGATGTTCAGCAACATATTCGGCGCTGCCAAGGGTACTTCCACTGATTAACGTAATATCGGCCATGATGCTCTCCCGCACTAAAGGCGAGCATTGTACGCTGTGATCAAGCCGTGATCCACCTGTGGAAAACAGGGTTGATAGATGAAAGCATCAGGCGACAAGTCGCGCCATACGCGCGATCTGCCGGGGATAAGTTTGTGCACAGCTTAGAGAGGGATCACGGCTTAATGGTGCGCATGATCGGGTTTTGCAGTGAGATCAGGGTTTCTGTGGATTGGATTTCGTCGATGGTCTGGATCTTGTTGATCAATACCTGTTGCAAGGCATCGATCGATCGGCACATCACTTTGATAAAGATGCTGTAGTGGCCGGTGGTATACCAGGCTTCCACCACTTCATCCAGCGCGTCGAGTTTGCTCAGCGCCGCCGGATAATCGCGCGCGCTTTTGAGGATAATGCCGATAAAGCAGCACACATCGAAGCCGAGCTGACGCGGATCGATCTCCACGCGCGTGCCCAAAATAATGCCCGCCTGACGCATCTTCTCCACTCGCACATGAATAGTGCCGGGGCTGACGTTGAACTGTTTGGCGAGCTCGGCATAGGCGGTGCGCGCATTTTGCAGCAGCGCATTGAGAATGCCGCGATCCAGGTTATCCAGCTGAAGGTGATCCGCCATTGTCCATCCTCGTTAAGTTCTTCTTCTATGAATAGAGGAGAATGTGCAGCAAATTAGCGGTGCAGGCAAGGTGCAGACAACAGGCAGGCCGTTGTCTGCGTGCTTTTTAGCGCTTACGCCAGAAGGTCACTTGCGCCTGCGTGTGCTGGAATTTGCGCGCCGTTTCGCGGATGACAAATGGCACATCCTGCGGCGGTGCCACTTCATCGAAGGCATCACGCAACAGACGCTGCAGCGCCTGATAGGTGGTCAGCGCTTCGCCATTTTCGCGCACACCGCCCAGCCAGTTCTCTTTTGGCGTGAAATCTTCCAGCCAGGTATACGGTGATGACAGCACCAGCAAACCGCCGGCGCGGATCATCGGGGTAATATCCTGCAGGAAGCGCTTTGGCTGACGCAGACGATCAATCAGGTTAGAGGCCAGCACCAGATCGTAACGATCCGGCTGCGGCTTCAGGTTACAGGCATCGCCCTGCACAAATTGAATGCGCTGCGCCTGTTCTGCTTCCAGACCAAACTCTTTCAGCCGCACCTGACGATACTCCACCAGCTCGCCTTCTTCTGGCACTACATAGCGGAAATCCTCACCGGAGGTCAGCTGCAGCGCAACATCAATAAAGCGCGCCGAGTAATCCATGCCGGTTACTGCGTCGAAGTGTCGCGCCAGTTCAAAGCTGGCACGCCCGGTAGCGCAACCGATGTCCAGCGCCTGACCGCGCGCAGTGCAGTGCGGCAGCAGTTTTTCCACCAGCGCCGCCGCGTAGTTAGGCACGTTGTAGTAGCTCGGCCCGTATTGGAAATCGAGATACTGCGACACCATGCTGTCAGTTTCATAAGGATTGAGCGCCATGCTCTCTTCATGGGAAGAAACCACATAGCGGAAACCGGCGTGCTGGAAGAAGTGACGACGGAAAGCGTAGCGCGCAGATTTCAGCGCTTCGTTGCCGGTGGAAATCCAGCTGCCACCTTTGATCAGCGCATGTTTGCCATCAAAGGTCGGCGTGGAGAAGTCGTCGTACAGCGGATGCACTTTAAAGCCTTCGAAACCGTTGGTTGGCGTCGTGGTCCACTGCCAAACATTGCCAACGATGTCGTAAAACTCACCCTGCGTGAAACGGTCGACCGGGCTGGAGGAAGCCCAATATGCCAGATTGATATTGCCCGGCGCTTCAGTCCAATCCGGCTGATCGCCGCCAACCTGCTCACGCAGCTGCGCCCATTCGGCCTCGCAGGGAAGCTGAACAGATTTACCGGTCTCTTCGGCCAGCCAGCGACAGAACGCGGCGGCTTCCAGTTGGTTCACTTCCGCTGGCCAATCCCACGGCATCGCCACTTCTTCGGCCAGCACGCGCAGTTTTAGCTGATCGGGCAGCTTTTGGTCACCGACCCAGAACGTCGGCATCTGTGCACCGGAGAATTCACGCCAGCCCCAACCTTCGTCATCCCACCAGCGTCGATGGTTATAACCGTCCGCAGCAATGAAGCGATAAAACTCGGCATTGCTGACCAGCATTTTGCTGGCCTTGAACGGTTTAAGTTCGGTCTGCTGACTGCCGTATTCGTTATCCCAGCCATAGGTATCGTCGGTTTTGCCCTGCTGCACGCGGCCGCCAGGCATCGCGATCAGAGAATTCTCCGGCACCGATTGACGATCGTGACGCGCCTGCGGACAAACCGGCCAGTGCGGCTGCGGCTTGACCCATTCAATCGGCAGCTGGCGCATCAGCACGCTGGAGGTTTCCAGATGAATACGCTCGTGCTCAATGCCCATCAAAACCACCCACGCCGGGCTGTCCCAGCCGATTGGCAGTTCCAGCGGCAGGGTGCGAATAAACTCACTCACCAGGCTTTTCACTTTGCCACGATAGTCGCGCACTTCTGCGATGCTCGGCCAGTCGTAATGGCTGTCGTTGAGATCGTCCCAACTCATCTCATCCACGCCGATCGCCATCATCGCTTCGATGCGATCGTCAACGCGTTGATCAAGATAGCGGCCTGCCATCAGCTTATTAATGTAGAAGGTCGCGGTGTGACCAAAATAGAAGATCAGCGGATGGCGCAGCGAAATGGCTTTGTTAAACCAGGCGCGCTCGTCCGTCAGGCAATCAAACAGGCTTTCATATAGTTCCCAGGTTTGGGTGAAGTACGCCAGCAGCTCGGCCCGTTTTTGTTCGGAGTTTTGGCCGGAAAGTTTCAGCGTGCGGGTCGGTGTGGGAAGTTGGGCGGTTGTCACAAGGTGCTCCAGTTTGCTATGTGCTCGAACTTATCAATATAGCAAATTAGCATTTCCGTCAGATGAATTAGCGCTGCCAGCGGCGCAGCAGACGGCTTTTCAGGCCGGTATCGAAGCGCCAGATGTGATCGAAGATGCGCAGGATGCCCGGTTTGCCATGCAGCGACATCGCCACCGCATGGAAGCGCTGTTGATGTTGGCGCTGACGCTGCTTGATGGTGCTGACGATGTCATCTGGCAAACGCTGGGCAATAAAGTCAGAGACGATCACCGCATCCGCTTCCTGCCAGGCGCTGCCTTCCATGCGTTTCACCACCGCCGCAAGGCAGGCAGCGAGATCGGTGCCGCCGCGAAAACGCTGGCTGAGGAAACGGAGCGCCTGCTCAATGCCGTTGTCGGCGGTGAGTTCATAACCGATCACTTCATGAGCGAACAGCATGATGTAGCAGCGGCGCTTATCCGCCAGCGCCACTTTCAGCAGCGCCAGGCAAAAGGCTTTGGCGCAGCGTTCGTTGAAACCGCCCATCGAACCGGACGTATCAACGCAGACGATAAACGGGCCGCGCGGTTGCTCTTCATGCTGCTGGTGGCTGACCGGACTCATAGTGACTTTTTCATGCCACGCATCGCCCTGCAGACGATAAGTCAGCAAGCGTTTTTCGACTAAGCGCCGATAAAATTCCAGCTCTAACTCGCTGATGCTCAATGCCGCCAATTCAGGCGGTAACAGACGCAGCACATCATCGCTTTGATGAATGCCGCTGACCTCTTCCGGCACGTTATCCGGTTCGCGTACCAGCTGGTGAAACTCCTCCAGCGGCGCATCCTGCGATGGCACCGATTTGGCTTCGCGGCTGCGACCCAGCTGCTGCGCCAGCTTCATCAGCTCCGGCTGCTGGGCGAGGAAATCGCCGTATTGCACGATCAGTTCGTAATCGCCGTGCTGCAGCGGCGCTTTACTCAAATCCCACAGGCGTCCGGCGGCGGCTTCATCATCATCGGTAAGGATTGGCGCCAGCTGACCGCTGATCGCCATGCGCTGTTGCAGCTCGGCCATCAAGCGTTCGCGCTGCTCTTCGAGAATAGTTTCATTCAGCGTCAGCGTTTGCAGCGTCAGGCTGAGACGCCAGCGTTGCAGGAACAGCGTGTGTTGCGCGTTGCTGAGCTGGTCGCTTTCGGCATTCAACAGCAGTTTGCTGGCTTCTTCGATGAACGGCGACGGCAGGCTTTTCAGCTGCGTCATGATGTTGGGTAACTGCTGGGTGAAATGTTGCGTGCTGAGCAGCTGCATCTGCTGAAACAGCTGAAACTCCTGCGCCAGCGCTTCTGGCACCGGCGTGACTTTGATCTGCTCGGCGATCTCCGATCGCCAGCGTGGCAGATCGCGCATCATGGCTTGCTTCAGGCGGGGAAACTTCTCAAAGAACAGCGCCAGCTGTGGCGAGGCGAGCAGCGCGATAATCAACTCTTCGATTAACTCGGTTTCGCCAATCGACAGCAGCGCACTCAGCGTCTCCAGTGAGATCATTTTCTCGCCTGTTTCAGCTGTTCCGCGACATCCTGCAGGCTGGTTTCAATGCGTGCCAGCCAGTCATCGCTAATGAACAGGCAGCGCTGATGCTGGCTGAACAGCGTGCGCTGCGCGCGCAACTGGGTTTCCAGCGCGTCATATTCATCGGCGATCTCCTGCGGCATCTCGCTGCTGCTGCTGGCGCCCGGCAGCGTCAGACGCGTGGATTGCAGGCTAACATCGCGCAGCGTCAGACAATGATGCGTATCCACCAGCATATCCAGCGTTTGACCAAAGCCGATGCCGTTCAGCTTGCCGCGAATTTCACCGCCCTTCAGCAGCCACTGATCCAGTGCTTCACGGCCAATCAGAATGTGCGTTACCTGCATGTCGTGCAGCATTAACGGCTGTTGCAGCATCAGCGTCAACTGCTCATCGGTAATGGCGGCGGGTAATTCGTAATGCGGTTTGCGGCTGAACATACCGCTGTGTTTCTCCAGCGTCAGCGCTTGCGCCACGCTTTGCTGCTGTTGCAGCGCCAGACGGCGGCCTTTGATCTGCTGCAGCTTGTGCAACAGCGCCTGTTGCTGCCACGCATGTTGCGACATCAGCGTATCGATTTCGCGATCCAGCAGTTTCATCGATGCCACGTCATGCCACAGGCAATCTTTCAGCAGTACTAAGTCGATGGGCGCGATAGTCACGCGACCGCTATAAAAGGCGCTGGCCTGCAACAGATGAATGGCTTTCTTCCAGCGACGATCGGAAATGTACGGCGCGTCCGGCAGCGTTTCTAACTGCTGACGTAGCTGATAGATCAGTTCAAACACGTGATCCGGCAAACTGACCTGGCTGATGCCTTTCTGCCACTGTTCATACTCTTCATCGCTGATGCGCAGCGATTCCGCCACCGGATTGTCGTTTTCATCCTGCTGGTGGGTGAGCATGCTGCGGAAGTTCTGCTTCTCATGCACGTTATCCAGCCACAGACGAATCAACATGCGGTCATAAAGCGCTTCCAGTCCGCTATCGGCTTCCGGCAGTTCGTTGGAAGCGGTAACCAGCAAGCGCATCGGAATTTTTTCTTCGCTGTCGCCATTACGGAAACGGCGTTCGTTGATGGCGGTCAGCAAGGTATTCAGAATCGCCGGGCCGGCTTTCCAGATTTCGTCGAGGAAGACAATTTCTGCATCCGGCAAATAGCCTTTGGTCAGACGCTGATAACGCCCTTCATCTTTCAGGGCCTGAATCGACAGCGGACCAAACACCTCTTCAGGGGTGGAAAAACGGGTCATCAGGTATTCAAAAGCGCGGGCGTGCTGGAAGGCGTATTTTAATCGGCGGGCAATCAGACTCTTGGCGATGCCCGGTGGCCCGAGCAGAAACACGCTTTCGCCACTTAAGGCTGCCAGCAAACAGAGGCGGATCGCATGATGGCGTTCATACAGCCCTTTTTCCAGAGCGTTGCTCAGGCGAGAAATTCTTTCTGCCAAAAGATGGGGTTGAGCCATAATCACATCATTATCCTTTTGATCCTGGTGCCGTCATATTCTGGCGAGCGCAATACTCTACTGATTATCATGCGCGATTGCGTTGATAGCCGTCAGCTTTTTTGTTTCAGAAGGTTGATGCGAGAGAACTCGCCGCTTCCAACGGTTTTTTGGCGCTATTTTCGGCGAAAAACCGCGTCACCAACGCGATGGTGACACTTTGTAAGAGTAGGTTTTTTTGGGAATATGTGCATACTGTGCGCTTTTTGATGGCTTGAGCGGAAGGCAAGTGCCTCCGGCTCCAACAAAAGACAACTTATGAGCTCGGATAAGAAACAGTCCCTTGGGGCAGTCACGCTGGCGGCAATTGGCGTGGTGTATGGCGATATTGGTACCAGCCCGCTCTATACATTGCGTGAATGTCTCTCTGGTCAGTTTGGATTTGGCGTAGAGCGCGAAGCGGTATTTGGCTTCCTGTCGCTGATCTTCTGGCTGCTGATTCTGGTGGTGTCGCTGAAGTACATCAGCTACGTGATGCGCGCGGATAACGCCGGTGAAGGCGGGATTTTAACGCTGATGTCGCTGGCCGGACGCCATACCGGTGCCAGAGCTACGGCAATTCTGGTGATCATGGGACTGATTGGCGGCAGCTTCTTCTACGGGGAAGTGGTGATTACGCCGGCGGTTTCGGTGTTATCGGCGATTGAAGGTCTGGAAATTGCCGCGCCAAGTCTTGATGCCTACATCGTGCCGTTGGCGATTGCAGTGCTGACTTTACTGTTTGTTATCCAAAAACACGGCACCGGTATCGTCGGCAAGCTGTTCGCGCCAGTAATGCTGCTGTGGTTTTTGGTGCTGGCGGTACTGGGCGCGCGCAGCATTATCGACAATCCTGACGTCCTGCATGCGATGAACCCGTATTGGGCGGTGCACTTCTTCATCCAATATAAAACCGTTTCCTTCTTCGCGCTGGGCGCGGTGGTGCTGGCGATTACCGGCGTAGAAGCGCTGTATGCCGATATGGGCCACTTCGGTAAATTCCCGATTCGTCTCGCCTGGTTCATCGTGGTGCTGCCTTCGCTGGTGCTCAACTACTTTGGTCAGGGCGCGCTGCTGCTCAAACATCCCGAAGCGATCAAAAACCCGTTCTTCCTGCTCGCGCCGGATTGGATGCTGATCCCAATGTTGATTCTGGCGACCTTAGCCACGGTGATTGCGTCGCAGGCGGTGATTTCCGGCGTGTTCTCATTAACGCGTCAGGCGGTGCGTCTCGGCTATTTGCCGCCGATGCGCATTGTGCACACCTCAGAAGAGGAGTCCGGGCAGATCTATATTCCAGTGATTAACTGGCTGCTCTATTTCTCGGTGGTGATTGTGATTGTCGGCTTCGAGCACTCCAGCAATCTGGCGGCGGCTTACGGCATCGCGGTAACCGGCACCATGGTGCTGACCGCCATTCTCTGTTCAACCGTGGCGATTCAAAACTGGCACTGGAACCGCTATCTGGTGGTGTTGATTCTGATTGCCATGTTGATCATCGACGTGTCGCTGTTCTCCGCGAACCTGATCAAGGTGTTCTCCGGTGGTTGGCTGCCGCTGACGCTGGCGTTGATGATGTTCATCATCATGACCACCTGGAAAAGCGAGCGTTTCCGCCTGCTGCGTCGTATGCATGAGCACGGCAATTCCCTCGAAGCGATGATTGCGTCGCTGGAGAAATCGCCGCCGGTACGCGTGCCGGGCACCGCAGTGTATATGTCGCGGGCGCTGAACGTGATTCCGTTTGCCATGCTGCATAACCTCAAGCACAACAAAGTGTTGCATGAGCGTGTGGTGCTGCTGACGCTGCGTACGGAAGATGCGCCTTACGTGCACAATGTGCGTCGTGTGACCATTGAACAGTTATCGCCGACCTTCTGGCGCGTGGTGGCGAGTTACGGCTGGCGCGAAACGCCAAACGTCGAAGAGATCTTCCACCGCTGCGGCCTTGAAGGCCTAAACTGCCGCATGATGGAAACCTCCTTCTTTATGTCGCATGAATCGCTGATTATCGGCGATCGTCCGTGGTATCTGCGCCTGCGCGGCAAGCTGTTCCTCGCGCTGCAACGCAATGCGCTGCGCGCGCCGGATCAGTTTGAAATCCCACCGAACCGCGTGATCGAGTTGGGAACCCAGGTCGAGATTTAACGCTGCGCGCGTCACCAACTCAAGGTGACGCGCAATCCTCCGCTGGCGCGCTGGCTGAACTGCAAGCGGATGCCGTGCAGCTGGGCAATATTCTTCACGATTGAAAGCCCCAATCCGCTGCCGGTTTGTGCCTGTCCCGGCGGTCGCCAGAAGCGTTCACCCAACCTTGCCAACTGCTCATCGCTAACGCCTGGCCCGTTATCATCAACGGTAATGGCGCGCGCATTGAGCTGTACATCAATAGTGCTGCCCGACGGCGAATAGCGCAGCGCGTTATCCAGCAGGTTCCGCACCATCAATCCCAGCAATAGCGGATGACCGTTCATCACCGGTTCGGCGTGGCTGGTGAACTGCAAAGCGGTGTTTTGTTGTTCCGCCTGCGGGAAGTGCTCCGCCAGCAGGTTTTGCAGCAGCGGCGCCAGCGCCACCGGCTGAAACTCGCTGCGCAGATCGTCAGCTTCCACGCGTGACAGCGTTAAAAGCTGATCCACCAGACGCGTGGCGCGCACAATGCCGCTGTCCAGCTGCTGAATCGCCCGTTTACGCATCGCTTCATCATCATCGGCCAGCTGAATCACTTCGCTCTGCACGCGCAGCGCCGCCAACGGGCTGCGCAGTTCATGGGCGGCATCGGAGGTAAAGCGACGTTCGCGCTGCACCAGATGCGCCATACGGCTGAACAAACCGTTGAGCGCCACCACCAGCGGCTTCACCTCTTTAGGCAAACGCGTTTCAGGTAATGGCGTGGCATCATCCGGCGCACGCTGGTGCAGTGAAAGCGTAAGCCGTTTCAACGGGCGCAGCTCGAACCACACCAGCGCCAGCAGCAACAGCAGCATAAAAGGCATGGTGATCAACCATGGCAGCAGGCTACTGAGCGCCAGATCGCGCGTCATATCTTCGCGGTATTCCCACTCTTGCCCAACCACCACGCGATAACGCTTATCCGCTGAGGTGAGCCACACCAAGCGCCAGCTCTCTTTATCGCCGCGCAGGCGGCCATCGGTAAAGCCATCACGTTGGTAATCAAACTGTAAATCACGTCCATTTTCGCCGTCATTGAGCAGCGGCTGGCCGTCAGCGCTGAAGATGGCAAACGCCAGCGCATCGTCATCCTGATCGCCACGATGATGACGCAGGATCGACTTGGTTTTAGGCAGTTTTTCGTCCTGCAGCGAGGTGGGATCGAGCGTAATCAGGCGTTTGGCGAACAGCATTTGCTGAGTATCAAACAGCTCGTCTACCGTATCGCGGGTTTGGTGCCAGGCGCTGAGGCTGGCCAGGCCGCCGCACAGCAGAATCAGCAGTACAAAGCCGATGGCGAGGCGCAGAAACAGACTCATTCCGCCGCTCCCAGCGTATAACCGACGCCGTGTACGGTACGAATAAACTGGCTGCCGAGTTTCTTGCGCAGATGATGAATGTGCACTTCAACCGCATTGCTGGAGACATCTTCATCCCAGCTGTAGAGCTTTTCTTCCAGCTGACTGCGCGTCAGCACACGGCCGGGATTGCGCAGAAACAGTTCCAGTAGCGCTAGTTCGCGGCTCTTCAGGCTGATGGCTTCGCCATCGCACAGCACGCTGTGGCTGCCGGGCGCCATAACCACTTTGCCGTGTTTGAGTTCCGGCTGCAGTTGGCCGTGACGGCGACGGATCAGCGCCTGCAAGCGTGCCGCCACTTCTGTCAGCGCAAACGGCTTGCACAGGTAATCGTCGGCACCGAGCTGCAATCCTTGTACGCGCTGATCGAGCGCATCGCGCGCGGTGAGAATCAGCACCGGTACATCCTGTCCTTGCTGGCGCCACTGACGCAGGATATCCAGACCATCGCGTTCTGGCAGCGATAGATCCAGCACCACCGCGTCCCAGGGCGCGGCCGTCAACGCCTGAAACCCGGCTTCGCCGGAGACAAACCAATCCACGCTGAAACCGAGTTTGGTCAACCCGACTTTCAACCCGTCGCCAATCAGCGTGTCATCTTCAATCAGTAAAATGCGCATCAACTCTCCTTCTGTTAAGCGGAGTTATACGAAGCACAATCGCTCTTGTACAGCGAAAATCCCGGCAAATAGACTATTTTTCATGAATGTTAGCCCAACAGATTCTCTTAAGATCCTGTTAAGAACCTTATGGTGAAATAGCTGCCGTAAACCGACACATTCATGGAAAAGAGGTGAAATATGAAAAAATCTGCAGCCCTGTTAGCTATCATCGCTCTGGCCGCCACGCCGGTTCTTGCCGCTCAGCAAGGTGGATTTGTTGACCCGAATGCGCCATCCGCGCAGGTGAAGTCCGGTGGTTTCAAAGCCGATAACACCAGCGTTGTCACGGTGAAACAGGCCGAAGAGATGAAGGACGATAGCTGGATCACCGTGCGCGGTACGCTTGAAAAGCAAATCGGTGATGAGGATTATCTGTTCCGTGATGCCACCGGCACCATGAAGGTCGAGATCGATCATAAACGCTGGAACGGTTTGATCATCACGCCGAAGGATCAGGTAGAACTGACCGGTGAACTGGATAAAGATTTCAACTCCATCGAACTGGACGTGAAACAGGTACGTAAACTGCCTTAATCACTGCTTCGGGGCCGCAGCAGCGGCTCCAACATCCCACCAAACTCAAATTCTCTCTGGCACAAGCGAAACGTTTCGATGGCGATCACATTTCCGTGATGCCGTCATTGAGTTGCCATGCGCATTTTATACACTCCCGATCAGCGAAACGTTTCGCTGTGGAGTGGAATAAATGAAAAAAGGTCGCTTGTTAAACGCTGAAGTCTCTCATGTGATTGCTCGCCTGGGGCACACCGATACGCTGACGATTGCCGATGCAGGCTTGCCGATTCCGGCTGGTCCACAGCGCATCGATCTGGCGTTAACGCCGGGTACGCCCGAATTTTTACAGGTGGTTGAGGTTGTCACGCAGGAGATGCAGGTCGAAAGCGCCCTGATGGCGGAGGAGATTAAGCAGCACAATCCGCAGCTCCATAGCGCACTGCTCGCCGTGCTCGAAGCCTTGCAACAGCACCAGGGAAATGTCATCACCATCCGTTACACCAGCCATGAACAATTCAAACAACAAACGCAGCGTAGTCAGGCGGTCATTCGCAGCGGAGAGTGTTCTCCGTATGCGAATGTCATCCTGAGCGCCGGCGTGACCTTCTGAGGCCGCTATGCAACCGTTATTGCAACTCAAAGGGATTGAAAAGTCGTTTCCTGGCGTTAAAGCGCTGAATGGCGCATCGCTCGCCGTTTATGCGGGACGCGCAATGGCGCTGGTGGGCGAAAACGGCGCGGGCAAATCCACCATGATGAAAGTGCTGACCGGCATATACAGCATGGATGCCGGTTCTATGCAGTGGCTCGGTAAGGATGTGGCGTTCTCTGGCCCGAAAGCGTCGCAGGAAGCGGGTATTGGCATTATCCATCAGGAACTTAACCTGATTCCGCAATTGACCGTCGCCGAGAATATCTTCCTTGGCCGCGAATTTGTTAACCGCTTTGGCCGCATCGAATGGAAAAAGATGTACGCCGAGGCGGATGCGCTATTAAAGCGCCTCAATCTGCGCTTCAACAGCCACAAGCTGGTGGGCGATTTGTCGATTGGCGATCAGCAGATGGTCGAGATCGCCAAAGTGCTCAGCTTCGAGTCGAAAGTCATCATTATGGATGAACCGACCGATGCGCTGACCGATACCGAAACGCTGTCGCTGTTCCGCGTCATCAACGAACTGAAAGCGCAGGGCTGCGGCATCGTCTATATATCGCACCGCATGAAAGAGATCTTCGAGATTTGCGATGACGTCACGGTGTTCCGTGATGGGCAGTTTATTGCCGAGCGCGCGGTGAGCGATCTCAGCGAAGAGAGCCTGATCGAGATGATGGTCGGCCGCAAGCTGGAAGATCAATATCCACGTATCGATCAACAGCCGGGTGAGATCCGTTTAAAAGTCGAAAACCTCAGCGGTCCGGGTGTTGATGATGTCAGCTTTACGCTGCGCAAAGGGGAAATACTTGGCGTGTCGGGCTTGATGGGCGCGGGACGTACCGAACTGATGAAAGTGCTGTACGGCGCGCTGCCGCGCAGCAAAGGTAAAGTCACGCTGAATGGCCGCGAAATCACCACTCGCTCCCCCCAAGAAGGATTGGCGAACGGCATCGTTTATATCTCCGAAGATCGTAAGCGCGATGGTTTGGTATTGGGCATGTCGGTGAAAGAGAACATGTCGCTAACCGCGCTGCGCTATTTCAGCACCGGCGCAGGCAACCTGAGACACAGCGACGAGCAGCTGGCAGTGGGCGATTTTATCCGCCTGTTCAACGTCAAAACCCCTTCAATGGAGCAGCCGATTGGCCTGCTGTCCGGCGGTAATCAGCAAAAAGTGGCGATTGCGCGCGGCCTGATGACGCGCCCTGATGTGTTGATTCTTGATGAGCCAACGCGCGGCGTCGATGTCGGGGCAAAGAAAGAAATTTATCAGTTAATTAACCAGTTTAAAGCCGAAGGGCTAAGCATCATTTTGGTGTCGTCGGAAATGCCGGAAGTTCTGGGCATGAGCGACCGCATCGTGGTGATGCATGAAGGCCATCTGAGTGGCGAATTTTCCCGTGAGCAAGCTACCCAGGAATCCCTGATGGCGGCGGCAGTCGGTAAGCAACACAGCGAGGAGTTAGTTGTATGAGCACCCAAACCTTACCCGCCAGCCGTCGCTGGTTCAGCAAAGCCTGGCTGCTGGAGCAGAAATCACTAATTGCATTGATCGTGCTGATCGCCGTGGTTGCCAGCCAGAGCCCGAACTTCTTCACGCTGGCCAACATGTTCAACATTCTGCAGCAGACGTCGGTCAACGCCATTATGGCGGTCGGCATGACGCTGGTGATTCTGACTTCAGGTATTGATCTTTCAGTGGGCTCGCTGCTGGCGCTAACCGGCGCGGTGGCGGCATCGATTGTCGGATTAGAAGTCAATGCGCTGGTGGCCGTTGCGGCTTCGCTGGCGCTGGGAGCGGCAATTGGCGGTATTACCGGCGTGATTGTGGCGCGCGGCAAGGTACAGGCTTTTATCGCCACGCTGGTGATGATGTTGCTGCTGCGCGGCGTCACCATGGTTTACACCAACGGCAGCCCGATCAATACCGGCTTCAACGATAACGCCGATCTGTTTGGCTGGTTCGGTATCGGTCGTCCGCTTGGCATCCCAACGCCGGTGTGGCTGATGGTCGCGGTGTTTGGGCTGGCGTGGTACATGCTGCATCACACGCGCCTTGGCCGTTACATCTATGCGTTGGGTGGCAACGAAGCGGCGACTCGCTTGTCGGGCATCAACGTTAATCGCGTCAAAATCATCGTTTATTCGCTGTGCGGCCTGCTGGCGGCACTGGCGGGCACCATCGAAGTGGCGCGTCTCTCTTCCGCACAACCTACCGCGGGCACCGGTTATGAACTGGATGCGATCGCGGCGGTAGTGCTAGGCGGTACCAGCCTGGCGGGCGGCAAAGGTCGCATCATGGGCACGCTGATTGGTGCGTTGATCCTCGGTTTCCTGAACAACGGCCTGAATCTGATGGGCGTATCGTCTTACTACCAAATGATTGTTAAAGCCGTCGTAATTCTGCTAGCGGTGCTGGTGGATAACAAAAGCAGTAAATAACTCTGACCTTCACACAGGATTTAAAAATGAAAAAGTTAACTGCATTGGCCGTCATTCTTGGCGCCACCCTCAGTGCTGGCGCGATGGCAAAGGACACCATTGCTCTGGTGGTTTCAACCCTGAATAATCCGTTCTTTGTGTCTCTGAAAGATGGCGCACAGAAAGAAGCTGACCAACTGGGTTATAACCTCGTGGTGCTGGATTCGCAGAACAACCCGGCGAAAGAGCTGGCGAACGTGCAGGATCTGACGGTGCGCGGCACCAAGCTGCTGCTGATCAACCCAACCGATTCTGATGCGGTGGGTAACGCCGTTAAGATGGCAAACCAGGCGAATATTCCGGTGATCACGCTGGACCGCGTGGCAGCACAGGGCACCGTAGTGAGCCACGTGGCTTCTGACAACCGTTTCGGCGGCAAAATGGCCGGTGACTTCATCGCCAAAAAACTGGGTGATGGCGCGAAAATTATTGAACTGCAAGGCATTGCCGGTACGTCTGCGGCGCGCGAGCGTGGCGAAGGCTTTAAACAAGCGGCTGATGCGCACAAATTCAACATCCTGGCGAGCCAGCCTGCTGACTTCGACCGTACTAAAGGTCTGAACGTAATGCAGAACCTGTTGCAGGGACATCCGGATGTGCAGGCCGTCTTCGCTCAGAACGATGAAATGGCGCTGGGCGCGCTGCGTGCGCTGCAAACTGCCGGGAAAACCGACGTGCTGGTGGTGGGCTTTGACGGCACCGCTGACGGTGTGAAAGCTGTCGAATCAGGTAAACTGACCGCCACTGTGGCTCAGATGCCAGACAAGATTGGTGTGATTGGCGTGCAGACGGCCGATAAAGTATTGAAAGGCGAGAAGGTGCAGGCGGTTAATCCGGTTGACCTGAAGCTGGTTACCAAATAATAAGTAAAGAAAAGCAGGGCAACGCGCCACCGTCCTGGTGGCGCATCTTTCTGGATGAATCCCAATGACCACAAGCGCAAAACTGGCCGTTCTCGGCAGCATCAATGCCGATCACATCCTTAACCTCGCCCACTTTCCACGTCCGGGCGAAACGGTGATCGGGAAACAGTACCAAATTGCCTTTGGCGGCAAAGGGGCCAATCAGGCGGTGGCTGCGGGTCGTGCTGGTGCAGATATTGCCTTTATTGCCTGCGTCGGCGCTGATGATATCGGCGAGCGCATTCGTCAGCAGTTGCAGCAAGACCGTATTGATACCGCACCCGTTGAAACCGTCGCTGATGAATCGACCGGTGTAGCGATGATCTTCGTGAATGGCGAAGGCGAAAATAATATCGGCATCTATTCCGGTGCCAATGCCGCGCTGACGCCAGCTCGCGTTGCGCAGCATCAGCAAGTGATTGCCGAAGCCGATGCGTTGCTGATGCAGCTGGAATCTCCGCTGGAAAGCGTTCTGGCCGCCGCGAAGATTGCTCGCGCGCAGCAGACGCAAGTGATCCTGAATCCCGCTCCGGCCACCGCGCTCTCTGATGAGCTGCTCGCGCTTATCGACATCATCACGCCAAATGAAACCGAAGCAGAAATTCTCACCGGCATTGCGGTGAAGAGCGATGAAGATGCCGCGCGTGCTGCTGCGGCATTGCATGCCAAAGGTATTGCTACCGTGTTAATTACGCTAGGTCGTCGCGGTGTGTGGCTGAGTGAGCAAGGCAACGGCGTGCGTATTCCGGGCTTCAGCGTGCAGGCCATCGATACTATCGCGGCAGGCGATACCTTCAACGGTGCGTTTATTACCGCACGTCTGGAAGGTGTGCCAATGCACGATGCCGTACGTTTCGCCCACGCCGCCGCCGCGATTGCGGTAACGCGTCCGGGCGCGCAGCCCTCAGTGCCGTGGCGCACTGAGATCGACGCCTTCCTGCAGCAACAGGGCTAAGCGCTTGGCTACCATGAAAGATGTCGCCCGCCTGGCGGGCGTCTCTACCTCCACCGTTTCACACGTCATCAATAACAATCGCTTTGTCAGCGAGCAGGTGCGTGAAAAGGTGGATCAGGCGATTCGCGAGCTTAACTATGCGCCGTCCGCGCTGGCCCGCAGCCTGAAGATCAAACAAACTCGCACCATCGGCATGCTGCTGACCGCCAGCAGTAACCCGTTCTATTCCGAAGTGGTGCGCGGCGTGGAAAACAGCTGCTACGAACGCGGCTACAGCTTGATTCTGTGTAATACCGAAGGCGATGAAGAACGCATGAATCGCAGCCTCGAGACGCTGATGCAAAAGCGCGTCGATGGTTTGTTAATGATGTGCACCGAAACCCATCTGCCTTCAGCGGAGATCCTCAATCGCTATCCGTCGGTGCCGATGGTAATGATGGACTGGGCGCCATTTGAAGGGCGCGGCGACATTATTCAGGATAATGCGCTGCTCGGTGGCGAGCTGGCAACTCAGCATCTTATCGATCGCGGCTATACGCGCATTGCTTGTATTGCCGGGCCGCAGGATAAAACGCCGGCGCGTTTGCGTCTTGAAGGTTTCCATAAAGCGATGGCGAGTAGCGGATTAGCGGTTCCGTCGGGTTATGTGGTTGATGGCGATTTTGAGTTTCAGGGCGGCTTCAACGCCATGAATCAATTGCTGACGCTGGATACGCTGCCAGAAGCGATATTCACCAGCAACGATGCGATGGCGGTTGGCGTCTATCACGCCTTGTTCCAGGCTGGATTGCGTGTGCCGCAGGATATTGCGGTGATGGGCTATGACAACATCGAGCTGGCGCGTTACCTGACGCCTCCGCTCAGCACCATCCATCAGCCGAAAGATGAGTTGGGCGAACTGGCGATTGATACCTTGATTCATCGTATGAGCGATCCCGACGCCAGTCAGCAAACGCTGGTGCTGACGCCGGAGTTGGTGGAGCGCGGTTCGGTCTAAGCCGTTTTCTTCTTTTTCTCGCGGTTGGCGATCAGATTACGGCCATCGCCCGGACGTAACATCATAAAGGTAAAGGCTGACAACACCGTGACGACGCCCATCGTCAGGAAGGTGGCGTGGAATTGTGCGACGGTTGTAGCCTCGACATCCTGATAGAAACGCAGCACTGCGGCGCTCACTGCCACACCAAAGCTGATCGACAGCTGCTGCGTTACCGCCAGTACACTGTTCCCGCCGCTGGCGTTCTCATCATTTAAATCCGCCAGCGTAATGGTGTTCATCGCGGTGAACTGCGTTGACATCGCCATCCCCAGAATCAACAGTGCCGCCAGCAACATCACCACGCTGCCTCCCGGCGATTGCAGTGAGAAGGTGGCGATCAATATGCCAATGATGATGGTGATACCAACCAGCGTATGGCGATAACCGAAGCGGCGCAGCACTTGCGTCACCGTGGATTTGGCTAGCAGCGCGCCAATCGCTGTCGGTCCCATCATGCAACCGGCAATCAGCGCGGGATAACCAAAGCCCACTTGCAACATCAGCGGCATCAGGAATGGAATGCAGCCGGTTCCCAGACGCGAAGCGATGTTGCCAAGGATGCCGACCGAGAAGGTGCGGGTTTTAAACATTGGCAGATTAATCAGCGGTGCCGGATGGCGGCGCGCGTGCACTATATAAAGAAGAAGCAATGCAATGCCGCTAAACAGCACCAGCAAAGCTTGCCATGGCAATACCACGCGCTCGCCGAACAGTTCGATGCCGACCGAGATCAACACCAGACCCAAACCAAACAGCAGGAAGCCTGAAAAGTCGAAGCGGCGTTTTGGGGTAGTGAAGTCCGGCATATATTTGCGTGCGTAAAAGATGCCGGCGATACCGATGGGAATGTTGATAAGAAATATCCAGTGCCAGCTGGCGTAGGTCACTAACAATCCGCCCAGCATCGGGCCGAGAATCGGCCCCACTAAACCCGGCATGGTAACGAAGTTCAACACCGGCAGTAGTTCACTGCGCGGATAAGCGCGTAACAGTGCCAGGCGCGCGACGGGCATCATCATCGCTCCGCCAATCCCTTGCACCACGCGCGAGACCACTAACATGCTCAGCGAGCCGGACAAGGCACAGGCCAGTGAACCGAGCGTAAATAGCGATACCGCAAGAATGAAGATTTTGCGTGTGCCGTAACGATCGGCCAACCAGCCACTCACCGGGATCAGCATTGCCACCGTTAGCGTGTAACTGATGATGGCGGATTGCATGGCTAAAGGAGAACGTTCAAGGCTGGTGGCGATAGCAGGAAGCGCAGTATTCAGGATGGTGGCATCAAGTGCTTGCATGAAAAACGCCATGGCGGCGATCCAGGGCAAGCCGGCCATACTGCGCGCGGAGCGAATCATTGAAAATCCTTCTCGAATAATTGTCAGCCTGCGACAAAGAAATTACGTTTGGTTAAAGAGAATAGCATTGGTGTTTAAGGTGATGGCGCTGATTTGTGCCGATGAAGCGGCGATTTTGACTGATTCTTCGCCGGGAAATGTCTGTTTTTAACGCGTTCGTTTAAAAAAGAGGCGCTCAGTCATTTTTTTGCAATTAACCCTTGTCACCTCCGAATAACTCCCTATAATGCGCCACCACTGAGACGGCAAAGCGGCAACGCAGACGGCTCAGCAGGGAGTGAAGAAATTCATCCCGCCGGATGAAAACGCTGAAAAAAGTGTTTGACTCCGAAGGAGAGTAGCGTAGTATACGCCACCTCGCGACAGACGGTTCAGCCGCTGTTCGCAACGCTCTTTAACAATTTATCAGACAATCTGTGTGGGCACTCGCAGGATTGATATCAGCGTCTCCGGACGTAAAAAATATCAAAGCCTCACGAGTGAACACATAATGAAATTCATTATGACGTTTTACAGATGAGCACCGCTGAACTAGTTTCAGCAAATCAAACTTAAATTGAAGAGTTTGATCATGGCTCAGATTGAACGCTGGCGGCAGGCCTAACACATGCAAGTCGAACGGTAGCACAGAGAGCTTGCTCTCGGGTGACGAGTGGCGGACGGGTGAGTAATGTCTGGGAAACTGCCCGATGGAGGGGGATAACTACTGGAAACGGTAGCTAATACCGCATAACGTCGCAAGACCAAAGTGGGGGACCTTCGGGCCTCACACCATCGGATGTGCCCAGATGGGATTAGCTAGTAGGTGGGGTAATGGCTCACCTAGGCGACGATCCCTAGCTGGTCTGAGAGGATGACCAGCCACACTGGAACTGAGACACGGTCCAGACTCCTACGGGAGGCAGCAGTGGGGAATATTGCACAATGGGCGCAAGCCTGATGCAGCCATGCCGCGTGTATGAAGAAGGCCTTCGGGTTGTAAAGTACTTTCAGCGGGGAGGAAGGCGGTGGAGTTAATAGCTTCACCGATTGACGTTACCCGCAGAAGAAGCACCGGCTAACTCCGTGCCAGCAGCCGCGGTAATACGGAGGGTGCAAGCGTTAATCGGAATTACTGGGCGTAAAGCGCACGCAGGCGGTCTGTCAAGTCGGATGTGAAATCCCCGGGCTTAACCTGGGAACTGCATTCGAAACTGGCAGGCTAGAGTCTTGTAGAGGGGGGTAGAATTCCAGGTGTAGCGGTGAAATGCGTAGAGATCTGGAGGAATACCGGTGGCGAAGGCGGCCCCCTGGACAAAGACTGACGCTCAGGTGCGAAAGCGTGGGGAGCAAACAGGATTAGATACCCTGGTAGTCCACGCCGTAAACGATGTCGACTTGGAGGTTGTTCCCTTGAGGAGTGGCTTCCGGAGCTAACGCGTTAAGTCGACCGCCTGGGGAGTACGGCCGCAAGGTTAAAACTCAAATGAATTGACGGGGGCCCGCACAAGCGGTGGAGCATGTGGTTTAATTCGATGCAACGCGAAGAACCTTACCTACTCTTGACATCCAGAGAACTTAGCAGAGATGCTTTGGTGCCTTCGGGAACTCTGAGACAGGTGCTGCATGGCTGTCGTCAGCTCGTGTTGTGAAATGTTGGGTTAAGTCCCGCAACGAGCGCAACCCTTATCCTTTGTTGCCAGCGGTTCGGCCGGGAACTCAAAGGAGACTGCCAGTGATAAACTGGAGGAAGGTGGGGATGACGTCAAGTCATCATGGCCCTTACGAGTAGGGCTACACACGTGCTACAATGGCGCATACAAAGAGAAGCGACCTCGCGAGAGCAAGCGGACCTCATAAAGTGCGTCGTAGTCCGGATCGGAGTCTGCAACTCGACTCCGTGAAGTCGGAATCGCTAGTAATCGTAGATCAGAATGCTACGGTGAATACGTTCCCGGGCCTTGTACACACCGCCCGTCACACCATGGGAGTGGGTTGCAAAAGAAGTAGGTAGCTTAACCTTCGGGAGGGCGCTTACCACTTTGTGATTCATGACTGGGGTGAAGTCGTAACAAGGTAACCGTAGGGGAACCTGCGGTTGGATCACCTCCTTACCTGAAGATACCTTCCCGCGTAGTGCTCACACAGAT
Source organism: Pantoea sp. SOD02 (assembly GCF_024707505.1). Taxonomy (GTDB): domain Bacteria; phylum Pseudomonadota; class Gammaproteobacteria; order Enterobacterales; family Enterobacteriaceae; genus Pantoea; species Pantoea symbiotica. The sequence goes on along the minus strand of NZ_CP102604.1, from coordinate 4,175,279 downwards.
TGTCTGATAGAAAGTAATGAGCAAGACGGCTGCGAAGTCGTGACACTACTCGTGTCCCCTTCGTCTAGAGGCCTAGGACACCGCCCTTTCACGGCGGTAACAGGGGTTCGAATCCCCTAGGGGACGCCACTTGCTTGGTGACAGGTGAAAGGTGTCTCCACGAAGTATCTCAGACTGAGCTTACGAGCTTTGTGTGAGATATTGCTCTTTAATAATCCGGAACAAGCTGAAAATTGAAACGACGTGTTGGTTCATTTCTCCGTAATAGGAAATGAATAACAACATGTTCGAGTCTCTCAAATGCTTACAGTCTGCAGCGTTGCAAAACGCCTGTGGGTTGTGAGGTTAAGCGACTAAGCGTACACGGTGGATGCCCTGGCAGTCAGAGGCGATGAAGGACGTGCTAATCTGCGTAAAGCGTCGGTAAGGTGATATGAACCGCTACAGCCGACGATGTCCGAATGGGGAAACCCGGTGCACTCAGTGCATCATCGCAACATGAATACATAGTGTTGCGAGGCGAACCTGGGGAACTGAAACATCTAAGTACCCAGAGGAAAAGAAATCAACCGAGATTCCCCCAGTAGCGGCGAGCGAACGGGGAACAGCCCAGAACCTGAATCAGTTTGTGCGTTAGTGGAAGCGTCTGGAAAGTCGCGCGATACCGGTGATAGCCCCGTACACGAAAGTGCACATACTGTGAGTTCGAAGAGTAGGGCGGGACACGTGGTATCCTGTCTGAATATGGGGGGACCATCCTCCAAGGCTAAATACTCCTGACTGACCGATAGTGAACCAGTACCGTGAGGGAAAGGCGAAAAGAACCCCGGCGAGGGGAGTGAAACAGAACCTGAAACCGTGTACGTACAAGCAGTGGGAGCCTTGATTTATCAGGGTGACTGCGTACCTTTTGTATAATGGGTCAGCGACTTATATTCTGTAGCAAGGTTAACCGTATAGGGGAGCCGCAGGGAAACCGAGTCTTAACTGGGCGTTAAGTTGCAGGGTATAGACCCGAAACCCGGTGATCTAGCCATGGGCAGGTTGAAGGTTGGGTAACACTAACTGGAGGACCGAACCGACTAATGTTGAAAAATTAGCGGATGACTTGTGGCTGGGGGTGAAAGGCCAATCAAACCGGGAGATAGCTGGTTCTCCCCGAAAGCTATTTAGGTAGCGCCTCGTGAACTCATCTTCGGGGGTAGAGCACTGTTTCGGCTAGGGGGCCATCCCGGCTTACCAACCCGATGCAAACTGCGAATACCGAAGAATGTTATCACGGGAGACACACGGCGGGTGCTAACGTCCGTCGTGAAGAGGGAAACAACCCAGACCGCCAGCTAAGGTCCCAAAGTCATGGTTAAGTGGGAAACGATGTGGGAAGGCACAGACAGCCAGGATGTTGGCTTAGAAGCAGCCATCATTTAAAGAAAGCGTAATAGCTCACTGGTCGAGTCGGCCTGCGCGGAAGATGTAACGGGGCTAAACCATGCACCGAAGCTGCGGCAGCGACACTATGTGTTGTTGGGTAGGGGAGCGTTCTGTAAGCCGTTGAAGGTGTCCTGTGAGGGGTGCTGGAGGTATCAGAAGTGCGAATGCTGACATAAGTAACGATAAAGCGGGTGAAAAGCCCGCTCGCCGGAAGACCAAGGGTTCCTGTTCAACGTTAATCGGAGCAGGGTGAGTCGACCCCTAAGGCGAGGCTGAAAAGCGTAGTCGATGGGAAGCAGGTTAATATTCCTGCACTTGGTGTTACTGCGAAGGGGGGACGGAGAAGGCTAGGTTATCCGGGCGACGGTTGTCCCGGTTTAAGCGTGTAGGCTGATATCTTTGGTAAATCCGGGATATCTTAAGGCTGAGGCGTGACGACGAGCCACTACGGTGGTGAAGTAACTGATGCCCTGCTTCCAGGAAAAGCCTCTAAGCTCCAGGTAACACGAAATCGTACCCCAAACCGACACAGGTGGTCAGGTAGAGAATACCAAGGCGCTTGAGAGAACTCGGGTGAAGGAACTAGGCAAAATGGTGCCGTAACTTCGGGAGAAGGCACGCTGGCGCGTAGGTAGAGGGACTTGCTCCCCGAGCCGAAGCCAGTCGAAGATACCAGCTGGCTGCAACTGTTTATTAAAAACACAGCACTGTGCAAACACGAAAGTGGACGTATACGGTGTGACGCCTGCCCGGTGCCGGAAGGTTAATTGATGGGGTTATCCGCAAGGAGAAGCTCTTGATCGAAGCCCCGGTAAACGGCGGCCGTAACTATAACGGTCCTAAGGTAGCGAAATTCCTTGTCGGGTAAGTTCCGACCTGCACGAATGGCGTAATGATGGCCAGGCTGTCTCCACCCGAGACTCAGTGAAATTGAAATCGCTGTGAAGATGCAGTGTACCCGCGGCAAGACGGAAAGACCCCGTGAACCTTTACTATAGCTTGACACTGAACATTGAGCCTTGATGTGTAGGATAGGTGGGAGGCTTTGAAGCGTGGACGCCAGTCTGCGTGGAGCCAACCTTGAAATACCACCCTTTAATGTTTGATGTTCTAACGTAGGCCCGTAATCCGGGCTGCGGACAGTGTCTGGTGGGTAGTTTGACTGGGGCGGTCTCCTCCCAAAGAGTAACGGAGGAGCACGAAGGTTGGCTAATCCTGGTCGGACATCAGGAGGTTAGTGCAATGGCATAAGCCAGCTTGACTGCGAGAGTGACGGCTCGAGCAGGTGCGAAAGCAGGTCATAGTGATCCGGTGGTTCTGAATGGAAGGGCCATCGCTCAACGGATAAAAGGTACTCCGGGGATAACAGGCTGATACCGCCCAAGAGTTCATATCGACGGCGGTGTTTGGCACCTCGATGTCGGCTCATCACATCCTGGGGCTGAAGTAGGTCCCAAGGGTACGGCTGTTCGCCGTTTAAAGTGGTACGCGAGCTGGGTTTAGAACGTCGTGAGACAGTTCGGTCCCTATCTGCCGTGGGCGCTGGAGAATTGAGGGGGGTTGCTCCTAGTACGAGAGGACCGGAGTGAACGCACCACTGGTGTTCGGGTTGTCATGCCAATGGCATTGCCCGGTAGCTAAGTGCGGAAAAGATAAGTGCTGAAAGCATCTAAGCACGAAACTTGCCCCGAGATGAGTTCTCCCTGACTCCTTGAGAGTCCTGAAGGGACGTTGAAGACTACGACGTTGATAGGCCGGATGTGTAAGCGCAGCGATGCGTTGAGCTAACCGGTACTAATGACCCGTGAGGCTTAACCTTACAACGCCAGAGGCGTTTTGGTCTGAGAGACCGGATTTTCAGCTTGTTTTACGGATTAAAGATTTAGCGGAAGCGAATGTTATTCGTTTTTGCGCAGGAATTTGCCTGGCGGCTTTAGCGCGGTGGTCCCACCTGACCCCATGCCGAACTCAGAAGTGAAACGCCGTAGCGCCGATGGTAGTGTGGGGTCTCCCCATGCGAGAGTAGGGAACTGCCAGGCATCAAATAGTGAAGAAGCCCCGAACGAGAGTTCGGGGCTTTTTTACGTCTGGATATTGGCTAAACATCTACTATTTCAACGTTTCTTCAGCCACAGAGCAATAAAATCAGCAACCTGCATTGGTTGATTAATATCCAACACCGGCAAATTCAGTTCTATATCTTCATCAGTAGCGACTGCAATCACATACTGATCCAGCAAATCCTCAATCTCACCTTTAACGCCACGCCGCCAAAGTGCAATTTTGGGGACCGCCTCATCTTTAAAACCCTCTACCAGCACCAGATCCAACGTCGAGCTATCCATCTGCGAAGCTAATTGCATCAGATTTAACGGTTTATCGAGTGTTTCAACCATTAACGCCCAGCGTTGATTACTGGCGACAATCACTTGGTCCGCCCCAGCTTTGCGCAGCAAATAGCTGTCTTTCCCCGGCGTATCGATATCCATCTGATGATGTGTGTGCTTAATTAAGCCTGAGCGAATCCCCCGAGCTTTGAGCAGCGGGATAACTTGCTCGAGCAAGGTCGTTTTTCCGGTCCCGCTCCACGCGGCAATAGCCAGTAAGCGCACGCTCATAAACACTTTTCCTCATTGACGAGGTCGTCTGGCGTATTGATATTGCGGAACGCAGATTCTGGATCCGAAAACGCAACGGCATGCCCGCCATGCTCATGTAAAAACTGCATTAAGCGTCTCTCGCCGCGCAGTAGCCAGGCTTCAAGATCAACAGCGAGCGCACGATTGACCAGCGCTAAGGCTGGATGATCACGCAGGGAAGACTTCACCCACACGGCGAGCGCATCATTACGCTGCTGCCATAAACGCGCGACGAAATCATTGGGGATCCATGGCGTATCGCAAGCGCAGAAAGCGACCCATTCGGTTTCACTGCTGCGTAAACCACTGAGTATGCCAGCCAGCGGTCCGGGATAATCGGGCAATAAATCGGTAACAACCTGACAACCACTTGCCTGATAGCGATCAATGTTACGGTTAGCGCTTATCAACACAATATTGACCTGCGGCCGGAATCGCCGCAAAACGTGCTGATAAAGGGGTTCGCCCTGTAACATCAACAACCCTTTATCCTGGCCTCCCATACGGCTGCCTTGACCACCCGCGAGGATCACGCCAGTAAATGCTGTCATCTTCGTCTCCTTGCTTCATTCTGGACGATACTTACTGAGCGGCAGCGTACCATCTGCATAAAGGAATCAATGATGAAATATCACCGACTCAATGAACTGCTCGAGCTCCTGCAACCCGCATGGCAAAAGGATCCCGATCTCAACTTGCTGGCATTTTTGCAAAAACTGGCGCAGGAATCTGGTTTCAGTGGCCCATTAAGTGAATTAACCGATGATGTATTGATTTACCATCTCAAAATGCGTGATACAGACAGCCAGAGTGTCATACCCGGCCTGAAAAAGGATTATGAAGTGGATTTCAAAACCGCGCTATTACGTGCACGCGGTGTGATTAAGGATGATGAGTAATGTTATCCTTGCGCATTAATCGCAAAGGTAACACACAGGCCAAATGATGAGCGAAGCCGCCTTTAATTTCCAGACGCTGAATCCCGATGTCATCCTTGATGCACTTTGGGATGCGGGTCTGCGTGTCGAATCAGGCTTAACCGCCCTCAATAGCTATGAAAACCGCGTCTATCAGTTCAGCGATGATGATAAACGCCGCTATGTGGCTAAGTTTTATCGTCCGCAGCGCTGGAGCGCGCAACAGATCCTCGAAGAGCATCAGTTCACTCAGGATTTATTAAAGGATGAAGTGCCGGTTGCCGCGCCGATCGTTCTGCAGGGCAGTACGCTGAATCATCATGCCGGCTTCATGTACGCGGTCTTTCCCAGTTTAGGTGGACGGCAATATGAAACCGATAACGAGGATCAGATGGAATGGGTTGGCCGCTTTCTGGGTCGCATCCATCAAACCGCCAAGCAAATCCTATTTCAGCAGCGACCAACTATCGGCCTTGAAGAGTATGTGTTTCAACCGCGTCGGGAGCTAGAGCAAAGCGCGTTAGTACCGGCTTCGCTCAAAGACTTACTGCTTGCTACCGTTGATAAGCTCAGCGCGACGCTGCAGCAGCGCTGGCATAGCCAATGGCAGCCGTTAAGGTTGCATGGCGATTGCCATCCCGGCAATATTCTGTGGCGTGAAGGCCCGATGTTTGTCGATCTTGATGATGCCCGTAACGGGCCAGCAGTGCAGGATTTGTGGATGCTGGTCAATGGCGATCGTCAGGAACAGTTGATTCAATGGGACATTTTGCTGGAAGCCTATAATGAATTCGGTGATTTTGATTTACATGAATTGTCACTGATTGAACCTTTACGCGCTATGCGCATGGTTTATTATTTGGCCTGGGTGGTACGCCGCTGGCAGGATCCCGCTTTTCCGCGCGCCTTCCCCTGGATGACAGATGAGGATTTTTGGCGCCGGCAGATTGCATTATTTATCGAGCAGGAAAGGCTGCTACACGAACCGCCGTTGCAGCTTAGCCCGCAATATTAATGAAGTACTCAGGAGATTGTTTCACGATGAAAAAGATCATGTTTGCGCTGGTAGGTTTAATGCTGGCATTTGGCGCCTCAGCGGCACAGTTCAACGATGGTAAGCAGTTCGTTACTTTGCCAAAGCCAGTAGCGGGTGAGCCGCAGGTTCTGGAGTTCTTCTCCTTCTTCTGCCCACATTGCTACCAGTTCGAACGCGTTTATCACGTGAGCGATGCAGTGAAAAAGAACCTGCCGGCGGACACGAAAGTGACCAAATACCACGTTGATTTCCTTGGCGGTCAATTCGGTCCGGTTGTCACTCAGGCATGGGCTGTTGCCATGGCGCTGGGCGTAGAAAGCAAAGTTACTGCACCGATTTTCGACGGTATTCAGAAAACCCAAACCGTGACCGATGCAGCAAGCCTGAAAGAGACCTTTATTAAAGCGGCGGGTATCTCTTCAGAGGATTACGATGCAGCGTGGAACAGCTTCGCAGTAAAAGCGCTGGTTGCCCAGCAGCAGAAAGCGGCAGCAGACGTCAACCTGCAAGGTGTGCCAGCAATCTTTGTTAACGGCAAATATATGGTTAACAACGGTGGCCTGGATACCAGCTCAATGGACAACTTCGTTGCTGATTACGCCAACGTAGTGAAGTTCCTGGTAGAAAAGAAGTAATTTAGTTTTAAGAACGCCGGCACTGCCGGCGTTTTTTATTGCCTTTTTCGTGTTGCTTATACGATGTATTTATTAACCCTCCGCTTAATATCCACATGGACGATCGTCTTTTCATTAGGACGAATAAGGTCACAGTAAGTATTTAACTAACTGATATAATTTAATTTTTAATATTAAAGTAATTACAATTAACGTAAATAACAATACGTTATGATTTTTACGCACAAACTTATCCACAGATTGATCCTTGCGATCCGTGCCGCGTAACGACGAAAAAGATCCTGACTTCCCCGAGTGCATTCAACATTCTCCTCCGGTTGTGGCATCCTTATAGCCCTCATTATCGCAACGAAGAAAATACGAACCTATGGCGCAAATTGCAGAAAATCCCCTGATTCTGGTCGACGGCTCATCTTATCTGTACCGTGCATATCATGCCTTTCCGCCGCTAACGAACAGTGCAGGCGAGCCAACTGGCGCCATGTATGGTGTGCTCAATATGCTGAAGAGCCTGTTGATGCAGTATCAGCCAAGCCATGTGGCTGTGGTCTTCGATGCCAAAGGCAAAACTTTCCGCGATGAGCTCTTTGAGCACTACAAATCGCACCGTCCGCCGATGCCAGACGATCTGCGAGCGCAGATTGAGCCGCTACATGAAATGGTCAAAGCGATGGGCCTGCCGCTGTTGGCGGTCTCTGGCGTTGAGGCGGATGATGTCATCGGTACGCTGGCGCTAGAGGCGGAAAAACTCGGGCGCCCGGTGTTGATCAGCACCGGCGATAAAGATATGGCGCAGTTGGTGACGCCTGCGATCACCTTGATCAACACCATGACCAATACCGTGCTTGGTCCGGAAGAGGTCGAGCAGAAATATGGCGTGCCACCCGCGTTGATTATCGATTTCCTTGCCATGATGGGCGACAGCTCGGACAACATTCCGGGCGTGCCGGGCGTTGGTGAGAAGACCGCACAGGCGCTGCTGCAAGGCTTGGGCGGTATGCAGTCAATCTATGACAATCTCGATAAAGTGGCCGATCTCTCGTTCCGCGGCGCGAAAACCATGGCGGCGAAGCTGGAGCAAAATCGCGATGTCGCTTTCCTGTCTTATCGGCTGGCAACCATCAAAACCGACGTTGAGTTGGATCTGACGTGCGATCAGCTTGTCGTCAATGAACCCAATGTAGAAGCATTGCAAACCTTGTTTAGCCGGTATGAATTTAAGCGCTGGATCACCGATTTACAGGATGGTTCATGGCTGCAACAAGGCAAAAAGAGCAACGCGCAGGCTAAGAAAGCGCAGCTCAGTGAACCTGCTGCGCCCGCTGCCGAAGCGACCAGCGTGCTCTCTGCAGATGGCTACGTCACTATCCTCGATGAAGCGACATTTGCTGAATGGCTGAAAAAGCTGAAAAGCGCCGAGCTCTTCGCTTTCGATCTTGAGACCGACTCGTTGGATACCTTAAGCGCCAATATTGTCGGTATTGGGTTTGCCGTCGCGCCGGGTGAAGCGGCTTATCTGCCGGTCGCTCACGATTATCTGGATGCGCCAGATCAGCTGGATCGTAGCGAAGTACTGAAGCAGCTAAAACCGCTGCTGGAAGATGGCAAAGCGGCGAAGGTTGGCCAGAATCTCAAATACGATCGCGGCGTGCTGAAGAACTACGACATTGAACTGAACGGCATCAAATTCGACACCATGCTGGAATCCTATTGCCTGAACAGCGTGGGTGGAAAACACGATATGGATAGCCTGGCCGCGCGCTGGCTGAACCATAAAACGGTGACTTTCGAAGAGATCGCGGGCAAAGGCAAAAACCAGCTCACTTTTAACCAAATTGCTATCGAGCAAGCCGGTCACTATGCGGCGGAAGATGCCGATGTCACGCTGCAATTGCATCTGAAAATGTGGGATAAGCTGGAGCCGGAAGCGGGACCGAAACAGGTATTTGAAGAGATCGAAATGCCGTTGTTGAAGGTGATATCGCGTATTGAGCGCAATGGCGTGCTGATTGACCAGAATATCCTGGCGAAACACTCGCAGGAGCTGACCACGCGTGTCGCCGAGCTGGAGCTGAAAGCGCACGAGCTTGCGGGCGAACCATTTAACCTCTCTTCACCTAAACAGCTGCAAACCATTCTGTTTGAAAAGCAGGGAATCAAGCCAACCAAGAAAACGCCGGGCGGCGCGCCGTCGACCAGCGAAGAGGTGTTGGCTGAGCTGGCGCTCGATTATCCATTGCCGAAAGTGATTCTTGAACATCGTGGTTTATCAAAGTTGAAATCAACTTACACCGATAAGCTGCCACTAATGATCAATCCGGTTACCGGCCGCGTGCATACATCCTATCATCAGGCGGTAACCGCGACAGGACGACTCTCGTCAACCGATCCCAATCTGCAGAATATCCCGGTGCGCAACGAAGAAGGGCGCCGTATTCGTCAGGCGTTTATCGCCGGGCCGGGCAATCGTATTGTTGCTGCGGACTACTCACAGATTGAACTGCGCATCATGGCGCATCTGTCGCAAGACAAAGGCCTGCTGGATGCGTTTGCCCAGGGCGAAGATATTCACCGCGCCACCGCGTCAGAGGTGTTTGGTGTGGCGTTGAGCAAAGTTTCTGGTGAGCAGCGCCGCAGTGCTAAGGCGATCAACTTTGGCCTGATCTACGGAATGAGCGCATTTGGTCTCTCCCGCCAGCTGAATATCGGCGCGGGTGAGGCGAAAAAATATATGGATCTCTACTTTGAACGCTACCCGGGCGTGCTGCGTTATATGGAAGAGACGCGCGCGAAGGCGGCAGAGAAAGGCTATGTAGAAACGCTTGATGGTCGTCGCTTGTGGCTACCTGATATCACCTCCAGCAATGCCATTCGTCGTAAAGCGGCGGAGCGTGCGGCGATCAACGCCCCAATGCAAGGCACGGCGGCAGACATCATCAAACGCGCGATGATTGCGGTGGATGGCTGGCTGTTAGAGCAAAAAGACGATGCTGTGCGCATGATTATGCAGGTACACGATGAACTGGTGTTTGAGATCCGCAGCGACGCGATAGATGGCTCGATTAAGACCATCCGTGACCTGATGGAGAACAGCATGAAGCTGGATGTGCCATTGCAGGTTGAAGTCGGAACCGGCAATAACTGGGATGAGGCGCATTAATTACGCGCATTCAGCGGCACTTGCGTGTCGCTGACATCATCATAAGAAAAAAGTTTACTTAATCGGTTCAGCAACTCGACAAAGCGGTCTATTAAATGCGCGTTTTGTAACTGCTTATCGGCTAAGCATTTTTTTAGTAATTAAACTACATCGCACATGTGAAAGTGTGATGAACTTAGTAAAAAAGATGTCGAATCCTGAAACTTAACAACAAAAAACCCTTTGTAGGGCGCGGAAAATCAGGTAGAGTTTGTCGCGTAGGGTACAGAGGTAAGATGTTCTATCTTTCAGACCTTTTACTTCACGTAATCGGATTTGGCTGAATATTTAGCCGCCCCAGTCATTTATGACTGGGGCGTTTTTTATTGGGCTTTTTCGCAAAAGCCGCACCAAAATTACTCTGCTGTTTCTTCGCCGTCGCCTTCTTGAGCAGGCTCCAGTTCGCTAAACCAGCTGTCCAGCTTCTTACGCACAATATCAACGCCCATCTTCTTCAATGACGAGAACATTTCTACCTGCACATCACCGTTAAAGGCCAGCGATGCTTCGCGTACCATCGTCAGTTGTGCTTTACGCGCGCCTGATGCCAGCTTGTCGGCTTTGGTCAGCAAGACCAGCACGGGAATCTGGCTCTGTACAGCCCATTCAATCATGTTCTGATCGAGGTCTTTCAGCGGATGGCGAATATCCATCAATACCACCAAGCCTTTCAATGCCTGGCGTTTCTGTAAATATTCCGCCAGAGACTTTTGCCATTTGCGCTTCATCTCTTCCGGAACCTGGGCATAGCCATAACCGGGTAAATCGACCAGACATTTACCTTCAACCACTTCAAACAGGTTGATCAGCTGAGTACGACCTGGCGTTTTACTGGTACGTGCCAGACCCTTTTGGTTGGTGATGGTGTTCAGCGCGCTGGATTTGCCTGCATTCGAGCGCCCGGCAAAAGCAACTTCAATACCCACATCCGCCGGTAAATGGCGAATATCCGGGGCGCTGAGCATGAAATGGGTCATGTGATAGTTCAAAGCAGACAAAGTGAAACTCCAGCAAAATGAATCGGGCAATTGGGCTGATTATACCTGTAATGGCGCAAAAGTGCCCGATAGCGTCTAAACGCGTCATTTTGTAAGAGATCTATGATTTTTACTGCCAGTGATTACCGCTTCATGGAATATTAACAATCATTTTATGCATTTAATTTCAATGGCTTGAGATGTTTGTAGGAAATGCCACTCTAAAATAGAGACAAGTCTCACTTGTTCATTTTACCTATTAGTCTACATTTGTTGTCAGTGCACGGCAGCACCCATCAGGATGATGAGCTCAGGAGTGTCGGGGATGACCAAGAGCATGGCGGGAAGCGATTCAGGCAGGAATCGGACAAGGACAGGGAATAATCGCAGGAGCGATGTGGCGATGGAGCAACCGGGACGTTGTGAGCCGTAAAGGATTTATTCAGTGTTTCCTTCGTATGAAGGTGCGATAAAAGGCGATAGCATAGGCTATCGCCTTTTTTCTTTGCTTACTTTCTGCTAGATTTCGCCGCAATTCTATACTGAACTCACAAAGCACCGCCGAGACCGGACACCATGAAGCAACCTGCATCAGCCCCGCGTGGCAAACCTGCTGCGAAAGCCAAACGCAAATCGCGTGAAGATCTTAATCAGGAAGCGCGCGATCGCAAACGCGATAAAAAGCATAGCGGCCATAAATCTGGCAGCCGTGCCAATCCGGAAACGCAAACCGCTGGCAAAGGTCAGGGTAAAAAAGCTCAGGATCCACGCCTGGGCAGCAAAACGCCGATCGCATTAGTCGCTGATGGTAAAACCCAGCCGGCGAAAAAGCCTGAAGCGAAACCAAAGCCAAAAGTGGAAAAAGTCCGCCTGACGCCGCAAGAAGAGCTGGCGAAGTTGGAAAATGACGAACGTCTGGATACGCTGCTGGATCGCCTGGAAAACGGTGAAACCCTGAGTGGCGAAGATCAGGCCTGGCTGGATCAAACCTTAGACCGCATTGACGAGCTAATGGAAACGCTGGGCATCGCGCTGGATGACGAAGCGGAAGATGAGCAGGCCGAAGAAGATATGATGCGCCTGCTCAAAGGCAATTAAGGCCAATCTTGATCGGCATGCGTTTTCGCGCATGCCGCGCTAAACAGGTATTCACCTATGTTTTGGCCTGGATCAATTTTCGCGCTGCTACTGACATGTTATCTGCTCTGGTTATTGTTTAAACTACGCCGCCTGTCGCGTCTGAAGTCGCGTTTACGTCGGCGTTCAGCCCATCGCTTCGTCCACTCTTCTGCTACGCGACCCTCTCTCAGACGACGTCACCGTAAGGAGTGAGCATGTCATCGCAGCAGATTGATTGGGATCAGCGCCTCATCGAAAAATACAATTACGCTGGCCCACGCTATACCTCTTATCCCACCGCGCTTGAGTTTAGTGAGAACTTTGGCGAGGCAGATTTTCAGCACGCCGTGCAGCGCTATCCCGATCGTCCTCTATCGCTGTATGTGCATATTCCGTTTTGCCATCGTCTTTGCTACTTCTGCGGCTGCAATAAAATCGTGACGCGCCAGCTGCATAAAGCCGATCGCTACCTCGATGTACTGGAGCAGGAAATCCGCCAGCGTGCGCCCTTGTTTGCGGGGCGCAGCGTCACTCAACTGCATTGGGGCGGCGGTACGCCGACATTCCTCAACCAGCAGCAGGTGAGCCGGCTGGTGGCGCTGCTACGCGATCATTTTACCATTGCCGATGATGTCGAAATGTCGATCGAGGTTGATCCGCGTGAAATCGAACTGGAGATGATCGATCATCTGCGCGCGGAAGGTTTTAATCGTCTGAGCATGGGCGTGCAGGACTTTAATAAAGCGGTGCAGGAGCGCGTGAATCGTGTGCAGGATGAAGAAACCATCTTTGCGCTGGTGCAGCGTGCGCGTGAGCGGGGCTTCCGTTCGGTTAGCCTCGATCTGATTTATGGCTTGCCGCTGCAGACGCCGGAAAGCTTCGCCTTCACTTTACAGCGCGTTATTGCAATCAATCCCGATCGCCTCAGCGTCTTCAACTATGCGCACATGCCAGCGCTGTTCGCTGCGCAGCGCAAGATTAAAGATGACGAGCTGCCAGGCGCCGCACAGAAACTGCAAATCCTGCAGCAAACCATCGCCACCTTAACCGGCGAAGGTTACCAGTTTATCGGCATGGATCATTTCGCGCGTCCGGATGATGAACTGGCGGTGGCACAACGCGCCGGCGAACTGCATCGTAATTTTCAGGGCTACACCACGCAGGGCGAAACCGATTTGCTCGGTTTGGGCGTGTCGGCCATCAGTATGCTGGGCGACAGCTATGCGCAAAATCACAAAGAGTTGAAAGCCTATTACGCAGATGTCGAGCAGCGCGGCAATGCGCTGTGGCGCGGGCTCACGTTGAGTGACGATGATGGTTTGCGCCGCGATGTGATTAAAGCCTTAATCTGCAATTTCGCACTGGATTTTACCGCGATAGAAGCGCAATACCCGATTGAGTTTGAACGTTATTTTGCCGAGGATTTAGCGCTGTTAGCGCCGCTGGTGGCGGATGGATTAGTGGAGCAGCGCGGTCGCAGCCTGCACGTTACTGGCGTCGGCCGTTTGCTGATTCGAAACATCTGTATGTGCTTCGATGTGTATATGCGCCAAAAGGTGCGCATGCAGCAGTTCTCGCGAGTGATATAAAAAAGGGGAGCCCATTCGCTCCCCTGTATTAACACGCACAACGTGCGCGTTATTCCATTCCCAGCTCTTTCAACTTACGCGTCAAGGTATTACGTCCCCAGCCGAGCAAGCGTGCCGCTTCCTGTTTGTGCCCTTGCGTGTGACGCAGCGCTGTGGTGAGCAGCGTGCGCTCCATCTCCGGCTGTGCTTCCGACAACAGGTTTTGATGACCGGAACGCAAGGCGCGATCTGCCCACTGCGCCAGCAGCGTAGCCCAGCTGTCCGGCAACGACTGCACCGGATTGTCTGGTGTGCTGGATTCAAACAGTTCAGGCGGCAGATCCTGAATCAATACTTCCTGGCCAGCTGCCATCACCGTCAACCAGCGACAGGTATTTTCCAGCTGGCGCACGTTACCGGACCAATGCAGACGCGTCAGCGCGGTTTCAGTTTCCGGATGCAAAATCTTCGCTTCCACGCCTAACTCACGCGCAGCGACCTGCAGGAAGTAACGCGCCAGGCGCGGAATATCTTCGCGGCGTTCACGCAGCGGCGGCAGATGAACGCGAATCACGTTAAGACGATGGAACAAGTCTTCACGGAATTTGCCTTCCTGCACGCGCAGCTCAAGATTTTGGTGGGTTGCCGCGATGATACGCACATCCACTTTCACCGGCGCATAGCCGCCAACGCGATAAAACTGGCCATCGGCCAAAACGCGCAATAAGCGGGTTTGCACATCAAGCGGCATATCACCAATTTCATCGAGGAACAGCGTGCCGCCATCGGCTTGCTCAAAACGTCCCTGACGAATCTGGTTAGCACCGGTAAATGCGCCTTTCTCGTGACCAAACAGCTCTGATTCAATCAAATCTTTGGGTATCGCCGCCATGTTCAGCGCGATAAAAGGGGACTTCGCACGCGGACTATGACGATGCAGCGCATGTGCCACCAACTCTTTACCGGTACCGGATTCACCGTTGATCAGCACGCTAATTGAGGAGCGTGAAAGACGACCAATGATGCGGAACACATCCTGCATGGCCGGCGCTTCGCCGATAATGTCGGTGGTCGGGCCGCTGACGGGCTGATTACGCGGCTGCTGCTGTTCCTGATAATGGCTAATCGCACGCTCAACCAGCGCCACCGCTTCATCAATATCAAACGGCTTTGGCAGGTAATCAAACGCACCTTGCTGATAAGCGCTGACGGCGGCATCCAGATCGGAGTGCGCGGTCATAATGATGACCGGCAGCATCGGATGGCGCTGCTTAATCTGTTTCAGCAGCGCAAGTCCATCCATGCCAGGCATACGAATGTCTGACAATAATACGTCTGGGGTTTTGCTTGCGAGCGCGTCCAATACCTCGTTAGCGCTGTCAAAGGTTGCACAGCTCAAACCGGCTCCAGTGAGTGCCCTTTCAAGCACCCAGCGGATGGAGCTATCGTCATCGACGATCCAGACTATCCCTCGTTGCATAGAAACCTCACTGGCGAATAGGCAGGTAAACCGAGAATTCGGTGTGTCCTGGCCAACTGTTAAATTCTATTTTCCCTGAATGCTGATCGATCAGGCTACGGGCGATGGACAGACCTAAACCGGTGCCGCCTTCGCGTCCGCTAACCATCGGATAGAACAGGGTGTCTTGTAGCTGGGCCGGAATCCCTGGGCCATCATCTTCAATATCAATACGTGCAACTAAACGGTAACGCGTGCCGTGCAGCGTGAGCTGGAAGGCAGTACGCGTGCGAATCACAATGGTGCCGCCTTCATCGCCTA
The DNA here is from genome assembly GCF_024707505.1 of Pantoea sp. SOD02. GTDB lineage: Bacteria > Pseudomonadota > Gammaproteobacteria > Enterobacterales > Enterobacteriaceae > Pantoea > Pantoea symbiotica. Next base: position 4,159,978 of record NZ_CP102604.1, on the reverse strand, counting down.
AAGCTTGCAGGGCGTTACGCACCACATTCAACAGCACCTGTTCAATCTGGTCGGGATCGTGCGGCAGTTCCGGCAGGCTTGGATCGTAATCACGCACCAGCGAGACGTTATCCGGCAACTCCATCGACACCAGATTCACCACGCGCTCGGCGACCTGATGAATGCTTTGCGTTACGTGCAAGCCCGGCTGTTGCGGGCCGAGCAGGCGATCGACCAGATTACGCAGTCGGTCGGCTTGCTCAATGATGATGCGCGTATATTCATGCAGGGAAGGATCGGGTAACGCGCGAGTCAGCAACTGCGCGGCGCCACGTAATCCTCCCAGCGGGTTTTTGATTTCATGCGCCAAACCGCGCACTAAATCGCGGGCAGCGACCTGCTGAGCATGCTGAATTTGTTCCTGGCTGAGACGACGTTGATTATCCATCGGCGCCATTTCCAGCAGAATAAAGCCATCCGGTAAGCGCTGTGCCGTGAGCGACATAATGTGCGCGCGGCCATCAACCACCAACGTGACTTCGCTATCGGTAAAGCCCTGGCCAGCTCCGAGACTCTCGCTCATCACCTCAATATTCAGCGAAAAATAGCCGGTTAATTCCGGTAATGGCGTGCCGAACAATTTACGTGAGCTTTGCGCCAGTAATTGCTGAGCCGCCGGATTGGCGTAATGGATAACTAAATCGTTATCGACCAGCAAAATACTGTTGATCAGGGAGTTGAGAATCTGCCCCGCGTCGGGCAGCGTGCCAGTTGCCATACAGCGTTCCTCTGCACTAATTTAGTGCATTATAGCCTTTCAGGACGGAAATCTGTGCTTCGAACCATGAATGCGCGGAGAAAAAAGCCCATCCGGAGATGGGCTAAAGTTTCCACGGCAATATAAAATCTTCGGCGTCTTTTACACCGCCGCTGCGTTGGCTGCACTCGTTCACCCGAGTCACTGAGTTATCTCAGCTCCCCGGGATTCTCTCGATTGCCGCCTTGCGGCGATGCAAAATCCGCGAATCTTTAATGCTGATTAAACGCTGTAGTACAGTTCGAACTCAACTGGGTGCGGAGTCATACGCACGCGGTCAACGTCTGGCTTACGCAGTTCGATGTATGCATCGATAGCGTCATCAGTGAACACGCCGCCACGGGTCAGGAACTCGCGGTCTTCGTTCAGTGCGTTCAGTGCTTCTTCCAGAGAACCTGCAACTTTTGGAATCTCAGCTTCTTCTTCCGGAGGCAGGTCATACAGGTTTTTGTCCATCGCATCGCCAGGGTGGATCTTGTTGATAACGCCATCAAGACCGGCCATCAGCAGCGCGGTGAATGCCAGGTATGGGTTAGCCGCTGGATCCGGGAAGCGTGCTTCGATACGACGTGCTTTCGGGCTAGCAACCACTGGAATACGGATAGAAGCAGAACGGTTACGGGCAGAGTAAGCCAGCATAACGGGTGCTTCGTAGCCTGGAACCAGACGCTTGTATGAGTTGGTGGTTGGGTTCGCCAGGGCATTGATCGCTTTAGCGTGCTTGATGATACCGCCGATGTAGAACAGAGCAGTTTCGGACAGGCCGCCGTACTTGTCGCCAGAGAACAGGTTCACGCCGCCTTTTGACAGGGACATGTGGCAGTGCATACCAGAACCGTTATCGCCGAACATTGGCTTAGGCATGAAGGTTGCAGTTTTGCCGTACGCGTGAGCAACGTTGTGCACCACGTATTTGTAGATCTGAATTTCGTCAGCTTTTTTGGTCATGGTGTTGAAGCGGGTTGCCACTTCGTTCTGACCAGCAGTTGCTACTTCGTGGTGATGTGCTTCAACCACCAGACCCATCTGCTCCATGGTCAGACACATGGCAGAACGGATGTCCTGTGCTGAGTCAACCGGTGGCACTGGGAAGTAACCGCCTTTCAGACCTGGACGGTGACCTTTGTTACCGCCTTCGTACTCTTTACCGGTGTTCCATGCTGCTTCGATATCGTCGATAGCAACGTGTGAACCTGAAGTAGAAGAACCGAAACGGATGTCATCGAACAGGAAGAACTCTGGCTCTGGTCCAAACAGCACGGTATCCGCGATGCCTGAAGAACGCAGGAACTCTTCTGCACGCTTAGCAATGGAGCGTGGGTCACGGTCGTAGCCCTGCAGTGTGCCTGGCTCAAGGATGTCGCAACGGATGATCAGGGTCGAGTCTTCGAAGAACGGATCCATTACTGCAGTGGTTGCATCCGGCATCAGCACCATGTCTGATTCGTTAATGCCTTTCCAGCCACCGATGGAGGAGCCATCGAACATTTTGCCTTCTTCGAAGAAGTCAGCGTTAACCTGGTGAGCAGGGATAGTAACGTGCTGTTCTTTACCTTTGGTATCGGTAAAACGCAGGTCAACAAACTTAACTTCATGCTCGTTCATCATCGAGAGAACGTGTTCAGCGGACATACTCAACTCTCCTGGAAATGGTCATTATCGTCATGGTGAGAGAACTTCGTTGCCGGGAATGTGTCACGACTGCTGACCATTCCTAACCAAAGATCTCGGCAAGCTCTATCAACCGTTTTATAACTGTCGTTTTCGCTTAAAATATATAAAGCGAATTCTGTGCCAACTTTATGACAATGGTGAAAATGGCGCTACAATGCGCCCTTTCGTGAGTCGAAGGCTGCACCAGGATGGATTGCATGCATCGTTATGGTGCGCCACAGGTGAAGTTAAGCACTAAATTGGTGCAAATTGCCATCGCAGTGCAGATTAATGCACCGTAAACGGTGCTAAAAACCAGCGCTACGAGAAACTTTCGGCGAAATCTGTGATCATGTTCAGTCTTCCGCTTAATCCGTGTACAATACCGCGTTATTTCTATAATGCCTGAGGCAAAGCTGTGATCGAAAATTTGCGTAACATCGCCATCATCGCGCACGTTGACCATGGTAAGACCACCCTGGTTGACAAGCTGCTCCAACAGTCCGGTACTTTTGATGCTCGTACCGAAGCGACTGAGCGCGTAATGGACTCCAACGATTTGGAGAAAGAGCGTGGGATTACCATCCTCGCAAAAAACACCGCCATCAAATGGAATGACTACCGTATCAACATCGTTGATACCCCAGGACACGCCGACTTCGGTGGTGAAGTGGAGCGCGTCATGTCCATGGTGGATTCGGTGCTGCTGGTTGTAGATGCGATGGATGGCCCTATGCCGCAAACCCGCTTCGTAACCAAGAAAGCATTTGCTCATGGTTTGAAGCCGATTGTGGTTATCAACAAAGTTGACCGTCCGGGCGCGCGTCCTGATTGGGTTGTTGATCAGGTATTTGACCTGTTCGTTAACCTGGATGCGACTGACGAGCAGCTGGACTTCCCGATCATCTTCGCTTCGGCGCTGAATGGTATCGCGGGTCTGGAACACACCGACATGGCTGACGACATGACCCCGCTGTATCAGGCGATCGTTGACCACGTTTCTCCACCCCAGGTTGAAGTTGAAGCGCCACTGCAGATGCAAATCTCGCAGCTGGACTACAACAACTATCTGGGCGTGATCGGCATCGGCCGCATCAAGCGCGGTACCGTGAAGCCGAACCAGCAAGTCACTATCATTGATAGCGAAGGCAAAACCCGTAACGGTAAAGTCGGTAAAGTGTTGGGCCACCTTGGTCTGGAGCGTATCGAAAGCACCCTGGCGGAAGCGGGCGACATCATCGCGATCACCGGTCTGGGCGAGCTGAACATCTCTGACACCATCTGCGACACGCAGAATGTGGAAGCGTTGCCAGCCCTGAGCGTCGACGAACCAACTGTAACCATGTTCTTCAACGTGAACACCTCACCGTTCTGCGGTAAAGAAGGTAAGTTCGTGACTTCGCGCCAGATTCTGGAGCGTTTGAACAAAGAGCTGGTACACAACGTGGCACTGCGCGTTGAAGAAACCGAAGATTCGGATGCGTTCCGCGTTTCTGGTCGTGGTGAGCTGCACTTGTCGGTTCTGATCGAGAACATGCGTCGTGAAGGTTTCGAGCTGGCGGTATCCCGTCCGAAAGTAATCTTCCGTGAGCACGAAGGCCGTAAGCAGGAGCCATTCGAAAACGTGACCCTCGACATCGAAGAAACCCATCAGGGTTCTGTGATGCAAGCGATGGGTGAGCGTAAAGGCGACCTGAAAAACATGGATCCAGATGGCAAAGGCCGTGTACGTCTTGACTACATGATCCCAAGCCGTGGTCTGATCGGCTTCCGTAACGAATTCATGACCATGACTTCAGGTACCGGTCTGCTGTACTCCACCTTCAGCCACTATGACGACGTTCGTCCAGGCGAAGTGGGCCAGCGTCAGAACGGCGTGCTGATCTCAAACGGTCAGGGTAAAGCAGTCGCGTTCGCCCTGTTCGGTCTGCAGGATCGCGGTAAGCTGTTCCTGGGTCACGGTGCGGAAGTATATGAAGGCCAGATCATCGGTATTCACAGCCGTTCTAACGACCTGACAGTAAACTGCCTGACCGGTAAGAAACTGACCAACATGCGTGCGTCAGGTACTGACGAAGCCACCACTCTGGTTCCACCGCAGAAAATGACGCTGGAACAGGCTATCGAGTTCATTGATGATGACGAACTGGTAGAAGTGACTCCGTTGTCAGTCCGTATTCGTAAACGTCACCTGACCGAGAACGATCGTAAGCGTTCTTCTCGCGGCAGCAAAGAGTAAGCGAAACAGTCTGATATTGAGCCCCGCACTTGCGGGGCTTTTTTATGCCTGCAACCCGCTGCAACGCTCGCTTAATGAAGTTTGGCTCCGCTTCCAGATTACTGATTTCCCACCTTTCGTCCCTGTTCAGCTCCCACTTTTGCCGCTAAAGTGAATGATCCAGGGAACGAAAAGGAGAGGCGTCATGCTGTACATCTTTGATTTAGGCAATGTGATTGTTGATATCGATTTCAATCGTGTGCTCGGCGTCTGGAGCGATTTGGGGCGCGTGCCGTTATCCACGCTGCAAAGTCGTTTCCGCATGGATGAGGCTTTTGAGCAACACGAACGCGGTGAAATCAGCGATCCGGAATTTGCTGCACGTATCTGCGACCAGCTGGATATCGCGCTGAGCTATCCGCAATTCACCGCTGGCTGGCAGGCGGTCTTTGTCGGCGTGCGTCCGGAAACGCTGGCGATCATGAACAAACTGCGTGCCAATGGCGAGCGCGTAGTGATCCTGTCCAATACCAATCAGCTGCACTTTGAGTTCTGGCCAACCCAATATCCCGATGTTCAACAGGCTGCCGATCATCTTTATATGTCGCAGGATATTGGCATGCGTAAGCCGGAGGCGCGCATCTATAACTATGTGCTGCAGCACGAAGGTTATCAGGCCAATCAGGCGGTGTTTTTCGATGATAACCAGGCCAATATCGACGCTGCGCGCGCGCTTGGCATTGAAAGCGTGCTGGTAGTTGATGAAAAAACCGTGCCGGACTGGTTTGCGGGTCGTCTCTGAGTGCTGAACCAACGACATCTGCGCCACTCGGCGCATGCCTTTTATTTGTGGGTAAAACTGCTGTGGCGACGCATTGACGATGACAACATGACGACGCAGGCGGGTAATCTCGCCTACGTTTCATTGCTGGCATTGGTGCCGCTGATTGCCGTGGTGTTCGCGCTGTTTGCTGCTTTTCCGATGTTCTCGGATATCAGCGTGCAGTTGAAGAACTTCATCTTTACCAACTTCATCCCGGCAACGGGTGACGTCATTCAGCGTTATCTCGACCAGTTCGTCGCTAACGTCAATAAGATGACGGCGATCGGTATTGTGGGGTTGATCGTCACCGCGCTGCTGCTGATGCATTCGGTGGATAGCGCATTGAACGCCATCTGGCGCAGCGATAAGCCGCGTCCGATGGTCTATTCCTTTGCCGTTTACTGGATGATCTTAACGCTCGGGCCACTGCTGGCCGGCGCAAGCTTAGCGCTCAGCTCCTATCTGTTGTCGCTGCGCTGGTTGAGTGTGACAGGCGTAACCAGTCTGGTTGATCAGCTGCTCCGTATTTTCCCGCTGTGTCTCTCCATCCTCGCTTTCTGGCTGCTATACAGCATTGTGCCGACGCGGCGCGTGCCCACGCGTGATGCGCTGATCGGCGCCATCGTTGCCGGATTGCTGTTCGAGCTGGGCAAAAAAGGCTTTGCGCTCTATGTTACGATGTTCCCTTCGTATCAGTTAATTTACGGCGTTCTGGCGGTCATCCCCATTCTGTTCCTTTGGGTCTATTGGTCGTGGTGTATTGTGTTGTTAGGCGCGGAAATCACCGTCACGCTGGATGACTATCGCCAGCTAAAACAGCAGGAACGCGAAAAAGAACGTGAGGAAACATGATTGCTTTGATTCAGCGCGTCAGCCGCGCCAGTGTTAGCGTTGACGACGCGACAGTGGGCGAAATTGGCAATGGGTTATTGGTGCTATTAGGTGTGGAAAAGGGCGACGACGAACAAAAAGCGCAGCGTCTAACCGAGCGCGTGTTGGGCTACCGCATCTTTGCGGATGAGAATGACAAAATGAATCTCAATGTGCAGCAGGCGGGTGGCAGCGTGCTGGTGGTGTCGCAATTCACTCTCGCCGCGGATACCAATAAAGGGATGCGTCCCTCTTTCTCTGGCGGCGCAGAACCGGCGGAAGCCGAGCGCCTCTATGAATACTTTAGCGATTGCTGCCGAACACAGGGCGTGACCACCGCAAACGGGCGCTTCGCCGCCAATATGCAGGTTTCGTTGGTAAACGATGGTCCGGTGACCTTCTGGTTACAGGTGTGAGGTTTTCAGCCGAGCGGCAAGGACTTAGCCACGCAAGCTCCGAACGAGAGAATCACTTTATGTATCATCTTCGCGTACCGCAAACGGCGGAAGAGCTGGATATGTATTACCAGTTCCGCTGGGAAATGTTACGAAAGCCGCTGCGTCAGCCGCAGGGTTCTGAGCGTGATGCCTGGGATGCGCTGGCGCATCATCAAATGGTGGTAGATGAGCAGGGCAAACCGGTGGCGATCGGCCGTCTTTACATCAACGCCGAGAACGAAGCGGCGATTCGCTTCCTCGCCGTGCACCCTTCCGTGCAGGGCAAAGGTCTTGGCACGCTGGTGGCGATGACGCTGGAATCGGTCGCGCGTCAGGAAGGGGCGAAACGCGTCACCTGTAGCGCACGTGAAGACGCGGTCGAATTCTTTGCCAAGCTTGGTTATGTCAATCAGGGTGAAATCACCGCGCCGCAAACCACGCCGGTGCGCCACTTCCTGATGATCAAACCGGTCGTGACGCTTGACGATATTCTGCATCGCGCCGACTGGTGCGGGCAGCTGCAACAAGCCTGGTATGAGCACATCCCGCTGAGTGAAAAAATGGGCGTGCGCATTCTGCAATACACCGGGCAGAAATTCGTTACCACCATGCCTGAAGCGGGTAACCAGAATCCTCATCACACCTTATTTGCGGGCAGCCTGTTCTCGCTCGCCACGTTAACCGGCTGGGGCTTGATTTGGCTGCTGCTGCGCGAGCGTCATCTTGGCGGCACCATTATTCTGGCGGATGCGCACATTCGCTACAGCAAACCGATCAGCGGCCGTCCGGGCGCAATTGCCGATCTCGGCTCACTCAGCGGCGATCTTGACCGTTTGGCACGTGGCCGCAAAGCGCGCGTGCAGATGGAAGTGGAGCTGTTTGGCGATGATGAGCTGGGTGCGGTATTCGAAGGCGTGTATATCGTGCTGCCCGCCGATTCTGACGGAGCGCTGGAAGAGGGCGGTTCCGGGGCCCGTATCAACTAGCATGTAAGGTCGCCATTCATGGCGACCTTGTTATTTAAACTCACTGAACCCTTACTGAACCTGCCCGCCCCGCATCGTCTGCTGCACCGACTGTGCATCGGTCGTCACCGACAACGTACCATCCACGCTTGGGCGCAGTGGCGCGCTGGCGTTCAACGAACCTTTCACCTGCAGCTGCAAATTACTGTTCCCGCTCAACTGCAGCGTTGGCCAACCCCAATTTCCCAGCACGTTTGCCGGCACAGCCTGGCCTTTCAGATTCAGCGTCAGCGGACGTTGCGCATCCTGCCCAACCGTTGCTGAACCTTCCAGTAAACCGCTGCCGTTAAAGGCGCTCAACTCCGTTACCTGAATCTGCTGGTCATTGGCATTCAGCGCAATTGATGGATGGCGCAGATCGGTGCGATTGAAGGTGGCTTCAGCTGCGTTAAAGCTCGCTTTACCGGCCCAGATTCCCCACTGATGTTGACGCGCCAGCAGCAGGTTATCCGCGCTGCCATCCAGTGACGTCATCTGGAACGGGAACGCCGGATTGATATCAATAATCAGGTTACGGTTGGCGGTGGCGCGCGTTATCAGCACGCTATCCAGCCAATCCGGTAAGGTTTGCTGCCAGCGCTCACGCCAGTTTTGCGGCAAGGTATATTCCAGCCCGGCGATCGCCAGTTCATCCAGTGTCAGACGCTTGTTGCTGCGCGACCAGTTGCCGCTGGCGCGCACCACGCCATTCACCCAACGCGAACTGAACTGCGTCAGCGCGATGCCCTGCGCCGAAAGGTCGGCATTGACGATAGGATCGTTGAGCTCAAAGCCACCGTTAATAAAATTCCCGGCGTTCATGGAGAGTGAACCGCCATCGCTTTCCCAATCATCGCCGCGCAGCGTGACATTTTTCAGGGTTAAATCGAGATCGGTCACCGCCCAATCCGGTCCTTGCAGGCGCGCATCGGTCATATCCAGACGGTTGATGCTCACTGAAGGCACATCGCGCAGCGGATTGAGGAAGTCGCTCAGGTTTTGATGGGTTTGCAGGCGGATATCGTTGAGGCGCAGTTGGTCGATCTTCCAGTTACCCTGCGCATCGCGCTCGGCGTTGCCGGTCATCGAACCACGCGCCAGATCGGCACCGATATTGCTCAGCACCAGTCGACGTTGCTTAATGCTGCCCTGCAGCAGCACGTTGTTGCCCGGCACACCATCCAGCGTCAGAGTGCCGGCGCTGATCTGGAACTGCGCGTCGCTGCCCAGCACGTCGTTAGGCAGCGGTTTCCACGGCAGAAGACCGCCGTTGACGCGCTGAGCGGTCATCGGCAACGCGCTATGTGGATTCTCAATGCGCACATTATTCAGCTGCAGGCGATTGGCTTGGATGGGCAGCGTGGTATCGGGCGCTTGATTCGCCAGATTGATTTCACCGTCGCGTATTTCGATGCTGTTGAAGTGCAGCGGATCGCTGAACTGAACCAGCGCAAGACCGAGATCAACGCGTTTCGCCACTAACACGGCGGGCTGGCCATCGTGGCCAAAGCTGAAGTCATCGAGAATGATGTGCGAAGGGGAGGAGAAGTCGTGCTCAATCTTGCTGAGAGAGAGATGCCAGGCGGTTTTATCGCTTACCCAGCGGCTAAACCAACCTGCGCCCCATTGTGTTTGCAGCAACACATACAGCACTACCAGCGCCAGCAGAATTAGCAGCAGTAAGGTAAGGAAAAACTTGCCTAAAAATTTCATCGCACTCATCCATCCCGATATTTATCCGGTGAGTGGTTGTTATGCCTGAATTACCGTTACAGCTCAACAGCCTGGATGTAAATGCGGATAAATATCAGGCAGGCCGAAGCCTGCCGTCTGGATTACTTTTCTTGCGGGAAGATCAGGTTCAGCACGATGGCGGTAATACCACCGGCCGCAATGCCAGATGAAAGCAGGGTTTTCAGCCAGTCCGGGGCAAATTGCAGAATCAGTGGCTGCTGAGAAACGCCCAAACCTACCGCCAGCGACAGCGCGATAATCATGATGGCACGACGATTCAGCGGCTCGCGTGAAACAATGCGCACGCCAGATGCGGCTATGGTACCGAACATCACAATGGTCGCGCCGCCCAGTACCGGTTCTGGAATGTGCTGCACAAAACCGCTCACGGCCGGGAACAGGCCGAGCACGATCAGCATCAGCGCCACGACAAACCCCACATAGCGGCTGGCAACGCCGGTAAGTTGAATCACGCCGTTGTTCTGGCCAAAACAGGAGTTCGGGAAGGTATTGAACAGCGCCGAGACAAAGGAGTTAAGCCCGTTTGCCAACACGCCGCCTTTCAGACGCTTCATATACAGCGGGCCACTCACCGGCTGCTCGGAAACATCAGAGGTCGCGGTGATGTCGCCGATGGTTTCCAGCGAGGTCACCATAAACACCAACATCAGCGGGATCAGCAGATTCCAGTCAAAGCCCAGGCCGTAATAGAGTGGCGATGGCACGGCAATCAGCGGCTGATCGGCTGGCGTGCTGGTGGCGGGCAGCATATCCAGTGCCCAGGCCAGCGCATAACCTACCGCCATCGCGATAACCAGCGAAGCCACGCGCAGATAAGCATTACGCTGACGATTAAGCAGGATAATCACCACCAATACCGAAGCCGCCAGCAATAAGTTTTTCGGGGCACCGAACGTGTGATCGCTCATCGCAGCAAAGCCGCCGCCGATAGAGGTCAAACCGACCTGAATCAGTGACAGGCCAATAATCATCACCACAATGCCGGAAACCAGCGGCGTAATGATGCGGCGCGCCAGGTGCAACACGCGTGAAAGCACCATTTCGGTACAAGACGCTACCATCAGCGTGCCAAACAGCGCCGCCATCATGGTCGGCACATCGACGCCGCCATTTTTCAGCGCCATGCCGCCCATGATCAGCGGCGTGACGAAGTTAAAGCTGGTGCCCTGAATCGACAACAGTCCGGAACCCACCGGTCCCCAAGTTTTGATTTGCAGAATCGATGCCACGCCCGAAGCAAACAGCGACATGCTGATGATGTGCTGCGTATCCTGCGCCGGTAAACCCAGCGCCTGGCAAATTAATAGCGCGGGCGTAATCACCGCGACAAACATCGCCAGCAAATGCTGACAGGCAGCAAACAAGGTTTGCGGTAACGGTGGACGGTCTTCGAGGCGATAAATCAGTTCACTTTTCGGGCTTGCAGCGCTGGCAGGCTGGCGAGTTTCAGCGGTGTTGACGGACATGGTGGACGTTCTCAATTACAACAAAGGGGCGATTTTAAACGGTTGCGTTGTGAAAGCAATCGTTTGCAATGCCCCTTTTTACTTCCGTTGATCTAGAGCGTAAACACCGTGCGGCAGCGGCTATCATCTTCCTGCCACGCCAGCGCAACATCGCTCAGCGGGCGCATCTGGAAGGCGATGGAAAAATCGCTCTCGGCGGCGGCCGTCAGCATTTCACCGATGCAGGCAATCAACTCTTTATCCGACACGCTGCCGAGGCCGCTGCCCATTAATGTCAGCCCGGACGAGCGCAGCAGTTTGCTGTGCAGGGTAATTTCCTGCCCGCTCAACGAACCGATTTGCACAAAGCGCACCGTTTTCTCACCGCCTGCCACGGCGGCCTGCATGATATCAAGCGCGCTCTGGCCCCAAAGATAATCCAGCACCACATCAATGCCTTCTTTCATCAATGCCGGTAATGCGCCCGGTAATTCATCCAGCGTTAAAGTAAGGTCAGCGCCCTGCGCGCGCAGTTGATCCAGCGCGATGCGATTACGGCCGGTAGCGATGATTTTTCCTGCACCCAAATGCTGCGCGATGCGCACCGCTAAACCGCCCGACGTGCCCGTTGCGCCATTGATCAGCACGGTTTCACCGGCGCGCAGCTGAGCGCGTCGGGTTAGTGCCGCCCACGATGACATGCCCGGATTCGCCAGCGCAGCGGCCAGCACCGGATCCAGTGTGGCCGGCAACGAAACGATGCTTGCGGCGGGCACTAAGGTTCTTTCTGCCATGCTGCCCCACGGCGCATTAAAGGCGAGGAAGTAAACCGGATCGCCATTGCTCAGCGTGCCGGTACCATCAATGCCGGTAATAAAGGGATAGTGCGCGGCCGCGCTGTAATGCGTACCGGCGGCGCGTGCTTTCGCTAGCTGGCTGACGGCGGCGGCTTTTACTGTCACCACCACATGGCTTTCATCAGCCTGCGGTTCAGGGAAATCACCGTAAACGGGCAGTTCACCTGCCGCAGAAACTATCGCTGCTTTCATGCTTTCACCTTCAGTAAATCGGAAACTATGTGTAATATGCACACATTAGGCTTGCCTCGGGATGACGTCAATGAAAAGTGTGCAAAATACACATAATAGTGCAGCATTTGATGATCTGCATAATGCGCTGCTGATGATTGTTGGAACCTTCAACCGTCCGCAACGTGATGAATTACTGATAAAAGAGTCGAATATCCAGCTCGATCGCGCGCTGTTTCCGCTGCTGATTCAGATCGGTCGCTTCGGCCCGATTGGCGTGGTCGAACTGGCGGAGCGTGCCGGGCGCGATTACACCACGGTGAGTCGGCAGGTGGCGAAGCTGGAGGAGTTAGGGTTGGCGCAGCGGCAGAAAAATGCCAAAGACAAACGGGTGAATGAAGCGGTGATCACGGCAGCAGGTAAAGCGATGACCGACAAGATCGATGCGGCGCGTGCGCAGATCTATCAGAACCTGTTTGCCAGCTGGCCTGATGAAGAGCGCGCCCAGCTGGCGCGTCTGCTGCAGAAGTTTGTCGGGGATTTTATGGCTATCGATAAAGCGATAACGGCGGATTAAGCGTTGCTGTAGCGCTCGGTTTCCGGCAGCCAGCGCTCAATCAGCGCCTGCGCCTGCTCTGGATAATGCTGGTGGATATGACGCGCCACGCGCTGAACTTCGGGAATCATGCCCTGATCGCGCAGCAAATCAGCCACTTTAAACTCGGCGTTGCCGGTTTGACGTGTGCCGAGCATCTCACCCGGACCGCGAATCTCCAGATCGTGCTGAGCAATCACGAAGCCGTCGTTGCTATCGCGCAACACCTGCAAACGCTTCTGCGCGGTTTTGCTGAGCGGCGCTTTGTACAACAACACGCAGTGCGAGGCGACTGCACCACGGCCCACGCGGCCGCGCAGCTGATGCAGCTGGGCCAAACCGAGACGTTCCGGGTTTTCGATAATCATCAGGCTGGCATTCGGCACATCCACGCCCACTTCGATAACCGTGGTGGCGATCAGCAGCTGGATTTCATTGGCTTTGAACGCCGCCATAACCGCCTGTTTTTCGGCGGGCTTCATGCGGCCGTGTACCAGACCAACCTGCAAATCGGGCAGCGCCACTTTAAGCTCTTCCCAGGTTGCTTCCGCCGCCTGCGCTTCCAGCACTTCCGACTCTTCAATCAGCGTACACACCCAATAAGCCTGACGCCCTTCGTGACAGGCGCTTTGCACGCGCGTGATGATCTCACTGCGGCGGCTGTCGGGAATCGCCACCGTGGTGACCGGCGTACGGCCTGGCGGTAATTCGTCGATGGTGGAGGTATCAAGATCGGCGTAAGCGGTCATTGCCAACGTGCGCGGAATCGGCGTGGCGGTCATGATCAGCTGATGCGGATGGAAGCCTTGTTCCTCGCCTTTTTCCCACAATGCTAAGCGCTGATGTACGCCAAAGCGGTGCTGTTCGTCGATGATCACCAGCGCCATGCCGTTGAATTTTACCTGCTCCTGGAACAGCGCATGGGTGCCAACCACCATCGCGACCTGGCCGCTGGCGATGGCTTCCTGCTGAGCTTCACGCGCTTTGCCTTTCTGCTTGCCCGCCAGCCAGCCCACTTCGATTCCCAGCGGAGCAAACCACTGGCGGAAATTGTTGGCATGCTGCTCGGCCAGCAGTTCAGTCGGCGCCATCAGCGCCACCTGTTTGCCGTGCGCGATGACGTTCAGTGCCGCCAGAGCGGCCACCAGCGTTTTACCGGAGCCGACATCGCCCTGCACCAAACGCATCATCGGAAAATCGTTGGCCAGATCTTTTTCGATTTCTGCCACCACACGATTTTGCGCACCGGTTGGCGAGAAGGGCAGCGCCGCCAGCAGCTGATCAACCAGCTCGTGGCGCGCCGTCATCGGCAACGCATGATGGCGCTGCGCACCGGCGCGTACCGCCAGCATGCTGAGGTTATGTGCCAGCAGCTCTTCCAGAATTAAACGTTTTTGTGCCGGATGGCGGCCGGTTTCCAGCTCGCTCAGACGCAAATCCGGCGGCGGACGATGCAGCGTGCGCAGTGCATCCGGCAGGCTAATCAGCCCGCCGCTCAGTTCAGAGGGCAGCAGCTCGGCAATCGGGCAACTCTCCAGCAGCGTCAATGCCTGATCGGTGAGATTGCGCAGTGTCGCCTGGCGAATGCCTTCGGTAGTGGGATAGACCGGCGTAAGGGTTTCCTGCAGCTCAACGCCGCCTTGTTCGCCCTGCACGCGATACTCGGGATGAATGATTTCAGCACCGCGCTGACCGCGTTTAATCTCGCCATAGGCGGTAACGCGACGGCCCGGCGACAGGCTGTTTTTCATCCCGGCATTGAAATTGAAGAAGCGCATGGTCAGCATGCCGCTGCCATCGCTGATCTGGCACACCAACATGCGGCGGCGACCAAAAGTGATTTCGCTGCTCAGCACTTCACCTTCCACCGTGGCATAAACGCCCGGCAGCAGGTCATTGATTTTATACAGTTGGGTACGGTCTTCGTAGCGCAGTGGCAGATGCAGCAGTAAATCCTGAATGGTAAACAGGCCAAGTTTGGCCAGCTTGCCCGCCTGACTGGCGCCGACGCCGGTCAGGGTACTGAGCGGGATGGCATCCAGCAGACGGCCTTTCATTTTCTACCTGTCGATTGCATGGTGGCCCACCAATCGGCATCGGCTTCCACTTCGCCCTGGCCATTGATGTACGGATAAGGCAGATTTTTTTGTTTGGCGACGCGCGCCAGCACCGGATAACCGCCTTCAAACAGCAAACGCTGTTGCTCATCTTTATCCAGCAGGCTGTAGGTGCGTTGATACATGCCGGCATTCTGTCGCTGACGTTGTGCTTCATACAGAATCAGCGCGGAAGCCACTGAGACATTGAGCGACTGCACCATGCCGACCATCGGCACAATGATGTCCTGATCGGCCAGCGCCAGCGCTTCAGCAGTAATTCCGGTTTTTTCCTGACCCATCAGAATACAGGTCGGTTTGGTGTAATCGATCTCGCGAAAATCTACCGCTTTGGCCGACAGATTGGTCGCCAGCACCTGCATGCCTTCATCTTTCAGATGACGCACCGCATCTGCAATATGCTGATGCGTTTTAACTTTCACCCAACTGTTACTGCCCGCCGAAGCAGCAACCATGGTGCGCATTCGCACGCTTGGCCAGACCGCGTGCACTTCATGAATACCCACCGCATCGGCGGTACGAATCACCGCCGAGACATTATGTGGTTTATGCACCTGTTCCATGCAGACGGTGAGATCGTGCTGGCGCAGGGCCAGCATCTCCTGAATTCGGGCAAAACGTTGAGCGTTCATCGACTAGTTACGGTTACGGTGAACTTTGATCACGTCCGGCATTACGCGGATTTTGCGCATAATATTCGCCAGATGGACGCGATCGTTCGCGGTGAGGCGGATAAAGGCGCTATACACGCGACCATCACGCTCTTCGGTATTCAGGCTCTGAATATTGGAACCGGCGGTGTTGATTGCCGCAGTCAGATTCGCCAGTGCGCCCTGATGATTGAACATGTCGACTTTAATCTCAGCGACAAATTCCTGATCGGTCACTTTATCCCATTCAACCGGCATGAACTTTTCAGGTTCTTTTTGGTAGCCGCGAATGTTACGGCAGGATTCGTGATGCACCACCAAACCTTTGCCGGGACTGACGTGCGCCACAATCGGATCGCCAGGAATTGGACGGCAGCATTTGGCGAAGGTAATCAGCACGCCATCCGCGCCTTTAATCGGCAGCTTTTTGCGTTTGCTGTTGCTTTGCGGCTCTTCACTGCCCGACTGCAGCAAGTTCTTCGCCACCACCACGCTCATGGCGTTGCCTAAGCCGATTTCTGCCAACAAATCATCAATGGCCGTCAGCTTCATGCGCTCAAGTTCGTGCTGAATGTTCTCAACCGGAATCTCTGCCAGCTTCTTGCTGCCGCCGAGCGCGTGGCTCAAAAGACGACGGCCAAGGTTGACGGAGTCTTCACGCTTGAGGTTTTTCAGCAGCTGACGGATTTTGGCGCGCGCTTTCGAGCTGACGACAAAATTGAGCCAGGCAGCGTTCGGGCGAGCGCCCGGCGCGGTAATGATTTCAATGGTTTGACCGCTGGTCAGCGATTGTGACAGCGGGTAAGGCTGGCGATCGACGCGTGCACCGACGCAGGCATGACCGATATCGGTATGCACTGCATAGGCGAAATCGACTGGCGTGGCGCCAGCCGGCAATTCGACAATGCGGCCTTCTGGCGTGAACACGTAGATCTCGTCCGGGAAGAGATCGGATTTCACGCTTTCGATAAATTCAAATGAGCTACCGGCGCTTTGTTGCAGCTCCAGCAGGCTTTGTAGCCAGCGTTGAGCACGAATCTGCGCGGTGGTGCCGCTGACTTCGCCGCTCTCTTTATACGCCCAGTGTGCTGCCACACCCATTTCTGCCATCTGATCCATATCTTCGGTACGGATCTGCACTTCAACCGGCACGCCGTGCGGGCCAATCATTGAGGTATGCAGCGATTGATAGCCGTTGGCCTTGGGAATGGCGATGTAATCTTTCACGCGTCCGGGACGCGGTTTGTACAAGCTGTGCATCTGTCCGAGCACGCGATAGCAGGTATCCAGATCTTTCACGATGACGCGGAAAGCATAGATATCCATGATCGAGTGGAAACGCTGCTCTTTCAGGTGCATTTTGCGGTAGATCGAATAGAGATGTTTTTCGCGTCCACTTACGCGGCAGGGAATGCCTGCTTCCTGTAAGCGACCGTCGATTTCAGCAAGGATCTTCTGAATCATCTCTTTACGGTTACCGCGCGCTGCTTTCACCACCTCTTTAATCACGCGGAAACGGTTCGGGTAGAGCGCTTCAAAGCCGAGCTCTTCCAGTTCTGTTTTTAGGTGATGAATACCAAGGCGGTGCGCCAGAGGACTGTAAATCTCCAGCGTTTCCAGCGCGATACGGCGTTTTTTATCCGGACGTAACGCGCCGAGCGTGCGCATGTTGTGCGTGCGGTCAGCCAGTTTGATCAAGATGACGCGGATATCCTGCACCATCGCCATGATCATTTTGCGGAAGTTTTCAGCCTGCGCTTCTTTCTTGTCGCGGAACTTCAGCTTATCGAGCTTGGATACACCTTCCACCAGTTCGGCAACGCTTTTACCAAACAGCTGTTCCATATCCTGGTAAGTGGCGGGCGTATCTTCAATCACGTCATGCAGCAGCGCCGCCATCAGCGTTTCATGGTCGAGTTTCATCTCGGCCAGAATGCAGGCGACAGCAACAGGATGGGTGATATAAGGCTCGCCGCTGGAGCGTGTTTGACCCTCGTGGGCATCACGCGCGACTAGATAAGCTTGCTTGAGGCGCTTAATTTGCTCCTCAGGCAAGTATTTTTCAATCAGTTGATTGAGGCTTTCAAACAGATACAAGGGCGACCTGCGAAGTGCTGTTAACGACGACCTTCAGCGATAGCGGTAACGGCTTGTAACTCAGCGGCTTCCTGCTCATGCTGTTCCTGACGATCACGGACATCCAGAATCTGGGTAGTGATCAGACCTTCTTCGATTTCGCGCAGGGCGATAACGGTTGGCTTATCGTTCTCTTCCGGAACCAGCGCATCTTTACCGCCTACCTGCATCTGACGTGCACGACGTGCAGCGACCAACACCAGGTCAAAACGGTTACCAACTTTCTCTACTGCGTCCTGAACGGTTACGCGTGCCATAGGTGTGCTACTCCACAGATGATGAAGAAATGACTGGGCATAATACTGAAAGTGAATTCAGACTGCCAATAGTTTGCTGATTAAAGCATCATGTCGCGATTTTTGGCGACCCATACGCAGACGTTCTGCGCGAATAATGGTTTTCAGATCTGACAGCGCCAAATCGAAATCATCATTAACAATTAAATAGTCATACTCGGCGTAGTGGCTCATTTCTGCCACAGCCTGTTGCATACGACGGGCAATCACCTCTTCGCTGTCCTGACCGCGGCCACGCAGGCGACGATCCAATTCTTCGGTAGAAGGCGGCAGCACAAAGATGCTGCGTGCGGCAGGCATTTTCTGGCGAATTTGCTGCGCACCTTGCCAGTCGATATCCAGGAATACGTCCACGCCGGTCGCCAGCACCTGCTCAATCGCCGCGCGTGACGTACCGTAATAATTGCCAAACACTTCCGCATGTTCGAGGAAGTCGTCTGTGGCAATCATGGTCTCGAATTCGGACTTAGAGACGAAAAAGTAGTGCTCACCATGAGCTTCACCGGGACGCACGCCACGGGTGGTATGAGAAATAGACACCTGCGTATCGTACAGCGGTTGTGTCTTTAACAGCGCCTGAATCAGGCTGGATTTACCCGCGCCGCTGGGGGCGGAAACTATATAAAGCGTGCCTTGAGCCATGGTTATCTTGAATTGAGTAAAGAGCGGAGTCGATTTCCTGCACAGTATACACGGCTTGGGGTGGTCACGCAGCGTTTGCCGCTTGGCTGAGGCAATTCTTTTTTCTGTGAGGCCGCGCCAGAGGCTGATGTAGCAGGCTGCAACAGCGAATTAATCTCTGGAATCTGCTTCCAGCGCGCGATTTTCATGGCTGGTAAATGGCTGCGCTGCGCTCTCAAATAGCGAAAAAGGAGAGCGAAGATGAAAGGATGTCTGAGTTTAATATGCTGCTTATTCAGCATCGGTTGCTGGGCCGAAGCGCTCTGCCCGAACTGGTCGCCGGTGCGTGCGGGGCAGGAAATCGCACAACTGCAAACCCAGCTACGACAATGGGATGACGCGTACTACCGGCAGGGCACCAATCTGGTGACCGATGCCGATTACGACAGTTTGCAACAGCGATTACAGCAGTGGCAGCGCTGTTTCACCCCGGCGCAAGCCACCTACGATGCACAACTCACCACCGATGGCAGCACGCATCATCCGGTGGCGCATACCGGCGTGCGCAAACTGCGCGACAAGCTGGCTGTGGCGTACTGGATGCAGGATAAATCTGCGCTATGGCTGCAGCCGAAAGTCGATGGCGTTGCCGTCACCTTGGTGTATCGGCAAGGCCAGCTAGTGTCATTGATCAGCCGCGGCGATGGTTTGCGTGGCGAAGAGTGGCTGGCCAAATCCGCACATATTCCCGCCATTCCGCAGCGGCTGGATACTTTGCGTGAGGAAGTGGTGCTGCAAGGTGAGCTGTTTCTGCAAATGACCGATCATCAACAGGCGCGAGACGGCGGTAAGAACGCACGTGCTCAGGTGGCGGGGGCGATGATGCGTCACGACAATAGCCCGCTGCTTGCGCGACTTGGCATCTTTATCTGGGCGTGGCCGGATGGGCCTAATTCGATGCCCGATCGTCTGGCGCAACTCACACAATGGGGATTTGGACTGGCGCAGAGCTGGAGCCGTCAGGTGAGTAATGAAGAGGAAGTCGCGGTGTGGCGCGATCGCTGGTTCCATGAATCATTGCCGTTTGTCACCGATGGTGTGGTGATCCATCAATCACCGCTCAGCGCAGGGCGCGACTGGCAGCCTGGTCAGGGCAGTTGGTCAGCGGCATGGAAATATCAACCGGCGGAAGTCAGCAGTGAAGTGCTGTCAGTGGATTTCAATGTGGGGCGCACGGGCAAGATCGCCGTGGTGCTGAATCTAATACCGGTGCAACTGGAGGACAAAACGGTACGCCGGGTAAACATTGGTTCACTGCGACGCTGGCGTGAATTGGATGTGATCGCGGGTGATGAGGTGACGCTCACACTGGCGGGATTAGGCATTCCGCGACTGGAGCGAGTGATTTGGCGCGTGGCGCAGCGCGATTATCCTGCGTCGCCACTGGATGGCGAATTCAACGGCTTAACCTGTTTGCACTTTAGCGCCGATTGCCGGGCGCAGTTTTTGTCTCGCCTTAGCTGGCTAAGCCAGAAATCGGTACTCGATATTGCGGGCGTACAGCGCAGCAGCTGGCAGCGCCTGCTGGATAGCGGTGCTATCACTCATCTCTTTTCCTGGCTGACGCTGACGCCGGAGCAGATTGCGCAGGCTAATGGCATCACGGCAGTTCGTGCGCAACTTATCTGGCACCGCTTTAACCTGACGCGGCAGCAGCCGCTGCGGCGCTGGGTGAGTGCGCTTGGCTTGCCGTTGCCGCGCGCAGCGTTACAGGCTTTACCGGATGTGCAGTGGTCGCAGTTGCTGACGCGAAAGGCGGAAAGCTGGCAGCAGTTGCCCGTCATCGGAAGCGTGCTGGCGCAGCGGATTGTGATGATGCTGCAGGATGCGCACCTGCAACAGTTGATTCACTTTCTACAGCAGCAGGAGATTCCTGCCACTGACTCAATGTTCAGGATGGGGATAGTTGAAGATCGGCAAGCCGAGGCGGAAACGCAGCGCCAGTAAGCGGGCGAAGAAGCCGAACAGTAGCGTGATGATCACCACCGCTTCATGCGCCAGCGGCGTTTTCAGCAGCAGGATGTACATCCAACCTGAGGCGAAAGCGATCCCGGCATACAGCTCTTTCTGGAACACCAGCGGAATGCGGTTGCAGAACATATCGCGCAGCACGCCGCCAAACACGCCTGTGATCACGGCGGCGATGGCGGCAATGATGGAGGCGTGTCCGCTATCCAGCGCGACCTGGGCACCAATAATCGAGAACACCACCAAACCCAGCGCATCCAGCACCAGAAACACTTTGCGCAGGTGCGTCATCAGCGGCGCAACAAAGGTGGTCACCACCGCCGCCGCAGCAACGATCATGATGTATTCCGGGTTCTTAACCCAGCTGAGCGGATAGTGGCCCAGCAGAATGTCACGCACCGACCCGCCGCCAATGGCGGTGACCGAGGCGATGATAATCACGCCAAACAGGTCCATTTTACGACGTCCTGCCGCCAACGCGCCGGTCATGGCTTCGGCTGTAATACCAATAATATAGAGAACGGTTAATAACATAGAGCACTCCAATAAATTGGCGGCAAGGCTAAAGATTTCCCAGAGTGTAGACCACTGAGATTTTCTAAATACAGCGCTATCGGATTAGGCATTTTGATGGCGAGCATGCTAACAGGCTTATTTGGCGGGATACATCCGCTTTTAATGATAATTTCGCATGAGTATAAATGATGCGAATGGGCCTGAAACTGTCTTCTTAAGTTCCATTCTTTTTGTGTCGTAAGTGATTACTGCCTGCTCAACCGGGCTTATCACTCATTGGCATCAGACGAAGCAACTATTGGACAGGCATGAAAACGCGTAACGAAGACATTCTCTATTTTTCTTCTGACAAACTGGCGGCGCTTGGGCTGGAGAGTCTTTTGTCCACGTTACCTTGCGCGGGACAGATACATGAATTGTGGTCTCTTAGCACTGTTATAGCTCAGTGTGAAAAACTCAAACCGCGATTACTGGTATGTATCTTTCATGAAAACATGCCCCTCGCAGGGACATTAAAGGTGCTTTACGCCTTACAGCAGCAATTCCCCGCGATGCAAATGCTGGTGCTTACGCGACGCTTGTTACCGCTGATGCATGCGCTCAGTCGTTATCTGCCTTCGCTCACTGTTTTGGATTTAAAATCCTCGCGCCAAATGCTTTCCAGCCGACTGCTCACCAGCATCAATACCCATGCCCAGGTACAGTTATTAGAAGGCGCGGATATTATTCTGCCCGACCGGCAATTGCGGGTGCTCCTGATGATGGCGTGGGGGTACAGCATGGAACACATCGGCATTCGCTTAGGAATTAGTCACAAAACGGTTAATGCACACAAGCTCAATGCACTGACGCGGCTGCAGATCAAAAGCAAGAATGATATGGCCGATCTGTTTATGGTGATTGATGAACTGCGCATGTTGGTGAGTTGGCTGCGCTTGCAGGGTAACGGTAAGTTAAGTGAGCTTAACTTTTACTCGCTTGAAGAGTTACTGGAAGCCTAAAAAGAAAAAAGCGTGCTGGCAACCAGCACGCGAACGCATCTTTTCAGATGCCCAGAGCCCACCATACAGACTTGTTTTTATTATCCGTTTCTTGCTCGCACGTTAGCGAAACTTTTCAGGCTAAAACGGTATTCTGGCTGGAACCAGGAGCGACCGTAGTAGCAGTAGATCAGCATTCTGATGGATACCATCGCGAGGTAGCCCCAGATGGCGCACAGCACTGAAGGTGTCAGCCACACGGTAAACAGTGTGACGCCCAATCCCACCAGTACAGAAGCTATTTCCGCAAAAGCGATGCGCGAAAATTGGTTTTCCCGCTGTAATATGGCGCGATAATGTTGTCCCTGCGGAATAATGATGAAAATGACCGACATCATCTCCAGCATGATTGCCATTTCGGGCTGATTCATTATACGACTGGAAATATCGCTACCAATAAACAGTGCGGCAAAAATGGCCAGGCCGCTTAATACATTTCCCCAATATAATATTGAGAGATCGCTGTTATTCAGGTTTTTACTTCTAATAATTCTATTGCCAAATCCGCGATCGGCCAGCGTATCAATAATTAATAACATCACAATGGCAATGGCGAGTAGATCTAACTCGTTTGCCTGGAGTATTTGTGCCAGAAGTGAAAGTTGTAAAACACCAATGCCGACGATTTTAATCGATGACAAAATTGACCATTTAGTGTTAGCCAGATTTTTTTCTCTTATCGCCATACTCTGCTCATTATGGTACATGTACCAGTGCAATTAAGGGTTTACCCTGGCCGTAGGCCAAAGCACAGCTCACATTAATGCAGCGTTTCCTGACGCAGCCCTGATATACCTTTCAGGTTTTGCCACGTAAAGATGCTTTCAATTAAATGATGTTCTGAATTTATTAAGATGCCCCTGGCGCTTAATGGTGTTGTTGTCTTAATGGTATCTCCTCCTGTGCGGAGGAAATCCGTAAGATCATTATAAAATCCCTTTGCGTTTATATATTCCCCGGCCAGCATCCGCCTGGCAATCTCAACGAATTCTTTTTCTGACAACAAAGGATAGGTTGAGCGATCCATGTTATTTCCCTGCTGTTGTTATTATGGTTACTGCTGTGTGTGAATGAGTTATACCGTGTTTTAATTAAATTAACACCATCAGAAAACTCCTATAAATAGACCACAGGAATAAATGGTTTCAGAATTTGCATCAGAATATATAAGGCGAGTGATTTACTATTTATTAGTGCTTTTCTTCATTCCAGGCTGATTAATCAAGAAGTGTTCGAGGCAATTTGAAAAAACTTCGATAAATCAGAGTGACTCAGCATTTTCATGCGCATCCTCACCAGGAATTTTCCTGCTGAGGATGCTTAAGCCGGGCTGGTGAATAACAGATAAACACGAGAAGGTTTGAGTGAAACAGTTAAACGCTACTGAGCAAAAAAGTAACCGATTTTTATTGATTGATTCCAGCATGCGTTAAAGAGGCGAGCGCTGCATAATCCATTGATTCTAATGAGTTAACAGAAGGAGGAGCTGTTCCAGGTCGCGTTTTACCCATGCAACATCCCCCGCAAACTTCTCGTCAGACATGAACGGTTGACGGTAAACCACCATCACCACTTCCGCACCTTGCTCGTTAGCAATCACCCGCATCGGCATATAAATCTCTTTACCGTTTCCGGTATCAATCCAGTGATCCATCACGCCAAACGGATTGTGTGGGGTAAAGCGAATCTTCACCGTTCCCTCGGGGCCTTTGGCTTTCCAGATGTTCCCTTCCTGCGTCAGCGTACTTGCGCTCAGCCCGCTCGCCCATTTTGCAAAGCATTCAGGTTTCCAGATGGTTTCATACAAATCTAACCAGTTGCGTGGAACCGTGAGTGTGACTGTCTGAGATGGCAGCATGGAACCTCCTAATGAGCAAACAAGAAGTCATTAAAGCACGCTGATACCGGGCTGCAAACGGCCCGGTCATGGAAGTGTGGGACAGCAGCGGTTTCCGTGAAAACGCTGTAATCAGATAAACTTGCCGCGCCCCTGAATATCCTGCTCTTCGCCCGCACCATCAGCATGGCGCAACACAAAGCGATCGGACTGCGCAACCACCGCGCAGCTGTGGTTAGGGAATATCCGCAGCAGCGCACCAACGGCTGGTGCCTGTTCAGCGTATTGCAGGAAGCCATGCTCTTCCGACAGCTTCAACACTTCATAGTGATTGCCTTGCTCATCCACGGCGATACCAAATCCGCTGGCATTGGTGCCATGCGGGCCTTTGTCAGAGCTAAGCATTTTGGAACCGGCATCAATAATGGCGAAGTGCGGATTGACGGCTACCACACGCGTCACCACGCTCAACGCCAATGCATCTGGCGTGCAGAGACCCAAACGCCATGCGGTGAGATCGAGCAATGCGTAATTGCCGGGACGGATTTCATCGCTGCCCTGTGCGACGGGCGCTGCCAATGCCGTTGGCGTTGAACCGACAGAAATCGGGCAGTGCGCAAAACCGGCGGCAATCAGGCGCTTTTGAAGATCCTGCATCAGTGCAATTTCCTGCAAGGCTACTTCTGCAATCGCCGTGGCGTTACCTGCGCCATACGCGTGACCAGCATGTGAAACTAGTCCGGCAAAAGTGAGGCCCGCATCCTGAATCTGCTGCGCCAGCGTAATGGCAGCATCGCTGTGCGGATCAACGCCGATGCGATGTAATCCCACATCCACCTTGATGGCTAACGCCAGCTTACAATCGGGCTGGCGCTGATGTGCAGCCGCTATTGCCGCCACGCCATTGGCGCAATCAGCAATGCAGGTAATGCGCGCCTGATGCTGTGCGGCCACCGCCAAAAACTCTTTCAGTGTTTCGGCATGCACAATAGGATAAGCCAGCATCAGATCGCGTTCGCCACCCAGAATAAAAGCGATGCCTTCACTCGGCTTAGATACGGTAATGCCGCGCGCGCCGAGCATGCGCTGCTGCTCAGCAATCCAGACACTTTTATGGGTTTTGATGTGAGGACGTAGCGTGACGCCAGCGGCATCGGCTTTTTGCTGCATCTGTTGCAGGTTACGCTGCAGGCGCGCGGCGTCAATTTCGAGGTAAGGCGTCAGTCGATCGGCAATCAGAGGCCGCAACCAGCCAGCCTCAATATTCTGTTCCATCATAATAGTCCGCAGGTGATTACACAGTGCGGACTATGATTCATCAATGCACGGCAGAATGCCAGCCGGCAAAACCTGCACATTCCTGCGTAGGGGCGCCATTCATGGCGACCTTTTCAAACTTGAGAGCTGCCGCTCTGGAATCCGCCGCCCAAATCCTCAATCAACACTACCGCAAGGTTAATCTGTTGTGCCTTCAGCGTTACCAGTTTCTGGTCGGATTCAATCAGCTGATTTTGAATGGTTAATACATCCAGATACGGACGCAGGCCCGCCGCGTATTCGCGATGCAAATCATCCCACGCACTGTGAATCAGCTGGTTGGCGCTTTCCTGCTGCGCCAACTGATCCTGAATCGACTGCAGCTGCGTGATGGTATCGCTGATATTACCTAATGAACCGATCAGCAGCTTATTGTACTGCGCCACCGCCAGATCCCAGTTGGCGTCGCTCTCGGCTAAATCAGCGCGACGTTTGCCCGCGTCAAAGATCGGCAACGACAGGCTCGGGCCCACGTTAAAGAAACGACTTGGCGCGCCAAGGAAGGCATCACCGAGCAGTGATTTGGTGCCGGCTTCAGCCACCAGATTGATGTTGGGATAGAACTCGGTTTTGCTGGCGGCGATTTGTTTCGATGCCGCTTCAACGCGCCAACGCGCGGCCACTACATCAGGACGACGTCCCAGCAGTTCTGCCGGGATGGCGTTTGGCAGCATGGCGGCGACCGGCACATTCATCTGCGCCGGTTTTAACTGGTGCCAGTAATCCGGGCCTTTACCAATCAATGTCGAAAGCTGAATACCGGCATCGGTGACATCTTGTTTGGCTTCAGTCAGTCCGGCTTGCGCCGTTTTTTGCTGCGACAGCGCCTGCTTATATTGGTAATCGGAAGTGAGTCCGGCGCTGACATATTGCTGCTGAATGTTGGCGATACCCACAGCACGTTCGAGATTCTGCTGTGCCAGTTCGGCATTATTCCAGGCGAGATTAAGGTTGTTCCACGCTCGCGTCACGTTTGCGGCTAAGGTTAACTGGCTGGCCTGACGATCTAGCTCGCTGGCGCGTGCTTGCCCCAGCGCGGCTTCAGCGGCATCTTTTTTGCCGCCCCACAAATCGAAGGTGTAGCTCAATCCAACGTTAGCGGTACGCAGCGTACTGTAGCTTTTGCCCTCCAGCAGCGGATCATCCACTTTTGCCACGCGCGAGCGCGTAATGCCAGCGTTGAGATCGACATCCGGATAGCGCTCGGCATCGGCGGCAATCACCTGTGCATTGGCTTTATCCGCCTGCGCGTTGACCACCTGCAAATCCGGGCTGGAAGCCATCGCATCATTAATCAGTCGATTGAGTTGAGCATCGTTAAAACTTTGCCACCATTCGCTCTTCGGCCAATTCGCGGCGCTGAAGTGCGCATCTTTTAGGGATTGATTGGCTTGCAGAGTGTTGGCATCAAGCAGGGTGTTTTTGGTGTGTAAGCCGTGTGAATTGGCACAACTGGCCAGCAGCGCAGTGGCAACGGCTAGCGCGAGAAATTTGCAATGAAAGTGCTGTGTCATGGTTCTGGTCAAAGAGAGGAGGAGGCGACCATTACAAGAGGCAGGACAGATTTTGACAAACCTGTTTTTCGTTAAGAATGGTTGTTAAATGTGAGTAGAGAAAATGAGCAGCAGGCGAAAACCTGCTGCATCAAGAGATTAGATATAAAGAGACGCTTCACCCGGCGGGCGGGTTTTAAAGCGACGGTGCAGCCACAGGTATTGATCGGGTGCACGCAGAATTTCTTTCTCGATAACGCGATTCATGTAAGCAGCGGCGGCGGCCTCATCTTCATACGGATAATTTTCCAGTTCAGGCTGAATGATCAGCTGATAACCGCTTTTATCCTGATTGCGAATCAGCACGATGGTTAACATCGCCGGTTTCGCCAGACGAGAAAGCACGAAAGTGCCGTTGGTGGTCGCCGCTTGTTTAACCGCAAACAGTGGGGCAAACACGCTGCCTTTCGGGCCGTAATCCTGATCCGGTGCGAACCACACCGCTTCGCCTTTTTTCAGCGCCTGCACCATGCCGCGCAAATCGCGGCGGTCGATCATCGCCTTATTTGAGCGCATGCGACCTTTGGTCTGTGCCCACTCCATCGCCTGATTGTTGTGCGGACGATACATCGCCATCATTGGCTGGCATAAACCGGTAATGCGGCCACCCAGCTCCAGCGACATGAAGTGCACACCAATAACCATCACGCCGCGCTGGTGGCTTTGCGCGTGCTGCAAATTTTCGAGTCCGCTGACTTTGAAGTAGCGACGCACGCGTGCATCGGACCAGAACCAGGCAATGCCTGTTTCTGCCAGCGCCATTCCCAGTGATTCGAAGTTGCCGGCGATCATCGCTTCTTTCTTCTCTTCATCAATATTAGGGAAGCACAGCTCGATATTGCGACGAGTGATGCGTTCGCGACGCTTTAGGAAGTGACGCGACAATTTGCCAGCGCCCGCACCAAGCCGGATCAAAATGGGGTAAGGAAGTTGCACCAGCAGCCACAGCACACCTAGCCCAAACCAGGTAAACCAATAGCGGGGATGCAGAAGTTTGGAACGGAACTGCCTGGATTTCGTCATAACGCCTTCATGTCGGGAGAAAATGTATCGCACTAAGAAGAGAGTCCATGAGTTCCTGGCGGTACAACTGTTCTAATTACGACCAGTAGATTAACAAATAGTGCCGTCAAAGAAACGCGATCTCCACAATCTTTAAGATTAATGGAAATCATTGATGAGGCGACTATTAGCAGGTTAACGACCATCTACCAGATATTTAAGATGATTAACAATGGGTTAAACGGCGGACATCGAGCAATTTTCTCATGCTTTTTCGCCGCTTAAAACTGCGGTTGAAATGTTTTTATAATATTGCTGACACTTTTTTTACCCTAAGCGCCAAAAAATGGCATCTATACGACCCGGCTTAAATTCTTTAAGACAAGTCCTGCCTTCGTTAATGGTTGATCTCAGTTATCTTTCCCGCACAGAAAAACATGCTGCTTAAAAAGTTCGATAAATCAGCATGTCAGGGAATGAGTAACAAAATTAACAAGGATCACAGCATGAAACTCAGCACTGCGACTTCAGCTTTACTTATCGGATTCTCCCTCTTTAACGCACCAGCAATGGCCGCTGATGATAGCGGACGTGTCACCTTTACTGGACAGATTGTTGATGGCGATTCACCTTGTTTAATTGGCTACGCCGACAACGATCGGGCGATTTCTCTGTCTGCCACTAAAACCAGCGCGATTTCATTGAAGGTTAATCGCTGTGGTGTTGAAACCTTGCATGGCATTACCGCTTCTTTTAATTCATCAAATGCCAACACAATCGCAATCAAAAACAGCCGCGGCCAGTTGATGAATGCGACACCACGTAACCTCGCCTTAAGCCAGCAGCGCACACTGGATTTCACCGCCAGCGCGGCATCATCTGGCATCACCCAGCTAACCCTTGCTTATCAGTGAAGGTTCGACAAAACGTTCATCGGCTGGGAACAATTGTCTGGCGCGCTGGATAAGCTGAGATTTACGAATCTGGCTCTGCTGCGCATCGGCAATGCGAATCAAGGTGTAATAGATATTGGCATCGTTATGCACCGTTACGTAGTTATCCGCCCAGATTTTAAAGGCCGCTAAGTAGCGATAATCCTGCTTGAGAGTGAATTGCTTCAAATCCAGCATATGCGAATCGTAAACGTAGCGATCCCACTGCGCATACGGATTAATCAGCTCATGCATCTCAGCGGTGTCGCGAAATCCGCTGCGTTCAGCACGCGTCAGCACATTATTGGTATGCAATCCTGTTACCGCGAACACCACAATGGCGCTGGCAATAAAAGTGGTGACGCTGCGTCCCACAATCTGCACTGATGGCCTCAAGGTCACTTTTTTCAGCACCGATTCTGCGATCGTCAGCCTGATCAGCAGCAGCAGCACCAAACCGTGCGCAGCAGATTGATACAGCGGATATTCAAACAGCGTGTGTAGCGCGATGGGCAATGTCAAACACCAGAGCGGGAACGCGCGATGACGACGTAATCGACAACCGCTTATCGCTAATCTCAGCCACGCCAGCACCAGCAACATGCCGCCAATCAGCGCCATAATCCCGCCTTCAATCCACAGATAGAGTATTTCATTATGCGGATGAGTCGGCGTGGGGCCGGCTAGCGGGCCGTCAGGCGAGTGCTGAATCAGATACTGCGTAAAGGCGTGTTCGAAACCGCCCATTCCCCAGCCCTTTAGCGGATGCTCTGCCACCATTTGCAGTGAATGTTTCAACATCTGCCAGCGCAGCATGTTAGAGGTGGATTTATCCACCAAGGCTAACGCGGGTTTGCCCTTAAGCGGGGTGATCATCTCGGTAACTGATTGAGGCAGCGATTCATGATGATGCGATTTCACGATGGTTAGCCACGTCGCAATCAATAACAAGACTAAAGGCGCGCCGATAACGATGATGCGCGGGGTTTGTCTATGGTGACGAAAATGGAATAAGAGCAGCAGGGTGACCGTCAATGCACCCAACCAACCGACGCGCGATTGCACCGGAATAATGATGATCAGCAGCAGCAGCATCGCCAATGCATTAACGCTTCGCACCCAGCTATGGCGTGTGGTGATCAGCAGATACAGCGCAATACCAAAGCCGGTGGCGAGGAAGCTACCGAGCAGGTTGGTTTGCTGAAAATTGCCATAGGCGCGCGCCACCGTAAACGGATATTCCATCCTGTTATCGGCATCAAACACCCACAGTTGCATTAGCGCCAGCAGTGCTTCTATAACCGCAGAGGCAACAATCAAACCTAGCAACAGGCGTTTCTGTCGCCGACTAAGCGATATTTGCAGCAGTGCCAGATACACCAGCGCCGCCACCGCATAGCCCAATACCGCAGGCAGCGCGTTGGCGCGCCAGGCGGCGGAAGGTGTCCACAGCACTGGTAGACTTAAAAGCAGGCAGCCGAGCAAGAAGAATTTGATGCCGGGAGAAAGCGTCAGTGTTTCCTTTTTGACACTGAAGCTAATGAATAAGATCAGTACTCCTAACACGCCAAGCGTGACGATATTTTGTGGTAAACCTAGACCGTGTCCTCCCATGTTTGGGATGTAAAAATGCATTACTATTATTAGGAATGCCCATGCTATGGAAATTATAATCTTGCTATCGATTTCTTCTGATTTTATTATTTTAATCATGATAAATGAACAATGTTCAATCAATTAAAACGCGAATTGTTCCTGCTCCTTTAAAAGGGCCGGGTTCCACTGCACCATGTTTCACCAGAACGGATGAAATTTTTATCGGCGTTGCAACAGCAGTTTGTAGCTGGACGCTAATATCATTAGCGGCATCCTGGTCATTGATTAACAGCGCTGATTCTAAACTTCCATCTGGCCTTAGCACGATCTTTTTGCCATCTGAACCGTTTAACGAAACTCTGGCGCTCACATTATCGTTACATAAAAGGTTTAATACGCTGTCTACTCGATGTGTGTCTAATTCTGTTTCAGGAAGAGAACCGTGATTTAATGCTAGATTTCCACGAAAAACACAGTTAACAGTGAACGGTGGCGGAAATCCACATCCAATATTTGAACCGGGAATTGGGCTTGCATTCCTAACGGAGGAGTGATGAAATACGAATGTAATACATAAATCTAATCCGCTACCGCCAGCTGCATCATGCGAGCCATTAAATGGTATTGAGCCCCATGTTTCACGCCATTTTTTCCCTACCTCCCCTAAGGTCTTGAGACCTTCTGTATTATATTGCATTTGTAATAGCACTTGATTAGCTGTATTAGGCTTGACGTCCACAAGTGCAATACCAACTGAGCAATCTGGTTTTGTATCGTAGAAACAAGGGTTTGGTGTTGGATCGTTTAGGTCCCACTGATTAAGTGTATAATAATACATATATCCATAAGATATAGGCTCTTTTTTTGTAATTGTAACTTTCATTACCGCATGAGAATTGAAAGCGATAAATACTAGAGTGAACAAAAGATGATATTTTTTTATCATGATAATATTATCTGAGAATTTTTTGAGGTTGTTAGTTGTAATTAATAGATAAATGAAAGATCGCAAAGATAGATCCAGAAATAATGCTTCTATCTATTAAAGATTCATTGCTGGCTGATATATAGGACTGCAAATTAATTTCATTCTTACCCTCCTTTAACGTCTTCCAGGGAGACAGGATGTTGACAGGTAAAAAATCCCCCTGAGAGGATTCAATACCAATGGCAACACCCTTAGCGCTACTGCTGGGATCAAGCATTATGAGACCTGGCTGTTCGATATCTTCAATGCCTGTAAACATAATTGAAAACGCATCACCCAACGATAAGTCACAGTCCATCAAATGCAGCGTGAATGGTTTGCCGAGTGTGCGCTGGTGGCTGTAAAGCTGTTTATTAACGATAGTGCCAAAATCAATTTCAATCGCGGTATCTTCCGGCGCTAACGAACACGGTTCTTCAACTAAGGTTCCGCTAAAACGCATTTCGGCGTCGGCGTGCACTACTGCGGGTTGAATCATTACGAGTAGTGCAATAACAAACGTGGCTTTCATCATTACTCCAGGCTAATCATTAGTGTCGCCAACCCGGAAAATGTACCGCCGGTCAGTTGACTTTTCGGACGTTTAACCGGAACGGCGAAAAAGGCGGGTAACAGTTGATCATCAATTGGTAGCGTCTGGTTAATCTCAATCGGCATGTCGTCTTGTAACAGTCGAATACCAAGATCGTTCATACCAGTGGCAATCGCGGCCTTATCAAAATCGGTTGGTGTACCCGCAAACATCAAATGCAGTAAATTGCCGGGTGATTGTGAACAGGTAATTTCTAATGGCATCGGTTGACGATAGCGTACGCCGTCAACCTTATTCACACCCACCGCCTCGCCAAAACTTACGTCAGTGGGTTTACCATTGTTCACGCTGCAATTAATGACCTGCAAGGTGCCGCGCAGGCTGATCTCTGCGGCGTGCAACGGCGCGAGCATTGAAATGCTTGCGAGGCAAAATGCGCGCATTAACATTTACTGTGGCTCAACCAGTAATTGTGCACTGGCAGTAAAGGCGCCACCGGGAAGAGAAGCGCTTGCCTCTTTAATCGGCACGACATTGAGATCCACGCTGTCATTATTTTTGTGGCTATACGCTTTATTCAACTCAATTGGCGTGTTAGAGCTGGCATCAAGAAACTGAATGCCCAGTCCTGGTACATTGGTGACCAGTGCCGAGGGTTCAAAAGATGATGCGGTGCCGACAACACTGAAATTCAAATCGCCGCTATAATCTTGGCTGCAAGCAACCTGCAGCGGTACCGCTTGAAGGTAGTGTTCGCCATCAATCAAATCAGTCACCACTTCCTCACCAAAATCAATATCGATCGGTTTTTCATCGCCAATTTTGCAAGTAAGGTTAATCAGCGTACCGTGCAACGTCATATCGGTGGCAGCAAAACTAAGTGGTGAAAAAAGCAAACTCAGCATCATGCCTATTGTTAACATAAATAAACGCTTCATTGAAAACTCCTTAATGAACTTCAACCGACAGTGTCGCGACAGCAGTAAAGTCACCGGCACTTGGATTGATGAGTGTATTTTTGATGGGAACCGCTTTTAGCTCCATAGATTCACGCCAATTAATTGGCTGTAAAGCATTAAGTATTTGCACTTTTTCATTAATTAATAATTGAATGGCCAGGTTGCTATCGTTGGTAGCAATCGCATCACTATTAAATGATGAAGAATTAGCCTTGATCATAAGATCCACCTCACCACTAAATCCGTCAGAGCAAGTGATATTAAAGGGAACTGTTTTCGCAAAATTAATGCCATTAATCTGCTGTATCACGACATTATCAAATTCAATATCTATCGCTTTATTTTCATTGATCTGGCAAAGCGGAGCAGAAACCTCTCCCGACACTTCAAAGGGAGTGTCAGCAATAACTCTCACTCCGCGTTCTGATGGAGTAAGCCCGTTTGCCATCGCACTACTGATCGACATGAATAATCCCAACGCGATGAGACATTTCATTGCGTTATTCGCTTTTCTGATTATCAACACGGCAATCCGCTGCGCTGCAATTGAAACTCAGCGTCGGCCGACCGCCGTAGTCGTTGATATACGTCAGTACTGGATGCGCACCCATAACGGCGGCATTGATGCCCAGCATGGCGTTGCTTTTTGGCTCGATCATCAGCGGCTTAAAGTTGCTGTTTTTTTGCGCCTCTTTATTCGCACCAGCGCCGACTAAAGTGATGTAGTAAGGCGTTGGGTTATGCACCTGATAACCCTCGCCTCGTTTTGTCAGCGTCAGCTGATTTTGCCACGGTGTGGCATCATTGCTGGATTTCACCGCAATCGCTTCCGGGCGATAAAACAGCTTGATGTGCGTCTGCAGGGCAATCTGAAGCACATTGGCTTTATCACTGCGTGGCGGAATCTCACGCAGGTTGAAATAGAACAAGCTTTCACGATCCTGCGGCAGCATCTTCACCGCAGGCAGCGCCTGAATTTTGATGGCGCTTTTCTGACCTGGCTCGACGCGTTGCACTGGCGGCAGCACCAACAGAGGCGAATTCACCTTGATGCCCTGCGCATTCTCCAGCCAACTCTGCGCCAGATACGGCAGCGTTTTATTTTCGTTACCAATGCTCAGGCTTATCGATCGCTCGCTGCCGTTATAAATCACACGCGTGCGATCAAGAGAAATGGCTGCCAGCGACTGCTGTGCGGTTAGCGCGGTTAGTATTAGCCCGGTCCAGGTGATAACTCGGTGATTCAGTTTCATAACGTTTACTTTCTCATTCAGATAGTTGGGATAGCGGCACTGCGCTATCCGTTATTACTCAACGCTGTCGATACACGGCAGCAGTAAATTGGTTTCGCCCATTGCATCCTCGGGCAGCACATTCGGCAGTGAAATCGTGCACTGTGTTTTTCCGCTCCACTTAACGTCCATTTTGGTACCGGGATTGACGCCGCTTAGCCATACGTTGCCGTTGTCATTCACGATGCCTGTTTCGCGCCCTTTGCTCAGCACGCTGGCACCAAATGGCGGGAAGCTGCCATCGGCGCGGCGAATCACTGCCATCAGTTTTTGTCCGGTGATCACGCCAAAGGTGCGGTAGCCAATCGCACCTTCGGTTAGCGTCACTTGGGTAATCGGGCGTTCGGCCTCGACGTTGTCGGCCAGCTTGTTGATATCAATGCTGGCCTGATTGCGGTAATAGCTGTTTACGTCGGCGATTAGCGCTTTGCCAAACATGTTGGTATAGGTCACTGCGCCGTTGCCCTGCACCGGCACGCCGCTTACGCCTTCGGTATCCACCATCAAGCGCGTGCCGCCGGCAAAGTTGGTGCGATGTAGTGCCGCGCCTTGTGCCGTGGCCGTTACGCCACCCTGAGCAGAAAAACCAGCCGAGCGATAACCGCCACTTTGATAGCTGGCACTGGTGTTGCTTTGCATATAGTTACCGGTGTGACTGTAGAAGCCGCTGAACGTCGGTGAAGTCCCGCTGCTGGTACTGGTACTTACCTGATAGTTATTGCGCTCATCGACACGGTCATACCAACCAACATTCTGCGTGGTGCCGTAATCGCCATTCTGCGCGCTGTAATTGATCGAGCTGGAGCTGCCAAACGGCACGTTTAGGCTGAGATACAGGCTGTCGTCAGTTTTGCCACGCAATTGAGTCCGATACGCCGACAAGTTGACGCTCATGTTTTTGATATTGCCGAGGTCGAAATAGCGCGCCAATGACATATTCCAGCGGCTGGTAGCAGGGCGATTCCAATAGGTTTGATAGTTGTAGTTGAGGAACGCGCTTAATCCGAGCGAGCGGAACTGTTTGTTCAGCGTCAACGAATAGGTTTGCTTGCTGCTGCCACGATTGTTGCCGCCTTCATCGTTTAACAACGCATCGAGGTAGCTGCTCATCGACATAAAGTTACGCTGGGAGAAGCGATAACCAGCAAAGGTAACCTGAGTGTCGTACTCTTCGAAACGCTTGGAGTAACTCACGCTGTATGAGCTACCAATTTGTTTACCACTGCGCGGCAGTTCGGCGCGCGATTGTGTGGCGCTAAAGGAAATTGCACCCAGCGCCAGCAAATCACGGCCAACGCCCACCGATAACGCATTATATTTCCCTGCCGCAACCCCGCCACCCAACAGTGACCAACCATTGCTGATACCCCAGGAGAACTCACCAGTGTGCATCAAGGTGCCATGCGGATGGAACTGCTGGTCGGCTGGCTGCCCAGCGGAGACTTTGTAACGCACCTGACCAGGGCGACTTAGGTAGGGAATGCTGGCGGTATCTACCTGGAATTGCTGCGACGAGCCATCTTGCTCTTCCACTTTCACATCCAGTGTACCGGACACCGCCTCGCTCAAGTCTTGAATCAGGAACGGACCGGGGGCGACCTGGCTTTCATACAACACGCGACCCAACTGACTGATAGTGACTTTGGCGTTAGTACGTGCCACGCCACTCACTTCCGGCGCATAACCGCGCAGATTGGGCGGTAATTGACTGTCATCCGACGTCAAACTCACGCCGATATAGCGTACGCTTTCGAAAAGATCGGTGGCGAGATAGTTCTGACCAACCATCAGTTTGGCGCGCCACGCTTTGATTGCGCGGTAGGCGTAATATTGGCTCCAACTCATCTGCTGAGTGGTACCGCGCGGATTGCGGCTGTAGTGCGCCTGCCAGTCAGCGCGCACTCGCCACGGACCAATGTTGGCACCTGCAATGCCATTGCCGCTGCCACTGGTGGAATCTTCATCACGCTTGGCATCGGTATAGTTAAGGTTAACGTTGTAGTCGAACAGCACACCGGGAATGCCTTCATCCCAGCGTGAAGGCGGATCCCAATCTGGCGCGTTATATTCCAGATAGGCTTGCGGCACGCTGATATACAGTGCTGAGCCGGCTAAATCACCACGCACTAGCGTACCCGGCAGCGATATGAGATCGGCGCACTCTCCGCTATGCCAATAACTCACGTTGGCTAAAGAATTGGGTTTTAAGCCGAGCTGCATCATTATTTCTGGCGTCAGGCAGGCAACGCTATCTTTAGGATCGTTATCGGGTGGCAGGAAATTAATTGGCATTTCTGGTAATTCAGATTTATTAACATGAACCACCAGATCATATTGGCCTGGCATAATAAACCCGGCACGCGAGAACTGAGTTAAATCGATATTGTCGCGATCGCTGACGTCGAGATTATCGAGATTAAACTCGACCTTTTGCGCCCAGACAGAATGCAGTCCCGCTGCTGGTAATGTCAGAAAAATAGCCAGCGCCAACGGCGTTAAACGCGTGCGCTTATCGGTTATTGTTCGTTGTGTTTTATTTTCTGACATAAATAATCTTTTTTACGTTGTATCATATAAAGGCATGCGAAAAATTCGCATGCCATCTATAAACGTCAATCCGGGATTATGGATAAACCAGATTGAAATCAACTACGCTCTGGAATGAACCCGGCACGATAGTGGCTGATGCGCCGTCACCCTGTAGATAAGCAGAGAATGATAGAGTGTTATTACCGTTTGCCAGGTCAATATCCGTTGGTTGACCCATAGTAATCAGTTCACCAGCGCCATTAGTTAAACCAATGCTTGCACCTTCAGCTGAACCCGTCATACCGATTAACGCAGGGTTACCTTTAGATGCCATACCGGTGAAGGTGATTTGTGCAGTATTGTCACCTGCTGCTAAGTCACAGTTTTCCAGTTTGATAGCGAATGATTTTGGGCTGGATTTTCCGCTGTCTTGCAGTTGTTTATTAGAAATCTGACCAAGGTCAACAGTTTGATCAATTGTTTCTGGGGTAATTGAACAAGGTGCATCAATGATTGAACCTTTAATAGTTACACTGCCGTGGCCTTGATCAGATACCGCAGCGCTTGCTGCACCAGCAGCCATTACCAGACCAAAACCCAGAGCCATAGCTAATTTATTCAATTTCATGTCAACTTCTTCCTGTATGTATTAAAACCGCGGATAAGTTCAATGCAGTATTGCGACGCTATTTAATGTATGTGCAATACAGCTGATCTTTAAAAGATTGAATCTTTGTTTAGTGCTTCGCCTGCTAATGATTTTCGTCATTAAATAAACGAAAGTCATCGGCGGGTTGAAGTGGGACGAATTATCAGGAAGAGATAACGATCTGTCAAAAACGGCTATGTGAAAGCTATGAATTAAAATCAAACCTATGTAAAACAATGCTTTTATTTTTCATTTAATTATAATTTTAATATGGTCTTGTTTTTTTCTTTGATTCGTAGTGATAATTTTAAGCTTCTTTCCAGCTAAAATTTAAGATTGTGTGTTTTTTAGTCGCCATTAGTTAGGCAATATTGATTAATGTCACTTTTGATATTTATTAAGGATTTTTTTTCATAATTTTTTAGTCCGGTTTAAGAACAAAAAATAAATATGCTTTAGAGCCTGGCTAGTTGTATGAAAGAGAGTGTTACTCAAGGTCGAAGTGTAGTTTTTACAAAGAGTTAGTGGTGAGTTATGAAGGCGCATTGCCTCTTTCATAACTATTTCATCATTATGAACGGGCGCAGCCACGGGAAATCGTTATGTCTGTTTACATTATTGAACGCACTATTGTATTTGATTCAGATATGCCGTCGTTAGCAGTATTAAGGAGTAAGCAGGATCCCAGCGTTATTAGTGCGGCGGCGGCACGCTGTCTTGTGCTGCTGATCGAAGCCAGCGGGGAAACCGTACAGCGCGAGCAACTCATGCATGCGGGTTGGGGCTCGGTTGGGCAAGTGGTGAGTGATAACAGTTTAAATCAGGCAATTACGCAGCTACGCAAGGTGCTTAAAGAGTTTTCCATGCAAGGCGAACTGATTATGACGGTGCCGCGACTGGGTTATAAAATCTCGCGCATGTTTACGATTGAGCAACAAACAGATGAACCCACAGGGCAACCAATAGTAGAGGAAACGTCATCGCGGCATCATTTGGCACTGGTGAATACGTCGCATGGTGAAAATCGCAGTGATGTGGTCATGGCAAAGCGTCACAACGTGGTGCAATTCATTATGCTTCATCCGATGATTTTCCTTTGCACACTGATCATTGCCAGCTATGCCTTGTTTTATTTCACACAGAAACCGGTGATTCATCAGATGATGACGAAGTTCCATACGGTGAATTATCTGCCGGTGACCAGCCAATTTAACGATCTCAACGTATTTTTTAATGACAGCATTGAGCAGCAAGGTGGTTACCTGAAGGATGCCATCAGCCAGTTTGAGCGTGATACCTGGCTGCACAGACAAATCGGCGACGATATTCGCTTTATCTATATCAATGGTTCCTATAACCGCGACGTGTTTAGTTATTTTCTTTGCAGTGATGAGATACAACTTCATCCCGAAGGGTGTCGCTCATATACCTCAATTAAGGAAGGAAATTGATGTGTAAGCCAAAATGGATGGTGGGCGCAGCGATGATCATCGCGCTTGTTCCGTGGGTTATTGAGCGTGTGTATACCTTTTCGCAGATTAGTTACCCCTACCATTGTGAATCCCGCTTTGGTTTTAAATATCACAACGAGAGCAATAGTTCCGTTGTGACCTCCGAAGGCAGCATGCAGCTTTCGTATTATAAAGATGGTAACGGCGTAGGAACCTATGTTGGCCGTTTGTACTATCTGGATGAGCAGGGAAAAGTCGTAAAGGAGTTTTCGATTCATCGCGCATTTGAATTCTCCTGGAGATTGATGCAGGGGATTTTAAAATCCTCCACGTTGAATTCCACGCGTATTCAGGGCGATGAAATCAGTGACAGCGATGCTGAGAAATACGTTTTTCCTGGATTTAAAGTGGGACACAACTCCTATGGCGTAATCGTGAAAATTGCCCAGGGTGGTTTCGCGGCAGGTAGTAGCCACTTTCCCCGTGCGTTGTGCGCGTCTCAGGATGACTGACTTTAGTAGTATAGCGCCCCAATCGGGGCGTTAATATTCATCGGGCCAGAACTAATTCAGTTAGCCCTGTTTTTTGTTCAATTTTCTGGTGGCGGTTTCGATTTGTTTAATGCCCTTTTCAGGCACCGATAGATTCTCTGGCATTGTTCCTCCTAATTCTTCGATCGTCTGTCTAACTTTCCGACCAACGTCGAAATGCGTTTGGTTTGCCTGTTGCTTCGAGTCTATTTGGTCTCTGCGGAGTTTTTCTTCGGTTTGTGTTGCTCTAAACAAGTTGGCAGCTAATTCAGTTGAGCCCATATGGTCAAGAATCTTCTGACTTTTTTTTAATCCTTTACGTAGATGGATTGCTTTCTGATCTAACCCACCATATAGCCCTTGATATCCATGATTTTGAAAAATGGCAAAGTCGAGTGTCGTTTCAACCCCAGCTTGTTGTGCAGCGATTACCAACTGTTTGTTGTGTTCTTTCAACTCATTTCGAAGGAAAAGGCGTTTTTCATCTTCGCGGAGTTGTTTAAATTTCTCATCATCCGCTAGCTCTTGCCGCCTTGTCTGAATTGCGAAGTATGTTTGTCCTGCAGCGATGACAGGTTTACTTGGATCACCATTCTGCACAACCAGATAGCATGCATATCGTGATAAATGGACATCATCAAGTTCTCGTTGAGCACCAGAGCCAAGTACTACCATTTTGGTAGTATCAACAAAATGGTCTGCAACCTTTTGATGACTGCTTTCGCACGCTTGTGCGGCTTTTGACAGAACATTCGAAAAGTTGCGCCAGTCACGATAGTCAAGTAGAGGTGCTAAATCTCTTGCTGACCAGTACTCTTGGTCTTCGTTGACTTGTTGTCGTAAATTTTCAAATGGCTGATGATGCTCATTCATCGCTAACTCCTTTTATCTGAATAATTAGTATCGATGACAGCTTTTAGTCGTATCGCTTGTGAAGCCGTCTGCCAATATCTCAGAATACTAATATTTAAAATTGATCAAAAGCATATTTAGTATTTAGAAGTTAACCACATTGAAATATAGGCCATGAAAGACGCTCCCAACCATAATGGTTAAAAGCGTTTTAATAAAGTAGTTAATTGGAAATCTATTAACAATAACGTCTTACTGCTTATTTATACGTTAATGTTATTTTCAAACATCGTTACTCAATATTCTGAATCTGATTGTTGAGTTGGCTAATAAATCATTGATTTTAATGGTTGGTTTTTTTATGGTCTTTGTTTTTGTACACTCCTGTGTACACTTTATGGCAGGGTGTTAGTTTCTTTTAACCATAATCTGAATTTCGCCAGCTCTGAGTACGAAGAGTGTTTTTTTATACGTTCTTATTCCCGCCTTCCTAAAATCTAAATCCATTTGCTGACGAAGAGGTTTACTTGTATGGATAGCAACTATCGATGTTTTTATGTGGCAGATTAACAGATTGATAACCGCATGGGAGTTTTTATTATTAAAATTCAATGAGTTAAGTAGATTCCTTCCTAGGTTTCTGAAGTTGTTAACAATCTTCAAACACAGCTGTCAACTGTTCCCGAAAGGCGAACATTAAGCCTTACAAATTGACGAAGGTGTTGGTTAAAAGTGCATTCGCTTACGTAAGCTCAAAAAAATTAACGACTCAATTTTCAACGAGTGATTGCGTTGATGAGTATTCTAACCATATAAAATATAATGGTTTTCATCAAACCGTTAAAAAAATCATCTAGTGAAATTAGAAGTTAGTCACCGACATCAAAGGCTATAATGCCCTAGGAGGATGTTTGTCAGAACCCTGAATGTCCAATGATCATTTAACATTTTTTTAGAGATCAATCTTGGTTTGGTATAGAGAAGCAACATAGGAGTCTTGATTGCAGGGCTCAACCAGATATGTGTTTGCTGGGGTTGATCGGCTTGATAAACTACACTCTGTAGTAATGTGAGGTGAGCAATGGCCAGAGCCGACTTAGTACTGAATTTAGTTGAAACGGGAATGAAGGGTGACCTGCCTCGTTTCAAAATTACCGCAGAAGCTATCGCTGCGGAGGCTACGGCACGCCACCAACATCAACTGGCTGACAAGCTGAAAAATATTCTTACCAGTTCAGGCTCGGGTGAAGCACGTCGTTACACCTACGATAATGATCTTCAGAATGCGTTTTATGAAATTCAACCCCGCAAAACTCTGGATGACCTCATTGTTCCTGAATCTGTTGTTACGCAGTTTATGGAGCTTATTGAAGAACACGCCCGCCGTGATATTCTCCGATCGTACAATCTTGAGCCCCGACATAAACTCCTTTTATCAGGCCCTCCAGGCAATGGTAAAACTTCTATTGCCGAGGCCCTTGCAAATCATCTGTCTCTACCATTCTTCACTGTTAAATACGAAGGAATCATTAACCGTTATCTCGGCGAGACAGCGCAGCAGATTGATAAGTTATTTGAGTTCGTTAAAACTCAACGCTGTGTCCTTTTCTTCGATGAATTTGACGCCATCGGGAAAGAGCGCGAAGATGCTAATGACAGCGGCGAGATGAAGCGTGTAGTGAACTCACTACTTAAGCAGATAGATCTATTGCCAAGTCATGTGGTGGTCGTTGGGGCCACAAACCATGAATCAATGCTCGACAAAGCCATCTGGCGAAGATTTCAGTTACAGATAACTGTGCCTGCACCAACACAGAGAATGGCGACGAAATGGTTTGAAGAATTTGAAAAGCGTGTCGGCCACTCTTTTGGATTGGCACCTGCTACCCTTGCCAGAAAATTGTCAGGATTGAGTTTTGCCGAACTTGAAGAGTTTGCTCTCGACGTGCAACGTAAATACGTGCTCGGCCTCCCTGCAAGTAAAAACAAGCTGAAGGATATTTCCGTTCATTGTCTTAAATTCTGGATGGAGAGATACCGACAGGAAGATTAATTCACATAAAAGGAACGTGAAATGGCGAAGAACCCTCTACTGATATTTACCGCCCCGAAAACAGTCAGAGAGAGGGATGTGCTTCCGCCCTTTGTATCATCAATACAATCACCTCCCTTGAATATACAGGCCAATCGTATACTGCCCAAAGTAGAGAGGCTCGAACGTAAATTTGCAGAATACATTGAGCTTGCTGATACTGCTGATGGTTTCTTGCCAGAAAAAGTGCTCGTCCTTGAAGTTGCAGGTGAAATTCAAGGTGTTGCTAATGCACTTGCACGAGTTAAAGGTTTTGAATATCTCTCATCATCCCTTCTTGAAAAATCTTTTGACAGCGAAGATTACTACACGCTGAGTAACAATAAACGTTCTCCCACCTCCAAAAATGCTTACCTCACTATGAGTAACCAAGCCGGGTTGAGCCGACTTTTGGCTTTGTGGCGCGAATATCAAAGAACCAGTACGGTTGAACGCGGCTATGGGGCCCTTAAAGAAGTATTCAACAGGCTGATAGATATAAGGTTTTGGGATACGCGGG
Organism: Pantoea sp. SOD02; assembly: GCF_024707505.1. Taxonomy (GTDB): domain Bacteria; phylum Pseudomonadota; class Gammaproteobacteria; order Enterobacterales; family Enterobacteriaceae; genus Pantoea; species Pantoea symbiotica. The sequence goes on along the minus strand of NZ_CP102604.1, from coordinate 4,117,340 downwards.
ATAGGCTGGATGCCACGTCGGTAGTTGAAAATTGGCAGACTCTTGTAGAAGATGCTGCGGCAGGATATGACACGCCAGTACCCTTTGAAATCGAACTCTGGTATCGGGCGTCATCGGTAGAGCAGGCGAGAGCGGAAACGCGCATAAGACGCCTTATTGCCCAGGCAGGTGGGAATATTTCTGGCGGATGTCTACACCAAGGGATCAGCTATCACGCTCTAGTTGGTCAACTGCCTGTCAGCAGTGTTCAGCAGGTGCTGGCCGAGGGAGCCGAAGTTCTGGAACTTATGCGGTGTGATGATGTTATGTATTTCAGACCCCTTGGGCAGTGCGCGATGCCAGTGAACAGTGAGGATACGGTAGCTAATGAAGAGTTGCCAATTGGCCATCAGTCTTTACCTGATCCCTATGCCAGTCCGGTGATTGCTTTGCTCGATGGTCTGCCGCTTGAGAATCATCAGGCACTCAGAGGCAGACTCGAAATTGATGACCCAGATGACTTTGAGTCACTCTATACTTCTCCTTCTCACCAGAGCCACGGGACTTCAATGGCTTCATTGATTGTGCATGGTGATTTGTCAGACCCTGGAGAGCCTCCACTCCGACGCCGCATTCACATCAGGCCAATTATGGCACCAGGTAGCGCAAGTTTTAATGGCAGCGTCATTGAGCAGATTCCGACTCATTATCTTCCGGCTGATCTTATCCATCGGGCCGTAGTTAGAATGAAAATAGGGGAAAACGGGCAACCCCCAACTGCGCCTAATGTTTCGGTGATTAACCTATCCGTGGGGGATCCCAGCAGAATGTTTGATGCGCATATGAGTCCTTGGGCGCGAATGCTTGATTGGCTTTCTGTCGAGTTTCAGGTGCTGTTTGTAGTAAGTGCAGGCAATTCAGGGATGCAACTGGTTCTTGATAATGTTGCAGGCGACGATTTTGGAGCACTTACTCCTGATGAACTGGAAGAACATGCTCTAAAAGCAATTGCAATACAACGCCCGCTTCGACGTTTGCTCTCACCGGCAGAGTCAATTAATGCTTTAACCGTTGGAGCAACACATCACGACGGCTATAAAGGTGTCATTCCTGCTAATCAGGTGGATATTTTTAGAACGCAGGGGATGTTTTCCCCCATTAACACCGTTGCTCTCGGCAGACGTAAATCGGTTAAGCCAGAAATTCATATGCCCGGCGGCAGGCAGACCTATATTAACAAAACCATTACAGCCCGAGATCCTGTTAGGCTGGTTATCTCTCAGACTCCTCGCTTTGGGCCAGGGCTTCAGTCCGCCATGCCTGGAGCTGGAGGTGCCATTAATCAGTATGGATTTACATCCGGCACTAGTAATGCAGCGGCACTGGCAACTCGCAGGCTTGGCATTCTTCATGAGACACTCCAGGAAATGAAAGAATTAGGCTATGGGGATGCGCTCTCTAAAGCCCCTGAAGCGCTGATCCTTAAAGCCATGATGATCCATGGAGCTGAGCACAATGTGTTGTCAAGACAACTTATCAGCCGCCATCTTGACGTAAATGGTAGCCGGACATTCAAGTCTGACCTTAATCAGTATTTAGGCTTTGGCCGTGTGAATGAAAGCCGTATTCATTTCTGCGATGACAACCAAGCCACGCTGCTTTACACCAACGTTATCGAGGGTGAAAAGGCTCAAGATTTCTTCCTTCCACTTCCCCCCAGCTTAGCCGCGCGGACAATAAATCGTCGCCTCATTGTAACGGTAGCTTGGTTTTCACCTGTAAATCATGGACATAAAGATTATCGGGGAGCTCAGCTCTGGGCTAGCCCTGCTTTTGGCGCTATTGATCTGGATGAATTCGATAACTACCCCTCCCATCTAAAGAATGGGACTGTTTATCACGAGGTTCGTAGAGGAAATCGTGCCTCGGCGTTTACTAAAGGCGATCAGCTTGCAATCCGAATTAACTGCTATGGACGTGCCGGTATCAGGCAACTCAAAGTCCCTTATGTTGTGATTGCGACACTGGATACGCCGGGCGTTGCGTTACCCGTCTATGAAGAGGTTCGTGCGGCATTGCAGATTGCGGCGCAGCAAAACGCTTAATTCTTGTTTCATGCCGGAATGAAGCTGGTAATACAGAATGGCTCTAAGAGTAACGGTTGGCGGCGCGTTAAGAAGGAGTAATTTCTTTACGCGCAACTCCGCATATGAGCCTTTTGACCTCATCTGCCCCTCTCACAATTTAAGAGATTGCGATGATATTTAATTACCATTCAATAACATATTTTAAGATGGATAGCTGTTTATAATGCTATTACATTGTATGCGCCATCAGATGAATTGATGCTGGCTAATAAATTTAGATTGTTGATCCAGACTTTTTGCTTTGTCTTAAAGATAGTTAAATATCTGGAACACTTAAAATTGTATATAATTTATTAGCCAGCGGAGAGTTAAGCTAGAGCAGATTTCCGCGTTATTTGATACACGGATTTTAAGCGATTGTCATAGCATTTATGAATGCAGTCGACATCAAGTCGCTTGATGGGGAGCCCGTCACATCCCATTTTAAAACTTATCAAACTCACCGTAGGCATCACCCTTAGAACTCGCCGAAAAGCGCATTGAGCTCAGCGGATCAAGCCCTAGAAGTGAGCCTGCCCGAATGATTTGATTAAACGCGACGTTTCGAGCCGTAAACGTTGGGTTGGTTTTCTCCCCGCCAGAACCACCTTCACTGGTCAATCCATTGCTATTTGGGTGAGCTTCTGCCTTAGCTGTGACGCACTGATCAGCCATTATCATGTAATGCCAAGCGTTGCAGTAAAGAACCAGCATAGGATAGTGCGCTGGCTCGAATGAGCCGCGTTCTGTTAATACTTTGGCTTGTTTACGCCACATCTCTTTAGCGATATCACTAAGCAGCTCTTGAGGAGGCGGAATGCTAACAGACCGTTTTTTAGGGAGTTGAACAACGTTCTTCTTACGTCCCGCACCACTTGCGCGAATAGTCATAAGCCCTCCTGTGATAGGTTTCAACATATAATTGATCACATATCAATGATGAAAGCTATCAGAAAATTTGATCCTTATTTAGCGTGCGGAAAAATACGATGGGGCGGGCAGTACGTGACAGATAGCGGCCAAAACGTTTAACCCACCCTCCCTATAATCAAATCCATTTTTGTGCCCGCCAGCACAGACCGCATTTTTAAACTGCTCTTAAGCCGATGTCTGCTTTCAAATATTACTCTTATCCATATAATAAACATGGTTTATTAAAATGGAGGCAGGCGACGGATGGCTATACAAGGGAAGTTTATTTTGAATGGTGCAGATATAGCGCCTTTGACGATCTACGGAGTTGGTACGTTTATGGCTTTCTCAGGCCAGCAAAACTACATCAACAAAGGCGGGTGCGCACACATCAAAAGTTTAGGGCCAACACCGCCGGGTAATTACTACATAGTTGATCGCCCTTGGGGGAGACCTGGCAATATGCTGCGTGCAGCAGCGGCTGACATCGCTCTATCAATAAAGCGTGGCACAATCGTGGATCATTATGAATGGTTCGCTCTCTATAGAGACGATGGCATTATTGATGATGACACGTTTTATGAGGGTGTAGCACGTGGAAACTTTAGATTACATCCAGGTCAGGTATCAGAAGGTTGCATAACGCTGGTACATCGAACCGATTTTTACAGAATTAAAACGGCCATTTTAAACCAGCCTCAATTTTATATACCGGGAACAAAAATTAAATCTTATGGAAAAATTGAGGTTATCAGTAATGGGACGTTCTGCCCTTAGTCTTTTATGGTTCATAGTTTTTGTTGTCGTGCTCATTTGCATGGTTAGGATTGACTATTATTTTAGCGTGAGCGAAAGCTATAGAAATTCAGAGTTTATATACACACTGGCGGAGTTATTAAACGTTTTCCCAGATGGCGAATCGATAATGAATTTCAAAGAATGGGTTGTAATGCACGTATTAATATTAGCGTCGTTATTACCATTCTCTTTGATTCGAATTTCAGTCGAGTGTGCCATAAGAAAATGCTGTTGTATTAAGCTAATAACAAAAGAATGGTTGCGTTATTATATTAAACTTAATGTGATCGTGATTATTTTAATGATATTAATAAACTTGATCGTTGAATTACTAGACCGCCTATAATGTGAATAGGGGCGTTAGCCCCTTAATATTATCTTTCATTCCATGAATCGGAGTGTTGTACGTTTCCGTCACAATATTTGTGTGTGATTTTCTCGTACATTAATGCAACCGATTCTGTGTGATTCGCGCCACTAATCCCTGACATTTTGGTATTAGGCATTCCCGGATTAAACGAAATGACAGTGACGCCTTCCAACAGCATGTTGTAGTACTCTTGTTCCTGCCCGGCATCATTGATGCGATACCATTTAAATTCTGCTGATTGAAGTTTCTGGCCGGTGGTCACAGCCTTGAAAAGATAGGGGCTGGATGAATCGAAATCCTTCTCGAAGGATATTGGGGCATGTGTGCGTTTGCCCGTTGCTTTACCTGTTTGAGAATCTACAGGGAGCGTGATCGCATGGGAAAAACCGATAACCTCTACGCTGCTTTCTCTGTCCTGCACATCAACACTGCCTCTAATCAGCGCACCACCATCATCTTTAAGCCATAGATAAGCTGGAATTGGCATGTTCATTCGTCCTTTGATTGTTTATCCATTAAGGTGCAATCAGTCACACCCATAGTAACGCCTGGTTATTGTATGGCTATTAGGCTTGAGCTTCAAACCTGGCGTTGTTTTGAGGACACAATTTGACAGATCCAAAGGCAGAGGCGTTGCTGCCACCAGCATCAGTCCAGGAGTTGAGTTATTGATCGGGAAAAGTGTTCACCTATTCATAATCCGTCTCTACAGCATGAAAAATAATGATAAATCCCATTCATCCGGCTGGCGGTGATGTTCATGATCTCTTCATGTCTAATGTGAACAGTGATGCATACTTATGTAAGGATAAGGGAAAGTATTCATCATCTACCTAGTTGGAATATAAAAACATGTTCCCAAATGAACAGTGATGAATACTTTGTATTAAAAAATAAACACACCAGTGAATCAATTCAACCACTCTTCAGCATCATTAGTGAGTATGACGTTGGTTTGGTAGCCATCAGAGAACCGCTTCTTGCTATAGTCGATGCCATACTCTTTCAATACCCCTTTAATATCGATTCCGAATCGTGTCAGGTTAAGTGGCTTAGCGTGCCCCAATGAACTCATATATTTCTGATACGCATGAAAGAGATAGCGGCGGGGGTTTTGAGGTGTCATATCGGCTTTACCAATAAACATGCCGCGACCGTCAGTTGCAATTGCAAGATAACTGGCAAAGCCCACCAGCGAATCACCATCTTGTTTGACAGCAAGAGCTTCTTTAGATTTCCGTTGCTCCAGTAACAGATGTTTGGCCTCCTGTGGAGTTTCGAACAGTCCAAGAAGATGGCGAGTCACAGCGGGAAGTTCATTCTGGATTTTATAAAGCAGTAACGGATCGCGCTCGGCTTCAGGCACAACATTGGGAAAATTGAAAATCACGCGTCGGCGGCTGATACCACCGCTACGATCATTGAAGGACATGGCATTATTATTAACGGCAACAATAACCGCTGGGATAGAGGTTGAGTAAGGAGCCTTGTATTTAGGATCGACATCTACGCTATCACCACCTGTAATCGCTTTAATGCCAGCCCCTTCGCCAACGTAGCGGGCCATATCAGGCAGCAGTATCAGTGATTTTCCAACCAATAAGGCACGTTCGCGAGGCTTCTCAAGCGCACCAATGCTTGCGGATACACAGTTATCATCACCCACCAGCATGCGGCAAATGCTGGCGAAAATGCTTTTACCGCTACCGCCTGGGCCAGTGATCTCAAGAAAGAGCTGCCAATCGTAACGCTTGGTGAGCACCATATAAAACGCAGCTAGCAGCCGGTTAGCTTTGACAGCATCATGCGATACCGACTCCATCAGCCATTTCCAGAAGGCTTGAGCATGGGATTGCAAAGTCTCCTCCTGAGCTGCTGGTGAGTAATTGACAGCGTTGACGCTTAGCAGCCAATCATCCCGTTGGTGCTTGCGAAATACTCCGGTCTCAATGTTGAACACGCCATTAGCAAAGCCGAGCAGAGTTTTGTTAGGAACGCCTAGCGCTGTTAGTTCAATCTTCAACGTTTGGACTACGGCAGTAACCGACTTTTTAGAAAAGGGGCAGTCCGATTCTCGGAACAGCTTTGCCATTTGGCTTTCCAGCTCAGCATCCAAGATGGGGTGCCAGTGTGAACCGTTGTATTTAAAAGCCGTGTCTGATTCACGGTGGATGCAGAGGAGTCCTTGGTTTAAGGCAAGCAAGGCGTCGGCACGTTGGTTAGGTGCCATTTGAGCTAATGATGGGAGTGAAGCGCTTGCGGTTAATTCTGCAATCGTGGGCGTGGAGTGACCAAACACTTGGTTTATACGTTCGGCGTCACACAGGATCGCTTTCGTTTCATCATTGCCAATCAGGCTGGCAACTGCGGCAACACGGTTTTTTTTCTGCTTGTCGCGGTCGGTTACGATCAGCCCTGCATTGCACTGTTCTTCGTACTGACCGGGCGATTTCAATAACGTGGATTTAAGGTATTCAACAAGAGCCGCATAACGCGATGAAGGGCTGCTGTGTCGTACCGCAGCGGCGCAGATGTCATCATCGCTGAGGTTGTGACCGTTAACCCAGCTATATACGCATGAGAACAACGCATCAGACATGTCCTCGATAATGATGGATGGCTGGCTCATTTTGCTTGCCCTCCGCTCATCAGAAATTTACCGATCAATGGATGCTGCCAGTATGCTGATCCGTATTTGCGCTTAGCTTGGCTCAGAACTCGTTTAGCCGCTTCATGAAATTTTTCTTCCTGGGCAATGTAGCGACCGTTTTTAGTCATAGCTAGAAGAACACCAGTATTGCGAGCTAACACTTCGGCTTTTTTGGTACTGATACCGTATTCTGCCGCGAGTGTAGAGAGAAGGCTCATGCCTAATGGGATCTGGTTGCTTTCATTGTTATTCAACGCTTCGACATGAATTTCGAGTTGCTCAACACGCTCTGTTAACGCTGCAACCTGATTGTGCAGCTTATTGAATTTTAAGCTACTAATCATGATCGCCTCCGTTTGAAATAGCGATGCGATCTTCAAGCCAGCGATGCAACTCGGCGGCATCGAAAGCGGTCACTTTGTCAGAGAGCTTGATCGGGCGAGGAAGGGTGCCATTTTTTACTTTACGATCAATGGTTGAGACGTGGACGCCGAGCAATTGAGCCAGGCGATGACGACGGATGAAACCGGTAGTGGGCAGACCTGAATCTGAGTGTTCTTGATGGTTCATAAACTTCGTTGCTCCTCAGCAGTTGTTAATGGGTCCTACAAGAGGGAACTCTGCTGAGGAAAGGGCATTGATAATGGAATATTCCAACGGCTCAGGTGGAATATTCCTTATAAAATGTTCAGATTTTCATGTATTCACCGAGAATTTTGTCAGTGATTTCAGGAAATTTTTTGCCTTTTTCAGCTGCTGAAGCTTGAAGCATCGCGTTGATTTTTGCAGGAGAATAGCTATCTAATTCAATATCATGAAAGATAATTGTCATTAAAGCATGGATAATTTCAGCTTGCTTGTTAATGGTTTTTTTCGATTCGGGTTTTGGAACCGACTTTAAAAAGGGCATTTCAAGCTTATTACCGATTTTTCTTAATTCACTAGCCATTATGCAAATATTATCGAAATTAACTGACAAAAATCCGGATGTTTGCGTGATGTAATAGCCTTCTTCAGTATCTGGATGCGTTAGTAGAAAAGCGACATCAACATGTTTTTTATCTGCGGTGAACTCAAGTGCGAATAGATCTTTGGGTATAATATAGAAGAACCCCTGAATACTCTCAAAATCATAAGTGTTTGATATTATTTTTCCACACGAATCACTTCGTGCATTTATGCCATAAATAGACCAGCCTTCGTTAATCTCATCTAGTAATTCAAATGGCTTGTAGGAGCATAATGCCATTGAGGGCTTCATCTCCAGCTTATCAATGAAGACGGATAGCTTCATTTCTGAAGAGGCTGCAAAATGAACAAGATCGTCTATCTCACAATTCAATTTCTTGGCAAGATAGGGAAGTTTATAGAAGAGACGTTCCGGTAAAGCTGGTTTCTTAACCATGTGAAATCCTCTGATAATTACTTGATGTTTAACTGCGGGGGAATATTAATTTTCCCGCTCTAATGCATCCAATTGGTTAGCCCAAAGCTTTAACGCTGCTTTCCTTTCCTCAAAGTACTGATGCCGGTTATAAATGCCCTCAACACCCTTAATACGGTGATTCAGGCAACGCTCAGCAACCACAGGATCGACGCCTAATGCCGCAAGGTGGCTGCGGGCAGTGCGTCTGAAATCATGAATGGTGAAATTGGGGACGCCGGGCATCTCAGCTCTGACTTTCGCTAGGGCTACGGGCAGCGTACTTTCCTGAATATGAGGGATCATGCGGTGCTGCATTTTGCGTGCAGGTAACACCCATTTGCTGTTGAGTGAGTGGGTATGAAGTTCTTTTAGCCACTCCACGGCTTGTTCGGGCAATGGAATGTCAATGGCATCGCCATTCTTGGTTCGTTCCGCTGGTAAATGCCAAATCTTTTCCTCTAGATCGAACTCTTCCCAGCGAGCCGCACAAAGCTCCATCTTCCTTACGCACAGGGCGAGCAATAGCTTAAACGTCAGCTCATTCTGGCGGCTGAAACCTTTGGCTTTATGCATGGCTTTAAAGAGCTGCACCAGTTCATCCCGGCTTAACCAACGCGTACGGGCTTCTTCTTTTCCACCAGCATCAGAAACCTCAAATGCCGAGCAAGGGTTGATCTCCAGTGCATGCCGTTTGATGCCGTAATCAAAAATCCGACGCGTCCAGCGCAGCACATCAGTAGCGATAGTGGGTGCGCCTCTGTCTACGATGCCTTTAAGCATCGCGTCGATATGGCGTGGTTTCACATCTTCGACGCGCATTTTGCCAATGCAGGGATTGATATCTTTCTCGATACGGCGTCGCAAGATGTCAGGGTGTTTCCAGCGCGGGAGGATCTGCCGTTCGTAATACTCAGCAGCGAGTTGAGAAACGCGCATTGCGTTTTTGTCGTCTTCTATTTTCTTTAGCGCATCAGTTTTGCGTTGCTGCTTTTCGCCCGCGACGTCATAGCCAAGTGCAACCCGAGCCGATAACTCTTTGGCTATTTCGCGAGCTTTTGATAGAGATACCTCACCATACGAGCCAATCAGCATGATGCGTGCTTTACCTGCTAGCTTGTAGCGAAAACGCCAGCTAGGTGCCCGGTCCACTTCCCTGTGACGAAGGTAAAGCCCATTCCCATCGGAACGGCCTTCGAAAAATTCCCTGTTTTTGATCCAGGCACGAATCTGGATGTCGGTGAGTTTTGGCATTACTAGAACCTGATTAAGAAGGTGTACACAAAGAGATGTACCCATAAGCTTGTGGGTACAATCTTGGGTACGCGCTAAGTGTGCGCTTTGTTGCTTCTTAATGCTAGTCTATAGAGACAACAAAGCCCGCTATGGTGCGGGCTTTTAGGGTTTATGCTAGCTGATGCATTCTCGTGATTTCTTACTCGATATTCTGAATCTGCTCACGCATCTGCTCAATCAACACCTTCAGCTCAATCGCTGAAGTAGTGATCTCGGCGTTAATCGATTTCGAAGCCAGCGTGTTCGATTCGCGGTTGAACTCCTGCATCATAAAGTCGAGGCGGCGGCCAACGGCTTCTTTCTTTTTCAGGATGTTGTAGGTCTCTTTAACGTGCGCATCCAGACGATCCAACTCTTCTGAAACATCGGTGCGCTGCGCCATCATTACCAGCTCTTGCTCGAGGCGATTATTTTCCAGCTGCACTTCGGCTTCTTCCAGCTTGGTCACCAGACGCTCGCGCTGCCATTTGATCACTTCTGGCATCTGCGCGCGCACTTTGCTGACTTCGTGCGATACGCCTTCCAGACGATGTTCAATCATAGCTTTCAGCGCTGTACCTTCGCTTTCACGCGCTTCGATAAAGTCATCCAATGCGCCATCCAGCGCGACCAGCAGTTCAGCATTGATAGCGTCGAGATCCTGCTCTTGCGCGGACATCACGCCCGGCCAGCGCAGAATATCCAGCGGATTAATCGCACCTTCATCACTCTGCATCTTCACCCAGTTGGCGGCCTGCACCAGCTGCTTGGCCAGCGATTCATTCAGCTGCAGTTCGCCTTGCGCGCTGGCATCGGCGTCATAACGCAGGTTGCACTCGATTTTACCGCGCGTCAGGCGATTGCGGATGCGCTCGCGGATTACCGGCTCCAGACCACGAAATTGCTCCGGCAGACGGATATAGGTTTCCAGATAGCGCTGGTTAACCGAACGGATTTCCCAGGCGGCGCTGCCCCAGTGGCCTTTGGCTTCGCGGCGGGCGTAAGCGGTCATACTGCGAATCATAGTCGTCTTCTCTTTTTCAGAAATGTTGGGTGAAGTATAGCGAGGCAGCCTCAACGCTAACAGGCATAAGCGCACTTAAGCTTGAATAACAAAAAATTACCCCTTTTGCCGACAGACACTTATGCTTAGCGCTGGTTCGCTTAAAAGGATGAAGTGATGTTCCGCTCTCTGGCTCTTCCTGCTTTATTAACCTTACTGCTCGCCGGCTGTCAGGCACCGTCGACAGCAACGCAACAGATCCCGCCCAACACTGCGCCGGTCGCGGTATGCGGTTCGGGTGACGTGATGATGCAAACCACGTTGTGGTTTGGCATGAACAAACCGAAAGGTGGCATCGTCAGCAGCAGCGAATGGCAGCAGTTTGTTGATAACGATGTGACGCCGCGTTTCAAAGACGGTTTATCGGTATATGACGCAAAAGGGCAGTGGCTGGGCGAGAACGGCAAGCTGGCGCGGGAAAACAGCAAAGCGCTGATGCTGATTCACAATCCGGATTTAGCGAGTTCTGAGAGCATCAATAAGCTGCGTGACGTGTATAAAAAGCGCTTTGAGCAGGAATCGGTGATGCGAGTTGATTCATTGGTGTGCGTGGCGTTTTAAAAAAATGGCGGCCATGCAGCCGCCATGCGTTATCAGATAAACAGCCCGGCGAATGCGGCCGAGAGCAAGCTCACCAGCGTGGAGCCATACACCAGCTTCCAGCCAAAGCGTGAAACCACATTGCCCTGTTTCTCGTTCAGGCCTTTAATCGCACCGGCAACGATGCCGATTGAGGCGAAGTTAGCGAACGAAACCAGGAACACTGACAGAATCCCCAATCCGCGCGGCGTCATCTCAGCCGCCACTTTCTTCAGCTCGATCATCGCGACAAATTCATTCGCCACCAGTTTGGTGGCCATAATACTCGCCGCCTGCAAGGCATCAGCGGACGGAATGCCAACCAGCCACGCAAACGGATAGAAAACGTAGCCGAGTAGCTGCTGGAAGCTGTAGCCAAATACCGCAGAAAACAGCGCATTGATCGCTGCAATCAGTGCGATAAAACCAATCAGCATCGCCATGATGATCATCGCCACTTTAAAACCGGCGAGAATATATTCGCCCAGCATCTCAAAGAAGCTCTGATCTTCGTGCATCTTATCCAGCGCAATCTGCTCTTCATTTTCCGGACGGGTTGGATTGATGATCGAGAGGATAATAAAGGTGCTGAACATATTGAGCAGCAGCGCCGCGACCACATATTTGGCATCAATCATCGACATATACGCGCCAACAATCGATAGCGAAACCGTCGACATCGCCGTCGCCGCCATGGTGTACATACGCGGAGCGGAGATATCGGCGAGAATGCCTTTATAAGCGATGAAGTTCTCCGATTGGCCGAGAATCAAGGTGCTGACAGCGTTAAACGACTCCAGCTTGCCCATGCCATTCACCTTCGACAACAGAGTACCAACGGCGCGAATCAGCAGCGGCAGAATGCGCCAGTGCTGCAAAATGCCGATCAGTGCGGAAATAAACACAATCGGGCAGAGCACGCCGAGGAAAATAAAGGCTAATCCCTGATCCGCCATATTACCGAAGACAAAGTTGGTCCCTTGCGCGGCGTAGGTTAATAAGGTTTCGAAGAAGCCGCCCACCGCAGAGACCACCGATTGGCCGCCCGCCGAATGCAGGAAGAACCAGCCCAGCGCGGCTTCAACAATCAGCAGCTGAATAATAAAGCGGGGACGAATGCGTTTGCGGTCGTGGCTGACCAATAGCGCAAGGGCAAAGATCACCACCAGCGCCAGCAGGAAATGGAGTATCGCGATCATCATTTATCTTTTTTTGGGGTGAAACGCGCATTTAGCCACAGCCACCACAGAATTTCATCCAGGATTGTGGCGATCGTGGGCAGGACAGCCGCAGCTGAAGTCCGTATAATGCGCAGCCAAACCTAAGCAAGCCGGAGAGAAACCATGCGTCCAGCAGGCCGTAGTGCATCTGAAACACGTCCCGTCACACTCACTCGTCACTACACCAAACATGCAGAAGGCTCTGTGCTCGTTGAGTTCGGCGAAACCAAAGTGCTGTGCACCGCAACCGTCGAAGAGAGCGTGCCGCGTTTCCTCAAAGGCAAAGGTCAAGGCTGGATTACCGCAGAATATGGCATGCTGCCGCGTTCTACCCACAGCCGCATGGCGCGTGAAGCGGCCAAAGGCAAACAGGGTGGCCGTACGCTGGAGATTCAGCGTCTGATCGCCCGTTCACTGCGCGCGGCAGTGGATTTGGAAGCGCTGGGTGAATTCACCATCACGCTGGATTGCGACGTGATTCAGGCCGATGGCGGCACGCGTACCGCATCGATTACCGGTGCCTGCGTGGCGCTGGCCGATGCGTTGAACGCGCTGGTTGCTGCTGGCAAGCTGAAAGCCAGCCCGCTGAAAGGCATGGTGGCGGCGATTTCTGTGGGTATCGTCGGCGGTGAAGCGCTGTGCGATCTGGAGTATGTGGAAGATTCCGCCGCAGAAACTGATATGAACGTGGTGATGACCGAAGACGGTCGCATGATTGAAGTGCAGGGTACCGCAGAAGGTGAGCCCTTCAGCCACGACGAGTTACTGCAGCTGCTGGCGCTGGCGCGAGGCGGCATTGAGCAGTTGATTCAGGCGCAGAAAGCGGCGCTAACTAATTGATGTAACAGGCGACCACAGAGTCGCCTTTTCTTTATTTGAGGAGTGAGAAATGAAAGCCTGGCAGCGTCAGTTTATTGAATTCGCCCTGAACAAAGGGGTGCTGAAGTTTGGTGAGTTCACCCTGAAATCGGGACGTAAAAGCCCCTATTTCTTCAATGCCGGTCTGTTTAACACCGGTCGCGATTTAGCACTGTTAGGTCGTTTCTACGCGCAGGCGCTCGTCGATGGCGGCGTCGATTTCGACCTGCTGTTTGGTCCAGCATATAAAGGTATTCCGATTGCCACCACTACTGCGGTAGCGCTGGCCGATCATCATGAGCGTGACGTGCCTTACTGCTTTAACCGCAAAGAAGCCAAAGATCACGGCGAAGGCGGTTTGCTGGTCGGCAGCCCGCTGCAAGGCAAAGTGATGCTGGTGGACGATGTGATCACCGCCGGCACCGCGATTCGTGAATCAATGGATATCATCAGTGCGCATAACGCGACGTTAGCGGGCGTGCTGATTTCGCTGGATCGTCAGGAACGCGGCCGCAGCGATATTTCGGCGATTCAGGAAGTGGAACGCGACTATAAATGCAAAGTCACCGCGATTATTACGCTGGCTGAATTGATTGATTACCTGGAAGAGAAGCCGGAGATGGCTGATCATCTGGCGAAAGTGCGCGCGTATCGCAAAGAGTACGGGATTTAATTATTCGGTAATGAGGTTGCCATGAATGGCAACCCTACGACGTAGGGTCGGCATTTATGCCGACCTGGTCTTTTAAACCAACTGCGCAGCCATCAGCGGCCAGCGGCTATCGAAATCCACGGTCGGACGAAAACGAAACTCCGAGCGCACATAGCGCGACAACAGCCCTTCACAAAACGCCAGCAACTGGCTCGCCAGCAGCGTTTCGTCGTTCTGGAAACCTTCACCATCACGCATTTTCTTCTCGCGCATCACCTGACGCAGCTGCACTTCAATACGTTCGAACAGCTGGTTGATACGCCCTTGCAGGCGATCCTGTTCAAACATCAGCGCGTGGCCGGTCAAAATACGCGTCAGCCCCGGATTACGCTCACCAAATCCCAGAATCAGCTGCACGATTAAACGCAGTCGCGTCAGTGTCTCTTTTTCATCTTTTAGGATCAGATTGATGCGGGTAATCAGACTGTCTTCAATAAACTCGATCAGGCTGTCAAACATGCGCGTTTTGCTGGGAAAGTGGCGATAAAGCGCCGCTTCCGACACGCCGACATTAGCGGCCAGCTTCGCGGTGGTGATGCGCTGACTGCCATCGCCCGACTCCAGCATTTGCGCCAGCGCCTGCAAAATCTCTTCGCGACGATTCCGTTTCGCGACTTTTTTTTCTGCCATGACCTTCAACACCCCTGAAATTCACCAAAAACAGGCAATACTGCCTCATCTGCCACAGACATAGCGGCCTGTGGCGACAAGAAATAAAAAGATGGCTTAGCGAAAAGTGTCGCGTGTTACTGACGGCCTGAGTGACCGAAGCCGCCTGCGCCGCGATCGCTGGTGTCAAAATCTTCCACCAGGTTAAATTCGGCCTGCACGACCGGCACGAAGACCAGCTGTGCCAAACGGTCACCTGGCTGCAGCGTGAAGCTGTCCTGGCCACGGTTCCAGACGGAAACCATCAATTGGCCCTGATAATCGGAGTCGATCAAACCGACCAGGTTGCCCAGCACGATGCCATGTTTATGGCCAAGGCCGGAGCGCGGCAGAATCACGGCTGCCAGACCTGGATCGCCAATGTGAATCGCCAGACCGGTTGGAACCAGCGTGGTCATGCCCGGTGCGATTTCCAGTGCATTATCCAGGCAGGCGCGTAAATCGAGACCTGCGGAACCAGAGGTTGCATAAGTCGGCAGCGGGAATTCGTTGCCCACACGTGCATCAAGAATTTTAACGTCGATTTTTTTCATCATAACGGCTGACAATCTCGTCTATTAATTGTTGGCCAAGGAGCGTCTTATCACTGAGCGGTAAGACTTTTTCTCCTTCCTGCCAAAAAAGGTGAAGAGCATTGGTGTCGCTATTGAAGCCCTGACCCGCCTGCGCCACATCGTTGGCACAAATCAGATCCAGGTTTTTTCGCACCCGTTTTTGCCGCGCGTATTCTTCCACATTCTGGGTTTCGGCAGCAAATCCCACAACGTAAGGGCGATTTTTCTGCAGCGCTGCCACGCCTGCGACAATATCGGGGTTCTTCACCAACTGCAGCGTGACGCTATCGTCGCCACCCTGTTTTTTGATTTTCTCTGCGGCAATGTTAGCCGCCCGGTAGTCTGCCACGGCTGCGCTGGCAATGAAAATATGTTGTTGCTGGATTTGCGCCATCACCGCCGCTTCCATCTCCAGCGCGCTGTCGACGTCCACGCGTTGCACGCCGGTTGGCGTTGGCAGCGCCACCGGACCGGCAACCAGCGTCACCTTCGCACCGCGTTTTGCTGCCGCAGCCGCAATCGCAAAGCCCATCTTGCCCGAGCTGTGATTGCTGATGTAACGCACCGGGTCCAGCGCTTCGCGTGTTGGACCGGCGGTGATCATAATGTTGAGATGTTGCAGATCGTTGACGGGCGCAGCCCACTCCAGCGCGTGCGCCACAATCGCCAGTGGATCGAGCATGCGGCCCGGACCAATATCGCCGCACGCCTGACTACCGCTGTCTGGCCCCCAAATCAGCACGCCGCGCTGATGTAGACGTTGCAGGTTCTCTTGCGTGATCGCCGCGCGGTACATCTGCTGATTCATGGCCGGGACGATGGCAACGGGCGCTGCGGTTGCCAGGCACGCGGTGGTGACCAAATCATTCGCCATACCCGCAGTCACGCGAGCAATCAGATCGGCTGTTGCCGGCGCCAGCACAATCAAATCGGCCCATTTTGCCAATTCAATATGGCCCATCGCCGCTTCCGCCGCCGGGTCGAGCAAATCATCAAATACCGGATAACCGGAAACCGCCTGCAGGCTCAGCGGGGTAATAAAAGCTTTGGCCGCTTCGGTCATCATTACGCGCACATCAGCGCCGCGATCGCGCAGCCGACGCACCAGCTCCGGCGCTTTATACGCAGCGATGCCGCCGCTCACGCCCAGCAGAATTTTCTTTCCGGCTAATCCCGTCATGTTGTTCGCCTCAAAGCAGATTGCCGCGTCAGGGGCGGCAGATGCAGGCAACTTTATCACAAAATCCGCAACGCGCCTTTTCACTGCCTGCGGCCTTTGCGAGCCGGCTCTGAAATCGTTCAATGCGTGCTGGCGCTGAATGTGGTGGACGCGCAGAATCGCCGCAACGCAGGGAGGAGAAGGTCATGACGGAACTGGCACCACGGGAAAAACTGATGTTAATGGGCGCAGAAGTGCTGAGTGATGCTGAGCTGCTGGCGATTTTTTTGCGCACCGGCATCAGCGGCACCAGCGTGCTGCTGTTGGCACATCAGATGCTGAACGAGTTTGGTTCGCTCTATCGCATTATGACGGCCAGCAAAGAGGAGCTCGGGCAGATTAAAGGTGTGGGCAGCGCCAAAATGACGCAGCTGTATGCCATAGCCGAATTGGGAAGACGGTTTTTTGCCAGCCAACTGGCGCGGGAGAACGTGATGGAGAATCCACAGGTGACACGCCATTACCTGCAAAGCGTGCTGGCGCATCAGGAGCGCGAAGTGTTTATGGCGCTGTTCCTTGATAACCAGCACCGAGTGTTGCAGGCGCAGAAGATGTTTTCCGGCTCGATTGCCAGCGTGGAAGTTCATCCGCGCGAAATCGTGCGCGAAGCGCTGAAACTCAACGCGGCAGCGGTGATTCTGGCGCACAATCACCCGTCAGGCATCGCTGAACCCAGCCGAGCCGATCGCGAGATTACCGGAAAAGTAGGACAAGCCTGCGCGCTGCTCAATATCCGTTTACTTGATCATTTGGTGATCGGTCACGGCGAGTTTACCTCTTTCGCCGAGCGCGGTTGGTTGTAATTCATCGATTCAACTGAACAGAAATGAGGCATTTTTGCGCGATCCAGAGGGATCTTTATCTGTTCGGGACTTGAGCACTCGGGCTGAGCGGCGTATACTACGCCACCTTTGAGAATCTCGGGTTTGGCGTTTGGGCCAGCTTAGCGGGTTCACATGGAACTCGCCTGGGCGGGCTAAGGCCTGACGAGGCGGCCAAAACCTAGTTTTTAAAGCTCGAGCTGATTTGATTTTTGGAGAATAGAAATGTCACGAGTCTGCCAGGTAACTGGAAAGCGTCCGGTAACGGGTAACAACCGTTCCCACGCAATGAACGCGACGAAACGCCGTTTCCTGCCGAACCTGCACTCTCACCGTTTCTGGGTTGAGAGCGAAAAGCGCTTCGTTACTCTGCGTGTATCTGCTAAAGGTATGCGTGTTATTGATAAAAAGGGCATCGATACGGTTCTGACCGAAATCCGCGCCCGTGGTGAGAAGTACTAAGGAACTGAATCATGGCTAAAGGTATTCGTGAGAAGATCAAGCTGGTTTCCTCTGCTGGTACAGGTCACTTCTATACCACCACGAAGAACAAGCGTACTAAACCAGAGAAATTAGAACTGAAAAAGTTCGATCCGGTTGTACGTCAGCACGTGATCTACAAAGAAGCTAAAATTAAGTAATTTTAGTGTTCTGTGAAAAACCCGGCTTCGGCCGGGTTTTTTGTTTCTGCGATTCGTTGAGGAGATGAGATGCCTGAATTACCTGAGGTAGAAACCAGTCGTCGCGGTATCGAACCCCATATGGTGGGTGCCACGATTCTGCATGCAGTGGTGCGCAATCCACGTTTGCGCTGGCCGGTCTCGCATGAAATCCACGCGCTGAGCGATCAACCGGTATTGAGCGTGCAGCGTCGCGCTAAATATCTGCTGCTCGAACTGCCGCATGGCTGGATCATCATTCACCTCGGCATGTCCGGCAGCCTGCGTGTGCTTCCCGGCGAACAACCGGCCGCTAAACATGACCACGTCGATTTGGTGATGAGCAACGGCAAAGTGCTGCGCTACACCGATCCACGTCGCTTTGGCGCCTGGCTGTGGAGCAATGACCTCGCAGGCAGCAGCGTGCTGGCGCATCTCGGTCCGGAACCGCTCAGCAACGAATTTGATGGCGCTTATCTGTTTGAAAAGTCACGCGGCAAACGCACCGTGATTAAACAGTGGCTGATGGATAACAAAGTGGTGGTAGGCGTCGGGAATATCTACGCCAGCGAATCGCTGTTTACCGCCGGGATCTTGCCCGATCGTTCGGCGATGAGTTTGAGTCAGGAAGAGGCGGAACTGCTGGTCAATACCATCAAAGCGGTGTTACTACGCTCGATTGAGCAGGGCGGCACCACGCTGCGTGATTTTCTGCAAACTGACGGTAAACCTGGCTACTTTGCGCAAGAGCTGCAGGTTTATGGTCGCGCCGGTGAACCTTGCCGCGCCTGCGGTACGCCGATTGTCAGCGGCAAGCATGGCCAGCGCAGCACCTTCTGGTGTCCACGCTGCCAGCATTGAGTTAAGGCTGTGCCAGTCGCGCCAGTAACGCCTTGTGCACCACGGCAGGCAGAAATGCCTGCACGTCACCGGCATGGCGCGCCACTTCTTTGACCAGTGAAGAAGAGACGAACGAGAAACCTTCTGACGGCATCAGAAACACGCTTTCCAGCGTGGGCAGCAGATGTCGATTCATTTGCGCCAGCTGCAGCTCATATTCGAAATCCGACACCGCACGCAATCCACGCACCAGCACATTGGCATTCTGCGCCTGGGCAAAGTTCGCCATCAGGTCGCTAAACCCAATAACTTCGACATTCGGCAGATGTGCCGTCACCTGACGCGCCATATCCACGCGCTCATCCAGAGTGAACAGCGGCTTTTTACTCGGGCTGGCGGCAATCGCCACGACGATGCGGTCAAACATCTTCGCTGCGCGCGTCACAATATCCAGATGGCCTAAGGTAAAGGGATCAAAGGTGCCGGGATAAATCGCTTTGGTACTCATACGCGGCCTTGTGTTGAGGTGTGATGCAGCGCCCAGAGCGCCGAGTATTTGTTGAAAGTGTACTGCGCGTTAACCACCGCCAGAATCCAGCCCTGTTTGCCATCGAGAAAACCGGCGCGCAGCAGCAGCGTTTTAACGAACGCGCCGAGCGTATGGCTAAAGATCGAGAACAAGCCGCAGCGTTTGCCGCGCTGAAAACGCTCTTTTGCCCAGGCTTCGGCGTAGTTCATCTGCTTACGCTGAAATGCAATCAGGTCGCGGCAGGTGAGATGTTGCAGATCGCCCGCCAGCTTCACCACCGGCGCACCTTGCGTCTCCAGTGATTCGTGTACCAGATTGTCGTTGTAATTGAGCTTGCGCGGATAAAGACGCATGACGCGGTCGGGATACCAGCCGCTGTGGCGCATAAAGCGGCCGAGAAACAGATTGCTGCGGCCAAGGCTGTAAACGTTGTCCGATGCGGGCTGCGCGAGAACCTGCTCGATAGCGCGACGCAGTTCTGGCGTCACACGCTCGTCGGCATCAATCATCAAAATCATTTCGCCTTGCGCATGGGCCTGCGCGCGCTGGCGCTGCTTGCCAAATCCCTGCCAGCCTTCAGCCTGGAAAACCTGCGCGCCATGTTCGCGAGCTACCTGCACCGTGTTATCGCTGCTGCCGGAATCCAGCACCACAATCTCATCAGCCCAGCTGACAGAAGCCAGCGCCTCCGGCAGCAGTTCAGCTTCGTTTTTGGCGATCATCACCACGGAGAGACGTTGGCGTTGCGACATGAATTAGTGAGCTCGCGGCGGTAAGTGAGGTTCGAGTAACTGTAGCAGACGCTGTAATGCGCCCTGATTTTGATGCAGCACTTCCACAGCATGGCGGCCGTAATAGCGGCGGTAATCGTCATCCTGCAGCAGATTGGCGACCTCCTTCTGCAGTGATACCACGTCAGTGACGGTAATCAGCCCTTCGGCTTGCTGCAGCTTGGCGCAGATATCTTTGAAGTTCCAGATATGCGGGCCCATCAACACCGGAATGGCATGTGCTGCCGGTTCCAGCGGATTGTGACCGCCGCGCTCGACCAGGCTGCCGCCCACAAAAGCGAGATCGGCGATGCCGTACAGCATCATCAACTCGCCCATGGTGTCGCCAATCACCACTTGCGTGGAGCTTGAAGGAATTTCGCCGCTGCTGCGCAGGGTAAAGCTGAAGCCACGTTTTTGCGTCAGGTCGCAGGCATCTTTGAAACGTTCCGGATGGCGTGGCACCAAAATCAGCAACAGATCGGGGAACTGTTGCAGCAGGCGACGATGTGCATCGAGCACAATCGCTTCTTCGCCTTCGTGGGTGCTGGTGGCGATCCACACCGGACGACGCGATGCCCACTGACGACGCAGCGTGACCGCTTTTGCCGCCAGCTCTGGCGTCACGGAAATATCAAATTTGAGGCTGCCGGTAACGGTGAGATGCGAACGCTTCAGGCCAAGGCTGAGGAAACGGTCGCCATCTTCGGCGTTTTGCGCGGCAATCAGCGTGATGCGCTGCAGCAAGTCACGCATAAAGCCGCCGAGCTTTTTGTAGCCTTTGGCCGAGCGCTCAGACAGGCGTGCGTTGGCAATCACCAGCGGAATCTTGCGCTGATGAAGAATACGAATAATGTTTGGCCACAGCTCGGTTTCCATGATGATCACCAGGCGTGGATCGACGGTATCAAGGAAACGGTTGATGGAACCTGGCAGATCGTACGGCAGGTAAACGTGGTGCACATCTTTGCCAAACGCTGACTGCGCACGTTCGGAGCCGGTCGGCGTCATGGTGGTGACGGTAATCGGTAGCGTCGGATAGCGGTGACGCAGCGCGCGCACCAGCGGCACTGCCGCCAGCGTCTCGCCGACGGAAACCGAGTGCAACACAATGCCATGCGGCAGCACTTTTCCAGTGCAATAGCCGTAGCGTTCTGCCCAACGTTTACGATAGGCCGGTGCTTTTCGACCGCGCAGCCACAGGCGCAGCCAGATTAGTGGCTGAATCAGATAGAGCAAGGCTGTGTATAGAGTCGTCATAGTTACCGTTACGACAGAATCGCGTCAAAAAACAGAGGAAAGGCGGCATGTTATCAGAAATTAACCGCCTGCTCATACCACTTCGTCAGCGGGTCTGCAGCACTTGCTGATACAGCGAGGTCAGCGCTTGCGCCAGCCGCTGCGGGCCATATGGTTCAATGCTGCGACGTGCGGCTTCGCCCATGGCAGAATTGTGTGAAAGCGCCGGTGTTGCTTTTACGGCTTCGTTTAACGCTTTGATATCTAATGCATCGCAGACAAAACCTTCCTGGCCTGCAGTGATAAACTCCGCGCCGCCGCAGCCGGTGCTGGTGATCACCGCCAAACCACAGGCCATCGCTTCCAGCACCACATTCGGGAAGGGATCATAAAGCGTGGGCAGCAGCAGCGCATCGGCTGCATGGTAGAACGGTTGCACGTCCTGCTGCACGCCAACAAAGCGTAAGCGGTCGAGGCAATTTAGCTGGTTTGCC
The DNA here is from genome assembly GCF_024707505.1 of Pantoea sp. SOD02. Classification (GTDB taxonomy): domain Bacteria; phylum Pseudomonadota; class Gammaproteobacteria; order Enterobacterales; family Enterobacteriaceae; genus Pantoea; species Pantoea symbiotica. Next base: position 4,095,581 of record NZ_CP102604.1, on the reverse strand, counting down.
AACTGCTGATAGCGCGACAGTTGCTTATCCTGGCCGACCACCACCAGATAACGATCGCTCTTAGCCACCGCTTCAATTGCCGCTTTCAGCCCTTTGCGCTCAAAGCCCGAACCTACGTAAATCATTACCGTGGCATCTTGCGGCAGTTTGAGCTGCTGGCGTGCTGCATGGCGCAGCGCTTCGCTGGCTGGCTGGAAGCGTTGGTTATCAATGGCGTTGTGAATAACATGGATCTTGCTGGCATCAAGCGTGAAGTGCCGCAAAATATCCTGCTTCACCATCTCTGAATTACAGATCACCGCTTTCAACGACGGCGCGTTGAACATTTCGGCTTCCGCCAGCAACACATAACGATGATAAGGGCTGAGGCGGGCACTTAAGCGCTGCCACGGCGACACGATGCGCGCGCGCTGCTCCAGCCAAACGCGGTGCACGCCATCGCCGGCACGAAAGATATCGCAACCGGCGATGCGTTCGTGGCTCTGCACAATATCGAACTTCTCGCGTTCCCAACATTCACGTGCGGCACGCGCAAAACCGCGCTCGCGCGAAATGCGACCGAATTTTGCTGGATTGCAGATGTGCAGATGCCAGGCCGGATTCGGCGTGCCCTGCCAGCTGCGGGTGATGATATTGAGATCGAGCTGCTCGCTATCCAGCGCTTCCAGCGTCCGCGAAATAAAACGTTCTGCGCCGCCGTCTGGGCGGTATTTCTGCCGGACGATCGCCAGGCGTAACTTACTCATGCAAAAAACTCCGGGCGGCAGTTACCACATCCTCAACGGGAATGGCAGAAAGATAGCGCTGTTGCGTGTTGGTATCGATGGCGTCTGGCGAGGGCAGCGGACCATAATCGCCGGCCCAAATCACGCGGTTGTTATCGCCCCATGGACGCCAGTGTTGCAGTTTGGTAGGACCAAACAGCGCCAAACAAGGTGTTTCCAGCGCGGCGGCCATATGCATCGGCGCAGAATCCACACCGATAAACAGCTGTGCCGCATCGATCAACGCCGCCAGCTGCGGCAAGGATAATTCACCGGCTAGCGACACCACGTTGTGGCTATGGCACAGCGACTGAATATTGGCGATCATCGCCATTTCTTTCTGGTCCGGCGCCGCAGTCAGCACCACGGTGCGGCCTTCGGCGACCAACGCATCGATCAGCTGTGCGACTTTTTCATCTTCCCAGCATTTGAAAAGCCAGCGTGAGGTGGGTTGCACCACAACAAACGGCATTTTCACCGCGTGCTGCGCTAGCACATCCTGCACTTTCTGTTGATCGGCTGCGCTAAAATGCATTGAGGCTTTTGCGCCTGCGGCACTGATGCCCAGTGGCTTCAGTGCCGCCATATTCTGTTCGACCGTATGCAGCTGGTTATGATCTTCCGTGCTGACCAGCTGATTGTGCATCCAGCGCCATAAGGCGTTATCACGTTTGCGGAAGGCAAACCCAATGCGCACTGGCGCGCCAGAGAATCCGGTAATAATGGCGCTGCGCCACTGATCGGCAAGGTTAATCACAAGGTCATAATGGCAAGCACGCACCGCTGAAAGCAGCGCCATTTCATGTCGGAACTTCTGCCAGCCGCCTTCCTTCTTCCAGTTGCGATCGATGATGTGTAACTGGCGAATGGCCGGATGCGCTTCCAGCATCGGACGGGTTTCTTTATACAGCAGAACGTCAATGTTGGCCTGCGGATAGCGCTGGCGAAGAGCGTTGATAGCGGGCGTAGTCAGCAGCATATCGCCGTGATGGCGCAGCTTGATCAACAGAATATTTTTCGGTGCAAATTGGTCTGGAATCGGGCTTGCCATACTCAAATGATCTCAGAATTCAGTCAGCTGATTGTAGGGCAAACCCCAAAGGCGTGAAAGCCAGACGCGGCGCTTATTTCTTACGCCAGCGGTAAATCCGGCTCAGCCACAACAGCAGTTGATACCATTGGCGTACGCCGCGCGCATTACGCAGCATGCGCTTATGGGTTTGCGTGGCGAATAGATCGGCAATCATCGCCTGGCGCGCGCTTTCTTCGGGCTCGCGTCGGATACAGTGACAGACGCTGAGCGCCTCATGCGTAATCTGATAATGAAACGCCGGGTAGATTTTCACTTGATGGCGATAGCGTGCGTTGAGTTCTTCCAGTAACTGCGCAATTTTCAGGTAATGACGCTGATACTCGACGTTGCGCTGGCCAGTACGTTTACGGTTACTGATTGAGGCATCATGCATGTAATAACGGTAAAGCACCCGATCGGTGTAGCGCACGCGTTGGGCATTCAGCATGAACTCAGTAGTCCAGGGAATGTCCTGATGATGCAGGCCAGGTTCAAAGTAGAGTTTGAGCCGTTCGATCAAGTCGCGACGATAAATCCCCAGCCAAACCACATGCATATAGCGATGCGTTTGCAGCGCCTTATTGAGCCACTCAGGGCCGCCGAGTACTTCGGTGCTGGTGAGGCGATCAAGGGGAATCAGCGGTTTCACTTGCTGGCTGGCTTTGAAAAACCACTCTGCGTTGCACTGCGCGGCGTCGAGATTGTCGCGTTCGGCCATCTCAACCAGCGTTTGATACATCGCCGGATCCATGGTGTCGTCGGCATCTGGAAACGAAACGTACTTACCGCGCGCTACCGCTAAGCCGGCATTGCGGGCACGCGATACGCCGCCGTTGGCCTGGTGGATCACTCGCACATTTGGGTGCTGCTGCGCATAGGCGTCGGCGCGTTCGCCGGAACCGTCCGTGGAGCCATCATCGACAACAATGATTTCCAGTGAGCTGAGAGTTTGAGCCAGCAGCGAATTCATAAACGTCTCAAACATCACGCCAGCATTGAATAGGGGCGTAATGACCGAGAGCAAAGGAGTATTTTGCGACATTGTTCATCTAATAATTTACAAATTTATTACATCAATTATTAGTAAGGAATTCAGAACTTTTTGCACATTAATGGTCAAATGCCTTTTGTAATCTGATTTTCCGCATTTTTTCAGAATTAGTCTTCGCGGATAAACGCGACAGAACTCCTCAATCTGGGCATCAGCATGAAAAATATTCTCGTGATTAGGCGCGATAACATTGGCGACATGGTGTGTACCACGCCGCTACTGGAAGGAATAAAACAGGCTTTTCCCGAGGCAAAACTTACCCTGTTGGTGAACAAAGTTGCTGAGGATGTGGTGAGCCATAATCCGCATGTTGATCGCCTCTATGTTTACAAGAAAGCCAAGCATCGCGCTAAGAATGAAACCACGCTGGGCGTGTATTGGCAGCGAGTAAAGGTGATGCTGGCGCTGCGTAAAACGCGCTTTGATGCCACGATTCTGGCAAATCCCGTTCCCTGTAAATACAGCCTAAGATTGGCGAAAATGGCCGGTGCAGGGAACGTGATTGGCGCGGCTCAGGCTGACGCGCAGCTGGATCATCCGTTCCAGAAAAGTGATTTTCACGGCGAGCATCAGGTTGAACACACCTACTCTTATCTCTCCGCGCTGACCCGCACGCCGCCCGCTGTACCCGCAGTGAATCTCTATCTCTCAGCAAGCGAAAGTGATGAGGCTAGTAAACGGATCAGTACTCTGTTCCCGGCAGCGGGCAAGATTTATGGCGTGCACATTAGTAGCCGCAGCCCAAAGCGTCGCTGGCCGGTTGAATCCTATGCGGCGTTTATCACTAAGCTGCTGGAGGATGAGCAGGCACGCGTACTGGTATTCTGGTCGCCGCAGGGAACCCTCGATCTTAATGATAAAGGTGATGCAGCACGTACTGATGAGCTGATGCAGTTGGTCAATTCGCCGCGTGTGGCGCGCTATCCCACCGCATCAGTGCGCGAACTGGTGGCTGGCTTTGATCGCTGTGAGCAGATTCTGTGTAGCGATGGCGGGCAGATGCACCTTGCCGCCGGGCTGCACAAAAAGCAGGTGGTGTTTTTTGGTGATACCAATGCCAGTGTGTGGCATCCGTGGTCAGGTGACTATCGAATTATGCAGACCGCTTCGGGCGAATGTCGCGATGTCTCGCTAGAAGCAGTCTGGGAAGCATGGCAGCAACTCAGCGTTAAGCCTGTTGAAGTTTGAAGTTGTCGTGATATTCCGACAGTGTCTGTCCGACGAAGCGCGGGGCTAACCAGCTAAACAATGCTTCTAAATCTTCGTACAGTCGCTCGATATCCTGTTGGTTTTTGAACGTTGGACTGCCGTCAGGCATAAATTCTGAGCTGTGCAGCATAAACTCGGCGTAATCCTGGCCTTCGGCCAGCGACATTTCAACCACGCGTTTCATGTCTGCCAGATTCCCCCCTGATGGACGTAACCAATAAACGGCAGGGCTCTTCTGTTTGCCGCGTAAGCGGTACAAGCCCTGTTTTACCGTATTCATCAGTGGTGAATACTTGTATTGAATGCTCATAGGGATTTCGAGCAGCGAGGAGTGACCGCTGCGTGAGATGTCGTCAGGATCGATAAAGTAAGGTTTATGCGGGAAGTGAGTGTAGTTCGTGCCGCCTTTCCCCTGCGGCGCACCTCGGGTGAAAGCCCAGTTAACGCGCGGTGTGACCGAGCAATCTACCTTATAGCCCAGTTCAGTTAAGATCGCCGCGTAGCGCTCGTCAAAAGCCCAGCGTCCGGCACGATGGCTGAGCATTTTTATCTGGAACTTCTCTTCCAGCAGATCGGTCATATAGGCAACTTTATCCCGCAGTACTGCGTCGGGATATTCAATCAGAAAAGGTTGCCAGCGCCAGTCATCATCAGTGAGTGGCGCTTCCGGTGGGCTGTTCCAGGCATGAAGATGCATGCCAATTTCGCCCTGCTTGCGTGCAATCACATCTTTGCCGAATTCGACAAAAGCAGGATCCATTGCCATTTCATAGTTGGTAAGCCAGGTAGGTTTAAAACCATAGCGCTCACACAAAGCCTGAAAGCGTGGCAGATAGCCGGTATTTTCAGTGGTGATGGAGCGATGATTGCGCCAAAGATTGTCGCCTTCGGTATCTATGGTAATAAGGAAAGCATGCCGGGTCATGTTTGCCGCCTGAGGCCAATAAAATCGCAATGTTACGCTGTGCTTTTCAGTGACGCAAAACTAATTGCTACGCATGCGTAGGTTTAAAATAGCGCCGTGAGGAATCGGATTTGCTAGCAGACTGCGTTAAGATTTACGCGGTATTATTCAGTTAAACAGGCTTTTAAAATCAGACAGGTGGAGCATTTTGTCAAAGCGCATACTGATGGTAATTGATGGTTTACCGGGCGGTGGAGCCGAGAAAGTCGTGCTGACGTTGGTGGCCGGTATGCTTGAGCTGGGACACCGGGTATCGCTGTTTTCGCTGCGTAAAGTGTGCGATTACCCTTTGCCTGACGGCGTTGATTATCAGGTCATCCAGGATACTAATCGTCAGCCATGGCGCAAGCTGACTGAATTAACGCGTCGCGCCAGATTGCTGGATGACGCTGTTCTCCGGGCAGAGCAGAGCGCGGGAGCATTCGATTTGGTAGTTTCTCATTTACACAAAACCGATCGTATCGTGCGTCGTTGTCGAACGCTCTTGCCTCGTAAAACCTGGTTTTGTCTGCACGGTGTTTTCTCCGCCTCCTATCTGGGCCATCGTAAGGGGCTATCGCGCTGGTTAAAAGCACGCAAAATTTACCGTGTCTATCAAGGACGCAATGTGATTGGTGTGTCTCCCGCGGTGGTGGAAGATTTAAAGTCTGCTTTTGCGGTGACTCCAGCACGCGAGGCCGTGATTGGTAATCCATTCGATATCGAAGATATTAAGCAACGTGCAGCCGAGCCGGCTGATGTGCCGCCGCAGGGATTCCTGGTGCATGTTGGGCGATTTCACGAAACCAAGCGCCATGATCGTCTGTTACAGGCCTATGCGCTGAGCAACATACCGCTGCCGCTGGTGTTATTAGGCCAGGGTTCACCACAGCGTAAAGCCGAGTTGCAGACGCTGGCCCAGCAGTTAGGTATTGCGGATCGCGTCATCTTTCAGGGATTTACTCTCAATCCTTATTCGTGGATTAGCCGGGCAACGATGCTTATAGTTAGCTCGGACAGTGAAGGTTTTGGTAATGTCCTGATTGAAGCGATGCTGTGCGGTACGCCAGTGGTGAGTACGCGCTGTCCGGGTGGGCCGTCTTATTTACTGCAAGGCGATTTGGCGCGTGGCCTGGCGGATTTAACACCTGAATCGCTGGCAGAAAAGATGCTGGAGATTTATCAGCGCCCGCCTCAGCTCTATGCTGATGAGTTTGCTGCTTTTGATACCAAAGTCATTTGCCAGCGCTATCTGGCGCTGGCCGAATAATCATTAAAGGGAGCAGTGCTCCCTTTTTTGTGTTTAATCCCAGCTCAACACCACTTTGCCGGATCTTCCCGAGCGCATCTCATCAAAGCCCTGCTGGAACTCATCAATGTGATAGCGATGGGTGATGATCGGCGTGAGATCGAGGCCGGACTGAATCAGCGCCGCCATTTTGTACCAGGTTTCGAACATCTCGCGGCCATAGATGCCTTTGATGAACAGGCCTTTAAAGATCACCTGATTCCAGTCGATTGACATCTCGCCCGGCGGAATACCCAGCAGCGCGATACGGCCGCCGTGGTTCATCACCTCCAGCAAGGTGCGGAACGCCGGTGGCGCACCGGACATCTCCAGACCGACATCAAAGCCTTCGGTCATGCCGAGTTCAGCCATCACGTCACGCAGATTTTCCTGCGCCACGTTCACGGCGCGCGTTACACCCATTTTGCGCGCCAGATCGAGGCGATAGTCGTTGATGTCGGTGATCACCACATGGCGCGCGCCGACGTGCTTACACACCGCCGCCGCCATAATGCCAATCGGCCCGGCGCCAGAGATCAGCACATCTTCACCCACCAAATCGAACGACAGCGCGGTGTGCACCGCATTGCCGAAGGGATCGAAAATCGCCGCCAGTTCATCGGAAATGTTGTCAGGTATTTTGAAGGCGTTAAACGCCGGGATCACCAGATATTCGGCGAAGCAGCCCTGACGATTGACACCAACGCCTACCGTATTGCGGCAAAGATGCGTGCGTCCTGCGCGGCAGTTGCGGCAATGGCCGCAGGTGATATGGCCTTCACCGGAAACGCGATCGCCAACGGCAAAGCCCTTAACTTCCTGACCCATTCCCACCACTTCACCGACATATTCGTGGCCAGTGATCATCGGCACTGGAATGGTTTTGCGCGACCAGTCATCCCAGTTGTAGATGTGCACGTCGGTGCCGCAGATAGCAGTTTTACGAATCTTAATCAGCAGGTCGTTATGGCCAGGTTCGGGAATCGGCGCATCCTTAACCATCCAAATGCCTTCTTCGGCTTTTAATTTGGCGAGTGCTTTCATTTTCCGGCTCCTGAAATAACGCCCAGCTGTTGACCAATGCGGGTAAAGGCAGCCACGGCGTGTTCCAGCTGCGCCTGCGTATGTCCGGCAGAGATCTGTGTACGAATGCGTGCCTGACCTTGCGGTACCACCGGATAGAAAAAGCCAGTGACGTAGATACCTTCCTGCTGCAACAGGCTGGCAAACTGCTGCGCCACTTTGGCATCACCCAGCATTACCGGGATGATGGCGTGATCGGCGCCGGCCAGCGTGAAGCCTGCGGCAGTCATCTGTTCGCGGAAGAAGCGGGCGTTTTCCCACAGGCGCTGACGTAAACCGTCGCCTTCACTCAGCAACTCCAGCACGCGCAGCGAGGCGGCAACAATTGCCGGTGCCAGCGAGTTGGAGAACAGATACGGACGCGAGCGCTGACGCAGCCATTCAACCACTTCTTTCTTTGCTGCCACGTAGCCGCCCGATGCACCACCCAGCGCTTTGCCCAGCGTGCCGGTCAGAATGTCGACGCGATCCATCACGTCACAATATTCGTGCGTGCCGCGTCCGGCAGAACCGACAAAGCCCACCGCATGAGAATCATCGACCATCACCAGCGCATCGAACTCATCGGCCAGATCGCAAATGCCCTGCAGATTGGCGATCACGCCATCCATCGAGAACACGCCGTCGGTGGCAATCAGGATGTGACGCGCACCTTTGTCGCGTGCTTCCTGTAAACGTGCACGCAACTCGCTCATGTCGTTGTTAGCGTAACGATAGCGCTGCGCTTTACACAGACGTACGCCATCAATGATCGAGGCGTGATTGAGGGCGTCGGAAATAATTGCGTCTTCGGCACTAAGCAGCGTTTCAAACAGGCCGCCGTTGGCATCAAAGCAGGACGAGAACAGAATCGCGTCTTCCATGCCGAGGAACTCAGCCAGCTTGTGTTCCAGCTGCTGATGGATGTCCTGCGTGCCGCAGATAAAGCGCACCGAGGCCATGCCAAAACCGTGCGAATCCATGCCGTCTTTCGCCGCCTGGATCAATGCCGGATGATTAGCTAAACCCAAATAGTTATTGGCGCAAAAGTTGATAACGGGCGGGTTATTGGCAACGTTGATTTCTGCCTGCTGCGCCGACGTAATGGTGCGTTCTTGTTTGAACAATCCGTCCTGACGTGTTGTCTCAAGTTGTTGACGAATTTGCGAATAAAACTGACTGGACATGATTATGCTCCTCAGATAGCAAATATTTGGCACATATTACTGATCGAAAAGCGAATCAACGACATTTTAGCCATCAATATCTCGGTTTTGCAGCATAGTTCACGCTGCGGACAGGATTTGTGCAGCGCTTAGGCAGTCATCTGGCTGCCTGCGTCTGGCTGAAATGTTATGATGATAGGCATTCGTGGGTGAAACCTCCTGTTTCCCCCCAACTCTTTAAAGGCAAAGCATATGATTATCGTAACCGGTGGCGCTGGCATGATTGGCAGCAACATTGTTAAAGCGCTGAACGACCGCGGTCTGACCGACATTTTGGTGGTGGATAATCTGAAGGATGGCACCAAGTTCGTGAATCTGGCGGATCTCGACATCGCCGATTACATGGATAAAGAGGAATTCCTCAGTTACATCATGTCTGGCGAAGATCTCGGCCCCATTGAAGCGGTTTTCCATGAAGGTGCTTGCTCCGCAACCACCGAGTGGGATGGTAAGTACATGATGGATAACAACTATCAGTACTCGAAAGATCTGCTGCACTTCTGCCTTGAGCGTGAAATTCCGTTCCTCTACGCCTCTTCCGCTGCCACTTACGGCGGGCGCAATGAGAACTTCATCGAAGAGCGCCAGTACGAGCAGCCGCTGAACGTATACGGCTACTCGAAAATGCTGTTCGATCACTATGTGCGCCAGATTCTGCCTGAAGCTGAATCGCCGGTGTGCGGTTTCCGCTACTTCAACGTGTATGGTCCGCGTGAAGGCCACAAAGGCGGCATGGCGAGCGTGGCGTTCCACCTCAACACGCAAATCAGCAACGGTGAAAATCCAAAACTGTTCGAAGGCAGCGACGACTTCCGCCGCGACTTCATCCACGTTGATGACGTGGTGGCGGTAAATCTGTGGTGCTGGGAAAACGGTGTTTCCGGTATCTACAACTGCGGTACTGGTCGTGCGGAATCATTCCAGGAAGTGGCGGATGCGGTGCTGAACTTCCATCAGAAAGGCCAGATTGAATACATTCCGTTCCCGGACAAGCTGAAAGGCCGTTATCAGGCGTTTACCCAAGCTGACCTCACCAATTTGCGTGCGGCGGGTTACGACAAGCCGTTTAAAACCGTCGCGCAAGGCGTCGGCGAATACATGGCCTGGCTGAACCGTAACGCATAAGGAAATCGGCAGCAGCGATGAAAATTCTGGTAATTGGCCCATCATGGGTCGGCGATATGATGATGTCGCAAAGTCTCTATCGCACGCTCAAGGCTGAGCATCCTGAAGCGATGATCGACGTGATGGCGCCAGCCTGGTGCCGCCCATTGCTGTCGCGTATGCCGGAAGTGAATCAGGCGCTGGCGATGCCGCTCGGCCACGGCGCATTAGCGCTGGGTGAACGTCGTCGTTTGGGGAAAACCCTGCAGGCCAGCGGCTATGACCGCGCCTATGTGCTGCCGAACTCCTTCAAATCTGCGCTGGTGCCGTTTTTTGCCGGGATCAAACGTCGCACCGGCTGGCGCGGCGAAATGCGTTATGGCGTGCTGAATGATGTGCGCGTGCTGGACAAAGCGGCGTTTCCGTTGATGGTTGAGCGCTATGTGGCGCTTGGCTACGACAAGCCAGTTGCTTCCGCGCAGCAGTTGCCGCAGCCATTGCTGTGGCCGCAATTGCGCGTTGATGACGATGAAAAACAGATGACGGCGGCGCAGTTTGCGCTGTCGGCCGATCGTCCGGTGATTGGGTTTTGCCCAGGCGCGGAGTTTGGCCCGGCGAAGCGCTGGCCGCATTATCATTATGCCGCGCTGGCAGAGCAGCTGATTGGCGAAGGTTATCAGGTGGTGCTGTTCGGTTCAGCGAAAGACCGCGAAACCGGCGACACCATTGTGCAGACGCTGTCCGAAGCGGCGCGTGCGCACTGCAAAAATCTGGCCGGCGATACGCAACTTGAGCAAGCGGTGATTCTGTTGGCGAACTGCGCGGCGGTTGTCAGTAACGATTCCGGCCTGATGCATATCGCTGCTGCATTGAATCGTCCGCTGGTGGCGCTGTATGGCCCAAGTAGTCCGGACTTCACGCCGCCGTTGTCCCATCAAGCACGCATTATTCGTTTGATCACCGGCTATCACAAAGTCCGCAAAGGTGATGCCGAGCAAGGTTATCATCAGAGCCTGATTGATATTCAGCCAGCGCGCGTTCATCAGGAACTGAGCGCGCTGTTGCATCCGGTGCAGGAGTAAAGATGCACGTTTTGATTGTTAAAACTTCCTCAATGGGAGACGTGCTGCACACCTTACCGGCGCTGACAGATGCGATGCAGGCGATTCCAGGCATCAGGTTTGATTGGGTGGTTGAAGAGAACTTCGCTCAAATCCCAGCCTGGCATCCGGCGGTCGATAAAGTGCTACCGGTGGCGATTCGCCGCTGGCGTAAGCATTGGTTCGGCAGTCAGCAGCGTGAAGAGCGTGTGCAATTTAAGCGTGAGTTGCAATCGCGTCAGTATGATGTGGTGCTGGATGCGCAAGGCCTAATCAAAAGCGCCGCGCTGGTTACGCGCCTGGCCAAAGGCGAGAAGCACGGACAAGACAGCCGCAGCGCGCGCGAACCTTTCGCCAGCTGGTGGTATGACAAACGCCATGAAATCAACAAGCAGCAGCATGCGGTGGAACGTACGCGCGAGCTGTTTGCCAAAAGCCTCGGCTATGAAAAGCCTGCATCGCAGGGCGACTACGCGATTGCTGGCCATTTCCAGTCAACGCAGACTGATGATGCTCAGCCTTATCTGGTGTTTCTGCACGCCACCACGCGTGATAACAAACACTGGCCCGAATCACACTGGCGTGAGCTGATTGAGTTAGTGCAGCCAACAGGTTTGCGCGTGAAGTTGCCGTGGGGCGCTGAGCATGAACATCAACGCGCACAACGTTTGGCGGAAGGCTTTGACCATGTTGAGGTGCTGCCAAAGCTAACGCTGGAGCAGGTAGCGCAGCAGTTAGCCGGCGCGCGCGCGGTGGTGTCGGTGGATACCGGTTTGAGTCATCTTACGGCAGCGCTGGACCGCCCGAATATCACCTTGTTTGGTCCCACCGATCCAGGACTAATTGGTGGATATGGCAAGAATCAGCATGAATTAAAAGCAAGCGATGGTACCATGAAGGCAATTACGGCCGAGATGGTTATGGAAAAATTGAAGGAACTGCTCTGAATGACCTCAATTTTTAAACAAATCTATCGTTATACTCATGCCAGAGCTTTGAGACATAACGAAAACTTGTGGCCACATATTAAGATCCGGAGAGCCAAAACCGATAATATTCAGCGGCTGAGCTACTGGGGAAAGCAAGTTAAGATTGAGGATCTCAATGCATTGCGTGCCACGATATCGGGAGATGTGACTATCCTGGCAACTGGCCCTTCAGTTAAATTGTTAGACATTGAAAAACTGGCGAGCACCACATTTGTGGGCGTGAATGGCGCCTACTATTTGCGCGATAGAATTAATTTTTCATATTATGTCATCGTCGATCGGGGATTTATCGATAAAAGATTCGATCTTGTCACTGATATTATTAATGACGACAAGCTGGTTCTGTTTACAACCGTGCACTGCTTCAATGATATCTTGCAGCGCGCTGATTTACGGGACGTGAAGTGCCGCCTGGCAATTATTGAAGATCTCAGTTTTAAAGTATTTAGAGGTATCGTTCGCCCTGAAGAATATGCCCTCAACTACCAGGGGAAAATGGGGATTTCTCTTTCTGAAACGCCACTGATTTCTGGTTTTTCCTGGGATATTTGTCAGGGGGTTTTTGATGCCGGCACGGTTGCTTATTGGGCGTTGCAGATATCCGTCTGGCTGGGTGCCAGTCGTATTTTATTAGCGGGTGTTGACATGAATAATTTTTCAGCGCCGCGATTTTATGAAAACGAAAATGATAAGCTTCCGAGCCTGCTAGAATCTAACTTTAGCGCTGTTATCAAACCCGCCTTCATTCATGCAAGCCGGGAGTTAGAGCGAGCGGGGATCAAAGCCTATAATCTTTCCTTAGAAAGTGCTCTAGATGAGAATGTTTTTGAGAAGGCAGCGCCAGAAGCTATTTTTTAAAGTATGTAAAAACCTGAAGTTTAATTATTTACCAAATCCTTGAAATAAAATGATACCAGGCTTCACGTTAAAACCTGGTATATATTATCAATTTAATTTTTTTAACACCGCGTTATAAACCTGCTCCACACTGATTTTCCGCATAGGAAATTGTGGGTCATCATTTTTCTCAGGCTCAATACGTATTATCTGATGAATATCCAGATCCTGATAAGGTCCGGTATGGCGAGGATTGGCGCCCACATACAGACTTACCGTCGACGTTTGTGCGGTAACAGCAATATGTAATGGCCCCGTATCGCCCGTTATCAATACATCAATTCGCTTAATAAGCTGAAGCAGTTCGGGCAGCCGTGTTTTGCCAATATATGAAGTGACTCGATGATGATACTTTTCTGGAAGTTGCGCAAAAAAGGCGATTTCGATCGGGCGGTCCTGGCCGGCTCCAGTCAGAACCAAAGTTGATTTTGGACTATAGCTAAAAATACGCTCTGCCAATTCTGCAAAGTGTTCCACAGGCCAGCGACGGTTATCTCCTGATGCGCCCATTTGAAAGCCAAGAATTGTCGAGCTTTCCTGTTGCTGAACATCATCAACTTTTATCGGAAATTCCATCCGGATATCAGTGGTGTCACAGCCTAATGTACCGACAAGATTCAGTTTACGTTGAATAATGTGCGATTCAGCTCGCGGTGAGTAGAGATCAAGCCAATGATTGAATACAGGGCTATCGCTACCGAAATTATCCCGAACCAGATATTTTGAGCCGCTTAACCGCGCGCAAAGAATATCGTAGCCTAAGCTGGAGTGCAGTAGGAGTGTCAGATCAGGTTTGAAGCGGCGTAGTTTTCTGATCAGATTAGGCGCACGGACAATTTTATTGTCCCAAATAGCCACTTCATCAAACCATTTGCTATCTTCAACCAGATCACGGTTTTTATCGCTGGAAACCAGCATGATTTTTGCGGATGGATAACGGCGCCTAATCGCTTTTATTGCTGGTGTGTTAAACAGCAGGTCACCTAATGCTGTCGTCGAAAAAATAACGATGCGCTCGAACTCATGGGTCGCGCTCAGCTGGGACTTATTTCTATCGATTTGGCTCAGCTTAGCGTGCAAGCTCAACACTGAGTTAATTAGATTTATTTTCCAACGCTTTTTCATTAATACGGCTTACCCTAGAGAATCTGACTATTCGACAGCCATAGTAAAAAATAATTTCGCGATTATAACGAAAAAAATGTTAGCCCCGTATAGAGGCCAACGCTGAAGGTCTGTTTTCATTTTGATTCGATTTAAAATAATGATTCTAAATGCTTGAATAATGAGCTTTGCACAATGCTGTCACTGATCAACTCAACGGCGTGGCTTTGCGGCACCGGCGCCAACGGTTTGTTCGGTTTACATACGCCTGGCGCGCGGAAGCGTGGAGGCTGCGTTTTGGATGGCGGCGGAGTAGTGCCCTGATGCAGCGGCTCATTCAATAACTGGCTAGGCCGCACTAACGTGATATCGGCAGGTAATGTCGGCAGCATCTGCTGCAGGACGCGCACCGTCGTAGGATGCGGATGACCAATCGCGATGGCATAACCATCGCGCTGCGCCAGTTTCACCGCGCGGGTAAACTGCGTGCGGATTGAAGCCTCATCCTGGCTATCGTCAAGGAATACGCGACGCTTCAGTACTTTAACGTTAGTGCCTTGCGCGGCCGGGATAGACTGACTGTTGCCAATCGTCATGCTATCGAGAAAGTAGTAGTTGTAATGATTGAGCACCTGCATCACTTTCTGCATACCGGGCAAGCTGGACGTCATTTTGCTGCCCATATGGTTATTCAGCCCGACGGCGTAAGGCACTTTGCCACTGGCTTCACGAATAATCCGCTCGATTTCCGTGCTGCTCATCTCTGGCGTCAGCGTGTCTTTCTCCAGCGGCTGTTTGCTCAGCGGCGCCATCGGCAGGTGAATCAGAACTTCGCGACCGCCCTGATGCGCTTTGGTAGCCATCTCCCGTGCATGTGGCGCATTCGGCAGGACCGCAACGGAAATCGCGGTAGGCATTTGCAGCACTTTATTCTCTTCTTTTGGCCGATAACCGAAGTCGTCGATCACGATGGAGAGTTTTCCCGCATGGGCGGAAAGTGATAGAAACAGGCCGCACAGGGCGGCCGAGAGCTTAGAGGGTTGAAACAAAACTTATCTTCCTAACCACGGTAGTGGATTGACGGCCTGTCCCTGGCGTCGGATTTCAAAGTAGAGCGAAGGCGTGCCGCGGCCGCCGCTGGTGCCCACAAGGGCGATAGGCTGTCCTGCCTTCACCTGAGCACCCACGCTCACCAGTGCGCTTTGGTTGTAGCCATAAAGGCTCATATCACCTTTACCGTGTTCCAGAACCACAACCAGACCATAGCCTTGCAGCCAGTCGGCCATCAGTACGCGTCCATCTGCGATGGCTTTCACTTCGGTGCCTTCTGGCGCATCAACCACCAGACCTTTCCAGCGCAATTCGCCCTGCATCGATTCACCGAAGCGATGTTCAATGCGTCCACGTACCGGCCAAACCGCTTGCCCGCCGGGCTTGCCTAATCCTCCGGTACGCGCCATCAGCTCACGCTCACTCTGCGTTGGCTGATAGTTTGATCCTTTGGCTTTCGCCTGTGCCTGACGTTGACGCACTTTTTCCGCCTCGCGCGCTTCCCGTTCGGCACGTTCACGCGCTTCACGCTCAGCCTTGGCGATTTTGCTCTGCAGTCGGCTTTCGTTCTCACGCATCTCAACCAGGTCAGCCTGATCTTTCTCCAGCGAGCTTTCCAGTACGGTGAGCGTTTTCTTACGCGCCGCGCTGGCCACTTCCAGCTTGCTTTGCTGCGTCTGCTGCTGAGCTAACAACGATTTTTGCTGATCCTGTTTACCCCGCAATGATTGGCGCTGTTCCGCTAATTGCTGTTGGGTTTGCTTGAGATCGTCGATGTTTTTCTGGCGAGCGGCATTGAGATAGCCGAAATAGGCAAGGATACGCTCACTGCGCTGGGCTTCTTCGCCACCAAGCAGCAACTGTAGACCATTGTGCTGTCCCTGACGAAAGGCGGCATCAAGCTGTTGTGCCAGCAGTTTTTCCTGCTGCGTTTGCTGCTTTTCCAGCCGCGAAATAGAGGAAGTGACCTGCGCGATTTCACCCTCGAGCGTGCTGAGGCTGTTACGCGTTTCGCGTAGCTGACGGCTGGCCTGCGCAATCACTTTTTCCTGACTTTGCAGTTGATCCAACAGTTTACTGCGCTGCACTTTCTGTGCTTTAACGCTTTTCTCTTTCTCGGCGATATCCTGCTGAATGGACTTCAATTGCGTTTTACTGTCATCCGCACTGCGAGCGGCAGCAGGAAGTAATAATGTGCCCGCCAGAAGCAGACTCAGGGAGATTTCGGACCAGCGAAATGACAACGGAAGCGCAGTGCCGTTGTGACGGGTCCTTGTGTGTGTAACGGTCGCTTTTCCCTTCATAGTCGATAATTATTCCACGATGAACAGCCGCTTACCAGTTAGCCCGGCCGGGTTTTACTTTGCTAAAAATGTCTGTACCGAGCTTACCGGCATAAACTTTGTCTTAATTTTGGGATTAGAACACTTTTTTTGGAAAATGACGCACAAATCGTAACTCTGTTCCCTTAGCGACTGTACATGCGAAGTGGCGCAGGTATACTCAGAACCCTTGTTTTAGCTTATCAGCCCGGTTTGGAGTCGTTACCCCTCATGCAAGAAATTATGCAGTTTGCAAGCAATCACCCCATCCTCAGTCTGGCATGGGTCGCTTTACTCGTTCTCGTGATTGTGACCACCGTTAAAGGTATGTTCTCTAAAGTAAAAACCATCAGTCGTGGTGAAGCAACCCACCTGATTAACAAAGAGGACGCGGTGGTGGTAGACGTTCGTTCACGTGACGATTACCGCAAAGGACACATTTCTGGGGCTATCAACGTAGCGGCAGCAGACATCAAAAAAGAGAGCTTTGGCGAGCTGGAAAAGCACAAGTCACAGCACATAATTGTAGTTTGCGCGACCGGTCAAAGTGCGGGCGAATCTGCGGCGAAATTGAGCGCAGCGGGCTTCGAGAAAGTCTCCGTACTGAAAGATGGCGTGAGCGGCTGGAGTGGTGAAAATCTGCCACTGGTGCGCGGCAAATAACTTCTTTGAGGTAACCGTATGGCGAATGTAGAGATCTACACCAAAGTCACTTGTCCTTATTGCCACCGTGCAAAGGCGTTGTTGGATCAGAAAGGCGTGTCGTTCCAGGAGATTCCCATTGACGGGAACGCGGCGAAACGTGAAGAGATGATTCAACGCAGCGGCCGTACGACGGTGCCACAGATTTTTATTGATGCGCAGCATATTGGCGGCTGTGACGATCTTTACGCGCTGGATGGGCGTCAGGGACTTGATCCTCTACTCCAGGCATAACTTTTCGGTCAGACAATTTTAACTCACAGGATTTAGACACATGTCAGAGCAAAGCAACAGCGAAATGCAGTTCCAGATTCAACGTGTTTACACCAAAGATGTTTCTTACGAAGCGCCAAACGCACCGCAGGTTTTCCAGAAAGAGTGGGAACCGGAAGTGAAGCTGGACCTGGACACCGCCTCTTCTCAGCTGGCTGATGGCGTTTTTGAAGTCGTTCTGCGTGTTACCGTAACCGCAACCGTTGGCGAAGAAACCGCATTCCTGTGCGAAGTCCAGCAGGCGGGTATTTTCACTATCAGCGGTATCGAAGGTACGCAGATGGCACATTGCCTCGGCGCGTACTGCCCGAACATTCTGTTCCCGTATGCACGCGAATGCGTAACCAGCCTTGTGTCTCGTGGTACTTTCCCGCAGCTCAACCTGGCGCCAGTTAACTTTGATGCGCTGTTCATGAACTATCTGCAGCAGCAAGGTGAAGGCGAAGCGCCACATCAGGATGCCTGATGACTACACTCAACGCTTCGATTAGCGTCATCGGTGCCGGCTCGTACGGCACCGCATTGGCCATCACGCTGGCCCGTAATGGCCATCCGGTTCTGCTCTGGGGCCACAATCCTCAAAGCGTGGCGCAGCTGCAAGCTGACCGCTGCAATGCCGCTTTCCTGCCCGATGTTCCTTTCCCTGATAATCTCGTTCCTGAAGCCGATCTGGCTACCGTTGTTAACGCCAGTCGCGATCTGCTGGTCGTGGTGCCGAGCCACGTATTTGGCGACGTGCTGACGCAGCTCAAGCCGCATTTGCGTGCCGATTCACGGATTGTCTGGGCGACTAAAGGACTGGAAAAAGAGACCGGCCGTTTGCTGCAGGATGTGGCGCGTGAAATCCTCGGCGATGCAATTCCGTTAGCGGTGATTTCCGGACCAACCTTTGCTAAAGAGCTGGCTGCTGGTATGCCAACGGCTATCGCACTGGCATCCACCGATGCGGAGTTCGCTGAAGACCTGCAGCAGAAGCTGCACTGCGGCAAAAGTTTCCGCGTCTATAACAATCAGGATTTCATTGGCGTGCAGTTAGGCGGCGCGGTGAAGAACGTGATTGCGATTGGTGCGGGGATTTCTGACGGCATTGGCTTTGGTGCCAACGCGCGTACCGCCTTAATCACGCGTGGCCTGACGGAAATGAGCCGTCTCGGCGCAGCGCTGGGAGCCGATGCCACCACCTTTATGGGCATGGCCGGTTTAGGCGATTTGGTGCTGACCTGTACCGATAATCAGTCGCGCAACCGTCGTTTCGGCATGATGCTGGGGCAAGGCGAGAGCGTAGACGATGCGCAACGCATTATCGGACAAGTTGTAGAAGGCTACAGAAACACCAAAGAAGTCAAAGCATTGGCCGCGCGTGTTGGCGTAGAAATGCCGATTACCGAGCAGATTTATCAGGTGCTCTATTGCGGAAAATCAGCGCGAGAGGCAGCATTGACTTTACTTGGCCGTGCAAGGAAGGACGAAAACAGCCAAAGCTGAAGCAGGATGCGCCAGCGTCACCACCTGTAGCGCCCCATCAGGCGCTTTTTTTATCGGGAGCAAACAGCAATGTCGTCTGAAGAGTTAGAACTGGTCTGGAACCATATCAAAGCCGAAGCCAGAGCCCTGGCCGACTGTGAACCGATGCTGGCCAGCTTTTACCATGCGACATTGCTTAAACACGAAAACCTCGGCAGTGCGCTCAGCTACATGCTCGCCAACAAGCTGGCGAACCCGATCATGCCAGCTATCGCCATCCGCGAAATCGTGGAAGAAGCCTACCGTGAAGACCCAGAGATGATTGTCTCCGCGGCCTACGATATTCAGGCTGTGCGCCAGCGTGACCCCGCCGTTGATAAATACTCTACGCCGCTGCTCTACCTCAAAGGCTTCCACGCCCTGCAGGCCTATCGCATTGGCAACTGGTTATGGAGAGAAGGTCGCCGCGCACTGGCGGTTTATCTGCAGAATGAAATTTCCGTCTCGTTTGCCGTGGATATTCACCCGGCGGCGCGGATAGGTCGCGGCATCATGCTTGACCACGCCACCGGCATTGTTATCGGCGAAACGGCCATCATTGAAAATGACGTTTCAATCCTGCAATCGGTGACGCTCGGCGGTACCGGTAAAACCAGCGGCGATCGCCATCCGAAAATCCGTGAAGGTGTAATGATTGGCGCGGGTGCCAAGATTCTTGGCAACATTGAAGTGGGGCGCGGTGCGAAAATCGGTGCTGGTTCCGTTGTCCTGCAGCCCGTACCGCCGCATACCACGGCGGCCGGCGTGCCAGCGCGCATTGTCGGGAAACCGACAAGCGATAAACCGTCGATGGATATGGATCAGCACTTCAACGGCGCGGGCTTTGAGTACGGCGACGGCATCTAGCCTTTGATCAGTGCGCCAGCATAATCGAGCTGGCGCCACGCTTCATACACCACCACAGAAACCGCATTAGACAAATTCATGCTGCGGCTTTCCGCCATCATCGGAATACGGATTTTCTGCTCAGCGGGTAGTGCGTTGAGGATATCTGTGGGTAAACCACGACTCTCCGGACCAAACACCAAATAATCACCCTTTTGATAACTCACTGCGCTGTGTGCAGGCGTTCCTTTGGTGGTGAGTGCGAACATGCGCTGAGGCGCTTCCGTCGCCAGAAATGCCGCGTAATTGGCGTGTTTTTTCAAGGCGGTATATTCGTGGTAATCCAGCCCGGCGCGGCGCAGGCGCTTATCATCCCAGGCAAAGCCCAGCGGTTCAATCAGGTGTAACTGGAAACCGGTATTTGCGCACAAGCGAATGATGTTGCCGGTATTTGGCGGAATTTCAGGTTCAAATAAGACAATGTTTAGCATAAGGCCCCCAGAAACGAGGGCCGAAGCATAACAAATTATTGACGGGCGGAGTACAGCGGCAGCCACAGCGTGAGGCGTAAACCCCCGAGCGGGCTGTCATCGGCTTTGACCCAGCCGCGATGCTGCTGGATGGCCGTTTCGACGATCGCCAGGCCTAATCCGGTGCCGCCTGATTCACGATCGCGCGCCTCATCGGTGCGGTAGAACGGACGGAAAATCTGCTCGCGATCTTCTGGGCTGACGCCCGGACCATCATCATCGACGTGGATGGTAATGCCTTCGATATCCACCGAGAAGCTGACGCTGATATGCGAATTCGAATAGCGCAGCGCATTACGCACGATATTCTCCAGCGCACTCTCCAGCGCATGTGGATTACCGTACAGCGGCCACGGGCCAGGCGGATAGGGCACTTCCATTAGCTTGCCCATCTGCTCGGCTTCAAATTTGGCATCTTCCAGCACGCCGTTCCACAGCTGGTTGGCCTTCATCGCTTCGCTAACCAGTGCGTTATTATGTTGCGTACGCGACAGCACCAGCAAATCGTTAATCATGCCATCAAGACGCTGCGCTTCCGTTTCGATGCGCTGCAGCTCTTTGCCTTCACCATTACGGCGACGCAGTAACGCGGTTGCCAGCTGCAAGCGAGTCAACGGCGTACGCAGTTCATGGCTGATATCAGATAGCAAACGCTGTTGCGCCGTCATCATGCGTTCGAGTGCGCTCACCATTTGGTTGAAACTCGAACCCGCCGCCAGAAACTCTTGCGGCCCCGATTCCAGTTCCGGATGCTGACGCAAATTACCGCTTGCCACTTCATCCGCCGCATATTTAAGTTTGCGGGCGGGACGCGCCAGGCTCCACGCCAGCCACAGCAGCAGTGGCGAGCTGATCAGCATAGTGACAATCAGCAGCAGTAGCGGGCGGTCAAACAGCAGATTGACGAAATCCAGCTGTGAACTGGTGGCAGGACGAATCAGGTAGAGCTGATAGTTGTCTTCGCCATCGCGTACCGCGAAAGGCCCAACCATTTCAACGCGACCATACTTTTTCTTTTGTGGGTGGTCGGCGTTATCCGACTGCCCAATAAAGTTACGGATGATCTGCATTTCATTGTGCTGCGCGCCAATCACCCGGCCTTCGCTGGTCACCAATAACAAGCGCTGGCCGGGCGGCGCCCATTTGTCGATGGAACGGAACAGGCGACGCCACCACATTAAGTCGTTTGGCGGATCTTGTGACAGCTCCGCTTCAACGTGCTGTTCAATCATGGTGCCCTGACGCTGCTCGCTTTCCAGTAACGCGGTCATCTGGCGCGAATCGAGTTTGGGCACCATTAAAACCAGCATCAACACCAATGCTAGCGTGAGCCAGAAGATGGCGAAGATGCGAGTGGTTAAACTTCCAATCATGATGCCGAAACCATCAGATAGCCGCGTCCGCGCAGGGTTTTAAACCACGGATGACCATCACGACGTTCCGGCAATTTACGACGCAGATTAGAAATGTGCATATCAATAGCGCGGTCAAACGGCGTCAGTCGTTTGCCTAAAACTTCCTGACTAAGGTGCTCACGCGATACCACCTGACCCAGATGCTGTGCCAGCAAATAGAGCAGGGTGAATTCGGTGCCGGTGAGATCCAAAGTCTCGCTATCAAAGCTGGCTTCCTGACGACCCGGATTCAGGCGCAGGCAGTCGACTTCCAGCGTCGGTGAGCTGTTATCGTGCTGCTGTTGCTGCTCGCTCCAGTTTGAACGGCGCAAAATGGCACGAATACGCGCCACCAGTTCGCGATCGTTAAACGGTTTAGGCAGATAGTCATCTGCGCCCAGTTCAAGGCCCAGAACGCGGTCCAGTTCGCTGCCACGTGCAGTCAGCATAATGACCGGAGTTTGGTGCTGTTGGCGTAGTTCTTTCAACGTGTCGATACCGTTCTTCTTCGGCATCATTACATCAAGCAATAACAAGTCCACGGTGTTGTCTAGCAGGTTAAGCGCCTGCTCACCATCGCTTGCCACAATGACTTCAAAACCTTCCATCTCAAGCAGTTCTTTAAGCAGCGAAGTTAATTCGCGGTCGTCATCAACCAACAGGATTTTATTCATTTTTTATTGCCCTCCGCAGGCAAAATACCGTGTTCCTTGACTTGCAATCCAACGCTTTACGTAGTTTTACACCCCCTGACGGATGTTTGCAGCCACCGCCGTACACTGGCTCTCGTTGAATCGCAAAACGGAACGAACTGGGAGTTAACGATGCGCTACTTAACCGCCGTCGTCATTGCCTCAGCGATGGTTCTCAGTCACGCCAGCGCCGAAGCAGCAGACACGACGACGATTGACGAGATGCATCCGAACAGCGGATTGACGACAGGCAGTATGACGCAAAATCCGCAAAGCTACATGTTCGATGGCATTGAGCTGACTGAACAACAGCGGCAACAGATGCGAGACCTGATGCAGCAAGCGCGACACGAACGCCCAACAATCAGCGTTCAAGATATAGAAACTATGCATGACCTTGTGATTGCAGACAAATTTAACGAATCGGCTATTCGACAGCAGGCAGAGAAACAAGCCCGCGCAGCGATAGAACAGCAAGTCGAGATGGCTCGGGTTCGTAATCAGATGTACCACCTGCTAACGCCTGCACAGCAAGCGACATTGCAGAAAAATTATGAGCGACGATTGGCTGAAGTTCGTCGACTCTCAGGATTGCAGCCATCATCACCGCTGCAAGCAGTGAGTAGTACCAGCAGTAACCAGTAACATAGTATCCCTGTTTTCCTTGCCATAGACACCATCCCTGTCTTCCCCCGCATGATGCGGGGGTTTTTTTTGCCTGTCATTTCTCTCTAACATCATTGTCTTAAAATTCAATCACGCAGCACACTTCTGCCGATGATAAACTTTAGCCATCTTGAGACCTAAAGGCCGCACCCATAAAGCGTGCGACCCGGCGAGGCATAGCATGGATTCTTCCTATGCAAAGTTAGTCAATCGGGCGGCGTTAGCGGCGACTACGCTGGCGACGCTACTGTTAATCGTGAAAATTTTTGCCTGGTGGCACACCGGTTCAGTCAGCATGTTGGCGGCGTTAGTGGATTCATTGGTGGATATTGCCGCTTCACTCACCAACTTGCTGGTGGTGCGCTATTCATTGCAGCCGGCCGATGACGATCACACCTTTGGTCATGGTAAAGCCGAATCATTGGCCGCGCTGGCGCAAAGCATGTTTATCTCCGGCTCGGCGCTGTTTCTGTTTCTCACCGGTATTCAGCATCTGGCATCGCCCGAAACCTTACATGCGCCGCTGGTGGGCATTGTGGTTACGGTGATTGCGCTGTTTTCAACCCTGACATTGGTTGCCTTCCAGCGCTGGGTGGTGCGCCGCACGCGCAGCCAGGCGATTCGCGCGGACATGCTGCACTATCAATCTGATGTGGTGATGAACGGCGCAATATTGGTCGCCCTCGGTTTGAGCAGCTATGGTTTTGTACGGGCGGATGCATTGTTCGCGCTCGGCATCGGCGTTTACATTCTCTATAACGCGTTGCGGATGGGCTATGACGCGGTACAGGCGCTGCTAGACCGTGTACTGCCCGAGCATGAAACGCAGGAGATCATCAATGTGGTGACCAACTGGCCGGGCGTACGTGGCGCACATGCATTGCGCACACGGCAATCGGGTCCTACGCGTTTTATCCAGCTGCATCTGGAGATGGAAGATCAGTTGCCATTGGTGCAGGCGCATCAGGTGGCCGATCAAATTGAGCAGGCATTACTGAAGAAGTTTCCCGGCTCAGACGTGATCATCCATCAAGATCCCTGTTCTGTTGTGCCGAGCAATCAACACGGCTTTTTTCAAGGTTAGCGATTTAAAATCATGCAATTACACAAAAAAAGTGACGTAACGCTAACAACTCTGTAAAAAATTAGCGAAAACTTGTCTGACCTGAATCAATTCAGCATCAAGCCTTTGATATACTATTCTGCAACTATTAAGCCATGCGATCGCGAGCTGGTCCACGCCGGACACATGGCAGGAATAATCCTTAGTTTTTGAACAATCCAGAGGTTGTCATGATCAAAAAAATCGGAGTACTGACCAGCGGCGGCGACGCCCCAGGCATGAACGCAGCCATTCGCGGAGTTGTACGTTCCGCGCTGAGTGAAGGACTGGAAGTTTTTGGTATTTACGACGGCTATCTGGGATTGTACGAAGATCGCATGATCAACCTCGACCGCTACAGCGTGTCAGACATGATCAACCGTGGCGGCACCTTCCTGGGTTCCGCACGCTTCCCAGAATTCCGCAACGATGAAGTACGCCAGACCGCGATAGATAACATGAAAAAGCGCGGCATTGATGCGCTGGTGGTTATCGGCGGTGATGGTTCCTACATGGGTGCGAAGCGCCTGACCGAAATGGGCTTCCCATGCATCGGCTTGCCGGGCACCATCGATAACGACGTAGCAGGCACCGATTACACCATTGGCTACTTCACTGCGTTGGAAACTGTAGTTGAAGCGATTGACCGTCTGCGCGACACCTCATCTTCTCACCAGCGCATCTCCATCGTAGAAGTGATGGGCCGTTACTGCGGCGATTTAACGCTGGCGGCAGCGATTGCCGGTGGTTGTGAGTTCATCGTGCTGCCTGAAATCCCATATACCCGTGAAGAGCTGGTTTCAGAGATCAAAGCGGGCATCGCCAAAGGTAAAAAACACGCCATCGTGGCGATTACCGAGCACATCTGCGATATCGACGATCTGGCGCACTTCATTGAAGCTGAAACCAAACGCGAAACCCGCGCCACCGTTCTTGGTCACATTCAGCGTGGCGGCGCACCTTGTGCCTATGACCGCATCCTGGCATCGCGCATGGGTTCTTACTCCATCGAGCTACTGCTGCAAGGTTATGGCGGCCGCTGCGTCGGTATTCAGAACGAGAAGATGGTGCATCACGACATCATCGATGCGATTGAAAATATGAAGCGTCCATTCAAACGCGACTGGCTGGATACCGCGAAAAAACTCTACTAATACCCTATCAAGGCGCGACGAGATTCGCGCCTTTTTAATGCCTGCTTATATTCCCTCCAGTTATAACAGCTTATTTTTAATTCTTTAATCCGTGGATAAGTTTGTGTCAGTCTTGTTCTATAACGACCTCGGGAGAGCAAGCAATGAATAAGTGGAGTATTGGTGTCACCCTGTTACTGGCTTCAACCAGTGTTCTGGCAAAGGATATTCAGCTGTTAAACGTTTCTTACGATCCAACCCGTGAGCTGTACGAACAGTACAACAAAGCGTTTAGCGCGCATTACAAGCAGGAAACCGGCGACAACGTGGTAATTCGCCAGTCGCACGGCGGTTCCGGTAAACAAGCGACCTCAGTGATCAATGGCATCCGTGCTGATGTGGTTACGCTGGCGCTGCAATCTGATGTAGATGCTATTGCTGACCGTGGTCGTATTAATAAAGACTGGATTAAACGCCTGCCGGATAACTCCGCGCCATACACCTCGACCATCGTGTTCCTGGTGCGTAAAGGCAACCCGAAAGGCATTCATGATTGGCCGGATCTGATCAAACCGGGCGTTTCCGTCATCACGCCAAACCCGAAAACGTCGGGCGGCGCACGCTGGAACTATCTGGCTGCATGGGGCTGGGCGCTGGATCAGAATCATGGCGATCAGGCCAAAGCGCTGGCTTACGTGAAATCGCTGTTTAAGAACGTAGAAGTACAGGATTCCGGTGCACGCGGTGCGACTAACACCTTCGTAGAACGCGGCATTGGCGATGTGCTGATTGCGTGGGAAAACGAAGCCTATCTGGCGGTAGATAAGCTGGGTAAAGACAAGTTTGAAATCGTCACCCCAAGCGAATCGATTCTGGCGGAGCCAACGGTTTCAGTGGTTGATAAAGTGGTTGACGAGCAGGGCACCCGTAAAGTGGCCGAAGATTACCTGAAGTATCTCTACTCGCCGGAAGGCCAGACCATCGCGGCGGAGAATTTCTACCGTCCACGTGATGAGGCCGTTGCGAAGAAATTTGCCAATAAATTCGCGCCGGTAAAACTGTTCACTATCGACAGCAAGTTTGGTGGCTGGACGCAAGCCCAGAAAACCCACTTCGCCGATGGCGGCAGTTACGATCAGGTGATGAAGCCATAACGAATAAAAAAACGGCCAGCGAGAATGCTGGCCGTTTTGTTTTAGTCCGTGACTTTCATCACCTGCCAGGCGAGGATGCTGGCAGGTGATGAACAGAGGAATCGGGCTATGCAGGGCAGTCGTCGTACCCTGAAGTTACTTACCGCATTATTGGTGGTGTTGATTGTTGGACTGATCGCCGGCGCCATCCATTTCCATAAAAACTCCAACGCCCTGTGGCAGATTATCAGCGAGAAGTGCGTGCCAAATATGGCGGCGACGGGCAAACCCGCGCCATGCCAGCAGGTGAACAGCGCGCAGGGTTACGTCACGCTGAAAGATCTCAACGGTCCGTTGCAGTATCTGCTGATGCCGATTGAAAAAATTACCGGTATGGAAAGTCCGATCCTTCTTGAAACCGCAACGCCGAACCTGTTTGCCGAGGCCTGGCAGCAACGCACATTGCTGGCGCAGAAGCACGGCGCGCCGATCCCCGATAGCGCGCTGTCGCTGGCCATCAATGCGCAATATGGGCGTACGCAAAATCAGCTGCATATACATATTTCCTGTCTGCGGCCGGATGTGCGTCAACAGCTGGATGCGCTGGCACCAAGGCTGAACGCGCAATGGCAGAGTGAAACGCTGCGTAAGCATGGTTATCTGGTGCGTTCGATTTCTAAGGAAGAACTGGCGCAGCAGAGTGCGTTTATCCGTCTGGCGGATGAAGTGCCGCATGCGCGCACCGAGATGGGTAAATACGGGCTGGCGCTGGCACAATTGCCGGATGGCCGTTTAGCGCTGTTGGCGCTGGAGCGTAACTGGCTGAAACTGAACAGCGGCTCGGCGGAAGAGCTGCAGGATCATAACTGCAGCATATTGCCGCAATAATCGTTGAGGCGATAACCAGGTGCGCATGAATGCGCACCCTACAAAACCGACGTACGGCTCCATTTGTCGTAGGGTCGCCATTCATGGCGACCAATAAAAAAGGCGGCTAATCAGCCGCCTTTTTCTGCATCGAAAACGAGAAATTACGCGTTTTTCGCTGCTGCTGCCGCTTTCACGATCACCG
Organism: Pantoea sp. SOD02; assembly: GCF_024707505.1. Taxonomy (GTDB): domain Bacteria; phylum Pseudomonadota; class Gammaproteobacteria; order Enterobacterales; family Enterobacteriaceae; genus Pantoea; species Pantoea symbiotica. The sequence goes on along the minus strand of NZ_CP102604.1, from coordinate 4,068,354 downwards.
CAAAAGCATCCGCTTTCAGTGAAGCACCGCCAACCAGCGCGCCATCGATATCTGGCTGGGTGAACAGCTCAGCGGCGTTTTTGTCGTTGACCGAGCCGCCGTACTGAATGATAACTTGCTGAGCGATAGCTGCATCTTTCTTCGCGATATGGTCACGAATGAATTTGTGCACCGCCTGAGCCTGCGCTGGAGTAGCTGATTTGCCGGTACCGATAGCCCAAACTGGCTCGTAAGCGATAACCGCGCCTTCGAACGCTGCAGCGCCCTGAGTTTCCAGCACGGCGTCGATCTGGCGTGCGCACACTTCTTCCGTTTTGCCCGCTTCGTTTTCTGCGTCAGTTTCACCGATGCACAGAACCGGCACCAGGCCAGCTTCTTTCACTACGGCAAATTTCTTCGCGATGAACTCGTCGCTCTCTTTGTGGTAGGTGCGGCGCTCAGAGTGGCCGATGATGATGTATTTCGCGCCAACGTCTTTCAGCATGTCTGCGGAAGTTTCGCCAGTGAATGCGCCAGACAGATTAACGTCAACGTTCTGAGCACCCAGAGCAATGTGGCTACCGGAAATGGCGTGCTTCGCCAGATCCAGATAGATGGCTGGCGGTGCAATCGCGACGCCACAGCCATCAACACCAGACAGCTCTTTGCGCAGGCCTTCAATCAGCTCTTTAGTGATCTGCTTGCTACCGTTCAGTTTCCAGTTACCCATAACCAGTGGATGTCGCATTCTTTCCTCCGCATAACGCGATTCATGAAATAGCGCTGCCATCGGGCAGCGATGTCTGCGAGACAGTATAGAGATCAAATGCGTTGCTGGCTTTGCTTTTCGTCATTTTTGCCGGTGCGATCAGGGCGTCGAGAGCGCCAGTTTTATCGGCTCAACGGCGAAGGTCAAACCCTTGTCGCCGTTGTCTGCTACCACGAAACGCAAGGCACCTTCGGTGCGGGCAAAATAGCGTGCACCTTTACCGGCGCTGAGCAGGGAATCGAGTTTTTTACGCCCATCTTCGGGCGATAAACCGGGGATGAAGAAGCGCAGCAGGGCGGTCATGTAATCCATGGCGCGTGCCTGCGCGGCTTTCATATCGGGGCCGGGAACCGGCAGCCAGGTGATTTGCAGAGTTTTGATTTTGCCGGTGCCTTGCTCCAGCGCCGTTGAGGCATACAGCGTTTCGCTGATTTTGCTGGCGGCACGCGTCAGGTTGCTTTTATCGCCGCGATTATCAATAGCGCGATATTCCTGCAGCAGTTCATTGGGATTGGCCGCGTTGTACTTCTCACGGAACTGAGCAACGGTCATATCGAAGGTCGGCGCACCCGCGAGCAGATAGGGCGCAGCAGGCAGATGATCGCTACGATCTAACGTGGGGGCATCCTCCGCCCAGACGGGAAATGTCAGTGCGAGGCCAAGCAGCAGCGCGACTGGCAGGTTGTTCATTGCTTCGGCCCTAAATCATTCACTTAGCCCACGATTAGAACGGTTTTTACCGGGCAAAGTCAAAACCCACACTGGGAAAAATCTCACATTCTTTGTGCCGCGCCGATTACCAGTAATGCTCGCTGGTCATATGGCCGGGTTTACGTTTGAAATGTTTGCGCATCTCACGCGTGTCTTTCAGTAATTGCTGGGTATCGCGCACCATTTGTGGATTGCCGCACAGCATCACATGGCTGGTTTCTGCCGTCAGCGGCAAGCCAACTGCACGCTCCAGTGCTCCACTTTCAATCAGCTGCGGTACGCGACCGTGTAGCGAACCGGCGATCTCTTCGCGGCTGACTACCGTTTGAATGTGCAATTTGCCCTGATAGCGCTGCTGCAGCTCTTGCATCAAAGGCAGGAAGCTCAGGTCATCGGCGAAACGCGCGGCATGTACCAGCACAATGTTATCAAAACGATCCAGATCTTCGCCCTGTTGCAGAATCGATAAATAGGGGCCGATCGCTGTGCCGGTCGCCAGCATCCACAGCGTTTGGCAGTCTGGAATTTCGTCGAGTACAAAGAAACCCGCCGCCTCTTTGGTGATCATTACCTGGTCGCCGGGTTGCAGCGCCTGCAAACGCGGACTCAATTTGCCCTCCGGCACCGTGACCAGATAAAACTCCAGCAGCGAATCCTGCGGCGCATTGACGTAAGAATAGGCGCGCTGCACGCGCTCACCGTCAATTTCCAGCGCCAGCTTGGCAAACTGTCCCGCCGTAAAGGTATCAATCGGTGCTTCGACGCGCAGGCTGAACAGTGCATCGGTCCAGTTTTTTACTTCTTTAACTTCAGCATTGATCCACTCTGCCATGTTGGCTCCTTATTAATGATTATTCAGGCTCGTTACTATCATCGCCATCGGCCTGATGGATTTCCAGTCGGTACAGCGTCAAAGGGCTCTCAGCGACAAACGCAGCGCACAGATCAGCAACTGTAGCGGGCAGTTTACAATCTGGACTATCAACTTGACGGCTTAAGACATACAGCTTTGTCCGCGCCTCTCGATTTGTCACTGAATCCTGATATTTTTGCCGCCATAAATCCGAGGTGGCCTGTTTTGTGCTGCTTTTTCTTTGTTTCTCAGGCAGACATTTTGTTCCATGTTGATAAGTAAAACGCAAAATCGCTTTCTGTTATTCATGCTGATCGTGCTGGTGGCGGTCGGGCAGATGGCGCAAACCATCTATGTGCCAGCGATGGCCAACATGGCCGAAACGCTCAATGTGCGCAGCGGGGCGATCCAGCAGGTGATGGCCGCCTATCTGATGACCTACGGCGGATCGCAGTTGATCTACGGCCCGCTCTCGGACAGCTTTGGCCGTCGTCCGGTGATCCTGATTGGCATGACGATCTTTGCCGTCGGCGCATTGATCGCCATGTTCGCGCCCTCGCTCGATATTCTGGTGCTCGGCAGCGCAGTGCAAGGTTTAGGGACCGGCGTCGCGGGCGTGATGGCGCGTACCATGCCGCGCGATCTCTATTCTGGCATCGCCCTGCGTCAGGCGAACAGCCTGCTGAATATGGGTATTCTGGTGAGTCCGCTGCTGGCGCCGGTGATTGGTGCGCTGCTGACGCATCTGTTTGGCTGGCACGCCTGTTTCGCCTTCCTGCTGCTGTTGTGCGTCGGCGTCACCGCCTCGATGGCGCGCTGGCTGCCGGAAACGCGTCCTGTTGATACGCCCGCCACGCCGTTCCTGCGCCGTTATGCCACTTTGCTGAGCGACGGCAACTTCGTGCGTTATCTGCTGCTGCTGATTGGCGCACTGGCTGGTATCGCGGTGTTTGAAGCCAGCTGCGGCGTGCTGATGGGTGGCGTTTTGGGGCTGGATGGATTAACCGTCAGCATCCTGTTTATCCTGCCAATCCCGGCGGCGTTCTTTGGCGCCTGGTTTGCTGGACGTGAGCAGAAATCCTGGCACACGCTGATGTGGTACGGCGTGAACAGCTGCCTGTTGGCTGGATTATTGATGTGGGTTCCAGCCTGGTTTGGCGTGATGAACATCTGGACGCTGCTGGTGCCGGCTGCGCTGTTCTTCTTCGGCGCGGGCATGCTGTTTCCGCTGGCAACCTCGGGCGCGATGGAGCCGTATGCTTGGCTGGCGGGCAGCGCCGGTGCATTAATCGGTGGTTTGCAGAACCTCGGTTCCGGCGTGGTGGCGTGGCTTTCTGCGCTGTTGCCGCAGCACGATCAATCCAGCCTTGGCATGCTGATGTTCGTGACGTCGCTGGTAATGTTGCTGTGCTGGTGGCCGCTCTCTCGTCATCCGGAGAGCGGCAAGCAGGCGATTACAGGATAAATTGATGCAGCGCCGCGTCTTTGCGATCCAGATAGTGGATTGACTGGATGCGGCGAATGGTGCGTGATTTGCCGCGCACCAGCAGGGTTTCGCTGGTGGCGATGTTGCCGTTACGCGTGATGCCTTTCAGCAAATCGCCGGTGGTGATGCCGGTGGCAGCGAAGATAACGTTATCGTTGCGCGCCATCTGATCCAGCTTCAGAACCTGACCGGCTTCAATGCCCATCTCGGCGCAGCGTTGCAGTTCATTCTCGCCGAGGCGACGATTCTCTTCGCTATCGCCTTTCACCTCGTGACGCGCCAATAAACGCGCCTGCATGTCGCCATCCATCGCGCGAATGACTGCCGCCGACACCACACCTTCCGGTGCGCCGCCGATACCGTACATCACATCCACTTCGCTATCCGGCATACAGGTCAGAATCGAGGCCGCGACATCGCCATCCGGGAAGGAGAACACGCGCACACCGAGCTGCTGAAGTTGGGCAATCACCGCATCGTGGCGTGGCTTAGCCAGAATCGACACTGTTAACTGGCTGAGCGGTTTGCCCAATGCCAGCGCGATATTCTTCAGGTTGATATCAAGCGGCAGATTGAGGTCGATGGCGCCACGTGCGCCCGGTCCAACAATCAGCTTTTCCATGTACATATCAGGTGCGTGCAGGAAGCTGCCCTTGTCTCCCACCGCCAGCACCGCCAGCGCATTGGCCTGGCCCATCGCCGTCATGCGCGTGCCTTCGATCGGATCGACCGCAATATCCACGGCATCGCCACGGCCGGTACCGACTTTCTCACCGATATACAGCATCGGCGCTTCGTCGATTTCGCCTTCGCCAATCACAATCTGGCCGTCGATATCGATGGTGTTGAGCATAATGCGCATGGCGTGAACGGCTGCGCCGTCGGCCGCATTTTTATCGCCGCGTCCTAACCAGTGATAGCCCGCCAGAGCGGCGGCTTCGGTCACGCGGGAAAATTCAATCGCGAGTTCTCGTTTCATGGTGGCACCTGATAAAAAACAGGCAGGCAGTTTAACACAGCGGGGAAACGTGGCAGGGGAAAAACCCGCGGCAGGGCGCCGCGGGTTAGCAGGATTTTACTCTTCGTCTTCCCACGCTTTGGCGCGAGCGACCGCTTTCTTCCAGCCGGCGTAACGGACGTTACGTTCGGTGGTTTCGATGCTTGGGCGGAACTCACGCTCAATCACCGCTTTAGCGCGAACTTCTTCCAGATCGTTCCAGAAGCCAACCGCTAATCCAGCCAGATAGGCCGCACCCAGCGCCGTAACTTCACGCACTTCGGGACGCTCAACGCGCGTGCCGAGAATGTCAGACTGGAACTGCATCAGGAAGTTGTTGGCAACCGCACCACCATCCACGCGCAGTGATTGCAGGCGGGTGCCAGCATCGTTCTGCATCGCTTCCAGTACGTCGCGCGTCTGGTAAGCAATCGACTCCAGCGTGGCACGGATGATGTGGTTCGCGTTAGCACCGCGCGTCAGACCGAAAATCGCGCCGCGTGCATACGGATCCCAATATGGCGCACCCAAACCGGTGAAGGCTGGCACCATATACACGCCGTTGGTGTCTTTCACTTTCAACGCGAAGTATTCAGAGTCGGTTGAATCGCTGATCAGCTTCATCTCATCACGCAGCCACTGAATCGACGCACCACCGATAAACACCGCACCTTCCAGCGCATAGTTCACTTCGCCGCGTGGGCCGCACGCGATGGTGGTCAGCAGGCCGTGTGTTGAAGTCACAGCTTCGGTGCCGGTGTTCATCAGCATGAAGCAGCCGGTGCCGTAAGTGTTTTTCGCCATACCCGGTTGTACACACAGCTGGCCATACAGCGCCGCTTGCTGGTCACCCGCGATACCGGCAATTGGAATACGCGTACCGCCTTTACCACCAATGTTGGTCTGGCCGTACACTTCAGAAGAGCCTTTCACTTCTGGCAGCATTTCACGCGGGATATCGAGGATCTCCAGCATGCGCTCATCCCACTCCAGCTTGTGGATGTTGTACATCATGGTACGTGAGGCGTTGGTATGATCGGTGACGTGCACACGTCCCTGCGTCATTTTCCAAATCAGCCAGGTATCAACGGTACCGAACAGCAGTTCGCCGCGTTTAGCACGGTCACGCGCGCCTTCCACGTTATCCAGAATCCACTTCACCTTGGTGCCTGAGAAGTACGGGTTAATCACCAAACCGGTGGTGTGCTGGATATACTCTTCCAGCCCCTCTTTCTTCAGCTTGTTACAGTAATCTGCGGTGCGTGGATCCTGCCAGACGATGGCGTTGTAAACCGGTTTGCCGGTCTCTTTATCCCAGACGATGGCGGTTTCACGTTGGTTGGTGATACCAATCGCCGCGATTTGATCGGAGTTAATGTCGGCGTGTGCCAGCACTTCAACCAGCGTTGAGCTTTGTGACGCCCAGATATCCATTGGGTCATGTTCAACCCAACCCGCTTTCGGGTAGATCTGGGTAAATTCGCGCTGAGAAACCGCGACGATGTTGGCATCATGATCAAGCACCACGGCGCGTGAGCTGGTTGTGCCCTGATCGAGTGCAACTATATATTTTTTATCAGTAGTCATTGTGCTTTCCTGATGTGGTATCGATGAAACTTACGCTTTACGCTGCTGAGCGCGCGCAACCGGTTTTTCTGCTGTGCTGGCTTCCGCGACGTTAACTGGCAGATGGCGGCCAATCAGCGAACGGTAACCAAAGGCTCCGAGGCAAGCACCGACCAGCGGGCCAAAAATCGGAACCAGGAAGTAAGGAATATCTTTGCCACCGGTGAAGGCGACGTTGCCCCAGCCAGCGAAGAAGGCGAACAGTTTTGGACCGAAGTCACGCGCCGGGTTGAGTGCGAAGCCGGTCAGTGGACCCATTGAGCCACCGATTACCGCGACCAGTAAACCAATCAACAGCGGAGCCAGCGGACCACGCGGTACACCGTTGCCGTCATCGGTCAGCGCCATGATCACCGCCATTAATACAGCTGTAATCACCATCTCAACCAGGAACGCCTGAGCGACGCTGATGTGCGGGTTCGGGTAGGTAGAGAAGATACCGGCCAGATCGAGGCTTTCAACGCTGCCGCGCACCATTTGATGGCCCGCTTCGTAATCAAAGAACAGATTGTAGTAGAGACCGTAAACCAACGCGGCAGCGCAGAACGCGCCGGCAACCTGCGCCAGAATATAAGGAATAACTTTACGACCTTCGAAATTAGCGAACAGGCACAGCGCGACGGTAACGGCTGGGTTAAGATGCGCACCAGAAACGCCTGCGCTTAGATAGACTGCCATGGAGACGGCTAAACCCCAGATAATACAAATTTCCCACTGACCGAATGACGCACCGGCCAGTTTCAGTGCAGCAACACAGCCTGCACCAAAGAAGATAATCAAACCTGTGCCGAGAAATTCAGCGATGCACTGACCTTTTAGTGTGTTAGTTGTCTGACTCATAATGGCATTCCTGAAGCGAGGTTAAATTTTATCAGTTTTTGTTCTCATCCATGAGTCACCCAGCTATCAATGTAGGGTTGATGTGAATTTATCGTTAACGAGCATAAACGAGAAATAGCGAAATTGAAAACTGTGTACTCCATCATAAAAATGCGCGTTTTCGCGTCTTTTGCGTTGCTTTAAGACCCATTTTTTCCGCTTTGCTGGTCGATGCTGATGTGATCGCGCACACAGATGCGCGAAGATGCGCATTTTTTTAGGCATAGACTGAAAAGTGTTACAGACTGCCCTCGCAGGCCTTGTGGCGCTGGACTTGCTGGGTTCGGCTACATACAATCGAGTCATCGTGGCTGAGCGCACCATAATAAGGCATGCACTAGCCCCATCAACGCCTTGCAAGATTTAGGAGAGGTCAGAAAGATGTCATTTGAAGTGTTCGAGAAACTGGAAGCGAAAGTACAGCAGGCGATTGATACCATCACTCTGCTGCAGATGGAAATTGAAGAGCTGAAAGAGCAAAACAATACGCTGAAAAACGAAGTCAGCCAGGCTTCAGGTAACCAGGATGCACTGGTGCGTGAAAATCAGCATCTGAAAGAAGAGCAGCATGTCTGGCAGGATCGTCTGCGGGCACTGCTGGGAAAAATGGAAGAAGTTTAAGCGTCGATGCTTAAACCAACGGGTGCCGCGGCACCCGTTTTTGTTGCGGCTTACTCGATGTCGAGTGCGTCTTCAGACAGAATGATGCCGGTGTTGTCGGCATACAGATGGTCACCAGAGAAGAAGGTCACGCCGCCGAAGTTAACGCGCACGTCACTTTCGCCAATGCCTTCACCCGCTGCACCCACCGGAATCGCCGCAATCGCCTGAATGCCGATTTCCAGCTCTTCAAGGTCGTCTACCTGACGCACCGAGCCGTAAACCACAATGCCTTCCCACTCATTTTGTGCCGCCAGACTTGCCAGCTGAGCATCGACCAGTGCGCGACGGACCGAACCGCCGCCATCCACCAGCAATACGCGACCCCGACCGTTCTCTTCCAGCAAATCGTAGAGTAAGCCGTTATCTTCGAAACATTTCACTGTGGTGATTTGACCACCGAATGAGCTGCGCCCACCAAAGTTCGAAAAAAGCGGTTCAACAACATTCACAGCTTCGTGGTAGATGTCACAGAGTTCAGATGTATCGTATTTCATGAGGGTTTTCGTCTGTTTGCCACAGGAGCGCTAAGTATATCGCTATCTGGCGATTGTTGGCAAAATCATCAACCGCCAAAAAAGCGTTGCATCAATATCCTGCGTAAAATAAGCCCGGCACAGTGGCCGGGCAGCGATTTCGCGGGTAAAGCTTACAGAATGAAGCGGCTGAGATCTTCGTCGGCCACCAGCTCATCCAGATGCTTACCAACGTACTCGGCATCGATAGTGATCGATTCGCCGTTACGATCGCTGGCGTCATACGAGATATCTTCCATCAGACGCTCCAGCACGGTATGCAGACGACGCGCACCGATGTTCTCGGTGGTTTCGTTCACCTGCCAGGCGGCTTCGGCGATACGACGCACGGCGTCATCGGTGAAGTCGATATTGACCCCTTCGGTGCCCATCAATGCTTTGTACTGCACGGTAACCGAGGCGTTTGGCTCGGTGAGGATGCGCTCGAAGTCGTTGACGGTCAGCGCCTGCAGTTCAACGCGAATCGGCAGACGACCTTGCAGTTCTGGGATCAGATCTGACGGGCTAGCGACCTGGAACGCGCCGGAAGCGATAAACAGAATGTGGTCGGTTTTCACCATGCCGTGCTTGGTGGAAACGGTGCAGCCTTCAACCAGCGGCAGCAGGTCGCGCTGCACACCTTCGCGTGATACGTCTGGACCGCCCGCATTCTGGCCGCCGCGCTTACAGATTTTGTCGATTTCGTCGATGAACACGATACCGTGCTGCTCAACGGCATCGATTGCATCCTGCTTCAGCTCTTCCGGGTTCACCAGCTTGGCCGCTTCTTCTTCAATCAGCAGCTTCATGGCTTCTTTGATTTTAAGCTTACGCGGTTTCTGCTTCTGGCCACCGAGGTTCTGGAACATCGATTGCAGCTGGCTGGTCATCTCTTCCATGCCCGGAGGCGCCATGATTTCAACGCCAGCCGATGAAGCGGCCAGATCGATCTCAATCTCTTTGTCATCCAGCTGGCCTTCGCGCAGTTTCTTGCGGAAGGACTGACGCGCTGTTGATGGCTCAGCCGCTTGTTCAGCCTGGCCCCAGTTGTTTTTCGCGGGTGGGATCAGCACATCGAGGATGCGCTCTTCCGCCATCTCTTCCGCGCGGTATTTGTTCTTCTCGATCGCCTGGCTGCGCACCATCTTGATGGCAGAATCGGTCAGATCGCGAATGATGGAATCCACCTCTTTACCGACATAACCGACTTCGGTGAATTTGGTGGCTTCCACTTTGATGAACGGTGCGTTAGCCAGTTTGGCTAAGCGACGGGCGATTTCGGTTTTACCGACGCCGGTTGGACCAATCATCAGAATGTTTTTCGGCGTCACTTCGTGGCGCAGCTCTTCGTCGAGCTGCATGCGGCGCCAGCGGTTACGCAGGGCGATCGCGACCGCCTTCTTTGCGCCGTCCTGGCCGATAATAAAGCGGTTAAGCTCGCTGACAATCTCGCGTGGAGTCATCTCAGACATGATGTTTAGTCCTTAGCCTTAGACGGTAATGCTTCGAAGTTAATATTGTGGTTGGTGTAGATACAGATATCGCCAGCGATGTTCAGCGCTTTCTCCACGATATCGTGCGCACCAATGTCGGTGTTTTCCAACAACGCGCGTGCCGCTGCCTGGGCGTAAGGCCCACCAGAACCAATTGCAATCAGGTCATTTTCCGGCTGGATAACGTCGCCGTTGCCGCTGATGATTAATGAGGAGTTTTCGTCGGCTACCGCCAGCAGCGCTTCGAGGCGGCGCAGCATGCGATCGGTACGCCAATCTTTAGCCAGTTCGACCGCCGCTTTCACCAGATGGCCCTGGTGCATTTCCAGCTTGCGCTCAAACAGTTCAAACAGGGTGAAGGCATCTGCGGTACCGCCAGCAAAACCGGCGATCACTTTATCGTTGTAAAGACGACGGACTTTTTTAACGTTGCCTTTCATTACGGTATTGCCGAGCGTAGCCTGGCCATCACCGCCAATCACTACCTGGCCGTTGCGTCGTACACTTACTATTGTTGTCACGGGCAGACCCCTTGTTGCAGTAGAAAAGGAACTCCGCGCACTCGGCGCGGAGTATCATGCAACCAGATATGGGGTAGGAAAAAGGGGTTTCAACCCCCAGCAGCGAGGGGAATACAACTTCCGTGGCCGGAACTGTGTAAGCGTTTGACTGTGCTGTCGGCGCTGCTGCGATCTTTGAACGGCCCGATCACCACGCGATTCCAGCCACCGCCGGTAGTAATGCGGCTCTCGAATCCTTCAAATGCCAGACCGGCGCGTACTGATTCCGCCTGATCGGTACCTTTGAACGATCCACACTGCACCATCCAGCGCTGTGAAGAGGCTTTCTCTTCGGTTTTCGCCTTGGCCGTTTCCTGCGGTTTGGTCTGCTGCGTTGGCTCACGCGTGATCGGCGCAGCTTGCTGTTGTTGCTGCTGACGCGCGGCCTGTTGTTGCTGCAACTGTTGCTGACGCTGCTGCTGTTGTAACTGTTGCTGCTGACGTTGCAACTGCTGCTGTTGTTGCTGCTGAACCTGCTGCTGCTGTTGCTGCACCTGCTGACGCTGCAGCGTTTGCTGGCGCTGCGCCGGGGTTTGTTCGTTCCACGGCACTTCGTTCAACTGCGTCGGCTGCTGGCGCATATCGGCCTGCATCTGCTCCAGCAACTGGCGCTGTTCATCGGTCAGCTGAGTTTGAGATTGCACGCCACCGGCCGAAGGCTCAGTCGGCGACGGAACGGTAATTTGGCGATTTTCCAGCTCTTTGATGTACTTCCAGCGCTCTTCCGGCTTCGGCGGCAGGCCGTTACCGTTGGCTTTGTGGTTTGGAATGACCTCAATCTCTTCTTTCTTATGATGCGAGATGAACCATAAACCACCGGCAAAGGTGACCAGCACGGCCACGGCCAGTACCATCATGAGCTTTGAAGTGCCTGATCCGCCTTTGCTTTTCTTGCTGCGGCTGGCGGGTTTTTTGCGACGCGTCCCTGTTGAACGCCCGCGGCCTACATAATCTTTCTGTGCCACTTTCGTTCTGCTACCCTTCAAAAAAATGCCAATGGGCATGTAAATGTGCTGTTAATTGCCCGGCAATGAATGCGCCATGTTACGCAAGGGCTGGAACTTTGACCAGCACAGTCTGCCTTCAGAATCCGCTGAAAATGCAGGCTTCTACGCGCTATTTTTCCCGTTTTGCCGCCGGTGCCGTACTGCCGCGCACGCGCAACTCTGCATCCAGCAGGCGCGAACCGTTATTCACGCGTTTGCCCTGCAGCTCATCAAGTAATAGCAGCATCGCTTCACGACCAATGGCAAAGCGCGGCTGCGCCACGGTGGTCAGCGGTGGATCGTAGTACTGCGCCAGTTCGATATCATCAAAGCCCACTACCGACAAATCCTGTGGAATGCGCATGCCGAGTTTGCGTGCCTGATTCATCGCGCCCAGCGCCATTAAATCGCTATGGCAGAAGATCGCTTTCGGAGGCTGCGGCAAACTCATCAACTGCTTAAGCGCATTTGCACCGGCTTCAAAGGTGAAGTCGCCGTGCACAATCATCGTCGGATCGATGGCGATGTTGCTGCGACGCAGCGCCTGAATGTAGCCCTGCAAACGATATTGGCTCAGCGGAATATGTTCTGGCCCGGTGATGCAGGCGATTTGGCGATGACCGAGCTGCAACAGGTGATTTACTGCTTCAAAAGCGGCGGTCAGGTTATCGATATGCACCGTTGGCAACGCCATTTCCGGCGCAAATTCGTTGCCCATCACCATTGGCGGCAGGTTACGCTGATCTTCAATGCCCGCCTCAAATGGCAGCTGTGAACCCAACAGCACCATGCCGTCGATCTGGCGCGTCAGCATTAAATTCAGGAAGGTTTTTTCCTGTTTGTTCTGATGCGCGCAATCGCCAATCAGTACCAGATAACCTTCATGCGCAGCGGTGACTTCCACGCCGCGAATGATCTCACTGAAGAAGGGATCGCAGATGTCCGGCACAATTACCAGAATGGTTTGCGTTTCACCGCGTTTGGCATTGCGCGCCAAACCGTGCGGCGCATAACCCACGGCAATCACGGCTTTTTCGACCTTGAGCCGGGTCGCAGCAGAGACTTTTTCTGGATTCATCAACGCACGTGAAACCGTGGCGGTTGAAACGCCTGCTTTCTCGGCCACATCTTTCATGGTGGCGGCGGTGGAGGGTTGCTTCTGGTCCAACGTATAACTCCTGACGCGGTACAGCGCATTGATTTTCTGACATTACCGGGCTTCAACCGGGTCGGCACTATTGTTAACCCAAGGTCGCGCCGGGTTGTTACTTAATTTGCATAAAAATTGTGACTTGTGCGACTTTTTTCGATCTGGCTCGCAGATGTGGCGCGGCTTAGCTCTCAGTGGGATCGATATCCAGCGTCCATTTCACTTTGCGCGAAGCAGGCAAGGTGGCGATCAGCGGCAGCGATCCGCTCAGCAGCTGTTGCAGACGTTTGCGTGACGGATGCTGCAACAGCAGCTGCCAGCGCCAGCGTCCGCTGCGTTTCGGTGCCAATGCCGGAACCGGCCCCATCAGCCACATCGCCTCATCTTTTAGCGGGCTGGCTTCCAGCAAATTGCGCAGCTGAGTAAGGAATTCCGCCGCCTGTTGGTTATCCATATCTTCAGCGCGGAACAGCGCATGGCTGGTCCACGGCGGCAGCTGCACCGACTGACGTTCCAGCAACGTTTGATCGGCAAAAGCAAAATAGCCGCGATGCAGCAACGTTTGCAGCAGCGGATGTTCCGGATGATGAGTTTGCAGCAATACTTCGCCCTGTTTACCGGCTCGACCTGCGCGGCCCGCGACCTGCGTGTAAAGCTGAGCGAAGCGCTCGGCGGCACGGAAATCAGCAGAGAACAGCGCGCCATCGACATCCAGCAGCGACACCAGCGTGACATCCGGGAAGTGATGACCTTTCGCCAGCATTTGCGTGCCCACCAGAATACGCGCGCCGCCGCGATGCACATCGGCCAGATGCTGCTCCAGCGCACCTTTACGGCTGGTGGTGTCGCGATCGATGCGCGATACCGGCACGCCGGGGAACAGCGTGCCCAACTGCTGTTCCAGCTGTTCGGTGCCGACGCCAACCGGCATCAAATGCGTCGAACCACAGCTCGGGCACTGATTCGGCAGCGGGCGCTGGCTATCACAATGGTGGCAGCGCAGCTGGCGATGGTTCTGGTGCAGCGTGTAGTAGCTATCGCAGCGTTGACACTCCGCCAGCCAGCCGCAATCGTGGCACATCAGCGCCGGAGAGAAGCCGCGGCGATTGAGGAATAGCAGAACCTGATTGTCGGCCTGTAGATGTTGGCGCATTTTGCCGAGCAGCGCCGGTGCCAGCCCGCCTTTCAGCTGCTGGCCTTTAAGATCGATCAGCTGCTGCAACGCCGGTTTAGCATTGCCCGCGCGTTTGGTGAGATTGAGCTGGCGATATTTGCCGACGCGCACGTTGTGCAGCGTTTCCAGCGCCGGCGTGGCCGAACCCATCACAATCGGAATGTCTTCCTCATGCGCGCGGAACACCGCCAGATCGCGCGCCTGATAGCGCCAGCCTTCCTGCTGTTTGTACGAGCTGTCGTGCTCTTCATCAATAATGATGACGCCGGGACGCGCCAGCGGCGTGAACAGCGCCGAGCGTGTGCCGATAACAATCGCGGTTTCGCCGCTGCGCGCGCGCAGCCAGACGGCCAGGCGTTCGCTATCATTCAGCGCTGAGTGCAGCACATCAATCGGCGCATCGAAACGTTCGCGGAAGCGGGCGATGGTTTGCGGCGTCAGGCCGATTTCCGGCACCAGCACCAAAGCCTGTTTGCCGCGTGCCAGCACGTTTTCCAGCACGCTGAGATACACTTCGGTTTTACCCGAACCGGTAATGCCGGCCAGTAGCCACGGCGCATAGTGATCGTCTTCACTGCGCATCGCGCCCACCGCCATCGCCTGATCGGTATTCAGGCGCAGGCGATCACCTTTGACGGCAAAGCTGGTGCGCCAGTCGTACATCTGCGGCGTATGTTCACGCAAATCGCACAAGCCTTTAGCGCGCAACGCTTGCAGCGCGGCATCGGTAAAATCGTGTTCGCTGACCTGATGACGATAGAGCGGTCGCTGACGCAGCATCGCCAGTGCTTGCTGCTGCTTCGGCGCGCGCTTCAGGCTCTCCATCGCCACTTCACGGCCAGCATCATTTATCACCCATTGCCACAGCGGCGCTTCCTGCGCCGGTTTGCCCTGACGCAGCAGCACCGGCAGCGCATGGTTCAGCACTTCGCCGAGCGGAGAATGATAATAGGTGGCGGCCCAATGCAAAATGCGCCACAGGGCGGGCGAGAACAGACTTTGATCGTCGAGCACGCTTTCTATCTGCTTGAGCTGCGTCAGTGGCAGATCGCTGGTCTCGCGCGTGCCGACCACAATGCCGATCATTTTGCGATTGCCGAACGGCACATTCACGCGTGCGCCCGCCACCGGCTGCGGCGCATCGGCAGGCAGCAAGTAGTCAAACAGGCGAGGTAGCGGAACGGGCAGGGCAACCTGAACAACGGGCATCTGAATCTCTATCCAGTTCTGAATTAAGGAGAAGTAGTGTACACGCCTAATTAGGAAGCGGCTATTTGCTAAAACCGGTTAATTTCTGTATACTATGCCGCCTTCGATGAGATCGCTTGTCGGAGCATACACTTAATGTTCAACCGCGTGTGGTGCTGTGCAGGCTGAGCCTGGCACGGAGAGCGACACGGCCTTTTATGAGGTTCTCCCATGAAACAAGGTATTCACCCTAAGTACGAAGCAGTAACCATGACTTGCTCTTGCGGTAACGTGATCAACACCCGTTCAACCATGGCTTCTGGTCTGAACCTGGACGTGTGCGGCAAATGCCACCCGTTCTACACTGGTAAGCAGCGTATTGCTGACACCGGTGGCCGTGTAGATCGCTTCAACAAGCGTTTCAGCGTGCCAGCAAGCAAGAAATAAGATTTTTGGCCGTCGAATCTTCGCGATTCGGCAGCAAGAAAAAACCCAGCCTCGGCTGGGTTTTTTTATTTCTGGCTTCAGTATTCCCAGCTATCGGGATCGATGCCCATTTCACGCATAATCTGTTTCGCTTCTTCCGGAATCTCATCGCTGCGTTCTTTACGCAAATCGACATCGTTCGGCAGAGGCTGCCCGGTGAAAGCATGCAAAAAGGCTTCACACAGCAGTTCGCTGTTGGTGGCGTGACGCAGGTTATTCACCTGACGGCGGGTGCGCTCATCCGTTAAAATCTTCAGCACTTTCAGCGGGATAGAAACTGTGATTTTCTTAACCTGCTCGCTCTTCTTGCCATGTTCAGCGTAAGGGCTGATATATTCGCCGTTCCATTCAGCCATGGGTTACCTTAATCAATAAAAGTTGAATATGGGGAAATCCGTTGATTATGCCCGATTTTTCGATGCCTGACCCCTTAAACCGCAGGTTTTATGCTTGAGCACCGCTTCTGCAAAGGAAAGCGCGCTGAACACCAGGCGATGACGGACAATTTTAGCGGTTATTGATGATTTGCTCAATCTATACGCAAAGACATTTAGATGTCCAGATGTATTGACGTCTATGTGCGGAATGTTATTCTGTTGCTCTTCTTTTTCTTCAGGAACAGTAAGCACCATGACGCGTAAACAGGCAACCATCGCAGTACGTAGCGGTTTGAATGATGACGAGCAATATGGCTGCGTTGTCCCACCGATTCATCTCTCCAGCACCTATAACTTCCTCGACTTCAATGAGCCGCGTGCGCATGACTATTCACGTCGTGGTAACCCAACGCGTGATGTGGTGCAGCGCGCGTTGGCAGAGCTGGAAGGTGGTGCAGGCGCGGTATTAACCAATACCGGCATGTCGGCGATTCATTTGGTGACAACTGTGTTCCTGAAGCCGGGCGATCTGCTGGTTGCGCCACACGACTGTTACGGCGGCAGCTATCGTCTGTTCGATAGCCTGAGCAAGCGTGGTGCGTATCGCGTTAAGTTTGTCGATCAGGGCGACAAAGCGGCGCTGGCCGCTGCCCTGGCCGAGAAGCCAAAACTGGTGCTGGTTGAAAGCCCAAGCAATCCTTTATTGCGCGTGGTGGATATCGCCAGCATCTGCGCCGCCGCGCGTGAAGCGGGCGCCATTAGCGTGGTGGACAACACCTTCCTCAGCCCGGCGTTGCAAAACCCGCTGGCGCTGGGTGCCGATCTGGTTGTTCACTCCTGCACCAAATACCTGAATGGTCACTCTGATGTGGTGGCGGGCGCGGTGATTTCGAAAGATCCGGCGATGGCCACCGATCTGGCGTGGTGGGCGAATAATATTGGTGTAACCGGCGCAGCGTTTGATAGCTACCTGCTGCTGCGCGGTTTGCGCACGCTGTCGCCGCGCATCGCCGCAGCACAACGCAATGCATTGGCGATTGTTGATTACCTGAAGCAACAACCGCTGGTGAAAAAACTGTATCATCCGTCTCTGCCGGAAAATGCCGGTCATGAGTTTGCGGTACGTCAGCAGCGTGGCTTTGGTGCCATGTTGAGTTTCGAAATCGATGCCGATGAGGCTCGCCTGCGCCGCTTCCTGAAAGCGCTGCAGCTGTTCACGCTGGCCGAATCGCTCGGCGGCGTAGAGAGTTTGATTTCGCATACCGCAACCATGACGCATGCCGGCATGTCTGCAGAAGCGCGCGCGGCAGCGGGAATTTCGGAAACACTGCTGCGTATTTCTGTTGGGATTGAAGATCACGAAGATTTAATCGCCGATCTGGATAATGCATTCCGGATCGCAGCCGAGGAGTAATCATGACGAGTTCAGTGGGCGCGGGAACGCCGATCAAGCAGTTGCATAAATTTGGTGGCAGTAGCCTGGCCGACGCACGTTGCTATCAGCGCGTGGCCAGCATCATGGCGGATTACAGCCAGCCAGGCGACTTAATGGTGGTCTCTGCCGCAGGCAGCACCACTAACCAGTTGATCAGCTGGCTGAAATTGAGCCAGAGCGATCGCTTATCTGCCCATCAGGTGCAACAGGCTTTACGGCGTTTTCACAGCGAGTTAATTGCTGCGCTGCTGCCTGCTGAATATGCCGAAACCCTGACGTCTTCCTTTATACGCGATCTGGAAAGACTGGCGGCGCTGCTCGATGGCACCATCACCGATGCGGTCTATGCCGAAGTGGTGGGGCACGGCGAAATCTGGTCGGCGCGCTTGATGGCCGCGGTGCTAAGCCAGCGCGAGATCGAAGCCGCCTGGCTTGATGCGCGTGACTTCCTGCGTGCTGAACGTGCCGCGCAGCCGCAGGTTGATGAAGGCAAATCATGGCCGCTGCTGCAGGAGCTGTTAACGCAGCATCCGCATAAGCGTTTGGTGGTGACAGGATTTATCAGCCGTAGCGAAGCGGGTGAAACCGTGCTGCTCGGACGTAACGGCTCGGACTACTCGGCAACGCAGATTGGTGCGCTGGCGGGCGTGGGGCGCGTGACCATCTGGAGCGATGTGGCGGGCGTTTACAGTGCCGATCCGCGCAAAGTTTCTGATGCGTGCCTGCTGCCGCTGCTGCGTCTTGATGAAGCCAGCGAGCTGGCGCGTCTGGCTGCGCCGGTGCTGCACACTCGTACCTTGCAGCCGGTTTCCAACAGCGACATCGACTTGCAGCTGCGTTGCAGCTATCAACCGGAGCAGGGCTCGACGCGCATTGAGCGCGTGCTGGCCTCCGGCACCGGCGCGCGTATCGTCACCAGCCACGATGATGTATGTCTGGTGGAGATTCAAATTCCCGACAATCACGATTTCAAAACGCAGCAGAAAGAGATCGATCTGCTGCTGAAGCGTGCGCAGCTGCGTCCGCTGGCGATCGGCGTGCATCCCGATCGTCGCCTGCTGCAGCTGTGTTACACCTCGGAAGTGGTGAATAGCGCCTTCAACCTATTGCAGGATGCCGCACTGCCGGGCCATCTGCAGCTGCGCGACGGTTTAGCGCTGGTGGCCTTGGTGGGCGCAGGCGTGACGCGTAATCCGCTGCACAGCCATCGCTTCTGGCAGCAAATCAAAGATCAGCCGGTGGAGTTTGTCTGGCAATCGGAAGATCACATCAGCATCGTGGCGGTCTTGCGCGTCGGCCCGACGCAGCACCTGATTCAGGGACTGCATCAGTCGCTGTTCCGCGCAGAAAAACGCATCGGTTTGATGCTATTCGGCAAAGGCAACATCGGTTCACGCTGGCTGGAGCTGTTTGCCCGCGAGCAGGAAACATTGTCGGCGCGTACGGGATTTGAGTATGTGCTGGCGGGCGTCGCAGACAGCAGCCGCAGTTTGCTGAGCTACGACGGTCTGGAAGCCAGCCGCGCATTGGCGTTCTTTGATGATGAAGCGGTCGAGCGTGATGAAGAGTCGCTGTTCCTGTGGATGCGTGCGCACCCGTTCGATGATTTAGTGGTGCTGGACGTCACCGCCAGCGAGCAGTTGGCGCAGCAGTATCACGATTTCGCCAGCCACGGCTTCCACGTTATCAGCGCCAACAAGGTTGCCGGTGCGTCGAGTGGTCAGAGCTGGCGTCAGGTGCGCGATGCTTTCGCCAAAACCGGTCGTCACTGGCTGTATAACGCCACCGTCGGTGCCGGTTTGCCGGTCAATCACACGGTGCGCGATTTGCGCGAAAGCGGCGATAGCATTCTGGCAATCAGCGGCATTTTCTCCGGCACGCTTTCCTGGCTGTTCCTGCAATTTGACGGCACGGTGCCATTTAGTGAGCTGGTCGATCAGGCGTGGCAGCAAGGCTTGACCGAACCGGACCCGCGCGTTGATTTGTCCGGGCAGGACGTGATGCGCAAGCTGGTGATTCTGGCGCGTGAAGCGGGCTACGACATCGAGCCGGATCAGGTGCGTGTTGAATCGCTGGTGCCGGCGATTTGCGACGGTGAATCGATTGATCACTTCTTCGAAAACGCCGACGAACTGAATGACCAGATGCTGCAGCGTCTGGAAGCGGCGCAAGAGATGGGCTTAGTGCTGCGTTACGTGGCGCGCTTCGATGCCAATGGCAAAGCGCGCGTCGGCGTGGAAGCGGTACGCCCCGAGCATCCGCTGGCCGCATTGCTGCCGTGCGATAACGTGTTTGCCATCGAAAGCCGCTGGTATCGCGATAATCCGCTGGTGATTCGCGGACCGGGCGCAGGCCGGGATGTCACAGCGGGCGCGCTGCAATCGGATATCAACCGCCTCGCACAGCTGCTGTAATCTGTCTCACTCTGCAGACGGCATCGTCCGTCTGCACTCTTCACCTTCTCCCGCGCATAATGAAACGCTTTCACCTTGATTGAAGATTTGTCACGCCCGTACATTAATTTTCTGTTGACGCTGGCGCGCGAATCGTTCATTTTGTGCATCTGGACGTCTAAACGTATGGATGTTCGAAGGCCGCAAAATAATCGATATGTGATGACGAGGTAATTAGGATGAGTTTCTTTCACGCCAATCAACGCGAAGCGTTGAACCAGAGCCTGGCTGAGTTGAACGGGCAAATTAATGTCTCTTTCGAATTTTTCCCGCCACGCACCAGTGAAATGGAAGAAACTCTGTGGAGCTCAATCGATCGACTGAGCAGCCTGAAGCCAAAATTCGTCTCCGTCACCTACGGTGCCAACTCTGGCGAACGCGACCGTACGCACAGCATCATTAAAGGCATTAAAGATCGTACCGGTCTGGAAGCGGCACCGCATCTCACCTGTATCGATGCCACGCGTGATGAGCTGCGCGCTATCGCACGTGATTACTGGGATAGCGGCATTCGTCATATCGTGGCACTGCGCGGTGATTTACCGCCGGGCAGCGGCAAGCCGGAAATGTACGGTTCGGATTTGGTTGAATTGCTGAAAGACGTCGGCGATTTCGATATCTCGGTGGCGGCCTATCCGGAAGTGCATCCTGAAGCGAAAAGTGCGCAGGCCGATCTGATCAATCTGAAACGTAAAATTGATGCCGGTGCTAACCGCGCCATCACCCAGTTCTTCTTCGATGTGGAAAGCTACCTGCGTTTCCGCGATCGCTGTGTCGCAACCGGTATCGATGTGGAAATCGTGCCGGGTATTTTGCCGGTTTCTAACTTCAAGCAGCTACAACGCTTCGCCACCATGACCAATGTGCGTGTGCCGGGCTGGATGAGTGCGATGTTTGAAGGTCTGGATAACGATCCGGAAACGCGCAAAATGGTCGGTGCCAGTGTTGCCATGGACATGGTGAAAATCCTGTCGCGAGAAGGGGTGAAGGATTTCCATTTCTATACGCTGAACCGTGCAGAGCTGAGTTACGCGATTTGTCACACGTTGGGCGTGCGTCCGGCGATGGGTGGTTAAGATTGGCGGTCGCCATGAATGGCGACCCTACAAAATCCAATAAAAAAGGAGCCGGTTGGCTCCTTTTTCACATCATTTCACTCGATTAACCGGTATTACGCATTCCCGCCGCGACACCCGCGATCGTCACCATCAGCGCTTGTTCTACACGCGCATCAGGCTCATCTCCGCGCTCTTCCTGCGCACGCGAACGATGCAGCAGTTCAGCCTGCAACACGTTCAGCGGATCGGTATAGACGTTACGCAGCGCGATAGATTCAGCAATCCATGGTTGGTCGGCCATCAAATGCGCATCGTTAGCGATGGTCAGTACCGCTTTGATATCCGCATCCAGCTGATCGCGCAGCTGCTTGCCGAGCGGCCACAGTGATTTATCCACCAGACGCTGATCGTAATATTCCGCCAGCCACAGATCGGCTTTCGAGAACACCATCTCCAGCATGCCAAGACGTGTGGCGAAGAACGGCCACTCGCGGCACATGTTCTCCAGCTCATCCTGATGACCTTCATCCATCGCTTTCTGCAACGCGGCACCCGCGCCCAGCCAGGCTGGCAGCATCAGGCGATTCTGCGTCCAGGCGAAGATCCATGGAATAGCACGCAGCGATTCCACACCGCCGGTTGGGCGACGTTTAGCCGGACGTGAACCCAGCGGCAGTTTGCCCAGTTCCTGCTCTGGCGTGGCTGAACGGAAATAGGGCACGAAGTCTGGGTTTTCACGCACATAACCGCGATACATCGCACAGGAGTGCGCCGACAGACCATTCATGATCTCCTGCCATTCGCGCTTTGGTTCCGGCGGTGGCAGCAGGTTGGCTTCCAGAATCGCACCGGTATACAGCGACAGGCTGGCGATGGTGACTTCTGGCAAACCGTATTTGAAGCGAATCATCTCGCCCTGTTCGGTCACGCGCAGGCCACCTTTCAGGCTGCCTGGCGGTTGTGACAACAGCGCAGCATGGGCTGGCGCGCCGCCACGACCGATTGAGCCGCCGCGTCCGTGGAACAGCGTCAGCGTAATGCCCGCGCTCTCGCAGGTTTTGATTAGCGCGTCCTGCGCCTGATATTGCGCCCAGCTGGCGGCCATCACACCGGCATCTTTCGCTGAGTCGGAATAGCCAATCATCACCATCTGTTTGCCGTTGATAAAGCCGCGATACCAGTCGATGTTCAGCAACTGCGTCATCACATCGTTGGCGTTGTTCAGGTCATCAAGGGTTTCGAACAGTGGCGCAACTGGCATGGCGTAAGGAATGCCGGCTTCTTTCAGCAGCAGATGCACTGCCAGCACGTCCGACGGCGTTTTCGCCATGGATATCACGTAGGAAGCAATTGAACCCTGCGGCGCTTCGGCCACCACTTTGCAGGTATCCAGCACTTCACGCGTCTCATCGCCCGGTTCCCACTGATGCGGCAACAGCGGACGCTTAGAATTCAGTTCGCGGATCAGGAAGGCTTGTTTATCGGCTTCTGACCAGCTTTCGTAATCACCGAGGCCAAGATAGCGCGTCACTTCGGCAATCGCCTGGGTATGGCGGGTGCTCTCCTGACGGATATCGATACGTACCAGCGGCACGCCGAAACACTTCACGCGGCGCAGCGTGTCCAGCAGCTGGCCGTTGGCGATGATGCCCATGCCGCACTGTTGCAGAGATTGGTAGATAGCGAACAGCGGTTCCCACAGCTGATCGTTGGAGACCAGCAGATCGGCCGGACGCGGCAGGCGCTCGCCTTTCAGACGGCGGCCAAGATAGGCCTGCGTGGTCATCAGCTGGCTGCGAATGCGCTTCAGCACCATACGGTACGGCTCGAGCGCTTCCGGATCGCCGCACAGCTCGCGCACTTCGTCGCTACATTCGGACATCGACAGCTCAGAAACCAGCACGCCGATATCGCGCAGGAACAGGTCCGCGGCTTTCCAGCGGCTCAGCTGCATCGCGTGGCGGGTAATCGGTGCGGTGACGTTCGGGTTGCCGTCACGGTCGCCGCCCATCCACGAGGTAAATTTAATCGGCACGAAATCGACCGGCAGCTTAATGCCAAAGGTCTCTTCAACTTGCTCGTTCAGCTCACGCAGGAAGGCTGGCACGCCTTGCCACAGGCTGTTTTCCACCACGGCAAAGCCCCATTTGGCTTCATCGATTGGCGTTGGACGGTATTTGCGGATTTCGTCGGTGTGCCACGCTTGTGCCACCAGCTGGCGCAGACGGCGCATCACCTGCGTGCGCTCGTAATCGGAAATATCGCTGTGATCGAGTTGCTGCAAGCAGCTGTTCACTTCGCCCAGCATATGGATCAGCGTGCGGCGGGTAATTTCGGTGGGGTGCGCAGTCAGCACCAGCTCCAACGACAGCTCTTCAATCGACTGACGGATTGCCGCTTCGCTGATATCGCCTTGCTGTTTCAGGCGCTCGAAAGTCTTTTTCAGCAGTTCAGGATGGTTCGCGCCATCACCGCTACGCGAAATGGTTTGGTACTGTTCAGCGACGTTGGTGAGATTAAGGAACTGGCTAAAGGCACGCGCCACCGGCAGCAGCTCGTCATTCGACAGATTTTGCAGCGTGGTCAGCAGTTCCTGACGATGGGTGTCATTTCCCGCACGGGATGACTTAGAGAGTTTACGGATGGTCTCCACCTGGTCGAGGATGTTCTCTCCTAGTGCATCCTTAATCGTATCCCCGAGCAGTTTGCCGAGCATACTGACATTACTTCGCATTGCGGAATATTGTTCGTTCATTGGACCCTGACACCCTCATCATCTTTTTAAATATCCCCACGGGAATTATTTACCCACGGGCATAACATCGTCTTTTATCTAGCCACGTATCTTCCTGCACGTCAATTGCCTTAAATCTACGTAAATGTGCTGCTAAATGGCGGAAATTCAAAGAATTTGCTTGCAGCGAAGCGAGATAAGTTATTCTTATTATCAAATCCCGAACAATGACGGGGCAATTTGCTGATTTAACAGTGAAATGCCCCATCTGTTGTTCATCAATGACAAAAATGCTGCACGACTTGAGTGATAAGCGCATGAGTCGGCTTGATAAATGCGGTATCAATAAACTCATCAGGTTGGTGGGCTTGATTGATAGATCCCGGGCCTAAAACCAGCGTTGGGCACAATTGCTGGATAAAAGGCGCTTCAGTGCAATAGTTCACCACTTCGGTTGGCACGCCCAGCAGCTTCTCCACCACTTGCACCAGCTCATGATCGGCCGGGCATTCGTAGCCTGGAATCGGCGGATGCAGTTCACCCACGGTTAATCGTCCTGGCCAGCGTGCACTCACCGGTGCCAGCGCGTCATTCAGCAGACCATCTAAATCGCTCAGGGTTAAGCCCGGCAGCGGACGAATATCCATATGCAATTCACAGCAGGCGCAAATGCGGTTAGCGGCGTCGCCACCATGTATATGGCCGAAGTTCATGGTTGGATAAGGAATGGCAAACCCATCGTGGTTGTAACGCTCTTTCAGCGTGTTTCGCAACTGCATCAGTTGGGTGATGGATTCATGCATCAGCTCAATGGCGTTGACGCCGCGTGACGGATCGCTGGAGTGGCCCGATTGTCCCTGAATACGAATCACATTCGACAGATGACCTTTGTGCGCGCGCACCGGCTTGAGCGAGGTTGGCTCGCCGATGATGGCGCAATCCGGACGCAGTTGCGTTGATTCAGAGAAATACTTCGCGCCCGCCATGGTGGTCTCTTCATCGGCGGTGGCGAGGATGTAGAGCGGCTTGCTGAGTTTGGTCACGTCAACGTCACGCAGCGCATCCAGAATAAAGGCAAAGAAGCCTTTCATATCGGCGGTGCCCAGGCCGTAAAGCTTGTTGTCGTGTTCCGTCAGCGTGAAGGGATCGCGCGTCCAGCGGCCATCATCGTAGGGAACGGTGTCGGTATGACCGGCCAGTAACAGGCCGCCTGTGCCCAATCCGCTGCGCGCCAGCATGTTGAATTTATGCCGCGTGCCAGGCACAGGCTGCACTTCTACACTGAAGCCAATATCGCGGAACCAGCCGGCCAGCAAATTGATTAAAGTTTCATTACTCTGATCCAGTGCGCTATCGGTTGCGCTGATTGATGGCGTGGCAATCAACTGGCGGTAGAGTTCGATAAAAGGTGGTAATTTTGTCTTCACTGTTGACGGTCCTTGGGTTAGGATGTATCAATATTCATGCATTAATAGTGAATAAAAATACAATAACGTCGCTTGCATGTGAAGCATCAAATCTTCTGCAAACGGCATTCTGGGCAACGGGGCAAGGCCGCGACCCGATACGTGACTGTAATAAGGTATACAGCCTGATGTTGAATACGCTGATCGTTGGTGCCAGTGGTTACGCTGGCGTAGAGCTTGCCACCTACCTGAATCGCCATCCGCATATGAACATAACCGCTTTGGCGGTTTCAGCGCAAAGCCCGGATGCTGGAAAGTTATTGTCGGATTTGCATCCGCAACTCAAAGGCATTGTCGATTTGCCGCTGCAGCCGCTGAGCGACGCCGCTGAATGGGCCGACAAAGTGGATGTGGTGTTCCTCGCCACCGCCCATGAAGTCAGCCACGATCTGGCACCTGAATTCCTCAAAGCCGGTTGCGTGGTGTTCGATCTCTCCGGCGCGTTCCGCGTAAACGACGACGCTTTCTATACCCAATATTACGGTTTCAGCCATCAGCATCAGGATTGGCTGGATAAGGCGGTTTACGGCCTGGCCGAATGGCAGCACGACAAAATCAAAGATGCGGAGCTGGTTGCGGTGCCGGGTTGCTACCCAACCGCAGCCCAGCTTTCGCTGAAACCGCTGATCGCAGCGGGCTTGCTTAACGATGCACAGTGGCCAGTGATTAACGCCACCAGCGGCGTGAGCGGTGCAGGGCGCAAAGCCAACGTTGGCACCAGCTTCTGTGAAGTGAGCTTGCAGCCGTACGGCCTGTTTAATCACCGTCATCACCCGGAAATCGTGGCACATCTCGGTACGCCGGTGATCTTCACGCCACATCTGGGCAGCTTCCCGCGCGGTATTTTGTCGACCACTACCTGCCGCCTGAAAGCGGGCGTGACGCAGCAGGATGTGGCGGATGCTTTCCATAATGCATACCACGACAAACCGCTGGTGCGCGTGTATGACAAAGGCGTACCGGCGCTGAAAGCGGTGGTCGGTTTGCCGTTTTGCGACATCGGCTTCGCCATGCAAGGCGAGCACCTGATTGTGGTGGCTGCCGAAGATAACCTGCTGAAAGGCGCCTCATCGCAGGCGGTTCAGTGTTTGAACATTCGTTTCGGCTTCCCCGAAACGCTGTCTTTGATTTAACGAACGGATAACGCAATGAATCCATTGATCATTAAACTGGGTGGCGTGCTGCTGGATAGCGAAGAAGCGCTGGCCCGTCTGTTTGATGCCCTGCTGGCGTACCGCAATGAACATCAGCGTCCGCTGATCATTGTGCACGGCGGTGGTTGCGTGGTGGACGAGCTGATGAAGAAGCTCGCGCTGCCGGTGAAAAAGAAGAACGGTTTGCGCGTGACGCCAGCCGATCAGATTGACATTATTACCGGTGCGTTAGCCGGTACCGCCAACAAAACGCTGCTGGCGTGGGCGAAGAAATATGGCATCGGCGCAGTGGGTTTGTGCCTCGGCGACGCCGGTTTGGTTAATGTGGCGCAGTTCGATGAAGAGCTGGGACATGTTGGCAACGCAACGCCTGGCAATCCGGCGCTGGTGAACACGCTGCTGGCGGCGGGCTACATGCCGGTAATCAGCTCAATTGGCATTACCGACGGCGGCGAGTTGATGAACGTCAACGCTGACCAGGCGGCGACTGCGCTGGCGGCGACCATTGGTGCCGATTTAGTGCTGTTGTCTGACGTTAGCGGCATTCTCGATGGCAAAGGTCAACGCATTGAAGAGATGACCGCCGCGAAAGCGGAACAGCTGATTGCGCAGGGCATCATCACCGATGGCATGATCGTGAAAGTGAACGCGGCGCTCGATGCCGCTCGCACGCTCGGTCGCCCGGTCGATATCGCCAGCTGGCGTCATGCTGAACAACTGCCAACCCTTTTCAACGGCGTGTCGATTGGCACCCGGATTCTCGCATAATCAAGGATTAAGACATGAGCACGCAAAACATCAAAAAAATCGTTCTGGCCTACTCAGGCGGTCTGGATACTTCAGCCATCATTCCATGGTTGAAAGAGAACTACGGCGGCTGTGAAGTGGTGGCGTTCGTGGCGAACATTGGCCAGGATCCGGCAGATTTAGAAGGCGTTGAGAAGAAAGCACTGCAGTCAGGTGCATCTGAGTGCCACGTGGCCGATCTGCGTGAAGAGTTCATCAGCGAATACGTTTATCCGGTGCTGCAAACTGGCGCACTGTACGAAGGTACTTACCTGCTGGGTACCTCAATGGCGCGTCCGATTATCGCCAAAGCCCAAGTTGAGCTGGCGCTGAAAGTGGGCGCAGATGCACTGTGCCACGGCGCAACCGGTAAAGGTAACGATCAGGTGCGCTTCGAAACCACCTACACCGCGCTGGCACCACAGCTGAAAGTGGTTGCGCCATGGCGTGAATGGGACCTGCGTTCACGTGAGGCGCTGCTGGATTACCTGAAAGAGCGCAATATCCCGACCACCGCGTCGCTGGAAAAAATCTACAGCCGTGATGAGAACGCATGGCACATCTCTACCGAAGGTGGCGTGCTGGAAAGCCCAGCCAATGCCCCGAACAAAGATTGCTGGGTGTGGACCGTTGATCCACTGGAAGCGCCAGATCAGCCAGAAAACGTCACCGTTACCGTTGAGAAAGGTCGCGTTGTCGCAGTGAACGGCGAGAAGCTGAGCCCGTTCCAGTGCCTGGAAAAACTCAACGTGCTGGGTGCGAAACACGGCGTCGGTCGTATCGACATCGTGGAAAACCGTCTGGTAGGCATCAAGTCTCGCGGCTGCTACGAAACCCCGGGCGGCACCATCATGGTGAATGCGCTGCGTGCGGTTGAACAGCTGGTGCTGGATCGCGATAGCTTCAAATGGCGTGAGCAACTGGGCCATGAAATGTCTTACGTGGTTTACGATGGCCGCTGGTTCGCGCCGCTGCGTAAATCCATCCAGGCCGCTGCTGAATCACTGGCAGAAGAGGTGAACGGCGAAGTGGTACTGCAGCTGTACAAAGGCCACGCCACGGCGATTCAGAAAACCTCTGTTAACAGCCTGTATTCAGAAGAGTTCGCTACCTTTGGCGAAGACGAAGTTTACGATCACCGTCACGCGGGCGGCTTTATCCGCTTGTTCTCACTCTCTTCACGCATTCGCGCGCTGAACGAGCAGAAGAAGTAATACCGCGGCAATCGACATAATTTGCAAGGGCGGCTTCGGGCCGCCTTTTCTATAACGGATTCAGGAGTAATTCAGATGGCACTTTGGGGCGGACGTTTTTCGCAGGCAGCAGACCAACGGTTCAAACAGTTCAACGACTCGCTGCGTTTTGACTATCGCCTGGCCGAGCAGGACATTACCGGCTCGATTGCCTGGTCAAAAGCGCTGGTAACGGTCAACGTGCTGACCAATGAAGAGCAGCAACAGCTGGAAAGCGCGTTAAATGAGCTGCTGGCCGAGGTACGCGCCAATCCGGAGCAGATTCTGCAAAGCGATGCGGAAGATATTCACAGCTGGGTGGAAGGCAAGCTGATCGATAAAGTCGGCGCGCTGGGCAAGAAATTGCACACCGGCCGTAGCCGTAACGATCAGGTCGCGACCGATCTGAAACTGTGGTGCAAAGAGCAGGTTGCCGTGCTGCTGGAGGCGACGCGCGAACTGCAGTCGGCGCTGGTTGCCACGGCAGAAGCCAATCAGGACGCGGTGATGCCAGGTTATACGCACCTGCAGCGTGCGCAGCCGGTGACTTTCGCGCATTGGTGCCTGGCGTACGTTGAAATGCTGGCGCGTGACGAGAGCCGTTTGCAGGATGCACTGAAGCGTATGGATGTCAGTCCGCTGGGTTGCGGCGCGCTGGCCGGTACCGCTTACGAGATTGATCGTCAGCAGCTGGCCGGCTGGTTAGGTTTTGCTTCTGCCACGCGTAACAGCCTCGATACCGTTTCCGATCGCGATCACGTGCTGGAGCTGCTGTCAGACGCCTCGATTGGTATGGTGCATCTTTCACGCTTTGCCGAAGACCTGATCTTCTTCAACACCGGTGAAGCGGGCTTCCTTGAGCTCTCTGATAAAGTCACTTCCGGCTCTTCGCTGATGCCGCAGAAGAAAAACCCGGATGCGCTGGAGCTGATCCGTGGCAAATGTGGCCGTGTGCAGGGCGCATTGACAGGCATGATGATGACGTTGAAAGGCCTGCCGCTGGCGTACAACAAAGATATGCAGGAAGACAAAGAAGGGCTGTTCGATGCGCTTGATACCTGGCTCGACTGCCTGCATATGTCGGTGCTGGTGCTGGATGGCATTCAGGTAAAACGTCCGCGTTGCCAGGAAGCCGCTGAGCAGGGCTACGCTAACTCTACCGAGCTGGCCGATTATCTGGTGGCAAAAGGCGTTCCGTTCCGCGAAGCGCACCACATTGTCGGTGAAACCGTGGTGGAAGCGATCAAGCAGGGCGTGGCGCTGGAAGCACTGACTTTGGCGCAGTTAAAGCAGTTCAGTGCGGTGATTGAGGATGACGTGTATCCGATTCTGTCGCTGCAATCCTGTCTCGATAAGCGTAATGCGCAGGGTGGCGTGTCGCCTCAGCAGGTCGCCTTCGCCATCGGCGAAGCGCAGAAGCGTTTAGGTTAATCTCTTCGTAGAGTCGCCATTCATGGCGACCAATAAATCCAACGCAAAAAAAAGCGGGCACCTCTTCGGTAGCCCGCCAACCTCTAGCTTCGGAATTACATTTTGTTATAGGCACATCATCAAGGGCAGGCCACTCCCGGCCAGCACAGTGATTTGTTTTAAGCAGTTTGCAGGTTCTGCTCCAGATCATTTGATGCGCGCATTATTCCCGCTCACGCCTTGATAGGGCCAATCGTTCATTGCTATTCTATCTATCGCCACGGGCTATCGTGGTTTGGAGGATTTCAATGAATATTCGTGATCTCGAATACCTGGTTTCACTTGCGGAGCATCGCCATTTCCGGCGTGCAGCTGACGCATGTCATGTCAGCCAACCCACCTTAAGTGGACAGATTCGTAAGCTGGAAGATGAACTTGGTGTGATGCTGCTGGAGCGTACCAGCCGTAAGGTGTTGTTTACTCAGGCTGGACTGTTGCTGGTGGATCAAGCGCGAACCGTGCTGCGCGAAGTGAAAGTGCTGAAGGAGATGGCGAGCCAGCAAGGCGAAGCGATGTCTGGACCGCTGCACATTGGTTTGATTCCAACCACCGGGCCGTATCTGCTGCCGCACATCATCCCGATGCTGCACAAAACCTTCCCCAAACTCGAAATGTACCTGCATGAAGCACAGACGCAGCAACTGTTGGCACAGCTCGACAGCGGCAAGCTGGACTGCGCCATCGTGGCGTTGGTGAAAGAGAGTGAAGCCTTTATTGAGGTGCCACTGTTTGATGAGCCAATGACGCTGGCGGTGTATGCCGATCATCCGTGGCGCGATCGCGATCGCGTGCCGATGTCGGATCTGGCCGGTGAGAAATTACTGATGCTGGAAGATGGGCACTGCCTGCGCGATCAGGCGATGGGCTTCTGCTTCGAAGCCGGTGCCGATGAAGACACGCATTTCCGCGCCACCAGTCTGGAGACGCTGCGCAACATGGTGGCCGCCGGAAGCGGCATTACCTTGCTGCCTGCGCTGTCCGTGCCGAATGAGCGCGAACGTGATGGCGTCTGCTATTTACCGTGCTACAAGCCTGTTCCACAGCGCACCATTGCGTTGGTCTATCGTCCAGGATCGCCTCTGCGCAGCCGCTATGAGCAGTTGGCAGAAGCAATCAAAACCCACATGAAGGGTTATCTGGATACCTCGTTAAAACAGGCGGTTTAAGCCGTTTAACGCTGCCACACGATAGGCTTCGGCCATGGTGGGATAGTTGAAGGTGGTATTCACGAAGTACTCAATCGTGTTGCCGCCGTTCTTCTGTTCCATGATGGCCTGGCCGATGTGAATGATCTCCGCAGCACGCTCGCCAAAGCAGTGAATCCCTAAAATCTCTTTGGTTTCGCGGTGGAACAGAATCTTCAGGCTGCCGACGTGCATACCAACAATCTGCGCACGCGCCAGATGTTTGAACTGCGCACGGCCCACTTCATACGGCACTTTCATCGCCGTCAGCTGCTGTTCGGTTTTACCAACGGAGCTGATCTCCGGAATGGTGTAAATCCCGGTTGGAATATCTTCGATCAGATGCGCGGTGGCTTCACCTTTGATAATTGCCTGCGCGGCGATGCGGCCCTGATCGTAAGCAGCAGAGGCCAGGCTTGGATAACCAATCACGTCACCGACTGCGTAAATATGCGGCAGCGCGGTTTGATACATGCTGTTCACTTTCAGCAGGCCACGGCCATCCGCTTCCAGTCCCACGTTCTCCAGCGCCAGTGAATCGGTGTTACCGGTTCGACCGTTTGCGTACAACAGGCAATCGGCTTTCACTTTTTTGCCCGATTTAAGGTGAATAATCACCCCGTCATCGACGCCTTCAATCTTCTCGAACTCTTCGTTGTGACGAATCACCACGCCGCTGTTCCAGAAGTGATAGGAGAGGGAATCTGACATCTCCTGATCGAGGAACGCCAGCAGACGGTCGCGGGTGTTGATCAGGTCAACCTTGACGTTCAGGCCGCGGAAAATCGAGGCATATTCACAGCCAATCACGCCGGCGCCGTAAATGATGACGTGGCCAGGTTCATGGTGCAGGTTGAGGATGGAGTCGGAATCGTAAACGCGTGGATGGGTAAAATCGACATCCGCTGGATGATACGGGCGAGAACCGCAGGCAATAACGAATTTCTCAGCGGTTAAGCGCTCGCGGGTGCCGTCGGGTTGTTCCACTTCGATGGTGTTGGCATCAACAAAACGGGCATCGCCCTGATAAAGTTCACAGCGGTTGCGCTCGTAGAAACCCTGACGCATCGCGGTTTGCTGACTGATCACGTTCTCGGTGTGGTTGAGAATGTCGGCGAATGAGGAGCGCAGGAGTCGAGTGTGATCGCTGTAAAGTGGGTTTTGATTGAACTCGATGATACGGCTGACAGCGTGACGCAAGGCTTTGGAAGGGATGGTTCCCCAGTGAGTACAACCGCCGCCGATGTTGTGGTAGCGTTCGATCACTGCAATACGCGCTCCCTGCTTCACCAGCCCCATCGCCGCACCTTCGCCGCCCGGACCGGAGCCAATCACAATGGCATCGTAATCGTAAGACTTTTGCATACCAGTACGTCCTATTTTTTTATCACATTTTTACAACGAGATTCTAACATCTCGCCGCGCACATCTGAATTCTAACAGCGTAAATTGCTGAAGTTTGACAAAGCGTGAGGTTCACAGGCGTTCACAAAGTTTGCACCGCTGTACGCTGAAAAGTTTGTTATAGTGCCTGCCAAATCACCTAAAAGGCCGGGAAAATGGGCGTCAGAGCGCTACAAAAAGAACGTACACGACGTTCACTGATTGAAGCTGCCTTCAGTCAGTTAAGTGCAGAAAGGAGTTTTGCCAGCCTGAGTTTGCGCGAAGTTGCACGCGAAGCGGGGATTGCGCCGACCTCATTTTATCGTCACTTCCGCGATGTCGACGAGCTGGGCTTGACCATGGTGGATGAAAGCGGCTTGATGCTGCGCCAGTTAATGCGTCAGGCGCGCCAGCGTATTGCCAAGGGCGGCAGCATCATTAAAACCTCGGTGGCAACTTTTATGGAGTTCATCGGGAACAATCCCAACGCTTTTCGGCTCTTACTACGCGAGCGCTCCGGAACCTCGGCAGCATTTCGTGCCGCCGTTGCCCGTGAGATTCAGCACTTCATCGCCGAACTGGCCGATTACCTTGAGCTGGAAAATCGCATGCCGCGCAGCTTCACCGAAGCGCAGGCCGAAGCAATGGTAACGATTGTGTTTAGCGCGGGTGCCGAAGCGCTGGACGTTGATATTGAGCAGCGCCGCAAGCTGGAGGATCGATTAGTGCTGCAGCTGCGTATGATCGCCAAAGGCGCTTATTACTGGTATCGCCGGGAGCAAGAGCGCCTGGCAGTTACCCTGGAAAAACCCGAAGAGTAATGTGATAAGGATAATGAAATGATTGAGCAAAACCCACGCGATAAAGGAACGCTTTTATTGGCTTTTATCACCGGTTTAGCGATCAACGGCTCCTTTTCGGTGCTGTTCAGCACGTTTGTTCCCTTTTCGATATTCCCGCTGATCGCGCTTGGCCTCGCGGCCTGGTGTCTGCATCAGCGTTATCTCAACCGCAATATGCCAGACGGTATGCCTTCTCTGGCGGCGGCGTTCTTCCTGCTGGGTATTTTGGTTTATAGCGCGCTGGTGCGGGCGGAATATCCGGATATCGGCTCCAACTTCATCCCGACCATTCTGATGGTGGCGCTGGTGTTCTGGATTGGGATGCGTTTCCGCCGTAAAAACCGTAATTAAGGCTTCGACTGCTGTTCGGTGCGCATGAATGCGCACCCTACAAACCGTAGGGTCGCCATTTATGGCGACCGATTCATCAGGCCTTGCGCGTCAGCAGCACGCCGCATTCCATATGATGGGTATACGGGAACTGATCGAACAGCGCCAAACGCGTGACATCATGCGTTTCTCCCAGCACCGCGAGGTTGTCGCACAGCGTTTGCGGGTTGCAGGAGATATAAAGGATGCGCGGATACGCCTGCACCATTTTCACGGTTTCCTCATCCAGCCCGCTGCGCGGCGGATCGACAAAAATGGTTTCGCATTGATAGCTCTTTAGGTCGATGCCTTCTAAACGATTGAAGCTGCGCACGCCCATCATCGCCTGAGTAAACTCTTCGGCGGCCATACGAATAATCTGCACGTTATCAATCTGGTTGGCGGCAATGTTGTATTGCGCGGACGCGACTGACGGCTTGGCAATCTCGGTGGCCAGCACGCGGCGGAAGTTACGCGCCAGCGCCAGCGAGAAGTTGCCGTTACCGCAATAGAGTTCCAGCAGATCGCCACGCGAATCCTGCGTCACGTCCAGCGCCCACTCCAGCATCTGAATATTCATCGCCGCGTTTGGCTGGGTGAAGCTGTTCTCCACCTGACGATAAATCATCTCTTTACCCGCAACTGGCAGGCGCTCATCAACGTAATCGCGATCGAGGCAGATTTTGGTTTTGGTGGCGCGACCAATCAGCTGCACGTCAAAGCCTTCGGCACGCAGGCTGTCGCGCAGGGCGCTGGCGGCGGCGGTCCACTCCTCTTCCAGCTTACGGTGATAGAGCAGCGAGATGACGATCTGGTTGCTCATCGTCGACAGGTAATCGATTTGGAACAGCTTAAAACGCAGCGCGCGGTTGTCGCGGATCGCCGCGATCAGTTTGGGCATCAGCTGGTTGATCAATTCACTGGCCGCCGGGAATTGATCGACGCGGATTCGTTGCTTGGTCTGTTGATCAAAGATGATGTGGTAGAGATCGTCTCCGTCGTGCCAGATGCGGAATTCGGCACGCATCCGATAGTGGCTGACCGGCGAACGGAATACCTCCACGTCGGGCGCAGCAAAGGGCACCATCATCGCCTGT
Source organism: Pantoea sp. SOD02 (assembly GCF_024707505.1). Lineage (GTDB taxonomy): Bacteria > Pseudomonadota > Gammaproteobacteria > Enterobacterales > Enterobacteriaceae > Pantoea > Pantoea symbiotica. The sequence continues at coordinate 4,033,802 of NZ_CP102604.1, read as the reverse complement.
AAGCGGCTGACTTTTTCCGCCAGTTGCGCGTCGTATTGTTCAATCGGGAGCTGTTCGGGTGTCATCTTTAATCCTGGTAATAAGCTGGCTTGCCGGGCGATTGTAGGCATTCAACTGCTGATGTCCAGCCCTGCAGAAAACAAGATGGCTGGAAGTCTGGATTTCCGGCCTTCCTGGCCGTAGACTGCGCCTGCCGGCCTCCTTGAGTTAAAAGGGAATCCAGTGTGAATCTGGAGCTGACGCGCAGCGGTAAAGAATGTCGTGGTGATGGCACTTACAAACACTGTCCAGCCGGATGGGAAGTTTTTCACCATTTATGATTCTCAGCCCGAAGACCTGCCGGTGTGACGTCGCAATACATACGACCATCGCGAGCTATTGGTCGTAGTCGTGCGGCATCCTGCTTCGTCTTTTGGATGCTATAACAATGAAAAAAACACATGCTTCGCTGTTTGCCTTCAGTGCAACGGCGTTGTCTCTCTGGGCGCAATTTGGCTACGCGCAGCAGAATGATGATACGCAAATCGTTACCGCTAACCGCTTCGCACAGCCAGTCTCGTCGGTGCTGGCTTCGACTTCTGTTGTTACCCGCGACGAGATCGATCAGTGGCAATCTAAGAACCTGCTGGAAGTGTTGCGTCGCTTGCCGGGCGTGGATATCGCGCAAAGCGGCGGCATTGGGCAAAGCGCTTCTATGTATGTGCGAGGTTCGGAAGCGCGTCACACGCTGATTCTGGTTGATGGCGTGCCGTTCTCTAAACCGGGTATAACCGGCGTTGCTGACTTTAACCAAATCCCTGTTTCTATTATCCAGCGCGTTGAGTTTATTCGCGGCCCGCGTTCTGCCGTTTACGGCGCTGATGCGATTGGCGGCGTGGTGAATGTCATTACGCAAAACCCGAATAATCAAAACTCGCTGACGGCTGGCTTTGGTTCGAAGGGGTATCAGGAATACAGCGGCGGCATCAATCAAAATGTCACGGACCAGACGCGCGTAACGGTGGCGGGTTCTTATCAGGCCACCAATGGCTACAACGTTCAGCCGGGCTCAACATCGCCAACCGATCGCGATCGTGATGGCTGGCGCAATAAGGCGTTCTGGGCCGGCGTTGATCACAAGTTTAATGATGCGTTCTCTGGCTTCTTCCGTGGTTACGGTTACGCCGCTAACTCAGATTACGATGCGGGTTACGTCGGTGGTCAGGATGAGCAACAGATCTACAATCACTCGTTCGATACCGGTCTGCGCTTTAATAAAGAGGATTACTCCTCGCAGCTGACCGCCAGCTATCAAAAGTACAAAATCTACAACTACGTTGGGTCTGACGGCCGCTATGCGGATTCCAATAGTCTGGATGACATGGAGCAGCGCAACCTGCAATGGGGCAACACCTTTGCGGTGGGACATGGCATGGTCAGCGCGGGTCTGGATTGGCAGCAGCAGAAACTGAGCTCGGTTGGACAACTCTATTCTGGCGCACCGCGTGATGAAGATGGCTACAAGCAAGACAACACAGGTGCTTACCTGACGGCTCAGCAGCAGTTTGGCAATGTCACCCTCGAAGGTTCGGCGCGTGGCGATGATAATGAAGACTTTGGCCGTCATGGCACCTGGCAAACGGCTGCGGGTTGGGAGTTTGTGCCGGGCTACAAGGCTTCACTCTCTTACGGTACGGGTTTCCAGGCGCCGACATTAGGTCAGCTTTATGGCCTGAAGCGTTTTGGTATCAGCTCTAATCCCGATCTCAATCCTGAAAAATCAAAACAGTGGGAAGCTGCGCTGGAAGGTTTAACCGGGCCGGTCAATTGGCGTGTTGCGGCGTATCATAATAAAGTCAGCGATCTCATTACTTACGCTTCTGATCCTGTGACTTTTGAGGGCGGCTATTACAATGAAAAAGCCGTTACGATGAAAGGTATTGAAGCCACCGCTGATTTTGATACCAGCTTCCTTCATCACCAGATCACTTTGGGTTATCTGGATGCTCGTCGTGATTCAGATGGTGAAACGCTGGCGCGTCGCGCGCGTGAGCAGGCCAAATATCAGCTGGGTATGACGGTGTATGACTTTGATATCGATGTCATCTACCAATACTTTGGTAAGCGCTACGATAACAACACCAGCGAATATGCCAGCGAGCAACGTCGTTTACCGAGTTACAGCACGGTAGATCTCGCTGTCTCGTATCCGGTCACATCACAGCTCACCGTTCGTGGTAGAATTGCCAACCTGTTCGATAAAGATTATGAGACAGCGTATGGCTATCCAACTCCAGGAACGGAGTATTACCTCAGCGCCAGCTACAGCTTCTGATCTGCGTCCCACCGTGCTGGTGTTTGACTCCGGCGTGGGTGGGCTGTCTGTTTATGATGAGGTCCGGCATCTACTGCCGGATCTTCACTATCTCTACGCCTTCGATAATGAAGGTTTCCCGTACGGCGAAAAATCTGAAGACTTTATTGTCGAGCGTGTAGTGGCGGTGGTGACGGCTATCACTCAGCGTTTTCCGCTTGCGCTGGTGATTATCGCCTGTAACTCGGCCAGTACCATCTCTTTGCCGGCTCTGCGTGAGCGCTTCGAATTCCCGGTTGTGGGTGTGGTGCCTGCGATTAAACCTGCTGCGCGTCTGACGCGTAACGGCGTGGTGGGATTGCTGGCCACGCGTGGCACGGTGAAACGTCCTTATACCCATGAGTTGGTGGCGCAATTTGCCCGAGACTGCAAAATCGAAATGCTCGGTTCTGCTGAGCTGGTGGAACTGGCGGAAGCCAAGCTGCATGGCGAAGATGTTGAGCTGGCCGATGTGCGCCGCGCCGTGCAACCCTGGCTACGTATGAAAGAACCGCCCGATACCGTGGTTCTCGGCTGTACGCATTTCCCTTTATTACGTGATGAGCTGCAATTGGTACTGCCGGAAGGGACAAGGTTGGTGGATTCGGGCGCTGCTATCGCGCGTCGTACCGTTTGGTTATTAGAGCATGAAGCACCGCAGGCGGTTTCGTCCGGGCAGAATTTAGCGTTCTGTACGCGTATGGATGATGAAGTGACGAAATTGTCACCGATTTTGCAGCGTTATGGCTTCCCGTTGCTGGAAAAATTAGCAGTTTAGTGGCGTTTCGACGAAAAAATCAGCACTCGGAAATTAATTTGAAATTAGCACTTGTCAGCCCTGAAGAAATCCCTATACTGCGCCTCCACTGACACGGAACAACGGCTTACGAAGCGATGTGTTCAGGAGGTGGCCTTCAAGGCAACCTTCAGAAAAGCAAAAATAAATGCTTGACTGAGAATGCGGAAAGCGTAATATACGCATCCCGCGCCGCTAGAGAAATCGCGGCATGCTCTTTAACAATTTATCAGACAATCTGTGTGGGCACTCGCAGGATTGATATCAGCGTCTCCGGACGTAAAAAATATCAAAGCCTCACGAGTGAACACATAATGAAATTCATTATGACGTTTTACAGATGAGCATCGCTGAACGTGTTTCAGCAAATCAAACTTAAATTGAAGAGTTTGATCATGGCTCAGATTGAACGCTGGCGGCAGGCCTAACACATGCAAGTCGAACGGTAGCACAGAGAGCTTGCTCTCGGGTGACGAGTGGCGGACGGGTGAGTAATGTCTGGGAAACTGCCCGATGGAGGGGGATAACTACTGGAAACGGTAGCTAATACCGCATAACGTCGCAAGACCAAAGTGGGGGACCTTCGGGCCTCACACCATCGGATGTGCCCAGATGGGATTAGCTAGTAGGTGGGGTAATGGCTCACCTAGGCGACGATCCCTAGCTGGTCTGAGAGGATGACCAGCCACACTGGAACTGAGACACGGTCCAGACTCCTACGGGAGGCAGCAGTGGGGAATATTGCACAATGGGCGCAAGCCTGATGCAGCCATGCCGCGTGTATGAAGAAGGCCTTCGGGTTGTAAAGTACTTTCAGCGGGGAGGAAGGCGGTGGAGTTAATAACTTCACCGATTGACGTTACCCGCAGAAGAAGCACCGGCTAACTCCGTGCCAGCAGCCGCGGTAATACGGAGGGTGCAAGCGTTAATCGGAATTACTGGGCGTAAAGCGCACGCAGGCGGTCTGTCAAGTCGGATGTGAAATCCCCGGGCTTAACCTGGGAACTGCATTCGAAACTGGCAGGCTAGAGTCTTGTAGAGGGGGGTAGAATTCCAGGTGTAGCGGTGAAATGCGTAGAGATCTGGAGGAATACCGGTGGCGAAGGCGGCCCCCTGGACAAAGACTGACGCTCAGGTGCGAAAGCGTGGGGAGCAAACAGGATTAGATACCCTGGTAGTCCACGCCGTAAACGATGTCGACTTGGAGGTTGTTCCCTTGAGGAGTGGCTTCCGGAGCTAACGCGTTAAGTCGACCGCCTGGGGAGTACGGCCGCAAGGTTAAAACTCAAATGAATTGACGGGGGCCCGCACAAGCGGTGGAGCATGTGGTTTAATTCGATGCAACGCGAAGAACCTTACCTACTCTTGACATCCAGAGAACTTAGCAGAGATGCTTTGGTGCCTTCGGGAACTCTGAGACAGGTGCTGCATGGCTGTCGTCAGCTCGTGTTGTGAAATGTTGGGTTAAGTCCCGCAACGAGCGCAACCCTTATCCTTTGTTGCCAGCGGTTCGGCCGGGAACTCAAAGGAGACTGCCAGTGATAAACTGGAGGAAGGTGGGGATGACGTCAAGTCATCATGGCCCTTACGAGTAGGGCTACACACGTGCTACAATGGCGCATACAAAGAGAAGCGACCTCGCGAGAGCAAGCGGACCTCATAAAGTGCGTCGTAGTCCGGATCGGAGTCTGCAACTCGACTCCGTGAAGTCGGAATCGCTAGTAATCGTAGATCAGAATGCTACGGTGAATACGTTCCCGGGCCTTGTACACACCGCCCGTCACACCATGGGAGTGGGTTGCAAAAGAAGTAGGTAGCTTAACCTTCGGGAGGGCGCTTACCACTTTGTGATTCATGACTGGGGTGAAGTCGTAACAAGGTAACCGTAGGGGAACCTGCGGTTGGATCACCTCCTTACCTGAAGATACCTTCCCGCGTAGTGCTCACACAGATTGTCTGATGAAATTAAAGAAGAGCGTAAAACGCCTGCAGGCTTGTAGCTCAGGTGGTTAGAGCGCACCCCTGATAAGGGTGAGGTCGGTGGTTCAAGTCCACTCAGGCCTACCAAATTCTTCCAGTTTCCACGTTGTGCCGATAGCTCGCATACTTGAGTATGCTTCGTATCGACACGCCTCGAACCTGAAAGAATTCTCCTGGTAAGCACGCGTTTTGCAAAACTCTATGGGGCTATAGCTCAGCTGGGAGAGCGCCTGCCTTGCACGCAGGAGGTCAGCGGTTCGATCCCGCTTAGCTCCACCATCAACGACCCCACGTTGATAACTAACTTCAGAATGTATCCTCGGGTACATTGCGAAGTTATTGCTCTTTAACAATCCGGAACAAGCTGAAAATTGAAACGACGTGTTGGTTCATTTCTCCGTAATAAGAAATGAATAACAACATGTTCGAGTCTCTCAAATGCTTGCAGTCTGCAGCGTTGCAAAACGCCTGTGGGTTGTGAGGTTAAGCGACTAAGCGTACACGGTGGATGCCCTGGCAGTCAGAGGCGATGAAGGACGTGCTAATCTGCGTAAAGCGTCGGTAAGGTGATATGAACCGCTACAGCCGACGATGTCCGAATGGGGAAACCCGGTGCACTCAGTGCATCATCGCAACATGAATACATAGTGTTGCGAGGCGAACCTGGGGAACTGAAACATCTAAGTACCCAGAGGAAAAGAAATCAACCGAGATTCCCCCAGTAGCGGCGAGCGAACGGGGAACAGCCCAGAACCTGAATCAGTTTGTGCGTTAGTGGAAGCGTCTGGAAAGTCGCGCGATACCGGGTGATAGCCCCGTACACGAAAGTGCACATACTGTGAGTTCGAAGAGTAGGGCGGGACACGTGGTATCCTGTCTGAATATGGGGGGACCATCCTCCAAGGCTAAATACTCCTGACTGACCGATAGTGAACCAGTACCGTGAGGGAAAGGCGAAAAGAACCCCGGCGAGGGGAGTGAAACAGAACCTGAAACCGTGTACGTACAAGCAGTGGGAGCCTTGATTTATCAGGGTGACTGCGTACCTTTTGTATAATGGGTCAGCGACTTATATTCTGTAGCAAGGTTAACCGTATAGGGGAGCCGCAGGGAAACCGAGTCTTAACTGGGCGTTAAGTTGCAGGGTATAGACCCGAAACCCGGTGATCTAGCCATGGGCAGGTTGAAGGTTGGGTAACACTAACTGGAGGACCGAACCGACTAATGTTGAAAAATTAGCGGATGACTTGTGGCTGGGGGTGAAAGGCCAATCAAACCGGGAGATAGCTGGTTCTCCCCGAAAGCTATTTAGGTAGCGCCTCGTGAACTCATCTTCGGGGGTAGAGCACTGTTTCGGCTAGGGGGCCATCCCGGCTTACCAACCCGATGCAAACTGCGAATACCGAAGAATGTTATCACGGGAGACACACGGCGGGTGCTAACGTCCGTCGTGAAGAGGGAAACAACCCAGACCGCCAGCTAAGGTCCCAAAGTCATGGTTAAGTGGGAAACGATGTGGGAAGGCACAGACAGCCAGGATGTTGGCTTAGAAGCAGCCATCATTTAAAGAAAGCGTAATAGCTCACTGGTCGAGTCGGCCTGCGCGGAAGATGTAACGGGGCTAAACCATGCACCGAAGCTGCGGCAGCGACACTATGTGTTGTTGGGTAGGGGAGCGTTCTGTAAGCCGTTGAAGGTGTCCTGTGAGGGGTGCTGGAGGTATCAGAAGTGCGAATGCTGACATAAGTAACGATAAAGCGGGTGAAAAGCCCGCTCGCCGGAAGACCAAGGGTTCCTGTTCAACGTTAATCGGAGCAGGGTGAGTCGACCCCTAAGGCGAGGCTGAAAAGCGTAGTCGATGGGAAGCAGGTTAATATTCCTGCACTTGGTGTTACTGCGAAGGGGGGACGGAGAAGGCTAGGTTATCCGGGCGACGGTTGTCCCGGTTTAAGCGTGTAGGCTGACATCTTTGGTAAATCCGGGGTGTCTTAAGGCTGAGGCGTGATGACGAGCCACTACGGTGGTGAAGTAACTGATGCCCTGCTTCCAGGAAAAGCCTCTAAGCTCCAGGTAACACGAAATCGTACCCCAAACCGACACAGGTGGTCAGGTAGAGAATACCAAGGCGCTTGAGAGAACTCGGGTGAAGGAACTAGGCAAAATGGTGCCGTAACTTCGGGAGAAGGCACGCTGGCGCGTAGGTAGAGGGACTTGCTCCCCGAGCCGAAGCCAGTCGAAGATACCAGCTGGCTGCAACTGTTTATTAAAAACACAGCACTGTGCAAACACGAAAGTGGACGTATACGGTGTGACGCCTGCCCGGTGCCGGAAGGTTAATTGATGGGGTTATCCGCAAGGAGAAGCTCTTGATCGAAGCCCCGGTAAACGGCGGCCGTAACTATAACGGTCCTAAGGTAGCGAAATTCCTTGTCGGGTAAGTTCCGACCTGCACGAATGGCGTAATGATGGCCAGGCTGTCTCCACCCGAGACTCAGTGAAATTGAAATCGCTGTGAAGATGCAGTGTACCCGCGGCAAGACGGAAAGACCCCGTGAACCTTTACTATAGCTTGACACTGAACATTGAGCCTTGATGTGTAGGATAGGTGGGAGGCTTTGAAGCGTGGACGCCAGTCTGCGTGGAGCCAACCTTGAAATACCACCCTTTAATGTTTGATGTTCTAACGTAGGCCCGTGATCCGGGCTGCGGACAGTGTCTGGTGGGTAGTTTGACTGGGGCGGTCTCCTCCCAAAGAGTAACGGAGGAGCACGAAGGTTGGCTAATCCTGGTCGGACATCAGGAGGTTAGTGCAATGGCATAAGCCAGCTTGACTGCGAGAGTGACGGCTCGAGCAGGTGCGAAAGCAGGTCATAGTGATCCGGTGGTTCTGAATGGAAGGGCCATCGCTCAACGGATAAAAGGTACTCCGGGGATAACAGGCTGATACCGCCCAAGAGTTCATATCGACGGCGGTGTTTGGCACCTCGATGTCGGCTCATCACATCCTGGGGCTGAAGTAGGTCCCAAGGGTACGGCTGTTCGCCGTTTAAAGTGGTACGCGAGCTGGGTTTAGAACGTCGTGAGACAGTTCGGTCCCTATCTGCCGTGGGCGCTGGAGAATTGAGGGGGGTTGCTCCTAGTACGAGAGGACCGGAGTGAACGCACCACTGGTGTTCGGGTTGTCATGCCAATGGCATTGCCCGGTAGCTAAGTGCGGAAAAGATAAGTGCTGAAAGCATCTAAGCACGAAACTTGCCCCGAGATGAGTTCTCCCTGACTCCTTGAGAGTCCTGAAGGGACGTTGAAGACTACGACGTTGATAGGCCGGATGTGTAAGCGCAGCGATGCGTTGAGCTAACCGGTACTAATGACCCGTGAGGCTTAACCTTACAACGCCAGAGGCGTTTTGGTCTGAGAGACCGATATTTTCAGCTTGTTTTACGGATTAAAGATTTAGCGGAAGCGAATGTTATTCGTTTTTGCAGCAGAATTTGCCTGGCGGCTTTAGCGCGGTGGTCCCACCTGACCCCATGCCGAACTCAGAAGTGAAACGCCGTAGCGCCGATGGTAGTGTGGGGTCTCCCCATGCGAGAGTAGGGAACTGCCAGGCATCAATTTAAGACCCGCTATCGGGTCGTGACCTTCCCAGTGACGCGGGAAGGGCGAAACACCTGAAATCAGAACGATTGTCTGATATCAGTACAGAATCGGTGGAGCGGTAGTTCAGTTGGTTAGAATACCTGCCTGTCACGCAGGGGGTCGCGGGTTCGAGCCCCGTCCGTTCCGCCACCCTAATTAGGGGCGTAGTTCAATTGGTAGAGCACCGGTCTCCAAAACCGGGTGTTGGGGGTTCGAGTCCCTCCGCCCCTGCCAGAAAATAATCCTTTGCTTCGGCAAAGGATTTTTTTTGTCCAAAATTCGGCAGTGAAATGAGTTTGAGTTTCACTGTGATCCACTCAAACTCCCTCGTTTATTATCTTATTGTGTCAAAACCGGATATTTAAGCAGCTGACGAATGTGACTTTGCTGATCGCTATTCTGCAGCCACACCGCATATAACGGTCGCACGGCGACGGGTGTATCTGGAATAACCATCAAATCACTATAAATGCCGTGCCAAAAATCAGGTAAAAATGCACATGCACCGGTGGTATGCAGTAATTCGCGCGTTAAATGTGCCGATGTCGTGGTTAATACGGGGACATCATCACTGGACAGATAACTTTCATGCTGATGAAAATCTGCGCCCCATTCCAGCTTGATATAGTCATATTTTTCACGCTTCTCAGTTTTGCGCGCCCGGAATAATGCGAGAGAAATATGACCTATTTGCTGGCTGGTTAACTCATCCATTTTTGGTGCTTCGGTAGTGATCAACAGGTCCAACTGACGTTCATGCAACTGCTTAACCAGCAAGTGTCGCTGGGCGATGCGCGCCTCAAGATGGAGGCTTTCGCGATTCTCATAAAGTGTTTGCAACCAAGGAGTTAAATACGCTTCCCAAAGGGATGCGCTACCTCCTATCGAAAGCTCATGATGCTGCTGTGTATGTGAAACTTCCTTTTTGGCCATCAGCCAGGTACTCATCAAGCTTTCGGCATAGGGCAATAAACGCTCGCCCGCTGAAGTCAGCCGGATGTTATTACGGTGACGAGTAAAAAGATTTACGCCCAGCTGGTTTTCCAGCTGACGGATGCGAAAACTAACGGCAGATTGCGTGAGGTAAAGCGCTTCAGCAGCACGCCCGAAATGGCGTGTTCTGCTCACTTCGAGGAAAGTTTTCAGTAATTCCGTATCCACTGCATTCTCCCAAAAATTGTTTGTCGTACTGATTTAAATGTTTTGTTTTACACTCTGTCAAGCCTATCTAATACTCCGCGCCATAAATAGCACGGCCATATGAGAGTCAGGAGCGTGTAAAATGGCGGATAGCTTCGCAACAACGAATCGTTTCTTTGATAACAAACATTACCCACGTGGTTTTTCGCGTCATGGTGATTTCACCATTAAAGAAGCTCAGCTTCTGGAGCGCCACGGTTACGCCTTTAATGAACTGGATCTCGCTAAGCGTGAACCCATTACAGAAGAAGAGCGTTCATTTTTAGAAGTATGTCGTGGTCTTCGTGAGCCGCAAACGGAAGCTGAACGTGTATGGTCGAAATATACCGCACGTATCAAACGACCTAAGCGTTTCCACACGCTATCTGGCGGCAAGCCGCAGATGGACACGGTGGAAGATTTTAGCGATAGCGATGACTAAGAATAGCGGGGCTTATATAAGCCCCGTTTTTTATTCCAGAGTTTTGTGCAGATAGATCATTAAGCGGTCGATGCTGCGATATCCCACTGCTTCCTGCAAATGACTCCGCGTAATCAGCTCTTCACCTGCTAAATCAGCGATTGTCCTCGCCACCTTTAAAATCCGCTGCCAGGCGCGTACCGAAAGCCCCAACGAATTCAACACCTCTTCCAGCCATTCAGCATCCTGCTGCTTCAATGGACACCAACGTAAAATCTCCGGGTTTGAGAGATGAGCATTCACTTTTCCGCTGCGGGTTGTTTGAATCTGTCGCGCGGCAAGGACGCGAGTTAAAACTTCAGCGCTGCTTTCGCTGACTTGTTGTTTCTTACTCAGCGATCCGCTCGGAAGAAGTGGAACTTCTAAAGATAAATCAAAGCGATCGAGAAAAGGTCCTGATAGGCGATTGAGATAGCGCAACACTTGCTGAGGTGATGAGCGATTATGATTGCCCTGATAATGCCCGGTCGGGCTAGGATTCATTGCACCGATCAATTGAAAGCGCGCGGGATAAGTCACTTTAGCGCGTGTGCGTGAAATGGCGATTTCCCCGGATTCGATCGGCTCGCGCAATGCATCCAGCGTTCTGCGCTCAAACTCTGGCAGCTCATCGAGAAATAACACACCGTTGTGTGCCAAAGATATTTCCCCCGGTCGTGGCAATGAACCACCACCAACCAGCGCATAGAGTGATGCACTGTGATGAGGCGCTCTGAACGGCCGTTTGCGCCACTGATGATGGAGATTGCCGCTGCTTACCAGACTGGCAATAGCGGCGCACTCCAGCGCTTCCTGGTCGTCTAACGGCGGCATGATACCGGGCAGACGCGTCGCCAACATGGTCTTGCCCGTGCCCGGCGGTCCAATCAGTAACAGGTTATGCCCGCCAGCTGCGGTTATCTCCAGTGCACGCCGGCCCTGATCCTGACCAATGATATCGCTGAGGTCCTGCTTTTCCTGTTCAAGCGTTTCAGGGTGATAATGCGCAACGGTGAGGGTAGTTTTGTTATGTAGAAACGCACAGATTTCTACCAGATGTTTGCCAACCAGCGTCTCGCCTTGTTGAATCAACCCGACATCCTGTTGATTCTGTTCAGCTAACACCATTTGTCTGCCCGCATGCAGCGCCGCCATCGCCGCCGGAATAGCGGCCTGAACGCCACAGAGCGCGCCGTTAAGCGCTAACTCCCCCAGGAATTCATATTGCCCTAGTTTTGCGTCTGGCAGCTGCTCAGAGGCTGCCAGAATGGCGATAGCGATGGGAAGATCATAGCGTCCGCCTTCTTTAGGCAGATCAGCAGGTGCCAGATTGATGGTGACGCGTTTCGCCGGGAAGGTGAATCCGCTATTAATAATTGCGCTACGCACCCGTTCCCGCGCTTCTTTTACGGTGGTTTCAGGCAGTCCAACCAGCGTCAGGGCCGGCAAGCCGTTGCTGATGTGTACTTCCACCGTCACCAGCGGAGCCTGAACACCTAGCGCAGCTCGTGTTAATACTTTGGATAAAGACATAACCGCTCCTTGTTGTCTTTATCTTGAGAGCAGCCAGGTGGATGAACAATGGCTAACTGCTCAACATCAGAACCAGATTCCTGACATTCGCTGAGAATTGCAGCGGTTTCACTAAAAATCAGAGCCTGTTCGTAAACCGCAAATGAAGATTACGAAGCGGGCGTTATGAATTTTTATCACAAATGTAAATAACCTTTTACTTACAATGTGATAACGCACAACCGCCAGCGCCGTCATAAAAATTCCCAATGAAAATTATTGTCAATGACGTGCTAACTATGATAACTCTGTAGGTATTACTTCGAACAATCGAAAAAACAAACAACACATGAAAGCCCTTCTACAAGTGATTAGCCTAGTCGTGATTAGCGTGGTGGTGATTATTATTCCACCGTGCGGGGCATCGCTTGGAGAAAGAAAGGCTTAAAAATCAAGTCTGGAATTCCAAAAACCCCCGCACCGAAAGGTTCGGGGGTTTTTTTTTAACCAGCCTAAATATCAGCAAATTAGCGAGGAACAGATTATGAGCAGTAGCATAAAATTCTGTTGTTCCCCTAGGAATACAGGAGAATAACCATGACAGGTGCACAGTGGGTAGTTCAGGCTTTACGCGCGCAGGGTGTCGATACAGTGTTTGGCTATCCTGGCGGCGCAATCATGCCAGTGTACGATGCGCTCTACGATGGCGGCGTGGAACACCTACTGTGCCGTCATGAGCAGGGTGCGGTGATGGCGGCCATCGGTTATGCCCGCGCAACCGGCAAGACTGGCGTCTGTATCGCCACTTCGGGTCCGGGCGCCACCAATCTGATCACCGGTCTGGCGGATGCGATGATGGATTCGATCCCGGTTGTAGCGATCACTGGCCAGGTCTCATCGGCCTTTATCGGTACCGACGCCTTCCAGGAAATTGACGTTCTCGGTTTATCCTTAGCCTGCACCAAACACAGTTTCCTCGTTGAATCGCTTGATGATTTACCTTCAGTGATGGCAGAAGCTTTTGCCATCGCGCAATCTGGTCGTCCCGGCCCGGTTCTGGTTGATATCCCAAAAGACATTCAGATCGCCAACGGCGAACTGACGCCACATCTGCTGCCGGTTGAGGAACAAGTCAGCCACTCAGCGCAGCATATTGCGGAGGCGCGCGCATTGATGGCGCAGTCGCATAAGCCGATGCTGTATATCGGTGGCGGCGTTGGTATGGCGCAGGCGGTTCCTGCCTTACGTGCCATGGCGAAGGAAACCGGCATCCCGATGGTTTCCACCCTGAAAGGGCTCGGCAGCGCGGATGCCGGCAGCGATCTCTATCTCGGCATGCTGGGCATGCATGGCACCAAAGCCGCTAACCTCGCAGTACAATCCTGTGATTTGCTGATTGCCGTCGGCGCACGCTTTGACGACCGCGTTACTGGCAAGTTGGATACCTTCGCACCGCACGCTAGTGTCATCCATATCGATATCGATCCTGCCGAGCTGAACAAACTGCGCCGCGCGCACGTTTCACTGCAGGGCGATATGAATCAGGTGCTGCCCGCACTTAGCATGCCGATGCATATTGATGGCTGGCGCAAAGAAGTCAGCGCGATGAAAAGCGAGTTTGACTGGCGTTACGATCACCCAGGCGAAGCAATCTACGCGCCGTTGTTGCTGAAGCAGTTGTCCGATCGTAAAGCGGATAGCGCAGTGGTCACCACCGACGTCGGCCAGCACCAGATGTGGGCCGCACAGCACATGAGTTTCACCGCGCCAGAAAACTTCATCACCTCCAGCGGCCTCGGCACCATGGGCTTTGGCTTGCCGGCTGCAATTGGTGCGCAGGTTGCACGTCCAGAAGATACGGTTATCTGCGTATCTGGTGACGGTTCCATCATGATGAACATTCAGGAGCTGGGCACTATCAAGCGCGGCAAATTGCCGGTGAAGATTCTGCTGCTGGATAACCAGCGTCTCGGCATGGTGCGCCAGTGGCAGCAACTGTTCTTTGATGGTCGCTACAGCGAAACCATCCTGACCGATAACCCCGATTTCCTCACGCTGGCCAGCGCCTTTGATATTCCAGGCCAGCGCATTAGCCGTAAAGATCAGGTCGACGCCGCCCTCGATGCTCTGCTGAACAGTGAAGGTCCTTACTTCCTGCATGTTTCGATAGATGAGCATGAAAACGTCTGGCCATTGGTACCGCCGGGTGCCAGCAACGCAAACATGATGGAGAAAACCGCATGAATCAGCATCAATTGTCTATCGAAGCCCGCTTTCGTCCTGAAATATTGGAGCGCATTTTGCGTGTCGTGCGTCACCGTGGTTTCCAGGTGTGTGCGATGAATATGGCCTCTGCGGTCAATGCCGAGAACATTAATATCGAAATGACCGTTGCCAGCCAACGCTCAGTCGATTTACTGTCTTCGCAGTTAAGCAAACTTATGGATGTCGCTTGCGTCGAGATCCAACAACAGACAACACAACAAATCCGCGCATAGTCGCCAAAGGAAAAAGCAATGAGTACGAAGAAAGCAGACTTTATTTGGTTCAATGGTGAGATGGTTAAGTGGGAAGACGCCAAGGTCAGCGTTATGTCCCACGCACTGCACTACGGTACTTCTGTGTTTGAAGGCGTGCGTTGCTACGACTCACACAAAGGTCCAGTAGTGTTCCGCCACCGTGAGCACATGAAGCGTCTGCATGAATCCGCCAAAATTTACCGTTTCCCGATTAAAGCCAGCGTTGATGAGTTGATGGAAGCGTGCCGCGAAGTAATCCGCGTGAACAAACTGAAAAGCGCTTATATCCGTCCGCTGGCCTTCGTCGGTGACGTGGGTCTGGGTGTGAACCCGCCAGATGGCTACACCACCGATGTAATCATCGCCGCCTTCCCTTGGGGTGCTTACCTGGGCGCTGAAGCGCTGGAAAACGGCATCGACGCCATGGTTTCTTCGTGGAATCGCGTTGCACCAAACACCTTGCCGACCGCCGCGAAAGCGGGTGGTAACTATCTTTCTTCTCTGCTGGTCGGTAGCGAAGCGCGCCGCCACGGCTATCAGGAAGGTATCGCCCTCGACACCAACGGCTATATTTCAGAAGGTGCTGGCGAAAACTTGTTCGAAGTGAAAGATGGCATTCTGTTCACGCCACCGTTCACCTCTTCAGCGCTGCCAGGCATCACCCGTGACGCCATCATTAAGCTGGCGCAAGACATGGGTATCGAAGTGCGTGAGCAGGTTCTGTCGCGCGAATCTCTGTATCTGGCAGACGAAGTCTTCATGTCAGGTACTGCAGCGGAGATCACTCCGGTGCGTAGCGTCGATGGCATTCAGGTCGGCGAAGGTAAACGTGGTCCGGTCACCGGTCGTATCCAGAAGGCATTCTTTGGCCTGTTCACTGGCGAGACGGAAGACAAGTGGGGCTGGTTGGATCCGGTTAACGCATAACGAGATTTTTTGCGGGCGTCAGATGGCGCCCGCAACCTGATTATTACTGGAGTAAATAGAGCATGCCTAAGTACCGTTCCGCCACCACCACCCATGGACGTAACATGGCCGGTGCCCGTGCCTTGTGGCGCGCGACAGGAATGACCGACGATGATTTCGGTAAACCGATTATCGCCGTGGTCAACTCATTCACCCAATTCGTACCGGGCCACGTGCACCTGCGCGATCTTGGCAAACTGGTTGCTGAGGAAATCGAAGCAGCTGGCGGCGTGGCTAAAGAGTTCAACACCATTGCGGTGGATGACGGTATCGCCATGGGTCATGGCGGCATGCTGTATTCACTGCCTTCACGCGAGCTAATTGCCGATTCAGTGGAGTACATGGTCAACGCGCACTGCGCCGATGCCATGGTCTGTATCTCCAACTGCGACAAAATCACCCCAGGCATGCTGATGGCGTCACTGCGCCTTAACATTCCGGTGATCTTTGTGTCTGGCGGCCCGATGGAAGCCGGTAAAACCAAACTGTCTGATCAAATCATCAAACTGGATCTGGTTGATGCAATGATTCAGGGCGCCAACCCGAACGTCAGCGATGCCGACAGCGACCAGATCGAACGTTCTGCTTGTCCAACCTGCGGTTCCTGTTCCGGTATGTTCACCGCCAACTCGATGAACTGTCTGACCGAAGCGCTGGGCTTGTCGCAGCCAGGTAACGGTTCACTGTTGGCCACGCACGCCGATCGTAAAGAGCTGTTCATCAATGCCGGTAAGCGCATCGTTAGCCTGACCAAACGCTATTACGAGCAGGATGACGTCAACATGCTGCCGCGTAACATCGCCACCAAAGCCGCATTTGAGAATGCGATGACGCTGGATATCGCCATGGGCGGTTCCACCAACACCGTTCTGCACCTGCTGGCAGCGGCGCTGGAAGGCGAAATCGACTTCAACATCTCCGATATCGATCGCTTGTCTCGCAAAGTACCGCAGCTGTGTAAAGTGGCGCCAAGCACGCCGAAATATCACATGGAAGATGTGCACCGTGCGGGTGGCGTTATCGCCATTCTCGGTGAGTTAGATCGCGCCGGTTTGATCGACACCAGCGCGCGCAACATCTTGCAGCAGAGCATGCGTGAAACCCTGGATCAGTACGACATCATGCTGACCAAAGATCAGGCGGTGAAGGATATGTTCCGCGCCGGTCCTGCTGGTATTCGTACCACCAAGGCGTTCTCGCAGAATTGCCGTTGGGACACGCTGGATGACGATCGTGCCGAAGGTTGTATTCGTACTCGCGAACACGCTTACTCGCAGGATGGCGGCTTAGCCGTGCTTTACGGCAACATTGCGGAAGATGGCTGCATCGTTAAAACCGCGGGCGTAGACAAAGAGATCCTCACCTTCAAAGGCCCGGCCAAAGTGTACGAAAGCCAGGATGATGCGGTTGAAGCGATCCTTGGCGGCAAAGTTGTGGCTGGCGATGTCGTAGTAATTCGCTACGAAGGACCGAAAGGCGGACCGGGCATGCAGGAAATGCTCTATCCGACCACCTATCTGAAATCCATGGGCCTCGGCAAAAGCTGCGCACTGATCACCGATGGTCGCTTCTCTGGCGGTACGTCGGGCTTGTCGATTGGTCACGCCTCTCCGGAAGCGGCGAGCGGCGGCACTATCGCGCTGGTGAAAGATGGCGACATGATTGAAATCGATATCCCGAACCGTGGCATCAAGCTGGCGGTACCGGATAACGAATTGCACGCACGTCGTGAAGAAGAGCAAGCGCGTGGCGATGCGGCTTATACCCCGCACGGCCGTGTGCGTGAAGTCTCCTTTGCCCTGCGCGCCTATGCATCACTGGCGACCAGCGCAGACAAAGGCGCGGTGCGCGATAAGTCTAAGCTGGGAGGCTAACCAATGGCTGAGTCTCAACCGCTCTCCGCAAAGCCAAACGGCGCGGAGTATTTGCGCGCAGTGTTACGTTCACCGGTGTATGAAATTGCCCAAGTGACGCCGCTGCAAAAAATGGAAAAAATTTCATCGCGTCTTGGCAACACCATTCTGGTGAAGCGTGAAGATCGTCAGCCGGTGCACAGCTTCAAGCTGCGCGGGGCTTACGCGATGATTGCCGGGCTGAACGAAGAGCAAAAAGCGCGCGGCGTGGTGACGGCTTCGGCCGGCAACCATGCGCAGGGCGTGGCGCTCTCGGCCAGCACGCTTGGCATCAAATCACTGATTGTGATGCCGTTGGCCACGGCAGACATCAAGGTTGATGCAGTACGCGCATTTGGCGGTGAGGCTTATCTGTTTGGTGCCAACTTCGACGAGGCGAAAGCTAAGGCGATTGAGCTGTCAGAGCAGCAGGGTTACACCTTCGTTCATCCGTTTGACCATCCGGCGGTGATCGCCGGGCAGGGCACGCTGGCGATGGAACTGCTGCAGCAAGATGCGCATCTCGATCGCGTCTTCGTGCCGGTCGGCGGCGGCGGTCTGGCGGCGGGCGTTGCGGTGCTGATCAAGCAGCTTATGCCGCAGATCAAAGTGATTGCCGTGGAGTCGGAAGATTCGGCCTGTCTGAAGGCGGCGCTCGATGCGGGTGAGCCGGTTGATTTGCCGCGCGTGGGTTTGTTTGCTGAAGGCGTGGCGGTCAAACGCATCGGCAGCGAAACCTTCCGCCTGTGTCAGGAGTATCTCGATGACATCATCACCGTGGATAGCGATGCGATTTGCGCAGCGGTGAAAGATCTGTTCGAAGATGTGCGCGCCGTGGCGGAACCTTCTGGTGCGCTGGCGCTGGCGGGGATGAAGAAGTACATCCAGCTGCACGACATCAAAGGCGAGCGCCTGGCGCACGTGTTGTCGGGTGCCAACGTGAACTTCCACGGCTTGCGCTATGTCTCCGAGCGTTGCGAACTGGGCGAACAGCGTGAAGCGCTGCTGGCGGTCACCATTCCAGAGCAGCAGGGCAGTTTCCTCAAGTTCTGTCAGACCATCGGCGGACGCTCTATCACCGAGTTCAACTATCGCTACGCGGATGCGGATAACGCCTGCATTTTCGTCGGTGTGCGCTTAACGCGCGGGCTGGAGGAACGCAGTGAGATCATCAGCCAACTGAGCGAAGCCGGTTATAACGTGGTGGATCTGTCGGATGATGAAATGGCCAAGCTGCACGTGCGCTACATGGTGGGCGGACGTCCATCGAAGCCGCTGCGCGAACGCCTGTTTAGCTTTGAATTCCCGGAAGCACCGGGCGCGCTGCTGAAGTTCCTGCAGACGCTTGGCGCGCACTGGAATATCTCGCTGTTCCATTATCGCAGCCACGGCACCGATTACGGCCGCGTGCTGGCAGCCTTTGAAGCCAACGATCAGGAACCGGATTTCGAAACCCATCTCACCGCGTTGGGTTACGAATGGCATGACGAAGCGAACAACCCGGCGTTCCGTTTCTTCCTCGCCGGGCAGTAATTACAGCTGGTGCCAGAACGCATTGATAAGCGGCTCTCCGAGCCGCTTTTTTTGTACGCAAACGCCGAGTTCCAGCGGCGCAACAGACTCCACATTCTCTAGCGTTAGTACGCGATTGCGCACCGGTTCCGGGCTGTTCTCCAGCACCACATCCGGTAACAGCGCAATACCGCATCCCAGCGCCACCATCGACACAATCGCTTCA
Source organism: Pantoea sp. SOD02 (assembly GCF_024707505.1). GTDB lineage: Bacteria > Pseudomonadota > Gammaproteobacteria > Enterobacterales > Enterobacteriaceae > Pantoea > Pantoea symbiotica. The sequence goes on along the minus strand of NZ_CP102604.1, from coordinate 4,014,789 downwards.
TGACCAGAAACCGTGGCATAAATCTGCGGATTGGGAATGCGCTGGCGGCGGAACCATAAATCGATACCACGGCGCGCAGGTCCTTGTTCCGGCAGGATAAACGGAATTTGCGCCCAATCGGGTTGCTCCTGCGTTGCCTGATTGCGTACTGGACAAGGCAGCGCCGGGGCGATCAGCACCAGCGGAATCAGGCCCAGTGGCGTAAAATCTATGCTGGCGGGCAGCGATTCTGGACGACCGGCAATGGCGAGATCGGCATCACCGGATTGCACCATCTCAATCGCATCGGCGGCATCACCGGTAGTAAGTTTGATCTCTACCTGCGGATGTTCGGCGCGAAAGCGGTCAAGAATCGGTGGCAGATGGCTGTAAGCGGCGGTCACCGAGCAAAACAGGCGCAGCTCGCCGCTCAGTGAAGGGCCGTTAAGATCCATCACATGGCGCAACTGCTGATACTGCAGCAACGTCTGCTGCGCAAACTGGCGCAGGCGCTCACCGGCTTCGGTTAGCGTCACGGTGCGGTTATCACGCAGGAACAGCGCGTGACCGACATCCTCTTCCAGGCGCTGAATCTGGCGCGATAGGGTTGAAGGGCTGACGTGCATGGCACGCGCAGTGCGGCCAAAGTGGCAGCTTTCAGCCAGATGAAGGAAGAGTTTCAGGTCTCGTAAATCCATGCGCGTATCGCCTCAAGGTTATGTTGCAAATTTTGCAATGTGACCTTGCTAATATATCAATTTAAGCAACGGATTTCCTGTCATATGATGGGGTCATTCGCGGCGTAAGAGACAACGTCGTTACTGAACAAAAACAAACACAACATCTAACCGGAGTACCCATGGCTAATTACTTCAACACATTGAATCTGCGCAACCAGTTAGCGCAGCTGGGCAAATGTCGTTTCATGTCACGCGACGAATTCGCAGATGGCGCTAGCTTCCTGAAAGGCAAGAAAGTGGTCATCGTTGGTTGTGGTGCTCAGGGTCTGAACCAGGGCCTGAACATGCGTGATTCTGGTCTGGACGTGGCGTATGCCCTGCGTGCTGAAGCGATTGCTGAGAAGCGTGCCTCTTTCCGCAAAGCGACCGATAACGGCTTCAAAGTCGGTACTTACGAAGAGCTGATCCCACAGGCCGATCTGGTAGTAAACCTGACGCCAGACAAGCAGCACTCCGCGGTAGTTCAGGCTGTTCAGCCGCTGATGAAAGATGGCGCTGCGCTGGGTTACTCACACGGTTTCAACATCGTTGAAGTGGGCGAAACCATTCGTAAAGACATCACCGTAGTGATGGTGGCACCGAAGTGCCCGGGTACTGAAGTACGTGAAGAGTACAAGCGTGGTTTCGGTGTTCCTACGCTGATCGCCGTTCACCCGGAAAACGATCCAAAAGGCGAAGGCATGGCGATTGCTAAAGCCTGGGCAGCAGCGACCGGCGGCGACCGCGCGGGCGTGCTGGAATCTTCCTTCGTTGCGGAAGTGAAATCTGACCTGATGGGCGAGCAGACCATTCTGTGCGGTATGCTGCAGGCCGGTTCTCTGCTGTGCTTCGACAAGCTGGTGGCTGAAGGTCACGACGCGGCATACACCGAAAAACTGATTCAGTTCGGCTGGGAAACCATCACCGAATCACTGAAGTTCGGCGGCATCACGCTGATGATGGATCGCCTGTCTAACCCGGCGAAAATCCGTGCTTATGCGCTGTCTGAGCAGCTGAAAACCATCATGGCACCGCTGTTCCAGAAGCACATGGATGACATCATCTCTGGCGAATTCTCTTCAGGCATGATGGCTGACTGGGCTAACGACGACAAAAACCTGCTGACATGGCGTGAAGAGACTGGCGCAACCGCATTCGAAAACGCACCGCAGTTTGATGGCAAAATCGAAGAGCAGGAATATTACGACAAAGGCGTAGTGATGGTTGCAATGGTGAAAGCAGGCGTTGAGCTGGCGTTCGAAACCATGGTTGACGCGGGCATCATCGAAGAGTCGGCTTACTACGAATCACTGCACGAGCTGCCGCTGATTGCCAACACCATCGCACGTAAGCGTCTGTATGAGATGAACGTAGTTATCTCGGATACCGCAGAATACGGTAACTACCTGTTCTCCTTCGCGGCAGTTCCACTGCTGAAAGAGTTCATGACCACGCTGCAGCCGGGCGATCTGGGCAAAGCAGTTGAAGGTACTCAGGTTGATAACGCACAGCTGCGTGACGTCAACGAAGCCGTTCGTCAGCATCCAATCGAATCTGTAGGCCGCAAACTGCGTGGCTACATGACCGATATGAAGCGTATCGCTGTCGCTGGCTAAGCCACGCAAGACACCGTTTTCAGCACAATAAAAACCCCGGCTTGCCGGGGTTTTTTGTTATGTAAGATTGTCGATTACAACGTAGGGTCGCCATTCATGGCGACCTGGTTTAAACCGCACCCAATAAAAAACCCGGCCTAAGCCGGGTTCTCTCAACGCTCAATCAATCACACCGCTTCATACAGCGTCTGATTACGCGTCTCTTTACAGGCAATCAGCGCGATCAACGTCAACACCGCCATCGAAGCCAGATAGAAACCCACCGCCTGCAAACCGTAATTAGCATTAAGCCAGGTGGCGATATAAGGCGCCACAGAGGCCCCAAGAATCGACGACAGGTTGTAGGAGAAGGATGCACCGGTATAACGCACTTCCGTCGGGAACAGTTCTGGCAGCAGAGCGCCCATCGGACCGAACGTCAGGCCCATAATGCTCAGACCAAGGATCAGGAAGCCCATCACCAGCACCTGAGAGCCAGAACCCAGCAGCATTGGGAACATCAATGCAAAGGCGATAATCATCAACGTAATGGTGATCATGGTTTTACGACGACCAAAGCGATCGGCCAGCAGACCGGCAATCGGTACCATCACACCAAAACCAATTACCGCCACCATCAGCATCCACAGGAAGCTGTTACGCGAATAGCCAAGACCTGCCGGCGCGGGCGCGGTGCCGTAACTCATCGAGTACACGGTCATGATGTAGAACAGCGTGTAAGTGGCGAGCATGATGAAAGTGCCGAGAATGGTGGCGGTCAGATGCTTGCTCAGCAGCGTGCCAATCGGCATTTTCACCTGCTTGTTCTCTTTCTGCACTTTGGCGAATACCGGGCTTTCATGCAGCGAAACGCGCACATACAGGCCAATTAACACCAATACCGCAGAGAGAATAAACGGCACGCGCCAGCCCCAGTTCATGAACTGCTCGTCGGTCAGCAACCATGAAAGCAGCAGGAAGGTGCCGTTAGCGAAGAAGAAGCCAATCGGCGCGCCGAGCTGTGGGAATGAGCCATAAAGCGCACGTTTTTTCGCCGGGGCATTTTCGGTCGCCAGCAGTGCTGCGCCGCCCCATTCGCCACCGAGTCCAAGGCCCTGACCAAAACGCGCCAGCGCCAGCAGCAGTGGCGCTGCCACGCCAATGGTTTCATATCCTGGCAGCAAACCAATCAGCACCGTCGAAACGCCCATGGTCAGCAGCGATGCCACCAAGGTTGCTTTACGGCCAACGCGGTCGCCAAAATGTCCAAACACGGCAGAACCGATAGGACGCGCCACGAAGGCGATCGCAAAGGTTGCCAGCGACTGCAGCGTGGCCACGGTCGGATCGCCCTGCGGGAAGAAGATGTGCGGGAAAATAATCACCGCGGCGGTGGCATAGATATAGAAATCGAAGAACTCAATGGCGGTACCGACAAGCGATGCCACAACCACTTTGCCACGTGAATTGACCGGCGCGTCGTCGTGTTTTTTGTCGAGTGTTTCTGTGATGGAGGCTTGCATAAGTGTTTCTTAATTGTAAATGTAGACAGAGAATCTTACGCACCTGGTTTGCGGCATTCAATGGCGAAAAACCGCGTCAGACCGGGCTTTTTCGGCGAATAAGTGGATAATTTCTGAGTTGCTGCAATCAGTGGCGGATGGGAACGGGAAGTGTCATTTTTTTGGCGGGAATCTCTGCAAAAGGGCCAAATTAAAGTGACCCTTTAGCGTTTCCTGCTGGTTTTTGCTGAAAAAGTAGCCAGCAGGAAACATTTTTAGCTAGTACGGCAATTGTAACAACTTCGTCGGCTTATTTAGCCTGATGCGGCTGCGGCATCTCTTTATCATCTTTGTATTTAGCGGTGGCGATCCATGCGGCGCAGAACAGCGTCAAACGCGCAAAGAAGTAGAAGAACGCCATCAAGCCGAGCACCGAACCAAAAGCGGCACCCGATGGAGAAGTCGCCAGCTTCGGCAGCGTCAGCGTCATCACAAACTTAATCACCTCAAAACCAATCGCCGCCAGCAGCGTGCCACGGAACAGTGCTTTTTTACGAGGCTTGTGGCGCGGCAGAATCCAGAAGATCCACAGGAACAGCAGATAGTTAGCAAAGATGGAGATAGATAACGCAATCACCGTCATCGCCGGGCGCAGCCACTCAATGTCTTCCAGCCCGAGCGCATTAACGATCGCCGCCTGCGCCGCACCGGCAATCGAGGTCAGCGACAGCGTAATCACCAGCGCAAACATCAAACCCAGCAGCGAAAGCAGATCGCGTGCGTACTTCTTCCAGAGTTTCTCCTGATCGTCTGGCGTGCGTTCCCACACGTCGCGCGACTGCGCACGTACCGCTTCACGCAAATTGCCCATCCAGTTAATGCCGGAGTAGAGCGCCAGCAGCAAACCGGTTATCCCCACTGTGGCGCGCTGCTGAATCGCGGTGTTCACCGTATTCTTAAGCGTGGTTGCCAGCGTCGGATCGCTGATGCTGTTAACGATTTTGTTGATCAACTCGGTGAGCAAATCCTGATTCGACGCCAGCACAAAGCCGACCGCCGCAAAGGAGACCATCAAAATCGGTATCAGTGAAAGAAATGAGAAGTAGGTGATCGCCGCGCCAAACTGGCTGCCAAGGCGATCGTTAAAGCGTTCCAGCGCGCGCATAAAATGCGCCACTGCCGGAATCGCCTGAAACCAGGCAGCGAAGCGCGACACATTTTGAATCGAGCCATCCACGGTTTTATTGCCGGTTTTAATATCAATTAGCGGCTTGGCTTCTGCCTTGGCCGCTGTCTCTATAGGTTTTTTGTCCGTCATAGACGATAGTCATCCTGTTCACTGCGAAAATACAATTATAGCGCCTTATGTGACGTACTCCTGCAAGACGTGGCTTAACCACTCCATAAACACGCGTACGCGACGCGCCACGTTACGGCGATGCGGGTAAAGCAGCGAGATCGGCATCGGTTTCGCCGGGAAGTGATGCAGTACTTCAACCAGTTGTCCTGACTCCAGCAGCGGCTGCACGCCAATCGCCGGCACCTGAATAATGCCGAGCCCGGCCATGCACGCCGCGCGATAGGTTTCGGTGCTGTTTACCGTCACTACGCCGCCGGTTTGAACGTAATGACACTGTTTACCATCAAAATATTCAAAGCCCAGCGAAGGTTGTCCAAGCTGCTGGGTGTAATGCACCATCGCGTGTTGTGACAGATCTTCCAGCCGCACCGGCATGCCGAAGCGGGAAAGGTAGCCGGGGCTGGCGCAGTTGATCAAGGCGTGCGAACCGATTTTCCGCGCAATCAGCCCGGAATCTTTCAGCTCGCCAACGCGCACCACGCAGTCAAAGCCTTCGCGAATCACATCGACCTGGCGATCGCTACTGCTCAGCTCAATTTCCAGGCCGGGATAGTGCTGCAAAAATTCTGGCAGGCGCGGCAGCACAAAGCCGGTTGCCATCGCCACCGACATATCCACGCGCAGCTTGCCGCTTAAGGTGCCGGGATCGTGCTGGAACAGGCTGTCCATGTCGTCGAGCATCGAAAGTAAATCGAGGCAGCGATCGTAATAAACCAGGCCGTCTTGCGTCAGATGCACGCGTCGCGTGGTGCGATGCAGCAGGCGCGTCCCCATTTGATTCTCCAGCGCCTGCAGCTGGCGCGATACGCTGCCTTTCGGTAAACCTAAACTTTCTGCCGCACGGGTAAAACTGCCCATTTCTGCCACTCGCACAAAAACCTGCATTGCGTGAATTTTATCCATGTTGTTCACCGATTGTTGTTGTTAGTGAAACAGTGCTGCGTATTCCTCTGCGTTTATAGATCAATTATTCACGAATATCCTTAACACGTGTTCAATTTTCCAACTGGAGCGAAACATGAGTCATAAAATTGCATTGATTACCGGCGGAAATCGCGGTTTAGGCAAGAATGGGGCGCTGAAACTGGCCGCCAAAGGCACCGATATCCTGTTTACCTATCGCGGTCACGCGGAAGAAGCGCAGGCGGTAGTGCAAGAGATTGAAGCGCTGGGTGCGCGTGCGGTGGCGCTGCAGCTGGATGTGGGCGATACCAGCACGTTCGACGGCTTCGTGGCGCAGGTGAAAGAAGCGCTGCAGAAAACCTGGCAGCGTAACAACTTTGATTATTTAGTGAACAACGCCGGTCATGGTCACTACAAGCTGTTCGCCGAGACCACCGAAGATGAGTTTGACGCGCTGGTGAATGTGCACTTCAAAGGGCCGTTCTTCCTGACGCAAAAACTGCTGCCGCTGATCGTTGATGGTGGACGCATCCTGAATATCTCCAGCGGTTTAACCCGTTTGACGCTGCCGGGTTCAGGCACTTACGCCTCAATTAAAGGCGCGATGGAAGTATTAACTCGCTATCAGGCAAAAGAGTTGGGCGAGCGCCATATCCGCGTCAACATTCTGGCGCCAGGCGCGATTGAAACCGACTTCGGCGGCGGTCGCGTGCGTGATACCAAAGATCTCAACGATCATATCGCCTCGGTGACCGCGCTGGGCCGCGTCGGCTTGCCGGATGATATCGGCGATGCCATCAGCGCGATCCTCAGCGATGAAACCGGCTGGATCACCGCGCAGCGCATCGAAGCATCCGGCGGCCAAGGCCTGTAATCCGTAGGGTCGCCATTCATGGCGACCTCGTTAAACAGCGATGCCAGCCAGGTTGCCATAAATGGCAACCTTACAGATCAATCGTCCCATCAATCACCGTCACCGTTTGGCCGCCAATCCAGATCGCCTTATCCGTAAAACTCACCTGAATCCGACCTTCACGCTGAATCGCGCTGCCCTGACGCGCCCGATAATCCCGCGTTTGGTGGTTCGCCTCGAAGTAACGTGCCAGACAGGCGTTGGCGCTGCCGGTCACGGGATCTTCGGTCAAACTGCCGTTCTCAACCAGCAATGCGCGCACTTCATACTGCTCGTTTTCGTCCGCCGGTAACGCACCAAAAATCGCTGTGCCGTTCACCTCGGCATGCTGCTGTAAACGGTGTAAATCGGCAGCTGACGGCACCACATCCAGCACCGCTTGCGCGCTACTCATCGGAATCAGCAACCAGCGAATGCCCATATCAACGATGGTCGACGTTTGGCTGAGATCGAAAGCTTCACTGTTCAGCGCGCTGCTCATCAGCGCATCGCTGAAGGGCGTTAAGTTTGCGGCGGGTGCCGCAAAGGCCAGCGCGCCGTCATCGCTGATTTTCACCTCAACCAGACCTACGCCGCACTCCTGCACGATTTTGCCCGGCGTTTTCAGCGGCCAGCCCGCTTCCAGCAGCGCATGCGCCGTGCCGAGCGTCGGATGTCCGGCAAACGGCAGTTCGCCTTCCACGGTAAAAATGCGCACGCGGTAATCTGCCGCCGCATCCTGTGGCGGCAGCACAAAGGTGGTTTCGGACAGATTGGTCCAGCGCGCAATCGCCGTCAGCTGCGCGTCACTCAATCCCTGTGCATCCATAATCACCGCCAGCGGATTACCTTTAAACGCCGATGAGGTAAACACATCCACCTGTTTAAATGCGACCTTCATTGTCACTCCTTCCTCGTTGAGGTTGTCTGAAATCGGGATTTACATCCTGCTGATTGCGAAAGGCCAGCAACAGGGCTATGAATAGATTAAGAATTCTGGAATCGGAGTCCGCAATGTTAAAAGTTCTTGGCCGTACTTCTTCAATTAACGTGCGAAAAGTTCTGTGGCTATGCGCAGAACTCGATATTGCGTACGAATTAGAACCCTGGGGCGATGATCCGCAATCGCTGCACTCGCCAGAGTTTATGGCGCTCAATCCCAACGCCATGGTCCCGGTAATTATTGAGGACGACTTCGTGCTGTGGGAATCCAACACCATTCTGCGCTATCTCGCCAACAGCAATGGCGGCGAATGGCTCTATCCTGACAATCCACGCGCACGCGCGCCGGTCGATCAGTGGATGGATTGGCAAGCCACCGAACTCAATACCTCATGGCGCTACGCGTTTATGTCACTGGTGCGCAACTCGCCAGCGCATCAGGATCCCCGTTTGCTGGCGGCGGCCGTTAAAGGCTGGACGCACACCATGAACATTCTCAACCAGCATCTGGAGAAAACCGGGCGCTACGTCGCAGGCCGCAACTTCTCGCTGGCAGATATTCCGGTTGGTCTGGCGGTGAATCGCTGGTTTGAAACCCCGCTGGAGCATCCTAACTTCCCGGCGGTCCAGACCTATTACGAGCGTCTGACCGAGCGCGAGCCTTACACCACCTGGGGCCGCAACGGCAAACCCTGATCCTGTCCCGGCGCCAGACCTGTCATCTCGCAGGCCAGCGCGCCGGTACGCTGCAATGCCCACGTATAACGCTCATCGAACGGATAGCAGCAGGAGAGACGCAAGGCGTGTTTATAACGATCGCTCAGCGAGTAGAGCGCGCCTGGCGTCACACAGATTTGCTCCTGCAGCAGACGATGGAACATCTCCACGGTATCGATATTTCCCGGCAGTTCGACCCAAAAAACAAACCCGCCGCGCGGCAGGGTAGCGCGCGTGCCCTGCGGAAAGTGGCGGGCCAGGATACCGCGCGCCGCATCCAGATTGGCGGCATAGCGCCGACGCAGCGTGCGCAGATGATGATCGTAGCCGCCGCTGGCAAGGAATTCGGCCAGGGTTTCACTCAGCAAGCGTGATTCCGCCATCGACGAAACCGCTTTGAGGTGAGCGATGGCGTCATGAAAACGCCCGGCGGCAGTCCAGCCGACGCGGAAATCGGGCGCCACGGTTTTGGTAAAGCTGGTGCAGTAAATCACCCAGCCATCGCTATCAAACGCCTTAACCGGCGGCGACAGCGGCCACTCAAACTGCAATTCGTCATACAAACCATCCTCCAGCAGTGGAACGTGGTAAGTATTCACTAACTTCGCCAGCCGCTTTTTGTTCTCCAGCGGCATCACGTATCCCAACGGGTTCTGCGCGCCCGGCATGGCGATCACCGCCTGAATCCGCTTCTCCTGTAACAACATCTCCAGCGCATCCAGCGACAGTCCCTGCTGCGGATCGGTGGGAATTTCCAGCGCCTTCAAACCCAGCGACGCCAGCAGCGGGAACAGGAAGAAATAGGTTGGCGACTCTAAACCAATGCAATCGCCGGGTTTGGTCACCGCACGCAGCGCCAACTGGAGCGCTTCCATACAGCCATGCGTCAGCGTGATCGCCTGCGGCGGCAGGTTGATGCCGTTGTGCAGGGCGCGACGCGCAATCTCCTCCCGTAAGCGCTCACTACCAGGCGGAAGCGCATAGCGTCCGATAATGTCGGGATTCTGGCGCAAAATCGACGCAGTAATTCGCGCTATTCGCGCCGCCGGATAGAAGGTGCCATCCTGCGGACAGGCCAGCGAGATATTGGTGTAATCGGGATTATTTTGCGCCGCGAACACTTGCTCAATCAGCTCCAGCTTCTGCGCACTAGGATCGTTGATTTTTGCTGGCAGCGGTTTTACCGGGCGCGTCACGGCGGGCAGCACGCCACGCACGTAATAACCCGACTGCGGACGCGATTCAATCAAGCCGCGATCTTCGAGAATTTGCCAGGCATTAAGTACGGTATTGATACTCACCTGATGCGATTGTGCCACGCGACGTATCGCCGGTAGCCGCTTACCGGGCTTCAACGTGCCCTGATGAATCGACTCGGCAAAGCTATCGACCAGCTGCTGATACAGCGTTTGACCAGATGAAAGTGGAAGGGACACAAAAGCCTCCGCGCGCAATAGGTACAATTCATTTTTGAGACAACTGTATCCATTACAATAGTGGTTTTGTGTCTCTGTTTCCATTGCAGCGTTCGCACTAGCATGAAGACATCATTGATTCTTCAGGAAGCGCATCATGCTTGATCCCTCATTCTTCAGCTACGTCACCGTTATGTCGATCACGCCAGGCCCGAACAACCTGTTGCTGGCGACGTCGGGCGTTAACTTTGGCTTTAAACGCACGCTGCCGATGCTGTTTGGCATCCTGCTGGGCTGTGCGATACAGATGCTGCTGGCGAGTGTGGCGCTCGATGCGCTGCTGCACTGGATGGGTGCGATTCGCCTGCCGCTGACGGTGGTTGGTTGTAGCTATCTGCTGTGGCTTTCGTGGAAGATTTTCCGTGCCGGCGCGCCGCAACTGCGTGAACGTCCGCGTCCGATGACGCTGGTGGGCGGCATCCTGTTTCAAGCGGTCAATCCCAAAGCCTGGCTGATGGTCACCAACGTGGCGCTGATGTACGCCAACAGCAACGGCGTGCTGACGGTATTGCTGGGATTTGCGGCACTGAATCTGCCGTGCATTTTGATTTGGGCAGCGCTCGGCGATCGTTTACGCAATCATCTGCAAATCGCGTGGAAGCGCCAGGCGTTTAACAGCTTAATGGCGCTATCGCTGGTGGCGACAACGGGCTGGATGTTGTACGACGCGGTATTGTTGAGTTAATCATATTCATTATCCACGTTGCTGCTTATTACGCAGCAACGTGGGTTTAAAAGCGTTTTCATTGCGATAAAATATTAACACCGTTTTAGCTCAATTCCTGCTTGTTTACCCATCATCGTCAGCATTAATTCAGCTAAGTCTTTATCTCCGGCGTGGAGTTTATGAAAAAGCGTTTCAACCACGCTGATTGTCAAAAAATCGGCATTAGCGGGGAAGTGGTCATTAAAGGTAATGCCGCGCGAAACAAAATCCCAGCTGGCAGTCGTTTCTGTTTCAATAATTTTGTCATTAATCTTCTCAACCAACGCATCTATATATTGAGGTATTTTTTTTGTCATATAAGCTTCATCAGCTTCAGAGAATTGTTGTTCCATGATCATATTATCTCTTTGAATAATTCATTGTTTGGGAGGTGAGCTTAAGCTTGCTGCCAGCGAATTAAATCTTTTTTAAGCAATGTTAAACCAATAGCTACAACCATAATATCTTTTAGTATAAAACTATCGATCGTGCCAAGCTGTGGTAGTAGGCTCAATGTCACCACACCCGTTAAAACGATCAACGTGGCGCCAGCGGCACCCGCCATCGGATTTTTGAATCCCAGCACCAGCAGCGCCACGGTGGTTAATTCCACTACGCCAAGAAAGTAGCTGGTGCCATGCAGTCCCAGCATGTCCTTCAAAATACTGAGCCATGTTGTGGTAATTATCGGAGTCAGCGCCTCCACTTCAAATTCAAACCACTTGGCGATACCAAAAAATAGGAAAACAACGATCAAAGATAACCGCAGGGCGATGGTATCTTTTTTATTGAGAAAACGAATGGCGCAGGATAAATAATCATTTTTCACTGTCATCGCAATGACCTCATTATACATTAAGAGATATTTGATGCGGGTTAATATGATTGCATCAATTCGCGTATAGAGAGTATGCGAAGTCAGTTAAATCAATTTTATACAGGGAAAGGTTTTTTAGCATTTAATTAACGCAATCATTAAATATAATCAACGATGTCATTAATTACGGGGGAATAGAAAAAAGGAATAAGGGGCGAGCGACGCTCACCCCTTGTAGGGTCGCCATTCATGGCGACCAGGATAGAACTACCTTATTACTTCCCCACCACGTGCGCCGTTTCGCGCGCTTCATCGTTGGCGGCATCAGGTGTAATCACCGGCTCGTAATCGAGTTGCAGCACACGGCTGGTATCGGCCAGCACTTTCTCGGTCAATGCGACGTCGCCGTTCAGCTTGCGGCCCCACGATGGGATCACCATGCGGATTTTGGTCTGCCATTCCGGTGAACGCATCTGTTCCGGGAAGGCTTTCGCCATCAGCTCAAGCATAATCGGTGCGGCGGTGGAAGCACCCGGCGAAGCACCCAGCAAGGCGGAAATCGAGCCATCTTCCGAGGTCACCACTTCGGTACCAAGACGTAGCACGCCGCCTTCAACGGCATCGTTCTTGATGATCTGCACGCGCTGGCCGGCAGTGACTAAACGCCAATCTTCCTGCTTCGCCTGCGGCACGTAAGCGCGCAACGCTTCCATACGATCGCTGTCGCTTTGCAAAACCTGATCAACCAGATATTTCACCAGGTCGAAACTCTTCAGGCCAACCTGCACCATCGGCTTGAGGTTGCTGGTGTTCATCGCGCCGAACATATCCAGCAGCGAACCCTGCTTGAGGAATTTGGTAGAGAAGGTCGCAAACGGCCCAAACAGCAGCACCTGCTTGCCATCCAGCACGCGGGTATCGACGTGCGGCACCGACATCGGCGGTGCGCCGACGCTGGCTTTGCCATAAACCTTCGCCATGTGCTGTTTCACGACGTCAGGATTTTCCGTCACCAGGAATGAACCGCCCACCGGGAAACCGGCGTAGCCTTTCACTTCCGGAATGCCGGATTTCTGCAGCAGCGGCAACGCCGCGCCGCCCGCACCAATAAACAGCTGGCGCGTGGTCAGCATGCGATTTTCACCGCTGGCCAGATTATGCAGCGTGACCTGCCAGCGACCGTCGCTCAGGCGTTTGATATCACGCACTTCCTGGCGCAGACGCAGACGGAAATTGGCTTTCTTCTCTAAAGAAGCAATCAGCTGACGCGTTACTTCACCGAAGTTCACGTCGGTGCCCATTTCGGTCCAGGTAGCCGCCACTTTCTGCTTGCTGTCACGCCCGTTCATCACCAGCGGAATCCACTCGGTGATTTGATCGCGGTCTTCAGAGTAATTCATGCCACGGAACAGCGTGCTTTTCTGCAACGCATTGAAACGCTTGCGCAGGAATTCAACGTTATCGTCGCCCCAAACGAAGCTCATGTGCGGCGTACTGTGGATAAAGCTTTTAGGATTGCGCAGGTTGCCTTTCTGAACGTGATAGGCCCAGAACTGGCGCGAAATCTGGAACGATTCGTTAATCGCCACCGCTTTGGCGATGTCGATGCTGCCATCCGCCTTCTGCGGCGTATAGTTGAGCTCCGCCAGCGCGGCGTGTCCGGTTCCGGCGTTGTTCCAGCCATTAGAGGATTCAACAGCCACGTCATCAAGACGTTCAACCATCTCAATCGACCAGTCAGGCTCGAGATCTTGCAGCCATGCGCCCAAAGTCGCACTCATCACGCCTGCGCCAATCAGCAGTACGTCGACGTCTTTTCGTTCCTGAAGGTTTGCACTTTCCATGCCAGCGGCGGCGAGCGCCAGATTTACCGCAGTAGTACTCATGAGGCGACATCTCCTCTCTCTGTTGACCTGAAGCTCAACAGGTTCGCAGGCGAAATAGCCGCGCTTCTTTCGAGCGCGTGGCGCTATCTCTCAAAGGTTAAGACTCAGGTATAAGTCATGGGGACGATAACGGTTAACTGCACGTTATGCATATGCATTCGAATATAACATTCTCGTATCGGAATTAAACGTTTGTTTATTTTTTAAAGGCGGAAATGATTCAGCATAAGAATTAATCAGCTCAACCCCGCGGTCATAAGGGATTTTTATCTCTTAATCAGACGGTTAGAGTAATGCAGTTGTTACGCTATTGTGAGTGCTTTTGGTGGGGTTGAAAACGGTGAGTGAGGCGTGTCACATTTTAATGTGTTGAAAATTATGACTTTTAACTAAATTGATTATTTATGCGGATTTTATGTTGCGCGATATTTCGCCATATCGTGTAAAAGTAATGTTACATTTTTGTGGTGATGAATTTCAGCTTGGGCGTGGGTGCCGCCAGAAGAAAAATGCATCACCTTGCCGGAAAAATGATCAGCGCGATCGGCGGCGCCAGAGGAAGCGAATCACGAAAAACTCAATCGCGCCCAGCAGTAAAAACCACAAACTAAAGACGATGGTATACAGCTGATTAACATCCATCAGATGCAGGCTTTCCTGCAGCTGTTTTGCCAGCTCAATACCAAATGAAGGCGCGGGCAGCAGCAGGGCAGAAAGAAAGCCCAGCAGCAGAATGCCGCCTGGGATGATCAGCGTTTCGAATGGGTTATTCATGGTCATTTTCCAAATCAGTTAGCGCGGGCATTAGCGCATAAAACCGCGCTACGGTGCAATCCCCGCGCCGAATCGCTCTAAGAAATTTCTTCTATTCCATTCACTTAGCGTCAAAAATAGCGAAAGTTAAGAGTTATAGCCTTTGCTATACTTAAATCCCTGATTTTACTGTCTTTTTTTTGCCGTTTTTGCGTGTTAGACTGCGCGCACTTTTTCATTACTGAACAATAAATGCGGAGAAGTAGCGGCTTTAGCGCCTGTTCCGCAGCATTGATTGAAAACCCATGACATTTATCGCAACCCTGATTTTGGCCTTTGGCATGTCGATGGACGCTTTTGCCGCAGCATTGGGCAAAGGCGCATCACTGCATCGCCCAAATTTCAAAGAAGCGCTGCGTACCGGTTTGATCTTTGGCGTCATCGAGATGTTAACGCCGCTGATTGGCTGGGCAATTGGTCTTGCGGCCAGCCGCTACATCATGGCGTGGGATCACTGGGTGGCGTTCGTGCTGTTAACCGTGCTGGGCGGCCGTATGATGATGGAGGGCTTCCGTCAAACCGCCGATGAGCCTTGCGAAGCGCCGCAGCGTCACGGTTTTATGGTGCTGGCGTTAACTGCTGTCGCTACCAGTCTTGATGCGCTGGCAGTGGGTGTTGGCCTGGCGTTCCTGCAGGTGAATATCATCATGACCGCCATCACCATTGGCGCCGCTACCACTATTATGGCGACCACCGGCGTGCTGGTGGGCCGTTTTATCGGTCCGGTGATGGGCAAATGGGCCGAAGTGCTGGGCGGCGTAGTGCTGATCAGCATTGGCTGCACCATTTTAAGCGAGCATTTAGGCTGGTTTTAATTTGTAGGGTCGCCATTCATGGCGACCTCTTCTTCACATCCGCACCAAACCCCAATTCTGTGATCTACTTCAAAAATAATTGCGGTAAAAACGCTCCGCGGCTATACTTTTTGCGTATTTCTTCAACAATTTTTGAACCAGGTGCCTTATGAAACGCTTTTTCCGCTACGTGTTTAACGCTTACGTTGAAACCTTCAAGCACGTACCGCCAGGCGCACAGCATTAATCCAGCGCTAACAGAATACCCTCGATAATCGCGGTCAGGGATCGACCTGTGGTTATCAACTGTTTTCTTATCTCTCCAGCCGTAAACCCGCCCATTTTTACCCTAACTCGCTGATAAAACCCTTCAGCCATCAGATTTCGATCTGGCTATAGCCGCACGTTATACCCCGCAACTAAACAAGCATTCGTCACCCCATCTCCTGCATGAAATAGTCAATTCAGGCCCTATAAACCGTCTGAAACGAGAAACATCATGCTGATCCCACAACCTTATTTACTCTTCCTCGGCGACGTAACCGATCCACTGGCCGCTAAAACCGCACGCGGCATCCACGTCTGGCGTCCAGAGCAGTGCGTTGGCGAAATCAAATTGCCGGGCTGCACCGTATCGCTGGGCCTCGAGGTCCTCGACATTGCCGCTGCCAAAGCGCGCGGTGCTAAAACGCTGGTGCTCGGCACCGCGAATGCCGGCGGTTACTTGCCCACGCATTGGCTCGACACGGTAAAAAGCGCCATCTCTGCCGGGATGAACGTTGCCAGCGGTTTGCACCATCGTCTGGTGGATGAGCCAGAGCTGGTGGCGTTGGCTAAAGAGTTCGGTGTTGAGCTGTTCGACCTGCGCCACATGCGTCCAAAACTGGAAGTAGGCAGCGGTAAGAAGCGCACAGGTAAGCGTGTACTTACTGTCGGCACCGACTGCTCGGTAGGCAAGATGTACACCTCGCTGGCGCTGGAAGCCGCGATGCGTGAACGCGGCATGAAAGCCGATTTCCGCGCCACCGGTCAGACCGGTATTTTGGTGGCGGGCGAAGGTATCGCGATTGATGCAGTGATTGCCGACTTCATCGCCGGTGCGGTCGAAGCGCTGTCACCGGCCAATGACGCCGATCACTGGGATATAGTTGAAGGCCAGGGTTCGCTGTTCCATCCTTCCTACGCTGGCGTCAGCATGGGCCTGATTCACGGTGCGCAGCCGCATTGGCTGGTGATGTGCCATGAAATGGGCCGTCCGCATATGCGTCATCTGCCGCATCAGCCGATGGTCAGCCTGAAAGATTGCGTCGAAGCCAACCTGCGCGCGGCGCACGTTACCAGCGACGCGGTGCAACTGGCCGGTTTCGCCATCAACACCTCAAACTACAGCGAAGAAGAAGCGCGCGCCTATTGCGCCGAAATCAGCGCACAATTCGGCGTGCCAGCCACCGATCCGGTGCGTTTTGGCATTACGGATATCGCCGCGCTGCTGCAGGAGCGAGGCTAATTATGCGGCGCATGCAGATTGAAGTGCTGGAGCTGCCGCTGGCGCGTCCGTTTGCCATCTCGCGCGGCACACGCACGGCGGTCACGGTGATTCGCGTGACGCTGGAGCAGAACGGCTTTATTGGCCGCGGCGAATGTACGCCCACGCCGCGCTACGATGAAACGCCAGAAAGCGTCAACGCTGAACTGGAAGCGCTGCGCGCCGACATGGAAGCGGGCCTGAGCCGCCTCGATCTGCAAAGCCGTTTGTCTGCCGGTTCAGCGCGTAATGCGCTGGACTGCGCGCTGTGGCGACTTGATGCCGCGCTGGCGAAGCACACGCTGTGGCAACAGTGCGAGCGTCGTCAGCCGCCATCGGTGATCACCGCCGAAACCCTTAGCCTCGATTCCATCGAGAACATGGCCGCCGCCGCTGCCGATGCGGTATCACGCGGCGCCATCCTGCTGAAAATCAAACTCAATCGCGACGAGATTCTGGAAAAAGTCGCCGCGATTCGACAGGCAGCGCCGCGCGCCACCTTAATCATTGATGCCAATGAAGCCTGGTCGGGCGTGGATTTGCCCAGCCTGTTCAACGCGCTGGCGAGTTTTAACATCGCGATGGTCGAGCAGCCGCTTCCGGCGGGCCAGGATCAGGAGTTGCAGCGCTTCGCGCACCCGATTCCGGTGTGTGCCGATGAGAGCTGCCACACACGTGAAGACATCGCGCAGCTGCGCAATCGCTACGAGATGATCAACATCAAGCTGGATAAGTGCGGCGGTTTAACCGAAGCGCTGGCGATGGTGGAAGAGGCGCAGAAGCGCGATATGCGGTTGATGGTCGGCTGCATGCTTGGCTCTTCATTGGCGATGGAAGCAGCGCTGCCGGTGGCGATTGCCGCTGAGCATATCGATCTCGATGGCCCAATCTGGCTGGCCGCCGATAGCTCGCCCTTCCTTTCTTACGCTCAAGGCCAAATCTGGCTTTAACCCGCACGCGGAGCAACGATGACGGACACCTTACTTACACCCAACGCCGCCAGCGTTGCCGGTTCAGCACCGGTGCTCGCGATTCAGGATCTCAGCGTCAGTTTTCGCGGCCGCAGCGGCGAAAATCAGGCGCTGAAAGGCATCAGTTTTAACATTCATCAGGGCGAAATTGTCGCCGTGGTCGGTGAAAGTGGCTCGGGTAAATCGGTCACCTCGCTGGCGGTAATGGGCTTGCTGGCCGCATCCGGGCGTATCGATCGCGGCAGCATGCAGTTCCGCGATCGTCAGGGCAACGCGCATCAGCTTGCCACACTGAATGAAACCCAGCGCCGTGCTTTGCGTGGCCGCGAAATGGCAATGATTTTTCAGGAGCCGATGACCTCGCTCAATCCAGTGTTGCGCGTCGGCGATCAGCTGACCGAAGCGCTGCGGGATCATCAGATTAGCGACAAAAGTCAGGCCGACGCGCGCGCACGTGAATTACTGCGCCAGGTGCGCATCGCCGATGTCGATCGCGTAATGAAAAGTTATCCGCATTCGCTGTCGGGCGGCATGCGCCAGCGCGTGATGATTGCGCAGGCGCTGGCCTGCGATCCGCAACTGCTGATCGCCGATGAGCCGACCACCGCGCTGGATGTCACGGTGCAGGCGCGCATTCTGCATATCCTGCGTGACCTGCAACGCGAGAAGCAGATGGCGGTGCTGTTCATCACCCACGACATGGGCGTGGTGGCAGAAATCGCCGATCGCGTGGTGGTGATGCTGCGCGGCGAAGTAGTTGAGCAGGGCACGGTAACTGAAATCTTCAACGCGCCGCAGCATCCTTACACCAAAGCATTATTGGCCGCAGTGCCGAAGCTCGGCGATATGCGCGAACACGCATGGCCGCAGCGCTTTCCGCTATTGGGCAGTAATTCCAGCGATAACAGCGAGCAGCGCACCGCGCGCTACGACGAAACGCCGCTGCTGGATGTACGCGGCCTGAAAGTGTACTACCCGATTCGCAGCGGAATTTTCTCGGCGCTCACCCATCAGGTGCACGCGGTAGAGCAGATCGATTTCAGCCTGTGGCCGGGCGAAACCCTGGCGATTGTTGGCGAAAGCGGCTGCGGTAAATCCACCACCGGTCGTGCGCTGATGCGGCTGATCAACAGCGACGCCGACAGCATTCATTTCCAGGGCAATGAAATCGCCAACCTGAAAGAGGCGCAGTTCCAGCCGCTGCGCCGTGAAATCCAGATGGTGTTTCAGGACCCTTACGCCTCGCTCAATCCGCGTCTCACCGTCGGTTTCACCATTGCCGAACCGCTGCTGCTGCACGGCATGGTGAAGTCGCTGGAAGAAGCGTCGCCGCAGGTTGATGCGTTGCTGAAAAGCGTGGGCTTATTGCCGGAACACGCGCAGCGCTATCCACATGAATTTTCCGGCGGCCAGCGTCAGCGTATCGCCATTGCGCGCGCCATGGCACTGAAACCCAAAGTGATCATCGCCGATGAAGCCGTCTCAGCGCTGGACGTGTCGATTCAGGCGCAGGTGGTGAACCTGATGATGGATCTGCAACAGCAAACCGGCGTGGCGTGGATTTTCATCTCGCACGATATGGCGGTGGTGGAACGTATCGCTAATCGCGTGGCAGTGATGTATCTCGGCCAGATTGTTGAGCTGGGGCCGCGTCAATCGGTGTTCAACCAGCCGCAACATCCTTATACCCAACGTCTGCTGGCCTCGGTGCCGGTGGCCGATCCCCAGAACCGTCAACCCCGCACTTTCGAGGACGGCGAAATTCCTTCGCCGCTGCGCAAGGTGGGAGAAACGGTCGTTAAACCGCGTTATCGCCAGGTTGCTCCGCAACACTGGGTCGCTGATTTTGTTTCGCGCTAACCCTCAATACCAGGAGATTTCATGAACCCGATTTTCCGCCGTACTGCGCTCGCGCTGGGATTGACCCTCTCGCTGGCCGCCGCTGCTCAGGCGCAGGATCTGCGCATTTCGATGTATGCCGACATCACCGGCCTCGATCCGCACGATACCTCCGATAACGTCAGCTACTCGGTGCAGAGCGGCATCTTCGAACGTCTGTTCCAGTTTGATGCAAAGATGAAGCTGCAGCCGTGGCTCGCCACCAGCTACACCAGCAACGACAGCGCCACCGAATTTACCCTGACGCTGCGTAAAGACGTGACCTTCCAGGACGGCACGCCGTTCGATGCCGCAGCGGTAAAAGCCAACCTCGATCGCCTTGCCGATCAGACCAAAGGCCTCAAGCGCAACAGCCTCTACAAGATGATTGCGAAAGTGACGGTGCTGGCACCGGATCAGGTGAAAATCGAGTTGAACCAATCCTTTGGTGCCTTCATCAACACGCTGGCGCATCCGTCGGCGGTGATGTGGAGCCCGGCGATTCTCAAACAGTATCCGGAAGAAGCGCAGCTGCGCCTGCATCCGGTCGGCACCGGTCCCTTCAAATTCGTGACCTGGCAGCCGGGTAAAGCCGTGACGCTGGCGAAGTACGACGGCTACTGGCAAAAAGGCTGGCCGAAAGTGGATAACGTGATCTTCTCGCCAAGCCCGGAAGATGCCACGCGCGTGGCGGCGCTGAAGTCCGGTCAGGTGGATGCGATCTGGCCGCTGCCATCCGATCTGATCGCCACCGTGCAGAGCGACAGCAAACTGGCGGTGCAGCGCGATCCGAGCATTTATCTCTATTACATGGCGATCAACACCCAGCACAAACCGCTGGCTGATGTCCGAGTGCGTCAGGCGATCAACTATGCCATCGACCGCGATCTGTGGCTGAAAGTGGCGTTTGCCGGCATGGGCAAACCGGCCAGTTCGGCGATTCCGCAAGGCGTGCAGTTCTACCAGAAGCAGAGCGCGCCGAACTATCGCTATGCGCCGGATGAAGCCAAAGCGCTGCTGAAAGCCGCCGGTTATCCGAACGGCCTCGATCTTAAACTGTGGGTCACCAACGCCACCGCCAGCGTGCGTGCCGCGCAGGTATTGAAAGCGCAGCTGGCAACGGTGGGTATTCGCGCCACGGTAACGCCGATGGATTCCGGCACGCGCAACGCCAAACTGTGGGGCGTGAAGGACCCGAAAGCGGCGGAATTTGATCTCTATTACGGCGGCTGGTCGACATCAACCGGTGATGCTGATTGGGCCTTGCGTCCACTCTACGCCACCGAATCCTGGGTGCCGACCTCGTATAACGTCTCGTACTTCAGCAACGCCGAAGCCGACAAAGCGATTGCTGGCGGCTTAGCCACCGCCGATCCGGCTAAGCGTGGCGAGGCCTACGCCGAGGCACAGAAAGTGTTGTGGAAAGAGGCGCCAGTCGCCTTCCTCGGCACGCCAGACAATCTGGTCGGCAAACGCAGCACGCTGAGCGGAGTGTCGATGCTGCCGGATGGCAACTTCCTGTTTAATCAGGCGACGTTTAAGTAAAGGTTGGCGGTCGCCATTCATGGCGACCCTACGTTGTAGGGTGCGCATTCATGCGCACCTGGAACAATCCGCACCCAACCAAAAGGAACCGCATGTTCGCATACATCATTCGCCGACTGCTGGAGATGATCCCCGTATTGCTGGTGGTCTCGCTGCTGGTCTTCGGCTTCATCAAACTGCTGCCTGGCGATCCGGCGCGTATCTACGCCGGACCGGATGCGCCTTTGGCCGCGGTGGAAGCAGCGCGTCAGCATCTCGGACTCAACGATCCGCTGCCGCAGCAATATATCAACTGGATCGGCGGCCTGCTGCGCGGCGATCTGGGCGTCACTTATCGCACTCAACAGCCGGTGCTGGAGGTGATCAAACAGGGCTTTATGCCCACGCTGTGGCTGGCGCTGGCCGGTTTTGCCTGGTCGGTGATTCTGGGCCTATTCCTCGGCGTGTTTGCCGCCCTGAAACGCGGTAAATGGCAGGACTGGACCTTAATGAGCGTCGCCGTCGGCGGCATCTCGATGCCCACGTTCTGGCTCGGTCTGCTGCTGATCCAGTTCGTCGCCATGCCGTTTGGCCTGTTCTCTGTCAGCGGCTTCAACCAACCCAGCGACATCGTATTACCGGCGATCACGCTCGGTTCCTCGGTGGCGGCGGTGATGGCGCGCTTCACCCGCTCGGCATTTCTCGAAGTGGCGCAGGAAGATTACGTGCGCACCGCCAAAGCCAAAGGGCTGCGCAATCGGCTGGTGACGTGGAAACACGTGATGCGCAATGCGTTGATCCCGGTGATCACTATGCTCGGTTTGCAGTTCGGTTTTCTGCTCGGCGGATCGATCGTGGTCGAGAGCGTGTTTAACTGGCCGGGATTGGGCTGGCTGTTGATCGAGTCGATCAAAGCGCAGGATCAACCGGTGATCCAGGCGTTAGTTATGCTGTTTGTGTTTGAATTTATTGTCATTAACCTGCTGGTCGATCTGCTGTACGCCGTGGTCAACCCAGCGATTCGCCTGCGACAGGAGCCCTGATGAGTCTGCAATCTCTGCCTGCCCACGCGCAGGAGGCGATCCGTTCGCCGTGGCGCGATTTCCTGCACGCGCTGGTGCGTAATCCGCTGGCGCTGGTCTCCGGCGGCTTTGTGCTGCTGCTGGTGCTGGTGGCCATTTTCGCACCGTGGTTAGCGCCATGGGATCCAATGGCGCCGGACTGGATGGCGCTATCATCGCCGCCGTCCAGCACGCACTGGATGGGCACCGACGAACTCGGCCGCGATCTGTTCAGCCGCATCATCTTTGGCGCGCGTATCTCGCTGTATGTCGGCGTGTTGTCGGTGACGCTCGGCATGGTGGTTGGTGTGCTGCTCGGCCTGCTGGCGGGCTATTACGGACGCTGGATCGATATGCTGATTATGCGTGGCTCCGACGTGCTGTTCGCCTTTCC
This sequence comes from Pantoea sp. SOD02, assembly GCF_024707505.1. Lineage (GTDB taxonomy): Bacteria > Pseudomonadota > Gammaproteobacteria > Enterobacterales > Enterobacteriaceae > Pantoea > Pantoea symbiotica. Next base: position 3,992,336 of record NZ_CP102604.1, on the reverse strand, counting down.
CGGCATGCTGCTGGCGATTGCGGTGGTGGCGATTCTCGGTCCGGGACTCAACAACGTCATCATCGCGGTAGCGATCTTCAGCGTGCCGGTGTTTGCCCGCATCGTGCGTGCGTCCACGCTGTCGCTGAAACAGGCAGCGTATGTTGAAGCGGTGCGCTGTGCCGGTGCGCCGGATCGCGTGATTCTGCTGCGCCACATTCTGCCGGGCACGCTGTCAAACGTGATTGTCTATTTCACTATGCGTATCGGCACCAGTATTCTGACCGCCGCCGGGCTGAGTTTTATCGGCCTCGGACCGGAACCCGATGTGCCGGAGTGGGGCAATATTCTGGCGATGAGCCGCAGCATGATGATGGCTGGCTTGTGGCACGTCAGCGTGTTTCCAGGTCTGGCGATATTTATTACCGTGCTGGCGTTCAACCTGTTGGGTGATGCGCTGCGCGACACGCTCGATCCCAAACTGAAGAGCTAAGCATGGACTTTCAACAACTGCAGCGCGACCTGCTGCTGCAACGCTGGCGCAGCGAGCGCCAGCTGGGACAACCGCGCAGCGCCAGCGGGCCAACCAATCGCATTAGCGATGTGCCGGGCGTGCGCGTCGGCCACTACACGTTAGCCGACGGCGAGCGGCAAACCGGCGTCACCGCGATTGTGCCGCCGGGCGACAATCTGTTTACCCAGCCGCTGCCTTGTGCGGCGGCGGTGTTTAACGGTTTCGCCAAGCCAGTTGGCCTGGTACAGGTTGAAGAGTTGGGCGTGCTGCAAACGCCGATATTGCTAAGCAACACGCTGGCGGTCGGCACGCTGTTTACCACACTGGTGCGCGATGCCATCAGCCGTAACAGCGAGTTGGGCCGCAGCTTGCCCACGGTCAATCCGCTGGCGCTGGAGTGCAACGACGGCTGGCTCAACGATATTCAGGCGCTGGCGATCACCGAGACGATGGCGCAGCAAGCACTCTATGACGCCACGGCAGATTTCGATCGCGGCAGCGTTGGTGCCGGGCGCGGCATGAGCTGTTTCAGTTTAAAAGGCGGCATTGGTACGGCCTCGCGCATCATTCCGTCGCTCAACGCCACGCTGGGCGTGCTGGTGCTGGCGAACTTCGGCGCGTTGACCGCGCTGACGCTGGATGGCGTGCGCCTGGGTGAGATGATCGCGCCGCTGCTGCCGGAACTGACGCCGCAACGCGATGCCGGTTCCATCATCATTATTATGGCGACCGATGCACCGCTTGATGCGCGTCAGCTGAAGCGCATCGCCAAACGCGCCGGTGCCGGTTTGGGGCGCTTGGGCAGCTATTGGGGCCACGGTTCGGGCGATATTGCAGTGGCATTTTCCACCCAGCCACAGCCGCAACCGCCAGAAGAATCCACGCTGGAACCGATGCTCGCCGCCGCCGCCGATGCCACCGAACACGCGGTGCTGGATGCCTTACTCAGCGCCGAAGCCGTCACCGGTTTCCGCGGCCATCATCGCCCGTCGTTAACCGAAGTATTAGATCGATTAGCTGCATCGTAGGGTCGCCATTCATGGCGACCTCTGCCAATAACCGCACGGAACCAACCTCATGAAAATCTTCATCTCTGCCGACATCGAAGGCATCGCCGGCGTAATGCGCCCGGAACAGTGTTCTCCCGGCCACGCGGAATACCAACTGGCGCGCGGACTCATGGAACAAGAAGTCAACGCCGCCATTGATGGCGCCTTTGCCGGTGGCGCGACGGAAGTGGTGGTGGCCGACAGCCACGCGCAGATGACCAACCTGCGCGCGGAAAATATTGATCCCCGCGCGCGCATGGTGCAGGGCAAACCGCGCGGCTTATCAATGGTGGAAGGCATTGAGCAGCAACCGTTTGATGGCCTGTTCTTTATCGGCTATCACAGCGCGGCGGGCGAACCCGGCGTGCTGGCGCACACCATTAATGGCCGTGCGTTCTGGCGCATTCACATCAACGGCAAGGTGATGGGCGAGACCGACATCTACGCCGCAGCCGCTGCCGAACAGGGCACGCCGCTGTGGCTGGTAAGCGGTGACGATCAGCTCAAAGGCTGGATTGCCGAGCATTATCCCTCGGTGGATTACGTCTGTGTGAAACGCGCCATCTCGCATACCTGTGCAGAATCCATCAGCCCGCAGGCAGCGCAAAACGCCATTCGCGCTGCGGCAACTGCTGCGGTGCAGCGCAAACGCCAGATCAGCACCACGCGGCTGAGCGCGCCTTATGAGATGCAGCTGCAAGCCAGCAAACCGGTATTGGCGGATCTGTTTAGCCTGATTCCCGGCGTGACGCGCATTGACGCGGTCACCGTTGGTTATCGCGCGGACAACATGAACACGTTAATCAGCCTGCTGAGTGCCTTCTCCTATCTGGCAAGTACACAATCGTGATCGTAGGGGCGCCATTTATGGCGGCCGCGCTAAATCATCAGGTCGGTCCGCATTTCCTGCTGAATTTTGCTAACCTGCGCGCAATTTATATATAACAACGAGGCAGTCATGCAGCTCTGCAGTTTTTATCTTATTGACCAGGAAAGAAAAAGTTACGGTATCGTGCAGCAAGAGGGCGTGATTGATATCGGCGCGCGTCTCGGTGCTGACTGCCCGGATCTCAAAACCTTGCTGCAACGCGGCGCGTTAAGCGATCTCGATGCTTTCGTTTCACAGCCCATTGATCATCCGTTTAGCGCTATTCGCTTCCTGCCGGTGGTAGAAAATCCTGGCAAAGTGTTCTGCGTTGGCATGAACTACGCCGACAAACGCAAAGAGTTCGCCGAGACGATTGAAGCGCCGACGCTGTTTGTGCGTTTCGCGGATTCGCTGGCGGCGCACGAGCAGCCGCTGCTGAAACCCGCTACCACGCAGGAATTTGATTACGAAGGCGAACTGGCGGTGATCATTGGCAAAGCGGCCTATCAGGTGAAAGCCGCCGATGCGCTGAATCACGTTGCGGGTTACAGCTGCTTTATGGATGCCACGGTGCGCGACATGCAGTTTACCTGGTTCACCGCCGGGAAAAACTGGCAGCAAACCGGCGGTTTCGGGCCGTGGATGACCACCGCCGACGAGATCCCCGATCCGCAGCAGCTGGCGATCAAAACCTGGCTTAATCAGCGCGAAGTGCAGAACGACACCACCGCCAGCATGGTGCATCCGGTGGCGAAGATTATTGAGTACATTTCCGCGTTCAGCCCGCTATCGCCAGGCGATGTGATCATCACCGGTTCACCGGGCGGCGTCGGTAAAAAACGCACGCCACCGTTGTTTATGTTCCCCGGCGATGAGATTGAAGTGGAAATCGAAAAGATCGGAAAATTACGTCACCGTATCGCATAAAACGGTCGCCATAAATGGCGCCCCTGCGACGGTTTTGTAGGGTGCGCATTAATGCGCACCTGGCGTGAAAGTGCGCGAAACGGTCGCCATAAATGGCGCCCCTACGACGGTTTTGTAGGGTGCGCATTAATGCGCACCTGGCGTGAAAGTGCGCGAAACGGTCGCCATAAATGGCGCCCCTACGGCGGTTTTGTAGGGTGCGCATTAATGCGCACCTGGAATATTATGATGCGTTAACGTGTAAACGTCACCACGCGGCTGCGGTTCAACAGCAGCCGCAGCGTGTCGCCTTCGCGCGCAATCGCGAAGCTCTTCTCCCACGGTCCATCCTGCGCGGTGGCTAATAGCCGATTGTTGCCCAGCGACTGCAAACGCGCGCGAATCGCCGCCGGGCCGATGCCCATGATTAAGCTGTCGCCCTCAATCACCAACTCGCTGCGCCACTGCGGCGCGAACCAGCGGCCTTGCAGATTATCGAGACTGGCCAGATCGGCCTGCACCGGTACAAAACGTCGTGCGGCATGGCCAATCTCTCCCACAATCGCCGCACCATCATGACGTAACCGCATCGGGAAAGTGCTGGAGAGCGACACCGCCGTGCCGTGCACATCGTCACGCCACAAGGTTTCGCCTGCGCCGAGCCAGGTGGCGGTCACGCCTTTGATCTCCAGCCAGTCGGCGGCGTCTTGCGCCACGTAAAGTCCGGGCGTTAAATCGTGTCCTTTCTCCGGTAACGCGCGGTTGAGCAGCGCCGCCATCACCCGCAGCACGCTTTCCGACGTGGTGACATCTTCGCGGTTGGCGACCAGCGCCACGCCGATTTTCAGTTCCGGATGCAGCAGGAAATAGCTCTTATAACCGGCATGCGAACCGCCGTGACCAAACAGCGTCTGGCTGCCAAGCGTCGAGCTGGTAATGCCCAAACCGTATCCGCTGGTGCGGCCATCGTTGAGATTACGCGGCGCGCTCAGGCGCTGCAGCACGCCTGCGCCCGGTCCGCTATCGGCCAGCAGGCTTTGCAGCCAGCGCGTCAGATGATTCAGGCTGCCGGTCACGCTTCCCGATGCCGAGAGATGCAAACCGGCGCTGGAGAGCTGCCACTGCGCGCCGTTTTGCCAGTAGCCAGGCACCAAACCAGGCACGATATCGAACCAGCTTTCCGGCGCAATCAGATTGATATCCAGCGGATCGCAGATGTACTGCTGCAGCAGATCATTGAATAACACGCCTTTGGCTTTCAGCGCCTCTTCCACCAGCCGATAGCCGGTGTTGGTGTAGGAGATTTCGCTGCCGGGCGCATAGTTGAGCTCGCCTTCGCGTGCGATAAAATCCAGCAGGTCGTCGGCGCGGGTGGCGTTGTACACCGACAATCCCAGCAGCGATAAGGTTTCGCGCACGTCCGGCAAACCGCTGCTCATATCCAGCGCCTGGCCGACGGTGATTTGGCCGTTGGCTCCGCTCAGCTGCGGCAGATGCTGCGCCAGCGCATCGTCGAGCTTGAGGTAGCGGCGTCCCGGCCCGGTCACCAGCGCGGCAAACAGATGTTTGGTGATCGAGGCGAAACGCACCACGCTGTCGGCGCTGAACGGCGTTTGCTGCGCCAAATCGGCCAATCCGGCGCAGTGGGTTGAGTGAATCTGGTGCGCATCAAACAGAACCATTGCGCCGCCCGGCGCGCCCGGCTGTTGCCAGCTTTCAGTGATCTGTTGTGCGACATCCGCGGCGCGTTGCCAGTTAGCGGTCATGCCGGTTCCTCCAGCGTCATGCTGAGATCGAAAAGTTGGGCGGTATGCGGATGCTGGATGCGCCGCGCGCGCAGATCGTCGGCGCTCAGCTGCTCCACCATCTCGCCATTCTGCATCACGCCAATGCGCTGACACAGGTGCGTTACCACCGCGAGATTGTGCGTCACCATAATGTAGGTGAGTTTGCGCTCGCTGCGTAGGTCGCTGAGTAAATTCAGGATTTCGGCCTGCACCGACACATCAAGTGCCGAGGTCGGCTCATCCAGCAGCAGCACTTCCGGTTCGGCGATCAACGCGCGTGCAATCGCCACGCGCTGACGTTGGCCGCCCGACAGCTGATGCGGATAGCGGAAACGTACCGAGGCGGGCAAGCCCACTTCGGCTAACGCCTGGCTGATGCGCTGTTCGGCGCGATCGAGCTGATGCACCAGCAGCGGTTCGTGCAGGATGCGATCAATAGTTTGACGCGGATGCAGCGAACCAAACGGGTCCTGAAACACCATCTGCACCTGACGATAGAAGGCGCGGCTGCGTTTGGCGCTGAGCTGCATGCCGCCAAACAACATGCTGCCTTGCCAGTCGGCATTCAGTCCGGCGAGCGCGCGCAGGATGGTGGATTTGCCCGAGCCGCTTTCACCGACCAGGCCAAAGCTTTCGCCGTTACCGACCGAGAAGCTGACGTCTTTCACCGCCGTGTGCGCACCAAAGTTGATGCGCAGGTTTTCGATTTGAATCATGGGAAGCCTGTAAATTCTGTGCGTCCATTTAAACGGTCGCCATGAATGGCGACCCTACGCTGTGCGCCGATAATTAATCGCGCCACGCGGCATCGCGCTGCAATACGGGTAAACGCTCGCGCGGATGGCGCAACGACGGCAAACACGCCAGCAAACCGCGCGTATAAGGATGCTGCGCCTGCTGCAACTGCCCGGCATCGAGCAGCTCGACGATGCGGCCGGCGTACATCACCGCCACGCGATCGCAGAAGTGCGACACCAGCGGCAAATCGTGGCTGATCAGGATTAGCCCCATACCGCGCGCCGAGACTAATTCGTCAATCAGCTTGAGGATCTCTGCCTGCACCGTGGCATCCAGCGCGCTGGTGGGTTCATCGGCGATCAACAGTTCCGGATCGGGCGCCAGCATCATGGCAATCATCACGCGCTGGCCCATGCCGCCTGAGACTTCATGCGGATAGCGTTTTGCCACGGCTTCAGGGTCGCGAATCTTCACCTGCTCCAGCAGCTCAATCGCCGCCTGCATCGCCGCTTTATGGCTGCCGCCTTTGTGCTCGCGCCAGGCTTCGGCGATCTGCTGGCCGATGGTCATCACCGGGTTGAGCGAATATTTCGGGTCCTGCAGGATAAAACCGACGCGCTTGCCGCGAATTTTGCGCAGCACTTTCTCGCTGGCACCGCGCAGATCGATACCGTCGAAGCGCAGCACATCGGCGCTGACTTCCGCATTGCCCGGCAATAACTGCATCAGGCTGCGCGCGGTCAGCGACTTGCCGGAACCGCTTTCGCCGACAATGGCGAACTTCTCGCGGCCCACGCTAAAACTGACGCCGCGCACTGCTTCAAAGGTTTCGCTGCGCGAGCGGAAAGCAACGCGCAGGTTCTCGATTTCCACCAACATTTAGCGCTCCTTGGGATCCAGCACGTCACGCAGACCGTCGCCGAGAAAGTTAAACGCCAGCGACGTCAGAAAAATCGCGATACACGGCATCAATGGCACCCACCATTCGCTGAACAGGAAGCGACGTGCGGTGGCGATCATCGTGCCCCATTCCGGTGACGGCGGCTGCGCGCCCATGCCAAGGAAGCCAAGGCTGGCGGCGGTGATAATGATGGAGCTCATGTCCAGCGTGACGCGCACAATCAGGCTCGGCACGCACAGCGGCATGATGTGGCGCAGAATAATGCGCAGCGGCGACGCGCCCGTCAGACGGCTGGCGGCGATAAAGTCGCTGTGGCGGAACTGCAGCGTTTCAGCGCGTGCCAGGCGCGCATACGGCGGCCACGATGTCAGGGCAATCGCCAGAATCGCGCTCTCAACGCCAGGTTTCAGCGCGGCAACAAACGCCAGCGCCAGAATCAGACGCGGGAAGGCGAGGAAGATATCGGTCAGGCGCATCAGCGCTTTATCGATGAAACCTCCGGCATAACCGGCGATACAGCCAATCAGCAGACCGAGCGGCGCGGTGAGCAGCACCACAGCGATCACCATGCCGAGCGTGGTGCGGCCGCCGTAGATAATGCGCGTCCAGACATCGCGGCCCAGTTCATCAGTGCCGAGCCAGTGCGCGGCGGAAGGTGCCGCAAGACGGTTTTCCAGATGCTGCACGCCGGGATCGAACGGCGTCAGCCACGGCGCAAACAGCGCCAGCAGCAGCATCACCGCCACCACCAGCAGTCCGGCCATCGCCAGTGGATTACTGCGCAGGCTGAGCCACAGGCGATAACGCCGTCCCCACACCGCCTGGCGACGATTGGCGGGCGTGTCGTCGAGCAGCCATTCTCGTGAGAAGAAGATCATTTTACGCGCGGGTCCCAAAGTCGATAGAGAAGGTCAGCCAGCTGATTGAGCAGCACATACACGGTGCCGACCAGCAAGGTTGCGCCGATTACCGGGTTCATGTCGGCGTTCATCAGCGACGTGGTGAGATATTGGCCGATACCGGGCCAGGCGAAGACGTTTTCCGTCACCACCGCGCCCTCCAGCAATCCGGCGTAGGTCAGCGCCAGCACCGTGACCAGCTGAACCGCCACGGTGGGAAACGCATGCCGCCAAATCACCCGCCGTGACGACAAACCTTTGGCGCGCGCGGTAATCACGAACTCGCCGCTCAGCGCGTTAAGCATAAAGGTGCGCGTCATACGCGTGATGTAGGCCATGCTGAAGTAGGCCAGAATCAGCACCGGCTGCGCCATGTGCGCCAGCGCATCCCAGAAGGCGTCCGTTTCCCCGGCCAGCAGCGAATCTATAGTCAGAAAGCCAGTGACCTGCGGCACCATATCCTGCCAGATGATGTCCTGCCGTCCGGGACCGGGCGCAATGCCGAGTACCGCGTAGAACACCAGCAGGCTCAGCAACGCCAGCACGAACACCGGCAGTGAATGGCCGGCGAGACAGATGACGCGAATGGTTTGATCGACCCACGAACGTTGACGCACCGCCGCCCACACGCCAAGCGGAATGCCGATCAGCGCCGCGATGATGATCGCCGCCGTTGCCAGCTCCATGGTGGCGGGGAAGAAGCGGGCGATATCGGTAATCACCGGATTCGAGGTGAGAATCGATTTACCGAGATCGCCATGCAGCAGTTGATTAAGGTAGTGACCAAACTGCACGTAAAGGGGCTGATCCAGCCCCATTTCCGCACGCACGCGCTCAACTACCGATTGCGGTGCGTTATCACCGACCGCCGCCAGCACCGGATCGGTGGGCATGACGCGGCCAATGAAAAAGGTCAAAACCGACAGACCAAACAGCGTCAGCACCAGGCTTCCCAGGGTGCTGACGATTCTCTTCAGTAACGGCATCAGGCTTTTTTCACCTGCGCATACGGCCACTGCTCCAGCACGGTCATGTGGACATCACTCAGCGCTTTGCTGGTGGCCACGTTTTTGGTCTTCTGCATCATGAAAATGAACGGGCTCTTCTCGCGGCCTAGCTGCTGAATCTGCTGATAGAGCGCGATGCGCTTCGCTGGATCTGGCTCATGCAACGCCTTTTCGGTGAGTTTATTGAACTCTTCGTCTGACCAGCTGCAGCGCCATGCCAGCGTGCGCGCACGCGCGTTATCGCTGTTGTCGGTGTTAACGCAGAAGGCTTCGGTGTTGGAGTTAGGATCAAAGTAATCGGCGCCCCAAACCGTCAATGCCAGCTGATGCTGACGCGCGCGCATTTTGGTCAGAACCTGACGGTTTTCGGCGGCGATCAGCGACACTTTGATGCCAATCGCGCCCAACTGCGTTTGAATCGCCTGCGCGATGTCCGGATACGGTTGCATTGAGTAGTGATCGAGGGTGATTTCGAAACCGTCCGGATAACCCGCCTCGGCCAGCAGCGCTTTGGCTTTCGCCAGATCTTTGTGGAATGGCGTATCGTCCAGCGCCGCCGGGAAGCCGCTCGGCAGGAAGCTTTGATGGGTGACAAAACTCATCGACAGAATGTTTTTCTGGATGCTTTCGTAATCCAGCGCCCACTTCAGCGCCTGCCACACCTGCGGTTTTTTCAGGTACTGATTATTGGTGTTGCACGACATCAGCATGATGGCCGACAGCGACTGATTCACCAGCGACACGCTGCTGTCGTTTTTCACCTGCAGCAGCTGTTCGGTGGTGAGGTCATACGCGGCATCGACATCGCCTTTTTTCAGCATCAGCGCCTGCGCGGCCGGGTCGGCGATGTGTTTGAGGATCACGCGTTTGGTTTTGCTAGATCCTGCATATTGCGGGCTAATCTCCAGAATCACCGTTTCGCTGGCATTCCAGGTGCGCAGGGTAAAGGCACCGGAACCGGCGCTGTGCTGTTTCAGCCAGCCGTTACCGAAGTCATTGTTCTGCTGGTTCGCCAGGCAGGCTTTCTTCGACACGATGCTGCCGACGGTGGCGGATAAGCAGTAGAGCAGGAAGGTTTCGGCAGCAGGCGCGCCGAGTTTCATCTCAACGGTGTGCGCATCTTTCGCGGTCACCAGCTGCGTCACGTTATCTTTGGTAAAGCCGAACTGGTTGATAATAAAGGCCGGGCTCTTATCCAGCTTGACGATTCGTTCAATCGAGAACGCCACGTCTTCTGCGGTGAGCGGCGAACCATCGGCGAATTTAGCTGCCGGATCGAGATGAAAAGTGTAAGTGCCGTTATCGCTGCTGACATCCCAGCTTTGCGCCAGTTGACCAATCACTTTGTCGGCTTGCTTGGGATCGGGCGTGACTAAACGTTGATAGAGGTTGCCGCAAATCTGGCCGCCGGTGGCTTCGAAGCTTTCGTGTGGATCGAGGCTGGTGATGTTATCGAGTTGCATCGCGATCACCAGCATGGTCGGCGGCGTCGCGGCAAAGGAAGAATTCAGGCTGAGGTAGGAAACAACAGGTACAGCAGTGCATCCTGCAAGAAAACGTCTTCTGGTAACCATGTAAACTCCCAACTGATTGATAAGTAAAATAAAAAATTGTTATTTGATTGTTTTTTGTCTTGACTTTACGCACCTGCCGGAGGATTAATACCGGCTCTAAGCCATTTGTTTCACGCGCGTGTGCTCGCCCTTTTTTGGTGCAATTTGCTCCGCCAGCTGGCAGTGCTGCGCTTTCCCCCGAACATGGAACTGAACAACATGTCTGACTCGATTGCCCTCGATATTCCGGTCTTTGACGGCCACAACGATGTGCTGAATAAGCTGTGGCAGCACCATCAGCCGGACGCGGTTAATGCATTTTTCACTGGCACCAAAACGGGCCAAATGGACTTTCCGCGTATCCGTCAGGGAAATATGTTAGGTGGCATTTTCGCCACCTGGGTGCCGTCCTACCCTCTGATTGCAAGAAGTGCGCCAGACCTCGCAGATTTTCCTCAGGAAATTATCAACTCAGCGCGCGACGCGACCTTTTCTATGCTGGCGCTGCTACTACGCATTGAGCAGGCCTCGAACGGCCAGGTGAAGATTTGCCGCAGCGTGCGCGATATCCGCCACTGCATGGCAAACAAGGTGTTAGCGGTGGTGATGCACGTGGAAGGTGCTGAAGCGCTGGATACCCACGGCGAGCTGCTCGACATGCTGTATGCCAGCGGCTTGCGCACGCTGGGGCCGCTGTGGAGCCGCCCGAATCAGTTCGGCGACGGTGTGCCGTTCCTCTATCCTTCGTCGCCGGATATCGGCAACGGCCTGACGGCCGCGGGCAAGCAGCTGGTACGCGACTGTAATCGCCGCCGCATCATGGTTGATTTGTCGCATATGGATGAGAAAGGCTTCTGGCATACGGCGGAAATCAGCGATGCGCCGCTGGTGGCGAGCCACTCCAACGCGCATGTGATCAGCGCGCAGTCACGCAATCTCACCGATCGCCAGCTGGCGGCGATTGCCGAGACCAACGGCTTTGTCGGCGTCAATTTTGCCGTGCCGTTCCTGCGTGAAGATGGCGATCGCCATGCGCCGACCGGCGTCGATGCCATCGTGCGCCACGTTGAGTATCTGCTGGAAAAAGTCGGGGAAGATGGCGTTGGTTTTGGTTCGGATCTCGATGGCGCCACCATGCCGGGCGATCTGAAAGACGTGGCCGGATTCCCGCTGCTGGTGCAGGCGCTGGCGGCACGCGGCTATTCGCGTGAGCTGCTGGAGAAGATTTGCCACGGCAACTGGCTGCGCGTGCTTGAAGCCACCTGGGGCGAATAATCATGCGGCTGCGGCATATTGAAGTGTTTCAGGCGATTGTGCAGACCGGCAGCATCAGTGCGGCGGCGCGTTTGCTGAATGTGTCGCAGCCGAATGTCAGCCGCGTGCTCAATCACGCTGAGCAGCAGCTTGGTTTTGCGCTGTTTGAGCGGCGCGCGCAGGGCATGGTGGTGACCGCAGAAGGGCGGCGTTTGCTACCGGAAGTGGAAGATATCTATCAGCGTTTACAGGCGATTACCCAGCTCACCGAGCAACTGCGGCACGGCGAAGGGCAAACGGTGCGCGTCGGTGCCGCTCATGCGTTTGGTCAGATGGTGTTAGCACCGGCGCTGGTGAACTGGCGACAACAGGCGGCGTCGGTCAGCGTGGAATTGGTTACCGAGCATTTCAGCACCTTGTGCGGCATGATCATGGCTAATCAGCTCGATTTCGCGCTGGTGTTTGGTCAGCAGGTGGATGCGGATTTACTGGCGGAGCCGCTGTTTCAGTCGTCGATGGTGGCGTTGCTGCCGCGCAATCACACCCACAATGAGCCGGTGACGCTGGAGTGGCTGTGCGCTAACAACCTGCTGATGATGCAGAATCAGGATCCGCTCGGTCGCGTGCTGCACCGCGCGCTGCGCGATAAAGGACTCAATCCAGCGGTTTCGCTGTCGATCAAAACCTATTCGGTGATTGCCGATATGGTGCTGGCGGGCGGCGGCGTCGGGATTGTCGATCTGTTTACCGCCTGCCGCTATGCCGACCAGCTCAAGCTGTTGCCGGTCGCGCAGCCGCTACCGTTTGAAGTGATGTTAATCAGCCGCCGCGATCAGCCGCAGTCGCAATCCACGCTGCAGCTAAAACAGGTGATTCGCAACAAGCTGTGGGAGATCGCGCGCCAGTGTGAATCGCAGTTTTTCACCCGCCCAACGTAATGCCGATTGCCGGTACGCATATTTATGCGCACCAGGTCGCCATGAATGGCGACCCTACGGAGTTTGTAGCGATTGTGAGTTAAGAAAACGCAATGCTGCTGCAGCGCGGGTGTTGAGGCGACATCCCAATCCGCTGAACGAGTGAGGGATTCCAGGATGAGCCGCATGGATGCGGCGAGAGGTGGCGTTGAGCAGGAGCGAATCGACACCGGTCCGTCAGGAATCGCGAATGAGTGAAGGTACCGCGCAGCGGCGGGTTGGGCTGGCGCAGGGCCCGGGAGTGCAGAGGGCGTGGCCAGACGCCCTCTGCTCGGTCGCCGCACGAAGGTGCTGCAACTGCCTCAGCACATGGCGAACGAAAGTCGCACTGCGCTTAATGGACATGTATTACGCCATTCCTGGCGACCATTCAAACCCCATCCGTAATCGGTTTACGCACCAGCAGCAAATACGCCAGCGCACCCACCACTGTGACACCGGCGCAAATCATCAACGCCAGGCTAAACGACTTGGTGGTATCCAGCACCCAACCGGTGATCACTGGCGCGAACGAGGCGAACACGAAGCTGGCGAAGTTCTGGATGCTGCCGACCGAGGCGGTCATGCGCGCCGTGACGTTGGCGTGAATCAAACCCCAGCACGATGTACCGGCAAAGTGGATACAGAAAAGCGCCATACCGATCATGGTCACCGCGCTGGTGGTGTCGGTGGCACGCGTTACGAAAGCGGTAAACGCAGCAGACAACAGCATGCCAGTGACGATAGAGACCTTACGCACTTTCACCGCATCATGGCCACGACGCACCAGCGCATCGACCACATAACCGTTCAGCAGCATGCCCGCCGCGCCGAACAGGAATGGAATCGCCGCCAGCAAACCGGTGCTTTTCAGGTCGAGGTTATAAGTGGATTGCAGATAGCCCGGCAGCCACGCGATGTACAGCCATGCGGTGTAGTTGATGCCGCTGAAGCCAATCATCATGCCCCACATGGTGCGCTGCTTGAACAGGCCGCGCCACTCGGCAAAACTCAGCGGCTCTTTGCGCGATGCCACGCTGCCCGCCTGCAGATAGTGAATCTCTTCGCCACTCAGCTTGTTGTTATCGCGATCGCGGTACATCAGATACCAGCCGATGGCGAGGAACATGCCGAGCACGCCGATGGTGACAAACATGCCGCGCCAACCCATCACCATCATCATCGCGGCCAGAATCGGTGGCGCGATGGATAAACCAATCATCGAGGCGGCATTAAACATACCCATCGGCATGCCACGATCTTTGATGTTGAACCAGTCGTTGATCACCTTGACGCCGCACGGGTTCATCGGCGCTTCACCAATACCTAAACCGATACGCACCAAAATAAATTGGGTGAAGTTATGCACCAAACCGGCGGCCGCCTGGAAAAGCGACCAGAAGAACATGCCAATCGCCAGCATGATGCGCGGCCCTTTGCGATCGAGCAGCGCTCCGCACGGCAGCTGTGCTAAGCCGTACGCGAGTGAAAACGCTGACAGCAGCACGCCAATTTCGGTCGCAGATAGACCCAGTTCTCCCCGGATGGTCATATTGGCGACCGACAGCGAGCTGCGATCGAGATAGTTGATCATGGCGGCGAACAGCAGCAGCAACATGGCGGTAATCTGGATCTTTCTGATGCGCGGCGAGCGCACCACGTCACTGCGTGCCGGGATAAAATCTTGCCCGTCTGCAGCCGGTTGTGGCGCGTTTTCGCGGCCACGAGCCGAAGTATTTTCCATTGCGACCTCCCGGATCTGGGTACTTATCGTTATGCGTTTGAGTGGGATCCTGCGGCAGCAAAAAGGTGCTGCCCCAACGGATTGACTTCGAGACTAGAAGCAATCAGATCGGGATGTTGCGGAGATGTTTCAGATTCGTGCGGGAGCTAATGCTTTGTGGTTTTTAATCGGTTTTTAATTGTACTGACGGATAGATCGGATCATCGATGTCTTAGCGGTGCCGAGATGATTGTGCAGGGCGCACAAGGCTTCGACATCCTGACGGCTAATCAGCGCCGTCAGAATCGCCATATGCTCCTCCAGCGCCACGATATTGCGTTGCTTAAGATCGGTTTCATCCCATTGATAATGCGAGTGAAAAATCACGGAAATTATCTCCAGCGACTGATTAAAAAACGGATTGTTGGCGGCGGAGAGAATCAGCGTGTGCATCTCTTTATCCAGCGCGGCAAAGTGGCGGTAATTGCTGGCGATGGTGTCGCGCATTGAACGATGGCGATCCAGCAGGTCGCGCGCCTGCATCCAGCGCTCATCCTGCGAAGGCAGATTGAGAAAACGCGTCAGCGCGTGGGTTTCCAGCATTTCACGCAGCTCAAACAGGTTCTCGGCATACTTCTGATCGAACTTCTTCATGCGCCACTGTCCGCGTCTCACTGGCTCCAGCAGGTCATAACGCATAAAACGCAGCAGGAATTCGCGCACCACAATCGGGCTGACCTTCACCTGCTGCGCTAACTGCAGCTCGCTAAAAGTATCGCCCGGCATCAGCTGACGCTGATTAATCAGGTTGAAAAAGGTCTGCTCAAACTGCAGCGCCTGCTGATCAATCGGCGGCGTCAGGGCGTTAAAACCATCTTCATCGCTGGGATCGCGCACGATAACGTAGGTTTCATCCACCTTTTCCAGCACGCCGCGCTCATGCAGATGCTGCAAGGTGTGGCGCACCGTGGTGCGGCTGATATTGAACATTTCGGCCAGCGCCGCCTGCGGTGGCAATGGCGAACGGATATGCCGTTTGGCAATGCCTTCCAGCATCTGGTTAATCACGTTCTGACGTAGGTTCTGGCTGCGGCTCATGCGCGTCTCCGGTTTTTTATCTATTAAAAACCATACAAAGCCCAAAAAAAGCGGTTGGCTTCACACTTCCCCCAACGCAAAACGCTGTCATCGGCGATTTTCGCCATAACTGCGACAACAGCACAGGAGAAGCCCATGACAACAATTAAAACGCTGGTGGTCGCCGAGCCGCGCCAGATGGTGTGGCAGCAGCGCGCGAAGCCAACACCCGCCGCCAATGAAGTTCTGATCAAACCCATCGCCGCCGGGATTTGCGGCACCGATATCCACGCCTGGGCCGGCAATCAGCCGTTCTTCAGCTATCCACGCGTGTTGGGGCATGAGCTGTGCGGTGAAGTGGTGGAACTCGGCAGCCAGGCCAGCGGCTTCAGGCTGGGCCAGCGCGTGGCGCTGATTCCCTACGTTGCCTGTCAGCAGTGCGATGCTTGTTTGAGCGGCAAAACCAACTGCTGCGAAAACATCTCGGTGATTGGTGTGCATCAGGATGGCGGTTTCTGCGAATTTCTTAGTGTGCCGAGCAGCAATTTGCTGGCGGTGGATGATGTTGATCCGGAAGCCGCCGCGCTGATTGAACCTTTCGCCATCAGCGCACATGCGGTGCGCCGTGCGGCCGTGGCGGCGGATGAGCAGGTTTTGGTGGTGGGCGCAGGCCCGATTGGTCTTGGCGTGGCCGCGATTGCGGCGGCGGCGGGTGCCAAAGTGGTGGTGGCCGATACCAGCGAGCAGCGCCGTGCGCACGTGGCGCAGAAACTGGGTTTGGCGACGGTGAATCCATTAGACGCCGATTTTGATGCGCAGCTTAAAGCGGAGTTTGGCGGACGTTTGGCCGCTAAAGTGATCGATGCCACCGGCAGTCCAGCGGCGATGAACGGCGCGGTGAAACTGATTCGTCACGGCGGCACCATCGTGTTTGTCGGCCTGCATAAAGGCGATATGGTGATCCCGGATATCGAGTTCCACAAAAAAGAGACCACGCTGATGGGCAGCCGCAACGCCACGCTGGAAGATTTCGCTAAAGTCGGCGAACTGATGGCGAAAGGGCAGCTTCGTGCCGATATGATGCTGAATCGTCATTATGATTTTTCAACGCTGGTGGAGCGTTTTGAAGCGGATGTGATTAATAACCGGGAGCTGATTAAAGGCGTAATTCACTTCGAGCGGTAATTCTCCGGGATGTTCGGTCGCCATGAATGGCGACCCTACGACAGATCGGTGACGTTTTGTAGGGTGCGCATTAATGCGCACCTGGATTCAACTCCTGAGCACACAAAACGTCATTGCCGAATATCTATAAAAAGTCTAAATTTGGACTGATTCGGAGGAGTGTATGAAAATTGAAACCATTAGCTACATCAAAAAAAATGCCGCCGCGCTCGATCTCTCTGAGCCGATTCTTGTGACACAGAACGGCAATCCTGCTTACGTTATTGAATCCTGGGAAGCGCGTCAGGAACGAGATGAGACGCTGGCATTACTGAAGTTGCTGGCGCTGTCGGAAGAAGACAAAGCAGCCGGTAAAGGGATGACTCGCCAGCAGCTGTTAGAGGATCTTTAAGGACAAGCTATGTCGCACACGGAAGAGCCCTTCAACATCATCTACCTGCCAACGGTTCGCTTGAGCCTGCAAGAGATCGTCACTTTCCATCGCCGCCTGGGCAACGACTACCAAACCATCATTGCACGTGTGATTGATGAGTTTGAAACGCGAGTGAATCAATTTCCTTTGAGTTGTGCGGTATGTTCAGAATTAGCCGCCTTGGGCGTGACACGCTACCGCGAATTTAACAGCAGTGAAAACTATCGAATTTTATTCTCCGTTGAGCATCAAACCGTTTCTGCTCACGTGCTGTTGTCACAACGTCAAAGCATTCAACAATTGCTTTTCAAACGCTTACTCGTACATTAATCGCCATGTCGCGGCCCTGCGCGTAATTCATTTCAGGAGCTCCAAACTATGTTGAAGTCGTTACTGGCGGTGGTACTGGGCGGTGCGGTTGGCTGTTCGCTGCGTTGGTTGATCTCATTACGTTTTAACGCGCTGTTTCCCAATCTGCCGCCGGGCACCTTGATGGTGAATCTGGTGGGCGGTTTTATCATCGGTGCGGCGCTGGCTTTCTTCATGCGTAACCCGCACATCGATCCCTTCTGGAAATTGCTGATTGTCACCGGTTTATGCGGCGGCTTAACCACGTTCTCAACCTTTTCAGCAGAAATTGTCGGGCTGCTGCAAACCGGCAAATACCTGTGGGCGATGTCGAGCGTGATGGTGCATGTCATCGGTTCGCTGCTGATGACCTTCGCCGGTTTTGCCGTTGTAAACCTGCTGGGATAACCTTCAGGCTTGAAATAACTCCTCAGAGGTAGATACTAATCGCCATTCTGTGCGCGTGACGCACAGAATGTGTCACCGATTATCCGGACGATTAAGGAGCTGTGTCATGCGTCGTAACCCCAAATTCCTTAACCTGGTGTTGTTAAACGGTGAACCTGAGGAGAAGCTGCGTGCCGCACGCGCCGCCGGTTTCGAGCAGGTTGAGATCTGGCGCGACGATGTGCAAGCCAGTACGCCACAGTTAGCAAAGCAGTTACAGCTTGGCTTCACCAATGTTCAGGTGCTGCGCGATTTCACCGGTGCACCGGATCGTGAGCGCCAGCAAAAACGCGAAGAGCTGCGTCAGTTCATTCAAATTGCCCAAACCATTGGCTGCGACACCATTCAGGCACCTGCCAGCACGCGTGAAGATTGCGTAGCATCGCGCATTGATGAAGATTTACGTTGGATGGCGTCGGAAGCCGCGCGCTACAACATGCGCATCATGTATGAGCCGATGGCGTGGTGCAGCGTGGATAATACGCTGCCGCTGGCATGGGAACGGCTGCAACGGCTGGACCAGCCGAATATCGGTTTGGTGGTCGATCTGTTCCACATCTGCGCGTTAGGCGGCGATGCGTCTCAGCTGGATGGCATTCCTGCCGATCGTATCTACGAAGTGCAGTTGTGTGACATGGCCGAAATGCCGCCGCAGGATAAGCAACCGCTCAGCGAGTATGCGCGTCATCAGCGCTTGTTGCCGGGCGATGGCATCATCGAAGTGGAACGTTTTGTCGATAAGCTGAAAAGTGCCGGTTACAGCGGGCCGGTCGGCATTGAAGTGTTTAACGATAAGTTGCAAGCGCAGCCAGCAGAGGTGGCTGCGCACAAGGCGTGGCAGGCGTTAAATCGTTACTGGCCTTAATCCTGCAAACATTGCGCGATGAAACCGGCGGCATCCATCGCACCCTGCGATGAAATGGTGTGGCCGGTGGCCGCTTCATAGCGCGCTTCCACCGTCACGCCAGCCTGTTGCAAACGCTGCTCCGCTGAGGAGCTTTCGCTAAACGGAATCACATCATCGGCTTTGCCGTGAATCAGCAGCGCAGGCGTATACTGTTGCGGAGTTAACGCGCCATCAAACGCCAGGCGACCGGAAAATGCCACCACGCCCGCCAGCGGATAGCGGCCTGAAGCCAGTGCATCCAGCGCCATGATCGAACCCTGCGAAAAGCCCACCAGAATCACTTTGTCCCACGCATCCGCCATGCCGTGTTGCGCCATCAGCTGTTGCAGTGTGTCATCAAAGGCAGCGCGCGCTTCACGCACCCGCGCCGGGCGATTTTCAGGCGTGATGCCGGTCAGGCTAAACCACTGATAACCCATCGCATGTTCAAAAGGATAGGGCGCATTCGGCGAGGCAAACGCCACATCTGGCAGCAGGCGCGCCCAATGTTCGCCGAGCACCGCGAGGTCGTTGCCGTTGCTCCCGACGCCATGTAAAAAAATCACTAACGCTTTTGCCATCGCACAGCTCCTTATAAACCGTAGGCCGCCATATCCGGGCCAACAGGCACAATGCCGTTGGGATTCAGCGCTTTAATCGAATAATAGCCCTGCTTGATATGGTCGATATTCACCGTCTGACGCACGCCAGAAACCGACAGCATACTCTTGAGATAACGATCGAGCAGCGGATAGTCACGCAGGCGGCGCAGGTTGCATTTAAACAGGCCGTGATAGGCGGCGTCAAAGCGCACCAGCGTGACGAACAGGCGGATATCCGCTTCGGTTAAGCGCTCGCCGAGCAGGAAGGTGCGGCCATCCTGCAAACGCAGCTCCAGCTCATCCAGCTGGCTGAACACATCGTTAAACGCCTGCTGATAGCTGACCTGCGTGGTGGCGAAGCCGGTGCGATACACGCCGTTATTCAGGCGCGGATAGATCGATTCGTTCAGCGCGTCGATCTCTGCACGCAGATCTTCGGGATAAAGATCAATGCGATCGTCCGCCAGCGCGCCAAAGCCGCTGTTCAGCATGCGCAGGATATCGGCCGACTCGTTGTTGACGATGGTCTGCGCCTTTTTGTCCCACAGCACCGGCACGGTGGCGCGGCCGGTGAAATCGGCATCGGCGCGGGTGTAAAGCTCGTGGATGTACTCGGCTTTATTTAGCCAGTCGCGGTCCGCGCCGGGATAATCACCGAAGCGCCAGCCTTGCGCGCCAAGCTGCGGTTCCACCACCGACACACTGATCACTTTCTCCAGCCCTTTCAGGCTGCGCGCCAGCAGCGTGCGCGAAGCCCACGGACAAATCAGTGCCACATAGAGGTGATAGCGATCCGGCTCGGCAGCAAATTCGCTGGAACCATCTGCGGTGATCCAGTGACGAAAACTGGATGTCTGGCGCACAAAACCGCCTTGTTTATCGGTGGCTTGCACCGGATGCCACTCTGCACTCCACTTACCGTTTACCAGCATCGTCTTCTCTCCTATGTGTTGATGGAGTGAGCATACAGCGCTGCTGGTTGGGTGATAATCCGGGCAAAATGGCTTTCATTGCTTCCAAATTGGAAGGAATCAGCCGGGCGGATGCTGCTGGAAATGGGCGGCGAGGAAATCGATCAGCAGTCGGGTTTTCTGCGCCAGATGACGCGCCGGCGGATAGAGCGCGAACAAGCCGAGCGGCGGTGTGGCGAACTCCTCTAATATCGAGACGATTTCACCGCGTTGCAGAGCGGGCGCGGCAATAAAACCCGGCAGCCGCGCAATGCCCAGCCCGGCAATCGCTGCCTGCAAACAGGCTTCAGTATTCGAGAAACAGAGACGACCACGAATCGGCATGCTGACGCTGTCGCCGCACGGCGTGACAAACGGCCAATGCCAGGGATCGCGGAAGTTGGTATCGCTGATGCACTGATGTGCCGCCAAATCACGCCAGTGCTGTGGCGTGCCGTGTTGCAGCAGATAACTGGAAGAGGCCGCCACGCGAATCGGCACATCGCCGAGGCGGCGTGCAATTAGGCTGCTGTCGTCGAGTTTGCCGATGCGGATCGCCATATCGAAGCCTTCATCGACGATGTTTACTGCACGATCGGAGAAATTCACGTCGAGTTCGATCTGCGGATAATGGCGCGCGAACTCCACCAGCACGCTGGCTAACACCGCCGTACCGAAAGTGCCGGGCGCGCTGATTTTTAGGCGGCCGGTCGGCGTGGTGGCGCTGTCGCGCACTGTGGCATCCAGCGTATCAAAGGCTTCCAGCAGCGTTTTTACCCGCTCGTAATAGGCGCGACCGACTTCGGTGGGCGAAAGCGCACGCGTGCTGCGTTTAAACAGCTGCACGCCAAGTTCCTGCTCCAGCCGGGAGACCAGCTTCGACGCCTGGCCACTGCTGGTGCCGAGGCGTTCGGCCGCACCGGCAAAGCTGCCGACTTCCAGCACGGCGACAAACATGCGGTCACAATCGAGTCGATCCATGGCGTTTCCTGTTAGTTCAGCGTTTTATGTTAATCGGTCGCCATGAATGGCGACCCTACGTCGTAGGGTGCGCATTAATGCGCATCGGGTCAAATCTGCTGATTACACATTCAGTGCGCTGCACCTTTTCCCACACGGGAAAACCTGTTGAACTAGGCGCCTGCTTTCATCTGGCCGGGAGCCGTGAATGTCTTTGCTACATCTGTCGTCGCTGGCGGAGATCTCCGCCGTCGAATGGGATGCGCTGTTACCTGACGATCAACCGTTTTTACGCCATGCCTTTCTTCTTTCATTAGAAGAGAGCGGCAGCGTGCGGCCCGAAAACGGCTGGCAGACGGATCACCTGCTGTGGCGGGAAAACGGCACGCTGCGTGCCGCCATTCCGGGCTATCGCAAACGGCACTCGCGCGGTGAATATGTGTTTGACCATGCGTGGGCGGATGCCTGCCAACGCGCCGGCATTCCTTACTATCCGAAATGGCTGGGCGCGATTCCGTTTAGTCCGGTGACCGGCGCACGCCTGCTGGGCGACGAAGACGCGGTGCTGAAATTGCTCAGCGCGCTGCCGGATAATCTCTACGAACAGGGTTTGAGCGGCGCACACATCAACTTCACCACGCCGTTCGCCAATCAAATCATGCAGCAGCAGCCGGACTGGCTGGAGCGCCTTGGCTTGCAGTATCACTGGCACAACAAAGGCTATCGTGATTTTCAGGATTTCCTCGACACGCTGATGTCGCGCAAGCGCAAACAGCTGCGCAAAGAGCGTGAGCAGGTGATGAGCAGCGGCTTTGAATTCAGCTGGTATCGCGGCGATGAGCTGCGCGAAGATCAGTGGGATTTCGTCTACACCTGCTACGCCAACACCTATGCGGTGCGCGGCCAGCGACCATATTTGACGCGCCACTTCTTTAGCCTGCTGGCGGAGCGCATGCCGCGTTCGATTCGCGTGGTGATCGCGACGCTGCAAGGCCAACCAGCCGCCATGGCGTTCTGCTTAATGGACGGCAACACGCTGTATGGCCGCTATTGGGGTTGTCTGGCGGAGTTTGATCGGCTGCATTTCGAAACCTGCTTCTATCAGGGCATGGATTTCGCCATCGCGGAAGGTTTGCAGCGTTTTGATGCGGGCGCGCAGGGCGAGCACAAGCTAGTGCGCGGCTTTGAACCGCATATCACGCACTCATGGCACTATCTGTGCCATCCCGGCTTGCGTGATGCGGTGGGGGATTTTCTGCTGCAGGAACGGGAAGGCGTGCGCGGCTGGGCAATTGAAGCGCGCGACGCCTTACCGTATCGGCGTGGTGATTAATCCGCGCCGACAAAACCGCCGGTCTGATGCTGCCACAGGCGCGCGTAAAGTCCGCCGTGCGCCAGCAGCTCGCGGTGGTTGCCCATCTCGACAATCTCACCTTTCTCCAGCACCACCAGACGATCCATTTTGGCGATAGTTGAAAGACGGTGCGCAATGGCAATCACCGTTTTGCCCTGCATCAACGTTTCCAGGCTCTCCTGAATCGCCGCTTCCACCTCGGAATCCAGCGCGGAGGTGGCTTCATCCATGATCAGAATCGGCGCGTCTTTCAGCAGCACGCGCGCGATGGCGATACGCTGACGTTGACCGCCCGACAGCTTCACGCCGCGCTCGCCCACGTGCGCATCCAAGCCGGTGCGGCCCTGCGGATCGGAGAGCAGCGGAATGAACTCGTCGGCGCGTGCGCGGATAATCGCCGCCTGCAGCTCCTCTTCCGTCGCATCCGGACGACCATACAGCAAGTTTTCGCGAATTGAGCGGTGCAGCAGCGACGTGTCCTGGGTGATCATGCCGATTTGCCCGCGCAGGCTTTCCTGCGTCACTTCGGCAATGTTCTGATCGTCAATCACAATGCGGCCGCTGTTGATGTCATACAGCCGCAGCAGCAGATTCACTAAGGTGGATTTACCGGCGCCGGACGGCCCAATCAAACCGATTTTCTCGCCCGGTTTGATATTGAGGTTGAGGCGATTAATTACCTGACGGCTGCCGCCATAATCAAAACGCACATCCTCAAAGCGAATCTGGCCGCGCGTCACCTGCATGTTTTTCGCGTTCGGCTGATCCTGCACGCTCAGCGGCTGCGCAATGGTGTTCAGGCCATCCTGCACCATGCCAATATTCTCAAAGATGCCGTTCACCACCCACATGATCCAACCGGACATATTCACCAGACGGATCACCAAACCGGTCGCCAGCGCAATCGCGCCGACGCTGATCAGCGACTGGCTCCACAACCACAGCGCCAGGCCGGAAGTGCTGACAATCAGCAAGCCATTGAGCGTCGAGAGTGTGATATCCATGGTGGTGACCATGCGGCTGGCGTGCTGGGTTTTGTCGGTTTGCTCCTGAATCGCTTCGCGCGCGTAACGCTTCTCCAGATCGTTGTGCGAGAACAGTTTGATGGTGGCGATGTTGGTGTAGCCATCGACGATGGTGCCCATCAATTTTGAGCGCGCTTCCGATGACACCACCGAACGCTGTTTCACGCGCGGCACGAAGAAGCTCAGCGACACGCTGTACGCCACAATCCAAATCACCAGCGGAATCATCAGGCGCCAGTCCGCTTCGGCAAACAGCACCAGCGAGGTCACCGCATAAATCACCACGTGCCAGATGGCGTCCACCAGCTGTACCGCCGAATCACGCAGCGAGTTACCGGTTTGCATGATGCGCTGGGCGATGCGCCCGGCAAAATCGTTCTGGAAGAAGTTCAGGCTCTGGCGCAGCACGTAGTTGTGATGCTGCCAGCGGATCATGCTGGTCATGCTTGGGTTGATGCTTTGATGCACCAGCATATCGTGCGCGGCAATCACCACTGGCCGCAGAATCAGCGCCACAAAGCCCATCCACAACAATATTTGCCAGTTATCGCTGAACAACGAGGCGGGCGTCGAGTGATTAACCAGGTCAATGATGCGGCTGAGATAGCTAAACAGCGCCACTTCGATCAGCGCCTGCACCAGCCCGACAATCAGCAGCGCGACGAAGCTCGGCCACACCTGACGCAGATAGTAGAAGTAGAACGGCCAGACGCTGGCGGGCGGGGAATCGGTTGGCGCATCCTGGAAAATATTGATAAAACGTTCAAAACGGCGATACAACATAGAGTCACTCTTCCCGAAATGGTGAGAGTTAACAGCTTAGTGCAAGTGAAAAGGGATTACCGACATGGATTTACACATTCGCGGCCGTGAGCCGGGCGATGCCGCCGCCTACCAACGCCTTTACAGCCATCCTGACGTTTATCGCTGGACCACGCAACTGCCGTGCCCGAGCGTGGCGACCTGGCAGAAAAAATTCGAAAAGATGGATGAACTGGGATACATCGGCTTTGTTGCGGAGATCGATGGCGCGATAGTTGGCGAGCTCACGCTGTTTGTCGAGCAGCGTCCACGCACGCGTCACAGCATCAGTTTTGGTATCGGCGTCGATCCGGCGTTTGGCGGGCGCGGCATTGGCGAAAAGCTAATCCGCAACGCGATGGATTACGCCTTTAACTGGCTCGGCATTATGCGCATCGAGCTGGAAGTGTTCCACGATAACGAACGCGCGCTGCGTCTGTATCAGAAGCTGGGTTTTGAGCGCGAAGGCGTGAAGCGTAAAGCCTGCCTGCGCGACGGCGAGTATCACGATATCGTGCAGATGGCGCAATTACGTTAACCGTAGGGTCGCCATTCATGGCGACCTTGTAGATAACCGCACCCAACCCGCATTACGGTCGCCATAAATGGCGACCCTACGATTTGGCGGCAATTATTGTGATTTATCAACGTACTTCTGCATATTCTCTTTGGTCACCAGCTCGAACGGGATCCATACGTGTGAATCGACTTTCTCGCCTTTGATCAGCTTCTGCGCCACATCCACCGACGTTTTGCCCTGGCCGACCGCATCCTGGAACACTGTGACCTGAATTTTGTCCTGCGACAGCGCTTTCAGGCCATCTGGCGTGGCATCGATGCCGCCAACCAGCACCTTTTTATTGCCCTTGGCCAGCGCCATCGCCGCGCCGATCGCCATCTCATCGTTATTTGCCGCTACGATATCAATTGCTTCATCATTGCCCAGCCAGTTATTCATCAAATCCATGCCTTCGTTGCGCGCGTAGTTGGCGGGCTGTTTCTGCACCACTTTCATGCCGGGATATTTCGCCACCACTTGCTCAACGTCTTTAGTGCGTTGCAGCGCACCGGCATCGGTCAGATTACCGATCATGATCGCCACATTACCTTTGTAATTGGCCATTTTCGCCAGCGCTTCCATCTGCAAGGTGCCGGATTCACGCTCGTCGGAGCCGACAAACACCACGCCGGCCGGCAGCGATTTATCGCCCGGCGTGCGGTTTACGTACACCAGCGGAATTTTTGCCTGCTGCGCGAGCTTGGTGAGCTGCGGCGTGCTGGCAGAATCAACCGGATCAACGATGATCGCATCCACGCCCGCGCCGATAAAACTCTGCACCTGATCGGTCTGACGTCCGACGTCACCGCGTGCATCTTCAAACTGAATATCGAGTCCGCGCGCTTTGGCTTCTTTATCAATCGACTGGCGAATAATGGTGAGGAAGTTTTGATCGAAGTAGGCCATCGACACGCCAATTTTTTCCGCCAGCGCCGAGGCTGATGTTGAGAGCAGGCCGAGC
The DNA here is from genome assembly GCF_024707505.1 of Pantoea sp. SOD02. Taxonomy (GTDB): domain Bacteria; phylum Pseudomonadota; class Gammaproteobacteria; order Enterobacterales; family Enterobacteriaceae; genus Pantoea; species Pantoea symbiotica. The sequence goes on along the minus strand of NZ_CP102604.1, from coordinate 3,966,635 downwards.
AACACAATCGCCTTGAGGGTTTTCATCGCAGACTCCAGAGTAAGCTTGTTATTAGAATGAATGTTTCATCAAGATAAAAAATGGCTCAATGAAATCATTTTCAGCCTACGAGCCCGCTACGTGGCTGACAATCAGCAAGGTTGGATTTTGCAGCCAGGCGCACACTTTGCTCTCGGGTGCGTCTTTGCTTTGCGCGCTCATAGTTGCGCTGAGAAGGATTTTCTTAGAGCTGGCGCACATTGCGGTGCAAAGGCTTGCGGATCTTTAAGGTTCTGTGCAGCGCCGCACCTCACTTTGTGCCAGCTGCTAAATCTGGCGCTAATTAGCACTGTCGATTCCGCCATTCGCCCAATGACCACGGCTGAAACCGCTTCCTATAGTTGCTGCACAGGGGAAATAAAGCGGTATTCCAGTGTGTTTCATTTGAGGAATTCAGCCCATGCTAAAAGCCAATAATCGTCCACAGAACAGCCACGTACGCGTTTGGATCCTTTGCCTGATCCTGTTTCTTTCCGTGGTGGCGTATGCCGACCGCTCGATCCTGTCGATCTCGGGATCGGCGATCAAAGATGAGTTTGGACTTTCGGCGATCCAGCTTGGCCTGATCCTCTCGGCGTTTAGCTGGGCCTATGTGATCGGCCAGATCCCCGGCGGCCTGTTCCTTGATCGCTTTGGCACCAAAAAAGTGTATGGCGTGACGCTGGCGCTGTGGTCAATCTCCACGCTGCTGATGGGCTTTGTCGGCGAGTTCTCCAGCGGCATGACCATGGCGCTGACATTGATGTTTGCGCTGCGTTTCGCGCTGGGCCTGATTGAAGCCCCGAGTTTTCCCGCCAATGCGCGCGCGGTGATCATGTGGTTCCCCAGCGCCGAACGCGGCCGCGCCTCTTCACTTTTCGCCTCGGCGCAATATTTTGCCGTCGCCATCTTCTCACCGCTCTCCGGCTGGCTGGTGTCGCGCTTCGGCTGGGAATGGCCGTTCTTCGTCCTGGGCGGCATTGGCGTGCTGGCGGTGTTTGTCTGGATGGGCTTTATGCGCACCCCGCGCCATCACCCGCGGGTATCGGAAAATGAGCTGCGCTACATTGAGCAGGGCGGCGCGCTGGTCGATATCGATTCGGCACAAACGTTGAAAGCGCGTCCGCCGTTGAGCAAAGCGATGTTCAAAAAGCTGCTCAGCAACCGCATGCTGTGGTGTGCCTACATCGGCCAATATTGCATCATCGCGCTCAGCTACTTCTTTATCACCTGGTTCCCGATTTATCTGGTGCAGGCGCGCGGCATGAACATTCTCGACGCCGGATTTGCCACCATCGCACCGGCGGTGTTTGGCTTCCTCGGCGGCATCAGCGGCGGCTATATCTCCGACAAACTGCTGGCAAACGGCTGGAGTTTATCCTGGGCGCGTAAAACGCCGTACATCGTCGGCATGCTGATGGCGGCGTCGCTGGTTCTGGCGGCGGTGATCCCCAGCAACGTCGGCATTATCGCCATTATGTCGTTCGCCTTCTTCGGTAAAGGCGTGGCTGCAGGTGCCGGAACCTGGACAATTGTCAGCGATACCGCACCGAAAGAAGCGGTTGGCCTGGCGGGCGCGATCTTCAACGGCATCGGCAACATGGCGGGCTTTATCACGCCGCTGCTGTTCGGCATCATCGTCGGCTTAACCGGCAGCTACAGCATTGGGCTGGTGTTTGTCGGCGCGCACTGCGTAGTCGCTGCTTTACTGTTCCTGCTGGTGATGGGACCGATTGAACGCGTTGGCGAGGAGCAGGAGATTTCAACCCAGGTCGCCATGAATGGCGACCCTACGACGTAGGGTGCGCATTCATGCGCACCTGGTCAAAGCCCGCACCATCGTAATGTGCGCATTTATGCGCACCCATCTCGCAAACCTCACCGATCGCACAAATCACTCCTGAAGATTTTTTGCTCAGCTGCCGATACCTCCTTACCACCCACTGATATTAAGGAGCGATATCGTGATAAAGCTGATTAACGTTGACGAACTGCGGCAGGGAATGTTTATCCACAAACTTGAGGTTTGGTGGGTCAAAGATAAGCGCATTCGCAACCAAATGCTGATCACTGATAAACGCCAGATCGCGATGATCCGCAATGAGGGGATCCTGCAGTTATGGATCGATCTCGACAAATCGGTTCAGGCGCCCGCTGCGCCTGTGCCGAAAAAAGATATTCCTAAAACCCCGTTTTTCCAGGAGATGGATCAGGCGCAAAGCATCTTCAATCAGGGGAAACCGCAGGTATTGGCGATGTTTAACGAGGCGCGCATGGGGCAAGGCCTCGACCTCGATTACACCCTTGATCTGGTGGATCAAATTGCCGGTTCGATCACCCGCGAACCCACTGCGCTGCTGAGCGTGGCGCGTCTGAAGAATCACGACGATTACACCTATCTGCACTCGATGGCGGTGTGCGGCTTGATGATCTCGCTGGGCAAAAAAATGGGCCTCGATGAGCATCAGCTACGCCGTGTTGGCATGGGCGGTTTGCTGCACGATGTGGGTAAAGCCGCGGTGCCGCTGGAGATTCTGAATAAACCCGGCAAGCTCAGCGATGAAGAGTTCACCGTGATGCGCCAGCACCCGATTGTCGGCGCGCAGATGCTAATGGAAGCTAACGCCGGTGAAGATCTGCTGGATATTGCGCTGCATCACCATGAAAAATACGACGGCAACGGTTATCCGCACGGTCTGAAAGGCGAGGAGATCTCACTGTATGCGCGCATGGCATCGGTGTGCGACGTCTATGATGCCGTCACCTCGAATCGTCCTTATCGTAAAGGCTGGACGCCTGCCGAAGCGATGCACAACATGTTGAGCTGGCGTGGCCACTTCGATAACTCGCTGCTGCACGCCTTCGTGCGCACCATCGGCATCTATCCGGTAGGATCGCTGGTGCGACTGGCTTCCGGGCGCGTGGCGCTGGTGGTGCAGGCGGGCGAAAAATCGTTGCTCAAGCCCAAAGTGCATGTGTTCTGGTCGCTGCACGCGCAACGTGAAGTGAAACCGGAAGAGCTCGATCTCGGCGACAGCTTCTGCACCGACAGCATCACCGGCGCGGAAGACAGCGGCTTGTGGCAGAACATCGATCTGAACCGCATCTGGGCGTTAGAAAGCGCTTAATTCTTCACCATTTTTATACTTTATTTACGCCCGCTTCCCGCCTTTTTACCTCTTCTTTATGCCGCGCCGCGCATGCTTGCAGCACTACCAAAATCCTCTGGAGGTTGCTGTGAGCGTGGGCGTGATAGCCGGCATCGTGCTGGTGTTTGTTCTTCTGGGCTACCTGATTTATGCCCTGCTTAATGCGGAGGCATTCTGATGGCTGCGAATGCATTCATGCTAATTGCGGTGTTTCTGCTGGTACTGATGGTGCTGGCACAACCGCTGGGACGTTATCTCGCCCTGTTTGTGGCTGACAAGCCGCTGCTGCCGCGTACCGAACGCGCGCTGTGGCGACTGGCCGGAGCCGACGGCGACGCCATGCGCTGGCCGCACTATCTGCTGGCGATTCTGCTGTTCAACGCGCTGGGTTTTGCCTTGCTGCTGCTGATGTTGATGACGCAGGCCGCGCTGCCGCTGAACCCGCAGCATTTGCCTAATCTGAGCTGGGATCTGGCGATCAATACCGCCATCAGCTTTGTCACCAACACCAACTGGCAATCCTACGCCGGGGAAAGCACGCTGAGCTATTTCAGTCAGATGGCGGGCCTCACGGTGCAGAACTTCCTGTCGGCGGCGACCGGTATCGCCGTGGCGTTTGCGCTGATTCGTGGTTTTGCCAACCGTTCGCTGGCGACGCTCGGCAACGCGTGGCGCGACCTGACGCGCATTACCGTTTACGTGCTGCTGCCAATCAGCCTGCTGATGGCGCTGTTCTTCGTTAGCCAGGGCAGCATTCAAACCTTCGAACCTTACCATGCGCTTACCACGCTGGAAGGCGCGCAGCAGACGCTGCCGCTCGGTCCGGTGGCGTCGCAGGAAGCGATCAAAATGCTCGGCACCAACGGCGGCGGCTTCTTCAACGTCAACTCGGCACATCCGTTCGAAAACCCGACGGCGCTGACCAACTTCGTGCAGATGCTGAGCATCTTCCTGATTCCGGCGGCGCTCTGTTTCACCTTTGGTCAGCATCTGGGCGATCGTCGTCAGGGCCACATGCTGCTGTGGGCGATGACCATCATGTTCGTGCTGGCGGTGATCACCGTGATGTGGGCCGAACTGCGCGGTAATCCGCACTTCCTCGCGCTCGGCGCGGACAGCGCCATCAACATGGAAGGCAAGGAGACGCGCTTCGGCATTCTCAACTCCAGCTTGTTTGCGGTGATCACCACGGCGGCGTCGTGTGGTGCGGTCAACGCCATGCATGACTCCTTCACCGCGCTCGGCGGCATGGTACCGATGTGGTTGATGCAGCTGGGTGAAGTGGTGTTTGGCGGCGTTGGTGCTGGCCTGTACGGCATGCTGCTGTTCGTGCTGCTCGGCGTGTTTATCGCCGGGTTGATGATCGGTCGCACGCCAGAATACATGGGTAAAAAAATCGACGTGTGGGAGATGAAGATGACCGCGCTGGCGATTCTGGTGACGCCGACGCTGGTGCTGCTTGGCACCGCGCTGGCGATGATGACCGACGCCGGTCGCGCCGGCATGGCCAATCCCGGCATTCATGGCTTCAGCGAAGTGCTGTATGCGGTGTCATCGGCGTCTAACAACAACGGTAGCGCCTTTGCCGGATTGAGCGCCAACACGCCGTTCTGGAACCTGCTGCTCGGCTTCTGCATGTTGGTGGGCCGCTTCGGCATCATCATTCCGGTGCTGGCGATTGCCGGTTCGCTGGCGGCGAAGAAAATTCAGCCGGTCGGCAACGGTACGCTGCCAACGCACGGCCCGCTGTTTATCGCGCTGCTGATTGGCACCGTCTTGCTGGTGGGCGCATTGACGTTCATCCCCGCGCTGGCATTAGGCCCGGTCGCGGAACATCTGCAACTTATTCAGGGATAACGGAATCATGAGTCGTCAACAACTGGCGCTGTTTGATGCGGCGCTAACCCGCGTTGCCATGCTGGATGCGCTGAAAAAACTCGATCCGCGCGTGCAGTTCCGCAACCCGGTGATGTTTTTAGTGTGGATCGGCAGCGTGCTGACCTCAGTATTGGCGGTGGGCATGGCCAGTGGCACGCTCAGCGGCAACGCGGGCTTTACCGCTGGCGTCGCCATCTGGCTGTGGTTCACCGTGCTGTTCGCCAACTTCGCCGAAGCGCTGGCGGAAGGGCGCAGCAAGGCGCAGGCCAACAGCCTGAAAGGCATCAGCAAAACCAGCGATGCAAAAAAACTGGCCGAAGCGCGCTACGGCGCAGCGTGGCACAACGTGGCGGCCGATACGCTGCGCAAAGGCGATGTGGTGCTGGTGGAAGCCGGTGACATCATTCCGTGTGACGGCGAAGTGCTGGAGGGCGGCGCATCGGTGGATGAGAGCGCCATTACCGGTGAATCCGCGCCGGTGATCCGTGAATCGGGCGGTGACTTCTCCTCAGTGACCGGCGGTACGCGCATTCTTTCCGACTGGTTGGTGATTCAGTGCAGCGTCAATCCGGGTGAAACCTTCCTCGATCGCATGATCGCGATGGTGGAAGGCGCGAAACGCCGCAAAACGCCGAACGAAGTGGCGCTGACCATTCTGCTGGTGTCGCTGACGATTGTGTTCCTGCTGGCAACCGTCACGTTGTGGCCGTTCTCGGCGTATGGCGGCACGCCGGTCAGCATCACGGTGCTGGTGGCGCTGCTGGTATGTTTGATTCCGACCACCATCGGCGGCTTGCTGTCGGCCATCGGTGTGGCGGGCATGAGCCGCATGCTGGGCGCGAACGTGATTGCTACCAGCGGCCGTGCGGTGGAAGCGGCAGGCGACGTCGATGTGCTGATGCTGGATAAAACCGGCACCATTACGCTCGGCAACCGTCAGGCGACGCAGTTCCTGCCCGCGCCGGGCGTCAGCGAACAGCAACTGGCCGATGCGGCGCAGCTAGCGTCGCTGGCCGATGAAACACCGGAAGGGCGCAGCATCGTGGTGCTGGCGAAGCAGAAATTTAACCTGCGTGAGCGCGATCTCAGCAGCATGGGCGCGAGCTTTATTCCGTTCTCGGCGCAAACGCGTATGAGTGGCGTCAACGTGCAGGATCGCCTAATCCGCAAAGGTGCGGTCGATGCGGTTCGTCGCCACATCGAAGCCAATCATGGCCGTTTCCCGCTGGAAGTGAATGCCGCCGTGGAAGAGGTGGCGCGTGCTGGCGGCACGCCGCTGGTGGTATCGGAAGGCGCGCAGGTGCTGGGCGTGGTGGCGCTGAAAGATATCGTTAAAGGCGGCATCAAAGAGCGCTTCGCCGAGCTGCGCAAGATGGGCATTAAAACGGTGATGATCACCGGCGATAACCCGTTAACGGCGGCGGCGATTGCGGCGGAAGCGGGCGTCGATGATTTCCTGTCGGAAGCGACGCCGGAAGCCAAGCTGGCGCTGATTCGCCAGTATCAGGCCGAAGGGCGTTTAGTGGCGATGACCGGCGACGGCACCAACGATGCCCCAGCGCTGGCGCAGGCTGACGTGGCGGTGGCGATGAACTCCGGTACTCAGGCGGCGAAAGAGGCCGGCAACATGGTCGATCTCGATTCGAATCCGACCAAGCTGCTGGAAGTAGTGCACATCGGTAAACAGATGCTGATGACGCGCGGTTCACTCACCACCTTCAGTATCGCCAACGACGTGGCGAAGTATTTCGCCATTATTCCAGCTGCGTTTGCCGCCACCTATCCGCAGCTCAATATGCTCAACGTGATGGGGCTGCATTCGCCGAACTCGGCGATTCTGTCGGCGGTGATTTTTAACGCGCTGGTGATTGTATTCCTGATTCCACTGGCGCTGAAAGGCGTGAGTTATCGCCCGCTGAGCGCGGCGGCGCTGCTGCGTCGCAACCTGTGGATTTACGGTGCGGGCGGATTAGTGGTGCCATTTATTGGTATTAAAGCCATCGACCTGCTGCTGACGCTGCTTGGTCTGGCTTAAGGAGAAGAGAAATGAGTCAGTTACGTCCGGCTATTGTATTGTTAATAGTGCTTACGCTGCTCACCGGCGCGGTCTATCCGCTGCTCACTACCGGTCTGGCGCAATGGTGGTTCCCATCACAGGCCAACGGTTCGCTGATTGAGCAGGATGGTGCGGTACGCGGTTCCGAGCAGATCGGCCAGGCATTTAATCAGTCGGGCCACTTTTGGGGCCGACCTTCCGCGACCGGCGATGCGCCTTATAATGCGCTGGCCTCAAGCGGCAGCAATCTGGCAGGCAGCAATCCGGCACTGGACAAAGCGGTGGCGGAACGCGTCGCCGCGCTGCGTGCGGCTAATCCACAAGCACCCAAAGCAGTACCGGTGGAGTTAGTGACCGCGTCGGCGAGCGGATTAGATCCGGACATTTCGCCAGAAGCCGCGTTGTGGCAGGCACCGCGCATCGCCGCCGCGCGCAATATGGCGCTGACGGATGTTGAGGCGCTGATTGTGCGCCATACCGAACGCCCGCTGTTGCCGTTTGTCGGCGAAGAGACGGTAAACGTGCTGCGCCTCAATCTGGCGCTGGATGATTTGCAATAAACCGTAGGGTCGCCATTAATGGCGACCGTTTTCAATGGACGATCGATGAACGACGAAATTGCCCGCCCCGATCCCGATGCGCTACTGCTAAACCACAGCGACAGCCATCGCGGTAAGCTGAAAATCTACTTCGGCGCCTGCGCGGGCGTGGGAAAAACCTTCGCCATGCTGCAGGAGGCGCAGCGTCTGCGCGCGCAAGGCCTCGACGTGCTCGCTGGCGTGGTGGAAACCCACGATCGCGCAGAGACCGCCGCGCTGCTCAACGGGCTGGCGCTGTTACCACGTCGTGCCACTGGGCGTTCACGTCATGCTGAATTCGATCTCGATGCGGCATTAGCGCGTCATCCGGCGGTGATCCTGATGGATGAGCTGGCGCACACCAACGTGCAGGGTTCGCGCCATCCCAAGCGCTGGCAGGACATTGAAGAGCTGCTCGAAGCGGGCATCGACGTCATCACCACCGTTAACGTGCAGCATCTGGAAAGCCTGAATGATGTGGTCGGCGGCGTCACCGGCATTCAGGTGCGTGAAACCGTGCCCGATCCCTTCTTCGATAGCGCCGACGAAGTGGTGCTGGTGGATCTGCCGCCGGACGATCTGCGCCAGCGGCTGAAAGAGGGCAAAGTCTACGTCGGCGACCGCGCCGAACGCGCCATCGAAAACTTCTTCCGTAAAGGCAATCTGTTCGCGCTGCGCGAGCTGGCGCTGCGCCGCACCGCCGATCGCGTGGATGACCAGATGCGCGCCTGGCGCGATCAGCAAGGCCGCGACAAAGTGTGGCATACGCGTGATGCCATTCTGCTGTGCATCGGTGACGATACCGGCAGCGAAAAGCTGGTGCGCACCGCCGCACGTTTAGCGGCGCGACTTGGCAGCGAATGGCACGCGGTGTATGTCGAAACGCCGCGCCTCAATCGGCTGCCGGAAGCGCGTCGTCGCGCCATCCTGCGTACGCTGCAGCTGGCGCAGGAACTTGGCGCGGAAACCGCCACGCTCTCCGATCCCGATGAAGCACGCGCGGTGCTGCGCTACGCGCGCGAGCACAATCTCGGCAAAATCGTAACCGGTCGCCAGCCGCAACGGCGCTGGCGGCGCGACAGCTTTGCCCAGCGCCTCGGCGAACTCGGCCCGGATCTCGATTTATTGGTGGTGGCGCTGGATGAACCGGTGCGCGATGCGCCGCATCCACTCAGCGGCCAGCGTGCCAGCAGCGAAAAATGGCGGCTCTATCTGCGCGGCTGCTTGATGGCGCTGCTGCTGTGCATTTTGGTCACCGGCGTTGGACGCTGGCTGCTGGTTGAGTTTGATCCCGCCAACAGCGTGATGATTTATCTGCTGGCGGTGGTGCTGGTGGCGCTGCGCTATGGCCGCTGGCCATCGGTATTCGCCACGGTGATCAACATCATCGCCTTCGACCTGTTCTTTGTCGCGCCGACCGGCACCGTTGCGGTGTCGGATTTGCAGTATCTGGTGACCTTCGCGGTGATGCTGGCGGTGGGCGTGATTGTCGGGAATCTCACCGCTGGCGTGCGCTATCAGGCCAAAGTGGCGCGCTATCGAGAACAGCGCGCGCGGCATCTATATGAGATGGCGAAAGCGCTCGGCAGCGACCTGACGCCGCAGGATATCGCCAGCACCAGCCAGCGCATCATTGATGTCACCTTGCAGGCGCGCAGTTTGCTGCTGCTGCCGGATGAACAGGGCGAGCTGCAAACCGTGGGCGACACGGCGATTGGTACGCCGCCGGATCTGGCCATCGCTAAATGGAGTTACAGCAAAGGCCAACCGGCGGGCGCGGGCACCGATACCTTGCCTGCGGTGCCGTACCAGATTCTGCCGCTGAAAAGTGGCAATCACTGTCGCGGCTTGCTGGTGGTAGAACCGGAAAACCTGCGCCAGCTGATGATTCCCGAACAGCAGCGTTTACTGGAAACCTTCACCGTGCTGATCGCCAACGCGCTGGAACGCATGGCGCTATCGCACAGTGAAGCCGCATCGCGGCTGGCCGCCGAGCGCGAGCAGCTGCGCAATGCGCTGCTGTCGGCGCTGTCGCACGACCTGCGTACGCCGCTGACGGTGCTGTTTGGTCAGGCAGAAATGCTGATGCTCGATCTGGCCAGCGAAGAGTCGAAGTATGTCGGCCAGGCCAATCAGATTCGCGAACAGACGCTGAGCACCATCCGGCTGGTGAGCAACATGCTGGATATGGCGCGCATTCAATCAGGTGGACTCAATCTGCGCGAAGAGTGGGTGGCGCTGGATGAGGTGATTGGCGGCGCGCTGAGCAGCATGGGCCCGTCGCTGAAGGGCCATGAATTTATGCTCGACTTGCCCGATATGGTACTGATCAAAGGCGACAGCGCCATGCTGGAACGGGTGTTTACCAATCTGATCGAAAACAGCCTGAAATACGCGGGCAACGCGGCGCAGCACGGTATTCGGGCGTGGCGCGATCGCGATCGGCTGGAGATCGCGGTGTGGGACAGCGGTCCCGGCATCGCGCCGGAGAACCTCACGCGTATTTTTGACAAGTTTGCGCGCGGCGATAAAGAGTCAGCGGTGCCGGGCGTCGGATTGGGGTTGGCGATCGGTAAAACCATTATCGAATCCCATCGCGGGCGCATCTGGGCGGAGAATCGGCCGGAAGGCGGCGCGGTGTTCCGTTTGTCATTGCCGCTGCCCGCCGCACCGGAAATTTCTGAAGAAGGGCTGAAATAACTTCACATAAGTTCGGTTATACTCGCCCACTTGTTTGTTGATTAATGGGAACTTATGGAACGTTTTATCGAAAACCTGATGTATTCATCGCGCTGGCTGCTGGCTCCGGTTTACATGGGACTTTCGTTGGGCCTGCTGGCGCTGACCATCAAATTCTTCCAGGAAATTTTTCACCTGTTGCCGCACGTCTTCACCATCGCGGAGAACGATTTGATTCTGTTGCTGCTATCGCTGGTGGATATGACGCTGGTCGGCGGCTTGCTGGTGATGGTGATGCTCTCGGGTTACGAGAACTTTGTCTCCAAGCTGGATATTGATGAGCACAGAGAGAAGCTGAGCTGGCTCGGTAAAATGGACTCCGGCTCGTTGAAAAACAAAGTGGCGGCCTCGATTGTGGCGATTTCATCGATTCACCTGCTGCGTATCTTTATGGACGCGCGCAACATCGAGAATGAAAAGCTGATGTGGTACGTGATTATCCACCTGACGTTTGTGCTGTCGGCCTTTGTGATGGGCTGGCTGGATAATATGTCGAAGGGGGATAAGAAAGCGGTGAAGATGTGATGAATCCAGGTCGCCATAAATGGCGACCCTACAAAACCATCGCGTAGGGTCGCCATTTATGGCGACCTTTTCATTTCCGCTACCGCGTTGGCGGCTGCGCTCCCGCTAACTTCGGCATCACTTCCCGAATCATGGCGAAAAACTTCTGTAACCGCGCCGGATAATAGCTGGCCCACGGATAAGTCAGCCACACCGGCAGCGGCGGCGCTTGCCACTCCGGCAGCAGCTGAATCAAATCCCCTTTCGCCAAATCCTCCTGTACCACCCACGACGACACCACCGCCGCGCCCATGCCCGCAATGGCCGCTTTGCGCACCGCGTACAAACTGTCGCTGGCGAGACGCGGCGCAATCGCCAGATTCAGCGGCTGACCATCGCTAATACGCTGCAAGGCAATTTCGTTGCGATAAAAGCTGGTCAGCGCCAGCCACGGCAGATTGGTGAGCTGCGAAACCTCTTCAACCGGCGGATGCGCGGCCAGCAGCGACGGTGCCGCCACCACAAAGCGCGGCACTTCCGCCAATAACACCGCCACGATAGACGCATCGCTGGGCGCACCCACCTGAATCGCGCAGTCGATGTTTTCGCTGATGAAGTCTGGCGTGCGGTCATTCAGCGTCCACTCCACGTTTAAGCGTGGATAGCGATGCAGATAATCAATCAGCGGTTCAATCAGCTGATCCTGCCCAAACGCATGCGGCGCCCGCACGCGCAGCGTGCCAATCGGGTCGTCGCTGGCGCCGGTGAGATCATCCTCCAGCGCATGCCAGGTCGCCACCAACTGACGCGCCTGCGCATAACAGCGCTCGCCATCGTCGGTAAGTTTCAGCGCATGCGTGGTGCGCATAATCAGTTTGAGACCGAGCCGCTGCTCAAGCGCCTGCAGGCGACGGCTGATGGTGGGCTGCGTGGTACCGAGTTGGGTGGCTGCGGCTGACAGCGATCCGCTCTCGACGATGCGGATAAAGGTCTGCATCAGTTCGATGCGATCCAGGCTGGAGATGTTGTTCATACGCACCACGCATAACAGTTCTGTGTTTGAGCAGTCTACCGCGTATGGCGGCGACGCGCTTTAATAAGCGCACATTCACGGGGGAATCCACTATGTCAGCCATCTCAACGTCAGCCATGCCAGCTGAAAAACTGCCCGCGCCGCTGGTCTTCACGCTCGCAGCCGGTGCCGGACTCAGCGTTGCATCGATTTATTACAGCCAGCCGATGCTGGATATCATCAGCAAACAGTTCAACGTCGGGATCGGCAGCGTCGGCATGGTGCCAATGCTGACGCAAGCCGGTTACGCGCTGGGGATTTTGCTGCTGGCCCCGCTCGGCGACCGTCACGATCGTCGCACCATTATTCTGATTAAGGGCTTGTTGCTGGTTGCTGCGCTGCTGCTGTGTGGCTTCTCGGGCGGATTGAATGCCTTACTGATCGCCAGCTTCGTAACCGGTTTAACCGCCACCGTGGCGCAGGACATCGTGCCAGCGTCAGCGGCGTTAGCGCCGGAGCGCAGTCGTGGCAAAACCGTCGGCACGGTGATGACGGGATTGCTGGTGGGGATTTTGCTGTCACGCGTGGTGAGCGGCGTAGTGGCGGAGTATTTCGGCTGGCGCACCATGTACATGATTGCGGCGGTCGCGGTGTTGCTGATAAGCGTTGCGCTGTGGCGCGTGCTGCCGCGCTTTACGCCGGGCACCTCGGTGAGCTATCCGCGTTTGCTGCTGTCGCTGGCGCATCTGTGGCAGCACCACCAAACGCTGCGCCGCGCCGCGCTGGCGCAAGGTTTGTTGTCGGTGGGCTTTAGCGCCTTCTGGTCAACGCTGGCGTTGATGCTCAGTCAAAACTTCCATCTGGACAGCGCCGTCGCCGGGGCATTCGGTCTTGCGGGCGCCGCAGGTGCTCTAGCCGCGCCGTTAGCCGGTAGCGTGGCGGATCGCATCGGTCCAGCGCGTGTTACGCAGTACGGTGCCACGCTGGTGATGGTGTCATTTGCGCTGATGTTCTTGTTGCCGCTGCTGCCGTTGCCGGCTCAGCTGGGTCTGATTATCATCAGCACCATCGGTTTTGATTTGGGTGTGCAGGCCACGCTGGTGGCGCATCAGACGCTGGTTTACAGCCTGGCGCCGGAAGCACGCAGCCGCCTTAACGCCTTGATGTTTACCGTGGTGTTTATCGGCATGGCAACCGGTGCGGCGCTGGGAAGCCTGGCGCTGGCACATTGGGGCTGGACCGGCGTGGTGGCACTCTCAACATTGGCCGCTGCGCTTGCCCTGATGATTCGCCTCGCCAGCCGTCATCTGAAAAACTGATCGCCTAACATGTGCCAGGCTTAAGGGAGAATGTTATTTAAAAACGGAGCGTTATGAATTTCCTGGCCTGGACCGCCGCCACCGGCGGTCTGCTACTTCTTATGTCACTGGCTTCCGGGTGGATTCACCGTGGGCCAGTGACCTCATTTGGTCTCTACCTGTTCGCGGGCATCCTGTGTGGCCCGTGGATGCTCAATCTGCTGCAAGTCGACATCATCGGTCACGCCAATCTCGCCGCGCATCTCACCGAAATCGCCATGGCGGCCTCGCTGTTTATCACCGGGCTGAAACTGCGCTTGCCGCTCAACGCGCATGCCTGGCGGATTGGCGTCAGGCTGGCGTTTCCGGCGATGCTGCTTACCGTCGGCGGCATGACGCTGCTGGTGCACTGGATCACTGGCTTTGACTGGGCGATGTCGCTGGCGTTTGGTGCCATTGTTGCGCCGACCGATCCGGTGCTCGCCAGCCTGATTTCCGTGAATGATGCGCGTGACGACGACGCCCTGCGCGTGGCGCTCTCCAGCGAAGCGGGCATGAACGACGGTTCCGCGCTACCGCTGCTGATGCTGGCGATTTTGCTGTTGCAGCCGGGCGAATTGAGCACCGCTGCGCTGGGCGAATGGTTCGCCAAAGATGCGCTGTGGGCGATTGGCGGCGGACTGGGAATCGGCTTTGCGCTGGGTTGGCTGATCGGCCAGTTGGCGACGCATTTACGTACCGCCAATCAGGATGTGGCACCCAACGATCTGTTCGCACTGGCGCTGATTGCGTTGAGCTATGCCGCCGCGCAGTCGGTTGATGCGTCGGGCTTCCTCGCCACCTTTGCGGCCGGCGTCGGGTTACGTCGCGCGGAATTGCGCGTGGTGAAGCACTATCCGCAAGATGAGATGTCTGAAGAGGAGCGCTTCTTACCGGCAGAAGCGCGCGTTAATACCGGTCAGCGCATGGCGCAGGGCAGCAGCGGCATGGTGAAATCGGTGGGTTTGGTGATCGGCGATGCGCTCTCCTTTGGTGATACTATCGAGCGCTTGCTGGCGGCGGGCATGATGGTGGTGCTGGGCATTACGCTGGCGCAGCACTGGAATCTCACCGGTATCGGACTCGCGCTGCTGCTGTTTGTGGTGGTGCGTCCGCTGGCGGTATGGATCACCACGTGGCGCTGCGATATTCCGCTGATGCGACGCTTGCTGATTGGCTGGTTGGGTATTCGCGGCATCGGCAGTATCAATTATATTGCCTATGCATGGGTGCACGGCATGCGTGGACCGCAGGCGGAGCAGATGGTGGATATGGCGCTGACGTTAGTGGTATGCAGCATTGTGTTGCACGGCATCACGGTCACGCCTTTGTTAAACTGGCGTGCTGCCCGTCAGGCCGCACGCGCCGAACAAAACGAAAACTGATTTATTGGAAATTATTGGAGCCTATTATGAAAGCGTTATTACTCGCCCTCGTTGGGCTGTCGCTGTCGGCCGGTGCCTTGGCTGCCGACGGTGACAATAATCAGGAAGAGAATGTTTATGCCAGCCAGCTGTGTCATCTGGTGAGCAGTGAAAAGAAGACCAGCGATTTAGATGGCTACACGGAGAAGCTGAAGTCACAACTCGCGGCCAGCCAGTCTTCATCGTCCATGCAGCAACCTGAATTTAATGAAGAAATCGCGCAGGAAGTGATTAGCGCGTGGCTGGAGTTGGGCGAGGATGAGCGCGGCAAACTGCGTCATGACCAATCGCAATGTGAACAAACGGTAATGACGCAGTTCCAGCAACAGGACTGATTGTCTTTATCGCAAGAATACGCGCCTTTTCAGGCGCGTTTTTTTATGGCTTTTTTGTACGATTTACGTACATAATCGCCAACGTCGAAATCAGACATGCGTCACATAATGAGATTCAGCTGTTGAAGCTGGCATTTTTTGCATACTGGCACTGGGCAAGATGATTACACGTCGTCACTTTTTGTTGGCTACTGGAGCAACCGTTCTCTCAATGACCACGGGCAAACTCTTTGCTCGCGATGACGTCATTCCGCTGTGGCCCGACGATCCGCCCGGCGGCGGCGGCCCTTCAGGCTTGCTCAAAGTCGATCGCCACGGCTCCTGGACCAATATTGTCTCACCCGCGATTCAGCGTTTCCGTCCGGAAAATCCCAACGGCGAAGCGGTGATTGTGGCGGCGGGCGGCGGCTATCGTTTTATCGGCATGGGCCGCGAAGCCTGGCCGGTGGCGCGCTGGCTGAATGGCAGCGGCTATACCGTGTATGTGCTTAGCTACCGTTTACCGGGTGAGAAGTGGCAGGCGGGCAATCTGGCGCCGCTGCAGGATGCGCAACGCGCCATTCGTCTGGTGCGGTCGATGGAGCGCAAAGTGCATGTGCTAGGCTTTTCTGCCGGTGGCCATCTGCTCGGCATGGCGGCGGCGCGTCCGGATTTCGAATCCTATCCGGCGCAGGATCCGCTGGACCAGATCAGACCGAATGTGGATAGCGTTGGGCTGATTTATCCGGTGATCACCCTTGAAGCGCCGTATCAGCGCACCAATACGCATCTGATGATGGTGGGCCAAAACGCCACGCCGACTCAGGAAGCCAACTGGTCAGTGCAAAACTACGTGACGCGCCAATATCCGCCGACCTTCCTCGCGCAGGCCGAGGACGATCACACCTCCAATCCCCACAATACCGAAATGATGCGTGACGCTTGTCGCCGCATGCGCGTGCCGGTTGAGCTGATTGAGCTCAGCAGCGGCGGGCATGGATTTGGTCTCGGCAAAGCGGGCACGCCTGCCGCGTTGTGGGATCAGGCGTATGTGCGTTGGTTGGATAATCAGGGTTAAAGCGGGTCGGGTTGGTGCGTGTGTTGGGAAGGTCGCCATGAATGGCGACCTTACGTATCACGTCAAATTAAAATTCGCGTCCGGCTGCAGCGGTTCCGGCAGCGGTGTATCGCCATTCATCGCTTTCAAATTGCGTTCGATATTGACGCACAGCGCATCAAGCGGCAGATGATTTGGTGCGGTGCCAAACGGATGTTCCAGCTCCTCTGCCAGCGCTTCCAGCGACAAAAAGGTATAGGAGATAAACATCGACACCAGCGGCGTCATCAGGTGCAAATCCGCCACCAGCGCAAACGGCAGCAGCGTACAGAACAGGTAAACGGTGCGATGCAGAATCAGGCTGTAGGCGAACGGAATCGGCGTGCTGGCGATGCGATCGCAACCGCCCAGAATCGCCGACAGCTGATTAAGATTTTCATCAATGCTCTGCCAGACAATGTCCGACACCAACCCTTCATCGCGGCGCTGCGCCAGCCATTCACTCAGGCACAATAAAATCTGCGACGTCGGCATGGGATGATGCAGCACTTTGCTGTGCCAGTTGGCCGGCAGCAAACGCTGTAAATCGGCCTGCACATCAGTTTTACGCAGGCGATGTTTCAGGCACCAGCAGAATGCCAGCAGCAAGCCGGTAAATTCCCGCACCTGTTCTTCACTCACGCCACGAATGCTTTTGATCTGCCGCAGCAGCGAGCGCTGGGTGATATGCAGGCTGCCCCACAAGGTGCGGGCTTCGATAAAACGCGCATAGCTGGCGTTATTACGAAAGCCGAGGAAGATGGCGATCGACACACCAACCAAACTAAAAGGCGCGGTGGTGAGGTGAATGCCGAAAGTGGAGTACCACGGATAGCCAAAGATGGCGATCAGTGACATCAGCAGGTTGAGCGACAGGCGGAACACGATGTTGCTGAGTACCGATCCATGCCAGTCAAACAGCCGGAGAAACCAGTGTTGATGAGGACGTACGATCATTTTGCGATGGTGTATTTTTTAGGTTTTGTGGCGACAGGTTACGCCGGTCAGTGCCCTTGAACAACGCTAAATCCGGGTCTTTTTAAGGAAGATTACACGGTGAAAATGCCATTTTATTTATTTAAATCAATCTTCTAAAAACACTTTGAACAAGTTGTAAAATTCTTTGCGTTATCTCTTCCTGCTCGCCTTCTCTAAAGTTCATTCCAGCAGCACAACACACAAATTTAAAACCACTTTAGAGGAATACATCATGTCTAAATTCGATCTGCTCGACCCACAGAACTCCACGCTGATCTTCATCGACCACCAGCCGCAGATGTCTTTCGGCGTTGCGAATATCGATCGCCAGCAGCTCAAAAATAACACCGTCGCTCTGGCGAAGACCGGCAAAATTTTCGACGTGCCGGTGATTTACACTTCGGTGGAGACGGAAAGCTTCAGCGGCTACATCTGGCCTGAACTGCTGGCGGTCCATCCCGAAGCCAAGCCGATTGAGCGCACCTCAATGAACTCATGGGAAGACGCGAAGTTTGTTGAAGCGGTTGAGAAAACCGGCCGTAAAAAGCTGATTATCTCTGCGCTGTGGACCGAAGTGTGCCTGACGTTCCCGGCGTTGATGGCGTTGAAAGAGGGCTATGAAGTCTATGTGGTGACTGATACTTCCGGTGGCACCAGCGTCGATGCGCACGAACGTTCTATCCAGCGCATGGTGCAGGCTGGCGCGGTGCCGGTGACCTGGCAGCAAGTGCTGCTTGAGTATCAGCGTGACTGGTCACGCAAAGAGACCTACGATGCGGTGATGGATCTGGTGCGTGAACACAGCGGCGCTTACGGCATGGGCGTCGATTACGCTTACACCATGGTGCACAAAGCGCCGCAGCGCAGCGCCTGAATCATACTGGGCGCGGCAGGCTGACTTTCAGCGCATCGATAAACAGCCGCAGCGCCATGGATTGATGTCGGTTGGGCGGGAACCACAGCGCAATCCCCGCCGATTGCATCCGCCAATCGGCCAGTAGCTCCACCAGCTGGCCGCTGCGCAGTTCTTTCTCCACATACAGCGAAGGCACATAAGCAATGCCCAAACCGGCGAGGGCGGCCTGCGCCATCAGCGCGTTGCTGTCTAATGTCAGCGTGCCTGGTACGTCAATATCATGCTTTTCGCCCGCCTGTGCATATTCCCACTGATAACGTTTACCGCTCGGCAAGCGCTGGCGGATGCACTGCTGTTGCAGCAGATCGCGCGGATGAAGAATCGATGCGTTTCTTGCCAGATAAGCGGGCGCGGCAACGGTCACAAACGTCAACGGGCCGCCGAGCGGCACGGCCACCATATCCTGCGGCACATCCTCAATCAGCCGAATGCCGGCATCAAAACCGGCGGCGGTGATATCCACCAACGTACCTTGCGCGGCGAAATCGAGCTGAATATCGGGATAGCGCGCGCTAAAGTCCGCTACTACGTGATCCAGCAGCAAACCGATCGAGGCATCGCTGGCGCTGATGCGCAGCGTGCCGTAATGCTGATGACGGCTGGCGGAGATGTCGTGTAGCAAATCATCCATCTGATTCAGCAACGGCGAAAGCCGATCGAGCAGCTGCTGCCCGGCATCGGTGAGCGACACGCTGCGCGTGGTGCGTTGAAACAGCTGTACGCCAAGATTGTGCTCCAGCGTTTTTACCAGATGGCTGAGCGACGAGCGCTTTAAGCCGAGCATTTCAGCGGCACGGCGAAAGCTGCGCTGCTCGCCCAGCGTTTTGATGGCCTGCAGTTCGTGCCAGGAAGGACGTCTCATTGGTGGTTTTTCCTCACCGGGTCATGCGCGATTAGGTGGATTATCTCCACCAGTAAAGCGATCTACCATCAGGTTTTCAATATGAGGAGCACAACATGAAAACCTGGTTAATTACCGGTGCCAGCAGCGGGCTGGGCCGATTGATGAGTGAACGTTTACTGGCGCGCGGCGATCGCGTATTGGCAACGGTGCGGCGTGAACAGGCGATGGCCGATCTGCAGCAAACCTATGGTGAACAGCTGCAGGTTATTGCGCTGGATTTGGCGCACACCGCCAGCATCGCGCCCGTGATTGAACGCGCTTTTGCCGCCGTCGATCGCATTGATGTGGTGGTGAGCAACGCGGCTTACGGTCTGTTCGGCGCGGCTGAAGAGTTGAGCGATGCGCAGATTGAGCGTCAGATCGTCACCAATCTCACCGGCTCAATCCAGCTGATTCGCGCGGTGATCCCTTTCCTGCGCCAGCAGGGCGGCGGGCGCATCGCGCAGGTTTCCTCCGAAGGCGGCCAAGTCGCGTATCCCAACTTCAGCCTGTATCACGCAACGAAATGGGGCATTGAAGGATTTGTCGAAGCGGTGCGCCAGGAAGTTGCCAGCTTCGGCATTGATTTCCTGCTGGTGGAGCCCGGCCCGACCGCAACCAATTTTAGTGCTGGTCTGGATGTGGCCGATGCGCTGGAGGTTTATCGCGATAACGCCGCAGGCCAGCTGCGTCAGGCGATTTTTTCGGGCGATTTCACCATTGCCGGCGATGCCGGGAAATGTGTCACGGCGATGATCGCCACGCTGGATCAGCCCAGCATGCCGCTGCGATTAGCGCTCGGCAGCACGGCGTATCAGAATATCGAAACGGCGCTGGAAAGCCGGCTGGCAGAACTGCGCGGGCAACGGGATGTGGCGTTTGGAGCGGATGTGTAATCAGGGCTGCAACCAGGTGCGCATGAATGCGCACCCTACGAAAACCTCGCCAAACCGCAAATCAATAATAATCGCCGTGGCGGTAATCCCATGAAGGGAAAATCTCGGACAGCAGCGCCATAATTTTATCCACATCCAACCCTTTACGAATCAGCACCGGGCACGGCGTGATTTTGCGCTCGCCATTTTGCTGTGGAATCAGACGACCTTCGTTATCCACCATCGATACCATAACGCCTTGTTCATAGCGCACTTTATTGGCATCGTTAGGCTGAATGGATTTCACGTAAGCATTGGCTTCAATAATTAAATCGGCGCGGGCTTCAATGCGCTCGCCAATACCTTCGACCAAACCGCGATTTCCCTGGCCAGATGGATTTGCTGAGCTGGCAAAGGAGAATTTCCCGTGAGTATCCCACAATGCTTTTGCGATATTTTCGCCTGGCTTGCCGAATTTAATCACGAAGCAGCTGGTTTGACGGCCATCCATCATCAGCTCTTTTGAGCCATCATCGGGAATACGCGACAGCGCATCGTCGCGCCACGGTAAAATACAGCCCAGCAGAATATCTTCATCCCAGTGACGCTGGTAAAGCTGGTCGATTTCTGGTGTGAGTTGCGCCAGCGAACGCAGCTGTTCGAGCGAGCCGCACAGCACCACGCCCGGCTTGTTGCGCTTGCGTTGCTTGGCTTCAAACTTACGCTCCAGTCCGGCTTTGTCGGAGGTCATGATGATGTAGCCCACTTTGGTTGGGCTAACGATCATGCCGCCATCTTGCGCCAGAATATCGATGGCTTCTGATTGTAATCCGCCATTCCAGGTTATTTGCTTACCGCTCATGGATTTACCCCGCCTGCAATAAAAAGGATATACAGGAATATTACCTGCAATGAATTTAAGGGTTTGGTAAATTAACCCGATCTTTCATCAGGATTAATTATATTTTAGATGTGTCTGTTGCGATAATAGTACTAAAATTATCGCTAATGCAATGGGTGAAAATAACGATGAAATTAATAGGGTTAATAATAAATAACGCCTGAGAATTGTAGTGTTATTTACTCAATGGCGCTGAAAAGTGGATTCAGCGCCAGCAATAATCAGAACAGGATGGCGTGCACCGTCGCACGCAGCGCAATACCGAGCACAATGCCAGGCACGGCAAAGCGGAACAGGCGCGGGAATCGGCTCGACAGGCCAAGGTAAATCCCAATGCCGGGTAAATCAAAGGTTTGAATCAGTAATCCGGCCGACGCGTTGATGTTGTGCGCGCTGTATAAACCCTTCTCCACCAATCCCGCGACCACGCCGTAATAGGCGGTGCCGCCCGCCAGACATTTGGTCAGCGCCGGAAGAATATAGACTTCGGAAATATTCAGCTTATCCAGCAGCGGCGACACCAGACGCGTCAGCATTTCAATCCCGCCCGCTTCCTTCAAAATACCGACCACCGATAACGAGATAATCAGCATCGGCAGCGAACCCAGCGCCAGACGAATCGCATCGGAACCGGCGCTATTAATGATGCCAATCAGCCCCATTTTAGTTTCGCTGCTGGTGGCGGCTTCATCTTCATTTAACAGCGCCGCATCGGAGAGTTTACGGCCAAACAGGTGATAGGTTGCCGCTGCCGCTAATACGCCGCCGCAGATCGAAATAATCAGCGCCGTGCTCCAGTGTAATCCCGCCGGAATCAGCGGATAAAAGGTGCTGGCCTGGCCCATGGCAAACAGCATCGCCAGCGTGGCCGCCATATGACGATCGGAGGTGCCGCGCTTCTCCATAATAGCCAGCGCCGCCAGCGGGGCCGCAAAGCTGACGAAGTTAAGCTGAATCATGGCAAAAAATGCCAGCCCGGTAATACCGAAGGGTTTTAATAACGGCGTGGCATGACGGACGACAAAATCCAGTAGACCTTTGACCTCCAGATATTTCATGATGAATAACATCACCACCATAATCGGAATCAACGTGTAGAGTGCCACGTCTACCGAAGCTTTGCCTGCGGACATAATGATATCGATAATATTCATGCCCGCTTCCGACCTTTGTTCACACCGTTCTCCCCGTAAAATATATAAACTGGCAATGCCATTAAATTTTCGGTGGCATTAATGCGCCCCCTGCGTTGTAGGGTCGCCATTAATGGCGACAGCCAGCAAAGAAATAAATCTTATCCTGTGCATGCATTATTGAGTAGTGAAGAAAACGGAATGTAAATTGCAGCCATAAAAAAACCAGCCATGAATTAATGGCTGGTTTTTCATTTCCGACAGGAAATATTAACGCATCGTCACAAACTCTTCCGCCGCCGTTGGGTGAATCGCTACGGTGTTATCGAAGTCTTTCTTGGTTGCGCCCATTTTCAGCGCCACCGCGAAGCCTTGCAGCATCTCATCCATACCGTTGCCGATACCGTGAATGCCGACAATCTTCTCTTCCGGGCCAACGCACACCAGCTTCATGCGGCACGGCTGGCGATGCTGGGTCACGGCGGTGTACATCGCGGTGAAGGAGGATTTGTACACTTTCACCTGATCGTCACCGTACTGTTCGCGCGCCTGCGGTTCGGTCAGGCCCACGGTACCAATTGGCGGATGGCTGAACACCACGGTTGGCACGTTGCTGTAATCCAGATGCTCGTCCGGCTTATTGTTGAATAGACGTTCGGAAAGACGACGACCTGCGGCAACGGCCACCGGCGTCAGTTCCACCGCGCCGGTGTTATCGCCCACCGCGTAGATGCCTTTGACATTGGTGTTCTGGAACTTATCGACGTTGATGTAGCCTTTGTCGTTTAGCGCCACGCCGGTTACCGCCAGATTGAGGTTATCGGTCGCTGGTTCACGGCCAATCGCCCACACAAGGCAATCGACGGTTTGTTCGTGGCCGCTTTCCAGTTGCAGCGTCAGGCTGCCATCGGCATTTTTAATCACGGCTTTCGGAATCGATTCGGTATGCAGCGTTGGGCCTTCGGCCTGCATCACTTCTACCAGCGTATCGACGATCAGCGGATCGAAGCTGCGCAGCGGCGCATGCTTACGCACGAACAGGTGTGTTTCCGCGCCCAGCGCATTAACTACGCCCGCCAGTTCCACCGCGATATAACCCGCGCCCACTACCGCCACGCGTTTTGGCAGCGCATCGAGCTCGAAGAAACCGTCAGAGTCGATACCGTATTCCGCGCCCGGCACGTTGGGATGGCTTGGGCGTCCGCCGGTGGCGATCAGGATATGATCGGCAGTAATGGTTTCACCGTTCACTTCCACGGTATTAGCATCGATAAAGCGCGCGAAGCCTTTGATCACTTCAACCTTGTTTTTACCCAGCACGTTGTCGTACGAGCTGTGAATGCGGTCGATGTAGGCGCTGCGGTTTTTCACCAGAACTGACCAGTCAAACCGGTTTACCGTGGTGTCGAAGCCATAATCTGGCCCATAAAGATGAATAGCTTCAGAGATTTGCGCCGCATGCCACATGACCTTTTTCGGTACGCAGCCGACGTTGACACAGGTGCCGCCCAGCTCTTTGGCTTCAATCAGCGCGCACTTCTGGCCATGCATCGCTGCACGGTTAATCGAGGCGATACCGCCGCTGCCGCCGCCGATGGCGAGGTAGTCAAAATGTCTGGTCATCCGTTATGTCCATCTGTTGGAAGAAAATTGGCATAGAGTTTAACGCTAGGACGATTATTGACGCAAAGATTGCACCTATGATTGTAATAGCATTGATTTTTATGTCCGATTACAGGGAAGCATAGCATGCAACTGACATTTCTCGGCACCGGCGGCGGTGCGCCCAGCCTGCAACGTAACGTCACCGCGATAGCGCTGACGCTGTCAAAACGCGGCGATACCTGGCTGTTTGACTGCGGCGAGGCGACGCAGCATCAATACATGCGTTCTGCGCTAAAGCCGGGCAAGCTGGAGAAAATCTTTATCACCCATCTGCACGGCGACCATATCTTTGGGCTGCCAGGCTTGCTTACCAGCCGCTCAATGGCCGGCATCCCCGAACCGATGACTATTTACGGACCAAAAGGTATTCGTCAATTTATCGAAACGGCGCTCAGTTTGAGCGGCTCGTACACCTCTTATCCGCTGGAAATTATCGAGATTGAAGCCGGTTTGGTGCTGGATGACGGTGAAGTGCGCGTGACGGCCTGGCCGATGAATCATGTCATTGAGTGTTATGGCTATCGCATCGAGCAGCATGATAAACCGGGCTTCCTCGATGCGCCGCGTCTGAAAGCAGAAGGCGTACCGCGCGGACCGTGGTATCAGGATTTGAAAGCCGGTAAGCGCATCCAGCTGGAAGATGGCCGTGAGATCAATGGCGCCGATTATCTTGGCCCGGCAACCAAAGGCAAAGTGCTGGCGATATTTGGTGATACCGCACCAACCGAGGTGGCGCTGCAGCTGGCCGCGAATGCCGATGTGATGGTGCACGAAACCACGCTGGAGGCGGCGCTGGCGGAGAAAGCCAATGGACGCGGCCACTCAACCACCATTCAGGCCGCCGAAGTGGCGAAACAGTCGGGCGCGAAGCGGATGATCGCTACGCATTTCAGCTCGCGTTATTTGTCTAAGGATCGGGAGAAACTGCTGGCGGAGTGCCAGTCGGTGTTTGCAGCGACCGAGCTGGCACATGATTTTGCGGTGTTCGAGGTTTAGTGCTGTAGCGCCGGATAGGTGAAAAACAGCAGATGCGTCATGTTGAACAGGAAATGGATGCCGGTGGCGACCCACAGGCGTCCGCTCCACTGCCATGCGAGGCCGTAAATCAGCCCGGCGAAGGTGGCAAACACCATCAGCAGCGGCCCGCCGGGAAAATGCGACACGCCAAACAGCAGCGAAGTCAGTAACAGCGCAGCAACGGGGCCGCCTTTCTGGCGCAGGCGCTGTTGCAGATAGCCGCGAAAGAACGCTTCTTCTGCCAGTGACACGAAGAACAGGTTCGCCAGCATAAAACTGCCCAACCACTCCGGCCAATGTGGTTCAACGGCCAGGCCACCCAACTTAACCGCGATATACAGCAGCAGCGGAATCGCCGCCAGCAGCGCCAGCCACAAGATTTTGAGTCGCGGCGGCGCGGATTTAGTGCGGAACAGCTGCGGCAAGCATATGAGCAACACAAACGGAATCAGCGCTTTATCGAAGTTATACGAGAAGCTAAAGGGCAGGCTGAGCGGCCCGGTTTGCACATCTTCCACCTGACGCGGATTTTTGAAACCGGGGAAAAAGTGTACAAACAGGCCGATGGCGATGGCAACCAGCGCGGCTTCGCTCACCAGCTGAATCCAGCGTGCGTTATTTTCTACGCGAATCCAGGCGATGACGGCAATCGCGCCGAGCAGCACCATCGCTGGCCAATCCAGCACATCCTCGAACAGCCCCAAAATAGTGGCGAGCGTGAGCAGCAGTACCGAAAAACGTTTGGCGGGCGACAGCATAGCAAGTGCGCCAGCCAGAATGATCCACATGATAATTGTCCTGATAGGCTGGCGACGTAGTAAGCGAATTTACTCTGGCACGATCTGCGTGACGCTGAAGTGACCGGTTCCGGCGGGCACCAATTTCTGATGCAGCCAAGGCAGCAGCTCTTCCATCTGCGCTTTCAGCTTCCACGGCGGGTTAATCACGATCATGCCGGAGGCCGTCATGCCGCGCTGATCGCTGTCCGGACGTACCGCCAGCTCAATCTGCAGAATGTTGCGGATATTGGTGGCCTGCAGATCTTTAACCATGTGCTTGATCTGCTGACGCATCACCACTGGATACCACAGCGCAAATACGCCGGTGGCGAAACGCTTGTAACCTTCCTGAATGCCTTTCACCACATCCTGATAATCGCTTTTCATCTCATATGGCGGATCGATCAGAATCAGGCCGCGACGGCTCAGCGGCGGCAGCTTGGCTTTCAGTTGTTGGTAGCCATCGCCACGCGCCACGCGCGCACGGGAATCTTTGCTGAACTCGGTGCGCAACAGCGGATAATCGCTGGAATGCAGCTCGGTCAGTTCCATTTTGTCCTCTTCACGCAGCAGGAAGCGGGCAATCAACGGTGAACCCGGATAATACTTTAAGGTGCCGTGCGGATTGAGATTACGCACCGCCGAGAGATACGGCTTGAGCAACTCCGGCACATCTGGCTGCTGCCAGATGCGGCCAATGCCTTCCAGATATTCACCGGTACGCTCGGCGTGCTCTCCGCTCAGCAGGTAACGTCCGGCACCGGCGTGGGTATCCAGATAGAGGAAAGGTTTTTCCTTCTCCATCAGGGCGGTGAGGATCAGGCTTTCAACGGTGTGTTTCAGCACGTCGGCATGGTTGCCGGCATGAAAACTGTGGCGATAACTCAGCATAAAGAAAGGGGGTCCGCGGTTGGATCAAAGGGAGTCAAAACATCGTGTGTGGCGCGATTATAGCCGCGCTGCATAAAAATTGCTGACGTTTTGGCGCGGGGCTTAAGTTTGCGGGCTACGGGTCGCTTTTGCCGATTGCGATCAAGCCTGCTTCAGGAAAGTTAGCCGTGTAATAACGCGATACTCGAAATTTCACTACAGATTAAGTAAGTTAGTTTCCGGTAGCGAAACGGTCGCGAGCGAAATGCCAGGTGTTTCTGGCAGGAAACTTTTCGGTTAAAGCCGTATAATTTTTTGCTTAAAGCATCTCAAACAACTCCTGGTGACAATAATGAAAAAAATGACTGGTGTCGCGGTGGCAAGCCTGTTGGTACTGACTGGCTGCGCGAAACAACAACCCACTCATAGTTTGGTTACGCCGCCGACCGCGGAAGAGCAGCCTGCAGCGCAAAATGCGCCAGAGCAACAAGGTACGCCATTTGTGGCTTCAGCTCCGGCTCAGCCAGCAACTGCCTCATTCAGTGACGACCGTTCCAGCAACATTCAGCAGTGCCGCAAAGAGCTCGACGCGATGCGTCTTTATAGCCAGGCTTCCTATGCCAGCTATCAAGCTGAATTCCAGAAAATCGGTGCGCAGACCAATAAATATCTGCAAATTAAAGATACGATTGGCGCGGATATTAATGATTTAGTGATGCCACGTTATCAATTCCAGATTCGTGAATTGTGCTTCCGCATTAAGACTCGTCTGTCGCAACTGATTATTCGCCAGGCCGGTTAAACCTCGCGTTTTTAACCACACTCGCTAAGTAGCAGCGCGAAATTTCGCGCTGTGGATGGGCTTCATCTCTATTTTGATAATAGAGATGAAGCCTTTTGTGTTCTTAGGGCTGCTACAGGAGATTGTGATGACACAACGTCATCTGCCGTTTGTCCTTTTCTGCACTGCATTATTATTACCTGCGTTGGCCTGTGCGGCCGCAGAAGATGAGATGTTGCACGCCTTTGGCGATGCGGCGCGCACGCTACCTTCTGTACCAGTACAAACTCAAAAATCGCAGCCAAAACCGGTTGCACCAAAAATAATTCAAAAACCCGCCGTTCAGCCGGAACTCCAGACGCAGCTCAACCAACTGCGCGCGCAAGTTATCGAACTGGAAAAGCAGAAAGCCGCTCTGCAATTAGAGAACGAACAGCAGGAAAAGAGGCTACATGCGAGCAGCGATAAACTCACCGCAGAACTTGAAACAGCTAAAAAGCAGACCGTTGTAGCTGCGGCACCGCTATCAGAACCCAAAACCGATGCCGAGCGCGATGGCTATATGCTGGGGCAATCCATCGCCAGCAACGCGGTTGTTCAATTACAGATGGTGAAAGATACCGGCCTCACCATCAGTCTTGAACAGCTCATTGCGGGATTTAGCACACAACTGCAAACCGGCACTTCGGTTATGAGCAGTGAAGAGATGTCGCGGCGATATGCGGCAATGCAGGACGCCATCAATAAAAATATGGGCTCGCTGATCGAGAAAGGCTATGCGCAATTGAACAAGCAACTCGATAAGCGCAAAAGTCTGCCAACCCAAAATGGCGTACACTGGTTTGCGGTTAAATCAGTTAATTCAAAGCTGATCCCTGAACAGCAAGTGCAGGTGAGTGTGAAAGTCAGTACGTTGAGCGGCAAGGTGATCAACGATTTTGCTGATGACAAAGTGCCGTTTGATAACACTCTGCCACCTTTACTATATGAAGGCATGTCGTTAACGGGAACCGGCGGTGCCGTAGAAGGATGGGCGCTGGCGAAAGATATCTTCGAACGCGAACCGCTGCCACCGTGGGTGGCGCCTTACGATGTGATTCACTACCAACTCGCGATTAAATAATCTTCAGCCCGCCTTCTGGCGGGCTTTTCTTCGTTGGTCCAGGCTTAGTGGCATTGATTTTCATGCCATCAAGCCGCATGTTAGTAAAATGCGTCGCGCGAAAGTTCGCGCCACTACTTCATCATGAAAGGACTGCGCTTATGACCAATCCGTTACTCACGCCTTTTTCGCTGCCTCCGTTTTCTGCCATCAAACCTGAACATGTGGTTCCTGCGGTTACCGAAGCGCTAAATGACTGCCGCGCAGTGGTAGAACGCGTTGTGGCACAAGGCGCGCCTTATACCTGGGAAAATTTGGTGCAGCCGCTGGCTGAAGTCGACGATCGCTTAGGTCGCCTGTTCTCGCCGGTCAGCCATTTGAACTCAGTGAAAAACAGCCCGGAGCTGCGTGAAGCTTACGAGCAAACGCTGCCGCTGCTGTCTGAATACAGCACCTGGGTTGGCCAGAATGAAGGTTTGTATCAGGCGTATCGCAACCTGAAAGAGGGCGATAGCTACGCGGCGCTGGATACCGCGCAGAAGAAAGCGGTGGATAACAGCCTGCGTGATTTCGAGCTGTCCGGTATCGGCCTCGATAAAGAGAAGCAGAAGCGCTACGGCGAAATCGCGGCGCGTCTTTCTGAACTGGGTTCGACCTACAGCAACAACGTGCTCGACGCCACCATGGGTTGGAGCAAGCTGGTGACCGATGAAGCGGAACTGGCCGGTATGCCGGAAAGTGCGCTGGCCGCCGCCAAAGCACAGGCCGAAGCCAAAGAGCAACAAGGCTGGCTGCTGACGCTGGATATCCCAAGCTATCTGCCGGTCATGACTTACTGCGACAACGCTGCGCTGCGTGAAGAGCTGTACCGCGCGTATTCAACGCGTGCTTCCGAGCAGGGCCCAAATGCTGGCAAATGGGACAACGGTCCGGTGATGGCGGAAGAGCTGGCGCTGCGCCATGAACTGGCTCAGCTGCTGGGCTTTGACTCTTACGCTGACAAATCGCTGGCGACCAAAATGGCGGAAAATCCGGCGCAGGTGATCGACTTCCTGACCGATCTGGCGAAACGCGCTCGTCCACAAGGTGAGAAAGAGCTGGCTCAGCTGCGCGCCTTCGCGAAGAAAGAGCACGGCGTCGACGAGATGAATCCGTGGGATCTGACGTATTACGGCGAGAAACAGAAACAGCATCTCTACACCATCAGCGATGAGCAGCTGCGTCCGTACTTCCCGGAAGCGCGCGCGGTGAGCGGCTTGTTCGAGGTAGTTAAACGCATTTACGGCATCACCGCTAAAGAGCGCAAAGACGTCGATGTTTACCATCCAGACGTGCGCTTCTTCGACCTGTTCGATGAAAGCGGCGAACTGCGCGGCAGTTTCTTTCTCGATCTCTATGCGCGCGAACACAAGCGTGGTGGCGCGTGGATGGACGATTGCGTCGGCCAGATGCGTAAAGCCGACGGCAGCCTGCAGAAGCCGGTGGCCTATCTCACCTGTAACTTTAATCGTCCGCTGCAGGGCAAGCCGGCGCTGTTCACGCACGATGAAGTGATCACGCTGTTCCATGAATTCGGTCACGGTCTGCACCATATGCTGACGCGCATCGAAACGCCGGGCGTATCCGGTATCAGCGGTGTGCCGTGGGATGCCGTCGAGCTGCCAAGCCAGTTTATGGAAAACTGGTGCTGGGAGCCGGAAGCGCTGGCGTTTATCTCCGGGCACTACGAAACTGGCGAGCCGTTGCCGAAAGAGCTGCTGGATAAAATGCTGGCGGCGAAAAACTATCAGGCGGCGCTGTTTATCCTGCGTCAGCTGGAGTTCGGCCTGTTCGATTTCCGTCTGCATACCGAGTTCGATCCCGCGCAAGGCGCGCGCATCCTCGAAACCCTGCGTGAAGTGAAGAAGCAGGTTGCCGTGGTGCCAAGCCCGGAATGGGGCCGTTTCCCGCACGCTTTCAGCCATGTCTTTGCTGGCGGTTATGCGGCCGGTTATTACAGCTATCTGTGGGCCGACGTGCTGGCTGCCGATGCCTATTCGCGCTTCGAAGAAGAGGGCATTTTCAATCGTCAGACTGGTCAGTCGTTCCTCGATAACATCCTGACGCGTGGCGGTTCCGAAGAGCCAATGGAGCTGTTCAAACGCTTCCGTGGCCGTGAGCCGCAGCTCGATGCGATGCTGGAACACTACGGAATTCAGGGATAAGCCGGCTTGTGAAAATTGGTTTAATCGATGAAACAGGCGCCGGAGACGGCGCCTTATTACATTTAGCCGAGCGCTGGGGTTTGCAGCAGGACGATCAGGCAACGATGGCGCTGGTGTTAACCGCCGAGCACCTTGAGCTGCGTAAGCGGGATGAGCCGAAACTCGGCGGCATCTTCGTGGATTTCGTTTCGGGCGCGATGGCGCATCGGCGCAAGTTTGGCGGCGGTCGCGGCGAAGCGGTGGCGAAAGCGGTCGGCATTAAAAGCGGTTATCTGCCAGACGTGGTTGATGCGACGGCCGGTTTAGGGCGCGATGCGTTTGTGCTGGCGGCGCTGGGCTGTCGCGTGCGCATGCTGGAGCGTCATCCGGTGGTCGCGGCTTTGCTGGACGATGGTTTGCGTCGCGGCTATCAGGATGCGGAGATTGGCGGCTGGCTGCGCGATCGGCTAACGCTGCTACACGCCGTCAGCCAGCAAGCGCTGAGCGATATTACGCCCGCGCCGGATGTGGTCTATCTCGATCCGATGTATCCACATCGCCAGAAAAGCGCGATGGTGAAGAAAGAGATGCGCGTGTTTCAGTCGCTGGTGGGTGCGGATAACGATGCGGATGCGCTGCTGGAACCGGCGCGTCGGCTGGCGAAGAAGCGCATTGTGGTGAAGCGTCCGGATTATGCGCCGCCGTTAGCGGGCGTGGTGACGCAGGATGCAGTGGTTACCAAAAGCCATCGTTTTGATATTTATCCGCCGCTGGGGTAGATCGAGTGGTTTTGAGGAAGGTCGCCATGAATGGCGACCCTACGGATTACTCTTCGTCTTCGTCGCGCAGCGGAACAATTAACATGTCGATATGCACGGTGTTAATCAACTGGCGCGCCGATGACATCAGCTTGCTCCAGAAGTCCTGATGGTGACCACACACCACCAAATCCACATCATATTTCTTAATCGCATCCACCAGCACCTGGCCAAGATCGCCGCTGCCGCTCAGGGTTTCACTGATCGGATAGCCGGCATTGATCGACAGCTCTTTCAGCGCGGTGTGCGTCTCTTCAGAAATACGCTTCTGCATGTCGCCCAGATTGACGTCAATCAGCCCGGTATAGAGGTCTGAATAGTTCACATCAACGTGGATCAGCGAGATTTTTGCATCATAAGGACGGGCCAGCGAAACGGCTTTATCAACCAGCAACTGGCTTTCCGGGGAAAGGTCTACTGCAATCAGGATGTGTTTATAAGCCATGATAAAACTCCTTTCTCAAGATTCGGGGCAATCTTCCTGCTTTCACGGTAGGCGATTCCTTTGCGCGAGACGGCGATGAAGCGCCACCAACCAATTTTTCAGCCTTGCAGGCGGTTTTTGTTATGTCCTGAGTATAGCCAGAGTTGTTAACAAATGCTGCAAGCGAAAGTTCGCATGTGAGGAAGATCAAGCGTTATCGGCTTTTTCACTCGCCCTGAACGAAAATCATCGCTGGAAAAAAATTGAACAGATCTCCTACACTGAAAATAAGTGCCACTGCCGTATGAGTCGCGCACTCAGGTTCGCATAACAACAATGCAATCGACATCATTCAGTGGCTGGTTTATTTCCCGTGCGGCGTCTACAGCAATTCCCCGCTGCGTTCGACGTCGTTGTGGCTCCAGCCGGGAGGGGAACATGATCAGCACTATCGCGCTTTTTTGGGCTCTGTGTGTGGTTTGTCTGGTGAATATGGCGCGCTATTTCTCTTCTTTGCGCTCACTTTTGGCCGTTTTGCGCGGTTGCGATCCGCTGTTATATCAATATGTGGATGGCGCGGGTTTCTTCACGTCGCACGGGCAGCCGAGTAAGCAGGTGCGGCTGGTGCGCTATATCTGGGAGAAGCGCTATCACGATCATCATGACGACGAGTTCATTCGCCGCTGTGAGCGTGTGCGCGGGCAGTTTGTACTGACCAGCGGGCTCTGTTTTTTGGTGGTGGTGAGCTTGATTGCGATGGCGATCTGGCAATAAAAAAGGGCGACATCGCTGTCGCCCTCGAATATTTCTGCGCTTTGCTTAAATCAGTTTCAGTGCAATCCAGTAGAGCGCACCTGACAGCAAAATACACACCGGCAAGGTGAAGACCCATGCCATAGCGATATTTTTGATGGTGCGGCTCTGCAAGCCACCGCCATCAACCAGCATGGTACCGGCCACCGACGATGACAGAATGTGCGTGGTCGAAACCGGCATACCGGTGTAACTGGCCACGCCAATCGATACTGCGGCTGTTACCTGCGCCGACATACCTTGCGCATAAGTCATGCCCTTCTTACCGATTTTCTCACCAATGGTGGTGGCAACACGACGCCAGCCAATCATGGTACCGATGCCCAGCGCCAGCGCCACTGCAACAATAATCCAGATCGGAGCGTACTCAACGGTGCCCAGCAAATCGCTTTTCAGCTTGTTGAGGAAGCGCTTATCTTCCGCGCTGGTTTCCGGTAGCTTGGCCACTTTATCCACGGTATCGGAAACGCACAGCAGCAGACGACGCATCTGGCTGCGTTGATCAACCGTCAGCTGATCGTAGCTCTGCAGATTGTTCAGCAGCAGTTGCGCACGATCGATGGCCTGCAGCGCACGGCTGCTGTCGCAATGGAACTCCTGCGGACCGCCAAGCGATTCATCCGGCGTTGGCACCACAGGCGGCGCCAGCTGCATCATGTGCGTCAGCGATTCGTTGTGCTGCTGATAATACTGCTCCAGATGATTGACGGCATCGCGCGTGCGGGTGATGTCATAACCTGACGCATTCAGGTTCACCACAAATCCCGCCGGCGCAACGCCGATCAGCACCAGCATAATCAGGCCGATGCCTTTCTGACCATCGTTAGCGCCGTGAGAGTAGCTCACGCCAATCGCGGAAACGATCAGGGCAATGCGCGTCCAGAACGGTGGCTTTTTCTTGCCATCAATCTTTTCACGGTCAGCAGGCGTCATGTGGATGCGGGAACGTTTGGTGGTTCCGCTCCAGTAGCGACGCAGGATAAAGATCAGACCGCCTGCAATCACCAGACCTACAATCGGTGAAAGAATCAGGGACATGAAGATATTGATGACTTTCGGCAGGTTGAGTGCGTCAACCACCGAGGTGCCGGTCATCAGGGCGTTGGTGAGACCAATACCGATGATAGCGCCAATCAATGTGTGAGAACTGGAGGCGGGCAAACCCAAATACCAGGTGCCGAGGTTCCAGATAATCGCGGCCAGCAGCATGGAGAAGACCATGGCGAGACCGTGGGCCGAACCGACATTCAACAGTAAATCGGTCGGAAGCATGTGAACGATGGCGTACGCCACGCTCAATCCACCAAGCAAAACACCTAAGAAGTTGAAAACACCCGCCATGACAACCGCCAGTTGCGCCCGCATCGCACGGGTATAAATGACAGTCGCGACCGCGTTAGCAGTGTCGTGAAAACCGTTGATTGCTTCGTAAAACAATACAAACAGCAGAGCAAGAATCAGTAACAGGCTGGTACTGAGGTCGAGACCAGCAAACAGATGTAGCATAAACGTTACGCCATTTTGGGAGGACATGAACGCGGCGCATTATCTGCGACAACGTGCGCGATATGAAAGAAAAATATAGCTCTTTATTGTCTTAAAATTGTAATGCAGCGTATAGATTTAGCTGAAAACGGCTAAAAATTAGTGAGTTACATTATGACACATTTACGGCATTTTTTTGAAGCTGGCGCTAAAAGCCGCAAATCCCTACAATCAGCGCCTTTCGGGCAAGGCGGATAAAAGCAGTGGAAAAGTTTGACGTTATCATTATTGGTGCAGGCGCAGCTGGCATGTTCTGCGCGGCGCAGGCGGGACAATTGGGTCGCCGTGTGCTGCTGCTGGATAACGGCAAAAAAGCCGGTCGCAAAATTTTGATGTCGGGCGGCGGTCGCTGCAACTTCACCAATATGCACACCGAACCGGCGGCCTACCTGTCGCACAATCCGCATTTCTGCAAATCGGCGCTGGCGCGTTACAACCAGTGGGATTTCATCGATCTGGTCAATCGTCACGGCATTGCGTATCACGAGAAAACGCTGGGGCAATTATTCTGCGATGACTCCGCGCAGCAGATTGTCGATCTGCTGTTGAAAGAGTGTGATGCCGGTCAGGTGACGTTGCGCCTGCGCAGTGAAGTGCTGAGCGTCGAGCGCGACGACAGCGGCTATACCTTACAGCTGAACGGTACTTCGGTGCAGGCCGAAAAACTGGTGATCGCCAGCGGCGGGCTCTCGATGCCGGGCCTCGGCGCCACGCCGTTTGGCTACAAAGTGGCGGAACAGTTCGGCCTGAAAGTGTTCCCCACGCGCGCGGCATTGGTGCCGTTCACCCTGCATAAACCACTACTAGAACAGCTCAATACGCTGTCGGGCGTGGCGCTGCCAACCACCATCACCGCGCAGGATGGCACCTTATTTAAAGAGGCGATGCTGTTTACCCATCGCGGCTTATCGGGCCCTGCGGTGCTGCAAATCTCCAGCTATTGGCAGCCGGGCGAATTCGTCACCATTGATTTATCACCCGCCACCTCGCTGGATGATTTCGTCAATGTGCAGCGCGAGGCGCATCCCAACCTCAGCCTGAAAAACAGCCTGGCGAAGATTCTGCCAAAACGTTTGGTTGAGGTGCTGCAGGAGCTGAAGCAGATTCCTGACGTCACGCTGAAGCAGCTGAACAGCAAGCAGCAGGGCGAGCTGGTTAATACGCTGCATCAGTGGCGCGTACAGCCGAACGGTACCGAAGGCTATCGCACCGCCGAAGTGACGCTGGGCGGCGTTGACACCACCCAGCTGTCATCAAAAACCATGGAAGCGCGCGGTGTGCCGGGATTGTTCTTTATCGGCGAAGTGGTGGACGTTACCGGCTGGCTGGGCGGTTACAACTTCCAGTGGGCATGGAGCTCGGCCTGGGCGTGCGCGCAGGCGCTTTAGAAGGCAATCTGTACACCCAGTTGTGTCTGCCAGTTGCTGGCACCTTCCTGACTAAGGCGATGTTGCCACTTAAGCTGGCTATTAAGCTGAACATTCTCAGTCAGCTGCCAGCCAACGTCGCCGCTAAACTCCAGGTGTTCGCCACCACGCCCTGTGCGCAAATTATCTTTATCCACCGCAACATTGCCCGCATGGCCGCTGTACTGCATATAGCGTGTTTCAAGGCCAAATTTCAGGCTATCTGTCGGGCTGAAGTCATATTTCATACCGCCAGAGAACTGCAGCTGTTTTTGCTGAGAATAACCAATATGTAGATTGTCGTTGTCATGAATATCCTTGATGCGTGCCCATTGCATGGTGGTGCCCAACATCGGCGTGAAAGCATGTGAACCTTCTTGCCAGCGCCAGCCAACATCCACACCTATATTGGCGCTGCGGGCTTTTACCTGCGCCACTTTATCTTTTTCATCACTGCTTATATTGCCGCGATAGTGACCGAAGCTAATCGGCAGAGCCAGTTGCAGGCCATGCTGCGGCTGCCAGCTCAACATCGCATTGATACCTTGAGTATCAACCTGCCCGTGGCTGTTGCCGCTGGACTGTGAAGGCTCCAGAGTGAAGTGACCTTTACTGATCGCCACACTCAGTGCCAGCTGTCGTTGCTCATCTTCCGTCAGTAATCCACGTAAGCCTACCAGCCAGCCGTAATAGTGGTTTTCACTTTGGTTGTGATTGGCTTCGCTGCGATAGCGCTCATCAACGCTGAAACCAGAAATGAACAGGTTAGGGCGACCATCCCGGCCTGCAAGTTGTGCATCATAGATGAAGCGTGCTTGCAGATTTTCATCCATACCAAAGAGTGCGGCAGGCAGAGCGGTATAGGCTGGGATTTGTGGCTTAGGTCTTGGCACGAAGGGTGGCGGCGGGGGAGGTGGATTGCCATCGAGCACGGGGTCGATCAGATCCGGATCGGGTGGAAGCGGAGCAATCACTGAGCTCTGCAGACGGTAAAACCAAAATAAGTGGGGTCTGTTACCGGCAAGCTTTCCCTGAAAATGCGGGCGATTGGCCGCCGGATTGAAATCATCATACCAGCTGTTTCGTGCGAAAAATTTCCCCACCATTTTTAAGCTGTCAGCGGCTGCATGTTTAGCGTTATGCAACAGCGAATCGGAATGGAGATGCTCGGATAAAGGCGCTAAAACCGCTTCGGTTGATGAGTGAGAAAGGGGGTTTACAGGAAGCGGTGGAATGTCTGAAGAAAAGGGTTTTATCTCTTTAGCATATAACGGCTCGAAGCTACAAAGTGCACCGATAGCCAGCGTCAGCTGAGTCAGGTTCATCGTATCTGGTCGATTTATTGCGAAAGGGTTTGCAACTTATAGTGACCTGTTAGTCGAGCTATTTAAGACCTGTCTTGTTTTGACAGGCAAAATGAATTGCTCGGAAGCTGATCACAGTTAACTGGTTACGTTATGGATGCGGCCGGCAAAATATGTGCGGCCAGCCGAATGCTGTTACTATCGCGCGTTTCCTTTTTCCAGCGGATAAACCATTCATGTTAAAACTCAAATTCATTGTGCCGTTGCTGATCATCATCAGTGCTGCAGTTTGGTGGCTGATGCCGCATTACAGCGATGAGGACAAAGGCTATTACATCGCCATGTTCTGTACGCTGACTCACGATGGACGCGGCAATACCGCGCAGGATATGCAGCAGATAATTGAAGGCAGTAATTCAGATTACGCATTGCAGAAGATTCATTTCCAACAGGGTTTGGCTGATCATCTGCAAGCGGTGTGGCAGGATTTGTCGCCTGAACAGCAGCAGCAAGCGCGGCAGGAAAGTTTATCCTGCCGCCGTTTGATGTCTGAGAAATTGCTACCGGGCCAACCGGTTCAGTGATTATTGCACCGGCAGCGCAAGCACCTGATCGGTGGTTTTAATCTCTGCGAACACATCGGCTACACCTGCCAGAGCGGCTTGCTGTAACACCTTGTGATCGACCACTTTGTTATCCCAGGTCGCCAAATCACGTGTGGCGGTGGCATCTTCCGGAATGATCACCGAATAACCCAGCGGT
Source organism: Pantoea sp. SOD02 (assembly GCF_024707505.1). Lineage (GTDB taxonomy): Bacteria > Pseudomonadota > Gammaproteobacteria > Enterobacterales > Enterobacteriaceae > Pantoea > Pantoea symbiotica. Next base: position 3,929,375 of record NZ_CP102604.1, on the reverse strand, counting down.
ACGGCATCACGTGCGGTTGATGACACGCACATATGCGTCATCAGGCCAGTGACAATCAACTGTTTGATGCCTAGCGCATCCAGCTGTTTCTGCAAATCGGTGCCCACAAACGAGCTTGGCGTGGCTTTGCTGATCACGCGGTCACCTTTAGCTGGCTGCAAATCTTTGTGGAACTCGGCGAAACGGCTGCCTTTAGCAAACAGCGGGCCATTCGCCTCACCCAAATGCTGCACAAAGAACACTGGCATATTGTGTTTATGCGCGAATGCCACCAGACGTTTGCTGTTGTTCAGCGCCTGCATGCCATCAGGAATCGGCATCTTGCCGCCAGGGAAATATTCATTCTGGATATCGATGACAATCACCGCGGTCTGCTTCGCGTTAAGTGAAGTGGTAGCAGTGGCGCCGCTCATGGTGCGGATGGTTGGTGCTTTTTCTGACTTAGTCTCGGCGGCGAACGCATTGCCAGAAATCGCCATCGCCAGCGCTAAGGTTCCTGAAGCGAAAATGTTTTTCATGATTAATAATCCTTTGATGGTTTAGCGGAAAGAAGAGGCCATCGCGGCCTCCGATGTGGTGCAGTATGGCGATTTCGCCGTGAGTGAAGGAGTACAACGGATGACAAATAGCGTTCAATTTGCGCCAAAAATGCCAGGCACGGCTGCGCCCATCAAAGTGGGTATCGTGGTGTTCGATGACATCATTCCCTTCCACCTTTCGGTGCCCTGCGCGGTGTTTGAAAAAGCCGCTCAGGATGACGGCGCGTTGTGCTATCAGTTGCTGATCTGCGCCACGCATCCCGGACCGTTAAAAACCAACAGTGGCTTTTCCATTCTGGCCGAACACGGCTTAGATCAACTGGCCAATGTCGATATGGTGGTGGTGCCAAGCTGGAGCGATCCTGACGTGCTGCCACCGTCAGAATTACTGCAGGCTTTGCAGCAGGCGGCGCAGCGCGGTGCGCAGGTGGTGGGTTTGTGCCTTGGTGCATTCGTATTAGGTGCCGCCGGATTATTATGTCAGCGCCGCGCCACCACGCACTGGCGCTGGATGGCAGATTTCGAACGGCTCTATCCGGATGTGGCGATTGATCGCGACGTGCTGTATATCGACGAAGGTCAAATTGTGACCTCAGCAGGTACGGCGGCGAGCATTGATTGCTGTCTGCATCTGGTGCGCGAACAGTGCGGTGTCGATGTGGCAAATAGCGTGGCGCGTATGCTGGTGGTGCCGCCGCATCGGCAGGGCGGGCAGGCGCAATATATTGAACAGCCGGTTTATCATTCGGCGGGCAACGATCGTTTTATGTCGGCGCTGAGTTGGGCAACAGAAAACCTGCAGCAGGCGCTCACGCTGGAACAACTGGCGGATAAAGCCTTGATGAGCCGCCGCAGTTTTACCCGGCGCTTCAATCAAACCACCGGTGGCTGTTTTAGCACGTGGTTAGTCAATCAGCGCCTGGCACTGGCGCAGCGTTTTCTCGAGAAAACCGATCAGCCGGTGGAACTGATTGCCGAGAAAGCAGGCTTCTCCTCGCCGCTGATGCTGCGCCGTCATTTCAAGAAGCAACTCAACACCTCCCCGCTGCAATACCGCAAAACTTTTCGCGGCAGATCCTGACGCCCATTTTGCGAGATGCCCCGCATCCGTCCGCACGTTACTTGTTGTACTAATTGATATTTTTCGCAATGCCGCGCAAAATACCAACAGTCACATGGTGCAACAATCGCTCGCTGAGCAAGATGTCGGCTTACGCCTCACCTCAACTCAGGAGCTTCACGGATGACACTCGCGATGATGAATACACATAAAGCTTTTAAAGCACTGCAGCTGGCCGGCGTCAGCGACCAGCAAGCTGAAGCCATGGTCGAGATCTTTACCGAGATGCAGCAGGATAATGCGTTATCTCGTACCGATTTGATGAAGGCCGGAGAAGGCATTACAGGGAGTATTAAAGAACTGGATGTTCGACTTACTGGTGCGATTAAAGAGCTAGATGACCGGCTAAGTGGCGATATTAGAGAACTGGATGTTCGACTTACTGGTGCGATTAAAGAACTAGATGATCGGCTTAGCGGTGCTATTCGAGAACTGGATGACCGACTTAGTGGTGTAATTAGGGAGCTTGATTTTCGGCTTACTAATGCGATTAAAGATCTGGATGTTCGACTAAGTGGTGAAATAAAAGCGTTAGATGTGCGCCTGACCAGAGTCGAAGCTCGCCTTGATCGCATTGAAAAAGACATTGAGGTTATCAAAGCCGATGTCTCTGCCCTGAAAACCGATATGCGCTGGATAAAGCGTTTGTTAATGGTGATGGCCACTACGATGGTCATTGCAGCCATCAAATACATTTTCTCTTAAATTTCCTGATTGTGCGCTGCAAGTACAGTCGGCTGTACTCGTAGCGCGGCGCGATTCACATTCCCGCACACCCGTTGCCGCCAAACGCACTGTGCGCCACGTAATTTGAAGCGGCGCACACTTCTTAGAGGTTAAAACCACAACACTGCGCTCCAGATCATCAGACTGGAGTCCAGCATGTTGGAAATTACGCCTGTCCCCGCGCTGACGCGCGCCATTGCGATTCTCGACTTTATTGCCCAGCACGGACCGTGCAGCGCCGCCGAGATCATTGAAACGCTGGCACTTCCCAAAAGCAGCGCCTATCTGCTGTTCGCTGAACTGAAAAAACAGCGTCTGATCACCATCGATCGCAACAACAACTACTGCCTGTGGACGCGGCTGGTGGAGTTTGCCGGCCACGCGTTGCAGCACATGGATATCCGCGATATCGCGCGTCCACGTCTGACGCGCTTAATGCAGCAGACCAATCTGCTGTGTCACCTCGGCATCCTCGATGGCGGCCACGCCTGCTACATCCTCAAACTCGAATCTGCCGCCACCATCAGCGTGCGCTCGCACGAAGGGAAAAGCCTGTCGCTCTATCGCTCGGGCATTGGCAAGTGTCTGCTGGCGTGGCAACGGCCTGAAGAGCAGGAACGCATCATTAGCGACATGCGCTTTGTAGCTGTGACGCCAACCTCGCTGCGCAATGCCGATGCGCTCCGCACCGAGCTGGCACGCATTCGCCGTCAGGGCTGGAGCTTTGATAACGGTGAAGATTATCCCGATGTGCGCTGCGTTGCCGCGCCGATCTTCAATGCCCGCCAGCAATTAGTTGCCGCCATTTCACTGGTGGGTACCCGACTCGAGATTGACGACGACAAACGCGATTACCTTGCTGGTCAGGTGATTGCCTGCGCCCGCGATATTTCCCGTCTGCTGGGCTGGCGTAGCCCGGCGGAAAAACACGCCTCGTAACCAGGAGAAGAGCATGTCCCTACCTAAAATTAAAACTGTCCGCGCCTACTTTGCCGGTGGCGCTACCGCTGATAAAGCGGCGGCTGGCGGCGATTATCACGATCAAGGTGCCAATCACTGGATTGACGACCACGTCGCCACGCCAATGAGCAAATACAAACAGTATGAGCAGTCGCGTCAATCCTTTGGCATCAACGTGTTAGGCACGCTAATTGTTGAAGTTGAAGCCGATAACGGCCAAACCGGTTTCGCCATTACCACCGGTGGCGAAATGGGCTGCTTCATCGTGGAAAAGCATCTCAACCGCTTTCTTGAAGGGCGCTGCGTCAGCGATATCAAACTGATTCACGACCAGATGATGAACGCCACCATGTACTACGCCGGATCGGGCGGGTTGGTGATGAACACCATTTCATGCGTCGATTTGGCGCTGTGGGATCTGTTCGGCAAAGTCACCGATCTGCCGGTCTACAAATTGCTGGGCGGCGCGGTGCGCGATGAACTGCAGTTCTACGCCACCGGTGCGCGTCCGGATCTGGCGCAGAAGATGGGCTTTATCGGTGGCAAAATGGCGGTGCAGTGGGGACCGCACGATGGCGATGAAGGTATCCGAAAAGAGGTGGCGCGCATCGCTCACTATCGCGAAACCTGCGGCCCGGATTTCTGGCTGATGCTTGATTGCTGGATGAGTCAGGACGTCAATTTCGCCACCAAACTGGCGCACGCTTGCGCGCCTTATAACGTCAAGTGGCTGGAAGAGTGTTTGCCGCCGCAACAGTTCGAAGGTTACGCACAGCTGAAACAGCAAGCGCCGCAGGGCATGTTGATCACCAGCGGTGAACATCACGGCACGCTGCAATCGTTCCGCACGCTGGCAGACACCGGCATCGATATTCTGCAGCCGGATGTGGGTTGGTGCGGCGGCCTGACCACGCTGGTTGAGGTAGCGGCGCTGGCGAAATCACGCGGCCAATTGGTAGTGCCGCATGGCTCTTCGGTTTACTCGCATCATGCGGTGATCACCTTCACCAACAGCCCATTCAGTGAATTCCTGATGACCAGCCCGGATTGCAGCACGCTGCGCCCGCAGTTTGATCCGCTACTGATCAACGAACCGGTGCCGGTTAACGGTCGCATGCACAAATCGGTGCTGGATAAACCGGGCTTCGGCGTGGAACTGAATCGCGATGGACTGAAGCGTCCTTATCAACACTAACCGCATCGGCTGCGACGACGCGTCGCAGCCGTGCGTGAGGGTTTTACCATGGATAATCTGGTGTTAAGCGCGGTTAAAAAGAACCGCGCACGTCTTATTCCTTTCATGTTGATGCTCTACGTGCTGGCGTTTCTGGACCGCGCCAACATCGGTTTTGCCAAAGAGGCGTATCAACTTGATACCGGCCTGAGTAATGAAGCTTACGCGTTAGGTGCCGGAATCTTCTTTGTGGTGTACGCGCTGCTTGGCGTACCGGCCAATTTACTGATGAAGCGATTCGGCGCGCGCAGCTGGATTGGCGGCACCACGCTGCTGTGGGGATTTCTTTCGGCGGCGATGGCATTTGCTGATACCGAAGCCAAATTCCTGCTGGTGCGCACCTTGCTCGGCGCTGCTGAGGCAGGTTTCTTCCCCGGCATGATTTATCTCACCTCGCTGTGGTTCCCGCAGCAGCAGCGCGCCAGCGTAATGGGGCTGTTCTATATGGGCGCGCCGCTGGCGTTGACGCTGGGTTCACCGCTTTCTGGCGCACTGCTGGAAATGCACGGCGTACTGGGTCATCCCGGCTGGTTCTGGATGTTTATCATTGAAGGATTGTTGGCGGTGGCGGCCGGTGTTTTCACCTTCAGCTATATCGACGACACGCCAGCACAAGCGCGTTTTCTCAGCGCAGAGGAGAAGCAGGCGCTGCAACGTCAGCTGGACAGCGAAGAGCAGCAAAAGCCGACGTCACATCTGCGTGATGCGCTGCGCAATGGTCGTGTCTGGCAACTCGCCATCATCTATATGACCATCCAGATTGCGGTATATGGGCTGATCTTCTTCCTGCCATCGCAAGTGGCGGCGCTGTTGGGTACCAAAGTCGGTTTCCTCGCCTCGCTGGTGGCGGCGATTCCGTGGGTTGCCGCGCTGTTTGGCACCTGGCTGATTCCACGCTATTCCGACCGCAGCGGCGAGCGTCGCCGGGTGGCGGCGTTCACCTTGCTGGCGGCGGCGGTCGGGATTGGTTTGTCCGGATTGGTTTCGCCGCTGTTGGCCATCATCGCGCTTAGCGTCGCGGCGGTGGGGTTTATTGCCGTGCAACCGGTGTTCTGGACCATGCCGACGCAGCTGCTTTCTGGTACCGCGCTGGCGGCAGGCATCGGCTTCGTTAACTTGTTTGGCGCTGTGGGTGGCTTCCTCGCGCCGTTGATTCGCGTAAATGCCGAGATGCAATTTAACAGCAGCGCCGCCGGATTGCTGGCGCTGGCGCTGATTGCCGCCATCGGTTCACTCATTATCCTCAGCCTGAAAGTGGAGCGTCAGTTGCCGCACTCTCAGCAGGCAAGTCATTGAGTAAGGAGAAGCTATGCAGGACCCATTAAAAAATCCTTTCAAAGCCGGATTGGCTAAAGGTGAAACGCAGATTGGCTTGTGGCTGAGCAGCACCTCGTCGTATCTGGCCGAAATTGCCGCCACCAGCGGCTACGACTGGTTACTGATTGATGGCGAACACGCTCCGAATACCGTGCAGGATCTCTATCATCAATTGCAGGCGGTCGCGCCTTATCGCAGCCAGCCGGTGATTCGTCCGATTGAATTCCAGACCGCATTGATTAAGCAGGTGCTGGATATCGGTGCGCGCACCTTGCTGGTACCGATGATCGATAGCGCCGAGCAGGCAAAAGCGTTGGTGCAGGCGACGCGCTATCCGCCTTACGGTACGCGCGGCGTTGGAGCGGGCGTGGCGCGGGCGGCGCGTTGGGGACGCGTGGAAAATTACATGGCGCGCGCCAATGAAGAGTTATGCCTGTTGATTCAGGCCGAAAGCAAAACGGCGATTGATAATCTGGATGCGTTACTGGAAGTAGAAGGCGTTGACGGGATATTTATTGGCCCGGCAGATTTATCCGCCTCATTAGGTTATCCCGATAATGCAGCGCATCCTGAAGTGCAGAAGGTGATTGAGCACAGTATTAAACGCATCCGCAGCGCAGGAAAAGCGGCCGGTTTTCTGGCAGTGAATCTTGAAATGGCAGAACGCGCCATCAGTTGGGGGGCAAACTTTGTTGCTGTTGGTGTGGATACCATGCTTTATACCGATGCACTAGATAATCGGCTCGCGCATTTTAAAAAGCGTTTAATCGCGCCGAATAAATCGAACTACTAATGAGTAAACGGATGGTGCGCCATCCGTTTTTCATTGATGAAATAGGTCATTTAATTGAAATGAATAAGTCTGTTGACGTTAAAAGGCGTTAATAAAAGAACCGTTATTTATCAACGCATCACACAACTGAGCCGGGGCAGAAATCTATCGTTGCGCGCTACCGGCGTAACAACCTCTTTAGCACGTTCTGTGGCATCAAAACCCGCTTGACGACACAGCACACAGGGATCGCTACTTTCACGCATTGCTTGTTTGGTTTTATCATCGAGCTGGCGCTTGCGGCAATAAAGCGGCGTGCAGCCCAATACATGCTTAAACGACCGGGTAAATGATTGCTGGCTTTCAAAATGGTATTTAACCGCCAGGCTGATAATCGGCGCGTTACTGTCTTTTAAGTCATTGATGCAGTAAACCAATTTCTTTTTGCGGATGTAGCGTGCCAGGGTTTCATTGTGATAGCGGGCAAAGAGTTTCTGCAAATACCATTTAGAGTAGCCGGACTTCAGTGCGATATCATCGATGCTTAAACGTTGATCCAGGTTAGCCATAATCCATTCGGTTACCGAATCAATTACCCCTTCATTATATTTTTGCTGTGTCATCATAGTCCTCCATTAACAATTGCAGAGTGTAATTTAATTAATCTTTCCATTCTGCAATTAATGTAAAGTTTTCTGATTATTCGGCTCTTTTGTTATTTGTCATCAAGACCGGTCTTGGTTTTCGTGAATTTACAGGTTTTCTTGTTGTGATGGTGTTGAATATTTATCGTAATAACGGGCGTTATTATTAACTCAAATTTTTCATCGCATCGTGATGCTTAATAGTAAAAGGTGTGCTTTTTGTCGGCACACTTCATCAATACTTAACGCGAATTAACGTGCCAGACTGAAGGTTTTCACTCTTGAGGAATGGCGCTATGGATTTTCGTTTCAAGCCAAAACAGTCACTTGCCGTTATTCTGGCATCAATCGCGCTCTGCGGTACCGCCCCGGCGCTCGCTGCCAATGTGTATGGCGAGCAGTTGGAAGGCTTCCACTATCCCTATCCACTGCAGCACTTTAAATTCTCTTCGCAGCAGCAAGCACTGAGTATGGGTTACATGGATGTCAAACCCACGCAGCAAGCCAACGGCAAAACTGTGGTGCTGATGCACGGCAAGAACTTCTGTGGCGCAACCTGGGACGACACCATCAAAGCGCTGAGCCAGAAAGGTTATCGGGTGATTGCGCCGGATCAGATTGGCTTCTGTAGCTCTACCAAACCAGCTAACTATCAATACACCTTCCAGCAACTAGCGCAGAACACCCATCAGCTGTTGCAGCAGCTAGGTATCGACAACGCCATTATTGTTGGGCATTCCACCGGCGGCATGCTGGCGACGCGCTATGCGCTGATGTATCCACAGCAAACGCAGAAGCTGGTGCTGGTTAATCCCATTGGTTTAGAAGACTGGAAAGCCAAAGGCGCGCCGTGGCGCTCGGTGGATCAGTGGTATCAACGTGAACTCAAGCTGGATGCGGCGGGTATCAAGAAGTATGAACAGCAGACTTATTACAGCGGCCAGTGGAAGCCGGAGTATGACAAATGGGTCGATATGCTGGCCGGACTAAACAGCGGACCGGGCCACAAGAAAGTGGCGTGGAACTCGGCGTTAATCTACGACATGATTTTCACACAGCCGGTTTATTACGAATTTAAAGATCTGCGCGTGCCAACCACCTTAATGATCGGTACCGCTGACACCACGGCGATTGGCAGCGATATCGCGCCGCCGGACGTGAAAGCAAAACTCGGACATTACAACGTGCTGGGCAAGCAGGTGGCGCAGCTGATTCCTGGCGCACGCTTAATCGAATTCCCCGGCATGGGCCACGCGCCGCAAATGGAAGAGCCGCAGAAGTTTAATCAGACATTAATCGCGGATTTAGCTGGCAATTAACCGTAGGGTCGCCATTCATGGCGACCAACATCAACTCAGCTTCTTTTTCCCATTCTTAGCGGCGTACATCCGTTCGTCGCTACCTTCCAGCAACTGTTCCAGCGATTGCGGATGGTCAGGATCGAACTCAACAATGCCCGATGAGAAGTGCAGGGCGTAACGCCGCTCAAGATTCTGGGTTTGCTGTTGCAGAAAACCATCAAAGCGCGCCAACACGCCTTCGGCATCGGCGAGCTGCAAGCCGTTAAACAGCACCACAAACTCATCGCCACCCAAACGGGCAAAGATATCCGCATGGCGGAAACTCACTTTCATGGCATCGGCAAAATCCATCAGCGCGCGGTCGCCTTCGCGATGGCCGAGGGTATCGTTGATGGCTTTAAAGCGATCGAGATCGAGGAACGTCAGGCTGGCGGGTAACTGCTTCACCTGGCACTCATTCAGCGCCAGCTGGCCGAGCGTCATAAAGCCGCGGCGATTGGTGATTTGCGTCAATTCATCTGAGGTCGCGGTCTGGAAAGCCACCAGCTCCGCTTCCGCCATTGCGGCCAAATCGCGCAGTGTATGAATATCGTCTGCATCGAACTGGCGCGCATGGTGATCGATAATACACAGCGTGCCGATTTTGGCTCCGGCGGGCGTGCGCAGTGGACACCCGGCGTAAAAACGCACTGGGCTGTTTTCACCGCTCACCAATGGGTTGTCGTGGAAACGTTCGTCTTCTAGCGCGTTTTCAACCACCATCACATCATCTTGCAGGATTGCGTGGCCACAAAATGAGGTATTACGTGGTGCGGTGGTAGCAGCGTAACCGGCCGCTGATTTGAACCACTGATGGTCCTCTTCCAGCAGGCTGACCAGCGCGACGGGCACGCCAAACAAACGACGAGCAAGGCGGGTTAATCGGTCGAAACGCTCTTCTGCCGGCGTGTGCAGAATGTTGAGCGCACGTAACTGGGCCAGACGATGTGACTCGTCCGCAGGCAGTGCAGGTGCTTTCATCGCGTTACTCTTATTAATTATGGAATTACTGAAACACTGGTGTTGGTGCCATAAAGGCTGAAAGCGCCTGGCAACGTGATGCGATGTCCGATGCCAGGCGTAATGATAATCAGAGCACTTTTTGCTCGGCGAGATCAAGGGCAAAATAGCTGAAAATGAGATCGGCACCGGCACGTTTAATCGCGCCCAGGCTTTCCAGAATCACATTACGTTCGTCGATGGCGCCCGCCTGTGCGGCGAATTTGATCATCGCGTACTCACCGCTCACCTGGTACGCCGCCAGCGGCAACGTGGTGCGTTCGCGGATATCGCGCAGGATATCGAGGTAAGCACCCGCTGGTTTCACCATCAGTGAATCTGCGCCTTCCGCTTCATCAAGCAGCGACTCGCGCAGCGCTTCACGGCGGTTCATTGGATTCATCTGATAAGTCTTACGATCGCCTTTCAGCGCGGTGCCTGCTGCTTCACGGAACGGGCCGTAGAAGGAGGAGGCGAACTTGGTCGAATACGACATGATAGCGGTGTCGGTGAAACCTGCGGCGTCGAGCGCCTGACGAATGGCTTTCACCTGGCCATCCATCGCGGCAGAAGGGGCGATAAAGTCGGCGCCGGCTTGCGCTGCCACCACGGCTTGCTTACCGAGATTAATCAGCGTTTGGTCGTTATCAACGCCGTGATCGCACAGCACGCCGCAATGGCCGTGGCTGGTGTATTCGCAGAAACAGGTATCAGACATCACGATCATTTCTGGCACGGTGTCTTTGCAGATACGCGACATACGTGCCACCAAACCGTTTTCATTCCAGGCATCGCTGCCGGTGGCGTCGGTATGGTGGGAAATGCCGAAGGTCATCACTGAACGAATACCCGCTTTGGCAATACGTTCGATCTCATACGCCAAACGTTTTTCTGGAATACGCACCACGCCCGGCATGGCGTTAATTGGCACGTAATCGTCCACACCTTCTTCAACGAAGATCGGTAGTGCCAGATCGTTGATGCTGAGGTTGGATTCCTGGAACATTTCGCGCATTGACGCGCTTTTACGCAGCCTTCTTGGGCGCTGGATCAGATTAAATTCAGACATGCTCTACAACTTATGCAGGTTAAAAAAGTGGCAATAGTTTACCCCTTTTCGTAGCTGCGGATGAAGGATTGTGTGCGGAAACGAAAACTCCCGCCGGGCGGCGGGAGTGGGGAAGATTACTCGTTGATGTCCGGGTGCTGCTGCACCAGGTTTTTACGTTTCGCCTCAAGCTTGGCGATCTCGTCATCAATATCTTCGATTTTCTGCTCGATGTTGTCGTGATGCTCCTGCAGGATTTCACGCGCTTCTTCGAGATCCGACGCCGCCGGAGTGGCACCGCGCAGCGGCTTGTTAGCGGTCTCTTTCATGTAGATACCGGTAATCAAACCAATCACCGCGACAACCATCAGGTAGTAAGCTGGCATATACAGATTGTTAGTGGCTTCAACTAAATACGCGGCGAGTGTCGGCGTTAAACCGGCAATCAGCACCGAAATATTAAAGGCACTTGCTAACGCGCTGTAGCGAATGTGGGTTGGGAACATCGCAGGTAGCGACGACGCCATCACACCGGTAAAGGCATTAAGAATCACCGCCATCAGCAGAAGACCGGCAAAAATCAGGCCCAACACGCCGCTGTTGATCAGCATAAAGGACGGAATCGCGAAGGCAAACAGCGCGATAGAGCCAATGATGATAAACGGACGACGGCCAAAACGGTCACTCAGCATACCCATCACTGGCTGCACAAACAGCATACCCATCATGATGGCGATAATGATCAATACGCCGTGATCTTCCGAGTAGTGCAGGTTATGCGACAGGTAACTCGGCATGTAGGTCAGCAGCATGTAGTAGGTGACGTTGGTGGCAATCACCAGACCGATACAAGCCAACAGGCTTTTCCAGTGTTTGGTCGCGATCTCTTTAAACGACACTTTCGGGCCATCGCGCAGTCCTTCACGGTCGCCCTGTTCCAGTTTCTCAACGTGCTGCTGGAACGCCGGCGTTTCTTCCAGGGCATGGCGTAGATACAAACCAATGATGCCCAGCGGCAGCGCAATAAAGAACGGAATGCGCCAGCCCCACTCGAGGAACTTCTCTTCACCGATGATGGTAGAGATCAGTACCACAACGCCCGCACCCAGCACGAAGCCCGCAATCGAACCGAAGTCGAGCCAACTGCCCATAAAGCCGCGCTTACGGTCAGGCGAATACTCGGCAACGAAGATCGATGCGCCGGTGTATTCACCGCCGACCGAGAAGCCCTGCGCCATTTTTGCCAACAGCAGCAGGATCGGTGCCCAGATACCAATCGAGGCATAAGAGGGTATCAAGCCAATACAGAAGGTACTGATCGACATGATGACAATGGTGATAGAGAGGATTTTCTGGCGACCATATTTATCGCCCAACATGCCGAAGAACAAACCACCGAGTGGACGAATCAGGAACGGAACTGAGAACGTACCCAGTGCAGCAATCATCTGTACACTTGGTGAAGCATCCGGGAAGAACACCTTACCCAGCGCATAAGCCACAAAGCCATAAACACCAAAATCAAACCATTCCATCGCGTTGCCCAGCGAGGCTGCGGTAATGGCTTTACGTAAACGGGAGTCATCGATAATCGTGACATCATCAATCCCGATAGGTTTTACACGCTTCCTACGTAGTTTCATGCAGATACCCTGTATTGGAATTCGAAAAATCCTCAACGCTGCGGACTCAATAACTGCCAACAGTCCGCGGCGTTGAGAAAATTAAAGCATAGCCGGGAAATAACGTTTTTCCCTGGCCTGCCGGGCAATTATTAGGGGGGTAATGATTGCCAACCGCGACAGAGTATACCGATTTAGTGTGATATTTGTCATGTTTTCACCATTAACTGGCTATTTTTTAGCTAATGCTGTGGCCTGTTAGCCTCTTAAACGCGTCGAAAAAAAGCCGCGACTTCATACCGCCGTTTGCAGTAAGCGTGCGCCATCTGGCGAAACTACATATACTTGCGTGAGTTGCTTTTTTGGAAATCAGGTTTCATATGGCGCGCTTTGTTTTATTTGCCAAAAGTCTCTGCTTTGATGCCGACCAACAGGTGTTTTATCCACTCAATTCTCCTGCACAACGTGTGGCGTTAAGTCCGCTGCAAAGCGCGGTATTGCGTCGCGTGCTTAATGCGCAGGGGAAGCTGGTGCGCAATCAGGCGTTGCATGTACTCTTTCAGCGTGAACCTTCAGATATTCCGTTTGCCGATCGGTTAACCCATTCAATTGCCGAGATTAACCGTCTGGCGCAACAGGCTCATGCGCCGGGCGCCGTCATTCATCAGGTGCCGCTGATTGGCTGTGTGTTGGCGGAACAGGTGGACGTTGAATCCTGCAGTGATGTTCCACCGCCTGCAGCTGAAGTTGCAAAGCCGGTCACGCTGCAGCCTGAACCTGTTAAAAAAGCGGCCGCTGTGAAGAAAAAATCATGGCTGTTGCGCGGAATTGTGTTGGCAGTATTAGTGATCAATGCGGTGCTCGCGCTGGTGGCGCGTCAGGAGTTTGCGCCAACCAGGCATGAAGGTACGCAATACAAATTTTATGGTCAGGAGGCGCAAACGCAGATCTTCATTGCAGAGAGCTTCTCAGAGAACTCTTTTATCGTTAAAGACGCTCTGCGACGTTTTAATGAGTTAAAGCCTCACCTGATGGATGGTGCGACGCCGCCATTACTCTACATTAATCAGTCGCGCACCCGCGTGCATACCAGCGCTTTTCTCTGCGCCAGACCGATTGCTCAAAAGGATAATGAGTGCATATCGTGGATGGTGTTTGTTCAGGAGTTACCGGATGCGTAAATTATTGCCGGGTTTGGCTGTTTTTGTTGCGTTCATCCTACCGTGGGCGTTGGTTTTGTTAGTTCGGCCAAGCGTACCGGTACCAGAGTGGTGCGAAGTACCCTATCGCATTGACAATCAAGGAAAACCCACAGGTACGCTGAATGCGACAGTACGCACTCGTTTTAAAGCGGATGGGAGTGGCACATCGACGATTATCGGCACGGTCTCATTACAAGATCGCCAATATCGGCTGAACCGCGTTTCTGTCAGTACCTGGCATCGTCAGGGGGATTTCATGCTGGTGAATACCCGTAGAGTGCAAGCGATGACCGATGATACGGTGCCAGAAGCGCTCGCAATACAAATTCTCTTCACTTCAGCACGTGCCGCTCATAATGATTATTATCAGATGTATCAACTCCCGAACGGCGATCAAATAATCAATTATTCTGGTATGCCGCGGCTTTATTGCCATACCTGATTGTTGCGCAAATAAATAAGAAAAACTTACCATTAAGCGAGGCGGTAAGCACCGCTTGCCAGTTTGTAAGCATTCAGTAATACTCTGCCGCCGTGCTTTGGTGGAGTGTTCATGTCGAGGAAAAACGCCCAGTCTTTTAAGAATCCCTGGCTGTCGATGATCGACAGTGTAGAAAGGAATCTTATCAATCTTGTGCCTGCGGCACCGCGTACGGCTGCCGTTTCCAGTACCTCGATTGAGTGGATTAACTGTGGCGAACGAGCCGATGCGCAGCTGGCATTATTGGCGCAACAACCCGATGAACTGCTGCAACGCCTGAAAAGCTGGCGCCAGGCCGGATTACTCACCAGCCAGGCGATGGAGAGCTTTCGTCAGCTACAACGGCTGACACAAACCAGCATCGCACGTAACCAACCCATCACCCAGCTTGATGAATATCAGCAATTAGTGGGGCAGTTAACGCCGACGCTGGAGCGCATTAATCAACGTCTCAACGCCCAGCGGGATTTGCCGAATGGCGCAGTGGCGGAAGATAGCCTTGAAGTGGCGCTGCGTATTGCGGAAAAACGTCGCGCAGGCCGTTCAGAGTAACGAGCGCAGCGGCGCACCGGTCAACCATCCCTGAATATCTTCCACCGCCTGCGTAAAGTAGGTGTGATAATTGCTGTCGGCAACATAGCCGAGATGCGGCGTCGCCAGCACATTCGGCAGCAGACGCAACGGATGATCCGCAGGAAGTGGCTCCTGTTCAAACACATCCAATCCCGCACCGGCTAAATGACCCGATTGCAGCGCGGCGATCATCGCTTGTTGATCAACAATCCCGGCACGCGAAGTGTTAATCAGCAGCGCACCAGGCTTCATCTGCGCCAGCGCCGCCGCATCGATCAAATGCCGTGAGCGCTCGCTCAATACCAGATGAATCGACACCACATCGCTGCGGTTGAGCAGCGCAGCCAGCGATGACGAGCGCTCAACGCCACATTCGGCGGCGCGTTCAGCGGTTAAATTCTGGCTCCACGCACATACATTCATGCCAAACGCCTGCGCTACTTTTGCCATCTCGCCGCCGATTTTGCCCAGTCCGAGCAAGCCCAGCGTTTTGCCCTGCAGACTCATGCCTAAGGTGTGCTGCCACGCGCCGTTGCTGCGCAGCGCTTGATTCTCCGGCACGATATGGCGCGCCAGCCCAAGCAATAATCCCCACGTCAGTTCCAGCGGTGCCGCACTGCTGCTGGCGGTGCCACATACCGCGATATAGCGCTCTGCGCAGGCATCTAAATCGATGGAAGCATTACGCATGCCGGAAGTGACGACCATTTTCAGATTGGGCAAGCGGCCAATCAGCTCGGCGCTGAGCGGCGTGCGTTCACGCATCACCACCAGAATGTCGGCGTGGACGATGTGCTTAACCAGTTCATCCTGGTCGGCGAAGTGTTCAGTCAGGGAAATGGTGTTAACCAGCGGGGCGAGAGACGCCCAATCGGCAAGCGACTGGGCGACGTTCTGATAATCATCAAGAATGATGCAGTTCAGGCTCATGATGTTCCTCAACGAGAAGTGGCTTGTGCCCTTGCTCGCTGAGCCAGGCACGCAGCCGGTCATTATCCAGCGGACGGGCATAATAGTAGCCCTGAATAAATATCACACCACGCTGCCGCAGGTACTCAAATTGTGTTGCGGTCTCTACGCCTTCGCCGAGTACATCCAGTTCCAGCTTGTGGCACAGATTAATAATCGCATCCAGCACCGGCGTTTCGACGTCGAGGCCTTCAATGGCGTTAATAAAGCCGCGATCGATTTTCAGATAATCCAATGGGAAGGTGAGCAGATAGGTCAGCGAGCAGTGTCCGGTACCGAAATCATCAATCGCGACTTTCATGCCCTGCGCGCGCAAATGGCGCAGTTTACGCGCCACCATTTCACCGTCTTCAATCAGGCTGCGTTCGGTCAGCTCCAGAGTAATACACATCTGTTTATCTTTGATGCGCTCAGCAAACAGCTCAATGTCTGCCACGAAATCGGCATGTTGCAGATGTTCCGCCGCCAGATTCAGCCCAATGTGAAAACCGGGTTCGACCTGCCAGTCCTGAATATCTTCCGCCATCAACTCCAGCAAATGCTGCGTCAGCGGCACAATCATGCCTTCGGCTTCAGCGGCGCTGATAAAGATATCCGGGCGAATCATGTCGCCATTGGGGCGCTGCCAGCGCAGCAAGGCTTCGGCGCCGGCGCAGGCGTGCAATGTGTTGCTGTAAACCGGCTGATAGTGCACCGAGAACTGACGCGCGCGGATGGCGCGGCCAATCTCATCGTGCCAGGAGATACGGCGACGCAGCCAGTTGGCGGTGAGGATCATCAACAGAATCGAGAAAATCGCCGCCATTGGCAGGAAGATGAACAGCGCCTGACGCCAGGCTTTCAGCAACTCAGAAGCCGGAACCGTCACACTAACGGTGATGGGATAGCGGTTGGATTCGGCCTGAAAAGCTTCACTTTTCATATACAGCTTAGGCCGCGTGTCAGTCGGTCCGCTGGCAATCACCGCGCCGCCGCTAAATTGCAGGCTCATGTGGTAGCCACGCGATCCGCCGATAGCGTTCATAAAGTCCATCAGATATTGGCCATCGATGACCGCCCAAAAACCGCTGGTATCGGGGAGCTGGCGCACAAACACCACGGCAGGACGATTCTGTACGCCGTAAGTGCCGCGCACCGAAATACTCCACCAGGCTTTGCCGGTCGTCGGCGGCTGCTGCAGCATCATTTCCGTTAATGTGCCGTGTTTCAGGCCAAAGGCGGACGAGCAGCTGATGTCACCGCCTTTCAGCATACCAATGGAGCGGAAATAGGGATTGAGCGTGCCGGCGCGCTGCAGCTGATCTTCGATTTGTGCACAAGGTTGATAGTGATACTGACGCAGCTCAGTGATCATATCCCATGCGTTATCACTCATCTTTTCAGCCTGAGTGAGCAAGGTATTGGCGGTGGAAATCTGCTGTTGGTGGACGGTATGGCGCGCTTCGATGGCGGTACAAAGGATGCCGAGCACCAAGGGTAACAACCCGGCGCAGACAATTAAGAGCCAGCCAAAATCGTGATGTCGTTTTTTTAGTGGCACCAGACAATCCTCGGTGGGTTTACGCCGCGCATAAGCTGCGGTTGCGGCGTCAGCAGCATACCATTTTCACAGGGCTGTGTAGGGTAGCGATTTAAGAATAAACCGGTCTGATACAGGTCAATGATCAATCTCACTTTGCGTTTACTGACAATGTTTTGCCGTTATTGGCATTTCCCAGCGGCAAAAACGCTATGCCACGATGTTAGGTAAGCACATTGACCTGAAATGAGGAGCGGAAATGAGCACTGAAACCCTGGATGTCACATCGTTACGGCAGCGCATCAGCGAAGGCGAATGGCAGGCGCGTACCAAGCTGGCACAGGCTTACCATCTGGCGGCCAAGCTGCGCTGGACCGACCATATTTACACCCATTTTTCCCTGCGCGTACCGGGCGATCAGCCGCACTTTCTTATCAACGCTTTCGGGCAAACCTTCGATGAAATCCAGGCGGAAACGCTGGTGAAAATCGACATCGACGGCAATATTATTGACGACCCAACCGGGCTAGGAATTAACCTTGCCGGATTTGTTATTCACAGTGCGATTCACCGCGCGCGGCCCGATGCCCATGCGGTGCTGCATACGCATACTGCGGCGGGAATTGGCGTCTCGGCACAGCGCAACGGCCTGCTGATGATTTCGCAACACAGCACCCGTTTCCATAATCGCCTTGGCTATCACGATTACGAAGGTATCGCGCTGGATCTCGACGAGCAGCAGCGCATCGTGGCCGATCTTGGCGATCTCAACGCGCTGATCCTGCGCAATCACGGCCTGCTGACCAGCGGCGGCAGCATTGAAGAAGCTTTCTACAACCTCTATTACCTCGAGCGCGCCTGCCAGGCCCAACTGGCGGCACAATCGGGCGGCGCGGATCTGATTATTCTGCCAGATGCCGTTGCCGAGAAAGCCGCGCAGGCGTTTGATAACAGCATTCGCCAGCGCAAATATCAGCTGCACTGGGATGCTTACATCCGCCAGCTCAACCGCAACGCACTTTGAGAATCACCCAATGAAATGGCTGAAACCGGTATTTTCTGCGCTGCTGCTGTGCGCGGCGTTTGGCAGTCAGGCGGCGCCTGATTTAAGTAAAGTCACGCTGGTGCTGGGCGATCAGGCGCGCAATCTGCGTTCGCTGATCGAAGCGGCTGATGTGATGAAAGACGCGCCTTATCAATATCGCTGGGCGAACTTCCAGGGCGCGGCGCCACTGTTTGAAGCGCAGCGTGCCGGTGCGGTGGATACCTCGTACGCGGGCGATTTGCCGGTGCTGATGGCGGCGTCGGGCGGCGTACCGCTGAAGATCATCGCCACCAATGTCGGTGACGCCGGTTCGAACGGGCTGATCGTGCCCGCCGACTCGCCGATCCACAGCGTGAAGGATCTGGCCGGCAAGCAGGTTGTCGTCTCGTCGGCGCGTGGCAGTATCTCGCAGCACTTGCTGTATGAGGCGCTGGAAGAGGCGAAAGTGCCGCGTGATACGGTGCCGGTGCGATTTGTGTTGCCGACCGACGCCAGCGCGGCGTTCAACTCAGGACAGATTGCCGCGTGGGCGACCTTCGATCCCTATTTAGGCATTGCGGAAAAGCATGGCGCGCGTCTGCTGCGTGACGGCAAAGGGCTGACGACCGCGCTGTCGTTTGTCACCGCCACGCAAAGCTCGCTCGACGATCCCGCCAAGCGCGCGGCGATTGCCGATTTCACCCATCGTCTTGCCAAAGCGCGCGAGTGGGCGCTGGCGCATCCGCAGCAGTATAACGAGGTGTATGCGCAGTTAACGCGCCTGCAATCGGCGGACGCGCAGCAGATTACTGCGCGTATTTCCCACGGCGTGCGTGGCGTGACGCCGGATGATGTGGCGAAGGTGCAGAAGGTATCGGACTTGTTCAGCGAGTTAAACATCCTGCCGAACAAAGTCGATGTGCAGGCGATCACTGATAACAGCGTGTTTCAATAAGCGGCGTAGGGTCGTCATTCATGGCGACCTGGCTGTTATCGCGCCCGTTTACCCGGCCGCCCATTACCCAACATAATGGCCAATCGGCTGCCGCCCGGCGTGGTTTCCATCAAAATCTTGGTCACGCTGGTGAGTGGCACCGACAGCAACATGCCGACCGGACCCAGCAACCAGCCCCAGAAAATCAACGACAGAAACACCACCAGCGTCGAGAGTCCCAGCCCGCGTCCCATCAATCTGGGTTCCAGCATATTACCGAACACCATGTGAATCGCGCTGAACAGCGCCGCCACCAGCATGGCGTCATAAATATTATTCAGTACCAGCGCCTGAATAAACGGCGGAATGCCAGCGATGATCGGGCCGATATTGGGGATGAAATTAAGGATGAACGCCACCACGCCCCAGAACAGCGCGAACTTCACGCCGAGCAGCAGCAGCGACAGCCAAACGGCCACGCCAGTAATCAAACTCACCAAGGTTTTCAGCGCCAGATAGTGCGTCACGCCTTTCAACGCGCGATGCAGACCGGCGATGCGGATCTGCGGATTGACCATCGCGTTACGCATTTTGTACGGCAGATGGCGCACCTCAAACAGCATAAATACCACGGTGAGAATCAGCAGCAGCACGTTGGTCATCGCGCCGGACAGCTGTTTCAATACCGATGTGGCCATGTCCATCACCACGTTGGGATCGAGGCGTGCCGCCAGCGCTTCGGTAGAGATGTTGATATGAAAACGCGCGGCAAAATGTTGCACCACCGCCAGCTTCTGTTCGAGCATGGCGCGGATTTGCGGATAGGTATCACTGAAGTCACTGGCCGAGCTGGCGAGTACAGCGATGAGTAACAGCACGACGATAAAAATCACGCTGATCACCAAGGTAATCGCCAGGCCACGTTTGACGCCGCGCCGCATCAACATCGTCACCAGCGGATTGAGCACGATTGCCAGGAAGCTGGCCAGTAAGAAGGGCACCAGAATGTCCGAGGCGGCGCGAATGCCCGCCAGAATAATCACCAGCATCGCCAGTTTTACCAGGATGTTCTGGCCAATTTTTTCCTGTAGCAGGTTGTTCATTCTCTCTCCTGAGACGGTTTTTGCTCAGGAGAGTGTAGTTGATGGAAATTAACCATCTGTTTTTTAAGATAAAGAGAAATCCGGATCGCCGTGCCGTAGGGGCGCCATTTATGGCGACCGCCATTATTATCATCACCGGGCCTGACGCCGCATCAATACCGTCGCAGCTAACATCAAACTCAAACTGGCGAGCAGCGTCAGCGTAGCCATCGCCATACCTTGTCCCACCGAACCTTGTTCGAACTGACGCCAGATAAAGATCGCCACGGTTTGCGTGCCCGCCGGCGCCAGCAGCAGCGAGGTCACCAGCTCGCGTGATGCCACGGCAAACACCATCATCATTGCTGCCAGCAAGCTGGGTGCCACCAGCGGCAGCACAACTAGCCGCAGCGCCTGCAAACGTGATGCGCCGTGCACGCGCGCTGCCGGTTCCAGCGTTGGGGCCAGCTGACGCAGCGCGCTACTGACATAGCGCACCGGCCATGGCAGCAGCAAACAGCTGTACGACAGCAGCAGAATAAACATCGTGTTATAGGGCGAAACCGGCCAGAAACCGCGGTTCCACAGCAGAATCAAACCCACGCCAACCACCACGCCCGGCATCGCCGCAGGCAGTAGCGCCAGGCCATCCATCATTGCCAGCAAACGGGTTTTTCCTTCCGACACGCGCCAGGCAATGAGAAAACCCAGCGCGCCTGTCAGCAGCGCCGCGCCAAGCGCCAGGCCGATGCTGGTGGAGAAGGCCGCCAGCGCATCGCCTTGCTGACTGAACAGCGCGCCGAAGTGGCGTAGCGTCAGATTACTGAGATGCAATCCACCGGAGAGCGTATTCAGTAAGCCGCTCAAGGTCATCGCGCCGAGCGGCAGCACCACCGCCAGCAACACGGTGAGAGCAAACGGCAGCAGCATCAGGTTTTGTAAGCCGCCGGCATGCGCCAGTTCCTGAGTTGTCGGTTTACCGCCAACCGCCGTGACATCGCTGCTGCCGGTCAGTTTGCGCTGCAGCAGCCACGCCGTGAGCGCCACCAGGCTCAACATCAGTGACAACGACGCCGCGCCGGGCAGATCGATCGGCCAGTCGGCGAGTTTGGTTTCAATGCCGACGGTCATCAGCGTCAGCTTTGCCTGCGCACCCAGCGCTGCGGGCACGCCGTACTCCTCAATCGCCAGCGTAAACGCCAGTAGCACGCCACCCGCCAACGCCGGTAAGGTAAGCGGCAAGGTGATGTGCCAGAAGCCGCGCCACGCCGATGCGCCGTGCACGCGCGCTACCCAGGCGAGACGTTGTCCGCTCGCCAGCAGCGAACGCGACACCGCGAAATAGACCACCGGGAAGATGTTCAGAGTCATCACGCCAATCATGCCGCTGCTGCTAAACAGCAGGCTGTCGAAGTTGATGCCGGTAAGTTGTTCGATATAGCCGTTGCGTTGCAGCGCCAGCGTCCATGACAGCGCCACAATATAGGGCGGCGTCAGAAACGGGATCAGAAACAGCAAATCCCACAACGCCGCGCCCGGCAGGCGGAACAGGCCGCGCAGTGCGCCGAGCGGTAAGCCCAGCAGCAAACTGCACAGCGCCACGCCGCCGCCGATTTTTAGCGTGCCCAGCCACATCGATGCCAGCTGCGGATCGTCCAGCAGCGCCGGGAAAGCGCTAAAAGCGCCGCGCCAGCTGCCTTCACCGAAGTAAGGAAACAGCGCTTGCAGCACGATAAACAGCAGCGGCAGCGCCACCAGCAGCAATAACGCCAGCAGAATCAAGCCATTCAGGGCACGCGACATCGTTTACTGTCCGAACAGGGCGCCAAAGCGCTTCAGCACCGCCGAGCGCTCGCTGCTACCATCCTGATTAGTCGGCAACAATTTGATCTCGGTGAACAGCGGACGTTGCGCTTTGATATCGGTGCGTGCTGGCATCAGCCAGGCTTTTGCTACTTGTTCCTGACCTTCATCCGACAGCACGTAATCGACGAATTTCTTCGCATCATCTGCGTGCTGGCTGCTTTTCAGGATCATCATCGGACGCGGCGCGACCACGGTGCCGTTTTCCGGAAAGATCACCTTCACGCTCTCGCCCTGCGCGATGTTGTTATAGGTAACGTAATCGACCGCGCCAAACACCGCCGCTTTCGCGCCTTGCAGCACCGGCGTCACCGCCTGCGCGTTCGGTCCGCTCATCACCATGCCGTTGGCTTTTAACTGATCAAACAGCTGCCAGGCTTTTTCGCCTTCGCTGTTTTGCAGGCCAATCAGCAGATCGAGTGACGCGCCAGACAGCGCCGGATCCGGTGTGGTGACTTTGTCTTTAAAGGCGGGCGCGGTGAGATCCTGCCAGGTTTTCGGTTCTGGCGTATTGCTTTGCGTATTCCACACGATGCCGAGCGCGGAAATTCCCTGCGCGACATAGTTGGCAGTTTTGAACTGATCCGGCACCTTCGCTGCATTAGCACTTTCGAAAGGTTGCAGCCAGCCGCGCTGTTGCAGATCTTCGGCGGTATCCCACGAAGCCGAGATCAGCACATCGGCCTGCGGATTGGCCTGTTCCGCTTCCAGACGCGCCATCACTTTGCCGGTGGTGGCCTGGAAAATATTCACTTTGATGCCGGTCTGTTTTTCAAACCCGGCGGCAAGACTTTTCGACAGCGAACCCGGACCGGCGGTGTACACCGTCAGCGCCTGGGCATCGTTGATCATGATGGCGGAAGTCAAAATCATCGCGCTGATGGCTCCTGTTTTAACTGACTTGAGAGATGGCATTGCGGTCCCCTGAGAGGTGAGTAACGGAAACAATCTGGCCCTGCGCCAGGTGAATGATGCGGTCGGCCAGCGTGTTGGCTTCCTCGCGATCGTGCGTAACGTAAACAGCGGTGATGCCCGCCGCGCGCAGCAAATCCGCCATGGTGTGAACCAGGGTTTCACGCAGGTCGCGGTCGAGGTTAGAGAGCGGTTCGTCGAACAGCAGAATGGCCGGTTTCGCCACCAGCGCGCGCGCCAGCGCCACGCGCTGCTGCTGGCCGCCGGAAAGCAACGCCGGTTTGCGATCGCCAAAATCAGCGAGGCCAACCTGAGCCAGTGCGGCATCGGCCTGTTGCCGCGCGGCGGCTTTTTTCATGCCGCGCATGCGCAGCGGAAAGGCGACGTTTTGCGCTACCGACATGTGCGGCCACAGCGCGTAATCCTGGAACACCATGCCGAGGTTGCGCTTCTCCGGCGCATCGCAGTGGCGCGGCGAGGCCACGCAGCGTTCACCAATCCACAGTTCACCGGCGCTTGGCTGCAGCAAACCCGCCAGCAGTTTCAAAAGCGTGCTTTTGCCACAGCCGCTCGGGCCGAGCAGCGCCAGGATTTCGCCTGCGGGAATGGTCAGGGAGAGATCGTGCAGAATAGTCAGGTTACCCACCGACCATCTGAGATTTTTCAGTTCAATAGGCAGCGCGGCATGCGTCATCGGCCACCTCCCGCGAAGGAGTTAGCGTTACGCACGCGCGCCTGAGAAATCAGGGGCGTCATCAGATTGTTATCCTCTTTGGGATTTGATTGAGGGCGAGTCTACGAGCGCGATATGACGAAATGATGACCGTAAAACTGGGCATTTCACTGATGCGGATAAAACCAAAAGGCGTATAGTTATCCTCTTGTTATGAAAATTCCGTCACCCACGAGCGCAATCACTCATGCCTGACCTGCCTGCCGCCGCACCTGAACACGGCCGTTTTCGCCTCAATTTATTGATCCTTTCCATCGTGAAGTTTAACTTTGCCAGCTATCTCACTATCGGCTTGCCGCTGGCGGTGCTGCCCGGCTTTGTCCATGACGGACTGGGCTACAACGCCTTCTGGGCCGGATTAGTGATCAGCCTGCAATACATCGCCACGCTGCTCAGCCGTCCGCACGCCGGACGCTATGCCGATCTGTGGGGGCCGAAAAAAGTGGTGGTGCTGGGGCTGGTGGGCTGTTTGCTGAGCGGCATCTGTATTCTGCTCTCGGCGCTCAGTGATGGGCAGGGCGTGCTGAGTCTGGTGCTGCTGTGTCTGGGGCGCGTGATTCTCGGCGTGGGGCAAAGCTTTTCCGGCACCGGTACGTCGCTGTGGGGCGTGGCGCGCGTCGGTTCGCTGCATATTGGCCGGGTGATTTCGTGGAACGGCATTGTCACCTACGGTGCGATGGCGATCGGTGCGCCGCTCGGCGTGGTGATTTTCCGCAGCGGCGGCTTGCTACTGCTCTCCGGCATCATCATTGCTATTTGCGTGCTGGCGATTGCGCTGGCGCTGCCGCGTGCGCCGGTGAAAGGCAGCAAAGCCAAGCCGCTGCCGTTCCGTGACGTGCTGAGCAAGGTGTACGGTTTTGGCCTGATTCTGGCGATGGGTTCCGCCGGATTTGGCGTGATCGCCACCTTCATCACGCTGTTTTATCAGGATAAAGGCTGGGATGGCGCTGCCTTCGCGCTGACCATGTTCAGTGCCGCGTTTGTCGGCACGCGCCTGCTGTTCCCCAATGCCATCAATAAGCTCGGCGGTTTGCGCGTGGCGAGTATCTGTTTCGCGGTGGAAGCGGTTGGCCTGTTTCTGGTGGCCGGTTCGTTCGATCCGTGGATGGCGAAGATGGGCGCATTCCTCACCGGCGCGGGTTTTTCGCTGGTGTTCCCGGCGATTGGCGTAGTGGCGGTAAAAGTGGTGCCGCAGCAGAATCAGGGTAGCGCGCTTGCGACTTACACCGCTTTTATGGATTTGTCGCTGGGTATCACCGGGCCGATTGCCGGTTTCATCATGAGTTATGCTGGCGTGTCGCTGGTCTATTTCCTCACCGCGCTGCTGGTGTGTTTAGCGCTGTTCTGCACGCTGCGGATGATTAAGCGGATGCCGGAAGAGCCTGTGGTGGAGATTAAAGAGAACGCGTAGTAGGCGGTCGCCATAAATGGCGACCCTACAACGTAGGGTGCGCATCCATGCGCACCTGGTTTAGCAAAGATGAACGGTGTAAAAAAAAGGCCTCCGACCGAGGCCAACACTAACAAAAAGTGTCTTTTTTCAGACACAGATAAGGGTTCGTTTTCAGGCTTGCAGCAACTCAATGCTGTAGCGAATTTGGCGTTCAATCTCAGCGGTATTCCACGTCTCCAGTTCCGACGAAAACGGCTCAAACGCATAAACGCCTTTGTAGCCCAGCATCTCCAGACGTTTCACCTGTGCCACGCTGTTTAGCACATCACGGTCGCTGAGCATGATGCGTTCTTCGTCGGTCAGTTGCGCCGTCGGGCGGGTATCTTCCACACCAGACAAATGCACCAGCCCAATATGGTTGATATCAATCTCCTGCGGGAACTCGTTTTCGGCGTTCTCATACAGATGATGATGGAACGTATCGAGCAGCACTTTGAACGGTACTTTTGCCTGCTGAATCAGCTTTTGCGTTTGCACCGCCGAGCGTAGCGAACTGACCGGAAAGCCCAGCGGTTCCACCAGCCCCTGAATGCCATACTTCTCAAAGCGCGGTGCCAGCACCTGCAGCGCTTCCAGTGTCTGCTGGGGCGAAATCTTAATCCCTTCATTCAGCGGACACATCACCAGCGCTTTTGCGCCGATGGCTTGAGCTTCCTGCAGCAGCGCGTCGGCTTTTGCCAGCAACGCCTCATCGGCACGGTTAAACGGATAGAGCGCGTTAATCGTTACGATTTCAATGTGGTACTTATCCGTTAGCGCACGCAGCTGCGCCACGCTGAGATCATCGGTGACCTTGCCGCTCTGCATGTCATTACGCAGTTCAACCTTGCTCAATCCCAGACGCTGCACTAGCTGAAAGAAAACTTCCAGCGACAGCCTTGGCGCAATTTTACGGTTAATACAGAAACGGGTTGGATCGATGGCCATAGGCGGCTCCTGTAAACGGATACGGTATCGGTGCTGCAAAGAGAACATTTATTTCATTATTATTGAATTATGAAATATCAGATATTGGATCTGCCTCGCAAAAATTTCATATTTCGTTTCGCGTTGCATGTGGAAGCTAGATTTCAGACACAAATTCTGTGCGCGCAACGGCTTAGCTGTGATGCGGTTTGGCATACCTGTAGCGCCAGTAGGGAAGCGCTACGGGCGGATTTGCACCCGGCTGTCAGCGCAGGCGGAAAAAATGCGATCCATGCCGCTAAAAGGAAATTTTCCAAAAAGAAGTATTTGAAAAATTCATTTCATTACGATAGCTTCATAGCACGCTTTAAGTATTGCCTGCACACGCAGCGTCGCGGTTCGAACGGGCTATCTGCAGGGAACTTCACATCTAAGAGGCAACGACATGACTATCGTAGGAAACTTTATCGGCGGCAAAATTACCCACAGCGCCAGCAATGAAACCATTCCCGTGTACGATCCGGCGACCGGCAAAGTCGTGCGTGAACTGACGCAGAGCACCGCTGCTGAAGTGGAAAAGGCGATTGAAGTCGCTCATGCCGCGTTCCCGGAATGGTCGAAAACCGCGCCGTTGCGTCGTGCCCGTGTGATGTTCAACTTTAAAGCGCTGATGGAAAAACATCGCGAAGAGCTGGCGGCACTGATCGTCTCTGAGCACGGCAAAGTGTGGTCCGATGCGCTGGGTGAACTGACGCGCGGTATCGAAGTGATCGAATATGCCTGCGGTATTCCGCATCTGATTAAAGGTGAGAACTCACCGAGCGTCGGCACCGGCGTTGATAGCTACTCGCTGATGCAACCGGTCGGCGTTGTTGCTGGTATCACACCGTTCAACTTCCCGGCGATGGTGCCATTGTGGATGTTCCCAATCGCGCTGGCGTGCGGTAACACCTTTATCCTCAAGCCACCGGCGCTGGATCCATCGGCTTCTGTGCGCATGGCTGAACTGCTGAAAGAAGCCGGCCTGCCGGATGGCGTATTCAACGTGGTGCATTCGTCTAACGAAGATGCCGAGCAGCTGTACAAAGATCCGCGTATCGCCGCAGTCAGCTTCGTCGGCTCTTCCGGCGTGGCGGAGCACATCTACAAAACTGCCAGCGCCCACGGTAAACGTGTGCAGGCGTTCGGCGCAGCGAAAAACCACGCCATCGTGATGCCCGATGCCGATCTCGATGCCACCGTGAACGCCATTATGGGCGGCGCGTTTGGTTCAGCGGGTGAACGCTGCATGGCGCTGCCAGTTGTTGTCGCCGTTGGTGACGACACCGCAGACAAGCTGATTGCGCGTCTGACGCCGCTGATCAAAGCGCTGCGCGTCGGTCCTGGCATCCAGAAAGGTGCCGAAGAGAATGAAATGGGGCCGGTGGTTTCTGCTGCGCACCAGAAGAAAGTGCTGGGCTACATCGACAAAGGTGAGCAGGAAGGCGCGAAGCTGGTGGTTGATGGCCGCGGCATCCAGGTTGCTGGCCATGCAGAAGGTTACTACGTTGGCGGCACGCTGTTCGACAACGTGACTTCGGATATGACCATCTGGCGCGAAGAGATCTTCGGACCGGTGCTGAGCATCATGCGTTCCAGCGATTTCGACAGCGCACTGCAGCTGGTGAACAGCCACGAATTCGGTAACGGCAGCGCCATCTTCACCAGCAACGGCCACACCGCGCGTGAGTTCGTGCAAAACGTCGAAGCCGGCATGGTTGGCGTTAACGTGCCTGTTCCGGTACCAATGGCATTCCACAGCTTCGGCGGCTGGAAACGTTCGGTGTTTGGTGCGTTGAACGTGCACGGTCCAGACGGCGTGCGTTTCTATACCCGCATGAAAACCGCCACCGTGCGTTGGCCGAGCGGTCAGCAGACCGTATCTGAGTTCAGCATGCCGACGCTGGGCTAATTTCGCTCAACAAGGAGGAACAGGATGTCTCTGATTTCGAAAGCGCAAAAACCCGACAGCAACGGCCGTATTCAGCACGTCACGCCGGAAAGCGCGGGCTGGGAATACGTCGGCTTTGATGCCTATCTGCTGAAAAAAGGGCAGAGCCTGAAGCTGAGCAGTGGCGACAAAGAGTTGTGTCTGGTGCTGGTGGCGGGCTTCGCTTCGGTGAAAACCCGTCACGCCGAATTCCCCAATCTCGGTAAACGTCTGTCGCCGTTTGAACGCATTCCACCTTATTCGGTGTACGTCCCGCATAACGACGAAGTGGAAGTGTATGCGGATAGCGATCTGGAGCTGGCGGTGTGTAATGCACCAAGCAGCGGCAACCTGCCGGCGCGACTGATTGCGCCGGAAGATGTTGGCGTTGAGCAGCGTGGTAAAGGGCGTAACCAGCGTCTGGTGCACAACATTCTGCCGGATAACAAAGAGGCCGACAGTCTGCTGGTGGTGGAAGTGTACACCGATGAAGGCGCGACCAGTTCGTACCCAAGTCACAAGCACGACCAGAAAAACAGCCCGGACGAAACCTATCTGGAAGAGACGTATTATCACCGTTTCGATCCTGAACCAGGTTTCGCCATGCAGCGCGTTTATACCGACGACCGTTCACTCGACGAGTGCATGGCGCCATATAATCGCGATGTGGTGACGGTGCCGCGTGGTTATCATCCGGTGGCGACCATTGCCGGTTACGATAACTACTATCTCAACGTGATGGCGGGTCCAAAACGTCTGTGGAAATTTACCTGGGAGAAAGATCACGCCTGGGTGAACAGCGACCAGTATCCGCGTTCGTAACATGCGCACCAACGTAAAAAAGGGCAGCCAGGTGGCTGCCCTTTTTGTTGGGTGGTCGCCATGAATGGCGACCCTACGAGAGTTATTCGCTGGTGACGTTGTTGTTCAGCGCCAACGATACGGCGAGCGTTTGTGCCAGACACAGCGAAGCCACCTGCGAACGGAAGCCATCCACCTGCGCTTCACGCACCACAAAGCACACATCGCTGAAGGCGGCCAGCGGGCTGACCTGGCTGTCGGTGATGGCGATGAGATGCGCACCACGCTTAGCGCCTAGCTCAACCAACTCCACCGCTTCACGCGCGTACGGCGAGTAGCTGATGGCGATCACCACGTCTTTCGGGTTCACCATGCTCAACTGCTCGGTGAACATGCCGCCGAGGCCGTCGATCAGGAACGCACGACGCTCCAGATGGCGCAGCGCATACACCAGATACGATGCGACGCTGAATGAGCGACGCAGGCCGATGATGTAGATGTTCTCAGCTTCATCGAGCATTTTCACCGCGCGATTCAGCTGATCTGGATTGACCTGCATCGCCAGCTGTTGCAGCGCCTGACTGTTCACCATGGTAAAGACGTTGAGGATTTCGGCCGGGCTCTCGGGTGAGGTGGCGCTGTCGTCGGTGGCGGTCTGGCGGAACAGACGTGCGCGCTCGGTGTAGTTCACGGTCTCTTCCATCAGGTGCTGACGGAAAACCTGTTTCATTTCGTTGAAGCCGCTGAAGCCAAACGCGTTGGCAAAGCGGATCAGCGTGGAAGGGGGGACATCCGCATGTTGCGCGATAGAGGCAACGGTATCGAAAGCGATGCTGTTACTGTTATCAAGGATATAACGAGCCACCTGCTTCAGGCGTTTGCTCAGCGTCTCATAGCGACGACGGATCTCGTCCTGTAACAAGGTTAATTGCGTTGGATTATTGGTCATTACTTCGGCCCGCTAAAAAAGAAAATATGGCTGGATAATGAGCGCTATAGTACCAGATGGATGGAAAATTTCATTTGTTTGACATCATCGTGACGCTTATTTCATCGGTTTATGAAATGCCTCACAAAAAGAGGGGCAAACAGGGCGGGAGTTATGCTGTTACCAGGTCGCCATAAATGGCGCCCCTACAAACAGACACGTAGGGTCGCCATTTATGGCGACCTGGACAAGGTGCGTGACCAAAAAAAACGGCCCATCAGGGCCGCTTCATCATCATTGAACGCATCATTAGCCGCGCACAGCGCGCCAGTAGCCGATCAATCGCAGGTAGTTGCCTTTAACTGTCTCAATCAGCGCTTTATCATCCAGCTCGCCTTGCAGCCACTGGCGTGACGGCTGGCCGAAGATGGTGCGACCTACCGCGAAACCCTTCACCCACGGCGCTTGCGCGGCGGCGGCGAAACCGGCTTTCAGTGTCTCTTCCGGCGCATCAAGGCCCAGCAACAGAATGCCGCGACAGTGCGGATCGTTCTGCTCGATCAGTCCGCTGATCGCCTGCCAGCTCTCGGCAGACAGCGGCGGCAGTTTCCACCAATCCGGCTGAATGCCAAGGCTGTAGAAATGGCTCAGCATGTCGTAATAGTAAGATTCATGACGGTCCGGATTGCTCTCCGGCAGAATCAGTTCCAGCAGCAGTTCGTGCCCGCTCTTGTTACAGCCATTCCACACATCGAGCACCAGCTCATCCTGCTCTTTACGCAGCTCAGCGCTGTCGTGCGGATGGTAGAACACCAGGCATTTCACTACGTGCTCGGCCGGCCAGTCGACCAGCTGCGAGCCGATGTTGCCGTGCTCCAGGCGCAGCGGACGTGAACTTGGCAGTTCAATCGGACGCCCAATCCACCAGTTTTTACCGGTAATCGCGTTCAGCGCTTTCTGGCCGTAAGTGGTATCCGCGAGGATGCCGCTCTTCTCATTCAGACCGGCTTCGTTAGCCGCTTCTTCTGCTGCACGTAGCAGCAGCAGTTTCAATTGTGGAATCCGCTCTTCGCTGACGCCCGCTTCGCGCGCCATATCAGCCAACTGCTTGCGATGGTCGAAGGCGAAGACATTCAGCTCAGGCCACTGCTGTTTACGCGTGGTAACGCGATGCAGGTGATTGAGACGCGCATCGAGATCCGGACGTTTCACGTCTTTATCGCGACTGAGGAAATCATCCAGCTCTTCTTTGGTTGGCATCGCTGGTGCGCAGCCGTGGCGCGACACTACCAATGCGCCACAGGCGTTGGCGTAACGGCACGCTTGCTCCCAGCTTTCATCGTTCAACCAGCCGCGCAGCAGGCCAGACATAAAGGCATCGCCCGCGCCCAGCACGTTGAGTACTTCTACACGCACGCCGCTCTGCAGTTTGGTCTGTTCCCAGCTATCCGGGATCTCGCCCTCAAACACCACGCAACCCAGCGGACCGCGTTTGCAAACTAATGTGGCCTGGCTCGATTTACGCACATTTTTCAGCGCGGTCAGCGTATCGGTGCTGCCACCGGCGATATGGAACTCTTCTTCCGTTCCGACCACCAAATCGAAATAGTGCAGCACTTCCTGCAGCTGTTGCGTCACTTCGCCCGATTCAATGAAACGCGTTTCGCCGTCGCCGAGGGAAGTCAGTCCCCACAGCACCGGACGATAATCGATATCCAGCGCGGTGCGCAGGCCGTTGCGTTTGGCGATTTCCAGCGCTTTCAATACTGCGGCGCGCGTTTGTGGATGCGACAGGTGCGTGCCGGTAACGGCGACCGCACGTGAAGAGGTGATGAACTCTTCGTTAATATCTTCCGGCACCAGCCCCATATCGGCGCAGTTGTCGCGGTAGAAGATCAGCGGGAAGCTCTCTTCATCTTTGATCCCGAGGATCACCAGCCCGGTCAGGCGATGCTTATCGGTAATCAGGCCATCGGTGTTGCAGCCTGCACGTTGCAGCTCTTCACGCAAAAAGCGGCCGTTATGTTCGTCACCTACACGCGCCAGCATCGCCGATTTCAGGCCCTGAATGGCCGTACCGTAGGCCACGTTGCCGGAAGATCCGCCGAGATATTTGTTGAAGCTGGTCATATCTTCCAGACGTGATCCAATTTGCTGACCGTAGAGGTCGACGGCGATGCGTCCGATACAAATCACATCAAGCCGCTTCTGTTGTGTACTCATACCTATTGTTTCCTTCTGTGATAAGCAGACACTGCGGGCGCTGCCGCCCAACGTCGAGCGCTTTGCTTCCGGGTTCTCAAGGTGCCTGATTGGCTTTGGTCGCAGTATGAGGAATAAAAATTCCAAATTCAATATGAAATGAAACATCCATCACGATTTTGTGAGCCAGGTAAAACTCTGACGAAGCCGCAAAGCGGCCGCGCATTCACCGAGAGTTTCAGTGATAGTCAGGCTTGTGAGCCAGGTCTCAGGAAAGTGCTGGCGAATCAAGGAAGCTACTGAAGTGAAATGAAATTTCGTTATGACCGGCAAATGACCTTTTACTGTTCCACTTTTCCCCCTTTTGCGTCTCGCGCAGCCCACGTTTCATTGCTGAATTTGATCTCCATCGCAAAATGAAATGTTTCTTCTGTAATCGTGTTTAATGAAAAAAATATTTGTTTATAATCGCCTCACGTTTCACTTAATCCGCGGGCGCCGTGAACGGCAGTTTTTACCCGAACCGCGATGTACCTCGCCGCAGGTACCAGCATGTAAAGGAAGAAGCATATGGGCACAATCAGACTCACCACGGCACAGGCGCTGGTAAAATTTCTTGATAACCAATACCTGAACGTTGACGGCGTTGAAACCAAGTTTGTGAAAGGCATTTTTGCCATTTTCGGTCACGGCAACGTGCTGGGATTGGGACAGGCGCTGGAGCAGGATAGCGGCGATCTGGTGGTGCATCAGGGCCGTAACGAGCAGGGCATGGCGCACGCCGCCATTGGTTTTGCCAAGCAGTCGCTGCGTCGTCAGATTATCGCCTGTACTTCATCGGTCGGTCCCGGCGCGGCCAATATGATTACCGCTGCCGCCACCGCGACTGCCAACCGCATTCCTTTATTGCTGCTGCCGGGCGATGTGTTCGCCACGCGCCAACCGGATCCGGTCTTGCAGCAGATCGAACAGAGCCACGATCTCAGCATCAGCACCAACGACGCGTTCCGCGCGGTAAGCAAATACTGGGATCGCGTTAGCCGTCCAGAGCAGCTGATGACCGCCTGCATCAACGCCTTGCGCGTGTTGACCGATCCGGCAGAAACCGGCGCGGTGACGATTGCGCTGCCGCAGGACGTGCAGGGCGAAGCCTGGGACTTCCCGGAATACTTCTTCCAGAAGCGTGTGCACCGTCTGGATCGCCGTCTGCCAACCGCCGCGCAATTAGAAGATGCGCTGGCGCTGATTGCACGCAAACACAAGCCGCTGATCATTGTCGGTGGCGGCCTGAAATATTCCGACGCTGGTGATGCGCTGCTGAAATTTGCCGAGCGCTTCAACATCCCATTTGCCGAAACTCAGGCCGGTAAAGGCACCATCGTTTCCGATCACCCGCTGAATGTCGGCGGCGTGGGCGAAACCGGCTGTCTGGCGGCCAACCTGCTGGCAAAAGAGGCCGATTTGGTGATTGGTATCGGTACGCGTTACACCGACTTCACCACCGCGTCGAAATGGATTTTCCAGAATCCGGATGTCAGCTATCTGAACCTCAACGTCAGCAACTTCGACAGCTACAAGCTGGATGCGGTGCAGCTGCTGGCGGATGCGCGTGAAGGTTTAACCGCGCTGGAAAGTGGTTTGAAAGGTTTCGAAAACCATTGGGGCGGCCAGATTGAGCTGTCGCAAAGCAAGCTGCTGAAAGAGACGCAGCGCGTCTATGCCGCGACCTACAACACCGACGATTTCATTCCGGAAATCGCCGACCACGCCGATCGCGAAGCGCTGTTTGCGGAGTTTGAGCGCCTGACGAAATCGGTGCTGACGCAGAGCAGCGTGCTGGGCACCTTAAACGAGCAGCTCCCAAAGGATGCGGTGATTGTCGCGGCAGCGGGCAGTCTGCCGGGCGACCTGCAACGCGTGTGGCGCACCAAAGATTACAACTCGTACCACGTTGAGTACGGCTACTCCTGCATGGGTTACGAAGTGAATGCCGCGCTGGGCGTGAAGCTGGCGCAGCCGCAGCGTGAAGTCTACGTCATGGTCGGCGACGGCTCGTTCATGATGCTGCATTCCGAGCTGGTCACGTCGATTCAGGAAGGGGCGAAAATCAACGTGGTGCTACTGGATAACATGACCAACGGTTGTATCAACAACCTGCAGATGGAACACGGCATGGACAGTTTCACTACCGAGTTCCGCTTCCGTAATCCGGAAGGCGGCAAGCTGGATGGCGGCTTTGTGCCGGTGGACTTCGCGGCAATCGCCGGCGGTTACGGCTGCAAAACCTACCGCATCACCACGCTTGAGCAGCTGGAAGCCGCGCTGATCGATGCGCAGAAGCAGACCGTTTCCGTGCTGTTCGACATCAAAGTGCTGCCAAAAACCATGGTGCACAAATACTTCAGCTGGTGGCACGTCGGCGTGGCGCAAACCTCGACGTCCACGCGCACGCAAAAAGTGGCCGATAACCTTAACGTGCATATCGAACAAGCACGTAAGTACTAAATCTTTTTTAGGCCGGCGTTCGTCGGCCTTGCTTAACCCTTACTCTTCCGACTCTACATCTACAGGTGTAATTATGACGCTCAAACTCGGTGTAATTGGTACCGGTGCAATTGGTCAGGAACACATTCGTCGCTGCAATAACGTTTTGCAGGGTGCGAAAGTGG
Source organism: Pantoea sp. SOD02 (assembly GCF_024707505.1). Taxonomy (GTDB): domain Bacteria; phylum Pseudomonadota; class Gammaproteobacteria; order Enterobacterales; family Enterobacteriaceae; genus Pantoea; species Pantoea symbiotica. The sequence continues at coordinate 3,894,834 of NZ_CP102604.1, read as the reverse complement.
TGGCAGTTTCTGATATCAACGTGGAAGGTGCGCGCGCTGCGCTGCAACGTCTGAATATCGAAGCCGAGGTTTATCAGGATGGTCATCAGGTGATCAACTCGCCAGACGTTGACGCCGTGCTGGTGACATCCTGGGATCCGACCCACGAAGAGTTCACGCTGGCGGCAATCGCGGCCGGCAAACCGGTGTTCTGTGAAAAGCCGCTGGCGCTGAGCGCGGAAGGTTGCCGTCGCATTGTCGATGCCGAGATCAAACACGGTAAACGTCTGGTGCAGGTTGGCTTTATGCGTCCGTACGATTCCGGCTATCGCGCGCTGAAAAAAGTGATTACCGACGGTGAAATCGGCGAGCCGCTGATGCTGCACTGCGCACACCGCAACCAGAGCGTCGGCGAGAATTACACCACCGACATGGCGATCACCAACACTCTGATTCACGAGCTGGACGTGCTGCGCTGGCTGACGGAAGACGACTACAAAACCGTGCAGGTGGTGTTCCCGCGTACCACGTCGAAGTCTCACGCCAAGCTGAAAGATCCGCAAATCGTGCTGTTCGAAACGCAGAAAGGTATCCGCATTGACGTGGAGATCTTCGTTAACTGTGCGTACGGCTATGACATTCAGTGTGAAGTGGTGGGCGAAGAGGGCATCGCTAAGCTGCCTGAGCCTTCGGCGATCCAAACACGCAAAAACGCGCGTCTCGGTGTGCCGCTGCTGACCGACTGGAAAGATCGTTTCATCGATGCGTATGACGTTGAGCTGCAAGCGTTTATTAATGACGTGAAAGACGGCCAACTTACCGGACCTTCTGCCTGGGATGGTTTCGCTGCCTCCGTGGCCGCCGATGCCTGCCAGAAAGCGCAGAACAGCGGCGCAATCGAGCCGGTTACCATGCCGCCGCGTCCGGATTTCTACGCCAAATAACTGAGCTGTGCGCTAAATACTCCTCGGCGGCTCAGCGGCCGCCTCTGTGAATCAGGGACAACAAGATGAACAAAGACAACGTTAAACTGGCGATTGCGCCAATCGGCTGGACCAACGACGACATGCCGGAGCTGGGCAGCGAAAACACCTTCCAGCAAACCGTCAGTGAAATGGCGCTGGCAGGCTTTACCGGTAGCGAAGTGGGCAGCAAATACCCGCGCGATCCGGCGATTCTCAAGCCGATGCTGGATATCCGTGGTATTCAGATCTGCAATGCGTGGTTCAGCACCTTCTTCGCCAACGGCGAAAAAGCGAAAACTATCGACGAATTCACCAATCACATGAACTTCCTGCATGCGATGGGCGCGCGTGTGATTGGTTGCTCCGAGCAGAGCAAAAGTATTCAGGGCACCACGCTGGCTGTGCTGGAGCAGAAGCCGATTTTCAGCGATGAAGAGTGGCGCTTAACGGCGGAAGGCTACAACGAGCTGGCGGAGATTGCCGCGAAGAAAGGCATGCGTTTGACGCTGCACCATCACATGGGCACAGGCATCCAGACGCCAGCCGAGATTGATCGCTTTATGGAATCGACCAATGAGAATGTAGGCCTGCTGTACGATACCGGCCACATCTACTATTCCGAAGGCTCACAGCAGGCAATGCTGGATGTGCTGACCAAATATCTGCCGCGTATTTTCCACGTGCATCTAAAAGACGTGCGCGACAGCGTGGTCGCGGAAGTGCGCGAGAAATCCCTGTCGTTCCTCGATGGCGTGAAGAAAGGCACCTTTACCGTGCCGGGCGATGGCGTGATCGATTTCAAACCGGTGTTTAAAATCCTCGACGATTACGGCTATAAAGGCTGGATGGTGGTGGAAGCAGAACAGGATCCGGCGCTGGCCAATCCGTTCGAATATGCGGTGAAAGCGCGTAAGTACATTCGTGAGAATGCGGGTTTGTAAATAGTGCAGGAATTGAAAAGGTCGCCATGAATGGCGACCCTACATAAACGGGGCGTCACTTACGACGCCCCTTTTTTATATTATGACGCTAACGACAACGCGGGTTTCTGTGCGTTGACCGCCAGCCACTCAGCAATACGTGCCTGCTCGGCAGCGCTCAGCCACATACCTTGTTTGGTACGACGCCAAATCGCATCATCCAGCTCGCGTACCCATTCGTTTTTCACCAGGTAACGCAGCTCGGCTTCGTAGAACTCGTGACCGAAATTCTCGCCCAGATCGTCGATGCTCTTCGCGTCTGCCAGCAGCTCTTCGGTGCGGCTGCCGTAAGTACGCGCAAAGTGACGCGCCATACCTTCGCTGATAAACGGATAGCGACGACGCAGACCAGCGGCGTAATCATCGCGTGAACCAGAGAAATCACCGCCCGGTAATACCGCGTTTTTGGTCCACGCTGGGCCGATGTTCGGGTAGTACTTGGTCAGTTTCTCCAGCGCATGTTCCGCCAGCTTACGATAGGTAGTCAGCTTACCGCCGAACACCGACAGCAGCGGCGCCTGGCCGTTGTCGTCATGCACATCCAGCGTGTAATCGCGGGTGATGGCCTGCGGCGAATCCGATTCGTCATCGCACAGCGGACGCACGCCTGAGTAAGTCCAGACGATGTCATCTTTGCTCAGCTGCTGTTTGAAGTGTCCGTTGAACACTTTCAGCAGGTAGCTGATTTCGTTGTCATCGATCTTCACGTCTTTCGGATCGCCTTTGTACTCCACGTCGGTGGTACCAATGATGGAAAACTCGTCCATCCACGGAATGACAAACACGATACGGTTATCTTCGTTCTGCAGGATATACGCCTGCTTTTCGCGGTGTACGCGCGGCACCACAATGTGGCTGCCTTTGATCAGACGAATGCCGTACGGCGATTTCAGCTTCAGGCCATCGTCGAAGAACTCTTTTACCCACGGACCGGCCGCATTGACCAGACCTTTAGCGCGCCAGGTGTAGGTTTTGCCGGTATCAATGTCTTCGGCTTCTACCATCCACAAACCGGCTTCACGCCAGGCGCGGGTCACGCGAGTGCGGGTACGCACTTCGCCGCCCTGTTTTTCCACTTCCTGCGCGTTGAGAACCACCATGCGCGCATCATCAACCCAGCAGTCAGAATATTCGAATCCGCGCGTGATCTCCGGCTTGAGGGCCGAATCCGCGCCAAAGCGCAGGCTTTTGCTGCCCGGCAGCGTGGTGCGTTTGCCGAGGCGATCGTACATAAACAGGCCCATGCGGATCATCCACGCCGGACGCAGATGCGGACGGTGCGGCAGACGGAAACGCATCGGGAAAGCGATGTGCGGCGCCATTTTCAGCAGCACTTCACGTTCTGCTAAGGCTTCGCCCACCAGGCGGAATTCATAGTGCTCAAGGTAGCGCAGGCCGCCGTGAATCAATTTCGAGCTGTTGGAGGAGGTTGCACAGGCCAAATCCCGCGCCTCCAGCATCAGCACCGACAGTCCGCGTCCTGCAGCGTCCACTGCAATGCCGGCTCCGTTAATGCCGCCGCCGATCACGATCAGGTCTTTGGTTTCCACGTCATCTCCTCCGATGTTCGGAATAGTTCTAAAATGTTCGTTTTCGAGCGTAATAATAATCGGAAACCAACATCGACGCCAGCGGTTAACTGAATAAAAACATTTTTGCGTGATATAGCTAACATTCCGACAGGAAAAAAATCACATAACCATAAAGGTTGTCAGGTTATCGCGGCGGCTTCTCAGGTTAAACTAGGCGCTAATTGTGTAATGCTTATGAGTTGAGCATGTTTAGGTTGCCATGAATGGCGACCCTACACCGGGCAATCGTAGGGGCGCCATTCATGGCGACCTGGCAGCAACACCGGTAATTTTTTAACCGCTAATTGTGACCAAGTAATGAGAGACACCATGGAAACCTTCGAGTGTATTAATGTCCTGCAGGCGCAAGAGCATCTGGCACAAGGTGCGCAGCTGGTGGATATCCGTGATCCGCAGAGCTTTATGATGGGCCACGCGGCGGGCGCGCAGCATCTGACCAATGACAATCTGGCGGATTTCATCGCCAACGCGAATCAGGCATTGCCGGTGCTGGTGATGTGCTATCACGGCAACAGCAGCAAAGGCGCGGCGCAGTTCTTGCTGGGCCAGGGATTCAGCGCGGCGTACAGCATTGACGGCGGATTTGACGCCTGGCGCGCGGCATTCCCGGCGCAGGTTGCCCTCGGCGACGCCTAAGCCCATCGCATAAGGAAGGAGAGCACCGCATGATGCGCATCACCCAGTTTAACAATCCGCGCATGGCGCAGGCGTTTGTCGACTACATGGCGACACGCGGCGTGACGCTACGCATTGAGCGCGAAAGCCACTTCGTCATCATGTTGGATGATGACAGTAAGTTTGAGATGGTCGAAAACGAACTCGCGCAGTTTGTGCGCGATCCCAACCATCCGCGCTATCAGGCTGCCAGCTGGCATAGCGGCAGTACCGAAAGTGGCTTGCGCTACGAGCGCACTAACATCTGGGCGAGCATTCGCGAACGCGCAGGTCCGCTCACCATGACCATCATGGTCGCCTGCATCGCGGTGTTTATCCTGATGCAGATCGTTGGTGATGATGTGGCGCTGGATTGGCTGGCGTGGCCGGCGGACTCTTCGCAATATTTCCAGGTGTGGCGCTGGTTTAGCCATGCGTTGCTGCACTTCTCGCTGCTGCACATCCTGTTCAACCTGATGTGGTGGTGGTATCTCGGCGGTGCGGTCGAAAAGCGTCTCGGCAGCGGCAAGCTGTTTGTGATTATGCTGATCTCGGCGTTGCTAACCGGCTGGATGCAGGCCAAGTTTAGCGGCGTGCTGTTTGGTGGCTTATCGGGCGTGGTTTACGCGCTGATGGGTTACTGCTGGCTGCGCGGCGAGCGCGATCCCGAAAGTGGTATTTATCTTGAGCGCGGCCTGATTGGCTTCGCGGTCGTATGGTTGGTGATTGGCTGGTACGGCGCATTTGGTCTGTCGATCGCCAACGCCGCGCACGTCACCGGCTTGCTGGTGGGTTTAGCGATGGCATTTGTTGATACGCGTAAGATTACGCGTCGTTAGCAGCACCAATAAAAGAAGCGGCTACGAGCCGAGGAGAGAGATGTGAAGCAGACGCAACGTCATGACGCCATTATCGATCTGGTCCGGCGTCAGGGATATGTCAGTACCGAAGAGTTGGTGGATCACTTTGAAGTCAGCCCGCAAACCATTCGGCGTGACCTGAACGACCTGGCCGATCAGAACAAAATCATGCGTCATCACGGCGGGGCGGCGTTGCCGTCCAGCTCAGAAAATACAGCATGGCAGGATCGTAAGATGATGTGGTCGGCGGAGAAAGCGCGCATCGCCGAGCGTGTAGCGAGCCAGATCCCCGATGGCGCGACGCTGTTTATTGATATCGGCACCACGCCGGAAGCGGTGGCGCATGCGCTGCTCAACCACAACAATCTGCGCGTAGTGACTAACAATCTCAATGTAGCGATTCTGCTGATGGCGAAACCGGATTTCCGCGTGATTATCGCCGGTGGCGAAGTGCGCACGCGCGATGGTGGCATCATGGGCGAAGCGACGCTGGACTTCATTTCGCAGTTCCGCCTCGATTACGGCATTCTCGGTATCAGCGGCATTGATATGGATGGTTCGCTGCTGGAGTTCGATTATCACGAAGTGCGCACCAAACGCGCCATTATCGAAAACTCACGCTGCGTGATGCTGGTGGTGGATCACTCGAAGTTTGGCCGCAATGCGATGGTCAACCTCGGCAATATGAGCCTGATTGATTACATGTATACCGATCAAAGCCCGCCGGCTAGCGTGCTGAAAGTGATTGAGCAGCACGAAGTTCATCTCGAATTGTGTTGATAGCGTGGTAAACGGTCGCCATGAATGTCGACCCTACAAAGGATTGAGTGCGTATTTATGCGCACCAGGTCGCCATGAATGGCGACCGTTCGATACCCAGCGTGCACGATTTTTTTCCTGGTACTGACATTTCCCTGTCGCTTTTTTCTGCGGCCCCAGCTTTACTTATCCTTTCACCTCTTGCGCTCGCCCCGGCTTTACCGTTAACGGACACGAAGGGATTGATATGTCGCAGCAAAAATTCAATAAAACACGTTTCGACGCCGCTCTTACTCGCCAATGGCAACATCTTGGACTCACTTCCGCTCAGCAAATGACACCGCACCAATGGTGGCAGGCGCTGAGTAGCGTGCTGGCAGAAATGCTGGCGACGCAACCACCTGCGCCACCGAAACAAGGGCAGCGCCACGTCAACTATCTGTCGATGGAGTTTCTGCTGGGGCGTTTAACCGGCAACAATCTTCTCAATCTTGGCTGGTACAACGAGGTGCAAGCCGCGCTGGCGGAACATCAGATTGAACTGAGCGAACTGCTGGAAGAGGAAGTGGATCCAGCACTCGGCAACGGCGGATTGGGGCGCTTGGCCGCCTGCTATATGGATTCAATGGCGACCGTCGGCCAGGCGGCGATGGGCCACGGCCTCAATTATCAATACGGCTTGTTTCGCCAGACGTTTGCCGATGGACAGCAGCAGGAAGCGCCGGATGATTGGCAGCGCGATCGCTATCCGTGGTTCCGCCATAACGCCGCGCTGGATGTGCAGGTTGGCCTCGGCGGCAAGGTAAAGGAGAACCACGATGGCAGCATCCTCTGGCGACCTAAAATTCACCTCAAAGGTGAAGCCTGGGATTTGCCGGTGGTCGGTTATCGCAACGGCATTACTTTGCCGCTGCGACTGTGGAAAGCCACTAGCGCGCAGCCGTTCGATCTCACCGCGTTTAACAACGGCCAATTTCTGCAGGCTGAGCAGCAAGGCATCGAAGCCGACAAGCTGACCAAAGTGCTCTATCCCAATGATAATCATGCCGAAGGTAAGCGGCTGCGCCTGATGCAGCAGTATTTCCAGTGCGCCTGCGCGGTGGGCGATATTCTGCGGCGTCATCATCTCGCCGGGCGCGCCATTCGCACTTTGCCTGATTTCGAAGTGATCCAGCTTAACGACACGCATCCCACCATCGCCATTCCGGAGATGCTGCGCGTGCTGCTGGATGAGCATCAATTGAGTTGGGACGATGCGTGGCACATCACCAGTCGCACCTTTGCCTACACCAACCACACGCTGATGCCGGAAGCGCTGGAGCGTTGGGATGAGAAGCTGGTGCGTGACCTGCTGCCGCGCCATATGTTGATTATCCGTGAGATTAATCGCCGCCTGAAAAAGGTGGTGAAGAAACAGTGGCCGGACGACAAAGCCACCTGGCACAAGCTGGCGGTGGTGGCCGACGGTCAGGTTCGCATGGCAAATCTGTGCGTGGTGAGCTGTTTCGCCGTCAACGGCGTGGCGGCGCTGCACTCCGAGCTGGTGGTGAAAGATCTGTTCCCGGAGTATCACCTGCTGTGGCCGAATAAATTCCATAACGTCACCAACGGCATTACGCCGCGCCGCTGGTTGAAACAATGCAATCCGCTGCTGTCGACGCTGATCGATGACAGCCTGCAGGTTGAGTGGGCCAACGATCTTGATGCGCTGGCGTGGCTGGCACCTTTCGCCCGCAAAAAAGCGTTTCGTCAGCAGTTCCGCGACATCAAACAGCAAAACAAACAGCGGCTGACGCTCTACATCAAGCGCGTGACCGGCATTGATATCAATCCGGATGCGCTGTTTGACGTACAGATTAAGCGGCTGCACGAGTACAAACGTCAGCACCTCAGTTTGCTGCATATGCTGCACTGCTATCGCCAGCTGCGCGATAACCCGGATAACCCCGATTTTGTACCGCGCGTGTTTCTGTTTGGCGCCAAAGCCGCGCCCGGCTATTACCTCGCCAAAAACATCATCTATGCCATCAACAAAGTGGCGGAGGTGATCAACAACGATCCGCGTGTCGGCGATCGCCTCAAAGTGGTGTTTATCCCGGATTACCGCATCACCGCCGCAGAGCTGATGATTCCGGCCGCCGATCTCTCCGAGCAGATTTCTACCGCCGGTTATGAAGCTTCTGGCACCGGCAATATGAAGCTGGCGCTGAACGGCGCGTTAACCATTGGCACGCTGGACGGCGCCAACGTGGAGATTGCCGAAGCGGTGGGTGCGAAGAATATCTTTATTTTCGGTAACAGCGTGGACGAGGTGAAGGCGCTGAAGGCGGGCGGCTACAGCCCGAAAAAGTTGCGCAAACAGAATCCTTATCTGGATGGTTTGCTGAAGGAGCTGGAGAAGGGCAAGTTCAGCGACGGCGATAAGCACGCGTTTGACCTGATGCTGCAAAGCCTGACCAAAAATGGCGATCCCTGGCTGGTGCTGGCTGACTTTGATGCCTACATCGCCGCACAGCAGCAGGTGGAAGCGTTGTGGAAGAATCAGGAAGCCTGGACGCGCGCGGCCATTCTGAATACCGCACATACTGGCCGTTTCAGTTCTGACCGCTCGATTCGTGATTACCAGCAGCGGATTTGGCAGGCGGCACGATAATCGATATTTCGGTCGCCATGAATGGCGATCCTACAAATTTCGGAGAAGCAATGACGCTTAACAAGCTGGATCAGGCGGCACAGGATGCCGGCATTTCGCTGCGCTTTATCAACGCTCACGGCGAGCCGGAAACCATCAGCGATGAGACCAAACGCGCGCTGCTGGCGGTCATGGAAACGCCAACCGGCAAAGCGCCACCGCTGCCGCCGGTGCAGGTCTTTGCCGCACGCAGCAAGCGCCAATTGACGCCACAAGGCAGCGGCACTTTTTCCTGGCAGCTACAAACCGAACAGGGCAAAAGCTTCAAAGGCGAGGTGCAAGGCGGGGAATTGCTGACATTGCCGCCGCGTTTGTCACAAGGTTATCACCAGCTCACGTTGCGCAAAGGCCGCCAACAGTGGCAGACGCGCATTATCATCGCGCCACGTCGTTGCTTTATCCCCGAATCCATCGAGCAAGGCGAGAAACTGTGGGGCGCGTTGGTGCAGCTCTACACGCTGCGCTCGGATGACAATTGGGGCATCGGTGACTTCGGCGATTTAGCGCAAATGCTGGAGAAGGTCGCCGATTATGGCGGTGATTTTGTCGGCCTCAATCCTTTGCATGCGCTTTATCCTGCACAGCCAGAAAACGCCAGTCCTTACAGCCCAACCTCGCGGCGCTGGCTCAACGTGTTGTATATCGACGTGAACCGGCTGGAGGATTTCCAGCACAGCGAAGCAGCGCAGCGTTGGTGGCAAATGGCGAAAACACGTAAGGCGCTGGAGCAAGCGCGCGCGGCCAAGTTTGTCGATTACAGCGCGGTGGCCGAACTGAAATTGACGGCGCTGCGCTTTGCGTGGCAGCGCTTTCAGCCTCGCGCCGCTGATGATGCTTCGTTCCAGCAATTTATCGTTGAAGGCGGCGATCATCTGCGTTATCAGGCGGCGTTTGATGGCATTCTCGCCGAGCGCAGCCAGCAACATCCCGATGAATGGGGTTGGGCGAACTGGCCGGAAGGCTGGCGCAATGCCTTGTTGCCGGAGGTGCAGCAATGGTGCGCGCAGCACGAGGATGAAATTCAGTTCTGGAGCTGGTTGCAGTGGGTAGCGCAAGAGCAGTTCGCCATCTGCTGTCAGATCAGTCAGCAACTTGGCATGGAAGTAGGACTATACCGCGACCTGGCGGTCGGCGTGGCGCAGGGCAGCGCGGAAACCTGGCAGGATCCGGAACTGTATAAACTCGGTGCATCCGTCGGCGCGCCGCCGGATCGTCTCGGTCCGCAGGGACAAAACTGGAGTTTGCCGCCGCTCGATCCGCATGTGATGCGCGCGCGTGGCTATCAACCGTTTATCGATCTGCTGCGCGCCAATATGCGCGACTGCGGCGCCTTGCGTATCGATCACGTCATGGCATTGCTGCGTTTGTGGTGGATTCCCTACGGTGAAAGCGCGGATAAAGGCGCTTACGTGGCGTATCCGGTGCACGATCTGTTGGCGATCCTCGCACTGGAGAGTCAGCGCCATCGCTGCATGGTGATCGGCGAAGATCTGGGGACGGTGCCGAAAGAGATCGTCAGCCTGCTGCGCAACAGCGGTATTTTCTCGTGGAAAGTGTTGTTCTTCGAGCAGCACGGCGATGGCAGTTACCGTCAGCCGCACGAGTATCCCGCACAGTCGATTGCCAGCGCCAGTACGCATGATTTGCCGACGTTGGCGGGATTCTGGGGATTTAAGGATCTTTCTCTGGGGCACAAACTGGGCTTGTACAAAGAAAGCGTGTTGATTCCCTTGCTGGGACAAAGGGATAAACAAAAACAGGCGCTATTAGATGCGCTGCATCAGATGAATACGTTGCCTGCGCGCCAAAGCTTCGTTGCCAGCCGAGTGTCCTTCACACCGGTGCTCAATCGCGGCTTCCACCGCTATCTGGCGCGGACTAACAGCGCATTACTGGGGCTGCAACCAGAAGATTGGCTGGCTATGTCTTCACCGGTCAATGTGCCGGGCACGGTGGATGAATATCCGAACTGGCGGCGCAAGTTAAGCGTCACTTTAGAAGAGATGTTTAGAGGAAAAGTGCCGGGCTTGCTAACTGCGGTCAATACAGGGCGCAGGAAGCGTTAGAGAACGCGCGGCAGCGTCGGGTCGCTGCCGCGTGCTAAATCAGTAGTACGAGTGTTCGCCGCGCTGGTGCTCGGTCAAATCACGCACGCCTTTCAGCTCAGGGAAGGCTGCCAGCAGCTCTTTCTCGATGCCATCTTTCAGCGTCACGTCGATCATCGAACAACCGTTGCAGCCACCGCCGAATTGCAGAATGGCGATGCCGTCATCGGTGATTTCCATCAGCGATACGCGACCGCCGTGTCCAGCCAGCTGCGGGTTAATCTGCGCTTGCAGCAGATATTCCACGCGTTCCACCATCGGCGCATCGTCAGAGACTTTACGCATTTTGGCGTTTGGCGCTTTCAGCGTCAGCTGCGAACCGAGGTTGTCGGTAACAAAGTCGATTTCTGCGTCATCGAGGTACGGTGCGCTCAGCTCATCAACATAGGCTGACAGTTTTTCGAACTTAAATTCGGTATCAGTCGCTTCTACTGCATCGGGTGGGCAGTAAGAAACTCCGCATTCTGCGGTTGGCGTACCCGGATTAATGACGAATACGCGAATCTGAGTGCCATCTTCTTGTTTGGACAGCAATTTTGAGAAGTGCTCTTGCGCAGCATCAGTAATAACGATCATGGCGATTGCTCAATAGTTGACTAAATTACTTGGTTATAATACGCCCAACACCGACGCTCTACAAGGTACGGCACAGGCAACCAATGTGTACGCTGGCCGCGCCTTGCGCCAGCAGGATGCGGCTAATTTCCGCCACGGTACTTCCGGTCGTCACAACATCGTCGATAAGCAGGATATGGCGTCCGCGCACCGGCATTTCAAGGCGAAAGGCACCGCGCAGGTTCTTTTTGCGCGCGCTGGCGCTCAATGAGTGCTGCACCGCGCCGTGTCGTACACGCTTTACCCCTTCGCGATATTCACAGCCCAGCCAGCGAGCCAGCGGTTTTGCCAGTAGCGCCGCCTGATTATAGCCGCGTTGCCAGGCGCGCCGACGATGCAGCGGTACGCTCAGCACCAAATCTACACGCGGCAGCCGGTAATCACGACGCATTGTTAACAATTTTAACAAAATCAGCCGCGCCAGCATCACTCTGAGTGCGGTTACGCGAGAAAACTTCAGCTGCTGCACCCAATCACTCAGCGGTGGCAGGTAATCGCTGACGCAGCTCAGGCTCTGCCACGAAGGCGGACGGCGCAGGCAGCGCCCGCACGGTTGCGTTCCACTGGCGGGTAAACCGCAGCAAGGACAGAGTTCCGGCAGGCGCGGAATCTGCTGCACGCAGCGGCTGCATAAGCCGTGGCTGGCAATCTGTAGCGGCAGGCGGCATAGCCAACACAGTGCCGGGATTGGTAGCATAGCGACCTCCTTTTCACTTTTCCGGAGTGTAACCGATGAGTTCGCTTTACTGGCACACCACAGGCACGGGCGATCGCGATCTTGTGCTGCTGCACGGCTGGGGTTTGAATGCCGAAGTGTGGCAAAACATGATTCCGCGACTCACCCCGCATTTTCGCCTGCATCTGGTGGATCTGCCGGGCTTTGGCCGCAGCCAGGGTTTTGGGCCGCTGACCTTAGCGGAAATGGCGCAACAGTTGTTGCCACAGTTACCCGATCGCGCGGTGCTGCTCGGCTGGTCGCTGGGTGGATTAGTTGCCAGCCAGCTGGCGTTAACCCAACCGCAGCGCGTTGCAGCGCTGATCACCGTCGCCTCATCGCCGTGTTTTACCGCGCGTGATGAATGGCCGGGCATCAAGCCCGAAACGCTGCAAAGTTTTCAGCAGCAGCTCAGCACTGATTTCCAGCGCACCGTGGAGCGCTTTCTGGCACTGCAAACCATGGGCACGGAAAACGCACGACAGGATGCGCGTCAGCTGAAAGAGGTGGTGTTATCACAGCCGATGCCGTCGGTTGAGGTGCTGGAAGGGGGATTAGAGATTTTGCGTCAGGATGATGTGCGCGCCGGGCTCGACGATCTGCCGCTGCCGTTCCTGCGCATTTACGGCTATCTCGATGGATTGGTGCCGCGTCGTATTGCAGAGGAACTGGATGCTCGCTGGCCAGATTCATCCTCGGTGGTAATGGAGAAAGCCGCGCATGCGCCTTTCATCTCTCACCCGGATGAATTTACGCAGCTGATCACGGAGTTTACCGCAGCCACATAAACTGCCACGCAGCCAGCGTCAAAGGCTGGCTGCCATCCAGCTTCTCCCCGCTAATCACATCCTGCACAAGCCGCGTCAGCGGTAACTGCGTCGTCACGTCATGGTGGCTGAGATTAAACACGCACAGCAAACCCTCTTCGCTATCCGGCTGATGGCGACGCAGCATCAGCACGGTATTCTCGCTCTCCAGCAGCGTCATCGGGTTATCGGGATGGAATGCGGATTGTCGGGTACGCAGCTGAATCAGTGCGCTGAGGCGTTCATACACTTGCTGACGTAGCGGGTTGCCGCCGCTGATCCACTGCTCCATCTCATGCAGATCATATTTCTGACGATTGATGGCGCGGTTGTGACCGGCGGCGCGCACGCCGTCGTTATCGTTGCGCGAGCCAAGAATACTTTGGATGTAGATCGCCGGTACGCCGGGAAACGACAGCAGAATGGCGTGCGCCAACAGGAAGCGACGTAGCCGCGTGTCATCGTCATCGCCTTGCTGATTCAGCGCATCAAAATAGGTGACGTTGATTTCATATGGGCTGGTGGTGCCATCAGCATTGTTCTTGTACGAGACCAGCGCGCCTTCCAGCGCCAAATCGCGCACCAACGCCACAATCTCCACTTCCGACAAAATGCCGCGTGCCGGATTCAGTCCAATGCCGTCGTGCGAAGCGAGAAAGTTAAAGAAAGTGGTGGTGCCGCCGCCTAAATCCAGCGTGCTGGCCCACTGACGCAGCGCACGTGCCGATCCGGAATGAATAGCGTGCAGCACCAGCGGCGGCAGCGAAAACTGATACACCATTTGCGCTTCATCTTTGCCGTTGCCGAAATAGCTGATGTTGTCTTTATGCGGCACGTTGGTTTCGGTGACGATCACCGTGCCAGGCGCCACCTCATTGGCGATGGCGCGAAACAGCTTCACCAGCTGATGCGTTTTCGGCAGGTGAATGCAGTTGGTGCCCGGCGTTTTCCACATGTAGCCGACTGCGTCGAGCCGCACATAATCCGCGCCTTTGATCAGGTAATCGAGCAGCACATCGACCATGCGAATCAGCACTTCCGGATTGCCGAAGTTGAGGTCGATCTGGTCGGCGCTGAAGGTGGTCCAGATGTAGCGCGTTTCGCCGTTGGCCATTGCAAACGGCGTGAGCAGCGGCGAAGTGCGTGGGCGCGTCACCGCGCTGAGATCGGTGGCGGGCGGCATGCTGATAAAGAAATCATCCCAACCGGGATCCAGCGCCAGAAAGTGCTGAAACCAGCGGCTGTGTGCCGACATGTGGTTGCAGACAAAATCGAACATCAGGCGCGTTTCGCTGTGCAGCGCGCTGATGTGCTGCCAGTCGCCGCAGATCGGATTGACCTGGTGATAATCGATAACCGAGAAACCATCGTCCGATGAGTAGGGAAAGAACGGCAGCAAATGCACCAGACTGAAAGTGGATTGCAGATGCTGCTGATAAAAACGCGAGAAGCTGGCGAGGGTTGGCTGTTCGGGTTCACGGAACTGATCGGCGTAAGTGATCAGCACCACATCTTTCTCATCCCAGTGTGCCTTGCGCGGCAGTTTTACCGTATCGCGCGCGGCACGAATGTGCGAAAGCAGGCGTTCACGTGCCGCGACCGGAAAGCTGCCGTGATAAATCTCATCGATTAAGGCGTTGATAATATCCATTGGATCGCAGGGCCACGCGGCAGGTCATTTTTTCAAAGCGTAGATGGACGAGCAGATTTATCAAGGCGGTATGCGCGCGGAGACGTGATGTCTCCGCGCGTGTTTAAGGCAGGAACTTAACGTTTTTTGAAGGCGGCGGCGAGCGCATCACCCATCGCGCTGTTGCCCGCCGGAGCGCTGGCCGGTTTGCCGCGACCTTTGTTATTGGCCGCAGGGCGGGCGTTTTCTTTGCCCGCACTACGGTTGCCGCCGCGCGCATTGCTTTCACCGGGCTGCTCGTCCAGACGCATGGTGAGCGCAATACGCTTACGCTGCATATCCACTTCCATCACCTTCACTTTGACGATATCGCCGGCCTTCACCACCTGATGAGGATCTTCAACGAACTTGTCGGAAAGGGAAGAGATGTGCACCAAACCATCCTGATGCACGCCGATATCAACGAAAGCACCGAAGTTGGTGACGTTGGTGACGGCGCCTTCCAGCACCATGCCCGGCAGCAGATCGTTAAGCGTTTCCACGCCTTCAGCAAATTGCGCGGTTTTAAATTCCGGACGCGGATCGCGGCCCGGCTTTTCCAGCTCTTTGATGATGTCTGTAACCGTTGGCAAGCCGAAGCGCTCATCGGTGAAGTCGCGTGCATTCAAATCGCGCAGACCGCCTGGATTGCCCATCAACTCATTCAGCGCCTGCTCGGTGGCGGCCAGAATGCGCTCGACCAGCGGATAGGCTTCCGGGTGCACGGTTGAGGCATCCAGCGGGTTATCGCCGTGGTTGATGCGCAGGAAGCCCGCGCACTGCTCAAAGGCTTTTGGCCCGAGGCGGCTCACCTTCAGCAGTTGCTGACGGTTCTGGAAGCGGCCATTTTCATCGCGCCAGCTGACAATATTCTGCGCCATCATGCGGGTTAAACCGGCCACGCGGGTGAGCAGCGCCACAGATGCGGTGTTGAGATCGACACCGACGGCGTTTACGCAGTCTTCCACCACCGCATCCAGCTTCTTCGCCAGCTGGCTTTGGCTGACGTCGTGCTGATATTGGCCTACACCGATCGATTTCGGGTCGATCTTCACCAGCTCGGCGAGCGGGTCCTGCAGGCGACGTGCGATGGAAACCGCGCCACGAATTGAAACGTCGAGATCCGGGAACTCCAGCGCCGCTAGCTCGGATGCCGAATAGACCGATGCACCGGCTTCGCTGACAATTACTTTCTGCGCGTTGATCTGCGGGAACTGCTTCTGCACGTCGAGGAAGAAACGCTCGGTCTCGCGCGAGGCGGTGCCGTTACCAATCGCCACCAGTTCAACCTGATGTTTAGCGCACAACGCCGCCACGGCGGTGGCCGCTTTCGCCGCCTGGCCGGTGTGCGGATAAATAGTATCGGTCGCGACCAGCTTGCCGGTGGCATCCACCACCGCAACTTTCACACCGGTACGCAAGCCCGGATCGAGGCCCATGGTGGCGCGCATGCCGGCAGGCGCGGCCATCAGCAGATCGTGCAGGTTACGGGCAAACACGTTGATGGCTTCATCTTCGGCGCGTTCACGAATGGTGCCCATCAATTCGGTTTCGAGGTGCAGCAGCACTTTGATGCGCCAGGTCCAGCTCACCACCGCTTTACGCCAGCTATCCGCCGGCGCGTTATTCAGGCGCAGCTTGAGGTGTTCGGCGATCAGCGTTTCGCCATAGCTTTCACGCGGGGCTTCGTCGAACTGCGGATCGGCATTCAGCGACAGCTGCAGCACGCCTTCGTTGCGGCCACGGAACATCGCCAGCGCACGGTGCGACGGTACGCCGCTCAGCGCTTCGTGGTGATCGAAGTAGTCGCGGAATTTCGCGCCTTCTTCCTCTTTACCTTCCACCACGCGCGCTACCACATGCGCGTTCTTCCACAGATATTCACGCACTTTCGCCAGCAGCGTAGCGTCTTCGGCAAAGCGCTCCATCAGGATGTAGCGCGCGCCATCCAGCGCAGCGCGCACGTCGGCGACACCTTTGTCGGCATCAACGTAGCCAGCGGCCAGCTGCTCGGGATCCTGAGATGGGTCCTGCCACAGCGTGTCGGCCAGCGGTTCCAGACCGGCTTCAATAGCGATCTGTCCGCGCGTACGACGTTTCTGTTTGTATGGCAGGTAAAGGTCTTCCAGCTCGGTTTTGTTCAGCGTGCTGTTGATGGCGGTGGCGAGTTCAGGCGTGAGTTTGCCCTGTTCGTCGATGGATTTCAGAATCGACTGGCGACGATCGTCCAGCTCGCGCAGGTAACTCAGACGGCTCTCCAGCAAACGCAGCTGGGTGTCGTCGAGTCCGCCGGTCACTTCCTTACGATAACGTGCGATAAACGGCACGGTGTTCCCTTCATCAAGTAAGCGAACGGCAGCATCAACCTGGTCGGCGCGTGCCTTCAGCTCACCTGCGATAATCTGGCTCAGTGAATCTTTCATCATCATTAACAATGCTTACACAGGGTTGGAAATAGCGGACAGTTATACGGAATGAGGCCGAAAATTGCCAGCCAGTGGCCCGCGAATCCGTCTTTTTCTGAATGCAGCGCGCGCAATCTTGCTGATGGTCAATCGGTCGCTTATTGTTAGCCTCTTTGCTGCGAAGAACCGCCGTCACCACGAGTTGAAGTCATGAAAACCCAACTGATTACCCGCGAAGGCTATAACAAGCTGCGTGCCGAACACGACCATTTGTGGAATGAAAAGCGTCCGGAAGTCACCAAAATCGTCTCATGGGCGGCCAGCCTCGGCGATCGTTCCGAAAACGCCGATTACACCTACAACAAACGTCTGCTGCGCCAGATCGATCGCCGGGTGCGCTATCTGCGCAAATGCCTCGCCGATCTAAAAATTGTTGATTACGCGCCGCAGCAGGAGGGCAAAGTGTTCTTTGGTGCCTGGGTGCAAGTGGAGAATGAGCAGGGCGATGTGAAGCGTTTCCGCATTGTTGGTCCGGATGAAATTTATGGCGAGACCATGAAAGAGTACATCTCAATCGATTCGCCGATGGCTCGCGCGCTGATCAAGAAAGAAGTGGATGACGAAGTGGTGGTCAACACGCCGGAAGGGCAGAAGTTGTGGTTCGTTAACAGCATTGAATATGTGAAAGAGGCGCCTTAACGGGGCGTTATGAATGGTCAGTTAAGGGTGAAGCGGTCGCCATTAATGGCGACCCTACGGACATTATTTACCTGGCGTGGTCGCGGTAGTGGTTGAGGTGCTGCTGCCACCTTTATCGCCGCCGCCCATGGTTGCCAGCGCCACGCCGAGCAGTGCGCCGACTGCGCCAACACCGATCGCGTCTGAGTTACCTTTCGCCGTGGTGGATGCCTGCGCGCCAGCCGCTTCGCCCGCGCTGGTGGCCGCCTGAACCTGAGTGAAGCTGGTCAGTACCAGTGCGCCCAGCAGAATTACCGTTTTTTTCATTTTTCTCTCTCCACATGAACTCAATAACAGCAGGTACGAATCCAGTGTCGGAGATCGTGAGAATAGAGGAAAGAGGAGATTACTGATTGATTTGTAGGAATTAATTTAACGCTGGCCTTGTTTTTCAGCGCTCGGGAATTGTTCCGAAAACAGATGCGCACTCCCGATGAGAAATGCCCTATTTTATGCTGCCATCACCACAACTCAGGCCTATTCTTCACCATCACCTTAAGCCAAATCGCTCTGAACGCCTCTCTGGTAGCGGGATTTTTTGTCATGAACCAGTAACAGAAAGAAAACGCGCCAAATTTTCAGATAAGCGCTAAGCGGCTTGAAAGCACAGATAAAAAACGCGAAGCGAAGCGCATTTCAGGGCTAAAAATAAATATAAGCTGCTGTTTAATATGCTTTGTAACAATTTCGGCTAGAATATAAACCATTAATGACTGTCACACTGAGGCCTCTTTTTTTAACAATATTGGCTCAGGCAATGGCGCCTTTGGGAGTTGAACATGCAAGAGAACTACAAAATTCTGGTCGTCGATGATGATATGCGTTTGCGTGCATTGCTGGAGCGCTATCTCACCGAGCAGGGCTTTCAGGTGCGTAGCGTTGCCAACGCCGAGCAAATGGATCGTCTGTTAACCCGCGAATCCTTCCACTTGATGGTGCTTGATTTGATGTTGCCGGGCGAAGATGGTTTGTCTATTTGCCGCCGTTTGCGCAGTCAAAGCAACCCGATGCCGATCATCATGGTCACCGCGAAAGGCGAGGAAGTGGATCGTATCGTCGGTCTGGAAATCGGTGCGGATGACTACATTCCAAAACCGTTTAACCCGCGTGAGTTGCTGGCGCGTATTCGTGCCGTACTGCGTCGTCAGGCCAATGAGCTGCCAGGCGCGCCATCGCAGGAAGAAGCGGTTATCGCTTTCGGTAAGTTCAAGCTGAACCTCGGCACCCGCGAGATGTTCCGTGAAGATGAGCCAATGCCGCTGACCAGCGGTGAGTTTGCCGTGCTGAAAGCGCTGGTGAGCCATCCGCGTGAGCCGCTGTCACGCGATAAGCTGATGAACCTGGCGCGTGGCCGTGAATACAGCGCCATGGAACGCTCCATCGACGTACAGATTTCGCGTCTGCGCCGCATGGTGGAAGAAGATCCAGCGCATCCACGTTACATTCAGACCGTTTGGGGTCTTGGCTACGTATTCGTTCCGGACGGCAGCAAAGCATGAGGCGATTGCGCTTCTCACCCCGCAGTTCGTTTGCCCGCACCTTGTTATTGATTGTTACCTTGCTGTTCGTCAGCCTGGTAACAACCTATCTGGTGGTGCTCAATTTCGCCATTCTTCCCAGCTTGCAGCAGTTCAATAAGGTCCTCGCGTACGAAGTGCGTATGTTGATGACCGATCGGCTGCAGCTGGAAGATGGAACTCAGTTGGAAGTGCCGCCGGCCTTCCGACGCGAAATTTATCGTGAGCTGGGCATCTCGTTGTATACCAACGCGGCGGCGGAAGAGAGCGGTTTGCGCTGGGCGCAACATTACGAATTCCTCAGTGAGCAGATGGGCCAGCAGCTGGGCGGTCCCACCGATGTCCGTGTCGAGGTGAATAAAAACTCGCCGGTGGTGTGGCTGAAAACCTGGCTGTCGCCAGATATCTGGGTGCGCGTGCCGCTCACCGAAATTCATCAGGGCGACTTCTCACCGCTGTTCCGCTACACGCTGGCGATTATGCTGCTGGCGATTGGCGGCGCCTGGCTGTTTATTCGCATCCAGAACCGACCCTTGGTGGATCTGGAGCATGCGGCGTTACAGGTTGGTAAAGGCATTATTCCGCCGCCGCTGCGTGAATACGGCGCGTCGGAAGTGCGTTCGGTGACGCGGGCGTTTAACCAGATGGCGGCCGGCGTGAAGCAGTTGGCCGACGATCGTACCTTGTTGATGGCGGGTGTCAGCCATGACTTGCGTACGCCGCTAACGCGTATTCGTCTCGCCACCGAGATGATGGGCGAGCAGGATGGTTATCTGGCGGAGTCGATCAACAAAGATATCGAAGAGTGCAACGCGATCATCGAGCAGTTCATCGATTATCTGCGCACCGGTCAGGAGATGCAGACCGAGCGCGCCGATCTGAACAGCGTACTGGGCGAAGTGGTGGCGGCAGAGAGCGGCTACGAGCGCGAGATTGAGAATGCGGTGATGTCCGAGGATTTGATGCTGGATATCAACCCACTATCAATCAAGCGCGCGCTGGCGAATCTGGTGGTCAATGCGGCGCGTTATGGCAACGGATGGATTAAGGTCAGCAGCGGCAAGGAGCTGAACCGCGCATGGTTCCAGGTGGAAGATGATGGTCCGGGCATCAAGCCGGATCAGCTACAGCATCTGTTCCAGCCATTTGTGCGCGGCGACAGCGCGCGCAGCACCAGCGGCACCGGTCTTGGTTTGGCGATTGTGCAGCGTATTATCGATGCGCATGAAGGTTCGCTGGAGATTGGTGATAGCGATCGCGGCGGATTACGGATTCGTGCGTGGTTGCCGATTCCGGAAGGTAATAGTAGTACGGCGGTGGTGAGTATTAATCACAGTTCGTGATCATTGGGAATGTTGCGGTTATTGACCAGGTGGGCATAAATGCCCACCCTACAAAATCTGATGGGCACAAATGCCCCATCAGATTTTAACTTACAACTGCGGACCCGCCTGCACCAACGCCTTCCCGGCGTCGTTATCCGTATACTTCTCGAAGTTCGTAATAAAGCGATGCGCCAGATCCTGCGCGGCTTGCTGCCAGGCCGCTTCTGTCGGCCAGCTGCGGCGCGGATCGAGAATCGCGCTTTCCACCTGCGGCAGAACTTTAGGCATCTGCAGGTTGAACACCGGCAAGGTTTCAGACTCAACCTCATCCAGCTCACCGGCCAGAATCGCGTTGATAATGGCGCGCGTGTCTTTCAACGAAATACGCTTACCACTGCCGTTCCAGCCGGTATTCACCAGATACGCCTGCGCACCTGCCGCTTCCATCCGCTTCACCAGCACGTCGGAATATTGCGTGGGGTGCAGCGTCAGGAACGCCGCACCGAAACAGGCGGAGAAGGTTGGCGTTGGCTGCGTAACGCCGCGCTCGGTACCGGCCAGTTTGGCGGTAAAGCCAGACAGGAAGTGATACTGCGTCTGTTCCGGCGTTAAGCGCGAAACCGGCGGCAGCACGCCAAAGGCATCGGCGGTGAGGAAAATCACTCGCTTGGCGTGGCCCGCTTTTGACACCGGCTGCACGATGTTTTCGATATGCTCAATCGGATACGAGACGCGGGTGTTCTCGGTCTTGCTGCCGTCAGCATAATCAACAGTGCCATCGGCGCGCACCACCACGTTTTCCAGCAGCGCATCGCGACGAATCGCGCGGTAGATTTCCGGCTCCGCCTGCTCAGACAAGTTGATGGTTTTGGCGTAGCAGCCACCTTCAAAGTTGAACACGCCATCGTCATCCCACCCGTGTTCATCATCGCCAATCAGCTGGCGATCCGGATCGGTGGACAAAGTGGTTTTGCCGGTACCGGACAGGCCGAAGAACACCGCCACATCGCCCGCTTTACCGACGTTAGCCGAACAGTGCATCGAAGCGATGCCTTTCAGCGGCAGCAGGTAATTCATGATGGCGAACAGACCTTTCTTCATTTCGCCGCCGTACCAGGTGCCGCCAATCAGCTGCATGCGTTCGGTCAGGTTGAAGGCGACGAAGTTCTCGGAGTGTAGTCCTTGCGCCTGCCAGTCTGGATTGGTGCACTGCGCGGCGTTCATCACCACGAAATCCGGTTTGAAGTGAGCCAGTTCGGCTTCGCTCGGGCGGATAAACATGTTTTTTACGAAGTGTGCCTGCCACGCCACTTCCATCACAAAGCGCACGCTGAGGCGCGTGTCGGGATTGGCACCGCAGAATGCATCAATCACAAACAGACGTTTGCCGGAAAGCTGCTGGGTGCAGCGATCTTTCAACGCCTGCCAGGTTTCCTGTGACAGCGGCTGGTTATCATTCTTTCCGTTGCCGACATCGTTCCACCACAGCGTGTCGCGCGTGGTGTCATCCCGAACGATGTACTTATCTTTAGGCGAGCGACCCGTGAAGATGCCGGTATCCACGGCAATAGCACCGCTCTGCGTCAGAATGCCTCGCGCATAACCTTCCAGCTCTGGGCGAGTTTCTTCCTGAAACAGGGTGTCGAAATCAGGGTTGTACACCACTTCAGTGGTGCCGCTGATGCCCATAGAGGCGAGGTCTTGCGATGTCAGGCCGTTAACGCGCATGTGACTGCTCCTTTAATCGGTATCTGTTACTGCATATTTTTTATGGGGTGATTCTGCTGCCTGCCTGCATAGCCACGCAGGGCAGATCGCGCGCAGTGTACTCTTCTGAGCACGGCGGAAAAGAGAAGATAGTCAGAAATGCGAGCTGGAACGTGACAAGTAGAGAAATCTGCCACTTATGAAACTAAAGTCAGCGTTATTTAGCTAATAACCGTGATAAATGATAGGGATACGTTCAGCAGGAAAGCGGGCGGATGAACCGCCCGGCAGGTGATTAATGTACTTGATCGCTGTTGTTGGTTGGCGCGTTGCGAAGGGCGGCAATGTCTACCGCATCAAACACGTAATGCGAATTGCAATAGTCGCAATTCATGTCGATTTCGCCATCCTCTTCGAGGATTTCGTTTACTTCTTCCACTGGTAGCGTGCTCAGCACTTCGCCACAGCGCTCGCGTGAACAGGTGCACTTAAAGCTCACCGGCGTTGGGTCAAACACCGTGGCTTCTTCCTGATGGTACAGACGCCACAATACGTCGGTCGCTGGCAATTCGATCAACTCTTCGCCTTTCACGGTTTCCGTCAGCGTAGCGAGGTGATTGAAATCATCGAGGTTCGACTCTTGCGCAGGCAACACTTGCAGCAGAATACCGGCTGCGCCTTTGTCGCTGGTGCGGATAAACAGGCGCGTTGGCAGTTGCTCAGAACGCATGAAATAATCTTCCAGACAACCCGCCAGCGTATCCGCTTCCAGGCCAACCACGCCTTGATAGCGCTCGCCTTTCTCTGGCGAGATGGTGATCACCAGATAGCCGTTGCCAACCATCTCTTTCAGGCTGCTGCCCGGTGCGATCTCTGCGTCTTCTTGTACGCGCGCCACGCCACGCAACTCCTGACGGTTATTACCGTTGATCACCGCCAGCGTCAGCGGACCGTCGCCCTGCAACTGCACCGTGATATCACCGTCAAACTTCAGCGTTGCCGTCAGCAGGCTGGTGGCCACCAGCAGCTCGCCCAGCAAGGTTTTTACCGGCTCAACGTAGTCGTGATTTTCGACGATTTCACGCCAGGTTTCGGTCACATTTACCAGCTGGCCGCGCACGGCGACGTTTTCGAACAGATAACGGTGCAGTTGATCGTTTGTAGACATAGTGTTTCTCTCGTTGGGGCGCGTT
Source organism: Pantoea sp. SOD02 (assembly GCF_024707505.1). Lineage (GTDB taxonomy): Bacteria > Pseudomonadota > Gammaproteobacteria > Enterobacterales > Enterobacteriaceae > Pantoea > Pantoea symbiotica. The sequence goes on along the minus strand of NZ_CP102604.1, from coordinate 3,871,558 downwards.
ATTTATCGCCCGACAATTTAAATTTCATCAGATCGCGGCGCTCTTTCTTATCCGGGCGGCGATCGGGGTGCGGCATGGTTAGTGAATTCATCTTACGTGCCAGCGCAGTTTTCTCGCGCTTGTCGATGCTGGCGGCGGTTTCGGCATACAGCGCCTGGGCTTCGCTGGCCGGGCGGCGCTGATCGGTCACTGCGGTGATCACCACCGTGCGCTCATCGTTGCCCTGACGCAGCGTTAATTCGGCATTCAGCTCCACCAGTTTGCTTGGCTTGCTGCGCTGACCGTTGTAGTGCACTTTGCCGCCTTCCACCATTTCACGTGCCAGCGCACGGGTTTTATAGAAGCGCGCGGCCCACAGCCATTTATCGAGGCGCACGCCTTCGCTCACTTTCTCTTTCATGGTATTGCGGCTCCTGCTTTAACGCAGCGTCTCGCACAATTGACGATAATCGCCTACCGCCGGATGACGCTGGAAAGATTGATCGGGCCGACCGGAATCCGGATTGCTGACGCCTAAGCACCAGCGAATGCCCCAACTTGTCGCTGCATCCAGAATCGCTTCGCTGTCATCAATGAATAGCGTGCGCGCGCTGTCAAACGCAGTATGTTGCTGAACGGCCTGCCAGAGACGCGGATCCTCTTTCGGATATCCAAAGGTATGGGTGGAAAGTAATAAATCAAGGTGGGCAGCTAATCCGGTCTGCTCCAGTTTCACATCCAGATTGTAGGGATGCGCATTGGTCAGCAGAATGGTGCGTTTACCTGCGGCACGCAGTGCCTGCAACAGCGGCAGCGTATCTTCACGCATTGCCGCGCGGTGGCGCTTCTCCCACGTCATGGCGCGAATATCCAGCGCCAGCTCCTGCGACCAGTAATCGAGACAATACCAGTTTAGCGTATGCACCACGGCCTGATACTTCTGCTCAATCAGCTGATGCGCTTCGCCCAGCGTGATGGCGCGTTCGCGGCTCAAGGTTTCCGGAACATGTTCCAGCCAGAAGTGGCGGTCGAAGTCGAGATCGAGCAAGGTGCCGTCCATATCCAGCAGCACGGTATCAATCTCTGACCAGTTAAGCGTAACCTGCATTTTCTTTCTCGCCGCAAAAAAGTGGGCGACAGGGTAGCACAGAAGGGAAGGGCTCAGAACAGCGAGCGCACGCTCTGCATAGTGTTCAGATTGTGGTTGAAGCACTTATCGTAATACTGCTGAATTTCCGCCATGCGCAGGCGATTACGATGAATACGACGCAGCGCCAGCAAGCCGTTGATCACCGCGCTGGCAATCAGCACCAGCATCAACAGCGCGGTGCCCAAATAGCGCCACTGCGCCATGGCATCCGGCTCGTTATGCAGCGCGATATGGCGTGTGCCGTTGGCATCGGTGGTAATGCTGGTGATGATGCCGCTGGCGGCGAACGGTGTGTGCAGCAGCATGCCGGACATGCGTTGCAGTTCGCGCCATTGTGAAGGTGCATCAAGATCAAACAGCGCGACCGACGGCTGCGGCTGCGTCACCATCTGACGACCTTCATCACTGATAATCAGGAAGCCACCCGGCGGCGGGCTGTTGAGGTTTTCCGCCGCGCGACGCGTTTCACGCGCGAAGAAGCTGGACGTGGCGGTGTTCACCAGGTTTTCCAGCGCTTCGGCACTCACCGGACGCAGCAGCACGTTCATGCCATTCAGCTTGCCGGAATCCGCGCGGTGAATCAGTGAATCCCAATCTTTGGCGTTGCCGAGATTCACCAGCGCATTTTTCAGGCGTACACAATCCTGCTGCTGGCTGCATAGATCCTGAGTTTTCAGTACCAAATCGGAGAAATCATCCAGCAGAATCATCCCGGATTTCTGAATCGCCGAGGCCAGCTGCGGGTTGAGTTTGGGATCGGTGTTGGTTTCGGGATGCAGCTGGCGCGTGGTGGTATCGAGCAGCGCGGAGGCTTTATCGATGATATCCGATTGCGGCTGTGGCAGCGGCGCGGCGTTATTCCAGTAAATCGCCGAGCAGTCGAACGGCATATAAGCGTAGCTGCGATTGCTTTGGTAATTGCCCGGTACCGAACACATGCCGGTGCCAGCCACTTTCAGGCTGTCGCCGATATGCAGCGGCAGCGCATTCAGCTTATCCACGCTATTCACTTCAATGCTCTCGGTGCCTTTCACCCACGCAAGGCTGAGTTTGATCGGCATGCTAAGAGGAATCCAGGTGAACAGCATCACCAGCACCAGCAGCGAACCGCATGCCAGCACCAGATTTTTACGCCAGCGCTGCACCGGGAAATTCCGCACTTCATCCTGCAGCGACAGGAAGCGACCCTGACGCACCACCTGACGATTGAGATACATCTCGACGTCGGTGGTCTGGCCTAAATCATGCGCCACATACGGCTGCCAGTGTGCGGGATAGATTAAATCGATAATGCCCAGCGAGATGTTGCTCTGCTCCTGATTGGATTCACCAAACAGGCCCCAGCGTTTAGGTGCACCGCGCAGGCAATGCACATCACGTAAGCCTTTGGCGCCAGGGAAGCGATAGAGGAACCACAGACTAACCGCAATCATCAGGCAGCCGAGCAGGGCAATCCAACCCATCAGGCTGCCGGGCAGCACCAGACTCAGGAAGAACAGCAGGAACGCGAAACAGATGGCGACCGCTTCGCGCGTGCCGTCGGCGCGTGACAGTTGATACTCTTCCGAGGTCTCTTTGCGTACCTGCAGCAACTCAACGTTTTCGCTCTCTTCTTTGCGAATCGATGCGTTGGTGGACATCGGGCGCACCAGCGGCGGCAGCGCCGGTTGTTCCACGGCGTAATTCACCAGCGAATGTCCGTTGAGCGAAATCACCAGCGGCAGCGTTTGCGTGCGGATCAGCTCTACGTAGTTCTCTTCGGCGATGTACTGTTCCCACAGCGGCGGCAGATGCACTTCGACTTCGTCGAGGTAGTAACGCCATTTCTGCGGATCGTCAGTGGAGAGGCCGTAGCGGGTGATGGAGCGGGTGACAGGGTAAACATTGTTGCTTTGCGCGGTGAGCGTCAGCGCTTCAGGCTCGCGCGACTTCTTTGCCGAGCGTGCGCTGCTGTGTTGCTGCTGTTTGGCGATGAGCGCAATGTACTTTTCAACAGCGGTGCGTTCTTCGTCGGTGAGCTTGCGATTAGGCGGACTGATAAACGGCAGTGGTTTCGCCAACGGCGGACGATGCCGCATAGCGTACCAATAGCCGATACCTGCTAAGAGGGAACAGGCGAGCATGACAGCCAGAATGACAATATAAGTGCTCATGCTTTGCTCAATCCAGCCAAAAAACTGCCTTCACGTTAACGATTTACTCCCGGTGAATCCATCAATACAAGTCAATTTTGGCGAGCAGATGTCATTCTGACAAGGGAAAAGTCAGATAAAATAACGCGCAAAATCATTTAATTATAGTTTGTTAGATTATTCCTCAACGGGATGTTAACCAGACATGACTCAATTAAATATCGGTATTTTCTGAATTTAACAATACACCGTTGACTTATTGTGAATTTTTAACTGCATAGATAACAAGAAGTTGTTAGCAGCCGTAAGTGAATGTGTGTCACCATAGTTTACTTACGCTGCGTGTCGCACAATAGTTCTGGCTTCGGTATGCTGGCGTCATCACGTTTCACAGGGTTGTGCTAAGTTTGAGGCTGATATGAAAACCCCAATGAAAAAACCTGACATCCTCAATGTGGCAGCGGTGGCCCGCTCCCGCCTGTTCACTATCGAAGCGGTCGATCTCGCTTTCAGTAATGGCGCGCGCCGCGTCTATGAACGCATGAAACCTTCCGATCGTGAAGCGGTGATGATTGTGCCGATTATTGGCGATGACGTGATCCTGATTCAGGAGTACGCCGTTGGTCTGGAAAGTTACGAACTGGGCTTTCCGAAAGGGCTGATCGATCCCGGCGAAAGCGCCTTTGAAGCGGCCGATCGCGAACTGAAAGAAGAAGCCGGATTTGGTGCCACAAAGCTGGAAGCGCTGGGCAAACTGACCATGGCGCCCTCTTACTTCTCCAGCAAGATGAACATTGTGGTGGCGGAAGGGTTGTACGAAGAGAAACTGGAAGGTGATGAGCCGGAGCCGCTAATCGTCCATCGTTGGCCGCTGAATAATCTGCTGGCGCTGCTGGAGGAACCGGACTTCCGCGAAGCGCGTAACGTCAGTGCGCTTTTTATGGTGCGCGAGTGGCTGGTGAAGCAGGGCCGTTTAAGCTACTAAATTTAATCATGGTATAAAAAAGAAAGCCGGCAAATTTGCCGGCTTTTTTGATCAGAACAGTTCGTGGCTTTGGCCGTTGTCCATGATGGTGGTGCCCACATCATGCACCGAATACTCCGTCGGCTGCGTGCCGTTGATGAAGTACTCCTGACGCGAGTTGCCGCCATTGGCCAACTTGCCGGTGCCGCGATCGATGTTGACGGTGACCACGCCATCTGGCGGTGTCAGCGGCTGCACCGGCACGCCTTCCAGCGCAGATTTCATATAGTCATCCCACGCTGGCTGCGCACTCTTCGCACCACCTTCGTAACCGGAGATCTGATCCGGAATCGCGCCGGACATAGTTGAGCGACCCAGCGCGCGTGAATCATCGAAACCAATCCACACCGACGTCACCACGCCCGGACCGTAACCGGAGAACCACGCATCTTTTGAGCTGTTGGTGGTACCGGTTTTGCCGCCGATATCATTACGCTTCAGGTCACGACCGGCACGCCAGCCCGTTCCCATCCAGCCTGGCTCGCCGAAGATGTTGGTGTTCAGCGCGCTCTTGATCAGGAATGACAGCGGCGTGTTGATCACGTGCGGGGCATACTGCTGCTCGCCACCCGGCTGCGGTTGGGCAGGAACTTGCTCCAGCTCCGGCTGCGGCACGGTTTGGTTCTGCGATTGATCGGAAGTAGCGACATTCTCAACGCTCTCTTCGTTCAGCGCGACCGACTTTTTAGTATCGCCATAGATCACCGGCAAGTTGCACTGCGGACAGGCAATCTTCGGTTTCTCTTCAAAGATCACGCCGCCTTGTTCGTTCTCAATCTTAGTGATGAAGTACGGGTCGACCAGGAAGCCGCCGTTCGCCATCACCGCGTAGCCACGAACCACCTGCATTGGGGTAAAGGACGCGGCGCCTAACGCTAACGATTCGGTATGCACGATGTTCTGCGCCGGGAAGCCGAAACGCTGCAGATATTCCGCCGCGTAATCCACGCCCATCGCACGCATCGCACGCACCATCACCACGTTTTTCGACTCGCCTAAGCCCTGACGCAAACGGATTGGGCCCGCATAAGTAGGCGGTGAGTTCTTCGGACGCCAGTCAGCACCCGCACCGGCATCCCAGCGCGAAATCGGCACGTCGTTGAGAATCGATGCCAGGGTTAAACCGCGATCCATCGCTGCGGTATACAGGAATGGCTTGATGTTGGAGCCCACCTGGCGCAGCGCCTGGGTTGCGCGGTTGAACATGCTCTGGTTGAAGTCGAAGCCGCCGACCAGCGCGCGAACCGCACCATCTTCTGGATTGAGTGACACCAGCGCGGAGTTCACCGCCGGAACCTGGCCGAGCCACCAATCATCATTCACTTTGCGCACCCAAATCTGCTGGCCGGCTTGCAGCACCTGCGTCACGCTACGTGGCGTTGGGCCTTGCAGCGTGTCAGATTTGTAAGCACGCGCCCAGCGCACGCCCGCCATATTCAGCGTGACGCTGCTGCCATCTTTCAGCATTGCCGTGGCTTGATCGGCGCTGGCGCTGGTGATCACCGCAGCATTCAGCGGTCCGTAAGTCGGCAGATTTTTCAGCGCGTTCTGGATGCGGGTTTGATCCCAGCTCGCTTCGCCCACTTTCCACAGTACGTTGGTCGGGCCGCGATAACCGTGGCGCATGTCGTACGCCATCACATTGTTACGCACCGCCTGCTGCGCAGCTTCCTGCAGATGGCGAGTAACGGTGGTGTAAACCTTGTAGCCATCTTCATAAGCGCTGTCGCCGTAACGCTTCACCATCTCCTGACGCACCATTTCACTTAAATATGGTGCAGAGAAAGCGATTTCCGGGCCGTGATAGCTGGCCGCCAGCGGCGTGTTACGCGCGTCGTTATATTGCTGCTGCGTGATGTAGTTTTGGTCCAGCATACGCGCCAGCACCACATTACGACGCGCCAGCGCACGCGTATGAGAGTAGAGCGGGTTGAAGGTCGAAGGGGCTTTCGGCAATCCTGCAATCATCGCCATTTCACTCAGCGACAGTTGATCAATAGGTTTACCAAAGTAGACCTGCGCCGCCGCGCCTACGCCGTACGCGCGATAGCCGAGATAAATCTTGTTGAGGTAGAGCTCAAGGATTTCATCTTTGCTTAGCAGCTGTTCGATACGGATCGCGAGGAACGCTTCCTTAATCTTACGCATCAAGGTGCGTTCCGGGCTGAGGAAGAAGTTACGCGCCAGCTGTTGAGTAATGGTACTGGCACCCTGCGAGGCGTGACCGGACATCAGCGCAATGCTGGCTGCACGGAAAATCCCCACCGGATCGACACCGTGATGCTCGTAGAAACGGCTATCTTCGGTGGCAATAAACGCTTTGATTAACTCAGGCGGCATCTGTTGTAGGGTCAGCGGGACACGGCGCTTCTCGCCGTACTGGGCGATTAGATCGCCATCCGCGCTGTAAACCTGCATAGGAGTTTGCAGGCGCACATCTTTCAATGTGTTCACATCAGGCAGCTGCGGCTCTATGTATTTGTACAAACCATAAACCGTGCCGGCTCCCAGCAAAATGCAACACACTGCAAGGATCAATAAATACTTTACGAACTTCACCTGAGAATTCCCATCTGTTGTCGTTTGAGCAGTTTATAAGCAACCGCGCGGTAGTATAAAGACAAGCCTGACGCATTCATATACCTGTCAGGCTTGAAGTTGCCGGGGTATCAGCACTCTGACCTTTTAATGATAAGGAGATCGCGCGTATGGCTTTTCAGCGCTGGCAAATTGGACTGGATATCCAAAACGGACAACTGTGTGCCCTTGGCATCGAACGCCGACGTCATGGTTGGCAGTTGCGACACTGGTGGCAACAAACGCTGCCGCAAGATACGTTAAGAAACGGCGTGCTGCAAACCACGCCTGCGTTACTGGATATGTTAGGGCGCTGGCAGCGCCATCTGCCGAGGCGCTATTCACTGCGCGTTGGCCTGCCGCCGCAGTTGGTATTGCAACGCACTTTGCCGCTGCCGGAAACCTCGCTGCGTGAACCCGCGCTGGGGCGCTATGTGGCGGCTTCCGCACAGCGTCTGTTTCCCGTCGAACCCGCTTCGCTGTCGCTGGATTATCGCTCACCGGGCAAGGATGCACCGCTTTACGTTACCGCGGCACGGCGCGAGGTGATTACGCAATGGCTGACGCCGCTCAAACAGGCAGGTCTGCGACCGGACGTGTTTGAGCTGAGTAGCCTGGCGCTGACGCAGATCGCCATGCGCCTGCCGTTACGCCACAACCACTTATTGGTTCATCCGCTTAGCGATCATTGGCTATGGACGCTGGTGGGGGAAAGCACCACTTCAGGTGCGGCCACTGAACCTCTCACCCTCGCGCAGCTGCGCGAAACCTTCCCGCAGATGGAAAGCGTATTCTGCACCTCAACTCAGGTTTTGCCTGGGGAGCAGGTTAAACGCTGCAAGCCGTTTTCGCTGCTGCACTATCTGCAACCGCCGTTGCCTGCACAGGAAGGTATTTTTGCCATCGCGCTTGGGCTGGCGCTGCGCCCGGAGGATATCTGATGCTGGCGGTCAACCTGCTTCCCTGGCGCATCCAGCAATCGCAGCGGCGGCGCCAGCAGAGTGTCTCGCTGCTGTCGCTCACGCTGGCCTGCACCTTGCTGATCCTCTCATTACTGTGGTGGCGCGGCGTCATTGCACGGCAGCAACAAACGGACGCGCTGATGGATATCACCTCTCTCCTCAGCGCACTGCAGCAACAGCTGGAACAGCAGCAATCGCTGTTGAAGCTGCGTGAATCACTCCTTCAGGCGCAGCAGGCACAGCTGCAACGGCAAGATCAGCATCAGCGCTGGCAGCATTTTTGGCAGCAACTGCCGGAGTTAATGCCAGACACCTTGTGGCTCAATCGCCTCGAACGTCGGCAAGGGCAACTGGTGTTGGAAGGGCGGGCGCAGAGCATGGCGGCTGTCAGTGATTTTCGTCATCAGCTCATGACTCAGCCGCTGTTCAGCAGCGTAAAGCAGGGCAGTGTAAAGCGCGAGACGGGTGGCGACTATCGCTTTGCTTTGCATGCGCGGGTGCAGGAGGCGACAGATGAATGAACTCCTGCAGCGCTGGCTGATGCTAACGCTGCCGCTGCGTATGGTTTGGCTGCTGATGTTATCGCTGCTGCTGTTTGCGCTGATGTGGATTGTGCTGCTTCGTCCGCAACAGCAGATGCGTGAAGTGCAAGCGCGGCAGTTGGAACAGATGCGGCAACAGCAGCAACAGCGGCTAAAACAGCTGGCTTCACTTCCGGCGATTGATGACTTGCAGAGCGAGATTAGTCTGCTTCAGCAACCTAAAAAGGATGCAGACGCTCAGCAAACGCTGGAGCGAATCGTGGCGGCGCGCGGCAATCAGCTGGAAGCCTGGCATCCGGATAGCCAGCCGCAACAGCTGCAGTTAAGGCTGATCTGGCCGCAATTTCTGCCGTTGTTTAGCGAATTAGCCAACACCCGATTACCGGTGCCACAACGCTTTCAGCTGCAAGCCGAGCAGGGCGTATTGAACACGCAACTTTGGCTGGAGAGTGACGATGCGGAGTAGCGCATTACTGTTATTGCTCTGTAGCTCGCTGGCGTTGGCGCGCGACCCTTTTCAGCCGCTGGCAGAAACGCTGTGTCAGGCGCAGGTGGCTGCCCCAGAAGGCTGGCGTTTGCAGGGCATTATTGGCACGGCGACGCACTACGTGGCGTGGCTGGTGTCGCCACAAGGCAAAAGCCATCGGCTGAATGATCAAGCGCCTTTCCCCCAGCCGCCCTGGCAGGTCGTGCAGCTTACGTCGCGCACGCTGGTATTGAGTGCAGCACAAAGCTGCACGCCGCAGCAAATCACATGGGTAATAAAAGGAGGTTTCTATGAAATGGATGACGTTACTGATGCTGCTGTGTCTGAGCATGCCGCTGCGCGCTAATGACGACCGATTAAGCCTGACGTTTGATGATGCGCCAGTTGAACGTATTTTGCAGGCGCTGGCCGATTATCAGCAGACTAATCTGCTGATTGCGCCAGGCGTTGAAGGTCGACTGTCGCTGCGATTAGATAATGTTGGTTGGGATCGTGCACTTGCTCTGGTCACACAGCTGGCAAAACTCACCGTGGTGCAGGAAGAGGGCGTTTTGTTGGTCTACCCGGAAAGCTGGCAACAGCTGCAGGTGCAACAGGAAAAGGAGGAACGCGAGGAGGAAAAACAGCAAACGCCGCTGGAGCAACAAACCGTGACGCTGCATTACGCCAGCGCCAGCGATATTCATCGTAGCCTGCAAGCCGAGCGTTCGTTGATGACGCCGCGCGGTAGCGTCACGGTCGATAGCCGCACCAACAGTTTGCTGCTGCGTGACACGGCTGAGGCGCTGCGTGACACCGAACGCTGGTTAAAAGCGCTGGATTTACCGCTCGAGCAGGTTGAGCTCACCGCACACATCGTCACCATCAATGAAGAGCATCTGCGTGAGCTGGGCGTTAACTGGGGCACGTCACCGGCCGAAGTGGTGACGCAAGCGCTTCGCAACCCGTTGCTTGAGATTCCACTGGCGGTGAGCAATACGGCGTTTCGCGCTGGTGTGACGTTGGGCCAGGTCAGCGGCGAATTGCTCAACCTCGAGCTGAGCGCGCTGGAGCAGGAGAACCAAATCGAAATCATCGCCAGTCCGCGCTTGTTTACCTCGCATCAGCAAACCGCCAGCATCAAGCAGGGCACGGAAATCCCTTATGAGGTGAAATCAGGCAACAGCGGCGCGACGGCCATTGAATTTAAGGAAGCGGTTTTGGGTATGGAAGTAACACCGGTGGTGCTGGGAAATGGCCGCATCCAGCTCAAATTGCGGCTGAGCCAGAATTTGCCGGGGCGCAGCCTGAACATTGGTGACAATCAGGTGCTAAGTATTGATAAGCAGGAGATCGAGACTCAGGTGACGCTGCGCGATGGCGAAACCTTAGCGCTGGGCGGCATTTTCCAGCAGCAACGTTCGCAGAGTGAAAAACGCGTGCCCTGGCTTGGCGATCTGCCGTTACTGGGCAATTTGTTCCGTCAGCAAACCGATGAGCAGAAGAAAAAGGAGCTGGTGATCTTTATTACTCCCCGACTGGTCAGGGAAGCAGCGCTTACTGCCGGATAAAGCGGAAAATTCGCTCTGTGAGGCCAACTGCGTTGACGCAGGGCTGGAATTAGCTTACAAGGTTTAGCGATTTTCAAAACGGTGTAACGGAACGCGGCAGAATAACCTTCCGAATGACGTTGGTCACAAGCGATACTGACGTCAAAAGAAATATCTCCAAAATAATTCGAGCTCCAGTAAGACGTTAAATGAGTGAATGCACTGTGCTTACATCGGTAAGCGATTACAGTGGATGACCCCGGCCAGCGTGCCTGTAGCACGAAATATAGCGGATTAGCGGAGGTGCGTTACCGTCTCGCGAACCACAGACCGGTCCTGTTAAGAGGTCGCCGGGGGCAATTTATTCGGTTGCCAAACGGCCATGAGTGTTGAGATAATTTTCCGTCTGACTCTTGTTAACGCTCATGAGGTCTCAGTTCCTGTCCCGCCAGCTACGCTGAACGCGGGGTATCATCAACGAATTCTTAGTAATACCGATAAAATGGCAGAGAAACGCAATATCTTTCTGGTTGGGCCGATGGGTGCCGGCAAAAGCACTATTGGTCGTCAGTTGGCTCAGCAACTCAATATGGAATTTTTCGATTCCGATCAGGAAATTGAGCGACGCACCGGAGCGGATGTAGGCTGGGTATTTGATGTGGAAGGCGAAGAAGGCTTCCGCGATCGTGAAGAAAAGATCATTAATGAGCTGACCGAGAAGCAAGGCATTGTCCTCGCGACCGGTGGCGGCTCAGTCAAATCCCGCGAGACCCGTAATCGTCTCTCCGCCCGCGGTGTGGTCGTATACCTTGAAACCACCATCGAAAAGCAACTTGCTCGAACCCAGCGTGATAAAAAGCGTCCGCTGTTGCAGGTTGAATCACCGCCGCGCGAAGTACTGGAAGCGCTCGCAGGTGAACGTAATCCGCTTTATGAAGAGATCGCTGATGTCACTATTCGCACTGACGATCAAAGTGCAAAAGTGGTGGCCAATCAGATCATCAACATGCTGGAAAAGAACTAATCCAGCGCCCTGAGGGCTCAGCAATAGGTATCGGTCATCATGGAGAAGATCACTGTCTCACTCGGGGATCGCAGTTATCCCATCACCATCGCTGCCGGACTGTTTAACGATCCGGCTTCTTTTTGGCCGCTCAAAGCAGGCGACAATGCCATGCTGGTGACAAACCAGACACTGGCGCCGATCTATCTTGAATCTCTGTCAGCGCTGCTCAGCAATGCCGGCATTAAGGTAGATCAGGTCATTTTGCCTGATGGTGAGCAGTACAAAACGCTGGCGGTTATGGACGAGGTATTCACCGCGCTGCTGAAAAAGCCGCACGGTCGTGATACCACGTTGATTGCACTTGGTGGTGGCGTGATTGGTGACTTGACCGGCTTTGCTGCAGCCAGCTATCAGCGTGGTGTGCGCTTTATTCAGGTGCCGACCACGTTGCTGTCTCAGGTTGACTCCTCCGTTGGTGGAAAAACCGCGGTTAACCATCCACTCGGCAAAAACATGATTGGGGCGTTTTATCAGCCCGCGTCTGTCGTGGTGGATACCCATTGCCTGGCCACTCTGCCACCACGCGAATTAGCGTCCGGTCTGGCGGAAGTGATCAAATACGGCATTATCCTTGATGGCGAATTCTTCCAGTGGCTGGAGCAGAACCTTGATGCTCTGCTGGCGCTGGATGAAAAAGCCCTGGCTTACTGCATCCGTCGCTGCTGCGAATTGAAAGCAGAAGTGGTTGCGGCTGATGAGCGCGAAACTGGCGTACGTGCACTGCTCAATCTGGGCCATACTTTTGGTCATGCGATTGAAGCGCACATGGGCTACGGCAACTGGCTGCACGGCGAGGCCGTATCGGCTGGCATGGTGATGGCCGCACGTACCGCTGAACGTTTAGGGCAGTTCACCTCTGCTGAAACCGATCGCATTATCGCGCTGTTGCTGCGTGCTGGTTTGCCTGTACATGGCCCGGCGAGCATGGCGGCGGAAGATTATTTGCCACACATGATGCGCGATAAGAAAGTGCTGGCGGGCGAGCTGCGTCTGGTGCTGCCTCTCGCTATTGGCCGCTCTGAAGTGCGTGGCGGTGTGGCACATGATATGGTGCTGGCAGCAATCAACGATTGCCAGAAACCCTGATTATTAGAAGTGAGTGGTGATGCGGCGTGTGGGAAGCGCGTCGTTTTACGGAGGAGGCTAAATGGATGAGTTCAAACCGGAAGACGAGTTAAAACCTGACGCCAGTGACCGCCGTCCGACGCGGCCACGTAAATCGTCTTCTGCGCCGAAAGTGAAAGTACCGGTTTCTCGTCAACATATGATGATGGGCATTGGTATTTTGGTTCTGCTGTTGGTGGTGCTGGGGATTGGTTCAGCATTAACCGGCCCAGACGAGAAGAAACCTGCAACCAATACCGCAAATAACGGCGCGGCACCTTCTGCCGGTGGCAGCGAAAAGAACATCGACCTTTCGGGATCGACGTCCATGAGCGGCCAGCAAAACGCCACGCCTTCTGCTGATGGCAGCGCACCGCAAAACACAGCGGGCACGGCTGCACCAGCGGGCAGCGACGGCCAATCCATCTCGATGCCATCAGTCTCCTCTACGCCGACGCAAGCTGCACCTGTGGATACGCCAGCCAACCAGCAGCGTGTCACGCTGCCGGGCGATCTCAATACTGCGCTGAACAATCAGCAAGGTTCTGTCGATGCCGCAGCACAAGGCGCGCAGGGTAATAGCTCGCTGCCAACCGCGCCGGCCACGGTCAGCGGCAACGGTAAAGCGATTACGCCGCCTGCGATGCGTTCAGAGACCCCAGCGCGCACCAGCAACAACGGTACACGCGAGACGCACGCATCGACTCCGCACAAAACACCGGCCGCCACCAAACCGGCACCCGTGAAAGAGAACAATACCCGCACCACCGCGACGCGTAATCCCGCGCCTGCCAGTTCGAGCGGTGCCAGCAAATCGCTGCCATCAGGCGGAAACTACACGCTGCAGTTAAGTGGCGCGTCGAAAGAAGAGAGCCTGAACGCCTGGGCGAGAAAACAGAACCTGAGCGGTTATCACGTGTATAAAACCACGCGTAACGGCGAGCCTTGGTATGTGTTGGTGAGCGGCGCTTACGCCACGCCAGCCGATGCGAAACGCGCCGTGGCATCGCTGCCAGCGGAAGTGCGTGCAGCCAATCCGTGGGTAAAACCGCTTAGCCAGGTGAAGAAAGAAAGTCAGTAATGAGATGTGGGGCCGCAACCATGCGGCCCCGTTTAAAGCGCAGAGCTGCTGTCGGTTTCACCACAGCCAATAATTAAGATGTAATAACCACGACAGCATGAAAAAAAATCGCGCTTTCCTGAAATGGGCCGGAGGAAAATACCCGCTCCTTGATGACATCCGTCGTCATTTGCCACAAGGTGATTGTCTAATCGAACCCTTTGTCGGCGCCGGTTCCGTGTTCCTCAACACCGATTATGACCGCTATCACCTGGCGGACATCAACGGTGATCTCATCAATCTGTATAACATCGTCAAAACGCGAACTGCGGCTTTCATAGAAGACGCGCGTCAGCTCTTCAACGCTGAAGGCAACACGGCAGAAACCTACTACGCGCAGCGCATCGCCTTTAATGCGAGCAAAGATGAATACCAGCGCGCGGTGCTGTTCCTATATCTCAATCGCCACGGTTATAACGGGCTTTGCCGCTACAATTTGCGCGGTGAGTTTAACGTGCCATTTGGTCGTTATCGCAAGCCGTACTTCCCGGAAGCAGAGCTGTTATGGTTTGCCGAACGGGCGCAAAAAGCGACCTTTGTCTGTGAATCGTACGATGTTACTCTGAACAACGCCGTTGAAGGCTCAGTGGTTTATTGCGATCCGCCGTATGCACCGCTTTCGGCGACAGCGAATTTTACCGCTTACCACACCAACAGTTTTAGTCTGCGCGAGCAGCAGCATCTGGCGGAACTGGCCAATAAGCTGGCGCAGCAAAACCGCATCCCGGTACTGATTTCAAATCACGATACGCTGCTCACGCGTGAGTGGTATCAGAATGCGGATTTACATGTAGTCAAAGCCCGGCGTTCCATCAGCCGAAGCATAAGTGGTCGCACGCAAGTCGACGAACTGCTGGCGCTTTTCCGCTAGCCTGTTTCGTCCGCGACCAAGGCATTACGCCAGCTCAGGCTGGCGCACAAAATTGGGAGAATCGGATGAAACAATTTTTACTGGCCCCTTCAATTCTGGCTGCTGACTTCGCGCGTTTGGGTGAAGACACAGCTAAAGCGCTGGCGGCAGGTGGTGATGTGGTCCATTTCGATGTGATGGATAACCACTACGTTCCCAATCTGACGATGGGGCCGATGGTGCTGAAAGCGCTGCGCGATTACGGCATCACTGCACCTATTGATGTGCATCTGATGGTTAAACCTGTGGATGCATTGATCCCGGAATTCGCTAAAGCGGGCGCCACCTTCATCACTTTCCACCCGGAAGCCAGCGAGCATGTTGATCGCACGCTGCAGCTGATCAAAGAGCACGGTTGCAAAGCGGGTCTGGTATTCAACCCTGCGACGCCACTCGACTACCTCGATTATGTAATGGATAAGCTGGATATCATTCTGCTGATGTCGGTGAACCCAGGCTTCGGCGGTCAATCCTTCATTCCCGGTACGCTCGACAAACTGCGTCAGGCGCGTCGCCTGATTGATGAGAGTGGCTACAACATTCGTCTGGAAGTGGATGGCGGCGTGAAGATCGATAACATCGGCCAGATTGCTGCCGCCGGTGCTGATATGTTTGTGGCCGGTTCGGCGATCTTTGGTCATCCGGATTACAAAAAAGTGATCGATGAGATGCGTGGCGAACTGGAGAAAGTTAATGGCTCATTTCACTGATATCCGCGCGCTGGCGTTTGACCTCGACGGTACGCTGGTTGATAGCGCGCCCGGTTTGTCACAAGCCATCGATCATGCGCTGAGCGATCTGCAGCTACCGCCGCCGGGTTTGGCATTGGCCTCGACCTGGATTGGTAACGGCGCCGACGTGATGATGACCCGCGCACTGACCTGGGCGCTGGGACGCGAGCCGCATGCCGAAGAGCAACGCGATGCGCGTGCGCTATTTGATAAGTATTACGCGCAAACGGTGGAAGCGGGCAGCACGCTGTTCCCGCAGGTGAAGGAGACGCTGGCGGCTTTACAGGCGAAAGGCCTGCCGCTGGCGATCGTCACCAACAAGCCCACGCCGTTTGTGGCGCCGCTGTTGAAGTCGCTCGGGATTGCTGAGTACTTCACGCAGATTATCGGCGGTGACGACGTGATTGTGAAAAAGCCCCATCCGGCGGCCATTTTCCTCGTCCTCGGCCATTTTGGCGTGCTTCCGGGACAATTGCTGTTTGTCGGCGATTCCCGCAATGATATTCTCGCGGCCCAGGCGGCAGGCGTACCAAACATCGGTATGACATTTGGCTACAACTACGGTGAGCCGATTGCGACAAGCCAACCCGATTTAACTCTCGACTCTTTTGACGAACTTTTGCCCGCTATCGGGCTGTGATTATCAGGACATAACATGAGCAAACCCATCGTTTTCAGCGGCGCCCAGCCTTCCGGTGAACTGACCATTGGCAACTATATGGGTGCGCTGCGTCAGTGGGTGCAGATGCAGGATGATTTCCACTGCATTTACTGCATCGTCGATCTGCACGCCATCACCGTACGTCAGGATCCAACCGCGCTGCGTAAAGCCACGCTGGATACCTTAGCGCTCTATCTTGCCTGCGGCATCGACCCGGCGAAAAGCACCATCTTTGTTCAGTCGCACGTGCCAGAGCATGCGCAGCTGAGCTGGGTGCTGAACTGTTACGCCTATTTCGGCGAACTGAGCCGCATGACGCAGTTTAAAGATAAATCCGCGCGCTACTCGGAAAACATCACCGCAGGCCTGTTTGATTATCCGGTGCTGATGGCGGCCGATATCCTGCTGTATCAAACCAATCAGGTACCGGTTGGCGAAGATCAGAAGCAGCATCTGGAGCTGAGCCGCGATATTGCCCAGCGTTTCAATGCGCTGTATGGCGATGTGTTCAAAGTGCCTGAGCCGTTCATTCCGAAATCGGGTGCACGCGTGATGTCGCTGCTTGAGCCGACCAAGAAAATGTCCAAGTCAGACGACAACCGTAACAACGTGATTGGCCTGCTGGAAGACACCAAAGCGGTGGTGAAGAAGATCAAACGCGCGGTGACTGATTCCGCCGAGCCGCCAGTGGTGCGCTACGACGTTAAAGAGAAGGCCGGCGTTTCTAACCTGCTGGATATTCTCGCGGGCGTGACCGGTAAAAGCATTGCGCAGTTGGAGCAAGAGTTCGAAGGCAAAATGTACGGCCACCTGAAAGGTGAAGTGGCTGAAGCGGTTTCCGGCATGCTGACCGAACTGCAGGAGCGTTATCATCGTTTCCGTAACGACGAAGAGCTGCTGAATCAGGTGATGCGCGATGGCGCAGCGAAAGCCCGCGCCCATGCGCAGGAAACGCTGAAGAAAGTGTACGAAGCGGTAGGCTTTGTCGCACAGCCGTAAGCGGCTAGTGGGATAGAACAGAACGGCGGGTCATTTTGACCCGCCGTTTTTTATTTGATGCGATGTAACGCCAGTTCCGCGCCATCCCAGAACAAGCGGGCGTTACCGTCAGCCAGCACGCTGATCACCGCGCCTGGCGCAGGTCCCCACGCCTGATTGCCACAGCTCACATTGAAGCCATAACGGAAGGTGAAATCACGATCCTGTCCCGCGCCATTGGCGGCGCTGAGACGTGGTTTAGCGTTGCAGTTATCGACGGAAGGATTGATGCTGCGCTCGTCAGTACCGCGCGTCCAGGTTATCGCATTTGGCTTAAACGCCACGCGCGCGCCCATAAACTGCGGATCATTCTTGATATACAGTTGGCCGACTTCCTTCTTAGGCGTTACCGCCACCACTTGCCATTCACCCACCACGTTCGACCAGGTAACGGGTGCAGCGGTAGCAACCGCGCTCAACGGCAATAACAACGCGCAAACCAGTGAAGCAACGCGCATGGAAACTCCTTATTGATGAGAAAGATGGCCTGTAGTCTGGCGACAAAGCGCAGCGCTGTACAGTTTTTTGCCGTGTCAGAACCAGCGTAACTGTGAACGCAGTTCCACTACGCGACCAACAATAATCAGAGCCGGACTGGCAAACTGCTGCGCCAGCGTGGCCAGTTCCGCCAGCGTTGCGGTCTCTACGCGCTGCTGCGGCGTGGTGCCATTCTGCACAATCGCTACCGGCATCGCAGCATCCATGCCGTGCTGTAACAGCTGCTGCTGGATTTCCGGCGCCTGCGCCAGCCCCATATAGAACACCAGCGTTTGCTGTTCTGCCGCCAGCTTGCGCCACTCGATTTCGCCATGCTGCTGCAAATGGCCGGTGACGAAACGCACGCTCTGCGCGTGGTCGCGATGCGTCAGCGGAATGCCGCTATAGGCAGCACAGCCCGATGCGGCCGTAATACCCGGCACCACGCTAAACGGGATGTTGTGCTGCGCCAGCAGTTCCAGCTCTTCACCACCGCGACCGAAGATAAAGGGATCGCCGCCTTTGAGGCGCACTACGCGCTTGCCGCTCTGTGCCTGCTCAAGTAAAACCTGGTTGATCTGCGATTGCGGTACGCAGTGATTGCCGGCTTGTTTGCCGACAAAGATGCGCTCCGCATCGCGGCGTACCAGATTGAGAATCGGTTCGGAGACCAGGCGGTCATACACCACCACATCGGCCTGCTGAATATGCTGCAAGCCTTTCAGCGTCAACAGTCCCGCATCGCCCGGCCCGGCGCCGACCAGTACCACTTCGCCTTGCTGCAACAGCGGCGCATCGAACAAGGTTTCGACGATGTGTTGCGCGCGTGGCCGATCGCCATTCGCCAGCGTTTGCGCCAGCCGATCGCTCACGAAGAAGCGTTCCCAGAAGGCGCGCCGCTGCGCCATGCTGTTAAAGGTACGTTTGACGCGACTGCGCAGCGATCCAGCTAATGACGCTAACTCACCAAGATGTTGTGGCAGCATCGCTTCGAGTTTTTCGCGCAGTAAACGCGCCAGCACCGGTGCGCGACCGCCAGACGACACGGCAATCATCAGCGGCGAACGATCGACAATCGATGGCATTATCGCGCTGGCTTCCTGCGGTGCATCCACCAGATTGCAGAAGATGCGACGCAACTCCGCCGCATCGCCAACCTGCTGATTAACCGCATCATCATCGGTGGCGGCAATCACCAGCCAACAATCCTCGAGCCAGCGCTCATTAAACGCGCCGGGTAATAAGGTCACCTTTCCCTGTTGTGCCCACTGCTGAAAAGCGGGGGAGAAATCCAGCGCGCCAACCTGCAAATCGGCACCGGCGTCCAGTAGCAAACGCGCTTTGCGTTCTGCTACATCGCCACCGCCAACCAGCAAACAGCGTTTGCCTTGCAGGCGGCAAAACAGCGGAAAGTAGTCCATAGCTCATCCTGAAAAAAGCCCGCGCAAGGCGGGCTGAAAAAGTGTTATGCCGTTTTAAGCGGCGCGGCTTGCGCTTCGGCCTGCGGGCGCTGCGCCTGCGGTGTGGCGTACCAATAACCGAGGCCCATCAGCACCATGCCGGAGAACATATTGCCCAGCGTCACCCACAGCAAGTTGTGGCCGATGCCGCTCATTGTGAAGTCCGCATTATGCTGACCAAACCACGACAGCGCAAAGACCGTCATATTGGCAATCGAGTGTTCGTAGCCGGAAGCGATGAACGCCAGCAAACACCACCAGATGGCGATGAATTTCGCCGTTCCTTCGGTACGCACCGCCATCCAAATCGCCAGACAAACCAGCCAGTTACACAGCGCGCCTTTAAAGAACAGCGCCATGGCTGGCTGCGTGGTTTTCGCCAGTGCCGCGCTGTGCAGCAGCGATCCGGCATTCGGCAGCAGCGGACCTGCCGCATAGTAATAAATCAGTGCGACCAATACTGAACCGATAAGATTACCCAGCCAGGTTTGCGGCAGCACGCACCACATCTGACCTTGCTTGATGCTGCCCGCTTTCACGCCGATGGTCAGGAACATGGTGTGACCGGTGAACAGCTCGGAACCGGCGATGATCACCAGCGTTAAGGCGATACCGAAAGTCGCTCCCATCAGCAGCGGACGATAAGCCGGTTCGACCAGATTACCGAGCGTGAAGATCAGGATAATCGCCAGGCCAACATAGGCGCCCGCCATCGCCGAGCTGATCCAGAAGGCCAGCGGGCTGTGCTGCGCCGTACGCACAATGCGCGCCGCGTTGGCGGCGCATTTATTCAGGGTGTCAGTAAACATAGTGACGTCTCATAAAGTGAAGGAATGCTGTCAGGCGCAGATCTCGACCTTGCCATCGCTAACGCGCACCGGATAGCTCGCCACCGAGCGCGCTTCGTCTTCCAGACAAAGGCCATCGTTCAGGCGGAAGCGCTGTTTCTTCAGTGGACTTGCCACCCACAGCGCCTGCTGGTGCTCCGCAATCAGGCCGCGTGATAACACGCTGGCCTGGGCGAAAGGATCGATATTGCTTAAGGCGTAGAGTTGCTCATCGTCATGCGGACGAAAGATAGCAATCTGCTGGCCGTTGATCAGCGCGCATACGCCGGTCGCAGGCAGAATTTGGCTGAGTTCACACACCGAATGCCACTGGCTCATGCGTCGATCTCCTCAATCAGAGTGACCGCAATGCGCTCGGCGGGTTGCGCCGGACGATGCTGATCGCGTTGGTTGATATGCTGCACCAGCGGATCGCGCCGATCGCTGTTGATAAAGGTGCTGAAGTGGCGCTGCTGTTGTGGATCCTGCACCGTTGCGGTCCACTCACATTCCACCGCCGCGCGCAGACGCGCCAGCTCCGTTTCCAGCTGTGAATTCAGGCCGAGTTTGTCATCGATAATCACGCTGCGCAGATAATCAATGCCGCCGTCCATGCTTTCCAGCCACAGCGAGGTGCGCTGCAGGCGGTCGCCGGTGCGGATGTAGAACATCATGAAGCGGTCGAGGTAGCGCAGCAGCGTATCGCGATCGAGATCGGCGGCCAGCAAATCGGCGTGACGTGGCTTCATGCCGCCGTTGCCGCACACATACAGGTTCCAGCCTTTCTCGGTGGCGATGATGCCAACGTCTTTGCCCTGCGCTTCGGCGCATTCTCGCGTGCAGCCGGAGACGCCAAACTTCATCTTGTGCGGGGTGCGAATGCCTTTGTAGCGATGCTCCAGCTCAATGCCGAAGCCGAGGCTGTCGCCCACGCCAAAGCGGCACCAGACGCTGCCGACGCAGGTTTTCGCCATGCGCAGCGCTTTGGCATACGCTTGTCCGGTTTCAAAACCGGCATCAATCAGCTGCGTCCAGATAGCCGGCAGATCGTCGCGCTGCGCACCAAACAGGCCAATACGCTGCGAGCCGGTGATTTTGGTGTAGAGATTGTACTGCCGCGCTACGGCGCCAATCGCCATCAATCCTTCCGGCGTGATTTCGCCACCGGCCGAACGCGGGATCACTGAGTAAGTGCCGTCTTTCTGGATATTGCCGAGGAACAAGTCGTTGCTGTCCTGCAGCGGCGCGAGCTGTGGCTTCAGCACATATTCATTCCAGCAGGACGCCAGCAGCGAACCGACCGTCGGTTTACACACTTCGCAGCCGTAGCCCTGACCATATTTCGCCAGTAGCGCGTCGAACGAAGTGATCTCTTCCACGCGAATCAGGTGATACAACTCCTGACGCGAGTAAGGGAAATGCGCGCACAAATGATTGTTGACCTCGATGCCCTGACGGCTCAGTTCAGCATTCAGCACCTGAGTAATCAACGGAATACAGCCGCCGCAGCCGGTTCCGGCGCGGGTTTCGGTTTTCAGCGCCGCGACGGTGTGGCAACCGCCTTGCACCGCTTTGACGATATCGCCTTTGCTGACGTCGAAGCAGGAGCAGATTTGCGCGCTGTCCGGCAGCGCATCAGCGCCCATCACCGGCTTCTCGCCGCTGCCTGCGGGCAGGATCAGCAAGGCCGGATTTTCCGGTAACGCGATGTTATTCAGCGCCAGCTGCAGCAGATTGCCGTAATCGCTGGTATCACCGACTAATACCGCGCCGAGCAGCGTGCGGTTATCTTCGCTGACGATCAGGCGCTTATAGATATTTTTCTGCTCGTCGAGCCACACGAAGCTACGCGCGCCCGGCGTGCGGCCATGCGCATCACCAATGCCACCGACATCAACGCCCAGCAGTTTCAGCTTGGCGCTCATATCCGCTCCGGCAAACGCGTTATCGCGGCCAACCAGCCGGTCGCTGGCGACTTGCGCCATCTTGTAGCCTGGCGCGACTAAGCCATAAATACGGTTCTGCCAGGCGGCACATTCACCGATGGCGAAGATGTTTGTATCGCTGGTCTGGCAGTGATCGTCAATGGCGATACCGCCGCGTGCGCCAAGCTGCAGGCCGCACTGTTTAGCCAGCTTGTCCTGCGGGCGAATGCCGGTGGAGAAGACAATGAAATCGACATCCAGCGCGCTGCCGTCAGCAAACTCCAGCGTTTTACCGCCTTGTGGGTGATGGACGATTTGCTGGGTGTTTTTACCGGTATGAACGCGCACGCCCATCTGCTCAATCTTACGGCGCAGCTGCTCGCCACCTTGAGGATCGAGCTGTTCCGCCATCAGCACCGGCGCGAACTCAATGACGTGGGTTTCGACGCCAAGGTTTTTCAGCGCGCCTGCCGCTTCCAGCCCTAACAGGCCGCCGCCAATCACCGCGCCGCGTTTGCTGCGGCGTGAACAGGCTTCAATGGCGTTGAGATCTTCAATGGTGCGATAGACATAGCAATCGCTGCCTTCCGCGCCTTTAATCGGTGGAATCCACGGATAAGAGCCGGTGGCGAAAATCAGCGTGTCGTAATGCACCGCGCGACCGGTATTCGAGTGAATCAGTTTTTCGTCGCGGTTGATGGTGATGGCACGTTCGCCGAGCAGCAGATTAACCTGATGCTTTTCGTAATATCCTTCGCGAACCAGCGAGAGTTCTTCGGCGGTGTGATGGGAAAAATAGGCGGAAAGGTGGACGCGGTCATAGGCGACGCGAGGTTCTTCACAGAAAACGGTTATCGCAAACTCACTGGATTGATCTTTGTCGATAAGTTCTTCTATAAAGCGGTGGCCGACCATGCCGTTGCCAATAATAACGACACTGTGCTTGCTCATGCTTGCCTCAAAAATTGCGGTATCTGCGCCTACCTTAACGCGGCGCTTTTGGCGCTTATTGATGTACATCAAGCGCGCCCCTATATACCCATTTTGAGGTATGTGGCTGATTTTGAACGAATTAGTTAAGTGGCTTATTTGGTTGATTATTGTTCTGGTTGCCATAAATGGCGTAATGCCGCTCAGTTAAGCAATAAATTGCATATGTAACCAGGTGCGCATGAATGCGCACCCTACAAAATCACCGTAGGGTCGCCATTCATGGCGACCGATTTACGCTTATCTGACAAGCCTTACGCCATACGCGGCAACCCTACGTTGGTTTTCCTTTTTCATGCTAGTTTTAGGTTTTGTGTTTTACAGGAGTACGGCATGGCAAACCCGTCACTGAAGTGGATCAACAACCTGCGCTTAGCGGGCCAGCAGGGCTTGTGGCAGATCGAAATCGATAACGGCAAGATTGCGCAGATTCGCCCGCAGCCGCCGCAAACCGCAGCACAGCCAGACGCGCTTGATGCGCAGGGCGGACTGGCGAGCGCACCGTTTATCGAGCCGCATATTCACCTCGACACCACGCAAACCGCCGGCGAACCCGCGTGGAACCAATCCGGCACGCTGTTTGAAGGCATCGAACGCTGGGCGGAGCGCAAAGCGCTGCTGAGCCATGACGATGTGAAACAGCGCGCGCAGCAAACCTTGAAGTGGCAAATCGCCAACGGCATTCAGCATGTGCGTACTCACGTGGATGTCTCCGATCCCACGCTCACCGCGTTAAAAGCGATGCTGGAAGTGAAAGCGGAAATGGCGCCGTGGATCGACATCCAGATTGTGGCGTTTCCGCAGGAAGGCATTCTCTCTTATCCCAACGGCGAAGCGTTGCTGGAAGAGGCGCTGCGCATGGGCGCGGATGTGGTGGGCGCGATTCCGCACTACGAATTCACTCGCGAATATGGCGTGGAGTCGCTGCATAAAACCTTTGCGCTGGCTAATCGCTACGATCGGCTGGTGGATGTGCACTGCGACGAGATCGACGATGAGCAGTCGCGCTTTGTGGAAACCGTGGCGGCGCTGGCGCACCGTGATGGCAACGGCGAGCGCGTCACCGCCAGCCACACCACGGCGATGCACTCATACAATAATGCCTATACTTCGCGGCTGTTCCGTCTGCTCAAGCTCTCAAATATCAACTTTGTTGCCAATCCGCTGGTGAATATCCACCTGCAAGGGCGCTTTGATAGCTATCCGAAACGTCGTGGCATCACGCGGGTGAAAGAGCTGCTGGAAGCAAACATCAACGTCTGTTTCGGGCACGATGATGTGTTCGATCCCTGGTATCCGCTCGGCACTGCCAGCATGTTGCAGGTACTGCATATGGGATTGCATGTCTGTCAGCTGATGGGCTACGAGCAGATTGATAATGGTTTGCAGCTGATTACCGCGAACAGCGCCAAAACCATGCAGCTGGCGAATTACGGTATTGAGGCAGGTAATGATGCCAGTTTGATTATTCTGCCGGCGGAGAGTGGATTTGATGCGGTGCGGCGTCAGGTGCCGGTACGTTATTCACTGCGGAAAGGCGTGTTGGTGGCAGCGACGCAGCCCGCCAGCAGCGAGATCTATTTAGCGGAAAAAGAAGCGGTAACCTTCAAACGCTGAGGAGCAGGGCGGACCGAGGTCCGCCCATCAAACTTAGTGCGTTACGTGGCCGTGCTGGCGATGTTTGGTCACAAAGCCGAGCAGAACACACATCACAAACACCACGGCGTACAAACCGTTAGCGGTAGAGAGCGCGGCATGTGCGCCACCTTGCGCCACGATTGGGCCGGTTACCACGAACGTCAGCATAGTGCCGACGGTGCCGCAGGTCAGGATGAAGTTCACCAGCTTCGGTGAAGAGACCTTGGTTTGCAGCGAACCCAGCGTGATGATGGTGGTGTAAATCGCGCTTGAGCTGAAGCCCAGTGTCATGATGATCCAGTGCAGCATGCTGGCGTCTTTAGAGGTGACAAACCAGTACATCAAACCGGTTGCCAGCGCGGCCAGCACCATCAGGATGCGCTGCAGATCGAAGAAGCGCAGCACGAAGCTGAACACCCACATGCCGACCATGTACGCGGTCCAGAAGTTACCCACCAGCTGACCGGCAGCGGCGATATCCATGCCCATCGATTTGGTGGCATATTCCGGCACCCATGAAATAAAGCCGAGCTGACCGAGGATGTAGCACAGCGCCGCAATCGACAGGAACAGCACGCCGATGCCCCATTTCTCTTTCTCAACGCCTGGCTTAGCCGCTTCGCTTTTCAGCACCGGGAACTCAATGAATAGCGTCAGCACAAAGATGGCGACATAAATGATGCCGATGCAGGCGTAAACCCAATACCACGGCAGCGCGCGCGCCAGCAGAATACCGGCGATGATCGGGAAGATGGTGCCTGCCATGCTGAAGAACGAATCGGTAAACAGCAGACGTGCGCCGCGCTGACGACCATCGTAAAGATGGGTGATCAGGAAGGTACCAATCGACATGGTGATGCCGCTCACCACGCCGAGGATGAACATGCACAGCGAGAAGACGGTGAGATCGTGGCTGGTCATCAGACCCGCAACGGCGAGGATCATCAGCACGAAGCCAAAGATCAACTGGCGCTTCAACGGCACAATCACCATCAGCCAGGCGTTCAGGAACACCGACACCAAAATGCCCGCATTAAGGAATGTGAAGGTGTTGCTCATTTCTGAAATAGGGCGCTGGAAATACTGCGCGATATTGTCCAGCACCATACCGGTAACGATCACCAGTGCGCCGGTGAGCGCATAGGAGAAATAGCTAATCCAGGTAAGGCCAATGCGATTACGGTTTGTCATGTTCTGAACCTGTTAAGCGCCGAGATTGGCAAAAAGTGTCATGAATTGTAAGTGTTGCTGTGATCTTAATAAACAACGAGTGTAACAAGGCGGAAATATTTCATTGAGAGTGTGATTTTAGTCACGCAAATGATTGCGTGGTGGCAAAAGTATGACAATAGCAACATCCGCGTAAATATCGGTAAAACGCTGGCTCTTGGATCACATGCTCTTTACAATCAATCTCGTTTTTGAGCTAGCTCTCCATGGTAAGGAATCTTTCATGCTTAAACGTACTTTGACAGCGGCGGTTGCCCTGTTAGCGCTCTCTTCTGTATCTTCTGCCGCGCTTGCCGCAAAAGGAGATCCACATGTGCTGCTCACCACTTCTGCAGGCAATATTGAACTCGAACTGAACAACCAGAAAGCCCCGGTTTCGGTGAAAAACTTCGTTGATTACGTCAACAATGGTTTCTACAACAACACCATTTTCCACCGCGTGATCCCTGGTTTTATGATTCAGGGCGGCGGTTTCACTACCGATATGCAGCAGAAGCAAACGGTAGCGCCGATCAAAAACGAAGCCGACAACGGCTTGCGTAATCTGCGCGGCACCATTTCGATGGCGCGTACCGCAGATAAAGATAGCGCCACCAGCCAGTTCTTCCTCAACGTAGCCGATAACGCTTTCCTCGATCACGGTCAGCGTGATTTCGGGTATGCGGTGTTTGGTAAAGTTGTGAAAGGCCAGGATGTGATCGACAAGATTGCGCAGGTCCCGACTAAAGATGTCGGTCCGTACCAAAATGTGCCATCAAAACCGATTGTTATCCTCTCCGCCAAAGTCCTGCCTTAATTCTTAAACGCGCCATTTTCCTTTGGCGCGTCATTTGCACTCCGGCAAAGCAAAAAATTGCTGCTTATACTTAGGGCTCACTGCTTGCCGGAGGCGCTATGACCAGCAAACTCACCGAGAAACAGAAAGCCACCTTGTGGCAGCAGCGCCGTGCTGCGAGCTATCAAGCCAGCTGCCGACTGGCCGGTTACACGTCCAGTGAGCCGCTCATCGAGGCCGAACATGCCGAAGAACGCCTGGCGTCACTGAGGAGGCAATATGGCGGATAACAGCTTAGCGGTTCGCGATCCCTATCTGTGGCACAACGACAGTGTGCTGAAGAATCGTCTCGATATTCATGATGAAGCCCAACTGCGCAAAGCGGAACTGGCTTTCAGCACCGCGCGCCTGGCGACGTTAGAACTTGGCCAGCGCAGCATCGGTTTGCCACGTCTTTGCCATATTCATCACAGGCTGTTTCAGGATCTCTACAGCTGGGCGGGGGAATTGCGCACCATCGATATCTGGCGCGATGAAACGCCGTATTGTCATTGCGAGTACATCGAGAAAGAGGGCAACACGCTGATGCAGGCGCTGGAGGAAGAGCGCGGCCTGGCTGACCTTGAGCAGGAAGTTTTCGTGGCGCGTATCGCGCATTATTACTGTGAGATCTTCGTACTGCACCCGTTCCGCGCCGGCAATGGCCGCGCGCAGCGCATCTTCTTCGAGCAGCTGGCACTGCATGCCGGTTATCAGCTTGCGTGGGAAACACTCGAACGCGATGCGTGGCGCGCCGCGATCTCGGCTGGTGTCGCAGGCGATCTGGCGCCGCTTACCGCGCAGTTTGCGAAAGTGGTGAGCCCGGCGAACTAAAATGGGTAGAATTGCGTCGCTTTTACTGGCCTGAGGGCGCTATGCTGCTGCTAATCGATAACTACGACTCCTTCACCTGGAATCTCTATCAGTACTTTTGCGAACTGGGCGCGGAGGTGCGCGTGGTGCGCAATGACGCCATTACGCTGGAAGAGATGGCAGCGCTGCCGCTGACGCATCTGGTGATTTCGCCGGGCCCGTGTACGCCGGATCAATCTGGCATCTCGCTCGCGGCAATTCGCCATTTCGCCGGGTGCGTGCCGATCCTTGGCGTTTGCCTTGGGCATCAGGCGATTGCGCAAGCCTATGGAGCGAAGGTGGTGCGCGCGCGCCAGGTGATGCACGGCAAAACCTCGCTGATCCAGCACGCTAATCAAGGTGTGTTTCGCGATCTGAATAATCCGCTTACCGTGACGCGCTATCACTCATTGATTGTGGCGCGCGATACGCTGCCCGCTGAGTTTGAAGTCACCGCGTGGACCCTGCGCGACGGCCAGCCGGATGAGATCATGGGTTTCCGCCATCGCACCTTGCCGCTGGAAGGCGTGCAGTTCCATCCGGAAAGCATCCTCAGTGAGCAAGGGCATCAGCTGCTGGCTAATTTCCTCAACGCGTAACTTATGTTTGCCTTCGTGTGATTTTTTATGCATATTTTGTGATTATATTTTCACATCAGCTCAACAAATAACCCGATGAGGTCGTCAATGGCAGCGGAAAAACTAGCGGTAACCCGGGAAACGTTCGATAACGTTATTTTGCCTGTTTATGCACCTGCGCAGTTTGTGCCGGTAAAAGGTAAAGGCAGCCGAGTGTGGGATCAGCAGGGCAAAGAGTATATCGATTTCTCTGGCGGGATCGCGGTGACTGCATTGGGGCATTGTCATCCGGCGCTGGTGGAAACGCTGAAAACCCAGGGCGAAACGCTGTGGCACACCAGCAACGTGTTCACCAACGAACCGGCGCTGCGTCTGGCGAGTAAACTGATTGCCGCGACCTTTGCCGATCGGGTGTTTTTCGGTAACTCCGGCGCGGAAGCTAACGAAGCAGCATTCAAGCTGGCGCGTTATTACGCCTGCAAAAAACACAGCCCGTTTAAAAGCAAAATCATCGCCTTCCATAACGCCTTCCACGGCCGCACGCTGTTCACCGTGTCGGTTGGCGGCCAGCCGAAATACTCCGATGGCTTCGGTCCAAAACCGGCGGATATCGTGCATGTGCCGTTCAACGATCTCAATGCGGTGAAAACGGTGATTGATGATCACACCTGCGCCATCGTGGTCGAGCCGATTCAGGGCGAAGGCGGCGTGATGCCGGCCACGCCAGAATTTATGCAAGGTCTGCGCGCGCTGTGCGATGAACATAATGCGCTGCTGGTACTCGATGAAGTGCAGAGCGGCATGGGACGTAGCGGCAAACTGTTTGCGTATGAGCATTACGGTATCAAGCCCGATATTATTACCAGCGCGAAAGCGCTGGGCGGCGGTTTCCCGGTCAGTGCGATGTTGACCACCAACGAAATTGCCTCGGTGATGGCGCCGGGCGTTCACGGCACCACTTACGGCGGCAATCCGCTGGCCTGTGCCATCGCTGAAACTGCGCTGGATATCATCAATACGCCAGAAGTGCTGGAAGGTGTGGAAGCGCGTCGTCAGCAGTTTGTTGAAGCGCTGCAAGCCATCGACAGCAAATTCGATATCTTCAGCGAAATTCGTGGCAAAGGTCTGCTGATTGGTGCCGCGCTGAAGCCGCAGTTCGCCAGCAAGGCGCGTGACATCCTCAATGCTTCTGCAGCGGAAGGGCTGATGATTCTCACCGCCGGTACCGACGTGATTCGTTTTGTGCCGTCGCTGGTGATTGAACCTACCGATATCGCCGAAGGCATGACGCGTTTCGCCAGCGCGATTGAAAAGGTGCTGGCTGCTTAATCCGCTTTCGGACGTAACACCTTGAGCCAGCGACCATGATGCGGTCGCTGGCTCCACGCCAGCGAAGAGATGGTGTGCATCACGCTGAGGTGCTGCAAAATCCGCTTCACATGCTGTTCGACAATCGTCACCGGCCCTTCATTGAGATTCTCCGGCGCTTCCAGAATATTGCTGTCGTTGCCCGGCCCGTCATACGCCAGCCGCTGCTGACAACGCTGCAGCGCGATTTCACAGGATTGCAGATAACGTTCCGCTAGCTTCGCCGTCAACATGGTGTGCTCACGCGCCAGAATCGTCATGGCGTTAATATGCTCGACGATAAACTGACTGTGCGTAACCCACATGCGCATATCTTTCAGGTATTGCAAATTAAAGCCTGGCTCGCTCGATGCCTGGTTCAATGAGTTGAACAGCGCGTTGTGCGCCTGATTAACCTTCATGCGCTGATAAGCCAGTTTCTCCGGCGACTGTTCCGGGCCTAACAACATTCGCAGCGCTTCCTGATAGGCTTCCAGCGCATCGTGCGCGTTCTTGCGCAGCAGCCCGCTTTGCCACTGCGGCCACAGCCAAATCATCCCGGCGAAGGCAATCAAGCAGCCCATCAAGGTATCCATCATGCGCGGCAGCAGAAACTGCGCGCCATTGAGCGACAGCAGCTGCAGCGAATACACCGCCGTGACGGTGAAGCCAATCATCGACCAGCCGTAATATTTACGCGTGATCAGATAACTCGCCAGCGTGATCCCCAGCATAAACAGCAAGGTGATCGATTCCGGCACCGCCAGCCGTAATGAGGCGGCGGCGATCAGCAAACCGGCAAAGGTGCCCAGCGCACGGTGCTGGATACGCACGCGCGTCGCGCTGTAACCGTTCTGGCTGACGAACATGATGGTCATCAGAATCCAGTAAGGTTTGGGGATGTTAAAGAACAGCGCCAGCGAACTGCCAAACATCAGCATTACGGCGAAGCGTGCCGCGGTGCGTAACGCGGTGGATTTGAATGACAGATAACTGCGCAGCGCCGGCAACAGCGGCAAACGGCGCTGGCGATCGGCCATCAGGTCACGCGTGTAGAGCGGTTTCTGCGTACGCAATACGCGGGCGATGCGGCTGAAGTGATACAGGCAGAAGTTGCCGACCGGATTATCCGGATGCTGGCGCGCAATTTTCTCCAGCGCGCCGAGCTGTTTCTCCATGTGGAAACGGTCTGGCAGCTGATGGTAGAGAATCGCATCCGCCAGCACGCGCAGCCGCGCCGAGATGATTTTGGCGTTCCAGCGAATCACCGCTTCGGCGTGGCTCTCCTCAACCAGCTTCTGCACCTCTTCCGGCTGATGCAAACTCACCGAGATGTGTTCCTGTAAATCCAGCGCCACCTGAAAAGCGCGCGTCAGGCGTTTGTGGCTGTTATCGCGGCTGGCCGACAGCATATGCATTTGCTGATAGCAGGTGGTGATGAGATCGACCGCCTTTTGCTGACGCGCCAGCAGCGGTGGAAGCGCTTTTTCTGGATCGGTTAACTGCGTCAGTAAGGTGTATTTGGCATCGCAATAATCCGCCAGTTCGCGGAACAGCAGGCTGAGCGACTCGCGCATCGGCTGCTCTTTCCACAGCCAGAACCAGAACCAGTTGAATAAGCCGTACCACAGCGTGCCGCCAATGTAGAGCAGCGGCGGCACCCACATCGGCATGCGTCCCACTAAGCTGAGCGTAAAGATGGCGGCTATCAAAGTTGCGGGCAGCAAGCGCGCATGCAGCGGACCGATTTCGCCGGTCACGCCAATCAGCAATGGTAGCGCCAGCAAAATCAGCGGCAGCGGAATCTGGTAAGCGGTGAGGATTTGCATCAGGAAACTGCCGGTGGCAAACAGCGAACCACCCACAATCAGGCGTTTGAAGAAGCGTTTGTGCGGCGTATCCAGCCCCGCCATGTTGCAGCAGGCCGGCACTAATGAGAACAGCAGACCTTTTTGCAGATCGCCAAACAGCCAGCCGAGAGCCACAGGCAGGCACAGCACCAGCGTTTGCCGCAGCGCATAGTTAACTTCGGGATGATAGATGATTCGGCGCCACATCAGCTCATCGCAAATAGAAACGGCGCGATGTTGCCATCACGCCGTGGGTGAGAAGAAATTAGCGGGTGCCGTAAACGACGATGGTTTTACCGTGTGCGGAGATCAGGTTCTGATCTTCCAGCATTTTCAGGATACGACCCACGGTTTCGCGTGAGCAACCCACGATCTGACCAATCTCCTGACGGGTGATTTTGATTTGCATCCCGTCTGGGTGAGTCATCGCATCTGGCTGTTTGGCCAGATTTAGCAGCGTTTGCGCGATGCGTCCGGTTACATCGAGGAAGGCAAGGTTGCCCACTTTCTCAGATGTGACTTGCAGACGACGCGCCATTTGCGACGAAAGTCGCATTAAAATATCCGGGTTTACCTGAATCAGCTGACGGAATTTTTTGTATGAAATTTCAGCCACTTCGCAGGCAGACTTCGCACGTACCCAGGCACTACGTTCCTGGCCTTCTTCGAAAAGACCGAGTTCGCCAATGAAATCTCCCTGATTGAGGTAGGAGAGAATCATCTCTTTGCCTTCTTCATCTTTAATCAGTACCGCTACGGAACCTTTTACGATGTAGTACAGCGTTTCCGCTTTCTCACCCTGATGGATGAGCGTGCTTTTGGATGGATATTTGTGAATATGGCAATGGGACAGGAACCATTCGAGTGTAGGGTCTGTTTGCGGTTTGCCGAGAACCATTCGCTATTATCCTCTGTTGTAATCGTGCCCAAAATACAGGGGGCATTTTTCCCTGTCAGGCGGTTTAATCGTCGAGCGTTTCCAGTAAAGGAAAAATTATTCCGGGTGGACTCTTAAGCTACGCTTTTGATTCTTCCGGCCTTCGTCTGTGATGACGAAAATATTTTCAGCACTGTTTGTAGCACAGCTTTTGCGAGCTGTCTTGTGTTGTCTCGCTTCAGCAGAAGGGGGATTACTCTGGATTGCTGTTTGTCAGGTGAAAGCGTACTCTGGCGGCAAAACCGCCGCTTCAGGAGAGAGAATAATGCAGGCACGAGTGAAATGGGTGGAAGGTCTTACCTTTCTCGGAGAATCCTCATCTGGCCATCAGGTATTAATGGACGGTAATTCCGGTGATAAAGCGCCAAGTCCAATGGAGATGGTGCTGATGGCCGCGGGCGGCTGTAGCGCCATTGATGTGGTTTCGATCCTGCAAAAAGGGCGCAGCGATGTGGCCGATTGCGAAGTGAAACTCACCTCAGAACGCCGTGAAGAGGCGCCACGCATTTTTACCACCATTAACCTACATTTTATTGTCAGCGGCAAAGCGTTGAGCGATAAAGCGGTTGCGCGCGCGGTTGATCTGTCGGCGGAAAAATATTGCTCGGTGGCGATCATGCTCGGAAAAGGCGTGGAAATTACCCACAGCTATGAGGTTGTCGAGTTGTAATCGGTCGTAGGGGAGGCATTCATGCCTCCCTTTTCACAGCCCGCACCAAACCTACTCAATTCGCTTCCCTTCAATCAGTCGCTGAACCAGCGGCAGCATAATCAGCTCCATCGCCAATCCCATTTTGCCGCCCGGCACCACCAGCGTATTGATGTGGGAAATAAACGATCCCTGAATCATCGCCAGCAGATAGGGGAACGCGATGCCTTCCAGGCCACGGAAATGAATCACCACGAAGCTTTCGTCGAGCGAGGGAATTTCGCGGGCGGCAAACGGGTTTGAGGTATCAACGGTCGGCACGCGCTGGAAGTTAATGTGGGTGCGCGAGAACTGTGGCGTGATGAAGTTAATGTAATCCTCCATCGAACGTACCACCGAATCCATCACCGCTTCGCGTGAATGGCCGCGCTCGCCGGTGTCACGCACCAGCTTCTGAATCCACTCAAGGTTAACAATCGGTACCACGCCAACCAGCAAATCGACATGCTCCGCCACATTTTGCTGCTGCGTGACCACGCCGCCGTGCAAGCCTTCATAAAACAGCACATCGGTGTTTTCCGGCAGCGGCTGCCACGGCGTGAAAGTGCCCGGCACCTGATTCCACGGCACCGCTTCATCGTAGGTGTGCAGATATTTGCGTGATTCGCCGAGGCCGGTTTGGCCGTAATGTTTGAACGTCTGCTCCAGTAGGCCGAAATCATTGGCTTCCGGGCCGAAGTAGCTGATGTGGCGACCGAGATCGCGCGCTTTGCGGATCGCCATGTCCATTTCGGGACGTGTGAAGCGATGGAAACTGTCGCCCTCGAGTTCCGCCGCATGCAGATTCAGCTGCTGGAAAATCTTGCGGAAGGCGAGGCTGGTGGTGGTGGTTCCGGCGCCGCTGGAACCGGTGACGGCAATAATTGGATGCCTGGCTGACATAACAGAGCTCCCTGTGAGGTCCGGCGATGAGCATTGTTACCACGAATTGCCGCTGGGTGCATCAGCCGCGGAATTCACCCTTCGGCATAATATTGATCGATTCATGCAGTTCCGACCACACCAGCACCACGTCGCCGCGCTCCAGCTGGCGGCGCACATCGGCGACTTTTTGCAGTAAACTGCGTTCCTGCTCGCCGTAATCGGTGCCTTCGCGTAACACGAAGGTTTCAATCAGGTTTTCCAGCGTCTCCGCTTCGAGTTCTTGCCAGGGAATAATCACAATTACACATCCAGATAGGTTGAGAGCCAGTCGGGCACGCGCTGTTCCAGCCACATTTTCGGTTTAAGCAAGGTGCCGCCGACGAAACCGACGTGGCCGCCTTGCTGCGTCAGCTGATACTGAATGGAAGCTGACAGCTGGTCAGGTTGCGGGATCACGGCATCGGTCATAAAGGGATCGTCTTGCGCATGAATGATCAGCAGCGGTTTGCGCACGCCGGTGAGCAGCGGCATCGCGCTGGCTCGTTGATAATAGTCGTTGGCGTCAATAAAACCGTGCGCCCGTGCGGTTATCGCATCATCGAACTCACGTAAGCGGCGGAAAGCGCGTAACTGGCTGAGATCGACCGGCAGCGTGCCGGGCCAGGCGCGCAGTTTGCGCGTGGCGTTCTTTTTCAGCTGCGTCAGCAAATAGTGCTGATAGAAGCGCGAGAAGCCAACGTCCAACTTGCCGCTGCACGGCTCCAGCGCCAGCGGCGCCGAGATGGCGATGGCGGCATCAATCGGCACATCGTGACCTTGTTGACCCAGCAGGCAAGCCAGCATGTTGCCGCCCAGCGAAACGCCGACAGCGGCGGTCGGCACGCTGCCCCATTCGCGTTGCAGCCAGTTAAGGAAGTAGGTGGCGTCTTCAGTTTCACCGGAGTGATAGATGCGCTTTAAGCGATTTGGCTCGCCGCTGCAGCCGCGAAAGTGCATCACCACCGCCAGCCAGCCGCGCGCCTGACACGCCTGCATCAGGCCGTGCGCATACGGGCTGCGAAAGCTGCCTTCCAGGCCGTGAAACATCACCATGCGCGGTTTATGACGCGCCTGCGCCGGATCTTCACTCCACGCTAAATCGACAAAATCGCCGTCCGGCAGGTCAAGACGCTGCCAGTGCGGACGCAACGTGACGCGGCGGCGCAGAATGCGCGGCAGCAGCGTTTGAAGATGCGCGTTACTGAATCCGCGCAGTGGTTTAAAGCGCTCGCCGCTGGGGCGATCAAAATAGCTTGGGTAAAGGCTTGTCTGATGCATAAGTCGCTGATAGCTTCGATGGGTTGTTCGCTTTACTGGGTGAGGAGCACCCGAATATACATGGAACTGAGTCTTTTTTTATCAATGTTAGGTTTTCTTTGGGTCGCGGCCATCACGCCCGGGCCCAATAATATGTTACTTACCGCCTCGGGTGCTAATTTTGGCTTCCTGCGCACCATTCCGCTGCTCATTGGTATCATGATTGGTATGCAAGTCATGTTGCTGATGGTGGCATTTGGCATTGGCGGTCTCATCCTGCTTTATCCTTCGCTGCATCTCATCCTGAAGATTGCCGGTAGCCTTTATCTGCTGTGGCTGGCGTGGAAAATCGCCAGCGCCGAGTATGAAAAGCTGGAAACCGACGATGTGACGGTGAAGCAGATGCCATTCTGGCAAGGCGGCTTGCTGCAGCTGATCAACCCGAAAGCCTGGCTGATGGCGCTCGGTGCGGTGGCCAGCTTCAGCCTGGCGGGGAGCGAATATCTGCATTCGGTGCTGGCGATCAGCCTCGGCATGTTCATGGTAAATGTGGTTTCCGGGGTGATCTGGATGGGCTTTGGCTCGCTGATTGGACGTCTGCTGCGCAGCCCACGCGCGTGGAAAATGTTCAATCTGGCGATGGGCTTGCTCACCGCCGCGTGCGTATTGCTGATTTGGCGCTGAGTTAACTGGAAGCGCGTTCAACGCGCTTCCACGGCAACACTTCATGTACTACCGACGAGTTGGGCTGGCGGATGCGTTGCAGCAGCAGCTGTACGCTGCGCACACCCATGCGATTCATCGGCTGCTCAATCGTCGTCAGCGGTGGATTCAGGCTGCTGGTAAAGTTGATGCCATCAAATCCCACCACCGCTAAATCTTCCGGCACGCGTAAACCCGCTTCCAGCGCTGCGTGTATTACGCCAACCGCCAACACATCCGACACTGCAAACACCGCATCAGGCCGTTCCGGCTGTGTCAGCAGTTCGCGCAAGGCCGCACTGCCCGATTCGCAGGTGACATTCTCGGCGTAAGCCACGCCGCACCAGCTGAGTTCCAGCTGCTCCAGCGCCGCGCGATATCCCTCTTCGCGCTTATGCGAATAGAGGTAGCGCATATCACAGTTGACCAGCGCAATACGGCGTCGGCCTTTACTCGCCAGATAACGCACGGTTTCGAAAGCTGCTTCTTTATTATCAATCGCTACGCTTGAGGCGGCGATCGCCGGATCGTATTCGGCGCACTGCACCCAAGGCGCATCGCCAATCAATTCTTTCAGCTCCTGCAAACTGCTGGCGGCATCCATGGTGATCACGCCATCAACCACTTTGCCGGTGAGCAGGGCGATGTAGGCCGCTTCGCGCCGCAGCTGCGATCCTGAGTTACACAGCAGAATGTGGTAACCCTGCGCTTCCGCTTCGGCTTCAATGCCCTGAACCACGCGTGAGCAGAACGGATTGGTGATGTCAGGGATCAGCACTAACAACATATGGCTTTGCGAGGTACGAAGCTGACGCGCCAGTAAGTTGGGTTGATAGTCGCAGATGTCGATGGCCGCCAGCACTTTGGCGCGCGTGTCCGGGCGCACGCCGGGATTCTGGTTCAAAACCCGTGAAACGGTGGCTTTTGACACGCCAGCCAGGTGTGCGACTTTCTCAATCGACATGGATTCAGGACCGCTCGTTAAGAGTGAAAAATGAGATGTCTATCAATATCACAGCTGCTATGTGAGCGCGTGACATATTTACCGATTTCCCTTTTCTTTCCATTTGCATTTCCTGCATAGCCTTACCCGATGTTGATCTAAGAACGGATCGTCATTAGGGATAATTTTTAATTCCTTTATGAAATTACTCTTGCTGGAGAAACTGCTCAGACAAAAACACATTGGGGTGAATGATGATGGCGATGAAAAAAACAATAACGGCGGTCGCAGCGGCTCTGGCCCTGATGGCGTTCCAGGCGCAAGCGGTCAACGTTACCGTGGCGTATCAGACGTCGGCGGAACCGGCCAAAGTGGCGCAGGCGGATAACACCTTCGCCAAAGAGAGCGGTGCCACCGTGGACTGGCGCAAATTTGATAGCGGAGCCAGCGTGTTGCGTGCTCTGGCATCGGGCGACGTCCAGATTGGCAATATCGGTTCCAGCCCGCTGGCGGTCGCCGCCACGCAAAAGCTGCCGATTGAAGCTTTCCTGCTGGCCTCACAGCTCGGTAACTCCGAAGCGCTGGTGGTGAAGAAAACCATCAAAGATCCCAAAGACCTGATTGGCAAGCGCATCGCCGTGCCATTCATCTCAACTACGCACTACAGCTTCCTCGCCGCGCTCAAGCATTGGGGCATCAAGCCTTCGCAAGTGACCTTAGTCAACCTGCAGCCACCGGCGATTATTGCTGCCTGGAAACGCGGTGACATTGACGGTGCTTACGTCTGGTCTCCGGCGGTAAATGAGCTGGAGAAAGATGGCAAGGTGCTGACGGATTCTTCGCAGGTTGGCAAGTGGGGCGCGCCAACGCTTGATGTGTGGGTGGTGCGTAAAGACTTCGCGCAGCAGCATCCAGAAATCGTCACCGCCTTTGCCCGCAGCGCCGTTGAAGCGCAACAAGCTTACATTGCCAATCCGGAGCAATGGCTGAAGCAGTCAGACAATCTGAGCAAGCTGGCGCGCCTGAGCGGTGTACCCGAAGCGGATGTGCCGGTGCTGGTGAAAGGCAACACCTATCTCACCGCGCAGCAGCAGGTAGAGCAGCTCGGCAAGCCGGTGAACAAGGCGATTGTCGATACCGCCGGCTTCCTGAAAGAGCAGGGCAAAGTGCCAGAAGCGGATAGCGATTACAGCAGCTTCGTTACCACGCGCTTCGTTGCACCCTTAGCGAAATAACCGGAGGCCGCATGCTTAACATCACCAATCTCAATCCGCGTTACGCCGGACAACCCGCGCTGCAGGACATCAACCTGCAGCTGGGCAGCCGAGACCTGTTGGTGGTGTTAGGCCCTTCCGGCTGTGGCAAAACCACGCTGCTGAACCTCATCGCCGGCTTTCTGCCGCTGGAATCCGGCAGCATTACGCTGGATGGCAAAAAGGTGGAAGGGCCGGGCGCGGAACGCGGCGTGGTATTTCAGAATGAAGGCTTGCTGCCGTGGCGCAACGTGATTGATAACGTTTCGTTCGGCTTGCAACTGGCGGGGATGGCGAAGGCGGAGCGCCATAGCATTGCACGCCGTTTAATCCGCAAAGTAGGACTGGAAGGTGCAGAAAAGCGTTTTATCTGGCAGCTCTCTGGGGGTCAACGTCAGCGCGTGGGCATTGCGCGTGCGCTGGCGGCTGATCCTCAGTTGCTGCTGTTAGATGAGCCGTTCGGTGCGCTGGACGCCTTTACCCGCGAACAGATGCAAACCCTGCTGCTAACGCTGTGGCGTGATACCGGTAAACAGATTCTGCTGATCACCCACGACATCGAAGAAGCGGTGTTCCTTGCCAGCGAACTGGTGCTGCTGTCGCCGGGACCGGGCCGCGTAGTGGAACGTTTGAAACTCGATTTCGGCCAGCGCTTTGCCGCCGGGGAACCTTGCCGCAGCATCAAATCCGATCCGGCGTTTATCGAACGTCGCGAATATGTACTGAATCAGGTGTTTTCCCAGCGTGAGGCGTTTATATGAGTGCGGTGATTGATGAGAAAACCCAAGCGCGTCGTCGCGGACTGCGCTGGCCGTTCTCGCGCCAGTTCTCACTCAGCCTGCTCAGCGTTGGCCTGTTGCTGCTGTTGTGGTGGGCGATAACCGCGCTCGGCTTAGTGGCGCCGCTGTTTTTACCGCCGCCGCAAGTGGTGCTGCAGAAGCTGATATTGATTGCCAGCCCGCAAGGCTTTATGGATGCCACGCTTTGGCAGCACTTGGGCGCTAGCCTGGCGCGCATGCTGGTGGCGCTGTTCTTTGCCGCGCTGATTGGCATTCCGGTCGGGATTGCCATGGGCCTGAGCCCGGCGATTCGCGGCTTGCTTGATCCGCTGATCGAACTCTATCGCCCGGTGCCGCCGTTGGCCTATTTGCCGCTGATGGTGATTTGGTTTGGCATTGGCGAAACCTCGAAGATCTTACTGATTTATCTGGCGATTTTCGCGCCGGTGACCTTATCGACGCTGGCGGGCGTGAAGAATGCCCAGCAGGTACGGATTCGCGCGGCACAGGCGCTGGGCGCATCGCGCTGGCAGCTGCTGCGCTTCGTGATTCTGCCCGGCGCGCTGCCGGAAATCCTCACCGGCTTGCGCATTGGTCTCGGCGTAGGTTGGTCAACGCTGGTGGCGGCGGAACTGATTGCCGCTACGCGTGGACTCGGCTTTATGGTGCAGTCGGCGGGTGAGTTCCTCGCCACCGACGTGGTACTGGCCGGTATCGCCGTGATTGCCCTGATTGCCTTTGGCTTAGAACTGGGTCTGCGCGCCTTGCAGCGCCGACTGACGCCCTGGAATGGAGAACAGCAATGAACGAACGACTTTCTTTTACCGCTTTGGGCCCGCATATCGGGGCGCAGGTTAGCGATGTCGATCTCAGCCGTCCGCTGAGTGATGCCCAGTTTGAACAGCTCTATCATGGCCTGCTGCGCCATCAGGTGCTGTTCCTGCGCAATCAGGTAATTACCCCGGAACAGCAGCGCGCGCTGGCGATTCGCTTTGGCGATCTGCATATCCATCCGGTCTATCCGCATGCGGAAGGCGTAGAAGAGATCATCGTGCTGGATACCCATCAGGATAATCCGCCGGATAATGACAACTGGCACACCGATGTCACCTTTATTCAAACGCCACCGGCAATTTCGATTCTGGCTTCCAAACTGCTGCCGGAAAGCGGCGGCGATACCTTGTGGTCAACCGGCATTGCGGCCTATGAAGCACTGTCTGAGCCGTTTAAGACGCTGTTGAATGGGTTGCAGGCGGAGCATGACTTTAAGAAGTCGTTCCAGGAGTACAAATACCGTAAAACCGAGGAAGAGCATCAGCGCTGGCAGCAAGCGGTTGCCAAAAATCCGCCGGTGCAGCATCCGGTGATCCGTACGCATCCGGTGAGCGGACGCAAGGCGTTGTTTGTCAACGAAGGTTTTACTACGCGTTTGCTGGGCTTAAGCGAAAAAGAGAGCGATGCGCTGCTTAACTTCCTGTTCTGGCATAGCGCTAAACCGGAGTTCCAGGTGCGCTGGCGCTGGCAGGAGAATGATGTGGCGATCTGGGATAACCGCGTGACGCAGCATTATGCCAACGCGGATTATTATCCGGCGCGGAGAGTAATGCATCGTGCGACGGTGTTGGGGGATAAGCCGTTTTGATGAGTCCAGGTCGGCATGAATGCCGACCCTACAACTGCCTGCGGGCGCGTAGGGTCAGCATTTATGCTGACCGGAAAGACTGCACTTAACTCGCCAGCATCTGCTCCAGCTGTTCCTGCGCATCCAGCCACGCCATTTCGACCTCTTCCAGCGCGGCTTTACTCTCGGCCTGACGCTGCAGCGCCACGTTCAAGTCGGCTTTGCGGCTCTGATCGTAAATCGCGCTGTCGGCCAACTGTGCTTCGGCATCGCTGAGCTGGCTCTGCCACTTCGCCATCTGCTTCTCAAGCTTTTCGATCTCTTTGCGCAGCGGCTGCGTTTGTGCACGCAGTTCGGCGTCGCGGCGTTTCTGATCTTTACGGGATTGTGCGCTGTTGCCATTATCCTGCTTCGGCGCGGCATCCTGTTGCGCTTGCTGCTTCTGCAGATCGCTCAGCCACTGCTGATAATCTTCCAGATCGCCTTCAAACACATCGACCTTGCCGTCGTGCACCAGATAGAGATCGTCGGTAGTGGCGCGCAGCAGATGACGATCGTGCGAGACCACCACCAACGCGCCTTCGAAATCAATCAGCGCTTCGGTCAGCGCCTGACGCATATCGAGATCGAGGTGGTTAGTCGGTTCATCAAGCAGCAGCAGGTTCGGGCGCTGCCAGACAATTAATGCCAGCACCAGACGCGCTTTTTCGCCGCCAGAGAAACGTTCAGTGATTTCGCTGACTTTATCGCCTTGGAAGCCGAAGCCGCCAAGATAGTCGCGCAGCTGCTGCTCAAGCACTTTCGGCGCGATGCGTGATAAATGCTGCAACGGTGATTCATCGGCGCGCAGATATTCCAGCTGATGCTGGGCGAAGTAACCGAGCTTGATGCCTTTCGCCAGGCCAACTTTGCCATCCAGCGCCTCGAGCTCACCGGCGAGCAGTTTAATCAGCGTCGATTTACCCGCGCCGTTACGGCCCAGCAGGCCAATACGCGAACCTGGCACAAGATTGAGTTTGATGGCGTCGAGAATGATGCGTTCGCCATAACCGGCGGTGACGCGCTCCATCTTTAGCAACGGATTCGGCAAGCTTTCGGGCGCGCGGAAACTGAAGCTGAATGGGTTATCGACGTGCGCCGGCGCAATCAGCTCCATGCGCTCCAGCATTTTGATACGGCTTTGCGCCTGCTTCGCTTTGGTGGCCTGCGCGCGGAAGCGATCGATATACTTCTGCAGGTGCGCCACTTTTTCCTGCTGGCTCTGGAACAGCGCCTGCTGCTGCGCCAGCTTGGCGACGCGCTGACGTTCGAACGAGCTGTAGTTGCCGGTGTATTCAAACATCGTTTGCTGTTCGATGTGGATGATCTTATCGACCACCGGATCGAGGAAGTCGCGGTCGTGCGAAATCAGCACCAGCGTGCCTTCGTAGCTTTTCAGCCAGCGTTCAAGCCAGATCACTGCATCGAGATCGAGGTGGTTGGTCGGTTCATCGAGCAGCAGCAGATCGGAACGGCACACCAGCGCCTGCGCAAGGTTAAGGCGCATGCGCCAGCCACCGGAGAAGTCACTCACCGGCCGCATTAATTGTTCCTGGCTAAAGCCCAAACCGTGCAACAAACTTGAGGCGCGAGCAGGTATGCTCCACGCCTGAATCGCGTCCAGCTTGCCGTGCACCAAGGCGATGGCGTTGCCATCGTTGCGCGCATTGGCGTCGGCTAATTCGGATTCAAGCTGACGATATTCACGGTCGCCGTCGATAACATACTCCAGCGCGGGTTTGCTCAGCGCCGGGGTTTCCTGATTGACCCACGCCAGCGCCCAGTTGCTCGGGAAGGTGGCGTTACCTGCATCGCTGCTGATTTCGCCCTTCAGCAATGACAGCAGCGTCGATTTGCCGCAGCCGTTTTTACCCACTAAGCCCACTTTCTGGCCTGGGTTAATGGTGGCTGTTGCGTTATCCAGCAGCACGTTGGTGCCGCGGCGAATTTGTAGTGCTGAAAAGACAATCATAAGCGCCGTATCGTCAGAATATGTTAATTTACCGGCAACATAATTCGAGAAAATTTGTTGCGTCGAGCATGGTAGCGGAATTCCTGTGCCGTGACGACGCTTTGGAGGGGAACGATGTCGCAGCCACCCAAAATATTGCTGCTTTACGCCCATCCGGAATCACAGGATTCGATTGCTAATCGGGTTTTGCTGCAGTCGGCTATGGAACTGGACCACGTCACGGTGCACGATTTATACGCCCACTATCCGGATTT
The DNA here is from genome assembly GCF_024707505.1 of Pantoea sp. SOD02. Lineage (GTDB taxonomy): Bacteria > Pseudomonadota > Gammaproteobacteria > Enterobacterales > Enterobacteriaceae > Pantoea > Pantoea symbiotica. The sequence continues at coordinate 3,829,189 of NZ_CP102604.1, read as the reverse complement.
CTTTATTGATATTCACCATGAGCAACAGTTGCTGCGCGAACATCAAATCGTTGTATTCCAACATCCACTTTATACCTACAGCTGCCCGGCGCTCCTGAAGGAGTGGCTGGATCGTGTGCTGTCGCGCGGCTTTGCCAGCGGTCCGGATGGCAATGCGCTGGAAGGGAAATACTGGCGCAGCGTGGTGACCACCGGCGAACCGGAAGCGGCGTATCACCATAGCGGCCTGAATCGCTATCCGATGAGTGACATCATGCGTCCGTTTGAGCTGACGGCGCAGATGTGTCGCATGCACTGGATGACGCCGATGGTGATTCATTGGGCGCGTCGGCAGACGCCGGAAGTGATGCGTAATTTTGCGCGAGCGTACGGCGACTGGCTGGCTTCACCGCTGCCGCAAGGAGGTGTGTGATGGAAGGCGAAACGTTACTGACGGCGGGCGTCATTTATCTGGTTGCGGCGGTGCTGATTGTGCCGATTGCGGCGCGTCTCGGCATTGGCGCGGTGCTGGGCTATTTGCTGGCCGGTATTGCGATTGGTCCGTGGGGTTTGGGTTTCATCAGCGACGTTGAGGAGATTCTGCACTTCTCCGAACTCGGCGTGGTGTTCCTGATGTTCATCATCGGGCTGGAACTGAATCCGTCGAAACTTTGGGCGCTGCGCCGTTCTATCTTTGGCGTGGGCGCCGCTCAGGTGCTGATCTCCGCCGCCATTCTTGGTGGATTGCTGTGGCTGACCGACTTTAGCTGGCAGGCGGCGGTGATTGGCGGTATTGGCCTGGCGATGTCATCCACGGCGATGGCGCTGCAGCTGATGCGCGATAAAGGCATGAACCGCAGTGAATCGGGACAGCTTGGTTTCTCGGTGCTGCTGTTCCAGGATTTGGCGGTGATTCCCGCGTTGGCATTGGTGCCGCTGCTGGCGGGCGGCGATAGCGGTCACGTTGACTGGTTGAAAGTCGGGATGAAAGTGCTGGCGTTTGGCGGGATGCTGATTGGTGGTCGTTATCTGCTGCGACCGATTCTGCGCTTTATTGCCGCATCCGGTGTACGCGAAGTGTTTACTGCCGCCTCGCTGCTGCTGGTGCTGGGTTCGGCGCTGTTTATGGACGCGCTCGGCCTGTCGATGGCGCTCGGTACTTTTATCGCCGGTATTCTGTTGGCGGAAAGTGAATATCGTCACGAGTTGGAAGTGGCCATCGAACCGTTCAAAGGCTTGCTGTTGGGCTTGTTCTTTATTTCGGTTGGCATGGCGCTGAATCTCGGCGTGCTTTATACCCACATCACTGAAATCTTGCTGGGCGTGCTGATTCTGGTGACGGTGAAAACGCTGGTCCTGTATGTGCTGGGGCGCATTTATGGCCTGCGCAGTTCAGAGCGCCAGCAGTTTGCCGGTGTGTTAAGTCAGGGCGGCGAGTTTGCCTTTGTACTGTTCTCGGCGGCGTCTTCGGCCAAAATGTTCAGCGGCGACCAAATGCCGCTGCTGCTGGTAACGGTGACGTTGTCGATGATGACCACGCCGCTGCTGATGAACGGCATCGACCGTTTACTGGCGCATCGCTTTAATGAACCCGATGAAAATGCCGAGAAGCACTTTGTCGAAGACGATCAGCCGCAGGTCATTGTGGTGGGATTTGGTCGTTTTGGTCAGGTGGTTGGCCGTTTGCTGATGGCCAACAACAAGCGTATTACGGTGCTGGAGCGCGACATCTCTGCAGTGAGCCTGATGCGTAAATATGGCTATAAGGTTTATTATGGCGACGCCACCGAGCTAGAGCTGCTGCGTGCAGCGGGCGCCGAGAATGCGCAATCCATCGTCATTACCTGTAACGATCCGGAAGACTCGATGACCATCGTGCAGCTGTGTCAGCAGCATTTCCCGCAGCTGGAAATCCTGGCGCGCGCGCGTGGCCGTGTTGAGGCGCATGAACTGTTGCAGGCTGGCGTCACGCTGTTCTCACGTGAGACGTTCTCCAGTGCGCTGGAGCTGGGCCGTAAAACGCTGATCTCGCTGGGCATGCATCCGCATCAGGCGCAGCGCGCACAGCAGCATTTCCGTCGTCTGGATATGCGCATGCTGCGTGAACTGGTGCCAAGCCATGATGACAGCGCGCAGGTTTCACGTGTGCGTGAGGCGCGGCGCGAGCTGGAGGATATCTTCCAGCGCGAAATGCAGCACGAAAAACGCCAGTTCGACGGCTGGGATGACGAGTAGATCTATACTTACTTAATCCGTTCATTAACGACGGCAGGAAACAGTATGCGTAAACGCTTTATAGCCGGTGCGGTTTGTCCAAAGTGCCAGGCAAAAGATACCTTGGCGTTGTGGCGTGAAAACAACGTTGAAGTGGTGGAATGTGTTCAGTGCGGTCATCAGATGCGTGAAGCTGACAAGCAGGTGCGCGATCAGGTTCGCACTAACGAGCAAGTGATCGGAGTTTTTCATCCTGAGTAGCGCAATGGCGCAGCTTTTTTTAAGCTTGAACTTACAGCGGGATTGAATTCCGCTACAATCGGCGCCATTAACGCTGAGCAGTATGCCGCAACACTATTGGCATCCTCAGTCTTGAACCTTTCTGGTTGGTTTATTGCACGCAAAATTGACCAATGGGACGGGATCTTAGTTCTCAACGGTTAGGAGATATCATGAAAGTAGCAAAAGACCTGGTGGTGAGCCTGGCGTATCAGGTTCGTACCGAAGACGGTGTGTTGGTTGACGAGTCACCGGTGAGTGCACCGTTGGACTATCTGCACGGTCATGGTTCCCTGATTTCTGGTCTGGAAAAAGCGCTGGAAAATCATGATGTAGGCGATAAGTTTGACGTGCATATCCCGGCGAACGACGCTTACGGTCAATACGATGACAACCTCGTACAGCGCGTACCAAAAGATGTGTTTATGGGCGTTGATGAACTGCAGGTTGGCATGCGCTTCCTGGCAGAAACCGATCAAGGTCCAGTACCGGTTGAAATCACCGAAGTTGAAGATGAGCACGTAGTGGTTGATGGTAACCATATGCTGGCGGGTCAGAACCTGAACTTCAACGTGGAAGTTGTGGCGATTCGCGCAGCGACCGAAGAAGAGCTGGCGCACGGTCACGTGCATGGCGCGGATGGTCATCATCACGATCATGACCACGACCATGGTCACGATCACGGCCAGGGCGGCTGTGGCACTGGCGGTTGCGGCTGCAGCCACTAATCAGTGTGATGCTGGCGAGGCCACCTTCGGGTGGCCTTTTCTTTTAGTAATGTGGCGGCGGCGTTTCTTCTGACTGTGATGCGATCATCGACGGCGCGCTATCTTTCACTTTATCGATTAACAGACGCACTTGCTCACGCAGTCTGATCATCTCCAGTTCATGCTGAACCACCGTTTGATTGAGCTGATCGATGGTGTATTCCTGAAAAGCCAGCTTGCTCTCCAGCGCCTCAAGGCGTTGTTCCCATTCTGTTGGTTGCATGATCTTTCCTCATCTTGCGGTGCTGCGCGTTAGTCTGTTTCGGGCGTGATTCTACGGCCTTTCACTTCAGAATCACCTGATATTTTACCTTTCCGCGTCATGCTGCATTGAAACGGCGCATAACGCCTATATCTCTGATGAAACTTCCTGAAGCAAAAAAGGTCGGAGGTTGAACGGGTAATTACATTGTGGGAGTGTTCGCCGCTGCCACGTAAAGTTATAGTGTGGGCCTCAGTCCGCAATGATTCCCGAGGTTAGAGGCTTCGGTTTTGGAGAAAGGATGAATTCACTGTTTAAAGTCACATTGTTAGCTACCACCATGGCCTTCGCGCTGAATGCACCGCTGGCAATGGCAGCAGAAACCGCCGCTGCTCCAGCAGACGCCGCTCAGGCCGCGCCGCAAGCACCGAAAAATGCTGCCTTCAAAAACGAAGACCAGCAATCAGCTTATGCACTTGGCGCGTCCCTTGGTCGCTACATGGACAACTCTCTGAAGGAACAAGAGAAGCTGGGCATCAAACTGGATAAAGATCAGTTGATCGCGGGTGTTCAGGACGCCTTTGGCGGCAAGAGCAAACTCTCTGATCAAGAGATCGAGCAAACCCTGCAGGCCTTTGAAGGCCGCGTGAAAGGTGCAGCTCAGGCGAAGATGGAAAAAGACGCGAAAGAGAACTCCGATAAGGGCTCTGCTTACGCTGACAAGTTCGCCAAAGAAAAAGGCGTGAAGAAAACCGAATCTGGCCTGCTGTATCAGGTAGAGAAAGAAGGTACCGGTGATGTGCCTAAAGACAGCGACACTGTGGTTGTGAACTACAAAGGTACGCTGATCGACGGTACTGAGTTCGATAACTCGTATACTCGTGGCGAGCCGCTGTCGTTCCGTCTGGACGGTGTGATTCCGGGCTGGACCGAAGGTCTGAAGCACGTGAAGAAAGGTGGCAAGATTAAGCTGGTGATCCCACCGAACCTGGCTTACGGCAAAAATGGCGTTCCGGGTATTCCGGCTAACTCCACGCTGGTGTTTGATGTTGAACTGCTCGACATCAAACCCGCGCCGAAAGCGGATGAAAAAGCGCAAGCTCCAGTCGCTGGCGATCAGAAAGCGCAGTAATCTGACCTTTCTGCATAACGCCGCCTACGGGCGGCGTTTTTATTTCGGAGATAGAGGTAAAGGTCTGGCTAAAGACCATGACATTTGCCAGACTAACGCCTGCTTAACTATCACCATATGAGTCTGCCCCAATGCTGTCGAGACAGGCTCCAGCCATTTAGGGTAATGTCTTCGATGTCTAATCCATTCAATCCCGGTGAACTGACTGACTTCGATTTACTGGAGCAACGTCCGTTCGAGCAAGCAGACTACGATATCCTCAAATCATACGAAGCCGTTGTCGATGGCCTGGCGATGCTGATTGGCTCGCACTGCGAAATCGTGTTGCACTCGCTGGAGGATTTGAAGTGTTCTGCGGTGCGTATCGCCAACGGTGAACATACCGGGCGTAAAGTGGGTTCGCCGATTACCGATTTGGCCCTGCGTATGCTGCACGATATGCACGGTGCAGATAGCAATGTCTCCAGAGCCTACTTCACGCGCGCGAAAAGCGGCGTGCTGATGAAATCGGTCACTATCGCGATTCGTAATCGTCAGCAGCGCGTCATTGGCTTGCTGTGCATCAACATGAATCTCGACGTGCCGTTCTCGCAAATTATGTCGACCTTTATGCCGCCGGAAATGCAGCAGGTGGATTCCAACGTCAACTTTGCCAGTTCGGTAGAAGACCTGGTGATGCAGACGCTGGAATTCGCGATTGAAGAAGTGAGTGCTGACCGTAACGTCTCCAATAATGCTAAGAATCGCCAGATCGTGCTCAATATGTATGAAAAGGGCATCTTCGACATTAAAGACGCGATTAACCAGGTGGCTGACCGCCTCAATATCTCCAAGCACACGGTTTACCTCTATATCCGCCAGTTCAAAAGCGGTGATTTTCAGGGGCAGGATCGCTGATGCGCTATACCTTGCTGGTCACCGGACCGGCATACGGCACGCAACACGCCAGTAGCGCGCTGCTGTTTGCCCGTGCGCTAGTCAAGGCCGGACATCAGCTGGAGAGCGTGTTTTTCTATCGTGAAGGCGTGTTGAACGCTAACCAACTGAGCGCGCCGGCCAGCGATGAAGTGGATATGGTGCGTGAATGGCAGCAACTGCGCGCTGAAAGTGGTGCCGAGTTGAATATCTGCGTGGCCGCAGCACTTCGTCGTGGAGTAACCAACGCGCAGGAAGCCGCGCGCTTACAACTCGCGGGCAGCAATTTACAGCGAGGTTTTGAACTCAGCGGTTTGGGTGCACTGGCTGAAGCCGCGCTCGGCTGCGATCGTCTGGTGCAATTCTAATGAACCGAGTGGCGTTTCTGTTTACTCAGGCACCGCACGGAAGTAGTGCGGGCAGGGAAGGGCTCGATGCGGTACTTTCGACGGGTGCGCTAAGCGAAGATATCGGTTTGTTCTTTATCGGGGATGGCGTGCTACAGCTCAATCGCGACCAGCAACCCGAGCAGATTCTGGCGCGCAACTACATCGCGACCTTTGGCGTGCTGGCGCTATACGATATCGACCAGTGTTTTGTCTGCGCCGATTCGCTGCTGGCGCGCGGACAAAGTTTAGCGGCTGAACGCGTGCTGGCTGCTGAGGTGCTGGATGCCTTATCACTACGCGAGAAGCTGGCTACCTATCATCGTGTTATTCGATTCTGAGAACTGATCATGCTCTACACGTTGCTGCAATCTCCCTGGCAATGCGATATCGATAGCCTGCTGCTTTTATTGCAGGAAGGCGACGACCTGCTTTTACTGCAGGATGGCGTAACCGCCGCGTTGGCTGGCAGCCAGATGTTAATCAGGCTTAGCGCATCGCCGGCTACGCTGTGGGTATTAGAAGAAGATGTGGCGGCGCGCGGCCTGATTGAGCAAATTTCGACCAAAGTAGCACGTTTGGACTATACTGGTTTCGTTGCGTTGACAGCGAAGCACCAACAACAAGTGGCTTGGTAAGAGCGAAAACCTGGTTATTTCTTGACACCCTTTTGACACAGCCCTAAAATTCTGCCTCCTCGTAGTAATACGAGGCGATTTATTACGTGTTTACGAAGCAAAAAGCTAAATCCCAGGAGCTATTTAATGGCAACAGTTAACCAGCTGGTTCGCAAACCACGCGTACGCAAAGTTGCAAAGAGCAACGTGCCTGCGCTGGAAGCTTGCCCGCAGAAACGTGGTGTATGTACTCGTGTGTACACCACTACCCCTAAAAAACCAAACTCAGCACTGCGTAAAGTTTGCCGTGTGCGTTTGACTAACGGTTTTGAAGTTACCTCCTACATCGGTGGTGAAGGTCATAACCTGCAGGAACACTCAGTGATCCTGATCCGTGGCGGTCGTGTTAAAGACTTGCCAGGTGTGCGTTACCACACCGTTCGTGGCGCGCTGGACTGCTCAGGTGTTAAAGACCGTAAGCAGTCACGCTCCAAGTACGGCGTGAAGAAGCCAAAGGCTTAATGGTTCTCCGTTAAGTAAGGCCAAACGTTTTAACTTAAATGTCAAACTTAACTCGTAGAGTTTTGGACAATCCTGAATTAACAACGGAGTATTTCCATGCCACGTCGTCGCGTCATTGGTCAGCGTAAAATTCTGCCGGATCCTAAGTTCGGATCAGAGCTGCTGGCTAAATTTGTAAATATCCTGATGGTAGATGGTAAAAAATCTACTGCTGAATCTATCGTCTATACCGCGCTTGATACCCTGGCTCAACGCGCTGGTAAAGATGGCCTGGAAGCGTTCGAGGTTGCTCTCGAAAACGTACGTCCGACTGTCGAAGTTAAGTCACGTCGCGTTGGTGGTTCTACCTACCAGGTTCCAGTTGAAGTCCGTCCGGTTCGTCGTAATGCCCTGGCAATGCGTTGGATCGTAGAAGCTGCTCGTAAACGCGGTGATAAATCTATGGCTCTCCGCCTGGCGAACGAACTTTCTGATGCTGCAGAGAACAAAGGTACTGCAGTTAAGAAACGTGAAGACGTTCACCGCATGGCTGAAGCCAACAAGGCGTTCGCACACTACCGCTGGTAACAGCAACGTAGTTGTTATAAACCCAGCGGGCGTCCCAGTGACTCACCTGCTGGGCTTTTTTAACTTAGAACGTCTAAGAATCAGAGGAATCAAATGGCTCGTAAAACACCCATTGAGCGCTACCGTAACATTGGTATCAGTGCGCACATCGACGCCGGTAAGACTACAACTACCGAACGTGTTCTGTTCTACACCGGTGTAAACCACAAAATCGGTGAAGTTCATGACGGCGCAGCAACCATGGACTGGATGGAGCAGGAGCAGGAACGTGGTATTACCATCACGTCCGCTGCGACTACCTGTTTCTGGTCTGGTATGGCTAAGCAGTTTGAACCACACCACGTAAACATCATCGACACCCCGGGACACGTTGACTTCACCATCGAAGTTGAGCGTTCTATGCGTGTGCTTGATGGCGCAGTAATGGTTTACTGTGCAGTTGGTGGTGTTCAGCCACAGTCTGAAACCGTATGGCGTCAGGCTAACAAATATAAAGTTCCACGCATCGCGTTCGTTAACAAAATGGACCGTATGGGTGCTAACTTCCTGAAAGTTGTTGACCAGATGAAAGTGCGCTTGGGTGCAAACCCAGTTCCGCTTCAGCTGGCTATCGGCGCAGAAGAAGGTTTCACCGGTGTTGTTGACCTGGTGAAAATGAAAGCGATCAACTGGAACGATGCCGATCAGGGCGTTACCTTCGTTTACGAAGATATCCCAGCTGATATGCAGGAACTGGCTGAAGAGTGGCGTGCAAATCTGGTTGAAGCCGCTGCTGAAGGTTCTGATGAGCTGATGGAGAAATTCTTCGGCGGTGAAGAACTGACAGAAGAAGAGATCAAAACTTCTCTGCGTAAGCGCGTTCTGAAAAACGAAATCATCCTGGTTACCTGTGGTTCTGCATTTAAGAACAAAGGTGTTCAGGCGATGCTGGATGCGGTAGTTGAATACCTGCCAGCACCGACTGACGTTACCGCGATTAACGGTATGCTGGACGACGGTAAAGACACGCCGGCTGAGCGTCATTCCGATGACAAAGAGCCGTTTGCTGCACTGGCGTTCAAAATCGCTACCGACCCGTTTGTTGGTAACCTGACCTTCTTCCGCGTTTACTCTGGTGTTGTTAACACCGGTGACACCGTGTACAACCCGGTTAAGTCAAACCGTGAGCGTCTGGGCCGTATCGTTCAGATGCACGCGAACAAGCGTGAAGAGATCAAGGAAGTTCGTGCAGGCGATATCGCCGCTGCGATCGGTCTGAAAGACGTAACTACTGGTGACACCCTGTGTGACCCAGACAACGTCATCATTCTTGAGCGTATGGAATTCCCTGAGCCGGTAATCTCAATCGCCGTTGAGCCGAAAACCAAAGCTGACCAGGAAAAAATGGGTCTGGCTCTGGGTCGTCTGGCGAAGGAAGATCCATCATTCCGCGTATGGACTGATGAAGAAACCAACCAGACCATCATCGCTGGTATGGGTGAGCTGCACCTCGACATCATCGTTGACCGCATGAAGCGTGAATTCAACGTTGAAGCGAACGTCGGTAAACCTCAGGTTGCTTACCGTGAAGCGATTCGCGCGAAAGTTACCGATATCGAAGGTAAACACGCCAAGCAGTCTGGTGGTCGTGGTCAGTACGGTCATGTTGTTATCGACATGTACCCACTGGAGCCAGGTGTTAACCCGAAAGGTTACGAATTTGTCAACGATATCAAGGGCGGTGTGATTCCAACTGAATACATCCCTGCGGTTGATAAAGGTCTCCAGGAGCAGCTGAAATCAGGTCCACTGGCTGGTTATCCGGTAGTAGATCTGGGTGTTCGTCTGCACTTCGGTTCATACCATGATGTCGACTCCTCTGAGCTGGCGTTTAAACTGGCTGCATCTTTGGCCTTTAAAGATGGCTTTAAGAAAGCACAACCAGTGCTGCTTGAGCCAATCATGAAGGTTGAAGTAGAGACTCCGGAAGAGAACACCGGTGACGTTATCGGTGACCTTAGCCGTCGTCGTGGTATGCTCAAAGGACAGGAATCTAACGCTACTGGCGTTCAGATCCATGCTGAAGTTCCGCTGTCTGAAATGTTCGGATATGCAACCCAGCTGCGTTCTCTGACCAAAGGCCGTGCTTCTTACTCCATGGAGTTCCTGAAGTACGATGATGCGCCGAACAACGTCGCTCAGGCCGTTATTGAAGCTCGTAGCAAATAAGCTACGGTTTAAAAATTGTGAACTGATGCCTTCATGACTCATGAAGGCACAACGTAAGGAATTATCGCCATGGCGAAAGAGCAATTTCAGCGTAACAAACTGCACGTAAACGTCGGCACCATCGGTCACGTTGACCATGGTAAAACCACTCTGACTGCAGCAATCACCACCGTTCTGGCTAAAACCTACGGCGGTAAGGCAAGCAAATTCGACGAGATCGATAAAGCGCCAGAAGAGAAAGCACGTGGTATCACCATCAACACTTCTCACGTTGAATATGAAACCCCGAATCGCCACTATGCGCACGTTGACTGCCCAGGCCACGCCGATTATGTGAAAAACATGATCACCGGTGCTGCACAGATGGACGGCGCGATCCTGGTTGTTGCTGCGACTGATGGCCCAATGCCACAGACCCGTGAGCACATCCTGCTGGGTCGTCAGGTTGGCGTTCCTTACATCATCGTGTTCCTGAACAAGTGCGACATGGTTGATGATGAAGAGCTGCTGGAACTGGTTGAGATGGAAGTACGTGACCTGCTGTCAGCATATGACTTCCCAGGCGACGACACTCCAATCGTACGTGGTTCTGCTCTGAAAGCGCTGGAAGGCGACGCTGAGTGGGAAGCTAAGATCATTGAACTGGCTGGTCATCTGGATACCTATATCCCAGAGCCAGTACGTGCAATCGACAAGCCGTTCCTGCTGCCAATCGAAGACGTATTCTCAATCTCTGGCCGTGGTACTGTTGTTACCGGTCGTGTTGAGCGCGGTATCGTTAAAGTGGGCGACGAAGTTGAAGTTGTTGGCCTGAAAGATACTGTGAAATCAACCTGTACTGGCGTTGAAATGTTCCGCAAACTGCTGGACCAGGGTCAGGCAGGCGAGAACTGTGGTGTTCTGCTGCGTGGTATCAAGCGTGAAGACATCGAGCGTGGTCAGGTTCTGGCTAAGCCGGGTTCAATCAAGCCACATACCCAGTTCACTTCAGAAGTTTACGTTCTGTCTAAAGATGAAGGCGGCCGTCATACTCCGTTCTTCAAAGGCTACCGTCCTCAGTTCTACTTCCGTACTACTGACGTGACCGGTGACGTTCAACTGCCAGAAGGCGTTGAAATGGTAATGCCAGGCGACAACGTAAAAATGACCGTAACTTTGATCAAGCCAATCGCTATGGATCAGGGTCTGCGTTTCGCAATCCGTGAAGGCGGCCGTACTGTTGGTGCGGGTGTTGTTGCTGAAATTATCGCTTAATTGCGTTAATGTCGATGGCTGTTTCGGCAGTCATCGCAGCATGAAAAAGAGCACTTCGGTGCTCTTTTTTTATGTCTGAATTTTGCCGTTTCGATTAATCCCACATAAAAGCTGCGTTTGAAATAAAAACCATTCTCATTTACAATTTGATCATAAATTGTACGGGAGTCCGCAGTAAATGTACGTCTGCTTGTGTAATGCCGTGAGTGATAAAACTCTGCGCGAAGTGGTTCGCCGCTATCAACCCAAATCGATTCAACAATTGCGCCAGTTGGTGCCCATTGGCAAGCAATGTGGGAAGTGCGTGCGCTTTGCGCGGGAAATTATGGAAGATGAACTGCAAAACGTGCCGCTCTACAAAGAGATAGCCTGATAGCTTAATTCTGCACTCCGAAATACCCACAATAACTGTCGCGTTTTTTTGACTTCCTTTCATCCGCATCTACGCTCTATTTAGTTGGAAGCGGAGGAAGCAAAATGAAGGGCGACGGTAAAATCATAAATCATCTCAACAAATTGCTGGGGAATGAACTGGTTGCGATTAATCAGTACTTCCTTCATGCGCGTATGTTCAAAAATTGGGGTCTGACCCGGCTCAATAACGTTGAGTATCATGAGTCGATCGATGAAATGAAGCATGCTGATAAGTACATCGAACGCATTCTTTTTCTTGAAGGGATTCCTAACCTGCAAGATCTCGGTCGATTACGCATCGGTGAAGACGTGCCGGAGATGCTGCAGTCTGACCTGACATTAGAACTGGAAGGCGCAAAGGATTTGCGCGAAGCGATAGCCTATGCCGACAAGGTTCATGACTATGTCAGCAGAGACATGATGATTGAAATTCTGACGGAAGAGGAGGGCCACATTGACTGGCTGGAAACTGAACTCGATTTGGTGAACAAACTCGGCCTGCAAAATTATCTTCAGTCTCAATTAAAAGATCAAAACGAACATTAGCCTTATGCCCAATCAGCAATGTCATGCAAGCCCGCGCCAGTCAAAAACGATTGCCGCGGGTTTTTTTGGGACTTAAGCCAGATAGATGTGGTTAAAAACACAACACGGGTTGCTTCCTAAACAGATTTACGTATAATGCGCGGGCCTGCCGATATTGGTGCGGCGCGATTCGAGCAGAATCGCAGGGGATAGCTGTCTATGTATCGCCTAACAATACTCCCAATTGGGGAGTTATATGCTGAACGATTACACTCCTCCATCAATCGTAATGGATGTGGGTAGTAATTCTTTTCGTTTATAAAATGTTTGGAGCCTTGGTCTCATGTCGAACCAAAGAATCCGTATCCGTCTTAAAGCGTTTGATCATCGCCTGATCGATCAATCAACCGCGGAAATCGTTGAGACTGCCAAGCGCACTGGTGCGCAGGTACGTGGTCCGATCCCGCTGCCAACCCGCAAAGAGCGTTTTACCGTTCTGATCTCTCCGCACGTTAACAAAGACGCGCGTGATCAGTACGAAATCCGCACTCACAAGCGTCTGGTAGACATCGTTGAGCCAACTGAAAAAACCGTTGATGCTCTGATGCGTCTGGACCTGGCTGCCGGTGTTGACGTGCAGATCAGCCTGGGTTAATCAGGTCATCGAGCGATTGAGAGGTTGATACAATGATTGGTTTAGTCGGTAAAAAAGTGGGTATGACCCGCATCTTCACTGAAGATGGCGTTTCAATCCCAGTAACCGTTATCGAAGTTGAAGCAAACCGCGTTACTCAGGTCAAAGGCCTGGACAACGATGGTTACCAAGCTATCCAGGTTACCACCGGTGCTAAAAAAGCAAGCCGTGTGAGCAAGCCTGAAGCAGGTCATTTTGCTAAAGCTGGCGTTGATGCTGGCCGTGGTCTGTGGGAATTCCGCACCGAAGGTGAAGATTTCTCTGTTGGCCAGAGCATCAGTGTTGAGATTTTCGCTGACGTTAAAAAAGTAGACGTTACCGGTACCTCTAAAGGTAAAGGTTTCGCAGGTACCGTTAAGCGCTGGAACTTCCGTACCCAGGACGCTACACACGGTAACTCCTTGTCACACCGCGTTCCGGGTTCTATCGGTCAGAACCAGACTCCGGGCAAAGTGTTCAAAGGCAAGAAAATGGCTGGTCAGCTGGGTAATGAGCGCGTAACCGTTCAGAGCCTGGAAGTAGTACGTGTTGACGCTGAGCGCAACCTGCTGCTGGTCAAAGGTGGCGTCCCGGGTGCAACTGGGTGCGATCTGATTGTTAAACCAGCTGTGAAGGCGTAAGGGGATAGCAATGGAATTAGTACTGAAAGACGCGCAGAGCGCGCTGACTGTTTCCGAAACTACCTTCGGTCGTGATTTCAACGAAGCGCTGGTTCACCAGGTTGTTGTTGCTTATGCCGCTGGTGCTCGTCAGGGTACTCGTGCGCAGAAGACTCGTGCTGAAGTTACTGGTTCAGGCAAAAAGCCTTGGCGCCAGAAAGGTACCGGCCGTGCGCGTTCAGGTTCTGTAAAGAGCCCGATCTGGCGTTCAGGCGGCGTGACCTTCGCTGCACGTCCACAGGACCACAGTCAAAAAGTTAACAAAAAGATGTACCGCGGCGCGCTGAAAAGCATCCTGTCCGAGCTGGTACGTCAGGACCGTCTGATCGTTGTCGAGACGTTCTCTGTAGAAGCGCCTAAAACTAAGCTGCTGGTACAGAAACTGAAAGACATGGCGCTGCAAGATGTGCTGATCATCACCGGTGAACTGGATGAGAATCTGTTCCTGGCTGCGCGTAACCTGTACAAGGTTGACGTGCGTGATGCAGCGGGCATCGACCCAGTTAGCCTGATCGCCTTCGACAAAGTCGTTATGACTGCGGAAGCAGTTAAGCAAGTTGAGGAGATGCTGGCATGATCCGTGAAGAACGTCTGCTGAAAGTAGTGCGTGCACCGCACGTATCAGAAAAAGCATCTACTGCGATGGAAAAAACCAATACCATCGTTCTCAAAGTTGCTAAAGACGCGACCAAAGCAGAGATCGTTGCTGCTGTTGAGAAGCTGTTCGAAGTGGAAGTTAAAGACGTAAACACCCTGGTAGTTAAAGGGAAAGTTAAGCGTCACGGACAGCGTATCGGTCGTCGTAGCGACTGGAAAAAAGCTTACGTCACCCTGAAGGAAGGCCAGAATCTGGACTTCGTCGGCGGCGCTGAGTAAGTCGGAGGAGAAAGACAATGGCAGTTGTTAAATGTAAACCGACATCTCCGGGTCGTCGCCACGTAGTTAAAGTGGTGAACCCAGAGCTGCACAAGGGCAAACCATTTGCTCCGTTGGTAGAAAAAAACAGCAAATCCGGTGGTCGTAACAACAATGGTCGTATCACTACCCGTCATATCGGTGGTGGTCACAAGCAGGCTTACCGTATTGTTGACTTCAAACGCAACAAAGATGGTATCCCAGCAGTTGTTGAGCGTCTTGAGTACGATCCGAACCGTTCTGCGAACATCGCACTGGTTCTGTACAAAGATGGCGAGCGCCGTTACATCCTGGCCCCTAAAGGCCTGAAAGCCGGCGATCAGATTCAATCTGGCGTTGATGCTGCGATTAAAGCAGGTAACACCCTGCCGATGCGTAACATCCCGGTGGGTTCTACCGTTCATAACGTAGAAATGAAACCAGGCAAAGGCGGTCAGATTGCTCGCTCAGCTGGTACTTACGTGCAGATCGTTGCGCGTGAAGGTTCCTACGTTACCCTGCGTCTGCGTTCAGGCGAAATGCGCAAAGTTGAATCCGAATGTCGTGCAACTCTCGGCGAAGTCGGCAACTCTGAGCACATGCTGCGCGTACTGGGTAAAGCTGGTGCAACCCGTTGGCGTGGTGTTCGTCCTACCGTTCGCGGTACTGCGATGAACCCAGTCGATCACCCGCACGGTGGTGGTGAAGGTCGTAACTTTGGTAAGCACCCGGTAACTCCGTGGGGCGTTCAGACCAAAGGTAAGAAGACCCGTAGCAACAAGCGTACTGATAAATTTATCGTACGTCGCCGTAGCAAATAATTTTAGAGGATAAGCCATGCCACGTTCTCTCAAGAAAGGTCCTTTTATTGACCTGCACTTGCTGAAGAAGGTAGAGAAAGCGGTGGAAAGCGGTGACAAGAAGCCCCTGCGCACTTGGTCCCGTCGTTCAACGATCTTCCCTAACATGATCGGTTTGACCATCGCTGTCCATAATGGTCGTCAGCACGTTCCTGTCTTTGTTTCCGACGAAATGGTCGGCCACAAACTGGGTGAATTTGCACCGACACGTACTTATCGCGGCCATGCTGCAGATAAGAAAGCCAAGAAGAAATAAGTAGGAGGAAGAGATGGAAACTATTGCTCAACATCGCCATGCTCGTTCTTCTGCTCAGAAGGTTCGCCTGGTGGCAGACCTGATTCGCGGTAAGAAAGTGTCGCAGGCTCTGGATATTCTGACCTACACCAACAAGAAAGCTGCTGTGTTGGTTAAGAAAGTCCTGGAATCTGCCATTGCGAACGCCGAACACAACGATGGCGCTGATATCGACGATCTGAAAGTCGCGAAAATCTTCGTAGACGAAGGCCCAAGCATGAAGCGCATTATGCCGCGTGCGAAAGGTCGTGCAGATCGCATCCTGAAGCGCACCAGCCACATTACTGTGGTTGTGTCCGATCGCTGAGACTCTGGAGACTAGCAATGGGTCAGAAAGTACATCCTAATGGTATTCGCCTGGGTATTGTAAAACCATGGAACTCTACCTGGTTTGCGAACACCAAAGAATTCGCTGACAACCTGGACAGCGATTTTAAAGTCCGTCAGTTCCTTACTAAGGAACTGTCTAAAGCGTCTGTATCTCGTATCGTTATCGAACGTCCGGCTAAGAGCATCCGTGTGACTATTCACACTGCTCGCCCGGGTATCGTTATCGGTAAGAAAGGTGAAGACGTAGAAAAACTGCGTACGGTCGTCGCGAAAATCGCTGGCGTTCCTGCACAGATCAACATCGCCGAAGTCCGTAAGCCGGAACTGGACGCTAAATTGGTTGCTGATAGCATCACTTCACAGCTGGAGCGTCGTGTGATGTTCCGTCGTGCTATGAAGCGTGCTGTACAGAACGCAATGCGTCTGGGCGCGAAGGGTATTAAAGTTGAAGTCAGCGGCCGTTTGGGCGGTGCCGAGATCGCACGTACCGAATGGTACCGTGAAGGTCGCGTACCGTTGCACACACTGCGTGCAGACATTGACTACAACACCTCTGAAGCGCACACCACTTATGGTGTAATCGGCGTTAAGGTATGGATCTTCAAAGGCGAGATCCTGGGTGGTATGGCTGCTGTTGAACAACCGGAACCGGCTGCTCAACCTAAAAAGCAGCAGCGTAAAGGCCGTAAGTAAGGAGAGTCGCTGATGTTACAACCAAAGCGTACGAAATTCCGTAAAGTGCACAAAGGCCGCAACCGTGGTCTGGCGCAAGGTACGGATGTCAGCTTCGGTACTTTCGGTCTGAAAGCTGTTGGCCGTGGTCGTCTGACTGCTCGTCAGATCGAAGCAGCACGTCGTGCTATGACCCGTGCAGTTAAGCGTCAAGGTAAAATTTGGATCCGTGTATTCCCGGACAAACCAATTACCGAGAAGCCGCTGGAAGTGCGTATGGGTAAAGGTAAGGGTAACGTGGAGTATTGGGTTGCCCTCATTCAACCGGGTAAAGTCCTGTATGAAATGGACGGCGTTCCGGAAGAGCTGGCCCGTGAAGCCTTCAAGCTGGCAGCAGCAAAACTGCCTATCAAAACCACCTTTGTTACTAAGACGGTGATGTAATGAAAGCAAATGAGCTGCGTGAAAAAAGCGTTGAAGAGCTGAACACTGAGCTTCTTAACCTGCTGCGTGAGCAGTTTAACCTGCGCATGCAAGCAGCATCCGGCCAACTTCAGCAAACCCATCTGCTGAAAGAAGTTCGTCGTAATGTTGCACGTGTTAAGACTTTACTGACTGAGAAGGCGGCGTAATGACCGATAAAATCCGTACTCTGCAGGGTCGTGTTATTAGTGACAAAATGCAGAAATCTGCAGTTGTTGCTATCGAACGTGTCGTGAAACACCCGATCTACGGTAAATTCATCAAGCGTACGACTAAGCTGCACATCCATGACGAGAACAACGAATGTGGTATTGGTGACGTGGTAGAAATCCGCGAAACCCGTCCACTGTCTAAGACTAAGTCTTGGGCGTTGGTTCGCGTTGTAGAGAAAGCGGTTCTGTAATAGAATCCGCTTCCTCTAAAAAATAAAATGAACGGCTCGTGTGAGCCGTTCATTTTTTCTACCCATGTGCGAGAACCGGTGTTATAATGCCGCGCCCTCAATTATGGGGCTTTTTAACGACCTGAGGTTTGGGTCCCGAAGTAGTAGTTGACATTAGCGGAGCACTAAAATGATCCAAGAACAGACTATGCTGAACGTCGCCGACAACTCCGGTGCACGTCGCGTAATGTGTATCAAGGTTCTGGGTGGCTCGCACCGTCGCTACGCAGGCGTCGGCGATATCATCAAAGTGACCATCAAGGAAGCAATTCCTCGTGGCAAGGTGAAAAAAGGTGATGTCCTGAAAGCGGTAGTGGTGCGCACCAGGAAGGGTGTTCGTCGCCCGGACGGTTCTGTCATTCGCTTCGATGGTAATGCATGCGTTATTTTAAACAATAACAGCGAGCAACCTATCGGTACGCGTATTTTTGGGCCGGTAACTCGTGAACTTCGTACTGAAAAGTTCATGAAAATTATCTCTCTGGCACCAGAAGTACTCTAAGGAGCGAGCAATGGCAGCGAAAATCCGTCGTAACGACGAAGTTATCGTGCTTACCGGCAAAGACAAAGGTAAACGCGGTAAAGTAAAGAACGTCCTGACTTCTGGTAAAGTCATCGTTGAAGGTATCAACCTGGTTAAGAAACATCAGAAGCCGGTTCCGGCCCTGAACCAACCAGGTGGCATCGTTGAGAAAGAAGCTGCTATTCAAGCTTCCAACGTTGCACTCTTCAATGCGGCAACCGGCAAGGCTGACCGTGTAGGCTTTAGATTCGAAGACGGCAAAAAAGTCCGTTTCTTCAAGTCTAATAGCGAAACTATCAAGTAATTTGGAGTAGTACGATGGCGAAACTGCATGATTACTACAAAGACGAAGTAGTCCAGAAACTCATGACAGAGTTCGGCTACAATTCTGTCATGCAAGTCCCTCGGGTCGAGAAGATCACCCTGAACATGGGTGTTGGTGAAGCGATCGCTGACAAGAAACTGCTGGATAACGCAGCAGCTGACCTGGCAGCAATCTCCGGTCAAAAACCGCTGATCACCAAAGCACGCAAATCAGTTGCAGGCTTCAAAATCCGTCAGGGCTATCCGATCGGCTGTAAAGTAACTCTGCGCGGTGAGCGTATGTGGGAGTTCTTTGAGCGTCTGATCACTATTGCTGTACCACGTATTCGTGACTTCCGCGGTTTATCTGCGAAGTCGTTCGACGGTCGTGGTAACTACAGCATGGGCGTTCGTGAGCAGATCATCTTCCCAGAAATCGATTATGACAAAGTCGATCGCGTTCGTGGTTTGGATATTACCATTACCACTACTGCGAAATCTGATGATGAAGGCCGTGCTCTGCTGGCTGCCTTTGAATTCCCATTCCGCAAGTAAGGTAGGGTTACTTAATGGCTAAGCAATCGATGAAAGCACGCGAAGTTAAGCGTGTGAAATTAGCAGACAAGTTCTTCGCCAAGCGCGTAGAACTGAAAGCGATCATTTCTGATGTGAACGCATCCGACGAAGATCGTTGGGATGCCGTTCTCAAGCTGCAGAGTCTGCCGCGTGATTCCAGCCCTTCCCGTCAGCGTAACCGCTGCCGTCAGACAGGTCGTCCGCACGGTTTCTTGCGGAAGTTTGGGTTGAGCCGTATCAAGGTCCGTGAAGCCGCAATGCGCGGTGAGATCCCGGGTCTTAAAAAGGCTAGCTGGTAATTGTCACCATTTGAATCACGGGAGTAACACAGATGAGCATGCAAGATCCGATCGCGGATATGCTGACCCGTATCCGTAACGGTCAGGCCGCGAACAAAGTTGCGGTCTCTATGCCTTCCTCCAAGCTGAAAGTGGCAATTGCCAACGTGCTGAAGGAAGAAGGCTATATTGAAGATTTTAAAATCGAAGGCGATATCAAGTCTGAGCTGGAAGTTACTTTAAAGTATTTCCAGGGCAAGGCTGTGGTAGAGAGCATTCAGCGTGTTAGTCGTCCAGGTCTGCGCATCTATAAGAAAAAAGATGAGCTGCCAAAAGTAATGGCTGGTCTGGGCATCGCTGTAATCTCTACCTCTAAAGGTGTCATGACTGATCGTGCAGCGCGCCAAGCTGGTCTTGGTGGCGAAATTATCTGCTACGTAGCGTAATCGGAGGAATAAAATGTCTCGTGTTGCAAAAGCACCTGTCGTTGTTCCTGCGGGCGTAGAGGTAAAACTCAGCGGTCAGGAAGTTTCGATCAAAGGCAAAAACGGCGAGCTGACTCGTACTATCAACAGTGCTGTAGAAGTTAAGCATGCAGACAACGCCCTGACTTTCGCTCCACGCGAAGGTTATGCGGATGGTTGGGCACAAGCAGGTACTGCTCGTGCGCTGCTGAACGGCATGGTTATCGGTGTTACCGAAGGCTTCACCAAGAAGCTGCAACTGGTTGGTGTTGGTTATCGTGCAGCTGTCAAAGGCAACTCTGTGAGCTTGGCCCTGGGCTTCTCTCACCCTGTTGACCATGCACTGCCGGCCGGCATCACTGCTGAATGTCCAACTCAGACTGAGATCGTGCTGAAAGGCGCTGATAAACAGCTGATTGGTCAGGTTGCAGCTGATCTGCGCGCCTACCGTCGTCCTGAGCCTTATAAAGGCAAGGGTGTTCGTTACGCCGACGAAGTCGTGCGTACCAAAGAGGCTAAGAAGAAGTAAGGTAACACTATGGATAAGAAATCTGCTCGTATCCGTCGTGCGACCCGTGCACGTCGCAAGCTCAAAGAGCTGGGTGCTACTCGCCTGGTGGTACATCGTACCCCGCGTCATATTTACGCACAGGTGATCGCCCCGAACGGTTCCGAAGTTCTGGTTGCTGCTTCTACTGTAGAAAAAGCTATTGCCGAACAACTGAAGTATACCGGTAACAAAGACGCCGCTGCAGCTGTAGGTAAAGCTCTGGCTGAGCGCGCTGTTGAGAAAGGCATTACTAATGTCTCTTTCGACCGTTCCGGGTTCCAATATCATGGTCGTGTCCAGGCACTGGCAGATGCTGCCCGTGAAGCTGGCCTTCAGTTCTAAGGTAGAGGTCTAAGATGTCAAACATCGAGAAACAAGCTGGCGAACTGCAGGAAAAACTGATCGCGGTAAACCGTGTATCTAAAACTGTAAAAGGTGGTCGTATTTTCTCCTTCACCGCACTGACTGTAGTGGGTGATGGTAACGGCCGCGTTGGTTTTGGTTACGGTAAAGCGCGTGAAGTTCCAGCAGCGATCCAGAAAGCGATGGAGAAAGCCCGTCGCAATATGATTAACGTCGCGCTGACTCACGGCACCCTGCAGCACCCTGTTAAAGGTGCTCACACAGGTTCTCGTGTGTTCATGCAGCCAGCTTCTGAAGGTACCGGTATCATCGCCGGCGGTGCAATGCGCGCTGTTTTAGAAGTTGCTGGAGTACATAACGTTCTGGCTAAAGCGTATGGTTCTACTAACCCGATTAACGTGGTTCGTGCAACTATCGATGGCCTGGGCAATATGAATTCTCCGGAAATGGTCGCTGCCAAGCGTGGTAAATCCGTTGAAGAAATTCTGGGGTAATCACGATGGCTAAGACAATTAAAATTACACAAACCCGCAGTTCAATCGGCCGCCTGCCTAAGCACAAAGCGACTCTGGTTGGCTTGGGTCTGCGTCGCATCAATCACACCGTTGAGCGTGAAGATACGCCTGCTGTACGCGGTATGATTAACGCGATTTCCTACATGCTGAAAGTGGAGGAGTAAGAGATGCGTTTAAACACTCTGTCTCCGGCCGAAGGGTCTAAACACGCTTCTAAGCGTCTGGGTCGTGGTATCGGTTCTGGCCTCGGTAAAACTGGTGGTCGTGGTCACAAAGGTCAGAACTCTCGTTCTGGCGGTGGCGTACGTCGCGGTTTCGAGGGTGGTCAGATGCCTCTGTACCGTCGTCTGCCGAAATTCGGTTTCACCTCTCGCAAAGCAATGATCACGACAGAAGTTCGTTTGTCTGATCTGGCGAAAGTTGAAGGCGGTATTGTTGACCTGAATACGCTGAAAGCGGCCAATATTATCGGTGTTCAGATTGAATTCGCGAAAGTGATTCTTTCTGGTGAAGTTTCTGCACCGGTAACGGTTCGCGGTCTGCGTGTCACCAAAGGTGCTCGTGCTGCAATCGAAGCTGCTGGCGGTAAAATCGAGGAATAAGTAGCAGATGGCAAAGCAACCGGGATTAGATTTTCAAAGTGCCAAAGGTGGCTTTGGTGAACTGAAGCGCAGACTGTTGTTTGTAATCGGTGCACTCATTGTCTTCCGAATTGGCTCTTTTATTCCAATCCCCGGTATCGATGCCACTGTACTTGCCAAACTGCTTGAGCAACAGCGTGGCACCATCATTGAAATGTTTAACATGTTCTCTGGTGGTGCTCTCAGTCGTGCCTCAATCTTCGCACTGGGTATTATGCCGTATATTTCGGCCTCTATTATTATCCAGCTGCTGACGGTGGTTCATCCAGCGTTAGCTGAGATTAAGAAAGAGGGTGAAGCTGGTCGTCGTAAGATTAGCCAGTACACTCGCTACGGCACACTGGTTCTGGCTGTATTCCAGTCGATCGGTATTGCTACCGGTTTACCGAATATGCCTGGAATGCAGGGACTGGTAATGAATCCAGGCTTTGCATTCTACTTTACCGCTGTTGTAAGTCTGGTTACCGGGACAATGTTCCTGATGTGGCTGGGCGAACAGATTACTGAGCGAGGTATCGGTAACGGTATCTCGATCATTATCTTCGCAGGTATTGTTGCGGGCCTCCCGCCGGCCATTGGCCATACCATCGAGCAAGCGCGGCAAGGTGACCTGCACTTCCTTCTGTTGCTGTTGGTTGCAGTTCTAGTATTTGCAGTGACGTTCTTTGTTATTTTCGTCGAGCGTGGCCAGCGCCGCATTGTGGTCAACTACGCTAAACGTCAGCAAGGTCGTCGTGTATATGCTGCACAGAGCACACATTTACCGTTGAAAGTGAACATGGCGGGCGTAATCCCAGCTATTTTTGCTTCCAGCATTATTCTGTTCCCGGCGACCATAGCATCATGGTTCGGGGGCGGTACCGGTTGGAACTGGCTGACAACAATTTCGCTGTATTTGCAACCAGGACAGCCGCTTTATGTGCTACTCTATGCGACTGCAATCATCTTCTTCTGTTTCTTCTACACGGCGTTGGTCTTCAACCCACGTGAAACAGCAGATAACCTGAAGAAGTCTGGTGCATTCGTACCGGGAATTCGTCCGGGAGAGCAAACGGCGAAGTACATCGATAAAGTAATGACACGTCTGACCTTAATCGGCGCACTGTATATTACCTTTATCTGCCTGATCCCGGAGTTCATGCGTGATGCTATGAAAGTTCCATTCTACTTTGGCGGCACATCGCTGCTCATTGTAGTGGTCGTCATCATGGACTTTATGGCTCAAGTGCAAACTCTGATGATGTCAAGTCAGTACGAGTCTGCATTGAAGAAAGCTAACCTGAAAGGCTACGGCCGTTAATTCGGGTGCTTGAGAAGTTACGGAGAGTAAAAATGAAAGTTCGTGCTTCCGTCAAGAAATTATGTCGTAACTGCAAAATCATTCGCCGCGACGGTGTCGTACGTGTGATCTGCAGCGCCGAGCCAAAGCATAAACAGCGCCAAGGCTGATATTGTCACATATTTTTCTTGCAAAGTCGGGTTGAGCTGGCTAGATTAGCCAGCCAATCTTTTGTATGTCGATGCGTTACCATTTGAGTATCCTGAAAACGGGCTTTTCAGCATGGGACGCATTTGTTTAATTATAGGAGTGCATAGTGGCCCGTATAGCAGGCATTAACATTCCTGATCAAAAACATACCGTTATCGCATTAACTTCGATTTTCGGTATCGGTAAAACTCGTTCTAAAGCCATCTGCGCTTCAACGGGTATTGCTGAAAATGTTAAGATCAGAGAGCTGTCTGAAGAACAAATTGAACAGCTGCGTGAAGCAGTTGGTAAATTCGTTGTTGAAGGTGATCTGCGCCGTGAAATCACCCTGAGCATCAAGCGTCTGATGGACCTTGGTTGCTATCGTGGTTTACGCCATCGTCGTGGTCTGCCAGTTCGCGGTCAGCGTACTAAGACCAATGCACGTACCCGTAAGGGTCCGCGTAAACCGATCAAGAAATAATCGGGGTGAGTAAATAATGGCAAAGGCACCAGTTCGTGCACGTAAGCGTGTAAGAAAACAAGTCTCAGATGGCGTGGCTCATGTCCATGCATCTTTTAACAACACCATCGTTACCATTACTGATCGTCAGGGTAACGCACTGGGTTGGGCAACCGCCGGTGGTTCCGGTTTCCGCGGTTCACGTAAATCTACTCCGTTTGCTGCTCAGGTAGCTGCAGAGCGCTGTGCAGAAGCAGTGAAAGATTACGGTATTAAGAATCTGGAAGTTATGGTTAAGGGTCCGGGTCCGGGTCGCGAATCAACAATTCGTGCTCTGAACGCTGCTGGTTTCCGCATCACTAATATTACTGATGTGACTCCAATCCCTCACAACGGTTGTCGTCCGCCGAAAAAACGTCGCGTTTAATCGCCCGTTTTTAGGTTAGTTGGAGAAAGAAAATGGCAAGATATTTGGGTCCTAAGCTCAAGCTGAGCCGTCGTGAGGGTACCGACTTATTCCTTAAGTCTGGCGTTCGCGCGATCGATACCAAGTGCAAAATTGAACAACCACCTGGTCAGCATGGTGCGCGCAAACCGCGTCTGTCTGACTACGGCGGCCAGTTGCGTGAAAAGCAGAAAGTTCGTCGTATGTACGGCGTGCTGGAGCGTCAGTTCCGTAACTACTATAAAGAAGCAGCACGTCTGAAAGGCAACACAGGTGAAAACCTGCTGGCCCTGCTGGAAGGTCGTCTGGATAACGTTGTTTACCGTATGGGCTTTGGCGCCACTCGTGCAGAAGCACGTCAGCTGGTTAGCCATAAATCTATCCTGGTGAACGGTCGCGTTGTTAACATCGCTTCTTATCAGGTATCTCCGAATGATGTCGTAAGCATCCGTGAGAAAGCCAAACAGCAATCTCGCGTGAAGGCCGCTCTGGAGCTGGCTGAGCAGCGTGAAAAGCCAACCTGGCTGGAAGTTGATGCTACTAAGATGGAAGGTGTGTTCAAGCGTATTCCTGAACGTACTGATCTGTCTGCGGACATTAACGAACACCTGATCGTCGAGCTTTACTCTAAGTAAAGCTTAGTACCAAAGAGAGGACACAATGCAGGGTTCTGTGACAGAGTTTCTAAAACCGCGCCTGGTAGATATCGAGCAAGTGAGTTCGACGCACGCCAAGGTGACCCTTGAGCCGTTAGAGCGTGGCTTTGGCCATACTCTTGGTAACGCACTGCGCCGTATTCTGCTTTCTTCCATGCCGGGTTGCGCGGTGACCGAGGTTGAGATTGATGGTGTGCTTCATGAGTACTCCACCAAAGAGGGCGTACAGGAAGATATCCTGGAAATCCTGCTTAACCTGAAAGGGTTGGCGGTAAGAGTTCAAGGTAAAGATGAAGTCATCCTTACTCTGAATAAATCTGGCATTGGCCCTGTGACTGCAGCCGACATCACCCACGACGGTGATGTTGAAATCGTCAAGCCGCAGCATGTGATCTGCCACCTGACCGATGAAAACGCATCTATTAGCATGCGTATCAAAGTTCAGCGTGGTCGTGGTTATGTGCCGGCTTCTGCCCGAATTCATTCGGAAGAAGATGAGCGCCCAATCGGCCGTCTGTTGGTTGACGCTTGCTACAGCCCTGTAGACCGTATCGCCTACAATGTTGAAGCAGCGCGTGTAGAACAGCGTACCGACCTGGACAAGCTGGTCATCGAAATGGAAACCAACGGCACAATCGATCCTGAAGAGGCGATTCGTCGTGCGGCAACCATCCTGGCAGAACAACTGGAAGCTTTCGTTGACTTACGTGATGTACGTCAGCCGGAAGTGAAAGAAGAGAAACCAGAATTCGATCCGATCCTGCTGCGCCCTGTTGACGATCTGGAATTGACTGTCCGCTCTGCTAACTGCCTTAAGGCAGAAGCTATCCACTACATCGGTGATCTGGTACAGCGTACCGAGGTTGAGCTGCTTAAAACGCCTAACCTGGGTAAAAAATCTCTTACTGAGATTAAAGATGTGCTTGCTTCACGTGGTTTGTCTCTGGGCATGCGCCTGGAAAACTGGCCACCAGCAAGCATTGCTGATGAATAACCCGATCACAGGTTAAGGTTTCACTGAGAAGGATAAGGTCATGCGCCATCGTAAGAGTGGTCGTCAACTGAACCGCAACAGCAGCCATCGTCAGGCTATGTTCCGCAACATGGCTGGTTCTCTGGTTCGTCATGAGATCATTAAGACGACTCTGCCGAAAGCCAAAGAGCTGCGCCGCGTAGTTGAGCCGCTGATTACTCTTGCCAAGACCGACAGCGTAGCTAATCGTCGTCTGGCATTCGCCCGCACTCGTGATAACGAGATCGTGGCAAAACTGTTTAACGAGCTGGGCCCGCGTTTCGCGAGCCGTGCCGGTGGTTACACTCGCATTTTGAAGTGTGGCTTCCGTGCTGGTGACAACGCTCCGATGGCTTACATCGAGCTGGTTGATCGTCCAGAAGCTCAAGCAGAAGCTACTGCAGAGTAATTTGCAGTATCGTAAAAAACCCGCTTCGGCGGGTTTTTTATTGTCCGTAATTCCTTCCCATTTACTCCCCTTTCGCTATGCTGATGGCAGATATACCCGTCAGGAACGTTCTTATGTGGCTAATTGATCAACTTGTTGAGCAGCATATCCGTGAAGCTCAGGAAAAAGGTGAACTGAGTAATCTGCCCGGCGAAGGCGCGCCTTTACAGTTAGATGATGACCGCGGAGTGCCGGTTGAACTGCGCACGGCATATCGTCTATTGAAAAACTTTGGTCACTTACCACCGGAACTTGAAATGCGTCGGGAAGCGTTAGCGTTAAATGATCTGCTTCGTGAACTGAATCCTGATGATGGCAAGGCACGTGAATTATCGAAACGCTTAGCACTGTTAGAAATAAAAATCCAGCAAGCCGGAATCAGTACCGACTTCTTGCGAGGCGATTATGGCGACGTCATCCATCATCATTTTCAGCGGGAGAAATAGCATGTACCGAATTGGCCAGCTGGCAAAAATGGCGGATGTCACGCCAGACACCATTCGCTTTTATGAAAAACAGCAGATGATGAATCACGAGGTACGTACTGAGGGCGGCTTTCGCCTTTATAATGAAGATGATTTACAGCGACTGCGTTTCATTCGCTATGGCCGCCAACTCGGCTTCAGCTTAGAATCAATTCGTGGTTTATTGTCGATCCGCATCGATCCTGAACATCACACTTGCCAGGAATCCAAAGCCATTGTGGCGAAGCGTTTGGATGAAGTGAATGGCATGATCGCTGAACTGCAGACGATCCAGCGTTCATTGCATCGTTTGGCTGATACCTGCTGCGGCGACGCACATAGCAGCGCCTGCTGTTCAATACTTGAAGCTCTGGAAAGAGGTGAAGAGCCGCAGCCTGAAATTTGTTGTAGCAAGGATTGAATTTTGCGCTGGAAGGAATATAGTTGCGCCGTTAATAACCGGAGGAAGAGATGACTCGCTATCAGCACCAAAAAGGTAAAATCAACGACAATGCACTTGAAGCATTATTACATGATCCACTGTTTAGGCAGCGCGTTGAAAAGAATCAGAAAGGAAAAGGCAGCTATCAACGTAAAAACAAACATGCTAAAGGACGTAACTGGGAGGCCAGTGATAAGCAGAAAAGTTTATCACTGGTCTTCTTCTTTAGAGACAAAAAAGCCGCCTCATTTGGGCGGCTTTTTCATCATAATTTATCGTGATTTTGTTGTTTTAACAGGTCACGAATTTCAGTAAGCAGTAATTCTTCATTTGTTGGCTTAGGTGCCGCTTTCTCAACTTCTTTTTTCTGATAAAGCTTATTCATTACTTTAATTGCCAGGAAGATTGCGAAGGCAACAATAACGAAATCAAATACAGTCTGAATAAAGTTACCGTACTCCATCACTACAGCAGGAATATCACCTTCTGCTGGCTTTAGTACCCACTTGAACTGTTTGAAATCGACGCCACCAATCAGCAAGCCAAGTGGCGGCATGATGATATTGGCAACCAGTGAAGAAACAATCTTACCAAAAGCGGCACCGATGATGACACCGACTGCCAGGTCAACCACGTTCCCACGCATTGCAAAATCACGAAACTCTTTGAATAAACTCATTGTTATCTCCTTGCCTTGGCCAATGGCTAAAGTCTAACAAACCTTTCTGCAATTGCCATTAGAACAATGGATTAAGCAAAACTTTCACGACGGGCTTTCGCCCGCAGCTTTTACAGGAAGAATGGACTTGGCTGGAACAGACGCTCAACATCGGGCACAAACTTCTTATCCGTCAGGAACATAATTACGTGATCGCCCTGTTCAACACGCACATTATCATTGGCGATGATCACTTCATCACCGCGCACCACAGCACCGATAATGGTTCCCGGCGGCAGCTTAATATCTTCTATAAGGCGTCCAACCACGCGAGAAGTTGTTTCATCGCCATGTGCGATAGCTTCGATGGCTTCTGCAATACCGCGGCGTAGTGAAGAAACGCCAACGATATCTGCTTTACGTACGTGGCTAA
This sequence comes from Pantoea sp. SOD02, assembly GCF_024707505.1. Classification (GTDB taxonomy): domain Bacteria; phylum Pseudomonadota; class Gammaproteobacteria; order Enterobacterales; family Enterobacteriaceae; genus Pantoea; species Pantoea symbiotica. Next base: position 3,801,177 of record NZ_CP102604.1, on the reverse strand, counting down.
GCAGCGCCGAGATGGTGGCTTGTTGTGGCGAGATCGCAATGTCGATCACGCTGCCTTGAACAAGATCGACATAGGCGCGGCGCTGGATCAGCACCATCACTTTCTTAGCGCCCATTTTCTTGGCCAGCATGGCCGACATAATATTTGCTTCATCATCGTTAGTGACCGCAATGAAGAGATCCACCTGATCGACATGCTCTTCGGCCAGCAATTCCTGATCCGAAGCATCGCCGTAAAACACGATGGTATCGTGCAAACGCTCTGCTAGTTCTGCCGCGCGCTGTTGATTACGTTCAATCAATTTCACGCTGTACTGTTTTTCGAGGCGCTGCGCCAATCCAAAGCCGATATTTCCGCCGCCAACCAGCATGATGCGCTTATACGGTTTTTCCAGACGCTGCATTTCGCTCATTACCGCGCGAATATGCTGGCTGGCAGCAATGAAGAAGACTTCATCGCCGGCTTCCACAATCGTAGAACCCTGCGGCCGAATTGGGCGATCCTGGCGGAAAATCGCCGCGACTCGCGTATCAATATGCGGCATATGTTCACGCATGATCGACAAAGGATTTCCGACCAGCGGGCCGCCATAATAGGCTTTTACCACCGCGAGGCTCACTTTGCCTTCGGCAAAATTCACCACCTGAAGTGCGCCAGGATACTGAATCAAACGGTAGATATTGTCGATCACCAACTGCTCAGGAGAGATTAGATGATCAATCGGCACGGCTTCCGGCACAAACAGCTTTTCAGCATCGCGTAAGTATTCAGCGGCACGAATACGCGCGATACGATTGGGCGTATTGAAAAGCGAATACGCAATCTGACAAGCCACCATATTGGTTTCATCGGAGTTGGTTACCGCCACCAACATATCCGCATCTTCAGCACCGGCTTCACGCAAAATACGCGGATGGGATCCGTGACCATGCACTACGCGCAGATCAAATTTGTCCTGCAACACGCGCAAACGCGTGGCATCGCTGTCGACGACGGTAATATCGTTATTTTCCCCGACCAAATTTTCTGCCAGGGTTCCGCCGACCTGGCCGGCGCCGAGGATAATGATTTTCATGGCTTAGATGCTCTTGTCAGCGTGCGCAGCACTATTTTTTCATCAGCTTAGCGTAGAAGAAGCCGTCGCCGCCATCGATGGTCGGGAAAACCTGCCAGCCATTGGTTTGTCCCTGTGGCAACGTCTCAGCCACGGCGTCGCTGTGCGCTGCCAAAAAGGCGCTGATTTGATTGTGGTTCTCTTCCGGCAATATGGAGCAGGTGGCATAAATCATCGTGCCGCCAGATTTCAGACGCGGCCAAACGGCCTCAAGAATTTCACGCTGCAGATTCGCCAGCTCAGGAATATCACGATCGCGACGCAACCACTTGATGTCTGGATGACGACGAATTACACCTGTGGCAGAGCAGGGCGCATCGAGCAGGATGCGATCAAACTGCATATCACCGCACCATTCTGCCGGTGTACGGCCATCGCCTTGACGCACTTCAGCCTGCATGCCTAAGCGCTGTAAGTTCTCATGCACGCGGAGCAGGCGTTGCGGGTCAACATCGACCGCTAATACTTTGGCCTGCGGCGCGATTTCGAGGATATGTGTGGTTTTACCACCCGGAGCAGCGCAGAGATCGAGAATAGATTCCCCGTCTTTTGGCTCAAGCAGCAGTGCGCAACGTTGCGCTGAAAGATCCTGCACCGTTACCCAACCTTGATCGAAGCCCGGCAGCTGGCTAACTGGAGCAGGTGATTCCAGACGCAATGCATCTTGCGCATCGCCAGGAAAAGCAACTTTCTCTTCTGCCTGCAATAATGCCAGCCAGGCATCACGACTGTGATGCTGGCGATTGACGCGCAGCCACATCGGTGGTCGCTGATTGTTGGCTTCAACAATCTGTTGCCACTGTTCTGGCCATGCTGCTTGCAGACGTTTCAGCAACCAGCTTGGGTGCCAGTAACGTTGCGAGCCCTGATCGACTTCGGCTAACAGCGCTTCTTGCTGACGCAGGAACTGGCGCAACACGCCATTTAACAGGCCTTTCAAAGCCGTACGCTTCAGCACTTCAGCACCTGCTACGGTTTCTGCTAGTGCAGCATGGGCCGGCACGCGGGTATAAAGCAGCTGATAAAGGCCAACCATCAACAGGTAATGCAATACTCGCTGCTTACCAGTTAACGTGCGCTCCATCAGTTTGCCGATTAAGGCTTCCAGCTGCGGCAGCGTGCGCATCACGCCAAAACATAGCTCTTGCAGCAGCGCGCTATCTTTATCGGATAAGGTCTTTTGCGCGCCCGGCAAAATGGCACTTAGCGATTCGCCTTTGTCCACAACGCGTTCAATGAGTTGCGCGGCCAGGCTGCGCAAGTTGGTAGCTTTTTTCATGTTATTTCATCAAACAAAAAGCCCGGTCAAACCGGGCTTGGAAGATCAGGCCAGAACGGTTCCAGGTACGAACCATTCGCGGCGTGAATTGAGCAGGTCCTGAGCGGACATGGCTTTTTTACCGGCAGGTTGCAGCGATACCAGATTCAGCACACCATCGGCCGTTGCAATCTGAATGCCTTGTTTATCAGCATGAACGATTTCACCGGGTTGTTTGTTCTGATGCGGCAAAACAGTTGCCTGCCAGACTTTTACCGGTTGTTCTTCAATCATGAAATAGCTCATTGGCCATGGATTGAAGGCACGAATACAACGTTCTAACTGCGCTGCTGAAAGTGACCAATCGAGACGCGCTTCTTCTTTACTCAGCTTCTCGGCATAAGAGACCAGCGCTTCATCCTGAACTTCAGGCTTGGCATTACCACTTGCCAGCAGATCCAGCGTTAACAGCATGCCTTGTGGACCGAGTTGCGCCAGCTTCTCATACAGCGAAGCGCTGGTATCTTCAGCCGTAATCGGGCAGGAGAGTTTATGCAGCATATCGCCGGTATCAAGGCCAACATCCATCTGCATGATGGTGACACCGGTTTCGGTATCGCCGGCCCAGAGAGAGCGTTGGATTGGGGCCGCACCGCGCCAGCGTGGCAGCAGCGAACCATGCACATTAATACAGCCCAGGCGCGGCATCACCAGGACGGCTTTTGGCAGGATCAAGCCATAAGCGACCACCACCATAATATCGGCCTGCAGATCGGCAACCAGATGCTGATTCTCTTCAGGCTTCAGGGATTTTGGCTGAAATACGGGAATATCGTGCGCCTGTGCCAGGACTTTGACTGGGCTTGGCGTAAGCTTGTTTCCGCGTCCGGCTGGACGATCGGGCTGGGTAAAGACGCCAACAACCTGATGCTCAGAAGCAAGCAGCGCGTCTAAATGACGCGCTGCAAAGTCAGGTGTACCGGCAAAGATAATTTTGAGCGGTGCAGACACAGTTTAACCTTCTATTAGCACTTAATCTTCGCGTGCGTTAAGGCGGGCCAATTTTTCCAGCTTCTGTTTGATACGCTGACGTTTCAGTGGCGACAGATAATCAATGAAAAGTTTGCCGTCGAGATGATCGATTTCATGCTGGATACAAATCGCCAGCAGACCGTCGGTTTCCAGCTCAAAGCTTTTACCGTCGCGATCCTGCGCACGCACTTTTACCCACTCTGCACGCGGCACAAAAGCACGTTGTTCAGGGATGGAAAGGCAGCCTTCTTCAATACCGGTTTCACCGCTTTTTTCCAGCAGTTCCGGATTGATCAGCACCAAACGCTCGTCACGGTTTTCTGAAACATCAATAACAATGATGCGCTGATGAATATCGACCTGAGTCGCCGCTAAACCAATACCTTCTTCGGCGTACATGGTTTCAAACATGTCGTCGACAATACGCTGAACGTCTGCGTTTACGGTTGCCACCGGCGCAGCGATTTTGCGAAGGCGATCATCAGGGAAATGTAATACCTGCAAAACTGACATAAATATCCAGATCTGTATGCGTTAAAGAAAAGATTACTGCCTCATATTGTAGACTTTTTGATGCCTGATTGACAGCATTGCACCGCATGATAGCGCGGCTGACAGGGAGTGCAGCATGGAGAGAATTGAATGGATGCTTAGGCTGGCAAATGTGAAAGGCTTAAGCGGTCAGGTTGTCAGACATTTAGCGGAGGCATTGCAGAGTAATGCTCAGGTTGATGACGATCTTTTACAGGATCAGGGATTAAACCAAACCCAGCGACAACAGTTTAAAGTGCTGTGTCCACGCCAGTTAGAACGAACGCATCTGTGGCTGCAGGATGAACAGCATCAGCTAGTTTCCTGTATCGATGAACATTATCCATCAACGTTAGCGGAAATCAGTCGAAGACCCTCATTGCTGTATGTCGCTGGAAGTTTGGATGCCTTGCAGACGCCCCAAATCGGTGTCGTGGGCAGCCGTCATTGCACGCATTATGGTAAGCAGTGGGGAAGCTGGTTTACACAGCAATTGGCGCTGAGTGGATTGACCATCACCAGCGGCCTGGCGCGTGGAATTGATGGTGTGGCGCATCATGCCGCGCTAGAAGCGCAGGGTAAAACTGTGGCGGTGTTAGGTAGCGGACTACAGCATATTTACCCTAAAAGTCATCAAGCGCTGGCACGCGAGATCATCACCGGCGGTGGCGCACTGATCTCGGAGTTCCCCCTTGATACGGCACCGCATGCGGTGAATTTTCCCCGACGTAATCGCATCATCAGTGGTTTAAGCCTTGGCGTATTGGTGATTGAGGCCACTTTGAAAAGCGGATCGCTGGTGACGGCACGCTACGCTTTGGAACAAAATCGTAACGTTTATGCGTTACCCGGCGCGCTAGGCAATCCCGGCAGTGAAGGAACGCACTGGCTTATCCAGCAAGGCGCGCTGCTGGTGGCGCATCCCAACAATATCCTTGAAGATTTACATTCAACACTTCAATGGTTGCCTGATAGCAGTTCAGAAACAATATATTCACAACACAGTGACGATGTGCCATTGCCATTTGCAACTGTGTTGGCTAACGTAGGTGATGAGGTTACACCTGTTGACGTCGTCGCTGAACGTGCCGGCCAACCTGTGCCAGTTATCGCAGCTCACCTGCTGGAGCTGGAGTTAGCAGGATGGATCGCAGCTGTACCCGGCGGCTATGTCCGATTGAGGAGGGCATGCCATGTTCGACGTACTTATGTACTTGTTTGAGACGTATATCCACAACGAAGCTGAAATGCGCGTTGATCAGGATAAATTGACCGATGATTTAACCGATGCCGGTTTTCATCGTGAAGATATCTACAATGCGTTGAATTGGCTTGAACGGTTAGCGGATTATCAGGAAGGCTTGGTTGCGCCTGTACTCATGGCAAACGATCCGCTCTCAATGCGAATCTACACCGAAGAGGAAAACCAGCGCTTAGATGCAGAATGTCGCGGTTTTATTTTGTTCCTGGAACAGGTCCAGGTGCTGAATATGGAAACGCGCGAAATGGTCATCGAACGTGTAATGGCCCTTGATACCCTCGAATTCGATCTTGAAGATCTCAAATGGGTGGTGTTGATGGTGCTGTTTAACATCCCAGGATGTGAAAACGCCTATCAGCAAATGGAAGAACTGTTATTCGACGTCAATGAAGGTATGCTGCATTAATAATCTGCGATTGATGCAACCGGTAATATGAGTAAATCAGCACTATTCTCCGTGCCTAAACACGATCCCTGCCCCGCTTGCGGGGCAGAATTAGTTATACGTTCTGGCAAACACGGCCCTTTTCTGGGGTGTGTGAATTATCCCACCTGCGATTACATCCGCCCATTGAAAAGTCAGGGAGATGGTAATGTCGTTAAAGTACTGGAAGGCCATGCGTGCCCTCAGTGTGGCGCAGACAAAGTTCTGCGTCAGGGACGATTTGGCATGTTCGTGGGTTGCAGTCATTATCCGGAATGTGATTACACCGAAACCATCGATAAGCCAGATGAAACAGCTATCGCCTGTCCGCAATGTCAGAACGGTAAACTGGTACAACGGCGCTCGCGCTATGGCAAAACCTTCTACTCCTGCGATCGCTATCCAGATTGTCAGTTTGTCCTTAACGCAGCGCCGGTTGAAGGCGTTTGCCCGCATTGCCAGTTCCCATTATTAATAGAGAAGAAAACCGCACAAGGCATGAAGCGCTTCTGCGCCAGCAAACGCTGCGGTAAGCCTATCGTCCAGGACGAATCATCATCATGAAGCCAAGTCAGTATCCAGCGGGTAGTCTCGATTATTGCATTGAGAAGCTACAGCAACAGGAAGTTATCGCCTATCCAACCGAAGCCGTATTTGGATTGGGCTGCGATCCCGATAGCGAAGAGGCCGTAATGGCGCTTTTGGCGCTCAAGCAGCGCCCAGTCGAGAAAGGACTCATTTTGATTGCGTCCGATTACGCGCAGCTGGAACCTTATATCGCAGATCGTGAACTCTCGGTGCTGCAGCGCGAGCGTATGTTTGCAAGTTGGCCAGGCCCGGTGACCTATGTGGTGCCCGCCTCGCCACATACGCCGCGCTGGTTAACCGGGCGTTTCGACTCACTGGCCATTCGCGTTAGCGATCATCCGGACGTACAGGCTTTGTGTCGTGGTTTTGGTAAACCTCTGGTTTCGACCAGCGCCAATCTTTCCGGCGAACCGCCATGCCGTAATGCGGATGAGGTTGCTAAGCAATTTGGTCCGCAGTTCCCGGTCTTGCATGCTGAAACAGGTGGGCGACTGAATCCTTCTGAAATCCGCGACGTCATTAGCGGTGAACTTATTCGTCAGGGCTAATTCATGGAAAATTTTGCCGTTTTTGGTCATCCCATTGCGCATAGTAAATCTCCTTTCATTCACCGCCTGTTCGCTGAGCAAACTGGCATTGAGCATCAATATGGCAAGGAGTGCGCGCCACTTGAGGGATTTCCACAGTCGATCGCGGATTTCTTTGCGCAAGGCGGTAAAGGTGCCAATGTCACACTGCCTTTTAAACAGCAGGCGTGGGAATTTGCTGATGAGCTCAGCGAGCGCGCAGCATTATCTGGTGCGGTTAACACCTTAAAGAAAGATGCGCAGGGCAAGATCTTCGGCGATAACACGGATGGCATCGGTTTGCTCAGCGATCTGGAACGATTGCAGATGATCCATCCCGGCGATCAAATTCTGCTGGTGGGCGCCGGTGGTGCTGCGCGTGGCGTGATCCTGCCTCTGCTTTCATTCGGATGTTCGCTGGTGGTGGTGAATCGCACCGTGGAACGCGCCGAGCAGCTGGCAGAGATTTTCCAGCATAGCGGAGATATTAAAGCGGCCAGCTTTGAGCAATTAGCAGATCAGCAATTTGATCTGATCATTAATGCCACCTCAAGCGGTGTTGATGGCAAAGTTCCGGCGTTGGGCACATCGCTAATTCAGGCGCAAACGCGGTGCTACGACATGTTTTATCAACAAGGTTTGACACCATTCTTAGTGTGGTGTCAGCAGCAGGGCGCGCAACATCTTGCGGACGGTGTTGGCATGTTAGTGGGGCAAGCCGCTCACGCTTTCCATTTATGGCATGGCGTGATGCCAGAGATCACGCCAGTGATTGCCAAACTGAAGCAATCGATGCAGCAGGTATAAGGTTGGCGATCAGGGATGAGTTTGGCTTTCCTGATCGAGATATTCATTCTTCCAACCCACATAGTTGTTGGACGAATAAAGCAGCCCGGCAATCTCCGCTTCACTGAGCGGGCGCACTTGTTTAACCGGGCTGCCTAAATACAGGTAGCCACTTTCCAGCCGTTTACCCGGCGGCACCAAACTGCCAGCGCCAATCATCACATCATCTTCAACGATCACGCCGTCCAGTAGAATGGATCCCATACCAACCAATACGCGATTGCCGATAGTACAGCCGTGCAGCATCGCCTTATGCCCTACTGTGACATCTTCGCCGACAATCAGCGGATAACCTTCTGGGTTGCTGGTGGACTTGTGAGTGACATGCAGTACGCTGCCATCCTGAATATTGCTTCTTTTACCTATCACGACTTTATTGACGTCACCGCGAATCGCAACCAGCGGCCAGATGCTTACGTCATCGGCAAGTTGTACTTCACCCACCACCACGCTGCTGCTGTCGATCATCACGCGATCGCCTTGTTGCGGAAAATGGTTCTTATAAGGTCGTAGGGCTGTAGACATGATCTTCTCCTTTTACGTTTTTACCCAAGCCTGCGGCTTAATAGGCGGATAAACAAGATGATTTTTGAGCGGATCGCTCGCGATCGCAGCGAAAAGAGTGAAAACTCGCCAGTCGATTAAAAAGATCGAAAAAAGGGGTTGTGCAAAAAATTCGGATCCCTATAATGCGCCACCACTGAGACGGCAAAGCGGCAACGCAGACGGCTCAGCAGGGAGCGAAAAAATTCATCCCGCCGGATGAAAACGCTGAAAAAAGTGTTTGACTCCGAAAGAGGAAAGCGTAATATACGCCACCTCGCGACAGGCGGTTCAGCCGCTGTTCGCAACGCTCTTTAACAATTTATCAGACAATCTGTGTGGGCACTCGCAGGATTGATATCAGCGTCTCCGGACGTAAAAAATATCAAAGCCTCACGAGTGAACACATAATGAAATTCATTATGACGTTTTACAGATGAGCATCGCTGAACGTGTTTCAGCAAATCAAACTTAAATTGAAGAGTTTGATCATGGCTCAGATTGAACGCTGGCGGCAGGCCTAACACATGCAAGTCGAACGGTAGCACAGAGAGCTTGCTCTCGGGTGACGAGTGGCGGACGGGTGAGTAATGTCTGGGAAACTGCCCGATGGAGGGGGATAACTACTGGAAACGGTAGCTAATACCGCATAACGTCGCAAGACCAAAGTGGGGGACCTTCGGGCCTCACACCATCGGATGTGCCCAGATGGGATTAGCTAGTAGGTGGGGTAATGGCTCACCTAGGCGACGATCCCTAGCTGGTCTGAGAGGATGACCAGCCACACTGGAACTGAGACACGGTCCAGACTCCTACGGGAGGCAGCAGTGGGGAATATTGCACAATGGGCGCAAGCCTGATGCAGCCATGCCGCGTGTATGAAGAAGGCCTTCGGGTTGTAAAGTACTTTCAGCGGGGAGGAAGGCGGTGGAGTTAATAGCTTCACCGATTGACGTTACCCGCAGAAGAAGCACCGGCTAACTCCGTGCCAGCAGCCGCGGTAATACGGAGGGTGCAAGCGTTAATCGGAATTACTGGGCGTAAAGCGCACGCAGGCGGTCTGTCAAGTCGGATGTGAAATCCCCGGGCTTAACCTGGGAACTGCATTCGAAACTGGCAGGCTAGAGTCTTGTAGAGGGGGGTAGAATTCCAGGTGTAGCGGTGAAATGCGTAGAGATCTGGAGGAATACCGGTGGCGAAGGCGGCCCCCTGGACAAAGACTGACGCTCAGGTGCGAAAGCGTGGGGAGCAAACAGGATTAGATACCCTGGTAGTCCACGCCGTAAACGATGTCGACTTGGAGGTTGTTCCCTTGAGGAGTGGCTTCCGGAGCTAACGCGTTAAGTCGACCGCCTGGGGAGTACGGCCGCAAGGTTAAAACTCAAATGAATTGACGGGGGCCCGCACAAGCGGTGGAGCATGTGGTTTAATTCGATGCAACGCGAAGAACCTTACCTACTCTTGACATCCAGAGAACTTAGCAGAGATGCTTTGGTGCCTTCGGGAACTCTGAGACAGGTGCTGCATGGCTGTCGTCAGCTCGTGTTGTGAAATGTTGGGTTAAGTCCCGCAACGAGCGCAACCCTTATCCTTTGTTGCCAGCGGTTCGGCCGGGAACTCAAAGGAGACTGCCAGTGATAAACTGGAGGAAGGTGGGGATGACGTCAAGTCATCATGGCCCTTACGAGTAGGGCTACACACGTGCTACAATGGCGCATACAAAGAGAAGCGACCTCGCGAGAGCAAGCGGACCTCATAAAGTGCGTCGTAGTCCGGATCGGAGTCTGCAACTCGACTCCGTGAAGTCGGAATCGCTAGTAATCGTAGATCAGAATGCTACGGTGAATACGTTCCCGGGCCTTGTACACACCGCCCGTCACACCATGGGAGTGGGTTGCAAAAGAAGTAGGTAGCTTAACCTTCGGGAGGGCGCTTACCACTTTGTGATTCATGACTGGGGTGAAGTCGTAACAAGGTAACCGTAGGGGAACCTGCGGTTGGATCACCTCCTTACCTGAAGATACCTTCCCGCGCAGTGCTCACACAGATTGTCTGATGAAATTAAAGAAGAGCGTAAAACGCCTGCAGGCTTGTAGCTCAGGTGGTTAGAGCGCACCCCTGATAAGGGTGAGGTCGGTGGTTCAAGTCCACTCAGGCCTACCAAATTCTTCCAGTTTCCACGTTGTGCCGATAGCTCGCATACTTGAGTATGCTTCGTATCGACACGCCTCGAACCTGAAAGAATTCTCCTGGTAAGCACGCGTTTTGCAAAACTCTATGGGGCTATAGCTCAGCTGGGAGAGCGCCTGCCTTGCACGCAGGAGGTCAGCGGTTCGATCCCGCTTAGCTCCACCATCAACGACCCCACGTTGATAACTAACTTCAGAATGTATCCTCGGGTACATTGCGAAGTTATTGCTCTTTAACAATCCGGAACAAGCTGAAAATTGAAACGACGTGTTGGTTCATTTCTCCGTAATAAGAAATGAATAACAACATGTTCGAGTCTCTCAAATGCTTGCAGTCTGCAGCGTTGCAAAACGCCTGTGGGTTGTGAGGTTAAGCGACTAAGCGTACACGGTGGATGCCCTGGCAGTCAGAGGCGATGAAGGACGTGCTAATCTGCGTAAAGCGTCGGTAAGGTGATATGAACCGCTACAGCCGACGATGTCCGAATGGGGAAACCCGGTGCACTCAGTGCATCATCGCAACATGAATACATAGTGTTGCGAGGCGAACCTGGGGAACTGAAACATCTAAGTACCCAGAGGAAAAGAAATCAACCGAGATTCCCCCAGTAGCGGCGAGCGAACGGGGAACAGCCCAGAACCTGAATCAGTTTGTGCGTTAGTGGAAGCGTCTGGAAAGTCGCGCGATACCGGGTGATAGCCCCGTACACGAAAGTGCACATACTGTGAGTTCGAAGAGTAGGGCGGGACACGTGGTATCCTGTCTGAATATGGGGGGACCATCCTCCAAGGCTAAATACTCCTGACTGACCGATAGTGAACCAGTACCGTGAGGGAAAGGCGAAAAGAACCCCGGCGAGGGGAGTGAAACAGAACCTGAAACCGTGTACGTACAAGCAGTGGGAGCCTTGATTTATCAGGGTGACTGCGTACCTTTTGTATAATGGGTCAGCGACTTATATTCTGTAGCAAGGTTAACCGTATAGGGGAGCCGCAGGGAAACCGAGTCTTAACTGGGCGTTAAGTTGCAGGGTATAGACCCGAAACCCGGTGATCTAGCCATGGGCAGGTTGAAGGTTGGGTAACACTAACTGGAGGACCGAACCGACTAATGTTGAAAAATTAGCGGATGACTTGTGGCTGGGGGTGAAAGGCCAATCAAACCGGGAGATAGCTGGTTCTCCCCGAAAGCTATTTAGGTAGCGCCTCGTGAACTCATCTTCGGGGGTAGAGCACTGTTTCGGCTAGGGGGCCATCCCGGCTTACCAACCCGATGCAAACTGCGAATACCGAAGAATGTTATCACGGGAGACACACGGCGGGTGCTAACGTCCGTCGTGAAGAGGGAAACAACCCAGACCGCCAGCTAAGGTCCCAAAGTCATGGTTAAGTGGGAAACGATGTGGGAAGGCACAGACAGCCAGGATGTTGGCTTAGAAGCAGCCATCATTTAAAGAAAGCGTAATAGCTCACTGGTCGAGTCGGCCTGCGCGGAAGATGTAACGGGGCTAAACCATGCACCGAAGCTGCGGCAGCGACACTATGTGTTGTTGGGTAGGGGAGCGTTCTGTAAGCCGTTGAAGGTGTCCTGTGAGGGGTGCTGGAGGTATCAGAAGTGCGAATGCTGACATAAGTAACGATAAAGCGGGTGAAAAGCCCGCTCGCCGGAAGACCAAGGGTTCCTGTTCAACGTTAATCGGAGCAGGGTGAGTCGACCCCTAAGGCGAGGCTGAAAAGCGTAGTCGATGGGAAGCAGGTTAATATTCCTGCACTTGGTGTTACTGCGAAGGGGGGACGGAGAAGGCTAGGTTATCCGGGCGACGGTTGTCCCGGTTTAAGCGTGTAGGCTGATATCTTTGGTAAATCCGGGATATCTTAAGGCTGAGGCGTGACGACGAGCCACTACGGTGGTGAAGTAACTGATGCCCTGCTTCCAGGAAAAGCCTCTAAGCTCCAGGTAACACGAAATCGTACCCCAAACCGACACAGGTGGTCAGGTAGAGAATACCAAGGCGCTTGAGAGAACTCGGGTGAAGGAACTAGGCAAAATGGTGCCGTAACTTCGGGAGAAGGCACGCTGGCGCGTAGGTAGAGGGACTTGCTCCCCGAGCCGAAGCCAGTCGAAGATACCAGCTGGCTGCAACTGTTTATTAAAAACACAGCACTGTGCAAACACGAAAGTGGACGTATACGGTGTGACGCCTGCCCGGTGCCGGAAGGTTAATTGATGGGGTTATCCGCAAGGAGAAGCTCTTGATCGAAGCCCCGGTAAACGGCGGCCGTAACTATAACGGTCCTAAGGTAGCGAAATTCCTTGTCGGGTAAGTTCCGACCTGCACGAATGGCGTAATGATGGCCAGGCTGTCTCCACCCGAGACTCAGTGAAATTGAAATCGCTGTGAAGATGCAGTGTACCCGCGGCAAGACGGAAAGACCCCGTGAACCTTTACTATAGCTTGACACTGAACATTGAGCCTTGATGTGTAGGATAGGTGGGAGGCTTTGAAGCGTGGACGCCAGTCTGCGTGGAGCCAACCTTGAAATACCACCCTTTAATGTTTGATGTTCTAACGTAGGCCCGTGATCCGGGCTGCGGACAGTGTCTGGTGGGTAGTTTGACTGGGGCGGTCTCCTCCCAAAGAGTAACGGAGGAGCACGAAGGTTGGCTAATCCTGGTCGGACATCAGGAGGTTAGTGCAATGGCATAAGCCAGCTTGACTGCGAGAGTGACGGCTCGAGCAGGTGCGAAAGCAGGTCATAGTGATCCGGTGGTTCTGAATGGAAGGGCCATCGCTCAACGGATAAAAGGTACTCCGGGGATAACAGGCTGATACCGCCCAAGAGTTCATATCGACGGCGGTGTTTGGCACCTCGATGTCGGCTCATCACATCCTGGGGCTGAAGTAGGTCCCAAGGGTACGGCTGTTCGCCGTTTAAAGTGGTACGCGAGCTGGGTTTAGAACGTCGTGAGACAGTTCGGTCCCTATCTGCCGTGGGCGCTGGAGAATTGAGGGGGGTTGCTCCTAGTACGAGAGGACCGGAGTGAACGCACCACTGGTGTTCGGGTTGTCATGCCAATGGCATTGCCCGGTAGCTAAGTGCGGAAAAGATAAGTGCTGAAAGCATCTAAGCACGAAACTTGCCCCGAGATGAGTTCTCCCTGACTCCTTGAGAGTCCTGAAGGGACGTTGAAGACTACGACGTTGATAGGCCGGATGTGTAAGCGCAGCGATGCGTTGAGCTAACCGGTACTAATGACCCGTGAGGCTTAACCTTACAACGCCAGAGGCGTTTTGGTCTGAGAGACCGGATATTTTCAGCTTGTTTTACGGATTAAAGATTTAGCGGAAGCGAATGTTATTCGTTTTTGCAGCAGAATTTGCCTGGCGGCTTTAGCGCGGTGGTCCCACCTGACCCCATGCCGAACTCAGAAGTGAAACGCCGTAGCGCCGATGGTAGTGTGGGGTCTCCCCATGCGAGAGTAGGGAACTGCCAGGCATCAAATTAAAGTGTGCTGATATGGCTCAGTTGGTAGAGCGCACCCTTGGTAAGGGTGAGGTCCCCAGTTCGACTCTGGGTATCAGCACCAGTTTTAAAGCGTGAGTTCGGTAAATTACAGAATTTGCCTGGCGGCTTTAGCGCGGTGGTCCCACCTGACCCCATGCCGAACTCAGAAGTGAAACGCCGTAGCGCCGATGGTAGTGTGGGGTCTCCCCATGCGAGAGTAGGGAACTGCCAGGCATCAAACACAGAAGCCCTGAACGAAAGTTCAGGGCTTTTTTGTATGCATCAAAACCTTCAATGCCACCCAAAAGCACCCCATTAAAATTGCAGTTATAAAAAAGCCCCTGCTTTGAGGCAGAGGCGATTTTCAATCTCACTATCTGGATATTAATGAATTACTTGCGACAGAAATGCACGCGTACGTTCTGATTTCGGGTTAGCGAAGAACTCCTGAGGTGGAGCTTCTTCAACAATTTCACCGCGATCCATAAAGATCACGCGGTCCGCCACGGTACGCGCAAATCCCATCTCATGGGTAACACACAGCATGGTCATGCCATCTTCTGCCAGGCCAATCATCGTATCGAGCACTTCTTTCACCATCTCAGGATCGAGCGCTGAAGTTGGCTCATCAAACAGCATAATTTTCGGCTTCATACAGAGTGAGCGGGCGATCGCAACACGTTGCTGTTGGCCGCCGGAAAGCTGGCCAGGAAACTTATGCGCATGCTCGGCAATGCGCACACGCTGGAGGTAATGCATGGCCAACTCTTCCGCTTCTTTCTTCGGCATTTTGCGTACCCAAATCGGCGCCAGCGTACAGTTTTGCAGAACGGTAAGATGCGGGAAAAGATTGAAATGTTGGAAAACCATTCCTACTTCAGTACGAACACGTTCAATATTGCGCACATCGTGATTGAGATGAATGCCATCCACCACGATGCGTCCTTGCTGATGTTCTTCGAGGTGGTTGATGCAACGAATTGTCGTCGATTTACCCGAGCCAGAAGGTCCGCATAATACGATACGTTCACGTGGTTTTACTTTTAAATTGATGTCTTTCAGTACATGGAACTGACCGTACCATTTGTTAACGTTTTCGAGTGTAATCATCATGGCATCAGCCGCATTAGTCATAGTTTGTGTCATGTTAAACCTCAGTGCGATGCACGCCCGGTGTGAAAACGCTTCTCCAGATACTGGCTATAGCGCGACATGCTAAAACAGAAAATCCAGTAAACCATGGCAGCAAACACATAGCCTTCTGTCGACATGCCCAACCAGGTTGGGTCGACGGTGGCTTGCTGCACGCTACTGAAGAGATCGAATAGGCCGATGATGATCACCAGGCTGGTATCTTTAAACAGGGCAATGATGGTGTTCACCAGGCCGGGAATGGTCATCTTGAGCGCCTGCGGTAAAATCACCAGCATCTGGGTTTTCCAGTAGCCCAGCGACAGCGATTCCGCAGCTTCATATTGGCCTTTCGGTAGCGCCTGCAAACCGCCGCGCACCACTTCCGCAACATACGCAGACTGGAACAAGATCACGCCAACCAGTGCACGCACCAGTTTGTCGATGGTGGTGCCTTCCGCCATAAACAGCGGCAGCATCACCGATGACATAAACAGCACGGTGATCAGCGGTACACCACGCCAGAACTCAATGAAGATGATCGAAAGTGTACGCACCACCGGCATTTCTGAGCGGCGGCCCAGCGCCAGTAAAATCCCCAACGGCAGCGCGCCGGCAATCCCCACTGACGCGATAATCAGCGTCAATGTCAGGCCGCCCCACTGGCGAGTCTCTACGCGCTCTAAACCGAAATAGCCGCCATACATCAGGAACCAAACCACAATCGGATAGACCACCGCCCAGCAGGCGATATAGCGACCGCGACGCGGCATCGATTTGATGAACATCGGAATGATCGACAGTAAGCCGATGACCAGCGACAGATTGATGCGCCAGCGTAGCTCATGCGGATAGAGCCCATACATAAACTGGCCAAAGCGTGCATGGATAAACACCCAACATGCGCCTTCTTTGGTGCAATCTGCACGGGTCTCACCAATCCAGTTAGCCTGAAATACCAGCCAGTTCAGTGCTGGAGGAATCACATTCCAGATAAGCCAGATGCTGAACAACGTCAGCAGCGTATTCAGCCAGCTGGAGAACAGATTTTTGCGTGCCCATAGCCAAGCCTTACTGAGTGGATTGGTCGGAATCGGCGGTGTTTCATGTGTAGTAACAGACATAATGATCCCGTTCTCTTAACGCTCAACCAGCGCAATTTTGCGATTGTAGAGGTTCATCAGCAGTGAAATGATCAGGCTGATAATCAGGTAAACCGCCATGGTAATCGCGATTGTTTCAATCGCCTGACCGGTTTGGTTCAGCACGGTACCGGCAAACAGCGAAACCATGTCTGGATAGCCGATAGCGGCCGCCAGCGATGAGTTTTTCACGATATTCAGATACTGGCTGGTCAGTGGCGGGATAATCACACGCATGGCCTGCGGGATAATCACCTGACGCATGGTCACTGGATTAGGTAAGCCGAGCGAACGTGCGGCTTCATTTTGACCATGCGGTACCGACTGAATACCGGAGCGAATCACTTCGGCGATGAACGACGAGGTATAAACCGACAGCGCGAGAGTCAACGCGGCGAGCTCAGGGATCATCACGAAACCGCCACGGAAGTTAAATCCACGCAGTTCCGGCACATCCCAATGCATGGCAACGCCAAACAAGGTATGAGCAATCAGCGGCAGTAACACCAGCAGGCCAACCGCAGCTGGCCAGGTGCGGCGCAGTTGGCCAGTTTTTAACTGATGCTTGCGGTTGTAGCGGAACAGCGCCACGCAACCCAGCACCGCTAACGCCAGCGCGATCAGGAATGGCCAGGTGCCAGGCGCGTACTCGGGCCACGGGATATACAAACCGCGATTGCTGACGAATGCCAAATCAAAAGCGTTGAGTGCCTGACGCGGGCCGGGCAGGTTACGCAGTACCGCAAAGTACCAGAAAAAGATCTGCAGCAACGGCGGGATATTACGGAAGGTCTCGATATAAATGGTTGAAAGCTTGCGCAGCAGCCAGTTCTCAGACAAGCGAGCCAGACCAACGGCAAAGCCAAGGATCGAAGCGAATACAATACAGAGCGCGGAAACCAGCAGGGTATTGGTCAACCCCACCATAAACACGCGCGCGTAGGTGTCGCCTTCGGTGTAATCGATCAGGTGCTGGACAATGCCGAAGCCGGCACTGCGATCCAGAAACCCGAATCCGGAAGTGATGCCACGATTGGCCAGGTTGATTACGGTGTTGTGGATTAAATATCCCACCACAGCAAGCACGGCAACAATCGCGACGATCTGGTAAAGCCAGGCGCGAACCGTAGGATTACCGAACGAAAAATCCCTTTTTACGGTTGGGCGTTGCGACATGTTAAAACCTCAGTGAAGATTACGCGTGGGCACCGCAGGATGCGGTGCCCGACTGGCAGGACGGAATTAACGAACTGGCGGAGCGTACTGGATGCCGCCCGCATTCCACAGCGCATTCTGGCCGCGCTTAATTTTCAGTGCGCTGTCTTTACCGACGTTACGGTCGAACACTTCCTGATAGTTACCCACTTGTTTGATGATGTTGTAAGCCCACTTGTTATCGAGCTTCAGGTCTTTACCGAAGTCACCTTCCGCGCCCAGCAGATGTGCCATATCCGGCGTAGTTGGCTTAGCTACCATGTCATCGACATTTTTAGAGCTGATACCCATCTCTTCCGCGTTCAGCATGGCATACAGCGACCATTTAACGATGGTGAACCAATCGTCATCACCGCGACGCACAACCGGACCCAGCGGCTCTTTGGAGATCACTTCTGGCAGTACGATGAACTCGTCTGGCTTACCAAGTTTAATGCGCAGCGCATACAGCTGAGATTGGTCAGAAGCGAGGGTGTCGCAACGGCCGCTGTCGAGCGCTTTGGCGGATTCGTCAGAGCGGTCAAAGGTCACTGGCGTGTACTGCATTTTGTGGGTTTTGAAGTAGTCAGCCACGTTCAGCTCGGTATCTGTACCGGCCTGAATACACACGGTGGCACCATCCAGCTCTTTAGCACTTTTCAAACCGGCTTTCTGGTGAGTCAGGAAGCCGATACCGTCGTAATAGTTCACGCCTGCAAACAGGAAGCCCATGCCGCCATCGCGCGATGAGGTCCATGTGGTGTTACGAGACAAGATGTCCACTTCGCCAGACTGCAGCGCGGTGAAGCGCTCTTTCGCGGTCAACGGGGTGTATTTCACTTTGGTTGCGTCGCCAAATACCGCTGCAGCGGCCGCGCGGCACACATCCACGTCAATACCGGTGAATTTGCCGTTAGAGTCAGCATAAGAGAAGCCTGGCAGGCCGTCACTGATGCCGCACTGTACAAAACCTTTCTTCTTAATGGCATCCAGCGTGGTGCCAGCGTGCGCTTGTTGAGCAACGGCTAACAGCGAGGCTGCAGCAACCAGAGTGGAAAGCATCATCTTTTTCATAAAGCATCCTGTGTGGCGATATCGTGTGTTGTTATGTTTGCGCGCACTTTAATGTGCGCTTTTTTCTGTCTGTGGTGGTTAGCCATCCACAACTCTGCAAACCTGATGCCAGGTTTGCAGAATCCTGAATTCTCTGGAAAGATCTTTTAATAAACTGAAGCACTCAGAAGATTCTGGCTAATATGGCGCACCAAAAGGCAGCATGACGAGACGACACGATCACAAATAGTGCAAAAAGTTTCACTATATGGAAGCAGTGTGAGCTAACGCTCAGGAGTGGATGTATGAGTTTTCACGCTTACGGCCGAAGCGGTTGATGATCACAGAGAGAGCGGGCTGAAGCGTGATGAAAGGATAAATAAGTGCGAAGTAAAATGGAGGAAAAGGCGTTGCTAAGAGGGGCAGGATATCACTGCGGCAATTGCAACTATCGTTACCATTATCGCGCCAATTGTTTCATGCGTTGCTAACGTCAGGAAATTACTCGTGATGCAGAAACAAAAACGCCAGCCGCAAGGCTGGCGTTATCGCAGCAACGAACAGATTAGTTCATGCCGTATTTTTTCAGCTTCTTACGCAGGGTACCGCGGTTGATACCCATCATCAGAGCTGCACGGGTCTGGTTGCCACGGGTGTACTGCATCACCATGTCCAACAGAGGCTGCTCGACTTCTGCCAATACCAGCTCATACAGGTCACTCACATCCTGACCGTTCAGTTGAGCAAAATAGTTCTTCAGTGACTGTTTAACCGAATCACGCAGTGGCTTTTGGGTCACCTGATCCTGAGAGTTAACGGTAGAAACGGTGAGTACGTCAGAATTTACGCGTTGTTCGAACATAGTTCTTTCAGCTCTTTATTTCGTTTACGCAAGATTTTCGAAGTATGCCTCCAACGCCTCCAGCTGTTCGCTGGCATCCTCTATGGCGTTGAATGTGCGCCGAAACTGGTCATCAGGAGCACTTTCCTGCAAATACCAGGAAACGTGTTTTCGGGCAATACGGTATCCTTTGCGCTGACCGTAAAAGTCGTGCAGCTCCCGTATATGTCCAATCAGCATTTGCTTCACTTCAGCCAGCGGCTTCGGTGCCAGCAGCTCCCCTGTGTCCAGATAATGCTGGATTTCCCGGAAGATCCACGGTCTTCCCTGAGCGGCACGGCCAACCATAAGAGCATCGGCTCCGGTATAGTCGAGCACCGCTCTGGCTTTATGCGGGTCAGTAATGTCGCCATTCGCGATGATCGGAATGGAAACGCTCTGCTTAACTGTCCGAATGCTGTCGTATTCAGCAAATCCCTCAAACAAACAGGCGCGCGTGCGGCCATGAATGGTGAGAGCCTGAATGCCACAGCGTTCAGCCAATTGGGCAATCTCTACACAATTACGATTTTCTTTGTCCCAGCCGGTGCGAATCTTCAGCGTAACCGGTACATCCACTGCATTGACGACCGCGGTGAGAATCGACTCCACCAGTTGCGGATGTTGCAGCAGCGCTGAACCTGCCATCTTACGATTCACTTTTTTGGCCGGGCAGCCCATGTTGATATCGATAACCTGCGCGCCAGACGCCACATTAATGCGCGCGGCAGCAGCCATCTCATCAGGATCGCAACCGGCAATTTGCACGGCGCGGATACCAGGCTCGTCACTATGCACCATACGCAAACGGGATTTGTCACTGGCCCAAACTTCCGGGTTCGACGACAGCATCTCGGAGACAGTCATACCGGCGCCGTTCTCATAACACAGGGTGCGAAATGGCTTATCGGATACTCCGGCCATAGGCGCAGCAATGAGTCGATTACGTAGCTGATGTTGTCCAATGCGCATGAAAAAGAAGTGACCCTAACTGTTCGCAAGGCGGCGTATATTACGCATTTTTTAAAGAAGATGAAAGGCCAAACTTTGAACAATTCGCCGTTAGAGAACAGGGAAATCAACTTATCAGGCACAAGGAAAGGTATTAATCTTTATATTTCATATGATTAAAAATATATGCTGAAATTGTGTACAAAAATTTTTCTCAAAACATGACCGAAATCACAACATAAAAACCGCCACTTCAGGTAATTAGCCAGAGAAATGACGGCAATGTGATTATTAATTGTACTAATTTATAAGCGTAAGGGTTGTCAGATCATCATTCGACAATCAGTCGACCATGTAATGGTTGCAGGGGGCGATTATTACTGTTTTTCAGCGCCAGTTGGAAGTCGTGCAACTGTGATTGTGAGAGCGTGACGGGATGCTTCATGACCAGCCAGCGTAAACCCTCGGTGCAGGGTGGAGTAGTGAGCGATCCACTAAAACGATAGTAATGGCGATCCTCTGGGAAGAGAGGTTTTAAATCCATGCGCTGTTTAACGACCACTTCCTGATTTATCTGCTTAGGCATGGCAGCAATAATCGGATTGAGGGCGGTGTTCTCTTTCCCCACCTCGAACATCACGGCGATGACCGCTATTTCCCCATCTGCATTTGCGTGAACGAAATGCGCTTCGAACGGATAAGAGTGGCCGTCGATTTGATTCTCACTCGGGGTATGGAAATGATATTGCTTGAGGCGGAAGGTTTCGCCATCCAGCATAAAATCATCTTCATCATCCACGTTCACTTGCAGTGTGTGCCCGTTGTTGACCAGGTTTTCTGCTGCGGTGTGAAACTCTAGCTTAAGGGGCGGCAGTCGACCTTCGATGGTATGGCGAATATCAATTGGCGACTGAAACTTGCCGTTATGGCAGGTCTGGAAATCAGCAGAGAGTTCGGCCCAATGATCTGGACCAGCGTTGCCTTCATAACTCCAGTGTGGTGCGGAAGGGGAAGAGGCTGCCTGCGCACCAATGCTGTAAGCCAACATTACGCTAAGTAAAAGAGAGGTTTTCATTCTCAATCTCAGTAATAAGTATACCGGCAAGCGGCGTGCCGCAGATATTACGTGGCGATGAGAAAATGACTACCCTGTAACAGACGTCACAGGGTAGAACCAGACCGGGCTTGGATTGTCTGGTAGTTATTCGACGATCAAACGACCATTCAACGGTTGCACAGGACGGCTGTTACCGTGTTCGCCAAGCAAGCGCGCAAAGGAAGCGAGTTGTGCTGAAGAAGCATGCACGGAATCTTTCATTACCAACCAGCGCACGCCTTCAGAACACGGTGGTGTGGTCAGAGAACCGCTGAAGCGATAGTAGGATTTATTGTCTGGGATAAGCGTTGCGAGGTTTAACGGCTTATTGAGCGCTTTCACTTGGTTAACTTTGGATGGGACGTTCTGCAAAATGGACTCAATGGCTGGATTGGCTTCGCCGGCTTCAAACATCACACCGACCACCGCAAGTTGTCCATGTTCATTTGAATGGACAAAGTGAACTTCCAGAGGGAAAGATTTACCCTCTATACGGTTTTCACTTGGTGCGTGGAAATGGAATTGACGGAGCGTATAAATTTCATCATCCAGCTTGAAGGTATCGCCATCATTAATATCGATTTGAATAGTATGTCCATTATTAACGATGGATTTTTGTTTTGCGTGATATTCAAGATCCAGTGATTTTAATTGACCGTTAACAACATTATGAATATTGACAGGTGACTGATTTACACCAGTTTTACAAGTTTGATAAGCAGCGCCTAAATCTCCCCATTTTTCAGGTGACTCATAGGACCAATGGATATCGTGTGCATAGGAAAAGGGAGCCATCGCTATCAGCAGCGCAGCCAGACTCATCTTAAATTTCATAATAGGGTGACCTGGAAATAATTGAGATCAATGTGCCGCTAAATGGCACCGTAAATAGGGATAGCGCTATACCTGGGCGGGAGTTTAAAGCAAAAAAACTAAAGGAAAACCTTAACAGCGAGTATTAAGGTTTTTTGAGATGGGTCTCAACCTGAAATGTAAATTCAGGCCGAAAAATGAGTTTTTTAAGTGTATTTAAGCCGATTTTAATCCGGTGATTCGACACCATTCCTCTTTAACTGCAACAGGATCGAGGGCGAATTGTTGTGCATAGGCTTCGCATACATTTTCAGCCTGGCTCTCTAGCACGCCGGACAAACCAAGATGCCCACCCGCTTTAGGCAGTACGCTAATCAGCGGCGCCAATTCGCGCAGCGGCCCAGCGAGGATGTTGGCGACCACCACGTCAGCCTGCAAGTTATCAGGCTGCTGATGAGGCAGATAAAGCGCCAGACGCTCAGAGACGCCATTACGTTCGGCATTATCGCGGCTGGCCTGAATCGCCTGCGGATCGATATCAATACCGATCGCCTGCGCTGCGCCTAATTTTAGTGCGGCAATAGCGAGAATGCCGGAGCCACAGCCAAAGTCGATCACCGTTTTGCCTTGCAGATCCAGGCCATCAAGCCAGGTCAAACACAGCGACGTGGTGGGGTGCGTGCCGGTACCAAACGCGAGCCCCGGATCCAGCATCACGTTGACGGCATCTGGATCCGGCACATCGCGCCAGCTCGGGCAGATCCACAGACGCTCACCGAAACGCATCGGGTGGAAGTTATCCATCCATTCACGTTCCCAATCTTTGTCTTCGATCTGCTCGATCTTATGGCGAAACGCGGATCCCAGCAGCGGGTGCTGACTTAACTCGGCCACCACATCGCTCATCTCGGTTTCGGCGTCGAAAAGGCCGATGACATCGGTATCGCCCCATAGCAACGTTTCGCCTGGCAGCGGCTCATAAACAGGATTGTCGTGCGTATCCTGGAAAGTGACCGACACGGCGCCAACATCCATCAGCGCATCGCTCAGGGTTTCGGCGTTTTCGCCGGTGCTGTTAATTTTGATTTGAATCCAAGGCATAGCGTTTCTCTTTATTCCAGTGCCGCTGCATGCGTTGCAGGCGTGCGGCCAAACAGATTACCCACCAGGAAGGCCAGCAGGCTTAAGGTCAATGACGGAACGATTGGGTGGAAACCCCACCACTCAATTTTCAGGCTGGCAAGCAGCGTGTAGCATCCCGCACCGACCAGCATGCCGCTGATCGCACCCGTCGAATTGGCGCGCTCCCAATACAATCCCAGTACCAGCGGCCACAGGAACACCGCTTCAAGACCACCAAATGCCAGCAGATTCAGCCAGATAATCATATCGGGCGGATTCCACGCCGCCAGCAGCAGCAGCACACCAAGCACGAAAGTGATAGTGCCTGACAGCATGCGCAGGCGCGCCTCATTTTCACTGTGCTGCGGTGCAATACGCAGGTAGAGATCTTTGATCAGCGTAGCGGAGGATTGCAGCAGCTGCGCATTAATGGTCGACATAATGGCCGCCATTGGCGCCGCAAGAAATACGCCCGCCGCCATCGGCGGTAACACGGTAATCATCAGCGTGGGGATCACGCGATCGGGGATGGTGAGATCGGGCAAAATCACGCGGCCCAGCGCACCGGCCAGATGCATGCCAAGCATCAGGATCACCACCACAATGGTGCCAAGTACAATGCCACGATGCATCGCTTTGCTGTCTTTATACGAAATACAGCGCACCGCAGTGTGGGGCAGGCCAATCACACCGAAACATACCAGCACCGCAAACGAGCTAAGGAAGGTTGGATTGATGACATTGCCAACGCCTTCCGGCGACGTCAGTTGTGGATCGATGTTATGCAGTTTGGTTACTGCGCTTTCCAGCCCGCCCGCCTGGTGGATTACTGCGAAGAGGAGCAGGAAGGTGCCGATCAGCATCACCATGCCTTGCATCGCATCGTTCAGCACGCTGGCGCGGAAGCCACCGAAAGCGGTGTAGAGCGCGATGGTGCCGCCGAAGATAAGCAGGCCGGTGTCGTAAGGAATACCCGCAGCGGTTTCCAGCAGACGCGCACCACCGATGAACTGCACGGTCATCGCGCCAATAAACGCCACCAATAAACTGATACTGGAGAGCCAAATCAGCAACGTGCTGCCGTAGCGGCCATAAAGCATGTCGTTGAGCGTCACAGCATTGTAACGACGCGCCAGAATCGCGAATTTCTTGCCTAATACGCCGAGAGAAAGCCAGACGGCGGGCACCTGAATCATCGCCAGCAGCACCCAACCAAGACCATATTTATAGGCTGCGCCGGGGCCGCCAATGAATGAACTGGCGCTGATGTAAGTGGTGGTGATGGTCATGGCCAGCACAAAGCCGCCCATCGAACGGCTGCCGAGGAAGTATTCGCTCAGGAAGTTGCCCTGACGCTGCTTGCGCATCGCAAACACCGACAGTGCGGCGATCAGCACCAGATAGGCCAACAGCGGAAGAATGATTTCAGAGTCCATCGTTATCCTCCAGCGACATGTCGCGGAACAGCACGCGCACCATCAGCCAGCACAACACAATAAACAGCAGCGGGGCGAACAGACACGAAAGCTCGAACCATCTTGGTAAGCCAAAGAAGCCGATCTCATTGCCGCCCAGCCAGGCAGAAAGTCCCCAAACGGCAAGGTAGGCCAGCGTCAGATAAAACGACCAGCGCGCCTCTTTGTTCGCTTGTAAAAAACGCCAATCCATTATGTAACCTCAAAGGCGACAAAAATGAAAAAGGCCGGAGTTAACCGGCCTCTGTCTTGCTCTGCGCTGCGATTACTTCTCTTGCAGGCCGAGTTTTTTCTCCAGATAGTGGATGTTAGTGCCACCCTGCTGGAAGTTTTCGTCGGACATGATTTTCATCTGCAGCTCAATGTTGGTCTTGATGCCGTCGATGATCAGTTCCGCCAGCGCATTTTTCATGCGCGAGATTGCCACGTCACGGTTTTCACCGTAGGTAATCAGCTTACCAATCATGGAATCGTAGTACGGTGGCACGCTGTAACCGGCATAGATATGCGATTCCCAACGAACACCGAAGCCGCCCGGCGCGTGGAAGCGGGTGATCTTGCCTGGGCTTGGCAGGAAGGTATTCGGATCTTCGGCGTTAATACGGCATTCCACCGCATGGCCGCGAATCACCACGTCTTCCTGTTTGATCGACAGCGGCTGACCAGCAGCAATACGCAGCTGCTCTTTGATCAGATCGACACCGGTGATCATTTCAGTCACCGGATGCTCAACCTGAATACGGGTGTTCATCTCGATGAAGTAGAACTCACCGTTTTCGTACAGGAACTCGAACGTACCCGCACCGCGATAGCCGATGTCGATACAGGCTTTAGAGCAGCGCTCGCCGATATAGCGGCGCAGTTCCGGCGTAATGCCTGGCGCTGGCGCTTCTTCGACAACTTTCTGGTGACGACGCTGCATTGAGCAGTCACGTTCGGCCAGATAGATAGCGTTACCCTGGCCGTCGGCCAGCACCTGAATCTCGATGTGGCGTGGATTCTCGAGGTACTTCTCCATGTACACCATGTCGTTGTTGAAAGCCGCTTTGGCTTCCGCTTTCGTCATGTTGATGGATTGCTCAAGATCCTTGTCGCTGCGCACGACGCGCATACCGCGACCGCCGCCGCCGCCGGAAGCTTTGATGATCACCGGATAACCGATGCGCTTAGCGAAGGCACGGTTTTTTTCCATGTCGTCGGTCAGCGAGCCATCAGAACCTGGTACGGTTGGTACGCCGGCTTTCTTCATGGCGGTAATCGCAGACACTTTGTCGCCCATCAGGCGAATGGTGTCGGCTTTCGGGCCGATGAAGATAAAGCCTGAGCGCTCAACCTGCTCGGCGAAATCGGCGTTCTCAGAGAGGAAGCCGTAACCCGGATGGATAGCGACCGCGCCAGTAATTTCAGCGGCGGAGATCAGTGCCGGGATGTTCAGGTAGCTTTTGACCGAAGGTGGCGGGCCAATGCAGACGGTTTCGTCTGCCAGCAGCACGTGCTTCAGGTCACGGTCCGCAGTGGAGTGCACGGCAACAGTCTTAATGCCCAGCTCTTTGCAGGCACGCAGAATGCGCAGCGCGATCTCACCACGGTTAGCAATGACAATTTTATCCAGCATGCTTCGCCTCGTTATTCGATGATGACCAGCGGCTCGTCAAATTCAACCGGTTGGCCGCTTTCGACCAGAATCGCCTTCACGACGCCGGATTTGTCGGCTTCGATCTGGTTCATCATTTTCATCGCTTCAACGATGCACAGGGTGTCGCCGGCATTCACTTTCTGGCCAACTTCAATGAAGGCTTTCGCGTCTGGGCTTGGGGTGCGATAGAAGGTACCCACCATCGGTGAACGCACGATGTGGCCACTGATTTCTGGTTTAGCGGCTTCTGCTGCAGCCGGTGCGGCAGGTGCCACAGCGGTCGCCAGCGCAGGCTGCTGCTGCATCATTGGCGCAGCATAAGCTTGCTGCATCATTGGGTAGCCGGCATTTGCAGGCGAACGGCTGATACGAACGGACTCTTCGCCCTCGGAGATTTCCAGCTCGGAGATGCCAGACTCTTCAACCAGTTCGATCAGTTTCTTAATTTTACGAATATCCATGAGTGTGGTTCCGTACTCTGTTTAATTGGAATGTGACAGGCGTTTTACTGCCGTTTGTAAAGCCCACGAGTATCCATCAGCGCCAAGTCCACAGATGACGCCGGCAGATACATCGGAAAGATAGGAGTGATGTCGGAACGGTTCGCGTGCATGCACGTTCGAGAGATGCACCTCAATAAAAGGAATGCTAACCGCCAACAGGGCATCACGCAGTGCAACGCTGGTATGCGTAAACGCAGCAGGATTGATGATGATGTAATCCACGTTGCCGCGGGCTTCGTGAATACGGTCAATCAACTGAAACTCTGCGTTCGATTGCAAATGACTCAATTTCACATGGTGCTGATCGGCCTGTTGCGTCAGATCGCCGACGATTTGCGCCAGCGTGGTGTGACCATACTTATCAGGCTCGCGCGTTCCCAGTAAATTCAAATTGGGACCGTTCAAAAGCAGTATGTGAAATTTGTGCGCCATCTTGCTGCTATCTCCTGCAATCAGTAAGGCATCGCGTAAAATACCGCGCCATCTTGCGTTTGTCACCCTTGAGGATGAAAAAGAAGACTTCGCTTGCAATAAAGCCGGGCATTATATCCGTTTCGTCGACATTCGCAGCAAAATACTGGTCTTATCTGCGAAGTTGATCGAATGCGGCCCGAAGGCCACACTTTTTAACAGATCTCGCGGGAGGAACACAACCGTGCGGGGATTATCTGGAGAGAAGTTTACGCAACTTATTGTAACGCCACGCTAACAGCGCAATGGCCAGCAAAGCGTAGATTACCGGCTGCGGGGACAATACTTTCACAGACCAAAGATAGTGGATAGGTGCGAGGATCGCGACCAGATAGACGCCATTATGCAGCGTTTGCCAGCGACGACCCAGTTTGCGCTGCATGCGTTGAAATGAGGTGATAGCGAGGGCGAAGAGAATCGTCCAGCTGATCATCCCCAGTAACAAATAAGGACGAGAAATCAACTCACTGCCGAGTAAACGCAGATGATCGTAGCCAAGTTCCAGCAAGTAGTAGCTGGTGAGATGCAAACTGGCCCAGGCGAAACACCACACGCCGAGCAGACGGCGAGTACGAATCAGCAGCGGCTGTTTCAGGTAGCGCGTTAACGGGCTGACCAGCAGTGTGGCAAGCAGTAACTTCAGCGCCATTCTGCCGGTAAAATGCTGGATATCTTTCGCCGGATCGGCGCTCAGCCAGCCCTGACTCGCCGCCATAAACAGATAAACAAACGGCAGAAAAGCCGCCAGATGCAGCACGACTTTTAACGCAGTGATGTGGCGTAAAGTGAGGCGCACTTAATAGTTCTCCCGTAAATCCAGCCCGCGATACAGTGAAGCCACTTCTTTCGCGTAGCCGTTGAACAGCAGCGTAGGTTGGCGATCAACCTTTAGAATGCCGCCCGCGCCAATAAAGCGTTCGGTAGCCTGCGACCAGCGCGGATGATTCACATGCGGGTTCACATTGGCATAGAAACCGTACTCATTGGCGGCGATCTGGCTCCAGGTGGTTGGTGGACGATCGTGCGTCAACGTGATCTTCACAATCGATTTAATCCCTTTGAAGCCATATTTCCACGGCACCGTCAGGCGAATCGGCGCACCATTTTGCGGTGGCAGCGCTTTGCCATATACGCCGGTACTCAGCAGCGTCAGTGGATGCATCGCTTCATCAAGACGCAAGCCTTCTACATAGGGATAATCCAGCCCGCCGCCGATAAAGCGATCTTTCTGACCGGGCATTTGGTCAGGTGCATACAGCGTTTCAAACGCCACATAGCGTGCATTGCTGGTGGGTTCAGCCAGTTTCAGAAGCTTGTTAAGCTCGAAGCCGACCCACGGAATCACCATCGACCAGGCTTCGACGCAGCGCATGCGATAAATGCGCTGTTCCATTGCGAAACGCTTGAAGATGTCATCCATATCCAGCGTGATCGGTTTGGCAACTTCCCCTTCGATGCGCAGTTTCCATGGATCGGTTTTCAGCGTGCCGGCATTGGCGGCAGGATCGGCTTTATCCAGACCAAATTCGTAGAAGTTGTTGTAACCCGACACCTTATCAAACGGCGTGAGCGGCAAATCAGCCTGCCATTCGGCCGGTTTAGTGAAATCTAAATCTCTGCCAGCAGGCGCGGGCGGGCGGTTATTGCCTTTAAACCAGCTCAATACATCGGCTTGCGCCGTGCCTGGCAAACTGGCTGCTGCTGCGCCTAATCCCAACGCTTTCAGCACCTGACGGCGGCGCATATTAAAGACGCTTTCTGGCGTGACGTCGGCTTCTGTGAGCAAGTGCTTCAGGTTCATGACGTTCTCCTGTGAATAGTAAGTTATAACCAGCATGCTCAACTTCAGCGTCAGGCGCGAACTTGCGGGGAAAAATGTGAAATTTCCTGGCAAAACACACTCTTTGAGAATAGGACGAAAAAGCCCGTAGCAAAGTCAGGCCATCACGGTTTAACGCTATACTCGCGCCGTAGCGCTTATCAAGCTGTGTTATGTGCGATTTTGATGCCAGTCTGGCGCTGAATCACACCTTGATTTGTGCTATTTTGCTCAGGTTTGCGCCAGTGGTCAGAGTGGCGCCTACGGATTAACACCGTTCATAACCGCAGTGATGCAGGCACAGGGATGCGATTAACAACTAAATTTTCTGCGTTTATTACCTTATTAAGCTTACTGGCGATGATATTGATGCTGGTGGGCTGCGCTTTTAGTTTTATCTGGCTGTCGCAGCAGCGTGTAGAAACGCGCATGCAAACGCTGGCGACTGAAGTGGATAAAGCCCTGGCTTCACAATCGCCGCAGGAGATCACGCAGTGGCTGACGCGCATGATGCCGGTGGTCAATGCCGAACAGATGCAGCTGCTGAATGGCGATACCTTAGTGTTCAGTTTAGCCCGCCACGAAAATCCGATGTTAGAAGATGAGCCCAATCGCTTTGTGCAATTCGATTTGCCCCTGACGCATTCGCCGGGCCTTGAACTGCGCGTAGTGGTGCTCGATCCCGCCAAAACCCTGTTTCGCTCCTTTACCGGCACTTATACGCTGGTGGTCCTGTTTACTGTCGTCGCTATCATGTGTGTGCTGCTGGTTATGACCAACCGCTGGCTCAATCGGCGCTGGCACAATATGGAACAACTAGAAGCGCGCGCCGATCGCATTCTGGCCGGGGAACGCCGCTCCCCGGATGAGCATGCGGCGGAGTGGCCGCCGAAAGCCAGTCGCGCCATCGATACGCTTCTGGGCGATTTGCAGGAAGCGGGCGAGCAGCGTTTACGCATCGATACCTTAATTCGCACCTTTGCGGCGCAGGATTCGCGTACCGGTCTCAACAATCGTTTGTTCTTCGATAACCAGTTGGCGACGTTGCTGGAAGATCAGGAAGATGTCGGCACGCACGGCGTGGTGATGATGGTGCGCCTGCCGGATCTCGATACCCTGCACGAAACCCTTGGGCCAACGCTGGTGGAAGAGTATCTGTTTGACCTGATTAATATGCTGTCGACCTTTGTGCTGCGCTATCCGGGCGCATTGCTGGCACGTTACTTCCGCAGTGATTTCGCCGTCTTGCTGCCGCATCGCACTCTAAAAGAGGCCAACAGCATTGCCGACCAACTGATCAATGCCGTCGATTCACTGCCGCCGATGCGCATGGTCGATCGCGATGATCTCATCCACATCGGCATCAGCGCGTGGCGCAGCGGACAAAGTGTCTCGCAGGTGATGGAAAATGTGGAGATGGCCACGCGGCGTGCGGCATTGCAGGGCGGCAACAGTTGGTCGGTTGGCGAAGGCAATACGCTGGACATGGGGCGCGGCAGCGTGCGCTGGCGGACCTTGCTGGAGAACACGCTCAATCGTGGTGGCCCGCGAATGTACCAAAAACCGGCGGTGCTGCTGGATGGAAAAGTCCATCATCGCGAATTACTGACGCGCGTGTTCGATGGCGACAAAGAAGTGGTGTCGGCGGAGTTTATGCCGCTGGTGTTGCAGCTGGGTATGACCGATAGCTGGGATCGCCAACTGGTGGCGCGTATTGCGGCGCTCTCTGAAATGTGGCCGGATGAAACCCTGGCACTACCAGTGAATATTGACTCGCTGTTGCAGCGGCCTTTCCAACGCTGGCTGCAAAAACTGCTGCTGCAGTGCAGCAAAACGCAAAGAAAACGTTTTTTATTTGAACTTGCTGAGGCCGATGTTTGTCAACACATCAGCCGTTTAGTGCCGGTTTTCCATATGTTAACGGCATTTGGCTGTCGCATTGCGGTGGATCAGGCCGGATTGACGGTGGTGAGCAGCGCTTATATCAAGCAATTCCCGATTGAAGTGATTAAACTTGCGCCGGGTTTGGTACGCAACATTGAGCGACGTACCGAGAACCAGCTGTTTGTGCAGAGTTTGCTTGAAGTGTGTAAGTCATCACCAACGCAGGTTTTCGCCGCAGGTGTGCGTACGCGCGCGGAGTGGCAAACGCTGTCGGGATTGGGTGTTTCTGGCGGGCAAGGCGATTTCTTTGCGCCCTCGTTGCCGGTCAACAGTAATGTAAAGAAACACTCGCAACGTTATCGAATTTAAACCTTCAGCGCGCGAACTGCGGGCTGATGGCTGTTTTTCTCGCTTATTAGTGCCGGAGCGCGCGATGCTGGCGGCTGGAAATGTTAGATTTTATGTCGAAATTTGCCCGCTATCGCCGGGAGAATTTAGGTTAAAACGGCGTGTTAACGCCATTTAACTGCGGCAAAAGACCCTACGATCAGGCCAAAAAAGTATTCAGCGTATTTTTTCACCGAAGCAGAACGTTTTTGCGCCTTGTAGCGGCTTCGCGTGGTTGGTAAAGTAGGCGGATTTTATTTTCCGCCCCCAGCTTGCAGGATTATCCCTTAGTATGTTTAAAAAATTTCGTGGCATGTTTTCCAATGACTTGTCCATTGACCTGGGTACCGCGAATACCCTGATTTACGTGAAAGGACAAGGCATCGTGTTGAACGAGCCTTCTGTGGTTGCCATTCGTCAGGATCGTGCCGGCTCCCCAAAGAGCGTAGCGGCTGTCGGTCATGACGCTAAGCAGATGCTTGGCCGTACGCCGGGCAACATCGCTGCTATCCGTCCTATGAAAGATGGCGTTATCGCCGACTTCTTCGTCACCGAAAAAATGCTGCAGCACTTCATTAAGCAAGTGCATAGCAACAGTTTTATGCGTC
Organism: Pantoea sp. SOD02; assembly: GCF_024707505.1. GTDB lineage: Bacteria > Pseudomonadota > Gammaproteobacteria > Enterobacterales > Enterobacteriaceae > Pantoea > Pantoea symbiotica. The sequence continues at coordinate 3,769,153 of NZ_CP102604.1, read as the reverse complement.
CAAGCCCACGTGTGCTGGTCTGCGTACCGGTGGGTGCGACCCAGGTTGAGCGTCGTGCCATCCGTGAATCTGCACAGGGTGCAGGCGCGCGCGAAGTCTTCCTGATTGAAGAGCCAATGGCTGCGGCGATTGGTGCAGGTCTGCCGGTTTCTGAAGCAACCGGTTCGATGGTGGTTGATATCGGTGGTGGTACCACTGAAGTAGCAGTGATCTCGCTGAATGGCGTGGTTTACTCCTCTTCTGTGCGTATTGGTGGTGACCGCTTCGATGAAGCTATTATTAATTATGTCCGCCGCAACTACGGTTCACTGATCGGTGAAGCGACTGCGGAGCGCATCAAGCACGGCATCGGTTCTGCTTATCCGGGCGATGAAGTGCATGAGATTGAAGTGCGCGGCCGTAACCTGGCAGAAGGTGTACCTCGTGGCTTTACCCTGAACTCTAACGAGATTCTTGAAGCGCTGCAGGAACCGCTGACCGGTATCGTGAGCGCGGTGATGGTTGCACTGGAACAGTGCCCGCCAGAATTGGCTTCTGACATCTCCGAGCGCGGCATGGTGCTGACCGGTGGTGGCGCATTGCTGCGTAACCTCGATCGCCTGCTGATGGAAGAGACCGGTATTCCGGTGGTCGTGGCAGAAGATCCACTGACCTGCGTAGCACGCGGCGGTGGTAAAGCATTGGAAATGATCGACATGCATGGCGGCGATTTGTTCAGCGAGGAGTAATTCCTCAACGGCTAAGGCCCTGGTCAAATTGCGCAGGGAATAGCGCCTATGCTGACGCTGCTGCTGCAACGCACGACGGCGAGATGCGTCCAGCCCTGGAGGCGTTGGCTATACGGCTAACGCTTCTTCCCTGATGTCGAGGAACACGCAGAATTTATGAAGCCGATTTTTAGCAGGGGACCTTCCCTGCAGTTGCGCCTCTTTCTGGCAGTCATTGTGGCTATCGCGATTATTATCGCTGATAGCCGCGTGAGCTCCTTTTCCCAGATTCGCAACTACCTGGACACGTCGGTCAGTCCATTTTATTTTTTGGCCAACGGGCCAAGACAACTTCTTGATGGCGTTTCCGAAACGCTGGCGTCACGTCAGCAATTGGAGCTGGAAAACAAAGCACTGCGCCGTGAGCTCTTCCTGAAAAACAGTGACTTGCTGATGCTGGGGCAATATAAGCAGGAAAACGCGCGTCTGCGTGAACTGCTTGGCTCGCCGCTGCGCCAGGATGAGCACAAGATGGTGACGCAGGTGATCTCCACCGGCACCGATCCTTATACCGATCAAGTGGTTATCGACAAAGGCAGCGTAAACGGTGTTTACGAAGGCCAGCCGGTGATCAGTGATAAAGGGGTTGTTGGTCAGGTGGTTGCAGTCGGTCAGGTTACCAGCCGCGTATTGCTGATTTGCGATGCATCGCATGCATTGCCGATTCAGGTGTTGCGTAACGATATTCGCGTGATTGCCGCCGGTAATGGCTGCAGCGAAGATCTGCAGCTGGAACATCTGCCGGGCAACACCGATATTCGCGTGGGCGATGTGCTGGTCACGTCTGGCCTGGGCGGCCGCTTCCCGGAAGGTTATCCGGTTGGCGTGGTCTCCTCGGTGAAAGTCGATACACAGCGTGCTTACACGGTGATTCAGGCGCGTCCAGCGGCTGGCTTGCAGCGTTTGCGCTATCTGCTGCTGCTGTGGGGCGCAGATCGTAACGGCGTAGCACCAATGGCGCCGGACGAAGTGCATCGCGTTGCCAACGAACGTTTGATGCAGATGATGCCGCAGGTTCTGCCGCCAGCAGGCGAAATGGGCCCACCGGCACCGGATACTTTGCAGTCATCACAGCAAATGGGGCCACCGCAACCCGCTAATAGCAGTCGTTCGCAAGGGAATTCTGCGAACACACGCGGAGGCCAGCCTTGAGTCGATATCGCAGCCAGGGCCGATGGGTTATCTGGCTGTCCTTTCTGATTGCCCTCATCCTGCAAATCATGCCGTGGCCGGAACAGATCTTCATGTTCCGGCCTTCATGGCTGTTGCTGATCCTGATTTACTGGGTGCTGGCGCTGCCGCATCGGGTGAATGTTGGTACCGGTTTTTTCCTCGGTGGCATCATGGATCTGGTAGCAGGTTCAACGCTGGGCGTGCGTGCGCTGGCATTCAGCATCATCGCGTATCTGGTGGCCTTTAAATTTCAGTTATTCCGAAACTTAGCGTTGTGGCAGCAGGCATTAATGGTTATGGTGCTGTCCCTTGCGGTGGATGTGATTGTTTTCTGGGCAGAATTCCTGGTTATTAACGTCTCATTCCGCCCGGAAATCTTCTGGAGTAGTGTGGTCGACGGCGTCCTGTGGCCCTGGCTATTCTTATTGATGAGAAAGATTCGCCGTCAATTCGCTGTTCAGTAAGGAATACTATGATTAGCCTGTACCTCGCATCCGGTTCACCGCGTCGACGTGAGCTGTTAACGCAGCTTGGTCTGCAATTTGAACGCCTGATTACCCACGTAGAAGAGCAGCGTCAGCCAGAAGAAGCGGCTGAAGTTTACGTGCGTCGTCTGGCGTCAGATAAGGCGCGCGCGGGCGTCGCGGTAGCACCGCAGGATCTGCCGGTGTTGGGTGCCGATACCATTGTGGTACTGAACGGTGAGGTACTGGAAAAGCCGCAGGATGCCGCGCACGCCGCCGCGATGCTGAGTAAGCTTTCAGGACAAACCCATCAGGTAATGACCGCCGTAGCGCTGGCTGATAAACAGCGTGAACTGGATTGCCTGGTGACCACGGACGTGACCTTCCGCAAGATGACGGCGGAGGAAATTTCGCACTATATCGCCAGTGGCGAGCCGATGGATAAAGCCGGCGCGTACGGAATTCAGGGCCTTGGCGGCAATTTTGTCCGCAAGATTAATGGAAGCTATCACGCCGTAGTGGGATTGCCGCTGGTTGAGACCGGTGAGCTGCTGAGTCATTTTCAGTCACTGCGGGCGTTAAGGGGACAAGATGACGGCTGAACTGCTGGTAAATGTGACACCTTCGGAAACCCGTGTTGCCTACATTGATGGCGGCATTCTGCAGGAAATCCACATTGAGCGCGAAGCACGACGCGGCATCGTGGGCAACATCTATAAAGGACGCGTCAGTCGCGTCTTGCCGGGTATGCAGGCGGCCTTTGTCGATATTGGCATGGAAAAAGCCGCTTTTCTGCACGCCTCCGACATCATGCCGCACACCGAATGCGTGGCGGGTGATGAGAAGAAAAATTTTGTGGTGCGCGACATCGGCGAACTGGTGCGTCCCGGCCAGGATTTGATGGTGCAGGTGGTGAAAGATCCGCTTGGCACCAAAGGCGCGCGCCTAACCACCGATATTACCTTGCCTTCGCGCTATCTGGTGTTCATGCCTGGCGCATCACACGTTGGCGTGTCACAGCGTATTGAGACCGAAGCCGAGCGCGAACGACTGAAAACGGTGGTTGCGGCACACTGTGACGATCTCGGCGGCTTTATTATTCGTACCGCCGCCGAAGGCATTGGTTCGGAAGAGTTGTCGCAGGATGCCGCTTTCCTGAAACGTTTGTGGACCAAAGTCAGCGAGCGTAAAAAACGTAATCAGACGCGTTGCCTGCTGTACGGTGAGCTGGCGTTAGCGCAGCGTGTACTGCGTGATTTCGCCGGTGCCGCGCTGGATCGCATCCGCGTGGATTCGCGTTTGACCTGCGATTTGCTGGTGGAATTCACCAGCGAATACATTCCGGAAATGGCCAGCAAGCTGGAGCTCTACAGCGGCAAGCAGCCGATTTTTGATCTGTTCGATGTCGAGAACGAAATTCAGCGTTCGCTGGAGCGCAAGGTCGAGCTGAAGTCCGGCGGTTATCTGATCATCGATCAAACCGAAGCCATGACCACGGTGGATATCAATACCGGCGCGTTTGTCGGACACCGTAATCTCGACGAAACCATCTTCAATACCAACATTGAAGCGACGCAAGCTATCGCGCGTCAGCTGCGACTGCGCAACCTCGGCGGCATCATCATTATCGATTTCATCGACATGAGTAACGACGAACATCGCCGTCGCGTGCTGCATTCGCTGGAGAGTGCGCTGAGCAAAGATCGGGTGAAAACCGGCATCAACGGTTTCTCGGCGCTGGGTTTGGTGGAGATGACGCGCAAGCGTACGCGAGAAAGTATTGAACATGTGCTGTGCGCCGATTGCCCGGTGTGCAAAGGGCGCGGCACCTTGAAAACGGTGGAAACCGTCTGCTATGAGATCATGCGTGAAATTGTGCGCGTGCATCACGCCTACGATTCCGACCGCTTCCTGGTGTACGTTTCCCCGGCGGTGGGCGACGCGCTGAAGGGCGAAGAGTCACACGCGCTGGCGGAAGTGGAAATCTTCGTCGGTAAGCAGGTCAAAGTTCATGTTGAACCGCTCTATACCCAAGAGCAGTTTGATGTCGTCATGATGTGATCGTGAGGTTAAGTTCCGTAAGCCAACGGACAGCAAGGAGAGGTGTGTGAGGCGGTTGCCGAGGATTTTGTTACTGCTGCTCGCCGCAATCATCGTAATTGTGGCGCTGCTGGTCAGCGGGTTGCGCCTCGTGATGCCGCACCTCAACAGTTATCGCAGCGATATTCTGCAGACGATCTCACGCGTCAGCGGCGTCACGGTCGATGCCAGCGAACTGCAAGGGAAATGGGAGAATTTCGGCCCGACGCTGCAGGTGCGCGATCTCAAAATCTCGATGCAGGAAGATGGTCAACTCACCATCGGCCGCGTCAATCTGGCGCTCAACGTGTGGCAATCGCTGCTGCACTGGCGCTGGCAATTCCGCGATCTCACCTTCTGGCAGCTGCATCTCGAAACCAATCATCCGCTGTTCACCAGCGACGAACAGAAGAACAGCTTCAAACCGGCGCAAATCAACGATCTGTTTTTGCGTCAGTTCGATCACTTCGATCTGCGCGACAGCAGCATCCGTTTTCTGACGCCGTCCGGCCAACACGCCGAACTGGCGATTCCGCGCCTTACCTGGTTGAACGAAAATACCCGTCACCGCGCTGAAGGCGAAGTGAGCCTTTCCAGCTTTACCGGCCAGCATGGCGTGGTGCAGGTACGACTTGATCTCAACGACAGCAACGGCTTACTCAGCGATGGCCGCATCTGGATGCAGGCCGATGATGTGGATGTGCGGCCGTGGATTGGTCCGTGGCTGCGTGACAACACCAGCCTTGAAAGCGCGCGTTTCAGTCTGGCTGCGTGGGCGAATTTGCGTGATGGCGATCTCTACGCCGGTGATTTGCTGCTGAGCAAAGGCGGTGCGCGCTGGCGCGGCGAGCAGGGCGATCATCAATTACAGGTCGATGGCTTAACTGCACACTTGTCGCGCTACCAAAATGGCTGGAGCCTTTCGGTACCGCAAACTCGCCTGAGCACCGACGGCATCGCGTGGGCGCCGGGGCATTTTTCTCTGCTGTGGAAGCCGGAAGATAAGCAGATGCTCGGCGCCAACAGCGCGGCGGAAGTGCGCGTGCGTGCCACCCAACTCGACTTAGAACGTCTGGCACCGATCGTGCCGCTGTTTAAGCCACTTTCGCCGACTTTGCTGGATAACTGGCGTTCACTGCAACCGCGCGGCCACATTGATGCGCTGGCGCTGGATATCCCGTTGCAGCAGCCGGAGCAAACGCGTTTGCAGGCGAAGTGGCGCGATCTCGCCTGGCAACAGTGGGAATTGCTGCCGGGTATCAGCAATCTCAGCGGTAGCGCCAGCGGCAGCTTAAACAATGGCTTGCTGGATGTGGCGATGGGTCAGGCGGAAGTGCCGTACGGCGATATGTTCCAGGCTCCGCTGCAAATCAAACAGATCACCGGCCAGCTTAACTGGCTGCGTGATGCCAACGGCTTAACGCTGGATGGACATCAGCTGGATGTGCAGGCGCGTTCGCTGTGGGCACGCGGCGATTTCCGCTACCAGCAGAATTTGGGGACCGCGCCTCGCCTTGATATTCTCGCCGGGATTCGCGTCACCGATGCCGGCGATGCGTGGCGCTACTTCCCGCAGCAGCTAATGGGCCACGATCTTACACACTATCTCAGTGATGCGATTAAAGGCGGGCAGGTGGATAACGCCACGCTGCTGTTTGCTGGCGATCCCGCGCTGTTCCCGTTCAAACACAATGACGGCATGTTTGAAGTTTGGGTACCGCTGCGCAATTCCACCTTCCAGTTCCAGCCCGGCTGGCCTGTACTGGAAAATCTCGACATCAATCTCGACTTCCTCAACAACGGTTTGTGGATGAAAGCCGAGCAAACCAAGCTCGGCGAAGTTGATGCGCGCAATGTCAGCGCGGTGATTCCGGATTACCTGAAAGAGAAGTTGATTATCGATGGCGATATCAGCGGCGAAGGCAAAAAAATCGCCGACTATTTCGAGCAAACGCCGCTGAAGCCAACACTCGGCGCGGCGCTGCAGGAGTTGCAGATTGGCGGCAATGTGCGCGGCAAACTCAATCTCGATATTCCGTTGGATGGCGAGCAGGTGCACGCCAGCGGCAATGTGGTGCTGAACAACAACACGCTGCATATCAAACCGTTAAAAACCACGCTGAACAATCTCACCGGCCGCTTCCGTTACAACAACGGCAATCTGGAGAGTGAAGAGTTGCAAGCCAACTGGTTCGGGCAGCCAACCGGCGTGAGTTTTAGCACGCAAGAGAATCCCAACGATTTTGGCGTGAACGTCAAGCTGCTGGGCGATTGGCAGCTAGGTAAACTCAAGGTGCTGCCGGACGCCATCACGCGTCAGTTAGGCGGCTCTTTACCGTGGCAGGGCAATGTGGATATCACGTTGCCGCACAAAGGTGGTGCGACCTACAAAGTTGCACTGCAAGGCGAGGGTAAAGCAGTAAGTAGTCACTTACCTGCGCCGCTGGATAAAGCGGCCGGTGAAGTGATGCCGATTACCATCAACGCGGATGGCGATCTAAAAGGCTTTACCTTGAACGGTAGCGTGCGCGAGCACCATCGTTTCAATAGCCGCTGGATTCTGGAGCCGCAGCTGCGCGTTGATCGCGGTATCTGGCTTAACGATGCGAAAAGCACACCGAAGCTGCCGGAAAAACGCGGCATGGAGCTGAATCTCCCGCCGCTGGATGGCGAAGCCTGGATGGGGATGATGGCTGGCGCAGGCAGTTCACGCAATGCGCAGGGCGAACCTGAAGTGGGCGGTGCATTGCTGCCTGGCGACTTCATTCTGCGCACACCAGCGCTGACGCTCGGCGGTCAGCAGTGGCACGACGTTAACGCCACCGTGACGCAGGGCACAGGCGGCAACACGCGTTTGCAGGTGGAGAGCCGTGAAGCACGTGGTAGTTTGCAGACGTCACAGCAGTCTCCGTGGCAGATCAACCTAAGCTATCTTTACTACAATCCTGAATGGGCTGAGAAAACTGACGGAAAATCATCGCCGTTTGGCGGTAACAGTAGCAACATCAACTTCAGCAGCTGGCCAGCATTACAGCTTAACTGTGATGAGTGCTGGCTGCGCGGACAGAAATTCGGTCACATGCAGGCGAAGCTACAGCCGCAAGGCGATACGTTAGCACTTACTAACGGTTCGATTGATTCTGGCAGCTCAAAATTGAATGTGGCGGGCGAATGGGTGAATAAACCCGGCGATCAGCGCACTTCGCTGAAGGGCAGCCTAAGCGGCGAAAATATTAACGACGCCGCCAACTGGTTTGGCATGAACACGCCGCTGCGCGACGCACCGTTCAAACTCGATTACGATCTGCACTGGCGTTCTGCGCCGTGGCAACCATCGGTAGAGACGCTGAGCGGTACGCTGAAAAGCCACTTTGGCAAAGGCCAGATCGCCGATGTTAATACCGGTCGCGCGGGACAGTTGCTGCGTCTGTTTAGCTTTGATGCCTTGCTACGTAAGATGCGCTTCGATTTCAGCGACACCTTTAGTGATGGTTTCTATTTCGATTCGATTAACGGCACAGCGTGGATTGAAAACGGCGTGATGCGCACCGATAACCTGCTGGTGGATGGCCTTGAAGCGGATATCGCCATGAAGGGCAACATCGATTTGGTGAAGCGTCAGATCGACATGGAAGCGGTGGTTGCCCCGGAAATCTCCGCCTCGGTCGGCGTCGCCACCGCCTTTGTGATCAATCCGGTGGTTGGCGCAGCAGTGTTCGCGGCCAGTAAAGTACTGGGGCCGCTGTGGAATAAGATTTCGCTGTTGCGTTACCACATCAGCGGACCGCTGGATAAGCCTGAAATCAATGAAGTACTGCGCAAACCGCGCGAAGACGATAAGAAGTGAATTTGACGCCGTCGGGTAATTGCCGCAGGCTATGACTATCCGAGCACATAATGAGTGAGAAACGATGACTCTGAATCTGGTAAGTGAGCAGTTGCTAACTGCGAACAGCATTAATCAGCAGGACCTTTACTCCCTGTTAGGGCAGCTTTCAGAACGTCGTCTGGATTATGCCGATCTCTATTTCCAGTCCAGTTTCCACGAATCCTGGGTGCTGGAAGACAAAATTATCAAAGATGGTTCTTACCATATCGATCAGGGCGTGGGCGTCCGCGCCGTTAGCGGCGAGAAAACCGGTTTCGCCTACGCTGACCAGATTTCCCTGAATGCACTGCGTCAGTCGTCTGAAGCGGCGCGCAGCATCGTGCGTGAGCAAGGCAACGGCAAAGCGCATACCTTATCGGCGGTCCTGAACCGCTCGCTGTATGCGCCGGTTAATCCGCTGGATAGCCTGACGCGTGAAGACAAAATTGCTCTGCTGCATCGCGTTGATAAAGTGGCGCGCGCTGCCGATCCGCGCGTGCAGGAAGTGAATGCCAGCCTGAGCGGCGTCTACGAACAAGTGCTGGTGGCGGCAACTGACGGCACGCTGGCGGCAGATATTCGTCCGCTGGTGCGTCTGTCCATCAGCGTGCAGGTCGAAGATCAAGGTAAACGCGAACGTGGCTCAAGCGGCGGCGGTGCGCGTACCGGTTATGAATTCTTCCTCGCCGATGAGAGCGGTGATGTGCGTGCCGATGCCTGGGCGCGTGAAGCGGTGCGCATGGCGCTGGTCAATCTTTCTGCCGTGGCGGCACCCGCTGGCATGTTGCCGGTGGTGCTGGGCGCGGGCTGGCCGGGCGTGTTGCTGCATGAAGCGGTTGGACATGGTCTGGAAGGTGACTTCAACCGTCGTGCGACATCGGTATTCAGCGGCAAAATGGGCCAGCTGGTGGCTTCAGAGCTGTGTACCGTGGTTGACGATGGCACCATTGAAGGTCTGCGCGGTTCGCTGGCGGTCGATGATGAAGGCGTGCCGGGCCAGTACAACATGCTGATCGAAAATGGCGTGTTGAAAGGCTACATGCAGGACAAGCTGAATGCGCGCCTGATGGGCGTTAATCCAACTGGTAACGGTCGCCGTGAATCTTACGCGCACCTGCCAATGCCGCGCATGACCAACACTTACATGCTGGCGGGCAAATCGACGCCGCAAGATATCATCGAAAGTGTGGAGTACGGCATTTATGCGCCGAACTTCGGTGGCGGCCAGGTTGATATCACCTCCGGCAAGTTCGTGTTCTCCACCTCAGAAGCTTACCTGATCGAAAAAGGCAAAGTGACTACGCCAGTCAAAGGCGCCACGCTGATTGGCTCCGGCATTGAGGCGATGCAGCAGATCTCAATGGTTGGCAACGACCTGGCGCTGGATAAAGGTGTCGGCGTATGCGGTAAAGAGGGACAAAGCGTGCCGGTTGGCGTGGGCCAGCCAACGCTGAAGCTGGATAAAATCACCGTAGGTGGCACAGCCTAATGCTGTAGGGTCGCCATTCATGGCGACCTTGGTGCTATCGCTGCCAGAACCACGCTGGGTTGTGGCGGTCCTCGCGCCGCTTACGCGGTACCTTCACGCCGTTTGGCAGCCTTACGGACCGGCTTAGACGGGGCTTCCTGCCCCGGCTTCGCCTTAAGCTCGCGTCCTGCGAGCTTATCCTGGCCGCCTCACTCTGTTCAGCGCTGCGGATTGCCACAACCCAGCGCGGCTCTGTCAGCTTTTCAACATTGTTGCAGTGTTAGATAAATTCACAGTTTTCACTATCCAGTGGCAGCAGACGTTGCAGCTTCCGCACTAATCACAAAATAACTCAACCCTTCCGATGCTGCTGATACTGCTGCGCCACCTGTTTGAAATACTCGGTCAGATAATCAATACAGACCTGCACTTTCAGCGGCAGCTTATCTTTCTCGGTATAGAGCGCATACACCGGGCGCGGCTCCGAGTGATATTGCGGGAACAGAATATCGATTTCTCCCGCGCTGATCTCATCAATCACCCACATCAACGGCACATAAGCGATACCGCAACCTGCTTTTAGCCAGCGAATCAGCGTCTGCGAATCGTTGGTGACGAAACGGCCCTGCGGCGTCAGGCGCGTCACTAATCCTTCGGGCGCAACCAGTTCAAAAGTGTTATCCGGTCGCACGCTGTATTCCAGCCAGGAAAAATTATCGATCTCGCCGGGCTTCTCTGGCGTGCCGTGCTGCGCCAGATAGCTCTTCGCCGCGCACACCACCATCGGCATCGCGCCCAGCCGACGCGAGAACAAGTTCGAATCCTGCAACGCACCTACGCGCACCACCAAATCCAAACCGTTGGCGATCAGATCGGGTGCAGGAATGCCTGTCACCAGATTGACGCTCAAACCCGGATATTCGCGTAACATTTCGCTGGTCATCGCCGATAAGACATTTTGCGCCATCGTCGATGAGCAGCCGATGCGTAGAATACCGATCGGCGTATTGTTGAAGGCATACAGCTGCTCGTGCACCTGCGAAGCCTCCGCTAACATGCGGCGACAGCCCTGAAAATAGATCTTTCCGGCTTCGGTCAGGCCAATGCTGCGCGTGCTGCGATTAAGCAATTTGACCTGTAACTCATCTTCCAGTTTGGCGACAATCTGGCTGATAGACGAAACGCTAAGCTGTAGCTGGCGCGCTGCGGCGGTAAATGAACCCAATTCAACCACTTTGGCGAAAATGGACATGCTTTTGAGTCGATCCATTGTTTACTCTGGCTAAAAAGTGATTTAGCTCACAATATGTAGAAAACGTATAGTCAAGCGCGTTACTATACGCGTCGCTGGGTCTCTTCACTGCACCTGTACATGGCTGTGTTAACCCGATGATACGCTATGATTAGCTCAACGCGGCCTGAATGTTGCCATCAGTTTATCCGTCATCCCCTGATCGTAAACCCAACGTGCCGCACGGCATGTGGGCAGGTATCGGTGCAATCCGGCAAGGTCGAACTAAGGATCCGAAATGAGTGTGCTTCCGGTATTTGTCGTATTCGGGCTGAGTTTTCCGCCCATCTTCGTTGAACTATTAGTTTCACTGGCGCTGTTCTGGCTGGTGAAACGCGTGCTGACGCCCAGCGGGATCTACGATCTGGTTTGGCATCCCGCACTGTTTAACACCGCACTGTATTGCTGTGTGTTTTACCTTGTATCCCGTTTATTCGTCTGAGGTTCTTTAAGTGAAAGCGCTAATAAGAAAAATCGCGCGATACGCGATTACACTCCTGCTGGTTGTCATCGCCATCGTGATCATCTTCCGCGCGTGGGTGTTCTACACCGAATCACCGTGGACGCGTGATGCCAAATTCTCTGCCGATGTCGTGGCGATCTCGCCTGACGTCACCGGCATCATCACTGACGTGCCGGTGCACGATAACCAACTGGTGAAAAAAGGCGATACGCTTTTTGTGGTTGACCGTCCGCGCTACCAAAAAGCGCTGGATGAAGCCCAGGCGGATGTCGAATATTACCAGGCTTTGGTGAGTGAAAAACGCCGTGAAGCCACGCGTCGCAATCAGTTGGGTACCAGCGCTATGTCGCGTGAAGCGATTGAGCAATCCAACAACGATCTGCAAACCAGCGAGCATCAGTTGGCGAAGTCCGTTGCCACGCGCGATCTGGCGGTGATCGACCTCGATCGCACCACCATCAAAGCGCCATCTGACGGCTGGGTCACCAACCTCAATGTTTATCAGGGCGAATTTATCACGCGCGGTTCAGTCGCCGTGGCGCTGGTACAGCAGCACTCCTTCTATGTGCTGGCCTATATGGAAGAGACCAAGCTGGATGGCGTGCGTCCTGGCTTCCGCGCGCAAATCACGCCGTTGGGTAGCAACGCAGTGCTGCGCGGCACCGTCGACAGCATCGCGGCAGGCGTAACCAACAGCAGCAGCAGCAGCGACAGCAAAGGCATGGCGACCATCGACTCGAATCTTGAGTGGGTGCGTCTGGCGCAGCGTGTGCCGGTGCGTATTCGTCTTGATGAGCAACCGGGCAACCGCTTCCCGGCGGGTACCACCGCAACAGTGGTGATCACCGGTGCGCAGGATCGCGAAACCAAAGTCTCGCCGCTGGCGCAGTTGTTCAATCGCCTGCGTGAGTTTGGTTAAGCGAGGGCGATATGATTGAGTTTTTGCGTTTCCCGGTGAAGCTCACCTTCGCGCTGGTTGCGGCGTTGATGATTGGCTTTCACTTCAATCTGGAAACGCCGCGTTGGGCGGTGATGACCGCCGGCATCGTGGCCGGTGGTACCGCCTTTGCTGCGGGGGGCGATCCCTATTCTGGCGCACTGCGCTATCGCGGCATTCTGCGCATCATCGGTACTTTCATTGGCTGTATTGCCGCGCTCACCATCATGATTGCCACGGTGCGTGCGCCGGTGGTGATGCTGCTGCTGTGCTGTATGTGGGCTGGCATGTGCGTGTGGCTCTCGTCGCTGATCAAAGTCGAAAACTCCTATGCGCTCGGCCTCGCCGGTTATACCGCGCTGATCATCGTGGTCACGGCGGATGCCAGCGGCGGCTTAACGCTGGCTCCTCAGTTTGCGGTTGAGCGCTGCAGTGAAATCGTCATCGGTATTCTGTGTGCGATTCTCGCCGACATGTTGTTCTCGCCGCGTTCGATCAAAAAAGTGATTGAGCAGGAAGTGGATGCGCTGCTGGTGGCGCACTACAAACTGCTACAGCTGTGCGTTGCGCATGAAGATAAAGACGAAGTGGATAAAGCCTGGAGCGCGTTAGTGCGTCGCACCACGGCGCTCAACGGCATGCGCGGCCAACTGATGATGGAATCGTCACGCTGGAAAAACTCCAGTCGCCGCCTGCAAATGCTCAACACCTTATCGCTGACGCTGATCACCCAGGCCGCCGAAACCTTCCTGATTCAAAACTCGCGCCCGGAATATATTCCACCGCACTATCGTTTGCTGATCGAAAAAGAGGTCAACGACGTCAACGATGTGCATAAGCGCATGAAGGTGATGCGTCGCTTGATTGGTGTGAGCAGCAAAACCGTGCCGGTGACGCTGGCGAGTTGGGTCGGCGCAGCTACCGAATATCTGCTGCTGATTAACGGCATCAAAAGCAACAGCCGCATTACCACGCTGGAAGAGAGCATTCTGCAGCGCGAAGTGGTGATTCAGGCGCGCTCCGCTGAAACCCATCACGCAATGATCAACGGCGTGCGTACCTTTGTCGCCACCGCGCTGGGTTCTCTGTTCTGGCTGTATACCGGCTGGACATCCGGCAGCGGCTGCATGGTGATGCTGGCGGTGATTACCGCGCTGGCAATGCGTATGCCGAATCCGTTGATGATGGCAAAAGACTTCCTTTACGGCATGACGGTTGCGGTGCCGCTCGGCGCGCTTTACTTCATCTTTATTCTGCCCGCGACCCAGCAAAGTGCGTTGCTGTTGTGTATCGCCATCGGCGCGCTGGGTTTTATCGGCGGCATCTTCGTGCAGCGCCGCCAGTTAGGTACGCTAGGCGCGCTGATTGGTACCATCAATGTGCTGGTGCTGGATAACCCGATGAAGTTCGAGTTCAACGTGTTCCTTGATAACGTGTTGGGCCAGGTGATTGGCTGCTTTGTGGCGATGATGGTGATTCTGCTGATTCGTGATAAATCGCGCGATCGTACCGGACGTAAGCTGCTGAACCGCTTTATGTATGCAGCGGTTGCCGCGCTTACTACTAATCAGGCGCGTCGTCGTGAAAACCACTTGCCGGCGCTGTATCAGCAACTGTTCTTGCTGCTCAACCTGTTCCCCGGCGATATCGATAAGTATCGTATCGCGCTGACGCTGATTATCGGCCATCAACGCCTGCGTAATGCCGAAGTGCCGGTGAATGCCGATCTCTCGGCCTATCACCGCCAGCTGCGTTACACCGCCGATCGCATTATCTCCGCGACCAGCGATGAAAAGCGGCGCTATTACTTCGAGCGGCTTCTGCAGGAGCTGGATGTGTATCAGGAGAAGCTGCAGCACTATGCGGCACCTGATAACGTCACCGAACCGGTGAAACGCCTGGCGCTGATGCTGGATAAGTATCAGAACACCTTAATACAAATCTGAAACTGGCCGCTGCAACGTGCAGCGGCCTTTTAGATCCCACGCTGACACAAAAACCTCTGATATTGGCATCTATACTTTCCTGACAGGACGCAAACTGACAGGAGAAAACCGATGTCCACTTCCCTGCAACAACATGAATTATTCAAGACCGGCTATTTCGCTGATGGTCAGTGGCGTAACGCCAGCGCGACCTTTGAGGTAACCAATCCCGCTACCGGCGAAGTCATTGCCAACGTAGCGAAAGCCGGTCAGCACGAAACCGAACAGGCGATTGCCGCCGCGCAGCGTGCATTTCCCGCCTGGCGCGACAAAACCGCCAAGGCGCGTGCCGAAATCCTCAATCGCTGGTATCAGCTGATCATTGAGAACAAAAGCTGGCTCGGCCAGTTGATGACCGCCGAGCAGGGTAAACCGCTCAAAGAAGCCGAAGGTGAAGTGGAATACGCCGCCAGCTTTATTCAGTGGTTTGCCGAACAGGCGAAACGCGCCAACGGTGAAATCATCCCGCCAGCAAAACCGGGCTCGCGCATTCTGGCGACGCGTGAACCGATTGGTGTGGTCGCAGCGATCACGCCGTGGAATTTCCCGATGGCGATGCTGACGCGCAAACTCGGTCCTGCGTTGGCCGCTGGCTGTACCGGCATCATCAAACCTGCTAACAACACGCCGCTAAGCGCCTTCGCGCTGCTGGCGCTGGCGCAAAAAGCCGGCGTGCCTGATGGCGTGCTCAATGCGGTGGCGGGCGATACGCATGCCATCAGCGACGCGATCATGGCCAGCAAAGCGGTGCGTAAAATCTCCTTTACCGGTTCCACCGCGGTGGGCAAAACGCTGATGCGTAATGCCGCCGAAACCATGAAAAAAGTCTCAATGGAGTTAGGCGGCAATGCGCCTTATATCGTGTTTGATGATGCCGATATTGATGCGGCGGTGCAGGGCGCGATTGCCAACAAATTCCGCAACGCCGGACAGGTGTGCGTTAGCGTTAACCGCTTCTATGTGCATAACGCGGTGTACGATCGCTTCGTCACTCAGCTGGCCGATGCGGTGGGTAAACTTAAAGTCGGTAATGGCGTGGAAGAGGGCGTGATTGTTGGCCCGCTGATTGAGCAGTCCGCGCTGGAGAAAGTGGAAGAGCACGTCAAAGATGCGTTAAGCAAAGGCGGCAAATTGCTGGTTGGCGGCGAACGTCATCCTCTTGGCGGCAATTTCTGGCAACCGACGGTCATCGCCGAAGCACATGAAGAGATGAAGCTGGCGCAGGAAGAGACGTTTGGTCCGGTTGCAGCCTGCTTCCGCTTTGACGATGAAGCCGAGGTGATTGCGCGCGCCAACAATACTGAATATGGCCTAGCGGCTTACTTCTACACGCAGAATCTGCAGCGAGTATTCCGCGTCTCAGCGGCGCTGGAAGCGGGCATGATCGGTATTAACGAATGCGCGGTATCAACCGAGCTGGCACCGTTTGGCGGCGTGAAAGAGTCCGGTTTGGGACGCGAAGGCTCGGTGTTGGGGATGGAAGAGTATCTGGAAGTCAAAGCGTTGCACCTCGGCGGACTCAGTTAGCCGCGACAACTAAGAGGGCGTCATGATGAGAACCGAGCGTTTCGATTTCGATGAGATTGTCGATCAAGCCCATTTTTATCGACAGTTTAGCGATCGTTTTGCGCTAGCCGATCTCGCCATCAACGATCTTGACGATCTTTGGGATGCGATTGTGGGTGAGCAACTGCCGTTGCCGCTGGAGATTGAGTTTGTAAATCTGGGGAAAGGGCAGAAACGCCGGTATGGCGCATTGATCCTGCTATTTGATGAAGCAGAAGAGGAGCTGGAGGGCCAGCTCCGCTTCAATATAAAGTAAAAAGGGCCCCGGCGAGCGGGGCCAAAGGGTTCGTCTTAATTGACGAGGAATTACTTATACAGCTCAGCTGTCACGTGATAGCTGTCGCCGGTTTTCGCTTCAATCACTTTGTAAGCGCTGGCACCTTGCTCATCCGCTTTCTGAGAAAGCTCGGCACGATAATCCATTGGCGAACCGCCGGTTCCGCTGATTGAAATAGTGCTGCCGGTAGGTTGCAGATTCTGCGCCTGTTGTTCAGTCACCAGCTGTGCTGCAGAAGCACCAAAGGCGAACAGGGAAAGCAGAGTAGCAGTTGCGATGGTTGTTTTGATTTTCATAATTTTCTCCTCGTTTAATCAACAACCTGCGGCAGAAAAGGGGTAGGCGGGTCGTCGATCTATTGCCTGGCGCCTTCAAGGCGCCGGACGTTCAATTAGTGATTATTTGTAGAGTTCAGCAGTAACGTGGAAGGTATCGCCACGGTTGCTCTCAATAATGCGGTAATGGCTAGCACCCTGCGCATCGGCTTTCTGTGACAGTTCCTGACGAACGTTGGTTTGGTCGCCGTCAACACCGCTCACGCTGATGGTTTGGTTCAGGGATTGCAGCTGTTCAGCTTGTTCGTTTGAAACCAGGCTTGCGGCGCTCGCGCCAAAAGAAAGAACAGAAGCCAGGCCCAGTACTGCGATAGCTAATTTGGTTTTCATGATTCACTCTCCTGAAATTGGGGTCGGCAACCTGAGAGGCAAGAGCGTCTCAAACGGGTCGCCGTTCACATTGCGTCTTAAGTCAGTAACTTATTTATACAGCTCAGCGGTTGCGTGGTAGCTGTCACCGGTATTCGCCTCGATCACGCGGTATGCTTTCGCACCTTGCTGATCGGCTTTATCGTTTAACTGCTGACGGATATCCATTGGAGAACCGCCCACGCCGCTGACGCTGATGGTGCCTGCGGATTGCAGATTCGCTGCCTGTTCGGCATTAATAGAATCTGCTGCAAAAGCACCAAATGACAGAGCAGATAGAACACTCAGGGTTGCGATAGTAGTTTTAACGTTCATAATATTTTTCCTCGTCGTCTATTTTTATCTTTTTCTTTCGTGTGATTTGCATCACGAAACTAAGTATAGATCTAATCACCCATGAAATTAATATCCAGCTAATAATGTTTGGTTGTAATTCTTTATCCTTATGGCACTTTTTTAGAACCTGAAGTTATAAAAAACGCCTGGATCTTAACCATAGGTGGTTATTTAGCCGTAAAAACAATGATCTACATCAAATTATCTTTTAGTGCGAAAGATCATGGTTGATCTCGCTGGCTGATACGCATGGAGAAGGGAAAGGCACTGAGAACGATGTGTAAAGCAGTGTAAAATAGCGCATAAGGTTAAGCAGGCGCAAAGGTCGTACCAATCTATTAGCTTGAAAAGAACCGCTAAGCATATGGATAACTTATTATTTACAAAGGGGTTTGTCACAGGTTGGTTACGAATGAAGCGGGAAGGGCAAGATAACCGGCAGAGGATCTGCCGGTATGCAGCAGGGTTTTATAGCTCTTGTTCGAATAAAACCAGAATCGCGTCGTACAGCTGTTTTACTGAGAAGGTGCGCGCAGGGGTAATAAAGATGGTGTCATCACCGGCGATGGTGCCGAGAATCCCTTCCGCTTTGCCCAGCGAATCCAGCAGGCGCGCAATCAGCTGCGCAGCGCCCGGGCTGGTGTGAATCACTACTAATGCATCGTTGTAATCGATATCCAGCACCAGATTCTTCAGCGGGCTGGTGGTGGTGGGTACGCCGAGTTCAGCAGGCAGGCAATAAACCATTTCCATCTTGGCGTTACGCGTACGCACCGCGCCGAACTTGGTCAGCATGCGAGAAACTTTGGACTGATTGATATTCTCGAAGCCGTCTTCCTGCAACGCCTGCACGATTTCGCCCTGGGAGCTGAATTTCTCTTCCTTCAATAAGGCTTTAAACGCCTTAATCAAGTCGTCTTGTTTCGATGGGTTTCGCATAAGCTACCAATTAAAAGAGGGTTGCAGAGGGCAACAGGCCCACGGCAGATAAATTATTATGCATTTAGATGAATTTTTATGCAATAAGTCTGATGAGAGAATCGCGGTAATGACCTGCGGGGCGGGCATAATAACAGAATATGAGGTTGCACCAAAATCGCGGGTGGACGCGCAAAGCGAAGGTTGCAAAGTTGTTATATTATTGAGGTGGTAACAACAATATCGATGATCATTGCCGTCCATTGTCTTCTGGCTGCGAATGAATCATTCAGGCGACTTCTGAAGTGGAGATGTCTCGGGAGCCGATTGCGGCGTAGTGTTAAGGGCGCGACAGGTTTAGTCGCTATCGCCTGAGAAGTTGATTAAACTCGTAACCTGATGGATTTTCGGCATATCTCTGCCCCACCTTAATAAGGAGTTCAGGATGAAAGTTGCCGTTCTCGGTGCCGCTGGTGGTATTGGCCAGGCGCTCGCACTGCTGCTCAAAACGCAATTACCCGCAGGCTCAGCTCTCTCACTTTACGATATTGCCCCGGTAACGCCGGGTGTGGCGGTCGATCTCAGTCACATCCCAACGGCAGTCACCGTGGAAGGGTTTAGCGGTGAGGATGCTACGCCTGCCCTGCATGGTGCCGATGTGGTGCTGATCTCTGCAGGTGTGGCACGTAAGCCGGGCATGGATCGCGCCGACCTGTTTAACGTTAACGCCGGTATCGTGCGTAACCTGATTGAACAGGTTGCCAGCACGGCGCCGAAAGCGCTGATTGGCGTGATCACCAATCCAGTCAACACCACGGTGGCGATTGCGGCCGAAGTGCTGAAGAAAGCTGGCGTGTATGACAAAAATCGCCTGTTTGGCGTTTCCACCCTCGATATCATCCGCGCTAATACCTTTGTCGCAGCGCTGAAAGGCAAGCAGCCTAACGAGATTGAAGTGCCGGTGGTGGGCGGGCATTCAGGCGTAACCATTCTGCCGCTGCTGTCGCAGGTAAAAGGCGTGAGCTTCAGCGAGCAGGAAGTGGCGGATCTCACCAAACGTATTCAGAACGCGGGCACCGAAGTGGTGGAAGCCAAAGCCGGTGGCGGATCGGCAACGCTGTCGATGGGACAAGCGGCGGCCCGTTTTGGCCTGTCATTGATTCGCGCCATGCAAGGTGAAGCCAACGTCGTGGAGTGCGCGTATGTGGAAGGCGATGGCGAATATGCCCGCTTCTTCTCGCAGCCGCTGCTGCTGGGTAAAAACGGCATCGTTGAGCGCCGTCCGCTGGGTACGCTGAGTGCCTTTGAACAGCAGGCGCTGAACGGCATGCTGGAAACGCTGAAGAAAGATATCGCGCAGGGCGAAGAGTTTGTGAAGTGATCGGCTCTTAGCAGTAATAAAAAACGCCCGGCAATTGCCGGGCGTTTTGTTTCTATAATCCGCCAGATTTGAAGGTCTTATTGGCGGGCGCGCCGTTGCTGGCGGGATTTTGTTTTCCTAGCGTCTCCATGCGTACCTGGAACGGCGGGAATGGCATCTCAATGCCGTGCTCCTCAAAGCCGCGCAGAATCAGCTGATGCAGTTCATGGCGCAGCGGCATGCGATGTCCCATCTCCGCCGCATGCACACGCAGTTCAAACAGCTGAATACCTTGCTGCAAATCGACCAGGAACACATCCGGTGCCGGCATATCCAGCACGTAGGTGCAGCGATCTGCCGCCTGCTTAAGAATGTTGGTCACTTCATCGCTGTTGACTCTGGCCGGCGCCGGAATCGTCAGCACCACACGCGTCACCGAATCCGACAGCGACCAGTTTACGAACTGCTCCGTAATGAAGGCCTTGTTCGGCACGATGATCTCTTTGCGATCCCAATCAGTAATGGTGGTGGCGCGCGTGTTGATGCGGGTGATGCTGCCGGTCAAATCGCGAATGGTTACGGTATCGCCGATACGGATCGGTTTCTCAAACAGGATAATCAGGCCAGAGATAAAGTTGGCGAAAATCTCCTGCATCCCGAAGCCTAAACCCAGACCTAACGCAGCAACCAGCCACTGTAGCTTCGACCACTCAATGCCCATCATCGAGAAGCCAATCAAGCCGCCAATCAGCATCAACGCATATTTGGTCAAGGTGGTAATAGCGTAGCCGGTGCCCGGCGCCAGGCTGAGATGCTGTAACAGCGCCAGCTCCAGCAGCGCGGGCATATTGCGCACCAGCTGCGTGGTAATAATCAGCACCAGAATCGCAATCAACACCGCACCCAGCGTAATCGCCTGCACGCTATCGACGCCCTGAATGGTAGTGCTGGCATTCCACAGCGGAATATTATCGAGGAAACTAAACGCCGAGTGAATTTCTGACCACAACACAATCACCGAAACCAGGGCGATTAGCGTCAGGATTGAACGCACCAGACGCAGTGACTGCGCGCTGATCTCATCGAGGTCAATGCTGGGCTCATCGATTTCGATGGTGTCGGCATTTGCCGGCGTCGATTGCTCTTTCTCTTCTTCACTGCGCGCACGGTTGGCCAGCATATCGGCACGACGCTGACGTGCGCGGTCAAAGGCGATGCGGCGGCGCTGAATCAGCATCCAGCGGCGGATAATGTGATACACCACCAACAGGAAGAACCAGATGCCCACTGAGGTTTCCAGACGCGCCAGCAGCGCCTGCGCGGTGGCGAGATAACCGATGCAGGAGGCGAGGGCAGCAACCAGAGGCAGGGCGATCATCAGGTTCCACAGAATGCGGTTTACGAAGTTATCGCCGTTGCCCTCTTTATCCAGATAGAGCGGAATACCGGCGCGTTTCAGGCTAACGGTAACGATGCTCAGCGCGCCACAAATCAGGATGAAGCACACGCGCCCCAGCGTGCCGGAGAATTGCGGATCGTCCAGGTTTGCAAAGGCGATCAGCAGCATGATCAGCGGCACAATCAGCCCAACCGACAGCGAGTAATAGCGCATCGCACGTGCCACGCGCGCCTGCGGCCAGCGGAAGTGCACCACAAACAAGCCGTCGGGACGCGCAAAGGCGGCGCTGATCATAAAGGCCCACAGCAGCGGCAGCGTGGCGGTGATGCCATCGCCAATCGCCACGGCGAACGGATAAGGCCAGGCATGCTGTAAACCGTAACCGAGCGCGGCCCACAGCACCGGCAGCGGCACCGCCACCAGAATCGACCAAAATACCGTGCGCAGCGTCAGGCTAAAGCGGTCCTGCGTGACTTTGCCGACACGGCTGGCGGAGCGCTCCATAAAGGCGTTGTAGTGACGACGTGAGCTGATGCTGAAGCCCACCAGCAGCACGGCACCAATAATCGGCAGCACGGTTTCACGATTGGTAAACATCATCGCTAGCGCTTTACCGAGCTGACCAGCCGTATCCAGCGACAGCAGACGCTTAAGATCCTGCGCCATCTCGACCGGGAAATTCAGGCCGATGGTGTTAACGTCGGCGGTCCAGAACAGATAGCGATGCGTCGCATCTTTTACTTCAGCTAAGGCATCCTGCAGCTGCGTATTGGAAACTTTGAGCTTGGTAATTTCCAGAATCAGCGTATCGCAACCGGAAATCAGTGAGTTCAGCAGCTCGCGCTGGGTTTTAAGTTGCGCTTCGAGAATGCGTACCTGATCACTGCTGAACGGCGTGCCATCATCCTGTTTGGACTTGCGCAGATCCTGCTGGCGCTCGAGCAGATCTTCATAATGCAGACGCTGCACGCGCAGCTGGCCCATTTCGCTGTCGATCTGCTGAGATTTCGGCATCTCAGGCAGACGCGCGACCTGCGCGCGCAAGGCTTCACCCAACAGATTGGACGCGCCCAGCCATTGCGACTGCTCACGCAGCGTGCTCAGCGCCTGACGCACCTGCAAGGTCTGATTGGTGGCTAAACGCTGCTGCGAGGCGACTAAATCCATGCGCTGCGCTTGTTGATTGAGGTCAGCGGAGAGTTCGCGGTTTACACGGAACTGATCGCTGATCGAACTCGGCAGATCGCCACTGTTTTCTGCCAGCTGCTCGGTGCGCTCCAGCGCCAGTTCAGCTTCGCGCTGGCGCTGGTTGTTGAGCTGATTGCGCAGCGCCTGCAGATAGTTATCCAGTTGGGTGGCTTTGCGCTGATGCACTTCGGCGCGCATACGCGCCAGTTCCTGACGGTTATTCGCCGACAGCTGTGCCAGCTCTAACTCGTCCACGCGCGCTTTGTTGGCAGCGTTTTCCGCCTGACGCGCGTAAATCTGCGCCTGCGCTAACGGCGTGGTCGCCGCTGAGGAACTCTGCGCGCGGCGATCGCTTTCGGTCATTGCCCGGCGTGCATCGGTTTGCTGCTGAGGCAGCTGCGACAGTGAATCGCTGATTTCGCGCGCGCGATCCTGCTCCTGCTGCGCCTGGCGGCCTTCCTCCAGCAGCTGGCTGCTGACCTGCAACAACTCTTGATCCAGCTCGGCGCTGCTCATATTGCTGCGCACCGCCTTGCTGCTATCCGTCAGCGTGGCGATCTGCTGGCGTAATTCACGCGCCAGGCGCGGGAAATCATCAATCACCTGCTGATACTGCTTCGCGCGTTCCAGCGACTCATCGCGCTCGTTGAGGAAGTTGATTGCCGCTTCCAGCGCCTGCACCTGTTCGGTTTGCGCGGGTGAGCTTTTTGCGGATTTAGCCGCATCCAGTTCCTGCTTAAGCTGGCTGGATTGCGGAACGGTCGCTGCAAATACAGAACTGCTGAGCACAAGGCTCAGCAGCAGGGAGAGGAGAACACGCACGGGAGAGGTTCCGGTTATTTGCTTAGTGAGACGCTGTCGCCAGGCTGAGGCAGGGCGATGGCCAGCGGCTGACCGAGGCGGGTTTTGCTTTCGGCTTCAAGGCTTTCCGCCAGCTTCACGCGATTCGGAGCGAACAGGTTGATCACCGTTGAACCCAACTTGAAGCGACCCATTTCCTGGCCTTTTAGCAGCACGACCGCACCGTCATGATCGGCAGACGGATAGCGCCAGCGTTTGATCACACCTTCGCGTGGTGGCGTGATAGTGCCCGCCCACACGGTTTCGATGCTGCCGACAATGGTGGCACCGACAAGGATCTGCACCATCGGGCCATGATCGGTATCGAATACGCAGATCACGCGTTCGTTGCGCGCAAACAGATTCGGGATGTTACGCGCGGTCAGCGGATTGACCGAATAGAGATCGCCAGGCACATAGATCATTTCGCGCAGGACACCGTTACACGGCATGTGCACGCGGTGATAATCGCGCGGGGCGAGGTAAGTGGTAACAAACTCGCCGTCGTGGAACTGATCCGCCAGATCGTCGTTACCGGCCAGCAGCGCCTGCAGGCTGTAAGTGTGGCCTTTGGCCTGGAAGATCTGATCGCCGGCAATGCGGCCCAGCTGGCTGATCGCGCCATCGGCGGGCAGCGCCAGTAAAGAGGCGTCAGGATCGACAGGACGCGCGCCCTCTTTTAACGGACGCACGAAGAAATCATTGAAGGTGCGGTAGCTGCCGGTATGTGGCTTGCTGGCTTCTGCCATATCCACTTTGTAGTACCAGACAAATATGTCGATGACCGCTTTAGTGAGCCAGCCACCACGACGGCTGGCGCCCCAACCGGCGAGTTCGGTGAGCCCTTTTTTGGGCAAAATATGATTCAGGCCGAGTTTAAAACGATCAAACACCGTTGCCTCCTGGCTTAATTACGTATCGTTAACAAAAAGGGGGGCGGATTGTAGCAGCGCCCCAGCGCGTTGGCGAATGTGCCGTTGTACTGCTTAATCCGCGTCGGAGGAAAAGTTTTTACGCGTCTTTACCTGCGCCATACTTTCCAGAATTCGGTGGTAGTTATCGAAGCGCGAGATGTCGATCTTGCCTTCTTCTACCGCTTCGCGGATGGCGCAGCCAGGATCGGTATCGTGCTTACAGTCGCGGAAACGGCAACTGCCAAGGAATTCACGGAATTCGACAAATCCGCGCGTCACTTGTTCCGGCTCCAGATGCCATAAACCGAATTCACGCACGCCTGGTGAATCGATCACATCGCCGCCCGCCGGGAAGTGATAAAGGCGCGAGGCGGTGGTGGTGTGTTGACCCAAACCAGAAACGTTCGACACATCGTTAGTCAGAATTTCCGCTGCCACATCCAGGCCAAGCAGGTTATTCAACAGGCTCGATTTGCCTACGCCAGATTGACCGGCAAAGATGCTGACGCGGCCGGTTAAGGCACTTTCCAGTTCAACCAAACCATCTTTGGCGTGGCTGGAAACCATCAATACGCGATAACCAATATTGCGATAGATCTCCATCTGCTCGTCAACAAACGCGCGGCCTTCGGCATCCAAAAGATCGGTTTTGTTGAGCACCAGCAGCGGTTCCACGCCGAGCGTTTCGCTGGCGACCAGATAGCGATCGATAATGTTAAGTGACAGTTCCGGCAGGATCGCCGAAACGATAATGATCTGATCGATGTTGGCGGCGATCGGTTTCACGCCGTCATAGAAGTCTGGGCGCGTTAGTACGGTTTTGCGATCGTGTACTGCTTCGACGATCCCTTTACCGCCGCCAATGGCGACGCGCCATAAAACGCGATCGCCGGTGACCAGCGAGCGAATAGTGCGGCGGATGTTACAGCGATGCACAACGCCTTCGCTATCTTCCACGTCTGCGTGCATGCCGAAACGGCTGATCACCACGCCATCAGCCGCTTCTCCAAACAGACTATCATCCGGCTCCGGCTTATCGCTCCGTTGCTGCAGACGACGCTGATGGTTGGCGCTTACGCGACGTTGTTGACCTTTCGACAGTTTGTTTTTACTCACGCATCCTCTCACGGCTTTCGCCAGGCTTCGCCCTGCTGGGCAAAACGTCTATGATACACCTGAAATGAGTTTAATGACGACTTTGGCAACAGGCGGGAAACGCATGACAGCTGGAAATGAAAACAACCTGATTTGGATCGACCTCGAAATGACCGGATTAGATCCGGAGCGCGATCGCATTATTGAGATCGCCACCATCGTGACCGATGCCAACCTGAACATCCTGGCAGAAGGCCCGGTGTTCGCAGTGCATCAATCTGACGAGCAGCTGGCCTTGATGGATGACTGGAACGTGCGCACACACACCAATAGCGGATTGGTGGCGCGTGTTAAAGCCAGCGAGCATGACGACCGTGCAGCAGAATTGGCCACCATCGAGTTCCTGAAGCAGTGGGTGCCGGCGAACACCTCGCCGATTTGCGGCAATAGTATTGGTCAGGATCGTCGCTTCCTGTTTAAGTACATGCCTGAACTGGAAGCCTATTTCCACTATCGCTATCTTGACGTCAGCACGCTGAAAGAGCTGGCGCGTCGCTGGAAACCGGATATCTTGCCTGGCTTCAAAAAGTCCGGTAGCCATCAGGCACTGGATGACATTCGCGAGTCCGTCGCCGAGCTGGCGTACTACCGCGAGCACTTCTTGCAGCTTTAATCGACAGTGGGTGCGCAGGAAATCATCAGGTTGTCGATAAAAGCAGCGAACGCGCGGAAAGCGCAAAATTTTGCTTTTAGACTCTTGCGACTGAAAGGATTTCTCGTATAATGCGCACCCCGTACCGGTGAAGAATTTGATTCGGAATTCGGAACGGAGAAGTAAAACGAAGTTCAGAATCGAGCATGTTTGTTTGATGCAAGGCGGCAACTGAACGAGTCACAGCGAGCTTACATCAGTAAGTGACCTGTGCGAGTGAAGGCAGCCAACGCAGCAGCAAATAAACAGGCGAAGATTATGCGGGAATAGCTCAGTTGGTAGAGCACGACCTTGCCAAGGTCGGGGTCGCGAGTTCGAGTCTCGTTTCCCGCTCCAAACTTTCGTTGCGTAGTAAACCTCTAATGCGGGAATAGCTCAGTTGGTAGAGCACGACCTTGCCAAGGTCGGGGTCGCGAGTTCGAGTCTCGTTTCCCGCTCCAGAGTTGCAGTAAACCATCCAAATCACGGATTTAGTTTGCCAACGCAGTAGCGAACTAAAATACGAAGATTATGCGGGAATAGCTCAGTTGGTAGAGCACGACCTTGCCAAGGTCGGGGTCGCGAGTTCGAGTCTCGTTTCCCGCTCCAAATTTTTATATTCACTAATGTTATTTGCCCTTAGGCGCAATCAGAATTAAAACTGCTGCTGATATTTTTATCGCATGCAAAACCGTTTTTTTCTGGAAATTTTGCACGCCTCGCTAGCACCGATAATGCTTGTTGTCTGACGCAGTTATCTTACAGGTTATCCACAATGTGCCTGCAAGGTTCTGACGGCGTTTTCCCCGTTGTTTAAAACTGTTTTGAACAGAGTTATCCACAAGCTCTGGACAAACCCCTGCGCGCTAAACACGACGTGAATATTTACAATAATCGTTTAATTGATTGATTTATAAGTGGTTAAACGTATTTCAGACTGTGATCTTACCCTTTAGACGAAATTACGATCTCCGTCACTATTCCGTTGGATAATTTTATTCACAGCATGTGGAAAAGCGTTTTATTCTGTGCGACTGCTCAATCAAGCATCACGTGGCAGGCCTTTTTCAACCGCGCGCACCAGCCGCTGTTTCTTCGCTGGTTGCACTTCCACCGCTTGCGCCGCGCGTTTCTGCAACTGCTGTGCAATCGCCCATTCAATATGTTCATCAAGCAGTGGATGTTCGCCGCTACGCGATGCTAATGCCTCCATATTTTCTTCTGCCCAGGGCGCATTGCCCAATGCCACCGCAATGTTACGCAACCAGCGCAAATGCCCAATACGCCGAATCGCTGAACCTTCAGTGATGCGCAGAAATTTGGCTTCATCCCATTTGAACAGTTCGGTGAGCGGTGGCGCATGCAGCACCGCGCGCGGTGAAAAATCATCTTCATCGGTTAACTGACCGTAACGATTCCACGGGCAGATCAGCTGGCAATCGTCGCAGCCATAAATTCGATTACCAATCAGCGGACGGAACTCTTCGGGAATTGCGCCTTCCAACTCGATGGTGAGATAGGAGATGCAGCGCCGGGCATCGACCACGTAAGGTTCGACGATAGCGGAAGTGGGGCAGATAGTGATGCAGGCGACACAACGTCCACACTGCTCTTCCTGCGGCTGATCAACCGGTAACGGCAGATCAATCAGCAGTTCGCCGAGGAAGAACCAGGAGCCGGCTTCACGATTTAGGATCAGCGAATGTTTGCCGGTCCAGCCTAAACCGGCTTTAGCGGCAATCGGGCGTTCAAGAATCGGCGCGGAATCGACGAACGGGCGAAAATTGAGTTCGCCACAGTGCGCCTGAATCATTTCTCCGAGCTTTTTCAGTCGATTGCGCAATACTTTGTGATAGTCGCGGCCCAGCGCATAGCGGCTTACATAGCCTAGCTGCGGATTTTTCAAGGTGCTGGCAAAGGCGGCTTTGGCTGGAAGGTAATTCATGCGTACGCTAATCACGCGCAGCGTGCCGGGCAGCAGCTCATGCGGCCTTGCGCGCATCATGCCGTGGCGCGCCATCCAATCCATCTCGCCGTGATATTGCTTATCCAGCCACGCCTGCAGTTTGGGCTCTTCGGCGCTCAGATCGGTATCGCAAATACCCACCTGCTGGAAGCCGAGGTCGCGTCCCCACTGTTTGATTTGTTGAGCGAGCTGTTGAAGATCGAGAGGATATGACATGAGAAACCAGGCAATTGAAGCAAACGCGCGCAGTTTACCACACTCTGTCTGGCCTGCGCAGGCGATGGCACAACTGGAACGCGATGCCGCCGATAGCCTGGGCTTAACGCTGTTTGAGCTGATGCAACGCGCTGGCCAGGCTAGCTATGAATTAGTCCGCCAACTGTGGCCGCAGGCGCATCATTGGTTGGTGCTGTGCGGGCACGGCAACAATGGCGGCGATGGTTTTGTGGTGGCGCGACTGGCGCAAGCAGCAGGATTGAACGTAACGCTGCTGGCGTGCGCGGGCAGCAAAGCCTTGCCAGAAGAGGCGCAGCAGGCGCAAGACGCATGGCTGGCGGCGGGCGGTGTGATTCACGCGGCAGATGCGCCGTGGCCGGAAAAGGTTGATGTGATTGTTGATGCACTGCTCGGCACCGGCCTGAATCGTGCGCCTGCGGATCCCTACGAGCGCCTGATTACGCTGATTAACGCGCATGCCGCACCGGTGCTGGCGATCGACATTCCCTCCGGTTTGCTGGCGGCTAACGGCACGGCGCCGGGCGAGACGGTCATCGCCGATCACACGCTGAGCATGATTGCGCTGAAACCCGGCCAACTGACCGGGAAAGCGCGTGATTACGTTGGCGTGCTGCATAACCATGAGTTGGGTTTGTCGGCGTATCTTGCCGCTGAACAGGCACCGATTTCACGCTATGACGCCGGGGACTTAACGCGCTGGCTGAAGCCGCGTCGTGCGACCTCACACAAAGGCGACCAAGGTCGGCTGTTGGTGGTCGGCGGCGATAGCGGCACGGCGGGCGCGATTCGCATGACTGGTGAAGCCGCATTGCGAAGCGGTGCCGGACTTGTGCGCGTGCTGACGCATGAAGATAATATTGGCCCGATTCTCACCGCGCGACCGGAGCTAATGGTTAATGCACTGAACGATGAACGTCTGGATCAGGCGCTGGAGTGGGCGGATGTAATCGCCGTTGGGCCGGGGCTTGGCCAGCGTGATTGGGCTCAGAAGGCACTGAAAAAGATCGCGGCCAGTGAAAAGCCGATGCTTTGGGATGCGGATGCGCTTAACCTGCTGGCAATCAAGCAGGATAACCGTCAGAATCGCATCATTACGCCGCATCCCGGCGAAGCTGCACGCTTGCTGGGAGTGAAAACCAGCGAGATTGAGAGTGACCGCTTACATGCTGCGCGCGCCCTGGCGAAACGCTACGGCGGCGTGGTGGTATTGAAAGGTGCGGGCACGGTGATTGCCAGCGCGGCGGGTGACATCGCGATTACCGATGTGGGCAACGCGGGCATGGCGTCCGGCGGCATGGGCGATGTGCTGAGCGGGATTATTGCCGCTCTGCTCGGCCAGAAACTGACATTACTTGATGCAGCCTGCGCAGGCTGTGTCGCGCATGGGGCAACAGCCGATGCCGTCGCGCGTCAGCGCGGTACTCGCGGCATGTTAGCCACTGATTTGTTCGAGCTGCTGTGGCAGTTTGTTAATCCAGAGATGATCCAACAATAAAGCATGAAGACCTGTGTTATCCCTTTGCCCGATGAGGCGGCAACCCTGAATCTGGGTGCGCAATTGGCGCGCGTCTGCAACAGCGCGCTGGTGATCTATCTTTATGGCGATTTGGGTGCCGGTAAGACCACCTTTAGTCGTGGTTTTCTGCAGGCGCTCGGCCATCAAGGCAATGTAAAAAGCCCAACTTATACGCTGGTCGAGCCCTACGAGCTCGGCTCTCGCACGCTGTACCATTTCGATCTCTATCGTCTTGCCGATCCCGAAGAGCTGGAGTTTATGGGCATCCGCGACTATTTCACCGGCGATGCGCTTTGTCTGGTGGAGTGGCCGCAGCAGGGAACTGGCGTGCTGCCTGAGCCCGATTTAGCGCTGACGTTGCGCTATGTTGATGCGGCGCGTGAAGCCGAAATTAGTGCGGTTTCCGCCACGGGCGAAACGCTGTTAACCCAATTCCAGCAAGGCAGGGATCCGGCATGATGTCACGGATGAGAATCATTGTACTGGGCTTGCTGTGCCTGTTTTCTGCCTCGGCGTTGTCTGCCACGTTATCGGATATCAAAGTCGAAAATGGCGATAGCCAGGCCACCGTCACACTGAGCTTTAACGGTCAGCCGGTGTATGGCTTTTTCCCACTGCATAATCCCAATCGTGTGGTGCTCGATATTCGTCAAAGCGGCGCGATTAAAGGTCTGCCGCTGAATTTTAGCGGCGAAAATATTGTGCAGCGCATTCGTCATAGCCAACCGAAAGATAAGCAAAGTCTGCGTCTGGTGTTCGAACTGACGCAGCCTGCACAGACGCGCGCCAGCACCCAGCGTGATGGCAGTAATTATCGCGTGGTGTTCACCATTCGTGGGACGCAGCCAGCGAAACGTCCGGCCGTTGCCGCGCCTGTCACCACGGCGCGTGAAAGCCAGCCGCAGAGCAGCAGCCAGGGCAACCCGTTCAACGCCAATCAGGTGACTGCGGTAACCAGCAGCAATACCACCGTGCGTCCCGGCAACTCGGTTAGCCGCAACGATGTGGTGATTGTGGCGATTGACGCCGGACACGGCGGTCAGGATCCCGGTGCATCAGGCCAGCATGGTTTGCATGAGAAAAATGTCACCATCTCGATTGCGCGTAAATTGAAAGCGCTGATGGATCAGGATCCGATGTTCAAACCGGTGCTGACGCGTAACGGCGACTATTTCATCTCGGTGATGGGCCGTTCGGAAGTGGCGCGTAAAGAGAACGCGAACCTGCTGGTATCCATTCACGCTGACGCCGCGCCAAACCATTCGGCGACCGGCGCATCAGTTTGGGTGCTGTCTAACCGGCGCGCAAATAATGAAATGGCGAACTGGCTGGAACAGAAAGAGAAACAATCTGAGCTGCTGGGCGGCGCAGGCGATCTGCTGGCGAATAGCCAGGCCGATCCCTATCTCAGCCAGGCGGTTCTGGACTTGCAGTTTGGTCATTCACAGCGTGTAGGCTATGACGTCGCCGTCAAAGTCCTGCAGCAGCTGCGCGGTATTACGCCGCTGCATAAACGTCTGCCGGAACATGCCAGCCTTGGCGTTTTACGTTCCCCGGATATTCCTTCTTTACTGGTCGAAACCGGCTTTATTAGTAATGCCGCGGAGGAGCGGCTGCTTGGCAGCAGCGCGTATCAGGAGAAGATTGCTCAGTCGATTTATAAAGGCCTGCGCAATTATTTCCTTACGCATCCGCTGCAATCGATCCCAAAGGAGGAAAACCGGCCGCTGGACAGCGCACCAGCGGTTAGCGTCGCCAGCAACCCGGCGACCGGCACGGTGCAATATACCGGCGCGACGCAGCGTCATACCGTGACGCGTGGCGAAACATTGTCCGGCATCGCGGCAAAATATGGCGTGAGCATGGCGACGTTACGTGAGATGAATAGCCTGAAGCGCGATGTGGTTTGGGTAGGACAGCGCCTGAAAGTGCCCGCTAAATCCAGCGTTAGCGTGGCGGCGGCGAGTCGTCCAACCCGGCATAAAGTGGTGCGCGGCGATTCGCTGACGGCCATTGCCGCGCGCTATGGCGTGAGTTCGAAAGCCATCATGCAGGCGAATAATATGAAGTCGAGTAATGTGATGCTGGGGCAAAACTTAAAAATTCCGCAATCCTGATTGTTGGCTCCTCGTGAGCCAACCAGCCAGAAGGATCACCACCATGCCAATACAGATTTTACCGCCGCAGCTGGCGAACCAGATTGCCGCAGGCGAAGTGGTTGAGCGTCCGGCGTCGGTCGTAAAAGAGCTGGTGGAAAACAGCCTGGATGCCGGTGCCACGCGCATTGATGTCGATATTGAGAAAGGTGGCGCGAAGCTCATCCGCATTCGCGACAATGGCTGCGGCATCGCCAAAGACGAACTGGCGATGGCATTGGCGCGGCATGCGACCAGCAAAATTTCCTCGCTCGATGACCTTGAGGCGATCATGAGCCTCGGTTTTCGTGGCGAAGCGCTCGCCAGTATCAGTTCTGTTTCTCGTTTAACGCTGACTTCACGCACCGCCGATCAAAGCGAAGCCTGGCAAGCCTATGCGGAAGGGCGCGACATGGATGTGACGGTGAAACCGGCTGCGCATCCGGTAGGCACATCGCTGGAAGTGCTCGACTTATTCTATAACACGCCCGCACGCCGCAAATTCATGCGTACCGAAAAGACCGAATTTACCCATATTGATGAGGTGATTCGTCGCATTGCGCTAGCACGCTTTGACGTCGCCATTTCGCTTAGCCACAACGGTAAGTTGATGCGCCAGTATCGCGCGGTCAGTGAAGATACGCAGCGGGAGCGGCGTTTAGGTGCCATTTGCGGCACTACGTTTATGCAGCACGCTTTGCGTATTGAGTGGCAGCACGACGATTTAGCGCTGCGCGGTTGGGTCGCTGATCCCAACGGCTCGCGCCAGGTTACCGACCTGCAATATTGCTACGTCAACGGACGCATGATGCGCGACAAGCTGATCAATCACGCGATTCGTCAGGCGTATCAAACGCAGCTTGGCGACGATCAGCAGCCGGCTTACGTGCTCTATCTGGAGATCGATCCGCATCAGGTGGATGTCAACGTTCATCCGGCTAAGCATGAGGTGCGTTTCCATCAGTCGCGTTTGGTACATGATTTTATCTGGCAAGGCGTGATGAGCGCGCTGCAAGCCAGCCGCGTGCCGGAATTGCCCATCGCTCATGCCGAAGAACCGGCACCGAAGTGGCAGCCAGAAAACCGTCAGGCGGCAGGTGCGAACCACTTTGCCCAGCCCAGCAACACGTCACGCAGCAGCGGCGGCGCTTCTGCAGCGGCGGGTGCGAGCTGGCAGAGTAAGGAGCCGGTTTACAGTGCGCGTGAAGGCAATGCGTATAAGCAGTTGATGAAAACGCCGGTGGTAGAAACGTCGCGCGCTGCGCCAGTTCCTGCGGCGGCTCCAGTGCGTCAGCCGGAAACACGTGAAGCACCGCTGGCCGCCCACGCGCAAAGTTTTGGCCGCGTGTTAAGCGTTTTACAGGATCGTTATGCGCTGCTGGAACGTGGTAGTGCGCTGCAACTGTTATCGCTGGCCGTGGCGGCACGCTGGCTAAAACAGGCCCAGCTGCAACCAGGCGAAGAGGGCTTAAAACCGCAGCCATTGCTGATCCCGGTACGCCTGAAAATTGCCGCGCCGGAGCTGGCCGCTATCGCCGAGCACGCCGCGCTGCTAAGCCAGATGGGCATTGATTTACAACGAGAAGGGCAGCACGTCACGCTACGTGCGGTGCCTTTACCGTTACGAACACAAAATTTACAAATCTTGATTCCAGAACTGTTAGGCTACCTGGCCCGGCAGCAAGAGGTTTCTGCATCCACGTTGGCCCAATGGCTGGCGCGTCGCGATGATGCAGAAGACGCTCACTGGAATCACTCGCAGGCGATTGCACTGCTGGCAGAGCTGGAAAGGCTTTGCCCGCAACTGCTGAAGTCGCCGCCTTCAGGTCTGTTACAGACCATTGAGATTGAGAGCGCGCTGAACGCGTTGAAGCATGAGTGAACTAAACCAGGCTAGCCGGCCAAAGGCAATTTTTTTGATGGGGCCTACCGCCTCCGGTAAGACGGCATTAGCGATTTCGCTGCGTCAGCAACTTCCGGTGGAACTTATTAGCGTTGACTCTGCCTTAATCTATCGCGGGATGGATATCGGCACGGCGAAACCGTCGGCAGAAGAGTTAGCACTGGCGCCCCATCGTTTGCTGGACATTCGCGATCCGGCGGAAGCCTATTCCGCCGCAGAATTTCGTCGCGATGCGTTGGCAGAAATGGCGGAGATCACCCGTAAGGGGAAGATTCCGTTGCTTGTTGGTGGAACCATGCTCTACTTCAAGGCGTTACTTGAAGGATTGTCGCCGTTGCCCTCGGCCGATCCCGAGGTGCGTCAGCGAATAGAGCAAATGGCGGCGGAGAAAGGGTGGGAAGCCCTGCACCGTCAGCTGTGTGAAATCGATCCGGTCGCCGGTAGTCGTATTCATCCGAATGATCCGCAGAGACTTTCGCGAGCACTGGAAGTTTTTTTTATTTCGGGTAAAACTTTAACGGAACTGACAAAAACCTCCGGCGAAGCGTTACCCTACGACGTGTACCAGTTTGCAATCGCACCTGCGAGTCGCGAACTGATACATCAACGCATTGCGTTGCGTTACGACCAGATGCTAGCGTCAGGATTTGAAGCGGAGGCTCGTGCACTGTTTGCGCGAGGTGATTTGCATACGGACATGCCTTCCATTCGTTGTGTAGGTTATCGCCAGATGTGGTCTTATTTATCAGGCGAAATCGATTACGACGAAATGGTTTATCGGGGAATTTGCGCCACTCGGCAGCTCGCTAAACGCCAGATGACCTGGTTACGTGGCTGGCCTGAAGTACACTGGTTAAACAGTGATGAGCCAGAGTTAGCGCGTAATGCGGTGCTTAAGGTAGTTAGTGCGTAGCAGGGATGATTGTGTACAATTGATTGGTTATCGTGCGCAAATTTTTACGCAGTTTTTCTGAACCACGGTTCTTAAAGCAACAAACAACAAGCATATAAGGAAAAGATAGAATGGCTAAGGGGCAATCTTTACAAGACCCGTTTTTGAACGCATTGCGTCGTGAACGTGTACCGGTTTCGATCTATTT
This sequence comes from Pantoea sp. SOD02, assembly GCF_024707505.1. Lineage (GTDB taxonomy): Bacteria > Pseudomonadota > Gammaproteobacteria > Enterobacterales > Enterobacteriaceae > Pantoea > Pantoea symbiotica. The sequence goes on along the minus strand of NZ_CP102604.1, from coordinate 3,734,513 downwards.
GGTGAATGGTATTAAGCTGCAAGGGCAAATTGAATCCTTTGATCAGTTCGTCATTCTGTTAAAAAACACGGTCAGCCAGATGGTGTATAAGCACGCCATCTCTACAGTGGTTCCTTCTCGCCCAGTGTCGCACCATAGCAATAACGCGGGCGGCAGCGGTGGTAGCAGCAACTATCATCACAGCGGAAGCAACCAAGGCGCTCAGTCGCAGCCACAACAAGACGGCGATAACGCAGAATAATTTTGCGCTGCCGTAAAGCCAGGGCTGGAGAACGAGCACGTTTTCCTGTCCTGGTTATTTTATTTTAGCGAGGTTATAGCTTGTTTGACCGTTATGAAGCCGGTGAGCAGGCCGTACTGGTACACATCTGGTTCTCCCAAGACAAAGAGCTGGAAGATTTGCAGGAGTTTGAAACTCTTGTCTCTTCTGCGGGCGTTGAAGCGCTGCAAGTCATTACGGGCAGCCGTAAAGCGCCACATCCCAAATATTTTGTCGGTGAAGGAAAGGCAGTTGAAATTGCCGATGCGGTGAAAGCGAGTGGAGCATCGGTCGTTTTATTCGATCATGCCTTAACTCCTGCCCAGGAACGTAATTTAGAGCGTGTGTGCGAATGTCGTGTCGTTGACCGCACCGGCCTAATTCTTGATATTTTCGCTCAGCGCGCCCGTACCCATGAGGGTAAATTACAGGTCGAGCTGGCACAGTTACGCCATATGGCAACACGTTTAGTGCGTGGATGGACGCACCTTGAACGCCAAAAAGGTGGTATCGGTTTACGTGGCCCGGGTGAAACCCAGTTGGAAACGGACCGTCGTTTACTACGCAATCGAATTAGCCTGATCCTTTCCCGTCTTGAGCGTGTTGAGAAGCAGCGCGATCAGGGCCGCCAATCACGTGCTAAAGCTGACGTGCCAACCGTTTCTCTGGTGGGCTACACCAACGCAGGCAAATCTACCCTGTTTAATGCAATAACCTCCGCTGATGTTTATGTGGCAGATCAACTGTTTGCGACGCTTGATCCGACATTACGTCGCCTGAACGTTGCAGACGTTGGTGAAGTGGTTCTGGCTGACACAGTGGGATTTATTCGTCATTTGCCACATGACTTAGTGGCCGCGTTTAAAGCTACGTTGCAGGAAACGCGTCAGGCAGCGCTGCTGCTCCATGTTGTTGATGCGGCTGATTTACGTATCAATGACAACATCGAAGCCGTGAATGAAGTGCTGGCAGAAATAGAATCCGATGAAATTCCAGCACTGATGGTCATGAACAAAATCGATATGCTGGAGGGCTTTGAGCCACGTATCGATCGCAACGAAGAGAACCAACCGATTCGCGTTTGGTTATCTGCACAGAGCGGCGTGGGTCTGCCGTTACTGTGGCAGGCGCTTTCTGAGCGTTTAGCCGGTGAAATTGCGCAGTACGATTTACGTCTGCCGCCGGAAGCAGGCCGTTTACGCAGTCGTTTTTATCAGTTGCATGCTATAGAAAAAGAATGGAATGAAGATGATGGCTGTGTGAGTTTACACGTGCGTATGCCGATCGTTGATTGGCGTCGTCTGTGTAAACAAGAGCCGTCGCTAGCCAGTTATATTGTTTGACCGTTGCCTAACCGATCTTACCCAAAAGATTTCAGGTTGTAGCAAGGCGGCAATTGAACGAATTCCCGGGAGCTTACATCAGTAAGTGATCGGGATGAGTGAAAGCAGCCAACGCCGCTACAATCTGAAAGATGAAGGGTAAGCCGTAAATACAATAAATGGAGTAGAAACATGGCGTGGAATCAGCCCGGAAATAACGGACAGGACCGCGACCCGTGGGGAAGCAGCAATAATCAAGGCGGCAACTCTGGGGGAAATAAAGGAGGTCGCGATCAGGGACCACCTGATCTGGATGATATCTTCCGAAAGCTGAGTAAAAAACTCGGCGGACTGGGCGGTGGCAAACAGAATGACAATGGCCAACGCAGCGGCGGTAGCGGTGGCAAAATAGTTGGCATTGTTGCTGTAGCGGCGGTCGTTATCTGGGCGGCTAGCGGTTTCTACACCATCAAAGAAGCGGAACGTGGCGTCGTCACGCGCTTTGGCAAATTTAGCCATCTGGTTGAGCCAGGCCTCAACTGGAAACCGACTTTCGTCGATCAGGTTCGCGCCGTAAACGTAGAAGCAGTACGTGAACTGGCCGCGTCTGGCGTGATGTTGACGTCGGATGAGAACGTGGTGCGCGTTGAGATGAACGTACAGTACCGCGTGACCGATCCTGAGCGTTATCTGTATGCCGTGACCAGCGCTGACGACAGCCTGCGTCAGGCCACTGACAGCGCCTTGCGTGGCGTTATTGGTCGCTCAACCATGGACCGCATCCTGACGGAAGGCCGTACCGTGGTGCGTAGCGAAACTCAGCGTGAGCTCGACGAGACCATCCGTCCGTACAACATGGGTATTACCCTGCTGGACGTAAACTTCCAGGCGGCGCGTCCACCGGAAGAAGTTAAAGCCGCATTTGACGATGCGATTGCCGCGCGTGAAAACCGTGAACAGTACGTTCGTGAAGCTGAAGCTTATTCGAACGAAGTTCAGCCGCGTGCTAATGGTCAGGCGCAGCGTATCCTCGAAGAGGGTCGTGCTTACAAAGAACGTACGGTGTTAGAAGCGCAGGGTGAAGTGGCACGTTTTGCCCGCTTGCTGCCGGAATATAAAGCTGCACCAGAAATCACGAAAGAACGTCTCTACATTGAAACCATGGAACGCGTGCTGAGTCATACCCGCAAGGTGTTGATCAGCGATCGTGGTAACAATTTGACGGTTCTGCCACTGGATCAACTGATGCGCGGTGGTCAGGCATCTGGCCAGGGCGGTCAGAAAATGACGAATTTAATGAAGTCTCCTTCGTCGTCCGATAGCAATGCGAATCGGGGAGATACTTCATCTTACAGTCCAGACAGCATCATGGATCAGCGTCGCGCCAATGCGCTGCGCAACGATACCCAGCGCCAGGGGAGGGAGTAATCGATGCGTAAGCCAATCATCGCCGTAATTATTGTAGTGCTGGTGGTGCTTTACGCGTCACTGTTCGTGGTGCAGGAAGGCCAACGCGGCATCGTGCTGCGCTTTGGTAAGGTTCTGCGTGATGACGAAAACAAACCGCTGGTGTATGCACCGGGTCTGCATTTCAAAATTCCGTTTATCGAAACCATGAAATCACTGGATGCGCGCATTCAGACCATGGATAACCAGGCTGACCGCTTTGTTACCAAAGAGAAGAAAGACCTGATCGTTGATTCTTATATCAAATGGCGTATCAGTGACTTCAGCCGTTACTACCTGGCAACCGGTGGTGGCGACGTTTCTCAGGCTGAAGTGCTGCTGAAACGTAAGTTCAGTGACCGTTTGCGTTCTGAAATGGGGCGTCTGGATGTAAAAGACATCGTGACCGATTCGCGTGGCCGTTTGACCACCGACGTGCGTGATGCCCTGAACACCGGTAGCGCAGGTAATGATGATGACGTTCAGACGCCAGCTGCGGATGACGCAATTGCGAATGCGGCAGCACGTGTAGAACGTGAAACCAACAGCACCGAGCCGGCACCAAACCCGAACAGTATGGCTGCGTTGGGTATTGAAGTTGTCGACGTGCGCATCAAGCAGATCAACCTGCCGACTGAAGTTTCTGACGCGATCTACAACCGTATGCGCGCCGAGCGTGAAGCGGTAGCGCGTAGTCAGCGTTCACAAGGTCAGGAAGAGGCAGAGAAACTGCGTGCGCAGGCCGATTATCAGGTCACGCGTACACTGGCAGAGGCACAGCGTGAAGCGCTGATTTCTCGCGGTGAAGGTGATGGTGAAGCGGCAAAACTGTTTGCTGATGCCTTCAGCCAGGATCCGGATTTCTACGCCTTTATCCGCAGCCTGCGTGCCTATGAGAATAGCTTCTCAGATAATCAGGATGTGTTGGTGCTAAGCCCGGATAGCGATTTCTTCCGCTATATGAAAGCGCCCTCTAACGCCACGCGTTAAGAACTGATATAAAGTCCAGGCCGACAATGTTGTCGGCCTTTTTTTTGGGAAAAAATCATGAATTCAACCATCTGGATGGCGCTGGCTTTGGTTTTGGTGCTGGAAGGACTTGGACCGATGTTTATGCCGCGCGCCTGGCGACGCATGATCCTGGCGATGACGCAGTTACCCGATCGCCTCTTGCATCGTTTTGGTGGCGGTTTAGTGGTGGCCGGCGTGGTGATCTACGCGATGATCAGTATGCATGCGCGTTAATCAGCGTAAATTTTTTGTGATGCCGCGCGACTCAATTGTGTCTGTTGGCCGCTGTTCCCCCAACATGTTGTGAGCTGAGCAAAACTCAGGCAAAAAACAGCGCAATCGTATGCTAAAAGTGCTGAAAGAGTAAAAGTCAGGTGGTAGAATCCATTTTTAAGCAATCGGTGATTTTGAAAAAATGGGTAAGAACGTCGTCGTACTGGGCACCCAATGGGGTGACGAAGGTAAAGGTAAGATCGTAGACCTTCTGACAGAGCGCGCGAATTACGTCGTGCGTTACCAAGGTGGCCATAATGCAGGCCACACACTTGTCATCAACGGTGAAAAAACCGTCCTCCACTTAATTCCATCTGGCATCCTGCGTGAAAACGTCACCAGCATCATTGGTAACGGCGTTGTACTGTCGCCTGAAGCGCTGATGAAAGAGATGAAAGGTCTGGAAGAGCGCGGTGTGCCGGTACGTGAACGTCTGTTGATCTCTGAAGCCTGCCCATTGATTCTGCAATACCACGTAGCAATGGATGTGGCGCGCGAGAAAGCGCGTGGCGCCAAAGCTATCGGCACCACCGGTCGCGGTATCGGTCCTGCCTATGAAGATAAAGTGGCACGTCGCGGTCTGCGCGTGAGCGATCTCTTCAATAAAGAAACCTTTGCGGTGAAGCTGAAAGAGATCGTCGATTTCTACAACTTCCAGCTGGTTAACTATTACAAAACTGACGCTGTTGACTACGAAAAAGTGCTGAGTGATACGCTGGCGGTTGCCGATATCATTACCAGCATGGTGGTTGATGTGTCTGATCTGCTGGACGGCGCGCGTAAGCGTGGCGACCTGATCATGTTCGAAGGTGCACAGGGTACGCTGCTGGATATCGATCACGGTACCTATCCGTACGTGACCTCATCGAATACTACCGCAGGCGGCGTAGCGACGGGTTCAGGTATTGGTCCTCGCTATGTTGATTACGTGCTGGGTATCGTCAAAGCCTACTCAACGCGCGTTGGTGCAGGTCCATTCCCGACCGAACTGTTCGACGAAACCGGTGAGTTCCTGTGTGCACAAGGTAACGAGTTCGGCGCGACCACCGGTCGTCGTCGTCGTACCGGCTGGCTGGATGCGGTTGCCGTTCGCCGTGCAGTACAGATCAACTCGCTGTCAGGTTTCTGCATGACCAAGCTGGACGTGCTGGATGGCCTGAAAGAAGTGAAAATCTGTGTGGCTTATCGCATGCCAGATGGCCGCGAAATGACCACCACGCCGCTGGCGGCTGAAGGCTGGGAAGGCATTGAGCCGATTTACGAAACCATGCCAGGCTGGAGCGAGACCACATTCGGCGTTAAGACGCTGGAAGGTCTGCCGCAAGCTGCACGTGACTACATCAAACGTGTAGAAGAAGTGACCGGTGTGCCGATTGATATTATTTCTACCGGCCCAGACCGCAGTGAGACCATGATTCTGCGCGACCCGTTCGACGCATAATCTCCTCAGGCCGGACTCTGTCCGGCCTTTGTATTTCTAATCTTTGACTCCACTCACTCTATTTTTTCTTGCAGATATCGATACTTGCCAGAAAAAACGCACCGGCCACCACGCTCTGGTTTATCATCATATTTAAACATCACGCCGACCGGCGCATAACCATAACGTTCGATGATTCACTGAGGTATATGTGCAGCTAACAAGTTTTACCGATTATGGTCTGCGTGCCCTGATTTACATGGCGACGTTACCGGAAGGTAAGCAGACCAACATTACCGAAGTCACCGATACCTACGGGGTGTCGCGTAACCATATGGTTAAAATCATCAACCAACTGAGCCGGGCTGGCTTTGTCGCCGCAACACGCGGTAAAAACGGCGGAATTCGTTTAGGCATGGACCCGGAAAAAATCGTCATTGGCGATGTGGTGCGAAGAATGGAGCCATTGCAGCTCGTGAACTGCGACGAGTGTGTGATCACGCCGGCCTGTCGTTTGCGTAAAGCATTGCACGATGCGGTCCAGCTATTCCTCAAGGAACTGGACAAGTATACGCTGGCCGATTTGGTCAAAGATAACGATTCGCTGTACCAACTTTTATTGTCCGAACCGCCGGTGGCAATCCAAATTAAATGACATCGGAGGAACCGTAATGTCAAAAGATCCTTTTCAGGATAGAGAAGCTGAAAAATACGAAAACCCAATTCCAAGCCGCGAATTTATTCTGGCACTGCTAGAAAAACGGGAAAAACCGACCAACCGCGATGACATCGCGCAGGAATTGAATATCACTAGCGAAGAGCAGCTGGAAGCGCTGCGTCGTCGTCTGCGCGCCATGGAGCGCGATGGTCAGCTGGTGTTTACGCGTCGTCAATGTTACGCCCTGCCAGAACGTCTCGATCTCTTGCGCGGAAAAGTGATTGGTCATCGCGATGGCTACGGCTTCCTGCGCGTGGAAGGCCAGAAAGATGATTTCTATCTCTCTGCCGAACAGATGAAATTCTGCCTGCACGGCGACGTAATTCTGGCGCAGCCGGGCAGCGCCGATCGTAAAGGTCGTCGCGAAGCGCGCGTTGTGCGTGTGCTTGAACCGCGTAACAGCCAGATCGTTGGTCGCTACTTCACCGATGCGGGCACCGGATTTGTGGTGCCAGACGACAGCCGCCTGAGCTTTGATATTCTGATCCCGCAAGAAGAAACGCTCAACGCGCGTATGGGTTCGGTGGTGGTGGTGGAAATCACCCAACGTGCCACGCGTCGCACCAAGGCGCTCGGCAAGATTACGGAACTGCTTGGCGACGATATGGGCACCAGCCTTGCGGTCGATATGGCGGTGCGCACTCATGAAATCCCGCACACCTGGCCGGAAGAAGTTGAGAAGCAGATCGCTAAGCTGAAAGAAGAAGTGCCGGAAGAGGCGAAGCTTGGGCGTGTTGATTTACGTAAGTTGCCGCTGGTCACCATTGATGGTGAAGATGCGCGCGACTTTGATGATGCTGTTTTCTGCGAGAAGAAGCGCGGCGGCGGCTGGCGTTTGTGGGTGGCGATTGCTGACGTCAGCTATTACGTGCGTCCGGGCACGCCGCTGGACGATGAAGCGCATCAGCGCGGCACCTCGGTCTATTTCCCGTCGCAGGTTATCCCGATGCTGCCGGAGATTCTCTCCAACGGCTTGTGCTCGTTGAATCCGCAGGTTGATCGTTTGTGCATGGTGTGCGAGATGACCATCTCCTCCAGCGGCAAACTCACCGGTTTCAAACACTATGAAGCGGTGATGAATTCCCATGCGCGACTGACCTACAACAAAGTGTGGAACATTCTGCAAGGTGATGCCGATCTGCGTGAACAATACGCGGCGCAGGTTCCCCATTTGCAAGAACTGCACAACATGTATCAGGTGCTGGAAACCGCGCGCGAGCAGCGTGGCGGCATTTCGTTTGAGACCGATGAAGCCAAGTTCATCTTCAACGCCGAGCGTCGCATTGAGCGCGTTGAGCGCACCTCACGCAATGATGCGCACAAGCTGATTGAAGAGTGCATGATTCTCGCCAACATCGCCTCGGCACGTTTTGTTGAGAAAAATGAAGAGCCTGCGCTGTTCCGCGATCACGATCGTCCAAGCGAAGACAGCATCAAAAGCTTCCGTACCGTGTTGAATGAGCTGGGCTTAAGCCTGCCGGGCGGCGCTAAGCCGCATCCGACCGATTATGCTGCTCTGCTGAAACAAGTTGCCGATCGTCCAGACGCGGAAATGCTGCAAACCATGCTGCTGCGTTCGATGAAGCAGGCCGTTTACGATCCTGAAAACCGGGGGCACTTCGGCCTGGCGCTGGCGTCTTATGCGCACTTTACCTCGCCGATTCGCCGTTATCCGGATTTGCTGCTGCATCGCGCCATCAAATATCTGCTGGCAAAAGAGCGCGGCGAAGTGGATGGCATCACCACGCCGACCGGCGGTTATCACTACGACATGCAGCAAATGCTGCAGTTGGGCCAGCACTGCTCGCTGACCGAGCGCCGTGCTGATGAAGCCACGCGCGATGTTGCTGATTGGCTGAAGTGCGACTTCATGCAGGATCAGGTTGGCACCGTGTTCAACGGCGTAATCTCCAGCGTGACTGGCTTTGGTTTCTTCGTGCGTCTCAACGATCTGTTTATCGATGGTTTGGTGCACGTCTCGACGCTGGATAATGATTATTATCGCTTCGATGCGGTGGGGCAGCGTCTAATTGGCGAATCCGGCGGTCGCACTTATCGTCTGGGCGATGCGGTGGAAGTGCGCGTAGATGCAGTGCATATGGACGAGCGTAAAATCGACTTCGCGCTGATTTCCAGCAAGCGTGTACCGCGCGGCGAAGGCAAAACCGAGCGCGAGCGTGAGAAACGCGGCGGCAAACCGCCAGCTAAACGTCGTCGTGATGCCGGTAAGAAGGGCACTTTCGAGCCTGATTCAGCGTTCCGTGGCGACAAGAAAAAGCCTGCCGTTGCTGAGAAACCGGCTAAAAGCGAGAAAAAAGGCAAAAAAGTTTCCGAGAAAACCCGTAAAATCGCCGCCGCCACCAAGTCCAAGCGTGCGTCGAAGAAGCAGCCTGACGAAGCCTGATAGTTTGGTCGCCTTGTATGGCGACCAGACGAAAACGTTGCAGGGTGCGCATTAATGCGCACCCGAATCTCCGTATTCAACGATCTAAATCCAACCTTGAGCAAAGTAATGAGTGAAATAATTTTTGGTATTCATAGCGTGCAGGCGCTGCTGGAGCGCGATCCTCAGCGTTTTCAGGAAGTCTTTATCCTTAAAGGCCGCGAAGATCGTCGCCTGCAGCCGCTGATCCTCGCACTGGAAGCTCAGGGAATCCCGGTGCAGGTGGCGAACCGTCAATGGCTCGATAGCCAGGTTGAAGGCGGCGTACATCAGGGCATTGTGGCGCGCGTGAAGCCAGGCAAGCAGTATCAGGAAGGTGATTTGCCGGATCTGCTGCAGAGCCTCGAAAAGCCGTTCCTGCTGGTGCTGGATGGCGTTACCGATCCGCACAATCTCGGCGCTTGCCTGCGTAGCGCGGATGCCGCTGGCGTGCATGCGGTCATCGTGCCAAAAGACCGTGCAGCACCGTTGAATGCCACCGCGAAGAAAGTCGCCAGCGGCGCGGCAGAAAACGTGCCGTTGATTCGCGTCACCAACCTGGCGCGTACCTTGCGCTTGCTGCAGGAATACAACGTCTGGGTAGTTGGCACCGCAGGCGAAGCCGATCACACCGTTTACCAAAGCAAAATGACTGGCCCAATGGCGCTGGTGATGGGTGCGGAAGGTGAAGGCATGCGTCGTTTGACGCGTGAGCATTGCGATGAGCTGATCAGCATCCCAATGGCCGGCAGCGTCTCGTCACTCAACGTGTCGGTTGCCACCGGCGTCTGCTTGTTCGAAGCCGTTCGCCAGCGTCAGGCGTGATCCCCACCGCAAAAAAATTTCCAGGCCAGGCATAACTGCAAAACAGCTACATACTTATACCCTAAATAATTCGAGTTACAGGAAGGCGGCAAGTGCGTGAGTCCCCAGGAGCTTACATCAGTAAGTGACTGGGGTGAACACACGCAGCCAACGCACCTGTAGCTCGAAGTATGACGGGGATATGTATGATTTGGCACACCCACACCGTATTCAACCAGCCCGATCCGCTCAGCAACAGCAACCTGTTCACGCGTGATATCGCCCTGTGCGAGGCCGTTGCACGCGAAGGCGCCAGTTGGGATCGCGAATGGCTGGCTTCAGTCGGCCTGCAACTTGGCAGCGCCGAATCCCTTGAGTTAGGCCGCTTAGCGAACGTTGAAGCGCCGGAGCTGCTGCGCTACAACGCGCGCGGCGAACGTCTCGACGAAGTGCGTTTTCATCCTGCCTGGCATCTGCTGATGCAGGGATTGTGCGCTAGCCGGCTTCACAATCTCAGCTGGCAGCCCGATGTACAGCCGCAGGCGATGGTGGCGCGTGCCGCACGTTTTATCCTGCATGCACAGGTGGAAGCGGGCTCGCTCTGTCCGGTGACCATGACGCACGCCGCCATTCCGCTGCTGCAAAATCATCTGCCTGAACCCTACGCTGACTGGCGCGAAGCGCTGCTCAGCGATCGTTACGATGCGCATCATCTGCCGGGCAATAAGAAACGCGGCCTGCTGATTGGCATGGGCATGACGGAAAAGCAGGGCGGCACCGATGTGTTGAGCAACACCACACGCGCCGAACCGCTCGGCGTGCGCGGGCCGGGTGAAGCGTATCGCATCACCGGCCATAAATGGTTTTTCTCGGTCCCGCAAAGCGATGCGCATCTGATTCTGGCGCAGACTTCTCAAGGACTAAGTTGCTTCTTCCTGCCCCGCTTGCTGCCAGATGGCTCGCGCAACGCCATTCGCATCGAACGACTGAAAGACAAGCTCGGCAATCGTTCCAACGCCAGCGCTGAAGTGGAATTTCAGGATGCGATCGGCTGGCTGATGGGCGAAGAGGGCGACGGCGTGCGACTGATCCTCAAGATGGGCAGCATGACGCGCTTCGACTGTGCGCTGGGCAGCCACGGCCAGATGCGCCGTGCGCTGTCGATTGCCGTACACCATGCGCAGCAGCGTCAGGTGATGGGCAAGAACCTTATCGATCAGCCGCTGATGCGCGCAGTGCTGGCGCAACAGGCGCTACAGCTGGAAGGACAAACCGCTTTGCTGTTGCGACTGGCGCGCGCCTGGTCAACTCCGGCCAGCGAACATGAACGCTTGTACGCACGTTTGTTCACACCGGCCGCCAAATTCGTGGTCTGTCAGGCGGGCATGCCCTTTGTGGCAGAAGCGATGGAAGTGCTGGGCGGCATTGGCTATTGCGAAGAGAGCGAGCTGCCGCGTCTTTATCGTGAGATGCCGGTTAACAGCATTTGGGAAGGCTCCGGCAATGTGATGTGCCTGGATGTCCTGCGCGTGCTCGGCCGCCACGCCGAGGTGATGACCATGCTGCATGATGAGTTTGATGCGGTGAAAGGCAGTAATCGTCACTTTGATCGCCGCTGGCGGCAGTTACGCTTGCAGCTCGCGAATCCGCGCGAAGGGCAGGCGCGGGAGATCACACGCGAGTTACTGCCGCTGGCGAGTGCCGCGATTCTGCTCAAAGTGGCAGAGCCGCCGCTGGCTGATGGCTGGTGTCAGCAGCATCTTGATTTGCGCGGCACGTGTGCATTGAGCGACGATCTCTGCGCACGCTTACTATTGCGCTGCAGCGCCGCTTGACGGCGCGCCATACAGAATGGCGGTGGCGTACCAGAAGCTGGGAATGGTGGTTTCATCCAGCATCAAAATTTGATAGTAAACCGCGCCCGCCTGATTGGCCTTAGCAGCAATAGCGCGCTGCGCATCATCCGGCGATCCGCGTGTGGTGGCGGTGATATTGCCGAGCTTTGGCAGACCATAACTTTGCGCGCGTGAAATCTCCTGCGCTTGCTGCGTGGGCGGCGGCGGAGCTTGTGGCGTGGTGGTGAACGCGGCGCAGCCGCTGAGCAGCAGCGTTAAGGCCAAATAGAGAGTACGCATAGCAACTCCTGAAGCAGGAAGATGGCTCAAGTGTAAGCCATCTTCCTGTGGCTTTTAGTCCTTCAGATGAAAAATGCTCACCAGCTGCGTCAGATGATGACCTTTCTTACTCAAATGATTGGCGGTGGTTTCTGACTGGTTAATCATATCGCTGCTTTGATGCGTGGCCTGGCTGATGTGATTCATCGCCAGATTCACCTGGCCAATGCCCGCCGCCTGTTCCTGCGCGGCAATATTGATTTCGCCCATCAGCGTTTTAACCTGCTCGATGTGATTGACGATATGGCTCATCGCATCACGCGTCTGCTCGGATAGCGTATGGCCGGCCGCCACTTTATCGATTGAGCTGGCAATCAAGCCATCAATCTCTTTGGCTGCCGTGGCACTGCGCTGTGCCAGCGCACGCACTTCCGCCGCCACCACCGCAAAGCCTTTACCGTGTTCACCGGCGCGCGCCGCTTCAACCGCCGCATTGAGCGCCAGAATGTTGGTCTGGAAGGCAATTGACTCAATCACGTGAGTGATATCGGCGATGCTCTGCGATGCCACGCGAATCTCCGACATGGTTTCCACCGAGCGTGCCACGGTGCTGCCGCCGTGATTCACGGTGTTAGCCGCTTCACCGACCAGCGCCATCGCCTGACGCACATTGGCCGCGGTTTGTGCCACAGTGGCGCCAAACTGCTCCATGCTGGCCGAGGTTTCCTCCACGCTGCTGGCCTGGCGTCCAATCTGCTCGCTGATGCTGGAGCTGCTGGCGGCGATGGTATCGGTGCCGCTGCTGATTTCACGCGCCGCCGAACGCACCTGACTGACCACTTTCTCCAGCCCATCGCCAATGCCGTTAATCGCGTTGACCAACTGACCAATCTCATCACGACGTGAAGAGTCGAGATGTGCCTGCAGATTACCGGCGGCGTACTGTTCTGCCAGATGGATCACCTGCTGCAGAGGACGCGTGATGGCGCGGCAGCTGTACCACATAAAGCCCATGGCAAAAGCGATCACCAGCGCCAGCCCAATCGTCATAAACAGGTTACGGCTGTGTGTGATCGGCGCCAGCAGGCTGGCACGGCTCACCTCACCGGCGATAATCCAGTTCCACCCCGGCAACTGCTGCCACGCCAGCAGTTTAGTTTCGCCATCCAGTTCAACCGCCACTAATCCCTTCGGCTGGCTAAGTAGTTGCTGCTGCGTGGCGTTATCCCAGCGCGGCAGTTTGCCTTCAGCGTGACGATCAAACAGATATTGGCCCTGGCTGCTGCCCGGCGCACCGTTCAAAACCGAGAAGGTGCCGCTGTCGCCAAGATGGCGCGCCAGCACTTTGTCGCGCATCAGCGCATACTGCGCATCGATTTGCACCCCGACGAACAGGATGGCGATCACCGTACCGCTGCTATCCTGCACCGGCTGATACTGCGTGATGTAACGATGGCCGAACAGCGTCGCCAGGCCGCGATACACCGTGCCCTGATTGATGCTGCGCCAGGCAGCGCTGCTGCGATCCAGTTTGGTGCCCACCGCGCGGCTGCCATCCTCTTTTTTCAGCGAGGTAGCGATACGAATGTAATCCTCGCCGTCACGCACGAAGATGGTGGATACCGCACCGGTGCGATCGAGAAAATCATCCACTGCGATTTGATCGAGGTTGAGGGTTTTCAATCCCGCTCGCAGTGTTGGCGTGCTGAATTCGCCCACCTGAACACGTTCGCTGTCGTCGCGACTAAAACGTTTTGGCAGGAAGCTTTGGAACAGTTTGGTGTAATTCGCCACCTCTTCCGACAGCGTGGCGTTGAACATGGTGGCCATTTCATTAATGCCTTGCACCTGATTCTGCATATCATCGGTTGCCAGCTGCTCCAGCTGACGTGCCGCGTTATGGCTCAGGGTTAAGGTCAGAGTAAATAGCACAATTGCCACGCTCAAAGACGTCAATACAGACAGCTTGATTCCGAGACCCATGGCGCTGAGAGAAAGACGCTTCATAAAGTACCTTTTGAGATTATTGAAGGGGTACAAGATCAACGGCAAAGCGGGCTAAATGTTTAGGGCAGAAATTATTCAAACTTAATGTGAAGTGGCTCGCATTTTGTCCGGCAGCGCTTACACTGAGTCCAGTGATAATCATTCTCAATGGAGGCGGTATGATTGAGTTGGCAACGGAGAATCTGGCAGGCATCGAATGTATTCACGCAGCACCGGCCGGGCAGCGCCAGGCGCGCTTACCCACGGTGCTGTTCTATCACGGTTTTACCTCATCGAAAGAGGTTTACAGCTACTTTGCCGTGGCGCTGGCGCAGGCCGGTTTCCGCGTGATCATGCCCGATGCGGACATGCACGGCGCGCGCTACAACGGCGATACCGATGCACGTATGACCCACTTCTGGGAGATCCTCAAACAGAACATCGATGAAGTGCCGTTGCTGGAAAAGGTGCTGCGCGATAACGACTGGATTGCCGATGAGCGTTTTGCCGTGGCGGGAGCCTCGATGGGCGGCATGACCGCGCTGGGCGCAATGGCGCGCTATCCGCAAATCCACAGCGTGGCGTGTTTAATGGGGTCCGGCTACTTCATGCAGCTGAGTCATACGCTGTTTCCGCCGCTGGTGGCGCGTACGCCAGAACAGAAAGAGGCTTTTGCCGCGCGTTTAGCGCCGCTGGCGCCGTACGATCCCAGCGAGCAACTGGAGAAACTGGCGAATCGACCTTTGCTGCTGTGGCACGGCGAAGCGGATGAAGTGGTGCCCTTTGCCGAAACGGCGCGTCTGCAGAAAGCGTTAGGCGAGGCGCAACTCGATCAACAGATGACTGCGCTTTCCGAAAAGAACATCGGCCACAAAATCACGCCTTCGGCCCTGACGGCGCTGGTCAGTTTCTTTAAACACCATTTATAAAAAATGCGGGTTGGCGTGATTGGCGCCAGCCCGTTTAAGTTGCCGAACTAAAGTTGTGATGACAACCGTTCGGCGGCGCTGGTATTGGCACTGACTGGGTTACTGCTTGCAGGCGCATCCAACCTATTAACGTAGACATAGCCTGATGCCGCGTTGCTGTTACTTCTCATCTGCTGCGCGTAGTCAGCGGAGCTGGCAAAAGCGGGTGGAGACAGGAAGAGACCCAGTAAAGTGGCGAAAATGATCATTTTCATAATCGACTCCAGACTCACAGGGATTGCACTCTCAGACGCGGCAAATAGGATTATTCGTTGCGCCTGTAAATAGTGTAGTTCTTAACCAACTTGCCGCCAGATCGTCCCATTGAACGCCTTGTTCAGAGAATTTGATCAAACGCTCGCTAACTCTCTGACGCATCTCACATAGCACAAAAGTCGCATCAGCTGGCACGATAGTCGCCATTTGATGAATTGTGCGCTTGAGTTTCCGCGAGGACGCCAGTATGATTACGCGTCAATTTTTCAGCTGCATTCAGAGGTGTGTTTCATTTTTTAAATGATTCGCAACCTATAACGTTCCTTGCTTCCGTGGGCCGCAGCTGACCCTGACAGGAGGCTGAATAATCCGTAAGGAGCTATCGATGCGTCATTACGAAATCGTATTTATGGTCCACCCTGACCAGAGCGAACAGGTTCCAGGTATGATCGAGCGTTACACTGGTGCTATCACCGGTGCACAGGGCACGATTCACCGTCTGGAAGACTGGGGCCGCCGTCAGCTGGCTTACCCAATCAACAAACTGCACAAAGCTCACTATGTTCTGCTGAACGTAGAAGCGCCGCAGGAAGTGATTGACGAGCTGGAAACTAACTTCCGCTTCAACGACGCCGTTATCCGCAGCATGGTTATGCGCGTTAAGCACGCGGTAACTGAAGCATCTCCGATGGTTAAAGCTAAAGACGAGCGTCGTGATCGCCGCGAAGACTTTGCTAACGAATCGGCTGATGACTCAGATGCTGGGGATTCTGAAGAGTAATCCGACATGACGGCAAATCGACTGCGCCTGTCTGGCACTGTGTGCAAGACGCCGGTTCGAAAAGTCAGTCCGTCAGGGATTCCTCATTGCCAGTTCGTGCTTGAGCATCGTTCTGTGCAAGAGGAAGCCGGTTTCCACCGGCAAGCCTGGTGTCAAATGCCGGTGATTATCAGCGGCAGCACCCATCAGGTGATTACTCAACATATAACGGTCGGCACGCAACTCACTCTCGAAGGCTTCATTAGCTGCCATCAGGCACGCAATGGTCAGAGCAGAATGGTGTTACATGCCGAGCAGATTGATTTGATAGATTCTGGAGACTAGCCAAATGGCACGTTATTTCCGTCGTCGCAAGTTCTGCCGTTTCACCGCGGAAGGCGTTGTAGAGATTGATTACAAAGATATCGCTACACTGAAAAACTACATTACCGAAAGCGGTAAAATTGTCCCGAGCCGTATTACCGGTACTCGTGCAAAATACCAGCGCCAGCTCGCTCGTTGCATCAAGCGCGCTCGCTACCTGTCCCTGCTTCCGTACACTGATCGTCATCAGTAATCGGTAGTTGTCCATTAACGACTTTAAGAGGATAAGGTAATGCAAGTTATTCTGCTTGATAAAGTAGCAAACCTGGGCAGCCTGGGTGATCAGGTTAACGTTAAAGCGGGCTACGCTCGTAACTTCCTGGTTCCACAGGGTAAAGCTGTTCCTGCTACCAAGAAAAACGTTGAGTTCTTCGAAACACGTCGCGCTGAACTGGAAGCCAAACTGGCTGACGTTCTGGCTGCTGCTAACGCACGTGCAGAGAAAATCAACGCACTGGGCAACGTAACCATCGCGTCTAAATCAGGCGACGCTGGTAAACTGTTCGGTTCCATCGGTACCCGTGACATCGCTGATGCAGTAACTGCAGCTGGCGTTGAAGTGGCTAAAAGCGAAGTTCGTCTTCCAGAAGGCGTACTGCGCACCACCGGTGAGCACGAAGTTGACTTCCAGATTCATAGCGAAGTATTCGCTAAACTGGTTGTGAATGTAGTTGCTGAGTAAGTTCACTCAGTAATGCGAAAACGCCGGCCTTGCGCCGGCGTTTTTGTTTCTGCGTTTTACTGAGCGCGGATAAAGCTGCCATCCGGCTGACGCGTAAACAGCACCGGACCGTTGCTGCCATCCACCGTTAAACCGGTTACCACGCCTTGCGCGTTCTGACGAATCTTCACCTGCTGACCATTCTGCAATGCGCTCAGCGGCTGCCCATCACCTTCGACTCGCGCCATGGCAAACACATCATTCACCGGCAAATTGTTGTCGCGGAACAGCTGCGCCAGCGTCTGGCCTGATGCCACATTGTAGGTGCGCCATTCGCCCTGCGAATCGGTTTTCGGCGGCGTGTTCTGCTGTTGATTGTTATCGTAAATCTCCGCCTGCATTGGTACTTCTTTAGCGTTAGTGTCTGCCGGACGCTCAACCGGATACTGCGGCGTACTGCTCGGCCAAAGAAATGCCAGCAGCAGCACCAGCAGGGCAATAACAATGCCGCGACGATGCAAAGCGGGCAGCGGATCCATCCAGCGCACATCATCCAGCAAATGCCAGACGCGCTGCAGTGCGACGGGAACGCGGGAAGGGTGATCGGAAGCCATTCGTGAATCCTCCTCGCTGGCGGCTTTGCGCGGAATGCGCTGCAGCCAACGTTGCAACCAAGGTAATAAAGTACGCGGTGCGCGCGTCCTGCGACGTCGTGGGGCGATCTGGCCCATGTATTCTCTCTTGTTCCGACGGTGGCAGGTGAAAACCTCGCCACAGCTATAGTATGAGCAATGCTGACAGGAAGTGCCTGGCAGCATTGAAAAATTTGACCGCTGTATTGTTTCCGTTTCGCCGGGAAATGTCATCTGCGGCGCGTGAGATTTTACGCCAGCCGCCCGCGCTGGTATGCTGCCGGTTCTATTTTTCTCCGGGATTAAGGAATCAAGATGACGACCCCTTCATTCGACAGCGTCGAATCACAAGCAAGTTACGGTATCGGTTTACAGGTAGGCCAGCAGCTGCAAGAGTCTGGACTGCAGGGTCTGCAGCCAGAAGCACTGCTCGCCGGACTGCGCGACGCGCTGGAAGGGAACTCACCGGCCGTCCCGGTTGACGTGGTACATCGCGCACTGCGTGAAGTGCACGAACGCGCTGAAGGCGTGCGTCGTGAGCGTGTAGAAGCGATGGCGGCAGAAGGTCAGACTTTCCTTGAGCAGAACGCACAGCGCGAAGGCGTAAGCAGCACCGAAACCGGTCTGCAGTTCAGCGTCATCACCCAGGGCGAGGGTCCAATCCCTTCACGTCAGGATCGTGTGCGTGTGCATTACACCGGCAAACTGATCGATGGCACCGTATTCGACAGCTCAGTGGCACGTGGCGAGCCGGCAGAATTCCCGGTTAGCGGCGTAATCGCCGGTTGGATCGAAGCGCTGACGCTGATGCCAGTCGGTTCCAAGTGGGAACTGGCGATTCCACACAACCTCGCTTACGGCGAGCGCGGCGCTGGCGCCTCTATCCCGCCATTCAGCACCCTGATCTTCGAAGTTGAGCTGCTGGAAATTCTGTAAGTAGCAAGAGGGCGGCAATCGCCGCCCTTATTAGTCATTTCTTCTGCAAATCCACCTGCCACAGCGCAAAACCTATCTCATCGCTGCCCACGGCTTTCATCGGGTAATCGGCATGCTGCTCGATAAATTTCGTCGCTTTTTCGCCAGGCGCGGTTTCAAAACGGATATCCAGCGGCGTGGTGCTATTAATCGGTGCTAAACGCCAGTTGTGATCGGCCTGCGGTTTCACTTCGCCATGCGCTTTGGTTTCGCTGCTGATATAGGCGGCAACCACCGAGCGGTTCTCATCTGGTGAGGCGAAAGCAACATACTTATCGCCGGTACCGGCAAACTTGCCGCCGTAAGCGCGGTAGTTATTGGTGGCAATCAGGAAAGTGGCATCAGGATCGATAGGCTTGCCTTGCCAGCTGAGATCCTTAATGCGCGAAGCCCCTTTGTTGATTAGCGTACATTCCGCGTCATAGCGCGCCGGTTGTGTGACATCGATTTGATACTGCACGCCATCGATCACATCGAAGTTATAGGTGCGGAAATCCCAGTTAATCAGCGATTGCGGTTTGCTGCTGTGCGGATCGATTTGATTAAACTGCGCCGCTGAGCACTCCAGCCACTCCTTCACCTGCGCGCCGCTGACTTTCATCACCACCAGCGTATTGGGATAGAGATAGAGATCGGCGGCGTTACGGAAGGTGAGATTACCTTTTTCCACTTCGACATAGCTGGCGGGATCGTTTTTACGACCACCGGCTTTAAACGGCGCGGCGGCGGAGAGCACCGGCAAGCGACCAAGATCAGGATCGCCCTGAATAAAATGCTCAACGTAAGCGCGCTGCGCGTTGTTAACGATCTGCACAGTAGGATCGTCCTGCACTAGCGACAGGTAGCTGTACATCACGTCGGCAGATTTACCGATCGGTTTGGCAACAAACTCGCGCGTAGCGCGGTGATCCTGCTCCAGCACTTTCACCAGATCGGCATCTTCAGCCGCCAGCGATTTTTTCGCTGCGCTGTCATAAATTGGGCGTGCTTCGGCTTTGCCCTGCGCGACCTGCCATTTGCCGCCCTCATTATTCAGCACCAGATCGACCACACCAAGATGATCGCCCCACATGCCAGGCATCACCGACGGAACACCGTTGAGCGTGCCTTGGGCGATATCAGCGCCTTTAATTGCCGCAAACTCTTTGCTCGGGAACACCGCGTGAGCGTGGCCGAACATGATGGCGTTGATGCCGGGAACCTGGCTGAGGTAGTAAACCGAATTTTCTGCCATGGCGTGATAGGGTTCACTGCTCAAACCGGAATGCGGAATAGCGATGATTATTTCAGCACCTTTTGCGCGCATTTCCGGCACATAACGCTTCGCTGTTTCAGTGATGTCATCAACCCGTACTTTTCCCTGCAGATTGTTGCGATCCCACACCATAATCTGTGGCGGAACGAAGCCGATGTAACCAATTTTCAGCGTATGCGGCTTGCCGTCACGGTCTGTTACCGTGGTTTCTTTGATTAAGTAGGGCGTAAACAGCGGTTTTCCACTTTTCTCGTCGATAATGTTGGCATTGACGTAAGGAAAACGCGCGCCGGCCAGCGCTTTTTGCAGATAGGGTAAGCCGTAATTGAATTCATGATTACCGAGGTTTCCGACCGTGTAATCCAGCGTGTTCATCGCTTTATACACCGGATGTACTTCGCCCGTTTTCAGCCCTTTCGCCGCCATGTAATCGCCCAGCGGACTGCCCTGAATAATATCGCCGTTATCGACCAGCACGCTGTTCTTCGCTTCGGCGCGCGCCTGCTGAATTAAGGTGGCGGTGCGCACCAGGCCGAACTTCTCCGTCGGCGTATCTTTGTAATAATCGAAATCCATCATATTGCTGTGCAGATCGGTGGTTTCCAGAATGCGTAAATCCACCGTAGCAGCCTGTACCGTGGCGGCAGTAATACAGAGTGCCAATAACGACATGCTCGCTTTGAACATCGCTTGCTCCTTGTTCGGTCCAATGGGCCTCTCAAAATAATGTAAAACCATGACGAATTATCATTTCAATTTGTGATGAAGCTCGGACTTTCATCCAATATCTGCCGCCGGGCTGCGGTAAAAGCGCATTCAGCATCCCGCCATAGCCGCCGCTGATGAACTATGGTATTGATAATCATATAGATTGCCGGAGCAGACAGCGCAGTCGCAGGCTGTTGAATGACAACTGCTAAAATAAGAACAGATTGGCGGTTGGTGTCTGACGGGCAGAATCAGCAGAAAAGAGGTAAAGAATGTTAGATAAAATTTGTCAGCTGGCGCGTGATGCGGGCGATGCCATTATGCAGGTTTATAACGGTGCAGAGCCGGTTGATGTGACCCGCAAGTCGGATGATTCTCCAGTCACCGCGGCCGATCTCGCGGCGCATCGCGTTATTGTGCAAGGCCTGAAGGCGCTTTCGCCGGAGGTGCCGGTGCTGTCTGAAGAGGATCCACCGAGCTGGGACGTCCGTCAGCACTGGCAGAAATACTGGCTGGTCGATCCGCTGGATGGCACCAAAGAGTTTATCAAGCGCAACGGCGAGTTCACGGTCAATATCGCGCTAATCGAAAACGGCAAACCAGTGTTGGGCGTGGTGTACGCGCCCGTGCTGGGCGTGATGTATTCGGCTGCTGAAGGTAAAGCCTGGAAAGAAGAAAACGGCCATCAGACGCAGATCCACGCGCGTGAAGCGCGTCCACCGTTGGTGGTGGTAAGCCGTTCGCATTTTGATAGCGATACCGAGTTGCAGGAGTATCTGCATCAGCTTGGCGAGCATCAAACCACCGCAATTGGCTCATCGCTGAAGTTCTGTCTGGTGGCCGAAGGCAGCGCGCAGCTTTATCCGCGCTTCGGGCCAACTAACATCTGGGATACCGGCGCAGGCCATGCGGTGGCGATTGCCGCCGGCGCGCATGTCCACGATTGGCAGGGCAAAACTCTCGATTACGCCCCGCGCGAATCGTTCCTCAATCCTGGTTTCCGCGTATCACTGTTTTAAGATTTGTAGGGTCGCCATTTATGGCGACCTTCACTCACTTCTGCAACAACTCATGAATTAACTTCATCGCCTGCTGCACTTCATCCTGCGTCAGCGGACCATCTTTGACGTAACGCACATGTGCGGTGTTATCCAGCACTACAATCGCCGATCCCCCTTTCTCCAATTGCCATGCCTGACGCGCGCTGCCGTTGCTATCGACGATAAACTGCGACCACGGATACTGCTGCTTATTGCTCTCAATGCTGCTGCGCACAAACATGCCGGTGCCAGGAATCGCATCATCGGTATTGACGATAGTGGTGGTTTGATAACGATCGTGCGGCAGATGCGCGGCTTTGATGGCTTCAATTAACGCCGCGTTCTGCTCTTTCGCCGAAGAACGACCGGCAATGTGCAGGATAACGCGAACTTTTCCGCTCAGCTGCGCGCTATTCCAGGATTTATAGCTAAACTTATCTTCATCTTGTTGATAAACCAGCTCTCCTTTGTCGTTAACGCCAACAGCGGGCACGCGTTCACCCAGTTTGAATGCATGTGCCGAAGCCAGGCCAGGCAGCAGTAGTGCCAGTGCTATCACAGTGTGTCTCAAACGCATTTATCAAACTCCTTGGTGATCCGACCAGTTGTTCATGTTCCTGCAATATTAGGCATGGATGATGCGTCTGTCGCAATGAGTTAACAGGTTTGCAACCTATGCCACAATTCCATAATGAGTGAAGGTTTATACTGGGTTTCGTGAGGCTGATAACAGAGTATTCTGTAATGATGTGTCAATTCAGTAAATAATTCACCTTTTCGGAACATTGGTAAGAAAGGATGCTCTATAGTTATGCCTCATTTGCGCTTCATGGGTTCGTACCAAATTTGGTCACGACGGAGCGTATTAAACATTTTCAGGAGTTAAACAGCATGAAGATCTTCCAGCGCTATAATCCGCTGC
The DNA here is from genome assembly GCF_024707505.1 of Pantoea sp. SOD02. Lineage (GTDB taxonomy): Bacteria > Pseudomonadota > Gammaproteobacteria > Enterobacterales > Enterobacteriaceae > Pantoea > Pantoea symbiotica. Next base: position 3,712,217 of record NZ_CP102604.1, on the reverse strand, counting down.
AAATTGCGAAATATGTAAAAACGCTATTTAGAGGAAGGTTGTACATCAAGGATGTGGGCGCGTTCGAGTTTGATAAAGGCAAAGTGATGTTGCCGCGTGTCAAAGATAAACAGCATCTCAGCGTGATGTCAGAAATCAATCGCCAGGTGCTGCGGCTGCAAGCCGAGTACAACTAAGTAAGCATAAGAAAGGGCGCCGATGGCGCCCTCAGTTTTTTGTGCGGTTGTTGGTTGGTCGCCATGAATGGCGACCCTACAGTGATTCTGTATCATCCACCGTATTTTTGGTCACATTCAGCACCGGCGGGCGTTCATCAATACGCGTGACCAGCAACTGGTCGATGCGGTAACTATCAATATCCACCACTTCAAACTTGTAGCCGGAAAACTTCACAAAGTCGGTACGCTTCGGAATCTTGCGCAGCATGTACATCATGAAGCCGCCGATGGTTTCGTAGTTGCCAGATTGCGGGAAATCATCGATATCCAGCACACGCATCACGTCATCAATTGGCGTTCCGCCTTCCACCAGCCATGAGTTCTCATCACGCGCGACAATCTGCTCTTCCTGGCCCTGGCCCACCAAATCGCCCATCAGTGTAGTCATCACGTCATTCAGGGTAATGATGCCGACCACCAGCGCGTATTCGTTCATGATCACCGCGAAGTCTTCACCGGCGGTTTTGAAGCTTTCCAGCGCTTCGGAGAGCGTCAGCGTATCCGGCACAATCAGCGCAGAACGAATATTCACACCGCTATTCAGCGTCAGGCTTTGATTGCCCAACACACGCAGCAGCAGCTCTTTGGAATCGACATAACCGACGATGTGGTCGATATCACCATCGCAGACAATGAATTTGGAGTGCGGATGCTGGGCAATTTTGGTTTTCAGCGTGGTTTCATCTTCGTGTAAATCGAACCACACCACATTCTCGCGCGAGGTCATCGATGACGGCACGGTGCGTGATTCCAGCTCAAACACGTTCTCAATCAACTCATGTTCCTGCTTACGCAGCACACCCGCCAACGCACCGGCTTCGACCACCGCATAAATATCGTCTGAGGTGATGTCGTCTTTCCGCACCATCGGCAGTTTGAACAGGCGGAAGAAGACGTTCGCCAGGCCGTTGAACAACCACACCAGCGGACGCAGCACCACTAAGCAGAAGCGCATCGGGTTGATGATGCGCAGCGCCACCGCTTCCGGGGCAATCATGCCGACGCGTTTTGGCGTCAGGTCAGCAAACAGAATAAACAGGCTGGTTACGATGGTGAAGGAGCAGATAAAGCTGAGCTGTTCAGCCAATTCGGGTGCCACGAAGCGGCTGAATAGGCTATTAAAGGCGGGCGAGAAGGCGGCATCGCCGACGATACCGCCGAGGATGGCAACGGCATTCAGGCCAATCTGCACCACGGTGAAGAACATGCCAGGTTGTTCCTGCATCTTCAGTACACGCTGGGCATTGATGTTGCCTTCGTCAGCCAGCAGCTTCAGCTTGATCTTACGGGCGGCTGCCAGCGAGATCTCCGAAAGGGAAAAAAATGAACTGATGACTATCAGTAAAAGAATGACAAGCAAGCTATCGAGCATAAAAGATCCGTTGGGTTAATCACTTGTCATTTTTGGCCTGGGCAGCGCGGGAGTGGGCGTACGTCCGGTACTTGCCAGTCAAACAGGCTATCCGTGCCAAAAATGTCTGCGCCATATCGACAAGATAAGGTTAACGTCGGGGCAGAAAAAGATGCAGGCGAGGCCTGCTGGTCGCTGATTATAGCAGCAGCGCTTATCATGCCGCTATAGGGGCATGATAAGCGCTCGGATTAATCCGAGTGAGCGGCTGTCAGGCGCAGAAGAATGGCGTGGCAGTTGTATCGCTTCCTCCATTTACCGACAATAGGTCACAATTTGGCTTAGTCGCTGGGTTTACGCCGATAGGCAGAAAAAAGGCGGCTATGCTGATGGGTACACGCGCGGTGATGATACCCTTCCAGAGAATAAACGCCCCTGCGGAATAGGGGCCGGCATTATTAACAGGAGTACGTGTGCCACGATTTCATATTTATTGTTTGGCCAGCCTGTTGCTTGCTGCACCTGCCGTTGAGGCAGCCAAAGTGCGCTTGCAACTGGACGGTCTTACCGGGGATTTACAGAAGAACGTCAGGGCACGCTTGTCCACTATCGGCACTGACGAGGTGTCGAACGACGGGCGTTTCCAGGCGCGCGTTGCAGAAGCGATCAAAGAAGGCCTGCGTGCGCTGGGTTATTACGAACCTGAGATCGATTTCGAATCGCGCCCGGCACCGCCACAAGGTGGTCGTCCGGTATTGATCGCGCACGTTAAGCCCGGCGAACCAGTCAAGATCGGCGGCAGCACCATCGTGATTGAAGGTGAAGCCCGCACCGACAAGGATTATCAAGCCTGGGTCAAACAGGGCACGCCGAAAGTCGGTACGCAGCTCAATCACGGCGACTACGACAAATTTAAAAACGGCTTCTCCAGCCTGGCATTGCGTAATGGTTACTTCGACGGTGACTTTAAGCAAAGCCAGCTTGGCGTTTCAGTCGAACGACGCGAAGCCTTCTGGGACATCAATTACGATAGCGGCCCGCGCTACCGTTTTGGCGATGTCGGTTTCCAGGGCTCGCAAATCGACGAAGCCTATCTGCAAAATCTGGTGCCGTTCAAAAAGGGCGATCACTACAGCTCGCGCGATCTGGCGGAACTCAACCGCCGCTTATCGGCAACTGGCTGGTTCAACTCGGTGGTGGTCGCGCCTGAATTTGATAAAGGCCGTCAAACCAAAGTGCTGCCGCTGAATGCGGTGGTATCGCCACGCGTGGAAAACACCATTGAAACCGGCGTCGGGTACTCCACCGATGTCGGGCCGCGCATTAAAGGCACGTGGAAAAAACCGTGGATTAACAGCAGCGGCCACAGCCTGGCCGCCAGCGCCTACGTCTCTGCGCCGGAGCAGCAGCTCGATCTCAGCTACAAAGTTCCGCTGCTGAAAAGTCCGCTCGAGCAGTATTACACCTTCTCCGGCGGCGTGAAGCGCACCGATCTCAACGACACCAAAGCCGATACCACCACGCTGGCGATGTCGCGTAATTGGGACAGCAGCAGCGGCTGGCAGAAGGCGATCAACCTGCGCTGGAGCCTCGATCACTTTACCCAGGCCAGCGTCACCAACACCACCATGCTGCTCTATCCGGGCGTCAGCCTGAACCGCACCCGTTCGCGCGGCGGTTTGATGCCTACGTGGGGCGATTCGCAGCGTTACTCGGTCGACGTGTCGGATACCACATGGGGTTCGGACGTTGATTTCGTCATCCTGCAGGCGCAAAACGTCTGGATTCGCACGCTCGCCGATAAGCATCGCTTTGTGGCGCGCGGCAATGTTGGCTGGATTGAAACCAACGACTTCGACAAAGTGCCGCCGGATCTGCGCTTCTTCGCCGGTGGTGATCGCAGTATTCGCGGTTACAAATACAAAGACGTATCGCCACGTGATGACAATGGCAAGCTAACCGGCGCCTCGAAAATGGCTACCGGCTCGCTTGAGTATCAATACAATGTGACCGGCAAATGGTGGGGCGCGGTGTTCGTCGATTCTGGTGAAGCGGTCAACGACATCAAGCAGAGCAACCTGAAAACCGGCGCCGGCTTCGGCGTGCGCTGGTCATCTCCGGTAGGGCCGATCAAGTTTGATATCGCGCGGCCGATTGGCGACGACAAGGAGCATGGATTGCAATTTTATGTAGGATTGGGGCCTGAACTATGAAGCTGTGGAAAAAGGTCCTGATTGGCATCGGTATTTTTCTGGTGCTGCTGTTTGGCAGCATCGCGTTTCTGGTGGGCACCACGCCGGGTTTGCATCTGCTGCTGAAAGGCGCCGATCGCTGGGTGCCAGGTTTGTCGATCAAACAGATTGAAGGTGGCTGGCGCGACCTGACGCTAAGCGGCGTGAAGTATGAAATGCCGGGCGTCAGCGTGGATGCCGGACGTTTTCATCTGGCGCTGAATCTCAACTGCCTGCTGCATTCGTCAGTGTGTGTGAATGACATCGCGCTGCAGGATGTCAGCGTGGTGGTGGATAGCAAAAAAATGGCGCCGGCCAGCGCACCGCCGCCGGAAGAGCAGAGCGGCAGCACCAATCTCAGCACGCCGTATCCGATTACGCTCAGCAAAGTTGGGCTGCACAACATCAACGTTAAAGTTGATGACACGGCGATTTCCCTGCTCGATTTCACCACCGGACTGCAGTGGCAGGATCGCGCGCTGACGCTGACGCCAACTCATATCCAAAGCCTGCTGATTGCGCTGCCGAAAGCGGCCAAAGTGGTAGATGAGCAAGTGGTGCAGCCAAAAGTGCAGCAGCCGCAGCCGGATGAAAAGCCGCTGGGAGAAACGTTGCAGGCCATGTTCGCTAAGCCGCTGTTACCAGACATGCCGGACTTCCAGCTGCCGCTGGATATCACCGTGCAGGAGCTGCTGGGTGAACAGCTGCGCATTACCGGCGATACCGACGTATCAATCACGCGTCTGTTGTTAAAAGCCAAAACCGCCGATCGCCATCTGCAGCTGGAAACCTTCGATGTCGATTCGCCGCAAGGGCAGGTGAACGCCAGCGGTGAAGCAACATTGGCCGATAACTGGCCGGTGAATTTCGCGCTTAACGGCACGCTCAATCTCGACCCGATCAAGGGCGAGAAGATCAAAATGAACCTCGCGGGTGCGATGCGTGATGAGCTGAAACTTGGGCTGAATCTTTCCGGTCCAGTGCGTGCGCAGCTGGATGCGACCACTCAACTTGCGGTTGCCGGTTTACCGCTGGCGCTGAAACTCACCAGCCCGCAGCTGCGTTGGCCGCTCACCGGCGCGGTGCAGTATCAGGCGGATAATCTCGATTATCAGTTCAAAGGCAAAGCCACCGATTACGTGATGTCGCTGCGCACCGCAGTGAAAGGCGAAGGCGTGCCGCCCGCGACTATTGCGCTGGACGGCAAAGGCAACGAGCAGCAGTTCAACCTCGATAAGCTGCGCGTGGCGGCGCTGCAGGGCAATATCGATCTGACGGCGCTGGTGGACTGGAGCAAAGCCATCAGCTGGCGCAGCGAATTGACGCTCTCCGGCATCAACACCGCCAAACAGTATCCGGATTGGCCAGCGAAGCTGGATGGCAAAATTGCCACGCGCGGCAGCCTGTACGGCGGAACATGGCAGCTCAGCGTGCCGCAGCTGGAGCTGAAAGGGAACGTCAAACAGAACGCGGTGAGCGCCAAAGGTACCTTGACCGGCAACAGCTACAACCAGTGGAAAGTGCCCGGTCTTAACATTGCGCTGGGCCGCAACCATCTGGACGTGAAAGGCGAGCTGGGCGACACGCTTAACCTTGATGCCAACATTGATGCGCCAAATCTGGATAACGCGCTGCCGGGCCTGGGCGGCGTCGCCAAAGGCACAGTCAAAGCGCGCGGTACTTTACAGGCGCCGCAGCTGCTGGCCGATCTCACCGCTACCGGTTTGCGCTGGCAGCAGTTGCAAATCCGTCGTGTGGCGTTACAGGGCGATGTGAAATCCAGCGATCAGATCGCCGGTAAGCTGCAACTGCGTGTGGAACAATTGCAGCAGGATGCGCTGAAAGTGAATCTGCTGACGCTGAACGCTGACGGCAACGAAAAGCAGCATCAGCTGAAGCTCGACGTACAGGGCGAACCGGTTTCCGGTCAGCTGGCGCTGAACGGCAGCTTTGATCGCAAAACCGAACGCTGGCAGGGCAATCTCAACAACACGCGTTTCGACACGCCGGTAGGCGAATGGCGACTGACGCGCGCGATGGCGATTGATTACCTCAACAGCAAGCAAACCGCCACCATTGGGCCGCACTGCTGGCAGAATCCGAACGCGCAGCTGTGCGTACCGGAACCGATTGAAGCCGGTGCCAGCGGACATGCGCATGTGGTGCTCAACCGCTTCGATTTGGCGATGATCAAACCGTTCCTCACCGATGCCACCAAACTGAACGGCGTGTTCAGCGGTGATGCGCGCGTCAACTGGACCGCCGACGGCGCGCTGCCAACCGGCACCGTCGCGCTGAAAGGCAGCGGCGTGAAAGTGGAGCAGGACGTGCAGGGCAACACCTTGCCGATCGCCTTCGATACGCTGAACCTGAATGCCGCGCTGCGTAACGGTCGCGCCCAGCTTGACTGGCTGATCCATATCGTCAACAACGGCCAGCTGAGCGGCAATGTGCAGATCGCAGATCCGGAGAACCAGCGTCAGCTGTCGGGCAACATTGGCATCAGCAATATTTCGCTGGCGATGCTGAATCCGGCGCTGATGCAGGGCGAGAAAATCAAAGGCAATCTGAACAGCAATCTGCGCCTTGGCGGCACATTGCAGCAGCCGCAGGTGTTTGGTCAGTTGGGGCTGAGCGATGTGGATGTCGATGGCAGCTTTATGCCGGTCGATCTCACCGCCGCCAATCTCAACATGGTGTTCAACGGCATGAGCTCAACGCTCAACGGCATGATTCAGACGGCGCAAGGCAATCTTAACCTGAGCGGTAACGCCGACTGGAGCCAGCTGGATAACTGGCGTGCGCGCGTTGCAGCGCAAGGCAGCCGCATCCGCGTCACCGTGCCGCCGATGGTGCGCATGGATGTCTCGCCGGATCTGGTGTTTGAGGCCACACCAGCCGCATTCAGTCTCGACGGCAGAGTGGATATTCCGTGGGCGCGCATCACCGTGCAGGAAGTGCCGGAAAGCGCCACCGGCGTCTCTTCTGATGAGGTGATGCTGGATCAAAATCTCAAGCCGATTCAGCCGAAAACCGCCGCGATACCGATTAACAGCAATCTGGTGATCCACGTCGGTAATGATGTGCGCCTTTCGGCGTTTGGCCTGAAAGCCAAGCTGAATGGCGATCTCAAACTGGTGCAGGATAAAAATGGCCTGGGCTTAAACGGCCAGATCAATATCCCATCCGGCCGCTTCCATGCGTATGGTCAGGATCTGGTGGTGCGTAAAGGTGAGCTGCAGTTCGCTGGGCCGCCGGATCAGCCTTACGTCAACCTCGAGGCGATCCGTAATCCAGAGGCTACCGAAGACGATGTCACCGCCGGATTACGCGTAACCGGCCTGGCGGATGAGCCGAAAGTGGAAGTGTTCTCCGATCCGGCGATGTCGCAGCAGGAAGCGCTTTCTTACCTGTTACGTGGTCAGGGACTCAACAGCGATGGCGACAGCAACGCATTAACTTCAGCGCTTGTTGGATTGGGGGTTGCGCAAAGTGGTCAGGTTGTGGGTAAAATCGGCGAGACCTTCGGTGTCAGTAATCTCGCGGTTGATACCGCTGGCGTAGGCGATAGCCAGCAGGTGCAGGTGAGTGGTTACGTGTTGCCGGGTCTACAAGTAAAATACGGTGTTGGCATATTTGATTCACTGGCGACCTTAACCTTGCGTTATCGCCTGATGCCCAAACTCTATTTAGAAGCCGTGTCGGGTCTCGATCAGGCACTGGATCTGCTCTATCAGTTTGAGTTTTAGCAATGCGAATAATTGTCTATGGCAGTTTACGGCGCAAACAGGGAAACAGTCATTGGATGACGAATGCGCAGTGGCTCGGCGACCATCAGATTGTGGGGTTTGATCTCTACAATCTGGGTCACTATCCGGGCGTGGTGGAAGGAGAAGGCAGCGTCTATTGCGAGGTGTATCGCATTGACGCCAGCACGCTCGGCGAACTTGATGCCTTGCGCACCAAAAATGGCGAATACAAACGCCAGCTTATTCAGACGCCTTACGGCAGTGCCTGGCTGTATGTCTATCAGCGTTCAGTCGCGGGTCGCACGCATATCGCGAGCGGTGACTGGTTAAGGCGAGATGGCGAAACAGAGGCATAAATAAAAACACCGTCCAATGGACGGTGTTTTTTTATGCATGGCAGAAAAGAGGCTTATTTCTTCTGCGCGCGCTCGTAAGAGGCGATGATTTCAGCTTTGGCCGCTTCTGCGTTGTCCCAGCCGTCAACCTTCACCCATTTGCCTTTTTCCAGATCTTTGTAGTGCTCGAAGAAGTGGGTGATCTGCGCTTTCAGCAGCTCTGGCAGGTCGTTCACATCTTTGATGTGATCGTACTCTTTGCTCAGCTTGGTGTGCGGAACCGCAACCAGTTTGGCATCTTCGCCAGACTCGTCGGTCATTTTCAGCACGCCAACTGGACGGCAGCGGATCACTGAGCCCGGCACCAGCGGATACGGGGTTGGCACCAGTACGTCAACCGGATCACCATCCAGAGACAGCGTGTGGTTGATGTAACCGTAGTTGCACGGATAGAACATGGCGGTAGACATGAAACGGTCTACAAACAGGGCGCCAGACTCTTTGTCGACTTCATATTTGATCGGATCGGCATTAGCCGGGATCTCAATGACAACGTAGATATCTTCTGGCAACTCTTTACCTGCAGGCACCTGGTTCAAACTCATCTGGCTTTCCTTCATTAGTCATATGTTGAGTGACGGCTATTATAGCCAACTGACTCTGAAAGTATGCCCCCTTTTTGGCGTTTCGGAATGCTCCAAGGCGCTACTTCGCGGTGACAAACAGCGAGACGATCCCCGCAGCAATCAGTGGTCCGACCGGCACACCACGAAAGAAGGCCACGCCAATCACCGTACCAATCAACAGCCCACCAATAACCGACGGCTGCACGCTCATAAAGTTGACGCCGCGTCCGCCCAGCCAGGCGACAAAAACGCCCACCACAATCGCGATAATCGATTGCCAGTTGGCGAACGATTTCAACAGCGAAGAAGCCGGCAGCGTGCCGCTGGCGAGCGGCGCCATCACCGCAACGGTGAGGATGATAATGCCGATCTGAATGCCCTGTTTTTCCACATAGGGAAAGAATTGCGACAGCGGAGTGAGCTTAATCGCCAGCAGGATCAGAATCGAAATGGTAACGGCGCTGTTATGAACGAAATAGCTGAGGACGGCGAGGCAAACAAGAATGATGGTGGAGGCATAAGCAGCCATGGTTTCTCCCTGCAGATTAATGGGCGCGCTGGCCGATGCCAGCGCTAAGCGTATTAAACGCTTACATTAATCAACAATCGTCGGGGTTGGCGCAACTGCCTTTGTTAATTGATTGCAACATCAGCGCCTGATTGCGCACCAGACTCACGCCCTGCGCACCGACCGATAGCGCGGCCATCGTGCCCTGGCTGCTAACAAAATAGCTGCGGCTGGCATCCAGCCAGCTGTCACGATAAGTCAGCCACGCGCGCTGGGCGCTGCGCAATTTGTCTTTAGGCGCGCCAGTTAATTTTTTCATCGCTTGGGTGTACTGCGCGTTCATCTCTTTATCCCAGGCTTTATTGGCCGTGCCGTAGCATTGAGACATGCCGGCGGTGCTGGATTCCTTATTCAGACACTGCTCGAGCTGTTGATCGATAGGATTTTGTTGCGCTGCAGCAAAACCACTGACCAACAAACACGCCATCGAGAGCCATTTTTTCATCGTTTCAATCCTTAAATTTTGCTGGGGCAGACTTCAGTAAAAGTGAAGTCTGGGTGATCGTCAGCCAATTGACCATCAACAATGGATAAAGTTTCCGCGATCAACTGCCGATAATCTTTCCGTTTTAGGGCTAGCGGATTTCTGCCTTTTCTTGCAAACGGGGATAATCATGTTCAAACAGCTATCAATTCGTACTGCATTACTCACGCTTTTGGCTTTTATGACGCTGCTGCTGCTGGCAGTCAGCGCGATGGGCATCTCGGCCATCAACGCAGGCAATCAATCACTGGATGCGCTCAACCGCATACAGGGGATTGAGCTCAACGCCTTGTATCAAAGTCGTTCCGAACTGATGCGCGCTCGCGCCAACGCTGCATTGGCGGTGCGTAAAATTGAAATTGGTTTACTGGATGACGGCGATGTTGTCACCAAACAAACCCAGGCGGCAGTAGAAAGTTCTCATAAGTATTTGCAGGCCTTTGTGGAGGCCGGAACGGTCACCGCTCACGGCAAAACGCTGGCTGATGCCGTCGTCGCGACCTATAACGCGTACGAGAAAGAGGGCATCACGCCGATGATTGATGCCCTGAAAAAGCAGTACACCGATGAATATTATCAGGTGCTGGAGGGCAAACAGTCGGCGCTGGCGGCCAGTTACTCGAAAGCGGTGAATGATTTTAGCATCTACGCCAATGAAGTCTCGGCGGCGCGTCTGGCGCAGGCCGCGCATGATGAGCTGCAGCTGAAGATTCTGATTGGCGTTTCCGTGGCGCTGACCTTGCTGCTGATTGCGCTGGCCTGGCAGTTGCTGCGTCGTCTGCTGCTGCGTCCACTCGACGGCGCAATTCTGCATCTGGAGCAAATTGCGGCGGGCGATTTATCACAGCCGCTGCCAGCCGCCGGAAAGAATGAGTTAGGTCGTCTCAATCAGGCGCTGGCGAATATGCAGCTGGCGCTTAGCAGTTCGGTCAGTCAGGTGCGCGAAGCCAGCTTGCAGATTGATGTGGGCAGCCGCGAATTAGCGGCAGGCACCGTGCATCTTTCCCAGCGTACCGAAGAGTCAGCCGCCTCGCTGGAGCAAACCGCCGCCAGCATGGAACAGCTCACCGCCACCGTGCGTCTCAATGCCAGCAATGCCAAAGAGGCCAATCAGCTTGCCAGCAATGTCTCCGACAGCGCCGATCGTGGTGCCGAAGTGGTTGGCTACGTGATGGAGAAGATGCAGGAGATCACTCAAAGCTCCAATCGCATTGGCGACATCCTCAGCGTGATTGATGGCATTGCCTTCCAGACCAACATTCTGGCGCTGAATGCTGCGGTCGAAGCCGCGCGTGCAGGTGAACAAGGCCGCGGCTTCGCCGTGGTCGCCAATGAAGTGCGCACGCTGGCCGGTCGCAGCGCTACCGCCGCCAAAGAGATCCGCGAGCTGATCGCGGAATCGCAGACGCGAGTGCAAGAGGGCAGCGACATGGCCACGCGCGCCGGTGAAACCATGGATGAGATCTCCAGCGAAGTAATGCGTGTCACCACGTTGATGAAAGAGATCTCCATCGCCTCGGAAGAGCAGAGTCGCGGTATCGAGCAGGTGAATCAGGCGGTGACGCAGATGGATGAGGCTGCGCAGCAGAACGCCGCGTTAGTCGAAGAGGCCAGCGCCGCAACGCAGTCGCTGGAAGCGCAGTCGCAGCAGTTGCAGGATTCGATGGCGCAATTCCGCGTGTCTGCGGCGTAATAAAGTTAATAGGTGTGAAATAAGTTGGGTCGCTATAAATTGCGACCCAATAATCAATTTATCGCAGCGCGTATTTAGACGTAGCGAATCATTAAGCCGGAATTTAATTACTTTTATGCGTGCGAATGATTTCCGCTAGCGCATCATCTTCCGCGTAAAAATAAGCTGCGGGTATTTCTAATACGTCCGCCAATCGCTGCGCTGTATCCAAATCAACCTGATGAATTCCATTCTCGTAACGATTAATTCGCGTGCTGGCAACAAACTCATCGATCCCCGCCGCAATCCCCAATCCTTTTTGAGACAAACCCTTAGCCAGACGCGCTTGTTTCAAGCGTCTTTGGAAGGTTAGCTGGAGAGAGGAGGTCGATTTCATGGCTACGAGAATCGTAGATTTACTGCTTGTCAGATACTACGAGTAACGTAGTATCGTAAATAGAACAGATAAGCGGACTAAGGAGAGTTACGTGAATAATGCAAAACAAGACTGGCATCCTGCCGATATTATTGCTGCTCTGCGAAAGAAAGGAACTTCAATGGCGGCGGTGTCGCGGCAATCTGGATTATGTTCAACCACGCTCGCCAATGCATTAGTGCGGCCGTGGCCAAAAGGGGAATTATTAATTGCCGAAGCGATTGGTATTTCACCCGCAGAAATTTGGCCGAGTCGTTATTATGCGGAAGATGGCGCGTTAATTGATCGGCAGGCCAAAATCAGAAATATGAAAACAAAAAGCCCGCACTAAGGCGGGCTTGGTACAGCGGGAAAAAATTACGCTGAATGGTCGTCCGGATATTCACGGATGAAGCGTTCAACGTCGCCCACCATCGCGTCGTTGCCGCAGAAGAACGGGCAGCGCTGATGCAGCGTTTCTGGCTGGATGTCGAGGATGCGATTAGCACCATCGCTGGCTTTACCGCCCGCTTGCTCCGCCAGGAAGGCCATTGGGTTGCATTCGTACAGCAGACGCAACTTACCTTTCGGATGGCTTGCGGTGCTTGGGTAAAGGTAGATACCACCTTTCAAGAGGTTACGGTGGAAATCGGCCACCAGTGAACCAATGTAGCGCGAGGTATACGGGCGCTTGGTGGCGATATCTTCTTCCTGACAGAACTTCAGGTATTTCTTCACGCCCTGCGGGAAGCGAATATAGTTACCTTCGTTGATCGAGTAGGTGTAACCCTTCTCCGGGAAGGTCATGCGTTCGTGGCTCAGGCAGAACACGCCGAGCGACGGATCGTAAGTAAACGCATGCACGCCCACGCCGGTGGTGTAAACCATCATGGTGGAAGAACCGTAAACCACGTAACCCGCTGCAACCTGCTTGTTGCCCGGCTGCATGAAGTCAGCTTCGGTGATTGGCGTGCCCGGCTCGCTGATGCGATGGTAGATTGAGAAAATGGTGCCGACGGAAACGTTAACGTCGATATTGGAAGAACCATCCAGTGGATCCATCAACACAACGTATTTGCCATTCTCTGAGCCTTCAAAGATGACGAACTCGTCTTCTTCTTCCGACGCGATACCGGCTACTACGCCGCGCGCTTTCAGGGCGGCTTTCAGCTTTTCGTTGGCAAACAGATCAAGTTTCATCTGCTGCTCACCCTGCACGTTTTCCACGCCGCTGGCACCCAGAATATCCACCAGACCCGCTTTATTGATGTCGCGGTGGATAATTTTAGCGCCAAGCTTAATGGAAGAAATCAGCGCCGTCAGTTCACCTGTGGCGTGTGGAAAGTCGTGTTGCTTCTCGACGATGAATTCGCCTAACGTTTTCATAACACATTCCCTGCATCTACGATGGAGTGGCAGCAGCTGTAACAAGCTACCAACGTATGAGCGCAGTTTAGCCGATTGAACTTTAAAAACCATAGTCCTAATCCGTTTCTTCCCTCTCAACTCGGCGTTACACTGTGCGCCGAACTTTTGAGTAATGGATCTCTTTATGCGTATTCACATCCTCGGGATTTGTGGCACTTTCATGGGCGGACTGGCGATGCTGGCACGCTCGCTGGGACATGAAGTTACCGGCTCAGACGCCAATGTCTATCCGCCGATGAGCACGTTGCTGGAACAGCAAGGCATTGAATTGACAGAAGGTTACGATGCCAGCCAGCTCGATCCGCAACCGGATCTGGTGATCATTGGTAACGCGATGACGCGCGGCAATCCTTGTGTGGAAGCGGTACTGGAACGCAACATTCCTTACCTCTCTGGCCCGCAATGGCTGCACGATTTCGTGCTGCGCGATCGTTGGGTGCTGGCGGTGGCGGGAACCCACGGCAAAACCACCACAGCCGGCATGGCAGCGTGGATTCTCGAGGCCTGCGGCCTGGAACCGGGCTTTATCATCGGTGGTGTGCCAGGAAACTTCGAGGTTTCGGCAAAATTAGGAAAAAGTCCATTCTTCGTCATCGAGGCGGATGAGTACGACAGCGCGTTCTTCGACAAGCGTTCCAAGTTTGTGCATTACTGCCCGCGCACACTGATCCTCAACAATCTCGAATTCGATCACGCGGATATCTTTGACGATCTGCGCGCCATCCAGAAGCAGTTCCATCATTTGATCCGCATCGTACCGGGCCAGGGCAAGATCCTGCTGCCGGAGCACGATAACAACATCAAGCAAGTGATGGCGATGGGCTGCTGGAGCGAGCAGGAAAGCGTGGGCGATAACGGTCACTGGCAGGCGAAAAAGCTGACGCCGGACTCGTCACATTGGGAGATCTGGCTCGACGGCGAGAAAGTTGGAGAAGTGAACTGGGCGCTGGTGGGCGAGCACAACATGCACAATGGCCTGATGGCGATTGCGGCGGCGCGTCATGTCGGGGTGAAACCTGTGGATGCGGGTGAAGCGCTGAGCAGCTTCATTAATGCCCGTCGTCGTCTCGAACTGCGTGGTGAAGTGAACGCCATCAAGGTGTACGACGATTTTGCTCACCATCCGACTGCGATTCTCGCCACGCTGGCGGCGCTGCGCAGCAAAGTGGGCGGCACGGCACGCATTCTGGCGGTACTGGAACCGCGTTCAAATACCATGAAGATGGGCGTGAGCAAGAACGAGTTAGCACCATCGCTGGGTCGCGCAGACGAAGTGTTCCTGTTCCAGCCGCACCATATTCCGTGGCAGGTTTCCGATGTGGCCGAGGCGTGCATTCAGCCGGCGCAGTGGAGCGCGGATATCGATACGCTAGTGGAAATGGTGGCGAAGAAAGCCCAGCCAGGCGATTCGATTCTGGTGATGAGTAACGGCGGGTTTGGTGGTATTCACCAGAAACTGCTGGAGCGGTTAGGGCGGTGATGGTGCGGTGGCCATAAATGGCCACCCTGCAACAAGACATCGTAGGGTCGGCATTCATGCCGACCTTTTTCATGTCCGCAGAAAGCTTAAGCTTCTGCCAGCTCGCGCAGATACTGGAAAATCAGGCGGGCAGATTTTGGTGGCTTATTGGTGGCTTTCTCTTTCTGCGCGTTGCGGATCATGCTGCGCAGTTGCTGACGATCGGCGTGCGGATAGAGGTTAAACACCTCAGCGACCGCGTCATCACCTTGCTCGATCAAACGATCGCGCAAAATCTCCAGCTTATGGAACAGCGCAACCTGCTGGTTGTGACGGTTCTTCAGCTTATCCAGCGCCTGACGAATCGGATCTTCATCGCGGGCACGCAGCATCTTACCGATCAGCTGCAGCTGACGGCGGCGGCCTTCTTTCTTGATGCGCTGCGCCAGTTCAATCGCGTCGCGCAGTTGTTCGTCGAGTGGAATTTTGTCGAGGGAATTTTTCCCCAGATCAACTAACTCGGCGCCAAGGCGTTTCAGCTCTTCGGCATCGCGTTTAATTTCGCTTTTGCTGACCCAGATAATCTCTTCGTCTTCTTCGTCATTATTATCCGGCACATCGTCGAGCCAGTCATCGGGCTGCTTGGTCATCTCTTGGCTCCCAAAAAAAAGAGGCTAATCCTACCAGTTTATCGGGCGACTGCGAAATTGTTCTCTGAGTCTGATAGACTCAAACAATTCATACTTAAGATTAGACGGCAGGTCGATGAACGTATCTACTCAGGTTGCAGAACAACGTAAAGTGTTGGAACAGGCTGTCGCGCAGGCATTGGAACTGGCAAAAGCCAGCACCGATGGTGCTGAAGTGGCGGTCACGAAAACTACCGGCATCGGCGTCAGTACCCGCTATGGCGAAGTGGAAAACGTCGAATTCAACAGCGATGGTGCGCTCGGCATCACCGTCTACCATCAAAACCGTAAAGGCAGCGCTTCCTCAACCGATCTCAGCCCGGATGCGATCAAACGCACCGTGCAGGCAGCGATCGACATTGCGCGCTACACCTCGGTGGATCCGTTCGGCGCACCGGCCGATCCCGAACTGCTGGCGTTTGAAGCGCCGGATCTCGATCTCTACCATCCGTGGGAGATCGATGCCGATCGCGCTATCGAACTGGCCGCTCAGGCAGAACAGGCTTCATTACAAGCTGACAAGCGCATCACCAATACCGAAGGCGGCAGCTTCAACAGCCACGTTGGCATCAAAGTCTTCGGCAACAGCCACGGCATGTTGCAGAGCTACTGCTCAAGCCGCCATTCGCTTTCAAGCTGTGTGATTGCAGAGCAGGATGGCAACATGGAACGCGATTACGCGTACACCATTGGCCGCTCTTTTGACGATCTGAAAAGCGCCGATTGGGTCGGTGCCGAGTGCGCCCGCCGCGTGCTGGCACGTCTGGCGCCGCGCAAGCTCTCGACCATGAAAGCGCCGGTAATTTTTGCGCCGGAAGTGGCGACCGGTTTGTTTGGTCATCTGGTGGGCATGATCAGCGGCAGCAGCGTCTACCGCAAATCGACCTTCCTGCTCGATTCGCTCGGTAAGCAGATTCTGCCGGAGTGGCTGACTATTGAAGAGCATCCGCACCTGCTGAAAGGCCTGGCGTCCACGCCATTCGACAGCGAAGGCGTGCGCACCCAATCGCGTGACATCATTAAAGATGGCGTGCTGCAGAACTGGCTGTTAACCAGCTATTCGGCGCGCAAGCTGGGCTTGCAGAGTACCGGCCACGCAGGCGGCATCCACAACTGGCGTATTGCCGGCCAGGGCCACAGCTTTGACGACATGCTGAAGCAGATGGGCACCGGTTTAGTGGTAACCGAGATGATGGGCTCTAGCATCAACGGTATGACCGGCGACTATTCACGCGGTGCATCCGGTTTCTGGGTGGAAAACGGTGAGATTCAATATCCTGTGAGCGAGATCACAATCGCTGGCAACCTCAAGGATATGTGGCTCAATATGGTAACCGTCGGTAACGACATTGAAACCCGCAGCAATATACAATGCGGTTCGGTGCTGCTGCCGGAGATGAAAATCGCCGGACAATAAGAGTCATCGCTTTCTGAAAGCAGCCCGCAAGGCTGCTTTTTTTTTGGCCCGACAATAATAAAAGGAAATACCAATGCGTAATAAGCATGTGATTGCAGTGTTGTCGTTATCGCTGTTGTTCTCCACGGCTAGCGTGTTTGCGGCCGATTTAGAAAAAGATATGGATGCGCTTAAAGATGGTCTGAGCGTGGTGAAGAAAACCTCCGACGCGCAGGAAATGCACACTGCGTTGGGCAAAATGCGTCAGGCGGCGACGGATGCTAAGCAATCCACGCCGGAAAAACTGGAAGGTCAGGCGGCCGATAGCGCGCAGATCAAGGATTATCACGCCGGTTTGGATTCACTGATTGCTCAGATCGATGTGGTCGATCAGCTGGCGCAAGCCAACAAGCTGGACGAAGCCAAGGCTGAAGCGAAGAAACTGGAAGATATTCGCAACGCCAACCATAAGAAATTCCGCTGATAAACCGGCCAGCCCTGCGGCTGGCCTTATTCCTCTTTGCCTTCTCTCCGTTTTAACCCGCGTAAATCAATCATTTCTCGCATTTTGTGACCGGTTTCGCACACTTCGTGCGTCCTGAGATCTGGCGCACACTCGCCCGTGGGATTTCCACTTTGAGGTGGAAAAGATGCGTCTCAACAGCCTGCAGCGGAAAGCGTAATTTCTTTTCAACGCGAATTATCTGTAATTGTCCGCTGTAAACAGGAGTAACAAGGTGAGGAGTGAAGCTGTCCCGCTGAAACAGAGCACGCCGGAAGCGATTCAGGCGCTGGCGGATAAGGTGTTAAGCCAAATTGCAGCGATCTACGCCGCGCATCACATCGAAGCCAACGCCGTGCAGCAGCAGATGCTGGCTTCGCATGTCCGGGCGATGGCATCGCGCTCCCTGACGGGCGAAGCGCTGCCGGAAGTAGAAGCTGAGCTGTTTGAAGATATCTCGCCGGAAACCATGGCGCTGGCGCAGCAGGTAGTTGATCTGTTTGGCAATCTGCCCAAAGAGGAAGCCTGGCTGTTATCCGTACATATCGAAGTTGCACGTGCAAACGAAGCTTAAATTTTAAGGAATTCAACATGGTAACTGTAGTGATTGGCGATCGTCTGGGTAAAGGTCAGAAAGTAGCTGCGGGCATCGAGAAAGCCGGTGGTCGTGCGGTGGTGGTGCCGGGCGTGGCAGCCGACATGAAGCTGGGCGACGTAATGAAAGCGGAAAACGCTGACTTCGGCATCTCCTTCTGCGGCAGCGGCGGCGCCGGTGCGATTACCGCGCAGAACAAATATGGCTACAAAGCCAAACACGGCATGCGTTCGATTGACGAAGGCGTTACCGCCATCAATGAAGGTGCCACCGTGCTGGGCTTCGGCTTTATGGATAAAGAAGAGCTGGGTGAGCGTCTGGTGCAGGCCTGGACTAAAAAACACGGCAGCTAAGTATGAAACAGCAATACGAGACGCAGGTAACGGTGCAGGGCAAAGGCGACAGTAAAGCAAAAGCCTTTGCCGATGCGCTGAGCAAGGTGCAGCAGCAAGTGCTGCGCACCAGCCAAAAGATTCTGTTGCGCATTGAACCCATGGATGTGCGGGTGCTGCGCGCGCAGGAGAGCGTGCGCAAGGAAAAATTCTTGTTCTTCTTCCTCGCGCGTGAGCGACGGAATTACAGCGTTGAGCTGGAAATTACCGTCAGCGTCACTGTGATCGACACCGACAAGGTGGACTTCATAGCGACTTAATAAAAACGACAACAAGGGTACGACGACATGTTTTTAATCATTTTGTTTAAGTCGTTAATCATTGGTGGATTGGTTGGCGTCGGGGTAGGAGCGGGCGCAGCGCGCATGTTCCACGCACCGACCACGCAAGGTATGGGCGCGTTCCGTACCTTGGGTGAACTCAATTCCTGTGAAGGCGATCCAGCATCGCACTTCTCCTTTGGTCTCGGCTTCTTCTTTAACGCCTGGGCTTCATCCGTTGCAGCGGGTTCCTTCACGCAGGACGTCGATCACCGCATTTTGCCGAACTGGGGCGCGGCGGCATTGATGGTGAAAAACCGCAACGTGGCGGAAACGCTGCACAACCCGAAACGCATGGCGATTGCCTGCGGCATCATCGGCATGATTGTGGTGGCCTTCCTTAACAGCACCGCATCTGCAGTTCCGGCGGCCTTGCAGGTCACCGCAGTGAAAGTGCTGGTGCCGGCAGCTAACCTGCTGGTGAACACCGTGATGCCAGTGATCTTCTGGCTGGCAGCGATTGATGCCGGTAAGAAATCCGGCTTCTGGGCCACCATCTTCGGCGGCCTGGCGCAGCTGATCATGGGCAACGCCGTACCGGGTTTGGTGCTGGGTATCCTGATCGGTAAAGGTGTGGAAGAGAGCGGCTGGAACAAAGTCACCAAAGTGATGATGTTCGCCATCGTGCTGCTGTTTGCTTTGAGCGGCTTCTTCCGCGGTTTCGACATGAAACTGCTGCAATCCTTCCAACTGGGTATTCCGGGCTGGCTGGATATGATCCACAACAGCGTCAGCGGCAAATAAGGAGCCATCAGCATGAACGAAACCGAAAACCAAGGGTTCTGGTACGCCGACTGGTCTTTCCCGATTTTTGTTGGCCTGCTCTCGTCCGGCGTGTTTGCCGGTACGCACATGTATTACCTGTACGGCATTGGTGCTTTTAACGAAGTGGCGTTTGTCTCGATGCTGCGTTCCGGTATGGAAACCGGGGTGTACGGCGCGGTGGCTGCATTCGGTGCCAGCTTCCTGTTCGCGCGCATTATCGAAGGTTCGCTGGTGGGGATTCTCGATATCGGCGGCGCGATCCAGACCGGCGTCGGCCTTGGCGTACCTGCGCTGCTGCTTGGTGCAGGCATTGTGTTCCCGGTCGCCAACTTCGCCGCTTCACTGGCCACCGGTTTGGTGGTGGGATTGGCGATTGGTTATCTGATCATCCTGGCGCGTAAGTTCACCATCAATCAGAGCGACTCAACCTACGGCGCCGACGTGATGATGGGCGCGGGTAACGCATCGGGCCGTTTCCTTGGGCCGTTGATTATCTTGTCGGCTATGGCTGCGTCGATTCCGATTGGCCTCGGTTCGCTGGTGGGCGCGCTGCTGTTCTACCTGTGGAATAAGCCGATCACCGGCGGCGCGATTTTGGGCGCGATGGTGTTGGGTGCGATGTTCCCAATCTCTCTCTGATGCTGGACGGTCGCCATGAATGGCGACCCTACGGCGGGTTGGAGCGATTTTCGTAGGGTGCGCATTTATGCGCACCTTAATGAGTAAGGAGTAAGCATGTTTGATCTGATTCTGCGCCGCGCACGTCTGTGCGACGAACAGCTGGTGGATATTGCCATCCAGCACGGCAAAATTGCCGCCGTCGGCGAGGTAAGCGGCCCGGCACAGCAGGAGCGCGATCTCGCGGGACGTTACTACGTCAGCGCTGGCTGGATTGACAGCCACGTGCACTGTTATCCCAAATCCCCGATTTATCACGACGAAGCCGACACCATTGGCATGGCGCAAGGCGTCACCACGGTGGTGGATGCCGGCAGCACCGGCGCTGATGACATCGACGACTTTTATCAGCTCACACGTTCGGCTACCACCGAAGTGCGCGCGCTGATCAACATTTCGCGCACCGGCATTGTGACGCAAAACGAGCTGGCCGATATGGCGCAGATCGATAGCGATGCGGTGGTGCAGGCGGTGAAACGCCGTCCGGATTTTATCGTCGGCCTGAAAGCGCGCATGAGCAGCAGCGTGGTGGGCGAGAACGGCATTCAGCCGCTGGTGCGCGCCAAGGCGATTCAGCAGGCAGCCGGCAATTTGCCGCTGATGGTGCACATCGGCAACAACCCGCCAGTGCTGGAAGAGATCGCCGATCTGCTGACCGCCGGCGACATCATTACGCACTGCTTTAACGGCAAGCCGAACCGTATCTTGTCGCCGCAGGGCGAGCTGAAAGCGGCGGTGAAAAATGCCATCGCGCGCGGCGTGAAGCTGGATATCGGCCACGGCGGTGCCAGCTTCAGTTTTGAGGTAGCGCGTCAGGCGATCGCGCAGGGCATTCTGCCCGACACCATCAGTTCCGACATTTACTGCCGCAACCGCATCAACGGCCCGGTACATAGCCTGGCGCACGTGATGTCGAAATTCTTCAGCATTGGCATGACGCTGCCGCAAATCATCGAGTGCGTCACCGTAAATGCCGCTGCTGGTCTGCGTCTGGCGGGCAAAGGGCGCTTAACCGCCGGTTATGACGCCGACCTGACCATTTTTACCGTCAAAGAGGAAGCCCGCCCGTTCGTCGATGCTGAAGGCGAACAGGTTTTGGGTCAGCAACACATTTTGCCGCAGGCCGTGGTTATCGCCGGTCACTGGCATCTGACTGATGAAGGGAAAGCGAATCATGTCTTCGATTTATGAAAAATATGACCTGAAGCAGGTCATCAACGCCTCGGGCCGCATGACCATTCTCGGTGTTTCCACGCCGTCTGCGGATGTGGTGGATACCGTTAGCTACGGTCTGAATCACTACTTCGAGATGAAAGATCTGGTCAACAAGACCGGCGCTTACATCGCCAAACTGCTGGATGTAGAAAACGCGGTAGTGGTGTCGTGCGCCTCGGCGGGCATTGCGCAGAGCGTGGCGGCGGTGATTGTGAAAGATAACGACTGGCTGCTGGAGAACCTGCACGCCGCGCCGCTCAACGTGCCGCACGACATCGTGGTGCCAAAAGGGCACAACGTGAATTTCGGCGCGCCGGTGGGCAGCATGGTGGCGCTGGGTGGCGGTCGTTTGATCGAAGCCGGTTACAGCAACGAATGTTCGCCTGAGCAGTTGGCGGCGGCGATTACGCCCACCACGGCGGCGCTGCTGTATATCAAATCGCATCACTGCGTGCAGAAAAGTCATCTCAGCGTGGAGCAGGCGGCGGTTGTGGCGCGCAAACACGGCATTCCATTGATCGTCGATGCAGCAGCAGAAGAAGATTTGCAGTGCTACTACCAAATGGGCGCGGATCTGGTGATTTACAGCGGTGCCAAGGCGATTGAAGGGCCGACCAGCGGTTTAGTGATTGGTCGTACGCAATACGTTGAGTGGGTGAAGCGTCAGAGCAACGGTATTGGCCGCGCGATGAAGGTCGGCAAAGAGGGCATTCTTGGTTTGACGCAGGCGATTGAAAACTATCTGGTGCAGCCAAAAACCACCGGCGCTGAAATGGTCGCCAACATGAAGCCTTTCATTGATAACCTCAACACGCTGAACGGCGTCAGCGCGCGCGTGGTGTGGGATGCGGCGGGACGCGATATCGCGCGTGCCGAAATCAAGTTTGATGAAGCGATCACCGGCTGGCCGACCGGCGAACTGGTGCAGGCGCTGAAAACCGGCGACATCGCCATCTATTTCCGTGGCTACAAAGCCAACGAAGGCATTATCGAAGCCGATGTGCGCAGCGTTAGCGCCGATCAGCTGCACATCATCTTTAGCGCTATTCAGGCGTTGATCAGCGGAGGAAAACGCGCATGAGTCTGAACCCTAATTTCTATCAGGATCGCCTGTGCCTCAACGTGCTGGCCGGTTCTAAACAGAACGCCAAAGAGATCTGGCAGGCGGCAGAAGGCCATGTGCTGGTGGGCGTGTTGTCAAAAAACTACGCCAGCAATGAAGAAGCCATTGCCGATATGCGCGAGTATGCGGCGCTGATCGACAATGCGCTGTCCGTGGGGTTGGGCGCAGGCGATCCGAACCAATCGGCGATGGTGAGTGAGATCTCGGCGGTACTGCAACCGCAGCACGTCAATCAGGTATTCACCGGCGTAGCGACCAGCCGTGCGCTGCTCGGCCAGAACCAAACCGTGGTGAATGGTTTGATTTCACCGACCGGCACGCCGGGCATGGTGAAAATCTCTACCGGCCCACGCAGCTCAAAGAACGCCGACGCGATTGTGCCAATCGACAGCGCCATCGCCATGTTGCAGGACATGGGCGGCAGCTCGGTGAAATACTTCCCGATGGGCGGCCTGAAGGCGGTGAATGAGTATCGTGCGGTGGCGGAAGCCTGCGCGCGTCACGACTTTTGGCTGGAGCCAACCGGCGGCATCGATCTCAATAACTTTGAAGAGATTGTGCGTATTGCGCTCGACGCAGGCGTCAGCAAAGTGATCCCGCACGTCTACAGTTCGATTATCGATAGCGCAAGCGGCGACACGCGCATTGACGATGTGCGTCAGCTTCTGGCAACGTGCAAGAAACTGCTGTAACAAATGAGTAACAGGTGAGGCTCCGTGAGATTTCCCAATCAGCGTCTGACTCAGCTTTTTGCTGCGCTGCAAAATGAAACGCTGCCGCAGGATGAGCTGGCACGCCGCTTTTCCGTTTCAACGCGCACGGTGCGCACCGATATCACCGCGCTGAACGCGCTGCTGGAACAGCACGGCGCGCAGTTTGTGCTGGCGCGCGGCGCGGGATATCAACTCAAAATTGACGATGCGGCGCGCTTTGGCCGCTTACAGCAAGAGAGCGCCACGCCGCTGCGCGTGCCGCGAACCTCGCAGGAGCGCGTGCGTTATCTGCTGACGCGTTTTCTGACGGCGGCGTATTCGATCAAGCTGGAAGATCTGTCGGAAGAGTGGTTTGTTAGCCGCGCCACGCTGCAAAGTGATATGGCGGAAGTGCGCGAATGGCTGGGCCGCTATCACCTCAATATCGAAACCAAACCACATTACGGCATGAAGCTGTTCGGCAGCGAGGCGGCGATCCGCACCTGCTTAACCGACTTACTGTGGCAGATCGACCAGGAAACGCCGGACAGCCCGCTGCTGACGGTGGAAGCGCTGCACAGCGGCATTCTGGCGCAGCTTGAACCTTTGCTGCAACAGTGCTTTGCTCAGCACGCTATTCGCCTCAGCGATGAGGGCGATCGCTATCTGCAAATCTACTGCGCGGTGGCGGTACGGCGCATCAGCGAAGGTTTCCCGCTCAACGATCCTGGTGCGGAAGATGTCGGCGATGAGGTGCGCGAAGCGGCACACGATCTGATTAACCTGATGCGTCCGCTGGTCGGCAAGCCGATTTCACAGGCGGAAGAGAACTGGTTGCGGGTTAACATCGCTGCGCGCCAGATTCAGGCGCTGGCACCCAGCACCATCAACGCCGACGACGCCGATGCGCTGGTCGATTACCTGCTGAACTACATCAACACCCATTACAACTATCGGCTGCAGCACGACGAACAGCTGCGCGCCGATCTGCTCACCCATATCAAAACCATGATCACGCGGGTGCGCTACCAGATTCACATCCCCAATCCGCTGCTCAGCAATATCAAGCAGCACTATCCAATGGCCTACGATGTGACGCTGGCGGCGGTTACCAGCTGGGGTAAATACACGCCTTACACCATCAGTGAGAACGAGATCGGTTTTCTGGTGCTGCACATCGGCGTCGGGCTGGAGAGGCATTACGACGTTGGCTATCAACGCCATCCGCAGGTGCTGCTGGTGTGCGACAGCGGCAACTCGACGCTACGCATGATTGAGGCGCTGCTGCTGCGCAAATACCCGCAATTGGTGGTAACGGCGCGGCTGTCTCAGCGCGACTATGAACTGCGCGAGCATATTGATGAAGACTTTGTCATCTCCACCGCGCGGCTCTCTGAAAAGAACAAGCCGATTGCGGTGATGTCGCCATTCCCAACCGAGTTCCAGCTGGAGCAGCTCGGCAAGCTGGTGCTGGTGGATCGCACGCGCCCTTACATGCTGGAGAAGTACTTCGACGCCCAGCACTTTATGGTGCTGGATAAGCCGATGGCGCAGTCGGATCTGTTCCGCCTACTGTGCGATCAGCTGGAGAGCGAAGGTTTTGTCGATGCGGATTTTTATCCGTCGGTGGAAGAGCGCGAAGCGATTGTCAGCACCATGCTCGGCGAAGGCATCGCGCTGCCACATTCACTTGGCTTGCTGGCGCAGAAAACCGTGGTCTACACGGTGCTGGCACCGCACGGCGTAAGCTGGGGCGAGGAAACCGCGTCGGTGATTTTCCTGCTGGCGATCAGCAAGAGCGAATACGAAGAGGCGATGGCGATTTACGATCTGTTCGTCACCTTCCTGCGCGAAAGAGCGATGACGCGGCTGCGCGATTGCGCGGATTTTGTCAGTTTTAAAGCGGTGGCGATCGATTGTTTGAGTCGGTTGTGATCGGTGCGGTTTGCAACGAGGTCACCATAAATGGCGACCCTACAAAACGCACGATCCGTAGGGTCGCCATTTATGGTGACCTGGGGTTGTAATAGGTGCGGTTGCAACGAGGTCACCATAAATGGCGACCCTACAAAACGCGCAATCCGTAGGGTCGCCATTCATGGCGACCTGCTCAATCAGATTACCCGCGCTTCGCCAGCAACCTCGGAATCTCACGCAAACACCAGGCTTTGGCTTCACCCATGCTGTCGCGGCGCCACGCCATAATAATATCCACTTCTCGCGTATACTCGGCGCTCACCACGCGTAAACGACCTTCAGCGATATCCTGCTCCACCATCGGATACGGCATAGTCGCCACACCCAAACCTGCCAGCAGCGCGCGGCGTTTATCATCCATGCTGCTTACCGTCAGACGCTGCTGCTTATCCAGCAACTGCACCGTCAGCACCGGACGCTCGCGCGCGGTATCTGCCACCGCGATGCCGCGATACTTCACGCGTGTCACTTCTGATAGCGGCTCAGCTTCCTGATGAATTGGATGATCCGGGCTGGCAACGTAGACGCTCATAATGCTGTACAACTTGCGGGTGTTGATCTCGGTTGAAGCGCGGAAGTGCATATCGGGCGCAATCACGATATCGGCGCGTCCCTGTTCCAGCCGCTCCCAGGCACCGGCTAACACTTCCGTGATCAGCGAAATCTGCGTATTGGCTTTTTCTGACAGCTTCTCAACCAGCGGGAACAAACGCTCGGTAGGAACCAGCGCCTCGGCAACAATGGTGAGATGCGTTTCCCAACCGCGCGCCAGCGCTTCGGCATCGGTGGTGAGTTTATCGGCGGCTTCCAGCAGCACGCGGCCACGTTCCAGCAGCATACGGCCCACGTTGGTGAACTTGGTGCGGTGGCCGGAGCGGTCAAACAGCACCACATCCAGCTCCTCTTCCAGCTTCTGCATGGTGTAACTCAGCGCGGAAGGGACGCGACCCAGTTCATCGGCCGCAGCGGCAAAGCTGCCACGACGGTCAATAGCATCCATCACACGTAAAGCTTCAAGGGTTAACGCGCGGTCTTTTGCCATGCCGATTCTCTGTCAGTAAATTTGAACATGCCAGGCAGATTAACTGGCTTACAATCCGGCGTCCAGACTTTTACCATGATCCCATCAAGCCTGCGGTCGAATCTCACCGCAGCGCGTCGGAGGATTATCATGATGACAACCCGCTGCGCGTCCGCATGTGGCCAGGCCGATTTCGGTTGGTTGCAGGCGCGCTACAGCTTCTCATTTGGCCACTATTTCGATCCAAAATTAATGGGCTACGCGTCGCTGCGCGTGCTCAACCAGGAAATTCTGGCACCGGGCGCCGCCTTCCAGCCGCGCAGCTATCCGCAAGTCGATGTGCTGAATTTGGTGCTGCAAGGTGAAGCCGAGTATCGCGACAGCGAAGGCAATCATCTGGTGACGCGTGAAGGCGAGGCGATGCTGCTCTCTGCGCGTCAGGGCGTGAATTATAGCGAAATCAACATCAGCAAAGATCGCCCGTTAACCCGCATGCAACTGTGGCTGGCAGCCTGTCCTGAACGTGAAAACCCGCTGTTGCAGAAGCGCGATTTGCCGCAGCAAACCAGCGTGCTGATCGCCTCGCCCGATGGCGCGCAGGGCAGCCTGCAACTGCGCCAGCAGGTTTGGGTGCATCAGGTGACGCTAGCGCCGGGCGAGCAGTACACGGTGAAATTGCACGGGCCGCGCGCTTATCTGCAATCGATCCATGGTTCTTTGGATGTGCAGGCCAGCAGCGCCAATCAGCAGCCTCTAAGCTGCGGCGACGGCGCGTTCCTCAGCGATGAGAATCAGATTAGCCTGCAGGCCAGAACGCCGCTGCGCGCGCTGGTGATTGACCTTCCCGCCTAACCCTTACGCACAAAAAAGGGCGACCTAAGTCGCCCTGATACTTTGCGGTAACGCTTACTTGAGAATGGTGAAGGCGGTAGTCACGTGCTTCACGCCGCTCACACGGCTGGCAACATCAGCCGCCGCTTTCGCTTCTTCTGCAGTGACCAGACCTAACAGGAACACTTCTCCATTTTCGGTGGTCACTTTGACGTTCGAAGATTTCACCTGATCGCTGCCCAGCAGCTGAGAGCGGATTTTGGTGGTGATCCAGGTATCGGATGACGAGGTGCCAAGGCTGACTTTCTGTCCGCTACGGATTTCGTTGTACACCTCGGTGGCACCGTCAACGCCCATGGCGATCTGTTTGGCACGGCTTGCCAGATCTGGGGTTGGCGACTGGCCGGTCAGCAGCACTTTGCCCTGATAGGCGGTGACCACTACGCGCGCCTGGTTTTTGATTTGTTCATCTTTTGCCAGCGCGTTTGAAACGCGCAGCTCCAGCGTGCCGTCATCGACCTGCGTGCCCACGGTGCGCGGGTCAGTGGCGGTTTTGGTGGCGACGGCAGCGCCGCCTGCAACCACGGCAACACAGCCTTGCAGCAGCATGGCGGTTAAGAGAATGGCGACAGCGTTCAATGCTTTCATTTGAGCTCCTTCAGTCATTCCTGGTGTGGGAATAAAGTGTTATCAATCAAATCGCACAGGCAGTTCAGCGTCAGCATATGCATTTCCTGAATGCGTGCACTGCGATGTGATGGAATGCGAATTTCCACATCATGCGGACCCAACAGGCCCGCCAGCTCACCGCCGTCGTGGCCGGTTAACGCAACGATGGTCATATCGCGGGTAACCGCAGCTTCAACCGCTTTGACGATATCGCGGGTGTTGCCACGGGTGGAAATGGCCAGCAGCACATCACCAGCCTGACCAAGCGCTCGAACCTGCTTGGCGTAAATTTCATCGTGCAGACGATCGTTACCAATTGCCGTCAGCATCACATTATCAGCGCTCAGTGCCAGCGCAGGCAGGCTAGGGCGCTCCGTCTCGAAACGGTTAATCATGCTGGCGGCAAAATGCTGGGCATTTGCCGACGACGCACCGTTACCGCAGCTAAGGATTTTGTTACCGTTCAGCAGCGACTGCACCAGCGTCATCGCGGCGCGGGAAATCGCATCGGGCAGCGCTTCGGCCGCGGCGATTTGGGTCTGAATACTTTCGGTAAAACACGCTTTAATTCTGTCCTGCACAAGACCACCTGGTTCTATCCATCGGCATTAAAGGCATCGGGCAGCCACTCCAGCTCACGCCCGGTAATGGCAATGATGTCAAAACGGCAATTCACCGTATCAAAACTGCCGCCACGCGCCAGCAACCAGAGTGCGGCGGCACGCAGCAGCTTTTGTTGTTTCTGGCGCGTTACGCTGGCGGCGGCACCGCCGTAGCGCGCATCGCGTCGATAGCGCACTTCAACAAATACCCAGCAATCGGCGTCGCGCATAATCAGGTCAATTTCCCCGCTGCGACAGCGTACATTGCTGGCGAACCACTGCAGCCCGGCGCGCTCCAGATAGCGACGCGCCAGTTGTTCCTGCTCAGCGCCAATGCGCTGGCGGTTTACTGCACCGGAACGATCTGTCCCTGACGATACTGGTTCCATGCCAACTTCCTGTTGATCACGCAATCCGTGTCGGCGTTCAGCTTGCCGGTGTTGCCATCAATGGCAAAACCTGGCACCTGACGCATCTGGTTAAAGTGATTCGCCAGCGTCCAGGCATCAATGCCCATCGCGTAAAGGCGAACCAGCGAATAATCGTTGTTAAACGACTTCGCCGCCTGCTGCATCAGGCCCGGATTACTACCGGACAACAGCGGGATATCACTGAACTGCAAGCCATCCATCTCCAGACGGAAGTCCGGGCCTGCGCCCGCCTGCGCACTGCGTGAACTGGCGTACAGCGCGGTGTTGTTGCGGCTGCTGGTACGCATCGCAATCATCGGCTTGATCAGCTGCAGCTCATCCTGGCTGGCAACAATGTACACCGCATCCACGCTACCGCTGCTGGCATCAGCGGCTGGTGCCGGTGCGCTGGTTTGCGGCGCAGGAATCGTCAGGCCAGCAATCGCTACGCTCTGCGACTGCGCAGGCTCAACGTTCAGCGGCGTGCCGCTTAACGCGATACCCGCACCGCTGTTGATGCCTTGCTTCAGTTCGCCGACACCGCCAAAACGCTGCTGCAGTACGGTTGATCCACCCAGCGTTTGCCACTCTTGCGCGAAGGCTTTACTGATACGGTCGCCATAACTGCTGCGCGGCACCAGTAACAACGGCTGGCGTTTACCTTGCTCGTAGATATGGTGCGCGGCATCGCGCGCTTCGTCTTCAGGAGAAAGCGCAAAGTAACAAATATTCGGATGGTTCTGGATCTGTTCGGGTTCGTTAAGCGCCAACACGTTTAGCGGAGTGTTGCTATTGGCAACGGTTTCAACGTCATTTTTTAGGAGTGGGCCGACCACCAGCGTGGCGCCATCTTGCTGAGCCTGCTGCATCACCTGCGCAATCGGCTGGCTGCTGGTGTCATACACTTTTACCTGCGCATTGCTGTTGCCCTGTGCCGCAGCTGGTTGTGCGGCTGGCTGTGGCTGCTCGGTTTGCGGCGGAGTGTTACCGGCAACGGCGGGGCTGACAACGCTATTGGCATCGGCTGGCGGCTGTGCGCTGGCATCGGCTGCAGCAGGCGCTGGCGCGGCTTGCGGTGCCGGCGCGTTGAGCACGCCATTGCGCGCATCGTTGAAGCCTTTCTGAATCGCGTTAGCAAATACCTGCGCCTGGCCGTTGAGCGGCAGCAGCAGCGCGATGGTGTTGGTCGACGCTTTGGTGAAGTTCTGCACCTGGCTGAGCTGGGTTGGCAGCGTCTTCGCGCCTGGGTTCTGCGGATAACGCGTCTGCCAGTCCTGAATCGCCGCTTTCAGCATTTGTGGATCCTGGCTATTTGCGCGCCAGGTATTCAGCAAATCGAGCCAACCTTGCAGCGTATTTTCGTCAGCATTGATCACCAGACTGTTGATCTGATCCTGCGTCATCTGCGTCAGCGCTTGCCAGGTTGCATCGATATTACTCTGGTGATCGGCACCTTTCAGCAGCGGCTCCTGCGCAATATAGGCACGCAGCAGCGGAAGTGAAGGACGATTCTGTGCCGCTGCGATTTGCAACGCGTAGTAGCGCACCTGCTGATCCTGCGATAGATCGCCAGTTTTGACCTGAGCAAGCTGTTGTTGCGCACCGCTGTAATTCTGCTGACCAACCTGCATCTGCGCGCGCAACAGCAGCAGTTCTTGCTGTTGCACATCGCTTAACTGCTGCGGCAGCTGATTGAGCTGATTCGCCGCCTGCGGATACTTTCCTTCCTTCAACAGGGCACGGATGGCAAGTAATTGCCAGTCGGTCTTGCTATCATCGCTGCTTTGCTGCACCTGTTGCAGATAATAGTCAGACCGGCCAGTCGCAGGACCCTGAATATTGACGTTAGAGGTTTGTTGCGGTCCCTGACCACTACAGGCGGCTAAAATCAGCCCAGCGAGAAGAACAGGTACTAAGCGTCCTGCTTTATGACGTACGACTTTTGAAGGAAGCATACTGTATCCAGTGATGTTTTTTTCAAGATGCTCAATATTAAATCGGCAATTCGGATGAAACAATGAAACAACTCGATCGGGCAGAGATTTCTGCCAGCACGCTCTATATCGTTCCTACCCCGATCGGTAACCTGGGTGATATCACTCAACGAGCGTTGACGGTGCTCTCAAGCGTCGATCTAGTCGCAGCGGAAGATACACGTCATACCGGGCTGTTGCTACAACATTTCGCCATCAATGCGCGACTCTTCGCACTTCACGACCACAACGAACAGCAGAAAGCTGAGGTGCTGTTAGCCAAGCTACAAGAGGGCCAGAGCATCGCGCTGGTCTCCGATGCCGGCACGCCGTTAATCAACGATCCCGGCTACCATTTGGTACGTCGCTGCCGGGAAGCTGGCGTGCGCGTGGTGCCGTTGCCAGGCGCCTGCGCGGCGATTACAGCATTAAGCGCCGCGGGGTTACCGTCCGATCGTTTCTGTTACGAAGGGTTTCTACCGGCCAAAAGCAAAGGACGTTGCGATGTGCTGCGCGCGCTGGGTGAAGAGCCGCGTACGCTGATTTTCTATGAATCAACCCATCGCCTGATCGATAGCCTGCAAGATATGGTCAGCGTGTGGGGCGGCGAGCGCTACGTGGTGCTGGCGCGTGAGATCACCAAAACGTGGGAATCCATTCAAGGCGCGCCGGTCGGCGAACTGCTGGCGTGGGTGCTGGAAGATGAAAACCGTCGCAAAGGCGAAATGGTGCTGATTGTTGAAGGCCATAAAGCTGATGAAGAAGCACTGCCGGCTGAGGCGCTGCGTACTTTGGCATTGCTGCAAAAAGAGCTGCCATTGAAGAAAGCGGCCGCGCTGACGGCGGAAATTCATGGCGTGAAGAAGAACGCACTCTATAAGTACGCGCTGGAGCAGCAAGAGGCGTGACAAACGCTGGCAGATCGCCTATTATCCCGCGCCGAAGCTGACTAGACAGTCGCCGCTTTGTCGTCGTCCTCTTTCGGGGGGAGACGGGCAAAGGGGAGGAAAGTCCGGGCTCCATAGGGCAGGGTGCCAGGTAACGCCTGGGGGGCGCAAGCCTACGACCAGTGCAACAGAGAGCAAACCGCCGATGGCCCAGTAATGGGATCAGGTAAGGGTGAAAGGGTGCGGTAAGAGCGCACCGCGCGGCTGGCAACAGTTCGTGGCACGGTAAACTCCACCCGGAGCAAGGCCAAATAGGGGTTCACAAGGTACGGCCCGTACTGAACCCGGGTAGGCTGCTTGAGCCAGTGAGCGATTGCTGGCCTAGATGAATGACTGTCCACGACAGAACCCGGCTTATCGGTCAGTTTCGACTTTTTTAAACACAAAACCCGCTTCGGCGGGTTTTGTGTTTTCTGGGGCTAGGATGAGGGCATCAACCCGCACATAATTAATTAAACTCTCCCACGTAAAGAAATGAAAATCCCTGAAAACATTATTGCCGCTATGCCAGAATAAGCGCGTGTTTAACTACTGAGGACAAATTTAATCCACACTGACGAGAAGCAACAACGTGGATAAGTTGTAATTTTATGGACAAAATGTTTGCGCCAAATAAGGCTTCACTCTCTTCCTTCCTTTCTGTATCAAACTGCTCAATCTGCGATCAGCACTGGCGTTTCGCGCTTTAGTTCCGTTCTCTCCTATTCTGACTTCTTAATTTAACTTTGCTAACACGCTTATTTTCGCGTGGGTGGCGTTTATTTCTCGTTCAGGAGAGAAATCATGCTGTATTGGATTTTATTGGCGCTGGCGATCGCCGCGGAAATTATTGGCACCGTCTCAATGAAATGGGCCAGCGTAAACGGTGGCAACGCCGGCTATATTTTTATGCTGGTGATGATCGCGCTGTCTTATATTTGTTTATCCTTCGCCATCAAGCGGATTGCCCTTGGCGTGGCGTATGCCATGTGGGAAGGCATTGGCATTCTGTTTATTACGCTGTTTAGCGTGCTGCTGTTCGATGAAGCCTTATCCGCCGTCAAAGTCGCCGGCCTGCTGACGCTGATCCTCGGTATTGTGCTAATCAAATCAGGCACGTTGAGTCGCAAGGAGCTGCGCCATGGCAACGTTTAACTGGCTACATATCGCGTGGCTGGCGCTGGCCATTGGCCTGGAGATTGTCGCCAATATCTTCTTGAAATACTCCAACGGTTTCCGCCGTCCACTGTTTGGCGTGTTATCGCTGGTGGCGGTGCTGGCGGCGTTCAGCGCGCTGGCGCAGGCGGTGAAAGGGATTGATTTGACGGTAGCCTACGCATTGTGGGGCGGGCTGGGATTGGTCGCCACCGTGGCAGCAGGCTGGATTCTGTTTGGCCAGCGTCTTAGTCGGGTTGGCTGGCTGGGCGTGGGATTGTTGTTGCTCGGTATGGTGCTGATTAAGTTTGCCTAAAGAGCCCGGTCGCACAATCCACCTCAACTTAGCGACGGCAATAGTTTAGGCTAGCGATCATTCTGCTCTGCTCAATCACGGGTGAACATAGCATGCATCTTCAGCAGATCGATCGCTGGCCAAACACGCTACGCGAGGAAACCGCCACGTTGCGTCAGGAGATTGCGGCACACTTACAGCGCTATACCGGCAACCGGACCAATATCGTGACGCCATTTCGCGGCGTGATGATGGCCGAGTTGCATGAGCCGACACCGCCAATGTCCTACATTTATGAGCCCAGCCTCTCGCTGATTATTCAGGGTGAAAAACGCGTCTCCTTTGGCGATACGCTTTACACCTATAACGAGTCGCGTTTTTTCCTCACCGCCGTCAATTTGCCTACCGTTGCAGAAGTCCCGTACGCCAGCGCAGAAGCCCCGTTTATGTCATTGCTGCTCCAGCTAAATTTACCGCTGGCTCGGGAAGTGATTGCCGATATGGAGCAGCATGGCAACCGCATTAATCGGCAGAATACTGGCATGTCGCTGGGCGCGGCAGACTGCGCTCTGTTACATGCGGTGCTGCGCTATCTCGCTAATCAAGATTCGCCGCATAACAGCAGCTATGTCAGCGATCTCATTCAGCGCGAAATCCTGTACCGCATCTTAACCAGTGAAGCGGGCAGCGTGTTTCGTGAAACGGTTTTGACGGGAACCAGTAGCCAGCGTGTCTCAATTGCCATTAACTGGCTGCGAGAAAACTATGAACAACCGCTGAAAGTCGAAGCGTTAGCGCAACTGGCGGGCATGGGCGTTTCTACTTTGCATCACCATTTCCGCCGCATGACTACCATGAGCCCGCTGCAATTTCAGAAGCAGCTACGCCTGCATGAAGCGCGCCGGTTGCTGATTGCAGAGCCGGTGGATGCATCAAGTGCGGCAATCCGCGTCGGCTATGAAAGCGTGACGCAATTCCATCGTGAATATAAGCGCATGTTTGGCGCGACGCCGATGCGGGATAAGGAGCAACTTCTGGCGGGAATAGGCAATCTGGCTATTGCGATACGCTAGCATCAGCCGGGTGCACCGGCTGATGCTGAACGGCCATTAATCGGCAGTTAATGATGCCATATCAATCACAAAGCGATACTTCACATCGCCTCGCTCCATGCGCTTAAAAGCATCATTGATTTGCTGCATATTGATGGTTTCACAATCCGGATGGATGTTTTTGCGCGCGCAGAAATCCAGCATCTCCTGCGTTTCCGCAATACCACCCGAAGGTGAACCGGTAATGCGGCGGCGGCCCATAATCAGTGGTAACGAACTGAATGCTTCCATATTGCCGAGCGCGCCCACAATCACCAGCGCACCTTCGACATCCAGCAATTGCACGTAGGGTGAGACATCGTGACGGGTTGGAATGGTATCGATGATCACATCAAACGATGATGCTGCCTGCTGCATTGCCTCGTCTGAAGTAGAAAGGAGCACATGTTCTGCGCCGAGTTGATGCGCCTCTTCGGCTTTGGCCGCGCTGCGGGTAATTACTGTGACTTCCGCACCTAAGCCCGCCGCCAGCCGCACCGCCAGATGACCCAATCCACCGATGCCCACCACGCCAACGCGCGATCCTGGCCCAACATTCCAGGTGCGTAACGGCGAATATACGGTGATGCCGGCGCACAGCAAGGGGGCAGCGCGCGCCGGATCGAGTCCTTCCGGCACATTCAGGACAAACTCTTCACGCACCACCACATGTTTGGCATAGCCGCCGTAAGTGATGTCGCCGGTCTGGCGATCGCGGCCGTTGTAAGTCACCGTTGGAAATTCGCGGCACATCTGCTCTTCCTGGCGGCGACACTGATCGCAAGTCTGGCAGCTATCAACAATGGTGCCGACCGCCACCAGTTGACCGGGCTTGTAGCGTTTAACGTCGCTGCCGATATCCATTACGCGGCCGATTATTTCATGGCCGGGCACTAGCGGATAAACCGTTGGGCCCCACTCCTGCCAGTCATTTCTCGCCTGATGCAAATCACTGTGGCATACGCCGGAGTAAAGGATTTCGATGGCCACATCATTGCTGCGCAGTGCGCGGCGCTCGAAGGCAAACGGGGTTAACGGCGCGTCAGCGCTCAGGGCAGCATAACCGTAGGTTTTCATAGTCGCTCCAGTTTACGGTGAATGTTCGTCAACTGTAGCCAGGGTGATGGCGGGAGAGTGAGTCTGATTCTGCCTGATAATTGCCTGTTTCTCTGAGGCGGGAGCGGCGCGGTTTACCCTCATCCTAACCTTCTCCCAGAGCGAGAAAGATTAATCGCACTAACAGTTCCCTCTCCCTGTAGGAGAGGGTTTGGGTGAGGAAGTTAACCTCGCCCGTGTGGCTCATCCCAGTCAAAGGCTGGGCCCAGCGAAATCACGCCGCTTGGGTTGATGGTTTTGTGGCTGCAATAGTAGTGATGGCGGATGTGCGGCAAATTGACCGTGTCGGCGATGCCCGGCATTTGATAGATGTCGCGCAGGAAGCCGCTCAGATTGCGGTAATCACTGATGCGGTGACGATCGCACTTAAAGTGGGTGACGTAGACCGGATCGAAGCGCACCAGCGTGGTCCACAAGCGCAAATCCGCTTCGGTCAGTTGGTCGCTTGTGAGATAACGGTGTTGACCGAGAATCTGTTCGAGACGCGCTAATGAATGGAACAGCGCTGTCACCGATTCATCGTAAGCTGCCTGCGAAGTGGCAAAACCGCTTTTATACACGCCATTGTTAACCGTGTCGTACACCCAGCTGTTCACTTCATCAATCTTGTCGCGCAGCACCGCCGGATAATAGTCACCCGCACGGGCACCTTGCGCATCGAACGCGCTGTTGAGCATGCGCATGATGTCGGCGGATTCATTGCTAACGATGGTTTGCTGGGTTTTATCCCACAGCACCGGCACGGTCACGCGGCCGGAATAGTGCGCATCGGCGTGCAGATAGATTTGATAGAGAAACTCTTTTTGATACAGCGCGTCGCCGGTGGCGTCCGGGAAGCTGGCGTCAAAGGTCCAGCCGTTCTCCAGCATCAGCGGATGCACCACCGAAACTGAAATCATCTCTTCTAATCCCTTGAGCTTAAGCATCAACAGCGTGCGATGCGCCCACGGGCAGGCAAGCGAGACGTAAAGATGATAGCGACCACGCTCAGCGGCGAAGCCCGCTTTGCCGGTTGGACCGGCGCTGCCATCGGCGGTAACCCAGTTACGCCAGACGGCTTCTGTGCGTTTGAAGCGGCCACCGGTTGACTTCGTATCGTACCAGGTGTCGTGCCAGACACCGTCAATCAGCTGTCCCATAAGCCCTCCATAATAAAAAGGGGCGAGGAAAATCCCCGCCCCTGTTATTCAGTATATGTGTTCTCTAACGCTTATGCTGCTTAGCGTGCGGTCGCTGGCTGAACGCGCTGACGAATCAGACGGTCGATGCTGTAAGCGCCTGGACCAACCAGACCCAACACCAGGAAACCACCGGCGATGGAGAGGTTTTTCATGAACATCAGCTGGTTAACACCTTCCGCGAAGTTGCTGTGGAACAGGAACGCGGTCAGCAGGGTAAAGCCAGCGGTGAACAGGGCGGTAAAGCGCGTCAGGAAACCGAACAGAATCGCCAGACCGCCGCCGAACTCCAGCAGAATAACCAGCGGCAGCAGGAAGCCTGGGACGCCCATCGCCTGCATGTATTGTGCGGTACCGGCGTAGCCAGTGATTTTGCCCCAGCCTGCGGTGATAAACAGAATGGTCATTAATACGCGAGCTACCAGCAGGCCTGAGTCTTCGAATTTTTTCATCATCTACTCCAACAAGGTTTTGTTGCAGGTTGTTGGCCTGCGGGTTTTGAATCCCCTTGAACCGGTTGTTTCAGTTCAGTGGGCTGATGGAGGAAGATGATAATCGCAGGTTGAAAGAGTTGTAAGCGAGATAAACTGTCAATGTTATTCAGTAAATTTGAGGAGGGCGAAACCGAATCGACTAGATCCGGTTTTAGAGAGAGGAATTAGCGAGTATTCAGGGTTGATTTGATCATGCGCCAGGTGCTCCAGACGCCGAAACCACGTTTGGCCCAGCGCAGCAGGCGATTGGGGCTGCGAATCGACCAAATCGCCAATGCGCTGCTGCCAATCGCCAGATAACGACGCATGCCGATGATGATTAACCATCCGCGATCGTATTGCGCGGTGCTGGTCAGCCAGTCGCGGCTGTCGGCGCTGAGATCAAGCCGCTGCTGCTGCACCTGATTGAGCAGTTCGTGAATGCGTGCTTCACGTTCGCGGCGGCTCATGAGCGATGCTCCTCCAGCAGTTTGCGATCGGTATCCAGCTCTTTACGCGTATGGCGCAGTAGCGTTGACTGACGCGATTTGTATAACGTCCACAAACCGAAGATCAGCGCCAGCGCAAACAGTACTGCAGTGGTAATCGCAATCGCCATCAAACGATATTGTGCATCCACCGCCCAGATGATCAGCACCATCAGGCTCATAAGACCGAAAGCGGTAAACAGCATGGTAAGGCCAACCATCATCAGCATCTGAATCAGGTTTGCCTTTTCCTCTTCCAGTTCCACAATCGCCAGTCGGACACGCGTCTCGACCATGCTGACCAGCGTGGTAACTATCCGTTGACCGATGTTAAAGACCCCTTTGCCGGGGCCGTGGCTTTGCTGACTATCACTCATCATTAACGCCGTGAGATTAAAATGCCGATGAGAATACCTACCGCTGCACCAATACCCACGCCGTGCCACGGATTATCACGCACGTATTCGTCCGCTTTCTCCGCCGCTTCACGCGTGGTTTGTGCAATACGTTCGCCGGAATCGCCGAGACGTTCACGGGAGCTTTCAATAGCGCCGCGCGCTTTATGACGCAGCTTATCCAGCTCACCTTTGGATTTATCTGCTGAGCTGCTCAGCACTTCTTCCAGGGTATCAGCCAGATTTTTCAATTCAGCGCGCAGATGTTCAGATGTTGATTCTTTAGCCATGGAAATCTCCTTTTACAGCATTTAGTTAAGTCCGATTAATAAGGTTCAGCTTCAAGCTTTTTCAGTTCGTGCTGCGCCTCTTCCAGCTTACGTTCGCGCTTCTCAATTTTGTCCTTGTCGCCGTCCTGACGCTCTTCTTTCAGCTCACGCTCACGTTCGGCGATTTTGTGCTTCTGATCGGCGATACGTTCACTGTGTGCGGATTTCAGCTTCTCATCGGTGCAGCCTGCGCGGACTTCGGTCAACGCGCGCTCCAGCCCGGTGACGCGGCGCTGGTTGTCGTGCTGTTTCGCCATATCGATCTCGCGCTGAATATCCTGCTCTTTTTGTTGGCAGAGCGATTCAGCCGCCAGCAGCGAACCCGAGAGTGAAAAAAGAATAGCACCTAGCAGTAATTGATGTTTCATCAGGTTGTGACCTTCCATTGTTGATGACCTGCCTGAGAGCAGACAGGAGAGGCTTCCCAGCATGTCTTAGGCTTACGCTACCTCTAAGGATAGACAGCAGACGAAAAAATTCAAAGAAGACGCGGGGATAGCGAGGATTAGCTCACCGCCTGGCTTAGCGTCAGGCGGTGAAATTTAGCTGTAAGTTGGGCGATTAGCGTCGGGATATTGCTGCGAAGCCTGCGGGCCAGCGGCAACGACAAAGCCTTGTGGCAACAGGCGCTTCAACACTTTCTGCGCCGCGAGGCTCTGTTCTTCATTCTCAAAATGAATCACCAGCGCATCGCCTGAAGGCGTAATACTTTTGATACGCACGCCCTGCGCGGAAAGTTGCTGATAGAGATAAAAACCATCAGGCAGATTGGTGCCGCTGTTGGCGACACGAATCTGCACCACGGTTTCATGCTGCATCAGGGTCGGAACGAAACAGATCGCCAGCAGCGCCAACGCGCCACCCAGCGCCCAAGGCAGGAAACGCCTTGGGAATCCACGGAATTTGATCATGACTGTGAATTCCCGTTACGCGTCGACTGACGTTTGCGCCAAATCACCACTAAAGAACCGACCAGACCAATCACCAGCAGCACCAGTGGCAGCAGCATCAGGCACAACATCAGTTCATCTTCGTAACGACGGAAAATCGGAGTTTTGCCCAGCGCGAAGCCCAGCACGGTAAGGATCAGCACCCACAGGAAGCCGCTTACCCAGTTGAAGAACTGAAAGCGCGCATTACTCAGGCCAGAAAGCCCGGCGATGGTCGGGAGCAAGGTGCGGACAAAGGCAATAAAGCGACCCACCAGCAATGCAGACAAGCCATGGCGATGGAACAGTCGGTGGGCGCGTTGATGATATTGCGCAGGCAGGTGCGATAACCATTTTTGCACGGTAGGCGTATTACCGAGCCAGCGACCCTGAATGTAGCTGACCCAGCAGCCAAGGCTGGCGCCGGTGGTCAGAATCAGCAGTGTCAGCGGGAAACCCATGGTGCCTTTAGCAATCAGTACACCCACCAGAATCAGTAAACTATCGCCGGGCAAAAACGCGGCGGGCAGCAGTCCATTTTCCAGAAACAGAATCATGAACAGCACGCCATAAATGGCCCAAACCAGCGTCGGGTCGGAGAGCATTTCGTAATCCTGCTGCCATAAGGCATGCAGCAATGCTTGCAAAATATCCATCAATCATTCCTGAACATCATTGTTAAACGTGCCCGTGAGGGGCTTAGGCGCAGACTGGCGTTG
The DNA here is from genome assembly GCF_024707505.1 of Pantoea sp. SOD02. Classification (GTDB taxonomy): domain Bacteria; phylum Pseudomonadota; class Gammaproteobacteria; order Enterobacterales; family Enterobacteriaceae; genus Pantoea; species Pantoea symbiotica. The sequence continues at coordinate 3,672,737 of NZ_CP102604.1, read as the reverse complement.
GTTATACATTTTAGATAAGCAGCCTGAGCAGGAGTTTCCGGATCCTTCCAGAATTGATTGTTAAATCAGCGACTTTATAAAAGCCCTGTCGCAAAGGGTAATAAAAGGGCGATAACTGTAACAAAAATAACGTTATCCAGACAGGGGAAAGTGCCTGCCGCACAGGAGTTTTACCTTTAGACGCAGGTGGTCCAAAGGAGCTTTACATGAGCTGACACTATTGCAGACTAACTGACTTTTTCGGCAACAAAACGGCTGAAAAATAAGCAGGATCAGCGTGGGTTTTCGCTACCTTCAGGCAGGATGACCGGATTTTCAGCAAACATGTAACGGTCGACGTTAAATTCAAAATCGTCGGTGGTGGCGTTAAACAGCATCTGCTTAGTATTTTCCAGATGTTGCCACATTGCCAGCTTACTGGCGGCGGGATCTTTGCGGATTAGGGCTTTGAGGATCTGGTCGTGATCGTCACACCAGCTAGTGATATTTTTGGCATCAATGTGTTCGTGCAGCTTCAGCCAGTAAGGATTATGCAGACGATGTAGCCACATCTTCTCGACAATCGCCGCTAAGGCGCTGTTCTGCGTCGATTGTGCGATGCGCACGTGAAACTCCATATCCCACGCAGAATCGCGCGAATGATCTTCCTGACGCGCTTTCTCCTGAATCGCCATCAATGCCACGATGTCCTGACGCGTTACCTGCGTGGCGGCAAACTCAGCCACGTTGCTTTCAATCAGCTGGCGCGCCTGCAATAACTCGAAGGGACCGAAATTGGCGAACTCCAGCTGGCTGGAGGTCACCACGCGGTTCTGCTGCTGGCTACTGATCACGTGAATGCCGGAACCTTTCCGCACCTCCACGTAACCTTCCACTTCCAGCATGATGATCGCTTCACGCACCACGGTACGGCTCACCTGCATCTCTTCCGCAATCAGACGTTCAGCAGGCAGCTTGTCGCCAACCCGGTAATCGGCTGCTTCAATGCGGCGTTTGAGTTCGCTGGCGAGCTGTTGATAGAGGCGTCGTGATTCGGTCAGGTCCATTGCGCGGTCCGCTGTGGGAGAAAGTTGAGTTGTTATACCACTTCAGCCGCACAGAGGAAATGGGCTGGCCGATGCCAGCCCGATGAGCTTAGGTGCGTACCGCAGCGGACTGCACCGCAGGCTGATCGTCGAGTTCAGAAACCGGCTGGTTTTTCAGGACGGTCCAGATAACCACCGCGCCTAACAGATCAAACACTGCCAGCGCCGCGAACAGCGGGCTGAAGCCCAGCGTATCGGCCAGCGCCCCGACCACCAACGCAAACATGGTGCTCGCAGTCCAGGCCGCCATGCCGGTTAAGCCGTTAGCGGTAGCCACTTCGTTACGGCCAAACACATCCGAAGAGAGCGTGATCAGCGCACCAGAAAGCGCCTGATGGGCAAAACCGCCGACGCACAGCAGCCCAATCGCGACATACGGACTGGTGAACAAACCGATAGTGCCCGGCGCAATCATCAACACTGCGCCCATGGTGACCACCAGTTTGCGCGAGACGATAAGATTGACGCCAAACCAGCGCTGGAACAGCGGCGGCAAGTAACCGCCGACAATGCAGCCGAGATCGGCGAACAGCATCGGCATCCAGGCAAACATGGCAATCTCTTTCAGGTTGAAACCGTACACCTTGAACATAAATAGCGGTATCCACGCGTTGAAAGTTCCCCACGCCGGTTCGGCGAGGAAACGCGGCAGCGCAATGCCCCAGAACTGACGATTGCGCAGGATCTGGCGCGCCGACATCTTCTTGTTATTGCCGGTTTGATGCTGCAGTTCCTGGCCGGCAATGATGTAGTGACGCTCCTCATCGCTCAGCTTGGTTTGCTGTTTGGGATGTTTGTAAAACACCAGCCAGCAGATGGCCCACACCATGCTCAGCACGCCGGTAATAATGAACGCCATTTGCCAGCTGTGCGCCATGATCGCCCACACCACCAGCGGCGGCGCCAGCATCGCACCAATCGACGATCCCACATTGAAATAGCCCACCGCCACCGAACGCTCTTTGGCGGGGAACCACTCGCTACTGGCTTTCAGGCCGGCCGGAATCATAGCTGCTTCGGCGGCGCCAACCGCACCGCGCGCCAGCGCAAAGCCGCCCCAGCTGCCCGCCATCGCGGTTGCGGCACAGAAGATCGCCCACAGCACGGCAAACACCGCATAACCGATTTTGGTGCCGAGCATGTCCAGCACATAACCGGCCACCGGCTGCATGATGGTGTAGCACGCCGAGTAGGCGGCGACGATATAGGAATATTGTTGCGTGGTGATACCCAACTGCGTTTCCAGCGTGGGCGCCGCAACGGCAATGGTATTGCGCGTCAGGTAGCCGAGCACCGTGCCCAGCGTCACCAGCCCAATCATGTACCAGCGTAGCCCTTTGATCTTACGCATTATTAACCTCGTCCAGTCTGTCGTTGCGGTTTTACCGCTGTAGTTATCTGGAGCGGGAAGATGTGAACAGCGCTGCTCACTCCCGCAGTTCCTTGCCTGTGCCATTAATCCCGTTAGCAACGGAGCGAGAGGTTAACTTGTTATACAGCTTCAAAAGTTGAATGCCATCACATAAACCTTGCGGCGCGTGTGTGATAGGACGAAAGATCGTTAAAACAGCCATTTAACGCAATATCCACAACAGGATCGTCCATATACCCACAGTGAAACTGTCATTATTGTGAGTCGGATCGCAAACAATTTTGCCGTTCGCCTAAATTGGTATGATAACTTTTAGTTAAAAGCCATCTGGCTACAAAATGAGGAAGCAGGTATGTCGCGTTTTATGAGTGAGGATTTTCTACTCGACACCGAGTTCGCCCGTCGTCTGTACCATGACTACGCCAAAGACCAGCCGATTTTTGACTATCACTGTCACTTACCGCCGCAGCAGATTGCCGATAATTACCGCTTCACCAACCTCTATGACATCTGGCTCAAAGGCGATCACTACAAATGGCGTGCGATGCGCGCTAATGGCGTGCCGGAAGCGTTGTGTACCGGCGATGCCAGCGACCGTGAGAAATTTAATGCCTGGGCGCGCACCGTGCCGCATACCATCGGCAATCCGCTCTATCACTGGACGCATCTCGAATTGCGTCGACCTTTTGGCATCACCGATGTGCTGTTGAACGAACAGAGCGCGGAACGCATCTGGCAGCAGTGCAATGAATTGCTGGCGCAGGACGCATTCAGCGCACGCGGCATCATGCAGCAGATGAAGGTGAAAATGGTCGGCACCACCGACGATCCGCTCGATGACTTACAGCATCACCGCAAGCTGGCGCAGGACAACAGCTTTGACGTCAAAGTGCTGCCGAGCTGGCGTCCGGACAAAGCCTTCAATATTGAGCTGGAGAGCTTCTTGCCATGGATTCAGCGCTTAGAGCAGGTAGCGGATGTCAGCGTGCTGCGCTTTGACGATCTGCGCCGCGCCTTAAGCCAGCGACTCGATCACTTCGCTGCGCATGGCTGCAAAATCTCCGATCACGCGCTGGATGTGGTGCTGTTTGCGGAAGCGGATGAGGCCACGCTGGACGGCATTCTGGCGCACCGACTGCAAGGCGCAGCGCCTTCCGCTGAAGAGACGGCCCAATTCAAAACTGCCGTGCTGGTGTGGCTCGGCAGCGAATATGCGCGCCGTGGCTGGGCGCAGCAGTATCACATTGGCGCGCTACGCAACGCCAATCGCCGCCAGTTCGATATCCTCGGCCCGGATGTTGGTTTCGATTCGATTAATGATGCACCGCTGGCGATACCGCTGGCGCGCCTGCTGGATGCGCAAAACCGCAATAACGCGCTGCCAAAAACCATCCTTTACTGCCTCAACCCGCGCGATAACGAAGTGCTGGCGACCATGGCGGGCAATTTCCAGGGTGAAGGCGAACCGGGCAAGATGCAATTTGGTTCGGCGTGGTGGTTCAACGATCAACTGGATGGCATGCAGCGCCAGATGACACAGCTGGCGCAAATCGGCCTGCTGAGCCGCTTTGTCGGCATGCTGACTGATAGCCGCAGCTTCCTCTCCTACACGCGCCACGAATATTTCCGTCGTCTGCTGTGCCAGATGATCGGCAATTGGGTGGAGCGGGGCGAAGCGCCTGCCGACGAAGCGTTGTTAGGGCAGATGGTACAGAACATCAGTTTCAACAATGCGCGCGATTACTTCGGCATTGAGCTGGGAGCCTGATGATGCAGCGACTCAACCGTCACGATTTTCCCGGCGCGCACTATAGCGAACGCGTTATCCAGTTTGGTGAAGGCAATTTCCTGCGCGCTTTTATCGACTGGCAACTCGACTGGCTTAATCAACATCAAGACACCGATGCGGGCGTGGTGGTGGTGCGGCCGCGCAATCGCGTGGTGGAAGAGACGCTTAATCAGCAAGATGGCTTGTACACCACGCTGATTCGCGGGCTAAATACGGCGGGCGAGCAGGTGAGTGAAGCCCGCCTGATCCGCAGCGTGAATCGTGAAATCCAGCCGTATCAACAGTTTGACGAATTTCTCGCGCTGGCACGCGCGCCACAAATGCGTTTTGTCTTCTCCAATACCACGGAAGCGGGCATTGCCTTCGCAGAGCAGGATCGGCTGGACGATACGCCCGCCTCTTCCTTCCCCGGCAAGCTGACGCAGCTGCTGTGGGCGCGCTTCAACCATTTTGCTGGCGCCAGTGATAAAGGTTGGCTGGTGGTGCCCTGTGAACTGATCGATTACAACGGCGACACGCTGCGTGAGCTGGTGCTGCGCTACAGCCAGCATTGGCAGCTGCCGCCGGCGTTTGCCCGCTGGGTGCAGGATCACTGCGCGTTCTACAACACGCTGGTGGATCGCATTGTCACCGGTTATCCGGCGGATAGCGCGGCGATCGAAGCTTCATTGGGCTATGAAGATCGCTATCTGGTGGCGGGCGAAGTCTATTACCAGTTTGTGATTCAGGGGCCGGACGCACTGGCGCAGGAACTGCAGCTGCACGCGCTGGCACCGGAAGTGAAGTTGGTGGACGACATCACGCCGTACAAAGCGCAAAAAGTGGCGATCCTCAACGGCGCACACACCGCGCTGGTGCCGGTGGCGTTTCAGGCCGGGCTGGAGAGCGTCGGAGAAGCGATGGATGACGCGCAGATGGCCGGTTTTGTCGATGCGCTGCTGCGTGACGAGGTGATCCCCACGCTGGATCTGCCACGCGATGAGCTGCACGCCTTTGCCGACGCGGTGCAGCGTCGCTTCCGCAATCCCTTTATTCGCCATGCGTTGCTCTCCATCGCTCTCAACGGTATGACCAAATTCCGCACCCGTTTGCTGCCGCAACTGCTGATGTCGCAGCAGCAAAACGGTCAATGGCCTGTGCGCCTGACTTTCGCCTTTGCCGCGCTGCTGGCCTTTTATCGCGGTGCAGAGGGCGAGCGTCACTGGCCGCTGCAGGATGACGAACACTGGCTGCAGCGTTTTGCTGAGCTGTGGCCAGCGGTAAATAACGATAAACAGACTCCGGAACAGTTGGTGCGCGCGGTACTCAGCGATGCCAATCACTGGGGCGAAGATCTCACTCAGCGGCCCGGATTAGTCGCCGCGGTCAGCCAACACCTGCAAAACATCATCGTCCACGGGATGCGGACGGCGTTGACACAACTGAGATAACGCTATGCAAGATGCCATTAGAATACATTCACGCGACAACGTTGCTGTGGCGTTGCGCGATTTGCCAGCCAATACCCAGGTCGAAATCAATCAACAGACGATCACCTTGCAGCAGGAGGTTGGGCGCGGGCATAAATTTGCGTTGCAGCCTTTAGCGACTGATGCGCTGGTGATCAAATACGGTTTGCCGATCGCGCACGCCACTCAGCCGATTGCGGCCGGTGAGATCATCCACTCAAGCAATGCGCGCACCAATTTGAGCGACGTGGATGAGTACGACTATCAACCCGATTTCCTCGAACTGCCGCCGCAAGCAGGCGACCGCGACGTGCAGATCTACCGCCGCGCCAGCGGTGAAGTGGGCATCCGTAATGAGTTATGGATTCTGCCCACCGTCGGCTGCGTGAATGGCATCGCACGGCAAATCCTGACGCGCTTTATGAAAGAGACCAATGACGCCGAAGGCATTGATGGCGTGCATCTGTTCAGCCATCCGTTTGGTTGTTCGCAGCTTGGACAAGATCACGAGAACACCCGCACCATGCTGCAAAATATGGTGCGCCATCCCAATGCTGGCGCGGTGCTGGTGATTGGCCTTGGCTGCGAGAACAATCAGGTCGATGTGTTCCGTGAAACGCTTGGTGGTTTCGATAGCGATCGCGTGCAGTTCATGGAGTGTCAGAAGCAGGATGATGAGGTGGAAGCGGGGCTGGAACGCCTGCACGAACTCTATCGCGCCATGCGCGAAGATCAGCGCCAGCCGGGCAAACTCAGCGAGCTGAAGTTTGGTCTGGAGTGCGGCGGTTCGGATGGTTTTTCCGGTATCACCGCCAATCCCATGCTGGGCTGTTTTTCCGACCAGATGATTGCCAACGGCGGCACCACGGTGCTGACCGAAGTGCCAGAGATGTTTGGCGCAGAGCGTATCCTGATGAGTCGCTGCCGCGATGAAGCCACCTTTGAAAAAACCGTGGCGATGATTAACGACTTCAAGCGCTACTTTATCGATCACCAGCAGCCGATTTACGAGAATCCCTCACCCGGCAACAAAGCCGGCGGCATCACCACGCTGGAAGAGAAGTCGCTCGGCTGCACGCAGAAGGCCGGGCAAAGTCAGGTGGTGGACGTGCTGAAGTACGGTGAGCGCCTGCATACGCCGGGACTCAATCTGTTAAGCGCGCCGGGCAACGATGCGGTGGCCACCAGCGCGCTGGCGGGCGCGGGATGTCACATGGTGCTGTTTACCACCGGACGAGGCACGCCGTATGGCGGTTTTGTGCCGACGGTGAAAATCGCCACCAATACGCAGCTCGCCGAGAAGAAGCCGCACTGGATCGATTTTAATGCCGGACGTTTGATTGAAGGGATGAGTATGGCGGCGATGCTGAAGGACTTCGTCGATATGATTGTGGCGATTGCCAATGGCCAACCGGCGCGCAATGAAACCAATGATTTCCGCGAGTTAGCCATCTTTAAAAGCGGAGTGACGTTGTAGAACCAGGTCGCCATTCATGGCGACCCAATCAATAACCGCACCTTACTCCGATTCTGAAACCGTACGACGCGGCTCGCGCTCGGCTTCGGCCTGGCATACGGCCGCGGTAAACAGAATATCCGTCGAGGAGTTCAATGCAGTCTCGGCGGAATCCTGCAATACGCCAATAATGAAGCCCACCGCCACTACCTGCATCGCCAAATCATTCGGAATACCAAACATGTTGCAGGCTACCGGGATCAGCAGCAGCGAACCGCCCGCCACGCCAGATGCGCCACAGGCACACAGCGACGCTACAAGACTCAACAGAATGGCGGTTGGAACATCCACCGAAATACCCAGCGTATGTACCGCAGCCAGCGTCAACACAGTGATGGTAATCGAAGCACCGGCCATGCTGATGGTGGCACCCAGCGGAATCGATACGGAATAAGTGTCTTCATCCAGATTGAGACGCTTCGCCAATGCCATATTCACCGGGATATTGGCCGCGGAGCTGCGGGTGAAGAATGCTGTGACGCCACTTTCACGCATGCAGGTAAACACCAGCGGATAAGGGTTGCGGCGGATCTTCTGGAACACCAGCATCGGGTTAATCACCAGCGCCATAATCAGCATGCAGCCGAGCAGCAGCGCCAGCAAATTGGCGTATTCCCACAGCGCATCAAAACCGGTTGAGGCAAGGATTGAAGCTACCAGGCCAAAAATCCCCAGCGGCGCACAACGGATCACGCAGCGCACCACCCAGGTCGCGGCATTTGACGCGTCATTAAGAAACGCTTTGCTGCTTGGGCTGGCATGACGAAACGCCAGGCCCAATCCCAGCGCCCACACCAGAATGCCGATGTAGTTGGCGTTCATCAGCGCTTCAATCGGATTCGATACCATGCTCATCAGCAAACCGTGCAGCACTTCGGCAATGCCCGACGGCGGCGTAATTTGCGTGGCACCGACGTTCATCGACAGCGTCTGAGGGAACAGATGGCTGAAGATCACTGCCACAACCGCAGCAAAGAACGTGCTGAGCAGATACAGCATGATTATCGGGCGGATATTGGTTTTCTGTCCCTGCTGATGGTTGGCGATCGAGGAGATCACCAGCACCAGAACCAGCAGCGGCGCGACGGCTTTCAGCGCACGCACGAACAGCTCGCCCAGCAAGCCAACGGCCAGTGCGGCATCACGTGAGAACCACGCCAGCGCCACGCCCGCCACCAGGCCGATCATGATTTGTTTTACCAGGCTTCCTGCGAACAGCGCGCCCAGACGTCCAATAAAGTTGTTTTGCATATCACAGTCTTTTTATATTTGCGGTCATGAGTATTGTGCGCGGTTCCACCACGCACAACGGTTTGCCCGGCGGAGTATAAGGAAAAGAGCTTATGAGGAAAGAGATAATTCTGTGCATGCGTGGCAGATCGGTTTTTTGATCTGCTGATGATGGGAAGTGTGACAGATATATAAAAGGCGAAGGTTGCCACTGGCGAAACAAAGCAGGGGAGATTAGCGCCCCTGCAGAAGATTATGGTGAGATCTTCTTCTGGTCGTTTCTGTGGTTCACCCAGGCGTTGATCAGCAGCGTACCGCCGAGAATCACGCCCACCACCGTCAGCGAGATGCCGACAGGAATGTGATAGAACTCGACGATCAGCATCTTGATACCGATAAACACCAGCACAATCGCCAGGCCATATTTCAGCATCGAGAAGCGCTCTGCCACGTTAGCCAGCAGGAAGTACATGGCGCGCAGGCCAAGAATCGCGAACAGGTTTGAAGTCAGCACAATGAACGGATCGGTGGTCACCGCGAAGATGGCGGGAATGCTGTCCACGGCGAAAATTACATCGCTCAGTTCAACCATGATCAGCACCAGCAGCAGCGGCGTAGCAAACAGCACGCCGTTTTTGCGGGTGAAGAACTTCTCACCGTCCAGGCTATCGGTCATGCGCAGATGCTTTCGCAGCCAGCGCACCACCGGCTTGTCGCCAACCGTGCTGTCATCATCCTCTTTCGCCAGCGCCATTTTCAGGCCGGTGAACAGCAGGAAGGCACCGAATACGTAAAGAATCCAGCTGAACTGGGTAACCAAATAGCTGCCAGCGAAGATCATGATGGTACGCAGTACAATCGCGCCCAATACGCCATAAATCAGCACGCGGCGCTGCAAATTGGCTGGAACGGCGAAGTAGCTAAACAGCATCAGCCAGACAAAAACGTTATCCACCGCCAGCGCTTTTTCTAAAACGTAGCCGGTGAGGAAGGCGAGAGTTTGTGCGGTAGCGACTTCGCGCCCGGCGGTGCCGTCGAGATACCACCAGAAGGCGGCGCTGAACAGCAGTGAAACTGAAACCCAAATCAGCGACCAAACCGCTGCTTGTTTGAATGACATGGTTTGTGCGCCGCGTCGGCCCTGCAATAGCAGGTCGATCGCCAGCATGATGAGCACTACAACAGCGAAGCTGCCCCAAAGTAACGGTGTGCCAACTGAGTGCATAGTCGTATCCTTTTCCAGAAATAAAAAAAGCGGCTGAAGTCAGAAGACGTCAGCCGCTTTGATCGTGCTGCAAGCAAACCTCGCCTTCCGGCAAGGTCTCACTTACAACTCAGAATAGGTTCCGGGTTGCCTGACGACCGGATGCGTGGCGCATCGTAATGACGATCAATCAGCTTACAAGTTACTCCCCTTTGCAGCGCTCAACATACGGAGTTCGATAATCGCTTTCAAGAGGGCTCCAGAAATGTTTTGCAATATTTACACTTCAGCCTGATCTGCCGGGAATACCACGCCGGTCTGGCGGCGGATTTCCGTGAGCAGTTGCGCCGTAATGCGCGAGGTTTCTAACCCCGCATGCTCAACTTCACCGGCTTCTACCAATTTGGCGAAGGTTTCGGCTTCATACAGCATGGTGTTGATGTGCTGCGGCTGCGTCAGGTTTTGGCTCTCGCCGCCGCGCGGGATTAAGCGCAGTTGCTGGCATTCGGATATCTTTTCAATTATCAGCGATCCCGCTTCACCCTGAATCTCACTCGGGATCAGTGAATCGCTGACTTTTGAGTGCAACAGCGTGACATCAAAATCGCCGTAGCCCAGCACCACCACGCCATGCGCATCAACGCCACTTTCCAGCAGGGAAGCTTGCGCTTTGACCTGCTGCGGCGCACCCCACAAGGTGACGGCGGCGGCGAGGCAGTAAAAGCCGATATCCATGATTGAGCCGTTCGACCAGCGAGGATTAAAGGTATTCGGGTTCTCGCCATCCAGATAGCGTTGATAACGCGAGGAGTACTGGCAATAGTTGATCAGGGCTTTACGCAGTTTGCCCAATTGTGGCAGCGTTTTTTGCAGTTGCAGGAACGTCGGCAGGCTGGCGGTTTTAAAGGCTTCGAACAGCACCACCTGATGCTGGCGTGCGCAGGCAATCATCGCCTCGGCTTCACGCAGGTTAGACGCCATCGGCTTCTCGCAAATCACATGCTTGCCGTGCGACATAAACAGTATCGCCTGCTCACTGTGCAGCGCATTCGGACTGGCGATATACACCGCATCAATCTCACTGCTGGCGGCAAGTTCATCCAGTGAGGTGAAGGTCAGCTTGCAGGGATAATCCACCACAAAAGCGTCGGCCTGCTGCTGATTACGCGAATAGACGCCGCTCAGCTTCATCTTGCCGGTTTCATGCGCGGCGTCGATAAACTGGCGGGTAATCCAGTTGGTTCCCACGATGGCGAAACGAATCACGTGCTGCTCTCCTGCTAAAGTAAAACGGCAGAGTAACATGTTCATCTGAGCGCCAGGCAGGCGAAATTTGATCCTGAGATCCGCATTCCAATATGATGATGCCGCACAACTTTTTAACCGACTTAGCGGGGACGCGCGGGTGAGTGGAAGTAAACATGCTCTGAACTGGACCACATTACTGATCGCCATCCCCGTTGGATGCGTGGCCTCGCTGGTGACGCTGGCTTTTCGCGGCGTGATCGATGTCATTAACCGCCTGCTGTTCAACAGCGATAACGAAATCACCGTGGCGATGCATGTCTGGCCGTGGATCTTCTGGCCGCTGCTGGTGGGCGCGGGTGGCGTTATAGCCGGTTTTTTCCTGCGCTATGCGGTGGCGATTGAGAAACAGGAAACGGTGCAGACCGATTATCTGGAAGTAATTAATGCGCGCCTTGATGCGGTGCCGACCAAAACTTCGCTGTTCCGTGCGCTGTCGTCGATTGCCAGTATCGGCAGCGGCGCATCGATTGGTAAAGAGGGGCCGATGGTGCAGCTATCGGCGCTGAGCGGCAGTTTAATCGGGCGCTGGCTGCCCAAATCGCTCAATCTGCGCAACAGCGATATCGTGGCGATGGCCGCTGCTGCCGGGCTGTCGTCGGTGTATCACGCTCCGCTGGCGTCGGCGATATTTGTGGCGGAAATCGCGTTTGGTATCTCGGCGCTGCAACGCTTGATTCCGTTGATTGTTTCGTCGGCGGTGGCGGTAATGACCATGTGGTCGCTGGGTTTCCGCAGCGCGCTCTATCCGTTATCCGAAGCGCTGTTTCAGATGGATATCAGCAGCTTGCTAATGACGTTGCTGATTGGTTTTGTCGCTGGAATCGCCGGTTGGCTGCTAATAAAACTCATTGCGCGCAGCAAGGCGCTGTTTGGCCGGGTGCGTTCGCTGCCGTTACGGCTGGGCGCGGGTGGATTAGCGGTGGGCTTTCTGGCGCTGATCTCCACCGATATTCTCGGTAACGGTTACGAAGTGATTGTCAAAATCATCGATGGCCAATATCTACTGATGGGCTTGCTGGGATTGCTGGTGCTGAAAACGCTGGCGACAACGTTATCGGTTGGCTCCAACGCGGTGGGCGGGCTGTTCACGCCTTCATTATTGATCGGCGCACTGCTCGGCGTGGCGCTGGCGCAGATGGGCGTGATGCTGCATTTACCGGTTGGCAATACCTTGCTGTATGCGGCAATCGGCATGGCGGCGGTGCTGGCGGCGGTCAGTCAGGCACCGTTAATGGCGATGCTGATGGTGTTAGAGATGACGCTGAATAGTAGCCTACTGTTCCCGATCATGATCGCGTCGGTGCTGGCGTCGATGGTGGTCTATCGCCTGCAATCGTCCAGCACTTATCCGGTGGTGAGCAGTCATTTCAGCCGTTCCGAAGCCAAGTATGATTTCGATAACATGCGCGTCGACCAATTGATCATTCCCGGCGCGGCGCTGCAGCCGGAAGAGTCGGTGGGACAGGCGCTGGCGGTGAGCTCACTCAAGCGTGAACGTTATGTGTATGTGATTAATAGCGAAGGGCAATTTCTTGGTGTGGTGTCGATTCACGATATCTCACGCAAGGTGCTGTCGCAGGAGATCACGCTGCATTCGCCAGTCAGCAGCGTGATGGACAATAATTTTCCCTGCATTTATCAGAATCAAAGCATGCGTGAAGGTTGGGAAGCTTTTGCCCGCGTCACGCTTGAGCGCTTGCCGGTGCTGAATAATCCGCAGGAGCGCCGTTTTATGGGCGCACTGACCAAAACCAGTTTGATTCAAAAAGCGCAGGAGTTTCTTTAAGCCGCGTTGCCGCGCATCGCCTGGTCGGTCATCCACAAGCGGGCGTCAAACTCCAACTGATGATAATCCGGTTCCATGTGGCAGCAGAGTTGGTAAAACGCTTTGTCGTGATCTTTCTCTTTGAGGTGTGCCAGCTCGTGCACCACGATCATGCGCAAAAACGCTTCCGGTGCGAGGCGGAAGAAAGTGGAGATGCGTATCTCCGCTTTGGCTTTGAGATTGCCGCCTTGCACGCGCGAAATCGCCGTATGCAGCCCCAACGCGTGCTTCATCACCTTGATCTTATTGTCCCAAATCACTTTGCTCACCGGCGGCGCGCTGCGCATGTAGCGGTTTTTCAGCGCCTGGGTGTAATCATAGAGCGCGCGGTCGCTGACGATATTGTGCGTATCGGGATAGCGTTGCTGAAGAAATGAACCTAAACGCTCATGTTCGATCAGCGTCTGAACCTGCTCGAGGATGTTTTCAGGGTAACCCTGCAGATAGATTAATGACATTGGGATTCCCGGCGAAAGACAGTATACTGCGCCCCCTTTTTAGGGCGAAAATCGCGCAAAGTGTACCACGCCGGAGATTCCATGAGCCAACTTGAACTGACCAATCGCACGCTGACGCTGCACCGCTTCCCGCCAATGCGTGAGGAAAGCCCGCTACAGGCGTGGGATTCCGCCGATGAATATCTGCTGCAGCAAGAGCTGCCAGAGGGCCCGGTATTGGTGTTCAACGACAGCTTTGGTGCGCTGACCTGCGGGCTGGGCGCACGTCCTGTGTGGCACGTCAGCGATTCGCTGCTGAGCGAACAGGCGGCAAAACAGAACCTGCGTCTCAATGAGATGGATGAAGATCAGGTGCACTTTATCGATAGCCTGGCGCCACTGCCCGCCGCGCCGGCGGTGGTGATGATCAAAATCCCCAAAGCGCTGGCGCTGCTGGAGCATCAACTGCGTGCATTGCGCGAAGTGATCACGCCAGACACGCTGATTCTGGCGGCGGCGAAAGCCAAAGACATTCACAACTCCACGCTGCAGCTGTTCGAGCGTATCCTCGGCGAGAGCAAAACCTCGCTGGCGTGGAAAAAAGCGCGTCTGATTTATAGCCGCTACACCGCGCCTCAATTAGCGGATCAGCCTGCGACCACCGTTTGGCCGCTGGATGATTCTGAATACCAAATCCACAACCATGCCAACGTGTTTTCCCGCGCGTCGCTGGATGTGGGCGCACGCTTCTTTATGCAGCATCTGCCTTTTGACATTGAAGGTGAGATTCTCGATCTGGGTTGCGGCAATGGCGTGATTGGCTTGCTGGCGCTGGAACAGAACCCGAACGCGGACGTGCTGTTTTATGACGAATCCTACATGGCGGTGGCATCAAGCAAACTGAACGTAGAAGTGAACCGTCCGCAGGATATGGCGCGCTGTCAGTTCCGCGTTAACAACGTGCTGAGTGGCTTCCCGTCCGATCGCCTGCACGCGGTACTGTGCAACCCGCCATTCCATCAGCAGCACGCGGTGACCGATCATCTGGCGTGGCAAATGCTGCGTGATGCCAAACGCTGCCTGCAGTATGGCGGCGAGTTGCGCATCGTCGGCAACCGCCACCTCGGCTATCACGTCAAAATGAAAAAGCTGTTTGGTAACTGCGAACTGGTGGCGTCCAACGCCAAGTTCGTGGTGCTGCGTTCGGTCAAACTGCGTTAATTAGATATTCAGCGCCAGTTCGGTCGCCTGAGCTATGGCGCGGCGAGCATCCAGCTCCTGCGCCACATCTGCACCGCCAATCACCCGAACTGATTTACCTCGCGCACTGAGCTGGTCCGCCAGCAGGCGCAGCGGTTCCTGTCCGGCACAAATCACCACGTTATCTACCGCCAGCGTTATCGCTTCGCCCTGATGACGCAGATGTAATCCGGCATCATCAATCTGCAAATACTCTACGTCGCCCCACATCTGCACGCCGTGCGCCTGCAAACTGGCGCGGTGGATCCAGCCAGTAGTTTTCGCTAAGCCTGCGCCCGGCTTGCCGGATTTACGTTGCAGCAGCCAGATTTGCCGATCGGCGGGCTGTGGCTGTGGCGCAATCAAACCGCCACGCGCCTGCAGGCTTCGGTCGATGCCCCAGCTTTGGTAAAAATCATCATGGCTGGATTGATGCAGCAGAAACTCGGCGGTATCAAAACCAATGCCGCCCGCGCCGATAATCGCCACGCGTTTACCCACCGGTTTTTTATCGCGTATGACGTCGAGATAGCTCAGCACGCTGGGATGATCGATGCCGGGAATCGCCAGCTGGCGCGGCAAGATACCGGTGGCGATAATCACTTCGTCAGCAGCTTCCAGTTCGTCTACGTCTACGCGGTGATCCGTCTTAACGGTTACGCCTGCGGCAGCAAGCTGATGACGGAAATAGCGCAGCGTTTCACTGAATTCGGCCTTGCCGGGAATCTGCCGGGCGATATTAAACTGCCCGCCAATTTGTGCGTCGGCTTCGTACAGCGTGACCTGATGGCCGCGCTCCGCCGCCTGCAGCGCGAACGCCATGCCTGCGGGCCCAGCACCCACCACCGCTAACTGCTTCGGCTGTTCGGTGGCGATCACCGGCATCAGCGTTTCATGGCAGGCGCGTGGATTCACCAGACAAGAGGTGACTTTGCCGACAAAGATTTGATCGAGGCAGGCCTGATTACAGGCAATGCAGGTGTTGATGGCATCGGGCTGGCCGGTTCCTGCTTTACGAACGAAAGCCGCATCGGCGAGGAAAGGGCGCGCCATCGAAACCATATCGGCGATGCCGTCACGCAGAAGTTGTTCTGCCACATCGGGATGGTTGATGCGGTTAGTGGCAATGACCGGCACCGACACGCGCTCGCGCAGATGCTGCGTGACCCAGGCAAAACCGGCGCGCGGCACGCAAGTGGCGATGGTAGGAATGCGCGCTTCATGCCAGCCAATACCGCTGTTAAACAGCGTAACGCCACACTGCTCCAGCGCTTGCGCCAGCGACAGCGTTTCCTCGAGCGAACTGCCGTTATTCACCAGATCGAGCATCGACAGGCGGAAGATAATGATGAAGTCGCTGCCAACGGCATCGCGCACCGCTTGCGTCACAGCTAACGCAAAGCGCTGACGTCGCGCCACATCGCCGCCCCAGTCATCCTCACGCTGGTTGGTATGTGCTACCAGAAACTGATTAATCAGATAACCTTCCGAACCCATGATCTCCACGCCGTCATAGCCAGCCTGTTGCGCCAGTTTGGCGCAGTGCGCGAAGTCCTGAATGGTTTGATGGATATCCGCATCGCTAAGCGCTTGCGGCGTAAAAGGATTGATCGGTGCCTGCAACGCCGAAGGGGCAACCAGATCGCGTTGATAGCTGTAGCGGCCAGCATGCAGAATCTGCAGCGCGATTTTCCCACCTTCTGCATGCACCGCATCAGTGATGACGCGGTGCCAGTTGCACTGACTCTCCTGGTTTAGGATCGCTCCGCCTTGTGCCACCACGCCTTGCGGATTGGGCGCAATACCGCCGGTGACAATCAGCGCCACGCCTTCACGCGCGCGCTCAGCGTAGAAGGCGGCGAGACGCTCTGCGCCATCGGCGTGTTCTTCCAATCCGGTATGCATCGAGCCCATCAGAAAACGGTTTTTAAGTTGGGTAAAGCCCAAATCCAGCGGGGCGAACAGGTGGGCATAATGTTCAGACATGATCACATACTCAGAAAGTGGTCGGATGAGTGAACTCTAGCGGGATTTTGCAGGGAAGGAAGTATGTGGCGTTCAGCCTGTGAGAAACTTCAAAAAAAAGCAGGGCGGTAAGTCGCAGACGAAAGTATAGGATTTCTCTCGCCAGGCACGGGAAGAAACCTACTCGCCCTGTAATAGCATGAAGAAGGGGCTAATAAATTAGCTCTGTGGTTGTTAATTCCATTAAAACTCAATCTTTTTAAAAACTGTCCGGGGTAAGGACAAGGCGTATCATGCCATGTCATAACACAATCAATCCGCAAGACTAGTCTTGATTTTTCTTTCAACATGCTCCATTTCGACGTGCAAGCTCAATGATATCAACCAGGTTTTTTGACTCAAGTTTTTGGAATATTTTTGTTTTGTAAGTACTAATTGTTTTATTATTTAATCCCAGTTCGCAAGCGATGGTTTTATTTGACTTTCCTTGAGCTAACTGTCTAAGAATAAAATTTTCACGGTCAGTAAGTCTTGAGAGCATGTCTTGCTCATTCGCATAACGCTGGCGTTTATCCAGAATGTCACCCGGTAGATAATTGACGTTGTTTGATACACAGCCAATGGCGGCGATCAGCGTTTGGATGGGATCATATGTTGATACGAATCCATTTGCACCCTGACTAAGTGACTGTATGGAAGAGGGATTAATTCCTCCCTGGCTTATTATAATAACTTTCATCCAAGTTTTTGATTTAACTATGTCTCGTAAAAATGCAATGCCATTTTTTTCTTTAAAATCAGGATCTAATATTAGTATATCAATGTGTTGATGAATGACGTCATCAATTCCATCGTTAATTGTGTGCGCAGTAGTGACACAATTAAAACCATTCATTAATAATAAAGCCTGCATGCCGGAGGCAACCAAGCGATGCTCATCGATGATGAGAATTTTTGCATTAAACATATCTCTCCCTTTAACGGCACCATAATGATGACGTTGGAGGTCATTATGTCCGGCGAATTAATAGGGCGAACCGAGAAATGTCTCGATAAGATTATGATTCTAAGAAAAGGGAAGATTTTTAAGGTGAAGCTCTGAGAATTCTAATAGATTTAGATTTACACGGTCTAGTTCCAATCTGATTTTCTGCATTAATATCTGCGCATCATAACCCTCCTCCTGATGCACCTCTAATTGGCGTCCTAATTTTACCAGTGCATGCGCATTAAGAATCGCGGCACCACCTTTAAGTTTGTGACCGAGCTGGGAGAGCGAACTCGCTTCTTGCGTATGTTGTAATTCAGTCATTAATTCATCGTGGCTATTACGGATGCTGGCAATCAACGCTAAACAACTTTCAGCATCGCGCTCGGCTAACTGGGTTAAGAGCGGTGGGAAATGGGTAATACCGGTTTCTATCATCCCGGCGGCATCTTCATCCTCAATGAGCTCTACTGCTGCAGAAGATTGCTCTGCATTAGTAGGATTCCGCCGGGTACAGTGTGCAATCTGCGCCAGCAGTCTATCCAGATTTAGAGGCTTAAAAAGACAGTCATCCATGCCGGATTGTAAACAGCGTTGCATTATGTGCTGCTCGGCTGAGGCCGTAAGGCCAAATAACATAATGGGCGGTAAATGATGCTGATGCTCATATTGCCGGAGTGCCTCGGCAAACTGGAAGCCGTTCATTGTCGGCATATTGCAATCAGTTATGATTAAATCAAAACGCAGTGGTGCTTGCTGCCAAAGCGTCAGGGCCTCGGCAGCACTTTCGCTGACAACCACCTGATGACCTGACAACTCAAGCTGCTTGCCAAGTAACAAGCGATTTGGGGCATGATCGTCAATCACCAGCACTGACAGTTTGTCAGAAAACAAGGGATGTGACAGATGTGGTTGTGTCTGATCGCGTGGTTCGCCTTGCGGAGCACGAAAGTAAAAGGAGAAGACAGCTCCTTCGCCTGGTGCACTTTCCACAATCAGTTCTCCATCCAGTAAATGTGCGAGATTACGGCAGATGCTCAACCCTAATCCGGTGCCAAGTTGCTGTTGATGGCGTTCGCCAACCTGCACAAAAGGCTCAAAGATGGCACATTGCTGATCTTCCGTCATACCGCAGCCGTTATCGCTCACCTCAATAACAAATTCGCTGCCTTCCTCCTCCTGCGCGATACCTTGCATTAGCACCACAGTGACCGTGCCTTCGTCGGTAAATTTAATGGCATTGCTTAAAAGATTGGAAAGGATCTGATTGATCATTAATGGATCGGTTTTCACCCAATAGGCAGCAATATCCATTTCCACTCGCAGATCAATCCCTTTGCTTTCGGCTTTGTTGCGGAACAGTGCGACAGCTTGCTCAATGACATCCGGCAAATAGACAGTTTCCGGCGTGGGTTGATAGATACCGGATTCGATCTTTGAAAGATCGAGTACATCACCAATTAATGATAACAATGCGTGTGCTGAACTGTAGGCAACACGAATATTCTCTGAAAGTGAATCCGTGGACTGCGAACGTGTTTCCAGCTCTAGCAAGCCAATAATGGCATGCAACGGGGTGCGGATCTCATGGCTCATACTGGCGAGGAATTCGCTTTTGGAACGATTCGCTTTATCCGCCGCATCTTTTGCCAGCTGCAACTCCTGCAACAGCGCATTACGTTCGGTCACATCCAGCCAGCCACCAATTACGCCTGCTACATCGCCGAGACGATCGCGAAAAGGTAATGTCCAGTTGTAGAGCTGGAGAGGTTGTTGATCAAATACCATATGGATATCGCGCATCACGGCTTCGCCATCGCGCAAGGTTTGCTGATAACCCTCTTCAATACTTTGGATGCTGGCATTATTGCCTGTAAATACGTCGGATAGCCGTTTGCCAATCACCTCTTCACGCTGGAAATTCATATAGCGCAAATAGGCTTTGTTACAGTCAACCAACCGGGTATTTTTGTCGCGAATATACATCGCGACCGGCGATTCATTAAATAGAGTATGGGTGAAATTGAGTTGATTCTTTAACGCATTTTCGGCCTGAATGCGCTGTTGAATGACCTTACGCAAATGACGGTTCCACAACAAAATAAGCACAATCAGCCCGGACGAAACTGAAACAATCATCAGGATCGCCTGTTTATAGTTCTGCCATGAAGCGCTAATAAAAGGGGTTTCTGCCTGCCGCCACTGCGCCAGCAGTTTGAACAGTGTTTCTGGAGGGATCGCTAATAAGGCTTTATTGAGAATGCTGACCAACATTTCATTACCGGGCTCAACACGCATAACGAAACGTGCTGGATCGGCACCCAGCGTACTCTCAACATGTAACGCATCGCCAAAATGATTACGTAGCAGATAATCTGCAAAAATTTTTGGCAGCACTACGGCATCAATCTTGTGCTCTTGCAACTGGCGCAGGGCATCAATTGGATCATCACTGTTAGCTAAACTAAGGTGGGGATAATGCTGCAACATCCACTCTTTCATCGTTTGATTGCTCAGCATTAGTACTGAGCCAAAGGGGAAGGAATCGCGTCCGACGATATTGCGGGGTTTCTGATTGCGGATGATCACCCAATGCGATACCAGCCATGGTCGGGTTGTTAACTGAGGATGCGCCTCGTCTTCCCGATCCAGGATATCCATGGGAAACAGGCGAGGAGAATTATATTTATCGCTGGAAGGTGATGCTGCTCCCAACGCATGATTACTGAAATTCAAACCGGTCAGATTGGCGATCAGTTCCAGCACATCAACACTCATGCCGAGGAAGGGCATTTTCGCTGTACGGCTACTTAACGGGGCTAATTTGGTCGGTAATAAGGTGCTTATACGTGAGTGATCCTTCAGCCACTGCTCCTCTTCCAGGGTTAATGCGAGTGGATTACGTTGCAAAACATGGTGAACATCAAGCTGCCAGCGTTTGGCTATCTGCATGCGAATAGACAGCGGAATTTGCTGCAATGCCTTATCAACCGCTTTCGCCAGCAAGGGAAAGTGTGGACTAATGCCAAAGCTAACGTTCATTGGAATACTGTGTGCGTCTGGCGCTATTTTAAGCGCATTAGCAAACAGATATCGGTTGAGATGATTTAGCGTTGCGGCATTTCCCCAAACCTGCCCAGTCTGATTAAAAACCACGGACGCAACTGCATCATAATAGCCAGGAAAGCGCACCAGTTGGTCGCCATGATAGTTACTTTCCAGATATTCGCGTCGTTGCGGTGCTCCGGACCAGGCGATACGTTGGCCCTGTGAAGGACTCAGGCTGATTGCGTGTTCTGCTTTAAAGCCAACCACGCTGTAATCCAACATCCATGGTGCACTTGAGATCAACTGTTGTGGCGATGAAGTGGGTAACACAACATTGATCGCCAGCATCTGCATCTCGCCACTGAGCACGGCTTTCTGCGCGGCGCTGTAGTCAGGGTAGTAATAGAGCTCGATGGTGGTATCGAGCATGCTTTGTATCAGGGAGAGATAATCGGCACTCAGCCCTTCAAAACGTCGCGTGTCGGTATCCATAAATAAAGGAGGCTGCGGCTGACCCGCTACTGCGACTTTGATCACTTTGTTGCGAAATTCCGAAGGAATGGGTTCGGCTAATTGCAATGCGGGTTGCGCAGTATCATATCGAGCCAGAAGCTGCAGTGTTTTTTCCGTTGCAGATGATGTACAGGAAAATAAAGCGACCAGCAATAGCACTGTCCGGCGAAAACTTGCGATCGAATTGAGCACGGCAACATCTCGAAAAAATTAATGATATTAATTACAGTGAGGGAATTGGAGTATAGAGATATTTGAATGCTTCTCTCGTTCTATTTAAGTGGCATCAATGTTTTGCGACCATTCTCAAAAAAACAGCCTGCTGATAAAGAAAATGCTTGAGTAATTAAAAGTGTGTTTTTTGTTAATTGTTCATTTTATTCAAAGTGTTAACTGCAAATCATCCTTTCAAGACAATTCTTATGTGGTCTTATTGTGTAGTTAAGTCAGAATTTTCGCAGTTTGACGTGAGTGGACAGCCTAAAAATCCATTACGCTGAGAATAGAAAACCAGTCAAGCAATGTGAATTATTCACTCTCTGGCGAAATAGTTTTGTGAATTATAATGATGAGATAAATAAGTTATCTCAATTTTCACGTCTCAATATCATCAGGTCACTTCAACCGGTGTGGTTATCACAATTGGACAAAGTTAAAATTGCAATAAAGGAATGTTTAAATGGTATATGCACACAATAAACAAGTGCGTGTTGCTGTCCTTGATGATCACCCAATGGTCCGTACCGTTTTCGAGTTGTGTTTAAAACATGAGCCCGATATTCATTTGGTGGGAACCTGGGCTTCAAGTAATGAATTATTCAATCAGCTAAGAAATACCGTGGTTGATGTGCTGGTACTGGATTTCCTGCTGGGTGAGCGTGAACTGGATGGTTTGGCGTTGGTGAAACAATTGCGTAATCACTATCCGCAGCAAAAAATTCTCATCTCATCCTCAATGGAAAGTCCTGCCATCGTCAAAATGGTGCTCAGCGCGGGTGTGAAAGGTTTTATTGGTAAAAGCCACAACATGCAGGAAATTACGCATGCGATTCGTCAGGTGGCGCAGGGACGTTTGTTCTTGTCCAAAGAAGTCGCTTACGAAGTGGAGAATCTCTATGTAATGAGCGAAGAGTCACTGGATGATAGCCTCGATTTCAGCAGCAAAGGCAACATGTATGAGAAGGTGAAAACCCTCAGTCCGCGCGAAGTGGAAGTGGTGCGTTGTTTCCTCGACGGTTTGAGCGTGTCGCAAATTGCCGTGAAGTTTAAACGCAGTCGTAAAACCGTGAGCGGACAGAAACAATCTGCGCTGAAAAAACTCGGTTTGCGCTCCGATTCTGAGCTGTTCAAATACAGCCACGACCTGATGTCAGGCTATTAATTCTGTTCTGCGGCGGCCAATTACGGCCGCCTTTTTTCCTTTCTACATCACATACTTCACGTTCCAGGTAACACCTTCCCGTAACATGCCTTTAGGTGATCCTCATCACAGTTTAAAGCTGCATAACCCGGTCTGATGGCCCCCATTGCGACAGCACTTATGGGGATGTTATGAATATCGATACGCAATCCGGCGTAATCACCGGAAAAAAACAAGTCAGCGTTGCGCAGCAGCAGGTGAAATGGGACGGCAAAGGTACGCTGGTTCGCATTACGCGCGGCGGCATTTGTGGCTCCGATCTGCATTACTATCAGGAAGGTAAGGTCGGCAGTTTTGAGATCAAAATGCCGATGATCCTTGGGCATGAAGTGATCGGCTACGTGGTCGAGAGCGATAACCCGAATCTCAAGCCTGAGCAAAAAGTCGCGGTTAATCCCTCCAAGCCCTGTGGTGCGTGCAAATATTGCCAGCGCGATCAGGAAAACCAGTGCACTACTATGCGCTTCTTCGGCAGCGCCATGTATGTGCCACACGTTGATGGCGGTTTCACTCAATATAAAGTGGTCGATAGCGCGCAATGCGTGCCATTCCCGCAGGATGCTGATGAAACAGTCATGGTATTTGCTGAGCCGCTGGCCGTTTGCATTCACGCCACGCAGCAGGCGGGCGATCTCACCGGCAAGCACGTGTTTATCTCGGGCGTGGGGCCAATTGGCTGCCTGATTGCGGCCGCAGCAAAAGCACGCGGTGCCGCCTCCATTGTGTGCAGCGATATCAGCGAGCGTTCACTGGAGATGGCGCAGCAGATGGGCGCAACCGACGTGATTCATGCCGCAGAGGGCGATTTCGCGCCATACCTCGCCGACAAAGGCTATTTCGATGTGGCGTTTGAAGCCTCAGGCCATCCTTCTTCGCTGCAGCGCTGCCTTGATGTGGTGTGCGCCAAAGGCACGCTGGTGCAGGTTGGCATGGGCGGCACCATCCCCAATTTCCCGATCATGGCGCTGATTGCCAAAGAGATTAATCTGGTCGGCTCATTCCGCTTTACCCATGAATTCAACACCGCCGTCGAATGGCTGGCTACTGGCGTGGTAAATCCGTTGCCGCTGTTCAGCGGCGAGTTCGCCTTGCAGGATATTGATGCCGCGCTGCAGTTTGCCGGCGATAAAACCCGTGCCGCTAAAGTTCAGTTAACTTTCTAAGGAGCAGTGATGAGCCAGTTATTTTCCCTCGAAGGCAAGCGTGTGCTGCTAACCGGTTCGGCGCGTGGTATTGGATTCCTGCTGGCGCGCGGCTTAGCGGAAGCCGGTGCCGAAGTGATCGTCAACGCCACCACGCATGAAGGCGCAGAGAAAGCTGCAACCCAATTGCGCGAGCTCGGATTCCGTGCACATGCCAAAGCGTTTGATGTCACCCAATCGGCGCAGGTTAAGCAGGCGGTGGATGAGATTGAAGCGGAGTGGGGCGCGATTGATGTGCTGGTAAACAATGCCGGCATTCAGCGCCGCCGACCTTTCCTGGAATTCCCGGAGCAGGACTGGAATGACGTCATTGCGGTAAACCAGACTGCCGTATTCCTGGTTTCACAAACCGTGGCGAAAAAAATGGTTGAGCGTCAGCAGGGTAAAATCATCAATATTGGTTCGATGCAGAGCGAATTAGGGCGCGACACCATCACGCCTTACGCGGCCTCCAAAGGCGCGGTGACCATGCTGACACGCGGCATGTGCGTAGAGCTGGCGCGTCACAATATTCAGGTCAACGCTATTGCGCCGGGCTATTTCGTTACTGAGATGACTCAAGCATTGGCTGACGATCCTGCTTTTACTGGCTGGCTCACCAAGCGCACGCCAGCCGCACGCTGGGGCAAGCCGGAAGAGCTGATTGGCGCGGCGGTATTCCTCGCTTCAGGTGCGTCGAACTTCGTTAACGGGCATCTACTGTTCGTTGACGGTGGCATGCGCGTCGCGGTGTGATGCCTGTGCGCGGCTGGCGTTATCGTCGGGCCGCGCCTAAACCTTAATCACCCCTCTGTATTCCTAAGGATAATAAAAAATGCCAATAACCATCATTGTGCTGGGTGTGATACTGCTGCTGGTGTTGATGATTGTATTTAAGGTCAATGGTTTCATTGCGTTGGTGTTTGTCTCGGCGGTGGTCGGTATCGCCGAAGGCATGACGCCGCTGAATGTGATGGCCTCGATCCAGAAAGGTATCGGCTCCACGTTAGGCGGATTAGCGATGATCCTCGGCTTCGGCGCCATGCTGGGGCGGCTGGTTTCCGATACCGGTGCCGCTCAACGGGTGGCCACCACGTTGATCGCCGCGTTTGGTAAAGAGCGGCTGCAATGGGCGCTGGTAGTGACCGGACTGATCGTCGGGCTGGCGATGTTCTATGAGGTCGGCTTCGTACTGCTGCTGCCGCTGGTATTCACTATCGTGGCGGCTGCCGGTTTGCCGCTGCTGTATGTTGGTGTGCCGATGGTGGCCGCGCTCTCGGTCACACACTGCTTCCTGCCGCCGCATCCTGGCCCAACGGCGATTGCCACCATCTTTGGCGCCAATCTCGGTACAACGTTGCTCTACGGCATGATAATCACCATTCCAACAGTGATTATTGCCGGGCCGGTTTTCTCGAAGTTCCTTAAAAGCTTCGAGAAGTCACCACCGGAAGGTTTGTATAACCCAAAAATCTTCACCGAAGAGGAGATGCCGGGCTTTGGTATCAGTATCTTTGCCGCAGTCATTCCCGTGGTACTGATGGCGATTGCCGCCGTCTTCGAGTTGACCACGCCGAAAGAGAACGCGCTGCGTCAGTTCTTCGAATTCATCGGTAATCCGGCGGTAGCGCTATTTATCGCGGTGGTAATTGCGGTGCTGACGTTGGGGCTGCGCAATGGCCGTAAGATGGAAGAAGTGATGGATATGTGCGGCGAATCGATTGCCGCCATCGCCATGATCATCTTTATCATCGCAGGCGGCGGCGCGTTCAAACAGGTGCTGGTGGACAGCGGCGTGGGTAACTACATCGCCGATATGATGAAGGGATCGTCACTGTCACCGCTGCTGATGTGCTGGACGGTGGCGGCGATGCTGCGCGTGGCGCTGGGTTCAGCTACGGTGGCGGCCATCACCACCGCCGGTATTGTGACGCCGATTATCGCAGCCACGCACGCCGATCCGGCCTTAATGGTGCTGGCGGTGGGTTCCGGCAGCGTGATCGCTTCACACGTTAACGATCCCGGCTTCTGGCTGTTCAAAGGCTACTTCAACCTGAGTGTGGTGGAAACCCTGAAAACCTGGACGGTGATGGAAACGTTGATCTCGATTCTCGGTTTAGCCGGCGTACTGGCGCTCAACGCAATAATTCACTGATCGACAAGGCTTCACAAGGATGTGAAGCCCTCAACCACGCGTGCGGATCCACGAGAAACGTGACTGATAGCCGCTGTCAAAATGGGTGTTGTAGCGATAGCTGGAACCCGATTCCGCCATGCAATAAGTACAGACGTTCAACACCTCAATATGTTCCGCCACTATTCCCCGCTGTAACAACAAGCGCCGCGCCAGATTAGGCAAATCAAACCAGATTCCATCTTGCTGGGCACGCGCCTGCGGACGGATCGCTTGTGCGTTATGCGGCTGCTGAGTGGAATAGGGTAACGGCGGAAGATCGTGACGATCCTGCATCTGTGTCACCAGATCGTTACCCAGCTCATAGCAGCACGGCCCGATCGCCGGACCGATGACCACACGCAGCGTTTCACGGCTGGCGTCGCGTTCCAGCAGACGATCAATCGCGTTGTTCAACACGCCGCCGAGCGTGCCTTTTAATCCGGCGTGCACTGCCGCCACTTGCTGCTGTTGCGGATCGGCAAATAACACCGGCAGGCAATCGGCGGTATACACCGCGACCGGCAGATGATCTTCGCCAATCAAACCATCTGATTCGCAACGCTTAGGCGGGATGTTTTGATTAGCCAGCAGCACATTGGCGCTGTGACGCTGTTGGCCGTAAGCGGCATTGGCTGGAACGGGTTGGCCCGCCGGCTGAAAGGCATATTCCAGCCAGGAAAACTCATTCAATAGTCTTGATCGTGGTCCGCTGTGCGGGTGCTGTGCCATAAGTGTCTCCTCTCACCAAACGGCTGCATTCTGCTGCCCACAGCTTACGTTAACTGCTACATTTTTAAAGCTTTACAAAAACTGACCCTAATCACTTAAGGATGAAATGATGAAGAAAACCACTTTGCTGGCGGCGTCCGGCTTAATCGCGTTGGCGTTGACCGGTTGCGCGCAACCTGCCAAACAGCAGGCTCAGCAACAGCTCGGCCAGCAATCGGTACTGGCAGTGAACTGGTTCCAGCAATCCGGCGAATATCAGGCATTGAGCTGGCAGGCGTTTAACAGCGCGCGCATGGCTTTTGATCAGGCGCCATCGCTGGCGGGTAAACCGAAAGCGGTTATCGTCGATTTAGATGAAACGATGATCGATAACAGCGCCTACAGCGCGTGGCAGGCAAAAAATGGCCAGCCCTTCTCGGGTAAAACCTGGTCAGCATGGACGCAGGCACGTCAGGCAACCGCCGTGCCGGGCGCAGTGGAGTTTGCTAACTACGTCAACAGCCACGGTGGCACCATGTTCTATATCTCCAACCGCGATCAAAAAGACTATGCCGCAACGGTGGAGAACCTGAATAAGTTGGGCTTCAGCGGCGTGAGTGAGAAGACGGTGCGCCTGAGCACCGGCAATTCCAACAAGCAAGAGCGCTTCGATGCGGTGAAAAACGCCGGTTACAACGTGGTGTTGTATGTGGGCGACAACCTGAATGACTTTGGCGGTTCAACCTGGCATCAGGGAAATGCGCAGCGTCAGCAGTTCGTGAGCCTCAACCATCAGCGTTTTGGCACCCAATTCATCGTGTTACCGAACCCGCTGTATGGCGACTGGGAAAGTGGCATGGCAGAAAACTACAACAAACTAACGCCTGAACAGCAATTGCAGGTGCGTGAAGCGCGTATGAAAGCGTGGAACGGTAAATAATTCGTCAGGTGAAATAGCGTCTGCTTAGGCAGGCGCATTCATGTCCTCTTCAGGTCCAGTTATATTTACACTCCTGCGTAACTATTATTCCCCTCATTGTTTTCCTGATCTCTTGCTTAATTTACTGAGAATGAATAGTGAATTATATTGCCTTTCTGGCGCAATGGCAGTGAATACCGCTAATCATAAGTTTTGTAATTAGGAATCTTCCCAGCTCAAAAGGTTTAATTCTTATCGCCACTTGAAAGGCATAACATTATTACGTGTATATTTTTGTAATTGCATTACGAATATTATATTTAAAGATGCTCTTATTTAACTGTTAATAATGATTTTTATCGATATCGCCGATTGCTTATCCAATTGCATAAACTTACAGAATTCATACGTTTACTGAAGTTTTGCTTACCAAAAGACTCGCTTTGTCGACGTCAGAAATATTCCTGATGCAACACTATGCTTAAGCGTCTATAAACAATTTCTGTGAGGAAGTTCTGCTTTCATCCTCAATTGTTCTCCATGGCCGCGTTTAATGACGTCGCTATTTTCCTGAAAGCGATATTTATAAACGTTGAGAGAAGATTATTGTGACGACCCTGAAACCCTTATTAGCGATAAATCGCAGTCTGGCTTTGCAGCGCCGCGCGCGGTTAATTCAGCAATCTGCAGAGGAATCAACGCCATGAATTTAAGCACGCTTCGTCAGGATATTCCGGCTGGTTTGGTGGTGTTTCTGGTCGCGCTGCCGCTCTGTCTTGGCATCGCGCAGGCGAGTGGATTGCCACCCTTTGCTGGTCTGTTAACCGGTGTGATTGGCGGTTTGCTGGTTACTGCGCTGAGCCCGTCGCGCTTTGCCGTCAGCGGCCCGGCGGCGGGTTTGGTGACGATTGTGGTCGCATCGATCGCCACGCTAGGAAGCTTTTCCGCCTTTCTCACCGCGCTGATTCTGGCGGGTGTGTTGCAGTGCCTGTTTGGCTTACTGCGTGCCGGACGTTTTATCGCGCTGGTGCCGAGCAGCGTGATTAAAGGCATGCTGGCGGCGATTGGTATTCTGCTGATCATGCAGCAAATTCCGGTGGCATTCGGCGCGGCCGGCGATGTCGAGCTGCTGTCGCTGGTTAACGGGGAGTTTCAATTTTCGAGCAGCGCGATGCTGGTTGCTGGCGTGGGTTTAGTCATTCTCTGGCTGTGGACCACGCCGCTGATTAAATCGGTTAAAGCGCTGAGCTGGATGCCCGGTCCGCTGGTGGCGGTGCTGGTGGGCTGTGCCGCCACGGTATTTGGCGATCGTCTGTTCCCGGCGCTGGCAGAAGGCTTACCGCGCATCACGCTACCTGCGTTCGATAGCATGTCGGCGCTGATTGAGGAGCTGGAAACGCCAGACTGGCAAGCGTGGCAGAACCCTGCGGTGTGGATGGTGGCGATAACGCTGGCGCTGGTCGCGAGCCTTGAAACCCTGCTCAGCCAGGAAGCGCTGAAGAAACTGCGTCCGCAAAATCCCGCTCCTTCTCCCAACAAAGAGATGTTTGCGCAGGGCGTTGGTAACCTGACGGCTGGTTTCCTTGGCGCGATGCCGATTACTGCGGTGATCGTGCGCAGTTCGGTGAACGTGAGCGTTGGCGCGCAAACCAAGCTGTCGATTCTGATTCATGGTGTGCTGCTGTTAATCTGCGGCCTGTGGTTCAGTAATCTGCTCAACGCGATTCCCCTTGCCAGCCTCGCGGCGGTACTACTTTATACCGGCTATAAGCTGGCCACGCCGCGCCTGTTCATTGAGCAGATACGCATGGGGCCGCAGCAATATGTGCCATTCCTTGCCACTATCGGCGGGATTATTGTGTTTGGCATGCTGGCCGGCATTGGAATTGGCATCGCTACCCAAATTCTCTACAGCATCTATAAAAGCCATCGCAACGCCTTGCAGCTCACGCGTCATGATGGTCACTACGTTTTACGCCTCAAGCAAAATCTGACCTTTATGCACAATCCGAAACTGCAGGGATTGCTGGCGGAGATTCCGGAAAACAGCGTGGTCGTTGTGGATAACGATAACGCCGAGTATATGGATCCCGACGTTAAAGCGGTGCTAAAAGACTTTGGTGAAAACGCGCGTGAACGTGGCATTCGTCTAAGTCAGTGGCCTGTTGCGGTGAAATAGCAATAAGTCCGCGCTGGAATAGCGGTTTTAAAACGAAAAATCGGATATCTCGGATAGCCGATTTTTTTCTTTACAGGGCATAATTGCCGCAAGTTTGATCCTTTGTCTCTGGTGTTTCCACAATGCCATTTGGCCCGACGCTGCTGTTTATGGCAGGTTGAGCGCCGTCCAGCCGCAGAGTAGGATGACGAACACTTGCTTAATTACCGAATCATCGCACGGTTATTTCCGGTTTAATGCTTGCTGATGCCTATGGCTGATGGCGGCACTTTCCAGGTTACAGGGTTCAGACGTATGCGCGTTATGCTGTTTGAAGAGAATAATTTTAAAAAGAATGCTCTCACGCTGTTCTTCATTACGCTGTTTTTCTGCTTTATCGGCAGCCATTTACGCATCCCCGAAGAGTTCTCTCTGTTCTGGCCGGTGAATGCGCTGGTGGCGGGACTGATAGTGCGGAATCCGTTTTTGCACACCACCTCCAGTTATCTGGTGTGTTTCAGTGCGATGGTTTTTAACGACACGGTATTTTCCGGCTGGGCGCTACCAGCGTTTACCGTCAATTTTGCCAATATTCTGTTTATCCTCGTCGCGGTCAGCATGCTGATCAAACATCTGCAGCGTCCTTCCGCTAACAGTCAGGTATTCAATGCGATGCGCATATTTCCCGCCTGTTTTCTTGGCGCTGCGGCGTGTGCGACCTGGGGCGCATGGGCGCAGGATATCGATTTCAATGCGCGCTTTATCGTGGCGTGGGGCGACTGGTTTAGCGAACAGTTCTCCACTTCGCTGATGCTGCTGCCGGTGATGCTGGCGCGCCCGCTGCGCACCGTTTCACCGCGCACCTTGCTGCATCCCGGTAAACTGCTGCCGCTGGCAGCGGTCATCTTGTCGCTGATCGTTGGAGCATTGATTGGCGGGGCAGGCAGCCTGACATTCCCGGTTCCTGCGCTTATCTGGTGCGCTATCGTGTTGCCGATTCCGTTGACCAGTTTGGTAATCCTGATAACCGGTATCACCGAGATTGTGCTGGTGTCGCACGGCGTCATGAACATTCAGGGTGACGATGCACTGCTGCCGATTAGCCATCTCACCTCCGCACGCCTCGGCGTCGCTACCGTCGCGCTCAGCCCATTGCTGGTGGCGGTGAGCATGGATGCCATCCGCCAGCTGAATCATCGCCTTGCTCTGCGCGCTAATTTTGATTTCCTCACCCAATTGCTGTCCCGTTCCGGTCTGTATGAAAGTCTAAGAAATGAACCTTTTTCGTTACAGCGGGAAGCGGGCGTAGTGATGCTCGATGTCGACTATTTCAAGGCTATTAACGACAATTTCGGCCACGATGCCGGTGATTGCGTATTGGAAGAGATTGCGCGGCGCATTCAGCGCGTGGTCGGTAATCGTGGCATGGTATGTCGATTCGGTGGCGAAGAGTTTGTGATGGTGATGTTCGATTGTAGCCATAGCCAGCTCTATCAACTTGCTGAGACAGTGCGCCAGGCGATGGTTAAAGAGAAGTTCTGGATTCAGGGCAACACGGTAACGGTAACCGCCAGTTTAGGTCTGGCGCGCGGCAGTGCGCAGAGCGAACGTGAATGGCCTGGCGTAATTAATCGTTTAGTGTCAGCGGCGGATAAGAATCTCTATCTCTCTAAACGTAATGGCCGTAATCAAACCTCACCGGCGATGGAGCCGCGAAGCATGATGAATGACGTGGCCTGAGCCACGTCCGCCTTTTACACGCTGCTTTTCAGTTGGCTGGTCTGCTGATGGCGCTGCTGTGCCAGCTCAATCAGACGTGAAATCAGATCGCTGTAGCTTAAGCCCGCCGCCTGCCATAACTTCGGATACATGCTGATGTTGGTGAAGCCGGGCAAGGTGTTCACTTCATTAACAATGATCTCGCCGCTTTCCGTCAGGAACACGTCAACACGCGCCATACCAAAACACTCCAGCGCCTGAAACGCGGTAATCGCCACTTGACGAATTGCCTCGCTGGCTTCATCGCTGATCGCTGCTGGCACCACTACTTGCGCGCCGCTTTCGCTGATATATTTGGTGTCGTAGGAGTAGAAGGCATCATGGACTACCACTTCGCCGCACGGGCTGGCTTCTGGTGCATCGTTGCCGAGCACCGCACACTCAATCTCGCGTCCCTTGATCCCTTGCTCGATTAAGACTTTGCGGTCAAACGTAAAGGCCAGATCCAGCGCAGCATCGAACGCTTCAGCGCTGTCCACTTTGCTTACGCCGACGGACGATCCCTGATTAGCCGGTTTGATAAACAGCGGCAGACCAAAGCGCGCAATCACGGCCTCAGCATTAATACTCGCACGCTGTGCCTGCGTCACGCTCAGCCAGGGGGCGACGTTCAGCCCGGCATCACGCAGCAGGCGCTTGGTGAAATCTTTGTCCATGCTGACTGCAGAACCGAGCACGTCAGAGCCGACAAACGGCAGATTCGCCATACGTAATAAGCCCTGTAGCGAACCATCTTCACCCAGCGTGCCGTGCACGATGGGGAAAATGACATCCAGCTGTGACAACGGCTGCGCTTGCTGACGGGTAATCAACTGCTGGGACGAACTTCCTGGTACCAGCGCGACATTTTCACCTGAACGATTAAGGGCAATCAGCTTCGGATTCTCAGCGTTGAGCAAAAATCCTGATGCATCATTGAGATGCCATTCACCCTGTTTATCAATGCCCAGTAACACCACGTCATACTTGCTCTTATCGATGGCTTCGAGGATGTTTTTGGCTGATTGTAATGACACTTCATGCTCGGCTGATTTGCCGCCAAACACGATCCCTACGCGCTGTTTTACCATTGCTATTCGTCCGATTGCGATAAAGCGAGCCAGTAAGATAACACGCCCAGGACAGCCATCAACAGCCTTGCTTTTTCCTGAATAACACCGTGTAAAACAACCCCTCTCAGCGCGCTCAGTCACGAGTTTAAACAATTATTCATAACCGTTTGAGACAAGTCTTGGACGGCTGAAAACCTGCCTTCTGTCAGAATTTTCCCAATTCAAACAGGTGCAACGGTGGGCAATGTGCTCACCGTTTTTTGTCAGGTTTACAGGAGTCGGGAAATGGTCGACCAGAAGCAGGATGCTGTGGAGCAGGATGCGCGTTCTGTTGCTCGTATTGAAACCACGGTAGATGACACGCTGTTAAAAAGTGTGGCTTGGATCTGCAAACACTACAAACGCGAGAAAAGTGAAGAAGCGCTGGTGGCAGGGTTGCCAAAAGCGACATTGCTCTCCCCATCACAAGCCATGACAGCGTTAGAGAATGCCGGTATCACAGGCGGCATGGTCGAGCGTCGTCTACAGGATCTTCCGGAACAGTTAATGCCGATGATTCTGCTGCGCAAAGAGGGCGGCGGTTGCATTGTTCTGTCACGGCGTATTCATACCAATGAGGAGAACCAACGCGAGTTGCGCTTCCAACTGGTGATGCCAGAAGTCAGCGCGGCCGCAGTCGAGATGAGCCTGGCAGAACTCAATGAGATCTACGCCGGCTTTGCTGTTATGGCGAAGCCCACGGCGATCATTGATGAGCGCGCCAGTGAAATGCTGCCGGAAGTTAAGGGCCATTGGCTATTTAGCACGTTGTGGCGTTATCGCCGTTATTACCGCAGCGCCGCAATTGCAGCGGTATTGATCAACGTCCTCGGTCTTTCCAGCATCTTCTTTACCATGAACGTTTATGACCGCGTGGTACCGAACCAGGCATTCGTGACGCTGTGGTCGCTGGCCATTGGCGTCACCATTGCGATGATCTTCGAAGCAATTACGCGCTTTGTGCGTGCGCATCTGCTGGATATGGCCGGTAAAAAAGCCGATTTAGTGCTCGGCAGTATGCTGTTCCGCCAGGCGCTTTCCATCCAGATGGAGCATAAACCGGCTTCCTCGGGTACCTTCGCCAACCAGATTCGTGAGTATGAATCGGTACGTGACTTCGTGGCGTCCGCCACGCTGGCGGCGATTTCCGATCTACCCTTCATTCTGATGTTTGTCGGCGTGATCTTCTTTATCAGCGGTCCGCTGGCGATCATTCCACTCATGATGATCCCGCTGATCATCATCGTCAGTGCGGCGATCCAGTGGCCACTGGCGCGCATCATGAAAGAGAATTTGCGTGACGCTTCACTGAAACAAGGTGTGCTGATCGAGTCGGTTGAAGGAATGGAAACGCTGAAAGCAGTTGGCGGCGAAGCGCACATGCAGCGCCGCTGGGAAAACTTCAGCGCACTGCAATCGGCTAACTCGATGAAATCCAAACGCTACTCGACGTTGGCGACCGGCGTGGTGACGTTCCTGCAGCAGTTCCAGACGGTGATGTTGGTGGTGGCCGGTGTTTATCTGATCAACGAAGGCACCTTTACCATGGGTGCGATGATCGCCACCGTAATGTTAGCCAGCCGCGCCACCGGCCCGCTCGGCCAGGTTATTGGTCTGGCGGTACGTTATCAGCAGGCAAAAGCCGCGTTAACCTCGCTCAATAAGCTGATGGAGATGCCTGTCGATCGTGACAGCAGCAAAACCTATCTCACCGATCCGCCGCTAAGTGGCGAGATCACGCTGACCAACGTCAACTTCTCCTATCCAGCACCGCCTATGAAGCCGAACCCGGAGATTCTCAAAGATATCTCGTTGAGCATCAAAGCCGGAGAACGCATAGCGATTCTCGGCCGCATCGGTAGCGGTAAATCCACCTTATTACGTGTGATGGCGCGTCTCTACCAGCCGGTGAAGGGCCAGCTTTCAGCCGATGGTCTGGATGTAAACCAGATTGATCCTGCGGACTGGCGCAAGGCTGTTGGCTTTGTCGGGCAGGATGCGCGCCTGTTCTACGGCACGCTGCGCGAGAACGTGATGATTGGGCGTCCAGACGCTACCGCTAATGAGTTGCTGCGCGTACTGAATCTCACCGGTTTGGATCATGTCGCCGCACGTCATCCAAGCGGGATCAATTTAACGGTCGGCGAGGGCGGTGAAGGCTTGTCCGGCGGTCAACGTCAGTTGGTTTCTCTGGCGAGAACACTGTTAACGCGTCCCAAAGTACTGCTGATGGATGAGCCAACCAGCGCCATGGATAGCATGACGGAAAATCAGTTCCTCGCGCATTTACGTCGTGCCAGTGAAGGACACACGTTGATTGTCGTGACGCATCGCCCATCCATTCTGGCGCTGGTTGATCGCATCATCGTGGTGGAAGAAGGAAAAGTGGTCGCGGACGGACCTAAAGAGCAGGTTCTGGCGGCGCTGGAAGGAAAAAATAAAGCGCGCCAACAACCGCGTCAGGCGGTTGAACCGGCGGTACGTGAGCCAGCTCCCGCTAACGATGCTTCGGCGGTGCCAATGCCAGCGGAAGCAGCAGCAGAGGAGGCTGCAGTATGAGCAAGTTAATGCCATGGCGTAAGAGCGCGAAAGGGATGTCCGCCGCTGATGCCGAATTTATGAATGACGTGCAGGCTTCTCTGCTTTCACAAACCACGCCCGGTTCCAAGCTGGTGATGTGGATCATCATCGCGGTGTTAGGCGTGGGCATTACCTGGGCCAACTACGCGCGGGTGGAAGAGATCACCAAAGGCGATGGCAAGGTCATTTCACGCAGTCGTGAACAGGTCATTCAAAGCCTGGAGGGCGGCATTCTGGCGGAAATGAATGTGCGTGAAGGTACGGTGGTGGATCGCGGTGATGTGCTGCTGAAAATTGACCCGACGCGCGCGCAATCCAGCTATCGCGAAGTCCTGAGCAAAGTGGTGGGTCTGAAGGGGAGTATTGCGCGCCTTCGTGCTGAAGCCTATTCACTACCACTGGCGTTTGATGAGCAGGTGAAGAGCGATCCAGCTGTGGTGGCGCAGGAAACCAAAGCCTATGAATCGCGTAAACGTGCGTTAAGTGACAGCATCAATTCATTGCAACGTAGTTACGCACTTTCGATGCGTGAGATTCATCTGGCTGAGCCATTAGCGGCCAAAGGTCTGTTGTCGGAAGTCGAACTACTGCGCATGCAGCGTCAGGCAAATGACATCCAGGCGCAAATCGTTGAACGTCGTAACCGCTATCAATCTGATGCTCACACCGAGCTGGGCCGCCTGGAATTAGAACTGAGCCAGGTGAGCGAAAACCTTATTGGTCGTGCCGATATCGTTGATCGCACCACGATTGTGGCGCCGGTGCGCGGTACAGTGAAAAACGTGCGCGTGAACACCATTGGCGGGGTTATTCAGCCTGGTGAGCACATCCTCGAAATCGTTCCTCTGGAAGAGCAGCTGCTGGTGGAAGGGAAAATCCGTCCGTCGGATGTCGCCTTCCTGCGTCCTGGTTTGCCTGCGAAGGTGAAAATCACTGCCTATGACTTTGCCATTTACGGCGGACTTGATGGGCACGTGGAGTACATCAGTCCGGACACGTTGAAAGACGATCAAAAAGCGGCCAGTGGACGCCCGGATGATACCTACTATCGGGTACTGATCCTGACGGACAAAAGCACGCTGCACGCGGGCAATAAAGAGCTGCCGATCATTCCCGGCATGATCGCTACCGTCGAAGTGCGCACGGGTGAGAAAACCATTCTCGATTACCTGCTGAAGCCGGTCCTGAAAGCCAAAGAAGCATTCCGCGAGCGTTAATAATCATGAAAAATAATAACAAGATGCGCCATGCACAGGCGCGTCATCTCTCTCTGCTTGCCGTTTGTGTTGCGGTGGTGATGGCACCTGCTGTCAACGTAATGGCTGATTCCACCAGTGAGTTGATGATGTTTGCGGAAATGAGTGGTCAACGTCCGGTGGCACCAGCTCCAGCGCCGGTGCGAACTCAGCCTTTGCCGGTTCCTGTGGCACCAGTGTCTGCTCCACCGGCATCTGCGGCAAACGTTGCGCGACCAGTAATCGCTACGCCAGCGCAGCAGCCGATCTTCGCTGAAAGGCAGATACCTGCGGCCGCTATTACTCAGCCGGTTCAGCCGTCAGCTGCGCCAATTGCGATAGCTGAAGCTCCGCAACAGCTTAAGGCCGTCGAACGTGCGGCAACGATCAGCGCCAACCCGAGCCAGCCGGCTGAAATTCAGGGTGGCGGTTTCCTGACTGAGGAACAGCGTCGTCCCGAGCCAAAGCCGTTCAATCCGCTGCAACCGGCGCGGAACGTGAGTCAGCCTCAACCTGCGCAAACCTCAACTTATGCTCCAGTGGAAAGCCCACAGGCAAATATCAATTTTGTAAGCACGCCTTCAGCCGATGCTGCAGTGACTTCCCCGGTGACGCTGAGCGGTGGGGCTAATGAAACGGTTGCCGAGAGTGAAATTCGTCAAAAGTTTCTCTCAGCGGCGCGCATTACCTGGCGTATTAGCCCCTCGCTGAAGTCCTACATCGCTCAGGGTGATGCGGCTGAAGCCAGCGTAGATGAAGCAAAAGGCCAGCGCTGGCCGCAGGTTGATGTCAGCGCCGCATCCGCCACCAAAGAGTTTGGTAGTGGCACGAAGAATTATGAATACCAGGGGAATACGCCATCATTAGGTGTTTCAGTGGCGACCAACCTTATCGACTTTGGCCAAACCAGTCGCACCATTGAAAGTCGTGAAGAGCGCGTTAAATCAGCCTTACAGTCAGTGCAGGCACAGCGTGAAGATCTGGCGATGCAGGTAAGT
The DNA here is from genome assembly GCF_024707505.1 of Pantoea sp. SOD02. Classification (GTDB taxonomy): domain Bacteria; phylum Pseudomonadota; class Gammaproteobacteria; order Enterobacterales; family Enterobacteriaceae; genus Pantoea; species Pantoea symbiotica. Next base: position 3,635,525 of record NZ_CP102604.1, on the reverse strand, counting down.
AATGCGTTGATTGAGTGGAATAAACAGCAGCATGTCATTGCCATCAGCAAACAATATCTGGGGCGTATGGCAGAACTGACTAAAATGCTCAGCGGCATTGTTCAGTCAGATACCGGACGTCGTAGTGAACTGACGCAGGCAAAAGGGCGTTTGCTGCAAGCGCAAAGCTATCTGGAAAATGCCGAATCGCGCGCACGTGATGTAGAAATCACCCTGAATCGCCTGATGGGCAACAGCCGCGTGACTTTACCAGCCAGCGATAAGTGGGCACTTTCCTTTGGCGATTTAAATCGCCAACTGACTAGCCTGGACGTGCATCCATTGATCTTGCGCGCCAGCGCCGAAGAGCGAGCGGCCTTCAAAGAGGCGGAGGCGATCAAAGCTTCGGGTCTGCCAAAGCTCAACTGGACGGTTAGCAAAAACACCCGTGAAGATCAGCTCGGGCGCCAGCAGGCATGGCAAACCGGCCTCAACGTGAGCTGGGGCTTATTCCGCGGTGGTTCGACCAATGCACAGGAAATTGCGGCGATTAAGCGTGCCGAAGCGAGCCGTCAGCAGGTGCAGGAGCAGCGCCGCGATCTGGAAAACCGTGTACGCGCTGCCAGCCAGAATGCACACTCAACAGCGGAACGCGCCGTGCTGTACAAAAACCTGATTGTGGAATCCGACCGTATTCGCAAGGACTTCTTTGATCAGTGGTATCACTTAGGCCGCCGTTCATTGCTGGACGTATTGAGCGCAGAAAGCGATCTGTACAACAACCAGGTCAGTGAAGTCAGCAACCGTTTCGATAGCTATGCCGCCATTATCAGCGGGTATGCTAACTCGGGCACATTGAGTCGTTGGTTAACGACCGGACGATAAACTGGCACATAAACCCGCTTCGGCGGGTTTCTTGTCCTTAACCCAACGTAAACGAACGGGCTTTTTGAGTTGGCAACGCGGCGCAAACCACTTTAGAATCGCGGCGAATTTTTACCCAAGAGGAGAACGGCATTGGACACTTGTCCCACACGATTACAGCAGGACCTCGCGGTAAGATAGCTTTCACGCTGTCTTAACTGCGCGTTAAGACGGTGGATTTCCTTCCAGAATCACCCCTTTTCATAAGCACAATGCAGCTGATTCCCAGCGGTATTCGCACTGTCTGTAATCCATTTTTTAACCTGTTGTTCCGCAAATAAAGAGCTGCGGAGTGAGGTCTATCATGGATTGGAAAATCTTTTTACTGCGCGTCACAGTCGCGCTGGTTTTGGGCGCGCTGATTGGTAGTGAGCGCCAGTTACGTCAACGCATGACCGGATTGCGCACCAATGCGCTGGTCAGCACCGGCGCTTGTCTCTTCGTTCTGATGACACAAAGCGTGCCAGGTATCGCCACCGATGCGTCGCGCGTTGCAGCATATGTAGTATCCGGTATCGGATTCCTCGGCGGTGGCGTGATCATGCGGGATGGCTTAAACATTCGCGGATTGAATACCGCCGCCACCTTGTGGTGCACCGCCGCCATTGGCGTGCTGTGCAGCATGGGATTGCTGCTGGAGGCAACAATCGGCTGCATGGTGATTTTGTGCGCGAATATTCTGCTGCGTGAATTGGCTTTGGGAATTAACCGTCAAACCATCGTCTCAGCCGCCGAAGCGATACAACACTACAAAGTACAAATCATCTGCCTCGCGCAGGATGAAGTTCAGGTTCGCAGCTTGATGCTGCACACGCTCGGCGGCAGCGGCCTACGGCTACAATCACTGCACAGTGAAGATATGGATCCGCCGCATCGCATGGAAGTAAATGCCGAGGTGATTGGTAATCCGACGTTAACCGATCAGCTTGAAAGCCTGGTGAGCCGTATTAGCCTGGAGAAAGGGGTGAGTTCGGTAAGATGGCAGGTGAGTGAGTTGGAGCGTGATTAATCTTTTAGCAAACGTGACGCCATTTAATCGCCACTTTGAATGAAGAAGAAAAAGCCATCTTGAAAGAGGTGGCTTAATAATATGAATTTATTTGCTCAGCGCTTTCCTGCTCGATGGCAATTCAGCCTGTAATTTTCCAATTATCCGCACCGCTCGTTTTTTCTTGCCATGAGTTTTTACATAGATGTTCTGCCCAGCTTCGATGCGACGCTCGCAGCACCGTCCAGCGGGAGCGATGGTTACAATACTTAGGTTCCAGAAAATCACTCTTCGTTAAAAGTTAACAACACTGAATTATTGATTCGCGTAAAAGTATCCGCTGTGTGAGTAGGTTCCAGTGTGAAAATATTTTTTCGAGAATTATCTTAGGTGTTATTTCAATTGTCATCAGTCATTTAACTCAAATCTTAAGAAATTTCCTATATAAATCAGCTCGCAAAGATCAGCTTGCTTTGTTGCCTTCCAAAATTTCCAGCTATATATTCGCGCGGTAACACACAGGGAAAGTGTGCCTACGCGTGCTTTCCGCGCCATTTTTACAAGGAGTAAACATGAGCAACTCTTACCAGAACGAAATCCCCAAAGCCCGCATCAACCTCAAGCTTGACCTGCACACAGGTGGAGCGGCAAAGAAGACCGAGCTTCCTCTCAAACTGCTGGTGACCGGCGATTTCAGTAACGGTGCGGAAGACCGCCCGCTGTCTGAACGCGAAAAAATCAACGTCAACAAAAACAACTTCAACAGCGTGCTGGCCGATATCGCGCCTGCGGTGTCATTTGCCGTGCCGAACACGCTGGCCGGAGACGGCAGCGAAGAGAACGTGGCACTGAACTTCCGCGATATGAAGGACTTCGAGCCGGAGCAGGTTGCCCGCCAAATCCCTCAGCTGCGCGCCATGCTGGCGATGCGCAATCTGCTGCGCGACCTCAAATCTAACCTGCTGGATAACGTCACTTTCCGCAAAGAGCTGGAAGCCATCCTGAAAGACCCGGCACTCAGCGATGAACTGCGCAGCGAGCTGTCTGCGTTAGCCACCGATCAAGCCTGATCATCCCCGTAACGGACTATAGAGAGAGAATGCTGATGTCAGTTCAGAATGAAACCCATGCTAACGGCGCAACCACCGTGCTGGATCGCCCGGCTGCGGGCGGCGTCTACGCGTCGCTGTTAAAAAAAATCAACCTCAATCCGGTGTCAGAGCTGAGCGACCTCAACGTCTGGCAGGACAATCAGGCGATGTCTGATGCCACCGCCGACGAACGCGTGACAGCCGCGATGCAGGTGTTCCTGACGCGCCTGAAAATCAGCGGCGCGAAAGTGGAGAAGCTGGATAAAAACCTGCTGGATCACCATATCGCTGAGCTGGACCGCCAGATCAGCCGCCAGCTCGACGCGGTGATGCATCACGACGAGTTCCAGAAAGTGGAATCGGCGTGGCGAGGCCTGAAGTCGCTGGTGGATAAAACCGACTTCCGCCAGAACGTGAAAATCGAAGTGCTGGACGTGTCGAAAGACGACCTGCGTCAGGACTTTGAAGACGCGCCGGAAATCATCCAGAGCGGGCTCTATCTGCAGACCTACGTGGCAGAATACGACACGCCGGGCGGCGAGCCGATTGGCGCGGTGATTTCAGCTTACGAGTTCGATGCTTCTGCACAGGACATCGCGCTGCTGCGCAACCTGTCGAAAGTAGCGGCCTCCGCGCACATGCCGTTTATCGGTTCTGTTGGTCCGCAGTTCTTCCTCAAAGAGTCGATGGAAGAAGTGGCGGCGATTAAAGACATCGGCAACTACTTTGACCGCGCCGAATACATCAAGTGGAAGTCGTTCCGCGACACCGATGATTCACGCTACATCGGCCTGACCATGCCGCGCGTGCTCGGTCGTCTGCCGTATGGCCCGGATACCGTGCCGGTGCGCAGCTTCAACTACATCGAAGAGGTGAAAGGCCCGGACCATGATAAATACCTGTGGACCAACGCCTCGTTCGCCTTCGCCGCTAACATGGTGCAGAGCTTCATCAGCAACGGCTGGTGCGTACAAATCCGTGGCCCGCAGGCTGGCGGTGCGGTGCAGGATCTGCCAATCCACCTGTACGATCTCGGTACCGGCAACCAGGTAAAAATCCCGTCTGAAGTGATGATCCCGGAAACCCGCGAGTTCGAGTTCGCCAACCTCGGCTTCATCCCACTTTCTTACTACAAGAACCGTGATTACGCCTGCTTCTTCTCAGCTAACTCGACGCAGAAACCGGCAATCTACGACACCGCCGATGCCACCGCTAACAGCCGCATCAACGCGCGTCTGCCGTACATCTTCCTGCTGTCGCGCATCGCGCACTACCTGAAGCTGATCCAGCGCGAAAACATCGGCACCACCAAAGATCGCCGCCTGCTGGAGCTGGAACTGAACACTTGGGTGCGCACGCTGGTGACCGAGATGACCGATCCGGGTGACGAGCTGCAGTCTTCACATCCGCTGCGCGATGCGAAGGTGCTGGTTGAAGATATCGAGGACAACCCGGGCTTCTTCCGCGTCAAGCTGTTCGCCATCCCGCACTTCCAGGTGGAAGGCATGGACGTGAACCTGTCGCTGGTATCTCAGATGCCGAAGGCCAAGGCTTAAGGCGCAGGAGGCGCGATGAAAATCTACCGACCGTTATGGGAAGACGGGGCGTTTCTGACGCCGCAGCAGTTTCAGCAGCAGTCGCTGTGGGACGCTCACGTCGCCGACACAGTGGCGCGTATGGGCCTGGCGCATCCGTGGGGCGTGGTCCATGCGGAATTTGACGATGGCGCGCTGGCGCTGTCACGTCTTAACGCCACCCGCCTGACGGTGCGCTTTCCCGACGGAACGCTGACGGACACCGCGCTCTCCGACAACCTGCCACCGGCCTGCGACCTGTCCGTTGCAGCCGGCCAGGAACAGGTTGAAGTGGTGCTGGCTTTGCCGTTGCTGAGCGCCAATGGCGGTAATCTCGACGACGGCAGCGACAGCGAACGTCCGCGCCGCTGGGTGGCCGGTCGTGAAGAGGTGCAAGAGCTGGCGGGGCAGGAGCGCACCGGCATTGCCGTGCAGCATTTTGCTCTGCGTCTGCGTCTTGCGAATCAGGAAAACGGCGCGTATCTCACCTGTCCGGTGGCGCGCCTTGTGCGTAATGCGCAGGGACAGTGGACACGCGATGCGTCCTTTATTCCACCGATGCTGTCGCTGTCGGCCAGTCCGGCGGTGCTGACAGCGCTGGGTGACCTGCTACATCGTCTGAGTGCCCGCCGTCAGCGACTGATGGCGCTGCGCCGCGAGAGCAACGAGCGCATGGCCGATTTTGCTGTCGCCGACGTCTCGCTGTTCTGGCTGCTCAACGCACTGAACAGCGCCGAGCCGGTGCTGCTGGAGTTGTTCCAGTCACCAACCCGTCATCCGGAACTGCTGTACCGAGAGCTGGCGCGCCTGGCTGGCGGCCTGCTGACTTTCTCTCTCGAACACGATGCCGGAAATATCCCGGCTTATCGGCACGACGCGCCGGAGCAGGTGTTTCCGCCGCTGTTTTCGCTGCTGGATTCTTTGCTGGAAGCCAGCCTGCCATCGCGCGTCATCTCCATCGACCTAAGCCGTGAAGGCGTGCTGTGGAAGGGGCGATTCCACGACGCGCGGCTGCGCGAAGGGGCAGATTTCTATCTGTCGGTGCGCTCCACGCTGCCAAACCACGAGCTGCAGAGCCGCTTCCCGCTGCTGTGTAAAGCAGGCAGCCATGACGACGTGTCGGAGGTGGTCAACATCGCGCTAAGCGGCATGACCATCCGCCCGCTGCCGCACGTGCCTGCCGCTATCCCGCTGCGCCTGGAGAACCAGTATTTCGCGCTCGACCTGTCAACGGCGGCGGCGCGCGCGATGCTCGATTCTGGCGGCTGCACCTTCTACACCCCGGAATCGCTGGGCGAATTGAAACTTGAACTCTATGCGGTACTGCGCTCATGAACAGCAATAACGCGCTGACCGAGCGCCTTTTCTTTGCCGGCTGGCTAATGGTCAGCCAGCTACGCTGCGGTCAGCAGATTGACAATGGCGATGCGCTCTATCGTCGCGCTACCGGCTGGGTGAACGATGCCCGCCAGGCGCTGACGGAGGCGGGTTTTAGCGAAGCCAATCGCGACCACATGCTGTACGCCTTTTGTGTGTTGCTGGACGAAGCGGTGCTGAACCGCGGTCAGCAGGATGACGGCTGGCTGCGCTGGAGCCGTGACCCGCTGCAGGTGCGTTTCTTTAACTCGCTTAACGGTGGCGAGGCGTTGTGGGAACGTATTCGCGAATTGCTGCGCGAACCCGCTGCGGACGAGACGGTGCTGACATGTCTGTATCGCACGTTACAACTGGGTTTTGTTGGCCATTATCGCGAGCAGGATGATGAACGCCGCGAGGACGTGGTGCGCGAGTTGGCGACGCATGTGCCACCGTTTGCCCTGGCGCAGGATGCGCCGCTGGTGGTGCGTCCGGCAGGCATGCGCACAGGTCGCCGTTTTTACTGGATGAGCTGGGTGGTCGCCGCCGTGCTGCTTGGCGGCCTGTGGTTCGTCCTCGACGGCTGGCTGGCGCAGATGGTGTCCGGTATATCGGGGATGGGCAAGTGAGACGCGGTATCGGTAATTACGCGCTGATCGTGCTGGCCTTAGTGCTTACATTGTGGCTGATCCTCGGCTTCTGGCCGCTTTCGGGCATTACTGCGGCGGCGCTGTGCCTGCTGGTGTTGCTGGTCGCCGGACTGATGCTGTGGCGGCAGGCACGCCAGCGTGATGTGGAAATCGCTGTGGCCGATGATCGTCTGCCTCCTGAAGATTTTCGCGGTGCGGTAGTGCTGGTGTGTGGCGACAGTGCATCGCTGTTCTCCGGCAATCAGCCGCGTGAAACCGCGCAGGGCTGGTATCTGCCGGTTGATGCGCCCGGGCAACTCGCTGCGATGGCTGATTACATCACCACTCAGCGTCCGGCGCTGCTGCCACAGGTCTCGCTGCTGCTGGCAGTGGTGCCGGAGCAGCACACATCTGCTGAGCATTTTACTTCCCACTTTCACGGCTGGCAGCGTGCGCTGCTGCAGTGTCGCCGCGTGCTGAAGTGCGCACCACCGCTGTGGACTGCATGCTGGGTATCACATCCGAACCACGAAGCAGAATGGTTCAGCATCACGCCGGGCCAGGGGGCGCTGCAGGCGTGCATCGCCGGCAACGATACGATGCCGCTGGCTGAATGGTTCCGGGAGCAGCCGTCGCGCCTGGTGCAAATGCAGTGGCTGGACAGTCTGCTGATGTGGCAGGAAAAGCACATTACGCCGCTGACGCAGAGTAAGCCTTGCCGCGCAGGGATTTGTCTGACGCCGGTGACGGCGCTGGCGGACAACCTGTGGGCGCAGCATCTCACCGGGCTGACCACGCTGCCTTATGCTCCCGCAGGCACCGATGTCGCGCTGCCGTTGCCAGATGCGTTGCTGGCTGGCTTGCCGCGCAGGCAGGGTATCAGCCGACGCCTGCGGCTGGCGCGCGCGGCGGGCATGATTGTGGTGGTATTTCTGGCACTGGCGCTGCTGGCGTCGTTCCTCAACAACCAGCGGCTGATCCGCACTATTGGTGACCACCTGACGCTGTGGGCACACCTGTCTGGTGAACCGGCAGAGCCGAAGGTTAACGCGCGCGCGCAGTTAATCGCCGATCGCACACGGCTTGATGGCTGGCAGCGCGGCGGTGAACCGCTGCGTCTCGGCCTGGGACTGTATCAGGGCATGCGCCTGTTCGCGCCGGTCGACGCCGCCATCAACAGCTGGGCGCCTCCGCCGCCACCGCTGCCGGTTATCCAGCAAATTGTTGAAGGGCCGAAGACCGTACGACTCGACAGCCTGTCGCTGTTCGACTCCGGCAAGTCTGACCTTAAAACCGGCTCAACCAAGGTGCTGGTCAACGCGCTGGTCGGCATCAAGGCGAAGCCGGGCTGGCTGATTGTGGTGGCAGGCTACACCGATGATACCGGCAATCCGGCGCTGAACCAGCGCCTGTCGCTGAAGCGGGCAGAATCCGTGCGCGACTGGATGCGTGACACCGGCGACGTAGACGAAAGCTGCTTCGCGGTGCAGGGCTTCGGTCAGAGTCGCCCGATGGCGAGCAACGACACCGCCGAAGGTCGCGCGGCCAACCGGCGGGTAGAAATCAGTCTGGTGCCGCAGGCCGACGCCTGCCAGGCAGCGGACGCAATCCCTCCGTCATCACAGGATGGTGACGGCAATCATGAAGAAAAGGAGTAACAACATGGCAATTCCGGTTTATCTGTGGCTGAAGGACGACGGCGGTGCGGACATCAAGGGATCGGTGGACGTGCAGGACCGTGAAGGCAGCATCGAAGTGGTGGCGCAGGAACATAACCTGTACATCCCGACCGACAACAACACCGGCAAACTGACCGGCACGCGTATTCACACGCCGTTCCTGTTCACCAAGGAAATCGACTCGTCCAGCCCGTACCTTTACAAGGCGGTCACCACCGGCCAGACGCTGAAGTCTGCCGAGTTCAAATGGTACCGCATCAGCGACGCCGGCCAGGAAGTGGAGTACTTCAACACCAAGCTGGAAAACGTGAAGGTGGTGAAGGTCAACCCGGTGATGCACGACGTGAAGGATCCGTCGAAAGAGAAGCACAACCATCTGGAGCAGATTGAGCTGCGCTACGAAAAAATCACCTGGACATACAAAGACGGCAACATCATTCATTCCGATTCCTGGAACGAACGCGCCACCGCCTGATTACGCGTCATATTTCGCGCCGCAGGTGCGTTGGCTGCGCTCGCTTGCCGCCTTCCTGCGACACGAACTATTTAGCGTAATTCCTCCGCCGGGCCGGGATTTTTACACCCGGCGGATCGTAAGGTCGCCATTTATGGCGACCTTAATACCCACCACGCCAGATGCCTTTTGCTTTCATCTTCGACGGGTGAAACCACAAGTCATTTCCACCTCAGATCTGCTGACCCTATGCGCTTCGGTACACGGCGACGGGCGGTAGCGTGCCCCCAATCAGGAGATTTTGCTATGGACAGTCAGTCAGCCGCGCTTCTGCGCCGTCTCAACCCGTTCTGCGCGCAGGCGCTGGAATCCGCCGCCTCGCTGTGTCAGACCCGCGCGCACGCTGAAATCCAGCCAGAGCACTGGCTGCTCAAGCTGCTGGAGCAGGGCGAGGGCGACATCACCATCATCGCGCGCCGCTACGAGTGGGGTATGGACGCCATCTGGCAGGACCTGCTGGCGTTTCTCGACCGGCAGCCACGCGCGGTGCGCGGACGTCCGCAGCTTTCTTCTTCGCTCGAAGCACTGCTGAAACAGGCGTGGTTGATGGCCTCCGCATCTGATAACAACCCGCAAATCCGCAGCATTCATCTGCTGATGGCGCTGTCCGAGCAGCCAAAAATTGCGCAGTGCGAAGGCCTGTGGCCGCTGCTCAACCTGCGCATGAGCCAGCTTGAGCGCCTGCAGCCGATGCTGGACGCACAGTCCGACGAGCGTGCGGAAGCGGAGCAACCGGAGATGCCGGTCAGCACTATCGAACAGACCGCCCCTGGCGAAACCAGAACTTCCTCCACCGAAGCGCTTGCCCGTTTCACCCGCGACGTCACCGCCGACGCGCGCAGCGGCAAAATCGACCCGGTCTTTGGCCGCGACAACGAAATCCGCCAGATGGTCGATATCCTGTCGCGTCGCCGCAAGAACAACCCGATTCTGGTCGGCGAGCCGGGCGTGGGCAAAACCGCGCTGGTGGAAGGGCTGGCGCTGCGCATCGCTGAAGGCAACGTGCCGGACAGCCTGAAGCCGGTCAGTGTGCACACGCTGGACCTCGGCATGCTGCAGGCGGGGGCGGGCGTGAAGGGCGAGTTCGAGCAGCGCCTGAAAAACATCATCACCGAAGTGCAGGCCGCGCCCAATCCGGTGCTGCTGTTTATCGACGAAGCGCACACCATCATCGGCGCGGGCAACGTAGCGGGCGGCGCGGACGCGGCTAATCTGCTGAAACCGGCGCTGGCGCGCGGCGAGCTGCGTACCATCGCGGCCACCACGTGGAGCGAATACAAACAGTATTTTGAGAAGGACGCCGCGCTGGAGCGCCGCTTCCAGATGGTCAAAGTGGACGAGCCGGACGACGACGCCGCGTGCCTGATGCTGCGCGGCCTCAAGTCCCGCTACGCGGAGCACCACGGCGTGCACATCACCGACGCGGCGGTGCGCGCGGCCGTCACGCTGTCGCGCCGCTACCTTACAGGCCGCCAGCTGCCGGACAAGGCGGTTGACCTGCTCGACACCGCCGCCGCGCGCGTGCGCATGAGTCAGGACACGGTACCGGAAGCCATCACCCGCTTAAGAGCGAAGCTCGACGCGCTGAACATCGAGCAGCGCGCCATCCTCGACGACGAAGCGTTAGGCGGCGCTATTTCGCAGGAGCGCCTGACTGAAATCGCCACGCAGATTGCCTCAACCGATGAAGAACTTGAAGCGCTGGAGCAGCGTTACGCCGACGTGCAGGCACGCATGCAGCAACTGCTCGACTCCCGCAAAGACTCAGCGCAGCGCAATACCATCGCGCAGCTCCAGAGCGAACTCGACGCATTACAACCCGGCGAGCCGCTGCTGACCGCCGACGTCGACGCGCGCATCGTGGCGGGCGTGATTGCCGACTGGACCGGCGTGCCTCTGTCGTCGCTGATGAAGGATGAGCAGGCGGAGCTGCTGACGCTGGAAACCCAGCTCGCCAGCCGCGTGGTCGGGCAGGACACGGCGCTGAATGCCATTGCCCAGCGCCTGCGCGCCTCGAAAACCGGACTCACTTCGGAAAACGGTCCGCAGGGCGTGTTCCTGCTGGTCGGCACCAGCGGCACCGGCAAAACCGAAACCGCGCTGGCGCTGGCTGATTTGCTGTACGGCGGCGAGAAGTCGTTAATTACCATCAACCTCAGCGAATACCAGGAAGCGCACACCGTTTCCCAGCTCAAAGGCTCACCGCCGGGTTACGTCGGCTACGGCCAGGGCGGCATCCTCACCGAAGCGGTGCGCAAGCGTCCGTACAGCGTGGTGCTGCTCGACGAGGTGGAAAAGGCGCACCGCGACGTCATCAATTTGTTCTATCAGGTGTTTGACCGTGGTTTTATGCGCGACGGCGAAGGGCGCGAAATCGACTTCCGCAACACCGTGATTCTGATGACATCCAACCTCGGCAGCGACGCGCTGATGCCGCTGCTGGAAGAAATGCCCGAAGCCGCCGAATCCGACCTTCAGGAGTGCCTGCGTCCGATCCTGCGCGACCACTTCCAGCCCGCGCTGCTGGCGCGCTTCCAGACGGTGATTTACCGCCCGCTGGCGCGTAACGCCATGCGCATCATCGTGGAGATGAAGCTCAGCCAGGTCAGCCAGCGTCTGCAACGCCATTACGGCCTGAACGTGAGCATTGATGAGAGTCTCTATGATGCACTGACTGCGGCTTGTCTATTACCAGACACCGGCGCACGCAATGTCGACAGCCTGCTCAATCAGCAGATCCTGCCGGTTTTGAGTCAGCAACTGCTGCAATACATTGCCGCCAGTCAACGCCCCAAAACGCTTTTGCTGGGTTGGGATGATGAAGAGGGCGTAGTGATGGAGTTTGGAGAATAAGCTCAATGGATAGCGCAAAAGAAATTGCCCGGGATATGCTTAGAGCGATTAGTCTTGACGATTCAGGTGTTTTAGTAAATTTTGCAAAGGGGTTCATTTCTTTCTCAGTGAGTATTGCGTACTTAGGGTATGACCGTTTAGATACAGAGCATTATAGAAATAATAAAAATGACAAGTACCGAATAGCTGGATTAGTAGAGCGGGGTACATTCAGGAAAGAAGTCATTGAACGTGTGATCGGCGTGTTTATGGATGATTTCACTTCGAGAATTAATTTTGAAAAGACAACCGACATGATTGATAGAACAGGCGCAAACTTGATTGGGAAGTTGGCATTTTCTCAATTGACAGGTTTTAGCCTTGGTCGGGCCTTAACTGCCAATGCTACAAGTGCTTTTTTCGCTGGTGCAGTGGTTGGTACGATATTATACCTTGGTAGTGAGGCGTCAAGAGCTATATATACATCAAGGCGTTTGGAGTTAACGAATCCTAAAATTTATTTCAAGTTAAGGAGAATGGGGGACTTGGATTTATTGTACTTCATTGTTCAAGATATTGTTGGCCCCTTCGAAAAAGCCTGTATTATGCACGATGAGAATCCGCTTGAATTTGAAAAGATTTGCGAGCTCTTCTTTCTAGGGTTGAAGGCTTAAATCTATCGATGAAATTCATTCGAGGCTAATTTATGAAATACTCATTCATTAAGCGAACCGGGCTAATACTAGCATCTCTTTCAGTTCGTGCAGTAGGTGCGATCCTTAGCACAACTGGTGTCGTCATGCTGGTCTGGTACTCATTTTTCTCAAGCAAAGAGTATAAGTATATTATTGCTATTTATTTTTTTGTTCAAATGTATATTGGTTATCGAGTGGTCAAATTCAGTTTTGAGAGGATGTACAATGAATTTGATCATCACAAATAATATCAAGAAAAAATTGTCCAATATCATTAGCAAGATAATCAATGGAATAATCTCGTAGTGCTCCAAACTCTGTTAGCATCAGGCATGTAGATTGCCCTTTTAGGTGCAGTATTATCATATTACTTCTTTTTTATTTCTGAACTTCCTCAGCGGATGATGTGGGGAATTGGATCATTAACAATCACAGTTGTCGGATGTGTTCTTATGTGGTTGCTTACGAGATTCGGTCGCAACAGAATTTAATCACGCCCAGCTATAAATAGAACTTTTCTTGTCATGGAGGACAAATGAACCTGTCCAGCTTATTGAATAAAGTCTTTCCGGTTTCTCTCAATCGCTATTATCTTGAGGTTCCTGACTGTGTATTTCAAACGGATGTCGAAGAGTTTGATGCTGAGGAAAACTTGAGTGAACTCTATCGCTACACGATCAAGTTCACCAGTGATGAGTCAGATATTAAACCGCAGCAAATGCTGCGAAAAAATGTCTGGCTACATATGCAGGACACCCCGGGCATTCTGGATAAAGTTTTACCGGGCATAACGCGTAAAACTGTGCATGGCATTGTTACTGGCTTCCGTCGCTTGCAAGGATCAGCCGATCAAGTTCTGTACGAAATTGAGATAAAGCCTTTTATTTCTCTACTTGAAAAGCAATTTCGCAGCCATCGTTTTTTCGTCAATAAATCCGTACCTGAAGTGGTAGCGCAAATACTCGCTGAGCATGGATTAGCGGGCTGGCAATATCAATTTACCTTGAAAAAGGATTATCCGAAACGCGAACAAATTAATCAGTATCAGGAAAGTGACCTGACCTTTATCCAGCGATTGCTGGCAGAAGTCGGTATTTTCTATTACTTCCGCGTACAGGAAGATGCTCGTACTGAAGTTATTCATTTTGGTGATAGTCAGGCAGCATTCGAAGCAGGTAAAACATTGCCGCTAAGCAGTCCTTCGGGAATGGGGGATGGAGGCACTGATTCGATCTGGGGGCTGAGCCAGCACCATCAGGTAGTTCAGGCGGGTGTTACGGCTAAAGATTATAACCATCGTGAGGCACAATATATTTTACGTTCTGTGGAAGCAGACATGACGCGTGGCGATGGTGATGAAACTAATTACGGCAAGGTTTACAACTACCGAGCCCGTCATCCACAGTCAGGTGATAAGTACGATCCATCGGCAGAAACAGCTAACTTTTATGCGCGACTCGACCATGAACGCTTCCTTGCCAGCCAAACGCTGATAACGGGAGCGAGCACTGATCCTTGCCTCGCAGCAGGTCAGGTAATCACTGTTACCGACACCAATTTCCCGCCTTCATTACCAGAGTTATTCCTGAATCCCTTGATTCTGGTACGTCTGGGATTTATCGCCAGCAGAAAGTCGGCAATGCGTGTGTTGATAGGCGCAGTTCCTTACAGTGAAACGATCTGCTGGCGTCCTGAATTGCTTGAGCGTCCAAAAGTCAGCGGCACCATGACCGCACGCATCACCAGCGCAAAAGACAATGATATCTATGCCTGGCAGGATGCATCCGGTCTGTACCGCGTGGTGTTTGATGCAGATGAAGAGAGAAAAGATCGCGGCCAGGAAAGCATGCCGGTGCGCCTCGCCAAACCTTATGGCGGTGATATGTATGGTTTCCACTTCCCGCTGATACAGGGCACGGAGGTGGCGATTGCCTTCCGTGAAGGGGATCCTGACCAACCCTATATTGCTCACGCGCTGCATGATTCGCGACACGTCGATCACGTTACAGAGAAAAACAGCACCCGCAACGTCATTCGTACCGCAGGGCTGAATAAGCTGCGCATGGAAGATAAGCGCGGTGAGGAGCACATCAAACTCAGTACCGAATATGCTGGTAAAACTCAGCTGAATTTGGGCCACAACGTCGACGATGACAGGCTGCTCCGGGGAGAAGGCGCGGAATTGCGAACAGATGACTGGGTTGCCGTTCGCGGTGGCAAAGGTGTATTCATCTCGGCTGATGCACAACAAAGTGCACAAGGGCGCATGATGGATATGGAAGAGGCAATACGGCAACTTAAAAACGCGCTATCGCTAGCAAAAAGCTTAAACGAAATTGCTCAAAAAGCTGAAGCAACCCAAGGTGACTCAGATTCTCATGAAGAACTTAATAATGCGCTGGAAGATTTGAAGCAAGCAGGGATTTTGGCTCATGCTCCTGAAGGCATTGGAATTGTCAGCCCCAAATCAGTACGTATGGCTTCAGGTGGAGCAAGCGTTGGTCTGATGTCGGGGAAAAATACGGACATCAGTGCTGGAGAGTCAATCACGCTAGCGGCTACTAAAACTGTCAGCGTGTTTGCGCAGGGAGAGGGAATGCAGTTGATTGCTGGCGCAGGGAAATTGGATATCCAGGCTCAGAAAGGCGAGCTTAACGCAGCAGCACAACAAGACATCACGATAAGCAGCGCCGAAGGGAAAGTCACTGTAAGCGCTAGTCAGGAACTGACTATCACTTGTGGCGGAGCCTATATAAAACTCAGCGGTGGCAATATTGAGATAGGTGCGCCTGGAAATATTCTTCTGAAATGCGCCAATGCGCAGAAAATGGGACCAGCCACGCTAGACTCTCCACCACATACCTTTCCTAAAGGATACGGTGAAGGTTTTACATTAAAAGATTTAGAAAGTGGTGAAATCCAACCCTTTACATTTTACAGGGTCACCACCGGAGAAGGTGAGGTGTATGAAGGCGTTTCTGATGAACATGGAAAAACAATGCGGATATTCACAGCTATGCCATCAGCATTGAAAATTGAGTTCCCGGATGAAGAAATGACCGATATCAAGGAAGAAAAATAATGAGCACAGCAACTACGTCTCTGGAATGCAAATATCCAGATGCCTGGACAGGTAAACAAAAAAAATACTGGGTTGAGATTCAGCTTCTGGATGAACGTGAAGAACCCATCCCTAATATGCCGTATGTGGCCGAAAATGCCGCTACACGTAGTCAGTGCGCTTCATATACCGGTAAAAGCGACGCCAGTGGCATCATTCGAATCGAGGGTTTACATCCGCTAGAGCTGATTTTACATATTGAAGCAAAGTCGCTTGCAGACGAGATGGAAAAAAGGGCATTGCGTCCCTTTGGACGTGCTGAGGATGATTCAACCGTAAAACCCAAAGCGGTTGTGGAAGGATACGAATATCGTTATCTAAAAATAGGTCATCTATGCGATAGCCTTCCTGATATGATGCCGGAATGGAAAGATAAAGCGAATCCACCGAAATATCACTTTCCGGATTTGCGCTTTTCCGGTCAAACGATAAAAAAGCTAAACTGTCGTTACGTTTTTGAAGTGTGTCCATTCCGGGCCTGGTCACTGATACTGCACCATCAAACAGATTACTCGATAGTTAATGCTTATAATCTAGGGATAATGGCCGATCTTTCTTATTCAACAGAAGAAAAGATCATTCAGTATTTCGAACAGGCATATATCGATCTATCCACGGCCCCAAAATTAAGTGATAAAAACGACTATTATGTCGTGGTTAAAGACGTCCCCTTCAGTCAGCGATACATCAACGCACGCTTCGTTACCACTGCCGGGAATATCATTCAGCATGATACTCAGTTATTTTATGTCTCAAATGATGAACATGTCGTTGTAGCTTGGCGTGGTACTCAAGAGGTGAGAGACTGGTTAACTGACATCACATTTAGTCCACAGGCGTGCCCATCTTATCTCGCTCCAACGGGTAAAATTCATAAGGGTTTTTTGGATGCGTTTGAGTGTGCCAAGGATAAGTCACCTTCAAGTTTTGACGACATAAAAACATTTATAAATGAAAAGAAGAAATTATTCTTATGTGGACATAGCTTAGGCGGGGCGCTGGCGTTAACTTATGCTGCAGAGTTGAAATCGACTAAACCTTTATTATACACCTATGGAATGCCTAGAGTTTTTACAGCTGATGCCATCTTGCATCTTTCTGAAATAACTCACTACCGACACGTTAATGACTCAGATAGTATCACCAGCGTCCCGATGGATGTAAACCTGTATAACTGGTTTTATGAGATTTATGGCCCTGTTGGTACCATGCTGGGTTTTACATGGTCTGTAGCTGAGTTGCTTTCGCAGAAAATCTCCGGTGTAACCGTCGGCGACAGTTTTTGGCATCATGGTGATATTGTGCTGTTCTATTACACCACACAGGTGGTGGAAAGCCTGCAATGCGAAGGCTCTATGAGTGCTCCCAGATGTCGCAGAATAAAGTATAGATTACCTAAAAAAACAAAATATTATTTAATTCCTTCCCTGGCTGAAGATAAAAGTATTTCGGCAAGAAATCATAACGTGCAATTTATTCGATCATTAAATATAGAAAGCATGAAGAAGTTTTTCCCTAAAAATACCAATCCGGATCTGGATTCTATACTTACCGACCCTAGAAATCACTCTATGTCTTCAGCCTATCTGCCATATATTAACAATCAACTGGTGGAGTTGGTGTCTCATGATATCACTCTGAAACGAAAAGAAAGCAGGATCGCATTTGAGAAACAGATGTCAGATTCTGGTATTCCTGATGATGAAAAGGAAAGAAATCGGATGTTCTCTGCATTACAGGGTTTAGTAGCAGAAACCATCAGAGTAACAGAGCGGATGCCAGAGTCAGATGCTATTCTGGATCGTTTCGACAAGACAAAAAAGGAATTAAACGAATGAATATGATAAATGTATTATTCTTACCGCCATTATTATTACTAAGCGGTTGTGTGTTTAGAGAAGATTTATCTCCTCCATTTGGAGGTAAGACTGTAAAAGTATCGGTAATTAAACCTGCCGACGTGGATATTTTACCGATGGATGTTATTTACCGCTCTGAAAAATGCAGAGATAAAGTTTTCACCTCTGCGGGTTCAATAACTACCCGTGCTGGTTATCGCCTACTTACAGTCCCTTTTAAACAAGAGTTCGTTGATGATTTAGTGAGTGGCAATGTCTCCATTAATGGTGGTGGTAGGTGTGAATGGAAACTCAGTAATATACGATTTCAGTTTAAATTTAGTGATGTGAAGAAATTTGGGGTTGATATTAAAAGTAATATTTCCAATGACATCGTTTTTGTTTTTGATAATAATCCTCCCCCTCGGGGAGATGGGCACTACATGAACGTGTCTGGCAACGTTGAAATAAATGATGATTATTACCCACTTATCAGAAATGACCGCATGATAGACCATGCTAAAATCCTCAGGTTAATAAATGAAGATATGTTAACTTACAGAGTTAGCAATTCTGAACTTATTGTTTTCAAACCCAATGTTCATTCTAAAAAGATTATTAATGTTTTAGGACCAGAGAAATTTGGTGAGGACTCGATTACGACTTATCCTGATGGAACTCAAACGACCAATGCCAATGGACCTGATCCGATTAATTTTAAGAAACTACATTTAATGAATTAAATTAATATATGTCGAAAAATCACCCGCCACTCGTTTCATTACATTATTCTAAAAATAAATAAACCGGCTGTTTTGTACGTTGCACGGCTTAGTCGTGGGACACCTGAGAGTAACAGAGCAAATGCCTGATGGAAGAGCTGCCCTGGAACGTTTCCGTGCGAAAGTAAGGAATATGAGTAATGAAAATATTAAACATACTATGCCTGATGCCGCTCTTAATCCTGAGCGGCTGTACGCGAGGAGAGGAACTATCCCCACCAACAAATGGTAAGACGGTTAAATTATCGGTAGTTAAACCAGTAGATGTAGATATTTTACCAATGGATATCATTTACCGCTCTGAAAAATGCAGAGATAAAATATTCACTTCTTCGGGGGGGGTAACGACCCGGGCAGGTTATCACCTTTTGACTGTTCCTTTTTATAAAGAAACGGGAAGCTACAGGGTAAGTAGTAGTATTGCCATAGATGGTGGAGGTAGGTGTGAATGGAAGTTGAGCAATATAAAGTTTGATTTTCAATATCATAACATGAAACATTTTGGCGGAAGTGTTAAGAATAATATACCAGCAGATATTGTTTTTGTTTTTGATAAAAATGCACCTCCTCGAGGGGATGGGAATTATGACAATGTCTATGGTGCTGTAGAAATTGAAAAAAAACTACTTCCCTCTAATTAGGAAGAACTCTGCTGAAGATACATTAACACTAACTATAAAAGGTCAACCAATGTTGACTTACCGTGTTTATGATGCGAATAGCATTGTTTTTAAGCCTACTTTTCATCCAGATATGCTTGTGACGGCTATTCCTCCTGCAAAAAAAGGAGAGGGTTTTACTCTCATCTATCCAAATGGTGAAAAAATCGTAGACCATCACTTTCCTAATTCAGAAAAAACAAAATATGATTTTGTAAAACAAAAGCTCGCTAAGTAATAAACTGTAAATTTTATGATAAGGAGATATATGTCTAAGGGATTTGTATTGCTCGGCGATAAAACAACACATAGAGGTCAGGTTATATCGGCATCATCAACCATGATCGTCAATGGTAAAAAAGTAGCTCTCATAGGAGATGACATAAGTTGTCCGGTAAAGGATCACGGTACTAATCAGATTATTGAAGGCTCTACGGAGTGGTTATCTGATGGTAAAGCGATTGTTGTGGACGGCTGCCATTGTGAATGTGGTTGCCAGGTTATTTCCAGTGCGCCGGATTGCGCAATAGGATAAGTGATGGGCTGGGAACGTCAGAAATCTAATGTTGCAGGTTTACCCAAAGAACCTTCACTTATCATGTGGCTTATTGTTGGTATTGCTGCTCTAGTCACTGGAGTGCTGTTATTTGTGCTTCATGCTAACCAGATGTTAGGGGAAATCCAAAAGTATAATCTGTGGTTAGTTACTGCAGGTCCTTTATTTGTCTGGTTTGTCCTCATTTGCCTACGCGGTTGGCGTTATAATAATGTTCTTGATAAGTATCAATTTGAATTAGATGAAGCCAATTATGCCCAGCAACAATGGTCTACGTGGGCGAAACGTCATATCGCAGTGCTGCACCACGGTGCCATTCTCCCCCGCTACCTGACATCGGGAACTCTGCTTCAGGCATTTCCGGATGTCGAGCAATTTATTAAGCAAGCCATTCGCATCAATTTTCAGGAAAATACAAATGGGCTTTCTTTATTAATTTGTAGCGTTCGCGATGCGTTAGAAAAACTTCCAACTGATTTACCCCTTAATGTCACACTGTTGACTGATTCACATAGTGAAGATCTATTGCTGCGGAAAAACTTCTCTGAAGCCTGGCAGAAAAATATGCCTTCTGTTCGCCCGGTTCCTGTGGTGAATATTTTGAAATCAAAGTCTTTTCTCTCTCTCGAAGAGCGGCTTAAATCGCCGACCCTGGATGTGGATCTGATTCTGGTTCATCAGACTCAGGGCAGGGATAAATACAGTGACGCGCTGGCAGCCCTCCTACTGACCTCTGATGATGTGGCTACAAAATACAGGCTTAGCCATCATGCGCGCTTGCTTCGGCCTATGTCGCTTGATACGGGTATAACATTGAAGGCAGAACTCGATACCTTTTTTTCCATTCAGTCACAGGCGATCACTACGGCTGCAATTGTGGGTGACAGCATGAAGTGGGGCGATGACTTTTCTACTCTCTTGGCCTGCGCCAACAAATATGAAGGCTCCTGGAGGCCAGAGCAATGCCACTGGCTGGAAAAGTACGCTGGACTTAGTGGCCCTTTTTCACCTTGGATTCTGGTAGCTGTCGCCGGCGATATTGCTGCGCTGACGAAAGAGAACTGCCTGATGCTTTCAAGGGATAGTGAGAAACGTTTTATAAATACCGTAACTATAGGAAATATGATGAATGGCGAAGGATAGTTCAGTGTGGCGTGGCAAGTGGGGACGCCTTAGCCTTACTGTGTTGATTGCTGCGGCAATAGCGCTGGTCATCTGGACAAAGGGCGGGACGATCGGGCTTTACAGCATTGGACCAAAGCTGTTAGGAATTGCTGTATCGCTGCTCCTGCTTCTGATCGTTTTTCATGGCAAAACAATCGGCCTCGCAATGAAATTACAGTGGTCACGGTTACAGGCAAAACGTAAAAATGTGCTACCCGCTGATGAAGGCCGCGTCAGGCAGACTCCGCCCCACAATGTCACCGTTGATACCATCCGTAACGCCATGCGTAACCTCTACGGTCGGCCCTGGGGACGTAAAACACGCATCCTGCTGATAACCGGTACTGCCGCTGAAGTGGAGCAACTGACTCCAGGTCTTACGGCTCAGCTCTGGCAGGAAGATCGCGGCACATTATTGCTGTGGGGCGGCGATCCCGCATCCTCACCCGATGAAAGCTGGCTGACTGCCCTCAAACGTCTGCGTCGTCGACCTGTGGATGCGATGGTCTGGGTTACCTCCGCTGCTGACCATCTTGCCAACACTTCCGGCGTGCCTGCCACAGCGCTGCCTTCTGCTGCCATGATGGACGCCACTGCGCACGCGTTATCTGCACGCTATGAGAAATTGGGCTGGCGACTGCCGCTTTATGTCTGGTCACTGCATCCGCGCGCCGAAAAGCAGCTGGGCCGCATGACTCAGGCGGTGGGCGTTCAGACACTCACTACAGGTAAAATAGACAAGTTACTGGTGGAGTTGGCAGCGCAGCTCACCACCCAGGGCATTCAGCAGGCGGCAGGTTCGCCGCAGCATCGTTTCCTGTTGAGCCTGGCAGACCAGCTGACGCGTGAACCTGAAACACTCAATGCGCTGATTGCACCACTGCAGAATCCGTACCGACCGCTACCGCTGGCGGGGCTGGTATTCAGCCCGCCGTCTGAAGGTGCAGAACGCGCGGTGCCCAATCACTGGGGCCGCGATAATCGCTGGGATGCGCTGCCGTCCACATTCACTTCGCTGCCAGCGCACCTGCGTCCGCAGCGTCGCGGCTTTTCCTGGGCGCGCCTGCTGGCATCCGTGGCGTGCCTGGCGGTGATTGCCTGGGGCGCGGGCCTGCTGGTGTCATTCACCACCAACAGCAGCGTTATCAGCAACGCCCACACGCAGGCAATGCAGGCGGCCGATACCGGACAACCGCTGCAGCAGCGTCTGATGGCGCTTTATGATCTGCAGAAAACCATGCAGCGCCTGCAACATCGTGCGGAGCACGGTGCGCCCTGGTACAGTCGTCTTGGACTGAATCAAAACGACGCGCTGCTGGCGGCGCTCTGGTCGCGTTACGCGCAGGCGGCGCTGCCGTTACTGCGCGATGCGGCAGCCACGCATCTGCGTAAGGAGCTGCAGACGGTCGCTGACCTGCCGCCAGACAGCCCGCTGCGTGACACGCTCGCCAAACCGGCTTATGCCCAGCTCAAGCTATGGCTGATGCTGGTGCGCCCAGAGCGTATGGATGCAGCATGGTTCAGCCAGGCGCTGATGCAGGACTGGGCGCAGCGCGCGGATGTCAGTACGGGCTACTGGCAGGGCGCAGCTCCAGGACTGATGGCGTTTTACGGCGCAGGTCTGGTTGCGCATCCTGAATGGAAACTAAAGGCGGACCAGGAACTGACAGGCCAGGTGCGCGCGTTGCTGGTGCGTCAGCTAGGCGTCAGCAACAGTGAATCGCGCCTGTATCAGCAGGTGCTGGCGCAGGTGTCGCGCAACTACGCCGATATGCGCTTGGCCGATATGACCGGTGATACCGATGCGGCGCTGCTGTTCAGCACTGATGAAGTGGTACCGGGTATGTTCACCCGTCAGGCGTGGGACGACGGCGTGAAACCCGCGATTGATAAAGTGGCCAATGCCCGGCGCGAGGAGATGGACTGGGTGCTGGGCGATAATCCGCCCGCCAGCAGTAAGACATCCTCACCTGATGCACTGGAAGCACAGCTTACCAGTCGCTACTTTGCCGACTACAGCGCAGCCTGGCTGAACTTTCTTAATAGCCTGCGCCTGCAGCCCGCGCCGACGCTGTCGGATGCCATTGACCAGCTGACGCTGATGGCCGACGTGCGCCAGTCGCCGCTGGTGGCGTTGATGAACACGCTGAACGTGCAGGGGCGTACCGGTCAGACCGGCGGGGCGCTGGCCGACTCGCTGGTGAAGTCGGCGCAGAACCTGTTCAGCAAAGAGAAGCTGCCGGCAATTGATCAGAATGCCGGGCCGAGCGGTCCGCTGGATGCGACCTTCGGTCCGCTGCTGTCGCTGACCGACGCACAGGGCAACTCGTCGTCGATGAATCTGCGCACTTTCCTCACCCGCGTAACGCAGGTGCGCCTGCGTCTGCAGCAGGTCACCAACGCCGCCGATCCGCAGGCGATGACGCAGACGCTGGCACAGACGGTTTTTCAGGGCAAAACCGTCGATCTGACTGAAACCCGCGACTACGGCAGCCTGATTGCCGCCGGTCTGGGGCAGGAATGGAGCGGCTTTGGTCAGACGGTGTTTGTGCGCCCGATGGAGCAGGCCTGGCAGCAGGTGTTAAGCCCGGCGGCTGAAAGCCTTAACGCCCAGTGGCAGCAGGCGGTAGTGAGCGAGTGGAACAGCGCCTTTGGCGGTCGCTATCCGTTTAAAAACGTCAGCAGTGAAGTTTCCCTGCCGCTGCTGGCGAAATACCTCAACAGCGATACCGGCCGCATTACTCGTTTCCTGCAAACCCGGCTTAACGGCGTGCTGCACCGCGAAGGCACGCGCTGGGTGCCGGACAGCATCAATGCGCAGGAGCTGACCTTCAACCCGGCATTCCTGAAAGCGATTAACGCCCTGAGCCAGATTTCCGACGTGGTGTTCACCACCGGTGAAGCGGGACTGCACTTTGAGCTGCGTCCCGGTACGGCGGCAGGCGTCTCGCAGACGACGCTGACCATCGACAGCCAGAAGCTGGAGTACGTGAACCAGATGCCCGCCTGGAAGCGTTTCACCTGGCCGGCAGACACCGAAGCGCCGGGCGCAACGCTGAGCTGGGTCAGCACCGAGGCGGGCACCCGCCTGTATGGCGATATGCCGGGAGGCTGGGGCTTGATTCGTTTGCTGGACAAAGCGCAGGTCACCGCCAATCCGGGTATCAGCAGCAGCTGGCAACTGAGCTGGGCCGCGCCCGATGGCCGCTCGCTGAATTACATTCTGCGCACCGAGGCCGGTGATGGCCCGCTGGCGCTACTGCGGCTGCGCAATTTCACGCTGCCGTCAGACATATTTCTTCAGAGCGCCACAACTGCCGCGCCGGAAGACCTGAACGTCACGGAGGACGAATAATGCCGCTTAAATCCTTAATCAGCGCCTGCGGTGTCGATGCTGAGACGCTGCGCGCCCTGGCAAAACAGCAGACTGCACTGTGGAATAACTGGCTGCAGCCGATATCGGCGGACAATCCCGCCGGTGAAGACCCGACCTATCACGACGGTTTTCAGCAGATGCAGGAGGAGGTGAACCGCCTTTCCGGGGCGGACACCACACTTATCTGCGAACTGGCGGAAAATCTGCTCACCACCACTACCAAAGACATCCGCGTGGCGGCCTGGTACAGCTGGGCACGCCTGCAGCTTGATGGCGAAGCCGGGCTGGCTGATGGCTTTTCATTAATGGCCGGGCTGCTGACGCAGTTTGGCAGCAGCCTGCATCCACAACGCGCGCGCAGCCGTGAAGCGGCGCTGCGCTGGCCCGCCGGTTCGCGCATGCTCGACACGCTTTCACTCTATCCTGAAGTCACCAAACAGGATGCGTTGCGTATCGCAGGCGCACTGTTGCTGATTGAAGACGCGAGCCTGGAGCACGGCGGTGCCGGGCTGGGCAGTCTGTATGCGGCACTGGAAAATCGGCTGCTCAAGGCGGGGGGGCCGGATGCGGTGGTGCCGCAGGCGGCGGGTGAAGGCGATAAGCATCAAACCAGCGGTCCGGCTGCGCCACAGATGGGGGCGATTGCCTCCGGGCGCGAGTTGCTGGATCAGGCGCGCACGCTGTCGAAATACCTGCGCGATCAACCTGGCGGCTGGCTTGCTGCGCACCGTCTGATGAAATCCCTGCGCCACGACACGCTGCTGCAACTGCCGCCGCTTTCCGGCGACGGTAAAAGCCGTATCGAGCCGCCAAAGGCCGACCAGCGCGCGCAGCTTAAACGTCTTTGGCTACAGCAGAGCTGGCAGGAGCTGACCGAGCAGGCCGACAGCCTGTTTTCGCGCGGCGGCAATCACTTCTGGCTTGACCTGCAGTGGTACATCCATCAGGCGCTGACGCGCGCGGGCAATACCACGCTTGCCGCCATCGTGCAGGAAGATCTCAAGGGGCTGTTGTCGCGCCTGACTGGACTGGAAACGCTGGCGTTCAGCGACGGCACGCCGTTTGCCGATGAGGTAACGCTCGGCTGGATACAGCAGCAGGTGATGAACACCGAACCTGGCTGGGGTGAGGGGACGTCAGCGTCAGCTGGTGCCAGCAATGAAGATGACATCCTGCAACTGGAAAGCGAAGCGGTGGAACTGGCTGACCGTGAAGGCATTGAAACCGCGCTGAACTGGCTGCAGCAACGACCGGGAAATGCTTCACCGCGTCAGCGGTGGCTGCTGCGCCTGCTGATGGCGCGCGTCGCCGAGCAGTTCGGACGTCAGGAAATGGCGCTGCACCTGCTTAGCGGGCTGGATAGCAGCGCAGATGACATGACGCTTAGCCAGTGGGAACCGTCGCTGCTGTTTGAAGTGAAATCGAGGCGGTTAAAACTCCTACGCACTCGCGCCGGGCGTAGTGAAGCGGATAAAGCACGAATGCAGCCGGAAATGGAATTACTGCTGGCCGGGCTGGTGGATATTGATGCAGCGCGAGCTGTGGTGCTGTTGGGTTAATAATTCAAAAGGATGTTGCAATGTTATCTATTCGTGTACTCGCTCTGGTTATGGTGTGTTTATTAACCGGTTGCACTCAGCTCTTATGGACTTTAAATGACTATCAATCAAAAGGATATAACCGAGAAATAAAAATTTCAGACAGGGTTAATGGCATATTTAAATATAACAACATAAGCCTGACAGTAAGTGGGGGGAAAGATAAAAAAGACTTCATCAGACTTCCAGAAAATGGTGTTGGATTTGTGGGTGAGAAAAATATTTACTTCGTGACAGTTAATGGTAATGAGTTGCTCGCCTTAGATGCGATCATCAAAAATATCCCATTGAAAATGAATGATCATGAGAAATACATAAATATCGGCGTGAATAGCTATTATGATAAAAATGTTAATGCTGCCTTTAAGCAAGTAATGAATGTCATGACCAGACAGTCTGTGGCTGAATTAACGGCATCGCAAAAAACATTGCTTGAAAGAAATGGATTTAAATCAACTAATGGTTACTATCATCGACTGGTAAGCATCGAAGGAATTATCATAAACAGACAGCGCTTAGGAAATTCATTCCCGGATGCTTCATCTCTAAATGATAGTTATCAAGTCCGTTTTTACTCTGATTATTTTTCCAGTAACATTGATGCTGGAAAGCTGGCATTCAACCTTGCAATGACACCTGTTACTTTGATAGGTGATGTCATTCTCAGTCCTCTTTATTTGATTTATGCGATGCAATGATTATAGGTTTTAATTATATGCATTATGTCAATAAGTGAGGTTTGAGGTGTTCAAAATCATTGTTCGATGTTACATTTCTGGCTGGCGCAACACCTTTAACTATAAAGGATATGCGACTCGGAAAGAATTTTGGGTTTTCATTCTGGTTAATTTAATGTTTCTCAATTTCTATTCTGCATTAACTGGAATGCTAACTCTGACCGGAAGTGGCATAGTTGATGTTTTATTGTTCCTTTCGATGGGGTTTTCTCTTCAACTTTTATTTATAAGCATCCTTATCATCCCTGTTATGTCTTTGGGCGTAAGAAGAATGCATGATATTGGTCGGAGTGGTTGGTGGTTTAGTAGCCTGCTACTTAGCAATATTTTTATTATTCCTGCATTCCTTGGTGCTCTGGTCAGCAGTATTGCAAATCATTTTTCATGGAATATTGCACTCTCTATATCGATTTGGGCAAGTCTCGTATTGAATTTGAGCGTTATTTTTTACCTGACATATTTGTGTTGCAAACCTTCAGTAAGACCATCACCGCTTCCACATTAACGCAATAAAAATAAAATCAGAGCTACATAATGAAAGATCTCACCCTGCGCTATTACGATACCGAAATGCGCTACCTGCGTGATGCCGCGAAGGAATTTGCCGCCACGCATCCTGATCGCGCTGCGATGCTCAAGCTTTATCGGGATGGCGCGCCGGATCCGTTTGTTGAACGTCTGCTGGAGGGCTTTGCCTTTTCCGTTGGTCGCCTGCGTCAGAAAATTGATGACGACCTGCCGGAGCTGACCGAAGGGCTGGTCAGCATGCTCTGGCCGCACTACCTGCGCACCATTCCGTCGCTGTCGGTGGTAGCGCTGACGCCGGACCTGCCAAAAATGAAAATGGCGGAGGTCGCGCCAGCCGGACTGGAAGTCTATTCGCGTCCGGTTGGCCCGAAAAATACCGTGTGCCGCTATCGCACCACGCAGGCGCTAACGCTGAATCCGCTGGAAGTAGCCGGCGTGACCATGGCAACCGAACCAGACGGGCGCTCGCTGCTGCGCATCCGCATTAACAGCAG
Organism: Pantoea sp. SOD02; assembly: GCF_024707505.1. Taxonomy (GTDB): domain Bacteria; phylum Pseudomonadota; class Gammaproteobacteria; order Enterobacterales; family Enterobacteriaceae; genus Pantoea; species Pantoea symbiotica. The sequence goes on along the minus strand of NZ_CP102604.1, from coordinate 3,608,411 downwards.
CGGTCAGGCCGACTGGAATCAGACCGATCTGAGCCGCCTGCGCTTCTGGCTGGGCGAAGACGTGCCGGTTGGCAATGCTTTGCACCAGATGCTGACGCGTCGCCAGGCGGCGTTGTATATCCGCCTCGCGGGTCAGGAAGAGCGTGCGCGGCTTGACGGCTGGTTCAGTCCCGGCGGCTTTGGTGACGATGATCGCCTGTGGCCGAAAGGCGACAGTGCTTTCAGCGGCTATCAGTTGCTGCTGGAGTATTTCACTTTCCCGGAGAAATTCCGCTTCGTACATCTCAACGGGCTGGAGAACGTTACGTTGCCGACGGGCCTCACGTATTTCGATATTGAGGTGGTGTTCAGCGCGCAGTGGCAGAGCGACCTGCCTGTGACGGATGAATCACTGCGGCTGCACTGCGTGCCGGTGATTAACCTGTTCACGCTGGAAGCCGATCCGCTGACGGTCAGCGGGCTGGAGAGTGAATATCTGCTGCGGCCTAAACGCCTGCAGGATGGGCATACCGAAATTTATGCGGTGGATGCGGTTAACGGTTCGGGGATTGGCGGCAGCGCGGATTATGTGCCGTTCTCCAGTTTCCGCCACAAGGGCGGCATGATGCGTCGTCAGGCACCTGAGCGCTACTTCCACACTCGCGTGCGCCGTGGCGTCACCGGACTGCACGATACCTGGCTTATCCTCGGCGGGCAGCAATGGGAAGCGGGGCAGGAGCTGGCTAAAGATACGCTGTCGCTGCGCATCACTGGCACCAACGGTCAACTGCCGCGTCGGGCGCTGCAGAGCACGTTGCTGGATCGCTGCGAACAGGTATTACAGACGCCGGTGACGGTGCGCAACCTGTGTCGTCCAACGCTGCCCGCTTATCCACCGGCAGAAGATCGCTTTCACTGGCGCGTGCTGAGCCACCTTGGCTCGGGCTTCATCAATATGATGAGCAGTGCAGAAGTGCTATGCGGCACGCTGGCGCTCTACAACTGGCAGGATGACGAGCTGTGTAACCGCAAGCTCGACGCCATTCTCGACGTGCAGCATCACCGCCTGCAGCGCTTTGAAAACGGTTATCTGCTGCGTGGTCTTGAGGTGGAAATCACTCTGGACAGCAACGGTTTCACCGGTGACGGCGACATCAACCTTTTCGGCGAGATGCTCAACCGCTTCCTGTCGCTTTACGCCGACATGAACCAGTTCATCCAGCTCTCCCTTATCATCCGGCCAGAAGGAAAATGCATCCGGTGGAAAGAGAATCACAGCCAGCGCCTGCCCGGCTAATTGCGCAGCTGGGTGACCGGCTGCCGTACATGAACTTTTACCGCTTTTGCCAGCTGCTTGAGCAAAGCAATCCCGACGCGCCAGTGCCCGGCAGCGGTTGGCAGGTACGCCATGAGCCGGTGCGCTTCCGTCCGCATCCGGGCATGGGCTTCCCGGCGGGCGAAATCCGTAGCTATGAAAACCCTGCACGTCCTGGTTTGCCGCCGACGGTGCGCGTCAATTTTATGGGGTTATATGGCACCGAATCGCCGCTGCCAACGCGGTATATCGATGACATCGCCCAGCGTCGCGATGGGCATGAAGCGATGCAGGATTTCCTCGATATCTTCAACCACCGTCTTACCACGCAGTTCTACCGCATCTGGCGCAAGTATTCCTATCCGGCAACCTTCGCAGATGGTGGTCGCGATAATACCTCGCAGTATTTGCTGGGGCTGGCCGGACTGGGCATTAAAGGGTGCGCCGAAAATGTGGCAACGCCAGTCTCGCGTTTTCTGGCGCTGCTGCCGGTGATGCTGCTGCCGGGTCGCACTGGAGAGGGCGTCAGTTCGCTGATCAGTCTGCTGGCACCGGATACACGTGCCGAAGTTAAGCACTGGGAGCCGCGCCGCATTGAGCAGCGTAACGTACTGGCGATGAGCGTACGTCAGCCGGTGAGCATGAAGAATCGCCCGGTGATGGGCACACACGCCACCGACGTCAACGGCCAGGTGCTGATTCGGCTGTTTACCCGCAATCCCGATGAAGTGAATGGCTGGCTGCCAGGCGGACAACTGCACGGCGATTTTATGGCGATGCTGCACGTTTATCTCGGGGCGAAGCTAGATGCGCGGCTAGAGCTGTGCGTGGAGCGCCAGCTGCTGCCGGATACGCAGCTAAGCTGCAAAAGTGCCAGCGCTGTGCAGCTGGGGCGCACCGCCGTGCTGCCGCAGTTAGCGGAGCAGAGTGCAAAAATAAAAGACGTCATTACTATTCAGCTCGGCCGCTATGAGCGCGTCCGGGTCAACACATCAAGGACTGAGACCGATGAAGAAGGTGATTACCGCTGGTAAAACTCTACTCTCCGTTATTCTGGCGCTGAGCGTCAGCGGATGCGGCCTGACGCAGAAAGTGTCGGATGGCACTGTTTCGATGACCAAAGCCATTTTCTACAAACAGATTAAAACGCTGCACCTCGACTTTGTCGCGCGCGAAGGCGTTAACCGCAACGCGCAGGGCGCGGCGCTGACCACTGTGGTGCGCGTCTGGCAGCTGAAAGACCGCAAGGCGTTTGATAGCTCAGATTATCCGTCGCTGCTGGCTGCCGACAGCCAGGCGTTGAAGGCTGATTTAGTGGCGGAGAAAGCGGTGAGCGTGCGTCCCGGCGAATCGGTGAGCCTCGACGTACCAATGGAAGAGAATGCACAGTTTGTCGCGGTAGCTGGCATGTTCTTGTCACCGGACCAGCAGAATGAAAAATGGCGGCTGGTGCTGACGCGCGACGACCTCGATCCGGACAAGGCGCGCATTATTGAGCTGGGCGACGGGACGTTGACGTTGCTGGCCGTGAAGAAGGAGTAATTATGACACCTTCACTTTACGACATCCTGTACGGCAATTTTGAAGGTGATCTGGAGCTGGAGAGTGTCAGCGAAGAGAACCAGGTGATTTTATCGGTGCTGGACAACATGCAGCGCATTCTCAACAGCCGCGCCGGTTCGCTGGCGCACCTGCCGGATTACGGCCTGCCGGACATGACGCGCATTCTCCAGGGCATGCCCGGCACCGCGCACCAGTTGATGCACACGCTCTCTGGTGTGCTGCTGAAATATGAACCGCGCCTGAAGCGCATTGATGTGGTGATGCTGGAGCAGACGCAGCCCGGTGAACTGCGCTACGCGATTGATGCCGAGTTAAAGGATGTAGGGTTGGTACGCTACGGTACGGCATTTATGCCGGAGGGGCGTGTGCTAATTCGTCATATGAAACAGCAACAGTATCTGGATGCTAAAGCTTCTGTTTAAGACGAACGAATGGAGTCGAAAATGAAGAAATTACTGTTATCCGGAATGCTGGTTTTACTCAGTATCGGTGCCGTTAATGATGCCAGCGCGCATCCAGGCAGAACTAATTCCGAAGGCTGTCATAACGATCGTAAGAATGGCGGCTATCACTGTCATGGCGCAAAAAGAAAGTCTGCTGACTACTTCGCAAGCGAACCAGTAGCGCCGGCGAGAAGCCCCGAAAAGAAACCCGCTAATAAAAAACCATCGCACACAACTCCTCGATCTTCGATTACTACACAAAAACCTGAAAATAAAGTGCCGCAGCGCGCTGTGGATAACCCACAGGAGCGTATGCAGCGCTGCGTCAGCAGCCAAAATATTTACGCCTACTGGGAGCCGTCAACCAAACGTTGTCTTGATAGCAAAACTGGGCGCGAACTTACCATCTGAATAACTTTCTTTTTCGCCTGATTAAGGCTTTCGGAACACAGCAATGACTTCATCTCAACCTCGCTACGTGAAAACCGGTGGCGATCCACGCGCGTTCGCAGAATATGTCGCGCTGCGCCAGGAAATGCAGAAACTAACGCATCCGGCGCGTCCGGATGTCGATTGGCCGCATGTCTCTGCGCTCTGCCTGACGCTGTTTGAACAAAATGGAGTCGAATTGCAAAGCGCCATTTGGTACACGCTTTCGCGCGCTAATACGGCCGGAACGGCAGGCATGACGGAAGGCTTGGCTGTGCTGGTGGCATTGATCACCCGCGAATGGCCGACGCTATGGCCGCAACCGGCGCATACGCGTATCGAACTGCTGGCCGGACTGAGTCGTCGGTTGCAGCAGTTCTTACGAACTCAGACCATAACCGAAGCCGACTTAACGGCGCTCAGTCAGGCAGCGCGCTTACTCAGCGAAGCCGGCGATCATCTGCAACGCCTTGAACTGCGACAGCTCAGCCAGATCGATCCGCTGCTGGATCGCATTCGCAGCGCGGTGGTGATGCTAGAGCGCTGTGATGCGTTGCCATCTGAAGCCATGGCCGTTCTGTCTGAAGAGATTCAGGCTGCGAAACCTGCACTGGCGTTAGCGGATGCCGAAGTCAGCGGTTGGGTGTACGTACCCGCGCCGGGTGCACCTGCGCCAGATATGGGACGGCTTCGCCGCCGGGCTTTTATGAGTGGTGTAAGCGCAACGCTGCTGAGTGTCTCACTCATCGTCGCCGCTTGTTATTTCGTTGAACAACATGCTAAGCAGAAATCACGGTTGCAGCAGGAATTACTGGCGTCGGTATCACTGCTCCCAGTGCCGCTTGAGCCGGAAATGGTTGCTGAACTGCAGGCTAATTCATCTGAATGGCTGAACGACGGTGCATGGTTGGAGCAAACGCAGCAGCAACTGAACTGGCTGCTGGCCGAACCGCCAGACTGGAATCTACAGCACGGTAATGCGCTAATGATGCAGGCCAATCAGTTATTGCCGGATTCTGGTACCGTTAAAACGATGGGTGAACGCTGGAATAAACAACTAAAGGCTGCAGCGCTGCCTGCCGATAAAATGCAGGGATGGCAGCAGGGCATGGAACAGCTAAATACGTTATCGCAGCGTTTGAATGGGCTGGATGAGAAGCGCGGTAAATATCTGACGGTTAGCGAGCTTAAAACTGCGGTCTATGATATGACGCAGGCGTTCAACGGAACGGTGCCACTGGAAGAGGAATTGCGCGTGTTACAACAATCAGGTGGCGAAGTTCCACAACAGCAATTAGCACAAGCGGAAATGCACTTAAAGCAGCTTATCGCTAGTTACCATCAGTTGGTCACAACTGTAAGAGAGTAGCATTTGCGGTTGAACTAAATATCTTAAGTCCGGGTTCAGTAAAATTTGGTTGGCACCCCCATGGAACCCCCAGAAAAAATAAAGGCTTGCATTATTAATGCAATCCTTTGAATTTATTGGTGGCCCCTGCTGGGTTTGAACCAGCGACCAAGCGATTATGAGTCCCATTTTTAAGCGAGCAAAATCAGTAAGTTACTGATTTTTATGTTTTCTTCAGGCCGAATAGAGATGAAAAGTGGCACATAGCGTTGCGCTCTGCTGCCACTTTGCTGCCAATTTATTGGTAAATTTTGAGGACAATAAAAGCTAACTCATCACATCCAGATTTTGGTCTTATAGCGCTCGTTCAGATAGCGAATAGCAAATTTTGAGGAAAGTTTTTATTGCGTAGTAAGTGGGGATGATTTCCCACGCCGACTAATTTGCCCTCCTTTCCTACCCGCTTCCCTAGCTCGGTCAGGATCATTGCGGAAATTGCCACCGCTGATGTGTCCTCCCTTACGGCCCGCTTCAGCCGCGCGTTCGCGATTAGCTGCGAAATTCCCGGAACCGCCTCTAAGCGTATTTTCTGTCATAGCTTGCCCCGCATGATTTGAGATAAGTATCAAAATTAATAGTAGTAGGCTTGGAAAATATCAATATTTGTCGTAAAAAATATTTTCAAATTAAAGGTAGGTGTTTATCGACTAAACGTCTTGAGTGATGGGGCAACTAAATATTCAAGTGGCACTATCAAAACGTGTCAGTCCATTGCATGAAAATGAGCTAATTCACATTCTTTACCCAGGACGCATGCCAAAATTTTGCTAAATTCAGGAGGGTGTTACATGAAAAAAAAGCCATTGCTTACACTAGTTTTTCTGCATCAGCTCAGCAATATAGCAATTCTTTGAGGCGCCAGAGCCTACTAATTGATGAATGGCTAATCCGAAATCCGGACTATGATTTCCGATTCGAAGCGAGTTAAATCAGTAACTTACTGATTTTAATGTTTTCTTTAGGCCGAGTAGTGATGAAAAGTGGCACATAGCGTTGAGCTCTGCTGCCACTTTTACTAAACTTATTGATCGTTTTTAAGTTTGGATAAATCGGCCAAAGTTACTCTTGGACGGGGATATCTGTTAGCAAGGTGATGTGCTATGCCCTCATTGCCCCAAAAATCGTTGATGACTAACCGATTTTCAAAAGAGCCTATCCAATAGCCTGGAGCAGTAGTTTGGTCTTTATTTATGGGGCAAAATATAGTAATTGAAAGTATTCCCCAAACTACACTCTCAGGAAATATAATCGTATTTTCTGCGAGTAAAAGCGTTGCTTCTTTATGGAATGAAAATCCGTCTGATAAAGAATCACTATGAACAAGACCACATCTTACAACATGATACATCAAATCTGAAAAATCAGGCTTTAGAATTGGTTGACGCACACCTTCAATAATTGGAAAGTTGTCGAATGTTGTTTCATCGAGATTTATTCCTCCAAGCGACATAAACTCAATTAGCCAAGAATATTCTTTGATGATGTTTTTGAAATAACTACGACTACTCTTCTTTTGGCCGTAGTAACGTTGTGATGTTACATCAAGAGCATTACAAGCATGCTCTAATGCTGCATAGGTCTCTCCGCGATCCATGTGGTCGATTGCGTACTTAACTCTTTCTCCAATTGTCGGCATATTCTCTCCATAACCAAATAGCTATTTTGGATTTACCTCACCTATCCATCTGATGTAATGGATTGAATAACATCGCTTCTGAAAGATGATCTGGGGCAAAGTGTGCATACCGCATTGTAACCTTGATATCTGTATGTCCCAATATACGCTGGAGCACAAGGATGTTGCCGCCATTCATCATAAAGTGAGATGCGAAAGTGTGACGTAAAACATGCGTTAGCTGCCCAGCAGGTGTCTCGATGCCAGCGCGTTGCATGGCCTTTCTAAAGGCTGAGTAACAAGGTTTAAAGAGCACCTGCGCTTTCCTACTGGATGGCAGTTCAGCCTGTAATTTTTCAGTTATCGGCACCGCGCGGTTTTTCTTGCCTTTAGTTTTCACGTAGATGATCTGACCGGCGCGGATCTGGTTGCCCTTCAAGCCTTCGGCTTCACTCCATCGTGCACCAGTTGCCAGGCAAATTTTCACAATAGTCGTCAGATCTTTAGATCGGCTGTTCTCACACTCGGCGAGTAGGGTTCTAATTTCCTCAATGGTGAGATACGCCATCTCCGATTCACTGATTTTAAACTCGCGCACGTTCTCTAACGGGTTCGGTGCGGTCCACTCATCTAACCGACGTAGTTCGTTAAACATCGCCCTGAAATACGCCAACTCTAAGTTCACCGTACGCGGCGTAACCGTCTTCACTCGACTGGAGCGGGTGATCTTCCCGCTTAAACGCTGCTCGCGATAAGACGCAAAAATTTTCGCGTTAAACTCGGTTGCGAGTGGGTTTCCCATTGCTTCGCAAGCGAACGCCATTGTGGTTCGCCGCTTCTCACCATCCGCCAACGTAATGCCATGCGTGTTGAACCACAATTCAACCAACTCAATTACCCGCCGCTTATCTGCTTTCTCTCCCAGCCAAGGCTTATCATGAGCCTGCTCTTTTACGAACTTCTCATAAGATTGTGCTTCGCCCTTTGTCGCAAATTGTCGGCGAATCCTTTTGCCATCACGGCCGTTTGGGAAAACCTGTGCCTGCCATTTCCCGTTGGGTAATTTGTTTATTGCCATGCTTTGCCTTTAGAGGTACTCAGTGCGGGCAACGACTTTGCCCAAAACCTTGATGTCATCTGCCTTGCATTCAAATGAGGCTTTTCCATTCTCAACGCGGATGCGCCCGCCGGGAAAACGGTACAGCTCTTTAACGCTAATGAGCTTATCAATCTCAATGAGCCATAGACCGTCGGTGATTTCTGCGGCGGTCATATCTACCAGGTAATCCTGTTTCTCGAAATGTACTAACAGTGGGGCTTTAATATCACTTGGTAAGAGTAGAGCGTCATATTCAACCCAATCAGATGATGAGAAGTTCCCATTTGTGATTTTTCTGAGTTCGATTTTGGTTGATGATTGATCTTGATTTGTGATGTTTGAATCACCGCGTCCATATGTCAGCCACTCAAGGGAAGTGCCGGTTTCCATCGAGCAAATCAGAACCCAATCAGCAGGAAAGTTCCCACGCATTATGCGGTTAGCCATAGTGCTTTGAGACACATCTAAGTGCCGACACAGCGCCTGTCGAGATGCAAAACCGTATGCCTGGACGATGCGCTCAATGGGATCTTTACCACCCTCTGGTAAAGTTGGAGCTTTACGACTCGTAAAATCTTTCGTTGACCTTTCCAATTTGTGATCCTAATATTCACTCGTCGTATCAAGACGTGTTTAATAGTGATGAATAGAGTTGGCTAGAACTCAACAGAGGATAGTGCATCATGACCCGTAAACTTTCAATGCGCCCATCAATCAATCTCGTGATTTCGGAACCGTACATTACTGTCGAAGAGTTCTGCCGTCGCACAGGTTACAAGAAAGGAACTGTTCGCCAGATGTACCGCGAAAACCGCCTACCTATCAGGAATAAGGATGGGGTTAACGGCCTTATCGAAATCAACATGCTTGCCCTAATTATCGAAGCAGCAGCCGGTCATGAAATCACAATGCAGGCTTGATGCATCCATATTGGGATAACGTGAGGTATTAAGCATGTTTGATTTCAGTGTCTCCACACAAAGCCATTTTGATGAAGCGTGCCGCGCGTTTTCCGCAAAGCACAACATCATTCAGCTGGCTAAAAAGGCGGGGCTTAATCCGCAAACCATCCGTAACAAGCTAAACCCGGATCAGGTCCATCAGCTTACCGTTCGTGAAATGCTGATCCTGACCGACCTGACGGAAGACTCTACGTTGGTTGATGGCGCATTGGCTCAACTGCAATGCCTACCATGCGTCCCGGTAAACGAAATCGCTCAGGAGAACTTACCGGCTTATGTCCTCAAAGCTACCGCCGAAGTCGGGCAGTTAGCCGCGGGCGTTGTGAGTCAGAAGAAATTTACCTCGGCCTGTCGGCGTGGATTTGTGCAGAACGTTAATGCCGGCATTCGCTGCCTGACCTTAGCTGCGATAGCTGTTCAGACTCGAGTTCAATCGAATCCAGCTCTTACAGGTACTGCTGATGTACTCAGCGGAATTAGCGCTTCTATAGGCATTGGGTGAGGTGGTTATGGTTAGAGAACTTACTTATCAGTTCATTCTGAAGGGGCGGCAGGCTGAAGTGAAAAGCTCTGACGTTGCAATATGTTTTCCTTCAATAACATGTGATGGGAGTTACTTCTTCACATTGAATGATGGAACAAGATTTCGCGGTGAAAAAGTAAAAGAAGTGATACGCAATAAAATATCACCTCTTATTGAATGTTAGCTGTTGTATTTACCAACCCAACGTTCAACACCTTTTACACATTCGTGGTGCATATCTGAACCGTGCTGAACCTTTTGTAGTTCTTCACGAATAGCAGAATAGAAAAGAGAGTGATCTTTAGAATTATCACTAAAGAGGCAATTAAGAAGTCCCGAAATAACTAAGTTTTGGATTTTGGTTTCAGTTCGTAGCTTGTGAATTTCTTCCTCAAGGAGTTCAAAGCGTTCTATCTCTTTTTCGTTAAGCATCGCGTCCTCGTTACGTTCCATGCAGAGGGGAACAATTATGCAGGTTTTTGTGAGGTTTTTGAAACGCCAGTCTCCAAGCCAGCAGCTTCCACACTTTGGTCACGGCTGGATTATGAATGACGAAGGCAGGCGCTGGCATCCGGCAAACTCTCAAGCCGAATTGCTGGCAGGTTTAACTGGCAACAGGAAAAAAACGACATGGCTTACAAAGCTGAAAGCATCACTGTTCAAATGAGCGCCGGGCAGCGAGTTAGCGCGCTTAATCATATTGCCGCACTTCGCACCATGATGTACGGCGATTGCGGTAATGAGCTAAAGCGGTTCATTAGTGATATGCGTAATACTCGTGATCCACAGTACGAAAAAAATAACCGGGCGATGAGTGCCATTTTCTTTTTGGCAAACATCAATAAAGAACGTCACAACGTTGAATACAGTGAATTGACGAGTGACGAAATTTCCGCGCTGATAGGTGCAATGAATCACTTTCGCGCAGTCGTGAGTTTATTTCCCAAGAAGCTAACACTTCCAAACTAATTAACCCAAAGAAATTAAATGGCGTAAACCCGCCGGGATTCACTTTGCCTAAACAAGGAAAGAATACATGCTGAATAATACCTCTCAAACCAAACAAACTAAGTCGCATATTGAACTCGATATGATGCTTAATTACGCACGTAAAGAGGAGCGTCAAAACCGTGCGGAATTAATGATCTCTCGCCTTCAAATGCTGGCTTGGATTATTCGCCGTGATGAGATGTCATGCGTTGAAGCTGCTGAGCTGCTACAGCAAGAAGTTGAAAAGCTACAGGCGCAAATCGAGGTGGCGTTCTAATGGCCGACTCAATGGATCTGGTTCAGCAGCGCGTTCAGGAAGAACTGGCGCGCAACCTGGCAACGGCTATTCACCGTCCTGCAGGAGCGAGTGAGTTTTTCTGCCTGTCATGCGATGCAGCTATTCCAGAAGCACGTCGCCGAGCATTGCCGGGTGTCGAGCTATGCGTTACCTGCAAAGAGATTAGCGAACTGAAAAGCGTGCATTACAAAGGAGGCGCGCTTTGAGAGTCCCGGTTGATGATCGCTATGCAGTGCGCGCGTTGAAATCCAGTGAGCCGGGCAGGCCGCAACAGTTGGTGCTGGAGAAATTCAGCTGGCTTGAGGTTGATGGTGTCCGTCAGCGCGTGCCGCAAACCATGGCCGTATATGAGTCGGCAGTGCTCCTCATGCGCGATTTGGCTGTTGATGTCATTGGTCGCCATGTTTTGCACGGCCAGATGAAAACAACTGCGGCCTTTGTAGCGGAAACTCGCCGCATTGCTGAGTTGGTCGAGGCTGCAGTGCAAGAGCTGGCTGAACTTCAGGCCGCGCATGTCTGAAAGTCTTCCTGATCTCCTTACTGGTGAATATCACGCCGTAAATCAGCAGCGGCGTGAAGTCTTTGGCATGTCCGCTCCGGCGGATATGTCCCTTTCTGAGCGCCGTCTCTGGAATGTGAATCCAGAGGACCACAACTGGCGCAGCCAATATCTGCAAAATATGCCGGATTATCTGGCAGGTTACTTTGCCGATCGCTACAGCAAAATCCTCTCAGCAAATAATGGCCGCCGTCGGGCCAATGCGTTTCTGCGCCAGACTATCGGTCAGAACGTATTGCCACGCCTGCAGCTGGTTCGCAGTCGCTATCGCCTTGATGAAGCCGCTCAACATGAACTGCCGTTCATAAAGCTGCTTGATCGTCTGCCCATGCTTGACCGGCAGGACGTGCGCGATCTGGCTTATAAAGTCGCATCCTATCTTTCGCTTAGCCTGGCTGAGTTTGTCGATAAAACCTCAATGCCGCAGGAAGCGGACGAGCAAACCATAACCTGCATTGCTTATCGCTACGTCGCTGAGTTGGCCGCATTGACCGGCACGCAGCCGCCATATTGGGCGGAGTTTAAAGCCTGCAAAGGTGAGCTGAGTCTGCGCAAGGCGCAATCCGGTTTATTGCGCATGATGGCGCCTGAATGGTGGCGCGGCCGTCTTAAGCAGATGCGTGATCTCCAGCGTGAGCATATGGCAATCGCTGTTGGGCAGGTGCAAAAATCTGCTTCACCTTACGTTTCACGCGGCACACTGGCGGAATGGGTCGAGCAGAAGAAACGCAATCGCGAGTTCTTCAAACGCTACGACCTGATGAACAAAGAGACCGGTGATCGTGTCGCGATGGATGAGATGGTCAACCGCAGCACCGCGAACCCGGCCATGCGCCGCCGCGAGTTGATGACTAGAATGCGTGGCTTTGAAGACATCGCCAACGAAACCGGCTGCGTAGGGGACTTTTACACAATCACCGCGCCGTCGCGTTATCACTCCGTTTATAGCCAGGGCGGTTTCATTACCAAATGGAACGGTTCAAGCCCACGCGATACGCAGCGCTATTTATGCCGCGTTTGGGCGCGCATTCGCGCCGCGCTGTCACGCGAAGAAATCCATGTTTTCGGTTTCCGCGTGGTGGAGCCGCATCATGACGGCACGCCACACTGGCACATGCTACTGTTTATGCTGCCGGAACATCGCGAGTGTGTGCAGCAGATCATGCGTGAGCATGCCAGCAAAGAAGACGCCGACGAACTGAGCACGCCGCAGGCGCGCAAAGCGCGTTTTCACGCTGAGCCTATCGATCCCACCAAAGGCAGCGCCACGGGTTACATCGCTAAATACATCTCCAAAAATATCGACGGCTTTGCAATGGACGGCGAAAAGGACGATGAAACCGGCTCAAACATGCGTGATATGGCGAAAGCCGTTTGCGCGTGGGCGTCTCGCTGGCGCATCCGCCAGTTTCAGCAGATTGGCGGCGCGCCGGTCACTGTTTGGCGCGAGTTGCGCCGTCTCGGCGATACGCGCCTACCAAACGAGAAGATGGACGCCGTGCTGGCGTCTGCTTCTGTTGCCAGCTGCTGGGCGTCTTACACCATGGCGCAGGGTGGCCCGCTGGTCGCACGTGATGATTTGGTGATCCGCCTTTGCTACGAGATTACCGAAATGGGCAACGAATACGCGGAGGATGTGCAGCGCGTTCAGGGCATCTACTCGCCTCACTATCAAGATTCTGAAGTATTTACGCGTCTGGTGAAGTGGGAAGCGGTTGCCAAATTAGCCGATGCGTCAGCGGAGGCTGGCCCTTCTGGCGGCATCGCCGCCCCTTGGAGTTCTGTCAATAACTGTACGGGGCCGGAGCGCCGGCGGTTAGAGCTGGAACTAAAAGCCCGTGGTTTTGAGGGGCATGAAGAGGAAATTAGCCTCCTTTCCCGAGGGTGCAGCATAAATTCCGGCGCGCGAATGCGGCTGTTTTACCGAAACGGCAGACTTCAGGAACAAAAGATAACCATCTGATTAGTCCAGAGGATTTCTCACGGAAGGTAAAAAAACATTTCACATTTCGAAACTCATAATATACTGTACGTATAACCAGTTGTTCATTGTGCGGAGGGAATATGCAAGATTATTTTTTGGAGTCGATGAAGCTCCAGCGTATTGATTTATTTATGAAACTTGTTGCTGCTAGTGATTGCACGGATGACGAGAAGCAGCTTGCCATTCAGTGGGTCTCTGAACTGACCGATGAGCTGATGCGGAAAGTCAGAAGCCACGAATATTCGCGCATGATGCACGCTTCAGATTAGTTTTTTCAGATGTCACGCGTAGCAAGATGTGATCGGATGGAAGCTACATATCACGCCGGGATGCTTACGGAAGGTGAGTCCGAACATAACGAGAGTTGCGAGGCGTTAAGCCATGGCTAAAAATCCCGAAAAATTCCAGATCGTTTACCGAGGTGAGGTACTCACTTACTACAAGCCAGGTGAATGGGTGTTTTTCCAACGGCCGAAAGAATGCGGCGGTGGTTACTGGCTCGGTAAAACCTACGACTTCGTTTTCATGCTTGAGATTCCATATCCCATTTCTTTACGGCAGGGCATGGATTTTCTGAATGAAGCAGAAGGAATTGGCACCCACAAACTCGCTTCTGTGGACGACTTCAAACTGGAGTGAAGAGTGCATGACTATGCCGCATGAATTCGCATGATCCGAAAAGGATCGCTTTACCCTCGGCCCGCCAGTTCTGGCGGGCTTTCGTTTATGTTATGCAGGTGCATGAAAACCGCATCATAAAGCGGGCAGGCGTGGCGGGGGTACGAGCGCGCGCCTGAAGGTTTCGCTGATAGTGGGAGGATATTGTGATTAAAAGTGGCTTAAGCTTGAAACATTTTCTAATGATGGGGTAAATTGTAAAATTATTTTAAGAATTTTCGCCATCAACCATCAGTTGAACTCTCGACAGGTAATTAACATGACAGGCATTGTCCCGGCAGTACTTAGTGAAGCAGAAATGAAATCAATAATGACGTTAGTCACAAGATTTCCATGGAATGTAGCGAAACCTATCATTTCTGCTTTAGGTCTTGCGCGTGGCAAAGGTAGAGATGCAACTCATTTGAAAATTATTGAGGAGCTTGCATCTCTTAAAGAAAGAAATGTTGATAAATTTGAAGAGATAATAAAATCAATTAATAATTTGATTTTTGGTCAAATGGTATATGGAGATAAAGCCTTTTTCAGTCTCAAAGTTCATGAGAGTGTAATTAGCAAGCTAACAAAAGTATTAAACTTTGACTGGGACGTCGCATCGCATCCTGAGTCAGTGTCTGATGTTATTCTCAGTGAGCAAGATATTATTAACTCTAATAAAAATGGATTGGATGTTATTCATTATTCTGAAAGCGATGAGCAGTCATTAGTTCTTTTTAGTTCTGTTCGTGAGCAAAAAATTAGGGAAAAGATATCCCCTAAAAATATCCCTGAATATAGTAATTATGATGAGATAATAGCTACGAAAAAAGAAAAGCTTCAATGCTTTGATGTGTGTATTTTTGATAAGATCAACTCAAGTATCCACGTGCTGATTGATGCTGGGAATAATATAGCTGGAGAAAGTTTACTTTTTGCCAAGGGTACGGTCATTCGAGAACTTTATAACATTGCTGGGTTCGGTTTTGAGTCCGAAGAACGAGACTTTTTCTCACTCATCGAACCAATTTTTAAGCAAGAAGAAAAGCCCTTTTCACTCTTGGAATATAAGGTGTTCGAACTATCTTTTCTTACTCCTGAAGGCACCACACACAAAGAAAAGAAAAATGATTCTAACAAAGACTTAAGGCATGATATCTTTAATCTTGAAGGTATTAAAGCCGTAGGTAACATAGGTTTGTATCGAATCGGCATTAGAGTTGAAAGGGAAAATCCGTTATTACAACTAGCTGATAATGTAGAGTTAATCATTCCTGGAACACTCCGTCGCTATCTTCATGGAAGCGCTGGAACGCCGATAAACTTTGCTATACTGAGCAAATGCATCTCAAGAGAGGATTTTGAAACTCTCACGAAGCTGATACTATAGCTGGAGATCAAAATGAAGGATGCTAACTTGCATACGACCATACATGAAGTCTGCTCAGAAAGCCCTAAAGCCGAGGCTTTGGCTTGCCTGCTTCATGAAAAACTCAGCGAGTTAGCACGTCGTTCGCCTAATACTTTTATTAGTTACAATCTGCTTTTTGATATAACCAGAAAGAATATAAAAAATGATTTTAATTACGATAAATCTGATTTGTATTCCGCTATTCAGGTATTGTGCAGTCCAAAAATTAATTTCTTAAAGTTAAATTATCAGTTCATAGATGACCATTACGACCCAATTAATCTTAGCCTAGCCGACGTTATTGATGCTAATGAAAGTAATTTATTAGAGCATCCTTATACCGGCGAGTTAGTGCGCGATTATAAAAAATATGTGTTCCCTTTTTTTACTGTTTGTAATATCAAAAGGGTCCCTGAATGATGTCAATGAATCTTGATGATTTAGATAATGACTTTCAACTTAGTAAAGTTCATTATGCAATTCAAAGAGTTCAGTTCGCTTTGTGCTCGCATGCAAATTTCAATTCTTTTATTCGCAAAGAGCTGGATTATGCAGTAAGTAAACTCGAGCAAAATAGCAATAAGATAACGTTTGATTTGTCAGAGGACCAATTAACCCTTTTCTTACTTTCACATATTGAAAATAGACATCTGGGAATTGATGCAAGTCACGAAAAGAATCAACGTGGACATTGTGATATATCTATAACAATTGGTGACTTCATCTGGCATGGTGAAGCAAAAAAACATTCATCATATCGTTATCTTTTTAAAGGTTATGCTCAGCTTACCGAACGTTACAGCACCGGAACAGTAAACAGTTCTTCTGGTGGACTTATTATTTATACCAAAAATAAACTTTGCTCAGATATGATGGCTTCTTGGAAAGGTTTTTTGACAAAGAATGCTCCCAGAATTCATGCTTGCAAAAAAGTTGATGTCAATGCTTGTGAGAAAAATCCACTGGTTTTCTATAGTCAGCATATGCACACTGTTACAAAACTAAATTATCAAGTGGTACATTATCCAGTTGTTCTCCACCATAAACCAATAGATCCAGATTTATAAAAAGCTCGGAAAGTCCGAGCTTAATGTATCTATTTAAATAATAAGTTGTAATCTTCAAACTTTATCACTTCATCTCTAATCCATTCATTTAACTCGTAAATCCTTTTTTGCAAAGGAATCAATTCATTAAGAACGAAGACTCGACTTGCCTTCTCCACATCACCAAATCCCCCCACATTATTCGGCATAATCCCCATCATCTGCGGCGGCACGCGGTGCGCGGCCATCATGTCGTCACGGCTCACGTTCTTGATATTCAGAAACTCATCCTTAGCAGCCACCTCTGACAGCGGGATGATCTGAATCCCGTCTTTCTTCCCGTTCGGCGAGTACATAAACAGGTTGCGGAAGTTGCCCGGCCCCTTGGCACTCTTCATTGCCTGGCGGATATTGTTTACGTCCTCCTGATTCTGCGCCGCGTCGGTCATGTACATGATGAAACCGGCGTGGCTGCCGTTCAGGTAGTATTTACGACGAAACAGCGTTGCAGACTCGTTTAGCAGGGTGGACGGGATCGCCGAAAGGTATTCTGGCAGGCCGTAAACTTCCTGATTTAAATCCGGCTCCATCAGGTGAAACACGCTGCCTTTGGTGAACTCGTAGGGCTGCGTGTTCATGCCGTACTGCACAAACCAGTAGGTGTCTAAGTCGGTGCCGCGTCGCGTGAATTTAGCCAGTGCCGGCTCAAGCGCCAGCACGCCGCCGAGCCTGTTGGTGCGCTTCTCCAGGTAGGCGTTGCCAAACACCAGATAGTCCTGCACGAAGCGGCTGAACGCCTGCTGGCTCAAGAGCGGATGCGGGATGAAGGTGCTGGTCAGAATGTTGCGCTTCACGTTGATCGGCGAGCTGTGATGTACGGCGGCGCGGAACGTGCGTGCCAGCCCGTCAAAGCTCACCGGCGGCTCGTACCACTTATCCATGACCACGCATTCCACGTAGTCCAGCAGCTCGCGGCGGTCCAGCACCGGCACCGGGTCGCCAAAGGTGAACGCTTCTGCCGCCGGGCTGCCGGTCATAAGTTCCTGCTGCACGGGCTGCGTGCGCGTGCGGTTCCTGCGTTTGCTCATTTAAAAAATCTCCATGATGTTGCCGGTATGGGCGGCTTCGCCCTGTAGCGGTTCATTTGCCAGCGCATGCATGGTCGCCCACGCCAGATCGGCGTGGCTTGCTTCTTCGCTGCGGCTGGCTTCGTAGGTCGGGCGGTTGCCGCTGGCCGTGGTGGCGCGGCGGATTGCCATGAATGACTGCGCGATGTCGAGATGTCCGGCGTCGAACTCCAGACGCCCGCTGCTGATGATGTCGAACGCCTTTAGTACCAGGGCGTTTTTCACGTTCGGGTTATAAACAAACTCCTTCACCGCTGGATAAAACATCTTCACGTTCTCGTACACGCCGAGGCCGACGCCGGTGGAATCGATGCCGATATAGGTCACGTTGTACTGTTGCGTCAGCTTTTTGATGGACTCGGCCTGCGCGCGGAAGTCCATGCCGCGCCACTGGTGACGCTCCAGAATGCGGAACTTACCGCCCGGAACGGCAGGCGGGGCGATCACCACGCACCCGGCGCTGTCGCCATTCTGCGTACCTTTCGCCGGGTCATAACCGATCCACACTTCACGCCAGCCGAACGGCCGCAGCGCCAGCGCTTCGAAGTCGCTCCAGATTTCCCAGCTGTCCACCATGCACTTCTGCAGCAGCTGCAGCGGGAACACGGACGCCAGATCGTCCACAAATTCGCACATCAGCAGGTTCTGATATTCCGGCGGGCTGTATTCGAGGCGCAGCTGGTCGAGGTCAAACAGGTTACAGCCGCCGCGCACGGCGTCCTCTACTGTGACAATCTGGCGGAACTGGCCGTCATCGCAGAAGCGGCCCGGCGACAGGTTCATGTGCGACAGGTCGATGTCCACGCGGTCCGCTTTGGCGCGGCCCCGATTGAACAGGCCGCCGGACCAGAACGGATAGGCACTGTGCGTGAGGCTGGACGGGGTGGAAAAATAGGTTTGCCGCCACTTCTTGTGCAGCGCCATGCCGGACGCCACCTTGCGCAGCTCCTGAAACTTCGGGATCCAGAAGTATTCATCCAGGTACAGATTGCCGTGATAGCTCTGCGCGGTGCGGGCGTTGGTGCCGAGGAAGTACAGGCACGCGCCGTTGCTGAGCGTCATCGGGTCGCCTTTCAGCTCTACGTCCACCTCTTTTGCGAACTCAATGATGTACTGCTTGAAAACGTGCGCCTGCGCCTTACTGGCTGACAGGAAAATCTGGTTGCGTCCGGTGGTTAGCGCATCCAGCAGCGCCTCACGCGCAAAATAGTAGGTGGCCCCAATCTGGCGCGACTTCAGCACGTTGCGAATGCGGTGCTTGTTGCCCGCGTCCCACCACTGGCGCTGGTAGCCGAACATCGAGTCGTGGAAAATCTCCTGTAATTTCTCCACCTGCTCGTCGGTAA
Organism: Pantoea sp. SOD02; assembly: GCF_024707505.1. Lineage (GTDB taxonomy): Bacteria > Pseudomonadota > Gammaproteobacteria > Enterobacterales > Enterobacteriaceae > Pantoea > Pantoea symbiotica. The sequence goes on along the minus strand of NZ_CP102604.1, from coordinate 3,589,660 downwards.
ACACGTTCTTTTCCGGCGGCTTGCGCGGCCCGCTGTTGCGGTTCGCCACGTTCGGATTGAGATCCGCCTCGTTGCCGCCGTTGCTGAACTTGCCGATGCGGGCATGGCGCTCGGACTGACGCGCCAGCAGGTCAATCTCCTTGAAGTCTCTCCCTTCTTTTGTCTCCTTCATGATCAGCTGGCAGTAACGCGCGGCGGTGGTCAGCTGCATCTGGTCAAGCGGGCCGTAGTCGCCCCACTTGTCGCGCTTCTTCCAGCTGTGAACGGTTGCGGGTTTCTCTCCCAGCATTTCAGCAATGCGGGCGATACGGTATCCCTGAAAGTACAGCAGCATAGCCTGCCTGCGGGGATCGAGGTCTTCGGGGGCGAGTGTCGTTGTCATGGCCACAAAATACGGCCCCGCCGATCCCTTTTCTGCCGTCTCCCGTTGTGTGGCTGCCCGCACAATGTGTCCGCGTTGTTTGACCCCCTCTGAACCGCAAACATAAGGCTTCAAAGCGATTTACCCAACGGAGCCTGACCTATGGCAGTTAAAGCAAAGCGTTTTCGTATCGGGGTGGAAGGTGCCACCACGGACGGGCGTGAAATTTCCCGCGAATGGCTGGAGCAGATGGCCGCCGCCTACAACCCGGCGGTTTACACCGCGACCATCAATCTGGAACACATCAAATCGTACTCGCCAGACAGCACCTTTAACCGTTACGGCACGGTAAGCGCGCTGGGCACCGAGGAGATCACCGACGGTCCGCTGGCCGGAAAGCTGGCGCTGTATGCCGACATCCTGCCGACGGATTCTCTTGTGGCGCTGGTAAAGCAGGGCCAGAAGCTTTTCACCTCCATGGAAGTCAGCACCAAGTTTGCCGACACCGGCAAAGCCTACCTGGTTGGCCTGGCTGCCACCGACGACCCGGCAAGTCTCGGCACCGAAATGTTGGCCTTCAGCGCCAGCGCGCAACACAACCCGCTGGCAAACCGCAAACAGCACCCGGAAAACCTGTTCACCGCCGCCACTGAAACTGCGATCGAGCTGGAAGAGGTGGAGGACAAGCCCGCGCTGTTTGCCCGCATCACCGCGCTGTTCAGCAAAAAGCAGCTGTCCGATGACGCGCGATTTTCTGACGTGCATCAGGCGGTTGAGCTGGTTGCTACCGAGCATCAGGAATTCAGCACCCGCACCGACAAGGCGCTGGACGAGCAGGCGGAGCGCCTGAGCAAGCTTGAATCCCTGCTGGAAACACAGGTGAACGATTTCACCGAACTAAAGCAACAGCTGGGCCGTGAAGACAGCCGTGCCGATTACCGCCAGCGCGCGCCGGGTGGCAATGCGCCAGCCGCGAACATGACCAACTGCTAAAGGAGCAGCATATCCAATGAAAAAGAATACCCGCTTTGCCTTCAACGCCTACCTGATGCAGCTGGCAAAACTCAACGGCGTGCCGGTTGAAGAGTTGTCCAGCAAGTTTAACGTTGAGCCATCAGTGGCGCAGACGCTGGAAGACACCATTCAGCAGTCGGCGGCCTTCCTGACGCTGGTCAACGTGATCGGCGTGCCTGAGCAATCCGGCCAACTGCTGGGGCTTGGCGTCGGCAGCACCATTGCTGGCACCACCGACACCACGGCTAAAGACCGTGAGCCAACCGATCCGACGGTCATGACGGATGTTGAATACCGTTGCGAGCAGACCAACTTTGACACAGCGCTGACCTACGCGAAGCTGGACCTGTGGGCGAAATTTCAGGACTTCCAGACACGCATCCGTGACGCCATCGTCAAGCGTCAGGCGCTGGACCGCATCATGATCGGCTTTAACGGTATTGCCCGCGCTAAAACATCCAACCGCACCGCCAACCCATTGCTGCAGGACGTGAATAAAGGCTGGCTGCAGAAGGTGCGTGAGGATGCGCCGGACAACGTGCTGGGCAGCGTCACCAAAGACGGCGAAACCACCGCCGAGCCGGTGAAAGTGGGTAACGGCGGCGCATATGCCAACCTCGACGCGCTGGTGATGGATGCGGTTAACGAGCTGATTGACCCGATTTTCCAGGATGACGACGAACTGGTGGTCATTTGTGGCCGCGAGCTGCTGGCGGACAAGTATTTCCCGCTGGTTAACAACGAGCAGGACAACACCAACAAGCTGGCCGCCGATCTCATCATCAGCCAGAAACGCATGGGCGGCCTGCAGGCGGTGCGCGCGCCGTACTTCCCGGCTAATGCGGTGCTGATCACCCGCCTCGATAACCTGTCGATTTATTGGCAGGAAGAATCCCGCCGCCGCTCACTCATCGACAACCCGAAACGTGACCGCATTGAAAACTTTGAATCGGTCAATGAGGCCTATGTGGTTGAGGACTACCGCTGCGCCGCGCTGGTTGAAAACATCACCATTGGTGACTTCTCAGCAAACGCTGGCGCGGGAGCGTAATCAATGAGCCTGAGTCCCGCACGGCAGCACCGCCAGCGCGTCCAGGCTGAACAGGCCGCCCGTCAGGGCGGCAGTGTTCGCCACGCCAGCGGCTATGAGCTGATGCTGATGCAGCTTGGCGAAGACCGCCGCCGCCTTAAGGGCATTCAGTCCACCGTGAAGAAGGCCGAAATCAAGGTGGAAGTCCTGCCGAAATACGTGCCGTGGGTGGATGGCGTGCTGGCCGCCGACGGCGCGCAGCAGGACGACGTGCTGATGTACGTAATGCTGTGGCGCATTGATGCCGGTGATTATGCCGGGGCGCTCAAGATTGGCCGCCACGCTACCCGCCACGGCTGGTCTATGCCGCAGGGCTTTAACCGCAACGTGCAGACGCTGCTGGCCGAGGAGATGGCTGACGCCGCAAAAAACGCCCTTGTGGCAAAAAACGACTTTGACCCCGGACTGCTGATGCAGACGCTCGACGTGATTGGCGATCTGGATATGCCCGATCAGTCGCGCGCCCGCCTGCATAAGTCGCTCGGCTGGGTGCTGCGTGAAAGCCAGCCGGTTTCCGCGCTGAACCATCTGCAGCAGGCCATGCAGCTCGACGAGCGCTGCGGGGTGAAAAAAGACATTGAGCAGCTGGAGCGGAAAATCCGCAACGCCAGCTGATAACCGGACGTGCCCACGCGCGGGGCGGCACGGGGTGGCGACAGGCAGCGCCGCATCAAAACCCCGTCCACCGCCCACCTATTCAGGAGAAATAAGGCATGCAGTTTGTAGCGCCGGAAAAGGCGACGGGAACGCCGGAAATTATTCCCAACAACTCATTCTGGCCGGACATCGATCTGGCAACGTTTCGCAGCGTGATGCGCGTTGACGGCACGGTGACGCCGCAGCGTCTGAAGCAGGTGGTGCTTACCGCGATGGCGGAAGTGAACGCGGAGCTGTACCCGTGGCGCGAACAGCAGGAGCTGCGCGGCTTTAACGGGCTGGCCGATGTACCGTCGGAGCAGCTGGCCGGGCGCAGCGTACGGCTGCATCACTATGAAAATGCGGTGTGGTGCTGGGCGCGCGCGGTGCTGAATGAGCGTTATCAGGACTTTGACGCCACCGCTGCCGCAGCGAAGCGCGGAGAAGAGCTGGAAGACGCCACCGGCGACCTGTGGCGCGACGCTCGCTGGGCCATCAGCCGCGTACAGAACGCGCCGCACTGCACCGTTGAGCTGATCTGATGAAGGTACGCGCGCAGCAGTACGACACGGTGGACGAAATCTGCTGGCGTCATTACGGGCGCACGCAGGGCATGACGGAGCAGGTGCTGCAGGCCAATCCGGGGCTGGCGGAGCACGGCCCCATTTTACCTCACGGGCTGGAGGTGGAGCTGCCGGACGTGACGACGGCGGCCACCGTGCAGGCCGTCCAGCTATGGGACTGAATCATGTGGGAAAGAATCCGCGCCGGGATCGTCTGGTTTATTGCTGTCGGTATGGCATGGCTGGGCGACATGTCGCTAAAAGACGTTTCAACCGTGGCCGGGGTATTAATCGGCCTGCTGATGGCAATCATCAGCTGGTACTACAAGCGCAAAACCTATCAGCTGCTGGCCGCCGGGCGCATCACGCGGGAGGAGTATGAATCTGCAAACCGTTAAGCGCTGCACCGTCGGCATGGTGCTGGCTATCGCCGCGACGATGCCGGGTTTCCAGCAGCTGCACACCTCCGTCGAGGGGCTGAAGCTGATCGCCGATTATGAGGGCTGCCGCCTGAAGCCGTACCTGTGCGACGCGGGAAAATGGACCGACGGCATTGGTAACACCGTTGGTGTGGTGCCAGGCCGGATCATCACCGAGCGGCAGGCGGCGGGGAATTTCATCACCAACGTGTTACGCGTTGAGGCGGCACTGGCGCGCTGCGCTGCGGTTTCTATGCCGCAGTCACTTTACGACGCGCTGGTGTCGCTGGCGTTTAACGTCGGCACCGGCAACGCCTGCGGCTCAACCATGGTGGCGCTTATCAAAAAGGGGCGCTGGCGCGATGCCTGCTATCAGCTGCCGCGCTGGGTGTACGTGAAGGGCATATTTAATCAGGGGCTGGATAACCGGCGACAGCGTGAGCTGGCATGGTGCTTAAAAGGAGTAACAGCATGATGCGCGCGCTGGCGGCGATAGTGCTCGTTCTGATTGCCGCGCTAGGCGTGCAGTCGTGGCGGCTCAGTACCGCCCACAACAAAATTGACGCGCAGGTGAAAGATTTAGCCGCGCAGGGCAAAAAGCTGTCGCAGAAAAACGGCCAGCTGATTGCCCTCAACATTCTGACTCAGACCAGCAGCCGGGCGCAGACGCAGCTTTACGCCGCCGCCGAGCAGAACGGCACGCTGTTGCGTGACCGGCAGCGCACCATTGAGGAACTCAAACGTGAAAATGACGAGCTTCGCCGCTGGGCTGATGCCCCTTTGCCTGATCCTGTTATCCGGCTGCGCCAGCGACCGGCCCTCACCGGAGGTCAGTCTTACCGTGAGTGGCTGTCCTCGAATCACCCCGTGCCGCCTGGACGAAGCCGCGCCACGCCGTAATGGCGACATGTTGGCGCTGCTGGACGACACCGAAGCCGCATGGGCGGCCTGCGCCGACAAGGTAGACACCATCATTAGCTGTCAGGATAAAGACGATGAACAAGCCGCAGTCCTTGCGAAACGCCCTGAATAAAGCCGTGCCTTACGTGGCCGACAACCCTGATCGCCTGCATCTGTTCGTGGACAATGGCGCGGTGGTTGCCACCTCCGCCACGTCGATTTCGTGGGAGTACCGTTACACCCTGAACGTGGTGGTGACGGACTTCACCGGCGACCAGAATCTGCTGATGGCGCCCGTTTTATTCTGGCTCGGCGTCAACCAGCCGGACGCGCTGCAGAACGCAACCGAGCGCGAGCGCCTTTTCACCTTTGAGGCGGACATTCTCGGCAATGATCGCTGCGACATCAGCATAAACCTGAAGCTGACGGAGCGAGTTATCGTGAAAGAAGTGGACGGCGTTATGTCGGTTGAGGCCGTGCCGGAGCTGGAAGCGCCGGATGATGCTGACGAAGGCTGGACGGTGCGCCGTGGCTGAGTTGCATGAGGTCGAGGAGTGGCTGGGTGCGCTGCTGTCGCAGCTTGAACCGGCCATGCGCACAAAGATGCTGCGTGAAGTGGCGCGCGACGTACGGCGCATCCAGCAGAATAACATCACGCTGCAGCGCAGCCCGGACGGCACGGCATGGGAACCGCGCCGCGTCACCGCGCGAACCAAGCCGGGGCGCATTCGCCGCAAGATGTTTGCGAAGCTGAAAACTGCTAAATATCTGAAGGCGAGGGCAAATGCTAATGAAGCTGTGATTGAGTTTTTGCCTGCGGTTCAGCGACTGGTTCGCGTGCACCACTACGGCTTGCGAGAGCGGATAAATAAGCAGGGTCTAGAAGTAAAATATGCATCCCGACCGCTTCTTGGCTTTAATTCAGAGGCTGAGCATAATGTTGAGGTTATCCTTTCTAATTGGCTATCTCAATAAGCACCTAATAAAAGGTGCTTTTATCCCCTCATTCTATTATGAAATTTCTTCGGGAACGTCCTTCGTCTGAGTATTTCCTATAGGTTTTGATTTAGAAATGGAGTCTTTGAATATTTCGGCTATTGATATTGATGCGCGAAATATTGCTACAAATGCAAGAGCAGAACTCATAGAGGTAAACATGATCGGGTTTTCTCTTGCCCATGAGGTAAGAAGTGCTGGTTGCTCAATACCATAAATTGTGTAGTCGACGAATAAGTATAGTCCATAACAAAAGGCACAGGCTGTCTCAAAGTTCCACAAAGCGTTAATGGTGTTTTTTAATGTGTCTGACCGTCCAATTCTAATTCGAACGCCAGACAGTAGTGTTAATAAAACAAACATAGCGATTGCAAGGTAAAACTCGTTTTTAAAATCATTGGGTGTGAGTTTAAATATAAATATCAGGCAAAAAACAATAAATCCTATGGTGACAATTAATCTGTTTGGCAAGTTGAAAATTAACCTCATGTTCCCTCTATAAGCGTTGTGCCATCTATCAAACATTCACATATAGATGCCATAGAGACATTTTCGACGCAAGCTAATCAAATGAATGCACAACTCACCGAAATCATGCGCCTCATCACCAACCTGATCCGCACCGGCACCGTGTCCGAGGTGGATCCGGATAAATGGCAATGCAGGGTAAAAACGGGCGACCTTGAAACCAACTGGATTAACTGGCTCACCTTCCGCGCCGGGAATACTCGCACATGGTGGCAACCCTCCATTGGCGAGCAGGTTGTGCTGCTGAGCCTCGGCGGCAATCTCGAAACTGCCTTCGCGCTGCCGGCCATTTATGCCGACGCCTTCCCGCCGCCCGATTATTCAGAGAACGGCAGCACCACCGTGTTCAACGACGGCGGCTGGTTCCAGTATGAGCCGGACACCGGCCAGCTGTTGATTAAGAACATCAAAAGCGTGCGCATTGAAGCCGCCGACGGCATTCAGCTGATCACTGACCAGCTGGGCGTTGATGCAAGTCAGATGCTCATCAATAGCGAAACCGTGATGAACGGCGCGGTGACGCAGGGCGGCGGCCCAATGAGTTCAAACGGCGTGATTGCTGACAAGCACGCACACGACAAAGTGAAAGCCGGTGGCGACATTTCAGGAGAACCAATGTGATGTATCTCGGCATGAACCGCGACACCGGAGCAGCCATCACCGACACCGAGCACATTCGCCAGAGCGTGCGCGACATCCTGATCACGCCGGAAGGCAGCCGTATCGGGCGACGGGAATACGGCTCGCTGCTATCGGTGCTGATTGACCAGCCGCAGAACGACGTAGTGCGCCTTCAGGTAATGGCGGCGGCGTACACGGCGCTGAGCCGCTGGGAACCGCGTATCCGCCTCAGTTCTTTAGGCATAACCAGCGCCTTTGATGGCTCCATGGTGGTTGAGCTGACCGGCCAGCGCGCCGACGGCTCACCGCTCGCAATGTCAGTGCCTACGGGGGTGAACAGTGGCAGTAATTGACCTTTCGCAGCTGCCCGCACCGGAAGTGATCGAGGTGCCGGACTTTGAAACGCTGCTGGCCGAACGTAAGGAGGCGCTGATTGCGCTCTATCCTGAGGACGAGCAGGCCGCCACCCGCCGCGTGCTGGCGCTTGAATCTGAGCCGATTGTGAAGTGCCTGCAGGAAAGCGTTTACCGGGAAATCCTGCTACGCCAGCGCATCAACGAGGCGGCGCAGGCGGTCATGGTGGCTTACGCGCTCGGCAGCGACCTCGACCAGCTGGCCGCGCGCAGTAACGTGCAGCGCCTGACCATCACCCCGGCCAACCCGGACGCCGTGCCGCCCGTTGAGGCGGTGATGGAATCGGACGACGCGCTGCGCGTGCGCGTGCCGGAAGCGTTTGAAGGCTTATCGGTTGCCGGTCCGACGGCGGCCTACGAGTTTCACGCCCGCAGCGCGGACGGGCGTGTGCAGGACGTGTCCGCCATCAGCCCGTCACCGGCGACGGTTCTTGTCACCGTGCTGAGCCGGGAAGGCAACGGCGCGGCAGACGCTGATTTACTGAGTACAGTGGACAAAGCGCTGAATGACGAAAGCGTGCGCCCGGTGGCAGACCGCGTATCCGTGCAGGCTGCAACCATCAACGACTACCGCGTGCAGGCGAAGCTGCACCTGTTCGACGGCGTGGCCGCCGCGCCCTGTCTTGAGGCCGCAAACGAGCGGCTTGCCGCCTACCTTATTGAGCAGAAAAAGCTGGGTCGCAGCGTGCGCCGCGAGTCTTATGGGGCGGTGCTGCGCGTGGCCGGTGTGGATTGGGTGGAAATCACTGAACCCGCCGCCGACATCATCATGGACCGCACGCAGGCGGGCAACTGCACCGGCACCGTCGTAACTGTGGCGGACGACGGGGTGGCGTCATGAGTAACAGCCTGCTGCCGCCCGGCTCATCCGCGCTGGAGCGCCGTCTGGCGCAGGCGTGCAGCGGGATTTCCGGGCTGAACGTGCCGCTGCGCGCCCTGTGGAACCCGGACACCTGCCCGGTGAACTTTCTGCCCTATCTTGCCTGGGCGTTTTCGGTGGACCGCTGGGACGAAAGCTGGCCGGAAAGCGTGAAGCGCAAGGTGGTGAAGGACGCGTTTTATATCCATCAGCACAAGGGCACCGTCAGCGCGATCCGGCGCGTGGTGGAGCCGCTGGGCTATCTCATCCGCGTGATTGAGTGGTGGAAAACCAATGATGCGCCGGGCACGTTCCGGCTGGACGTGGGCGTGCTGGATACCGGCATCACCGAGGAAATGTATCACGAGCTGGAACGCGTGATTGCGGACGCCAAGCCGTGCAGCCGCCATCTTATCGGGCTTTCAATCACCCTGGACGCAAACGGCACGGTGCCGGTGGCCGTTGCCAGCTACAGCGGCGACGAGCTGACCGTTTATCCCTATACCCCTGAACTTATCAGCGTCGGCGGGCCGGTGTATTCCGGCGCGACGGTGCATCTTATCGACCTGACGGAAGTGAGCGCATGACGACAAAATATTTTGCCCTGCTGACCAATCAGGGCGCGGCTAAGCTTGCCAATGCTGCCGCGCTCGGCACTAAAGTGAACATCACGCAGCTGGCCGTCGGCGACGGTGGCGGCACGCTGCCCACGCCTGACCCGGCGCAGACGAAACTCATCGGTGAGAAGCGCCGCGCGTCGCTAAACTCGCTGACGATTGACGCCGCCAACGGCAGCCAGATTATTGCCGAGCAGATTATCCCGGAGGGCGAGGGCGGCTTCTGGATCCGCGAGATTGGCCTGTTTGACGCCGACGGCGTGATGATTGCCGTGGCTAACTGCGCCGAAACCTACAAGCCGCAGCTTGCTGAGGGCAGCGGGCGCACGCAGACGGTGCGCATGATTATCATCGTGAACAGCACCAGCGCGGTAACGCTGAAAATCGACCCGTCGGTGGTGCTGGCAACGCGTAAGTATGTGGACGACGGCGTGATTGTGGCGAAGCAGTACGCCGATAATTTGCAGAAGCAGGCGAAGCAGTACGCGGAACAGCTGCAGGCCGAGGCAAAGCAGTATGCCGACACCCTGCTGGAGCAGGCGAAAAAGTACAGCGGCGACGCACTGAAGCAGCACACGGATGCCGCCAATCCACACACGCAATATCCTCTGACCAAAAACGCCCTGAAAGAGATGGCCGATGCCGGTCTGGTCGCCGAAGCGCTAAAAAATCTCGGTCTGGAAAAGTCATTTGTTGCAATTGGCTACGTGAAGCTGCCGGGCGGCCTGATTATTCAGTGGGGATCGGGCACTTACACCAAGCAGGCAATGACGACGGTAACGTTGCCGATTGAGTTTCCTAACGCAGGCTTTGTTGCCGTTGCTAACAAAGGTTCGTCGATTAACCTCGCGGGGGAATATTCGGTTGGCATACAGCTCAGAAATAAATCGACGATAGATATAACAAATACCGCAGCTGCGGGTTCAACCACGCAGGGTATTTTCTGGCTGGTTGTAGGGTACTAAAAATGAAGAAATATTCAGCTAATTCAAACGCCTTTTATGATTCTGAAATCAATACAGCCATTCCAGTTGATGCCATTACAATTACTGACGAAGAGTGGATGGACTTACTTAATGGTCAGTCAGCGGGCAGGCTTATCACGCCGGATATGGACGGCAAACCCATTCTTATCGAGCGGGTGCTTACCGATGAGGAAAAACTCGCGCAGCTGGACGCCATGAAGCTTGACCTGCGGGCGGTGGCCGATAAAGCCATCGCACCGCTACAGGATGCCGCCAGCCTCGGAATAGCGACGGACGATGAAAGCGCCAGCCTCAAAGCGTGGATGACGTACCGCGTCCTGCTTAACCGCGTTGACACGAATTCTGGCGAAGTGCTAAAGATTATCTGGCCTAAGCAGCCAGTATAATTATCAATCCTGTTTATTTATTTGATTTGGCTTTATAGAATCAAAAAAATTCCTCTTAGAATGGTTCTGAGAATCAATTTATGAATTCAGAAAATCAGTATCAAAAGTTATTAAGAAGTCGCGTTGCATCAGCCATTGCTCAGGCAAAAGCAGTAGCTACCTTGAGCCATCAGGGGGTTAAAGGTAATGTTTTGGAGATTTTGATTAGTCAGCTATTTGAACCACTATTACCTGCGGACGTAGGTATAGGTACAGGACAAATAATCGATTGCTTTGGTAATAAAATGTCTAACCAAGTAGATATCATAATTTACAATAAGGCAATACTCCCACCAATATTAATCGATGGTAAGCTTGGTGTTTTCCCAATTGAATCAGTGTTATATGCGATAGAGGTCAAAACAAATTTAACTGCAAAAGAATTAAGAGTTGCACATAATAGCGCTTTATTTTTAGAGGATAAATTAAGTTATCTTTATGGGATTAAAGATGAAGAAGGTAATGATAAAGAACATTCTATAGATAAAGTGCGCTCTGTTGTGTTTGCATTGAGTTCTGACTTAAGTGGAAAAAAAATCAATGAGGCGGAACGTTACAAAAAAATATATGGCAAAGGTAAAATTCCTGTAAGGTCTATTTGTGTTGCTGGTCGAGAGTATTGGTATGAAGATGACGGCAACTGGATCGGTTTCACGAGCACCCATGATTTTGATGAAATTCTAAGCTTTATTGGTGGGGTGACAAATACTTATAAATCAGTTGCTTTTAGTCGAGGGCAACCCTCTTTAGGGCAGTATATTGTTCCTAATGGTAATGAAATCACAGTAGTATCCTCATATGAACTCCCTACTCTAAAAATAACTTGCCAAGTGTGTGGGGAAAAGAAATTTTTCGTTCCTAACTTTGGCAGAAAAGATATGGTTCTTAATGGGAGGATCATTTCAAATCAAAAGTGTAAGGAGTGTGGTGGAGATATGTGTTCAGAAGATGCTAACTATGTTTTTAAGAAGGGGCGATTGCATGAAATTAATCCAAAGCAAAACATGTAATAATTAATAATTAACTCATGGATTGTCTGATAGATAGCACAACGCCAGCGTAATGCACTGATTAAAAATTTATCCAACCATAGCGGAACCCCTTCACAGGAGAACCGCCATATGGCACAGGATTATCACCACGGCGTGCGCGTTGAGGAAATCAACGAGGGCACCCGAACCATCACAACCATCAGCACGGCGATTGTCGGCATGGTCTGCACCGGCGACGACGCCGACGCGGCCACGTTCCCGCTTAATCGTCCGGTACTGCTGACCGACGTACTCACCGCGAGCGGTAAGGCTGGCGAGTCCGGCACGCTGGCGCGCTCGCTGGACGCCATCGCCGACCAGGCGAAACCCGTCACCGTCGTCGTGCGCGTGCCGCAGGGCGAAACCGAAGCTGAAACCACCGCCAACATCATCGGCGGCGTCAGCAACGGCCAGCGCACCGGCATGAAAGCGCTGCTGGCCGCGCAGGCGGTGTGCGGCGTGAAACCCCGCATTCTCGGCGTGCCCGGTCACGATACGCAGGCGGTGGCTACCGAGCTGCTGAGCGTGGCGCAGAGCCTGCGCGGCTTTTCCTACCTGTCGGCGTACGGCTGTCAGAGCGTGGAAGAGGCGATTGCCTACCGCGCGAACTTCAGCCAGCGCGAGGGCATGCTCATCTGGCCGGACTTCATCAACTTTGACACCGTGCTGAAGGCGGACGCGACCGCTTTCGCCACCGCCCGCGCGCTGGGCCTGCGCGCCAAAATCGACGAGCAAACCGGCTGGCATAAATCCCTGTCGAACGTCGGCGTGAACGGCGTGACCGGCATTTCCAAAGACGTGTTCTGGGACCTGCAGGATCCGGCCACCGATTCCGGCCTGCTGAACCAGAACGACATCACCACGCTGATTCGCAAAGACGGCTTCCGCTTCTGGGGTTCGCGCTGCCTGAGCGATGACCCGCTGTTTGCGTTTGAGTGCTACACCCGCACCGCGCAGGTGCTGGCCGACACCATGGCCGAGGCGCACATGTGGGCGGTGGACGGCGCGCTGAATCCGTCGCTGGCCCGCGACATTATCGAGGGCATTCGCGCCAAGCTGCGCAGCCTCGTGAGTCAGGGCTATCTCATCGGCGCGGACTGCTGGCTGGACGAGAGCGTGAACGACAAGGACACGCTTAAAGCGGGCAAGCTGCTCATCGACTACGACTACACGCCGGTGCCGCCGCTGGAAAACCTGCTGCTGCGCCAGCGCATTTCCGATCAGTATCTGGTCGATTTCGCCAGCCGCGTCAGCGCATAAGGAGACTGAATCATGGCATTACCTCGCAAGCTCAAGCACCTCAACCTGTTCAACGCAGGCGACAACTGGCAGGGGCTGATCGAGTCCGTGACGCTGCCGAAAGTCACCCGCAAGTTCGAGAAGTATCGCGGCGGCGGCATGGCCGGTGCGGTGGACATCGACATGGGCCTGGACGACGGCGCGCTGGATACGGAATTCACCTGCGGCGGCGTTGAGGCGAAGCTGTTCAAGCAGATGGGCACCCTGACCGTGGACGGCGTGCAGCTGCGCTTTACCGGCTCCATTCAGCGAGACGACACCGGCGAAGTGCAGGCGGTGGAGCTGGTCGTGCGTGGCCGTCACAAGGAGCTGGACTCCGGCGAGTGGAAGACCGGCGAATCCAGCACCACCAAGGTGTCCGGCACCAACAGCTACGCCAAGCTGACCATTAACGGCGAAGTGCTCTACGAGATTGACCTGGTGAACATGGTTCACATCGTTGATGGCGTTGATTTGATGGAAGCGCACCGTAACGCGCTGGGCCTGTAATCAATCAGTAGCAATAAACCGGCAGGAGAAACCCTGCCGCCTTTAACCCTTTTAGCGAGCCATAACCATGACTGACAAAACCACCGAAAAAACCGTTGAGCTGGACACCCCAATCCTGCGCGGCAAAACCGAGATTAAAAGCATCGTCGTGCGCAAGCCGCAGTCCGGCGCGCTGCGCGGCACCCGCCTGCAGGCGCTGATGGACATGGACGTAAACGCGATGATCACCGTGCTGCCGCGCGTCACCACCCCGGCGCTGACCACGCAGGAAATCACCGAGATGGACCCCGCCGATCTGGTGAGCCTGTCCGTTGAGGTGGTCACTTTTTTACTGAAGAAGTCGGTGCTGTCGGATTTAGCGACGGCCTGACGGTAGACGATCTGGTGGCGGACATTGCCACCGTCTTTCACTGGCCGCCGTCCGTTACCGAGTTCATGACGCTGACCGAGGTACTGGAGTGGCGGCATAAGGCGATAATGCGACAAGGGACCAGCGATGAGTGATAAAGACTTGCGCCTGCAGGTTGTTCTTAACGCGGTAGACAAACTGACCCGCCCCTTCCGTTCTGCAAAGGCCAGCACCCGCGAGCTGGCCGATTCCCTGCGCACCGCGCGCGCCAGCCTGAAGGACCTCGACGCGCAGGCCGCGCGCATCGACGGCTTCCGTAAAGCCCGCTCGCAGCTGGCTATTACCGCCAATAACCTCAAGGGCGCGCGCGAAGAGGCGGCGAAGCTGGCGACGCAGTTCAGCGCCACTAACCGGCCCACCGCCGCGCAGGCGAGGGTGCTGGAGCAGGCGAAGAACCGCGTGCGCGAGCTGCAGCAATCCTATAACGGCCTGTTGGGTTCGGTGCAGCGCCAGCGCGCCGCCCTCACTGAATCCGGCGTTGATACTAAAAAACTCAGTCAGGCACAGCGCGATCTGAAAAGCCGTGCGGACGAGACGCGCGCGGCGATTGACCGGCAGCAGAAGTCGCTGAAGCGGCTCGGCGAGCAGCAGGCCAAAATCAACGCGCTGCGGGAGCGCCACGCCCGCTCGCTTGAGGTGCGCGATAAAATTGCCGGTGCCGGTGCGGCGACCACCGTGGCCGGGCTGGCGATGGGCGCGCCGGTGCTGGCCGCCGTAAAATCCTCGGCGGACATGGAAGACGCCATGAAGGGCGTGGCGAAGCAGGTTAACGGCCTGCGCGACAACGACGGCAACCGCACGGCGCAGTTTTACGACATGCAGGCCGCTATTAAGGTCGCCAGCGAGCAGCTGCCGATGGACAACGGCGCGATTGACTACGCCGCACTGGTCGAAGGTGGTGCGCGCATGGGCGTGACCAACCAGAACGACTCCTACGAGGACCAGAAGCGCGACCTGCTGGCGTTTGCCACCACGGCGGCGAAGGCATCCACCGCGTTTGAGCTGCCCGCCGGTGAGCTGGCCGAGGGGCTGGGCAAGATTGCGCAGCTCTACAAAATCCCCACCCGCAACATCGAGCAGCTGGGCGACGCGCTGAACTACCTGGACGACAATGCGATGTCCAAGGGATCGGACATCATCGACGTGCTGCAGCGTATGGGCGGCGTGGCGGACAGGCTGGACTACCGCAAGGCGGCCGCGCTCGGCTCAACGTTCCTGAGCCTCGGCGCCACGTCGGAAACCGCCGCCAGCGCGGCGAACGCCATGGTGCGCGAACTCTCCGTTGCCACCATGCAGGGCAAGACGTTTATGGGCGGCATGGAGCTGCTGAAGCTGGACCCGAAAGCCATTGAAAAGCAGATGACTACCGATGCGATGGGCACCATCCAGCGCGTGCTGGAGAAGGTCAACAATCTGCCTGCTGACAAGCGCCTGACCGCGATGACCATGGTATTCGGCAAGGAGTTCGGCAAGGACGCGGCGAAGCTCGCCAACAACATGCCGGAGCTGCGACGCCAGCTGCAGCTGACGCAGGGCAACGCGGCCAATGGCTCCATGCAGAAAGAATCCGATATCAATAAGGATTCGCTGTCCGCGCAGTGGCTGCTGGTGAAAACCGGCGCGGCCAACACGCTGAGCAGCCTCGGCGATACGCTGCGCGCGCCGCTGATGGAAATCATGGACGCGGTGAAGCGCGTTACCGGCACCATGCGCCGCTGGGTGGAGTCCAATCCCGAGCTGGTCGGCAGGCTGATGAAGATCGCCGCCGTGGTGGCAACGGTAACGCTGGCGCTCGGCACGCTCGCCGTGGGCATGGCCGCCGTGCTCGGTCCGATCCTGATGCTGCGCTTCGGGTTAAGCATGCTCGGCCTGAAAGGGCTGGCGAAGCTCTCGCCGCTGCTGGGCGGGCTGGGCAAGGCATTCTCAAAACTTGCGCCCGGTCTGGCGTCGTCCGGCGACGGCATCAAAAAGCTGTTCTCACTGTTTAGCGGCGGCGAGGCCGGGGAGTCGGTGAACTGGCTGGAGAAAATCCGCGACGCGCTGGCGTCCCTGCGCGGCGGTGATGATGACGAAGAGGGTGGCGGCATTCTCAACGCCTTCCGCGAGGGCGCGCTGGAGAAAATCAATGAGAAGGCGCAGGACGCCGGGCAGACGCTGGTTGCGTCCTTCCGTAACCCGATGGCCGGTGTGCGGGCGCTGGGCGCGCAGGTGCGCGGTCTGGCCGGTGCCGCCCTTGCGCCGCTGGCTGCGTCGGTGCGCGGTGCCGGTGGTGCGCTGATGTGGCTGGTGAAGTCGCCGCTGGCGCTGCTGCGCACGGTGCTGACCGGCGTAATCTGGGCGCTCGGTGCGCTGCTGAGTCCCGTCGGGCTGGCCGTAGCCGCACTTGCGGGTGTGGCGCTGGTTATCTGGAAATACTGGGCGCCAATTAAAGCGTATTTAGGCGGCGTGGTGGACGGCTTCCGGGCCGCCGCCGGTCCCATCAGCGAGGCGTTTTCACCGCTGCAGCCGGTGTTCCAGTGGATTGGTGACAAAGTGCAGGCGATGTTCGGCTGGTTTAAAGACCTGCTGTCGCCGGTGCAGTCCACGGCGGCCGAGCTGGACAGCGCCGCCGCGAAGGGTAAAGCATTCGGGCAGGCGCTGGCCGACGGGCTGAACATGGTCATGCATCCGCTGGACAGCCTGAAGGCCGGGATCGGCGAGCTGCTGGATAAGTTCGGCCTCGTCAGCAAGGCGTCGGCTAACACGAAGCTGCCGCAGGCACCGCAGGCCGCCAGCGTCAGTGGTGGCGGGGTTAAGCTGCCAGCGGGCGGCTTCCCGGCGTTTGCGGGCATGTACGACACCGGCGGCAATATCCCGGCGGGCCAGTTTGGCGTCGTGGGTGAGAACGGCCCGGAAATCGTCGGCGGACCGGTGAGCGTGACGAGCCGGAAACGCACCGCGCAGCTGGCGGCCATGGCGGCCATGACGCTTGGCATGGCGGCCGGAACGGCGGAGGCGAAGCCGCTGCACCCGTTGAGCCTGCCCGCGCAGAGCTACCGGCAGGACGCGCCGCGCCAGCAGTCCGCAGCAGCTACCGCACCCGTAAGCATTCACGCGCCGATCACCATCGTGCAGCAGCCGGGCCAGAGCGCGCAGGACGTGGTGGATGAGGTGATGCGCAGGCTGGAGGCGAAAGAGCGGCAGGCGCAGTCCCGCGCCCGCAGCAGTTACCGAGACCGTGGAGGATTTGAATCATGATGATGACGCTGGGCCTGTTTGTTTTCATGCTCAAGACGGTGCCGTATCAGGAATTGCAGCTGCAGCGCAGCTGGCGCTTCCCGTCGAACAGCCGCGTGGGCGTGCGTCCCGCGCTGCAGTTCCTCGGCCCGGATAACGACACGATCACGCTGTCGGGCGTGCTGCTGCCGGAAATCACCGGCGGCAGGCTGTCGCTGTTCGCGCTGGAGCAGATTGCCGAGCTGGGCCGCGCGTGGCCGCTGATTGAGGGCAGCGGCACGATTTACGGCATGTTCGTGATCGAGAGCCTAAGCCAGACTAAGGCGGAATTTTTCAGCAACGGTGTGTGCCGGCGCATTGAGTTCACGCTGACGCTGAAGCGCACCGACGAATCGCTGGGTGAGATGTTCGGCAGCCTCAGCGATCAGCTGTCGGCCATGCAGGGCGCGGCCACCGACGCCGCCGGTAAAGTGGGCGCCGCAGTGGGCGGGCTGTTCTCATGATGGCGGGCAGCTGGATTAACGACCAGGCGAACGCGCCCGCCTTTCGCCTGAAGCTTGCCGGGGCGGACGTCACGCAGAAGATAGAGCAGCGGCTTATCAGCCTGACGCTCACCGATAACCGCGGCTTTGAGGCGGACCAGCTGGACATCGAGCTGGACGACGCGGACGGGCAGCTGCTGATGCCGCGCCGGGGCGTTGAGCTGTCGCTGGCGCTCGGCTGGAAAGGTGAGGCGCTTTTCCCGAAAGGCACCTACACCGTGGACGAAATCGAGCACAGCGGCACGCCGGACCGGCTGACCCTGCGCGCGCGCAGCGCGGACTTCCGCCAGACGCTCAACACGAAGCGCGAAAAGTCGTGGCACCAGACCAGCGTCGGCGAGGTGGTGAAAGAGATTGCCGGGCGGCACAAGCTTAAAACGGCGATGGGCGACGATGTGGCGAAGATGGCCGTGGACCATATCGACCAGACCAACGAGTCAGACGCCAGCTTCCTGATGCGGCTGGCGAAACAGTGCGGCGCGGTGGCCTGCATCAAGAACGGCAACCTGCTGTTTATCCGGCAGGGACAGGGGAAAACGGCCAGCGGCAAAGTGCTGCCCGCCATCACCCTCGTGCGCAAGGACGGCGACGGCCATCGCTTTACGCTGGCTGACCGCGACGCCTACACCGGCGTGATCGCAAGCTGGCTGCACACCCGTGAGCCGGAGAAAAAGCCGGAAGCCACGGTGAAGCGTAAACGCCGCAAGCCCGCCGCGCAGAAGAAGGAGCCGGAGGCGAAGCAGGGCGACTACCTGATCGGCACGGATGAAAACGTGCTGGTACTGAGCCGCACCTATGCGAACCGGGCCAACGCCGAGCGCGCCGCAAAAATGCAGTGGGAAAGGCTACAGCGCGGGGTGGCTACGTTCTCTATTCAGCTGGCGCGTGGTCGCGCAGATCTCTACACGGAAATGCCTGTAAAGGTGAGCGGGTTTAAACAGCAGATTGATGCCGGGGAATGGATTATCACAACGCTGACGCACAGCCTGAGCGCGGAAAACGGTTATGCGACAAGTATTGAACTTGAAGTGAAAATAGATTCACTTGAAATGGAATAGTGCTATCTCAAAATGGTTAAATTGAGTAATATTAATCTCAATTGGGTTTTGGAGAAGACATTATGATGAATTGCCCTTTGTGCGGGAATGCCGCACATACCCGCAGCAGCTTTCAGGTATCAGCAACAACTAAAGAACGATATAACCAGTGCCAGAACATCAATTGCAGCTGTACGTTTAAATCTCATGAAACGGTTTCTGAGATCATTATGAAGCCTGGTAGTGTTAAACCCGTGCCTCCGCATCCGGGAAGAAACCAGCAGCAAAAATTATGGTTTTAAATATTGCGATTTATTTATTGCCCGTTAGGCTTTGACTGTTTGAATATTATGGTTTTAGTATTCATTAGTTAATGCATAATTATTTAACCTTAAAAAATGAATGGGCGATTTATGATAATTTAATTGAAGGGGGGAGTAAACGAATAGTATTGAAGATGTGATTTTAATTTATTTTTATAGCTATCCTTCAGGAGTTATTGTTAGTAATGTATTCTGAAGGATAGGGTTAAAGAAGATGTAAATTTAATCAACGACTTAGTTTTAATTACTATGAGCTAACCCTATTTTTGAGGAACTCATTACCAAGAGCCTCGTAAACTTCATCAACCATATCACACATAGCTATTACAATTTCATTCCATTGCTCCGTTGATCTAGTCTCAGCTTTCATTGCGGGACGAAAATGGACATGAGAATTTCTGAGTTTATAAATGTGGGCTGCACATTTACTTGCAGAATACTCCATTCCGCTTTGTGTATCAGGATTAAAAGCAGATATTACCTTTGAGCGAGTTGCCTCATTTGAACTGGATAATATACTTGCTAATGCATCCTGCTCCTTAGGCCTCCATGATAATTGATCTTCAAGCAAATATGCTAGTTCCGCAAGAGCGCCATTGTATGGTAATTTTTCAACCAAACTTTTTAATTTTATAACTGTGTATAATTGCTCTAGGCATCGATAAAGGTCTAGAAATAATGATGGCCAGTTGTAAGATAAAATACCTTGTAAAGGTAAATTAAATGGTATGGTTTCATCACCAGCTTCGAAAAATGTAATAAGTCTAGAACGCAAATTATAGTTAATTTCTAATGGATGACTTAAATATTGTGACGCAATATACGCTCCTGCCACACGATCTAAGTTATTTAAGTAAGTTGAACTGGCATCTATGTTTGCTTTTGCAAAATATAATTTCTGGAAGAGATCCTCTATTTGTTCAAGCGCATGCCCGGAATATTCATCAACCCCTCTATATTGCTGCTCTAATGCGTCTCTAGCTTGGGATGCTGTGGCAAAAGATTTCAATTGTGCACAGTAGATGACACATGCGAATAATCCCGGAGTGGACTCAATTTCTTCTAGATTGGCCGGAAGGTTAACAGCTTCACCTAATCCACTGAAACAAAAGTAATTTTCATTTTCATATTTGATAGTTGCTACAAGTTTATTAACACCTAATAAAATAAATTTGACCTCAGCATCACTCATAATATCAATATCCGCTTGGTCTTTACGAACCAGCCATCTTGCGTGATCATCGGATGTATACATTGGATCCTGTAAAGATGCGGATTCATGTATTTTATCAAAAATATATTTTGACATTTCAATTCTTTGTCTAGACATATCAAGCTCGCCAGCATGGTTCCATATTTGGTACGTTAAAGTTTTCTTCAATTAGCACACGGAATGCGGACTCAAAGAAAGAACGTTCCCATCTACCCACAGCAGAACTCGGTCTACGTGATAGTTTCTCAGCTAAAACATCTAATAGTAAAAAGCTCTCTAATTCTTGTACCTCTAATGAATTTATCCTTTGAACTAATTCACTACAAGAGTTCTCTAAAGAGGTGCATCTCTCTTCACTAATATCTTCTTCTTTATCCATTCCTACTCTGCCAAGAATACTAACGGCACAAGCTACTATGAAACCCACTCGTGCAGCTTGAGTATCAAATATATTCCTTCCCCTGACCAGTTTTCTCGATTTTATTCCGACTTCTAAACTATCAGAGCTATCAGAAGGATCTGCGGTATCTTCATTGACAACTTCATTATACCTTGATATAGCAATGTCGAAGTTTACTAACATTTGTACTACTCTATAGAAATAATGATCATACTTTTTATTTGTTAGTGCTTCTGCAATATCCAGCCTTGAGAACTCATCAGCCAAACTCTCTTGGGTATCTACCTCGGTTCGGCGTAAACCAAAAGCTATATAAGACTCAATCAATGAATCCGTTTTGAACTCCCCGCCTTTCCATCGTCTATCAGAACCAGACAGGAGTCTATGAAATCTAACTTTTTCTCTGATTGTTTTTACTAATGGAGCGTAAACTACTTCAAGTTGTTGTTTAAGATTCCAAGGCACCTGTCCCGTATTAAGAACGAGCATTCGATATATTAAACTTTCAGTACCTTTAGCAATCCATGCTTCAACTCTTATTAGGTGGTCCCCAACCTCGCCGTCCAAAGCTAATGCTTCTTTAAGAGCAGTTGTACGTTGCATTCCATCAATAATAGACAAATCTTCGTAGTATTTCTTAAGTAACTCCTTTACTTGATCGGCTTGTGAAATACTCGCGATTCTTGTCCAGTCTTCGTCATCAGCAACTATGCCAATTACCAACGGAGGGATGACCGCACCTCTTCTTAAGTCTTCGACAAGCCTGCTACGGATCCGTTTAGCTGTAGTGGTTTTCAAAGCATCACGTTGATGTTTTATCCCACCTCTTTCCTTGTAAGCTTTCTCAGCAAGTTCAAGATAATCTTTTACATCGAATTCAACTAAGGCAGACCAACAGTCAACCCTTGTATCCTGTATTTTGCTTATATAATTTTGTTCTGACATTTCTTGCTCCAAGTCCTTTGAACAGTATGAAGGATAACCAATTATTCATTCCTATTTTTAACTGATCTAGTCACCTTTTGAAAACAAAAACTTTAGTTTACAAGCGAATTTATCTTTAAAAGAGCTTTAATAAACCTAATTTGTATCAATGATCTCAATGACAAATGTTGTATTCCTCAAATTGAACTGATCTTTCTAACTACAACATTCCTCATTAGCATTGGTCTATCTATAGCTGATGATATAAGTATTGCCAACTTGTGCTGAAAACTACCTTTCTAACCCTGTAACTAAGATTAGGTTCGTCGAATTATACTGCAGTGAGTGGTGATAGAAAAAATCTGCTGCCATTTTGCTGCCAATGATAGATTCAAAAAACAAAAAAGCCACCATAAAAGGTGGCTTAACTGCATGATTTACATCACTAAATTTGGTGGCCCCTGCTGGGTTTGAACCAGCGACCAAGCGATTATGAGTCGCCTGCTCTAACCACTGAGCTAAGGGGCCAGCGGAGCGGGGATTATAGAGTATCTTGTTAGGGTGATCCAGAGTTCACCATTTGGATGGTGAAAATTACAGCAATAGCTGACTCTTTGATCTCAAAAAGAAAAATCTACTATCCCACGCTCTATCGCTTATTAAGCGCCCAATCATCAGCGTTTTTTGAGACCAGGCTCATTCGAAAGTTTGTCGATACTACAAATAGCGCGTTGCAGGCTTGTTGAGCGAGATGAAGGGCAATATGGCGATGCGTGCCTCTTCATAAGTCTGCCAAAGCTGCACATCTTCCACGGATGGGATTGTCACCAGCTCGCCGGCATCAAGTCCACGCAGCGCTGCCGAGACTAAATCATCCACTTCCATCAGCATCTCAGCGGGAAGATCGTTAATAGATTTTCCTACGCGCTCGAAGATCTCAGTGCGCGTTAAGCCTGGCAACACAGCCTGCATACGCACACCGCTTTCGGCTAATTCTCGATGAAGATTACGAGTCAGGGAAAGCACATACGCTTTGCTGGCGTTGTATGCACCATTAGCTGATTCACTCACCAGCGCTAGCACTGAAGCAATATTCACAATCGTGCCATTGCGACGTGCACGAAATGCCTGTGCAGCACTGTGGGCCAGCTGTGTTAGCGCAACGATATTTAATGTCAGCATGGTTTGTATTTTCGCGATGTCACCGTCAATGAATTCGCCTTCGACAGTCATACCAGCATTGTTTACCAGCAGCGTAATCGCTTTGTTTTGCTGGATTTCGCGATCAACTCTTAGCAAATCATCGTGGTTGGTGAGGTCGGCAGCCAGCACGCTGACTTCAACGCCATGCGCTTCACGCAGCGATTGTGCCAACAGATTGAGCCTGGCTTCATCGCGTGCCACTAGAATCAGGTTTGTGCCACGTGCTGCCAGTTGTTTCGCATAAGTCGCGCCAATTCCACTTGATGCGCCGGTGATCAAAGCCAGTTGTTGTGACATGGTGTGTTCCTCTAAATGATGATTATCATATTTACGAGATTTAATATGACGATCATAATATTTGTCGTCAAGCTAGAATATGATGGTTGTAATAATTACACTGATTGCCATCAACGATGTCGGAGTCAATGAAGATGGAAAAGCTGAGCCATAAAGCGCGTACACGACAGCGCATTCTGGATGAAGCCTCGGTGGTGATGCGCGAGAACGGCACTGAAAGCATTGGCGTAGCGGCGTTGATGAAGCGCGTCGGTCTAACGCACGGCGGCTTTTATGCCCACTTCGCCTCCCGCGAAGATCTGGTACAAGCGGTGATCGCTGAGATGTTTGCCGATTCAGCGCGACGCTTTGCGGATATCACCTCAATTAACGATCCCGCTGAACGACTGAATCAGCTGATTGATAGTTATTTATCCGAGCGGCATTGCAACACGCCGGGGGAAGGCTGTCCGCTGCCTGCGCTGGTGAGTGAGATGGCGCATTTACCCGTCGAGGCGCGTACGTTGTTTTCACAGCGGCGTGAAGCAATGCGGCAGCGTTTGGCGTTGACGCTAAATGAGCTTAATCATCCGCATGCGGATGACGCGGCGACCACTATCTTGGCTGAGATGGTTGGTGCGGTGGCAATGGCTCGCGCTTGTCCGGACGACGAGGAAGCGCGCACTATGCTGGCGAGTAGTCGTCGATCGGTAAAACAACGCGCCGGACTGGAGATGGCATGAGTGAGCACGATATCCGCGACATCATTGCGCCTGATTTACAGGTGCTGTTTTGTGGCATCAATCCGGGCAAGTCGTCGGCGCACACTGGATTTCACTTCGCCCATCACGGCAATCGCTTCTGGAAGGTGATTTACCAAGCGGGCTTTACGCGCGAGTTACTCAAGCCCGAGCAGGAGCAGCGGCTGCTGGAAACCGGCTGTGGCATTACCATGCTGGTGGAGCGTCCGACGGTGCAGGCTAACGAGTTGGACGGCGATGAATTACGCGACGGTGGTTCACGCTTGCAGCAAAAGATTTTGCACTATCAACCGCGTGCCTTGGCGGTGTTGGGCAAAGATGCCTTCCAGAAAGCATTTCGTCAGCGCAAAGTTGAGTGGGGTGAGCAGCCGCAAACGCTGGGTGAAACGCGTTTGTGGGTGCTGCCTAATCCGAGCGGGTTAAATCGTGCGACGCTGGAAGAGATGGCCGCATCCTATCGTCAACTGCATGATTGGCTGCAAAGTAATGCTTGATAGAGTGACTCTTCAGGCAATAAAAAACCCCGGCAAGCCGGGGTTTTTTCGTCTCGACAAAGATTAATCGTCGAGGAAGCTACGCAGTACTTCTGAGCGGCTTGGGTGACGCAGTTTACGCAGCGCCTTGGCTTCGATCTGACGAATACGCTCACGCGTTACATCAAACTGTTTGCCAACCTCTTCCAGCGTGTGGTCGGTGTTCATATCGATACCGAAACGCATACGCAGAACTTTCGCTTCACGCGCGGTCAGGCCAGCCAGCACGTCGTGGGTCGCTGAGCGCAGGCTTTCCGAGGTAGCGGAATCCAGCGGCAGTTCCAGCGTGGTGTCTTCGATAAAATCGCCCAGATGCGAATCTTCATCATCACCAATTGGCGTCTCCATAGAGATTGGCTCTTTAGCGATTTTCAGCACCTTGCGGATCTTATCTTCAGGCATCAGCATACGTTCAGCCAGCTCTTCCGGCGTCGGTTCGCGGCCCATTTCCTGCAGCATCTGACGCGAAATACGGTTGAGTTTGTTGATGGTCTCAATCATATGCACCGGAATACGGATGGTGCGCGCCTGGTCAGCGATAGAGCGGGTGATAGCCTGACGAATCCACCATGTGGCGTAAGTTGAGAACTTATAACCACGACGGTATTCAAACTTATCAACGGCTTTCATCAGGCCGATGTTGCCTTCCTGAATCAGATCGAGGAACTGCAGACCACGGTTGGTGTATTTCTTCGCGATAGAGATAACCAGACGTAAGTTTGCTTCAACCATCTCTTTCTTCGCACGACGCGCTTTCGCTTCGCCGATAGACATGCGACGGTTGATGTCCTTCACCTGCTCGATGGTCAAGCCGGTTTCTTCTTCGATCTGCTGCAGTTTGTACAGCGAACGATTCACATCATCTTCAACTTCCAGCAGCTTCTCAGACCACGGCTTGTTCATCGCCAGCGCGGCTTTGAACCAGCTTGGGTTGGTTTCGTTGCCGGTAAACAGCGTGATGAAGTTTTTCTTCGGCATTTTGCACAGTTCAATACACAGCTTCATGATCAGGCGCTCTTGCGTACGCACGCGCTCCATCATTTCACGCATATTGTTTACCAGGTAATCGAACTGCTTCGGTACCAGGCGGAACTGCTTGAACACTTCAGAGAGGTTCTGGATTTCGGCTACGGCGTCAGCATGGCTGCGGCCTTTGGCTTTGATGACGGTACGCGTGGTTTCGTACTGCGTGCGCAGGTCGCCAAACTTCTCGCGAGCCAGTTCTGGATCGATTGAGTTATCGTCATCAGAGCTGTCGTCATCGTCTTCATCTTCTTCTTCGTCGTCATCACGGTCTTCCTGTGATAACTCAGAACCGACGTTGGTGGCGGTCGGCGCGATATCTTCTTCTGCGTTCGGATCGATGAAACCGATGATCAAGTCAGACAGGCGAGCATCGCCCGCTTCTACGCGATCGTACTGATCGAGCAGATAGGTGATCGCTTCCGGATATTCGGCTACAGAGCATTGGACCTGGTTGATACCGTCTTCGATACGCTTAGCGATGTCAATTTCGCCTTCGCGCGTCAGCAGTTCAACGGTACCCATTTCGCGCATGTACATGCGCACCGGGTCGGTGGTACGGCCAATTTCAGATTCAACACTGGATAAAACCTGAGCGGCGGCTTCTGCGGCATCTTCGTCAGTATCGGAGCTGTTTTCATTCAGTATCAGATCATCAGCATCAGGCGCTTCTTCAACAACCTGAATACCCATGTCGTTAATCATCTGGATGATGTCTTCGATCTGATCGGAGTCGACGATATCTTCCGGCAGATGGTCATTGACCTCAGCATAGGTCAAATAGCCTTGCTCCTTACCACGGGTGACAAGTAGCTTAAGCTGTGACTGCGGGTTTTGCTCCATAAGACGGTATCCACACTTCTGTTAATTAGATTGGTGTCGGTCGGCGGCGAAAGCCAACAATAACAGTGAAGGCGTTGTGTTTTTGCCGCTGCCTACATCGCGGCCAGGGCCTTTGCCCTTCTATAATCGGCACTTAAGCCGCTTGAATTCTGTTCGGACCTGGCTCACTCGTCATTTTCGTCCCCGGCAGTGCTCGCAATCCTCACGTACTTCAGTACGCTCCGGTTGCTGCGCGCTGGCGGTAACGAAACTGACTTCGACGCCTACGGTCCTTTTTCCGGTTTCGCTTATATACAAGCCTTGTCCGGAGAATGAGTCAGAAAAGGAGCTTAAAGAGCGCTAACTGATCTAACCAAGTAAAAATCTTATTTTTTCGCTAATGCCTGGCTTAGAGCCCAGAACTCGCGGCGTTCGATGGCACTTAAGCCTTCCGTTCGCTCGCGTGCGATAAGCGCTTCAAGGCGCTGTTCGAGCGCGGCATCGTAAATACTTGCCAGTGAATCCTGGAACACTTCTTCAGCCTCTTCATCCACTATCATGTGGTTCCAGGTGGCCAGTGTTTCAAGGGGCTGGCTAAAATTTGTTCCGCGATATAACTCTAGTAGCTGTCCGGTGGTCAGGCCAGGATTCTCTGTACAACGACTGACTAACTCCACAAATAGCGGTAAACCCGCCATTTTTGACTGCTCCAGTCCATCCAGTGTAGGCACGATGGAGGCAAATTGCGGATTCTGCACTAATAACGCGATCAATACGCGCATGGTGGTGCGCTTCAACGGTGGGGCAGTTGGCAGCACTCCGCTTTCCGCCAGCTTCGGCATCAGCTTGTCTAACTGGTTATCGTCAAGAATCCCGAGTTTATTACCCAACGTTTGACGCATATAAATACGCAGCGTTTCACCGGGAATCTGACTGATCAGCGGTAACGCCAGTGTCGCCAGCTTGGTTTTGCCATCGCGTGTACTCAAATCCACTTGCGGCATCAGGCTGTCGAACAGAAACGTGGAGAGCGGTGTAGCGTGCTCCATCCGCGCTTCAAAGGCTTCTTTGCCCTCTTTGCGTACCAGCGTGTCCGGATCCTCGCCATCGGGCAAAAACATAAAGCGTAGCTGACGGCCATCATTCATGTAAGGCAATGCGGTTTCGAGCGTACGCCATGCCGCTTCACGTCCGGCGCGGTCGCCGTCGTAACAGCAAATCACGGTATCCGTTGAGCGGTAAAGCAGCTGAACGTGTTCAGCAGTGGTCGAGGTGCCCAGCGATGCAACGGCATAATCGATGCCAAATTGCGCCAGCGCCACCACGTCCATATAACCTTCGACAACCAGCAAACGCGTGGGTTGCGGATGATTTTTCTGCGCTTCATAAAGTCCGTATAACTGGCGGCCTTTATGAAAAATCGGCGTTTCAGGCGAGTTCAGATACTTTGGCGTATCGTTGCCCAGCACGCGGCCACCAAAACCAATCACGCGGCCACGCTTATCGCGAATAGGGAACATCACGCGATCGCGGAAGCGATCGTAGGTGCGGCCTGAGTCATTGCTGACCAACATGCCCGCTTCCATCAGTGATTCGCGATCGTCTTTTTGCTGCCCAAAGCGCTTCAGAGCATTATCCCAACCGGCAGGCGCATAGCCGATAGCGAAGTGATCGATCACTTCCTGACTAAGACCACGCGTGGCGAGATAATTCTGTGCAGATTGCGCTTGTGGATTACGCAGGCTCTGTTGATAGAAGCCGTTCAGGCCATCCAGCAACTGATAAAGACTTTGACGTTGATGGCGCTCCATCTGGCTAGGACCATTGCCCGCTTCATACGGCACTTCTAAGCCATGAAGCGTGGCCAGCTCCTCAACGCTCTCAACAAATTCCAGACGATCGTGATTCATCAGGAAGTCGATGGCGTTACCTTTGGCGCCACAGCCGAAGCAGTAATAAAACTGCTTCTCACCGCTTACGGTGAAAGAGGGGGTTTTCTCGTTATGGAAAGGACAGCACGCGTGATAGTTCTTACCCTGCTTTTTCAGCTTAACGCGGGCATCGATAATATCCACGATGTCCGTGCGGGCAAGTAAGTCGTTGATAAATATGCGTGGAATTCGTCCAGCCATAAGCCCCGATTTTTCAGCTCATAAACGACAACAAGCCGCGCTTCCTTTCGGAAAGCACGGCCTTTTACTTGACTCTGTCTGCGTTTATCACGCGGCGGAAGCAAGCTTCCGCAAGAAATTAGTACAGACGAGTGCGGCGTGCGTTTTCGCGAGCCAGTTTCTTGGCATGACGCTTAACTGCAGATGCTTTAGCGCGCTTACGCTCAGTGGTAGGCTTCTCGTAGAACTCACGGCTACGAACTTCTGCCAAAACACCTGCTTTCTCGCATGAACGCTTGAAGCGACGCAGTGCTACGTCGAACGGCTCGTTTTCACGTACTTTAATTACCGGCATGTAACTCTTACCTCGATAAAATTCGGTTTTTGCTGCTGACTGCGGCGCCAGCACATTTCAAAATGGTGCAGCATTTTACTCCAGCCGCGGCCGACTTGTAAAGCACCATGTATAATTTAGAACCAACAGGGGCAAATGCCATCGCGGCTGCCGGTTTTTTCAGGCCGTGGAGTATAGCGCACTCTTTGTGCGACAGAAAAACACTTTTTCAGGGGCAAACTCTCTGGCGTGAGAATTGCCTGTGTTACACTGCGCGCCGCACGAAGAGGGTGATAAAAGCTATGCGAGTTCTGGGTATTGAAACGTCCTGCGATGAAACCGGCATCGCGATCTATGACGATGCGTCCGGTCTGCTGGCAAATCAACTATATAGCCAGGTGAAACTGCATGCCGATTACGGCGGAGTGGTGCCGGAACTGGCATCGCGTGACCACGTCCGTAAAACCGTGCCGCTGATTCAGGCGGCACTGAAAGAAGCAGGCCTTGAACCACAACAGATTGATGGCGTTGCCTACACTGCCGGACCCGGATTGGTGGGCGCGTTGCTGGTTGGTGCCACCATTGGTCGTGCGCTGGCGTTCGCCTGGAATGTGCCGGCGGTGCCGGTGCATCACATGGAAGGGCATCTTCTGGCGCCAATGTTGGAAGAAAATCCGCCGGAATTCCCGTTTGTTGCGCTGCTGGTTTCCGGCGGACATACACAATTGATCAGCGTGACCGGTATTGGTGAATACACCTTACTGGGCGAATCGATTGACGATGCGGCAGGCGAAGCGTTTGATAAAACTGCCAAGCTGCTGGGGCTGGATTATCCGGGCGGACCGATGTTGTCGCGTATGGCGCAGCAGGGCACGCCAAACCGTTTCCGCTTCCCACGGCCAATGACCGATCGTCCGGGGCTGGATTTTAGCTTCTCCGGCCTGAAAACCTTTGCAGCGAACACCATTCGCGAGCATCAGGGCGACGAGCAAGCCCGTGCGGATATCGCTCGCGCGTTTGAAGATGCGGTGGTTGATACCTTAATGATTAAGTGCAAACGTGCGCTTGAGCAAACCGGCTTCAAACGTTTGGTGATTGCGGGTGGCGTCAGCGCGAACCGCACTCTGCGTGAGCGCATGGCTGAGATGATGCAAAAGCGTGGTGGCGAAGTGTTTTACGCGCGCCCTGAGTTTTGCACCGATAACGGCGCGATGATTGCTTATGCGGGCATGGTGCGTCTCAAAGGCGGCACAAGTGGTGGGCTCGGCGTCAGCGTGCGGCCGCGCTGGCCGCTGGCAGAATTACCCGCCATCTAAAACGAAAAAACCGGCCTCGCGCCGGTTTTTTTATTTCTTCTTTTTCCGCTTCCAGATCTTATTTTCCTGACCGCGCCACAGGCGCTGGATGTTGTCGTGGTGCCGCAACAGAATCAGGCACGAGAGCATCGAAACGGGGAAAGTGAATTGCGGTTTGAACCACCACACGTAAAACGGCGCGATCAGCGCACTGACAATCGCGCCGAGCGATGAATAGCCGCTCAGCAGCACCGTCAGCAGCCAGGTGCCGGTCATCAATCCCGTCAAATCCCAGCCAATCGGCGCAATCGCACCAAGGGCGGTCGCCACGCCTTTACCGCCGCGAAAACGAAAGAACACCGGATAGATGTGGCCCAGACAGGCAGCAATCGCCGTGAGGCCAAGATAGAGCGGGGCAACGTGCAGCAAATAAGCGATCCACACTGGCAGCATGCCTTTTGCCACATCGAAAATTAGCACCGCCGCAGCGGCGGCTTTGCCACCAATGCGCAAAACGTTGGTCGCGCCAGGATTGCCTGAGCCTTGCGAACGCGGATCGGGTAAACCAGCCAGTTTACAGACCAGTATCGCACTGGAAATCGAGCCGCAAAGATACGCGAAAATAATCATACCAAGCGCGATAGCACTCATAGCGTCGTACCGTTCCTTTTGGGTCGTTTTGTTCTCGATAAGCGTGGATAATACGCATAATCCGCCGGAAGTGGTATCCGGCTTAGCCAAAAACAGAGACTGACATCATGGATATCGTATTTATCGAGCAGCTTACCGTGTTCACGACTATTGGCGTTTACGACTGGGAACAGGGTATGCAGCAGAAGCTGGTGCTCGATGTCGAAATGGCGTGGGACAACCGTCAGGCCGCGGCCAGCGACGATGTGAATGATTGCCTGAGCTACGCCGATGTCACCGAAGTGATCCTCAATCATCTGCAAGGCCAGCGTTTTGCCCTGGTTGAAAGGGTGGCAGAAGAAATCGCCGATCTGTTGATGAATCGTTTCAAAACCCCTGGAGTACGTATAAAGGTAGGCAAACCGGGCGCTGTAGCCCAGGCGGCCAGCGTTGGCGTGCGTATTGAGCGCGGGACTATTCCGAAATAAAACTTCCGTGATTGCCATCACAATGAAACCAAACCAAATTATGGTGTGTCTCACTTGAGGCCGTTGCGCTAACGAGCAGGAAGTGACCGAATTTCTTAAGGTTTCCTTCAGCGTGACGCAGGCATAATTTCAGGCGGTAGCCCTTTGCGACCGCCTTTTTACTGTTTAAAACGGATAGAGGAAATATTTTGATGGCAGACATTCACCAGCTTTGGGTAGCTGCAATCCTGGGGGTTGTAGAAGGCCTCACGGAATTCCTGCCGGTCTCTTCCACGGGCCACATGATTATTGTTGGTCATCTGTTGGGTTTTGAAGGCCAGACCGCTGAAACCTTCGAAGTTGTAATTCAACTCGGTTCCATCCTCGCTGTGGTCGTGATGTTCTGGCGCCGCCTGTTTGGTTTGATCGGCATTCATTTCGGTGAGGTCAAACATGAAGGTGTCGGTACAGGTCGTCTGACGCTGATTCATATTTTGTTGGGTATGGTGCCGGCGGTGGTGATTGGTTTGCTGCTGCACGATCAAATTAAAACGCTGTTTAACCCGATCAACGTGATGTATGCGCTGGTGGTCGGCGGTGTGCTGCTGCTGGTGGCGGAATACTTCAAGCCTAAGCAACCTAAAGCAGTTGGCGTTGACGATATCACTTACCTGCAAGCGTTTATGATTGGCTGCTTCCAGTGTCTGGCGCTGTGGCCGGGCTTCTCGCGCTCAGGTGCGACGATTTCTGGCGGTATGCTGATGGGCGTGAGCCGTTATGCGGCGTCGGAGTTCTCGTTCATTCTGGCGGTGCCGATGATGATTGGTGCAACCGGACTGGATCTCTACAAGAGCCTCGGCTTCCTGACAATGCAGGATTTCCCGATGTTTGCCGTCGGTTTTGTCACCGCCTTCGTTGTGGCGCTGCTGGCAATCAAAGTGTTCCTTGAGCTGATCAAGCGTATTTCGTTTGTCTCTTTCGCTATCTACCGCTTCATTGTTGCGGCCGTGGTTTACGCCATCTTTATGTAAGTCATCCCGCGCGGCCGGTTACACTGGCCGCGCGTTAATCAATTCCGACTGCAGCACCGCAACACGCCGACGCGTCAACTCTTCCCGCACTTCTGCCCCTTTAAAGCCTGCTGCAACCACATCTTTGGTGGGTACCGCTTGCGCCAGCGCAAACGCCAGACGCAAATAATCGCCTTGCGGATAAGCCATGCTTTCCAGGCCCGCACGCCCGCGCGCATCCGCTTCGCTGGTCAGCGCCATTTTCTCCACGCGATCAGGCTTACGCCAGGCATCGATACGATCAAAAAGCGCGATTAATGCGTCCGCTGACTGGCGCTCAATGGTGTGCACTACGTCATGGAATTCAGTCACCACTAATGCCAAATCACGCACCTGATTTGGCACGCGCAGGCGCTGGCACAGCGCTTCAACAATCGGCACGCCCGCGAGGCCATGACCATGATGGCTCGGCCATTTTTCCGGTGGCGTCAGCGCTTTACCGACATCGTGGAACAACGTAGCGAAACGCACATCAAGTTGATCCGAGAGCGCGGCGGACATCGCCAGCGTCATCAGCGCATGGATGCCGGTATCAATTTCAGGATGCCATTTGATCGGTGCCGGAATGCCATACAGGTTATCGATTTCCGGGAACAGCACCTGCAGCGCGCCGCAGTCACGCAGCACCTGGAAATAGACCTGTGGATTGCGCGTCAGCAACGCTTTTTCCGTCTCTTTCCACACGCGTTCTGCGGTGAGATGCGCCAGTTCGCCGCTGATCGCCATTTCACCCATCAGCGCCTGGGTTTCATCGGCAATACGGAAATTTAGATGGGCAAAGCGGGCGGCGAAACGCGCCACGCGTAATACGCGCAGCGGATCTTCGTTAAAGGCGGCGGAAACATGGCGCAGCTGGCGTTGCGCCAAATCGCGCTGACCGCCATAAGGATCAATCAGCTCGCCGCTGTCGCTTTGGGCGATGGCATTGATGGTGAGATCGCGGCGCTGTAGATCTTGCTCGAGCGTGACATCCGGCGCGAACTGCGTCACAAAACCGGTGTAACCGTTGCCGCTTTTGCGTTCCGTACGCGCCAGCGCATACTCTTCACGGCTGCGCGGATGCAAAAAAACCGGAAAATCCCGGCCAACCTGCTGATAACCTTCCGCCAGCATCGAATCTGGCGTCGCGCCAACAACCACCCAATCTCTATCTTTTACCGGCAAACGCAGTAAGGCATCGCGCACTGCGCCACCGACCAGAAACGTCTTCACTCAACCACTCCAGAGGCAAATCAGAAATTGCGTGCTGAACACGCTTGTTACTTTATTGTTGCATACTTTGGCTAAATATCGGGCACGCCAAAAAGGGCATCTTACGATCCCCTTGAATAAAAGAACAAATCTGCGTGGCGCGTTAGTTCATCCAGCGATCGTTTTTCTTGCGACGCGGCACCATATGCGGCAGCAACAGACCCAACAGCAGACCAACGCCCAACACGCCGCCGCCATACATAAACCACTGCATGATGATGGTGCGCTGCTTGTCATCCAGCTGCACGTTGGCGGCACTCACTTTCTTCTGCGCGACAATCAGCTCATTTTTCAGCTTCTGATTCTCGGCTTTCAGGCCATCAATGGTGCCGTCGCTGTTGGCGACTTTGTTTTGCATCTCGGACGTGCGCTGATTCCAGCTGTTATCGATATTCGCCAGCTTAGCCGTCAGGTCTTTAACCTGCTGCTCCAGTTGCGGCACGCGGGTACGCAGGCTGGGATTGGCGCTCAGCTGCGACAGTGGAATCCAGTTGGTTTTGCCTTCTGCATCACGAATCTGGCCATATTGAGAATCGTTGTTGGTCTGCAGCAAGGTGACTTCCTCTCCGGCGTTCAGCTTACCGATCAGGCGATATTGATCGCCCGGACCGCTGCGCACCCAAGTGGACAATTCATCGGAGATGTAACGCTTTTCGTCAGCAGCATGAGCAGGCGTGATGGCGCTGAAAGCCAGCAAAGAAAGGGCAGCAAGTGTGATTTTTTTCATTCGATGTCGTTTTTTCTTAATGGCGTAAAATTACCGGCACAGTCTGGAGACGCTTCTCAAAAATCTGAATGAGAACTATCCTGGTCTCAATCCGGTGCGAAAAGGGTCGTAAAAGCACAAGAAAGCGGAGACAGCGGGCTTCCGGTGCATTACTCTTCGCCAGATTAAACTCGTAAGTGCCAGCAGCGTATTGAATAAAAAATTATGACCATCGAAATCGAATTAAAGTTCATTGCTACACCGCAAGCCGCCGAAAAACTGGCTGAAAAGCTTGCCGCGTGGCCACATCAGCACTTCGCCGCGCGCGAGCTGACTAATATCTATTATGAAACCGACGACAACCAATTGCGTCGTTGGGACATGGGCCTGCGTATTCGTGGCGTTGACCAACGCTATGAAATGACACTGAAAGCTGCAGGTAAAACCGTCGGGGGCTTGCATCAGCGTCCTGAATATAATGTTGATCTCACCGAGCCGCAGCTGGATATCGCGCGCCTGCCGGCCGAGATCTGGCCGCAGAACACCGATATCGCCGCACTGCAATCGCACCTGCAGCCGTTGTTCAGCACCCATTTCCAGCGCGAAGCCTGGCTGGTGCAATTTGGCGACAGTGAAATTGAAGTGGCATTTGACCGCGGCGAAGTCGCTGCCGGTGAATTTAGCGAACCGCTTTATGAAGTTGAGCTGGAGCTCAAAAGTGGGCAGCGCGATGACATGCTGAAATTCGCTGAAGCGCTGGTTGCGATGGGTGGCTTGCGTCTCGGCAGCCTGAGCAAAGCCGCGCGCGGCTACCAGCTGGCGCAGGGTAATTTACCGCGTCCAATCCGTACGTTGCCGTTGCAGAAAATCGCCGCGAAAGCGTCGGTTGAGCAGGGCATGATTAACGCGATGACGGCGGCACTGAATCATTGGCAATACCATGAAGAAGTGTGGCTGCGTGGTAATAAAGAGGCCAAAGCGGCGGTGGTTGATGCGCTGGAAACGCTGCGTCAGGCGTTCTCACTGTTTGGCGCGTTGGTGCCTCGCAAGGCCAGCAGCGATCTGCGCCAGAAGTTAACCCGTCAGGAAGAGTTGCTGGCCGATGAAGAGAATAATGCAGAAACCACGTGTTTCTCGTTGACCTCCGTTGAAGCCCAGTTAGCGCTTACTCACTGGCTGGTGGAGTCGCAGTGGCAAAACTGGCTCGACGACAAGAGCAAAAGTAAGCTGCAGGGATCGTTTAAGCGCTTCAGCGATATTATGCTGAGCCGCATCTCAGCCGATCTCCGTGAAACCTTCGTGGACGTGCAACTGTTCTATGAGTTTCAGGATAAAGCGACGCGCCTGAATCGTCAGTTGCTGGCGGTGAATCTGCTGGCGGGCGCTTATCCGGCGGAAGAGGTGAATGTTTGGCTGGAAGGCTGGCTGGAGTTACAGCACGCCATTCGCGTCAAACAGAATCACGGCTTAATGCAACTGGTGAATCTGGCGATTAAACCAGCGCCGTTCTGGCTTAATAGCGGAATCAAACGCTAACGAAAAATCCAATCAGGGAGAGAAGATGTTGTTACCGTTACCGGCGCTAATGCAGGCGCAGTTGGCTAATGTGGCAGAGCGACTTAATTTGCCACCCTTAGCGTTCACGCCAGAACAGGCGGGCGCGCTGACCTTTAGTGACTTTATCCTCGATAACCTGCAGCAGCATCCCGAATGGTGGCAGCATCTGCAACAGCAAGCGCCTGCGCCAGATGAGTGGCAGCACTATGCCAGTTGGCTGAAGGACGCGCTGCAAGCCGTTGATAACGAAACCTCCCTGATGCGCGAACTGCGTTTGTTCCGTCGTCACATGCTGGTACGCATCGCCTGGATGCAGGCGCTGCAACACGCCACTACCGAACAAAGTTTGCAGCAACTCAGTACGCTGGCGGAAATTCTCATCGCGGCTGCTCGCGACTGGGTTTGGCAGGATTGCAGCCGCGACTTTGGCACGCCATGCAATGAAGCCGGTGAAGCCCAACCGATGCTGATTCTCGGCATGGGTAAACTCGGCGGCTGTGAACTCAATTTCTCTTCTGATATCGATCTGATTTTTGCCTGGCCGGAAAACGGCGTTACGCAAGGTGGACGGCGCGAGCTCGACAATGCGCAATTCTTCACGCGCATGGGGCAGCGCCTGATCAAAGTGCTCGATCAGCCAACGGTGGATGGGTTTGTCTATCGCGTGGATATGCGTCTGCGCCCGTTCGGTGATAGTGGTCCGCTGGTGCTGAGCTTTGCAGCACTGGAAGATTATTATCAGGAGCAGGGCCGCGACTGGGAACGCTATGCGATGGTCAAAGCCCGCCTGATGGGCGACGATCACGGTCACTGGAGCCAGGAATTGCAGCAAATGCTGCGGCCTTTCGTCTATCGGCGCTATATCGATTTCAGCGTGATTCAATCGCTGCGTAACATGAAGGGCATGATCGCGCGCGAAGTGCGTCGACGCGGCTTGAAAGACAATATCAAGCTCGGTGCCGGCGGCATTCGTGAAACAGAATTCATTGTGCAGGTCTTCCAGCTAATTCGCGGTGGACGTGAGCGCTCACTACAACTGCGTTCCTTGCTCCCTACGCTTGAAGCAATTGGCGAGCTGGCTTTGTTAAGTCAAAAACAGATCGAGCATCTGCGTGAAGCCTATCTATTCCTGCGTCGGCTGGAAAACCTACTGCAAAGTATTAATGATGAGCAAACGCAAACGCTGCCAGAGAACGAACTCGACCGCCAGCGCTTAGCCTGGGCGATGGGCGCGGCAGACTGGAGCGCTCTGATGGCGCAGCTGGAGCTGCAAATGGCCGGTGTGCGCGCCATCTTTGATGAGCTGATTGGCGACGATGCGCCGGATGTCGACGACCAGCCGCAGTTGGCCGAATTTGCTGGTTTGTGGCAGGACGCACTTGAAGAGAGCGATCTCGTCCCGGTTGTGCCGCAGTTGGACGATGCGCAGCGTCATGCGCTTTACAACGCGTTGAACAACTTCCGCCAGGATGTGAGCCGCCGCACCATTGGTCCGCGCGGTCGTCTGGCGCTTGATCAGTTGATGCCGCGTCTGCTCAGTGAAGTCTGCCCGCGCGAAGATGCGGATGTGCTGCTGAACCGCCTGACACCGCTGTTACTGGGCGTGCTGACGCGCAGCACTTATCTGGAATTACTCACCGAATATCATGGCGCGCTGCGTCATCTGATTCGCCTGTGTGCCGCATCACCGATGATTGCCAGCCAGCTAGCGCGCTATCCGCTGCTGCTGGATGAACTGCTCGATCCCGCAACGCTGTATCAACCTACCGCGACCGACGCTTATCGTGACGAACTGCGCCAATATCTGCTGCGTATTCCCACCGATGATGAAGAGCAGCAACTGGAAGCATTGCGCCAGTTTAAACAGGCGCAGCATCTGCGCATCGCCGCTGCCGATATTGCTGAAACGCTGCCCGTGATGAAAGTGAGTGATCACTTAACCTGGCTGGCAGAAGCGATTATCGAATCGGTGGTACAGCAAGCCTGGCAGATGATGGTGCAGCGCTATGGTCGCCCATCGCATCTCACCAGCGACAACGAGCGCGGTTTTGCGGTTGTCGGTTACGGCAAGCTCGGTGGTTGGGAGCTGGGTTATAGCTCTGATCTTGATTTGGTGTTCCTGCATGATTGTCCAGATGATGCAGAAACCGATGGTGAGCGGGTCATTGATGGTCGTCAGTTCTATTTACGCCTGGCGCAACGCGTGATGCATCTGTTTAGCACGCGCACGTCGTCCGGCATTTTGTATGAAGTGGATGCGCGTCTGCGTCCTTCTGGCGCGGCGGGCATGCTGGTCAGTACTTTTGCTGCCTTTAACGAATACCAGCGCAGCGAGGCGTGGACCTGGGAGCATCAGGCGCTGGTGCGCGCGCGCATTGTGTTTGGCGAACCTGCGCTATGTGAACGCTTTGATGAAATTCGGCGTGGCATTCTTTGCCTGCCGCGTGAAGTCGATACGTTGCAAAAAGAAGTGCGTGAAATGCGTGAAAAAATGCGTGCGCATCTCAGCAATAAACACAAAGGTCGCTGGGAAATTAAGACCGATGAGGGCGGTATCACCGATATTGAATTCATCGCGCAATATCTTGTCTTAGGCTACGCGGCACATCAGCCAGCGTTGACGCGTTGGTCGGATAACGTCCGCATTTTCGAGTTAATGGCGCGTCACGGCATTATGCCGGATGAAGAGGCGCAGGCTTTAACGCATGCTTACGTCACGTTACGTGATGCGCTGCACCATCTGGCGCTGCAGGAACTGCCGGGCCATGTGGCATCTGAAGCCTTTGTCGCTGAGCGCGCGGTGGTCAACAACAGTTGGCAGCGTTGGTTAAGCGGCACCGAATCTGACAGCGCGGAACAGTGAGCCTGATGGCTTATGTGGTAATATCCTGCGCATTATTTTGACCGTGTTGGAGTCTCTGAATGAAAGTAACACTGCCCACTTTTGGCAAGGCCACTGTGCTGGTCGTCGGCGATGTAATGTTAGATCGCTATTGGTATGGCCCAACCAGCCGTATTTCCCCGGAAGCGCCGGTGCCGGTGGTAAAAGTGGATACCATTGAAGAGCGTCCAGGCGGAGCGGCAAACGTCGCCATGAACATTGCTGCGCTCGGTGCAGCATCACGGCTGATTGGCTTGACGGGCGCCGATGATGCCGCGCGCGTATTGAGTGAAACCCTGCAAAAGGTCAATGTCGACTGTGATTTTGTTGCGGTGCAAAGTCATCCAACCATCACCAAGCTGCGCGTGCTGTCGCGCAATCAGCAGCTGATTCGCCTCGATTTCGAAGAGGGTTTTGAGCAGATTGATCCGCAGCCGATTCACGATCGTATGCGTCAATCGCTGACGCAAGCGGGTGCGCTGGTGCTGTCTGACTACGCCAAAGGCGCGCTGAACAGCGTGCAGACTATGATTCAACTGGCGCGTGAAGCTAATGTGCCGGTGCTGATTGATCCCAAAGGCACTGATTTTGAACGTTATCGCGGTGCGACACTGTTAACGCCGAATTTGTCTGAATTCGAAGCGGTAGTGGGTAAATGCAAAACCGTGGAAGAGATTGTCAGCCGTGGCATGCAGTTAATCGCTGATTATGAGCTCTCCGCGCTGCTGGTCACCCGTTCAGAGAACGGTATGACGCTGCTGCAGCCGGGCAAAGAACCGCTGCATCTGCCTACGCAGGCGCAGGAAGTGTATGATGTGACCGGTGCGGGCGATACCGTAATTGGCGTGCTGGCTGCGGTGCTGGCGGCGGGTGACAGCCTGGAAGAAGCCTGTTTCCTTGCTAATGCTGCTGCAGGCGTCGTCGTTGGCAAGCTGGGTACTTCTACAGTCAGCACGGTTGAGCTGGAAAATGCCATTCATGCCCGTCCGGAAACGGGATTTGGTGTGATGACCGAAGCAGAGCTGAAAGCCGCTGTTGCGCTGGCGCGTCAGCGCGGTGAGAAAGTGGTGATGACCAACGGTGTGTTTGACATCCTGCACGCTGGCCATGTTTCTTATCTGGCGAATGCGCGCAAGCTGGGCGATCGCCTGATTGTGGCCGTTAACAGTGATGCCTCGACTAAGCGTCTGAAAGGCGAAACGCGTCCGGTCAATCCGCAAGAAAATCGCATGATTGTTTTGGGTGCGCTGGAAGCGGTGGATTGGGTTGTACTGTTTGAAGAGGATACGCCACAGCGTCTTATTGCTGGCGTACTGCCGGATCTGTTGGTAAAAGGCGGCGACTATAAGCCAGAAGATATCGCGGGAAGTAAAGAAGTGTGGGCTAACGGCGGTGACGTGCGCGTGCTTAACTTTGAAGATGGCATCTCAACCAGCAACATTATCAAAACGATTCGCAGTCATTAAGTGTAAATCGGCGGGAGTTATGCTCCCGCCGATTAGCTTACTGCGGAGTATCGATTTTCCCAGCAGGATCTGGCGTGATAATCGCTGGCGCCGGTGCCGCTGGACTTTCACTTTCCAACTTCGCCAAACGCTGTTCCAGCGCAGCTAATTTCTCGCGCGTACGCAGCAGAACCTGCGTCTGCACATCAAACTCTTCACGGTTAACCAGGTCCATGCGCGTCAACTGCGCCTGTAAAACCTGACGGATTTTCTTTTCGACATCATCGCCAAAATCGCGAATCCCTTTCGGCATAGCTTCATGTACCTGGCGAGCCAGTTGTTCAATTTTTTTCGTGTCGATCATGATTATTTCCTGGTTACGGTGGCCGATAGCTGCGCGTGTTCGGACTCAATAGCTATTAAGTGTAATGCCTGAAACGAAAAGGTTAAACCTGAAATCCGCAACGCAGGAAATGCAAAAGCATTTGCACTTTTGTCGATTGCCCGTCCAGATGATTGGCGTTATAGTTTGTTCGCTTATTCTCAGGGCGGGGCGAAATTCCCCACCGGCGGTAAATCAGCTATAGCTGAAAGCCCGCGAGCGCTTTGACAGCAATGTGAAAGGTCAGCAGATCCGGTGTAATTCCGGAGCCGACGGTTAGAGTCCGGATGGGAGAGGGTAACGACATCAGCCGGGCTTTGCCCGCGTCACGTTTTTGCCATGTGTTTTGTACGCACTCCTAAGCACGCCCTGGTTCTGGTAACTCATATTTTATAAGGTTTTTTTACCATGAATCAGACGCTTCTTTCTGAATTTGGCACGCCTGAACAGCGTGTAGAGCGCGCCATTGATGCGCTGCGCAACGGCCGCGGTGTAATGGTGCTCGACGATGAAAATCGTGAAAACGAAGGTGACATGATCTTCCCGGCAGAAACCATGACCGTTGAGCAGATGGCATTAACCATCCGTCACGGCAGCGGTATTGTGTGCCTCTGCATCACCGAAGAACGCCGTCAGCAGCTTGAGCTGCCAATGATGGTGGAAACCAACACCAGCGCATACGGCACCGGTTTTACGGTGACGATTGAAGCCGCAAGCGGTGTCACCACCGGCGTTTCTGCTACCGATCGTATCACCACCATTCGCGCTGCAGTCGCTGATGGCGCTAAGCCGTCAGACCTTAACCGTCCGGGCCATGTCTTCCCGCTGCGCGCGCGTGAAGGCGGAGTTCTGTCTCGTGGTGGACATACCGAAGCGACTATCGATCTGGTGACGCTGGCAGGATTTAAACCTGCGGGCGTACTGTGCGAATTGACCAATGATGATGGCAGCATGGCGCACGCGCCAGAAGCGATTGTGTTTGCTAAGCAACACGATATGCCGGTCGTCACCATTGAAGACCTGGTGGCGTATCGCCGTCAGCGTGAGACGCGTCACGCCAGCTAACTGAATTGATGTAGAAGAAAGAGGCCGGATAGTTACCTATTCGGCCTCTTTTTATGTTTTAGCGATTGGCATAAAACACATGATTACCAATCACCACGGTACGTTCAAAAGCATGGCGCCAGGCCGGTTTAACGTGGTGCGCATGGAAGAACGTTGCGCCTTTGGTTACGTCCTGTAATTCTCCTTCAACAATCTTTTTTGCCAACTCTCTGGCGCGCTGCCAGCTTTTATCTTCCTTGGGTGGATAACGATAAGGATTCTTTTTGAGAGACGTCCAGGAGAACTGCTTAGGTGCGTACACCACAGGACAGATCTCTTTGACATCCCAATTGGCCCGGTTCATGGTCACCGTGCCAACCGCTATTTGTCCTTTAATCGGTTCGCCGCGCGCTTCATGGTAGATATTCATCGCCAGGCACAATATTGCTCCCTGAATTAACATAAATTCCAACTCATGTTTCTAAAACCGGGTGGAGTTTATGAAGTTGAATCATTGGACGTAACAAGACCGGTCTCGCTCGGTCTTAGGTGCGGGCTATATCACTGATATGTAAAAGGAGCGCGCGCACTATTGAGACCTTTCCGGTCTCGAATTTCCCTGTTGAATATCATTCAAATTCCCTGACAGAGATCATCATACTTATCAGCGTTAATCCCCCCGCGAAAGCGCGTATCGTAACGGTTAACAAAGCGACACTTCGTCAGAGGATGAAACATGAGCACTACACGCATGCCTGCGCTGTTCCTTGGCCACGGCAGCCCGATGAACGTACTGGAAGATAATCGTTATACCCAAACCTGGCAGTATTTGGGCGCAACATTGCCGCGTCCACGCGCGATTCTCGCGGTTTCGGCGCACTGGTACACACGCGGCACGGCAGTAACGGCGATGAGTAATCCGCGCACCATCCATGATTTCGGCGGCTTCCCGCAGGCGCTGTTTGATGTGCGTTATCCCGCGCCGGGATCGCCAGAGCTGGCCCAGCAAGTGATTGATCTGCTCGCGCCAGTCGCCGTTCATGCCGATGAGGAGTGGGGTTTTGATCATGGTTCCTGGGGCGTGCTGGCAAAAATGTATCCCGAGGCCGACATTCCGGTTGTGCAATTGAGTATCGACGGTACTAAACCTGCCGAATGGCACTATGCATTGGGGCAAAAGCTGGCGTCATTGCGAGATGAAGGTGTGATGATCGTGGCTAGCGGTAATGTGGTGCACAATCTGCGTATGCTGCGCTGGCAGGGGGCGGAAACCGCGTATCCGTGGGCGGAGAGTTTTGACCATTTTGTACGTGAGAATCTGGATTTCCAGGGCGAAGCAGCGGATCATCCCTTGGTGAACTTTATGCAGCATCCGGATGCACAGCTTGCAAACCCAACGCCTGAACACTATTTACCGCTGCTTTATATTCTTGGGGCGCGTGCTGCTGATGAAGCGATCTCTATTCCCGTAGAAGGTATGGAGATGGGCGCGATCAGCATGATGTCGGTGCAGATTGGTTAATTCGCGTGGCCGCCCGAAGATTGCGGGCGGCGCAGCGTTTACTCAATAAAGGTATGCGGATAGAAGCGCGACAGATCCTGAGTGATCAAGGCACGATCTTCACGTATGCCAATACCGGCAGGTTGATCGTCAATCAGCCAACTACCGATTAAGGTATAGCTATCACCAAATTTCGGTAGCTGATAGAACTGCTGAATAATCATGCCTTCTTCGCCATACGGACCATCCGCACGCGCGATCTCCTGACCGTTCTCAATGATGCGAATATTGGCACCTTCACGTGAAAACAGCGGTTTCACCACGTATTTATCCATCTGCGGCGCGTTTTTATCATCGGCAAAATAGGCGGGCAGCAAATTGGGATGATTGGGGAACATTTCCCAAAGCAGCGGTAACAGCGCTTT
The DNA here is from genome assembly GCF_024707505.1 of Pantoea sp. SOD02. GTDB lineage: Bacteria > Pseudomonadota > Gammaproteobacteria > Enterobacterales > Enterobacteriaceae > Pantoea > Pantoea symbiotica. Next base: position 3,546,632 of record NZ_CP102604.1, on the reverse strand, counting down.
ATTAGAGATGATGCTTTTCCATGCAGGCTCCAGCCAGCGTACGCCCGCGTCTGCCAGCTTGGTGGAGAAAACTTCGCGCAGCATGAATTCCCACGGATAGAGCTTGAACAGATTGCTGATGACCTGATCGTTTACATCGGTAAACTGGCCTCTTTCACCCAGTCCAATCTCATCTATATAGAGAAACTCGCTCGGCAATCCGGCTTCGGTGGCGCAGTCCTGCAGATATTGCACCGTGGCGCGATCTTCTTCGGTATCACGACAGCAGGAGAAGTGCAGCCAGTTGAAACCGAACTGCTGATGCAGCGTGGCTAAGCGCTCGATCAGCTTCTCTTGCAGGCTGTTAAACTGGTCACTGCCCTGCGGCAGGTTACCCGCTGTGACCTGGTCTTCCAGCCAAATCCACTGAAAGAAGGCAGCTTCATACAGCGAGGTTGGCGTGTCGGCGTTGTTTTCCAGCAGCTTAGCGTCACCTTTGCCATCCCATGCCAGATCAAGGCGCGAATAGAGCGATGGCTGGCGCAACTTCCAGGAGTCGCGCACAAAATCCCACGTGTGCTTAGGAATGCAGAATCGGGTGAGCAGCTCGTCACTGTTCACCACTTTCTCCACCGCCTGCAAACACATCTGGTGTAGCTCGGCGGTGGTATCTTCCAGCTGTTCAACCTGCGCTAACGTGAATTGGTAGTACGCATCTTCACACCAGTAAGGTTCGCCATACATGGTGTGAAACTGGAAACCATACTCCGCTGCTTTTTCACGCCAGTCTGGACGTTCAGGGATTGCAATACGTTGCATGCTGCGGCTTAGCCTCCCAGCGAGCGGCTGCCAGTACCAGAGGCACTGCTGCGCTGCATGGTGTTTTGTTTTGCCACGCTGTCACCAAAGCCACCACGCGTGATGGTGGAAGTGGTGGCAGGTTTCGGCGCCATGGCTGTTTTCGGCACGTTGATGGTACGACCTGATGTCGCATTGCCGTAGTTTTTACCCGACGCGTCGACAAATTTTCCGTTTGCCGGGCTGTTCGGATTTTTTGGTGAGAACAACGGCTGCTGGGCAAAGCCTGCGCCGCCGCTCATCATACGTCCCATCATGTAACCGGCCATCAATGGCATCCAGAAGCTGCCGCTTTGCTGTGCTTCGGCATTATTAGCGGTCGTTCCAACGCCCGCTTGTGCAGGCGTTTGCTGGCACTGATTCTCACCAAACTCAGCCACACAATCTTCGCGCGTGGCGTATTTTGGCGCGGTACGTTCAGCTTCTTTCTGTGCGTTGTTATACGCAGTGGTACATTGCGCGCTCTGGCCTGGATTGGCTTTGGCGCAATCATCTGCGTTTTGATAGAGCGACACCGTCTCATCACTCTGCTCGCAGCCTGCCAGCATAAACACTGCGCTAACGGCAAAGGCGACTGGCGTTAAGTGGCGTGCCTGCCAGCTTTTACGAAAAGCGGCATGGCGAATATTTTTCGTCCGTTTCATTATTTTCATCCTGTGCCCAAAGGTGCGGTAAAGGATAGGGGATGAGCGGTGGAAAATGAAGCGCGAAGCCAGATGGGGAAAGCATCTTTACGTAGCTATACGATTGAATGCGAAAGGGGCCGCATGCGGCCCCTTGGGGAATTAATTACCGAATGGATTTCCGCTGCTGCGTGCGGCAGCTGGACGGGCTTGTGCGGCGGCTGAAGGCGATGACGCTTTCGGACCGTTATCCACACGCGCGGCCTGCTGGTTATTTTCCGGCGCCACCACTTCTGGTGTCGTGGTGATCTCTTTGCCCAGCGTGCTGTTCAGCTGCTGCAGATCCTGCTCGTTCAGCGTACCCAGCGCATATTTGATATTCAGCTGGTTAATCAGATAGCTATAACGCGCATCAGAAAGCTGCTGTTTAGCGTTGAACAGCGTGGTGGTTGCATCCAGCACATCAACGATGGTACGCGTACCAACTTGATAACCCGCTTCCATCGCATCCAATGAGCTTTGTGCAGAGACAACCGCCTGCTTGTAAGCATCGATGCTGCTGATGGAGGCATTCACGTTATTGAATGAAGAACGCACCGTCTGAACCGCGCTACGATGTGCGCCTTCCAGCTGCTCGCTGGCCGCGACATAGTTGTACTGCGCCTGTTTTACCTGTGAAGTCACCGAACCGCCGCTGTACAGTGGCATGGTGAAGCTCAGACCAACCTGGTTAGAACCGGTGATCGAGTCGGTGCTGCCGCTACTTTGATTGGCGCGGCTGCCGCCATATTTGCTGTTCGACATACCGGTTGACGCAGTCAAGTCCAGCGTTGGCATGTGGCCGGTTTCAGCTGAACGAATCTGCTCACGTGCCAGATCCTGGCTCAGACGCGCAGACAGCAAGGTCAGGTTGCGGCTTTCTGCTTCTTTCAGCAGGCTGGCAACGGCATCTGGACGTGCGGTTTTGAAACGATCGATATTCAGAGAAGCCAGCGACAGATAATCCATGCCGGTAATCTGACGCAGCGATTCCACAGCATTATCGAGGTTGTTACGTGCGGTCACTTCGTTGGCCAGCACGGTGTCATACTGTGCACGGGCGTTCTGCACGTCAGTGATCGCGACCAAACCTACGTTGAAGCGCTGAGTGGTTTGATCCAATTCGCGGTAGATCGACTGTTTCTGTGCTTCGGTATAAGAAAGCGTATCGATCGCCTTCAACACGTTGAAATAGGCAGTTGCACTATTCAGAATCAGATCTTGCTGAGCAACCTGATAAGTGACGTCCTGAATACCGGCTTGTTTTTCCTGCAGCGACAGCGCACGCCATTTCGACATATCGAAAATAGTTTGAGTTAATTGCAGAGAGGCGCTGGTCGTGTTGGAATGAAGTCCGCTGCTGTCACGGTAGCCGTTGTTATAAGTGTAATCTGCGCCCAAGCCTAACTGCGGCAATAAAGGACTACGCGCTTCATTGATTTTCTCAAATGCTGCGTCGCGATTAGCGGCAGAGGAGCGCAGATCGGGGTTGCTAAGGCGCGCCTGCTGATAGACCTGCAACAGGTTTTCTGCCTGGCTGGCAAGGCTGAATCCGCCCAGGCTCAGTCCAATAAAAAGTGGGAGCAGTTTTTTCATTTGCATTCCTTTTGTTGCAGCAAAATGCACTGGTAGTGCTGCAGGTAAGCCAAAAAAATAATCGCCGATTCTACAGAGGCGGCGTCAGAGATAAGTTGGCTGAACGTGCCTTCTTCCCCTAATTTACGTAAATAATTCAAAAAGAACCACTCGGACGGAGCGGTAGACTTGGCTTTTCTTTGCTCCATCCCAATCTGCATAAGGAATCAGACGATGGCGAGTGCAAAAAAATCCCCTGTGACTTTCACAAAAAACGATGTAGAAATTATTGCACGCGAAACGCGTTACGATGGTTTTTTTTCCATCGTCAGCTACCGTTTCCGTCACCGTCGTTTTAATGGCGAAATGAGTGGTGAAGTGGTGCGCGAAGTTTTTGAGCGCGGACACGCCGCCGTGCTGCTACCCTATGATCCCTTACGCGATGAAGTGGTGCTGATCGAACAGATCCGCATTCCCGCTTTTGATTCCAGCCCAACGCCCTGGCTGCTGGAAATGGTGGCTGGCATCATCGAACCTGGCGAAACACCAGAAGATGTCGCACGACGTGAGGCGGTAGAAGAGGCTGGCCTCAAGGTTGGTCGCGTCAAACCGATAGTGAATTACTTAGCCAGCCCCGGCGGAACGTCTGAACGTTTGTCGGTGCTGGTGGGCGAAGTGGATGCCAGCCTGGCAGAGGGAAATCACGGGCTGGAGGAAGAGAATGAGGATATTCTTGTCCATGTGGTGAGCCGCGAACAGGCTTATCGCTGGGTGGAAGAGGGGATTATTGATAACGCGGCATCTGTCATCGCCTTGCAATGGCTGGCGTTGCACCATGAAAAACTACGAGAAGAGTGGAAGCTAAAATGAAACAGCGCTACACCCCTGACTTTCTCGAAATGATGCGCCTGTGCGAAACCAATTTTGCCCAGCTGCGTCGCCTGCTGCCACGCAATGATGAGGCAGGCGCATCGGTGATTTATCAGGTGAATGGCGCCAGCTATCAGCTCACCATCGAAGAATCGACCCGTTACACCACGTTGGTGGAAGTGCGTCAGGTGGCGCCTGCGGTGAGTTACTGGAGCCTGCCTTCTATGTCTGTGCGGCTCTACCATGATGCGATGGTCGCTGAAGTGTGTTCCACTAAACAGATCTACCGATTTAAAGCGCGCTATGATTATCCTAATAAAAAATTGCATCAGCGCGATGAAAAACATCAGATTAACCAGTTCCTTGCGGATTGGTTGCGTTACTGCTTAGCGCATGGCGCTGTGGCAGTACCGGTTTGCTGATAGCGTAAAAAACGCAACGATGGCGTGGAGATTAAGGAAACGCTTTGGATAGCCTGCTAACTCTTCCTGCGCGAGATGGGTCTGATATCAGGATTTTACAAATCACGGATACCCATCTTTTTGCTGGAAAACATCAATCGCTGCTTGGGGTGAATACCTGGTCGAGTTTTGATGCGGTGCTGGATGCCATTGAGGCACAACAGCAGCATTATGATCTGATTATCGCCACCGGCGATCTCGCTCAGGATCACACCGTCGAAGCTTACCAACATTTTGTAGCGGGCATTAACCGTCTGCCGAAACCTTGTGTCTGGCTGCCGGGAAATCACGATTTTCAGCCGGCGATGGTGGATACACTGGCCGATGCGGGTATTAAGTCAGACAAGCATGTTCTGCTAGGCGATCACTGGCAGTTGGTGCTACTCGATAGCCAGGTATTTGGCGTACCGCACGGCATGTTGAGCGAATACCAGCTTGAGTGGCTGCACACCGCGCTCAGTAAGTATCCGGAACGTCATACCTTAGTGTTGCTGCATCATCATCCGCTGGCTTCCGGTTGTACCTGGTTAGATCAGCACAGCTTGCGTAATCCACATCAGCTGGAAGCAGTACTGCAACACTTCCCGCGTGCGCGCAATCTGGTGTGCGGCCATATTCATCAGGAACTCGATCTCGACTGGCATGGTCGCCGCGTAATGGCTTCACCATCGACCTGTGTCCAGTTCAAACCGCATTGCACTAACTTCACTATTGATACGCTGTCGCCAGGCTGGCGCTGGTTCACTTTGCAGCCAGACGGCGTGCTGCAAACCGAAGTGAACCGCCTGCAAAGCGATATGTTCCGCCCCGATCTTGATTCCGAGGGCTATTAAGCAATGGCGGCGCTGATCTATCTGCACGGCTTCAACAGTTCCCCGCAATCGGCGAAAGCCACCCAGCTGCAGCAATGGCTCAACGAGCAGCATCCACACATCAATGTGATGGTGCCGCAACTGCCAACGTTTCCGGCCGAAGCCGCCAGCATGCTGGAAGAGCTGGTGATGCAGTATTCCGGTGAACCGCTGGGATTAGTGGGATCGTCGCTGGGCGGCTATTTTGCTACCTGGCTGTCGCAGTGTTTTATGTTGCCAGCGGTGGTGGTCAATCCCGCCGTGCGGCCGTTTGAGCTGCTGGTGGATTACCTCGGCGAAAACCGTAATCCCTACACCGGCCAGCAATATGTGTTAGAGTCTCGCCACATTTACGATCTGAAAGTAATGCAGATTGACCCTCTTGAAGCGCCCGATTTACTCTGGCTGCTGCAACAAACCGGCGATGAGATACTCGATTATCGCCAGGCGCTGGAGTATTACAGCGCATGCCGCCAGACGGTTGAAGAGGGCGGCAATCATGCCTATATCGGATTCGAACGCCATTTCGCACAGATAGTTGATTTTCTGGGATTAAACGCCCAGTAACTTTGCGAGGTGGGGCCATTTTCCTATTGCTAATCAGACATTTACGATGAGCCAATCTAGCTATAATGCCGATGCCATTGAGGTCCTGACCGGCCTTGAACCGGTGCGTCGTCGTCCGGGGATGTACACCGATACCACGCGTCCAAACCATCTGGGCCAGGAAGTGATCGATAACAGCGTCGATGAGGCGCTGGCCGGTCACGCCAAACGTGTGGAAGTGATTCTTCATGCCGATCAGTCATTGGAAGTTATTGATGACGGTCGTGGCATGCCGGTGGATATCCATCCGGAAGAAGGCGTACCTGCGGTTGAGCTGATTCTTTGTCGCCTGCACGCGGGCGGCAAATTCTCCAATAAAAACTATCAGTTCTCAGGCGGCTTGCACGGCGTCGGGATCTCGGTGGTTAACGCCTTATCAAAGCGCGTCGAAGTTACCGTGCGTCGTAACGGCGAAATCTACCAGATTGCCTTCGAAAATGGCGACAAGGTGCAGGATCTTACCGTTACTGGCACCGTCGGTAAACGCAACACCGGCACCAGCGTGCATTTCTGGCCAGATGAAAGCTTCTTTGATAGCCCGCGTTTCTCCGTTTCCCGCTTATCACATTTGTTAAAAGCCAAAGCCGTGCTCTGTCCGGGCGTTGAAATTGTCTTTAAAGACAAGGTCAACGACACCGAACAAACCTGGATGTATCAGGATGGCCTGACCGATTACCTGTGTGAAGCGATTGACGGTTTGCCGACGCTGCCGGAAAAACCTTTTGTTGGCAGTTTTGCCGGCGATGTGGAAGCGGTGGATTGGGCGCTGCTGTGGCTGCCGGAAGGCGGTGAGCTGCTGACGGAAAGCTACGTCAACCTGATCCCAACCATGCAAGGCGGCACGCACGTTAACGGCTTACGTCAGGGATTGCTTGATGCCATGCGTGAGTTCTGCGAATACCGCAATATTTTGCCGCGCGGCGTGAAGCTCTCGGCGGAAGATATCTGGGATCGCTGTGCGTACGTGCTGTCGGTGAAGATGCAGGATCCGCAGTTTGCCGGTCAGACTAAAGAGCGCCTCTCTTCGCGTCAGTGTGCGGCATTCGTCTCAGCGGTGGTGAAAGATGCCTTCAGCCTGTGGCTGAACCAGAACGTGCAGGCGGCTGAAATGCTGGCCGAGCTGGCGATCTCCAGCGCACAGCGCCGTATGCGTGCCGCGAAGAAAGTGGTACGTAAAAAGCTTACTAGCGGACCGGCGCTGCCGGGCAAACTGGCTGACTGCACCGCGCAGGATTTGAATAGAACTGAACTGTTCCTCGTCGAAGGAGATTCTGCGGGCGGATCCGCCAAGCAGGCGCGCGATCGAGATTATCAGGCGATCATGCCGCTGAAAGGTAAGATCCTCAACACATGGGAAGTCTCTTCAGACGAAGTGCTGGCCTCGCAGGAAGTGCATGATATTTCGGTGGCGATCGGTATCGATCCTGACAGCGAAGATCTGAGCCAGCTGCGTTACGGCAAGATCTGTATCCTCGCGGATGCGGACTCCGATGGTCTGCACATTGCCACGCTGCTGTGCGCGCTGTTTGTGAAGCATTTCCGCTCGCTGGTGCAGCACGGCCATGTGTATGTGGCGATGCCGCCGCTGTATCGCATCGATCTCGGCAAAGAAGTCTACTACGCCTTAGACGAAGACGAGAAAGAGGGCGTGCTGGATCAGCTGAAGCGCAAGAAAGGTAAGCCGAACGTGCAGCGCTTTAAGGGCTTGGGTGAAATGAACCCGCTGCAGCTGCGCGAAACCACGCTCGATCCGAACACGCGTCGTCTGGTTCAGTTGACGATCAGCGATGAGGATGTCGATCAAACGCTACGTGTGATGGATATGCTGCTGGCGAAGAAACGCTCGGAAGATCGTCGAAACTGGCTGCAAGAGAAAGGCGATTTAGCCGACCTCGAAGTGTAAAAATTGGGACGCCACGGCGTCCCTTTTTATTGCTGCTGCAGCGCCTGCTTAATTCGCGCAACTACCGCGCTCCACTCTTCATCCTGCCCGCGCGCAAATAATCTCATCTGCGGATACCACGGCGAGTCATCGCGATTTTCTAACCAGCGCCAGTCTCGCGCCCAGGCAGGCAACATTACCCAGCAAGGTTTCCCCAGCGCACCGGCCAAATGGATTACCGACGTATCCACACCAATCACTAAATCCAGTTGTGAAATAACGGCGGCGGTATCCTGATAATCAGCGAATTGGGCGCCCAATGGCTGAAGGTGAGGAAAATGATTTACTTCTTCCTCTCCAGCCCCTTTTTGCAAACTAACCCAATGCGTGTCTGGTACAGAAAATAGAGTTGCCAGTTCAGACAGATGTGACAGCGAACGCTGGCTGTCATTTTTGTGTGCGCTGGAACCTTTCCACACAATGCCAATTTTTTTACCTGTGCCAGCAATCGGCCATTTCGCCTGATACTCAGGTGCGCCAGATAAATAAGGAACATCGGCATTAAATGGCTGCGGCGAGTTGAGAAAATGTTGCGGCAAATCCAGCAGTGAACACCAATAATCGGCCTGCGGCAGCGCCTGATGTTTATCTTCCCTGATTAAATAACTGTCGACATCTTTCAAGCTTGCCATTAAGGGTTTCAAGGCGGCGTTGCCGATCATGATTACCTTACCGGCATGCTTTTCCGATTTTACCCGTGAGAGAAAACGGCAAAACTGAATCTCATCACCCAGTCCTTGTTCCGTTCGCACCAGCAGCGTCATACCAACTAAGTCTTCACCTTGCCAGTAACGAATAGGTAGCTCAGGTAAGGTAAAAAAGCGCTCAGGATTATCTGTTGCGTAACGTGCCTGATAATTGCGCCAGCCAGCAGCAAAGTTACCTTGCTGTAACTGGACCATGCCGAGCGCATTCTGGCAGCGACGGTCGCCATTACGCTCATGCATCACGCGTTGCATCTGGCTTTCTGCTTCTTGCAGTTGCCCCATGTGTGCCAGCAAGGTGCTCATACCATAACGCGCTTCGGTATAATCTGGCTGAATACGCATTGCATGGCGGTACTGATGCAATGCTGCAGAATAACGATGCTGTTTGTGCAGCAAAATAGCGTAGTTGTTGTGGCAAGCTGCATAGCGGTCATGCGCTTGCAGAGCGGCTCGATAATGCTGCTCTGCCTCAGCAAAGCGGCCCGCATCATAATGTGTTAAACCAAGGCCATTGAGCAGCCCGGCATCTTGTGGTGAAAGCGTTAAAGCACGCTGATAGTAGCGCTGCGCCGTATCGACATCACCAGCGCGCCGTGCCAACCGCGCGGCTTCATGCAGGAACCAGCCATCATAGGGAGCCAGTGTGAGATGAGCACGAACCTTGCGCCAGGCTTCATCTTGCTTTCCTCGTTGGATCAACTGAGTTACAGCTTGCTGCTGACGTAAGTCGTTACCCATCCGAGGTTTATGACGCATTATGATATCCTGCCGCTGATTGAGGTGGCGTAATTTACAACAGATATTGCGGAAACAACGCCAGGACAGGTCTTGAACCGTTCTCTGAGGATGAGAATTTTGAAAATTACACTGGAAGAATTGCGTGCCTGGGTGACGGTTGTGGATACCGGTTCAATCACTGCTGCGGCAGAACAGTTGGAACAAACCAGCTCCGGTATTAGTCGTGCGTTGAGTCGCTTAGAAAGCAAGCTGCAAACCACATTAATGCACCGCACAACTCGTCGTCTGGCGTTGACCGAAGAAGGGCTTATTTTCCTCGATCACGCGCGGCAGATTCTCGCTTCAGTCGAGCAAGCGGAAGAACATATTGCTCAGCGCAGAGACACTCCTTCAGGGCGGCTACGCGTTAATGCCAACACACCCTTTACTTTGCACGTTATTGTGCCGCTTGTTGCAGAGTTCAGTCAGCGCTATCCGCACATTCAACTTGAACTGAACACTGACGACATCGTCATCGACCTGCTGGAGCAGCAAACAGACATTGCCATCCGCATCGGTGAGTTGCGGGACTCCACGCTGCGCGCGCGCGTCCTTGGCAGCAGCGTGATACGTCTGTTGGCCAGTCCGGCGTATCTGGAGAAATATGGCGTTCCAGAAAGCGTGGATGCGCTGGTGAATCATCAACTGCTGGGGTTTAGTCAACTTGATGCGCATAACATTTGGCCGGTTTGGCAGCGAGAAGGAGAGTTCCTGCGCATCAAACCTACGTTATCTGCTTCGAGTGGTGAAACGCTTCGTCAACTGGCATTGGCTGGGCAAGGCATTGTGCGTTTATCTGATTTTGTCAGCCGTGAAGATCGCATCAATGGACGTCTGGTTCAGATTCTGGAAACTGAAACGCGCGAGCAGCGCCTACCTATCCACGCGGTTTACTATCGCAACCAATCTCTTACCTCCCGCATCACCTGTTTTCTGGATTTTTTGCGCGAAAAAATTCAGGAAAATCATCTGTTATAGTCCTGTTATGGTTTAATTATTTCCCTTCTCTGGTCGTTTTGTTTCCCATAAAGGTTTGTTAATTCAGGTAGTTAATTAACTAACTGGCTTTTTGACAATGTTGGGAAATTTTTTCTTTCCTAACGGGACGTTTCTTATGTCTCGGAAATCTCTCTTTCCTGATTATGTCGCTCACTTTGAGCCCACGGAGGTGGGTTGAGCCAGGGAGATTGCTGCGCTTGTACGCAATCGCGCAATCAAAATCTAAATGACGGAAGGGATTAATCATGAACGTTTCGCCCGTAAGTGTTGCGGTTATTGATAAAAAAACCATTACTAAAGCGGAAGTACTGCGAGCTGATAAAAACGGCAAAGCAGCAAAAATTCAAGCGATCACCAATGGCAAATATATGCTCACGCAAGGTAATGATGGCGTAGCGCCAGAAAATATTACTGTTAAGCGCGTAGGCAAAAATTTGCTGGTAATGCTGGAAGGTTCCACAGCCAGCCAGCCTGATCTGATCATTGAAGACTTTTTCACTAAGTCAGGCTCATTGGTGGGTAAAGCCGAAGATGGCGAAATGCATGAATATGTTGCGACTGATGGCCGTTCAGATCACGATGCTGCTGCACTTGCTGATGGCGAAACTGCTGCACTAGCTTTAGGTGAAGGTGTCGTTGAGACCGATTCAGGTTTTACGCTGGCATCAGGTTTTGAATGGTCACCAGCATTGATTGCGTTGGGTGGCTTAGCGGCAATCGCGGCTGCAGCGGGCCTTGGTTATGTGGCGGCAAAAGATCAATACCAGGATAAAAACAGCAGCAATGGCAACAGCAGCGGTGGCGGTGACAATGGTAAGGGGGGCGATGGTGGTGAGGGCGGTGGTGATACAGGCGGCCGTGATGTAAAAGTCCCAACGGTAAACGGGCTGTATGATGACGTAGGCAGCATCACGGGATTGATTGCTAAAGGTGGCAGGACTGATGACACCACGCCAACGTTAAATGGCATGGGTACAAAAGGTAATATCATCGAAATTTGGGATGGTGCGACCAAAATTGGTGAAACCACCGTCGGCGAAAATGGCACCTGGTCATTCACGCCAGGCAAAGCGTTTACTGCAGGCAGCCATAGCATCATCACACGCGAGCGGAACGAAAATGGTGTCGTAGGCGAGTACAGTGATCCCTGGGACTTTGTCGTTGATTTGACGGCACCTGCAAAAGGAACCATTGGTGGATTGTTTGATGACAGTGAGAACCCGCCAAAAGAAATCACTAAAGGCGGCGTAACTAAAGACAGCACACCAACGCTTTCCGGCACCGCAGAAGCAAACTCTACCATTGAAATCTGGAAAGATGGCAAGCTGCAAGGCACGGTAAAAGTGGATAGCGAAGGTAAATGGAGTTACACCAGCCCGACTTTAGAAGATGGTAAACACGATTTCAGTATCGTCGTAGTAGATCAAGTTGGTAACAAATCTCTGCCGTCTGACGCATGGATTGTTGAAGTTGATACAGTAGCGCCGGAAAATAAAGGCATTGGTCAGATAGTAGATAGCGAAGGCAATCCAATCGCTGCTGGTAGCGAGACCGAAGACAGTAAACCAACCTTTACTGGTACTGGCGAAAAAGGCGATATCATCAAAATCATTGATAATGGTAAAGTTATTGGTACAGCGATTGTTGATGATAAAGGCGAATGGAGCTTCACGCCGGAGAAATCTGTTGGCAATGGTGAACATGAGTTCCAGATCATCGTAGTTGATCCTGCTGGAAATGAATCTGCAGCATCTGACAAGGTGACAATTGGTGTGGATGATCCACTTGCACCAGTCGATCCGGGCGATGAAGTTGTCCCGAATCCGGAAGTACCGGTCACTGGTACAATCGATAAAGTCATTATTGATAATAATGATGCAGGTTTCAGAACAGAGATTGGCAATGGTGGCGCGGTGAACGATACGACGCCAATTATTGAAGGTTCGGGTAATAATGGGGATATCGTATATCTGTGGCTCACAGGAAAAACGCATAATTTCTATTTTTCAACAGTCGTTGATGCCAACGGTAAATGGAGCTTTGAAACACCTGCGCTGCCTGATGATGAATATAACATTGAAGCTGCATTCAAAGATGCCGATGGTGTCGTAACGGATAAAACTTCGGTGTTTGAATTAGAAATTGATACAATGCCACCGCCACAACCGATCATTGATTTCTTCTCTTATGACCTGAATGGGTTAGACCTGCCTGAATTACTTTCAGATCAAAATGACGCATTGTTCACAACAGAACCTGTTGAGCCGGTTTCATTAGATAATTTGCATGATTTTTTATTGAATGACATCACGTTCACTACGGATGTCAATAAATTATCCTCCACCGGTTTGTTAACGCAAAATAACGAAAGCGTTAACAGTTTTCCGGCTATCGATGATTATTTAAATCAGTCATCACATAATTAATTTTTCTCGAGGGATATAAGCAGGTGTCATTTGACACCTGTTTTGGAATTATCATGACTACTAAATTTATTCTCAATTTCGTTACATTAGCTTCATTGTCCGCGATGACAATATTTAACGCCCAGGCGAACAATCATTTTGGTCAGGCTTGGCGAACCATGCCTTCAGCCTCATCAGATCAAGTTCGTGTTGTCTATTATCGCCCAGTAGATGCAACTGGCCCCTCACCGGCCAACATATATGTTGATGGTGAATTTCAGACATCATTACTAGCAGGCGGTTATAGCGTATTTTGTTTAAAACCCGGCATTCATTCATTGGGCAGTTTTACTAATGATGCACCGACCTATCAGGGAAAACATCAGCAGCCGTGGAGCGATAATCTCGCAGCAGGTAAAACCTACTACATTCGTGCCAGTCTGGATGATTCGGGGCGGCCGTTGGTCAGTAGTGCCGCTGAAGCACAGCAGCAGCTGGTGGGTACGCGAAAGCAAAGCCACTTGTTATCTCGTGCTTCAGCAGTGATAGCCTGCCAGCAAGGAACCACACAGTCTTATGACAATTATGAATTCTCATCAGATTTACTGTTCAATTTTGGTAGTGCTAACAGTGATGATATTTCACAAGACGGCCGTACAGCTATTCATCAATTTGTAACGACGTTGCAAGCGAAATCCAACATGGCAGCGCGCATTATTGTTACAGGCTTCACCGATCCTATTGGTGAAGAGAATAATAATATGAAATTAGGGCAGCGCCGTGCGGATGCGATTAAGAAACTATTAGTTAATAATGGTATTGCTGATGCCAATATTTTTTCTCAAAGTATGGGTGAAAGTCGCGTTTCAACGGTTTGTCAGGGTTCTCGTAAAGAGCAGATTTCCTGCTACGCCAGTGAACGTCGCGTAATTATTAGCGTAGAAAATAAATAACTCATTTTTGCTGATTTTTATCTCATGGCTTCAGGATATGTTCCTGAAGCCATTTTTTTTGGCTTTTAATTCCAGTTCGCAGCGTTATTAATGCTGTTTCTTTGAGACGTGTCCTGTGTAACGGATTCAGCTAACTGACAGAAAATGGATGCGTTCCGGAGGGATATCCGGACTTGAAACTCCCTAATTGAAAAGGAATACACTCATGGCGAACAACAGCATTACTACTGTAAAAGAAACACAAATAATTAATACTACGGCAACCAATTTCAGCTGGATAGATAAAATAGCTCAAGGTGCTAACGGTGGTAAGTATGAAATTATCATCGATGATATTACCTACACCACCTCCATTGGTGAAGATGGCAAATGGTCGTTCACTCCGCCAGACGGCTGGGCGCAAGGTCTGCACACGGTGCAATTCGTGACGATTGATAAAGCCAGTAACCGCAGCGTGCCGCTCAACATCATTATCAACGTCGATTCAACGCCACCGGCACAGCCAGAAATCTGGCGCGTGGTTGATAATACTGGCAGCGAAACAGGTAACCTGAATCCGGGTGCTACCACTGATGAGCGTAAACCAGTACTGTCAGGTGTAGCAGAGCCGCATTCGATTGTTTATCTCTATGATGGTGCGGGCACCACTGCAATCGGTTCTGTGAAAGCCGACAAAATGGGTGCATGGACTATCACCCCAACACTGGACAATGGCACACATAGCCTGACTGTGGTTTCTGAAGATGCCACTAAAAATACCAGCGTTAAATCTGCACCTTTCAACCTGACAATTTCAGGCGGTGCAGTTGTTGCCGCTGATGAAGGTGTTTCTGACGTTAATGAAAGCGCAGTTGCACCGACAGCCAATGTAACTGACCTGGAAACATTTGCGGCGGCAGGTGCCCCCATCGCTTACCGTAATACAAACGTTCTGGGAGGAACAGTACAGAAAGGCGCAGAGCCAGGCTCAATTATTCAGGTTGTGATAAACGACTGGTCAGCAACTTATGTCGTAGATGCTAAAGGCGAATGGACATTTACATCACCTGAACTTGCTGATGGTATGTACTCCTTCCAGACGCGTTCCCAGGACCGTGCAGGCAACTGGGGCGATGCACGCCAGACTATTGTTGTTATTGATACTTCGGCACCTGATGCACCTCAGATTATGCGTGTGGTTGACAACGTAGGCGGCACAGATTATTTGAGCCTGGGTCAATATACCAATGATAATACTCCAAGCCTGAGCGGCGTTGCTCAGCCAGGACGTCTGGTGTTTATCTACAACACCGGTGCTGATCCAATCGGTTCAGTCGTAGCGGGTGATGATGGTCGCTGGACTTTCACACCGACCTTAACAGCAGATGGCACCTATGTGTTCAGCGCAGAATACACGGATCAGTTCAAGGTTAAGAGCCCAAGATCTGACAACTTCACCTTGATTCTGGATACTTCCACGCCATTCAAACCGACTCTGGAATCCGTTGAAGACAATGAAGGTCGTGTTCAGGAACTCTTGCAGTCAGGAGATACCACTGATGATAAAACACCAACGCTGAAAGGCACCGCAGATTCTGGTTCGATTGTACGTATTTGGGATGGCGACACTATCATTGCATCCGTTGTGGCTGATCGCCGTGGTCAGTGGACCATCGAACTGAATCTGGAAGATGGCGTGCACAACCTGCGCGTTGATTCCGTCTCATTAGGTGGCACCGTTTCTGAGAAAACAGATAACTTCAATCTGATCGTTGATTCAAACATTCTGCCACCTATTCAGATTGAAGAAGTGGTTGCCAACAATGGTGATCAGGAACGTGTTCTGAAGGATGGTGATTCAACCAACGATACTACTCCAGTACTGCGTGGCTCAGGTAACGATGGTGATATCGTATATATCATTGTGAATGACGACGTTGTTGGTTCCACCGTCGTGGTAGGTGGCAAATGGGAATACGAACTTGAAGAACAGGATGAGGAGTCTCTCAGCCTGGTGGTAGAAGTTGAAGATCCAGTTTCAAATAAGCGCTCTGAAGGTTCTACCCCGATTATCATCAAAGTAGATATTACCCCGCCGGGTAAACCATCAGTACCAACTATTGAAGATAACCAAGGTGAAAATCCGGGTCCTGTAAGCCCAGGCACGCCGATTGACGACAAGCGTCCAGTTATCGGTGGTGAAGGTGCTAGTCCGGGTGATACCGTTGAAATTGTTATCATTGATGAGAACGGTGATAAGAAAGTCATTGGTACCGGTATCGTTGACGAAAACGGTGATTGGACTGTAACGCCAGGCGAAGATATTGATGACGGTAGCTACGAGCTGATTGTGGAAATCACCGATCCGGCTGGCAACACCTCAAGCCCATCGGATCCGATTGATCTGATCATTGATACTAAAGTGCCTGCGCCACTGACTGATTTTGAATTGTACGATGACGTCGGCCCGAATATGAATGTGATCAAAGATGGCGATGTGACTGATGACACCAAGCCAACCGTACGTGGCACCGGTGAAAACGGTTCTCAGGTCATCATTTTCCAAAATGGCGTGGAAATCGGCCGTGTGACTGTTACTAATGGTGAATACAGCTTCGAGGTTCCTACTCTTGCCGAAGGCAACTATAACATCAGCGTTCAGCCGCAAAGCGCATCAGGCGTTAAAGGCCCGATCAGCGATGCTATCAGCTTCAGCGTTGATACCACTGCGCCAACTGTGGGTACCTTCGATGGCGTCTTCTCTGATAATAAAGGCGGAGAACGACCAGCTGCTGCGTTTGAAAATGACAACACATTGACCATGAAAGGTACAGGCGTAAACGGCACCATCGTAGTAATTTACGGTGATGCAGCGCATACCAATGTGATTGGTAGTACTGTGGTAACCAATGGTGTGTGGAGCTTCTTAACTCCTGAGCTGCCAGACAGCCCGGAAAATCCAGATATTCCGTACGTGTTTAATGTCGGCTTCCGTGATGCAGCGGGTAATGAAACGGCACTCGATACATCCTTCTCGATTGTTATCGATACCACGCCGCCGCCACCGCCAGTCATCGATTTCTTCAGCGTTATGTCTCTGAATGAAGATTTGATGCAGATGTCCCTGAACGACATTCTGTCGCAGGGTAACGAAGCACTGTTCATCGACAACGGCAAAACCCAGTTGCTGGTTGCTGATAAAGGCGAAGCGGTGAAACTGGAAGACATCTTGCCGAAAGGTGAAGAAGTGAGCAACTGGAGCCAGGCAAATGGCACCGTAACCGTGGCAGGCGTTGAATACAACGTTTACCAGAACAACGGTGGCGATGCTGAAGTGATGGTTCCACAGCATCTGATGCAGGAACAACAGCACTAATCCCTGATTAGCTGCTAAACAAAAGCCCCGGTCGCAAGATCGGGGCTTTTTTTATGCATCATGCTGAACGAAAAAGGAAATCGACTTATTTAGCCGCTTCCAGCACCAGAATCTTCACGTCTACTACTTCATCTTTAATTAGCGCGCGATGCGCATCCATATGCGGCATCTGCTGATGCTGCTCCAGATGGCGCAGTGATTCCCACAGTTCCAGCATAAAAATGGAATCGGGTGAATTCTGTTTCCACGGCACTTGTGCCTGATGATCCACTAATGCGTCATATTGATGACAGCCATCCTCTTCCAGCACGGTTGGAATCAGCTGATTAATCGCATCCAGCACCACCTGACGGCGGCCCGGTTTGACACAAATTTCTGCAACGACGGTTAACATAGCGCTTCCTTTTTTCCCTGGGTGCTTACAGTTAAGCAAAGATCTGGCTGAGATGAGTCCGATAACGTTCGATATCGCGCGGCACGTCCGGCATTTTAATCACATCGTTACAGATAAAGGTCGGCAAACCTTCCATGCCGAGGAACTGGTTGGCTTTATGGAAGTGCAGATATAAGCCATCCACGCCCACGCCTTCGAAGAACTGCTCAGGATCGTTAAAGGCTTCCAGCGGCGCGTTCCAGGTCAATGACAACATGTATTTCTTGCCCTGAATCAGGCCGCCAGAACCGTACTTTTTACCGGCATCGCTACGCGTGCGACCATCGCTGGCATAAAGTGAACCGTGACCTTCAGTGAAGACATCATCGATGTATTTTTTCACCGTCCACGGCTCGCCCATCCACCAGCCCGGCATCTGATAAATCACCACATCGCTGTCGAGATACTTCTGCACTTCTTCTGTCACGTTGTAATCGCTATCGGCGATAGTCACCTGTACTTGATGGCCAAGGTCGCGCAGCTGGCTGGCAGCCACGTCAGTTAAGGTATGATTCAGCTCGCCTTTCGAATGGGCGAAGGTTTTGCCGCCATCGATAATTAAAAAATTCATCTAATCCGCTCCGTTTCTGGTTGATGCCGCACACTCTACGCGCGCGCAGGAGCGAGAAAAATGCGTGATTGATCACAACACTTTTGCTAATAAAGCAATAATGCGGACGATTATGAAACAATCCTCGTGCAAACCAACATCAACCCTAAAAAGAAGAAACCATGAAAACCGCGATACTGAGTGTATTACTTCTGGTGACTGGCGCTGCTCAGGCGCAATCCCATCTTGATGACATCCGCGCAAGCAAGACCTTAAAAGTCTGTACCACCGGCGATTACAAGCCTTATAGCTATTTGCGCAGCGATGGCCAATACGAAGGATTGGATATCAGCATGGCGCAATCGCTGGCGGCGAGCCTCGGCGCGAAAGTCGAGTGGGTACCAACCACCTGGAAAACCCTGAGTGATGATTTTGTCGCGAAGCAGTGTGATATCGCACTGGGCGGCGTATCGGTCACGCTCAAGCGCCAGCAGATCGCCTGGTTCGCGCAGCCGCTCGGCGTCGATGGCAAAATCCCGCTGGTACGCTGCGGTGACAAAGCGAAATACCAAACGGTTGAGCAGATCAATAAAGCCAGCGTACGGGTGATTGAACCGGCGGGCGGCACCAATGAAGCCTTCGTGCACAGCCACTTGCCGCAGGCAACGCTGCAGCTGGCCGATAACGTCGGAATTTTTCAACAGTTGGTGGATAACAAAGCGGATGTGATGATCACCGATGCGTCTGAAGCACTGTTCCAGCAGCAGCATTATCCAACGCTGTGCGCCATCAATCCGGATAAACCGATGCAGTACGGCGAGAAGGCCTACATGATCCCGCGCGATGATATGAGCTGGAAACTGTATGTCGATCAGTGGCTACATCTCAGCACCGCCACCGGCGAATACGCCCAGATTACTAAGAAATGGTTAGGCGTTAAGTAGGGTCGCCATTCATGGCGACCTGTGTTTCTGGTGCGCAATAGTGCGCACCTTACCGCAGAACTCAGCGATACAAACTCGCCTTACCCAGCCCACCAAACAGATTCATCTTGTAACGAATCACTGACTTCGCCGCAGCAATCGCATCCGGATAAATCACGTTCGGATCCCACCAGGTTTCGCGCGCCAGAATCTCACGCAGCTTGTCGAAATAGGCGAACTTCATATCGCTGGAAATATTGATTTTCCCTACGCCTAACGTTACCGCTTCCGCGATCTCGGCATCCGGATTAGCTGAACCGCCGTGCAGCACCAACGGAATAGTGGTGCGCTGCGCAATGTCTCTGAGGATATGCATCTGCAGCTCAGGCTTCATATTTTTCGGGTAGATGCCGTGCGCGGTGCCAATCGCCACCGCCAGTGTATCCACGCCGGTGCGCTGCACGAAATCCTCAGCCTGCGCCGGTTCGGTGTAGATCACTTTACTCACACCGCCTTCCACTGAAGTGCCGGTATCGCCGATGGTGCCGAGTTCCCCTTCCACTGAAACGCCCACCGCGTGCGCCAGCTTCACCACTTCTTTGGTCAGCGCCACGTTCTCTTCATAAGGCAGCAGCGAGCCATCGATCATCACCGAAGTAAAGCCGCACTGAATGGCTCGCAGCACCTGAGCGATAGACGCGCCGTGATCGAGGTGAATGGTGAACGGCACTTTGCTTTTTAGGGTGCGTTCGCGCACGTAGCCAAAGAACTCATCGGTGACAAATTCCAGTTCGCTCGGGTGGATGGAGATGATCGCCGGCGTATTGGTGGCCTCGGCTTCTTCAACTACCGCGCGGATAAAGCAGCTGTCCGCCACGTTAAATGCGCCAATCGCGTAACGGTGTTCACGAGTCGGTGCCAACATCTCTTTCATTGAAATCAACATGTTAATATTTCCTCAGCGTGAGTTTTACTGGAGCCGACGCACGCGCCGACCCGATAGTGGATATGAATGTGAAATTGACAATGCTTTGTAGGGTCGCCATTCATGGCGACCACCAATTAACGCCGCACTTAAACCTTGCCCGCCGATCCCGACCAGCTCAGATACTCGACTACCACTTCACGGCAGGCGGATTCCATCAGCCCAAGCAAGTCGGCCAGTTCAGCATGCGGATGCTGCTTCAGGGCCTGCTCAACCGCCATTTTCCCGGCATCAAACACCGCAGCGCCGACGTTGATCTTGGCGACACCAAACTCGCTGACGCGGCGAATATCCTTGGCCGGTGTGCCCGATCCGCCATGCAGCGCCAACGGTCGCGTGGACACCGCATGCAGCTCCTGAACTCGTTGAAAATCAATCTTCGGCTTCACGCCAGCTGGATAGAGCCCGTGCGCAGTGCCAACCGAGATCGCCAGCAGATCGATATTGGTCTGTTCGATAAACGGCAGCACATCGGCCACCTGCGTCATCTTCACCGAGGCATCAGTCAGCTCGTAGGTTGGTGCATCGGCGATATGCCCCAGCTCGCCTTCGACGCACACACCGGCGGTATGCGCCATTTTCACTACGGCGGCGGTCTGGCGAATGTTCTCGGCGAGCGGCTCAGACGAAGCGTCGATCATTAAGCCGGTAAAACCGGCGCGAAACGCCTGACCAATCAGCGGAAAGGCTTTGCCGTGATCGAGTGCCAGCGCCACCGGCACGCTGGCGGCATCAGCCAGCGTTCGCACTAACGGCACCGCGACAGCGGGCGGGAAGTGCGCGCTGTGTCCCTGATACACATTGAGGATCAGCGGGGCGCGCTGCTGTTCGGCGGCCTGAATGGCGGCGCGCGCGGTTTCCAGGTTGAAGCAGTTGATTGCCAGCACCGCATAACGCTGTTGGGCGGCGGCCTGAATCAGGTCGTTCATCATGGCAAACATGGTGGCTCCTTATTCCAGAGTGAATTTGATCTCTTCATCGCGGACGCCAGGGGCCTCCACGTCATCGAACTCTTCATCCGCCTGCGTAACTGGCTTTTTCAGTACCGACAGCATCACGCCGCACACCGTGGTGCCAATGCCGAGCGCCAGACAGAACAGCCAGGGTTTGGTGAACAGTGGCACCACAAACATGCCGCCATGCGGCACCGGTGCGCCGACGCCCCACACCATAATCAGTCCACCGGCGATGGCGGAGGCCACCACGCAGCTGCCGACCACACGGAACAGGTCGCGCGCCGCAATCGGAATCACCCCTTCGGTAATCATGCAGATGCCCATCGGGAAGGCGGCTTTCAGCGCCTCTTTTTCCGCTTTGGTGTATTTGTTGCGGCTCAGCAGATAAGAGAGCGTGATGCCGAACGGCGGAATCATTGAGCCGACAAACTTCACCGCTTCCGGCCCGTAAATCCCGTCAACCAGCATGCCGTCGGCGAACAGCGACATGGTTTTATTCACCGGACCGCCGAAATCGAAGGTGGCCATCGCGCCGAGAATCGCGCCCATCACAAACTTTGAGCCGCCCTGCATCGATTCCAGCAGGGCAATCAGCGCCTTCTGCAGCCAGACAATCGGCTGGCCGATAAAGGTCATCATTAGCAGCCCGGCGATGATGGTGCTCAGCACCGGCAGCACCATAATCGGCATCAAACCCTGCATCGATTTCGGTAACTTAATGGTGCGGCGCAGCAGCAACACCGTGTAACCGACCAGAAAGCCACCGAAGATGCCGCCGATAAAGCCGGTACCGATCTGCCCGCAGATAAAACCGACGATCAGGCCAGGTGCGAAGCCGGGACGATCGGAAATTGAGTAGGCGATCGCCGCACTGATCAGCGGCACGATCAAGCCCATGCCCCAGCCGCCGATCTGGTTGAGCATCCAGGCGATAGTGCCGGTTTGTTTGCCGACATCCGGCCCGCCAATCACCTGGCCGAGCGCGATGCAGATCCCGGCGGCGACGATCAGCGGGATCATCCACGAGATCCCGGTGAGCAGATGCCCTTTGATCTCCTGGCCGTACTGACGTTTGTTGTCACTCATGATGGATCTCCTCAGGCGCGCGCCAGTGAATCCGCCACTTTTTCGAGGAATTTCACCGGTGATTTGATCACCACTTCGGTTTTCACTCGCACAATGGGTTTGCCCTGAAAGCGCTCCTCACCTTTTATCTTCACGTCAACGGCGAGGATCACCACGTCAGCTGCGGCGATGTCTTCCTGCGTCAGCGCCGTTTCGGTGCCGATGGTGCCCTGGGTTTCAACGTGGATGGTGTGGCCCAACGCGTGGGCCCCTTTAATCAGTTTTTCGCGCGCAATATAGGTATGCGCGATGCCTGCCGTGCAGGCCGCTACACAGACGATATTCATGTGTCACCTCAGAGAGTTAGGGTGTTAACAGAGGTCGGTTTCGGCGTACTGACTAAACAGCCGGATGATATTGCTGGCATCGTTTTCTACCAGCAGTTGGGCTATCACCTCATCATCGGCCAGCGCACTGGCCACCTGCGACAACAGGCGAATATGAGTGGTGTTCTGATCTTCCAGTCGCACCGCGAACAGGATGATGCAGCGCACCTGGCTGCCATCGAGCGTTTCCCATGGAATGTCGTGCTGGGTGCGGCCGATGGCGAGCGTGGTTTGTTTCACCGCGGCGGATTTACCGTGCGGAATGGCAATGTGATTTTCGAAGCCGGTGGAACCTTCGGCTTCCCGTAGCCAGACGTCTTCGATAAAGGCGGCGCGGTCGCTGATGGCGCCGTCGTGGTAGAGCAAATCGGTCAGTTCATTAATCGCTTGTTCTTTGGTGGTGGCGGTCAGCGCCAGGTTAACGCGGCGTGGCGTCAGAATGCGCGAAATATCCATGATCAATCCTCATTCAATTAATGTTCAGCCAAAGCGCAGGAGGCGCCGTCGGGCAGCTGGCTGCCAATCATGGCGTCTGTCACCCGCCGAATATCGTCATCGTTAAAAAAGGCACTGACATACACCGCCGGAACCGATCCGGCATTGAGGTGAATAGTGGTAATCACCAAATCCACCGTTTCTCGCTGGCAAAACTCCGCGTGATTGCTGGCGGAAACCACGCCGACAATCGCCCAATCCGGGAAGGCGCGCAGAATGCGACTTTTCAGCAGATGCGAAGTCCCCACGCCGCTTGAACACACCACCAGAATGCGTTTGTGGGCAATTTGTCGCTCCAGCGCCGCCTGGAAATGCACGCACAGATAACCTATTTCGTCATCCGCGACGGATGAAAGTCCCTGGCTGCGCGCGGTTAATTGCATCGCCTGTTGAGTTAACGAAAATATTTCCTTCATCTCCTGCTGAATATCTTCCAGCAGCGGATTGCGAATATGAATGTGATATTTGAGTCGATTTAATAATGGTTTTATATGGACTAATAACCCTTCAAATAATAATCGGTCCTGTGATAAGTCCTGCTGAATAAATGACGCGAAACGATCGATTAATTCACAGGTTATTTTTACCGATTCAGCGGTGGAAAATTGATTATGCAGCGGCGCATTATCGCCACGCTCTTCCACCACAATGCCGGACGAGACAATATATTGATAAATAAAACCCACTTCATCGGCTGGCAATGCGCAGCACATGCGCTGTTCAATCTGGACCACCATTTGCTGGGCAATGTTGAGAATACGCTGGTCGAGATCCTGCGCGCTGGTCAGCGTTTCCAGCGCCAACGCGTTACCTTGCGCCATGCGATGCATCATGATCAGAATATGTGTGCAGAGATTGAGGTACCACGCATCGCCCAGCGGATAACTCAGCTGCTGCTCCATCTGTTGCAGCAGCGCCTGCACAAAAGCCACATCCTCATCGCCAAAATAGTGCACCAGGGCCTGCTGGCTGCCGGGATCGAGCCTCGGTAGCAGCGGCGTGCCGGCGACGTTCTGCTGCATCACATCATTAATCAGCGACACCATCGCCTGGCGCAGCGTCTGCTCATTGCCTTCAATGTGCGTGCCGCCGGGGCCGCGCTGCAGTACCAAACCCAATGGCAGCAGCCACTCTTCAATCACTTTCAGGTCATTCACGATCGACGCATGGCTGATAAAGTAGCGCTCTGACAATTTGCTGATTGAGGTCGCGCGTGGTGCATCACTCAATAGCTGCGAAGCAATCTTCACCCGTCGGCTGTTGTGGCTCAGCGCATCCGAGCTGCTTTCGTCACCGTTAAGCTGCTGCTCTAGCTGCAGACGCTGTTGCAGATCGTCCACTCGCAGGCGCACGCCGCGTCCCGGCATTTTTTCCAGCTGCAGCGACCAGTCGCTCAGCCAGCTCTCCAGCCACTGTAAATCGCGCTGAATGGTTTTCTCCGACACGCCAAGCTGTGTCGCTAACGCTTTAATCGGCTGCGGTGCGGCATGATGCAGCAGCAATTTTACTAATCGGTGTTGTCGCGAAGTCAGTATTTGCATTCGGTCACCCTTATTTTGGCAAAACGTTTATGGCTAATTGATGTTTATATTTATTCCATGCCAGAAATCAGAAGCGCAAAAATGTGGTGCTTGTGGAGTATGAATTTAGGAGAGGAATCAGTAAGCAACAATACTAAATGTTGTCCCAGCTTGCGGACACTATTAATACGCTAAACGCATCGTGATATTAATTGCGAAGTTGCTCACATATTATTAGCGATATTCACTGTGACAGGGCTCCCATTCCGTTTTAATTTTTCAACCAATATCACGTTATTAAATGTAAGCCGTTTCTGTTTGCTGAACGGGCTTCTCTGTGACTAAACCGCACGAATAAGGTAATATCCTCGCCAAATGACCGCCGGATGTCCCGCCGTTGCGGGCCACGAAGTGAGGATGCGAGCTGAATGAGCGAATTGACGCAGGATGGTGCAGAGCGTCTTGCCCTGCACACGTTTACGGAAAACGCGTACCTGAACTACTCCATGTACGTGATCATGGACCGCGCGCTGCCGTACATCGGCGATGGCCTCAAGCCAGTGCAGCGCCGTATTGTGTATGCCATGTCGGAATTGGGCCTCAATTCCAATGCCAAATTCAAAAAATCGGCGCGTACCGTCGGTGACGTGCTGGGTAAATACCATCCGCACGGCGACAGCGCCTGTTATGAAGCGATGGTGTTGATGGCGCAGCCGTTCTCCTACCGCTATCCGCTGGTGGATGGCCAGGGAAACTGGGGTGCACCGGACGATCCCAAATCCTTCGCCGCGATGCGTTACACCGAATCGCGCCTGTCGAAATACGCTGAAATCCTGCTGGGCGAGCTCGGTCAGGGCACGTCCGACTACATCCCGAACTTCGACGGCACCATGCAGGAGCCGAAGATGTTGCCGGCGCGCCTACCCAACATTCTGCTGAACGGTACCACCGGCATCGCCGTGGGCATGGCGACGGACATTCCGCCGCATAACCTGCGCGAAGTGGCGGAAGCGGCGGTCAAGCTGATCGACAACCCGAACACCACGCTGCATGAGCTGCTAGATATTGTGCAAGGTCCGGATTACCCGACCGAAGCGGAAATCATCACGCCACGCAACGAAATCCGTAAGATTTATGAAAGCGGACGTGGTTCGATTCGCCAGCGCGCGGTGTGGAAAAAGGAAGATGGCGATGTGGTGATCACCGCGCTGCCGCATCAGGTTTCGGGCGCACGCGTGCTGGAGCAGATTGCTAACCAGATGCGCAATAAAAAGCTGCCGATGGTGGAAGATCTGCGTGATGAGTCCAACCACGAAAATCCAACGCGTTTAGTGATTGTGCCGCGCTCCAATCGTGTGGATCTCGAGCAGGTGATGAATCATCTGTTTGCCACCACCGATCTGGAAAAAAGCTACCGCGTTAACCTGAACATGATCGGACTGGATAACCGTCCGGCGGTGAAAAACCTGCTGGAAATCCTTTCTGAGTGGCTGGTGTATCGTCGCGATACCGTGACGCGCCGCCTCAACTATCGTTTAGACCGCGTGCTGCGTCGTCTGCATATCCTTGAAGGTATGCTGGTGGCGTTCCTCAATATTGATGAAGTGATCCACATCATCCGTACCGAGGATGAGCCGAAGCCGGTGTTGATGTCGCGCTTTGACATCAGCGAAACCCAGGCCGAAGCGATTCTCGAACTGAAATTGCGTCATCTCGCCAAACTGGAAGAGATGAAGATTCGCGGTGAGCAAGCGGATCTGGAAAAAGAGCGCGATCAACTGCAGGCGATTCTGGCGTCCGAACGCAAGATGAGCAATCTGCTGAAGAAAGAGCTGCTGGCTGATAGCCAAACCTACGGCGACGATCGCCGTTCGCCTCTGCGCGAGCGCGAAGAAGCCAAAGCGCTGAGCGAAACTGAGCTGGTGAGCGCCGAGCCGGTAACCATCGTGCTGTCGCAGATGGGTTGGGTGCGCAGCGCCAAAGGTCACGATATCGATCCGGCGGGCCTGAGCTACAAAGCGGGCGACAGCTATCTGGCCGCCGCACGCGGTAAGAGCAATCAGCCGGTGGCCTTTATCGACTCCACCGGACGCAGTTACACGCTGGATCCGACGTCATTGCCGTCTGCGCGCGGGCAGGGCGAACCGCTCACCGGCAAACTGACGCCACCGCCGGGCGCGGTGATTGAACAGGTGCTGATGGAACCCGACGATCAGAAGCTGTTGATGGCCTCTGACGCTGGTTACGGCTTCATCTGTACCTTTGCCGATCTGGTGTCGCGCAACCGTGCCGGTAAAGCGCTGCTGACGCTGCCGGAAAATGCCAAAGTGATGACGCCAATGGCGGTGCACTCAGGCGATGATATGCTGCTGGCGATTACCCAAGCCGGACGCATGTTGATGTTCCCGGTTGGTGACCTGCCGCAGATGTCGAAAGGCAAAGGCAATAAGATCATCTCGATTCCTTCAGCGGAAGCCGCTGCGGGCACCGACAAACTACAATGGTTGCTGATTCTGCCGCCAGGCGCGTCGATCACCGTGTATGTCGGTAAACGTAAGCTGATCATGCGTGATGAAGATCTGCAGAAAGTGCGTGCCGATCGCGGTCGTCGCGGCAGCGTGGCGCGTGGCCTGCAACGTATCGATAGCGTAGAAGTGAATGCACCAGCGCGTCCGAAAGCCGACGCGAGTGAAGAGTAACGCTGTTATTCAGGCGATGGAATGCCCAATTTGAGGAATCTATGTTACTAATTTTACGAGCAATTATTGTTATTGTTTATTCGATTCTGGTTTGCATCTTCGGCAGTATCTGGTGTCTGTTTTCACCGCGTAACCCGCGTCATGTTGCGACGTTCGGCCATATGCTTGGTCGTCTGTCGACGGTATTTGGTCTCAAGGTGGAACTGCGTAAACCGGCGGAAGCCGCGCATTACGGTAACGCGATCTATATCGCTAACCACCAGAACAACTACGACATGATCACGGCAGCGAAAATCGTGCAGCCGACCACGGTGACCGTGGGCAAGAAAAGCCTGCTGTGGATTCCGTTCTTTGGCCAGCTCTACTGGCTGACAGGTAACCTGCTGATTGACCGCGATAACCGCTCCAAAGCGCACGGCACCATCGGTGAGTTAGTGGATCAGTTCAACAAAAAGCGCATCTCGTTCTGGATGTTCCCGGAAGGGACGCGCAGTCGCGGACGTGGTCTGCTGCCGTTCAAAACCGGCGCGTTTCATGCAGCGGTTGCGGCTGGTGTGCCGATCATTCCGATCGTGGTTTCTAACACCCACGACAAGATCAAGCTGAACCGCTGGAACAACGGCCTGGTGATTGTCGAGATGTTGCCGCCGGTTGATACCTCGCAGTTCGCTACCACCTCGGTGCGCAAGCTCGCCACGCACTGCCGTGAATTAATGTCGACTAAACTGGAAGAATTGAACGCCGAAGTCGCCGAACGCGAAAAAAGCGGTAAACTCTGACCAGCCAAAATGGGGCAGGTGATCATCTGCCCCGTTCTCAAGCCACACAGCAACTAATAATTAATTAGAACAACATGGACACGGCGTCCTCACGCCACGCTCAAAAGGTCTGAAGTTTTATGTCTTGCAGCAGACGTCAGTTTATTCAGCTTTCTGCCGGTGTCGCACTGGCTTCCGGTGCTATGCCTTTCGCCGCCCGCGCCGCCGCGCCATTGGGCGATACGCCACTTCCTATTCCACCGCTGATTGAATCCCGTCGCGGTCAGCCGCTGTTTCTCACCTTGCAGCGCAGCCATTGGTCGTTCAGCGGCAACAGCAATAAAGTGCCGGTGTGGGGCTTTAACGGCATGTATCTCGGCCCAACGGTGCGCGTTTACAGCGGCGACGATGTGAAGCTGATCTACAGCAACCGCCTCAACGAACCGGTATCGATGACCGTCAGCGGTTTGCAGGTGCCGGGCGCGTTAATGGGCGGTGCGCCGCGCATGATGTCGGCGGGAGCTGACTGGGCGCCGGTGCTGCCGATTCGTCAGGGCGCGGGCACATTGTGGTATCACGCCAACACGCCAAACCGCATGGCACCGCACGTCTACAACGGGCTCGCTGGTATGTGGCTGGTGGAAGATGACGTCAGTAAATCGCTGCCGCTGCCGAAGCATTATGGCGTCGATGATTTCCCGCTGATTATTCAGGACAAGCGCCTCGATAACTTCGCCACGCCGGTTTATAACCCGCCATCCAGCGGCGGTTTTATCGGCGACGTGCTGCTGGTAAACGGCGTGCAAAATCCCTATGTCGAAGTGTCACGCGGCTGGGTGCGTTTGCGTTTGCTGAACGGCTCGAACGCGCGTCGCTTCGATCTCAGCTTCTCCGATAATCGTCCCTTTACGGTGATCGCCAGCGATCAGGGCTTCCTGCCTGCGCCGGTGGCGGTGCAGCTGCTAACGCTGGCACCCGGCGAGCGTCGCGAAGTGCTGGTGGATATGTCGCAGGGCGATGAAGTCTCGATTACGGCCGGAACGGCGGCGGGTTTGATGGATCGTCTGCGCGGGCTGTTTGAACCGTCATCGATTCTGACCAATACGTTGGTGCTGAGCCTACGCCCAACCGGTTTGTTGCCGCTGGTAACTGACAATCTGCCGATGCGTTTGCTGGCGGATCAGATTCTCGATGGCGTAGCGACACGTACGCGTGAATTCCGCATTGGCGACAGCGAGCCGGGCATTAATGGCGTGCTGTGGGACATGAACCGCATCGATACCACCGTGCAGCAGGGCACCTTTGAGCGCTGGATTATCCACGCCGATCGCCCACAATCGCTGCATATTCAGGGCGTGATGTTCCTGATTAAGAACGTCAACGGTGCGCAGCCGATGGGTGAAGATCGCGGCTGGAAAGATACCGTGTGGGTGGATGGCAGCGTGGAGTTGCTGGTGAGCTTCCCGCAGAGTTCATCGGATCACTTCCCGTTTGTCTATTACAGCCAGACGTTAGAGATGGCGGATCGCGGCACGGCGGGGCAGTTGTTGGTGAATTCGGTCTCTTAATAAAAACGGTGCGCATAACCGCGCACCGTAGGGTCGCCATTCATGGCGACCTTTTCACATTACTACCCGTTAAAAGCCTCCGGATCCGGCCCCAAACGGTTACCGCTATCCAGCTTACTGATCTCACTCACTTCAGTTTTATCCAACCTAAAATCAAATACCTGGAAATTCTCACGAATACGTTCCGGAGTAATCGATTTCGGAATCACCACCAGGCCGCTATCCAGATGCCAGCGGATCACGATTTGTGCCGGCGTCTTGCCGTACTTCTTCGCCAGCTCACGGATAATTTCCTGATCGAACACGCCTTTGCCGCCTTGCGCCAGCGGGCTCCAGGATTCGGTTTGAATCTGGTGCAGCGCATTCCACGCATGCAACGTGCGCTGTTGCAGCATCGGATGCAGCTCAATCTGGTTCACCACCGGCGACACACCGGTTTCATCGATCAAACGCTTCAGGTGCGCCTCGTGGAAGTTACATACGCCGATGCTCTTGGTTAAGCCCTGTTGCTGCAGCTCAATCAAGCCTTTCCAGGCTTCAACGTAGTTATCTTTTTCCGGGCACGGCCAGTGCATCAGATACAAATCCACCTGCTCCAGCTGCAACTTCTTCAGGCTGGTTTCCAT
Organism: Pantoea sp. SOD02; assembly: GCF_024707505.1. Lineage (GTDB taxonomy): Bacteria > Pseudomonadota > Gammaproteobacteria > Enterobacterales > Enterobacteriaceae > Pantoea > Pantoea symbiotica. Next base: position 3,516,668 of record NZ_CP102604.1, on the reverse strand, counting down.
CGCCTGCTGCCAGTTGGTTTGATCGTCATTCCACAGCTTGGTAGTGATAAAAATATCTTCGCGCGGCACGTCGGTCTCTTGCAGCGCTTGCCCAACCGCTTCCTCATTTTTATAGATAGCGGCGGTATCGATGGAGCGATAGCCGACTTTCAACGCTTCCAGGATGGCGTTACGCGCATCCTCAATGCTCGCTTGCCACACGCCGAGGCCAAGCTGCGGCATCATGTTGCCGTCGCGCAATTTAATAATGGGTTGCTCTGCCATAGTTGCTCCTTATCTGTTGCAGTGACTTACCGTAGAAAAGATGTGCTTAAGTCTAGTCAACAAACCTCACCTCAGGATCATTGTGGCAAGCGGACGGCACTTTTGCCTGATGGATTTCTGCAAGAATCTTGCCTGATTCTCCAGAATGGTGGAGCTTTGCACAGCCTTACGGCAAACTGACTTTTTTGCTGCCCGAGAGAGATGCATGCCAAACGACGCCCTTTGTCGCCAGCTGGCGCAGCGCGTAGTTGCGCTGATGAGTGACCTGCATAAGCCGCTGTGCGCGGTAGAAAACGTCAAGCTGATCTACGCCTGCGAAACCTTGCCACGTACGCCGATGATGTATCAACCCGGCATTGTGATTCTGTTTCAGGGGCGTAAAACCGGTTATCTCGGCAGCACGGTTTTTCACTACGACGCCACCAAATATCTGATGCTCACCGTGCCGCTGCCGGTGGAGTGTGAAACCGAAGCCACGCTGACGGAGCCGCTGGCCGGCATGTGTTTGAGCGTGGATGTCGCCAGCCTGCAGGATTTGCTGATGGATATCGGCGATGACGAGCAGTTCCAGCCGCAGGCGCAAACCTCCGGCATCCATTCGGCGTTTATGAGCGAAGAGATGCTGTGTGCGGCCGAACGCTTGCTGGATGTGATGAACAATCCGCGCGACGCCCGCGTGCTCGGTCCGCAGCTGGTGCGCGAGATTATCTACTACGTCTTAACCGGACCGATTGGCGGCGCGCTGCTGTCGCTGGTCAATCGGCAGACGCAGTTCAGCCAGATTGCGCGCGCGCTGCGTCGCATCGAAAGTCACTTTGCGGAAAGCCTGAGCGTCGACATGCTGGCCGCCGAAGTGAACATGAGCGTTTCGGCATTTCATCACAACTTCAAAGCGGTGACGCAAACCTCGCCGCTGCAATACCTCAAGCGCTATCGCCTGCATCAGGCGCGCCTGATGATGCTGCAGGATGGCATGAAAGCCAGCGCGGCGGCGGTGCGCGTCGGTTATGAAAGTCCGTCGCAGTTTTCGCGAGAGTTTAAGCGCTATTTCGGCGTGACGCCGGGAGAAGAGGCGAGCCGCGTGCGTCAAACCTTACCGTTTGACGCCGCGTAGTAATCAGGAGACTTTCTGGCGGCGTTTTTTCCAGATCACCACAATGCTGCCGGCGAGGCCGATAAACAGCAGCGCGATCGGCAGAATCATCAGGATCGCCATCACCTGATCTTCGTGCCGTTTAATAAAGGGCACATGGCTGATGCCGTAGCCCAGCGTCACCACAATCCCAACCCACAATAAGCCGCTCAACCAGTTAAACAGCTGGAAGCGGCCATTGTTCAAACCGGAAATGCCGGCCATGGTGGGCAGCAAGGTGCGTACAAAAGCGAGGAAGCGCCCAACCAGCAGCGCCATCAAACCGTGGCGGTTAAACATATTCCACGCGCGCTGATGATATTGCGCGGGCAGATGCAGTAACCAGCTTTTCACCAGTTTGGTGTTGCCGAGCCAGCGCCCTTGCAGATAGCTGAGCCAGCAGCCGAGACTGGCCGCCGTGGTCAAAATCACAATCGTCGGCACGAAATCCATCACACCTTTGGCGACCATCGCGCCCGCTAGTAATAGCAGACTATCGCCCGGCAGGAATGACGCGGGCAGCAAACCGTTTTCCAGAAACAGCGTTAAAAACATCACGCCGTAAACAATCCAAACGACATCCGGATTGCCTAGCGCGGCAAAATCCTGATGCCAAAGTGCCTGGACAATCTCATGTAAAACACCCATCAGCTATTCCATCGAGTCACAAGGAGTCTAATTTTAACCTTCTGTGGCATCGTATACGTTGATCTCTCATCGCCGCCACAGCGTGGTTTATCTTCTGTTTAACTTCTTAAACGTGCAAAACCGGCTTTAAGGTCATCAAGCAAGTCGTCGACATGTTCGAGGCCGATATGCAGACGCACCAAAGTGCCGTCAAAATCCACGCCGCCCGCCGGACGAATTGCCGCCAGCTCTTCAGGCTGATTTGCCAGAATCAGTGATTCATAGCCGCCCCACGAATACGCCATGCTGAAATGGTGGAAGTGATCGAGGTAATTCGCCAACTGCTCACGACTCAGTTTTTCATGCAGGATGAAGGAGAACAAACCGCTGCTGCCGCTGAAATCACGCTGCCAGAATTCGTGGCCTTTACACTGCGCCAGCGCCGGATGATTCACGCGCGCCACTTCCGGCTGCGTTGCCAGCCATTCGGCCACCTGCAATCCGCTCTCTTCATGCTGACGCAAACGCGTGCCCAGCGTACGAATGCCGCGGCTCGCCATATAGGCAGTATCGGCATCGACCATCTGGCCCATCAAATAGGAGTTCTCGCGCAGCTGCGGCCAGCAACGTTCATTCGCTACCGCAGTGCCAATCATCGCATCGCTGTGACCAATGATGTATTTGGTGCCGGCCTGAATCGAAATATCGATGCCATGCTCCAGCGCGTTAAATAGCACGCCCGCCGCCCAGGTATTATCGATCATGATGATCGCATCCGGCGCTTTGGCGCGCACGGCGGCAACAATCGCCGGAATATCCTGCACTTCCATGGTGATTGACGCCGGGGATTCCAGGAACACCACGCGCGTATTCGGCTGCACCAGCTCGCCAATTTCGCTGCCGATGCAGTGGTCGAAATAGGTGGTGGTGACGTTCAGCTTACTGAGAATTTTCGAGCAGAAATCCTGCGTCGGTTCATAGACCGCGCCGCTGACCAGAATATGGTCGCCGGCTTCGACAAAGGACAAAATGGCATTAGAGACCGCCGCCGCACCGCACGGATAAAGCGCGCAACCTGCGCCGCCTTCCAGCTCGGTCATGGCGTCTTGCAGCGAGAAATGGGTGAGGGTGCCGCGACGGCCATAAAACAGCTCGCCTGAAGCGCGACCGGCGGTAGCACGTTTCTTGTCGGCGACCGTGTCAAAAACCAGGGATGAAGCGCGTTGAATTACGCTGTTAACTGAGCCTTGAGTGTAACGTTTACTGCGTCCCGCGCTGACAAGCGTGGTGTCTATTTTCTTCGTTGCCATCACTGCCTTTCCTGACATTTCCCACAAAACATCCACGTTACCACGAATCAGCGTAGTGGGTTGAGCCTGATTGCGGATTATCAGAGTGAGGCCAGTATTGCGCATAACATCAGCTAAATTGTGGAAATTGCTGGCCTCTTTGCTTTGTAAATAGTAATGAGAACCACTATCACTTCGGTCGTTTTTTTTGCTATGATCCGCGCTTCAATCGTGAACTGTGCAACAGAAGTTGGAGATGCAGCGTGGTAGCCAGTGATTTGATGCAAACGGATCTCTCCGTTTGGGGCATGTATCAGCATGCCGATATCGTGGTAAAGATTGTGATGATTGGCCTGTTACTGGCTTCCGTTGTCACCTGGGCAATTTTCTTCGGTAAGTTTGCTGAGCTGAGCGGGGCGAAACGTCGCCTGAAACGCGAGCAGCAAGCGCTGGGCGAAGCCCGCTCGTTAAACGATGCTTACCGTGCTGCTGAAACCTTCAAAGCCAACAGCCACAGCGCTGTGCTGCTTAACGATGCGCAGAATGAGCTGGAGCTGTCTGCCGGCACCGAAGATCTGGATGGCATTAAAGAGCGTACCAGCTTCCGTCTCGATCGCCGTGTGGCCGCATTCAGCCGTCATGCCGGTCGCGGTAATGGCTTCCTTGCTACCATCGGTTCCGTTGCGCCGTTTATCGGTCTGTTTGGTACCGTATGGGGCATCATGAACAGCTTCATCGGTATTGCCAAAACGCAAACCACCAACCTCGCCGTGGTTGCGCCGGGCATCGCTGAAGCGCTGCTGGCCACCGCGATTGGTCTGGTTGCAGCAATCCCAGCTGTGGTTATCTACAACGTCTTCGCACGTATGATTGCCAGCTACAAAGCGTCGCTGGGCGATGTCGCCGCGCAGGTCATGCTGCTGCAGAGCCGCGACCTGGATCTCGGCAACGTCGATACCGCGAAAGAAGCCAACCGTCCAGCGGCGGCACAGAAACTGCGCGTAGGATAAGTATTATGGCGATGCGTTTAAACGATGACTCGGTCGGCGATGGTGAAATGCACGAAATCAACGTGACGCCGTTTATCGACGTCATGTTAGTTCTGCTGATCATCTTTATGGTCGCCGCGCCATTAGCCACCGTCGATGTGCGCGTAAATCTGCCAGCATCGACCAGCGCGCCGCAGCTGCGTCCGGAAAAGCCGGTTTATCTCTCCATCAAGGAAGATAAGCAGATCTTCATCGGTAACGATGCGGTCACCAAAGAGACGCTGGTGAATGCGCTGACGGCACAAACCGAAGGCAAGAAAGACACCACCATCTTCTTCCAGGCGGATAAATCGGTTGATTACGCCACCCTGATGGAAGTGATGGATCAGCTGCGTGAAGCCGGTTATCTGAAGATTGGCCTGATGGGCATGGAAACGGTCAAAAAATAATATCGTTTTGTAGGGGCGCCATTTATGGCGACCCTTTTTATGGCCTATCGAACCCTAGTAGGCTTGAGATGTAATCTCTTCCTTCAGCAACTCGTTACTGTCTTGAGCGTAAACCTGATAGTGCGCGCCGACAGTTGTCACGTTGCCGGTTTGCTGCAGCCAATCGCTAATTGCAGTGCCTGCCGGCAGGATATCCTCCAGCTCTATAGTTGCGGGTGTCAGACTTTGAACCTCCTCAACCACAAAGAAACCTTCGCTTTCGTCGAGCAACAGATGTTGCAATGCCAGGTTGCTGCTCTCATTCAGCTCGATACTGTCGGTCTGTACATCCTCAGCCAGGTTGAGGCTGAAGGTGTCGCTCCAGTCGCTTTTCATCTCACCGTTAGAGGCGCGCGCCTGATATTCCCAGATGCCCGGCTGATGAAGCTCTGGCGACGTGAAGCTCCATTTGCCATCCTCGCCGACTACCACGCTGCCGCTGCTGCGCAGGCTTTCGCCCTGCAGGCCAAACACAATTTCAATCACCTGGCCTGGCGTTCCCGCACCTTGTAGCGTTGGTGTGGCATCGTCGGTGGTACCGTTGTGATAGACCGGATCCTGCACCAGGCCGACATCGTCGCTGGCAAAATTGATGGTTGGAACCAGCGGTATGGCCGGGATCATCACCAACTGGAAGCTCTCGCTCCAGGCGCTGGTTTGCTCGCCGGCGACACCACGCGCACGGAAGCTCCATTCGCCATAATTGCTGAGCTCAATCGAACTCAACTGCCAGTTGCCCTGCTCATCAACCGGAACGCGGCCGACGCTTTGCCAGCTGCCGTTGCTGAGTTTGAATTCCACTTCTACCATGCTGCCCGGCGCACCTTTGCCCTCCAGCACCGGGGTTTTGTCATCGGTGGTGCCGCGATGATAAACCTGGCCGGTGTTCGCGCCGCTGTCATCACGCGCGAAATCAATCACCGGCTGGATGTCTTTCAGCGCCTGCATATTGAGGACAAAGTCCGGGCGGTAATCGGCGATGCTATTGACGTAGGTCGCGTGGAAACTGTAAAGGCCATTACCACTGATCATCGAGCGTGACTGAATCGACCAGTCGCCATTGGCATCTGCAATGACGCTGCCTTTATAACCGATACCGCCGTGGTTGTTCTGCGCATACAGATAGACGATGCTGTTAGGTTCAGCCTTTCCGACAATCATCGGAGCAAAGTCATCGGTGCTTGCGCCGGAGGCCAGCTTGCCCTGTACGGTGCCCACATCATCAATGGCATAGCTGATGGTGGCGGGGATCCGCGGCGCGTCATCAACGTCCAGCTCAGAACCGGCAAAGTCTTCACTCACCAGGTTGAGCAGGAATGTGTCGCTCCAGTCGCTTTTCATCTCACCGTTAGAGGCGCGCGCCTGATATTCCCAGACGCCTGGCTGATGAAGTTCTGGCGACGTGAAGCTCCATTTGCCATCCTCGCCGACCATAACGCTGCCGCTGCTGCGCAGGCTTTCGCCCTGCAGGCCAAACACAATTTCAATCACCTGACCGGGCGTTCCCGCGCCTTGCAGCGTTGGCGTGGCATCGTCGGTGGTACCGTTTTGATAGACCGGATCCTGCACCAGGCCGACATCGTCGCTGGCAAAGTTGATGGTTGGAACCAGCGGTATCGCCGGGATCATCACCAACTGAAAGCTCTCGCTCCAGGCGCTGGTTTGCTCACCGGCGACACCACGTGCACGGAAGCTCCATTCGCCGTAATTGCTGAGCTCAATCGCACTCAGCTGCCAGTTGCCTTGCTCATCAACAGGTACGCGCCCAACGCTTTGCCAGCTGCCGTTGCTGAGTTTGATTTCCACTTCTACCATGCTGCCCGGCGCACCTTTGCCTTCCAGCACCGGCGTTTTGTCATCGGTCGTGCCGCGATGATAAACCTGGCCGGTGTTCGCGCCGCTGTCATCTCGCGCGAAATCAATCACCGGCTGAATGTCTTTCAGCGCCTGCAAATTGAGGACAAAGTCCGGGCGGTAATCGGCGATGCTGTTGACGTAGGTCGCGTGGAAACTGTAAAGACCGTCACCACTGATCATCGAGCGTGACTGAATCGACCAGTCGCCATTGGCATCTGCAATGACGCTGCCTTTATAACCGATACCGCCGTGGTTATTCTGCGCATAAAGATAGACGATGCTGTTGGGTTCAGCCTTTCCGACAATCATCGGAGCGAAGTCATCGGTGCTTGCGCCGGAGGCCAGCTTACCCTGTACGGTGCCCACATCGTCCTGCGCATAGCTGATGGTCGCGGGAACCCTTGGTGCTGAATGATTAGGCGTACTGGCGCGAGTTGCATTAGTACCTGAGAGGGGATTAGGGCTGAGGGGTGTTGGCATAAATATTCTCCACCTAAGTTAGCCACGGCCTAATTGCCGTTGAGCGGTTCAAGCTTAAAAGTGGAAGGGATAACCTCAAACGAGACAAGTCTCGAATTCATTTGTTTTGTTAACTTATTTCTGTGGGGAATGAATTGACCATTTTTTGGTATTTAAATTGTTAAATTATGATTAATAGTACTTTTAAATATAATATCGCTGATTATTATCAGGTTTTTGATAAGTAAATATATAAATTTTTTAAACATATTCCTATTGCTAGTTAAATGAATTTGTTAATCTTTGGTTACTATTGGTCATGCATTTGTAAACTGCAATGGTGAAGAAGATCACGTTTATTCCTGGCCCGGCACGTTAAAACGGAAGAAAAACCAGGAAGGACAATATGAGCTCGAGTCACTCTTTACAAAAGTCGTCGCAAGGCGGTGCCAAAACCATCTTTAGCGTTACCAGCGGTAACTTCCTTGAGATGTACGATTTCATGGTATTTGGCTATTACGCTACCGCGATCGCCAAAACCTTTTTCCCCGGCGATGATCCCTTTGCCTCTTTAATGCTCACGCTGATGACCTTCGGCGCAGGCTTCCTGATGCGCCCGCTCGGCGCGATTATTCTCGGCGCTTACATCGACCATCACGGCCGTCGTAAAGGCTTGCTGTTAACGCTCGGCTTAATGGCGATTGGTACCTTAACCATTGCGTTGGTGCCCGGATACGCCACGTTGGGTGCTGCCGCGCCGATTCTGATTCTGCTCGGTCGTTTATTACAGGGTTTCTCAGCGGGTGTTGAGCTGGGCGGCGTGTCGGTTTATTTGGCCGAAGTGGCGCCGAAAGGGCGCAAAGGCTTTTATGTCAGCTGGCAATCGGGCAGCCAGCAGGTTGCGGTAATCTTCGCTGCACTGCTCGGTTTGGGTCTAAATCATCTGTTGGCGAAAGACGCCGTCACCGAATGGGGCTGGCGTATTCCGTTTGTGGTGGGATGTATGATCGTGCCGTTCCTGTTCTACATTCGTCGCATGCTGGAAGAGACCGAAGCCTTCAGCCAGCGCAAACATCATCCTTCCATGAGCCAGATTATGCGTTCAGTCGGGCAGAATTGGGCGTTAGTGCTGGCGGGGATGTTGATGGTGGTCACCACCACCGTGATGTTCTACATGATCACCGCGTTTACCCCGACATTCGGCAAAACGGTGCTGATGATGAGCGACAAGGAGAGCTTCCTGGTGACGCTGTTTGTCGGCATCTCCAACCTGTTCTGGCTGCCGGTGATGGGTTCTTTGTCGGACCGCGTTGGCCGTCGTCCGCTGCTGATTGTCTGCACTATCTTGATGATTCTTACCACCTGGCCGGTGCTGCATTGGCTGGTGGGCGCGCCGACCTTTGCCCGTCTGGTTGAGGCCGAGCTGTGGCTGTCATTCCTGTATGCCAGCTACAACGGCGCGATGGTGGTTTATCTGGCTGAGATCATGCCGGCAGAAGTGCGTGCTTCGGGCTTCTCACTCGCCTACAGCCTGGCAACCGCGCTGTTTGGCGGCTTTACGCCAGCGGTGTCGAGCTACCTGATTCATGCCACCGGTGATAAAGCGATGCCGGGCGTGTGGCTGTCATTTGCGGCAGTGTGCGGGCTGGTCGGTACGCTGCTGATTGGTCGTATGGTGAAGCAATATCAGTCACGACATAATACCGCGGCAGTCAGCGCATAACCGTAGGGTCGCCATTCATGGCGACCTCCTCTCTCAAAACGACACATCCACCACCACGCTATCGGTGTAATTCCCCGCCGCTGGCGTATTCTGCGTCGTCAAAATCTGCGCCGTATAGGTAAAGTTGCGCGTCACGGTATCCGCATTCAACGAGGTCGAGGTGGTGCTGCTCCAGCGATCGGTGCCGGTCGGTCCCCAGCGCGAGGTGGTGGTGGTGCCTTTGTAGATGTCATACGCCAACCGGTTGGTTCCGCTCGCCATCTGCCGCGTGGTGCCGCTGTAGTAACTGCCGTTGCTCAGGCCCACGGTATAAGTGCTGCCCTTCGAACACACCACGTTAATCGTCTGCTGCACGGTTGAGAAACTGCCCACCAAAGGTGCGCTGCCGAAACTAACATTCGGCGCGGTGATGGTGGTGCAGTCGTTGGTAACCACCAGATTCACGGTAATCGGCATCGCCGTACCGGTGCTGCTCTGTACCGTTCCCACGCACAATCCCCCCACGTTCAACCCGGCACACACCGTATAACTCACGGTCAGCGTGATGGTGGTGGTATAGGTGCCGGCGGCGATCACCTGTCCGGTAAGGGTGCGGAAGTAGAGCGGAATATTAAAGTTAAGGGTGCTACCCAACGCCAGCAGCGATGCGGAACTCCAGCGATAGCTGCCGCCCTGCTGTAATTCGGTGGCACAGGCGCTGTCGATACACATCTGAATCGGAATGTTATCGGTGCCGCCGCTGGCGGTTTTCAACACGGCGCGTGTGCCGCTGAGGTTAGAGGCGGTGGTAAAGGCATAGGTGATGTTATCGGAGCCCAACAGCGAAAGCGTGCCAGAGCCGCAATTCACGTTGGTGGTGCTGGAGGTGTTATTCACCGTCGAAGCCACCGAAAATGTGGTGACCGAACCAAAGGTCGCAGTAGGCGCTGATAAGGTACAAAGCGCATAGCTGGTACCCGGCAATATAAATAGCGCCAGCAGGAGCAGAAGCTTTCTCATGGTGAAATCCCTGACTGTGAATTATCCGCGCTACTCACCGCCGAACCTTGCGGCGGCGGTGGCAGCGGGCAGGTAAGCGGTCCGTAGGTTTCCAGCGCTTTTGGCTGGCCGTCACTGATGTCCAATTGCGTATCGCAACTGCGTCCATCTGGCGTCACCACGTGAATCGGGTTGCTGGCAGCGAGATCTTCCATCCACACAATGCCGTCCCAGCCGACATATTCGGTGGCCTGATTCGGACGAAGTACCTGGCTGGAAATCGGCAGCGGCTGATGGTTGCTGTCATGCAGTACCACGCTGGCGGCGCGTAGGCGCTCGACCGGGAAGTTGAGCAGATAACCGCTCTTTCGCTTCACCGCAAAGCGCTGTTCGACCTTCGGCGCGGTACGATCGGCAGGCAGATCCAGCGTATCGATATCGTACTTCGCGCCGTAATAGCTGCTGATTGAGGGCACCAGCAGATAGCCTTGTTTATCGGTGCGGCCCATGGTCTGGTTTTCATAACGCACCGTCACGTCGGGATAATCGGTTTTCACCATCACAAAGGCATCGTTGATATCGTTGGCAGCGAACACGCGGTTATCCATCAACACCACCGAACCAGTGAAATCGGCCCATTGCGTGGTGTTGTCGTTGTCGCCATAGAAACCGGCTGAGGTATCAATTTTGTTGTTGCGATAACGCAGGCTGGCCTGGCGATAATCGCCGCTGTCGCTGGCTTGATTGGCCCACGCGGCATCGTAGGAGAAGCCACCGTCGGTTGGCATGGCACGCGATACATAAAGACGCTGGCTGTTATTGCCCTCCTGATCGCGTTCGGTGCTGACCGAGGCGCTGCTCTGCTCGCCAAACGGGATGACCAGCGAAATCGCGCCGCTCCAGTTGCCCTGCTCCTGATCGCGGCTGGCGGAAATGTACAAACTGCTGTTGCCCCACAGATTTTTACTCCACGACAGATTCAGTAAACGTGTGCGGTCACCGTTGCCGCCGGAGATATCAAAATAGGCCAATCCCAGGCTGCCGTAATCATTCAGCGACACGCTGGCAGTGTACTGCGCGCTGCGTCGTGCCAGCGAATAGCTGGTGTTCGCGCTGTCGCCACGACTGCCAACCAGCGCGAGGTTGCCGAAATCGGCACTGCGAATGATGTGCTGAGTTCCGAGGCTGAACCAGCTGTTGTTGTACTGATAGCCCCAGCTGTATTGCGTACCAGGATTGCCGTCCATCTGGCTTTGTGCCAGCGCACCATTCACCACGCCAAAACTGCCGAGCTTCACCAGGCCACCTGCGCCGCCCATCGCCACGCTGTCGCTGCCTTCTGCGTGACTCTCCAGCGTTAGCCAATCGTTGATACCGTAGCGATACGAACCGCTGGCCGCCGCCGCGCCATAATCAAAATTGTTGATGCCGTAGTTTTCGCGAATGGCACCGGCGGAGAACGAGTAATCGGATAACCCACTCTTCAGCAAACTGCTGGAGACGTAAAACGGCAGCGTGGTGGTGACTTGTCTGCCCACCGCATCGGTGGTGGTGATCACCGCATCGCCAGCGCCGTTAACGAAAGGCACGTTAGTGAGCGACCACGGACCCGGCTGCACATCGGCCTGCGTGCTGCGGTAACCGTTGATGAACAGGTCTACCGAAGAGGGCACCGCCGCCTGGCCGGAAAACGCCGGCAGCGGATAGGTCACCAGATCCGGACGCACGCTGAAGTCGCGGCCAATCTGCACGCCTCCCAGCCGCACGCTGTTGCTCCAGCTCAACGCATCTGTAACCAAATCGCCGGCGCGCCAGCTGATCGCCGCATTCTCGTTTTCATTACTGAACCAGGTGTCGTAGCGGATGTAGCCTTCCTGCTGACCGGCAACGCCACCTTCCAGTTGCTGCACATAAACACCGTTGGTAGAAAACTGCCCAACCGGGCCAAAGAAGCGTAATTCATTCCAGCTGGAGAGGCGCGAACCGGCGTTATCGGTACGCGTGGCGTAGAAGTCATAATTGAGCAGGGCGCCGTTGCTGGCGCGGCCGGGAAATCGCGGTGCATTCTGCAGTTGGCCAATGGTTTGACCCGGCAGCCAGGCGGGCGGCACCGTCAATAACAGGCGCTGGCGTCGTTCGTCATACTCCACTTTCGCTCCGCTCAGTTGATTGATATCGATCCGCTGCCCCTGCAGTTTCTCGGCCGGAATACCGGCGCGTTGCAGATCGCCGCGTCGCAGCCAGAAATCACCGTTCTTGCGTTCAACCGGCACGATGTCGCCGCGTTCGCCTTGATTCACCACCAGCTCCAGCATGTATTGCTGACCGCTGGCGTTATTCTCCAGCGCAGGCGGCGGTGGCAGTTCGGAGAAAGTTTCCGCACTGCTACTCATCGGACTGATACAGAGCACGCTGGCAACGGCCAGCGCGCAGGGATGCGGCGTTAACTTCATCAACGCGCGGCAGCGCTGCTCCAGTGTCCTTTGTTCATTTCGGCCGACAGTTCACCGCTCACGCTGCTGGTTAACGGCCAGCGATTGCTGCTGTTGGCCAGCACATAGCCAAACAAGCCGTTGCCCATTCTGCGTCCGCCAATGGTGACGTTGCTTAAACGCGCGTGGCCGTTACCGTGATTGGTCAGCTCCAGCCAGCGCTTGCCGCCGCTGTTCACTTCCTGCCAGCTCAGCTGCGGTTTCGCCGTGTCGCGTGTTACGCCGTCGCCATAGATGAATAGCGGCACTGAGTAGCGCATCTGGAACGTCAGTCCAGCCTGATTCTCGCCCGGCGTGCGCGGCGTGGGGATCTCATCCAGCACCACGCGATAGGACATCTCACGTCCGGCTTCGGGCGGCGTTTGCTTGATTAAACGCACCAGCTGCTTTTGCCCTGGCTCAAGCCGTACCATTGGCGGGCTCGCCACCACTTGCTGCTGGGTTTGATACTGCTCCTGACCGTTGACCTGCTGCCAGCTGAAGATACGCACCTGCATCATGGTGGTGGCGTTGCCACGGTTTTCCAGCCACAGCTCGCTGGCTTTATCTTGCGGATCGATTGCCGGATCGATCGGCCACACCATCAGTGAATTGGCGGCGTGTGCCGCAGGCGTTAGTGCCACGCATAACAACAGAATCAGGGCGCGCAGGTTCATCATCATTCATCCTTCTTATTGACGCCGTCACCAACTCAGCGTGACGGTTAAGGTGTCGGTATAAGTCCCGGCGCGCGTGGGGCCGGGCAGCGTTAATAAGCCGTAAATCGGCAAAGTGATGTTATTGGCATTGCTGTAGCTCAACGCCACAGCGCTACTCACCGGGATCGCCACGGTATGCGCGGCATTCGTAAAGAGGCTGTAAGCCACGGTATTGGTGCTACTGGTATTTTTGAGGTTGCGCGTGGAGGTGTAATTGTTGCCACCGTTAATGCTCATGCTCACGGCGGTGCCTGGCGTGCAGGCGAGAGTGATAGTGGTACTTTGCACATAGCTAGCGCTAACGCTGTTGGAAGCCACGCCAGACTGCGTTCCAAAATCAAGCGTGCCAAAGACCCCGGTATTGGTACCGGAGACAACACAGCCTGCCACTACTGATGCTGAAACCTGAAACGTTGCAGTGGGCAACCCCCAGGCGGAGACGCTCCCTATCAGCAGGGCAAGGCCGCCTGCACTGTGCATCAACCGCTGCACCACGGCCACCCTGATTATCCTTTCCCTCAGTAATTCACCGCCACGTTAATGGTGTCGGTGTAGGTGCCTGCGGGAATCAACGGGTTAAAGCCGCCGCCCACCACGCGACCATAAATGGCGTAGTTGGTACCGAGCGTCGGATCCGTGGTGCCACTGGCGGCAATATTGGTGTTGTTGGCGATAGCAGTGGTAAAGGCGGCGTCGCTATACAGCGTATAGGCAATGCCCTGCGTATTGTTGGAGCCGAGGATCAGGTAGCGTGGCTGGCCGCTCACCGTGCCGTAAATGGTCGCCGGAGCGGCATTACTGCTGGTGACCTGCACGTTAAAGGTTTGTCCGGTGGTGCAGCGGACAAAGATGCCGTTACCCGAGGCGCCGACCAGCGTGGCGTTGAGGGTATCAAAGGTGGCTGCGCTGCTACCAAAGTTCAGGGTACCGAAGTTCACCCCTGTCGTTGCCGATTGACCGTTCACCAAACAACCGGTGGTCAGCGTCAACGTTGCATTGATGGTTCCCGTTGTGGTGGCGGCAAAAACAGCAGTAGGGGCTAGCGCGGCGCTTAGGCTAGTAGCCACAAGAAAAAGCTTGAGTTTCATAATCATTCCTTACTGATTATCCAAGGTCAGTGCTTTTTCACCTGGTCATACATTTATGGAAATACATCCGAAATCAAACAAGAGCCGCAATCGGCTCGACTGCGTAAGCGCCTGCCATCTAAGAAAAATCCTAGATGGTGGATTAATGATTTATATCAGTTTTCTTTACTATAGATCAGCAAATCGGCCCTTGTACGCCGATGGTTCAATTTTTCCCTAATCAATTCACACTTTTCGCCGATAACTCAGTAATCACAAGGGGTGGCGAGCGGTTAAAAAAACTAAACAGCCGATGATTTCTCCCTCTACCGCGCGCTTCGGTTCAATGTTATGTTCGTGCATTAATCAGATATTATTAATTTTTCGCTTAACGACTGACGATGAAAATAAAAAAAATCCGCACGACGACTCCAGATTTGTCTGGATCGACTTTTTGTTGAGTTTCGCCGCAGGCGGTCATTAATCGCCCTTGATCGGCGCTTTATCATCCTTGTTCTAATTTGACGACACCGCACCTGCTCCGCAGCGGGTGGAATTTAGGAGCGCACATGCTGCTGGTTACCTGGGATAGCGTTCTGGTTACCGTTTCACTGATCGTGGCCTTCATTGCCGCGTTTACCGCCTTAGATACCGCCGGGCGCGTTGCCGTTTCACGCGGCTGTCTGGCAAAACTGTGGTTGATCGGCGGAGGCACCGCGATGGGCATCGGCGTGTGGGCGATGCACTTTATTGGCATGCTGGCGATGATGATGCCAATGACCATGCGCTACGACGTCGAGCTCACCGCCATCTCATTGCTGGTGGCGATTATCACCGCCATCTTCGCTTTTGCGCAGGGCGTGCAGGGCAGTCATCTCACCCGCCGACGCCTGGTGCGCGGCACCCTGATCATGGGCAGCGGCATCATTGTCATGCATTACCTCGGCATGAACGCGCTGATGATTGAAACCCCCATTAACTGGAATCTGCCGCTGGTAGCGCTCTCGGTGCTGATTGCCTATGCCGCATCGGGCGCGGCGTTATGGCTGGCGTTTCATCTGCGTCAGGGTGAAAGCCTGTTGTTACTGCGCGCCTGTGCGGCGCTGGTGATGGGGATTGCGATTGCCGGAATGCATTACACCGGCATGGCGGCGGCAGAGTTCGTTATGCCGGTGAGCATGCAGCATCACGGTGCCAGTGAAGAGGGACTGGCGGTGTGGGTCACGATTATCACGCTGAGTATTCTCGGGCTGATGTTGCTGATTTCGATGCTGGATGCGCAGCTACGCGCCGCGCGTCTCGCCGCCAAACTCAAGCGCGCTAACAGCGAGCTGCGCCAGCTGGCGATGCATGACAACCTCACCGCGCTGCCAAATCGCGTGATGCTGGAGCAGCAACTCACCACGGAGATCAAACAGGCGACGCTGCAGGATGAGAATTTTGCGCTGATGTTCATGGATCTCGATGGTTTCAAAGCCATTAACGATACATGGGGCCATCACGTCGGCGACCGCTTACTGATTGCCGTAGCCGATCGCTTGCGGGATGAACTGAGTGAAGAGATTCTGCTGGCGCGTTTGGGCGGTGATGAATTCGTGCTGCTGTGTCCGCAATTCCATCTTCATCAAGCCACCAAACTGGCGCAGCGGCTGGTACAGGTGATTGATGCGCCTTTCGATCTCGATCGCTATTCGCTGCGCGTCTCGCTCAGCGTTGGCATTGTTATCTTCCCGCTGCATGGCCGCAGCCAGCAGGAGCTGATGTTCAACGCCGATTCCGCCATGTATCACACCAAACACAGTGGCCGTAACGGCTGGTGTCTGTTTGAACCGGCGATGAGCGCGGTGGCGCAGCATCAGCTGGCGCTGGCCAACGATTTGTGGAACGCGCTGGAATATCATGAGATGCGCCTGTTCTATCAGCCAAAATTCCGCGCGGGCGGCACGGTATTAATCGGTTTTGAGGCGCTGCTGCGCTGGCAGCATCCGCGTCGCGGCTTGCTGATGCCGGATATGTTCCTGGCGCGCGCCGAGAAAACCGGGCAAATTGTCGCGCTGGGTAACTGGGTGATCAACGAAGCCTGCCGCCAGCTCAGGCAGTGGCACGATGAAGGCAACGGCGACTGGACGGTGTCGGTCAATCTCTCAGCTCTGCAATTCCAGCAGCGCGATTTGATTGAGAGCCTGCGTCAGGCGTTGCAGCACCATCAGATCCCGGAAGGGGCGTTGATGCTGGAAATTACCGAGAACATCGCGATGCGCGATCCGCAGTTCAGCCAGCAACGCATTGCCGAGCTGCATCGTCTTGGGGTGAAAGTGGCGATCGATAACTTCGGCATCGGCTACGCCAACTTGCTGCATTTGAAACATCTTGAAGCCAGCGAGCTAAAAATCGACCGCGCCTTTATCAACAGTTTGCGCGCCGGCAGTGAAGACGCCACGGTGGTGACAGCGATGTTGACGCTGGCGCAAACGCTCAACTTGCGCATGGTGGCGGAAGGCGTCGAAACAGAAGAACAGCAGCGTTTGCTCACTGGTTTAGGCTTCGACACACTGCAAGGTTATCTGCTCGGCAAGCCCACGCCAGCCGATCGCATCGGTGAATTTACCGCTGCGCTTACCGTGCCGCTGGCGTTTAGCGATAACGTGGTGCCGCTGGCTGGCGCGCAATAAACAGTTTTTATTTTCTTCCGCATCGGAAGGTTTCATCGTTCAAAAACTCAGATCGGCAGTTACGCTGCCGATAATTCCTACAATAAAACCAATAGATCTCACTTTTAACAACAACACCACAGCTGACTCAAACCGGCTTTTACTTGGGAAATCACTATGTTAGTGACTTCGTACGACTCGTTTACCGTCATCGTCTCGATCCTGGTGGCAATGCTGGCCTCGTTTACTGCACTAGATATGGCAGGACGCGTGGCTTCCTCAACTGGCAAGGTGGCGCTGGTTTGGTTATTTGGCGGTGGATTCGCTATGGGCGTCGGCATCTGGGCGATGCACTTCATCGGCATGCTGTCGATGAGCGTCGATATGGTGATGAGCTACGATCCCACACTTACCGTCACCTCAATGGTGGTGGCGGTGCTGGCGTCGGTATTTGCGCTGTGGCTGGTGTGTTCAACGCCGACCTTGCCGTGGCCGCGACTGTGCGGCGGCGCATTGGTGCTGGGTTCCGGCGTGGTGGCGATGCATTACACCGGCATGGCGGCGCTGATGTTTGCGCCCGGCATCACCTGGAATTGGGGTTGGGTGGCGGCATCGGTGGCGATTGCGCTGGTGGCGTCGGGTGCCGCGCTATGGCTGGCGTTTAACCTGCGCGAAGGCCACGGCCGCGTCACCGTGTTGCGTTTAGGCGCATCGGTGGTGATGGGCTGCGCGATTGCGGGTATGCACTACACCGGCATGGCGGCGGCCAACTTCCCGATGCACAGCCACGCGACGCAAATGGGCGTTAACAGCAACTGGCTGGCGATTGTGGTGACAGTGGTAACGCTGGCGATCCTCGGCATTACCTTGCTGGTCTCGATGCTGGATGCGCGTCTGCAGGCACGCACTTCCATCCTTGCCCATTCGCTGGCCGAGGCCAACCGCGAATTAGCGCAGCTGGCGCTGCACGATAACCTGACGCGCTTACCCAACCGTATTTTGCTGGAAGATCGCCTCGAACAAGCCCTCAATAAAGCCAACCGCGAGAAGTCGCAGTTTGCGCTGATGTTTATGGATCTCGACGGCTTCAAAGCAGTTAACGACGCCTTTGGTCACCACGTTGGCGACAATTTGCTGATCGGTGTGACTGAGCGCATGACCGAACAGATGAAAGGGCACTACACGCTGGCGCGCATGGGCGGCGACGAGTTTGTACTGCTGCTGGAAATTGATGATCCCAACGATGCCGCAGCAGTTGCCGATACGCTGGTGAAAGCGGTGGATCGTCCGTTCGATATCTCGCGCTATGAGCTGGTGGTGTCGCTGAGTATCGGTATTGCGGTCTATCCGGGCGATGGCAAAGATGAGCGCGAACTGATGTTCAACGCCGATGCCGCCATGTATCACACCA
Organism: Pantoea sp. SOD02; assembly: GCF_024707505.1. Taxonomy (GTDB): domain Bacteria; phylum Pseudomonadota; class Gammaproteobacteria; order Enterobacterales; family Enterobacteriaceae; genus Pantoea; species Pantoea symbiotica. The sequence goes on along the minus strand of NZ_CP102604.1, from coordinate 3,498,543 downwards.
AAAACAATGGTCGCAATGGTTACACCTTCTTCCAGCCGTCGATGAACACGCTGGCGCAGTCGCAATTGCAGCTGAACAACGATCTGTGGCAAGCGCTGGACAACGAAGAGTTACGCCTGTTTTACCAGCCAAAATATTGCGCGCCGAGCGGCCCGATCCTTGGCTTTGAAGCGCTGTTGCGCTGGCAGCATCCTTCACGCGGCTTGCTGGCACCGGACGCCTTCCTGCCGATGGCGGAAAAGACCGGCATGATCATTAACATCGGCAACTGGGTGATCAACGAAGCCTGTCGCCAGCTGCGTTCCTGGCATCTGCAAGGCCATCCGCACTGGTCGGTGGCGGTTAACCTCTCGGCGCTGCAGTTTGAGCAGAATAACCTGGTCGAAACCGTTACCGAGGCGCTGGCGCAGCACCAGATTCCGGCTGAGCTGCTGACGCTGGAAGTCACCGAAACCACGGCGATGCGCGATCCCGAAGAGAGCGTGCGTATCCTCACCGAGCTCACCAATATGGGCGTGAAAGCCTCGATTGATGATTTCGGCACTGGCTACTCCAGCTTGTTGTATCTCAAGCGGTTACCGGCCAGCGAGCTAAAAATTGATCGCGCCTTCGTTAACGAACTGCAGGCGCACTCCGAAGATGCCACCATCGTTTCCGCGATTGTTGCGCTGGCGCAGTCGCTGCACCTGAAAGTGGTGGCTGAAGGAGTGGAAACTCAGGATCAGCAGGCGTTCCTCACCGGCTTGGGCTGCGATACCTTGCAGGGCTATTTGCTGGGTAAACCGGTTCCGCCGGAGCGTATTGCTGAGCTACCGAATTTCTACGAAGAAGTGTTAGAGCTGGAGCGCATGCCTTAACGCCGATTCATTCCCTCTCCCGCTTGCGGGAGAGGGTTAGGGTGAGGGAAACTAGCCGCCAAATCCTCTACATCGGAGTTAGGGTGGCGAAATATCAGCAGTTGGTGGAGCAGCTTCGCACGCAAATCGAGGCCCGCATCTGGCCGCCGGGCGAAAAACTGCCATCTTTACGCCAGCAGGCGGAACAAAGCGGATTAAGCCTGATGACGGTGATGCACGCCTATGAAGTGCTGGAGAGTCAGGGCTGGATCGTCTCAAAGCCGCAATCTGGCTACTACGTGGCGCCGCGTGCCGCCGAGAGCCGTCCTCGCCTGCCAACCCAGGAGATCGCTAAAACCGATCAGGCCGATACCAACAGCTTCGTGTTTGACGTGCTGCAGGCCACGCGCAATCCCGCCATCATGCCGTTTGGCTCCGCCTTTCCCGATCCCGAACTCTTCCCGCAGCGCCAGCTGATGCGCTCGCTGGTTAAAGTCTCGCACAACCTGAAGCCCACCGATGCACTCAACAACCTGCCGCCAGGTAATGAAGCGCTGCGTAAAATTCTCGCCCAGCGCTATGCGCAGCAGGGCATCACGCTGTCGCCGGATGACATCGTCATCACCAACGGTGCAATGGAAGCGCTCAATCTGAGCCTGCAAGCGGTCACTGAACCTGGCGATTGGGTGATCCTCGAAAACCCGTCGTTTTATGGCGCGCTGCAGGCGATTGAACGTCTCAAGTTGAACGCGATTGCCATCGCCAGCGATGTGGAACACGGCATGGATCTGCAGGAGCTGGAGCAGGCGCTGCAGCGCTGGCCGGTGAAAGCCTGCTGGCTGATGACCAACCGGCAAAATCCGCTCGGCTTTACCCTGAGCGCCGAGCGCAAGCAGCAGCTGGTGGCACTGCTGGCGCGCTACAACGTAGCGATGATTGAAGACGATGTGTATGGCGATCTGTATGAAGGCCATGACAAACCGCTGCCGGCCAAAGCCTTTGATCGCGACGGCAACGTGCTGCACTGCGGCAGTTTTTCGAAGAATCTGGTGGCGGGATTTCGCGTCGGTTGGGTGGCAGCAGGACGACACGCGCAGCGCGTGCAGCGTATTCAATTGATGAGCACGCTATCGACCAGTGCTCCGATGCAGTTGGCGCTCGCCGATTTCCTCAGCACGCGCAGCTACGATACCCATTTAAAGAAGCTGCGTCAGACGCTGGCAAAGCGTAAGCAGCTGGCGCAACAGGCGCTGCGCCGCGTATTACCTGCCGATGCCAGCATCAGCGACACGCCGGGCGGCTATTTTCTCTGGGTTGCGCTGCCTGCGCAGATCAATACCACAGAGCTCTATCATTTGGCGTTGCAGCAGGGGATTAGCATCGCGCCCGGCCAGCTGTTTTCCAGCAGCGAAGGTTTCAGTCACTGTTTCCGCTTTAACACCGCCTGGCCGTGGGATGCACGCGCCGAAACGGCGGTAGAGACGTTGGGAAAACTGATTGCCGGGTTAAACGGTTAAACGTGGGCCGCCTGCTGGTGGCCCCAGGTGAGATAGTAGACGTCGTAGAAATCCACTTCACCTTTCTGCTTCATCAGACGATCAATGCCGCTGCGCACGCGATCCGGCGTGTGCGGATTATCGAGAATTTTGTCCAGCGCCTGCTGCGAAACCGGCTGCACGTAATACCACTCGCCGTTGTAGCACACGCGCAGATCCAGCGTATCGATATCTTCGAAGCGATATTTCGGGTTGATATCCATCAGCATCAGCACGCTCATCACCACCACAAACGCCGTGGCAAACCAGAAAGCCGGCCAGCCGAGCATGTCAGTTGAGAAGATCAGCGCCACGCACAGCGCGTAGCACAGATACATGATGGCCCAGAGTCCCGGATGGGTTTTGAGGAAGGAAAAGCTAAAGCGCGGCAAATTATCACGCTGCCCTTCACGGTTCAGCGTGGCGATTTCGTCGAGCAGAATTTGTTTGATCGCGTCCATTGTTCACCTCTAATTATCACTGCCTGCCAGTAAAGCACATAACAGTGAAGCGAATTAGAGACAGATTTGGTGTGATTTTTTATAACAGTTGAGGTGCGCATGAATGCGCACCCTACAAAAACCGTATCAAACATGAGTAGGGTCGCCATTTATGGTGACCGAAAAATGCAACGGTCAGGCATTTGCTAACTCACCTGACCCACAATCTGCAAATTCGCCTCATCGGGCACTTCGTTATACGACAGCACATTCAGCCCGTTAGCAAACAGACGTGCATAGCGCGCGATCAGAGGACGCAGCTGCGGCGTCACCAGCAGCACTTGCGTCAGGTTCTGCGCTTTCAGCTGCTCCATCATCACCGGCAGCGTGCTCTGCAGCTGCGTCAGGATATTCGGATCCACCGGGAAGCTATCCAGCGCCACTTTGCCGGCTTGCTGCGCCTGATTAAGCGCCGCCAGCAGCAGGTTCTCAAGACTGTTCTCCAGCGTATACGCCGACAACGGTTTATTGTCTGGCGCAATCGCCGCCACCATCGCACGGCGCAATGCATAGCGCACATCGGAAGTCAGCAGGATTGGATCTTTGGTGATCGCCGCACTCTCCAGCAATGTCGTCGCAATGGTGGTGATGTCTTTCAGCGAGACCTGATCGTTCAGCAGCAGACGATACACTTTCAGCTGCAAACTGTAGTTCACCGCCGCATTCACATCCTCAGACAGCTTAGGCGCCACATTCGCCAGACGCTGATGCAGCTGGGTAATGTCATCATAGTTAAACAGCTCGGGCAGATTCTCACGCACCACTTTATTCACATGGGTGGCTACCACGCTGGCGCAATCTACCACCTGATAACCGAGGTTCAGCGCTTTGGCTTTCTGCTCGGGCAGAATCCACGTTACCGCCATGCCGTAAGCAGGATCGGTATCCAATACGCCATCGATCTCACCGTACTGTTCCGGCGTGGGGATTGCCATTAAACGATCGGCATGCACTTCGCCGACAGCGGTACGCACACCGTTGATCTTAATCGCGTACTGCGCCGGTTTGAGGTGGAAATCTTCGCGCAGCGCAATTTCTGGCAGCAGCACGCCGCTGGTTTCTGATACCACTTGTCGCACGCCGCGCATACGCAGCGTCAGCGGTGCGCCTTTGCCTTTATCCACCAGCGTCACCAGCTTGTAGCCGAGATTCAGGCCGATCGGCTCAACCATCGGGATATTGTCCCAACCGATGGCGGGCTGATCTTCCGGCTGCGTCAGCGCCTGGTTGATCGCTGCCATATCGTTGTGATCTTGCGTCGGTGCTTTCACGTTACGACTTTGACGCCAGGCGGCGAACAGCAGCATGGCGGTAAAGATCAGGAACACCATATGCGGCATACCCGGCACAATCGCCAGCACAAACATCACGGCGGCGGCGGTATACAGCGTGCCCGGACGCGCCAGCAGCTGCGTCTTGATGTCATCGCCCATGTCCGCGCCATCACTGATGCGCGTCACGATAATAGCCGCTGCGGTTGAGAGCAGCAGCGATGGAATCTGTGCCACCAAACCATCACCGATGGTCAGCAGGACATATTGCTCAAACGCTTGTCCCGCCGGTAAACCGTGCTTGAACATGCCTATCAAGATCCCGCCGATCACGCTGATCATCAGGATCATGATCCCGGCGATAGCATCACCACGCACGAACTTAGAGGCACCGTCCATCGCACCGTAGAAGTCAGCTTCGTTAGCGACATCTTTGCGGCGCAGACCGGCCTGTTCCTGATTGATCAAACCGGCATTCAGATCGGCATCGATCGCCATCTGTTTGCCCGGCAACGCATCGAGGGTAAAGCGCGCCGACACTTCGGAGATACGCTCGGCACCTTTGGTCACCACCACAAAGTTGATTATGGGCTCGGTCAGCGAGGAAGAACGCAAAGAGATCGTCGCGCAGTTAAACGGTACTTCGGTATTTGAGGGCTCCGGCTTCAATCCGTTCGATGTTGAAAATTCGCGAGGATCGGCAATTATCGGCGAAACCATGGCGATTTCTCCTCCAACGCAAGCGGCGTCAGTGAGTGCATCACAGGATGACATCAGCTTAAGCGCCGGCAACCAACCGCAGGAAGATTTAGACAGCGTGCTGTCACGCTCGGATGCGGAACTGGCGCTGTTACATAGCCAGCTGCAGCGGATGATCAACAGCTATAACGCGCAAAATTATCTGATGCTGGAAACTTTGCCGCAGGGGCTGCGCATTCTGATTCAGGACGATCAGGATCGCATGATGTTCCCACGCGGTAGCGCGGTGTTAACCCCGTTCTTCCAGAAATTGCTGACCGAACTCGGTCCGGTTTTTAACCGCATCGACAATAAAATCATGATCAGCGGCCACACGGATGCCGCGCAGTACAACGGCAACGCCGCTTACAACAACTGGAACTTGTCTGGCGATCGTGCGCTGGCGGCACGCCGTGCGCTGGAGCGTGGCGGGCTGGAAAGTGCGCGCGTGTTGCAGGTCAACGCCATGGCGTCACGCATGCCACGCGATCATGACGATCCAATGAGTGCGCGCAATCGTCGCATCGAAATTCTGGTGTTAACCGATGCCGCTGCTGAAACCTTATTCCAATTTTATGGCCGCGAAGGGGAGAACGTTGTGAAACCCATCGCTGAGCGCCTGCGATAACCTGTCAGTGCCTTTGAATCGCTTTTTTTGATTCTACCGGTGGCGAAATCCACCGGTTTTTTTTCGTTTGAGATTTGTGCGTTTTGCGGCCAGGTGCGCATAAATGCGCACCCTACGAAAATCACCGTAGGGGCGCCATTTATGGCGACCATCAATCACCCGCACGCCATGTTAATTATGTTGCCAATAAATTTGACTTTAGTTAGCTAAATCATTCTTTTTTGTGAATTTTGTTGCCGGGCGCACATTGCAATGCCGCTTTGGTAAGCCACAATTAAGCATCGTGATTAACCGGAGAAAGAGTATGACTGCCAACCACTCCAGCCTGCTGTTACTGATGTCTTTCGCCGCCGGCACCTTTTCTGCTGGATCCTCCAGCAATCCGCAACATCTGATGCTATCGCTGCCCTCCGGCGGCGTGCCCAACAGCCCGCTGCCGCTGATCATCTGGCCCGGCATCGTGCCGTATGACGCTGAAAATCCAACCGAAGACAGCGCGGCCTGGTTTGAAACCACCTTTACCCGCAACGGTTGGCCCGCCGCGTGGCGTGCGCCGATCTTCCCGTATACGCACTATCACCCGAACACCCATGAAGTGCTGGGCGTGGCTGCCGGTTGGGCGGAAGTACTGTTCGGCGGCGACAGCGGTCGCATGGTGACGTTGCGTGAAGGCGATGCGGTGCTGATCCCCGCGGGCGTCGGCCATAAACAGGTATTTGCCTCAGAGGATTTTTTCACCGTTGGCGCCTATCCTGAAGGCATGTCCCCGGAAACCGTGCGTGATGAGCCGTCGCGTTTACGTGCGTCGAAGGAGAAGATCCAGCATGTTCCACTGCCGCACCGCGATCCCTTTACCGGTGGCGAAGGCGCGATGACGGAGATCTGGCTGCCAATCGCGCAGCAGCTGATGCACCAGTAAAGTGCAAAACAGCCATTTCCATCTACGCGGCGCGTGTGCCATGCCGGGGGCAAGCCTCTGGCACAGTTTGTGCAGGAGAGAAATATCTCTAGACAAGCGCCGGGTAAATCATGAAAGAAAGCTACCAGATAGCATCGCACTTCTATGATGAGATGTTGCTGAGCGATGGCCAACACCGCGCTCACTACCAGCAATACTGGGAATGGTTACAACAGGCGGACAAAGAGGCAGTGGCGCGCAAGCGCGAAGAGGCGGAACTGCTGTTTCATCGCGTCGGTATCACCTTTAACGTTTACGGTGATGATGGCGGCGCGGAACGTTTAATTCCTTTCGACAGCGTGCCGCGCATTATTCCTGCCAGCGAGTGGGCAATGCTCGATCGCGGCATTCGCCAGCGCGTGCAGGCCCTCAACGCCTTCCTGCACGACATCTATCATCAGCAACTGATCCTCAAAGCGGGCATCGTGCCTGCCGAACAGGTGCTGGTGAACGATCAATATCAGCCCTGTATGCAAGGCGTCGATCTGCATCGCAATATCTACGCGCACATTGTCGGCGTGGATATGGTGCGCAATAACGATGGCGAATATTACGTGCTGGAGGACAATCTGCGCACGCCGTCTGGCGTCTCCTACATGCTGGAGAACCGCAAGATGATGATGCGCCTCTATCCGGAACTGTTCGCCGGTCAGCACATCGCGCCGGTTGAGCGTTATCCCTCGCATCTGCTGCAAACCCTGCGGGAAAGTTCGCCGGTTAACGATCCGGTGGTGGTGGTGCTGACGCCGGGCCGCTTTAATAGCGCCTACTTTGAACACAGCTTCCTTGCGCAGCAGATGGGCGTTGAGCTGGTGGAGAGCGCCGATCTGTTTGTGAAAGATGGCGCAGTAATGATGCGTACCACAGCCGGGCCGTGCAAAGTCGATGTGATCTATCGCCGCGTGGATGATGCCTTCCTCGATCCACTGGCGTTCCGCCCGGATTCGATGCTCGGCGTGCCGGGCTTATTATCGGTATATCGATCTGGCAACGTGGTGCTGGCGAACGCGATCGGCACCGGCGTCGCCGATGACAAATCGATCTACCCGTATGTGCCGGACATGATCCGCTTCTACCTCGACGAGGATCCGATCCTCAATAACGTGCCGACCTGGCAATGCCGCAAACCGCAGGATCTCACCTATGTGCTCGCCAACCTGGCGAAAATGGTGGTGAAAGAGGTACACGGCGCGGGCGGTTACGGCATGTTGATTGGGCCGGTGGCGAGCCAGCAGGAGCTGAGTGATTTCCGCGATCGCCTCAAAGCGCGGCCAGAAAACTACATCGCGCAGGACACGCTGTCGCTCTCGACTTGCCCGACCTTTATCGATAACGGCCTCGCGCCGCGCCATATCGATCTGCGTCCGTTTGCGCTGTGCGGCGCGGATATTCGTCTGGTGCCCGGCGGTTTAACCCGCGTGGCGCTGAACGAAGGCTCGCTGGTGGTGAACTCGTCTCAGGGCGGCGGCACCAAGGACACGTGGGTTCTGGAGGATGACGCATCATGCTAAGCCGCACGGCCAGTGGCCTTTATTGGATGGCGCGCTATCTCGAACGCGCAGAACAACTCGCACGCGTGTTGGACGTGACCAACCGTTTGTCATTAATGCCGGTTCGCGGCAGCCAGGGCGATGAGCTGCTGCTGCCGCTCAATCTCACCGGCACACGTGAACTGTTTGAAACCCTGAATGGCCGCTTCACCATGCCGCAGCTGTTCAACTTCTTCGCCCTCGACGACCGCAATCCGTGCAGCATTTTTAGCTGCTGGCAGGAGGCGTGGAACAACGCGCATGCGGTGCGCGGCAGTTTGTCGTCGGAAGTGTGGGAGAGCATCAACTCGACGTGGATTGAGATGCGCAACACCCGGCGGCGCGGCATTACTAGCGCTAACGCCGACACCTTTTTCGATTGGGTGAAAGAGCGCTCGCACCTGTTTCGTGGCGCGATGTTCGGCACCTTGCTGCGCGGCGATGCGATGAGTTTTATCCGTATCGGCACCTTGATGGAGCGCAGCGACGGCACCGCGCGTTTGCTGAGCGTGAATCAGCAATTGCTTGAGCAGCAGTCGGATTCTGTACGCGAGTATTATTGCCTCGACACCTTATTGCGCGCGGTATCGGCGCGTGAAGCTTACAACGCCATCTTCAAGCAGCAGCTGTTGCCCGATCTGGTCAATGAGATGCTGATCCTGCGCAGCGAAAGTCCGCGATCGCTGCACTCCTGTATTGATGAGATCGCCACGCAGTTAGAGAACATCGGCAGCAGCGGCGAAGATCGCCCGCGCTATTTGATCACCGTGCTGCTGGCCGAGATGCGCTTCAGTACCTGGGAAAGCCTGACACAGGAAGGCTTGTATCACTGGCTCAATGAATTCCTGACGCGCCTGAATGCGCTGGCAGACAGCATTAATCACACCTATCTGGAGGCGAAATGAGACTGAACATCGAGCATAAAACCCGTTACGCCTACGAGCATCAGGTGACACTCAGCACCCAATATCTGCGCCTGACGCCGCAAAATTCGGTGCATCAGCAGATAATCTCGTGGGATCTCGAGCTGCCGTGTGAAGCCACCTGCACGCAGGATGCGTACGGCAATGTGATGCATGTGCTGACGCTGGATACGCCGCATCAGCAGTTGGATATCGCCGCGCGTGGTGTGGTGGAGATCCTTGATGATGGCGAATGGGCGCCCGATCCTGAATCGTTATTGTCGCCGTTGGTGTTTCTGCGCTCATCGCCGCTGACGCAGCCTGACGGTGAAATCCGTGAGTTCGCCAAGCGCTACTGGCGACCGGAAAAACCGCTGGCTAGCCTGGAAAAACTCATGGATGAACTGTTGCTGAAGATGCCGTATCGTCCCGGTAGCACTCTGGTCACTGATGCCGCCACGAAAGTATTTGCCGCCGGCAGCGGCGTTTGCCAGGATCACAGTCACGTGTTTCTCGCCTGCTGTCGTAGTTTAGGGATTCCGGCGCGCTATGTAAGCGGCTATCTCTATACTGAAAACGTTGAGCACGTCGCCACTCACGCCTGGGTTGAAGCCTGGCTGGATGGCAGTTGGCACAGCTTTGATATCACCAATAATACTCGCAGCACGCGCCAGCATTTACGCCTGGCGGTCGGCGTGGATTATCTCGATGCGTGTCCGGTGCGCGGTATGCGGCTGGGCGGCGGCGGTGAAGATATGCTGGCGGTGGCTGCGGTGCTTCAGGTGCATGCGCAGCAGTAATCAGAACAGGCGTGACTATGACTTATTGTGTGGCAATGCGTTTATCGTCAGGGATGATTTTTGTATCCGATTCACGCACCAATGCGGGCGTTGATCATATTTCCTCGTTCCGCAAATTGCATGTGTTTCAGGTCGATGATGAACGCACGCTGGTGCTGCAAAGCGCCGGCAATCTGGCCACCACGCAGAGCGTGCTGAGCCTGCTGCGACGCAACAACGGCGATAACGATCAACCGAATTTACTGAATGGACGATCGCTGTATGACATTGCGCTGATGGTGGGCGAAACGCTGCGCGAGGTGATCAAGCGCGATGGCGAAGAGTTTGGCGGCACGCTGCTGCTGGGCGGGCAGATTCGTGGCGAGGAGCCGCGACTGTTCCAGATCTACCCGCAGGGCAACTTCATCGAAGCCAGCATCGATACGCCGTATTTTCAGATTGGTGAAAGTAAGTACGGTAAACCGATCATTGACCGCGTGCTGCGTTACGAAACGCCGCTGAGTCAGGCGATGCAGTGCGCGTTGATTTCGATGGATTCGACGCTGGCGAGTAATATTTCGGTGGGTTTACCGCTGGATGTGATGGTCTATCGCACCGACAGTTTCAGTGACAGCGAGCAATATCACATCACCGAACATCATCCCTATTTTTCACAAATTCGTCAGCTGTGGAGTAAAGGCCTGTTAAGTGTCTTTTCACAGCTGCCGCCGTTGAAGCTCTAACTCAGTAGGGTCGCCATTTATGGCGACCTGGCTTTTCACACTAACTCATTCATCTTCGCAGTCATATTAATTCCGCTAATCCCTTTCAATCCTAATTTGCGCAGGATTTTTATTTTATAGGTACTCACAGTTTTACTACTCAACTGCAATTGTGAAGCGATCTCTTTATTACTCATTCCCGACGCGAGTTTGACTAAAACAATCAATTCACGTCGCGTCAAACTCATCAATTTCTCGCTTTCAATCAATTCGCCGGCGTCAGCAGCGGCATGAGTGACGGGATAAAAGCGTTTACCTCGCTCCACTTCTTTTATAGCCGTTATCAGCGTATCCAAATTCCCGCGCTTATAGACATAACCTTCAACACCCAATTGCAAGCAACATCGTTGATAAAAAAGACTTTCTGATGCGGTAAATACGATGATTTTCTGTTCTGGCATCGTGCGCTTGATATCCGCAATCAGCGGAATACCGGCACGACCGGGCATGGTGAGATCAAGCAGTAAAACGTCCGGACGGATTTGGTGTAACTCGGTAATCAGTAAATCTCCTTTCTGCGCAATGCCGACAATTGCATAGTGATAAGAATCTAATAGTGCCTGAATACCCGCACAGATTAGCGGATGGTCATCAACAATAAATACCGAATGAATCATATGTGTAGCCCAGAAAAAAAAGAAAAAACCCAAGGGTTAAAACACTCATAAAAAACACAACCAGAGGTGTGACCAGATTAATTCACGGGGCTTAACATTAAGATTTAAGCCATGTCTTGAATTTCTCCTTTTAAGATCAATCGATGGTTTTTATGCGTTAGAACAATGCGCCTTGCTGATTTATCCATTCTTACTGGGCGGCAGTCATAAATCTGAAAACAAGCCGTTTTAACGTCGAGGCGATAAACCGCTGCGCATAAAAAGGTGAATGATGTTTTCAGTTGATCAGCTTCTCGATACTTACTGGCCTGGCCATCAACCGGCGAACTGGCAGAAAAGAGCCCTGAAATGGGCGGTTCGCGAACATGAATTCCAGGCGTTTGCCGCCCGCTATCGCCATCTGAAAGGCGTGGATATGGTGGAGCAAGTGCTGGAGCACCTGGATGTGCGTTGTGAACTGAGCGAACGCGATTTAGAGCAGATTCCCACGCGCGGCCCGGTGGTGATTGTTGCTAATCATCCGCTCGGTGCGCTGGACGGCCTGGCGCTGCTGGCGGCGGTTTCGCAGGTGCGGCGCGATGTGAAAATTGTTGCCAACCGCATGTTGATGATGCTGGAACCGATCAACAACATGATGCTGCCGGTGGATAACATGGGCAACCGCACCAGCCGCGAACAGCTGACGCACATGCAGCAACATCTCGATAATCAGGGCGTGCTGATCATCTTCCCAGCGGGCGAAGTGTCACGGCTTTCCAGCCGTGGCGTACGCGATCGTCACTGGCATCACAGCTTCTTACGCCTCGCCGCGCGCGCTCGCGCACCGATCGTGCCGGTGCATGTGGTGGGGCGTAACAGCCTGGCGTTCTATGCCGCAGCCAAAATTGCCTCGCCGCTGGCGTTATTGATGCTGGTGCGCGAAATGTTTCGCCAGCGCGGTTCGCGCATCAAGCTGCATATTGGCGAGCAGATTCCGTTTGCCAACTGGCATGATGGCCACACGCCCGGCAAAGAGCTGGCGAAGCGGCTGCGCAAACATCTGTATCGCATTGGACAAGGGCGGCGTGGCCTGTTCCAGACCGAAGCGGCGATTGCGCGCCCGGAAGATCGCGCCGAGCTGAAAAAAGCGCTGATGGAGAGCGAGCGACTCGGCACGCTGCCGGATGGCAAGCAGATCTACCTGTGGCGACGTAACGGCGCTAGCTGGGTGCCGCTGCTGCGTGAGCTTGGACGTTTACGCGAAGTGGCGTTCCGCGCGGTAGGCGAGGGCAGCGGCCGTCGTCGCGACCTCGATAAATACGATGACGATTACTATCACCTGATTCTGTGGGATGACGATGCGCTGGAGATCGTTGGTGCCTATCGCTTTATTCCCGGCGCTGAGCAGCTGGAGCGCCGTGGGCTGGAAGGTATTTATAGCGACAGCCTGTTCCACTACGACGAGCGCATGCTGCCAATCATCAATCAAGGTCTGGAGCTGGGCCGCAGTTTTATTCAGCCTGCCTATTGGGGTAAACGCGGCCTCGATTATTTGTGGATGGGCATTGGTGCCTACATCGCCAGGTATCCGGAAACCCGCTATCTGTTTGGTCCGGTCTCGATCTCGGGCGGCATGCCGCTGGCGGCGCGCGATCTGCTGGTGGCGTTCTATCGCATGTATTTCCCCACCGAACTGCCGCTGGCCACCTCGCGCCGCCCTTATCCGGCCTCGCTGCCGGAAGTGCTGGCCCAATTCACCGGCGATAACTACAGCGAAGATTTACGGCGGTTGAAGCATCTGCTGGCGAACCTCGGCACCGCCATTCCGACGCTTTACAAGCAATATTCCGAGGTGTGCGAGCCGGGCGGCGTGCAGTTTATCGATTTCGGCAGCGATCCAGATTTCAATAACTGTATCGATGGTTTGGTGCTAGTGGATCTAACGCGGGTGAAGCCCGCGCGTTATGAGCGCTATATCGGCATGCACCTTTGAATCGGTCGCCATGAATGGCGACCCTACGACGGAACCCGAACTTTTGTAGGGTCGCCATTCATGGCGACCTGGTTGGTTGCATTGTGTGAATCGGTCGCCATAAATGGCGACCCTACGACGGGATACCAGCATTTGTAGGGTCGCCATTTATGGCGACCTGGTTTGAAGCATGCATTCGTAGGGGCGCCATTTATGGCGACCTAGCCCAATGTCATGGAATCGTCATCACAGTGTCGTAGGGTCTTAGCCGGACTGTTAGCGAAAGGCCAGAAACATGGCATCAATCACACTGCGCGGGCTGCGCAAATCCTTTGCGGCGCAGCCGGTATTGCAAGACATCTCGCTGCAGATTGCGCAGGGAGAATTCATCGCCGTATTGGGGCCGTCGGGCTGCGGCAAAACCACCTTGCTGCGCCTGCTGGCCGGATTTGAAACCGCCGATGCCGGAGAAATCCACGTTGGCGACCGCTGCTTCGCTGCGCCGGGCGTGCATCTGCCACCGGAAGATCGCCAGCTTGGCGTGGTATTCCAGAGCTACGCGCTGTGGCCGCATATGACGGTGGCGGAGAATGTCTCCTACAGCCTGAAAGTCAACGGCGTAGCGCATGCCGATCGCGAGCGCCGCACGCAGCAGGCGCTGGAACTGGTGGGATTAGAAGCGTTCGCCGCACGTCGTCCTGCCGATCTCTCCGGCGGCCAGCGTCAGCGTGTGGCGCTGGCGCGTTGTTTAGTCGCGCAGCCAACGCTGGTTTTGCTCGATGAGCCGCTCGCCAACCTCGATGTCCATCTGCGCGCCACCATGGAAGAGGAGTTCCGCCGCTTCCATCATCACAGCCGCGCCACCTTGCTCTACATCACCCACGATCAACATGAAGCGATGGCGCTGGCCGATCGCATCGTGGTGATGGATGCCGGCCGCGTGATGCAGTTCGCCACGCCGCAAACGCTGTGGCGTGAACCGGCGAATGCCATGGTCGCGCGCTTTATTGATGACGGCAAAGTGCTGCCGATCAGCGATATCGAGCCGCTTGGCGATGGCCGCGCCTTTGCCACGCTGTGCGGCCTGCGCGTGCCGTTGCGCTGCGCGCTGGATCAACGCCCGCAGCCGCAGGCGCAAGCCAGTTTTCATGCAGTCGATTTCCACTTAGCCGCGCCGGGCGAACCGCAGTTTGTCGCACGCGTGCAGCGGGTGATCTATCGCGGCGGTCATCACCAACTGAATGTGGTGCCGCTGGATGCGCCGGAATGCAGCATTACGCTGCTGCTGGCCGATCAACCTTTACCCGCTGTCGATGCCACTGTAGGTGTGGCAGTGCGCGACGGCTGGATTCTTCCTTCTTAACTTCTTAAACCTTCAGGGAAATGCTATGCGTACGTCGTTCAACGTGTTGATGTTAGCCAGTGGATTATTAGTTTCTGCCGCCAGCTTTGCCGACGAGGCACCGGCAGGAAAATTGGTGGTTTACACCTCGCAGGCACCGGAAATTGCCCAGCAAACCATGGATGCCTTTAAAGCCGCCTATCCCAATGTGCAGGTCGAGTGGACGCGCAACGGCACCACGCAGTTAATGAACGTGCTGCGTACCGAAATGATGAGCGGCGAAGCCAAGCCGGATGTGCTGCTGATTGCCGACGCCATCAACCTTGGCGCGCTGAAAAACGAAAATCATCTTTATAGCTACAGCGATGCGCCACTCAGCCACATCAATCCGTCGTTCTACGATAAAGACAAAACCTTCTTTGGCACTAAAATCATCGCCACGGTGATTGCTTACAACACCCAGCACGCGCAGCCGATTGATAGCTGGAACGCGCTGGCGGTGGAAGCCAATAAAGGGCAGATTGCGGTGCCAAGCCCGCTCTACTCCGGCGCGGCGCTCTACAAGCTGCACACCGATATCAACACGCCGTCGATTGGCTGGAGCTTCTATAAGAAGCTGGCGGCTATCGGCGTTGCGCCGCAGGGCGGCAACGGCCCGGCGTTGAAAGCGGTCGCCAGCGGGCTGGATAAGTACGGCATCATCACCGACGCCGACGTGATTCTGGCGAAGAAAAAGGGTTCGCCGGTGGATCTGGTCTATCCGAAAGAGGGCGTTTCCTATGTCACCGAGCCGGTTGCCATCATGAAAACTGCGCACAACCTGCCGGCCGCCAAAGCCTTCGTCAACTTTATGCTCTCCGAGCAAGGCCAGAAATTGGTGGTCGAGCAGGGCAACCGTCCGGTGGATGATCGCGTCTCAGCACCGGAAGGCTTCACGCCGATCAACAAAATCAAGCTGCTGTCGCCGGACGTGGCGAAAGCGATCAAAGAAGATGCGGCAGTGCGCGATCAGTTCACCGCGCTGTTCGGCGGCTAAGCATGAGCGTGTTGAGCAACGAATGGCGTAGCGGGGCGCGCAAAGCGCCGCGCGTTAACAGCGAACGGCTGATTCTGGCGCTGATGGTGCTGCTGATTGGTTTGCTGTCGGTGGCGCCGCTGATGCGGCTGGTGTGGACCGCCATTGCGCCCAACGGCGTGCCGGACATCGCGCGCTTAACGCGTCTGCTGGCGAGCGATCGTGTGTTGATCGCCAGCGGCAATACCTTGCTCATCGCGCTCAGTTCTACCCTGATTTCCGTGGTGCTCGGCACCGCCGCCGCATGGCTGGTGGCGCTCAGCGATCTGCGCGCTAAAACCGCGTGGGTGTTTGCGTTTATCCTGCCGTTGATGATTCCGCCGCAGGTGACTGCGCTGGCCTGGCTGCAGGCGCTGGCACCGAGCAGTCCGCTGGCGCTGCTGTTCGCCACGCTAGGATTGCCGTGGTTTGCGCCCGGCGAGCAGCCGCTTTACTCCTTAACCGGCATTGTACTGCTGCTCGGCACGCACAATGCGCCTTTAGTGTTTCTCACCGTGCGCGCCGGTTTGCGCCGTTTACCTGCTGATTTGGTGGAAGCGGCGCAGGCCAGCGGTGCGTCTCGCGCACGCATTCTGTTCACCATTGTACTGCCGCTGGCGCGCCCGGCGATCTTTGCCGGAGCCGCGCTGACCTTTGTCGCGGCGGCGGGCAACTTCGGTATTCAGGCGATGCTGGGCATTCCGGCACGCGTGCCCACGCTAATCACGCTGGTGTATCAGCAGCTGAATGGTATTGGCCCGAGCGCGCTGCCGAACACGGCGGTGTATGCGTTATTGATCGCGGTGATCACGCTGGCGGGCATGGCGGCCAGCGCCTGGTTGGGCGGACGCCATGATGTGCGCGTAAACGGCGCGCCGCGTCTGTGGCAGCAATCGCTGGGGCGCGGGCGTGTGGCGATTGAAGGCGTCGCCTGGCTGTGGATGGCGCTGACCTTGCTGTTACCGCTCAGCGCGCTGCTAATCACCGCGCTCACCAGCGGCTTTGGCCAGGTGCTCAGCTGGCAAACACTGACGCTGGAGAACTTCCGCGCCGCATTGTGGGGTTATCCGGCGGTGCGACACGCGTTTCTTACCAGCCTCGGATTAACCACGCTGGCGGCGCTGATTTTGACGGTTTGCGCGCTGTTTCTTGCCTACTTCCTCAGTTGGCGTCGAACCAAACTGGTGCGCGGTTTGTGGCTGGCGAGTGAACTCACCTATGCGCTGCCGGGCATTGTCACCGGCGTGGCGGCGATGTTGTTCTTTCTTCGTCCGCTGCCGATCGTCAACGTTTCGCTGTATGGCACGGTGTGGATCATCCTCGCTGCCTATCTGGCGAACTTCCTCGCGCTGGTGTTGCGCCCGACGTTAGCCGGATTTGCTCAACTGGAACCGGCACTGGATGAAGCCGCACGCTTGTGCGGCGCCGGTTTTCTGCGCCGCATGCGCGACATCTTGCTGCCGCTGGCGGCACCGTCCGCGCTGGCGGGCAGCGTGCTGGTGTTTCTCACCGCGCTGAATGAAATCCAGGTTTCGGTGTTGCTGGTCACCTCGCAAACGCAAACCATCGGGCCGACCATCGTGTTTCTCGATGAAGGAGGATCCGCTTCGCTGGCAGCGGCGGTCGGCTGCCTGATGATTGTGGTGGTGTGCTTATTAATGGCGCTGGCGACTCGCCTGACCCGGCGCCTGCCGCACGGCATTTTGCCGTGGCAAGCGTAACGCCAGCCTGCCGTCAACGCATGATGATTTATGAAGTATCCCGCTGAACATTTTCTCGCCACTGCCGATAACTTACCTACCAACATTTGTCTGCGGATGAATAGCGCTTGTCAGCGCTGCGTATTTGCGCTTAAGTCTGCACGATAATTAAGAATTTTCTTAATAGTCTCGACGATACCAGGCCAGCAATAGGCGAATAACAATGAATAATAACTCTGACGTCATGTACCGACTTTTGGTACAGAGCGTGGTGGATTACGCCATTTACATGCTCAAACCCGATGGCACCGTGGCGAACTGGAACGCCGGCGCGCAGCGTGCCAAAGGCTACACGCCCGATGAAATCGTGGGGAAGAATTTTGCGCTGTTCTACAGCGAAGAGGATCGCAAAAACGGCGCGCCGCAGCGCGGGCTGGCGATAGCGACGGCGACCGGGCGCTTCGAAACCGAAGGCTGGCGCTATCGTAAAGATGGCAGCGCATTTTGGGCGCATGTGGTGATCGACGCCATCCGCGATGAATTTGGTGAGCTGCTGGGCTTTGCCAAAATCACCCGCGACTGCACCGAGCAGCAAGAGCAGCAACGCAAACAGCGCGAGCAGGAACAGCGTTTCCGCATGCTGGTGGAAGGCGTTAGTGATTACGCCATCTACATGCTCGATTTGGACGGCAACGTTGAAAATTGGAACGTAGGCGCACAGCGCGCGAAAGGCTACGTGGCCGAAGAGATCGTTGGACAGCACTTCTCACGCTTCTACAGCGCGCAGGATCGACTAAACCATATCCCGGAAAAAAATCTCACCACCGCCTTTAAAACCGGCCGTTTCGAAGATGAAGGCTACCGTTACCGCAAAGATGGCAGCGCGTTTTGGGCGCATGTCATCATTGATGCGATCCGCGATGATGCGGGCAAGTTGATCGGTTACGCCAAAATTACCCGCGACTGCACCGAACAGCAGGCGCTGCTGCGTAAACAGTACGAGCAGGAGAAGAATTTCCGCCTGCTGGTGGAAGGGGTGCGCGATTACGCCATTTATATGCTGGATGTGCAGGGCCGCGTGGTGAACTGGAACAACGGGGCGCAGCGCGCCAAAGGTTATGTGGCTGACGAAATTGTCGGCCAGCACTTCTCGGTGTTTTACGGTTCAGCGGAACGTAATGCTAACGCGCCCGAAGCCAACCTTGGCATTGCGTTGAAAACCGGCCGTTTCGAAGATGAGGGCTGGCGCTACCGCAAAGATGGCTCGGCTTTTTGGGCGCATGTCGTCATTGAGGCAATCCGGGATGAGAGCGGCAAACTGATCGGTTTCGCCAAAATTACCCGCGATATCACTGAACGCCGTGAGAACGAACAGCAGCTGCTGCGCGCGCGCGATCTGGCGCAGTCGCAGAGTGCGAAAATGTCGGAGCTGTCGGGCTTTCTCGACACCATCATCAGCAATATTCCATCGTGCGTGATTGTGGAAGATGCCATCAGCCGTGAAATCCTGATGGTGAATGACAAAGCCGAGCAGCTGTTTGGTGTCAACAAAGCGCTGATCATGCATAAACGCCCGCACGAATGTATGTCGGCGGAACTGGGCGATTACTTCAATAGCCTGGCGGATGTGGCGCTGCGCAGCGAAGGTATTCATTCGCGTGAACAGCTGCTGTTGACGGCGGGCGGCGAGCGTATTTTGCATACGCGTGCCACCACCATCAGCGGCAAAGATATGCGTCAGAACTACGTGATGCTGATTGTCGAGGACGTGACCGACCAGCGCGAAGCCGATGCGCGCATCCGTCATATGGCGCATCACGATAATCTCACCAGCTTGCCTAACCGCGTGCTGTTCCGTCAGAAACTCAGTGAAGCCTTGCGCGTTGATAATCAGAACAACCAGGTCAGCGCCACGCTGTGTCTCGATCTCGATAACTTCAAAAACGTCAACGATGCGCTCGGCCACCAGATTGGTGATGACCTGCTGCGCGTGGTGGCGAAACGCCTGCGCAGCGCGCTGCGCGATCACGATACGCTGGCGCGTATTGGCGGCGACGAGTTTGCCATCGTGCTGCCGAATGTCCGTTCTGCCGATGAAGCGGCGGTGGTGGCGCAGCGGCTGATCGAGGGAATCCGTCCGCCAATTAACGTTGAAGGAC
Source organism: Pantoea sp. SOD02 (assembly GCF_024707505.1). Lineage (GTDB taxonomy): Bacteria > Pseudomonadota > Gammaproteobacteria > Enterobacterales > Enterobacteriaceae > Pantoea > Pantoea symbiotica. The sequence goes on along the minus strand of NZ_CP102604.1, from coordinate 3,479,262 downwards.
ATAACCTGTCGGTGGGCTTGAGCGTCGGTATCGCGCTCACCTCGCAAGCCACCAACACGCCGGAACACATGCTGCGCTGCGCCGATATGGCGCTGTATGAAGCGAAACGTAATGGCCGCAACCGCTTCGAACACTTCACCATTGAAATGGACGATCAGGCGCGCAGTCGTCGCGTGATTGAGAACGATCTGCGTGATGCGATCTCCGGCCGTCAGCTCAAACTCTATTATCAACCGATCACCGACGAGAAGGGCATCATCGGCTATGAAGCGCTGATGCGCTGGCACCACCCGATTAAAGGGCTGATCATGCCGAACGATTTTATCCCGATCGCCGAAGAGACCGGCTTGATTCATATGCTCGGCGCCTACGCGCTGTACGAAGCCTGCCGCGAAGCGCAAAGCTGGAACACCGAACAATCGGTGTCGGTAAACCTGTCGCCGCTGCAGTTTAAGAACAGCTCGCTGGTTTCGGTGGTGGAAGGCGCGCTGCGTGAATCGGGACTGGCGCCGCATCGGCTGGAAGTGGAGATCACCGAATCGGTGCTGCTGGACGATACGCTCGGTAATATACGTACGCTGCAGAGTTTGAAAACGCTTGGCGTGCAGATTGCGCTGGATGATTTCGGCACCGGCTACTCATCACTCAGCTATCTGCGCTCGTTCCCGTTCGACAAAATCAAAATCGACAAGTCGTTCATCAACGATATGGGCGATAGCCGCGAGGCACTGGCGATTATCCGCGCCATTACTGGCATGAGCCGCAGCCTCGATATTCAGATCACCGCCGAAGGCGTGGAGAGCGGCGAGCAGTACGCCAAGCTGCGTGAAGAGGGTTGTACGCTGTTCCAGGGGTATTTCTTTGGCCGTCCGCAGCCATCGGAGTTGCGGTTGAAGGAGTTGGAATAGGCAAGTAGGTCGCCATAAATGGCGACCCTACAAAATGCATAAAAAAAAACGCCCGACATGTCGGGCGTTCTCTGTTTTGCTGTGTGTAATCTTTATTATTATGCGCCGTGGCCGTCGACAGACATGTGGCCGAGATCTTTATCCACCAGGAACAGGCCTTCGCCTTTGGTGCCGACCATCGCCAGTTTATCCAGCACGGTTTTGAACAGCTTCTCTTCTTCATGCTGCTCGGCAACGTACCACTGCAGGAAGTTGAAGGTTGAGTAATCCTGCGTGGTCAATGCGGTGTGCACCAGCTCGTTGATTTTTTTGGTGATCAGCTGCTCATGCTTCAGCGCTTCTTCCAGCACGTCGTTCAGTGACGTCCAGCTAATGGCCGGTGCAGCAATGCTGCCCAGTACCGGCAAAGCACCGGCATCGCTGACGTAATCAAACAGCTTCTGCATGTGCTGCATCTCTTCGCGAGAATGCATTTTCAGGAATGAAGAGGCGCCTTCATAGCCTTTATCGCTGCACCAGGCGCTCATCTGCAGATACAGGTTGGCAGAGAAGAATTCGAGGTTCAGTTGGTCGTTTAAACGCGAGGTCATTTCAGCAGTTAACATGGCTGAGTCCTTTTTAATTTGTCAGGTGAAGTACGGCGAATTATGCATCAATCTATACTTTTTTGTGAAGGACTTTCCTTAAAAAAGTTGAATTTATCTTATTGATTGTAAATGGAATTATTCCACATGTTGAATGCGAAGAGTTCTCACTTTTGACTAATTTTCATTCACGCCGGATTGATTATAGCTGCACATCGGGCGATGCTGAGGCTTGCCTTTACTTGTCAGGAGCTTAGCGGTGTCGAACGTCTTAGAGCATTACCATTTTCTGCATGAAATTCCCGAGCTGGGTTTTCAGGAATTCAAAACCTCTGCTTATATTGCCGATCAGCTGGAAAGCGCCGGAATTAAGGTGACGCGCGGCATCAATAATACCACTGGCATGGTGGCGGAAATCGACAGTGGCGTGCCCGGTCCGGTGCTGGCGCTGCGTGCGGATATGGATGCGCTCGGTCATATCATTGACGGCGTGGCGTGTGCGCGTCACACCTGCGGCCACGATGGTCATTCGTCGGTGGTGCTGACGGCGGCGCAAGAGCTGCTGAAAGAGGGCGCGATCAAGAAAGGGCGGCTGAAGCTGCTGTTCCAGCCAGCGGAAGAACTCGGTGCTGGCGCGCTGGCGATGATTGAGGGCGGCGCGCTGGAGGATGTGGAGATGATTCTCGGCTTCCATGTGCGTCCGCTGGAAGAGTGCCATGTTGGGCAAGCGACGCCAGCGGTGATCTACTCCGCTTGCAGCACGCTGGAAGCCACCATCAAAGGCGCGCCGGCGCATGCAGCGCGTCCGCATTTGGGCGTTAACGCGCTGGATGCGGCGGTGCAAGCGGTGCAGGCCGTCAACGCCATCCATCTGCCGCCAGGTTTAACCTGGAGCGTGAAAGCCACGCGCTTCCTGTGCGATGCGGGCGTGACCAACTCGGTGCCGGATGAGGCGCGCGTGGTGTGGGATTTGCGTTCGCAGGAAAACGCGCCAATGGATGTGCTGAAAGAGAAAGTGACGCTGGCGATTCAGCACAGCGTGGCGGCGTTGGGTGCCACGGCTGACGTGATGGTACTCAAAGAGATGCCGGCAGCAGAAATTCATGAAGAGGCCACGGCGGTGATTCGTGCGGCGATTGTCGATGTGCTGGGTGAAGAAGGTTTGCTGGATACTAAAACCACGCCGGGCAGTGAAGATTTCTTCTACTATCCGGTGAAAAATCCGCAGGTGAAAGCCGGTTTCTGGGGATTGGGAACCAATCTGGTGCCGGGCCTGCATCATCCCGAGATGCGCTTTGAGCTGAACTCGCTGGAGATTGGCGTGAAGATCTTTAAAGCGGCGGTGGTGCGGGTTTTAGGCTGAATGTGAGTGGGTCGCCATGAATGGCGGCCCTACAAGGGCAACACCATGCGACGATTTCCCCCCTCGGCGAAATATTGTATGCTATGCCGCCTCAATGCTGCCGGGATAATCGGAACTGCCGCCAATGTAGATCGCACACCTCTTGCTGTGAACTGACGCCACTGCGTCGCCATTGGCCGCGTTATCCTGCGGAATGACCCCGAAACGATTTATTCGCAGCGCGCCGCCCGCGTGTTGCCCTTGAAGAAGAATTCACTCAATGTCTAATGCTCCCTTTTTAGAAGAAGTGGCGCGCCGCCGTACTTTTGCGATCATCTCGCATCCGGATGCCGGTAAAACCACAATCACCGAAAAAGTGCTGCTGTTCGGACAGGCGATTCAAACCGCCGGTACCGTCAAAGGCCGCGGCTCCAACCAGCACGCGAAATCGGACTGGATGGAGATGGAGAAACAACGTGGTATCTCCATCACCACCTCGGTGATGCAGTTCCCGTATCGCGACAGCCTCGTGAACCTGCTGGATACCCCAGGACACGAAGACTTCTCCGAAGATACTTACCGTACGCTGACGGCGGTGGACTGCTGCTTGATGGTGATCGACGCCGCCAAAGGTGTTGAAGATCGTACTCGTAAGCTGATGGAAGTGACGCGCCTGCGTGATACGCCAATCATCACCTTTATGAACAAACTCGACCGTGACATCCGCGATCCAATGGAGCTGCTGGATGAAGTGGAGAGCGAGCTGAAAATCGCCTGCGCGCCTATTACCTGGCCGATTGGCTGCGGCAAGTATTTCAAAGGGGTTTATCACCTCTACAACGACGAAACTTACCTGTATCAAACCGGTAAAGGCCACACCATTCAGGAAGTGCGCATCGTTAAAGGTTTGGCTAATCCCGATTTGGACGCAGCGGTGGGTGAAGATCTGGCACAGCAGCTGCGCGATGAGCTGGAGCTGGTGCAGGGCGCCTCGCACGAGTTCGATCAGGAGCTGTTCCTGAGCGGCGAACTCACGCCGGTGTTCTTCGGTACCGCGCTGGGTAACTTCGGCGTTGATCATATGCTCGATGGCCTGGTTTCGTGGGCGCCGCGCCCAATGCCACGCAACACCGACACGCGTCTGGTGGAGGCGAAAGAAGAGAAATTCAGCGGCTTCGTGTTTAAGATCCAGGCAAACATGGACCCGAAACACCGCGACCGCGTCGCCTTTATGCGTGTGGTATCCGGCAAGTACGAAAAAGGCATGAAGCTGCGTCAGGTGCGTACCGGTAAAGACGTGGTGATTTCCGATGCACTGACTTTCATGGCCGGTGACCGTTCGCACGTGGAAGAAGCCTATCCGGGCGACATCATTGGTCTGCACAATCACGGCACCATTCAGATTGGCGACACCTTTACCCAGGGTGAAAACATGAAGTTCACCGGCATTCCGAACTTCGCGCCAGAGCTGTTCCGTCGTATTCGCCTGCGCGATCCGCTGAAGCAGAAACAGCTGCTGAAAGGGCTGGTTCAGCTGTCGGAAGAGGGCGCGGTGCAGGTGTTCCGTCCGGTACATAACAACGATCTGATCGTGGGCGCGGTTGGTGTGCTGCAGTTCGAAGTGGTGGTGGCGCGCCTGAAAAGCGAATACAACGTTGAAGCGATTTACGAAGCCATCAACGTCTCAACCGCTCGCTGGGTTGAGTGTGATGACGCGAAGAAATTCGACGATTTCCAGCGTAAAAACGAAGTGAACCTGGCGCTCGATGGCGGTGATAACCTCACGTATATCGCGCCGACCATGGTGAACCTCAACATCACCCAGGAACGCTATCCTGACGTGCGATTCCGCAAAACGCGCGAGCACTAATCGGCGTTGCCAGCAGGGCCTGTGATTTTCACTGGCCCTGTTTTATTTGTTACAGACTCCTCCTAATTCCGCTGTTTTTTTCTCTTTTTGGCGATATATCAACCACAAGAGCCAGCAAAAGCTGTAATCCCTACTACTATTATCCTGTCGGACGAGAAAAGAGACCTTTCGGGTTTCATTACGTCCAGTAACTCAGCAACGCCGTTCGTTGCTGGCGCATCCGCGATAACGGATGAGTTAACTGATAGAAGGATGATATCGATGAATAAGACTAAGATTGCCAAAACCCTGATTGCTGCCCTGGCCGGTTCTGCTCTGCTGAGCGGTGCGGCGTTCGCAGATGAATCACTGTCGCAGAAAGCACAGCAAACCTCCGACAGCGCGGGTGCGAAGATCGATAGCTCTATGAAAAAAGTCGATGGTTATATGGATGACAGCGGCATCACTGCTAAAGCCAAAGCGGCGCTGGTGGATGATGAAGCGATTAAAAGCACGGATATCTCCGTCAAAACGCATGATGGCGTGGTGACACTGAGCGGCTTTGTGGCTTCTCAGGATCAGGCTGAAAAAGCCGTCGCGCTGGTGCAGAAAGTCGAAGGTGTGAAATCCGTCAGCGACAAACTACACGTTAAAGACAGCAAAAATGCTTCTCTGAAAGGTTATGCGGGCGATACCGCAACCACCAGCGAAATTAAAGCTAAGCTGTTAGCAGATGACATCGTGCCATCACGCAACGTTAAGGTGGAAACCACCGACGGCGTGGTGCAGTTATCAGGGGAAGTGGCGAACCAGGCACAGTCCGATCGTGCTGAGAAAATCGCCAAAGCCATTGAAGGCGTGAAAAGCGTGAAGAATGACCTGAAGGTGAAATCTTAACGCGAGCGACTCGGCACCCGCTGGTGCCGTTTCGTAATAAAAACAAAGGTGTAAATAAGCAGTTCGATTTTCACAATGGTAAAGGAGAGGCTTATGTTTCGTTGGGGTATTATCTTTCTGGTCATCGCTCTGATTGCTGCAGCATTAGGTTTCGGCGGTCTGGCGGGTACGGCAGCATGGGCAGCTAAAATTGTCTTCATTGTCGGTATTATTCTGTTCCTCGTGAGCCTGTTTACCGGGCGCAAACGACCCTGACTACTTGCGTCTCAATAGACGCTAACCCGCGAGTCACCTAAAGCGGAGACCGGTCATTTGCGGCATACTATGAAGCCGCAACGATTGCAGAAGCAATTGGTCAGGGAACGACAATGACTGGTTCTCCGGGATGCTGCTTCGGCGACTCCCTCAGAGCAAGCAACACTGAGGGACATCCATTGGGAACACGTATTCCGTTGACGTTAGGTTCACTTGAACCGCTAGCTTTAACCCCTTTCAAATCCAGTAAAATCGCCTTGGTGTGCGAAGGCGGCGGCCAGCGCGGCATCTTTACCGCAGGCGTGCTGGATGAGTTTCAACGCGCAGGCTTCAACCCCTTTCAACTGTTACTCGGCACCTCGGCCGGGGCGCAAAACTTGTCGGCGTTTGTCTGTGGCCAGCCTGGCTACGCGCGACGCGTGATCTCGCGTTACACCACCAGTAAACTGTTTTTTGATCCGCTACGATTCGTGCGCGGCGGGCATCTTATCGATCTCGACTGGCTGATCGATATCACCAAACAGGAATTCCCGCTGGCGCTCAACACCGCCGAAGGGCTGTTTGCCAAAGGCAGCGAGTTTTATATGTGCGCCTGCCGCAGCGATGACTACCGCGCCGAGTACTTCAATCCGATCAGCACCAACTGGCATGACATCCTGAAAGCGTCCAGCGCGATTCCCGGCTTTTACCGCAGCGGCGTGCAAATGGATGGCGTGAGTTATCTGGATGGCGGCATCAGCGATGCAATTCCGGTACGCGAAGCCGCACGCCGCGGCGCGGATACCATTGTCGTGATCCGCACCGTGCCATCGCAGGTGTCATACACGCCGAAGTGGTTCAAACGCATGGAGCGCTTTTTGTCTGACAGCGCCTTGCAGCCGATGATCAACATCCTGCATCAGCATGAAGAGAGCTATCGCGAGATTCAGCAGTTCATCGAGCAACCGCCGGATAACCTGCGCATCATCGAAATCTGTCCACCGAAACCGCTGGCGAGCATGGCGCTTGGCAGCCGCTTATCATCGCTGAATCAGGATTACCATTTAGGCCGCCGCAGCGGGCGCTATTTCCTCGCCACGCTCGGTCAATGGCTGAGTGATGCCGAGCCGCTGATACGGCAAACCACGGTTACGCCGCCAGCCGCTGTGGCGAATTCGCCCGACAACCGCCCACTGATTACGCCCGCGCTGGCGGAAAACGATGCGGATTATGATAAAGGCTCGCTGGCATGAAGTTTATCGATACGCACTGCCACTTCGATTTCCCGCCGTTCGTTGACGATGCAGACGCCAGCATTGCGCGCGCTGCGCAGGCGGGCGTGGAACGCATCATTGTACCGAGCGTGGACGCCAGCCGTTTCGCGCGGGTGATGCAGTTGGCGCAGCAGCATCCGGCGCTGTATGCCGCGCTGGGCCTGCATCCAATCAATATCGCTGAGCATCAGGAAGATGCGCATCTTGATGAGTTAGAGCGCTGGCTGAAAAAGCCGGATAGCAAGCGTGTGGCGATCGGCGAGATTGGTCTCGATCTCTATATGGACGATGCGCAATTCGCCAAACAGACGCGGCTGCTCGATAAGCAACTCAGGCTGGCGAAGCAGTACGATCTGCCAGTGATCCTGCACTCGCGTCGCACCCACGATCAGCTGGCGCTGCACTTACGTCGTCACGATCTGCCGCGCCGTGGCGTGGTACATGGCTTTGCTGGCAGCCAGCAGCAGGCGGAGCGCTTTATTCAGCTCGGCTATGCGATTGGCGTGGGCGGCACCATCACCTATGAACGCGCCAGTAAAACCCGTAACACCATCGCCAGCCTGCCGCTCAGTGCGTTATTACTGGAAACCGACGCGCCCGATATGCCGTTACACGGTTTTCAGGGCCAGCCCAATCGTCCCGAGCGGGCGCGCAACGTGTTTGACGTGTTGTGCCAGTTACGCAGTGAATCTCCCGAAGTGATTGCCGACGCGCTGTGGCATAACAGCCAGCAGCTGTTCACCTTGCCTGCCTGATTCTCCCCCGACAGATTCTGCATTTACGCTGCCTTACGCCTGATTAGCTACATTGATAAAGCTGAGAGTACACTTTCGCGCCCATTTTTGTGATAATAATAACAACGGCCATCGCGGCGCATTTCGGCCTGACTGGTGATTATTTGTGATTCACATCACTAAATAACTGTATTTAAATGACGTGTTTTCTTTTTCGTGTGACATGAAGCGCAATTCGTCGTCACGGTAGTTGTTAGAATTGTCACATTCCCCGGTGGGTTGTGCCCGCCGATCTGAATTTTGGAGAGCATCATGATCGACCTGAAAGCAGCAGCACAGCGCGCATTGCAACTGATGGATTTAACCACCCTGAACGAAGACGACACCGACGAGAAAGTGATCGCGCTGTGCCGTCAGGCGAAATCCCCAGCCGGTAATACCGCTGCCATCTGCATCTATCCGCGTTTCATCCCGGCGGCACGTAAAGCGCTGCGCGAGCAGGGCACGCCGGAAATCCGCATCGCCACCGTCACCAACTTCCCGCACGGCAACGATGACGTTGAGATCGCGCTGGCCGAAACCCGCGCGGCCATCGCCTACGGCGCTGACGAAGTGGACGTGGTGTTCCCGTATCGTGCGCTGATTGCTGGCAACCGTGACATCGGTTTCGAGCTGGTGAAAGCCTGCAAAGAAGCCTGCGCACAGGCAAACGTGCTGCTGAAAGTGATCATCGAAAGCGGCGAGCTGAAAGACGAAGCGCTGATTCGTGCTGCGTCGGAAATCGCTATTGATGCGGGCGCCGACTTCATCAAAACCTCCACCGGTAAAGTGCCGGTCAACGCGACGCCAGAAGTGGCGGCGATCATGATGCAAGTGATCCGCGATAAAGGCGTGAAGCAGCAGGTTGGTTTCAAACCGGCTGGCGGCGTGCGCACTGCGGAAGACGCGGCGCTGTATCTGAAGCTGGCGGACGACTTGCTGGGTGAAGGCTGGGCGGATGCGCGTCATTTCCGCTTTGGCGCTTCCAGCCTGCTGGCAAGCCTGCTGAATACGCTGGGCCACGAAACCGCGACCAGCAAAGCCGGTTATTAAGTTCATATCGATGTTCGTAGGGTCGCCATTTATGGCGACCTCTCTATTCCGGGGAGGCCATTGTGTTCCTGCCACAAGAAATTATTCGTAAAAAACGCGACGGCCAGGCGCTGAGTGAAGCGGAGATCCGCTTCTTTATCAACGGCGTGCGCGACAACAGCGTTTCAGAAGGTCAAATTGCCGCGCTGGCGATGACCATCTATTTCCATGATATGACGCTCGACGAGCGCGTGGCGTTGACCATGGCGATGCGCGACTCCGGCACGGTGCTGAACTGGAAATCGCTCAATCTCAACGGCCCGATTGTTGATAAGCACTCCACCGGCGGCGTTGGCGATGTCACTTCGCTGATGCTCGGCCCGATGGTGGCGGCATGCGGCGGTTATGTGCCGATGATCTCCGGGCGCGGCCTCGGCCATACCGGCGGCACGCTGGATAAACTGGAAGCGATTCCGGGCTTCGATATCTTCCCGAGCGACGATCGTTTCCGCCAGATTATTAAAGACGTCGGCATCGCGATTATTGGCCAGACCAATTCGCTGGCACCGGCCGACAAACGTTTCTACGCCACGCGTGATATCACCGCCACCGTGGATTCCATCCCGCTGATCACCGCGTCGATCCTCGCCAAAAAGCTGGCGGAAGGATTGGATGCGCTGGTGATGGATGTCAAAGTGGGCTCCGGCGCCTTTATGCCGACCTTTGAAGCCTCAGAAAATCTGGCGCAGGCGATTGTTGGCGTAGCGAACGGCGCAGGCTGCAAAACTACTGCGCTGCTCACCGACATGAATCAGGTGCTGGCTTCTACTGCGGGTAACGCGCTGGAAGTGCGTGAAGCGGTGCAGTTCCTGACCGGCGAAGCGCGCAATCCGCGTCTGCTGGAAGTGACGATGGCGCTGTGCTCGGAAATGCTGATCTCCGGCAAACTGGCTGAAAACGACGCCGATGCACGTAAAAAGCTGCAGCAGGTGCTGGATAACGGCAAAGCCGCTGACGTGTTTGCCCGTATGGTGGCGGCGCAAAATGGCCCGGTCGATTTCATCGAGCGCATGGACAGCTATTTGCCAGCCCCAACCCTGAGCAAAGCGGTGTACGCCGATGGCGCCGGAATCGTCAGCTCAATGGATACGCGTGCGCTTGGCATGGCGGTGGTTGCGCTCGGCGGAGGCCGTCAGCGCGCCAGCGACAGCATTGATTACAGCGTGGGCCTGAGCGACATGATCACGCTCGGCACGCAAGTTGACGCGCAGCGTCCGCTGGCGATTATCCACGCCGCGTCTGAAGCGCAGTGGCAACAGGCCGCCGCCGCCGTCAAAGCAGCCATTACGCTGAGCGATACTGCGCCAGCGATCACGCCAGTGGTTTATCGTCGCGTCAGCGAATAACTGGCGCTTCTTCGTGCCAGGCAGCGGCCGTTCGGGTATACTGATCTGATCGCTTTTTTTTGACTTGTCATCGCGCATTGCGCAGGAGACTTGCATGAAACGTGCTTTTATTATGGTTCTCGACTCCTTCGGGATCGGCTCCAGTAAAGACGCCGATAAATTCGGTGATGAAGGATCGGACACGCTCGGCCATATTGCCGAAGCCTGTTTCGAAGGCCGCGCCAATGAAGGCCGCGAAGGCCCGCTGCACTTACCTAACCTGACCAAACTGGGCCTCGGCAAAGCGGCTGAGCTCTCCACCGGTCGTTTCCCGCCAGGCCTCGATCCCAACGCGGAAATCATCGGTGCGTACGCTTACGCCAGCGAATTGTCGTCCGGTAAAGATACGCCGTCGGGCCACTGGGAAATCGCCGGCGTGCCGGTGCTGTTTGATTGGGGCTACTTCAGCGACAAAGAGAACAGCTTCCCGCAGGAGCTGCTGGATGTTCTGGTGAAACGTGCCGATTTGCCGGGATATCTCGGTAATTGTCACTCATCGGGCACGGTGATTCTCGACCAGCTCGGCGAAGAGCACATGAAATCCGGCAAGCCGATTTTCTACACCTCGGCGGATTCCGTGTTCCAGATTGCCTGCCACGAAGAGACCTTTGGCCTCGATCGCCTGTACGAGCTGTGCGAAATCGCCCGTGAAGAGCTGACCAATGGCGGCTACAACATCGGCCGCGTGATTGCGCGTCCGTTCGTCGGCGACAAAGCGGGCAACTTCGAGCGCACCGGCAACCGTCACGATCTGGCAGTGGAACCGCCAGCGCCGACCATGCTGAAAAAACTGGTGGATGAGAAGGGCGGTGAAGTGATTTCGGTGGGCAAAATCGCCGACATCTACGCCGAGCAGGGCATCACGCAGAAAGTCAAAGCCACCGGCTTAGACGCGCTGTTCAACGCCACCATCGAGCAGATGAAGAAAGCACCGGACACCTCGATTGTGTTCACTAACTTCGTTGATTTTGACTCAACGTGGGGACATCGTCGCGATATCGCTGGTTATGCGGGCGGGCTGGAGTTCTTCGATCGTCGCTTGCCAGAGCTGATGGAGTTGGTGAAAGAGGGTGACATTCTGATCCTCACCGCCGATCACGGCTGCGATCCAAGCTGGAAAGGCACCGAGCACACGCGTGAGCACATTCCGATTCTGATCTATGGCCCGAATGTGAAGCCAGGATCGCTGGGATATCGCGATACCTTCGCTGATATCGGCCAGACCATCGCAAAATATTTCGGCCTGTCCAGCATGGACTACGGCAAGAGCATGCTGTAAAACAGCGCCCCAATTTTAATAAGGAAAATAACCATGGCAACGCCTCATATTAATGCAGAAATGGGTGATTTCGCGGACGTCGTACTGATGCCGGGTGATCCGCTGCGCGCTAAGCACATCGCTGAAACCTTCCTTGAAGATGTGGTGGAAGTGAACAACGTGCGCGGCATGCTGGGTTACACCGGGACTTATAAAGGCCGCAAGATTTCGGTGATGGGTCACGGCATGGGCATTCCATCTTGCTCGATCTACACCAAAGAGCTGATCACCGATTTCGGCGTGAAGAAGATCATCCGTGTCGGTTCTTGCGGCGCGGTGCGCGCAGACGTGAAACTGCGCGACGTGGTGATTGGTATGGGTGCCTGCACCGATTCCAAAGTCAACCGCATGCGCTTCAAGGATCACGACTTCGCTGCGATTGCGGACTTCGACATGGTGCGTAATGCCGTTGATGCCGCCAAAGCGCTGGGCGTTGATGCGCGCGTGGGTAACATCTTCTCCGCCGATCTGTTCTACACGCCAGATCCGCAGATGTTCGACGTGATGGAGAAGTACGGCATTCTCGGCGTGGAGATGGAAGCGGCGGGTATTTATGGCGTGGCAGCAGAGTTTGGTGCCAAAGCGCTGACCATCTGTACCGTGTCGGATCACATCCGCACCCACGAGCAGACCACCGCGGCTGAGCGCCAGACCACCTTCAACGATATGATTAAGATCGCGCTAGAGTCCGTGCTGCTGGGCGATTAATCACTGCGTTAAACCAGGTCGGCATTAATGCCGACCCTACATTCGTCGTAGGGGCGCCATTAATGGCGACCTGGCTTCCCCCCGTAAACATCTGACACACTTTTACCCAGGCTTGTGCATCTTCGTGCTGGCTCTAAAGCAATCTCTGCTTATCATTAGCGTGATAACAAAGAGACTAAGCCCACCTGATGAATTTCCGTAATTTCGAAGCAGAAGAAAAGCTGTTTGCCCGCCGTGCGATTGTCGCTTTTGCCCTGGTTGTCATCTGCTTTACCATTTTAGGCATCAACCTGTATCGCTTACAGGTCGATCAGCACAGCTATTACCAGACGCGTTCCAACGAGAACGACATCAAAATGATCCCGATTGCGCCCACGCGCGGGCTGATCTTTGATCGCAACGGCATTCCGCTGGTGCGCAACGTCAGCTGGTACGACATTCACATCACGCCGTACAAAATCGACAACATGCAGGAAACGCTGAAAGAGCTGACGCCGATTGTCGATCTCACGCCGGAAGAGATTGAAACCTTCGAGCACGAGCTCAAACAGAACAGCCGCTACAAGCCGGTTGAACTGAAAGCGGAACTGACTGACGAAGAAGTGGCGCGCTTCGCCGTCAATCAATTCCGCTTTACCGGCGTCACCGTTGATACCTATCAGGACCGCGAATATCCGTACGGCGCCGACCTGGCGCACGTGCTCGGCTACGTCTCGAAAATCAACGATAACGACTACAAACGCCTGAATGCAGAAGGCGTTGGCGAGAACTACGCGGCGGACCACAACATCGGTAAGCAGGGCATTGAAGGCTATTACGAATCGCTGCTGCACGGCAAAACCGGCTATCAGGAAGTGGAAGTGGATAACCACGGCCGCATCGTGCGCGTGCTGAAAGAGGTGCCGCCGGTTGCTGGTCAGAACATCACGCTAACGCTCGATCTGCATTTGCAGCAGTATGTCGAGAGCCAACTGGCCGGGCAACGTGCGGCGGCGCTGATTGAAGATCCGCACGACGGCAGCGTGCTGGCGATGGTTTCTGCGCCGAGCTACGATCCCAACCCGTTCGTCAAAGGCATCAGCTACAAAGCCTATAAAACCCTGCTGCAGGATAAAGACCTGCCGCTGATCAACCGCGTCACCCAAGGCTTGTATCCGCCGGCGTCCACGGTAAAACCCTATATGGCGATGTCGGCGCTGCTGACCAAAGTCATCACGCCGAGCTTCACGATATTTGGCGCGCCCACCTGGACGCTGCCGGGCACCGATCGTAAATATCGCGACTGGAAAAAAACCGGTCACGGCATGCTGGACGTGACGAAAGCCATCGAAGAGTCGGCGGATAGCTTCTTCTATCAGGTGGCGTTCATGATGGGCATCGATCGCATCCACACCATGTTGAGCCAGTTTGGTTACGGCAAATCCACCGGCATCGATCTCAACGAAGAGTACGCCGGATTATTGCCCAGCCGTGAATGGAAGCAAAAAGTGCACAAAAAGATGTGGTATCAGGGCGATACCGTTTCGGTTGGGATTGGGCAAGGTTATTGGGTGGCGACACCGATCCAGATGGTGAAAGCGCTGGTGGCGCTGTTGAATAATGGCCGCGTCATTAATCCGCATCTGCTGGAGAAATCGCAGCGCGGCACGGTAGTGCAGCCGTATCAGGCAAAATTACCGCAGCCGCAGATTGGTGATGCCAAATCGCCGTACTGGTCGCTGGTGCGCCACGCCATGTTCGGCATGGCGAATGCGCCAAACGGCACCGGCTACAAATACTTCCACACCGCGCCGTACGGCATTGCGGCGAAATCGGGTACTTCGCAGGTATTCAGCCTGAAAAAGAACCAGATCTATAACGCCAAAATGACGCCAATGCGCCTGCGAGACCATATCTTCTACACCGCGTTTGCGCCGTTTAACGACCCCAAAGTGGCAGTGGCGTTGATTCTGGAAAACGGTGGCAACGAAGGCGTCACGGCGGCGCCGCTGATGCGTAATATTCTCGACCACATCTTTGTGCCGGAAGCCACACCGCCGCCGGTAGCAACGGCCGCGCAGTAATCAGCGGAAGAACACCCGATTGCGGCCATGATTTTTGGCGTCGTACAGTGCCACATCGGCATTGTTATACAGCGTCTCAAAATCGGATCCCGGCTTGCCGTAGCTGACGCCAAGGCTGGCGGTCACCAACTGGCCGGGCAACACCGCCAGCGGTGAAGCATTCAGCGAGGCGTGAATCGCACCCGCCACAATTACCGCATCGGATAGGCGATAGTGCGGTAACAGCACGGTAAACTCTTCACCGCCAATGCGACCAATGCTGGCTTCTTCCGGGCAGTGCGCCTGAATGCGCGACACCAGAGCGCAAATCACCTTATCGCCCATCGGATGACCGAACTCATCGTTAATGCGTTTGAAGTGGTCGATATCCAGAATGATCAGCGCCGCTGCGCCGTTACTCAGCGTCTGGCTGATGCGCTGGATAATCGCCCCGCGATTCCACACCGCCGTCAGCGGATCGTGGCTGGCTTTGTACTCCAGCTCCTGCGCCAGCTGATGCAGCTGTTCGTTGACGCGATTGAGCTCACGCTCGGCGCGGTCGCTGCGCGAGATCATGCGATAGGTTTCACGCATCAGGCGCTGATAATGGCGATTCACCATCAGCAGCGCATCGCGATAATCCTCAGCGCTGAGCGTGGTTTGAGCCGCCACATCCTGCGAGCGATTAAGCACATCGCTCTCTTCGCGGAACAGCTCGTTGAGGTCCATCACGATGCCATTTCCGCCTGCAGATTCACCTGCAGATCGGTGAAGTCCAACGCCAGCTCCTGACCAAACTCTTCTGAGACATCATCTTCGGCGTCGAAGAACCAGTTGAGCGCCACGGTTTGCCCGCTCTGCGCACGCTGGTTAAACAGGTCAAACAGGCTGAACAGCATTTTAGTGCTGGAGCTGTTGAAGTAGCGCAGCGCGATATTCACTTCAACGTCGCCGCCCGGCTGCGGCTGCCAGTTCTCTAAGGAGTCCAGCAGCGGACGGTAAAACGCCGCCGCGTTCTCCGGCCAGGATTCACCGCGCAGGGCAAACTGGCCGGCGGCAAAATCAAAACTCACTTCGGGCGTGCTCTCTGTGGCAGCAATAACAAGGTTTTGCATCAATCGATCAATCCTGGTGAATGGTGGCTTTCAGCCAAAACGTGGCGTAACCGTTGGAGGCCAACGGACGCAGTTCATACTCCAGCGGTTCGCTGACGTCGCGCGCCAGCGTTAATAATCCAATGTTGGCCCCTTTGCTGGTGGCGGGGCTCTCGGCACGCAATCCCACGCGATACGCCTGTTTAATCTCTTCGTTGCTCATGGTGCGCAGCAGGTCGAGCCAGTAGCGCAGCTGCTCACAGGCGACTTCATCCACCTGATTGCTGCTCTCCAGCACGTAGTTGTCGCCTTCAACGTGCAGCGTCACCGTGCCGAAGCGGAAATCCTGCTCGGCGTGGCTGGTGCTGCGGCTGTCTTGTGAATAGCGCAGGATGTTTTGCACGATCTCGACAAAGCTGGAGAACAAGCGACGCCGAACTTTGACCGGCGCCTGCTGATTCTCAAGAAACACTTTGATCACTTCGCCCATCGCAGTGATGTTCTGCGGCGAAAAGAGGCCGGTGTAGTGCAGCGCCACGCTGTCGGGCGGGACGCGGCTGAGGTTCGAAGCTGGTGTCATAACGTGACTCTAATAGCGGAAGCCAAACCAGGTGACGTCATCGCGTCGCGGCTGGTTGCCTTGCCAACGAAGAAATTCCTGCTCGAATGCCGTGGAAAGCGCCGGCATCGGCAGCGTTTGATAGTGATTCAGCAGCGTCTGAATGCGCTTTTTGCCAAACATAATGTGACGTTCACCGCCGGGCTGATCGGTGACGCCATCGGTCATCACCAGCAGCATGTCGCCGGGATTGAGCGTGCGTTGCTGCTGCGGCCAGACGTAATCCTGCGGCGTATCGGTATAGCCAACGCCAACGCGGTCGGCCTTCAGCGATTCCGCCTCGCCGCCAGCGTTATGCAGCAGCGCGTGCATGCGCGCGCTCGACCATGAAAGCTGATGATTTTCGCTATCGAGGCGCAGCGCGATGGCATCGCAGCCGTCGTTCGACAGCGAGGTTTGCTGCGAAGCATTGAGCTGACCAAGGGTTTGTTTGATATGGCGATTAAGCGATTGCAGCACATCGGATGGCGCACGCCGATTCTGCTGCAGCGCATTTTCCAGCGCCGATTGCAGGATCACCGTCATAAACGCACCGGGAATGCCGTGGCCGGTGCAGTCGGCAATCAGCGCCAGCCAACCGTGTTGATCCTGATGGAAGGCGTAATAGTCGCCGCCGACGCCATCGCGCGGCTGCCAGTGCAGGCACCAATCGCTGAGCTGCTGCGCCATCTGCTGCTTTGAGCGATCGAGCATTGCGTCCTGAATCACGCGCGCGTAATCGATGCTCTGCAAAATTTGCTGATGCTGTTGATGCTGCAAATCTGACACAGTACGAATCAGATCGATGCCCAGCCCGATACCGATGTAGCGCCCTTGCTCGGTGAGGATAAAGCCGTCGGTGACCGATTTATCGCCGGTCGCCACCACTTGCTGCGCTACCTGATCGAGCTCGGTATCGGCATCAATCACCAGCGGCTCTTTATCCATAAAGGCGATGCAGCTTTTGCGATCGTAGAGTTCGCGGAAAAACGGGCGCGACATTTGCGACAGGAAGATATGGCGGTTAATCATGCCAAACGGCGTACCGTTTTCGATCACCGGCAAACCAATCAGATCTTTGTGGTCGGTAAACAACGCCATCACTGCCGTGTTGTCCATCGCGGGACTGACAAACGGCACGGCAATGCACAGCGATCGCGCACGAGAACGACTCGACAAGGAGGCAAGGCCTGCGCGTAAATCAGGCAGCTGCATAGAGGAATCTGACGTTGATTAGGAATTATCTTAGATTACTGTGCGGCTGTGACACTTTTATGATCCGTAGGGTCGCCATCCATGGAGTAGTGCCGCTCAGTTAAGCACCGAGCGACTTTCGTTCGCCCTACGCTGAGGCAGTTGCAGTAACTTCGTGCGGCGACCGAGCAGAGGGCGTCTGGCCACGCCCTCTGCACTCCCGGGCCTTGCGCCAGCCCAACCCGCCGCTTCGCGGTACCTTCACTCAATCACGATTCCTGACGGACCGGTGTCGATTCGCTCCTGCTCAGCGCCACCTCTCGCCGCATCCTTGCGGCTCGCCCTGGAATCCTTCAATCGTTCAGCGGTTTGGGATGTCGCCTCAACACCGTCGCTGCAGCAGTCGTGCGTATTCTTAACTCAACATCGCTATAAATCCCGTAGGGTCGCCATTCATGGCGACCTGGCTACAAATCACTCCTCCTTCAGCGCCGCCGTAACGTGCCCAATTGCGCGCACCACTTCGCTGGAACTACCGCGAATATCCGCCATCATGCCGCCAGCTTCCTTCGCCAGCACCACGCCCTGATCGGCACGTTTCAGGTTCGATGCGATACCTTTTAGCGCTTTCTCCGCCAGCGTATGGTTTTGCTGCACCATGTTCTCAATTTCGGTGGTGGCGCGATTGATGTTGGCCGCCAGCGTGCGTACTTCATTGGCGACCACGGCAAAACTACGACCGTGCTGACCGGCGCGCGCCGCTTCCACCGCTGCGTTAAGCGCCAGCAGGTTGGTTTGATCGGCAATACGTCGAATGCTCTCGACAATCGCGCCGATACGGTCTGAAGATTCGCTCAGATCGTTGATGTCGCCGGAAATGCCATGCAGCTCGCCCGCCAAATCATTCATGGTTTGCACGCTGTTCTCAATCACCGTGGCACCGATGCGCGTACTTTCGCTGGTTTGCAGCGCGGTTTGATACGCCTGCTGCGCCGCTTCGCGCTCTTGCTGATTCTTCTCCACCTGCGCGGTGACATCGGTGGCGAACTTCACCACTTTGTACAGCTCGCCGGTTTCGTTAAACACCGGGTTGTAAGTGGCGCGCAGCCATACCGTTTGGCCGCGTTTATTCACGCGCTGGAACTGGCCGGAGATAAATTCGCCCTGATTCAGCTTGTGCCAGAAACGGCGATACTCGTCGCTATTACGCATCTCCGGAGGACAAAACTGGCTGTGATGTACGCCAATCACTTCTGACGCGCTGTATCCCATGGTTTTCAGGAAGTTATCGTTGGTCATCAACACTTCGCCCTTGAGATTGAAGGCAATCACTGCCATCGAACGCTCAATCGCGGTGGTCATGGCGCGCTGCTCTTGGGCATCCATGATGCGCGCGGTGATATCGCTCGCCAGTTTAACGATTTTAATCACCCGACCACTGCGATCCTGCACCGGCACGTAATTGGCTTCCAGCCAAATAGGGCGGCTGTTTTTCGCCACGCGCAGGAATTTGTCGCTGAAGCCTTCACCGCGATTCAGGCGTCGCCAGAAGTCGCGGTATTGTGGCGAGTTGAGCAAATCTGCGGTGCAGAACATGCTGTGATGCTGGCCGACGATCTCTTTGAGCGTATAACCCATGCGCTCAAGAAACAGCTCATTAGCGGTGAGGATTTTTCCTTCTGGAGTGAATTCAACCATAGCGATAGCGTCTTGCAGCGAACTGAGCGTTGCCATGCTATTACTGCGCTTTTGCCACGCAAGACGTGACAAGATTCCTGATGCAATTGTGCTGAACATGGGGCGAACCTTATTATTGGTATAGGATGTCAGCTCGGTTATCGGCACAAGCGATTAAAAATTCACCTATAACAGCGATAGGTGAATAATTTTTTACCTGTTGGTCTGGAGGTTGCTTTAAAAGGCATCAGTCAGCTGATTTTTGCCGAAAAGCGTTTGACGGTGCCGCGCGAGTAGGGTTTAATGCGCCCCGTTGCCCGGATAGCTCAGTCGGTAGAGCAGGGGATTGAAAATCCCCGTGTCCGTGGTTCGATTCCGCGTCCGGGCACCATACATTGAAGCGCTGGTTAGAAGTAACAATTCTGACGGGTGCTTAAAGAAGGTGGTGTTCACAGCAACAGTTAAACATCAATGCCTTCCAGAAAGGGTACTAGTTAACGCTAGTACCCTTTTTTCGATCCTGTAACGTATTACAAATCTTAGCGAATCTTTCAGCATTCCCGCATAAAACAGTCTTTGTATTCCTTTCTCATCGCTTGTGCAAAAACCTCTGAATTTCCCAATTTCATTCCTTCTCAATACTTACCATGCACCGAAAAATAATTATCATTGAAGTCATCATCACCGATTCTAAAAATTACACCCCTTTAAACGCCCACCAATAAGTGACTACTTATTATGATTTTTGTCACTTTATAGAAAAATAATGATGAAAATAACTTTCTGTTGCATAGCCCGGTCTAAAATAAAATTAATTTAAATATGCGGTGCTGTAATGCAATAAGAAACGATCAGTCGTGGGGTGTGACATCTGGAGTAAAACATGGCTCTTTTCATTTCTCGTATAACAATTATTCAAATTAGCTTAATGCTTTTAACGAGTTATACCAGTTTTGCTGCAGATGATACCCCTCTAAAAAGTCGCGCGAATGCTGTCCTTTCTCTTATGAGCTATACGGTGGTACCGGATGTCACTGCAAGTGACCTCAATATCGGTGCTGACACCAAAGAAAAAAACTCGCTTTCAATTACTCAGTTTGGCGGCGGTGCAACGCTTAGTGAGGAATTTCCTCTCTATCTCGAAGGTACACTCGGTTACAGCCGTTATGATCCTCAATTTGTTGTTTCTAATGGCAATGAAAGCCGAAAAATTCCGGTTAAATGGAATAGCTTAACTGCGACTGGCGGTATTGGTTGGGATATAAAACTTTATACGGATAAACTCGGCGGCAATTGGGTCCTGCGACCAATCGCAAATTTCACCTTAGGTACAATGGCCAGTGATCTCCGTATTGGCGCTTTTGTTCTGCAAAAAAAATTTAATGATGCAGACTACAAATTTTTGGATGGTGGCCGCCTCAATGCGTATGGCTTGGGGGGATCGCTAATGCTGGATTATGAATTATTTAGCAAAGAGCAGGATATTGATGTTGAGTTGCGATACTCATACCAAGAGCTCAATAGTTTCGGTAATAGTTCTGAGGCCGTAAGCGGGAGTGCTACTGCGGAAAATCTCGGGCTTTATTTACGTCGTCGCGCTCCAGTTTCAGATTGGACGTTATTAGGAAGTCCTTTGCGCTATGTGCTTGAAGCTGCACGCACTGAATATTTGGGTGAGCAGCGTGGCCAATTAGGATTCGATAGTTTAAATTCATTGGGTGTTGGGCTCGAGCTTGATAGTAGTAAATATCCGGTGTTTATCAGTCGTACACGAATAGTGGCACGTTATATGTTCGGAAATAATACGCAAGGATATGGCGTGGGGCTGGCCATGAGTTTTTAATGAAAATATTTCCACTGACTATTACCGCAATATTACTTTCCCGTCTTAGTAACTTCCGTTAATCCATCAGCATATCCAAAAAAGCACGCACCGCCGGATTACTGCGTCGGCTCTGAGGCCATATCGCGGTGATATTGTGTCGCTCCACGGCGAAATCGGTCAAAACCGGCACCAATTCGTTGCGCTTAACCCATGCATCCGCCATAAAATTCGTCGCCATGCCGATGCCTGCACCCGCAGCAATTGCCGCCAGCACGCCTTCACTGGCATCAACGATCACAGCTGATGACGGCACGATTTCAACTTCCTTCTCACCGATGCGAAACGGCCAGCGAAATACTTGTCCCGAACTTTGATAGCGCAGGTTGACCGTTTCATGGCTATCCAGCTCATCGGGATGTTGCGGGATGCCATGCGTGGCTAAATACGCTGGCGAGGCATAACAGCCGAGTCGGTAAGGTGAGAGTCGGCGGGCGATCAGCGAGGAATCGGCGAGCTCGCCGATGCGCACCGCAATATCAATTCTCTCTTCCACAAGATCCGAGATTTGATCACTTATGCGCAAATCGATCATGACTTTTGGATGGCGTTGGCGAAAGCTGGCTATAGCAGGTGCGATGATGTGCACGCCAATTGGCAGCGATGTCGCAATGCGCAGTGTGCCCGCCGGTTCGGAGCGTGCTGACTTCGCCATCTGTTCAATCTCTTCAGCATCCCGCAGCAACTTAAGCACGCGTTCATGCAGGTCGCGGCCTTCGGGCGTGAAGGAGAGCGAACGCGTGGTGCGGGTGAAAAGTGTTATGCCGAGATGCGTCTCCAGACGCTGGATGCTTTTACTAATCGCGGAGGGTGAAACCGACAGCGAACGGGCGGCAGCGCTGTAACTGCCGAGAGATCCAGCACGGGCGAAGGCAATTAAGCCAGTGAGTCTTTCAAAACCTATTTGTTCCTTCATGGCACTATTAAAGCGAAATGGAGCCTTATTATCAATCAGGCGTAATAGTCGTACGCTTTCTCAATCAGACCAATGAGAGAGCGAAATGATCATGACTAATACGATGAAAGCCGTGCGATTGCATGAGTTTGGCGGTCCGGACGTTCTGCATTATGAAGATGCACCCCGGCCGATTGCCGAAGCCGGTGAGGTGCTTGTGCGCGTGCATGCCGCAAGCCTTAATCCGCCGGATCTCCATCTGCGTGAGGGCTATCGTTCGCTGCCGCCGGAATGGCAACCCAGCTCCGTCTTTCCCATGATTTTGGGAACCGATATCTCAGGTGTTGTCACCGCAGTAGGCGATGAGGTTTCGGGCTTCAGCATCGGCGATGAGGTCTATGCGATGGTGCGTTTTCCGCAGGATATAATGACCGGCAGCGGCGCTTATGCAGAATACGTGCGCGTGCCTGCCAATGAACTGGCATTGAAACCGGCGGGGATAACGCATGTTGAGGCCGCCGGTGCGCCGATGTCATTGCTAACCGTGTGGCAGTTTCTGATCGAACTCGGCCACGATGCTCCGAACCCGCTGCAGTCTTTCCAGCATGTTCCGATCCCGCTTAAAGGTCGGAAGGTGATGGTAAATGGTGCTGGCGGTGGCGTTGGGCATTTGGCGGTGCAGATTGCAAAGTGGCAAGGTGCGCACGTCATCGCGGTGGCCTCCGGCAAGCATCAATCACTGCTGTGCGAACTGGGTACCGATGAGTTTATCGATTACAACAAGACCGCCGCTGAGTCTGTTGCACAAGATGTGGATCTGGTGATTGATGCCGTTGGCGGTGCGAATATGGAGCGTTTTCTCAGCGTCATCAAGCCAGGTGGTGCGCTGTTCCTGATGAATCCTATCGGCTTCTCGGGATACGAAGAGGCCGTCAAAAGCGAGATTACCGTTTCATTCACACAAGTGCGTTCCAGTGGCCGTCAACTGGTGGAAGCCGGTCGCCTGCTTGAGCAAGGCATCATTCGTATCATCGTTGATAGCACCTATCCGCTGGCGCAAGCATCAGCCGCGCATAAGCGCGCCTCTCGCGGCAGTATTCAGGGAAAAATCGTGCTGATTAACGCCTGACTTAAGGCAATTGGCGTCTCACAACGCCATCTGAATCGCCTGTACCTCACCGTCTTGCTGCGCCGGTCTTGCGCAGCAGATCAGCACTTCATCATCCGCCACTTGCGCGCTCGGCGGTGTTGGGTAAGTCACCGCGCCTTGCAGCAGCTTGGTTTTACAGCTGCCGCAATGTCCGGCGCGGCAGCTATACGCCGGGCTTAGGCCACGCGCTTCCGCCAGTTCCAGCAGCGAACCGGCATCTGGCGTCCAGCGCGCCTCTTTCAGCGAATCCATAAACTTCACCGGCACCGATTGTGTTGCTACCGGCAATAGCGGTTTTTCTTCGGCCACCACATCGCGGGAACGCTGCAGCGACGACGGGCCAAAAGCCTCGGCGTGAATGCGATCATCGGCGATATTGAAGGCGCGCAGCCCGTTGTACAGCGCTTGCGTGAATTGCGGTGGACCGCACAGATAGAAGTCGTAATCGTTAAACGGCAGCACCCGCGAGAGCAGCGCCATATCAATGCGGCCTGCGAAGTCGTAATCAATATCCGCTTCTGCATCCGCCGTCTGACTCAGCACGCGCACCAGTCTCACCGCGCCATGCGCCGCCGCCAGCAACTGGTCGAGTTCGCGCACGAAAGGGCACTCGGCCTTGCTGCGTGCCGACTGAAACAGGAACGTTGGGCGCAGGCGCTGTTTGCGCTGTCCTTCGAATATCAGATGTCGCAGCATCGCCAGCATCGGCGTGATGCCCACGCCAGCCGCCAGCAGCACCGCCGGACGTGGTTCGCTGGCATCGATGGTAAAATCACCCGCCGGCGCACGCGCTTCCAGCGTAGCTCCAATGTAGAGATGATCGTGCAGATATCGCGAAACCACGCCATCACGCTTGACGCTGATGCGGTAAAACCCATCCGACGGCGCAACCGAAAGTGTATAGGCGCGCATCAGCGGCTTATCGCTTCCAGGCAGGTGCACGCGAATCGGCAGATGTTGACCAGCCAGATGCGGCACTAAACCTGCACCATCATCCGGCATCAGATGAAACGAGCGGATGGTGGCGCTCTCATCCACCACCTTCATCACCTTGAACGGACGCCAGCGCGCTGCCAGCTCCGCCGCACGCAGGCGCTGCTCGGCGGCTTGCCAGTCGCCGGTCATCAGCGAACTGGGTGCAGCGCCATCCGGCGGCGTGTACCAGCGCAAGGCGAGGGCGGCACGACGGCGCACGATGTGACGCGGACGAAACGTCCACAGCCGTTCGGCACCCTGAAAGGCAGCGATCTCTGGCGAGTCGAGAATCACTTCTGCATCGCCGCTCAGTTGCAGCGTGTCGCCGCTGGTGTAATCAATAAACAGCAATCCCGCTTTGCCATTCTGGTGAATGTTGCCGAGCGTGTTGAAGAACAGATTGCCGTTGAAGTCGGGAATGGTCAGCAGGCCATCTTCGCTGACGCGCACGAAGCCCGCTTTACCGCCACGATGCGAGGCATCAACCTGGCGTTCGACATAGGTGGCGACATAGAAGGTATCCGCAGCGGTGATGGTGGCGCGGGCGGCATCATCCAGCGCGCTCAGGGTTTCCACCTCACCGCGATAAGGTTCGGCGGGATCGCGTGCATAGTGAAAATCACGCAGCTGGATATAGCGCGGGCAGTTGCCAAAACTCTGCTGCACCTGCACGCGAAAACCGCCACCAATCGCCTGCAGCACGCCGTTCATGCGGTTGCGACGCCGGGTGTGCAGCTCGATGCCGAGCAGCCCAACCGGCGCGCCATCCTGCATGCCCGCCGCCGCCGGATCGCCTTGATGCGGACGCGCCTCAATATCCAGCGTGGTGGCATTCGGTGAGAAGATAAAACCGGGTTGGCCTTCCAGCAGCGTGGCCCACGCATCGCCGTGCGCATCAACGCTGCCCGCCACAATAAATGGCAGCTGCGCGTAGAAGTCTCGATGTTGATCGGGCATGTGATCGCGGATCACCCGCTGGCCGACTTCCGCCATGCGTTCCGCCACGCCCGCCTGCTGCTGCAGCGCGATTTCACCCTGATGCCAAACCGGCAGTTTCTTGCTCATGATGGTGGACTCAGGCGATGCTGCGCAGGCCAGCCGCAGTTTGCGGGAAGGGCACAAAGCCTGGCAGCGCTTCGATGCGACGCAGTAGCGCGTTTACCGCCGGGTAGCCGGATAGATCGACATTGCCTTCTGGCGCACCGACGATATAGCTGTATTGCGCGACATCAGCGATTGTCGGGCCATCGCCGACCAGCCATTCACGGCCTTCGAGATGCTTCTCAATGCGTGACAGCACCAGATGTGCGCGGCCAATCACCTCTTCGGGATTGAACGGGCGGCCAAACAGGGTAATCAAACGCGCCGCTGCCGGACCAAAGGCTATATCTCCGGCAGCAACGGTTAGCCAGCGCTGCACTGCCGCCGCGCCTTGTGCATCTTCCGGCAGCCATTCGCTGCGACCGCTCTTCTTCGCCAGATAGACCAGAATGGCGTTGGAATCGGCAATAAACACGCCGTCATCTTCCAGCACCGGCACCTGACCAAACGGATTCATGGCGAGGAATTCCGGCGTTTTGTTCTCGCCAGATTTGAGATCGACATCGATAACCTCATGTGGCAAATCCAGCAGCGACAGGAACAGACGTGCGCGGTGAGCATGACCAGAAAGCGGGAAGTGATAGAGTTTCATGTTGCGGTTCCTTAGGTGTTGCTCGGGATGATCCCTGGCGATAACTAAGGTTCGCATAGACAATTCAGCGGCAGAATAGCCTGATCAGCGAAGTCATTGTTGCGAAAAATGGAAGAATCGCGGGAGGCAATAAAGCCCTCCGTAACAGCCGGAGGGCAATAAGCACTCTTAGAAATGTGCTAGTAGCGTGAGCGCACCGCCGAGGTTTTGATAATGATCCGTGCCTTGCTGCGCGTTGCCCTCAACAGCGATCTCCAGACCAGAAAACAGGTCGGCGCGAATACCGGCTTTCACTTCAGCAATGTGCTTCGTTCCCTCAATTTCCACCACGCGATCGTCCATTTGGCTGCCAAACGCGCGGCTGTTGTGCAAGGCGTTGGCTTCAACGTAGGGCGTTAACCGGCTCGTTTGCAGCTCCACTCTGACGCCGACGCGGGTCGCAATATTGCCATCACCGGTGAATTGCACTGAGCTGGCGCTCTGCTCTTGATGCTCGCTGGCGCGCACATTCATCCATGCGATCTGTACTTGCGGCTGCAGCAGCAGTTGGGTTTGATCGCTCAGCGAAAATGCTGCCCGATAGCCCCATTCGGTTGCGGCCGTTACGCCTTGCGAACGCCAGGTTTCAGCGCTTAAATCGTCTCCCTTCACGTGATTCTCAAAGCGGCTAAATTGCAGCCAGTTATCACTGTAGAGTCCTAAACGGCGAGCTTCATCCGCATACCAGGTGGCGCTGATACCGCCGCTGTAACCGGTAAGTGTATGTTCAGTGGCAAAGTCAGTGATACGTGAAGTGGTTTTGCCGTGATGGTTGCCGTAGCCCGCCATGACGCCGAGGTGAAGCGCACTCTGTTCGCTGGTTTGCAGCGTCAGCAGATCGGCCCCCATCTGCACCATATATTGGTTGCTGCGATCAGTAAGCTGGCTTCCCGCTTGCGCACGCTGCTGCGTACCGGTTTGACGTAACCACATTGACGATCCCGCCGCAGTCGCAGTGAGACGATCCTGTAATCTATGGATAAAGAGTGTGTTGCTGGCGGCCATGTTCGCCGCATAAGCGCCCATTTCGGGTCGCAGGATCGCGCTGGTTTGCGGTGTAGCCATTGGCCTAATGATTGGTGCTGCAGGCGGTAAAGAAGAGCGCAGATACCAGCTTTGATCGTTGGCTGCACTCGGCGTTCCCTGCTGCAAAAAGTACTCATAGCTGCCCGCCACGATACGACCTTTCTGCACGAAGGCATTAGCAGCGGAAGTGCCATTAATCTTGATAAGCGTTATACCTTGCTGGGTTTGCGCACCGTTGCCGCCGGTGTTAATCATTGCAACCTGGCTGGTACCAGCGGTGTTGCCGTTGATCACCAATGGATTTAGCGCCGAGTTGTCACCCGCTAAAGCTCCGCTAAAGGTGAGCTGGCTGTTGGCATTACCGGTGTAATTGCCATTGATCACAAAGGGATTACCGTGAAGGTTGTTTCCCGGATTAACGCTAATCTCGCCGTTATTGACGAGGTTGCTCGTTAGCGTGCCGCCGTTCATCAGCTGTAATTGTCCACCCGGCTGCACGGTCGCGCCGCCACCGCCGGCAATCACCGTATGTCCCGCCAGTTGTAACTGCCCGGCAATGGTCATCACATCATCACTCGCGCCCCAGGCCGCCACATCACCATTAAGCGCCCAGCGGCTGCTGGCTGTGGAGGTAATGGCAGACAATCCATGCTGAAATGTGTCGGCGCTGAAATTGCCGTTCTCACTGCCGTCACCTATCAAAATCAATTGGTTAGCTTCGCCCTGGCTCATCAGCGCAAGATTGCTGCCGCCGTTGAGCGCAGAGTGATTACTCAGGGTAATGGCGTTGCCAGAACCGGTTAGTAATAGCGCGGGAGCATTTTGACTGGCGATGACACCGGCGTTAAGGAGTTGGCTATCGCTGTGAAGAATTACAGCGGGCTGCTGCTGGCTAGTGATATTGCCTTGGTTGGTAATCCGTACCCTCGTGCTGTTTTCCGCATCAATCGCGCTGGTGTAACCCTGTATTACCCCGTTATTAAGCAGCGCGGTTTCATCGGCAAAGCTCAACAGTGCAACGCCATTATTGGCAATGATTTGCCCGTTGTTTACGATCGCGCTTTTTCCGCCAGCCATAATGACGCTGAAGTCCCAGCCGCTGATGTTACCGCTGTTATCAAGCTTGCCGTCTTTGGTGAAAAATGAAACGGCGGCTAAATTATGAGTGTTGAATCCATTATTGATGATTCCGTAATTGTGTAACGAAACCGATTCAACAGGACCATACAGCGCTAAGTTGGGATCGTTAATTGAAAGTGTGTCATTTTTCGCTGAGTTGGAATTAATAGTGTCACCCGAACTAATAACGTAATCGTCCGAATAGTTAAGTATGTGACTATAGCTATCTGGCGCAATGACACTGCTCGCCGCGCTAGCGGTTTGCAAGGACACTTTCGCTATTAATAGGATGCTAATTAATGGGATAGAGTGATTTTTGATAATCTTTCTGAAGCGGCGTTGAGTGTGCACGTGATCTCCGTTGTTTAAAAAGTACAGCAGGAATACTCACCGTTCAGAGGTATGTTTTTATGAGTAACAGGAAATTCAGAATATGAGCCACCCGCACGGCGAAGTTGAAATTTCTGCCGTTCTGAGAAGACTGTTTAAGTAAAAAATAACTAATTAGAGTTATGATTTATAGTGGTGATAGTTGCGGTGAATTATGTTTTGCGGAGTTTAGGTGAGCGATAAAATAAAAACAAGAAGATTATTTGGTGCGATATTTTTTGAGGGTTTATGGCGGTTTGATATTTTTTGTTATTCAATTACCTCAATTATTAGCAACGAGAAACGTCTCAAAGTGTTTTTTTTATAAAGTCGGGGCGTTATTTTCCGGCGGCATTTATCTTCTGATAATAAAAAGATTGCGGCTAATAAGTTATAATAGCCGCAACAAAGTTATTCGGGTGATTTATCGACGACACGACGGCTTTTCTTACCGCCTTTTCGTCCTGCTTCAATTGCACGTTCAGGATTATTTCGAAAATTCCCGCCGCTCAATTGGCCGCCTTTTTTACCCGCTTCGCGAGCTCTTTCTGGGTCCATGGCAAAATTGCCAGAACCACCACGTGGTGTTGTCATAATCAATACCTCAGATAAAGGGGATAACGCATATTTCACTTGCTACTTAAGGTTAGTCGTTAAAGCCTAACGCACAACAAAGAGTAATTAGGAGTTATCTCATCTTCCTTGATAATGCTCAGGAATTTTTCTGTCTGCAAAGGAGTGAAAGAGGCGGGTAATAATTATTTTTGCGTGAGCCTCTGGTCAATATAAATATATTACCGCTTCGCCTTTAAATTTTTTCTCTTTCAATATGATGAAATTAATCAGCATTCCTGATGTTTCGTCTTTTACTTAAGATTTGGTAAGCATTCGCATCATTAGTCATTATCTTAAAATGGGTGTAAAAAATATAAATCCTTATGTGAAAGTGATTATTTTTAAGCGAAGCGCACTATTAATGTTTTTAACGTTAAATAGTGCGCGAATATTATTTTACCAGCACTTGCGCACCGGCATTTTTTTCCAGTCTCAACACGTCAAATAGCGACAGCAGCACCAACAAAGCCACTCCGGCGAAAGCGATATGAATATCGCTCTGCGCGATCTCGCTATGTTCCTGCCACAGCATCGAAGCGCGCAGGAACAACGCCGCCAGCGCGATGCCCGCGCTCATGCTGAACTGGAAGAAGATACTGAACACCACCGAGGCATCGCTCATTTTGTTTTGCGGCACATCGGCGAAGCCCAGGCTGTTGTAGCAGCTGAACTGCAGCGAGCGCGACAGCCCGCCGATAAACAGAATCGCGGCAATGGCGAAGTAGCCCAGTGAAGGATTGAGTAGTAAGCAGCCGAGCATCGCCACCAAACTGATCGCGCCATTGATCATCAACACGCGACGAAAACCCCAGCGTTTCATCAGCCAGGTTGTCGCCGGTTTCATCGCCAGATTACCGGCAAATACCCACAGCACCGTGGCTCCGGCCTGCGCCGCGCTCCAGCCAAAGCCAAGCTGAAACAGCAACGGCAGTAAATAGGGCACTGCATTGATTGAGGCGCGGAAGAACGAGCCGCCAATTACCGCATTGCGGAAGGTGGCAATTTTCATCGCGCTAAACGGCAGCAGCGGCTGCGCATGGCGGAAGCTGTGACGATACGCCAGCCAGCTGCACAACACGCCCAGCATCAACAACGGAATACCAACATTGAGATGCATCTGCCCGAGCGCTTCCAGCGCGATAATCAATGAGGTGCAGGCGGTGGCGGTCAGCACAAAGCCGCGCACGTCAAACGGCCGCCGCTGTTCGGCTTTGAACTGTGGCACCAGATAAGCGGTGGCGATGATGGCAAGGATGCCGAGCGGAATGTTGAGCCAGAAAATCCACGGCCAATGGCCGTAGGTGACAATCAAACCACCCAGCGGTGGGCCGAGCACCGGCGCAATCAAACCCGGCCAGGTAATAAAGGCGATGGTTTTCACCATCTCCTTTTTCTCAGTGACGCGCAGCACCACCATGCGACCGACCGGCACCATCATCGCGCCGCCAATGCCTTGCAGAATGCGGCTCAGCGTGAACATGGCGAGCGTGTCGCTTAAGCCACATAGGATCGAGGCGAGAGTGAAAATCAGGATGGCGCTGGCAAAAACGGTACGCGCGCCAAAGCGCTCCGCCAGCCAGCCGCTCATCGGAATGAACACC
Organism: Pantoea sp. SOD02; assembly: GCF_024707505.1. GTDB lineage: Bacteria > Pseudomonadota > Gammaproteobacteria > Enterobacterales > Enterobacteriaceae > Pantoea > Pantoea symbiotica. The sequence continues at coordinate 3,448,929 of NZ_CP102604.1, read as the reverse complement.
GCCACTGCCAGTAAATAGGCGCTGACGCCAATGTTCAGCGCCACCGGGCTGGAGGCGAAATCCCGCGCCATCTGCGGAATCGCGGTGGTGATCACCGTGGCATCAAGGTTTTCCATGAAGAAGGTTACTGCGACCAATAACGCTAACAGCAGGGTGCGATGGGAATTCGGTTTGGCTTCTCTGCCTGAGTCGATCATGCGAGGACCTGCGAAAACAGAAGGATGCAAAGACTTTTAATGAAAAGCGCGGCAGGTGCAAACCGAATTGTTTAGCAAAATGTTGATGCCGTCGTGGGGTCGCCATTCATGGCGACCACAACAATGCGCACCTGGTTAAATCAGACGGCTTCAACCACGGCAGCTTTTGCCTAATGCTCGTCAGTTAAGCGTCTTTCGGTCACCATAAATGGCGACCCTACAAAGGACTGGGGCGTTTTTCGTAGGGTGCGCATTCATGCGCACCTGCATACATATGCAAATTAATGCTTAACTGAGCGGCATTACGGCAGCTTTTGCCTTAATAAACGCCACCATCGCTTGCATCACCCCTGCGGTATTTGCCGTGCCGCTGGGCGTTGGATTTGGTGACCACCTTTAGCAGCTTGCGCGGACGCGATGGCGCAGCGGTGAGGTGACGCCGGGCAGAATTTTGGTTGGACGCACTGGTGTACTGGTCAAAGCCCTGACAAATCGGCAAACCCAAACCCCACAGCGTGATGTGATCCGGCACGTCGGGCGTGCCCACCGCGCCAAAGTAAAAAGGTTTGCCGCTGAGTATTGCCTGGCAGAAGGGCAACGAAGATAGTTTTCTACTGGATATGCTGGGTTTGCTGCAGGAGCATCAGCGTGAGCTGACGGCGAAATTATAGCCTCATCCAGCCGGTGGCTAATTCCCACGACTCTCTCTATGATGAAATATTTCCCGCGCCAATGTCGGGAACGATCAATGAGTTAGGGAAAAATCGTGCGATGACCATTTTAAACGACCTGGATTTGCGGCAGTTGGAAGCCTTCTCGGCGGTGATCTCTGCCGGAAGCGTTACGGCGGCGGCGAAGGCGCTCAATCGCTCGCAGCCGGCGGTGTCGCGTTTGATTCAGGAGCTGGAACAATCGCTGGGTTATCCGCTGTTTATCCGCAACGGACCGCGCATCCATCCTTCCGAAGAAGCGCTGCAACTGCATCAATACGTGCAGAAAGCGCTGCTCTCACTGCAGCAGATTCGCCTGCGTGCGCAGGAGATCGCCCATCAGCAACATCGCCCGTTGAGCATTGCCGCCACGCCTGCACTGGCGGCGGGTTTGCTGCCGCAGGCGCTGGCCGCGCTCAATTTGCAAAACAAAGTGCAGATCATCAGCGAATCTGCAGTGCAGACGGCGCATGCGGTGATCACTGCCGAAGCCGATCTCGGTTTATGTAGTTTGCCGCTGGAGCATCACGCGGTGGAGCTGCACTGGATTGGGCAGTCGCAGTGCGTGGTGGCGCTGCCGGAAAATGACGAGCTGGCGGCGCAATCTCAGCTGTCGTTGAGCAGCCTGGCGGGACGGCGGTTGATTGCGCCGTGGAGCCCGCAGCGGCTGCGCGGACGCTACGAAAAAGCGTTGAAAAAGGTCAAAACGCCGCTGCACGAAACCATCGAAACCAACTCCTCCGCCAATATTCTTGGCTGCGTGCGTGCCGGGCTTGGCGTAGCGATTCTCGAACCGGTCACCGCGTGGGGCATGCCGCTGGCCGGTGTAGCGATCCGTCCGCTGGAGGAGGATATTCCTTACTACTTTGGCGTGATTACGCCGCAGGGACGGCAAATTTCAACGGCTGCGCAGGCCTTGGTTGAGGCTTTGGCGGATGCTGCCGCCACTCTGCTGCCGGGTTTTGAGCGTCTGCCCGCCAGCGAGCATCCGCGTATTATGCGGCTGATTAATCAGGATTAAAGATTCCGGTTATTAGCAAGGTCGCCATGAATGGCGACCCTACGTATGAACGTCAAATCCGCTTATAACATTTTCGGCATAAGATATAAGAAATCCATTGGTCAAAAGCTGAGCGAGAATATTGACTCTGTTTTAGGGCAAGAGGATTATGCGAAGCCTTAGCTCTTACTATGCGTATTGATGATTATTACCCATTAACTATGTGTTATGAGGATAATGGAAATGCATAGTCACTAACGCGCTTTAGTGGTTTCGTCCGCATTCTGGCTGCCGCTTATTTCTGGGAAAACGTGTATGACTTATGCCGCCGATGGCCTTGCCGCGCTGGAAGCTCAGCTTCAGCAGGATCTGGAATATCTTGAACTGCCCGCGAAATCCTGGGTGCCCGAGCGCACGCAGGATGGCGCGCCGGTGCGTGACGTGGTGGTAATCGGCGCGGGCATGTGCGGGCTGGCGGCGCTGGCGAAATTGCAGTTCACCGGCATCTGCAATGTGGTGGCGTATGACGCCGCACCCGCCGGGCTGGAAGGTCCGTGGGTGACTTTTGCGCGCATGGAAACGCTGCGTTCACCTAAATCACTGCACGGCCCGGCGCTCGGCATGGCGCAACTGACGTTCCGCGCGTGGTTCACCGCGCAGTGGGGCAAAGAAGCCTGGCAAGAGCTGGATAAAATTCCCAAAGCGCAGTGGATGGATTACCTGATTTGGTATCGCAAGGTGTTGAATCTGCCGGTGCGCAACAATGTGCGCGTCAACAACATTGCCTTTGCCGATGATCTGATTGCCCTCGATCTCAGCGGTGCCGAAACCGGCCGCATTTACACCCGCCGTCTGGTGCTGGCCACCGGACGTTCTGGCCTGGGCGGTTTCGCCGTGCCGGATTTCCTGCAAGGTATTAGCCGCCAGTTCTGGGCGCACTCCGCCGACGACATTGATTTCTCTGCCCTAAAAGGCAAACGCATTGCGGTGATTGGCGCGGGCGCATCCTCGATGGATAACGCCGCCACCGCGCTGGAACACGGCGCGGGCGCGGTAGATTTGCTGATTCGTCGTAAGCAGATGCCGCGCATCAACAAAATGACCGGCATCGGCAGCCAGGGCGTGGTGCACGGCATGCATCAGTTGCCGGACGCGTGGAAGTGGAAGTTTGTCGATTACACCGCCACCACGCAAACGCCGCCGCCGCGCTCCTCAACGCTGCGCGTGTCGCGCCATGCCAATGCGCGCTTCTTGCTTGATTGCGGCATCAAAGCGGTGAAAGAAGAAGCCGATGGCCTGCTGATCGAAACCACACAAGGCCCGTTCTGCTATGACTTCCTGATTGCTGCTACCGGTTTTAGCAATGATTTCCACGGTCGCCCGGAGTTTGCCGCCATCGCGCCGCATATCCGCAGCTGGCGCGACGGACGCTATCAGCCACAAATGGGCGCGCCGCGTCCCGGTTTGCTGGAAGCGCCGGATCTCGGCCCCGCTTTTGAATTCCGCGAACTGACGCCAGGCGCATGTCCGCTGTTGGCGCACATTCACTGCTTCAACGATGCGGCGATGCTGACGCACGGCAAAGTCTCCGGCGATATTCCTGCGGTGAGCGCCGGTGCCGATCGTCTGGTGCGCGGCATTACCGCTTCGTTGTTTGCCGAAGACGTCGAGCAGCATTACGCCAACTTACAGGCTTTTGATACCCCTGAATTGCAGGGCGATGAATGGGTGGATTCCACGCCCTTACTCAACCAGGAGAACGCGCAGTGAGTGACGCAATTGATCGCGCAGTCGGCTTAAACGCTGAAGATGCGCTGTACGGCACGCGCCGCCTGCGCCCGGAATTTGTTGACGGCGCGGAACAGTGCCGCATCTCGGTGATGGCACCAAACGACGATCAGGGCTTAGCGCCGGATGTGCGTTTGGCGCTGGCGCAGCGTATGGCGCAGCTCAATCATGAAGCCGAGCTGCAACAGGATTATCAGGCGCAGCTGGCGGCGTTGCAGCCTTCAGATGCGCTGCTGGCGCTGGCGACAGGCGTAAGCGATCTGCCAGAACCGCTGGCGACGATTGCGCGCCACGCCGATCTTGTTACCCAGCAGCCAATGAATGCCACCGAGCAGCACATTCGCTTGCTGGAACAGGCTGGATTGAGCAATCCGCAGATTGTGGCGCTCTCCGAGCTGATCGCTTTTGTTAACTTCCAGACGCGCGTCGCGACCGGATTACGTTTGTTGAGGTCTGCATGATTCCGTCGGTTAATCTCAAGCCGCTGCATTGGCATCCGTATATCGCGCCGGTGGAAGTGGAAGACGCCACGCCCGCGCAGCTTGATGCGATGAAAGTGACGCCATCAAACAAGAAGATCTCCGAATATGTGCGCACGTTAGCCCACGATCCCGACAGCTACCTGGCGCGTACCGTGCTGTTCAACGCCATTATGTATGTCGATGGCGGGCTGGATCGTGCGGATCGTGAACTCGGTGCGCTGGGTGCGTCGATCGTCAACGGCTGCAAATATTGCGCGGTGGTACATGCGCGTCGCCATGCGCAGCTGGCGGAGAGTGATGCGGTGGTGAGCGCCATCTACTTTGATCGCGCGGATGTGCTCGGCGAGCGTGATGCGGCGATCTACCGTTTTGCCCGTCGCCTGTCGGTGACGCCGTCCGAAGCCAGCGCCGAGGATATGGCGGCACTGCGCGCGGTCGGCATGAACGATCAGGAGATTATCGATCTGATCCACGCCATCGCCATTTTTGGCTGGGCCAACCGTCTGATGCATGTGCTTGGCCATGCTGACCTGAACAAATAAGGGCTGCTGCATGTTAGAACTCAACGATATTAAGCTCTCTTACGGCAGCACGCCGATCCTGAAAGGTGTTGATCTGTCGGTGAAACGCGGCGATGTGGTGTCGATCATCGGGCCAAGTGGCACCGGTAAAACCACACTGCTGCGCTGCATTAACTATCTGGCCAAACCGGCGTCGGGCACCATTCAGCTCGATCAAATCCGCATGGATTATCAGTCACCGGATAAAGCGGCGATCCAGGCGATCCGCCTGCGTACCGCGATGGTGTTCCAGCAGTTCAACGTGTTCAAAAACATGACGGTGCTGGAAAACGTGATGGATCCGCTGATCGTCATTCAACGCAAAAGCAAACAGCAAGCGCGCGATATCGCCGTGCAGGAGCTGGAGCGCGTGGGATTGGGCGCCAAGCTCGATCACTATCCATCGCAGCTTTCCGGTGGCCAGCTACAGCGTACCGGCATCGCCCGCGCGCTGGCGGTGCGCCCTGATGTGATGCTGTTTGATGAACCAACCTCATCGCTCGATCCAGAGCTGGTGGGTGAGGTGCTGAAAGTGATTAAAGATGTGGCGTCCTCCGGCATTACCTCGCTGCTGGTGACGCACGAAATGCAGTTCGCCAAAAGCATCTCGAACCGCATCGTCTTTATGGATCAGGGCGTGGTGGCCGCGCAGGGCAGCCCGACTGAGATGTTCGATAATCCAACCCTGCCGCGACTTGCTCAGTTCCTCAATTCAGAACGCGTATTCTAATAATTAAAGGAATCAACGACATGCCTGCAATCAAAACCACCTTACGTCGCCTGGCCGCGCCTGGCATCATCGCACTGGCACTGATCAGCGGTAACAGCTTCGCTGACGCGGTGCGCACCATTAAAATCGCTACTGCAGCGGAATCTAAACCGCTGTCGTGGGGCGCGATTGGTCACGAGCCGCAGGGCTACGAGCCGGACGTGCTGAAAGCCATCAACGCCAAACTGCCGCAGTACAAATTCGTGATGGAAGGTGCGGCGGATATCGCCCAGGAAACCGGCCTCGCGACTGGCAAATATGACATGGCAACCGGCGGTTACTACAAAGCGCCAACGCGTAGCAAACAGTTCCTGATCCCGGATGCGCCGATCGGTGCCAGCCTGATGAAGATCTACAGCCGCAGCGATAGCACCATCAACAGCATGAAAGATCTGGTTGGCAAGAACATCGTTCCAGTCACCGCCGGCGGCGGCGTGTACAAATTCGTGACGCAGTGGCAGCAGGAAAACCCGAACGACAAGGTTGAGATCAAAGCCTCGAGCGCTGGCGTGCCTTATCCGGACCGTCTGAAAGAGGTGCAGCGTGGCAAATATGATGCGCTGATCCTGCCTTCGAACCTCGGCGAGCAAACGGTGATCGACAACCAGAAACTGGCAATCAAAGCCAGCGAGCCGGTGGCCATCAACAACACCTACGTGCTGATTCACCGTTCGGCCGAGAACCAGGCGCTGAATGATGACATCAACAAAACGCTGCAACAGCTGAAAGCCGACGGCACGCTGGATAAGCTGGCGCAGAAGTGGTTTGGCGAAGACGTTTCTAAGTATATGAAGTAAGCGATTCACTGTGCTCGATGATGCGTTGGAAGGGGCCGCCCCTACGACGCATTCACCGGCTCTTTTTTAGCAGGAGTGTTTCACCGTGAATCTGACTTCGATGATTCCCGAGCTGCTCTCGGCGCTGCCGTTGACGCTTGGCATAATGTTTGTCGCGATGATCGTCGGGTTCTTCCTGGCGCTGATCGCCACCGTATTCCGCGTGCGCCGCATCCCGGTCATCAGCCAGTTTGTCGATTTGTACGTCTCGTACGCGCGCAGCGTGCCGGTGGTGCTGCAGCTGTTTGTCGCCTTTTATGGCTTGCCGCTGGTGGCCGAGCAGTTTGGCTTCAGCGATTTTGTCACCGCCAATATCGCGGCGATGATTGGCCTGAGCCTGTATCACGGCGGTTATCTTTCCGAAGTGATGCGCCCGGCGTTTCTCGCCGTGGAGAGCGGCCAGCACGACGCCGCCGATAGCATGGGTTACAGCTTCCGCCAGAAAATGCTGCGCATTGTCGGTCCGCAAGCGGTGCACTATGCGCTGCCGGGCTACGGCAATGCGATTATCTATCTGATTCATAACGTGGCGCTGGTGATGTACATCGGTGCGGCGGATGTGATGGCGACTGCGCATCTGATCATGGAACGCGACTACAACCAATATCAGTTCGGCACTTATCTGGTGCTGGCGGTGCTCTATTCGCTGCTGTGCGGCGTGGCGTGGTTGATTATCCGTTTCTTCGAACAACGTCACGCGAAGTACAGCTCGAAAACCGCTGCACGCGTCAAATTCACCAGCGTCTGATGAGGGAGAGAAACCATGTTTGATCTTGAGGTTTTGCTGCCGGACTTCTGGAGCATTCTCGATGCGGTGCCGGTGACGTTGCTGATGGCAGTAACGGTGTTTATCTGCTCGACGCTGCTCGGCGGGCTGTTTGCCTTTATTGAACATCGCCGCATTCCAGTGCTGCGCCAGTTGGTGATCGCGTACAAGATTGCCTTCAAAGGCGTGCCGATGGTGGTGGTAATTTTCCTCGCCTATTACGGTTTGCCACCGGCGCTGGACTTCGTTGCCACACTGTTCGGCGTGAAAGTGAATGCGCACTCGCTGCCGAACTGGGTGATCATCATCGTCGCCCTGAGCGCCTGCGTCGCGGCGTTTCAGGCGGAAGTGTGGAAGGGCGCGCTTAACTCGTTTGATAGCGGACAATCGGATGCGGCGCTGTCGCTTGGTTACAGCGGCGGCCAGCTGTTCCGCCGCGTGATGTTCCCGCAGATTATCGTGGCGGCGATCCCCGATCTGGCCAACGCCTTTATGGTGATCATGAAAGCGCTGTCGCTGGCGTTTGCCATCGAAGTGGTGGATATCTTTGCTCAGGCGCAGCTGACGGCGGCGCTGAATTTCTACTATCTCGAAGCCTTCCTGGTGGCGGTGGTGTTTTATATGGTGATTGCGTATGTGGTTACCAAGATCGCCGACAAGATCGAGGCGAGATTGCGGGTGCGAACGTAAACCCAGGTCGCCATAAATGGCGACCCTACATAAACTGCATTACAAACTTTCATTCTGCAAGTAACTTGCAAAATGAAAGTCACTCTGCAACAGTATCCGCCATCACACCGATGTCGGATAACCAACCTTGAAAAACCAACCGCTCTACAACATGCCTTGTCCCATCGCGCGCAGCCTTGGCCGCATTGGCGATGGCTGGAGCATACTGATCATGCGCGATGCGCTGGCCGGTTTTACCCGCTTCGATGAATTCCAGAAAAGCAGCGGCGTGGCGCCCAACATCTTGTCGCGGCGGCTGAAAGAGCTGGTGGACGATGGCTTGCTGGAGAAGGTGTGTTACAGCACCAGCCCGGCACGCTTCGAATATCACCTGACGGCTGTTGGCCGCGATTTTCGCGGTGTGATTCTGGCGCTGACCGAATGGGGCAGCACCCATTTCTCGCCGGAAGGTCGTCAGATGCAGCTGGTGGAAACCGCCACGCAGCGTCCGGTGAAGATGCAGATGGTCGATAGCGAAAACGGTCAGCCGCTGACGCTGGATAAATATCAGATGGTGCCCGGCCCGGCAGCGGAGCCGATGATGCACTATCGCCATGATTATCTGCAGAAAAAACGCGCTGGAGATAACACCCAGAAATTCGCGCCGCCAGCGCTGCAATCATCATGCTGAGGTGCAACTCAGCACCTGCAGATTAAGGAGTTAAAGATGAAACGAATTGTCATTACCGGCATGGGGCTGGTATCGCCGCTGGGTTGCGGCACGGAAGCGGTTTGGCAGTCGCTGCTGGCGGGAAAATCGGGCATTAGCGCCTTGCCGCCGGAGATGGTGCAGGATATCGCCTGCAAAGTGGCGGGACAGGTGCCGACGCTGGAGCAGGATGCGCTGCACGGCTTTAATCCCGAAGGCATTATTGCCGCCAAAGATCGCAAGAAGATGGATCGCTTTATCGAGTTCGCGCTGGTGGCGGCGCATGAAGCGCTGACGCAGGCTAACTGGTTCCCGCAAGATAGCGCGCAGCAGCAGCGCACCGCCACGGTGATCGCCACCGGCATCGGCGGTTTTAATGAGATCGCCAACGCGGTTGAAACCACCGCCGAGCGTGGGCCGCGTCGTTTGTCGCCGTTTACCATTCCTTCTTTTCTCGCCAATCTGGCGGCCGGACACGTTTCGATTGCGCACGGTTTTCGTGGGCCGATTGGCGCGCCGGTAACGGCTTGTGCGGCGGGTGCGCAGGCGATTGGCGATGCGGCACGAATGATTCGCAGCGGCGAAGCGGATATCGCGCTGTGCGGTGGCACCGAGGCGGCGATCCATCGCGTGAGCCTGGCTGGATTTGCCGCAGCGAAGGCGATGTCGGGCGGTTTTAACGATCGTCCTGAGCAGGCTTCACGTCCGTTTGATCGTGACCGCGACGGCTTTGTAATGGGCGAGGGCGCAGGATTGCTGGTGATTGAATCGCTGGAACATGCAGAGGCGCGCGGCGCAACACCGCTGGCGGAGCTGGTGGGTTACGGCACCAGCGCGGATGCTTACCATCTCACTGCCGGTCCGGAAAATGGTGAAGGGGCACGCCGCGCGATGGAAACCGCGCTGGCGCAGGCGGGCATTACGGCGAGAGAGGTGCAGCATATTAATGCGCATGCCACGTCGACGCCGGTCGGCGACAAGGGCGAATTGGCAGCAATTAGTTCGCTGTTCGCTGGCAGCAAGGTGGCGATCACTTCCACCAAATCGGCCACCGGACATTTGCTCGGTGCGGCGGGCGGCGTGGAAGCGATCTTCTCGATTCTGGCGCTGCGCGACCAGATTGCACCGCCGACGCTCAATCTGCAGCATCCGGATGAAGCGGCAGCTGGGCTGAATCTGGTGGCGCTAAAACCGCAGCCAACGGCGATGACATATGCGCTCTCCAACGGTTTTGGCTTCGGCGGTGTGAATGCCAGTTTGTTGTTTAAAGCCTGGCAATAGGTTTCCTGATGCACGTCAGTTAAGCGTAAAACGGTTGTTTGGACAGGTTTTCGTAGGGTGCGCATTCATGCGCACCTTCATATAATACGGCAACGATAGCGCGCAGGAATCGCCCCCTTTGAGCACTGAAATTGCAACCCAGCAGCTGGCGGAAGAGCTCCGTCAGCTGATTAGTCACTTCGTACGCAACGTCCGCGTCAGCACCGCGACCGTGCGCACCTCGCAATATGAAACCCTGGATCTGCTCGATAGCCATGACGCGCTCTCTATCGCCGATCTCGCGCGTCTGCGCGGCGTGAAGCATCAAAGCATGCGTTTAGTGATCAACGAGTTGGAGGCGCAAGGTTTGGTGCTGCGGCAAAAAAGCGCGCATGACGCGCGGGCGCAGGTGATCGTGTTGAGCGATCAGGCACGCGCTGCGCTGGCCGACGCACGTGAACAGCGCGCAGCGTGGATTGCGGCGCGCATCGATGCAACGCTCGGGCAGCAGGATCGCGACGATCTGCAAAAAGGGCTGGCTGCGTTACGTAAATTGCTTTAGCTGCGTCATCACCGCCGCTAGCGTGTTCATGCCCCAATGCTCCGCGTATTTTCCCTGTTCAATTCGCACCATATCAATCACCGCAATGGTTACAGGTAAACCGGTGGGTGCGATGCCCATCAGCGATCCGCTGTGTACGCCGGTTATCGTTTTGCGCGTGGTGACCCAATCGCGCTCGGCGATTTGATCTTCGATATGCACCTGTAGATCGGAGAAAGCGGGGCGCAGGATCTGATCGAAAGTGTGCCAGAGACTTTCGCGATCGCTGGGTGCGCCCGCTGGCGCTGAGCGGTTAATGAAGTTTTCGGCAACGAGTTGATCGAAAGCCTGGCGGTCGCCTTCGGCAATCACCTGCTGATTGAAGCGACGTACAACGGCTTTGTTGAGTTCTGACATGGGGAAGTCTCCGCTGAATATGTACAGTTTAACTGTATATATTTAACGGCAAGTTGGAAGGGGGAGTTTGATAGCTTGTGCGGTGTGTTTGGTTGGGAAGGTCGCCATGAATGGCGACCCTACGATGGCGCAAATGTGCGCACCGCGTAAAACTCAGCGCTTACCCAGCGCTTCCCACAATCCCAGCAGATAGGTGGTGCCCAGCGCGCGGTCGTACAAGCCGTAGCCCGGACGGCCGGTTTCGCCCCAGATAAAGCGGCCGTGATCCGAACGGATGTAGCCATCGAAGCCGTTATCATGCATCGACTGCAGCACTTTATACATATCCAGCGAACCGTATTCCGTTGGGTGCGCGCACTCGTAGAAATCTTTATCCTGAATAATCTTGATGTTACGCACATGGGCAAAAGGAATGCGTTTGCGGCGCGAGAATTCAGCCAGAATAGCGTACACATCATTACTCGGATCTTCGGCAATCGATCCGGTACACAGCGTGATGCCGTTAGCCTCAGAATCGACCACGTTACAGATCCAGTCGAGATCGTCGCGGTTCTTCACCACGCGCGGCAGGCCGAAGATCGAATACGGTGGATCGTCCGGGTGGATCGCCATCTTCACGCCCACTTCTTCACATACCGGGATCACCGCTTTCAGGAAGTAAGCGAGGTTTTCGCGCAGTTTCGCGTCATCAACATCTTTGTATTGGGCAAACAGATCCTGCACTTTTGCCAGACGTTCCGGTTCCCAGCCCGGCAGGGCGAAACCGTTGGAGTTGCCCAGCACTTCCTGCACCACCTCGTCGAGGCTCTTATCGATGCCTTTCTTCTCGAACGCCATGGTGAGCGAGCCGTCTGGCAGCACGTAGTTCATGTCGGTCTTCATCCAGTCGAACACCGGCATGAAGTTGTAGCAAATCACCTTCACGCCAACCTCGGCCAGGTTGCGGATGCTCTGCTTATAATTTTCGATATATTGATCGCGGCTCGGCAGACCGATTTTGATGTCGTCGTGAATGTTGACGCTTTCAATCACTTCCACGGTGAGCCCGGCGGCATGCACCTGCTCAACCAGCGCGTTAATCTTCTCTTTCGGCCAGGTTTCGCCCACCGGTACGTCATACAGCGCGCCCACTACGCCGCGCACGCCCGGCACCTGACGAATATATTCCAGCGAAACTTTATCTTCTTTCGGACCAAACCAACGCATTGTCAGTTGCATAATGTCATCCACCGTTATCGTGTCTGTGATAACTGATAAACTACCATTCTAGTAAACATCATGACAGCGCGGTGCGTTCAATAAGCCTTGATCCGCGTCACAGAACACAATTTATCCGCATTAAGCGAGGCTCAGAGATGCACGGCCAAATCGCTGAAATGCTCTTTGTATTTGAAGAGTTCCAGATCGGATCGCAGCCCCAGTTTGCGCAGAGCGGTCTGCTTTTGCCCGCTGATGGTTTTGCGACTGCGCGCGTATTTACCGGCGATTTGCGTGACGCTTAAGCCGTCAAGATAGCAGCGGATCACTTCCAGCTCGCGCGGGCTTAGCTCACGTAGCAGCAATGCAATGTCATCGCCGAGCTCGCGCGGCAGCAGGTAATCATGCATTTCCCGGTCGCTTTCCTTGAACTTATCCATCTCTAACAACATCTCGGCGCTGAGAAAATGCTTGTTGTGGCACACCTCGTACAGCGCCTTAATCAGCACCTCTTGATCCTGGCTTTTACCGACAAATCCATGCACGCCGGCTTTAAGCAGCAGCTTGACGATCGCCGGTTTCTCAACTGATGAGGAGACTAAAATCTTCAGTTGGGGATATTGCACCCGCAGCTGTTTCACCATTTGCAGACCGTCGAGTTCGTCTTCGCCCAGCAGATAATCCAGTACCAGCACGTCTACGCTGTTGCTGCGCAAAAATGTCATCAGTTGCTGGCGCTGGCAAAAAGTACCCGCTAATTCCAAATCCGCTTCCTGCGACAGACGATACTGAATCGCTTTGCTGATCAAGGGATGATCGTCTAATACGGCAACTTGCCAGATGGCGTCTTGTTTCATGTTCTCACCTCATCAGGAGTATTATTTTCGAGTGCGCGCTGGAAGATCGCTTCCAGCTCTTTGATTGCCGTGACGATCGCAGGCAGCTGCTGTTGCAGCAAGGCAGCATCTTCACGCTCTGCGGCGTGTTCGGCCGCAAGGCAGCATTGTTGTAAGGCATCGGCATACAGCAGTTTCGCGCTGCCAAGCAGTCGATGTGCGGCATGGCGCGCGCCGACGAAATGCATCTCTTCCACGGCCTGCTGAAGCTGGGCCAGATCGCGCGCATTCTGTTGCTGAGCGGTGGTCACCAGATCGCGCCATGCTTGCGGATCATTAGCCGCCAGATTTTCCAGCGTGAGTAAGGTGTCGGTACGCGCCTGGCTATTCGCCACGCCGGTTACCACTTTCAGCAGTTGCCTGCGCTCCAGCGGTTTGAACAGGCATCCATCCATGCCAGCCTGCGCCGCCAGTTGCGCGACGCGCTCTTCTGCCATCGCCGTCAAGCCGTAAATCGGTACCGCACGACGGTTCAGCAATTTCTCTTCGATACGCAGCTGGCGGGTAAATTCGAAGCCATCCATGCCGGGCATGTTGCAGTCGGTGATGACGCGTTCGACTTCATGTTCACGCCACAGCGCCAGCGCCGCTTCGCCACCTTCCGCCACCAGCACATGATGCCCGGCGTAGCGCAGCTGCTGCGCCAGAAGCTGCCGATTCGTAGCGTTGTCATCAACAATCAACATTCTTAATGACACCTGCGCACTTTCATCAACCGGCTTCACTTCCGCTTCAATCAGCGTGGCGGGCTGGGCGACAAAGCGCAGCATAAACACGCTGCCCTCATCGGGTGCGCTCTCTACGTGCAGTTCGGTTCCCAGCATGCCGGCCAGGCGGCGGCAAATATTGAGCCCCAGCCCGGTGCCGCTGACGCGATTGCTGCTTTGCTCCACCTGAATAAAGGGCTCAAAAATGGCCTGTTGTTGCGCCGGCGTTAAGCCAATTCCGCTATCACACACTTCCAGCACATATTCAGGTTTGCTGATATCAGCCTGATACAGCGCCACTTCGACTTCACCCTGAGCGGTGAACTTGATGGCATTACTCACTAAGTTGGCGAGGATCTGCTTCAGCGCCACCGGATCAAACAGCACGCAATCCTGATCAATTTCCAGCATCACATTGAGCGACAACCCTTTGTTATGGGCCACCTGACGAAATAGCGCTTCGGTGTCGTGCACCACATCGCTCAGCGACATCGGCATAGGGCGAATGCTGAAATGGCCGGATTCGATTTTCGCCAGGTCGAGAATATCGCCCACCAGCGAGAGCAGCGAACGTGAGGATTCCCACGCCAGATCGATATTCTTCTGCCGCTGCGGTTCGTCGCTTTGGCCTAAATGTTCGATTTCCAGCAGGCCAATCAGCGCCGCCAGCGGCGTGCGGATTTCGTGGCTCATATGGGAAAGGAAAGTACTTTTGGCCTCGCTGGAGCGCAGCGCAGCGCGTTTTGCTTTGTGCACATCTTCCAGCAGCGTTTCGATAGTGTGCAGTTGGTTGCTGATCTCGCGTTCGTGCTGACGCTGCTTTGCGAGCGACGATTTCAGCAGATGGTTACGCCACAGGAAAAACAGCAGGCAAATGCCGGCAATGCCGACAATGCGCAACACGTAGCTGCGATAGCTCTGCCATGAGGTGCTGGTGGCGGGCGGCGTGTACTTGATCCAGCGTTCCATCAACGACTGCATGGTCGGCTGTGGAATATCGGATAGCGCTTTATTCAGAATCGAATTCAGATGGTCATCGGCAGCATTGGTCGCTATCGCCATGCGAAACATCGGCAACGGCGCGACAAACGCCACTTTGAAGCGATCGTTGAAGTGGTTATTCAGCAAATATTGCGCGGATTCATAAGGCACGATAAAGCCGTCAACCTGCTTATCCTGCAGTTGGCCTAGCGAATCAATAGAAACGGCATTTTCATTAAAATCGATGGTTGGCCAGCGGCGACGCAAATCAAAGCGATAATAGGATCGCTCGTAAATGCCAACGCGTTTGCCTGCCATCTCATCGAAACTGCGCCAGTGACTGTCGCTGCGCGTCATCACTACCCAAGGCGAATAGACGTAAGAACGCGTGTATTGAATCTGAGGATTCTGTTTTGACGCACCGTCACTCACTACAATCAGTGAATTACGTTGATTAACCAGCGCATCACGCATAGCACTTAATCTATGCATCTCATTGTAATGAAAACGGATCCCGGTGCGTTGCGAAATCAGATTCAGCAGCTCGACACTCAATCCGGCGACGCGCTGTTTGCCATCCAGAAAGGTGAAAGGCAGATGTGTGGCATCGTAATTCACCGTGATATCGCGGTGCTGCTCCAGCCAGCTCGCTTCCGCTTCGGTAAGATCCAGCGGATGGTTCTTTACCACCGATTGATAATCCAACCCCCATGCTTCGGCGATTTGTACGGCGTTGCGTAACGGGATGTTTTTGAGGATTTCATTGATGGCATCAATCAGTGATTGATTGTCCGCGCGGGCGGCAAAGCGCGCATCCACATCATTCATGTAAGGCGTGCTGTGCCCTTCAATGATGTTCTGCAAGCCGCGCTGCGACAGATAGCGTTGAGTGGCGGAGTTACTCCAGAACACGGTGTTTTCGTTAAACGCGGTATCGGTATACGCCCAGAGCGGCGGCGAGGCAGGTTCAAGGGTCGCTTTAGGATAGCGTTTATGCAGCAACGCTTTGAGTTCGTCGTCCCCGTAGTACATCAGGCGATAGTTGCTGTCGTTTAGCTGACGATCAAATTTTGCCTGGCGACGGCTGATCAATACGCTTTGCGCCAGTGAATAGGGCGTACTCAGCGCCAGTTTGGTCTCGTGATTGGCGGCCTGCGGGTAGTAAGGAATTAAATCGACTTGCTTGTCATTGAGCGCGTTAACCAGTTCGATGCGGGTTTTATAGCGTTTTACTTCGACGGGACGATTCAGCGTCTTAGCGATGATAGCCAGATAGTCAGCGGACAAACCTTCAAAGCTATCCTCTTCAAATTCAACTGAATAGGGCGGTAACGTGTGGATCCACACGCCAACACGCAGCACAGGATGGCGTTGTAGCCAGCGCTGGCTTTCAGCATCCAGCGTCACTTCGGGGGAAACCAGTCCATAACGCGGCGTGAATTTTAAGGTGGTGGCGCCCCAGGACGACAGGCAAAAGCCCAACAGAAAAATCATGCTTAGAATGCGTTTGCCCACGAATTAATTCTCAGTTTTCTAGCGCTGCGTCAGGCACTGCCGTGCGGCGGTTCGGCCTTCTGGCTGCGCTTTGATGTGCCAGTTGACTTCTCACAGCGGCACGAAACTAAACGGTTATTAAATGCTTTTTAAGAAATTTCTTACGTTTGTAGGTAGGGCTTACTAAAGGCTGGCACTTAAGTAAGTTTAGTCAGCTGTTTTCACTGGAAACTTTCGACGTAACTCCTGAAGTTTCTCCAATTTACCGCTGCTAATCGGCTTTTCATTTGTTTTATTTACAGAAACTTCCTGGCAGGCAAAATAGCGCTTATTTCCTCTCCATCAGCCGACCATGTCAGAAGAAGCGCTACGTCAGCAGATTCAGAACCTGAAAAAGCATAATGCGCGATTAAAGCGTATAGCGCATGACGCGCGTAATAAGCTGAGTGCAGCGCTGGATGGAACCGGTTTATGTTTGTGGCAGCTGGATATTCCCAGCGGCAAACTGGTGATTTTTAACCGCCGCTGGGGCGCGATGCTGGGCTTTCAGCCGAAAGAGACCAAAGCCCAGTTTGATGTGTGGCGCGATCGCCTGCATCCGGATGATGCCGACGAAGTGCTGAAAGCCTTTTACGATCATATAGAAGGGCGCGCGCCTTACTACGAAGCGCTGCACCGCATGCTGGGCAAGAACGACAACATCAAATGGGTGCTGGATCGCGGACGCGTCACCGAATGGGATGAAGCGGGCAATCCGATTAAAGTCACCGGCACGCACATCGATATGACCAAAGAGAAGCAGTATGAAGCGCAGCTCTCATCGCTGGCGCATCACGATCCGCTTACCGGACTGACCAACCGCCATGCGCTGCACACGCAGTTCAGCAAGATGAAAGCACAGGGACCGTTGTGCGTGGCATTCATTGATCTCGATAATTTCAAACACGTTAACGATACGCTGGGACATCGCAGCGGTGATGAGGTGTTGATTCAGCTGAGTCAGCGCATTACCGACGTGTTGCCGCCAAACGTAGTGATTGGCCGACTTGGCGGCGATGAGTTTGTGCTGCTGATGCCGTTCCTGATCGACTATCCGAAAGTACGCATTTTGCTGCAGGCGGTGCTGGATGCCGCGCTGACGCCGTTTGATATTGATAACGGCCACGCGCAGATTGGTGCATCGATTGGTATTGCCCAGGTACAGGAACGTGACAGCTTCGATGAGGCGCTGACGCGCGCCGATGAGGCGATGTATCAGATCAAGAAGAACGGTAAGCAGGGTTTTGGGTTGGCGGGTTGATGTAGGGTCGCCATTCATGGCGACCGTTTCACATAGCGCACTTTTGGTCGCCATAAATGGCGACCCTACGACAACGGTTTGGCCTCTCACTCAAAACGCAAAACACGAGCAGCCCAGCGCACCCCAGAACGCATGATTATCCGATACCGGCACCGATGACTGGCGCGCAACATCGTGCGAGTGACTGTGCACGCCGCACGGTCCGCTGCACTGGTGCACTTTCGGCATCATCGCGGCGCGACCATTGGCCTGCGGCGGTGCGCTGCGATAGTGGCCTGGCACCGTCACTACCGGCGACCATTCAGGCAGCACCGGCACGGGCGGCGGTGACAGCGGCGTAAATCCGCCTGCGGCATACACCACTTCGCCATCCACCAGCGTCAGCACCGACTCAATCCCTTTGATCTCCTCTTCCGGCACGCTGAAGAAATCTTTCGACAGTAGCACCAGATCCGCCAGCTGACCGACCTTAATCTCGCCTTTAGCGCTTTGCTCGTTCGAGAACCAGGCGCTGCCTTTGGTCCACAGCATCAGCGCGGTTTCGCGGTCAATACGCGCATTGTCATCGTACAGCTGCATGCCGCCGACGGTGCGCCCGGAGACCAACCAGTAGAGCGCGGTCCACGGGTTGTAGCTGGCAACGCGGGTAGCATCGGTGCCCAATCCCACCGGCACGCCGGCTTCCAGCATGCGCGCCACCGGCGGCGTCTGTTTAGCGGCTTCTTTGCCGTAGCGATCAACAAAATATTCGCCCTGAAACGCCATACGATGCTGCACCGCCAATCCGCCGCCCAGCGCTTTAACCCGTTCGATATTGGCTTCGGTGATGGTTTCTGCGTGATCGAAGAACCAGTGCAGGCCGTTGAACGGAATGTCGCGGTTCACTTTTTCGAACACGTCGAGCATGCGGCTGATCGATTCGTTGTAAGTCGCATGCAGGCGGAACGGCCAGCGATGCTCTACCAGATGTCGCACCACGCGTTCCAGCTCATCTTCCATGCCCGGCGCGAGATCGGGGCGCGGTTCGAGGAAGTCTTCAAAGTCTGCCGCTGAGAACACCAGCATTTCGCCCGCGCCGTTATGGCGCAGGAAATCGGTGCCCTGACCGGGTTTCAGCATATCGGTCCACTTCTCGAAGTCCTGCAGTTCGTGGCCGGGATTCTGGGTAAACAGGTTGTAGGCGATGCGCACCGTCAGCTGCTTTTTGGCATGCAGTTCGGAAATCACATCGTAATCATCTGGAAAGTTTTGGAAACCACCGCCTGCGTCAATGGCGCTGGTCAGGCCGAGGCGATTGAGCTCGCGCATAAACTGACGCGTGGAGTTAACCTGCTGTTCCAGCGGTAATTTTGGCCCTTTTGCCAGCGTGGCGTACAGCAGCATGGCGTTAGGGCGGGCGATTAGCATGCCGGTAGGATTGCCATTGTTGTCACGCTGGATCTCGCCGCCCGGCGGGTTCGGCGTGTCTTTGGTGTAGCCGACCACGCGCAGCGCCGCACGGTTGAGCAGGGCGCGATCGTAGAGATGCAGGATAAATACCGGCGTGTCCGGCGCGGCGGCGTTGATCTCATCCAGCGTCGGCATGCGGCGTTCGGCAAACTGGAACTCGCTCCAGCCGCCGACTACGCGCACCCATTGCGGCGACGGCGTACGCAGCGCCTGATCGCGCAGCATGCGCAGCGCATCCACCAGCGACGGTACACCTTCCCAGCGCAACTCAAGGTTGTAATTCAGCCCGCCGCGAATCAGATGCAGGTGCGAATCATTGAGGCCGGGAATGCCGGTATGGCCTTTGGCGTCAATAATTTGCGTGTCATTGCCGGCGAAGCGCATCACCTCGGCTTCGCTGCCTACGGCAAGAAATTTGCCGTCTTTAATCGCCACGGCGGTTGCCAGCGGATTAGTGCGATCGACGGTGTGAAACTTGCCGTTAGTAAAAATCAGTGAGGCCGTTGTCATCATCATTCTCCAAAAGATTTCGCGTTGCGGGCTGAGTCAGTGTTAAAGCGCTTGCTTCGTTGGTTAAAAAAATACGAAATGAGAGCAGTTATTGATAACGGATTGTTTTTGGGTTGTTGTTCAACAATTTTTGGGGAGGATTGGCCATGCGTTTAAACCTTGAGGCGCTGTTGATTTTGGACGCACTGGATCGCCACGGCACCTTTGCTGCCGCTGCGGCGCGGCTGTTCAAAACCGCGTCTGCATTGAGCTACACCGTGCAGAAAATGGAGAGCGATCTCAAAATCACGCTGCTCGATCGTTCCGGCCATCGCGCCACCTTTACGCCCACCGGCCGCCTGATGCTGGAGAAAGGGCGCACGCTGCTGCGTGCGGTGAATGAGCTGGAACAGCAGGCGCGCTACGTGGAGAGCGGTTGGGAGAGCCAGCTGGTAATAAGCGTAGATGCATCGGTGCCGTTTAGCATTTTGACGCCGCTGATCGATGAGTTTTATCAGGAGCATCCGCACACCCAACTGCAATTCCGCCAGGATGTCCTTTCCGGCTGCTGGGAAGCGCTCAACTACGGCGAAGCGGACATTGTCTTTGGCGCGGTGCAGGAACCCGCCACGCGCAAAGAGATTGTCTGCCAGCCGCTGGGTTGGCTTGAATATGTGTTTGCCGTCGCGCCTAATCATCCGCTCGCTACCGCGCCGGAACCGCTGCCGCGCGAGCAGATCCGCCAGTATCGCGCCGTTACGGTGCATGACTCTTCGCGCCACGGCACTGGCATTGATTTACGCGTGCTGGATGAGCAGAAAACCCTGAGCGTGCATGATTTCCCTACCAAACTGCAGGCACAGCTGGATGGCCTTGGCTGCGGCTATCTGCCGCTTTATCTGGCGCGTCCACATCTGGCAAGCGGGGCGTTGGTGGCGCGTCAGCTGGATAGCGAATGCCGCCGCGATATGGCGTATCTGGCGTGGAGCGAAAGCGCCTGCGGTAATGCGGCAACCTGGTGGCGCGAGCGCTTACTCACGCTGCCAGGTTTGCGCGATGTCTATCTGCCGGCTTAATCAGATGGCGATATGGTGGCTGACCAACGGCGCTTCCTCGCCCTGATGGTATTGCAGCACCGTCTGCTGTAACTCGGCATCAGCGTGGGAAACGCGCTGGTGCTGGCGTAAATGTTCCTGCCACGACTCAACCAAAAACCACTCCAGCAACGCGTTGGGATCGTCGGTTTGCGCCATCAATCCCCATGAATACGCGCCGTCGCGACGACGTGCATGCGCCAGCTTGTGGATCACCTGTTTGAAGGCAGCGCGATCTTCCGGCAGCACGCGATAGCGGATCTGAATCAACACCGGCCCGCGACGCACATCGGTATCGGCATCCAGCTGCGGTTCCGCCCAGTGCAGCGACGGTTGCAGGTCGGCTTCACCGGCGGGCAACACCAGACGCTTCAGCAGCAGCGCGCTAATAATCAATCCCGCACCGGCAATCAGCAGCGTATTGCCGAGTCCCGCATGCTGCGCAATCAGGCCCCACGCCAAACTGCCGCCCGCCAGCGTGCCGTTGAACACCATCAAATAGACGGCTAATCCGCGACCGCGCACCCAATCCGGCAGCACCGCCTGCGCCACGCCGTTTAAGGTGGTTAGCGCGATGATCCAGCCCACGCCCAGCACCAGCATCAATACCAGCGCCAGCCACTGCGGCGGACTGAACGCCAGCGCCAGCATCACCAGCGCACTCAGCAGCGCCGAGAGCAGCAGCAAGCCATCGTTACTCAGCACGCTGCGCAGGCGCGGCAGCATTAGCGCACCGGCAATCGCACCGCCGCCGACCGCACCGAGCAGCAGGCCGTAGAAGCCTGCAGTGCCGTGCAGCATGTTGCGCGCCACCAGCGGCAGCAGCGCCCAAATAGCGCTGGCAAAAGCGAAGTAGAGCGCGGCACGCAGCAGCACGCGATGCAGATCGTGGCTGGCCCGCACATAGCGTAGCCCGGCACGAAACGCGCCAAAGAAGTGTTCATTCAGTTCGGTTTTGGCTTTCGCCGGGCGCTTCCACAACAGCAGCGCGGCGATGACGAAAAAGTAGCTCGCCACATCGGCGCCATAAGCCGCCATCGCTCCCAGACTTGCCAGCAGCAAACCGCCGGTCGCCGGACCAATGGCGCGCGC
This sequence comes from Pantoea sp. SOD02, assembly GCF_024707505.1. Classification (GTDB taxonomy): domain Bacteria; phylum Pseudomonadota; class Gammaproteobacteria; order Enterobacterales; family Enterobacteriaceae; genus Pantoea; species Pantoea symbiotica. The sequence goes on along the minus strand of NZ_CP102604.1, from coordinate 3,427,526 downwards.
GATATTGATGCCGAGTGAGTTGAGCGCCACGGCATTTTTCAACTCATGACGCGGCACCAGCTCCGGCACAATCGCCTGCCAGGCGGGACCAAACAGCGCTGCGCCAATGCCGCCGACGAAGGTCAGGCCGATCAACCATTCCACCGTGAGCCAGTTATTGTGCGATAGCAGCAGCAAGGTACCGCTGACGCTGGCCATGAGTATTTGCACTACAATCAGCAGGCGGCGGCGGTCAACGATATCCGATAGCACGCCAGCCGGCAGCGCCAGCAGGAACACCGGCAAGGTGGCGGCGGTTTGCATCAGCGCCACCGCCGTGGGGTTATCGGAGAGTCCGGTCACCAGCCAGGCGCTGGCGACATCGCGGATAAAGCTGCCGGTGTTGCCGAGCACTGAAGCGGTCCAGATCAGGGCAAACAGCCCGTAACCAAAGGGTGAGAAAGCGCTGCTGCGCGACGTAGCGGAAGTGGGCTGGCTCATCATCATGTTCCTGTAAGAGAGGCGATGTAAGCACCTTACGAATCCCGCCGCGTGCTTGATAGCGGAAAAAATTCCTCAACTTGTTCAGGCTTTTTTGACAGCTTTGCAGCATCAAAAACCTTGAACAAGTTGTCAAAATCTCTGCTTTAGGTTTTTCCCATAGCTCGATGTAGTTTGATTGACAGACACAACATCACTCACTAACGGAGCAAAAACATGAGCACTTTCAAGACTAAAGACGGCGTGAACCTTTACTTCAAAGATTGGGGCAAGGGCCAACCGGTGCTGTTTAGCCACGGCTGGCCGCTGGATGCCGATATGTGGGATAGCCAACTCAATTTCCTTGCTGAGCGCGGCTACCGCGTGATTGCCTTTGACCGCCGAGGCTTTGGCCGTTCTGAACAGCCGTGGGAAGGCTACGATTACGATACCTTTGCCGATGATATTCATGGCCTGATTGAGCATCTGCAATTAGACGACGTGACGCTGGTGGGCTTCTCAATGGGTGGCGGCGATGTGACGCGCTATATCGGCCGCTACGGCACGGCGAAAGTGAAAGGATTAGTGTTGCTGGGCGCGGTGACACCGATATTCGGCAAGACTGCCGATCATCCAGAAGGCGTAGAGCAGGCCGCGTTTGATGGCATTAAAGAGGGTTTGCGTAAAGACCGCGCGCAATTTATCAAAGAGTTCGCCACGCCGTTCTATGGCATTAACGCCGGGCAAACCGTTTCTGATGGCGTGCTGACGCAGACGTTGAACATCGCGCTGCTGGCGTCGCTGAAAGGCACGATTGATTGTGTCACGGCCTTCTCTGAGACCGATTTCCGCACGGATATCGCTAAAGTTGATGTGCCGACGTTGGTGATTCATGGCAGCAACGACCAGATCGTGCCGTTTGAAGCCACCGGTAAGTTGGCGCATGAGATGATTAAAGGATCGGAGCTGAAGGTTTATGAGAACGGTCCGCATGGATTTGCGGTGACGCATCAGGATCAGCTGAATGCGGATTTGTTGGCGTTTTTGCAGAAGTAGAAGTCGTTAGCGGTCGCCATTCATGGCGACCAAATGCGCAATATGTGAAACGGTCGCCATGAATGGCGACCCTACGGTGCGTATTAATCAATCCGCCAGCAAATGCCCATACATGGTCATCAATCTGCGCGTCACGCCATTAGTCCAGCCGAAGCCGTCCTGCAGCGGATATTCACCACCGCCACCCGGACGGGCGCGATCGCCGCTGATGTCATACTTCTCCACCAGCTTATGATGCAGTGAGTAGAAATTGTTCACCGTATTCAGCCAGTTAACGGCAATTTCTGTCGCCAGCGTCTCTTCACCGTAGTGATTCAAACCGACTACCGCCATCCACTGCAGCGGCGCCCATGCATTGGGTTTATCCCACTGTTCGCCGCTCTCCACCATCGAGGTCAGCAAACCGCCTTGCGTCAACAACAGATGACGCAGCGCAACGGCCTGCAAGTGCGCCTGCTCGGGTGAGGCAAGGCCAAGGAACAGCGGCACCACGGCAGCAGCGGTAAAGGCGCCAAAGCGCTCGCGACGCCAGTCGTAATCGCGGTACACACCGGCGGTGTTATCCCACAGATAGCGGTGAATCGCCTGCTTACGCGCATCGGCTTTTTTCTGCCACGCCAGCGCCGTTAGCTCTTCGCCTTTGGCATGGGACAGCGTCGAAATCATCAGCTCCAGCTTGTAGAGGAACGCGTTGAGATCGATAGGAATAAATTGCGTGGTGCGAATACTCGCCAGACGCTGCGGATCGCGCAGCCAGCGTGAAGAGTAATCCCAGCCCGATGCGGCACCGGCACGCAGATCGCGGTAAACCTCATTCGCCGGACGACCTGATTTCTTCGCGGTTTCAATATCTTCCAGCCACGATTCATCGCGCGGCGTGTCGCGATCGTCCCAGTAACGGTTGAGCAGCGAACCATCTGGCATGCGCACCACGTGGCGATAGGCCTGATGCGGCATCAGCTCGCCTGCGCCGTCCATCCAGAACTGATACTCTTTCATCAGCTGATCGAGATAGCGTTTCGCCCCGCGAATGCCATCCTCTTCAAACAGTTCGACCATCAGCGCGAATACCGGCGGCTGCGAGCGGCTGAGATAGTAAGTCCGGTTGCCGTTCGGCACGTGACCATAGTTATCAATCAGCCAGGCGAAGTTATCCGCCATGTGACGCAGCAAATCATCGCGACCTGCATCGGCCAGACCGAGCATGCTGAAGTAGGAGTCCCAGTAATAGGTTTCTCCAAATCGACCACCGGGTACCACATAGGGTTTTGGCAACGGCAGCAGCGATGAGTGCGCTAAATGTTGCTGCGGCATTTTGGTTAACACCGGCCACAGATCGTCAATGTGTTCAGTTAAAGTTTTATCTGGATTGGAAACATAAAAACTCTCATTCACCTGAGGCGAATAAAAATGTTCGTGCACGAATGCTTCCAGATCAAAATCCGCTGCGCGTTTACGGCGACGAAAACGAATTAAAATATCCAGCGGATCGAATTTTGGTGCGCAGTCCGGGAACGTTTTGCTGTCGGCAAATATGTGCGATGTCTGCACCTGCTCAAACAGTTCCATGTAGCGATCGGCAGGCGTCAGCGCATCCGGCGCGGGCAGACCTTCAATCAGCTCGGGTTCCGGCTCCGAATCCTGCATACCTTCGCGAACGAACTCATGAGGATTATATTGATACTCCAGTTCAGCATCAGCGCGTCGATCCTCGAAAGCGTTATATTGCTGTTGGTTAGTATTAATAGCAGCCTCCTGGTAAATTCTTGAATGCGTAAAGAACAAATTATAGAGCTCTGAACGGGCGAAACAACAATGCGATTTATCTATGAACGTAATAAATCATGTCGATGGATCCGGTGTTTTTATGATTTTTCAGCGATTACAACGGACTATATTTCAGGAAATGAAAGCGGCGTTTAGGATGGATGTTTAAATAGCTACGCAGAATTATCTGTATTTAAGAAAATCGCTAAAATTTGCGTGAAAAAGCGTGGGATGGCTTGATCAATTGATGGCAAACGCAGCGGTGATTGACCAGGTTGGCATAAATGCCAACCTGGTTAACTTTACTTCTGTAACGCCGCCTTAATCACTTCCGCATACGGTGTGGTTGGGCGCCCAATCAGTTTGCTCAGCGTATGGCTATCATCGAACAATCCACCTTTTTCAGCACCGGCATCGGAATCCGCCAGCATCTCGGACAAACCGTCTGGCAAACCAGCACCTTTCAGCGCGGCGGCAAATTCCGCCTGTGGCAGGTTGATGTAATCCACTTGCTCGCCCGACTGTTTGGCAATCTCGGCGCTGAACTGCGCCAGCGTGTAGCTGTCATCGCCAGCCAGTTCATACACTTTGCCAGCCTGGTCGTCACGGCTGATCACTTCGGCTGCTGCAGCCGCATAATCAGCGCGCGCCGCAGAGGCGATGCGACCTTCACCCACCGCACCAATAAAGGCATGATGCGCCAGCGCTGGTGCAATACTCGCCGCGTAGTTTTCGGTGTACCAGCCGTTACGCAGCAGCGCGAACGGAATGCCGGAGGCTTTCAGCTGCGCTTCAGTCGCACGATGCTCAACGCCTAATCCCAATGGCGATGTATCGGCATGCAGCAAGCTGGTGTAGGCGATAAAGCCAACGCCGGCGGCTTTTGCCGCATCGATCACCGCCTTGTGCTGCGCTTCACGCTGGCCGACTTCACTCGAAGAGATCAGCAGCAGCTTATCGACACCAGCAAAGGCGCTCTGCAGCGTTTCCGGTTTGCTGTAATCCGCCGCACGCAGTGTCACGCCCAATGCTTGCAGATCGGCCGCTTTCTCCGGCGAACGCACCGCTGCAATGATTTCGCTAGCCGGCACTTTTTTCAGTAACTCGTTAATCACCAAACGGCCAAGTTGGCCTGTGGCACCTGTAATCGCAATCATGATGTTCTCCTTTTGAACTGGTATGAAAACAGCCTAAGCGATAAACTAACTTTTAGTAAGTACTTACAGATTTGTTAGTTTGAGATGGGTGAGTTAAATGTCTGAAAAGATGAGTGAAAAATTTACGCGCGGTGAGTTGCTTAACGTGAACTGCCCGTCGCGCGAAGTGCTGAAACGCATTACCAGCCGCTGGAGCGTACTGATTTTGCTGGCGCTACGCGAAGAAACTCTGCGCTTTAGCGAGCTGCGTCGCAAGATTGGCGGCGTGAGCGAACGCATGCTGGCGCAGACGCTGCGCTATATGGAAGAGGATGGTTTTGTTGAGCGCATTGCCTATGAAGTGGTGCCGCCACACGTCGAGTATCGTTTGACGTCATTAGGCCGCGAAGTGGAAGGGCAGGTGACAGGGCTGGCGGATTGGCTGGAGAGCAATGTGCATCGGATATTGAAGGCGCATTGAGAAGGTCGCCATGAATGGCGACCCTACAAACGATGCAGTGGAATTAGTAGGGTCGCCATTTATGGCGACCGCAGCCATCACGCCCGCAAATACTTCTCAAACCAACCCAGCGTGCGGCTCCAGGCTAATTCGGCGGCGGCTTTGTCATAACGCGGCGTCGAATCATTATGGAAGCCATGGTTCACGCCGGGATAAACATAGCCTTCGTAGACTTTGTGATTAGCTTTCAACGCCTCTTCATAGGCAGGCCAGCCTTCGTTGATGCCTTTATCCAGCGCGGCGTAGTGCAACAGCAGCGGCGCTTTGATGCGCGGCACATCTTCGGCTTTAGGCTGACGGCCATAAAACGGCACCGCGCAGGCTAAATCGGGAAAAGCGACCGCAGCCGCATTGGCTACGCCGCCGCCGTAGCAGAAGCCGGTGATGCCCACTTTGCCAGTGCCTTCCTCGTGATGCATCAGGAAATCAATCGCGGCGAAGAAGTCATTCATCAACTTAGTCGGATCGACTTTGGCCTGCATCGTTTTGCCTTCATCATCATTGCCCGGATAACCGCCCAGCGAGCTCAGGCCATCCGGTGCCAGCGCGATATAACCGGCTTTCGCTACGCGTCTCGCCACATCCTCGATATAGGGATTAAGGCCACGATTCTCGTGCACCACCACCACTGCAGGCACTTTGCCGGTTGCATTGGCCGGTCGCACCAGATAGCCGCGCACCTCGCCGTGGCCTTGCGGTGATGGATAGTGAATGTACTCCGGTTTGATCGCCGGATCGGTAAATTCCACCTGCTGCGCCAGCGCATAATTAGGGCTCATCGCGCTCAATAATGTTGCGCCCGCCATGCCCGCAACGGTGAATTTCGCCGCCATCGAGATAAATTCGCGTTTGCTGATTTTGCCGTGGGCGTAGTAATCGTAAAGCTCGAGCAGTTCCTGAGGGAAATCCTGTGCAGTAAGACGGGCCATAACCTCTCCTTCGCTGTTTAACTGGTTGATTACTGCTCTAAAAAAGCACAGCTTGTCGCCGCTGGCAAATGCCATGCCGCAGCAGGTTAACGTAACCACGTTTACATCACGTCACCAATAAGCAGCAGGAATTACGCTTTTCGTTTTAAATTAATTATCTTTTAATTAACAATTCTGATCATCCCGAGCTGTCCGGAAATATTTACATGCTCTAATGAGGAGCAGTAAATAACGCCTTTTTTCTGCGCACTAAAAAATAAATAAATGAAGTGGTTACCTGATAAGCACAGCGGGAATAAACGTAAAATAATAACAATATTGTCACAATGAGTGAGGGTGATTAACCTTAACATAGTGATTTTAAAGTATTAGTTTCTGCTGAAAACAATGATCGAAATCAAAAAACACTGTTATAGTTTTACCGACTTCCCCTGTATCTTTTCGTTCGCACCACTTCCTTTTACATTGGCGCGACATTTCTTTAAGCACGGCGAAATAACCGCTGCGCTCTGCTTGTTAATTATAAGTAAAAATTCGGTGTAATTTGTGGCAATGAGGTAAGCAATGTTTGGATTAGACGCCTTTCATCTGGCCAGGATTCAGTTCGCATTTACTGTTTCCTTCCATATTATCTTTCCAGCCATCACCATCGGTCTCGCCAGTTTCCTGGCGGTGCTTGAAGGGATGTGGCTGAAAACCCGTAACGAGACCTATCGCGATCTCTACCATTTCTGGTCGAAAGCTTTTGCCGTTAACTTCGGCATGGGCGTGGTATCCGGATTGGTGATGGCGTACCAGTTCGGTACTAACTGGAGTGGTTTCTCACAGTTTGCTGGCAGTATTACCGGCCCGCTGCTCACCTATGAAGTGTTAACCGCGTTCTTCCTTGAAGCGGGCTTCCTTGGCGTAATGCTGTTTGGCTGGAACCGCGTCGGTCCAGGCTTGCACTTCTTCGCAACCTGCATGGTCGCGCTCGGCACCATCTTCTCCACCTTCTGGATTCTGGCGTCGAACAGCTGGATGCATACGCCGCAGGGCTACATCATCCAGAACGGCATCGTGGTACCGGAAGATTGGCTGAAAATCATCTTCAACCCCTCGTTCCCTTATCGCTTGTTCCACATGTCGGTGGGTGCTTTCCTCGCCAGCGCCTTCTTTGTCGGCGCGTCGGGCGCATGGCATTTGCTGCGCGGTAACGACAATCCAGCGATTCGTAAGATGTTCTCGATGGCATTGTGGATGGCGCTGATTGTGGCACCGATTCAGGCAATGATCGGTGATGCGCACGGCCTGAACACCCTTGAGCATCAGCCAGCGAAAATCGCGGCAATTGAAGGACATTGGGAAAACAAGCCGGGTGAAGCCTCGCCGCTGATTCTGTTCGGTGTGCCGGATATGGAGCAGGAGCGCACCAAGTATGCGTTGGAAATCCCATACCTTGGCAGCCTGATTCTCACGCACAGCCTGGAGAAGCAAATTCCGGCGCTGAAGAGCTTCCCGAAAGAGGACCGTCCGAACTCCACCATCATCTTCTGGTCATTCCGCGTGATGGTGGCGCTGGGCCTGTTAATGATTACGCTCGGCGTGGTTTCTTTGTGGCTGCGTTTCAAAGGCCGTTTGTATCACTCGCGTCCGTTCCTGTGGTTCACGCTGCTGATGGGTCCATCCGGTTTGATCGCCATTCTGGCTGGCTGGTTTACTACCGAAATTGGGCGTCAGCCTTGGGTGGTCTATGGCGTGCAGCGCACCATTGATGCGGTCTCCGCACATGGCGATATGCACATGAGCATCAGCCTGCTGGCGTTCATTCTGGTCTACTCGTCGGTGTTTGGTGTCGGTTACCTCTACATGATGCGTCTGATCAAAGAGGGTCCGGTGACCGGCGAAGGTAAAGAGGTTGATCACGGTGGTCCGGGTCAGCATCACACGCCAGCGCGTCCGTTGTCGGCGGCCAAAACCCATAGCGAAAAGAGTGGGGAGCACTAAGATGATCGACTTTTCAATTATCTGGTTTGCCATCATCGTGTTTGGCACCTTGATGTACATCGTGATGGATGGCTTCGATCTTGGCATTGGCTTGCTGCTGCCGTTCAATAAAGATCCCATCGAACGCGACATGATGGTTAACACCGTTGCCCCGGTTTGGGATGGCAACGAAACCTGGTTGGTGCTGGGTGGCGCAGCGCTGTACGGCGCGTTCCCGCTGGCCTACTCGGTGCTGCTGGATGCGCTGTCGATTCCTTTGACGGCAATGCTGATTGGCCTGATCTTCCGTGGTGTCGCTTTTGAGTTCCGCTTTAAAGCTACGGTAGAACACCGTCCGTTCTGGGATAAGTCGTTCATTGCCGGTTCACTACTGGCCACCTTCAGTCAGGGCGTGGCGGTTGGCGCCATCCTGAATGGTTTCCCGGTGGTTGGCCGTGAATATGCGGGTTCAGCGATGAGCTGGTTAGCACCTTTCCCGCTGTTCTGCGGCGTTGGTCTGGTGATCGCCTATGCGCTGCTGGGTTGTACCTGGCTGATCATGAAAACCGAACACGACCTGCACCGTAAGATGTCTGCGCTGGCGACACCGCTGACGCTGACGCTGCTGCTGGTGGTGGGCATTATCAGTATCTGGACGCCGCTGACGCATGCGGACATCGCGCAGCGCTGGTTCTCGCGTCCGAACCTGTTCTGGTTCCTGCCGGTTCCGGTGCTGGTGGTGCTGTGTTCGTGGGGGATTGTGCGTGCCATCAAACGTGAAGCGCATTACTCGCCTTTCATCCTGACGCTGGCGCTGATTTTCCTTGGCTTTTCGGGCCTTGGCATCAGCATCTGGCCGAACATCATTCCACCGTCAATCACCATCTGGCAGGCGGCGTCTCCGGCGAGCAGCCAGGCGTTTATGCTGGTGGGCGGCTTGCTGATTATTCCGGTCATTCTGGGTTACACCTTCTGGAGTTACTACGTGTTCCGCGGAAAAATCAAAGCCGACGAAGGATACCATTGATATGAAAACCGAGGTCAGCAACATGAAAACTCACTCTGAAACGAAGATTCCGTGGTGGAAGCAGTTGATGTGGCTGGTGGTCATTTACGGCGCAAGCGTGCTGGCACTCGGTGTGGTGGCATCACTGTTTCGTATGATGATGACGGCAGCGGGCATGCGTTCGCATTGAGTCAGCACATTAATCGCATCCGTTGATATCCCCGTAGGGTGTCGCCATTCATGGCGACCTTTTTCTTTTCCGCATTCAAAAAAACGTTAGTAACCTAAGCAATTAATGCTTTTCCCGCTTCGGTACGTTTACTCTTCCTTACGTTAGTAATACGTTTTTGTTATATTTATGTGACGAATAACGCAAATTCATTACGTTAACCACCTCATTCGACCATCAAAATCATGCTCAGCCTGAATGTAAAAAAACAGTACATCAACGATCTGGTGGACTGGATAGAAGCGAACCTGACCGACGAGCTCAACATCGATCTGATTACCCTGAAATCCGGTTACTCCAAATGGCACATGCAGCGCATGTTCAAAGAGATGACCGGGCAAACGCTGGCGTCCTACACGCGCAAACGTCGCCTGACTATGGCGGCGATGGCGCTGCGTTTGACCAGCATGCCGCTGATCGATATTGCGGTGCGCTTTGGCTTTGATAATCAGCAGAATTTTACCCGCGTGTTTAAAAGTCACTTCTCAATGACGCCGGGTGCCTATCGCCGCATTCCGGAGATGCTGATGAAGGATTTCCACAGCCGCATCTCCACGCAGCGTGAGTGGGTCAATGCGCGTCTGGCGCAGAAGCCGGAGATTCAACTGTGTGGTGAAGTGATTGAGTGGGAATGTCGCTTCGGGGAATACATCGATCACCACAACCATGTGGTGGCGCAGCACACGCGTGACTTCATCGCTTTTGCTGGTCAGCATGTGAATCGCGGCTGGCTGGGCTTCCAGTTCAGTCCAGGCGTTCATTCTGCCGATCAGCAGCACATCAGCCTGTTCCAGGCGCTGGAAAGTCAGTACGCCGATGTGCTGCCGCGCAACGTGCAGAACTGGACCGGCGAAAGTGGTTTGTATGCGGAGATTGACTGGCACGGCGCGCCGGAAGAGATTAACGCGTTTACCGCGGAGATTTACTACAACCACTTGCCAGCGCTGGGCGTAGCACGCCGTGCGGGCAAAGATCTGCTCAAGCTGGATCTGAAATACAGCACGCCCGATCTGCTGCAGGGCACCTTCTATATTCCGGTGGCGGATAAGTAATGCATAATTCGTGCGGTAAACCGTGACAAACCGCACGATTTTATAAACTCAAGGCGTTAATCGGCGTAAAATTCTTCATCGAAACCTGATTGGCCGCGTAAATCACCAGCCGCCACGCATCAGGCTGGATAATCACCTGCATTTCTGGTCCATTCCGGGCCGCTATAGTGAACAGACAAAAAATTATGCGACTTCTACCGTTGTTCCTCATGACAGCGCTTGTAGCGTTTTCTTCGCTGGCAAGTGCACAGATGGCTGAGCCTTTTTCACCGCCGGGCGGACTGCATCCGCATCAACCGCATTGTGCGCAGCATGAAATTCTCGGCGACAATGTGCTGCCGAAACATAGCCAGGATGATGGCAGTTTCGTTACCTGCGGCAATCACCAGGCTTAATCTCGTCCCGCCACAAAATTCCATTCTGCTACATCCTTTATGAAGGTCGTCATAAATGACGCCCCTACATTCGCACATGCCTTCCGTAGGGTCGCCATTCATGGCGACCTTTGCGATGGCGCGTACCATTCTGGCGACCAAACACACAGATAGCATTTTTCGGCATTGCATCGAAGATATATCATAACTATTCTCTCCCCATCAGATGAGAATGACTTTCACTATCTTTTAGGGAGACACCACTTGCAAACTACCCCTTCCGAACGCGCGCCACGCCGCGTGCGCAATGAACTGCGTTTCCGCCATATCACCGTGGCAAGCAAGACGCTGATTGCCGGTGAATTCTGGCGCATTGTTTTCAACGGCAGCGATCTTGCTGGCTTCAACTCGCCATCGTTTGACGATCACATCAAAGTGTTTTTCCCGGAACATGCCGGCGCCGAACTGGCGCTGCCGCAAATCACCGACGAAGGCATCGTTTGGCCGCATGGCGTGCGTCCTGCCGCGCGTGATTACACGCCGCTGGAATTTAACGGCGTCGATTCTCTGACCATCGATTTCTATATCCACGATGGCGGCGTTGCCAGTAGCTGGGCAAGCGAAGCCAAAGTGGGCGATCAAATTGCGATGGGCGGCCCGCGCGGTTCGTTGGTGATACCAACGGATTATGCCTGCCAGATTTACGTCTGCGATGAGACCGGTTTGCCGGCCTTTAAACGTCGTTACAGCGAAATCCAGGCGCAGGACATTCACCTGCTGGCCTATGCCGATGAAGCCACCGGGCGCGATTATCTCGGTGATTTGCCGAATGTGCAGGTGAGCTGGTTGGGAAGCGGCAACATGCAGGCCGATAACCTGGCATCGATAATGGCGCAGCTGGATAAGATTGCGCTGCCTGCCACTGAATACTTCATCTGGCTGACCGGCGAGGGCGAAGCGGTGAAATCGCTGAGCGATTACTTCACCCAGGGACGCGGTGCAAATACCGATTTCGTGCGCGCCGTAGCTTATTGGCATCAGAAATAACGGTAATGCCGCGCGCGCTGCCGCCTGTGTTGAATTTTGCCAGGTGGCAGACTACTATCAACCTCCCTTAATTAGCGCTCAGGAAGGCAATGAAACAGCAGCGGGATTTTCCATGGCAGTCCGATCACGCACAGCGTACCGTCTGTGCAGGCGCACGTAAGAAGCGTCGGGAGCGGATGCTAGATGCCAGCGATATCCGCCTGTTAATGCTGCACTTTCTGGCCAACAGTTCTGCGCACGGTTATGAGCTGATCAAATCGGTTGAAGAGCTCTCCAAAGGGGAATATTCCCCGAGTCCCGGCATTATTTATCCCAACCTGACGCTGCTCGAAGAGATGGATGCGATTCGCGTGGTCGATGCGCAGGCATCACGTAAAGCCTATGCGCTGAATGAGAGCGGTGTGGCGCTGCTGGCGGAGAATCGTGACAATGTGGATGCGATTATCGAGCGCTTAACTTCGCTGGCGATTCTGGTGAATAACCGCAGCATTCCGCAGGTTGAGCAGGCGATTCACCTGATCAAACACACCTTGAATCATCGTCTGGCGCAGGAAGATATTTCTGCAGAGTCGCTGGAAATCGTGATTGAAGCGTTGCATCAGGCGGCCGAGAAAATCGCGAACAGTTAACGCCGAATGTAGGGTCGCCATTCATGGCGACCGTCCAGAAAACCGCACCAACCAAAATCAACTCTTCTTTTTATCCACATGCCCCAACGCGCGGTCCGGCCAGCAAATATCGCGCACGCGCTGCTTCAGCGCAGCCGCATCCGGGAAGCCGCCTTCCTGCTTACGCTCCCAAATCACCTGACCATCAATGGTGATTTCAAACACGCCGCCGGTTCCCGGCTTCAGCGTCACTGCACTTAAATCCTCGGCAAACGTATGCAGCAGCTCCTGCGCCATCCAGGCGGAACGCAGCAGCCAGTTACATTGTGTGCAGTAATGAATGGTAATCGCTGGTTTTTGTGACATAACCTGTCTCGTTTAGATAATGAAGTTAACAAAATGTGCGGTCCAAGATACATCTTAGCTTACTGCTAGTTGATAATGATTACCACTTGCATTACATTCCTGTCGACATCATTTATTACATAAAATAAGTCCATATTTTTTTACGGTCTTTTAACCAAAGCCCGTACTTTCAGGCAGCAAGCAAGTGAGCGAATACTAACAATTAACCAGGTATTTCGCGCATGTCTTCACTCTTTCAGGGAACGGCCCAGCAACGTCTTTTCAAAGTTGCCATCTTATCTTCAGCCATACATGCCGCTTGCAGCTTTGCCGCCAGCGACAGCACCAGCAATGAACCGGTACTCACCGTCACCGCGCCAAAACAGCAGGCCGGCAATAAAACCACCATCACGGCACAAGAGCTGCAAAAACGCGGTGCGAATGATTTCGGTTCGATCATGCGTTATGAGCCGCTGATCAGCGCCACCGGTTCGAGTGGTGGATCCTCGGCCGGCAAAAGCGGTTTCGACCGCGCGGGCTATACCGGTTACAACATTCGTGGTCTGGAGAGTAACCGCGTCGGCATGGATATCGACGGCATTCCGATTCCGGATGCCACCGGACGTCCTTACGTCAGCCGCACCGGCAACAACACCTTTGGTATTGGCCGCGATTACATCGATCCCTACATGTTCGGCAGCGTTGATATCGAGAAGGGCGCCACGGCGGTGGATCAGCCGAATACCTCGATTGGCGGTAACGTCTCGTTCCATAACAAAAGCGCCGACGATTACCTTAGCAGCGACAAAAACACTTACTTCGGTTATCAGAGCGGTTACGACTCATCGAATCGTAGCTGGCACAACGGCATCACCGCTGCCGCCGGCGATGACGAGTTGCGTGGCCTGTTTGTTTACAGTCGTCGCGACGGTCAGGAGACCGAGAACAACAGCGGCGTGATCGATGCTTATCCGGCCAACTGGCACTCGGATGCCTTTATGACCTCCGGAATCTGGCAGCCGAACGATCAGCACAAGCTGAGCGCTACTTTCGATTACTATCACAAAACCAATCACAGCCATTACGATACCTGGGACACCAGCGGCAACACCGTTTGGGGCACCGCGCAGCAGCAGAGTGATACGCGCCGCTGGGGCATCAATCTGGCGGATGAGTGGACGCCGTACAACGACTTTATCGATACGCTGACCACGCGCCTTTACTGGCAGCAAACGCAGGCGCACGACAATACCTATTTGCCAACCAGTGCCAGCCAGTACGGCTTTGTTTACTCTGATTTCAATGTCGATACCTACGGTTTCGACACGCGCGGCACCAAAACGCTGGGCCGCCATGAGCTGAGTGCCGGTGTCAACGCCCGCCTGGATAACAGCGAGCGTCCATTCCGTCAGGAACCAACGCCGAGCACCTTCAGCGCCATCACGCAGCCACAATCTGACAGCCGCACCTTCGCGGTGGCGGGTTATCTGCAAGACAAGATCAATTTCGATCTTGATAGCCACAACTTCGCGGTTATTCCCGGCGTGCGCGTGATGTATCAAAGTACCAAACCCAAGGATCTGGGCGATCTGACTAACGGCAGCACAGTGCTGACCGAAGAGCAGGTTGATGCGCTGTACGGCAAAACCAACTCCGATACCCAGGTGCTGCCATCGCTGACCTTCCAGTACGACTTAACGCCAGCGCTGACCACCTATCTGCAATACAAACGCGGCGTGCAGTTCCCTACCACCAGCCAGCTGTATGGATCATGGAACCTTGGCTCCAGCTACGCGGGGAGCGCGCAGTATGCGCTGATTGGTAACACCGATCTGAAAACCGAAACCAGCAACAACTTCGAGTGGGGCCTGAAAGGCCAGGCGACAGAAGGCGTGACGGTTAACACTTCGGTGTTCTACAACCAGTACAAAAACTTCATCGCTTACACCCGCTATCGTCGTTCGGCCAATCCGGAGATGTTCGTCAACGTCCCGAGCAACATCTACACCAGCTATCAGGCTGAAAACCGCGATAAGGCCTACATTTATGGTGCTGAGATCTCAACCAAAGTGAATTACGGCACCTGGTTCCCGCAAGTGGATGGCCTGAGCAGCACCTTTGCGCTGGGCTACAACGAAGGTAAATCAAAGTCCAGCTACGCCGGTGACAAGTACATTGATCTCGATAGCGTCGCGCCACTGAAAGCGATTGTGGGTCTGGCGTGGGATGACAAAGCGCGCGGCTACGGCGCAGCGTTGACCGCCACCTTCGTGAAAGGCAAACAGGCCACGGCGACCAACCGCGAAAGCTACACCAACACCGGCACGGCAATCACCGATTCCACCTCGGAATATATGCGCGTACCGGGTTACGGCATGGTAGATGCGACGGCTTACTGGCAGGCGACGAAAAACGTCAAGCTGAGCGGCGGCATCTACAACATTACCGATCGCAAATACTGGGATTACACCAGCAGCCGAACGCTGACCAGCAGCAATGCCCAGGAACGCAACGACATCAACCTGGCGGTGATGCCAGGCCGCACCTTCCAGCTGGGTGTAAACGTCGATTTCTAATCACTTTTCGCCCTGCGGCAGCGCAGGGCATTTTCATGGAGCAAGGCAATGAACCCACGTTACGATCACTATCTGGCGCTGAAAGGCGAGCATCCGAAAAAGTACGCCCGCGATCTCGCGGCATTGATGGGCATTGGCGAAGCGCAGCTGTGTGAAGCGCGTGTCGGCCATGATGCAAAAGCGTTAAAAGCCGATTTCCCTACGCTGCTGGCGGCACTGGCGGCGGTAGGTGAAACCAAAAGCATCACCCGCAATGAATATGCAGTCCACGAGCAGGTGGGCAAATATGAAAACCTGCACCTCGGCGAACACGCCGGACTGATTCTCAACCCGCGTGCGCTCGATCAGCGCCTGTTCCCGAGTCAGTGGCACAGCGCATTCTTCCTGCGGGAGCAGAGCGCTCATGGAGAACGTCAAAGCATCCAGATTTTTGATCGCCACGCTGATGCGGTGCTGAAAATCTACACCACCGACAACACCGATTTCGCCGCGTGGGATGCGCTGATTGCGGAGTTCGTGCAAGAGAACGCGGCGGCGTTAGATCCGCAACCCGCCAGCGCGCCGCAATACAGCAACGCGATTGATGCCAGCAAAGTGGAAGCCGAATGGCGCGCCATCACTGATGTGCATCAGTTCTTTGGTCTGCTGAAGCGCCACAACATTTCGCGCCCGCAGGCGTTCCGCGCGGTGGCGGACGATCTGGCACGCCAGGTGAGCAATGACGCGCTGGCGCAGTTGCTGGATCTGGCGCAGCAGGATGGCAACGAAATCATGATTTTCATCGGTAACCGTGGCTGCACGCAGATCTTTACCGGCGCGGTAGAGAAGCTGATGCCGATGGATAACTGGATCAACATCTTCAATCCCACCTTCACGCTGCATTTGATGGCGGATCACATCAGCGAAAGTTGGGTGACGCGCAAACCGAGCGGCGACGGCTTCGTCACCAGTCTGGAACTGTTTGCCGCCGACGGCACGCAAATCGCGCAGCTGTACGGTCAGCGCAGCGAAGGCACGCCGGAGCAGGCGCGTTGGCGTGAGCAGGTGATGTCGCTGGAGGCGTTAGCATGAAAAAACTTCTGTTGCTGCTGACTGCGCTGGCGCTGCCGGCTTTAGCGGCCGAGCGGGTGATCTCGATTGGCGGTGACGTCACGCAGATCATCTACGCATTGGATGCGCAGCAGGATCTGGTGGCGCGAGACAGCACCAGCCAGCATCCGGCGCAGGCCAACAAGCTGCCGGATGTCGGTTATATGCGTCAGCTAAATGCCGAAGGGATTCTGGCGCTGAAACCGACGCTGGTGCTGAGCAGCGAGCTGGCAAAACCATCGCTGGTGTTGCAGCAGGTGGAGCAGGCGGGCGTGAAGGTGGTGGATGTCACCGGCAAAAACAGCCTCGACGCCATCCCGGAAAAAATCGCCACCATCGGCAAGGCGCTGCATCGTGAAGATGAAGCCAACGCGTTGATTGAAAAGGTCAACAAACAGCGCGCGCAGATCCCGCAACAATCTCTGCCAGTTAAAGTGCTGTTTATCATGGCGCACGGCGGCATGCGCACCCAGGCGGCAGGCGCGCAAACCGGCGCGGACGGCGCGATTCGCAGCGCTGGTCTGATCAACGCGATGGCGGCGGTGCCGCACTATCAGCAGCTGTCGCAGGAAGGCGTGGTCGCCGCCGCACCGGATTTGATCGTGGTGGGTGAAGATGGCCTGCGCACGCTGGGCGGCGAAGAGAAAGTGTGGGCGCTGCCCGGTTTGGCACTGACGCCAGCCGGTCAGCATCGCGCTTTGCTGGTGGTGGATGAGATGGCGCTGCTGAGCTTTGGCCTTGATACACCGGGCGCGATTGTGAAGTTGCGCCGTGCCGCTGAAGCTATAAAACATGACTAATGCATCGGTGATGCGCTGGCTGCTGTTGATGGCCATCAGCACGCTGATATTAATGCTGATGGCCGCCAACTTCGGCGCGATGCCGCTTTCAATGCGCACCTTGCTGCGTGCGCCGCTTAGCGATATGGCGTGGCAAATCTGGATCAACATCCGCCTGCCGCGCGTGCTGCTGGCGGTGCTGCTCGGCATGGCGCTGGCGGTATCCGGCGCGGTGATGCAGGGATTGTTTCGTAATCCGCTGGCCGATCCCGGTTTGCTTGGCATCAGCAGCGGAGCGGGGTTGGCGGTGGCGATATCGATTGTCATACCGCTCGGCTTGCCGCCGTTGCTGGCGCTGTGGCTGCCAACCCTCGCTGCCTTTATGGGCAGTTTGGTGGTGACGCTGCTGATCTTCAGTTTTAGCCGTCTGGCGCTGGGCAATCTCTCGCGCCTGTTGTTGGTCGGCATCGCCATCAATGCCTTGTGCGGTGCGGCGGTTGGCGTGCTGTCGTGGCTGAGTAACGATCAACAGCTACGTCAGCTGGCGCTGTGGGGCATGGGCAGTTTGAGCGCGGCGCAGTGGCCGAGTTTGCTGGTGTGCGCAGTGCTGATTCTGCCTGCATTAATGGCGATTCAGCTGCGCGCGCGTCGTCTCAACTTGCTGCAACTCGGCGAAGAGGATGCGCATTACATGGGCATCGACGTTAAGCGCACGCAGCGTCAGCTGCTGGTGCTGAGCGCTTTGCTGGTAGGCACCGCCGTCGCGGTGAGCGGCATTATCGGCTTTGTCGGTTTAGTGGTACCGCACCTGATGCGCTTCTGTCTCGGCAGCGATCATCGCTGGATGCTGCCGGGTTCGGCGCTGGCTGGCGCGATTTTACTGCTGCTGGCCGATACGCTGGCGCGCACGGTGGTGGTGCCGGCGGAAATGCCGGTTGGCTTATTAACCAGCCTGCTGGGCGGCCCGTGGTTTCTCTGGCTGATTCTGCGTGAGCCCAAGGGGGATGAATGAGTGACTGCATGCAGGCGCGCGGACTGCGTTTTAGCCACGGCTCACGCGCCTTGATCGACGACGTTTCCCTGACTTTACAGCCTGGCGAAATGATTGCGCTGATCGGTCCCAACGGCGCGGGGAAATCCACGCTGCTGCGTTTGCTTACCGGCTTTCTCACGCCTGAAGCGGGCGAGTGCTGGCTTGGCGATCGACCGCTAAACAGCTGGCCGCGCGAACCGCTGGCGCAGCGCCGCGCGGTGATGCGTCAGCAAAATAGCGTGAGTTTTCCACTGCCTGCTGCCGATGTGGTGGCGATGGGGCGTGCGCCCTGGCCGGGCGGTCAATCCAAAGCGGTAATAGAAGAAGTGATGCAGATTACCGGCAGCCTTGAGCTGGCAAAGCGCGATTATCGATCGCTTTCCGGTGGTGAACAGCAGCGCGTGCAGCTGTCGCGCGTGCTGGCTCAGCTGTGGCACGACGATGGTCCGCGCGGCTGGCTGTTTCTCGACGAACCCACATCTGCGCTGGATCTGTTCTGGCAGCAGCACAGTTTGCGTTTGCTGCATCGCCTGACGCGCAACGGGCGCTTCAGCGTCTGTACCGTGCTGCACGATCTTAATCTCGCGTCGCTGTGGTCGGATCGCGTGCTGTTGCTGCATCAGGGCAAGCTGGTGGCAGAAGGTGCGCCGCATGAAGTGATGACTGAACACACGCTGACGCGCTGGTATCAGGCGGAACTGGATGTGGTGCTGCAGGATGAGAAGGGCAGGCCGCAGATTCAGCTGCGCGCATGATGTTTCGTAGGGTGGGCATTCATGCCCACCTGGCCGTGATTGATGTGTATAAGGTCGCCATGAATGGCGGCCCTACTCAGCGGCAATCGACGATTAAACGTCCGCGTACTTTACCCGCCAGCAGCTGCTCAGCACCTTCACGCGCTTCGCTCAGCGGAATCACCTTGGTTAACTGTTGCAACAGGTCGCCATCCACCAGTTCCGCCAGTCGCTGCCACGCCTGCTGACGCAGCGGTTTGGCGCACATCACACTATCCACGCCCGCCAGCACCACGCCACGCAGAATGAACGGCGCGACGCTGGTCGGCAGATCCAAACCCTGCGCCATACCGCACGCCGCTACTACGCCATCGCGCTTGATGCCCGCTAACACATTGGCCAGCGTGTGGCTGCCAACGCTATCAATCGCCGCCGCCCAGCGCTCTTTTGCCAGCGGTTTGCCCGGCTCGCTCAGCTCTGCGCGATCGATAATCGACGAGGCGCCAAGCGTGTTGATCAGGTAATCGCTATCGCTGGCGCGACCGCTGGAAGCAATAACCTCATAGCCGAGACGTGCTAGTAAGCTGACGCTGAAACTGCCCACGCCGCCGCTCGCGCCGGTGACTAAAACCGGGCCATGCTGCGGCGTGATGCCCTGTTTTTCCAGCGCCAGTACGCACAGCATGGCGGTGAAGCCAGCGGTGCCAATCGCCATGGTTTGCAGCGGGCTCAGTGCGGCAGGCACTTTCACCAGCCAGTCGCCCGAGACGCTGGCTTTCTGCGCCAGTCCGCCCCAATGTTTTTCACCTACGCCCCAGCCGGTGAGCAGCGCCACATCGTCCTGCTGCCATTCGGCATGGCGGCTGCTGATCACCCGGCCAACAAAATCGATGCCGGGCACCATCGGGAATTGCCGCACAATCGGGCCTTTGTTGCAGATGGCGAGCGCGTCTTTGTAGTTGAGCGTGGAGTAGCTTACTTCGAGGGTGACATCCTGATCGGGCAGTTGTTTTTCTGACAGATCTTTCAGGGATGTGCGGTATCCCTGTTCATCATTTTCAATGACCAATGCCTTGAACATGCAGCCTCCGGCTGGTTGAGGAAAGTGGGGTAATAGTACTCCTTTTTTTGCCTTACCCAACCCTTACCCGCCGCGGGTTGTTCCCGCAAAAAAAAGATGACATTATTGCGCCCCAGTTAGTGATCAACTCCCAGATTTACTTCGCCGAGGAAACCTCCTCATTGCTGTGCCATCGGCACCCACTCATCCTCTCTCAGGGATTTGTGTTATGAACCCATTGAAAATTGCTGCCAGCGTTGCTG
The DNA here is from genome assembly GCF_024707505.1 of Pantoea sp. SOD02. Lineage (GTDB taxonomy): Bacteria > Pseudomonadota > Gammaproteobacteria > Enterobacterales > Enterobacteriaceae > Pantoea > Pantoea symbiotica. The sequence goes on along the minus strand of NZ_CP102604.1, from coordinate 3,407,499 downwards.
TAGCGCCAACCCTTAGTCTGAACACTGCGCGCGACGTGGTGACGCTGGACAATACCGACTTTACCGATGTCGCGGCGGTCGTGATCACCTTGTCGGACACGCGCAGTGGCGTGCTGACGCTGTTACGCAAAATCGGCTTTAATCTGCCGGTGTTTGTCGCCAATGCGTTCGATGAAGAAGTGCTGAAGCTGCCCGGCGTCACCGGTGAAATCAACGGCGCGCCAGAAGAGTGGGACGCGCTGGAAGACGCCGCGCAGGCCTATGAAGCCGAGTTGCTGCCACCGTTCTTCGACACGTTAACGCGCTACGTCGATATGCAGAACAGCACGTTTGCCTGTCCGGGACATCAGGGTGGCGCCTTTTTCCGCAAACATCCGGCGGGACGTCAGTTCTATGAGTTCTACGGTGAGAACGTCTTCCGTTCTGATATGTGCAATGCCGACGTTAAGCTCGGCGATCTGCTGATCCACGAAGGTTCAGCCAAAGATGCGCAGAAGTTCGCGGCGAAAGTGTTTAACGCCGACAAAACCTACTTCGTACTCAACGGCACGTCCAGCGCCAACAAAGTGGTGACCAACGCGCTGCTAACGCGCGGCGATCTGGTGCTGTTTGACCGCAACAACCACAAATCCAACCATCATGGCGCGCTGATTCAGGCGGGCGCAACGCCGGTCTATCTGGAAGCGGCGCGCAATCCGTTTGGCTTTATCGGCGGCATTGATGCGCACTGTTTTGACGAAGCTTATCTGCGTGAAGAAATCGCCAAAGTGGCTCCCGATCGTGCCAACGAACAGCGTCCATTCCGCCTGGCGATCATTCAGCTCGGCACCTACGATGGCACGGTGTACAACGCGCGTCAGGTGGTCGATCGCATCGGTCATCTGTGCGATTACATCCTGTTCGATTCGGCGTGGGTTGGCTACGAGCAATTTATTCCGCTGATGGCGGGCTGTTCGCCGCTGACGCTGGAGTTGAACGAGAACGATCCGGGCATCTTTGTCACGCAATCGGTGCACAAGCAGCTGGCCGGTTTCTCGCAGACGTCGCAGATCCACAAGAAAGACAATCACATCCGTGGGCAGAAGCGTTTCTGTCCGCACAAGCGCCTCAACAATGCGTTTATGCTGCACGCCTCAACCAGCCCGTTCTATCCGCTGTTTGCCGCGCTGGATATCAACGCCCGCATGCATAAAGGCGAGGCGGGACGCAGCATGTGGCACGAGTGCGTCACTATCGGCATTGACGCGCGCAAAGCGATTCTCGAACGTTGCGAGATGATTCAGCCGTTCCTGCCGGAGAATGTCCACGGCAAGCTGTGGCAAGCGGCGGAAACGGAAGCTATCGCCGCCGATCCTGCTTACTTCAGCCTGGAACCGGGCGCGAAGTGGCACGGCTTTGAAGGTTACGCTGAACAACAGTATCTGGTTGATCCCTGCAAGCTGCTGCTTACCACGCCGGGCATTGACGCCGCCAGCGGTGAGTACACCAGCTTCGGTATTCCAGCGACTATTCTGGCCAACTATCTGCGCGAGAACGGCATCGTGCCGGAGAAGTGCGACCTTAATTCGATTCTGTTCCTGCTGACGCCAGCAGAAACGCCGGAGAAGATGGCGCATCTGGTGGCGATGCTGGTGCAGTTTGAGCAGCACGTGCGCGAGGATGCGCTGCTGGCGGAAGTGCTGCCGAGCGTGTATCGCAAGAATATTGAACGCTACAAGGGTTACACGCTGCGCCGCTTGTGTCAGGAGATGCACGATCTCTACGTCAGTTTCGACGTTAAGGATCTGCAGAAAGCGATGTTCCGTTCAGCCTGTTTCCCGCCGGTGAAAGTGAATCCGCAGGATGCGCATCAGGCCTATATTCGTGGCGAAGTGGAGCTGGTGCCGATTGCCAAAGCCGAAGGGCGCATTGCGGCCGAAGGCGCCTTGCCGTATCCACCAGGCGTGCTGTGCGTGGTGCCTGGCGAAGTGTGGGGCGGTGCGGTGCAGCGCTATTTCCTTGCGCTGGAAGAGGGCATCAACCTGCTGCCGGGCTTCTCGCCGGAGCTGCAAGGGGTTTACACCGAAGAAGATGAGAGCGGGCGTTTGTGTTTAGTGGCGAATATGATGGTGTGAGATTTGATTCGTCATTAAAAAGGTCGCCATGAATGGCGACCCTACACGTAGGGTGGGCATTTATGCCCACCTTTTTAAATCAATACCTTATCTTAAAACCGACGATAACTGCGCTGCGCCTGACTCACTTTATACAGATAACGCCGCGATTCCGCCGATGGATGGTTGGTGGTCAGCGTCTGGTAAACTTCCGTCGGCGACATACTATTTATTGACGAGAACGCGCGATCCTTATCGCTGGAGAACACGCGCAGCACGCTGCCCGCACCGCCGTTGTACGCCGTAATCACCGCATAACGCCGTGATGTCGGATCCTGAATCCCACCTAAATAACTTCTCTGCAGCAGCGACAAATACGCGGTGCCCGCATCAATATTATTCTCAGGATCAAGCAGATAGCTGCGGCTCGGTTTGCCGCCTTTGCCCTTCATGCGGAACACATCGACACCGGCAGTATGCTGCACCACCTGCATCAGTCCCAGCGCATCAGCATGGCTCACCGCATACGGGTTGAAGCTCGATTCAATCTGCATAATCGCCAGAATCAATGACGCATCGACGCCATATTGCTCAGCGGCTTTGCGCACCATCGGCAGATATTTGTGCGCACGTTTGTCGAGGTGGTTTGGCACCATCGGAATGGTAACCGACCAGATGACGTGCAATCCGGAGGTGCGTTTCTGCAGTTTGTTTTGAATCAGATAATCAGCAAAGCTACCGGCGCGGCCCTGCCAGCGAATCGGCTGGCCGGTATTATCCAGCACCTGGCCGTACAGCAGCGGCTCTTTACTGATTTGAATATCGTTGGCATCGGAGTAGAGATCGACATTGCCCGGATCTTCGCCAATCAACAGCGTGGTGATGATCGCCTGACGCAGGCTGGCCATCGGATCGGTGCCGGAAATGGTCTCAATGGTGATGCTACCGCTGTCAAAGTTGATGTGACTGCGGGTGTAATAGCCGTCGCTATATTTGACGTAATCTTTCGGTCCGGCGATCAGAACTTCATTGATTCCCCAAATGTTTTCAATATTGTGGGCAAACTGACCCATCAAAATATCAAAACCGTTGGTGTCCTTGACCCACTCTTCATGGTACTGCGATTTTTTTTGTCCGGAGCAGGAGACCAAAAGTGGTGCAATCACCAAGAGCGCTATCAGTTTTTTATTCATTGTTAATGCGTGCCTGAATCGAAAAAGAGGGCCTCAAAGGGAAGCCCTGAACGGTTATTTTTCTGGCGGGGTGTAACCTTCAATGTGCACATCTTTGCCTTCGAACAGGAAATTGATCATCTCCTTCTCCAGCACTTTGCGATCTTCCGGGTTCATCATGCTCAATTTCTTCTCATTGATCAGCATGGTTTGCTTGGACATCCACTGCTGCCAGGCTTCTTTGGAGATCTCATTAAAGATGCGCTTACCCAGCTCGCCAGGATAGAGCTGAAAGTCCTGACCTTCAGCGTCGCGTTGCAGATAAGTACAAAAAATGGTGCGGCTCATTACTCTTCCTCTTCGGTCACGTCTGCTCGACGCGTAAGCTGCTGGGGATGGCGCAATTCATGCAGCAAGCGCTCAACCGGCGCCGCCAAACCCACTGACGGTGGTTGCGCTAAGTTATACCAGAGACCGCCCGCTTCATCCATCAGCGACCCAGCCGAAGGCCATGCTAGCCACATAGGCACAATGTCTAAGTGGAAATGGCTAAAGGTATGGCGGAACGCGGTGAGCTGCTTCGGTTTGGCATGAATGCCGCGCTCGGTTAGCCAGTCAGTTAGCGCTTGCTCACTTGTAAATTGTGGGAAGCAGAACAATCCGCCCCACAGGCCAACCGGTGGACGCTGCTCTAACCACACGTCATCGCCATCCTGCATCATCAACATCCAGCCGCTACGTTCTGGCAAGGTCTGCTTGGGTTTTTTACCTGGATATTCAGCCCAGCTGCTGTTGGCATAAGCGACGCATCCGCTACTGAGCGGGCAGATTTCGCATTTAGGGCGTGAGCGAGTACATACTAACGCGCCAAGGTCCATCATTGCCTGATTAAACTGGCTGACGCCTGCCGCTGGCGTGACTTCTTCGCTGATCTGCCACAGCCGTTTTTCAACGTCCTTTTTACCCGGCCAGCCGCCCACCGCGTAGCAGCGCGCCAGCACGCGTTTTACGTTGCCATCCAGAATCGGGAAGTGCAGACCGAGCGACAGCGATAACACCGCGCCCGCAGTAGAACGACCAATGCCCGGCAGCGCTGCAACATCGTCAAAGTTACGCGGGAACTCGCCGCCATGCATCTCCACCACCTGTTTCGCGGCTTTGTGCAGATTACGCGCACGCGCGTAATAGCCGAGACCGGTCCACAGATGCAGCACTTCATCCAGCGGCGCAGCCGCCAGATCGGCCACAGTTGGGAAACGCGCCATAAAGCGTTCAAAATAGGGAATGACGGTAGCAACCTGGGTTTGCTGCAGCATCACTTCAGAGAGCCATACCTTGTACGGCGTTTTCTCCTGCTGCCACGGCAGGGTTTTGCGACCGAAGCGCTGATACCAATCCAGCACTTGTTGCGCGAACGTCGGCGCTTGCATCATAAGAAGGAAATTTTCCGTGTTTACTCTACAATCAGGCAGGAATTCCAGCACAGAGACCTCAGGGTGTAAACCGGAACATTGCAAAGGCTTGCTTCTGCTTCCTAACTTTGCATAATGCCCGTTTCCCAGAACAGGCTAACCAGCAGGCTTCAACATGATTAATGACGTCATCACCCCAGAATTTGATGAGAACGGGCGGCCATTACGCCGTATCCGCAGTTTTGTGCGCCGTCAGGGGCGCTTAACGAAAGGACAGCAGCTCGCGCTCGATAATTTATGGCCGGAGATGGGCGTGGAGTTCCAGCAGGAGCCGCTGGATCTGGTGAAGCTGTTTGGCCGCGACGCGCCGGTGGTGCTGGAAATTGGTTTCGGCATGGGCGCCTCGCTGGTGACCATGGCGCAGAATAATCCGCATCAGAACTTCCTCGGCCTGGAAGTGCATGCGCCGGGCGTGGGTGCTTGCCTTGCATCGGCGAAGGAAGCGGGCGTGGAAAACCTGCGCGTGATGTGTCACGACGCGGTGGAAGTGCTGCAGAAGATGATTCCGGATAACTCGCTGCGCATGGTGCAGCTGTTCTTCCCGGATCCGTGGCACAAAGCGCGCCATAACAAACGCCGCATCGTACAGGTGCCGTTTGCTGAGCTGGTGATGCGCAAATTGAAGCTGGGCGGCGTGTTCCATATGGCGACCGATTGGGAAGCCTACGCCGAACACATGTTAGAAGTGATGAGCAGCATCGACGGATATAAAAATCAGTCGGAAAGTAATAATTACGTGCCGCGTCCAGAAACGCGTCCGTTAACCAAGTTTGAGCAGCGCGGGCAGCGACTGGGCCATGGCGTATGGGATCTGATGTTTGAGAGGGTGAAATAATGGCCGTACAGCGTAGCCGTCGTTTGCGTAAAAAACTGCATATTGATGAGTTTCAGGAATTAGGCTTCTCCGTCGCATGGCGTTTTGCCGAAGGCACCACCGAGGAGCAAATCGACGCCACTGTTGATCAGTTCATTAATGAAGTGATCGCGCCGAATGGTCTGGCGTATGACGGCAGCGGTTATTTGGTGTGGGAAGGTCTGGTGTGCTTGCAGGAAACCGGCAAATGCACCGATGAACATCGCGAGCTGGTGCGCAAGTGGCTGGAAGCCCACAACCTGACAGATGTGCAGGTGACTGAACTCTTCGACGTTTGGTGGGACTAAGTTTTAGTGGTTGATGCGGGAAGGTGGCCATAAATGGCCACCCTACAACGGAATTCGTAGGGTCGCCATTTATGGCGACCTTTTTATTGCTCAGGAGATTTCATGGTTCGTAAGGCACTTATCGCCGCGCTGCTGCTGGCGGCAACTCAGGCTCAGGCTGCATACGAGTGCAGCGTCAAGCCACAGGATGATGTGATCATTAAACCGCAGAGCGTGCAGGTGGTGGGAACCAACGGCAACCTCGAAATCACTCCGCAGGGCGATGTGCAGTTTAATGGCCAGAAGGTCAACGTGGATAACGCCGCGCGCCAGAAAGCCATCGATTATCAAACCGCGCTGCGTCGCGATTTGCCGTGGATCGATAGCGGCGCGACCTCGCGTCTGGAGCGCAGCCGCGTGGCGCTGGATAAAGTGATTGTCGAAAAGCTCGGCGAGAATAGCAACGTGCGTAATCGCCTCACCAAGCTGGATGGTCAGCTCAAGCAGCAAATGAACCGCATTATTGAGCATCGTCCAGACGGCTTGACCTTCCATCATCAGGCTATCGATCAGGTGCGCGCGGAAGGCGAGAAGCTGGTACAGAGCACGCTCGGCGGCATCATGCAGGATAGCCTCAACGAAATGGGCAGCAGCCAGGCGGCAAACGGCAGCAATCCATTGCAGGCAATCATGGGCAACCTTGGTGGCTTACAGCAGTCGGTGCAGGCGGAATGGAATAAGCAGGAGCAGGATTTCCATAACTTCGGCCACGAAGTGTGTAACCGCGTTACCGTACTTGAAGATCAGCGCAAAGGCTTGATGCAGGGCGTTAAAGGTTAAAAAAACTAAAAGGCCGGTTTCCCGGCCTTTTTTACTCACTCATCTTCGCTTAAGAACAGCTCCAGCAGCGAGTTCAGGAACAGTTTCCCTTTCTCGGTAATCTGCCAGTTCTCCGTGGTTTCCACCACATATCCCGCACTTATCGCCGCCTCAATTTGCGGGCGAATCACCTGCTCATCCATGCCGGTATAGCGACGGAAATCGGCACGCGGTGCTGCCTCCAGCAGACGGAAACGGTTCATAAAGAACTCGAACGGCTTGTCGTTCTCAGCCACGTCGTGCTGCTTATCGAGATAGTTGCCTTTCATAAAGCCGCGCGGATGACGGGTTTTCACCGTACGCACGATGCGACCATCGGCTTGCGTCAGCTTGCCATGTGCGCCACAGCCAATGCCGAGGTAATCACCGAAGCGCCAATAGTTGAGATTGTGCTCGCAGCGATAACCCGGTTTGGCATACGCCGATGTCTCATATTGTTGATAGCCCGCAGCGCTCAGCAGTTGATGACCTTGCTCAAAGATATCCCACAGCGCATCGTCATCCGGCAGTTTCGGCGGACGCGATCCGAATAAGGTATTTGGCTCAATCGTCAGCTGATACCACGACAGATGCGGTGGGTTGAGCGCAATCGCCTGGCGCAAATCATCCAGCGCTTCTTCCAGCGACTGATCCGGCAAGCCGTGCATCAGGTCGAGGTTAAAGCTGCGCAGACCTAAACCTTCCGCCAGCTGTGCAGCGCGCACCGCTTCTTCCGGCCCGTGAATGCGGCCAAGGCGCTCCAGCTTTTGGGGACTGAAACTCTGCACGCCAATCGAAATACGGTTAATACCGGCTTTCTGGTAGCCGCTAAAGCGATCGGCTTCCACGGTGCCTGGATTGGCTTCCATGGTGATTTCCGCATCGGCCGCCAGCGGCAAACGCGCACGCACGCCGTCCATCAGCATCTGCATTGCATTGCTGCTCAGCAGGCTTGGCGTACCGCCGCCGATGAAAATAGTGCGCACTTCACGCCCACCGGTCAGCGGCAAATCCTGTTCGAGATCGTTAAGCAGGTGCTGCACATACTCAATGTGCGGCACCTCGCCTTTTAACGCGTGAGAGTTGAAATCACAATACGGACACTTCTGCACACACCACGGAATGTGGATGTATAGGCTTAATGGCGGCAACTCAGGTAAAAAATCAGGCATTGCGCATCGCTTCCAGCAGCAGCGTCAATGCTTTTCCACGGTGAGAGACGGCGCGCTTTTCGTCTTTACTCAGCTCTGCCGCCGTTTTACCTAATTCAGGTACATAAAAGATGGGATCGTAACCGAAACCGCCTGCGCCCGCTGCCGCGCGGGTGATTTCGCCGGCCCAGCTACCGTGGAACACCAGCGGCGTTGGATCGGCGGCGTGACGCACGTAAACCAGCACGCAGTGGAACTGCGCCTGACGTTCCCCATCCGGCACCTTTTCTAATGCTACCAGCAGCTTTTCGAGATTTTGCTGATCGCTGGCATCAACGCCCGCATAGCGCGCGGAGTAAATCCCCGGCGCGCCGCCCAGCGCATCGACCGCCAGACCGGAATCATCGGCAATCGCCGGTAAGCCGGTGATCTCGGCCGCATGACGCGCTTTCAGAATGGCGTTTTCGATAAAGGTCAGGCCGGTTTCTTCCGCCGACTCAACGCCGAGTTCAGTTTGCGCCACGATATCAAGCCCGAAGGCCGCCAACAGATCGGCCAGTTCACGAACTTTGCCCGGATTACCGGTAGCGAGAACAACTTTTTGCATAACAGTTCCAGATAGACGAATTACAGCAAATACCAGAGACCTGGGAACAGGTCCATGCCGAGGAAATTCAGCGCGTACAGCACCAGAATCACAATCATGGCAGAGAAATCGATACCGCCCATCGCCGGCAGAATACGGCGAATTGGCGACATCAGCGGTTCAGTCAGCTGCATCAAAACCTGATCCACCGGGCCGCGACCCTGGCTGATCCAGCTCATCAGCGAACGAATGATGATCACCCAGAACACCAGATAACCGGCAGATTTCACCAGCGACAACAGACCAACCAGCAGGTTGGTGGGATCAACCGAGAACACGCCGACCTGAATCAGCAGTAAAATCGGATATTTCAGCGTGGTCAGCACAAAGGCCAGCAGCAGCGATGCGGTATCAATCGGCCCAATCGCCGGGATCACGCGGCGCAGCGGCTTGATAATCGGTTGGGTGATCTTCACGACAAACTGCGCCAGCGGGTTGTAGAAGTCACAGCGCGACCACTGCATCCAGATGCGCAGCAGCAGCACCATCACGTACAAATCGATCAGCGTTTTGACTAAAAACGTCAGTGTTAACATGAGGTTCCTCAATTATTGTTGTGAAGGTCGCGCATAATCCCGCGCGCCAAAAACGGCGGTGCCAATACGCACCATGGTGCTGCCCGCGGCGATAGCCGCGTCCATATCGTCGCTCATTCCCAGAGAAAGCGTATCGACGTCAGGATAATCCTGTTTTAAGGCATAAAACGCGGCGGCCATCTGCTGACACACCGCTAATTGCCGCGCGTAGTCTGATTCGGGTGCCGGAATCGCCATTAGCCCCCGCAAGCGCAGCTGCGGCAGTGCGGCGATCTGTTGCGCCAGCTCCGGCAACGCCTCCAGCATGATGCCAGATTTGCTGTTCTCGTCACTGATATTTACCTGAATTAACACGTTGAGCGGCGGCAACGACGCCGGGCGCTGATCGTTCAGGCGCTGCGCGATGCGCTGGCGGTCAACGGTGTGGCACCAGGCGAAGTTTTCCGCTACCAGACGGCTTTTATTGGATTGCAGCGGGCCGATAAAGTGCCATTGCAAATCAGGATGTGCGGCCAGTTCAGCCACTTTTTCAACCCCTTCCTGCACGTAATTTTCACCGAACGCTTGTTGTCCAGCGGCAATGGCTTCTGCGACCGCGCTCGCAGGTTTGGTTTTGCTCACTGCAAGCAGCGTAATTTCTTCTGGCGCGCGGCCGCAACGTGCGGCGGCAGCGGCGATACGCTCACGCACTTGCTGTAAGTTGTGCTCAATGGAAGTCATAGTCAGGAGAAGTTAAATGGAGTTGGATGAAATTGTGGCCCTTAGTGTAAAGCATAACGCCGCCGATCTGCACCTTTGCAGCGGACATTTGCCGCACTGGCGGCGACAAGGCGTGCTGGAGCCGATTCCGCAGCAAAACGCACTGGATGGCGGCTGGCTGGAAGCCTTTATGCAGCAGTGGCTCACAGCGTCGCAACAGGCCGAGCTGGAGGAGAACGGCCACGTTGACTTTGCCATCACGCTTGCCAGCGGCATTCGACTGCGCGCCAACCTTTTTATGCAGCGTCACGGCTTATCGCTGGCGCTGCGGTTGATTGCCAGCCAGGCGCCCGATCTCAGCAGTCTGCATTTACCCGACGTAGTGAGCCAGCTGTTACAGCTGGAAGAGGGGCTGATTTTAATTACCGGCGCCACCGGCAGCGGCAAATCCACTACGCTGGCGGCGATGGTGGATTGCCTGAACCGCCAGCAGGCGCGGCACATCCTGACGCTGGAAGATCCGATTGAGTTTGTGCATCGCAGCCAGCGATCGCTGATTCAGCAGCGCGAAGTCGGCGCACATTGCGCATCGTTTCAACACGGGCTGAAAGCCGCGCTGCGTGAAGATCCTGATGTGATTCTGCTCGGCGAACTGCGCGACAGCGAAACCATCCGCCTGGCGCTCACTGCGGCAGAAACCGGCCATCTGGTGCTGGCTACGCTCCATACGCGCGGCGCAACCCAGGCGGTTGATAGGCTGGTGGATGTGTTCCCTGCCGAGGAGAAAAACCTGGTGCGCACCCAATTAGCGGGCAGCCTGAAAGCGGTGCTGGCGCAGCGTTTAGTGCCGGCGAAAGCGGGCGGGCGTATTGGCTTGTTTGAAGTGTTGGTGGCGACGCCGGCGGTGGCGAATCTGATTCGCGAGGGCAAGATGCATCAGTTGCCGGGCGTGTTGCAAACCGGTGCGCAGGCGGGCATGCAGACATTTGCGCAGAGCGAGCAGGCGCGGCAGTTAGCGGGGATGATTTGAAGGCGTTGGCAACGGTCGCCATGAATGGCGACCCTACGACAAGCCAATAACGGCAGCGTGTATGGATTTACCGTAGGGTGCGCATTAATGCGTATCAAACCAATCTTCGAGGATAATCACGGCAGATTGGGAATCGACCTGGCCTTTCTGCAGCGCACGAAAGCCGCCGCGTTCAAACAGGTCGGCACGCGCTTCGACGGTGCTCAGGCGTTCGTCCTGCAGCTCGACGCGAACGCCAAAACGGCCATGCAGTCGATTGGCGAACTTACGTGCGCGCGCGGTGAGCTCCTGTTCGGTGCCATCCATATTCAGCGGCAAACCCACCACCACATAATCGGGCTGCCACTCTTTCAGCAACTTTTCGATCAGCTTCCAGTCCGGCGTGCCATCCTGCGCTTTGAGCGCCGTTAACGCGCGGGCGGTGCCCGTTAACTGCTGACCCACCGCAACGCCGATGCTTTTGGTGCCGAAATCGAAGCCCAGTAAGGTTTCACTGGCCATCAGGCGTGTCCTGCATCGGTGGCAATATTGTGAATATCAACACCTAAACCGCGTGCCGCTTCACGCCAGCGCTCAGCGATGGGCGTCTGGAACAGAATATTGGTGTTAGCAGGCGAGGTGAGCCAGGCATTCTCCAGCAGCTCATCTTCCAGCTGACCTTTCTCCCAGGCGCAATATCCCAGCGCTACCAGCACGTTATCGGGCTGTGAAGTGGTACCGATCGCTTCCAGCACATCACGCGAAGTGGTGATCACCGTGGTGTCTGAAATACGAATGCTCGAGGAGTAAATGCGCTGCGCCGAGTGCAGGATGAAACCACGATCTTCCGCCAGCGGACCCCCGGCGAACACCGGCTTGTCCAGTTTGATGGCAGGATCGCGTTCGGATGCGCTAATTTTTAGCTTTTTCAGAATGCCTTCAACCGTCAGGTTATCCATCGGCTTATTCACGATCAAACCCATGGCACCATCTTCATTGTGCTCGCAGATATAGACTACCGAGCGTTTGAACAGTGGGTCCTGCAGCGACGGCATCGCAATTAAAAAATGATGCTGTAAATTCATTATCACTCGTATACCAAAAATAACCGGCGCAGCCGCGGCAGCGCCGGTTTTGGGTGTTCACGGAGTGGAGACTCCGACGGCATCAGCCCAGGCGTTTCTCAATGGCATCCATCAGCATGCCAGTGATCGATATCGGGAACGCGGCCTCGATTTCACGTACGCAGGTTGGGCTGGTCACGTTAACTTCAGTCAGTTTATCACCGATGATATCCAGGCCGACAAAAATCAGCCCTTTAGCTTTCAGCGTTGGGCCGACGCGACGTGCAATTTCCCAGTCGCTGTCGCTCAGCGGACGCGCTTCACCACGGCCACCGGCCGCCAGGTTGCCGCGCGTTTCGCCACCTTGCGGAATACGCGCCAGGCAGTACGGCACAGGTTCGCCATCCACCACCAATACGCGTTTGTCGCCATCTTTGATCGCTGGCAGATAGTTCTGCGCCATGCAGAAGTTCTGGCCGTGATTGGTCAGAGTTTCGGTGATCACGCCAAAGTTGGGATCGTCTTGCTTCACGCGGAAGATCGATGCGCCGCCCATGCCGTCCAGCGGCTTCAGGATCACGTCGCCATGTTCCTGCCAGAAGGCGCGCAGCTGCTCTTTATTGCGCGTGACCAGCGTATCTGGCGTCAGGTCGGCAAACCACGCGGTATACAGCTTCTCGTTGCAGTCGCGCAGGCTCTGCGGTTTGTTGACGATCAGCGTGCCTTGCTCTTCTGCGCGTTCCAGCAGGTAAGTGGCGTAGATAAATTCGGTGTCGAACGGCGGATCTTTACGCATCAGCACCACGTTGAGATCGGCCAGCGGGATATTCTGCTCGCTGCCAAACGTGTACCAGTTGTCGTAGTTCTGCTCAACGCTCAGCAGACGGGTGCGCGCATAGCTCACGCCACCGCGCAGGGAGAGATCGCTCATCTCCATGTAATGAATTTCGTAACCACGGCGCTGTGCTTCCAGCAACATGGCGAAGCTGGTGTCTTTTTTAATGTTGATGGACGAAATTGGGTCCATAACGATGCCAAGCTTAATCATTATTCTCTCCTAAATGGGGAAGCAACTACCCCGAAAGCGTTGTGCTGTGAAGTTACGTTCGAACCCGAAAGTATCGCTTAACCGAGGTCACCAAACCTCACCTGAAGTGCCGTAATGGCGGTGAGTGCGGTGGTTTCGGTGCGCAACACGCGTGGTCCAAGCAGAATATCGGTAAAACCCTGCTGCGCGGTCATGGCAATTTCATCGGCTGTTAAGCCACCTTCCGGCCCAATCAGTAAGCGCAGGCGCTCAACCGGCTGCGGCAGCGTATTGATGCTGTGGCTGGCGCGCGGATGCAAATTGAGCTTCAAACCGTCTTCGGCTTCCGCGCACCAGGCTTGTAACGTCATCGGTTCGCGAATTTCCGGCACACGATTACGGCCGCACTGTTCACAGGCGGCAATCGCGATTTTCTGCCATTGCTGAATTTTTTTCGCCAGTCGCTCGGCATCCAGCTTTACGCCGCAGCGTTCAGAAAACAAGGGCGTAATCACATTCACGCCAAGTTCGATCGATTTCTGGATAGTGAATTCCATTTTTTCACCGCGCGACATCACCTGGCCGAGGTGTAAATGCAGCGGGGATTCACGGTCATCAGCCTGACTGGCAAGGACCCTTACTTTTACACGCTTTTTATCAGCCTGGGTGATTTCGGCGCTAAAAGTCAGATTACTGCCATCAAACAGCTCAATTTGCTGACCGGCCGTCATGCGCAGCACGCGTCCGACATGGTTAGCGGCATCCTCGTCGAGGAAGACTTCACTGTTAACTTCGAGAGATTCGGGATGATAAATGCGAGGTATACGCATGCGGTTCCTGCCAGCGTTATGCCGTGTCAGCAGACACGGCGCAATCGAAAAAAAGCTAGTGTAGGGTAGCGCTTTTAGCGCTGGCAAGCCTGCTGTACGTAGGAATTATGATTTCCCTGCACTTTAGCGATGCGATTGTCACGCTCGCACTCCCACGTCGTCACCGGATATTGCTTATCCCACGCGGTAAACAGCTGAGTTTGCTGACGCGACAGGCGCAGATGATATTGGTCGCGCATATAGAAGTAAGTGCGGGCAATGGCACCACGCGCACGCTCCGGCGGCTGCGCCAGTTTCTGCTTAAAATCGACCTTCATGCCGCATTGACCGTACTGCTGTTCGCCGCCGTTCCACTGGCTGTACTGGAAGTTATTGCGGTCGCCGTTCACTTCACCAATCGCGGGTTGCAGGTTATGCAGATCGCTTTCGATGCGGCGGTAATCGGCATCTTTGCTGCAGCTTTTGCGGCCGCCGTTTTGCCAGCACTGACGCTGATGACCGAACTCCCACGCGGGCATCACATGTTCCCACTCAATACGTTCGGCGCGATTGGCGTTTTTGCGCACGCTGTAGCCGCAGCTGTTTAAATCGGGCACGCCCTTTTTGCCGCGCCAGCTGATTTTGCAGCCGCAGTAAAAGTCGGCTGGCGCATCAGCATTAATCTGCGTGGCATACGCTTTGGCCTGACTAAAATTGTTTTGATGATAGTTAGTGAAACTGAGACTGTAAGCGCTAAGCGGGGCAACTAATAAGGTAAGTAACAGCAGCGTTTTGCGAGACATATTCCAAAAATTAACCTGGTCCTGAAAAAGGGCGGCAGGGTAACAGAATGATGACGCACGGGATATGAGATTAGGCTATGTTGCTGAACTATATTACAAACTATATTGCTAAACTATTTCGATAAAAACTCACCCGGTTGCAGCAGGGTTTTGCAGTGCACGCAGCGATATTCGCTTTCACCGCGCAGCACGCGGTTATGGCGACGCACAGTAAGTTGATGCTGCTGGCAGCTGCAGCGATAGGGAAAGGTGTTGCTGCGCACCGAGTCGATTTCAAACTGGTGGGTGCGACGCGCAGGCACACCCAGCACGCTCTCCATCATCCATTTCCACTCTTTGCCGTGCGGCGGCACGCGGCCAAAGGTTTTCCACACCAGCAGATGCGCCAGTTCGTGCGGCACCACTTCATCAACAAATGCCTGCTGATTCTCCAGCAGCAGCACCGGATTGATGCGGATTTCCCACTTCTCCAGCCATGCGGTGCCCGCAGCGGTGCCGCGCTGCTGATAGATCAAAGAGGGCTCATCAAAGCGGCGTTCCAGCTTTTCGTTGGCCAGCTGCAAATAATGGCGCAGCGAGCGCATGACGGCTTGCTGTAAGGCGATGGGAAGGCGTGGTGTTTTCATGTGGGGCAGCATAAAAGGTTGCAGCGGTTGAATCAACAGAGTGTGAAGCGGTCGCCATTAATGGCGAACCTGTAAAAAAGGGCTGCCAATTGGCAGCCCTTGTATTCGCTTATCGGGATTACTTCTGACCGATGTCGCGCAGTTTTTTGCCAGACATCAGGTTGCGCTCGATGTGCTCCAGCGAGACGTTTTTGGTCTCTGGAATCAGCGCCAGTGTCAGCAGAATGAAGAACACGTTCAGACCGGCGTAAACCCAGAAGGTCGGCGCGTTGCCCAGCGTATTCAGCATGGTCAGGAAGGTGGCACCGACGATCATGTTGGCAATCCAGTTGGTCGCGGTGGAAACCGTGATACCGAAGTCGCGGCCTTTCAGCGGCTGAATCTCGGAACACAGTACCCAAATCAACGGACCGGCAGACATCGCAAAACCAATGATGAACATCAGCAGCATCGCCACCGCGAAGTACTGCGCTTCTGGCGAGTGGATGCCGATGTGCAGCATGGTGCCGAGAATGCCCATACCAATCGCCATCACCATGAAGCCCAGCACCAGCGTAGGTTTACGGCCCCAGCGATCCACCAGACCGATAGCAATAAAGGTGGCCAGTACGTTCACCAGACCGACAATTACCGTGCCCCACATTTGCTGCGTGGTATTGGCGAAGCCAGCGATTTCGAAGATCTTCGGCGCGTAATACATGATGACGTTCATACCGGTGAACTGCTGCATCACCTGCAACAGCACGCCGAGGAACACCGCGCGGCGGAAGTTGCTGTTGCTCTGGAACAGCTGCCAGCCCGACTGTTTGATTTTCAGGCTTTCACGGATTTCATCCAGCTCGCGTTTTGCTTGTTCGCTGGTATCACGCAGACGCGACAACACGCGCTCAGCACTGCGGAAATCACCTTTAGCTGCCAGCCAGCGTGGGCTGTTCGGCAGGAAGAACACGCCAATCAGCAGCAGCACCGCTGGAATGGTGATGATGCCCAGCATCCAGCGCCATGCGCCAGCATCGCTGAACGCGGTATCGGAGAGATACGCCGCCAGAATACCGATGGTGATCATCAGCTGGTACAGCGAAATCATACTGCCACGAATCTTCTCTGGCGCGATTTCAGAGAGATACAGCGGCGCGGTGTAAGAGGCGACACCAACGGCCAGGCCAAGCACCACACGTGCGGCGATAAGCATTTCCGGGCTGGTTGCGCCTGCAGACCACAGCGAACCGATAACAAACAGAATCGCACCGGCCATCAGGCTCTTTTTACGACCGAGACGCGATGACATCCAGCCGCTACCCACAGCACCCACAGCTGCACCAAACATCATAGAGCTGACGATCCACTCTTGCTGATGTGCGGTGACGTTAAAGTCTTTCGCGATGAAAGGCAGAGCACCGGCGATAACACCGATATCCAATCCAAACAGCAAGCCGGCCAGCGCCGCTAAAAAGCAGACAAACAAGGTCATGACCTTATTTGAAGTTCTGCTCTTATGAGTATTACCAGGCATGAAGCCTCCAAAGTTTATCCATCGTTGTTGTTATCAATGTTATGAAACCTGTCGGCGGAAAAAAGTGAGTAAGATCACATCAGTGTAATCGGTTACACACGCTGAAACCCTGCAATCCAGCATTTTCCGCCCGAAATAGTTACGTAACCAGTAAGGTATAGCACCCTTTAAGTTTCTGACATCGCACTAAATACCGGCAATCAGAGGACGCTGAAAATAACGCATTTTCACGTTAATAACTACGCTGAAAAATCTCTAAATTGCCGATTGTTAAAGGATTTCAAAATGTAATCGTTATCACCAAGTTGTAAGCGAGGTGAAAGAAGTGTAGACAGCCTGGAGGAAGTGACAAATCGAGGTTTGGAGTTATTGGAGTGGTTAGGAACCAGGTCGTCATAAATGACGACCCTACAGGCACAAAAAAGCCCGCCAGTGGCGGGCTCAATAACGATGTCGCTTCTAGGCTTACTTCAAACCAGCCGCTTCACGCAGCTGCGCAGCTTTATCAGTCTGCTCCCACGGGAAGTGCTCACGACCAAAGTGACCGTATGCAGCAGTCTCTTTATAGATCGGTTTCAGCAGATCCATCATTTGAATCAGGCCGTATGGACGCAGGTCGAAGAACTCGCGTACCAGCAGCGTCAGCTGCTCGGTAGAAACTTTCTCAGTACCGAAGGTTTCAACCATGATTGAGGTTGGCTCAGCCACGCCGATGGCGTAAGAAACCTGGATTTCACAACGGTCAGCCAGGCCAGCCGCGACGATGTTCTTCGCCACATAACGTGCGGCGTAAGCGGCAGAACGGTCAACTTTTGACGGATCCTTACCGGAGAACGCGCCGCCACCGTGACGTGCCATACCGCCGTAGGTATCAACGATGATTTTACGACCGGTCAAACCGCAGTCGCCCATTGGGCCACCGATAACAAAACGGCCGGTTGGGTTGATGTGATATTTGGTGCTGGCGGTGATCCACTCAGTCGGCAGAACCGGCTTGATGATCTCTTCCATCACCGCTTCACGCAGATCGGCGGTGGTGACATCTTCAGCGTGCTGAGTTGACAGCACAACCGCATCGATACCGACAATTTTGCCGTCATCGTACTGGAAGGTGATCTGGCTTTTTGCATCCGGACGCAGCCACGGCAGTGAACCGCTTTTACGCACTTCAGCCTGACGCTGCACCAGACGGTGCGCATAGGTAACCGGCGCTGGCATCAGCACATCGGTTTCGTTGCTGGCGTAGCCAAACATCAGGCCCTGATCGCCCGCGCCTTGCTCCAGCGGATCGGTACGGTCAACGCCCTGATTAATGTCTGGAGACTGCTTACCAATCGCGCTCAGCACTGCGCAAGAGTTAGCATCAAAGCCCATATCGGAATGGACATAGCCGATTTCACGTACGGTATTACGGGTGATCTCTTCGATATCAACCCATGCGCTGGTGGTGATTTCACCGCCAACCAGCACCATACCGGTCTTCACGTAAGTTTCGCAGGCCACGCGCGCTTTAGGATCCTGCTCGAGGATCGCATCCAGCACGGCATCGGAAATTTGGTCAGCGATTTTATCAGGATGTCCTTCTGATACGGACTCAGATGTAAAAAGGTGTTTAGCCATTCTGTTCTTTACCTTAAAAATGGTTTGAATACGACTGCATAGCGTAAGTGGGATCAGACCGACTCGACGCCCCTTCAGGCAAAGCCGCAAGCAGTAGGAAGTGAGAGCATTTACTCACACCGCCTGGATGTTAATCAGTTTAGATGGAAAACCATCTGGACGGCTATTCTAGGTTACTCAGTGAGCACTTTTCCAGTGCTTTTTCTGATCCCGCATTTTCCGCAACATCACAAGTGGAATTATTTCCTGACACCGCGCGCAGTTACCTGACAAAGATTTTGCAATTTACCCCGCGTGGCTGTATAAAACGCCGCTGCTGTCGACCACAGCCGCAAAGGATGACGCCGCCGTGCGTCGCGCCGTCAGATGCCATTTAATCTGACCTTCACCCAAGCCGTTTCTCGCATGCTTTAAGCAGGCGATGGAGGTGATTAAAGTAATGAACCACTCTTTCTCTCGCTTTGGTTCACTGCGCTGTTGCGGCGCGCTGGCACTCCTTTCACACTCCAAACCCGTTCTTTTCTTCTATCGACGTTGTGTTCATTCTCCCGACACGCGCGCCGGTTAACATTTCTCTGCATCTATTACTGCATTTCGCTGTCTACAGACCGTGGAAGTCTCAGGCTATTTGCCCCGACTTCGGTGCGGTGTTTTACACTTAGAGTCAGCTTTGCACATTGCAACCTTACAGAGGCAGCAAGCAGGATGAGGCAATTTTTACCCGGCGCCACCATGACAAAACTCGGTAACAAATTCATATTTCAACGGAAAATTGAGGTTCGCGATGTCTGACGACATGAAGAATATCAAGGGTTCGTCAGCTGGCGAACAAGGTGTACTCCGCTCCATGCAGGAGGTGGCGATGAACGATCAGGAAGCAAGCAGAATGCTGCGTACCTACAATATTGCCTGGTGGGGAAACAATTATTACGACGTCAACGAGCTGGGGCACATCAGCGTGTGTCCCGATCCGGATCAGCCGGAAGTGCGCGTTGACTTAGCGAAACTGGTGAAAGAGCGCGAAGCCGACGGCCAACGTCTGCCAGCGCTGTTCTGCTTCCCGCAGATTCTCCAGCATCGTCTGCGTTCGATTAACGCCGCCTTCAAACGCGCGCGTGAATCTTACGGCTATAAAGGTGACTACTTCCTGGTTTACCCGATCAAGGTTAACCAGCATAAGCGCGTGATTGAGTCGCTGGTCAACTCTGGCGAACCGCTGGGCTTAGAGGCCGGTTCGAAAGCCGAGCTGATGGCGGTGCTGGCCCACGCCGGTAAAACCCGTTCAGTAATTGTTTGTAACGGCTATAAAGATCGCGAATACATTCGTCTGGCGCTGATCGGCGAAAAGCTCGGTCACAAAGTCTATCTGGTGATCGAGAAGATGACCGAGGTGCGTCTGGTGCTGGAAGAGGCCGAGCGTCTGAACGTGATTCCGCGTCTTGGTATCCGCGCGCGTCTGGCGTCGCAGGGCTCGGGCAAGTGGCAGTCGAGCGGTGGTGAGAAGTCGAAGTTTGGTCTGGCGGCATCGCAGGTATTGCAGCTGGTCGACATTATGCGCAAAGCGGGTCGTCTCGATAGCCTGCAGCTGCTGCACTTCCATCTCGGTTCGCAGATGTCCAACATCCGCGACATCGCCACCGGCGTGCGTGAGTCGGCGCGTTTCTACGTTGAGCTGGCGAAGCTGGGCGTTAACATCAAATGCTTCGATGTGGGCGGCGGTTTGGGCGTGGATTATGAAGGAACACGCTCGCAGTCTGATTGCTCGGTCAACTACGGCCTGAACGAATACGCCAACAACGTGATTTGGGCAATCGGCGATGCCTGTGAAGAGAACGGTTTGGAACATCCAACCGTGATCACCGAATCAGGTCGTGCGGTGACGGCGCACCACACCGTGCTGGTGTCCAACATCATTGGTGTTGAGCGTAACGAGTTCAGCACGCCGGTGGCACCGGATGCCGATTCACCGCGTCCGATTCAGAGTTTGTGGGATACGTGGCAAGAGATGCACGAACCTGACGTGCGTCGTTCGCTGCGTGAATGGCTGCACGATAGCCAAATGGATCTGTTCGACATCCATACCGGTTATTCGTCAGGCACCTACGATCTCGGTCAGCGCGCCTGGGCAGAACAGCTTTACCTGAGCATCTGCCACTATATTCAGCAGCACCTCGACCCAAGCAACCGCGCGCATCGCCCGATCATTGATGAGCTGCAGGAGCGTATGGCGGATAAGATTTACGTCAACTTCTCGCTGTTCCAGTCGATGCCGGATGCGTGGGGCATAGATCAGCTATTCCCGGTGCTGCCGCTGGAAGGGCTGAATAAAATGCCGAAGCGTCGCGCGGTGTTGCTCGACATCACCTGTGACTCCGATGGCACCATCGATCACTACGTCGATGGCGATGGCATTGCCACCACCATGCCGATGCCGGAATACGACATCGACAATCCGCCGATGCTCGGCTTCTTTATGGTCGGCGCGTATCAGGAAATTCTCGGCAACATGCACAACCTGTTCGGTGACACCGAAGCGGTTGATGTGTTTGCGTTCCCGGATGGCAGCGTGGAAGTGCAGCTGTCGGATGAGGGCGATACCGTGGCGGATATGCTCGAATACGTACAGCTTAATCCGAACGATCTAATGACGCTGTTCCGCGATCAGGTGACCCAGCAGACCGATATTCCTGAAGAGCTGCGTGCGCAGTTCCTCGCAGAATTTGAAAGCGGCCTGTACGGTTACACCTATTTAGAAGATGAGTAATTAACTGCTCTCAAACCGAGCCCGTAAAGGGCTCGGTTTTCTCTTTTCCTGCTATATTCTCGCACATCCTCAACCTTTTAATTCTATTTGTGAAGACGATCACTCTTCGCTTATTTTTAACCTGCCGCCAAAAAATCGCATTTATATCTTCAGTGCTATCTCTTTCTTTTTGCTGATAAAGCCAATCAGTAACAACCTCCTTTTTCGCCAATGCCCTTACATTACCTAATGATTAATCAGTGATTAAGCAGCTTATCTGTTATGTATTCCTTGCAATGCATAATCAAAATTTAAACATTAAGGATTGAATAGTCACTCGCGATAACTTTATTTATTGGAGCTTATTGGAATCATGAATTCCAGATGAAACATTTTCAAATTTGAGATAAGTATAAAAATCAATCAATGCTAATTTGCTTTTTATTGTTATTTTTCAATTTGTTCGTGTTTTGTTGAGCTGTCAAGGTTAGCGTTAAGTTAAATTTTTCTCAGATTTATCCGAGGTTTTTATGAATTTTAAAGAAATTTACTTACGTTATTGATTGGTTTAAACGATTGAAGTTGTCAGTGGTGTTTACTGAAATCTATTTCTCAAAGTGTAAGTTGTACGTTAACCTTCAGTTAAGACATTAAGTTTTATCAATGTTTACCTTACTTCTCACATGAGAAATCCTGACAGTTTAATGCTATCAGGCAGTTGCAGTAAGGATGTGAAATGAGCAATCAACCGAAGACAGTGTTCTTGTTAGAGCCGGTTTATGATTTATCCGGCCAGGTGATTGCCAGGGAATTGTTAACGCGTCTTGCAGATGACGCAGACATCAATAATAAGCGTAATCCTGAAAGGGATGTTGGGTTCTTCAGTCAGCTTTCTGCTGACGTTAAATGGCAGTTATTCCTCCACCAGATCGAAAAACTTATTCAGCTATACCAGAAAGGGTTCGACCAGATTGTCAGTGTCAATGTTGATAGAGATATCGTAGCCAGCATTTTTAAAGATGCTGAAATACAAGAAAAACTGGCTCAACTGACGCTATTGCGTCTGGAAATATCAGCATTCTTCACCGCGCGATTTAATAGCGCCGATCTGTTGATTTTAAAAGGTGTTGCGAAAGTGACTCCCGCCCCTTTATGGCTCGACGACTTTGGTCCGGGTTATTCCAACCTTTCCATGTTCGATAGCGGAATATTTGAAATCGTCAAGATTGACAAAGAATTTTTTTGGCAATTTGGCGACGGTCGCACCTTTGACATTCTGCTCGACCATCTCAACGAATTATGCAACGGCGTCATCGTTGAGGGTGTTGAAAATCAACAACAGGTCAACCTGCTAGCGCATAAAGCGATTTATGGCATGCAGGGTTATCTGTGGCAGAGCGTCTATCTCGATGATTTATTAGCATAATCCTGAATATTACTGGATTGGTTTCATCCCTCGGGGAAGTGAAAAATGTCAAAGCCTGGGCTCCATGCGTTTCACGTCATTTGTGCCCGGCCAATTGAGAAAATAAAACTTTTTCCCGTGGTGATTTTTAGAAATAAATCCAATCAGTTATCAGGATGGCGGCTAAACAAAACTCAACGCGATTTCATTCTTAGCCTGTATGAGATCGAACAAGAGAAAAAGTGAATATTCATGGTGATTATTCACGGTAAAAGCCGGTGTCTGCGGATGCCGGGCATTTTAATGGAACTTCGCGGGATCTCGATAACATGAATAATATCTCAGTAACCCCAAAAGGTGGGACCGTTGCTTCTGAGCTGAGTGGAAATCAAGTTAATTTGACCGCTCCGAGTTTGGTGAAGCTGCATCTTAATCAGTCTGATATTAAGTCTTTCACACGCAATGGTAATGATTTAGTCGTCACCACAAAATCTGGTGAAGTCCTTGTTATTCATAATTTTTACAGCCCGAACGGTGATAGCGATCTGGTCCTGCAGGACGATCGCGGCGCGATGTGGTGGGTTGAAGATCCCGGTACTGAAGGTTTCCATTACGTCTCAATCGACAGCACCGAAGGGCTGTTAGCGGAAAACACCACCAATGACGGCACCATCGCCGCCTTCGGTATCGGTGGTGCGGCGCTGGCTGGTTTAGGTGCGATGTTTGCCGGTTCGGGCGGTGGCGGTGGCGGAAATGCCACGCCGAGTAACCCCGATGACGGCAACAACGGCGGCAATCCTACTAACCCGACCAATCCGACCAACCCAACCAATCCCGGTGGTGGCGATGACACTACGCCGCCAACCGCCATCACGGATTTGGTGATTAACGACACGGTTGGGCCGTACCAGGGCGCGATTGGTGCGGGCGCGATTACCGATGACAATACGCCAACCTTAAGCGGCACCGCTGAAGCGGGCGCCATTGTCAGCATTTACGATGGCACCACGCTGCTCGGCACGGTGACCGTTGGCGCGGATGGCCGCTGGAGCTTTACCACGCCTGCGCTGACGGACGGTCAGCACAGCTTGACCGCCACCGTCACCGACGCGGCGGGTAACACCAGCTCGGCGACTAATCCGGTAGATTTCACCGTGGATACCGTCGCGCCAACCGCCGTTGGCGGCCTGAGCGTGATTAACAATAGCGGTACCACTGCGCAGCCAATCTCCAACGGCGGCGCAACCAAAGACACCACGCCAGTGCTGAGCGGAACCGCTGAAGCGGGCTCGATTATCACCATTCGCGATGGCGATACGGTGCTTGGCAGTGTCACTGTCGGCAGCAACGGTGCCTGGAGCTTTACCAGCCCCGAACTCAGTCAGGGTAGCCATACGCTGAGCATCACCGCAACCGATGCAGCAGGGAATACCAGCCCAGCCACCACCATCACCTTCACCGTGGACACGCAAGCTCCGACAGCAGTAACTGACCTGCTGGTCAACGATAACTCGGGCGGCAGTTCCGGTACGGTAACCAATGGCGGCACTACCGATGACAACACGCCAACGCTTACCGGTAGCGGTGAAGTGGGCGCGATTGTCAGCGTCTACGATGGGCAAACGCTACTGGGTACGGCGGTCGTGGGTAGCGACGGAACCTGGAGTTACACCACCACAGCTTTGAGCAACGGTAGCCACAGCCTGACGGTGACCTTAACCGATGCGGCGGGCAACGTCAGTGCGCCTTCAGCACCTTATGATATCAACGTGCAGGCCGGTATTCCCCCCGCAACCACCTCGCTCGAAATCACCGACGATTCCGGCAATACGCTGGTGCAGCTCAGCAATGGCGGCAGCACGCACGACAACACACCAACCTTGAGTGGTCTGGCAACTGCTGGCGCACTGATCACGCTGTATAACGGCAGCACCGCGTTGGGCAGCGTGGTCGCGGGCAGCGATGGACAGTGGACCTTTACACCAGCCGCATTGGCAGATGGCAGTTACGCGTTCCACGCCTCGGTAACCGATACCTCTGGCAACGTGACGCAAACGCCGGTTATCACCATCACCGTAGATACCGTGCCACCTGCTGCGGCCGGTGGCGTCACGCTGAGTGATAACGATGGCAGCACGCTGCAACCGATCGCTTCCGGTGGTGCGACCAATAGCACCACCCCGGTGCTGAGCGGCACCGCAGAACCGGGCAGCACCGTCACCGTGCGTGATGGCGATACCATACTCGGCACCGCAACCGTGGGCAGCAACGGCACATGGAGCTTCACTTCACCAACGCTGACGGAGGGCGGCCACAGCATTACCGCCACCGTCACCGATGCAGCAGGGAACGTTGGTCCAACCTCCAGCCCGATCATCTTCACCGTGGATACCCAGGCTCCAGCAGGGGCCAGCAATGTGGTGATCAGCGATAACGTCGGCGGAGCTACCGGCCCAATTACTGCGGGTTCGACTACCGATGACAACACGCCAACGCTGAGCGGCAACGGCGAAGTTAACGCCATCGTTAAAATCTACGATGGCAGCACGCTGCTCGGCAGCGTTACTGTCGGCAGCGATGGCACCTGGAGTTTCACGACGCCAGCGCTGAACAATGGCCAGCACACGCTGAGCGTGACGCTGACCGATGCGGCCGGCAACGTCAGCCCAGCGACAACCGGGGTGAACTTCACGGTTGATGCGGGCGTCGCGCCGACCACCAGTACGCTGCAAATCACCGATGACAGCGGCAGTACGCTGAAAATCCTGCCAGACGGCTCCAGCACGCATGACACCACGCCAATTCTTAGCGGCCTGGCGTCAGCGGGCGCGGTGATTGAGTTGTACAACGGCACCACGCTGCTGGGCAGCACCGTGGCAGGTGCTGATGGTCAGTGGAGCTTTACGCCCGGCGCGCTGCCAGACGGGATTTACGCCTTCCACGCCACGGCGACAGATACCACCGGCAATGTGACCGATTCCGGCACGCTCACTATCACCATTGATAACGTTGCGCCTGCGGCGGCAGCCGATCTGCAACTGAGTGACAACAACGGCGGTACCGTAGTGCCGATTGCCGCAGGCAGCACCACCAATGACAATACGCCAACCTTCAGTGGCACGGCCGAACCGGGCAGCACCGTGACCGTTTCGGATGGCACCACCGTGCTCGGCACTGCAACGGTCGGCAGCGATGGCAACTGGAGTTTCACCACGCCAACGCTGGCTGATGGCAATCACAGCCTGACCACCACCGTCACCGATCCTGCCGGCAATACCGGTCCGGCATCATCACCGGTCACCGTGACGGTGGATACCACGCCGCCAGCCGTGGTGGGCAATTTGGTGATTGAAGATAGCGTGGGCGCGGTACAAGGACCATTAACCTCTGGCGACACCACCGATGACCGCGCACCAACCCTGAGCGGCACTGGCGAGCCGAATGCCACTATCAGCATTTACGATGGCACCACGCTGCTGGGCAACACCACCGTGGGCACCGACGGCAGCTGGAGTTTCACCACGCCAGCGCTGAGCAACGGCAATCACACCTTTACCGTCACGGCAACTGATACGGCCGGTAACGTTGGCCCAGCCAGCCCGCCGATTGTTATCACCGTTGATGCAGATATTCCTCCTGCCACTTCGTCGCTGGAAGTGACGGACGAAAACGGCAATACCGTCGCGCAGTTGACTGACGGTGCCAGCACCAACAACGACAGCCCGGTATTAAGCGGGGTGGCGGGTGCTGGTAACATCATCACACTGTATGACGGCACCACCTTGCTGGGCAGCACCACGGCGGGCAGCAACGGCCAGTGGATCTTCTACCTCAGCGGTCTGACGGATGGCCCGCACGCGCTGCATGGCACCATCACCGATGCCAACGGCAACGTTACAGATACTGCAACCATCAACATCATCGTGGACACCATCGCGCCGGATGCCGCATCCGGTGTGGAACTCACCAACGACGCGGGCAGCATTACCCAGCCGATTGTTGCGGGAGGGGCCAGCAATGATGCGACGCCAGTGCTGAGCGGCACGGCGGAAGCGGGCAGCAAAGTCACGATTCTGGATGGCAACACCGTGCTTGGCACCGTTACCGTTGGCAGCGACGGTAACTGGAGCTTCACCACGCCGACGCTGGCGGAAGGCAATCACAGCCTGACCACCACCGTCACCGATGCGGCAGGTAACGTCAGCCCGGCGACCACACCGATCGCCTTCAGCGTAGATACCATCGCGCCAGCGCCGGTCAGTGGCCTGGTGGTCAACGATAACGTTGGCGGCAGCACCGGTCCGTTGACCTCTGGCGCTATCACCGATGACAGCACGCCAACCCTGACCGGCACCGCCGAAGCGGGATCGGTGGTGCGTGTGTATGACGGCACCACATTGCTGGGCTCAGCGACAGCGGGCAGCGACGGCAGCTGGAGCTTCACGCCAGATAACGCGCTGACCAACGGCCAACACAGCCTGACCACCACCGTTACCGATGCGGCAGGCAACGTGAGCCCGTCGTCGCCGGTATTTACCCTGAATGTCGATGCCGGCGTTCCGGCGACCAGCAGCTTGCTGGTGGTCACCGACGACAGCGGCAGCACGCTGGTTGAACTGCCAAACAACTCCAGCACCCACGACACCACGCCAATTCTCAGCGGGCTGGCGGGCGCGGGCGATCTCATCACGCTGTATAACGGCACCACCGTCATTGGCAGCACCGTCGCGGGCAGCGATGGGCAGTGGAACTTCACGCCAGCGGCGCTGGCCGATGGCAACTACGCTTTCCACGCTGTCGCCACTAACGCCACCACCGGCGTCGATACCGATTCGCCAACCATCAACATCACCATCGATACCGTAGTGCCAGGCGCACCAACCGGCGTGGGGCTGGAAGATGGTGCTGGCGTGCCGATCCCGGATGGCAGCAGCACTAACACCAATACACCAACGCTGACCGGCAGCGGTGAAGCGGGCAGTACGGTAACCATCTCGGATGGCACCACTGTGCTCGGCACCACCACGGTAGGTACAGACGGCACCTGGAGTTACACCACGCCACCGTTGAGCGATGGCGGTCATAGCCTGACTTCAACCGTTACCGACCCAGCCGGCAATACCGGTCCGGCTTCGACGCCGGTGACCGTGACCATCGATACCCAACCGCCTGCGGCGGCGGGCAATGTGCAGTTCACCAATGACGACGGTACGCCGCTGGCCTCAGGCAGCACCACCAGCGACACCACGCCAACCCTCAACGGCACCGCCGAACCGGGCAGCACCGTTACGGTGAGTGATGGCACCACCGTGCTGGGCACTGCAACCACCGGCACCGACGGCAACTGGAGCTTCACGCCAACCACTCCGCTGACTGAAGGACAGCACAATCTCACCACCACCGTCACCGATACGGCCGGTAACGTTGGCCCTTCATCGTCAGTGGTGATTGTGATTGTTGATACCACACCACCCGCAGCCGCCACCGATCTGCAGCTCAGCAATGATGGCAGCGGCACGCTGGTGCCGGTCGCGGATGGCGGCACCACCAACGATGTGACGCCAGTATTGAGTGGTCGCGCGGAGCCGGGCAGCATTGTGACGGTTTCCGATGGCGGCACGCCGTTAGGTTCGGTTACCGTCGGCAACGATGGCAATTGGAGCTTTACCTCTCCAACGCTCGGCGATGGTGCGCACAGCCTGACCACCACCGTGACCGATGCGGCGGGCAATACCGGCGCAGCGAGCACGCCGTTAACCTTCACCATCGACACTACGGCACCGCCAGCACCGGGCGGTGTGCAGCTGAGTAACGACACCAGCGGCACGCCAGTTCCGATTACCTCTGGCGCGGCAACCAACGATGCAACGCCAGTATTGAGCGGCACCGCAGCAGCGGGCAGCATCATTACCGTTTCTGATGGCGGCAACGTGCTCGGCACCGTGACGGTTGGCAGCGGCGGAACATGGAGCTTCACCACGCCAGCACTCAACGAGGGCAGCCATAGCCTGACCGCCACCGTTACCAGCCCAGCGGGCAACACCGGTGCGCCATCTACGCCAATTGTGGTCACCGTGGATATCACACCACCTGCGGCGGCAACGGGTCTGCAGCTGAGCAACAACGAAGGCACGACGCCGGTACCGATTGCCGCAGGCGGCACCACCAACGACACCACGCCAGCGCTGAGCGGCACCGCCGAAGCGGGCAGCATCGTCACGGTACGTGATGGCACCACCGTGATTGGCAGCGTGACCGTTGGCAGCGATGGCTCGTGGAGCGTTACGCCAACCACGCCGTTAACGGCGGGTGAGCATACGCTGACTACCACCGTCACCGATCCAGCCGGTAACGTCGGCCCAACCTCGACGCCGATCACCGTCAACATCGACACCACGCAGCCGCCAGTGGCAGGCAGCGTGGTGCTGAATAACGACAACGGCAGCACACCAGTTCCTATTGCGAATAACGGCGCCACCAACGACACCACGCCGGTGATCAGCGGTACGGCGGCGGCGGGCAGCACGGTAACAGTGCTGGATGGCAGCACCGTGCTGGGCACCGTTGTGGTCGGCAGCGGCGGCAGCTGGAGCTTCAGCACGCCAGCGTTGAGCGAAGGCGAACATAGCCTGACCACCACCGTCACCAGCGCAGCGGGTAACGTCAGCGATCCGTCTACGCCAATCAACTTCACCGTTGATACCCAGGCTCCAGCCACCTCAACCGGTCTGCAGTTGAGCAACGATGGCGGCACCATCATTGCCACTGGCGGCATCACCAACGACAGCACGCCAATATTGCGTGGCACGGCGGAAGCGGGCAGCACCGTCACGGTGCGCGACGGCACCACGGTGCTGGGCACCGCGACAGCGGGCAGCGACGGCAGCTGGAGCTTCACGCCAGCCACCGCGCTGGGCGACGGCGCGCATAGCCTGACCACTACCGTCACCGATCCAGCGGGCAACAGCAGCGGCGCGTCAACACCAATCACTTTCAGCGTGGATACCACACCGCCAGCCGCCGCCACTGCGCTGCAGCTCAGCAATGACAACGGCAGCACGCCAGTGCCAATTGCCGCTGGCGGTAGCACCAACGACACCACGCCGGTATTAAGCGGCAGCGCCGAAGCGGGCGGCGTGGTTACCGTGCGTGATGGCACCACGGTGCTGGGCAGCACCACCGTGGGTACCGATGGCAAATGGAGCTTCACGCCCACCACACCTCTTGATCCGGGTACGCACAGCCTGACCACGACCGTCACCGATACGGCGGGTAACGTGGGCCCGGCATCAACGGCGATTGCTGTGACTATCGACACCACGCCACCGCCAGCGGCAACGGCGGTGGTCCTCAATAACGATCAGGGCAGTACACCAACGCCGATTGCTACGGGCGGCGCCACCAACGACACCACACCGGTGTTGAGTGGCAGTGCCGAAGCGGGCAGCATCGTCACCGTGCGTGATGGCACTACCGTATTGGGCACGGCGATTGCAGGTAGCGGCGGCGCATGGAGCTTCACTACACCAGCGCTGAGTCAGGGCAGTCACAGCCTGACGGCGACCGTGACCGACGCCGCAGGCAACAGCAGCTCACCATCTACCGCCATCACCTTTACCGTGGATACGCAGGCACCATCAGCGGCGACCGGTCTGCAGTTGAGCAATGATTCCGGCCAAACGGCGGTTCCGATTGCGGCAGGTGGCGCAACTAACGACACCACGCCAGTGTTAAGCGGCAACGCCGAAGTGGGCAGCACGGTCATCATCTCTGATGGCAGCCTGGTGCTCGGTTCGGTGGTGGTCGGCAGCGGCGGCACCTGGAGCTTCACACCCGCCACGGCGTTGGGCGAGGGCGCACACAGCCTGACCACCACCGTGACCGATCCTGCAGGCAACATCAGTGCGCCATCTGCGGCGCTGAACTTCAGCATCGATACCACGCCGCCGGTGGCTCCAACGGCGATTACCCTTAACAACAATAACGGCGGCACACCGGTCACCATCGCCGCAGGCAGCACCACCAACGACGCCACTCCTGCGATTGCCGGTACTGCCGAAGCGGGCAGCACGGTGACGGTGCTGGATGGCACCACTGTGCTGGGCTCCGTGATTGTCGGCAGCAACGGCCAGTGGAGCTTCACCACGCCAACGCTGGGCGAAGGCGGTCACAGCCTGACGGCGACCGTCACCGATCCGGCGGGTAACGTCGGCCCGGCGTCCACGGCCATCGCCTTTACGGTGGATACCGTTGCGCCAGGCGCGGCAACTGGGCTGGCGCTCAACAATGACAATGGCGGTTCGCCGGTACCGATTGCCAACAACGGCACCACCAACGACAACACGCCAGTGCTGAGTGGTACGGCGGAAGCGAACAGCATCGTGATTGTGTCTGACGGCACCACCGTGCTCGGCAGCGCTGTTACTAATGCGCTGGGCGCCTGGAGCTTCTCACCAAGTCTGACCGATGGCACCCACAACCTGAGCGTGACCGTACGTGACGCGGCGGGTAACACCGGACCGGCCAGCAGCACCATCACCGTCACCGTTGATACCGTGGCACCGCCAGCAGCAACCGGGCTGACGCTGACCAACGATATCGGCACGCCAGTTAACATTCCAAACGGCGGTCTCACCAACGACAGCACGCCAGTGCTGAGCGGTTCTGGCCAGGTGGGCAGCATCATCACCGTGTCCGATCAGAACGGCGTGCTGGGATCGACTACCGTCGGTGCGGGCGGAACCTGGACCTTCACGCCGGCGACTGCGCTGGCGGATGGCACCCATACCTTCAGCGTCACCGCTAGCGATGCGGCGGGCAACGTTAGTGCGCCGAGCACCATCGGAGTGGTGATCGATGCCACACCACCGGCTGCGGCGTTGAACGTGGTTGCCAGCAATGATGAAGGCACGTCGCCGGTTGCGATTACCAACGGCGGTTTCACTAACGACAACACGCCATTCCTCACCGGTACCGCCGAAGCGGGCAGTACGGTGATCATCCGTGATGGCACAAATATCATCGGTAGTGCTTCGGTGGGCAGCAACGGCCAGTGGAGCTTCACATCGCCAACGCTGGGAGAAGGGCTGCACAGTCTGACCACCACCGTGGTGGATGCCGCAGGAAACGTGAGTACGGCGTCACCGGCGATTGGTTTCACCGTCGACAGTGTTGCACCAGCGCCAACCACGCTGGTGGTTAACAATGACAACGGCGGCTCGCCTGTTCTGATACCGAATGGCGCAACCACCAGCGACAACACGCCGTTGCTGAGCGGGAATGCGGAAGCGGGCAGTCTGGTCACCATCTACGATGGCAACACGGTGATCGGTACCACCACGGCCACGGCAGGCGGAACCTGGAGCTTTAGTTCTCCAGCGTTGACCGACGGTTCACATACGCTGACCGCCACCGTGACCGATGAGGTCGGCAACGTCAGTGCGCCATCCTCCAGCTTTACCGTGGTAGTGGATGCCACCGCACCGCAGCCGGCTGACGATCTGCTGTTGCAAAACAACAATGGTGGCTCACCGGTGACCATTGCGGATGGCGGTATCACCAATGACAACACGCCAGCCATCAGCGGCACGGCGGAAGCCAATGCCATCGTGCGGGTTTACGACGGCACCACCTTAGTCGGCTCAACCGTGGCAGGCAGCAACGGCGCATGGAGCATCACCACCAGCACGCTGACTGATGCGACTCATACGCTGAACGTCACTGTGACCGATGCGGCGGGCAATATTAGCTCCAATGCCTCGGTTTCCCTGACGGTGGATACCTCAACCCCAGCGGCGGTGCTGACCTTTGGCGTCTACAACAACGCCAATACCACAGCCTCGCAGGTGGCGAATAACGGTTACTCCAACGACAACACGCCAGTGTTGCGCGGTACCGGCGTTGCGGGCACCACCATCAACATCTACGAAGGCACCACCTTACTCGGCACCACCACGGTAGGTGATAACGGCGTATGGCGTTTCGAAACCAGCGTGCGTGCAGATGGTCAACACAGCTACACCGTGTCGGTCACCAACGCCGCCGGTACTACGGGCCCAGAAGCCACGCCGATTACTATCAATATCGATACCGCCGCGCCGGCAACGGTCAGCAACCTCACGGCAACGGACAATGTCGGTGGCAGCACCGGTCCGTTGACGTCAGGCGCAACCACCGATGACAGCACGCCAACTCTGGGCGGTACCGCTGAAGCGGGCAGCCGCGTGTCGGTTTACGATGGCACCACGCTGCTGGGTACGGTTATCGCCACTGGCGGCACATGGAGCTTCACACCGGGCAGTGCGCTTTCGAACGGTTCGCATAGCTTTACCTTCACGGTGACCGATGCCGCAGGCAACGTCAGCGCGGTGAGCAGCCCGGCGTTTACGCTGAATATCGCGGCGGATATGCCACCTACCGCCAGTACGCTGGTGATCACCGACGATAGCGGCAGTTCACTGGTTACAGTGAATGACGGCGCTAATATCAAGGACGGTACGCCGGTATTAACCGGTGCGGCAAATGTGGGCGATGTGATCACCATCCACGATGGCGCAGCGGTGTTGGGCAGCGTCACGGTCGGCGCTTCCGGACAGTGGACCTTCACGCCAACGCTGACTGATGGAGCGCACGGCGTCTTTATCACCACGGTCGATTCGCTGGGCAATGCAGGTGCAACATCGCCAACGGTGAACTTCACTATTGATACCGTTGCCCCTGTCGCTGTCACCGACCTGGCTGCCGCTAATAACAACGGTGGCTCGCCAGTGCCGATTGCCAACAATGGCTCGACTAACGACAGCACACCGCAGCTTACCGGTACCACTGAAGCCAATGGCATTGTCACTGTTTATGATGGCAACACCGTTATCGGCTCGACCACCGCCAATGGACTTGGCGTATGGAGCTTCACGTCGCCAACCCTGAGCCAGGGCGGACATGCGCTGAGCGTCACCGTGACGGATGCGGCGGGGAACATTGGACCACGTTCTGCGGCGGTGAACCTTACCG
Source organism: Pantoea sp. SOD02 (assembly GCF_024707505.1). Taxonomy (GTDB): domain Bacteria; phylum Pseudomonadota; class Gammaproteobacteria; order Enterobacterales; family Enterobacteriaceae; genus Pantoea; species Pantoea symbiotica. The sequence continues at coordinate 3,374,103 of NZ_CP102604.1, read as the reverse complement.
TCGATACCGTGGCGCCAAATGCCTCGACGCTGGTGGTCACCAACGACGTCACCAGCACAGTTGTGCCAAATGGCGGTTCGACCAACGACAACACGCCAACCCTGAGCGGTACGGCGGAAGTGGGCAGTATCGTCAGCGTTTATGATGGTACGACCTTGCTCGGTTCGGTTGCCGCCGGAACAGGCGGCGCATGGAGCTTTATTTCACCGGTGCTGGGCGAAGGCAGTCATCCACTTACCGTCCGCGTGACAGATGCAGCGGGTAACACCAGCGTGGCATCCAGCACTGCTACGGTGATCGTGGATACCGTGGCACCAACGGCCGTCAGCGGTTTGGCGGCGGCCAACAACAACGGTAGTTCGCCAGTGGCGATTGCTGCAGGAGGCAACACCAACGACAACACGCCAGCGCTGAGCGGCACGGCTGAAGCGGGCAGCGTAGTGGTTATCCGCGATGGCACTACCGTGATTGGTTCTGTCACCGCTGGCAGCAATGGCGCATGGAGCTTCACCTCACCTACGCTGGCGGATGGTCTGCATACCCTGAACGTGACGGCTACCGACCTCGCCGGTAACGTCAGTCCGAATGCATCAATCAGCTTCACCATAACCACAGCCGCGCCAACGCCGGTCACCAATCTGGTGGTTTCTGACAATGTGGGTGCGACACAAGGAACGCTCACCAGCGGTGCCTCTACCGATGACAACACGCCAACGCTGACCGGTACCGCAACCGCCGGTAATATCGTGATTATCTCGGAAGGCACCACGGTGTTGGGTTCTGTGGTGGCCGGAACGGGCGGTGCATGGAGCTTCACCACCGCCGCGCTGAGCGACGGATCGCATCCGTTGAGCGTGACGGTGCGCGATGCGGCGGGCAACACCAGCGCGGCGACCAACTTTACGGTCAATGTCGATACGGTGGCACCAGCTAACTCAACCTTGTTGATCACCAACGACATCACCAGCACCACGGTGCCGAATGGCGGTTCAACCAACGACAGCACGCCAACGCTGAGCGGCACGGCGGAAGCCGGTAGTCGCGTGTCGATCTACGATGGCAGCACGCTGCTCGGTACGGCGATTGCCAGTGGCACCGGCGCATGGACCTTCACCACTGCAGTGCTGGCGCAAGGTTCGCATCCACTGAGCGTCACGGTCACTGATGCGGCCGGTAACGTCAGCGGCAGCACCTCGGCGACGGTAATTATTGATACCGTCGCGCCGGTGGCCGTAACCGGTCTGGCTGCAGCCAACAACAACGGCAGCACGCCGGTAGCGATTGCCAATAACGGCAGCACCAATGACAACACGCCAGCGCTGAGCGGTACGGCAGAAGCGGGCAGCCTGGTGATTATCCGTGATGGCACCTCGATTATCGGTTCTGTCACCGCCGGCAGTAACGGTGCATGGAGCTTCACCACGCCAACGCTGGCGGATGGTGCGCACACCTTCAACGTCACGGCGAGAGATGCAGCGGGCAACGTTAGCCCGAACGCAACGCTGACTCTGACGGTGGATACCGTGGCACCGGCGCCTGTCACTAACCTGGCGATCAACGATGATGTGGGGGCAAGTCAGGGGCCGCTGGCGAACGGTGCGGTGACCGATGATGCCACGCCAACCCTGAGCGGTACGGCGGAAGCCAATGCGATTGTCACCATCTACGATGGCACCACCGTGTTGGGTTCAGTGGTGGCCGGAACGGGCGGCGCATGGACCTTCACCACCGCGACGCTGAGCAACGGCGTGCATCCGCTTAGCGTGACGGTGAAAGATGCGGCCGGTAATACCAGCAGCGCATCGGCGACGGTTTCCATCACCGTGGATACTGTGGCGCCAACGGCGTCAACGCTGGTGATCACCAACGACATCACCAGCACCACGGTGCCGAGCGGGGGTTCCACTAATGACAACACGCCAACCCTGAGCGGTGTGGCCGAAGCTGGCAGTCGTGTCTCTATCTACGATGGCAGCACTTTGCTGGGTACGGCGATTGCCAGTGGCACAGGCGCATGGACCTTCACCACCGGCGTGCTTTCCACCGGCACGCATCCATTGAGCGTCACGGTAACGGACGCTGCCGGTAACGTTAGCGGCAGCACCTCCGCTTCGGTGATTATCGATACCACGCCGCCAGCGGCTGTCACTAACCTTGTTGCCGCGAATAACAACGGCAGTACGGCGGTGACCATTCCGAACAACGGCGTGACCAACGACAATACGCCGTTGTTGACCGGTTCGGGTGAGATTGGCGCACGCATCAGCGTCTACGATGGCACCACGCTGCTGGGCACCACCACGGTGGGCAGCAACGGCACATGGAGCTTTGTTTCAACGGCGCTGAGTAACGGTGCACACACGTTGAACGTCACGGCAACGGATGCGGCGGGTAACGTAAGCCCTAACGCCTCAACCACCTTGACGATTGATACTGTGGCACCGAATCCGGTAACCAATCTGGTGATCACCGATGATGTCGGTACGATTCAGGGGACGCTGGCAAACGGTGCAGTCACCGATGACGCCACGCCAACCCTGAGCGGCACGGCGGAAGCGAACGCGATTGTCACCATCTACGACGGGTCGACCGCAATTGGTTCCACCACCGCCAATGGTTCGGGTGCATGGAGCTTCACCACCGCCACGCTGAGCAACGGTACGCATCCACTGAGCGTCACCGTGACCGATGCGGCGGGTAACACCAGCAGCGCGTCGGCGACGGTTTCCATTACCGTGGATACCGTGGCACCAACGGCGTCAACGCTGGTGATCACTAACGACGTCACCAACACCACGGTGCCGAGCGGCGGTTCCACCAATGACACCACGCCAACCTTGAGTGGCGTGGCGGAAGCGGGCAGCCGTGTCTCCATCTACGATGGCAGCACACTGCTGGGAACGACGATTGCCAATGGCTCGGGCGCATGGACCTTCACTACTGGCGTGTTGACCACCGGCACGCATCCACTGAGCGTGACGGTGACAGATACCGCCGGTAACGTTAGCGGTACGACGTCGGCCTCGGTGATTATCGATACTACGCCGCCAGCGGCTGTGACCAACCTTGTGGCCGCCAATAACAACGGCAGCACGGCGGTGACCATCCCGAACAATGGCATCACCAACGACAACACACCGTTGTTGAGTGGTAACGGTGAAGTCGGCGCAAGGATCAGCGTGTACGACGGCACCACATTGCTCGGCACCACCACGGTGGGCAGCGGCGGCACCTGGAGCTTCGTCTCCACCACGCTGAGCAACGGCACGCACACGCTGAACGTGACGGCGACCGATGCGGCGGGCAACGTGAGCCCGAATGCCTCAACCACGCTGACCATCGACACCGTCGCGCCAGCGGCCAGTACGCTCACCATTACCGACGACGCTGGCAGCACGCCAGTAACGCTGACCAATGGCGCGTACACCCGTGACACCACGCCGGTACTGAACGGCACGGCGGAAGTGGGTGCGATTGTCACCATCTACGATGGCACTACCGCGCTCGGCTCGGTAACCGTTGGTGCAGGTGGCAGCTGGACTTACACCCCAACCGCATTGGCGAACGGTGCGCATCCGTTAAGCGTAACGGTCACGGATACGGCGGGTAACGTCAGCACCGGTAACACGGCGGTGACGGTAAACGTCGATACCGTGCCTCCGGCTGCTGTCAGCGGCCTTGCGATCAACGATGCCGGTACCACGGTGACCGGTAGCGGTGAAGTGGGGGCAACGGTAACGGTACGTGATGCGGGCGGTAACGCGCTGGGTACGGCGACGGTAGGTAGCGGCGGTACATGGTCGGTTAGCCTGAGCACGGCGCAGACCACCGGTGCTTCGCTGTCGGTGATTCAGACTGACCGCGCAGGCAACGTATCGACCAGCTCGTCACTGACCGGTGCGATTCGTATCGTGGCAGCCAATGATGTCAACGAAGTGGATTACACCACGCAAACTGGCACCATCACCAACGCCAATACCAGTTCGACCAGCACCGCGTTGCTAAGCGTTAACCTGCTTAGCACGGTGGGAGTGGGTGTTCTGAACAACACCAACGCCTACATGTTCAACGTGGGAACCGGCGATACCCGTACCGTGACGTTGCACGCCTCGGCCACCAGCCTGGTTGCCCTGACGTCTAACTACACGCTGTATCTGTATCAACAGCAGGCGAACGGCACCTGGTTGCTGAAATCCAGCAACGCCAACTACATCACCACCATCCTGACCATTGGTACGCAAACCGGTGGCAACGTGACTTACAGCAACCTCGGCACCGGTAACTATGCCGTGCTGTTAGGCACCAGCACCGGCGTTGGCGTGTTGCCATCAACTACGGTTACCACCACGTCGGATATCACGACGTTGGCGTTGACCGTGGCGGCTACCGTCACCGGCAACCTGTTGACCAACGACACCAGTTCAGTCGCCGGTACGGTGCCGAACGGTACGGCGGTCACGGTGGTGACAGGACATGCGATTGCGGCCAGCGGCAACACGGTGATCACCAGCAGCTACGGTACGTTGACCATCGATTCGCATGGTAACTACACCTATACGCTGAAGGCGGGACTGGATGCCGATCTGGTGCCAGCCACCGACGTCTTCACCTATTCGGTGCGTGATGCCAGCGGCGCGGTGACCTCGGCCAGCCTGACGGTGAACCTGCATAACGGTGCTTCAACCAGCACGCTGCTGGCGACTAACAGCCTGGTGGCAGAAAACACCAGCGACCACGACGCCAGCGGCAGCATCTATGGCTCGTCAACCGGTACGCACACCGGAACCTTGAGTATCACTAATGAACACGGTGATATCACCACGGTTCACAGCGTGGGTAATACGTCGGTTGCCGGGGACTTTGGTGTGCTGAGTATTGCGGCCAACGGTAGCTACACCTACTCACTGAATGCGGGCGTGGATGGACAATCCATTACCCATAAAGAGGTGTTCAGTTACACCCTGGCGGCAAGCGATGGCACCATCACCACGCAGTCGTTCACCATCGAGCTGCATCCAACCATCACAGGAACCACGGGGGCTGACACGCTGACCGGCGGTGCCTACGACGACACCATCACCAGCGGTGCCGGCGCAGATACCCTGGTTTATCACTTACTGGCGAGTGCGGATGCTACCGGCGGTAACGGTCACGATACCTGGACCGACTTCAATGTTGCGCAAGGCGACAAAATTGACGTCAGTAACTTGCTTATCGGCTGGAATGATTCCACAAGTAATATTAATGATTTCGTGAAAGTGGACCATACTTCAGATGGCAATACGGTGCTCTCAATAGACCGTGATGGTACCGGTACGGGTTACAGCAGTACTCAACTGATTACGCTGGAAGGCGTGAACGTTTCACTGGAGGAACTGCTGCAACAACCGCACCAAAACCACACGGCTTAATGGCTATGTGATGCAGGGATGCAGTTAGGGCACAGGGATGTGCCCCTTTCTCTTTAATGACTGGTGGACTATCGATGGAACTGATGCACTCAGGCGCAACATTTCGCCGTTCGTTTAAGCTCAGCGTTCTCTGTGCGGGCATGGCTTTACTTTACAGTTCTCAACTTTTAGCGGCCAGTGATGCGTTAACCCGCGCGGGGCAAATTACCTCAGCAGGTTTAGCGCAACAGCAAGAACTGCCTTCATTAACCGGTGAGGTGGCGGAACCCGCCCTCGCTAATGTCCCCGATTTTCTGACCATCAACCAGGCGGTGCAGCGCGCCATTCAGTGGCATCCCGATATCGCTCAGGCGGTAGGGAAAATGCTGGAGCAGGCTAATCAGGTTGATGTGGCGAAAGCCAAATATTATCCGCAAATCAGTGCTGGCATGAACAACGGCTACAGCAACGCTTACAGCGAAAAGGGCTTCAGCCCGTCGTTTGTGCTGTCGGTTTCGCAGATGCTGTATGACTTTGGCAAGGTCAGCAGTTCGGTGCGTTCCGCCGAAGCGGGCGTGGCGCAGGAACAGGCCAACGTGCTGGTGAGCATTGATACCGTGGCGCACGATACCGCCGCAGCGCTGGTGGAAGTGCAGGGTTATCAGCAACTGGTGATCATTGCGCAACAGCAGCTCACGGCGCTGAGTAAGATTGGCGATCTGGCGCGACAGCGTAATGAAGAGGGCGCGGCGTCACTTTCGGATGCTACGCAAACCGATGCGCGTATCGAAGGCGCGCGAACCACCTTAACGCAATATCAAGCCAACCTTGATCGCTGGCGCGCCACGCTGGCGACCTATCTGGGCTGGCCGCTGGTGAAAAAAGTCAGCGACGATTTCCCCACCAAACTTACGCAATCCTGTCAGGTGGCGAAAGCCGATGACAAGCTCAATCCGTCGGTGCTGGCCGCCTGGGCGCAGGCTAATCAGGCGCAGGCCAAACTCGATAATGCCAACGCGCAAAACATGCCGACCATCTCGCTGGAACCGCAGGTGACGCATTATCTCAACAATCACTACTCCGGCAGCGAAACGCTGGATCGCACGCAATATTCGGCATTTGTGAAAGTAGAAATGCCGCTCTATCAGGGCGGTGGCATCACCGCCAGCCGGGACGCAGCAGCCAATGCGCTGCAAGCCGCCAATGCCGCCGTCAACTCGGCACGGCTTAAAGCGCGTCAGCAGTTGAGCGAGTCGCAGAATGAGTCGCAAAGCCTGTCGCTCAGCCTGGCGATCATGGGTCGGCAACAGGCGCTGGGCGAGAAAACTCAGTCGCTGTATCAGGATCAGTATCTGCAGCTCGGCACGCGTCCGCTGCTGGATGTACTCAACGCCGAGCAGGAAGTGTTCCAGACCCGTTTCACGCTTCAGCAAACCATCAGTCAGTTACGCTCACTGCAGCTCGATTGCCTCTACAGCACCGGGCATATGCGGTCAGCGTTTGCCTTGAATAATCAGCGGATCCAGTCCGTGGAGATCCAGCCATGACGCAATTACAGATTCCCGACGCGCCCGATAGCGCGTCCGGGGGAAATGTGCCCTTACACGGATGGGCCACCGCAATCATCCTGATTGCCACCCATTATCGCTTGCCCTGTTCGCCGGGCATGATCATGGCCGCTGCCGAATGGCAGGGCAAACAGTCGCGCGATAAAGCATTGCGCCATCTGGCGCGTCAGGCAGGTTTATCGTTGCAGCTGTATGAAGAGAATAAGTGGGAGATCACCAGCTGGCGCTTGCCGCTGGCGATAGAACTGGCCGACGGTCAGGTGGGCGTGATCACCCAGTTTGATGGCGACGATGAAGTGCGGGTGCACTTCGCCGGTGATGAACAGCCAGCGCCGATTGCGCTGGAAACCTTGCTGCCGGAAATCCGTTTTGCCGCCGCGCTGCGTCCAGTTACCGCGGCTAAAGACAGCCGCGTCGATCGCTATCTCGCCACGGTGAAACCGGATTGGCTGCGCCGTTTGGTGCTGCACGATCTGCGGCCGTACGGCTACGTGATGCTCGGATCCTTCCTGATCAATCTGCTGGCGCTGGTCGGCATTATCTTCTCGATGCAGGTGTACGATCGGGTGATCCCGGCGCAGTCCTATCCCACGCTGTACGTGCTGTATATCGGCGTGATCATCTCGGTGGTGTTCACTTACATCCTGCGCGTCGGACGCGATCACGTAACCGATCTGCTGGGTAAGCGCGCCGATATGCGCGTTTCCGATCGGGTATTTGGTCACGCGCTGCGGCTGCGAAACAGCGCGGTGCCGCGTTCGACCGGTACTTTTATCTCGCAGCTGCGCGAGTTGGAGGCGATCCGCGAAATGGTCACCTCCACCACGGTAACGGCGATTGTCGATATGCCGTTCTTCCTGCTGTTCCTGCTGGTGATGGCGATTATCGCGCCGCAGCTGGCGTGGATTGCGCCGGTGGCGGTGCTGCTGATGATCTTGCCGGGCGTGCTGAGCCAGAAAAAGCTTTCGAAACTGGCGCAGCAAAACCTGAAAGAGTCGACGCTGCGCAATGCGGTGCTGGTGGAGAGCGTGCAAGGGTTAGAGGATATCAAGCTGATGCAGGCGGAAGATCGCTTCCTGCAACAGTGGAACAGCTACATTCGCATCACCGCGCAATCCGGCGTGGAGATGCGCAAAGTGATGCACTCGCTGATTACCTGGGGCGTTACCGTACAAGGTTTGGTGTATGCCAGCGTGATTGTGATCGGTGCGCCGATGGTGATCAACGGTGATATCACCACCGGTGCGATTGTGGCGGCGTCGCTGCTCTCCTCGCGCATGATTGCGCCGATGGCCACGCTGTGCGGCGTACTTGCGCGCTGGCAACAGGTGAAAGCGGCGAAAGGCAGCCTTGATGCGTTGATGAATTTGCCGGTGGAAAACAGCAAAGATGAAACACGCATTCATACGCCGGTGCTGTTTGGACACTACCAATTCACCGATGCGATGTTCCGTTATTACACCGATTCGCTGAACATCGCGCTGCGCATCAAAAGCCTGACCATCAAACCGGGCGAGCGCATCGCGGTGTTGGGACGCAACGGTTCGGGTAAATCGACCTTGCTGCAGGCGATGATCGGCGGCATCGATCTGGTCGGCGGTGAACTGCGGCTGGATAATCTCAGCCTGCCGCACATTGATGTAGCGGATGTACGGCGCAACGTGGGCCTGCTGACGCAAAACGCGCGGCTGTTCCACGGCACGCTGCGGGAGAATCTCACCATGGGCGCGGCGCACGCCACCGATGATGCCATCTTCGGCGCGCTCACCGTCAGCGGCGGCGCGGATTTCATTCGTCGTCTGCCGCTCGGCCTTGATCATCCGATCATGGAAGGCGGCGTTGGGCTTTCTGGTGGTCAGCGTCAGTCGCTGCTGCTGGCGCGCATGCTGCTGCGCGATCCCAACATTATCCTGCTTGATGAGCCGACGGCGGCGCTCGACGATCACACCGAGAAAGAGTTTATCGAACGGCTCGGTCAGTGGCTTAACGGTCGCACCTTGATCGTGGCGACGCACCGCGCGGCGATCCTCGCGTTGGTGGATCGTGTGCTGGTGTTGAAGGAGGGACAACTGGTGATGGATAGCCCGAAAGAGAATGCCTTGCCGGCACCGCGTGCTAACGGCATTCCGCCGGAGGCGCAATCATGATCAAACAATTACCGGCAAGACTGCGCTTAGTCACGGCGGCAGAAGTGGATTCATCTGACGATCTGCTGGGCGAACTGCGATCCGAAACCCATTACACCGGCGCGGTGCGGCTGATCGTGATCAGTACCGCACTGATCCTCGTTACGGTGATTTGGGCATGGTTTGGCGTGCTGGATGAAGTCTCCACTGGCACCGGCAAAGTGATTCCCAGCTCGCGCGATCAGGTGCTGCAATCACTGGAAGGCGGCATTCTCACCGAGCTGTATGTGCATGAGGGCGATCAGGTGCAGGCCGGACAAGTGGTGGCGCGTCTGGATGCTACGCGATCGGAATCTAACGTCGGCGAAAGTGCGGCGCGCTATCGTGCGGCATTGGCTGCCGCCTCGCGCCTCAATGCGGAAGTGAACGATCAGCCGCTGAGTTTCCCGGCGGAGTTGAACAAGTTTCCCGATCTGATCGCATCAGAAACGCGGCTGTACAAAACTCGCCGCGCGCAGCTGACCGATGCCACCGCGCAGTTCAAAGAGTCGCTGGCGCTGGCCAACCGCGAACTGGCCATCACGCAGCGTCTGGCGAAAACCGGCGCTGCCAGTAGCGTGGAAGTGCTGCGTTTACAGCGCGATAAATCGGATTTGGAGCTGAAACTCACCGATATGCGTTCGCAATATTACGTGCAGGCGCGCGAGGAGCTGGCGAAAGCCAATGCCGAAGCCGACAGCATGGCGCAAGTGGTGAAAGGGCGCGAAGACACGGTAACGCGATTAACCATCCGCTCACCGATGCGCGGTATCGTGAAAAACATCAAAGTCTCGACCGTGGGCGGCGTGGTGCCACCCAATGGCGAGCTGATGAACATCGTGCCGATGAACGATCGTCTGCTGATTGAAGCGCGATTGTCACCGCGTGACATCGCCTTTATTCGTCCTGGCCAGCGGGCGGTGGTGAAGATCTCGGCTTATGACTACGCCATTTATGGCGGCCTGAACGGCGTAGTAGAGAGCATCTCGCCGGATACTATTCAGGATGAGGTGAAGCCGGAAATTTACTACTACCGCGTGTTTATCCGCACCGATAACGACTATGTGCAGAATAAAGCCGGTAAGCGCTTCTCTATCAGTCCCGGCATGGTTTCTACCGTGGATATTAAGACCGGAGAGAAGACGGTGATGGATTATCTGATTAAGCCGTTTAATAAGGGTAAAGAGGCGATGCGGGAGCGTTAATCCGCGCAGTTAAAATCGGTCGCCAAAATGGCGACCCTACATAGGTAAGGTGCGCAATAGTGCGCACCTTATTTTTATTGCTGTAATTACCGCCTGTTTCTTTTCCTTCCTGCTGCATCAATCCTTTCATTCGCTATCTCAGGCTTCAAAGCTCTCGAAAGGTGGCATAACTGTCGGGTATCCGCACTTTGAGTTAACGGCGAAAAGCATAAAAATAGCGCCTGTTCGAATTTTCTACTTACTTGCTTTTGAATCAGCACTGTCACTAGCGCGCATGTGTTGCTTCAGCTTGAGCATCATCTCCGCGCACAGGAACTGCTATGTCTGCAAACATCGTCTCTGAATATCCACCGCAGAGCATCGATCCGATCGCCTCGATCCGCGACACGCTGTGTGAACAGGGTGCTGCGTTATTGCATCTGGCACAGCACATTGACCGCAAACAATATCAACATGTTCTCAAGCTGATCTTGCAGTCACAAGGGCACATCATCCTATCTGGCATGGGGAAATCGGGTCATGTTGGCCGGAAGATTGCCGCCACATTAGCGTCAACCGGTACGCCGGGCTTCTTTATTCATCCCGCCGAAGCCTTTCATGGCGATCTCGGCATGATCACGCCGTACGATTTAGTGATTCTGATCTCTGCCAGCGGTGAGACCGATGAAATCCTCAAACTGGTTCCGTCCTTAAAAGCCTTTGGTAACCGAATAGTCGCCATTACCAATAATGGAGTGTCAACGCTGGCAAAAAATGCTGATGCGGTATTGGAACTCAATATGCGCAGTGAAAGCTGCCCAAACAATCTGGCTCCGACCACTTCCACCACCTTAACCATGGCAATTGGCGATGCGCTGGCGATCGCCCTAATGAAGCAGCGCGGTTTTATGCCACATGACTTTGCACGCTATCACCCAGGCGGTTCGTTGGGACGCCGCTTGTTGACAAGGGTGTCGGATGTGATGCAACCCGATGTGCCAAAGGTGGCGCAAAACGCCAGCTTCACGGACGTTATCCAAAACATCACCAGCGGATGTCAGGGCATGGTGGCGGTGACTAACAAGGAAAACCATCTTGTCGGCATTATCACGGATGGCGATCTGCGTCGCTTCATGGAGCTTAAACCTACTCTGCACAGCGCCATCGCTGCCCACATCATGACGCGTTCACCGCTCACGGTTTCACAGGAAATGATGGTTACCGAAGCTGAAGAGATGATGCAAAAACATCGTGTCTCAGTGCTATTGGTAACAGATGTATGTCATCAGGTCGTGGGGCTGGTGCGCATTTTTGACTGAATTAAAGACCTTCATGCCAACCCTAAAAAATGAAAGACACATCAATGTTTGTTGAAAAACTGAAAACGGTTGCTGCGCTTATCCAGGCGCATGTGACCTTGGGCAACGCGCAGAAACATCTGGCAAAAATCGTCATCCTGTTACCGATGGGGTTGCTGCTGATCTATTTAGCGATCTTCAGCCAGCCACGCTTTATGAGCGAATCCAAAGTGGCCATTAAAAGAGCCAGCGACATTGATGGCAGCAGCCTCAATGTCGGTCTGCTGCTGGGCGCCGCTAATCCGAGTTCAGCGGAAGATGCGCTCTATCTCAAGGAGTACATCAGCTCGCCAGATATGTTGGCGGCGCTAGATAAGCAACTCGATTTCCATGCAGCCTTTAGCCATAGCGGATGGGATTTCCTTAATCATCTGGGCCAGCAGCAAACCACTGAACGTTTCCTGCAATATTATCGCGACCGCATCAATGTGGCATACGACGATAAATCTGGACTGTTAAACATTCAGACTCAGGGCTTTAGTCCTGAGTTTGCTTTGCGCTTCAATCAAGCCGTTTTGAAGCAGTCAGAGCGATTTATCAATGAGTTATCGCACCGTATCGCGCGTGATCAGCTTGATTTTGCCGAGGCCGAAATGGACAAAGCACGGCAGCGTCTCGATAGCAGTAAAGCGGAAATGCTGGCTTATCAAAATAGCCACAATGTGCTGGATCCGCAGGCCTCGGCGCTGGCGGCCAGCACGTTGGTCAATACGTTGATGGGGCAGAAGATCCAGATGGAGGCAGAGCTGCGTAATTTGCTCACCTATTTGCGTGATGATGCGTCGCAGGTGGTTAGCGCCCGTAACGCTATTCAATCGCTACAGGCGCAGATTGATGAAGAGAAAAATAAGATCACCGCGCCGCAGGGCGACAAGCTCAACAGCATGGCGCTGGCGTTCGAAGAGATAAAAGCCAAAGTCGAGTTCGATACGCAGATTTACACCATGGCGCTAACCGCGATTGAGAAAACCCGCGTCGAAGCGGCACGCAAACTAAAAGTGCTATCGGTGATCAGCTCACCGCAACAGCCGCAGGAAACCACCTTTCCCAATTATCCCTACTTAATCGCCTGCTGGTTACTGGTGTGTTGCTTGCTGTTTGGCACCACCAAACTGTTGTTAGCCGTGATTGAAGACCACCGCGATTGATGCTGTCGCTAAACGAGTTCGTGATGAAACTACTGAAATATTTACTATTGATTGCCGCCAGTTTTGCGGCACAAACCAGCCAGGCTATTGACATCAATGCCGATCCGAATATGACCGGTGCAGCGCCGTTGCCCTCTTTTTTAACCGGTCAGCAGAACAACATGCAGAGCAGTGGCGGATTTGATAACACGCCGCCACCCGCTGCGCCGGTTGTTTTGAGCCGCATGTTTGGCGCGCAGTTATTCAACGGCACCAGCGCGGATAGCGGCGCCACGGTGGGATTTAATCCGGGATATATCCTGAATCCCGGCGACAGCATTCAAATCCGCCTATGGGGCGCATTTACGTTTGATGGCGCGTTACAGGTTGATCCAAAAGGCAATATTTTCCTGCCGAATGTTGGGCCAGTGAAAGTGGCAGGTATTAGCAATAGCCAGCTCAATGCGTTAATTACCTCGAAAGTAAAAGAGGTTTATCAGGCCAACGTCAGTGTCTATGCCTCGCTGCTGCAGGCGCAGCCAGTAAAAGTTTACGTTACTGGCTTTGTGCGTAGCCCGGGTTTATACGGCGGCGTCACTTCTGATTCGCTGCTCAATTATCTGATTAAAGCGGGCGGGGTTGATCCCGATCGCGGTAGCTATGTGGATATCAGCGTGAAGCGCGGCAACAAAGTGCGTTCGAGCGTGAATCTGTATGACTTTCTGCTGAGCGGCAAACTGGGTTTATCGCAGTTTGCCGATGGCGATACCATTGTCGTTGGACCACGTCAGCATACATTCAGCGTGCAGGGCGATGTGTTTAATAGCTACGACTTTGAGTTCCGCAGCAGCAGCATTCCGGTAACAGAAGCGCTGAGCTGGGCGCGTCCCAAACCTGGCGCAACTAACATCACCATTATTCGTCAGCAAGGTCTGGCGAAACGCAGTGAATACTACCCAATTGGCACAGCCGCTGGCCGCATGTTGCAGGACGGCGACACGCTGATTGTCAGTACCGATCGTTATGCCGGCACCATTCAGGTTCGTGTGGAAGGTGCGCACTCCGGCGAGCACGCCATGATCCTGCCATATGGTTCCAGCATGCGCGCAGTGCTGGCCAAAATCCGCACCAATAGCATGTCGCAAATGGATGCCATTCAGCTTTATCGCCCTTCGGTTGCTCAGCGTCAGAAAGAGATGCTCGATGTGGCGCTCCGCAAGCTGGAAGAAGCTTCGCTCTCAGCGCAATCTTCTACCAAAGAAGAAGCCAGTTTACGGATGCAGGAAGCACAGCTGGTGAGCCGTTTTGTTGCCAAAGCGCGCACCGTGGTGCCGAAAGGTGAAGTGATCCTCAACCCGAAAGACCTCGACAACGTCTTACTGGAAGATGGCGATGTGATCAGCATTCCGCAGAAAACCTCGCTGGTGATGGTACACGGCGAAGTGATGTTCCCGAATGCGGTGAGCTGGAAAAAAGGATTACGACCGAAAGATTACATTGAGATGTGTGGCGGTCTGACGCAGAAATCGGGTAATGCCAAAATTATTGTGATTCGCCAAAACGGTGCGGCTGTTAATGCAGAAGATGTTGATCACATCAATGCTGGCGATGAGCTGATGGTGCTGCCGAAGTATGAGTCGAAGAACATCGAAGTAACGCGTGGTATCTCTACCATCCTTTATCAGCTGGCGGTGGGCGCGAAAGTGCTGCTGACGATCTAAGGCAGCCACGCGATGATTGGTATCTATTCATCAGGTATCTGGCGTATACCGCATCTGGAAAACTTTCTGGCACAACCGTGCCAGAAGCTCTCCCTGCATCGCCCGCTACCGCAGGAGGTCAGCGCCATCGCGGTGTGGGGACATCGCCCAAGTTCCAGCAAGCCGATTGAGATGGCGCGCAAAAAGGGTAAGCCTATTTGGCGACTGGAAGATGGTTTTATCCGTTCACTGGATTTGGGCGTGAATGGGGCGCCTCCGCTTTCAATGGTGCTGGATAAAGAGGGGATTTATTACGATGCCAGTCAACCCAGCACGCTGGAACGTTTAATCCAGCAACGAGTTGTCAATCAGGATGTAGACGCTTCCGCCCAGAAAGCAATCGACACCATCGTTACGCAGGATTTGTCGAAATATAACCAGGCATCGGCGTTTGTCGCGGAGGAAATGTTGCGGCGCGACATTGTGCTGGTGGTCGATCAAACCTTTGGCGATATGTCTGTGAAGTATGGCAATGCGTGTGCGGAGCACTTTGCATCAATGTTGCAGGCTGCGCTGCAGGAAAATCCGCTGGCGGCAATATGGATAAAAGTGCATCCAGACGTCATGCAGGGCAAGAAGGCCGGTTACTTTGCGCATCTGCAAGCGACAGAACGCGTGTTTTTGATGGCCGATGATGTGAGCCCGCAATCGCTGTTGCCTCATGTCTCACGTGTATATGTAGTCACTTCACAATATGGCTTTGAAGCATTGCTGGCAGGTAAGCCGGTGACCTGCTTTGGCCAACCGTGGTATGCGGGTTGGGGATTGACTGATGATCGACATCCTCAGGCCCAGCAACTGGCACAACGTCGTGGAAACGCCACCTTGCAAGAACTGTTTGCGGCTGCGTATCTGCATTACAGCCGCTACATCCATCCGATAACGGGTGAGGCGGCAACGCTGTTTGAGGTGCTGGACTGGCTGCAGTTACAGCGCCAACATCATCAACAGCGAAGTGGCCATCTATGGGCACCTGGCATGACGTTGTGGAAATCCACCATTGTTAAACCCTTCTTGCGTACTTCAGCGAATCGGTTGAGCTATTCACGTCGCTGTCATCAGGCAACCGCTTGTGTGGTATGGGGAACAAGCAAAGAAAAGTATTGGCGAGAGAAGTTACGTTCCCGCCGTTTGCCCATCTGGCGTATGGAGGATGGGTTCTTACGTTCATCCGGATTGGGCTCAGATTTGCAGCCACCGCTTTCTCTGGTGCTGGATAAGCGTGGAATCTACTACGATGCCTCGCGCCCAAGCGATTTAGAAGTCATGCTAAATCACAGCGATCTTAGCGCTGATCAACTGACACGAGCGGTAACGCTGCACCGGCACTTAGTCGCGACAAAACTTAGCAAATACAATCTTGGCGCGGATTTTCGTTTACCGGCAGCCGCTCAAGGCAAGCGGGTTTTACTGGTGCCTGGTCAGGTTGAAGATGATGCTTCAATTTTAACCGGCACCTTGTCAATTAATACCAATCTGGCGTTACTGCGCAGGGTTCGCGACCGTAACCCTGATGCGTTCATCATTTATAAACCGCATCCTGACGTGTTGGTTGGCAACCGTAAAGGCCATATTCCGGCAGAACAGGTGAATAAGTTGGCGGATTATCAGGCGCTGGATGCCGATGTTATTCAATGTATTCAACTCGTTGATGAACTGCATACCATGACGTCACTCTCTGGCTTTGAAGCGTTGCTGCATGGCAAACAGGTTTATTGCTACGGCCAGCCTTTTTACGCCGGTTGGGGCCTGACGCAAGATGAATATGCCTGCACGCGTCGCCAACGCAGATTAACGCTGTTGGATTTGATTTATCAGGTGTTGATTGCCTATCCCACTTATATCCATCCTGAACGTCAGGAAGCGATGAGTGTTGAGGAGGCCGTGGCATGGCTGATTAACGAACCAAGAGGCGAGATGTTATATACCCGGCAAAAAGCGGGGCGTGTAAAGCGCCATTGCCGCAAATTGCTGATGTTTTTCAAAGTAAAGTTTGGGTAATAATGAAGGTTCGTAATGCAAGGTAATGCTTTTAAAAAATTGCTCGCAGGTAAGAAATATCTTTTACTTCAGGGGCCGATGGGCCCTTTTTTCAATGACCTGGCCGAATTACTGGAATCAAAAGAAAAAGAAGCGGTAAATGTGGTATTTAACG
This sequence comes from Pantoea sp. SOD02, assembly GCF_024707505.1. Classification (GTDB taxonomy): domain Bacteria; phylum Pseudomonadota; class Gammaproteobacteria; order Enterobacterales; family Enterobacteriaceae; genus Pantoea; species Pantoea symbiotica. Next base: position 3,357,396 of record NZ_CP102604.1, on the reverse strand, counting down.
GTGGCGATCGTTTTTATTGTCGCCAGCGTAAATACTTAACCTATTTGCAAACCCCGCAAGAATTTCCCGCCTGGTTGAGCGAAATCCATAACGAATATGCATTCGACACTATTCTTTGTTTTGGCGATTGTCGTGCGTTGCATCAGGCGGCTAAAAGCTGGACACAGACTTCCGGTGTGCGTTTTTTAGTGTTTGAAGAGGGTTATTTACGTCCGCACTTCATCACGCTGGAAGAGGGCGGGGTAAATGCGTATTCCTCCCTGCCGCGAGATCCTGAGTTTTATCATAGTTTGCCTGAAATGTCGGTAAGGCCGATCGTCAAACTTAAACCATCAGCGTTAAAAAGGATCGGGCATACCACCTGGTATTACCTGATGGGGCGCTATTATCGCCGAGAGTTTCCACTCTATCAGCATCACAAATCATTTTGCCCTTGGTACAAGGCGCGCTGCTGGTTTCGTGCTTATTGGCGTAAGCCGGTATATGCCTTTATGCAGCGAAAAATATTACCGCGCCTACAGACTGAGTTGAGCCAGCGATATTACCTTGCGGTGCTACAGGTTTATAACGATAGTCAGATTAAGCACCATAGCCCGTACAATGATGTGCGCGAATATATTCATGAGGTAATGCAGTCTTTCGCGAAGCATGCGCCGAAAGATACCTACTTAGTTATCAAGCATCATCCGATGGATCGCGGACATCGACTATATAGCCAGCTAATTACGCAATTAAGTAAAGTGTTTGATGTGGTTGGGCGGGTGATTTATGTACATGATTTGCCTCTGCCGGAGTTATTAACACACTCGAAAGGTGTGGTGACGATTAATAGTACGGTGGGGATATCGGCGTTAATCCATGGTAAGCCGGTAAAGGTGATGGGGGATGCCATTTATGATATCGATGGGTTAATATTTGAAGAGAGTATCAATCGGTTTTGGAACGATTATAATAAAAGTGATTCGATTTTGTTTAAAAGGTTTGAAAAGCATTTGCTAGAAAAAACGCAAATTAACACTGTTTTTTACTGTTGGTAGTTTTATACAATTGATGTTTTATTCTTGCCGATGTTTTTTATTTTAATAAATCACTCGGTCATGTTAGTTTACGAGTGATCGATCAAATATGAATTTATTTATTTAATTCACTATATGTTTTAATGTTCTGTCAAGGTTGTAATCCATTACGGATACTGCTCACAAGTTCACTTATGGGCTTTTTAATGATTCTATCTCTATTTTTTTTGGAACTACTCAATTCCTTCCATTGCGAAAAATACCTTGAAATATTACTTTCTGGGCTATCAAGGAAATTCTCTAAGGTATCCGATGGATTTATATTAAACTCGTCTCTTACAAACTGATTCCAACTTTCTGTAGGTGCTAAGAAGAAACATGGGAAATCATAATCATGTGGAAGGAAATTAAAAGTTGCATCTACATATACATATTGATGTGATTTTGCTTCAAGTATCATTTGCTGCATATGATTAAATTTGTTCCGAGACCGAAGTAGCATAATTACATTTGCGTTTTTCTTAGCAAACAAAACCAGATGCGATGCTGTCCCCATCACTGATGCTATATCATTAGCGCCTTTCATCAAAGAAATTTGCTCTTCCATAGTAAGCGTTTCTGGGTATGCGATAAAATATCCCTGCTTTCTAAAAAAATCCTCAAAATAGTTTTCGTTAATGATGTCATTTTTAGTGAACTTACTTCTGGAAAGATACACCTTTTTATGTTCAGAAGGCGCGATGTCTTTCATCATCTTTTCATGAGGAACTATGAAATTACTATTGAAGTACGAGAAAAATAGCGTTGATTGTTCAGGAATAACTACACTTCTAAATCGCATCGGTTCTTCAATGATTATTATCTCATTAGAGTTAAGACCCGCAATGTTAAGAAGTTTCAGATATTTTTCTTTAAAATTTGATTCTTTCAGAAATACAACCTTTTGTCCGGGAGTTCTGTATTTTATTGCATACCATAGACGGCACAAAGACTCTGTTATAAAATGCCCAAAGTGGCGATGCAAAACTCCGCCAAAAATCACATCTTCATCTAAATATTGGGGTTTAGATAAGGATGTTGGAGTATATGAGGCCCAGCATTCTTTGTTAACACCATTGGAGTTAACTCGACGCTTATGGCCAGCAATGAAATTGAATTTTTCGTCGCATACTCCGCCTAAGAAAAACTCTTTAGATTTATCTTCTGAAAGTATTCTTACCAATGGTAGGATATGTGCATTATCATAAACAGCAAAAGATTCTTTCTCATCATTGTAAAATGACTTTTTAATCTCTGATGAAAACTCAGGAAGGTTATTAGCATATAAATTAGTTTTTTTCATTGTTTTTGTCTCTTTAATTGAATGTTTTTTTATTATTTTAATTATTGTTGGGTTTTAAATATGGAGTTGATTTATTGAAAGTAAAATGTGTCATAAGTGGCTTAAAAGATAACGATTAGACTCTAGATTTCCTCCCAGGGAGCTTTTTCTTTGAGACGTGCGTTCAAATAGTCTTGAGTTGATTTTTTATAGTTTTTATTGTTAGAGCTTCCATTTCCATCATTAAAGCAGAGTATTTTATACTTGAATTTATCTTTATTAATTAGCTGTGAAATGTTTTCAGGACGAACAATTATTCCTGAAAGGCTGGACTTTACCGATAGACCACTTGCAAAAGCATAATGATGATAAAGGAATGAAGTAACGTTTATGTCTGAATTCGATCTAACTTTTGCCTTTCTGGTTATATAAAACTCGTTAGGGAAAATGCCCTCCATTTCTTTTAGTACTGATTTTTTTAAAGCGTAAGGAACATGCCTATGTAAATTTCTGGCATCGTAGTTGTCGAATTTTTCCTGGATTAGCTTGCTTGAGTTCAATGCGGCTTGCAGGTAGTCCGGTAAGTTTTTTTTCTTGGTCTTAGAGTGAACCATGCCGTAAGGTTCAAAATAAGAAACTGAACGACCTGTTTCATCATAAAAGTCCGAAGGTAAACATGGTTGAGTTAAAATAAAATCATCATTTAGATAAATAAATCTTTCCGAAAGATTGTCAATATTATGTAAGCAACACTCAATAGCATGAGAATTAAATGTTGGTAGCATTTCCATCTCAGGGAAAATTTCTTTATGATCAATCCATGTTATCTTTTTATCGTCATTAAGCCAATTTGGCTTTGCACAGTTAGAAACAATATATATTTTATTTAACCATGGTGCATATTTATTTAAAGATCTTAAAGAGAACTTCAGTTCATCATTGTTAGTAAACCGGTCTGCATCAAAATCCTCTTCTTGAAATGTACTCTCCCATAATTTTTGCCAATCTGGGTCAGCTTGATTAACCCAAGTATAAACTGCATCAATAGGATATCGAGATGATTCATTATTGTGTGAGAATATTGATTCAATTTCGTTAATATGACATTTTCTTAAAAATGCTTTCCCTGATCTTATGGTGGCTATTTTTTCGTCATCAATATCATAAAGATAACAGTGAATTATTTTGAGCTCTCCCATCATATTGCTAAGTTCAATAACAAAGTCAGATTTCGCAGCAAGTTTTTGTATAACTAAAGCACTATTAAAATTGCTGTTGTGCGGGAAATTAACACTGAAGCCACCACCTAAAGTATATATGGTTATATCCATCGACATTGAAGCTTTGATCGAAGATATAAGTTGAATTAAGCGATTCAAATAACCAGACCAAAATAGTAAACTATTTTCATCACATCCATCTACTGCACCATATCCAGCTTTAAGGTTACTCTTTAAATATTCTGTTATTCCTTTCTTGTTGATTTCATCAATATTAATTAAGTCGTTGCAGACCTTAAGATTATCAACATGATCTTTATTTTTATAAACCTCATTGGGGAATATACGCTTGCTAAAGAAGTCATAAAAGAACTGATTTGGATTTAATAAAAGTTTTTTTATTTTTTTTGTTGAAATGTTGGGGGTCATTTAAGTATAAACCTCAGTTTTCTTAAGAATGTATCATAGCGGTCAATGTGCCCAGGTCGGTTATCAAAAAGAACCGAGTAATCAGTAATGTCAATGTTTTTAACTGAGCATATTCTCATGAAGTCAATTAATAAAGTGGGTTGGGAATTAATTGTTTCTTCATGAGTTTTCTTGTGTTTATTTTTGAAGATATTGAAATTTATATCTCTTCTAAAATAATAAGGGGATTTTTTCTCTTTTCTATGATGTTTGTGTAGGGCAATATCTTTTTCTATCAATGCATCAAGACATAGAGCACCCAGGTACTTTCTAAATCCCACTGAGAAAAGCGGAGACCGGGCTGTCTTGTTTGCTATGAAATCATCAGATTTTGGGAGTAAATTATAGAGGTTACTTAACCGTGTTAGGAAGTCGAAGTCTTCAAACCCATGCCCACTAAACTGCTCATCGAACCCATTGAGAATTTTATAGTCTTGTGTTTTCAATAGTGTTATCGAGGATGGACTTGCTAAGTGAAGAAATTCTTTTCTTGAGAAACTAAAGAATCGATTTAATACATAATTATCATTGGTTTTATGTAAAATATGAGAGCCATATTTTGTCAGGTAAAGACAAGGTATGATGAAAAACGCACCTTCATTGTTTTTTAATTTATTCAAATACTTGACAAATAAATTTTCGTTGAAGTTTATATCTACATCAAGAAGCAATAAATACTCAGTTTCCACCTGTTGGAATGCAATGTTCCTTAAACGTGACATGTTTATATCATCAGAATCAACATATGTGGAAACGACACTTGTGTTAACATAGTTATTAAGTTTTTCTTTAAATTTTTTGTCCTGCCTTTTATTTCTGTCATTATGGCCAAATATTATTTTGAAATCAGTTTTCTCTGCCTTTTCAGTAATTGAAATTGCTTTATTTATGACATCCTTAGGTCTCGATTTTAGATCTATGGGGATTATTACTGTTATCATTTTAAATCATCTTGATAATTTTTAATTGCATCTGTAAGGCAATCGTAATACCGCACACCTTTTTTTCCTATATATATGGCGCTATCACAATGCTCTTTCAAAGAGTTTATGCTGTGTGATACCATAATTAAATTAGAATTAGCTATTCTTTCTTTCAGCAAAGTATCACATTTTTTCTTGAAATTAGCATCTCCTACCGCTGTAACTTCATCAATCAAATAATAATCAAAGCTAAACGCCATGCTCAATCCAAATCCAAGGCGAGATTTCATCCCAGAAGAGTAAGTCTTTATTGGCATTTCAAAATACTTACCTAGTTCTGAAAACTCCTCCACAAAAGTAATTTTTTGTTTAAGTTGCTTCTGGTTAGTATATAGACGTGCTACAAATTTAACATTCTCCCGGCCGGTTAGACTCCCCTGAAATCCTCCAGATAACCCCACTGGCCAGGAAATTGTTTTATCAGTAATAATGCGTCCACTGTTGGGACGGTCAATGCCGCCAATCATTCTTAGAAGAGTGGATTTTCCTGCACCATTACGACCAATCAATGCCACGCTTTTTCCACTGGGAATATCTAAATTAAGATCATTAAACACATAATGCTTGCCAGAAGGAGTTCGGTAGGTCTTAGTCAAATTCTCTATTTTTATCATGAAGTCAGCATCGCCTCTTCTCGTGTACGGTAAAGCATCAAGCCAGAAAATAAAGTGGCTAACGCAAAGAGTCCTAAATATTCCAGGCTAACACCCTCGCTTACGTATCCGGGCATTACGGACTCACGGCTTAACTCAACTGCTTGCAGAAGTGGATTCCATAATAAATACGGCCAATAATCTTTGGGGATAGCATGCAAAGGGAACATGATCCCTGAGATAAAATAGAGTGGCTTAAGTAGGATTGGCAGAAATTTTTGGGTTTCTGTAAAGGTATTACCCACAACCATAAAGATTAATCCCACACCGCATGAGAATAAAATCAATAATGTCCAACTAAATGCTAACTTGAGTAAGTTGGTAATGGCGAAGTATTCCCCCGCCATCCACATTGCCGTCATTAGTAAGATATAGACCGTAGCAAAGATCACTGTTTCCAATACGGCGCGAGCGATTATTGTGTCAATGGGTTTTACGGGACGATAGTTAAACAGTCCCTGATTGGCTTCAATAGCACCTACGGAGCGCGTGCTAATGCTGCTAAAGATAAAATAGGGGATAATGCCATTGAGTAGGAAAATAGGGAAAGAGATGTCAGGCATTGTGCGATGCATGATAAAACCGAATATCGTCAGCATCACTAACAGATGTGCCGAGGGTTCCAGGATCGCCCAGAAATATCCCAAACGATATTTACCAAAACGTGTTCTTATTTCTCGGAAGAACAGCGCTTTGATTACGGCTTGCTGGACTTCAAATCCACTTCTGGCCATGTACAGTAAAACTCATCATAAATTGAAATTTGATACGCTACCGCCCCTGGCTTACAGCAGCCAGAGCGCTAAACATATTTCAGCTAAATATATTTAAACAATAAGAAGACGGATAAATGCGCCTCTAATTTCCAGCGTATTATACGTAAACTAAAAATATTGAATTTGTATAAGAGCTGTCAAAATTGTCGCTATTTTGACTTATAAAAAATGCATTTAAATTAATCAGAAAAGAACTGCAATCATAACCTTTTGAAAATTAAGGTGGATGTTGGTTTTTGGTGCGAATGAATCACCATGTTGGGTATTCACTAATGGATGTTTATCAACAAATTGAATCGCTAATGTCAATGTTACTATTCGCACTGATAATGTAAGTAAAAAATTAGATGCTTACTTTGGTGGGATGGACTCGATCGAGTTTATTAACCATTTTTTATTTTTCTTTATTTATACCTCTGGAACTTCACATGAAACTCTCTTTAATTATGCGCAGCCTGACTGTCGCAGGATTTATCACATCTACACCTTTTGCCATGGCCTCAACCAATAGCTTTGATGCGCGTGTTATGGCGATGGGCGGCACCGGTGTTGCAGCGGGGAAATTCGGCTCAGCACCTCTGGTGAACCCGGCATTACTGGCCAAATCACCTGCTGATGGCAAATTGAGTTTGATTGCGCCGTCTATTGGCGCGCACGCCGATGACGAAGGCCATCTTATTGACAGCTTTAAAGATGTTAAGCCTGCGTGGAATAAACTGGAGAGAGCCATTAATAATGGCGGCTCAGCTAATGCACAAGCCGGCGAGTTAAAAGACATCATGTCCGATCTTTCTGGTAAAGATGCCAACGCAACAGCAGGCATGGCGTTCGTGCTGGCCGTGCCAGATGCGGCGTTATCGGTTGCGCTATCCATTAATAGCTGGGGGCAGGGCACCGCTCGCGGTTTGGTGAGCCAGAACGATCTCGACTATCTGGAAGGTGTCAGCAATGGTTCCATCACGCCAACGCCAGGTGATATGGATAAGCTGACATCGCGTGCCGAAGGAATGGTGGCGTTGGTCACCGATTACGGCGTTTCAATCGCGCACCCGTTTACCGTAATGGACGTGCCGGTGGCGGTTGGTGTGACACCGAAAATCCAGCGTATCGAAACCTGGAATTACAACGTTGGCATCAATAATTATAAATCGTCCGATTTTAAAGACGGCAACTGGCAGCGCCAGACCATCAGCGGCAATCTTGATGCCGGTTTCTACGCTGACTTACAGCCGGATTGGACCGTGGCGCTCTCTGCGCAAAACCTCATCCAGAATCGAGTGAAGTCACAGGAAGTCAATGGCACGCGCACCGCGTTTGTGATTCGTCCACAGGTGACTGCGGGTACCGCATGGCGCACCGGCGCGGTTACGCTGAGTTCCGACATTGATCTCACGCCGGTTAGCGGCTTCGAAAATGTCGATAAACGTCAATATATTGGCGCAGGTGCAGAATTACAGGCTGCGGACTGGGTTCAAGTGCGTGGCGGTTATCGCATTGATATGCGCGGTAATGATCACCGCGTGTTCACTGCGGGCGTGGGAGTCGTGCCAACTGAAGCCGTGCAATTTGATTTAACGGCGATGGCGGGGCGCATGCGCAATATCGGCGGCGTGGCGCAGTTTACCTTCCAGTTCTGATCGCCTTCCTCATTAAAGGCGTTGATTGCAGGGCGCTGAAATCTCCGCGATAATCGCGCCAATCAATCCCTTCCTCGTCGGGTTCAACGACGCGGAGGGGATTTTTTATTTATATCCTAAACTGGTGAAACGATTACCGCCTTAATGAGGACGATTTATGTATAACACCCTGGGCAATCAGTATGATAACTCCCTGGTTTCTAACGCCTTCGGTTTCATGCGCTTCCCGCTGAACTTCCAGCCATACGACAGTGACGCTGAGTGGGTCATCACCGGTGTTCCGTTCGATGCCGCAACCTCAGGCCGTCCGGGCAGCCGTTTAGGGCCGGGCGCGATTCGTCAGATCTCAACCAACCTGGCGTGGGAAGGCTGCCGCTGGCCGTGGGACTTCGATCTGCGTCAGCGTCTGAACGTGGTGGACTGCGGCGATCTGGTTTATGCCTTTGGCGATTCACAGGATCTCTCAGACAAACTGCAGGCGCACGCCGAGAAACTGCTGGCGAACGGTAAGCGTATGCTGACTTTTGGCGGTGACCACTACGTCACGCTGCCGCTGCTGCGCGCGCACGCTAAGCACTTCGGTAAAATGGCGCTGGTGCATTTCGATGCGCACACCGATACCTATTCCAACGGCCCAACCTTCGATCACGGCACTATGTTCTTCACAGCGCCAAAAGAGGGTTTGATCGATCCGCAACACTCTGTGCAGATCGGCATTCGTACTGAGTTCGATAAGAGCCTCGGCTTCAACGTGCTGGATGCCGCACAGGTCAACGATCGCAGCGTGGATGACATTGTGGCGGAAGTGAAGCGCACCGTTGGCGATTTGCCGGTCTATCTGACCTTCGATATCGACTGCCTCGATCCGGCACACGCACCGGGCACCGGTACGCCAGTGATTGGCGGGTTGAGCAGCGATAAAGCCACTAAGCTGATTCGCGGTTTGCAGGGCATGAACATCGTCGGCATGGATCTGGTAGAAGTGGCGCCGGGCTACGATCACGCCGATTTGACCTCGCTGGCAGCAGCAACACTGGCGCTGGACATGCTGCACGTGCAGGCGGCAAATAAAGGTTAATCCTTTTGCTTGCGGCTACACTTACTGGCGGTTAATTAATCTGCGGAGGCGACTATGGGCTTACTGGACGATTTAGTTGGATCGCTGGGAAACAGCAACGGAAGCGGGCAGGGTAATCAGATGCAACAGCTGATGGCTATCTGGAACTGGGTACAGGAGCAGGGCGGCGTCGAAGTGCTGCTGCAGAAATTTCAGCAGGGCGGACTTGGGCAGGTGCTGAATAGCTGGATTGGCAGCGGCAGTAATCAGTCGGTTGATGGTGGCGAGATTCAAAATGCGCTTGGTCAGGATCAGCTGCAGTCGCTGGCGGATAAGCTTGGCACCGATGTCAATGGTGCGTCCGGTACGCTGGCCGCTTTGTTGCCGCAGGTGATTGATAAGCTGTCGCCGCAGGGCCACATCGATACGTCGAATACCCAGGATTTGGGTGCGATGGTGGATGGGTTGTTTAAGCGTTGAGTTTTGCCTGGTCGGCATGAATGCCGACCCTACGTGTAAGGAGCGCATTAATGCGCTCCTTTTTGCTGCGTGTGATATTACTTCCCAGCGGCAATGCGCTCACGAATATGCTGGGCGCGCGCTTCCGAGTCCGGGTGCGAATCAAACATCGAACTCTGGCGTCCCTGTTCCAGTTTCGCCAGTTTCTCAAAACTAGTCGCTAATCCCATCGGATCAATACCGCGCTTTTTCATTAGGTCAAACGAGTAATCATCGGCTTGTGTTTCCTGGGTTTGTGAGAACTGTGCATTCACCAGTTTTTCGCCCATTTCACCCAATTGCGATTGTGATAGCGAACCGATCACGCCGCCGACGGAAGCCGCAGCGGTGCGCGTTGCGGTGGTAGTCAGCGCTACCTGCATCGCTTTACGCGTATGGCCCAGTGCGACGTGGCCCATCTCATGGCCAAGCACACCTTCGACTTCGTTGTCGGTCATCATGTCCATCAAGCCGCTGTAGACGCGAATACAACCGTTGGCCATCGCCCAGGCGTTGACGTCTTTAGTCTGATACACCTTGTAGTTGGCAGGCACGCCGTTGATGTTATCGCCCAGCGCCGCCGCGATTTTGTTCAGGCGCTGCTGATATTCACTGTTGGCGGGTGCAACCTGATTGTCTTTGTCCATCTGCGCACAGGATTGATCGCTTAACTCTTTCACCTGTGCATCGTTCAGCGCGTAGGCCTGATAAGCCTGCGCACCAGATTGCAGCAGCGCGTTGTTATCAAATCCTTCGCAGCCGCTCAGCAACGAAGCCATTCCCAGAGCAACAATGGTAGCTCTCATTTTCATATCGGCATCCTTTGGGTAACAAGGTAAAGAAAACAAACACCTGAAACCGTCACAGGTGTTTAAACGATTTGGTTATAGCTCGCATGTTGTGCAATGGCTAGCAGACAAGGCCGGAAATGCAAACGGTTACCCGTGATTTAGCACCCAGATGCATGTACTTTTGTCCTGATTTTCATGTACATTGATGTGCGACTTTTTTCTCGCTTCGCCTTATAACTGATTAATTACAATAAGTTAAGCGTGGCGGAGCATTAATCCGACCTGGAGTAGAAGATGCCCTCTCGTAAAGAGCTTGCCAACGCCATTCGCGCGTTAAGTATGGATGCAGTACAGAAAGCCAATTCGGGACATCCGGGTGCCCCGATGGGCATGGCGGACATCGCCGAAGTGCTGTGGCGTGACTTCCTGAACCATAACCCTACTAACCCGCTGTGGGCAGATCGCGACCGCTTTGTGCTGTCGAACGGTCACGGCTCAATGCTGATTTACAGCCTGCTGCACCTCACTGGCTACAATCTGCCAATGAGCGAGCTGCAGAACTTCCGTCAGCTGCACTCTAAAACTCCAGGCCACCCGGAATACGGTTATACCGCAGGTGTTGAAACCACCACCGGCCCGCTCGGTCAGGGCATCGCGAACGCAGTCGGTTTTGCTATTGCCGAGCGCACGCTGGCGGCGCAGTTCAACCGTCCGGGCCATGACATCGTAGACCATAACACCTACGTGTTTATGGGCGACGGCTGCATGATGGAAGGCATCTCACACGAAGTCTGCTCCATCGCCGGTACCCTGAAGCTGGGCAAACTGGTTGCCTTCTATGATGACAACGGCATCTCTATCGACGGTCACGTTGACGGCTGGTTCACCGACGACACCGCCAAGCGTTTTGAAGCGTACGGCTGGCACGTGGTGCGCGGCGTGGACGGTCACGACGCAGACGCAATTAAGAAAGCGGTTGAAGAAGCCAAAGCGGTTTCCGACAAACCTTCGCTGCTGATGTGCAAAACCGTGATTGGCTTCGGTTCACCGAACAAAGCCGGTACGCACGATTCGCACGGCGCGCCGCTGGGTGCCGATGAAATCGCGCTGACCCGCAAGCAGCTGGGCTGGAACCACGGTCCGTTTGAAATCCCTTCAGACATCTACGCGCAGTGGGATGCCAAAGAAGCCGGCCAGGCGAAAGAGTCTGCGTGGGACCAGAAATTTGCTGCCTACGCCGCTGCACATCCGGAACTGGCTGCGGAGTTCAAACGTCGCGTCAACAACCAGCTGCCAGCTAACTGGGCAACTGAGTCGCAGAAGTTTATCGAGCAGCTGCAGGCCAATCCGGCGAAAATTGCCAGCCGTAAAGCCTCGCAGAACGCCATCGAAGCCTTCGGTAAAATCCTGCCGGAATATCTGGGCGGCTCCGCTGACCTGGCGCCAAGCAACCTCACCATGTGGTCCGGCTCCAAGCCGATCAATGAAGACGCGGCAGGCAACTACATTCATTACGGCGTGCGCGAGTTCGGTATGACCGCCATCGCTAACGGTCTGGCGCTGCACGGCGGTTTCCTGCCGTACACCGCCACCTTCCTGATGTTCGTCGAGTACGCGCGCAACGCCGCACGTATGGCCGCGCTGATGAAAATCCGTCAGATCATGGTCTACACCCACGACTCGATTGGTCTGGGCGAAGATGGCCCGACGCACCAGCCGGTTGAGCAGATGGCCAGCCTGCGCGTGACGCCAAACATGAGCCTGTGGCGCCCGTGCGACCAGGTTGAGTCAGCGGTGGCGTGGAAGTACGCGATTGAACGTGTTGACGGCCCGTCGGCGCTGATCTTCTCGCGTCAGAACCTGGCGCAGCAGGATCGCAGCGCTGAGCAGCTGGCGAACGTGGCGCGCGGTGGTTACGTGCTGAAGGACAGCGAAGGTACGCCAGAGTTGATCCTGATCGCTACCGGTTCAGAAGTGGAGCTGGCGGTGGCTGCATTTGAACAGCTGACGGCGGAAGGCCGCAAGGTGCGCGTGGTGTCTATGCCATCCACTGACGCCTTCGACAAACAAGACGCGGCGTACCGTGAATCCGTGCTGCCGAAAGCGGTTGCCGCACGCGTGGCGATTGAAGCGGGTATCGCGGATTACTGGTTCAAATACACCGGCCTGAACGGTGCGATCGTCGGCATGACCACCTTCGGTGAGTCAGCGCCTGCGGATCAGCTGTTCAAAGAGTTTGGTTTCACCGTTGAGAATGTGGTTAAAACGGCGAAATCGATTCTGTGATTTGAGGTCGCCATAAATGGCGACCCTACACAGCGGGTATAAAGGGCGTCCCAACCGGGGCGCCCTTATTGTTTCATCACCTCCAACCTGAAACGGTTCAATTATTCCTGCAGTAATAATCCCGCAGTGCAAAATTTGTGACGTAGATCCAATATTCCGCCACTCACTTGATCGCAATCATTCCCGTTATTCCTCTCTTGCATTACTCTAGCTGAACCGTTTCAGTTGCGAGCGAGAACGTGCATCTTGCCGGTGCGGGCAAGCAATAATTCCCTGTACAAAACGGTGTGAAACGCTCAGGCTAATCGGCACGTTTTTTCGGGTGTTGTTGAAGGTAGAAATGACCGTTCGCGTAGCAATAAATGGTTTTGGTCGTATCGGGCGTAACGTGTTGCGCGCTCTTTATGAAACCGGTCGCCGGGCTGAGATCACCGTGGTCGCCATTAACGAGCTGGCCGACGCCGCCGGGATGGCGCATCTGCTGAAGTACGACACCAGCCACGGCCGTTTTGCCTTTGATGTGCGCCAGGAGCGCGATCAGCTGTTTGTTGGCGACGACACCATTCGCATCCTGCATCAGGCGGAAATTGATGTACTGCCGTGGCGCGAACTGAATGTAGATATCGTGCTGGATTGCACCGGCGTGTACGGCAGCCGCGCTGATGGCGAAGCCCATCTGGCAGCAGGTGCGAAGAAAGTGTTGTTCTCGCATCCGGGCGGTAACGATCTCGATGCCACAGTCGTATTTGGTGTTAACGAACAAGCTCTTAAACAAACTGACCGCATTGTCTCCAACGCATCCTGCACCACCAACTGCATTATTCCGGTGATCAAGTTGCTGGATGACGCCTTTGGCATTGAGTCGGGCACCGTGACCACCATTCACTCGGCGATGCACGATCAGCAGGTGATTGACGCCTATCACAGCGATCTGCGTCGTACCCGCGCCGCCAGCCAATCGATCATTCCGGTAGATACGCGTCTTGCTGCTGGCATTACCCGTATTTTTCCGAAATTTAACGATCGCTTTGAGGCGATTGCGGTGCGCGTGCCCACCATCAACGTGACAGCCATTGATTTGAGCGTGTCGGTGCGCGAAGCGGTGAAGGCGTGTGAGGTCAACGCGTTGCTGCAAAACGCGTCAGAAGGGGCGTTTCGTGGTATAGTTGACTATACGGAATTACCGTTAGTCTCAGTAGATTTTAACCATGATCCGCACAGTGCCATAGTCGATGGCACGCAAACGCGGGTCAGTGGTCATCACCTTATCAAAACGCTGGTTTGGTGTGACAACGAATGGGGCTTTGCTAACCGCATGATCGACACCACGTTAGCAATGGCCGCAAGCGGTTTCAGGTAAGACGCGGACTGCGTCTGGCAAAACTTATGAGAATCAACGAGAGGGTTCACCATGTCTGTAATTAAGATGACCGATCTGGATCTTGCTGGTAAACGCGTTCTGATCCGTGCCGATCTCAACGTGCCAGTGAAAGAAGGGAAAGTGACGTCAGATGCACGTATTCGTGCTTCTCTGCCTACCATCGAAGCGGCGTTGAAACAGGGCGCGAAAGTGATGGTTACCTCTCACCTGGGTCGTCCGACCGAAGGTGAATACAACGAAGAGTTCTCCCTGCTGCCGGTTGTTAACTACCTGAAAGAAAAACTGAACGGCACCAACGTTACCCTGGCAAAAGATTACCTCGACGGCGTTGAAGTCGGCGCTGGCGAATTGGTTGTGCTGGAAAACGTACGCTTTAACAAAGGCGAGAAAAAAGACGAAGAAGGCCTGTCGAAGAAATATGCCGCGCTGTGCGACGTGTTTGTGATGGATGCGTTCGGTACTGCGCACCGCGCACAGGCTTCTACCCACGGCGTGGGCAAGTTTGCACCAATCGCCTGTGCCGGTCCGCTGCTGTCAGCTGAGCTGGAAGCGCTGGGCAAAGTAATGAGCAACCCAGAGCGTCCGCTGGTTGCTGTGGTTGGCGGTTCTAAAGTGTCGACCAAATTTGATGTGCTGCAGTCGCTGGTGAAAATTGCTGACACCGTGATTGTGGGCGGCGGTATCGCGAATACCTTCGTGGCTATCGAAAACAACGTCGGTAAATCACTGTACGAGCCAGACTTCGTTGAAGCAGCGAAAAAACTGCGTGACGAGCATGGCATCCCGGTTCCTACCGATTCTCGCGTAGGCACGGAATTCTCTGAAACTGCGCCGGCAACCGTGAAAAAGGTTTCCGAAGTAGCGGATAACGAAGAGATTATGGACTTCGGCGACGAAACTGCACAGGCAATGGCCGCGATTCTGAAAGGCGCGAAAACCATTCTGTGGAACGGCCCGGTTGGCGTGTTCGAGTTCCCGAACTTCCGTAAAGGCACCGAAATCGTGGCGAATGCTATCGCTGATAGCGATGCGTTCTCAGTGGCAGGTGGCGGCGATACGCTGGCTGCAATCGACCTGTTCGGTATCGAAGATAAGATCTCTTATATCTCTACCGGCGGCGGCGCATTCCTCGAGTTCGTGGAAGGCAAAAAACTGCCAGCAGTTGCTATGCTGGAAGAGCGCGCCAAGCAGTAACTCTTTGGGGGCGGCGCTTTGGCGTCGCCTGAAGGCTAGCCCTTTATGGGGCAATCAAATCGCAATCCCTTCGGGGATGAACGGTAACGAAACGGGACACAAACATGTCTAAAATTTTTGATTTCGTAAAACCCGGCGTTGTCACTGGTGACGACGTTCAGAAAATTTTCCAGGTAGCGAAAGAGAACAAATTCGCTCTGCCAGCAGTTAACTGCGTCGGCACGGACTCTATCAACGCGGTATTGGAAGCTGCGGCCAAAGTGAAAGCGCCGGTCATCGTTCAGTTCTCCAATGGTGGTGCTGCCTTCATCGCCGGTAAAGGTTTCAAAACCGACAAGCCTCAGGGCGCGGCTATCTTCGGCGCTATCGCGGGTGCATACCATGTGCATCTGATGGCTGAACAGTATGGCGTGCCAGTCATCCTGCACACCGACCACTGCGCCAAGAAACTGCTGCCGTGGATCGACGGTCTGCTGGACGCGGGCGAAGAGCACTTCAAGAAAACCGGTAAGCCGCTGTTCTCTTCTCACATGATCGACCTGTCTGAAGAGTCACTGGAAGAGAACATCGAGATCTCTGCTAAGTATCTGGCGCGCATGGCCAAGCTGGATATGACGCTGGAAATCGAACTGGGTTGCACCGGTGGCGAAGAAGACGGCGTGGACAACAGCCACATGGACGCTTCTGCTCTGTACACTCAGCCAGAAGACGTTGATTACGCTTACACCGAGCTGAGCAAAATCAGCCCACGTTTCACCATCGCTGCTTCATTCGGCAACGTGCACGGCGTGTACAAGCCAGGCAACGTGAAACTGACTCCAACCATCCTGCGTGATTCTCAGGAATACGTGACCAAGAAACACAATCTGCCGCACAACGCGCTGGACTTCGTGTTCCACGGTGGTTCAGGTTCTTCTGCTGCAGAAATCGAAGAGTCTATCGGCTACGGCGTGATCAAGATGAACATCGATACCGACACCCAATGGGCAACATGGGACGGTATTCTGCAGTACTACAAAAAGAACGAAGACTATCTGCAAGCTCAGTTGGGTAACCCGACTGGCGTAGATAGCCCGAACAAGAAATACTACGATCCACGCGTGTGGCTGCGTTCTGCTCAGGCTTCAATGGTTGTTCGCCTGGAGCAGGCTTTCAAAGAGCTTAACGCTGTCGACGTACTGTAATTTTTCCTTACAGTACAAAAAAGGCCCGTAAGGGCCTTTTTTTATGCGCCTGGTCTGGAAAGTCCCGTAATTTAAGGCCATTTTTGGCGCTTCGCCCTATTTTTGTTTACCCTTGTATGCGGAGTGTCGGAGTCAATCTGGCAGTTTTTGGCAATTTCCTGCGGGAAACTCAACAACAGGGCTAACAAATGGAAGACTTAAATGTCGTTGATGGCATTAACAATGCTGGCGGATGGCTGGTACGTAATCAGGAACTGATCCTGAGCTATGCGGTAAATATTGTGGCGGCGATTGTTACCATCATCATTGGTATGTTCATCGCCCGCATTATCTCCAATGCGATTAACCGCGTTCTGCTGGCGCGTCACATTGATGCGACAGTGGCAGATTTCCTCTCTGCAATGGTGCGCTACGGTATTATCGCTTTTACCATCATTGCTGCACTGGGACGCGTTGGGGTGCAAACCGCTTCCGTTATCGCCGTGCTGGGTGCTGCCGGTTTGGCTGTGGGTTTGGCGCTGCAAGGTTCCCTGTCCAACCTGGCTGCAGGCGTATTGCTGGTGACCTTCCGTCCGTTCAAAACCGGTGAGTTTGTTGATCTCGGCGGCGTAATGGGCACGGTACAAAACGTGCAGATCTTCTCCACCACTTTGAAAACGGCCGATGGCAAAATCGTCGTGGTTCCAAACGGTAAAATCATCGCGGGTAATATCATTAACTATTCGCGTGAACCGATCCGCCGCAACGAATTCATTATTGGCGTCGCTTACGATGCGGATGTTGATCAGGTAATTGCACTTTTCCGTGAAGTGGTTGAAGCGGATGAGCGTGTGCTGAAAGATTTGGGTATCCAAATCGGCCTGAATGAACTGGCCGCGTCATCGCTCAACTTTGTGGTGCGTTGCTGGAGCAAAAGCAGCGACCTGCAAAACGTCTATTGGGATCTGATGAAGAACTTCAAGCGTACGCTGGACGCGAACGGCATCGGCATTCCTTATCCGCAGATGGATGTGCATCTGCATCAGGTGAAGAGCGAGCAGCAACAGCCCGCACGCAGCGAATAACTGAGAAAGGCACCTACGGGTGCCTTTTTATTACTTATTCTAATGACCGATTAAATCTTTCAATTTCCTCTAATATCCTCGCGTCACTATACTGCATCGCATCTCCCCATTCTTTAGGACTATTTCCGTGTTATCTGTTTATTTACAAGGGCTTGCTCTTGGTGCTGCGCTGATTCTGCCGCTAGGGCCGCAAAATGCTTTCGTGATGAATCAGGGCATCAAACGCCACTACCATTTGATGACCGCATCGCTGTGTACCGTCAGCGATATTGCGCTGATCTGCGGTGGGATTTTTGGCGGCAGCGCGTTGTTGAATCAATCGCCGATCTTATTGATGCTGATCACCTGGGCGGGCGTGGCATTTCTGCTGTGGTACGGCTGGGGCGCGCTGCGCTGCGCGTGGAAAGGCGATGTTTCACTGGCATCTGACGCAGAGCTGAAACAAGGGCGCTGGCGCATTATCGCTACCATCCTGGCGGTCACCTGGCTCAATCCGCATGTCTATCTCGACACCTTTGTGGTGCTCGGCAGCCTCGGTAGCCAGCTTCCCTCTGAAGATGCGCGTCGCTGGTTTGCATTTGGCACCGTGAGTGCATCAATCATCTGGTTCTTCGGCCTGGCGTTGCTGGCGGCGTGGCTGTCGCCACGGCTGCGCACCGTGCGGGCGCAGCGCATTATCAATCTGCTGGTCGGCGGCGTGATGTGGTTTATCGCCATTCAGCTGGCGCGTCAGGGCATTGCCGCTCTCTAATGCAGATGTAATCCGTACAGTGCGGGCAGCGCGCCCGCACTGGCGAGCAACTCCAGCCGAATCTGGCTAAAACTCACGCCTTCTGGCACCGCGTGATGACACAGCGAGTGATGATTTTCCGTCACCTCAGCCAAGAGTATCTCATCCAGCCATATACGGTAATGCGTGGTGCAGTGCGGCGTCACCGCCAGTGAATGGCCCATTTGCACCGTTTCCATCGCATGATCGAAGTCGTTGTCGAACAGCAATGTAATCTGTTTTGCCCGCTGCGGTTCGTTCCAGTGCCAGCACGCGTTGGGATGCGCATCATCCTGCGCTGGCACCCAACAATTGGTGTGCTGTTCCGGGCGTAGCTTGCCGTTGAGCAGATAATCGCGGTGCCAGAGTTGCAGCGGTGTTTCCAGCGCAAATGCCAGCAGGATTTGCTGCGGAGTACGGCGCGGCAGCCAGAAATCAAACTCCTCAACGCCGTAATCGCCATCGTTAATCTGACGTGTGCGTTTCGCCACGCGCGGATTCAGACTGTTGAAGACCATCATCACGCCCGGCAAACGCTGGCTGGTCAGCGCAACCTCAATCGCGGCGTTCTCCTCAAAGGCGATAAACACATAGCGATCGCAATCGGCTCGATAATCAAAGCTCAGCCGATACGTGCCTTGTTGATTCACCGTGATGCTCTGTGTGGCCAGATGGCAATCGCCGCAAGTATTCGCCTGATTATCGCTGGTGAGCAGAGACACCTGCAGTTTCTGCGCATTTGCAGCGCGTAGCTGCACGTTGATCGCTGGCAAACGTTCGCCCGCTTTGAGCGGCAGCAGCAACGCGCAGCGGGATTTCAGCGGCTGCCAGCCTCCATCGGCGGCCAGGGCGCGCAGTTGTAAGGTGCTGCTCACCGTGACATGCGCATCACGCACGGGGTTCGCCAACGGATGTCGTGGAATAAACGCACCCTGACGCAGCAGATGCTGCTGTAGCTGGCCAACGCGGTCCGGCTGCGCTAGCTCGGCAGGCGTGATCTGCTGCTGCTGACATAGCGCTGCCGCGCGACCCACCACTTCTCCCAGCACGCCACAGGTGCACATAACGCGAGCGCTGCCAAAGGCGACGTGCGTAGCGGAGATCAGTCGGCCGGTTAACAACAGGTTATCCAGCGACTGGCTGTAGAGCGCGCGGAAGGGAATGGTGTAAGTGCCTTTGCTGTGGAACTGGCGACAGCCATCGTGTTCGCTGTAAACGCCGTCGGCCGGATGCAGATCAATCGACCAGCCGCCATACGCCACCGCATCGTAGTGATCGCGCTGTTCGATAATGTCCTGCTGGCAAAGCAGGGTATCGCCGAGAAAACGCCGACTCTCGCGTTTGCCGGGAATCAGACCAACCCATTCGATGGTGAGGTTATCGGCATCGGGGAATTCGCCGGAGTTTTTGATGTAATCCCACACGCCCCAGACAATTTTCCACAGCTCCCACTTGATGGTTTCGCTCTCGTGCACGGTATCGAGCCGTCCGCCCCATTCCAGCCACCATAAATCGCAGCCGTTCAGTTCTGAGCTCAGGCGTTTATAGCGCGGAATGGCGGTGATCTCTTTCAGTGCGAAAGAGGGCGCAACGAAGCGTACCGGTTGCGCTGTACGCTTGGTGTAGAAGTAAATGGAATGCCCGAGCTTGTGGCCAAAATTCTCGCCCGGCGCCATCTTCTCGCCAAACTCCTCCACAGATTCCGCGCCCACGCGATGCGCCGCACCGGCCAGATAGCCCAACACGCCATCGCCGCTGGCATCGATAAACTGTGACGCCGAAACCTGATAACGCGTTTGATTAATGGCATTGAATGCCTGCACTGACTGCAAGCGGTGGCCAGATTTTTCGATATCGGTAACAACCGTATTAAGCAGCAAAGTCAGGCCGGGCTGCGCCTGCACCATGTCCAGCAGCACCATATCGAACAGCACCGGATTGCCCTCTTTGTTGCGCCACAGGTTCTCCTCCATGATTTCGCCCATGATGCCGCCTTCGCGCGCCCAGCGATTGTTATTGCCCATGTGCGAGGTAGCGCCGTTGGCCCACAAGCGCACTTCGCTGGAAGCGTTGCCGCCCAGTACCGGACGATCCTGAATCAGCACTACATCAAGGCCATCGCGTGCGGCGGCGAGCGCGGCACACACGCCTGCTAGTCCACCGCCGACGATAACTAACTCCGCTTGTAGCCGTTGTTGCGGAAAGTCGCGCACATTTTGCGTAGAGAAAGTCTGCATCATTTCATTCCTCTGACTCTAAGGCTAAGATTGGATTTTGCCCGCCGCAGGTGATCTATGTCTTCTCAACCCAACCAAAGCCTGATTGACGGTATTCGCTGCCTGCAATATCTGGTTTCCAGTGATAAAGCCGTGGGTTGCCGTGAACTGGCGCGCCAGATGGGGATGAACAGCACGCGTGTGAATCGACTGCTGATGACCATGGCATCGATTGGACTGACCACGCAGGATGAGCATCGACGCTATTTGCCCGGCCCCGGTATTCACGCGCTGGCGGCACAGGCGATTCGCGGATCTTCGCTGTTTGCGCAGGCGTTGCCGCAGCTGGAACTGCATGCGCCGCGCGATATCGTGGTGGCGCTGGGCGTGCTGTGGGAGGATCAGGTGATCTACATCTGGCACTCGGAACCCGGTGAACGCATCAACGCCAGCCAGGCGCTGGCCGGTTTCCGCATGCTGCCCGCATGGCAATCGGTGATTGGCGTGTCGTTGCTGGCGGCGGAGAGTGATGAGGCGCTGCGTCCGCGTTTTAGCGACGAACAGTGGCTGCAAATCGCGCCGCTGCTGGCGCGTAAGCGTGCTGATGGTTATCTGATCTGGCATCGCGATGACGGTGAAATCAGCATGGCGCAGCCGATGGATAACAACCGTGCGTCGCTGGCGTTCGCCAAAATCTGGCAGGATGATGAGGCGCATCTCGCGCAGCGGCTGCAACAGCTGCAATCGCTGGCACAAACCGTCATCACCCCGCGCTAACATGATCGATTTTCCCAACAATAAACAGATAACTGCAGATGCCAATCGCGGCCAGCACGGCGATAAATGCCAGTGCTGGCGCGAAGTTATCGCCATCGATTAACGCACCAATAGCAATCGGCACCACGATGGAGGAGAGCGCGCCGGTAAAGTTAAATACGCCGCCCGCCAGACCAATCAAATGGCGCGGTGCCAGCGCCGTGACAAAAACCCACGTAATGGTCGCCAGACCGTTGCCAAAGAACGCCAGCGACATAAACAGGATGATGAGTGTGGAATCATCGGTGTAGTTGGCGCCAAGGATAAACAGCGTCAGGAACAGACCGAGGATCACCGGCAGCTTGCGCGCCACGCTGGCAGAAATGCCGCGACGTATCATGCGATCCGAGGCAAATCCGGCCAGCAGCACACCGCAGAAGGCGGCGAAGTAGGGCACCGAAGCCACATATCCACTTTTGATGAAGCCCATATGGCGATACTCCACCAGATAGGTCGGGAACCAGGTGAGGAAGAACCAGAAGGTGGCGGAAATGGTAAACTGGCCAATATAGATGCCGACCAACTTGCGACTGCGGAACATCTGCGCCAAATCACTCCAGCGCGCTTTGGGTTGCTGCGTATTCTGCCGACTCTCCAGCAGCGCACCGTTGTCGCGCAGATAGTTGAGCTCCGCTTCGGATACGCCTTGATGCTGATTCGGCTCGCGGTAGAGCCAATACCACACCAGCGCCCAAATCATCCCCGCGACTCCGGTAATCAAAAACAGCCCGCGCCAGCCAAACGCATCCTGCAGATGAAACAGCAGCGGCGTCATGCAGGCGAGACCAACAAACTGCGCTGAGGAGTAAATACCGATCGCACTGGCGCGCTCTTGCTCCGGGAACCAGCTGGAAATTACGCGATTGTTGGAGGGCATCACTGGCGCTTCGAACGCACCTACGCCGAGCCGCAGACCGAACAGCGCGCCGAAGCTGTTGGCAAGCGCATGCAGCGCAGTGATCAGCGACCAGGCAAATAAACCGACGCCATAGACCACGCGTGCGCCAAGGCGATCAATGAGGAAGCCACCGGGGATCTGCAGCGCGGCGTAGATCCAGCCGAAAGCAGAGAAGATCAATCCCATCTCCATCGGCGTGAAGCGCAGTTCGCCCGCCATTGCCGTAGCGGCAACCGACAGGTTAGTACGATCCATGTAATTGATAATGATGTTAATAAACACCAGAGCGAGCATCAGAAAGCGCGTGCGTCCAGCGCGAACGCTGACGGCAGTTTGGCTAAGCGGCTGTTCTGTCATTGGCAACTCTCCCGAACCCAGAGATGTTTCTTTAATAGAAACGTTTAAGTGTTTTTTTGGCGAATCTGTACGGCTAAATTTGCGATCGCGGCGAGGTTAAAACAGCAGAGTGCCCGAACTTTTTGCTGAATCAAAACTCAGAGCATCACGCATGGTAATGTGTTTTGGGTTTAGCCATAGTGGCGACCTGCAAATTGAATCCCTCAAGGAGGACTTTCGTGAAACTGAAAGCACTGGCGCTGGCCGCCGTAATGAGCACCGGCGCACTGTCCGGTTTAGTTCAGGCAGGCGAATTGCCGAATGGACCGCATGTGGTGACGTCTGGACAGGCAAGCGTTGATGCCACGCCTGATATCGCCAGGCTCGCTATTGTGGTGAGTGTTTCGTCGAAAGACGCGGCGGAAGCGAAAAAGCAAGCTGATGACCGCGTGGCGCAATATTTCGATTTCCTGCAAAAGAACGGCATCGAGAAAAAAGATATTGATGCGGCAAACCTCAGCACGCAGCCAGAGTACGATTACACCAAAGAAGGTAAGTCGGTACTGAAAGGCTATCGTGCCGAGCGTCAGGTACAGGTAACGTTGCGTCAGCTGGACAAGCTGAACGAGCTGCTGGATGGCGCGTTAAAATCTGGCCTGAATGAAATTCGTTCGGTTGAACTTGGTGTCGCAAATCCGGACAGCTATAAAGAGAAGGCGCGTAAAGTGGCGATCGCCAATGCTACGCAGCAGGCCAATGCGCTGGCAGAAGGGTTTAACGCTAAGTTAGGTTCGGTTTACAGCATCCGCTATCACGTTGCGAACTACCAGCCGATGCCGATGGCGCGCATGTATAAAGCCGCCGCTGCACCTGCTGATACCACCGCGCAGCAAACTTACGAACAGCAGAGCATTCACTTTGACGATCAGGTGGATGTGGTGTTCGAAATCAAACCGAATACGCCGTAAGTCTGTTTACCAGGTCGCCATTAATGGCGACCTGATCTTTATGCCGGCAATACATCCTGACGCAGCACGCGATGTCCGTGCGCAATCAGCGCATCGGTCACGCTGCGCATCAAACGACTTTCCGGCGCAAACCGGTGCCAATACAGCATACGACGCTGATACAGGCCTGGCGTCAAATCCACCAGCTCACCCTGCGCTAACTCGCGCTCAATTTGCAGATGCGGAATCATACAGCACACCGAACCCTGACGCGCCAGCTGCACAAAGGCTTCTGACGAGTTAACGATGTGGCAAGGCACGCTGCCCGGCGACAGGTCAAAGTTCTGCTGTAAAAACGCCTGATGCATATCATCCAGATGATCAAACGCCACCGCCGGCGCTTTCAGCAGTGCAGAGCGCGTCACGCCATTTGGGAAGTAACGTGCAGCAAAATCAGGTGAGGCGCAGAACAGATAATCGAGCGCGCCCAATTGATCCACTAAGCAGCTTGGCAGCGGCTGCGGCTGAATACTCACCGCGCCGACCACTTCACCACGACGCAGACGTTCCTGTGTGCGGGTTTCATCTTCTACCTGCAAATTCAGGCGCACCGGCGAATCGGCCAGCACATCTTTTAGCGCGGGCAGCAGCCAGGTTGCCAGACTGTCGGCGTTGACCGCCAGCGACAGCAACAGCGGCGTGGTTCCACCGTTATCATCACCCAGCCACTCCTCTTCCAGCAGCTCAACCTGATGCAACAACGCCAGTAACTTTTGTCCCTGCTCGGTCGGACGCGGCGGCACGGTGCGCACCAGCAGCGGCTGACCAAATAAATTTTCCAGCTGTTTAATTCGCTGCGAAACCGCAGATTGGGTAATGCAGAGTTTTTGTGCCGCACGCTCAAAGCCGCGCTCGCGAATCACAGCATCCAGCGCCTGAAGCGTTCGATAATCCGGGCGTTTCATTGTTGTTCTCTCTCGTTCAGGGTGGACGTTACTATGCCATAAAACTGTCAAATTGTGCTGCGGCGCATTTTTGCGGGCTGGCTTCCAAAGCGTTAAATCGGCTGTCTAACAGTCGCGCTTTTTTACAGCGCCTTGTTTTATACTACGCGCACTTCGATGTCGCACAGGTTTTAAACATACCATGACCCAGGATGAACTGAAAAAAGCGGTAGGTTGGGCAGCCCTGCAGTACGTAGAGCCCGGCACCATTGTCGGCGTAGGTACCGGATCAACGGCAGCGCATTTCATTGATGCACTCGGCACCATGAAGAATCAGATTGAAGGCGCAGTTTCCAGCTCGGAAGCCTCGACGGAGAAACTGAAAGCGTTAGGCATTCACGTGTTTGATCTCAACGAAATTGATGAACTGTCGGTTTACGTCGATGGCGCCGATGAAATCAATCCGCAGATGCAGATGATCAAAGGCGGTGGCGCAGCGCTGACGCGTGAGAAAATCGTTGCAGCGGTGGCGAAGAAATTCATCTGTATTGCCGATGCATCGAAAGAAGTCGATGTGCTGGGTAATTTCCCGCTGCCGGTTGAAGTGATTCCGATGGCGCGTTCCTATGTGGCGCGTGAACTGGTTAAACTCGGCGGCTTGCCGGAGTATCGTCAGAACGTCATTACCGACAACGGCAACATTATTCTCGACGTGCATAATCTGCGTATTCTCGATCCCATCGAGCTGGAAAAAACCATCAACGCGCTGCCTGGCGTGGTGACCGTTGGCCTGTTTGCGGGACGTGGCGCCGATGTCGCGCTGATTGGCACCGCTGACGGCGTGAAAACCATCGTAAAATGATCTGTCCGGCGCGCGTCATGCGCCGGTTATTTCCATCCGCAAAACATCTTTTCTCGCCAGGCTGAAATTTGGTGACTTATGTCACAAAAGATTCATCAGCAGTGAGTTCGTACTTCGTCCACTCAGGATGTCACGATTTTGTACGGCATTGTGCTGTCTCCGCGTGGGCGCGTGCTGGCTCCCAGGCAATCGTTTGTATTGCTGCGCACGAAATTTTTGATATTTTGACAGAAGGCTACCTTATGGTAGTCCTCATTGAATTCTGAATAGGGTCGGGAAATGGCAAAGGTATCACTGGAAAAAGACAAGATTAAGTTCCTGCTGGTGGAAGGCGTTCACCAGAGTGCGCTGGAAAACCTGCGTGCAGCAGGCTACACCAACATCGAGTTTCACAAAGGGGCGCTGGATGCGGAGTCGCTGAAATCCTCCATCCGCGATGCGCACTTCATTGGTATCCGTTCCCGTACCCAACTGAGCGAAGAGATTTTTGCTGCCGCAGAAAAGCTGGTGGCAGTCGGCTGTTTCTGTATCGGTACCAACCAGGTTGATCTTGGTGCTGCGGCAAAACGCGGTGTGCCGGTGTTCAACGCACCGTTCTCCAACACCCGTTCAGTGGCTGAGCTGGTGATTGGCGAAATGCTGCTGATGCTGCGTGGCATTCCTGAAGCCAACGCCAAAGCGCACCGTGGCATCTGGAATAAAGTCGCCAACGGTTCGTTTGAAGCACGCGGCAAGAAACTGGGCATCATCGGTTACGGCCACATCGGCATGCAGCTGGGTGTGCTGGCAGAAAGCCTCGGTATGCACGTGTTCTTCTACGATATCGAAAGCAAACTGCCGCTGGGTAACGCGACGCAGGTGCGCCATCTCTCCGATCTGCTCAATATGAGCGACGTGGTGAGCCTGCACGTTCCTGAAACCCAATCGACCCAGAACATGATTGGTGCCGAAGAGTTGGCGCTGATGAAGCCAGGCGCGCTGCTGATCAACGCCGCGCGCGGTACCGTTATTGATATTCCGGCACTGTGTGATGCCCTGGCGAACAAACATCTGTCAGGTGCCGCCATCGACGTGTTCCCGGTTGAACCTGCAACCAACAGCGATCCGTTCAATTCTCCGTTGTGCGAGTTCGATAACGTGATCCTGACGCCGCACATTGGCGGTTCAACGCAGGAAGCGCAGGAAAACATCGGTATCGAAGTTGCTGGCAAGCTGGCGAAGTATTCGGACAATGGTTCAACGCTGTCTGCGGTTAACTTTCCGGAAGTTTCGCTGCCAATGCATGCGGCAAGCGCGAGCCGTTTGTTGCACATCCACGAAAACCGTCCAGGCGTGTTGACGGCCATCAACCTGATCTTTGCCGAACAGGGCATCAACATCGCGGCTCAGTATCTGCAAACTACGCCGGTGATGGGTTATGTGGTTATTGATATCGATGCGGAAAAAGATGTAGCGGATAAAGCGCTGCAGGCGATGAAGGCGATTCCGGGCACCATCCGCGCCCGTCTGCTGTACTGATTAATCAGGGCGCCATTGGCGCCCTTTGTTTTTCCTGCTTATGATTCCCATTGCCACAGTTTCGATGGCGTCAGTATTGCGGGTAGCGGCACATCCCATGCGGCGACCGGC
This sequence comes from Pantoea sp. SOD02, assembly GCF_024707505.1. Taxonomy (GTDB): domain Bacteria; phylum Pseudomonadota; class Gammaproteobacteria; order Enterobacterales; family Enterobacteriaceae; genus Pantoea; species Pantoea symbiotica. The sequence goes on along the minus strand of NZ_CP102604.1, from coordinate 3,330,450 downwards.
AGCGCTTCTACGCGTTGACAATCATGTGCGATCCCCACCGGAAGAAAACCATGCTGCTGCCAGTGTTGCAGCGTGCGATCGTAAAATCCGCCACCCATTCCCAAACGTTGACCCGCATGATCAAACGCCACCAGCGGCACCAGCATCACATCGAGTTGATCCAGCGTTGCCAACTGCGTGATGTCTAACGGCGGTTCTGGAATGCGTAGCTTATTTGGCGTGAGTGAAGTTTCTGGCGTGTAACGGATAAACAACAGATTGCCAGGCGAGAAGGGATGGAGCACCGGTAAATAGACCTGCTTTTTCTGCTGCCACAGTTTGGCGATCAGCGGGCGGGTGTTGATCTCTCCATCGACAGACAAAAACAGCGCAATGCGTTGAGCATTAGCGATCGGCGCAATGTTGATGGCGTGTTCAGCCAACTGATCTGCGGCCTGTTCCTGTTGCTCAGACGTAAGATTGCGGCGCAAATGGCGCACATGCTGACGGATGTCTTGACGGTCGAGAAATGAGGGTGCTGACATGATATCCCCGGCAGATTGGGCTGTTGCCAGCCACTATATCATGCGAACCGGGGGATGCAGATTGGAACTAAATGGAGATCTCCGAGATGCCGCCGCAGGCTGTAACCCTTGAACCCTTGGTTCAAGGTGAACATGCCGTCACAACTATTAGGCTTCTCGGACGGACCGAGCATGCGCACAAATTGTGGAGCGTCACATTCTGTTGGTATGAAATATCGGCTCAGGGGACTGGCCCGCTTGCAAACATCTCAGAGAAAATTTACTTCACCGTCACTCTAGCATGAGGACCATGAAGTGTTATTCAAAATTAGGGCCCTGGCGGTCAGTTATGCGACCTTGCTCTACTAACGCTTGTTCAATGGTCTGCTGCAGCATGCGGATACGTTGTTCCATGTTTGCTGCATAGTCGCGCGTCTTACCTTTCTCTTGTGCCAACTCGTGGCAGATGTTTAACGCGGCGATGAACACCAGTTGCTCTGTATTGGTGACTCTAGTGCGAACTTTTAAATCTTGCAACCGTTGATTGAGATCCTCTGCGGCCAGATTCAGCGCATCTTGCTGTTCAGGCGGGCAATTCACTCTTAACGAACGACCAAAAATTTGAATATCTACTGGTTGTGCAGACATGCCACCATCCTAACTGATTACTTCGATCGCATCTCCCTTACCGGTCAATGGGTTGGGAGGTGCGAAACTATATATACCCGAGTTATAAGTTACAACCCCTTTTCTGGAAACCCAGAGGCACCTGGTGGTAGCATAACACGAACTTATTCCGCCAACGACGACCAAAGCTTATGTCTTTACAGAACGCAACGCCGAGTTACAACACGCTGGCCGCGGCCCTTTCACAGCAGGGCGTGGGCATGACGCCAGCCGAAATGCATGGTCTCCTTTCCGGGATTCTGTGCGGCGGCAATCAGGATACCAGCTGGAAAACCATGGTTCACGATCTCACCAACGAAGGCATGGCGTTTTCGCAGAGCCTGTCTCAGCCGTTGCAAGCGCTGCATGAAAGCCTGGCGACCACGCTGGAAGATGAAGGCTTTATGTTCCAGCTGATGTTGCCGGAAGATGATGACATCACGGTATTCGATCGCGCGGATGCACTGGCCGGTTGGGTAAACCACTTCCTGCTCGGTTTGGGCGTCACTCAACCTAAGCTGGAGAAAGTGACCGGTGAAACCGGTGAAGCGATTGACGATCTGCGCACTATCGCACAGCTTGGCTATGACGAAGATGAAGATCAGGAAGAGCTGGAGCAGTCGCTTGAAGAGGTGATTGAGTACGTGCGCGTTGCCGCTCTGCTGTGCCACGACACCTTCACGCGCCAGCATCAGCCAACCGCACCAGAAGTACAGAAACCTACGTTACACTAAGCGCGTCAATGCGGGCGCGTTGTGGCCCGTCTTCAACAGGGAGTGCAAACATGATTACCTTGGATACGTTTCAACAACGTCGTCAGGCGCTGATTGCCCGCATGGCGCCAGGCAGCGCGGCATTGATTTTTGCTGCACCTGAAGTGACGCGCAGCAACGACACCGAATACAACTTTCGACAAAACAGTGACTTCTGGTACTTCACCGGTTTTAACGAACCGCAGGCGCTGCTGGTATTGATCAAAAGCGATGATAAGCACAATCACAGCGTGCTGTTCAATCGCGTGCGTGACCTGACAGCCGAAATCTGGTTTGGTCGCCGCCTAGGTCAGGATGCCGCACCGGCGAAGTTGGGTGTCGATCGCGCTTTGCCGTGGGATGACATTGGAGATCAGTTGCATCAACTGCTTAACGGGCTGGATGTGGTTTACCACGCGCAGGGCGAATACGCTGAAGCCGATCGGCTGGTGTTCAGCGCGCTGGAAAAACTGCGTCGCGGCTTCCGTCAGAACCTCAGTGCGCCGGATACGCTTACTGACTGGCGTCCGTGGGTGCATGAAATGCGCCTGTTCAAAAGTGCGGAAGAGATTGAGATTCTGCGCCGCGCCGGCAAAATCAGCGCGCTGGCGCACACGCGAGCGATGCAAGCCTGTCGTCCCGGCATGTTTGAATATCAGCTGGAAGGCGAAATTCATCACGAATTCAATCGCCACGGCGCGCGTTTCCCCTCGTACAACACCATTGTCGGTTCCGGCGAAAATGGCTGCATTCTGCACTACACCGAAAACGAATGTGAGATGCGCGATGGCGACTTAGTGCTGATCGACGCAGGCTGTGAATTCCACGGCTATGCGGGCGATATCACTCGCACCTTCCCGGTTAACGGCACCTTCAGCGAGCCGCAGCGTGCTATCTACGACATCGTGCTGGCCTCGCTCTACAAAGCGCTGTCGATGTTCCGTCCAGGCATCAGCATTCATGACGTCAATGACGAAGTGGTGCGCATCATGATCACCGGGCTGGTCGATCTCGGCATTCTGGATGGCAACATCGATACGCTGTTTGAAGAGCAGGCGCATCGTCCGTTCTTCATGCACGGTTTGGGCCACTGGCTGGGGCTGGATGTGCACGATGTTGGCCATTACGGCACGCCAAGCCGCGACCGCTTACTTGAGACGGGCATGGTGCTGACCGTTGAGCCAGGCTTGTATATCGCGCCAGATGCCAAAGTGCCGCCACAATATCGCGGTATTGGCATTCGCATCGAAGATGACATCGTCATCACCGCTGACGGCAACGAAAATCTCACCGACAGCGTAGTGAAAGACGCCGACGCGATTGAAGCCTTGATGGCGGCGGCACGACACGCATGAGCATTCTGATTGCCGGCGGCGGCATGACCGGTGCGACTCTGGCGCTGGCGATTTCACATCTGACGCAAGGCCAGCTGCCGGTTACCCTGATTGAGCGCAGCCAGCCCGATAGCCGCGCACATCCCGGCTTCGACGGACGCGCGATTGCTTTGGCGGCAGGTACTTGCCAGCAGTTGGCGGATATCGATCTGTGGCGCTCGCTGGCCGATTGCGCCACGCCAATTACCGATATTCACGTTTCCGATCGCGGTCATACCGGCTTTGTTTCGCTTAAAGCACAAGATCATCAGGTTCCCGCGCTCGGCCAGGTGGTCGAACTGTTTGATGTCGGCCAGCGACTGTTTCAACGCCTGCAGAAAGCGCCAGGCGTCACGCTGCGCTGCCCGGATCACGTTACCTCGGTATCGCGTACGGCGGATAACGTGCAGGTTATGTTGAACAGCGGCGAACAACTGGAAGGCGCATTACTGGTGGCCGCCGACGGTGCGCGTTCACCTTTAGGCGCGTCCTGCGGCATCACCTGGCAGCGCGATGATTATCAGCAACTGGCGGTGATTGCTAATGTGTCGACGCAATTGCCGCATCAGGGGCGCGCCTTTGAGCGCTTTACCGAGCACGGCCCGCTGGCGTTGTTGCCGATGTCCGACAATCGCATGTCACTGGTGTGGTGCCATCCGCTTGAGGCGCAAGCAACCATTAAGTCGTGGGACGATGCCACCTTCCTGCAAGAACTGCAGCGCGCATTTGGCTGGCGGTTGGGGCGTTTCACGCATACCGGTCAACGCGAGCATTATCCGCTGGCGCTGCAAACCGCCGAACGTCAGGTGACGCATCGTCTGGCGCTGGTGGGCAACGCGGCACAAACGCTGCATCCGATTGCCGGACAAGGCTTCAATCTCGGTCTGCGCGATGTGATGTCGCTGGCGGAAACGCTGGCGGGCGCACATCGTCAGCAGCAAGATCCCGGTAGTTTCGCGGTATTACAGCATTTTGCCGCGCGACGTCAGCCGGATCGTGCCGCCACGGTTGGCGTCACTGACGGTTTAGTCCGACTGTTTGCTAACCGCTATGCGCCGTTGGTAGCAGGACGAAATCTTGGGCTGGTGGCAATGGACCATCTGCCTTGGCTACGAAATCCACTTGCCGCGCGCACGCTCGGCTGGGTTAAGCGTTAAGCACGAATTAAGGGGCAGCAATGCAAACTTTTGATGTGGCAATTGCCGGAGGCGGCATGGTGGGTTTGGCCGTCGCCTGCGGACTACAAGGCAGCGGCTTACGCGTTGCCGTGCTGGAAAAAGCACCCGAGCCACAGTTTGATCCGGCGGCCAAGGCGTCGATTCGCGTCTCCGCCATCAACGCTGCCAGCGAGCGCCTGCTGCAAAAGCTCGATGTCTGGTCGAGCATTCTGGCGCTGCGTGCCAGCGCCTATCACGGCATGGAAGTGTGGGATCAGGACAGCTTCGGATCGATCAGCTTTGATGATGAGCAGCAGGGTTTATCGCACCTCGGTCATATCATTGAAAATGAAGTGATTCACAGCGCGTTGTGGCAGCGCGCCAGTCAAAGCAGCGATATCACGCTGTTTGCCCCGGCACAGTTACAGCAAGTGGCGTTTGGCGATAACGAAGCCTTCATTACGCTGCAAGATGGCAGCATGATGAGCGCCCGTTTGCTGGTGGCTGCCGACGGTGCGAATTCGTGGCTGCGCGACAAAGCGGATATTCCGCTGACCTTCTGGGATTACGAACATCATGCGCTGGTGGCAAACATCCGCACCGATATGCCGCACGATGCCATAGCGCGCCAGGTGTTCCATGGCGACGGTATTCTGGCGTTTCTGCCGATGCAGGATCCCCATTTATGCTCAATCGTCTGGTCGCTCTCGCCGCAGGAAGCGGCGCGCGTGCAATCGATGCCGGAAGCGCTATTTAATCAGCAGCTGTCGGTGGCATTTGATATGCGCCTTGGCTTGTGTCAGGTCGAGAGCGAACGTAAAACCTTCCCGCTGACGGCGCGTTATGCGCGTAACTTTGCCGCGCACCGTTTGGCGCTGGTCGGCGATGCCGCCCACACTATCCATCCGCTGGCCGGGCAGGGCGTGAATCTTGGATTTATGGATGCAGCTGAATTAATTGGTGAAATTCGCCGCCTGCATCAGGAAGGCAAAGACATCGGGCAGCATCTCTATTTGCGTCGCTATGAGCGCAGCCGCAAGCACAGCGCGGCGATGATGCTGGCAGGGATGCAAGGTTTCCGCGAACTGTTTGCCGGCACCCATCCGGCGAAAAAGCTGCTGCGTGATGTTGGCCTCAAACTCGCCGATACTTTGCCGGGCGTCAAACCGCTGATGCTGAAACAGGCGATGGGGCTTAACGATCTACCCAACTGGATACGCTAATCACCTCTGTATCCCCGGTGCGCATGAATGCGCACCCTACAAACTCCCACCAAATATCCGTAGGGTCGCCATTCATGGCGACCGTTCTACTGACATCCATTACGCCCAAATCAACCTCACCTTTCTCTGCTGCACCGTAATAATGCAGAGCTGCACCGCAATCGCGCCTCGTTTGATTTATTCTAATTTTACCCCTTAATTCGCATTAGATTAATTCATGCAATAACCATTCGCATGCCGGACCATTTCTTAAACCTGCGGCGTCTATTCCCTAAATTTGCTGCATGAAAGTAATTTAGTCGTATTTTGTGCGAGGCAAATCACAATAACGCAGTGATTTATGCTAGTGGCTGTTCGGTGGCTCATTGAAAGGTGGTAGTGTTTCGCCCTCGTTTTCCTCATGGTTAATTGCCGCATTAGGTGATAACTTCAGCATAAAGAGAACGTTTGCGTCAGCCTGCTAAGGCGACGCAGGCGCGTCACACTCACTTGTATTCACAGGATGGTTATGACTCAGCAAACGCCTCTATTCGAACAGCATCAGGCAAGCGGTGCGCGCATGGTGGACTTCCACGGTTGGATGATGCCGCTGCATTACGGCTCGCAAATGGATGAGCATCACGCGGTGCGTAACGATGCCGGCATGTTTGATGTTTCCCACATGACCATCGTCGATCTGCGCGGCGCACGTACCCGCGAATTCCTGCGCTATCTGCTGGCGAACGATGTCGCCAAACTGACCCAGCCGGGCAAAGCCCTCTATACCGGTATGTTGAATGCCTCCGCTGGCGTCATTGATGATTTGATTGTTTACTTTATGAGCGAAGATTTCTTCCGTCTGGTGGTGAACTCTGCCACGCGTGAGAAAGATTTAGCGTGGATTAAACAGCATGCGCAGCCGTTTGGCGTGGAGCTGACCGAGCGTGACGATCTGGCGCTGATTGCGGTGCAAGGTCCAAACGCGCAGCAGAAAGCACAAACGCTGTTTAGCGCCGCTCAGCGTGATGCCGTTGCCGGCATGAAACCCTTCTTTGGCGTGCAGGCAGAAAACCTGTTTATCGCCACTACCGGTTACACCGGCGAAGCGGGTTATGAGATTGCCATGCCTGCCACTGAAGCTGCCGCTTTCTGGCAGCAGCTGTTGGCCGCAGGTGTCAAACCGGCGGGGCTCGGTGCGCGTGACACGCTGCGTCTGGAAGCGGGCATGAACCTGTACGGTCAGGAGATGGATGAAGGCGTTTCGCCGCTCGCCGCCAATATGGGCTGGACCATCAGCTGGGAACCTGCCGATCGCGATTTCATTGGTCGTGATGCCCTGCAGGCGCAGCGCGAGCATGGCACCGAGAAGCTGGTTGGCCTGGTGATGACCGAAAAAGGCGTGCTGCGCAACGGCTTAACGGTGCGTTTCACCGATCAACAAGGTCAGCCGCAGCAAGGTATTATTACCAGTGGTTCCTTCTCACCAACCCTGGGTTACAGCATCGCGCTGGCGCGTGTGCCAGCAGGAATTGGTGAGCAGGCGATTGTGGAAATCCGCAACCGTGAAATGCCAGTAAACGTCACCAAACCGATTTTTGTTCGCGCCGGTAAGCCGGTCGCCCAGTAATTTTTTTCAGGAGAAATGGCCAATGAGCAATGTGCCAAGTGAATTGAAATACCGCGATAGCCACGAGTGGGTCCGTAAAGAAGCCGACGGCACCTTTACTGTTGGTATCACCGAACACGCACAGGAACTGCTGGGCGATATGGTGTTTGTCGATCTGCCAGACGTTGGCGCCACCTTCGCGGCCGGTGATGACTGCGCCGTTGCGGAGTCTGTGAAAGCGGCTTCAGACATCTATGCGCCACTGAGCGGTGAAATTGTTGCGGTGAATGACCAACTGGGCGATTCGCCAGAGCTGGTGAACAGCGCGCCGTACGCCGATGGTTGGCTGTTCCGCATCAAAGCCAGCGACGCGTCAGAGCTCGACGCCATGCTGGATGCTGATGCCTACAAAGCCGCGATCGACGAGTAACCGGTAGTTTTAGAAGGTGACGCGCTGCGCCACCTTCTTTTTTATCTGCCTGATTTAACGCCATTTTTGTAACCCAGCCCGATTCAGGATTTACTGCAAATGACCCAGACTCTCAGCCAGCTTGAACACAACGGTGCTTTCATTGAGCGCCACATCGGTCCTACGCCGGAAGAACAGGACTTAATGCTGAAAGCGATCGGTGCCAGTTCGCTCTCTTCATTGATTAGTTCTATCGTGCCTGCCGATATCCAACTGCCTGGCCCGCCGGCAGTGGGCGACGCCGCGACCGAGCAGCAAGCGCTGGCAGAGCTGAAAGCCATTGCCAGTCAGAACCAACGCTACAAATCCTGGATCGGCATGGGCTACAGCGCGGTAATCACACCGCCGGTTATCCTGCGTAACATGCTGGAAAACCCAGGCTGGTACACCGCATATACGCCGTATCAGCCAGAAGTGTCACAGGGCCGTCTTGAGGCGCTGCTGAACTTCCAAACCCTGACGCTGGATCTGACCGGTCTTGATATCGCTTCCGCGTCACTGCTGGATGAAGCGACCGCCGCTGCCGAAGCGATGGCGATGGCCAAGCGCGTCAGCAAACTGAAAACTGCTACCAAATTTTTCATCGCCAATGACATCCATCCACAGACGCTGGATGTGGTGCGCACCCGCGCAGAAACCTTTGGTTTTGAACTGATTATTGATAGTGCTGACAAGGTATTAGATCACGACGATCTGTTTGGCGTGTTGCTGCAACAGGTTGGCACGCACGGTGAAGTGCACGATTACCGCGCACTGATTGCCGAGCTGAAAAGCCGTAAAGTAGTGGTGAGCGTAGCCGCAGACTTCATGGCGCTGGTGCAGTTAGAAGCGCCAGGCAAGCAGGGCGCAGATATCGTCTTCGGTTCTGCCCAGCGTTTCGGCGTGCCAATGGGTTACGGCGGCCCACACGCTGCGTTCTTCGCCAGCCGCGATGAGCATAAACGCTCGATGCCAGGCCGCATCATTGGTGTATCACGCGATGCCGCCGGTAACACCGCGCTGCGCATGGCGATGCAAACCCGCGAGCAACATATCCGTCGTGAGAAAGCCAACTCCAACATCTGTACATCGCAGGTGCTGCTGGCGAATATCGCCGGTCTTTACGCGGTGTATCACGGTCCGGTTGGCCTGAAACGTATTGCCTCACGTATTCACCGTCTGACCAGCATTCTGGCTGCAGGACTGCAAAACGGTGGCCTGAAGCTGCGCCATAACAGCTGGTTCGATACGCTGACGGTTGAAGTGGCCGATAAAGCGGCGGTGCTGAACCGTGCGCAGAGCTTTGGCGTCAACCTGCGCAGCGATATCCACAATGCCGTCGGCATTACGCTGGATGAAACCACCGCACGTGAAGATGTGCTAGCACTGTTCGCGATCCTGCTGGGCGATGCGCACGGGCAGGACATTGATGCGCTGGATGCCGCCGTTGCTGCGGAAAACAGCGCGATCCCGGCGGGTCAGGTACGTGAGAGCGCCTTCCTGACGCATCCGGTGTTCAACCGTCATCACAGCGAAACTGAGATGATGCGTTACATGCACAGCCTGGAGAAAAAGGATCTGGCACTGAACCAGGCGATGATTCCACTCGGTTCGTGCACCATGAAACTCAACGCTGCGGCGGAGATGATTCCGATCACCTGGCCGGAATTCGCCGAACTGCATCCATTCTGCCCGGCTGAGCAGGCGTCGGGTTATCTGCAGATGATTGGCCAGCTGTCGCAATGGCTGGTGCAACTGACCGGCTACGATGCGCTGTGCATGCAGCCCAACTCGGGTGCGCAGGGCGAATACGCCGGTCTGCTGGCGATTCGTCGTTACCACGAAAGCCGCAACGAAGGTGGACGTAATGTCTGCCTGATCCCAAGCTCGGCGCACGGCACCAACCCGGCATCTGCACAAATGGCGGGCATGTCGGTTGTGGTGGTGGCTTGTGATAAACAAGGCAACATCGATCTCGGCGATTTGCGTGAGAAAGCCGCGCAGGTCGGTGAGCAGCTGTCGTGCATCATGGTGACCTATCCGTCAACGCACGGCGTTTATGAAGAAACCATCCGCGAAGTGTGCCAGATCGTGCATCAGCATGGTGGCCAGGTATATCTCGACGGTGCCAACATGAATGCGCAGGTTGGTATCACCACGCCAGGTTACATCGGCGCGGACGTATCGCACCTTAACCTGCACAAAACCTTCTGCATCCCGCACGGCGGTGGCGGTCCAGGTATGGGCCCAATCGGCGTGAAAGCGCATCTGGCGCCGTTCGTACCCGGTCACAGCGTAGTGCAAATTGATGGTGTGTTGACGCAGCAGGGCGCGGTTTCTGCCGCACCGTTTGGTAGCGCATCGATTCTGCCAATCAGCTGGATGTATATCCGCATGATGGGCGCAGAAGGTCTGAAGCAAGCCAGTTCCGTGGCGATTCTGAACGCCAACTATATCGCCAGCCGTCTGCAATCTGCTTATCCGATTCTGTATGCGGGCCGCGATGGCCGCGTGGCGCACGAATGTATTCTCGACATTCGTCCGCTGAAAGAGCAGACCGGCATCAGCGAGCTGGACATTGCTAAACGTCTGATCGATTACGGTTTCCATGCGCCAACTATGTCATTCCCGGTTGCGGGAACGCTGATGGTTGAACCAACGGAATCAGAAAGCAAAATTGAGCTGGATCGCTTTATCGATGCGATGCTGGCCATCCGCATGGAAATCGATCGCGTTGCCGATGGTGAATGGCCGCTGGAAGATAACCCGCTGGTGAACGCGCCACATACGCAGACAGAAATCGTCGGCGACTGGACGCATCCGTACACCCGAGAACTGGCAGTGTTCCCGGCCGGCAGCGCTAACAAATATTGGCCGACGGTGAAACGTCTGGATGATGTATTTGGCGACCGCAATGTGTTCTGCAGCTGTGTACCAATGAGCGAATATATTTAGGCTAAAGTTACGGGTAGTATTTATGAAGGGCCGATTATTCGGCCTTTTTTTTGGAGGCAAAAATGGATCTGGCTTTGATTACCGGCGGCAGCCGCGGGATCGGCCGCGCAACCGCGTTATTGCTGGCGCAGGCGGGTTATCGCGTGGCGATCAACTATCGCCAGCGTCAAGCCGAAGCGGCAAGCGTGGTGGCAGAGATTGAAGCGCAGGGCGGCTGTGCCTTTGCGCTGCAGGCCGATATCGCCGATGAAGCGCAGGTTATACGCATGTTTGCCGAGTTGGATCAGCAAGAGGGCGAACTGCGTGTGCTGGTGAATAATGCAGGTATTTTGTTTACCCAATGCCGGGTGGAAGATCTGGATGCCGAACGTATTCAACGCGTGTTCGCCACCAACGTCACCGGTACATTCATTTGCTGTCGTGAAGCGGTGAAACGCATGGGGACGCATCATGGTGGCAAAGGTGGTGCCATCGTCAATGTGTCATCCGCCGCGTCACGTCTCGGTGCACCGGGTGAATATGTGGATTATGCCGCCTCAAAAGGAGCGATGGATACGCTGACCAAAGGTTTATCGCTGGAAGTGGCGGCGCAGGGCATTCGCGTCAACAGCGTGCGCCCTGGCCTTATTTATACCGAAATGCACGCCGACGGCGGCGAGCCGGGCCGAGTCGATCGTTTGGCGAGCATATTGCCAATGGGACGTGGTGGTCAGGCCGAAGAGATTGCTGAAGCGATTGTCTGGCTGGCGAGCGATGCCGCGTCTTATGTGACGGGCACCTTTATTGATGCGGCTGGCGGGCGATAATTAACCAGGGCGGCATAAATGCCAACCCTACAAAACCTGAAATCGACGATCATTTACGCATAAAACCTCAGCAAATCACCGTAGGGTCGCCATTCATGGCGACCGATTAAATCAATCTCTCACCTGTCACACCCACTCACAGATTTAATTTAGCGTACATGTGTACTCTGAAAATTATCCCGGTTACTCTGGTTGCTCAGAAATAGCACACTCGCTTTTTCCGTTGTTCAGGAATCCCTTCATGGTACAAAACCCAGTTATTGCCCAGGGCTACTCGTTGGCAGAAGAGATTGCCAATAGTATCAGCCACGGAATCGGCTGCATTTTCGGTATCATCGGGCTGGTGTTAATGCTGACACAAGCCGTTGAATCACAAGCTAACATCACCGCAATCACCAGTTACAGCCTGTACGGCGGCAGCATCATTTTGCTCTATCTCGCCTCAACGCTGTATCACGCAATTCCCCATCAAAAAGCCAAATACTGGCTGAAGAAATTTGACCACTGCGCCATCTATCTGTTGATTGCCGGCACTTACACGCCGTTCTTGCTGGTGGGGCTCAATTCGCCGCTGGCGCAGGGTTTGATGGTGGTGATTTGGAGTCTGGCGCTGGCCGGTATCCTGTTCAAAATCGCCTTTGCTCATCGCTTTGAAGCGCTGTCGCTGGTGACTTATCTCGGTATGGGTTGGCTGTCGCTGGTGGTGATTTATCAGCTGGCGATCAAACTGTCGCCGGGCGGGATTTGGCTGCTGGCTGCCGGTGGGATTGTTTATTCGCTGGGGGTGATTTTCTACGTCTCGCGCCGCATTCCTTATAGTCACGCCATCTGGCATGGTTTTGTGCTTGGCGGCAGCGTGTTGCACTTCTGCGCGATTTATTTTTACGTCATGTAAGCTCGATCCAGGTCGCCATAAATGGCGACCCTACGGGTTTGGTGCGCAATTATTCTGTCAATGAATAAGGCAGCGGCTGAATGGTCAACTTGCCACTTTCATCGCCTTCCACGCGTAACACGCTATCCGGTTCCAAATCGTTGTTCATGACCACCTGCACCCAAACGCTGCCGTCATCCAGCTGCACGCCGCTCAATACCGTGCCAGTACGACGCCATTTATCGCCCATCTGCAGCTCCATTGAACCGCCAACGTCCGGCACTTTGCTGGCTTTACCCGCCAGCCAATAGAGTGCGCGTTTGTTAGCGCCGCGGAATTTGGCGCGCGCCACCATCTCCTGGCCGGTGTAGCAGCCTTTTTTGAAGCTGATGGCATCTAGCGCCTGCAGGTTGGTGGCTTGTGGAATCAGCTGCGCGCTGGTGGCGCTTTCAATTACCGGAATGCCCGCTTCGATATCCAGCGCCAGCCATTGCAGGCTGTCGTTGAACTGCGCTTCTCCCGCCAGTTTTTCTTTCAGCGCATTCGCCTGTTCTGACGTGGTCACCAGCAGGAAACGTTCGGCTGGCTGGGCAAACCACAGCAGCGTGCTGTCACCTTGCTGCACCACCGGTGTTTCGGCATCCGGCAGCGTGCTGAACACGCCCGCCAGCGCAGCGCGCGCCTGGAAACCAGCAACGCCCAGCAGCACCGCTTCATCATCAGCGACGAGGGTGACTTTGGCGAACACCGCGTATTTCTTCAGTTCGGTAAGCTGCTGCTCGCGCAGGTTGCGACGCACCACGTACGCGTAACCTTCGGTGCGATGGAACAGACGAATGTTGCTCCACATTTTTCCTTTGGCATCGCAGTGCGCGGCGGGACGATGTTGCGTCTCGCCCATCGCCGCAACATCCAGCGTTAGCTGACCTTGCAGATAAGACGTGCTGTCATTGCCCTGCACCTTTACCAGCGCCCATTCGTCGAGCGAAATCAGGGTCAATGGCAGGCGTGACGATGCAGCAGGCTGGCGAGGTGGAAGGGTAAAAATCGACATAGGTCTTTCCTGATTAATGAGGTAATAGGTTGCAATGGTAAAAGAGCAGTGCGGCTTTGCAACCTGTTTACTGAATATGGCGCACAAATCGCGTGATACCCATTGCAAACTGGGGGATGTAACGCCGAGGCATTGCACAGGGTTAAGCACAGCGCCTGCAGCGAGAAAAAAAAGCAGGTACACTGAGCGCCACTGTTTTTAGTCATGGAACCTGAGACATGGAAATTAACGACAAAGCCCGCGTCCAATGGGCATGCCGTCGCGGCATGCTGGAGCTGGATATCGCTATCATGCCGTTTTTCAAATTCGAATATGATTCGCTGGACGACACCGATAAGCAGGTGTTTATCGCGCTGTTAAAGAGTGACGATCCCGATCTGTTCAACTGGTTAATGAATCACGGTGAACCGGTCGATCCCGAGTTCAAACGCATGGTGAAACTGATTCAGCAGCGCAACCGTGAACGCGGTCCGGTGGCAATGTGATCTGCGGGCGTCACGCAGTGCGCGCGCACTGAATGTGACGCTCTTTCTGCTGTGCGCCGGTTTGCTGCTGGCGCTTGAGTGGCCTGACGCGTGGGCGTGGAGTAAAGCGCCGGTGTTAGTGCTGCTGCTGGCAGAGTGCTGGCGCAACGAGCGCCGTTTGGTGCAGCGCGTAGGTCATCTGGCGCTGGACGTGAAGGGCAACTGGCTGTGGCGCGGCGTGCGCTGGCGAGCGGAGCGCAGGGCAGATTGGTTGCCGTATGGCGTTTTGCTGGTGTTGCGTAATCAGCAGGGGAAACGCTGGCGGCTGTGGTTAATGCACGACAACCTGCCGCCCGGTGAATGGCGCACGTTACGCGCCTGCTGTTTTCTGCGCGAGGGGCAAACGCTGCCTTAAAGCAGCGCTGCAGTTTCCGTCAGAATCTGTTCGCACCACTGTTCGACGCGCTCATCGCTCAGTTCGAACTGATTAACATCATCAAGCGCCAGGCCGACAAACTGGTTGCCATCGGCGGTCAGCGGTTTTTTGCTGGTAAACTCATAGCCTTCCAGCGGCCAGTAACCCACAAACTGCACGCCCATCGGCTGCAACAGTTCGTGCAGCATGCCCAGCGCATCAAGGAACCATTCGGCGTATTCGCCCTGATCGCCCATGCCGTACAGCGCCACGATTTTCCCGCGCAAGTTCAGCGCCGGAATCTGCGGCCAAATCGCTTCCCAATCTTCCTGCAACTCACCGAAATCCCACGTCGGAATACCGAGGATCAGCAAATCGTACTGTTCCATCAGCGACGGATCGTCATCTTTCAAATTGTGTAGCGTGACTAATTCTTCACCGATAAAGTCGCGAATCTTCTCCGCCGTCATCTCGGTGTAGCAGGTGCTCGAACCATAAAACAAACCAATATTCATGCAATTAATGCTCTGTCTGAAACTGACTCGGGGGCAATTGTACCAGAAGCAGGCTACTTTCAGGCATAATGAGCACGATTTCACACGGGCGGAGAGTACAGTGCAGGACAGCGATCTGATCGAACAGTTTCTGGATGCGCTTTGGATTGAGCGTAATCTGGCGCAGAACACGCTCGCCTCTTATCGGCAGGATCTGCAAACGCTCACCGGTTGGCTGCATCACCACGATCGCACGCTATTGACGTTAGAAGCGCTTGATTTGCAGCAGTTTCTTGCCGAACGCGTCGAGGGCGGCTACAAAGCCACCAGCTCGGCGCGCACCCTCAGCGCCATTCGCCGCTTGTGCCAATATCTCTATCGGGAAAAAGTGCGCAGCGACGATCCCAGCGCGCTGCTCTCGGCACCGAAATTGCCGCAGCGTCTGCCGAAAGATCTCAGTGAAAATCAGGTCGAACGCTTGTTGCAGGCACCGAGCATTGATGTGCCGCTTGAACTTCGCGACAAGGCGATGCTGGAATTGCTGTACGCTACCGGTTTACGCGTGACGGAGCTGGTGGGTTTGACCATCAGCGATATCAGCCTGCGTCAGGGCGTGGTGCGCGTCATCGGTAAAGGCAACAAAGAGCGTCTTGTGCCGTTAGGTGAAGAAGCGGTGTACTGGATTGAATACTATATGGAACATGGTCGGCCGTGGCTGCTCAACGGGCAAACGCTGGACGTGATGTTTCCCAGCCAGCGCGCGCAGCAAATGACGCGGCAGACCTTCTGGCATCGCATCAAACACTATGCGACCCTTGCCGGTATCGATAGCGAAAAGCTCTCGCCGCACGTGCTGCGCCACGCATTTGCCACACATTTACTGAACCATGGCGCCGATTTGCGCGTCGTACAGATGTTGCTGGGCCACAGCGACCTCTCGACCACCCAAATTTATACGCACGTCGCCACTGAGCGCCTGCGTCTGTTACATCAACAGCATCATCCGCGCGCTTGAGATGCGGTAACAAGGATTTAAGATGAAAAAGCAGCTAACGATGCTGGCTCTGCTGGTCAGTGCATTCACTGGATTGGCGCATGCCGATGACAACGCCATTCAGCAAACGCTGAAAAAACTGGGATTGCAGCAGGCTGAAATCCAGCCGTCACCGCTACCGGGTATCAAAACGGTGCTGACCGAAAGCGGCGTGCTTTACGTCTCTGAAGACGGCAAACACATGATTCAGGGCCCGCTGTATGATGTTAGCGGCAGCCAACCGGTCAACGTCACCAACCAGCTGCTGGATAAAAAAGTCACCGCGCTGGCGCCAGATATGATTGTCTACAAAGCGCCGAAAGAGCAGCACGTCATCACCGTGTTCACCGACATCACCTGCGGCTACTGCCGCAAGCTGCATGAGCAGATGGCCGACTACAATGCGCTCGGCATCACCGTGCGCTATCTGGCCTTCCCGCGTGAAGGTCTCAACGGTCAGGTAGAAAAAGCCATGCGCGCCATCTGGTGCAGCGCCGACCGTAACAAAGCTTTCGATGCAGCGATGAAAGGCGATGCGCCGCAGATGGATGCGCCAGCGACCTGCAAAATCAATATTGAGCAGCAGTACAAACTCGGCATCCTGTTTGGCATTCAGGGCACGCCAGCCATTCTCACTGATAGCGGCATGATGATTCCTGGCTATCAGGGACCGCAAGAGCTGAAGCAGGTGCTTGACGGCCAGAAGCGTGGCGGTTAACGCACAGTGATTCATTCTGTTGAATTGCGTCGGCGCGAAGCCGAGACCGAAGCCATCCTACCCGCTGATTTGCCCCCTTTGCTGCGCCGCTTGTATCTGCAACGCGGCGTGAAAGAGGCGCTGGAACTGGAGCGCGGCGCTAAACATCTGCTGCCGTGGCAAACGCTGGGTGGCATCGAAGCCGCCGTGACGCTGCTGCACCAGATGCTGCTGGCAGGCAAACGCATTGTGGTGGTAGGCGATTTCGATGCCGATGGCGCCACCAGCACCGCGTTAACCGTGCTGGCGCTGCGCAGCCTCGGCGGCAACGTTGATTATCTGGTGCCAAACCGTTTCGAAGATGGCTACGGCTTGAGTCCGGAAGTGGTCGAGCAGGCCAAAGCGCGCGGTGCGGAGATGATTCTCACCGTCGACAACGGCATCTCATCACATGCCGGTGTGGATACTGCGCATCAGCACGGCATTCCGGTGCTGGTTACCGATCACCACTTGCCGGGCGAAACCTTGCCCGCCGCCGAAGCGATTGTGAACCCGAACCTCAACGACAGCGAATTCCCTTCACGTTCGCTGGCGGGTGTTGGCGTGGCCTTCTATCTGATGCTGGCGCTGCGTGCGCATCTGCGTCAGCAAAACTGGTTTAGCGATAGCCGCGCCGAGCCAAACCTGGCGGAACTGCTCGATCTGGTGGCGCTGGGCACGGTAGCCGATGTGGTGCCGCTGGATGCCAACAACCGCATTCTGGTGTGGCAAGGTTTGAGCCGTATCCGTGCCGGTAAATGCCGCGCCGGGATTCGCGCACTGCTGGAGATTGCCAATCGCGATGCGCGTCAACTTGCCGCCAGCGATCTCGGTTTTGCCGTCGGTCCGCGTCTTAATGCTGCTGGTCGTCTGGACGATATGTCGGTCGGCGTGGCGTTGCTGCTCACCGAAGATATCTCCGAGGCGCGCATGCTGGCGAATGAACTTGATGCGCTGAATCAGACGCGCAAAGAGATTGAGCAGGGCATGAAGAGTGAAGCGCTGGCGCTGTGCGATGAGCTGGAGCGCCAGCACACCGATCTGCCGCTGGGTCTGGCGTTTTACCATCCTGAGTGGCATCAGGGCGTGGTCGGGATTCTGGCGTCGCGGCTGAAAGAGCGCTTCCATCGTCCGGTGATCGCTTTCGCTCCCGCCGGAGACGGCACGCTGAAAGGTTCTGGCCGCTCGATTGCCGGTTTGCATCTGCGCGATGCGCTGGAGCGCCTCGACACGCTATTCCCTGGTTTGATGATCAAGTTTGGTGGTCACGCCATGGCCGCCGGATTGTCACTGGAAACCGCGAAGTACGAGGAGTTCCGTGCGCGTTTTGCCGCGTTAATTGATGAGTGGCTGGATGGCGAAGCGTTGCAGGGCGTGATTTGGTCGGACGGCGAACTGCATGCGCAGGAGTTTACGCTGCACACCGCCGAAATGCTGCGAGAAGCCGGTCCGTGGGGCCAGGCGTTCCCGGAGCCGGTGTTCGATGGCAAGTTCAAGCTGCTGCAACAGCGGTTAGTGGGCGAGCGCCATTTAAAAGTGATGGTCGAGCCGCTCGGCGGCGGCCCGCTGTTAGATGGAATTGCCTTCAACGTGGATACCACGCTGTGGCCAGACAGCAGCGTGCGTCAGGTGCAGTTGGCCTACAAGCTGGATATCAACGAGTATCGTGGTAACCGTTCGGTGCAATTGATTATCGATCATATCTGGCCGATGTAAGGTGCGTGAGGTCGCCATGAATGGCGACCCTACACCTTAGGGTGCGCATTTATGCGCACCTGGTTGGCCTTAAAACGTTTATCAGAAACTCACATCCACACCGCCGCGCAGCACTTTTTCGTCACCGCGATCGGCGAAGTGCTGGTCGGCGCGCAGGAACAGGCGCGCACGTGACGTCTGCGCCACATCCAACCGCACGCCTAACCACTGCGACCGGCGATCGAGCTGCATACCAGGAATCGTGAAGCGGTTCTGGTCATCACCAAATCCGCCCCAGCGCGCGCTGACATCCATCGACGGATTGTTGAACGCGTACTGATATTCGCCATACACGCTCAGCATGCTCCACAATCCAGCCGACCAATCCTGTCGCGCGCTGATACTCAAACCGCTATATCCCACGCTACGTCGATAGCTGTCGCCGTCACCACTCAGACCAAACGCGCTGCCTTTATCCTCAAACGCACCGGTATCCAGCCCGGTTTCACGCCAGCCGAGATAAGGTTCGAGGCGATAGTTATCCTCAATTGTCCAGCGATAGCCGCTTTGCAGCGCCGCCTGCCAGCTGTTGCTGCTGGTGGTTGATGACACCGGCGAAGCTTCATCCAGCAACACCAAACGCTTCAACTCATCACGGCCATGTTGATAGCTAAGATTGCCCTGCAGATACCACTCTGGCGTCAAATCGTAGCGACCATATAGCATCGCGCCTTGCAGACGATTACGACTGGTGCCGCCGGTTTGGTCGTAGGTGGAATCGATCTGATTCTGCGTCCAGGCCACGCCCACGCGCAGACCGGAAACGCCTAAATCACTATCTACGCCCAGCGCAGTAAGCGTGTTGCGATAATCGGTGCCGAGGTAGCCCGCCTGATCCAGCGAACCGCGCAGTTGACCGCTCTCGATCCAGAAGCCGTAACGATTGTCGGCGCTGGCGTCGGCGATGCGATTGCTCAACAGGCGGCTTTGATAATCCAGCGCGTTAAACAGCACCGCATTGCTGGAGGCGTGCGCCTGACCGGAAAGTGAATTGATGGCAGCCTGCGCACTGCTGGCATCCGCCAGCGTCTGGAAAGCTCCGGCCGCGCCCAGTGCCGACTGCTGTGCACTGCTAAGCGATCCCTGTTGCTGCCAGCTATCCGCCACGCTGAACGCCTGCTCCAGATTTGCGGCCGTTTGCTGGGTGCTGGTGCCGTTGATGCCCATCGCTGCCGCGGCTGCCGCAGTATTTTTACGCGTCAGCTGGCCGATCACGCTGTTGGCGTTGTAGCTGACCGAACCATCAAGGAACACGCCGGTATTGACCTGACTGAACTGGCCGCTGACGCCCGCATCGCTGGTCAGCAGCGTTTCCTGCTGTTTCACTACATAGGTTGATGACGGTGGCGCAAGGTTCAGCGTGCCGTCCAGCGTCGAGTGGCCCGCTACGCGCAGTGGACTGTTCAGCGCAATATTCAGCACGCCATTGCTGCTTTGCTGGTAATCGCCTTGCACCTGCAAGCCACCGTTGACCGATCCCTGATTGAGCAAGCTGCCGCCAATCACGCCGCTGCCGCCCAGAGTGCCGCTGCCGCTGACGTTGGCACTGCCAGCAATCGCGCCATCGATAAGCAACGTATTGGCCGCAACGCTGGTCTGGCCGAGGTAACTGTTGTTGCCGGTTAACTGCAGCACGCCGCCATTATTCGCGCCGTCAAGGATCAGACCACGATCGCCGCTGATGGCATTTGAGAAGACATAGCTGCCTGCATCCAGACTGGCGTGAAAATCATCGGCCCAAAACATCGCTGGACCGTTCAGCGCTTTCGCCTGGTTGAGATCGCCCCAGCCGAAGGTATCGTTGTAAGGCCGCCCGTTGGCGCTATCCGCAGCGCCTGCATAAGCATCGCTGCGGTAAGTGGCGGTGGTCAGCAGCGTCTGCTGCAGGTTGTAGCCGCTCATCCACGGAAAGCGCTGCAACACTTGCGAAGCCGCAGCAGCGGCGCGCGGTGCGGCAAACGAGGTGCCGTAGCTACGCGCATTCACCCAGGTGCCATCGGCATTCTGAAAGCGATAATCGCTGTAACCTGGCGCGCTCAGGCACCATGCTGCGGCGTTGCCGCAGGCGTCAAACGGCCCGGTTAACGCCGCGCGGTTTGCCGTGTCGTATGAGGTGCTGTCCATCACGCCGGTGACCGCCAGCATGTTCTTTTGCAGCGCGCTGTCCTGATAAATCAACGGCAGCTGTGCGTTAGGAGAAGGTGTTGCGGTGCCGCCATTGCCGGTGATCACCACCGCTAAGCCGTCAGCCGCCGCAATCTCACGCATGCTTTGCACCAGCACCTGATAGTGCGGCTGCGCATCGGTTAACGCCTGAGCGGTGGTTAAACGCTCGCTGGAGGCGTACGACATATTGAAAACCCGCACGCCCTGGCTCAGCAGGCCGCTCACCGCGCGCGCGGTATCGTTGTACTGAAAGACATTGTTCTGCGAGGCCTGCGCCACATACAGCGTGCTGCTCGGTGACAAGCCCAATAACGTCAGCGCCACCACGGTGCCGTGACCGTTAATGCCCTGATTATCATTTAAACTGCTTCCGCCGCCGACGTAGCTAGTGAACTGCACGTTAGCGTAATTAATTTCACTGCGATCGGGCGACAACCCCGAATCAATAATGCCGACTTTGCTGGCATTGCCTGACGCGCTGGGCTGCGCTGGCGTGGGTGTTTCAGGCGTGCCGGCGGTGGGCGAGGTTGCTGCGCTACCGCCGCCTCCACCTCCGCCGCCACCACCGCAGGCGGCAAGTAACAAGGGCATTAACAAGGCAAGCAGGCGCGGAGAAGTGCGCAAACCGGGAATAAACATCGATACTCCTTCATGTCTCTCAGGACATGTTGTGCCCGCTCACGTTAACGGGCGCTGATTACTGTGTCATTCCCTGTCGAAGCTGCGCATTCCTGGCGGTCGTGGTGACAAACGGTCTGGACGTTAGTGATGTCCATCGGGGGGATAGTCACTGAGCAAAATGATAAAAGGGCGCTAACAAATCGATAGGCTGAATATCCGCTGCTTAATGGCGTTATTTGAGACGTGTCTGCTTTCTTGCAGGAAATTTCTCACAAGACAATTCTTAATGATTTATCTTTATAAATCATGATCTTTAATGACGTCTTTCAGCGCTAATTGCCTAAAATTTGCAGGAAAATTCCTAAGAAGGTTCTGAAGGTGAGGTATTTGTTGGGGGGTTTTGGAAAACGTAACGAATGCGGCTTTCCAGAAGGTTGAGAACTTTTTTTCTCGCGGCGCGTGCGCACTCACTCACACTGCGTGCAATGCTACAAAGTACGCACACTTTCGGGTAAACTAGCGCGTTAGTTTTTATCTCCTTTCACCGAATCGTCAAAAAAGACTGAAAAGCCATGTTTGAAATTAATCCGGTCAAAAATCGTATTCAGGATCTCACCGAGCGCAGCGACGTTCTTCGGGGGTATCTTTGACTACGATGCTAAGAAAGAACGCCTCGAAGAAGTAAACGCCGAGCTGGAGCAGCCAGACGTCTGGAATGAACCCGAGCGCGCGCAAGCGCTGGGCAAAGAACGTGCTTCACTGGAAGCCGTGGTCGAAACCCTGGATCACATGAAACAAGGCCTGGAAGATGTGCAGGGCCTGCTGGATCTGGCGGTGGAAGCCGACGACGAAGAGACCTTCAACGAAGCGGTTGCCGAGCTTGATGCACTGGAAGTGAAGCTGGGCGAACTGGAATTCCGTCGTATGTTCTCCGGCGAATATGACAGCGCCGACTGCTACATGGATATTCAGGCCGGTTCCGGCGGCACCGAAGCGCAGGATTGGGCCAGCATGCTGCTGCGCATGTATCTGCGCTGGGCGGAAGCCAAAGGCTATAAAACCGAAATTATCGAAGAGTCAGACGGTGAAGTGGCCGGAACCAAATCCGCCACCATTAAAATCATCGGCGACTACGCGTTTGGCTGGCTGCGTACCGAAACCGGCGTTCATCGCCTGGTGCGTAAGAGCCCGTTCGATTCCGGCGGCCGTCGTCATACCTCATTCAGTTCGGTGTTTATCTACCCGGAAGTGGATGACAACATCGATATCGATATCAATCCCGCCGATCTGCGTATCGACGTTTACCGCGCCTCCGGTGCGGGCGGCCAGCACGTTAACAAAACCGAGTCTGCGGTGCGTATTACCCACTTGCCGACCAACATTGTGGTGCAGTGCCAGAACGACCGTTCACAGCACAAGAACAAAGATCAGGCCTTCAAGCAGTTACGCGCCAAGCTGTACGAGTATGAGATGCAGAAGAAAAACGCGGACAAGCAGGCAGCGGAAGATAACAAATCTGATATCGGCTGGGGCAGCCAGATTCGTTCTTATGTTCTCGACGATTCACGCATCAAGGATCTGCGCACCAGCGTAGAAACCCGCAACACCCAAGCGGTGCTGGATGGCGATATCGATCGTTTTATTGAAGCAAGTTTAAAAGCAGGGCTATAAGGAACCGACATGTCTGAACAACAACCGCAGAGCGCTGATGCCGCCCTTGAGTTAAACAACGAACTGAAAGCGCGTCGCGAAAAACTCAGCGCGCTGCGTGAAAAAGGCGTGGCGTTTCCTAACGATTTCCGCCGCGACACCACGTCCGATGTGCTACACGCCAGCTATGACGCTAAAGAGAACGAAGAGCTGGAAGCGCTGGGCGTAGAAGTGAGCGTGGCCGGTCGTATGATGACGCGCCGCATCATGGGGAAAGCGTCATTCGCTACCCTGCAGGATGTCGGCGGCCAGATTCAGATCTACGTCTCACGTGACGATCTGCCAGAAGGCGTCTACAACGAGCAGTTCAAAAAGTGGGATCTCGGCGATATCCTCGGTGCGCGCGGTAAGCTGTTCAAAACCAAAACCGGTGAGCTGTCGATCCACATCACTGAGCTGCGTCTGCTGACCAAAGCGCTGCGTCCGCTGCCGGACAAATTCCACGGCCTGGCCGATCAGGAAACTCGTTATCGTCAGCGTTATCTCGATCTGATCTCCAACGACGATTCGCGCAAAACCTTCAAAATTCGCTCACAAATCATGGCCGGCATTCGCCAGTTCATGGTTAACCGCGAGTTTATGGAAGTGGAAACCCCGATGATGCAGGTGATTCCTGGCGGCGCGTCTGCGCGTCCGTTCATCACCCATCACAATGCGCTCGACATCGATATGTACCTGCGTATTGCACCAGAACTGTATCTGAAGCGCCTGGTAGTAGGCGGATTTGATCGCGTGTTCGAGATCAACCGTAACTTCCGTAACGAAGGCATTTCGCCGCGCCATAATCCAGAGTTCACCATGATGGAACTCTATATGGCGTATGCGGATTACAAAGATCTGATCGAGCTGACTGAAAGCCTGTTCCGTACCCTGGCGCAGGATGTGCTGGGCACCACGGAAGTGCCGTATGGCGATCACAGCTTCGATTTCGGTAAGCCGTTTGAGAAGCTCACCATGCGTGAAGCGATCAAGAAATACCGTCCGGAAACCGACCTGAGCGATCTGGAAGACTTCGATAAAGCGGTAGCGATTGCTAAATCGCTGCACATCAAAGTCGAGAAGAGCTGGGGCCTCGGCCGCGTAGTAACGGAGATCTTCGAAGAGACCGCTGAAGCGCACCTGATTCAGCCAACCTTCATCACCGAATACCCGGCTGAAGTGTCACCGCTGGCGCGTCGTAATGACGAGAACCCGGAAATCACCGACCGCTTTGAGTTCTTCATCGGCGGCCGTGAAATCGGTAACGGCTTCTCGGAGCTGAACGATGCAGAAGATCAGGCTGAGCGTTTCCTGCAGCAGGTGAATGCGAAAGAGTCTGGCGATGACGAAGCGATGTTCTACGACGAAGACTACGTCACCGCGCTGGAGCACGGCCTGCCGCCAACCGCAGGTTTGGGCATTGGTATCGACCGTATGGTGATGTTGTTCACCAACAGCCACACCATCCGTGACGTCATTCTGTTCCCGGCACTGCGCCCGACCGGTAAGTAATCCTCTCCGGCATCTTGTAGGGTCGCCATTCATGGCGACCTTTTTTTATTCCCGCCTTCCAAAACAAAATTCCTGATGACAACCCGGCACGCTCTGTGCAGGATGGTTTTTTTCATTTTCAGGGAATCACCATGAGTGCAAAAGCGGCAACGTTAGAGGGCCGGATTCGTCAGCACTGGGATCAACTCTCCAGCCACGAGCAGCGACTTGCCGATGTGCTACTCGCCGCACCGGGCCAGCTAGCCATGAACACCGCCACCGAACTGGCGCACAGCGCGGGCGTCTCCAAAGCCACCACCACGCGCTTCTTCCGCCATCTCGGCTACGAAAGTTATGAAGCCGCACGCCGCCAGGCACGTGAAATGCAGAGCAGCGGATCACCGCTCTACCTGCAACCGGCACCCAGCGCGTCGCCGCTGGCCAGCATCATGCAGCAGCATCTGGAAAAAGAGATCGCCAATCTGGTCAACAGCTATCGCACGCTGGACAGCGAACAGTTGCAGCAGGCGGTCACCGCCATCAGCCAGGCGCGACGCGTGGTGGTGATGGGCTGGCGCCACAGCCAAACCATCGCGCATCTGATCTATCGCGACCTGATCCATATTCACTCCGACGTGCGTCTGCTGCCGCGTCCCGGCGATTCGCTGGCGGAACATATGGCGGCTCTAACCGCTGAAGATGTGGTGATCTGCGTCGGTTTGCGTCGGCGTATGCCCGCGCTGGAAGCGGCAATGAACGCACTGGCCGAGCGCAACGTGCCAATGCTATATATCGCCGACGTGCTCTCCGGCAAACCGGCGCGCCATGCGCAGTGGGTAATCCGCTGTCACACCGACAGCAGCCTAATCTTCGACAGCACCGCCGCGCTCTCTGGCGTGTGCAATCTGCTCTGTTCACTGGTGGCCCGACAAATGGGTAAAGCCAGCAACGATCATCTCGCGCAAATCGAAGCGCTGCACCAAACCCTCGACGAACTCGAATAATGCGCCGTGCTGGCGCATGGTGCGCCAGAAAAATCACCAAAACGGTGCAATTCTGTCCACTCTCCGCCAATCCATTCATCCCCATTCTGCATCATGTGAAATCATGGAAATTAAAAATAAAAAACAAGAAACAAATGTTTCCAGTTGATTTTATTAGCTAAAGAATGAGTTGTTGTGGGTTTCCCTACGTAGTGGTGAAAAAACTGGCACAAAATATGCTCAGTAGAAAAAGACATTTCACCAACACCAGGGAAACACCATAATGAAAAAAACAGCACTGCTGATTGCCGCACTTCTCTCCGTAGGCACTATGGCGCAGGCGCAAGCCGACACGCTGGCCGACATCAAAAGCAGCGGCAAAATCACCGTCGGTATCGATCCAACCTTTCCTCCATACGAATACACCGATGACAAAGGCGAGATCACCGGCTACAGCGTGGCGATCATGCAATCCTTCGCCAAAGATCTCGGTGTGAAACTGGAGTTTCAGAAAACCGCCTTCAGTGGCATTTTGCCGGGCCTGATTTCGGGCTCCTTCAATGCCGAAGGTTCATCCCTTAACGTCACGGCGGAACGCGCGAAGAAAGTGCTGTTCACCGTGCCGTACAGCAAAACCGTTAATGGCGTGCTGGTGCGTGAAGCCGAGGCGAAAACCTTCAGCGGCAAAACCCTGAGTCCGGAAAGCTTATCGGGTCTGCGCGGCGCGGTGAAAACCGCCAGCGTGCCAGAGCAACTGCTGAAGGGCTTCAACGAGCAGTTGAAGAAAGAGGGTAAAAAACCGATCACCATCATCAACGTCGATTCACTGGATCAAACCGTCAGCACCTTGATGACCAAACGCGCCGACTTCGTTTATGACGACATCTCGGTACTCGCGCCGGTGGCAAAAAAATATGCCGGTAAAGTGGCGCAGGTCGGCGAAGTCGGCCCGTCGCAGTGGATGGGTTGGGCGACACGTAAAGAAGATGGCAGCCTGAATAAAGCCATTAGCGACCACATCCTGGCGATGCAGAAAGATGGCGAACTGACCAAACTGCAGCAGCAGTATCTCGGCACCACCTTTACCGTGCCCGCCAGCGACTTCATTCCGCAGGAGTAATTATGTGCCAGTCCAACCTGACGGTGCCCGCCGGCTTTGGCAAAACCTTCCGCGTGCGCAGGGGCCAGTTTATTACCGTGATTGATAGTGAAGGGCAGCAGGCGGCCGATTTCGTCGCGGTGAATGCCGATGATCTGAATGAGAAGCTGTCGCCGGTGCATACGCGTCAACAACTGCGCTCGCTGTTCTTCAAGCCGGGCGACGCGCTGTGGTCGAGTGAAAACCGTCCGATGCTGCGCATTCTTGCCGACAGCATCGGCATCCACGACGCCAACGTGCCCGCCTGCGATCGCACCCGTTTCAGCATCGATTTCGGTGTTGAAGGGCATCGCAACTGCGTGGATAACCTGCTGGAAGGGATGAAGGAATTTGGCGTCACTTACTTCTCGCTGCCAGAGCCGTTCAACCTGTTCCAGAATGGCCCGGTCACCGCCGATGGCCGCATGGAAGTGACCGATCCCAACAGCAAAGCGGGCGACAGCATCACCTTTGAAGCGCTGTGCGATCTCATCTGCTCGGTCTCATCCTGCCCGCAGGACATCATTCCCGGCAATGGCCTGCAGGTGACGCCCATCGACATCGTGGTCAGCGACCATTTTCACGCTCAGGAGATGAATCATGCTGTTAATGCGTGAAAGTTATGAAGAAACCGCTGTGCGCACGCTGGCTGAACCGGTGCAGGTTGCACCGGGCAGCATCGGTTCGATTCGCGTGCTGCGCGGCCAGTTACTGCGCATCACCGCACAGGGCGACGGCGCGGTGGCTTCGCTGTTTGGCTTCAGCCTGGCCGATCCCGCCGTATGGCTGTCGGTGCATCACACGCGGGTGTTCAGCAACAGCTACCTGCTCGGTTCCGGCATGCGTCTGGTGAACAACCGTCGCCGTCCGATGATGGTGCTGGGCAAAGACAGCGTGAAGCGTCACGACCTGCTGCTGCCGGCCTCCACCACGGCGTTTCTCAATGAACGCGGCTATCAGGGCGAAGGTAGCCTTGATGCGCTGCGTGGCGAGCTGGCGCGTCTGGGCATGGTGGTGCCGAAGCTGCCGGATCCCATCAACCTGTTTATGCACGTCAAGCTGACGCGGGAAGGCGATATTCTGCCGGAAACCAACCTGACCAAAGCCGGCGACAGCATTACCTGTCGCGTGGTGATGGACACGCAGTTCATCGTCTCCGCCTGCAACACCGGCATTGAGGGCAACGATCGTCCCGCGCCGCTGCTGCTGTCGGTGGCGGAAAACCTGCACGACTTTAACGCGGAGTAACGCATGGGGCTGGATCAACAGGTAGTGGCCGCGCTGCCGGAACTCGGACACGGCCTGCTGATGACGCTGGTGCTCACCGTGCTGGCGTCGTTGGTCAGCGTAGTGATGGGGCAGCTCGGCTGCTTCCTGCAGCTGCGTCGTGCCTGGATCTGGCGCGCCATCGGGCGTTTCTATGTCAGCGTGATGCGCGGAACGCCGGCGATTGTGCAGCTGTTTGTGGTGTTTTTCACCTTGCCGCGGCTGGGATTGGGCGGTCAGCCAATGCTGGCCGCGGTGATTGCCATTGGCCTCAACAGCGGCGCTTACGTGGCGGAAATCCTGCGCGTCAATCGCAGTCTGGTGACGCGCGGACAGCTGGAAGCGTCGCGCACCTTGGGCCTGAGTCGCTTGCTGACGTGGTGGTACGTTATCAATCCACAAGTGATGCGCGCCAGTCTGCCGATGCTGGTGAATGAGTTCACTATTCTGCTGAAAACCACGCCGCTGGCGTCGGTGGTGGCGCTGACCGAACTGACCTACGCCGGACAGATCGTCATCGCCCGCACCTACGAAGCCACGCAGGTTCTGCTGCTGGTGGCGGCCGGTTATCTGCTGATCGCCATGCCGTTAATTGCGGCGGCGCGTCGTTTAGAAGCGAAACGGAGGTTGGCGTAATGGATTGGCAGGCAATTATCACCTCTTTGCCATCGCTCGGTGACGGCCTGATCGCCACTTTGCAGCTCTGTCTGGTGGCGGCGCTCTGCTCGCTGCTGTGGGGCGCGCTGCTGGCCGTGCTGCTGATGCGCGCCTCGCGGTTCTGGCTACGGTTGCTCAATCTTTACAGCGGCTTAACCCTCGCGCTGCCGCTGCTGGTGGTGATCTATCTGCTCTACTTTGTGCTGCCGGAATATGACATCACGCTGTCATCGCCGGTGGTGGGCGTGCTGGCATTGACGCTCTATTACGCGCCTTACATTGCGCAGGTGATCCGCTCGGCGATTGATGCGCTGCCAAAAGGTCAATGGGAAGCGTGCCGCGTGCTGGGCCTGAGCCGCAGTGAACAGCTGCGCGATGTGGTTTTGCCGCAAACCCTGCCGCAGATGCTGTCGCCGCTGGTCGGGCTGATGATCGGTTTGATTAAAGACTCTGCGCTGCTGTCGATTGTCTCGGTGCAGGAGTTTATGTACGCCGCCAAACAGGCGATTTCGGATACCTACGCGCCGCTGGAGATCTATCTCACGGTGGCGCTCTGTTACTGGCTGCTCAACAGCGTCATCGACTGGCTGGCGCGCGGCCTTGAATCTCGCATGACGCGCTATCGTCGTGCCATGCAGCATTAATCAGGAGAACAACATGTCGGCTGAATTTCAGCATCGTGAAGCGATGACCATTCCCGCGCGCTACGGCAAAGCGGTGCGTCTGCAGAAAGGTGAAGCGGTGCAGGTGATTAACCTGCACGGCACGCAGGTGGTGGATTGCTGGGCGTATAACGCTGAAGACGTGAGTGAATATATGTGTATGGAGGCGACGCGCGTGTGGAATCAGCGTCTCAATCCCAAAGTGGGCGACAGCTTTATCACCAGCCAGCGCCACCCGATTTTGACGCTGGTGGCAGATACCTCGCCAGGCGTGCACGACACCTTTATGGCGGCCTGCGACGCGCGTCGTTATGAGCTGCTCGGCTGCACCGAACCGCATCGCAACTGCCATGACAATCTGTTTGAAGGCATGAGCGAGTTAGGCGTGACGCTGCCGCACGGCAATCTGGCCTCGTTTAATATCTTTATGAATATTCAGGTGCAGCCGGATGGCATCACGCTGAAGACGCTGCCGGTGGTGACGAAGCCGGGCGACTATATTGTGCTGCGCGCCGAGATGGATTGTTTTGTGGCATTTTCCGCCTGTCCGCAGGATATCGTCAGCATTCAGGGGCAGGGCGATAACACCCCACGCGATGCCGAGCTACGTATTTTGACCAGCGGATTCCCGCAGGTGCAGTTGAAGGGCGCGTGGGTTCCCGCGTGATTCCGTAGGGTCGCCATTCATGGCGACCTTGCTAAACATCGCACAATCCTAAGACTTCACCACCCCATCCAGCCACGCCTGAAACCGCGCATACGGCACATACAGCGCCACATTCTTAAACAGCGTCTTGCCGCTTTTATTGTCATCGATCTGGCTGCTGTAACCAACAATCACGCCCGCCAGCGTATCATCGCTGGCGTTATACACCGCGCCGCCGGACATGCCTTTCACCACACCGGCATTGGCCGCCACCACCACACAGCTGGCCTTGTTCCAGTCATTCGCCAGCGTGGTGTTGATCAGATTTTTGCCGCTCGACGCCACCGGCATCGCGGAAATAAAGCTGTAACCATACAGATTCACTTCATCGCCAATATGGCTATTGCGAAACGGCGGTGGCAGATTGGCTTCGCTGTTTTTGTGGTACACCACGGCGATATCGCATTCGGGATGCCAGGCTTTCACCCGATAGAGTGAATACTTGGCCACGTGGGCCGCCGTCAGGCTGTATTCGGGCGTGAGAGGAATGGTGGTGCCAAGCGCACCAATGCCCAGCACCGTTGGAATGCCGGTGACGGTCATATCGACGCGTTTTGCTGCTTCTTTGCTGTATTCGTAATGCCCAACAGAGCAGCCACTCAGGCAGCCAACCGTTAGCGCGATGAGCCATCGCATACGCTTTCCCCTCGATTTTTGACACCACATAACCGGGCAATCCATTGAGGTATCGGCAGTGCACGTCCATCCTTTACTGTTTGATTTTGCGTCAAAAGCTGACTCACTGTGATAAGGATCACATCCTTTTCAAGCGTAGCGCGGAAACATCAATCTGTCTCAATGGTTAGTTAGTGACATTTTCCCGCGCAGGGATTATTGCTGCGGGCGCAAATAAGCCTTGCGGCGCGCGGGGTGGTTGGCATGAGAGGGCTATGCTTTAATAACAGTGTGACGCAGTTCAAATTTTAATAAGCGTCTTTTGTAACCGTACTGCGCTCGCAGTGCGGCCCGCCTGCAAAAAATTATTGGGAGAGTGTGTTATGCCTGTTGCATTACTGGCGCTGGCGCTGAGTGCGTTCGCCATCGGCACCACGGAATTCGTCATTATGGGATTGCTGCCCGAGGTGGCGGGCGATCTGCAAGTGACGATTCCTTCTGCGGGATGGCTGATCAGCGGTTACGCGCTGGGCGTCGCCATTGGCGCGCCGATCATGGCGTTGCTGACCGCTAAACTGCCGCGTAAACGTACTCTGATTCTGCTGATGATCATCTTCATCATCGGCAACGTGCTCTGTGCATTGGCCTACACCTACAACCTGCTGATGCTGGCGCGTGTGGTGACGGCGCTGTGTCACGGTGCGTTCTTCGGCATCGGCGCGGTGGTAGCGGCGAGTCTGGTAGCTCCGGGTAAACAAGCTTCTGCTGTGGCGCTGATGTTCACCGGCCTGACGCTGGCGAACGTGCTCGGCGTGCCGCTCGGCACCTGGTTTGGTCAGATGTTTGGCTGGCGCGCCACCTTCTGGGGCGTGGCGATCATCGGCATCTTTGCCTTTATCGCGCTGATTGTGAGCCTGCCGACCAACAAAGAAGAGAAGCCGGTGCATCTGGCGAGTGAAATCAGCGCGCTGGCCAACGGTAAACTGTGGCTGTCGCTGCTGATGACGGTGTTCTTTGCGGCGGCGATGTTTGCGCTGTTCAGCTACATTGCGCCGCTGCTGCTGCAGGTGACCGGCATCTCGGATCGTGGTGTCAGCTGGACGCTGTTCCTGATTGGCGCGGGTCTGACCGTCGGCAACATCCTTGGCGGCAAGCTGGCCGACTGGAAAGTGTCGTTCAGTCTGATCCTCAGCTTTGTGCTGATTGCGCTGTTTTCGCTGCTGTTCAGCTGGACCAGCCATGCGCTGTGGCTGGCGGAAATCACGCTGTTCCTGTGGGCGATGGCGACCTTCGCCACCGTGCCGGGCTTGCAGATTAACGTGGTGCGCCACGGCAAAGATGCGCCAAATCTGGTTTCGACGCTGAATATCTCCGCCTTCAACGTCGGCAATGCGCTCGGCGCTTGGGTCGGCGGCGCGGTGATCGAAAAAGGTTATGGCCTGACGTCGGTGCCGGTTGCCGCTGCTGCACTCGCGGCAGTTGGCCTGGTGATCTGCCTGATCACCTTCCGCAAATCGGGCGGGCAGGGCGAAGCGGTCAACGCTTAAGCCAGCCGCTCGGCAATACGTTGTGGAAACGCGGCCACTTGCTGTTGCAGGTGGTCGCAGAAGTGATCGACCAGCGCTGAAGCCGGTCGATGCTGCGGCCGCACCAGACTGACGGTGAAGGGCACGGCAATGCTGAAACGACGCATCACCACACCGCTGTCGGCGTAATCCAGCGCCGTCAGCGGATTCACAATCGAAATCCCCACGCCTGCACGCACCATCGCGCACACCGACGCCGCGCTGTGCGTCTCCAGCACCAAACGACGCTCTACATTCTGCTCATGAAACAGCGAATCCAGCAGCTGACGATAGCTATCGCTGCGCGACAGGCTGACGTAGTTTTCACCGTGGAAATCCTGCGGCGTCAACACCTCGCGCTGACACAGCAGATGCTGTGGCGGCAGCACGCACACTTCATCACAGGTCAGCAGCGGCACACGTTCGGTGCCCGCTGGCGGGTGTTGGGTTTCGGTCAGGCCGAGATCGTAACGCTGTGCCGACAGCCACTCTTCCAGCAGCGGCGACTCCTGCGGAATAATATTCAGGCTGACCTGCGGATAGCGCTGAAGAAAGGGCTGCAGCAGCGGCGGCAACAGCGACTGCGAAAACACCGGCAAACAGGCGATCGACAATTCGCCCTGACGAAACTGACGCAATCCCTCGGCGGCATCCATGATGCGGTCCAGTCCGTACCACGAGCGCTGCACCTCTTCGTACAGCCGCAAGCCTTGCACCGTCGGCTGCAGGCGGCCACGCACGCGTTCGAACAGTTGCAGGCCAAGCTGCTGCTCCAGGCGCGCCAGTTCACGGCTCACCGTCGGCTGCGAAGTGTGCAGCAGCGTGGCCGCCTGCGTCAGGTTGCCGCTGGTCATCACCGCGTGAAAAATTTCGATATGTCGCCAGTTAATTTTTGCCATCGTCTCCTCCGCTCAACCCATATCATATTTGTATAGATGTCGCTAAAACAGATATTTTTCTGAATTGATGCGCTGTGGCTAAATAGCCTCAATGACACAGGAGAATTGACATGCCACGCCCACTCAACAACAGCGAAACCGCGTTAACTGCCGCCAACTTACTGCCGCTGGCTCAGCGTTATTCTGGCCCATTCTGGGCGTACGATGCCGCAATTATTCAGCAGCGCATTGCGCAACTCGGCGCCTTTGACGTGGTGCGTTTTGCGCAGAAAGCCTGCTCCAATATTCACATTCTGCGTCTGATGCGCGCGGCGGGCGTCAAAGTCGATTCGGTGTCGCTGGGTGAAATCGAGCGTGCTATTGCCGCCGGTTATCAGCCGGGCGGCGAAGATATCGTTTTCACCGCCGATGTGTTCGATCAGCCAACGCTGACGCGCATCGCCGAGCTGAAAGTGCCGGTCAATGCCGGTTCGGTGGATATGCTGCATCAACTGGGCGAACTGTCGCCGGGCCACGCGGTGTGGCTGCGCATCAATCCTGGCTTTGGTCACGGTCACAGCCAGAAAACCAACACCGGCGGTGAGAACAGCAAGCACGGCATCTGGCACCGCGATCTGCCGCTGGCGCTGGCGGCGATTCAGCAGCACGGCCTGCATCTGGTCGGCCTGCATATGCACATCGGTTCCGGCGTGGATTACGGCCATCTGCAGCAGGTGTGTGACGCAATGGTCGATCAGGTGGTGGCGTTTGGTCAGGATCTCGAGGCGATTTCTGCCGGCGGCGGTTTGTCGATTCCTTATCGCTTTGGCGAAGAAGCCATTGATACCCAGCACTATTACGGCTTGTGGAACGGTGCGCGTGAGCGTATCGCCGCGCATCTCGGTCATCCAGTGAAACTGGAGATCGAGCCAGGCCGTTTCCTGGTGGCCGAATCGGGCGTGCTGGTGTCGCAGGTGCGTGCGGTGAAAGAGATGGGCAGCCGTCACTTTGTGCTGGTCGATGCCGGTTTCAGCGATTTGATGCGTCCGTCGATGTACGGCAGCTATCATCACATTTCTCTGCTGCCGGTCGATGGCCGCGCGCTGGGCGACGCCACTGTCGAGAGCGTGGTGGCCGGTCCGCTGTGTGAATCGGGCGACGTGTTCACGCAGCTGGAAGGCGGCAAAGTGGAAACCCGCGCGCTGCCTGCGGCGCAGGTCGGCGATTATCTGGTGTTCCACGATACCGGCGCGTACGGCGCATCGATGTCCTCGAACTACAACAGCCGCCCGCTGATTCCGGAAGTGCTGTTCGAGAATGGCGCACCGCGTGAAATTCGTCGTGCGCAGACCATTCAGGAGCTGCTGGCGCTGGAGCTGATCTGATGAAGATCGTCGCGCTCAGCGAAGTACCGCATCATGCCTCGCAGATCACCGATTGGCTGTGGCAGGCGTTTGGCGATGGTACGTCGCGTGAGTTTTACGACAGCATTGTGCGCAGCAGCCTCAACGGCGCCGATTTCCCGGTGACCTTTGTGGCGCTTGATGGCGACATACCGCTCGGCACGGTGGGATTCTGGCGCTGCGATTTGATCAGCCGTCAGGATCTCACGCCGTGGGTGGCGGCGCTGTTTGTCGAGGAGTCTGCGCGCGGCAAGGGATTGAGCGAAGCGCTGCAGCAGCATGTGATCGATTTCGCGCAGCAGCGAGGTCATGACAAGCTGTGGTTATGGTCAACGTTTGGCGGTTATTACGAGCGTTTTGGCTGGCAGTATCAGTGCGACGCGCTGGAGTTCCCGGATGTGCGGGTGAAGGTGTATTCGCGAAGTTTGTAACCAGGTCGGCATGAATGCCGACCCTACGAAAGACGGTTAGGACTTAACCCGGTCCACTCACCGAATGCCGTCTTACCAGCGTCGGGCTAAACATATTGGTCACTTCCGGCATCTCGCTGCCATTGGCGAGCGCCAGCGCCAGTTGCGCCGCCTGCTGCGCCATGGTGACAATCGGGTAGCGCACCGTGGTTAAACGCGGGCGCACATAGCGCGATACCAGCACATCATCGAAGCCAATCAGCGACATCTCTTCCGGCACGCGAATGCCGTTATCACTCAGCACCGCCAGCGCGCCGGCGGCCATCGAATCGTTGTAGCAGGCCACCGCCGTGAACTGCTTGCCGCGTCCCATCAGCTCGGTCATCGCCTGTTCGCCGCCCACTTCGTCCGGTTCGCCCCACGCCACCAAACGGTCGTTACACGGCAAACCGTGCTCTTTCAGCGCGTCGTAATAGCCTTGCAGCCGATCTTCGGCATCGGAAATGGTGTGAGTGGAGCAGATAAAGGCGATTTGCGTATGGCCTTGCTGAATCAGATGACGCGTTGCCAGCCACGCGCCGTAGCGGTCATCCAGCGCGATGCAGCGATGTTCAAAACCTTTCAGCAGACGATTCAGCAGCACCATGCCCGGCACCTGCTTCATCAGCATCTCTAAATCGTCATCGGGGATTTTCTTGGCGTGCACCACTAAGGCGGCGCAGCGATGGCGCATCAGTTGCTCAATCGCCTGACGCTCTTTTTGCTCATTGTGGTAACCGTTACCAATCAGCAAAAAGTTGCCGGTCTGGCCCGCAACTTCATCCACCGCTTTGACCATCGCGCCAAAAAACG
Organism: Pantoea sp. SOD02; assembly: GCF_024707505.1. Lineage (GTDB taxonomy): Bacteria > Pseudomonadota > Gammaproteobacteria > Enterobacterales > Enterobacteriaceae > Pantoea > Pantoea symbiotica. The sequence continues at coordinate 3,295,055 of NZ_CP102604.1, read as the reverse complement.
GGTCGGAAACATCGCCCACCACTAAACCCAGGGTTTCGGTGGATTGCTGCGCCAGGGCGCGTGCATTGGCGTTCGGGTGATACTGCAACTGCTCCATTGCCGCCGTGACGGCGAGGCGAGAACTCTCGCTGGCTTTGGGCGAATTATTGATGACGCGGGAGACGGTCGCAACCGACACCCCAGCCATACGGGCAACATCCTTAATGGTAGCCATGCGATTATCGACATCCGGGAAAACGTTTACACATGCCACCAGTGTTACGGAAAACCCACCCTGTAGCAACCCGGCAGAATGCCAGCGCTGTCGCAAAAGCACGGAAAATCAGGCGCTCACAGCCGTGCTTTAGCTCAATTACAGCCTCATGTTATGCTGCCAGACATCATTACACCTGCCTGCCGGACCCAAAAACCATGAAAACTCGCGTGCCACACCTGGCGCACTGGGGCGCATTCACTGCCGTCACTGAAAACGATCGCCTGATTGGCTGTGAACCCTTCTTCGCCGATGCCGATCCGTCGCCGATGCTCAACACCATTCCTGAACTGGTCTATTCGGACAAGCGTATTCGCCAGCCGATGGTGCGCCGTTCATGGTTGAAGTCGCGCGAGAACAGCGATCGCACCTTACGCGGGCGGGAAGATTTCGTGGCGGTGGATTGGGATACCGCGCTGGATTTGGTGGCGGAAGAGAATCGCCGCGTGCGCGATCGCTACGGCGCATCCGGCATTTTCAACGGCTCATACGGCTGGTCATCCGCCGGGCGCGTCAACCACGCGCGCACGCTGATTCGCCGCTTCTATTTTCAGGGCGGCGGCGGTGTCGACCAGCAAGGTAACTACAGCTGGGGCGCGGCGCAGTTCTTCCTGCCGTACGTGATTGGCACCTATATGCCGCTGACCGGCCGCGTGACCGATTGGCCGGAAGTGGTGCAGCACGCCGACATCTTTATCGCCTTTGGCGGCCTGGCGCTGAAAAATGGCCAGGTGGCGTCCGGCGGCGCGGGGCAGCACAGCCTGAAACCGGCGCTGGAGCAGCTTAGCGCTAAAGGCACGCCAATCATCAACATCAGCCCGATGCGCGATGACTGTCCGGCGTTCGTCAATGCCGAGTGGATTCCGATTCGCCCAAACACCGACGTGGCGCTGATGCTGGCGCTGGGTTTTGAAATCACCCGCTGTAACGCGCTGGATGAAAGCTTCCTCGCTAGCCACTGCACCGGCTGGCCGCAGCTGCGCGGCTATCTGCTTGGTGAAAGCGATGGCATTGCTAAAACGCCTGCGTGGGCCAGCAACATTACCGGCATTCCGGCGGCGCGCATTGCGTTGCTGGCGCAGCAGCTGATGGGCAAACGCAGCTTTATTACCTGCTCCTATTCGGTTCAGCGCGCCCATCGCGGCGAGCAGCCGTACTGGATGATGATTGCGCTGTCGTCGATGCTCGGTCAGCCGGGCTTGCCGGGCGGCGGTTTCTCCTTTGGTCACGGCTCGATGAACAGCGTCGGCAATCCGCGTCAGGACGGTCCGGCACCGATGATGAGCACCGGCCCGAATCCGGGCAATTTGTCGATTCCGGTGGCGCGCATCAGCGACATGCTGCTCAATCCCGGCCAGCCGTACGCATTCCAGGGCGAAACTCAGCACTATCCCGATATCCACTTAGTGCACTGGGCGGGCGGCAATCCGTTCCATCATCATCAGCAGCTAAATCGTCTGGTGGAAGGCTGGCAGCGCCCGGATACGGTGATTGTGCAGGATATCGTCTGGACGCCGGCGGCGCAGATGGCGGATATCGTGCTGCCCGCCACCACCACGCTGGAGCGCAACGACATCGGCGGATCGTCACGCGATCGCTTTGTGCTGGCGATGCATCAGGCGATCAAGCCGCAACATCAGGCGCGTAACGATTTCGATATCTTCGCCGATATCGCCGATCGTCTGGGCTATCGTGATGTGTTCACCGAAGGGCGCAATGAGATGCAGTGGATTGAGCATCTGTATCAGCAGTGCGCGGTAGCGCATGCGCGTCGTGATATTCCCTTCCCGGAGTTCGGTGAGTTCTGGGAGCGCGGTTTTGTCGAGATCCCGGAAGGCGGCAAGCCGTTCGTGTTTATGGATGATTTCCGCGCCGATCCGATCAGCCATCCGATTCAAACCGCCAGCGGCAAGATTGAGCTGTTCTGCCAGACCATCGCCGATTATCAGTTGGACGATTTCGCTGGACATCCGGAGTGGCGCGAGCCGCAGGAGTGGCTGGGTGCGCCGCTCAGCGCCGAGTTCCCGCTGCATATGATCTCGATTCAGCCGTCCGATCGTCTGCACAGTCAGATGGATGCCACCGCCACGGTGCAAGGCAACAAAACCGCCGGACATGAGACGCTGTATATGCATCCGCAGGATGCGGCAACGCGTGATATTCAGGATGGCGATGAGATTGAGGTGAGCAACGCGCGTGGTCGCATGCTGGCCGGTGTGCGCCTGACCGACGGTTTAACGCCGGGCGTAGTGATCATCGCCACCGGCGCCTGGTTTGATCCCGGATTTGGTCGCGGCTGGCAGCCGTGGGATCGCGCTGGCAACCCGAATGTACTGACATTAGACATCGGCACCTCGTCGTTAACCCAGGGCCCTAACGCCATGAGTTGCCTGGTGGAAATCAAAAAACATCTGATGTGAATGGGCAACGAATAATCTCATCGCTGGTTACATTTTGCCGGTAACTGTTGCGTTTAGGAGATGGTTTCCCAGCGTGCCGCCTTGCTACAGTCAGGGTCCCAGAGGTATTGATGGGTGAACATCAAAAAGTTTTCTTGATTACACCGACCTGCGCAGATGCGCAGGTTTTTTTTTGCTTAACGAATCGAAACACAGTTTTCCTGTCAACTCGGTTTACGTTTCTTTATAACTGCTGGCATTAAGCCTGATTTTTTATCGCAGTGGACGTTATGCCTCCTATTAAAAAATTTCTGGGAAAAGACCAGATAAAAGCGCCATTTAACCCGTTTCGTTTTCGCCTGATTTGCCTTGGCGTTTTCTGCTGTCTGGTGCTGTTGCTGATCTGCGTTGGTGACCTGCAGCTGATCAAGCATCCGATGCTGGAGCACGAAGCCGATCAGCGCTCGCTGCGAACCGTGACGCTGCCGACCAACCGTGGCACCTTGCTGGACCGCGACGGCCAGGCGTTAGCGCTGAGCGTTCCGGCGCGTGACATCATCGCCGATCCAATGCGCGTGCTGGAGGCGAATCCCGATTTCACCAGCGCCAAATGGGCGTATCTCGCTGCAGCGCTCAATCAGCGTCCGGAAGATCTACGTGCGGCCATCACCGCCAACCCGAAAAAACGCTTCCTCTATCTGGGCCGCAAAATCGAACTCGGCATCGCCAAAGATATCGCCGAGTTGAAACTGAAAGGCATCAGTTCGGTGTACAACGACAGCCGTTTCTATCCGATGAGTGAAGCGGCCGCGCCGCTGATTGGCATCGTGGGAGCCGACAGCAACGGCTTGAACGGCATCGAAAAAGGCTTCGATCATGTGCTGCAGGGCGATCCCGGCAAAGAGGTTTATCGTCAGGATGGCGAAGGCAACATCATTGCGATGATCGATTACCAGCCGCCACAGCAGCCGCCAACCGTGCAGCTCAGCATCGACAAGTTCGACCAATTTACGCTCTACAGCAAACTGCGCGACGGCGTGCTGCTCAACAAGGCGGATTCAGGCGCGGCGGTATTGGTGAAAATCGACACCGGCGAAATTCTGGCGATGGCTTCTTATCCGTCGTTCAACCCGAACAACTACGAAAACGCCACGCCGGCGCAGATGCGTAACTCGGCGATCAACGACAGCTACGAACCAGGCTCCACGGTGAAACCGCTGGTGGTGATGGAAGGTCTGGAGCGCCATCTGGTGCGCGCCGATTCGGTGATCGATACCACGCCGTACAGCGTTAACGGCCACCTGATCCGCGACGTTGGCCACTGGCCGCGCCTCACCATGACCGGCATCCTGCAGAAATCGAGTGACATCGGCGTCTCGCACATTGCGCTGGCGATGCCCGCTGAAGCGCTGGTAAACACCTATCAGGCGTTTGGTTTGGGGAAACCTACCGGGCTGGGATTGACCGGCGAGAGCGTCGGTTACTTCCCGCTGCACCGCGAGCGCTGGGCCGATATCGAACGCGCCACCTTCGCCTTTGGCTACGGCTTGCGTGTCACGCCGCTGCAGATTGCGCGTGAATACGCCACGCTCGGTTCGTACGGCGTCTATCGTCCGCTGTCGATCACCAAAGTGACGCCGCCGGTGTTAGGCAAGCAGGTGGCGAATCCGCAGGTGGTGCAAACCGTGGTGCACATGCTGGAGAGCGACGTGCTGCCGGGCGGCACCGGTGTCAGAGCGGCTGTACCGGGTTATCGTCTGGCGACTAAAACCGGTACCGCAGAGAAGATGGGCACCAGCGGCAAGTATGATGGCGGTTATATCAACTACACCGCAGGCATCGCGCCTGCCAGCCATCCGGAAGTGGCGCTGGTGGTGATGATCAACCATCCCACCGCTGGCGATCACTTTGGTGGCTCGGTGGCGGCACCCATCTTCGGCAACATCATGGGCCCGGTACTCAAGCACATGAACGTGGCACCTGACGCGATCTACAGTAAACCTTCTTCAGACAAATCTTAGTTAAATCAAAAGTGTAAGTGAGGTGTGGAGAATATTCACACCTCGTTTCACTTCCCCAAACACCGTTGCTTTTTGCACCTGTCTTTCACCGGCTCAACGGTGCGAGTATGGACATCCCAGAGGTATTGATGGGTGTGAAACAAGCTGCTTTGGCAGTACCCTGTTATTACACCGACCCACGCAGATGCGTGGGTTTTTTTTGCCTGTTATTTACTGCCGCGCGAACTCGCTCACACCTCTTGTCTGAGTCTTAACACTTCCCCGGCAACATAAAAATATCTGGTTGTGTAACCTGTATGTAACGCACCGCGATGTCGCATTCCATGGCGGTTCGCTAGCCCCTTACAGTGTTGGTAGCGCTTTAGGGGGCGATTTTTTATTGCGATTCGTTGAGGCCACCCGCAATGCCAAAAACCAAAGACCGCACGCCAAAAGGCGAGGGCCGATCCTCGGCGTTTCAATTACGTATTCATCCGGAGCTGCACGAACAGCTGCGCAGTGTGACTGACGACGACAACGTCACGCTGTCGTGCTGGTTAAAAGAGCTGGCGCGCCGCGAATTGCGCCGCCGCGGCATCGAACCGAAGGGATAACCGTAGGGTCGTCATTTATGACGACCTTGCCAATGACCGTACTGTGCGGCCTTCGGAACGGTCACCATGAATGGCGACCCTACGGGTGCGATATGCACGGACGCTATCCCCATTAAAAACCCGCGAAAAGCTAAAATTCCCAACGATTTATGGCACGAAAGGTTTACCATTTTCCTTTGGAAAATATATTTTACGCAACCTTAACAACCTCGCTTAACCCGCCTCCCTACAATGACTTTTTGAGTCATTACCTTCGTGACTATTCCCTTCCTATCTTTTAGAGAACAACTATGCGCCTGAAACTTCTTTCTGCCAGCGTGGTGTTTTTACTGGCAGCCTGTGACCAGGGCGGAGCAAAGCCCGCCGCATCCGCCACCCCGCAAGTGGGCGTGGTCAACCTGAAAGCGGAACCCGTTACGCTCGTTACCCAATTACCAGGCCGGACCACGGCGGTGAGAACCGCGCAGGTGCGTCCGCAGGTGAGCGGCGTGATTGAAAAAATCCTGTTCACTGAGGGCGGTGAAGTGAAAGCCGGCCAGCCGCTGTATCAAATCGATCCGGCCACCTACAAAGCGGCCTACGACAAAGCGATGGCGACCTGGCAGAACGATGCGATGGTGGTGAAGCGCTATCAGCCGCTGGCCAACGCGCACGCCATCAGTCAGCAAACTTACGACGATGCGGTCGCCGCCGCGCGTGAAGCGCAGGCCGATGTGGAAACCGCCAAGGTGAATCTCGATTATACGCTGGTGAAAGCGCCGATTTCCGGCCACATCAGCCGCTCGCTGTATACCGCTGGTGCGCTGGTCACCAATGGGCAAACCGATTATCTCGCCACTATCACTCAGCTTGATCCGATCTATGTTGATGTCAGCGAATCGTCCACCGACTTGCTGCGTCTGCGCCGCGCGTTGGCGGAAGGCAAGATTGCCAAAGTGGCCGACAACACCGCCGCCGTTGGCCTGTCGCTGGAAGATAACAGCCAGTACGCCGAGCAGGGCAAGCTGGCATTCTCGGAAGTCAACGTCGATACCGCCACCGGCACCGTGGTGCTGCGCGCGGTGTTCCCGAACCCTAATAACGAATTACTTCCCGGCATGTACGTGCACGCCAGCTTCCCGCAGGGCATTCAGCAGCAAGGCATTTTGCTGCCGCAAGAGTCAATCATGCATGACACCAAAGGTCAGCCGTATGTCTATGTGGTGAAAAGCGACAACACCATTGAGCAGCGCAGCATCAACACCGGCGAGATGATCAAAGGCGAATGGCTGGTAACGTCGGGCCTGCAGCAAGGGGAAAACGTGGTGGTGAACAACCTGCAAAGCGTGCGCAGCGGGGTGAAAGTCACCACCACCGCCGCCAACACCAATGACACGCCATCCGCTAATGCGGTGAGTCTTTCGATGACTGACGCAGCAGCGCAATAAGGGGGCGGCATGTCGAAGTTTTTTATTGAACGTCCAATTTTTGCCTGGGTTATCGCGATTATCGTGATGCTGGTGGGCGCGATTGCCGCCATCAGTTTGCCGGTCAATCAATATCCCAACATCTCCGCGCCAGCGGTTTCCATCTCGGTGACCTATCCGGGCGCCAGCGCTGAAACCACGCAAAACACCGTGGTGCAGGTGATTGAGCAGCAGCTGAACGGTCTGGATGGTTTGCGTTATCTGGAGTCGAGCAGCGCCTCGGACGGCAGCGCGCAGATCATCGCCACCTTTAATCAGGGCATCAATCCCGATATTGCCCAGGTTCAGGTACAGGATCGCGTGTCGCTGGCGGAGTCGCAGCTGCCCACCGATGTCACGCAGCAAGGCATCCGCATCCGTAAGTACCAGAAAAACTTCATGATGGTGATTGGGCTGATCTCCAAAGACGGCAAGCTGACCAACGGCGATCTGGCCGACATGCTGGTGTCGAAACTGGAAGATCCGATCTCGCGTACGCCGGGCGTCGGCGACTTCATGGTGTTGGGCTCGGAATACGCGATGCGCATCTGGCTCGATCCGGCCAAGCTGTACAAATACAACCTGATGCCGAGCGATGTTACCACCGCGATTGATAACCAAAACGTGCAGGTGTCGTCTGGTTCACTGGGCGGATTGCCGACCATTCAGGGCGCAAAAACCGAGGCGACGATCCTCGGCAAAACCCGTTTCACCACCGTGAAGCAGTTTGAGAATGTGCTGTTGAAAGTGAACAGCGACGGCTCGCAGGTGCGGCTGAAAGATGTGGCCAGCGTAGCGCTCGGGCCGCAGAGCTACGGCATCGACGCCACCATGGACGGCAAACCGGCCGCCGGTATCGCGCTGCGTCTGGCAACCGGTGCCAACGAACTGGATACCGCCAAAGCGGTGCGCCAAACCATCGCCGACCTGAAAGATTCGCTGCCGGATAACGTCGAGATTCAGTATCCGTACGACACCTCGCCGGTGGTCAGCGCCTCGATTGAAGAAGTGGTGAAAACGCTGATCGAAGCGGTAGTGCTGGTGTTCTTCGTGATGCTGATCTTCCTGCAAAACCTGCGCGCCACGCTGATCACCACGCTGGTGGTACCGGTGGTGCTGCTGGGCACCTTCGGCATTCTGTCGGCGTTTGGTTACAGCATTAACACTCTTACCATGTTCGGTATGGTGCTGGCCATCGGGCTGCTGGTGGATGACGCCATCGTGGTGGTGGAGAACGTCGAGCGTGTGATGCACGAAGAGCATCTCGATCCCAAAGCTGCCACCATCAAGTCGATGCAGCAGATTCAGGGCGCGCTGTTTGGCATCGCGCTGGTGCTGTCGGCGGTGCTGCTGCCGATGGCGTTCTTCTCCGGATCGACCGGCGTGATTTACCGCCAGTTCTCGGTCACCATCGTCTCGGCGATGGCGCTGTCGGTGATCATGGCGCTGATCTTCACGCCCGCGCTGTGCGCCACCTTGCTGAAACCGGCGGCGGCGGAGCACAAAACCACCGGGTTCGCCGGTTGGTTTAACCGCAAGTTCGACAGCGGCGCGATGCATTACACCAACGGCGTCAGCAAAGTGATTTCCCGTCGCGGCCTGTTCCTGGTGATCTATCTGGTGATCGTCGGCGTGACGGGCTTTTTGTTCACCCGCGTACCAACCACCTTCCTGCCGGGTGAAGATCAGGGCTTGATGATGGTGCAGATCACGCTGCCAGTGAATTCGTCGTCGCAGCGCACTCAACAGGTAATCAACGATCTCAACGCCTATCTGCAACAGAACGAAGCGTCGGTGGTGACCACCACCTTTGGCGTGGCGGGCTTTAACTTTGCCGGTCGCGGCCAGAGCAACGCCATGGCCTTTGTGCGCCTGAAAGATTGGGGCGACCGCACGCACAGCGGGCAAAGCGTGCAGGATTTGGCGAACCGCGTGATGGCGCACTTCGCCAACTATCAGAACGCCAAAATCTTCGCCATGGTGCCGCCAGCGGTGATGGAGCTGGGTAACGCCACCGGCTTCGATCTCTATCTGCAGGATACCGGCGCGCACAGCCATCAGCAGATGATGGATGCCGCGCACCAGCTTATTTCGCTGGCGAACAAAGATCCGCATCTGGCGCAGGTCCGTCTTAACGGGCTGGAAGATGAGCCGCAGTATCAGCTGGAGATCAATGATGAGAAGGCCAGCGCGCTTGGCCTGAGCATGACCGACATCAACAACACCTTGTCGGTGGCGTGGGGCTCCAGCTACATCGATCAGTTCATGTATAACGGCCGCGTGAAAGAGGTCTATCTGATGGGCAAAGCGGACTCACGCGTCACGCCGTCCGATCTCGACAAATGGTACTTCCGCAACAGCAGCGGCACCATGGTGCCATTTTCCGCCTTTGCTTCGGGCAAATGGGTGTACGGCTCGCCGCACTTTGAACGCTTTAACGGCCTAACCGCCGAAGAGATCCTCGGATCGCCCGCGCCAGGCCAAAGTACCGGTGAAGCGATGAAGGCGGTGGAGCAGCTGGCGAAGCAACTGCCGCACGGGTTCCGCGTGCAGTGGTACGGCATTTCGTATGAGGAGCAAGCCTCAGGCAGCCAAACCACGCAGCTCTATCTGATCTCGATTCTGGTGGTGTTCCTGTGTCTGGCAGCGCTGTACGAGAGCTGGTCGATCCCGTTCTCGGTGATCATGGTGGTGCCGCTCGGCATTCTCGGCACCATCAGCGCGGTGCTGCTGCGCGGCCTGCAGAACGATGTGTTCTTCCAGGTTGGCTTACTCACCACGGTCGGGCTGGCGGCGAAGAACGCCATTCTTATCGTCGAGTTCGCCAAAGAGCTGCATGAGCGCGAGGGCAAAACACTGGTGGAAGCGGCGGTGGAAGCGGCGCGGCTGCGTATCCGTCCAATCATCATGACCTCGATGGCGTTTATTCTCGGCGTGCTGCCGCTGACCATCTCCAACGGCGCGGGCGCAGGCAGTCAGCACTCAATTGGTACGGCGGTGGCGGGCGGAATGATCACCGCCACCTTCCTCGCCATCTTCTTTGTGCCGATGTTTTACGTGGTGGTTTCGCAGTTCTTTGCGCGCAAGAAAAAAGCCGCAGCAGAGACCGTGCAAGACAGTTAAACGGTCGCCATGAATGGCGACCCTACAGGTTTTGTAGGGTGCGCATTGATGCGCACCTTCATACAAAGGCACTTGAATGCTTAAGTTAAAAATGAACACTAAAAATTTCCGTCTCGCGCTGTTGCCGCTGATGCTGGTATTGGCCGGATGCAGCATGGCACCGCACTATCAGCGCCCGGCGCTGCCGGTGGATGCTAAATACGACCAGGCGACGCCGGTCGGCAACGTCGCGGATTTGCCGTGGCAGAACTTCTTCACTGATGCCACGCTGCGCAACCTGATTCAGCTGTCGCTCGACAACAACCGCGACCTGCGCGTGGCGGCGCTGAATGTGCAAGAGGCGCAGCAGGGCGTCACGGTGCAGCGCGCGGCGTTGATGCCGTCGATCAACGCCACGGCCAGTCAGACCTCGGCGCATGAACCGGCCAATCTCTACAACACCAAAACCAGCGGCGCGGTGACCTATCACGAGCTGAACAGCGGCTTGAGTGTGACGTCGTGGGAGCTGGATTTCTTTGGTCGCCTGCAAAGCCTGAGCGATCAGGCGCAGGAAACCTATCTGTCGAGCGCCGCCACCGAGCGCGCCACGCGCATCTCGCTGATTGCGGAAGTGGCGACGGCGTGGCTGACGCTGAGTTCGGATAACGATCTGCTGCATCTGGCGCAACGTACCGCGCAAAGCCAGCAGGAATCGTATCGCCTGACCAAACTCAGCTACGACGGCGGTGCCAGCAGCGATCAGGATCTGGCGCAAGCTGAAAGCACGGTGCGCGCGGCGCAGGCCGACGTGGCGAGTTACACGCGGCAGGTGCGGCAGGATGTCGATGCGCTGCGCTTGCTGGTCGGCACCGATCTGCCCGCCACGCTGCTGTCGCACGCCACGCTGGACGCCAACTGGCAATTCCCGGCCACGCCGGCTGGCTTGCCGTCGGACCTGCTGACGCGTCGCCCGGACATCATGGCAGCGGAGCACACGCTGAAGGCGGCGAATGCCAATATCGGCGCGGCGCGTGCCGCCTTCTTCCCGAGCATCACGCTGACCGCGTCCGGCGGCTCCAGCAGCAGTTCGCTTGGCAGCCTGTTGGGCGGCGGCACCGGCGCATGGTCATTCATGCCATCGATTAATCTGCCGATTTTTGACGGCGGTAAAAACGAGGCCAACCTGAATATCGCGCATATCGAAAAACGCATCGACATTGCTGATTACGAGAAAGCGATTCAAACCGCCTTCAAAGAGGTGAACGATGCGCTGGCCGGGCAGGATACCTGGCAGGATCAGCTGACGGCGCTGCAACAGGAGGTTGGCGCGAATCAGCGCGACTACGACTATTCCGCTTTGCGTTTCAAGCAAGGCGTAGACAATTATCTCAATGTGTTAGTGGCCCAGCGATCGCTTTACAGTTCGCAGCAGTCGCTGATCAGCGCGCATCTGGGCCAGCTGAGCCAGAAAATCACCCTGTACAAGGCGTTAGGCGGCGGCTGGAAATCTTAATCGCCTTAACGAAACCCTTACGGTTCGCGTATGGAATTCGCGCGGGCATTCAACCGATAATGCGCGCAGTGATGATTTCCCTTTGAAATAATCCCCTGTTTTACCGGGGATTTTCCTTTTTCTTGCTGACTTGAAGATCCTGATGACTCCTAACGCTTCCCGTTCCACGTTCTCTCGCTGGCTGAAATGGCTGCTCCTGTTGGTTGTGCTGTTGATTGTGGCGGGCGTGATCTGGCGCGTGGTCGGCGGACATGGCGGCATGCCACCGGGCGGTGAGAAAGGCGGACGCGGCGGTCATCGTGGTGGCGCGGGCGGCCCGCCGGGCATGGCGATGATGATGGGCGGCGCAACGCTGGTGCACAGCGGCGTCGCCACGACCGCCGATGTGCCGGAATACCTCAACGCGCTCGGTACCGTTATCCCTAACGCCAGCGTCACTGTGACCAGCCGCGTGGCCGGCCAGTTAGAAAAAGTGTTCTTCACTGAAGGGCAGAAAGTCAGCGCCGGACAATTGTTGGCGCAGATCGATCCGCGTAGCTATCAAGCCACGCTGGCGCAGTATCAGGGCGATCTCAATCAGAATCAGGCGTTGCTGAAAAGCGCACAGTTAACGCTGGTGCGCTATCAGAAACTGGCGGCGCAGGACTCGCTGTCGCGCCAGGATCTTGATACGCAAACCGCCACCGTTGGCCAGTACAAAGGCGCGGTCGCCGCCGATGAAGCGCAGATCGCCAGCGCCAAACTGGATATCGACTACGCGCGCATCACTTCGCCAATCAGCGGACGCGTCGGTTTGCGTCTGGTCGATCCCGGCAATATGGTGCAAACCACCGATACCACCGGCATCGTGGTGGTAACGCAGATGCAGCCCGCCGCCGTGACCTTTAGCGTGCCGCAGGGCAACATTCCGCAGTTGACCAAAGCGCTGCACGGCGGACAAAGTCTGCCCGCCACCGCCTACGATCAGGACAACAGCAGTGCGCTGGCGCAGGGCGAGGTGAAGTTCATCAGCAACCAGATCGATACCGCCACCGGCACCATCGAGCTGAAAGCCACCTTCCCGAATGAAGACGAATCGCTGTTTGCCAATCAGTTCGTCAATCTGCGTCTGCAAACCAACATCCTGAAAAACGCCACGGTGATCCCGGCGCAGGCGCTGCAGTTGAGCAGCGACGGCAGCTTCGTGTTTGTCATCAATAAAGACAACACCGTGACGCGCAAAGCGGTCACCACCGGGCCAACGTTTGGTGAAGATCAGCAGGCAATCCTCAAAGGGGTGGAGCCGGGCGATCGTCTGGTGACTGAAGGCATCGATCGCCTGACCAACGGCAGCAAAGTGCAGCTGGCGGATGAGAGCAAAACCACCGCGACCGCCGAGGCCAAATGAATCCGTCTCGCCTGTTTATCCAGCGTCCGGTCGCCACCATTTTGCTGATGGTTGGCGTGCTGATCGCCGGGCTCTTCTCCTATCGCTTTCTTTCTACTTCGGCGCTGCCGCAGGTGGATTACCCGACCATTCAGGTCACCACACTCTATCCCGGCGCCAGCCCGGATGTGATGGCGTCGTCCGTCACCTCGCCGCTGGAGCGCCAGCTCGGGCAAATGGCCGGCCTGAGCCAGATGACGTCGACCAGCTCAAGCGGATCGTCGATCGTCACGCTGAAGTTCAGCCTCGATCTGTCGCTGGATGTCGCCGAGCAGGAAGTGCAGGCGGCGATCAACGCTGCCAACAACTTGCTGCCGAGCGATCTGCCCAATCCGCCGACCTACAAAAAGGTCAATCCGGCCGATACGGCGGTGATTACGCTGGCGGTAAGTTCCGACACGCTGCCGCTGACGCAGGTGCAGGATCTGGTGAACACGCGCGTGGCGCTCAAGCTGTCGCAGATTAACGGCGTCGGCATGGTGACGCTGGCGGGCGGCCATCAACCGGCGATTCGCGTGCAGATGGACCCGAAAGCGCTGGCAGCGCACAAGCTGTCGCTGGAAGACGTCAACACGTTGATTAGCAACAGCAACGTGAACGGCTCGAAAGGCGGCTTCGACGGCAAATATCACTCGGTCACTATCGACGCCAACGATCAGCTGCGCACCGCCGATGAGTACGGCAATCTGATCATCACTTACCAAAACGGCGCGGCGCTGCGGCTGAAAGATATCGCGCATATCGAACAAGGGCCGGAAAACAGTTTCCAGTCGGCGTGGGCTAACAACAGCCCGGCGATTGTGATCAGCGTGCAGCGCCAGCCGGGCGCCAACGTGATTCAGGTGGTGGACAGCATCAAAGCGCAGCTGCCGAAGCTGCAAGCGGCGCTGCCGGACGGCGTGAAGATGAGCATCCTGTCGGATCGTACGCAAACCATTCGCGCCTCGATCAGCGACGTACAGTTTGAGCTGATGCTGTCGGTGGCGCTGGTGGTGATGGTGACGTTCCTGTTCCTGCGCAACGTGGCGGCGACCTTGATTCCCAGCGTGGCGGTGCCGCTGTCGCTAATTGGCACCTTCGGCGTGATGTATCTGGCCGACTTCAGCCTGAATAACCTGTCGCTGATGGCGCTGACCATCGCCACCGGCTTCGTTATCGACGACGCGATTGTGGTGGTGGAGAACATTTCACGGCGGCTGGAAGAGGGCGAAACGCCGATGCAGGCGGCGCTGAAAGGCTCTCAGCAAATTGGTTTCACCATCATCTCGCTGACTTTTTCGCTGATTGCGGTGCTGATTCCGCTGCTGTTTATGGGCGATGTGGTTGGGCGGCTGTTCCGCGAATTTGCCATCACGCTGGCGGTGTCGATTCTGGTATCAATGGTGGTGTCACTGACGCTGACGCCGATGCTGTGCGCCTATTTGCTGCAGCACATTCCGCCGGAAAAACAGTCGCGCTTCTCGCGTAAGGGCGGCGAAGTGTTCGACAAACTGGTGCGCGGCTACGACCGAATGCTAACGGTGGTGCTGAACCATCAGAAGCTGACGCTGCTGGTGGCGCTGGCGACCTTTGCGCTCACCGCGCTGCTGTATATCGCCATCCCAAAAGGCTTTTTTCCGACCCAGGATACCGGGCTGATTCAGGGCGTCACCGTGGCGTCGCAGGATGTGTCGTTTAGCGAGATGTCGAAACGGCAGCAGGCGCTGGCGAAGGTGATTCTGCAAAATCCGTCGGTGGAGAGTTTGTCCTCAACCATCGGTATTGATGGCAGCAACACCAGCCTGAATAGCGGGCGCATCCAGATCAACCTCAAGCCATTTGGCGATCGCGATGACAAAGCTGATGTGGTGATCAAACAGCTGCAACAGGCGGCGCAGCAGGTGGCGGGCATTCAGCTCTATCTGCAACCGGCGCAGGATTTGACCGTCAACGATCAGGTGTCGCCAAGCCAATATCAATTCACGCTGGATGATGCCGACAGCGAAAACCTGGTGAGCTGGACGCCGAAGATGGTCGCCGCCTTGCAGCAGCGTCCGGAGTTTAACGGCGTAGTGAGCAACCTGCAGGATCAAGGGCGTGTGGCTTACGTCGAACTCAACCGCGATAAAGCGGCGCGCTACGGCATTACCGCCGCCGACGTCGATACCGCGTTGTACAACAGCTTCGGTCAGCGCCTGGTCTCCACCATCTTTACCCAGGCCAATCAGTATCGCGTGGTGCTGGAAGTGGCGCCGCAGTATCAGCAATCGCCAGCTTCGTTTGATGATGTCTATTTGCCGGTGACCAGCAGTACCACGTCTTCAACTGATGACACCACCACAACCACCACCACCGGCATGGTGAAGCTCACTTCCATCGCCACCATTCATCAGCGCACCGGTTCACTGATGCATATGCGCCTTAATCAGTTCCCGGCGGTAATGGTGTCGTTCAATCTCAACAGCGGTTACTCGCTGGAAGAGGGTCAGAAGGCGATCGCCGAGGTGACGCAGCAGCTCAATCTACCATCGAGCATCACCTTGCGTTATCAGGGCGAAACCTCGGCGTTCCAGAGCGCCACCGGCAACACCTTGTGGCTGATTCTGGCGGCGTTGATCACCATGTACGTGGTGCTCGGCATTCTCTATGAAAGCTTTATCCATCCGGTGACCATTCTCTCGACGCTGCCGTCGGCGGCGGTCGGTGCGCTGTTGACGCTGCTGCTGGCGGGCAGCGAGTTTAGCCTGATCGCGCTGATTGGCGTGATCCTGCTGATCGGTATCGTCAAGAAGAACGCGATTATGATGATCGACTTCGCGCTGGAGGCGGAAAACAAGCAGCACATGAGCGCGCGGGACGCGATTCATCAGGCGTGTTTACTGCGCTTCCGCCCAATTCTGATGACCACCATGGCGGCGCTGCTGGGTGCACTGCCGCTGATGCTGGCGTCCGGTTCCGGTGCCGAGCTGCGCCAGCCGCTGGGGCTGGTGATTGTCGGCGGTTTGATTGTCAGCCAGGTGCTAACGCTGTTCTCCACGCCGGTGATTTACCTGTGGTTTGATGGCATCGCGCAGCGCGGCAAGCGCTACATGCAGCGCAAGCAGCAGCAGGCGCGAGGCGAGCGATGAACCTCACCCGGCTGTTTATCTTCCGCCCGGTTGCCACATTATTGCTGACGCTGGCGATCCTGCTGCTGGGCGCGTTGGGCTACCGGCTGCTGCCGGTCGCGCCGCTGCCGCAGGTGGATTTCCCCACCATTATGGTGAGCGCCAGCCTGGCTGGTGCCAGCCCGGAAACCATGGCGGCCACCGTTGCCACGCCGCTGGAGCGTTCGCTGGGGCAGATCGCCGGTGTCACCGAGATGACCTCCAGCAGTTCGCAGGGATCGACCAGCGTGATTTTGCAGTTTGATCTCGATCGCGACATCAATGGCGCGGCGCGTGACGTGCAGGCGGCGATCAACGCCGCGCGCAGTTTGCTGCCGAGCGCCATGGAGTCGCTGCCGACCTATCGCAAAGCCAATCCATCCGATGCGCCGATTGTGATGCTGGCGCTGACTTCCGCCACGCGCACGCCGGGCGAACTTTACGATCTGGCCGAAAGCAAAATCGAGCAGGCGATGGGGCAGGTGAAAGGCGTGGGTGAAGTGTCGCTGATGGGCAGCGCCTTACCGGCAGTGCGTATCGATCTACAGCCGCTGAAGCTGACGCAGTACGGCATTTCGCTGGATACGGTGCGCAGCGCCATCGCCAACAGCACCACCAATAAGCCGAAAGGGATTCTGCAGGGCAGTAGCCAGTCGTGGGTGGTGGACAGCAACGGCCAGCTGGATAAAGCCGCGCAGTACCAGGATCTGATCGTCACGTATAAAGATGGCAAAGCGGTGCGGCTGCACGATGTCGCGACCGTTTATGATTCGGTGGAAGATCAGTATCAGGCCGGTTTCCTCAACGCTATGCCGTCGGTGATGGTGGGCATTAAGCGCCAGGCCGGTGCCAATATGCTCGACACCATTGACGCCATTAAAGCGCAGCTGCCGGCGCTGGAAAAAGATCTGCCCGCCGACACTCAACTGAAAGTGGTGGTGGATCGCTCGCCGACGGTGCGCGCTTCGCTGTACGACACCGAAGAGACGCTGCTGGTGGCGATGCTGCTGGTGATCGGCGTGGTGTTTGTGTTTCTGCGCAACGTGCAGGCGGTGATTATCCCGGCGCTGGCGCTGCCGGTCTCGCTGATTGGCACCTGCGCGGTGATGTATTTGCTGGGTTACAGCCTCGATAACCTGTCGCTGATGGCGCTGATTATCGCCACCGGTTTTGTTGTTGATGACGCGATTGTGGTGCTGGAAAACATCACGCGTCATATCGAAGAAGGGCTCAGTCCGCTGCGCGCGGCGCTGCGTGGCGCGCAGGAAGTGAGTTTTACCGTGCTGTCGATGACCATGTCGCTGATTGCGGTGTTTATCCCGATTCTGCTGATGGGCAGCATCGTCGGACGCTTGTTCCGCGAATTTGCCGTTACGCTGACGGTATCGCTGCTGATCTCGATGTTTGTCTCGCTGAGCCTGACGCCGATGCTGTGCGCGCGCCTGTTAAAGCCAAAGCCCAAAGTTACTCAACGCCCGCATCCGCTGTATCAGTTTATCGAAAACCAACTTAACGCATTGCTGGCGGCTTACTCGCGCGGCTTGGCTTGGGTGATGGCGCACCAAAAGCTGACGATGTTCAGCCTGGTGCTGACCGTGTTGCTTAACCTGTTCCTGTTTTCCGTGGTGCAGAAAGGCTTCTTCCCCAATCAGGATACCGGCCTGCTGATGGGCGCGCTGCGTGCCGACCAGAACATCTCCTTCCAGGCGATGAAACCGAAAATGCTGCAGTTCACCAAAATCATCCAGTCGGATCCGGCGGTGGATAGCGTGATGTCGTCGATGGGCAGCGGCATGTTCGGCTCGCGTAACAGCGCTAACTTCTTCGTGCGACTCAAGGATTTTGATCAGCGCGATGCCACCGCCACCGAAGTGGCCAATCGCCTGAGTATGAAAACCAGCCATATCGCCGGCGCGCAGATGTTCCTGATGGCGGCGCAGGATCTGCATATCGGCGGGCGCAGTGCCAACGCCACCTATCAATACAGCTTGCAGGCCGACGATCTCGATCTGCTGCGTACATGGACGCCAAAAGTGCAGGCGGCGCTGGCGGCGATCCCGCAGCTGAATAGCGTCGATTCTGATTCGCAAACCGGCGGTCAGGAAGTGGTGATCAACATCGATCGCGACCGCGCCAAACGGCTTGGTGTGAACGTGCAGATGCTCGACACAATGCTGAATAACGCCTTCAGCCAGCGTCAGGTCGCCACGCTTTATCACACGCTTAATCAGTATCATGTGGTGATGTCGTTGCAGGACAACTACACGCGAGACCCGGCGATTCTCCAGCAGCTGTACGTGATTAACGACAGCGGCGATCGCGTGCCGCTCGCGGCGTTCGCCAGCTTCACAGGCGGTAACGCGCCGCTGTCGGTGGCCCATCAGGGCCAATCCGCCACCAGCACCATCGCCTTCAACCTCAATGATGGCGTGTCGCTGGAGCAGGCGCAGGCGCTGATTAAGCAGGCGATGGCGCAGCTCGGTTTACCCTCCACCATTCAGGCCGGTTTTGCTGGCACCGCCGCCGCGTTCGCCCAGCTTACCGCCACCATGCCGTGGCTGATTATCGCGGCGCTGGCGGCGGTGTATATCGTGCTCGGCGTGCTGTATGAGAGTTACATCCATCCGATCACCATTCTCTCGACGCTACCGTCGGCGGGCGTGGGCGCGCTGCTGTTGCTGCTGCTCACCAATACGCAGCTGACGGTGATCGCGCTGATCGGCATCATCCTGCTGATCGGTATCGTGAAAAAGAACGCCATCATGATGATCGACTTTGCGATTCACGCCGAGCGCAGTAAAGGCATGACGCCGCAGCAGGCGATCACTCAAGCCTGTTTGATGCGTTTTAGGCCGATCATGATGACCACGCTGGCGGCGTTCTTCGGCGCGCTGCCGCTGGCGCTGGGCAGCGGCGGCGATGCCGACTTACGTAGCCCGCTCGGGCTGGCGATTGCCGGTGGTTTGGCGCTGAGCCAATTGCTGACTCTGTTTACTACGCCGGTGGTTTATCTCTGGCTTGATCGTTTGAGCCGCGCCACGCAACGTCAGTGGCTGCGGTTGCGTCATGTGGAATCCCGATAGATGAAAATGTCCCTGAAAATTACGCCGTTGCTCACCGTGATGCTGCTGGCGGGCTGTGCAGTTGGCCCCGATTATCAGCGCCCAACGATGGCGATGCCGACCCATTTCAAAGAAGCCAAAGGCTGGACGCAGGCGACGCCGCAGGATGCAAACAGCAAAGGTGAATGGTGGCAGGTGTATCACGATGCCACGCTGGATAGCCTGCTGAAGCAGGTGAGCATCTCCAACCAGAACGTCGCTAGCTACGCCGCACAGTACCGCGAAGCGCAGGCGCTGGCTGGGCAATCACGCGCGGCGTTGTTGCCGTCGGTGGGCTACGACGCCAGCAGCACACGCAGTGGCAGCCGCGCCAGCGCCACCGGACAACGCAGCGTCAGCAACAGTCATGCCGCCGATCTCAGCGCCAGCTGGGAGCTGGATTTGTGGGGCAAACTGCGGCGCACGCTGGAGGAGAACAACGCCAGCGCCGAAGCCAGCAAGGCCGAGCTGGCGAATATTACTCTGAGCGCGCAGTCCGAACTGGCGCAGGATTATTTCCAGCTGCGCATCATCGACGAGAAAATCGCGCTCTATCAGCGCAGTATCGATGCCTATCAGCGCTATTTAACCGTAATTCAAAACAAATACGCGGCGGGCAGCGAATCGCGCGCCACTTTAGCGCAGGCGCAGATGCAGCTGGAGAGCGCCCGCGCTTCAGCGCAGGATTATCAGTGGCAGCGGGCGCAGATGGAGCACGCGATTGCGCTGCTGCTGGGCCGCGCACCGGCTGATTTCTCCTTGCCGGTGGCGCAGCTGGATGCGGCGATGCCCGCGATACCGAACAGCGTGCCGTCGCAGCTGTTGCAGCGCCGTCCTGATATCGCCTACGCCGAGCGCAACGTGGCGGCGGCGAATGCGGCGGTTGGCGTGGCGGTTGCCGGTTATTATCCCGACCTGACGCTGAGCGCCAGCGGCGGCGTGAGTTCATCGGCGATTAATAGCTTGTTCTCGCTGCCCAATCGCGTCTGGTCTTTGGGACCGGAACTGAGCGGCACGCTGTTAGATTTCGGCGCCACCTCAGCGAAAGTCGAACAGGCACGCGCCGCCTATGATGCCAGCGTCGCCAGCTATCGCCAGTCGGTGCTGACGGGCATGGGCGAAGTGGAGGATTATCTGGTGCAGCTGAATACCTTGCAGGGCGAAATCGCCTCGCAGCAGGCGGCAACCGACGCGGCGCAGGAATCCGCGCGGGTGACGCGCAATCAGTATGATGCCGGGATGATCGACTATCTCGACGTCGCCACCACCGAAAACAGCAGCCTGAGCGCACAGCAGAGTTTGCTGTCGCTGCAGAGCACGCAATGGGTCAGCAGCGTTGGTCTGATCGCGGCGCTGGGCGGCGGATGGCAGGTGGATGCGCGGTGAAACCAGGTCGCCATGAATGGCGCCCCTACAACGTAGGGTGCGCATTCATGCGCACCTGGCCGCAGGCCGCAATTGCGTTTAAATCACCGCGCCACTTGTCGAAAATCCCCAGATCCTGCATCGTAAGAGCCATTTTTTACGACTGCTAAGGAGCTGGCATGCTACTCACTTTTTTCCGTTTCCTGTTCCGCCTGCTATGGCGTGTGGAACTGCGCGGCGACCTCGCGGCACTGCATAAAGAGAAAGTGCTGATCACCCCCAACCATATGTCATTTCTCGATGGCGTATTAGTGGCGCTGTTTCTGCCGGTCAAACCGGTATTCGCGGTCTATTCGTCGATCAGCGACCAATGGTTTATGCGCCTGTTGAAGCCGATTATCGACTTCGTTCCGCTCGATCCCACCAAGCCGATGTCGATCAAACATCTGGTGCGCATGATCAATCAGGGGCGTCCGGTGGTGATATTCCCGGAAGGTCGCATCACCGTGACCGGATCGCTGATGAAGATCTACAGCGGCGCGGGCTTTGTGGCGGCGAAATCCGGTGCCACCGTGGTGCCGATGCGTATCGAAGGCGCGGAATATACGCCGTTTGGTCGTCTGGCGGGCGTGTTTAAACGCCGCCTGTTCCCACGCATCACCTTAACGGTGCTGCCGCCAACGGTAATCCCGATGCCTGAAGCCAAGCGCGCGCGCGATCGCCGTACGCTGGCGGGCGAACACTTGCATCATGTGATGATGGAAGCCCGCATGGCGGTGCGTCCGCGTGAAACGCTGTTCGAAGCTTTCCTCAATGCGCGTCAGCGCTATGGCGCGATGAAACCGTGCATCGAAGACATCAACTTTAAGCCGGATAGCTACACCGGTTTGCTGAAAAAAGCGCTCGGCGTGGGCCGCATTCTCGAACGCTACAGCCAGCAAGGTGAATACGTCGGTCTGCTGCTGCCGAACGCCACGGTGACGGCGGCGGCGATTCTTGGTGCTTCACTGCGCGGCCGTATTCCGGCGATGCTCAATTACACCGCAGGCGTAAATGGCATGCGTGCGGCCTTGACCGCTTCGCAGGTGAAAACCGTCTTTACTTCGCGTCAGTTCCTCGAAAAAGGCAACCTGTGGCACTTGCCGCAGGGACTCAACGAAGTGCAGTGGATCTATCTGGAAGATCTGAAAGATACCGTTACGCTGCAGGACAAATTGTGGATCGTGACGCATCTGCTGATGCCGCGCCGTGCGCAGGTTGCTCAGCAGCCGGAAGATGCAGCGATGGTGCTGTTTACCTCCGGTTCGGAAGGCAATCCCAAAGGCGTGGTGCATTCGCATAAAAGCCTGCTAGCCAACGTTGAGCAGATTCGTACCGTGGCGGATTTCACCCCGCGCGACCGCTTTATGTCGGCGCTGCCGCTGTTCCATGCCTTCGGTTTAACCGTTGGCCTGTTTACGCCGCTGCTGACCGGCGCGCAGGTGTTTCTCTATCCGAGCCCGCTGCATTACCGCATCGTGCCGGAGCTGGTTTACGACCGTAACTGCACCGTACTGTTTGGTACTTCAACGTTCCTCGGCAACTACGCGCGTTTCGCCAGCCCTTACGATTTTGCGCGTCTGCGCTATGTGGTGGCGGGCGCGGAGAAATTGCAGGAAGCGACGCGTCAGATCTATATGGAAAAATACGGCATCCGTATTCTCGAAGGCTACGGCGTGACGGAGTGTGCGCCGGTGGTGGCGATCAACGTGCCGATGGCGGCGAAAAATCACACCGTGGGCCGCATTTTGCCGGGCATGGATTCGCGTCTGATTTCGGTGCCGGGCATTGAGCAGGGCGGTCGCCTGCAGCTGCGCGGTCCGAACGTGATGAACGGTTATCTGCGCGTGGAGAATCCGGGCGTGCTGGAAGTGCCGGTCGCCGATAACGGCGAAGGCGAGATGGAAGCAGGCTGGTACGACACCGGCGATATCGTCAGCTTTGATGAAGGCGGTTTTTGCCAGATTCAGGGGCGTGCGAAACGCTTCGCCAAAATTGCCGGTGAGATGGTGTCGCTGGAGATTGTGGAGCAGATTGCGCTGAAAGCCTCCAACGAGAAGCAGCATGCGGCATCGCTGCGTCCGGACGGCAATCGAGGTGAAGCTTTGGTGCTGTTTACTACCGACAGCGAACTGGGGCGCGATACCTTGCTGAAAGCAGCGCGTGAGATTGGCGCACCAGAACTGGCGGTGCCGCGCGATATTCGCGTGATGAAACAGCTGCCGATGCTGGGCAGCGGCAAACCGGACTATGTCAGCCTCAAACAGCTGGCAGAAGAGGAGCAGGCATGAGCCAGGCGTTAAATAACGATGCACCGCTAATGTCACGCAACATGCTGGCAGTGATCGTGGCGCAGTTCTTCTCAGCATTTGGCGACAACGCGCTGTTGTTCGTTACGCTGGCGGTGCTGAAAAATCAGTTCTATCCGGACTGGAGTCAGCCAATCCTGCAAATGCTGTTTGTCGCCACTTACATTCTGCTCGCGCCGTTCGTTGGGCAGATGGCGGATAGCTTCGCCAAAGGTCGGGTGATGATGTTCGCCAACAGCCTCAAGCTGCTGGGCGCGCTGACCATCTGCTTCGGCTTCAACCCGTTCCTTGGTTACACGCTGGTGGGGATTGGCGCGGCATCCTATTCGCCCGCCAAGTACGGCATCCTGACGGAGATCACCAGCGGTGAACGCCTGGTAAAAGCTAACGGCTTGATGGAAGGCTCGACTATTGCAGCGATTCTGCTGGGTTCAGTGGCGGGCGGGATGCTGGCGGACTGGAACCTGGTGGCCGCGCTGGTGGTGTGTGCTATGACCTATGCGATGGCGGTGGTGGCGAATATCTTTATTCCGCGCCTGACGGCGGCGCGTCCGGGCCAGAGCTGGCATTTTGCTGCCATGCTGCGCAGTTTTGTCGCGGCCACGAAGCTGCTGTGGCGCAACGGCGAGACGCGTTTCTCACTGCTCGGTACCAGTTTGTTTTGGGGCGCGGGCGTGACGCTACGTTTCCTGCTGGTGCTGTGGGTGCCGGTGGCGCTGGGCATCAGCGACAACAAAACCCCAACCACGCTGAATGCAATGGTGGCGATTGGCATCGTGATTGGCGCGGCTGCGGCGGCAAAACTGGTGACGCTGCAAACCGTGCGTCGCTGCATGCCTGCCGGTGTGCTGATTGGCGTGATGGTGGTGGTGTTCGCGTTGCAAACCAGTTTGCTGAATGCCTATCTGGTGCTGATGTTGATTGGTGCGCTGGGCGGTTTCTTTGTGGTGCCGCTGAATGCGCTGCTGCAGGAGCGCGGCAAGGAGTCCGTGGGTTCAGGTAACGCGATTGCGGTACAGAATCTCGGTGAAAATACCGCGATGCTGCTGATGCTGGGATTGTATACCGTGGCGATTAAGCTGGGCGCGCCTGCGGTGGCGACCGGCGTCGGATTCGGCGCGATTTTCGCCGTGGCGATTGCGGTGTTGTGGTGGAAAGGGCGGCGGTAGATTGGGCGGGAATTGAAAAGGTCGCCATGAATGGCGACCCTACGGCAGAATATTGTAGGGTGCGCATTTATGCGCACCTGGTCGCCATGAATGGCGACCCTACGGTTTTACGGGGCTGGATAGGTAAACTGGCGATGAATCGCTTCCAGTTCCTCTAACACATCGGCGTTCAGCGTCAGATTGAAACTCTCAACGTTAATCTTCAGTTGCTCCAGCGTGGTGGCGCCAAGCAAGGTGCTGGCGACAAACGGCTGTTGACGCACATACGCCAGCGCCATCTGCGACGGATCCATATTGTGCTTCTTCGCCAGCTCAACATAGGCAGCAATCGCCTGATTGGACTGATCGCCGCTGTAACGGGTGAAGCGGCTAAACAGCGTATTGCGCGCACCGGCGGGTTTCGCACCGTTCAGGTATTTACCGCTCAAGGTACCGAATGCCAGGCTGGAATACGCCAGCAGCTCGACGCCTTCATGCTGACTGATCTCCGCTAAACCAACCTCGAAGCTGCGGTTCAGCAGGCTGTACGGGTTCTGGATGGTGACGATACGCGGCAGCTCATGCTTTTCAGCCAGCTGCAGGTAACGCATCACGCCCCACGCGGTTTCGTTCGACACGCCAATGTAGCGAATCTTACCGGCGCGCACCTGTTCGGTCAGCGCTTCCAGCGTTTCCAGCAGCGTCACCGGCACGCTGGAATCGGTGTATTGATAACCCAGCTTGCCGAAATAGTTGGTCTGACGCTGCGGCCAGTGCAGCTGATAGAGATCGAGATAATCGGTGTTCAGGCGTTTCAGGCTGGCATCCAGCGCTTCGCGGATGTTTTTGCGATCCAGCGCCTGGTTCGGGCGAATCGACGCATCCGCGCCGCGTACCGGTCCGGCCACTTTGCTGGCGAGGATGATTTTGTCACGGCTGCCGCGCTTCTTCAGCCAGCTACCAATGTATTGTTCGGTTAATCCCTGAGTTTCCGGGCGCGGCGGCACCGGATACATTTCCGCGGTATCAATCAGGTTAATACCACTGCTAACCGCGTAATCAAGCTGTGCGTGGGCGTCGGCTTCGCTGTTCTGCTCACCAAACGTCATGGTTCCAAGCCCCAGCTGACTCACTTCCAGCGTGCTATGGGGAATACGGTGATAGTGCATTTGCCGGCATCCTTTTTTCATTATGAAAGGGAATGTTGTGTCCTTTGGGACTATAGCGTGTGAAGCGGCGCGGAAGGAAGAGGGGAAAGTTCGGGAAATCGCCTGCACAAAGGGAAAACGCGTGCAGGCAGGGCAATTTGGCACTTAACGCTCAATGATGGTTGAAACCTCATCACCATTGATCTGCATCTGATGGCCTTTCTCATCGGTGTACTGTACCAATCCGGTCTCTTTATCGATGGCAGGTTTGCCATCTGTCATGATCATGCGGCCATCTTTGGTCGCCATGACGTAATCACTGCTACAACCGCTCAGTAACACGGCAATCAACGCTAAACCCACTGCACTCACCAACCCTTTCATTCTTATCTCCTTCTCGCGACTTCAACAGCAAAAGTGTAGTAATAAATGCTTTCGTCGTTAGGAGTAATCGCATCATTCCTAAAATTATCGGCAGCAATATGCATTTACAGTAAAAAATGTCGCGCTAAAAGCGGACCGGTGAAGCTTTTCTTCAGATAAAAGCCGCGCGGCAGCGTCATGATTGGCTCGCCGTGTTCGCCGATGGCTTCGGTCAACGCTTTGCTGTTGGCGGCTTTAGGGCGGATTTGCAGCCAGGCACCGTGACGTGCGGTGATGCGCTCCACCTGGCCGAGCACAATCATATCCATCAACTCTTCCCAGTCTTCGCGCAGCTGTTGCTCCTCTTCTTCACTCGGATGCCAAAGCAGCGGCGAACCGACGCGGCGCTCGGCTAACGGCAAGGCACGATCGCCTTCGATCGGGATCCACAGCACCCGCGCCAGTTTGTGCCGCACATGGCTGGTTTGCCAGGTCACACCGCTATTGCCAGTTAATGGCGCCACACACACGAAGGTGGTCTCCAGCGGTTTGCCCTGCGCATCCACCGGAATGGTTTTCAGCTCAATACCGA
This sequence comes from Pantoea sp. SOD02, assembly GCF_024707505.1. Lineage (GTDB taxonomy): Bacteria > Pseudomonadota > Gammaproteobacteria > Enterobacterales > Enterobacteriaceae > Pantoea > Pantoea symbiotica. Next base: position 3,269,113 of record NZ_CP102604.1, on the reverse strand, counting down.
GATGGGCGAAATCCTGCTCGGCTTTACTGCCGGCGCTGGCGCCCAAATGCAGCTCTAACAGCATGCCAACCCAGCCTTTGTCGCGTTTCAAATCTGCGGGAATCGGCAGGTTAATCTGCGCCGCCAGCGCGGCAAAGGTCTGTCCCGCCAGCTGTTGTGCGCGCTGCAGTAATTCCGCTTCGTTTTCAGGTGGCGACGGTAATAACGGTGAGGAGTGCATGCTAAAACTCACATTGGTTGAAGAGTGAACAGTAAACGCGGGCCGGGTTTGTCCACATGGCAGTTAGTTGAATAACTGTGATAATAGCATGATTCAGCGTGCTTTTTTATTCCAATGGAATGAGGACATCCGATGATATGGCCAGGTTATCCCAGCTTGTTATCGACAATGAACAGGTGTTGAACCTAGTTATCCACAGAAAAGTGGGGTAACACCCCTTTGCCCGTACCCCTGTTTCCATTTACAGCCTTGACTTTCGTGTTTTGAACGCTTTTTTTCCTTTCTTTGACCAGGTTTAGGGCATTATCTGTGGATAAAAACGTCGGTGATGGATCTTTGACCGATCGAAAAAACCGAGCGGAGGATAACCGTTGATCCTGATAGTGATTTAACGGTTAATAAGTTTTATGCCAATGAAAAATATCGTATTTGTCGCCGTTATCATGCTGGCTGATGAGATTTATCCGAAGTGGTTATTCAACTCATTCCCGTGTTCTGCACAAAGCTATCCACAGAAAACGTGAATAAGATCGCCGATAAATGGGGTCGTCTGTTTATAACTTGGCTAATCTCTGTGAGTTATCCTGTTTTTATTCCGCCTGCGGCCCGCTATCCAGTGGTTTACCGCCTGTAAGGAGTGTGAAACAATCAGGCTATTCAAATTTAGCTTTGAGGTAGTCCAGTGATCGATGATGATGGCTACCGCCCGAATGTTGGTATCGTAATCTGTAACAGGCAAGGACAAGTGTTGTGGGCCAGGCGCTTTGGACAGCACTCCTGGCAATTTCCTCAGGGAGGCATCAATCCGGGTGAAACTGCTGAACAGGCGATGTATCGCGAACTGTTCGAAGAAGTGGGTTTACACCGCAAAGATGTTCGAATACTTGCTTCAACCCGAAACTGGTTACGCTACAAGTTGCCAAAACGTTTGGTGCGTTGGGACACAAAGCCGGTGTGTATCGGCCAGAAACAAAAGTGGTTTCTTCTGCAGTTGATGTGTAGTGACGCGGAAATCAATGTGCAGCACAGCAGCACGCCCGAGTTTGATGGTTGGCGCTGGGTTAGCTTCTGGTATCCGGTACGTCAGGTGGTCTCTTTCAAGCGCGATGTGTATCGCCGCGTAATGAAAGAATTCGCGGGCGTAGTGATGTCTATGCAGGAGAGTGCGGGGCAGCGGAATAACGCCGCCCAACGACGTAAAAGAGGATAGGCCACGCCCTTTATGCTCACTCAGTTACGCGAAATTGTAGAGAAAGTGGCGAGTGCTCCACGTCTGAATGAAGCACTCGACATTCTGGTAAACGAAATTTGCCTTGCGATGGAAACCGAGGTTTGCTCGGTTTATCTCGCCGATCACGATCGTCGTTGCTACTACCTGATGGCGACACGCGGGCTAAAAAAGCCGCGTGGTCGTACGGTCACGCTGGCGTTTGATGAAGGCATTGTTGGCCTCGTTGGACGCTTAGCCGAGCCGATCAACCTCGCCGACGCGCAAAGTCATCCCAGCTTCAAATACATTCCTTCTGTTAAAGAGGAGCGCTATCGCTCCTTCCTCGGCGTCCCGATCATCAGCCGTCGCCAGCTGCTTGGCGTGCTGGTTATCCAGCAGCGCGAACACCGTCAGTTTGATGAAAGCGAAGAGTCTTTCCTCGTCACGCTCGCCACGCAAATGGCGGGCTTGCTGTCGCAGTCGCAGCTCGGTCAACTGTTCGGTCAATTCCGTCAAACGCGGGTAAAAGCCATTGCCGCTGCGCCTGGCGTGGCGGTTGCGCCCGGTTGGGTGGATGAAACCCAGCCGCTGCTCGACCAGGTTTCCGCTGCCTCCACGCTTGACGTGCAGCGTGAACGCGAGCGTCTGGTGCTGGCGATGGGCGAGGCCGGCAACGAATTCCGCCGCTTCAGTAAACGCTTTGCTGCCAGCGTGCAGAAAGAGAGCGCGGCGATCTTCGATCTCTATTCGCACCTGCTCACCGATGCGCGCCTGAAAAAGGATCTGTTTGACGAGATCGAGCGCGGATCGGTAGCGGAGTGGGCGGTTAAAACGGTGATCGAGAAGTTCGCCGAGCAGTTCGCCAACTTGCAGGATCAATATTTACGCGAGCGCGCCGGCGATCTGCGCGTGCTCGGTCAACGTCTGCTGTTCCACCTCGATGATTCACTGGTCGGCACCAATGCCTGGCCGGAACGCTTCGTGTTAGTCGCTGATGAACTCACCGCCACCACATTGGCGGAATTGCCGCAGGAGCGTCTGGCGGGCGTGGTCGTGCGCGACGGTGCCGCCAACTCGCATGCGGCGATTTTGACGCGCGCAATGGGCATTCCCACCGTGATGGGCGCGGATATCCTGCCGGCGCAGCTCAACAAACGCTTGCTGATTGTTGATGGCTATCGCGGCGAAGTGCTGATCGATCCCGAACCGGTGCTGGTGCAGGAGTATCAGCGTTTGATCAGCGAAGAGAACGCGCTGAGCAAAATGGCTGAAGGCGTGGTCGAGCAGCCCGGCGAGCTGAAAAGCGGTGAGCGCATTCAGGTGATGCTGAATGCCGGTCTCAGCCCGGAACACGAGCAGGCGCTGGATAACTGGGTGGATGGCATCGGTCTGTACCGCACCGAAATTCCGTTCATGCTGCACAACGGCTTCCCGTCCGAAGAGGAGCAGGTGGCGCAATATCAGGGCATGCTGCAGCTGTTCTACGACAAACCGGTGACGCTGCGTACGCTGGATGTCGGTGCGGATAAACAGCTGCCGTATATGCCAATCAGCGAAGAGAATCCGTGCCTTGGCTGGCGTGGCATTCGCTTAACGCTCGATCAGCCTGAGATCTTCCTGGTGCAGGTGCGCGCCATGCTGCGCGCCGACGTGGCGTCTGGCAACTTAAGCATTCTGCTGCCGATGATCAGCCATATCGACGAAATCGATGATGCGCGTCGTCTGATCGATCGCGCTGGCCGCGAAGTGGAAGAGATGCTCGGCTATGTGATTCCTAAGCCGCGCATTGGCATCATGATTGAAGTGCCGTCGATGCTGTTTATGATCCCGCATCTGGCGGATCGCGTGGATTTTGTCTCCGTCGGCACCAACGATTTGACGCAATATTTGCTGGCGGTCGATCGTAACAACACACGCGTGGCGAACCTGTATGATTCACTGCATCCAGCGATGCTACGGGCGCTGCATACCATCGCCAGCGAAGCCCGCCAGGCCAAACTGGAGCTCTGCTTGTGTGGTGAAATGGCCGGCGATCCCATGTGTGTCGCGCTGTTAGTGGGCATGGGATATCACCATCTCAGCATGAACGGCAAGAACGTGCCGCGTGTGAAATATTTGCTGCGTCATCTCGACTTTGAAGAGGCGCAGAAGCTCAGCGAGCATGGACTGGCTGCACATACCGCCTCGGAAGTGCGCCATCTGGTCTCCACCTTTATGGAGCGCCGTGGTTTAGGCGGTTTGATTCGCGGCGGGCGTTAACGGTTACATCTTCGCGACCTGTGTTAAACGTGGCTGTGCTATTATGCGCGGCCTTTTATTATGTGAACCCTTTAGCCAGACCCGTTTCAGGGCAGAAAAAAACAGTGGTGAAAGATGACTGACGGCTACATTTCGTTTCCCCAATTCGATCCGGTAATTTTCTCTATCGGACCGGTTTCGCTTCACTGGTACGGCTTGATGTATCTGGTGGGCTTTGTATTTGCCATGTGGCTGGCGACGCGACGCGCCAACAAACCTGGCAGCGGCTGGAAAAAAGAGGAAGTGGAAAACCTGCTGTATGCGGGCTTCCTCGGCGTATTCCTCGGTGGACGTATCGGCTATGTGTTGTTCTACAACCTGCCGCTGTTCCTGGAAAATCCGCTGTATCTGTTTAAGGTCTGGGATGGCGGCATGTCGTTCCACGGCGGCCTGATTGGTGTGATTGTGGTGATGCTGATCTTCGCTCGTCGCACCAAACGCACTTTCTTCCAGGTGGCGGATTTCATTGCACCGCTGATCCCGTTTGGTTTGGGTGCCGGTCGTCTCGGTAACTTCATCAACGGCGAATTGTGGGGCCGCGTGGCGCCCGATTTCAAATACGCGATGTTGTTCCCGGGTTCACGCAGCGAAGATATCGCGCTGGCGGCCAACAATCCGCAGTACCAGGAGTTGCTGAACACCTACGGCGTGTTGCCGCGTCATGCATCGCAGCTGTATGAACTGTGCCTCGAAGGCATCGTGCTGTTCATCATTCTCAACCTGTTTATTCGCAAGCCGCGCCCCATGGGCAGCGTCTCGGGCCTGTTCCTGATTGGCTACGGCGCATTCCGCATCATCGTGGAGTTCTTCCGTCAGCCGGATGCACAGCTTGGCCTGTTTGAAGGCGGCGTCAGCATGGGACAGATTCTGTCGATCCCAATGATTCTGGCCGGTGTGATTATGATGATCTGGGCGTATCGTCGTCGCCCGCAGCAACAAACTCGTGAGGTAAAATGAAACAGTATCTGGACCTAATGCAACATGTGCTGAATGAAGGCGCAGAAAAGGCCGACCGTACCGGCACCGGCACGATCTCCATCTTTGGCCACCAGATGCGTTTCAATTTGCAGGACGGTTTTCCGCTGGTCACCACCAAGAAAGTGCACCTGCGCTCGATCATTCATGAGCTGTTGTGGTTCCTGAAAGGTGAGACCAACATCGGATATCTGAAAGAGAACAAGGTCACCATCTGGGACGAATGGGCAGATGAGAACGGCGACCTTGGCCCGGTGTACGGTAAGCAGTGGCGCAGCTGGGGCAGCGCCTCGGGCGAAGAGATTGATCAAATCAGTAAAGTGATTGAGCAGTTGAAGCGTGACCCGGATTCGCGCCGCATCATCGTCTCGGCGTGGAACGTGGGCGAGCTGGACCAAATGGCGCTGGCACCTTGCCATGCCTTCTTCCAGTTCTACGTGGCGAACGGCAAGCTCTCTTGCCAGCTCTATCAGCGTTCGTGCGATATCTTCCTTGGTCTGCCATTCAATATCGCCAGCTACGCGCTGTTAGTGCATATGGTGGCGCAGCAGTGCGATCTCGAAGTGGGCGATTTTGTCTGGACCGGTGGCGATACCCATCTGTACAGCAACCATTTAGAGCAAGCACGCCTGCAGTTGACGCGCGAACCGCGTCCGTTGCCGAAGCTGGTGATCAAGCGTAAACCAGCCTCTATCTTCGATTATCAGTTCGATGATTTCGAGATTGAAGGTTACGATCCGCATCCAGCGATTAAAGCGCCCGTGGCAATTTAACGGCACTCTCGTAGGGTCGCCATTCATGGCGACCTCTACTCACCCGCACCTCAATTCTGAACCCGCCTCACAAAACGCTGTATCCCACTGCACACCTCAACCGATTCCCTGCAAAACGTTTCCCAACGCTGATTTCCCTCGCTTGTTCAACCTCATGCCGCTGGGCACATTACCCGCCATGAACAGAAACGATAACCACGGCTTCACCTTGCCCGAACTGTTATTGGTGATGGTGATCGCCGGCATACTCAGCGTCGGTGCGCTGCAAGGCTGGCAGCGCTGGCAGCAATATCAACAGCTGCGCGACAGCGTACTGCAACTGCAGGGGTTTCTGCTGCGCCTGCGCGCCCATGCCAACTGGCACAATCGCGATCTCACACTGTGGCTACAAAGCGGTGAAAACGGTTGTCTGGGCGCGGGAGCCAAACCGGCAGAAGGCTGCGCATTGCCCTCGCGCTGGTTATTTAAACCGCCGCACGACAGTGTGCGCATTGTCGCCATCACCGGTGACGTCGGTTTTTACGGACGGCGTGATGTTGCGCGTCCCGGCAGCATCGATCTCGCCAGTGCGGCGGGGCGCTGGCGCTTAATCATCTCCGCCAGAGCGCGCATTCGTGCCTGTCAGCCGGGAGAGAAAGGATGCGAATAGCGCAAAGTGGATTTAGCCTGCTGGAGATGCTGATTTCCATGGCGATAGGCGCGGTACTGATGGTCAGCGTCGGGCGTTTTTTACCGCTGCTGCTGGAGCAGAATTTGCGCCTGCAACAGCGCGTGCAATTGCAGCAGGAGCTGCAGCAGATCGCCAATACGCTGCAAAAAGCGCTGCGCCGTGCCGGCTATTGCCACGGCCAGTGTAGCGGTTCAGCGTTAACGATCGCCGCCAGCGGCAGCTGCGTTTTACTGCGCTGGGATGAGAACAGCAACGGGCGTTGGGAAGGCGTGGGCCACAGCGAAAGTGACTATTACGGCTATCGGCTGCGCAGCGGACAGCTTGAAATGCAGCGTGGCGTGGATGAGTGCAACAGCAGCGGCTGGGAGAAACTCTCCGATCCAGCGTTTCTCACCATCGATGCCTTTAAGCTTGAACGGCAGGGAACGCGTCTGGTGCTGCAACTGGCGGGACACGCCAACAGCCAAAGCGTAGAGCTGGAAAACTGGATCGAAGGAATCAATCTGTGAAGCAGCACGGCAATAGCACGCTGGGCATGGTGCTGATGATGTTGCTGATGGGCGGATTGACGCTACACACCACGCGGACTCAGCTTTCGCAAAGCATGGTATTAGTGGCTGACGAGCAGCTGCACAGTCAGGATTTCTGGCAGGCGCAGGCGGCGTTAGAGTGGGGCAGCGTGCAAAACTGGCCGCAGGCCACCGGCTGGCAATGCCAGCAATGGACAGCAGAGCAGTGGCAAAGCTGCCTGCTACGGATGGAGGATGACAATGCGTTGTTATCGGGACATGGAGAAGGGCGCGGGCTGTGGCTCTATCGTTGGGTATCAATCCCCAACACGCAACCACAGCGGCAAGAGCATGGCTGGATCGATTACTGTCCGCTGTCGCAGCCAACGCTGTGTCAGCCAGAAGCAGCAGGGTTTTAGCCTCGCGGAAACACTGGTGGCGATGCTATTGCTGGCGATGACCATCAGCACCTTGCTGCAATATCATCGCGCGCTGGCGCTGGGTTTTAGCCAGCAGTGGCAGCAGCGTCAGGCGTGGCGTGTTGCCGGTCAGGCGTTGCTTGGACGTGACGTTGAGGGATGGCAGAGTCAGCGCCAACAGCAGAGCCTGGCGGGCGGCTGTACGCTGGAGCGCATTACGGTTAGGGGTCCACAACAGCGTTCCGCCTCACTGGCGCAGCTCAATTGCCACTAGCGGTAGGCATCGCAGGTGATAAACGGTAGAGTGGCTCGGCTGCGTTGTTGTCTTGTGTTTAGGAGAAATATGTTCCGGGTCTATCACTCAAATCAGCTTGATCTGTTGAAGAATCTGGCAGGAATTCTGATTGAAAATCAACCGCTGGCCGATCCGCTGGCGGCTGAGCAGGTGCTGGTACAAAGCCCAGGCATGGCGCAGTGGCTGCAAATGGAGCTGGCCAACAGTTTCGGCATTGCCGCCAACATCGATTTCCCGCTGCCTGCCAGCTTCATCTGGAACATGTTCGTTAAGGTGCTGCCCGATATTCCTGAAGAGAGCGCCTTCACCAAAGCCAGCATGAGCTGGAAGCTGATGCATCGCTTGCCAACTTTGCTGGAGCAGGACGCTTTCCAGCCGCTGCGACACTACCTCAATGATGACGACGACAAGCGAAAGCTGTATCAGCTCAGCGCCCGCGTTGCTGACCTGTTTGACCAATATCTGGTGTATCGCTCGGACTGGCTCAACAGCTGGGAGCGCGGTGAACTGATTGATGGCTTGGGCGAATCGCAGCAGTGGCAGGCGCCGCTGTGGTGCGATCTGGTCAACTTTACCGAAAGCCTGGGTCAGCCGATGTGGCATCGCGCTAATCTCTATGCGCGCTTCATCCAAAAGCTAGAACAGGCGCAAACGCCGCCGCCGGGTTTGCCACAGCGCGTGTTTATTTGCGGTATTTCCGCGCTGCCGCCGGTCTATCTGCAGGCGCTGGAAGCGCTGGGCCGTCACATTGATATCCATCTGCTGTTCACCAATCCCTGCCGTCACTATTGGGGCGACATTCAGGATTATGCCTTCCTGGCGAAGCTGCAAAGCCGCCAGCGCCGCCGCATACAATCGGATGAGCTGCAGCCGCTGTTCCGCGATCCAGCTAGCGCGTCGGCATTGTTTAACGATATCGGTGAGCAGCAGCTGACCAATCCGCTGCTGGCGTCATGGGGCAAACTGGGGCGCGATAACCTGTTTCTGCTGAGCCAGATGGAATCTGCCGCTAACGATATTGATGCCTTCGTTGAGATGCCACAAGACAATCTGCTGCATAGCTTGCAAGCAGATCTGCTCAATCTGGACGATAGAGCGGTCATTGGCCTTAATGCGGGAGAATTGGCGAACAGCGCCGAGAAACGCAAGCTGAATCCAGAAGATCGTTCCATCACGCTGCAGGTGTGTCATAGCGCTCAGCGTGAAGTCGAAGTGCTGCAGGATCATCTGCTTACGCTGATGGAAGAAGATCCCGAACTCAAGCCGCGCGACATCATCGTGATGGTAGCGGATATCGACAGCTACGCCCCTTTTATTCAGGCCGCTTTTGCCAGTGCACCGAGCGAACGCTATTTGCCGTTCGCCATTTCCGACCGCCGCGCCAGTCAGGCGCACCCGGCGATTCTGGCGCTGCTCAGCTTGCTGTCGCTGCCTGAAAGTCGCTTTACCTCCGAAGATGTGCTGGCGCTGCTTGAGGTTCCCGCATTAGCGCAGCGCTTCTCGGTGGATGAAAGCGGGCTGCGACTGCTGCGCCGTTGGGTGATGGAATCCGGCATTCGCTGGGGATTGGATGATGCCAGCGTGGAAGCGCTGGCGCTGCCGGTAACCGGACAACACACCTGGCGCTTCGGCATACAGCGCATGCTGCTCGGTTATGCGCTGGAGAGCCGCAACGGCGACTGGCAAGGGATTCTGCCGTATGACGAATCCAGCGGTTTGATCGCTGAGCTGGCGGGTCATCTGGCCGAATTGCTATCGCGACTGGAAGAGTGGCGTGCGCGTCTGGCAGAAGAACGTACGCTGGCAGAGTGGCAGCCGCTGTGTCGTGAGCTGATTGAGTGCTTCTTTAGCGGAGACGCCGAAAGTGAAGCCGCGCTACTGCTGGTTGAAACCCAGTGGAAACAGATTATCGAACAAGGCATGCAGGCGGCGTATCAACAGCCGATTCCGGTTACGCTGCTGCGTGATGAGCTGCGTTCACGCCTCGATCAACAGCGCATCAGCCAACGTTTTCTCGCCGGACCCATCAACTTCTGTACGCTGATGCCGATGCGTTCGATTCCCTTCAAAGTGGTGTGTTTGCTGGGCATGAACGATGGCGTCTATCCGCGCACCTTAGCACCGCTTGGTTTCGACCTGATGCAGCAACAGATGCGCAAAGGCGACCGCAGCCGCCGCGATGATGACCGCTATCTGTTCCTCGAAGCGTTGATCTCGGCGCAGCAGCAGCTCTATATCAGCTACATTGGCCGGGCGATTCAGGACAACACGGAGCGCTATCCATCGGTATTAGTGAGCGAGCTGGTAGATTATCTGGGACAAAGCTTCCGTCTGCCGGGTGATGAGGCACTTGAACCCGATATCAGCGAGCAACGCGTGCGCGAACATCTGCAAAAGCTGCATAGCCGCATGCCGTTTGCCGCAGAAAACTTCCAACCGGGCGCACCCGGGCAAAGCTTTGCTGCGGAGTGGCTGCCAGCGGCCAGCGGCAGCGGCGTGGCACAACCTGATTTTGTGCAGCCCTTGCTGCCTGCACCGTTAGAAACCTTGTCGCTGGAGCAACTGCTGCGTTTCTGGCGTCATCCGGTGCGCGCCTGGTTCCAGCAGCGCTTGGGTGTGGCTTTCTGGATGGAAGAGAGTGAGCTGCCCGACAGCGAACCGTTCGCGCCTGATAGCCTGGAACGCTACCAAATCAACGCCCAACTGCTGAATACGCTGGTCAATGGTGACGATCCGGCGCAGCTGTATGCGCGTCACCGCGCCGCAGGCAATCTGCCTTACGGCGCGTTCGGGGAACTTTTCTGGCAGAGCCAGACCGAAGAGATGCAGGAAGTGGCAGCCGAGGTGAGCGGTCAACGCCAGCCTGCCGAAAGTTGGGAAATCAATCTAACGCTCGGCGCAGTGCAATTGACCGGCTGGCTAACGCAGGTGCAAGCTGATGGCCTGCTGCGCTGGCGTCCGGGCGTGCTGAACATGAATGATGGCCTGCTGTTATGGCTGGAACATCTGGTGTATTGCGCATTGGGCGGCAGCGGTGAAAGCCGCATGTACGGCCGTAAACAGAGTCACTGGCGCTTCGCGGCGCTGCCTGCTGAACAGGCGCTGTCGCTGCTGAATGAGTATGTTGCGGGTTATCAGGCCGGACTAGTTCAGCCGCTGATGCTGCTGAATAAATCCGGCGGCGCCTGGCTGGAAGCCAGCTTTGATAGCAAGTCGCAGCAGTTGCTGGAAGATGAAGCAACGCAGAAAAAGGCACTTAACAAATTGCTGCAAGCCTGGCAGGGTGGTTTCCAGGTGGAAGGCGAGGGCAGCGATCCCTATCTGCAACGCCTGAGTCGCTCATTGGATGATGATGCCGTGCAGGCGATAACTGCCGCCGCACGCCAATGGTATTTGCCGGTGCGCCTGGCGCATCAAAATGATGAATAGCAAGGGAATACGGCCTCGTTTGAGGTTGTTCCTGACACGATAAGAAAGTTTGTCTATTTCACCGCTGGGCACACAGTCAGCGGAAAAGGGTAACGTAAGGGGTTTAAATGCGGATTTACGCACGCTGGATTGGAGCGCTGCTGCTGAGCACGTTAGCGCTGAATGCCTTTGCCGATACCGATCGCGGCTGGCAACCCATCAATGACACCATTCGTAAAAGCGATCACGATCCACGCAGTTACCAGGCGATTACGTTAAACAACGGCATGACCGTGCTGCTGGTCTCGGATGCCGAAGCGCCTAAATCATTGGCGGCGCTGACCTTGCCGATCGGTTCGCTGGACGATCCTAATCAGCAACTGGGTCTGGCGCACTATCTCGAACACATGGTGTTGATGGGTTCAAAGCGTTATCCGCAGCCTGATAATCTCGCCGAATTCCTGAAAAAAAATGGCGGCAGCCACAATGCCAGCACCGCGTCGTATCGCACGGCGTTCTATCTGGAAGTGGAAAACAGTGCGCTGCAGCCAGCGGTAGACCGACTGGCCGATGCGATTGCTGAACCGCTGCTCGATCCGGTTAATGCCGATCGTGAACGCCATGCGGTCAACGCAGAACTCACCATGGCTCGCTCACGCGATGGCTTGCGCATGGCGCAGGTGGGCGCAGAAACCCTTAACCCTGCGCATCCGGGTTCGCGCTATTCCGGCGGCAACCTCGATACGTTAAGTGACAAGCCGGACAGCAAATTACATCAGGCGCTGACCGATTTTTATCACAGCCATTATTCCGCCAATCTGATGAAGGCGGTGATCTACAGCAACAAACCGCTGCCCGAGATGGCCGACATTGCGGCACAAACCTTTGGTCGGGTGGCTAATCATCAGACCACCGTGCCAGAGATTGACGTGCCGGTGGTGACCGACGCGCAGAAGGGCATCATTATCCATTACGTGCCCGCCCAGCCGCGCAAGCAGTTAAAAATTGAGTTCCGCATCCCGAACAACAGCGGCCAGTTCCGCAGTAAAACCGATACGCTGATCAGCTACATTCTCGGCAATCGCAGCAAAAATACCCTGAACGACTGGCTGCAAAAACAGGGGCTGGCGGATGGCGTTAGTGCAGGTGCTGACCCAATGACCGAGCGAAATAGCGGCGTCTTTGCTATCAGCGTCTCGTTAACCGACAAAGGTCTGGCGCAGCGCGATGAAGTGGTCGCTGCAGTGTTTAATTACCTCGATATGCTGCGCAGCAAAGGCATCAGCAAAGAGTACTTTGATGAAGTCTCCCACGTGCTGGCGCTGGATTTCCGTTATCCATCAATTACCCGCGATATGGATTACATCGAATGGCTGGTGGATACCATGCTGCGGGTGCCGGTTGAACACACGCTGGATGCGCCGTATCTGGCCGATCAGTTCGATCCCGCCGCAATCAAAATGCGCCTTGATGAAATGACGCCGCAGAACGCGCGTATCTGGTACATCAGCCCGCAGGAGCCGCATAACAAAGAGGCCTACTTTGTGAATGCGCCGTATCAGGTGGACAAAATCAGCGACGCCCAGTTCAGCGACTGGCAGCAACGCGCCGCGCAGCTTCAGCTATCGATGCCCACGCTGAATCCCTACATTCCTTCGGATTTCTCCATCATTCCCTCCGATGGCAAAACCTACGATCATCCGGTAGCACTAACCAATGGCGACAGCATGCGTATTTACTGGATGCCAAGTCAGATGTTTGCCAGTGAACCGAAAGCCGCTATCACCCTGGCGCTGCGTAACAAATCGGCGATTAGCGATGCGCGCCAGCAGGTGCTGTTTGGCTTGAATGACTATCTCTCCAGCCTGGCGCTGGATGAATTGAATTCGCAGGCCTCGGTTGGCGGCATCAGTTTCTCCACCGGGGAAGATGATGGCATCGTGTTTAGCGCCAGCGGTTTTACCCAACGTTTGCCGGAATTGCTGAAAAAGCTGGTGGAAGGTTACGCCACCTTTACGCCGGATCAGCAGCAGCTGGAGCAGGCCAAATCCTGGTATCTGGATCGACTGGAGGCGGCAGAGAAGGGCAAAGCGTTTGAACAGGCGATTCAGCCGATGCAGATGTTGTCGCAGCTGCCGTACACCCAGCGTGAAACGCGCCGCAAACTGGTGAAGGACATCACGCTGAAAGAGGTCACCGATTACCGCGATGCGCTGATTCATCATGCAACGCCAGAGATGATGGTGGTGGGTAATCTCTCCGCCGATCGCGTGAAACAGCTCGGCGATGAACTGCAGCAGCAGTTGCAGAGCGATGGTCACGGCTACTGGCACAGTGATTATGTGACGGTGGATAAAGCGATGAAGGCCAACCTGCAAAAAGCCGGCAGCAGCACCGATTCGGCGCTGGCCGCGCTGTATGTGCCGTTGGGCTACAGCGAATATCAAAGCATGGCCAATAGCACCATGCTGAGCCAGATCGTCCAACCCTGGTTCTACAACCAATTGCGCACCGAAGAGCAGCTCGGCTACGCGGTGTTTGCGTATCAGATGCCGATTGGTCGCCAATGGGGCATCGGTTTCCTGCTGCAAAGTAACAGCAAGCAGCCGGCGTTCTTACTGCAACGCTTCCAGGCGTTTTATCCGCAGGCGGAACAGCGTCTGCGCAGCATGAAAGCGGAAGATTTTGCCCAGTATCAGCAGGCGCTAATCAACGATATGAAGCAGCGCCCGCAAACGCTGGATGAAGAGGCGAACCGCTTTAACCGTGACTTTAAACGTCAGAACTTTGCTTTCGATACGCGTGAAAAAGCGATTGAGCAAATTCAGCAACTGACGCCAGCCGGTCTGGCCGACTTCTTCCATCAGGCGGTCTTAGCACAAACAGGCATGGCGATGATTTCGCAGATTGGCGGCAGCCATGATGGCGCGACCAAAGATGACTACGCACAGCTGCCGGCCTGGACCACATGGGATGAGGTCCAGAAGCTGCAGCAATCGTTGCCCGTGAAGAGTGACGCGCAATGAGTCTGCTACCTGAATCGCTCAATCCTCTGACGCTGCCGCTGCGCGGTGAGCGTCTGATTGAGGCCTCAGCCGGAACCGGTAAAACCTTTACCATCGGGCTGCTCTATCTGCGGCTGTTACTGGGATTGGGCGGAGAACATGCTTATTCGCGTCCGCTGTCGGTAGAAGAGATTCTGGTGGTGACCTTTACCGAGGCTGCTACCGCTGAGCTGCGCGGGCGTATTCGCGCCAACATTCACGAGCTGCGGCTGGCCTGCCTGCGCGGCGTCAGCAGCAACCCGATGCTGATGCAGCTGCTGCAGGAAATTCCGCAACCCGCCGATGCCGCTTCGCTGCTGCTGGCCGCTGAACGCCAGATGGATGAAGCCGCCATCTTTACCATTCACGGCTTCTGCCAGCGCATGCTGAATCTCAACGCCTTTGAGTCCGGCATGCTGTTTGAACAACAGCTGATTGAGGATGAACAGCTGCTGCTGCGCCAGGCGACCGCCGATTTCTGGCGTCGTCACTGCTATCCGCTGACGCTGGATGTCGCGCGGGTGATTGTCAGCGAATGGAGCGGCCCAGAGCAGTTACTTTCCACTTTGCGTCCGTGGTTGCAGGGCGAATCGCCCAGCCTGCGTCTGCCGCCTGCCGACAGTGAAACTCTGGCTTCGCGCCACAGCGAAAATCTGGCGCGTATCGCCGCGATGAAAGCGCAATGGCTGGCGGTGGGTGAAGAGGTGCTGACGCTGGTGGGGCAATCCGATGTGGATAAGCGCAGCTACAGCAGCAAAAATTTGCCGGTCTGGGTCAACAAAGTCAGCTTCTGGGCGCAGAGCGAAACGCGTGATTATCAGGTGCCTGCCGAACTGGCGCGCTTCGGTCAGCGCATGCTTGAAGAGAAGACCAAAAAGGGCAATCCGCCGCATCACACTGTGTTTGACGCCATCGACACGTTCCTTGCCCAACCGCTGTCGTTGCGCGATCTGGTGATTGCGCGCGCGCTGGTAGAGGTTCGCGCTGCGGTGCGCAAAGAGAAACGTCAGCAGGCACTGTTGGGTTTTGATGACCTGCTGAGCCGCCTCGACGAAGCACTGCAACAGCCGAGTGGTGAGCAGCTGGCTCAGGCGATTCGCCAGCGTTTCCCGGTGGCGCTGATTGATGAGTTTCAGGACACCGATCCGCTGCAATACCGCATCTTCCGTACGCTTTACATCAATCAGCCAGCGCATGCGCTGCTGCTGATTGGCGATCCCAAACAAGCGATTTACGCCTTTCGTGGCGCGGATATTTTTACCTATATCCGCGCGCGCAGTGAAGTCAGTGCGCACTACACGCTGGACACCAATTGGCGCTCGTCACCAGCGATGGTTAACAGCGTCAACCAGCTGTTTGCACGCCTCGACGCGCCCTTCCTGTTCGCCGAGATCCCGTTTCTGCCGGTGCAGTTCGCGCCACCGAACCAGCCGTTGTCTCTTAGCATCGATCAGGTTGAGCAAGCGGCGTTACGCTTCTGGCTGCAGCCGGGCGAAGGCTGCAGCGTTGGCGATTATCAACAACGTATGGCGCAGCAGTGTTCGGCCGATATAAGTCGCTGGTTGCAGGCCGGGCAGCAGCAGCGCGCGATGTTGGGCAAAGCTCCCAATTTGCGGCCGGTACAAGCCTCTGACATCACCGTGCTGGTGCGCAGCCGTAACGAAGCCAGCCTGATTCGTGAAGCGCTGAATCTGCTGGGCATTCCGTCGGTTTACCTGTCGAATCGCGACAGCGTTTACACCACGCCTGAAGCGCGTGAGCTGTTATGGCTGTTGCAGGCGGTACTGGCGCCGGAGCAGGAGCGTATGCTGCGCACCGCGCTGGCAACTTCACTCTTTGCCTTTGATGCCTCGCAGCTGGATGCGCTGGATCAGGATGCGCGCGGTTGGGATGAACTGGTGGATACCTTTGCCCGCTGGCAGCTGGTGTGGCAGCAGCGTGGCGTCTTGCCGATGCTGCGCGAGATGATGCTAGAGCGCCAGCTGGCGGAAAATCTGCTGGCCTCGGAGAACGGTGAGCGTCGGCTGACGGATTTACTGCATCTGGGCGAACTGCTGCAGGAAGCGGCTGCACAACTGGATAGCCCGCATGCGCTGGTGCGCCATCTGGCACAGCAGATCGCGCGTCCGGACAGCCAGTCTGCCAGCCAGCAGCTGCGTCTGGAGAGCGATCGCCATCTGGTGCAGATCGTCACCATCCACAAATCTAAAGGCCTGCAATATCCGTTAGTGTGGCTGCCGTTTGCCGTCGGTTTCCGCGAGGCCGATACCGCGCTCTATCACGATCGTGAGAACTTTGACGCGGTGCTGGATCTGCAAGCCGACGAGGAGAGCCTGGCGCTGGCCGAACAGGAGCGTCTGGCAGAGGATTTACGCCTGCTCTACGTGGCGTTGACCCGTTCGATCTTTCACTGCAGCGTCGGCGTGGCACCGCTGTTTCGCGGCACGCGCAAGAAAGAGGGCGAGAGCGATTTGCATAAAAGCGCGCTCGGTTTTCTGTTGCAGCGCGGCGAAGCGGCGACGGCCGAACAGCTCGGTGCGTTACTGCATGACATGGACGCGGCGGGCACCGATGTGGTGCTGGCAGAAGATATGCAAGCCGAGCGCTGGCAGGTTGAGGCTATCGCTGATAGTGAATTGGGCGCGCGATCCGTAACACGCGTGCTGGCCGATCCGTGGCGCGTCACCAGTTATTCCGGTTTGCAGCAGCACAGTTCTCATCGTCTGCTTGAGGTGATGCCGAATTTTGATGTGGAAGCGGCAGGCGAAGAGGAGCGTGAAGAGGAAGGCGAAGCGGCGCTAACGCCACATCACTTCCCACGCGGTGCTGCGCCGGGAACGTTTTTACATGAGCTGTTCGAATCGCTGGATTTCCCGCAGCCGCCTTCCGAAGAGATGTTGGCGCAACATCTGCAGCAAAACGGCTATCCGCTGCACTGGCAGCCGATGCTCAGCGCGTGGATTACGCGCGTATTGAGCACGCCGCTCAACGCACAGGGCATTCATCTGGCGCAGGTGCAGAGCAGCGATCGTTTGGTGGAGATGGCGTTCTATCTGCCAATTGACAACGTGCTGACCGCGCATGAACTGAGCGCGTTAATTTCTCAGGATGCGTTATCGGCGCAGGCCCCACCGCTCGATTTCCGTCAGGTGCAGGGCATGCTGAAAGGCTTTATCGATCTGGTGTTCCGCTGGCAGGGCAAATATTACCTGCTGGATTACAAATCCAACTGGCTCGGCGACAGCCATGAAGCTTACACGCCGCAGGCAATGGAGCAGGCGATGATCGACCACCGCTACGATTTGCAGTACCAACTCTACACGCTGGCGCTGCACCGCTATTTACAACATCGCGTGCCGGATTACGATTATGAGCAGCATTTCGGCGGCGTGTTTTATCTGTTCCTGCGTGGCATGGACGGCAGTTCGCCAGACAACGGCGTGTTCCACACCCGTCCGACGTTCGATTTTGTTTCACAACTGGATAGCCTGTTTCGCGGGCCGGGAGCGACAGCATGAGCGGTATGACAGCGCTTTTAGCACAGGCGGCTGAGCTGCGTTTGCTGCGTTCGCTGGATGTCCAGTTCGCTCAACTGCTGGCCGATGACGAGCAACCGGCGCGTTTGCTGTTGGCGGCGTGCCTGAGCGCGGAAGCGGGAGATGGGCATGTCTGTTTGCCGTTATCACAGCTAAGCCGCGACAACCTGTTTAAAGGGCGTCATGCGGAGCTGGCGCAGGCCATCTGGCAAGCGGCGGGAGAACCGCAGGATTGGCCTGCCATTTTAGGCGGCTGGTCGGCGCTGAGTAGCAGCGAGCAAGCGGCGCCCATCGTGCTGAGCGAAGATCGTCTCTATCTGCATCGCCTTTGGCACAACGAAGGGCAGGTGGCACGCTTCTTTCTGTCACCGTCGACAGCACAACCTTTTGCGGCTGAAGAGGTGCGGCAAGTGCTGGATCAGCTGTTTGGCACCGAGCCGGATAACTGGCAGAAGATTGCGGCGGCGGTGGCGCTAACGCAGAAAACTGCAGTGATTTCGGGCGGTCCCGGCACCGGTAAAACCACCACGGTAGCAAAACTGCTGGCGGCGCTGATCCGTCTCAGTGAAGGCGCGTTACGTATTCAGTTGGCTGCACCAACCGGCAAAGCGGCAGCGCGTCTTACCGAATCGCTGGGCAAAGCGCTGCAAAAGCTGCCGGTGAGTGAGGCGGAGCGGCAGCGCTTTCCTGCCGACGCCACCACGCTGCACCGCTTGTTGGGCGCGCAGCCGGAAACGCAGCGCCTGCGCTATCACGCCGGGAATCCGCTGCATCTGGATGTGCTGGTGGTGGATGAAGCCTCAATGGTCGATCTCGGCATGATGGCGAATCTGATTGCCGCATTGCCAGCGCAGGCGCGCGTGGTGTTCCTTGGCGATCGCGATCAGCTGGCGTCGGTGGAAGCGGGCGCGGTGCTCGGTGATATCTGTCGCTGTGCCGAAGCAGGATACAGCCCGATGCGTGCTGCGCAGCTGAGCGCGCTCACCGGCAGCGAGGTAGCGGGTATCGATGACAGCAGCGCGCCCGCCGTGCGCGATGCGATTTGCCTGCTACGCAAAAGCTACCGCTTTGACGCCAACTCCGGCATTGGCCAACTGGCCGCAGCGGTTAATGCCGGTGATGCAAAGGCGGTTGAAGCGGCATTCCAGGCCGGGTTCAGCGATATCAGCCGTAAACCTCTGCAGGATGCGGAGGCGTATCAGGCGATGCTGACGGAGATTGCCGCCGGTTATCAGTCTTTCCTGAAACTCATCAGTCAACGTGCGGATCCTGCTGAGATTATCGCAGCGTTTGGCCGTTATCAGCTGTTGTGCGCACTGCGTGAAGGACCGTTTGGTGTGCAGGGATTGAACCAGCGTATTGAGCAGAAACTGATGCAGTTGCAGCTGATTCGTCGTCCAACCGGCGGCAGTCGCTGGTATCAGGGACGTCCGGTAATGGTGACGCGTAACGACAGTGCGTTGGGTCTGTTTAACGGCGATATTGGCATCACGCTGTTTGACGAGGAAGGTCTGCTGAAAGTGTTCTTCCCGTTGCCGGATGGCAGCATTAAAGCGGTGCAGCCGAGCCGATTGCGGACGCACGATACCGCGTGGGCGATGACGGTGCATAAATCGCAGGGTTCGGAGTTTGATCACACGGCGCTGGTGATGCCGGCACAGTTTCTGCCGGTGTTAACGCGCGAACTGATTTATACCGCGATTACCCGCGCACGTAAGCAGCTGACGTTGTATAGCGATGACAGCGTGTTCCGTCGCGCTGTGCAGTTGCGTACCCAGCGACGCAGTGGATTGCTGGAGCGGTTGAGCGGGGAGTAAATGTGGTGCGGTGATGGACCTGGTCGGCATGAATGCCGACCCTACGGGGAAGGGGTTTTGTAGGGGCGCCATTTATGGCGACCAATCACACAAACCGCACTTAACCCAAATCCGCCATCAACACTTTTGAACGGCGCTGATAGTTATACATCTGCTTCTTGCTCTCAGGCAGCGACTCAATATCCACTGGCGTAAAGCCACGCTCCTGGAACCAGTGAATGCTGCGCGTGGTTAACACAAACAGCTTCTTCAGCCCCATCTGACGCGCCTGCAATGCCACGCGATCCAGCAACAGTTCGCCACGCGACGAGCTGCGATAATCCGGATGCACCGCCACACAAGCCATCTCGCCAATCTGCTCATCCGGGAACGGATAGAGCGCGGCACAGGCGATGGTTAAATTATCTCGCTGAATAATGGTGAATTTATCAATCTCCATCTCCAGCTGTTCGCGGGAACGACGTACCAGAATACCTTGCTGCTCCAGCGGGCGAATCAGCTCAAGAATGCCGCCGATATCGTTGATGTTGGCGCGACGAATCTGCTCGGCTGACTCCATCACAATCTGGGTACCGATACCGTCGCGCGAGAACAGTTCTTGCAGCAACGCACCATCTTCCTGATAGCTGATCAGATGGCTGCGACGCACGCCACTGCGGCAGGCTTTTACCGCGCCACGCAAGAAACGCACGGTGCCTGAAAGAAAATCGCCATCGCTTTCCATCTCATCGATACGCGCCTGGGCTTCGTTCGGGAACAGTTCAGAAATAATCGCGCCTTCGCGATTGGTCACGCCCTGTTCAGAGCAGAAACCAATCATCTTCTCGGCTTTCAACTTGATCGCCAGCTGCGTCGCCACTTCTTCAGACGTCAGGTTGAAACTCTCGCCAGTAACAGAAACCGCCACCGGACCGAGCAGCACAATCGCGTCGTTGTCCAACTGACGATGAATCGCTTCCTCATCAATACGACGAATACGGCCGCTGTGGCAGTAATCAACACCATCATCCACGCCCAGAGGCTGCGCGATAATGAAGTTGCCGCTCACCACATTAATGTGCGCACCTTGCAGCGGCGTATTATTGAGGCTCATCGACAGACGCGCGGTAATATCCAGCTGTAAACGACCTGCGGCTTGCTTCACCAACTCAAGTGACTGCGCATCGGTCACGCGGGTGTGTTTGTGGTAAATCGGTTCCAGCTGTTGCTGGGCCATGCTGGCGTCAATTTGCGGACGCGCACCGTAAACCACCACTAAGCGAATGCCGAGGCTATGCAGCAGACCGATGTCATTAACGATGCTTGAGAAGTTCTCATGCTCGATGGCCTCGCCACCCAACATGATGACAAAGGTCTTGTCACGATGGGTATTTATATAGGGAACGGTATGGCGAAAACCCTGAACCAGTTCTGTACTGCGTTCCTTCACGGCAAAGCCCTCTGTGCATGTTTATTCGTAATTTTCGTATTTTTATGCTCTTTTGCCCCTTATTGCAAGCGCCGGGCCTGACGTTACTTTACGATTTTCCTGATGCAACACGCGCTAACAGCCTGCATTATCTGGTTTTTCCGGCAAGACAAGACAATTCTCATCGAACAAAGTTTTCACTTTCTTGCCATCAAGTGACGATTTTTTAGACATAACACAGCAGTTGGAGCGGCATGTCCGAAGCTTTCACACGACGACGATTATTACAGGGCGCAGGCGCACTATTAATGCTGAGCGTCACACGCACCGGGCTGGCTGCCAGCCAGCATATTGTGGCGGTGCGCATCTGGCCATCATCGACTTACTCCCGCGTTACACTGGAATCCAACGTTCCCCTCAAGTACAAGCAGTTCACGCTGAGTAATCCCGATCGTCTGGTTATCGATATCGAAAATATGCACATCAATCCGGTCCTGAAAGGGGTCGATAAACTGGTGCGCGTAGACGATCCCTTCATTAAAACTGCACGCGTGGGTCAATTTGATGCCAATACGGTGCGACTGGTGCTGGAACTGAAGCGCAGCACGGCACCTAAGACTTTCACCCTGGCGCCGGTGGCGGGCATCAAGCACCGCTTAGTGGTCGATCTCTATCCCAATCAGCAATCACGGGAAGAGGATCCGCTACTGGCATTACTGCAGGATTACAATCAGGGCGATCTGGAGCGCGATCAGCCGGTGCAGGCGGCGCTGCCTGGGAAAGCAGGGCGCGATCGCCCGATTATCATCATGATCGATCCCGGACATGGCGGTGAAGATCCTGGCGCGCATGGCAAATACAAAACGCGTGAGAAAGATATCGTGTTGAAGATTGGTCGCTATCTGAAGGCGCTGATCGATAAAGAGCGCAACATGAAAGCCTATATGACGCGCAATGAGGATGTGTTCATCCCGCTGCGTGTCCGCGTAGCAAAAGCGCGTAAGCAGCGCGCGGATCTGTTTATCTCGATCCACGCCGATGCCTTCACCAGCCGAGCCGCACGCGGTTCATCGGTGTTTGCGCTCTCAACCAGCGGCGCTACCTCTGCAGCGGCACGCTTCCTCGCGCAAACGCAGAATGAAGCCGATTTGATTGGCGGCGTCAGCATGAGCGGCGATCGCTATCTCGACCATACCATGTTCGACATGGTGCAGCGGCAAACCATCAGCGACAGCCTGAAGTTTGGTAAAGAGGTGCTGTCGCGCATGGGGCATATCAATCACCTGCACAAGCGCACGGTCGATCAAGCGGGATTTGCCGTACTGAAAGCGCCGGATATTCCCTCGATTCTGGTGGAAACCGCGTTTATCAGTAATGTGGAAGAGGAGCGCAAGTTGCGCACGTCGCGCTATCAGCATCAGGTAGCTGAGGCGATTCTGCATGGGATTAAGGCGTATTTTGATAAGGGTGCGGCGCTGGCGCATAGATAATGAAAAAACGGATGGCATATGCCATCCGTTGAGTTTCATTCAAACCGGGACTTACGCGTATTGCGTGTGCTGCGGTTCTTCCGTGATTGATGATGTGAAGGAATCTGAGTTAAGTTCTACGCCGGTAGAAAGGCTTTCTGTGCTCAACTCTGCCTGGGTCAGAATCAGTGCTGGTGCTTCTTGCTGCTCGCTGATCTCGGCGAAGAGCGATGCTTCTTCGTTGATCAACAATTCATTCAGAGAGAATTGGTTGAATGCTTTACCGGCAGCGATTTCTGGCTGGTCATTAGTGTCATAAACATCGGTAACCGCATTAACGCTAAAGCTGCCCCAACCCCAGTAACCACCGGATGCCTGCGGTGCCGCGATGCTGAAGGCGAATGGCTCGCTAACCTGGTTATTTGAGTGTGCGGTCAGGAGATGTTGACCCGCTTCAAGCTCACTGCTTATTTCATAAATCCATTTACCGCTGGCATCAGCCTGCGCATAACCAATGAATTTTGAACCTTCTAATAAGACAACATTCGCGAAAGGCTCACTTTTACCACTGATCCACGGAGTGGTATCTGAAGACTGACCATTCTCAGGGATGATATCGAATGATTGACCGTCAATGAGATGATCAATCACCAGCGGTTGCTCAATTGAAGAATCTGCACCGATGGTCAATGTATATTTAGCGGTTTCACCATTCACTCGAACTTCAAAAGTGTGTGTGCCTGCTGCCAGATCTTTAAATGGTGTAATGGTCCAGCTACCAGACGCATTAGAAACCGATCCACCAATCGGTTCATTACTGCCTTCAATGAATAAATAAACATAAGAGTTAGGTGATGCTTTACCTGAAAAACCTGGGCGTGAATCGCTGGTAACACCATTCTCAGGAATAGTGCTTGCTGTTAAATAATCAAAAGCACCCGTGAACGTTACAGGATATTGAGCAGGCGCGGTATCAATGGTGATATTGAAATCTGAGCTAAATTTGCCATTAACGAATGCGCGGATATTATGGCTGCCATCAGCAATATCAAATTCTGGTGTGATCTTCCAGTTGCCATAGTTATCACTGTAGCCCTGGGCAATAACATTGTTGCTTTCATTGACAAGCGTTACCAGCGAGTTTGCAGGACCTTTTCCGCTAAAGGTTGGACGTGAATCATCGGTGGTTTTGCCTTGCTCAATGATACCTTTATGAATGCCGACATCATCATAAACTTGAGTTATTTCAACGGGAATAGGGCCATTATTTCCCTGAACCACAATGTGAATAGGTTCTCCGCCTGAAAAACCGAAACCTTCTTGCTTAATGGTGAAGTTGTGAGGTCCAGCATTAAGCACATCTGACAAATCAGCAACCCACACGCCTAACTTGTTTGATTCAACGGTTTTGATTAACTTGCCATTGTCATAAATTTCAATTTTTTTATATCCATTGGCAAATCCTGACAATGATAGTGTACCGGTGTTATCAACTGCACCAGGGTTAATAGATGACCATAGAGAGTCTACTTTATGGCTAATGTCATCGAGATAGACTGTACCATTTGGAATATATGGCTTCCAACCGAACTGTGTTTGATAATAACCGGAATATTTATATCCATTAGTATAAGCCATTTTTATTTCTCACTGTGTCATGACAACACACCTTGTGTTATCTATGCCAGAAGTATGTAAATTATTCAGGCTGGGGAGATTGAGATTTGTCCCGATAAAAATTAACTAAAATGTTTAGAGTGTTGTTTTTAATTAAACAAATCAGGCTGTTTAAGAAATTTTTAGGATAATAAATGTGTTGGAGTGAATTGAAGAAAGAGAAAAAGAGGAGTGTTGAGGATGATGAAGGGCATTCGTAAAAACAAAAAAACACCCGTTAAGGTGTTTAAATTATTGGTTGCGGGGGCCGGATTCGAACCGACGACCTTCGGGTTATGAGCCCGACGAGCTACCAGGCTGCTCCACCCCGCGTCCGTCTGTCGCATTAAGCGACTTTTCACATTGTATTCTTCTTAAGACAATTGGTTGCGGGGGCCGGATTTGAACCGACGACCTTCGGGTTATGAGCCCGACGAGCTACCAGGCTGCTCCACCCCGCGTCCGACTGACGCGTTACACGACACTTCACATTGTCTCTTCATTTAAGAAGAATTGGTTGCGGGGGCCGGATTTGAACCGACGACCTTCGGGTTATGAGCCCGACGAGCTACCAGGCTGCTCCACCCCGCGTCCGTGGATGCGCACTATACTCTGGACGCGCGGCGATGCAACCCCTTTTTGAGACAAAACGCCAAATTTACAGTCAGTTGATGAATAAACTCGCCATCGGGCGAATTATTGTACAGATGTGAGCGTGACCGCTTAGGGCAGATTTCAATCTCTCTGTCCCTTTGCTATCTTCGCCGGGCAAACAATCGATAAAAAGAGAAGGTTATGAAAGGACATTGGGCGAAGTATGCACTTACTGGCGCATTTATCGCGCTGTTAGCGGGCTGTAGTTCTAAACCGACCGATCGCGGTCAACAGTATATTGATGGCAAGCTGGAGCAACCGCTCGGGCTGGTCAATCAGCCGAACGCCAAAGGGCGTCCGGTGAACGGTAAGGACTTTGGCGATCAGGTGGTGCAGATTCAAACCGCCTCGTCTGGCCTGTTTGGGCGCAACAACGGCACCTACAGCGCGGTGCAAAACTGGCTGCTGTCCGGCGCCGATACGCGTCAGCTTAATCAGTTTGGTTTGAATGCCTACCAGATGGAAGGCACCGACAATTACGGTAACGTGCAATTCACCGGCTACTACACGCCGGTCGTGGAAGCGCGTTATACCCGTCAGGGCGAGTTCCAGTATCCGATTTATCGTATGCCGCCGCGTCCGCGCGGACAGAAGCTGCCGAGTCGCGCTTCTATATATAGTGGTGGGCTCGACGATCGCTACATCATTGCCTACAGCAACTCGCTGATCGATAACTTCATGATGGATGTGCAGGGCAGCGGCTACGTTGATTTTGGTGATGGTCGTCCGCTGCGCTTCTTTGGTTACGGCGGCAAAAATGGCTGGGCTTACCACAGCGTTGGTAAAGAGTTGATCGATCGCGGTGAAGTGAAGCGTGAAGATATGTCGATGCAGGCGATTCGTCAGTGGGCGCAAGAGCATTCGCCACAGGAAGTGCGTTCGGTGCTGGAAACCAACCAATCCTTCGTCTTCTTTAAGCCGGAAGAGTATGTGCCGGTACGCGGTGCCAGCGCGGTCCCGTTGATTGCCAAAGCCTCTGTTGCCTCCGATCGTTCACTGATTCCAGCCGGAACCGTGCTGTTAGCGGAAGTGCCGCAGCTGAACGAGAAAGGCAAGTTCAATGGCAAATATGAGATGCGCCTGATGGTGGCGTTGGACGTGGGCGGCGCGATTAAAGGCCAGCACTTCGATATCTATCAGGGCGTTGGCCCGGATGCGGCGCATCTGGCAGGTTTCTACAACCATTATGGTCGCGTCTGGGTGCTGAAAGCCGCGCCGGGCACCGGTCAGCCGGTGTTCAGCAACCCACAAAATGGCAACAACGGTTCGCTGCTGTTAGGTTCTAATTAAGGTCCCGTTTTAGCGGAAAGGTTTGGTTATGACAGTAGTAAGCGACGCCTGGCGACAACGTTTTGGCGGCACGGCGCGTCTCTATGGGCAGGACGCGCTACAGCGTTTTGCCGACGCGCATTTTTGCGTGATTGGTATTGGTGGCGTAGGTTCATGGGCGGCGGAAGCGCTGGTGCGCACCGGCATCGGTAAAATCACCCTGATTGATATGGACGATGTCTGTATCACCAATACCAACCGCCAGATCCATGCGCTGCAGGGCAAAGTGGGCCAGGCGAAAACAGAAGTGATGGCGGAACGTATGCGCGCCATCAATCCGGAATGCGAAGTGATCTGTATCGATGACTTCATCACGCCGGAGAATACCGCCGAACTGTTATCGGCGGGTTTCGACTACGTGATTGATGCGATTGATAGCGTGCGGCCCAAAGCCGCGTTGATTGCCTGGTGTCGTCGCAACAAGATCCCGCTGATTACCACCGGCGGCGCGGGCGGCCAGATCGATCCCACGCAGATCCAGGTTAGCGATCTGGCGAAAACCATTCAGGATCCGCTGGCCGCTAAGCTGCGTGAAAGATTGAAAGGGGATTTCGGCGTGGTGAAGAACAGCAAAGGCAAGCTCGGTATCGACTGCGTATTCTCGACGGAAGCGCTGATGTATCCGCAGCCGGACGGCAGCGTGTGTACTTCACGCTCCACCGCAGAAGGGCCGAAACGTATGGATTGTGCCGCCGGATTTGGCGCGGCAACCATGGTTACCGCCACTTTCGGGTTTGCGGCGGTTTCCCATGCGTTGAAGAAGTTTCTGGCGAAGGCGGCGCGTCAAACGGCCTGAGTATGCTGACGTGCAGCGCGTTGCACCGCATCCGCCAGCGCCTGTAAGCCGCTGCTGCGCGACGCACTCAGCTGTGCTCGTAGCCCTAAGGTATCAAACAACGCCAGCGGATCTTGCAGTAGCAAATCGGTTGGCGTTTTGCCTTCCACCGCCGTCAGCAACACCGCCAGCAATCCACGTACGATGCGTCCTTCGCTGTCGCCATAAAAGTGCAGCGTGCCGTTGTTCAACAATTGGCTGCTGAGCCACACGCGATTTTCACAGCCCGTGAGCTCAATATCCGGCGTTTTCAACTCCTCCGCTAACGCAGGCAGCTGGCGGCTGAGCTGGATCAACTGACGATAACGATCTTCCCACTGATGGAAATGGGTGAATTTTTCCGTCAGGCTGGCTGCGGTAATCAGATCGCCGAACGGATGCGGGGCGAGCAGAGTTGATGTCATGGGCTTATTCACTCAGTAAGTCGACGGCATGGCGCATGGCGCGCACCAGCGCATCCACGTCCTGCAAATTATTATAGGGGGCGAACGAGACGCGCAGCGTGCCGGTGACGCCAAGCGCCGCCATCAGCGGCTGCGCGCAGTGCTGTCCGGCGCGTAACGCGATGCCGTGCTCGGCGAGCAGCGTGACGATGTCGCTGTGATGAATACCGGCAATATCAAACGCCAGCAGGCTGGCATTGCCACAGCGGAAGCTGCGGAAACCGGGGATCTCGCTCAGCTGCTCTTCTGCCAGGCTTGCTAGTTGCTGGCTCCACATCTCAGCCTTTTTGCCATCATGTTGCGCCAGCCACTCCAGCGCTGCACTCAAACCCACCACGCCCGCAACGTTAGGCGTTCCAGCCTCAAAACGCCACGGCACCGGCTGCGGCGTGAAACCGTTAAAATCGACCTGCGTCAGCATTTTGCCGCCGCCTTGCCACGGATCCATCGCCTCCAGCAATTCCGCCTTGCCATACAGCACGCCAATGCCCATCGGGCCGTAAAGTTTATGGCCTGAAAAAGCATAGAAATCAATATCCAGCGCCTGCACATCCGGCGGACAATGCACCACGCCTTGTGCACCATCAACCATCACTTTGGCGCCGACGTCATGGGCTAAACGGATCGCCTGCGCCAGATCCGGACAGCCGCCGGTGACGTTCGACATCTGGCCAACGGCTAACAATCGGGTGCGTGAATTGAGCAACGTCGGCAGCTGCGCGATATCCGGCAAACGATCGGCGCCCAGCGGCCATTTCACTACTTTCGCGCCCGCCGCTTTTGCCACCATCAACCACGGCACCAGATTGGCGTGGTGCTCGGCTTCGCTAACCACGATTTCATCGCCAGCTTGCAGTCGCGGTGCCAACCAGCTGTTCGCCACCAGATTGATCGCTTCGGTGGTGCCACGCGTCCAGACAATCTGCCGATCGTCCGCAGCATTGAGCCAGCGCGCCACTAAACCGCGCGCCTGTTCGTATTTTTCCGTCAGCGCGCGGGCGGCAGCGAACTGGCTGCGATGCACGGTGCCAGCGCTTAAGCTGTAGAACTGTGCGGTTGCGTCGATCACCGCCTGCGGCTTGAGCGCAGTGGCGGCGCTATCGAGGTAGATACCGGCATCGCTCATTGCGGGGAACTGCTGGCGGAAGGCGCCTGGGGAAAAAATGGTCATACTCAGCCCACTGTTAATCATATTAGGACCAGGCTGAAAGCTGGCCCGTTGCCTGGCAAAGCTGGAAAAGCGCGTTATGCTAATTATTGCAAGGTTTGAACCGAAACCCGCATAACGCATCGCTATTCACAGTCGATTTCACTGGCGCTACCTTTGGTGAGCGCATGCGGGTGGTTTAATGCAATCAATCTGCAAGGAGATAGAAGATGAATAAACTCACCGCAGTGCTGGCCGTATGTACTCTGGCCTTTACCCTGTCCGCATGTTCCAGCAATTACGTGATGCACACTAACGATGGTCGCACCATCGTCGCCGATGGCAAACCTAAAGTTGATGACGAAACCGGTATGATCAGCTATCAGGATGCCAATGGCAATAAGCAGCAGATTAACCGCTCTGACGTCAAAGAGATGGTAGAGATGGGGCAGTAAACGGCAGTAAGAGATAAAAAAAAAGCACCGCAATTTGCGGTGCTATTTAAAATCACTATGGACAGACAGGGTAAATCTACAGGAATTAAAAGCTTGATCTGCAAGCGGCAGATCAAAATGCAAACACAACATCACGACCACAAGCCAAAAGCTCTCCAAAAGTCTGCGATCTCTCGCACGTTTCCAGAAATCTTTTCGTTCCGGCTCAGGAAGTGCGGCAACTATAGGTATTTGCTGGAGCTTCCTCAACGGACAAATTATAATGTCTCGGATTAAAAAAACTAATACGTAGCGACTTTGTATAAGTTGAAGTATTACCTTGTCAATCCGGATACGGAAAACCATGTCTAAACGCCTTCCGCCGCTCAATGCTTTACGCGTCTTCGATGCTGCTGCCCGTCATTTGAGCTTCACCAAAGCCGCTGAAGAGCTGTTTGTTACCCAGGCTGCTGTCAGCCATCAGATCAAATCTCTGGAAGATTTCTTAGGTTTAAAGCTGTTTCGCCGGAGGAATCGTTCGCTTTTACTGACGGAAGAAGGTCAAAGCTACTACTTAGACATCAAGGAGATTTTCTCAGCCCTAAACGATGCCACGCGCAAGTTGCAGGCGCGCAGCGCCAAAGGTGCGCTTACCGTCAGTTTGCTGCCGAGTTTCGCCATTCAGTGGCTGGTGCCTCGCCTTTCCAGCTTTAATATGGCTTATCCGGGCATCGACGTGCGTATCCAGGCGGTGGACCGCGATGAGGAGAAATTGGCGGACGACGTCGACGTGGCGATTTTCTACGGTCGCGGCAATTGGCCAGGCCTGCGGGTTGAGAAATTGTATGCCGAATATTTGCTGCCGGTCTGCTCACCAATGTTGCTGACCGGCGACAATCCGCTCAAATCACCGGCTGATTTGGCGCACTGCACGCTACTGCATGATGCATCGCGCCGCGACTGGCAATCCTATACGCGCCAGCTGGGTTTGCAGCACATTAATGTGCAACAGGGCCCGATCTTCAGTCACAGCGCCATGGTATTGCAGGCGGCGATTCATGGTCAGGGCGTGGCGCTGGCGAATAATGTGATGGCGCAGAGTGAGATTGAAGCCGGTCGCCTGGTGTGTCCTTTTAATGACGTATTAGTCAGTAAAAATGCTTTTTATCTGGTTTGTCATGACAGCCAGGCAGAACTGGGTAAAATAGCCGCCTTTCGTCAGTGGATCCTGGAAAAAGCGGCCAATGAACAAGAAAAATTCCGTTTTCGCTACGATCACTAATGCATCGATGGCTGCACAGTGATGTGCGCACTACCTTGAGGATTCTTTGATGTCCAGTCGTGCCATGTTTGTTTTTGCTGCTATCAGTGGATTTTTACTGGTGGCGTTTGGTGCTTTCGGGGCGCATGTGCTGAGCAAATCGCTTGGCCCGGCCGAAATGGCGTGGATACATACCGGCCTCGAATATCAGGCGTATCACACGCTGGCGGTGATCGGCTTGGGTGCCGCCATGCTGCGCCGCGCCAATATCTGGTTTTACTGGAGTAGCGCCGCGATGGCG
The DNA here is from genome assembly GCF_024707505.1 of Pantoea sp. SOD02. GTDB lineage: Bacteria > Pseudomonadota > Gammaproteobacteria > Enterobacterales > Enterobacteriaceae > Pantoea > Pantoea symbiotica. The sequence continues at coordinate 3,239,002 of NZ_CP102604.1, read as the reverse complement.
CTGGGTACCGTGTTGTTCAGTGGCAGCCTCTATTGTCTGGCGCTGTCGCACATGAAGTTTTGGGTTTTTGTTACGCCAGTGGGCGGCTTGTGCTTCCTTATTGGCTGGTTCTTGATGTTGATTGGCGCACTGCGTCTGAAACGAAAGGCAGATCGCCATGAATAAAGTTTTACTCTATTGCCGTCCGGGATTTGAGAAAGAGTGCGCGGCAGAAATCAGCGCGAAAGCGGCTGAGCGTGAGATTTACGGTTTCCCGCGCGTCAAAGATGATTCGGGTTACGTGCTGTATGAGTGCTATCAGCAGGAAGACGCTGAAAAGCTGATCCAAACGCTGCCGTTTGCCGAGCTGATCTTTGCTCGTCAGATGCTGGTGGTGGGAGAGCTGCTGCGCGATTTGCCGCCAGAAGATCGCATCACGCCGATTGTCGGCATGCTGACCGGTGTGGTGGAGAAGGGCGGAGAACTGCGGGTTGAAGTGCCGGATACCAATGAAGCTAAAGAGCTCACCAAGTTCTGCCGTAAATTAACCGTGCCGCTGCGTGCCAGCCTGCGTGAAAGCAAAATCCTGCTTAATTACGAAACGCCGAAGCGTCCGGTGGTGCATGTGTTCTTTATTGCGCCGGGCACCTGCTACGTTGGCTATTCGCTGCCGGAAAACAACTCGCCGTTCTACATGGGTATTCCGCGCCTGAAGTTCCCGTCCGATGCGCCGAGCCGTTCCACGCTCAAGCTGGAAGAGGCCTTCCACGTGTTTGTGCCTGCGGATGAGTGGGATGAGCGTTTAGCCAGCGGCATGTACGCCGTCGATCTCGGCGCTTGCCCCGGCGGTTGGACCTATCAACTGGTGAAACGCAGCATGTGGGTATTTGCGGTGGATAACGGCCCAATGGCGCCAAGCCTGATGGATACCGGACAAGTCACGCACTGCCGCGAAGATGGTTTTAAATTCCGTCCGCCGCGTACCAATATCAGTTGGTTGGTGTGCGACATGGTGGAAAAACCGGTGCGCGTAGCGAGCCTGATGACCGAATGGCTGGTGAATGGCTGGTGCCGTGAAGCGATCTTCAACCTCAAGCTGCCCATGAAAAAGCGCTACGAAGAAGTGACGCAGAACCTGGCGATGATTAATGACGCGCTGAAAGCGCAGGGCATTAATGCCCAGATTCAGGCGCGTCAGCTGTATCACGACCGCGAAGAAGTGACCGTTCACGTACGCCGGTTGTGGGCGGCAGTGGGCGGCCGTCGCGACGAGCGCTAATCCTGCTTCATACTTTGCGCTACAGCGGTCCTGCTTCATACTTTGCACTACAGCGGCGTTGGCTGCGTTTGCTCGCCCCGGTCACATACTGATGTATGCTCCCGGGGACTCGCGCACTTGCCGCCTTGCTGTAGCACAAATTATTTCGCAGGATGCCTGCTTCATACTTTGCGCTACAACGGCGTTGGCTGCGTTTGCTCGCCCCGGTCACATACTGATGTATGCTTCCGGGGACTCACGCACTTGCCGCCTTGCTGTAGCACAAATTATTTCGCAGGATATGCTGGGTTTTTGTAGGGTCGCCATTTATGGTGACCTGGTGCGCATGAATGCGCACCCTACAACGCCTTATATCTCAATGTATTGAGATTGCCTTGCAATACCAAATCCCGTTTTAACGTCGAGACTTTTCGGCAGATTTCGGCCATTTCCCGCTGTTCCTGCAATTTCCCCTGCCACTTGCTCGGCACCTGATCCCATTGCTGATAAATCGCATCCAGCGAACCAAACTGCATTAACAGCTCACGGGCGCTTTTCGGGCCAATGCCGGGCACGCCAGGAATTTTACTGCTGCTGATACCGCACAATCCCCAGTAATCGGGCAACTGCGCGGGCGAGACACCAAACTCTTGCTCGATAAAAGGCACATCCAGCCAGCGCTTCTGGAAATAATCGCGAATGCGAATGTTGGGAGCCAGCAGTTGGCAATAGCCTTTATCGGTCGAGACAATCGTTGCCTGATGACCGGCATCAGCCATTTTCACCGCCAGCGTGGCGGCGAGATCGTCGGCTTCGTCTAAATCGGCCACCCAACAGCTGACGCCAGCGGCGCGGAAGGCGTCCTGTAGCGCGGGCATCTCCAGATGCAGATCTTCCGGCATTGGCGGGCGACCCGCTTTGTAATCCGGCAAAAGTTGATGGCGCCAGCCAGGCTGACGCTCATGGCTATCAAACACCGCCACCACATGCGTGGGCTGGGTATGTCCTAATAACTGATGCAAAGCAGCAACGCAGCTATCGCGGCACGGCGATCCCTGAACGGCGTGCAGACGACGAATCAGATTGAGTGCATCAATGATAAGAAGATGAAACGACATAGCGATAGCGGCAGCCCGCAGGCTGCCTTCCTGGTGGGTTATTTGATGATTTCGTAGCAAGGCGTGTAGGCGCTGCCCGGCAGCTTCATGCGCTGCTGTGCGACAAAGCCTTGCAACAGCTCATCCATGCGGTGCATGAGATTGGCATCGCCGTGCAGCTTGTATGGACCTTTCTCGCGAATTTCACGAATCCCGATCTCTTTAACGTTACCCGCGACAATGCCGGAGAAAGCGCGACGCAGATCGGCCGCCAGCAGCTCGGCAGGCTGATCCGGGAACAGCTTCAGGTTTGCCATATTCTCGTGCGTCGGCAGGAAGGGCACCTGCAATTCGGGGGCGATACGAATCGACCAGTTGAAGCTGTAGGCATCGCCAGTTTCGCGACGATATTCTTTCACCTGCGGCATGGCTTTCTTCATCAGACGCGCCACTTCAGCGGCATCATCAATGATGATTTTGTAGTGCTTGCGTGCGCCTTCACCCAGCGTGTTGACGATGAAATCATCCAGCACGCGGAAGTAGTCGGCGCTCTCTTTGGGTCCGGTCAGAATCAGCGGAAGTACCTGATCGCTGTTATGTGGATTCATCAAAATACCCAACAGATAGAGCAGCTCTTCTGCCGTGCCCACGCCGCCAGGGAAGATCACGATGCCGTGGGCGATACGCACAAAGGCTTCGAGACGTTTTTCGATATCCGGCATGATGATCAGCTCATTGACCAGCGGATTCGGTGGCTCTGCGGCAATGATTGAGGGTTCGGTCAGGCCGATAAAACGACTGTCATGATAGCGCTGCTGCGCATGGCCAACGGCGGCACCTTTCATCGGGGCTTCCATCACGCCAGGCCCGCAACCGGTACAGATGTTGAGTTCGCGCAGGCCCATTTGCGTGCCGACGTTGCGGCAATATTGGTATTCCACCGCATTGATCGAGTGACCGCCCCAACACACCACGGTATTCGGGTATTCACCAATATGCAGCGCACGCGCGTTACGCAGAATCGAAAACACCTGATTGGTGATATGCGCAGAGTCTTCCGGTTCATCATTCTGGCAGCGTTCGGTCGCCGCCAGTTGACCGTTCACAAACAGAATATCGCGCAGCACGGCAAACAGGTTCGCCTGTAGCGAACGAATAATACGGCCATCAACAAACGCCTCTTCCGGCGGGTTGATGAGTTCAAGTTTCACACCGCGTTCACGGCGCAACACGTTGATATCAAAGTTTTCGAAACGGGAAAGTAATTCCTGGCTGCTGTCGGTTTGGCTACCTGAGTTGAGTACCGCAAGTGAGCAGTTACGAAACAGCTGATAAAGGTCGCTGCTGGCAGTGCGCTTCAGCATGTCGACTTCAAGCTGGGAGAGCAGATCCATCGAGCCAAGCGGGCTGATATGTGTAATCAAGAGAACTCCTTTACACGCAAATGCGTGGCTGATGACGCTGCGCTTAACTTATTAACGCAGCGACGAAAATCCCTGGTCGCGCATGCTTCAATCGCGCCTTCAACAGAGTAACGTTGTCCGCCGTGAATGCTCAAGAGGAACCGCGCATCCGTGCAGCGGCCTGCGAGGCGTCTCGCAATCTGCTACTGGCGAACCAGGCGGGAAAAACCGGGAGAGAATGGCACGTTACTGCGCCACGGATTAATATCCAGACCGCCGCGCCGCGTGTAACGTGCATAAACGGTTAATGCTTCTGGCTGACAAAAGCGCTGAACATCGTTGAAAATGCGTTCAACGCACTGCTCATGAAACTCATTGTGCTGACGGAATGAGATGAGATATCGCAGCAGCGCTTCACGATCGATACGCGGGCCTTTGTAGCGGATCATTACCGAGCCCCAATCGGGCTGATTGGTGATTAAACAGTTTGATTTCAGCAGATGGCTAACCAGCGTTTCTTCAACCATCTCGCGGCCTGCGGCCTGCGCCAGATAATCTGCGTTGAAGGCGTAATCGTGGATTTCGATATCCTGCTCATCAATCACTTCGCCAGTGAAGTGGCCAATTGGCTGGCCTTCCACTTCGCTGAGACGAAACAGGGCCACGCTGACCTGACCGTTCGCGCAGGCGCTGAGATCGCGCTCTAGCGTCTGGCGCACTTCGCCCCAGTCGGCGAAAACTGTCTGATTAAAGCTGTTAAGATAGAGCTTGAAACTCTTCGACTCGATCAGGTTTTGGCTATCGGCGCGCAGCACTACTTCGCCCACCGCCACCTGCGGAACGCCTTTGCTGTTGAGCCAGGAGAGTTCGTATAGCGTCCAGATATCTGCGCCAGTAAAAGGCAGATTATCGGGATACAGCCCAAGCGGCTCACGGTTCAGGCTGCGCGGCACGGATTGCAGCAGCGTGTTATCGTAACGATCGACATAAGCCGTGGGCTTACCTAAGGTCAGGCCGCTTAATGCCTGATCCCGGTTTTCAGAAGACATAACGGTTACCACTAAATTTCATCAAAGTGGTTAAGTGTAACCTAACACCTGCGAGAATATGAATGATGCAGCAAACCGTAGATGCTCTGCGTGATTTTACCGCCCGCTACGTTGAACATTGGCAGCAACAAACCGGACATTTTCCCGCCAGCGCCGATCTGCTTGGCGTTCCCTCCGACTGCATCATCAGCACGCTGGATGACCGCGTGTTGTGGCAGCCGCAGCCGTTTACGTTACCGGCCACGCTTGAAGCGGTAGAGCGTGCACTGGATCTGCAACTGCAACCGGAAATCAGTGCGTTTTACACCACGCAATTTGCCGGCGATATGACGGCAACCTTAGAACAGCGACCAATTACCCTGCTGCAGGTATGGAGTGAAGCGGATTTTACCCGCCTGCAAGAGAACCTGATTGGCCATCTGGTTATGAAGCGCCGCTTAAGACAGGCACCAACTTTGTTTATTGCCACCACCGATTCAGAGAATGATGTGATTGCGCTGTGCAATCTTACCGGTGAGGTCATTCTGGAGGAGCCTGGCACTAAAAAGCGTGAAGTGTTGGCGCCATCCGTTAAGACATTTCTTAATGCTTTACAACCGGTTACTCAGTGATTTGCAGATTTTCAGGCTGCGCTTTGTGAGAGATCTCTCACGTCTCGTGTGAGAGATCGCTAGATCATCGTGCAGACTTCTGGAAGCCGTAAATGTAAAAATATTGTGAATCATGAACTTATGGCATCAATCTGAAAATTAAGACAGGGCTTAATCCATTAACGCTTCTTACTGGCTTGTTATTGCGATGGTTTCTGGGAGAATAGTCACCACTGGCAGGATGCTGGGGATTAAGAGACGTTCAGGAGAATGTCAGCCATGAGGCAGGAACGTAACGGAGTTTACGGCACAAGGAAGGCTTCAGGACGAAGCAGGACACTCAGGATTGAGTCAGGGACACCTCCAGGACGGAGAATGAGAGCCACGCGGAATGTGGCGGGCCAGGATGCTAAGGACCAATGTCATGATGACAAGCGACGGAAAGCGCAGGAAAAGTTGTCATGGATGAGCAGGGAGCACAGCAGTAGCTGGAATGCTGCAAACGAAAACCGGGAGCACTGTAATCACAGTGCTCCCTTTTTTTATGCCATTTTTGCGCCGGGCGTGACTGATGGTATGCTTGCCGCCCAATTTTTCTCTGGAGGTGGCGCATGTCGTCGCAAATGATTTTTCAGCGCCTGCAGCAGGTCGAAGCGGTGATGCGCGAACACGGCCATTGGCAGTCACAATCCCCCGAGGCGAGCGCCTTCACCAGTACCGAACCTTTCTGTCTTGATACCATGGAGCCGCTGCAATGGCTGCAATGGGTATTGATGCCGCGCTTTTATGCGCTGCTCGAAAGTGGCGCGCCGTTACCGCAGAATTTCGCTATCACACCTTATTATGAAGTCGCATTGCCAGCCGAAACCGCGGGCTATGCGGCATTATTGCTGACGCTCAATAAGTTTGATGCGCTGTTCCAGGAACCTTCCGCCTGATGCTCGAAATCCTTTATCAAGATGAGTGGCTGGTCGCCGTGAATAAGCCAGCCGGTTGGCTGGTGCATCGCAGCTGGCTCGATCGCAACGAAAAAGTGGTGGTGATGCAAACGGTGCGCGACCAGATTGGTCAGCATGTCTTCACCGTGCACCGACTCGACCGCCCAACCTCTGGCGTGTTGCTGATGGCCTTATCGAGTGAAGTCGCCCATTTACTGGCGCAGCAGTTTGAACAGCATCAGATGCAGAAAACCTATCATGCGGTGCTGCGCGGCTGGCTGGAAGGCGGCGCGACGCTGGATTATCCGCTGGTGGAAGAGCTGGATAAGATTGCTGACAAATTCGCCACTCAGGAGCCTGTTGCCCAACCGGCAGTAACGGATTACCAGGCGCTGGCACACGTTGAGATGCCGGTCGCTATCAGCCGTTATAACACCGCGCGCTATACGCTGGTGGAGATGGCTCCGCACACCGGCCGTAAACATCAACTGCGCCGCCATATGGTGCATCTGCGCCATCCGATTATTGGCGACAGCGCGCACGGCGATTTGCGCCAGAATCGTGGTGCGGCGGCACACTTTGGCCTTAATCGCCTGATGCTGCACGCCAGCGCACTTAGCTTTACCCATCCCGTCACCGGCGAGCCCTTAGTGATTCGCGCCGGGTTGGATCGCGTATGGCAGCAGATGCTTGATCAATTTGGCTGGCAGGATCAGATCCCTGATGTTCCCAGGGTTGAGTTTGCCATTGATGCAGTCCAGGATAAGCCAACAGAATAAAGGAGCGGCAAGATGGCAAAGATTGGCATTTTTACAGGTACGGTTTACGGCAATGCGCTGCTGGTGGCTGAAGAAGCACAGACGGTGCTGGAAGAGCAGGGCCACGAGGTGAAGGTGTTTGAAGATCCGTCGATGGCGGATTGGCAGGCATACAGTAAAGAGGTGGTGCTGATTGTCACCTCAACTACCGGCCAGGGCGACTTCCCGGATAACATTGCCCGCCTGTATGTTAAGGTGCGTGATGAGCTGGGTTATCAACCCGAATTGCGTTACGGCGTGATTGGCTTGGGTGATAGCAGCTATGACAATTTCTGCGGTGCCGGTAAAACCTTCGATGCCACTTTGCAGGAGCAGAGTGCACAGCGCATCGGCGAGGTGCTGCTGGTGGATGCGACGGAAGATCCGGAGCCAGAATCAGTGACGTCACCTTGGGTTGAGAGCTGGGGTAAGTTGCTGTAATGGGTGAGGTCGCCATGAATGGCGACCCTCCATAAGCGTTGTAGGGTTGGCATTCATGCCAACCTGGTCATCACGTCACCGGCGCCGGATTAAATACCGCCAGCTGATTACGGATCCCCCAACGATCCGACCACGTCTGTTTGCGCCCGCTGGCAATATCCAGAATCAACTCAAACAGTCGCCAACCGACCTGTTCAATACTCTCTTCGCCCGTCGCAATAGTTCCGGCATTAATATCCATCAAATCATGCCAGCGTTCGGCCAGCGCATTGCGCGTTGCCATCTTAATCACCGGAATGGCGGCTAAACCGTAAGGCGTGCCGCGCCCGGTGGTGAACACCTGCAAGGTAATGCCCGATGCCATCTGCTGCGTGCCACAGACGAAATCGCTGGCTGGTGTTGCTGCATAAATTAGCCCGCGTTTGGTAGGGCGCTGGCCTGGCGATAACACTTCAACAATTGGGCTGCGACCTGACTTCGCAATCGAACCCAGCGCTTTCTCCACCACATTCGCCAGCCCGCCTTTTTTGTTGCCTGGCGAGGGATTGGCGCTGCGATCGGTTTGGCCCTGGCTGAGATAATCGTCATACCACGCCATCTCTTCCAGCAGCCGTTTGCCGACTGCTTCATCTACCACGCGCGGCGTCAGCAGATGAATGGCATCACGCACCTCGGTCACTTCCGAGAACATTACAGTCGCACCGCAGCGCACCAGCAAGTCGGAAGCAAATCCCACGGCGGGGTTCGCCGTTACGCCAGAGAAAGCATCGCTGCCGCCGCATTGTGTGCCAATCACCAGCTCTGATGCAGGACAGGTTTCACGCTGGCGTTGATTGAGCTTTTTCAGATGGCGTTCAGCGACCTGCAGGATTTCATCCACCATCGCGCCAAAACCGACCAGCCGCTCATCCTGCAAACGCACAATGTCGTTGTCATCCAGCGAAATTGCCTGCACGTCCGGTGTGCCGGTCAGCAAACGTTCCGGCTGTAATTTCTCGCAGCCGAGGCTGACGATCATCACTTCGCCACCAAAATTGGGATTCAGTGCCAGGTTATGAATGGTGCGAATCGGCACCACCGCAGCGGGTGCATTGATTGCCACGCCACAGCCATACAGATGATTCAGCGCCACCACGCCATCGACATTGGGATAGCGCGGCAGCAAATCACGCTCAATGATTTGCACCACATAATCCACCACGCCTGCCACGCAGTGGACGCTGGTGGTGATACCGAGCAGGTTACGCGTGCCCACGCTGCCATCCGCGTTGCGATAGCCTTCGAAGGTATAACCTTCCAGCGGCGGCAGCGCGGGCGGCACATTGTTTGCCAGCGGCAAACTGTTGAGCGGTGGCGCTTCGGGCAGCGCCACCAGTGATTCTTCAATCCAGCTACCTTGTGGGATCGGACGCAGCGCATAGCCAATCACTTCACCGTAGCGCAGGATCGCGCCCGCTTGCGGGATGTCACTCAACGCGACCTTATGTCCCTGCGGCACATGCTCAGTCAGTTGCAGCCCGTCGTCGAAACGGGTGCCGGACGGCAATCCCTGATTGTTGACCACGATCGCCACGTTATCGGCATCGTGCACTTTGATATAGAGCGGTTTTTCTGTCAGAGGACGGTTCATTGCTCACCTTCCAGTTCGTCGCACTGTACTTAGCAGCGCGGTTTAAAATACGTCCATCACGTCATCGTTTTTTGCCAGCCTCAGTATATGCAGGGGTATTTGCCGTATGCATTGTGCAACTGACTGGCTTTAAGGAGATTTATCAGAGGATTTTGGTTCGTTTATCCAAACGCAAGTGAAGGGACTCACAAACTGCTCTTGGCCTGTACGTTTACCAGGCAAAATCGCGGTGGAAAAAAGCGTTCCGTGAGCCACGCCGCAGCGTTATGTGCAGATGCCATAAAATCATTCTCATTCGCCCTTAATCCTCATGCGTTCTTCCAGTGTTTCGCCTCCAGGCTGTTCCTATACTGATTCTCGTTCTTCAACGTTAGGTTATTCGTCACGACGCATCATCGTATTGCCAAATATAAAAATCGCCGTGTTTAACCCAACATCATTCTGATACCCAACGCGATGTGTATGCAGTCAGAGTGGATGTAGCGTTCGCTATATTTCAGGAGTGCATCATGAATAGTTTCAGCCAGACAGCGGAAGCGGTGCAGAAGCGCACCAATGCCCGTTACTGGATTGTGGTGATGTTATTTATCGTCACCTCGTTCAACTACGGTGACCGCGCAACCATTTCAATTGCCGGTTCGGCGATGTCCAAAGATATCGGCCTTGATTCGGTCGGCCTGGGTTACATCTTCTCCGCCTTCTCGTGGGCGTACGTTATTGGGCAGATTCCGGGCGGCTGGCTGCTCGACCGCTTCGGCTCAAAACGCGTCTACTTCTGGAGCATCTTCCTCTGGTCGCTGTTCACCTTGCTGCAGGGCTTCGTCGATCTGTTCAGCGGCTTTGGCATTATCATTTCGCTGTTCCTGTTGCGCTTCCTGGTCGGCCTGGCTGAAGCGCCATCCTTCCCCGGCAACAGCCGCATCGTTGCGGCCTGGTTCCCGGCGCAGGAGCGCGGCACCGCAGTAGCAATCTTCAACTCGGCGCAATACTTCGCCACGGTGATCTTCGCGCCGATCATGGGTTGGCTGGTGTCAGAAGTGGGCTGGGCGCACGTGTTCTGGTTCATGGGCGGATTGGGCATCATCCTCAGCTTCATCTGGTTGAAAGTGATCCACGATCCCACCGATCATCCGGGCGTTAACAAAGCTGAGCTGGAGTACATGGAGCAGGGCGGCGCGCTGATCAACATGGACGTCAAAAAGGACGACCGCAAAGTGAGCTGGAGCGAGAAGTGGTTCCAGATCAAACAGCTGCTGACTTCCCGCATGATGCTGGGCATCTATCTCGGCCAATACTGCGTCAACGCCTTAACCTATTTCTTTATTACCTGGTTCCCGGTTTATCTGGTGCAGGCGCGCGGTATGTCGATTCTGAAGGCGGGCTTTATTGCCTCGATTCCAGCGGTATGCGGCTTCCTCGGCGGCGTATTGGGCGGGGTGATTTCTGATTACCTGATGCGCAAAACCGGTTCGCTGAATATCGCGCGTAAAACGCCGATTGTGCTTGGCATGCTGCTTTCCATTTCGATGGTGATGTGTAACTACACCGACACCGAATGGGTGGTGGTGTTCTTCATGGCGCTGGCGTTCTTCGGCAAAGGCATTGGCGCGCTGGGCTGGGCGGTGATGGCAGATACTGCACCGAAAGAGATCAGCGGTTTGAGCGGCGGTCTGTTCAACATGTTCGGTAACTTCTCCGGCATCGTCACGCCAATCGCTATCGGTTACATCATCGCCACCAGCGGTTCCTTCGAAGGCGCGCTGATTTATGTCGGTATCCATGCCTTTGTCGCCGCATTTAGCTTCCTGGTGATTGCCGGCGATATCAAACGCGTCGAACTGAAAACCAGGCCATAAGGACGGAATATGACTACGCAAAGTACGCCGGTCATCACCGACATGCAGGTGATTCCGGTTGCCGGTTACGACAGCATGCTGCTCAACATCGGTGGCGCGCATAGCGCCTGCTTCACCCGCAATATCGTGGTGCTCACTGACAGCGCCGGACATACCGGCGTCGGTGAAGCGCCGGGCGGTGAAACCATCTACCAAACGCTGATTGAGGCGATTCCTCAGGTGAAAGGTCAGCAGGTTGCGCGCATGAATCGTCTGGTGCAGCAGGTGCACAAAGGCAATCAGTCGGCGGATTTCGATACCTTCGGCAAAGGCGCGTGGACCTTCGAGCTGCGCGTCAATGCGGTGGCCGCGCTGGAAGCCGCGCTGCTCGATCTGCTAGGCCAATGCCTCGGCGTGCCGGTGGCGGAACTGCTCGGTCCAGGCCAGCAGCGCGATGAAGTCACGGTGCTGGGTTATCTGTTTTATCTCGGCGATCGTCGCAAAACCGATTTGCCCTATCTGACCGGCGAAAATGCCAGCCACGATTGGTATCACTTACGCCATCAGGAGGCGCTAACGCCGGAATCTGTGGTGCGGCTGGCGGAAGCGGCGCAGGACAAATACGGCTTCAAAGATTTCAAACTCAAAGGCGGCGTGCTGCCGGGCGAACAGGAAATTGAATCGGCGGCAGCGCTGAAAAAACGCTTTCCCGATGCGCGCATCACCGTCGATCCCAACGGTGCCTGGACGCTCGACGAAGCCATTCGCTTGTGTAAAGGCATGGGCGATGTGCTGACCTACGCCGAAGATCCGTGCGGTGCCGAGCAGGGTTATTCCGGTCGCGAAGTGATGGCCGAATTCCGCCGTGCGACGGGCTTGCCGGTCGCCACCAACATGATCGCCACCAACTGGCGCGAAATGAACCACGCGGTGATGCTCAATTCCGTTGATATCCCGCTGGCCGATCCGCACTTCTGGACGCTGAGCGGCGCAGTACGCGTGGCGCAGTTGTGCGACGACTGGGGATTAACCTGGGGCTGTCACTCAAATAACCACTTCGATATTTCGCTAGCGATGTTCACCCACGTGGGTGCTGCTGCACCGGGTAAACCCACCGCCATTGATACGCACTGGATTTGGCAGGAGGGCGATCAGCGCCTGACCAAAGAGCCACTGCAGATCCGCAACGGCAAAATCGCCGTGCCGGATAAGCCGGGCCTCGGCGTCGAGCTGGATTGGGATCGCTTGCATCAGGCCAACGCTTTGTACAAATCGCTGACGGCGGGCGCACGTAATGACGCCACCGCTATGCAGTATCTGGTTCCCAATTGGTCATTCGACCGCAAGCGCCCAGCATTGGGTCGCGGCTAAGTCTAAGGAGCAGGAAATGAGTCAGACACCGAAAATTACATCGCTGCAGGTCATTCCGGTGGCCGGTTACGACAGCATGTTGCTCAACCTGAGCGGCGCGCATTCTCCGTTCTTCACCCGCAATATCGTCATTATTAAAGACAATGCCGGACATACCGGCGTGGGAGAGATTCCGGGCGGCGAAAAGATTCGTCAGACGCTGGAAGATGCGGCGGCGCTGGTGGTGCAGAAAACCGTTGGCGAATACAAAAACATCCTCAACCTGGTGCGCAGCACCTTTGCCGATCGCGATTCCAGCGGGCGCGGCAACCAAACCTTTGATTTGCGTACCACCATTCACGTGGTGACCGGCATTGAAGCGGCGCTGCTCGATCTGCTGGGCCAGCACCTGGGCGTGAACGTCGCCTCGCTGCTCGGCGATGGTCAGCAACGTGACCGCGTGGAAATGCTTGGCTACCTGTTCTATGTCGGCGACCGCAAGAAAACCTCGCTGCCTTATCAGAGCCAGGAAAACGACAAATGCGATTGGTATCGTCTGCGCCACGAAGAAGCGCTGACGCCGGATACGGTGGTGCGCCTGGCGGAAGCGGCGTATGAAAAATATGGCTTTAACGATTTCAAACTGAAAGGCGGCGTGCTGCGCGGCGGCGAAGAGGCCGAAGCGGTAACGGCGCTGGCGAAGCGCTTCCCGCAGGCGCGCGTAACGCTCGATCCTAACGGTGCATGGTCGCTGAACGAGGCGATTCTGCTCGGTAAGCAGCTGAAAGGCGTGCTGGCCTATGCGGAAGATCCGTGCGGTGCCGAGCAAGGCTATTCCGGTCGCGAAGTGATGGCGGAGTTCCGCCGCGCCACCGGCATGCCGACCGCCACCAACATGATCGCTACCGACTGGCGTCAAATGGGCCACACGCTGTCGCTGCAATCGGTCGATATCCCGCTGGCCGATCCGCACTTCTGGACGATGCAGGGTTCGGTGCGCGTAGCGCAGATGTGCCACGACTTCGGCCTGACGTGGGGCTCGCACTCTAACAACCATTTCGACATCTCGCTGGCGATGTTTACCCATGTTGCCGCCGCCGCACCGGGCGCGATTACTGCCATCGATACCCACTGGATTTGGCAGGAAGGCAATCAGCGCCTGACCAAAGAGCCGTTCCAGATTAAAGGCGGCATGGTGCAGGTGCCGCAAAAGCCGGGCCTCGGCGTCGAGCTGGATATGGATCAGGTGATGCAGGCCAACGCGCTGTATCAGAAACACGGTTTGGGCGCGCGCGATGATGCGCAAGCCATGCAGTTCCTCGTACCGAACTGGACCTTTGATAACAAGCGTCCGTGCCTGGTGCGCTAACTTTTCCGGCTCCCCGCGCGGGAGCCTGCTGTAACCGACAGGAGTGAAGACAATGAGCAATGCCTGGCCGAACCCTTTTCGTCGCCGTTTGCTGGCAGGAGAAACCCTGATTGGCAGCTGGTGCGCGCTGGCTAATCCATTAACCACCGAAGTGCTTGGCCTGGCGGGCTTTGACTGGCTGGTACTGGATGGCGAACACGCGCCAAACGACATCACCACTTTTGTACCGCAGCTGATGGCGCTGAAGGGCAGCCACAGCGCGCCGGTGGTGCGTCCGCCGTGCAACGAACCGATCATCATCAAGCGCTTGCTGGATATCGGCTTCTACAACTTCCTCGTGCCGTTTGTGGAAACCGAGGAAGAGGCGATTCGCGCGGTGGCGTCTACTCGCTATCCACCGGCTGGCATTCGCGGTGTCTCGGTTTCGCACCGCAGCAACATGTACGGCACGCTGCCGGACTACAACAGCACCATCAACGATAACATCACGGTGCTGGTGCAGATCGAAACGCAACAGGCGGTGGACAACATCGATGCTATCGCCGCAGTCGATGGTGTCGATGGCATCTTCGTGGGGCCGGGCGATCTCTCGGCAGCGCTCGGCTATCTCGGCCAGCCTGCGCATCCCGAAGTATTGAAAGTGATTAAACACGTATTCGAACGCGCCAAAGCGGCGGGGAAACCGAGCGGGATTCTGGCACCGGTTGAAGCCGATGCGCGCCGCTATCTGGAGTGGGGCGCCAGCTTTGTGGCGGTAGGCAGCGATCTGGGCGTGTTCCGTAACGCCACGCAGGCGCTGTGCGACAAATTTAAAAAATAACTGACTGAGAGGAAAGGCAATGAAAATTGGATTTATCGGCCTCGGCATCATGGGCAAACCGATGAGTAAAAACCTGGTGAAAGCCGGTTATTCGCTGGTGGTGCGCGACCATAATGTCGGCAACGAAGCAGAGCTGGTGGAGCTAGGCGCCACCGTGGCGAAGACGCCAAAAGAGGTAGCAGAACAGGTGGATGTGCTGATCACCATGGTTCCGAACTCGCCGCAGGTTAAAGAGGTATGCCTCGGCGCTAACGGCATCATTGAAGGCGCGAAGCCGGGCCTGATTGTTATCGACATGAGTTCCATTGCGCCGTTAGCCAGCCGCGAAGTGCATGATGCGCTGGCGGCGAAAGGCATCAAAATGCTTGATGCGCCAGTCAGCGGCGGCGAGCCGAAAGCGATTGAAGGCACGCTGTCGGTGATGGTGGGCGGTGATAAAGCGGTGTTCGATCAGTGCTTCGACATCATGAAAGCGATGGCGGGTTCGGTGGTCCACACCGGCGACATTGGCGCGGGTAACGTCACCAAGCTGGCGAATCAGGTGATCGTGGCGCTCAACATCGCGGCGATGTCAGAAGCGCTGTCGCTGGCGACCAAAGCGGGCGTTAATCCTGAGCTGGTTTATCAGGCGATTCGTGGTGGCCTGGCGGGCAGCACCGTGCTGGATGCCAAAGCGCCGATGGTGCTGGATCGTAACTTCAAGCCGGGCTTCCGTATCGATCTGCACATCAAAGATCTGGCTAATGCGCTGGATACTTCGCACGAGATTGGCGCGCATCTGCCGCTGACCGCTGCGGTAATGGAGATGATGCAGGCGCTGAAGGTGGACGGACAGGGCACTTCCGACCATAGCGCGCTGGCCTGCTATTATGAAAAATTAGCGAAAGTTGAGATCACCCGGTAGTGCAATCGTCCGGCGTCTGCGGATGCCGGGCGGCTCGCTGCCTTCGCAGGACGGATGTCCGTCATCAACCGCGCTGGATTGCCTATGAAAATTGTCATCGCACCGGATTCATATAAAGAGAGTTTATCTGCCCTGGAAGTGGCTTCGGCGATTGAAGCGGGATTCCGCGAGATCTTTCCTGAAGCTGACTACGTGAAAATACCGGTTGCCGACGGTGGCGAAGGCACGGTTGAAGCGATGGTGGCGGCAACGCAGGGAAACATTGTCCGGCTGACGGTTACTGGACCGCTCGGCAAGCCAGTGGAAGCGTTCTACGGTTTGTCAGGCGATGAGCGCACCGCGTTTATCGAAATGGCGGCGGCCAGCGGGCTGGAGTTAGTACCTGCCGCACAGCGCGATCCGCTGATTACCACCTCGTTTGGCACCGGCGAGCTGATCAAAGATGCGCTCGATCGTGGTGTCGATCACATCATCATCGGCATTGGCGGCAGCGCCACCAATGATGGCGGTTCCGGCATGATGCAGGCGCTGGGCGCACAGCTGCTGGATGAGCACGGCAAGGAAATTGCCTATGGCGGCGGTGCATTGCCGCAGCTGGCGCACATTGATATCGCACAGCTGGATGCGCGTATTAAGCAGTGCCGCTTTGAAGTGGCCTGTGATGTCAGTAATCCGCTTACCGGTGAAAAGGGCGCGTCGGCGATCTTTGGTCCGCAAAAAGGCGCAACGCCGGAACTGGTGCAGCAGCTGGACAAAGCACTGGAACATTACGCCACCCTGATTCATCGCGATCTGGATATTGATGTTTTACACATTGATGGCGGCGGCGCGGCGGGCGGTATGGGCGCGGCGCTGCATGCGTTTTGCCAGGCTGAGTTGCGCAGCGGTATTGAGATTGTCACCGAAGCCTTAGGCCTGGCTGAGCAGGTAAAAGATGCCGATCTGGTGATTACCGGCGAAGGGCGCATTGATAGCCAAAGCATCAACGGCAAGGTGCCGATTGGTGTGGCAAAAGTCGCGAAGCAGTTTAATAAGCCGGTGATTGGCATTGCCGGAAGTTTGACGGCGGATGTCGGCGTGGTGCATCAACATGGGCTGGATGCGGTGTTTAGCGTGCTGTTTAGCATTTGTTCGCTGGAAGACGCGCTGGCCAATGCGGCGCAGAACGTGCGTTTGACGGCGCGCAATGTGGCGGCGGTGATTAAGGTGGGTAAAGCGCTGTAAGCCTGGTCGCCATGAATGGCGACCCTACAAATTCGCACGAATGATACCGTTGTAGGGTCGGCATTTATGCCGACCTGGTCCATCACCGCACTAACCCAACGCCAACAATTTTCTCGCCTCTCGCCCCACGTTCGCCATCTCATCGCTTAACTCCAGCAGCTCCGGCTCAAGCGCGTCGATATCGCTCTCCTGATGCAAACTCTTCTCCAGCTGCTGGCACAGCTGCTTCAGGCGCGGCACGCCGCTGTAGCTGGCGCTGCCGTGCAGCTTGTGAATAATCTCGCGCAATCCCACCACATCATTACTTGCCATCGCACTCTCAACGCGCTCTTCCACTTCTGGCAGGAAATCGAGCAACATTTGCAGCAGATCGCGGGCTAAGTCAGGTTTATTGGCGGCCTGACGCAGTGCTAGTGTCCAATCCAGCGACGGCGCAACTTCAGGCGGTTGCTGCTGCGGCGTGACCCGGTTCGGCGCGTAGCGTTGCAGCAGTTGGCTCAGTTTGTCCTCGTCAATCGGCTTCGCCAGATAGTCATTCATGCCAGCATTGATAAGCTGCGCACGTTCGCCATCCAACGCATGCGCGGTTACGGCGACAATCGGTGTGGTGGCGTGCAGCGGCAGGCTGCGGATGATTTCGCTGGCGCGGATGCCATCGATATCCGGCATCTGAATGTCCATCAGAATCACGTCCAGCTTGTGCAGGCGCGCCTGGCGAATCGCCTGCTCGGCGTTATCACACAGAATGATGTGCTGCACCTGCTCCTCCAGCAGCGCGCCAATCAGTTTCAGGTTGGCGGGATTGTCATCCACCGCCATTACCGTCAACGGCTGACGTGCGCCACGCGGCAGCGCATCGCTTTGCCAGTCATGTAAGTCCAGCAGCATTGGCAGCAAACGCGTCAACGAAACTGGCTTGGCGATACAACCGGCAATGCCGCGCGCGCGCAAGTCGTCGGCAAACAGCATCATTTCACTCGGCAGCGCCAACAGCACCGAATCGGCACGCGCATGCAGACGCGTAATCAACGCATCCGACAGCGTCGCGGGATGCGGCTCGGTGACCGGCAAGCCCATCAGCAGCAGCGGAAAGTGCGTATCGGGCATCTCTTCCAGGCTGGAGAAGTGCTGCACCTGCAACGGTGTGATGCTCAGCATCTCCTGCACCGCTTTCGCCACCGCCGGATGTGGCTCGATATACGCCAGCGGCGTGGCACGTAAATCATCCAGCATGCGCGGAATGGCCGGTGCGTTCGGATTGAGATCGAGATGAATATGCACCCAGAAGGTGGAACCCTGATTTTGACGGCTGTGGAAGGCAATTTCGCCGCCCATTTCGCTCACCAGTTTCTGCGTGATCACCAACCCTAAACCGGTGCCGCCATGACGACGTGAAATACTGGCATCGGCCTGGCGAAACGCCTGGAAAAGTTGTGACTGCTGCTGTTCAGAGATACCGATGCCGGTGTCATGCACCTGAATCTCCAGCTCAGCACGCGTGTTGCTGATGCTGCGCAGCTCAACGCGCAGATCAATATGTCCGTGCTCGGTGAATTTAATCGCGTTGCCAATCAGGTTGATCATGATCTGCTGCAGACGCAGCGGATCGCCAATCACGTTGTCCGGCACCTGTTTTTCCAGGCACACGGTAATTTCCAGCCCTTTGTCGTGGGCGGACGGCGCCAGCAGCACCAGCGTTTCATCCAGCGTGGCGCGCAGCGGGAACGGGATCGACTCCAGTACCAGCTTGCCGGCTTCCAGTTTCGAGAAATCGAGCACGTCGTTAATGATGCTCAGCAGGTTATTCGCCGAACGCTCGATGGTGCTCATATAGTCGCGCTGGTTGGTGCTCAGCCCGGTTTTCAGCATCTGGCGAGTAAAGCCGATCACGCCATTTAGCGGCGTTCGCAGCTCGTGCGACATGTTGGCGAGAAACTCTGATTTGATGCGAGCCGCTTCCTGCGCGCGCTTCTTCGCCAGATCCAGCTCCACGTTCTGAATCTCCAGCTGCTCCAGCGTTTCACGTAGATCGTAAGTCGCCTGATCGATGTTCTGCTGCATCTCTTCGTGATAGGCGGTGAGCGACATCGCCATGGCGTTGATGCCGTTTTTCAGAATGCTCAGCTCGCCCAGCATGTAGCCATCCACGCGACTGTCCAGCTGGCCGCGGCGAATGCGGTCCACGGTGGTGACCATGTTGCGAATCGGGCCGGTGACGTCGCGCATCAGGCGATAGGCAAACAGCATGGCGATGCACAGGCAGAACAGCAGCAGCAGCGTGGCAACAAACACCTCTTTGTACTGCTCTAGCCGCACCGATTGCAGATCCAGTTCGATTGCCACATAACCCAGCGGATTCCCGGCCGGTTTGGCATCTTCGCCCGGCAGCTCATCCACCGAATAGCGTTCGGAGATGATTGGCGTGCGCAGAATCATCACATTGCCTTGCCGCTCCACCGAGACGCCATCTTCCAGCGTTGAGATGTCCTCTTTCTGTAATAACGAGAGGTTTTGGTTGTTATTCGAGGTGACGTAGACGTGATTGTTGTTGTCGAAAATGGTGATGGCACGGACAATATTGGAGTGGCGGCGATGCAGCAGGCTGACTAATTCGCGAATCGCATCGCGGTTGTGCCACGTCATGCCGTATTCACTGGAGACCGCCAGCGGTTCGATGATGTTCGCCCCCGCGTCGTGCACCTGATGCTGTAATTCGTTGTAGCGGTGCACCACAAAGAAGGTACTGAGCAGCAGGCCAATCATCAGCGTTGGCGCCAGTATCAAAATCATCATTCGCGCCCGCAGGCTGTATTTGGTCATAATTGTGGCCTGGCGATTCCTGGCATTTTTATCCCTGTGCAAGCGCGGTTAATGGCTGCACACCCAATTAAAGTAGAGATTTCACAATACTATGGCGCAATTTTACTCCGCAAAACAGCGTGTGACGACTAAGGCTCGCATATCCGTCACCATTGAAGACCTCGATCCTTTTGGACAAGGTGTTGCGCGCCATAAAGGCAAGGCGATGTTTGTCAGCGGCGCGCTGCCCGGTGAACAGGCGGAAGTGACGGTGTTCGAGGATAAAAGCAAATACGCGCGCGCCAAAGCCAACAAGATCCTCAATCCTAGCCCACAGCGGGAAAAACCGTGCTGCGTCCATTTCGGCGTGTGCGGCGGCTGCCAGCAGCAGCATGCGTCGGTGGCTTTGCAGCAGGAGAGTAAAGCGCGCGCCTTAAGCCGCATGCTAAGTCGCGAAGCGCCGCTGCCGGTGAAGGTCGATGAGATCATCAGCGGCAACGCGTGGGGCTATCGTCGTCGTGCGCGTTTAGGGTTGCAGTGGCAGCCAAAACAGCAGCGTCTGCAAATGGGTTTCCGCCAGGCCGCCAGCAACGATCTGGTTGAGCTGAAGCAATGCCCGGTTTTGGTGCCCGAACTTGAAGCGTTACTGCAACCGTTGCACCAGTGTCTCAGCGATTTACAGGCGGTCAAACGCTTGGGCCACGTTGAGTTGGTGCTGGCAGATAATGGCCCGCTGATGGTGCTGCGCCATCTTGATGCACTCTCTGCAGGCGATCACGCAAAACTGGAACGTTTTTCGCATGAGCAGCAACTGTCACTCTATCTGGCTGATGGCAGTGAAAGTTTGCAGGCGCTGAATGCGCGTGAACCTTTTTATCACTCGTTGAATTTGCCGCTAACCTTTAGCCCGCAGAATTTTATTCAGGTCAACGATGGTGTGAATCAGCAGATGGTGGCCAAAGCCATCGAATGGCTGGATTTGCAGCCAGAGGATCGTGTGCTGGATTTGTTCTGTGGCATGGGAAACTTTACTTTGCCTCTAGGAAAGTTCGTACAAAATGCTGTAGGTGTGGAGGGCGTTGCAGCATTAGTGCAGCAGGCAGCGTATAATGCAGCCCAGAATAATCTTGAGAATGTTCGCTTCTTCCAGCATAACCTGGAGGAAGATGTATCGCGTCAGCCGTGGGCGACGCAGGGATTTAACAAGGTGTTACTGGATCCAGCGCGTGCTGGGGCCGCGGGCGTGATGACGCATGTGGTTAAACTTGCGCCAGAACGTGTGGTCTATGTTTCCTGTAACCCTACAACGCTGGCGCGTGACAGTCAGACATTGCTGTCAGCGGGCTACCATTTGGAAAGGGTCGCGATGCTGGATATGTTCCCTCATACCAGTCATCTCGAATCCATGGTGCTGTTTAGCAAAGCATAAGCGATGTCCACATCGCTGTGGCAGGAGAGGATATGGTTGCGGTTAGAAGTGCGCATTTAAATACGGCGGGCGAATTTGCCCTCGACCAGTGGATCGCCAGTTTAAGTATCAACAATCCGCAATCCTGTCAGCGACTGGCGGATGCGTGGCGCTACTGTGAAGCCGAAACGCACAACCATCCTGATCAAGCTCTGCTGCTGTGGCGCGGTATTGAGATGGTGGAAATTCTCACCATGCTCAGCATGGACATCGACAGCCTGCGCGCGGCGCTGCTGTTCCCGCTCGCCAACGCCGATGTGGTGAGCGAAGAGGATCTCGAAAAAGCCTTTGGCAAAGAGATTGTGATGCTGGTGCATGGCGTGCGCGACATGGATGCCATTCGCCAGCTGAAAGCGATTCACAACGATTCGATGGCTTCCGAGCAGGTGGATAACGTGCGCCGCATGCTGCTGGCGATGGTGGAAGATTTCCGCTGCGTGGTCATCAAGCTGGCGGAACGTATCGCCCATCTGCGTGAAATGAAAGACGCGCCAGAAGATGAGCGCGTGCTCGCGGCGAAAGAGAGCACCAATATTTACGCGCCGCTGGCCAACCGTCTTGGTATCGGCCAGCTCAAATGGGAGCTGGAAGATTACTGCTTCCGCTATCTGCATCCCGATGAATACAAACGTATTGCTAAGCTGCTGCACGAACGCCGTATCGATCGCGAAGGCTACATCGAAAGCTTCGTCGCCAACCTGCGCGCCGAGATGCAGAAAGAGGGCGTGCGTGCCGAAGTCTATGGCCGCCCAAAACACATCTACAGCATCTGGCGCAAGATGCAGAAGAAGTCTTTAGCGTTCGATGAGCTGTTTGACGTGCGCGCGGTGCGCATCGTGGCTGAACGTCTGCAGGATTGCTACGGCGCGCTCGGAACGGTACATACGCTGTTTCGCCATCTGCCGAGTGAGTTTGACGACTACGTTGCCAATCCCAAGCCCAACGGCTATCAATCGATTCATACCGTGGTGCTGGGGCCGCAGGGCAAAACGGTGGAAATCCAGATTCGTACGCGCCAGATGCACGAAGACGCCGAGCTGGGCGTCGCCGCACACTGGAAGTACAAAGAAGGTCCAACCTCCAGCAATGCGCGTGGCGCGGCAGGACATGAAGGACGCATCGCCTGGCTGCGTAAGCTGATTACCTGGCAGGAAGAGATGGCCGATTCCGGCGAGATGCTGGAAGAGGTGCGCAGCCAGGTCTTTGATGACCGCGTGTATGTGTTTACCCCGAAAGGCGACGTGGTCGATCTGCCGGCAGGTTCAACGCCGCTCGACTTCGCTTACCACATTCACAGCGATATCGGCCACCGCTGCATTGGCGCCAAAATCAGCGGGCGCATCGTGCCGTTTACCTATCAGTTGCAGATGGGCGATCAGATCGAAGTGATCACCCAGAAGCAGCCGAATCCAAGCCGCGATTGGCTGAACCCGAACCTCGGCTATATCACCACCAGCCGCGGACGCTCGAAAATTCACGCCTGGTTCCGTAAGCAGGATCGTGACAAAAATATTATTGCTGGCCGTCAGATCCTCGAAAACGAGCTGAATCAAATGGATATCAGCATGCGCGAAGCGGAGAAACTGCTGCTGCCGCGCTATAACGTCAGTTCGCAGGATGAGCTGCTGGCGATGATTGGCGGCGGCGATATTCGCCTCAATCAGATGGTCAATTTCCTGCAAGGCAAGCTCAACAAGCCGAGCGCTGAAGAGGAAGATCGCGAGGCGCTGCGCCTGCTGACGCAAAAGTCACATGCACCGTCGGCGCGTAAAGAGAGCGGTCGCGTGGTAGTGGAAGGCGTGGGCAATCTGCTGCACCACATCGCCCGTTGCTGCCAGCCGATTCCTGGCGACGATATCGTGGGCTTTATCACCCAGGGACGCGGTATCTCGATTCACCGCGCCGACTGCGACCAGTTAACCGAGCTGATTTCGCACGCACCGGAACGAATCGTTGATGCGGTGTGGGGCGAGGATTACTCCAGCGGTTACTCGCTGGTGGTGCGTGTCACCGCCAACGATCGTAGCGGTCTGCTGCGCGATATCACCACCATTCTGGCTAACGAAAAGGTCAACGTGCTCGGCGTCTCTAGCCGCAGCGACACCAAAAAACAGCTGGCGACCATTGATATGGATATTGAGATCTACAACCAGCAAGTGCTTGGCCGCGTGCTGGCACGCCTTAATCAGGTGCCGGACATTATCGACGCGCGTCGTTTGCACTGATTTCCAGGTCGGCATAAATGCCGACCCGACAAATTACGCCGTAGGGTCGCCATTCATGGCGACCTTTTTACATATCAGCCCCAAAGGATCCTCTCATGACGCCCTTAAACCGCCTGCTCACCATCATGCAAACCTTGCGCGACCCGGAGCGCGGCTGCCCGTGGGATCGTCAGCAAACCTTCGCCTCGATCGCGCCCTACACGCTAGAAGAAACCTACGAAGTGATCGATGCCATTCAGCGCGAAGATTTTGCCGATCTGCGCGGTGAACTTGGCGATCTGCTGTTTCAGGTGGTGTTCTACGCACAGATGGCCGATGAGCAGCAGCGCTTCAATTTTGACGACGTCTGCAACGCCATCAGCGACAAACTTGAGCGCCGTCATCCACATATTTTTGGTGATGTTCAGGCCGAAACCAGCGAAGAAGTGCTGAAAAACTGGGAAGCGATCAAACACAGCGAACGCGCGGAAAAATCGCAGCACTCTGCGTTAGATGACATCCCCAAAGCGCTGCCAGCATTGATGCGCGCGCACAAAATTCAGAAACGTTGCAGCACGGTGGGCTTTGACTGGAATAATCTCGGTCCGGTGCTGGATAAAGTGCATGAAGAGATCGACGAAGTGATGCACGAAGCGCAGCAAGCGGTGGTGGATAACGACAAGCTGGAAGAGGAGATTGGTGATTTGTTGTTCGCGACCGTCAATTTATCACGCCATTTGGGCAGCAAAGCGGAAGTCGCGTTACAGAAAGCCAACGATAAGTTTGAGCGCCGCTTCCGTCAGGTTGAAGCCATTATCGCCTCACAAGGTTTAGCGATGAGCGATGCCACCCTGGATCAAATGGAAGAGGCCTGGCAGCAGGTGAAAGTGTTGGAGAACAAGCAGTAAGCAAATCTGACGATTATTCCATCACTGCGCATAAATTCGCCGCTTGAGCTTACTCGATTCAGCCTTGCGGCGACTTTGTGACGTACATCAACATTTCACACCATGCTATCCGCTATGTTACCGGCTTACCTGTGGAGGATGATGGTGTGATTCATCAATTGTGGCTTAAGACGACTTCAAGTATACTATTTTCCCGTCTTGGTTATTCCACCGTCTTTAAACCTAAACTCTCAGGTTCAGCATGACAACGAATTATATTTTTGTGACCGGCGGGGTCGTTTCCTCTCTGGGCAAAGGCATTGCCGCAGCCTCCCTCGCAGCTATCCTTGAAGCACGTGGTCTGAATGTGACCATCATGAAACTCGATCCGTACATCAACGTCGATCCGGGTACCATGAGCCCAACGCAGCACGGTGAAGTATTTGTTACCGATGATGGGGCCGAAACCGATCTGGATTTAGGTCACTACGAGCGCTTCATCCGCACTAAAATGTCGCGCCGCAACAACTTTACTACCGGTCGTATCTACTCAGAAGTGCTGCGCAAAGAGCGTCGCGGTGACTATCTGGGCGCCACGATTCAGGTTATCCCACACATCACCAACGCCATCAAAGAGCGCATCATTGAAGGCGGCGAAGGTCATGACGTCGTTCTGGTCGAGATCGGCGGTACCGTGGGTGATATCGAATCTCTGCCGTTCCTCGAAGCGATTCGCCAGATGGCGGTCGATGTCGGTCGTGAACACACCATGTATATGCACCTGACGCTGGTGCCGTATATGGCGGCCGCAGGCGAAGTGAAAACCAAGCCAACCCAGCATTCAGTGAAAGAGCTGCTGTCGATCGGGATTCAGCCAGACGTGCTGATCTGCCGTTCTGACCGCGCTGTGCCTGCGAACGAACGCGCTAAAATCGCGCTGTTCTGTAACGTGCCAGAAAAAGCGGTTATTTCCCTGAAAGATGTGGATTCCATCTACAAGATTCCAGGCATGCTGAAATCGCAAGGTCTGGATGATTACATCTGCAAGCGTTTCAATCTGAACGCACCGGAAGCGAACCTGGCCGAATGGGAACAGGTAATTTACGAAGAAGCCAATCCGGGCGGCGAAGTGACCATCGGTATGGTCGGCAAATATGTCGAACTGCCAGATGCGTACAAGTCAGTGATTGAAGCGCTGAAACACGGCGGCCTGAAAAATCGCGTTACCGTGAACATCAAACTGATCGACTCGCAGGATGTTGAAACGCGCGGTGTCGAATTACTGAAAGATCTGGATGCTATTCTGATCCCTGGCGGCTTCGGCTACCGTGGTGTGGAAGGCAAAATGATGACGGCGCAATACGCTCGTGAGAACAACGTGCCTTACCTGGGGATTTGCCTGGGCATGCAGGTTGCGCTGATGGAATTTGCCCGCAACGTTGCCGGTATGGAAGGCGCGAACTCTACGGAATTTGTGCCAGACTGTAAGTATCCGGTGGTTGCGCTTATCACCGAATGGCGTGACGAAGAGGGCAACGTTGAGCAGCGTACTGAGCAGAGCGATCTGGGCGGCACCATGCGTCTGGGCAGCCAGCAGTGCCAGTTGACGCCGGAAAGCAAAGTGCGTCAGTTGTACGGTTCTGAAATCATTACCGAGCGCCACCGTCATCGTTACGAAGTAAACAATATGTTGCTGAAGCCGATTGAAGCGGCGGGTCTGCATATTGCCGGTCGTTCTGGCGACGATCAGCTGGTTGAGATCATCGAGATCCCGAACCATCCGTGGTTTGTTGCCTGTCAGTTCCACCCGGAATTCACGTCGACCCCACGCGATGGTCATCCGCTGTTCGCTGGCTTTGTGAAAGCCGCGCAGGAACACCAGAAGCGTTTAGCGAAGTAAGTTTCACGAACAGCGCGCGAACTTTTCGCGCGTTGTTTGTCTTAGGATTGACTAACTTGTACTGAGGAAAATCGAATGTCCAAAATCGTAAAAGTCATCGGTCGCGAAATCATCGACTCCCGTGGCAACCCAACTGTAGAAGCAGAAGTGCATCTGGAAGGCGGTTTCGTTGGTCTGGCTGCTGCGCCATCAGGTGCATCAACCGGTTCTCGCGAAGCACTGGAGCTGCGTGACGGTGACAAATCTCGTTTCCTGGGCAAAGGCGTAACCAAAGCGGTTGCGGCTGTTAACGGTCCAATCGCTAACGCGGTAACCGGTAAAGATGCCAAAGACCAGGCGAACATCGATAAGATCATGATCGAGCTGGACGGTACTGAGAACAAATCTAACTTCGGTGCTAACGCCATTCTGGCGGTTTCACTGGCTGCTGCTAAAGCTGCTGCTGCCTCAAAAGGCCTGCCGCTGTACGCACATATCGCTGAACTGAATGGCACCCCAGGCAAATACTCTATGCCGCTGCCAATGATGAACATCATCAACGGTGGTGAGCACGCCGACAACAACGTCGACATCCAGGAATTCATGATTCAGCCAGTTGGCGCGCCAACCCTGAAAGAAGCGATTCGCATGGGTTCTGAAGTCTTCCATCACCTGGCGAAAGTGCTGAAGTCGAAAGGCATGAGCACCGCTGTTGGTGACGAAGGTGGCTACGCGCCAAACCTGGGTTCTAACGCCGAAGCACTGGCTGTTATCGCTGAAGCGGTAAAAGCAGCAGGCTACGAGCTGGGCAAAGACATCACCCTGGCGATGGACTGCGCAGCATCTGAATTCTACAAAGACGGCAAATATGTGCTGGCTGGCGAAGGCAACAAAGCCTTCACTTCTGAAGAGTTCACGCACTTCCTGGAAGATCTGGCTAATCAGTATCCAATCGTTTCTATCGAAGATGGTCTGGACGAATCTGACTGGGCTGGTTTCGCATACCAGACCAAAGTGCTGGGCGACAAACTCCAGCTGGTAGGTGACGACCTGTTCGTAACCAACACCAAGATCCTGAAAGAAGGTATCGATAAAGGCATCGCTAACTCCATCCTGATCAAATTCAACCAGATCGGTTCACTGACCGAAACTCTGGCTGCAATCAAGATGGCGAAAGATGCGGGTTACACTGCGGTGATTTCACACCGTTCAGGTGAAACCGAAGATGCAACCATCGCTGACCTGGCGGTAGGTACTGCAGCTGGCCAGATCAAAACCGGTTCTATGAGCCGTTCTGACCGTGTTGCTAAGTACAACCAGCTGATTCGTATCGAAGAAGCGCTGGGCAGCAAAGCACCGTTCAACGGTCTGAAAGAAGTTAAAGGCCAGGCGTAATCGTCTGAGTATGCTGCCTGCGGGCAGCATCGTCTGAATAGAGCCCCGCCTTGTGCGGGGCTTTTGCTTTTATTTGGCACGAAGCAGCTGTTACTCAGCGCGCAAGATCTGCCATAATCTGCGCCTCAAATTTTAGACGTGAGTGAAAAATGTTCTACCCGATTAACGAAATGTTCCAGACGCTGCAGGGCGAAGGTTTTTACACCGGTGTTCCGGCGCTGTTCATCCGCTTACAAGGATGTCCGGTGGGCTGTAGCTGGTGTGATACCAAACATACCTGGGAAAAGCGGGCGGATCGGGAGACCTCGCTCGGCGATATTCTGGTCAAAACCGTGGAGAGCGATGCGTGGGGCAGCGCCGATGCGGCGATGCTGATCGACACCATTCAACGTCAGGGCTGGACCGCACGTCATGTGGTGATCACCGGCGGCGAACCGGCGATTTTTGATCTGCGCCCTTTGACGGAACAATTAGAAGCGGCGGGTTTTGCCTGCCAGATCGAAACCAGCGGCACGCACGAAGTGCAGTGTTCTGACGCAACCTGGGTGACGGTTTCACCCAAGGTGAATATGCGTGGTGGCTACGACGTATTGCCGCAGGCATTGCAGCGCGCAGATGAAATCAAGCATCCGGTGGCGCGTGAGCGTGATGTGGAAGCGTTAGATGAATTGCTGGCGGGATTGCACGACGATAAAAAGCGCATTGTGGCGCTGCAACCCATCAGTCGTGGCGATGCGGCTACTAAACTCTGCATCGAAACCTGCATCGCTCGCAACTGGCGGCTTTCGATGCAGACGCACAAATATTTGAATATCGCCTAATTCGGCCTGGTGCGCATAAATGCGCACCCTACATGTAGGGTCGCCATTCATGGCGACCGCAAACTTTACTGCTTCGCTTTATAGGCATCAAACGCCTGTTTGATTTCAGTTTTGGCTTTCGCCGCATCTTCAAAACCGTTCAGCTCCACTTTCTTCCGGCCATCCGGCAACTGTTTATACACGCGGAAGAATGCCTGCAAACGCTCTTGCTCGATCTTCGGCAGGTCGCTCATCTCTTTAATGTCGTCGTAGGTCGGGTCGATTTTGCTGGTTGGCACGGCGACGATTTTGTCGTCCTTTTCGCCGCCATCAATCATTTTCAGCACGCCAATCGGACGGAGTTTGATCAACGTGCCCGGTTGTAGCGGCGCGCGGGTATAGAAAATCACATCCAGCGGATCACCATCTCCCGCCAGCGACTGCGTCAGCGAGCCATAGTTTGCAGGATAGGCAACCGGCATTGACTGGAAGCGGTCAGCAAAGATGAAGCCGGTTTTGGCATCGGTTTCATATTTGATCATGCCACCCGCTGGAATTTCGGTTACGGCAAAGAACTCATCCGGCACTTTATCCGGTTGTGGAAAATCGAGAATATTTTGCGCCTGAACGGCGGCAGAGGCGGAAACAAAAACTGCAATCAGGGAAAGGCGTTTTACCAGGTTCATTGTTGATTCTCTTGATCTTTAATGAAGGAGACAACAACGTAGAGGCGACAGATGACAGTGGGATGAAAGGTAAGTAAAGAAGCGTATAGCAGGAAAGTCAGGCTGCACTAACGCAGCCCGAAAACACAATTAACCTTTGTAGATACAACCGGCGGTGCAGGTCTCTTTAATCATCACCGCGCTTAATTCCGGCAGAATCGGCTTCATCTGATCCCAAATCCATTTTGCCAGCACTTCACTGGTAGGGTTTTCTAAACCCGGAATGTCATTCAGATAGTGATGATCAAGGCGTTCATACAGTGGCTTAAACTTCGCCTTCAGTTCGGCAAAATCCATTACCCAACCGGTATGCGCATCCACTTCGCCGGTAATTTCTAATCGCACCAGGAACGAATGGCCGTGCAAACGCCCGCATTTGTGGCCTTCCGGCACGTGAGGTAAGCGGTGGGCAGATTCGAACTGGAACTCTTTAAATAACGTGGTAGACATAATGGCTCTCAGACTTAAAAACCGCTGAAGTCTACCTGAATTGCAGATTTTTCGCACCCGCTGGCAACGAAAAGGGCATTTTGCGCCTTCTCAACGGCAAACGCTTAATTAACTCATTGAATCATATCGCCTTCATTTACCACTTTTGCTGGTTAACTTTACCCGAAAAACCACTTAGTCATTTTGGTTATTTAATATGTCGAAGGCGTATTTAATCGTTAATATACAGCCCGGTAACCTACGCATTCTTTCGCAACATATTGATCCGGACTTCTGACACTGGAATTTTTAACGCAATGACGACTCAGGCACCAGGTTCACTGCTTCCGTTATCACCGGAGCAACTCGCGCGCTTACAGGCGGCGACCACGGATTTCAACACCACTCAGATGGCCTGGCTCTCCGGCTATTTCTGGGGCATGGTCAACCAGACGCCGGGTGCGGTTGCCGCGCCAGCGCCGGTTCAGGCAGAAACCCCGACCATCACGCTGATCTCCGCCTCGCAGACCGGTAACGCGCGTCGCCTGGCTGAGCAGCTGCGTGACGACCTGCTGGCTGCCAAGCTGAGCGTCAATCTGGTTAATGCCGGCGATTATAAATTCAAGCAGATCGGTCAGGAAAAGTTGCTGGTGGTTGTCACCTCCACGCAAGGCGAGGGCGAGCCACCGGAAGAAGCCGTGGCGCTGCACAAGTTCCTGCTGTCGAAGAAAGCGCCGAAGTTTGAGGGCACCGCGTTTGCGGTGTTCGGTCTTGGCGATACCTCTTATGAGTTTTTCAGCAAAGCCGGTAAAGACTTTGATGAGCGTCTGGCTGAGCTGGGTGCAGAACGTCTGCTGGATCGTGTGGATGCTGATGTTGAATACAAAGAGCAGGCGAACGCCTGGCGTCAGCAGATCACTGAAATTCTGAAAGCGCGAGTGCCGAGCGAATCGCCAGCACAGGCCGCCATCACGGCGGCGGGCAGCGTCAATCTGGTCGACAGCAGTCCGTACACCAAAGAAGAGCCGCTGGTGGCCAGCTTTGCGGCTAACCAGAAGATCACCGGACGCGATTCGGATAAAGATGTACGTCACATTGAGATCGACCTTGGCGATTCTGGCCTGCGCTACCAGCCGGGCGATGCGCTGGGCGTGTGGTTTGAAAACGATGACGAGCTGGTGCAGGAACTGCTGCAGCTGGTGTGGCTGAAAGGTGACGAGCCGGTAGAGGTGCAGGGCAAAACTCTGCCGCTGGCTGAAGCGCTGAAAACGCATTTCGAGCTGACGGTCAACACGCCACAAATCGTTGAGCAGTATGCGGCGCTGTCCCGCAATGACGCGTTGCTGGCGCTGGCCGGTGACAAGCCGAAGCTGCAGAGCTATGCGCAGAGCTTCCCGATTGTCGATATGGTGCGTCAGGCACCGACAGAACTGAATGCCGAACAATTAGCTGGCCTGCTGCGTCCGCTGACGCCGCGCCTGTATTCCATTGCCTCATCACAGGCGGAGAACGAAACCGAAGTGCACATCACCGTGGGTGCGGTGCGCTTTGAAATCGACGGTCGCCAGCGCGGGGGCGGCGCCTCAACCTGGTTAGCGGATCGTATCGAAGAGGATGGCGAAATTCGCGTCTTCATCGAGCACAACGATAACTTCCGCTTACCGGCTAATCCGGAAACGCCAGTGATCATGATTGGTCCGGGCACCGGCATCGCGCCGTTCCGCTCCTTTATGCAGCAGCGTGACAACGATGGCGCAGG
Source organism: Pantoea sp. SOD02 (assembly GCF_024707505.1). Taxonomy (GTDB): domain Bacteria; phylum Pseudomonadota; class Gammaproteobacteria; order Enterobacterales; family Enterobacteriaceae; genus Pantoea; species Pantoea symbiotica. Next base: position 3,207,973 of record NZ_CP102604.1, on the reverse strand, counting down.
CGGCAAAAACTGGCTGTTCTTCGGCAACCCGCACTTCACCGATGATTTCCTCTATCAGGTGGAGTGGCAGAAGTACGTCAAAGATGGCCTGCTGACCAATATCGATCTGGCATGGTCACGCGATCAGGCCGAGAAAGTTTACGTACAAGATAAAATCCGCGCCAAAGGTGCGGAGGTGTGGAGCTGGTTACAGGAAGGCGCGCACCTTTACGTCTGCGGCGACGCCAATCGTATGGCGAAAGACGTTGAGCAGGCATTACTGGATGTGGTGGTCGAACACGGCGGCATGGATCGTGAAACGGCTGACGAATTTTTAAGTGAGCTGCGCATTGAGCGCCGTTATCAGCGAGACGTTTACTAATGAGCGAAAAACATCCTGGACCGCTGGTCGTTGAAGGCAAGTTGGTCGACGCTGAGCGTCTGAAAAAACAGAGCAACTACCTGCGCGGCACCATCCTCGACGATCTCGACGATGGTCTGACCGGCGGCTTCACCGGCGACAACTTCCTGCTGATCCGTTTCCACGGCATGTACCAGCAGGATGACCGCGATATTCGTGCCGAGCGTGCAGCGCAGAAACTCGAACCGCGTCATGCCATGATGCTGCGCTGCCGTCTGCCGGGCGGAATTATCACGCCAACGCAGTGGCTGGCGATTGATAAATTCGCCACCGATAAAACCATTTACGGCAGCATCCGTTTGACTAACCGTCAGACTTTCCAGTTTCACGGCATTCTGAAGAAGAACGTGAAGCCGACGCACCAGATGCTGCACGAAGTCGGGCTGGATGCGCTGGCGACCGCCAACGACGTTAACCGTAACGTGCTGTGCACCTCGAATCCGGTGGAATCAGAGCTGCATCAGGAAGCGTACGAATGGGCGAAAAAGCTGTCAGAGCATCTGCTGCCGCAAACCCGCGCTTACGCTGAAATCTGGTGGGACAAAGAGAAGGTCGCGACCACAGATAAAGAGCCGATTCTTGGCGAAACCTATCTGCCGCGTAAATTCAAAACCACCGTTGTGGTGCCGCCGCATAACGATGTCGATCTGCACGCCAATGACCTGAACTTCATCGCCATCGCCGAGAAGGGCAAGCTGATTGGCTTTAACCTGCTGGTTGGCGGCGGCTTGTCGATTGATCACGGCAACAAAGCGACCTACGCGCGCACCGCGAGCGAGTTTGGTTTCCTGCCGGTTGAGAAGATCCTCGACGTGGCGGCCGCTGTCGTCACTACGCAGCGCGATTGGGGTAACCGTACCGATCGTAAAAATGCCAAGACCAAGTACACGCTGGAACGCGTCGGCGTTGAGACCTTCAAAGCGGAAGTGGAAAAGCGTGCCGGTCTGACATTCGAACCGATTCGTCCGTATGCGTTCACTTCGCGCGGCGACCGTATTGGCTGGGTGAAAGGCATCGATAAGAAGTGGCACCTGACGCTGTTTATCGAGAACGGCCGTCTGCTGGATTATCCTGGCCGTCCGCTGAAACGCGGCATCGCTGAAATCGCGAAAGTGCATCAGGGCGATTTCCGCCTGACCGCCAACCAGAACCTGATTGTGGCTGGCGTGCCGGAGAAGCAAAAAGCGCAGATCGAAGCCATCGCCCGTGAACACGGTTTGATGGAAGCGGTCACGCCGCAGCGTGAAAACTCCATGGCGTGTGTGGCGTTCCCGACTTGTCCGCTGGCGATGGCCGAAGCCGAGCGCTTCCTGCCGTCGTTCGTCACCAAAGTGGAAGAGATCATGCACAAGCACGGCGTCGGCGAAGAGCACATAGTGTTACGCGTTACCGGTTGCCCAAATGGTTGTGGCCGTGCTTTGCTGGCGGAGTTAGGTCTGGTGGGTAAAGCGCCGGGTCGTTACAACTTACACATTGGCGGCAACCGCGAAGGTACGCGCATCCCACGCATGTACCGCGAGAACATCAACGAAGGCGAAATCCTTGCCAGCATCGATGAGCTAGTGGCGCGCTGGGCAACCGAGCGTCAGGCCGATGAAGGCTTTGGCGACTTCGTGATTCGCACCGGCATCATTAAAGCCGTGGTTGATCCCGCCCGTGATTTCTGGGACTCGGAGGCAGTATGACGGTACTCGATCTCGCAGCACTGAACGGTTCATCAAAAGTTGACCGCATTATGGCGTTGGCTGAAAGCAACGTGCAGCTGGAGAAACTCTCCGCTGAACAACGTGTGGGCTGGGCATTAGAACAGCTGCCAGGCGCATTTGTGCTGTCATCCAGCTTTGGTATTCAGGCGGCGGTTTTGCTGCATATGGTGACGCAGCAGAAGCCGGACATTCCGGTGATCCTGACCGATACCGGTTATCTGTTCCCGGAAACCTATCGCTTTATTGATGAGCTGACCGATAAGCTCAATCTCAACCTGCAGATTTTCCGTGCTGATACCTCAGCGGCATGGCAGGAAGCACGTTACGGCAAACTGTGGGAGCAGGGCGTCGAAGGGATTGAGCAGTACAACCAGATCAACAAAGTGGAACCGATGAACCGCGCGCTGGAAACGCTGGGCGCGCAAACCTGGTTTGCTGGCCTGCGCCGCGATCAATCTGGCAGTCGCGCCAGCTTGCCGGTGCTGGCGGTGCAGCGCGGCGTGTTCAAGATTCTGCCGATCATTGATTGGGATAACCGTCAGGTGCATCAATATCTGACCAAGCACGGATTGAAATACCATCCGCTGTGGGATGAAGGTTATCTGTCAGTGGGCGATACGCATACCACCAAAAAGTGGGAGCCGGGCATGGCAGAAGAAGAGACGCGCTTCTTCGGCCTGAAGCGCGAATGCGGGTTGCATGAGGGTTGATTGACCAGGTCGGCATAAATGCCGACCCTACAACGTAGGGAGCGCATTCATGCGCTCCTTTTTGATCAAATCCCTTTCAACACCGCAAACTCTTCCGCCGCACGCGTCACATTCACTTTCGTCACTTCATAATGTGCCACTGCCACAAACGGATCTTCCGCCAGAATGGTATCCAGCCGCGCACGATCAATATCCTTCACCAGCAACACGCCGCCGGTGCGCGGATCTTTACGTCCCGCCGCAATAAATATGCCGCTGTCAAAATAGCGATTAAGCCACGCAACATGTGGGTCGAGTAACGCTTCCACTTCTTCTACCGGACGAAAATAGTTCAGGTATACCACGTACATAGTGAATCCTTAGGTTGTCGGATTAGCGAGCTCGGTTAGCAGCGGCAGCAGAATCTTCACGCTGTCACGCGTGCGTTGCGTGATGCGGCCTGGCAGCCAGTGATCGAGATAGTTGAGGTTATCGCGCTCGGTTTGATGGCGCACGTTGCCTGCCGGGAAGTGGCTGGAGCGCGTGCGCTGTTGCTGCCCATCTTTGTTGCCCAGCGCCCAGTTGGCGGCGGTGACATCCAGCAATGGCATGCCGGCTTTATCGAACGGGTTCACGCCGGGATAATCGCGTGCAGTCATCGCGTGGCTGGCCGCTGAGATGCCGTAGCGGTGCGCCAGCTGCACGGCGCGCGCGCTGGTCTGCTTGCGTACCGCCGATGGCGTATTGATGCCGCTATTAAAGTAGAGATGATCGCCAACGATCAGGCTATTCAGATCGATCACCAGCAGCGTGTTTTTCTTCTCCTGCACGCTCATGCGCGCCAGATAATCATCCATGCCGTGCAAACCGGCTTCACCGGCGCTCAGCGCCACAAAGCGCACGCCGTAATGCAGCGGCGTCTTACTCAGTGCCTGCGCCAGCTCCAGCATCACGCCCAGCCCGGAGGCATTGTCATCCACGCCCTGCAAACGCAGGCCGCCGAGATTGTTATCCGCTTCATGGCGGCTGAGCGGTGTCCAGGTATCCAGATGCGTAACGATCAGGATCTCCTGCGGTACCTCACCGGCACGCGCGGCAATCACCGAGGTGGCAGTGACTTTGTGCGGGCGGATCTCGCCCTTTTTCTCCAGCCAGTTATAGCTGGTTTTGAACTGGCGGGTATTACTCTGATATCCCAACTGGCTGAACTGCTGCTGCAGATAATCAGCAGTCAACAACTCGGCCGGGCTGCCGCTCATGCGGCCGGGGAAATAGGTGGCGATATGGCGTAATTGCTGTTCGGCAAAATGCCCCGGCGCGGTGGAAGTGCTCGCAGCCTGAGCTAAGAAAGGCAAACCGCCCGCAAGCAGTGCTGTCAGCACGCAGCGGCGGAAAATGGCAAACATAGTGATAGTCCTTTTCTGACATCCAGTGATGCTAAAAAAATTCCGAGATAGTATGAAACTGTGATGACGCTTGCACAATTTGAATTGCTCCGAAACACCAGCAATATCATTTGTTAAGCACAAAATGTTATCAGCAATCCTGGGTCGTTATTCCATTCGGTAACTACTCATTCCAATTCGTAATTTCATCTGTCCGAAGGGCGGGACGTATAGTCGCGTTAACTTATTGTAAAACTAGCAAGGTTAACGTGGATTATCTGCCTCTCTTTGCCGATCTCAAAAGCCGTCCGGTGCTGGTTGTCGGCGGTGGCGAAATCGCTGCGCGCAAAATAGAACTGCTGCGGCGTGCCGGCGCGCGTGTGCTGGTCGCCGCGCGCGAACTCGGCCATGAGCTGCAGGCGCTGCTGGAAATTGAGGCGATTGAATGGATCGCCCACAGCTTCGATCCGGCGCAGCTGGATGGCGTGTTCCTTGTGATTGCCGCTACCGATGACAACGCGCTGAACGCGCAGGTGTTCGATGCCGCCAACGCGCGCCACAAGCTGGTGAACGTGGTGGACGATCAGCCGAAATGCAGCTTTATCTTCCCGTCGATTGTTGACCGTTCACCGCTGGTGGTGGCGATCTCCTCCAGCGGCACCGCGCCGGTATTAGCGCGTTTGCTACGTGAAAAAATTGAAGCTTTACTGCCGGCCAATCTCGGACAGATGGCGGAAGTGGCTGGCCAGTGGCGCGATAAGGTGAAGCAGCGCTATCACCGCATGTCTGAACGCCGTCGTTTCTGGGAACGCGCCTTTAATGGTCGGTTCGCCAGCCAGATGGCGGCGGGCAACGTCAATGAAGCGCGGCGCACGCTGGATCACGAACTGGAGAACGACAGCGACAATCAGGGTGAAATCACACTGGTAGGCGCCGGTCCGGGCGACAGCGGTTTGCTGACGCTACGTGGCTTGCAGGTGATGCAGTTGGCCGATGTGGTGCTGTATGACCATCTGGTCAGCGACGAAGTGCTTGAGCTGGTGCGCCGTGATGCCGACCGCATCTGCGTCGGCAAACGCGCCGGTGCGCATTCGGTGCCGCAGGAAGAGACCAATCAGATGCTGGTGACGCTGGCTAAACAGGGCAAACGCGTGGTGCGCTTGAAAGGCGGCGATCCGTTTATCTTTGGCCGCGGTGGCGAAGAGTTGCAGGCGGCGCAGGCGGCAGGCATTCCGTTCCAGGTGGTGCCGGGCATTACCGCAGCAGCCGGCGCAACCGCCTATGCCGGTATCCCGCTGACCCATCGCGACCACGCGCAGAGCGTGCTGTTTATTACCGGTCACTGCCGCGCTGATGGCGACGGCATTGATTGGCCGTCGCTGGCGCGCGCACGTCAAACCTTAGCGATTTATATGGGCACGGTGAAAGCGGCGGAAATCGCTGCCGGGCTTATCGAACATGGCCGCGCCGCCTCCACACCGGTGGCGGTGATTGGGCGCGGCACGCGTCAGGATCAGCAGGTGCTGACCGGAACCTTAGATCAACTGGAAGCGCTGGCAGCCGCCGCGCCCACGCCAGCACTATTAGTGATTGGCGAAGTAGTGAATTTGCACGGGCAATTGGCCTGGTTCCAACATTCGGCACAGCAGGGGGCTCGCGAGTCCGCCGTTGTCAATTTGGCTTGAGGAAAAATTATGGACCAAAATCGACTTACTCATCTGCGCCAGCTGGAGGCAGAGAGTATCCATATCATCCGCGAGGTGGCGGCCGAGTTCAGCAATCCGGTGATGATGTACTCCATCGGTAAAGACTCCTCGGTCATGCTGCATCTGGCGCGCAAAGCCTTCTATCCGGGCACGCTGCCGTTTCCGCTGCTGCATGTTGATACCGGCTGGAAATTCCGTGAAATGTACGAGTTCCGCGATCGCACCGTGAAAGCGATGGGCGCGGAGCTGCTGGTGCATCGCAACCCGGAAGGCGTGGCGATGGGCATCAACCCGTTCGTACACGGCAGCGCCAAGCACACCGACATCATGAAAACCGAAGGCCTGAAGCAGGCGCTGAACAAATACGGCTTTGATGCGGCCTTTGGCGGCGCGCGTCGTGATGAAGAGAAGTCGCGCGCGAAAGAGCGTATCTACTCCTTCCGCGATCGCTTCCACCGCTGGGACCCAAAAAATCAGCGTCCTGAGCTGTGGCACAACTACAACGGCCAGATTAACAAAGGCGAAAGCATTCGCGTGTTCCCGCTCTCCAACTGGACCGAGCTGGATATCTGGCAGTACATCTTCCTCGAGAATATCGAGATCGTGCCGCTGTATCTCGCGGCGCCGCGTCCGGTGCTGGAGCGTGATGGCATGCTGATGATGATCGATGACGACCGTATCGATCTGCAGCCAGGCGAAGTGATCAAACAGCGCATGGTGCGTTTCCGTACCCTCGGCTGCTGGCCGCTGACCGGCGCGGTGGAATCAGAAGCGCAGACGCTGCCGGAAATTATTGAAGAGATGCTGGTCTCCACCACCAGTGAACGCCAGGGCCGCGTGATTGACCGTGACCAGGCTGGTTCGATGGAAATGAAGAAACGTCAGGGTTATTTCTAAGGAGACGCAGATGAATACCGTTATTGCACAACAGATTGCCGATCAGGGCGGCGTAGAAGCTTGGCTGACCGCGCAACAACATAAAAGCCTGCTGCGTTTCCTTACCTGCGGTAGCGTCGACGACGGCAAAAGTACCTTGATTGGTCGCTTGCTGCACGACACGCGTCAAATTTATGAAGATCAGCTCTCCTCACTGCACAACGACAGCAAACGTCACGGCACCCAGGGCGAGAAGCTGGATCTGGCGTTGCTGGTCGATGGCTTGCAGGCCGAGCGCGAGCAGGGCATCACTATTGATGTGGCGTATCGCTACTTCTCTACCGAAAAGCGCAAATTTATTATTGCCGACACGCCGGGACACGAGCAGTACACCCGCAACATGGCGACCGGTGCATCGACCTGCGATTTGGCGATCCTGCTGATCGATGCGCGTAAAGGCGTGCTGGATCAGACGCGTCGTCACAGCTTTATCTCCACGCTGCTCGGCATCAAGCATCTGGTGGTCGCCATCAATAAGATGGATCTGGTGGAGTACAAGCAAGAAACCTTCGAGCAGATCAAACAGGATTACCTCGATTTCGCTGCGCAACTGCCGGAAGACCTCGATATTCGCTTTGTGCCGATGTCGGCGCTGGAAGGCGATAACGTGGCAACGCCAAGCGTTACCATGCCGTGGTACAGCGGCCCAACGCTGCTCGACGTATTAGAAACCGTTGAACTGAACCGCGTGGCGGATCATCAGCCGATGCGTTTCCCGGTGCAGTATGTAAACCGTCCGAATCTCGATTTCCGTGGTTATGCCGGTACGCTGGCTTCGGGCGTGGTGAAAGTCGGCCAGCGCGTGAAAGTACTGCCTTCAGGCGTGGAATCCACCGTTTCGCGCATCGTCACCTTTGATGGCGACCTGCCTGAAGCGGGCGCCGGTGAAGCGATTACGCTGGTGCTGAAAGATGAGATCGACATCAGCCGTGGCGATCTGCTGGTGGATGCGGAAGCCGAACTGCAGGCTGTGCAATCCGCCAACGTTGACGTGGTGTGGATGGCGGAACAGCCGCTGCAGCCGGGGCAAAGTTATGAAGTGAAGATCGCCGGTAAGAAAACCCGCGCACGCGTTGAGAAAGTGATCCATCAGGTGGAGATCAATTCGCTGGAGAAGCGCACGGTGGACAGCCTGCCGCTTAACGGCATTGGCCTGGTGGAACTGACCTTTGACGAACCGATGGTGCTGGATGCTTATCGCCAGAATCCGGTAACCGGTGGCATGATCTTTATCGATCGCCTAAGCAACGTGACGGTTGGCGCGGGCATGATCAATCAGCCGCTGACCGATGTGCGTGCGCAAGCGGGCCAGTTCAGCGATTTCGAGCTGGAACTGAACGCGCTAGTGCGTCGTCACTTCCCACACTGGAACGCGCGCGATCTGCTGGGTGGTAAGTAATGGCGCAGCACGATGAAAACGTGGTGTGGCACGATCATCCGGTAACGCGCGAGGAGCGCGAACAGCAGCACGGCCATCAAGGCGTGGTGCTGTGGTTCACCGGGCTGTCCGGCTCGGGGAAATCTACCGTGGCCGGCGCGCTGGAGCAGGCGCTGCATCGGGCGGGGGTGAATACCTATCTGCTGGATGGCGACAACGTGCGTCACGGCCTGTGCCGTGACCTCGGCTTCAGCGATGACGATCGTAAAGAGAACATTCGCCGCGTCGGCGAAGTGGCGAAGCTGATGGTCGATGCCGGTTTAGTGGTGTTGACCGCCTTTATCTCGCCGCATCGCGCTGAACGTAACATGGTGCGCGATCTGCTCGCGGAAGGGCAGTTTATCGAAGTGTTTGTCGATACGCCGTTGGCGGTGTGCGAAGCGCGCGATCCCAAAGGTTTGTACAAAAAAGCCCGCGCCGGTGAGCTGCGTAATTTCACCGGCATCGATAGCGTTTACGAGGCGCCAGACGCCCCGGAAATCCACCTTGATGGCGAACAATTGGTTACAAAACTCGCCGGCCAATTGTTAGACCTGCTGCGTCACCGCGATATCATCAGATCCTGAACCGACAGCGGCAAATCCCTCTGGGTTTGCCGCGCTTAGCGTCAACAGGACCTCTATGCAGAACGTAACGCCCATGCTAGCCCGTAAAGATGAACGCACCCCGGATGAGCCTCGCTCGTCACTGCCGGGCGGCGTGTTTGGCTTTCTCTCGTACTGGTGCGCGCTGGCGATTCCGTTCATGCTCTACGGCTCCAACACGCTGTTCTTCTTCCTCTACACCTGGCCATTCTTCCTCGCGCTGCTGCCGGTTTCGGTGCTGATTGGCATCGTGCTCAGCCTGATGATCCGCACTCACTTATTCTGGAGCGGTATCGCCACGGCGATAGCGGTGATATGCCTGTTCTGGCTGCTGTTCTCATTTCTCTCCGGTTGGTAACGCCCAGCTGATGTGCAAACGCATCGGCAGGTTACAAAACTTTACCTGCCGTCTCGCCTCCTACTCTGGCATTATTTGTCCGGCTAAACGCCCATGCGCGGCATTTTCGCCGCCGCTGTGGAGTCCAGCGTCAAGTTATGGGATGATTGGGCCGTTTTTCAGGGGGCGGGGATGGGAAAACTGACGTTACTGCTACTCGTGCTGCTGGGATGGCTTCAATATTCCCTGTGGCTGGGTAAGAACGGTATTCATGACTATACGCGCGTCAACGAAGACGTCGCGTCACAACAGGCGAATAACGCCAAGCTTAAAGCGCGTAACGATCAGCTATTCGCCGAAATTGACGATCTCAATGGCGGCTCTGAAGCGATCGAAGAACGCGCACGTAATGAACTGGGCATGATTAAGCCCGGTGAGACTTTCTATCGTCTGGTGCCAGACCAGAACAAACGTAACGCGCAACAAGCTGCGCAAAATCAACAACGATAAGCCATGAACAAGCGCCCGATCCTTGCGGATGTGATTGCCGTGGTGCCCGCCGCAGGTGTGGGCAGCCGTATGCAGGCTGCCTGCCCAAAACAGTATCTGACCATTGGTCAATTCACCCTTCTTGAACACAGCGTCGCACGTCTGCTGGCACATCCTGCGGTAAAACAGGTGATTGTGCCGGTCAGCAATGACGATGGCTGGTTCGACTCGCTGCCGCTGGCGCAGGATTCCCGCATTCTCAGAGTGACCGGTGGCGACACGCGCGCCGAATCAGTGCTGGCGGGCTTAAATGCCATTCAACACAGCGAATGGGTGCTGGTGCATGACGCCGCGCGTCCTTGCTTGCATCCGGACGATTTAGCGCGCCTGTTAGCGGTACGTGAATACAGCAAGGTTGGCGGGATTCTGGCCGCGCCGGTGCGCGACACCATGAAGCGCGCCGAACCCGGCAAAACCGCCATTGCCCACACCGTTGAACGCGAGGATTTATGGCACGCGTTAACGCCGCAATTTTTCCCGCATCAACTGCTCACTGCTTGCCTGACGCGCGCACTCCATGAAGGCGCTACCATTACCGATGAAGCGTCGGCGCTGGAGTATTGCGGTTATCACCCGGTGTTGGTGAGCGGACGTAGCGACAATATTAAGGTGACGCGGCCAGAAGATCTGGCGCTGGCGGCCTTCTATCTTACCCAGATTCAGTTACAGGAGAGCGCATGATGCGTATCGGTCACGGTTTTGACGTTCACGCTTTTGGCGGCGAAGGTCCGTTAGTGATTGGCGGGGTGCGTATTCCCTTCGAACACGGTTTTATTGCCCATTCTGATGGTGACGTGGCGCTGCATGCGTTGACCGATGCCTTACTCGGCGCGGTGGCGATGGGCGATATCGGCAAATTATTCCCGGATACCGATCCGGCGTTTAAAGGCGCTGACAGCCGTGGTTTACTGCGTGAAGCCTGGCGTCGAATCCAGCTGAAAGGCTATCGCATCGGTAACGTCGATGTGACCATCATTGCGCAGGCACCGAAAATGTTGCCGCATGTGCCGCAGATGCGCGTCAATATCGCCGAAGATCTCGGATGCCATATGGACGACGTCAACGTCAAAGCCACCACCACCGAAAAGCTTGGCTTTACCGGTCGTGGCGAAGGCATTGCCTGTGAAGCGGTCGCGTTGCTGATAAAGGCCGATCAGGCATGAGTGAGCTGCATTACCTGCACGGCGTGCCCGCAGCCACCGGCGTTATCAAAGCCAATCCCGAAGATTTTGTGGTGATTGAAGATCTCGGCTATCCCTATGATGGCGAAGGCGAGCAGCTGTTGGTGCGCATCCGTAAAATTGGCTGCAATACGCGCTTTGTCGCCGAAGCCATCGCCAAGTTTCTCGGCGTGCCGGTGCGCGATCTCAGCTATGCCGGCATGAAAGATCGTCATGCAGTCACCGAGCAAACGCTCTGTTTCCGCGTGCCAGGCAATGGCATGCCGAATCTGGCGGGATTCCAGCTGGAAGGCGTTGAGATCCTGCAGGTAATTCGCCACAAGCGTAAACTGCGTACCGGCGCGCTGGCGGGCAATGCGTTCCGCTTAGTGGTGCGTCAGATTTCCAATCGCCGTGAAGTCGACGCACGTTTGCAGCAGATTCAACAGCGCGGCGTGCCGAACTACTTTGGTGAGCAGCGCTTTGGTCGCGGCGGCAACAACCTGACGCAGGCGAAACAGTGGGCGAAAGAGACATTTCGTCCGCGCGATCGCAATATGAAAGGTTTGCTGTTGTCAGCGACCCGCAGCCATCTGTTTAATCAGGTGACCAGCGCGCGTTTGCAGCGTGATGGCACTCTGGATGTGGTGCAGGTAGGCGATGCGGTGCAGCTGGCCGGTCGCGGAAGCTGGTTTGTGGCGCAGGCGGAAGAGTTGCCTGACGTACAGCAGCGCGTTGATAATCATCAGCTGCGCATCACTGCGCCGCTGCCGGGTCGCGGCGATCCGGGTCCGCAAGGCGATGCGCTGCTTTTTGAGCAGCAGAGCCTGGCAGGCGCAGAAGAATTGATTACACTGCTTGAGCGCGAGCGCGTTGATCCCTCACGCCGTGCAATGCTGGTGGTGCCAAAGGATCTGCGCTGGGAATGGTGGGATGATGTGACGCTGGAGATGCAGTTCTGGCTGCCCGCCGGCAGTTTTGCCACCAGCGTGGTGCGTGAGCTTCTCCAACAAGAAGGTAACGATGCGGATATTGCTGAGTAACGATGATGGAATTCATGCGCCGGGTATTCAGACGCTGGCGCGTGCTTTACGTGAGTTTGCCGAGGTGCAGGTTGTCGCGCCCGATCGCAATCGTAGCGGCGCATCAAATTCGTTAACGCTGGAAACGCCGCTGCGTACTTTTACGCACGAAAACGGTGATATCGCGGTGCAAATGGGCACGCCAACTGACTGCGTGTTCCTCGGCGTTAACAAGCTGATGCAGCCGCGTCCCGACATCGTGGTGTCCGGCATCAATGCCGGTCCAAACCTTGGCGATGATGTGATTTACTCCGGTACCGTCGCTGCGGCGATGGAAGGGCGCCATCTGGGCTTGCCTGCGCTTGCCGTTTCGCTCAACGGACATCAGCATTACGACACCGCCGCATCCATCACCTGTACGCTGTTACGCGCGCTGTCGCGTGCTCCGCTGCGTACTGGCCGCATTCTCAATATCAATGTGCCTGATTTGCCGTTAGCGGAGATCAAAGGTTTCCGCGTTACCCGCTGCGGCAGCCGTCATCCCGCCGATCAGGTTATCTGCACCGAAGATCCGCGCGGCCAGCCGCTCTACTGGATTGGCCCGCCGGGGCAAAAGCTGGATGCAGGCCCGGATACCGATTTCGCTGCGGTGGATGCGGGCTATGTTTCGCTGACCGCGCTGCATGTGGACTTGACCGCGCATGCAGCACAAGAGGTATTAAGTGACTGGCTGATCCAGGCAGAGGTAAAACTCGCATGGTGAATCGCCGCATCGAAACGCTTTTGGAGCAACTGCGCGCGCAGGGCATTCATGATGAACACCTGCTGAAAGCCATTGCTGATGTGCCGCGCGAGCGTTTTATCGATGAGGCGTTTGAACATAAAGCCTGGGAAAACGTTGCGCTGCCAATTGGCAACGGCCAGACCATCTCTCAGCCTTACATGGTGGCGCGCATGACCGCCTTGTTAGAGCTGACGCCGGAATCGCGCGTGCTGGAAATCGGCACCGGTTCTGGCTATCAGACCGCTATTCTGGCGCATCTGGTTAATCATGTTTATTCCGTTGAACGCATCAAAGGCTTGCAGTGGCAGGCGAAGCGCCGCCTCAAGCAACTCGATCTGCATAATATTTCTACCCGACATGGCGATGGCTGGCAGGGCTGGGCGACGCGTGGCCCGTTTGATGCCATTATCGTGACCGCCGCACCACCTGAAATTCCGACTTTGCTGATAGCGCAATTAGGTGACGGCGGCAAAATGGTGCTGCCGGTTGGCGAGGATCAGCAGGTGTTGAAGCGTTTGCGTCGTCAGGGCGATGAATTAATTGAAGAAATCATCGAGCCCGTACGCTTTGTGCCGTTGGTTCAGGGCGATCTGGCCTAGGCCACCCTTACGCAATTCTTCACAACTGTTACATGGCACGGCACAGTTGATATTGTTACTATCCTTGTTTATCAATGCTAAAAACCGTTTTTAACGTTACGCGCAGTGGATAATGCGGTTAACGCCGTTACACATTTATATTCAGGGTTGCCATCACGGGGGATCAGTGAGCATGGGAAGCACAGCATTTCAATTACGCCGTTTGGCGGCACTTTCTTTGGTAGGTTTTTGGCTGGCGGGCTGTAGTTCTGGCGATAATACACAGGCACCTATTAGCCAGATTGGTGGTAACAGCGGTGATAGCGGTATGGCTTCAGCCCCAAGTGGCGGCATGATCTCTTCGCAAAACAGCACTGTTCCAGCGATGCCGCATGGCGGAATGTTAAGCGGCGGCACACCATCGGCGCAACCAACGGGTGGAATGGTAAGTGACAATAATAATGTGGCCACAGAAAATGGTCGCATTGTGTACAATCGCAATTATGGGAATATTCCTAAAGGTAGCTACGGCGGCGAAACCTATACCGTCAAACGTGGCGATACCTTGTTCTATATTGCCTGGATTACCGGCAACGATTTCCGCGATTTGGCACAGCGCAACAACATCGCAGCCCCGTATGGCTTGAACGCCGGGCAAACGCTGCAGGTGGGCAACGGCAACGGCCAAACCATCACCGGTGGCAACGCTATCACGGTAGCTGATGCAACTCAGGGCGGCGTGCCAGTTACCCCGAGCCAGACGCAAATTAAATCCACCCCTGTTGCACAGCAACCTGTTATTACGTATTCTGATGATTCGGGTAATTCGTCGGGTAGCAAATTGCTGCCGTCGAAAGGAGCAAATAATGTGGCAACGACCACAGCTCCGGTTGTCGCACCACCTACAGTCAGCAGCACGACTAACAGCACAACTCCAGTGGGAAGCTGGCGTTGGCCGACTGATGGGAAGATCATCGATAACTTCTCCGCTGCGGAAGGCGGAAACAAAGGGATCGATATCGCCGGTTCGCGTGGACAACCTGTTGTCGCCACAGCTTCGGGAAGAGTGGTGTACGCAGGCAACGCGCTCCGTGGGTACGGTAATTTAATCATCATCAAACACAATGATGACTACCTGAGCGCCTACGCCCACAACGACTCTATGCTGGTCCGGGAACAACAGGAAGTTAAGGCGGGGCAAAAAATCGCTACCATGGGTAGCACCGGTACCAGTTCAGTACGATTGCACTTTGAAATTCGTTACAAGGGGAAATCCGTAAACCCGTTGCGTTATTTACCGCAGCGATAATCCGGCAGAACCTTGGTTCTGCCCTTGGATCACGGGTAGGAGCCGCTAATGAACCAGAATACGCTGAAAGTTAACGATTTACATGAAGATGCGGAATTCGAGGAAAACAACGGAGCTGAGGTTTTTGATGAGAAGGCTCTCGTTGAGAACGAACCTGGTGATAACAACGACGTAGCGGAAGAAGAGCTGTTGTCACAGGGTGCGACGCAACGCGTTTTGGATGCGACGCAGCTTTACCTCGGCGAGATTGGTTATTCACCGCTGCTGACGGCAGAAGAAGAAGTCTTCTTTGCGCGCCGTGCACTGCGGGGTGACATTCCTTCTCGTCGCCGCATGATTGAAAGTAACTTACGCTTGGTAGTAAAGATTGCCCGTCGTTATAGCAATCGTGGTCTGGCGCTGCTGGATCTGATTGAAGAGGGTAATCTCGGCTTGATTCGCGCCGTAGAGAAGTTTGACCCAGAACGTGGGTTCCGTTTCTCAACTTACGCCACGTGGTGGATTCGTCAGACAATTGAACGGGCGATCATGAATCAAACCCGTACCATCCGTCTGCCCATCCACATCGTTAAAGAGTTGAATGTTTACCTGCGCACCGCGCGTGAACTTTCGCACAAGCTCGATCATGAGCCAAGTGCCGAAGAGATTGCCGAGCAGCTAGACAAGCCTGTTGATGACGTGAGCCGTATGCTGCGTCTCAATGAGCGCATTACCTCGGTCGACACACCTTTGGGTGGCGATTCCGAAAAAGCGCTGCTGGATATCCTGGCCGATGAGAAAGACAACGGTCCGGAAGACACCACGCAAGACGATGATATGAAACAGAGCATCGTTAAGTGGTTGTTTGAACTGAATGCCAAGCAGCGTGAAGTGCTGGCACGTCGTTTCGGCCTGTTAGGCTATGAAGCGGCAACGCTGGAAGATGTAGGTCGTGAAATCGGGTTAACCCGTGAACGCGTACGTCAGATCCAGGTGGAAGGACTGCGTCGTCTGCGTGAGATTCTGCAGACGCAAGGTTTGAACATCGAAGCACTGTTTCGCGAATAACAGAATACGTGGGTAACACAAGAAGCGGTGGTGAAAACCACCGCTTTTTTATTGGATAAAAATAAACACACTGATTCTGTTATCTCATTATGAAAAATTTTAACGCCATCACGTAATCCCTTTCCTACGTAATATAAAGATAAACGTAAACTAAACGCAGTAGATGTTAATTAAACATCTAATAAATGCGCTTTTTATCTTGCTCACATTTAATAAATTGTAATGCTGCGCACGACTTTCTTTGCGATATTGCCATTATTCCTTTAACTGTGTCACTCCCATAAAAGTTTTTAGCTCGATGCTATGCCATTTTCTTGCTCGCTGTATCACCAGGATATTCAGGTAATGAATAATTAAAAGGGAGTGAGAAGAAAAATGAGTGTGCAAAACAGTAGTACAAATTCACCATACTCCAGAGTTGTGTTCGGTATGCCAATATCTCTGCTATGGGGATATATTGCGATGGCCATCTTTATGACCGGCGATGGCATTGAACTGGCTCATCTTTCACGATATCTCTACGATCTCGGCTATGGAGAAAAACAGGTTTCATTAGTTTTCACCGTTTATGCATTAACTGCTGCGGTCTCAAGTTGGCTGTCTGGTGCGGTCAGTGAAATTTATGGTCCTAAGAAAATCATGCTCACCGGCGCTATTTGGTGGATGGTGCTACATGCCGTATTTGTTTACTTTGGCGTGAGTGAAAATAACTTTATCTGGATGCTGGTCAGTTATACGCTGCGTGGCTTCGCTTATCCGCTGTTCTTTTATGGCTTCTATGTATTAGTGGTGCAGCGCACGCCTGAGCATCGACTTGCCTCTGCTACCGGCTGGATATGGTCGATGTTTACCATTGGTTATGGCATCACGGCTTCCTTCCTTTCCGGCCTTCTGGTTCCGGAGATTGGCTTCATTAATACGCTTTGGCTATCACTGTTGTTTGCTGCGGTGGGCGGCGTGATTATATTCCTCTCGGTTAAGAATCAGAGTGAAGAGAATCTAAATAGTGAAGGCGTCAGTCGCAAAGAAAAATTACGTGAAGTATCGCGTGGAATAACCTTGATCTTTGAAGACCGCAGTATGTTCTTTGCGTTGATAACGCGCATCCTATGTAATGTGGCATTATTTGGCTTGCCGGTTTTTATGCCGATATATTTTACCCGTGAGTTAGGTTTCTCTACTAAAGAGTGGGCGACTATCTGGGGCGTATTCTTCCTTGTGCAACCGATAACCAATGTACTTTGGGGCATTATTGGCGATCGCATTGGCTGGATTTTTCAAATGCGCTGGTTTGGTTTCTTTGGATGCACGATTACCACTGCTGCTTTCTATTATTTACCCTCGCTTTTCCCTGGCAATCTGGCGTTGGCCATCGTCTGCGCGCTGTTATTAGCTTTAACACTCACTTCCTTTGTGCCGATGGGAGCAATATTTCCGATGCTGGCGCCGCAACATAAAGGCGCGGCTGTCTCGGTACAAAATCTGGGCGGTGGTTTCGGTAATCTTATTGGCCCGGCGGTTGCCGCACTGATGTTCGGTCTGTCATTTGAAATAGAGCACGTGATTATTACTTTCTCTCTGCTCTATTTTGCCGGCGGCGTGATGACATTCTTTATTCGTAATCCCCAACCAAAGTTAGAGCGTAACGCGGCATTAAAGACAACCGCTACCGAATCCGAATAAATACCCTCAATGAAAAGGATAGCAACATGACAACACTATTTTCACTGCAAAATAAAGTCGCCATTGTCACCGGCGCCGCATCGGGAATTGGCTACGCTATTGTTCGCTGTTTAAGTGCTGCGGGCGCGCAAGTCGCGATGGTTGATCGCGCAGAAGAGGTCAAATCGGTTGCCAACAAGATGGACAATCCTGCGCGAGGTTACGTTTTCGATCTGGCTAACGTCGAGGCGCTTGGCGAGCTGGTAGAGCAAATCCATCAGGATTTTGGCCGTATCGATATTCTGGTCAATAACGCCGGTATTGGCATGCTGGAAGCCGTCGGCGAAGTGCAACTCGCCAGTTGGAATACCACGATGTTGATTAACATGACCGCACCATTCTTCCTTGCTCAGCATTGTGCCCGCTATATGAAGGAACAAGGTTTTGGCCGTTTGATTAATATCTCCTCACAGGCCAGCGTCATTGCGCTCAATGAGCACGCGGCATACTGCACCAGCAAATCAGGCATGGTTTCTTTTACGCGCGTGTTGGCAGCAGAATTGGGGCCGTTTGGCATTACCGCCAATGCTATTTCACCTACGGTAGTTGAGACGGAATTAGGTAAGCGTTACTGGCATGGGGAGCGAGCCGAGCAGATGAAATCGAAAATCCCTTCGCGACGTTTTGCCACGCCAGACGAAGTCGCGAGCACGGTGCTGTATCTCAGCAGCAATGAAACGGCCATGGTCAATGGCGAGAATTTAGTGATCGATGGGGGATATAGCGTGATTTAAAGCCGGGCGATTTTATTGTGTTTAGCCTGCTGATATTGCTCAACACCGGGGAATTGTAATATAGAAAAATCGCCCGCCCAGAATTTGAAGTCTGGGCGGGCGATTAACTACACCAGCGTTTTCAAGCGATAGATCCACTCCAGCGCTTGTTTAGGCGTTAAGCTATCTGGGTCCAGAGCCTCGAGAGCATCAACCGCCGGTGAGGTTTCCGCCACCAGCAACTGCATTTGCGAACCTTCCACCGTGGATGCGGCAGAGCTGCCAGATAACGCTTCAAGTTCCTTCAGTTTATTACGCGCGCGCTTAATCACGTCCTTCGGCACGCCCGCCAGTGCCGCCACCGCGAGACCATAGCTCTTGCTTGCAGCGCCATCCTGCACGCTGTGCATAAAGGCGATGGTGTCTCCGTGTTCGACCGCATCCAAATGCACATTCACCACGCCTTCCATTTTTTCCGGCAGCGTGGTCAGCTCGAAATAGTGGGTGGCGAACAGCGTCATGGCTTTAATGCGATTCGCCAGACTTTCAGCGCAGGCCCATGCCAGCGACAAACCATCATAAGTTGAGGTGCCGCGCCCGATTTCATCCATCAGTACCAGACTGTTTTCGGTGGCGTTATGCAGGATGTTGGCGGTTTCCGTCATCTCCACCATAAAGGTTGAGCGTCCGGAAGCCAGATCATCAGCGGCACCGACGCGCGTGAAGATGCGATCAATTGGGCCAATGACGGTCTCTTCCGCTGGTACATAGCTGCCAATCCACGCCATCAGTGCAATCAACGCTGTCTGACGCATATAGGTACTTTTACCGCCCATATTGGGGCCAGTGATAATCAGCATGCGCCGCTGCGGTGAAAGTGAAAGCGGGTTAGCGATAAACGGCTCTTTCAATACCTGTTCGACCACCGGATGGCGGCCCGCAGTAATACGGATGCCCGATTTTTCTTGCAGCACAGGACGGCAATAGTTCAGCGTCCAGGCGCGTTCGGCCAGGTTCGCTAACACGTCCAGTTCAGAGAGTGCTGCCGCACTGATTTGCAGGGCTTCAAGATGCGGTAGCAGGCGGTCAAACAGCTCATCGTAAAGACCTTTCTCCAGCGCCAGCGCTTTGCCTTTCGACGTCAGAACCTTGTCTTCATACTCTTTCAGTTCAGGAATGATATAGCGTTCAGCATTCTTTAGCGTCTGGCGGCGAACATAGTGAATCGGCACCAGATGACTTTGACCACGACTGACCTGAATGTAGTAGCCGTGAATCGCGTTAAAACCGACTTTCAGCGTATCCAGCCCGAGTTTCTCGCGTTCACGGATTTCCAGACGATCAAGATAATCGGTGGCGCCATCAGCCAGCGCACGCCATTCGTCGAGTTCAGCGTTGTATCCCGGAGCGATCACACCACCGTCACGTACCAGCACCGGCGGCGATTCAATGATCGCGTGTTCCAGCAACTCACGCAGTTCGTTGAATTCGCCCATTTGCGATCGCAGATTGATTAATTGCGTTGCCTCAACGCCTTCCAGTTGCTGGTTCAACTCTGGCAACTGCTGGAAGGCATGGCGCATACGTGCCAAATCGCGTGGGCGCGCGGTGCGCAGTGCCAGTCGCGCCAGAATACGCTCAAGATCGCCCACCTGACGCAGTACCGGCTGCAGCTCCTGACTGAGCGATTGCAGTTCGGCAATAGACTCCTGACGACGCGCGATGGTCGTAACATCACGCAGCGGCATGTGAAGCCAGCGTTTCAGCATACGGCTGCCCATAGGCGTAACGGTTTTATCCAGTATCGCCGCCAGCGTGTTTTCAATGCCGCCAGCCAGATTCTGCGTAATTTCCAGGTTGCGGCGCGTTGCAGCATCCATGATCACGCTATCCTGCTGGCGCTCCATGCTCAGCGAGCGAATATGCGGCAGCGAGGTACGTTGCGTGTCTTTGACATATTGCAGCAGGCATCCCGCTGCACGCAGTGCCAGATGCGCCTGCTCAACGCCAAAACCACTTAAGTCGCGGGTGCCAAATTGCAGGTTCAGCTGCTGGCGTGCCGTATCGATTTCATATTCCCACAGCGGACGGCGACGCAGGCCACGGCGTTGATCGATCAACGTCATGGCCTGGAAATCTTCGGGATAGAGCAGTTCAGCCGGATTGGTGCGCTGCAGTTCTGCTGCCATCGTCTCCAGATCGCCGGGTTCACTCAGGCGGAAGCGGCCAGAACTGATGTCCAGCGTTGCATAACCAAAACCGCGCTGGCTCTGGAAGATGGCGGCGAGCAAGTTATCCTGGCGCTCTTGCAGCAGGGCTTCATCGCTGATGGTGCCGGGTGTAACGATACGCACCACTTTTCGCTCAACCGGGCCTTTGCTCAGGGCAGGATCGCCAATCTGCTCACAGATCGCCACCGATTCGCCGAGTTGCACCAGTTTCGCCAGATAGCCTTCAACCGCATGGTAAGGGACGCCCGCCATCGGAATCGGTTCACCGGCAGAGGCACCGCGTTTGGTTAGGGAGATCTCCAGCAGTTGCGAGGCGCGTTTCGCGTCATCGTAAAACAGCTCGTAAAAATCGCCCATGCGATAAAACAGCAGGATGTCAGGATGATCGGCCTTCAGGCGCAGGTATTGCTGCATCATCGGCGTATGGCCACTAAAGTCCATTTGCTCTGCTCCTTTCATCTCATTCTCACTCAACGTTCATTCTTTTAATTACCTGAGGCTGGGTCAATGCAGCCCGGAAGTGTCGTTATCGTGTGGACGGATAACGAAAGCGGGATATTACCATTTTTGCCACCGGACCTTCATCCGCCAGCAGGGCTTTATGGCTGCCGACCATAACAAATTGCTGCAAACGGTAAAAAGCAAAATTTAATGAAAAAGGTAAAGTGTGGAGCCGTTTCGCAAATTCACGTTGTAACCGGCTGAAACTGGCGAGAAACGGTTAAATTCTAAGATATTGCTCTGTATGTCACTCCGATGAACGATTACCATGAGTGCTTCCGGTTTCACCTGGCTTATGGATATCCAATGCGTTTTAAGGTTGCTCTTCTTCCGCTTATTACTCTGCTTGCTGCCTGCAGCAGTAAGCCTGCATCCCACCAGCAGCCCGCCGTTGTGCCTGCACCTAAAGGCGGTTTTTTGCTGGAACCTTCACACGCGGTTCAACCGATGTTTGGCGATTTTGCGGGTAACCCTGCCGCTGAACAGTTCATCGATCAAATGGTGGCCAAACACGGTTTTAACCGTGAACAGTTGCACGCGGTGATTGGCCAGGCGAAGCGTCTGGATTACGTACTGCGCCTGATGGACCAGCAAGCGCCGAGCTATACGCCGCCAACCGGACCGAACGGTGCATGGATTCGCTATCGCAATAAGTTCATTACGCCGGATAACGTGCAGAATGGCGTGGCATTCTGGAATCAGTATCAGGATGCGCTGCAACGTGCGCAGCAAGTTTACGGTGTGCCGCCGGAAATCATTGTTGGCATTATCGGCGTTGAAACGCGCTGGGGCAGGGTAATGGGCAAAACGCGCTTGCTGGATGCGTTGGCAACCTTGTCATTTAGCTACCCGCGTCGCGCAGCTTACTTCAGCGGTGAGCTGGAGACCTTCCTGCTGATGGCGCGTACAGAGCAAGACGATCCGCTGGATCTGCGTGGCTCCTTTGCCGGTGCGATGGGTTATGGACAGTTCATGCCATCCTCATATAAGCAATATGCGGTCGATTTTAATGGCGATGGTCATATCAACCTTTGGGATCCGGTTGATGCGATTGGCAGCGTAGCCAACTACTTTAAAGAACACGGCTGGCGTGCGGGCGAAAACGTTGCAGTGCCAGCCAGCGGTCAGGCTCCAGCGTTGGAGAATGGCTTTAAAACCAAGTACCCGGTAAGCACCTTAGCCGCGAGTGGTTTAACGCCACAGGGATCGCTGGATGGTAACTCTCAGGTAAGCTTGCTGCGTTTGGATCTCGGCACCAGTTATCAATATTGGTACGGACTGCCCAACTTCTACGCCATTACGCGCTACAACCACAGCACCCACTATGCAATGGCGGTGTGGCAGTTGGGTGAAGCCGTGGCTAAAGCACGTCAGGGCAGCATGTTTTAATGCTGTCCATATAAAGTGTGAGGGTATAAGATGGCGCCCCTTTTGCGGTGCCATCTTCACCGCATCCGACTTCTGAGGAGCGCTTATGAGTACCTTACCTGCCTGTCCTGCATGCCAAGCCGATTACACCTGGCAAGATGGCGAGAACCTGAATTGCCCATCTTGCGGCCACATCTGGACGGCAAGCGCCGATGATGCAGCTGACGGTTTAGTGGTACGTGATGCCAACGGCAACCTGCTAGCGGATGGCGACAGCGTAACTGTCGTTAAAGATCTCAAGGTTAAAGGCAGCTCTTCTACGCTGAAAATTGGTACCAAAGTCAAAAGCATTCGCCTGGTCGAAGGCGATCACAACATTGATTGCAAGATTGATGGCTTTGGTCAGATGAAACTCAAATCTGAGTTCGTCAAAAAGAACTAATCACAGGACGGCTCGGCGCCGTCCTGCTTGTTTCAACTCAGCAAACGATCCACTTCCTCACACTGTACCGCTGTTAGCTCGCCACCATAATTGCGCGAGTAGCTGCGCATTGAATCAAATCGGCGTGCAACGGCCGTTTTTATGGTGGTAACAAAATCATCACCAATGGTGTAAATCGCCATCAACTTACCAATGCGTTGCTGAATCTCACTGAGCTGCGCTAAATCGCCCGCCCGCCAGGCCTGCATCGCTCGGGCAAACAGCTCCGGCACAATATTGTTTAAGCCGGAAATCACACCTGAACCGCCAGCCAGCAGATTGGGCAGTAGATATTCGTCATAACCGGAAAGCACGGTGAAATCGCTGCGTACCTTCTTGGTTTCTTCAATCATCGCGCGGTTATGCGACAAACAATCCATGGTGTCTTTGATGCCAACAAAGTTGGGCAACTCTGCGGCCAGCTCTGCGACCAGTGCAGGCGTTAATTCGCAACCGGTACGCGCGGGGAAATTGTAGGCGAACCATTTGCCGCCCAGCTGTGTATCCAGTGCTTTGAAATAGCTCAGCAGCTGTTTGTGTGTCTGCCCGTAATAGTAGGGAGGCAGCACCATCACAGCATCAAATCCGTTCTGCCAGGCCGCATCCGCCAGTTTTAGCATATCCGCAATACAGGTGCTGGAGACGTTTGCCACCATAGTCAGTGACGAGAGTTGGCGCGCCTCACGAATCAGCAACAGGCGCTCCTGCTGAGAGAGTGAGGCAAACTCGCCAATGCTGCCCATCAACAGCAAGGTATCAATACCTGATTGATTTAGGCGTGAAAAATGACGGCCAAGCGCATCAATATCCAGATTGTTGTTGCTGTCGAAGGGCGTTACTGACGGACACCATACGCCGGGCAATGCGGGTTGTGCAGACATAACAAGCTCCTTAGTTGTAAAATGAAACATCGTTTTAACTTAATGCTATCTGCGCAGGCTAACCAGCTAGCGAGGATAAAAAGGTGAGATGTCGCACTTTTCTCTTTCTATAAAGGCGAGAAAAGCAGGTAGTGTTTAGCCCCTTAGCCAAGACAGGAGCATTGCCATGCAAGACTGGAATCCACAGCTGTATCGCCAATTCGAATCAGAGCGAACCCGCCCGGCACGTGAGCTATTGGAGCGCATTCCGCTCGATGATGTGCGCTTTGCTACTGATCTTGGTTGCGGACCCGGCAACAGCACCGAGCTACTGGCACAAGCCTGGCCGAAGGCGCAGATAACCGGAATTGACAGCTCTGCCGCAATGTTAGAGCAGGCGCGTGAACGTCTGCCCACCTGCCATTTTCAGCAGGCTGATATTCGCCGCTGGCAGGCCGAACAGCCGCAGCAGGTTATCTATGCCAATGCCTCGCTGCAGTGGTTGACCGAGCATCACACATTGCTGCCGCATCTGGTTGATCAATTGGCCATCGGTGGCGCGTTAGCGATTCAGATGCCCGATAATCTTGAAGAACCGTCGCACCGCTTGATGCGTGAAGTGGCGGCGAATGAAAAGTGGCAGGCGTTGATTTCAGCTCAGGCGGCGGATCGCAAACGTCTGCTGACTACCGATCATTATTACGACTTGTTGACCGATGCGGGTTGCAAGGTTGATATCTGGCGCACCACTTATTATCACCCGATGGCAGATGCGCAGGGCATCATTACCTGGTTGCGTGCCACCGGGTTGCGTCCTTTCCTTGCGGGGCTTGATGAAACCCAGCAGGCAGCATTTCTCCATGATTATCACCAGGCACTTATTCCGGCTTACCCCGCACGCAGTAACGGCCAGGTTTTGTTAGCCTTCCCGCGTCTCTTTATGGTTGCAGTGAAAACAGGCTGAGGTATCTGGAAGCCACTACGCAGAAATGATGGCTGAAGGTTGAAAAGGGCTTTTCAGCGCACCATTTACTGCTAACGTGAAGCGCCACAACGGGAGAAGGCGATGAACGATGAACAGTTACAGCAGCTAAGTCGCCGCATTGGCGAGCAGCTGAAGAAACGTCAGGCAACGGTGACCGCAGCGGAATCCTGCACCGGTGGCTGGATTGCGAAAGTCTTTACCGATATCAGCGGCAGCTCCGCCTGGTTTGAGCGCGGTTTCGTCACATACAGCAATGAAGCTAAGCAGCAGATGGTGGGCGTACAGGACACAACGCTACAGCAGTATGGCGCCGTAAGTGAACAGACGGTGCGTGAGATGGCGACCGGTGCAGCTAAAGCTGCGGCGGCGGAATACGCCATCGCCGTAAGCGGTATTGCCGGTCCAGATGGTGGCACGCCCGATAAACCGGTGGGCACCGTGTGGTTTGCGATTGCGGGGCCAGAGGGGCGCGTACTAGCGCAGCGCCAGATCTTTGCTGGCGACCGTGATGCGGTGCGCCGTCAATCAGTGGTCTGGGCGCTGCAAACGCTGCTTGATGAATTTCTGATAAATTAAACTTGATACTGTATGACCATACAGTATAATTAGCGGCAACAGAACGAGCGACATACTTGATGTCGACTCACCCAGCATGATTAGGAGTGGAAATGGCGATCGACGAGAACAAACAGAAGGCTTTAGCTGCCGCACTGGGCCAGATTGAGAAGCAATTTGGTAAAGGCTCCATCATGCGCTTGGGTGAAGACCGCTCAATGGATGTCGAAACCATCTCTACCGGCTCACTGTCACTGGATATCGCGCTGGGCGCGGGTGGCTTGCCGATGGGACGTATCGTTGAGATTTACGGACCGGAATCTTCGGGTAAAACCACGCTGACGCTGCAGGTTATTGCTTCTGCACAGCGCAAAGGCAAAACCTGTGCCTTTATCGATGCCGAGCACGCACTGGATCCGGTATACGCGAAAAAACTGGGCGTTGATATCGATAACCTGCTGTGTTCACAGCCGGATACCGGTGAGCAAGCACTGGAAATTTGTGATGCGCTGGCGCGTTCAGGCGCGGTTGACGTCATCATCGTCGACTCCGTGGCGGCGCTGACGCCGAAAGCGGAAATCGAAGGCGAGATCGGCGATTCACACATGGGTCTGGCCGCTCGTATGATGAGCCAGGCAATGCGTAAGCTGGCTGGTAACCTGAAGCAGTCCAACACGCTGCTGATCTTCATCAACCAGATTCGTATGAAGATTGGTGTGATGTTCGGTAACCCGGAAACCACAACCGGCGGTAACGCGCTGAAATTCTACGCTTCTGTTCGTCTGGATATCCGCCGTATCGGTGCGATTAAAGAGGGCGACGAAGTGGTCGGTAGCGAAACCCGCGTGAAAGTCGTGAAGAACAAAATTGCGGCACCGTTTAAGCAGGCTGAATTCCAAATCATGTACGGTGAAGGTATCAACACCTTTGGCGAGCTGGTGGATCTTGGCGTGAAGCATAAGCTGGTTGAGAAAGCCGGTGCGTGGTACAGCTACAACGGTGAGAAGATTGGTCAGGGTAAAGCTAACTCCACCAACTTCCTCAAAGAGAACCCGGCGATTGCGAATGAGATCGACAAGAAGCTGCGTGACTTGCTGCTAAGTGGTGAAGTCGCCGCCGCAGACACCGCGAAAATCTCCGCTGATGATCGCGAAGAGGCCAGCGAAACTAACGAAGATTTCTAAAATATTAACGGGAGCAGAGATGCTCCCGTTTTGCTTTTCCCCGCCAGTGCTTTTCCTCTCTGCCTTCTTGCTTTACCCTGCGTCCCTGCACGACTGTTAGAACAAGGTAAATCCTATGTCATCGTCACCATCTGCGGCACCTGTGCCAACATATTCCCGTTTGCTGGACCGTGCTATGCGTATCCTCTCGCAGCGCGATCACAGCCGCGCAGAGCTGAAGCGTAAGTTGCAGCTCTCTTCCCAACGCGCGGCCTACCTGCAGCAGCAGGAAAACACGCCGATTCCCGACGAGTTACTGGAAAAAGTGCTCGACTGGTGTCAGGAGAGCGGTTGGCTCAACGATGAGCGCTTTACCGAACGCTTTATTCAAAGCCGTGCGCGTAAGGGATATGGTCCGCAGCGCGTGCGTATGGAGTTGCAGCAAAAAGGCATTGGCCGCGATGAAATCAATCAGGCGCTGTTCGATACCGAAGTGGACTGGCGCCAGTGCGCAGCCGACCTTGCCAAACGCAAATTTGGCGAACCCTTACCGCAAACCTGGGCCGAGAAAAGCAAGGTTCAGCGTTTTTTGATGTCGAAAGGCTTTATGATGGAAGATATTCAGGCTGTTTTCAGAAATAGTGACGACTGAAAGGCGATGTGATTTTACTTCCCACTGAAGAAAATTTATCTTATTCCCACTTTTTGTTCCTCAGTCAGCGGCAGGCCGGATGGATAGGGTTTGCCAGCGAAAGGGAACGTTCGTTAGCGTGATTCCAGGAATTTTATGAGCAAGAGCACTGCTGAGATCCGTCAAGCGTTTCTCGACTTTTTTCATAGCAAGGGACATCAGGTTGTAGCCAGCAGCTCCCTCGTACCGAACAACGACCCGACTTTGCTGTTTACCAATGCCGGGATGGTCCAGTTTAAAGACGTTTTCCTCGGTCAGGATAAGCGCGACTATGCGCGTGCAACGACGTCTCAGCGTTGTGTGCGTGCCGGCGGCAAGCATAACGACCTCGAAAACGTGGGCTACACGGCACGTCACCACACCTTCTTTGAAATGTTGGGCAACTTCAGCTTTGGTGATTACTTCAAGAAAGAAGCGATCGCTTATGCATGGGAACTGCTGACGGGTGAGCAGTGGTTTAAGCTGCCTAAAGAGCGCCTGTGGGTGACCGTCTATGAAACAGACGATGAAGCCTTCGAAATCTGGGCTAACGATATTGGTGTGCCGCGCGAGCGCATTATCCGTATCGGTGACAACAAAGGCAGCGCTTATGCTTCAGATAACTTCTGGCAGATGGGCGACACTGGTCCTTGCGGTCCATGCACCGAAATTTTCTTCGATCACGGCGATCATATCTGGGGTGGCCCGCCGGGCAGCCCGGAAGAAGATGGCGATCGTTACATCGAGATCTGGAACATCGTCTTCATGCAGTTCAACCGTCAGGCCGACGGAACCATGGAGCCGCTGCCGAAACCGTCAGTGGATACCGGCATGGGTCTGGAGCGAATTGCTGCCGTGCTGCAGCACGTTAACTCCAACTATGAAATCGATCTGTTTGCCAAATTGATCAAGTCTGTTGCGCAGGTAACTGGCGCAACCGATCTGGATAACAAGTCGCTGCGCGTTATCGCTGACCATATTCGTTCTTGTGCCTTCCTGATCGCCGATGGCGTAATCCCATCGAACGAAAACCGCGGCTATGTGTTGCGTCGTATCATTCGTCGCGCGGTGCGTCACGGCAATATGCTGGGCGCGAAAGAGGCATTCTTCTACAAGCTGGTTGCGCCACTGATCGAGGTGATGGGTGCCGCAGGTGAAGACCTGAAGCGTCAGCAGAAGCATGTTGAAAACGCGCTGAAGAACGAAGAAGAGCAGTTTGCTAAAACGCTGGAGCGTGGACTTGCGCTGCTGGATGAAGAACTGGCGAAGCTGCAGGGCGATACGCTTGATGGCGAAACGGTGTTCCGTCTGTACGATACCTTTGGTTTCCCGGCGGATTTGACTGCTGATGTATGCCGCGAGCGCAATCTGAAGATTGATGAAGCCGGTTTTGAAGCCGCGATGGAGCAGCAACGTCAGCGTGCGCGTGAGGCCAGTGGTTTTGGTGCCGACTATAACAATGTCATTCGCATTGATGCCGCAACCGACTTCAAAGGCTATGACCATCTGGAACTGAATGCGACAGTCGAAGCACTGTTCGTCGACGGTCAGCAAGTTGAGCAGATCAGTGCAGGTCAGGACGCGGTGGTCGTGCTTGACGAAACGCCGTTCTACGGCGAGTCAGGTGGACAGGTTGGCGATACTGGCGTGTTGGCTGGGCAGAATGCTGAATTTAGCGTTCAGGACACTCAGAAGTATGGTAAAGCGATTGGTCATATCGGTAAGCTGAGCAGCGGCCAGTTACGCGTTGGCGACCGTTTGCATGCCCAGGTTGATGAAACTCGCCGCGCGCGCATCCGCTTGAATCACTCCGCCACGCACTTGCTGCATGCCGCACTGCGTCAAGTATTGGGTGATCACGTAGGACAGAAAGGCTCGCTGGTTAACGATAAGTATCTGCGTTTCGACTTCTCTCATTTTGAAGCCATGAAGCCGCAGGAAATCCGTCAGGTTGAGGATATTGTTAACGCACAGATTCGCCGCAACCTTGCCGTTGAGACCGAAATCATGGATCTCGATGATGCAAAACAGAAGGGCGCAATGGCGCTGTTTGGTGAGAAGTACGATCAGCGCGTACGTGTGCTGACCATGGGCGATTTCTCTACTGAGCTGTGTGGTGGTATCCACGCACTGCGTACCGGTGATATTGGCCTGTTCCGCATTCAGTCTGAATCGGGTACTGCTGCAGGTGTACGCCGCATTGAAGCCGTAACCGGCGAAGGTGCGTTGGCACAAGTAAATGCGCAGAGCCAACAGCTACTGGATGTGGCGCAATTGGTGAAAGCCAATAGCAGTAATTTGAATGAGAAGGTGCGCGGACTGGTTGATCACGTGCGTGCGCTGGAAAAAGAGTTGCAACAACTGCGCGATCAGCAAGCTGCGCAGGAAAGCGCTTCATTGAGTAGCAAAGCGGTTGACGTTAAAGGCACGAAGTTGCTGGTCAGTGAACTGAGCAACGTTGAGCCGAAAATGTTGCGTACCATGGTTGACGATCTGAAAAATCAATTAACGTCTGCCATCATCGTGCTGGCAACGGTTGATGATGGAAAAGTTTCACTGATTGCTGGTGTGACCAAAGATCTTACTGACCGCGTAAAAGCTGGCGAGCTGATTGGCGAACTTGCCTCTCAGGTTGGCGGTAAAGGCGGTGGTCGCCCAGATATGGCTCAGGCCGGCGGTACAAATCCGCAGGCGCTGGCTGGCGCGCTAGCTGGCGTGCAGGAATGGGTCAGTAACCGACTGTAACGTATAAAACTTCGCATTGTGATAAGCGCCAGAAGCCCGTTTTCTGGCGCTTTTTTAACGCGGTGCACACCAGGTAATGACAAAGTCCGGTTGATGTAGTGTATTTCGGCTAAACTAACTATCAGCAGAATGTATTGGCATGGCGAAGCACAATGGTGTATTTGTCATAGGCATTGTTCAGCGTTATATGATGGATACGGCCGGGAGACCGAACAAGCCCGACTCTTTTAATCTTTCAAGGAGCAAAGAATGCTTATTCTAACTCGTCGAGTTGGTGAAACCCTCATGATTGGCGATGAGGTGACTGTAACGGTGCTGGGTGTTAAAGGTAACCAGGTCCGCATTGGTGTTAACGCGCCTAAAGAAGTTTCGGTTCATCGCGAAGAGATCTATCAGCGTATTCAAGCCGAAAAAACTCAAGCCTCGAGTTACTAACGGATTCAGCGCCTCGCTCTTGAGCGAGGCGCTACCGGTTTTTCCCTCCAGTCCCGCACATCTCCCGTTTTTCTTTCTCAATTCCTCAATTGTTTTAACGCCCATTTGTGTTCTCCAGCAGCGTTTCTTTGTTGATAAATCACTCTTTTTGTCGTTAAAGCATCCGAATTGAGCGTCATTTGTGCAATCAAACAAAAGGCTGGAAATAAATGTTTGACTTATAAGTCCGGGAAAGTAATATGTGCGCCACGCAGTGCCGATGAGCAGAAACAAGTTCAGAAGCACGGTTCGGAAGAACGCGTAAGGTGAGGTGGCCGAGAGGCTGAAGGCGCTCCCCTGCTAAGGGAGTATGCGGTCAAAAGCTGCATCCGGGGTTCGAATCCCCGCCTCACCGCCATTTCCGATGCATCCATAGCTCAGCTGGATAGAGTACTCGGCTACGAACCGAGCGGTCGGAGGTTCGAATCCTCCTGGATGCACCATTCGGAATGGTGAAGTAAGAGTGAACGAGCAGTTCCTTTCATGGTGAGTTGTTAGCACCCTGCGTTGTACAAGAATTAACTCGATGCATCCATAGCTCAGCTGGATAGAGTACTCGGCTACGAACCGAGCGGTCGGAGGTTCGAATCCTCCTGGATGCACCATTCTTCGTATCATCCTCAGGTTGTTTCAGTTAGTCCATCGTAAGAAAACCTCAATGCATCCATAGCTCAGCTGGATAGAGTACTCGGCTACGAACCGAGCGGTCGGAGGTTCGAATCCTCCTGGATGCACCATTCCTCTTCAAACTTCTCAAAATTGACTTCAGCAGTAACTCGATGCATCCATAGCTCAGCTGGATAGAGTACTCGGCTACGAACCGAGCGGTCGGAGGTTCGAATCCTCCTGGATGCACCATCTCTTCTTCATTACCTTTCTGTTTTTGACTCTCAGTTTCTGAATCCTGCGCCAATCAAACCCACTTGCAAAAAAATTGCTGAATTAACCGGCGTTTATGCCCGGTATTGCACTCTGACCTTTTTCCGAAAACGAAAAAAACTAATGCTTTCAAAGCATTTGCGGTTAAGCGCGCCTGGCGACAACCTGAGCGCATTACGCTAAAGTAATGGCTCATTTTGTGGTGCTCGATGGAGTGACAATGTACGACCAATATGACGCCCTGATTTTCGATATGGACGGCACAATTCTGGATACTGAGCCGACACATCGAAAAGCCTGGCAACAGGTGCTTGGCCGCTATGGTTTCACCATGGATGAAGAAAAAATGGTGGGCTTCAACGGCGCTCCAACCTGGCAACTGGCGCAGTTCATTCTTGAGCAGAACAATGCAACGCACGATCCACATCTGCTGGCGGCGGAAAAAACCGCTGCGCTGAAAGCGATGTTGCTGGATGACGTGCGTCCGCTGCCGTTGATGGACGTGGTCAAAGCCTATCATGGTCGCCGTCCGATGGCGGTGGGCACCGGCAGTGAACACAGCCTGGCAAAAGCCCTGCTCGAAGAGCTAGGCGTTTACCACCTGTTTGATGCGGTTGTCGGAGCGGATGACGTACAGCGTCATAAACCGCAGCCGGATACCTTTTTACGCTGCGCTGAATTGATGGGCATCGCGCCCGAGCGCTGTGTGGTGTTTGAGGATGCTGACTTCGGCGTACAAGCTGCCAAAGCAGCAGGCATGGACGTGGTTGATGTCCGTTTACTGTGAATGAATTTCTGACCTATGGATCGTTATTCGGCAGCAGCTTCCTGAGTGCGACTCTGTTACCGGGAAGCTCGGAAGCGGTGCTGGTTGCACTGCTGATCGCCCAAAAGGGTTCGGTTTATGGATTGTTATTGGCTGCATCAGTGGGAAACACTCTGGGCGGCCTGACCAACATTCTTCTTGGTCGCCTGATGCCACCAAAAGGGCAAGGGCGATGGCACGACACAGCAATGACGTGGTTACACCGATTGGGACCTGCAGCACTGATTTTCAGCTGGCTGCCGGTAGTGGGCGACTTACTCTGCGTGCTCGCAGGTTGGTTGCGCTTTGCCTGGCTGCCTTCGGTGCTGTTCCTCGCCATCGGTAAAACGCTGCGTTATATCGTTATCGCGACCGCCACATTACAAACAATGCAATGGTGGCATTGATTCGCACAGATTCGAGGCTACGGTTAACATTATGCTGAACAAAAATAAATTATTCACACAGCGGGAGGTTAATGTGATCCCGGACGTATCTAAGGCACTTTCCTGGCTGGAAGCGCACCCTGACGCGTTAAAGGGTATCGGCCGTGGTATTGAGCGCGAATCGTTACGCGTAAAACCCGATGGTCACCTGGCAACCACAGGACATCCTGAGTCACTCGGTTCGGCGCTCAAGCATGATTGGATTACCACCGATTTCGCTGAAACGCTGATGGAGTTCATCACACCGGTTGATCAGAGCATCGATCGTTCACTGGCGTTTCTGCGCGATATTCACCGCCATGTGGCGCGTGAATTGGGCGATGAGCGCTTGTGGCCTTTCAGCATGCCTGGCTTCATTGATGATGTTAATAGCATCGAGCTTGCGCAGTATGGCAGCTCCAACATCGGCAAAATGAAAACGCTGTATCGTCAGGGGCTGAAGAATCGCTATAGCGCGCTGATGCAAATTATCTCTGGCGTGCACTACAACTTCTCGCTGCCGCTGTCGTTTTGGCAGGAGTGGGCGGATGTGAAAGATGCCGAAAGTGGCAAAGAGACCATCTCTGCCGGCTATCTGCGTTTGATTCGCAACTACTATCGTTTTGGCTGGGTCATTCCTTATCTGTTCGGTGCATCGCCAGCGATCTGCTCCTCATTCCTGCAAGGACGTGAGAGCAATCTGCCGTTTGAAACTGACGGCAAAGGCACGCTGTGGCTGCCTCACGCCACCTCGCTGCGTCTGAGCGATCTCGGTTACACCAATAAATCGCAGAGCGGGTTGGGCATCACCTTTAACTCGCTTGAAGGCTACGTTGCGGCACTGAAAGCGGCGATCAAAACGCCTTCGGAAGAGTATGCCGCCATGGGCACCAAAGATGCCGATGGCAACTGGTTGCAGCTGAACACCAACGTGCTGCAGATTGAAAATGAGCTGTATGCACCGATTCGTCCGAAACGCGTTACGCGTTCAGGTGAAGCGCCATCTGATGCGCTGCTGCGCGGCGGGATTGAATACATTGAAGTGCGTTCGCTGGACATCAACCCATTCTCCGCGATTGGCGTGGATGCCGATCAGGCGCGTTTCCTCGATCTGTTCCTGATTTGGTGTACGCTGGCTGACGCGCCGGAAATGAGCGCGGATGAGCTGCTGTGTACGCGTAAAAACTGGAACCGCGTAGTGATGGAAGGGCGTAAACCCGGCCAGGTCATTGCTGTGGGTTGTAGCGAAACCGAACATACGCTGGTTGAAGTGGGTAAAGCGCTGTTTGCCGATCTGCGTCGCGTGGCGGAAGTGCTCGACAGCAATCACGGCAACACGCAATATCAACAGGTTTGCGATCAACTGGTGGCATCTTTCGACGATCCTGAGCTAACCTATTCGGCGCGCATTCTGCATGCGATCAAAGAAAACGGTTTGACCGGCGCTGGCGTAGCATTGGCAGAGCAATATCGTCATCTGCTGTGTGAAGAGTCGTTAGAGATTCTGACTGAAGAGGACTTTAGTCGTCAGGCGTTGGAGTCGGTGCAGGCACAAGAGAAGCTGGAACAGAGCGATACGCTGGATTTCGAAAGTTACCTCGCGGGTCGCGAAGGCTAGAAAAGAAAATGGCCACATCAATGTGGCCAAAATAAACATCTCTGTTGTCAGGGATGATGATAACAAATGCGCGTCTTTCATATATTCAGACGCTGGACGAAAAGAAAAGTTTCATCGTTTTAAAAAAAATCTCAAAACAGGAGGTGACGTATGCCACTACTGGATAGTTTTACTGTTGATCACACCATCATGGGCGCACCGGCTGTACGCGTAGCAAAAACCATGAAAACTCCGCATGGCGATACCATCACCGTTTTCGACCTGCGTTTTTGCCGTCCGAATATTGAAATTCTGACTGAGCGTGGCATTCATACGCTGGAGCACCTGTTTGCTGGCTTCATGCGTAATCACCTGAATGGTGACGGCGTTGAAATCGTCGACATCTCTCCGATGGGTTGCCGTACTGGCTTCTACATGAGTTTGATTGGTACGCCTGACGAGCAGCGTGTAGCGAAAGCCTGGAAAGGCGCGATGGAAGATGTTCTGAAAGTTAAAGAGCAGGGCCAGATTCCAGAGCTGAACGAATATCAGTGCGGCAGCTACAAACTGCACTCACTGGATGAAGCGCAGCAGATCGCGCGCAATGTGCTGGCTCACGACATCGGCGTGAACCGCAATGAAGATTTGAAGCTGCCAGCTGAAAAGCTGAAAGAGCTGCACATCTAGTTGAGACACAATGAAAAACGCCGCGATTATCGCGGCGTTTTTGTTTGCAGGCTTCAGGAGCCGATGGAGGATTTCAGTGCGTGGTGCGGCGTGATGCGCACCTGCTTCACCATGTTGTCCTGCACATCGAGGATATCGATATCGTAGGCACCAAGGGTAACGCGGGTATCAACCAGCGGAATCTCTTCCAGTGCTTCCAGCAGCATGCCGTTAATGGTGCGCGCATCCTCTTCCGGCAGCGTCCAGTTGAAGGCTTTGTTGATTTCACGCACATTGGCGCTGCCTTCAATCAATACCGAACCATCGTTTTGCGGCATCACTTCTTCGGCCAGCGATGGCGACATTGAGGTGGTGAAATCGCCGACGATCTCTTCCAGAATATCTTCGATCGTCACTAAGCCTTTAACATCGCCATATTCATCAACCACCATGCCGACTTTCTTTTTATTACGCTGAAATTTAACCAGCTGCACGTTAAGCGGGGTGCCTTCCGGTACATAGTAAATTTCATCAGCAGCACGCAGCAGGCGATCTTTGTTGAACTCTTTCTTCTCGGTCATCATGCGCCAGGCTTCCCGCACGCGCAGCATACCAACGCAATCGTCCAGCGAATCGCGGAACAGGACGATGCGTCCATGCGGCGAATGACTTAGCTGGCGCTCAATGGATTTCCAGTCATCATTGACGTTGATGCCGACGATTTCATTGCGCGGCACCATGATGTCATCCACGCTGACTTTCTCCAGATCGAGCACTGACAGCAGCATGTCCTGATTACGGCGCGACATCAGTGAACGTGACTCATGCACGATGGTGCGCAACTCTTCTTTGCTTAACGCCGAGTTGATGGAACCGTCGGTTTTAATGCCCACCATGCGCATCAAAATGCGGGTGATGGTATTCAGCAGCCACACCAGCGGCAACATCACATACTGCAGCGGAGCCAGTAAAACGCTGCTGGGATAGGCGACTTTTTCTGGATAGAGCGCTGCGACCGTTTTCGGCAGCACTTCAGCAAATACCAGCACCACAAAAGTCAGAATACCGGTAGCAATCGCCACGCCGGCATCGCCATACAGGCGCATACCGACAATGGTGCCAAGAGCGGAGGCGAGGATATTAACGAGGTTGTTGCCGATTAAAACCAGGCTGATCAGGCGATCGGGACGACGCAGAAGTTTTTCCACCCGACGCGCGCCGCGATTACCGCTTTTGGCTTTATGGCGCAGTTTGTAACGATTGAGCGTCATCATGCCGGTCTCTGAACCGGAGAAATACGCAGAGACCAGCACCATGATGACCAGCGTAATGATCAGCGTGGTGGTTGAAACGTGTTCCAACACAAAATCCTTAGTGAGAGGTGAGCAGGTGCTGAAGAACGCGGCTGCCGAAATAGGCCATGGTTAGCAGCAATGCGCCGCCACAGTTAAACCACACGACGCGGCGTCCGCGCCAGCCTTCACGATAGTGTCCCCAAAGCAGAACGATGTAGACAAACCAGGCAATGATGGAGAGAACCGCTTTATCCACATTCTCAGCGCTAAACAGGTTATGCATGAAGAGCAAACCGGTGCACAGCACCAGCGTCAACAGCACGACACCAATCTGCGTAATGTGGAACATTTTGCGCTCAATGCTGAGCAGCGGCGGCATATCCTGAGTGAAAGCCAGTTTCTTATTTTTCAACTGGTAATCGATCCACGCCAGCTGCAGCGCATACAGTGCCGCAATGATCAGCGTGGCATAGGCAAACAGCGACAGGCCGATGTGCACCATCATGCCTGGTGTGGTTTCCAGATGCGTAATAAATGCATTCGGCACAAAGGTGGCAAAGGCCAGATTTATCAACGCAAAGCTGTAAACAATGGGTAGCAGCAGCCAACCACGATTACGCGAGGCGACAATCGTCATGATGGCGCAGATCAGCAGGCTAACCAGCGAGCCGATATTGAGCAGGCTGAGGTTTTGCCCGTTATCAACAGCAAAAATGCGCTGCTGCAGGGCAACGGCGTGCGCAATCAGCGCCACGCAGGCAGAAAGCACAGCAAAACGACGCCAGCCACCGTTGCGTTTAAGCAGGCTGGGAATGATCAATGCAAGGCTGAGGGAGTAGGCGAACAGCGCCACGATCGCGAAAACGAACATAGATCCTTTCAGGTATCGGTCAGATAAGGAAAAAAGCAGTATAGCGCCAGCAGCAGCAGGCTCCAAACGATCTGACGGTCAATTGCAGAGATCGCTTCGTCTTCGTGTTATAATCCGCCGCATTGTGTCGCCTATGGCGGCCTCGCTACGGTTCTAAGTGAGAGAGCATGTTTGATAATTTAACCGATCGTTTGTCGCAAACCCTGCGCAATATCAGCGGCCGCGGAAGGCTGACCGAAGACAACATCAAAGACACGCTGCGTGAAGTTCGCATGGCGCTGCTGGAAGCCGACGTTGCGCTGCCGGTGGTGCGTGAATTTATTAATCGCGTCAAAGAGGCCGCCGTTGGCCACGATGTGAACAAAAGCCTGACGCCAGGCCAGGAGTTCATCAAAATCGTGCGCAACGAACTGGTTGCGGCGATGGGCGCTGAAAATAATGCGCTCAATTTGAATGCTCAGCCGCCAGCCGTAGTGCTGATGGCAGGTTTGCAAGGTGCCGGTAAAACTACCAGCGTGGCAAAACTGGGTAAATTCTTGCGCGAGAAGCACAAGAAGAAAGTGTTGGTGGTTTCTGCTGACGTTTATCGCCCTGCGGCGATCAAACAGCTGGAAACCCTGGCTGAGCAGGTCGGCGTGGATTTCTGTCCGTCCGATCTGAGCCAA
Organism: Pantoea sp. SOD02; assembly: GCF_024707505.1. Classification (GTDB taxonomy): domain Bacteria; phylum Pseudomonadota; class Gammaproteobacteria; order Enterobacterales; family Enterobacteriaceae; genus Pantoea; species Pantoea symbiotica. Next base: position 3,170,672 of record NZ_CP102604.1, on the reverse strand, counting down.
AAGCCGGTCGACATTGTTCAGAACGCGCTGAAACAAGCCAAAGTGCAATTCTACGATGTGCTGCTGGTGGATACCGCCGGTCGTTTACACGTCGATGAAGCGATGATGGACGAAATCAAACAGGTACACGCCGCGATCAATCCGGTAGAAACCCTGTTTGTGGTCGATGCCATGACCGGTCAGGATGCAGCCAACACTGCGAAAGCCTTCAACGAAGCGCTGCCGCTGACCGGTGTGATCCTGACGAAAGTCGATGGTGATGCGCGCGGTGGTGCGGCGCTGTCGATTCGTCACATTACCGGCAAGCCAATCAAATTTATGGGGATGGGCGAGAAGACCGAAGCGCTGGAAGCTTTCTATCCAGAGCGTATCGCGTCGCGCATTCTTGGCATGGGCGATGTTCTGTCGCTGATCGAAGATATCGAGAGCAAAGTTGACCGCGATCAGGCGGAGAAACTGGCGAAGAAACTGAAAACCGGCGACGGTTTTGATCTCAATGACTTCCTTGAGCAGTTGAAGCAGATGCGCAACATGGGCGGCATGGCGAGCCTGATGGGTAAACTGCCGGGCATGGGACAACTGCCTGACAACGTGAAATCGCAGATGGATGACAAAGTGCTGGTTCGCATGGAAGCCATCATTAATTCGATGACGCGTAAAGAGCGTGAAAAGCCAGAAATTATCAAGGGTTCGCGCAAACGTCGTATTGCGCTGGGCTCAGGCATGCAGGTGCAGGACGTCAACCGACTGCTGAAACAGTTCGATGATATGCAGCGCATGATGAAGAAAATGAAGAAAGGCGGCATGGCCAAAATGATGCGTGGCATGAAAGGTATGATGCCGCCTGGATTCCCTGGTCGCTAAGGCGGCCGCACAGAAAGCCGGTTATTTGACACACTCAGGTTGCTTTTTGCGCCAAAATGAGTAAAATTTTCGGGCTTTTTATATCGCGCTCGGGCCCCGTTCCTCGATGGGGCCCGAGCGCTTTATTAACTAATGAGGATGTTATGGTAACAATTCGTTTGGCACGTCACGGCGCTAAAAAGCGTCCGTTCTATCAGGTCGTCGTAACTGACAGCCGCAATGCTCGTAACGGTCGTTTCATCGAGCGCGTAGGTTTCTTCAACCCGATCGCTTCTGGTCAGGCTGAAGGTCTGCGTCTGGATCTGGACCGTATTGAGCACTGGGTTGGCCAGGGCGCAACGCTTTCTGATCGCGTTAACGCGCTGATCAAAGAAGCAAAGAAAGCAGCTTAATCTGTCACGGTGGTGAGCATGAGCATTAAACCTGCCGGGCAGCCTCCCGTTAACCCGATTGTATTGGGAAAAATGGGCGCGGCTTACGGAATTCGGGGTTGGCTCAAAGTGTTTTCCTCCACTGAAGACGCTGAAAGCATCTTCGACTACCAACCTTGGTTCATCCAGCGCGCCGGTAAATGGCAGCAGGTCGAACTCGAGGGCTGGAAGCACCACAATCAGGACCTGATCATCAAAGTCAAAGGCATTGACGATCGGGACGCTGCGGCACAGTTGACCAATTGCGAAATTACGGTCGACTCCACGCAGCTGCCAGCGCTGGAAGCAGGTGATTACTACTGGAAAGACCTTATGGGTATGAAAGTAGTGAACCTCGAAGGCTACGAGATGGGCAAAGTCATTGATTTGATGGAAACCGGATCGAACGACGTTCTCGTCGTTAAGGCAAACCTGAAGGATGCATTCGGTGCGCAAGAGCGGTTAATTCCGTTTCTTGATGAACAGGTTATCAAGAAAGTCGATCTCTCTACTGGCCTTATTGAAGTAGATTGGGATCCTGGTTTTTGATCTCCGGACAATCCGGTAACGTAACGGCGAACGCGATGTGGATTGGTGTTATTAGCCTGTTTCCAGAGATGTTTCGCGCTATTACCGAGTACGGGGTAACTGGCCGGGCAGTAAAAAATGGCCTGCTCGACATTCAAAGCTGGAGTCCTCGTGACTTCACGCATGACCGGCACCGTACCGTGGACGATCGTCCTTACGGCGGCGGACCGGGAATGTTGATGATGGTGCAACCCTTACGGGATGCCATCTCCGCAGCGAAAGCGGCGGCGGGAGAAGGCGCTAAGGTGATTTATCTTTCACCTCAGGGACGCAAACTGGACCAACAGGGCGTTTGCGAACTGGCGACTAATCAGAAGTTGATTCTGGTATGTGGTCGCTATGAAGGGATAGATGAGCGCGTGATTCACACTGAGATTGATGAAGAATGGTCAATCGGTGATTACGTTCTCAGTGGCGGTGAGCTGCCAGCCATGACGTTGATTGACTCGGTCGCCCGGTTTATTCCCGGCGTACTGGGGAAACAGGCGTCAGCCGATGAGGATTCGTTCTCGGATGGTTTGCTGGATTGCCCGCACTACACCCGACCTGAAGTGTTAGAAGGAATGGAAGTTCCGCCAGTTTTACTGTCGGGCAACCATGCCGATATTCGCCGCTGGCGCCTGAAACAGTCGTTAGGCCGTACCTGGCTAAGAAGACCTGAACTTCTGGAAAACCTGGCTCTGACTGAAGAGCAAGCACGGTTGCTAAATGAGTTCCAGCGTGAACATCAGCAGCAACAAAACGATGAGGCGGGAGAGTAATCTTCCCTCACTATCAGTTTACCCAGGATAAGAGATTTAATTATGAGCAACATTATCAAGCAACTTGAACAAGAGCAGATGAAGCAGGACGTACCTTCATTCCGTCCGGGTGATTCCGTGGAAGTGAAAGTATGGGTCGTAGAAGGTTCTAAGAAGCGTCTGCAGGCATTCGAGGGCGTGGTTATCGCTATTCGTAACCGCGGTCTGCATTCTGCATTCACTGTTCGTAAGATTTCTAACGGCGAAGGTGTTGAGCGTGTCTTCCAGACTCACTCTCCAGTAATTGACAGCATTGCTGTTAAACGTCGTGGTGCTGTGCGTAAAGCCAAACTGTATTACCTGCGTGAGCGTACCGGTAAGTCAGCTCGTATCAAAGAGCGTCTTGGCGCGTAAGCGACTTCTCAAAGTTAATAGCAAACAAGGGGTTGACCATTTGGTCAGCCCCTTTTTTATGGGCGCTGTAAATGATAGATCGCGCCGTTCACCGCTCCGCTCTCCAGAATGATCAGCCCAAAGCAATAATCAACCAATGTGAAGCCGCTGCGTAAGGCAACCGCGCGACTGGCGTAATTCTCTTCTGCTGCCAGAATCTCTAGCTGATTGATATGTGGATACTGGAAGCCAAATTCGACCAACTGCGCCACCGCACGCGTCGCAACGCCTTGCCGCTGAGCATCGCTGCGCACCCAATATCCTAATGCACTGCTTTCGCCCGGATTCTTTGCGAAACGAATACCGGCGCTTCCCAGCAACCGATCGTTGCCATCCACAATAGCGAACTCTTCCGCTTCGCGTTTACTGCGTTGAATGCGCGTAAAATCGATCCAGCTGGCAGCTTCATCAGGATGATAATCGTCGTGGGCCCAAGCCATCCAGGGTTTTAGCGTACTTAGCGATTCGTTGATGGCCTGGGCAAAAGCGTCGATATCCTGCAACGTGAAAGGACGCAGTGTGACAAGCGAAATGGACATCGCACGATCCCTGAAAAATAATGAATAACAGAATGTTAGCTCGGCTGCTGGCAAAAATCACTAACGGGGTTTATTAGGGTGTAATTATTTATTTACAATGTGGTATTTTGGTGTGTTCATATAAGTTTTTGATTTTTATATTTTATGTTAGATTTTAAGTGGTTTTTTATTTTGCTGGTAATAAAAGTGTACATTTGTGGATTGCAAGATGTACATGATGTGATAAAGTAAGCGCCATCCTCAGTGAGGATCCCAAACCGCATAAACGAGTAAAAAGGATCGCAATCATGCAAAAAGACGCGCTGAACAATGTGCATATCGCCGACGAACAAATTTTGATTACCCCGCAAGAGCTGAAAGCCAAATTCCCGCTCACTGCGGCGCAGGAAGCGCAAATTGCGTCTTCTCGCCAGACCATTGCCGACATTATTGCGGGCCGCGATCCGCGCCTGTTGGTGGTTTGTGGTCCTTGTTCAATTCACGATACCGAAGCCGCACTTACCTATGCCCGTCAGTTGCAATCTCTCTCTGCACAGTTGAAGGATCAGCTGTACATCGTTATGCGCGTTTATTTTGAAAAACCTCGAACCACCGTCGGCTGGAAAGGGTTAATCAACGATCCTTACATGAACAACTCGTTTGATATGGAAGCCGGGCTGCATATCGCACGTCAGCTGCTGGTGAATCTCGTCGAGATGGGATTACCGCTGGCGACCGAAGCGCTGGACCCCAATAGCCCACAATACCTTGGCGATCTGTTTAGCTGGTCAGCGATCGGTGCGCGTACCACTGAATCACAAACCCACCGTGAAATGGCTTCAGGCCTTTCCATGCCGGTTGGTTTTAAAAATGGTACGGATGGCAGCCTTGGTACCGCGATTAACGCCATGCGCGCCGCTGCGATGCCGCACCGTTTTGTAGGTATCAATCAGGCTGGTCAGGTTTGCTTGCTGCAAACCCAGGGCAACCCAGATGGACATGTGATTCTGCGCGGCGGTAAAGCACCAAACTACGGTCCAGAAGATGTCGCTCAGTGTGAAAAAGAGATGCTGAAAGCGGGACTGCGTCCGGCCTTAATGATAGATTGCAGCCATGGTAATTCTAACAAAGACTATCGCCGCCAGCCTGGCGTAGCCGAATCGGCTATCGCGCAGATTAAAGATGGAAACCGTTCCATCATTGGCCTGATGTTGGAAAGCAACATTCATGAAGGCAACCAGTCTTCTGAACAGCCACGTAGCGAAATGAAATACGGTGTATCCGTCACTGATGCTTGCATCGACTGGGAAACCACTGAAACGTTGCTGCGTGAAATCCATCAGGATTTGCAGGGAGTGCTGTCGGCGCGTCTGTCACACGAGGTGTAATGAGTCATGGTGGCTGAACTGACCGCGCTACGCGATCAAATCGATGAAGTAGATAAAGCACTACTTGGGTTACTGGCAAAACGACTGGAGCTGGTAGCCGAAGTAGGGGAAGTTAAAAGCCGCTACGGTTTGCCGATCTATGTTCCCGAGCGTGAGGCCAGCATGTTGGCTTCTCGCCGTCAGGAAGCTGAAGCGCTCGGTGTCTCGCCGGATTTGATTGAAGATGTATTGCGTCGCTTGATGCGTGAATCTTATGCGCATGAAAATGACAAAGGCTTCAAAACGCTGTGCCCGACGCTGCGCCCGGTGGTGATTGTGGGTGGCCGCGGCCAGATGGGGCGTCTGTTTGAAAAGATGCTGACACTTTCTGGCTATCAGGTCCGCATTCTGGATAAAGGCGATTGGGAACGTTCAGACGAGCTGCTGAAAGATGCGGGCATGGTGATCATCAGTGTGCCAATCCATCTCACAGAGCAAATTATCGGTGAGCTGCCGAAATTGCCAGAAGACTGCATTTTGGTCGATCTGGCCTCGGTGAAGAATCGCCCGCTGCAAGCGATGCTAGCCGCGCACACCGGACCGGTTCTGGGCTTGCATCCGATGTTTGGCCCAGACAGCGGCAGCCTGGCGAAGCAGGTTGTGGTGTGGTGCGATGGCCGTCAGCCGGAAGCTTATCAGTGGTTCCTTGAGCAGATTCAGGTTTGGGGCGCGCGCCTGCATCGTATCAGTGCCGTTGAGCACGACCAGAATATGGCGTTTATTCAGGCACTGCGTCACTTTGCGACTTTCGCTTATGGTCTGCATCTGGCGGAAGAGAACGTTAATCTGGATCAGCTGTTGGCGTTGTCTTCGCCAATCTACCGCCTTGAGCTGGCGATGGTTGGACGTCTGTTTGCGCAGGATCCACAGCTTTACGCGGACATTATTATGTCTTCAGAGAGTAATCTGGCGCTGATCAAACGTTATTACCAACGATTTGGTGATGCGATCAAACTGCTCGAGCAGGGCGATAAGCAAGCCTTCATCGATAGCTTCGAGCGGGTTGAACACTGGTTTGGTGATTACGCGAAACGCTTCCTGGTCGAAAGCAGAAGCATGCTGCGATCGGCGAACGACAGCCGGCAGTAAAAGCAAAAGGCATCCGCGAGGATGCCTTTTTGCTTAGAGGCGCGGCTCAACCGGCACCACATTCTCGCCTGGATAGCAGCCGAGAACTTTTAATGAACGGGTCAAGCCGCTTAACTCCGTTAACGCCAACTGCATATTCTCTGATTGCAGATTGCCTTGCACATCAATATAAAACATCTCTTCCCATGGATTGCCGTTGATTGGACGGTTTTCCAGTTTGCTCATGATCAGGCCGTGGTTACGCAATACCATCAGCGCTTCAACCAATGCGCCCGCTTGTTGGCCAGTCGCCATGATCAACGTAGTTTTTGCCGGAACCTGACCGGAAACCTCAATCGCTTTACGTGCCAGCACGATGAAGCGCGTATGGTTCTGCTGCTGATTGGCTAGGTTGCGCTCCAGTACCTGCAATCCATACAGCTCACCGCCCGCTTCACTACCCAATGCGGCAACCTTCGGGGAATTCATCGCGGCCACTTTCTCCATCGCTGCAGCGGTGCTTTCGGTGTATTCGATTTTCCATTGCGGGAAGCGATTGATGAATTGGCTGCACTGCTGGAATGGCTGTGGATGGCTGTACACCGTTTCGATCTGCTGTAGATCAGTGCTGCCGTTGACCAACACACAGTGCTCAATCGGAATGGTCAGTTCACCCACAATTGATAGCGTGGTTTGCTGAAGCAGATCGTAAACGTCGTTGATCGAGCCAGAGCTGGTGTTTTCAATCGGCATTACCGCGTAATCCGCCTGGCCACTCTCTACCTGATGAATAATGTCATGGAATTTCAGGCAGCCGATCTCCACCATCGAATCAAAATGTCGGGTGGCATATTTACGCGCCGCTAGATGTGAGTAAGAACCTTTCGGGCCAAGGAATGCAATGCGTGGTGCGTGATCATGCGGATGGTTGAGATTCTTTTGCAGCAGGGCTTGCTGAGTAAGAACCGAATCTTCAATCACCAGCTGGAACAGGCGGGTAATGTAATGCGCATCAAGCTGATGCTTTTTACCCAGAGAAATCAGGTTTTCCAGCAGTGCGCGTTCACGTTCTACATCTCGGATAGGGCGATGCGTTGCCAGTTTAGCTTGGGCAACTTCAACAGCCAGTGTGCGACGCTCCGACAAAAGCGCTAACAGTTTTTCATCAACGGCGCTGATTTTATCGCGTAAGGCCAGCAGCGGATTTTCGGGATTCATAGGGCTCACCTGTAAATGTCCAATAAAAAAGCCTCCCATTTGGGAGGCTTTGTTGTTCGTCTTCGCATTCATTTTCACATGACGAATCGCCTCCCAATCAGGGGAAGGTAAAAAAGAATGCGAAGAAGAACGGCAGATGTTTCATGGTTGTTTCCATAAATGAAGTGGCTTGAGAGTAACCGCAGTGATTTAAAGCTGTCAATAAAAAACGCGCCCGAAGGCGCGTTACTAAAGATGTTTGTTTATTCCGTAGGAAGAAAATCTTTCACACTACTATTGGCGCGACGTGCTTCGGGTTTATGTTGCGCTTTATTAAGTTGTCGCTCCAGCTTGGCAATCAAGTCATTGATGGCCGTGTACATATCATCATGTTTCGCACTGGCAACCAGCGTTCCGTTAGGGGTATTAATGGTGGCATCAGCCACAAACTCCTTCGGCTCTTTCGATAACACAATGTGAGGGTTTATCAGATGTGTTTGCCATTTTTCCAGCTTGGCGAGACGCTCTTCAACGTGGTTACGGATGGCCTCGGTGATTTCCATTTGTTTGCTGGTAATGTTCAGAATCATAGTTAAACCTCTCTGTCATTTCCGTCTGGGTAGGACCAGCATACCGCGGATATTAAGAAAATGTGTGATCTAAATCACATTGAAATGTCACTTTTTGTCAATGCCGCTTAATTGTGAGAAAGGCCGGGAAAGTAGCCGGAAATGCTTGAAGACGAGTGCGGAAGGGCGCATGATTGAATGGATAACCGCAGCGATAAATCTCTAAAATTGCTGAGTTATCTACTAAATGACATAAAAAAAGCAGCCTCATGGGCTGCTTTTTTGTGGGTGTCATAATCAGGACTGATTATTTGCCGCAATGATTTTTGCTACTTTGTCAGCTTCAGCCGTCAACTGCAGCTGGCGGTAAGCATTTTCCATCAACGGCAGCGCTTCATGCGTCGCCTCAGTATCCGGATAATCCTTCATCATGGTTTCCACGCGGTTAACAACAGCGACATAGGCACCGCGCTTGGTATAGAATTGCGCCACCGAGAGTTCATACTTCGCCAGGCGCTCTTTCAGGAATGCCAAACGTTTCTGCGCATCCGCAGCATATTGGCTGTTTGGATAACCGCGCAGTAATTGCGAGAAGTCACGGAAAGCATCACGAGCGTGCGTCGGATCACGATCGGAACGATCGATACCGAAGAAGCCCTGCAGTGCAGAATCATCCAGCGCCATATCCGTCAGACCTTTCATATAGATGACATAGTCGATATTCGGATGGGTTGGATTGAGACGCATAAAGCGAGATATAGCGGCTTGCGCCAGTGGCAGATCGGCATTTTTGTAATACGCGTAGATCAAATCCAGCTGTACTTGCTGCGAGTAAGGACCAAATGGATAGCGGTTATCCAGTGCTTCCAGTTGCTTAATCGCCGCTTTAAAGTTACCGTCCTGCAGCTTTTGCTGGGCCGTGGCGTAAATTTCAGACGGCGGGCTGTCCGGGACTGGATCTGATGAGCCAGAACAACCCACAAGCGCCAGGCTCAGGCTCAGTGTGGCAGCAGCCACCAGATGTTTCATACGCGTCATGACGAAATGATTATCCTCAAAGTGTTGTAGCAGAAGCTGTCCGTATAGCTCCCAGTTATGACCAGGTACGATAGCACATTATATTAAACGGCATCGCCGTGAAAACCCAACGTTAACGAAGAAGCTGTATATGGCACAACAAGTTCAACTCACCGCAACGGTGTCCGAAGCACAACTTGGACAACGCTTAGATCAGACTTTGGCAGAATTGTTCCCTGATTATTCACGTTCTCGCATAAAAGAATGGATTCTTGAGCGCCGAGTCAGCGTCAACGGCACTATCATCGATAAACCAAAAGAAAAAGTTTTTGGCGGTGAGCATGTCTCGATTGATGCTGAGATCGAAGAAGAGCAACGCTGGGAAGCGCAAAACATCCCACTGAACATCGTCTATGAAGATGACGACATTCTGGTTATCAACAAACCTCGCGGTTTGGTGGTGCATCCAGGCGCCGGTAATCCTGATGGCACGGTGCTTAACGCACTGCTTTATCACTATCCACCGATTGCTGACGTGCCTCGCGCAGGGATTGTTCATCGTCTGGATAAAGATACCACCGGCTTGATGGTGGTAGCGAAAACTGTTCCTGCACAAACTCACCTGGTTGAAACGCTGCAGCTGCGCGAAATCACGCGTGAATATGAAGCTGTAGCGATCGGCACCATGACCGCAGGCGGTACTGTGGATCAGCCAATGGCGCGCCACTCAACCAAACGCACACACATGGCGGTGCATCCGATGGGTAAACCGGCCACCACGCACTATCGCATCATGGAGCACTTCCGTGCCCATACGCGTTTGCGTTTACGGCTCGAAACCGGTCGTACGCATCAGATTCGTGTGCATATGGCGCATATCAACCATCCGCTGGTGGGCGATCCGCTGTACGGTGGTCGTCCACGTCCGCCAAAAGGTGCATCTGAAGCTTTCATCACTACGCTACGTGGTTTTGATCGCCAGGCGCTGCATGCCACGATGTTACGTCTCTATCACCCCATTACCGGTATTGAGATGGAATGGCACGCGCCGTTGCCGCAGGATATGGTCGATTTAATTGATGCGCTGAAAGCCGATACCCTTGAGTTCCGCGATCAGATGGATTGGCTATGAGTGAATGGATCATCCCGGATTGGCCTGCGCCGCAGCATGTTCGGGCATGTTCCACCACGCGATACGGCGGCGTCAGCGCTGCCCCCTGGGATTCATTGAATCTTGGTGGGCACGTTGGCGACGCTGAAGCGCATGTTGCTCAGAATCGTCAACATCTAGTTGAGCAACTGGCGCTACCTGCAATGCCGCAATGGCTGGATCAGATTCATGGCCAAGTGGTTGCGCGTTTACCCGCCAGCGATCCTCTACCGCGCGCAGATGCCGCCATCACCCGTGAAAGCGGGGTTGTTTGCGCAGTAATGACGGCGGATTGTTTGCCGGTGCTGTTTTGTAGCAAGGATGGTAGTGAAGTCGCTGCAGCGCACTCGGGTTGGCGTGGTCTCTGTAATGGCGTGCTGGAACAGACGTTGTCACAGTTTCACTGCTCGCCACATGACATTCATGCATGGCTTGGTCCGGCAATTGGGCCACAGGCATTTGAAGTTGGTCCGGAAGTCAGAACGGCGTTTATGGCGCATGATTCAAAAGCGGAAGAAGCTTTCCGCCCGGTAGGTAACAAATACTTCGCCGATATTTGGCTGCTGGCTCGTCAGCGGTTACAAGCGGCCGGCGTACATTCCATCAGTGGTTCTACGCGTTGTACCTTCCAGGAGCGCGATGATTTTTTCTCCTACCGACGCGACGGAATCACCGGGCGTATGGCAACTTTGATTTGGCTGAGATAACCTTACGCCACAAGACGGTCCAGTTAGCGTATTTTTTGCTCACAACTCAGGTCATTAACCTTGAAAAATTTGAGGGATGACCTCATTTAATCTCCAGTAGCATTTTGACCTGTAATGGGAGGAATTATGCGTCTGGATCGTCTTACTAATAAATTTCAACTGGCACTTGCCGATGCACAGTCCCTTGCTCTGGGACATGACAATCAATTCATTGAACCCCTTCATTTGATGAGCGCATTGCTCAATCAGGAAGGCGGATCGGTGCGTCCGTTGCTCAGCGCAGCGGGTGCCGACGTGGCTGGCCTGCGTACCAGCATTGAACAAGCGATTAATCGGCTACCGCAGGTTGAAGGGACCGATGGCGATGTACAGCCATCAGCCGATCTGATTCGGGTACTCAACTTGTGCGACAAGCTGGCGCAAAAGCGCGGCGACAACTTTATATCATCTGAATTATTTGTATTGGCGGCCCTCGATTCACGTGGTTCGCTGGCTGATCTTTTGAAATCAGCTGGCGCGACGTCGGAAAAACTCTCTAAGGCCATCGAGCAAATACGGGGAGGAGACAGCGTGAACGATCAAGGGGCTGAAGATCAGCGTCAGGCATTAAAAAAATACACCATCGACCTTACAGAGCGTGCCGAACTCGGAAAGCTGGATCCGGTGATTGGTCGTGATGAAGAAATCCGCCGCACCATTCAGGTGTTGCAGCGTCGTACCAAAAATAACCCAGTGCTGATTGGTGAACCTGGCGTCGGTAAAACGGCTATCGCCGAAGGTTTAGCGCAGCGCATCATCAATGGTGAAGTGCCGGAAGGGCTGAAAGGCCGTCGCGTGCTGGCGCTGGATATGGGTTCGCTGGTGGCGGGCGCCAAATATCGTGGTGAATTTGAAGAGCGCCTCAAAGGCGTGCTTAGCGACCTGGCGAAGCAGGAAGGCAACGTCATTCTGTTTATCGACGAACTGCATACCATGGTTGGCGCCGGTAAAGCCGATGGTGCAATGGATGCGGGCAACATGCTGAAACCAGCATTGGCGCGCGGTGAGTTGCACTGTGTCGGCGCAACCACGCTGAATGAGTATCGTCAGTTCATTGAGAAAGATGCGGCGCTGGAACGTCGTTTCCAGAAAGTCTTTGTTGCTGAGCCGAGTGTGGAAGATACCATCGCCATTCTGCGCGGACTGAAAGAACGCTATGAACTGCACCACCATGTGCAGATCACCGATCCGGCGATTGTGGCTGCGGCGACTTTATCGCACCGTTATATCTCTGATCGCCAACTGCCGGATAAGGCCATCGACCTGATAGACGAAGCAGCTTCAAGTATTCGTTTACAGATGGATTCGAAGCCAGAATCACTTGATCGCCTTGAGCGCCGTATCATCCAGTTAAAACTGGAGCAGCAGGCGCTGAAGAAAGAGTCTGATGATGCCAGCTTGAAGCGTCTGGAAATGCTGGAAAGCGAACTTGACCAGAAAGAGCGTGAATATGCTGAGCTGGAAGAAGAGTGGAAAGCAGAAAAAGCCTCTTTAACTGGCACGCAGAACATCAAAGCAGAGCTGGAACAAGCGCGCCTGACAATGGAGCAAGCACGTCGTGTTGGCGACCTGGGTCAGATGTCTGAACTGCAGTACGGAAAAATTCCGGAACTTGAGAAACAGTTAGCCATTGCTACGCAGTCTGAAGGCAAAACCATGAAGCTGTTACGTAATCGCGTAACGGATGTGGAGATTGCCGATGTGCTGGCGCGTTGGACCGGGATTCCTGTCGCACGCATGATGGAAGGTGAGCGTGATAAGTTGCTGCGTATGGAGCAAGAGCTGCACTCACGGGTTATCGGTCAGAACGAAGCGGTAGAAGCGGTTTCGAATGCGATTCGTCGTAGCCGCGCCGGCTTGTCGGATCCGAATCGTCCAATTGGTTCCTTCCTGTTCCTTGGACCAACGGGTGTCGGTAAAACCGAATTGTGTAAAGCGCTGGCTAACTTCCTGTTCGACAGCGATGACGCGATGGTGCGTATTGATATGTCCGAGTTTATGGAAAAACACTCGGTATCGCGGCTGGTGGGTGCGCCTCCGGGATATGTCGGCTATGAAGAGGGTGGATATCTGACTGAAGCGGTGCGTCGTCGTCCTTATTCGGTAATTTTGCTGGATGAGGTGGAGAAGGCGCATCCTGATGTCTTCAATATCCTGTTGCAGGTGCTGGATGATGGTCGCTTAACCGATGGACAGGGGCGTACAGTCGATTTCCGCAATACCGTGGTGATCATGACTTCCAACCTTGGCTCCGATCTTATTCAGGAACGTTTCGGTTCTCTGGATTATGCGGAAATGAAAGAGGTGGTGATGACGGTTGTGGGGCAGCATTTCCGCCCAGAGTTTATCAACCGTATCGATGACATGGTGGTGTTCCACCCATTGGGCGAAAAACACATTGCTTCCATTGCGCAGATTCAGTTGCAACGTTTGTATAAACGTCTTGAGGAGCGCGGCTATCAGCTGCATATCTCCGATGAGGCGCTCAAACTGCTCGGCGAGAATGGCTATGACCCGGTTTATGGTGCGCGTCCATTGAAACGTGCTATCCAGCAGCAGATTGAAAATCCGCTGGCACAGCAGATTCTTTCTGGTGCCTTGGTTCCGGGAAAAACCATCGAAATGGATGTAAAAGATGATGTGATTGTTGCTCATCAGTAATCACTTCCGATTAAAACGGGCCTGCGGGCCCGTTTTTTTTGGCCTTATCACAAGAATCAGCTGCTTTTTGCAACGTATTGCCTGGAAAGTGAGCGGTTGCGCGAAAACTTCAAATTAGCACTTGTCAGCCGAAAGGAACTCCCTATAATGCGCCACCACTGAGACGGCAAAGCGGCAACGCAGACGGCTCAGCAGGGAGTGAAGAAATTCATCCCGCCGGATGAAAACGCTGAAAAAAGTGTTTGACTCCGAAGGAGAGTAGCGTAGTATACGCCACCTCGCGACAGACGGTTCAGTCGCTGCTCGCAACGCTCTTTAACAATTTATCAGACAATCTGTGTGGGCACTCGCAGGATTGATATCAGCGTCTCCGGACGTAAAAAATATCAAAGCCTCACGAGTGAACACATAATGAAATTCATTATGACGTTTTACAGATGAGCATCGCTGAACGTGTTTCAGCAAATCAAACTTAAATTGAAGAGTTTGATCATGGCTCAGATTGAACGCTGGCGGCAGGCCTAACACATGCAAGTCGAACGGTAGCACAGAGAGCTTGCTCTCGGGTGACGAGTGGCGGACGGGTGAGTAATGTCTGGGAAACTGCCCGATGGAGGGGGATAACTACTGGAAACGGTAGCTAATACCGCATAACGTCGCAAGACCAAAGTGGGGGACCTTCGGGCCTCACACCATCGGATGTGCCCAGATGGGATTAGCTAGTAGGTGGGGTAATGGCTCACCTAGGCGACGATCCCTAGCTGGTCTGAGAGGATGACCAGCCACACTGGAACTGAGACACGGTCCAGACTCCTACGGGAGGCAGCAGTGGGGAATATTGCACAATGGGCGCAAGCCTGATGCAGCCATGCCGCGTGTATGAAGAAGGCCTTCGGGTTGTAAAGTACTTTCAGCGGGGAGGAAGGCGGTGGAGTTAATAACTTCACCGATTGACGTTACCCGCAGAAGAAGCACCGGCTAACTCCGTGCCAGCAGCCGCGGTAATACGGAGGGTGCAAGCGTTAATCGGAATTACTGGGCGTAAAGCGCACGCAGGCGGTCTGTCAAGTCGGATGTGAAATCCCCGGGCTTAACCTGGGAACTGCATTCGAAACTGGCAGGCTAGAGTCTTGTAGAGGGGGGTAGAATTCCAGGTGTAGCGGTGAAATGCGTAGAGATCTGGAGGAATACCGGTGGCGAAGGCGGCCCCCTGGACAAAGACTGACGCTCAGGTGCGAAAGCGTGGGGAGCAAACAGGATTAGATACCCTGGTAGTCCACGCCGTAAACGATGTCGACTTGGAGGTTGTTCCCTTGAGGAGTGGCTTCCGGAGCTAACGCGTTAAGTCGACCGCCTGGGGAGTACGGCCGCAAGGTTAAAACTCAAATGAATTGACGGGGGCCCGCACAAGCGGTGGAGCATGTGGTTTAATTCGATGCAACGCGAAGAACCTTACCTACTCTTGACATCCAGAGAACTTAGCAGAGATGCTTTGGTGCCTTCGGGAACTCTGAGACAGGTGCTGCATGGCTGTCGTCAGCTCGTGTTGTGAAATGTTGGGTTAAGTCCCGCAACGAGCGCAACCCTTATCCTTTGTTGCCAGCGGTTCGGCCGGGAACTCAAAGGAGACTGCCAGTGATAAACTGGAGGAAGGTGGGGATGACGTCAAGTCATCATGGCCCTTACGAGTAGGGCTACACACGTGCTACAATGGCGCATACAAAGAGAAGCGACCTCGCGAGAGCAAGCGGACCTCATAAAGTGCGTCGTAGTCCGGATCGGAGTCTGCAACTCGACTCCGTGAAGTCGGAATCGCTAGTAATCGTAGATCAGAATGCTACGGTGAATACGTTCCCGGGCCTTGTACACACCGCCCGTCACACCATGGGAGTGGGTTGCAAAAGAAGTAGGTAGCTTAACCTTCGGGAGGGCGCTTACCACTTTGTGATTCATGACTGGGGTGAAGTCGTAACAAGGTAACCGTAGGGGAACCTGCGGTTGGATCACCTCCTTACCTGAAGATACCTTCCCGCGCAGTGCTCACACAGATTGTCTGATGAAATTAAAGAAGAGCGTAAAACGCCTGCAGGCTTGTAGCTCAGGTGGTTAGAGCGCACCCCTGATAAGGGTGAGGTCGGTGGTTCAAGTCCACTCAGGCCTACCAAATTCTTCCAGTTTCCACGTTGTGCCGATAGCTCGCATACTTGAGTATGCTTCGTATCGACACGCCTCGAACCTGAAAGAATTCTCCTGGTAAGCACGCGTTTTGCAAAACTCTATGGGGCTATAGCTCAGCTGGGAGAGCGCCTGCCTTGCACGCAGGAGGTCAGCGGTTCGATCCCGCTTAGCTCCACCATCAACGACCCCACGTTGATAACTAACTTCAGAATGTATCCTCGGGTACATTGCGAAGTTATTGCTCTTTAACAATCCGGAACAAGCTGAAAATTGAAACGACGTGTTGGTTCATTTCTCCGTAATAAGAAATGAATAACAACATGTTCGAGTCTCTCAAATGCTTGCAGTCTGCAGCGTTGCAAAACGCCTGTGGGTTGTGAGGTTAAGCGACTAAGCGTACACGGTGGATGCCCTGGCAGTCAGAGGCGATGAAGGACGTGCTAATCTGCGTAAAGCGTCGGTAAGGTGATATGAACCGCTACAGCCGACGATGTCCGAATGGGGAAACCCGGTGCACTCAGTGCATCATCGCAACATGAATACATAGTGTTGCGAGGCGAACCTGGGGAACTGAAACATCTAAGTACCCAGAGGAAAAGAAATCAACCGAGATTCCCCCAGTAGCGGCGAGCGAACGGGGAACAGCCCAGAACCTGAATCAGTTTGTGCGTTAGTGGAAGCGTCTGGAAAGTCGCGCGATACCGGGTGATAGCCCCGTACACGAAAGTGCACATACTGTGAGTTCGAAGAGTAGGGCGGGACACGTGGTATCCTGTCTGAATATGGGGGGACCATCCTCCAAGGCTAAATACTCCTGACTGACCGATAGTGAACCAGTACCGTGAGGGAAAGGCGAAAAGAACCCCGGCGAGGGGAGTGAAACAGAACCTGAAACCGTGTACGTACAAGCAGTGGGAGCCTTGATTTATCAGGGTGACTGCGTACCTTTTGTATAATGGGTCAGCGACTTATATTCTGTAGCAAGGTTAACCGTATAGGGGAGCCGCAGGGAAACCGAGTCTTAACTGGGCGTTAAGTTGCAGGGTATAGACCCGAAACCCGGTGATCTAGCCATGGGCAGGTTGAAGGTTGGGTAACACTAACTGGAGGACCGAACCGACTAATGTTGAAAAATTAGCGGATGACTTGTGGCTGGGGGTGAAAGGCCAATCAAACCGGGAGATAGCTGGTTCTCCCCGAAAGCTATTTAGGTAGCGCCTCGTGAACTCATCTTCGGGGGTAGAGCACTGTTTCGGCTAGGGGGCCATCCCGGCTTACCAACCCGATGCAAACTGCGAATACCGAAGAATGTTATCACGGGAGACACACGGCGGGTGCTAACGTCCGTCGTGAAGAGGGAAACAACCCAGACCGCCAGCTAAGGTCCCAAAGTCATGGTTAAGTGGGAAACGATGTGGGAAGGCACAGACAGCCAGGATGTTGGCTTAGAAGCAGCCATCATTTAAAGAAAGCGTAATAGCTCACTGGTCGAGTCGGCCTGCGCGGAAGATGTAACGGGGCTAAACCATGCACCGAAGCTGCGGCAGCGACACTATGTGTTGTTGGGTAGGGGAGCGTTCTGTAAGCCGTTGAAGGTGTCCTGTGAGGGGTGCTGGAGGTATCAGAAGTGCGAATGCTGACATAAGTAACGATAAAGCGGGTGAAAAGCCCGCTCGCCGGAAGACCAAGGGTTCCTGTTCAACGTTAATCGGAGCAGGGTGAGTCGACCCCTAAGGCGAGGCTGAAAAGCGTAGTCGATGGGAAGCAGGTTAATATTCCTGCACTTGGTGTTACTGCGAAGGGGGGACGGAGAAGGCTAGGTTATCCGGGCGACGGTTGTCCCGGTTTAAGCGTGTAGGCTGACATCTTTGGTAAATCCGGGGTGTCTTAAGGCTGAGGCGTGATGACGAGCCACTACGGTGGTGAAGTAACTGATGCCCTGCTTCCAGGAAAAGCCTCTAAGCTCCAGGTAACACGAAATCGTACCCCAAACCGACACAGGTGGTCAGGTAGAGAATACCAAGGCGCTTGAGAGAACTCGGGTGAAGGAACTAGGCAAAATGGTGCCGTAACTTCGGGAGAAGGCACGCTGGCGCGTAGGTAGAGGGACTTGCTCCCCGAGCCGAAGCCAGTCGAAGATACCAGCTGGCTGCAACTGTTTATTAAAAACACAGCACTGTGCAAACACGAAAGTGGACGTATACGGTGTGACGCCTGCCCGGTGCCGGAAGGTTAATTGATGGGGTTATCCGCAAGGAGAAGCTCTTGATCGAAGCCCCGGTAAACGGCGGCCGTAACTATAACGGTCCTAAGGTAGCGAAATTCCTTGTCGGGTAAGTTCCGACCTGCACGAATGGCGTAATGATGGCCAGGCTGTCTCCACCCGAGACTCAGTGAAATTGAAATCGCTGTGAAGATGCAGTGTACCCGCGGCAAGACGGAAAGACCCCGTGAACCTTTACTATAGCTTGACACTGAACATTGAGCCTTGATGTGTAGGATAGGTGGGAGGCTTTGAAGCGTGGACGCCAGTCTGCGTGGAGCCAACCTTGAAATACCACCCTTTAATGTTTGATGTTCTAACGTAGGCCCGTGATCCGGGCTGCGGACAGTGTCTGGTGGGTAGTTTGACTGGGGCGGTCTCCTCCCAAAGAGTAACGGAGGAGCACGAAGGTTGGCTAATCCTGGTCGGACATCAGGAGGTTAGTGCAATGGCATAAGCCAGCTTGACTGCGAGAGTGACGGCTCGAGCAGGTGCGAAAGCAGGTCATAGTGATCCGGTGGTTCTGAATGGAAGGGCCATCGCTCAACGGATAAAAGGTACTCCGGGGATAACAGGCTGATACCGCCCAAGAGTTCATATCGACGGCGGTGTTTGGCACCTCGATGTCGGCTCATCACATCCTGGGGCTGAAGTAGGTCCCAAGGGTACGGCTGTTCGCCGTTTAAAGTGGTACGCGAGCTGGGTTTAGAACGTCGTGAGACAGTTCGGTCCCTATCTGCCGTGGGCGCTGGAGAATTGAGGGGGGTTGCTCCTAGTACGAGAGGACCGGAGTGAACGCACCACTGGTGTTCGGGTTGTCATGCCAATGGCATTGCCCGGTAGCTAAGTGCGGAAAAGATAAGTGCTGAAAGCATCTAAGCACGAAACTTGCCCCGAGATGAGTTCTCCCTGACTCCTTGAGAGTCCTGAAGGGACGTTGAAGACTACGACGTTGATAGGCCGGATGTGTAAGCGCAGCGATGCGTTGAGCTAACCGGTACTAATGACCCGTGAGGCTTAACCTTACAACGCCAGAGGCGTTTTGGTCTGAGAGACCGGATATTTTCAGCTTGTTTTACGGATTAAAGATTTAGCGGAAGCGAATGTTATTCGTTTTTGCAGCAGAATTTGCCTGGCGGCTTTAGCGCGGTGGTCCCACCTGACCCCATGCCGAACTCAGAAGTGAAACGCCGTAGCGCCGATGGTAGTGTGGGGTCTCCCCATGCGAGAGTAGGGAACTGCCAGGCATCAAATAAGTGAAGAAGCCCCGAACGAGAGTTCGGGGCTTTTTTACGTTTGTACATAGCTTATAAAATCCAGTAGTTAACTGAATTTGCATGAAAATCAGCAAAAAGTTGCACTAAAAACTCCCTGGTAGTCACATTTTGTAATCCAGGAATAGAGACAATTCCCGCAACCAGTTAATAGATGCTTTACTGAATCCTTTGGCGTTAATTCTTCGCAAGGAAAAGAGGTAAGCATGACTGACTCACAACAACAAAAAGTGGCACTATCTGAAACGGCAGCCGACAGTAAAAAGCGCATCTGGGCGATTGTTGGTGCTTCTTCCGGCAATTTAGTCGAATGGTTTGATTTCTACGTCTACTCCTTCTTCTCACTCTATTTTGCCCACGTCTTCTTCCCAAGCGGTGATACCACCACCCAATTGCTGCAAACTGCCGGCGTCTTCGCTGCTGGTTTTCTAATGCGTCCGATCGGTGGATGGCTATTTGGCTACATCGCTGATCGTCATGGCCGCAAAGCATCAATGCTGATCTCAGTGTGCATGATGTGTCTGGGATCATTAGTGATCGCTTGCCTACCGGGCTACGGCGAAATAGGCCTGGCCGCACCCGTGATTTTATTGCTGGCGCGTATGTTTCAGGGATTATCGGTTGGTGGGGAATACGGTACCAGCGCCACTTATATGAGCGAAGTAGCATTGGAAGGACGAAAAGGATTTTATGCCTCATTCCAGTATGTGACGCTCATTGGCGGCCAACTATTGGCGGTGCTGACCGTCGTCGTCTTGCAGCAGATTCTTAGCGATGAAGAACTCCGCAGTTGGGGCTGGCGTATCCCATTTTTCCTCGGGGCGGCGCTGGCTGTCGTGGCTTTGTGGTTGCGTCGTTCACTCAACGAAACCTCAGAGAAAAAACATCGCGAACATCGTGATGCCGGCAGTATTACGGGATTACTGCGCAATCACACCCGTGCGTTTCTAATGGTGCTGGGCTTTACCGCAGGCGGTTCGCTGAGCTTCTATACCTTCACGACCTACATGCAAAAATATCTGGTGAACACCGCCGGGATGGATGCGCGCAGTGCCAGTGGATTAATGACCGGTTGCTTATTGGTGTTTATGTTGATTCAGCCAATTGTTGGCGCACTGTCAGATAAAATCGGTCGTCGAGCCTCAATGATGATTTTCGGTGCCGGTGCAGCAATCTGCACGGTTCCGATTCTGATCCTGCTGCAAAATGTGCAGAGCAGTTGGCTGGCATTCGCTTTGATCATGTTGGCGCTGATCATCACCAGTTTCTACACCGCGATCAGTGGAATCCTGAAAGCCGAGATGTTCCCGCCAGAAGTCCGGGCGTTGGGCGTTGGGCTTTCCTATGCGGTGGCGAATGCTATTTTTGGTGGTTCGGCAGAATACGTAGCCTTGCTGCTGAAAAGGGAAGGTATTGAAACCAGCTTCTTCTGGTATGTTTCGGCAATGGGCGCTTTAGCATTCCTGGTATCGCTGATGCTGCATCGTAAAGGAAAGGGGATTGCGCTGTAGCTACTGACTGAGATTCCACAGCGCGATACCGCTGGCGGCACCGGCGACATCCCAGCTAAGATCTTTCCAACTCCAGCCGCTCCCTGCCGAGCGGCTGTCATATAATTCTTTCCCCACACCAAAACTTAACGAAAACAGAAAGCCGAAACGCAAATTCTGCCCGTGGCTGTGATTCTGATGCTGGGAAATTTCGCTACCAGCGGCAGCCAGAACAGCGGAAGAGAAGTAGTGTTGTGCTTTATCTTTGCCAGTCCAGTTATCCTGGGCGACATGCGCACATCCACTACACAGCAAAACCACGTAGAGGATGAGCGCACGCATCGGCTAAAGCAGACGGCTAATCAAACGATCGATGCGGATACGGCGCAGGCGACGAATCAGCTTGCGCACCTTCGCTGGATAATCCGAGATACTTTCCAGCTCGCGAAAATGCTGCACCACGGAAGTATGCTCACGAATCAGCGCCAGCTCTTTTTCACGCTGTTCGGCCAATTGATTCAGCGGATCGTGAATCAGGACCGCATTCTCCAGATCCAG
The DNA here is from genome assembly GCF_024707505.1 of Pantoea sp. SOD02. Taxonomy (GTDB): domain Bacteria; phylum Pseudomonadota; class Gammaproteobacteria; order Enterobacterales; family Enterobacteriaceae; genus Pantoea; species Pantoea symbiotica. The sequence continues at coordinate 3,149,501 of NZ_CP102604.1, read as the reverse complement.
TCGCCACGCGCGCGGATTGAGATTATTACCGGTGATCATCATCCATTCGTCATCTACCCAAATGCCTTTCAGGTGATAACTGTTCTCGCCATCTTTCCACAAGCGTACCGTCAGCTGACCGTTATTGACGTAATACTGCAAACGGCTAAGGAAGCGACGCAGGTTGATCTCATAAAGATAAGGCAGCGCGCCGATAATCTTAAACGGCTGTTCTGGCGGGATGTAGAAGTCATTAGCGGTTTTGTCGCCAATGATGATCTCAACCTCTTTGCCCTGACGCAGTAAATGAATCAGGTTACGCACCAGAATAGCTGGCAGGTTGAAATAGGGCGTGCACAACGTCAGCTTGCGCTCGGCGCAAGGCATCAAATGGAAAATGGTTTTATTCAGTAGACTGCGTTTGCCCAGGCCAACCAGTGGCGTGACGGCAAGTGATTCATTATCTGCATTGCCGGTAAACTGATAGTTAAAGCTGCGCAGTTCCTGACGGAATTGACGCGTTTCGTTCTTAATTTCCGGGCTGGAAGGGCGCTCAGTTTTATCGAGGCGGTTAACCGCATCGGATTCTTTGAGATTTTCGCAGATCCACGCATACATGGTATCGGTAAGCTGTGGATTGCGGATCAGCTGATAGCGGTCATAACGGTATTTATCATGCTGATGTAGATAGACATCGTTCAGGCTCGCGCCGCTGTAGAGCAGCGTATCATCAATGATAAACCCTTTTAGATGCAGCACGCCGAGCGCTTCACGGGTGTTAACTGGAATGCCGTAAACCGGAATAGCGATATCCGGATGCTGATCCGCCATTTCGCAATACCAGTCAGCATTGGTCACACCGCGGGCGGCGCCAATGCGACCACGCTGCGCACGATGCCAGTCAACAAGAATGCAGACATCCAGCTCCGGACGTGCCTGACGCGCTGCGTACAGCGCCTGCATTATTCCCCGCCCGCCGTCATCATTTTCAAGATACAGCGCGGTGATACAGATGCGCTTTTCTGCTGCGGCAATTTTCGTCAGCAAGGTTTCGCGAAACTCGGCAGGCGAGTAAAGCGTCGTCAGATCCGACACGGATTGTGACAGTTTAGGCAGCTGTGCGAGGTGTTGTTGGTGTTTATTACGTTTAAATTTAGACAACATCACAGTGCACTTCTTCTCTGTTCATTGCATGGCCTTTTGCCATCAAATCATGATCCTAACGGTAAATAATACCATCAACCGGCCTGTAGAGGAGGACTTTTACCTTTCTGTACAGGTTAGCTGATGACATCACCAAGCGGCAAATTCAGGCTGACAATGCCATCATCCAGTTGAATATTCACGCGAAAATTGAGTTTTCGCGCCAGCGTAATCATGCCGCTATTGTTTGGCATGGTGATACCGTTCAATTGTTGCAGGCCATGATCGCGCGTATAGCGAATCATCTTCTCCAGCAAGCGTCTGCCCATGCCCAAGCCTTTCAGGTCAGATCGCACCAGCACCGAGAATTCAGCATCGATATTATCGGCATCGGAGATCGCGCGCGTTACGCCAATGATCTCATCGACGCCATTGTGCTGGCGCACCGCGACAATCGCCATTTCACGGTCATAATCGATTTGCGTCATGTTCGCCAAATCTTCATGGGTAAACTCATTGATTTCACTGAAGTAACGATAGTAGAGATCTTCTTTAGTTACCTGAGCGATAAAGGCGCGCAGCTGCGGTTCGTCTTCCGGCAGGATGGGGCGGAACAGGCAATATTGCCCATCTTTCAGTTGAACCTGCTCTTCAAGATGGTGCGGATAAGGACGTATCGCCAGGCGCGCTTCGTTGTCACCGTTGAAAGGCGCCAGCTGCAGCGTGACATCCAGCAGCGTGAATTCATCGGCCGATGCCAGCAGCGGATGAATATCCAGTCGCTGAATTTCCGGACAATCGACTATCAGGTTGGAAACCTGCACTAACAGCTGGCTCAGCCCGGTAATATCCAGCGGTCGCATCGCGCTACGGCTGCGAACTTTGCCGCTTTTCATTGCCTGAATCACCAGATAGCGCGCCAGCGTCATATTCAGCGGTGGCAAAGCCACGGCAGCTTGCTTGTCTGGCTGCCACTCCACGCCGCCTTCACCCAGCAGGATAATGGGACCAAACAGCGGATCCTGCTCGACCACCACGCGTAACTCCTGTGCCCCGGCGCGGTTCGCCATACACTGCACCAGCAGGCCATCAATATTCGCCTGTGGATGGGTTTCGCGCACACGATCGAAAATGGCTTCAGCCGCTTGTTCCACTTCTGCGGCGCTACGCAGATACAGCATTACGCCTTGTACCTCGGACTTATGCGGAATATCCGGTGAACGTAGCTTGAGCGCTACCGGATAACCAATCTGATCGGCAATGCTGGCAGCAGCGATGCTGTCGCTGGCAATCCAGGTGGGCAGTGTCGCCAGGCCGTAAGCCTGCAACACCGGCTGCACTTCATGGGTATCCAGCGTGGTGATGCCTTTATCCAGCGCCTCTTGAATCAGCTGATGTGCCTGCGCGCTGTTCTGCGTCAAACCGATCGGCAGCGCGGGCGTCTCGCGCAGTTGCTTCTGGTTGCGGCGATATTCCACCTGATGCATGAACGCGATGACGGTGCCTTCCGGCGTGCGCCAGGTGGGAATGCCGGCCTGAGTAAAAGCACGCCGCGCACTCTGCGAGGAGTATTCGCCGCACCAGTTAGTCAGCAGCGTGACCTGCTTGCCGCGCGGATGTTTGGCAACCGCAGCGATAATCTGCTCGGCGGTTTCGCTGGAGGGCGAAACGGCGCTTGGCGCATGAATGATCATCAGTGCATCGAGTTCATGGCTATCCAGCAGCCGTTCAATACAGGCGACATAGCGCGCAGGTGTCGCGTCATCTTTCAAATCGAGCGGATTACCGCGCCCAACACCTTCCGGCAGCAGTGCGGCCAGCGCTTGCAACGTTTCATCACTCAGTGTCGCCAGCTTACCGTTGCGTGCATACAGTTCATCCAATGCCAGCGCCGCCGGTGCCGCGCCGTTGCTGATGATCATCAGGCGATCGCCGCGCAGTGGACGCATATGGCTCAGCGACTCAACCGCCGTGAACAGCTCGTGCGTATCCTGCACGCGCAGCAAACCGGCGCGCTGAATCGCCGCATCCCAGGCGGCATCCAGCCCGCTATGGGTGCCAAGCATCGCCTGCGCCTGATGGCTGCGACCACTTTTTATCACCAAAATCGGTTTGTTGCGTGAGGCGCTGCGCGAAGCGGAAACAAAGCGGCGCGCATCGCTGAGGTGTTCGAGGTAGAGCAGAATAGCGCTGGTTTTGCCGTCACGCGCGAGAAAATCCAGTAGATCATCAACGTCGATATCCAGGCTATCGCCTAACGCGATAAACCAGGAGAAACCGAGATTACGCTGCTGCGCCCAATCGAGGATGGTGTTAGAGACCGCTGCGGATTGCGAAATAAAAGCAATGCGACCTTTAGCAATCGGCACCGGCGAGAAGCTGGCATTCAACCCTTGCCACGGCGCCAGCAAACCTAAGCTGTTGGGCCCGAGCAGGCGAATTTGCCACTGACTAGCGCAGGCTTTCAGCTCTTCCAACTGGCTGGACGGGGCCGAGAGAATAATGCAGGCCTTACAGCCTTTTTCACCCAGTTGCTGCAGCAGGTCGAGATTACGTTTGGCGTGGGTACAGATGATGGCGAGATCGGGTGCGAAGGGCAGGCTGGCGATATCGGGCCAGGCCAGCACGCCGCTCACTGCCTTATACTTCGGCGTCACCGGCAAAACCGGACCACTAAATCCACCGGCCAGTAGGTTACGCATCATAAAGTAGCCGGCGCGGCCCGGTGTGATTGATGCACCGATTACCGCGATTGATTTAGGTCGTAACAGCGCTTCCAGTCCGCGTTGGCTCATCATCCGCTCCTGCTATCAAGATTGGCATGATTGTAAACGCTTTTTACCGCGCTTGCCGATTCGCCGATCGCAGGCTGAGAGCCAGCTTCAGATTCCGCTACTTAATGCTTCTTCCAGAGCATGAATCGGATGATGTGGTTTTCCCGCCAGATAAGCATGACGGAAGCGTGCGAAATAGTGCTGTAACTCGGCGGCGGCGGCGAGGTCGCCCGCCTGTTCCAGCAGCGCGGCAGCCACTTCGGCGGTGCAGTGCTGGCCTTCGCCGTGGGCTTCGCGCAGCGTGTAGCGCGAAGGCGCAGAAACGTTCAGCGACATCACCGGCAACGCATCCAGCCACGGGCTTTTGCGGAACATCTTGCGCGCTTCAGTCCAGGTGCCGTCGAGCATAATAAACAGCGGCGGCTTACCGGTGAGCGGCGGGCTGGTGAGCACTTCACGATCGGCATCGGCGTAAGACGCAGGGAAAACCACCAGCGGCTGATAAAGCTCATTCTTCACCGCAGCCAGCAGCGCGGGATCTGGCTCGGTGCGTGACCAGCCAAATGCCTCGGTGTCCGGCAGAACATCAGCGATTAATCTTCCGGTATTACTCGGCTTCATCGGCTCGGTATCGAACATCACCAGGCAAAAGCGACTGTGCGCTTGCTGTGGTTGGATGGTGGCGCACAGACAGTTTTTCTGCGGCAGCAGGCAGCGCTGGCAACGTATGACACGATTACCACGCGCAAGAAACGGGCGCGTGGCGCGCGCTAAACGTTGCGCACGTAAGCGCAGAACGGCATTTTCTAACATAGGTTCGCAGGCAGGATAAAAAACGCCAGTGTAATGGAATTAGCCGGGAAAGGTAATAAGGAAGGCCAGCACGCGGCTGGCCATCAGCGATTTACAACGATTCGTCGAGCCACTCGTTGAAGGGCGCTTTCGGCATTGCGCCATTCAGCATGTCGACCATCTCGCCGTTCTTGAACAGCATAATCGTAGGGATGCTGCGAATGCGAAAACGCGAGCTCAACGCAGGTTCGGCTTCGGTATTCACTTTCACGAAGCGTACCTTGCCGCGGCGCTCGTCTGCGACATCTTTAAACACCGGTGCGAAGTTAACGCATGGACCGCACCACGGTGCCCAGAAGTCGATCACCACCGGCAGATCGTCTTGCAGATATTTATCCAGCGTGGCGGCCGTCGCGTTGGCGATTTCACCGTTGAACAGCTCACCGCCGCAACGACCGCATTTTGCTCCATCGGCAATGCGCGACTCGGGCACGCGGTTGGTTGCCTGACAGGAGGCACAAACTGTATTCATATTTACCTCAACCCGGACCTGTAAATCTGATGATTGCCGGACATTATGAAAAGGTTGAGTGCTATGCTCAATCTGGATTGCCCAATAGGTTCAATAGTTGATAGCTAAGCACCGACACATCAGGTAATCTTCGCGCTCTCAATGCTGGAGGAACAGATGAACGACGAATTTAAAGGCAAAAGCGGCAAGGTAAAAGTGATGTACGTACGTGATGAGGATGGCGGTCAAAAGCCGAATCCCCGTACCGGCAAAGGCGGCCGTCCTGCTGCGCGCCAGGAAGATAATCGTCGTTCTGGTCCTCGCAGCAGTGCACGTAATAATGAAGAAGGTGGCCGTAGCGGCGCACGCAGTTCGGCACCGCGCGGTGCGAGCAATACCGAACGCGGCCGCAGCTTTGGACGTCGTGACGATCGTGGTGACGACAACCGCAGCTTCGGTGATTCGCCGTGGCGCACCGTTTCTCGTCCACCGGTTGCCGATGACAGCCAACTGGATGAGGCCGCGAACAAGCCGGTGATCGATCCAGAGCAGATTCGCCGTCAGCGTCAGGAAGAGACGCGCGTCTACGGTGAAAATGCCTGTCAGGCGCTGTTCCTGAGCCGTCCGGAAAGCATCGTGCGCGCCTGGTTTATTCAGAGCGTAACACCGCGTTTCCGCGAAACCCTGCGCTGGCTGGCGGCCAACCGCAAAGCCTATCACGTGGTTGAAGATGCTGAGCTGACCAAAGCCTCAGGAACTGAACATCACGGTGGCGTGTGCTTCATCATTAAAAAACGCATGGGCATGCCGGTTACCGAGTGGCTGACAAAGGCACCGACCAAAGATTGCGTGCTGGCGCTGGAAGATGTCAGCAACCCGCACAACCTTGGCGGCATTATGCGTAGCTGCGCGCACTTCGGTGTGAAAGGTTTGCTGGTGAATGATGCTTCGCTGCTGGAATCGGGTGCGGCAGTACGTACCGCCGAAGGTGGTGCTGAGCACGTACAGGCAATCAGCGGCGAAAGCTTTGCCGATGGTCTGGAAGCGTTCCGTAAAGCGGGTTACACCATCGTTACCACCTCAAGCCACGAAGGCACACCGCTGGCGAAAGCCGAGCTGCCCGCCAAAATGGTGCTGGTGTTGGGTCAGGAGAGAGAAGGTCTGTCAGACAGCGCTTTCCAGCAGGGCGATCTCAGCCTGTCGATTGGTGGCACCGGCAACGTTGAAAGCCTCAACGTGTCCGTGGCGACCGGTATTCTGCTTGCCGAATGGTGGCGTCAGAACGCATAAAAAAACGGGCCGCAAGGCCCGTTTTTATTTGTGTCGCTTAGTGAGCGCCGCCGCCACCACTGCCCGCACCGAATGGTGGACGCGCAAACCACACCAGCACCAGCAAGATCAAGAACACACCCGCCGATGCCCAGAAAATCTCATTCGCCGAGATAATCAGCCCCTGATTGGTAATTTGCTGCGCGATATACGCCGAGGCCTGCTGCTGGGTCATGCCCAGACTTTCCAGCTGGTCATACATCTGCTGTGAATTGACGTTGTACGGATTCACCGACTCCGACAGATAGCTGTGATGCATCGATTCACGGTTACTCCACATAGTGGTAGTGATCGAGGTACCGATGGAACCCGCCAGCGTACGCACGAAGTTCGACAGGCTCGATGCCGCCGCCATACGTTCTGGCGGTAAGCCTGAAAGCGTAATGGTGGTAAGTGGCATAAAGAAGCACGCTACCGCAAAGCCCTGAATAAACTGTGGCCACGCCGATGCACCAAAATCCATCCCCGGCTCAAACGTGTAGGCACGCCAGTAGAAACAGACGGCATACATGATGAAGCTGAAGGTCACCAGCTTACGCATATCCAGCTTGTGCGCGAAGCGCCCAATGATCGGCGACAGGATTACCGGCAGAATCCCCACCGGTGCCGACGCCAATCCGGCCCAGGTGGCGGTGTAGCCATATACCTCCTGTAACAGCTGCGGCAGTAAAACTATCGAGCCGAAGTAGAGCATATAGGCGAGGCTTATCGATAAACAGCCGATGGTGAAGTTGCGCATCTTGAACAACGACAGATCGACTATCGGATGGTCGTCGGTGAGCTCCCACACCAGCAACACCAATAGCGCCACCACGGCGACCACCATCAGCACAATGATTTCGGTGGAGCTAAACCAGTCGAGCTCTTTACCACGATCCAGCATCACCTGCAGCGAGCCAATGCCCACCACCAGCAGCACTAAGCCCACCATATCGATCGGGCGGATTTCGGTTTTGGTTTCACGTCCGCGCAGCGTTTGCAGCGTCAGCAACACCACCACCAAACCAATCGGTACGTTGATGAAGAAGATCCAGCCCCAATGATAGTTATCACTGATCCAGCCGCCCAAAATCGGGCCGCAGATCGGCGCGACAATCACCGTCATCGCCCACAGCGAGAGCGCCACGCTGCGTTTCGCTGGCGGATAGTTGTTTAGCAGCAAGCTCTGCGACAGTGGAATCAGCGGACCGGCAACCACGCCCTGAATGATACGGAAGAAGATCAGCATCTCGAGGCTTTCGGACATGCCGCACGCCCAGGACGCCAACACAAACAGAATGGTCGCCCAGGTAAACAGCTTCACTTCACCGATGCGCTTCGCCAGCCAACCGGTAATCGGAATCGAGATGGCGTTTGCCACCCCGAAAGAGGTAATTACCCATGTGCCCTGTGAATTCGAGGCACCGAGGTTACCGGCGATGGTCGGAATCGCCACGTTAGCGATGGTGGAGTCGAGTACCTGCATAAACGTCGCCAGCGACAGGGCGATGGTCATCAGGACTAACGGCGCACCTTCAAGCGGTTTTTGTGCCATAACAGCCTCCCGCGGCGTTAGTCAGCGTTGGCACGAACGATGTCAGTAATCAGCTGGTTAACCGGCGCGAGGTCGATTGCCAACGCATTACTTTCATACGCGGCTTGCGAACGCGCGGCACTGGCCAGCGTGGCGCCATCTTTGTTCTGCGTGTCCACTTTTACCAGCGTGGAAAGGCCGATACGCAGCGGATGTTCCGCCACTTGTTTTGGATCCAGCTCGATACGCACCGGCAGACGCTGAACCACTTTGATCCAGTTACCGGTGGCGTTCTGTGCAGGCAGCAGCGAGAAGGCGCTGCCGGTACCCATATCCAGACCTACCACTTTGCCGTGATACTCCACGTCATCGCCGTAGATATCGCTGATCACCGTGGCCGATTGACCGATACGCACACCGGCAAGCTGCGTCTCTTTGAAGTTCGCGTCGATCCACAGATTGGTGGATGGCACCACCGCCAGCAGCGGCGTGGTGGTGGAGATTTGTGAGCCAACCTGCACGCTACGACGTGAAATGAAGCCATCAATCGGGCTACGAATCTCGGTACGCTGCAGCGCCAGCCAGGCATCGCGCAATTCAGCCGCACTCTGCTGTACCGCCGGCTGGTTTTCCAGCGCGGTATTCAGAATCATCGCCTGATTAGCGTTGTATTGCTGCACTGCCACATCCAGCTGTGCTTTGGCGGTTGCCACGGCATCACGCGAGTGTTGCAGTTCTTCGCGACCAATCAGATTAGACGCGCCCAGCGGCTCGCGGCGTTTCAGGTCAGCTTCGGCCTGTTCTAACGCGGTTTGCTGCAACTTGATGGTGGCTTGATACTGCTTACCATTGATCATCAGCTGGTGGGTTTGACGCACGCTGGTGGCCAAAGCGGTCTGCGCTTTCTCAAACGCCTGCTCGGCATCGGTTTTATCCAGCGACACCAGAACATCGCCTTTCTTCACCACGTCGGTGTTATCAAACCACACTTTGTTTACGCTGCCGGAAACCTGCGCCATCACCTGCACCTGGTTACCTGCCACATAGGCATCATCGGTTTCCTGGAAGTGACGCAGCACCAAATACCAGTAAGCCAGATACGAAACACCAATAATTACAAACACGATAGCCAGCAGGATCAGCACACCTTTGCGCTTCTTCTTTTTATTCGCTGGCTGTTGCGGGCTTTGAGCTTCCGCTGTCGCACTCATGTCGTTCTCCACGTTTTCCATTTAGTCGGGATGTGCTGATCCTTCAACACGGTTGCCCGAGTCGAAAAAGCCAGCGCTTGAGCGCTGGCCGGACAAAAGGGGATTAAAATAGCGATTTCGGAAGGTGATTGTGTCGCACTTCTTGCTATTAGCGCGACAGGGAAGCGATAACCTGATCTTCGTCCATTTTATCGAGACGGTTAAGTAACTTACGGGTAATTGATTCCAGCTGATCCTGCTCGTTAGTGGAGAGCGAAGACCACAAGTATTGCAGGCTCTGATGCTGCGGTGGCAGCAGCTGGCGCAGGAACTCATTACCTTTTTCGGTCAAATGCAGATGCAGGCAGCGACGATCGTTCTCGCTTTCACGGCGTTCGATCCAGCCGCGCTTCTCCAGCTCATCGGCAATGCGCGTGGCATTGGTGCGTGAAGAGCCGAGGGCAGAACTCAGTTCTGAAGGCTGAATGCTCTGATTTTCCTGCGCATCAAGGGTAATCAGCGCCATGAATAAGGTCTCGTTAATTCCCTGCGCCTTCAACATTTTGTTGCGATTATCCAGCAGTTTTCCCTGCATATGCATGCACAAGCGGGTCAGAATGATCTCCTGCAGCGGAAAATCTTTATGGCGGTTAGCACGGATGTTTAGCATCTGTTCAATGGGAGTAAACGAACTTTCCATTTTAAAAAAAACCTCTTAGTTGCAACTGGTATAGTAATGATGGTGACAGATTAAGCGTAGTCACAATTTCCGCAGGTGATTGTTAGTACGATCACATTGTCAACATCTGACATTCCAGGTTGTTCCTTAACCCAGGGCATTTCGCCCTGACATCCCGCCTGATCATGCAGGCAGCCGATGTCATCAATTGATCCCGGGAAACCTTTTTACTGATAAATAATTTCGCGAGAAAAAATAACTCTGGTGAATAACTGCGCTGCTAACCATAACAAAGCCAATCATCAATGAACAGTATCGCTCAGCGGTTTGGTCTCATCTTTACGATTTCTAAACACTTTTAGCACGCAGCTTGTCCACTAAAATCAAGGTGTTGATTAACATGCTCTTAACAACATCCGCGCGGAAGCGATACCAGCAAAAATGATGGAATTCGATCGCTAATCAGGAAGCGTTCATTGCGCGAGGAGAACAGAGATAATCATTTGTGGGTAATAGTAACCGAAAAAATTATTTCAATGGTGTGTTAATTAACAGGACGTACCAGTGCGCTATAGCGCACGCTTCGCTTATCGGGGGATGAGAAAGGGTAAGGAAGAAACTTGCCGTAGCTGCGCAATTTATTGCGCTGAGTGATTTTAGTGCATTTATCGCACGAAAAACGGCGCGATAAATCGCGCCGCCACAATACCAACGCTAATGTAAACGCGTTACTTCGCTGCCGCCAGTGCGTCCTGAATCCACTTATCGAATTCCGCCTGGTGACCTTTGATCCAGCCATCAACGTGGCCATTGATATCGGCTTCAGAAGCGTGGCCTGCATGCATCGCTGCATTCTCGGCGTTGATGTCGCCAATTGGCAGCTTCATCTCAGCAAACAGTTTTGCCGCAGCCGGATTTTTCTCGGTCCAGGCTTTGTTGGCGACAATGTGCATGGTGTTCACCGGGAAACCGTAGTTAGCACCGTTCGCCAGCTTGGTATCAACTTTGCTCTGCTCGCCTGGCAGTGAAGAGAACGGCACCTGCAGCCATACCACATCTTTACCCGGCTTCAGCACATCGCTGACCCAATACGGTGTCCAGGTGTAATAGAACACCGGTTTGCCCTGCTTAAAGCGCGTGATGGTATCGGCGATCATCGCTGAGTAGTTGCCCTGATTGTGCTCTACGGTATTGCTCAGCTTGTAGGCATCAATCTGGTGATTAATCACCGCTTCACAGCCCCAGCCTGGCGTACAGCCGGTCAAATCCGCTTTGCCATCGCCATTGGTATCAAACAGCTCGGCGATTTTTGGATCTTTTAGCTGCTCGATATTGGTGATGTGATACTGCTCGGCGGTTTTCTTATCGATCAGGTAACCCTGCGCAGCGCCACCGACGTAAGTGCCCTGGCGATAAAACTTGGCATCGCCGCCCGCTGCTTTATACATATCGTCGTGCAGCGGTTTCCAGTTAGTGGCAATAAAGGTGGCATCACCGGCTGCGATAGTGGTGTATGCCACGTTGTAATCAATCTCGCTTGGCTTCTCAACGGTATAGCCGAGTTTCTCCAGCGCGCGGCTCACCAGCAGCGTCTGGAAGGTCTCTTCAGAGATGGTGCTTTGAGTCGGTTTAACGGTGATGCCTTTACCGGGCAGGTCGGCGGCGGACACGTGCGTCGCGGCGAACGTCGTCAGGACGGCAGCGATGAGAGCTGTCTTGCGCATAGTCATTCCTTATTTTACGTGTTACGTCGGAGACGGGCGGCCGCAGCGGACCGCCCATTGAAATCAGGCTTTTTTACTGAAAGGGCGCATCAGCAGACCGAGCGGGCCAGTGCTGTACCAGTGGCGGCTGCCACGGCTGCGGCTGTCGCGCCCCATCGACTGGGTCAAGCGATCGAGGATGATAGCGAGAATCACGATGCCCACGCCGCCGACGGTGGCGAGGCCCATATCCAGGCGACCAATGCCGCGCAGCACCATCTGACCGAGACCGCCAACCGCGATCATCGAGGCGATCACCACCATCGACAGCGCCAGCATCAGCGTCTGGTTTACGCCAGCCATGATGGTCGGCATCGCCAGCGGCAGCTGCACTTTGAACAGCATCTGACGCGGGCTGGCTCCGAAGGATTCACTCGCTTCAATCAGATCGGCTGGCACCTGCTTAATGCCAAGAATGGTGAGGCGCACAATCGGTGGCAGCGCAAAGATAATGGTCACCACCACGCCCGGCACGTTGCCGATACCAAACAGCATCACGATCGGCACCAGATAAACGAAGGCGGGCGTGGTCTGCATCGCATCCAGCAGCGGACGAATAATGCGCGCGGCACGTTCACTGCGCGCCAGCCAGATGCCGAGCGGCAAGCCGATGATGATGCAGAACAGCAGGGCGGTCAGCACCAGCGCCAGCGTTACCATCGCCTGCGACCAGGCACCAATTGCGCCGATGGCAATCAGCGAGAGCAGCGTGGCAATGCCCATCGCCGGGCTGGCAATCTGCCAGGCGATCAGCGCAAACACCACAATCGCCACCGGCGCGGGCATGCCGAGCAGTAACTGCTGGAACGCGCTGAGGATGTAATCCACCGGCACGCGAATGCCCTGAAACACCGGACGGAAATGGCTCACCACCCAATCGATGCCTTCGGTTACCCAGCTATCGAGTGGAATCCAGGTTTTATGGAACGGATCCATGATGTTGAAATGTTCTGGCGCGGGAGCGGGCGCGCTGCTCAGCCAGTCGCTGCTGCTGCTGGCAGCATTGCTGGCGGCATCGTGGCCACCGCTGCTGGCGGCTGACGGATCGCCCCATGCATCGGCGCTATTATCCGCAGGCGCGGCACCGCCGCTCGCCCAGGGATCGCTGCTGCTGGCAGCGGCGCTACTATCGGTTGTGGCAGGTTGCTGGGTGGTCTGGCTGGCGCTTTCCCACGGATTCGCTGTTTGTTCACTCATGATTAGGCTCCTTCACGGTCTAAAGCACGCAACAGCATGCTTTTCGAAATGATACCGACGTACTGATTCTCCTCGCTGACGACCGGCACGGCGCAGGGCGCTTGTGCCACATGCGATAGCAGATCATTCAGGGAGGTATCGGCAGGAACCGCTAACGGCGTGTCGAGCAGCGCGCTATCCAGCCCTTCACCGGCCGCCAGCGCGGCTTTCAGTGAATCGGTGGAGACCACACCAACAAACTTCTGTTTCTCCAGCACATAGCCATATTCGCGATCTTCATCCTGCAGCAGCTTGATGGCGGAACGCGGACCAAAACCGGCGGCTTTACGGATGAGTGAACCTGCGCTGCGACGCGCAATATCTTTGGCGCTAAACACGTGACTGATATCGACGCCGCGGAAGAAGGTGCGTACATAATCGTTGGCAGGATTATTGAGGATTTCATCCGGCGTGCCGACCTGCACCACTTCGCCGCCCTGCATAATGGCAATACGGTCGCCAATACGCATCGCTTCATCGAGGTCGTGAGAAATAAATACGATGGTACGCTGATGTTTCGCCTGCAGTTTTACCAGTTCATCCTGCATTTCGGTACGAATCAGCGGATCAAGTGCTGAGAAGGCTTCATCCATTAATAAAATATCAGGATTAATCGCCAATGCGCGGGCTAATCCAACGCGTTGACGCATGCCGCCAGAAAGTTCATCGGGATAAGAGTGAGCGTAATTATCCAGACCAACCTGACGCAATGCTTCCAGCGCTTTTTCCTGACGTTCCGCCAAAGCGATGCCAGCTAATTCCATGCCAAAAGCAGCGTTATTTAGCACCGTCATGTGCGGCATTAATGCGAAGGATTGGAATACCATGCTGATCTTATTTCTGCGTACTTCACGCAGTTCCGATTCCGATATTTTGGCAATATCGACACCGTCTATGATTACCTGGCCGCGCGTGGGCTCGATCAGACGATTGAGAAGGCGAACCATGGTGGACTTACCTGAACCTGAAAGCCCCATGATGACGAAGATCTCGCCTTCTTCAATGGCCAGACTGGCATTTTTGACGCCAACAGAGAGACCGGTTTTTGCCAGAATACTCTCTTTGCTTTCGCCTTTATCGATCAGCTTAAATGCCTTTTCGGGATTATCCCCAAATACCTTATATAAATTCTTTACTTCGAGTTTAATTGCCATGCAGTAATTAATTTCCCGGTTAAATGTTTAACTATTTCTTGTTGTGGTCCTGATTAAATTTAAGCGCCCTATACCCTAGCATAGTGAAATTATCTGACAACCCTGAATGGCGATATTCGGTGGCGCACGCAGCGGTCAATGGCTAAAATCGCCAGTGCTCACAAGGGATGCGCGTAGATTAATTTTTTATGAAGGAGAGTGGGGTTTATCACTATTTCATGGCGGAAATGGTGTCAATGGCGTGAAAAAAGATGTTGTGAGGGAAAATAGAGAATGGCGGTTTAGGGATATTTAAATGTCAATTATGACGAGGCGATGGAAATAAACCTGGAATCCAGGTCGCCATCAATGGCGACCCTACGATGTAAGGTGCGCATTAATGCGCACCGGGTTTTAATGTTAAAAATTCCAGTCTTCGTCTTCGGTTTCTACTGCTTTGCCCATGACATAGGAAGAGCCTGAACCCGAGAAGAAGTCGTGGTTTTCATCGGCGTTAGGCGACAGCGCGGACAAGATCGCCGGGTTCACTGCGGTCAGTTCCGCCGGGAACAGCGCTTCGTAGCCGAGGTTCATCAGCGCTTTATTGGCGTTGTAGTGCAGGAAGGTTTTCACCTCTTCCGCCCAGCCGACTTCGCCGTACAACGCTTCGGTATACACCACTTCGTTTTCGTACAGCGCCAGCAGCAAATCAATCGCGAACTGTTGCAACTCTTCACGGCGACCAGCATCAACATTTTCCAGCGCTTTTTGGTACTTATAGCCGATGTAGTAACCGTGAACCGCTTCGTCACGAATGATCAGACGAATCAGGTCAGCGGTGTTGGTCAGCTTGCCACGGCTTGACCAATACATCGGCAGCCAAAAACCGGAGTAGAACAGGAACGATTCAAGGAACACGCTGGCGATTTTCTTCTTCAGCGGATCCTCGGCGCGATAGTGCTCCAGCACAATCTTCGCCTTGTTTTGCAGCGCTTCATTCTCTTCACTCCAGCGATACGCCGCATCGACATCTGCGGTGTTACACAGCGTGGAGAAAATCGAACTGTACGAACGCGCATGCACCGCTTCCATAAAGGAGACGTTCGACAGCACGGCTTCTTCATGCGGTGTAATCGCATCTTCCATCAGACCCGGCGCGCCAATCACGTTCTGGATGGTGTCGAGCAGCGTCAAACCGGTAAACACTCGAATGGTCAGCTGCTGTTGCTGGTGGTCCAGCGACTGCCACGCCGGCAGATCGTTGGAGAGCGGCACTTTTTCCGGCAGCCAGAAGTTGCTGGTAAGTCGGTTCCACACCTCGAGGTCTTTCTCGTCCTGGATGCGGTTCCAGTTAATCGCTTGAATTTGTTTTAGTTGCATAGTTTTCATCACAGTGAGCAGGAGACGCAGCCCTGCACCTCGGTGCCTTGAAGCGCCATCTGGCGCAGACGAATGTAATAGAGCGTTTTGATGCCTTTCTTCCACGCGTAGATCTGCGCTTTGTTGATATCGCGCGTGGTGACGTCGTCGCGGAAGAACAGCGTCAGCGACAAGCCTTGATCGACGTGCTGCGTGGCTTCGGCGTAGGTATCAATAATCGCTTCCGGCCCAATCGAGTACGCATCCTGATAAAGGTCGAGATTGTCGTTGGTCATAAACGGAGCCGGATAATAGACGCGGCCAGTTTTGCCCTCTTTACGAATCTCAATGCGCGACACAATCGGGTGAATGCTGGAGGTCGCATGGTTGATGTACGAGATCGAACCGGTTGGCGGAATCGCCTGCAGATTCTGGTTGTACAGCCCATGCTGCATCACCGCTGCACGCAGCGCTTGCCAGTCGGCCTGCGTTGGCAGAGCAAGTCCGGCATCAGCGAACAGTTTTTCCACACGCGCGGTGCGCGGTTGCCACGCTTGTTCGGTGTACTTATCGAAATATTGACCGCTGGCGTATTTCGAGTCGGCGAAACCGTCAAAACTCTTCTGATGCTCCTGCGCCAGCAGATTCGAGGTGCGCACGGCGTGATAGGTGACGCAATAGAAGTAAAGATTGGTGAAATCCAGCGCTTCTTCTGAACCGTACGCCATGCCTTCGCGCGCCAGATAACCGTGCAGGTTCATCTGGCCGAGGCCAATCGCGTGCGAGCGGCGATTGCCTTCCGCCACCGACGGCACCGAATTGATCTCACTCATCTCGGAAACTGCGGTCAGCGCACGCACGGCAGTTTCCACGGTTTGCGCCAGATTGCGTGAATCCATGGCATGGGCAATGTTGAGCGAGCCGAGGTTGCAGGAGATATCTTTGCCGACGCGACGGTAGCTGAGATCGTCATAGAACTCGCTGGCGCTGTTGACCTGCAAGATCTCGGAACAGAGATTACTCATGTTGATGCGGCCGGCAATCGGGTTGCTGCGGTTCACGCTGTCTTCGAACATGATGTACGGATAGCCCGATTCAAACTGAATCTCCGCCAGCGTCTGGAAGAAATCGCGCGGCTTGATATAAGTTTTGGTGATGCGATCGTCAGCCAGCATCTCGTCGTAATGTTCGCTGATGCTGATATCACCAAAGGCTTTGCCGTAGATGCGCTCAACATCGTACGGCGAGAACAGCGCCATATCGCGATTCTCTTTCGCCAGCTGGAAGGTGATATCCGGGATCACCACGCCAAGCGACAGCGTTTTGATGCGGATCTTCTCGTCGGCGTTTTCGCGTTTGGTATCCAGGAAACGGAAAATATCCGGGTGATGCGCATTCAGCCATACCGCGCCTGCGCCCTGACGCGCACCAAGCTGGTTAGCGTACGAAAACGCATCTTCCAGCATCTTCATCACCGGAATCACGCCCGATGACTGGTTCTCAATGCGCTTAATCGGCGCACCTGATTCACGCAGGTTGGAGAGCAGGAACGCTACGCCGCCGCCGCGTTTCGACAGCTGCAACGCCGAGTTCACCGCGCGACCAATCGATTCCATATTGTCTTCGATGCGCAGCAGGAAGCAGGAGACCAGCTCGCCGCGCTGCTGCTTACCGCAGTTAAGGAAGGTTGGCGTAGCCGGCTGGAAGCGACCGCTCAGCATTTCTGCCAGCAGCTCGCGCGCTAAGGTTTCATTGCCGCGTGCCAGCGTCAGCGCCACCATGCAGGCGCGTTGTTCGAAGGTTTCCAGATAGCGTTTGCCGTCGAAGGTTTTCAGCGTGTAGCTGGTGTAAAACTTCCACGCACCGAGGAAGGTGTGGAAAGCGAAACCCGCCGCATCGGCTTCATCGTGCAGCTGGCACAGGAAAGCGAAATCGTACTGATTTAGCACTTCAGCTTCGTAGTAGCCTTCGGCCACCAGATAGCGCAGACGTTCGCCCGCAGAGGCAAACTGCACGGTATTGGGTTGCACATGCTGCAGGAAGAACTGGCGCGTCGCTTCGTGATCTTTGCTGAACTGGATGCGGCCATCGGCGTCATACAGGTTCAGCATCGCGTTAAGCGCGTGGTAATCCGTTAGCGAGCTGTTTAGGGTGTCTGTCGTTGCCAAAATTGGGTCACTCCCGCTTTTACATTAGCGATATCGTCGGGGGTTCCCATCAGCTCAAAGCGGTAGAGATAGGGAACCTGACATTTCTGCGCAATGATGTCGCCCGCCAGGCAATAACCTTCACCGAAGTTGCGGTTACCGGCAGCAATCACCCCGCGAATCCCGCGTCGGTTGGCATCATCATTGAGGAATTGAATCACTTGTCTCGGTACGGCTCCGCGCGAACTGCCGCCGCCGTAGCTCGGCACCACTAAAATGTAGGGCTGTTCGATATGCAGGCGCTGCGTGCCGTCAACCGGAATACGGCGGGCAGGCAGCCCAAGACGCGTGATGAATCGGTGCGTGTTTTCCGACTGGCTAGAGAAATAGACCAGTGGAAACATGGCTTATCCCCCGACGGCCGCGAGCTGGCGCAGGCTGGCAATTTTGTCGGGACGGAAGCCACTCCAGTGATCGTCTTGCGTCATCACCACCGGCACCTGGCGATAGCCGAGAGATTTGAGGTTGTCGATGGCTTCTGGTTGGGTATCAAGGTTGATCAGCTGATAGTCGATACCTTTGCGGTCCATGGCATTTTTTGTCGCATTGCACTGGACACAGTTGTCTTTGGTGTAAATAATAATGCGCATGATTCGTATTTCCCTTTGATTGCGGTCAGATTGCGAGATACGAAGCAAATTCCTGTTTGCATCGAACTTCGTCCTTGACGACATTTGGTAGCTGGTTGATGGGTTGAATACTAGATGTAGTGATTAAAAGGGTCAAGCCCACCAGATATAGGGTTTTGTTATTTTGATCTTCGGATAATCGCTAAGCCCAGAGATCATGCGCCTTCCAGGCCGGAAAAATTTTTTGTAAAGGGAATGAGGTGGGAAGGTTGGTTGGATTTTGTGCGATCTGGACCTCATCCCAGCCCTCTCCCACTTGCGGGAGAGGGAAAGCGCGTACTATCTCGCGCCCACAAAAAAGCCCCGCATCAGCGAGGCTTATTGAGTCTACTTACAGGCTTATCGGCGTGAAGACACCAGCAGCGCACCTAGCACTAAACCGATTGCCGCACCCACGCCGACGCCGTGCCACGGCTTGTCGTGTACATAGGCATCAACCTGAGTACCGGCGTCACGCGCCGCTTGCGATACGCGACTCTGTCCGCCGCTCAATTTGGCACGCGTCTGCTTCAGCAGCGCCTGCGCCTGGCTGCGTGCGCTATCAACCTCATCTTTAGCTTCACTGCCATAAGATTTGAGTAACGCCTCTAGCGAATCGGCCAGTTCGTTTACATCCTGATTAATATCAATGTCATCGTTTTTTGCGCTTCGATTAAACATTTTTTAGCTCCCTTTGATTTAAAACGTAATACTCAGTGTAGACGAAGCGTGATTAAACGCAGGGATGTGCCAGGCTTTAGGGAAAATTCCGAATGCCCATGCCATCCTGCTGCTGTAAGGTTGCGGGGCTGTGAGAAGAGAGGAGCAAGCATGTATTTACGACCAGATGAGGTAGCGCGCGTACTTGAGAAAGTGGGCTTCGAAATGGATACCCAAACGCCAAAAATTTACGGTTATCGTCGCGGCGATAACTATGTGTACGTCAATCGCGAAGCGCGTATGGGACGGACCGCCTTAATCATTCACCCGACGCTGAAAGAGAAAAGCCAGAGCTTTGCTGAACCGGCCTCAGAGATGAAAACCTGCGATCACTACACACAATTCCCACTCTATTTAATGGGCGATTCGCAGGAGCATTACGGTATTCCGCACGGCTTCAGCTCGCGCGTTGCGCTTGAGCGTTATCTGCAAGGCGTATTCGGCGCCTGATCTTGCGCCCCGTCAACGCGGGGCCGCAAATCCTCACTTAATCCTTACCTTCTGCCCCGTTGCAAATCCGCACGCTGACGCGTATAACCCTGTGTCCATATAGATGTTCAGACGTCCATACGGATAAATATGATGCAAACTCAGGATACGCCTCCGCAGGAAAATTTTAAGCGCACCATGAAAGTACGGCATCTGGTGATGCTGTCGCTTGGCGGTGTGATCGGAACCGGACTGTTCTTCAATACCGGCTACATCATCTCCACCACCGGCGCAGCCGGTACCTTGCTGGCCTATCTGATTGGTGCGCTGGTGGTGTGGCTGGTGATGGTCTGTCTCGGCGAATTAGCTGTTGCGATGCCGGAAACCGGCGCGTTCCACGTCTATGCCGCACGCTATCTCAGCCCGGCCACCGGTTATACCGTCGCCTGGCTTTACTGGCTCACCTGGACGGTGGCACTGGGTTCCAGCCTGACCGCCGCCGGATTCTGCATGCAGTATTGGTTCCCGAGCGTGCCGGTGTGGACGTGGTGTCTGGTGTTCTGCATCGCTATTTATCTGCTGAATATCGTCTCAACGCGCTTCTTTGCCGAAGGTGAATTCTGGTTCTCCATCATCAAAGTGATCACCATCATCGCCTTTATCATTCTCGGCGCAGGCGCGATCTTTGGTTTTATCCCGATGAAAGACGGCAGCGCCGCGCCGGGATTGCACAATCTCACCGCTTCCGGCTGGCTACCACACGGCACGCTGCCGATTCTGATGACCATGGTGGCGGTCAACTTCGCTTTCTCGGGCACGGAATTGATTGGTATCGCCGCCGGTGAAACTGAGCAGCCGCAAAAAGCGCTGCCGCTGGCGATCCGCACCACCGTGGCACGGTTGATCATCTTCTTTATCGGTACGGTATTCGTGCTGGCGGCGCTGATCCCGATGGATCAGGCTGGGATCGTCAAAAGCCCGTTTGTGCTGGTATTTGAAAAGATCGGCATCCCGTATGCGGCGGATATCTTCAACTTCGTGATCCTTACCGCCATCCTCTCCGCCGCCAACTCCGGCCTGTACGCTTCTGGCCGCATGTTGTGGTCGCTGGCCAATGAGAAGACGCTGCCGCGCTGTTTTGCGCGCGTTAATCGTCGCGGCATTCCGGTGCTGGCGCTGACCGTAAGCATGATTGGCGGCCTGCTGGCGCTGTTCTCCAGCGTGATTGCGCCGGACACGGTGTTTGTGGCGCTGTCGGCGATTTCCGGTTTTGCTGTGGTGGCGGTGTGGCTCAGCATCTGCGCCTCGCACTATGTGTTCCGTCGTCGCCATCTGCAGGCGGGCGGCAGCTTGCAACAGCTGGCGTATCGCGCGCCGCTCTATCCGTTGACGCCGATTCTGGGTTTCCTGCTTTGCCTGCTGGCGTGCGTCGGACTGGCGTTCGATCCGTCGCAGCGCATTGCGCTGTGGTGCGGCATTCCGTTTGTGCTGTTCTGTTATGCCGCATACCATGTCACGCAACGACGCAAGTCATCCCTTAAGGCTGAGGAGGCCAACGATGTCGCGTAATCCCATCGCGCAGGCACTAACCCAAACTGACACGCTGATTCTCGATGGTGCGCTGGCGACCGAGCTGGAAGCGCGCGGCTGCAATCTGGCCGATGCGTTGTGGTCGGCCAAAGTGCTGGTAGAAAATCCTGAGCTGATTTATCAGGTGCATCACGATTACTTTGCCGCTGGCGCGCATGTGGCGATCACCGCCAGCTATCAGGCCACGCCGCAGGGTTTTGCTGCGCGCGGATTAGATGAAGCGCAGGCGCTGGCACTGATCACCCAGAGCGTACAGCTGGCACAGCGCGCGCGAGACGACTATCGCGCATCCTCGGGCAGCACCGCGCCATTGCTGGTGGCCGGATCCGTCGGGCCATATGGCGCGTTTTTGGCCAATGGCGCGGAGTATCGTGGTGATTACGCGCTGCCGGAAGAGGAGATGAAAGCGTTCCACCGTCCGCGCGTGAAGGCGTTGCTAGAAGCGGGCGTCGATCTGCTGGCCTGCGAAACGCTGCCGTCCTTCGCTGAAGCGCAGGCGCTGGTGAGTTTACTGGCCGAATTCCCTGCCAGCAGCGCATGGTTCTCCTTTACCCTGCGCGATGCCGAACACATCAGCGACGGTACGCCGCTGAGCAAAGTGGCGGAGCTGGTAAATGCGGCACCGCAAGTGGTGGCGATTGGCATCAACTGCGTGGCGCTGGAGAGCGTGACGCCCGCTCTGCGCAGCTTACAGGCGCTGTGTGACAAACCGCTGCTGGTCTATCCGAACTCCGGCGAGCAGTACGACGCCAGCAGCAAAACCTGGCATTCGGCGCCATCGGGTTGCACGCTGCACGACAAGTTCGCCGAATGGCAGCAGGCTGGCGCACGTCTAATTGGCGGCTGCTGCCGCACCACGCCGCAGGATATCGCGGCGATTGCTGCTTGTTGTCAACCGCAATAAAGCGCAGAAAATCATCAGTGATAGCGCGATTAAGCACAGAAGGGCAGTTTACACTGTCCTATCTGATGCTAAAGCGGACCTGCTATGAACCTGCGACCTCTTTTTCCTGCCTGTGCGCTGCTGCTGAGCGGCTGCGCCACTATTGTCGGCACTGAAACGCAACCGGTAAAAATCGACTCCTTGCCACAAGGCGCGCGTTTCACCGTGCAGGATGAGACCGGCCGCGCGGTGGCACAGGGTTATACGCCGCAAACCGTTGAGCTGGCGAAATCGACCGGGAATTATTTTGGTAAGAAGCACTATCAGGTGATGCTGGAGAGTCCGGGCTACGTGCCGCTAACCTTGCCGATCGAGGCCAATGCTAATCTGTGGTATTTGCTGGGCAATATTCCGCTGTTGGGCTTCCCCGGCTGGCTGCTGGTCGATCCCTTTTATGGCGGTATGTACGATCTCAAACCTGAACATCCGCAGCCGAAGCTGAACGTCGTAGGCGCGCGCGGATAATTACGCCGCCATTTATGGCGTAATGCCGCTCACTTGAGCAATAAATGCTTATGTATGAAGGTGCGCATGAATGCGCACCCTACGAAAACCTCGGCAAACAGCTGTAGGGTCGCCATTTATGGCGACCTGGTGCACATGAATGCATAGACAACGTTTACTGCGCGGTGGGCTTCACCATCGCATTGGCGCTTTTATGCTGCGCCAGATGTTGCTGCTGGAAGATGCACATGCGGATGGTGTTGCGGTATTCGCCGTTGATGAAAAATTCGTGCTTCAGTACGCCTTCCACCTCAAAACCCAGCTTGGTGTAGATATGCACCGCCTTCTTATTCTCTTCATCGACAATCAGATAGAGTTTGTAGAGATTCAGCACCGAAAAGCCGTAATCCATCGCTAACTTTGCCGCTTTCGTGGCTAAGCCTTTGCCCTGATGTGAGGGATCGATAATGATCTGAAACTCAGCGCGGCGATGCACGTGATTAATCTCGACCAACTCCACCAAGCCGGCTTTGTGCCCATCATGCTCGACCACAAAGCGACGCTCGGTTTGATCGTGGATGTGTTTGTCATACAGGTCAGAAAGCTCGACGAAGGCTTCGTACGGCTCCTCAAACCAGTAGCGCATCACGCTGGCGTTGTTATCGAGTTGATGCACAAAGCGTAAATCTTCCCGCTCCAGCGGACGTAACTTAACCGTCATACGGTGTTCCTTGTTGTTGAATGTTGTTCCACGCTGCGGCCCTGCGCCATGCGCGCCGCGCGATCGCACATGTGATCGATCACATCCGGATCGTGGCTGACCAGCACCATGGTTAACCCATCTTTCTGCTTCAGATCGTTGAGCAGGTTGAGGATCTCGGCTTGCACCGACATGTCCAGCGCCGAGGTCGGCTCATCCAGCAGCAGGATCTTTGGTTCCAGCAGCAGGGCGCGCACAATTGCCACGCGCTGGCGCTGACCACCTGAAAGCTGATGCGGATAGCGATCTGCCAGCGCTGGATCCAGCCCGACATGGCGGAAGCCGGCATTAATGCGGTCATCGATATTATCACGCTTGAGCATTTTCAGCGGTTCCGCCAGCGTGCGACGCAGGCGATGACGCGGATGCAGTGAAGCGTAGGGATCCTGAAACACCATCTGCACATCGCGACGCAACTGGCCGGTGAAGGCTTTGCCGGGCTGCACGGCGGTGCCCGCCAGCGACATGCTGCCGCTCCAGTGCGGATTCAATCCCGCCAGCACCCACAGCAGCGACGACTTGCCGCAGCCGGACGGGCCAACCAGACCAAAACACTCACCGGCCGCGACCTGCAGCGACACATCGTGCACCACGGTGCGTAACTCGTAACCTTGCTTGTGTGAAACGCTGAGGTTCGATAACTCAATCATAATTCTTCTCCAGCGCTGCGCGATCCAGCACCGGCAAGCGCTCGCCGTGCGTGGCTTTACTCGGACGACAGGCCCACAACGTGCTGGTATAAGGATGGCTGGCGTTGGAGAGCTCGGACGCCGGCAAGGTATCCAGCACGCGGCCCTGATACATCACCATCACGC
Organism: Pantoea sp. SOD02; assembly: GCF_024707505.1. Taxonomy (GTDB): domain Bacteria; phylum Pseudomonadota; class Gammaproteobacteria; order Enterobacterales; family Enterobacteriaceae; genus Pantoea; species Pantoea symbiotica. The sequence continues at coordinate 3,125,584 of NZ_CP102604.1, read as the reverse complement.
GCTCGCAGTGTTCGGAAACCTGCTGCAGATCGTGGCTGATCAGCAGCAAACCCATGTTGCGCTGCTCCACCAGACGACGAATCAGCGCCAGCACCTGATCGCGCATTGCGTGATCGAGCGCTGAGGTCGGTTCATCGGCGATCAGTAATACAGGATCGGTGATCAGGGCGATCGCCAGCATCACTCGTTGACCCATGCCGCCAGAGAGTTGATGCGGATAGCGCTTCATCAGCTGACCCGGATCGGGCAAGCCAACCGCATCCAGCATCTCGCACACTTTCTCTTTACGCTCGGCGCGGCTCAGTTTGTGGTGCAGCACCAGCGGTTCTTCCACCTGCCAGCCAATAGTGCGCGTGGGATTAAGCGCATATTTCGGATCCTGCATCACCATCGCCACTTTGCTACCGCGCAGCTGGATCCAGTCGCGTTCGCGCAGGCTCAGCGCATCGGTGCCAACAATCTGCAAACGCTCGGCCTGCAAATGCAGCGAAGGCGACAGCAAGCCCATCAGCGTGCGCGCGGTGAGCGATTTACCGGAACCGGATTCACCCACCAGCGCCACGCGTTCGCGGCCAATTTGAAAGCCGATGTTATCGACCAGCAGCGCATCATCGCTGCGAATCGTCAGGCCTTGTACATCAATTAACAGATCATTTGGCATGACGAGTATCCAGTCGGTCACGCAGGCCATCGCCTGTCAGGTTAAACGCCAGGCTGGCGAACAGAATCGCACCGCCGGGTGCGGCGGCAACCCACCATTGGTCGAAGATCACTTTACTGCCTTCTGCCACCATCGATCCCCATTCAGCGGTAGGCGGTTGCACGCCCATGCCGAGGAAGCCGAGGCCAGCGGCTGAAAGAATGATTCCGCCGAGGCTCAGCGCGGCGCGTACCACCGCCGTTGGCATACACAGCGGCAGAATATGACCAAACATCAGGCGCAATCCGGTGATGCCCTGCATGCGCGCGGCGGCGAGGTAATCACTGCGGCGCAGCGCCAGCGTTTCCGCCCGCGCCTGACGGGCAAACGGCGGCCAGCTGGTAAGCGCCAGCGCCAATGCGCCATTCATCAAGCCGGGGCCGAGCATGGCGACCAGCGCCAGCGCGATCACCAGATTCGGCAGCGACAGGAAAATATCGGTAATGCGCATCAACACGCGCTCGGTCCAGCCGCCCACGTAACCGGCGGTGATGCCGACCAGCAGGCCAACCGGAATGGTCAGCACCAGAATCAGCGACACCAGCAGCAGCGTTGGGCGCGCGCCGTAAATCACGCGTGACAGTAGATCGCGGCCAAAGCCATCGGTGCCGAACCAGTGCAGCGGCGACGGCGCCTGCAAACGCTGTGAAATGATCTGCGCATTGGGATCAAAGGGCGCCAGCAACGGCGCGAACAGCGCCATCGCCACCACAATCAGCACCAGCGTCAGGCCGATGGTGAGCGAGGTCACGCGCGCGCGGCGGCGGCGCGGACGCAGCGTTTCCAGTTCAGAGAGTTGTTGAGTCATCGGGTTCTCGGATCGGTTAACCAGGTCAGGGCATCGGCCAGTGCGTTGAGCAGAATAAAGCAGCTGCCAATCAGCAAGGTCGAGCCGAGAATCGCCGGTACATCAGAGGAAAACAGCGCGTTGGTCATGTAGCGACCAACGCCCGGCCAGGCAAATACCGTTTCGGTCAATACCGAACCTTCCAGCAGCGTGGCGTAGGAGAGGGCGATAACGGTAATCAGCGTGCCCAGCACGTTGGGGAAAATATGACGCAGCAAAATGCGGCCACGGCTGGCACCTTTAGCGCGCGCCAGTACCACGTACTCTTTGCTGCTCTCTTCCAGCAGCGCCGCGCGCAGCAGGCGCGTAATGCCCGCCATCGCCAGCAGGCCGAGAATCACTACCGGCAGCCACAAATGGGCAATCGCATTGCGGAACATCTCGGGATCGCCGGACATCCAGCTATCAATCAGCACAAAGCCGGTTTTCGGCTCCAGCGTGTAGATCCAGATGTCATCGAGCTGGCCCGGTCCGGCGGACCAGTGCAGCACGGCGTAAAACAGCAGCAAACCCAGCAGGCCGAGCCAGAACACCGGCACCGAGTAGCCAAGCAGCGACACAAAGCGCGCCACGTTATCGATGATGCTGCCCGGTTTCCACGCCGCCAGCAGCGCTAGGGCAATGCCGAACACTGCAGCAAAAATCATCGCGCAGGTCGCCAGCTCAATGGTGGCGGGGAAGGTACGCATCAGGTCGGCGCTGACCGGTTGATTGGTTAGGTGCGATAAGCCGAGATCGCCGCGCGCCAGATGGCTGATATAGCGCCAGAACTGCACCAGCACCGGCTGATCGAGGCCGAGATCGTGGCGCACCTGCGCGTAGGTGGCTTCGCTGGCGTGATCGCCGGCGATCTGTTGCACCGGATCGACAGGCGACAGGTGCGACAGCATAAAAGTGAACGCTAACAAACCGACCAACGTCACCAGCAGCGAAAGCAGGCTGGTGACAATGTGGCTAAAACGTTGCCAGATTGGCCGGGCGAACCCGGCCTGTGAAGCTGACACTGCCATTACTTAGAAACCTGCGAGTAATAGACCATGTCCGGGTTGATGCCCTGCACATAGCCTTGCAGATTGTCGCGCAGCGCAATCAGGTTTTTCGCCTGCAAGCCAATCACGTACGGCGAGTTCTTCAGCACTTCACGCTGCATCGCCTGATAAAGTTCGACACGCTTGTTGTTATCGCTCTCGGCGGTGGCGGCCAGCGTTTGCTTGTTCAGCTCTGGGATATGCCAGTCAGAACGGTAAGCCACGGTTTTGCTACCATCTTCCGGGTTGTAAGCGAAGGACGCAGCGTTGGTATTAGGATCGAAATAGTCTGCGCCCCAGGCATTCAGGGTGGCTTCGTATTTGTGCGCTTTCACGCGGGTAGAGACTTCAGAGCTCAGGCCAGGCTGCACTTCAACCTTCACGCCGCCTTTAGCAAAGCTGCCCTGCAGCGCCTGCGCGATATCGAGGTAAGGCGGCTGATTGCTGGTGGAGAGCTTAAAGCTGACGTTAGTCAGACCGGCTTTCTTCAGAATCGCTTTGGCTTTCTCAGGATCGTAGGTATAAGGCGTGTCGTTGATTGCGCCGAGGAAACCTTTCGGCAGGAAGGTCTGATGCACGTCGAACTGGCCTTTCAGCAGGTCGTTAGCGATACCTTTATAGTCGAACAGGTAACGAGCCGCTTCCCACAGCGCCGGGTTCTTCAGCACCGGATTTTCACCAATGTTGAACTGGATGTAATAGAGCGATGCCATCGGAATCGCTTCGGTCTTCACACCCGCTTTACCTTTCAGCGAGGCGATTTGATCCGCGCCGAGGTTACGCGCGATATCCACATCGCCCTGTTCCAGCAGCAGACGACGCGCAGCCGGTTCCGGGACGTTTTTGATCAGGATATTTTTCAGCTTCGGTGCGCCCGCCGGTGATGTTGGGTTGGCGCTCAGCAGAATCGCTTCATGCAGCACCACTTTACGAATCTGATACGGGCCGCTACCGGCAGAGTGGGTGCCGAGCCACGCGTGGCCGAAGTCACCGTTCTTCGCGTTGGCCTGCGCGGTTTTCTCATCAACAATCGAAGAGACTGGCGCAGAGAGTAGGCTGAGTACATAGGCCGGGCTGACGTTGGCGCTCCAGCTGATCTGTACGTGGTTGTCATCAACCTTCTTCAGGAAGGTATCGACGTTATCTTTATTCCAGCCAAGTTGGGTAAGAATAAAGGAGGGATCGAGGTTGAGTTTCACCACGCGACCCAGCGAGAAGATCACATCTTCCGGACGCAACGGATTGCCGCTGGCGAACTGAGCGCCTTTGCGCAGTTCAAACGTCAGGCTGCGATTATCGCTGCCCGCTTGCCAGGAGGTCGCCAGCGTTGGTTTTAAATCGGTGGGATTGGTCGGATCGGACTGAACCAGGCGCTGATAAATGTTAGTGAATGCTTGCACTGTTGTGAGCTCAAAGCCCTGCGCGGGATCGAAGCTATCGGCATCGTCGGTGGACTGGGCAATAACCAGCGTATCTTTCGGCGTCGCTGCCTGAACAGAGAAGGCGGCTACCAGCGATAACGCCAGCAGTGATGGAATAATTTTTTTCATGTTGTTTCCTTGCCTAAAAAAAGTAACGCGAGTTTACGAGAGCGCAGCAGTGAAGAATAGTCAATTTAAGGCTATGCATATGCATTAATGATCTAAGTCGGGTGGTTCAGTTATAAGGGTTGAAAGCTGTGTGGCCTTCGTAGGGTCGCCATTCATGGCGACCAATAATTCTTATATCAACTCAACTGCAACGAAATATAAATGATCTGTGATTAACCAATAATTAACTTTACTTCGTTCCTTCCGGGAATATAATGGCCGCAATTTCAAAGCAGGAGAGTTCAGTTGGACAGTCACCCTTTTAGTTGGCATCACAAGGCAAGCTGACGCGCGAACTTTTTTGTCGCTGCTTGCCACCCTGGCGGGCAGCAATCCTCCCTTTTCTGATGATTGTTCCCTTAAAACGACACTGTAACGGGCCAAAGCCCGTGGGGATATCATCATGCACATGATTTTTAACACACTTTTCCCTCCGCCTCGATACGCGCGCTGAACCCCAGCGTGCTGATTTGCGCTGCGCATTAGACAGATTGCGTGGTGTTTACCTTCGTCTTTATTTATTACTCGTTATTTTTCGAGCGACTCTTTTCGTCTTTAATTTCCGGGAGGTGATATGGAAATTCCCGACAGGTTATTTTTAATTTAAAAAACGCATTGCCGTTAATTTAATTTGTGTGCCACGCACGCAGGGATTTTTATTGCCGTAATAAAGAGGAATGTCACTATGACTGACATGAAACTCAACCAGGAAAAAAAGGCCTGGAATACCACGCGCCAGCCGCGTCAAAAAACACCTCGTTACCTAATTGAAGATGAAGCCGGTTTCACTGCCGATGAAACGCTGGTGCGTCTACGCAGCGATGCGCTTGGCCTGAGTGAACGTGAAGCCGAGGCACGTTTAGGCGTGTATGGCCGCAATCAGGTTGAGCACGACAAAGCGCCACCGGCGTTATTGCAGTTGCTACAGGCGTTCAACAATCCGTTTATCTATGTCCTGATGGCGCTGGCGTTGGTGAGCTTTTTCACTGATTTCTGGCTGCCGCTGCGCAACGGCGAGGAGACCGACCTGACCGGTGTCATCATCATTGTGACGATGGTAACGCTCAGCGGTTTGCTGCGCTTCTGGCAGGAGTTCCGCACTAATAAAGCGGCGCAGGCGCTGAAATCAATGGTGCGCACCACCGCAACGGTGCTGCGTCGTGAGTCAGCGCAGCAAGCGCCGCTCAAACAGGAAGTCGATATCGCCACGCTGGTGCCGGGTGACATCATCTATCTGTCGGCGGGAGATTTGGTGCCAGCCGATGTGCGTCTACTGGATTCACGCGATCTGTTTATCAGCCAGGCGATTTTGACCGGCGAATCCTTACCGGTTGAAAAATATGACGTCACCGGCCACGTCACCAGTAAAAGCAGCGGTGCCAGCGAGCAGGGCACATCGCTACTGGAACTCGGCAGCGTTTGCCTGATGGGCACTAACGTGTCCAGCGGTAGCGCGAAAGCGGTAGTGGTGGCGACAGGCAGCGAAACCTACTTCGGCAGCCTGGCGAAATCGATTGTTGGTAACCGCTCACAAACCGCCTTTGATCGCGGGGTAAACAGCGTGAGCTGGCTGCTGATCCGCTTCATGCTGGTGATGGTGCCGGTGGTTTTGCTGATTAATGGTTTGACCAAAGGTGACTGGCTTGACGCGTCACTGTTTGCGCTGGCGGTGGCGGTAGGCTTAACGCCTGAAATGTTGCCGATGATTGTCAGCTCTAACCTGGCGAAAGGCGCCATCGCCATGTCGCGGCGTAAAGTGATCGTCAAGCGTCTGAATGCGATTCAAAACCTCGGCGCGATGGATATTCTCTGCACCGACAAAACCGGCACGCTGACGCAGGACAACATTATTCTGGAGCATCATCTGGATTGTGCCGGCGTGGAGAATTCTCGCGTGCTGATGCTGAGCTGGCTCAACAGCCATTATCAAAGCGGTACGCTGAATCTGATGGATCGCGCCATTTTGCAGTACGGCAAAAACCGCGTCAGCGAGGCGGTAGGCGATACCTATATCAAAGTGGATGAGCTGCCGTTTGATTTCATTCGCCGTCGCGTTTCGGTGGTGGTGCGCGATCGTCGTCTCAATCAACAGATGTTGATCTGCAAAGGCGCGGTGGAAGAGATGCTGAGCATCGCGACTGCCGAGCGTGAAGGCAAACTGGTGCAGCCGCTGAACGAAACGCGTCGGGCAGAACTGCTGGCGTTGGCACATCAATACAATGAGCAGGGTTTCCGCGTGCTGCTGGTGGCGAGCCGCGTGCTGGCGGAGCCGGGTTTACAACAGCCGCTGAGCGTGGCGGATGAGCAAGGATTAACGGTTGAAGGGCTGCTGACTTTCCTCGATCCACCGAAAGAGAGCGCCGCCAAAGCCATCAGCGCGCTGCGCGACAATGGCGTCAGCGTCAAAGTGCTGACCGGCGATAATCCAGTGGTCACCGCGCGCATTTGCCAGCAGGTTGGCATCGATAGCGGCGCCATCATCACCGGCGACCAGATTGCCCTGATGAGCGACGAGCAGCTGGCAGAAGCCGCCGCGCAGAGTTCAGTATTCGCTAAACTCACGCCGTTGCAGAAATCACGCATTCTGCGCGCGCTGCAGCAGCAAGGCCACACCGTTGGCTTCCTCGGCGACGGGATTAATGATGCGCCGGCACTGCGTGATGCCGATGTCGGGATTTCCGTTGATAGCGCGGCGGATATCGCCAAAGAGTCCTCCGATATCATCCTGCTGGAAAAAGATTTGATGGTGCTGGAAGAGGGCGTAATGAAGGGACGCGAAACCTTCGGCAACATCATTAAGTACCTGAACATGACCGCCAGCTCTAACTTCGGCAACGTGTTCTCGGTGTTGGTGGCGAGCGCCTTTATTCCGTTCTTGCCGATGCTGGCGATACATCTGCTTATTCAGAACCTGATGTACGATCTGTCCCAGTTGGCGCTGCCATGGGACAAAATGGACCGCGAGTTCCTGCGCAAACCGCGTAAATGGGACGCGCGTAATATCAAACGCTTTATGCTGTGGATTGGGCCAACGTCGTCGATTTTCGATATCACCACCTTCGCACTGATGTGGTACGTGTTCGCGGCGAATACGCCAGAAATGCAGTCACTGTTCCAGTCCGGCTGGTTTATTGAAGGCTTGCTGTCGCAGACGCTGGTGGTGCACATGCTGCGCACGCAAAAGATTCCGTTTATCCAGAGTCGTGCAGCGCTGCCGGTGCTGCTGACCACTGCGTGTGTGATGATTGCCGGCATTCTGCTGCCGTTCTCACCGCTGGGTGCGATGGTGGGATTGGTGCCGCTGCCGTGGTCTTACTTCCCATGGCTGGTGGCGACGCTGCTCGGTTATTGCGTGGTCGCGCAGGGCATGAAAATGCTCTACATCAAGCGTTTTGGTCAGTGGTTTTAAACACATGGAGGCGAAATGCGTAACCGCAATCTCAATAAGGTGGTGTTTCACCTGATACTGATGATGGTCGTCATCGTGGTGTTAACGCTGGTGTTTCGTTAACGAAAAAGGGCAGGATTTCCTGCCCTTTTCTTTACTCTTCGTCTGGCTGGTAATACTGCACGCCGATCTCAATGCGCTCGCGGCCGCTGGCTACGCGATGGCGATTGCTGTCGCGCAGTGAATAGATGCAGCCGCAATACTCTTGCTGATAAAAACGTTCACGCTTGCTGATCTCAATCATGCGTGAAGAGCCGCCACCTTTACGCCAGTTAAATTCCCAATAAAGCATATCGGGATAGTGCGCCGCCGCACGCACGCCGCAGTCGTTGATCTGCTGCATATTCTTCCAGCGCGAAATACCGAGTGAACTGGTGATCACCGGGAAGCCGTTTTCATGTGCATACAGCGCGGTGCGTTCAAAGCGCATGTCGAAACACATGGTGCAGCGCACGCCACGTTCCGGTTCCCACTCCATGCCGCGTGCCCGCTCAAACCAGTTATCTTTGTCGTAATCGGCATCAACAAAGGGCACGCCAAACTGCTCGGCAAAACGGATGTTCTCCTCTTTACGCAGCTCGTACTCTTTCAGCGGATGAATGTTGGGATTGTAGAAGAAGATGGTGTAATCGATGCCGGAAGCCAGCATCGCTTCCATCACTTCGCCCGAGCAGGGCGCGCAGCAGGAGTGCAACAGCACTTTGTTGTGACCGTTGGGTAAGGGCAGCGGCTGGCGGGTAAAGGTGTCAGACATGAGCTTTAGTGGTTAATGGAGTATTGCGTAAAGTCTAAGGGGATAGCGCTGAAGATGCAAAGTTGAGGAAACGTAAAATAAAGATATTTTTCTTCATAATTATATCAAATAGCTGTGATTGCGTTCCGTAAGTGTGTTGTAAATTCGAGTAATCAGAATGCTTTATTCTAATCTGATAAAAAATCGCCATCTTATTTAGGTGGTATATTTCTCTTGTCATTAAGTGTCTTAAATTCATCTCAAAGAAGGACAGTAAATTTGTGGTAAATTTGGTTGTCGATTCTTTATGTTCGGTAATTTGATCTCGTTTATACGAGATGGTTTTTAAGCGGGGTTTTTCGTTTTTATCTGACGCACTTAGAATGGAGTTAGATGGTAATGGTTTTATAAGGGAACTGCTGATGGAATGTTTACGTTAAGGCGTCAGTGAAATTCCACGTGGTGGGTTTGGGTTCTGAAAATTTAGGGTTTTAAGGATTATTATATTGCCATATTGTTTTATGTTGGTGTTTTTTTCTTTGTGTGGGAGTGGTTCTATTTTTTCCTTCCTAAGCTTGACATTGGAATTAAATGTGTATCAATATGTGACTTGATGTCGTTCTCGCTTTTTTTACCTTCATTAGAAGGTTTTTTTAATTAGCTTTGTAATTGTTTATTTTTATTAAAAACGGAAGTTTTAATTAATTTAAAAGGAGTGTTTATGAGTAGACCCTTACCACTGAACAAAGATTTAATTGTATGTGTCCCCAAGAATTACTCCTCTACAATGAAAGGAAAGTTTTTTGAAAGTTTTTGCGCAGATATTTTACGTCGGCAATCTTTCAGAATTGATGGAATGGAAGTTAGAAAGTCTGGAATGGAAATTGATATTCAAGCTACGCATACGCCTTCGAATGAGAAGCTTTATGTAGAGTGTAAGTTCATGCAGCAAAAAATCGACTCATCAATAGTGGACTTGGCTTTTTCTCAGTCATTCAGAGCAAAAGTCAAAAAGATAGCGCTTTTTTCTATTTCAGACTTAGGTAAAGATGCACAATCAACTCTTGAAGACTTTAGAATGGATGAGAGAATTGATTATTCTTTTTTCGATAAGAAAGAAATTCTCAAGTCAATTTTAGCAACTGGAAAAGTAGAAGATTTTCCATCTGAAAAAATCCCTGCAAAATATACAAGTGCTTCCCTTCTTGTTCATCCTGAAGTGGAAATGACTTGGCTGCTTCAGGAATCTGAAAACGGCAGTCCTATACGTCTAGTCCCTTTTGCAGTAGATGAAATGAAAACTCATCCATCAATCTCAAAGTTAAGTGAGATAATGAGGGAGCAAGGTTTTTTTGAAGGGCTTGAAATTACTGATTATTTTTATTTGTCTCAACCTGAGCTGAAAAAGAATAATATTATTCTATCTGAGTCGTATGAGAAGGAAATTGTAAGCGATATTATACTTGCTGATGATTTGATGGATTATAAACCTTGTAGGCCCAAGGATTTTGTTGGCCGAGATACCGTTCAGAAAGAAATATGGGATTATCTAGATGGTGTTAGGATTGGAGAGTTTAAAAGCCGAGTTCTTTCACTAGTCGGCAGGTCGGGGAATGGTAAATCATCATTAATTGCAATGCTTTCATCAAGATTTAAAAATATAAAATGGAGAAATAAGTTTTTTCTAGCATCAGTAGATGTTAGATCAGCAAGAGGCGGAAGGTTTGTGGCTGAAGCTGTTGTTAAAGCATTCAATATGGCAATTAATGAAGGCTTCATAAAATATAATAAAGAATTTATTATTGAAAATATTGCTGATATTACTAGCTCAGAAAGCTTCAAAGAGTGTATGAGGTATTTAGAAGATAATGAAAAAGTTTTGACTATCTTCTTTGATCAATTTGAAGAAGTTTTTATGAAAGAGGAACTTTTTGGGTTATTTAAAGCATTTGAAAGATTTGGTTTAGATGTGTCAGCTTTGCAAAGCAATATTGTGGTCGGTTTTTCCTGGAGAACTGGTATTACATTAGGAGATGAAAACCCAGCATATTCCATGTGGAATAATTTGAAAGATTATAGGGTTGAAAAGAGACTTGAGCAATTCGAACTAAAAGATTCTTCGAAATTAATAAGTGGCTTTGAACTAACTACTGGATTTAAGTTAAAAAAACCATTGCGGACCAGATTGATACAGCAAGCTCAGGGATATCCTTGGCTGTTGAAAAAATTGTGCATTCATGTTTTCAAAAAACTGAAGGGTGGTATATCTCAAGATCAGATGTTAGTGAGTCAACTTCAAATATCTAATTTATTTGATGAAGATTTGGATAGGCCTGAAAAACAAAATGCTTGTCTTAGATTTGTAGCTAAGAATTCACCAGTTAGCCAGTATGAAACAACTAAAGATTTTGGTAGTGATACGGTTTTAAATTTGATATCAGATAGGATGATAATAAAAACAGGCGAAAAGTTATCAGTTTACTGGGATGTTTTTAGAGATTATTTAAAAGGTAATGCGTTACCAGTAATACCTTGGTCGTATATGCCGTCAAACTCGCCAAAGATGATATCATCAATATTAAATGTAATAAACTTATTCAAAAAAATTAGCGTGGATGCTTTGCAAAAACGACTGAATTACACAAGGGGAACTCTCGCTAATGTTATTATGGATTTGCAGTACTTTGTATTGATCGACAGAAACGCTAAGGGTGATATTTTATCTAGAGATAGCATCAATTCGTTGCCTGAATTTTTAAGGGAGCATTTTAACAGTCATAGTGTATATCTAAACCTTCTTGAGCATGTTGAAGATGCTGACTTAAAAAGGGTTAATATAAAGCAATATGAGGAAGTAATAAAAAACACATATCTTAATAAAGATGGAAGTTATCCGAAGGGATACAATTCTCGCTTTTTGGCATGGTTGCAATATACAGGCCTAGTCTCTGTAATAGGACAGTCAGTTGTTATATATGATGGCGAACTGGCATCGCCTGCATTTGGTGTGGTTGATTTAGAGAAACGAGGTGTTAAAAATAGACGCGGGTCTCTTTTCCTAGCAGCAACAACTCCTGAGAAAACATCTGAGGTAGCAAAGTATTTATATGACAATAAAAACATGGATTATAACTACATTAAGGAAAATAAATATAGGAATGCTATTCAAGACCTTGTTGCATTAAGTTTCTGCTTTAGAAAAGATGATCAGGTTATTATCAATCCTAAAGTCGATTCAATGTTACAACACAGCAGTGTTGAACGCGTACTGGCTCGCTTAGTTTCGGATTCACCAGCAATGAAGATCCTTAATTCTTATGTAAACAAATTTGGTGAGGATGATAAAAAGACGTTGGGTACAACGCTTGCAGAAGAATTAGGGCGTACTTGGAAATTAGATACAATATTACGATATGTCTATGCATTAATGCGGTATCGCAATTTTTCGTTAGATAAATTATAGCTAGATGTTGTCTTTAAAAGTAAAAGGCTGAATTCACAGCCTTTTACATAATTAACTACTTTAATAGTTTATTCAGTCACTTTCTTCTTCAGATCGCTGGCACCTTCTTTGGTTTTATTCCAGCCTTTCTGCGTGCCTTCTTTGGTGGCATCCCAACCTTTCTCAGAACCTTCTTTGGTTTTGTTCCAGGCTTTCTGCGTACCTTCGCTGGCTTTGCTGGTCATGCTGTCGCTTTTACCTTCAGCGGCATGCTTGGCTTTGAGTTGCTGCTCTTTACCTTCGTTCTGCGCCTGATGCAGTTTTTCTTTAGCGGTGTTAGCACCGGCCTGCGCGTTAGCGACAGTCTCATCAGTTGCATGTGTGGTCGCGGCAAAAGCCGAAGAAGCCATCAGAATGGCTGACAGTGCAATAATGGTCTTTTTCATAATTCCCTCTTTCATGAAATATGTCGTCTCAGGTATTCATCCTGGCATAGGCCGGGATGGAAAGATTTAAGAATAAACCAGGAATGAAAAAGGTCTAGTTTCGTTGGTTAAATCGACACCAGATAGCATTTTAGGTTGTTGCAGGAAGAGATGAGAGCCACCTTAACGGTGGCCCCCGCAGCATTAATCTGCCAGCTGCTGCGCAATCGCGCTATACATTAACGCCGCTTCAAGTGGCTGAGCATTCATCTTAGGTTCCGCTTCCGGCCAGGTTGACCATTGCACGATCACCAGATTTTCAGCACGGTTCACCATAATCACCTGACCATAAATTCCTAGCGCCCATAGGGAATTTTTCAACGATTTATCGGCGGTTGGAGCGACATGTTGCGCATTGGCAGCAACCGCGTTGTTCCACCATTGATAGCCATAAGTGCCTTCAGGATGAGCGGCGGATACCGAGTTGCGCGCCTGCGTCCAGTTGGATGCATCATTCAGCCAGTTATCGGGCAACATCTGCTGACCATTTGGCAAACGACCATCATTCATGATGAACAAACCGAAGCGGCCCCAATCTTCCAGCGTGGCATTAAAGCCATGCGCGCCCACGTCGTGCTGGCCTTTGGTGTAGGCATGCCATACGCCATCGCTGGCCATGCCGTAAGGCTTCCAGATGGATTGCTCCAGCCAGGAGGCTATTGACATGCCGGTGGCTTTCTCCAGCACATCGCCGAGCAACCATGCACCGCCAGATGAGTACGACCAGAATTCTCCCGCCGGATGTGCTCGATGCAGCTGTTTGATGATATTGCGCACGCAATCGTAGGTGCCAGGGCGCGCTTCACACTGCGTCAGATGTGCAAAGTCAGAGTTGGGATTGGTGTAATCCTCGTTCCAGGCGACACCGGAAGTGTGCTGGATCAATTGTTTCAGCGTGACGCCATCCCAGGCGGTGCCTTTGAGTTCTGGTTCGTAATCCGTCACCCGATCGTCAAGTGAATGGATTTTACCTTGCTTGATAGCAATGCCTACCAGCGTGGAAACGACCGATTTGCCCACTGAACGAGACGTCCATAATGTCTGGTCGGTGTTGCCTTCGCCGAGATATTTATAGGCAATTTTCCCGTTCTTTAGCACCAGCATGCCGCTGACATTTTCCCGTTTCAGGTAATCGGACAATGAATAGCGTTCGCCGTTAAAGGTGTAAGAAGCATCGGTCAGCGGCTTGCTGGCGGCTTTCAATGGCGTTGAATCGCCATGATGAAATACATCGCCCGCGTAGTTGCGGTAATCATTGCGGAATCCCACCACGCGATCGGCCTGGCTCCAGCTCAGCATCTGATGCGGATTCGGCAGCTTTTTATCAAAAGGCTGCGGGCAAGATTGCAGCATTACGCCACCGCAATTCTGTGTTTCCGTCGCTAAGGAGTGCGAGGAGAAGGAAAGGGCGATCGCGCTTAACGATGCAGCCAACAGGATCGGTTGTAAAAGACGTTTATGCATTTTTTTCTCTGCGCGTGAGGAGTGAATAAGCAACAGTATATGAATGGTTAATCCCCTGATAAAATCACTCAATGGGGGAAAAACCCTCTAAATTATGGAGTCTGCTATGACCGCGTTGCGCTACTCTTTTTCGCAAATTGAAGCCTTTGCCACGATTGCTGAAACCGGCAGCGTCTCGAAAGCTGCCCTGTTGCTGGGGAAGGATCGCACCACGGTGCGTGACTTGCTGGATTATCTTGAAGATGCGTTGGGTTACACGCTTTTCTTACGGGAAGGGCGCAGGTTGCTGCTGAATGAGAAAGGCCAACAGCTGCATCGTCAGGCGCATCTTTTTCTGCGTCAGGCGCAGGCATTTGAATCCTACGCGCGTGCATTGCCTGTTGCCGTCGAGCAGGAACTGGTGCTGGTTTACGATCCTTTCGTTCCGCACGCTTTTCTTCACGCTGTAATTGAATACATGGCTGAGAAGAACATCCGTTTTAACGCATGGAGCGCTACGCGTGAAGAGGCTGAAGCGGCGCTCAAAAATGGGACGGCGCATGTTGCTATCTGCCAGGCGCAACATCGTACGCTGGGAAATGAGATGGAATGGCAGGCGCTGGGCACCATCGAACTTAATTTTTTCGCCGCCCGCACGCTGTTTCGCGATCAGCCGCGGCCGGTGACGCTGCTCAATCTGTCACTGATTCCGCAGTTGGTTATGCATCCACACCACGATGAACAGATTAGCCGACGCCTGCAAATTTCTGGCAAATCCCTGTTCGTTAACGATCGCGCCATCCTGCAACATTTGCTGGAAAGTGGTGCGGGTTGGGGATTCCTGCCGATGCATTTTCAGGCTCAGCAGTGGCGCAATGTGCAACTATTGCCCACCGAAGTTGGCAATCAGGGATTGAATGTTACGCTGGTAACGTTATGGAATCCGGGGGGCAATAAACATGCGATAGCCGAAGCGTTTATTGCCAGCCTGCCCGAGCTGTGGAGCCGCATCTACTCTTCATCGCGTTCTTTAGCGGCGCGCTGACGATCGTAGAACTCATCTTCGGCGGCGATGATCTCATCCATCAGAGAATTCATATCCACTTCATGCAACTCTTCTACGAAGAGACCGGTAAGCGGCGTTTCTGGCGTCAGCTTTCCGTCTTCATATAACTGCCAGATCTCTTTCGCATAGCGCGTTTGCAAAATCTGCGGAGCGTATTGCCCGTAATAGGCGGTGATGTTATTCACATCGCGCTCAAACATTGATTCCGCATGGTTGTTTGCGGCGGCATCGACAGCTTGCGGCAAGTCGATAATGACCGGTCCGTTGGCATCCTGCAGCACGTTGAATTCCGACAGATCGCCATGAACAATACCGGCGCACAGCATGCGCACGATATTGCGGATCATCGTATCGAAATCTTTCATTGCGTTCTCTTCGGAGAGGAACACATCGCTCAGGCGTGGCGCAACCAAGCCTTCTGCATCTGTGACCAGCTCCATCAACAATACGCCGTCGATGCAAATGTAGGGCTGCGGGACGCGTACGCCGGCATTTGCCAGGCGGAATAACGCATCAACTTCGGCGCTTTGCCAGGTCTCTTCTTGCTGCTTACGCCCGAATTTCGACCCTTTTTGCATCGCACGTGAATTGCGGCTGTTACGGACTTTACGTCCTTCCTGATAATGCACGGCCTGCTTAAAACTTCGTTGCGTGGCGTCCTTGTACACTTTGGCACATTGGATTTTGCCGCCCGTTAACACGGTATAAACGTCAGCTTCTTTGCCGCTTCTTAGTCTCTGTAGTACTTCATCTACCAGGCCATCATCGACGAGAGGCTGGAGTCGGTTTGGGATTTTCATGCGAGTCGCCTTGAAAGAGTCCAGATACAAAAAAGCCCGTAAGGCTTGCGCCATACGGGCTCTTAGGACTTCATCGAATGACTCTGGTAATCATCGATGGAGAATTTTGGTGGGCTGGCGGAGTCTGAAAAAGCAAAATAACCTTATGAAAATAAAATGTTTTATTCAATTCAAGTTTCCGTCGTATACCTAAACGTATACCAATTCAGGAAAGTAACAGGTCAAAACTCGAAATTGGGCCATCTTATCTCATCAGCGAAATAGCTGATTTAATATACTCTTCATGAGGTTTAAACCTCGACATATGCCGCACGCACACAACCGGAACCCGGTGGGTGTGGAATTTAGCATAAAAGGCGTATGTGGTGTAATACCCTTTAGGATGGGAATACTTCAACGTACCTGCCTCTCCAAAATATTTGAGCAACAAACTGGCGGCGGACAGTGAGGTCAGCCCATTGCTATAAGCGATAATCACCTCTGGGTTGCAAAGCTGTAGCGTTACATTCTCGAAGAAGCCCATTGAGTTTTTCACCAGTTGCTCAACGGATAGATTCTGCTTCAATGCTTCCTTTTGTATGGATGCTGCATTTTGGGAGCACATCATAATAGCATTAGTGTAAACGACATCCTGCCAATCATAACCAAGCCCTACAGGGATTTGTTGCAACCGCTTCGCGAGGTGAGTTATTCCCCAGGCACCCTCGATTCCGTTCTGAACATTAGAGATGGTGGGGGACTCGAAATCTTTCTCAATGGATTGCGCGTTGGTGATGTGAGCGTTTGCGAGGGAGCCATTGAATCCCATCATTATCACGCGCTTTCTAACTGGAGGGGATGCTAAAAGTTCGAACGCACTGTCGTAAGGCCTTCCTGGTAGATCGCTTAAACCAAAGTCCGCTAAACCATCTAAGATGAATTTTTTTGTTGCTTCCATTTAAATCCCTTCTACGAAAATCATCATTTAATATTACGTGAAAAAAGTTTTTTAAATTTATCCTTCACACTGTTCACCTTGTGTCTTTTGCAAATAATAACAATGCATTAGATGGTGAATGGTCTGTGAATATTGAGAGTTATGTTTCACCGCTGGTGAAGTATGGTCGTAAAAAAACCGGCTTTCGCCGGTTCTGGTTAGTCATGCTGCTGTGGGATCATCGCACTTCGGCAACCAGTCGCTGCTGCTTTCTTCTGTGAGATCGAGGTTGGTTTGCATTCCTGATTTTGTGCGCCGCTTCAGGTAGTGATGCCCTTACTCCCTCATGATGCTCTCAAGTGACAGGCCGAACATCTTCATGCTGAGTGGGTTCTTGTAACCGTTGGCCTCCATGTAGGCCAGATAAGCGTGGTAGAGGTAGCGCTAAGGCTGGAGCGGCCTGATGCTGGCATTTCCCATATAGAGCCCATTCGGTTCCGGTGTGGTGAACAGGTAGCCGCAGAAATCCACCATTGGATCGGCGTCGCACTTGATGCGCATGGCTTCATCTGAGTTCTGCTGTGACCTAAGCAATACTCTGGCGTCCTGTGGCTGGCTGAACTGTTGCATCAGCTGACGTAAGATAACGGCCAGCTCGCCGCTGATTTTTTCCTTCAGCTGGGGATCGCGTTCGTTTGGTGGGATAATCTCAGGAAAGTGCAGGATTACCCGGCGGCGTGATACTCCGCCGCTGCGGTCAGTGAAGCGCATCGGATTGTTATTCACTGCCAGTATCACCGCCGGGATATGCGTTGAGTAGGCATCCCGGTATTTCGGATCGACTGACACCGCATCGCCCACGGTAATGGCCTTCAGGCCAGCGCCGTCGCCGCTCCATTTCTTTTGGTCGGGCAGCCTTATAAGCGAGTAGCCAATCACCGCCGCGTGCTCACGGGATGATTCCAACGTTTCGATGGAGGCTGACACGGCGTTGTCCGCACAGGCCAGCATGGTGGCGATTTCCGCCATAATGCTTTTGCCGTTGCTGCCGGGTCCGGTGACTTTCAGAAACAGCTGCCAGTCGCAACGGTTTGCCAAAACCATAAACAGTGCAGCCAGGATAATGTTGCGTTTTTCCGCGTTACCTCTGGTGGCGCGGTCTAGTCACTCCCAGAAAATTGACGCCTAAGTTTGCAGTGTTTCACCTTCTGCAGGGTTTATATAGGCGACTGTCAGCTTAGTGCCAAAAGCGGGCATTCCCCAGCTCTGATTTGATAGCTAAGTTCAGTGCACCACTATAGAATTGTTCAATCCAATCAAAGGCTCACAATAATAGTTAATAAACACTCCTAGGCTGAGGGCTTATATGGGCGATGTATCAATTATTACTAATGCTCTTGGGCGTTTTGCTAACAACATGCGACTCTATGGGGAAGCCTTCTCTAAATATCGAGAATTGGCAGCAATCGACCACGAAGAGGCTATCCACAACCTTGATCGAGCATTCGAGCAAATTCTTGAGGGTTTTCATACGTTATATGATGTATCACAGGCAATGTTTGACTTTCATGAACATCCTGATACAAGTCTCCTAATTTCTATTCGAAATGCTCTTCATCACCGTGATCATCCTCTGTTCCATAGTTTTCTCCAGACTATTTGGTTGGATGGGGAGCCAGAGCGCCTAATTGGGGCTGAATATTTAATTGCTAGGCATCGAACGACAGGCGGTAACCCCCCTCCGATGATGCATCTGATAAAGTTAGAAGATGTGTACAGTCGCTTAGATCCACGTTATATATCGGGCTACTTAAACCCAATGGGTAAAGCAAATGCATTAGCCAGATTCGTCTCTTTGGAAAATAGTCTTGCCTTCGAAAAAGTGTGGGAAAAAACAAAAAAAGATCGATATCCCACAAAGCAAGTGTATTTGGACTTATTGCCGATATTCAATTCTGCAGTTTCAAGAGTTTTTACCGCATTGGATAATGCTGGAGTAATGTTCCAGGGATTTGATGCAAATGCTTATAAATCCGTATTAATTGACGAGTTAAAGACAGATCTTCAGCATTTTGATTTCTTTGGTCTGAGAATGCACGCGCTACAGATTGAGTTGGGCCCAAAATTGACAATCCAAGAGGCTTCTATCAGACGAGGTTGTACCTATCAAAAGATGATGGTAGACGAATAGATACCGTTCAACTTAAGGATGAATGAATGTAATGGCACACTGAATTTGGGTCGAAAGCATTTATTTGTCCATTAAAAAGTTGGAACGTGGACTAATTAATGGGGCTATAAGTCCCTTGATTAATACGAACGGGGAGGTGGGATGGAACATTGTCACTGCGAGACGCTCGAAGAACTCAAGTTAACTATTAAACAATATGGGCCAGGAGTTCTCTACAGAGGACAGACTCATCATTACCTCTCTTCAGATGGGTCACCCTCAATGCCTACGTCATTTCAGCGTCATGGATGCATACCCGACCTGATGATTATATGGACATATTATGCAAAGAAAGCCTTACAACACTTAGTACGCGGCTGGAATGATACCGGCGATAGTGCAACCAACCAAGCAATCCTTCAGCATTATGGCTTTCGTTCCTTTTTCCTTGATGCTAGTGGAGATCCGCGTGTCGCTGCTTGGTTTGCATGTAATAAGTTTGATTCTAAATATGTGGTTAATTTGGTAGAGGATTGCTTTGAAGATCCTGTTTGGCTGCGTACTCTGAATGCTTGGTTTGTTCCATCCGAAGACATTGGCCACCTTTACCTAATAAGCCAGAAGTTACTAAGGCAATACGAACTTCAGGCTGTTCATCTATCCGAAATTGCGACAGATCATGGCGCTCCGAGGTATGTACGACAGGATGCGTACATGGTTGGGCCTTTAGTTCGGGAAGGATTAGACGGAGACTGTATTATTTGTCATATCAGCGCTCCAGCAGAAGTCCTGCGTAAATTTGCGGAGGGGTATAGTGCTGGCTGGCTATTTCCAGACCCATCTGAGGATCCTGTGTATCGTGAACTTTTATCAATGCCATGGGTGAAGATGCGACATCTTTCGAATGAAGGGCTTGAGGCATTCAAGAGATCATTGGAGTTACCTGAGTATGCTTGTCACCTTCAAAAGCACATGCCTTCAAGTAGCGCAATGTATAGACCCTTTTGGACTAGGGACCTTCCCCCGCCTCCAGACTGTCAGACAATTATCACTTCACAAATAGTTCAGATTCTATGTGGGGGAGCCCTATATCATGGTGCAAGTGATCCTTGTTTTACTCTTCCAGAAATCAACAAGCTGCTAGAAAAATATAATGAGATATCAATTGAACTTGATGGGCTTGTTTACCATGGTATGGGTACAAAATATGGGAAGGGCGTGGGAATAGTAAAAATGCCTGTAAATATTGTATGTGTATTTGAATATGGTATTGATCATCCGGGTTTGCGCATTATGGGTATTGGGCGCTTCTTTGGGATGCACTATCGAATCGATGATAACGGCTATTGGAAGCGTGTTATTCATGAAGAAAACTGCAAGTGTGGTTCAGATCATATTGACAATATATCCCTACTTGGCCGGATTGATTATTCGCTGCGGAACAGGCTATTAGAAGATATTGGTTCAGATTTATATGTTCAGAAAGGTATTGACCCGACCTCTGATACATTGGCTACATGGGGGGAGCCTTACTAGCGTGCTCAAACTGGCAAGGAAATATCTAGATTATCCCCATGCCGATTCATAATTTTTTATTGATGGGACACCTTGAGAACGATACTCCAGTACTGCTAATGTTCGCTTATCGCTTATCGCTTATCGCTTATCGCTTATCGCTTATCGCGGACCTTTAGAGCGAGTATCTTGTTTGCTCTGTGCCAAAAGCGGAAATCACAATCGCTACAGCGGCTTAGATCAGAGTTCTAAAATAATCTGAGGTGTTTGCAATTTATTTAGTGATTGCTTATTGAAATTAAGCTGTCCAGGAAGAAAAGAACAGCTTGTAATTAAAATCACTATAAATTAGAACATCGCGTATGCCTTTGTCACTTGTTGTCCTAAAATTTGAGCTGTTAATAAATATAGATATTGCTTAGGTTGTGTTTTCAAAAATTCACTCACCAACCATTGTTCTTTATTTGAAAACAAGCTATCAAAGAGGTGTGGGCGATATCTTGTGATAGAGCCAAGATAAAACATCATCATATAAATGATGGATTCCTGACTATATCTGAATGACGGGTCCATACATTTCGATATATAAAGTGTATAACCATTTGAGCCAATGTAGTACCAAACTCCATCTTTTCTTATCTCCTTGGAAAGGTTGTAATATTCTGAGTGAGTAGGATCTTTAGAATAGCGCATAGTGATTGAACAAAAGTAATAATAATGTCCATTTTTAAAGTTTGGGTAAATTACCCCGGTATCTAAACTCCAATGAACATTAGAACCATTTTGTATGCTTGGTGAATAGCAGATATCATCCTCAAACTTTATGATGTTATATCCAGCCTTAACTAATTTTTCTGCATCTGTCTCACTTAAGCACCCCAAGTCTCCACGGAAATATAATGTTTTACCTTTTCTAAATAATGTGTGGTCAATGATTTTAATAAAAAACTCCGGTTTTTTATATATTTCACTATATGACCTGTGTATGCCTATGCAATGTGATAGTATATCTCTGATATTTAAATTTTTCGGTCCAAAATTATAGGGCGGAGCTTTCGATAAATCAAAAAGACGCAACATCTCATGGGCAACTTGAATATCACCGTTATTACTTGTTTTTATGGTTACGCTCGATTTAGAAAATTCACTCTGATAATCTTCAGAAATACCATGTGTATATCCCTTAAATAAAATATTGTCCGACCTAGAAATGTTTATTGCGATTTTTGAGAGGTTAAGAAATGCATAGTAATATAATAACGGCTGGGATTTTACCGGGCTATTTTCTGCTGACTCGTAAAAGTTTTTTGCCTGCTCTAGAAAAGAAAATAGTACTTTTTCTTTTTTTAGTTTATCAGTAGTCGTTTTGGTTGTTTTCTCGATGTAACGTTTCAAGATATAGTCCCAAAAAGCCCATATGTCAGAAATAATTATTTTTTCACCTGACCCAATTTTTAATTTATTATAATCCATGGAGAATAACGGGAAACCATTAAGATACTTCCTTATTTGTATAATTGACATATACCACCTCAGTACGTAACTGTGTAATTTGAAGAAACAAACAAGCTAATTGGTTTTATATGATCATGACTTATCCTTAAGTGCAAAAAAACACCTACTTAACTTTTTCACCAGTTATCTTCGAATAGCCTTCCGATACATAATATGCGCATTTCACGTTGAAAACAGGGCATTTTGCATCTTCATGTACTAATCCTCGAAAACTATCTAAGTTACCTGACACATTTTTAAGATATAATCTTTCTAATTGCTCTTTGTTCAACTCTATTTTAATTTTATTTGAATAAACAGTGATTACCACGTGCTTCTCCATTAGTTAACGTTAAAATAATGCAGGGTTCTCTTGTTGAGCAGGTAAGTCCAAGGATCTTCAGCCAGTTGTTGTACCAATACTGGTTTATGTTTCATTATATTACTGCCATAGGGGTAAAAGTGGAAGCCAGTACGATCACAACTTGCGTTCATTATACGTTTTCTGTCCCATAGCTACAGTAAGAAGTAAAGTCTCAGCTAAACAGGTCCGATAAGCTCCATCAAATAGGAAACATTTCTGTAAATGATTTCATCATAAGTCCCTTACTGTGTTTACAGATTAGTCAGCTACTCGCTTAAAACAGTCATTTATATTTTCACTATGACTTGAATATAGCGCCTAAAACAATATCGGGGCTACTTAGTAATAGTAATTAGATCTTTATTCTTGAGAAGCCACTTTCTCTTTGAAACAAAATCTGCCGCGCCGCGCCGCGCCGCGCCGCGCCGCGCCGCGCCGCGCCGCGCCGCGACAACGGCTTGCCTGCTGACGAGCGAGCACAAAGTCGAGCTTACAAATAATGGTATGAGCACCTCCCACCACCGGGAGCATGTGAGATTAACTCTGCGTGACAGTCCGCTCAGTGCCATAAGCGGAAGTTCGACATTTTGTACAGATCCTCAACACAACATTTTCTCCATGCCAAAAATTTTTTGAAAATATCGAATGGCGGAAGCCTTGCACAAACCTCAGACAGGCAGCGCGCGATCTTTCACAACCGTTTTCATAACCAGTGTTGAGGTAAGCCGCTGCACGCCTGACATACCAGAGAGTTTTTCATCGTACAGCTCCTGAAAAGCCGGCAGGTCACGGGTGATAACATGAAGCAGATAATCCGGATCGCCAAACAGTCGCTGCGCCTGAATAATTTGCGGTATCTCCTTTACTGCCTCCTCGAAAGCACTGACCGCCTTTCGGTCCCCTTCGCGCAGGGTAACGAAAACTATGGCTGAAAAGTTCAGCCCGAATCTTGCCGGATCCAGATGCGCCCGGTAGCCGGTGATTACCCCTTCCTGCTCAAGGGCTCTGACCCGGCGCTGGCATGATGACAGGCTGATCCCCACCCGTTCCGCCAAGTCAGTGAGCGAAAGCCGCCCGTCCTTCTGTAGTTCTGCAAGAATATTGCAGTCTATTCTGTTCATTACTGAAAACCTCCCGTAATGCCTTCGTTTCTAAGCTATAAATGAAAGCACATTCCGCATAATAAGAGATATTCTTTCTTCAACTTTTAAAAGTATTTGTCAGGTAAAAGTTTCCCCTACATGCAAGTTTCAGGCACTGATAAATGGCCGTTAAGAGATGAGGTCAATGAGGATAACGACACATGTCACTGAGTATGTTCGCCGCCTTCTGGGCTGTTTCCGTGCTTTTCGTAATCACGCCCGGCGCCGACTGGGCTTACGTCATTTCAGCCGGCATCCGGGGACGCCGCGTTGTGCCGGCGGTTACCGGCATGCTGAGCGGCCATCTAATTGCAACACTAATAGTGGCTGCGGGGGTCGGCTCAGTCATTGCAGGCACACCGGGCGTACTGACGCTCCTGAACGTAGCCGGGGCGGCCTATCTGCTCTGGCTCGGCCTCGGCATGCTGCGCCATCCAACAGCGCCAGCGGCGGGGCAGAATGATGATGCAGGTTCGCCACTGAAATGGGCGCTTAAGGGCTTTTGCATAAGTGGACTTAATCCGAAGGTTTTTCTGTTGTTTCTAGCCCTGCTGCCCCAGTTCACTGACGTCCACGCTACCTGGCCGCTTCCAATGCAGATGATCGCGTTGGGGCTGGTGCATGTAATCAGCTGCGGCGCGATCTACCTGCTTGTGGGGTATGGCTCCGGCACGGTGCTTAAAACGCGACCGCGCGCCGCACTGAACGTCAGCCGGATTTCGGGCAGCCTGATGATCATTATTGCGGCCCTACTGCTGACAGAGCAGTTTCTCTGACGCCTGGCCATAAAGGCTTGTAACAACGCATCATGCTGCAGGAACTCTATGAATACATTCAACGTCATGGAAACGTCAGCCCGGGATTTATCGCGTCTTGCAGACCGAGCAATACAGTTAGCATTGCGAAAGCGGATATTATCGCCCCCGCAACATCCCTCATCAACGTAACGAATTAGCAGAGAACACCATGTCATCAGTCACACTGACACATCTGAAAAACCTCAAGCAGCGCGGCGAGAAAATCACCATGCTCACATGCTACGACGCCACGTTTGCACACGAGCTGAGCACGGCTGGCGTTGAGATGCTTCTCATCGGCGATACGCTGGGAATGATTCTACAGGGTCATGACAGCACCCTGCCGGTCAGGCTGGAAGATATGGTTTATCACACGGCCTGCGTTAAGCGGGGAAACAACGGCGGCTTCATCATAGCCGACCTTTCATTCATGACCTGCTGCTCGCCTGAGCAGGCACTGCATAGCTCCGCGCAGTTAATGCAGGCCGGTGCGCAGATGGTCAAGATTGAAGGTGGAGAGTGGCTGTGCGACACAGTGCGTCAGCTGACGCGTAACGGTATACCGGTTTGCGCCCATATTGGACTCACCCCTCAGTCGGTTAACGTTTTTGGCGGTTTTAAAGTGCAGGGACGTGACAGCCATCAGGCGGCCGCACTGGTCGACACTGCGAAAAAGCTTGAAGAAGCTGGCGCGGCAATGGTGCTGGTTGAAGCCGTCCCCGCTTCGCTGGGCAGAACGCTTAGCGGGGCGGTGTCCGTCCCCGTCATCGGCATCGGCGCTGGCCCGGATACAGATGGACAGGTTTTAGTGCTGCACGACATGCTCGGCCTTAGCATCACCGGCAGGTCCCCGAAATTCGTCAAAAACTTTATGAAAGGTCAGGATGACATTCAGGGCGCATTAAAAAGTTACATTGCTGCCGTCAAAGACGGCAGCTTCCCGTCTGCGGAGCACTGCTACTCAGAATAAGTAACAGATGTGACCTCTTAAATTAGCGGCTTAAACCTGTAATCTAGCTAAAGAGACTAATCACCGACGTCCGCTGATCGCTCATAGCGGACATTGGCTCGCGTGTTAGTCCGCTTTGTGCCAATAGCAGACGTTCAAGTTATTCTGTCCAGTGCTGGCATTCTGGTTGCACCAACTACACGGACAGACTGAAAAATGCTGGCATAACTTTCGGCCGGGCGCGCAGTCAGTAGCTGAACCGATGGTAAATATGCTCTGCAACGTTCTTACCACGCCATATTGGACGCTCAGGTTATTCTGTCCAGTTAACGCGCAATGCTGTTAGCGTCTAGAAACATTGCGCGATTTAAACCAACGCGCTCCTGCACTGTAAGGTTCGCGTAGAAAGCCTGATATTTTTCTGTTTTCTCAGGAAGAAATAGTGATACAGACTCACCTGCAATCGTCATCATAAAACAGATGTTATTCAGAAGATTTATCAGCCTTAAGTAGTTTCCTTTAGTATGATATTCATCCATGAACCCATGCAGAATACTGTGTCTGTTCAGCTTACTTAAGCCAATATCTTTTTTAGAACTCTGATAAAGATGCTTCTCAAAATAATTCCTACCATTTAAGCCTATCTGAAAACGCTCATCAAACCCTCCAAAAAACTTACGCTCACGGATTGATTGCGGCATCCAGTCATAATCACGATACATATAATCGTAAATATAATATTTTAGCCATGCATCATAAATACTAAGGAAGAATTGCGTCCCCACGTTTTCTGGCTGATTAATATTCAATTGAACACCTAATGCACGTATAGCATTTTCTATGCAGGGTAGTAAGGTTGTGATTGCAGAACGATATAATCCGAGACAGTAAGCCTCGGTTGTTTCCCTGATCTGTACTATGCACTGCTCTAAAGCCGAAAATTTAGGGTAGTGCTCTGTTACCAGAAGTGACAGGATTTCTGGCGGAAACATGGCAGTAAGGGCGCGTTCCCCAAGCATCAGCTTATCCTCCTTGTTGGAAGCATTTTTTATGCCATCAGCCAGCGTCCCAAGAACGCCATAGCCAATATAATTGGGCGTGATAATTTCAGCTTCGTTGAGGATATTACCAATATATTCGAATACTGTCTTTGGGTGGTTGAATACTGATCGTTGCGGCATAAATGCTTTGTGATTGTTATAGCAAACACAGAATCCATTTAAATCTCTAATGCCGGTTATGACCGATGGAGTAACAGAATATCCACCTATACCTAATTCAGCATTCAAAACAGTTATCAATATATCTATATTATCGCATGATGGATTTCTATTTTTAAAATTCCGGTACACTGCCCTGAATGTGTTTTCAGTTGAAAGAGTCATTAATGGAACGTCTCAGCATATGATCATCGAATAAACTCTAACACCAGTGATAGTATGAGGCTATGTAAATTGTGTGTGAATACAAGCCTTTTCATTAATCCAATCTGGTCATACAGGTTTAGTGTCCAATGCTGGCATTCGTATACCTGCAGCTGTGAGGCCAGCACCTGAATTGCTGGCAGATCGGACCGGTGCCAGCTGCCGCCGGTCGCAGAAATGCTGGCTGACGCCAAGTTTAACGTTTTTTTACACCGCACTTGGACGCTCAGGTTATTCTGTCTAGCGCTGCTGGCTAAGCCCGAAAAGGCGTTTCAGTGAATGAATATTCGACATCTGAGTATCCATTGCAGTTAAGTAAAAAACCTATCCCTTCAAGCAAAAAATCCCGGTTTTTGCATGGCCCAATCCTTACGCTTCTCAGTGGCAATAACCCTGTATGAGGCGTGATTTGTTTAGCCTTGATCTGGATATACGGTATAAGACCGAGTCCATTAACACGAAAACATACTTGGTCTGACTTCGTTTCTGGCTGTATGACAATCCGGTATTCGCATTCTTCCTGAAAACTTTCATGCTTGAAAAAAGGTGTCAGGCTATTAACCAGCTCGGATGTACCAACAAATTCATGGATAGCTGAGTTATTTTTTTGTTCAAGGAAATCGGCATCGTTCAGGAATTTGAGAATTTCCTCTTTTGCTTTTAATGTCGAATCCGGCTTTGTATAAAATACATCGCCAGAAAAAAATCTGGATGTTCCGAAATCCAAAGCTTCAATTAACTCATCGCTGTCAAACTCAAGACACACGCCCTGCGATGAGCCATACCCGCGCCACTGGCTGAGGAGATCAGGGTTCTGGCAGAATGAAATATTATAATTATGTCTTGCCTGATGTAAGCGATGGCCTTCTATTGCTATACGCAATATCCCTATGCTCTTATCGCTAAGATCATCCTTCAGGTGAATAAGCGTATTTTCAAAAGCGGAAATACCATGATGCATTTCATCTTCATCGTTGAGAAAATTAATATTGGTTGCCCACAGAGAATTACTTTCAATAATGCCTTTAAGTCCATTTAGGTCAGTGTAATGATAAACCTTCATTTTCGCGTAAGCCTCTGCCGGGAATATGAAGCCAGTATAATGCAGGAGGCCTGTCACGATCTCGACATAAATTTCCCGGATGTGTCATCTTTGCACACTGGATAGAACAGCTATCCTTTCCTTTGCTGTCATTCATCTGGCTGCAGCTGCACAATCAGTTAAAAACTGCTGGCAAATTCCGACTTTGCTGCACCAGTGCGGTCGCATTACTGCTGGCAAACTCTTCTCTGTGACGTAATCCCCGCGCTACTCTGGACGTTCAGGTAATTCTGTCCAGATGCAATAGTGAGCCTCAGAACTGGGCTATCACGACTCTGGTCTTTCCTTCTTTATCATCCCCCTCCAGATCGCTTATGACGCCTTTCGGGTTTTTAACCCACTCTTCAGGATCATACACGAAACAGATAAGCGTCTCGCATTCAGGATGTGCACGGTAGCGTGCCATATCTGTAATCAGCTCCTCGCCGATTTGACGCGCGCCCAGATTCTTTCGGGTTTTTTTCACCTCTATGACTATTTTCTCCGCCTTCAGAAGAAAGTCCTGCCTGGACGACGCACCGGCATGGCTGGGTGAAGGCTCTTCATCCCTGATATCATCAAAATGCAGCATCAGAAGGGCATGAACCAGATCCTGTACGTCATACTCGTCGTTAATTTCAAACGCTGCCCTGTCGTTGTGCCGTTTTTTTAACTGACGGCAGAACGCAGGGAATCGCTCAAGAATCCCGATAACCCATTCCAGCGATGTATTTTCCGCTTTATTAATACTGGTCGCAGGTAAATTTTCTAAATCATCTTTGGCTGCATCAAAGAGAGGTTTGTAATGGTTTACTAATTTTCCATAATTAGTAAACCATTTCACCTTTGCAGTATTATTGAAATCTATATAATAATCAGATTCCTTTCCATAGCTGTCCTCAAGCAATTTTTTAACTCTTGCAATCCACTTATTACTTTTGGCCGAATCGACATATTCATCGTCTCCTCCTGAAGCATCTATAATTCTTTTTTTTGTTGAAACGACTGCGTGATAATCTTCATCCAGTGCTTTAAATCTCTCAACTAAACTCGTTGTTGTCATGTTGCCATCCGGGCTGTTGTGTCTGCCATAAACGCAGGGGATAAGCGAAATCATACCATAATCAGCTCTCGCTCCTTTGCACTGGACACTACAGTCATTCTGTCCAGTAATCCCGCCTTTATCCTCCCACTTCTGTGAAAAAACACACTTGGCCCCCCCTGTGCCGGTCTCTACAGTGTTGATAGCTTTCGCATCGTATAAATCGTGCTTTTCTATATGGACGAAAGAGCATATTCGGAAAGAATGTCTAGTGACAAAGTCAGTCAGATCGGAATTAATCATCTTGCATGATTGCGTAATTTTAAAACCACCAGTATCTGTACATGATATGTCCGTTATTCGCTCATAGCAGACCTTGCCAAGCGCGCATGTCGCTCTATGCCAGAAGCGTACGTTTGCAACATCTTCAAAGTCAGGAGCTAATCAGACCAAGAATAAACTTCATAGGATTTCGATCTCGCTCTCTTGGAGCCAGCCAGCAGCAACAACGTTTCGCTTGACCAGTGCCGGCTGAGGTGTGTATACGACAATCGCTAAGCTATTTTCAGCACGACTACACGTTACGTAGAGAAGCCTGCGAGTACGAGCCAGTGCGTGGTCCTTGCCATCACGCTCATTGTTTTGATCAGTTTTTGTTGGTTCTTTCACACCCAGCAATTTGTCGTAGCTGAACAAAAAGCCGTCTGCCTCATCATCGTTGATGACAACCATAACTCGAGGGAACTCGAGTCCCTTTACGCCTTGGTGCGTACCATAGGGTGAAAGGCCATCTGTATAAGTTGTAAAAGCTGCCAGCTCCGAAAATGGGCGCTCAAGAAATAGCTGATAGGCATAATTGGTTATCGCGTTCGTATCTTCAGGATCGGGCGCTTCTCCAGAAGATTCAAACACCATTGCCTCAACCAAATTTTCTGGTACATCAAGCAGTTGAGTTTGCAACAGAAGCGTTGCAACTTCGCTCAGTGTTGGATCGTTTCTTTCGAAAAGAGAGAGCAGGGCGTGCGTCGCGTCCTCTATACGCTGCATGTGGGCCGATTGATCCACTGTTGACTGCATAGCGTCCTTGCTGAGCAAGGAGGAACGAGATCGTACTGCTTCAAGCAGAAGGAAGTGATCGTCCTTTGCGGTAAGGATAGGAAGAACGCCTTCGCTGAAAACGCGAAGTGCGGTCAGGGTTCCATCCAACAAGCCTGTTTGAAGGTGCTCAACTGCGTAGAGGGGCGTAAACAGCTTTTCGAACCCCATCCGCCGTCCAGCCATCTTATGTTCGAGAATCAATGTCTTTCGGCCTTTAGGGCCGGTAGCCCATTCTCCGTCGTCGGTGATTGCAGCCATTGAATGAGCGATGCCTTCTTCAAGATTTGGTGCCTGTTCTTGGTTTTGACTAATGCAGTACATGCGCACTACACCTTGAATGGCATCAGGCTTTGGGGTCTGCTGATGATTGTCTACGGTGCTTCGAATCACGTTGATAAGGTCTACCACTCTACGAGGACAGCGGCGATTAACGACCTTTTCAGGTTTCCGCCAGTCACCCGGTATCGCTTTATCAAGATGCGTTACCCCGTGGCTGTAAATTTGTTGCATGGTGTCGCCTAGTAGCCCAAGGCAGAAGCGTGTCTGCGCCAATTGCTGGACTTTCAGAAAAGCCTCCATTAATGGCGCGTGGGTGTCTTGGCTTTCGTCAATCAATACAACTGGGTAGAGGTCTACTAGAACATCCAACAAAGGGCGCTTAGGAGCGAATGCTGCGGTCAACTTGATGACCTCATCGTGATTAAGTGCTTGTCGTTCTTTGTTGTTACTTGTAGGGCTATAGATGAACTTAGTAATCTCGTCGAGAGTCTCAAGTCTGCGTATTTTGCTTCGTAGCTTCCGTCGGTTTGCTCGAGATGTTTTATTGTCGCCTCTCGAGCGTGCTAGCTCGCCCTCGATCTTCTCAATGTCCTGGGCAAGTTTGATCCTTAGCCACTCTCTGATCTCGTTGTCGAATCCTTGGATTAGGCGCCATGCGAACGCGTGAATGGTTGAGACTTCCACGAGTGGATCAAACTCTAGCCTTCGAAGAATCTCCTCGCATGCTGCGTTTGTATAGGTAATCACCGCAATGCGCCTCCCCTCGAATGTCAGGCGTTCTCGCTCGCGGCTTTTGAGTTCGCGGATAGCCTCGACGAGTGAGTGGGTTTTTCCTGAGCCCGCTCCTGCGTAAAGAAAAAAACTCTTCGGATCTGCCAGATTCAGACAAGCCTGCATAATTGTGTCGGCATCTGCGACAACTGCTTCGCTCATGACGTCACCTCCGCGCCCTCGGGCGGAATTACCAGAAGCTCTTTTTGCTTGCTTCGCAATTTGGACTCAAGCCAGTTGAGGCCTTCGATGATGTATTCAGGGATTTTGAGGCTGGGAAAATCTTTGTCGCCCAAAACAAGCAACACAAACTCTGCTTTCTTTCCTTCGCGTAATTCTTTGAAAAAACCTTCTCCGACGGCTTCTGATGTTTGCGCCTCATTCAAAACTTTTACGAAAGCCTTCATCAGACCAGTACCATTTGTCTTTTCCGCAAAGTAACAAGCGTTGCTAAGCACAAAGCTGTCTTCAAAGGTATTTGGAAGAGCTTGTATTTCTTCACCAGTAGCGGGCAGATGGGTTGAAATAGGAGTTTGATAGGCTATGCGTACAGAGTACAGGTCGTCGATTTTGTGCTCTTTTTGGTTCGCTGGTAACTCAAGCAGTTCATTCACTGTGCTGCCCAGATGCATCAGTTTCATCCAGCTCCGCAATGTCGGATTGTTCGTAATCTGATCTGAGTTTCTTTGCACCGGTTTTGCAGCTTTATTAAGCCCTGCATCAAGGTCTGTAATAACCAGGGTGAGGATGCCAAGGGCGTCAATTAAAGGCCTTAATCGGTGTGCGTGACTGCCACCGATATCGAGGGTTGTGATGTAGCAGCGGTCAAGGAATGGAAACTTATTTCGCAAAAAATGCGGCAGCATCATTCGCTCTGCTGAACCCTCTACCAATATGACGGCATCGGCGAAGAATATATCTGCATGCTGTGCCCGCAGATACCTGGTAACGAACTCCTTCGTCTTTGTTCCTTCACCGAACACGTTAGAGAGATTAGAGACCGTCGACACCGGTACACCGATATCATACATCCCGGCTGGAAGTCGCCTGAAATACCTAAGATTCTGGTACTCCACTTCATGTGTTACATGGCTGGAGTGAGTGCTCACCAAAAGCTGAGTCTTCAGATTTGGGTAGCGTTCAAGCAAAGCGTCTCGACATAGAACTTGGTAAGCGTGCCGCACGAACACTTGCTGCACTTGAACATGAAGGTGGGCTTCAGGTTCTTCAATGAGCACTAGGTGGATGGGCTCGACGCGGTCTATTACTTCCGTGCTGGCTGCTCTGGTTTTTCTCAGCCACTCGTCCCTGAAGCCCATCAGCCGGAAAATCATAGATATCAGGTTTTGATATCCTAACCCGTTAGCGGTCTCTGGTAAATGAAGAGGAGGGGATCCAGGGGCACCCTGGATTGAATCCAACTCAAAAAGGACGGCCGCTTCATGGTTCATGCCGTCGGTTGTTGCTAGGCGACTTGCGACTTTAATGCGTGGGTCATTACGGCCTGGGTAGCCCAATCCCTCAACCTCTCTAATAGCAGGTTCGAAGCTGCTACTAAGCCTCGTATCGAATGCCGATTGAGCTGCTTCTATCGCCCGCAACGCTTCGAGGTCTGAGACATCTGGGCTGTCACCTGGGTCAAGGTGTCGGGAGTAATAAGATCTGAGTTGTTCCGAGAGTTTTTGAGCGCCGCTGGGTCTAATGTAATCTCCCTGTTTGTCGTCAGAATGGTCGCCGAATCCCCGCTGTGCATTGATTTCATGTACTCGAATTAATCCACTGAGAGGATTGCTTTCCAAGGGATGGGCAGTAGGGCTCAATTGCTGCATTTGCGCCATTCTAGTCGACTTGTTAGGCTTTTTAAGTTGTTGCGGATCTAGGCGGTACCAACGTATTTTGAATTTATCTCCCAGCCGACGGGTCAGGTAATCATGTAGGCTCTGCGGCCATAGCTTCAGCGGCCTACCGGGTGTTTCTTCCATCTCTAGAGCATCCTCAAGCTCTACAACCCTCGTGCGCTCCTTACGATAGTCAGTGTACAGCGTATTCATATCATCAGGTTCAAGCAGAAAACGCATTCCCACTAGCCCCCCGCGCCACGCAAAGTTGGGTATGAGATCCCGGATGTAATGAAACTCCCCTTGATCTGCCGACACCCAGATATCCAGACTAGGGAGCCAGTCAGCCCAGTCCTTGGCTGTAGGGATTTCATAGTTTTCCGGCGCGTTCTCCCACACTTTACCAATCTCATCCAGCTTGGCGAGATGACAAAGAGTCAGATCCTGGAGCCGAAAAGCTGAAGCCTTAGAAACCAAAAATCTCCGTAGTGCCAGCATGGCAGAGGATTTGCCGCTGTTGTTTGCACCTACAAGCAGCGTGGTCTCGTTAGCGAAATCAATTCGCACAGAAAGTAGCTTTCGGAAATTAGATATCTCTATGTGCTGGATGTACATGGGCCGTCCTTGAAAGCCTAAGTAATATCAATTTGCCATCAGTAATATATCTTGTCGCCTATAGCAATCAAAAGAGATTAAAATGGAGGCACTGCTCTAAATGTACGCACCCCGCTCATAGCAGACTCGATTAATTTAAGATGTGGCAAGCGAAATTTTCTTGCATAACAGAGAATGTGTTTTTTATATGCATCTGGATGAATTTAACGCCTATAACGAGCGCAAAAAAACCGGCTTTCGCCGGTTCTAAATATTATGAGTTTCAGGTGGCATCACACTTGGGCAGCCAGTCAGAACTGCTTTCCTCAGTCAGATCAAGATTGGTCTGCATCCCCAGCTTCGTGCGCCGCTTCAGATAATGATGCCCGTATTCGCGCATAATGCTCTCCAGCGACAGACTGAACATCTTCATGCTGAGTGGATTCCTGTAGCCGTTCGCCTCCATGTAAGCCAGATAAGCATGGTAAAGATAACGCCTCGGCTGAAGCGGCCTGATGCTGGCGTTTCCCATATAAAGCGAAGTAGGTTCCGGCGTGGTGAGCAGATAACCGCAGAAGTCCACCATCGGATCCGCGTCGCGCTTGATGCGCATCGCCTCATCGGAGTTTTGCTGCGACTGAAGCAACGCCCTTGCGTCCTGCGGCTGGCTGAACTGCTGCATCAGCTGGCGGACGATAACGGCCAGCTCGCCGCTGATTTTTTCCTTCAGCTGCGGGTCGCGCTCGTTTGCCGGGATGATTTCCGGGAAGTGCAGGATGACCCGGCGGCGCGACACGCCGCCGCTGCGGTCGGTGAAGCGCATCGGATTGTTGTTTACCGCCAGTATCACCGCCGGAATGTGCGTTGAGTAGGCATCGCGGTATTTTGGGTCCACGGATACCGCGTCGCCGCCGGTAATCGCCTTGATGCCCGCGCCGTCGCCGCTCCACTTCTCCTGGTCGGGCAGAATTATCAGCGAGTAGCCAATTACCGCCGCGCGCTCGCGCGATGACTCCAGCGTCTCTATGGTCGCGGAGGTGGTGTTGTCCGATCCGGCCAGCATGGTCGCGATTTCGGCCATGATGCTTTTGCCGCTGCCGCCGGGGCCCGTGACCTCCAGAAACAGCTGCCAGTCGTAGCGGTTCGCCAGCACCATAAACAACGCGGCGAGAATAATATCGCGCTTTGCCGCGTCGCATCCCGCGGCGCGGTCCAGCCACTGCCAGAAGTGCGGCGCATGGGTCGCCAGCGTCTCGCCCTTAACCGGTGGGGTAAAGTCCACCTCGCTGACCGTGCGCAGCCAGAAGCGTTTGCTGTGCGGGCTGAAACTGCCGGTGCGCGTGTCCAGCACGCCGTTACGAAAGCCTATCAGGCGGCGCGCCGGGTCGGACTGCTGCGGCAGCATCAGCTTCAGCGTATCCACCACGCCTGAAATTTTGCCCGCCGAGAACGGCGCGCGCAGCCGCTGGAACAGCTTCGCCACGTCGCGCTCAAACTGCTTACCTGAAATGACCTTCCACGCGCCCGCCTTGTAGCGTGACAGGATTTCACCGCTGGCATCCACCGCCAGCGCGTTGCGGTAATGCTCAGCAACGCGCTCCGCTTTTTCGCTGGCGCTCATCGCCGAAAACTCCGCCTCACTCATCACGTCAAACGGGCTGGCGGTGGCGGGCGCAGCAGCCTCAGTAAGCGCCTGCTTTGTCGGGACGTCGCCGTGCTGCAAAAAGGCGTCGTTCCAGTCGCCGAACACGGGCGGTAGCGCGACGACGGCGTTACTGACATCAGCGGCCTTCTTCGCCTTGTCCTGACCGTTGCCGTTAAGGTCGCGGTCGGCGGCAATCATCAGCGGCAGCGTGGCGTGCTTTTCACGGGCAAGGCCAGCCAGAGAAAGGAGGTTGCCCGATGAGAGCGCAACCCACACCTCATCACCGGTCAGGTTGTGCACCGTCAGGCCGGTCGCGTAGCCCTCTGCAAGCCAGATGCGCTTTGCCGGCTTAGCGCTGCTGAGGACGTGGCAGGCGCCTTTCACCTGGCCGCCTTTGAGCGTGCGCTTCTCTCCGCTGGCATTGATGAGCTGCACGTTAACCAGCTGACCGCTCATGTCGTGCAGGGGCACAACTAAATCGCCGGTGCGGTAGGTCGTTAACGCCACCTTATGCGCCTTCGAAAGCGTAAGGCACGCCTGCTCTGGCAGCCCCTTCTGGGAAAGATAAGCGTTGCCCGCCGTTTCCTTTGCCGTGCTGACCAGCTGCTGCGCCAGTTCAGATGCTGCGGCGCGAGATGTGTCGTCCGTTTCGGGACCGGCACCCGTAATAATATCGGCCGCTACCGGCGGCAGGTTGCCGGTCAGGTCGTTTACGCGCGCGGCGGCCTCTCTGAACGTAATGCTGAGCGCCTTTTTCACCAGGTCCATGCCGTCACCGGCTCCGCACTGATTACAAATCCACGTGCCGCGCCCGTCCTTATCGTCGAAGCGAAAGCGGTCCGTTCCCTGACAGACCGGGCACGGCATGTGGCGGTTTTTGATTACCTTCACGCCCAGCGCGGGCAGAATGCGGGGCCAGTGGCCCCGCGCAGCGGTGGCCGCCTCTGATACGGTCATTTTCATCGTTCTGTTCTCCCTCAGTGCAGCACCGGGGCGTCTGTCATGCGCCCGCAGAGTTCATCCATCATTACCTGGCCGAGAAAGCTCAAGCGCGGGGCCGACTTCAGCGGCCCGGTGGACAGCAGGTCGTCCAGCAGCGCGCAGGCAATTTCCTGACCGCGCAGGCGTCCGTGCTGGCGCAGGTAAAAGCCCTCCAGCTCGGTTTCGATAATGTGCTCAAGGCGCGCCAGCGTCAGGCCGGGGTAGCGCTGCTGCTCGCGGCAGACGGTCAGCCACGCGCAGGCGACGGCGCGGCGAGAAAGCGCGGCGCGCAGTTCAGGCGAAAGGGTGCGGTCTTTCATGATTCATCCTCCGCGTTCATCCAGTTGTTCTGGCAGCGCGTCACCACGTCATCCAGCTGCTCGGTGATGAGAAAGACCAGCGAAGCCAGCTGCGCGCGCTGAGCGGGCTGCGGCAGTTCGTGGCACTCCTGAAAGGCGGTCATGTCGCTGACGAAGCGCCCGGCGTTACGCAGGTGCTCAAGGCGTACCAGGTCGGCGTGAGAAATCGTGGCGTGAGTCATGCGCGCACCTCCCGGACCGGCAGGCGGGCGGCAAAGGACAGCACGTAGTCGCGGGCCAGCAAAAGGCGGGCGGCGCGCTCATCGGCGGCAACGGTGCGGAGCATATGAATATGCTGCTGGCGCTCGCAGCGGCGCACGGCGGCAAAGATGAAAACAAACTGAGGGTATGGGGAATTAAGGACCGTAGCCATGATGGCAGTCTCCAGAGAGTAGCGGTTATCGCTACCACCGGAGTTCCTACACTCATGGGTGGTAGCCCGAACGGGGGTAGGAATACCGGCCTCAATGGATACCGGCCAGCCCGAAGGCTGCCCCGCCCGGGCCACCATTACGCAGACGGCGCAACGGATACAGAACCGTTGCCCGAAAAATGGGTGCACTGAGGCTTGGACACAAAAAAAGACGCATGGCGCGTCTGGTGTCGCCATTGAGTAACTCGGGTTCCTACGCCCGGCTGCCGATTTTGCGACAGCGGATTTACTGTACCAGGGAATGGCCCCGGCGCGCAAGCCGGAGGCAGCAGTTAAAAGTGACATCAGGCAACCTCAGCAGCTGGCGGGAGAAATGTCGCCACGGGAAACAGTCCGGATACCGGAGGGCGGGACGCCTGCACATTGCAGGCTTAAGGCTGGCTTCGTTGCGCGAAAGCGCTGCGGCTGTAGCGGTTTACCCATCCCGGCGCCAGTCACATGCACAGGCGGCACTGTATGCGCGACAGAGGGTTCGCGTGATTTACCTGCACGGTTTAAAAACCTCATGCGGTGCGCTCCTGACCGCGTGCTGCAATGCGATCGCTCATCCAGACGCTGATTTCACTGGCGAGCCATGCCACGTTCTTGCCGCCAAGCGACACCTGCGCCGGGAAGGCGTTGCGGCTGATAAGGTCGTAAATGGTGGAGCGGGACAGGCCGCAGACGTGCATGACTTCCGGCAGCCGCAGGAAGCGGTCATTTAGCACCGGGTTTACGGGTAAAGCCGGGGCCGCAGGAGCGGAGGAGTTTGCGGATAATACGGTGTGCATGAGCTACCTCTTATTGAGTCCGTGGTGATACGGACAGATACGTCCGGAGTCGGGTAGCTCTTTATTTTCAGCATATTTACTGCCAAAGCAACAAGGCGAGATGGTGCTGCGGCTGGCACAGGCGCGCAAAAATTAACCGCCTGTTTTTTGCTCAGGTAAATATAGGGCAATATAGACCAATAGTGCTGAGATGAATTATGCAAATCGTTTTCAATGATTAATTATGTTTAAACCAATCGAAATAAACACTCGATAAAGTTTATCTGCATAAAAAGCCAGGTGAAGCATGGTGAACACTGGGTGAAGGGATAACCATTAATTGTTCACCCTTTAATATACTGTATTTACTCTCTTTTTTATTAAGGTGAAGAATGGTGAAGGATATATATAAATTTAAAAGTTGAGCAGGGAGCCAATATGTCACCTTGCCGCCAGCCAGAAGAAGGTCATTTTGTCTGGGCCATCACACAACGTCATCCGATAGCTCGACTGTGCCAGCAACGGCACAATGCATTCACCGGAGCCGCCATTGGCTCTCCCCCTACAAAGAAAGCTAACGATAACGGCTTTATAAACCGTAACTCCAGCCTGGACGGGGACTGGCGTTAAACAGAAGGAAAAAAACGTGATGGCAATGAAATGCCCTGAATGCAGCATGACCGCACACACGCGTACCAGCGAATATCAGACAGGTACGTTAAAAAAGACGTGGTATCAGTGTCGTAATATCGACTGCTCCTGCACGTTCACTACTCTGGAGAGTCTGGACACCATTATCATGAAACCGCAGAAGGTAACTGAAGATGTCCCCGAGAAAGAATTACCGCCACAACGGCAGACGCTAAACCGTTATGGATCAGCCAGCAGACTATCGAACCGCCAGAACGCCCTCAGCTGAGTTTTTATCAGCCACACTTTACCGGTCATCGTGCCGGTTTTTTACATCCCTTTTCTCTGGCCAGCCTGAAGCGCATGAGTGCATGCCTATGCTGCATGAAAACGCATGAATAAATGCAGCTGACTTAATGCAATTCAGGCCAGCAGTGGCGCGGCCTGAAGGGACTCATGCAACCGCATGATAACTGCTACATAAAGCGGGCAGGCGTGGCGGGGGTACGAGCGCGCGCAACGATGCTGGGAGCATACTCAACTAAAAAATAAAACTTAATGCTAGCGAGGCGAGCATACCTTGATAAAATTGATGAAAATTCAATTTTGAGCGGCGGTAGATTTAAATTTTTTCATTCTCTAAGTAATGAGCGTTGGAGTACTGGGGGAAGGATCAAAGTTTAATTTTGGTGAGCCGGGTTTTGCTGCAATTTTGTCACTTCAATGTAACTTGACGCAAACCATTCAACAGGTTTAGCATTTTTTAAATCTTCACCTTCAAAGTTTGAGTCCGGTGTTGATCTGAAAACGATATAGTAAATTCCCGGTTCTTTTAATCCAACGATGTAGCTTAAGGTTTTTTCAGCTCCAATTAAAACGTGAGTTTTAGATAGCGATCTGCTTTTAGTGTCAGGATCAATTTCTTTGTCTCGAATGGATGTATAAAGGTTAGGTGTTAACTTCTGAGATTGCTCAATTGAATCACCATCTGCTTTAATCTTATAGACAGTTACAGAACCTTTAGATGTATTAAATGATAATGGGCGCTTACCATTATTTTTGATCGTTACATTTATAATTATCCCCAGCTGTGTTTTTAAGGGGGATGCATTAATAGTAATGCTACTTGAGTCAGTCCCTTTAATTTGTTCTTTGATCTGTTTGAGTTCCTCGTTAGCTTTTGATAACTGTATTTCTGCATTGCTTGCCATATCCAAAGCTTTAAAGGTATATAAAGCCCATCCGCCACCAATAATGATGGCGAACGATATAACAATGTAATGGATGCCAGATAAGAAGTTATTTGACTTATCATGGTTATCCCACCACTTCCTAAGGAAGTTCATGCAGTCTCCTTACATTCCTTCAAAATCGTCTGGTTCAACGTCACTTCCATTATTTGTTGAGGCCTCACGTTCAGTGTTTTTACTTATTTTCTGATGAGGAACGTGTAAATCTAATCCCTGTTGTACTTCGGTAAAACTTTCATCACTCTTTACTTTCTCAAGCAACAGTGAAATTGAATCTCTGTTTGAATCGATGAACTGTTTGTCATTTTCATTAGCAAACGATGGTTCAATATTAAACATTAAGAGGAATGTTGAAATAACAAGCAAGCTTTTGAGTCGATCACCAGATGTTTTAGCCCACAGGTCACCCGGTGAAAGAAATACTTGCTGAGTTGTAACCGTAAAGGAACGGTTTTTTCGTAGTTCTTTATAGTTTTCTTCAAAAAGAGCCAGTAAATCATCATCGGAAAATTCATCAGTGTCATTATAAGCTAAAGTCTCTGCGATTGCTTCGATTTTATTTATTATTATAGAGTATTGGGCAATATCAAGATTGTTAATTCCATCCTTTTGTTCTATGCGAGATGAAATATATGCTTCACCATCTGAAATGAAAGCAACAGATAGCCAGTGGTTTAATTCTTTCCAGTGTTCATTGGCGGAAAAAACGGTTTGATTAGCTCGGAAGCTATTATTTATTGCTAAAGATAGCTTGTTTCGCATCTGAGTTTTACCCCAGTCAACATCTCTTCTTAAAGTAAATTTAAGCATTAATTCACTTGTCGAACCATCAACATTCTTAAGCGTGACGCTATCATTTTTTTTATATGTTTCAGACTTAATTACGCCCACTATGATTCGTTTAGCATCTAAAGTGATAACCACATCACCTATTGCCATATCAGTAATAAATCTATTAACTTGCCCAGCTTTGTTTGATGCCGATGCTAGAGTTTCTTTTTTTTCTAATAGGGTGTTTTTATATTTATATACAAGAGTTTCGACAGAGTCGGAGCTTTTCAATGTATTGTTATCATAATCCATGCTATCTATATGGCCGATGGCAATGATTGAATTATGTATGAAGTGGTCATAAAACATTCCACCATCTCCTGAGCGAACAACCCAGAATTTTGAGGTTTTAGAGATGTCTTGTATATACATTGTCAATCCTTGAGTGAATAAGTTAAATCGACTATAAATTTTCTTTTAAGTAGACGTATGCTTGGAAAATTAGAGTTAATCACTGATTGGATGCCCACTCACCCCACCAGTGCATCAATTCTTGACGCTGAACCAAATAGGTCGTTCGATTGTATGCGCGCCTGACTTCATTTTTATCACTATGCGCCAAAGCAGCTTCAATTACATCAGCATTAAAACCATGCTCATTCATTGCGGTACTAGCAATGGAACGCATACCATGAGCGACCAGTTTACCTCCATAACCAATCCTCTTTAAAGCAGCATTTGCTGTTTGGCTGTTCATCGGCTGCTTGGGATCATTGCGACTTGGGAAGACAAACTCACGATTCCCGCTAATAGGTTTCATTATATCAAGCAGGCTAAGAGCTTGCATTGACAGAGGCACTATATGTTGCCGTTTAGCTTTCATTCGCTCAGCAGGAATATTCCATAGTTTTGAACGAAAATCTATCTCTTCCCAACGGGTACCTGATGCTTCTGAAGGCCGAACAAGTGTCAGTAATTGCCACTGAATCAGACATCTAGTCGGAATGGAAATGTTGGACATGTTTAGCGTGCGAATTAGTTGAGGCAACTCCTCCGGACGAAGTGTTGGCATGTTCTGCTTTTTTGGTCTTTCAAAAGCCATTCCTATGCCTGACGCTGGATTGGCGTCGATCAACCCTGTGTTAACAGAATAAATCATAATCTCATTAATTCGTTGAACTAAACGACGAACTGTTTCAAGTGCCCCACGTGCTTTTATTGGCTCTAATGCTTCAACAAGCGTTCGTGCTTTTATTTGCTGAACAGGGATTTCACTGATAGCAGGGAACACATCTTTTTCTAATGAGCGCCAAATGTCTTTAGCGTAATCAGGCGTGACGCTT
This sequence comes from Pantoea sp. SOD02, assembly GCF_024707505.1. Classification (GTDB taxonomy): domain Bacteria; phylum Pseudomonadota; class Gammaproteobacteria; order Enterobacterales; family Enterobacteriaceae; genus Pantoea; species Pantoea symbiotica. The sequence continues at coordinate 3,084,368 of NZ_CP102604.1, read as the reverse complement.
TTGCTTTTAAGCTGAAACCAGTTAGCAGCCACTGTTGAGAAAATACTATCCAGTGCGATCTGTTGCTGTTCCTCTGCAACCTTCGTTTGAACCTGCGGATCAATCCCATTTGCTAGTAGGGCAAGATAATCTGCTCTCAAGTTGCGGGCATTAGCAAGTGAAAGGGCGGGGAAGGATCCAAGGCCAATCATCGTCCTTTGTTTCGTAGCTGGACGTTGATAGCGAAAACGCCAAAGCTTTTTGCCGCTGGTTTTTATGACCAAAAAAAGCCCTTCGCCATCATGTAAGGTCATATCTTTATCAACTGCTTTGGCACGCAGCACTTCAGTGTTGGTTAATGGGCGCGTAGTCCTTGCCATATCTAGATTTCCAGCATGAATTGGTATACGTAATTGGCATACATTCTAGCGTATACCAATTCGTATACCAATTATCACCGGATTCAGGCGGATCGTCTCGGATGGTTACAGACACAAAAAAGCCCGCAGGGCTTGTGCCGTGCGGGCTTTCAGGACTTCTACGGATGACTCTGGAATCATCTTCGAAGGATTTTGGTGGAGCTGGCGGGAGTTGAACCCGCGTCCGAAATTACTACACCGTCGGCACTACATGCTTAGTCAGTCTTTACATTCGCCGGCCAGCTGCGGACAGACACGCCACTGACAAACTAGCCTGATTAGATTTAGTGCTTCAACCCCAGGCAAGGCATCCACACGATCTCTTTTGGGTTTGACCTCTCTTGATCCCCGTCTTAAGAGCGGAAGCTAGGGAGAGAGGGCTTCAAAGCAGGTTATTAAGCTGCTAAAGCGTAGTTTTCGTCGTTTGCGACTATTTTTTTGCGGCTTTTTACGAGGCAAACCGCCCCTCGGCATGCTCCTAAGGCTTCACAATCCCGTCGAGTCCAGAATCAGCCCCAAGAAATTTCAATACTACAGACAAGTGGCGTCAAGATCCAGCGCTTAACGCTTTGAATTCTTCATAATACGTGCTTTATCCATCTTCCATTCGCGCTCTTTAACGTCGTCACGCTTGTCGTGCTCTTTCTTACCGCGCGCCACACCAATTTTCAGTTTGGCCCAGGCATTTTTCCAGTACATCGACAGTGCAACCACGGTAAAGCCTTCACGGTTAACGCGACCATACAGCGAATCGAGTTCGCGTTGTTTTAGCAGCAGCTTGCGGCTTCGCGTGGGATCACACACCACATGCGTTGAAGCCACCGCTAGCGGCTGGAAAGTAGAGCCGAACAGGTAAGCTTCACCATCGCGCAGCAGAATGTAGCTATCGCTGATGTTTGCCTTACCGGCACGCAGTGATTTGACTTCCCATCCTTGTAACGACATACCCGCCTCGAACTCTTCTTCAATGAAGTATTCATGACGTGCGCGTTTATTGAGGGCAATAGTGGCTGAACCGGGTTTGTTAACTTTTTTCTTTGTCATAGTGCGGCGTAGTCTACATCACTCAGTTTATGGGCGCATCCCCTGTCCTGCAGGGCGGTAAAAAACACTCCATTTTAGCACAGCAAGCAAAGCCGTGAATTTTTGTTTGGTGACCGAAAATGGTATTATTCAATGGTTTTGTGATGAACAGGAACCATTATGGCCCAGATTAGTCGTTCAGCGCTGGTCCCTTATAGCGCTGAGCAGATGTACCGTCTTGTGAATGACGTGGATGCTTATCCTCAGTTTCTGCCGGGCTGCACCGGCAGCCGGGTGCTGGATAACAGCGGAGATCAAATGACCGCGGCCGTTGATGTCTCGAAAGCCGGCATCAGTAAAACTTTCACCACACGCAATACGCTGATCAGCAACCAAAGCATATTGATGCAGTTGGTTGATGGCCCGTTTCGAAAATTGACCGGCGGCTGGCATTTCACCTCATTGGGTGATGATGCCTGCAAAGTTGAGTTGAACCTCGATTTTGAGTTTACCAATATGCTGGTAGAAATGGCGTTCGGCCGCATCTTTAAAGAGCTGGCGAACAGCATGGTGCAGGCGTTCAGTCAGCGCGCGAAAGAGGTTTATCGTGCCTGATATCAGCGTGGAAGTGGTTTACGCACTGCCGGATAAGCAGTATTTGCGTGCCGTCACGCTTGAGGAAGGTGCAACCGTTGAGCAGGCGATCAAGGCGTCGGGTTTGCTGTCACTGCGTAAAGATATTGACTTGAACTCGAACAAGGTCGGTATTTATAGCCGCCCGGTAAAATTGGCTGATGTCGTGCAGGATGGTGATCGCATTGAAATTTATCGTCCGCTGATTGCCGATCCGAAAGAGTTGCGGCGTCAACGCGCAGAGCGTTCAGCTGAGAAGAAATAGTCGGATAGTAAAAACTAAAAAAGGCGCTTAAGCGCCTTTTTTATTGCCGTTCACTTAGCCTTCTTTGCCAGTGAGCTTCGGCTTATTGTCGATGTTGGTCAGCGTTCCGTTGCTATCAAAGGTCAGCGTCAGCGTTTGCTGTTTCACACCTTCATGGCCTGGTTCCTGACGGAACACGTAATACCAAACGTTGCTGCCAAATGGATCGCGCATCATCGGCGTACCGAGCGTGTAGGCAACCTGCTGCTGCGTCATGCCGTTATGAATCTTCGACACATCGTTGGCGACCAGGTAATTCCCCTGATTGATATCCGGACGATACACAACGCGCTCAAGGGTGGAACATCCAGCGGTCATCATCAACATTACTACTGCCGCGGCAGTCAGCGTTTTACAGCGCATCTATACATTCCTTTTCTGGGGCCAAACGCCTTTCAGCAGGCTATTTTTTTGCCATCAAATTCTGAACTCTGCCTGCGGCAGGCTTTATTATTCAGACGACATAGCTGCCGATGATAATAAACCTTTTCGCTATTTGAAACCTCTACAGAGCAAGCATATGACCACCAGCCGGGAAAAAAGTGCGGTATCAGGCGGCTAAAAGTTCTTTAGCGTTGGCCAGCGTGTTGCGCGTTACCTCGCTGCCGCCCAGTAAACGCGCCAACTCTTGCAGACGCGCGCGTTTATCCAGCGGCTGCATATGGGTTTCTGTCATCGCACCATCGGTCTCTTTGCTGACGTAGAAGTGCTGATGACCGCAGCCAGCAACCTGCGGCAGGTGTGTAACACACATCACCTGGGTTGATTCGCCCAGTTGACGCAGCATTTGGCCTACGACTGCGGCGGTTGGGCCGCTGATACCGACATCCACTTCATCGAAGATCATCGCTGGCGTTTCCATTTTCTGTGCGGTGATCACCTGAATTGCCAGAGCAATACGCGACAGCTCACCGCCGGACGCCACTTTACCCAGCGGCTGGAGCGGTTGACCTGGGTTAGTCGTGACGCGGAAATCAATGCGCGTTGCGCCATCTGCAGTGAGTTGATCCGCATTGAACTCCAGCACGATAGCGAACTGGCCGTGCGGCATCGCCAGCGTGCGCATGCTTTGGGTAATCAGCTGGCTCAACTCTTGAGCGGAGTGTTCACGCAGTTGATGCAGATTTTCAGCACTGACTAACGCAGCTTTATGGTGCGCGACAACTTCAGATTGCAAGGTTTCCTGATCGCTCTCTTGCTGCGAAAGCAGTTCCGCTTCATCCAGCAACTGCTGATAAAGCACCGGCAAGGTTTCAGGTGAGACATGATGCTTGCGCGCCAGTGCGATCTGCCGTGACAGACGTTGCTCCAGCTCATGCAGGCGATTGGGATCGAGATCCAGACGTTCACAATAGTGACGCAGTTCGTCGCTGGCTTCACTGAGCTGGATTGCGGCTTCCTCCAACAGATTGAACACGCCGCTGACTTTATTATCCAGCGTCACCAGTTCACCCAGCATGTGACGGGCGCTATACAGCAGGCTCTGCAGGTTGGTGTCATCACCATCGGCGAGAATTTGCAGCGCTTGCTGGCTGGTAGAGAGCAACTGGCCGCTATTCGCCAGACGTTTGTACTCTTCATCAATCTGTTCAAATTCGCCCAACTGCGGGGCGAATTCATTGAGTTCTTTCAACTGATATTGCAGCAGCTCGCGACGGGACTCACGCTCTTGCGAGAGCTGCTGATGCTGCGCCAGTGCGCGGCAACTCTGATGCCAGCGCTGATAGTGCTGGCGCATTTCAGACAGCAAATCATCGTGGGCTGCATAAGCATCCAGTAGATGTTTTTGGTGATCGGATTTGAGCAACAGCTGATGAGCATGCTGGCCGTGAATCTGAATCAACAATTGACCCAATTCACGCAGCTGCGACAGCGGCACCGACGTGCCGTTGATGAAGCCACGCGAACGACCATCCGCGCTAATCACACGGCGCAGCAGACACTCATTGCCTTCATCCAGCTGATTCTCCACCAGCCAGCGCTGTGCGGAAGGCGAAGCTTTGAGTTGGAAGCGGGCGCAGATATCCGCGCGGCTGGCACCCTGACGCACCATATCTGCTTCAGCGCGTCCGCCTAAACACAGGCCCAGCGCATCGATGGCGATAGATTTACCTGCGCCGGTTTCACCCGTGATCGCCGTCATACCACGATGAAAGTCGATCTCCAGTTCACGAACGATAGCAAAGTTACTGATGGTCAGTTGTGCCAGCATAGAATCACCTGTATGTAAAAACAGATATGGTTTTACATACAGTATATCCTGGTATTTTATACAGTAAAGTGGTCAGTGCTGATTTTCAGAACAATTTTTTAGACCAACCCAACTTTGAACTTAAGGTATTAAAATAGTTGTAATTTTTAGGATGGATGAGATTGAGATGATTAGCGCTGCGGCGAATCAGGACATCTTCACCTTCCTGAATTGGCAAGGCAATCTGGCTGTCACAGCTGATCTCCAGATCGCTTCGCAGAGAAGAAAAACGCAGGCGGATGGTGCTGCTGCTGTTGATCACCAGCGGACGCGCTGAGAGCGTATGCGGGAACATCGGCACCAGCGTAATTGCATCCAGTGAGGGCGTCAGAATGGGGCCGCCAGCCGAGAGCGAATAGGCGGTGGAGCCGGTTGGCGTAGAGATGATCAAGCCATCGGAGCGCTGTGAAAAGGCAAACACCTCATCAATATAGACTTCGAATTCAATCATGTGCGCGACTTTGCCGGGATGCAGCACCACTTCATTGATGGCGCTACCAATACGCGGCGAGCAATCTTCTTTGCACACCTGCGCCTCCAGCAAGAAGCGGCTTTCGACGAAGTAATCGCCCTGCAGCACATCGTCCAGCTGCTGCTGAGCGTTGTCCGGATCGAGATCGGTAAGAAAACCGAGGTTGCCCCGGTTAATGCCAATGACTTTGATGTCATAGCGTGCCAACACGCGGGCGGCGCCGAGCATGTTGCCATCGCCACCCACTACAACCGCTAAATCAGCGCGTTGACCAATATCCGCAAGGCTGCCGGTTTCGGCATTTTTCAAATCCAGTTCGCGCGCAATCTGCTGCTCGACAATCACCTCATAACCCTTTGCCGTTAGCCAGCGCCAGAGCATTTCATGGGTGGTTAACGCAGTAGGATGGCGCGGATGGCCGACAATCCCGATGCAGTTAAAGTGTTTGTTCATTTAGCGCGAGTTCCTTATAAGCCAAAACGGCCAGGCAATGTGATGGGTCTACTTGAAACCGTCAAACTGATCCCCATAATAAGCCAACCAGCGAGATGAATGTGCAAAACGCGGAGAAATTCATGAGTAGTAAAGAACAGAACACCCCAAACGAGCAAGTCTCAGACGAAATTCAACAGGATCAGCAGCGCGTGGACGCAGAGACAACCGCTGAGGTGGATCCGCGTGATGAGCGTATCGCGCAACTGGAAGCCGAGTTAGCCGTGTCGCAAACCGGCGTGCGTGATGCACAGCTGCGTGCGCAGGCGGAAATCGAGAATATCCGTCGTCGTACTGAAATGGATGTGGAAAAGGCGCATAAATTTGCGCTGGAAAAATTTGCCAACGAGCTGCTGCCAGTGATCGATAGCCTGGAGCGCGCGCTGGAAGTAGCAAACAAAGATAACGCTGAACTGGCTTCGATGATTGAAGGTATCGAGCTGACGCTGAAGTCGCTGCTGGGCGCGGTGCGTAAGTTTGGCGTGGAAGTGGTTGGCGAAACCAATGTGCCATTCAATCCGGAGATCCATCAGGCGATGTCGATGATGGAATCAGAAGAGATGGCGCCAAATCACGTGCTGATGGTGATGCAGCGCGGTTACACCCTCAACGGTCGCCTGTTGCGTCCGGCGATGGTGGCAGTGACCAAAGCCAAAGGCTAATCTGTCGCTGTAATAACAACGGCCGCTTAATGCGGCCGTTTGTTTTTTCAAGGCAGCACCGGCATCCAGTCAATCGGTGACTGGCCTGATTGGCTCAGCAGCGCATTCGCCTGTGAGAAGTGTTTGCTGCCAAAAAAGCCGCGATGCGCGGAGAGCGGGGAAGGATGCGGCGCTTTCAGCACATGATGACGTTGCGTATCAATGATGCTGCCTTTCTTCTGCGCGTGCGATCCCCACAGCAAGAAAATCACCCCTTCCCGATGCTGATTGATGGCGCTGATGACGTTATCAGTGAAAGTTTCCCAGCCAAAGCGCGCGTGCGAATGCGCCTTACTGGCTTCCACCGTTAACACGGTGTTCAACAGCATCACGCCTTGCGTTGCCCAGCTTTCAAGAAAACCGTGCGTAGGGCGCACAAAGCCGGGCATATCCTGCTCCAGCTCTTTGTACATATTCAGTAATGACGGCGGGATCGCCACGCCGGGCAGCACAGAAAAGGCCAGACCATGCGCCTGATTCGGGCCGTGATAAGGATCCTGACCCAAAATCACCACTTTGATATCGCCCAGTTCGGTCAGCCGAAAGGCATTAAACACATCCTTCTGCGGCGGATACACCGTTACGCCGGCAGCGCGTTCATTGGCCACCGCTTTCAGCGTTTCCACGAAGTAAGGTTTTTCTTTCTCTTCAGCCAGCACGTCGTGCCAGGTCAGCTTCTCAGCCATCTTTGACTCCCTGCAAAATAGTGCGCCTAGCTTAACGTGTCGAACTCAACAGCAGAAGGGTAAAAATAATTTGAATATTTACGTAAAAAGTTAGCGAGTGAAGTTGTTATGAATCAAGTTGTTAGTATTACTGCGCTCAATCGCGTTTGGACGAAATTGATACAGGTCAAAACGGCGCTTTTCTTGCAGTGATATACCACAGCATTCCAAAACCTTATGAACCTCGCTGTCCGGTTGCGACAGCGTAAAGCCCTGGAGACCTACTATGATTACCGGTATTCAAATTACTCAGGCAAATAATCCACAGCTGTTGAACTCATTCTGGCTGCTGGACGATGATAAAGCCGAAGCGCGCTGCCTGTGCGCCAAAGGGGATTTCGCGGAAGATCAGGTTGTTGCTATCAGCGACCTCGGCGAAATCGCTTACCGTGAAATTCCACTTGAGCAGAAGCCGCAAGTGCGTATCGAAGGTGGTCAGCATCTGAATGTTAACGTGCTGCGTCGCGAAACGCTGGAAGATGCCGTCAATCATCCGGAAAAATATCCGCAGTTGACCATTCGCGTATCGGGCTATGCCGTGCGCTTTAACGCGCTGACGCCAGAGCAGCAGCGTGACGTGATTACACGTACATTCACCGAAAGCCTGTAATTGCAGCGCTGACGAAAAGACACACAGCAATACAAGCCGCGCCAATGTTGATTGGCGCGGCTTTTTTTATATGGCTTGATGACAAAGAAAGGCTTCTTGAGGCCGTTTGATAGCGAAAGCGCTTTTTCGCTACGCTTAAAACAAAAAAATCGCCTCAAAAGAGGCGATTAATTACAGCGAGTGCTGCTTTATTCCGCACCAGACTCTGGTGCATCGCTACCGCTTGGCTTGCGGCGTTTACCCACATTTTTGGTATCGCGATGGCGTTGTTTGACGCGCGGTTTCTCTTGTTCTTTCTCTTTACGCTCTTGACGCTTCGCAAGGGCTTTTTTCGACGGTTTTCCCGTCACTTTGGCACTTGGCGCACGGCTTTCTGGACGCAGCTCATCAATCACACGCGCTTTCAACGGCTCGTTGATGTAACGGGTGATTTTGCCCAGCAGCACGTGGTCATGCGCTTCGACCAGCGAGATTGCGGTACCTTTACGGCCTGCACGCGCGGTACGGCCGATGCGGTGCAGATAGGTATCGGCGGTGCGCGGCAAATCGTAGTTAATGACGTGCGAGATATCGTCAATGTCGATACCGCGCGCAGCAACGTCGGTGGCAATCATCACCGTAACGCGGCCATCATTCATACGTTTGATCGCTTCGTTACGGTTAACCTGCACCATTTCGCCTTCGAGATAGCTGGTGCGAATGCCGGCTTCATGAAGCCAGGTGACCAGCTCATGCAGACGCTCACGTTTACGCACAAACACGATGACGCGCGTGGCGTCTGGCTGTTTCAACAGGTGAATCAGCAGCTTGTTTTTATGCTGCAGATCGTCGGCGCGGTAATACCATTGCTGAATCTTTTTACGTTCGCTTTTGCTTGGGTCGGCTTCAATAAACACTGGCTCGTTGAGCAAGCGCTCGGCGAAGTCTTTAATGTGATCGCCTTCCAGCGTCGCTGAGAACAGCAGCGTCTGTTTGCGCCAGCGGGTTTCTGCGGCGATGGTTTCGATGTCCTGCGCAAAGCCCATATCGAGCATGCGGTCAGCTTCATCAAGAATCAGCGTTTCTACTGCGCGGCAGTCAAAGTTCTCTTCTTTGATGTACTGTAGCAAACGGCCAGTAGTCGCGACAACAATGTCCTGGTTTTCGCTGAACACTTCGGCATGGTTCATATACGCCACACCACCGGTGATGGTGGCGATATCCAGATGCGTGTGTTTAGCCAGTTCGCGCGCGTGATCGGCAACCTGCATCGCCAGTTCGCGCGTTGGGGTGATGATCAGAATGCGTGGTGGGCCTGATTTCTTGCGCGGGAAATCGAGCAAATGCTGTAAAGCGGGCAGCAAAAACGCTGCAGTTTTCCCCGTCCCGGTTGGAGCCGAACCCAGAACGTCACGGCCTTCCAGCGCGGCAGGAATGGTCTCGGCCTGAATAACAGTAGGGCGAGTAAAGCCTTTTTCCTGCAAAGCTTGTAGCAGGCTTTCGTCGAGTTCGAGTTCGGAGAATGTGGTTACGGTCATGGTCTACCTCAGTTTGGGGCGCTGATTATAGACAGAACGAATATAATCTTCATCTGTTTGTGTTGGTATTACAGGCGCAGGTGAATTCCCATCGCCACCACGTTACACTTCCGGCAGTAAAAAATTCAATGGTAGTGAAGTATGTCTCAGGACCAGCCGCAGGTGCGGCCGACGTTAAGAAAAGATGGTTTTACCTTTAAGCAATTTTTCGTGGCGCACGATCGCTGTGCGATGAAAGTCGGCACCGATGGCGTGTTAATCGGGGCCTGGGCGCCAGTAGCAGGCGCGCGTCGCATCCTCGATATTGGCTGCGGCAGCGGGTTGATAGCGCTGATGCTGGCGCAACGCACGCCCGATTCGGTAGAGATTGATGCGGTCGAACTGGAAGCCAGCGCGGCGCAGCAGGCGCAGGAAAATATGCAGGCCTCGCCGTGGGCAGATCGCATTCATGTGCATCATCAGGATATTGTCAGCTGGAGCGAACAGTGTGAAAAACGCTTTTCACTCATCGTCAGCAACCCGCCGTTTTTTGCGCCCGGCATGGCAACAGGCTGTGTCGCGCGTGATACCGCACGCAGCACCGCCACGCTCGACCATCTTACGCTGCTGCGCTGTGCCGCCCAGTTGATTGAAGAAGAAGGGCTATTTTGCGTGGTGCTGCCGGCTGAAGCAGGCGAAGCATTGATTTCACTGGCGCTGGCGGATGGCTGGCATCTGCGTTATCGCTACGATGTCGCCGCCTATGCGCAGCGTCCGCCGAATCGCGTGGTGTTGGGCTTTTCTCCCTCCGCCGGCGAAACGTTGCTGGAACGTCTCGCCATTCGTGATGAAGATAAAAGCTATTCAGCCGACTGGCTCAGCCTGGTGAAAGACTTTTACCTGTTTCGCTAACTTCGGGCTGCAGGATGGTCGGTAACGCCTCATCCAGCAAATCGGGATTGTCGAGGGTAAAGTGCAGCCCTCGACTCTCCTTTCTCTCCAGCGCACAGCGCACCATCAGTTCAGCGACCTGCACCAGATTGCGCAGCTCGAGCAAATTGTTAGAGAGGCGGAAGTGCGCGTAGTACTCGTCGATCTCCTGTTGCAGCAAATTAATGCGGCGCAGTGCGCGCTCCAGACGCTTAGTGGTGCGCACAATGCCCACGTAATCCCACATGAATAGCCGCAGTTCATGCCAGTTATGCTGGATCACTACGCGTTCATCTGCATCATCAACGCGGCTTTCATCCCACGCGGGCAGATGTTCTACCGCCGCGACGTCCGGCAAGCGGGCGATCATATCTTCAGCCGCTGACCAACCATAAACCAGGCACTCGAGCAAAGAGTTGGATGCCATACGGTTTGCGCCATGTAAGCCGGTGTAGCTCACTTCGCCTATCGCATACAGCCCATCTACGTCAGTGCGGCCTTGCTGATCGACCATCACGCCGCCGCAGGTATAATGCGCTGCTGGCACAATCGGAATTGGCTGTTTGGTGAGATCGAGGCCAAAGGTCAGCAACTTTTCGTAAATCATCGGGAAGTGCGCGCGCACAAAGCTTTCCGGCTGGTGGCTAATGTCGAGATACATACAATCGACGCCCAGCCGTTTCATCTCATGGTCAATGGCGCGCGCCACAATATCGCGCGGCGCCAGCTCGGCACGCTGATCAAAGTCAGGCATAAAGCGCGTACCGTCAGGACGCAACAGCCAGGCGCCTTCACCGCGCAGCGCTTCAGTCAGCAGGAAGTTTTGCGCCTGCGGATGGAATAAACAGGTGGGATGGAATTGATTGAATTCGAGGTTCGCCACGCGGCAACCGGCGCGCCATGCCATCGCAATACCATCGCCAGACGCCACGTCCGGATTGGTGGTGTACTGATAGACTTTTGCTGCGCCCCCAGTGGCTAACACCACGGCGCGCGCGCGACAGGTTTCCACCTGTTCACGCTTGCGGTTCCAGATCCATGCGCCAACCACGCGACGCTTGCCGGGCAGGCCAAGCTTATCGGAGAGAATCAAATCCACCGCATTGGTGCGCTCTATAATGCGGATGTTGGGATGGCTCAACGCCTGGCTTACCAGCGTGGTTTCCACCGCGCGGCCGGTGGCATCGGCGCTGTGCAGAATACGGCGATGACTATGTCCGCCTTCGCGCGTGAGGTGATAACGCGCTTCGCCATCAGCCTGCGGCTCTTTATCGAAGGCGACGCCGTTATCAATCAGCCACTGTACGCAGTGACGCGCGTTGCTGGCGATAAAGCTCACCGTATCGCGATCGCACAAGCCTGCGCCCGCAACCAGCGTGTCTTCAACGTGTGATTCGATGCTGTCTGTTTCGTCAAACACCGCCGCAATCCCGCCCTGCGCATACAGCGTTGAGCCCTCATTCACCTGCGCTTTACTCAGCACGGTAACCTGATAATGCGGCGCTAAGCGCAGCGCTAACGATAAACCTGCCGCACCGCTGCCGACGATGAGGACATCACACTGATATTCCGGGAGAGAAGTCATGGTGTTTAATTTACTAAACAAAAGGTGGCTTGAGCATAAGCCGGGATGGGGATGCTGTGAAGTATTTTGAACAAATTGCGCGGAAAAATTATTCAGAAGAGGGAGATAATAACGTGAATTCAGTAAGTTAACTCTGAAATTAAGCACAATGTGTTTTTTATATCAAACACTCTGAAAATTCAGGTAATAAAGGTGAAAATGACGGCGTCATAAGGTACTCTGCCAGCGATTATCGGTGCCGCAAAAGACACCACCAGCGTGGCAAGTCGCTACACTGAAAGACAATCAACAACAATGATGTCGTGGTTCCGATACGGAAAAATTCTGGTCGTAGTGAACTTCAGACCATTAGGTCACTCTAAGCGCATGCTTGCTCAGAACAATGAGATGTGCTGGCAGTTCACTTACGCATAAAAAAGTTTTGGGGAGATATTACCTCGGATGAGCGAGCAGTTAACGGATCAGGTTCTCGTTGAGCGGGTTCAGAAGGGAGATCAAAAGTCCTTTAATTTACTGGTGATTCGATACCAGCATAAAGTGGCGAGCCTGGTTTCACGCTATGTTCCGTCAGGCGATGTGCCTGATGTGGTTCAGGAATCTTTTATTAAAGCGTATCGTGCACTGGAATCTTTCCGTGGCGACAGCGCCTTTTATACATGGCTGTACCGCATTGCGGTAAACACAGCGAAAAATTATCTGGTTGCTCAGGGGCGACGTCCGCCATCCAGTGATGTGGATGCGATTGATGCGGAAAATTTCGAAAGTGCAGGTGCACTGAAAGAAATTTCGAACCCTGAGAACTTAATGTTGTCTGAGGAACTGAAACAAATCGTCTTTCGTACCATTGAGGCGCTTCCCGAAGATCTTCGTATGGCCATTACCCTCAGGGAATTGGATGGCCTGAGTTACGAAGAGATTGCCGTCATCATGGATTGTCCGGTCGGTACCGTACGTTCGCGTATCTTCCGTGCACGAGAGGCTATTGATAATAAAGTTCAACCGCTTATCCAACGTCAGTGATAACGGCTACTGGAAGGGTACCAAGGCATGCAGAAAGAAAAACTTTCCGCTTTAATGGATGGTGAAACTTTAGATAACGAGCTGTTGGCGTCGTTATCTAAGGATGCGGATCTTCAGCAAAGCTGGGAAAGCTACCATCTCATCCGCGACACCTTACGAGGTGATATCGGAGAAGTGCTGCATTTTGATATCTCCGCACGTGTGGCTGCGGCCATCGAAAACGAGCCGGCACGCAAAGTCACTACGCTGATCCCTGAAGCGCAGCCTGAGCCGTCACGTTACGAGAAGATGCCGTTCTGGCGTCGCGGTGGCAGTTGGGCGGCACAGCTGACGCAAGTCGGTGTTGCTGCTTGTGTTTCACTGGCGGTCATTGTCGGTGTTCAGCACTACAACAGTTCACCAACCGGCAGCGCGACTGAAGCGTCCGATTCACCGGCATTCAACACTTTGCCGATGATGGGTAAAGCGTCACCGGTCAGTTTAGGCGTGCCTTCTGAAGCCTTTGACACCAACAGCTCTAATCAGCAGGTGCAGGAACAGCGTCGTCGCGTCAATGCCATGCTGCAGGATTATGAACTGCAACGTCGTCTGCATGCCGATCAGGTTCAGTTTGAGAAAAACGATCCGCAACAGGCTCAGGCTAATGTTCCCGGAAATCAGTCGTTAGGAACTCAGCAGCAGTAATGAAGCAGCTTTGGTGTGCCGTTAGCCTGCTGGCAGGCAGCCTGTTTTGTTCATCTATCGCCTCGGCGCAGACTTCTGCGTCCGGGGCGTTGTTACAACAGATGGAGCAGGCAAGCCAGAACCTCAACTACGAATTTGCCTACATCAATGTCTCGCGTCTCGGCATTGAATCTCTGCGTTATCGTCACGCGGTTATCGACAATCGTATCTTCGCCCAACTGTTGCAGATGGACGGGCCGCGCCGTGAAGTGATCCAGCGCGGAAATGACATCAGCTATTTCGAGCCGGGATTAGATCCCTTTTCGCTGCCGGGCAATCACATCATCGATGCGTTACCTGGTTTGATGTTCGCCGACTTCTCCCGTTTGGGTGAAGCCTACGATTTCATTCCGGTTGGCCGCTCGCGCATGGCCGATCAAATGTGCGAAGTGGTGCGCATCGTGTCACGTGATGGCACGCGCTACAGCTATGTGGTGTGGCTGGATGTGGATACCAAATTGCCGCTGCGCATCGATTTGCTCGATCGGGACGGTGAAACGCTGGAGCAGTTCCGCGTCATCAGCTTTGCCGTCGATGAAGGCGTGCGCAATCTGATGCAAGGGCTGGAGAAAGCCAACTTGCCGCCATCGCTGTCTTTACCGGCGGGTGACAAAGTTGAACTCAGCTGGCAGCCAGGCTGGCTTCCGGCGGGCATGAAACTGATCTCACAAAGTCGCCGTGATATCCCATCGATGAACAAAACGGTCGAATCGCGCCTGTACAGCGATGGCTTGTTTAGCTTCGCCATCAACATTACGCCAGCCGATAAAAGCAGCAGCATGCAGGCATTGCGCACAGGGCGTCGTACGGTGCAGACAGAAGTACGCAATAATAACGAAATTACGGTGGTGGGCGAGTTACCGCCAGCCACCGCTAAACGTATTGCGGACAGCATAGATTCGGGTTCACCAAAATGATGAGAGAATGGGCCACCGTGGTGGCGTGGAAAGAAGGCATTGCCACACTGCACACGGAAGCGAAAACGTCTTGTAACAGCTGCTCAGCGCGTAAAGGCTGCGGCAGCCACGCGCTTAATCAGCTGGGGCCGAAAAATGCCCACGTGATGACTATCGCCAGCGCGGAGCCGTTGCAACCCGGTCAGCGCATTGAGTTAGGCATCCGCGAAAGCAGCTTGTTGGGTTCCGCTTTGCTGGTTTACATGACGCCGCTGTTTGGCCTGTTTTTAGTGGCGGGCATCTTCCAGATGCTGTTCGCCAGCGATCTGGCTGCGGCCTGTGGCGCGCTGTTGGGCGGCATTGGCGGCTTTATCGTCGCGAAAGGTGTATCCAAACTCTTCGGCGATCGCGAGGCTTTCCAGCCGGTGATTCTTAGCGTTGCGTTACCGCCTGATGCGTTGCGCGTGGAAAGCGAAGCGTGATCCCCGTCCAGGCCGCATTTGATGCGGCCTTTCTCAATCGGCTTAACCGCTGAAATCTGTTGCGATTCCCCACAGTTCCATTCTTTAACGCGCGGCGTTAACAGTGTAATATGCGTCGTCATTAATGAGGCCGACAGGGTTCCGGGTAAAGCTCACTTTCCTGAATGTGTCCGTGCTCAAGTTTCCCACTGATTTTCTACGTGAAGATATTCATATAAATGAAGCACATACGAAATTTCTCCATCATCGCTCACATTGACCACGGCAAATCAACGCTCTCTGACCGTTTGATTCAAATTTGTGGTGGCCTGAGCGATCGTGAGATGGCGGCGCAGGTTCTGGACTCCATGGATCTGGAACGTGAGCGCGGCATTACCATTAAAGCGCAGAGCGTGACGCTCGATTACAAAGCGCTGAACGGTGAAACTTACCAGCTCAATTTTATCGATACTCCCGGTCACGTTGACTTCTCCTATGAAGTTTCCCGCTCGCTGGCGGCGTGTGAAGGAGCATTGCTGGTGGTCGATGCAGGGCAGGGCGTTGAAGCGCAGACGCTGGCAAACTGCTACACCGCAATGGAAATGGATCTGGAAGTGGTACCGGTACTGAACAAAATCGACCTGCCTGCCGCCGATCCAGAGCGTGTTGCAGAAGAGATTGAAGATATCGTCGGCATTGACGCGACCGATGCGGTGCGTTGCTCGGCGAAAACCGGCGTCGGCGTGCCCGACGTGCTGGAACGTCTGGTGCGTGACATCCCGCCGCCAGAAGGCGATCCGGAAGGTCCGCTGCAGGCGCTGATCATCGATTCCTGGTTCGATAACTACCTTGGTGTGGTATCGCTGATTCGTATTAAGAACGGCACGCTGCGCAAAGGCGACAAAGTTAAAGTCATGAGCTCCGGTCAAAGCTACAACGCTGACCGCCTCGGCATCTTCACGCCGAAGCGTGTTGATCGCAACGAACTGAACTGCGGTGAAGTAGGCTGGCTGGTGTGTGCGATTAAAGACATCCTCGGCGCGCCAGTGGGCGATACCTTGACCTTGCAGCGCAATCCGGCGGAGAAAGTGTTGCCTGGCTTCAAGAAAGTGAAGCCACAGGTTTACGCCGGTCTGTTCCCGATCAGCTCTGACGACTATGAAGCGTTCCGTGATGCGCTGGGCAAATTGAGCCTCAACGATGCGTCACTGTTCTACGAGCCAGAGAGCTCAACGGCGCTGGGCTTCGGTTTCCGCATCGGCTTCCTCGGTCTGCTGCACATGGAGATCATTCAGGAGCGTCTGGAGCGTGAATACGATCTGGATCTGATCACCACAGCGCCAACCGTAGTTTATGAAGTGGAAACCACCGACGGCGAAACTATCTACGTTGATAGCCCGTCGAAGCTGCCACCATTGAACAATATTGCCGAGCTGCGTGAGCCGATTGCGGAGTGTCACATGCTGCTGCCGCAGGAGTTCCTCGGCAACGTCATTACGCTGTGTATCGAAAAACGTGGCGTGCAGACCAACATGGTTTACCACGGCAAGCAGGTTGCGCTGACGTATGAGATTCCGATGGCGGAAGTAGTTCTCGACTTCTTCGACCGTCTGAAATCAACCTCGCGCGGTTATGCCTCGCTGGATTATAACTTCAAACGTTTCCAGACCTCTGACATGGTGCGTGTCGACGTGATGATTAACTCAGAACGTGTTGATGCGCTGGCGCTGATTACTCACCGTGATAACTCACAATATCGTGGCCGCGATCTGGTGGAGAAGATGAAAGATCTGATCCCACGTCAGCAGTTTGATATTGCGATTCAGGCGGCAATCGGCAACCACATTATCGCTCGCTCAACGGTAAAACAGCTGCGTAAAAACGTCCTGGCGAAATGCTATGGCGGTGACGTTAGCCGTAAGAAGAAACTGTTGCAGAAGCAGAAAGACGGTAAGAAGCGAATGAAGCAGGTCGGCAACGTAGAGCTGCCGCAGGAAGCATTCCTTGCCATTCTGCATGTCGGTAAAGACAGCAAATAAGGATTTTTAATGGCTAACATGTTTGCCCTGGTTTTAGTGATCGCAACACTGATCACTGGCGTTATCTGGTGTATCGATCGCTTTAAATGGGCACCGGCGCGTCGTGCTAAGCAGGCTGCTGCGCAAGCGCAGGCTGGCAACGCACTCGACAGCAAAACGCTGGCGAAAGTAGCCGCGCAGCCGGGTTGGGTTGAAACCACAGCATCGGTGTTCCCGGTGCTGGCGGTGGTATTGATCGTGCGTTCGTTTATTTTTGAGCCGTTCCAGATTCCATCGGGCTCAATGATGCCAACGCTGCTGATTGGCGACTTTATCCTGGTGGAGAAGTTTGCTTACGGCATTAAAGATCCGATTACTCAAACCACGCTGATCCCAACCGGCCATCCGCAGCGCGGTGATGTCGCGGTATTCAAATACCCGAAAGATCCGAGCGTGGACTACATCAAGCGCGTGATTGGTTTGCCGGGCGACAAAGTGGTGTTTGATCCTTACAGCAAAACCCTGACCATCAATCCGGGTTGCAGCAGCGGCAATTGCGACACGGCGCTGCCGGTGACTTACACTAACGTTGAGCCAAGCAACTTTATTCAGACCTTCAGCGGCTTTGATGGCAATGAAACCGGCAACGGCTTCTTCCAGGCGCCGCAGGGCGAAACCATGAAGGGCGGCCTGCGTCTCGGCACCCGTAAAGAGACATTGGGCAGCGTAACGCACGATATCTTGCTGGTAAACGAAGCGCAAAGTCAGGCAAGCATGTATTATCAGCAGCCGGGCCAGCCGCAATCGACCTGGATTGTGCCGCAAGGGCAGTATTTCATGATGGGCGATAACCGCGATAACAGCGCCGACAGCCGCTACTGGGGCTTTGTGCCCGAGAAGAATCTGGTCGGCAAAGCGGTGGCTATCTGGATGAGCTTCGAGAAACAAGAAGGACAGTGGCCGACCGGCGTGCGCTTTAGCCGCATTGGTGGGATTCACTAATTAGCTTCAAAAAAGGTTGGCCTCTCTTTCAGGAGGCCAGTGCACACCAAACAGAACAGGTTGGAACCTCAGCCCTGTTTCGTATGCAGTGATAGACGCACAGAACAACTGGAATAGCATGAACCCCATCGTCATTAACAAGCTGCAGCGCAAACTGGGCTACACTTTTACTCATCCGGATTTATTGCAGCAGGCACTGACGCATCGTAGTGCCAGCAGCAAACACAACGAACGTCTTGAATTTCTTGGCGATTCTATTCTCAGCTACGTGATCGCTAATGCGCTTTATCACCGCTTCCCGCGCGTGGACGAAGGCGACATGAGCCGCATGCGTGCCACCTTGGTGCGCGGCAATACGCTGGCGGAGATGGCACGCGAGTTCGACCTTGGCGAATGTCTACGCCTCGGTCCGGGCGAGCTGAAGAGCGGCGGTTTCCGTCGTGAATCGATCCTCGCGGATACCGTTGAAGCCTTGATTGGCGGCATTTTCCTCGATAGCAGCATTCAAACCGTCGAAAAGTTAATTCTCGACTGGTATCACTCGCGACTGGAACAGATCAGTCCGGGCGATAAACAAAAAGATCCGAAAACGCGCCTGCAGGAGTATTTGCAGGGACGTCATCTGCCGCTGCCATCGTATTTGGTGGTGCAGGTGCGTGGCGAAGCCCACGATCAGGAATTCACCATTCACTGTCAGGTGAGTGGCATGGCAGAACCGGTGGTGGGCATTGGCTCCAGCCGCCGTAAAGCCGAGCAAGCAGCCGCCGAACAGGCGTTGATTAAGCTTGGCCTCGAATAAATAGTCATATCGCAGCGTCGAAAGCGACGCTGCCCAAGTCAGGACTCGAATGAGCGAACTCGAAACATATAGCGGCTTTGTCGCGATTGTAGGCCGACCAAACGTCGGTAAATCCACTTTGCTGAACCAGTTGCTGGGGCAGAAAGTGTCGATCACTTCACGCAAGCCGCAAACCACGCGCCATCGCATCATGGGCATCCACACCGAAGGCGCTTATCAGGCGATCTACGTGGATACACCAGGGCTGCACATGGAAGAGAAGCGGGCGATCAACCGCCTGATGAACCGTGCCGCCAGCAGCTCCATCGGTGACGTTGAGCTGGTGATCTTTGTGGTTGAAGGCACGCGCTGGACGCCAGACGATGAGATGGTGCTCAACAAGCTGCGTGATAACAAAGTGCCTGTGGTATTGGCGATCAATAAAGTCGACAACATCCAGGACAAGAGCATTCTGTTGCCGCATCTGCAGTTCCTTAGCCAGCAGATGAACTTCCTCGAAATCGTTCCGATCTCAGCGGAAAGCGGCAAAAATGTTGACGCTATTGCGGCGATTGCGCGCAAATGCCTGCCAAAATCTGAGCATCATTTCCCGGAAGATTATGTCACTGACCGCTCACAGCGCTTTATGGCGTCTGAGATCATCCGTGAAAAATTGATGCGCTTCCTTGGCGCTGAGCTGCCTTACTCCGTTACCGTAGAAATTGAGCAGTTTGTGTCTAACGACCGCGGCGGTTACGACATCAATGGCTTGATCCTCGTTGAGCGCGAAGGCCAGAAAAAGATGGTCATCGGCAATAAAGGCGCCAAGATCAAAACCATCGGCATTGAATCGCGTAAAGACATGGAAGAGATGTTTGAAGCGAAAGTGCATCTCGAACTGTGGGTTAAAGTGAAATCTGGCTGGGCGGACGATGAACGTGCGCTGCGCAGCTTAGGTTACTCTGACGAAGGTTAATTGATGGAAGGCTGGCAACGCGCCTTTGTGCTGCACAGTCGCCCTTACAGCGAAACCAGCCTACTCCTCGATCTGTTCAGCGAAAGTGAAGGGCGCGTCCGCGTCCTTGCCAAAGGCGCCCGATCGCGCCGCTCCCAACTGAAAGGTGCACTGCAACCCTTCACGCCACTGCTGGTGCGCTGGGGCGGACGCGGTGACGTCAAAACGCTGCGCAATGCCGAAGCCGTTTCACTGGCATTGCCGCTCAGCGGCATCACGCTTTATTGCGGACTCTACGTCAATGAACTGCTGTCGCGCGTGCTGGAGCAGCAAATTCCCTTCTCTGACATGTTCTTTGATTACCTGAATTGCATCCAAACGCTGGCGGCAGGCAACGGCTCGCCTGAACCGGCGCTGCGCCGCTTTGAGCTGGCGCTACTCGGGCATCTCGGCTACGGCGTGGATTTTCTGCATTGTGCTGGCAGCGGGGAAGAGGTCGCCGATGGCATGACCTACAGCTACCGGGAAGAGAAGGGCTTTATCGCCAGTTTGGTGGTCAATCAGCGTAGCTTTACCGGCCGCCAGCTGCGGGCGTTGTGGGAACGCGAATTCCCCGATGCCGATACATTGCGCGCCGCTAAACGTTTTACGCGTATGGCGCTGAAGCCCTATCTTGGCGGCAAACCGCTGAAGAGTCAGGAACTGTTTCGCCAGTTTGTGCCAAAAAAGAAACCAGATGTGGCAAACGACTAGCGCTGGTCGTACCGCCTGATATATTCAGCGCGGTACACTGCAAACACACTGAACACATTTAAGGATTGTCATGGCTGAGTTGCTGTTAGGCGTCAACATTGACCACATTGCCACCGTTCGTAACGCTCGTGGCACAAACTATCCCGATCCGGTGCAGGCCGCGTTTGTTGCTGAGCAGGCCGGCGCCGACGGTATTACCGTGCATCTGCGTGAAGATCGCCGCCACATCACCGATCGCGATGTGCGCATTCTGCGTGACACCATCCAGACGCGCATGAATCTGGAGATGGCTGTCACTGACGAGATGATCGACATTGCCTGCGAAATCAAGCCGCACTTCGTTTGTCTGGTGCCGGAAAAGCGTCAGGAAGTGACCACCGAAGGCGGGCTGGATGTGGCGGGCCAGCAGGATAAAATCAATGCGGCGGTGCGCCTGTTAAGCGACGCCGGCATTCTGGTTTCACTGTTTATCGATGCCGATCACCGCCAGATTGAAGCAGCGGTTACCAGCGGCGCGCCTTACATCGAAATTCACACCGGCGCTTATGCCGAAGCGCCCGAAGGTCTCGAGCGTCAGGCGGAGCTGTCGCGCATCCGTAAAGCCGCGACTTTCGCCGCCAGCCTTGGTCTGAAAGTGAATGCCGGCCACGGTTTGACCTACCACAACGTGCAGCCGATTGCTGAACTGCCGGAAATGCACGAGCTGAATATCGGTCATGCGATTATTGGTCGCGCGCTGTTCAGCGGTCTGGCCGATGCGGTCAGCGAAATGAAGCAACTGATGCGGGAAGCGCGTCGCTAATGGCAATTCTCGGACTCGGCAGCGATATCGTAGAGATCGAGCGCATTGCTGGCGTCATTGAGCGCTCCGGTGACCGTCTGGCGCGCCGTGTATTAAGTGAAGCCGAGTGGCAGCAATATCAGGCGCACCAGCAACCGGTGCGCTTTCTTGCCAAACGTTTTGCGGTGAAAGAGGCGGCAGCAAAAGCCTTCGGCACCGGCATTCGCGGTGGTCTGGCGTTCAATCAGTTCGAAGTGTACAACGATGCGCTGGGCAAGCCGGGATTACGTTTCTTTGAGCAGGCCAAAGTGATTGCCAGCCAGCTCGGCGTGAAGCACGTGCACGTGACGTTAGCGGATGAACGCCATTACGCTTGCGCAACGGTGATTATCGAGAACTAGATTATCGAGAACTAAGGGTGCAACACCACGAACTTCTCCCACAGCGCCTCGCGGCTTTCCGGGTGCTGTGGATCGAGAATAATGGTGTTATCAATTGGGCAGACGCTTTGGCAGGTCGGCACATCATAATGGCCCACGCACTCGGTGCAGCGGTCGACATCAATCTCATAGATCGCATCGCCTAAGCTGATTGCCTGGTTTGGGCATTCAGGTTCGCACATATCGCAATTGATGCATTTAGTGGTGATGAGCAGGGCCATAGCGGAAGTCCAATAACAGCAGAAAAGGCGCGGGTATTATACGCGCCTCATCTCATCAGACCAGCTTTTTCACCAACTCTTCGCTGTGGCGAATGTGGCTGGAAGCGCGTTCCGGATCGTTTTGTACCAGCGCCATAAACAGCAGATCGGTCAGCGCCAGCTGCGCGCTGGTCGACGAGATCGCTGCGCTGCGTGTGCTCTGCTCCTCCGCCACGGTGTAGAGGCAAACCGTGGCGCACTGCTGCAGAGCATTCGGCGTAAAGCCGGTAAAGGCCAGCACATCGGCACCGACCTGCGCTGCTTCCTGTGCCGCCAGATTGATTTCGCGGCGTTCGCCCGTATAGGAGATCGCCAGCAGCACATCGCCCGGTGCCATCGCTTGCACGCTGGCGAGCAAGGCGTGCATATCCTGTTCCGCCACCGCATTGATGCCAATCTTCATCAGCTTCCATGAAAAATCTTTCGCCACTAAACCGGACGCACCGATGCCAACCAGCAAAATACGATTGGCGTTTTTTAGCAGCTGTAAGGTTTGCAGCAGCTTCTCTTCGCTGTTGATATCCAGCGTGGCGCGGATCGCTGAGATCTTCTCGGTCAGCAGCTTTTCACCGACCACTTTCAGCGGATCGTCGCTGAGAATATGGTTATGCACGGTGATCGCATCGCGATCGGCCATCGACTCGCTCAGTGCCAGTTTTAGCGCCGGAAACCCTTTGTAGCCGAGCTTCTGGGCGAACTTCACCACGCTGGACTGGCTAACGCCCGATTCCTCGGCGAGTTTTTGTGAACTGAGATGCCGTGCACGATCCGGCTGCGACAGCAAAAAATCCGCCAGCCGACGCTCATTTAGCGCCAGTCGAGGGTAGAGCTGACGAATGCGCAGCAATGAACTCATGGTTCGATCCTTAATTCCTTTATCCGCAAACAGCGCGTAAACGCGAAGAATAAACTATTCAAATGGCATTGTAGTCATTGGAATTAAAAATAGCAGCTTTCGCCTCGAACGCCGAAGCTGGCTACACTGTAGTGCAGAAACCGCGAAGGATAGAGAAGGAGTGCTGTTTGACAAAGGGTACACAACGACGCGTGGTGTTTTTCGATCTTGATGGCACGCTACATCAGCAAGACATGTTTGGCACCTTTATGCGCTATCTGCTGCGACGTCAGCCGATCAATCTGCTGCTGGTGGTGCCGCTGTTGCCGGTGATCGGTCTTGGGATGCTGTTCAAAGGCCGCGCCGCACGCTGGCCGATGAGTTTATTACTGTGGGCGATCACCTTCGGCCATAGCGAAACACGTCTGCGCCAGCGTGAGGCTGAATTCGCCGAGTGGTTCCGCCAGCGTGTTACCGCCTTTCCGGTGGTGCAGCAGCGGCTTACCGACTATCTCAGCAGTAATGATGCCGATGTCTGGCTGATTACCGGTTCGCCGCAGTCGCTGGTGGAGCAAGTCTATTTCGATTCGGCATTTTTACCGCGCGTGCAGCTGATCGCTAGCCAGATGAAACCGGGCCGTGGCGGGCGTTTGCTGTCGATGCGCTGTCTCGGCCATGAAAAGGTGGCGCAGCTGGAGGAGAAAATCGGCACACCGCTGCAACTGTATAGCGGCTACAGCGACAGCAAACAGGACAACCCGCTGCTGTTCTTTTGTCAGCATCGCTGGCGCGTCACGCCAAGCGGTGAGCTGCAACAGCTGGAATAACGCTTCGATTCCAGCAGCAGCATCGCTATAATGCGCCGCCTTAAATGTCCGCAGGAGTTGCCCGGTGAACCCACAAACTGATGAATATTGGATGCGTTATGCGCTGGAACTGGCGAAGCGCGCGTGGGAGCAGGGCGAAGTGCCGGTCGGTGCGGTGCTGGTGCAGGGTGACAAGGTGATTGGCGAAGGCTGGAATCGGCCGATTGGTCAGCACGATCCTACCGCACATGCCGAGATCATGGCGCTGCGCCAGGGCGGCAAAGTACTGGAAAACTATCGTCTGCTGGATACCACGCTGTACGTCACGCTGGAACCCTGTGTGATGTGCGCCGGTGCGATGGTGCACAGCCGCATCACGCGACTGGTGTATGGCGCTAAAGATGAGAAAACCGGCGCGGCCGGTTCACTGCTGGATGTGATTGGTCATCCTGGCATGAATCATCAAATTCAGATTGATTGCGGCGTGCTGGCGGAAGAGTGTGCCGGGATGCTGAGTGATTTCTTCCGCATGCGTCGCGAGCAGAAGAAGGCGCTGCGTCAGGCGCAGCGCACCGGTTAATTCATCGCAATTTTCGGTTCGACCGCCGGGTAACCGGCGCCTAATTCCGCTTCCAGCGCCGACTGCTGCGCTAAACGCTTCTCCTGCTCCTGCAAATATCCCACCAAACTGATCTGATACTTACGGATGTTCTCAACGTAGTTATAGGCTTCGTGGCCGCGCGCGTAGCCGTAGGTGGTTTGCGTGTAGTAGCGCTTCTGGCTCAGCATCGGCAAACGCAGCTTCACGTCGGCCCAGCTGTCTGGATTGCCGCCCTGTTTCGCCGTTAGCTTGCGTACATCCAGCATGTGCGCGTAGCCCATGTTATATGCCGCCAGCGCGAACCAGATGCGTTCATCCTCCGGAATGGTCTCCGGCACTTTCTCCATCATGCGCTTGAGATATTCGCTGCCGCCGCGAATGCTCTGTTCGGGATCGAGGCGATCGTCAACGTCAAGGCTATCGGCGGTATTGCGCGTCAGCATCATCATGCCACGCACGCCGGTTGGCGACGTAGCCTGCGGATTCCAGTGCGATTCCTGATAAGAGATTGCCGCCAGTAAACGCCAATCCATGCTGGCGGAATATTTCTCAAACAGCGGTTTGATATCCGGCAGCGTGTTATCAATGGCGCGCAGGAAGGTGCGGGTATCAACATAATCGAAGGTGCCAACGTGGCCGAGATACTTCTCTTCCAGTCGCGCCATGGTGCCTTCCTCGCCCATTTGGCTGTAGAAGTCGAGCATCGCCGCGCTGAGGCTGTCGTCATCGTTACGCGGCAAATACCAGGTTACCGGCTCTTCATCGGTTACATCAAACGCCACCGCCAGTTGCGGATGAATGCGCTGTAGCAGGCCGATGGTGACCGAATCGCCCACCGTGTAATCGAGTTTGCCGTCGGCAACCGCTTCAAGCAGCGCTTTTTGGCCCTGATCGGTGGAGATCGCCCAGTCGAGATCGGGATAGCTGTCAGCTTTGGCGGAACGTAAAGTTGACAGATATGCCGAACCGGACTGCACAATCAGGCGGCCTTTGAGATCGCCGAGATTCTTCGGCCGGGGCTTATCAATGCGGTACACCAGCTGCTGTGACACCGAATAGTAGCTCGGACCACTTTGGTAGTGCGCGAGGCGCTCGCTGTTGTAAATCAAGCCGGCAGCCAGCAAATCCGCTTTACCGTCATCGAGGTCGTCAAACAGGTCGCCAAGGTTAGGACGCACCTCAACTTCCAGTTTCACGCCCAGGTAATCGGCGAAGCGCTTCGCCAGTTCGTAATCCATACCGGCTGGTGCATTGTTAATGGTGTAGTAAGTCAGCGGAGAGTTAACGGTACTGATGCGCAGCACTCCGCGTGATTTGATCTGTGATAGCGCGTCTGTTCCGCCCCCGTACCATGGGATGGAAGGCCACAATGCTAGCGCAAGTAGCACGGTGATCAGACCGATAAACAGATAGTTTATTTTTAGGCGTTTCAAATAGTTGTCTCGTAATGGCTCACAGGCCTCTGTCTTTTAAAGGCAGTATTTATGTTGTTTTAACTCCCAGAGCGAGGGGCATTTTGCGCAACAAAAAGGGGCAGGGCAACTTTTATAGCAAGAATTGTGCAAAATTCAGCCAAACGCCAGGTGCCAGAATTTATGCGCAAACGGTTTCGTAACCCGTGCTGTTTCTCTATAATACCGCCCGTTTTCCCCTGTTGCGCCCAATGAAGCGTCGCCCGGCACTTCAAAGACGAGAGATCTTTAATGATGGAAATTCTGCGTGGTTCGCCCGCTCTGTCGGCATTTCGTGTAAACAAACTGCTGACCCGCTTTCAGGACGCTCACCTTCCGGTGAGTGATATTTACGCCGAGTACGTCCATTTTGCCGATGTTAGTGCACCGCTCAGCGCGGATGAGCAAGCCCGCCTGCAACGCCTGCTGAAATACGGTCCTTCTCTCGCCGAACACGCGCCACAAGGGCGTCTGTTGCTGGTAACGCCGCGTCCCGGCACCATCTCTCCGTGGTCATCGAAAGCCACCGACATCGCCCACAACTGCGACCTGCCACAGGTATTGCGTCTTGAGCGCGGTATGGCCTTCTATGTGCAGGCACCTGAGCTGACAGAAGCACAGTGGCAGCAGCTGGCGAGCCTGCTGCATGACCGCATGATGGAAACGGTGTTCGCTGACCTCAACGATGCGCAGCAGCTATTTGCTCACCATCAGCCGCAGCCGCTGAAAAGCGTTGACGTGCTGGGCGCCGGTCGCAGTGCGCTGGAGCAGGCCAACACCACGCTGGGCCTGGCGCTGGCCGATGATGAGATCGATTACCTGCTTGATGCCTTTACTAAGCTGGGCCGCAATCCAAACGACATTGAGCTCTACATGTTTGCGCAGGCAAACTCCGAGCACTGTCGTCACAAGATCTTCAACGCCGACTGGATTATCGACGGCGAAAAGCAGCCGAAGTCGCTGTTTAAAATGATCAAAAACACCTTTGAACATAATCCTGAGCATGTGCTGTCTGCTTATAAAGACAACGCTGCGGTAATGGAAGGTTCTGAGGTTGGCCGCTTCTACGCCGATGCGCAGAAGGGCGAATACGAATTCCATCAGGAAGAAGCGCATATCCTGATGAAGGTCGAAACCCATAACCACCCAACCGCCATTTCGCCGTGGCCGGGTGCCGCGACCGGTTCTGGTGGCGAAATCCGTGATGAAGGCGCAACCGGACGTGGCGCGAAGCCAAAAGCCGGTCTGGTCGGTTTCTCAGTATCGAACCTGCGTATTCCAGGTTTTGAACAGCCGTGGGAAGAGGATTTCGGTAAGCCGGATCGCATCGTTACCGCGCTGGATATCATGACCGAAGGCCCATTGGGCGGCGCGGCGTTCAACAACGAATTTGGTCGTCCAGCCCTGAACGGCTACTTCCGTACCTACGAAGAGCGCGTCAACAGCCACAATGGCGTTGAGCTGCGCGGCTATCACAAGCCAATCATGCTGGCGGGCGGCATCGGTAACATCCGTGCCGATCACGTGCAGAAAGGCGAAATCGTGGTGGGCGCTAAACTGATCGTGCTGGGTGGACCGGCGATGAACATCGGTTTGGGCGGCGGCGCAGCCTCGTCAATGGCGTCTGGCCAATCGGATGCCGATCTCGACTTTGCGTCAGTACAGCGCGATAACCCAGAAATGGAACGTCGTTGCCAGGAAGTGATCGACCGCTGCTGGCAGCTGGGCGAAGCCAACCCGATTCTGTTTATCCACGACGTCGGCGCGGGCGGTTTGTCGAACGCCATGCCTGAACTGGTGAGCGACGGTAATCGTGGCGGTAACTTCAACCTGCGCGACATCCTCAGCGATGAGCCAGGCATGAGCCCGCTGGAAGTGTGGTGTAACGAGTCGCAGGAACGTTATGTACTTGCGGTTGCCCCTGCACAACTGGCGCTGTTTGACGAGCTGTGTAAGCGTGAACGCGCGCCTTATGCCGTTATCGGTGAAGCCACCGAAGAGCTGCATTTGAACCTCGCCGACAGCCATTTCGACAACAAGCCAATCGACATGCCGCTTGACGTGCTGCTGGGCAAAACGCCGAAGATGACGCGTGATGTTGCCAGCCAGCAGGCTAAAGGTGATGCGCTGCAGCGTGACGGCATTAGCGTGGCGGATGCGGTAAATCGCGTGCTGCACTTGCCGACCGTGGCAGAAAAAACCTTCCTGATCACCATCGGTGACCGCAGCGTAACTGGCATGGTCGCGCGCGATCAGATGGTAGGTCCGTGGCAGATTCCGGTTGCGAACTGCGCTGTCACCACCGCTAGCCTCGATAGCTATCACGGTGAAGCCTTCTCCCTCGGTGAACGCGCGCCAGTGGCGTTGCTCGACTTCGCCGCTTCAGGTCGACTGGCCGTCGGTGAAGCGCTGACCAACATCGCTGCAACCTCAATTGGTTCGCTGCAACGCGTTAAGCTGTCCGCAAACTGGATGGCCGCTGCTGGTCACCCGGGCGAAGACGCCGGTTTGTACGCTGCGGTGAAAGCGGTCGGCGAAGAGCTGTGTCCCGCGCTGGGCATCACCATTCCGGTGGGCAAAGACTCGATGTCGATGAAAACCCGCTGGCAGAATGGCACCGAGCAGCGCGAAATGACCTCACCGCTGTCGCTGGTGATCACCGCTTTTGCCCGGGTTGAAGATGTGCGTCGCACCGTGACGCCGCAGCTGCAAGCGGATCAAGACAACCTGCTGCTGCTGGTGGATCTCGGCAACGGCGCGAATACGCTTGGCGCGACCGCGCTGTCGCAGGTTTATCGTCAGCTGGGTGACAAACCTGCCGACGTGCGTGACGCCACGCAGCTGGCGGGCTTCTTCAACGCCATTCAGGCGCTGGTGGCCGAGCAAAAACTGCTGGCTTACCACGACCGTTCTGACGGCGGCCTGTTGGTCACGCTGGCGGAGATGGCCTTCACCGGTCACTGCGGTATCGAAGCGGATATCGCCGCGCTGGGCAGCGATGCGTTAGCCGCACTGTTCACCGAAGAGCTGGGTGCGGTGCTGCAGATCAACGCAGCGGATCGTGCAGCAGTCGAGAAGGTGTTTGCTGACCACGGCCTGAGCGCTAACCTGCATGTGATTGGTAAAGCGTTGCCGGGCGATCGCTTTGTGATCCGTTCTGGCGACAGCGCGGTGTACAGCGAAAGCCGTACCACGTTGCGTACCTGGTGGGCAGAAACCACCTGGCAGATGCAGCGTCTGCGTGATAACCCAGCTTGTGCCGATCAGGAGCATGAAGCGAAGAAAGACGATAACGACCCAGGTCTGAACGTCCATCTGACCTTCAAGCCAGAAGAAGATGTTGCGGCGCCGATGATTGCGACGGGCGCACGTCCGCGTGTGGCAGTGCTGCGTGAGCAGGGCGTCAACTCACACGTGGAAATGGCTGCCGCCTTCCATCGTGCGGGCTTTACTGCGGTTGACGTGCACATGAGCGATCTGCTGGCTGGCCGTCGCGGTCTGGAAGAGTTCCAGGCGCTGGTCGCCTGCGGCGGCTTCTCGTACGGTGACGTGCTGGGTGCGGGCGAAGGCTGGGCGAAATCCATCCTGTTCAACGGCCGCGTGCGTGATGAGTTCGAGAACTTCTTCCATCGCCCACAAACGCTGGCACTTGGCGTGTGTAACGGTTGCCAGATGATGTCGAACCTGCGTGAACTGATTCCAGGCAGCGAACTGTGGCCACGCTTTGTGCGCAACCAGTCCGAGCGTTTTGAAGCGCGTTTCAGCCTGGTTGAAGTGGCGGCGAGTCCATCGCTGCTGCTGGATGGCATGGTTGGATCGCATATGCCAATCGCGGTATCGCACGGTGAAGGTTTTGTCGAAGTGCGTGACGGCACGCATCTGGCACAGCTGGAGAGCAAAGGTTTAGTGGCGCTGCGCTTCGTCGATAACTTCGGCAAAGTGACAGAAAGCTATCCGGCCAACCCGAATGGCTCACCAAACGGCATCACTGCGGTAACCAACGAAAGCGGTCGCGTCACCATTATGATGCCGCACCCAGAGCGTGTGTTCCGTACCGTGAGCAACTCCTGGCATCCGGCAGAGTGGGGCGAGGACAGCCCGTGGATGCGCATCTTCCGCAACGCGCGCAAGCAGTTGGGATAAGCAAAACAAAGGCCGCTAAATAGCGGCCTTTTTTATTCTTCTGCGTGTTTTGTAGGGTCGCCATTCATGGCGACCTTGCTAAATCCGCATAAGTTTCAACCTGTCGGAAAACAACGACAATCCCGCCATTACACTGTCGCCAAAAGGTGACATTTAACTCATTGATTTATATGAATGGGAAATTAACACGCCAAACTCGTTGCTAATCAGCGACACTTTTCACTGACCGTCCGGTCCGCTTTTCTACCGGATCCCGCTTCTTGTCTGGCATTCCTCTGATAATAAACGCTATTTATTTATTGGCACGATACTTGCTATACTCTTTGCGTGGCTCATTCACCTGTTTATGATTGCCCCGCTTTAGCGGCTGAGCTCATAAAAACCGAATGACGCACCAAACGGAGCCTGTCGTCCACCTCACCGATAATCGTTTGCTTTGCAACGTTATCAAACATCGGACGCAACGTTGAGTTAGGCTCCACCTAATTTGCAAGCGATGCTGCGGCGTCGCTCTCACGGCAGGCCAAAAGGCCTGCCGTTTTCATTTCTGACCTTTCTTCCGTTTTGATACTTCGTTAGCATGCCTGCAGCTCACATTTAAGGAAGCGCGGTTGTGATGAAATGGCGTCTGTTTCCCCGATCCCTGCGGCAGTTAGTGTTAATGGCTTTCCTGCTGGTACTGCTGCCGTTGCTGGTTCTGGCGTGGCAAGCGTGGGAAAGTCTTTCGGCGTTAAGCAACCAGGCAGCGGATACCAACCGCAACACCTTTACCGATGTGCGTCGCAGCGAAGCGATGGCGCGAACCGCGCTGGAGCTGGAGCGCAGCTATCGTCAATATTGCGTGCTCGGCGATGTGTCGCTGGCGAAGCTGTATCAAACGCAATGGACGCGCTACGGCCAAATGCTCAGCAGTCACGCCGCCAGTTTGCCCGATCTGCCCTCCTTTAAAGTGCTGCAAACCACCTTGCCGCAGCTGCAGCAGTTGCAGTGCGATAACGGCAATCCCGCGGCGCAAGCTGCCAGCGCGCTGGAGCGCTTTTCCGATACCAACACACAAATGGTGCAGGCAACGCGTGAAGTGGTGTTTTCGCGCGGCTTACAGCTGCAGCGTGAAATTGCCGATCGCGGCCAGTTTTTTGGCTGGCAGGCGCTGATTCTGTTCCTGATCAGCCTGGTGCTGGTTTTGCTGTTTACGGGGATGATCATCGGTCCGGTGAAACGGGTTGAACGTATGATCAATCGCCTGGGCGAAGGTAAAGCACTGGGCGATAGCGGCAGCTTCCGGGGTCCGCGTGAGATCCGTTCGCTGGGACAGCGCATCGTCTGGCTGAGTGAGCGTTTAAGCTGGCTGGAAGAGCAGCGCCACGAATTTTTGCGTCACCTGTCGCACGAGCTGAAAACGCCGCTCGCCAGCCTGCGTGAAGGCACTGAACTGCTGGCCGATCAGGTCGCTGGTCCCCTGAATGCCGAGCAGCAGGAAGTGGTGGCAATCCTCGATACCAGCAGCCGCCATTTACAGCGGCTGATCGAGCAATTACTCGATTACAACCGCAAGCTGGCCGATGGCCCTATGGCGCTTAAGCCCGTGGCGCTTAACGAAATCATTGATTCGGTGGTAAAAGTGCACTCGTTGCCCGCCAATGCGCGTGAAATGACGACTCATGTTGATCTGCAAGTGAATCATTGTTTGGCGGAAGCGACGCTGCTGCAGCGGGTGATTGATAACCTCTATTCGAACGCCGTGAACTACGGCAGCGAATCCGGTAACATCTGGCTGCAGAGCCAGCAGAAGGGCAACCAGGTGTGGATTGAGGTGGCAAACACCGGCACACCGATTCCGGCTGAAGAGCAGGCGATGATTTTTGAGCCCTTTTATCAGGGCAGCCAACAGCGCAAAGGGCCGGTTAAAGGCAGCGGGCTGGGCTTAAGCATCGCCAAAGATTGTCTGCGCAGGATGCACGGCGATCTGCAGTTGGTAACGCGCAAGGATGCGGATGTCTGTTTTCGTATCATTCTGACGACCAGCGCCGGGAATGCCTGATTAATGAAATTAACCCTATTCAAACTTGTGACCAGTGCAGCGCTGGTTTTGGGCCTCAGCGCCTGCCAGGCACCGTCACAAGATCGTACGCAGCATAATGGCGTCAGTGTGCCAGAACCGGACGTGCGCCTGCCGGATTATCTGGCGACCGATTGCCAAAACGTGTGGCAAATCGAAACACCAGCCGCTGCAGGCAATCCGCTTTATTGGCAGCGCGCCATTGATTGCGCCGAGCGCTTATCGCCAGCCGAAGCGCGGGCTGAAGCACGTCGTTGGCCGGTGCAAGGCTGGGCGCGCGCCTTCAAGCAGGGCATCTTACTCGCTAATGGTAACGTCACGCCGGTTGAGCGCCGTGATTTTGTCACCACCTTAGACGGTTACAGCGCGGCTTATCCGGCGGCGGTGCGTCCTCTGCTCCAGCTGTGGCGCAGCAATCAGGCGGCGCAACTGGAGCTGAGTGAAGCACGCGGACGCTATGCTGCTTTGCAGCAGAGTAATGACGCCGAGATGGATAACCTGCGCCAGCAGCAAACCAAAATGCGTCAGTCGCTGGCCGATACCCAACGCAAGTTAGAGCGTTTAACCGATATTGAACGCCAGCTGTCGTCGCGCAAAGCGCCCGACAGCAGCGACACATCGCACGGCGGCAGCGATGTGCAAAGTGAGGATCAGTAACCATGAAACAAGCCGCACGTTTATTGCTGGTGGATGACGATCCGGGCTTATTGAAACTGCTCGGCATGCGCCTGAGCAGTGAAGGCTATCAGGTTGCGACAGCCGCCAGCGGGCCGGAAGCGCTGCGCCATCTGCAGAAAGAGAAAGTAGACCTGGTGATCAGCGATCTGCGCATGGACGAAATGGATGGTCTGGCGCTGTTCGGTGAAGTGCAGAAACGTCATGCGGGCTTGCCGGTGATTATCCTCACCGCGCACGGTTCGATTCCCGAAGCCGTGTCAGCCACGCAACAAGGTGTGTTCAGCTTTCTGACCAAACCGGTCGATCGTGATGCCTTGTATAAAGCGATAGATGAAGCATTGGCCCAGCGCGCGCCGATCAGCGATGACGGCTGGCGCGAAGCGATTGTGACCCGCAATCCGCAGATGCTGCGCTTGCTGGAGCAGTCGCACATGGTGGCGCAATCTGACGTCAGCGTGTTGATCAATGGTCAAAGCGGTACCGGTAAAGAGGTGCTGGCGCAGGCGATTCACGCCGCCAGCCCGCGCGCCACTAAGCCGTTTATCGCCATCAACTGCGGTGCGCTGCCGGAACAACTTTTGGAGTCCGAACTGTTTGGCCACGCTAAAGGCGCCTTTACCGGCGCGGTCAGCGCACGTGAAGGTCTGTTCCAGGCGGCCGAAGGCGGCACGCTGTTTCTCGATGAGATTGGCGACATGCCGCAGGCGCTGCAGGTGAAACTGCTGCGTGTGCTGCAGGAGCGCAAAGTGCGTCCGTTAGGCAGCAACCGCGATTTGGATATCAACGTGCGGATTATTTCCGCGACGCACCGCGACTTGCCCAAAGCGATGGAGAAGAAGAGTTTCCGCGAAGATCTCTACTATCGCCTAAACGTGGTGAACCTGAAAATTCCCGCACTACACGAGCGCGCTGAAGATATTCCGCTGCTGGCGAATCATCTGCTGCGCCAGTCGGCCGATCGCCATAAACCTTTTGTGCGCAGTTTCTCGGTGGATGCGATGAAGCGGCTGGTCAGCGCGGCATGGCCGGGCAATGTGCGCCAGTTGGTCAACGTGATTGAGCAGTGCGTCGCCTTGAGTACCGCGCCGGTGATCAGTGATGCTTTAGTAGAACAGGCGCTGGCGGGCGAAAATACCGCGTTGCCCACTTTCGTCGAAGCGCGTAATCAGTTTGAGCTCAACTATCTGCGTAAATTGCTGCAGATGACCAAAGGAAATGTCACCAACGCTGCGCGTCTGGCTGGACGTAACCGCACTGAATTCTATAAGCTGCTGTCGCGCCATGAATTGGACGCCAGCGAATTTAAAGAGTAGCTTGCTGCGGCAGCGTCAGGAACAATTATACTAACGGTATCCGTCCATCATGGAGGGAGTAAAAAAGGATCTGTCATGAAAAAGATCGATGCAATTATCAAACCATTCAAACTCGATGATGTACGTGAAGCGTTAGCTGAAGTGGGCATCACCGGGATGACGGTCAGTGAAGTGAAAGGCTTTGGTCGTCAGAAAGGCCACACTGAGCTGTATCGTGGCGCTGAGTACATGGTCGATTTTCTGCCAAAAGTGAAAATCGAAATGGTGGTAGGTGACGATATCGTCGATACCTGCGTAGAAACCATTATGAAAACCGCGCAGACCGGCAAAATCGGCGACGGCAAAATCTTTGTCTTTGACGTGGCACGCGTGGTGCGTATCCGTACCGGTGAAGAGGACGAAGAGGCGATTTAAGCCCCTTCGCGCATTGCCTGAAAAGCCTGCCTTGTGCAGGCTTTTTTGTTTTACAGCACCTTGTGCGGACCAAACACTTCGTAGTGGATGCGATCGGCATTGATGCCGGCATCAACCAATTGACGCGCGACAAACTGCATAAACGGCAGCGGACCACAGATCCAGAACTGACGATCGGCCTGGTTTAGCGCGGCGGATACGCTCGCCAAATCCATTAAACCCTGCGCGTCGTAACGTCCGGCATCTGCACTTTCTGGCTGACGATACCAAACGTGGCTGGTGAAGTTTTGCAGGCGTGCGCCAAGGGATTTGACCTCTTCAGCAAATGCATGCTGCGAACCGGCTTCTGCTGCGTGCAGCCAGTTAACCGCCGCCGCATGTTGCTGCTGCGCCAGGTTAGCCAGCATCGCCAGCATGGGGGTTTGGCCGACGCCAGCCGAGATCAGCGTAATCGGCGTGTCAGCTTCAGCCTGCAGGAAGAAATCACCGGCTGGTGCCGCGCACTGCACGATATCGCCCACCTGCGCGTTATCGTGCAGCCAGCCCGACACGCTGCCCAGCGCTTCACGTTTAACCGCGATGCGATAAAACTGCCCATTTGGCAGGTGCGTCAGCGAATACTGGCGATGTTGGATATTTTCAAAGCCTGACGGTTGTAAGCTGATCGCCAGATACTGACCGGGCAGGAAGGTTGCCACCGGCTGACCGTCGTTTGGCACCAGTTCAAAACTCTTGATCACCGCACTTTCCTGATTGATGGCGCGAATACGGAAATCACGCGCACCGCGCCAGCCGCCGGTTTTCTCTTCGGAGGCCGAATAGATGGCTTCTTCACGCTGGATAAACACATCGGCCAGCACGCCATACGCTTTGCCCCACGCGGTCAGCACTTCTTCACCCGGATGTAGCAGCTCATCAATCGTCGCCAGCAGATTTTCACCGACAATCGCGTACTGCTCAGGCTGAATGTTCAGGCTGGCATGCTTCTGCGCAATCTTCTCCACCGCCGGCAACAGCACGGTCAAATTTTCCAGGTTGCTGCCATACGCCACAATGGCGTTGAACAACGCTTCCCGCTGATTGCCGCTGCGCTGATTGTTCATGTTGAACACATTTTTCAGTTCAGGATGTTGCGTCAGTAAACGCTGGTAGAAATGGCCGGTAAGTTGCGGACCGATCTGGGCAATGGCGGGCAAGGTCGATTTGATGGTAGCGATGGTTTGCGCGTCGAGCATGGTGAAATCCTCAGGGTGAATTTAAACATGTATTTTAAATGCATCTTATGAGTAATCGAAGCGCCTGTAAATCCCTCTTTTTGATTAAGGATTAAGCAAAAAAGGTGCGGGCTGGCCCGCAAAGCTGAAATTCTTTCGCGATGAAAGTGAGCAAATTTCGTGATTTTCCGGCTTGCAAAAAAGCGTAAAAAACCCGTTCCAGCGCCATGCCAATCGTTTGCGCAAAAAGAGGGGATTGACGCTACCGTCACCTGTCAAAACCGTTTACACTGTTCGCCTTCGCCCCCTAGCCGGGGCCTAAACTGCCGTTAAAAAGTTAGCTGAGTCAGGAGAGTCCGGATGTTAAAGCTTGATATGAACATTGCCGATTATGATGCCGCGTTGTGGCAGGCTATGGAGCAAGAGAAAGTGCGTCAGGAAGAGCACATTGAACTGATTGCTTCTGAAAACTACACCAGCCCACGCGTAATGCAGGCCCAAGGTTCACAGCTCACCAACAAATATGCCGAAGGCTATCCGGGCAAACGTTATTACGGCGGATGTGAATACGTCGATATC
Organism: Pantoea sp. SOD02; assembly: GCF_024707505.1. Lineage (GTDB taxonomy): Bacteria > Pseudomonadota > Gammaproteobacteria > Enterobacterales > Enterobacteriaceae > Pantoea > Pantoea symbiotica. The sequence goes on along the minus strand of NZ_CP102604.1, from coordinate 3,048,568 downwards.
GTTGAGCAGCTGGCGATCGATCGCGCTAAAGAGCTGTTCGGCGCAGATTTCGCTAACGTGCAGCCGCACTCGGGTTCTCAGGCCAACTTCGCGGTTTACACCGCGCTGCTGCAGCCGGGCGACACCATTCTGGGTATGAACCTGGCGCACGGTGGTCACCTGACGCACGGTTCTCCAGTAAACCTGTCCGGTAAGCTGTACAACGTTATCCCTTACGGCATCGATGAAACCGGCAAAATCAACTACGAAGAGCTGGCTGAACTGGCGCAAACCCACAAGCCAAAAATGATCGTCGGCGGCTTCTCTGCTTACTCTGGCGTGTGCGACTGGGCCAAAATGCGTGAAATCGCAGACAGCGTTGGCGCGTACCTGTTCGTTGATATGGCACACGTTGCGGGCCTGATCGCCGCAGACGTTTACCCGAACCCGGTTCCTCATGCACATATCGTGACCTCAACCACCCATAAAACTCTGGCGGGTCCGCGCGGCGGCCTGATCCTGGCGAAAAACGGTGACGAAGATCTGTATAAAAAACTGAACTCCGCGGTGTTCCCGGGCGGTCAGGGCGGTCCTCTGATGCACGTGATCGCTGGTAAAGCGGTGGCGTTCAAAGAAGCGATGGAGCCAGAGTTCAAAACCTATCAGCAGCAAGTTGCTAAGAACGCGAAAGCAATGGTGGAAGTTCTGCTGGAGCGCGGTTACAACATCGTTTCCGGTGGCACTTACAACCACTTGTTCCTGATCGATCTGGTCAGCAAAAACCTGACCGGTAAAGAAGCTGATGCCGCTCTGGGCCGCGCCAACATTACCGTGAATAAAAACAGCGTACCAAACGATCCGAAGAGCCCGTTCGTGACTTCAGGCGTGCGTATTGGTACCCCAGCGGTGACGCGTCGTGGCTTCCAGGAAGCTGACGTTCGCGAGCTGGCTGGCTGGATCGCTGACGTGCTGGACAACATTAACGACGAAGCGACCATCGAACGTACCAAACAGAAAGTGCTGGAAATCTGCAGCCGTCTCCCGGTGTACGCGTAAGTTTTACGCTAGTCGATGCAGTTCAAAAAAGGATGGCGCAAGCCATCCTTTTTTTATTGCCGTCGCGGCAGCGCTCTGACAAAGTAGCGGCCACTCGTGCTGCTCAGCAGCATTTTTGCTGGAGGGAATATGGCAATCGGCTCCGCCAAATGGCTCGGTTTGGGCTACTTCACTTACTTCTTCTGTTACGGCATTTACCTACCTTTCTGGAGCGTGTGGCTAAAAGGCACCGGACTCGATGCGGAAAAAATCGGCCTGCTGCTGGGTTGCGGCATGGTGGCGCGTTTTATCGGCAGCTTGCTGATTGCTTCGCAGGTAAAAAATCCCTCCCAGCTGATCACCGCGCTGCGCCTGCTGGCGCTGATGACCTGCCTGTTCGCCATCGGTTATTGGCTGGGGCAACAATGGATGTGGCTGCTGTTCGTGATGATCGGCTTCAACCTGTTTTTCTCACCGCTGGTGCCGTTAAGTGATGCGCTGGCCGCCACCTGGACGCAGCAAATCGGCCTGACTTATGGCCCGGTTCGTCTCTGGGGTTCGCTGGCGTTTGTCATCAGTTCTGCGTTAACCGGCATGCTGGTCACTGCGTTCTCGTCTCAGGCGATTCTGGTGCTGCTGTCACTGGGCGCGATCAGCATGTTGGGTGGGATGATGTTAACGCCTGCGACTAAGCCGCAGGGCAGTGAACGTCAGACGTCCACCGACGGTGGCTGGCAGGCATGGCGTGATTTGCTGCGTGAAAATGCGGTGTGGCGCTTTATGTTATGCGTGACATTGTTGCAGGGCGCACATGCGGCTTACTACAGCTTTAGCGCGATTTGGTGGCAGGAGAGCGGTTATTCCGCGTCGATTATCGGCTATTTGTGGTCGCTGGGCGTGGTGGCTGAAATCATCATTTTTGCTCTTAGCAGCCGGCTGTTCCGCCGCTGGAGCGCGCGCGATTTGCTGCTGTTATCGGGCGTGTGCGCCATTATCCGCTGGACGATGCTCGGCTCCAGCACCGCCTTGCCGCTACTGATCGTGGCGCAGATTTTGCACTGCGGCAGCTTTACCGTCTGCCATTTAGCGGCGATGCGATTTATTGCCGCGCGCAAAGGTGCGGAAGTGATTCGTCTGCAATCGCTCTACTCGGCGCAGGCCATGGGCGGCGGTATTGCGGTGATGACCATGATTTGCGGTGTGCTGTTTGCTCATCTGCAAGGACATCTGTTCTGGGTGATGGCGTTAGTGGCGCTGCCGGCGCTGTTCCTGCGTCCGCGCGCCGCTTAACTCTCCAGCAACTGGCGAATGCGCTGCTGCTGATGGCTACTCAGCGGCAGCTCAGCCTGGATCAGCGGCGGTGAAAACAGCGGCAACGAAATGGCGTACGGCGTGATCACCAGCGCGATATCGCGCGGCGCGCCTTCACGCTGAAAATGCACGACGTCCTGATAGCTGATGTTAATCGGTAACAATGTCATTTCACGTAACTGCTGCTCCAGCAACTGCTCCAGCGCGGCATCCGCGCCTGTCAGCAGCAGCACCTGCTTTTCCTGCAATGCACTCTCCTGCATCAGCCAGGCACCAAACAATACCGCCACCAAACTCACCTCTTCAGCACTAAAACGCGTGGCAAAATTACGGCTGAAATGCTCAAGCGCGCGCTCCGTGGTGCGCAGCAGGCGCGGGTAGAGTCGTGCGACATCCAACGCCACGCTGTTATCAATGCCGATGGCGAAATGACTGCGATCCAGCGCCTGCGCCAGATGCGTAAAGAGTTGCTGACTGAGTTCGGATCGATTCCTGAAGGTGGTTTGTGCCAGCTGCTCAAAGCGCGTAATCAGCGCTTCCACTGACTGCATCAGCTTTACCGCTTGTGGATGCTCCAGTTGCGTAGCGGTTGGCGCGTGAATCAAGCTAAACAACAGCGTCCAGAAGTCGGTTTCGCTCACATCCGGCGCTATGTGGCAGCGTTTCTGCCAGTGATGAATCACGTCGTCGGCGGCAGCTCGCTCGGCTTTTTCCGCCAGCCATGCGCGTTGCCCGTCATTGAACAGGGCGTTTTGTCGCTGACACAGCGAATACTTCATGAAGATTTGCAGAAACAGGCGGTCGCGTGCACTGAAGTCGCGCGCCAGGCGCAGGCTGCAGTGCTGGATCAGCGCCTGCAGGTTGGTTTCATCCCACAGCGCTTTCTCGATTTTCAGTACTTTCAAGCGCTGACGCAGCACTGGGGCAAAATGCTCGCAGACAAAATCCTGCGACAAACGCAGCGCGCGTCGCAGCCAGTGGATCAGGCACAGCCGCCTGTCCAGTTCCGTCCCATGAATGCGGAAGCTGCCATCGACCATCTGGTGTAGCTCCAGTTGATGGTAACGCTGTATCTCCTCTCCCACATCCGCGATATCCTGTCGGGCGACAACAGGCGCCACGCCATTTAACTGGCAGAGCTTTTCAAGCGTCAACGCGGGAGCGGGCAGAAATAGCAGCAGTAACAGATGACAACGACGCTGGGAGCGGCTGAAGAGTGGTGCAGAGGAAGGTGCAGAACTCATCAATGGTTTATCCGCAGGTCACTTTTGAGCTAAGAATAGCTAACTCCACGCGGTAACCTTGCACTTTGTCGTGACTTTTGTTCAGAGCTTTAGGGCGGGTCACAATTTTTCTGGACCACTCTACACTTCACTCTAAAATTGTTACTTTATAACACATGAAAATTGCACTCATTACGTTTACGCTGTTGTTCAGCACCGCAGCCTGGTCACATCCGCACAGCTTTATTGATATGAAAACCGAGTTCATCAGTGACAACCAACATCTTAGCGGCATGAAAATGGTGTGGACCATGGATGAGATTACCTCTGCCGATCTGCTGTACGACGCAGGTAAGGCCAAACCTGGCGATGTGGTATGGAAAAAGCTGGCGGCGCAGGTGATGGCCAACGTGCTTGGGCAACACTATTTCACCGAAGTGTGGCAGGACAAAAATCGGGTCAAGTTCCTCAATTTGCCGAAAGAGTACAACTTATCGCGTAACGGCAACAAAGCGGTGCTGGAGTTCATCGTGCCGTTTGGCGAGCCACAGTTATTAAGTGCGAAGCAGTATCGCATTCAGACCTTTGATCCCAGTTATTTCGTTGATATGTATTACGATAATCCACAGGCATTAACCATGGACGACACCGTTAAATCCCATTGCCAAATCGAACTGCACACGCCGAAACCGGATGACTCGCTGAAACAATATGCGCTATCGCTGGATAAAGCCGATGCGCCGCCGGAGGATATGGATCTTGGCCAGCAATTCGCCCAAACGGTAACGCTGACATGTCATTGATTTCGCTGCCTTCTCGCTCACGTCGTTTATGGCCGCTGTGGCTGATGGCGGCATTATTACTGCTTGCTGGCGTACTGCTGTGGCAGCACTGGTCGCAGATTTTGCTGCAAAGCGTGCTGTGGCAAAAAGTCCTGAATCGCGAGATGACGCAGCTGTTGCAACAGGTCGCTGAACAACCGCAGCAAGCGGGCGTGACGCTGATGCTGTTTAGCCTCGCATATGGCGTATTGCATGCGCTGGGTCCGGGACACGGCAAAGTGGTGATCACCACCTTCCTCGCCACTCATCCGGCAAAGTTGAAAACCAGCATGAAACTGACGCTATTGGCGGCTTTGCTGCAAGGCGGCGTGGCGATTGGTTTGGTGACGCTGATGCTGGTGGTGCTGCAAACCTCGTCGCGCCAGATGCATCTCGGCAGTTACTGGCTGGAGAAGGGTAGTTATCTGCTCGTTGTCGCGCTGGGTGTTTGGGTCGGTTGGCGTGCACTACGATCGCTGCGCCAGCAACTGCGCCGTCAGCCAAAGCTGCAGATTCACGCTATTCGTCCTACACATCAGCATGATGAACACTGCGGCTGCGGTCATGCGCATCTGCCCAGCGCCGCACAGATGGATCAGGCGGTTAGCGCTAAAACGCAGGCGCTGGTGGTGTTTTCCATGGGGCTGCGGCCCTGTTCCGGTGCCATCATGATGCTGCTGTTTGCCAAAGTGATCGGAGTTTATGCGTGGGGCGTTGCCTCTGCCGTGGCGATGGCGGTGGGCACGGCGTTGACAGTTTCGGCGCTCGGCTTGTTAGTGCAGCGTTCCCGTGTGCTGGCGCAACGTTTAGGACAGGCTGGCGGCAGCCATCCTTCGGCTAAGTTGTTTATGCCGTTGCTCGCATTATTGGGCAGCGCGTTGTTAATCGTTGCGGGCGTTGCATTATGGCAAAGTGCTTCGCCGGGCATTGGCGGCGGAATTCGTCCTTTCATGTAGTCTAAAAAATAATAAACGCAGCGGTAATAGTATCGTCTGCGTTTAAATCGTTATCCGCCTCATATAATTAAATCTCATCCCTGTACTAATCTGGTGGAAATAGCGTTCACCGACTACGCTAATTGTTACCAGTCAGGCTTCTGGTCCATTCAGTAACAATAATTATTTATCGTAATATTTTGCGAGGAAAAAACGATGCCTGAAACCCGGATTAATAATGGCGGTGTAGAAACTGTTCATGAAAATCATGTCGGTTTGCCGTTGAAGCGTATTTCCTGGAGCGCGGTATTTGCAGGCGTTATCGCTGCGCTAATCATCCATATTTTATTAGGTATATTAGGCACGGCAATTGGTGCGACCACCATCGATCCGCAGCAGGAACAAAACCCACTCCAGCATTTGGGAACTGGCGCGTTAATCTGGACAGGCGTGAGTATGCTGATCGCCATGGCCGTGGGTAGCTACGTTGCGGGACGTCTGGCGCAGCGCGAAGGGGCGATGCACGGCTTACTGATGTTTGGCGTCAGCACCATTCTCACGCTGTGGCTGGCGATTACCTTAGCCACTGGAATTATTGGTGGAGCCTTTAATATTTTAGGCGCTGGGGTTAATGCGGTTGGCAGTGGAATTTCCGCTGCGGCGCCTTCACTCACCAATATGGCAAAAGAGAAGCTGCAGGAAAGTAATATCAATTTAGATGATTTAAAAAATGAATTGCAAACTACGTTGCGTCAAACCGGCAAGTCAGAATTACAACCTGAGAATCTGCAAAAGGATGTAAATAACGAAGCCAATAATGCGCAAAATCAAGCGGAACAAACCGCACAAAATCCACAGAATGCTGACAATGATCTGGCTAATTGGTTGAAAGGCGTTATGAATCGTCATTCAGATACATTGCAGGCTGCCGATCGTGATGCGCTGAAAAATATTATTAAAGCGCGTACCGGTAAAAGCGATCAGGAAGTTGAGCAGATTGTGACGAAGACTGAAGAGAGCTACAAAAAAGCCGTACAGCAATATCAGCAGTTGAAACAGCAGGCGGAGCAGAAAGCGCGTGAAGTGGCTGAGCAAGCCGCTGCCGCAACGGCGAAAGCAAGCTGGTTCACCTTCTTTATGCTGGTGATTGAAGCGGTACTGGCGGCCTTGATGGGTCGCGTAGGACGCAAGACGCAACCGCGTCAGGTATTAAGTCACGAACGTCGGTAAATAAAAAAGGCGGCTGATTCAGCCGCCTTCTCTCATTTAGCGCTTCAGCGCTTCACTCAATTCTTCACGCATCGATGCCAGCATCGCTTTCACTACGCGTGGGTTACCCGCAACGATGTTACCTGACATCACGTAACCGTGGTTGCCGGTAAAGTCAGTCACCAGGCCACCCGCTTCACGAACCAGCAGTTCGCCCGCGGCGAAATCCCACGGCTTCAGGCCAATCTCGAAGAAACCATCAACGCGACCCGCTGCGGTGTAAGCCAGATCCAGCGCCGCTGAACCGGTGCGACGGAAATCGGCACACTGAGTAAACAGTTTGCCAACGATGTTGATGTATGGCGTTGCGTGCTGTTTCAACTTGAACGGGAAGCCGGTAGCCAGAATGGTGCCATCCAGATCGCGAGCCGTGCTGCCGCGCAGGCGATAGCCGTTCAGCTGTGCGCCCTGACCGCGTACGGCGGTGAAGAGTTCATTACGCATTGGATCGTAAACCACAGCCACTTCGGTGCGGCCTTTGATGCGCACAGCGATAGATACTGAGAAGTGTGGAAGACGTTTAATGAAGTTGGTGGTGCCATCCAGCGGATCGATTACCCATTGAATATCCTGATCTTCGCCCGCCAGTTCACCGCTTTCTTCGGTGATGATGGTGTGTTTCGGGTACGATTTACGAATTACTTCGATAATCAGACGTTCTGCGTCACGGTCAACATTGGTAACGAAGTCGTTGCTGCCTTTCTGGCTAGCTTCAACTGCGTCCGGGGTTTCATAATTCTTGGCAATTAAATTTCCGGCCTTGCGCGCTGCGCGCACGGCGATGTTGAGCATCGGATGCATCGGTATCTCTCGCTGGATGTTAAAGAACGGGGAAAACGGCGCGGAGTATATCAGCGTGTTCAGCAAATGTCCTCTTTTTATGTTAGGATGCGCGCCATCATTTCCCTGACCGCCTCTAATTATGCTGCAGAATATCCGAATCGTACTGGTAGAAACCTCGCACACTGGCAACATGGGCTCCGTCGCACGCGCGATGAAAACCATGGGCTTAACCAACCTTTATCTGGTCAATCCGCTGGTGAAACCGGATTCACAGGCCATTTCCCTCGCCGCCGGTGCCAGCGATGTCATTGGTAATGCGCGCATTGTCGATACCATGGATGAAGCCATTGCCGGCTGTAGTTTGGTGGTTGGCACCAGCGCACGTTCACGTTCACTGCCGTGGCCAATGTTGGATTCACGTGAGTGCGGCATTAAAAGCGTGGAAGAGGGCCAGCAGGCGCCGGTTGCATTAGTGTTTGGCCGCGAGCGAGTCGGCCTGACCAACGAAGAGTTGCAGAAGTGTCACTATCACGTCGCGATTCAGGCCAATCCGGAATACAGCTCACTGAATCTGGCGATGGCGGTGCAGATTATCGCTTACGAAGTGCGCATGGCCTGGCTGAACGCGCAGGAAAAAGCCGCGCCGACGGAACAAGCTGTCGAGTCACCGTATCCGCTGGTTGACGATCTCGAGCGCTTCTATCAGCACATCGAGCAGATGATGCTGAACAGCGGCTTTATCCGTGAAGGTACGCCAAGCCAGGTGATGAGCAAGCTGCGTCGTTTATATACGCGTGCGCGTCCGGAACGCGACGAACTGAACATCCTACGCGGCATGATGGCATCGTTCGAAAAGCGCAAAGGTAATGTGGATAATAGTTGAGTAAAACACTTGGTTAAATAGTTGAGCAAATTACTAGGTTAAATAGTTGACCGTTTTACTCAGGAATGTCAGACTGCATCCAATTCATCAGATAACCCGCCGATAACCGGACGGACGCTTACGAGGTTGTATGCTATGAGACTGACATCCAAAGGACGTTATGCCGTAACCGCTATGCTGGACGTTGCACTGCACTCCAATGAGGGCCCTGTGCCGCTAGCTGATATTTCTGAGCGTCAGGGCATCTCGTTGTCCTATCTGGAGCAGTTATTCTCACGTCTGCGTAAGCACGGCTTGGTTGCCAGCGTTCGTGGTCCAGGTGGCGGTTATCTGTTAGGTAAAGATTCAAGCGCGATTGCTGTGGGCGCGGTGATTACCGCCGTTGACGAATCTGTCGATGCCACCAAATGCCAGGGCAAAGAAGGCTGCCAGGGCGGCGAGCGTTGCCTGACCCACGTTTTGTGGCGTGACCTGAGTGAGCGCATTAGCGATTTCCTCAACAACATCACGCTGGCGGAACTGGTGAATAATCAGGAAATCCTCGAAGTGGCCGATCGTCAGAACACGGTCGATAATCGCCGCTTCCAGCAGCATCGTGTGCAAGAAACCATCAACGTTAATCTGCGCGCTTAATCTATTCTGGCTCGGCCTTTCCTGTTAACTCAGGATGGGCCGATTCGTGCTATAAAGACGTATGATTTTTTATACGGAGTTTTAGCGCAATGAAATTACCGATTTACCTGGATTACGCAGCTACTACGCCTGCGGATCCGCGTGTCGCCACCAAAATGATGCAGTTCCTCACGATGGATGGCACTTTCGGTAACCCCGCGTCCCGTTCCCACCGTTTTGGCTGGCAGGCTGAAGAAGCCGTTGATGTGGCTCGCAATCAGATTGCGGAGTTGGTCAACGCCGATCCGCGTGAAATCGTCTTTACCTCCGGCGCTACCGAAGCGGACAACCTTGCCATTAAAGGTGCCGCACAATGCCATCAGGCGCGCGGCAAGCACATTATTACCAGCCAAACCGAACACAAAGCAGTGCTCGACAGTTGCCAGCAACTGGCGCACGAAGGCTTTGATGTCACCTTCTTACAGCCGGGCAGCGACGGTATCGTCACGCCGCAGATGCTCGAATCTGCACTGCGCGACGACACGGTGCTGGTGTCGCTGATGCACGTCAATAATGAAACCGGTGTGATTCAGGATATCGCCGCACTCGGCGCGCTGTGCCGTGCGCGTGACATCCTGTTCCACGTTGATGCCACGCAAAGCGTCGGCAAACTGTCGATTGATGTCACTGAACTGCCGGTGGATTTGATGTCCTTCTCGGCGCATAAACTGTATGGACCGAAAGGCATCGGCGCGCTGTGGGTGCGTCGTAAACCGCGTCTGCAAATTGATGCGCAGATGCACGGTGGCGGCCACGAGCGCGGCATGCGTTCGGGCACTTTACCGGTGCATCAGATTGTCGGCATGGGCGAAGCCTACCGCATTGCGCGCGAAGAGATGAGCAGCGAAATGGCGCGTCTGGCCGAGTTGCGCCAGCGTCTGTGGCGCGGCATTAGTCAACTGGGTAACGTGAACCTGAACGGTTCGCTGGAGCAGGGCGCTCCGAACATCCTCAATATCAGTTTTGCCCACGTCGATGGCGAATCGCTGATTATGGCGCTGAAAGATTTGGCGCTGTCATCCGGTTCCGCCTGTACCTCGGCCAGTCTCGAACCTTCCTATGTGCTGCGCGCGATGGGCGTTGAGCAGGAGCTGGCACACAGCTCGCTGCGTTTTTCGCTCGGACGCTTCACCAGCGCAGAGGAAATTGAGTACGCTATCGAGCTGGTTAACAAAGCGGTAACGCGTTTGCGGGCGCTCTCGCCTGCAACAAACGCCCGCTAATTCATGCACCCCTTGCGCCGGTTCTGGCGCAAGGTGACACCTAACGCAAACGGAGCCACGCGATGACAACACAACCGATGATAATTACGCTCAGCTCCCAGGCCGCCGACGCGCGCTGGGGTGATAAAGCGCTGCTGAGCAGTAACGAAAGTGGCATGACCATTCACCTGACTGGCGCAGATGCGCTGATGAGCATCCAGCGCGCGGGTCGCAAGCTGGACGGTCAGGGCATTCGTCACGTCTCACTGCAGGGCGAAGGCTGGGATTTAGAGAAGTGCTGGGCATTCTGGCAAGGCTATCGCAGCCCGAAAGGCAAACGTCAGGTCGAATGGCCGGAATTCAATGAGGCCGATCAGGCTGAATTTGCGCGTCGTCTGAAGATTGTCGATTGGGTGCGCGACACCATTAACCTGCCGGCGGAAGATCTTAGTCCAGAGCAGCTGGCGCATAACGCGGTTGATCTGATCAATGAAGTGGGCGGCAAAGCGGTGAGCTATCGCATCACCAAAGGCGACGATCTGCGCGAGCAGGGTTATGCCGGCATTCACACCGTGGGCCGTGGTTCAACGCGCGCGCCGGTATTGCTGGCGCTGGATTACAACCCAGGCGGCGATGAAAGTGCGCCGGTTTATGCTTGTCTGGTCGGTAAAGGTATCACCTTCGATACCGGCGGTTACAGCCTGAAGCAAAGCGCCTTCATGGACTCGATGAAGTCCGATATGGGCGGCGCGGCAACCTTGACCGGCGCACTGGCGCTGGCGATTTCGCGCGGTCTGAACAAGCGCGTGAAACTGTATCTGTGCTGCGCCGACAACATGGTCAGCGGCAACGCATTCCGCCTGGGCGACATCATTCGCTATCGCAACGGTAAAACCGTGGAAGTGATGAATACTGATGCGGAAGGTCGCCTGGTATTGGCCGATGGCCTGATCGATGCCAGCGAGCAGAATCCTGAACTGCTGATCGATGCGGCAACGCTGACCGGCGCGGCGAAAACCGCCTTGGGCAACGATTACCACGCGCTGTTTACCTTTGACGATGTGCTGGCGGAATCGCTGCTCGGCAGTGCGACCGGCGAAAACGAAGCCTTCTGGCGCTTGCCGCTGGCCGAGTTCCATCGCAGCCATCTGCCTTCGAACTTTGCCGATCTGAATAACATCGCCAGCCCGTCACACGCGGCAGGTGCGAGCAGCGCGGCGGCGTTCCTGTCGCATTTTGTCAGCAAATATCAGCAAGGCTGGCTGCACATTGACTGCTCCGCGACGTATCGCAAAGGCGCGGTGGATCAGTGGTCCGCTGGTGCGACCGGTTTGGGTGTGCGCACTGTCGCCAATCTGTTACTAAAATAGTCCTCATCACGGCAGGCGTAAGCTTGCCGTCTTTTTTGGAATACGATAAATGAGTAACCGTCTTGAAGAGGTGCTGAAGCTGGCGGCCACCGAGCCTGCGCACCGTCCGGAATTTTTCCAACTGCTGCTGGACGCCGATGTTTGGGTGCCAGGCGAAAGTCCCGCTGAGCAGTTTGATGCGACTTCGCCGGTCGAATTACAGCATTGGGAAAAAGAGGGTGGTGGCAGCGTGATCCCGTTCTTCACCTCCGAAGAAGCGATGGGCGAGGCAATCAAAGATGAGCAGCCTTATCTGCGCATGCCGGTGCGTACGCTGTTTGAGATTACGCAAGGCGAAACGCTGTTCCTCAATCCGAAGCTGCCAGCGGGCAAAGAGTTTTCGCCGGGTGAAATCGCGCATCTGATTGGCGAAGAGGGCAGTGCGCTGAGCCAGCAAACCGTGCTGGAAGGCGGCCAGGCGCTGCTGCTGTCTGAAGTGGCCGAGCCGCCAGCGCAGATGATTGATTCACTGACGCAGCTGTTTGCCAAGTACAAGCAGGTGCGCCGTGCTTACATCGCCAGCATTCGCGAAAGTGCCACCGAAGAACCCAACCTGCTGATTGGTATCGAAGCCGATAGCGATATCGATGAAATTATTCAAGCGGCGGGCGGCGTAGCAACAGACACGCTGGCCGATGATGCCCCCATTGATATCTGTGAAGTGGTGAATGAAGACCGCGGCGTGAGCCACTTCTTTACTGCCCACATCACGCCTTTCTATGAACGTCGCTGGGGCAGTTTCCTGCGCGATTTCAAGGGCAGTCAGCGGATTATATAACCCGCACCTTACATGTAGGGTCGCCATTTATGGCGACCTGCTATTACTTCTCGATCGGTAAATCGTCGCGGCTGCCCCATTCGCCCCACGAACCGTCGTACAGCGTCACATCCCGTACACCCAGCGACGTCAGCGCCAGAATCACCACCACCGCCGTAACACCTGAACCGCAGCTGGCAATCACCGGCTGATCCAGTTTTACGCCCGCCTGATCAAACAGATCGCGCAGTTCCGCTGCCGGTTTCAGTTCACCATTTACCACCAAACTGTTCCACGGCACGTTCAGGCTGTGAGGAATATGTCCGCGCAGCAAGCCCGGACGCGGTTCATCCACTTCGGCGTTAAAACGGTTGGCCGCGCGTGCATCAATAATTTGCGCACCGCCTTCGTGGCTGATCAGCAGCACGTCGGTCAGGCGTTTCACCTGTGCGCCATCATAAGTCGCTTCGAATTCGCCTTCCGGTAAACTTACTGGTCCGGTGGCGACATCGAAACCGGCCGCTTTCCAGCCCTGTAATCCTCCGGCGAGAATCGACACATTTTCGCAGCCAAAGGCGCGCAGCATCCACCATGCGCGCGGTGCCGAGAACAGGTTGCCTTCGTCATACACCACCAGATGTTTATCCTGGCTGACGCCCAATTCGCGCATCGCCACCGCAAAGGATTCGGCGCGCGGCATCATGTGCGGATAAGGTGAGGTGTGATCGGACAACGCTTCGATATCAAAGAACGGGGCATTCGGCAGATGGCCAACCAGATATTCAGCCTGCAGATCGCGTACGGCTTCCTGGCCAGGCGGCAACATGCGGGCATCAAGCACCTGCAATGTTTCCTCGGTGTAATGTTCTTTCAACCAATCAGCGGACACAAATATGGCTGTCATAGCAACCTCTTCTCAGCAAACGGGAAACGACCAGTGTCCGGGAATGTGAACGCTATCTCAAGGGTGTGATTGCTAAAGTCGGCGGGTTGATGTGAAATTGCGCGAAATTGCGTTTTCTTAACTTCTGGGACTGGTGAGGGAATTACCATGGCAAAACGTTTTAACCGGCTGCTGCTCAGCGCGCTGATCGGTGGTGTATTACTGGGCGGCGTAACCTTGACGAGTCACGCGCAGGAAACACCAGCCGCAGCAACAACGCCGCAATCGCTATCCGTTATCGATCTCTCCGAACTGCAACTCGACGGCGCTGCCGCGCTGGTGTTGACCTTCAATTCGCCACTTGATAGCAAACAGGATTTTGCCGCGCATGTGCAAATTACCGATGATAAAAGCGGCAAGGTCGACGGCGGCTGGGAGCTGGCGCAAAACGGTAAAGCGCTGCGTTTTCGTCATCCTGAACCGTCGCGCAAGTTGACGGTTAACGTCGATGCCGGTCTCAAAGCGGCCGATGGCAGCACCTTATCCGCGCCTTTTAGCCAAACGCTCACCACGCGCGATATCCAGCCGATGGTGGGCTTTGCCAGTCGCGGATCGCTGTTGCCGCTGTGCCTGACGCAGGGTTTGCCGGTGCTGGCATTAAATGTGAATAACGTCGACGTCGATTTCTTCCGCGTGAAAAGTGCCTCGCTAGCCGATTTTCTCGCCCAGTGGAATTACGGCAACAACATGTCGTACTGGGAATCGCGCGAGCTGCTGAAAAATGCCGATCTGGTTTACGGCGCACGCTTCGATCTCAATCCGGCGCGCAATACGCGCGAGAAAATGCAACTGCCGCTGGGCGATGTCGATGCGCTGAAACAGCCGGGCGTCTATCTGGCGGTGATGAAACAGGCCGGAACCTACAACTACACGCAGCCGGCGACACTCTTCACATTGAGCGACATCGGTTTATCGCTGCACCAATTCCCCGAACAGTTGGAACTGTTCGCCCAAAGCCTGGCCAACGGCGCGCCGCTGGATGATGTCAGCGTGCAGTTGCTGGATGAAAAAGGCAAACAACTCGCCAGCGGCACCAGCGACAGCAACGGTCATCTGCGCTTACCGGCGAATGCCAAAGGCAAGCTGCTGCTGGCGACACAAAAGGGCCAAACCTCGCTGATCGATCTCAATCGTCCGGCGCTGGATCTGGCTGAGTTTCCGATTGATGGTCCGCAAGGCTATGACAAACAGTTCTTCGTATTTGGTCCGCGCGATCTCTATCGTCCGGGTGAAACGGTGATCGTCAACGCGCTGCTGCGTGATGCTGACGGCAAACCATTGCCGTCGCAGCCGGTGAAAGCCGAAGTGGTGCAGCCGAATGGCGAAGTGTCGCAGACCTTTGTCTGGCAGCCGGAAAACGGCGTCTATCAACATCGTTTTGCGTTACCTGCTTCCGCAATGACTGGCGAATGGACGCTGCGCATCAACAGCGGCGATAACCAGCCGCGCAGTTGGCCGTTCCACGTAGAAGACTTCCTGCCAGAGCGCATGGCACTGGATCTAACCAACAGCGCGCAGCCGGTGACGCCAGATGACGACATTACTTTTGCGGTCGAAGGCCGCTATTTGTACGGTGCGCCTGCCGCAGGTAACGAGTTGCAAGGGCAGCTGTTCCTGCGCCCGGCACGTGAAGCGGTTGCCGCGCTGCCAGGCTATCAATTTGGCGACATCACTGAAGAGCTGAAACGCTCGCTCGATGATGTGGATGAGAAGCTGGATGAGAGCGGCAAATTGCAGCTCAACGTTGAGAGCAGCTGGAAAGAGAGTCATTCGCCGCTCAATCTGATTCTGCAAGCCAGCCTGCTGGAAACCGGCGGCCGTCCGGTGACGCGCCGCGCGACTCAGGCGATTTGGCCGGCTCCGGCGCTGCCCGGCATTCGTCCGCTGTTTAACAGCGAATCGGTATATGACTATCGCACCGACCGTTATCACGATGAGCCGACCGTGGCGGAAAACAGTCTGGCGGAGTTCGACGTGGTCTACGCCAATCCGCAGGGCGAGAAACTGGCGGCATCAGATCTTGATGTGCGCCTGATCCACGAACGCCGCGACTATTACTGGAGCTTCTCTGACAGCGAAGGCTGGCAGTCGCGCTTCGATCAAAAGGATCTGCAGGAGGAGCAGCAGCGCATCACAATTGCAGCGGGCGGCAGCCAGAAGGTGAGCTTCCCGGTGGAGTGGGGCACCTATCGCCTGGAAGTGCATGCCGGCGACAACATCATTAGCAGCGTGCGTTTCCAGGCGGGATATTGGTGGCAGGACAACACCAACGGCACCGGCGCGCTGCGTCCGGATCAGGTCAAACTGAAAATCGATAAAACCGCCTATCAGGCGGGCGACACCGCGCATGTACAGGTGGAATCGCCTGCTGCCGGTAAAGGCTATCTGATGGTGGAATCCAGCAGCGGCACGCTGTGGTGGCAACCGCTGAACGTTCCGGCGGGCGGCGCGACCATTGATGTACCGATTAGCGACAGCTGGAAGAGACACGATCTCTATCTTAGCGCCATCGTGGTGCGTGACGGCGACAAAGCCAGCGGCGTCACGCCGAAACGTGCGGTGGGCTTGCTGCATCTGCCGATGGCGACTGAAGCGCGTCGCCTCAGCTTAGCGCTCGACGCGCCGGATAAAATCCGTCCTGAGCAGGCGCTAAAAGTGAAGGTCAAAGCCAGCCGTGAAGGTGGCGCGTTGCCGCAGCAGGTTCAGGTATTGCTCTCGGCGGTGGACAGCGGCGTGCTCAACATTACCGATTACAAAACCCCGAACCCGTGGGACGCGTTTTTTGGCCGCAAGCGCTATAACGCCGATCAGTACGATGTGTTCGGTCAGCTGATTGAAGGCGGTGGCAAGCTGGCCGCGCTGCGCTTTGGCGGTGACGGCGACGATGCCGATACGCTGTCGCGCGGCGGTAAAAAGCCGGTCACCGAGGTGCAGATCGTGGCGCAGCAGTTGCAGCCCGTAACGCTGGATGCCAACGGTGAAGGCACGCTGGAACTGCCGATCCCGGCGTTCAATGGCGAACTGCGTTTGATGGCGCAGGTGTGGAGCGCCGACAGCTTCGGCTCGGCCGATCGCAAGCTGGTAGTTGCTGCACCCTTGATCAGCGAACTGGCGACGCCGCGCTTCCTGGCCAGCGGCGATCAATCTACGCTGGCGCTGGATCTCACCAACCTCACCGATCAACCGCAGACGCTTAAAATCAACGTCACGGCCAGCGGCCAGATCGCCCTTAACGGCCAGATCCCCGCCAGCGTGCAGCTGGCGAAAGGCGCGCGCACCACTTTGCAAATTCCGGTCAAAGCTCAGGGCGGCTTTGGTGAGGGCGATGTGCAGGTCAAGGTTTCCGGCATGAGTTTGCCGGGCGAAACGCTGGCAGCCAGCGAGCGCAAATGGAAAATTGGCGTGCGTCCGGCTTATCCGGCACAAACGCTGAGCTTCGATAACGTGATGCAAACCGGTCAGAACTGGCAGGTGATGGCGAGCGCCTTCAATGGATTGCAGCAGGATACCTTGAGCGGACAGCTGTCACTCAGCAACCGTCCGCCGCTGAATATCGCCAGCTACATCAGTTCGCTGTATGCCTATCCTTATGGCTGCCTTGAACAGACCGCCAGCGGCATTTGGCCGTCGGTGTTCACCAACCATGCGCAGCTGACGGCGATGGGCATCAAAACCAGCAACGATGAAGCGCGTCGCGCCTCGATTGATACCGGCATCGCGCGCCTTGCCGGCATGCAGCGCGGCAACGGCAGCTTTGGTTTGTGGAGCAAAGAGAGTCAGGAAGAGTTTTGGCTGACGGCTTACGTCACTGATTTCCTGCTGCGCGCCAGCGAAGCCGGTTACAGCGTGCCGGATGGCGTGATTACCCGCGCCGACGAACGTCTGCTGCGCTATCTGCAGGATCCCACGCAAATCGAAACCAGCTGGAGCAGCGATGCAGATGGTTTGCGTTTCAGCGTGCAGGCCTACGCCGGATTGGTGCTGGCACGTCAGCAGCAGGCACCGCTCGGCGCGTTGCGTGCGCTGTATGAAAAGCGCGATCAGGCTAAATCGGGCCTGGCGATGGTGCAGCTTGGCGTGGCGTTGAAGCTGATGGGCGATCAACAGCGCGCACAACTGGCGCTGGCGCAGGGCATTGGGCTGGAACGTAAGCCTAACAGCTGGCTCGGCGATTACGGCAGCCCGGTGCGCGATCGCGCACTGATTTTGTCGTTGTTGACGGAAAACCAGCTGCTGCCGGAGATGCAAGGTCCGCTGCTGATCGAGCTGGCGAAAGCGGTGCACGGACAGCGCTGGTTCTCGACGCAAGAAAACAACGCGTTGTTCCTCGCCGCCCGCACCTTGCAGCAGCATAAAGGCGAAAGCTGGCAGGCGACACTACAAGGCAAAGCGGAACCGCTCAGCAGCAATCAGCCGCTCAATATTGGTATGACGGAAGATCAGCTGCGTCAGGGCGTGTCGGTGAAAAGCGACAACGCGTCGCCGCTTTACGGCACGCTAAATGTTGTGGGCTATCCGCGCACCGCACCGTCGCCGATGAGCAACGTGCTGCAGATCAGTCGTGAGTACTTCACGCTGGATGGTAAGCCAGCGGATCTCACCAACCTGAAAAGTGGCGAACTGCTGGTGGTGCGGCTCAAAGTCGCGGCCAGCGAGCGCGTCAGTGATGCGCTGGTGGTGGATCTGCTGCCTGCTGGACTTGAGCTGGAAAACCAGAACCTGAGCGACAGCAGCGCCAGTTTAGGCGACAGTGCCGATGCGCTGAAAGAGAGCATGATGGATATGCAGCAAGCCAACATTAAGCATATCGAATTCCGTGACGACCGCTTTGTCGCCGCGCTGGCGCTGGATGGCTATACGCCGGGCACGCTGCTGTATCTGGCGCGTGCGGTGACGCCGGGCAGCTATCGCTTGCCACCGCCGCAGGTGGAATCGATGTATGTGCCGGAATGGCGCGCGATTGGCAGCACGCCGGAAAAACTCAATGTGCGTTAACCATTGATGTTTGGAAGTAAGCAACTACAGCGGTGGCGCTGGCTGCCGCTTTTTTTAGTGCTGCTAATGGCTGCGCTGTGGCTGCTGGATCGACTTACGCCGCTGCCGCTGCGTGAGTTGCAGCCGGCGCGCGTGGTGGTAGCCGAAGACGGTACACCGCTGTGGCGCTTTGCTGATCAACAAGGCGTGTGGCGCTATCCGGTGACGCTGGAGGATGTCTCACCCGCTTATATCGAGGCGCTGCTGACTTACGAAGATCGCTGGTTTTGGCAGCATCCCGGCATCAATCCGATGGCGATTGTGCGCGCTGTCGGGCAGAACGTGCTGCATCACGGCGTGGTCTCCGGCGGTAGCACGCTCACTATGCAGGTGGCGCGACTTATTGATCCGCAACCGCGCACGCTGCGCGGTAAAGTGGTGCAGGCGTGGCGTGCGCTACAGCTCGAATATCATCTCTCTAAACGCGACATCCTCACACTGTATCTCAATCGCGCCCCTTTTGGCGGCACGGTTGAGGGCGTTGGCGCGGCGAGCTGGATGTGGCTGGGGAAACCGCCATCGCAACTTACCAAAGGGGAAGCGGCGCTGCTGGCGGTGCTGCCACAGGCGCCGAGCCGCCTGCGTCCGGACCGCTGGCCACAGCGCGCCGAAGCCGCACGCAACAAGGTGTTGGATCGCCTCGCGCAATATCACGTCTGGTCAGTGCAGGATGTCGCCGATATCAAACAAGAAGCGGTGTGGCTGCCGCCGCGCCAAATGCCGCAACGTGCGCCGCTGCTGGCTCGCCGCCTATTGTCGCTGTCACCCGACAACAAAATCACCTCAACCATTGATGTGTCGCTGCAGCGCGAACTGGAGAATCTGGCGGCGTCGCTGAAAAGTAACTTGCCGCCGCGCACCTCGTTGGCGCTGTTGGTGGTGGATCACCAAAACATGAAAGTGCGCGGCTATGTCGGTTCGGTGGATTTCAATGACGACAGCCGTTTTGGTCACGTCGATATGATCTCCTGCGTGCGATCGCCGGGATCGGTGCTGAAGCCCTTTGTCTATGGCATGGCGCTGGACGATGGGTTGATACATGGTGAATCGCTGCTGCAGGATGTGCCGCGCCGCTTCGGTGACTATCGTCCCGGTAACTTCGACTCTGGTTTTCACGGACCGGTGAGCGCCAGCGATGCGCTGGAGCGATCGCTCAATCTTCCTGCGGTGCAGTTGCTGGATGCGCTGGGACCAAAAACCGTTGCTGCGCGTTTGCGTAACGTGGGATTGAATCTGCGCTTTCCAGCCGGCGCAGAACCCAATCTGTCGCTGGTGCTGGGCGGCACCGGCACACGCATGGATGAGATTGTGGCGGCCTACAGCGCCTTTGCCCGTCACGGCAATGCGGCGCAGTTGCGCTGGCTGACGACACAGCCGCTGCAGGAAAGGCCGCTGCTGTCGCCGGGCGCAGCATGGATTGTGCGGCGCATTTTGGCTGGCGCAGCGCAACCGCCGGCCAGCGGCACGGTGTCGGAGATTGCGCCTTTGGCGTGGAAAACCGGGACCAGCTACGGCTATCGCGATGCATGGACGATTGGCATCACGCCGCGCTATCTGATTGGCGTGTGGGTTGGGCGACCGGATGCCACGCCTGTCGCCGGGCAATTTGGTTTTGCCTCGGCGGTACCGGTGATGAATCAGGTCAATAATTTGCTGGCTGGCCATATGCCGGTGAACGGTGCGCCGCGCGATCCGCGTCCGCAAGCGGTCAGCGCCATGAGCATTTGCTGGCCTGGCGGCCAGCCGTTGCCCATCGGCGACGAGAACTGTCGCCAGCGTCGTCAGAGCTGGGTATTGAATCAAACCGTGCCGCCAACGCTGCTGGCGCCGGGGCAGGAAGGCGTTAATGGTTTGCGCCAGCGCTACTGGCAGAACAGCCGGGGATTGCGCGTAGCAGCAGACTGCCCGGATGCACAAAGTCACGAGCGCCTGATGTGGCCGCTGCCGCTTGAACCCTGGCTGCCGGTTGCTGAACGCCGTGCGCAGCGCTTGCCGCCGATCGATCTCGCTTGTCCGCCACTCAATCAGGGCAACGCGCCGCCGATGGTGATTACCGGTGTGATCAACGGTCAGCGCGTACAGCCGCTGCCGGGCAAAGTGGTGCTGGTGATGCCGGTAGCGGTGCAGGGCGGACAAGGTGAGCAGCGCTGGTGGTTTTTGAACGGGCAGCCGCTGGAGCGGGACGCGAATAATAAGAGTGCGGCGCTGGTGCTGGATGAGCCGGGCAGTTATCAACTGGTGGTGATGGATGAAGCAGGGCAACTCTCATCGGTGGCCTTTACCCGCGGTTGAGTGCTTGGATATGGCATACTTTTTGCCTGCGTGCCCCGACAAAAATCAATTATTTTCAATAATTCCGCTAATCGCTAATAGGCAACGCGCCATGATGTCCCTATAATCGGCGCGTTTTCTTACCGGGAGGAGCTCCCGGATTCTTCAGGATGCTAACTAGAGGTCAACATGGCAATCGAACGTACTTTCTCAATCGTGAAACCAAACGCCGTCGCTAAGAACGTGATTGGTGCAATCTATAACCGTTTTGAAAGCGCGGGCTTCAAAATCGTTGGCGCAAAAATGCTGCACCTGACCAAAGAGCAGGCTGAAGGCTTCTACGCTGAGCATAAAGGCCGTCCATTCTTTGATGGTCTGGTTGAATTCATGACTTCTGGCCCAGTTGTGGTTTCTGTACTGGAAGGCGAAAACGCCGTTCAGCGTCACCGCGATCTGATGGGTGCAACTAACCCAGACAACGCGCTGGCAGGTACTCTGCGTGCGGATTACGCGGACAGCTTCACCGAGAACGCGACCCACGGTTCTGACTCTGCTGAATCTGCAGCACGCGAAATCGCGTACTTCTTCGCAGAAAACGAAGTCTGCCCACGCACTCGCTAAGTGCGTTGATGGCCTGAGCGGACACGCGTCTTTACAGCTGTTCAACATCTGTGAAACGGTTCCCCTGGCATCATGCAGCAGATGTAGTACAATTATGCGCCCTTGTTGAGCCAGCCTCAGCGAGGGCGCTGTTTTTTTCCTACTATTAACCAGAGCCGTAACGTGTAACAACGAGGCCAGAGAACATTATGTCCGAACAGATTGTGACGCCGTCGTCCGCTTCCCCCGTGGTTGTTTCCCCAAAAAACGAAAAAATTAACCTGCTGGATCTTAACCGTCAGCAGATGCGCGAATTCTTTCTTGAGATGGGCGAAAAGCCGTTCCGTGCCGATCAGGTCATGAAGTGGATGTATCACTACTGCTGCGATGAT
This sequence comes from Pantoea sp. SOD02, assembly GCF_024707505.1. Taxonomy (GTDB): domain Bacteria; phylum Pseudomonadota; class Gammaproteobacteria; order Enterobacterales; family Enterobacteriaceae; genus Pantoea; species Pantoea symbiotica. Next base: position 3,027,049 of record NZ_CP102604.1, on the reverse strand, counting down.
TTCGAGCAGATGACCGACATCAACAAAGTGCTGCGCGGTAAGCTGATGCAGCGCGCTGAAATCCGTGCGCCGGAAGTGGCGGAAGAGATGCGTTCCACCGATGGCACCATTAAATGGGCGATCCGCGTGGGCGACCAGCTGGTTGAAACCGTCTATATCCCGGAAGCAGATCGCGCAACTTTGTGCGTCTCTTCGCAGGTAGGCTGTGCGCTGGAGTGCAAGTTCTGTTCGACGGCGCAGCAGGGCTTTAACCGTAACCTGCGCGTCTCAGAAATTATCGGCCAGGTATGGCGCGCCGCGAAAATCATCGGTGCCGCGAAAATTACCGGTCAGCGTCCGATTACCAACGTGGTGATGATGGGCATGGGCGAGCCGCTGCTGAACCTGAACAACGTGGTACCGGCAATGGACATCATGCTGGACGACTTTGGTTTCGGCCTGTCAAAACGTCGCGTTACGCTCTCCACTTCGGGCGTGGTGCCGGCGCTGGATAAGCTGGGCGACATGATCGACGTAGCGCTGGCGATTTCGCTGCATGCGCCAAACGATGCGATTCGTGACGAGATCGTGCCGATCAACAAAAAGTACAACATCGAGACTTTCCTTGCGGCGGTAAAACGCTACATCGGCAAGTCCAACGCCAATCAGGGCCGTGTGACCATTGAGTACGTGATGTTGGATCACGTCAATGACAGCACTGACAACGCGCATGAGCTGGCGGCACTGCTGAAAGAGACGCCGTGCAAAATTAACCTGATTCCGTGGAACCCGTTCCCCGGCGCGCCGTATGGCCGTAGCTCTAACAGCCGTATCGATCGCTTCTCCAAAGTCCTGATGGATTACGGTTTCACCACCATCGTGCGTAAAACCCGTGGTGACGACATCGACGCCGCTTGTGGTCAGCTAGCGGGCGATGTGATCGACCGTACCAAGCGTACGCTGCGTAAGAAAATGGCAGGCGAAGCTATCTCTGTGAAGGCGCTCTGAAAGCCAGCGCCTGCTGATATTCACCGGGCGTAACTCATGTCAGTCTCTCCGCATATTTTTCATGGAGAGACTGAAATGCGTAAAGGATTACTCGCAGCGATTCTGGCTGGCTTTGTTGTAACCGGTTGTGTCAATCATCCCGCACAGCAAAGCGCAGCGGATATTCGTTTGCAGCTCGGATTGCACTACCTGGCGGTGAAGGATTATGCCGCCGCACAGCGCAATTTATTGCGTGCTCAGCAGGCAGCGCCAAAAGATTATCGTGTCCCGTTGGCCCTTGCTCGGGTGGCGCAGGCGCAGCAGAATAGCGCGCAAACTCGCTGGCACTATCAGCGGGCGCAGCAGTTAGCGCCGTTGAATGGTTATGTGGCTAACAATTACGGTGCGTTTCTCTGCGGTTTAAGGCAGTATGACGAAGCGCATCAACAGTTTAAGCTGGCAATTGAGGCGCAGGAAATCGATGCTCGTCAGGATGCATTCCTGTTTTCGGGCTATTGTTACCTGCAGGCTGATGAGAGTGCCGCAGCGCGCGAGCAGTTAGGTTACGCGCTGGATGCCGCACCGGAGCAGGGTAGTCAACTGCTAAGGGAAGTGGAAAGGCGGCTTGAACAGCAGGAACAGCAGTCGGTTCCGCTGCTTTTAGAAGTGTACCATCAGCGTTTGCCGGCAACGGCAGAGAGCCTGTGGTTACAGATACGTTTCGCCGCGCAACAGGGAAACGCTGCTGACGTTACACGTTATGGCGACCGGTTGGCGCGAAGTTTTCCACAATCGATACAGTACCAGCGTTATTTAGCTAATGAATACTGAAGCCACTCAAGAGAATTCTGCAGTACATTCCACAGGTGAACGCCTGCGTCTGGCCCGTGAGCAGATGGGGCTGACCCAGCAAAACGTCGCTGAACGCCTGTGCCTGAAACTTACTACCGTGCGTGATATTGAAGAGGATAAGTCACCTGCTGATTTAGCGTCGACATTCCTGCGCGGATACATTCGCTCCTATGCCCGACTGGTGCATGTACCGGAAGATGACCTGCTGCCGATGATGGCAAAACAGGCTCCGGTGCGCGCGGCCAAGATCGAGCCGATGCAGAGCTTCTCATTGGGTAAGCGTCGTAAAAAGCGCGATGGCTGGCTGATGATCTTCACCTGGTTGGTGATTTTTGTCGTAGTCGGTTTAACCGGTGCGTGGTGGTGGCAGAACCATAAAGCGTCACAGGCTGATTTGGTGTCGATGGCCGATCAAAACGGCAGCGGCGACAATAGCCAGTCCATTCCATTGGGCGATAACAGCACCGACAGCAATGCCGATGCGGATACCAACGCTGCCGGTACGCCAGTTGATAACGGTGCTGGCGCTGTCGCCACGCCGGAAAGCAACACCGCCGCACCTGCGGCGAGCACTAGCAATACCGCGCAAACCAACGGCAGCGATAACGCCGTGGTTTCGCCAAGCCAGGCTCCGATTGATACGGCACCGCCAGCGGCGACGTCTCCGGCGCCAGCGAACAGCATTCCTGCTGGCCAGATGCCTACCGGAAATGCGGCTGTCAGCCAACCGGCTGGCGATCCAAATGCCATCGTGATGAACTTCAAAGCCGATTGCTGGCTGGAAGTCAGCGATGCGACCGGCAAGAAGTTGTTCAGCGGTCTGCAACGTAGCGGCGGTAAGCTGAGTTTGTCCGGAACGGCTCCGTATCGTCTGAAAATTGGCGCACCAGGTGCGGTTGACGTGCAATATCAGAATCAGCCCGTTGATTTAAGTCGTTTTATCCGTAATAACCAGGTTGCCCGTCTGACGCTGGGTGCGCAATAACGCACAGCGCGCTTTCCGGGTAATTGTGGAGAGAGAATATGCATAACGAAGCACCCATTATCCGTCGCAAATCAACACGGATTTACGTCGGCAAGGTGCCAGTTGGCGATGGTGCGCCCATCGCCGTTCAGTCAATGACCAACACCCGCACCACTGATGTGGACGCCACCGTTAACCAGATTCGCCAGCTCGAGCGCGTCGGGGTTGATATCGTGCGCGTCTCTGTTCCCACTATGGATGCGGCTGAAGCCTTCAAACTGATTAAGCAACAGGTCAACGTGCCGCTGGTAGCGGACATTCACTTTGACTATCGCATCGCACTGAAAGTCGCTGAATATGGCGTGGATTGTCTGCGTATCAATCCAGGCAACATCGGTAACAATGAGCGTATCCGCCAGGTGGTGGATTGTGCGCGTAATTACAATATTCCGATCCGTATCGGCGTGAATGCCGGTTCGCTGGAAAAAGATCTGCAGGAAAAATACGGCGAGCCAACGCCGCAGGCGCTGCTCGAATCCGCGATGCGCCATGTGGATCACCTCGATCGCCTCAACTTTGATCAGTTCAAAGTGAGCGTCAAAGCCTCCGACGTCTTCCTTGCCGTTGAATCCTATCGTCTGCTGGCGAAAGCCATCGATCAACCGCTGCACCTCGGTATCACCGAAGCGGGCGGCGCGCGTGCGGGTTCAGTGAAATCGGCGATTGGTTTAGGTCTGCTGCTGGCCGAAGGCATTGGCGATACGCTGCGTATTTCGCTGGCGGCCGATCCGGTTGAAGAAGTGAAAGTCGGCTACGACATCCTCAAATCTTTGCGCATCCGCGCGCGTGGCATCAACTTTATTGCCTGCCCGACTTGCTCGCGTCAGGAGTTTGATGTCATCGGTACGGTGAATGCGCTGGAAGAGCGTCTGGAAGACATCATCACGCCGATGGATATTTCCATTATCGGCTGCGTGGTGAACGGTCCGGGTGAAGCGACAGTTTCTACCCTTGGCGTGACCGGCGGCGCCAAGAAAAGCGGCTTCTACGAAGATGGTGTGCGCCAGCGCGATCGTCTCGATAACAACGACATGATCGACCAGCTGGAAGCGCGTATTCGCGCCAAAGCCAGCATGCTGGATGAAAGCCGCCGCATCAACGTGCAGCAGCTGGAAAAATAATCGTGGTGCGCGCCTGTCGCGTGCCAGTTTGTGATTGAACCTGTGCGGTTTCATCCTCATAAGGTATGATGCCGCTCAGGTTTTTTTGTCTTAAAGAGATTCTAACGTGGCGAAGAATATTCAAGCGATTCGCGGGATGAACGATTACCTGCCGGCGGATACCGCGATTTGGCAGCGTATTGAAGGCACCCTTAAGCAGGTGCTGGCCAGCTATGGTTACAGTGAAATCCGTCTGCCAATCGTTGAGCACACCCCGTTGTTCAGCCGCGCAATCGGTGAAGTCACCGACGTGGTTGAGAAAGAGATGTACACCTTTGAAGACCGCAACGGCGAAAGCCTGACGCTGCGTCCGGAAGGCACCGCAGGTTGCGTGCGTGCCGGTATCGAGCACGGTCTGCTATACAATCAGGAACAGCGTCTGTGGTACACCGGCCCGATGTTCCGCTACGAGCGTCCGCAGAAAGGTCGTTATCGCCAGTTCCACCAAATGGGTGTGGAAGTCTTTGGCCTGCAAGGCCCGGACGTGGATGCTGAGCTGATCATGATGACCGCGCGCTGGTGGAAAGCGTTAGGTATCGCCGATCACGTTGAGCTTGAGCTGAACTCTATCGGTTCGCTGGACGCGCGCGCCAACTATCGCAGCGCGCTGGTGGCGTTCCTGGAGCAACATCAGGACGTACTCGACGAAGATTGCAAACGCCGCATGTACACCAATCCACTGCGTGTGCTCGACAGCAAAAATCCTGACATCCAGAAACTGTTAAACGATGCGCCAACGCTGGGCGAATTCCTTGATGAGGAGTCGCGCGAGCACTTCAGCGGGCTGTGCGCCTTGCTGGACGACGCGGGCATTAAATATCGTATCAACCAGCGCCTGGTGCGCGGCCTCGATTACTACAACCGTACCGTGTTTGAATGGGTAACCAGCAGCCTCGGTTCGCAGGGCACCGTATGCGGTGGCGGACGTTACGATGGTTTAGTTGAACAGTTGGGTGGTCGAGCCACGCCAGCAGTTGGTTTTGCCATGGGCATGGAGCGTTTGGTGTTGCTGGTGCAAGCGGTTAATCCAGAATTTGAACCGACGCGCATTGTTGATGTCTATGTTATCGCTTCGGGGCAGGGCGTTCAGTCCGCCGCGATGCAACTGGCGGAAAAACTGCGTGATGCTGATCCTGCATTGAAGCTGATGACCAACTTCGGTGGCGGTAACTTCAAGAAGCAGTTTGGACGTGCAGACAAGTGGGGCGCACGCATTGCGCTGGTGCTGGGCGAGGATGAAGTGAAAGCGGGCCAGGTTGTGGTGAAAGACTTGCGTACTGGCGATCAACAGACGCTGGCTCAGAGCGACGCCGCTGCGACATTGCGCACGCTGCTGCAGTAAGCGCAGCACTGCAACAGCCATTTTAAAGAGAGGGATTGCGTGGAAGTTTACAGCAACGAAAACGAACAAGTTGACGCACTGCGTCAGTTCTTTGCCAACAATGGCAAATTCCTGGCCGTTGGCGTAATCATCGGTATCGCTGCGCTGGGTGGCTGGCGTTTCTGGTCCAGCCATCAGGAAGGGACCGATAAAGCGGCATCAGCAGAATATCAACAGCTGACCAGTGCGATGCAGGCGGACAAGCCGGATTCGCTGGCAGCAGTAGCCACTTTCGCTAGCGAAAACAACAACACCTACGGTGCGTTGGCGTCGCTGGATCTGGCTAAGCAGTATGTTGAAACCAATCAGCTCGATAAAGCTATCACTCTGTTACAGAGTGGGCTGAAAGATACCAAAGATGCCAACCTGCAGGCGGTGATTAACCTGCGTCTGGCACGCATTCAGTTGCAGCAAAGCCAGGCCGATGCCGCACTTTCTACCCTTAACAATGTTAAAGGTGATGGCTGGACAGCCATTGTGGCGGACATTCGTGGCGAAGCACTGCTGAGCAAAGGCGATAAGCAGGGCGCGCGTGATGCCTGGAGCAAAGGTGCTGAATCGCAGGCCTCTCCTGCGCTGAAGCAAATGCTGCAGATGAAGATGAATAACTTAAGTTAAGCCAGTCAAGAGAGCGCACATGGAATTACGTAAATACCTGCTGCCAGGGCTGATTTCAGTCACTCTGCTCAGCGGTTGCTCGCTGTTCAGCGGCGAAGAAGATGTAGTGAAAATGGCCCCGCTGCCTAAAGTGGAAAACCAGTTTACGCCGCAGACCGCGTGGAGCACCTCGGTCGGCGACGGCGTTGGTGATTTCTATTCCAATCTGCATCCAGCCTGGCTGGACGGTACCGTGTATGCTGCGGATCGTTTTGGTGTGGTTAAAGCGCTTGATGCCAGCAATGGTAAAGAGAAATGGAAAGTCGATCTCTCTGAGAAAACCGGATTCTTCTCGAAAAACATCTCGGCACTGCTTTCTGGCGGTGTAACGGCCAGCGGCGATCGCATCTACATCGGTAGCGAACGTGGTCAGGTATTTGCGTTAAATAGCAGCGATGGTGGCATTGCCTGGCAGACCAAGGTCGCCGGTGAAGCGCTGTCGCGTCCGGTAGTGAGCGACGGTTTAGTGCTGATCCACACCAGCAACGGTATGTTGCAAGGTCTTGATCAGAGCACTGGCGTAATCAAATGGACCGTCAACCTCGATATGCCTGCGCTGTCACTGCGCGGTGAATCGGCTCCGACCGTGGCCTTTGGTGGCGCAATCGTCGGTGGCGACAATGGCCGCGTGAGCGCAGTCATCGTCAACCAAGGTCAGCTGATTTGGCAGCAGCGTATTTCGCAGCCAAGCGGCGCTACGGAAATCGATCGCCTGAGCGACGTCGATACTACGCCAGTTGTGGTAAACGGTGTGATTTATGCGCTGGCGTATAACGGTAACCTCACCGCACTGGAACTGCGTTCTGGTCAGGTTCTGTGGAAGCGCGAAATTGGCGGCGTGAAAGACATGGTGGTGGATGCTGGTCGTATCTATCTGGTCGATCAGGATGACCGCGTGATTGCCCTGAATGCTGACGGTGGCGTGGCCATCTGGCGTCAAAGCGATCTGCTGCATCGTAATCTGACCTCGCCGGTGCTGTTCAACGGTTATCTGGTGGTGGGCGATAGTGAAGGTTATCTGCATTGGATCAACACCCTTGACGGCCGCTTCGTGGCGCAGCAGAAACTGGACAGCGATGGCTTCCAGACTGAACCGGTTGTAGCCGGTGACAAGCTGCTGATCCAGGCGAAAGGCGGAGAAGTTTACGCCATCACCCGTTAAGGAATTGGCTCTGCGGGAACCTGTTTCCCGCTCGCTTACACGGCTCCTGATTCGTCAGGGGCCGTTTCGTTTTTAGTCAGGCATGGTATTCTTTGCGCCTTCAGCCTGACGCCTGGCGTCAAATGTCGTTATAATCACGCCATTCGGGCGAATTATTTTAAAAACTGAGGCAAGTGTTATGGTACCTGTGGTCGCGCTGGTTGGGCGTCCCAATGTGGGAAAATCTACGCTATTTAACCGTTTAACACGCACACGTGATGCGCTGGTGGCGGATTTTCCTGGACTGACTCGCGATCGCAAATATGGTCGCGCCGAAGTGGAAGGGCGCGAATTCATTGTTATTGATACCGGCGGTATCGATGGCACCGAAGAGGGCGTTGAAAACCGCATGGCGGAGCAGTCGCTGCTGGCGATTGAAGAAGCCGATGTGGTGCTGTTTATGGTGGATGCGCGCGCGGGCGTGATGCCGGCGGATCAGCAAATCGCCAATCATCTGCGTGCGCGTGAGAAAGCCACCTTTGTGGTCGCCAACAAAACTGACGGTATCGACCCGGAAGCAGCGGTGCTGGATTTCTATGCGCTGGGCTTAGGTGAGATTCACGCCATTGCGGCTTCGCATGGCCGTGGCGTTAACAGCCTGCTGGAAACCGCACTGTTGCCGTGGATGGAAGAAATTGTTCCAGAAGTCGAGCTCACTGAAGAAGAAGAGAACGCCGCCTATTGGGCCGATTTAGAAGAAGAGACTGAGAAGGCGCTGGAGGAAGAGGATGAAGAAGACTTCGACCCAACCACACTGCCAATCAAACTCGCGATCGTCGGCCGCCCAAATGTGGGTAAGTCAACGCTAACTAACCGTATTCTTGGCGAAGATCGTGTCGTGGTCTTCGACATGCCGGGCACCACGCGCGATAGCATCTATATTCCGATGGAACGTGACGATCGTGAGTATGTGCTAATTGATACCGCTGGCGTACGTAAGCGCGGTAAAATCACCGAAACTGTCGAGAAATTCTCAGTTATCAAAACGTTGCAAGCGATCGAAGACGCTAACGTGGTGATGCTGGTGATTGATGCGCGTGCCGGAATTTCAGATCAGGATCTGTCGCTGCTGGGCTTCATCCTGAATAGTGGGCGCTCACTGGTGATCGTGGTCAACAAATGGGATGGCATGACGCAGGAAGCCAGAGATGAAGTCAAAGAGATGTTGGACTTCCGCCTGGGCTTCATCGATTTTGCGCGCATCCACTTCATTTCAGCCCTGCACGGCAGCGGCGTCGGTAACCTGTTCGAATCGGTGACTGAAGCGTACGACTGCTCCACCAAACGTGTGGGCACCGCCATGCTGACGCGCATCATGACCATGGCCGCCGACGATCACCAGCCGCCATTGGTGCGTGGTCGCCGCGTGAAGCTGAAGTATGCGCACGCCGGTGGTTATAACCCGCCAATCGTGGTGATTCACGGCAACCAGGTGAAAGATCTGGCCGATTCCTATAAACGTTACCTGATGAACTACTTCCGTCGTTCACTCAACGTGATGGGCACGCCGATTCGCATTCAGTTCAAAGAGGGCGATAACCCGTACGCGGGCAAGCGCAATCTGTTGACGCCAACGCAGCAGCGTAAACGTCAGCGTCTGATGTCGCATCTGAAGAAGAACAAGCGTTAACATGAGAAGGGCCCAGCAGGGCCCTTTTTTTATGAACCTGTAACGCGTAGGGTCGCCATTCATGGCGACTGCCATCCAAAGCGCAGAGGATGATTGATGAATTTTTCCTGCCCAGCCTGTCAGCAACGACTCACTCATAATGAAACCGGTTTTGACTGCCCCAGCTGTGAACGTCATTTCGCACTCATCGCCTCATGCCCGGATTGCCACCAACCGTTGCAGGTGCTGAAAGCCTGCGGTGCGGTGGACTACTTCTGCCAGCACGGCGACGGCCTAATTTCCAAAAAACGTGTCGAATTCATCCCCGACTTAACGTCGCAATAAGAAAAGTCACGATACGCCGTCATATTTATTAATAGCTTACGACTGGATTTGTAGCAAAAATGCTATTAACCAGTGACTGCCGCGTTATGGATATTCACTTTTTATTGTACCAGGTGGTACAATCCTGCCGCCTTGTAGCGAGAATCACTCTCACCTGCGTTGTGTCCTCGCTCACAAGCGCCGAATCACGGGCATTGCACCCGTACCAATAGATATAAAATAAAGCGTAACGGAATTATTCCTGTCTCCCGCTGCGGCTGGAGCCTTGTTATCGGCTGCCACAGATTTACTGGCGCCAGCGCTTTATTTTTTCAGGAGAGTTTTTGTTATGGCAGAAAATTCCGCTCGTCCCGGCAAAGGGCTGAGCATCTGGTCCGTACTGTTTGGCCTGGTCCTGCTGGCTATCGGCTTGTTCTTCGCTATCGGCGGCGGCAAGCTGGTTGCGCTGGGCGGCAGCTGGTACTTCCTCATCGCCGGTATCGTCATGTTGCTGTCGGCCATTCAGTTCTTCCGTCGCAAATCATCCGCCGTCACCCTGTTTATTCTGGTGTTTGCTGGCACGTTGATTTGGTCACTGTTTGATGCGGGCTTGCATTTCTGGCCGCTGGTATCACGTTTGATGGTGCCAGCCGGCTTGATGCTGTTTGCATTCCTCACCTGGCCAGCTCTGCGTAAAAGCGAAGGCAAAAGCTCTCTGGCGAAAGCCTCTTATGTGTTCTCGGCGGTGATCGCGGTGGGCATGGTGGCGACCTTCGTGCAGATGTTCCAGCCGCATCCTACCGTGGCGTTTGACGGTAAACAGCTGCCGCTGATTCCGGTCGATAAATCAAAACCTCAGCAAGACTGGAGTAGCTACGGCCGTACGCCGGGTGGCGACCGCTTCGCTGCCATCGATCAAATCACCCGCGACAACGTGAAAGACCTGCAGGTCGCCTGGACTTTCCACACCGGTGACACACCGATCAGCCCAACCGGTAACGGTGCGGAAGATCAGCAAACTCCACTGCAAGTGGGCAACACGCTGTTCCTGTGCACCCCGCATAACAATGTGATTGCGGTTGCAGCAGACAGCGGTAAGGAAATCTGGAAACGCGAAATCAACGCGCAGGCAGAAGTGTGGAACCGCTGCCGTGGCTTAGCCTATTTCGATGCCACCAAACCGCTTCAGCAGCCAACGCAGCCGGGCTCAACGCCGGTGACTGCCGCTGTGCTGCCTGCGGGCGATACCTGTCAGCGTCGTATTCTGATGAACACCATCGATGCGCGTCTGATTGCTATCAACGCCGACAACGGTGAGCTGTGCGACACCTTCGGTACGCACGGTGTGGTTGACCTGAAAACCGGTCTCGGCAGTGCGCCAGATCCGCAGTATCAGCTGACTTCACCGCCAGCGATGGCCGGTACCACCGTTGTTGTGGGCGGCCGTGTTGCGGATAACGTACAGACCGACATGCCTGGCGGCGTGCTGCGTGGTTTTGACGTTATCACCGGTCAGATGCGTTGGGCGTTTGACCCAGGCAACGACGACCCCAATGCGGTGCTGATGCCGGGTAAAGATTACACCCGCAGTACGCCGAACTCATGGGCGCCAATGTCTTACGATCCGGCAATGAACACCGTGTTCCTGCCAATGGGAAGCTCGTCAGTGGACCTGTGGGGTGCAAACCGTACCAAACTGGATCACACCTACGGTGCATCAATCCTGGCGCTGGATGCCACCACCGGTAAGCAGAAGTGGGTTTATCAGACCGTGCATAACGATCTGTGGGACTTTGACCTGCCAATGCAGCCGAGCCTGGTAGACTTCCCGATGAAGGATGGCACCAACAAGCCAGCCGTGGTTATCGGCGCGAAAACCGGCATGATTTGGGTGCTGGACCGCCTGACCGGCAAGCCTTTGACCAAAGTTGAAGAGCTGCCGATGCCGCAGGGTCACATCCCGAACGAGCAGTACACCAAAACTCAGCCGCACTCAGTGGAAATGCCAAACATCGGCAACCAGAAAATGACTGAGTCGGATATGTGGGGCGCAACGCCGTTTGATCAGCTGGCGTGCCGTATTGCCTTCAAAGGCATGCGTTACGATGGTCTGTTCACCGTGCCAGATACCGATAAATCCCTCAGCTTCCCAGGTTCACTGGGCGGTATGAACTGGGGCGGTATCTCGTTTGACCCGAATAACCAGTACATGTTCGTTAACGACATGCGTCTGGGCCTGTGGGTACAGATGATCCCGCAAGACACTAGCAAGACTGCAGCCAGCAACGGTGGCGAAGCCATCAACACCGGTATGGGTGCGGTTCCGCTTAAAGGCACACCGTACGCGGTTAACAAAAACCGCTTCATGTCGCCGCTGGGCATTCCGTGTCAGGCTCCGCCGTTCGGTACGCTGTCGGCGATTGACATGAAAACCCGTCAGATCGTATGGCAGGTGCCGGTTGGTACCGTTGAAGATACCGGTCCGTTTGGTATCAAAATGCGCGCGAAGATGCCAATTGGTATGCCGACCTTAGGCGGCACGCTGGCAACGCAGGGCGGCCTGGTGTTCATCGCCGGTACGCAGGATTACTATCTGCGCGCTTTCGATAGCTCAACCGGTAAAGAAGTGTGGAAAGCACGTCTGCCAGTTGGTAGCCAGGGCGGTCCAATCAGCTACGTTTCGCCGAAAACCGGCAAGCAGTACATCCTGATCTCCGCAGGCGGCGCACGTCAGTCGCCAGACCGTGGTGATTATGTGATTGCTTACGCGCTGCCAGACAGCAATTAAGTTCTCAATACGAGAAAGGCCGACATCATGATGTCGGCCTTTTTTTTAACCATCCGTGGCACATCACTTCCTTTAAGGCACCTTAATTACTGCTGCTTGGAAGGGCGACGGCTTTTTTGACCTCCTTTTCTTCCAGCTTCCCTGGCTCTTTCAGGATCGTTTCTGAAATTACCCCCGCTGACTTTGCCGCCAGCGCTACCTGCTTCCCTGGCGCGCTCCGGGTCCTCTGCAAAGTTCCCGGCACCACCTCGTTGCTTTTTTTGTGTCATAGCAGAGACCTCATCTAAGGGTGTTTTCTTCGACGTGGACTAGCTAGCCACATAATGAGTATAGTCAACCAGTTACGCTCTGCCTTGAGAGATCTCTGATAACCTATTCACCGTCTCGCCACAGCGATTGCAGCTCGGGTGGCGCCAGTTGTTCAGGAATTAAAATCACTAAGCTTGCCGCCTCAAGATGTGTGGCGTAAGAGATTTGAATGCGGTAATAGCGCTGATCGCCTCGACCCATGTTTGCCGCCTGATCTTCCGGTTCGCCCAGCGGCATTGCCTGTTCCAGCACCTCGCAGACGCGCTGCTTTTGCGGTTCCGGCAGCTCCGCCAGCGCAAAGCGCCGTTCGCCGCGTAGTTTGGGAATAAAAGCGATACCGCCTTCCCGCGCCAGCTCGATTATTGCGTCATCGGTCAGTTGGATGTCCATTTTACGCCCACCTGCTGCCAGGCGGATTGGATCTTCTCCGCCACTGAGTTGTTGAACCGCTGTTTCGCGTGCTGCACGGTAAAGCGTGCAAAGGTGCTGAAATCGGCATCCTGCGGCAGCGTTTTGTCGCACAGCGTGTCGTACCAGGCTTGACCCGCCTGTTCCCACGCGAAGCCGCCCAGCGCTTTAGCGGCGAGATAGAAGGCGCGATTGGGAATGCCAGAGTTGAGATGTACGCCGCCGTTGTCGTCACGCGTTTCGATGTAGTGAGCCATGTCGGCTGGTTGCGGATCTTTGCCCAGCACCGGATCGTCGTAGGCGGTGCCCGGTGATGACATCGATCGCAATCCGCGCCCGTTGATGCCCTGCGCCAGCAAGCCTTCGCCGATGATCCAGTCGGCCTGATCGGCGCTCTGCTTGAGGTGGAATTGCTTAACCAGCGAGCCAAACACGTCAGACATCGATTCGTTCAGCGCACCTGCCTGTTGGAAATAGATCAATCCCGCTTCGGTTTCCGTCACGCCGTGCGTCAGCTCGTGCGCCACCACATCCAGCGCAATGGTGAAGCGATTGAAAATCTCGCCGTCGCCGTCACCAAACACCATCTGCTGACCGTTCCAGAAGGCGTTCTGGTACTCCTTACCGTAATGCACGGTGCCATCGAGCTTGAGGCCTTTGTTGTCCAGCGAATTGCGTTGGTAGGTTTGCCAAAAGAAATCGTAGGTAATGCCGAGATAGTTCCACGCCTCTTCGGCTGCGACATCACCATTTCCCGGCTGGCCTTCGTCGCGCACCAAAGTGCCGGGCAGATTTTGTGTTCCTTCGGCGTCGTAGATAGCCCGCAGCACCGTGCCAGGCTGCGCTGTGGCGGTGCTTGCCGGTTTAGCATTGTGTTCGCCCATTAAGTGCTGGACGTGGGTGAGGGTGCGGCGCGCGTAGTCTTGTTGCGCGCCGGAGCAATTATCAATGATATTGCGCAGAATGTAGGGTGGGATAACGCTGTAAGACATACCAATCTCCCTGGCTCTTTAACGAATGTGCCAGAAAGTATAGTTTTCATACTATGAACGTGCTTTACGGCTCCGGGATTTCTGTGGTTCGAGGGCGGTAACCTGGCTTTCCACCCAGCCATCGTCCAGCCGGGTGCGTAGCAAGTCGCCTTTACTTAGCTGCTGGGTTTTCTTCACCACCTGACCTTGCGTGTCAGTAGTGACGCTGAAGCCACGCGCCAGCGTCGCCAGCGGGCTCACGCCTTCCAGTTGTGCTGCCAGCGTGCCAAAGCGCTGACGATTGTGATTGAGCTGCTTTTCCATGCCCTGCTGTAAGCGATAGTGCCACTGCTGCAACTGCTGCTGAGCGCGCAGAATACGTCCCTGCGGCTGCTGGGCATTGAGGCGTTGCAGCAGACGATCCTGCTGACGATTAGCCACCCGCAGGCGCTGGTCCATCGCTTCACCGAGACGGCGCTGCAGCTGGAATAGCGCGGTCTGCTGACGTGCCAGACGCAGCTGCGGATGCTGCTGCTGTAAACGGTGCTGGATGCGCGTGAAGCGACGCTGCTGCTGTGCCAGATAGAAATCCATCGCCATTTCCATGCGCTGCTGCTGCGACTGCAAACGGCGCAGCAGTTCGAGCTGGTTACGGCTCACCAGTTCTGCCGCAGCAGAAGGCGTTGGCGCGCGTAAATCCGCCACGAAGTCAGCAATGGTGACATCGGTTTCATGCCCAACGGCGCTGACGATCGGCAAGCGGCTGGCAAAAATCGCCCGCGCCACGCGTTCGTCATTGAAACTCCATAAATCTTCCAGCGAACCGCCGCCACGGCCCACGATCAGCACGTCACACTCATCGCGCTGGTTGGCCAGCTCAATGGCACGCACAATGCTGGCTGGCGCATCTACGCCTTGCACCGCCGTTGGATAAATAATCACCGGCAAGGAGGGATCGCGTCGATGCAGTACGCGTAGTACGTCGTGCAGCGCCGCGCCGGTAGCGGAGGTAATCACGCCAACCTGACGCGCCGGATCCGGCAGCGGCTGCTTGAACTGTTGATCAAATAAGCCTTCTGCAGCCAAACGCGCTTTCAACTGTTCAAATTGCTGCTGCAGCAAGCCTTCACCGGCGGGATGCATGCTTTCGATAATCAGCTGATAATCGCCGCGCGGCTCATACAGCGTGATGCTGGCGCGCACTAAAACTTGCTGGCCATGCTGAGGACGGAAGGTGACGCGCCTATTACTATTGCGGAACATCGCGCAGCGCACTTGTGCGCCATCATCCTTCAACGTGAAGTACCAATGACCGGAAGAGGGCTGAGTGAAATTTGAAATTTCAGCACTGAGCCACACCAGGCCCATCTCATTTTCCAGCAGTTGGCGCACCGTGGTGTTCAGGCGGCTGACAGTAAAAATATTGGCGGTTGGGGGTAGCGACATGTGATGTAGATCAAATTTTAAATCAGAGGGTTAATCAACTGATACTACATTGCTTGCCCTGAGGATCAAGACTTTTTCTGAAAAAACACTGGAGGCAATCGGTTTCGGCCTGTATAATGCCGCGGCAATATTTTATCTGTTTTAATCGCCCCCAGGTGGAGATATTGCAATGTTAAGAATCGCTAAAGAAGCCCTCACATTTGACGACGTTCTGCTCGTTCCCGCTCACTCCACTGTCTTACCGAATACCGCTGATCTCAGCACTCAACTGACGAAAAACATCCGTCTGAACATCCCAATGCTCTCTGCTGCCATGGACACCGTGACCGAAGCCGGTCTCGCCATTGCGCTGGCGCAGGAAGGTGGTTTGGGCTTTATTCACAAAAACATGTCAATTGAGCGCCAGGCGGATGAAGTTCGTAAGGTGAAAAAACACGAAAGCGGCGTAGTTACCGACCCGCAAACCGTGCTGCCAACCACCGCGCTGGCGGCGGTGAAAGAGCTGACCGAACGTAACGGCTTTGCCGGTTACCCGGTGGTGAACACCGAGAACGAGCTGGTGGGCATCATCACTGGCCGTGACGTGCGTTTTGTTACCGACCTGACCTTGCCGGTTTCTGCGGTGATGACCCCGAAAGAGCGTCTGGTAACGGTGAAAGAGGGTGAAGCACGCGAAGTTGTGCTGCACAAAATGCATGAAAAACGTGTTGAGAAAGCGCTGGTTGTTGATGACAGCTTCCACCTGCTGGGCATGATCACCGTTAAAGATTTCCAGAAAGCTGAACGTAAACCTAACGCCTGTAAAGATGCGGAAGGCCGTCTGCGCGTGGGTGCTGCTGTTGGCGCTGGTGCAGGCAACGAAGAGCGCGTCGATGCGCTGGTTGCTGCCGGTGTTGACGTGCTGCTGATTGACTCGTCACACGGTCACTCAGAAGGCGTGCTGCAGCGTATTCGTGAAACCCGTGCAAAATATCCGAACCTGGAAATCATCGGCGGCAACGTCGCTACTGGCGCGGGCGCACTGGCGCTGGCGCAGGCAGGCGTGAGCGCGGTGAAAGTGGGTATCGGCCCTGGCTCAATCTGTACCACACGTATCGTTACCGGCGTTGGCGTTCCACAGATCACCGCAGTTTCTGATGCAGTTGCCGCGCTGGAAGGCACCGGCATTCCAGTTATCGCTGATGGCGGTATCCGCTTCTCTGGTGATATCGCAAAAGCGATTGCAGCAGGCGCAGCGGCCGTTATGGTTGGCTCAATGCTGGCCGGTACCGAAGAGTCTCCGGGCGAAATCGAGCTGTATCAGGGCCGTTCGTTCAAGTCTTATCGCGGTATGGGTTCACTGGGCGCGATGTCTAAAGGTTCTTCAGACCGTTACTTCCAGAGCGATAACGCCGCGGACAAACTGGTACCGGAAGGTATCGAAGGTCGCGTTGCCTATAAAGGCCGCCTGAAAGAGATCGTGCACCAGCAGATGGGCGGCTTGCGCTCTTGCATGGGCCTGACCGGTTGCCCAACCATCGACGATCTGCGTACCAAAGCGGAGTTCGTGCGTATCAGCGGCGCGGGCATCAATGAAAGCCACGTGCATGATGTGACCATCACCAAAGAGTCACCAAACTACCGCATGGGTTCATAATCCCGTAAAATTTAGCGCCCGGCACCCGCCGGGCGCTTTTATTATTAAGTCCATCCCAATGGAAACGCCTCAATGACGACTGAAAATATTCATAAACATCGTATTTTGATCCTCGATTTTGGTTCTCAGTATACGCAGCTGGTTGCGCGCCGCGTGCGCGAACTGGGTGTTTACTGCGAGCTCTGGGCGTGGGATGTCACCGAAGAGCAAATTCGCCAGTTCAACCCGAACGGCATCATTCTCTCTGGCGGTCCGGAGAGCACCACCGAGCTGAACAGCCCGCGTGCCCCGGAATACGTGTTTAACGCCGGCGTGCCTGTGTTGGGCGTTTGCTACGGCATGCAGACCATGGCGATGCAACTGGGCGGCAAAGTAGAAGGCTCTAACGAGCGTGAATTTGGTTATGCGCAGGTTGAAGTGCTGACCCAGAGCGCGCTGGTGCGTGACATCGAAGATGCGATTAGCGCAGCAGGTAAACCGCTGCTGGACGTGTGGATGAGCCACGGCGACAAAGTCACCGCCATCCCAGCCGGTTTCGAAACCGTTGCCAGCACCGAAACCTGTCCGTTCGCCATCATGGCAAACGAAGAGAAGAAATTCTACGGCGTGCAGTTCCACCCGGAAGTGACGCACACGCGTCAGGGCCTGCGCATGCTTGAGCGTTTCATTCGTGATATCTGCGGCTGCGAAGCGCTGTGGACACCAGCCAAAATCATCGAAGATGCGGTTGAGCGTATTCGTCAGCAGGTTGGCGAAGACAAAGTGATCCTCGGCCTGTCTGGCGGTGTGGACTCCTCTGTGACCGCGATGCTGCTGCACCGCGCCATCGGTGAGCGTCTGACCTGTGTGTTTGTCGACAACGGTTTGCTGCGTCTGAATGAAGCTGAGCAGGTGCTCGACATGTTTGGCGACCACTTCGGCCTGAACATCGTGCACGTGGCGGCTGAAGCGCGCTTCCTTGATGCGCTGGCGGGCGAGAACGACCCAGAAGCCAAACGTAAAATCATTGGCCGCGTATTCGTTGAAGTATTCGACGAGCAGGCACTGCGTCTGGAAGACGTGAAGTGGCTGGCGCAGGGCACCATCTATCCTGACGTGATCGAGTCGGCGGCTTCTGCCACCGGTAAAGCGCACGTAATCAAATCGCACCACAACGTGGGCGGTTTGCCGAAAGAGATGAAGATGGGCCTGGTTGAGCCGCTGAAAGAGCTGTTCAAAGACGAAGTACGTAAAATCGGTCTGGAACTCGGCTTGCCATACGACATGCTGTATCGTCACCCGTTCCCAGGTCCAGGTTTGGGCGTGCGCGTGCTGGGCGAAGTGAAGAAAGAGTACTGCGACCTGCTGCGCCGTGCAGACGCAATCTTCATCGAAGAGCTGCATAAAGCTGACCTGTACAACAAAGTCAGCCAGGCGTTCACCGTGTTCCTGCCAGTGCGTTCTGTTGGCGTGATGGGCGATGGTCGTAAATACGATTGGGTGGTTTCACTGCGTGCGGTGGAAACCATCGACTTCATGACCGCGCACTGGGCGCACCTGCCGTACGATTTCCTCGGCCGCGTTTCTAACCGCATCATCAACGAAGTGAACGGCATTTCCCGCGTGGTTTATGATATTTCAGGTAAACCACCTGCGACGATCGAGTGGGAATAAATCCTGCTTTGATTACTGAGTAAAAACGAAGCCCGCTTAATTGCGGGCTTTTTCTTTCAAACGTTTTGATGGCAGGTAAAACGGCTAAGTGAATCGCATAGTTAGTGAATACAAACTCCCCGTTTCGTTGCAAGATAGCGAGTGATTTTTACTCATCAGGATGCCGTCGATGTTGCCTTTCAAAGCCGTACTGATCTCTTTTCTTTGCATCATCTTGCTTTCATTAGGCGCGAGTCTGGCGCAGGCAACGCGTAGCGGTGAGCTCACCTCTGAACGCGGTGGCTGGGCGTCCGCAAGGCGGGATTCTGCCGGTATCGCACCGGATCCACAGCGTTATGCGGCTGAAGCTATCGTGCAGGTTTATGCTGCGCCAACCTATGGTTGGAAGGGCGCCGTAGCGGTGCATCCGTGGATTATCTTTAAACGCGCCGGTGAAACCCGCTACAACCGCTATGAAGTGATTAGCTGGGGCAGCGGCGATAAAGTGCGACGTAACAGCAATCTCCCGGATGGTTACTGGTACGGCGCCAAGCCGCGTCTGCTGGTTGATCATCGCGGCAGTAGCGCAGAAGCGATGATTCCGCAGATCGAAGCGGCAATTAAATCCTATCCGTGGCCAACGACCTATCACGCCTGGCCGGGACCCAACAGCAATACTTTTATGGCGCACATTGGCCGCGAGGTACCGGCGTTGAAACTGGATCTACCGGCTAACGCGCTCGGCAAAGATTATCGCTCGCTACTCAATCCGGTGGGTTTACCGCCGTCAGGTCGTGGCGTACAGCTTTCCCTGCTGGGTGTGCTGGGCGTAACGGTTGGCGCGGAAGAGGGGTTGGAAGTGAACTTGCTGGGATTAAACATGGGGCTGGATTTCACACCGTTCAGGCTGCGTTTGCCGTTTATTGGCGGTATCGGGCAGAACAATGTGCAGCGCGACAACCCATAAAAAATTGCCTATATATGCAGGTGCGCATGAATGCGCACCCTACAAAATCCTGCCAAATAAACGTAGGGTCGCCATTCATGGCGACCGATTCACGCTTAACTGACAAGCATTACGTTTTTTAACAGACGCCGAAATCGCCGTCTTCATGATACAGATTCACGGTATCGGCTCTGACTTCAATTTCTCGTTTGATGTGATCGTCAACCCGAGCGCACCACAGCATATCGCCTTCCACGCGCAGCACCTGCATCTTTGGGCCGCCGGTCTTAGACTGCACAAAATCATCCACGTTAAACATGCTTCTTCTCCGTCAGGTCAGTGATAACAATAGAGTCTATATGCACTTCAGACGCTGTGCGCTTGATTTTGTGCGCTGTCTTCCAGCACAAAAAGGAACCAAAGCGTGTTGAGACGGTTCTGGTTATTTTCTGCAGCATGCGCCGCTGAAATAGTATCGAAGTTTCTCTTGGTTGTCAGTTGACAACTCAGTGCGGTGAGCATAAGGTAACCAGCGATGTCAGACAGGAAGCGGCATCCGCATAAAGCGGTAGAAGAAGTTTTGCGATATGCAGAAGCAAGAGGTTGGAAAATTGCAGTCGGCGGCCACCATGCGTGGGGCAAGATGTACTGCCCAGATAACTCGGCAGAGTGTCGATGTGGGGATTACTGTATTACCTGCATCTGGAGCACGCCAAAAAATCCTGAAACGCATGCCAAATTGCTAAGGCGGGTGGTGGATAACTGCAGTGAAAGTCCTAAGCGGATTAAGTGACGAGGAGTGAAACATGGAATTTGAGTTTACGCTGCGTTTTCAGCTCAACGATGAAATCGACACTGATGAAGCGCTTGAGCGTCTCGGTTCGCAAGGTTGCACTGATGCGTTAATTGGCGCGGGTGTGGCGGGGAAATTAAGCATGACGTTCTGCCGCGAAGCCAGCACTGCACAGGACGCGGTGCGCAGTGCGTTAGAGGATGTTTTTCAGGGATTGCCAGAGGCTGAACTGATTGAAGCCGCGCCGGATTTAGTCGGGCTGACGGATATTGCAGAGTTGATAGGTGTTTCGCGGCAGAATATGCGCAAGCTAATGCTAAGCCACAGCCCGCAGTTTCCGCGTCCGATTCATGATGGAAAAACAGCGTTATGGCATTTAATCGATGTACTGGAGTGGTTAAATCAGCGCGGTTCATCGCGGGTCAATCCAGCATTGAGTGAACTGGCGCGCGCAACGTTGCAACTCAATTTACAGCAGATGCTGCAACGTTACGCACACTGTTTAAAGCCTTAATGATGCAGCAAAAATATCGTTGCCAGACCGAGGAAGATAAAGAATCCGCCGGTATCGGTGATCGCGGTGATCAGCACGCTGGAGCCAACGGCGGGATCGCGTTTCATCTTAGTCATGATTAACGGAATCAGCACGCCCATCAGCGCGGCCAGCAGCAGATTTAGCAGCATAGCCAGCATCATCACGCCGCCGAGTTGCAGATTGTCATACATCAGCCAGGTGACGCCGCCCATAATGCCGCCCCAGAACAGGCCGTTTATTAATGCCACGCCGAGTTCACGCATGATCAGGAACGAGAAGTTACCCGGTTCAACCTGATGCAGCGCCAATGCGCGCACAATCATGGTGATGGTTTGATTGCCGGTATTGCCGCCGATGCCCGCAACTATAGGCATCAGCGCCGCCAGCGCAACCAGCTGCGATATGGTGGCTTCAAACAGGCCAATCACGCGCGAAGCGACAAACGCAGTACACAGGTTAACTGCCAGCCAGGCCCAGCGTTTGCCCACCGCTTTACGCACCGGCGCAAACACGTCTTCGCCCTGGCTGATACCACCCATTTTACGGATGTTGCTTTCATTCTCTTCATTCACCAAATCGACCACGTCTTCAATGGTGATACGGCCAATCAGCTTGCCTTGTGCATCGGTTACCGCAGCGGAGATCAGGTTATAACGTTCGAATGCACTGGCGGCGTCTTCCGCTTTATCGTTGAGTTGAAACGTAGTGGGATGCGGATTCATCACTTCGGCGACCAGCATCTTCGGTTTGTTGAGCAGAATATCCGTGAGCGTCAGCTCACCTTGTAGTTGGTTCTGTTCGTCGGTGATAAAGATCTTATCGGTGCCGTCAGGCATTTTTTTGCCTTTACGCAGATATCGTTGCACCGTGGCTAAGGTCACGTCAGAGCGCACCGTCAGGATGTTGAAATCCATGATCTGCCCGACGCGGTCGCGATCCAGTTCGATCACGCTCATTAACCGTGCGCGCAGGCTTGGCTCAAGAGTGGTGAGCAGACGCCCGGTTAAATCGCGCGGCAAGTAGCGCGCCAGATATACCTGATCGTCGATATCCAGCGGCTCGATGGCGTGCAGAATATCGCGATCAGACATTTCTTCCGTCAGGCTGGCCCAAACGGTTTCTGAAGCCTCAACCAGCACGTGTCCGCGCTGCGCCGTTGGCACTAAACGCCACAGCGCCTGACGCTCTTCTTCCGGCAAGGCTTCGAGGATGTCGGCCAAATCCGCGGCGTGTAATTGCTGCAGCTCACGCTCTAATTCATGACGCCAGTCGGTGATATCACGCAGTTCACCCGCATTAAGATCGACGGATTTATCCAGCAGAACATCAACCAGATCATGCTCGTTAAGCAGCAGGTTCAGGATGTGATGGCGGGTTTCAGCTAATTTTTGCGAATGCGAAGCAGACATAACGCGTTCCTTGTGTCTGTAAAGTCAGCTCACAGTGTAGCGCGTTGCGGGTAACAGGACGTAAAAAGCAGCATTGTCTCAAAGGACAATGTTTAGCAGCGACAGGCGACCCGCAAAGTATTTAGCGCGAATCACTGGTGCTCAGCGTGACCGGTTCAGGGATGGCTTTCTTTTGCTGATGATGCTCAATGGCACCGGGAATGATGAAAAGCAGGCGGCCAAACAAAATTAAGAAGCTGACCAGTAAAACAACGCGGGTCATGGTACCGGTTTTGGGACGTCTTCGTGCAGAGATAGCGCTGTTCACGCGGGGTGGTTCCTGTAATTGCCCGATTGGGCGGAGGCAATATTTAGTCACACTTAGATCGCTAAAGCAATCGCTGTGTGAAAAACGAGCAAAAAAGGTGCGGCGGATTGATCGATATCAGACAAAGTAACGGCCGCGCAAGGCGGCCGTGGGCTTAGTAGCTGGCTTTCTGCGCCAGCAGCGTGGCGAAACGGCATTTAATACGGTTACCGTTTTCATCACGACGATGCAGTTCACCGACATCTTCGTTGTACTTCACGATGTGCCAGTTGCGGTAATAATGGCTGAGCTCACCGGATTTGAACGCAAATGGGAAATTTTGCGTATTGGGATAATCATCGGTATCCATCGCCGCCACAATCAGGTTGTAGCCATATTTACGCGTGCTGGCCTGCATATCAGCAATCAGCTGCGGAATAGTTGCCGGTTGCAGGAACATCATCACCACAGTCGACAGCACAAACTGATAGGCGCCGTTGAACCGCACGCTATTGAGATCGCACAGCTCGGTGTGAATGTTCTGCAGATTCTCTTCCGCGATGATGCTGTTCAGGCGTTCCAGACTGGCAGGGTTGCTGTCCCAGGCCGTCACCTCAAAGCCATGCTGATTGAGAAACAGGCTATTGCGGCCCTGGCCGCAGCCCAAATCCAGCGCTTTCCCCACTTCAAGATGTAGCAGGGCCGCCAGCACTTCAGAATGGGTCGGCGTGAGAGCGTATTTTTCAGCGTAATAGTTATCGGGGCGTGTAGTCATAACCAGATTGCGGGCCAACTGCCCGCTTTACTCCTCTTCTTCCAGCATCAGTTTCCAGCCGGTGACATCATTCCAGTAAGCTTGCTCGCGCTCCAGATCCAGCTGCACCAGCGTATTCTGGCTTAGGAAGCCGGCAGGGAAGGTAAGCGTCCAGTGGCCGTCGTCGGTGCTGAGCTTGAGCGAATCCGGTTTGGTAGTCGCCTGGCGCTGATTATTCAGCAGCGTGCCAAGACGCAACAGGAATACCATCGGCAGAAACTGTTTCTTTTTAAACAAGGTGAAACGCGGCATTTCATCCTGCTTCACCGCTTTGCGGTGATAACGTACCAGCGTCGCCAACAGCATCTGTTGATCCTGATTAAAGCCCGGCATGTTGGAGTTTTGCAGGATGTAGGCCGAATGGCGCTGCATGCCGCTGTGATTGATGGTCAATCCCACTTCATGCAGCAGCGCGGCCCATTTCAGCAGCGCCGACAGTTGTGGATTGGCTTGCTTCGGATTCTGCTCCTGCCACTGCAAATAGAGCTTCTCGGTGGTTTCCAGCACCCGGCGCGCCTGATCGCTATCAATCGCGTAGTGATTGGCCAGACTTTGCGCGGTGCGGCTGCGGATGTCCTGATGGCGGAAACGGCCTTCCATCTCATACAGCACGCCTTCACGCAGTGCGCCGTCAGAAAGACGCAGTTCGCGAATCGCTAACGCATCAAAAACGCCACACAAAATCGCTAAACCCGGCACAAACACCGCTTTACGCTCTTCCGACAAGCCCGGCAGGCTCAGCGCATTGAATGACTTATGCTTCAGCACTTCGGTGGTCAGTAACTCCAGCGTTTCGGGCGTAATCAGCTTCTCTTTTTCGCCCATCGCCAGCAGCACTTCGCAGGCCGCTTTGATGGAACCCGAAGCGCCCAGCGCGTATTGCCAGCCGTGCAGACGATATTGCCACGCCATGGTTTCCAGCTTTTGCGCAGCGGAGAGGCGCGCACGGCGGAAGTTTTCCGGCGTGATTTCCCCTTTCGGGAAGAACAGATTAGCGAAGCTGACGCAGCCCATGCGGCGGCTTTCTACCAACTGCGGCTCAAAGTCTTCACCAATCACCAGTTCAGTTGAACCGCCGCCGATATCAATCACCAGCTTGCGACCTTTTTCCGGCTGCGTGTGTTCCACGCCCATGAAGATCAAACGCGCTTCTTCGTTGCCGGAAATCACTTCAATCGGATAGGGAATCACTTCAGCCGCGCGCTGCAAGAACTCTTCCGCGTTGCTGGCGATACGTAGCGTATGCGTACCGACGATCGTCACGTTGGCGGCACTAAAGCCCTGCAAACGCTCGGCGAACAACGCCAGACAGCTTAGCCCGCGCTCAATCGCTTCTTCGCTCAGGCGATTGTGCGCATCCAGCCCATCGGCCAGATGCACGCGCTGTTTCAGGCGTCCCAGCACTTGCAAAGCGCCATCCACCACGCGGGCAATGACCATATGGAAGCTGTTCGAGCCGAGGTCGATTGCCGCGAATTCTTGAGGTTTCGGCGTACTTTTATGTGAGATTGGCATAGGCGTTATTCGGGTTGTTCCAGTTTCTTGATGTAGTCGTAAATGGCCAGCTGCGAACGCACCTTTTTACGGTTGCCGCGCGGCACATAACGATTACTCAGCTCTTTATCGACGATGCGGGCTTTCACCGTATCACTAAACAGAATGGCGATAATGTCCAGAATGCGTTGCTTCACGCGTGGATCAAGAATCGCCACGGCAACTTCAATGCGGTGATCAATGTTACGCGTCATCCAGTCCGCGGAAGAGAGGAACACCTTTTTCTCGCCGCCGTTCTCAAAAATATAGACGCGGTCGTGCTCGAGATAGCGGTCAACGATGCTGGTAATGCGAATATTTTCACTGATGCCCGGTAAATCGGGGATCAGCGAACACATGCCGCGCACCAGCAGATTCACTTTCACGCCTGCCGACGAGGCGGCATACAGCCGATCAACTAATCCATTATCCACCAGGTTGTTGATCTTCAACGTAATGCCGGCAGGATTGCCTTGCTGCGCGTTGGCGATCTCGGCATCAATGAACTTATACAGCATGTCGCGCGAATTCTGCGGTGAAACCAGCAGATGCTCGAAGGTCACCGGGCGATACGGATTCTCAATGAAGTTGAACACGCGGCGCACTTCATTGGTGATGCGCGCATCGGCGGTCAGCAATGAATAGTCAGTATAAATGCGCGCGGTTTTTTCGTTGAAGTTCCCGGTACCGATATGCGCATAACGCACTATTTCTTCACCTTCACGGCGCGAAATCAGGAACAGCTTGGCGTGGATTTTCAGACCTGGCGCGGAGAAGATCACATGCACGCCCGCTTCGGTCAGACGTTTCGCCCAGCGGATGTTGGCCTCTTCATCGAAGCGCGCCTGCAGTTCCACCACCACCGTGACTTTCTTACCGTTATAGGCGGCGTGAATCATCGCATCCATGATGCGCGAGTTTTTCGCTACGCGATAAATGTTGATCTTAATCGCCAGCACGTTCGGGTCGAACGAGGCCTGTCGCAGCAACTCCAGCACATGCTCAAAGGTGTGATACGGATAGTAGAGCAGCACATCGCGATTACGGATGGCGTCGAAACCGTTGCGGAAGCCGTCAAAACCGATGTGACGAATCTGCGGTAGCGGACGGTTTTCCAGATTG
This sequence comes from Pantoea sp. SOD02, assembly GCF_024707505.1. Lineage (GTDB taxonomy): Bacteria > Pseudomonadota > Gammaproteobacteria > Enterobacterales > Enterobacteriaceae > Pantoea > Pantoea symbiotica. The sequence continues at coordinate 3,001,247 of NZ_CP102604.1, read as the reverse complement.
CTTTTGCCAACGTTCGGGAAGCCGATGAAATCTTTAAAGTTATGATAGCGGCCGCCGGGCACAATCGAATCGTAGTTCGAAATCGACAGCTTATGGCGCAGCATTTCCACCATCGCATCCGGCATATCGCGCTGATAAACGAAACGTACCGGCTCGGCATTGAGACGCTGCTTCAGGCTTGAGGACATCAGCTCCAGCAGGCTCGATTCCATTTCTGTTACCAGATCGTATTCGGCATCGCGCGTCATCTTCATTGAATAGGCATTCAGCGTATCGTAATCGAAGAAGCCTTTGAAAATTTCGTCAAGGCAGTAACGCAGGATGTTATCCAACAGAATCATTGGCTTGCGGCGACGTGGCGACTCAGCCGGCAGGTTAATAAAGCGCGGCACTTTATCCGACGGGATCTCCAGCAGCGCATAACGAATATCATCGCCGCGAATGATCTCCACCGCCAGATAGGTGTAATCGTCTTTCAGGAATTCGATCAGATCGGTGTCATGGTTAATCAGAATCGGCGTAACGTGCTGGCGTAATTGATGTTTGAAGTAGTAGCGCAGCCACTCTTGCTGATTCGGTGAAAGCTGGCGTTCGTTAATCAGGAAGATCTGGTTACGCGCCATCTCCAGCAGCAGATCGTTATACAGCGCATCAAACTCTTGATCCGACTTCTGCACCCGCAGCTGAATTTTCTTTAACAGATGTCGCAAAGAGGTCGGTTTGCCTTGCTCTTCGCTGATCAGAATCCGCCGCTTGAGATCGGCAAAGCGGACTTTATAGAACTCTTCGAGGTTATTGGAATAAATTCCCAGAAAGCGCATGCGCTCAATCAGCGGATTACTTTTATCCGAGGCTTCCTGTAACACACGTTCATTGAAGCTTAACCAGCTTAATTCTTTTTCTATATACAGCTTATCCTGACCCATTCTGACTCCGAGATGCTGATGCTGGACGGAATGTCCGGCGGAAAATGCACAAAAATGCGTTACCGCTCAGTGTCCGTCACCATTATGGCGAGAGTATGGCAGGCTTGTCCAACGTCAAAGGTTGTCTTATCAATCAGCTACGGGCAACATAGCGACTTGTTTCCACCGGTAACCTGGCCTGCATGAGCATAAATCGTATTCCCGTCCACTTTAGCGACCGTCGTCGACGCGCCACTGATAATTTAGTGCGCCGCGTTGTCACAGCTTGCGGCGTGGGAATTTTGCTGCTGATGTTACTGCTGTTCTTCTGGTTGATCTGGGTGGTGCTGCCGCTGTTTAGCGCGCCGGGAATGCATGCCACCACCAATATTCAGCTGTGGGACAAAGCCCCAATGCTGGCGATGGGCAGCGACGGCCATTTGGGCTGGCGCATTAGCCGTAACGAAGCGCGCTTTATTCCGCTCGATGGTCAACCCGCGGCACCGGCACTGGCGCTGAATGGCAAGCCTGATGCGGCGATCGCAAGCTTTGATAACCGCAGCGTGCTGCTCAATATGCAGGGCGAACTGCTGTTAATGCAACCGGTTATCCGCAACGGCAGCGGCGAATGGGGTTTCCCGCTCGGCGATCGTCCGCTGCGCTTACCGCAAGGCCCGGTCAGTAACATGGCGCTGACGTCGCTCAACGACCATCAATGGTTGATTGCCGCGCAAACCGCAGCAGGCATTAGCCTGCTCAAGCTGGAAAATCAGCAAAAGGTGAATCAGATCCTGTTGCCGCAGCAGCAGGCCGATCATCTGCTGTTGTCGCCGGATGGCACCTTACTCTACGCCAGCAGCGGGCGCTTACTGCGCGTGTGGCAAATCACGCCGGATGGCGCGCAGCTACGCGAAACGCAAACCCTCAATCTGCCGCCGCAAAGCCTGCATATGTTGGCCGGTGGACGAACTTTGCTGATTCAGGATTCACAGGGCGTGCAGCAATGGTTCGCTATCGCCAGTGATAAAGGGCCGCGTCTGCAACAGATTCACACCTTCAACGGCAGCCAGCAGGCGCGCGGCATCACGCCGGAACCGCAGCGCCGCGTGTTTGCCACTTACGATGCGCAGGGCAAGGTTCAGCTGTTCGCCAGCAAGCAGCAGGGCGCAATCTTAGCGCGTCAGCTGGCGCCGGGCATTCAGGCGCTGGCCTTCGCGCCGCGCGGTGATGCCTTGATCATTGAACGCGCCGGGGAATGGCAGCAGTTTGCTTTAGATAATCCGTGGCCGGACTTCACCTGGCGCAACCTGTGGCAGAAAATTTGGTACGAAAACTATCCGCAGGCCGATTGGGTATGGCAGTCCACTGCGGCGGGGGACAGCTATCAAGCCAAGTTCAGCCTGATGCCGCTGGTATTGGGCACGCTGAAAGCCGCCAGTCTGGCGCTGCTGTTCGCCACGCCGCTTGCGCTGGCCGCCGCGATGTATACCGCGTGGTTTATGTCGCCAGGTTTACGCCGTTGGGTGAAACCGGCGATCGAAATGATGGGCGCGCTGCCAAGCGTGGTGATTGGTTTGATCGCTGGCGTGTGGCTGGCGCCGCACATCAGCACCGCCCTGGTTGGCGTGTTGCTGCTACCGCTGGTGCTGGCGGCTACCTTACTGTTGTGCGGCGTGCTCAGTCCGCGTTTGCCTGCCAGCTGGCGACGTCCCGGCTTTGAAGTGATTCTGTTATTGCCGGTGTTGCTTGTGGTGACGTTGCTGACGCTGTGGCTGCCAACGCTGTTGTGGCCGGAAATTGGCGAGCGTTTAGCGCATTACGAACAGCGCAACCTGCTGGTGGCCGCGTTGGCGATGGGTTTTGCGCTAGTGCCGCTGATTTTCACCTTATCGGAAGATGCGCTGTTCAGCGTGCCGGGCGCGCTCGGGCAGGGCTCACTGGCGCTGGGTGCCACGCCGTGGCAAACCCTGACGCGCGTGGTGCTACCGGGCGCATCGGCGGGCATTTTCGCCGCCTTAATGATTGGCTTTGGCCGCGCCGTCGGCGAGACGATGATTGTTCTGATGGCCACCGGCAATACGCCAGTCAGCGAAGGCGGCTTATTTGCTGGTCTGCGTGCGCTCTCCGCCAACATTGCCATTGAGATGCCCGAAGCCGCAGCGGGCAGCGCGCATTACCGCATTCTGTTCCTTAGCGCGTTGATACTGTTGATCTTCACGTTGGTGATCAACACCATCGCCGAGTTGATTCGTCAGCGCCTGCGTCAACGCTACAGCCAGCATGAGGGCCAAGGATGACGGCGATGAAACAGAACGATCGCTGGCGCTGGCTCACCGCCGGAGCTGTCGCGGTTTGCCTGCTGGCGTTTACCTTGTTGATTGGTTTGCTCGGCTGGCAAGGCGTGCGCGCCTTCTGGCCGCAGCCGGTCGATCAATATCAGTTCCAGCCGCCGGAAGGCAGCGCGGTGATGGTGCTGGGCGAAACCTTGCAAAAGCAGCAGCAGGGCGAACAGTGGCGCTATGTGGTGAAAACCGGTAACCGCGATTTTGCCGCGCCGGATTTCCGCGTGCTTTACAGCCAGGGCGAGGCGAAAACCCGTCGTCCTGTCGATGTGTTGGTGCTACAGCGCCGCAACGGCGGCAATGCGTATGGTTGGCTGGTGGAGCTGCGCCAGGATAATGAAGTGATGACCGCGCAAAGCCGCGATGCCTTGCTGCATCAGCGTTTGCAGCAGGTACATGAGCAACTGCGCCAGGCGAGTAACATCCGTCGCATCAAGATGGCGCGCCTCAATGCACAGCTGGAAAGCCTGCAGCAGCAGGCCGATGAGCAGCAGCGTAACGGCAGCTTCACTCTGGAAGTGCAGTCCGAGTTTGATGCCAACCGCACTGCGTTACAGCGCCGCTTCAACGCGCTGGCGCAGCAGTTAACCCATCTGCAGCAAGAGAGTCAGCGCGATACGCTGGTGCTACGCGATGTGAACGGCGTGGATCACACCATCCCGCTGGCGCAGGTTGTGGATGCGTGGTATCCGAATGCCATGACCTTAACCAACAAAACGCTGCACTTCTTCAGCCAGATTTGGCAATTCGTCAGCGATTCACCGACTTCCGGTGGCGGTGAAAGCGGGGCGTTTCCGGCGATTTTTGGCACCGTGCTGATGGTGCTGTTGATGTCGATCATCGTCATGCCGCTCGGCGTCATCGCTGCGGTTTGGCTGCACGAATACGCCGGACGCAATGCGCTAACGCGGCTGGTGCGTATCGCGGTGGTGAATCTCGCCGGCGTGCCGTCGATCGTTTATGGCGTGTTTGGCCTTGGTTTCTTTGTCTGGCTGATTGGTGGCACCATCGATCAGCTGTTCTTTTCCAGCGCCTTACCCAATCCCACTTTTGGTACGCCGGGCTTGCTGTGGGCCGCACTAACGTTGGCGCTGCTGACGCTGCCGGTGGTGATTGTTGCCACCGAAGAAGGATTGTCGCGCATTCCGGATAATCTGCGTCAGGGATCGCTGGCGCTGGGCGCAACCCAGGCGGAAACGCTGTGGCGCGTGGTGCTGCCGTTGGCGGTACCGGCCATGCTTACCGGCCTGATTCTGGCGGTGGCGCGTGCCGCTGGAGAAACCGCGCCGCTGATGCTGGTGGGCGTGGTGAAAATGGTGCCAGAGCTGCCGGTTGATGCGGTGTTCCCTTATCTGCACCTCGATCGTAAATTCATGCACCTCGGTTTTCAGATCTATGATTTGGCGTTCCAGAGCCCCAACATCGATGCTGATCGACCGCTGGTTTACGCCACCGCTTTGCTGCTGGTGGTGATCATCCTGTCGCTCAATTTGCTGGCGATGGCATTGCGCCATCGGCTGCGTGAGCGTTACCGGCTTATGACGCACTAAAAAGGTTTCTGATGACGCCCGATTACGACATTGCCCTTCGCGTTAATCATCTGTCGCTGTGGTATGGCGAACGCCAGGCACTGAATAACATTGATCTGCAGATCCCGAAAAACCGCATAACGGCGTTGATTGGTCCTTCCGGCTGCGGCAAATCGACGCTGCTGCGCTGCTTTAATCGCATGAATGATGTGATCGATCGCTGCCGCATAGAGGGCGAGATTCTGCTGGATGACTACGCGGTGATGCAGGCGAATCAGGATCTTCCCGCGCTGCGTCGCCGCATTGGCATGGTGTTCCAGAGGCCAAATCCGTTTCCTAAATCGATTTACGAAAACGTAGTTTACGGCCTGCGCTTGCAGGGCGTGCGCGACCGTCGCGTGTTGAATGAAGCCTGTGAGCGTGCGCTGCGTGCGGCGGCCTTGTGGGCCGAAGTGAAAGATCAGCTGGGGCAGAACGCCTTAACGCTCTCTAACGGCCAGCAGCAACGTTTGGTGATTGCGCGTGCCATTGCCATTGAGCCGGAAGTATTGTTGCTGGATGAGCCCACCTCGGCACTTGATCCGATCTCAACGCTGGTGATCGAGGAGTTGATGACTACGTTGAAGCAGCATTTTACGCTGGTGTTAGTGACGCACAATATGCAGCAGGCGGCGCGCGTGTCGGATTACACCGCGTTTATGCATAACGGACAATTAGTTGAGTTTGACGAAACCGATCGCATCTTCACTTCGCCAAAAGCGCGGCGTACCGAAGATTACATTACGGGACGGTTTGGTTGATGGTGCGGACGTGATGAAGGTCGCCATGAATGGCGACCTTACATTTATTCGTTGGCATGACCTTCAGGTGGCAACGGCTGACCATCCAGCCACGCTTTACCCTCACGCATCTGCAAACGCCCGTCAACAAACCAGCTGATCACCAGCGGATAGATCGCGTGTTCCTGATGCTGCACGCGCGCGCTGATTTCGTCTTCGCTGTCGCCAGCAAACACCGGCACGTGCGCCTGCAAAATAATCGGTCCGCCATCCAGCTCGTCAGTGACAAAGTGCACTGAAGTGCCATGCTCTTCGTCGCCGTTTTCCAACGCCTGACGATGCGTGTGCAAGCCCGGATATTTCGGCAACAGCGACGGATGAATATTCACCAGACGATCGTGATAGTGCGCGACAAAAGCGCTGCTGAGGATGCGCATATAACCGGCCAGCACCACCAGATCCGGCGCGTAAGCATCAATCTCCTGCATCAGCTGGCGATCAAAGGCTTCGCGGTCGGCAAAATCACTGGCGGCTAACGCATGCGGCGGGACGTTGGCTTCCTGCGCGCGCGTTAAACCATACGCGCTGGCTTTATTACTGAAAACGGCAGCGACGCTGCCGTTGATACGCCCGCTTGCGCAGGCGTCGAGGATGGACTGAAGATTGCTTCCGTTGCCGGAGATCAGTACAACCAGTTTCTTCATGGATTGATAACCACACGCTCTTCAGAATCAGACGCTTTAATCACACCGATTTTCCACGCTTTTTCGCCCGCGTCGGTCATCAGCTGTACCGCTTTATCGGCTTCTGCCGGGCTCAGCGCAATCACCATGCCCACGCCGCAGTTAAAGGTGCGGTACATTTCGTGACGGCTAACGTTGCCCGCCTGCTGCAACCAGCTGAACACAGACGGCCACTGCCAGCTGCTCTCTTCCAGCACCGCCTGGGTCTTGTCTGGCAGAACGCGCGGGATGTTTTCCCAGAAGCCGCCGCCGGTCAGATGCGAAATCGCATGCACATCAACCTGTTCAATCAGGCTAAGGATGTTTTTCACATAGATGCGGGTTGGCGCCAGCAGGTGATCGGCCAGTGATTTGCCATCCAGCTGTTTGGTGGCCGGATCGGTCTGGCTGACTTCAAGAATCTTGCGCACCAGAGAATAACCGTTCGAGTGTGGGCCGCTGGAACCCAACGCGATCAGTACGTCGCCGTCCTGCACTTTCGAACCGTCAATGATTTCTGATTTTTCCACCACGCCGACGCAGAAACCCGCCACGTCGTAATCTTCGCCGTGGTACATGCCTGGCATTTCAGCGGTTTCACCGCCGACCAGCGCACAACCCGACTGCAAGCAACCTTCGGCGATGCCGGTGATTACCGATGAAGCGGTATCCACATCCAGCTTGCCGGTCGCGTAATAATCGAGGAAGAACAGCGGCTCAGCACCCTGAACAATCAGGTCGTTAACACACATTGCGACCAGATCGATGCCGATGCTGTCATGGCGTTTGAGATCCATCGCCAGACGCAGCTTGGTGCCGACGCCATCGGTTCCGGAGACCAGCACAGGCTCGCGGTACTTCTGCGGCAGCGCACAGAGCGCGCCGAATCCGCCCAATCCACCCATGACTTCCGGGCGGCGGGTTTTTTTCACTACGCCTTTAATACGGTCAACCAGATCGTTACCAGCATCGATATCAACACCGGCGTCTTTGTAGCTGAGAGAGGTTTTGTCGGTCACTGCGGAATCCCCACGCGAGTTGCGGTTGGTGGCAAAAATTAAGCGCGGCAATTCTAACAGCGCAGGCAAACGTTTGCGAGTCCCATCTCATGCTGCCTTTGCATAGCCTCAGATTTTCGCCAATCCTTAGATGACGCAGGCTATTGACCGATGACATGTGGCGCAGCGGCGAAAAGGCGGTATAATCCGGCGATTTTTTTTTAGCTCAACTCAATTCCGGGAGAACAATCATGAAGATCGTGGAAGTCAAACACCCGCTGGTCAAACATAAACTGGGCCTGATGCGTGAGCATGATATCAGCACCAAGCGTTTCCGCGAGCTGGCCTCGGAAGTGGGCAGCTTGCTGACCTATGAAGCCACCGCCGATCTGGAAACCGAGCGCGTCACGATTGAAGGCTGGAATGGTCCGGTTGAAATCGATCAGATCAAAGGTAAAAAAATCACTGTGGTTCCGATTCTGCGTGCTGGCCTCGGCATGATGGAAGGTGTGCTCGAGCACGTGCCAAGCGCGCGCATCAGCGTGGTTGGCGTGTATCGTGATGAAGAGACGCTGGAGCCGGTACCGTATTTCCAGAAGCTGGTGTCGAACATTGAAGAGCGCCTGGCGCTGGTGGTCGACCCGATGCTGGCAACCGGTGGTTCGATGATCGCTACAATCGATCTGCTGAAGAAAGCCGGTTGTACCAGCATTAAAGTGCTGGTGCTGGTAGCAGCGCCTGAAGGTATTGCCGCGTTGGAGAAAGCGCATCCGGATGTGGAGCTTTACACCGCATCTATCGATCAGGGATTGAACGAGAAGGGCTACATCATTCCTGGACTCGGCGATGCCGGGGACAAGATTTTCGGAACCAAATAAAAGAAACCAGCCGGCCAGAGAGTCGGCTTTTTTTTGGCAAAAACACAACATTGTCATCCTCGAGTTATTCGAACCAGGGCAAGGCGGCAAACGAGTTCATCCCGATGAGCTTACATAAGTAAGTGATTCGGGTGAACGAGAGCAGCCAACGCAGCCATGGTTCGAAGAACGAAGAGGATAGGGGATAATAATGACTCGTCGCGCTATTGGTGTGAGCGAACGCCCACCGCTTTTACAAACCATTCCACTCAGCCTGCAGCATCTGTTCGCCATGTTCGGCGCAACCGTGCTGGTGCCGATTCTGTTCCACATCAACCCGGCCACGGTGTTGCTGTTTAACGGCGTCGGAACGCTGCTCTATCTGTTTATCTGTAAAGGCAAAATCCCGGCGTATCTCGGTTCAAGCTTTGCCTTTATTTCGCCGGTGCTGCTGCTGTTGCCGCTGGGTTACGAAGTGGCGCTGGGCGGTTTTATTCTCTGCGGTTTGCTGTTCTGCATTGTGGCGCTGATCGTCAAGAAAGCCGGCACCGGCTGGCTTGATGTGATGTTTCCACCGGCGGCGATGGGCGCGATTGTTGCGGTTATCGGTCTGGAACTGGCGGGCGTGGCGGCGAATATGGCAGGTTTACTGCCCGCTGACGGCACATCACCAGACAGCAAAACCGTGATCATCTCGATGGTGACGCTGGCGGTGACCGTGTTTGGTTCGGTGCTGTTCCGTGGTTTCCTCGCCATCATCCCGATTTTGGTCGGTGTGTTGGTGGGCTATGCGCTCTCTTACATGATGGGGATTGTGGACTGGACCGCGGTGGAAAATGCACCGTGGTTTGCGCTGCCAACCTTCTACACGCCGCGTTTTGAGTGGGTGGCGATGTTGACCATTCTACCGGCCGCGCTGGTGGTGATTGCCGAGCACGTAGGTCACTTAGTGGTCACCGCCAACATCGTGAAGAAAGATCTGATCCGCGATCCGGGCCTGCATCGCTCGATGTTCGCCAACGGATTATCCACCATGATCTCCGGTTTCTTCGGCTCCACGCCGAACACCACTTACGGCGAGAACATCGGCGTAATGGCGATTACCCGCGTCTACAGCACTTGGGTAATTGGCGGCGCGGCGATCTTTGCCATTCTGCTCTCGTGCGTTGGCAAACTGGCGGCGGCGATTCAGGCGGTTCCCGTGCCGGTGATGGGCGGCGTATCGCTGCTGCTCTACGGCGTGATCGGCGCGTCCGGTATTCGTGTGCTGATCGAATCTAAAGTGGATTACAACAAAGCGCAGAACCTGATCCTGACCTCGGTGATCCTGATCATCGGTGTGAGCGGTGCCAAAGTGCATATCGGCGCGGCCGAGCTGAAAGGCATGGCGCTGGCGACCATCGTTGGTGTCGGCCTGGCTTTGATCTTCCGTTTAATCAGCGTATTACGTCCGGAAGAAGTGGTGCTGGACGCTGAAGAGAAGCGCGAAAGTTAAGGCTGCAAGCCGGGCAGGGAAGCCCGGTTCATCTCCGGCAAAGATCGTGATAAACTTGCGCGGTTTTCTGCCCGCTCATCCGTTGAGGTACTTCTGAACACGCCGGCACAGCTCTCATTGCCACTCTATTTACCCGATGATGAAACCTTCGCCAGTTTCTGGCCGGGGGAAAACACGTCTCTGCTGGCGGCGCTGCAAGGCGCACTCTCTCAGCAACACGGTAGCTATCTCTATTTCTGGTCGCGCGAAGGCGGTGGCCGCAGTCATCTGCTGCACGCAGCCTGTGCGGAACTCTCGGCGCGCGGCGAAGCGGTGGGCTATGTGCCGCTGGATAAGCGCACGTGGTTTGTACCGGAAGTACTGGAAGGGATGGAGAATCTGGCGCTGGTGTGTATCGATAATATCGAGTGCATCGCAGGCGATCCGGAGTGGGAAATGGCGATCTTTGATCTCTACAACCGCATTCTGGAAATCGGTAAAACGCGTTTGCTGATTACCGGCGATCGACCGCCGCGTCAGCTGAATCTCGGCTTACCGGATTTGGCTTCACGCCTCGATTGGGGGCAGATTTACCGTTTGCAGCCGCTCTCGGATGATGACAAATTACAGGCGATGCAGCTGCGCGCTGGACTGCGTGGTTTTGAGTTGCCGGAAGATGTCGGGCGCTTCCTGCTGAAACGCCTCGACCGTGAGATGCGCACGCTGTTTGATACGCTGGATCGTCTCGATCGCGCCTCCATCAGCGCCCAACGCAAACTTACCATTCCCTTTGTTAAAGAAGCGCTGGAGCTTTAGAGAATCTCCAGCACCGCTTCAGGTGGACGGCCAATACGCGCCTGTTCGCCATTAATCACGATTGGGCGTTCGATCAGTTTCGGATGTTCCACCATCGCCTGCAGCAGCTGATCCTCGCTTAACTCGCTATTCGCTAAAGCCAGCTCTATATACAGATCCTCTTTGCGGCGCATCAGTTCGCGTGCGCTGTGCATGCCGAGCTGTTGCAGCAGGCGCTGTAGCGTTGGCACATCGGGCGGCGTCTCAAGATAGAGCACCACTTCGGGCTCAATACCTTTCTCCTGCAACAGCGCAAGCGTCTCGCGGCTTTTGCTGCAGCGCGGGTTGTGATAAATGCTGACCATCTTCTTATCCTTTTTGATAAACCTTAAAACGCTTCTGCAATTCACGGAACTGATCGATACGTGCGTCATAACGCGCCTGTTTCAGGCTGCCGAGCGGCACCTGCGCGCTGGCGCTGCTTAAGGTGGAGATCGCCTGATCAAGCTGGCCATTCAGCGCCAAACCTTCAGCGCGCGCTGAAAGTTCTTCATCCCGTAAACCCTGCGCCGCCGAAGCCTGCGCCAGCAGATCAAAGGCGTTCACATCGTCTGGATGGGCAAAGGTGTAGCGATTGAGGATGCGGCTGGCGTTGGCTGGCTGTTTCGCTTCGACATAGGCGTTAGCCAGGTTCAGTTGCAGTACCGGATTGGTGCTGCTGCCTTTGGAGCTGGTCAACATGGCAATCGCCTGCTGCGGCTGATTCAGGCCGATGTCGATGTCGGTCATGATATCGAGGAACCAGACGTTATCCGGCTGCTTCGCCAGCAGCGGAGCGATCACGCGTTTGGCGCTATCAAAGTTTTTAGCCTGCAGGAACTGCACCGCTTTGCCGTACTGCGCCGCCTGCTGCTCGCGCACGTTGCCTTTGGCGTATTCATTCAACAGGTCATCGGTCAGCTGATTGCGGCCAGTAGCGTACATGCCGAGCGAACGCACTTTCGCCATGTAGAAATCCTGCGACGACTGCACCACCACCGGACGCATCTGGTTGGCGCGGTTACGCGCATCGGCCAGTCGGCTGTCGGGTAACGGATGCGTCAGCAAAATTTCCGGTGGCTTGGAGGAGAAGCGGCTCTGATCCGCCAGCTTCTGCAGGAAAGTCGGCATTGCTTGCGGATCGAAGCCGGCGCGCTGCAGCACCTGAATACCAATGCGGTCGGCTTCCTGTTCGTTGCCCTGGGTAAAGCTGATAATGCCTTGCTGCGCGCCCGCCAGCGTACCGGTTAAGGCCGCCATGCCCGCTTGCGGACTGGCCATCGCCAGCAGAATCGACCCCAATGCGCCCACCCAGGTCAGCGGCGCATTGCGTCGCTGCTCTTCCATGGCGCGCGCCAGATGGCGCTGCGTGACGTGCGAGATTTCGTGCGCCATCACCGACGCCAGCTGGCTTTCGTTATCGGTGTAGCGGAACAGCGACGAATGCAGCACCACGTTGCCACCAAAGAAGGCGAAGGCGTTGAGTTCATCGTTCTGGATCAAAAAGAAGTGGAACGGTGTGCGTACCGAGTTGGCATGCGCCACCAGACGCTGACCGAGCTCATTAATGTATTGATTCAACAACGGATCGTTAATCAGAGGCGCACTGGCGCGCAGCTGGCGTACGTAGAAGTCGCCCATCTGCAGTTCCTGATTAATAGAGAGCGTTGAACCTGCTGTGGTGCCCATGTCGGGCAGCGTATCACTGACGTCAGCGCGCACACTCAGCGCAGGCGTCAGCAGCAGCGTAGGAATAAGGGCCGCCAGCAATGATTTTTTCAACCGGTTAAACATGCCTTGATCCTGTAAAAGTCACCCGAAATTGGACAGGTAAGTGGTTCAAATGTTCTGCACTATTTTCCATTTGCGTAACGCGCTCTATCTTAACCAGACTGAGACAACAAGCAAACGACGAAGCTTGATGGGTTTTAAATGAAAAAAATGGTTACAGCGCGACGAAATTGCAGCAAAAAATTGAATAGGCTGCAGCGAGATAAACAGGCTTCTTAACCGGAAAAAGTTAAAGTTACGTAAAGTTACTCAAAATTATTGAGCCTGGCATGAACTTTTCCAGGTTTACTCTGAAAAGAAGAGGCAAATCAGCGCTGTTGGCCCGCTTTATCCATCAGTGATTTTAATCGTGATTATGGTGTTAAGGGCATTTTGCACAGTAATTATTGGACAGATTTTAAACGCACGTAAACTTATCCTTTCTGGATTATGGTCACAATTTCACGGCCACTCTTTTCTCAACTCCTGGCAAAGCGTCAATCGAAAGCCTTTTTCAATTAACCCTGCTAATTATTTTGCACGCAACCATTCAGCCGGACAGCCCGTCACTACAGGACTTTTGCCATGCTCACGCTGTGGTATAGATAAAGCACTTTATTCAAACGGACTGTGAATTGACGCGCAGTGCATGCCGGAGAGTTTTTATGCGTTCTGTAGTCTCATACGCCCTTATCGCGATTGTCGGTGGCTTTGTTGGCGCCACCGTGAGCAAAGGTGATGACTTATATCAGCGTGTTGTCAGCCATTTTTCTGCCGAACCTACCGATCCCGACGGTTTCTGGAGCACGCCGGCCGTCGACGGCTACGGCAAAATCCATTACGAGCCGGATGCCGCCTTTAAACCGGTGGTGGGTTTAAGCAACAAAGTGGTGTTTCAAATCACCAAAAGTGAAGGAGAGATGACGCGGCCAAATCTTGGTCTTGAACGTGTCGCGCGCGTGGTGAATCTCTATATCGCTTCGGGCGTACCGGCCGACGACCTGCACTTTGTGGTGTCCGTTACCGGTGATGCCACGCCTGCGATGCTGGATAACGCGCATTTCCAGCAGTTCTACAAAGCGGACAACCCTAATCTGGCGCTGATTGGCGCGCTGAATAAGTTGGGCGTGAAAGTTTCAGTGTGCGATCAGTCGGTGGCGTTCCATCACTTCCCGAAAGAGTGGATTGACCCATCGGTGATTCATGCACTCTCCAGCCCGACCACCGTGTCGACGCTGGAAAATCAGGGTTATGCACTCTTACAGATGTAAATCTCAGGCACAGGAGAAGTGAAATGCGTCCAGCATCCTATATCGTTATTGCGGCCCTGGCAGGTTTTGTCGGCGGCAATGTATTACAACTGCCCGATTTGGTCGACAAGGTCAGCGATAAATTTGCCGACAAGAAAACCGAACCGGCTGACTTCTGGAGCACGCCGGCGATCGACGGCTACGGCAAAATCCATTATGTGAGTGTGCCCGACTACAATCCTGCCACCACGCCGGGATTGAGCAATAAAATCGTCTTCCAGATCAACCGTAATGAAGGGGATATTCATCAGGCCAACCTTGGGCTGGAGCGCGTGGCGCGCGTCACCAACCTCTATTACGCGGCGGGTGTACCGCTCGATCAGCTGAAGTTTGTGGTGTCGATCAACAGCGATGCGGTTCCTGCCGCGCTGAACAACGATCAGTTCCGCAAAGCGTACGGCACTGATAACCCGAATCTCAAGCTCATTGATGAGCTGAGAAAAGCCGGCGTGAAGGTGACCATTTGCGATCAGTCGGTGGCTTTCCATCAGCTGGAACGTGACTGGATTGATACGCGCGTCACCCACACGCTGTCGAGCGGCACCACCGTGGCGTCGCTGCAAAACGAAGGTTATGCCTTCCTGATGTTGTAATTCCTGCCTGACAGCAGTTCACGCTGCTGTCATCTCGCTGTCATTTCTCCGCGATGTTGCTGTCACAGTTCGCCGCTAGTTTAAGCGCCAATGAGATCGATCTCATTGGCACTTTACGAGGCGAATATGTCCGATTTAATCAGCGTGGCCAAACTGGCTGGCGTTTCTCGCGCCACCGCTGCACGCGCATTTTCTGATCCGCATCTACTGCGTGCTGACACGCTGGAAAAAGTGTTGAGCGCCTCCGAGCAGCTCGGCTTTCGCCCCAATCACATTGCCCGCCAACTGCGTACCCAAAGTTCAACCACCTTCGGCGTGCTGCTGCCGTCGCTGCTCAATCCGATCTTCGCCCGCCAACTGCAAGCGATGGAGCGGCAGGCGCGTGCCGCCGGTTACGGTCTGCTAGTGGCAACCAGCGATTATCAGCCAGAGCGCGAAGCGGCGATTGTGGAACACATGCTGAATCAGCGCGTGGCCGGTTTGGTTCTTACCGTTGCCGACGCCGATAACAGCGCCATTCTGCATACGCTGCATCAAGCCAGCATGCCGTTTGTCCTGACGCACAACGTGCCGCAGGAAACCCATTGGCCAGCTATTTGCGTCGATAACCGTCAGGCGATGCAAGAAGCCACTCAACATCTGCTTGAACTCGGCCATCGCCACATTGGCATGGTGGCTGGGCCGATGCTGCAATCCGATCGCGCACGTCTGCGCTATCAGGGCTATTGCGATGCGATGCAACAAGCCGGACTCGACGCGCTGCCGGTGATTGAAATGCCCAGCCATACCCAATCTGATTTCGCTCTGCTGCAGCCGCAGCTGCAAGGCGGCACGCCGCTGAGCGCGGTGATTTGCACTAACGATCTGCTCGCCATCAGCCTGATTGGTGCGGCGGCGCGCGCCGGTGTGCGCATTCCGCAGCAGCTGTCGGTGATGGGTTTTGATGGCATCGATATCGGCGAGCAAATCGCGCCGTCGCTGGCGAGCGTGACGCAACCCGCCGACATGCTCGGCGCGGGTGCCATCGACATGTTGTTACAACAAGCCAGTCGCGGCACTCGCGTACTGGCGCATCGGTTGCGCAGCGGCGAAAGCATCGCTGCGCCCGCAACCGCTTTTTCTTCAATTGCCAACATCAGGGAACCATCATGAAAAAAGTCACCATCATTGCCGGGGCGCTCGCACTGACCGCCGGTTCGCTGTTCAGTAGTTTCACCCAGGCCGCTGAGACGGCAATTTGCTACAACTGTCCTCCCGAGTGGGCGGATTGGGGAACCCAGCTTAACGCCATTGCCAAAGACACCGGGATTCAGGTGCCGCAGGACAACAAAAACTCCGGCCAGGCGCTGGCGCAGCTGGTGGCGGAGAAGGGCAATCCGGTGGCAGATGTGGTTTATTACGGCGTCAGTTTTGGCATCCAGGCGGACAGCGCCGGTGTCATCAGCAGCTACAAGCCCGCGCATTGGGACGAGATCCCAGCCGGAATGAAAGATCCCGATGGCAAATGGGTGGCGCTGCACTCCGGCACCATGGGTTTTATGGTTAACGTTGATGCGCTGGGTGGCGCGCCGGTGCCGCAATCCTGGGACGATCTGCTGAAGCCGGAATACAAAGGGATGATCGGCTATCTCGATCCGGCCAGTGCTTTTGTCGGTTACGTGGCGGCCGTGGCGGTCAACCAGGCGAAGGGCGGCAATATGAATGACTTCACGCCTGCGCTGACCTGGTTCAAAAAATTACAGGCAAACCAGCCGATCGTACCGAAGCAAACCGCCTACGCGCGCCTGATCTCCGGTGAAATTCCAATCCTGCTCGACTACGACTTCAACGCCTATCGCGCCAAATATAAAGATCACGCCAATGTCGCTTTTGTGATTCCGAAAGAAGGCACGGTCACGGTGCCGTACGTCATCAGCCTGGTGAAGAACGCGCCGCACGCAGACAACGGCAAGAAAGTGATCGACTACGTGTTGTCGGATAAAGGTCAGGCGATTTGGGCCAATGCCTTCCTGCGTCCGGTGCGCACCTCGGCGATGTCCGCAGAGGCGAAGAAATTCTTCCTGCCAGACAGCGATTATGCGCGTGCGCAAACCGTGAATTATCAGCAGATGGCCGATGCGCAGAAAGCCTTCTCGGCGAAATACCTGAGCGAGATTCGTTAATGTCGATGGCTGACACCCTGGCGGCCTCGCGCCGCCAGATTCGTACGCAACCGGGCAGCCGCTGGCTGTGGCTGACGCTGCCCGCGCTGCTGTTCTTCTGCGCTTTCTGGCTGTTGCCGTTTGCCCGTTTGCTGCAAATCGGCATGCAGAACGATCGCAGCACCCAGCACAGCGGTTACTGGACGGTGATCACCCAGCCGCACTATCTGCTGAGCCTGCTGAACACCGTGCTGCTGTCGCTGGCGGTGACGCTGGTGACGCTACTGATTGCCGCTATCGTCGGCTGCTTTCTGGCGCGCCAGCGCTTTACCGGGCGCGGCACCTTGCTGGCGCTGCTGACCTTCCCGCTGGCGTTTCCCGGCGTGGTGGTGGGTTTTCTGGTGGTGATGCTGGCCGGGCGTCAGGGATTGCTGGCGCAAGTCAGCATGAGCCTGGTGCATGAGCGCTGGACGCTGGCCTATTCGCTGGCGGGGCTGTTTATCGGTTACCTCTATTTCTCGCTGCCGCGCGCCATCGTCACGCTGGTGGCGGCGAGTGAAAAACTCGATCGCTCGCTGGAAGAAGCGGCGCGTTCCCTTGGTGCCAGCCAGTGGCGCATCACCTGGGATGTGATTGTTCCCGGCCTGCAACCGGCGCTGCTCTCTACCGGCGCGCTGTGCTTCGCTACCAGCATGGGCGCCTTTGGCACCGCCTTTACGCTCGGCACTGATTTAGCGGTGCTGCCGCTGACCATTTACGGCGAGTTCACCAACTACGCCAACTTTGCCACCGCCGCCGCGCTATCAGTATTGATGGGCGGATTCGCCTGGCTGGCGCTGATGCTGGCGCGCCGTCTGGCGCAGTCTAAGGAAGCGCAATCATGAAACGTCGTGGACTGTTTAGCCTGCAACTGCTGATCACCGCCATTACCGCGCTGTTTATGATCGTGCCGGTGGTGCTGTCGATGCTGGCGGGCGTCACCAATAACTATTTTATCGGCCTGCGCAGCGGCTTCACGCTGAAGTGGGTGGAGCAAGTGTGGCAGATGTACGCCGATACCTTCTGGCTGTCGCTGCTGATCGCGCTGTTCTGCCTATTGCTCACCTTGGTGATTGGCGTGCCCGCCGCGTGGGGATTGCTGAAAGCGCCGGGCCGCTGGGCGGCACGTATTGAAGAGTGTTTGATGCTACCGGTGGCGCTGCCCGGTCTGGCGACCGCGCTCGGTATCATTCTGCTCTACGGCCAGTTTTCCGGCCTGCGCGACAGCTGGCTGTTTATCCTGATTGGTCACGTGCTGTTTACCTTGCCGTTTATGATGCGGCCGGTGCTGGCGGTGATGCAGGCAGTAGATATGCCGCGCCTCGAAGAAGCCTCGGCCAGCCTTGGTGCCAGCTTGTGGCAGCGCTTCTTTACCGTGGTGGTACCGAACTGCCGCAACGGCATTCTCGCCGGTGCTTTTATGGTGATCACGCTGTCGGTGGGCGAATTCAACATCACCTGGATGTTGCATACGCCGCTGACCAAAACCTTGCCGGTTGGCCTCGCCGACAGTTACGCCTCGATGAGGCTGGAAGTGGGCTCCGCCTACACGCTGATTTTCATTCTGATGATTCTGCCGCTGCTGCTGATGCTCAATGCTGTGAATCACTGGCTTAACCGCGCGGTTTCGCGCCAACACAAGGAGGCAGCATGAATCCTGCGGCCGTTACCGTGACGCTGCGCGGCTGCGCACGTCACTTTAATCATCATCAGGCGCTACAACCGCTCGATCTCACCGTTCATGCCGGCGAAACGCTGGTGCTGCTGGGGCCGTCCGGCTGCGGCAAAACCACCACGCTGCGCATTATCAGTGGGCTGGAGAGCTGCGACGTCGGCGGCGAAGTGTGGTTTGACGATCGCAACGTTACCGCGTTGCCGATTGAAAAACGCAACGTCGGCATGGTGTTCCAGAACTACGCGCTGTTCCCGAATCTCAATGTGGCCGAGAACGTGGCGTACGGCCTGAAAGTGCAGGGCGTGGCGCGTGCCGAACGCGAAGCGCGCGTGCAGGAGATGCTGGCGCTGGTGGATCTCACCGCGCTGGCGCAGCGTAGCATCGACAAACTCTCCGGCGGGCAGAAGCAGCGTGTGGCACTGGCGCGCGCGTTAGCTGCGCGGCCCAAAGTGCTGCTGTTTGATGAGCCGCTGGCGGCATTGGATGCGCGCCTGCGCGATCGTCTGCGTCTGGAGATCGGCGCGCTGTTGAAGAAGCTGGCGATCACCGCAGTGTACGTGACGCACGATCAGCAGGAAGCGATGGCGCTCGGCGACCGTATCGCGGTGATGGAGCAGGGACGTTTGGTGCAAATCGATACGCCGCAGAACATCTATCAGCGTCCGGCATCAAAATTTGTCGCCGATTTTGTTGGTGCGATTAACTGCGTGGATGTGGATACGCGCGGCAATCCGCAGCGTTTCTGCCGTCCGGAAGATGTGCTGCTGGCCAGCGATGATCGCTATCAGCGTCAGGGCTTTATTGTCGCCAGCACCTTTTTGGGCGCGTCGCAGCGGCTGATGATCGATATCGGGCTGGCCACGCCGATTCAGGTGGATCGCCACGCGCGCGAAGCCTGGCATGCCGGACAAGCGGTGAGCTGGACGCTGGCGCAGGACGCTGCACTGCAGTTCTCTTAATTGGCCCGGTCGCCATAAATGGCGACCCTACAAAAGCGAGCGGTGCCGTCGTAGGGTCGCCATTAATGGCGACCGATAAGCGAGCGGTGCCGTCGTAGGGTCGCCATTAATGGCGACCGATAAGCGAGCGGTGCCGTCGTAGGGTCGCGATTAATGGCGACCGATAAGCGTGCAGTGCCGTTGTAGGGTCGCCATTAATGGCGACCGGCCGGCGTTTCATATCCAAAGGAAAAAATTCGTGTCTGAAGCAATGACGCTAATCGCGCAAATTAGCGATTTACACATCAAGGCCAACGGCCGTTTGTCCTACAAAAAAGTCGACACCCAAGCCGCGCTGCTGCGGGTCATCGAGACGCTTAACCGCCTTACTCCGCGCCCGGACATGGTGGTGATCACCGGCGATCTGGTCGATTTCGGCACGGCGGAAGAGTATCAAACGTTGAAGCAGGCGCTGCGTCATTTGCAAATACCGTTTCTGCTGATGCCAGGCAATCACGACGATCGTCAGGCGCTGCGTGCGGCGTTTCCGGATCATCACTATTTGCAGCACGGTGAAACCCTGAACTGGCAGATGCAGGTGAAAGGCGTGCAGTTGCTGGCGCTCGATTCCAGCGTGCCGCAGCAGCCGTGGGGCTATGTGGATGAAGCGCAGCTGCAGTGGCTTGATGAGCAGTTGCAGCGCCAGCCGCAGTTGCCAACGCTAGTGATGCTGCATCATCCGCCGTTTCTCTGCGGCATAGAACATATGGATAACCAACCGCTGCGCAATCCGGCGGCGCTGGCGGCGATTATCCAGCGTCATCCGCAGGTGGAACGCGTGCTGAGCGGCCATCTGCATCGCTCGGTGCAGGCGCGTTTTGCCGGTACCCTGGCCTGTGTTGCGCCGGGCGTTTCGCATCAGGTAGCGTTTGATCTCGCGGAAAATGGTCCAGCCAATTTTGTGCTGGAGCCGCCGGGTTTCCTGCTGCATCGCTGGCATCCGCAGCAGGGCATGAGCACGCATTTGTGTGCTATCGGCGATTATCCCGGTCCGTGGCCGTTTTACGACGCCAACGGTTTGATCGATTAGCGCCAGCGCAGAGAAAGAAATCTGTGTGGCTGACAGGATGCTTCGTGCTCAATTTGCGTTGTGGGTGTACAATCGCCCGTTAGCTCACCAGGGCAAGTGCATCCAACAATAACAAGACTGTCAGGCACACATATTGATGAATCTATTCACTAAGGCCGGCGCGCCATGCTAATGCGCCTGCGGCCAAAAACTGACCTGCGAACGCTGATCGCGCTATTGGCGATCACCAGCATCGTCATCACGCTTGCCAACACCTTGTACGCCACCTGGCGCGTGCAACGTATGGTCCTGATCGAAAGTACCCTCGAAGCCAATCGCGCCTACGCTACCAAACTGGCGGCGACCACTGAGGTCTTCTTTCAGCTGGCTCAGTCGCAGCTGCACTACAGCGCGACGCAGTTGGGCAATGATTTTGATAATGCCGATTTGTCGCAGCAGGAAGTGAATCGCCTGCGTGAGCAAACCAACAGTTTCAACTCGGTGGCAGTTGTGGACAGCAACGGCATCGTGAAAGCCATTTCACCCGAATCGCTGATGCTGAAGGGCATGCAGCTGACCAGCCAGGCTTCGCGTGAGGCGCTGGCGCAGCGTCAGCCGATGGTCAGCAAGCCCAGCATTTCCGCTGCCAATAACCTGATTGTGTTTGTCTCCTGGCCGATCTGGAGCAAAGACGGACGCTACCTTGGCTACGTCGGCGGTACCATCTACCTGAAGAAGAAAAGCATCCTCAACGCGCTGCTCGGTGAGCAGTTCTATCGCGATGGCACCCACGTTTACGTGCTGGATCGCAATAATCAGGTGCTCTATCACCAGAACAGCCAGCTGATTGGTAAAAGCGTGCCGGGCATCGTCAGCGATCGCCAGCGCGAAGAGAAAACCAACGGTGAAGTGCAACTGACGGAAGAGAACGTGCCTAAGCTGGCCGGTTACGCCATCGTGCCGACCACCGGCTGGATGGTGGTGGCGCTGAAACCCACCGATGTCACGCTGGCGCCGCTCACCGGTTTACTGCTGAAAGTATTGAAAAACTCGGTGCCGTTTGCGCTGCTGACCTTGCTGGTGGCGGTGATTCTGGCGCGCCTGATTGCGCTGCCGCTGTGGCAGCTGGCGCGCAAAGCCAGCCAGATGGATTCACAAGGCGTGTCGAGTGAGATTGGCGGTATTCGCGCCTGGTATTTCGAAGCGGCGCAGGTCAAACGTGCGCTGCTTACCGGCATTGGTTTAGTACAGGACAAAATTGGTCGCCTGAAATCGGAAGTGCAGAGCGATCCCATGACCAATCTGCTTAATCGCCGTGGCCTGAGCGCGGTGCTCGACTACTTCGCCACTATGCGTCAACCCTTCTCGGTGCTGGCGCTGGATATCGATCACTTCAAACGCGTCAACGATACCTTTGGTCATGATGTGGGTGATGAAGTCATTAAACATGTGGCGCGAACCTTACGCGGCAGCGCACGTCAAACCGATGTGGTGTGCCGTAACGGCGGGGAAGAGTTCCTGATGCTGCTGCCTGCGACCTCGGTTGAGGATGCGCGCATTCTGGCTGAACGTGTGCGCATCAGCATTGCGGAAAACTGGATCGATCAGGTCGGCAATGTCACGCTATCGGTGGGCATTGCCGACTGGCAGCCGGAAAGTGGTACGCAGGAGCAGAGTCTCAAGCAAGCCGATGCCGCGCTCTATCAGGCGAAAAATGCCGGACGCAACTGCGTGATGATCTCCGGTCAGGATGCGTTGGTCAGTAGCATTACACACTAAGTTTTTTGTAGGGTCGCCATTCATGGCGACCACATTTTTAGTATCAAGGATGTTTTAATGCTCGTTCTGCTTTATCAATGGTACAAACGCCGCTTCAGCGATCCGCAGGCCATCGGGCTGCTGGTGATTCTGCTGGCGGCGTTTTGCATTCTGTTCTTCCTCAGCGGTTTGCTGGCACCGCTGTTAGTGGCGTTGGTGCTGGCTTATCTGCTGGAGTGGCCAACGGTGCGCTTGCAGCGCGTTGGCTGTAGCCGAACCTGGGCAACCAGCGCGGTGCTGGTGGTGTTTGCCGGCATCTTGCTGGTGATGGTGCTGATTGTCGCGCCGGTGGCGTGGCAGCAGGGCATCAACCTGACGCGTGACCTGCCCAACATGCTGAATAAGCTCTATGTGTTTGCTGCTGGCCTGCCGAAGCGTTATCCGGCGCTGGTCGATGCGGGTATCATCGATATTATCGTCGAAAACTTGCGCAGCCGTCTCACCGGCTTGGGCGAATCGCTGGTGAAGTATTCGCTGGCGTCGCTGGTGGGTTTAATGACGCTGATGATCTATCTGGTGCTGGTGCCGCTGATGGTGTTCTTCCTGCTGAAAGATAAAGAGCAGATGCTGAATGCGGTACGTCGCGTGCTGCCGCGCAATCGCGGTTTGGCGGGCGTGGTGTGGCAAGAGATGAATCAACAGATCACCAACTACATTCGCGGCAAAGTGCTGGAGATGGTGGCGGTGGGATTTGTCACCTGGCTGGCGTTCCTGCTGCTGGGCCTCAACTACTCGCTGCTGCTGGCGGTGTTGGTGGGTATTTCGGTGTTGATTCCTTATATCGGCGCAATGGTGGTGACCATTCCGGTAATTGGCGTTGGCCTGTTCCAGTGGGGATTGGGCAGCGATTTCTGGACCATGATAGCCATTTATCTGGTGATTCAGGCGCTGGATGGCAACGTGCTGGTGCCGATTCTGTTCTCTGAAGCAGTCAACCTGCATCCGTTGGTGATCATTCTGTCGGTGGTGATTTTCGGCGGGATGTGGGGATTCTGGGGCGTGTTCTTTGCGATTCCGCTGGCGACGCTGGTGAAAGCGGTGGTGCGTGCGTGGCCAGAAACCCCGGCGCTCGACGAGCCGCGCGCTGAGTAAAAGAAAACGGGTGCGACCTGCGCACCCGTTTACATCAGGCTGACTTCAGATAATCCAGCACAATGTCGTGGTGGTTGGAGGTTTTGAAGTCGTCGAACACTTTCTCAACTTTGCCATTGGCATCAATCAGGAAACTGATGCGGTGAATGCCGTCATAGGTTTTGCCCATAAAGGTTTTTTCACCCCAAACGCCAAACTGCTCACACACCTGATGATCTTCATCCGATAACAGCGTGAAGTTCAGCAGCTCTTTATCGGCAAAGCGCGACAGCTTCTCAGGCTTATCGGTGCTGATACCCAGAATCTCAACGCTAATTTTTTTCAACTCATCCATGTTGTCGCGCAGTCCGCAAGCCTGCACGGTGCAACCCGGCGTCATGGCTTTCGGATAGAAATAGACCAGAACGCGCTGTCCCTGGAAGTCGGCCAAATTTACTTGTTCGCCGTCCTGATCGGGCAAGCTAAATTTCGGTGCAGTATCACCGGCTTTCAGTGGATTCATCACAACTCTCCATTTTTTCTACATGCTGTGGGTAATACACCATCAAGAGTAAAAGTGCCAGGTGGTGTTTACCGTCAGGGTTATTTCACAACACGGTTTGCCGCAGCGGCAGAGTGTGTGGCGAAATAACCCGGAGCCTGATTAAACGGTGCTGTCAGCATCGTCGGTGACACTATAAAGACGAATTGAGCCTTGTGCATGCAGTTCTTCGCACAGCTGATTGAAAGCCTGCTCGATGGGCGCACTGAACTGATTGGCCGGGCTGTGCGCTGTCATTTGAATATAGAGCGTGGGCGCAACGTCGTCCTGAGCGGGTTGAATCCGCGATACCAGTTCGGCGATGTTCATTTGATGTTTATCGAACAGATCGGTAAAGCGTTCAATGATGTGCGGTGAATCCGGCACTTCAACCTGCACCCATACGGTGGCGGGCATCGGTGGCGTGACGCGTGCATTGGTGCGCTTCATCACAATCAGCAGTTCCAGCTCTGCCCCTTTCATCGGCAGCGTCGATTCAATCAGGGTTATCGCGTTCCAGCTACCGGAAAGCAGCATGATAAAGGTGAACTCATCGCCCAGCATCGCCAAACGGCTGTCTTCGATATTACAGCCGCAGCTGCTGACGTGGCGGGTGATGGTATTGACGATACCCGGACGATCAACGCCCAGTGCGGTGATCACCAGATGGTGAGGCTGTGACTGCGACAAAATGGCATTTCCTGTACGTTCGCTAATAACTATAAGGTAAACATAAAAAAAACTGCTGACAAGCGTGGGAATGGCGTGGCTCGCTTGCTTTTCTTTCAATGTAAAACGTAACATGAGGCACTTGTTTGTCGAGGGGATAGCCCATGTTCACCGGAAGTATTGTTGCGCTCATTACGCCAATGAATGAAAAAGGTAATGTCTGCCGCGAAAGTTTGAAAAAACTGATTGATTATCATGTTGCCAGCGGCACCGCGGCGATTGTTTCTGTTGGCACCACCGGCGAATCTGCCACGCTCAGCCATGACGAGCACGGTGATGTGGTTATGCAAACGCTGGAACTGGCGGATGGCCGTATTCCGGTTATCGCTGGCACCGGCGCAAATGCCACTGCTGAAGGCATCTCTCTGACCAAACGCTTTACCGGCAGCGGTGTCGTGGGCTGTTTGACGGTTACGCCTTATTACAACCGTCCGACGCAGGAAGGCTTGTTCCAGCACTTTAAAGCCATTGCGGAAAGTACCGATCTGCCGCAGATGCTGTATAACGTTCCTTCGCGTACCGGTTGCGACATGCTGCCGGAAACCGTTGCGCGCTTAGCCGAAATTAAAAATATTATCGGAATCAAAGAAGCCACCGGGAACTTATCGCGTATCTCACAGATCCAAGAGCTGGTTAATGATGAGTTCATCATCGTCAGCGGCGATGACGCGACGGCGCTGGACTCCATGCAACTGGGCGGCAAAGGCGTAATTTCGGTCACGGCTAACATTGCAGCGCGTGAAATGGTTGAACTCTGTGCCTTGGCGCAACAGGGCAAATTCGCCGAAGCGCGTCGCCTGAATCAGCGTCTGATGCATCTGCACCAGACGCTTTTCTGTGAACCCAATCCAATCCCGGTGAAATGGGCAGCAAAACAGCTAGGATTAATCGCGGATGACACGCTGCGTTTGCCAATGACGCCACTGACCGAAGCCGGTCAGGCGAAAACGGCACAAGCGCTGATTAAAGCGGGTCTGCGATAATTTAGGGAGAATCAATGAGTTATTCAGTTAAGCGCTCGACGCTGGCAACGGTAGTGGGCCTTTCCACCCTGATGCTGCTAACAGCGTGTTCCAACGATCAGCGTTATAAGCGCCAGGTCAGCGGTGATGAATCTTACCTGCAGGCGCCTGAGCTGCACGATTTAAAAGCCCCAGCGGGCATGATTCTGCCGTTGCAGAATGGTGATTACGATGTTCCGCATAACGTGGCGAAAGGCGCGGTTGGCAAAGAGCTGGATATTCGTCCGCCAGCCCAGCCGCTGGCGCTGTTAAACGGCACGCGTGCACAGTTCACCGGTAATACGGGCGTGCTGGCAGTAGAAAGCAGCCGTGGTTCGATCTGGTCGCAAGTGGTTGGTGTGGTTCAGTCGTACAAGTTCCCGATCGCGCAACGTGATGATGCTGGTCAACAGCTGACTACCGATTGGGTGCAGTGGAACCGCGCTGACGAAGATAACCAGTATCGCGGTCGCTATCAGATCAGCGTGCAGAATCAGAGCTATCAGCAAGTGCTGACCGTTCGTCTGCTGGAACTGCAGCAGTCTGGTCAGGCGGTGACATCTCCAGCGCAGATTCAACGCTATACCGGCCAGATGTTGAACGACATCAGCACCGGTCTGGATAAAGTGGATTCTGCCAGCCAGGATGCGGCGGCCAACCGTGCGACAGGACAGATTGATGTCCAGAGCGGCGCGGATGACACCGGTTTACCGCTGTTGATTCTGCGCGCACCGTTTAATGTCACCTGGCAGCGTTTGCCAGCGGCGCTGAAACGCGTGGGCATGGAAGTCACTGATGACAACCGTTCGCAGGGCAGCCTGAAAGTGACCTACAAACAGCCGGGCAGCGGCGTGTGGGATCAGATCGGCGCCAAAGATCCAGAACTACCAAACGGCGATTACAAATTGCAGGTTGGCGATCTGGATAACCGCAGCAGTCTGCAGTTCATCGATCCGAAAGGTCACGTGCTAACCCAGGCGCAGAACGACGCGCTGGTGCAGGTGATTCAAGGCGCGCTGAAATAAATTGCCAAAGGGCCGGAGATTCTCCGGCCTTTTTTGATTTGGCATATACACAAACCCTTTAAGCATTTTGTGTATAATAGCGCCCGGCGAAGTAAACGATTGCGTCACGCAATCGGCGCGCGGTGAAACACCGCTGAACACGGGTTCTTTCATGTTTGGAGTTAACAAGATGCAAAAGCGAGCTGAGTTGTATCGCGGTAAAGCGAAAACCGTATACAGCACCGATAATCCGGATCTGCTGGTACTTGAATTCCGCAACGATACGTCAGCAGGAGACGGTGCACGAATCGAGCAGTTTGATCGCAAAGGAATGGTAAACAACAAGTTTAACCATTTCATCATGACCAAATTGCAGGAAGCGGGCATTCCGACCCAGATGGAAGCGCTGCTGTCGGATAACGAAGCGCTGGTGAAAAAGCTGGAGATGGTGCCGGTAGAGTGCGTGGTACGCAACCGTGCGGCAGGATCGCTGGTAAAACGTCTGGGCGTGGAAGAGGGCATTGTGCTCAATCCACCGCTGTTTGATCTCTTCCTGAAAGATGACGCCAAACACGACCCGATGGTCAACGAATCCTACTGCGAAACCTTCGGCTGGGTGAGCAAAGCGAATCTGGCACGCATGCAAGAGCTGACCTTCAAAGCCAACGAAGTGCTGAGCAAACTGTTTGATGACGCAGGTTTGATCCTGGTCGACTTCAAGCTGGAGTTTGGTCTGTTCAACGGCGAAGTGGTGCTGGGTGACGAGTTCTCGCCAGATGGCGCGCGTCTGTGGGACAAAAACACCATGGACAAAATGGATAAAGACCGTTTCCGTCAGAGCCTCGGCGGCCTGGTTGAAGCGTACGAAGAAGTTGCACACCGTTTAGGTGTCAAGCTGGACTAAGTTCGTCCACCTCTCCCGTAGGGTCGTCATTTATGACGACCTTTTTTTATGCCCGCCATTCAGGTCGTCATAAATCACGGCCCAACGGTGTTCTGCAACGACAACACTGGTGCTTCCCGCTGCCGCCAACTAAAATCATGCCAAACATGTTTAAAGGAGTTAGACCATGCGCTGGCAAGGGCGTCGTGAGAGCGACAACGTAGAAGATCGACGCAATGATTCACCGGGCCTTGGCGGCGGCGGTGGACGACAAATCCGCATTCCACGCGGCAAAGGCGGCCTTATCTTGCTGGTGGTGGTGGCCGTTGCCGGCTATTACGGCTACGACCTCACCGCGCTATTAGAAGGTGGCGGCGGTAATGTCGCGCCCACTTCGCAGCAGCGGCAGGTGAACAGCGCGCAGAGTAACGAAGATGCAAAATTCACCTCGGTAATTCTGGCGACCACCGAAGATACCTGGAGCAAGCTGTTCCAGCAGATGAACAAGCAATACGTGCCGCCGAAGCTGGTGATGTATCGCGGGGCGACGCGCACCAACTGCGGAACCGGACAATCGGCGATGGGGCCGTTTTACTGTCCTGCCGACCAAACCGTATACATCGATTTGTCGTTCTACGATGACATGAAAACCAAACTCGGTGCTGGTGGCGACTTTGCGCAAGGCTACGTGATCGCTCATGAAGTGGGTCATCACGTACAAAAACTGCTGGGAATTGAGCCGAAAGTGCGTCAGATGCAGCAGGGCGCGAGCCAGGCGCAGGCGAACCAGTTGTCGGTGAAAATGGAGCTGCAGGCGGACTGCTTTGCCGGCGTTTGGGGCCATTACATGCAGCAGCAAAACATTCTGGAAGTGGGCGATTTGCAGGAAGCGCTTAATGCCGCTGAAGCGATTGGTGACGATCGTCTGCAGCAGAAAGGTCAGGGCCGCGTAGTACCGGACAGCTTCACGCACGGCACCTCTCAGCAGCGTTACACCTGGCTGAAACGCGGTTTCGATAGCGGCGATCCTGGCCAGTGCAACACCTTCGCTAGCAAGTGATCTGCTTAAATGAACAAACGGCGGCGATGCAGCGTGCAGGCATTCGCCGCCTTTGCGTTATAGCGGGTGATGCGGATTGGGCGCAGCAGCAGGCCACAGGTTGGCTCACCGCGCTGCCCGGTGACTGGCTGACGGTGAGCGACAGCGCCGATTTCCCGCAGGCCGTCGCGCCCACTGCTTTACGTACTTTGTTGGGCCGTGAATTCCAGCACGCGATATTCGATGCGCGCAGCGGTTTTCACGCCGAAGCTTTTGCCGCGCTGGCCGGAACCTTACGCGCGGGCAGCTGGTTATTGCTGTTAACGCCTGCCTGGAAAAGCTGGCCCAACCAAACCGATGCCGACAGCCTGCGCTGGGCAGATGTCGCCGAGCCGATCGCCACGCCGCACTTTATCCACCATCTGCAATTCCTCATGCTTAACGATGCACAAGTGATGTTGCAACGTCAGCATCAAGCGGTGCGTTATCCCGTGGAAACGCATCTGCCCGACTGGCGCTGTCAGGCGCCGCAGCAACAAGCACAAATCCTCGAACAGCTTGAAGCGATGCCGCAAGGCGTTGCGGTGATCACCGCCGCGCGCGGTCGCGGCAAATCCGCGTTGGCCGGCATGCTGGCGCAGCGCAATCAACACTGTTTAGTCACGGCGCCAGCCAAAGTCTCCACTGATGTGCTGGCAGAGTTTGCCGGTGAGTATTTCAGTTTCATGGCACCCGATGCGATCCTTGCACAGGAAGCGCCGCCTCAGGCGCAGTGGCTGATTGTCGATGAAGCTGCCGCCATTCCCGCGCCGATCCTGCAGCAACTGGTGCATCGTTTCCCGCGCGTGCTGCTCATTACCACCGTGCAAGGTTACGAAGGCACCGGACGCGGCTTTATGCTGCGCTTCTGCGCCACCTTGCCGGATGTGCGCTATTTCCAGCTCGACGAGCCGTTGCGCTGGTCGCCAAACGATCCGCTGGAACAGTGGCTCAGCCAGGCATTGCTGTTTGAAGATGCGCAGGAGAGCAATGTAAGCGGTGAGATCGCGATTTATCCGGCAACGCCAGACCACAACTTAGCGGCGCTGGAAGCTGGATATCGCCTGCTTGCCAGCGCGCACTATCGCACTTCGCCACTGGATTTGCGGCGCATGCTGGATGCGCCCGGCATGCGCTTTTGGTTGGCGGGTGAAGCCGATCAGGTAACTGGCGCGCTGTGGCTGGTGGAAGAGGGCGGATTGGATCAGCCATTAGCCGATGCGGTGTGGGCCGGTCATCGTCGGCCACGCGGTAATTTGGTGGCGCAATCGCTGGCGGCCCATGCCGGTTTCGCGCAGGCGGCGACGCTGCGCTCACAGCGCATTAGCCGAATCGCGGTGCAGGCATCACAACGTCAGCGTGGGATTGGCAAAGCGCTGGTGGCCACCGCACGTCAGCAGGCGCAGGGCTGTGATTATCTCTCCGTAAGTTTCGGCTACACCGAATCTTTGTGGCACTTCTGGCGCGCCTGCGGTTTTACGCTGGTGCGTATTGGCTCGCAGCGCGAAGCGAGCAGCGGTTGCTATGCGGCGATGGCGATGCTGGCAACATCTGCGGAAGGTGAAGTTCTACAACAGCAGGCTGCGCAGCGCCTGGCGCGGGATTGGCCGTGGCTGCGAGATATCATCGAACTGCCATTAGCGCTGACAAACGATGCCAGCCAGCAACTCAACGACGATGACTGGGCGTTGTTAGCCGGTTTTGCCTGGGCGCAGCGCCCGTTCGAAGCCAGTTACGCGGCGCTACAGCGGCTGGTGCGCCAGTCTCCTTCATCGCTGTTGAATGCCATCCTGCAGCAAAAACAGACGCTAACCCAAGCCGCGCAACATGCCGGTCTCAGCGGGCGTAAAGCCCTGATAAACCAGCTGCGCTTGGAAGCGGCCGCAGCACTGATTCACCTCAATCCCGATGCCGCGCAGCGGCTGCGTTCATTGCAATAAATCCATTATCTCGTTCAAATTTTCCCGATATCTCTGTGCCAGCAGCGGCGTATAGTGATTTGAGGAGGATCTTATGGCACTACGATATGTAATTGTTCAGCAACCTAGCAGTGCAGCGCAGCTGTTTCTGCTTTATCACGGCATCAACGACAACCCGGATTCAATGGCGCAGATTGGCAGCTGGTTCGCGAAAGCGTTCCCGCAGGCGCTGGTGGTGTCAGTCGGCGCACCTTACGCGGGCAGCGTGCCGCAAGGGCGCCAATGGTTTGCCGATATTCCGCCACACGATCGTTCTGAGCAGCAGGGCGTGGATGCGATCATGCCAGAATTCGTGGGATCGGTGCGTCACTGGCAGCAGGAGAGCGGCGTGCGTGCCGAAGCAACGGCGCTGGTGGGTTTTTCACAGGGCGGCATCATGGTGCTGGAAGGCATAAAAGCGCAGCCGGATTTAGCCGGACGCGCGATTGTCTTCAGCGGCCGCTATGCCACGCTGCCGCTGCGGGCCAGCACGCGTAACACCATTCATCTGATTCACGGTGATTACGACGAACAGATCCCGCTGCAACGCGCCGAAGAGGCGAAGCAACGTCTGATGTCATTGGGCGGCGATGTCACGCTGGATGTGGTGGAAGATTTACCGCACGCCATTAACGATCGCAGCATGGAGCTGGCGCTGAATCATTTGCGTTATACCGTGCCGCGTCGTTACTTCGATGAGGCGCTCAGCGGTGCCAAACCGGGCGATGATGATGTGGTGATGATGATGTAGCAGAAAGCGTAACGGCGCGATTTTCGCGCCGTTAGCGATATGGAGGTTATTTCTTTTTCGGCCAGTCGTCTTCGTCGTCCCATTTATCGTTGAAATCACGATGTGGCGGCAACGTCGGTTTGTTATCCATGAATTTTTTATGATCGATACGTTTTAGGTCTTTGTAAACGTTCATCAAAATACCAACCATCAGCAGGATCACCAGGATCCACCAGTACTCTTTAAAGAATTCCATCCCCTTTCTCCTTCTGCGCGCTTAGGCGATCAGCTGTTCCATGATGCGCTGATACATACGGCTCAGCATCTGCAAATCTGACGCTTTCACGCACTCATTGATCTTATGAATGGTGGCGTTCACCGGGCCCAGTTCCACCACCTGCGCACCCATGCGCGCGATAAAGCGCCCATCGGAGGTGCCGCCGGTCGTCAGTAACTGCGGCTTAATCTCATTATAGTGCGCCACAGCGTTTACCACGGCATCCACCAGCTTGCCGCGTGAGGTCAGGAACGGCTGACCGGAAACATTCCACTCCAGCGTGTAGCGCAGCTGATGGCGATCAAGCAGTTGCGCCACGCGATCTTTGATCATCTGATCGGTCAATTGGGTGCTGAAACGGAAGTTAAACTGCACAAAGAATTCGCCAGGAATCACGTTATTGCTGCCGGTGCCGGCCTGCACGTTGGCGATCTGCATGCTGGTCGGCGGGAAGAATTCGTTGCCTTCATCCCAAACTGTCTCCACCAGCTCATTCAGCGCAGGCATGGCGCGATGCACCGGATTATCCGCCAAATGCGGGTAGGCCACGTGGCCCTGCACGCCATGAATGGTGAGATTCGCGGTCATCGAGCCGCGGCGGCCATTCTTCACCACGTCACCTACGATCTCGGTGCTTGACGGTTCGCCGACCAGGCAATAATCCATGCGTTCGTTGCGCGCCATCAGACGCTCAACCACTTTCACCGTACCGTTAACCGCGCTGGCTTCTTCATCGGAGGTAATCAGAAACGCCAGACGACCTTTATGCTGCGGATTAGCGGCAACAAAGCGTTCCGCTGCCACCACCATTGCCGCCAGTGAGCCTTTCATGTCGGCGGCTCCACGACCAAACAGCATGCCGTCGCGGATGCTTGGTTCAAACGGCGGGCTGATCCAGCGGTTGGCATCCCCCGGCGGCACCACATCGGTATGACCGGCAAACGCCAGCGTTTCGCCCTGGCCGCGCGTCGCCCAAAAGTTCAGCGTATCGCCAATGTGCATCGGCTCAACGCTGAAGCCGATGGCTTCCAGACGCGCAATCAGCAGCGCCTGACAACCGGCATCATCCGGGCTGAGAGACGGGCGACGGATAAGCTGCTGAGCCAGCTCAATAACCGGACAGAACATGTTATGACTTCTCCTGGATAAAGGCGGAATAAAGGGAATCTTTGAAGCCGACCAGCAGATCGCCATTCGGCGCGGCTAACACCGGACGCTTGATGATGGCAGGCTGCGCCAGCATCACCGCTTTGGCGCTGGCGGCATCGTTTACCGCGTCGCGTTCGGCCTCCGGCAGCTTGCGCCACGTGGTTCCGCGCGTGTTGAGCAGCGCCTCATAACCGAGCTGATCGATAAACGATTGCAGCAGCGCGTCATCAATGCCATCCACGCGATAGTCATGAAAACAGTAGTCGATACCGGAAGACGCTAAATAGTTGCGTGCTTTTTTAATCGTGTCGCAATTTTTAATTCCGTACATCACCCACTGCGCTGTCATCGCTTATTCCCGTTTAGTAAAAAATAAAGCGCGAGTTTACCACAGCGCTCTAAGGGCTGTGAGCGCTGACGGCGAAAGCCTGCCTGATTCACGTTTTTTTCATGACCATTTTGCCGTTATAAATTTTATTACTTAGGGCCGGGAAGCGCTTTCACTTACGCACTTAATAATTGCCAGTGACATCATTAAGCCACTAAGGATTATCCTAATCGCCATTTTCTGCTACGCGATTTAAGTCAGGCATTTTCTGAGTCGTTTTATAGAGTTGCTGAAATGTGCGTCAGTACGCAATTTCAACAGATTGCAGCTTTTCTACGCTTTTGCCGATAGTGATAACAGGTGGAAACGTATTCACCTGTAGAAAAAAACGGCGTAGAATTGCCGCTACAATAAGAGAGGATTTTTATGGTCGACACCGAAATGGGAAACTGGAAAGAATTCATCGAAGCGATGTTACGTAACAAGTAACGCGTGAAGAGAAAAGCAGGGCATTTCCCAACTTGCTGTAATTCTTACCACACACAACAATAAAGCCGCCATGACGTTCATGGCGGCTTTTTTTGTACGGTCGCCATAAATGGCGCCCCTACGGATGAGGTGGATGTAGGGTCGCCACTTATGGCGACCGAATAAATACACGCAGCGGAATGGCATGCTTAATCGTGCGGCTTCTCTTTCAGCGGGAAGCGGCGGCGCACCACCACAAAGAACAGCGGCACAAAGAAAATCGCCAGCACGGTAGCGGAAATCATCCCGCCCATTACGCCGGTACCCACCGCGTGCTGGCTGCCGGAACCGGCACCGCTGCTGATGGCCATCGGCAGTACGCCGAAGATAAACGCCAGCGAAGTCATCAGGATCGGACGCAGACGCTGACGTGAGGCTTCCAGCGTCGACTCCATCAGTTCGCGGCCTTTGCTGTTGATCTCATTGGCGAACTCGACAATCAAAATGGCATTCTTCGCCGACAAGCCGATCACCGTGAGCAAACCCACCTGGAAATAGACATCGTTCTCCAGCCCGCGCATCCAGGTTGCCACCAGCGCACCCACCACGCCGAGCGGCACCACCAGCATTACCGAGAACGGAATCGACCAGCTCTCATACAACGCCGCCAGACACAGGAACACCACCAGCAGCGAAATCGCATACAGCGCTGGCGCCTGCGAACCGGACAAGCGTTCCTGATAGGATGCGCCGGTCCACTGGAAGCCGACGCCGAGCGGCAGCTGCCCAACCAGTTTTTCCATCACGTCCATCGCTGTACCGCTACTGACGCCGTTCGCCGCTTCACCGACAATCTCCAGTGCGGAGTAACCATTGTAGCGTTCAAGGCGCGGTGAACCGGTTTGCCAGTGGCTGGTGGCGAAAGCAGAGAAGGGCACCATGCCGCCGCTGCTGTTACGCACGTACCACTTGTTGACGTCTTCCGGCAGCATGCGGAACTCTGCCGCTGCCTGCACGTAGACTTTCTTCACGCGACCGCGATCGAGGAAGTCATTGACGTAGGTCGAGCCCCACGCGGTGGTTAAGGTGTCATTGATGGTATCCAGCGACACGCCCAGCGCCTGCGCTTTGCGCTGGTCGACATCAATCTGCAACTGCGGGCTGTCGTCGAGGCCGTTGTGACGCACGCGTGACAGCGCCGGATTGCTGTCGGCCAGCTCGAGCAACTTATCGCGCATCGCCATTAACTGCGTATGACCGATGCCGCCGTGATCCTGCAGCTCCATATCGAAGCCCGACGAACTGCCCATGCCGGTAATCGCTGGCGGACTGCTGGCGATTACGCGCGCTTCGTTGATCTTGTGGAAGGCTTTTGTCGCACGCTCGATGATGGCGAAAGAGGTGCGATCGCTGCCCGGACGCTCTTCCCAATCTTTCAAACGAACGAACAGGCGCGCCACGTTCTGGCCGTTACCGCCAGGACCCGCACCGATGGTGGAGAACACCGAGACCACATTATCTTTCTCCTGGGTCATGTAGTAGTTCTCGACCTTCGCCACCACGTTCGAGGTTTGCTCCAGCGTTGCACCGGCAGGTAATTGCACCTGCGTCAGGAACACGCCGCGATCTTCCAGCGGCAGGAACGAGGTGGGCAGACGGATAAACAGGAACGCCATCAGGCCGATAATCGCGAGATAGAGCAGCAGCCAGCGTCCGCCTTTGCGCAGAATTTTGGCGACGCCGCGCTCATAGCGTTCCGCGCTGGCGTTGAAGGTGCGGTTAAACCAGCCAAAGAAGCCACGACGACCGTGATGATGGCCTTGCTCCAGCGGTTTCAGCAGCGTGGAACAGAGCGCGGGCGTCAGAATCATCGCCACCAATACCGACAGCACCATCGCCGAAACGATAGTGATCGAGAACTGGCGATAGATGGCGCCGACGGTGCCGCCAAAGAACGCCATCGGCACAAACACCGCCGACAGCACCAGCGCAATACCGACCAGCGCGCCCTGAATCTGCCCCATCGATTTACGCGTGGCGGCGCGCGGCGACAGACCTTCCTCGCTCATGATGCGCTCGACGTTTTCCACCACCACGATGGCGTCATCCACCAGCAAACCGATAGCGAGCACCATGGCGAACATCGTTAGGGTGTTGATGCTGTAACCAAAGGCGTAGAGCACCGCAAAGGTGCCGAGCAGCACCACCGGCACTGCGATGGTTGGGATCAGCGTGGCGCGGAAGTTTTGCAGGAACAGGTACATCACGAGGAACACCAGCAGGATCGCTTCCAGCAGGGTTTTTACCACGTCTTTAATTGAGGCCTTCACGAACGGCGTGGTTTCATAGGCGACTTTGGCTTCCAGCCCGTGCGGGAAGTAGTGCGAAAGCTCAGCAATGCGCGCACGCACCAGTTTGTCGGTATTCATCTCGTTGGCGCCGGAAGCCAGCTTAATGCCGAGTCCCGAAGCCGCCTGACCATTGTAGCGGCTGAGGAAGTCATATTTTTCCGCGCCCATCGCCACATCCGCCACATCGCCGAGCGTCACTACCGAGCCGTCGCTGTTGGTTTTCAGCGTCACCGCTTTGAACTGCTCAGGTGTTTGCAGCATCGACTGCGCATTTACCGTGGCGTTGAGCGCTTGTTTGTCCACGGACGGTAAGCCGCCGACCTGACCCACCGCCACCTGCGCGTTCTGTGATTCAATCGCGCTCACCACGTCTTCGGTGGTCAGCGCGTAGGCAATCAATTTGTTGGGATCGAGCCAGATGCGCATCGCATATTGCGAGCCGTAGGCATCAACCTGGCCGACGCCATCGATACGGCTGAGCGGATCCTGAATGTTACTGGCGACATAATCTGAAATATCCTGTTTGTCCATACTTCCGTCGGTGGAGACGAAGGCAATCATCAGGATGTTGCTATCACCGGTTTTATTCACCGTCACGCCTTGTGACTGTACCGCAGCGGGCAATTTGCGCAGCGCACTTTGCAGCTGGTTTTGTACCTGCTGGCGCGCTTCGTCGGGATTGGTGCCAGCGGTGAAGGTGAGGGTGATTTGAGCCTGGCCGGTGTTGCTGCTGTTGGAGGACATGTACATCAAATTATCGATGCCGGTCATGTTCTGTTCGATAACTTGCGTGACGGTGTTTTCCAGCGTTTCTGCGGATGCGCCGGGATAGTTGGCGGTGATACGCACGTTGGGTGGCGCGAGGTCGGGATATTGTTCAATCGGTAGCGAGATGATCGCCAGCGTGCCACACAGGCAGAGCAAAATAGACAGAACCCAGGCAAAAATGGGGCGGTCGATAAAAAAATTCGACATGTAACCGACACTCCTCAACTGCGTATTTTTTACTTTTATTATGATGAGCGCGATGCGCGGATGGCGTCACGCTGGCGGAGTGCAAGGTCCTCTAACGAAAACGCCTGCTGATAGTACTTTACGCTGAGCAAATTAGAGAATCGTGAGTAAATTATGGAGAAAGTGTGAATGTAGTGACGATTTTATGTGCGCGATTACACATGTAGGCTCTCCAGCCACAGCACCGTCGCGGCAACGCGCGAACGGACATCCAGCTTGCGCAGCAGGTTGCGAATGTGCACTTTTACCGTCTCTTCGGAGATGTGCAAGGTGGCGGCGATCTCCTTATTTGATAATCCGCGCGCCACTTCCTGCAGCACATCCAGCTCGCGTTCCGTCAGCTGTTTGAACGGATTCGACGTTGGCTGACGCGTCGCAAGATAATCGGCCACCGCATCGCTAAATACGTTTTCACCCTTCGCACCGCGCATCACCTGCGCCAGCAGCAGTTCAGGTTCGCTGTCTTTCAGCAGATAGCCGTCGGCACCGGCATCCACCATCGCGTAGATATCATTGCGTGCATCGGAAACCGTCAGCACCAAAATGCGCGCGGCGATGCCTTCATTGCGCAGCGCTTTTAACGTATCCAGCCCGGACATACCTTTCATGTTGAGATCGAGCAGGATGACATCCGGTGACAAACGGCGCGCTTCGGCCAGTGCTTCAGTGCCGTTATTGGCTTCGGCCACCACTTCCAGCCGAGGCTCCAGCGCCAGCAGCTGGCGAATACCACGGCGCATCAGCGGATGATCGTCAACGATCATAATTGTCAGGGAAGGGTTGGCCATAATCTCTCCAGTCTTTAATTTTGTAGGGTCGCCATTCATGGCGACCTGGTTCCAGGTGCGCATGAATGCGCACCCTACCAAACCACCGTAGGGTCGCCATTCATGGCGACCTCATGCTCATTGTTAACTCAACCGATGCGCCGGGCGCGGCGGAAAACGCAGCGTAACGCGCGTACCTTGCTCCTGCGGGGTAATCATCAGCGTGCCGGATAAGCGCGCGGCACGCTCCGCCATAATCGTTAATCCATAATGTCCCGGCGGCTCTTCAAGGCTGCTAATACCGCAGCCATCGTCTTCAATCGTCAGCAGGTGGTCCTCTTCAGCGACACGCTGATAATGAATCTGAATATTCTGCGCCTGCGCATGGCGAATCGCGTTGAGCAGCGCTTCGCGCGCAATCTGCAGCACATGCACTTGCTGCTGGGCATCCAGCATTTGCAAGCCGGGCTGATAATCGAAGTCGATGGCCGCCTGCGATTGCTCCTGCAGCGGCGCAATCATCGCCTGCATCGCCTGCACCAAATCAGCCTGTTCGATGGTCAGGCGGAAAGTGGTCAGCAGTTCGCGCAATTGCTGATAGGCTTCGGCCAGCGCGCGATCAAAGTCAGCGATAATCGCCAGCGCCTGCGGTTGCGACTCATCGACATTACGCCGCAGAAGCGCCAGCTGGATGCGCAGGAAAGAGAGCGACTGCGCCAGCGAATCGTGAAGTTCGCGCGCAATGGTGGCGCGCTCTTCTATTAATAGCATCTGCTGATACTGTTTTTGCGTCTGCCAGATCCACAGCGCGCGCGCCAGCATGTTCGCCAGGCTCTGCATCAGTTCGTCAGCGGGCGGTGCGCGGCGGGTTTGCCAGCACAGCTCACCCAGCCGCTGCTCTTCCTGCATTAACGGTAATCGCTGCCAGCTTAAATCATCCGCCGCCACGCCGGCCTGAAACTCAATCCCCTCGCTGGCAATTTGCAGCACCGTTAATGCTTCACGCCGCTGCACCAGACGCAGCAATCCCTGAAACAGTTCGGGATTGGGTGGGCTGCTGGTGAGAATTTGTGAGCTTTCATACAGCAGAGAAAGCGTGCGATTGGCTTGCGTGAGATCTTCGGTTTTATCCCGCACCGCGCACTCCAGCAGGCGATAGTGCGAATGCAGCCGTTCCGCCATGGTGGTGAAGGCCTGCGCTAGCACGCCCAGTTCATTGGGTTGTTGCACCGGCAGCGGCGGAAAAGCGAAATTCGCCTGCTCAACATATTGGCTGGCGGTCACCAGCGCGTTAAGCGGCCGCACTACGTTGCGGCGGATAAAGCGAATCGTCCACAGCGCCAGCGCCACAATCGCCAGAAAACCAAACAGGCTGCTGGCGGCCACCAGATGCATTTTCAGTTCAGCGTAATGCTGCAATGCCAGCACGAAGCGGTCGATTTCGCTGACGTAGCCTGCGACACGTTGCTGGTAGATTTGTGCCCGCTCGGGCTGCAATGTCTCCTGCAACATCGGCCAGCTGTCGCGCAGATAGCGATAGCGGCTACTCACTTCAAGCGGCACCCACGCGCGCTCCAGATGTTGAAGTGCCGGGGATTCCAGCGTTTGCCGGTAGAGTTGAATGTGATGTTCCAGCTGCTGCGGATCGCGCGTGCTGTCCCACGCCAGGCGGTAAATCTGCATACGCAGCGATCCGGCGACATTCACCGCTTCGGCATCGCGCAGGCTGCTGGAGAGCGTCATCAGCGCCAGCCCGGTGGTCAATAGCGACAGCAGCACAATCACGCTGAGTGCGCGGGCAATGGTTCGAGTAACGGGACGTTTCACAATCACAGTAATAACCCTTGTAAGAGCGTGGATTATAGGGCAGCCGTGCGGTAACGGCGAGTTCGATCTCGTCACATCAGGTTACTTTTAACAGATAAAACCCTTTCTCTTTACCTTTCCCTAAATAACCCGCGCTTAGCTGGCGAAATATTAAACGGCTTTACCGCTTGCTCAACCTGGTTTTCATTCCCTGCGTGATAATGAGTCTTGTAACCCTTAACGGAAGACAACAGGAGCATCACATGAAGAGACGTTATGCCGTTCTGACTGCTGCACTGCTTGCCACCGCAAGTTTCTCGACGCTGGCAGCCCAGCCCGTAAGCGCTACACAAGCGCAAAACCTGCAAAGCGCGGGCACCGTTTCCATCAGCGGCGTACGCGGTACGCTGGATGATGCAACGCGCCATCTGTCGCAAAAAGCGCAGGAGGAAGGCGCCAGCGGCTATCGCGTTATTGGTGTACAAACTCCAGGCGATTCCAGCCTGTGGAGCGGCACCGCAGAGATTTATCGTTAATTCCCTCCAGTAGTATCCCTGTAGTAGTAGTTATCCCTGTAGCCATCCCTTTACCGGTCAGCCCTCTGACCGGTTTTTTTGTGCACCGCGACGGATTATTACAATTCATCTTGTGCAGCCTGGCGGTATTTTTTGCTTCGTTCTTGCAGAACGGGTAGGATTCATCGCCGTAAATTCCCACCCCGCCACGCGACATCGTTCCGCCGCGTGACACCGGGTTTTTACCCCATTTCGCACCGCCATACGCAATCGTTTGGTTCAGCGGTGATTGATGGTCAGGACAAACAGGATAGCTATGAAATCAACTAAAAAAACCGCAGCCGAACAACGCGCTGCGAAAAGACGCTGGCTCAACTCGCATGACAGCGGTTACCACAAAGCAATGGGTAATCGTCAGGTACAAATGATCGCCATCGGCGGTGCAATCGGTACCGGTCTGTTCCTCGGTGCTGGCGCGCGCCTGCAAATGGCCGGTCCTGCACTGGCGCTGGTTTATCTGGTGTGCGGTATCTTCTCCTTCTTTATCCTCCGTGCGTTGGGCGAACTGGTATTACACCGTCCTTCCAGCGGCAGCTTTGTTTCTTATGCACGTGAATTCCTTGGGGAAAAAGCGTCTTACGTTGCGGGCTGGATGTACTTCGTTAACTGGGCGATGACCGGTATCGTCGATATCACCGCCGTCGCGCTTTACATGCACTATTGGGGCGCGTTTGGCGATGTGCCGCAGTGGGTGTTTGCGCTGGGCGCACTGGCGATTGTCGGCACCATGAACATGATCGGCGTGAAGTGGTTCGCCGAGATGGAGTTCTGGTTCGCGCTGGTCAAAGTGCTGGCGATTGTGGCGTTCCTGATTGTGGGAACGATATTCCTGGGCAGCGGTAAGCCGCTCGACGGCAACACCACAGGATTCCACTTGATCACCGATAACGGCGGCTTCTTCCCGCACGGTTTGCTGCCAGCGCTGGTGTTGGTGCAGGGCGTAGTGTTCGCCTTCGCCTCGATTGAGCTGGTTGGTACGGCGGCAGGCGAGTGTAAAGATCCCAAAACCATGCTGCCTAAAGCCATCAACAGCGTGATCTGGCGTATCGGCCTGTTCTACGTCGGTTCGGTAGTGTTGCTGGTGCTGCTGCTGCCGTGGAACGCCTATCAGGCGGGACAAAGCCCGTTCGTGACCTTCTTCTCTAAACTTGGCGTGCCTTACATCGGTAGCGTGATGAACATCGTGGTGCTGAGCGCCGCGCTGTCGAGCCTCAACTCGGGGCTTTATTCTACCGGTCGTATCCTGCGTTCGATGTCGATGGGCGGTTCTGCACCGCAGTTCATGTCGAAGATGAGCAAACAGCAGGTGCCGTATGCCGGTATTTTAGTGACCATCGGTGTATACATATTTGGTGTGGTACTCAACTACTACGTGCCTTCTCAGGTATTTGAAATCGTTCTGAACTTTGCTTCGCTCGGCATCATTTCGTCGTGGGGCTTTATCGTGGTGTGTCAGATGCGTCTGCGCAAAGCGATTAAAGAAGGCAAGGCAGACGATGTCAGCTTCAAACTGCCGTGGGCGCCGTTTACTTCATGGTTGACGCTGCTATTCCTGGCGAGCGTGCTGGTGTTGATGGCGTTTGACTATCCAAACGGCACCTACACCATAGCCTCAATTCCGTTAATTGCCGTGATTCTGGTGCTGGGCTGGTTTGGCGTGCGCAAACGCGTGCATGCTGAAGCGCAGAAAGAGCATGAACATCATGCTGAGAATCACGATACGCTGGCGGAAGATTCACCGCGCTAATCACAGCGATTCTCATCTGCGGGGGCCTTTTGGCCCCCGTTTTTATTTCAATTCCCCTTCACTTGATCCCACGTCGGGATTTACCCCTTTGGGGTGATATAGCCCTCATTAGCGTCAGGTTATTTTACGCACCATCTCTCTTTCCCCCGTTTAAGGTGAACCGATGGCGCTGTCGCGACGTGAACTCTTTACCGGGCAGCGCGTAGCGTCTGCTAACGGCATCGCTTTGCCGTGGTGGCGGGGAGAGAACGGTTGTGATGG
Source organism: Pantoea sp. SOD02 (assembly GCF_024707505.1). Lineage (GTDB taxonomy): Bacteria > Pseudomonadota > Gammaproteobacteria > Enterobacterales > Enterobacteriaceae > Pantoea > Pantoea symbiotica. Next base: position 2,959,716 of record NZ_CP102604.1, on the reverse strand, counting down.
CTGCGGCAAATGCGTGGCGGCCTGCGAAACCCACATCATCCGCCTGGCTGCCGGTGAAGTACCGCACCTCGATTTTCTGCAGGGCGAATGCACGTTTTGCGCTGCCTGCGTAGACGCTTGCCCGCAGCCGCTGTTCCACGCGCGTGAAACCGAACCGTTTCCGCAACGCATTCGCATCGACAACCGCTGCATCACCTTTCTTGGCGTAAATTGCCGCAGTTGTCAGGAGAGTTGCGAACAGCAAGCCATCCGTTTCCATTTGATGCCAAACGGCATCGCACAGCCTGAAACCCTTCCGCAGCATTGCACCGGTTGCGGCGCCTGCATCGCGCCTTGTCCGGTCTCAGCCACAGGATTACATCATGAACCATGAACACAGTTGGCACGTCTGCGGCCTGGTGATTCAGGCGCGCCCGGCGTCGATTCCCGCCGTGAAAAGTGCGCTGCTGGCCTTTGACGATTGCGATATCGCTGCCGAAGACGCCGCACGCGGCACGCTGGCGGTGACGCTGGGTGCGGCAGATAGCGCCGCGCTGCTGCGCAATATTGAAGAGAGTCGCAACATCGCTGGCGTGTTGGCGGTATCGCTGGTTTATCACCAGCAAGACGAAATTGAAGAACCTTGTAAGGAAGCATCATGAGTATAAGTCGTCGTGATTTTATGAAGGCCAATGCGGCGGCGGCTGCTGCCACGGCTGTAGGACTCACCATTCCTACCGTGACCAAAGCCGCGACCTCGCTGGCTGCGCCGATTCGCTGGGAAAAAGCGCCGTGCCGATTCTGCGGCACCGGCTGTGGCGTGTTGGTCGGCACCCAGGATGGCCACGTAGTGGCTTCGCAGGGCGATCCGCAGGCAGAAGTGAACCGCGGTCTGAACTGTATCAAAGGCTATTTCCTGCCGAAGATCATGTATGGAAAAGATCGTCTGACCCAGCCGCTGCTGCGCATGACCGACGGCAAATATGCCAAAGAGGGCGAGTTCACGCCGGTCAGTTGGGATCAAGCCTTCGACATCATGGAAGAGAAGTTCAAAGCGGCGCTGAAAGCCAACGGCCCGGATTCGGTCGGCATGTTCGGTTCCGGTCAGTGGACGGTATGGGAAGGTTACGCGGCCTCCAAGCTGATGAAAGCCGGTTTCCGCACCAACAATCTCGATCCTAATGCGCGTCACTGCATGGCTTCAGCGGTGGTCGGCTTTATGCGCACCTTCGGCATGGATGAACCGATGGGCTGCTACGACGACATCGAGCAGGCCGACGCCTTTGTGCTGTGGGGCTCGAACATGGCGGAGATGCACCCGATTCTCTGGTCACGTATCACCGCGCGTCGTCTCAGTAATGACAACGTCAAAGTGGCGGTGCTTTCAACCTATCGTCATCGCAGCTTCGAGCTGGCCGATAACGCGATAGTGTTCACGCCGCAGAGCGATTTGGTGATCCTCAACTTCATCGCCAACTACATTATTCAGAACAATAATGTCGATAAAACCTTCCTGCAGAACCACGTGACGCTGCGCAAAGGCGTGACTGACATCGGTTACGGTTTGCGTCCAACCGATCCGCGTCAGGCTGCGGCGAAGAACCCGGACAGCGGCGAATCCACGCCAATGAGCTTCGACGAGTTTGCGAAGTTTGTTTCCGAGTACACGGTGGAAAAAACCAGCGCAATGAGCGGCGTGGAGAAAGATCAGTTGATCGCGCTGGCCGAACTGTATGCCGACCCGAAAGTGAACGTGGTGTCGTACTGGACCATGGGCTTCAACCAGCATACGCGCGGCGTGTGGGCCAATAACCTGTGCTACAACCTGCACTTGTTGACCGGCAAAATCTCGCGTCCGGGCACCGGTCCGTTCTCACTCACCGGCCAGCCGTCGGCGTGCGGCACGGCGCGTGAAGTTGGTACATTCGCCCACCGTTTACCGGCGGATATGGTGGTCAACAATGATAAACACCGCGCCACCGCCGAGAAGCTGTGGAAGCTGCCGCAGGGCACGGTGCCAGCCAAAATTGGTTTGCACGCTGTGGCGCAGGATCGCGCGCTAAAAGATGGCAAGCTCAACGCTTATTGGGTGATGTGTAACAACAATATGCAGGCCGGTCCGAACCTGACGCAGGAGCGTATGCCGGGCTGGCGCGATGAGCGCAACTTCATCGTGGTTTCCGATCCCTATCCCACCGTCAGCGCCTTGTCGGCTGACCTGATTCTGCCTACCGCGATGTGGGTGGAGAAAGAGGGCGCTTACGGCAACGCCGAACGTCGCACCCAGTTCTGGCATCAGCAGGTCAAAGCGCCGGGCGACGCGAAATCCGATCTTTGGCAGCTGGTGAACTTCTCCAAACGTTTCAAAGTGGCTGAAGTGTGGCCAGAAGCGCTGCTGGCGCAGAATCCTGAGCTGCGTGACAAAACGCTGTTTGATGTGCTGTACGCCAACGGCCAGGTCAACCAGTTCCCGCTGAGTGAAGTGGCAGATGACCAGTTGAATGATGAAGCGCGCGAGTTTGGCTTCTACATCCAAAAAGGCTTGTTCGAAGAGTACGCCAGCTTTGGTCGCGGTCACGGCCACGATCTCGCGCCGTTCGATGTTTACCATCAGGCGCGCGGCTTGCGCTGGCCGGTTGTCGATGGCAAAGAAACGCGCTGGCGCTATCGCGAAGGTTACGACAGCTACGTCAAAGCCGGTGAAGGCGTGCGTTTCTACGGCAAGCCGGATGGCAAAGCCACCATTTTCGCGCTGCCATACGAAGCGCCAGCGGAATCGCCGGATGAAGAGTACGACCTGTGGTTCTGTACCGGTCGCGTGCTGGAACACTGGCATACCGGCACCATGACGCGTCGCGTGCCGGAACTGCACCGCGCGGTGCCGCAGGCGCTACTCTATATACATCCGCTGGATGCTAAAGAGCGCAATTTCCGTCGCGGCGAGAAAGTTCGCGTGGTGTCGCGTCGTGGTGAAACCCTTGCCACCGTGGAAACGCGCGGTCGCAATCAGCCGCCAAAAGGTCTGGTATTTATGCCGTTCTTTGATGCGGGCGTGCTGGCCAACAACGTCACGCTGGACGCCACCGATCCGCTGTCGAAGCAGACCGATTACAAAAAATGCGCCGTCAAGCTGGTTAAAATTTAAGGCAGGATGCAATGAAACCCTTAATCACACTCGTTACTTTGGCCGCCCTGATGCTGGGCGGCACGGTTTACGCCAATAACGGCGTCGATCTTAATCAGTCACCGGAAGTGACGGCCACGCAGCAGGGCACCATTCATCAGCCCAAAGAGCAGAGCCGCCAACCGTTGAACTACGTGAATCAGCCGCCGGTGATCCCGCACAGCGTGGATGGCTACCAGGTGACGAAAAACGTTAACCGTTGCCTGCAGTGTCACGGCACGCAGAGCTATCTCACCACCGGCGCGCCGCGCGTCAGCCCAACGCACTTCACCGATCGTGATGGTCTGGTGAGCAGCACCGTGTCGCCGCGCCGCTACTTCTGCCTGCAGTGTCACGTACCGCAAACCGATGCCAAACCGGTGGTGGAAAACACCTTCAAACCGGCTGACGGCTTCGGTAAGTGAGGAAATGATGAAAGAGAAACTTCTGCGCATCTGGCGCTGGTGGCGACGTCCAAGTCGTCTGGCGCTCGGCACCTTGCTGATTCTGGGCTTTGCTGGCGGGATTATTTTCTGGGGTGGATTCAACACCGCGATGGAGATGACCAACCGCGAGCAGTTCTGTATCGGCTGCCATGAAATGCGCAATAACGTCTATCAGGAATATATGCAGACGGTGCACTACAACAACCGCAGCGGCGTGCGCGCCACCTGTCCGGATTGTCACGTGCCGCACGAGTGGGGCCCGAAAATGCTGCGTAAGATCCAGGCGAGCAAAGAGGTGTATGCCAAGATTTTCGGCATCATTGATACGCCGCAAAAGTTTGAGGATCACCGCATCGAGCTGGCGCAAAACGAGTGGCGCAGGATGAAAAACAACAATTCGCAGGAGTGTCGTAACTGCCACAACTTCGATTATATGGATTTCACCGCGCAGAAAACCGTGGCAGCGAAGATGCACAGCAAAGCGATTGAGGAAGGGAAAACCTGTATCGATTGCCACAAAGGCATCGCGCACCATCTGCCGGATATGAAAGACCAGCCAAACGGCTTTTGAACCGGTTGCCATAAATGGCAACCCTACGTTCCAACTTATTTCCCCCGTAGGGTCGCCATTTATGGCGACCTCCTTTTTATACCTCCTCCATCCTCACAATTCAGATAGTTTTCCCCGCCGCTTCGGCCTATTATCTCAGGCTCCCTCAATTTAGCAGTGGAGCGGTTATGTCGTTAAAGATCAACATCATCAAAGACAAGTTGCTGTCAGAAAATTGGTTTGTGCTGCGCAACTTCACCTACGAACTCACCCGCAACAATGGCGAAGTCGTGCGTCACAAGCGCGAAGTTTACGATCGCGGTAACGGCGCCACCATCCTGCTGTATAACACAGAAAAAAATAGCGTTCTGCTGGTGCGTCAGTTCCGCATTGCCACCTATGTGAATGGCAATGAAAGCGGAGAGCTGATTGAGACCTGCGCGGGGCTGATGGATGACGACTCGCCGGAAGAGTGCATTCGCAAAGAAGCGATTGAAGAGACCGGTTATCAGGTGGGCAAGGTGGAGAAACTCTACGAAGTCTATATGTCGCCGGGCGGCGTCACCGAATTGATCCACTTCTTCGCCGCGCAATACAGCGATGCGCAGCGCGCCAACAACGGCGGTGGCGTTGAGGATGAAGATATTACCGTACTGGAGCTGAGTTTCCCGGAAGCGCTGGCGATGGTAAAAGATGGCCGCATTCGTGACGGTAAAGCCATTATGTTGTTGCAGCATGCCCAAATCGCCGGGTGGTTGAAGCCGTAATTTGGCCAGGTCGCCATAAATGGCGACCCTACAACACCCGTAGGGGCGGCATTCATGCCGACCTTGTCCATTACCGCACAGGATTATACCAACTCACCCAACGCTTCCGGCACACACTCCGGATATGCCTGCAATCGCGCCAGCGCTTCAGCGTAAGAGGGCATCGAGTGTGCCGCTCCAGAGCGTTCCACGCACAGCGAAGCATAGGCCGAAGCAAACAGCGCCGCTTGCGGCAATTCATCGCCCGAAGCCAGCCGCGCCGCCAGTGCGCCGTTAAATGCATCGCCCGCGCCGGTGGTATCCAGCGGCTGCGCCGGGAACAGCGGAATACGCAGCGGCGGCTGTTCGGCTACTGAGAGCAACGCGCCGGAAACTCCCAAGGTAATAATCACCTGACGCGCGCCTTTACGGTGCAGCTTTTCTGCCGCTTGCTGTGCGCTGGCGAAGTCGGTGACCTTCACGCCGGTCAGCTGCATCGCTTCGGTGCTGTTCGGCGTCAACAAGTCCACTTTCGCCAGCAGCGCATCAGTGACTTTCTGCCACGGCGCGGGATTCATAATCACAAAGGTGCCGCCAGCGCGCGCGTTATCGATCATGCGCTGAATGGCGCTGAGATTATTCTCCAGCTGCACCAGCAGAATATCGGCCGCCGCGACGGTGGGTTGGCAGCGCGTCACTTCGGCGGCTGTTACCGTGGTGTTCGCGCCGGGATAGACCGAAATCATGTTCTCGGCATCGTCACCGGCAACGTAAATTAGCGCGTTGCCGGTTGGCTTCTCCTTGCAGGTGAACAAGGTGATGGCATCGAAACCGGTCTTTTCCAGATGACGACGCGCAAACATGCCGAAGTCATCATTACCAATCTTTCCGATATAGTGCACGCGCGCGCCGGCACGCAGCGCGGCCGTGGCCTGGTTGGCGCCTTTGCCGCCCGGTCCCATCATGCTGGTATGGGCGGTGAGCGATTCGCCCGGCATCGGAAAACGGTTCATCACCGCGACCACGTCGAGGTTGAACGAGCCAAACACACACACTTTTCCTTTCATCATGCACTCCTGAACAGACGTTCGGCGGCTAAACAGGCACCGCGACAACCGGTGTGATCGGTGGATTGGCTAAACACGATCTTCAAACCGTCGCGCGTGGCGGGTGGACGAAGATGCTGCTGGATCTGGCTGCGTAACTGCGCCAGCGGGAAGTCCGCCATCGCCAGCACGCCGCCGCCGAGAATCAGGTATTCCGGATCGAGAATGTTCATCTCGGTGGCAATCAACTGCGCCAGGCGCTGCACAAAAGCCTGTAGCTCCGGATGCTCACGATGCTGGGTAAACAGCACCGACATATTGGTCTCCGGCACATTAGCGCTCGCCCAGCGGCTCAGCCAATGGCCAGAAGTGACGGTTTCCGCACAGCCACGATTGCCGCACGGGCAGGGCAGATCGTTGCCGGCAACGGGCACATGACCAAGCTCACCCGCGCCACCGTGCTGACCATGATAAAACTGACCGTTGATCCACAAACTGTTGCCCATGCCGGTGCCGGGATACAAACCCACCGCGCTGTCCGGCAGCTGCTCCAGCTGCAGTAAATCCCACAGCATCAGATGGTTAACATCTTTATCCATCGCCACCGGCACGCCAAGACGTTCGGTGAGCAGCGCGGCAACCGGTTGTTGATCCAGCGCCTGAATAAACGGCAGCGAAATCACCTGCTGGCGGTCGCGGCTGAGAATGCCGGGTAATCCGAGCATCACACCGCTCACCGGCTGCTGCTCCAGCGTTTCGCTGATTAACTCGCCCAACGCGCTAAGCGCATCAGGTTGCTGCGCCCAGCTGGCCGTCGGCACTTTACGGAAGCTCGACCAAACGCGGCCTGCTTCCATCAGCTGCAGACGTGTGCCGGTGCCGCCAATGTCGATACCGAGCCAGCATTTTTTCATGCGGATACCTGCGCCAATCCCTGAGCCTCATCGATGCTTTCGCGCATCATATTCCAGGCGGTTTCCAGATCGTCATGGATATTGAATAAACCGGAGGTGCCAACAATCAGCACTTCTGCGCCCGCGCCAACCAGCGTGTTGTAAGTGCGGGTGTTGCAGGAACCGTCAATCTCAATCAGGTATTTATAGCCGTTGGCCTGCTTGAGCGCTTTCAGCTCCTGTACCTTCTGCACCATTTCCGGAATAAACGGTTGCCCGGCGTAGCCCGGATCCACCGTCATCACGGTGATCTTATCCACCAGATGAATGTAGTGATGGATAAAGGAGACCGGCGTCGCGGGGTTGAGCACCACGCCAACTTTCTTGCCGAAGCTGCGGATCATATTGATCACGCGGAACGCATCGCGGTTGATGGTTTCGGCGTGCGGGCAGATGTAATCCGCACCCGCTTTGGCAATCACTTCAATGAAATCGGTGGGCTGCTCGACCATCAAATGCACATCCAGCGCCACTTTGGTAAACGGGCGAATCTGCTCAATAAAGAACGGCGACAGCGTGATATTTTTCACGTAGTGACCATCCATAATGTCGATATGCAGGAAGTCGGCGCGGGAGTCCAGCACGGCGAGCTGGTGCTTGATCTCCATCAGATTCATACACATCAACGACGGGGAGACTTGAATACGCATCATACTTCCTTTTTTTCGGTCAAAGGGTTAAGCGCCGCAGCCAGCTTGCTGAGTTTGACGGCACGATGTTCGTTAAAGCGGGTTTTGAATTGTTTGAAGGCCAGCACCACAATCAGTACCGCGCCCCACATCGCCAGGCTGACGTGCTGGCTGATATTCATCAGGTTGAAGCCGGTGGAGAGCACTTGCAGCGCGATCAGCGCCAGCACCACGCCGGTGACGCGACCAAAGCCGCCGTTGGGATCGGTACCGCCAAGGATGATCGCCAGCACCGTCAGCAGCAGATACGCATCGCCGTAACCCATACGCGCCGAGTTGAAGCGCGCCATCATGATCAGTCCGGCCAACACGCACAGCAGGCTGGAGATGACGTACACCAGAATCACCATGCGATGGGTGTTGATGCCGCTAAACCAGGTGGCGTTGATGTTACTGCCGCCCATGTAGATGCATTTACCGGCGCGGGTTTTGCCGAGGAACAGCGCCAGCAGCGCGGCAGCAATCAGGAACACCCACAGCGGCAGCGGAACGCCAAGCAACGTGTTAGAACCGAGCGCCTGCACCACCGACGGCATACCGCTGACCGCTGCACCTTTGGTCAGCCAGATGCCGATACCGTTCAGCGTCATCATGGTCGCCAGCGTCACCAGAATCGGGTGCGCACCGATGCGCGTCACCATCACGCCGGTTATCACGCCAATCAGCGCCGCAATCAGCATCGCGCCGATGATTGCGATGAACAGCCACAGCAGTTGCATGCCGGTTCCCGCATCGGCGGGCAGGGCGCGCATCAGCGTCCAGGCGATAAACAGCGCCGTCAGATTAGCGGTGGCGATGATCGCCAGATTCAGTCCGCCGCTGAGAATGGCGATAAACATCGCCAGCGTCAGCAAGCCGAGTTCGGGCAGCTGAAACGCCATGCTCATAAAGGTCGAATCCGTGAGAAAGCGGCCCGGCAGCATGATGGTGAAGGTCGCCAGCGCCAGCGCAATGAGTAGCATCAGGCCGATATTGGTGCCGTCCGGACGCAGAGCAGAGAGTGATTTCATGTGAATGCGCCTTCCGTTAAACGAAACTGACATCAGTTTCTTTACGTTTTTTGTAGTGAGTCACGGCGATGGCCACCATGATCACGCCACCCACCACGATGTTCATGAAGTAGTTGGAGACGCCAATCAGGTTGAGGCCGTTCTTCAGGATGGCGATGAGGAACACACCCATTAAGGTGCCGCTCACCGTGCCTTTGCCGCCCATCAGGCTGGCACCGCCCAGCACCGTGGCCGCCAGCACATCCAGCTCGCCGCCGACCAGCGCATTCGGCACCACTTCACCCATGCGATAGACCTGCACTAAGCCGCCAATCGCCGCCATCGCACCCAGCCAGCCGTAGGCGAAGATGTGGATAAGACCGACGCGAATACCGATGCGGCGCGCTGATTCCGCATCGCCGCCCACCGCATACAGCTGGCGGCCGAGATTGGTTTTGTTCAGCAGCAGCGCGGTGAGTCCGGCAATCACCAGCATGGTCACCAGCGGCAATCCAATCTGGAAGCTGTTGCCTTGCCAGCTGAACGGCAGCACGCTGCGCAGCGTGATCCACCAATCCGGCAGCGAATAGAGGCTTTTGCCACCGGTCACCCACATCAGCAGACCAAACAGCAGCGACTGCATGCTGATGGTGATGATGATCGACACCACGCGCAGCGAGGTAATCAGCAGGGCGTTGATTACGCCAAACAGCGTGCCGCACACCACCGCCAGCAGAATGCTGAGTAGGGCGTTATCAAACTGGAACTGCACAAATAGGGAGGCGATCAGGTATTGCACCACCGACGCCACCGCAGCAAAGGAGATATCGATGCCGCCGGTCACCAGCACCACAAACAGGCCGAGGGCAAAGATGCCGGTCACGGCGTAGCTTTCGGCCAGATCCAGCAGGTTTTGTACCGTCAGGAACTGATCGCTGGCGGCAGAGAAAAACACGATGAACGCCAGCAAAACCCAGGCAAGCCAGCCCTGGCTGGAGCTCGGACGTAAACGAGAAAAATCAGGCATTGATCACCTCCGCCAGCTGCTGTTGCTCAACGGTATCGGGTTGGTATTCGGCATGAACGGTGCCATCACGGAAGTGCAGGATGCGGTCGCAGTTGTACCAAACCTCGGGCACTTCGTCGGAAATCAGGATGATCGACAAACCTTCCTTCGCCAGCAGATGAATCAGCTGATAGATGCTGGCTTTAGCGCCGACATCCACGCCAACGGTGGGCGAATCGAGGATCAGGATGCGCGGCTGGGTCAGCACCCATTTCGCCAGCACGATTTTCTGCTGGTTGCCGCCGGAGAGCGTGGAGATCGCCAGATTGGGATCGGCAACGCGCACGCCAAGCTGCTGAATCCACTGCAGGATCAGCTTGTTCTTGCGGTATTCGTCAATCAGGTGGAAACGGTTTTGCAGTTTGTCGAGGATCGGCAACACCATGTTGTCGGCCACAGATTGCTGCTGGACTAAGCCCTGCGTTAAGCGATCTTCAGAGACGTAGCCGATACCGGCTTTGATCGCGTCTTCGTGTCCACGGAAGCGCACCGGTTTGCTGTCGAGCCAGATCTTGCCGCTGTCGGGTTTGGTCATGCCAAACAGCGATAGCGCCAGTTCGGTGCGGCCAGAGCCCAGCAGGCCGCACAGGCCCAGCACTTCGCCCTGATAGAGTTTGAAATTAACGTCGTGGTATTGTCCGGCGCGCGTCAGTTTTTCGACTTCGAGGATCAGGCGGTCGTCATTGCGCGTCGGCGTTTTTAACTGGTAGTCGAGCTTCAGGCCGGTCATCAGTTCGGTCAGATGGTGCGGCGTCATCTCTTTGGCGGGCCAGCAGCCCATTTTGCGGCCGTCGCGAATCACCGTCACGCGATCCGAAATCTCCAGCACTTCATCCAGACGATGGCTGACAAACACCACGCAGATGTTTTTGTCTTTCAGGTAACGCACGGTGCGCAGCAGCTGATTTACCTCGGTACGCGTCAGCGACGCCGTTGGTTCATCCATGATTACCAGCCGCGCATCGGCGACCAGCGCACGGCAAATCGCCACCTGCTGGCGGGCGGCAATCGACAGCGATGCCACTTTCTCATCGAGGTCGAGGTCAAACTTCAGCTCATCTATAATGCGCTGCGCCGATTCACGCAGTTTGGCTTTGCGGTGCCAGCCGAGCAGGCTACTTAAGTTGTGCTCGAAGGCGATGTTTTCCGCCACGCTGAGATTGGGGAACAGCGACAGATCCTGGTAGATCACCTGGATGCCGAAGTCACGCGCCTGACGTGTGGTCAGACGCGGGAAGCTTGGGCCTTCGCCCAGCGTGATGCGGCTGCCGCTATCCGGGGCATGCACCCCGGAAATGACTTTGATTAAGGTGCTCTTGCCACAGCCGTTGGTGCCAGCGAGACAGTGCACTTCGCCAGCCAGCAAGGTCAGCGAGATATCGCTCAGTGCGCGGTTGCCACCAAATGTTTTCGACAGGTTGTCGAGCGCAATCAGCGTCTGTGGGATCACCTCTTTCATCATTACAGCCCCATTTTCACCAGTTTTGGCAGGTTCTCTTTGTCCAGGCTTTCGGTGTTGTTACCGAGGATGGTGTGGGTCGCCTCGTCAACTTTCACTTTGCCCAAACCCTCGATGGTCATTCCGTCGGTGATTGGCTCTTTCTTCTGCATCATGTCGGCGATGCGCACGAACACTTCGCCTGCGGTCTGCGGATTCCAGATGTAGCCGCCTTTGATCGCGCCGCGCTGCACCAGTGACGCGCCCTGACCAGGACTGAAGGCTCCAATCACGCAAACCTGATCCATCTTGTTACGGTTCATCACCGCACGACCGGCGCCAATCGGACCTTGTGAACCAAAGGCCATAATCCCTTTCAAATCCGGGTACTTGGACATCAGTTCGTTGGTCGTACGGATCGAGTCATCCAGCGATTCGCCGACGCCAAACTTGTCGGTGACCATCTGCATCTTCGGATAGTGTTCTTTCTGGTAATTCAGCGCCGCATCGGTCCACTGCTGATGCAATGGCACGGTCAGGCTGCCGACGTACATGGCGTATTTGCCCTCTTCATGCATGCACTTCGCCAGCGCTTTCATATGGTTGATGCCGTGCGTCGGCGCATCCACCAGTTCGAAGTCCCAGTTGGCGCCTTTCTGATCCGGCGATTCGTGAGTGATCACTTCAATGCCGGCATCACGGGCGCGCTTCAGCACCGGTTCCAGAACTTTCGGGTCATTCGGCACCACGCCAATGATGTCGACCTTCTGGGCGATCAGATCTTCGATAGCGCGCACCTGCAAAGCCGGATCGGCCGCGGTTGGGCCCACCATCCACGCGTCAATGCCGCGTTTCGCCGCTTCACTCTTGATACCCGCTTCCATGGCGTTGAACCACGGAATACCGCCAATTTTCACCACGATGCCCATGCGTAATTTGTCAGCAGCGTGCGCGCCGGAGGCGGCAAACAGGGCGAGCAGAGAACAGGCGATAAGATGTTTTTTCATAAAGACTCCGATTTAATTTTTTATTAGCTGCATAGAATGGCTGCGCTGGGAGCAATCAATAATATTGACGCCGTTCCACGCTAATTCTTGTTCCAGCTCTTTGTCTTTTAATTGGTCAGTAATGAGGAAGTCCACATCGCGATAATGACAAATACGCGCGAATGAGGGCTGCAGGAATTTACTTCCGTCCAGCAGCAGATGTTTTCTTTCCGCTGCTAATAACATTTGCTGTTTTAAATGTGCGTTGTTTTCGTTCCCTTCGCGTAAATAACCGTCATTGCCTAAACTGCTACAGGAAAAAAAGATCTTATTAATCTGAAATTCCCTGAGCGGTTGCTCGGCGACTACGCCGTGGAAATCTTCATAACGGTCAGAATATTCTCCCCCCAGACAGATAGTGCGGATGCTGCCGCGTGCCGCAAGGGTTTGCACAATCCTGATGGAGTTGGTTAATACCGTTAATTCAATATCTGGCAGCTGTCGCGCTAAATACCAGCAAGTGGTGCTGCTATCGAGTAATATACAATCGCCAGGGCTAATGAAATCGAGTGCGCGTTTGGCAATAGCCATCTTGGCATCAACGTGTTCATTTATTCTCTGGCGGAAAGATAATTCATACTCGTTAACGCCTCTTGTATTCCCCTGAATGTTAGCGGCCTGTCGTTTTGCTGGTACCGCACCACCGTGACTGCGTTGTAACAGACCACGTTTCTCCAGCTGAGTTAAATCACGCCGAATGGTTTCTTGTGAAACCTGACATAACGTGACTAATTCAGCGACAATGACCCGACCATTTACATTTAATTCGTCAATAATTCGCTGCTGTCTTTCAATCGGCAACATACTAACCTCCGATGGTTATAAATTACTGGATTGCGCATTTGGAAAGTGTGGGCTGCGCACGAGTCCACAGTCACCAAAACGCCTTAGCTGATTAGAGTGATCTGGATCTGTCTTTAATGTAAATGAGATGTCTGGTTATTAAAATTACGTGAAGTACTTCACATAAATGCGCCTGATGTCGCGAAATCCGCGTTCTACGCGCGTTGCATAGCCGCAACATGGATTTAACCTAGCATGACTGTTTATGCCCGTTTGTGTGTATTTGACCGTTTTGTGATGCGTCAACAAGAGTGCGACGAATCCGATTGAGCAGGAATCGGTCAAAACGGATGATGAGCCATTGCGTTATCCAATACCCGATTGCCACAAGGTGATGTCTTTTTCAGCGGTTGACCCCGCTTTTAGGGCCGGCTCACAGTTTAGGCCTGCTGACAGCGTTCCCGTTGCGCTATTATTTTCTTTCCAGGAATTTGGGGACCGATTTTTTTGATGTCGTATTGGATGAAGTTACTGCTTTTATTGCCCTTTCTTTTTGTCGCGTGCGTACAGGCTCAGCCACTGCAAAAGTCATTTTCTGACTGGCAGCTGACCTGTAACAATGCGGCTTTTTGCGTGGCGCGCAGTTTTCCCGGTGACAACGGCTTAGTGATGACGATCTCACGTCATGCTGGCGTCAACGATCGCCCCTTGTTGCGCATTGATTACGGCAGCGGCTACAGCGGTGAGCTGCCGGGCGGCCCGCTCAAGGACAATTTGTTGCTCGATCAACGTCGTCTGACGCCGGATCTCAAACACTGGACGGTGGAGCCGCACCATCTGGCGACCAGCAATGCTATCGCCATCGACGAGTTCCTGGCGCAGACGCTGGATGCGCAAAGCCTGCAATTGACCTACAAAGCCAACGCCACCATTCCGCTCAGCGGCATGAAGGCAGCGTTATTGTTGATGGATGATGTGCAGGGGCGCGTCAACGGTGCCAGCGCCTGGGTGAAGCGTGGCGACCGCGTGCAGTGGGATGTGCCGCCGCAGCCCGCCTTGCCGGCGTTACCTGCGCCTTTACCGTCGCCGCCGCCGCTGACGCAGGAAGAGACCAGCGGTTTGATTGATTTTGGTACCTGGCGGGTAAATACCGATAATTGCTCGCTCGATCCGCTGCGACGTGAAGTGAGCGTTTCACCGCTAACCGACAGCAAAGCGCTGCTGCTGATTAGCTGTGAAACCGGTGCCTATAACGTTATCGATCTGGCATTCGAAGTGACGCGTGATGCGCCTTATGTGTCGCGTGGCTTGAGCTTAACGCTGCCGTTTACCCCAGCATCACGCAGCGATAATCAGCTGGAGTTGGTGAACGCCGAATTCGATGCCAGCCATGGATTGCTCTACACCTTCAGTAAAGGACGTGGATTGGGTGATTGCGGCGTGGCGACGCGCTGGCAGTATGACGGCAACGAGTTTGTGCTGGCGGAGTATGCGGAGGAGAAGACCTGCGATGCGTGGCACAGCAGTGAAGACTGGCCAACACTCTGGGTCACTGAATCGCAAAATCCGGTGCAGTCGCGTTAATCCGTAAGGTCGCCATTAATGGCGACCTTCGCCCATATGATTAACGAATCGCTTGCACCGTCATCGGTGAACCCGACTGATTGCCCACCAGCTCGGTCAGCATATTATTCACGCCATCGCTCATCGGAGTGAAACGCGTTAACGGCGAGCGCGTCACCACCACAAACACACCAACGTTGTGTTGCGGCACCATCGCCATATAGGTAATGAAACCGCCGCCGCCGCCGGTTTTCTGAATAATCCCCGGACGACCTTCCTTCGGCCCCATATAAACCCAACCCATGCCCAGCGCATCGGCGCGGCCCGGCACATCCATGCCTTCCACTTTGGTCAACTGGTCGCGGCGGTAGATCAGCGTTTGCAGGCGATCAATTTGCGGCGTGCGGTGATTCACTGCCGAGTTGAGGAACTGCTGCATCCAGCGGCCCATATCGTCTGGCGTTGAGTAAACGCCGCCGCTGCCGATAGCCGCCAGCGTGTTGTTGCACGGACTGGCGCCTTTCTCCGCAATCATCAGACGCTGACACTGATCCGGTGACGGCGTGAAAGTGGTGTCTTTCATGCCCAACGGACGCGTTATCAACTGCTGAAACAGCGCCGGATACGGCATGCCCGCCGCTTTGGCGAGTGCATCGCTCAGCAGATCAAAGCCAAGATTGGAATAGGCTGCATTGGTGCCCGGCGCGGCTTTTAATGCGGCGCCGCTCAGCCATTGCCAGCGATCGGACTTGGTCGGCCAGACAAACACCGGACGATGCGGTTTACCGCCGGGCTGCTCGCGCGGCAGGCCGCTGGTATGCGTGGAGAGGTTAATCAGGCGAATCGGCTGGCCGTTGTAGCTCGGCACGCGCGCGCCGGGCGGCGCGTATTTGCTTAGCGGATCGTCAAGACGCAGCTGACCGCGTTCGGCCATCTTCACCATCACTTCGCTGGTCATCAGCTTGCTGAGTGAGGCAATACGAATCACTGAATCGGGCTGCGGACGCACGTTGTTGCCGGGGCGCGTATCACCAAAGCTGGCGAAAACCCGCTGATTGCCATCAATCGCCACCAGCGCCATGCCTGTTGCGCCGCTGCCATAGAAAATGTGCTCGGCGTAGCGATCAACAATTTGCGATGCCAACAGTGGATCGGGCGATGACTGCGCCATGCTTTTTAATGGAAGCACTGAAACCATTAAGGCCAGTAAAAAAGGAGTACGTTTTTTCAACGGGAAAGCGTCCGCTATAGGAATCGGAGGAAAGCTTATAGTAATCAGTTTGAGCGAGGCGTGAAGAGGGCAGGGCAGATTTTTTTCTGTATCAGGCTGTGATCAAAAAATGGCCCTTACGCCAAAAAGACGCAGGGCCAGATCGATTAGTGCGGCTTGAGTAATGCTTCGGTATGGCTAACGATGTTCTCGACGGTGAAACCGAATTCCGGGAACAGTTTGCCGGCCGGAGCAGACTCACCAAAGGTGGTCATACCGACAATCGCGCCGTCCAGCCCGACATACTTGTACCAGTAATCAGCGATACCGGCTTCGACCGCCACGCGCGCTTTCACGCCAGATGGCAGCACCGATTCGCGATAAGCAGCATCCTGCTTATCAAATACATCGGTACTCGGCAGCGACACTACGCGAATTTTGTGGCCGTTGGCGGTGAGTTTTTCCGCCGCGCCCAGCGCGATTTCAATCTCTGAACCAGTGGCGATAATGATCGCTTCCGGTGTGCCGTTGCTATCTTTCAGCACGTAACCACCGCGCGCGATATTCGCCACCTGCTCTTTGCTGCGATCCGGCTGCAGCAGATTCTGACGCGACAGAATCAGCGCGGTTGGCCCGTGATGGCGCTCAACGGCGGCTTTCCAGGCTACAGCGGTTTCAACCTGATCGCATGGACGCCACAAGCTGAGGTTTGGCGTGACGCGCAAGCCAGCGATTTGCTCAACCGGCTGGTGCGTCGGGCCATCTTCACCAAGGCCGATGGAGTCATGCGTATACACCAGCACCTGACGCGCCTTCATCAGCGCCGCCATGCGTACCGCGTTACGCGCATACTCGACGAACATCAGGAAGGTGGCGGTGTACGGCACGAAGCCGCCGTGCGTGGCGATGCCGTTGCCAATCGCCGTCATACCAAACTCACGCACGCCGTAGTGAATGTAGTTACCGGCCAGATCATCTTTGATCGATTTCGAACCTGACCAAATAGTGAGGTTGCTCGGTGCCAAATCCGCCGAACCGCCGAGGAATTCCGGCAGCAGCTTGCCGTACACTTCCAGCGTATTTTGTGAGGCTTTACGGCTGGCAATTTTTTGCGGATTAGCCTGCAACTGTTCAATAAATTTCTGGGTTTCAGTTTCCCAATTTACCGGCATTTCACCACTCACGCGGCGGCTGAATTCCTCTGCCAGTTGCGGATGGGCAGCTTTGTAGGCGGCAAATTTCTCATTCCAGGATTTCTCACGCTGACTGCCGGCTTCTTTGGCATCCCACTGCTGATAAATCTCTTTGGGAATCTCAAAGGCCGGGTACTTCCAGCCGAGTTTCTGTCGCGTCAGCGCCACTTCCTCTTCGCCCAGCGCTGCGCCGTGCGACTCTTCCTTACCGGCTTTATTCGGCGAACCGAAACCAATCACCGTGCGGCAGATGATCAACGATGGCTTATCAGTGACGCTTTGCGCTTCCTTGATCGCCGCCGCAATGGCTTCTGGATCGTGACCATCAATACCTTCTGCGCTGCCGATCACATGCCAGTTATAGGCTTCGAAACGTTTATGGGTATCGTCGGTGAACCAGCCTTCGGTTTCACCATCAATCGAGATACCGTTGTGATCGTAGAAACCAATCAGCTTGCCAAGACCGAGCGTACCGGCCAGCGAGCTTACTTCGTGCGAGATGCCTTCCATCAAACAGCCATCGCCCATAAACACGTAGGTGTAATGGTCAACGATATCGTGATCGGGTTGGTTAAACTGCGCCGCCAGCGTGCGCTCGGCAATCGCCATGCCCACGGCATTGGCTAAACCCTGGCCGAGCGGACCGGTGGTGGTTTCGATGCCTGGGGTATAACCGAGTTCCGGGTGACCTGGCGTTTTGGAATGCAACTGGCGGAAGTTTTTTAGCTCTTCCATCGGCAAATCGTAACCGGTGAGATGCAGCAAACTGTATTGCAGCATCGAACCGTGACCGTTGGAAAGAATAAAGCGGTCGCGATCAATCCATGCCGGATTATTGGGATTATGGTGGAGGAAATCGCGCCACAAAACTTCGGCGATATCTGCCATGCCCATCGGCATGCCGGGATGTCCGGAATTTGCTTTTTGTACCGCATCCATGCTGAGTGCACGAATCGCGTTAGCCAACTCTCTGCGTGAAGACATAAGGTTCTCCCTTGTGATTTGGCGATAGCGGATGAGCCAATGCCCATCCGCCATAAGAGTGAGTGCGGATTACAGACGAGAAGAGAGCACGTCTTCCAGCTTCTGCTGGTCGATGGCGAACTGACGGATGCCGTCTGACAGTTTTTCTACCGCCATCGGATCCTGATTGTGTTCCCAGCGGAATTCCGCTTCAGACAGTGAAGCCGGCTGATGGAAGCCTTCGGTTGATGGCTCCAGCTTACGCTCCAGTGGCGCATCACTGTTGGCCAGCTCTTCCAGCAGGTTAGGGGAAATGGTCAGTCGGTCGCAGCCGGCCAGCGCCTGAATCTGTTCCACTTTACGGAAGCTGGCACCCATGATGACGGTGCTATAACGGTGCTTCTTGTAGTAATCGTAGATACGACGCACAGATTTCACGCCCGGATCTTCATCAACCACATACGGGTCGATCGGTTTGCGTGAGTTGTACCAGTCATAAATACGACCAACAAACGGCGAGATCAGGAACACACCGGCTTCAGCACAGGCACGCGCCTGAGCGAAGGAGAACAGCAGCGTCAGGTTGCACTGAATACCGTTTTTCTCCAGCTCCTCGGCGGCTTTGATGCCTTCCCAGGTGGATGCCAGTTTGATCAGAATGCGTGAGCGGTCGATGCCGTACTCTTCGTACAGACGTACCAGCTTCTCGGCTTTGGTAACGCACATGCCACGATCGAAGGAGAGGCGCGCATCCACTTCGGTCGAAACACGGCCCGGTACGCTCTTCAGAATTTCCATACCGAGGTTGATCGCCACTTTGTCGCTGGCGTTAATGATTTGCGTCTCTTTGCTGCCGCCCTGTTTTTTTGCGTAGTCGATGGCGTCATCAATCAGATGTTTGTAAGCGTCAAGGCCGGCGGCTTTCAGAATCAATGATGGGTTGGTGGTGGCATCTTCCGGGTGGTAATGGCGAATGGATTCGATATCGCCGCTGTCCGCCACCACGGTGGTGTACTGTTTTAATGCATCTAGCTGGTTCATCACTTAACTCCTTGATTAGCAATAATGTGGGCAAAGGTGTTGCACCCATTCCTGTTAAGTATTGGTCCAACACAGTGCTACAGACGTTGCACGAAGAAAATGCGTTTTCTCTGATTGTGACGTCGTGGCGCTTAAGAGGTGCGATAGTGAAAGGAGGTCTAGCCTAAACGGTTCAGCTACGCTTTTTGCCATCAATAAGAATAGCAGGCTGTGCCGATCCCGCAGGCGAAGCGGTGGCAATCTGTGCCTTTCAGACTGTGTGTTCTTTGAGCGCCTTCACCCTCTTTTGTGCCGCACATTCCTATACTGAACGCTCACTTAGCTGCGCCAAAGGATGCCTAATGGACGATCAACTCAAGCAAAGCGCTCTCGATTTTCACCAATTTCCCACGCCCGGAAAAATTCAGGTTTCACCTACTAAACCGTTAGCCACACAGCGCGATCTGGCGCTGGCCTATTCGCCCGGCGTAGCCGCACCTTGTCTGGAAATTGCCGCCGATCCGCTGGCGGCGCGCAAATACACCGCGCGCGGCAATCTGGTGGCGGTGATCTCCAACGGCACGGCGGTGCTGGGATTGGGCAATATTGGCGCGCTGGCGAGTAAGCCGGTGATGGAAGGCAAGGGCGTGCTGTTTAAAAAGTTTGCCGGCATTGACGTGTTTGATATCGAAATCGATGAGCGCGATCCCGACAAGTTGATAGAGGTGATTGCCGCGCTGGAACCCACTTTTGGTGGTATCAACCTAGAAGATATCAAAGCGCCCGAGTGCTTCTATATTGAGCAAAAGTTGCGTGAGCGCATGCAGATTCCGGTGTTCCACGACGATCAGCACGGCACGGCGATCATCTGTACTGCGGCGGTGCTCAACGGCTTAACCATCGTCAAAAAAGCCATTAGCGATGTGCGGCTGGTGGTTTCAGGCGCGGGTGCTTCGGCGATTGCCTGTCTGAATCTGCTGGTGGCGCTCGGCATGCAGCAGCACAACATTGTGGTGTGTGATTCCAAAGGCGTGATCTATCGCGATCGCGAGCCGAATATGACGCCAACCAAAGCTGCGTATGCAGTAGACGACAGCGGCGCACGCACGCTAGATGAGGTGATTGGCGGCGCGGATATCTTCCTCGGCTGCTCCGGCCCCAAAGCATTGACGCCGGAGATGGTGCATAAGATGGCGCAGGATCCGCTGATTCTGGCGCTGGCCAATCCCGAACCGGAAATCATGCCGCCGCTGGCAAAACAGGTGCGGCCCGATGCGATTATCTGTACCGGCCGCTCTGATTTCCCCAATCAGGTGAACAACGTACTGTGTTTCCCGTTTATCTTTCGTGGCGCGCTGGATGTGGGTGCCACGGCGATCAACGAAGAGATGAAGCTGGCGGCGGTCCACGCGATTGCGGCGCTGGCGCAGGCGGAACAGAGCGATGTGGTGGCATCGGCATATGACGATCAGGATCTGAGTTTCGGCCCCGAATACCTGATCCCGAAACCTTTCGATCCGCGTTTGATTGTGCAGATCGCGCCAGCGGTAGCCAAAGCGGCGATGGAATCGGGCGTCGCCACGCGACCAATTGAAGACTTTGATGCCTATCGCGAGCAGCTCACCGAGTTCGTCTACAAAACCAATCTGTTTATGAAACCGATCTTCTCGCAGGCGCGCAAAGATCCCAAACGCGTGGTGCTGGCCGAAGGCGAAGAGGTGCGCGTGCTGCACGCCACACAAGAGTTGGTGACGCTGGGCCTGGCGAAGCCGATTCTGATTGGCCGCCCGAACGTCATCGCTATGCGTCTGCAAAAGCAGGGTTTAAAGATCGAGGCAGGCAAAGACTTTGAGATCGTTAATAACGAGTCCGATCCGCGTTTCAAAGAGTACTGGAACGAGTATTACCAGATCATGAAACGGCGCGGCGTGACGCCGGAAACCGCCCAGCGCGCGGTGATCGGCAATCCTACGTTGATTGGCGCAATCATGGTGCATCGCGGCGAGGCTGACGCGCTGATCTGCGGCACCATCGGCGATTATCAGGAACATTACGACGTGGTGGAGAAAGTGTTTGGGCTGCGTGAGGACGTGAAGGTAGCGGGCGCGATGAATGCGCTGTTGTTGCCGAGCGGCAACACCTTTATTGCCGACACCTACGTTAATGAAGATCCCAGCGCGGAACAGCTGGCGGATATCACACTGCTGGCGGCGGAAACGGTGCGGCGCTTCGGCATTGAACCGCGTGTGGCGCTGCTGTCACACTCCAGCTTTGGCACCTCGAATGCGCCGGGCGCGCGCAAAATGCGCGAAGTGCTGGCGCTGATTCAGCAACGCGCCCCGGATCTGGAGATTGACGGCGAGATGCACGGTGACGCGGCGCTGGTCGAGAGCATTCGCCGCGAACTGATGCCAGATAGCCCGCTGAAAGGCACCGCGAATTTGCTGATTATGCCGAATGTCGAAGCGGCGCGAATCAGCTATAACCTGCTGCGCGTCTCCTGCTCCGAAGGTGTCACGGTGGGACCGGTGCTGATGGGGATCAGCAAACCGGTGCATGTGTTGACGCGCATCGCATCGGTGCGACGCATTGTGAATATGGTGGCGTTAGCGGTGGTGGAGGCGCAGACAGAACCGTTATAGAACCATCAAAAAGGTCGCCATGAATGGCGACCTTACGGGTTATTTGAGCCAATCTTTGACTGGCAGGAAATCGCGGTACAGCGCGGCTTCGGGGGAATCGACTTCTGGCTGATAATCGTATTCCCAGCGCACCAGCGGTGGCATCGACATCAAAATGGATTCGGTGCGGCCGCCGGTTTGCAGGCCAAACAGCGTGCCGCGATCCCACACCAGATTAAACTCGACGTAGCGACCACGACGGTAAAGCTGGAACTGGCGCTCGCGATCGCCCCACGGCAGCGCCTTGCGCCTGGCCACAATCGGAAGATAGGCGTTGGCGAAACCGTTACCGACCGCCTGCATGAAATCGAAGCAGTAATCGAAATCGGGCGTGTTCAGATCGTCATAGAACAGGCCGCCGATGCCGCGCTGCTCGTCGCGATGCTTGAGATAGAAGTAATCGTCGCACCACTTTTTGTAGCGCGGATAAACCTCTTCACCAAACGGCTGGCACAGATCGTGTGCGGTTTGATGCCAGTGCAGCGCATCCTCTTCGAAGCCGTAGTAAGGCGTGAGATCAAAACCGCCGCCAAACCACCACACCGGATCGGCTCCCGGTTTTTCCGCAATAAAGAAGCGCACGTTGGCGTGACTGGTTGGTACGTAAGGATTGGATGGATGCACCACCAGCGACACGCCCATCGCTTCAAAGCTGCGGCCAGCCAGTTCGGGACGATGTGCGGTAGCGGAAGCGGGCATTTGATCGCCGTGCACGTGCGAGAAGTTAACGCCAGCTTGTTCAAATACCGCGCCATCACGCAAGACGCGACTGCGTCCGCCGCCGCCGCCGGGACGCTGCCACTCATCTTCGGCAAAGCTCGCCTTGCCATCTTCCGCCGCTAATTGGGCGCAAATATCATCTTGCAGCGCCAGCAAAAAGGCTTTGACGCGGGAAATATCGGGATTGCTCATCAGTCACTCGTTCCGGAAATTTGCCGCGATTCTACCACAGGATAAAGGCTATGCTTCGCGACGATCGACCTCATCAAAGTAGCGGGCGATGCCGTCGGCAATGGCGCTGGCAATTTTCTGGCGGAACGCCTGAGTGCCGAGCAACTGCTCTTCACGCGGATTAGTAATGAAGGAGGTTTCCACCAGCACCGACGGAATCGACGGCGATTTCAGCACTGCAAAAGCGGCCTGCTCGGTGTGCTGACTGTGCAGATGATGCACCGGGCGAATCTGATCCAGCACGTGCTTGCCGAGCGTCAGGCTGTTGCGGATGGTATCGGTCTGCACCAGATCGAACAGAATCTGGTTGAGGTAATGATCTTTATCCTGCACCTCGGCGCCGCCCACTTTGTCGGCGTCGTTTTCACGCTGCGACAGGTAACGCGCCATCGCGCTGCTGGCACCACGATTGGAGAGGGCAAACACCGATGCGCCGTTAGCATCCGGGCTGGTGTAGCCGTCGGCGTGAATCGACATAAACAGGTTAGCGCCGTGCTGATGGGCAATTTCAACGCGCTGATAGAGCGGAATAAAGTGGTCGCTGTCGCGCGTCAGGCGCACTTCGATGCGCGGATGCGACTGCAGCAGCGTCTTCACGGTGTTAGCGATCGCCAGCACGATGTGTTTCTCTTCTGAACCCTCTTCGCCGACAGCACCGGAATCAATGCCGCCGTGGCCGGGATCGATCATCACGATGCGTTTGCCGTTGCTGGCGGGTTTCGGTGGCGTATGGCGCGGACTGACGCGCAAATCGCTGTTCTGTTCTTTGGCCTGTACCGCGCGCGGTGACAACACCGCCAGCGCTAAACCGGAAAGTATCAGTTGGCGACGATTGGTAAGGCGCTTAAGCAGTGAAATCTTCTTCATTTACGGGTCCATGGCAGGTAAATCCTGCCCAGTGTTATAGCGTAACAATTGCCAGGCGGCGACCTCGTAACTATTTCAAGTGTTTACTTTCTATTGCAACTGACTAACAGCGATGTCGCGCTTTTTTTGCCCCGTTGTCACGCGTGAGGGTTGCGCCTGGCAAAGAATGCGTGATAATCAGCGAATTGTGCCTAACAGCAGGGTAACGTCGATGGAAATCCGTTCTTTCCGCCAGGAAGATTTTGAAGAAGTGATCACGCTCTGGGAGCGTTGCGATTTGTTACGCCCATGGAACGATCCCGAGCTGGACATCGAACGCAAAATGAACCACGACCCGGAACTGTTTCTGGTTGCGGAAGTGGGTGGCGAAGTGGTCGGTTCGGTGATGGGCGGCTACGACGGTCATCGCGGTTCCGTCTACTATCTGGCGGTGCATCCTGATTATCAGGGGCGTGGTTTTGCCAATGCGTTGATGAATCGTCTTGAGAAGAAGCTGATTGCGCGCGGTTGTCCAAAAATTAATTTGATGGTGCGCGAAGAGAACGATCAGGTGGTGGCGTTCTATGAAAAGCTTGAGTACGAGCCGGTGGATTCGCTGCTGCTGGGCAAGCGTTTGATTGAAGATCGCGAGTATTAATGGTCGCTTTGAAATACCTTCCCGAAGAGTACGATGCGAAAGGGCAGCTGCGGCTGCCGTTTCTTTTCTGGCTGATCCTGTTATTGCAGGCGCGCACCTGGCTGCTGCTGGTGATGGCGGGCGCATCGCGTCAGCAGGGCAATGATTTGCTGGCGCTGTTCTATCCCGATCGCCAAAGCTTCTGGCTGGGACTGGCGTTAGGCATTCCGGCGGCGATTGGCTTGTTGCTGACCGGCTATCGTCAGCGCTGGCCGCGCCTGTGGCAAAGCTGGCGTCATGTATTGAGCGCATCGTTACTCATCAGCCTGCTGTGGCAAGGTTACAGCCTGCTGCAAGGCGCCTTTCCCGACTCGCCGCTGCCGCTGTTATTGACGCTGTTTGACCTGCTGGCATTGTTCTGGCTGCAAACGCAACCTCGTCTGCGCGACTGCTTTCTGCCGGAACATCAGCACATCGAATAAACTTTTTGCCGGTTTGCGACTCCAACAGGCACGCCAATCGGCTTAGCAGATCAAGGAGTTTTCATGAAAGTTGTTCGTCACGCACTGCTGGTTAGCAGCATGATTTTGGCCGGCTGCGCCAGTTCGGGTTCCTCAAGCAACGCGAGCGATAGCGAAAGCCATTGGTACAATCCGCTGAGCTATCACTGGTCAGCGCTCAATCCGCTCGGCTGGTTTGGTGGATCGCTGGAGGTCACCGAGCAAGGGGTTGCGGGCCTGACGAGCACCACCTCGATGTCGGAAGACGCTATCAATAAAGCGCTGAACGGCGATTACAAACTGCGTCAGGGCATGCGCACGCAGAATGGTCAGGTGGTGGATTTCTGGCAGGCGCTGGATGGCGACAAGGTTAAATTGGTAATTAACGGCAGCACCAGCGTTGAACGCATTGAAGTGCAGGATGCCGATGCCAAAGCGGCGGACGGCAGCAAGATCGGCGATCTGTTCAGCGCTAAGTTCAGCAAAGCCTTTAATAACTGCAAAATGGTTACCGGTCTCGATGCACGTGATGTTGAGTGCCGTGCGCCGGGCAGCCAGCACATCTCCTACATCTACAGCGGAGAATGGCATGGTCCGGAAGGCTTGATGCCGTCGGACGATACCCTGAAAAGCTGGAAAATCAGCAAGATTGTCTGGCAGCGTTAAACAAGATAAAACTTGCTTAAACACCCGCTCAAAGAGTGTGGCTTTCCGGTATGATACGGGCGAAAAAACATCGTCTAACTTTCATGCCGGAGAGCAGTTCAATGTCTCAGTTTCAGAGCGGGATCCTGTTGGAACACCGCCGTTTCGCCATTTGGCTCGAAGCCCGCGTCACGGGTGATCTTGACGCGCTGCGCCAGGGCAGCAAATCCTTCCTGCAGCAGCTTGAAGTGCTGCAAAGCAAATTCAGTGATGCCGGATTGGGCGCGGTGATCGCCTTTGGTGATGCGCTGTGGCGCGATCTGCAAGGCAACGCTTCCGCACCTGAACTCAAAGCGTTTGCGCCGCTCGGCAACGGCATTGCGCCGGCTACGCAGCGCGATTTGCTGATCCATATTCAATCTCAACGACACGACGTGAACTTCGCGCTGGCTCAGGCCGCACTCAGCGCCTTTGCTGCTGCCGTCAATATCGAAGAAGAGACGCACGGTTTCCGCTGGATTGAAGACCGCGATCTGTCGGGCTTCGTCGATGGCACGGAAAACCCGCAGGGCGAAGCGCGCAAAGATGTGGCGATTATCAGCGCAGGCGCGGATGCGGGCGGCAGCTATGTGTTTACCCAACGCTGGGAGCATAACCTCAAGCTGTGGAATCGTATGGCAGTAGAGAAGCAGGAAGCGATTATTGGTCGTACCAAAGAGACGGATGAAGAGCTGCCGGGCGATCAGCGTCCTGCTACTTCGCATCTCAGCCGTGTCGATCTGAAAGAAGAGGGCAAAGGGCTGAAGATTCTGCGCCAAAGCCTGCCGTACGGCAGCGCCAGCGGTACGCATGGGCTGTACTTCATCTCTTACTGTCATCGCCTCTATAACATTGAGCAACAGCTGCTGAGCATGTTCGGCGAGCGCGACGGCAAAATGGACGCGATGTTGCGCTTCACTAAGCCGGTGAGTGGTAGCTACTTTTTTGCGCCGTCGCTGGATGTGCTGACAGCGTTGTAATTAAGCGAGGTCGCCATAAATGGCGACCCTACGGTGTGAGATTTCGTTGGGTCGCCATTTATGGCGACCTGGCCAAAACGCCGCACAATTCATTCCCACTCACCGCATAAACTCTCCCTCCGTCTTATGCCTTTTTAGACTTTGAAATCCCTAAACGATATATAAAACCGTTACAGCTTTCCCCTGAGTTATAAATACACTGACAGCATCTAATGGCATTGGCTTAACTGCCGTCTTTCAGGGTGCAGCATGACACTTCCGATTTCGAAAAAATGGCTTGGCGGTATCGCGCTGTCGTGTGCTTTAGCCAGTGCGGCGCAAGCAACTGAGTTGCTGAATAGCTCCTACGACGTTTCGCGCGAACTGTTTGTTGCCCTGAATGCACCCTTTGAAAAGCAGTGGGACGCTGCGCATCCCAATGACAAGCTGACCATCAAGCAGTCGCACGCCGGTTCTTCTAAGCAGGCGCTGGCAATTCTGCAAGGTCTGCGCGCCGATGTGGTGACCTACAATCAGGTTACTGATGTGCAGGTGCTGCATGACAAAGGCCAACTGATTCCCGCTGACTGGCAACAACGTCTGCCAAACAGCAGCTCACCGTTTTACTCCACCATGGCGTTTCTGGTGCGTAAAGGTAACCCGAAGCAGATTCACAGCTGGGCCGATCTGGCGCGCGATAACGTGAAGCTGATTTTCCCGAATCCTAAAACGTCCGGTAACGGGCGTTATACCTATCTCGCCGCGTGGGGCGCAGCCGATCAGGCCGATGGCAAAGATATAGCCAAAACCAGAGCCTTTATGGCGAAGTTCCTGAAGAACGTTGAAGTGTTTGATACCGGCGGTCGCGGCGCTACCACTACGTTTGCCGAGCGCGGCCTCGGCGATGTGCTGATCAGCTTTGAATCGGAAGTGAACAACATCCGTAATCAGTACGGCAAAGATCAGTACGAAGTGATCGTGCCGAAAACCAATATTCTGGCGGAGTTCCCGGTGGCGTGGGTCGACAAAAATGTCGAGCACAACGGCACCACAGACGCGGCCAAAGCCTATCTGAATTATCTCTACACGCCTGAAGCGCAGAAAATTATCACCAGTTACTACTATCGCGTGAACAATCCGCAGTTGATGGCGGAGCAGAAAGATCGCTTCCCGCAGACTGAACTGTTCAACGTCAAAGATGCCTTTGGCGGCTGGGACAACGTGATGAAAGTCCATTTCGCCAGTGACGGTGAGCTGGATAAATTACTGGCAGCGGGGCGCGGTTAATGTTTGCGCTTGCTCAAAAACGTGTCTTGCCGGGCTTTGGATTGAGCCTCGGCACCAGCTTACTGTTCACCTGCCTGATTCTGCTGCTGCCGATCAGCGCGCTGCTGATGCAGCTGTCACAGATGACGCTGACGCAGTATTGGGATGTGATCACTCATCCACAGCTGATTGCTGCGTACAAAGTCACCATTCTGGCGGCGGGCGTCGCTTCGCTGTTCAATGCGGTATTCGGCATGCTGATGGCGTGGATTCTGACGCGCTATCGCTTCCCGGGACGCACGCTGCTCGATGGTTTGATGGATCTGCCGTTTGCGCTGCCAACCGCTGTTGCGGGCTTAACGCTGGCAGGCCTGTTTTCGGTCAACGGCTGGTACGGTCAATGGCTGGCGCATTTTGATATCAAAGTCTCTTACACCTGGCTCGGCATTGCCGTGGCGATGGCCTTTACCAGCATCCCGTTTGTGGTGCGTACCGTGCAGCCGGTGCTGGAAGAGTTAGGTCCGGAATATGAAGAAGCTGCGGAAACCCTCGGAGCTACGCGCTGGCAGAGCTTTCGTCGCGTGGTGCTGCCAGAAGTGGCACCGGCGTTGCTGGCCGGTACTGCACTGTCGTTTACCCGCAGCATCGGTGAGTTCGGCGCAGTGATCTTTATCGCCGGTAACATCGCGTGGAAAACCGAAGTGACTTCGCTGATGATTTTCGTGCGTCTGCAAGAGTTTGATTATCCGGCGGCGAGCGCCATCGCGTCTGTGATCATGGCCGCTTCCTTATTGCTGCTGTTCGCGATTAACACCTTGCAGAGCCGCTTTGGCCGTCGCTTAGGAGGCCACTGATGGCGGAGATTTCACACATTAATCACGCTGACCGCCAGCCAATCAACTGGGGTAAGTGGCTGCTGATTGGCATCGGCGCGCTGGTTTCCATCCTGCTGCTGGTGGTGCCGATGGTTTCCATCTTCTGGGAAGCGCTCAACCAGGGTTTGGTTGCCTCGCTGAATAACCTGAAAGATGGCGACATGCTGCACGCCATTTGGCTGACCCTGTTAGTGGCGCTGATTACCGTGCCGGTCAACATGGTGTTCGGGACGCTGCTGGCGTGGCTGGTGACGCGCTTTACCTTCCCAGGCCGCCAGCTGCTGTTGACGCTGTTTGATATCCCGTTTGCGGTGTCGCCGGTGGTTGCCGGTTTGATGTATCTGCTGTTCTGGGGCGTTAACGGTCCTGCAGGCGGCTGGCTGGATGCGCACAATATTCAGATTATGTTCTCCTGGCCGGGCATGGTGCTGGCCACCATTTTTGTTACCTGTCCGTTTGTGGTGCGTGAGTTGGTACCGGTGATGCTGAGTCAG
The DNA here is from genome assembly GCF_024707505.1 of Pantoea sp. SOD02. Taxonomy (GTDB): domain Bacteria; phylum Pseudomonadota; class Gammaproteobacteria; order Enterobacterales; family Enterobacteriaceae; genus Pantoea; species Pantoea symbiotica. Next base: position 2,930,980 of record NZ_CP102604.1, on the reverse strand, counting down.
GGTAGCCACGAAGATGAAGCGGCGGTGCTGTTGGGCGCATCCGGCTGGCAGATGTTCCGCCGCGTAACGTTGCCGAATATCCGCTGGGCGCTGATGTATGGTGTGGTGCTGACCAACGCGCGCGCGATTGGTGAATTTGGTGCGGTCTCGGTGGTTTCGGGATCGATTCGCGGCGAAACCTATACTTTGCCGCTTCAGGTTGAATTACTGCATCAGGATTACAACACCGTGGGCGCCTTTACCGCCGCCGCGCTGCTGACCCTGATGGCAATTGTAACGCTGTTTCTGAAAAGCGTGGTGCAGTGGCGATTAGAGCATCAGCAGAAGCGCCTACAGGAGGAAAATCATGAGCATTGAGATTAAAAAAATCAACAAATCGTTTGACCGCACGTCGGTTCTGAACGACATCTCTCTGGATATTCCTTCCGGCAAGATGGTAGGGCTTCTGGGGCCGTCCGGCTCCGGTAAAACAACGCTGCTGCGTATCATCGCTGGGCTGGAACATCAGAACAGCGGACAAATCCATTTCAATGGCAAAGACGTCAGCCGCATCCATGCGCGCGATCGTCAGGTGGGCTTCGTGTTCCAGCACTATGCGCTGTTCCGCCACATGACGGTGTTCGACAACATCGCCTTTGGCCTGACGGTGCTGCCACGTCGCGAACGTCCGAGTGCTGCTGAGATCAAACAGCGCGTTACGCGTCTGCTTGAGATGGTACAACTTTCCCATCTTGGCAACCGCTTCCCGGCGCAGTTGTCTGGTGGACAGAAACAGCGTGTGGCGCTGGCGCGTGCGTTGGCGGTAGAACCGCAAATTCTGTTGCTGGATGAGCCGTTTGGCGCGCTTGATGCGCAGGTGCGTAAAGAGCTGCGTCGCTGGCTGCGTCAGCTGCATGAAGAGTTGAAATTCACCAGCGTGTTCGTCACCCACGACCAGGAAGAAGCGATGGAAGTGGCGGACACCGTGGTGGTGATGAGCCAGGGCAACATCGAACAGGTTGGCACACCAGATGACGTGTGGCGCGACCCGGCGACGCGCTTTGTGCTCGAATTCCTCGGTGAAGTGAATCGCTTTGCAGGCGAAGTGCACGGCTCGCAGTTCCATGTTGCCGCACATCGCTGGCCGCTGGGCTACACGCCAGCGCATCAGGGCGAAGTTGAGCTGTTCCTGCGTCCGTGGGAAATCGATATTTCACGCCAGAGCAGTCTGGAAACGCCTTTGCCGGTGCAGGTGCTGGAGATCAGCCCGCGTGGTCACTTCTGGCAGTTGGTGGTGCAGCCGAGCGGCTGGCAAGGCGACGTGTTCTCGGTGGTGTTTGATGGCGATCATAATGCGCCAATTCGCGGTGAACGCCTGTTCGTTGGCCTGCAACAGGCGCGAATTTACCATGGCACTACGCCGCTGCGCCCGGTTGCCTTTGCCGAGAGCGCCTGATATTTTTGACACTCCTTCGGGCGGGACTTTCCCGCCCGTTTTATTTGCACTTCTTTCGTCTGGAATCAAACCGTGACCACACTGGAAAATACCATCGGCAATACGCCGTTGATTAAGTTGCAGCGCCTGACGCCTGACAACGGCAGCGAGATCTGGCTAAAGCTGGAAGGCAACAATCCAGCTGGTTCCGTGAAAGATCGTGCGGCCTGGTCGATGATTCATCAGGCGGAGTTGCGCGGTGATATCAAGCCGGGTGATACCTTGATTGAAGCCACCAGCGGCAATACCGGCATTGCGCTGGCGATGATCGCTGCGATGAAAGGCTACAAGCTGCGCCTGTTGATGCCCGATAACATGAGTCAGGAGCGTCAGGACGCGATGCGTGCTTACGGTGCTGAATTGCTGCTGGTAACGCGCGAGCAGGGCATGGAAGGGGCGCGCGATTTGGCGCAGGCGATGGCCGAGCGTGGCGAAGGGCGCGTGCTGGATCAGTTTAACAATCCCGATAATCCGCTGGGTCATTATCTCACCACAGGCCCGGAAATCTGGCAGCAAACTGCTGGCCGCATGACGCATTTTGTCTCCAGCATGGGCACCACCGGCACTATCACCGGCGTTGGACGTTACCTGAAAGAGTTCGCGCCTGCGGTGCAGGTGATTGGCCTGCAGCCGCAAGAGGGCAGCAGCATTCCTGGTATACGTCGCTGGCCCGAAGCCTATCTGCCCGGCATTTTCCGTCCGGAACTGGTCGATGAGGTGATCGATATGGCGCAGCGCGAAGCGGAAGAGACCATGCGCGCGCTGGCACAGCGTGAAGGGATTTTCTGTGGCGTTAGCTCTGGCGGCGCGGTGGCGGGCGCATTGCGTATTGCGACGGCGCAGCCAGGCAGCGTGGTGGTGGCGATTGTGTGCGATCGTGGCGATCGCTATCTCTCCACTGGCGTTTTCCATTGAGTGATTTTCCCCGCATTTAATTTGGCCTATGCATACCTTTAAAGTATGACTGGGCCATTTTTGTCTATAGTTCCCCTAATAATCGTCTAGCGTAAGCACTGTAAGGATCGCGTAAAACCGGCTGCGCTCGCGGCGGAGTCAGGACAAAATAGCGGCAATTTTGTACGAGAGATAAAAATGAAAATCCTGCTGGTTGATGATGATGTAGAGCTTGGCACCATGCTGAGCCAATACCTGATTGCGGAAGGCTTTGAAACGCAATTGGTTTTAACCGGAAGCGCCGGTGTTGAAGGTGCGCTGTCGGGTAATTATACCGCGATGATTCTCGACATCATGCTGCCTGATATGAGCGGCATCGATGTGCTGCGTCAGGTGCGCCAGAACAGCCGCTTGCCGGTGATTATGCTGACGGCGAAAGGCGACAACATCGATCGTGTTATCGGCCTGGAAATGGGTGCGGATGATTACATGCCGAAACCGTGCTATCCGCGTGAGCTGGTGGCCCGCCTGCGTGCCGTGCTGCGTCGCTTTGAAGATCAAACTCCGCTGCCGGATAAGAAAGAGCTGCTGCGCTGGGGCGACCTAAGCCTCAATCCCGCGACACGTATCACCGAATGGCAGGGCAAAGCGTTTGACCTGACGGCTTCAGAATTCAATCTGCTGGATCTGCTGCTGCGTGCGCCGGACCGCGTGGTATCGAAAGATGAGCTGTCGGAAAAAGGCCTTGGCCGTCCGCGTGAAGCTTACGATCGTAGCGTTGATGTGCATATCAGCAACATCCGTCAAAAGCTGGCTGCGTTAACCGCCGACAGCGTCAACATTGAAACTGTGCGCAGTATTGGTTATCGCATTCGATGAAACACAGCTATCGCGGCCGCATGTTCTGGAAGATTTTGCTCGGATTCTGGATCGTGTTTGTCATCATCAGCCAGCTATTGTGGCTGGGCTTTACGCTCTCCGGTAATCGACATGAGCCGCCCGAGATTGTCGCGATTCGCCGTATCGTTAATCTGCAAATGGCTTCTGCCGTCTCAGTACTGGAACGCGGCGGGCTGAGCTCGCTGGATGACATGATGGCGGACTGGGAGCCGAACGATCGTCAGTTTTTCTCCGTCATTCAGCACGATAAACCCGTTACCACGCCGGGCGATGCGCCACCGGAAACCTTTAGCGCTCCGTTTCATGGGCCTTTTCCCAATGTGATTGTGCGATGGGTGAAAGGGCAGGATGGTAAACAGTACGAGTTGCGTTATGACGTTAAAGGCCTGCGTGAAGATAGCTCGATGGGCGGCGGCGGCCCGCGTCGCATCCTGAATATCCCAGAACCGATGTTTACTTTCGCTGGTGCATTGGGGCTGCTGTTTAGCCTGCTGCTCGCGTGGAACCTGACGCGGCCGATGCGGCAGCTGCGCGAGGGTTTTGCGCGCGTCTCGAGCGGTGATTTATCGGTGCGGCTCTATCCAGTGATGCGTAAACGCCATGACGAGCTGTCAAACGTTGCGCAGGATTTTGATGCGATGGTAGAGCGCCTCGATACGCTGGTGAAAGCGCGTGAGGAGCTGCTGCATGATATCTCCCACGAGCTGCGTTCACCGCTGGCACGCTTGCAGCTGGCGACCGGCTTAGCGCGGCAGACGCCGGAATCTGTGGAATCCTCACTCAATCGTATTGATGAGGAGGCCCGACGCCTCGACAAGATGATTGGCGAACTGCTGACGCTTTCGCGTGCTGAGCACGAGAGTATGCCGGGCGAACAGTATTTCGACCTTACCGGCCTGCTGCATGCGGTGGTGACTGATGTGCGCTATGAGGCGCAAATTCCTGGCGTGAAAGTCGATTTTCAGGTTGATGAGAATGCGGATTACACCGTGCACGGCAATGCAGAGCTGATTCGCCGTGGCGTGGAGAATGTGCTGCGTAATGCGCTGCGTTTCTCGCATAAAGGTCAGCACATCAATGTGCGCCTGCAGGCGGAGAATCAGTGGCTGGCGATTAGCGTGCGCGATCAAGGGCCGGGCGTTGACGAAGAGAAGCTCTCAAGTATCTTCGATCCTTTTGTCCGCGTAAATTCTCCGCTGATGGGCAAAGGCTACGGCTTAGGACTTTCAATTGTGCGCAAGGTGATTCTGGCGCATCACGGAGAAGTGCAGGCGGTAAATCGCCCGGAAGGGGGTTTGGAGCTGACGTTAAGGTTGCCGCGCTGGAAGCAGGAATGAGGCTTGGTGTGGTCGTCCTGACCGCACCTCGCGAATTCAGAGCTAAGTAAACAAAAACGGCACCCATTGGGTGCCGTTTTACAATTCTCACGAATCAGCCGAAGCTTACTTCTTGATGCGGATAACCGGAGTCTCGCCCACAGTTACCTGACCGGAGAGTTTGATCAGGTCTTTAATCTCGTCCATGTTCGAGATTACAACCGGCGTCAGCGTGGATTTCGCTTTCTCTTCCAGCAGTGCCAGATCAAACTCGATCACCACGTCGCCTTTCTTAACCTTCTGGCCTTCTTCAGCGATGCGTTTGAAACCTTCACCTTTGAGCTCAACCGTGTCGATACCGAAGTGAACAAACAGTTCGATGCCGTTATCAGACTCGATTGAAAATGCGTGGTTAGTTTCGAAAATCTTGCCGATAGTACCATCAACCGGTGCAACCATTTTGTCGCCGGTTGGTTTGATTGCGATACCGTCACCAACGATTTTCTCAGCGAATACCACATCAGGTACGTCTTCGATATTTACGATTTCGCCTGACAGAGGCGCAACGATATCGATAGTGCCTGACGCGCTCTCTGATTTTTCGCCAAAAAGTTTAGAAAACAAACCCATGATCTTCTCCTAAGCAGTAATTTGAGGCTAGCGTCCGTGGATCAGCAGAGCGTTTTTTCTTTAATGAACTTGTTGACCAAATTCATCAAATCATCCGCTGTTGGTTGATCCAGAGCCTGCTCCGCCAATGCCTTCGCATCTTCGAAATTAGTATTACGAATGATTTTCTTGATGCTTGGGATTGAAATGGCGCTCATGCTGAATTCGTCCAGCCCCATTCCCAGTAACAGTAGTGTAGCACGTTCATCACCAGCCAGCTCACCACACATGCCGGTCCATTTCCCTTCGGCATGTGATGCGTCGATCACTTGCTTAATGAGGCCCAGAACAGACGGCGTCATTGGGTTATAGAGGTGTGAAATCAAATCATTACCACGATCGACCGCCAGAGTATACTGCGTCAGGTCATTTGTCCCAATACTAAAGAAGTCGACTTCTTTCGCCAGATGGCGCGCAATCACTGCGGAGGCTGGCGTTTCAACCATGATGCCCACTTCAATGGACTCATCAAATGATTTGCCTTCTTCACGCAGTTGCGTTTTCAGTAGCTCCAGCTCGCCTTTCAAAATGCGAACTTCTTCTACTGAAATGATCATTGGGAACATGATGCGCAGTTTACCGAAAGAGGAAGCACGCAGAATCGCGCGCAGCTGCGCATGCAGAATCTCTTTGCGGTCCATGGCGATACGAATTGCGCGCCAGCCGAGGAACGGGTTGTCTTCTTTTGGCAGGTTCATGTAAGGCAGATCTTTGTCGCCGCCGATGTCCATGGTACGCACGATAACTGCCTGCGAACCCACCGCTTCAGCAACCGCTTTGTATGCCTGGAACTGCTCTTCTTCGGTTGGCAGTGAATCGCGGTCCATAAACAGGAACTCGGTACGATACAGGCCAACACCTTCTGCGCCGTTACGCTCTGCACCGGCGACATCGCGCACGGTACCGATGTTAGCGCAGACTTCAACCTGATGGCCGTCCAGCGTAATCGCTGGCAGATCTTTCAGTTTCGCCAGTTCATGCTTCTCAGACAGATATTGAGTCTGGATCGCTTTCAGCTCTTCCAGTTCCTGCTCTGAAGGGTTGACGTAAATCTTGTTGTTAACGCCATCAATGATCAGGAAATCACCGTTTTTCACGGTGGTGGTCACGTTACCGGTGCCGACAATGGCTGGTAGCTCGAGTGAACGCGCCATGATAGAGGTGTGAGAGGTGCGTCCACCAATATCGGTGATAAAGCCCAGCACCTTTTTCAGGTTCAGCTGTGCGGTTTCTGACGGCGTTAAATCTTTCGCCACCAGAATAGATTCTTCAGCAATCGCGCTTAGATCAACAATGTGCAGACCGAGAATGTTCTGCAGCAGTCGCTTACCGATATCACGTACGTCAGCCGCACGCTCTTTCAGGTATTCGTCATCCAACTCTTCCAGGGCAACAGCCTGGCCTTCAATCACGGTATGAGCGGCGGCGTCAGCGGTAGCGTGGTCTTTTTTGATGAGGTCGATGATTTCCTGCTCAAGCTCTTCGTCTTCGAGCAGCATGATGTGACCTTCAAAGATCGCAGCTTTCTCTTCACCGAAGGTTTCACCGGCTTTAATGCGAATGGCTTCGAGCTGTGAAGCAGCTTTGCTGCGTCCATCGAGGAAGCGCTGAACTTCCTGCTCAACCTGATCGTCAGTAATTTTTTTACGGCTAATGACGATCTCATCTTCCTTCAGCAAAAGTGCGTTGCCGAAAGCGATACCCGGTGATGCTAAAATGCCTGAAATCATAACCCTACCTTTTAATCACGATGGCTCATTGACCCGATGCGTCGCCACTGTCGCGGAGCAGTACTCTAAAGATGCAATAACGCGGACAGGTTGTCCGCGATCAAGATATTTGCACTCAATGGGGCAAAGGGGTCGGTTTAGTTGCGAACTGAGCCGGTTACTCCAGCTCAGCCATCAGCTTGACCAGGTGCTCAACCGCATTCTGCTCGTCTTCACCTTCGGCAGACAGCGTAACAACCGTACCTTGCGTCAGACCCAAAGTCTGCAGTTTGAACAGGCTTTTCGCGCTGGCAGATTTGCCATTGGAAGTCACAGTGATTTCTGACTGGAAAGCCTTTGCTTCTTTAACGAACTGGGCTGCAGGACGAGTATGAAGGCCGTTAGGTGCGGTAATGGTAACTTCTTGCTGGAACATTCTATTTCCCCAACTTTATCAGGTTTGGTGTTATGGATCTAAAGTCTAGCCTGGAGCCGTAACTTTAGCCTGTGTAGGTGCGCTGGTATGGCTTTAAGCTCACCACAAAATGCGCTCGAATGAGTACGTCATTAACAGTGACAGATCAAAAACTGCACGAATGCGTCACTCTTCTCATTATGCCGTGATTCGCCGTTTCGCCAAATCAGTAAATCGATTCAGCTTGATCCACTTCAAAGGCAGATTAATTTCAGGCACCGAAATAATTGGAAGCTTAAATACCAGAGCCGCATCACTGAAAGCAATCTGTCTGGTGATAAAAGTGAGATCTGCACCACAAAAAAGCACCCATTCGGGTGCTTTTTTCGTCAGTTTCAGACTTTGAGCATCACTGCTGCAGCTCTTTCTCAGTGAAGAGATCGGCAAACAGTGCGGTACTTAAATAGCGTTCGCCGGAGGAGGGTAGAATCACCACGATGTTCTTATTAGCGAAGGCTTCATCCTCTTGCAGCTTCAGCGCGGCAGCAACGGCAGCACCTGAAGAGATACCCGCCAGAATGCCTTCTTCTTCCATCAGCTGACGTGCGGTGCTAATAGCTTCTTCATTGGTGATGGCGATTACGCGGTCAATCAATTTCAGGTCAAGGTTGCCAGGAATGAAGCCGGCACCAATGCCCTGAATTTTATGTGGGCCCGGTTTGATCTCTTCGCCCGCCAGCGCCTGAGCGATAACCGGTGAATCGGTTGGCTCAACGGCAACGGTAATCAACTCTTTCTTGCCTTTGGTGTTCTTGATGTAGCGGCTCACGCCAGTCAGCGTGCCGCCGGTGCCCACGCCCGCGATGAACACGTCAACTTCTCCATCGGTATCTTCCCAGATTTCTGGGCCGGTGGTTTTTTCGTGGATTTCCGGGTTAGCGGGGTTGCTGAACTGCTGCAGCAGCACATATTTATCCGGATCGCTGGCGACTATCTCTTCTGCCTTCGCGATGGCACCTTTCATGCCTTTTGGACCTTCGGTCAGCACCAGGTTAGCACCCAACGCTTTCAGCAGCTTGCGGCGCTCAATTGACATGGTTTCAGGCATGGTCAGCGTCAGCTTGTAACCGCGCGCTGCAGCAACGTAAGCCAGCGCAATACCGGTGTTACCGCTGGTTGGCTCAACCAGCTCAACGCCCGGCTTCAAAATACCGCGTTTTTCCGCGTCCCAAATCATATTGGCACCGATACGGCATTTGATGCTGAAGCTCGGGTTGCGTGACTCGACCTTAGCCAGAATGCGGCCGTTACCGATGCGGTTCAGTCGAACCAGCGGCGTATGACCAATTGTCAGAGAGTTGTCTTCATAGATCTTACTCATAGCTCGTCCTTAACTGTATGAAATATTGGGAACCCTCAGAGCATACCTTTTCTAATGATGTGCGGAAGGAAAGAAATCGCATATCTATATAGCGCACAACCATAAGCCTTACGCAAAAATGCATAAGGCATTTTAAAGCTTTAGCGGCGCGCATGTTGTGCATGATAACGATCAACCCACATGGCCGTTGCACCGCATACCGCCACCGGCAGAATCGCCAGATTGATAATCGGGATCATAGTGAACAGGCTAACCAGCGCACCAAACTGCATATTGGCGCTTTTGTGCTGGCGCAGCGCCTGACGCATCTGCTGAAAACTCACTTTGTGGTTATCAAAGGGGTAATCGCAATATTGCACGGACAGCATCCACGCACTGAATAAAAACCATAGAACCGGTGCCACCGTTTGTCCAAATCCGGGGATGAAGTGCAGCAACAGCAAACCAAGCGCACGCGGCAAATAGTAGCCGAGCTTCTGTAACTCTCGTTTCATGATGCGCGGTACATCTTTAACCATGGCCATCCAGCCACTATCTGGCAGTGGCGTTCCGGTCAATCGCCCTTCAAGCTGCTCGGCGAGCAAGCCACAGAAGGGCGCTGCAATCAGGTTCGCCAGCGTCGAAAAGAAGTAACTGAACACCAACACAATCGAAATCACCGATAGCGGCCACAGCAGATAACTCAGCCACTGCAACCAGTCGGGGATATGTGACATTAATGCTGGGATCCACTGCCCCAAACGCTGAAACAGCCAGATAAAAGCACCGCCAAGCAGCACGATGTTGATCAGTAGCGGCATGATGACATAGCGACGAATGCCGGGCAGGCGCACCAGTTTCCATCCTTCAGCGAAGTAGTGAACACCATTAAAAGTTGAGACCGAATTTCCTGCGGGCATAGCGAGCCTTTCTCCTAAATATAGCGGCGCGACCATCATAACCTGGCTTTTTGTCGGCTTCAGGCCTGGTTTGCGCGAAAAAACAGCAAAAAAGCGTGGGGCAGCTATCTAATTTGTCAGAAAATACTGCACAGACTTGCACTTGTTTAGCTGGGCAAATACAGTTAGAGGATAAAGTTTGCCGTGGTGGCAAGGTATTGGAACAACAGAGAATACAATGATGCAGGATTTGCGTCTGATATTAATCGTTGTTGGCGCGATCGCCATAATAGCGCTGCTACTTCATGGACTGTGGACCAGCCGTAAAGAGCGCTCCTCCGTGTTTCGTGATCGCCCGCACAAACGTCTGAAACAGCGCGAAGAAGCCGATGAAGATCTGCTGAGCGAAGAAGATGATGGCGTCGGCGAAGTCCGTGTACGTCGTCATCGTGATGCGGATGAAGAACCCGAATTCACTGCACGCCCAGCGAGCGCGCCGCGTGCGCCTGAACCTGTGCGTCAACCGGCATCACGTCAGGCCGACCCGTTATTGGGCGATCCGTTGCTGGATGACGAACCTGAAGTGCGTAAGCCGGTGGCGCCACAAGCGCCCGTGGCGAAGCCAACGCCAGCGCCTGCCCCACAACCGATTCAGGCCGATCCGCTGCTGGATAACGAGCCGCTTTCCGCAACGCAGCCTGCGCCAGAGTTCCAGGCGGCAGAAGAGCCAGAATTCGAACCTGAAGCGCCAGTCGCACATCAACCGGAAGCGCCACAGCCAGCGGCTGCTGCGCCGGGCAGTAAAAAAGAAGCCGTATTAGTGCTGCATGTTGCTGCACACGCGGGCGGCGAACTGAATGGTGAAGCGCTGTTGCAGGGCATTCTGCAGGCCGGATTCCAGTTTGGTGAGATGAACATTTTCCATCGCCACCTAAGTCCAGCAGGCAGCGGTCCGGTCCTGTTTAGCCTGGCGAACATGGTGAAACCGGGTTCATTCGATCCGGATCAGATGGGCAATTTCTCAACGCCTGGCATCTCCATCTTTATGATGGTGCCGTCGTACGGTGATGCGAACCAAAACTTTAAGCTGATGCTGCAATCCGCACAGCGTATCGCCGATGATGTGGGTGGCGTGGTGCTGGACGATGAGCGTCGTATGATGACGCCGCAGAAGCTGGAAACCTACAAAACGCGTATTCGCGAAGTTATTGGTTAATCGCCGCTAACTGAGTCAAAACAAATACAACCCCCGCATGTCGGGGGTTTTTTATCGGATAAGAGACTATGAAATCGGTTCAGGAGCAGATCACCGCGCTGCGCACCACGTTACGTCACCACGAATATCTCTACCACGTGATGGATACGCCGGAGATTCCGGATGCAGAGTATGACCGATTGATGGTTCAGCTGCGCGAGCTGGAAATCGCTCATCCTGATTTGATTACACCTGATTCTCCGACACAACGCGTGGGCGCGGCACCGCTGGCAGCTTTTGAGCAAGTGCGTCATGAAGTGCCGATGTTGTCGCTGGATAACACCTTTGATGAAGCGGGCTTCCTTGCCTTCAACAAACGCGTGCAGGATCGCCTTAAAAGCACTGACGAATTGACTTATTGCTGCGAACTCAAGCTGGATGGCTTAGCGGTGAGTTTGCTGTATGAAGATGGTTTGCTGGTGCGCGCAGCAACGCGTGGAGATGGCACCACCGGCGAAAACATCACGGCGAACGTACGCACTATTCACGCCATTCCGCTGCGTCTGCATGGCGATAACATTCCCGCTCGCGTTGAAGTGCGTGGCGAAGTGTTTATCACCGAAAGCGGCTTTGAAAAGCTGAATGAAGAAGCGCGTCGCACCGGCGCGAAAGTCTTTGCAAACCCACGTAACGCAGCGGCCGGTTCTCTGCGCCAGCTCGATCCGCGCATTACCGCCAAACGTCCGCTGACCTTCTTCTGCTACGGTTTTGGTCTGCTGGAAGGCGGTGAAATGCCCGCCAGCCATTGGCAACGTCTGCAACAGTTTAAGGCGTGGGGATTGCCGGTCACCGATCGTATTCGTCTGGCACACAGCGCCGATGAAGTGCTGGCGTTTTATCGTCAGGTTGAGCAGGAGCGCCCGTCGCTCGGCTTCGACATCGATGGCGTGGTTATCAAGGTCGATTCACAGGCGCTGCAGGAGCAACTCGGCTTTGTGGCGCGTGCGCCGCGCTGGGCTGTGGCATTTAAATTCCCGGCGCAGGAACAGATGACGTTCGTGCGCGATGTCGAATTCCAGGTAGGCCGCACCGGCGCGATTACGCCAGTCGCGCGTCTGGAGCCGGTTCAGGTTGCGGGCGTTGTGGTGAGCAACGCTACCTTGCATAACGCTGATGAAATCGCCCGATTGGGTTTGCGCATCGGCGACAAAGTGGTGATTCGCCGCGCTGGTGACGTGATTCCGCAAGTGGTCAATGTGGTGGAATCTGAGCGCCCGGAAGAGACGCGTGAAATCGTCTTCCCGAGTCATTGCCCGGTGTGTGGTTCAGACGTTGAACGCGTGGAAGGTGAAGTGGTGACGCGCTGCACCGGTGGCCTGATTTGTGGCGCGCAGCGCAAAGAAGCGCTTAAACACTTCGTTTCGCGTCGTGCGATGGATGTCGATGGCATGGGCGACAAAATCATTGATCAGCTGGTTGAGAAAGAGTACGTCTTAACGCCAGCCGATCTGTTCCGTCTTACGGCCGGCAAGCTGACCGGCCTCGATCGCATGGGGCCGAAATCGGCGCAGAACGTGGTTGATGCGCTGGAAAAGGCCAAATCCACCACGCTGGCACGTTTCCTCTATGCGCTGGGTATTCGTGAAGTCGGCGAAGCCACCGCTGCTAACCTTGCCAATCACTTTGGCGAGCTGGAAAAGGTGATGAACGCCGATCTCGATGCGCTAATTGAAGTGCAGGATGTCGGCAAAGTAGTGGCGACGCATGTGCGTAATTTTATGGATGAAGAGAGCAATCGCGCCGTTATTCGCGATCTTACCGAAGAGATTGGCGTGCATTGGCCGCAGGTTGAAGTGGTCAATGTCGAAGAGATTGATAGTCCGTTTGCCGGTAAAACCGTGGTGCTGACTGGCTCTCTGTCGCAGATGAATCGCGATGATGCTAAAGAGCGTTTGGTGGCGCTGGGCGCTAAAGTGAGCGGCAGCGTGTCGAAGAAAACCGATTTGCTGATTGCGGGTGAAGCGGCCGGATCCAAGCTGGCGAAAGCGCAGGAACTCGGTATTCCGGTGATCGACGAAGCGGAAATGATTCGCCTGCTCGGAGCCTAACGTGGATAAACAGCAGCTAGTTGAAATCGCCAATACCGTGATGCCGTTCGGCAAGTACAAGGGCAGAGTGCTGATTGATGTGCCGGAGGAGTATTTGCTGTGGTTCGCCCGCAAAGATGAATTTCCGGCCGGTAAGTTAGGCGAACTGATGCAGCTGACGCTGACGATTAAGATCGAAGGTCTCGAAGGTTTAATCAAACCGCTCAAGCGCAGTGAGTAACAAAACGGCCCGCATTTGCGGGCCGTTCTATTTAGGATTTCTGCGCTTCTACTTGCTGCTGCGCCAGCCGTTTTTCATTCCCGGCTTTGTAGCGCTGGGCAATGAAAGAGCACACCATTAACTGTACCTGATGGAAGATCATCAGCGGCAATACGATAATACCCACAGATGCGGCCGGGAATAGGATGTTGGCCATCGGCACACCGTTCGCCAGACTCTTTTTCGAGCCACAGAACAGCACGGTGATTTCATCGGCACGGCTAAAGCCAAACAGGCGTGATGCCCCGAGATTAATCGCCAGCGCAACAAACAGAATGAGCAGGCTGCCTGCCAGAATCCATAACAGCGTATCCAAACCGACGCGGTGCCAAATGCCATTCACAACCGCTTCACTGAAGGCTGAGTAAACCACCAGCAGAATGGATGTCTGGTCAGTTTTACCAATCAGGCTGCGATTTTTTTCCACCCAACCGCCGATCCAGCGGCGTGACAGATGACCAATTACAAACGGTACCAGCAACTGCAGCATGATTTTGCCAATCTGCTCCAGCCCATTACCCGGCATTTCGCTGTGTACATTCATTACCAGATTCACCAGCAGCGGCGAGATAAATACGCCAAGCAGGCTCGAAGCCGACGCTGCACATACCGCTGCGGCAACATTACCGCCCGCCATCGAGGTAAAGGCGATGGCTGACTGCACGGTAGCAGGCAGAATGCAGAGATAGATAAAGCCGGTATAAATCTCCGGACCGACATTCACCGGATGCCACCACACCAGCAGCAATCCTAAAATTGGGAATACCACAAAGGTGCTGCACATAATCCACAAGTGCAAGCGCCAGTGGCTGCTTCCGGCGATGATCTTCTCGCGCGAAAGTTTGGCGCCATGCATAAAGAACAGCAGGGCGATGGCGGCGGTGGTCAGATATTCAAAGATGTCGACAAAGACCCCTTTGGCAGGAATAAAGCTGGCCAGCAGCACGGTGATGATGAGTTTAATCATCATCGGATCGAGGCGTAAAAATCCCATTGTTAAAATCCGGTTAAATTTAAAAAATTGATGGTGCTGATTGTGCGCCCGCTGGGTTTAGAAATAAAATTGATTTATTGCATCAATCTATGAGCGATATCGATGAATTACACCTTACGCCAGTTGCGAACCTTTGTGGCGGTGGCGCATCACGGCAGCTTTAGTTTGGCCGGACAAGCGATTGGTTTGAGTCAGTCTGCGGTAAGCCACAGCATTAAAGAGCTGGAAGCGGAAATGGGCGTACGCTTGCTGGATCGCACCACGCGAGAAGTGATGCTGACCGAAGCGGGGCAGCAGCTGGCCACGCGGCTTAATCGTCTGTTGGAAGATCTCAACACCACCGTGTTGGATGTGCGCAGCTATGGCGAACAGCGCAGCGGCACGGTGCGTGTTGCCGCCAGTCAAACGCCTTCTGCCCACCTGATGCCGCAGTGTCTGGCTAGCAGCCAGCAGCGCTATCCCGATATCCGCGTCATCCTGCATGATCGCGTGCAGCAATGGGTGTTGCAAAGCGTACGCAATGCGGAGGTTGATTTTGGTATTGTGATTGGTCCGCTCAACGACACCGATTTCGATAGCGAAGAGATTCTACAGGAGCCTTTTTTACTGCTGTGTCATGAAGATGACGAGCTGGCGCAAATTGCACAGGCGCAGTGGTCGATGCTGGCCGGACGCAATATGGTGCTGCAGGATTATGCTTCTGGCAGTCGCGTGTTAGTCGATGCCGCGCTGCAACAACTGGCGTTAAATGTGAATGTGGTGCAGGAAATCGGCCATCCCGCCACGCTTTATCCGATGGTGGAAGCGGGGATTGGTATCAGTATTTTGCCTGCACTGGCCTTGCCGTTGCCGTCAGGACGCAAACTCACGGTGCGACGTCTCTATCCGGAAATTAATCGCAGCCTGATGCTGATAAAGCGCAAAAACCGCTCGCTGACACCCGCCGCAGAAGCGATCTGGCAGGAAGTGCGTCAGCAGGCGGCCCTGCTGACGCAACAACGCATGCTAAAGCCGGCGTTTTAAACGTACACGTTGATCTGATTGCTATCAGTTGGACGGTTAATTCCATCGGCTTTGTTCGCCGCTGGTTGCTGAGCTTCCTGTTTCTGCTGCGCTTTCTCTGCTTGCTGCTGCTCAATCTGCGCGATTTGCGCCTCAATCATTTGAATCTGTGATTGCAGCATCTGCTCCTGTTCCGATTTTTGTTCATCGGTGAGCGTATCGTCGCTGGAAAGATCTTTCAGCTGCTTGGTGATGGATTGAATCTGTTTGTTGAGGCTGGCGATTTCTGAGGTCGATCCGCCGCCGCTACTGGCGGTGCTGACACTACTAACGCTGGATATAGACATGGTTTTCTCCTTGCAATAGACCATTATCGTTATCGGTCAGAGCAGCGGGAGGCTTGAGGGCAGGGAGTGTTAAGCTTGCGAAAAGGTTTTGTTGGGATTTGGTACGCTAAAGTGCCAACGGTAGAAACGAAAAAAGCGCCTAAAAGGCGCTTTTCTCTGAATTGGTGGGTCGTGCAGGATTCGAACCTGCGACCAATTGATTAAAAGTCAACTGCTCTACCAACTGAGCTAACGACCCGAAGTGGTGGGTGATGACGGGCTCGAACCGCCGACCCCCTCCTTGTAAGGGAGATGCTCTACCAACTGAGCTAATCACCCACTTCGTACTGCTTAACAAGAGCGTCATCTGACTAAGATATGGTGGGTGATGACGGGCTCGAACCGCCGACCCCCTCCTTGTAAGGGAGATGCTCTACCAACTGAGCTAATCACCCATATCTTATCTCTTGTTCACTGCGGGCCACCTTTAAACCTTCTAAAGAGTGGTGGGTGATGACGGGCTCGAACCGCCGACCCCCTCCTTGTAAGGGAGATGCTCTACCAACTGAGCTAATCACCCCCGCTGTGTGGAGTCGCATTATAGGGATCCTTCAAAGTGAGTCAACGGTTTTTAAAACTTAAATGTGCGTTCGCTTTAAAAATAATCATCGTGGGGCGCTTTTCGCCAATGTGCTGGTTTTATTAGCAGAAAAGCGCACAGCAAACCGGGATGCCACCGCGACAATCATTGAGGAATCAGCCTCACCTGCTAGAATGTGCGCACTGTTTTTTCGCGTTAACCCTTTTTTTGTCATCCAGACAATAAAACCTGCGCATTTAAGGCAATGCTGAATGAAAATCAAAACTCGCTTCGCACCCAGCCCAACCGGCTATCTGCACGTAGGCGGTGCTCGTACTGCTCTTTACTCCTGGCTTTATGCTCGCCATAACAAGGGCGAATTTGTTCTGCGTATCGAAGATACCGATCTGGAGCGTTCCACACCGGAAGCCATTGAAGCCATCATGGATGGTATGAACTGGCTGAGCCTTAACTGGGATGAAGGTCCGTATTATCAGACCAAGCGTTTTGATCGCTACAACGCGGTGATCGACGACATGCTGGAAGCGGGCACGGCCTATAAATGCTACTGCAGTAAAGAACGTCTTGATGCGCTGCGTGAAGAGCAGATGGAAAAGGGCGAAAAGCCGCGTTATGACGGCCGCTGCCGCGACAGCCATGAACATCACGCTGCTGATGAGCCGTGCGTGGTGCGCTTCCGCAACCCGCAGGAAGGTTCTGTCATCTTTGACGATCAGATTCGTGGCCCGATTGAATTCAGCAACCAGGAACTGGATGACCTGATCATTCGTCGTACCGACGGTTCGCCAACCTACAACTTCTGTGTGGTGGTGGATGACTGGGATATGGGCATCACTCACGTGATTCGTGGTGAAGACCATATCAACAACACGCCACGCCAGATCAACATCCTGAAAGCGATCGGTGCAGAAGTGCCAACCTACGCGCACGTCTCAATGATCCTTGGCGATGACAGTAAGAAGCTGTCTAAGCGTCATGGCGCGGTCGGCGTGATGCAATATCGCGATGATGGATATCTGCCGGAAGCGCTGCTCAACTATCTGGTGCGTCTCGGCTGGTCACATGGCGATCAGGAGATTTTCAGCGTGCCGGAAATGGCAGAGCTGTTCACTCTGGATGCGGTGAGCAAATCAGCCAGTGCTTTCAACACTGAAAAACTGCAGTGGCTGAACCATCACTACATTAATACGCTGCCGCCGGAATACGTTGCTACGCAGCTACAATGGCACATTGAGCAGCAAAAGATAGATACCCGCACTGGTCCGGAACTGGCTAAGCTGGTTACCTTGCTGGGCGAGCGTTGCAAAACTCTGGTAGAGATCGCGGCATCTTGCCGTTACTTCTATGAAGAGTTTGAAGCCTTTGATGCTGACGCAGCGAAGAAGCATCTGCGTCCGGTCGCGCGTCAGCCGCTGGAAGTGGTGCGTGACAAACTGGCCGCGATCAGCGACAGCAACTGGAACGCTGAGAATGTGCATCATGCAATTCAGTCTGCGGCAGATGAGCTGGAGCTGGGCATGGGCAAAGTGGGTATGCCACTGCGTGTGGCGGTGACCGGTTCAGGCCAGTCACCGGCTCTGGATGTGACGGTAGAAGCGATTGGCCGCAGCCGCAGCGTTGCACGTATTGAGAAAGCGCTGGCATTCATCGCTGAGCGTGAAGCAAACGCATAATATGAAAAAGCCGGAAGCATCTGCTTCCGGCTTATTTATTCTTCCTGAATCCCCAGACGCTCCAGTACGCCTCGAATTCCCTCCCGCAATAACAACGCCGCAAATTGCTCTTGCTCCGCTGCCGTCATTTGCTGGACAGAATTTATTAATAACGCAGGTAACGTATTTTGTTGTGCACCGTAATTAGCCGCCGGTTCGTTCGCGTGGCGGGTGGACTGAACAAAGCTCTTTACACGCTCATCAATATGGATCAATCGCGCTTTACCGCCCTGAACACCGGGCTTTGGCGTGGTTGTCCAGTTTTCACGTTTAATCCATTTATTCACCGTTTGCCGACTGTAGCCCGTTTCCAGCGCGAGCTCCTCGGGGGTAAGCCATTCCTTTTTCACGATGCAGTCCCTGTTAAATACATTAGCTCTACATATTACAACAAAACGTAACGGGGAAAAGTAACCTGGGCAGAAAATGCCTTCTGCTCTCCAACAAAAGGCAAAATTCGGTTATTGCGCTTCGCTCACTGCGGGTTGTTCAGGACGGAAAGCGATGAAATAGGTGAGGCCAACAAAAATTGCACCACCCACGCCGTTACCAAGGAACACCGCAATTACGTTTGGCGCAAACTCCGCCCAGCTCATCTGGCCGGCAAAAATCGCTGCCGGAACAATAAACATGTTAGCGACAACGTGCTGGAAGCCAATCGCCACGAACGCCATCACTGGGAACCACATACCGAAGATTTTACCCACCACATCTTTACTGGCGAAGGCGAGCCACACCGCCAGACACACTAGCCAGTTGCAGCCTACGCCGGAAATAAAGGCGTGCAGGAAATCGGCATTCACTTTCGCGTGCGCAATCGCCACGGTTTTCTTCAGGTAATCGCCCTCTGTCATGCCCAGCATATGACCAAAAAACCATGCTACTGCAACGCTGCCAATAAAATTGGCGACGGTAACCCAAAACCAGTTACGCAGTACGCTGAAGCCACTGATGCGACGCGCGAACCAGGCGATTGGCATCGTCATCATATTGCCGGTCAGCAGCTCACCGCCCGCCAGCACCGTCATGATCAAACCAACCGGGAACACCGCAGCGCCGAGCAGCACGCCGAATGAGCCCCATTCAGCAGGCAGTTGGTTAATCACATGCAGATCGAGCAGGAAGCCGGTGGCGATAAACGCACCGGCCATAAAGCCAAGAATTAACAAGGTGGAGATAGGAAGGCGGCTTTTAGCCACGCCAGCTTGAATCGCCAGTTGAGCGATCTCTTTAGGTGTATGCAGCGACATAATTCACTTTTCTTATATGGATTAATGGGGACGTTGCTGGCCGGTCATTGAGAGAACACCCTGGCAGGATGACCGGTTAATTAGCGCGCTAAGTTTTACACGCACTTTTAACGAAAACAAGACTGCTCCTAACATCTTTAACCTTAAATTAACGCTGGGTTGAGGTTGGGTTTGGTGAGCATTGTTGGATAGCGCATATTAATAGAAGCGATTTGGGAGGAAGTGTAGAAAAAAAAGCCATGCTGACGCGGGGTTGACGCCTTTTTCAGCGATCAAACACAGAACGAGAATTTGACGTTGACACTCAAGGGGCGGTTTCATATTATCCCGTCCGTCGAGTTTACTCGGCAGTTTTTCGGTTCGGGGGTATAGCTCAGCTGGGAGAGCGCTTGCATGGCATGCAAGAGGTCAGCGGTTCGATCCCGCTTATCTCCACCAAACCGCTCCCAACGGTTTGACCGAAAAATGATTTCCAGATGTGGGGGTATAGCTCAGCTGGGAGAGCGCTTGCATGGCATGCAAGAGGTCAGCGGTTCGATCCCGCTTATCTCCACCAAATCTCTGTTCGTTCTGAACACATTCAAAAAAATCACCTTCTAAACGCCACGCAATAAATTGCGATTTTGTCGTTTGTAGGGTCGCCATTTATGGCGACCACATTACTGCATAACGCGGAATTTTTGTCAGGCCGTAACAGCTTGCGGCTGCAATTGCAGCACACGGAAACCGTGCGTGCCATCGCGATCCAACTGCGCCACCAAACCGTATTCCCAGTCCAGATAGGCCTGCATCACGCCCGCCTCAATATCAGTGCCTTCATACGGGCGACGATAGCGATCGATGGCCGGTGACAGCAGATGCTGTTCTCCTTGCTCCGTGGGCAAACCCGCACTACGCCAGGCAGCGTTACCGCCTTCCAGCACAAACACCGGTTTACCGGTCAGCTCAGCCACCTGTTCCACCGCATAGCCCGCCAGCAGGCTGCTGCCACAGGTTAATACATAGCGACGCGCCTCCGGCAACAACGCTTTGCCTTGCTGTTGCAGAGTAGAGCGCAGCAACCAGGCCGCGCCCGGAATATGGCTGTTGAGATGGTTCGCGCGCGTGGTGAAATCCAGCACCTGCGTTTGCCCTTCCTGCAACCATTCCGCTAACTGCTGCGGTGAGATGAATTCGGGTTGAGCAACGGGCGGCACCTGCGCTTTCCAGTTACCGCTTTCACTAAAATCACCGGCCTGCAGCTCCTCCAGCACCGAAACCTGCCAGCCAAGCTGCGCCAGCCAGGATGCGGTCATATTGGCGCGCACGCCATCATCATCAATCAACACGATGCGTGCCCCGCGTACGCTGGCGTAATGATCGGTCTCCTGCACTAATTGGCCCCCCGGCACGTGACGGCTGCCCGGCAGATGCCCGGCGGCGTACTCGTCGGCATCACGCACATCAAACAGATAAGTGGTGCGCGTCTCTTGCTGCCAACGCTTCAGCGTGGCAAGCGGGATACGTTCTACACCGGCGCGATCTGCGATGCTGCGCGCATTGTTCGCCGCCTGACGCTGAGCGGTTTCGCTGCTCTCGCCGTAGCGGCGCGACTGGCCTTTATCCAGCGCATGTCCGGCCAGCGTCCAGCCGATGGTGCCATTGCGTAGTGCAAACACCGGATTGCGAATTCCGGCATTCACCAGCGATTGCGTACCGATGATGCTGCGTGTGCGACCGGCGCAGTTGACAATCACCGTGGTCTCCGGCGATGGCGCGATATCACGCACGCGCAGCACCAGCTCACCGCCTGGCACGCTGGTGGCACCCGGAATACTCATGGTCTGATATTCATCGAAACGGCGCGCATCCAGCACCACCACGTTAGCATCGCTGTTAATCAGCTGATGCACTTCGTCCGCTGACAACGAAGGGGTGTGATTGTGATGCTCAACCAGCTCGCCAAACGCTTTGCTGGGTGAATTAACGTCGATAAACAGTTCGCCGCCCGCCGCTTGCCAGCCGGCCAAATCATCCGCCAGCAGCGTGACATTGCTGTAACCCAGTGCGGCAATGCGCTCGGCAGCGGTTTGCGCCAGGCCTTCGCCGCCGTCATACAGCGTGATGGCGGTGGTGCGCTGCGGAATGCGGTCCAGTAGCTCAAGCTCCAGCTTTGACAGCGGAATATTCACCGCAAACAGCGGATGCGCGGTGGCAAACAGCGCTTCATCGCGCACATCGACAATCGCCACTTCCTGCTGCTGACGCAGCGCATCAATAAGTTCCGCGGCCTGGCGTAAAGGGAAAACCGGTTTAGTCATGTGAAAGGTCCCAAATGTTCGGTAAGTAGCGGTTGCTGTAACCGGAGATAAACGTTTTTTCGCTGCCGTCTTCGCGGTAGACCGCGCGTTTGACCGCGCCAATGTTGGCGCCATAAACGTGAATGCTGATGGAGACGCGGTCGTCATAGGCGTTGCTGACGCGATGAATATCGCCCACCGTTGGCGATACCGCTTCAACGCTGCCTGGATCGAGTCGAACTGGCGCGCCTTCCGGCTGCAATCCGTTCGGCCCCGGCTGCCAGGATTGTGAAATTTCCGCGCCGCGCAGCATGCCAATCAATCCCCATACGCGATGGTCGTGAATCGGCGTTTGCTGGCCCTGCCCCCAAACGAAACTCACCACCGAGAAGCGCTGCTGCGCATCGGCATACAACAAATATTGTTGATAGTGTTCGGGATGAGGTTGGCTAAAGGCGTCGTCCAGCCAATCGTCGTGGCGAATCAGCTCGCCAAGCCACTCGCTGCCACGTTGTAACACCGTGGCTTCCTCGGGCTTTGTATCCAGCAGATTAGCCAGATTGGCGACGAAATCGCGCAGGCGCTGGTGCTGATAATGGCTCATCAGATTCAGGCGCTCCTTTTATCGGCGGCGGAGAGCGCATCGACTTTCTCGCGCGTCAGCGGAATCAGCTCACGGCCATATTCCACCGCATCGTTAAGCGGGTCGAAGCCGCGAATCAGCACGCTATGGATGCCAAGGCGATAATATTCCAGCAGCGCATCGGAGACTTGTTCCGGCGTTCCCACCAGCGCGGTGGAGTTGTAGCCGCCCTGAACCAGTTTTGCGACGCCGGTCCACAGCACTTTATCCAGACGATCGCCTTCATTGGCGGCGGCTAGTAAACGCTGTGCGCCAACGCTCTGCGGTTTCGCCTTGCCAAAGGCAAAGCCAGTTTCGTTGAGCTGTTTCTCTGCCGTGGCGCGGATGTGTTCCGCGCGTTCCCAGGCTTCTTTTTCAGTTTTGCCAAGAATCGGGCGGAACGAGATGTTGAAGTTGATTTCGCGCCCCTGTCTGGCAGCAGCAGCGCGCACGTTGCGTACCGTCTCCTCCGCGCCTTTCAGCGGTTCGCCCCACAGCGCAAAAACATCGGCATGCCGTGCTGCGACATCAATTGCTTCCTGCGACGATCCGCCAAAATAGACCGGCAGTTTTTTCTGCAACGGTTTGATGGCCGAAAACGCCTGCTCGACCTGATAAAACGGGCCTTGATGATGGTACGGCTGAACGGATTCGAGGCTCTGCTTCAGCACCGTAAGAAACTCATCGCTGCGCGCATAGCGCTCGGCTTTGTTGAGGAAGTCACCGTCGCGGCGCTGCTCGGCATCGCTGCCGCCGCTGATGATGTGCACCGCTAAACGGCCGTCGGTTAAGTGATCAAGCGAAGCCAGTTTGCGCGCCGCCAGGGTTGGCGACACAAAGCCGGGGCGATGCGCCAGCAAAAATTTCAGCGTTGAGGTATTCGCCGCCGCGTGCGCGGTCACCAGAAAGCCATCTGGCTGATCCGACCAATAGCCCACCAGAATGCGATCAAAACCAGCGTCTTCATGCGCACGCGCAAAACGTGCAATGTACTCTTTATCGAACAGCGGGCCGCTAGCCGGGATAATCTCGGAGGCGAGGCGGTGGCCAATCATGCCAAGGAATTGAATGCTCATGCGGTTCTCCTGAAGTGACGTCATGGAGAAAAACTACGGGCGCAGGCGGTGTGAACGGAAATTCAATATTGTGCAAAGGTTTTGCGTTTGATGGTGAAGCGGGTGATGGCGGGGGAAACGCCGGGGCGAGGCGGGATAGAACCGATTGAAATAAATAAGAAGAGAAGGGCGAGCCGCAGCTCGCCCTTTTGATCAGAAGGCCAACACCAGGCCAGCGATAGCGGCTGACAGCACGCTCACCAGCGTTGAACCGTACAGCAGTTTCAGGCCGAAGCGTGAAACCACGTTACCTTGCTCTTCGTGCAGACCTTTAATCGCGCCCGCCACAATCCCGATAGAGGAGAAGTTAGCAAAGGAGACGAGGAACACCGAGAGAATACCTTCCGAATGAGGTGACAGCTGACCGGCGATTTTCTGCAGATCCATCATCGCCACGAATTCGTTGGAAACCAGTTTGGTTGCCATGATGCTGCCCACTTGCAGCGCTTCGTGTGAAGGAACGCCCATCACCCACGCACATGGATAGAATACATAACCCAGCACGCCCTGGAAGCTGATGCCGAAAATCAGATCGAACAGCGCGTTCAGACCCGTAATCAAGGCAATAAAACCAATCAGCATCGCAGCGACAATCATCGCCACTTTAAAACCGGCGAGGATGTATTCGCCCAGCATCTCGAAGAAGCTCTGACCTTTGTGCAGGTCCTGCAATTGCAGATCTTCTTCGCTATCAACGCGGTACGGGTTAATCAGCGACAGCACGATAAAGGTGCTGAACATGTTCAATACCAGCGCGGCAACCACATATTTTGGCTGCAGCATGGTCATGTAGGCGCCGACAATCGACATGGAAACCGTCGACATGGCGGTCGCTGCCATGGTGTACATGCGGCGCTGTGACATTTTGCCGAGGATATCTTTATAGGCGATAAAGTTTTCTGACTGTCCCAAAATCAGAGAGCTTACGGCGTTGAAAGATTCCAGTTTTCCCATACCGTTTACTTTTGACAGTACGGTACCAATACCGCGAATCACCCAAGGTAAGATGCGGAAGTGCTGCAAAATACCAATCAACGCCGAGATGAAGATGATTGGGCAAAGCACGTTGAGGAAGAAGAAGGCGAGACCTTTTTCACTCATATTGCCAAACACGAAGTTGGTGCCTTCGGCGGCATATTTGAGCAGATGATCAAAGAAGCCAGCGAAGCCCTGCACGAAGCCGAGACCGATGGAGGAGTTCAGGAAGAACCACGCCAACAACAATTCAATGACCAGAAGCTGTACGATAAAACGAAGACGGATGCTTTTACGATCGTTGCTGACCAGCAAGGCCAGCACCGCTACCACCACTAGTGCTAAAATAAAATGCAAAACATGGGACATGTCGGCTCCAAATTTGAGGAGGGTTGTATTTTGTTGCGTATTCTATGTAACGCGTTACTTAAAAACGAGATCAAAACCACATTATAAGTATTCGCTATCGCGATTTTTCTCAGATAAGTCTGACCGCTCACAACCCCATTACAAATCCATCACAAGAAATATCCACAAAAACATTGTCTATAAAATGACCCAAGCGTAGAGTCATTTGCGTTGCACGTATTTTTGGCAAGAACTGGCTTTACCGCAATGTATAGCAATGGCTATACTTCATAGCACCATCTATTAATACAATAACTATAACCAAATTTCATCTGCCTTGAATGACCCTTAATCTGGTCGGGTCAACAAGCGTTAAGACAGGGTAAAACTATGCTAGAAAGCCGCACCGCTGAGCGCGCTGCTCGCGGAGCCAGAAAGATCAAACTCGCGTTGCTGGGCCCCGCTTTTATCGCGGCGATTGGCTATATCGATCCCGGCAACTTCGCGACCAACATTCAGGCCGGCGCCGCCTACGGCTATAAGCTGTTGTGGGTGGTGGTGTGGGCCAATGTCATGGCGATGCTGATCCAGCTGATGTCCGCCAAGCTCGGCATTGCCACCGGCAAAAATCTTGCAGAACACATCCGCGATCGTTTCCCGCGTCCGGCGGTGTGGTTCTATTGGGTGCAGGCGGAAATCATCGCCATGGCCACCGATCTCGCTGAGTTTATTGGCGCAGCGCTCGGCTTCAAGCTTTTACTCGGCATTTCGCTGCTGCAGGGCGCGGTGTTAACCGGTATCGCGACTTACCTGATTCTGATGCTGCAAAGTCGCGGGCAGAAGCCACTGGAATTGGTGATTGGCGGCCTGCTGCTGTTCGTAGCGGCGGCGTATATTGTGGAGCTGTTTTTCTCCCAGCCAAAAGTGAGTGAGCTGGTGGTCGGTATGGCGCTGCCATCGTTGCCGACGTCAGATGCGGTCTTCCTCGCTGCTGGCGTGTTAGGCGCCACCATTATGCCGCACGTGATTTATCTGCACTCGGCGCTGACGCAGCACGGTAATAAAGGCAGCAAGGCGCAACGCTACAGCTCAACCAAGCTGGATGTGGCGATTGCCATGACCATCGCTGGCTTTGTAAATCTGGCGATGATGGCAACCGCCGCCGCAGCGTTCCACTTCAGCGGTCACTCCAGCATCGTCGATCTCGATCAGGCTTACTTAACGCTGCAACCGCTGTTGGGCGAAGCGGCGGCAATTGTATTTGGTTTGAGCCTGGTGGCCGCCGGTCTCTCATCTACCGTGGTTGGCACGCTGGCGGGACAAGTGGTGATGCAGGGCTTTATTCGTTTCCACATTCCGCTGTGGTTCCGCCGCACTATTACTATGTTGCCCTCGTTTATTGTCATCTGGGCGGGCTGGGATCCCACGCGCATTCTGGTAATGAGCCAGGTGCTGCTGAGTTTCGGTATCGCGCTGGCGCTAATTCCGTTGCTGTCATTTACCGGCAACCGGGAATTGATGGGTGATGAGATGGTGAACTCGCGCCTGATGCAGAATGCCGGACGGCTGATTGTGGTGCTGGTCATCGCCCTCAATCTCTACTTACTGGTCGGCGAAGCGCTCGGTTGGTAACGGGCCTATAAAAGAAAAATCCCGCTCATTAGCGGGATTTTTTTGTTTAGTGATGATGGTGATCGCGGTGATCACGACGATCATCATGGCGATGATCGTGACGCCAATGGTCACGACGTTCACGTTCATGCCAGCGACGTTCGCGCTCACGTTCATAGGCGCGATGACGTTTCCACTCTTCATGACGCCACCAGCGATGGTCATCGTAACGATAACGATCGTTCCACCAGCGCGGTTCACGCCAGCGACCGCCGTCCCAGTAATTACCGTGACGATCGCGATCGCCGAGATGCAGCGTAACGCCCGGACCCAAATTGATGGTGGCGCTGTCGGCTTGTGCTGTGCTGATAGCCAACGGGGATAAAGTTGCCAGCAAGGCGGCAAACAAAATGGCACGTTTCATAACTTCTCCTTTTCAGTAGCTTATCACTGCCACCGTTGCGCTAGTTTGCCACATCGGACCAGGTAAGCCTTGAGAATCAGTCTGAAAACGCTGAGGGAAATCTGAAATGAGAATTTTCTGCTGCGGAAAACGCCCGACAAATGCCGGGCGGGTAAACGTTTACACTAAGATATTGTGGATGGCGTCGATCTCGTCCTGGCTCAGCACCGGCTGGCTCAACATCTCAACCGCATCATCAATTTGCGCAGTTTTACTGGCGCCAATCAGCACCGAGGTGACACGAGCATCGCGTAGCACCCAGCTCAGCGCCATTTGCGCCAGCTTCTGGCCGCGCTGTTGGGCGATTGCCTGCAGCTGACGCACTTTTTCCATCTTCTCTTGCGTCAACTGGTTTTCATTCAGGAACTTACTGCCGCTGGCGATGCGCGAATCTTGCGGAATGCCCTGCAAATAGCGGTCGGTTAACACGCCACCCGCCAGCGGCGAGAAGGCAATGCAACCAACGCCGTTGTCGCCCAGCACATCCAGCAAACCCTGCTCTGGCGTACGTTCAAACATCGAATAACGCGGCTGGTGGATTAGGCATGGCGTGCCGAGGTCGCGCAGAATAGCAATCGCTTCGGCGGCTTTGTCTGCCGGATAGTTAGAGATGGCGGCATACAGCGCTTTGCCCTGACGCACCACCTGATCCAGCGCGCGCATGGTCTCTTCCAGCGGCGTTTCAGGATCGGGACGATGGTGATAGAAGATATCAACGTACTCGAGTCCCATACGCTTCAGGCTTTGATCGAGGCTGGAAATCAGATACTTGCGTGAACCCCAATCGCCGTACGGGCCGTCCCACATGGTGTAACCGGCTTTGGTAGAAATCACCAGCTCATCGCGCAGTCCCTGAAAATCCTCGCGCAGAATGCGACCAAAGTTAGATTCAGCCGATCCCGGCGGCGGACCGTAATTATTGGCGAGATCGAAATGGGTGATGCCGCGATCAAAGGCGTGGCGCAGCAGTTCACGGCTGTTATCGACGCGCGTACTGTCGCCAAAGTTATGCCACAAACCAAGGGAAATTGCCGGTAACTTCAGGCCGCTACGGCCACTGCGACGGTATTGCATCTGTTGATAACGTTCGGGATGGGGAAAAGCACTCATGCAGCGTTCCTGTCTCAATAGGGGAGAAAGTGACATCAGCATAGCAGTGTATGCGTTTACACTAAGGCGAAACGCGCCGAAGATCGCAACTTACAGAATTATCTGTCGTCGTAACGAATGCTTGCCACAAATCAGCACCACACGATGGTGAATATCTCGCCAATTCAGCCACATCGCTAATACTCCTGATTATCCCCTTAACAAGGAGCTGTCGATGAAAACCCCCAACGTTGGCGATTATTTACTGCACCGATTACAGCAAAGCGGCATCCGACATCTGTTCGGCGTGCCGGGCGATTACAACCTGCAATTCCTCGACAGTGTGATTGCGCATCCCGAAATTGCCTGGGTTGGCTGCGCCAATGAACTGAATGCGGCTTATGCGGCGGATGGCTACGGGCGCTGCAACGGCGCGGCGGCACTGCTGACCACGTTTGGCGTCGGCGAGCTCAGTGCGATTAACGGCATCGCTGGCAGCTATGCTGAATATGTGCCGGTGATTCATATTGTGGGCGCGCCCGCCAGTCAGGCGCAGCAGCAGGGCGATTGCGTGCACCATTCGCTGGGTGATGGCGATTTTGGTCATTTCCTGCGAATGGCGCAGGAAGTGAGTGTGGCATCTGCGGTGCTGACGGCGGAGAACGCGGTGGTGGAGATCGATCGCGTTATCAGCGAGGCGCTAACGCAACATCGTCCCGGCTATTTATTGCTGGCGGTGGATGTGGCGGCGGCTGAGATCTCGCTGCCAGAGGAAAAAATTACAGTCGCAGGTAACCATCAGCAGGTTGCCACGGCCTTTGCTGATGCGGCAGAACGTTTGCTGGCACCGGCGCAGCGCGTGGCGTTGTTGGCGGATTTCCTTGCCGCGCGCTGGCAGTTGCAGCCGCAGCTTGAGGCATTGCGCCAGCTGCGCGCGATTCCTGCCGCCACCTTATTGATGGGCAAAGGTGTACTCAACGAGCAGCAGCCGGGTTACGTCGGCACTTATGCCGCACAAGGCAGCAGCGATGCAGTGCGCCAAGCCATCGAAGATACCGACGTCACGCTGTGCGTAGGCGTGCGGTTTACCGATACCTTAACCGCCGGCTTCACGCAAAATCTGCCCGCCGAACGTGTGATCGATCTGCAGCCGTTTCAGGCCACGGTCGCTGGCGAGGTGTTTGCGCCGTTAAGCATGCAGCAGGCGCTGGCGGCACTGACGCCGATTTATCAGCGTCACTGTGCGCACTGGCGGCTGGCGGATGCGCCGGAGTGCGAAGAAAGTGAGCAAATTGCTGCGGCGGTAATCAGTCAGCAGGCATTCTGGCAGGCGATGCAGCGCTTCCTGCAGCCGGGTGATATTATCCTCGCCGATCAAGGCACTGCGGCCTTTGGTGCGGCGGCGCTGCGGTTACCGCAGGATGCGCAATTGCTGGTGCAACCGCTGTGGGGATCGATTGGCTATACTTTACCCGCCACCTTTGGTGCGCAAACCGCGCAGCCGGATCGTCGGGTCATCCTGATTATTGGCGATGGCTCCGCGCAGCTGACGATTCAGGAGTTGGGTTCGATGCTACGCGACGGCCAGCAGCCGATCATTTTCCTGATTAACAATGATGGTTACACGGTTGAGCGCGCGATTCACGGTGCTGAGCAACGTTACAACGATATCGCGCAATGGAACTGGACCGCGCTGCCGCAGGCGCTGAGCCAAGAGTGCGCGGCGCAGAGCTGGCGCGTCCGCGAAACAGTGCAGCTGGACGCGGTGATGGAGCAATTAATGCGGAATCGTCGTCTGTCGCTGGTGGAAGTGGTGATGGACAAACAGGACTTGCCGCCGCTGCTGCGTAAGGTCACCGCCGCACTGCATCAGCGTAATAGTGGCTAAATTTCGGAAAGTTGCCGCTGGGAAGTCGGGCAGGCGATCGGTAGGCTGTGCAGCATCTTTAAATGGATTACGCCCATCGTGCAGGTGGGCGTTGTTGTTTTATTGGCAGGCTTTTATAGTGTCCTGCAATTGTTTATGACCCAAGCGGAGCAGCAGAAGAATGACAACATACGCCCTGGTCGGCGATGTGGGCGGTACCAATGCCCGTCTCGCATTGTGTGAGGTAGAAAACGGTGCTATCTCCCAAGCCCAAACCTTCTCAACATCAGACTACGACAATCTTGAAGCGGTGATCCGTCACTATCTTGACGAGCAAAAACAGGACATTAAGCACGCCTGTATCGCCATTGCCTGTCCGATCACCGGCGATTGGGTAGAGATGACCAACCACGATTGGGCGTTCTCCACCAAAGTGATGAAAGAGCATCTGGCGCTGGAAAGCCTGGAAATCATCAATGATTTCACCGCCGTTTCTATGGCGATTCCGATGCTGAGCGAAAAGGAAGTGATTCAGTTTGGCGGCAAAGCGCCCGTTGAACGCAAGCCCATCGCGATTTACGGTGCGGGCACCGGCCTCGGCGTCAGCCATTTGGTGCATGTGGATAAGCGCTGGATCAGCTTGCCGGGCGAGGGCGGCCACGTTGACTTTGCGCCAAATAGCGAAGAAGAGGGTGAAATTCTCGAAGTGCTGCGCGCGGAGATTGGTCACGTTTCGGCTGAACGCGTACTGTCCGGTGCCGGTTTGGTCAATCTTTATCGCGCCATCGTGAAGTCTGATGAGCGTGAGCCAGAAAACCTCAAGCCAAAAGACGTTACCGAGCGCGCGTTGAAAGACAGCTGCATCGATTGCCGTCGCGCACTGTCGCTGTTCTGCGTCATTATGGGTCGTTTCGGCGGCAACCTGGCGCTGAATCTGGGCACTTTCGGCGGCGTTTATATTGCCGGCGGTATCGTGCCGCGCTTCCTTGACTTCTTTAAAGCGTCCGGTTTCCGCGCGGCGTTTGAAGATAAAGGTCGCTTCCGCGATTACCTGGTCGATATTCCGGTGTATATGATCACTCACGACCAGCCGGGCCTACTTGGCGCCGGTGCGCACCTGCGTCAGGTGCTGGGCCGCGAACTGTAAGCACTCAGGCGAGCGGCATCCGCCGTTCGCCTTATAACCTCATCAACTGCCGAAAGGCTTTCACCTTGCTGCGACTTACCGGCACCTGCGCATCCAAATCACGCAACTTCACCAAATAGGTATTGTTAAACCACGGCTCGATTTCACGAATCTTGCTCAGATTGACGCAGTAAGATCGATGGCAGCGGAAGAACTGCTGTTCCGGCAAACGGCTGCAAAATTCACTGATCACCATCGACATCACATAGGCTTCGCGCCGCGTATAAACAAAAGTCAGCTTCTCATGCGCCTCAACGTAATAGATCTCGTTGATATCGGTGACGATGATGCGTTCATCTTTCACCAGATTGACTGTTTGTGGCGAGCTGGCCGCCGCGTTTTGCGGTTGCGACTGCTGCTGGGCGCTGGCTTCCAGTTTCTGCAGCATCGTCATGATGCGCGACTCGTGATAGGGCTTAAGAATGTAGTCAAAGGCGTCCAGTTCAAACGCGTCAACCGCATGCTCTTTCCACGCGGTGATAAACACAATCAACGGCTTATGGGCAAACTGATTGATGTTTTGCGCCAGCAGCATGCCATCCAGCGACGGAATGTTGATGTCGAGGAAAATCACATCCACCCGATGGTTCTGTAGATATTTCAGCACCTCCAGCCCATCATCAAAGCAGGCCTCAACGCTGATTTGGCTGTGTTGCTGAATCATCCAGCTTAACTCTTGCTGGGCGAGAAACTCGTCTTCAACGATGATGGCTTTCACGTGGTGGTTTCCGTGGTAGGGCGCAGCGGCGCAGGTAGCGGCTGACCATTCTTGCTAAGCGTAAAGGCGATTTCAGTGCCGGGATGATGGCGGGTGATAACCAAACCCTGACCAGAGAGCAATTTTACGCGATGATGCACATTCAGCAGACCAATCTTGTTGCCTGGCATCTCATTACGCGCCACGCGGCTCATCACATCCTCGCTGATGCCGTCGCCGGTATCACGCACCGCGACGCGTACACGATCGCCCAAATCCTTCACGCTCAGCGTTACCACGCCTTTGCCGCGACAAGGCTGAATGCCGTGCACAATGGCGTTCTCCACCAGCGGTTGAATTAGCAGGCTGGGCAGCGTGAAGTGCAGATCTTCATCCACGTCATAAATCATCGACAGCTTATCGCCGAAACGCGCCTGCTCAATCGCGATGTAGTCCTTCACCTGCCACAACTCTTTCTTGATATCGATAAGCTCGTCATCGTTGAGTTCGAGGTTGTAGCGCAGATAACGCGATAGGTTGATCACCAACTGGCGCGCGGTGTCTGGATTAAGGCGAATCGAGGAGGAGATGGCATTCAGCGCGTTAAACAGGAAATGCGGGTTAATTTTGCTCTGCAGCGCGCGTAATTCAGCCTTGTTCGCCATTTCGCGCAGTTGCTCAGCCCGCGACACTTCCAGCTGGGTGGAGATGATTTGCGACAGCCCAATCGCCATCTCTTTCAGCGAACCGGTGATGCGATGCGCACGGCGATAATAGATTTTTAGCGTGCCGGTCACTTCCCCTTTTTCCCAAAGGGGAATAACCAGCATCGAGTGAATATCTTTGGTGCGATGCGCCTCATCGTTGTTCTTGATGATGATTTTGCCGCTGGCGATCGCCTGCGCGGTGGTTGGGCTGATGGCATCATCGCCATTGTGATAGTTCTGCTCGCCGTAGCCGACGTAAGCGAGGATCTGTTTGTTATTGGTGATGGCGACCGCATCGGCGTGAATGTCGCTGCGGATGATGTCACACACTTTATGCAGTGACTGGCTATCGACCTGACGAAACAGCGGCAATGTTTTGTTGGCGATTTCCAGCGCCAGCTTGGCTTGACGCGCCGCAATCGCCTCTTTCTCGCCCTCAACGCTTTGCACCAGCAGCACGATTAAACCGATACTTGATGCGCCCAGAATCATTGGCAGCGCAATCTCGGAAACAATCGCCAGACCCAGCGTCATCGGCTTGGCCCACAATACAATTAGCAGCATGGTCAGGCTTTCGCACAACATGCCGCCGAGAATACCGGCGCGCCAGCGCTGCTCTTTACTCACCCGACGATTAATCACGCCCGAGGCGATGCCGGCAATGATGCTGGTGATCAGACAAGGCACTGCTGTGACGCCATCCATATCAATCAGATAGCGATGCAAACCGGCAATCACACCAGTGGCGATGCCCACCCAGGGACCGAACAGAATGCCGCCGGACATCACCGCAATCACACGCACATTGAGCAGCGAACCGTCGACATTAATCCCCGACCAGGTGCTGAATAGCGCAAACAGCGAGAATATTGCCGTCACCACCACTTTTTCGCGCACCGAATGCTCATCTTTTTGCAGCAGCTGACGAAACACCCGCGTACGAGTGAGGAAGAACAGGCAAATCAGCATCAGCGCCGCGCGGTCAAAAACCGCCAGCAGCATGTCGAAGTGGGAAGGCAAGGGCATCTCTCAGGCAAGAAACGGGAGGCTATGATAAAAAATGTGATCACGATCCGCCAGCGCCACGGCAATCTGCAGACCTTTCTCGTAGCCAGGATCAATTTTTAACATGCAGGTCGCCATAAATGGCAATCGTACTCCGCCTTTGTAGGGTCGCCATTCATGGCGACCTCCCGAAAAGAGGAATACTTGACTAACAAAAAGAGGATTAGCGAAAGCGTGCGCCGATCGCTGGTTGTGAATACGCCGGTTTGCTATGTTGCCGTATAAAAAAATGGGAGCTCAACCATGCAATTACTCACTCCACGTTTATCCCTCAGCCGGCTTAAGCCAGAAGACTGGCAGATTTTCAAAGCGGTACACCAGGACGCCGCCACCATGACGTGGGTTAGTGAAATCCCGGATGAAAACGATATCCGTCAACGCTTTAACGAGCGTTTGGCGCCGTGGCAGGCGAGCAGTTTTCATATGCTGTGTCTGGTGGCGCGCATCCGGGAAAGCGGTGAGCCGATTGGGTTGTTTGGCTGTAGCGCCGAATGGCATCCGTATCGTCAGGCCGAAGTGGGTTACATGCTACGCGCGGCGTTTACCGGTTTAGGCTATGGCAGTGAAGCGCTCGACGCGCTGTGCCAGTTTTTACTGCAGGCAGAATTTCATAAGCTGAAAGCGATGGTGATTGAGGGGAATTGGCCGTCGCGCCGCATTCTGGAGAAGAATGGTTTCGCCCTTGAGGGCACGCTACGGGATAATTATCTGCTAAACGGCCAATGGGTAAGCGATTGGGTGTTTGGCCGCCTGAATCCAAATAATTAAAATTATTTTATTCCGCTCTCGACAATCTTGTTATCAGCGCGTTATGTTCTTGATGCGGTCACCACAGTGACCCACGTCGCTCGGACGGTCCGGGCGCTTACGTAAACCAGAGGACATCATGGCTGATAACAGCACACCCCGTCGTTTCTCGCGTATTGAACGCCTTCCACCGTATGTTTTTAACATCACCGCTGAATTGAAGATGGCTGCGCGTCGGCGCGGCGAAGACATCATCGATTTCTCAATGGGCAATCCGGATGGCTCCACGCCGCCGCACATCGTTGAAAAACTTTGTCAGGTAGCGCAGCGCGAAGACACGCACGGTTACTCAACCTCGAAAGGCATTCCCCGTTTGCGTCGTGCGATTTCGCGCTGGTATGCAGACCGTTATCAGGTGGAAATCGATCCGGAATCGGAAGCGATTGTCACCATCGGCTCGAAAGAGGGCTTGGCGCACTTAATGCTGGCCACGCTCGATCACGGCGACACTGTGCTGGTACCGAATCCCAGCTACCCGATTCACATTTACGGCGCGGTGATTGCCGGCGCGCAGGTGCGTTCTGTCCCGCTGGTGGCGGGCGTTGATTTCTTCAACGAGCTGGAGCGAGCAATTCGTGAAAGCTATCCCAAACCGAAGATGATGATTCTTGGCTTCCCGTCGAATCCTACGGCGCAATGCGTTGAGCTCGACTTCTTCGAGCGCGTCATCGCGCTGGCAAAGCAGTACAACGTGTTGGTCATTCACGATCTCGCCTACGCTGACATCACCTACGATGGCTGGAAAGCGCCGTCGATTATGCAGGTGCCGGGTGCGCGCGATGTGGCGGTGGAATTCTTTACCCTGTCGAAAAGCTACAACATGGCCGGCTGGCGTATCGGCTTTATGGTCGGTAACAAAGAGCTGGTTTCCGCATTGGCGCGTATCAAGAGTTATCACGATTACGGCACCTTCACACCTTTACAGGTGGCGGCGATTGCGGCGCTGGAAGGCGATCAACAGTGCGTGCGCGATATCGCTGAGCAGTACAAACGCCGCCGTGATGTGCTGGTGAAAGGCCTGCACGAAGCGGGCTGGATGGTCGATCTGCCGAAGGCGTCGATGTACGTTTGGGCGAGAATCCCCGATCACTACGCGCATCTTGGCTCGCTGGAGTTCGCCAAATTACTGATGCAGGAAGCCAAAGTGTGCGTCTCGCCAGGCATCGGTTTTGGTGATTACGGTGATACCCATGTGCGTTTCGCGCTGATTGAAAACAGCGATCGTATTCGTCAGGCGGTGCGGGGGATTAAATCGATGTTCCGTGCCGATGGCATTTTGCCGGGAACGGTGAAAGCGCTGGAAGAAGAAGAGGAATAACCAGTAAGTGGGGCGACTCAGCGTCGCCCCGCCTGGCGGCTCTACAGCATCAGTACAAAGGTACCGACCCAAAGCAACAGGAAGAAAGAAATTCCCATCAAAGCGTATCTCACAAAAACAACTCCTCTGAGCGGCTACCCGGCGGGCGATCCCAAACCCGCGTAACCCGAACAGAATAAGAGAAAGGTGGAGTTCATCAGCGCTACACGCTTTCTTCTCAGGTCGCTCCAGGCAAGCCCGGAACAGGATCGAGGGCTAATTTACGCGGATTTGTCCCAAAAATAAATAGGCCGCTTCTGAGATATCGCTCACATTTTCAGCGTGTCTCAATCTCCGGTATCGCCGACATTCCCACGCGCAGTTTTGCCAGATCCGGCTGGTTCTCATCGAGCACAATTTTCACCGGTAAACGCTGCACCACTTTGGTGTAATTGCCGGTGGCATTGTCAGGCGAAATGGCGGAAAACGTCGCGCCCGTTGCCGGAGCAATACTATCAACGCGACCGCTGAATACCTTGCCCGGCAAGGCATCCACCTTCACGTTCACTTTCTGCCCTTGCTGCACATCCGCCAGCTGCGTTTCCAGATAATTTGCGGTGATATAGGTTTGCTGCAACGGCACCACCGCCAGCAAACGCGTGCCCGCGCTAACGTAGGCGCCGAGGCGCACTGAACGCTGGCCGACCATGCCATCCACCGGCGCCACAATGCGCGTATAGGAAAGATTAAGCTGCGCCTGATCGACGCTGGCCTGCGCGGCGGTGACATCGGCGGCGGCCTGACGCACCGCAGCTTGCAGCACACCAACTTGCTTGACGGCGGAAGCCAGCGCTGCTTCGCTCTGGCGCACGGTGGCTGAGGCGGAACGCTGCGTTGAGTTGGCTTTTTGCTGATCGTCTGCAGCGATGGTGCCACTTTTATACAGCTGGTTGTAACGCGCAGCGCTCTGTCCGGCGTACTGCGCTGACGCCTGGCTTGCTGCTAACGTGGCTTTCGCCTGGTCGATAGTGGATTGCTGCTGTTCCAGCTGCGCCTGGCTACTCAAACGCTTGGCCTCGCTGACCTGCAAATTGGCCTGTGCGGTTTCTAACGCCACGCGGTAGTCGCGATCGTCGAGCGTGGCCAGCAGTTCGCCGGCCTTCACGCGCTGGTTATCCTGCACGTTGACGCTGGCGATGTAGCCGGAAACTTTTGGCGCAACCAGCGTGTAATCGGCATTCACATAGGCATCGGTGGTGCGATGATCGTTTCCGGTCATCGATGACCAGACAAAAAAGGCCATCGCTAATAACACCAGTAATAAGGTGCTCAACAGCACCGTTCTTTTCAGAGCAAAAGCTTGCATATCAATTATCTCGACGTCGTCGTAACAGGTTGAATCAGTGTTTGTGGTGGCCACACGCGTTTCGGCAGCCAGGCGGTTAACAGTAAAAGCAGGGCGGCGAAGGCAATCAGCATCTGGTAGCAATCACTCAGGCTCAGCACCATCGCCTGCTGTTTCAGCAAGGTGGCGAAGCCGCTGAGGTTTTCCGCGCTGCTGGCGCTGCCATCCGGCAGCAACGGCAAGCTGCTGCTGGATTGCGCGCTATTCGGTGCGGTCATCAGCCACGCACGGCTGGCGGCGCTATCGACCAGCACGTTGGAGTGGAATTTTTCACGATGGCTGATAAACCACTCCACCAGTGTGCCCGCGGCGATGCTGGAGAAGCCGCGCACCGTGTTGAACATCGCTGAGGCGAACGGGCCTTCCGGCGGTGCGACCACGCTGGTGGCGCTCATCAGCACAGGCAAAATCACCATCGGCTGACCAAACGCCTGCAGAATCTGCATCAGCCAGAAATTCTGCCGCGCCCAATCAGTAGTGATGTGCATGCCCATCAGGCAGGACGTCACCAACAGCGCCACGCCCGCCGTCAACATCCAGCGACAATCCACCCAGCGAATATTCAGCAGCGCGGCAACAAAAGGGGCGATCAGCAACTGCGGCAAGCCGATGGTTAACGCCAGCGGGGCGAACTGCAGCGTGCGGAAACCTTGCACCTGCGCCAGATAGGCTGAAGGCAGCGCCGAACCAGACAGCGACAGAATCAGCACGCCCGCCAGCACCAGCAAGCCGTGCGCGAGATTGCGCCGTCCCAGCATCTGCAATTTGAACAGCGGCAGCGGGTGAAACCATTCATTAATAAAGAACACAGTCAGCAACGCCAGCGCGCTGAATAATAGGCCGCTGAATAACGGCGATTCGAGCCAGTCGAGCCGCTCGCCCTGCGTCAGTGCCAGAATCAGCAGCGCCATACCGGAACAGCCGGTTAGCATGCCAAACAGATCGATCTGTTTGAAACGCTCAAGGCGCAGTGGATCCTGCGGTATACCCCAGCTAATCAGCAGCATGGCAATCAGCATGGCCGGCACCACTTGCCAGAAGACAAATAGCCAGCTGACGTCATCGGTCCAGAATGCTGCCAGCGAAGCGGCCATATTCGGGCCGAAGGTGGCGGTCAGCGCATAACCCGCTAAACCATATAATTTGATCGGCGGCGGCAGGAAGCGCAGCGCAACGGTCATCAGCATCGGCGGCAGCGCACCGCCAAACAATCCCTGCACCACGCGCAAGGCGATAAACAGCGTGGCATTGGGCATCAGCGGCAGCAGCAGGCCGCTCAGCATAAATCCGGCCGAGACGGTGAGCGCAAAACGGCGCAAAGAAAAGGTGACGGCGAACCAGGGCGCAATCATCATTGCCGCCACTTCAGCGGCTTGATACGCGGAGATAATCCAGCTGCCTTGATCGTAACTGATGCCGATGGCGGCGCGGATATCGGCTAGCGCGATATCGGTGACGCGATCGTTTAATCCCGATGTGAGCGCGGCAATCAGCACGCCAACCAATCCCAGCGCCAGGCGCAGAGTAAACGGATGGGGTGCCGGAGCCGCAATTGGCTGGGCGTTCATAGCAGGCTTCTCGTTATATTGTTGATGCAGTGTATTGCGATGTGATACAGATGGCATCTTACATATCGATATGCTGTATTGCAATGTGATACAGGGTGTAAAAGTGCGATCATTCGCGTTAAAGTAGGGCAGGCCAAAAAGGAACGCATCATGGTTGAACTTCCCTCAAGCCGTGAGGATGAAAAAGCGGGTGGCATTCAGGTCATCGCGCGTGCGGCAAAAATTCTGAATGCGCTGGGTGAGCATCCCGGCGGCATGAGTTTGGGTGAAATTGCGCAGGTGGTCGATCTACCGCGCTCGACGGTGCAGCGCATCATTGGCGCACTGGACAGCGCACAGCTGGTGCGCAGCAGCGGTGCCGGCGGTTTACGTCTCGGTCCGGCGCTGCTCAAGCTGATCTCCAGCGTGCACAGCGACGTGGTGGAAATCGTACGTCCGTTCCTCGAACAACTCTCTGCCGAAATCAACGAAACGGTATCGCTGGCGCGGGCCAGCGGCACGCAGCTGGCGATCGTGCATTATGTGGTGGCCTCGCGCGAACTGCGTGTGGTGCCGCGCATTGGACTGAATCTGCCGCTTTACAGCACATCGGGCGGCCGCGCGTTGCTGGCGCTGGAGAGCGATGAAGATGTGCGCGTGATGGTGGGCGAAGCCTATAAAGAGTTAACCGAGATGACGGTGAAAACCCTGCCGCAATTGCTGGAGCTGATTGCCGAAGTGCGCGCCAGCGGATTGGCGATCGATCGCGGTGAGACGCTGGAGGGCATTTCGACCATGGCGGTTGCCATTGATACGCTGTTTGGCCGCTTCTCTATCTCATTGCTGGTGCCGACGGCGCGTTTTCATAAGCAGGAAGCGCACTATCGTGAGCAAATCATCAAGTGCAAAGACGCCTTGATTCGTGAAATTGGCAAAATGACCGCTGTGGAAGGATAACCAACTGATGAAAACCTTGCTGATGGCCATCGATAACTCTCTGGTGGCGGAAAAAGTGATTGCGTTGACCATTGAACAGGCGCTGGCGCATCAGGCGCAGGTTACGGTGTTGTGTTGCGTGGATCCCGCTTACTCCTCCTGCAATCAACCGATTGAGATTGATGCCGGTGAAGATCCAGATGATTTTGTGGCGGCGAAAGATGAGCAGAACACCGCCGAAATGGTGGTGCGCCATGCGCTGGCGCCGCTGCTGCGCGCGGGCGTGGCGGCAAAGGGATTGATTCTGGCGGGTGAAGCGGCGGAAACCATTGTGGCGCAATCCACACTCTTGCATGCCAGCATGATCATCATGGGCCGCCGCCATCTGTCGCCATTTAATCGTCTGTTGAAAGGGTCGGTCAGCGCGGCAGTGATTGAGCGCGCCAATTGCCCCGTTTTAATTGATGTACGTAAGGA
Source organism: Pantoea sp. SOD02 (assembly GCF_024707505.1). Classification (GTDB taxonomy): domain Bacteria; phylum Pseudomonadota; class Gammaproteobacteria; order Enterobacterales; family Enterobacteriaceae; genus Pantoea; species Pantoea symbiotica. Next base: position 2,891,404 of record NZ_CP102604.1, on the reverse strand, counting down.
TTAACCCCGCTCGATGCTCTCGCTTTTTCCGATTACGCTAGCGGCGTTCGCGCTGCTGGCGATCATTATTATTCTGCTGGTGCGCACCACTTCGCTGCGACTGTGGCAAGGCGTGCTGTTGTTTATCTTGCCGCTGATTCTGGCGAATCTGCTGTGGTTCAGCTGGCTGCATCCGCGTCAGGAGCGTCAGGCGCTGGTGGAAGAGGTGGCAACCCAACTCAGCCTCGCGCCCGGTTATCGTCTGCTAAAAATTCAGGAACCGGCATTGTGGCAGTTGCTCAATCGCGAACTGCTGCATAAACGGCTGGAAGGCGTTCCCGCCGATCAGGCGCTGGGAGATATGCGCGGCTGGTTGATGGATCTGGTCAATCAACGTCTGACACGTGCCAGCGATGCGGCGATCATTGACTACATCCGCGTCTCGGTCGAGGAGATGCAGGCACTGCAGCAGCAGGAACCGCAGCGCTGCTTTCGTTTCCTCTATCCGCAGGTGAATGGCGGCGTCAATTTGCAACAGGTGCTGTCACAGGAATTGAATCAGCGCGATGCGCAGGCGCTCGAAACGCTGCTACAGCAAAGCACCGGCAATGAACAACCGCTGGATCAGGCTGCGGCGCAGCGCGATCTGCAAAGCGTGGTGGAAAAGCTGTATGGCAAGTGGGGCGATCGGCTGCAACAGCTGAACATGCCGGCGGATACTGCGGTTGATCGCGGCGCGATGTGTGCGATGTCGATTGATCTCTACAGCGGCATTCTCGCATTGCCTGTCAAACAAGCGGCCAATCTTCTACGTAAGATGGTCAGCCTTACCGGTTAGCGGGCAAAAAAAAGCCCGCTCAGCGCGGGCATGAAGGTCACTATCAGTATGTTTATTATTAACTCACCTGGTGTGGTGCAGACTTCGTTTTGTCTGGGTACATAATCGCACCACTTATTTGATAAGAGAAACCGTTTGGTTTTATCGATTTGATTGGCAAAAGCTTCACTAATCCCGGACATTTCGCGCTTTAATCCTATAGATAAGCGCGGCGTTGCATTTTAGACTGCGACGCTTTAGAGGAAACCCTAATGAAAAAAATGCTTATTAGCGCAATGGCGCTTTTTATGCTGGCCGGCTGTAGCGTCAGCAAACCAGGAGGATTTGAGCGTGTCGATGAAGATACCAGCTCAAATACCGTGCAGTATCGTTACGATCCGCATACGCTGAATAAAGACGCAATGGAGATCGACCTTGCGAATTATTGCAGTCAGCGTGGATTTGATAAGGTGGAATCACTGCCGTCGCAAAATAGCCATTTGCCCGGATTAAAGAAAGCCTGGTATCAATGTAATTACGCGGTAAAAAGCTAAAAAAATAGGGCGGGATAATTTCCCGCCCTTTTTATTTTCTTATTATTTGCTGTGTATGTTCTTTGCCCAACTATCTGCGGTGTCCATAACCGCCGTACCCATGATGCCAGCCGCCGCCACCATGATGGCCCCAACCTGGGCCGCCGCCTCCACGATGATGATCGATAATACAGCCACTCAACATCGTCATAATGGCTACAACCGATGCAACCTTAATAACTTTCTTCATGGAGAGTCCTCCTCTGTTCCAATGACGCCAGATTACAGGGGAATAGTGGAGTGAAGATGCAGGAAATGTAGAGTTATTGCTGAATATATTACGGAGTGTGTCAATTAAATGCTAAAAAAGTCGCGGGGTAAAATAAACCAATCGGAATAAGCTGAATGCCTGCTAATAATAACGAGATTACTCCGAAAGGCAAGACTTAATAATAGTGGTTCTCAATTAACGCTTTATTGTGGATCAATTGTGAAGAAAAGGGATGCCGCAAATTGATACGGCATCCCAGCGAACTTAATTATGCAGTAAAGGTTCTGCCACGTTTTGGCGATTTGGCAGACGGATGCTCAACGACAACACCAGTGAAATCACCAGCAAGGTCATAATCAGGCTGAAGGTGACGGTGAAGCCACCAAAGGCGGAGGCAACCAGTGAACCCAGCACGCTGCCGATACCGAAACCAAGGTAAATCAGACCATAGTTTTTGGTCAGATTGTTCAGACCAAAGAAATCGCTGACCAGCGATGGGAACACAGTAATGGTGCCACCGAAGCTGAAGGCCACGCAGGCTAAGGAGAGGAAGAAGGTCGATTCGTTCATATGGGTGAACAGCAGGATGCTCATGCCCACCAGCGAGACAATTTGTGCCAGCGTAATCACACGGATGCGCGCCATTTTATCCGACAGCACGCCAAGAATCAGACGACCGCTGAGGTTGGCAATCGCAATCACCGTAACCGCATTGGCTGCGGTTTGTGCACTAAGATGCACCATGCCTTCACCGATATCTTTTGCCACGCCAATCACGTATAGGCCGCTCATGCAGGCAGTCAGGAACATCAGCGCCAGCATCCAGTATTGCGGTAAACGCACCGATTGCGCCAGCGTGTAATCTTTGGCTTCCAACTGCGCATTGCCGCTGCTCTTCTGCATTGGCGCATCACGCATCAGCAACGCGCCGACAATAATCATGCTCATCGCCAGCACGCCCCAGATCATAAAGGTATTCTCCAGACCTTGTGCGCTCAGCAGTGCACCGCAGATGAATTTGAAGCCGAGGCTACCCAACCCATACGCACCAATTGAGCAGGCCGAAATGAGCCCTTTGCGCTCCGGGAACCACTTCACGCAGTTAGACAGCGTCATCAGATATCCGGCACCATCTGCCAGACCCACCAGAATCCCGGCGCTGAGGTAGAGCATCATCAGATTATCGGCATGCGCGGTCAGCCAGAAACCGACAGCCATCAAAATGCCCGCGCCTATGGTGACGTTGCGCACGCCAAAACGTTCCTGCAATTTCCCGGCAAGCGAAGAAGCGATCGCCAGGCCAAGACTGAGCAAACCGAACGAGAACGCCACTTCACTGATGGGCGCATCCAGCTTATTTGCCAGCGGGCCGTTAAACAGGCTCCAGGTATAAACCGAGCCCAAAGCGAACTGCGTGATAATGGTGCCGATAAGGGTCAACGTGCGGGTACGTTGGTAATTCGCGGGGGTTGCTGTTGTCATTTTTATCTCTCACTCGAGAAAGCGGAATCTGTGGAGATAATAAGTTGCTCTCGCGCGTGCGGGGGAAACCGTGGCGTGAATGAACCCGACGGTGGCATGAAATGCAGCTAAACGGGTATGAATGACATTGTGATGACAGTAAGTGATGTCATATAAAGCGTAGCGGTTGCTACAGGTAACCATGTGTAAGCATTTGTATCGATCGCGCCATAATGCCTGCAAAGTCGCGGATGTTTGCCAGGCTTAGAATTCATTCAAGAGGAGGAAATATGAAAGACCGAACATATGAATCCGCGTCTAATGAGGATGAGGTTTGCTGCATTATCGGTCAGGCGGTGATCGAGTTAAGCGATGAGCATCAACCAGTGAACAAATCCACGTTGTCGCTGAAATTACTGGCTATGGCCGACCGCGACAAAGATGATGAACGCGTCCTGCTTTACTGGATTGCCAGAAAAGCCATAACTAAACCTCACCAGCTCAATATCGGCGTTCAGGGCTGGCGTTAGAGGAACAAAAGAGCGGGCGCAATGCCCGCTCTCGTTATTTAGGCGGTACGTAATCGACCCATCGTCGGCCAGCGTACAAACATCACCATATTCCCCGCCAGAATCATCACCAATCCGATAATCGCATTGCTATGCCAGTGATAACCTTCATAAAGCGTGGAGAGCGTCAGCGCCACCAGCGGGAACAGCAAGGTGCTGTATGCGGCCTGACTGGCACCAATGCGGCCTACCAGCGTGAAATAGGCGCCGAATCCCAATACCGAACCAAATATTGCCAGATAACTCATCGCACCTAACCACTGCATATTTAGCGCGGGTGCCAGTGAATCGCCATTCACTAACGCCAGTGCGGCCATCACCAAAGCGCCATACAGCATCGCGTAGCTATTGGTGGTCAGAATATCGAGCTGACGGCGCTGATGGCGCAGAGAAATCATATTGCCGAAGGAGAATCCCAGCGTGCCGAGCGCGCTGAGTCCCACGCCCCACAGCAATTGCGGAGCGGGATGCGCCGCCTGAATATCATTCCAGAACAGCGCAACAATGCCGCCCAGGCCAAGCACCGCCGCTGGCAACAGGCGAAACGATGGGCGCTGACGGAAGAAAATCCAGCTGTTGAGCGCGTTATACAGCACGGCCATCGAGAAAATCACCGACTCCAGTCCGCTGCTGATCCACGCGGCAGCATGATAGAAGCAGACAAAGTTGAAGCCAAACACGCAGCAACCCTGCAGCAGACAAAACAGATGATCGCGCTTATCCAGCGTTCGCAGCCGACGCAGCAGTTTGAGGATCGCCAGCATCACCAGCGACGCCAATAAGAAACGCCAAAATACCGCCACCAGAACCGGCGTATCAGCCGCTTCCTGCTGCAGGAAAATGGCAATCCAGGTGGTTCCCCAAATCATCACCACGGCAAGGTATAACATCACATTCATAGCGCACTCTCCGACACAATCTGGCTCGCAGTGTGGCGTGAAAAGCAACGCACGGCTTGCACGTTTTTGCGCGGCAATTGCAAAATCTTGCGCTTTTTACTTATGCGTCCGGCTGTGACCTGTTTTCTGTCTGCGGAGATCCGTACACTAGCCGCTCATGAACTGCGAGTGATATCAACCATGGCCGATTACCAGACCTTCAACATGCTTCAGCGCCACAAAGCGCAGCTGCGCGACAGCGTGCAGTTGTCGAGCGGCATCAAGCTGGCGGCCTGGTTTAACAGCGGCGACCGCGTCACCAATCTTAGCGATCATCACACGTTGAGCCTTTATACCGCCGACGGCTATGAAACCTGGCATAAAACCCAGCACGGCTGGCGCAACGGCGGCGGTCCGGATCGCTTTTGCCTGATGCCGAGCGGAGTGGAATCGGTGTGGGATATTCGTGCCGATTTGTCGTTTGTGCATCTTTACTGCACCGATGAACATCTGCGCTATCTGGGCGAACAGATCTGGGACCGCAGTCCTTCGCAGCTCAATCTGCATGAAAAGATCTTCGCGGCGGACGATCGTATCACTCAACTTTATCGCCACTTCTTACTGAGCACCGACTGGCAGCAGCCGGCGAATCAGTTGATGCTCAGCAGCGCCTCAACCTTGTTGATGACGCATCTGTTGCAACGCTACAGCGATGTGCAATGGCAAGCGCCGCAGGTGCGTGGTGGATTGGCGCCCGCCGTGTTGCGGCGAGTGATGGCGTATATTGATGCGCAGCTTGATCAGCCATTAACGCTGGCGCAGCTGGCCGCCGAAGCGGCGCTGAGCGAATACCATTTTGCACGCATGTTCCGTAGCAGCGTAGGCGAGGCACCGCACCAATATGTGATGCGCCGCCGCATGGATGCTGCGTTGCAGCTACTGAAATTCAGCCGTTTACCGCTAACAGAAATCGCGCTGCGCTGCGGTTTTCACTCCTCAAGTCACTTCAGTAACCGCTTTCGTCAGCTACACGGCGTAACGCCATCGGCATGGCGACACGATCAGGCCTGATTACGATCTCACTCTTAAACCGATGTAATCGGCTGCAATAACCCCTGTTTTTTTCTGAACACATCTCTCAGTTAGGTACTCTCACACTCAGTGAGGCATTTTTTTCATGGATTTTGGGGTAGGATGCTTTGCAGGAATATTAAGCTATCGCATTGATTACAATGACAAGTTACGAGAGGCCGTAATTATGGAAAAGCGCGTTTCAAAGCTGGAAGCGGATATTCATGAAATGAAAATGGATATCGCGGTGATCAAGTCGAATTACGTCACCAAGAGCGATCTTTATCAGGAGATCGGCAAAGTGCATCAGGATATTGGGAGAATTCATCAGGAATTAAGTAAGCAGACAAAATGGATAGTCGCTGGGATGCTGAGTACTGCGGGCATGACGCTGGCACTGGCTCGCTGGTTGTTCTGAGTGAATTAATGATCAAGGAGTGAACATGGAAAAGCGCGTTTCAAAGCTTGAAGCGTATATTGATGATATCAAAACCGATATGGCAGTGATGAAAACAGATATAGCGGTAATCAAACCGAACTACGTCACTAAAAGCGATCTTCATCAGGCGATAAACCAGCAAACGAAATGGATTGTGGCGGGAATAATGAGTACCGCTGGACTGACACTTGCTCTGGCGAGATGGCTGTTTTAAGCGGGAGAACGATGACAATCTGGTGTCCCCTGCATGAATCGATCTTGTGGATTAATTGATTGATATAAATATAATAAATTGGTTCTAATTTTTAATTCTATACACATTGGTATACACACCTTTCATTTTTACCCTATTTTGACCTGCCAACCTGCCAACCTGCCAACCTGCCAACCTGCCAACCTGCCAACCTGCCAACCTGCCAACCTGCCAACCTGCCAACCCATGAATTTTATTTACCTTACTTTACAATTATTTTTGTACGCATTTTGAGTATACATTTGGTTAGCATTAGTTAGTTGCTCACTAACATTCACTAACATTGACCTATATTCAACACTGCTAATTTCCATCTTAATTATTTATTGTTGCTTCTAAAGGAATTTGGGGGCGTTTACGCATTAAAATTTTTATGCGAGGATTTAATCATCCAGTGACATGCAATTGGACATGAATGTACTTAACTAGACAGCCAATAGGTAATAAGCAATGAATACAATTCCGTGCAACTCTTTACACCTGCCAGAATACAGGTTGTTACGCATTCCTGATGTTATTGATATGACGGGAGTGCCACGCTCTACTATTTATTTAAAAATGAAGAATAAAGAATTTCCTCAACAGGTATATATTGGAACCAGGTCAGTAGCATGGGTGGAATCTGAAGTATTGGATTGGATAAAGTATAATCTGGAAAAAAGGAATAAATGAAATAATGAACGATGTGCCGTATAGTAAAGATCCTCTCGATTCTAAAGTCAGAAATTATCAGTCAATTGTTTATACGAAAAGTTCAAGTGATAATAGCTACGCTTATAGAATTTTCGAACTGTCACTTTTTTATAGAAATAAAGATAAGATTGAATTTGTTTTGGATTTAATGGGCGTAAACAATCTAAATATCACTCCAGATTCTGATGAAATTGAGTTATTGGTTCAACGTGGAAACGAATTAATTAGTGATGCTCTCAAACATTATGGTCAAGAGAAGTGTAATTTAGATTTTCAGAAGGCGGCCTTACTTAATATAAACAATGGTGGTGGGGATAGAAAAAGCGGCCTCAGTCTCAAAGAACAGTATTTCAATCAGAGTATAAAAGTGAGTCAAGCTGAGAGTAGTTTAAAAGAAGCTGATTTTAATCTGCTTTGCTGTAAAGGATTGCTTGGGAAATTGCGCCCTATAGTAGAGCATATGTTAAATAAAGATAAGGTGCGGTTCTCAGTAGGTATATTGAATAAGATTCCAAATGAACGGCTTCCCAGTTCAACATACAGTGGAGAAAATAGCACAAGGTTTATATACATCTACAAATACTCTTGGAGTGTCATTACAGACATAGTCAATTCAATTGATTCAATCTATCGTGTGTGCACCCCATCTAAGGATGTACAAGTTATGAATTCTGGATGGAAATATAGATATAAATACTGCAAGGAATTCTATAGAAAAGATAACTTCGTACTGAGGCAAGCTACGACCCACTGCGAATACTCTGATGCTATGGCGGCTGTTGAGTTGGCTAAAGAAAATAAACTTTCTCTTCTCAGTAAATAATATATATAAATAAAGGTTTCATAATGACTGCATTCATTAAACCGCATGCTGCGGAATTGTTTCATCAAAATTTTGTTAGCAATGCTAAGAAGTTTGGGAATTCATTTCAGATTTCTGAGCCATCTGAAAATCTGTTGAGGGTTGCAATGATGCAATCAAGTTGGATGATGGAGCAAATTACAACTGCTGATGTTGCGCAAGAAAATGGTCAGGCTGTTTCAGTTGGTGATAATTCACTATATACAGGACGGGCCTTAGAGGGGCGTTTCCGCAACCCGACAAAACTTAATGGATCAGTCTATGAGCTTTGCGAAACTGATTCATGCGCATCAATTAACTACGATAAAATGTCATTACTAATTAATTCAGGTAGTGGGACACAAGACGAATTTAATCAAAAAATGTCGGATTTTTTCTCTCGTGCATTCACTCTTGATATGTTGAAAATTGGGTTTAATGGCCAGTATTCCGCCCTTGATACAAAACCAAATGAAAACCCCAAGGGCGAGGATGTAAATAAAGGATGGCACGCAATTGCGCATGAATTTAATGCTGGATCTCAGGTCATCACTAAACCAGCAACAATTGGAGAAACAGGCGATTTTAAGCATTTGGACGCACTTGCTTCTTTCTTGATTAATGAACTAATTCCAGAGGGTTTCAGAGAAGATCCTCGTCTGGTGGTAATGGTTGGAGCGGAGCTTGCCGCTACTGAGCGATTAAAATTATTCAATGGTGCAGCTTCGCCCTCAGATCGTGCTTCAGCTCAAATGTTGAATAGTTCAGTTGCAGGCCGATTTGCTTTTGTTCCTCCCTTTATGCCGGGACGTCGTCTGGCTGTAACAACGCTTGATAACTTGCATATTTATACGCAAAAAGGCACTCGTGTTTTCAAAGCTGGTTTTAATGAAGATAAGAAGCTCTATGAGCATAGTTATTTACGTCAAGAAGGTTACGCATTAGGTGATGGTTTCATGTACGCCGCAATGGATGAAAATGCATTGACGTTAAAGGACTCGTAAAATGATAGGTCACTCTGGATTAACATCAGAATGGATATGTGTTTCTTGTGAAGGTAAAACTATTGATGGCCGTACCATTAAACCTGATTGGTTAATCGGTATGGCAAACTCTTATGATCCCAATTTATACACTGCACTAATCTGGGAAGAACATGATCGTAATAAACCTAATTTGGGCGAAGTATTGGCGCTGAAATTTGACTACATAGGGAAGGAAGTGCGGCTGTATGCACGCATAAAACCAACTTTAAAGCTAATTGAATATAATCGAAATGGACAAAAGCTATTTTGTTCAGTTGAAGTAGAAGAGGACTTTGTACACAGTGGGGTTTTTCTATCTTGGTGGGCTGGCTGTCACCGATTCGCCAGCAAGTGTTAATACAGACCGTTTAAGATTTAATAACAGAAATCATTTTTCGCGACCTGATTCCAAACCCGTAATTAGTGCGCCTTTAGCACTTGAGAATATTGTATTTAGTAGCCGTTCTGTTAAAGGTTGGGTTTCCGCCATTACTTCTGGTTGAGCACCGCCCGGGTTTACCGGGCATTATAAAATTTAGGTTCTGATTATGCAGATGATAAATACTGCGGCTGTATTATCCAGCTGCGGTAAGGATTCTTTTATCCAAAATATGTTGCAAAAGACATTAATCAGCGTTTATAGTCCTCGGGCTATCGCAAAATCGGTAGCCGGGCGTGGAAACCCGTGTAATCTAACGGCGACACTTGACGCGCTATGCGTCTTTTTTTGTGTCTATGTCTTTGAACACCTCACATTTGTGCAGCGGTTTCACTGCCGTTGCTCTAACCGTGTAATGGTGGCCCAGGCGGGGCTGACTTCGGTCAGGCCGGTATCCGTTAGAGCCGGTATTTCCACCCCCGTCTGGGCTACCACCAGTGAGCGTGGAAACTCCGGTGGTAGCGTTAACCGCTATCTAACGGAGGTTGCCATTATGGCTACAGTCCTCACACAAACTCATTCAGAATTTACCTTTCTCTTTCTTGCCGTGCGCCGTGCTGATAGCAGCGCTCGCCCTGAACCAATTCGCGTTAATGCATACAATGAACGAGATGCACGGTTGCAGTTAATCACCGATTTCATCATTTGTTTTGCTGGCCGAATCCCTACCTCGAATTACTTGGAGGCAAGGGCATGAGCAGACCTCATAGAAATAACCAATCTTGTACTCTTACTGAATCTGGCGAGGACAAACTCCTCCGGGTTGCAACTGCAAGCGAGTTTCTTGCTGAGTTACTTTCCACATGTGCTGGCGCTGGTTTCAAAAATATTCCAGCAGAAGGCGCTGCCGCAGTTTTTGCATGTTTAGCTGAACAGTTGGATGACGTTATAAGCGAAAGTAGCACAATTATGGGGAATAAAAATGTTAACCAATAATGTTTTACTTTCGCCAGCCTATCGCACAGCAATGTTACGCCGTTATATCGCAGAAGCTTTTATTGCGCTCATGAAGCAGATCAATGGCGCACCTGTTTATGTTGAAAATGGCGAATATGTTGAATTGACCGCTGACAAAGTCGCAATAAATATAATTTTCCATATTGAAGCTCCCTGGATTGAGGAGTTTGGTAAGGATGAAGGTTGTCGATTAGCGAATGAATCTTTGGAACAGATGATATCTGGCGGATTTGCTGGAGAAGTCATACGACTCTCTACTAAAGGCGTAATTGAACTACGCGAGGTTTACCGAGACATCATCTTTGGCGCTCCTGATGGCGAACTGCCGCAGGGATATACGTTTATGTCCCCAGATGGTGGGGAGGGCTTCCTGTGAAAATGCAATCTGTATCAGCAATTGCTACCGCAGCTCGAGGCCGCTGGCCGCACATCTTATCCGCTCTGGGAATAAATGTTCCTAATGGGAAGCGGCATGGAGCCTGCCCGGTTTGTGGTGGAAAAGATCGTTTTCGCCTGGATGACAAAGAAGGTCGTGGAACGTGGTTTTGTAACCACTGTGGAAACGGTGACGGGTTGGATCTCGTGCGTCTTGCTACTGGCCATGATGTTAAAGCCGTGTCTGCGATGGTAGCCGAAACACTCTCATTACCTGAAGTGAGCAATCAGCCAATAATGCCTGCCAGAAATAAAGCTGTGGATGGCAAAGCAGGCCAGAAACGCTTTACTGAACTTAGCCAGCAAACACAGCTGGGAGAGTGCAGCTATTTAACGGCGCGTGGTCTTCATGGGCATACGGTTTCTTTACTAGATAAGCAATTCAGCATGGCGGGTATGTCGTTTGGCGTTGGCTCTATTCTGCTTCCGCTTACGGATATTGCTGGAAACATAACGGGTGGCCAGCTTATCAGCCCTGAAGGTGAAAAATGTCTGTTGCAAGGTAGCCAGCTGTCAGGGGCATTTATTCAGGTTTCTGCTTTGCCAGCGGAACCACCTGAGCAAGTGATCATCACTGAGGGTTTTGCTACGGGGATAACCGTGAGCATGCTGGCTGAAGGGCTAATTCTTGCTGCTGTTGCTGCAACGAATTTAGTAAAGGTAGCGGAGCAAATACGCCAGCGCTGGCCAGAGGCTCGGATCATCCTGGCTGGGGATAATGATCTACTTGATGGCAAAGATAACACTGGACGTATTCAGGCCGAGAAAGCCGCGAAAGCTGTTGATGGGTGGGTAACGCTGCCGCCAACTAGGCATAAAGCCGACTGGGACGATTACCGCCGCGAAAATGGGGAACGTCGCGCTCGTGAAGCGTTCATGGAGGAAATGGCGCTGCATGGCAAAGGGCTTACCCGATTGCCGCAAGGGTTCCGGCTGACGAAAGAATATCTTTGGTATGACAAGCAGGTGAATAAGTCTGACGGTGACACAGAGATCCGTAATATCAAGATTTGCAGCCCGCTGCGCGTCACAGCGATCACCAGTGATGCAGACGGCAGTAATTATGGCCGCTTGCTCGAATGGGAGGACACAAACGGTATGAGCCGTAAATGGGCGATGCCGATGGAGCTGCTTGGCGGCAGTGGCGAAGAACTGCGGCGTGTGCTGCTGGTTAACGGGCTTTCTTATATCAACATCAACGGAATGGCGCGCGCGCATTTGATGGAGTACATCTCGCTGTGCAAGCCCGATAGGAAAGTTACCTGTGTGAATAAAACTGGCTGGCATGGTGGCGTGTATGTGCTTCAGGACGAAGTGATCGGGCGAGATGCTCAGTCTGTCATTCTGCAAACCAGCAGCGTACAAGGCCGTGATTTCAGAGTGAGCGGCACCACGGAAGAGTGGCGGGATCAGGTTGGGCGTTATTGTATCGGCAATGCTCGAGTGGCGTTCTCTGTCAGTCTGGCTTTTGCATCGCCTCTGCTGCGGCTAGTAGGCATGGGCGGTGGTGGTTATCACCTCAAAGGCGAATCCACTGACGGCAAAACCACGACTATGAAAGTAGCCGCTTCCGTCTGCGGTGGAACGGATTTCTGGCATACGTGGCGATCAACCGGGAATGCGCTGGAAGGTACGGCCAGCCGCCGTAATGACGCTACGCTCATGTTGGATGAAATCCGCGAGGTAGATGGGCGGGAAGCGGGAAATATCGCCTATATGCTAGCGAATGGTCAAGGTAAAGCCAGAGCGAGAACGGACGGTTCGGTACGCGAAACGAACCGCTGGAATCTACTTTTTCTATCCACTGGGGAGCTTTCACTGGTTGAGCATGCGGCAAACGCTGGAGAGCGCACTTATGCCGGCGTCGAGGTGCGCATGATCCAAATCCCAAGCGATTCCGGTATGCACGGCGTGTTTGAGGAGTTACATGGCTTCAGCGGTGGCAAAGCATTGGCTGAACATCTGGAGCAATCAGTAACGCAGCATCATGGCGCGCCGTTCCGCGATTGGTTGCATCATATCACGCAGAATTTGCCGGAAGTGACCAGCCAGGCGAAAGCCATGCTAAAAGACTTCACCCGCAGGCTGACGCCTCAGGACGCCGGGAATCAGGTTGGACGAGCAGTGACGCGCTTTGCGCTTGTTGCAATGGCCGGGGAGCTGGCAACCCGCGCAGGCATAACTGGATGGCCAGAGGGCGAAGCTTTTAAAGCGGCGGAGCGCTGTCTGGCTTCATGGATGACTGACCGTGGCCATGCAGCGAACCAAGAAGATAAAGCCGCACTGGAGCAGATTTGTGACTTCATGACCCGCAACCAGTTTAGCCGTTTTGCTGATTGGTACGACGAACGGAATCGACCTACGGCCATGATGGGTTTCCGTAAGGTAGATAAGGGTGGCAATGAAAGTGAGCCAGTTACCACGTTTTATGTTTTGCCGTCTGGCTGGAAAGAGATCTGCAAAGGTTTTGACGCCCGCAAGGTGGCGCGATTGTGCGTAGCCGCCGGATGGCTTGAGCCGGGTAGTGAAGGGCGCACACAGACAAGCGTTCGCCTGCCAGAAATAGGGGTTAAACGCGTTTATCAGTTCAGCAGTTTAGTATTGGGCAGCGCAGAACCTGCATAAATCGCGTGAGCCTTATTTTTCAAAGGTAACACTGGTAACAAAGGTAACAGCCTGAGTTTATGCGGCCTGCTGCTGTTACCAGTTAAAAATTCTGACTGGCAACACTGGTAACAGAATTGCGCTTGTTACCACTCATTACCTAAGTAAAAACAGCAGTGGTAACAGATTTTATCTATATAAAACAAGGGTGTTACCAGCGTTACCACTGTTACACATCTCAGAGATAGATAGCCGTGCCAAATGCCTTCAATCTGGCGGGCATGTTTTGAAGGAACAACCATGCGAATAATGAAAATGACTTGCCCGGTTTGCCTAGCGGACGCAACGATACGCAAAACCAACAGAAAGCATCCTCAGCTATCAGATGTTTATTGCCAGTGCACCAATCTGGAATGTGGGCACACCTTTGTAATGAACGTCTCGTTTTCACATACCATCAGTCCCAGTGCGTTAGCTGGAGATGGAAGGGTAAGGGAGCTGCTAAACGCACTTGGTCGGGATGAGCGTAAACAGGTGCTTGAGTTACTTAGAGAGGAAGAGATTAAGAGTTAACTACTATGCCGGGCAGAACGTGAGCGCCCGGCTTACTTTTTGGATGAAAAAATTTCAGTAGTCATTCTGATAAAGTCATTAAATATCAATTTGTTATATTCCAATTATTTTGACTGATAATAATTTTCTTGGTCACATAAAAATTAAATCCCATTAAATATCAATAGCTTACTTTCTTCTCGGATGACTTGAAGTTGTTGCGGAACTGAAAAATAGTGAAATTCCTTTCAACGATTTCAGTTAGGGGTATGAGCCATAACCCCTTTGCTGCCGTGGGCGGAGACAGTGCTTTGAAGAAAAGCGAAACTGAAATAATTTCTTAATACGGAAACCGCAGGCGGGTGCGGTGTAGCGCCGTTTTCGTGAAACAATAGATCGCATACCTATATGGAAAAAGCTTGACAAAATTTCAGCTAATTGTTGTATTGAATGTGAAAGAACGCTTCTATCTGAAAATCCGCTAATCAAATTAACGATATCTATTATTCATTTCAATGCATAAGGAAAGTGTTATGTCATTAAAACTATTACAGCAAGCGATCCAGCAACGTAAACCAATTTCTTTTGAGTATAATAAAGAAGGTAAGATCGCTGGCGAAAGGATAGGGAATACTCATGCTGTTTTTATAATGAGAAAAAAAGATGATACAGAGTCTACCAAAGTTCATTTGGTTCAAACTGCTGGAGTTACAGATTCTGGAAAAGGATATAATGAGTTTAGAATGTTTGATATTCTCGAGATTTCAAATGTTAAAATTTTAGATGAATCACCTGCTTTTGAAATTCATCATGCATATAATCCATCATGGGCTGGCTATGCTAATGTGATTGCAAAGGTGTAAGCATGAGTATCGATCATTCTTTTATTATTGGTAGTGACGGAGTAAATGAATTAAAGTTAAATATTTCTGGGCTCGACCAGGAATCAAAGGATGCGTCGGAATTAAAATCTAATATATTTGCTCATTGCTCAAATACTGGAGCACCTAGATTCACTTGCCAATTAGAAATTGGTCATTTAAAAGCCCTTTATCAGCACTTATCTAAATATAGCGTAATTCGTGATGTAAGTTCGACGGCAACAGGGCGTTTTGTTGAAGTGGGAGCTAACCATGAGCAAATTATGAGATTACTTGAACATGCTGATAATACCTCATTGGTTTTAGCTCTCCAAAATGTAATCACTAATCGCCTAACAAATGATGATATTAATACTATTTTGGGTAGGAAAGATAGCTTAACCAAATATCAAATGATGTTTGATAACGCGGCTCAATATAATGAGCCGCAATGGCAGGCTTTTTTTGAGCAGAATGAGTGGTTATTTGGTTACGGTCTTAGGTATAAATACCTCAAGATTATTCAGCGCGAGGCCCATATATCACATACTGACTTGAATGGTTCAAATGATGTGATAACTGATTTTCTTATTTCTGATTCTCGTTTCACTAAAATTGTTGAACTAAAGACTCCAGAAACAAGTCTTTTTGTTAACAGAAAAAACAGAGCTGATTCATGGAGGCTTTCAAGTGAGTTAACAGATGCGGTCAGCCAAATACTGGCCCAGAAAGCTAACTGGGAAATCGAGAGTCAGAGAGAGAACTATAATTCAAAGGGAGAACGTATCTCTGAAAAAACATATGACGCTGAATGCATATTAATTATCGGATCATTAAGTTCAATAGATGGTAGTGAGCGGGAAAAGGAAATTAAAAAGAAAACATTTGAGCTATATCGCAGGAATCTTAAGAGCATAGATATTATATGTTATGACGAACTGCTTGAACGTGCTAAGTTTATAGTTAAAAGTGCTGAGATAATTGAAAGCGCCATTGGTGGTGTTCTGGAAGATGATCTAATTTGATTGAATGCTTATAGTTATTACTTTTTAATAATGGTGGTATGTTCTGCATACCATTGAAGCATATCTCTTCTTTTTTCAATGTATTGCGCATGATTGTAAGTACCTCTAATTGAATTCTTATCAACATGCGCAAGCTGCATTTCTATCCATGCGCTTTCAAAGCCATGTTCATGCAAGATCGTGCTCATCATATGGCGGAAACCATGCCCCGTTAGCCGTCCATGATAGCCAAGCATCTTTATCACTTTATTGATGCTGGCATCGCTCATCGGCTTTCTAACGTCGTTTCTGCCTGGGAACACTAGCTGATATTTGCCGGAAATCACCTTCAGCTTCTTCAAAATCTCAACCGCTTGAGACGATAGCGGCACTAAATGAGAACGGCGCTTTTTCATTCGTTCTTTTGGGATTTCCCATAGAGCGTTATCCAAATCAAACTCACACCATGAAGCCTCTCGGAGTTCAACGGTGCGGACACCGGTAAGCATGAGGAGCTGAGTAGCGTATTTAGTCAGTAAGCTGCCCTGATATCCTTCAAGCGCTTCAACGAAAGCTGGAATCTCTTTCTCTGTAAGGAACGGAAAGTGGTTCTGTTTTGGCTTGTTTAAGGCGATTGCCAAATCGGGAGCAAAATTGTACTTTGCTCGGCCAGTTACCACTGCAAAACGGAGGACTTCACCGCAGCGGCGGCGGATCTTGCTTGCCTGCTCAAGTGCGCCACGCTTCTCTATTTTTTGCAGTACGGCCAATAGCTCGAGCGGCTCTATTAGCTCAATGGGCCTATGGCCAACGTAAGGAAAAATATCGCGCTCAAGGCAGTCCAAAACTTCTTTAGCATAACCATCCGTCCAAGTTGACTTCTTACCGCTGTGCCATTCTCTGGCAACGGCTTCAAAGCTATTCTCATGCGAGAAACGCAGCGCTATTTTATCGGCTTTACGTGCGTCGCTGGGATTGATCCCCTTAGCTAGCATCGCACGCGCCTCCTCACGTTTGCGGCGTGCCTCTGCAAGCGAAACTTCCCCGTAAACGCCAAATGAGATCATTTTGGGTTTGCCTACAAAGCGGTAACGGAATCGCCAGCCCTTGGCACCATTGACATCAACCAACAGCGATAGCCCTGCGCCATCGTTGAGCGTATAGGGCTTGTCTTGCGGTTTAGCACGTTTAATTTGAATATCAGATAGCAGCATGTGTATAGAAAAAAGATCGAACTGAGTTATACGCAATTTTATACACAACTGTGTATAGATTCCATTGAACTTTACTGGACGGTGCTGGACATGATGAGTGGTGTATGAGTATGTTTTAAAAGAGGATTTAAACTTTATGAGACAAACTGAGACTTGCAAAAAGTGTCCCCTGCAGGAATCGAACCTGCAACTAGCCCTTAGGAGGGGCTCGTTATATCCATTTAACTAAGGAGACGCCGGGCGCGCAGTATAGCGCACCGCGAACCTGATTTTAACTATGCGTCGGTTGTTTGCTCAATCTATCAGCAATTTAAGACCAGGCTTACGCCTGTTTTTGCTTCTCTTTCCGCTTCTGCTCCGCTCGTGCTTTGGCTTTCGCCGCTTCACTCATATCGTTACGAATCTGCGCATGGCTAATCAAGGCAAATATCAGCGTACCGCCCGTGATGTTGCCAAGCAGCGTAGGCAAGGCAAAGGGCCAGAAGAATTCGTACCAAGGCAGCGTGCCGGCAAACACCAGATACAGCACCTCGACCGAACCGACCACGATATGCGCTAAATCCCCTAACGCCACCAGCCAGGTCATCATCACGATCACCACAATTTTTGCTGCGCCCGCATACGGGAACATCCACACCATGGTGGCGATAATCCAGCCGGAGATCACCGCATTGGCGAACATTTCGCTGGGGGAATTGACCATCACTTTTTCACTGATGGCGGTAAACGCCTGACGCGTCGCATCGTCGAATATCGGCATATGATTAAAAGCGAGCGCGCCCAACGCGGTACCAATCAGATTGCCGAGCAGCACTACGCTCCACAGTCGCAACAGCAGCGCAAAATTGCTGCCGGTGGGTTTGTGCATTACCGGCAAAACGGCGGTAACGGTGTTCTCGGTGAACAGTTGCTGGCGCGCCATAATCACAATGACAAAGCCAAAGGTATAACCAAGATTTTCCAGTAAAAATGCGCCGGGCACGCCTTTGAGGTGGACCTGAAAAATGCCTTTCGCCATCAGCGAAGCGCTCATCGACAATCCCGCCGCTACCGCCGACCAAAGCAGCGCCATACCGTCGCGCTCGAGCTCTTTTTCACCGTCCTGACGTATCTCCTCATGAATTGCCGCAGCCTGCGAGGGCAGGGCATCTTCATCGACTTCAATCTCCTTGCCTTGTTCCTTTTCATCACTCTCTACATCGTTGTCACTCTTTGAAATCGATGGTGATTGTTTCATGTTTCCCTCGGGTGATAATGCCATTGCGTAATAAGCGTAGCTGGTTTTGGCAAGGTCAATTTGTTACGAAGATTCAATTTAAGAGTAACGAAATTTTAACCGAGTTGGTTTTTTGAACGATTTCTTGATCTGATGCGCACGAATACCCCATTTGGGGTAAGTGGGAGCCAGCTCACAGACTTCGGCCCACAGATTCAATGTGGTATTATCGCCGCCTCATTCATTGCCGTGATTCTCCCTTCTATGCTCGAAGTCATTAATCTCTCATGCGTTCGTGATGAGCGAACCTTGTTTCATGGGTTGAGCTTCCGTGTGCAACCGGGTGACATTGTGCAAATTGAAGGGCCAAACGGAGCCGGGAAAACCTCGCTGCTGCGCCTGCTGGCCGGATTAAGCCGGGCGGAAGAGGGCGACGTGATGTGGCAGTCACAGCCTATTCGCCAACAGCGCGAAATATGGCAACAAAATCTGCTCTATCTTGGCCATCACCCCGGCGTGAAATCGGTACTCTCACCGCTGGAGAACCTGCATTTCTGGCACGGCAGCAGCAATGAAGACGCGATTTTTGATGCGCTTGAGCAGGTCGATCTGCTGGGTTTTGAAGAGGTGCCGGTGGCGCAACTCTCTGCCGGACAGCAGCGGCGCGTGGCATTAGCCCGCCTGTGGCTCAGCCCGGCGTCGGTATGGATCCTCGATGAGCCCTTAACCGCCATCGATAAAGGCGGCGTAGAAAAATTAATGGCGCGATTCGCCACCCATGCCGATAACGGCGGAGCGGTGATTCTGACCACCCATCAGGATCTGCCCGATAACAGCGCGCGCGTGCGTAAAATTCGTCTTACTTCGGAGTGGGCTTGATGTTAGGCCGGGTCATTCAGCGCGAATTAAAAATTGCCTTTCGCAGCGGCGCGGAAGTGATCAATCCGCTGTGGTTTTTCCTGATTGTTATCACGCTGTTTCCGTTAGGTATCGGACCAGAGCCGCAGCAGCTGGCGCGCATTGCGCCGGGCGTGGCGTGGGTTGCCGCGTTACTGGCCTCATTGCTGGCGCTGGAACGGCTGTTTCGTGACGATTTTCTTGATGGTTCGCTCGAGCAACTACTTCTGTTGCCAACGCCGCTGCCGGTCACCGTGCTGGGCAAAGTGATTGCTCACTGGCTGATTACCGGGCTACCGCTGATTTTACTGTCGCCGCTGGCGGCTTTATTGCTGTCGCTGGATTTTGCCGGCTGGCGCGCGATGGCATTAACGCTGCTACTTGGCACGCCAACGCTGAGCTTTCTCGGCGCGATTGGTACCGGTTTAACCGTTGGGCTGCGGCGCGGCGGCGTATTACTGAGTTTGCTGGTATTGCCGTTGTCGATACCGGTTTTGATATTCGCCAGCGCGGCGATTGATGCCGCCGGGATGGGATTGCCGATCGGTGGTTATCTGGCGATTCTTGGCGCGATGTTGGCCGTCAGCGCTACATTGTCGCCGTTTGCGACAGCAGCGGCCTTACGTATCAGTCTGCATTAATTCGTGTCGCCTCAGAGCGGCCGAAACCTGAATTCTCTTTATTGTGAGCTATGCAAAATGTGGAAATGGTTACACCAGTGGGCAAAGCCTGAGCGGCTTTACCAGCTATGCGGTCGCTTGATTCCGTGGTTCGCGGTGCTGGGTGTTAGCACACTGTTACTCGGTTGGGTTTGGGGCTTCGGCTTTGCACCGGCGGATTATCAGCAGGGCAACAGCTTCCGGATTATGTACATTCACGTGCCTGCGGCGATGTGGTCGATGGGCGTGTACGCGTCAATGGCTATCGCGGCGTTTATCGGCCTGGTGTGGCAGATGAAGATGGCCGA
Organism: Pantoea sp. SOD02; assembly: GCF_024707505.1. Classification (GTDB taxonomy): domain Bacteria; phylum Pseudomonadota; class Gammaproteobacteria; order Enterobacterales; family Enterobacteriaceae; genus Pantoea; species Pantoea symbiotica. The sequence goes on along the minus strand of NZ_CP102604.1, from coordinate 2,871,429 downwards.
TCTGGTCTCAGCGGCGATGGCGCCGATTGGCGCGGTGTTCACCTTTATCGCGCTGATCACCGGTTCCGCCTGGGGTAAACCAATGTGGGGAACCTGGTGGATCTGGGATGCCCGCCTGACATCCGAGCTGGTGCTGCTGTTCCTCTATATGGGCGTAATCGCGCTCTATCACTCTTTTGAAGACCGCCGCACCGCAGGGCGTGCCGCCGGTATTTTGATTCTGGTTGGCGTGGTTAATCTGCCGATCATTCACTTCTCGGTACAGTGGTGGAACACGCTACATCAGGGCTCATCCGGTATTCTGCAGCAGGCCATCGATCCGAGCATGCGCACACCGCTGCGCTGGTCCATTCTCGGCTATCTGCTGGTGTTTGGCGCGCTGACCTTAATGCGCCTGCGTAACCTGATTCTGTTTACTGAGCGTCATCGTCCGTGGGCGATTGATGTGGCGCAGCGAGGAAGCAAATCATGACGCCAGCCTTTGCATCGTGGAGCGATTTCTTCGCCATGGGCGGCTATGCCTTTTACGTCTGGCTCGCCGTTATCCTCACCTTGATTCCATTATTCGGCCTGGTGCTGCACACCGTGCTGTTCCGCCGCCGTTTGCTGGCAGAAATTCGCCAGCGTCAGTCCAGGGAACGCCGCATTCGCGCGGCTAAATCGAAAAAAGCTGCCAGTGAAGCAGCGGGAGAATCCGTGTGAATATCCGTCGTCGTAATCGCCTCTATGTGGCGATCGCGGTGTTGATCGGGCTTGGCCTGGCGACCGCGCTGGTGATGTACGCGCTGCGTTCCAACATCGACCTGTTTTATACCCCGAGTGAAATTATCAACGGCAAGGGCGAAGATCATCAGAAGCCTGAGCCGGGCCAGCGCCTGCGCATTGGCGGCATGGTGATGCCGGGCAGCGTTAAGCGCGATCCAAAAACCCTCGCGGTCTCTTTCAAACTGTATGACGCCAACGGCGTGGTCAGTGTTACTTATGAAGGCATTCTGCCGGACCTGTTCCGTGAAGGGCAGGGCGTGGTGGCGCAAGGCGTGCTCGAAGAGGGCAATCTGGTGAACGCCAAAGAAGTACTGGCGAAACACGATGAAAAATACACGCCACCTGAAATTGAAGATGCGATGAAGAAAAATCACACAGGACCTGCGGCAGCCTATCAGCAGTCAGGTGCGCAATCATGATGCCGGAAATTGGTAGCTTTCTGCTGTGTCTGGCGCTGGGTTTAGCGCTGCTGTTGAGTGTCTATCCGCTGTGGGGCGCGGCGCGTCAGGATGCGCGTTTGATGGCCATGGCGCGCCCGCTAACCTGGGGCATGTTTATTTGTGTCGCCGCCTCCTTTGCCGTGTTGGTGCACGCCTTTGTGGTGAATGATTTCACCGTTGGCTATGTCGCCACCAACTCCAACACCTTGTTGCCGGTTTATTATCGCATCGCCGCAACCTGGGGCGCGCACGAAGGTTCACTGCTGTTGTGGGTGCTGCTGCTCAGTACCTGGACGTTAGCGGTAGCGATCTTCAGTCGCGGCATGCCGCAGGATGCGCTGGCGCGCGTGCTGGCGGTGATGGGCATGATTAACCTTGGTTTCCTGCTGTTTATCATTCTGACCTCGAACCCGTTTACCCGCACCTTGCCAAACTTCCCGATTGACGGGCGCGACCTCAACCCGATGCTGCAGGATATCGGTCTGATCTTCCATCCGCCGCTGCTGTACATGGGCTATGTTGGATTCTCGGTGGCCTTTGCGTTTGCCATTGCCTCGCTGATGGCCGGACGTCTGGATACCGCATGGGCGCGCTGGTCACGTCCGTGGACCACCGCTGCGTGGGTGTTCCTGACTATCGGCATTGTGCTCGGTTCAGCGTGGGCCTATTACGAACTTGGCTGGGGCGGCTGGTGGTTCTGGGATCCGGTCGAAAACGCCTCCTTTATGCCGTGGCTGGCTGGTACCGCGCTGATGCACTCGCTGGCGGTAACGGAAAAACGCGGTAGCTTCAAATCGTGGACGGTATTACTGGCGATTACCGCGTTCTCGTTAAGCCTGCTTGGCACTTTCCTCGTGCGCTCCGGCGTGCTGGTTTCCGTGCATTCGTTCGCCTCCGATCCGGCGCGCGGCATGTTTATTCTCGCCTTCCTGGTGATTGTGATTGGCAGCTCGCTGCTGCTGTATGCGCTGAAAGGCGGTCAGGTGCGCAGCCGTGTGCAGAGTGAAGCCTGGTCACGTGAATCCTTCCTGCTGGGTAACAACGTGCTGCTGATCGCCGCGATGCTGGTGGTGTTACTCGGTACGCTGCTGCCGCTGGTGCATAAACAGCTGGGTCTCGGCAGCATCTCGGTGGGCGAGCCGTTCTTCAACACTATGTTTACCTGGCTGATGGCACCGTTCGCGCTGATGCTCGGTATCGGTCCGCTGGTGCGCTGGCGTCGTGACCAGCCGCAGAAACTGTGGAAACGCCTTGGCGTTGGCCTGTTGGTGACGCTGATTCTGTCGATCGCGCTGCCGTGGCTGCTGCAGGATCGCATTGAGGCGATGACGGTTATCGGCCTGCTGATGTCGATCTGGGTGATCATGCTGACGTTGATGGAACTGCACGAGCGCGCCACCCATCGTCACTCCTTCTTCAAAGGTTTGCGTCATCTGTCGCGCAGCCATTGGGGCATGGTGCTGGGGCATTTAGGCGTGGCGGTGACCGTGGTCGGTATCGCCTTTAGCACCCAATACAGCGTTGAGCGTGATGTACGCATGAAGGCGGGCGATACCGTCGATATCCACAATTACCACTTTACCTTCCACGGCGTGCGCAACCTGCAAGGGCCGAACTACAGCGGCGGCGTGGCGGTGATTGAAGTGACGCGCAACGGCAAGCTGGAAGCGGTGATGCAGGCGGAAAAACGCTTCTATGCAGCAGCGCGCACCATGATGACCGAAGCGGCGATCAGCGGCGGTTTCACCCGCGACCTCTATGCGGCGCTGGGCGAAGAGCTGGATGACGGTTCATGGGCAGTGCGGATTTACTACAAACCGTTCGTGCGCTGGATCTGGTACGGCGGCGTGTTTATGGCGGTGGGCGGCTTGTTCTGCCTGTTCGATCCGCGCTATCGCTCACGCAAAAAAGAAGAGCGCGAGGAGCTGGCATGAACAAAAAAATCCTGTTTATCCCGTTAGTTCTATTTCTGCTGCTGGCTGCGGCGCTGCTGTGGCAGCTGTCGCGCAACGCCAACGGCGATGATCCCACGCGTCTTGAATCGGCGCTGATCGGCAAGCCGGTTCCAGTGTTCAAACTGGAAGCGCTGGATCAGCCCGGTAAAATCTACGATCAGCAGGTGCTAACCGACGGCAAGCCGATTCTGCTCAACGTCTGGGCGACCTGGTGCCCAACCTGCCGCGCTGAGCATCAATACCTCAATACGCTGGCGGAAAAAGGCATTCGCGTGGTTGGCCTCAATTATAAGGACGATCGTACCAAAGCGGTGACCTGGCTGAACACGCTGGGTAATCCGTATGCGCTCAGCCTGTATGACGGCAACGGGATGCTGGGTCTTGATCTCGGCGTTTACGGCGCGCCGGAAACCTTCCTCATCGACGGTAAAGGCATCATTCGTTATCGCCACGCAGGCGACATGAACGATCGCGTCTGGCTCGAAGAAGTGAAACCGCTGTGGGACAAATACAGCAAGGAGGCGGGCGTATGAAACGGCTGCTTCTCCTTTTAGCGGGAATACTGCTCAGCACCAGCCTGTGGGCGGCGATTGATACTTATCAATTCGATTCGGTGCAGCAGGAAGAGCAATACCGCGATCTCACTGCATCGTTGCGTTGCCCGAAATGCCAGAACAACAGCATTGCCGATTCCAATGCGATGATCGCGGCGGATATGCGGCTCAAAGTCTACGAGTTGATGAAGCAGGGCGAAAATCGCCAGCAGATCATTGATTACATGGTGGCGCGTTACGGTAATTTTGTCACCTATGAGCCGCCGGTAACGCCTTCCACGCTGATTTTGTGGGTGGGTCCAGCGCTGTTTGTGGTACTGGGTGCGCTGATCATTATTCTGCGCAATCGCCGCGGCAGAGCGCGTAGCGAACTCGACGACAGTGAACAACAGCGCCTTGCGGCGTTACTTAAGCGTGACGGGAAGCCGTAATGACTGGATTCTGGATTACCCTGATTATTTTACTGCTGGCGGCTATCGCGCTGTTTCTGCGTGCCGGCTGGCGTCAGCGCGAGGCCAGCAGTGGCGATCGCGATCGTCTCAACACCGATTTTTATCAGCAGCGTCTGCGCGAGCTGGAGCGTGATGAAGAAGAGGGCGTGGTGGCTGAGCGCCCGGAAATGGTGCGCGAGCTGCAACAAACGCTGTTAACCGATGTGCCACAGCAGGATGCCGCAACCATTCATCGCAGTAGCCGCTGGGTATTGCTGCCAGGCGTGATCGTGCTGTTGGTGGTGTCGGTTGGCATGTATCTGAAAACCGGCGGACTGGCGCAGCAAACCGCGTTTGTTAGCGTGCAACAAGAGTATCCTGCCTTACGTGCGCGCGTGATGGATCCCAAAGCGCAGCCGCTGACTATGGAAGAGCTGGCGCGTCTGCAGCTGGGTCTACGCAGCTCGCTGCAAAATGACTCTTCAAACCTCAACGATTGGGCGATGCTGGGCCGCCTTGGCATGGTGCTGAATAACGCCACCGATGCCAGCCAGGCATTTGAACATGCGCTGCAGCTGGCGCCAGACAATATCGAACTGCAGCAGGATTACGCCGAAGTGCTGACCCGCTCCAGCGATCCGCAGGATAACCGTCAGGCCAATGTGTTGCTGAAAGAGCTGCTGAAACGCGATCACAGCGATGTGCGCACGCTGAGTCTGCTGGCGTTTAACGCCTTTGAACAGCAGCAGTACAACGAGGCGATTGGTGCGTGGCAGGTGATGCTGAAACTGTTACCGGCAGGCGATCGCCGCATCACCATGATCGAGCGCAGCATTGAACAAGCGAAAACTGACGCGGGACAGCAAAATAGCAATCTGGCATTGACGGTGAGTTTGACGCCGCAGGCAGAAAAAATGTTACCGCAAGGCGGAGTGTTGTATATTTCTGTGTCTGACGGTGTTTCACCGGTGCCTGTGGCTGTGAAGCGTTTACCGCTGAGCCACTTCCCGTTATCGCTCACGCTGGATGACAGCAATGCCATGATGCCCGATCGCCTGCTTTCGGCGCAGCATCAGGTGCAAGTCAGGGTGCGCATTTCGCGCGACGGCAGTGCCAATCCGCAGTCTGGCGACTGGTTTGGATTAAGCGCGGTCACACCCTGGAATGGTCATCAGCAACTGGCTGTGGAAATTAATCAACAGCAGCCCTGAAGCGATACCTTACTGATCCGCACAGGGAGAGAAGAATGAATAACCGCCTGACCGGTTTGGCGTTAGCCAGCTTACTGCTGGTGGGTTGTGCCAGCTCAAAACCGGCTGACAATACGGAACCTGCGCAGCGCAGCGATCCGCTGGAAGGCTTTAACCGCACGATGTTTAACTTCAACTACAACGTGCTGGATCCGTATGTTCTACGCCCGGTGGCGGTAGCCTGGCGCGATTATGTGCCGGTGCCGGCACGTAGCGGCATAAGTAATGTATTAGCTAACGTGGAAGAACCTGCCAGCATGGTCAACGCCATTCTGGTTGGTGAGCCGCGCCAGGCAGGTATCCACTTTACCCGCTTCTTCCTGAACACCGTATTAGGGCTGGGTGGCTTTATCGACGTGGCGGGCAAAGCCAATCCGGAGCTGGCGCGTGAAGTGCCGCATCGCTTTGGTAGCACGCTGGGACGTTATGGCGTCGGTTATGGTCCGTATGTTGAATTGCCGGCCTACGGCAGCTTCACCATCCGTGAAGATGGCGGTGACTTCGTTGATACGCTCTATCCGGTATTAAGCTGGTTGAGCTGGCCAATTTCGGTGGGCAAATGGACGCTGGAAGGGATTGAAACCCGTGCGCAGTTGCTGGATTCGGACGCCATTTTGCGTCAGCAGCAAGATCCATATGCCTTCATTCGTAATGCCTACTTCCAGCGACATGACTTTATCGCCAACGGTGGCAAGCTGAAGCCGGAAGATAATCCGAACGCCAGCGCGATTCAGGATGATCTGAAAGATATCGATTCGCAGTAAAGCAGCACTTTTAACAGCGAATAAGACAGGATGGCGTATGTATGCAGGTGCGCATGAATGCGCACCCTACGAAACCCCCACCAAATCACCGTAGGGTTGCCATTTATGGCGACCTATTCACGTAAATCATCGTAGGGTCGCCATTCATGGCGACCGATTCACGCTTAACTGCCAGCATTAACCCATTAGGTCGCCATTTTTTTTCTGGATTTAACTTAAGTTAAATTTTCATCATCATAGTTAGATCCACTTCACGGTAAATTTTGCTATTAATCTTATATCAGGATTAATTCCGCATTCTCTTCACAATTCTTTTACAAAATTAACCTTAACGCTAGTCGTCACTATTCCTGTTGGATAAGTTGAGAAGAAGTAAAACAGCGGTTTACTTCTTCTATCAGCAAGGAAAAGCTATGACAGACAGCACTTCATCTGCAGAAAATCAGTCTCTTTCCGCCGTCGAAACGCCTGTGAATTCACTCAGCACTCGACAACGTTGGTACCAGCTAGCGCTGGTGGTGCTGGCGGCAGGCACCATCTATCCCTTGCTGTATCTGCGGCAATATTATCAACCGACGATGGTGGCTTTTTTTGGCATCAACGACCTGCAGCTCGGGCAACTCTATTCCACACTTGGCACTGTTTTTGTGCTCTGCTATTTGCCCAGCGGCTGGCTGGCAGATCGCGTTGCGCCGCGTATCCTTATCTGTTTTTCACTCTTTACTTCCGGATTACTGGGCTACTTTTACGCCAGCAAGCCAGGGTTTGATTGGCTACTATTGATTTTCGCCTGCTGGGGATTGTCGACAGGATTAACCTTCTGGTCGGCGGTCATCAAACGCGTGAGCTCAATTGCTCAATCCAGCGAGCGCGGACGTTTCTTTGGCATTCTGGATGGTGGACGCGGCATGGTGGAAGCGTCGCTGGCAACCGTTGCGGTGGCGTTGTTTGGCTGGTATGCCGCTCAGGGGCTGGAGCAAACCGGCTTTCGCAATGTCATCCTGATGTATGCCTCGTTGTGTGTCACGCTGGCGGTGATTCTGCTATTTATCCGCGATCCTGCCACCGCGCAGCATCAGGATCGTGTTGCCGCACGTAATAGCAATTTGTGGCTTGATCTGAAAACCCTGGCGGCAAAACCCAATCTTTGGCTGCTGGCGAGCGTGGTGTTCTGCGGTTATCAACTGTTTTGGTCGACTTACAATTTCTCCGCCTATTTACGCACTTCCGACTACGGCGTACCGGCAGCTCTGGCGGCATTTATTACCGCCGGAAAAATGTGGATGAGGCCGATTGGCGGCATCGGCGGCGGCTGGCTGGCGGATAAAATGTCGCGGGCTGGCGTACTTTGTGGCGTGTTGATCTGCGGTGCGTTCGGCATATCCGCCTTGATTCTGCTGCCAGCAGGCATCCCTCACATTGCGCTGATTGCCTTTGTGCTGTTAGTGGGCATGTTCGCCTATGCGGTGCGCGGCCTTTATTGGGCATTGCTCGATCGCTGCGACATTCCGCCGCACTGTACCGGCCTGGCGATTGGTTTGGTTTCAGTGATTGGCTATTCACCGGATATCTACCTGCCGCTGCTCAGCGGCTATCTCACCCAGCATTTCCCAGGAGCGATGGGATATCGGCTGTTCTTCAGCTATATCGTAGTGATTACCTTGTGCGGTGCCTTTGGCGCCTGGCGTTTGCACGTTCGCTTTAATCGAAAATAAGGAAGCCTGATGAAAGTTATCTCACTGGAAACTCACGTTGTTGCCGTTCCGCCACCGCATCTCGGCGGTATGTATTGGCTGTTTGTTAAACTTAAGACCGACGACGGCATCGAAGGTGTAGGCGAAATTTATGCTGCCACTTTTCACCCTGATGCGATGGTGCCGATCATCAACGATGTGTTTGAACGCTATCTGCTGAATCAGGATCCGCATCATACCGAGCGTCTGTTCCGCCAATGTTACTCCAGCGGCTTCACGCAACGCCCCGATCTCACCATGATGGGCGTCGTCAGCGGTTTAGAAATGGCCTGTTGGGATATCGTCGGCAAGGCGGCTAATCAGCCGGTTTATCAGTTGCTGGGCGGCTTGGTTCAGCCGCGTCTGCGCTCTTATACCTATCTTTATCCGGTCAATCATCGCGGCGAATATGATTATGACGATGCGGATCTGGCGGCGGAATGTGCGGCGGAAAACGTACGCAAAGGCTTTACGGCGGTGAAATTCGATCCTGCCGGGCCTTACACCGCCTATTCCGGCCACCAACTCTCGGTTGAAGTGTTGGACCGCTGTGAACTGTTTTGCAAACGCATTCGTGAAGCGGTCGGCAGCAAAGCCGATCTGTTGTTTGGTACACATGGGCAGATGGTGCCGTCATCCGCCATTCGTTTGGCGCAGCGGCTGGAGAAGTACGATCCGTTGTGGTTTGAAGAGCCGGTGCCGCCCGGACAGCCTGAAGCGATGGGGCAAGTGGCGCGCAGCACCTCAATCCCTATCGCCGCAGGTGAACGCCTGACCACCAAATACGAATTTCACCAGTTGCTGCAAGCCGGCGCTGCCAGCATTCTGCAGATGAACGTGGCGCGGGTGGGCGGCTTGCTGGAAGCGAAGAAAATCGCCGCGCTGGCCGAGGTGCATTACGCGCAAATCGCGCCGCATCTGTATAACGGACCGATTGGCGCAGCGGCGAGCATTCAGTTAGCGGCTTGTACGCCGAACTTTTTGATTCAGGAGAGCATTGGCTGCTGGGATGGTTTTCACGCGGAAATTCTTAAGCGTCCAATTCAATGGGAAGAGGGTTATATCATTCCATCGAATGAACCGGGTCTCGGCGTTGAACTGAATATGGATGTGGTGGCGAAGCATGCGTCGTACAGCGGCAAACGCCTGCATTTACAGATGGGCGAACATCCGGCGGATGTGAAGGATCTGGCACCGGCGCGCGGATAGAAACAGGCAATAAAAAAACGGCGACATCACTGTCGCCGTTTTCATTGCTATCTGCACATCAGAACTTGTAGTTAAAGTTCGCGCCGTACAGCCAGGCTTTACCTTCAGAGTTAAAGGTATACGGGCCTTCTTTCACGGTGACTTTCTGACCGTGCATGTAAGAAATACCCAAGTCGACTGAAGCATCTTCATTGAACGCGTATGACGCACCGGCGCTCAACCACAGACGATCCTGATCCGGGATGGAGATAGAGCGCTTATCGGCCGGAACCGGGCTGTCATCAAAGGCGATACCGGTACGGAAGGTCCAGTTGTCGTCATAGAAGTACGAGGTACCTAACGCGATGCGATAAGCATCGTGGAAGCCTTCATCCTTATAGAACAGCGTCTGGCCATTGCTGCCGGTGGCTTTCAGCTCCTGGAATTGGCTCCAGCTGGTATACGTGAGGCTATAGTGAACCGCCCATTGTGGTGCGACTTTATGGTAGCCGGACAATTCCCACATCTCAGGCAGATTCAGCGTCAGAGAACCCGGAATGGTTGAGCCGCCGGTGCCGTATGGCAGACCTAACAACTGCGCCTGTGGCAGGGAGTTCACGTAACCTGGCAAGCTGCTTTTGTAATCGCCGTCAAAATCGATTTTAACTTCTGAGCGATAGGTGAAACCGAAGCGGTTGTTCTTATCCACTTCATACAAAATGCCGGCGTTCCAGCCGTAGCCCCATTCATCGCCCTTTAAATGGGCAATTTGGGTATCGGCAGGAATGCCTAGCGCTGCGCCAGATTCACCGGCATAACGCTCAATTTTCGCCTTGGCATAAACCGCATCAAAGCCGATACCGAAGCTGAAATTCTCATTCAGTCGATAAGCGGTGCTGATATTAAAGTTGCCGGTCATCAGGTCGGTTTTGCCGCCATAACCACCTGCGGTATAGCCATTATTAAATTCGGTTGCCAGACCATAGTTGGAGGTTGCAGACGCACCAATCCACCACTGATCATTAATCGGATGCACGTAGTGAAGATTAGGGATCCACTGATTCGGCGCAATATTCTTGGCATCAAGGCTGCGACCAGACGGGCTTTGGCCGCTAATATCCACTTCAGGATCAATATAAACCGCACCAATCGAGAAAGAAGGGCGATCCATTAACGCCATGGTTGCCGGGTTACGGCTGGCAGAGGCGGCGGTATCACCCATCGCACCTTCACCGGAATACGCACGACCTAAACCAATTGCTGAGAATTCATTCAGTTGAAAGCCCGCGGCGTAAACATGAGAACAGACGAGCGTTACTGCAGCTGCCACAGCTGACTTTGCAAACAGGTTTTTATGGTTCATGACCACAACCTCATCTAGATTTATTATTTAACGTTGTTACGTCGCGTAACAAAGAGCGGCGAATTGTAGGGACTGACGTCAAAACCACATATCAGACCAGTGCGACGAGTATAGGTCCGACCTGTGTATTTGTTGCAATATTGTTTTTTAAATATTTCTGATTTGATCGATAAAATCAGATCTGCTTAACAAAATCTTAGCGGTTCGCCTTCAACATAGCTTTCAATTTTGTTCTGGATCAATTTTTAGTGTGATATTCGTCACTTAGCGGCTTGATCGTGGATGTGAAAACCCAGCAGGCGTACACTTTGCGGCAGAAAATGATCCGATTGTGTTGAATTTATCGTCAGGAGAAAACCATGACTGATGCCATTAAAAAATGTAGTGCGAACGAAACGGCCGCCTGCTGCTGCGTAGATGTGGGAACCGTGATGGACAATACCGATTGCACCGCGAGCTGGTCTGGCGTGTTTGCCGATCGTCATGCGGCAGATGCGATGCTGGCGCATTTGACCGAGCGCGCACGTCAGGTGGAATCCGATCCCTGCGATATTCGTGCAGAATTTGCCAATGAAGGCGATGCAGTGCGCCTGTCTATCGACTTCACCTTTGCCTGCCAGGCGGAAACCCTGATTTTCCAGCTCGGCCTACGCTAAACCCGCCGCTGCCGAAACCCCTTCGGCAGCCTTAACTCATTTTCGTGTATTCCCTCGCACTTTTTTCCTCTGCTTATTGGCTACTTAGCAACACTTAGTTAACACTGATGATCAGGTCAGACCTGTTTGGCAATGATGCCCCGGTCGAAAATTACAGGTGATTGCAATGAGCAAAGCGCAGCCGCTGCTGACGCGTCAGGGCGAACGTATCGCCATAACCCACGGATTACGCACCCCTTTTGCCCGTCAGGCGACCGATTTTCACGGTATTCCCGCGCTGGAGTTGGGACGCATGGTGATCAGCGAACTGATGGCGCGCAGTGAATTACCGGTCGAGGTTATCGATCAACTGGTGTTTGGCCAGGTGGTGCAGATGCCTGAAGCGCCGAATATTGCGCGAGAAATTGTTCTGAGCAGCGGACTAAGCGTACATACCGATGCGTATAGCGTCAGTCGCGCCTGCGCCACCAGTTTTCAGGCGGTGGCAAACGTGACGGAAAGTTTGATGGCGGGCACCATTGATGTCGGCATTGCCGGTGGCGCGGATTCATCCTCGGTGCTGCCGATTGGCGTCAGTAAGACGCTGGCGCGTGCGCTGGTGGATCTCAACAAAGCGCGCAGTTTCAGCCAAAAAATCAGCATCCTGCGTCGTTTGCGTCCGCGCGATCTGTTGCCAGTGCCACCGGCGGTGGCGGAGTATTCCACCGGATTACGTATGGGCGATACCGCCGAGCAGATGGCGAAAAGTCACGGCATCACGCGTGAACAGCAGGATGCGTTAGCGCTGCGTTCGCACCAGCATGCGGCGCGCGCCTGGCAATCGGGCGTGCTAAGCCAGGAAGTGATGCCGGCGTTTGTGCCGCCGTGGAAAGCGCCCATTGAGCAGGACAACAATATTCGCTTTAACGCTAGCGCCGCCGATTACGCCAAGCTGCGTCCGGCGTTTGATCGTCGCCACGGTTCAGTGACCGCCGCCAACAGCACGCCGCTGACCGATGGTGCCGCGGCGGTGATCCTGATGCGCGAAGGGCGCGCACGCGAACTCGGCATTCAGCCGCTCGGCTATCTGCGCAGCTACGCCTTCACGGCGATTGATGTCTGGCAGGACATGCTGCTCGGACCAGCCTACGCCTCGCCGCTGGCGCTGGACCGCGCTGGCATCACGCTCAACGATCTGACGCTGATTGATATGCATGAAGCCTTTGCCGCACAAACCTTAGCGAACCTGAAAATGTTCCGCGATGAACGCTTTGCGCGCGAGGTGTTGAATCGTCCGCATGCGCTGGGCGAAGTGAATGAAGAGCGCTTTAACGTGCTCGGCGGATCGATTGCTTATGGTCATCCGTTTGCCGCTACCGGCGCACGCATGATTACGCAAACGCTGCAGGAATTGCGGCGGCGCGGGGGCGGTTTAGGATTGGTCACCGCCTGCGCGGCGGGCGGCTTGGGCACGGCAATGGTTCTGGAGGCCGAATAATGAGCGAATCTGCCTTTCATTTACATATGCGCCTCGATCATGTCGGTGTGATTACCATCGATGTGCCGGGCGAGAAGATGAACACGCTGAAGGCCGAATTTGTGCCGCAGATCAAAGCGGTGCTGGATGAAGCGCGCAGCCATCAGGATTTAGCCGGATTAGTGTTGATCTCCGGCAAGCCAGACAACTTTGTTGCCGGTGCGGATATCAGCATGATCGCCAGCTGCAAAACGGCTGAAGAAGCTGAAGCGCTGGCAAAGCAGGGACAAGATGTGATGGCGATGATTGCCGCGCTGCCGTTTCCGGTGGTGGCGGCGATTCACGGTGCCTGCCTTGGCGGCGGCCTCGAGCTGGCGCTGGCCTGCGATGCGCGCATCTGTTCGCTGGATGACAAAACGCGCCTCGGTTTGCCGGAAGTACAGCTCGGTTTGCTGCCGGGTTCTGGCGGTACGCAACGTTTGCCGCGCCTGATTGGCTTGCAGCAGGCGCTGCCACTGATTCTCACTGGCAAACAGCTGCGCGCCAAACAGGCGCTCAAACTCGGGATTGTGGATGACGCGGTGCCGCAATCGATTCTGCTGGAAACGGCGATTGCGCGCGTACATAAAGGAAAAGGCGCTCGCCGTGAACTTTCGCGCCGCGATCGTTTGCTGCAGGGGCCGATTGCGCGTCAGGTGCTGTTTTCACTGGCACAGCGTCAAACCCACAGCAAAACCCAGGGCAACTATCCTGCGGCTGACCGTATTCTTGAAGTGGTGCGCATCGGTCTGGAGCAGGGCAGCAGCGCCGGGCACGAAGCGGAAGCGCGCGCCTTTGGTCAACTGGCGATGACGCCAGAATCGGCCGCGCTGCGTAGCCTGTTCTTCGCCTCAACCGCCTTAAAGAAAGAGTCGATGGCGAGTGTTGAACCGCAAACGCTGAAGCAGATTGGCGTGCTTGGCGGAGGGTTGATGGGCGGCGGCATCGCCAGCGTCACGGCGCTGAAAGCCGGTTTGCCGGTGCGCATTAAAGACATCAATCTCGTCGGCGTAAATCATGCGCTGCAATACAGCTGGGACTTGTTGAGCAACAAGGTGAAGCGGCGTCAAATGAAAGCGGCTGAACGTCAGCAGCAGATGGCGCGCATCAGCGGCGGCATCGATTATCAAGGGTTCAGCCAGCGCGATCTGGTGATCGAAGCGGTATTTGAGGATCTGGCGCTCAAGCAGCAGATGGTCAGCGAAATCGAAAGTCATTGCCAGCCGCACACCATATTTGCCTCCAATACCTCGTCGCTACCGATTGCCGACATTGCCGCCCATGCGCAGCGACCGGAAAATATTATCGGCCTGCATTACTTCAGCCCGGTGGACAAAATGCCGCTGGTGGAGGTGATTCCACATGCCAATACCTCAGCGCAAACGCTAGCGAACACGGTGCAGCTGGCGCGGCAACAGGGTAAAACAGCGGTGGTGGTAGCAGATCGTCCTGGCTTTTATGTAAACCGCATTCTCGCGCCCTATATAAATGAAGCGATGCACTGTTTGCAGGAAGGTGAGCCGATTGAGCATATCGATCGTGCTTTAGTGAAATTCGGTTTTCCGGTTGGGCCGTTGCAACTGCTGGACGAAGTGGGCATTGATGTCGGCAGCAAAATCAGCCCGATTCTTGAGCAGGCTTACGGTTCTCGCTTCAGCGCACCCAGCGCCGCGAACGCCATTCTGGCTGACGGCAGAAAAGGGCGTAAGAACCACAAAGGATTCTACCTCTACCAACGTTCGCGCTGGCCGGGCAAGCGCAAAGCTGATGCGTCAATCTACACGCTGTTGAACATCAAACCGCAGGCGAAGCAGAGCGAAGCGCAGATCGCCGAGCGCTGCGTAATGATGATGCTGAACGAAGCGGCACGTTGTCTGGATGAAGCGGTGATTCGCAACGCGCGCGATGGCGATATTGCAGCGGTATTTGGCATCGGTTTCCCGCCGTTCCTCGGCGGCCCGTTCCGCTATATGGATCAACGCGGCATTGGCGATACCGTCAAAGCATTAAGCTCATTAATGCAGCAACACGGCGAACGTTTTACGCCAAGTGAGGCGCTGATCGCAATGTCAGAACAGCAAACGAATTTTTACACTTCTGCACAATCATGAATAGGCGCACAGATTCAGCGGGTTAGTCAGATGGCTGCGCAGCGGTAAGCGCAGCACCATTCTGAGATATGCTTATTTAATAAACAACCGGTTGACTATACTGAAGCCATTGGGGTAAAACACACCGTTCATTCGCAGAATGAAGCGTCTGGTGCTGTGGTACCGGGCGATATCGACAAACAACAGCGGTGCTTTATGCAAGTTTTTATCATGCGTCATGGCGACGCAGCTCTGGAAGCAGCGAGTGATTCAGTTCGACCTCTCACCCTCTGTGGCTGTGATGAATCGAGAGCAATGGCGAGTTGGCTCAACAGCAAAACGCCAGCAATCGATCGGGTATTAGTGAGTCCGTATCTGCGCGCCGAGCAAACGCTGGCAACGGTACGTGAAACGCTGAATTTGCCGGAAGGGCAGGATGTGTTGCCGGAACTGACGCCAGGCGGCGATCCCGCGATGGTAGCCAGCTATTTGCAGGTGCTGGCGCAGAAAGGGGTTAAATCGGCGCTGGTGATTTCGCATCTGCCGCTGGTGGGTTATTTAGTGTCTGAACTCTGCCCGCAGGAAGCGCCGCCGATGTTCGCCACCTCCGCGATAGCCTGTGTGGACTTTGATGCAGATGCCTGCGAAGGCAAACTGGAGTGGCAGGTCAGCCCGTCAAAACTGGCTAAAGCAATCTAATCTCTGTGGGCCGCTAGCAAACGCGGCCCTATCCTTTTCTACCGCAGCCATCACGGCAATTCAGGCGGCTGCCACTCTTCTACTTCTATCAGCACCAGCAGCGCGGCGTCGCCGCCGAACATTTTCGGTGCCTGATGAAACGCCATCACATGCGGATGTTGTGCCAGCCACAGCGGTGTTTGCTGCTTGAGGATGTGTTTACCGTGCCCGGTCATGACGCTGGCGCAGAACAGATGCTCACGGCGACAGGCAGCGATCAGCGCGCCGAGCTCTTGCTTGGCCTGCATCTGCGTTAAGCCATGCAGATCGAGAAAAATTTCCGGCGTGTAATCGCCACGACGCAACTTTTTCTGCTCGTAATGGCTGACATCGGCGCGCACGTAGCGTACCGGACCTTCGCTGGAAAGCAGCGGCTGAAACTCGTCAGAGAAATAATGACTATTATCGGCTTGCTCTGATATCAGGCGCTTTAACGGCAGTTGGCGCGTTTTCACCACCGGTTTGTGCACGATGGTGTCCTGTTTCAGCTTGCGCGTTCCGGTCATTAACTGGCGGAACATTTGCTGATCGTCCTGGCTTAGCGGCGTTTTTTTACTCATGGCTCTGTGCTGGGGTCAGAAAAGGCTGATAAACATTGAGGCGCATACCTTAACCGTTAGCGTTAACAAATGTCAGCTTTTTCACCTCGCTGCGCTGAATTCTGCCCGGCTTCGTGGCACACTATCGGCCGATTGATTTTATGGCCTGCGGAGGGCTACGTGGACAAGATATTCGTCGATGAGGCAGTGAATGAACTGCACACCATTCAGGACATGCTGCGCTGGGCTGTCAGCCGTTTTTCGGCGGCAGGCATTTGGTACGGCCACGGCACGGATAATCCCTGGGACGAAGCAGTCCAACTGGTTCTGCCCACGCTGTGGCTGCCGCTGGATATTCCAGAAGATATGCGCAATGCGCGCCTGACCGCCAGCGAGCGTCATCGCATTGTTGAGCGCGTGATTCGCCGCGTCAACGAGCGTATTCCGGTGGCGTATCTCACCAACAAAGCCTGGTTCTGCGGCCATGAATTTTACGTTGATGAGCGCGTATTAGTGCCGCGTTCACCGATTGGTGAACTGATTGAGAACCGTTTTGCCGGTTTGATCAGCGATTCGCCTAATCACATTCTCGATATGTGTACCGGCAGCGGCTGCATCGCCATTGCCTGCGCTTACGCCTTCCCGGAAGCGGAAGTGGATGCGGTGGATATCTCCACCGATGCGCTGGCGGTTGCCGAGCAGAACATCGAAGAGCACGGCCTGCTGAACCACGTCACGCCCATCCGCGCCGATCTGTTCCGCAACTTGCCGCCAGTGAAATACGATCTGATCGTCACCAATCCACCTTACGTGGATGCGGAAGATATGGACGATCTGCCGAACGAATATCGCCACGAGCCGGAACTCGGTCTGGCGGCGGGCAGCGACGGCCTGAAACTGGTACGCCGTATTCTGGCCTGTGCGCCGGATTACCTTACCGAACAAGGCGTGCTGATTTGCGAAGTGGGTAACAGCATGGTGCACATGATCGATCAGTATCCAGACGTGCCGTTTACCTGGCTGGAGTTTGATAACGGCGGTGACGGCGTGTTTATGCTGACGCGCGAGCAAATCGTCGCGGCACAGCATCACTTCTCATTCTACAAAGACTAAATAAGAGGGCGAGCGCTCGCCCGCAACATCGCAACAAGGAACCAGCATGGCCGGAAACAGCATCGGACAAGTTTTTCGCGTAACCACTTTTGGCGAGTCGCATGGTATTGCGCTGGGCTGCATCGTTGACGGTGTGCCGCCCGGCATTCCGCTGACGGAAGCCGACATTCAGCACGATCTCGATCGTCGTCGTCCTGGCACGTCGCGCTACACCACACAGCGCCGCGAGCCGGATCAGGTGAAAATTTTGTCCGGCGTGTTTGAGGGCGTGACGACGGGGACTTCAATCGGTCTGCTGATTGAGAACACCGACCAGCGTTCACAGGATTACGGCGCAATCAAAGATCTGTTCCGTCCTGGCCATGCCGATTATACCTACGAGCAGAAATACGGCCTGCGCGACTATCGTGGCGGCGGACGCTCTTCGGCGCGTGAAACCGCGATGCGCGTAGCGGCAGGTGCGATTGCGAAGAAGTATTTGCAGATGAAGCATGGCATCGTGGTGCGCGGCTATCTGGCGCAGATTGGCGATGTGGCTTGCGAGCTGAAAGACTGGAGCATCGTGGAAGAGAACCCATTCTTCTGCCCGGATGCCTCCAAGCTGGAAGCGCTGGATGAACTGATGCGCGGCCTGAAGAAAGAGGGCGACTCCATCGGTGCTAAAGTCACCGTGCTGGCAGAAAACGTGCCGCCGGGCTTGGGCGAGCCGGTATTTGATCGTCTGGATGCGGATTTGGCGCATGCGCTGATGAGCATCAACGCGGTGAAAGGCGTGGAGATTGGCGACGGTTTCGCAGTCATCAACCAGCGTGGCAGCCAGCATCGCGATGAAATTCGTGCCAACGGTTTCCAGAGCAACCATGCGGGTGGCATTTTGGGTGGCATCAGCAGCGGCCAAACCATCAGCGCCAATCTGGCGATGAAACCGACCTCAAGCATTACCGTGCCGGGCAACACCATCACCCGCGACGGCGAAGAAGTTGAGATGATCACCAAAGGTCGTCACGATCCGTGTGTTGGTATTCGTGCGGTGCCAATTGCCGAAGCGATGATGGCGATTGTGTTGATGGATCACCTGCTGCGCCAGCGCGCGCAAAACGGTGACGTCAACAGCAGCGTGCCGCGCTGGTAAGCCCGATGATGCGCCGTCTGCTCATCACCTGTGCCGCGCTGTTATGCAGTGCCGCCGCAGTTGCCGCCACGCCGTGGCAGCAAATTCATCAGCCGATCGCCGGCAGCCCGCAGTCGATTGGCGGTTTCGCCAACGGCTGTATTGTTGGTGCGCAACAGCTGCCGCTCAATTCACCCAATTATCAGGTGATGCGTCAGGATCAGCGTCGTTATTACGGCCATCCCGATTTGATCGCCTTTATTCAGCGTCTCAGCACCCAGGTTCATCAGCTTCAGCTGGGACAAGTGCTGATTGGCGATATGGGCATGGCGGCGGGCGGTCGTTTTAGCAGCGGCCACGCCAGCCATCAAACCGGTCTGGATGTTGATATCTGGCTGCAACTGCCGAAAACCCGCTGGACGGCGCAGCAATTGCTCAAGCCGCAGCCGCTCGATTTGGTTTCTGCCGATGATAAGCAGGTGATTTCACGTCACTGGCAACCACAAATTGATAGCCTGATTAAACTGGCAGCGAAAGACGACGAAGTCACGCGTATCTTCGTCAATCCAGCCATTAAACGGCAGCTTTGTGCCGATGCTGGTAGCGATCGTGCGTGGCTGAATAAAGTACGTCCGTGGTTTGCCCATCGCGCGCACATGCATGTGCGTTTGCGTTGCCCGGCGGGCAGTCTGGAGTGTGAAGATCAGGCTCCTCAACCAGCAGGCGATGGCTGTGGCGCTGAGCTGGATAGCTGGTTCCTGCCGAAAAAACCAGGCAGCACGCCGCCGGTGAAGAAAACGCCGCCGCCACTACCGCCGTCTTGTCAGGCTTTACTCGATAAGCATCTTCTGTAGGTATTTCAATGGATTGGTTCGTTGTTAGCCCGCTAGTCGTTGGTGTGCTGTTTTTCGTGGCAATGCTGGCGGCGTTTATCGACTCGATCGCGGGCGGTGGTGGATTGCTTACCGTGCCGTCATTGCTGGCGGCCGGACTCTCTCCAGCGCAGGCGTTAGCCACCAATAAGTTGCAATCGGTCGGTGGTTCATTCTCAGCCAGCCTCTATTTCATTCGTCGCGGCGCGGTGAAGCTGAACGAGCAGTGGCTGAATATCGCCATGACCTTTCTTGGCGCGATTGCCGGCACCATTCTGATTCAGCACCTACAAGCAGATGTGCTGCGCCAAATCTTGCCGCTGCTGCTGATCTGTATCGGTTTGTGGTTCCTGCTGATGCCGCGTTTGGGTGAAGCAGATCGCGAACGTCGTCTGCACGGTTTGCCTTATGCGCTGGTGGGCGGCGGCTGTGTCGGTTTCTACGACGGCTTTTTTGGTCCCGGCGCCGGCTCGTTCTACGCGCTGGCCTTCGTTACGCTGTGCGGCTTCAATCTGGCGAAAGCCACCGCCCACGCCAAAATCCTAAATTTCACCTCGAATTTTGGCAGTCTGCTGTTCTTTATGTTCGGCGGCAAAGTGGTGTGGGGCACCGGCGCGATTATGCTGCTCGGCGCCGTTATCGGCGCGCGCCTCGGCGCCAGACTGGTATTGAGCCGCGGTCAGAAACTGATTCGCCCCATGGTGGTGATCGTTTCTGCGGTAATGAGCGCCAAATTGTTATGGGACAGTCACGGCGGAGAATTGATGGCCTGGCTGGCCACGCTGTAATCCAACACTCGTCAAGACCGGCTGCCAATGCGACAATGGCGCCGGTTTTTTTTAAAGATTAAAAATTATGAGTACAACACACCATTACGATCAGCTGATTGCCATCTTTGATGGCTGCTTCGTTGACGATTTTCAGACCCGTCTAATTAAAGGCGACGACGAACCTATTTATCTTCCAGCGGATGAAACCTCACCGTGGAATCGCGTGGTGTTCGCGCACGGTTATTACGCCAGCGGACTACATGAAATTTCCCACTGGTGCATTGCCGGTGAAGCGCGCCGCAAGCTGGTAGATTTTGGTTATTGGTATTGCCCGGACGGACGCGATGCGCAAACGCAGAGCCAGTTCGAATCGGTTGAGGTGAAACCGCAGGCGCTGGAGTGGTTGTTCTGCGTGGCGGCGGGCTTTCCCTTCAACGTCAGTTGTGACAATCTCGAAGGCGATTGTGAGCCAGATCGCATCGCGTTTCAGCGTAAGGTTCATGCGCAAGTGATGACGTATCTGGAGCAGGGCATTCCGCTGCGACCGGCCCGTTTCATTGATGCACTGACGAATTATTACGGCACGCCGGCACTGACGGCGGCACAATTCCCCTGGCCGGAAGATCTGTAATCCGCGAAGGTTATAAGAAGAGAGGAAGAGATGATCGTAGAATTTGAAACCCGAATTCTGGCCCTGATTGACGATATGGTCGATCACGCCAGCGATGACGAGTTGTTTGCGGGCGGCTATCTGCGTGGTCATCTGACCCTGGCAGTGGCGGAGATTGAGCTGAGCGGTGAACACACGCCGGAAGCGCTGCAAACTCACGTTACCAACAGCCTGCAAAAAGCCATTGCTGCCGGTGAACTGTCGCCACGCGATCAGGCGCTGGTCACCGGCATGTGGGACAATCTGTTCCTGCAGGCACGTCAAACCGCTTAACGTCTCGGGGCGATCGCTCGCCCCGCAGATTATCGACCCGCTTTTTTACCCTTCAGCAGTTTTCGTACCCAGTAGCGATTTGGATTCATCGCCGCCAGCGTGGCAGCATCCAGCGGCTGCGGTTCGCCGCTCATCTGCGCTGCCAGCACTTCAGCCGCCAGCGGTGCGCTGCACAAGCCACGCGAACCTAGTGCTCCCAACACAAACAAACCGTTATGTACCGGCGCATCGGACACATTTGCAGCGCGCGCACGCTGTTCCGGCAAGTCGGCATACTGCGCCAGGGTGGCGTCATAATCTGGCACGCTGCCGCTCATCGGCAGATGATCGCGCGTGGCACAGCGCACGCCGTTGCGCGCCTGGTTATTTGACACATCAACTTGCTGCGGCCATTGGCTTTCCGGCAAACAGTTGATCAGCCGCTGGCGATTCTCCTGCTGATCGTCGGCGCGGAAATCCGTCGCGGTTTCGCCGCGATGATAGCTAGCGCCGATGCAATGGGTGGCAAAGTTCGGGCTGACCGGCGTGAGATAGCCGTCGTAGCACAGCACGGTGCGCAGCGCGCCTAATGACGGATTGGTCGGCGCGTGGCTCACCTGTCCCGCCACCGCGTAGACCGGCAGCATTTTGCTTTGCTCGAGTTCCAGCAACGCGTGACCATTTGCCAGTACCACTTGGGGATGCTGCACTGGTGGCTGCTGGCTAAAGTGCAACGTCCAGTGATCTTCATCGTGCGTTAACTGCGTGACGCGATGCAGCCAGTGAAGGCGTAATCCCAGCGATTGCGCGTATTCCAGCAAATTGCTGGTTAGCTGAGAAGGCGACAGCCAGCCGCCTTGCGGATAGAAAATCCCGCCGACGCCGAGTTCGACGCCTGCCAGCTGTTGCGCTTCTTCTTTATTAACGCCGTACGCGATGTCATGCGGCAGTTCCATATTGAGCATCTGCGCGATTTTCTCCGCGCTTTTGCTATCCCAGCCCAGCTGCAACACGCCGCTCCAGTCATGTTCAAACTCCACTGGCAGCCGATCGTACAGACGTCGGGCAAAACCAAAAGCCGCCGGGAAGAAGGTGGCCAGCGCGGGATCGTGCTGGTTCAGCAGCGGATAGAGCGCGCCCTGACGATTGCCGGATGCGCCCAGCGCGGGCGCGTCATCGGCGCAATAGAGCGTCACGCGCCAACCGCGTCGCAACAGTGCCAGCGCCAATACTGCACTGGCGACGCCGCCGCCTATCAGCGCCACATCCTGGCTGCTGGCCGGCGGGCGCGCATACCACGGCTGGCTGTGCGGCAATTCTGCAGCCTGTTCCATTACGCCGACCAGCATTTCACGCTTGTGACCAAAGCCTTTGCGCTTCTGCATGCTGAAACCGGCGTCCTGCAGCCCGCGCCGTACAAACCCCGATGCGGTGAAGGTCGCCAACGTGCCGCCCGGACGGGCGAGGCGCGCCATCGCGGAGAACAGCTCTGGCGTCCACATCTCCGGATTTTTCGCTGGCGCGAAGCCATCAAGGAACCATGCATCCACCTGACGATTGAGACTGTCATCAAAGGTGTGAATTAGCGCGTTAATATCACCAAGCCAGAGATCCAGCGTGACTTCGCCGCCGTTAAACAGCAGGCGCTGACAGCCCGGCAACGCCTGCGGCCACTGCTGTTGCAGCTGTTCGGCCCACGGCAGCAGCTCCGGCCAATGGGCATGTGCGGCAGCAAGATCGGCGTGCGTCAGCGGAAATTTCTCGCAGCTGATAAAGTGCAGACGCTGCAAAGTGGCGTTGGGTTGCTCATTACGGAAGCGATCGAAGGCTTGCCACAGGGTGAGAAAGTTCAGACCAGTCCCAAAACCGCTCTCAGCGACAATAAATAAATCGCGCGCATGTGCGGCAAAACGGTGTGGAATGTGGTTGCCATCGAGGAACACGTAGCGCGTTTCCTCCAGTCCATTATCGTTGGAGAAATAGACGTCGCCGAACGCTCGGGACACAGGTGTACCCTGTTCATTCCAGTTTATTTGGGCGTGTTCAACCGGGGTTAATTTCACGGGGAAAGGCTCATATTTGAGGCAGTGGCGCGAGTTTAGCGATAGACGTCACATGACGCAAATTTACAAAGGGAAATGGCTGATCGGACTTGTTCGGCTTACAACTGTACGCTAGAGTGCACGTCATCCAAATATGTGGAACGAGGATTATTGAATGAAACGTGCAGTGATTACTGGCCTGGGTATTGTTTCCAGCATTGGTAATAACCAGCAAGAAGTGCTGGCTTCTCTGCGTGAAGGCCGTTCCGGTATTACTTTCTCTGAAGAGATGAGAGATGCCGGTATGCGCAGCCACGTATGGGGCAACGTCAAACTGGATACCAACGGGCTCATCGATCGCAAAATCGTGCGTTTTATGAGTGATGCCTCTATTTATGCTTACCTTTCCATGGCCGAAGCGATCAAAGATTCTGGCCTGACTGAAGAGCAGTATCAGCAGAATCCACGTGTCGGTTTGATTGCTGGTTCTGGCGGCGGTTCTCCGCGTTATCAGGTGTTTGGAGCTGACGCGATGCGTAGCCCACGCGGCCTGAAAGCGGTCGGTCCTTATGTGGTGACCAAAGCGATGGGTTCAGGCGTGTCTGCTTGCCTGGCAACCCCGTTCAAAATTCACGGCGTGAACTACTCAATCAGTTCAGCCTGTGCCACTTCTGCACACTGCATCGGTAACGCGGTTGAGCAGATTCAACTGGGCAAACAGGACATCGTTTTTGCTGGCGGCGGCGAAGAGCTGAGCTGGGAAATGGCCTGTGAGTTCGATGCGATGGGCGCACTGTCGACCAAGTACAACGAAACCCCAGAAAAAGCCTCACGTACTTACGATGCCAACCGTGACGGCTTCGTCATCGCTGGCGGCGGCGGTATGGTGGTGGTTGAAGAGCTGGAACACGCTCTGGCACGTGGTGCACACATCTACGCTGAGATCGTTGGCTACGGCGCAACCTCTGATGGCGCAGATATGGTTGCTCCTTCAGGCGAAGGCGCAGTGCGCTGCATGAAGATGGCGATGCAAGGTCTCGATACCCCAATCGATTACCTCAACACCCACGGCACTTCTACGCCAGTTGGTGATGTGAAAGAGCTGGGTGCTATTCGTGAAGTGTTCGGCGATAACTGCCCATCACTGTCTGCCACCAAAGCTATGACCGGTCACTCACTGGGTGCGGCGGGCGTGCAGGAAGCGATCTACACCTTGCTGATGCTGGAGCACGGTTTCATCGCACCAAGCATCAACGTGGAAGAGCTGGATGAAGCGGGTAAAGGTCTGAACATCGTGACCAAGCCAACTGAAAAAGCGCTGACCACCGTGATGTCGAACAGCTTTGGTTTTGGCGGAACTAACGCAACTCTTACCATGCGTAAGTTGCCAGCATAATCCCGTAGGGTCGCCATTCATGGCGACCTAATTATGCCAGCAATATCACAAGGGCCGGTTATCCGGCCTTTGTTGTTTTTGACAATCCACCTCCTGCTTGCCTAAACTCTCACTCCATCCGAAATAAAATTATCACTTCACACTAACGTGAACCAAATATCCCGTTTCTGTTTTGGCAGCAAGCGCGTGTCTGGTTAGTACAAGGAGTTTGACCCATCATGACCACGACTGCTGACGCGCAGACGCAATCCGTTATGCCGCTGGCCTGCACCTCATTTGCGGTGTTCCTCACTTATCTGACCGCTGGCCTCGCGCTGCCGGTGATCCCGCTATATGTCCATCATGAACTCGGCATGAGCAACCTGATGGTTGGCGTGGCGGTGGGGATTCAGTTCTTTGCCACGTTGTTAACGCGCAGCTTTGCCGGACGTCGTGCCGATCAGCACGGTGCAAAACTCACCACCCAGCACGGCATGCTGGCCATCGCGCTGGTGGGCGTTGCGTATCTGGCGGCGGCGTTGTTACCGGTTTCTCCGTGGACGAAGTTTGGTTTGCTGGCGATAGGGCGCTTGCTGTTAGGATTCGGCGAAAGCCTGCTGCTGACCGGCAATCTGACATGGGGCATGGGATTGGTGGGTAGCAAACGTTCCGGATTAGTGATGTCGTGGAATGGCATGGCGATTTACGGATCGCTGGCGGCTGGCGCACCGCTCGGCTTGCTGATCAATCAGTACGGCGGCTTTGCTGCGTTGGGCGCTGTCGCGCTGGTTCTGCCGTTGTTGGCGCTGGGGATCAACAGCTGGATTGGTAAAGTGCCGGTCGCCGGTGGCGAGCGGCCATCGCTGTTCAGCGTAGTGAAGATTATCTTTCAGCCGGGATTGGCGCTGGCGCTGCAGGGCACCGGCTTTGCGGTAATCGGCACCTTTACGTCACTCTATTTTGCTGCAGAAAATTGGGGCAATGCCGGTTTCGCGCTGACCGCTTTTGGCTGTGCGTTTGTGCTGGTGCGCGTGTTCTTTGGCGGCTTGCCGGATCGACACGGCGGCGTAAAAGTGGCGATGGTCTCTTTGCTGGTGGAAACCGCCGGTCTGCTGCTGCTGGCGTTCGCCAGTTCTGGCTGGATGGCGCTGATTGGCGCGGCCCTGACCGGCTGCGGCTGCTCGCTGATCTTCCCGGCGCTGGGCGTCGAAGTGATTAAGCGCGTATCGCCACAGATTCGCGGCACCGCGCTCGGCGGTTTCTCGGCGTTTCAGGATATCGCCTACGGTGCCAGCGGCCCGTTGACCGGCTTGCTGGCGACGGCGTTGGGTTACGGCTCGGTCTATGCCGCGGGTGCCTGTTGTGCGGCGCTGGGCATTCTGGTCACCTGGACGTTTGCGCGGAGTGCGACAACAGCGTAACCAGCTTATCGCAGGCGCTGACAATCTCACCGGGCGTCAGCGCTGCAAAGCCCAGTAGCCAGCCCGCTTGCTGCACTTCACCGGCATAAAGCGGCGACAGGCGCGGCAGCAGCAATCCGACTTCGCTGGCTTGTTGCGTGAGTCGCGCTTCATCTCCTTGCAACAGCTGTACCGTCAACTGTAAGCCGCCCGCCGCTGGCAGCGGTTGGAGCCACGGTTGTAGGCGCGTTTCAATTTGCGCCAGCAAGCAGTCACGTCGGCTGCGATAGAGTTGGCGCATCAGGCGCAAATGGCTGGCGAAATGGCCTTGCTGCAGAAACTCTGCGCAAATCGCCTGCGGCAGCAACGCGCTGTGACCATCCATCACGCTGCGCGCGCGGCCCAACGGCTCCACCAGTTGTGGCGGCACCACCATCCACGCCAGTCGCAGCGATGGGAACAGCGTTTTGGAAAAGGTACCAAGGCAAATTACCCGACCATCCGCTGCTAACCCTTGCAGTGCCGGAGCGGGGCGATCGTCGTAGTGAAATTCGCTGTCGTAATCGTCCTCTATCAGCCAGCTATCCTGCTGTTGCGCCCACGCCAGCCACTGCAAGCGCCGCGCCAGGCTCATGGCTGTGCCGGTGGGATAGTGATGCGCCGGTGTCAGATAGACCAATTTCGCGCTGCCGCTCAGCGGCATTGCACCTTCAGCATCCAGCGGCATCGCGCGACAGCGCGCTCCGGCGGCAAGAAACGCATTACGCGCGCCGGGATAACCCGGCTCTTCCAGCCACACTTCGTCACCCGCATCGAGGAACATCAGCGCCAGCAACTGTAGCGCCTGCTGCGAGCTGGTGAGGATCACCACTTGCTCCGCCGTGCAGCGTACGCCGCGCGACAGCGCCAGATAATCCGCCACCGCTTGCCGCAGCGAGGGCAATCCAAGCGGATCGCCGTAACCCATCACTTTGCTGCCCATCGAGCGCTGAACCTGATTGCTGATGCGACGCCACTGCGCGTGCGGGAAAGCGCGTAACTCGGGCGAACCGGCGGCAAAGGCGTGAGGAAAGGGCGGATCCTGACAGCCGCCGGTTGCCAAAACCTGCTGGCCGCGCTGGGAAAAGTGCGGTGATCGCTCGATGCGAGGTTTCTGCATGGGCGATGCCATGCGAATCGAAACAAAAGTTCCTCGCCCAGCGTGACGCTGCAGATAACCTTCGCTCTCTAACTGCGCGTAAGCTGCCTCCACCGTGACGCGCGACAGCGATAAATCGCTGGCTAACTGGCGGCTGGACGGCAACTTCTGCTCATGCCGCAGATGCCCGTTGGCGATGGCCTGACGCAAGGTATTGCACAATCGCTCACGCAAACCGCCCTGAGTTTGATGGCTAAACAGCGCGAGAAATGAAGTGGTCACAATGGTCTTATCACTATGCTGGAAGTGGTATCAATATGCAGACCACTTTGCCGTAAACTAGCTGAAAATCATAACAGGAGAATGCGATGTCAGCGGTCTTAAAAATTGCTCCAGCCAGCGCCAGTGAAAGCGTGGCGTATCTGCAACATAAACTGGCGTACTACACCGATGCGTGGGATTTAGCGGAGGATCTGGCGCAGGGCATCACGGAAATCGTGGTGATTGATGCGCGTTCTGACGAGGTGTATCAGGCTGGCCATATTTGCGGTGCACTTTCGTTTCCGCATCGCACCATGAATGCGGAATCCACTGCGCATCTTGATCGCAGCAAAGTTTACATCACCTATTGCGACGGCATCGGTTGTAACGGTTCAACCAAAGCTGCGCTCAAGCTGGCGTCGCTGGGTTTTCAGGTCAAGGAGTTAATTGGCGGGCTGGATTTCTGGAAGCGCGATGGCCATCCAATGGCGTGGGGCGCGGCAGCGGGTGAATGGCCGCACGCCACGCCCGCTGCCAACTGCGGCTGCTAGATAAACAGCCACAGCAGGAAGATGAACAAGAAGATACCGGCAATCAGCGTGAGTGCCGGGCGCTGGGCCAGCGGCTGCGGCAGCATCTGGATAAACGGCGACCAGATTGGCTGCGGACGAATTTGGCTATCGGCCAGCGGCTGCTCATGCAGTTTCTCGGCGCGGCGGCTAAACAGCAGATTCAGCAGATCCTGCGTCTGCGCTGGCGTCAGCACGGTGGTCGGCAGCGCCTGGAAACGTTGCTGGCTGTAATCTTCCAGCAGTCGCTGCTCATCGTGGGTTAACGGCTGGCGCAGCGAGGTTTCCAGCATCTGCAAAGTCGGCGCACTGTGCTGAGCCAGCGTCTGACGCACCTGCAAATATTGCGTCAGCAGTGGGAAGTGGCGTGATGGAATCGGATCGCCACTTTTCAGATGCACCAGCTTCAGCGTATCGGCCAGCAATTTCACCGGCGATTCACCGGTTTTCGCTGCAAGACGCGTAACCTGCTGATTCAGTGATTGCTGTTCTGCCGGCAGCAAGCTGCGATCGGACACGCGCGTTTGCTGCGGCTGCGGGATCGCCATCTGGCCGTTTTGCAACATGGTCAGCACCTGACGCAGCTGATCCTGCGACAACGCGCTCAACACCGTTTGGTTAAACTGCTGACGAATAAATTCGCTCACCGCCTGGCGATTATTTCCCTGCGGCAATTTTTCCAGCAGTTGCTGCAACAGCTGGCGCGTAGCGAGGCTGTTTTGCACTTGCGTCAAGCGACCATTGAGATGCTGTTCCGCCGCCGGGAAGTGGCGCGATTGCAGCTCCGCTTCACTCTTCACCCCGACTTCATGCCGCACGCCAGCCCAGAGCTCCGGCGCTTTCAGCGTACTCAAAGACATAATGCGCACGATTAGGCGTTCCAGCGTGGTGCGCTGGGCAGGAGAGAGCGGCTGCTCACCGGCTGGACCGCCAGGACGCGTCGGGCCAGTGGCCTGAGATAAAGGGGAACGATCGCCCGCGGGCACACCGGGACCGCTGAGAGGTTGCATGGCGGAATCCTTGAAAACGGGTCAGATCCGGGTGCGCCGGAAAAAAGAGGCCACATGATAGCAAAAGCCCCCAGGAAATCCACGGGGGCTGCGGCCTTTCCGGATAATAAAATCAGGCAGCAGGATCGGCAAGGGTCGCGCTACGTGGCTTACGCAGCGGGGTTTTCAGACGTTGCGCCAGAATAACGCCAACTAACGTCATGCCGCCGCCAATCCAGTGATAGGCGTGTAGCTGCTCATGCAGGAACATCACGGCAATAATGGCAGTAAACGCCGGTACGAAATTCATAAAAATGCTGGTGGTGCTGGCACCCAGACGCTGCACGCCAAGGATCCACAGGAACGGTGCGATGATCGACGCAAACAGTCCGGCATACAGCACCAGCGGCAGATTGTGCATATTGAGCGTGACATCCGGCGCATGCAGGAAGCCAGGCAGCAACAGCAGCACGCCAAAGAAAATCTGCACATACAGGCTTTGCCAGGTTGGCAGCGGAATCGCCCAGCGTTTGGTCAGCACGCCGTACAAGGCGTAGGAAGTGGACGCTGCCAGCATCATCAATTCACCATTGCCAAGCCGTTGATTCAGCAACTGTGCCGGATTGCCTTCGCTCACCAGCCACACCAAACCGGCGAACGACAGCAAGCCGCCAATCAAAATGCCGCGCGTCGGTGCAAGGCGCAGCACCACCAGGCTGAGCAGAATGGTCAGCAGCGGAATGGTCGCGCCGAGAATCCCCATCATCACCGCAGAAACGCTGTGCGCTGCGTAATAAGCGAGGCTTTGATACAGCACCATGCCGAGCAGACCGAGGATCAGCAATCGCCAGCCGTTGGCTTTGATGGTGTGACGATGGCGCCACACGCCCGGCAGGCAAAACGGTGCCAGCACCACCAGCGCCAGCAGCCAGCGATAGAAGGAGATCGCCGCAGGATCGATACTTCCCGCCGAGAGTTTGCTGACGATAGTGTTGATCGACCAGATCAGCACCGCGATCAGCGGAAACAGTAAATTCATGATACAGCTCCTCAGATAATCGCGAATAGTTTACGTTTGACCGGTTTAAAGTAGATAGTTAAAATCGGACAATATTTGTTAGTGACCGGACAGAATGAATCTTCAAGTCGAATACCAGCCGCCGATTGATGCGCCCTTGCTGCGCTTCTTTATGCGTTACGACGAGGTCAACGCCAAAACCGAATACCTCACGCATGCGCATGATTGGGGCCAGGTGATTTTTGTCACCAGCCACGTACTGGAGATGGAAGTGGAGGGCGAACGTCTGCTGACGCCCGCCGATATTCCGATCTGGATCCCGGCCGGCCATCGTCACAGCAGCTACAACCACAACGATGCGCGTTTTCGCACCTTTAATCTTGCCGCCGATCTCTGCGCGGGCCTGCCGGATAAAGCCTGCTTATTGCATGTCGATGCCATTGGGCACGCCATCATGAATGATTTTGCCCGCCGTGAACTGGAGCAGCCGCAGACGCAAGCCGACTGGCACATGTGCGAAGTGTTGATTGATCGCCTGCGTCTGGCGCCGGTGCACAACAGCTATTTACCGATGTCAGATGACAAATTCCTCGCGCCGATTCTGCGCGCGCTCGAAGCGCATCCCGGCGATAACACCACGCTGGCACAATGGGCGAAGCGCGTGTTCACCACCGAGCGTACGCTAGCGCGACGCTGTCAGCAGCAGTTGAATATGTCGTTCAGCGAGTGGCGGCAACGTTTACGCTTTCTGCGCGCTATCGCGCTGCTGGAGCAGGGCTGCAGCGTGCAGGGCATCGCCCATGAGCTGGGTTACAGCTCCGCCTCGGCGCTGATTGTGATGTTCCAGCAACAGGCCGGTACCACGCCCGATCGCTATCGCAGTCGGTTAGGTTAATCCCCGGCTTTATGGCAAAATACGCGCCTTAAATTTTTGCAGACAGGACCGCCGCAGTGAAAATTCTCGTCGATGAAAATATGCCTTATGCCCGTGAACTGTTCAGCCGCACCGGCGATGTTGTGGCGGTGCCGGGACGTCCGTTGCCGGAAGCCGAGTTGCAAGATGCCGATGGCCTGATGGTGCGTTCCGTCACCAAAGTGAATGCGGCGCTGCTGGCCGGTACGCCGGTGAAGTTTGTCGGCACCGCGACGGCGGGCACCGATCATATTGATGATGCATCGCTGGCAACGGCCGGCATTAGCTTCTCTGCGGCGCCAGGCTGTAACGCCATTGCGGTGGTGGAATATGTTTTCTCCTCGCTGCTGCTGCTGGCGGAGCGCGCTGGTTTTGAACTGCGCGATCGCACAGTGGGCATTGTTGGCGTGGGTAATGTCGGAGGCCGCCTGCAGAAGCGTCTGCAAGCCTGGGGCGTGAAAACGCTGCTGTGCGATCCGCCACGCGCCGATCGTGGCGATCAGGAAACCTTCCATTCGCTGGATGATCTGGTGGCACAGGCCGACATCCTGACTTTCCACACGCCGCTGTTTAAAGATGGCCCTTATAAAAGCTGGCATCTGGCCGATGCGGCGCTGCTGATGGCGCTTAAACCCAACACCATTTTGATCAACGCTTGCCGCGGTCCGGTGGTGGATAACGCAGCGCTGCTGGAAGTGCTGAAAATGCGCCACGATCTCAGCGTGGTGCTGGATGTGTGGGAGCCAGAACCGGATCTGTCGCTCGAGCTGCTGGATAAAGTTGATATCGCCACCGCACATATCGCCGGCTACACGCTGGAAGGTAAAGCGCGTGGCACCACGCAAGTGTTTGAAGCCTGGTGCGACTTTATCGGCCAGCCGCAGCAGGTGGCGCTGGAAAGCCTGCTGCCCGCACCGGAATTTGGTTCTATCACCCTGCGCGGCAAGCTCGATCAGCCAACGCTAAAACGCTTAGTGCATCTGGTGTATGATGTGCGCCGCGACGATGCGCCACTGCGTAAAGTGGCGGCAAAGCCAGGCGAGTTTGATCGCCTGCGCAAGCAATATGAAGAGCGTCGTGAATGGTCATCGCTGCAGGTGCATTGCGATGATGCGGAGACGGCGGCGATGCTCAATCAACTTGGCTTCCGCGCCAGTTTGTAAAGAAATTTCAATCACCTGCAATATTGCGGGGGATAATTCCTAAATCTCGGGCGATGTTTTCATCGCCTTCTGTTTTTGTGTCAATCTCTGGAGTAACCAACATGTCTGACGGCTGGAATATCGCGCTTTTGGGCGCAACAGGCGCAGTAGGGAACGCTGTACTGGAACTGCTGGCTGAACGCCAGTTCCCGGTTGGTGAGTTGTATCTACTGGCGAGTGAAAACGGTGCCGGTGAGAACAAACGTTTTGAGGGACGTACCGTGCTGGTGCAGGACGTGGCCGAATTTGACTGGACACAAGTGCAGCTGGCGTTCTTCACTGCAGGTCGTGAAGCCTCGGCGCGCTATGCCGAAGAAGCCGCCAGCCAGGGTTGTCTGGTGATCGATAGCAGCGACCTGTTCGCGCTCGAACCGGACGTGCCGCTGGTGGTGCCAGATGTGAATCCACAAGTGCTGGCGGATTACCGCAATCGCAACATCATTACAGTTGCCGACAGCCTGGTGAGCCAGCTGCTGTGCGCAATCAAACCGCTGGTGAATCTCGCCGGTCTGAGCCGTTTGCAGGTTACCAACCTGATTGCGGCTTCCAGTCACGGCAAAGCGGCGGTTGATGGCCTGGCCGGTGAAAGTGCGCGTTTGCTGAACGGCGTACCTGCGGAGCAGCACTACTTTGGCCGCCAACTGGCGTTCAACATTTTGCCGCTGCTGGCTGACAGCAATGGCAGCGTCGAGAGTGAGCGTCGCGTGGTTGAGCAGGTGCGTAAAGTGCTGCAAGACGAAGGTTTGCCGATCGCGGTAAGCAGCGTGCAGGCACCGGTGTTCTACGGCAATGCGCAGATCGTGCACGTGGAGAATCTGCGCCCGCTTTCTGCAGAAGAAGCGCGAGATGAACTGGGCCGCTCCGGGGATATCAACCTGAGCGAAGAGAGCGATTACCCAACGCAGGTGGGCGATGCATCTGGCAGCGACGTGCTGAGCATTGGCTGCGTGCGCAATGATTACGGCATCCCAGAGCTGCTGCAGTTCTGGTCTGTGGCAGACAACATCCGTTTCGGCGGTGCACTGATGGCGGTAAAAACTGCTGAAAAACTGGTGCAGGAGTATTTCTATTAATGTTGCCTGAAGGTAAGACGCTTAAGCTGGCGTTGGGTATTGAATACGATGGCAGCCGTTATTACGGCTGGCAGCGGCAAAATGAAGTGCGCAGCGTGCAGGAAAAGCTGGAAAAGGCGCTGTCGAAAGTGGCGGATCATCCGGTGGTGGTGTTCTGCGCGGGCCGCACCGATGCTGGCGTGCACGGCACAGGACAAGTGGTGCATTTCGAAACCACTTCGCCGCGTGCTGACGCGGCCTGGACGTTGGGCGTGAACGCCAATCTGCCCGATGATATCGCGGTGCGTTGGGTGAAAGCGGTGCCGGAGGAGTTCCATGCCCGTTTTAGCGCGACGGCACGCCGCTATCGCTACGTAATTTACAACCATCGGCTGCGTCCGGCGATTCTGGGCAATGGCATTACCCATTATTACCATCCGCTGGATGCAGAGAAGATGCAGCGCGCCGGGCAGGCGCTGATTGGCGAGAATGACTTCACCTCATTCCGCGCGGTGCAGTGCCAGTCACGCACGCCGTGGCGCAATGTGATGCATCTTAACGTCACGCGTCATGGGCCGTATGTGGTGGTGGATATCAAAGCCAATGCTTTTGTGCATCACATGGTGCGTAACATTGTTGGCAGCCTGATGGAAATCGGCACCGGTAATCAGCCGGAAGAGTGGATGGCGACGCTGCTGGCGGCCAAAGATCGTAAGCTGGCGGCGGCGACCGCCAAAGCCGAGGGGCTTTATCTGGTGGCGGTGGATTATCCATCCCACTTTGCATTACCTCAGCCTGCGTTGGGACCCTTGTTCCTCGCGGATTAACCATTACTTTAATATGTATACCCTAAATAATTCGAGCTGCGGCAAGGCGGCAAGTGAGTGAATCCTCGGGAGCTTACATCAGTAAGTGACCGAGGTGAGCGCACGCAGCCAACGCAGCTGCAGCTTGAAGTATGACGGGTATCGGGGAGTCGTTGTTATATGGAGTTCATCCACTTTCTGGTCGATTTTATTCTGCATATTGATGTGCATTTGGCCGAACTGGTGGCGCAGTACGGCATCTGGATTTACGCCATTCTGTTCCTGATTCTGTTCTGTGAAACCGGTTTGGTGGTCACGCCGTTCCTGCCTGGTGATTCCCTGCTTTTTGTTGCCGGTGCGCTGGCGGCACTGCCGGGTAACGATCTCAACGTGCATCTGATGGTGACGCTGTTGGTGATCGCCGCCATCCTCGGTGATGCGGTGAACTACACTATTGGGCGTCTGTTCGGTGAGAAGCTGTTCAGTAACCCGAACTCGAAAATTTTCCGTCGCAGTTACCTGGATAAAACCCACGCGTTCTACGATCGCCACGGTGGCAAAACCATTATACTTGCGCGCTTTGTACCAATCGTGCGAACCTTTGCCCCCTTTGTGGCAGGGATGGGACACATGTCTTATCGCCACTTCGCGCTCTACAATGTTACGGGCGCACTGCTGTGGGTGCTGCTGTTCTCTTACGCCGGTTACCTGTTTGGCGACCTGCCGATTGTGCAGGAGAACCTGAAGCTGCTGATCGTTGGCATCATCGTGGTTTCCATACTGCCAGGCGTAATTGAAGTGTGGCGTCACCGCCGTCAGCAGAAGTCACAGTAAGCTCGTAACCAGATTTTTATCCACAGCGTGAACGGGTTGTGGTTTAATGAGCGACATTTACGGCCTGCTGAAGGTGATTTCAGCAGCAATGAGAAGACTGGACCAGGTCAGCATTAAATAGAAAGGTCATCAATGAGCTGGATTGAACGCATACTGAATAAAAGCACTGCCACGCCAACGCGCAAAGCCAGCATCCCGGAAGGGGTGTGGACCAAGTGCGATAGCTGTGGACAGGTGCTGTACCGCGCCGAGCTGGAGCGTAACCTCGAGGTCTGCCCGAAGTGCGACCATCACATGCGCATGCACGCCCGTGAGCGTCTGCATAGCATGCTGGATGAAGGTTCGCTGGTTGAGCTGGGTAGCGAGCTGGAACCGAAGGATCTGCTGAAGTTCCGCGACTCGAAGAAGTATAAAGACCGTTTGGTCGCCGCACAGAAAGATACCGGCGAGAAAGATGCGCTGGTGGCGATGAAAGGCACGCTGCACGGCATGCCGATTGTTGCTGTGGCCTTTGAGTTCTCCTTTATGGGCGGCTCAATGGGTTCTGTGGTTGGCGCACGCTTTGTGCGTGGCGTTGAGCAGGCGTTGGAAGACAACTGCCCACTGATCTGCTTCTCCGCATCAGGCGGTGCTCGTATGCAGGAAGCGCTGCAGTCGCTGATGCAGATGGCGAAAACCAGTGCTGCACTGGCGAAAATGCAGGAGCGCGGCTTGCCGTACATCTCCGTGCTGACCGACCCAACCATGGGCGGCGTTTCAGCCAGCTTCGCGATGTTGGGCGATCTCAACGTGGCGGAACCGAAAGCGCTGATCGGCTTTGCCGGTCCACGCGTTATCGAGCAGACCGTGCGTGAGAAACTGCCGCCGGGCTTCCAGCGCAGTGAGTTCCTGATTGAGAAAGGCGCGATCGACATGATCATCCGTCGTCCGGAAATGCGCTTTAAGCTGGCAAGCCTGCTGGCGAAAATGATGAACCTGCCAGCGCCGCAGCTGGATGGTGATCAGCCTAATGTGGCTGAGCCGGAGAGCAACGAAGCCTGACAGGCAACGGAAAGGCGCAGCAATGTTCCTTTCCTCCAATGCACCGTCTACATTGAATACTTAAGGTTGCATCCGATATGGCCCGCGACCTTAAGTTATTTAATGTATTGATTTTTAACGGGACACATGGATAATTCTCTTCCTCAAGCCACGTCGCCTTTGGCCACGTGGCTTCATTATCTTGAGCATCTGCACTCGCAGGCCATTGAACTGGGTCTGGATCGTATTCAACGCGTCGCAGCACGCCTCGACCTGCTCAAACCCGCTCCTTTTGTCTTCACCGTCGCCGGTACTAACGGCAAAGGCACCACCTGTCGCACGCTGGAAACGCTGTTGATGGCTGCGGGCTATCGCGTGGGCGTTTACAGCTCGCCACATCTGGTGCGTTACACCGAACGCGTGCGTGTGCAGGGCGCTGAACTGGATGAAGCGCAACACAGCGCCAGTTTTGCCGCGATTGAAGCCGGACGTGGTGACATTTCACTGACCTACTTTGAGTTCGGCACTTTGTCGGCCTTCAATCTGTTCCGCGCGGCGAATCTCGACGTGGTGATCCTTGAAGTCGGCCTGGGCGGACGTCTTGATGCCACCAATATTGTCGATGCCGATGTGGCGGTGATCACCAGCATCGCGCTGGATCACACCGATTGGCTCGGTCCGGACCGTGAAAGTATCGGCCGGGAAAAAGCTGGCGTGTTCCGCGCAGGTAAACCGGCAATTGTCGGTGAAGCCGATATGCCGGGCACCATCGCGGATGTTGCGGCAGAGAAGGGCGCGGTGTTGCTGCAGCGCAATCGCGACTGGCAGTGGCAGCAAACCGGCGCCAGCTGGATGTTGCAGGATGCGCACGGCGAGCTGCGCGATTTACCGCTGCCGCAGGTGCCGTTACCCAATGCCGCCACCGCGCTGACCGCGCTGCGTGCGTCGGGTTTAACGGTGAGCGAAGCGATTATTCGTCAGCATCTGCCGCTCGCGATTCTGCCGGGGCGTTTCCAGACCGTCAGCGAAGCGCCGCGCGTCATTCTCGATGTGGCGCACAATCCGCATGCCGCTTATTATCTGGCTTCACGCCTGGCTGAAGAGCCGCACAGCGGTGAAGTGCATGCGGTGGTCGGTATGTTGCACGATAAAGATATCGCGGGGACTTTGGCGGCGCTGGCGCCTCAGGTTGACCGCTGGTACTGCGCGCCGCTCGACGGCCCGCGCGGTGCCTCCGCCGATGAGCTCCTCGCTCATCTGGATGGCGGCGTGGCCTACAGCAACGTTGATGCGGCCTGGCAAGCGGCGCGTCAGCAGGCGCGTCCCGAAGATGTGATTCTGGTGTGTGGCTCTTTCCACACCGTAGCGCAGGTTATGGAATCGATGGCAGCGGAGAACGGCAGTGGCAAGTAAGTTCCAAAATCGCTTAGTCGGTACGGTCATTCTGGTGGCGATTGGTGTCATCGTATTGCCCGGCCTGCTGGACGGTAAGAAGAAGCACTATAAAGAAGAGTTCGCCGCCATTCCGCTGGTGCCAAAACCGGACGATCAGCAGGATAGCGAAATGGTGCCGCCGGTGACGCAACCCTTACCGGCGCAGCCGCCGGAAGGGGCGGGCGCGGCACAAAATCAGAACGGCGGTAAGACCGCCACCAACGGCAGCGAGCAGCCAACGCAGAATAGCGAGCCAAGCGTGGTGACGCCGCCGCCGGTGCATCAGCAAGTGCAGCCGAAACCGGTTGAACAGCCGAAGCCAAAACCGGTCGAGCAGCCGAAACCGAAGCCGGTTGAACAGCCGAAGCCAAAACCGGTTGAGCAACCGAAGCCGAAACCTGTCGAGCAGCCGAAGCCGGTGGAACAGCCAAAACCGGTGGAAACGCCGAAGCAGAGTGAACCTGCAGCGCCAGCCGGCCAGGCGTTTGTGGTACAGCTCGGAGCGCTGAAGAATGCGGCGAAAGTAAGCGAGATTGTCGCGCAGCTACGTCTCTCCGGTTATCGCGCCTTCACCGTGCCGTCGACGCCGGTGCAGGGACAAATCACCCGTATTTATGTTGGTCCGGATGCGAACAAAGCCAAGCTGCAAGGCTCGCTGAGTGAGCTGCAAAGCATTTCCGGCCTCGGTGGTGTGGTGAAACCGTATAGCGCCAGATAAAGCGCTGATAAGCCGCGCCGATAACAGTAAAAGGCGCGGCTTTACAAAAGTTTCGTAGCGAAGCGCGGCGATAAAATCATTGAATATCAGGGAATTAAATCCCTGATAATACACAGGGCGAGGAAAGTTTTTTTCATCGCCCTTTTTGCGGAAACAGAACCGGAAAACCCTACGCAAACGTTTTCTTTTTCTGTTAGAATGCGCCCCGAACTGGATGCAGGGGTGCGATAGCACTGGGCTGGAAGAGTTCATGATCTGGATTGATTACGTCATTATTGCGGTAGTTGGTTTTTCGGCTCTGGTCAGCCTGATTCGTGGGTTTGTCCGGGAAGCCTTATCTCTCGTTACCTGGGGATGCGCGTTTTTTGTCGCCAGTCATTATTACGCCTACCTTGCAGTCTGGTTTACCGGTTTTAGCGACGAACTGGTGCGCAACGGCATCGCCATCGGGGTGTTATTCGTTGCTACCCTGATTGTGGGTGCCATCGTCAACTATGTCATCGGCTCGCTGGTTGAAAAAACTGGCTTGTCGGGAACCGACAGGGTGTTGGGTGTCTGTTTCGGGGCGTTGCGTGGCGTGCTGATCGTATCTGCTATGCTGTTCTTCCTCGATACATTCACCGGCTTTTCGAAAAGTCCGGACTGGCAACAGTCGCAACTTATCCCCGAATTCAGTTACATCATCAGGTGGTTTTTCGATTACCTGAAAAGTACGTCGAGTTTTTTACCCCGGTGACACCATCGGGCGTGCGGCTAATGAGGAAAAGACAATATGTGCGGTATTGTTGGTATCACCGGTTTTATGCCAGTAAACCAGTCAATCTATGACGCGTTAACGGTGCTTCAGCACCGCGGGCAGGATGCCGCCGGCATTTGTACCATCGATGCTATTAACTGCTTCCGTTTGCGTAAGGCTAACGGCCTGGTCAGCGATGTGTTCGAAGCGCGTCACATGCAGCGTTTGCAGGGCAACATCGGCATTGGCCATGTGCGCTACCCAACAGCAGGCAGCTCCAGCGCCTCTGAAGCGCAGCCTTTCTACGTGAACTCCCCTTACGGCATCACGTTGGCGCATAACGGCAACCTGACCAACGCCCATGAATTGCGTAAACAGCTGTTCGAAACGGGTCGCCGTCACGTCAATACCACCTCAGATTCCGAAATCCTGCTGAATATCTTTGCGCAGGAGCTGGACCGTTTTCAGCACTATCCGCTGGAAGCTGACAACATTTTTGCTGCGGTGGCGGCGGTGCATCAGCAGGTGCGCGGCGCTTACGCAGTGGTTTCAATGATTATCGGACACGGCATGGTCGCCTTCCGCGATCCCAACGGTATTCGTCCGCTGGTGCTGGGCAAGCGCGTTATCGCCGGGGGCCGCACCGAATACATGGTGGCGTCAGAAAGCGTGGCGCTGGATACGCTGGGCTTCGAGTTCATTCGTGATGTAGCACCTGGCGAAGCGGTGTACATCACCGAGCAGGGCCAGCTTTCGACGCGTCAGTGCGCCGAGAACCCGAAAACCAATCCATGCTTGTTCGAGTACGTCTATTTTGCCCGCCCGGATTCGTTCCTCGACAAAATCTCGGTGTACAGCGCGCGCGTGCGCATGGGCACCAAGCTGGGCAACAAAATTGCCCGCGAGTGGGAAGATCTGGATATCGATGTGGTGATTCCGATTCCGGAAACTTCGACCGATATCGCGCTGGAAATCGCGCGCATCCTCGACAAGCCATATCGTCAGGGCTTCGTGAAGAACCGCTACGTTGGCCGCACCTTTATCATGCCAGGCCAGCAGCAGCGTCGCAGCGCGGTTCGCCGTAAGCTGAACGCCAACCGTGCTGAGTTCCGTGATAAGAACGTGTTGCTGGTGGATGACTCCATCGTACGCGGCACCACGTCTGAGCAAATCATTGAGATGGCACGTGAAGCGGGCGCGAAAAAAGTGTATCTCGCCTCGGCGGCACCGGAAATTCGTTTCCCGAACGTGTACGGCATCGACATGCCAAGTGCGACCGAACTGATTGCGCACGGCCGCGAAGTGGATGAGATTTGCCAGCTGATCAAAGCCGATGCGCTGATTTTCCAGGATCTCAACGATCTGATCGAAGCGGTTCGTGAAGAGAACCCGGATATCGCCAACTTTGAGTGCTCGGTATTTAACGGTATCTACGTCACCAAAGACGTCGATCAACAGTACCTTGAGTATCTGCAGTCGCTGCGTAATGACGATTCCAAAGCCATTGCGCGTCAGACTGAAGTGGAAGGGCTGGAGCTGCACAACGAAGGCTAAGCCGGAGGTTGTGGCAGAGTAAAAGCAGGGCGGGCGCAATCCCGCCCTGTTTGTTTTTGTATTTTTGTTCAGCGAGCCGCTATCATTGCCGCAATCTGAACCTGCAAGGCTGAATTATGAAACGACTGATCATTGGCATTTCCGGCGCCAGCGGCGCGATCTACGGCGTACGCATGTTGCAAGTGCTGCAACCGCTGGCGGAGGTGGAAACCCATTTGGTGATCAGCCCCGCCGCGCGGCAAACGCTGGCGCTGGAGACCGATTTCAGCCTGCGCGAGGTGCAAGCGATGGCCGATGTGGTGCATGACGTGCGCGACATCGCTGCCAGCATTTCATCCGGATCCTACAAAACCCTCGGCATGGCGATTGCGCCGTGCTCAATGAAAACGCTGTCGGGCATTGTGCACAGCTACAGCGACAGCCTGCTGACCCGCGCCGCTGACGTGGTACTGAAAGAGCAGCGTAAGCTGGTGCTGTGCGTGCGTGAAACGCCGCTACATCTGGGACATCTGCGCATGATGACCACCGCAGCAGAGTTGGGTGCGCTGATTATGCCGCCGGTGCCGGCGTTCTATCACCGTCCGCAATCCATCGGCGATTTAGTCGATCAAACGGTGAATCGCGTGCTCGATCAATTCGATATTGAGCTGCCGGAAGATCTTTTCACTCGCTGGAGTGGCGCATAATGGTGCATTAATGCACTGCTCGTGTGCAAATTCGCGTGTGCGATCACTCTTCGTGCATCTTGTGCACCAAAAGTTAACAATGTCGCTTTTTCTTCCTCACACCGCTGTTATATTTCCCTCACAAACTAAGTGCTTGCGCCGCTAACCGGCGCAGTATTTAGCGCGCTTGCGCAGCGTTTAGCCAATTCGCATAACTGGCATGAAACCTGCACAGCTTACAGCGCAAACCAACACATCACGCACCACATAACAATAAGCACTTCACTTGAGGGTTACCTATGAAAAAGCGAGTTCTGGCTCTTTCTCTGATGCTGACAATGGTAAGTAGCGCGAGTGTCTTCGCCGCTGTACCGCAGTCGCTGCGCATCGGAACTGACCCGACTTATCCGCCATTCGAATCCAAGAACGCGCAAGGTCAGCTGGTTGGCTTTGATATCGATCTGGCGAACGAAATTTGTAAGCGTATCAAGACTAAATGTACTTATGTGGAAAGTGATTTCGATGCGCTGATCCCGTCGCTGAAAGCGAAGAAGATCGACGCCATCATCTCTTCTCTTTCAATCACCGAAAAGCGTCAGGAAGAGATCAACTTCTCTGAAAAACTGTACGCCGCGAACGCGCGCTTAGTGGCACCAAAAGGCTCAACGCTGCAACCGACCATTGAATCGCTGAAAGGCAAAAACATCGGTCTGCTGCAGGGCACCACCCAGGAAACTTATGCAAAAGAGTACTGGCAGCCAAAAGGTGTCACCGTTACGCCTTACGCTAACCAGGATCTGGTGTATCAGGATCTGAATGCTGGCCGTATTGATGCCGCGTTCCAGGACGAAGTGCAGGCGAGCGAAGGCTTCCTGAAGCAGCCTGTTGGCGCTAAATATGCGTTTGCGGGCCCAGCGGTGAAAGATGAAAAAGTCTTTGGCGTGGGTACCGGTATGGGCTTGCGTAAAGATGACGCAGACCTGAAAGCGGCGATCGATAAAGCCTTTAATGAGATGCGCAAAGACGGCACTTACGACAAGATTGCCAAGAAGTACTTTGATTTCAACGTGTACGGCGATTAATTATCCTGTTTCCTAATCCTGGTCTGTGAAATGCAGGAAGGTTGCACATAAGTATTCACTCCGGGCGCTTACATATGTAAACTGCCCGGCTTCATACGCTTGCCGCCATCCATCCTGCGATTCAAATTTCCTGGTTAGGACTGTCCGTCAGTTGGGCAGCGTTTGTAACTTACCCTCACGACAGGATTGAACCCATGTTGTATGGCTATTCCGAAGTAATCCTCAAGGGCACCCTTGTGACGCTGGAGCTGGCGCTCAGTTCCGTGTTGCTGGCGGTGGTGCTCGGCTTAATTGGTGCTGGCGCCAAACTTTCCCGCAGTCGCCCGCTGGCGATGCTGTTTGAAGGCTACACCACCTTAATCCGCGGTGTGCCTGATTTGGTGTTGATGCTGCTGATCTTCTACGGTCTGCAGATCGCGCTGAATACTCTCACCGATGCGCTGGGACTGGCGCAGTTTGATATCGATCCGATGGTCGCCGGTATCATCACGCTCGGCTTCATCTATGGCGCTTACTTCACCGAAACCTTCCGTGGTGCGTTTCTGGCGGTGCCTAAAGGGCAGATCGAAGCGGCAACCGCGTTCGGATTCACCGGCTCGCAAACCTTCCGTCGCATTCTGTTCCCGGCCATGATGCGTTTTGCGCTGCCGGGCATCGGCAACAACTGGCAGGTTATTCTCAAAGCCACGGCGCTGGTTTCGCTGCTGGGGCTGGAAGATGTGGTGAAAGCCACGCAGCTGGCTGGCAAAAGTACCTGGCAGCCGTTCTACTTCGCCATTGTGGCGGGTGTGATTTATCTGGTGTTTACCACGCTGTCGAACGGCGTGCTGTGGTGGCTTGAACGTCGCTACACGGTGGGTGTGAAAAGGGCAGAGCTATGATTGAAATTATTCAGGAGTATTGGAAACAGCTGCTCTGGACCGATGGTTACCGTTTTACCGGCATCGCGATTACGCTGTGGTTATTGATCATCTCGGTGGTGATCGGCGGTTCGCTCGCGGTGCTGCTGGCGATTGCGCGCGTCTCCTCTAACCGCTTTATCTCCACGCCGGTTTGGCTGTTCACCTATGTGTTTCGTGGCACGCCGCTGTATGTGCAGCTGCTGGTGTTCTACTCCGGCATGTATACGCTGGAAGTGGTGAAAGGCACTGAGCTGCTGAACGCTTTCTTCCGCAGTGGACTTAACTGTACGTTGCTGGCGTTCACGTTGAATACCTGCGCCTATACCACCGAAATCTTTGCCGGTGCGATTCGTTCGGTGCCGCACGGGGAAATCGAAGCGGCGCGCGCCTATGGCTTCTCGCCGTTTAAATTGTATCGCTGCATTATTCTGCCTTCGGCGCTGCGTACCGCGCTGCCGGCTTACAGCAATGAAGTGATCCTGATGCTGCACTCCACCGCGCTGGCGTTTACCGCGACGGTGCCGGATCTGTTAAAAATCGCGCGCGATATCAACTCGGCCACCTATCAGCCGTTTACCGCGTTTGGCATCGCTGCGGTGCTGTATCTGATTATCTCTTACGGGCTGATTAGCTTGTTCCGCAAAGCTGAACAACGCTTCCTGGCGCACGTAAAACCTTCTTCATCGCATTGAGTATCACTATGGCTGACAATAAATTAAGCGTTACCGAACTGCACAAACGTTACGGTGAACATGAAGTTCTGAAAGGCGTATCGCTGCAGGCGAATGCCGGCGATGTGATCAGCATTATTGGCTCGTCCGGTTCCGGGAAAAGTACCTTCTTACGCTGCATTAACTTCCTCGAGAAACCGAGCGAAGGCACCATTGTGGTCAACAACCAGCAGATCAATCTGGTGCGCGACACCGATGGCCAACTGAAAGTCGCGAACAAAGAGCAGCTGCGTATGCTGCGTACGCGCCTGACGATGGTGTTTCAGCACTTCAACCTGTGGAGCCACATGACGGTGCTGGATAACGTCACCGAAGCACCGATTCAGGTGCTGGGGCTGAGCAAAGCGGAAGCGCGTGAGCGGGCGATTAAGTATCTGGATAAAGTCGGCATTGATGCGCGTGCGCGTGCCAAATATCCGGTGCATCTCTCAGGTGGTCAGCAGCAGCGCGTGTCAATTGCGCGTGCGCTGGCGATGGAGCCCGAAGTGTTGCTGTTTGATGAACCCACTTCGGCGCTCGATCCGGAGCTGGTCGGCGAAGTGCTGCGCATCATGCAGAAGCTGGCGGAAGAGGGCAAAACCATGGTGGTGGTGACGCACGAGATGGAGTTTGCTCGTCACGTCTCTAATCATGTGATCTTCCTGCATCAGGGCAAGATTGAAGAACAAGGTTCACCAGATGAGCTGTTCGGT
Source organism: Pantoea sp. SOD02 (assembly GCF_024707505.1). GTDB lineage: Bacteria > Pseudomonadota > Gammaproteobacteria > Enterobacterales > Enterobacteriaceae > Pantoea > Pantoea symbiotica. The sequence goes on along the minus strand of NZ_CP102604.1, from coordinate 2,827,547 downwards.
AACCCAAAAAGCCCACGCTTGCAGCAATTTTTGAAGGGATCGTTGAAGTAGTTTTGTGCGGGCTGTCCCCCATCCCGGCCTTCCCCCGCAAGCGGGGGAAGGAGATGCCTAATCCCGCAACAACTTCAGCGCTGTATCCTCATCGGTCACCAGACCTGACACCCAGCCGCCCTGCAGCGCGGCGCGGATCGCTGGATATTTACGTTCGCTGCCGGCAAAGCCAATAATCTGGCGTTGCGTCTTACTCTCCAGCAACACGCTGGTGAGCAGTTCATCGGTTTCACCCAACACGCGTTCACCTTGCTGATTGAAAAAGTGCCCAAGCATTTCGCCGACCACGCCGCGCGCGTTGAGCGCTGCTACTTGTGCATCGGTGATAAAGCCTTCGGCATGCAGCGGGCAGCCGGGCTGAACTTCACCAATGCCGACGAAGGCGACATCCGCCTGCAATGCCCGCTGTGTCACGCGTTGGTAAACCTGATGCTGAATCCACATCTCTTTATCGGAGGGCGTATCCGCATACAGCGGCGCAGGAATGAAGAAATATTTTCCCTGCATCTTCTCCGCCATCTTCAGCGGCACGTCGTAGCGCGTACCCGAATCGTCCCGCGCAATCGCTCCAATCATCGACACGCATTGATGCTGTGGTCGCTCAACCCAGGGAAGCACATCGATCATCGAGCGCAGCGTCTTACCAGAACCAATGCCAAACACCTGCGGCTGCTCCTCGCTGATGTATTGCGCCATCACAGCCGCGCCTTCAACTGCCAGCATCTGCTGAATAGCGTCATCATCAAGATTGGCGGAAGGCACCACGCGACACAGCTGCAGGCCAAACTTCTCCTGAACCTCACGCGCCAGATGCAAACAGTGGGTGACGGGATGATCGATCTTTACGCTGACCATGCCCATTTCACGCGCGCTGGAGACCAAACGCTGCGCCACCTGACGCGACAATCCTAATGCGCGCGCAATCTCCTGCTGCGTCACGCCCGCCACGTAATACATCCAGGCCGCACGTGCTGCCAGTTCTTGTTTTTTCTCTTCTCTGCTCATCGCACTGTTCCGTCAAAACCGGTGCGCCATGTTAACGCGAGATGCCGGTTAAGTGTTAACTGAGCAAAAGCCCTAAAAAAGAGCAAAAGTATTAATTGTGATTTGGCTCGCAGAACATGGCTGCGGGGTCGCACTATGCTACGCGTTATCGGGCAAATGCCCTTAATCGTGGCAAATGTTTACTTTGAGGCAGCTATGACCAATCAATCAGTGTGGATGCATATCGGCGCAGGCTCTTTTCACCGTGCTCATCAGGCGTGTTATCTGCATAAATTACGTGAGCAGGGCGATGATAGCTGGAGCATTGCCCTCGGCAATATCCGCAATGATGCCGCGCCATTGCTGCAGCAACTCGCTGCGCAAGATGGCGAATATGTGCTGGAAACCGTGACGCCAAATGGCGATCGGGCCTACGAAACCATTACTTCACTGCGCAAAATCCTGCCGTGGGATAACAACATCAGCGCGCTGGTTGAGCAGGGATCGAAAAGTGAAACCCGTGTGATCGGTTTTACCGTCACTGAAGCCGGTTACTATTTGACGCCGGAGTTCGAACTGGACCTAACCCAGCCGGATGTGCAGGCCGATGTGAAAGGCGACATCCGCACGATTTATGGCGCGCTGGCGCGCATCCTCACGCAGCGCGTGGCGAACGGTGGCGCGCCGGTTACGCTGCTCAACTGCGATAACCTGCGCCACAACGGCGAACGTTTCCGTCACGGCTTCCTCGCGTTTCTTGCGGCCAAAGGCGATAACGCCTTAGCGAATTGGGTGCGCGAAAATACCACGTCGCCCAATACCATGGTGGATCGCATTACGCCGCGCCCGACGCCGGATGTGGCTGAGCGCGTCAAGGCCGCCACCGGTAAAGACGATGGCGCGGCGGTGATGGCCGAATCCTTTATTCAATGGGTGATTGAAGATGACTTCATTGCCGGACGTCCGGCGCTGGAGAAGGTTGGCGTTGAGCTGGTGGAATCGGTATTGCCTTGGGAAGAGGCGAAAATCCGTATCCTCAACGCCACGCATGCGGCGATTGCCTGGGCAGGCACGCTGATTGGCCTCAATTACATCGATGACAGCACGCGTCAGCCAACGATCTATCAGTTGGCGTATGACTACGTGACGCAGGATGTGATGCCATCGCTGTCGCCCAGCCCGCTGGATTTAGCCGAGTACCGCGATGTGGTTCTGGCGCGCTTTAGTAATCCCTACATCAAAGACACCAACCAGCGTGTAGGTGCAGATGGTTTGTCGAAAATCCCCGGCATGGTGACGCCAACACTGCGCGAATGCTATCAGCGCGGTGCAGAACCGGCGGCCACCGCCGTGCTGCCTGCGCTGTTCTTCCTGTTTCTGCAACGCTGGGCCAGTGATGATTTGCCTTACACCTATCAGGATGGCGTGCTGCAAGCCGATGCGCTACGCCAGCAGTTTAGCCGCTCCGATGCACTGAATGCTTTCCTCAGCGATAGCGCGCTGTTTGGCGAACTGGCACAGGATAAGGCGTTTCATGCGCTGGTGACGCGCAGCGTGGCGGATCTGCAGCTGTGGCTGAAACAGCCAGAACGCTCGCTGGCCGCAGTGTAAGGAGCGCAGCATGTATCTGGGAATTGATATTGGTACCTCGGAGCTCAAAGCGCTGATCATCAATGCGCAGGGCGAGATCATCGCCTCGAATCACGCCACGCTTAACGTACAACGCCCGCATGCACACTGGGCGGAGCAGGATCCAGAACGCTGGTGGCAAGCGTGCGGTGAAGTGCTTGCTGGATTACGCCAGCAAGCTGCACAGGCGTGGAGCGAGATTCGCGCCATTGGCTTGTCGGGACAAATGCACGGCGCGGTGCTGCTGGATGCGCAGGGCGAGGTGCTGCGTCCGTGCATTCTGTGGAATGACACGCGCAGCGCGCCGCAGTGTGAAGCGTTGAGCAGGCAACATCCAGAGATGATGCAAGTTAGCGGCAATATGATCATGCCTGGCTTCACCGCACCCAAACTGCGCTGGGTGGCAGAACATGAGCCAGAGATTTTTCGTCGCATCGACAAAGTGCTGCTGCCGAAAGATTATCTGCGCTGGCGTTTGACTGGACGCTTTGTCAGTGAACCTTCAGATGCGGCGGGCACGCTGTGGCTCGACGTAGCAAAGCGCGATTGGTCCGACGAACTGTTGGCCATCACCGGACTCACGCGCGCCAACATGCCGGAGTTAGTGGAAGGCAGCGCCGTCAGCGCCACATTAAAAGCCGATCTGGCAAGTGAATGGGGCTTATCGGCTGCAGTCTGCGTGGCGGGCGGCGCTGGCGACAATGCTGCTTCGGCAGTCGGCGTTGGTGCGGTAAATCCGGGCGATGCCTTTATCTCGCTGGGAACCTCCGGCGTGATCTTTGTGGTCAACGACCGTTTGCTGGCCGATCCGCAATCGGGCGTGCACGCTTTCTGCCACGCCTTGCCCGGACGCTGGCACCAGATGAGCGTGATGCTCAGTGCCGCCAGCTGCCTGCGTTGGTTGTGCAATCTGCTCTCCGTTACCGAAAGCCAACTGATGGATGAGATGGCGCAACTCAGCGAAGAACAGCGGCGGCATGCGCCGGTTTTCCTGCCCTATCTCTCTGGTGAACGCACGCCGCACAACGATCCTGACGCCTCCGGTTCCTTCTTCAATCTGCGCCATGAAACGCCACGCGCGCTGCTCGGCTACGCGGTGATTGAAGGCGTGGCATTTGGTCTGGCCGACGGTTTCGCGGTGCTCGGTGATGCGCAGCGCCAGATTCTGCAGTGCAGCCTGACCGGCGGCGGGGCGCGCAGCACGCTGTGGGCGCAGTTGATCGCCGATGTGCTGCAACTACCGATCGTCACGCATCCCGCCAGCGCGTCCGGCGCTTTGGGGGCTGCGCGTCTGGCGTGGCTGGCCACTGGCGGTGTGGAGAGCGAAGTTTGCCTTAAACCGCCGGTGCAGGCGCGTTATCAGCCAAATGCTGCGCGCGGCAAGGTGCTGCAGCAGCGATTGCAGCTGTTCCGCACGCTCTATGCCCAACAGCAGCAGGCGCGAGCGTTGCTACCTGAATAATTCCAAACAGAGGATGAATGAGATGCAATCGAATGATTACTGGTTTGGCTTACCGAAAAAAATGTTCTGGGGCTTCCTCGCCATCGCTATTTTTATGGCGGGCGATGGCTTTGAAATGGCGTTCCTGTCGCGTCATATCACCGATATGGGCTTCACGCCGGCGCAGTCAGCGGTGGTGTTTACCTTCTACGGGCTGGCGGCAGCATTGGCCGCCTGGGCATCGGGCGTGGTGGCGGAACTGATTACGCCCCAGCGTGCCATGATGATTGGCTTCGTGCTGTGGATTGTGATGCACACGCTGTTTATGTCACTCGGCCTTGGCATGCGCAACTATCCGTTGATGGTGCTGTTCTACGGCATTCGCGGTCTGGCGTATCCGCTATTTATCTACTCATTCATGATGTTGCTGGTACAGGTGCTGCCGCGTGAAAAACTGGCGGCCGCCACCGGTTGGTTCTGGGCGATGTATTCAGTTGGCATCGGTGTGGTCGGCAGCTATTTGCCGAGTCTGACCATCCCGATGCTGGGCGAAACCGGCACGCTGTGGCTGGCGATCATTTGGGTTGCCTGCGGTGGCGTGCTGGCTTACTTCAGCTTGCGTCATGTGCCGGTTGACCGTTCACGCGTCAATTTTCCGATGCGCGACAAAATGACCGAAATGTCGCGCGCGGTAACCATTCTGTTTACCAACCAGCATGTGTTTTATGCCTGTTTAATTCGCATCATCAACACGCTGTCGTTGTTTGGTTTTGCCATTATCATGCCGCTGCTGTTCGTCGATCGCCTTGGTTTTACCATTTCCGAGTGGCTGCAAATCTGGGCGGTGTTCTTCTTCGTCACCATTTTTACCAACATCTTCTGGGGCATTACCGGCGAGAAACTGGGTTGGATCCGTCAGGTGCGCTGGTTTGGTTGCCTCGGTATGGCAATTTCCAGTCTGGCGTTTTACTACTTGCCGCTGTATGCCGGACATAACTTCTGGGTGGCGTTGATTCCGGCGGTGATGTTGGGGATTTTTGTCGCGGCCTTTGTGCCGATGACTGCGGTGTTTCCAACGCTGGAGCCGCATCATAAAGGTGCTGCGGTATCCATTTACAATCTGTCGGCTGGACTAAGTAACTTTGTTGCGCCTGCGATCGCCTCGGTGATGTTGCCGTTTTTCGATATCGTTGGCGTGGTGTGGGCGTATACCGCGCTGTATGTGTTTGCTGGTGTGCTGACCTTTATTATTCGTGTGCCGCAGCCGGGACATACGCGCGAACCGGCTGCGTTGAAATCAAGTGTTGTGCAGCAGCGGAGTTAGTTTAACCAGGTCGCCATTAATGGCGACCCTACACGACATCCCGCAAGGCTTCCTCCAGGTCGTACCAGCGAAAACCAAAGCCTGACTCCTCTAAGCGCTTCGGCAACACATGTTGTCCGCCGAGCACCAGCACCGCCGATTCACCCATCATCAGCTTGATGGCGCTGGCTGGTGTGCGCATAAAGGCCGGACGATGCATCACATGGCCGAGCGTGGCGGCGAACTGCTCATTGCGCACCGCATAGGGCGCAACCATGTTGAAGGGGCCGCGCAGTTCAGCATGGTCGATCAACCACAGCATCGCGTTAACCAAATCGTCGATGTGAATCCACGGCAGATACTGTTTGCCGCTGCCAATCGGGCCGCCGACGCCAAGCTTAAACGGCAGCTTCATCTTCGATAACGCGCCACCTTCTTTCGCCAGCACCACGCCAGTTCGCATTAGGCAGACGCGGGTGCGATCGCTCTGCGCAGTGAGCGCCAATTGCTCCCAACGGGCGCACAGCGCATGGGTAAACTCGTCGTGCCCCGGATCCTCTTCGGTCAGCACCAGATCGCCGGTATCGCCATAAAAGCCGGTAGCCGAGCCGGAAATCAAAAATTGTGGGGGATTGCTGCTGGCGTGAATCAGCGACACCAGCTGCTCGGTAATTTGCCAGCGGCTTTCGCATAGCCGCTGCTTCTGCTGCTCGGTCCAGCGTTTATCGGCGATCGGTTCGCCCGCGAGGTTGATAACGCCATCAATGCCGTTTAAATCGGTTTGCTGATTGATGCCGGACCACAGCGCGACGCTGGCGTCGAGTTTTTCGCGTGCGGCGGCGACATCGCGCGTAACAACGCTCACCTGATGGCCAAGCTGCAACAGACGCGGAATCAGGTGGCGGCCAATCAGGCCGGTGCCGCCGGTGATCAGTAAATGCATGTTGAGCCTCCTTGTCATTTTTTATCTGCTCAGATTGAGCATAGAAGAGAAGCGTGCGCGCGGCGTGACTCGGCTTACGCTTATGAAGAAAAAGGAAAAGTCAGCGCTGGTCTTAGCAGCTAAAGATCCGACCAGCGCACCATTGCCTTAACAAATAAAAATCGGTAAACATGATGCACACCTGACGCTTTCCTGAGGCAGCCAATGAATTATCCAACCATTACCTTGTGGTCAGATTCCTGCTTTTTCAGTCCTTACGCCATGTCGGTTTATGTTGCGCTAACCGAGAAGGGCATTCCCTTCACCCTGAAGCGCGTCGATTTATCGCAGAATGCGCAGTGGGATGATGAATACCGTGCGCTGTCGCTGACCTGCCGCGTGCCTACGCTGCAAATCGATGATGTGCTGTTGACGGAATCTTCAGCGATTGCCGAGTATCTGGAAGAGCGTTTTCCGGCGCCAGAATTCGAGCGGCTCTATCCGCGCGATCGCGAGAAACGCGCGCATGCGCGCGAAGTGCAGGCGTGGCTGCGCAGCGATTTGATGGCGCTGCGCTCCGAGCGTCCCACCGAAGTGCTGTTCGCCGGCGAACGTTTTGCGCCGCTTACGCCAGCGGGTGAGCAAGCCGCTAATAAACTCATTGCTGCGGTGCAGCGCCTTTTGCCTGACGGACAGCAAAATCTGTTTGGCGAATGGTCGATTGCGGATACCGATTTAGCCGTGATGATTAATCGTCTGGCGCTGCACGGCGATGCGCTGCCAGTGAAGCTACAGCACTATGCTGAGTTCCAGTGGCAGCGTGCTTCGGTGCAACTTTGGTTAGCGGAATCCGGTAAAACACGCTGAGCACGATGCGCCTTGCGATGGCGAAAAGAACGCTTTACCTTACCGCCTATTCTAATAAAGCATGGCAAACAGGCGCGTGCTGGGCACGCCGAAAACAGAAAAGGGTTACGGATGGTGGATCAAACGGCAGGTGACGGTATCGAGTGGGTTGATATCGTTAACGAAGAGAACGAAGTCATTGCGCAGGCCAGCCGTGCGCAGATGCGTGCGCAGTGTCTGCGTCATCGTGCGACCTATATTGTGGTGCACGATGGCATGGGCAAAATTCTGGTGCAGCGTCGCACTGAAATCAAAGACTTCATGCCGGGTATGCTGGATGCCACTGCCGGTGGCGTGGTGCAGAGCGGGGAAGACCTGCTGGAATCTGCACGTCGTGAAGCGGAAGAGGAGTTGGGTATTGCGGCCGTTCCGTTCGCCGAGCACGGGCAGTTCTACTTTGAAGATCAGCATTGCCGAGTATGGGGCGGGCTGTTCAGCTGCGTTTCCCATGGTCCGTTTGCTATGCAGGAAGAGGAAGTAGACGAGATCTTCTGGATGACGCCGGAAGAGATCACCGCGCGCTGTGACGAGTTCACCGATGATTCGCTTAAGGCGTTGTCATTGTGGCTGAGCCGTAACAGCGATGCTGCGCGCCGTAAGCAGAGCAGCGAAGCATAATCATGCCGTAGGGTCGCCATTTATGGCGACCTTATACACAATTGTTAATGTTCCCGCAGAATACCCGTCAACAGCGTCAAAGCATCCTCGAACTGCGCATCCGGAATGGTCAGCGGATAGAGGAAGCGAATCACGTTGCCGTACACGCCGCAGGTTAGCAGAATCAAACCTTGCTCCAGCGCCTGCTGCTGAATAGCTCTGGCAATCTCCGCCGACGGCTTACCCGCCGCATCATTGAATTCCGCCGCTATCATCGAGCCGTATCCGCGTATCTCCGCCAGCGCTTTACAATCCGCACGCTGTAACACCTGTTTTAATCGGCTGCCTAATTGATTGGCGCGGCTGCACAGCGCTTCCTCTTCAATGATCTCTAACACCGCCAGCGCCGCCGCAATCGCCGGTGGACTGCCAGCATAGGTTCCGCCCAGGCCGCCAGGTTCAGGCGCGTCCATGATTTCCGCGCGTCCCGACACCGCCGAGAGCGGGAAACCACCGGCCAGACTCTTCGCCATGGTGATGAGATCGGGCTTTACAGCGTAATAGTCGCTGGCGAACAGCTTGCCGGTGCGCGCAAAACCGCTCTGAATTTCATCGGCGATCAGCAGAATTCCGTGACGATCGCATAACTCACGCAGCGCAACGACAAACTCTGGCGGCGCACTGTAGAAACCGCCTTCGCCCTGAACCGGTTCAAAGATAATGGCCGCCACCTGCTGCGGGCTGATATCGCTGCGGAAAATCGCTTCCAGGCTATCGAGCGCATCACTAACTGTGACGTTGTGCAGCGCGTTGGGATAGCGCGCGTGAAACACCGGACTGGCGAAGGGACCGAAACCGGTTTTATACGGCACCACTTTGCCGGTTAGCGACATTGTCATATTGGTGCGGCCGTGAAACGCGCCGGTGAAGGCGATGATGCCGGGACGACCGGTGGCCGAGCGCGCAATTTTGACCGCGTTTTCGACCGCTTCTGCACCGGTTGAGAAAAAGGTGGTTTTCACCGCGCCATTAATCGGCACTAACGCATTAAGCCGCTCAGCGAGGTGAATGTAGTTCTCATAAGGGATGATTTGAAATGCGGTATGGGAAAAACATTCAAGCTGCTGATGCACCGCCGCCATCACTTTCGGGTGACGATGCCCGGTGTTAAGCACCGCGATGCCTGCGGCAAAATCGGTGTATTCGCGGCCATGCTGATCCCACACCGTGGCATTCTCGGCTTTCACCGCATAGAAATCACACATCACGCCTACGCCGCGCGGCGTGGCTTGTAAACGACGGCTGTGCACATCACTGTTGCTCATTATTCACCTCGCAATTAGCGGCAGACTTCAATCAGTGTTAGCGCAGCGCAGGGTTTATGCCAGTGAAGTGCGGGGCAAAAAAAAAGCACGCACCGAAGTGCATGCTTTTTTGCCGGGCGGGGAAGGGATTAGCCTTCGGCCTGCTGGGATTGAATCGCCGTCAATGCGATGGTGTAAACGATGTCATCCACCAAGGCGCCGCGTGACAGGTCGTTCACCGGCTTACGCATGCCTTGCAGCATCGGCCCGATGGAGATCAGATCAGCAGAGCGCTGTACCGCTTTGTAAGTGGTGTTACCGGTGTTCAGATCCGGGAAGATGAACACGGTAGCGCGACCGGCAACCGCAGAGTTTGGCGCTTTGGATTTGGCGACGTCTTCCATAATCGCGGCGTCGTACTGCAGCGGACCATCGATCACCAGATCCGGGCGTTTTTCCTGCGCGATGCGCGTGGCTTCACGCACTTTCTCAACGTCGCTACCGGCACCGGAGTTACCAGTGGAGTAAGAGATCATCGCTACGCGTGGATCGATACCGAAGGCTTTGGCTGAATCGGCAGACTGAATGGCGATTTCTGCCAGCTGTTCTGGATTGGGATCCGGGTTGATGGCGCAGTCGCCATACACCAGAACCTGCTCCGGCAGCAGCATGAAGAACACAGACGACACCAGCGAGCTGTTTGGCGCGGTTTTGATCAGCTGCAGCGGTGGACGAATGGTGTTCGCCGTGGTGTGAACCGCGCCGGATACCAGACCATCAACTTCGCCGCTTTCCAGCATCATGGTGCCGAGCACCACGTTGTCTTCCAACTGCTCCTGAGCCACCACTTCGGTCATGCCTTTGCTCTTACGCAGCTCAACCAGACGCGGCACATAGTTTTCGCGTACCACTTCTGGGTCCACGATCACGATGCCTTTGCCGAGTTCTACACCTTGCGCCGCCGCAACACGCTGAATCTCTTCCGGATTGCCGAGCAGCACACAGGTGGCGATGCCGCGTTCGGCGCAAATCGCTGCGGCTTTGACGGTACGTGGCTCGTCGCCTTCTGGCAGCACGATGCGTTTGCCGGCTTTGCGCGCCAGCTCGGTAAGCTGGTAGCGGAATGCCGGTGGAGACAGGCGACGGCTGCGCTCTGACGTTGCAGTCAGCGATTCCACCCAATCTTCATTGATGAAGCTGGCCACATACTCCTGCACTTTTTCGATGCGTTGCGTATCGTCAGTCGGCACTTCAAGGTTGAAGCTCTGCAGGCTGAGTGACGTCTGCCAGGTGTTAGTTTTCACCATAAATACTGGCAGGCCGGTCTGGAACGCACGTTCGCACAGGCGTGCGATTGGCGCTTCAATCTGATATCCACCGGTCAACAGCACCGCACCGATTTCAACGCCATTCATCGCGGCCAAACAGGCGGCAACCAGCACATCAGGACGATCGGCTGAAGTCACCAGCAGTGAACCCGGACGGAAGTGTTCCAGCATGTGCGGAATGCTACGCGCACAGAAGGTCACGGATTTCACACGGCGCGTCTGGATTTCACCTTCGTTGATGATATCGGCGTTCAGGTGACGGCACATATCGATGGCGCGGGTAGCAATCAGATCAAAGCTCCACGGCACACAACCCAGTACCGGCAGCGGGCTGTTGGCAAACAGTTGCTTAGGATCGATGTTGGCGATGCTGGCTTTGGTGGAATCATCGAAAATCTCTGACAGATCCGGGCGCGTACGGCCTTGCTCATCCACTGGCGCATTGAGTTTGTTGATGATCACGCCAGTGATGTTTTTGTTCTTGCTGCCGCCAAAGCTGCTTTGCGTCAGTTCGATACGCTCTTTCAGCTGCGCCGGAGAATCGTTGCCCAGCGACATCACGAAGACGATTTCAGCGTTCAGGGTTTTGGCGATCTCATAGTTCAATGCGGAAGCGAACTGATGTTTACGCGTAGGAACCAGGCCTTCTACCAGCACCACCTCCGCGTCTTTGGCGTTTGCGTGGTAGTTGGCAATGATCTCTTCCATCAGCACGTCTTGCTGGTTAGAACCGAGCAGCGACTCAACGCGTGACATCTGCAGCGGTTCAGCGGCAGGAATCGCGGAGCTTTTACGGATAATGCTGGTGGTTTGGTCTGGCGCATCGCCGCCCGCACGTGGCTGGGCAATGGGCTTGAATACGCTCAGGCGCACGCCTTTGCGCTCCATGGCACGGATCACGCCGAGGCTGACGCTGGTCAGACCGACGCTGGTGCCGGTAGGAATGAGCATAATTGTACGTGACACGATAGAAACCTCTCAGGTGTTGCAGACTGTCTAAAACAACTCCGTCAGCCTAAGCTGACGGAGAGAAGTGTTTTTAAGCGGTGAGACGCGCGGCGTCTTGAGCAATCACCAACTCTTCATTGGTTGGGATCACCACGGCCGGGCGCGTGCCTTCTTTGTTGATGAAGCCAGATTTGCCGAAGCGTGCCGCCAGGTTGCGCTCGTGATCAACTTCGAAGCCGAGTAGGCCCAGTTTCTGCAGCGCCAGCTCGCGTACCATCGCAGCGTTTTCACCGATGCCACCGGTGAAGACCACCGCGTCCAGACGGCCTTCCATCAGCGCGGTATAGCTGCCGATGTATTTCGCCAGACGGTGGCAGAACACATCCATCGCACGCTTGGCATCTTCTTTGGTGGCGTAGTTGTCTTCCACATAGCGGCAGTCGCTAGTGACTTCGGTCAGACCCAGCAGACCAGACTCTTTGGTCAGCAGCTTGTTGATGGAATCAACGCTCATGCCCAGGGAATCATGCAGGAAGAAGATAATGGCCGGATCGATGTCACCGCTGCGGGTGCCCATCACCAAACCTTCCAGTGGTGTCAGGCCCATTGAGGTATCAACACACTGGCCGTTGCGAATAGCAGAAACAGAACCGCCATTGCCGAGGTGGCAAGTGATGATGTTCAGTTCGCTAACCGGTTTGTTCAGCATTTTCGCGGCTTCCTGCGTCACATAGTAGTGGCTGGTGCCGTGTGCGCCGTAGCGACGAACGCCGTGCTCTTTATACAATTTATACGGCAGAGCATAGAGATAGGACTCTTCCGGCATTGTCTGATGGAATGCGGTGTCGAAAACCGCCACATTTTTATCGGAAAGATGCGGGAAGTTTTTCAGCGCTTCATCTATACCGATTAGATGCGCAGGGTTATGCAGTGGCGCAAAAGAAGAGGCGTCTTTGATGCCCTGAATAACAGATTCGTCGATGATGACCGATTTGGTCAGCTGCTCGCCGCCGTGAACAATACGATGGCCGATTGCAGCGATTTGTGCCGAAAGCTCTGGTTTTTGTGCCAGAATAGTTTTAACCATGAAGTTCAGTGCTTCGCTGTGTGCCGCACCCGCGCCAAGCTGAGCTTCTTGTTTGCTGCCGTCCAGTTTCCACTTAATGCGTGCTTCCGGTAAGTGGAAGCATTCAGCCAGACCGGACAGATATTCGTCGCCGGTAACAGGGTTAAGGATGGCAAACTTAAGTGAAGAACTGCCGCAGTTCAGAACCAGAACTAACTTCGTCGACATGGAAGTACCTATTTTGTTAAATAGTGGCTAAAAAAAACGCAATCAGACTAACAGCGTAGCCCATGAAAGCTGGTAGGTTAATGATAAACATCATGTGCTAGTCAAAATTTCACTGACATGCAAAAAATTTTGGTGATTTTACGCTTATTTTTGATAAGCACTTAGCGAAACATGGCTCTGGCCGCTCTTTTATTGAGCTAAAGCTTCCGGTAATGTTACTGAAACGGCGTCAGAATACTCACTGTCACCCGCAAAGACAAAAACTTTTGAAGGATGTCACGTAAAGTTGTGTAGTTATCGGTTTATTTTAAATATTGCAGATTTAGTTGAGGTCTATCATGGCGAATGAGACAGACAATCCCGGCTGGTTCGGCTTGTTCCAGCGCGGACAGCGATACATGAAGACCTGGCCTACAGACAAGCGCCTGGCGCCGGTGTTTCCTGAGAATCGCGTGGTCAATGCAACCCGCTTTGCCATTCGTTTTATGCCGCCGCTGGCGATTTTCACTCTGACGTGGCAAATCGCGATGGGTGGACAACTCGGCCCTGCGATTGCGACTGCGCTGTTTGCCTGCAGCCTGCCGATGCAAGGATTGTGGTGGTTGGGGAAACGTTCTGTGACGCCGTTGCCGCCGACGTTGCTGCAGTGGTTTCATGAAGTGCGCACCAAACTGGAAGAAGCGGGGCAGGCGATTGCACCGGTTGATGGTAAGCCGACATATCAGTCACTCGCCGAAGTGTTGAAACGTGCCTTTAAGCAGCTTGATCGCACTTTCCTCGACGATCTTTGATCTGCTGATGCTTTTACCTGCCAGAGAATTTGAGCCAAATCCCGGTTCAAATCAAAGAAAAGTGGTGCGGACATACACGCATCACTCTCCTTGTGTAATCATTTCTTCATTGTTTAAATCTTAAGCGGCCTGCTGGCCCGGGAGCAAACCATGGAAATGACCCACGCCCAACGACTGATCCTCTCCAATCAATACAAAATGATGGCCATGCTGGAGCCTGATAACGCTGAGCGTTATCGTCGTTATCAAACCATTATTGAACGCGGCTATGGCTTGCAGTTACGCGAGCTCGATAAAGAGTTCGGCGAGCTAACCGAAGCGACCTGTCGCCTGCTGATCGATATTATGGAAATGCACCATGCGCTGCATGTTTCCTGGTCGAACCTCAAAGATGGCAGCGCGATTGACGAGCGTCGCCTGGCGTTTCTTGGTTTTGATGCGGCCACCGAAGCGCGTTATCTCGGCTACGTGCGCTTTATGGTGAATGTTGAAGGACGCTATACCCACTTTGATTCCGGCACCCACGGCTTCAATGCTCAAACGCCGATGTGGGAAAAATACCAACGCATGTTAACGGTGTGGCACACTTGTCCGCGTCAATATCATCTCAGCGCGAATGAGATCGCGCAGATTATCAATGCCTGAATAAGGAGCGACGCGTGAAGTACAGGGGTTTTCTGTTTGATTTAGACGGTACGCTGGTGGATTCATTGCCTGCAGTGATTCGCGCATGGTCACTGTGGGGCGAGCGCCATGGTTTGTCGGCGGAAGAGGTCCTGAGCTATATACACGGGAAGCCTGCCATCAATTCGTTGCGCCATTTCATGGCAGGGCAATCTGAAGAGGCGATTCAGGCGGAATTTCTCTGGCTTGAACGTCTCGAAGCGGAAGACACGCAAGGCGTACAGGCGATTCCGGGCGCGTTAGCGTTACTGTCAACGTTGAATGAGTTGCAGATCCCGTGGGCGATTGTGACCTCGGGTTCGATTCCAGTCGCCCACGCGCGCCATAAAGCCGCAAATTTACCGATGCCAAAAGTGTTTATTACCGCTGAGAATATCAAGCACGGTAAGCCTAATCCCGAACCTTACCTGCTGGGTGCTGAGCGTTTGGGGCTTCCAGCGACGCATTGCGTGGTAGTTGAGGATGCGCCGGCGGGCATTATTTCTGGTTTGGATGCGGGCAGTGCGGTGATCGCCATGAATGCGCCAGCAGATGCACCGCGCCTTAATGAAGTTACCTTCCGCGTCGCAACGCTTGAACCGGTAAACGTCATCAAAGAAGATAGCGGCGAGTTTACACTTTCTATCACCGCATAAAAAAACGGGCCGATGCGGCCCGTTTTTTTACAGCGGCGTATCTTGTGATATTTCATCCAGCGACAGGCTAAAGCTGGGAATAAACACCTCAACAAAATAATCCATTTCCGGTGAACGGCGCTGGGTGAGGGTTTTTTCCAGGCGTGCTTTGGCCAGCAGAAACTCGTTATTACCTGCCGACAACTCTTCCAGACACTTCACATAGGCGCAGAGTGCATCCGCTTGCTTCACCACGGATTGCTCACTTTCGGTATGCAAATGTTCATCAATCAGCGGGCGATAAGCGTCCTGCAGTTCGGGTGGCAGCATATCAATGAGCTTCTGCTGCGCAATTTTCTCGATCTTTTTGTATTCGTGGGCAATCTGCGCGTTGTAGTACTTCACCGGCGTCGGTAAATCCCCGGTCAGCACTTCGCTAGCATCGTGATAGAGCGCCAGCATGGCAATGCGTTCGGCATTGAGGTTGCCGTTAAATTTTTTGTTTTTGATGATGGCGAGCGCGTGAGCAACCATCGCCACCTGCAAGCTATGCTCGGAGACGTTTTCAGTGCGCACATTGCGCATCAACGGCCAGCGATTGATCAGTTTGAGGCGGGAAAGGTGGGCGAAAAAATGGCTACGAGTCATGGACGGTTCCTGTTCGCACGGCGGGGAAGATATCTTTTCCCCGAAATGCGAACAGTATACGCGTCACAATTTACTGGCGATACCCTTGTAAGAAACGACCAAACTTGCTGACGGCCATTTCCAAATCGTCCACTCGCGGCAGCGTAACAATGCGCACGTGATCTGGCCACGGCCAGTTGAACGCGGTGCCCTGAACCAACAGCACTTTCTCTTGCAACAGGAAATCCAGCACCATCTTCTGATCATCAAAGATGTTGAACTTCTTGGCATCAATACGCGGGAACATGTACAGCGCACCTTGCGGCTTCACACAGCTGACGCCAGGAATATCATTAATTAATTCCCACGCACGCTGGCGTTGTTCATACAAACGCCCGCCAGGCGCGATAAATTCGCTAATACTTTGATATCCACCCAGTGCGGTCTGAATTGCATGTTGTGCCGGAACGTTGGCACACAGGCGCATCGACGCCAGCATTTCCAGCCCTTCAATATAACCTTTCGCGTGTTTCTTCGGACCGTTCAAAACCATCCAGCCCTGACGGAAGCCCGCCACGCGATAGGTTTTCGACAAGCCGTTAAAGGTCACGGTCAGCAGATCGGGAGCCAGCGCAGCAATTGAATGATGTTGTGCTTCGTCGTAAAGAATCTTGTCGTAGATTTCATCGGCGAAAATAATCAGATTGTGCTGGCGCGCAATTTCAACAATCTCAAGTAACAACTCTTTGCTGTAAACCGCGCCGGTCGGGTTATTCGGGTTAATAATGACAATGCCACGCGTACGCGGGGTGATCTTGCTACGAATGTCATCCAGGTCAGGGAACCAACCCGCTGATTCATCACACAGATAATGCACTGCTTTGCCGCTCGACAGCGAAACCGCGGCGGTCCATAGCGGATAATCCGGCGCAGGCACCAGCATTTCATCGCCGCTGTTGAGCAATGCCTGCATCGCTTGCACAATCAGTTCAGATACGCCGTTACCAATATAGATGTCTTCGACAGTGACATCGCGCATATCACGCGCCTGGTAATGCTGCATGATCGCTTTACGCGCTGAATACAGCCCTTTCGAGTCGCAATAACCTTGCGAGCTCGGCAGATTGCGAATGACATCCACCAGGATTTCATCAGGTGCTTCAAAACCGAATGGGGCAGGGTTGCCGATGTTCAGCTTGAGAACTTTGTTGCCTTCTTCTTCGAGACGTTTAGCTTCTTTCAGTACCGGCCCACGGATGTCATAACAGACATTTTCCAGCTTGCCGGATTTATCAATTTGAAAATTCATTTTTACCGCCTTTACGGGCAGAGTCCTTTAACCTGCCACCAAAAATCAAACTTGCCCAATTTACTCTTCTCACCTTAACAAAAGAAGGGTAGCGCTTGGTTTTGGCGCGTTTGCCATTTTTTCTCTCGCCATATGGCGTAAAAGTCATTGAAAATCGATTAATCTGGTTCATTAATCCACTAATTCGAAAAAAAGTGAGATTAAAAACTGGTAAGGTGGCGTTGACGTGTAAATGCCTTCTTCCATCGCCACAGAAGACTATTCAGAAATTTTTCAGTCACTATTGGCGCAAAAAAAGAATAGCGACCTAACGAAATAGTTAAGTGATTCTTGTTAGATGGCGAAAAAATGTCTGGCAATGATTAAGCTCTGGCTGGCGTCTTAAAATGAAGTGCATTCTTATTCACTTATCAAGGGCGAGATTAAGCGTCAGTAACGGACCTAATATCGTGTAAAACAGTCTTAAAATAGCATTTGCACTGTCACTTTAACGCTGATGCTCAAGATTCAGAACCTGGGGGGCTTAAAAAAAGAGCAGCGTTATGGCAGGATCTGTGCGGAAAGGCTTTTGGTCAAAAATTGCGATGTTTTGAACAAAAACATTTCCATTTATAACGTAAAAATGATTAAGTATAATTTATTATTTGATGCACTTTATCGCTTCGCATCTACATAACATGATGTTATTTCTTTTTAACCCGCATGGACTTTACGCGGGATACATAGACAACTACGCAGCTTCCAGCACCTGTACGACATACGTTTTCGGCCCAGAAGTTCTGCTGTCTATAATGACGACGCTGCTCTGATCTCAGAGTGGTGCGATCGTCGGCATCCGCCTGACAAAATTTTTTCATGGCAGCTCCACACAGGGCTGTCATTAAGCACCATTGCCTCTTATCTCTTTGATAAGTCGGGTAATACACCAGGGTAGTAGTTTTAAAAAATCTTATAAGTGAAGAAAAAACATGACTAATGCAAATCGTCCGATACTGAATCTCGACCTCGATCTGCTGCGTACATTTGTTGCCGTTGCCGATCTGAACACTTTTGCAGCAGCCGCTGCCGCCGTGTGCAGAACGCAGTCAGCAGTGAGCCAGCAGATGCAACGTCTGGAACAATTGGTAGGTAAAGAGCTGTTTGCCAGACATGGACGTAATAAATTGCTGACGGAGCATGGCATTCAACTGCTGGGTTACGCCAGGAAAATCCTTCGTTTTAATGACGAAGCTTGCACCTCTTTAATGTACAGCAACATCCAGGGCGTTCTGACCATTGGCGCTTCAGATGATACCTCAGATACCATTCTGCCGTTCCTGCTTAACCGCGTAACGTCGGTCTATCCGAAGCTGGCCATTGATGTGCGTGTTAAGCGCAACCCGTTCATGATGGAAATGCTTAATCAAGGTGAAGTCGATCTGGTTGTGACGACGTCCAGCCCAGGAAACTTTACTCATCAGGTACTGCGTACTTCGCCAACGTTGTGGTACTGCGCGGCAGATTATATCTTCCAGCGCGGGGAAGCCATTCCTTTGGTCCTGCTGGATGAGCCAAGCCCGTATCGCGATATGGCGATTGATCACCTCAACGAAGCTGGCATTCCGTGGCGCATCTCGTATGTTGCTTCTACGCTGGCTGCCGTTCGTGCGGCGGTTAAAGCGGGCTTGGGTGTGACAGCGCGTCCAGTCGAGATGATGAGCCCAGAATTGCGGGTGATGGGCGCTGCAGAAGGTTTGCCAGTGCTGCCGGATACCCAATATCTGCTGTGCCGTAATCCAGACAGCGATAACGAACTGGCGTTGGCCATCTTCAATGCCATGCAGTCTACCAATGATCCTTACAATCTGAGCGCTAATCCAGACGGTACTTTGCTGCTGGATGACGAAGAGTAAGGGTTACAGTTGCTGGTAATTCCTCGCAAATGGAATACCGGTTAATTGTTAAAACGTATAAAAATGGGCCTTAGCGTGGTAATTACCGGCTAAGGCTTTTTTTATGCCATTTTACTTGCCGCTTTAAATGTAATTCCCTCGACTTTATTTCGATCTCATTTTTAAAAATGAAACGTGTTCCATTTTTATCCATTTTGGAATGGTTTTATCAATTCGTGCCAACTTTACCAGGGCATTTGTTCGTCCACTCCGCTGTTTTTTGCAGCATAAAACCCAGTTATGTGCTTTAGATCAAAAAAATACCCCTGATAAGGGGGGGGAATCTCGGGCGAGACCTGTCAAAATATGATTGTTAAATGCACGATCCACGCATGTGAATACCCGCTACACTAAAATTAACCTCACAAACTGAAGCGATTTAGCTGGCGCTTCGAGGGTTGAATGTTAATAATATGATGCAGCTGTAAAATAATGTTTGGATACTTTTGTCAAAGTTGACAAAAGGTTATAGAAAGGAGTAAAAACCCCTATAAAATTGCTGCTTTATTGCTAATGACAGCAAAATTTATAAGGTTTTTTATCCTTCCCTTGAATCGATGTGGTGTGTTTGCTGCAACAGAGCAGGATGCCATCACCACTTTTGATGAGTAAGCAAAGAGTATGTCGACAACTACAGAAGTGATCGCTCATCACTGGGCATTTATTGTTTTTATCGTTATCGCATTCGGCCTGTGTGCCTTTATGTTGACCGGTGGCTGGTTGTTAGGTGGTCGTGCGCGTGCGCGACACAAGGACACTCCGTTCGAATCGGGTATTGAGTCGGTTGGTGACACTCATATTCGCCTCTCTGCAAAATTCTATCTGGTTGCGATGTTCTTCGTCATATTTGACGTCGAAGCCCTCTATTTATACGCATGGTCGACGTCCATTCGCGAAAGCGGTTGGGTCGGCTTTGTCGAAGCCGCAATTTTCATTTTGGTGCTCTTGGCAGGCCTGGTTTATCTGGTGCGCATCGGTGCGCTGGATTGGGCTCCTGCGCGTCGTCGCGTAGTGGTCAAATCTGTCCCGGTCAGTCACAGCCACACCAACCCTCATAAGCAGTAAAAGCGAGGCAATAAGATGGACTACACGCTGACACGCGTAGACCCGAACGGGGGCGGCGATAACGATCGTTATCCTCTGCAGAAACAGGAAACGGTTACCGATCCGCTGGAACAGCACGTTCACCGCAGCGTCTATATGGGCAAGCTCGAGCATGCCCTGCATGACATGGTGAACTGGGGTCGTAAAAACTCTCTCTGGCCGTATAACTTCGGCCTTTCCTGTTGCTACGTGGAAATGACCACATCCTTCACCGCAGTGCATGACGTGGCACGTTTTGGTGCCGAAGTAATGCGCGCCTCGCCACGTCAGGCTGACTTCATGGTGATCGCCGGTACGCCATTTACCAAAATGGCGCCGGTTATTCAGCGTTTATATGACCAAATGCTGGAGCCGAAATGGGTGATTTCCATGGGCGCTTGCGCTAACTCGGGTGGCATGTACGACATCTACTCGGTGGTGCAGGGCGTGGATAAATTCCTGCCGGTTGACGTTTACATTCCTGGCTGCCCGCCGCGTCCAGAAGCGTATATGCAGGCGTTGCTGCTGCTGCGTGAGTCGATTGGCAAAGAGCGCCGTCCACTGTCGTGGGTGGTGGGTGACCAGGGTGTTTATCGCGCCAACATGCAGCCAGAGCGTGAAAGAAAGCGTGGCGAGCGTATTGCCGTCACCAACCTGAGATCGCCAGACGAAGTTTAAGCTTCCCGTACACGGATGGAGCCACGGCCACAGCAGAACATCACAATTTAATGTGCGCCGCCATCCTGACGCCTTCTTTTGAGCGCCTGATTACAGGCCGGAATGGTGAGTAACGTATGACTGATTTAACCACGCAAGATCTCGCACAGCCTTCATGGCAAACCCGCGATCACCTGGATGACCCAGTGGTCGGCGAGCTGCGTAACCGTTTTGGGCCGGATGCCTTTACCGTTCAGGCTACCCGCACCGGGATTCCGGTTGTCTGGGTAAAGCGTGAACAGCTATTAGAAATCGTTGAATTCCTGCGCAAGCTGCCAAAGCCGTATGTCATGCTTTATGACTTGCACGGTTTTGATGAGCGCTTACGCACTAACCGCGCCGGTTTGCCCGCCGCGGATTTTTCCGTTTTCTATCATCTGCTTTCAATTGAACGCAACCGCGACATCATGCTCAAGGTCGCTTTATCTGAAAACGATCTGAATGTGCCAACCATCACCAAAATTTTCGCCAACGCCAACTGGTATGAGCGCGAAACCTGGGAGATGTTTGGCATCACTTTCAATGGTCACCCGCACCTGACGCGCATCATGATGCCGCAGACGTGGGAAGGACATCCGCTGCGTAAAGATTATCCGGCGCGCGCCACCGAGTTCGATCCCTTCGAGCTGACCAAGCAGAAAGAAGATCTGGAGATGGAGGCGCTGACCTTCAAGCCTGAAGATTGGGGCATGAAGCGCAGTACCACCAATGAGGACTTCATGTTCCTCAACCTCGGTCCAAACCATCCCTCTGCGCACGGTGCTTTCCGTATCATTCTGCAGTTGGATGGTGAAGAGATCGTCGATTGCGTTCCCGATGTCGGCTACCACCATCGTGGTGCTGAGAAGATGGGCGAGCGCCAATCCTGGCACAGCTACATTCCGTACACCGACCGTATCGAGTACCTCGGCGGCTGCGTAAATGAAATGCCGTACGTGCTGGCGGTGGAAAAACTGGCGGGTATTACCGTGCCGGATCGCGTCAATGTGATCCGTGTGATGCTGTCCGAGCTGTTCCGCATCAACAGCCATCTGCTCTATATCTCCACCTTTATTCAGGACGTCGGCGCGATGACGCCGGTGTTCTTCGCCTTTACCGACCGTCAGAAAATCTATGACGTGGTGGAAGCGATTACCGGTTTCCGTATGCACCCGGCGTGGTTCCGCATCGGCGGCGTAGCGCATGACCTGCCGAAAGGCTGGGAACGTTTGCTGCGTGACTTCCTCGACTGGATGCCGAAGCGTCTGAAAGAGTATGACAAAGCCGCACTGCGCAATACCGTGTTGATGGGCCGTTCGCAAGGCGTTGCGGCGTATAACATGGATGAAGCACTGGCGTGGGGCACCACCGGCGCTGGTTTGCGTGCCACCGGTTTAGATTTTGACGTGCGTAAATGGCGTCCGTATTCAGGCTACGAAAACTTCGATTTCGAGATTCCGGTTGGCGCTGGCATCAGTGATGCGTATACCCGCGTTCAGCTGAAAATGGAAGAGATGTGGCAGTCACTGCGCATTCTGGAACAGTGCCTGAACAACATGCCGGAAGGCCCGTTCAAAGCGGATCATCCGCTGACAACGCCGCCGCCGAAAGAGCGCACGCTGCAGCACATTGAAACCCTGATCACTCACTTCCTGCAGGTTTCGTGGGGCCCAATCATGCCGGCCAACGAATCCTTCCAGATGATTGAGGCGACCAAAGGGATCAACAGTTACTACCTGACCAGCGATGGCAGCACCATGAGCTATCGCACCCGCGTGCGTACGCCGAGCTTCCCGCACCTGCAGCAGATCCCATCGGTGATCCGCGGCAGCCTGGTATCCGACTTGATCGTTTACCTCGGTAGTATCGATTTTGTTATGTCAGACGTGGACCGCTAATTATGCACGATCAAAAAATTGCTATTCACACTATCGACCCTACAGAGGTCTTCGTGCTGAGCGAGGCCGAGCACCACGCTATCGAGCACGAGAAACACCATTACGAAGATGCACGCGCCGCTTCGATCGAAGCGTTGAAGATCGTGCAGAAACAGCGCGGTTGGGTGCCAGATGGCGCGATTAACGCCATCGCAGACGTTCTGGGTATTCCTGCCAGTGATGTTGAAGGTGTGGCGACTTTCTATAGCCAAATCTACCGCACGCCGGTTGGCCGTCACGTCATTCGCTACTGTGACAGCGTGGTGTGCCACATCACGGGTTATCAGGGGATTCAGTATGCGCTGGAGCAGAAGCTGAACATCAAGCCGGGCCAAACCACGGCGGATGGTCGCTTTACGCTGCTGCCAACCTGCTGTCTCGGTAACTGCGATAAAGGGCCGACGATGATGGTGGATGAAGATACCCACGTTCATCTGACGCCTGAAGGCATCGCCAACTTGCTGGAGCAGTATCAATGACCATTAAACAGATCATTCGTACTGCCGAAACGCATCCGCTGACCTGGCGTCTCCGTGACGACAAGCAGCCAATTTGGATCGATGAATATCGCAGTAAAAACGGGTATGTCGGCGCAGAAAAAGCGCTGAAAGATTTCAGCCAGGACGAAATCGTCGCGGCGGTCAAAGACTCCGGCCTGAAAGGTCGTGGTGGCGCAGGCTTTAACACCGGCCTGAAGTGGAGCCTGATGCCGAAAGACGAATCCATGAGCATCCGTTACCTGCTGTGTAACGCCGATGAAATGGAGCCGGGCACGTATAAAGACCGCTTGCTGATGGAGCAATTGCCGCACCAGTTGGTGGAAGGCATGCTGATCAGTGCGTTCGCGCTGAAAGCTTATCGTGGCTACATCTTCTTACGTGGTGAGTACATCGAAGCGGCCGTCAATTTGCGTCGCGCGATTGCGGAAGCCACCGAAGCGGGCTATCTCGGCAAGAATATTCTCGGCACCGGTTTTGATTTCGAGCTAATCGTCCACACCGGCGCGGGTCGTTATATCTGCGGTGAAGAGACAGCGCTGATCAACTCGCTGGAAGGGCGTCGTGCGAACCCGCGTTCTAAGCCGCCATTCCCGGCCAGTGCCGGCGTGTGGGGTAAGCCGACCTGCGTTAACAACGTGGAAACGCTGTCGAACGTGCCTGCCATCTTCCTTAACGGCGTTGACTGGTACAAAAACATCTCTACCAGCGAAGACACCGGCACCAAAATGATGGGCTTTTCCGGCCGCGTGAAAAATCCTGGCGTCTGGGAATTGCCGTTCGGTACCACCGCGCGTGAAATCCTCGAGGATTACGCCGGTGGCATGCGCGATGGCTTGAAATTCAAAGCCTGGCAGCCAGGTGGCGCAGGAACTGACTTCCTCACCGATCAGCACCTCGATCTGCCGATGGAGTTTGCCAGCATTGGTAAAGCCGGTAGCCGTTTAGGTACGGCGCTGGCGATGGCGGTCGATCACGAAATCAACATGGTTTCGCTGGTGCGTAACCTGGAAGAGTTCTTTGCGCGCGAGTCCTGCGGCTGGTGTACGCCGTGCCGCGATGGCTTGCCATGGAGCGTGAAGATCCTGCGTGCGCTGGAGCAGAAGAAAGGTCAGCCGGGTGATATTGAAACCCTGCAGCAACTCTGCCGCCAGCTTGGTCCAGGGAAAACCTTCTGTGCCCACGCACCGGGCGCCGTCGAGCCATTACAGAGCGCGATTAAATATTTCCGTGAAGAGTTTGAAGCTGGCATTGCGCCGCAGGTGTTTGGCAATACCCGAGCCATCGGCGGTATTCAGCCGAACCTGCTGAAAGCGCGCTGGTAATCAGCCGCCGTACACGGAACTCACCTCACGCCGAAATGGCGTGGGGAAAGAATTAGATGTTTAACGCTCGTCTTAGGGCGAGCCTTACGGAAGCATGTTCACTATGGCTACAATCCATGTAGACGGTAAAGAATATGATGTGAACGGAGCGGACAACCTGCTACAGGCGTGTCTCTCTCTGGGCCTTGATATTCCTTATTTTTGCTGGCATCCGGCGCTGGGAAGCGTAGGGGCCTGCCGCCAGTGCGCGGTGAAGCAATTCCAGAATGCCGAAGATACCCGCGGTCGCCTTGTCATGTCCTGCATGACACCAGCGTCGGACGGCACCTTTATCTCCATCGACGATGGCGAAGCCAAAGAGTTTCGTGAAAGCGTGGTGGAATGGCTGATGACCAACCATCCGCACGACTGCCCGGTGTGCGAAGAGGGTGGTAACTGCCATCTGCAAGATATGACGGTAATGACCGGACACAGTTTCCGTCGTTATCGCTTCACCAAACGCACCCACCAGAATCAGGATCTCGGTCCGTTCATTTCGCATGAAATGAACCGCTGTATCGCCTGCTATCGCTGTGTGCGCTACTACAAAGATTATGCTGACGGCAAAGATCTCGGCGTTTATGGCGCTCACGACAACGTCTACTTTGGTCGCCCGGAAGATGGCACGCTGGAAAGCGAATTCTCCGGTAACCTGGTGGAAATCTGTCCGACCGGCGTATTTACCGATAAAACGCACTCTGAACGCTATAACCGAAAATGGGATATGCAGTTCGCGCCAAGCATCTGCCAGCAGTGCAGCGTGGGTTGTAATACCAGCCCAGGCGAACGCTATGGTGAATTGCGTCGTATCGAAAACCGTTACAACGGCACCGTAAACCACTACTTCCTGTGCGATCGCGGTCGTTTCGGTTACGGCTACGTCAACCGCAAAGATCGTCCACGTCATCCCGTTCAGCAACGCGGCAACGATTGGGTCAGCCTGAATGCTGAACAAGCGGTGAATGCGGCGGCGGATGTATTGCGTCGGGCGAAAAAAGTGATCGGTATCGGTTCTCCACGCGCCAGCATTGAAAGCAACTTCGCGCTGCGTGAGCTGGTTGGCGCAGCCAACTTCTCAACCGGTATGCCAGCAGGTGAGCAGGCTCGCGTTGAGCTGATGCTTAAAGTCCTGCAGGACGGCGGCATCTACACGCCATCACTGCGCGAAATTGAAAGCTACGATGCGGTGCTGGTGCTGGGTGAAGATTTGACTCAGGTCGGCGCGCGCGTGGCGTTGTCTGTTCGTCAGGCAGTAAAAGGCAAAGCACGTGAGATGGCAGCGGCGCAGAAAGTGGCTGACTGGCAGATCGCGGCCATCCTTAATATCGGTCAGCACGCCAAACATCCGCTGTTCGTCACCAACGTCGACGAAACCCGCCTGGATGATATCGCTGCGTGGAGCTATCGCGCTCCGGTGGAAGATCAGGCGCGTCTCGGCTTCGCGATTGCCAATGCGCTGGATGAAAGCGCGCCGGCAGTTAGCGGCTTCGACAGCAAACTCAACGGCAAGGTTGATGTAGTGGTTCAGGCGCTGGCAGGTGCGAAAAAACCGCTGATTATCTCCGGAACCCATTCCGGTAGCATCGCGATGATTGAAGCCGCAGCTAATGTGGCGAAAGCGCTGAAAGCGCGTGGTGCCGATGTCGGTATTACCTTCCTCGCGGGTGCGGCAAACAGCTTTGGCCTCGGCCTGATGGGCGGTCAATCGCTGGATAGCGCGCTGGAACAGCTGAGCAAAGGCGAAGCCGATGCGCTGGTGGTGCTGGAAAACGATCTCTATCGTCATGCACCTAAAGCCAACGTGGATGCAGCGCTGGATACTACCGCTAACGTGATTGTGGTCGATCATCAACGTACCGCCACGCTGGAAAAAGCCGGTCTGGTGCTTTCCACCGCCAGCTTCGCAGAGAGCGATGGCACCTCTATCAACCACGAAGGCCGCGCGCAGCGCTTCTTCCAGGTTTACGATCCCGCTTATTACGATGACAGTGTAGTGATGCTGGAAAGCTGGCGCTGGTTGCGTTCGCTGCACAGCGCGGTTGAGAGCCGTCACATCGACTGGACTCAGCTGGATCACGTGATTGATGCCACCGTTGCGGCGCTGCCACAGCTGAAAGGCATTAAGGATGCTGCGCCAGACGCCAGCTTCCGTATCCGCGGTCAAAAACTGGCACGTTCACCGCACCGTAACAGTGGCCGTACTGCGATGCGCGCCAACATCAGCGTGCATGAACCGCGTCAGCCGCAAGATAAAGACACCATGTTTGCCTTCTCCATGGAAGGTAACAACCAACCAAGCGCACCGCGTTCGCAGATTCCATTTGCCTGGGCGCCTGGCTGGAACTCACCGCAAGCATGGAATAAGTTCCAGGCTGAAGTGGGCGGCAAATTGCGTCATGGTGATCCTGGCGTGCGTCTGTTCGAAGCCAGCGATCGTTCTCTGCCGTGGTTTACCGCGATTCCGGAAAGCTTTGTTGAAGGCAGCCAGTGGCGCGTCGCACCTTACTATCAGCTGTTTGGTAGCGAGGAGATGACTCAGCGTTCAACCACCTTCCAAAAACGCATGTCGCCAGCCACGCTGGTGATTAACCCGGCTGATGCTGAGAAACTGGGCGTCAATAACGGTGCTTCCGTTGAGCTGGTCTGTGCGGGCGAAACACTGCGCTTGCCGGTACGTTTCTCTGCGTCGCTGCAAGCAGGGCAGGTTGGTTTACCGCTCGGTATGCCGGGTGTGCCACCGTTCCTCTCAGGTGCGCAAATTGACAAACTGCAGGAGGCCGCGCAATGAGTTGGCTGACACCGGACGTTATTGAAATCCTGATCAACATCGGCAAAGCGCTGGTCATCTTGTTGGTGGTTGTCGGTTGCGGTGCTTTCATGAGTTTCGCCGAGCGTCGTCTGCTCGGCCTGTGGCAGAACCGTTACGGACCGAACCGTGTTGGCTGGGGCGGCTCGCTGCAGCTGGCTGCCGACATGATCAAAATGTTCTTTAAAGAGGACTGGGTTCCACCGTTTACCGACCGCTTCATCTTTACGCTGGCACCGGTTATTGCCTTCGTATCGCTGCTGCTGGCCTTTGCTATTGTGCCGGTTTCGCCAACCTGGATGGTCACCGACCTGAACATCGGTCTGCTGTTCTTCCTGATGATGGCGGGTCTGGCGGTGTATGCGGTGCTGTTCGCGGGCTGGTCAAGTAACAACAAATACTCACTATTGGGTGCGATGCGTGCATCGGCGCAGACGCTGAGCTACGAAGTGTTCCTTGGTTTGTCACTGATGGGCGTGGTGGCGCAAGCCGGCTCGTTCAACATGAATGCCATCGTCGAAAGCCAGGCGCATCTGTGGAACATCATTCCTCAGTTCTTTGGCTTCCTTACCTTCTGCATCGCGGGCGTAGCGGTATGTCACCGTCATCCGTTTGACCAACCCGAAGCAGAGCAGGAGCTGGCGGACGGTTACCACATCGAATACGCCGGTATGAAGTTCGGCCTGTTCTTCGTGGGTGAATACGTGGCGATCACCACCGTATCAGCGCTGATCGTGACGCTGTTCTTCGGTGGCTGGCACGGTCCGTTCCTGCCGCCATTCATCTGGTTCGCTCTGAAAACAGCGTTCTTTATGGTGATGTTTATCCTGATTCGTGCTGCGCTGCCGCGTCCACGCTATGACCAGGTGCTGTCGTTCGGCTGGAAAGTGTGTCTGCCGTTGACGCTGTTGAACCTGCTGGCGACCGCCGCAGTGATTCTGTACACCGCGCAGTAAGGGACATTGAGATGACTTTAAAAGATATTGTCGTTGGCTTCGGCACGACAGTGCGCAGTATCTGGATGATAGGCATGCATGCCTTCGCCAAGCGCGAAACCCAAATGTATCCGGAAGAGCCGGTTTATCTGCCGCCACGTTATCGTGGCCGTATCGTGCTGACGCGCGATCCGGACGGCGCAGAGCGTTGCGTTGCCTGTAACTTATGTGCGGTAGCTTGTCCTGTCGGCTGTATCTCACTGCAGAAAGCCGAGACGCAAGATGGACGCTGGTATCCGGAATTCTTCCGCATCAACTTCTCACGCTGCATCTTCTGCGGCCTTTGTGAAGAGGCTTGCCCAACCACCGCGATCCAGCTGACACCCGATTTCGAACTGGGTGAGTTTAAGCGTCAGGATCTGGTGTATGAGAAAGAAGACCTGCTGATTTCCGGTCCGGGTAAATATCCGGAGTACAACTTCTATCGTATGGCTGGTATGGCGATCGACGGAAAAGAGAAGGGCGAAGCGGAAAACGAAGCCAAGCCGATCGACGTCAAAGGGTTGTTACCTTAAGGAGCCAGGTATGGAATTTGCGTTTTATCTTTGCGGACTGGTGGCGGTGTTGACGACGCTGCGCGTCATCA
Source organism: Pantoea sp. SOD02 (assembly GCF_024707505.1). Classification (GTDB taxonomy): domain Bacteria; phylum Pseudomonadota; class Gammaproteobacteria; order Enterobacterales; family Enterobacteriaceae; genus Pantoea; species Pantoea symbiotica. The sequence continues at coordinate 2,798,920 of NZ_CP102604.1, read as the reverse complement.
CCCACACCAATCCGGTACATGCGCTGCTGTACCTGATCGTTTCGCTGCTGTCGATTGCAGGCGTGTTCTTCTCAATGGGCGCCTACTTTGCCGGTGCGCTGGAAATCATCGTCTACGCAGGCGCCATCATGGTGCTGTTCGTCTTCGTGGTGATGATGCTGAACCTGGGCAAAACCCAGCAGGATCAGGAGCGCGAGTGGCTGAAGCCTTCGCTATGGATTGGTCCGGGCATCGTCTCTTTACTGCTGCTGGCGGTAATGATTTACGCGATTAGCACAGCTACCGATCAAGGCATTGATGGCACCGTCATCGACGCTAAAGCAGTCGGTATCAGCTTGTTTGGTCCCTATGTTCTGGCGGTTGAGCTGGCATCAATGCTGCTGCTCGCAGGTCTGGTCGTGGCCTTCCATATTGGACGTGAAGAGCGTCATGGCGAAGTGCTGAGCAATCGTCAAGCTGATGCGCAAGCGAATAAGGAGGATCACGCATGATCCCGTTACAACACGGCCTGATGCTGGCCGCTGTGCTATTTGTTCTCGGCCTGACCTCCGTGGTGCTGCGTCGTAACATCCTGTTTATGCTGATTGGTCTGGAAATCATGATCAATGCCTCCGCGTTAGCGCTGGTGGTAGCAGGCAGCTATTGGGGACAAGCTGATGGTCAGGTGATGTACATCCTGGCGATCAGCCTTGCGGCGGCGGAAGCGAGTATTGGTCTGGCGCTGTTGCTCCAGCTCTATCGTCGTCGTCAGACGCTGAACATTGACACAGTGAGCGAGATGCGCGGATGAATCTTCTCTATTTAACCGTATTATTTCCGCTAATTGGCTTCCTGCTATTGGCGTTTTCACGCGGTCGCTGGTCGGAGAACCTGTCGGCAGCAATCGGTATGGGTTCTGTTGGTCTGGCAGCATTAACCACTATTTATGCCGGTTTCGACTTTTTCAACCAGGGGCAGCAGCCGTTTACCCAGGCGCTGTGGACCTGGATTCACGTCGGCAACTTTGACATCAAAGTGAATCTGGTGCTGGACGGTCTTTCTCTGACCATGCTGTCCGTTGTCACCGGCGTTGGCTTCTTCATCCACATGTTTGCTTCATGGTACATGCGTGATGAAGAGGGTTATTCGCGCTTCTTCGCTTACACCAACCTGTTCATTGCGAGCATGGTGGTGTTGGTGCTGGCCGATAACCTGATGCTGATGTATCTAGGCTGGGAAGGCGTGGGCCTGTGCTCATATCTGCTGATTGGTTTCTACTACAGCAATCCAGAGAACGGCAAAGCGGCGATGAAAGCCTTTATCATCACCCGTGTAGGTGATGTGTTCCTCGCTTTCGCCTTGTTCATCCTCTACAACGAGCTGGGTACGCTGAACTTCCGCGAACTGGTTGAACTGGCACCAGCGCACTTCGCTGCAGACAACCATATGCTGCAGTGGGCAACCCTGATGCTGTTGGGTGGCGCGGTCGGTAAATCTGCACAGCTGCCATTACAAACCTGGCTGGCGGATGCGATGGCCGGTCCAACTCCGGTTTCGGCACTGATTCACGCCGCGACTATGGTGACCGCCGGTGTTTACCTGATTGCTCGTACGCACGGTCTGTTCCTGCTGACGCCGGAAGTGCTGCATCTGGTGGGTATCATTGGTGCGATTACCCTGGTGCTGGCAGGTTTTGCGGCGTTGGTGCAAACCGACATCAAACGTGTGCTGGCTTACTCAACTATGAGTCAGATCGGCTACATGTTCCTCGCGCTAGGCGTGCAGGCATGGGACGCGGCGATTTTCCACCTGATGACGCATGCATTCTTTAAAGCTTTGCTGTTCCTCTCTTCAGGCTCGGTCATTCTGGCCTGCCATCACGAGCAGAACATTTTCAAGATGGGCGGCCTGCGTAAAAGCATCCCGCTGGTGTATGTCTGCTTCCTGGTGGGTGGCGCCGCGCTGGCTGCGCTGCCGCTGATCACTGCAGGTTTCTACAGTAAAGATGAAATCCTGTTTGGTGCGATGGCGAATGGTCACATCAATCTGATGGTGGCGGGTCTGGTGGGTGCATTCCTCACCTCGATCTACACCTTCCGCATGATCTTTATCGTGTTCCACGGTGAAGAGAAAATTCATGCTCACGCCGGTAAAGGCATTACTCATCACCTGCCGCTGATTGTTCTGATGGTGCTCTCCACCTTTATTGGTGCGCTGATTACACCTCCTTTGGCGGGCGTGCTGCCGCAGAACGAGTTTGGTGAAGGCGGCAAAGTGATGCTGGAAATCACCTCAGGCGTTGTTGCCATCGTCGGTATCCTGATTGCTGCAGCGCTGTGGCTGGGTAAACGTCAGCTGGTGACCAGCATTGCCAACAGTGCGCCGGGTCGTTTCTTCGGCACCTGGTGGTTCGCGGCCTGGGGCTTCGACTGGCTGTATGACAAGGTGTTTGTAAAACCTTATCTCGGCATTGCCTGGTTACTGAAAAGCGATCCGCTGAATTCACTGATGAACCTGCCTGCGCTGCTGTCGCGCATTGGTAATAAAGGTTTGGTGGTGAGTGAAAACGGTTATCTGCGCTGGTACGTGGCTTCAATAAGTGTCGGTGCCGTTGTGGTGCTGGCGCTGCTGCTGGTGATTTAAAGATTGATGAGCGGGGCGGGTTCGCTCGCCCAATTAGAATGTCAAAAATTGCCTGAAGTAAGGCAATAAAAAGGGAAGTTCGCCGTGTTATTACCTTGGCTAATAATTATCCCCTTCGTTGGGGGCTTACTCTGCTGGTTGGCAGAGCGCCTCGGCGCAAAGGTACCGCGCTGGATTGCCATGATCACCATGGGCCTGACGCTAGCGCTTGGCCTGCAATTGTGGTTGCAGGGAGGCTATTCACTGACGCAGGCTGCGGGTATTCCGCAATGGCAATCGACTTTCTCAGTACCGTGGATTCCGCGCTTTGGCATCAACTTCCATCTGGCGATTGATGGTCTGTCGCTGCTGATGGTGGTGCTGACCGGACTGCTCGGTTTGATGGCGGTGCTGTGCTCCTGGAACGAAATTGAGAAATATCAGGGCTTCTTCCACCTCAACCTGATGTGGATTCTCGGTGGTGTGATTGGCGTGTTCCTCTCCATCGACATGTTCCTGTTCTTCTTCTTCTGGGAAATGATGCTGGTGCCGATGTACTTCCTCATCGCACTTTGGGGCCATAAAGCATCCGACGGTAAAACGCGTATTAGCGCCGCGACCAAGTTCTTCATCTACACCCAGGCATCTGGTCTGATCATGTTGGTGTCGATTCTGGCGCTGGTGTTTGTGCACTACAACGCCACTGGCGTATGGACTTTCAGCTACGAAGAGTTGCTGAAAACGCCAATGTCACACACCGTTGAGTATCTGCTGATGCTCGGCTTCTTCATCGCCTTTGCGGTGAAAATGCCGGTGGTGCCATTACACGGTTGGCTGCCAGATGCACATAGCCAGGCACCAACCGCTGGTTCGGTTGACCTCGCAGGTATCTTGCTGAAAACCGCGGCCTACGGCTTGCTGCGCTTTAGCCTGCCGCTGTTCCCGAATGCGTCAGCAGAGTTCGCACCGATTGCCATGTGGCTCGGTATCATCGGCATCTTCTACGGTGCATGGATGGCGTTCTCGCAGTTCGATATCAAACGTTTGATTGCTTACACCTCTATTTCGCACATGGGCTTCGTGTTGATCGCCATCTACACCGGCAGCCAACTGGCCTTCCAGGGCGCAGTAATTCAGATGATTGCGCACGGTCTTTCTGCTGCGGCACTGTTCATCTTGTGTGGTCAGCTGTATGAGCGTCTGCATACCCGCGACCTTCGTCAGATGGGCGGTTTGTGGTCACGAATCAAATGGATTCCGGGTCTGTCACTGTTCTTTGCGGTTGCGAACCTCGGTATGCCGGGCACCGGTAACTTTGTTGGCGAATTCATGATTCTGACCGGCAGTTTCCAAGTGGTGCCGGTGATTATCGTCATCGCAACCTTTGGTCTGGTGTTTGCTTCGGTTTACTCCCTGATCATGATGCAGCGCGCTTACTTCGGCGAAGCCAAGTCGAAAGATCCGCTGCCAGGCATGTCACCGCGTGAGTTCCTGACTATCGGCGTATTGGTGGTGTTACTGGTGCTGCTGGGGATTTATCCACAGCCAATCCTCGACACATCCCATGCTGCGATGAGCAATATTCAGCAGTGGTTTACCGCTTCAATTTCAACTACAAGGCCGTAATTCGCCATGACAATAACTCCTCAACATCTGATCGCGTTACTGCCGCTGTTGATCGTCGGATTGACGGTGGTGGTGGTGATGCTGTCCATTGCGTGGCGACGCAATCACTTTGTTAATGCCACGTTGACGGTGATCGGACTTAACATTGCGCTGTTTTCTCTGTGGTTTGTTGGCCAGGCGGGAGCGATGGATGTCACGCCGCTGCTGCGCGTTGATGGCTATTCGATGTTCTACACCGCGCTGGTGGTGCTGGCGAGTTTAGCCACTTGCACCTTTGCCTATCCGTGGCTGGCTGGTTTCCCGGACAACAAAGATGAGTTCTATCTGCTGGTGCTGATTGCGGCACTCGGCGGGATTGTGCTGGCGAGCGCCAACCATCTGGCGGCGCTGTTCATCGGTATCGAACTGCTGTCACTGCCGCTGTTTGGTTTGATTGGTTATGCTTTCCGCCAAAAACGTTCACTGGAAGCGTCACTGAAATACACCATCCTGTCGGCGGCGGCCTCATCGTTCCTGCTGTTCGGTATCGCGCTGATTTATGCTGATTCTGGCAGCCTGAGCTTTGTGCAGCTGGGCAAAAGTCTGAGCGATAGCATGATTCAGGAGCCGCTGTTGCTGCTGGGTCTGGGCATGATGATTATCGGTCTGGGCTTCAAACTGTCGCTGGTACCGTTCCACCTGTGGACGCCGGACGTTTATCAGGGTGCGCCTGCGCCGGTTTCAACCTTCCTCGCCACCGCCAGCAAGATCGCCATCTTTGGCGTGATTATGCGCCTGTTCATGTACGCACCAGTTACAGACAGCGAAGCCGTTCGCACCGTGCTGGGCATCATTGCCTTCGCGTCGATTCTGTTTGGTAACCTGATGGCGATTTCCCAGAGCAACATCAAGCGTCTGCTGGGTTACTCGTCAATCGCGCACCTTGGTTATCTGTTGGTGGCGCTGATTGCGGTGAAAACCCATCAGCTGTCACTGGAAACCGCGGGCGTATATCTGGCCGGTTACCTGTTCAGCAGCCTGGGCGCGTTCGGCGTTGTAAGCCTGATGTCGAGCCCGTATCGCGGTCCGGATGCCGACACGCTGTATTCCTATCGCGGTCTGTTCTGGCATCGTCCGATTCTGTCTGCGGTCATGACGGTGATGATGTTGTCACTGGCCGGTATCCCAATGACGCTCGGCTTCATCGGTAAGTTCTACGTTATCGCCTCGAGTGTGAACGCACACCTGTGGTGGTTGAGTGGTGCGGTGGTTGCAGGTAGTGCGATTGGTCTTTACTACTATCTGCGCGTAACGGTGAGTCTGTATCTCAGCCCGCCTGAACTGCATAACCGCGATACGCAAGCCAACTGGGCGTTTACGGCTGGCGGTGTTGTGGTGCTGATCTCTGCGATTCTGGTATTGCTGCTCGGTGTTTATCCGCAGCCGCTGATTACACTGGTGCAAATGGCTCAGCCGCTGATGTAATAAAGACTCGCGTCATGACTGAATCAGGCCTTCGGGCCTGATTTTTTTTTGCCTGCAATTCACGGCGTAGTGAGAGATTGAGCACAGAGTCACCACGAGGTTTTCAGCTGCCGCTGCTGCTCACTGCGTTTGGCGTAGCCGGTGTGATATTCTCAACGGATCACTTTTATTGCTCAGACAAGGAAGCACCATGAAAATGCTTTGGCTTGATTGCCACCACAGTGAACTGACGGCGCAGCAACTCTACACGCTGCTGGCGCTGCGCAATCATGTCTTCATCGTGGAACAAAACTGTCCGTATCAGGATATTGATGGTCAGGATTTAGCCGCTGATAACCGTCACATTTTGGGATTCCTCGACGGTAAGCTGCTGGCCTATGCACGGGTGTTAACGCCAGCGCTGGACTCTGCGCCGGTGCTGATTGGTCGTGTGATCGTTTCTGAAGAGGCGCGCGGTTTGAAGCTGGGATATCGCTTGATGGAGAAGGCGCTGGAAAGCTGCGAGAAGCATTGGTCGCAGCGCGCTATTTATCTTTCTGCGCAGGCACATCTGGAAGGTTTTTACGGTCGTCTGGGCTTTAAAGCGGTGACTGAAGTTTACATGGAAGATGACATTCCCCACATCGGCATGCAGAAAGCATAACGGCGAGGATTGCTCCTCGCCGTTATCATCAGCCCGGCGTCATCTGCCGGTCATCAACATATTTGCGTTGATCCGGCGGCGGCGGGAAGTACTGATAGAGCCAGGTTTCACTCAGCGTCTCATCCTTAGTACGCAGGAACAGGCGCATATCAACCGGCTTGGTTGAGTCGCTATTCGGATACCAGTCAAACAGAATGCGGTAGCCGTTCAGCGGCTCGACGTAGAGAATCTCAACCTGCTTGAATGTGCCCTCTGAAACGGTAATCACCGGCTCAATGCCTTTCGGCGCTGCGGCTTTCAGATCGCCACCGACAAAATCAATGGCAAAGCGACGTGACCAGGTTTCCGGGAAGTGTTCGCCTGGCGCCCAACCTTCCGGGAAGCCACCGATACCGGTGCGCGTGGCATCGACACGCGCCAAACCACTGCGCACTGGCGGCAACTGACTCCAGTAGAGCTTGTACTGGAAGTTGAACTCGCTGCCGGCTTTCACCGGTTCTGACGGCTGCCAGAAGCACACCACGTTATCCAGCGTTTCGCCGGTGGTTGGAATCTCCATCACGTTAATGGCGCCTTTGCCCCATTTACCAATCGGTTCCACCCACAGGCTTGGACGTTTGTCGTACCAGCCAATCACATCCTGATAATTTTTGAAGTCATGATCCAGCTGCAACAGGCCAAAACCACGCGGGTTTTCGTCCTGATAGGCGTTGAACTGCAAACGCTGCGGGTTGTTCAGCGGACGCGCAATCCACTCGCCTTCACCGGTCCACATCGCCAGGCGATCGGAGTCGTGAATTTGCGGATGGTAAGTGTTGCACATGCGGCGCTCGTTGGTGCCACAGCTGAACATGCTGGTCATCGGCGCGATGCCGAGCTGGCGAATGTCGTTACGCGCAAACAGGTGGTTTTCTACCTCCATCACCACGCGTTTTTCTTCGCAGTGAATGGTGAACTTGTAGGCACCGGTAACGCTCGCGCCATCCAGCAGGGCATAAACTACAAAAGTGGTGTCATCCGCTTTTGGCGTTTCAAACCAGAATGCGGTGAAGTCCGGGAACTCTTCTTTGCCGTTGCTAAAGGTGTTGACCGCCACGCCGCGTGCGGAGAGCCCGTACTGGAAGGTCTCATCAACTGCTCGGAAATAGCTGGCGCCGAGGAAAGAGACGATATCGCGGCGCGCCAGTTCTGGCTTCTTAAACGCGCGGAAACCGGCAAAGCCGAGGTCGGTTTTACCCACCAGCTGTTTGGTATCAACGTTAGCGTTGTGATAGTTGAACAGCTCCGGACGGAAGTGGATCTCACGTGCTTCGCGGCTATCGGCATCGACCGAGAACATGCGGATGCGGCGCTTGAAGCCCATACCGACGTGGAAGAATTGCACGTCCAGCTCACGATCGGCGATGTTGTTCCACAGCGAGTGATTGGCGTCGTACTGAATTTCGTTATAGGCCTGCGGAGTTAGATTGGCCAGGGTGTCGGGCAAGGGGCCGGGTGCGCCGCCCCAGGGCTGTTTTGCCAGTGCGGAGGCTTTCTTTTTCAGTGAGTCGAAATCGAAGCGCACTGCGGTACCGTCGGCGATACCATCATCAGCCCAGGCGGATTGTGCAAACAGCGTGGAGAGACCCGTCATGCCGCTAACAGCGGAGAGGGCCATGGACGCTTTCATAAATTTTCTACGATTCATGCCGGAAATCTAATCCTTAGCTGCTCGGGTGTATTTTGACTCTCGTAAGACGAGAAACGTCTGACTACAGGGGGTTACGACAGTCGTGGAAATAAAAAATTCAGTCTGCGGAAAATTTATCAGATTAATCAAATAAGCGAAGCAGAATTCGCGCCGCTCAGCCGTGCATGACACAACTTTGCATTGAGATGGACGAAACTCGGTTAAATCCTGGCAGTCGCCGTCCAGCAAAGCTGGAATTTAAGACTATAGTTAAACCACAACGAGTTAGGAACATGGAGGAACTACATAGTGTCATCTTCAGACCAATTTGAAACGCACCTTGACGACGACCTGGCGCTGCTGACGGAAACGCTGGAAGAAGTGTTACGCGCATCTGGCGATCCGGCCGATCAGAAATACATCGAACTGAAACTCAAAGCTGAACAAGCGCTGGAAGACGTTAAATCGCGCGTTAGCCAAGCGTCAGACAGCTATTACTATCGTGCTAAAAATGCGGCCTATCGCGCCGATGATTATGTGCATGAAAAACCATGGCAGGGGATTGGCATCGGTGCCGCCGCTGGCCTGTTTGTCGGTTTACTGCTGGCTCGACGTTAAGTTCCAACGGGCGCGACACGCTTCGCGCCCGCTTCCTGATTATCCTGCCGCTTATTCCCGCTAAATCCCTGTTTCGCATCATCCGCGATTGTGTTTCGCCTGCGCGCTTCCTACAGTAAAGCGACAGGGAAAAGGAGAACGCAACGTGATACGTGTAGAAATGCTCTCAACGGGCGATGAAGTGTTACATGGGCAGATTGTCGATACCAACGCCGCCTGGCTGGCCGATGTGCTGTTCCAGCACGGTTTGCCGATGACCAGCCGCAGCACCGTCGGTGATGCGATGAGCTCGCTGGTGGAGGCGCTGCAGAGCCGCAGCCAGATTGCAGACGTGCTGATCGTTAACGGTGGTTTAGGACCGACCAGTGACGATCTCAGCGCGCAGGCCGCAGCCATTGCCAGCGGCAGTGAATTAGTTATCCAGCAAGACTGGCTGGAAAAAATGGAAGCCTGGTTCGCCAGTCGCGGACGCGTGATGGCGCCGAGCAATCGCAAGCAGGCAGAAATCCCCGCCATCGCCGAGATGCTGGATAATCCGGTCGGCACCGCATGCGGCTTTGCCATGCAGCTTAATCGCTGCTGGATTTTCTTCACGCCCGGCGTGCCGTCGGAATTTAAAGTGATGGTCGAGCAGGAGATCATTCCGCGCCTTAAAGCACGCTTTGAATTGCCGGAACCACCGTTGTGTTTACGCCTCACCACCTTTGGCCGTGGCGAGAGTGATATTGCCGCCGAGCTGGAGCCGTTACCGCTGCCGGAAGGCGTGGTGATGGGCTATCGCTCATCGATGCCGATTATCGAAATCAAACTCACCGGACCCGCCAGCCAGCGCGTGGCGATGGAGCAAGTGTGGCAGCAGGTAAAACTGTTGCTTGCTGAGTGCACCATTTTTGAAGGCACCGAAGGTTTACCGGCGCTACTGGCGCGCGAGTTGCAGCAACGCGGCTTCCATTTGGCGCTGAGCGAGCAGTTCACCGCCGGTTTGCTTAACTGGCAGTTGGCCGCTGCAGACGTGGCGCTCAGCAAAGCAGAAATTCTGCCGCCGCAGGATGAAGATCTGGAAGCACAGGTTGCGCGCACGCGTGATTGGGCGAAACAGCAGGGCGCGGCGCTGGCATTGTCGGTAGGAAATTTAGTGGAAGGTGAAGTGTCGATTGCCTTGCACACGCTGGAAGCGAGCTGGGGCCAACGCGTGAAGTTCACCCATGGACGTCATAACGTGGAAACGCGGCAGAAAGTGGTGGCGATGATGGCGATGAACATGCTGCGTCGCTGGCTGCACGGCAGCGAAGTCAGCACCGGGCACGGTTGGATTGATGTGCTGGAAACAGTGAAACGTTAATTCGGAGGGTCGCCATTCATGGCGACCTACTCAATCACAACTCGATCTCAATCTCCCCTTTGGCGCGACAGCAGCACGGTAAAATCTCGCCTTGCTGCACAAACGCCAACGGGGTTTCCGCATAATCCACTTCGCCTTTCAGCAAGCGCATACGGCAAGAGCCGCAGTAGCCCTCGCGACACTGAAACTCAACGCACAGATTATTGGCTTCCAGCGTCGCCAGCAGATTGGGGTGATCTTCTGCGCACTCCAACCGGGAGCCGGAGCTACGCAGAATAACAACAGAGCGGCTCATGCTTACAGCTGGAAGCCGTCGAAATCGTCTTCGCCCACTTCAGAATCAATCTGACCGACCAAATACGAGCTCACTTCAACTTCCTGCGGTGCAACCTGCACGTTGTCCGATACCAGCCACGAGTTGATCCATGGAATCGGGTTGGAACGCGTCTGGAACGGCAGATCAAGACCGACCGCCTGCATACGAATGTTGGTGATGTACTCGATGTACTGGCACAGAATGTCTTTGTTCAGGCCAATCATTGAGCCGCCGCTGAACAAATATTCTGCCCACTCTTTTTCCTGCTCGGCTGCCTTCTTGAACAGGTCGTAGCATTCGTCGCGGCACTCTGCGGCGATGGCTTTCATCTCTGGATCGTCTTCACCGGTGCGCAGCAGGTTCAGCATGTGCTGGGTGCCAGTCAGATGCAGCGCTTCATCGCGTGCAATCAGCTTGATGATTTTGGCGTTACCTTCCATCAGCTCGCGCTCGGCGAAAGCAAATGAACAGGCGAAGCTGACGTAGAAGCGAATCGCCTCCAGCGCATTGACGCTCATCAGGCAGATATACAGCTGCTTTTTCAGATCGCGCAGGTTCACGGTAACGGTTTTACCGTTGACCTGATGCGTACCTTCGCCCAGCAGATGCCAGTAGCTGGTCATCTCGATCAGATCATCGTAGTACTTCGAGATATCTTCGGCGCGCGCCAGAATCTGCTCGTTGGTAACGATATCGTCAAACACCACCGCCGGATCGTTAACGATATTACGGATGATGTGGGTGTAAGAGCGCGAGTGAATGGTCTCGGAGAACGCCCAGGTTTCAATCCAGGTTTCCAGCTCAGGGATGGAAATCAGCGGCAGCAGCGCCACGTTCGGGCTACGGCCCTGAATCGAGTCCAGCAGCGTTTGATACTTCAGGTTGCTGATGAAGATGTGCTTTTCATGCTCCGGCAGCGCCTGGTAATCGATACGATCGCGCGAGACGTCCACTTCTTCCGGACGCCAGAAGAAGGAGAGTTGCTTTTCGATCAGCTTTTCAAAGATGTCATATTTCTGCTGATCGAAACGGGCAACGTTGACGGACTGGCCGAAGAACATCGGTTCTAACAGCTGGTTATTCTTGTTCTGCGAGAATGTGGAGTAAGCCATTTTGAGTCCAAATGTGAAGAGGGCCGACCAATGCCGGCCCTGACAAGATGAGATTAGATCTTACAAGCGCCGCTTTCGCAGCCATCATCCTGAATGGAAGGCGCCATATCGTCCTGTGCATCTTCCGCACCGTCGCGGGTGTTTTGATAGTACAGGGTTTTCACGCCGAACTTGTACGCGGTCAGCAGGTCTTTCAGCAACTGTTTCATCGGCACTTTGCCATTGGCAAAGCGGCTCGGATCGTAGTTGGTGTTCGACGAAATCGCCTGATCGATGAACTTCTGCATCACGCCAACCAGTTGCAGATAACCGTCGTTAGACGGCATTTCCCACAGCAGTTCGTACTGATCTTTCAGACGCTCATACTCTGGCACCACCTGACGCAGAATGCCGTCTTTCGATGCTTTGATGCTGATGTGTCCGCGCGGCGGCTCAATACCGTTGGTGGCGTTTGAAATCTGCGAAGAGGTTTCAGATGGCATCAGCGCAGAGAGCGTCGAGTTGCGCAGACCGTGCGTGGTGATGGACTCACGCAGACCTTCCCAATCCAGATGCAGCGGCTCGTTGCACACCGCGTCGAGATCCTTTTTATAGGTATCGATCGGCAGAATGCCCTGCGAGTAAGTGGTCTCTTTGAACCACGGGCACGCACCTTGCTCTTTCGCCAATTCGTTCGAGGCTTTCAGCAGGTAGTACTGAATGGCTTCGAAGGTTTTGTGCGTCAGGTTGTTCGCGCTGCCATCGGAGTAGCGCACGCCGTTTTTCGCCAGATAATACGCGTAGTTGATCACGCCAATACCCAACGTACGACGGCCCATCGCGCCACGTTGTGCTGCCGGGATTGGGTAATCCTGATAATCCAGCAGCGCATCCAGTGCACGCACCGCAAGGGTGGCCAGCTCTTCCAGATCGTCAAGGCTGTTAATCGCGCCAAGGTTAAAGGCAGACAGCGTACACAGGGCGATTTCGCCGCTTTCGTCATTGACGTCGTTCAGCGGTTTGGTCGGCAGTGCGATCTCAAGGCACAGGTTCGACTGGCGAACCGGCGCGATGCTTGGATCGAACGGGCTGTGGGTGTTGCAGTGATCGACGTTCTGGATGTAGATACGGCCAGTAGATGCACGCTCCTGCATCATCAGTGAGAACAGCTCAACGGCTTTCACACGCTGCTTGCGGATGCTGTCGTCTTTCTCATATTTGGTGTACAGACGCTCGAACTCGTCCTGATCGGCGAAGAACGCGTCGTACAGGCCAGGCACGTCAGACGGGCTGAACAGCGTGATGTCTTCACCTTTCAGCAGGCGGGTGTACATCAGTTTGTTGATCTGTACGCCGTAATCCATGTGACGCACGCGGTTGCCTTCAACACCACGGTTGTTTTTCAGCACCAGCAGGCTTTCAACTTCCAGATGCCACATTGGGTAGAACAGCGTCGCTGCACCACCGCGCACGCCGCCTTGTGAGCAAGACTTCACGGCGGTCTGGAAATGCTTGTAGAACGGAATACAGCCGGTGTGGAACGCTTCGCCACCGCGAATCGGGCTGCCCAGCGCACGAATGCGGCCAGCGTTGATGCCGATACCGGCGCGCTGCGAAACGTATTTCACAATGGCGCTAGAAGTGGCGTTGATGGAGTCGAGGCTGTCGCCGCACTCGATCAGTACGCAAGAGCTGAACTGGCGCGTTGGAGTACGCACGCCGGACATGATTGGCGTTGGCAGCGAGATCTTAAAGGTTGAGATCGCATCGTAGAAGCGCTTCACATAGTCCATACGGGTTTCGCGCGGGTAGCCAGAGAACAGGCACGCCGCCACCAGGATGTAGAGGAACTGGGCGCTTTCGTAGATTTCGCCGCTGACGCGGTTCTGCACCAGATATTTCCCTTCCAGCTGCTTAACCGCTGCGTAGGAGAAATTCATGTCGCGCCAATGGTCGATAAACTCGTCCATCTGCTCGAACTCTTCGGTGCTGTAATCTTCCAGCAGATGACGGTCGTATTTGCCCATCTCCACCATCTTCACCACCTGATCGTACAGCTTCGGCGGCTCAAACTGGCCGTAGGCTTTTTTACGCAGGTGGAAGATAGCCAGACGCGCGGCCAGGTATTGGTAATCCGGCGCATCACGAGAGATCAGGTCTGCGGCAGCCTTGATGATGGTCTCATGAATATCAGAGGTTCTGATGCCATCGTAGAACTGAATGTGTGAGCGCAGTTCAACCTGTGAAACGGAAACGTTGTTCAGCCCTTCGGCTGCCCAATCCAGTACACGGTGAATTTTGTCGAGATCAATGCGCTCCTGGCGGCCATCGCGTTTAGTAACGAGCAGACTTTGGTTCATGTCGCGTTTTTACCTGTCCATGCATGAATGACGTATTTATCCCCCATCTATGCACAAGGTTTATGCACAAGCCGCTCGTTGTGAGTAAGCCTGTGGATAAACACTATATATAGGGGGTGCGGGAAGTTTGAACAACAATATGGTGAGTATTCTAGTCAGCAATCTCTTCTTAACAAGAGTTGATTTTCACTAAAAAATCGTCCTTAGCGGCTGGCTAAAATCCTGGATCCGCATGCCGCAAGGCCTGCACTTAGTGTCAACCGCTCAGCACTTTTTTTTCACTTTATGATCGGACGCGTGTTTCTTGCTCAACCACCGCGCTTCAGGAATTTTCTTAGATGAAAAAAGCCCCGACAAGGCCGCCAGCAGCGAACTTATCTAAAATTGCTTATGAATTTTTTGTGACTTGCTTAGCCTATAAAAAAGACTGGTACGCGTCTAAAAGGAAATTGATCTGGATAAGAGGTCGCCATGAATGGCGACCCTACGGTGATGCTGCGTATTGATGCGCGCCGGTATGAATACGGTGATGGTGCGATTTTTCGTAGGGTGCGCATTTATGCGCACCGGGATGACATCACTCCTGACGATGCGTATGAATCATATAGTTAACATCTACACCGCGGCCTAAACGGAACTGGTTGGTCAGCGGATTGTAGTGCAGGCCAATCATGTTTCTTTCACGCAGCGGGGTTTCATCGACCCAGTTCAGCAGCTCGGCAGGACGGATGAATTTCTTCACGTCGTGCGTCCCGCGCGGCACCATGCGCAGCACATACTCGGCACCAAACACTGCCAGCAGCCAGGCTTTTGGATTGCGGTTGATGGTGGAGAAGAACACTTCGCCGCCGGGCTTCACCAGCTGCGCGCAGGCCAATACCACCGAGCGCGGATCCGGCACATGCTCCAGCATCTCCATGCAGGTCACCACATCATATTGGCCGGCGTGGCTTGCGGCGTGATCTTCCACGGTTTGCTGCACGTAATTAACACTAACGCCGCTCTCCAGCGCGTGCAGACGCGCCACTTCCAGCGGATCCGCGCCCATATCCAGGCCAGTAACCTCAGCGCCCTCACGCGCCATGCTCTCCGCCAGAATGCCGCCGCCGCAGCCGACATCAAGCACTTTCTTGCCGAAAAGGCCATTGCTGTGCTGCGCTATCCAGCCGAGTCGCAGGGGATTGATACGGTGCAACGGCTTAAATTCACCCTCTAAATCCCACCAGCGGGATGCCACGGCCTCAAACTTGGCAATCTCGGCGTGGTCAACGTTCTGGCGGCTTTCCTGCGGTTGTTCACTCATTGAATCATCACTCCAGACAAAATATTCCCTCAGTATAAACGCTTAAGTCACGCGAACGCATCTCTCACGCTAAAGGAAAAGCGGGATTAAGGCCTGGTTAACGTTCACCGAAGGGAAGCGATGTGATATACTTTCGCACCTTTAAATCCGGGATTATGTAGAGGGATAGCGGCTCCATGAGCGACCTTGCGAGAGAAATTACACCGGTCAATATCGAAGAAGAGTTAAAAAACTCCTACCTCGATTACGCCATGTCGGTCATTGTTGGCCGAGCCTTACCCGATGTGCGTGATGGTCTGAAGCCGGTACACCGCCGTGTGCTTTTTGCCATGAGCGAACTGGGCAACGACTGGAATAAACCCTATAAAAAATCCGCCCGTGTGGTCGGTGACGTCATCGGTAAATATCACCCGCACGGCGATTCCGCGGTATACGAAAGTATCGTGCGTATGGCCCAGCCATTCTCCCTGCGCTACATGCTGGTTGACGGTCAGGGTAACTTTGGTTCGGTCGACGGCGACTCCGCCGCAGCGATGCGTTATACCGAAGTGCGCATGGCAAAGATCTCTTCGGAGCTGCTGGCTGACCTGGAAAAGGAAACCGTCGATTTCGTGCCGAACTATGACGGCACCGAGCAGATCCCTGAAGTCCTGCCAACCAAAATTCCTAACCTGCTGGTAAACGGTTCTTCCGGTATCGCGGTAGGTATGGCAACCAACATTCCACCGCACAACCTCACGGAAGTGATCAACGGCTGTCTGGCCTTCATCGAAGATGAAGACATCACCGTTGAAGGTTTGATGGAGCACATCACCGGGCCAGATTTCCCGACCGCTGCGTTCATCAATGGTCGTCGCGGTATCGAAGAAGCCTATCGCACCGGGCGCGGTAAGATTTATATCCGCGCACGTGGCGAAGTGGAAACCGATGCCAAGACCGGCCGTGAAACCATCATCGTGCACGAACTGCCGTATCAGGTGAACAAAGCGCGCCTGATCGAGAAGATCGCCGAGCTGGTGAAAGAAAAGCGCGTAGAAGGCATCAGCGCGCTGCGTGACGAATCTGATAAAGACGGCATGCGTGTTGTCATTGAGATCAAACGCGATGCGGTCGGTGAAGTGGTTCTCAACAACCTCTACTCGCTGACCCAGCTGCAGGTCTCTTTCGGCATCAACATGGTGGCGCTGCATCAGGGCCAGCCGAAGATCATGACGCTGAAAGGCATCATCGAAGCCTTCGTTCGTCACCGTCGTGAAGTGGTTACGCGTCGTACCATTTTCGAACTGCGTAAAGCGCGCGATCGTGCTCACATCCTTGAAGGCCTGGCGATTGCGCTGGCGAACATCGATCCGATCATCGAACTGATTCGTCGTGCACCAACGCCAGCCGAAGCGAAACTGGGCCTGTTGGCACAGTCGTGGGATCTGGGTAACGTTGCCGCGATGCTGGAACGTGCCGGTAACGATGCCGCGCGTCCAGAGTGGCTGGAAGCCGAGTTTGGTATTCGCGATGGTCAATATTATCTGACCGAACAGCAAGCGCAGGCGATTCTGGATCTGCGTCTGCAGAAACTGACCGGCCTTGAGCACGAAAAACTGCTCGACGAATACAAAGAGCTGCTGGATCAGATCGCTGAGCTGCTGCACATCCTGCAGAGCGCTGAGCGCCTGATGGAAGTGATCCGTGAAGAGCTGGAGCTGATGCGCGATCAGTTCGGCGATGCACGTCGTACTGAAATCACCGCGAACAGTGCAGACATCAACATCGAAGACCTGATTAATCAGGAAGACGTTGTGGTGACGCTGTCGCATCAGGGTTATGTCAAATACCAACCGCTGACGGACTATGAAGCCCAGCGTCGCGGTGGTAAAGGCAAATCCGCCGCACGTATTAAAGAAGAAGACTTTATCGACCGTCTGCTGGTGGCCAACACCCATGACACCATTCTGTGCTTCTCCAGCCGTGGCCGTCTCTACTGGATGAAGGTCTATCAGCTGCCGGAAGCCAGCCGTGGTGCGCGCGGTCGTCCAATCGTCAACCTGTTGCCGCTGGAAGCTAACGAACGTATCACCGCCATTCTGCCGGTGCGTGAATACACAGAAGGCTTCAACATCTTCATGGCCACCGCGAGCGGTACCGTGAAGAAAACCGCGTTGCAAGAGTTCAGCCGTCCGCGTAGCGCGGGCATCATCGCCATCAACCTGCGTGAGGATGATGAGCTGATTGGTGTGGCGCTGACCAACGGTAGCGACGAAGCGATGCTGTTCTCTGCCGCCGGTAAAGTGGTGCGCTTCGCTGAAACTGCGGTACGTGCGATGGGCCGTTCGGCTTCGGGCGTGCGCGGTATTAAGCTGGCTGAAAGTGACAAAGTGGTGTCGCTGATTGTGCCACGTGAAGAGGGCGCGATCCTCACCGTGACGCAGAACGGTTACGGTAAACGTACCGCCAATACCGAGTATCCAACCAAGTCGCGTGCGACCCAGGGCGTGATCTCGATTAAAGTCACCGATCGTAACGGACCGGTTATCGGTGCGGTACAGGTGGTGGATGGCGATCAGATCATGATGATCACCGATGCCGGTACGCTGGTGCGTACTCGCGTGTCAGAAGTCAGCGTGGTTGGCCGTAACACCCAAGGCGTGATTCTGATCCGTACTGCGGAAGATGAAAACGTGGTGGGTCTGCAACGCGTTGCTGAGCCGGTGGAAGAGGAAGAACTCGACGCCATCGACGGTAGCGTAGCGGAAGGCGAGGATGATATCGCGCCGGAAGTGGACAGCGACGACGAAGCACCAGAAGCTGACGACGAAGAGTAATTCGTAACGGCTTTATTAAACGGCAGGTCAGGAAACTGGCCTGCCGTTTTTTTATCTGAGTTTTCCGCTAAAGGCGCGGGCTAGCTGGCTTTTTAGGGCCGATAAAGCTAGTGTATGAAAGCTTTTCAACATCCTGATAACTCTTACCGCCAGTGAGCCTCTTTTGAAATATCTTGTCTCCTTTCGCACTACGCTTCGAATTTCGCGCTATCTGTTTCGTGCGCTGGCGTTGCTGCTCTGGGCGCTGGGTGCGCTGCTGACCACTTTCTACATTATTAACGTGCTGCACGAGAAAGAGAACGCGGTGCGTCAGGAGTTTGCTACCAATTACGGTCAGGCTGAGTGGTACGTACGCCATTCGGCGGATGTGATGCGCGAGCTGAAATACATCACCGAAAATCGTCTGAGCAGCAGTGCTAACGGTCTGGATGTGCTTAACGGTTTGCCGCCGGGTAAAGGTGCGCTGCCGCAGTTTACGCCGCTGTTTTCCGATGGCGACTGCACTTCAATGAGCAACACCTGGCGCAACTCGCTGGATTCGCTCAGCTACTACATCAATTACTGGAAAAGCAATTTTGCTTCGGCGTATGAATTGAACCGCGTGTTCTTCATCGGTGGCGAAAACCAGTGTCTGGCCGATTTCACCATCGGCAGCAACAATTCGGTTGATCGTGAACGTAGCCTGAAAGCGCTGCGCGAACGCGTGCTGCACTATCGCAACGGCAATGAAGAAGAGCGCCGCCAGCCGATGTACTGGATCACCAGCAGCGCGCAGCCGGGCGTCGGCAACTTCTATATGGTGATGCCGGTGTATGTGGCGAACAAACTGCAGGCGCTGCTGGGCGTGGAGCAGAATATCCGTCTTGATGAGTTCATTCAGCCGGGCGGTTTGCCGCTGGTGGCCACCATCACCGATGAAAACTACCGTCCGCTGCTTAGCTCACGTCGCGGCGGACCGGGCTACTCGCTTGACGATCTACCGGACAACAGCACCTGGTTCGGCTATCTCGACAGCTATCGCCAGCTGGTGCTGAAGAAGCCGCTGCCGCCGTCGAATCTCAATGTGGTGTGGTCGCTTTCCACCGACGTGTTGATGGATCAGCTCAAGCTGATGCTGATTAACGCGCTGCTGCTCAACATCTTCACGGCGGTGATTCTCTTTACGCTGGCGTGGATTTTTGAGCGCCGCATGTTCCTGCCGGCCGAAGAGAATGCGCATCGGCTGGAGGAGCACGAACAGTTCAACCGCAAGATTGTCGCCTCGGCGCCGGTCGGCATCTGTATTCTGCGCACCAGCGATGGCACCAACATTCTGAGTAACGAGTTGGCACATAACTATCTGACGCTGCTGACGCAGGAAGATCGCCAGCGTCTGAATGAAATCATCGGTGGTCAGCAGGTTAACTTTGTCGATGTGCTGACCGGCAGCAACACCAACCTGCAAATCAGCTTTGTGCATTCGCGTTATCGCAATGAAAACGTGGCGATTTGCGTGCTGGTCGATGTTTCGGCGCGCGTGCGTATGGAGCAGTCGCTGCAGGAGATGGCGCACTCAGCCGAGCAGGCAAGCCAGTCGAAATCGATGTTCCTTGCCACCGTCAGCCATGAACTGCGCACGCCGCTGTACGGCATTATCGGTAACCTCGATCTGCTGCAAACCAAAGTG
Organism: Pantoea sp. SOD02; assembly: GCF_024707505.1. Taxonomy (GTDB): domain Bacteria; phylum Pseudomonadota; class Gammaproteobacteria; order Enterobacterales; family Enterobacteriaceae; genus Pantoea; species Pantoea symbiotica. The sequence continues at coordinate 2,779,405 of NZ_CP102604.1, read as the reverse complement.
CTGCCGAAAGGCGTCGATTCACTGGTGACGGCGATGAACAACTCGTCGAGCCTGCTGCTGAAGATCATCAGCGACATCCTCGACTTCTCGAAGATTGAATCCGAGCAGCTGAAAATCGAGCCACATCCTTTCTCGCCGCGAGAAGTGGTCAATCATATTGCCAGCAACTATCTGTCGCTGGTGGTGCGTAAACGCCTGACGCTGTATGTATTTATCGAAAATGATGTGCCGCTGACCATGGATGGCGACGCCATGCGCCTCCAGCAGGTGATATCTAACCTGCTGAACAACGCCATCAAATTCACCCATACCGGCTGCATCATCCTGCATGCTTACGTCAAAGAGGGATATCTGGCGTTCCGCGTGCGTGATACCGGCGTCGGTATTCCGGCCAAAGAGGTGACGCGCCTGTTCGATCCATTCTTCCAGGTAGGTTCGGGCGTGCAGCGTAACTTCCAGGGAACTGGCTTAGGGCTGGCGATCTGTGAAAAGCTGATCAACATGATGGACGGTGATATCGAAGTCGATTCCGAACCGGGCATGGGCAGCCAGTTTATCGTGCGCATTCCGATCTATTCCGGTCAGATGGCGGCACCACCGTTGCTGGACGGCTTGCAGGAAAAAGCCATCTGGCTCGATATGCGCAATGAATATCTCGCCAGCTTCCTGCTGCGTCTGCTGCAACAGCAGGGCATTCAGGTAGCGTATTATCACGGCCAGGCGGCAGCGGATGATGTGATCATCAGCGATCACGATGAGCCCGCTGCGCAAAGCGGACGCGCGCATATTCGTATCTGTGGTCAGCACATCGACATGCCGCACGAAACCGCGCCGGGGCAATGGATTCAGAGCAGCGCGATGCTGCACGATCTGCCGCAGCTGTTAGGCCGCATCTATCGCATCAACATCAATAGCGAAACCGCCACGCCGCTGCCGTTAACCGCGCCAAAAGCGGCCGCGACCTTCGAAGATATCATCGTGCTGATTGTTGATGACCATCCGATCAACCGCATGCTGCTGTCGGAACAGTTGGGCACCGTGGGTTATCAGACCAAAACCGCGCAGGACGGCGTGGATGCGCTGAACGTGCTGAGCCGCAATCATATCGATATCGTGCTGAGCGATGTGAACATGCCGAACATGGATGGTTATCGCCTGACACAACGTCTGCGTCAGCTAGGACATACTTTCCCGGTGATTGGCGTCACGGCCAATGCGTTAGCGGAAGAGAAGCAGCGCTGTATGGATGCGGGCATGGATAACTGTTTGTCGAAGCCAGTTACGCTGGATGTGCTGAAAAGTACGCTGGCGGTGTATGCGGAACGCGTCAGAAAGGGCAGGGAAGAGACGTAATAAGCGAGCAAAAAAACGGGCGGTGTCAGAAGACGCCGCCCATTGAGGATTACTCTTTGTCGACCTGAGTGGCGCTAACAGAAGAGAGATAGTTCAGCAGCGCGATATCGTTTTCCACGCCCAGTTTCATCATGGCTGATTTCTTCTGGCTACTGATGGTTTTGATACTGCGGTTCAGTTTCTTAGCGATCTCAGTCACCAGGAAACCTTCTGCGAACAGACGCAGTACTTCGCTCTCTTTCGGCGACAGACGTTTGTCACCGTAACCGCCAGCGCTGATGCGCTCCAGCAGTTTTGCCACGCTTTCCGGCGTATATTTTTTGCCTTTCTGCAGAGCAGCCAATGCTTTTGGCAGATCGGTTGGTGCGCCTTGCTTCAGTACGATCCCTTCGATATCCAGATCCAACACCGCGCTCAGGATCGCTGGGTTATTGTTCATGGTAAGAACGATAATCGAGAGATCCGGATAGTGACGTTTGATGTATTTAATCAGGGTGATACCGTCACCGTACTTCTCGCCTGGCATGGAGAGGTCGGTAATCAGGACATTGGCGTCCAGTTTAGGCAAGCTGTTTACTAATGCTGTTGAGTCTTCAAACTCACCTACAACGTTAACCCATTCAATCTGTTCCAGTGACTTACGGATACCGAACAGAACGATCGGATGGTCATCGGCAATAATTACGTTCAAGTTATTCATCTTATTGGTTACCTTGCTGCAGCAGTTGGCTGACGTACGCGTCAATTTCACTGGTGGTATTTTTAATGGTTAAATCGTCACATACTTTAATGTGTTGTTCTAACGCTTCACAAAGCAGTTTACCTGACCCCAGATTGAGCATGGCAAACACGCCTTTCAGGCGATGTGCTGTCTGAGCAAGCGAGGGATAATCCTTTTCCGCCGCTTCAGTATACAGTCTCTTCACATCTGGCGGTACTGTCTCGGTAAACAGCTGGAAATAGCCTCCGCTCATCAGCGGCGTGGCTTCTTCATCTTCGCGACTCTCCTCTAACAAATCATGAGAAAGCTGCTTTTCAATCAGGGCCAGCAGCGCATCAAGCAGTGCATTACTGAGATTGAAGTTGACCCGGAATTGTTGATCGTTCAACGCGTGATGACCCATTTCGTCACCAGCCAGCAACAGCGCCCAACCGTTCAGGCGGGCGGGATCGTCGGTCACCAGCACATCATGATCCTGACCGGTTAAGCGTTCATCCGACGTCAGGCATTTCGCGCCCCAGTTTTCGAGGTGGCGGCAAACGATCTTGTGTACATCTTCGACGGCGATATCCACCAATGCGGTCACGCCTTCCAGCAGTTTCTCTTCCTGTTCGCCTTGCTGCTCTAACGCCAGCGGCAATTGGATATTGTAGCGTGTGCCGATATCAGGTTTAGCGATGATCTCCAGCTGGCCGCCCATCTGTTTGCACAGTTGCTTACAGAGGAAAAATGCCATGCCGGATGCCTGACCAAAACGATCCTGCGTGGTTTCACCGAGATAGGGGAAATCGACGTTCGCCAGCTCATCGACGCTCAAGCCAGAGCCGGTATCCACCAGTTGCAGTAAGACCTGATTGGGCTTGTCTTCAGTGGTTTTAATCTCCAGCGAAATCTTGCCCCAGCGCGTGGTAGTCAGCGAATAGTGCATCAGCGTGGTCAGAACTTTACGCAATGCACGACGATCGCCAAAGCGCATCTCGTCATTGGCTAAATGGTTGTTCACCACTAAAGCCAGACCTTTACGGCGCAGTAGCGGCAGGCTTTCCAGCGCGATTTCATCCAGCATATCCTGCAGGTTAAACACGCTGGCATCTGGCGACCAGTCATGCGCTTCAAGACGATTGAGCAGCACGATGTCATCCACCAGACGCGCCAAGCCCTGGCTCTCGTCGAGCAGATCGAGCACGCTTTCGTCATCGTCACGCTGGCTGAGTTGTACCAACTGCTTAACCATGCTTTGTAGCGGACGATTAAGCGCATGGCCGAGGTTATGCATTAATTGCTGACGCATCTGGTGATTGCGATCCAGCACCTGTTGCGCCTTCTGCAGCTTCTTATTCACCAGCAATTCGCGGTCCTGATCGCGCATCATAAACAGCTGGGTATGCGGCGACAGCACGCTGCGCGCGTGGCGAATCTCATACACTTCGTTATTGATGGTCGCCTGCAATACGCCCTGATGCTGATCCGACATATTGATGATTTTCTGCAAATTCAGGTGCGGCAACAGATGTTCAGCGATTTTATTGCTGAGCAGCGTGCGGTTGGTGGCGAAATCATACACCAGCAAACCAACCGGCAAGCTGGCCACGATCTCTTCATTCAGCATGCGCAGCGAATCCAGCTCGGCGCTCTGGTTTTCGTTCGGGCGCAGCGACTGCTGACGCAGCAGCGTAATGCCAGCAATCGACAGTAAAAACAGCACAAGGTTGATCAGCAGCGGCCACATCAGGTTATGCAGCGTATCCAGCGCCAGGCTGGTGAGCGGCACGCGATACACCAGCTGCAGCGAGGTACTTGGCAGCGATGCGGCGATCTCCAGATTCGGGTTTACCAGCGCCACGTGGGTGCTTTCGCTGCTGGTATCGTCGCTGGTGGTGGCGGTGGTGGAAGTTTGCGCGGCGTCCTGGCGTAGCTGGAAATTCTCCAACGGCATATTGCGCGGGATCAGATCGTTAACCGGCAAATCGAACGCGACCACGGTGGCTAAATGGCCTGGCTGATTGAAGGTGGTACGCAGCGTAAAGTAGTGATCGTTCTGCCAGGCAAAATGACGCAGCGGCGAGAAGCTTTCACGCTCATCCAGCGCATTGGCCTGCTGCAGCATTTCGGCGCGGCGGCTATCAACCAGCGTATTAATCGCGCTCTCTTTATAACGTGTCGCCATGTCTTTCAGCGGCAGCGTGGAGATCATAATCAGGCTGTTATCCTGACCATTGAGGAAGTACATCGACCAGGTCGGATTTTCCGCGCCCCACAGCGTATCGAGATAGTTGGACATGCGCATGGTCATATCCAGCGTGCTGCTATCGTGCGAACCAAAAATCAGCGCTTCGGTTTTGCGGCGGGTTTTTTCCAGATAATAGACATCCGGGCGCAGGCGGGTTTCCTGAAGATTGCTGTTCGGCGACGATCCGGCGGCGCTGGTGGCAAGGTTTTCATAGATCTGCCACGTAGCGAAGCGCGACGCATCGATACGTTTCTGCATCGCGCGTGCCAAATCGGTCATCGCATAGCGCTTCTCTGTAATCCAGGCATTGACGCTATTGTGCACCATCGCGCCCAGCGCCAGAAAAAGCACCAGGTTAAACACCACGAAAAAGCGCGTTACATTGCCGGATGTCAGAGGAAATTTATAAGGCAGCATAGTGTCTCAGGATCATGGAATTAGCGCGCAACCCGTCGGGCACTGGCAGCGACGGCCAGCAGCAGCAGAGCGATAAGCAAAAATGCACCACTCAGGCTGATCCACTGGGAAATTAATCCGATTAAAGCCGGACCTGAAAGAATACCTGCATAGCCTAACGTTGTCATGGCCGAAATCGCCAGATTCGACGGCATATCGTGTTGATTCCCGGCAGCATTGAACAACATCGGCACCGTATTGGCGAGGCCAAAACCCACCAGCAGGAAAGCCAGCAGCGCAATTTGCGGCCAGGGTAACAACACCGCCAGCGTCATGCCCGCTGCAGCGGCTAACGCACCGGTCAACATCACCGGATAACGGCCAAAGCGTTGAATCACTTTATCGCCGGTCAGACGACCAATGGTCATCGCCACCGAGAACACCGCATAACCCAAACCGGCGTGCGCTGGGCTCATATCCGGGCTTTGCAGCAGCAACAGCGCGCCCCAATCCAGCACCGCGCCTTCGGCAAGAAACAGAATAAAGCAGAGCAAACCGAGGAAAGCCACCCAGCCGCGCGGGATAACCAGCCACGGTTGATCGGGCTGGTGCAGGCGTTCGGTCATCAGCGTCGGCAGGCTCCACACCAGCAGTAACACAATCAACACCATCACCGCGCCAACTGCTTGCAACGGCGTCAGGCCGCTGCCGAGCAGCAGGCTGACGGAACCCGCGCCGATAATGCCGCCGAGGCTAAAGAAACCGTGGAAACCGGACATCATCGGCTTGCGCGCGGCTTTTTCCACTTCCACCGCCTGCACGTTCATCGCCACATCCAGCATGCCGAGTCCGGCACCAAACACCATCAAGGTGGCGGCCATCAGCCACATTACATCGAGTGTCGCCAGCAGCGGTAACACCGCCAGCACTACCAGCGTGGAGCACAACATCACCCGACGACCACCGAAACGCGCAATTAAACCGCCGGTAATCGGCATCGCCGCCAGCGATCCAATGCCTAAACACAGCAGCAAACCGCCCAATGACGCGCCGCTCAACGCCAGACGCTGGCTGGCGAACGGCACCAGCGGTGCCCATGCGGACATGCCCAATCCGGCGATAAGGAAAACGATGCGTGTCCCAAGATTGACACGGTGATGCAATTTATTGTGCGGCGCGGCGTCCAGTGCTGTCATAAAGAGTATTTTTCAGTAGCGGTTGAAGCGACGAAGTTTAGCATCAAAGCGGGCGTCACACCGCGCATCAGACAATTCGGATGGCAGCGATTAAACGCCAGAAACAGGCATATTACCGATTTTTCACGCATCGCTGCGCTTTTCCAGAACTTTCCTGGCATGTGCCAACCAAAACTGGAGTGACTTAAGTAAAATTTTTTCTACTGAATGATGCAGTATACTGATGAAAGATTCCGCGCCACACGCGGCTTACACGTCAATTTTTTGGCGCTGTCGCAAAGCACGCATTTCCGGATTTTCGCCAATAGGCAGCGACCACCTAAAACCGATATGTTAGTCATCCCATCGGCTCCCGATGCGGAATATAGCGAGATCGAGATTATTTCTCCCGATTGGGAGAGTTTTGCTGTGTCTTATTTTAATCCTTGTTACCTGCTGGTAACCCGTTTTCATCAGGCGAAGCGGACCGTTTATTAACGGTCTGTATGGCGCACCGGTACGCTTAAATCATTAATAAGCTTAATGGCCGCTGCAATACATTCCCTGTAACGAGGTTACCTATGTCTTCACATCAATCAGAACAACAATTAGCGGCGATTCTGCAATCTGCGGTCAGCCTTTATCCGGTAGCAGACGACACTTCAACTTTGCAAACGCGCAGCGTGGATACCACGCCGCCCGCGCCGCTACGTCCGTATGAACCCATAGCGATGGATGGTGTGATCGCCGCGTGGGAATCCGGCAGGAACATTCACCTGCGCGGCCGCGCCGAATCCGAACCCGGCGCCACCGTAACGCTGAGCTTTAACGGTGAAAGCTGGCACAGCACGGTGAATAAATGGGGTTACTGGAATGCCTCGATGCCGCCTTCGGTGCTCAACGGATTAGCCGACGGCGCCTATTCGTTGACGCTAACCATCACCGACAAAGCCGGCAACAGCACCGATACGCAGGTGGGTTTTGGGGTTTACGTGGATAAAACCATCAAGCCCACGCTGACGGTGGATCCAATCAGCGGGGATAACGCGGTTAACGTGGCTGAAGGCATTTACGGCGTGGAGGTGCACGGCAGCGTCACGCATGTGCCGGCGAACAGCCACATTACGGTGATCTTAGCCGGTAATAAATATATTGGCGGCGTTAATGACAAAGGCGAATGGACCGCTGCCATTCCCTCACAAGATCTTCAGGCATTACAGGATGGCGTCTATAGCCTGAAAGTCAGCGCCACCGATCCCAACGGCAAAACCACCGCTTATCAGCAGGATGTCACCTTAATTACCCACGTCAGCAGTTTGCCTCACATCAGCTTCGATAAGGTCACGGCGGACAACGTGATCAATAAAGAAGAGAGCCAAAACGATCTCACCTTTAGCGGCGACCTCTCGGTGATGGTGCCGGGCCAGCAACTGTTGCTGTGCAGCGGTGATGCAGTCTATCACGCACAGATTGGCAGCGATGGTCACTGGCAGGTGACGATTCCGTCCACTGAAGTGGCGAGTTTCATTTCACTGGGCGAAGTGCGTGTCTATGCGCAGGATGGCGCCGGCAACAGCACCGACGCATTGCTGGAACTCAACGTGGTCACCAAACTGCCAGACATCTATTACGAAATTGATATTGGCGGCGATACCACGCTGAGTCAGCAGGAAGCACAGCACGATCTCAGTTTCTATCTCGAAGGCGTAAAGGAGCTGACGCTCAACGGCAAAAACTACACGCCGGTCAACGGCATGGTGACCATCAGCGCCGAAGATCTGCAGGCGCTGCCGGATGGTGAAGTGTCGCCGCTGGCCACGCGCTGGGATGAGTACGGTAACCACGACACGCAAATCATCGAGAACCTGTTCAACGTCGCCACGCATCAGGTGCCGACCGTTACGCTGAATCAGCCGTCAGGCGACAGCACCGCCGCTCCGCACAGCGATGCGCGCGCCACGGAAAGCCACTACAACGCCAGCGATAGCAGCTACACCCTCGCCGATCATCTGCAGCAACATCAGGTTCAGAACCTTGCTTAATCCGCACATCAACCGCTAGCGACCTCGGCTAGCGGTTGCCAGCCCACTCTCATTGCTCACGGGACAACAGGGATGACTGCACAACCCTTCAACAGCGACAACGGCATCGCGGCGATGCTGCGCGTGGCGGCACGCTTCGGTAAACCAGCAGACGCCAGCACGCTGCGTCAGCAGATGCGCTGGTTTCAACATCTGGCACCCACGCAACAACTAGAACGTTTAGCCGGGCTGTTAGGCCTGCATTTCATGCTGGTGCCGCATAGCAAACTGCGCTGGCGGCAGGAAATCGTGCCGGTATTGCTGCTGTTGGAAAACGGCAGCGTGGCGTTGATTGAAGAGGTGGATAGCAATGGTGGCGTGCGTTACTGGCTGAGCGAAAGTGGCGATGTGGTGCGCACAGGTCAGCTGCAGGATTTGTTGCTGCAGGCCGACATGCAGGTTGGCGTGATTGGCGTGGCGGCACGGGCGCGCGATGCGCGCATCGACGAGTTTGTGCAGCCGTATCAGCCGCACTGGTTCTGGCATAACTTTCGTGGCATGAAGCGGCGCATCGCGGAAATCAGCCTGGCATCGCTGGTCGGTAACGTGCTGGCGCTGGCGGGCATTCTGTTTTCCATGCAGGTCTACGATCGGGTGATTCCGGCGCAGTCGCAGCCGACGTTGTGGGTGCTGTTTGCCGGCGTGGTGCTGGCGGCGGCGATCGAGTATCTGATTCGCCTGATGCGCACCCAGGTTTCCGATCTAATGGGCAAACGCATCGACCTGAAAATATCCGCCATGCTGTTCGCGCGGGCGATGAATATCCGCAACGAAGCGCGTCCGCGTTCTACCGGCTCCTTTATTGCCCAACTGCGTGAAATTGATCAGGTACGCGAACTGCTGACTTCCACCACGGTGAATGCCGCCGCCGACCTGCCTTTTGTGCTGCTGTTTCTGCTGATCATGGCGTCGATTGGCGGCTGGCTGGTGCTGATTCCGTTACTGGCGATTCCGCTGATTGTCATTCCCGGCTTGCTGGTGCAGATCCCAATGGCGAGGCTGGCGCAGGAAGGGTTGCGTGAAAGCGCGCTGCGTCAGGCGGTGCTGGTGGAAACCCTCGAAGGCGTTGAAGACATCAAAGCGCTGCAAGCGGAACCCTATTTTCAACGGCAGTGGGAGCAAACGCACGAAGTCAGCGCGGCCATCAGCAATCAGCAACGTTTGTGGGGCGCACGCCTCACCGGTTGGTCGGCCAGCGTTCAGCAGCTCACCTATGCCGGCATGTTGGTGTTCGGTGTCTATCTGGTGCTCGACAATCAGATCACCACCGGCACGCTAGTGGCGTGCAGCTTGCTCTCGTCACGCACCATCGCGCCGCTGATGCAGCTCACCATGGTGTTCTCGCGCTGGCAGCATGCTAAATCGGCAATGAAAGGGCTGGATGAGCTGCTGAAAAAGCCGCTCGACCAACCCGATCACGCCACGCTGGCGCACTGTCCGGTGCTGACCGGCAGCTATCAACTGCAAAACGTGCATTACCGCTACGAAGAGGAGAGCGGTAATAGCGTGCTTAACATTCCGCAGCTGCAGATCACGCCCGGCGAACGTGTGGCGATCCTCGGTAAAGTCGGCGCGGGTAAATCGACGCTGCTGAAAATGCTGGCCGGTCAGGCGCGCGCCAGCCAGGGAAAAGTGTTGGTGGACGGCGTCGATCTCACCTGCATCGATCCGGTCGATCTGCGGCGTCAGCTTGGCTGGCTGTCGCAGGATGCGCGGCTGTTTTTCGGTACGCTGCGCCAGAACCTGCTGCTCGGGAATCCGCACGCCAGCGAGCAGGAGATGCTGCAAGCGCTGCGCATCAGCGGCGCGTTAGCGCTGGTACAGCAGGACGCAGCCAGCCTCGATCGCATTATTCATGAAGGCGGACGCGGCTTGTCCGGCGGCCAGCGGCAAATGGTGCTGCTCAGCCGGCTGATTCTGCGCCAGCCGCAGGTGGTGCTGCTGGATGAACCGACGGCGGCGATGGATGAACAGCTGGAAGCGCAGGTGATTCGCCAGCTGGCGCAATGGGTAACCGGGCGCACGCTGGTGCTGGTCACGCATCGTCCCGCGCTGCTACGCATGGTCGATCGCATCATCGTGATGGATAACGGCCGCATTGTGGCCGATGGCGCGCGCGATGAGATTCTGCGTCATGCCGCCAGTAAAAAAGGAGATGCGGCATGAGCGTGGTGTTGCTGGATAAAGATCTGGCGCGGCGTGAACGTCGCACCTCGGCCATCATCTGGCTGTGCGTGGTAGCGCTGCTGCTGTTTCTGCTGTGGGCGCACTTTGCGGTGCTGGATGAAGTGACGGTCGGCATCGGCAAAGTCACGCCTTCCAGCCGCGCGCAGATCATTGATAGCCTTGATGGCGGCATCGTCAAACAGCTCGATGTGCACGAAGGCAATATCGTGCAGCGCGGCGAGGTGCTGGCAACGCTCGATCCCACGCGCTTTCAAACCAATTTTGGTGAAGCGATTGCGCGGGTGCGCACGCTGCGAGCTTCCTCTGAACGTTTACAGGCCGAGCTCAGCGATACGCCGCTGAAATTCAGTGCCGATATATTGCAGCATCCCGAGCTGGTGGCGCGCGAAACGCAGCTTTACCAGGCGCGGCGGCAGAACTTTATCGAGACCATCGGTAATTTGCAGCAATCGCTGACGTTGGTGCAGGCAGAGCTCAACGTGACGGAACCGCTGATGCTGCGCGGTGCGGCGGGCAAAGTGGATGTGATTCGCCTGCGTCGCCAGGTGAGCGATCTGCGCGGCAAAATCGACGAAGCGCGCAACGATTATTATGTGCGCGCCCATGAAGAGCAGGTGAAGAACAACGGTGAGCTGGATGCGCAATTGCAGGTGGCGGCGGGCAAACAGGATCTGCTGACGCGCACCACGCTGATTTCGCCGGTGCGCGGCATTGTGAAAGATGTGCGCGTCACCACCGTGGGCGGCGTGCTGGAGCCGGGTGGCAAGCTGATGGAGATTGTGCCGCTGGAGGATCAGCTGCTGATTGAGACGCGCATCAATCCGCGCGATATTGGCTACATTCGGCCGGGTTTACCTGCGGTGGTGAAGATCACCGCCTACGACGCTTCCATCTATGGCGACCTACACGGAGAAGTCGAAACCGTTTCACCCGATACGTTGCAGGACGACGTGCGCCACGACGAATTTTACTATCGCGTCTATGTGCGCACGCAAAAAGCCGAGCTGACTAATAAAAGCGGACGCAAATTCGCCATCATGCCCGGCATGGTGGCCAATGTTGAAATTAAAACCGGTCAGAAAACCGTCATGGATTATTTACTTAAGCCGCTGAATAAAGCGAAGGAATCACTGCGCGAGCGTTGATAATCTGCGCCGACTATTATTGCAGCGAACTTTGTTACGTGCCGAAATTAACATTGCCATTTTAAGACTATGAATTGAACAAAATGTGCGGAAAGAGGCAAATAATGCGCGGCGATTATTGTGGATAATTTAACCCGCATAATTAACTTTACGCAATATAAGGTGATTCCTGAATTTCGGGCAAAAAAATGCCGGGCAATCTAGCCCGGCGGGAAATTAGGGTAAATCAAATCATTCGGGGTGAATGAAGGTAATAATGAAATAAATGATGATAGCGGGAATAATTGTATGCTCTGGATGGGTTAGAGTTTTGTCATTCAGTGCGGAAATGTAACTCATGTAATTTTATGTTTTTAAACGATTAAATTATATATTTGCAAAAAGTGCTATATTTTTTACCTATCTGTGCTGGTTATTAGTTCCCCGATATTTACATCCTGAAATAACTATTAAATAGAATGAAACAGTTTTGGAAATTTAGTAGCATTTTCGTGATAGATTATTGCCCAACATAAAATAACAATGGCTTGCCGGCTGAATTTTTAATCGTTCAGCTCGCAGTGGCAAAAATAAAGGCACATTAAAGAGGGTAATAAAATGAAACGTCGCGTTCTCTCCCTGATGATTCCTGCATTGCTGGTTGCAGGATCAGCAAGCGCAGCTGAAATTTACAACAAAGATGGCAACAAATTAGACCTCTACGGAAAAGTGGATGGTCTGCATTATTTCTCTGATAACTCTAGCTCAGACGGTGACCAGTCTTACCTGCGTTTTGGCTTCAAAGGTGAAACTCAGGTGACCGATCAGCTGACCGGTTACGGCCAGTGGGAATACCAGGCAGCACTGAACACCGCAGAAAGCGAAGGCACCGCTAACAGCTTTACGCGTGTTGGTTTTGCCGGTTTGAAATTTGGTGATGCAGGTTCATTCGATTACGGCCGTAACTACGGCGTGATGTACGATCTCGGCGCATGGACTGACGTTCTGCCAGAGTTCGGTGGCGATACCTACGGCGCGGACAACTTCCTGTTCCAGCGCAGCAACGGCCTCGCAACCTATCGTAATACCAACTTCTTCGGTTTAGTCGATGGCTGGAACTTCGCGGTTCAGTATCAAGGCAAAAACGACAACCCAACCGAATCCTCTTCTGGCCGTGATGTGCTGGGCGAGAACGGTGACGGCTACGGTCTGAGCACCACTTATGATCTGGGTTCAGGTTTCGGTATCGGTGCAGCGATGTTCCAGTCTGACCGTACCAACAACCAGAACAGCACCACATCGGGCATTCTGGGCCATGGCGATAAAGCCGAAGCTTACAGCGGTGCGCTGAAGTATGACGCTAACAATGTTTACCTGGCCGCGATGTACAGCCGTTCGTACAACGCCACTCGCTTTGGTTCAAGCGACGGAAGCGCTTACGGTTACGCTAACAAAGCAGATAACTGGGAATTGGTGGCACAGTACCAGTTCGACTTCGGCCTGCGTCCATCTCTGGCATTCGTCTCTTCTCGCGGGACTGATATCGAAGGTTACGGCAGCCAGAACCTGAAGAAATACATTGATGTAGGCGCAACTTACTACTTCAACAAAAACATGTCGACCTACGTTGATTACCAGATCAACCTGCTGGACGACAACAACTTCACCGACGCAGCCGGTATCAATACCGATGACGTCGTAGCGCTGGGCTTGGTTTACCAGTTCTAAGGGTGATGGAGCGTGACTTGCCGGTCACGCTCCCGTTTTCAGCAGCGCAACCAGCGCGGCACGCAGCACCTCGACCACCAGTTCCGCATCCTCGCCAATCTGTACCTGCACAATCGCTCCCTCAACCAGCAACACCATTTGCGCCGTTTTTACCTGCTGCTCAGGCATCAACTTGTCGCTTATCGCCTGCGCCATCTCACGTTTATGCTGACGAATAATTTCGCTGGCTTCCGGTAACGTGCTGCCCAGTTCCGCCGCGGTATTAATAAACGCGCAGCCGCGATAATCGTCATCCCTGAACCAGCTCAGTAATGCTGCGGGCAGGGCATCGATCAACGCCGCGTGCTGATTCAGCGCATGACGAAACGCCAGCATCCAGCGCTGATGACGCTGCTGCAAAAACGCCAGCACCAGCGCATTTTTCGCCGGAAAGTGACGATAGAAGGTCACTTTAGTCACGCCCGCTTCTGCAATCACCTTGTCCACGCCGGTGGCGCGAATGCCCTGTTGGTAAAACAGCTGCTGCGCGCACAGCAAGATACGATCGCGCGCGGATGCGCTGGCATCAAAGATCAGAGGCTCAAGCATAAAAAATTCCTTGTGTGCATGTAGACAGAATTGTCTACATACGGCAGGATGAATCAAGTAGACAGACCTGTCTACTTAATCGGGAGAAATAACATGCTGGTGCCACCATTTAATCAACAAACCGCGTTACAGAAAGTCCGCATGGCGGAAGATGCCTGGAACAGCTGCGATGCGCAGCGTGTTTCGCTGGTGTACAGCGAAGACACGCGCTGGCGCAATCGCAGTGAATTCGTCAATGGACGCGCAGAAGTCGTGACCTTCCTGCAGCGCAAGTGGGTCAAAGAGTTGGATTATCGACTGATCAAAGAGTTATGGGCGTGGCACGAAGATAAGCTGGCGGTGCGCTTTGCCTATGAATGGCATGATGACAGCGGTAACTGGTTCCGCAGCTATGGCAATGAGAACTGGCACTTTGGCGCCGATGGTTTGATGATTCAGCGATTCGCCTGCATCAACGATCTGCCGATCCGCGCAGACCAGCGTCTGTTCCACTGGGCAGCTGGCACGCGCCCGGACGATCATCCGGGCCTGAGTGAGTTGGGGTTGTAGCGATTATTGGATACCGCGCCATTTTTTGGCTTTTGGCGCCGGTTGCGGCGGCGGGTTGGTGATGGCTGTCAGGCTGCCTTCCATCGCTACACCCGCCAGCGTGAAGGCGGAGAAGCTAAGCCAGTGCTGCCATTTACTGTTTTGTGTTTTAGTATTTTCCATTCTGCACCTCGCTGAAGTTCAACTCATCTTCAACAATGCAGCATTCATGCCAGCGCACCGCTCTCAGCGCCACGCGCCTTGCAGCGGCTTTGCTACACTGCGCCAGCGCTGAAGCGGTGCAGAAGGGTGATTTTCTGGTGCAATAATTTAACGTCGGCGTGCAGGATAGTGCTGAATCAGGCGATGGCGGTAAGTCTGCCAACATTTGAAGCTGCCATAAATAAACAGCGCGGCGGTAATTGCGACAATCATATAAACCATCTGATGCTCCTGTAGGCATAACGGTGCAGGAACCGCTTATCCTGTGTCAGCGTTTATCGAACATCAAGCAGCTTTAGACTGCTTTACAAGCGAGTTATGCTTTGTAATTGGCTGTAGTAATGCGTTACAGATGAGGAATTGATGCGTTTTCAGAATATTCTGCTAATTAGCCTGCTGGCATTCGGCCTCAGCGGTTGCGAAAAAAAGAGTAGCCAACCCGCGCTGGTGCTGGAAGGTAAAACCATGGGCACCTTGTGGCGCGTCAGTGTTGCCGGCGTCGATCAACAGCGCAAAGCGGCGTTACAGCAGCTGATTCAGCAACAGCTGGATCGTGATGACGGCGAACTCTCGACATGGAAAAGTGATTCGGTGCTGTCGCGCTTTAATCAGTATCAAGGTAATACTCCGCAGCCGGTGAGCGCCGATATGGCGGATATTGTCACTGAAGCGCTGCGAATTGGGCACAAAACCTCGGGTGCGATGGATATTACCGTCGGCCCGCTGGTTAATCTGTGGGGTTTTGGCCCGACGAAGCAACCGGCGCACACGCCCAGCGAGGTGGAAATCGCAGCCGCTAAAGCGCTGACCGGTTTGCAGCATCTGCGTGTCATTCAGGGCGTTGACGGCCAATGGCTGCAGAAAGATCTGCCCGGCTTGTATGTCGATCTCTCGACCATGGGCGAAGGTTATGCCACCGATCATCTGGCTCGCCTGATGGAGCAGCAAGGCATCACCAATTATCTGGTTTCGGTGGGTGGCGCGGTATTGAGCCGTGGCGTTAATGGCAATCAGCAGCCGTGGCGCGTGGCGATCCAGAAACCCACCGATCGCGAAAACGCAGTGGAAGCACGCGTTGATCTGCAAGGGCACGGCATCAGCACTTCCGGCAGCTATCGCAACTATTATGAACTGGACGGCAAACGCATTTCGCACGTCATCGATCCCACCACGGGCAGACCGATTGAGCACAAGCTGGTTTCGGCGACGGTGATTGCTACTACCGCGCTGGAGGCGGATGGCTGGGATACTGGTTTAATGGTGCTCGGCAGCGAACGCGCTAAAGCGTTGGCGTTAAAAGAGCATCTGGCGGTCTATTTGATCAGCAAGCAGGGCGACAGCTTTACTCACTGGATGTCGCCGCAGTTTAAAACCTTCCTCATCGATCAGGCATCTCAATAAAGGAGGCGCACATGCTGGATTTATTTAGTGACGAAGCGCCGTGGCAGGAACCGCTGGCGGATGGCGCGGTGATTCTGCGACGTCGTGCTCGCGATCAGGCTGATGCGCTACTGGCGGCGATTCACGACATCGCTGCTAAAAATCCCTTTGCCCATCGCATCACACCTGGCGGCCATCGCATGTCGGTGGCGATGACCAACTGCGGCGATTTTGGCTGGTCAACCGATTCGCGCGGCTATCAATATACCGAGCAGGACAGCAACAGCGGACACCACTGGCCGCCGATGCCTGCGCTGTTCCGCGAACTGGCGCAGCACACCGCGCGTGAAGCGGGCTTCGCCGGTTTCAATCCTGATGCCTGCCTGATTAACCGCTACGAACCCGGCGCAAAACTGACGCTGCATCAGGATAAAGATGAGAAGGATCTGCGCCAGCCGATTGTGTCGGTTTCATTAGGATTGCCTGCGGTGTTCCAGTTCGGCGGTTTCGAACGCGGTGATGCCACCCAGCGCGTGCTGCTGGAACATGGCGATATTGTGGTATGGGGCGGGCCATCGCGCCTGCGTTATCACGGCATTCTGCCGCTCAAACCCGGCATTCATCCGCAGGCGGGCGCGTTCCGCTACAACCTCACTTTCCGCCGTGCTTTTTAGCGCATTTTCGTCTCGGCTCAATTAATTTGGAATGCATGTTGTTAAGCCATTGATGAAGGCGCTGGCCGGTGCCACTTTTGGTCCGGCGGTCCTCGCGCCGCTTACGCGGTACCTTCACTTCGCTCGTTTGCCTGACGGACCGGCGGAGACGGGACTTCCATGTCCCGGCTCCGCCTTTCGCCCGCGTCCTGCGGGCTCTCCTGGCTTCCTCGCTTCGTTCAGCGCTGCGGATTGCCTGTCCAAAAGTGGCCCCGGCCTGCTTCTAAGCTTCAGTGCGTGTTATTGAAAAGGGCACATTTTCCAGAGTCGCTGGCACGTTTGCTGCGGCAAAAGGGCCATTCGCAGCGCTGAGGCTTTTACGTTGGGCCAGGAGCCTCGCGCATGGATGCGTGAGGCAGTTCGGGGCCGGCCTGGACGGCCGATCCGCGAACGGTCCGTTGGCACGACGTGGAAGCCGAAGGCACCGCGTTAGCGGAGCGAGGACGGCCCGTGACGCAGCAGATGTGACAGCGCCCGCACCAGATTTAAATCAAAACACTTTCATATCAGACAAGCAATGCGCAATAAATCGAGCCGCTACCAAACGAGCGGCGAGAAACATTTTACTCAGGCAAATTTGAGATGAGAATTATTCTTGCTATCAGCCAAGCCGACATTAAACTGCAGGCTGCTTTATTGACCGCTGGAACCCTTTAATGGCATTGCTGCAAGTCGTTTTTCGCCAGTACCGCTGGCCTTTTATTGGCGTTATTCTTCTCACGTTGTTAAGTGCCGTGCTCGGTATCGGCCTGATTGCCTATATCAATAATGAGCTGATCGTCGCGGTGAATACCTCGATTTCGGTGCTGCCAAGTTTCCTTGGCCAACTGTTCCTGCTGATGGCGGTGACGCTCGGCTCACAGCTGGCGTTGACCATGCTCGGCCACCACTTTGTCTGGCGGCTGCGTGGCGAATTCATCAAACGGATCCTCGACACGCGCGTGGAGCGCATCGAACAGATCGGCAATGCTCAGTTGCTGGCCGGCCTCACCAGCGATGTGCGCGCCATCACCATCGCCTTCGTGCGTTTACCCGAGCTGATTCAGGGCATCATTATTACGCTGGGTTCGGCGCTTTATCTCGCCTGGCTTTCACCGAAAATGCTGCTGATCACCTGCCTGTGGCTGGTGGTGACGCTGGTTGGCGGTTGGTTGCTGGTATCACGGGTTTATCAGCACATGGCTAAGCTGCGGGAGATTGAAGATGACTTGTATCGCGATTTCCAGACCATTATTGAAGGGCGCAAAGAGCTGCAGCTCAACCGCGAACGTGCGCAGCTGATTTACGACAGCGTTTATCAGGAAAATGCCAAAAGCTATCGCCACCACATCGTGCGCGCCGATACCTTCCATCTCAGCGCGGTGAACTGGTCGAATATCATGATGCTGGGCGCGATTGGCATCGTGTTCTTTATGGCGAACGGATTGGGCTGGGCCAACACGGCGGTGGCGGCAACCTATTCGCTGACGCTGCTGTTCCTGCGCACGCCGCTGCTGGCGGCGGTTGGCGCCTTGCCGACGCTGCTCAGTGCGCAGGTTGCCTTCCGCAAACTCAACACCTTCGAACTGGCACCGTATGAAGAAACCTTCAAGGCGCTGCCAAAAGTCAGCGAATGGCAAACGCTGGAACTGCGCGACGTCTGCTTCCACTACGGCGAGCACGGATTCCAGGTTGGGCCGATCAATTTGACGCTGCGTCGCGGCGAGTTGGTGTTCCTGATTGGCGGCAACGGCAGCGGAAAATCGACGCTGGCGATGCTGCTCACTGGCCTGTATCAACCGCAATCGGGCAGCTTACTGCTGGACGGCAAAGTGGTTGACTGGCAAAACCTCGATGCCTATCGCAAACATTTCTCGGCGGTGTTTACTGACGTACATCTGTTTGATCGCTTAATCGGCGACCAGGGGCAACCGGCCAATCCTGCGCTGGTGCAGCAGTGGCTGGAGCGTCTGAAGATGCAGGACAAGCTCAAGCTGGAAGGCAACAAGGTGCTCAATCTGCAACTGTCGAAAGGGCAGAGCAAACGACTGGCGCTGCTGCTGGCGGCTGCCGAAGAGCGCGACATCCTGCTGCTCGACGAATGGGCGGCGGATCAGGATCCGCATTTCCGTCGCATCTTCTATCGTGAGCTGCTGCCGTGGTTACAGGAATCGGGCAAAACGGTGTTCGCCATTAGCCACGACGATCACTACTTTATCCATGCCGATCGCTTGCTGGAGATGCGCGAAGGTCAGCTGAGTGAGTTGACCGGCAACGAACGCGATATGGCAACGCTGGATGCGGTGCAACGTACCGATACCGGCCATTAACGCCAGCCGGGAAAGCTTAGCGAAAACCCTTATTGGGCAAGGTGTTGCGGAGTGGATAAAGTAACTCTCAGCAGAAATCCTCGTTTCTGCGTCCCTGGAACACTTTTCTGTCGTCTTGTGTTGTCACCGGCTCGGGTTTATTTCTGAGCCGGTTTTTTATTTTGTCGGTAGCGGATGCGTCAGCAGCGTAATCACACGGTTTCCAGCCAGCCAGAAACGCGCCTCCAGCAATACTTTCGTGGTGAAATGCCCATCAAAATCCCGACACAAGCGCAGCGTTGCGCGGCCTTGCTGCACGTCCAGCTCTACGACTTCCGCCTGAAGAAAATCCATCAGCTGATGCAACTGCGGCCAAAGCGCTTTGTAAACACTCTCTTTCAGTGAAAACAGCAACGTAGCAGCCTGGGCAAAGGGCAAAGGTTGCGCCAGCAGACGCTGCTTTTCCGCCGTGTTCATCAACATCTCAGCAGTTTCATCAGCGGTTTCCTCCGCCATTATCTGCTCAACGTCCACGCCAATGCACAGTGGTTCGCGCGTCGCAGCCATCACTGCAACGCTGTGCGTGTGCGACAGCGACGCCTGAATGCCGGCGGGCCACAGCGGTGAACGATCGGGCGCATTACACAATACAAAATGCGGTAAGCCGAAGTGCGCAAGGTTTTGCTGCACCAGCCAACGACTCGCCAGATGCTCGGCTTTGCGTTTGGTCACCGCGCTCTGTAGCGACGCGGGTAGCGGCAATTGCCACGCCTGATGCAGCTCGGCATGCCAGTGTTGTTGATCAAATTCACACCAGGCGATCGGTAAGACATCCAGCGACATGCCAGCAGCGCGGATAAACGGGGAAGAGGGCAGAACAAGCGGCGTTTGAGAGGCGAACATAAAAAATCACGGCTGACGGAAAACGTAGTTTTACCAGCCAGCCGGATGGAGAGCAAGCCAAAGGGGCTCGCCTACTTTTAGTTGTTTGGCGGAATCGCCATTCCTTTAATCTGCACCACGAAGTGCTGATGGCCTTTGGTGATGCGCGCACCGCGATCGCACCAGCGCGAGGCGAGACGGAAGAAATCGTCGCTGCCGATATCGTAAGCCAGTTCAACTTTATTGATACCCGAGTGCAGGAGTTCTTCCGCATCCTGCAGGTTTTTTGCTTTGATGACCATAATGGTTTCCATCGAAAAAACAAGAGACCTAAGAGTAAGAGAATTCTGTGACAGTTTTGTTTCAGTTTGATGAAGTGCTGTCATATTTATCCAGAAATGTGATCTGGCTCGGGTTGGGTTGTTTTCGGTAAGTTACTGATTAGAAGCTAATAATCATTCATCTTCTGGCGATAATCTGATAATGCTTGGCAGTTCAGGCACGATCAGCCCGTCATCCTTAAATCTTCGCCTGATTAACGCGCGCTGTGAGTTGTTGGTGATTCTCCTTACGTTCGCTATAGCGATCCGCGAGATAGTCAGCGTGACCTTTTAGGATGAGTGTGATTTTGAACAACTCCTCAACCACATCAACAATTCGATCATAGTACGCCGAGGGTTTCATCCGACCTTCTTCATCAAATTCCTGCCACGCCTTTGCAATCGATGACTGATTAGGAATGGTGAACATCCGCATCCATCGACCTAGCACGCGCATCTGATTGACGGCATTGAATGATTGGGAACCGCCACACAC
The DNA here is from genome assembly GCF_024707505.1 of Pantoea sp. SOD02. Lineage (GTDB taxonomy): Bacteria > Pseudomonadota > Gammaproteobacteria > Enterobacterales > Enterobacteriaceae > Pantoea > Pantoea symbiotica. Next base: position 2,758,993 of record NZ_CP102604.1, on the reverse strand, counting down.
CTGCATCACTGCCAGGGTTTTTCCCTGCGAAGGACGGATGGCGCCTTCAGTCAGCGGAATCCAGTCAATCTGCGCTTTCAGGATGCTGCTCATCGCGCCGTGACGTTCTGGCGAGCTCCAAACCATGCCATCGCACCACCTCACCAAACTTCGCAGCTCCTGCACTTTTGCATGCGTTTCAGGCGCATCATCAGGCAGCGGCAAACCCGACGGGTTAAATATTTTCACCTCAGCTCCCATTCTGGTCAGCAAGCGAGCGGCTTCTTCTGCCGAGAATCGGCTAAACGAGCGCTCACGTACCGAACCGTAAAGAACGAGAAATCTCGGTGGCAGCTCAGATTTACCGATCTGTTCGGCAATGGAAGGATCAAAGTGTTCAGTCACCAGGGCAGGAAATGAGGTCATATGAAAATCTCCAGGTTTTAAATTCTGCCTTTACTTCTAACATATATGAATTAACATATGTATTAAATTTTCACTGGAACCCAAATCGATGCTTCCTGTTCAACTTTTCAAACTGCTTGCCGACGAAACGCGTACGACGATCGTTTTATTATTGCGAGAGGCCGGAGAGTTGTGTGTCTGCGATCTCTGCACCGTCACCCAACAATCACAGCCAAAGATTTCACGCCACATTGCCTTGTTGCGCGATGCGGAGCTGATTCTGGATCGACGTGAAGGCAAGTGGATTCACTATCGTCTTTCTCCGCATATGCCGGCCTGGGCTGCATCAATTATCGATGCGGCCTGGAATAGCCAACGTGAGGAAGTGCGTGAGTCGCTGAAGAACGCCGCCGCTGCGGGTTGTGAATAATCATTAAACACATTCGATTATTCGAATTTATTGGAGGCACGATGTTTCTGGCAGGCGCAATATTTGTTTTGACCATCGTATTTGTCATCTGGCAGCCGCGCGGCCTGAGCATTGGCTGGACGGCAACGATAGGGGCTTTACTTGCGCTGGTGACCGGCGTTATCCAGTTAAACGATATTCCCGCTGTCTGGCATATCGTCTGGAATGCTACGGCGGCTTTTATCGCCGTCATTATCATCAGCTTGTTGCTGGACGAATCCGGTTTTTTTGAGTGGTGTGCTTTGCATGTCGCGTGCTGGGGAAGTGGGCGAGGGCGGCTGCTGTTCACCTATATCGTGTTGCTCGGTGCGTGTGTTGCTGCGCTTTTCGCCAATGACGGTGCGGCTCTGATATTAACGCCGATCGTTATCGCCATGCTGCTGGCGCTGGGCTTCAGTAAAGGCGCAACGCTGGCTTTTGTCATGGCAGCTGGATTTATCGCCGATACCGCGAGTTTGCCGCTGATCGTATCCAACCTGGTCAACATTGTTTCCGCAGATTTCTTCAAACTGGGATTCAACGATTACGCGGCGGTGATGGTTCCGGTTGATATTGCCGCCATCATCGCGACGCTGGTGGTGCTGCACCTTTTCTTCCGCAAAGATATTCCCGACAGCTATGAGGTTTCACGTCTTAAACTGCCAGCAGAAGCCATCAAAGATCCCGCAACCTTCAAAGCCGGTTGGCTGGTGCTGTTGCTGCTATTAGTAGGTTTTTTCCTGCTGGAGCCGCTGGGTATTCCGGTTAGTGCTATCGCCGCATTGGGCGCGTCAATTCTCTTTATCGTTGCCAAAAGAGGTCATGCAATTAACACCGGTAAAGTGTTACGCGGCGCGCCATGGCAGATCGTGATTTTCTCGCTGGGCATGTATCTGGTGGTTTATGGCCTTAAAAATGCCGGGCTGACGCAACATCTTACTTACTTGCTCAACTACTTTGCCAGCCAGGGTTTATGGGCCGCTACCTTGGGGACCGGTTTGGTGACGGCGCTGCTTTCTTCAGTGATGAACAATATGCCGACGGTGTTGATTGGTGCATTGTCGATAGATGCCAGCACCGCGCAGGGCGTGATAAAGGAAGCGATGATTTATGCCAATGTCATTGGCTGCGATCTCGGACCCAAAATCACGCCGATTGGTAGTCTCGCCACCTTGCTATGGCTGCATGTGCTCGATCAGAAGAACATCAAAATTAGCTGGGGTTATTACTTCCGCGTGGGGATCGTGATGACCTTGCCCGTGCTGCTGTTCACCCTGAGTGCGTTGGCCTTGCGCCTGACGTTATCCCATTAAGATGAGAGCAACCATGACCGACATTACCATTTACCACAATCCTGCCTGCGGTACATCGCGCAACACGCTGGCGTTAATTCGCAATAGCGGCGTTGAGCCGACCATTATTCTCTATCTTGAAACGCCGCCCAGTCGTGAAAAGCTCAAAGCATTGATCAGTGCGATGGGTATCAGTGTGCGTTCATTGCTGCGCAAAAATGTCGAACCTTTTGAGCAACTGGGTTTGGCCGAAGAGCATTTTAGTGATGAGCAGCTAATCGAGGCGATGTTGAACTATCCCATCCTGATTAATCGCCCAATCGTCGTATCTCCGTTGGGAACGCGCTTATGTAGGCCTTCTGAAGTCGTGCTTGATATTCTTCCCGATGTGCAGCAGGGAGCGTTCATCAAAGAGGACGGCGATAAGGTGATTGATCAGCACGGAAATCGAATCGTTTAGACCGGATCTCAGGCAATAAAAAAGCAGCCAATTAGGCTGCTTTTTTTGGGATTTTGGTCGGCACGAGAGGATTTGAACCTCCGACCCCGGACACCCCATGACCGTGCGCTACCAGGCTGCGCTACGTGCCGAACGTGGAAGAATATTACTGTTTCCGCGCACGATTGCAATATGAGCAGCATTTAACTGCCTCATAATTAATCAGTTTGCGACGAATCGCTTCTCTTCCGTTAATACCTGCAGCAGCAGCGCCAACTGCGGTTTATGATCTTTTAGCTTGTTACCCTGCGCATCGTAAGCGCTGTAGCTGCCGTTGTTATTCAGCACCAGCGTCACGGTTGGCGTGGTCACCACCAGTTTGCCATCTTCGCTGCTCGCCACCCAATCGTGGCTGCGTTGCGCGGCAAACAGATCTTCACCCTGCGAGAAGTTGGCGGGGTTGGTGCGCACGTGCAGCAGACGCTGCATAAGCGTGGTCATCACATCCTGTTGATCGGTCAGGCGATCGATGGTTTGCGCGGGCGTGTTCGGCCAATGCACCACCAGCGGCACCTGCAGGGTCGCACGATTACCTGGATTGTCATCGTTGCTATCCAGATTGACCGCACGCTGCGCCGTAATCACCACCACGGTGTTTTTCAGCAAATCGCGATCCTGCAAGGTTTGCAACACCGCATTAATCTGCTCATCGACACCGCTTGCCTGACGCGTATAGCTGCGCTGGCGCGCCTTCAGGTTGTCGCCATTAACCGTGACACCGTTCAGGGCAATCCACGAGAACCATGGTGCGCTGTTTGCTCTCTGGCCGTTGAGCCAGTTTTGCCACTGCGTCACCGTGGTGCTATTCGGCTGGGTATCGGCCTGCGGCAGCGAATAGTCTGCTAATAAAGCCTGACGATACAGCGGTTGGCTAAAGCCGTCCGATGAGAACAAGCCAAACTGATAACCTTGCGCATTCAGCGCATTGAGCAGGGCGGAAGGCGTGCGCGATGCTAAGACGCCATCCATATAGCTGGAAGAGATGCCGTAGAACAGGCCAAACAACCCTTTTTCCGGCTGCAGTCCCGCGCTGTAATGTTGGGTGAAGCGCACGTTTTCGCTGGCGAATTGATGGAGCGACGGCAGCGCTTTCTCCACCGTGGCGTTGTTCAGGCCATCAACGGTCAGCACCAGCAGATTGTGGCGCGTACCGCCATCGCGGAAGGTAATGTCACTCAGCGGATACTGCACTGACAACGCTTCCGGATCGCCCTGTTGCACCAGACGGCGCTGGTACTCTTGCGCATCCAGCAAACCGTGACGCTCAAGGAAGCGACGTGCGGTCATTGGATAGGAGAGCGGCAGATTGGCGCGCTGCATGGTAATCGGGCGGTAGAAGTTGGCATCGGCCCAGATATACAGCAGATGGCTAGCGAAGAAGGCGCTGATAAACAGTGCGGCCAGCGGCTTACCGAACGAACGCCGATTAAGGCTACGCAGCTTTTGCCAGCTCCAGGTCGCAAACAGCATTTCGACGAGGAAAATCAGTGGCACGCTAATAAACATCAGCTGCCAGTCACGCGCCATCTCGCTTTGATCGGGGTTAATCACCAGCTCCCACACCACCGGATTGAGGTGCAAGTGGAAGCGGCTGAAGACCGCGCTATCGACCATGATCAGCGTCAGCCCGGCGGTGGCGATAATCGCCGACAGCACCCTGAGCAATCGCTGTGACATCACCACAAAGGTGAGCGGGAAAATGATCAGCAGATAGCCCGCGAAGACAATGAAACTGAAATGACCGATCCAGCTGGTAAAGGCATAGATACGTCCCGCGAGCGACGCGGGCCAGTCGGCGACCAACAGGTAGCGGCTGCCTAATATAAACGCGAAGATAATATTAAACAGGGCAAACCAATGCCCCCAGCTGATCATCTGGGAGACTTTTTCGCGGTAGCGCTGCCGGTTGGTTACCATATTATGAGGTCAAATCTGCATATTAATGAGCGTTATCGTCGCGTACGGATGACTGCAAGGCATCCGCGAAAGATCGTGCCAGAGTGCGGCGTTGAGCCGGTGAAACGCTGGTATTGATCAAGTTAGTTACCATGTTACCCAATACCATCAGGGAAAGGTCGGTTGGCGCTTTGTCTTTTTCAAGAATCTGCGCCATCTCTGCGAGGAGCTTTTCCACGCGTTCGTCACTGTAACGGGATGATTGTGGCATATCGTCGTCTAATCAAGGGTGAAAAGGCGGTATATTACCGTAACAACGCACTTTTTTCCGCAATTTTATCGCAAGCAGAGCGATCAGTTTGTGCTGGTAGTTGAAAGCGGCTGCGGGCGGTGTTTGAATACGCGCCTGAGCTAAAAGGAGAGTCTACCATGAGTCTGGATATCGACCAGATTGCCCTGCATCAGTTAGTTAAACGTGATGAAAACCAGCTGGAACTGGTACTGCGCGACACTTTGCTGCCCGCGAACCGCGCGGTTGAAGAGATGGCAGAAGAGCTGCATCGGGTTTACAGCGCCAAAAGCAAAGCCTACGGCCTGTTTAACGAGGAGAGCGAATTGGCCGATGCGTTGCGTAACTGCCGCAAAGGGGAAGATGACTTTCTGGCATTTAGCCGTGCGGCAACCGGACGTCTGCGTGATGAGCTGGGTAAATATCCTTTTGCGGAAGGCGGCGTGGTGCTTTTCCTGCACTATCGCTATCTGGCCGTCGAATATTTGCTGATTGCGGTTCTCAACAGCCAGTCGAGCATGCGCGTGAATGAACAGCTGGATATCAGCAGCACGCATTATCTCGATATCAATCATGCGGATATCGTGGCGCGTATCGATCTCACCGAGTGGGAAACCAACCCGGAATCCACCCGTTATCTCACCTTCCTGCGCGGGCGCGTAGGCCGTAAAGTGGCGGATTTCTTTATGGATTTCCTCGGTGCCAGCGTTGGTCTGGATACCAAAGCGCAAAACCGTGGTCTGCTGCAAGCGGTTGATGATTATTGCGCCGAATCGGATCTCGATAAAAACGAGCGTCAGAACTATCGTCAGCAGGTTTACACTTACTGCAACGATCAGCTGCAGGCCGGCGAAGAAATTGCGCTGCACGATCTCTCTAGCGAATTACCGCCGCTGGGTGAAAAAACCTTCCAGGCGTTTACTCAGGAGCAGGGGTACGAGCTGGAAGAGACCTTCCCGGCGGATCGCAGCACCTTGCGCCAGTTGACCAAGTTCGCTGGTAGCGGCGGTGGCTTAACCCTGAACTTTGACGCCATGCTGCTTGGCGAGCGCATCTTCTGGGATCCCACCACCGACACGTTGACCATCAAAGGCACGCCACCGAATCTGCGCGATCAGTTGCAACGTCGGACCAGCAGTAAATAAATTTCAGCCATAAAAAAACGCCGCATATGCGGCGTTTTTTTTCAACTCATTCAGCGATTAAGCGCGAACGAAGTCGATGTGGAACAGTTTTGGCTTGAACGGATGACGCTGTACCGCCTGAGCTTTAACTTTGATTTCTTTACCATCAACAGCGATGGTCAGCACTTCGCTGTAGAACTCAGCTTTAACTTGCACGTTCATCACAGCGTCGTGGTCCAGTTCGATAGCAACTGGTGCTTCATTTCCGCCATAGATGATGGCTGGGAATTTGTTTGCTACACGCAGGCGGCGGCTCGCACCCTTACCCTGGTCTTTACGTACTTCAGCGTTAATAGTGAACATTTGATGTCTCTTCAATAGTTCCTGCTACAGGCGACCCAGCAACAGGACGGTTATTCAAACTGCTTTTACGGATGCAAAAGCGGGCGGCATTATAGCCCCAATGATGCCGCAGGGGCAAATGATTCCGCCGCTTATCGCAGCTCATTGGCGCGGCGATAACGGCCCTGATAATCAAACATTTTTTCGCGGATCTGCCAGAAATGTCCTTTTGCGCGCGCCACCACAAAGTCCGGATGGCGTAATAAAGGCTGTAAGGCGATCACATCCGCTGCGGTTTGCCAGCCGAGTTCCACGCCTGGCGCGCGCTGATGCGGACGCATAAACAGCTGCTCAAAGGCTTTACGTTGCGCTGGCGTTTGCAGGCGAAAACGCTCGCTGACGCTGGTGCCATCTTCATCGAAATAGGTGGCTTTCAGCCATTCACCTTTGTCATCGCGTCCTTGCTCCAGCGTCATGCCAGAACAGCGCAATACGCGCGCATCTTTCAGTTTCAGCTCAGCTTTCAGCATGTCATCCGGGTCGACCAGAATTTTGTCGCATTGATTGCAGCGCCGCGCGGCGATGTCATTCTCGGCGCCACAATCCGGGCAGCTTTTAAAGCGGAAGCGGTAATCACACTGTTCGCGCTCGCCTTCATCATCTTCCAGCACGCCCTGACAGCGGCGACCAAAATGCTCGATGATGTGTCCATCTTCGGTGGTTTTGCCCCAAAAGGTATTGGCGAAACCACAGGCGGGACAGAACACCTGCACCGGCTGATTGTCGCTGGCACCTTTCGGTGCGCCAACTTCGGGGGTGAAAAGATCGTGTGGATTTCCAGCGTAATCCAGCACCAGACAATCGGTTTTGCCGGGCGACAGGCGCAAACCGCGACCGACAATCTGCTGATAGAGGCTGACGGATTCGGTAGGGCGCAGAATGGCGATCAAATCAACGTGGGGCGCGTCAAAGCCGGTGGTCAGGACGGCGACGTTGACGAGGAACTTCAGCTGCTGCGCTTTAAATTCAGCAATCAAGCGGTCGCGATCTTTCACCGCCGTTTCCGCCGAGACCAGCGCGCTGTTTTCGGGCAGCAGCGTGAGAATTTCACGGGCATGTTCCACGGTAGAAGCAAACACCATCACGCCGCGTCGATCTTCAGCAAACTCAACAATCTGCCGGATAATATGCGGCGTGACGCGATGCTGTTGTTTCAGCTCGCGGTTGAGTTCGGCTTCGCTAAACAGCCCATTATTCTGCGGGATTAGGCGGCTGAAATCGTACTGCACCACCGGCATGTCTAAGCGCTCCGGCGGCACCAGAAAGCCGTGTTTGATCATATAGCGCAGCGGCAGCTCATAAATGCAGTCGCGGAACAGTGCTTTCTCATCACCGCGCACCATGCCGTGATAGTGGAACTGGTAAATCCAGCCTTTGCCGAGACGGAAGGGCGTAGCGGTTAAACCCAACAGGCGCAGCTGCGGATTATGTTGCCGCAGGTGAGTGAACAGCAGCTGATACTGGCTCTCTTCGTTATCGCTGATGCGGTGACACTCATCGACGATCACCAGCGAAAAGGCGCTGTCGAAGCGATCAAGATTGCGTGCCACCGACTGCACGCTGCCAAACACCACTTTGCTTTCGCTCTGCTTGCGCTGCAAACCGGCGGCGAAGATGTCGGCTTGCAGGCCATACGCCTGATATTTACTGTGATTCTGCTCCACCAACTCTTTAACGTGGGCCAGCACCAATACTCGTCCACGCGCTAACCGCGCCAGTTCAGCAATCACCAGACTCTTTCCCGCGCCGGTCGGCAGCACAATCACCGCCGGCGTAGCATGGCGACGAAAGTGGTTGAGCGTGGCGTCAACCGCCTCTTGTTGGTATGGGCGCAGGGTGAATGACATCGGGGCAAACTTTTTTCTGGAACGGACGCGCATTATGGCATGAAAGCCAGTTAAACGCAGGTTCACTACTGTTAGCAGTCTAAGGATCAAGCTATACTGCCCACACTTTCTTAACGGACAAAAACACCGTTTCAGTTTCCCCCGCAGTAACAGGCAAAGCGAATTCATGCGACTCGAAAAATTCATATCTCAGCAACTGGAAGTTAGCCGTGCTATCGCCGGACGCGAAATCCGCGCCAAAAAAGTCACCATTAACGGCGAAGTCGTGCGCGATGCGGCTTACAAAGTACTGCCAGACGATGAAGTCGAATACGACGGCAATCCGCTGGTGGTGCAGCAAGGTCCGCGCTACTTCATGCTGAACAAGCCGCAAGGTTACGTCTGCTCAACCGACGATCCCGATCATCCCACCGTGCTGTTCTTTATCGAAGAACCTGCGGCGTTCAAGTTGCATGCGGCGGGACGTCTCGATATCGACACCACCGGTTTGGTGCTGCTGACCGACGATGGCCAATGGTCACACCGCATTACCTCACCGAAGCATCACCTGGAAAAAACCTATCTGGTTGAAGTAGAAGAGCCGATCGATCCAGAACTGGTTGAGAAGTTTGCTGCAGGTGTACAGCTGCACAATGAAAAAGAGCTCACCAAACCTGCGGTGCTGGAGATCCTTGATGAGAAAGCGGCACGCTTGACCATCAGTGAAGGGCGCTACCATCAGGTCAAACGCATGTTTGCGGCGATGGGTAACCATGTATCGGCGCTGCATCGCGAACGTATTGGTGAAATCGAGCTCGATGAAGATCTCGGTGAAGGTGAATATCGTGAATTGACCCAGCAAGAGGTCGACAGCATCGGCCTGCCAGAAGAACTCAAACAACGCAAATAGCGGGAGAACGCGGTGCGCAAGGAAAAGAATTCACCGGTTGGTTTAGTGGTCATCCTCGGATTGCTGGCGATGTTGATGCCACTTTCGATTGATATGTATCTGCCGGCCATGCCGCAAATCGCCCATGAGTTCGCGGTTTCGGCGGGCAGCGTGCAGATGACGCTCAACCTCTACATCCTTGGTTTCGCCATTGGCCAGTTAGTGTATGGCCCGCTGGCGGATAGCTACGGACGTAAACCGGTGATTGTGCTGGGCACGCTGATCTTTGCCTGCGCCGCTGCGGCTTGTGCGCTGTCACAAACCATCGATCAGCTGATCTTTATGCGCTTCCTGCACGGCTTATCGGCCGCCGCTGCCAGCGTGGTAATCAACGCCTTGATGCGCGATACCTACTCGAAAGAGGACTTCTCGCGCATGATGTCGTTCGTGATGCTGGTGACCACCATCGCGCCGCTGCTGGCACCGATTATCGGTGGCTGGCTGCTGTTGCTGTGGAACTGGCACGCCATCTTCTGGACGCTGGCGGGTGCCGCGTTGATCACCACGGTGCTGGTGGTGACCCAAATCCGTGAAACGCTTAAGCCTGAACAGCGGCAGCGCTTTCATCTGCGTACCACATTAGGCAACTTCGTGGCGCTGGTGCGCCATAAACGCGCCTTCAGTTACATGCTGGCGAGCGGTTTTTCCTTTGCCGGATTATTCACCTTCCTCAACGCCGGTCCGTTTGTGTACATCGAAGTGAACCACGTTTCACCGCAGAACTTCGGCTATTACTTTGGCCTCAACGTGGTGTTCCTGTTCGTGATGACGCTGATTAATAGCCGCGCCGTGCGCCGTTTTGGTCCGGTGAAAATGTTCCGCCTGGGATTGGTGATTCAGTTCGCGATGGGCGTTTGGCTGCTGATCTCCAGCGCGCTGGATTTAGGTTTCCTGTCGCTGGTGTTTGGCGTGGCGATGTTTATTGGCTGCGTCTCGACGGTGTCGTCGAATGCGATGGCGGTGATTCTGGATGAGTTCCCACATATGGCGGGCACGGCTTCTTCGCTGGCGGGTACGCTGCGTTTTGGTGTCGGTGCGTTAGTCGGCGCGCTGCTCTCATTAGTCAGCATTAACAGCGCATGGCCGATGGTGGCTACGATTGCACTGTGCGCCACCATCTCGATTGTGCTGTTCACTTATGCTTCACGGCCTCAACAGGTAGCGTGACATCCACAAGGTCGCCATGAATGGCGATCTTACATATCCTGAATCTTTCCGTAGGGTCGCCATTTATGGCGACCTGGCCTAACTTAAATCTCTCCCCTCACTCGCTAATCCCCATTCATTCGTTATGCTTAATGTTTCCATTATGTGAAAATTTAGAGATAAAAAAGTAACGAGATTGCGTCTAAAATGATTGTTAACCGCAGCCGAACACGGTAAACATAGGCATAAATGTGAGAAGCCTCGCAAATTATAAATTGGCTACATGTTTTGTGCTTAAAACGAGAAGGCAGACTGAGTTCGTATTCTGAGCTAACCAGGTTGGGATTCACCACGTTGTGCCGTCGTCGTGAATAAAGTTAACGTCTCTGGGGGCCGTATAACTATGCTGCAACTTTCCGTTGTGCATCGCTTGCCACAACATTATCGCTGGTCGCTTGAACATGCGGGTGAAATTGAGCGTCAGGAAGCGGCGAATGGCGTGCATGCCGAAGATTTAGTGGTGCTGCGTCTGCTGAGCCACGATGGTCATCCGGCGCTGGAAATTCTGCACCAGCTGAAAGAAACGCTGGCGCAAATTCAGGTCGAGTGCAAAATTGCCCAGTGTGAAGGGCAGCCTTGTCTGTTGATTCAACGTGATGACGAAAGCGCGACCAACTGCTGCCTGAAAAATCAGGGAGTTGCTATCGCCGAAACCTTCGATGGTCACTGACTCAGATCTTTTCCCTGCGCTGACGCCAGTAGCTGCCGCGTGTAATCGGCTGCTGGTGCGTTAAAAAGTGTTTCGCAATCACCTTGTTCCACCACTTCACCCTGACGCAGTACAATCAGCTGATGACAGAGCGCGCGTACCACCTGCAAATCATGACTGATAAACAGATAGGCGAGCTGATGCTGCTGCTGCAAACGACGCAGCAAGGTCAGAATTTGCTTCTGCACTGAGCGGTCCAGCGACGAGGTGGGTTCATCCAGCACAATCAGCTGCGGCTCAAGGATCAACGCGCGGGCGATAGCGATACGCTGGCGCTGACCGCCGGAAAACTCCGCCGGATAGCGTGAACGGCTGTCCGCATCGAGTCCCACTTCCTGCATCACCGCAATCACCTTGGCTTTCTGCTCGGCAGCACTGAGTTCCGGACGATGCACCGCTAAGCCTTCCGCAATCACCTGTTGCACCGTCATGCGCGGATTGAGCGACGAATTGGGATCCTGAAACACCACCTGAATGCGCTGGCGCAGCGGCAACAACTGCTTTGGCGACAGCTGATGCAGCGGCTTATCGTCAAACCAGATCTCCCCGCGCGCGGTGATTAAGCGCAGCAGCGCCAGGCCCGTAGTACTTTTACCTGAACCCGATTCGCCGACCAATCCCAGGCTTTCGCCACGACGCAGCGTAAAGCTGAGATCCTTGAGCGCCAGCTTCTCTGCCACGGTGCGACGCAACAACCCACGGCGGATCGGGAAACCAACCTGCAGATTCTTCACCTGCAACAGCGGTTTAGGGTCCAGCAGCGGCACCGGTTGACCATCCGGCTCGGCGGCGATCAGCTCACGCGTGTAGGGCTGCTGCGGTTGGCTAAACAGCAAATCGCAGCGGTTGTGTTCCACACCGCGGCCATTACGCATCACCGTGACGCTGTGCGCCAGCTGACGCACAATATTCAGGTTGTGGGTGATGAACAGCATGCCCATATTGAGTTCACGTTGCAGTTCGCGCAGCAGTTGCAGAATCTGTGCCTGAACCGTGACATCCAGCGCGGTGGTCGGTTCATCGGCGATCAGCAGCTTCGGCTGCGTCAGCAGCGCCATGGCGATCATCACACGTTGTCGCTCGCCACCGGAAAGCTGGTGCGGAAAATCCTGCAAACGAGACGCCGCGTTACGAATGCCGACGCGATCCAGGCAACTGAGCATTTCGCCACGCGCGGCTTCGCGCCGCATCCCGCGATGCACCGACAGCACTTCATACAGCTGCTTTTCCACATTGTGCAGCGGATTGAGCGACACCATCGGCTCCTGAAAAATCATCGCCATCTGGTTGCCACGCAGCCCGCGCAGGGTGCGTTCGCTGGCCTGCAGAATATCCTGGCCGTTAAACAGAATTTCACCTTGCGGATAGTTGACTGGCGGCTGCGGCAATAAGCGCATGATCGACAGCGCGGTAACGCTTTTACCGCAACCGGATTCGCCCACCAGCGCCAGCGTTTCGCCGGCATCAATCTGCAGCGAAATGTCTTCCACAACGCGGCGATCCTGAAAGGCCACCGCCAGATGATTCACCGTTAGCAGGCTCATTTAGCGTCCTCGGCTCGGGTCAAAGGCATCGCGTACCGCTTCGCCGATAAAGATCAGTAACGACAGCAGCAGGGCGAGGGCAAAGAAGCCCGCCAGCCCCAGCCACGGCGCCTGTAAATTGTTTTTGCCCTGTAACAGCAGCTCGCCGAGCGATGGCGATCCGACTGGCAAACCAAAACCCAGGAAGTCGAGCGAGGTTAACGTGGTGATTGAGCCGCACAGGATAAACGGTAGAAACGTTAATGTGGCGACCATGGCGTTTGGCAGCATGTGGCGCAGCATAATACGGCTGTCGCTGACGCCGAGCGCGCGCGCCGCACGGATATAATCGTAGTTACGCGCACGCAGGAATTCGGCGCGCACCACGCTCACCAGGCTCATCCAGCCAAACACCACGGTAACCAGCAGCAGCCACCAAAAGCCGGGCTGAATTACGCTGGAGAGCAGAATCAGCAGGAACAGCGATGGCATGCCCGACCACACTTCAATCAGCCGCTGGCCGACCAAGTCGATGCGGCCACCAAAGTAGCCTTGCACCGCGCCGACCACGATGCCAATCACGCTGGAGAACAGCGTCAGCATAATGCCGAACAGCAATGAGATGCGCGTGCCATACAGCAGGCGAGCCAGCACATCGCCGCCGTTAGCGTCGGTGCCGAGCCAGTTTTGCGCCGAAGGTGGAGAAGGGAAGGGCACATCGGTGGCGAAGTTGATGGTGCTGTCGCTAAAGCGAATCGGTGCCCAAATCGCCCAACCTTGCTGATCGATGCGCTGCTTCAGCCACGGATCCTGATAATCAGCGGGCGTAGAGAAATCACCGCCGTAATCACTTTCGCTGTAGTTGAACAGCAGCGGCATGTACCAGCGCTGCTGATAATGCACCAGCAGCGGTTTGTCGTTGGCCAGCAACTCAGCGCCCAACGACAGGACAAAAATGATCAGGAAAATCCACAGCGACCAGTAACCGCGACGGTTATGGCGAAAACGCTGCCAGCGCTGCTGGTTAACAGGAGATAAGCGCATCAGCGTCCCTCAAAATCAATGCGCGGATCGACCAGCGTGTAGGTCAGATCGCTGAGAATGTTCATCAGCAGGCCAATTAACGTGAAGATGTAAAGCGTGCCAAACATCACCGGATAATCGCGCTGGATGGTGGCGTCGTAGCCGAGCAGGCCCAAACCATTGAGCGAGAACATCACCTCAATTAACACCGAGCTGGTGAAAAACATGCTGATAAAGGTGGCAGGAAAACCGGCGATCACCAGCAGCATGGCATTGCGGAATACGTGGCCGTACAGCACGCGCTTCTCATCCAGCCCTTTGGCGCGCGCGGTGACCACGTATTGTTTGCGGATCTCATCGAGGAAGGAGTTTTTGGTCAGCATGGTCAGCGTGGCAAAACCGCCAATCACCGTCGCCATCACCGGCAGCGTGATGTGCCACAGGTAATCGGTGATTTTGCTGTACCACGGCAGCGCATCAAACTGCGGTGACGTCAGGCCGCGCAGCGGGAACCAGTCAAAGTAGCTGCCGCCGGCAAACAGCACAATCAGCATGATGCCGAACAGGAACGCCGGAATCGAATAGCCAATGATGATAAAGGTGCTACTCCAGATATCGAAGGCGCTGCCGTTACGCACCGCTTTTTTGATGCCCAGCGGAATCGACACCAGATAAATGATTAAGGTGCTCCACAATCCCAAACTGACGGAGACCGGCAAACTCTCTTTGATTAGCTGCAGCACCGATGCGCTGCGGAACAGGCTGTCGCCGAAATCAAAACGGATGTAGTTCCACAGCATTTCGCCGTAACGCTGTAGCAGCGGCTTATCGAAGCCGTAGCGATGCTTAATCTCCGCGATCACTTCCGGATCCAGGCCGCGTGCGCCGCGATATTGGCTGTCGCCGGGATTGTCGCGCACCAGCGATCCGCGCGTGCTGCTGTCGCCACCGCCGGAGCCGGGAATACCGGTGCTATGACCAAACTGCACGTTGGCTAACGCCTGATCCACCGGACCGCCGGGTGCTATCTGCACAATAAAGAAGTTCAGGGTGATGATCGCCCACAGCGTGGGGATGATCAGCAGTAACCTGCGAAGAAAATAGGCTGCCAAACCGTGCTCCTCAGCGTCGATCGGCCGGCAATCGCCCGGCTTTGTTCACATCGTACCACCAGTTTTCCAGACCGGTAGCAAACGCGGGTTTAATCTCGGGATGGGAAAACTTGTCCCAATACGCCATGCGATCTTCCGCGCTGTACCACATCGGAATCATGTAGGCATTCCACAGCAGGATGCGATCCAGCGCCTGACCAAGCGGCAGCAGCGCTTTCTCATCGCCCTGATGCTCCACGATCTGCTGGACAAAATGGTCGACGATGGGATCTTTCACGCGCGGCGTATTCCATGAAGAGTTGATGAACTCAGACTGCCAGATGGTGCGCAAGCTGGTGGAGGGCCATGGCATCGCGTAATAGAGTGACGGAATCATGTCGTAGTCACCTTCGCGTAAACGCCGTAAATATTGCGAACTGTCAATCTGGCGCAATGTGACCTGGATGCCAAGCCGTTGCAGGCTGTGCTGGAACGGCAGCGCCCAGTCGTTTTGCGTGCCGCTGCGCATCAGTAATTCGAAACGGAACGGCTGGCCGGTTTTCACGTTCACCAGCTGCTGGTTTTTAATCTCCCAGCCCGCTTCTTTCAGCAGCTTCATGGCTTGCAACAGGTTGCCGCGATCGAAACCACTGCCGTCGGAACGGGGCGGGGCATACTCATCGTTGAACACTTCCGCTGGCAGCTGCGCCTTGTACGGCGCCAGCAGAATCAACTGCTCGGCTTTGGGATAGCCAAGCGCTGCATATTCGGTGTTCTGGAAATAGCTACTTGTGCGTTTATAAGCGCCGTAGAACAACGCTTTATTCATCCACTCAAAATCGAACGCCAGCGTGATGGCTTCGCGTACGCGACGATCGGCGAACAGCGGTTTTTCGTTGTTAAAGGCCAGCCAACGCGTATCGGTGGAAACGGTGTTGGGAATGGTTGATTTAACGATGGCGTGACTATCAAAGTTGCGCCCGCGATATTGCGTGGCCCATTTCTTGGCTGAACTCTCTTCACGCAAATCGTAAGCGCCGGCTTTGAAGGCCTCGAACGCCACGTTGTCATCGAGATAATAGTCATAACGCAGGGTGTCGAAGTTAAAGCGTCCGCGATTGACCGGCAGATTGGCCGCCCAATAATCTTTCACCCGGCTGTACTGGATAAACTGACCCGATTTATACGAGGTGACGCGATAAGGCCCGCTGGCCAGCGGCGGATAACCAATCGGCTCATTAAACTTTTTGTTTTGCCAAAACTTTTCCGGAATAACCGGCAGCGTCAACCAACTGAGAACCCGATCCTTGTCCGGCTTCGGCATGTCGATGCGCACGGTGAGGCGGTTAAGCGCTTTAACTTGCACGTCACGAAACGCCACGCGGAACTGCGGCACACCTTCCGTCATGAATTTCTGGAAAGTAAAAGCCACATCCTGCGCGGTAATTGGTGTTCCGTCCTGAAACTGTGCATGCGGATTGATCGACACTTCCATCCAGCGATAGTCGTCGGGATAGCGCGCCGATTCAGCGATCAGCGGATAGTAGCTGCCAGGTTCATCATCGGATGTGGTAAACAGGCCGTCATACAGCGTATCAGTGCCAATGCCGGGATTGCCGCGCGAGGCGAAGCGATTGAAGTTGTCGTAGGTGCCGACCACCGCCAGCGTGATTTTGCCGCCTTTAGGTGCGGCGGGATTGGCGTAATCGTAGTGCGTGAAATTGACCGCATATTTCGGCTCGCCCAGTTTAGCAAAGGCATAGCTTTCGTTGATGGTTGCGGCATGCAGCGGCGCAATGGCGCTACAAAACAATAACGCTGTGACAAGACGCAGCAGCATAAGTGAGGCGATCTCCTGTGGTGTTCCGCACTTTATGGTAGCAGTTTCATGGGGTTCGCGTGATGCTAACTCAGTATGCGCTGGCGTTGGAAATAACTGGCGAGTTTTTCAGGTCGTAGCGGGCGGCTAAACAGATAGCCCTGTAAATGCGTCACGCCGCGATTCACCAGCCATGCCGCCTGGTCGCCGGTTTCAACGCCTTCCGCCACGGTTTTCAGGTTAAGTTTTTTCGCCAGCAGCAGCACCGCATCAAGAACCGGCGAGGTGACGGTTTCCGTACCAATGCTTTGCACAAACCCACGATCGATCTTCAGATAATCGAACGGATATTTTTCCAGGTAGATCAGCGCACTGTGTCCGGTGCCAAAATCATCAATCGCAATTTTGAAATTGTTTTCGTGCAGCCAGGCGAAGATTTCACCGGCATTTTTTTCCCCGACCATAGTGCGTTCGGTAATCTCAAACACATAGTTGAAATGATCAGGCGGCATGGCGTTAATCCATACCTGCACATCATGACGGAAACTCTCTGAGGCGAGATGCAGCGGCGAGAGATTGAGGCTCAGACGTGTGCCACGCGGCAGTTGTTTACAGAGAAACTGTGCATCGCGCGCCACCAAAGTAAATAGATGCTGGGTGAGCGGAATAATCAGGTTTTGCGCTTCTGCGTAGCTAATAAAGGCATCCGGTGGAATCATGCCTTCAGTGGGATGCGTCCAGCGCAGCAGCGCTTCCACGCCGTAAGGTTGTCCATCATGCGCGGTGACTAGCGGCTGGTATTCAACGTGAAACTGACCACGTTTGATTCCCTGCATGATCTCTTTGCCCGGACGCTGATGTCGAGTCAGCAATAGCCAACTCAAAGCGGAAACCAGTAAGGAAAATAGTATCCCAGTGAGCAGCGTCAGTGAGTAATCACGTGGCGCTAAGGTGCTGCCAAACAGCACAAAGTGCAGGTCGCTATTGTTAAAGGCTATTTCATGCAGCGATGCAGGCAAATCACTGGCGTGCACCACCTTATTGCTGCCGCTGAGTAGCGCCTTATTACCGATCACCAACGCCATACCGGTGATTTCGGGATGATAGGAAGCCAGCAACTGGTAAGGCGTCAGGCTGATGTTCATGGTGGCCAGAATGCCGGTCTCTGCCGAACCTGGATTTTTCAGCCAAAGCGCCAGCGCCGGTTTCGTTGGTAGCAATGGCGTGCCTTCCAGTAAGCGCATATCGCGATCGCGTTCCAGTTCAGATTCAGGCGATATCGCGTTGGCAGCCAGCAAAAAACTGCCTGTAGCAGAAGAGCAGTAAGCATTACTGTCGCGGACCAGCAGGATGGCGCGGATATTTCCCGCAAACGCAGCGCGAGAAGTCAGCTCACGGCCGACGCTGCTGCAGGTTAATTGTGTGTATTGCTGCAGTGGATAAAGCGTATCCACCAGGGTTGTAATGACCTGTTGTAAATCGTCACGGCTGTGAGCCAGTAGCTGTTGGTGTTGTTGTACGCGTTTTTGCCAGGTCAGTGTTAACAGGACGGTGACAAAAAGCAGAAAAAACAACGTGCCGATGATTACGCTACTCCAGGCGATGCGTCTTGAGTAGCTGGCGTGGCGTTTTAATGTCCCCGAAAGTGGCATGGAGTGTATTCCCCTTGTCTTGCCATTTTTATTATGTTTATCACTTTGGTCATTACCCAGAGTCCTGCCGACATCGCAGTAATCACGGCGTCTGAAGGGCGATGTTTGGGTATCAGGAAGTCAACGAGAATATAACGAGAGCGCGAAGAATGTCTCGTTATATTTTTGATTCTCAATTACTTTTTATCGATTGGATTTGAGTTAAAAACAGTGGGCGAAAAAAAACGCTGCCGGGGCAGCGTTTTCTGATTCTCTGGCTGAGAGGATCTTCAAAAGAATACGTTAGCTCGGGTTTTTAGCGAGAACCCGACGCGCTTCACGGTAACGATTTTTCCAATAACTGTCGTTCAGATTGGAAATCATCACGCCACTGCTGGTGGATGCGTGAACAAAATTATCGTTGCCGAGATAGATGCCAACGTGGCGACCGGTAGAACCGGCGCGGAACAGCACTAAGTCACCTGCGCGCAATTTATTGCGTGAAATCTCTTTGCCGGTGTCTTGCTGTTCTGACGTTGAGCGCGGCAAATCTAAACCAAACTGCTCGCGAAAGGTGCGCTGAACAAAAGCAGAACAATCAATGCCGCGTTTGGTGTCGCCGCCTAAGCGATAACGTACACCTTTCCAGTCACTGTACTGTTCCATGATGCGGGACTTAACGTCCACGTTCTGCACCATCTGTTCAAATTCGTCCTGAGACGCTTGAAGTAAAAAACCATTCTGGTTGTTAACTTCATGATTCTCGTTATTCGCGTTCTGACCGTTATGGGTGCTGCTACATGCTGATAAAAGTGTTGCCAGAGCAACTGCGGGAATGATCCGCCTGAGGTATCTCAGTATTGGTTGAGACTTGACCATTGTACGTGAATTCCTTCGGTTTCCTTACGACAGAATGTCGTCAGCCAGATGACAAAACGGGTTGAGATTAATAAGTACGGCCGTCTAAGACAAATCCTTAATTACTAAAATGTGTTAATGCACACATTTTTGTAGCTTTAAGCACCGCATTTTATGCTGTTGCTTACTAATCGGATTTGAGGTTAACCGATTACAGACCGCGTGGCGAGTGCTTTTATATAAATATTCAAAGGTTTTTTCGATGTGAAATCAATCTGTAACACAATGGCTAGTTTATCAACAATTGGCAGCGATTTAATAGCCAAACAGCGGTGCAATAAGGGGGTAATTCTGGCGCTAAGGCCGATTTTAAGAGGGTTCGGGCTGGACAGACTAAGATAAAGGCTATTGTTCCGCATTTTTCATCATAATCTTTTCTTTTACCTGAATAATGTTAGTTTGCTAATAGTTTATTCAGGTTTTAAATAAGCGCGAGCGATCGACTTTTTATTCTATGATCACTCGCGCTTAACAATTACCTGCGCGGCTTATATTTGCCCGGCAACGAACGGTCCAGCCAATTGACTAGCTTGTCGCTGAATGGCGTTAACAGGCACCAGCTCATGCCAACCAGCACCACCGACAACGAACCGACAGCAATATCGGTAAACCAGTGTGCACCCGCCATCACGCGCGGGAGAGCAAACACCACGCTAATCGCCAGGCCCACCAGAAACGCGCGGAAGCCGAAATAGCGCCACATAAAGCAGGTGAAGATCATCAGCATCATGCCGTGGTCGCCCGGGAAGCTATCTTTCGACGCATCTTTGGCCGGGATGCCGGTCAGTTCGCTTACGCGATGCACATTGTCAAAGAACAGCGTTGGGCTGGAGTGTTGCACCGGCAGCAGATGGCCGAGCTGGTTCAGGATCACGGCGCTTAGCAACATGGTGATGCCAATCGCGAGCATGCGGCGGCGGCCTTGCGGTGTTTCGCGACGCCAGAAGCACAGATACAGCGCACCCATCGCCAGCAGTGAAACCAGATCGAAGCCGCGAAAGTTAGTGATGGCCACTAACAGCGCGAAGCCGTGATGGTCAACCATCTGGTCATTGAAGCCATAAAAGATGGCTTTATCGATACCAAACCAGAACCCGTGATCGGGCGGCAGGTACCATGAAACAAACAACATTATCCCTAGCGCATTCAGCAGCAGGATGGTGATTAATCGTGACGCGCGCATAAAAAATAAATCCAAAGTGAAAACAACGGGGCAACCTAACGCATCTAATTTAAACGAATCTTCAACAAGGCGATCTGCAAAAGGTTCCAGTCTACGGGTTGATGATGGATTAATTCGATGCGGCTATCCGGCGGTGTAGTAGGGCGCGTTTCGATAAACAAGTCTTCGCCCTGGCGATTGATGTTGACTAAACCGTCCGACGTGCGCAGTACGCCTTTTACGCGATCCACCGGCGCAAGCCGCGCCCACTCTAGTGCGGCAATGGTATCAAACACGGTTTCCTCATCAAAAATCCAGCCACAGGAAGCATAACCCTGGCCTTCATTGAGCGCCCGACGCCAGCGCACCTGACCATCCAGTTTCAGTGCGGCTAAGCCCTGTGGACGTGAAGCGTGGTGGTGATGGGCTGCATCGGGAACCGCACGATCCGCCAAGGCGGGTTGCGTCAGCAGCGCGGGATCGATCGCACCCCAGGCCGCCTCTACCAGCTGGCGTTCACCCAAAAATTGCAGCTGCCAATCCTGTAAACGCTGACGATCCTCATCGCTCCAGCGATCGCTTTTGTTCGCCACGATGATATCGGCCGCCACCAGCTGATCGCGGAAGTTCTCATTCTCCACCACGCGTGCGTCGGCGAGCTGGCGCGGATCGAGCAGCGTTAAGGTGGCATCCACCTGAATCCAGGGTTGATAGACCGCAGCACGCAGCATGTTCAGCAGCTGTTTGGGATGGCCAAGGCCAGTGGGTTCGATAATCAGACGATCGGGTTTCGCCTGCTTCAGCAGCATGTTCAGCCCAACCTGCAGCGGCAAGCCGTTAACGCAGCACATGCAGCCGCCGGGAATCTCTTTCAGCGTGGCACCACGATCGGCGAGCAGTGCGCCGTCGATGCCAATTTCGCCAAATTCGTTGACCAGAATCGCCCAGTTTTCATCGGCGGGTTTGTTGGCTAACAGATGCAGCAGCGTGGTGGTTTTTCCGCTGCCGAGAAATCCGGTGATGAGGTTTACGCGCGTCACAAAAGGGCTCCAAAAAAAGAGAATAAATCGCGCGCGGATGAGTGGCATCCGGCACGCACGGCCTTGTTATACTATAACAATCACCGGCGGCCGGACGGAAGCACGTTATGAGTCAGCGCGTCCCATGTAACGACGTTCCGCAATATGAATGCGGATGCGATCGCCATTGCTCAGATATTCTGGCACCTGAATGGATAAGCCGGTGCTCATGCCTGCGGGTTTAGAACGCGCGCTGGCGGATGCACCTTTGATGCCCGGCGAGGTATCAACAATTTCCATGTCGACGGTTTGTGGCAGTTCAAGCGCCAAGACCTGGCCGTCCATCGTCAGTACCTGAATGCCAGGAATGCCGCCTTCAGGAATAAACAGCAGCTCTTCTTCGATTTGCTCTTTCTTGAAGTTGTACGGCGTGTAGTCTTCGTCATCCATAAACACATACTCATCACCATCTATATAAGAGAAGGTGACGGCGCGGCGGCTGAGCGAAATGGCGTCAATAATATCGTCGCCTTTGAAGCGCTCTTCCACTTTCAGGCCGGTGCGGACATCGGTAAAACGCATCTTATAGAGCGTCGCGGCACCGCGAGCACTTGGGCTCTGTACGTCAATGTCTTTCACCAGCAACAGTTTGCCGTTCCAGGTGACAGCCATCCCTTTTTTGATCTCATTTGCCTTTGGCATGGTGGTTTTCTCGCTGACAGGAGGTTAATGCGCGTCACGTTACTCGCGCGGCGAAAAACTGGCAAGCGAGGCAATGTAAAATTGTTGCCGGTGCATGGCATTCGCGGCCTCAGACTGTTATTGTCGCGGCGAATTGTCTACAGGAGCGCATGATGTTTTGTCGTGACCAGTGCGGTGCCTGTTGCACAGCCCCCTCAATCTCATCCCCGATTCCTGGCATGCCACACGGCAAGCCGGCCAATACGCGTTGCGTGCAACTTGATGAGCAGCAGCGCTGCAAAATCTTTGGTTCACCGCTGCGTCCTGCTGTCTGTGCTGGTTTACAACCGAGCGCAGAAATGTGCGGCAGCAGCCGTGATAGCGCCATGACGTTCTTGCTAAAACTGGAAGCCGATACCGCACCTTGAACCGTTTGCTGACGCAGAGCTGAAGAATTTGGCTTAGTGCCGGTTGTCTGTACAGCAAAAGCATCAGCCTGCCTGCCGGAAAAAATCTTAAATCCAACATGAAGTGTGCGGGACGTCAAAAATCTGCTACTCAGATCGCGCATTTTCTTGCCTGCTGTACGTGGCTGTACCATATTCCCTGAAACGTTTCAGCGTTGTCATTCCGGCTAAGTCCGCGATGCATAGCATCTTTTTTCAACATCTAGCTGAAACGATTCAATACAGCAAGCGAGGAGAGATATGTTCCAGCTCGAAGTTCAGGCCATTCATACCGGTGCTAGCGCACAGAATAAAGAAGAGGCCATTCGCCAGGTTGCCGCTGCGTTAACCGCTGCGGGCAATGTGGCCGAAGGCTACGTTAACGGCATGCTGGCGCGCGAACAGCAAACCACCACTTTCCTGGGTAACGGCATTGCCATTCCGCACGGCACCACCGACACTCGCGACCTGGTACTGAAAACCGGTGTACAGGTTTATCAGTTCCCGCAGGGCGTGGATTGGGGCGAGGGGCAAACGGCATATGTGGCGATCGGTATTGCTGCCAAGTCTGATGAACACCTCGCGTTGCTGCGCCAGCTCACCCACGTATTAAGCGACGACAGCATTGCTGAACAGCTGAAAACCGCCTCGGCGGAAGATCTGCGAGCCTTACTGATGGGCGAAAACCAGGCGGCAGAATTCAAATTCGATACTTCGCTGATTGCCGTTGATGTAGCGGCCAGCGATTTAATCACTTTACAGGCACTGAACGCCGGTCGTCTGCAGGCTGCAGGCGCGGTGGATGCGTCCTTTATTGCTGACGTGATTTCACGTGCACCGCTGAGCCTGGGTCAGGGCATCTGGCTGAGCGACAGCGCTAGCGGCAATATTGGCAGCGCAGTGGCAGTCAGCCGCACCGCTGCGCCGTTCCAGCATCAGGGCGAAAACGTTGCGCTGCTGCTGACCGTGGCGGCTAACGATCAGCGTCCGCTGGAGGTGCTGGGCTACCTCAGTAACTTGCTGCTAACCAACAAAGCTGAACGTCTGCTGAAGGCCGATGCCGCCGGGATTCTGGCGCTGCTGACCAGCGAAGTCGATGAAGCCGCTGAGCTGCTGACCGCAGAGTTCACCATTCGCAACGAACACGGATTGCATGCACGTCCGGGCACGGCGCTGGTTACCGTGATCAAACAGTTCAACAGCGATATCACCGTGACCAATCTCGACGGCAGCGGTAAACCGGCTAACGGCCGTAGCCTGATGAAAGTCGTCGCGCTGGGCGTGAAAAAAGGCCATCGCCTGCGCTTTACCGCCAGCGGTGATGATGCGCAGCAGGCGCTGAACGCGATTGAAGAAGCCATTAACGCCGGTTTAGGCGAGGGGGCAGCATGAGTCGTCGTGTCGCAACAATTACCTTAAACCCGGCTTACGATCTGGTCGGTTACACGCCAGAAATTGAGCGCGGTGAAGTTAACCTGGTGAAAACCACCGGACTGCACGCGGCGGGTAAGGGCATCAACGTTGCCAAGGTGCTGAAAGATCTCGGTATTGATGTCACCGTCGGCGGTTTCCTTGGTAAAGAGAATCAGGACGGCTTTCAACAGTTGTTCAGCGAGCTCGGCATTGCTAACCGTTTTCAGGTGGTACAGGGCCGTACGCGTATCAACGTTAAGCTGACCGAAAAAGACGGCGATGTAACCGACCTGAATTTCTCCGGTTTTGACGTCACCGCGCAGGATTGGGATCGCTTCACAGCCGATTCACTCACCTGGCTGGGCCAGTTCGACATGGTGTGCGTTAGCGGCAGCTTGCCAGCCGGCGTGGCGCCAGAAGCGTTCACCAAGTGGATGAGCGATCTGCGCACGCTGTGCCCGTGCATCATCTTCGACAGCAGCCGCGAAGCGCTGGTCGCCGGTCTGAAAGCCGCGCCGTGGTTGGTGAAACCGAACCGCCGCGAGCTGGAGATTTGGGCTGGTCGCAAACTGCCTGCGCTGCAGGACGTGATTGGTGCCGCACATGAACTGCGTGAGCAAGGTATTGCGCACGTGGTGATTTCTCTCGGTGCGGAAGGCGCGCTGTGGGTGAATGCTTCCGGCGAATGGATCGCCAAACCGCCCGCTTGCGAAGTGGTCAGCACCGTTGGTGCCGGCGATTCGATGGTCGGCGGCTTGATTTACGGCTTGCTGATGCGTGAATCCAGCGAGCACACGCTGCGTCTGGCAACGGCAGTGGCGGCGATGGCCGTCAGCCAAAGCAACGTTGGCGTTAAAGATCGTACCCAGTTGGCCGCGATGATGGCGCGCGTCGACTTACAACCCGTTAACTAACAGCAGGAGAGCGATAATGAAAACGCTGCTGATAAAAGATTCTTCACTGGGACTGGCTTCAGGACATCTGGCGCTGGAACGCTTACGTGCGACGGCGGCACAAGCCGGACTGACGCTGACCGATAATGCCGCCGAAGCGGAACTGGTGCTGGTTGCTGGCCACAATGCGCCGCACGACGCAGAGCTGGCGGGTAAATCGCTGGCGCTGGTTGATGTGCAGCAAGCGCTGCGCGATCCGCTGGCGGCAATCAATCAAGCCAAAGCGAGTGCCAAAACCTGGCAGCCTGCTGCTGCAGCAACCGCTGCCGCGCCAGTGGCGGCGCAGAGCGGTGGTCAGAAACGCATTGTGGCGGTGACCGCCTGCCCAACTGGCGTTGCCCATACCTTTATGGCCGCCGAAGCTATTCAGGCCGAAGCGATCAAGCGTGGCTGGTGGGTGAAAGTCGAAACCCGTGGTTCTGTGGGCGCTGGCAACGCGATTACGCCAGAAGAAGTGGCGGCAGCCGATCTGGTGATCGTCGCGGCTGATATCGATGTGGATCTGGCGAAATTTGCCGGTAAGCCGATGTACCGCACCTCAACCAGTCTGGCGCTGAAGAAAACCGCGCAGGAGCTGGATAAAGCGCAGGCCGAAGCGAAAACCTATCAGCCGAGCGGTAATCAGGCGGCCAGCGCACAGGGCGACAGCAAAGAGAAAGCCGGTGCCTATCGTCATCTGCTGACCGGCGTGTCCTATATGCTGCCGATGGTGGTCGCCGGTGGTTTGAGCATCGCGCTGTCATTTGCCTTTGGTATCACCGCATTTAAAGAGCCGGGCACCTTAGCAGCGGCGCTGATGCAGATTGGTGGCGGCAGTGCCTTCGCGCTGATGGTACCCGTTCTGGCCGGTTTCATTGCCTTCTCAATTGCGGACCGTCCGGGTCTGACGCCAGGTTTAATTGGCGGTATGATCGCCACCAGCATTAACGCCGGTTTCCTTGGCGGTATCATCGCCGGTTTCATTGCGGGTTACGCCGCGAAGATGCTCAGCAGCAAAGTGAAGTTGCCGCAGAGTATGGAAGCGTTGAAGCCGATTCTGATCATTCCGCTGGTGGCGAGTTTGATTACCGGTTTGCTGATGATTTACGTGGTTGGTAAGCCGGTTGCTGGCATCATGACTGGCCTGACAACCTGGCTGGCAAACATGGGTACGGCGAATGCAGTACTGCTGGGCGCGATTCTCGGTGGCATGATGTGTACCGACATGGGCGGTCCGGTGAACAAAGTAGCCTACGCATTTGGTGTTGGCCTATTGAGTTCACAAACCTACGCACCGATGGCGGCAATTATGGCGGCCGGTATGGTGCCACCGCTGGCGATGGGCTTGGCGACGATTGTTGCGCGTCGTAAGTTCAACAAAGGTCAGCAGGAAGGCGGTAAAGCGGCGCTGGTACTTGGTCTGTGTTTTATCTCTGAAGGTGCCATTCCGTTTGCGGCGCGTGACCCAATGCGTGTGCTGCCATGCTGTATCATTGGCGGCGCGGTAACCGGTGCGATTTCCATGGCGATTGGCGCGAAACTGATGGCACCGCACGGTGGCCTGTTCGTCCTGCTGATTCCAGGCGCGATTACCCCAGTATTGGGTTATCTGATGGCGATTGTGATTGGTACGGCGGTGGCAGGTCTTGGCTACGCTATCCTGAAACGTCCAGAAGAAGAGCTGGTAAAAGCGGCGTAATCTTCGCCAGACATGAAAAGGGAGCCTCGGCTCCCTTTTTCATGTCTGGCATCAATACAGAACCATTCCGTAGGGGCGCCATTCATGGCGACCTGGTTAAATCATTAACCCTGCTGCTCTGACTTCAGCCACGCAATCTCATCCTTCCAGATATCCGGATTGATGGTTTCCAGGATCATCGGAATGCCGTCAAAACGTTTATCCTTCATCAGCCAGCTAAATGCGGTTTTGCCGATATTGCCTTCACCCAAACTGTGATGGCGGTCGACGCGGCTGCCCAGCGTGCTCTTGGCATCATTCAGGTGCATCCCGCGCAGATACTGGAAACCGACGATGCGTTCAAAATCGCTAAACGTCTCCGCGCAGGCTTCTTCGGTACGCAGATCGTAACCACCCGCAAAGGCGTGGCAGGTATCAATGCACACGCCAACGCGCGACTTATCTTCCACGTGTTCAATAATGGTGGCGAGGTGCTCAAAGCGGAAACCGAGGTTGCTGCCCTGACCCGCGGTGTTTTCGATCACCGCCACCACGCTGCTGGTTTTATCCAGCGCGATGTTGATCGATTCGGCGATACGCTTCAGGCACGCCTCTTCATCAATTTGCTTAAGATGGCTGCCGGGATGGAAGTTCAGCAAGGTCAAACCTAACTGCTCGGCACGTTGCATTTCATCGAGGAAAGCTTCGCGCGATTTCTCCAGTGCTTCCATCACCGGATGGCCAAGGTTAATCAGATAGCTATCGTGCGGCAGGATTTGCGCAGAGGTGAAGTTGTAGCGATCGCAGGCGGTTTTAAACGCATCAATCACTTCCCCTGACAGCGGTGCTGCTTTCCACTGGCGCTGATTTTTGGTAAACAAAGCA
Source organism: Pantoea sp. SOD02 (assembly GCF_024707505.1). GTDB lineage: Bacteria > Pseudomonadota > Gammaproteobacteria > Enterobacterales > Enterobacteriaceae > Pantoea > Pantoea symbiotica. The sequence goes on along the minus strand of NZ_CP102604.1, from coordinate 2,731,748 downwards.
AACGCGGTGGCTTCGAGTTCGTGGGCACGGATAACTGCCTGGTCCACGCCGCCTGATGCACTGACGTGTGCGCCGATATATTTCATGCCGCTCTCCTGATTGGGCGATTGCTACTGCAAAGCGCTCACTATAGCGGATGCGATTACGCCATGAAATGTTGCACCAGCACATTGAGTGCTCCGCCGCCAACAATCAACCAGCCAAACATCATCAAGCCGAGCAGCAACGGTTTCAAACCGGCTTGCTTTAAGGCACTGAAACGAGTGGTTAAACCCAGCGCCGCCATCGCCATCGCCAGCAGCAGATTTGCCAGCTGATTCAGCGCACCAACCACGTTAGCAGGCAGCAGATGCAGCGAGTTAAACAGCGCAACCACAATAAATAGCAGCGCGAACCACGGGAAACTGATTGATTGCTGCTGCGCGCTGTGGCTACGTTGACGCTTCAGCCAACTGCCCAGAATCAGTAAGAAGGGCGCTAACATCATCACGCGCAGCATTTTAGCGATCACCGCAGTATTCTCGGTTTCTGCACCCATCGCATGACCAGCCGCGACAACCTGCGCCACTTCATGCAGCGTCGATCCGGTAAAGATGCCGAAATGTTCTGCACTGACAGTTGGCAGCAGCGACCAGAGCAGCGGATACAGCACGATGCCAACGGTGCCAAACAGCACCACGGTGGCAACCGCTACCGCCACTTTTGATGGCGCAGCTTTAACGATAGGTTCACTCGCCAGCACCGCCGCCGCACCGCAAATGCTACTGCCCGCACCAATCAGCCACACGGTTTCACGATCCATCTTTAGCAGACGGATGCCGATAAAACAGGTCAGCAGGAAAGTAGAACTGAGGACCAGCACATCGATCAGCACGCCGCTGAGACCGACATCAGCAATCTGCTGCACGGTAATACGAAAGCCATAAAGGATGATGCCGAGGCGCAGCAAGCGCTGTTTCGCCAGCAGCACGCCGCTGTCACATGCCCCAGCAATCTGCGGATAAAGGCTGTTGCCGAGCACGATGCCCAAAATAATCGCTAACGTCAGCGCACCGAATCCGGCACCGGCCAACCATGACTGATTGCCAAGCCATGCCGCGATACCGGCAATCGCGACAGTCAGCAGCAAACCCGGCAGCCACTGATGTAGATGAAACGGGCTTTTATTCACGCTTAACTCAGCCATACTTTTCTCCTTATCGTGTCGGCATTCATTTCGAAATGCCGCTCACTTAAGCAATAAATCGCTTATGTAATCAGGTGCGCATGAATGCGCACCCTACGAAAACCCGTAGGGGCGCCATTTATGGCGACCTTCTAGCACTCAATCTCAACCTCAAGCGTGCACCGCACTGGTATAAAAGTAAAATTGATAATATATTTATAATTAACCAGTATAAGTAATATAAGAGGAACACATGCACATCACGTTGCGCCAGATTGAAGTGTTTACCGAAGTGTTGAAAAGCGGCTCGACAACCCAGGCTTCGCAAGTGCTGGCGCTGTCGCAGTCGGCGGTGAGCGCCGCGTTAGCGGATCTGGAAAACCAGCTTGGCGTGCAGCTGTTTGACCGTGTCGGTAAGCGGCTGGTGGTGAATGAGCATGGACGTTTACTCTATCCGCGCGCCGTGGGTTTGATGGAGCAGGCGGGTGAAATCGAACAGCTGTTTAAAGAAGATAATGGGGCGATTCGCCTGTTCGCCAGCAGCACCATCGGCAATTACCTGCTGCCGGGCATGATCGCCGCCTATCGCCGTGATTTTCCCGCGCTGCCGCTGGAGCTGAGCGTCGGCAACAGCCAGGATGCGATTAATGCGGTGGCGGATTTTCGCGTCGATATCGGCTTGATAGAAGGTCCATGTCACGAGCTGGATATTATCAGCGAGCCGTGGCTGGAAGATGAGCTGGTGGTATTTGCCGCGCCGGATGCTGCCATCCTGCAGCAGCCGATTACGCTGGAAACACTCGCCGCCGCACCGTGGATTCTACGTGAGCGCGGTTCGGGTACGCGTGAGATCGTGGATTATCTGCTGCTGTCGCATCTGCCGCAGTTTCAGCTCGGCATGGAGTTGGGCAACTCAGAGGCAATTAAACACGCGGTGCGTCACGGCATGGGCATCAGCTGTTTGTCACGGCGGGTGATTGAAGATCTGCTGGAGGCCGGCACGCTGGTGGAAGTATTGATCCCGCTGCCGCGCCTGACGCGTACGTTGTATCGCATCCATCATCGGCAGAAGCATGTCTCCAAAGCTTTGAGCCGTTTCCTGTCGTATTGCCGAGAATAATCGCAGTGCTTAACACGCTGCGGCTAATAATTCCTGGCCGATCATGAAGGTAACTAATAACCCGACGTGAATGCTATACAGCTTGGGGCTAGCTGCTACAATCTCGCCTCATTTTTATCCAGCATAGCGTTTACACATGCATAATGACTCAAAAACAACACAACAACCTGGATTGCGCCGTGAATTAAAAGCGCGTCATCTCACCATGATCGCCATTGGTGGCTCCATCGGTACCGGCCTGTTTGTCGCCTCGGGTGCCACCATTTCTCAGGCCGGACCTGGCGGCGCGCTGCTCTCTTATGCGCTCATCGGCCTGATGGTTTACTTCCTGATGACCAGCCTCGGCGAACTCGCGGCATTTATGCCGGTTTCTGGCTCCTTCTCCACTTATGGTTCGAAATACGTTGAAGAAGGCTTCGGCTTCGCGCTGGGCTGGAACTATTGGTACAACTGGGCGGTCACCATCGCCGTTGACCTCGTCGCCTCGCAACTCGTCATGAACTACTGGTTCCCGGACACGCCGGGCTGGATCTGGAGCGCACTGTTCCTCGGCCTGATGTTCCTGCTCAACTACATCTCCGTAAAAGGCTTCGGCGAAGCGGAATACTGGTTCTCGCTGATCAAAGTGACCACCGTCATCATCTTTATTGTGGTGGGCGTGCTGATGATCACCGGCATTATGCGTGGCGCAGAAAATGCTGGCTGGCACAACTGGACCGTCGGCGAAGCGCCGTTTGCCGGTGGATTCGCCGCAATGATTGGCGTTGCGATGATTGTCGGCTTCTCCTTCCAGGGCACCGAACTGATTGGTATCGCGGCCGGTGAATCCCAGGATCCGGCGAAGAACATCCCGCGCGCGGTGCGTCAGGTGTTCTGGCGAATTCTGCTGTTCTATATCTTCGCCATTCTGATCATCAGCCTGATTTTGCCGTATACCGATCCGAAGCTGCTGCATAACGACGTCACCGATATCGCCATCAGCCCGTTCACGCTGGTGTTCCAGAATGCCGGTCTGCTCTCGGCAGCGGCGGTGATGAACGCGGTGATTCTGACGGCGGTGCTGTCGGCGGGTAACTCCGGCATGTACGCCTCAACGCGCATGCTGTTCAACCTGGCACGCGAAGGCAAAGCGCCACGCATCTTCGGCAAGCTGTCGAAAGGTGGCGTGCCGCGTAACGCGCTGATTGCTACCACCGTGGTGGCGGGATTGTGCTTCCTGAGCTCGAAATTTGGTAACCAGGAAGTCTACCTTTGGCTGCTGAACACTTCGGGTATGACCGGCTTTATCGCCTGGTTGGGTATCGCCATCAGCCATTACCGTTTCCGTCGCGGTTATATCGCGCAGGGACACAGCCTTGCCGATTTGCCATACCGTTCGGGCTTCTTCCCTCTGGGACCGATCTTCGCCTTTATTCTGTGTCTGATCATCACGCTGGGGCAGAACTATCAGGCGTTCCTTGCCGACCGCATTGATTGGTATGGCGTGGCCGCGACCTATATTGGTCTGCCGCTGTTCCTGGTGATTTGGTTGGGTTACAAGCTGACACGCGGCTCGCGCTTCGTGAAATACAGCGAGATGGAATTCCCGACGTTTAAAGAGTGATGTTTGCAAAAAGGTCGCCATTAATGGCGATCCGACAATCATGGAAAGTGCGCAATTATGCGCACTTTTTTTTGGATTTTGTTACTCAGATTGAATTGATAATTATTATCACCTGCACTATTGTGGCTGCCGTTATGATTTCGACAAGAAACGGGTAGAACAATGCGTACCACCGACGCCACGCTGCTGGCGGAAAACGGCCTCGAAACCGATACCATCACACATTATCGTCAGGTACTGCGCCAGCGACTGTTGTTAATTGGCGTGCTGGTGCTGGCGATACTGGCCTCAGTAATTCTGGATTTCACGCTCGGCCCGGCTGGGCTCTCCCTCGATACCTTATGGCAAACGCTGACCCATCCCGATGCGGTCGATGCGGGCACGCGCGTCATTGTCTGGGATATACGGTTACCGTACGCCTTGATGGCAGTGGTGGTGGGCTTCTCGCTTGGGCTCGCCGGTGCAGAGATGCAAACCATTCTGAATAACCCGCTCGCCAGCCCGTTTACGCTCGGCGTCTCGTCGGCGGCGGCCTTTGGCGCGGCGCTGGCGATCATTCTCGGTATCGGCATTCCGGGCGTACCGGATCAGTGGTTTATCTCCGCCAACGCCTTTGTGTTTGCGCTGTTTGCCGCCTTGATGCTGGATGGCGTGACGCGCTGGACCAAAGTTTCTACCTCTGGCGTGGTGCTGTTTGGTATCGCGCTGGTGTTCACCTTCAACGCATTAGTCTCGATGATGCAGTTCATCGCCAGCGAAGATACCTTGCAGGGCTTAGTGTTCTGGACCATGGGCAGCCTCGCACGCGCGTCGTGGGAAAAGCTCGGCGTGTTAACTGCCGCCTTTGCCATCCTGATTCCGTTCTCAATGCTCAGCAGCTGGAAGCTGACCGCGCTGCGCCTTGGCGAAGATCGTGCGGTGAGCTTTGGTATCGACGTGCGCCGTCTGCGCCTGGCAACGCTGCTGCGCATCAGTATTCTCTCCGCGCTGGCGGTGGCCTTTGTCGGTCCGATTGGCTTTATCGGCCTGGTCGCGCCGCATATTGCACGCATGATGTTTGGTGAAGATCACCGTTATTACCTGCCAGCGAGCGCGCTGGTCGGTGCGCTGGTGCTGTCGCTGGCCTCGGTGGCGTCGAAAAACCTGATTCCCGGCGTGATCATTCCGGTGGGGATTGTGACTTCGCTGGTCGGCGTGCCGTTCTTCCTCAGCATTATTCTGCGTCATCGGGGGACGGTGTAATGGAACAGGGATTACGTCTGAGTCATTTCTCCGCCGGTTACCCGAAGCGCAAGGTGATTGAAGATCTTAACGTGCCGGAACTGCCGCAGGGCAAAATCACCGTGTTGCTCGGTCCTAACGGCTGCGGCAAATCAACGCTGCTGCGCGCGCTGGCCGGTCTCGGCAAAGGGCAGGGCGAGCTGTGGCTGAACGGTGAAGAGCTGATGGGCCAGCCTTTTGCGCGTCGGGCGCAGCGCGTAGTTTATCTGCCGCAAAGTTTGCCGGCTGGCGTGCATCTGCACGTGCTGGAGTCGATTATCGTGGCGCAGCGCGCGTCGGGTGGCTTGCACAGCGCCTCGAGCAAAGCGGAGATCATGCATCTGCTCGAGCAACTCGGCATCGCGCATTTAGCCATGCGCTATCTCGATCAGCTGTCGGGCGGACAGAAGCAGTTGGTCGGCCTGGCCCAATCGCTGATTCGCCGTCCGGAACTGCTGCTGCTGGATGAACCGCTTAGCGCGCTGGACCTCAACTACCAGTTCCACGTAATGGATCTGGTGCGTCGTGAAACCCGTTTGCGCAATATTGTGACGGTGGTGGTGGTGCACGATATCAACATCGCGCTGCGTCATGCGGATCACGCGCTGATGCTGAAGGATGGCAATCTGCTGGCGGACGGCGAGCCGTCGCAGGTGATTACGCCAGAGACGCTGGCGCAGGTGTATGGCGTGCGCGGCCGTATCGAGCACTGCTCACGCGGCATGCCGCAGGTAATGATCGACGGGCTGGCGGAGACGTTGGTGTAATTCAGGTGCGCATGAATGCGCACCATACGTAGGGTCGCCATTTATGGCGACCTCGTTACACCAACAAATGCTTCGCGTGGAAACGCAGATGGTCTTCCACGAAGCTGGCGATAAAGAAGTAGCTATGGTCGTAACCCGGCTGAATGCGTAACTCCAGCGGGAAACCTTGCTCACGCGCTACGGCTTCCAGTCGCTCTGGACGCAGCTGATCGGCGAGGAACTGGTCGCTATCCCCTTGATCAATCAAAATCGGCAAGCGCTGTTCCACGTCACGCATCAACAGGCAGCTATCCCATTCACGCCACGTCTGACGATCTTCACCCAAGTAAGCGGCAAAGGCCTTCTGGCCCCACGGCACTTCAGTCGGATTGACGATCGGCGCGAAAGCCGAAGCAGACGCAAAACGCCCGCCGAGACGCAGTGCCAGCACCAGCGCACCGTGCCCGCCCATCGAATGCCCCATCACCGACTGACGATCGCTCAGCTTGAAGTTATCCGCCACCAGCTCCGGCAACTCGCTGCTGAGGTAATCGAACATGCGGAAGTTCGCCGCCCACGGCTGCTGCGTGGCGTTGAGGTAGAAACCTGCGCCCTGGCCGAGATCGTAACCGCTGTCGTTCGCCACCTCGTCACCGCGCGGGCTGGTGTCCGGCATAATCAGCACCAAACCCAGCTCAGCGGCAACGCGCTGTGCGCCGGCTTTGGTAGTGAAGTTCTCATCGCTGCAGGTCAACCCAGCGAAAAACCACACCACCGGCGGCGGCGCGTCACTCTGCGGCGGCGGCAGAAAAATGCTGAAGGTCATCGGACAGTTCAGCACCGCCGACTGGTGGCGCCAGCGCTGCTGCCAGCCACCAAAAATGCGATGCTCTTCTAACAGCTCCAAAGTGGAAGCCATAACGTCTCCTGATTACTTAGTAAAATGCACCACCGTACGAATTGATTTCCCTTCATGCATCAGATCAAAGGCGTCGTTAATCTCTTCCAGCGGCAGTTTGTGGGTGATGAAATCGTTAAGCGCGAATTTACCGTCGAGATAATCCTGCACGATGCCCGGCAGCTGTGAGCGGCCTTTCACGCCACCAAACGCGGAACCACGCCATACGCGACCGGTCACCAGCTGGAATGGACGGGTAGAAATCTCCTGGCCCGCGCCAGCAACGCCGATGATCACTGATTCGCCCCAACCTTTGTGGCAGCACTCCAGCGCCGAACGCATCACGTTGACGTTTCCGATGCACTCGAAGGAGAAATCGACGCCGCCGTCGGTGAGTTCAACGATCACATCCTGAATCGGCTTATCGTGATCTTTCGGGTTGATCAGATCGGTTGCACCCAGTTTGCGCGCCAGATCGAATTTGCTGGTGTTGAGATCGATACCGATGATGCGGCCGGCCTTCGCCATTTTCGCGCCAATGATCGCTGACAAACCAATGCCGCCGAGACCGAAGATCGCCACGGTATCGCCTTCTTTCACTTTAGCGGTATTCATCACCGCGCCCATGCCGGTGGTGACGCCGCAGCCCAGCAGGCACACTTCTTCCAGTGGCGCTTCTTTGCTGATCACCGCCAGCGAGATTTCCGGTACCACGGTGTATTCAGAAAAGGTTGAAGTGCCCATGTAGTGGAAAATCGGCTTGCCGTCTTTGAAGAAGCGGGTGGTGCCGTCTGGCATCAAACCTTTGCCCTGGGTGGCGCGAATTGCCTGACACAGGTTGGTTTTGCCAGAGAGACAGAACTTACACTTGCCGCATTCTGGGGTGTAAAGCGGAATCACGTGGTCGCCGACGGCCACGCTGGTCACGCCTTCACCGACCGCTTCTACCACGCCGCCGCCTTCGTGGCCGAGGATCGCCGGGAATACACCTTCCGGATCTTGTCCAGACAAGGTGTAAGCATCGGTGTGGCACACGCCGGTGGCCACGATGCGCACCAGCACTTCACCTTTTTGCGGTGGCATCAGATCCACTTCTTCGATTTTCAGCGGTTCGCCAGCTGCCCAGGCAACGGCGGCGCGGGTTTTAATCATGTTCATGCAATCCCTCTTCCTGTAGATGCGGGACCAAAGCCCCGATGGTCGTGATGTCGATAAAACAGAAATTCACTCGGCAGCGTGCAGCGGATGCCGCAATTCGTCGTTAACCGGGCGATCGTCAAACAGTTCAATAATCAAATACTTCAGCGCTTCCACGTTGGGAGTAAACGCATCGCGTCGCCACATCAGCCAGGTGGCGGTATCGCGGTAAGCGGGCGGTAACGCATGCTCCTGCACGCGTGCGCGCGCCGGCATTTGCGCCAGCACCGAGGCGGGAATCATTGCCACGCCCGCGCCACCGGCGACGCAAGCCACCATCGCGTGATAGGACTGAATCTCCATCACGCTGCTTGGTGCGGTCTGGCTTTCGCGATACCAGGCTTCCAGCTTGGTGCGGTAGGAACAGCTATTGCGGAAAGCAAACAGCGTGTCGCCTTGCACATCGCGCGCGCTGGCAATCGGCGCATGTTCCGGGCTGGTGATCAGCACCATCTGCTCGTTAAAGGCAATGCAGCCGTTGAGATCGTCGTGCGCCACCGGGCCATCAACCAGCGCGGCAGCCAGCGTACCTTCACGCACCTTGTCGATGATTTCACCGGAGGTATTAGTGATCAGCGACAGTTCCACGGCGGGAAAACGCTGGTGATAGGCCGCCAACAGCGCGGGCAACCGCGTCGCGGCGGTGCTCTCCATTGAACCGAGCGCGAAATTACCGCCCGGTTCACCGGCGCGCGCCATATTTAGCGCTTCATCGCTCAGCGCCAGGATGCGCTGCGCATAGTTGAGGAAATTGTGGCCCATTGGCGACAAACGAATGCGTTGCTTCTCACGAATAAACAGATCAACGCCAATTTCATCTTCCAGCTGGCGCAGACGCGTGGTGAGATTGGAAGGTACGCGATGGAGTTGCTCGGCGGCACGCGCCAGCGAACCGGATTCGGCTACGGAGCAAAACATGCGGAGCTGTACTAAATCCATATTCTCTTCTCGTAAACAACTTGGTTAGTATTATTCACTTTCCGTGAGTTTAAACGTCATGCATGCTAGTGACAAGTGATAAAACATCCTGAGGTCGGTATGGCGTTTCGTGTCGCGCTTAGCGCGTTCTTAAGTTTAGTGGTTGCGATGGGGATTGGGCGTTTTGCTTTCACGCCGCAGGTTCCGCTGATGATTCATGACCATCAATTGACGCTCACCAGCGCCAGCCTGGTGGCAGCACTCAACTATCTCGGTTATCTGTTTGGCTCTTTTGATGCGATGCGTGCGCGCAAACGCGTCGAGTGGCGCTTACAGGCGGGCGTGTGGGGCGCGGTGATATTAACGCTGCTGTCGGCCTGCGTCAGCGGTCCGTGGTTACATGGCCTGATTCGTTTCCTGATTGGCTGGGCCAGCGGCTGGGCCATGGTGTTGCTGGCGGCATGGGCCAGCGATCAGCTGCATCATCATGGCCGTCCGGGCTTGCTGGCAGCGGTGTTTGCTGGTCCCGGCACCGGCATCTTTATCAGCGGCATGCTGGCCGTGGCGCTACATGCCAGCGGCGTCAGTGCGGCCTTTGCGTGGGCGGCGTACGGCTTGCTGGCACTGTTGTTGATTGCCGCAATTGCGCGTTTTCTGCCGCGTACCGGCCAATTGCATCGTCCCGATCAAGCTGCATCACCGTTGGTATTGAATGGCGATCTTAAGCGCTTGGTGCTGAGCTACAGCCTTGCCGGATTTGGCTACATTCTGCCCGCCACCTTTTTGTCGCAAATGGCGGCGGCGCGTTTTCCTGATAGCGCCTTTGCCCAGTTTGTCTGGCCGGTGTTTGGCGGCGCGGCGGTGATCGGCATCGTGTTAGGCATCCTGACGCGTCACTGGGGCAGCAGCCATGCGCGTTTAGCGATGGTGCTGTGGGCGCAGGCATTGGGCGTCATCGCCGCGATTGTGCTGCCGGGGTTAAATGGCCTGATGCTGGGTGCGGCATTGATTGGTGGTGGCTTCCTGTGCGTAGTGCAACTGACGCTGCAATATGGGCGTGAGCTGGCACCGCAGCATGCGCGCTACCTTGCCGGTTTGCTTACTACCGGATATGCGGTCGGGCAGTTGGCCGGTCCACTGCTGTCGTGGATTTCCAGCATGCTGTGGCATCAACTGGAACCGGCGCTGTGGGTAGCGGGCGCCAGCTTAATCGTTGCCGGGATGCTGGTTTTACGTCGCGGTAAGTGATGAAAAGCTTATCGGAATGATTACTGGATTAAGGGCGCGGAGTATTTCACAATACGCGCTCAGAATTTCCCCCGTGGGTGAAGACCCGCGGGCGCATCACCTGCCGGAGAAGAGTAAATGAGTATCTTAAGTCAGGAAGCCGCCCTGGTTCACGAAGCGCTGTTGGCGCGTGGTCTGGAAACGCCGCTACGCGCCCCGGTGCGTGAAATGGATGACGACGCACGTAAACGCGAAATTGCCGGCCACATGACGCAAATCATGCAGCTGCTGAACCTGGATCTGGAAGATGACAGCCTGATGGAGACGCCGCATCGCATCGCCAAGATGTATGTGGATGAGATTTTCTCAGGTCTGGATTACGCCAACTTCCCGAAAATCACCGTCATCGAAAACAAGATGAAAGTGGATGAGATGGTCACCGTGCGCGATATCACGCTGACCAGCACCTGCGAACACCACTTTGTGATTATCGATGGCAAAGCCACCGTGGCGTATATCCCAAAAGAGAAAGTAATTGGCCTGTCGAAAATCAACCGTATCGTGCAGTTCTTCGCCCAGCGTCCGCAGGTGCAAGAGCGCCTGACGCAGCAAGTGCTGGTGGCGCTACAAACACTGCTGGGCACCAATAACGTTGCGGTATCGATTGATGCGGTGCATTACTGCGTGAAAGCGCGTGGCGTGAAAGATGCCACCAGCGCCACTACCACCACCTCGCTGGGCGGCTTGTTCAAATCCAGCCAGAACACGCGTCAGGAGTTTTTGCGCGCGGTTCGCCACAGCTAATCTGTTTGGGCGGCAGCGTGTCGCCCGATTTCCTCTCTCCGTCAGGGCACTCGATGCAACGCTATCTCGCGCTGGATTTCATTCGTGGTTGCGCCATCCTCGGCATCCTGCTGCTTAACATTGTCGGCTTTGCGTTGCCATCGGCGGCCTATCTCAACCCGGCGTGGCGCGGAGAGGCTTCAACATCAGATGCCTGGACATGGGCGATCATGGATGGCCTGGCGCAGCTAAAATTCCTCACGCTGTTTGCCTTGCTGTTTGGCGCCGGTCTTTACATGCAGGCGCCGCGCGGCAGCCGCTGGATGTCGGCGCGTCTGACGCTGCTGGTACTGCTCGGTTTCATTCACGGCATCTTTTTCTGGGAAGGCGATATCCTGCTGGATTACGGCCTGATTGGGCTGATTATCTGGCGCATGCTGCGTGATGTGCCGTCCGACCGTGCGTTGTTACAAACCGGCGCATTACTCTATTTGGTCGGCTGTGGCGTTTTGGTGGTATTCGGCTTAATTTCCAGTCCCAATCCAACGAATTCCTGGCTGCCGGGTGCAGCGGATCTGCAATATGAAAGCTACTGGAAACTGCTCGGCGGTTGGGAAGCGGTGCAGAATCGGCTGGATCACCTGTCGTCCGGCTTAATGGCGCTGGCGTCACAATATGGCTGGCAGCTGGCGGGGTTGATGCTGATTGGAGCGGCATTGATGCGCAGCGGCTGGCTGAGCGGGCAATTCAGCGTGCAGCACTATCGTCGTTCGGCGGCGCTGCTGCTGACCATCGGCTGGCTGATCGCCATTCCCGGCATCGCCGCGCAGTGGATGATTGGCTGGGAATTCCGCTGGACCGGCTTCTTCCTGCAGGTGCCGCGCGATCTCGCCAGCCCATTTATCAGCCTCGGTTACGCCGCACTTTGCCTGGGATTCTGGCCGCAAATTGCGTCAACGCGCATCAGTTACGCCATTCAATGCGTTGGCCGCATGGCATTGAGCAATTACCTGTTACAGACGCTGATTTGCACCACGCTGTTCTACCGCTTCAACCTGTTCCTCAAGTTTGATCGCCTGCACTTGCTGGCCTTTGTACCGGCTATCTGGCTGGTTAACATCCTGTTTTCCGTGCTGTGGCTGCGCGTCTTTCCGCAGGGGCCAATGGAGTGGATGTGGCGCAAACTGACGCGTCTGGCCGCTGGAAAACCTGACCCTTCCTCCTCACTCAGATAATGATGTTCATCACAAAGGTTGCAGAATTGTATGTAACCGTTTTCATTGATGTGACGTGATTCACGTAGTCGTTGCAGATGCCCTGACAGAATAGCGCCGTTACGCGCTTGTCGCGCATTTTCAGCCTCTGTGGAACAGCTGCATGATAACGATTCGTGATGTCGCCCGTCAGGCCGGTGTGTCAGTAGCCACCGTGTCGCGTGTGCTCAATAACAGCAGTGCAGTCACCGCCGATACCCGTGAAGCCGTGCTGGCCGCCGTTGACGCGTTAGGCTATCGCCCGAACGCCAACGCGCAGGCGCTGGCCACGCAAATCAGTGACACCATTGGCGTGGTGGTGATGGATGTTTCCGATCCCTTCTTTGGCGCGCTGGTGAAAGCGGTCGATACCGTGGCGCAGCGCGTGCATAAACACGTGTTAATCAGTAACTCCTGGCATCAGGAAGAGAAAGAACGTCACGCAATTGAGGTGCTGATACGTCAACGCTGCAACGCATTGGTGGTGCACGCGAAAACGCTTTCAGACGCTGAACTGACGCAATTTATGGATCAGGTTCCTGGTATGGTATTGATTAACCGTACAATTCCCGGTTATGAACACCGCTGCGTTTGCCTGGATAACGTCACCGGCGCGCAGGTAGCGACGCGTATGTTGTTACAACAGGGACATCAACGCATTGGCTTTCTCAGCTCCAGTCATCCGATTGAGGATGTGACGCAGCGCCGCGAAGGTTGGCTGCAGGCCTTGTCAGAGCAGGGAATTCGTCCTCAGGAGTCATGGATTGCCCACGCTGAACCTGACATGCAAGGCGGCGAAGCAGCGATGGTGGAATTACTGGGTCGTAACTTACATTTAACAGCGGTGTTTTCCTACAATGACGGCATGGCAGCGGGTGCGTTGACCGCTTTGAAGGATAACGGCATCCAGGTTCCACAGCATTTCTCTGTCATTGGCTTCGATGATATTCCCATCTCACGTTATACCGATCCGCAGTTAACTACGGTCCGTTATCCTATTGTTTCTATGGCAAAACTTGCCACTGAGCTGGCACTCAAAGGTGCTGCTGGCGAGCTGGATATCAATGCATCACACTGCTTTATGCCCACGCTGGTACGTCGCCATTCTGTCGCCCAACGGCAAATTGTGGAGTCGGTCACTAATTCAGGCGATAGCTCAGTGTAACCGTTTCCAATCTGTGATTGCATTCACAGTTAATTAACATGCCGCTCACTATGATGGCAGCGTCTTACCGGACTGAAACATCATGTAACGCTGAGAAATCCTCTTCCCAGCAGGTTTCAGTAGCCGATTGAAATAGTTCACAACACTCTTCAGGAAGCGTTTACCTACAGGGAAGTCAGGATTGCGATGGTGGCCCGGCTTTGCGTTACGCGTCCGCCCATTATCAGGTTTACAACCGACGGCGCTGTTTGCCCGCAGGCAAATAGCGCAATGAAATGCCCTACATAAAAAACCGGAGATACCATGAATAAGAAGGTTTTCACGCTCACAGCACTGGTTGCCAGCATGATGTTTGGTGCAACTGCGCACGCCGCCGATACCCGCATTGGCGTGACGATTTACAAATACGACGACAACTTCATGTCGATGGTGCGTAAGGACATTGAGAAAGAAGCGAAATCATTGGGCGGCATTCAGCTGCTGATGAACGACTCACAGAACGACCAGTCCAAACAGAACGACCAGATTGACGTGCTGATGGCAAAAGGCGTGAAAGCGCTGGCTATCAACCTGGTGGATCCGGCTGCTGCGGCAGTGGTGATTGATAAAGCGCGCGGCAACGATGTGCCGGTGGTGTTCTTCAACAAAGAACCTAACGCCAAAGTGCTGGCCAGCTATCCAAAAGCCTACTACGTCGGTACCGACTCTAAAGAGTCTGGCATCATCCAGGGGCAGCTGATCGAGAAGCACTGGAAAGCCACGCCAGCGTGGGATCTGAACAAAGACGGTACGATTCAGTTCGTGCTGCTGAAAGGCGAGCCGGGCCATCCAGATGCTGAAGCGCGTACCAAATACGTGATCGATACCCTGAACAAAGACGGTCTGAAAACGCAGCAGCTGGCGATGGATACCGCGATGTGGGATACCGCACAGGCAAAAGACAAAGTTGACGCCTGGCTCTCTGGCCCGAACGCCGACAAGATTGAAGTGATCATCGCCAACAACGATGCGATGGCGATGGGTGCGGTTGAAGCGCTGAAAGCGCACAATAAAACCAGCATTCCAGTGTTTGGTGTCGATGCACTGCCAGAAGCGCTGGCGCTGGTGAAATCAGGCGCCCTGGCCGGTACCGTGTTGAACGATGCGGAAAACCAGGCAAAAGCGACGCTGGATATTGCTAACAATCTGGCCAATGGCAAAGAGCCAACCGCTGGCACTAACTTCAAGATGGAAAACAAAATCGTACGTGTTCCTTACGTACCAGTAGATAAAGAAAATCTGTCGCAGTTTGTGAAGTAATTCATCCTGGGCGCGGCGTTTCGCCGCGCCTTATTGCATCTGACCAACGCTTTATTTAGCCAGGTAAATTATGGCCAGTGAGAATCCGACCACACAGCGTGAATATCTGCTGGAGATGACGAATGTCTCGAAATCATTTCCAGGGGTTAAAGCCTTAGATAATGTGAATTTAAAAGTGCGGCCGCACTCCGTTCATGCATTAATGGGAGAAAACGGCGCCGGGAAATCTACATTATTAAAATGTCTGTTTGGGATTTATAAAAAGGATACGGGGAGCATCCTGTTTCAGGGTGAGGAAATTGATTATAAGAGCTCCAAAGAGGCGCTGGAAAATGGCGTTTCAATGGTGCATCAGGAATTAAACCTGGTTCTGCAGCGCAACGTCATGGATAACATGTGGCTTGGCCGTTATCCACGTAAAGGCGTATTTGTCGATCAGGATAAAATGTATCGCGATACCAAAGCGATCTTTGATGAATTAGATATTGATATCGATCCGCGCGATAAAGTCGCCACCTTATCTGTCTCGCAGATGCAGATGATCGAAATCGCCAAAGCTTTCTCCTATGACGCCAAAATCGTCATTATGGATGAGCCGACATCATCGCTGACCGAAAAAGAAGTGAATCACTTGTTCACTATTATTCGTAAGCTGAAAGATCGCGGCTGCGGCATTGTCTATATCTCGCATAAGATGGAAGAGATATTCCAGCTGTGCGATGAGATCACCATTTTGCGTGATGGGCAGTGGATCGCCACTCAGCCGCTGGAAGGGCTGGATATGGACAAGATCATCTCGATGATGGTTGGCCGTTCATTGAACCAGCGTTTCCCAGACAAGACCAACGTGCCGGGGGAAACCATTCTTGAGGTGCGTCATTTAACCTCACTGCGTCAGCCTTCGATTCGTGATATCTCGTTCGATCTGCGTAAAGGTGAAATTCTTGGTATTGCCGGTTTGGTGGGAGCCAAGCGTACCGACATCGTCGAAACCCTGTTTGGGATTCGCGAAAAGTCGGGCGGCACGATTAAATTGCACGGCAAGGCGATTAACAACCATAGCGCCAACGAAGCCATTAACCACGGTTTTGCGCTGGTGACGGAAGAGCGTCGTTCCACCGGTATTTATGCGTATCTGGATATTGGCTTTAACTCGCTTATCTCCAATATCAAAAAGTATAAATCCAGCATGGGACTGCTCGATAATAAACGCATGAAAAGCGATACCCAATGGGTTATTGATTCGATGCGTGTGAAAACGCCGGGTCATCATACTCAAATTGGTTCGCTTTCCGGTGGTAACCAACAAAAAGTGATCATTGGTCGCTGGTTATTAACGCAGCCGGAAATATTGATGCTGGATGAACCAACGCGCGGGATTGATGTTGGCGCGAAATTCGAAATCTACCAACTCATTGCTGAGTTGGCGAAGAAAGAGAAGGGCATCATTATTATCTCTTCTGAAATGCCAGAACTGTTGGGTATTACCGATCGTATTTTAGTGATGAGTAATGGCCAGGTAGCAGGCATTGTTGATACCAAAACGACCTCGCAGAATGAAATCCTGCGTTTAGCGTCATTACACCTTTAATGAAGCAAGGGCTTTAACATGAAAGCGACTACTAAAAAGAATGCGCTAACCTGGTTAAAAGAGGGCGGCATTTACGTTGTCCTGTTTGTACTGCTGGCAATTATTATTTTCCAGGATCCAACGTTCTTAAGTTTAATGAACCTGAGTAACATTCTGACTCAATCCTCGGTGCGTATTATTATCGCATTGGGCGTGGCCGGTTTGATTGTCACCCAGGGTACGGACCTTTCAGCGGGTCGTCAGGTAGGTTTAGCTGCGGTGGTTGCCGCCACGCTGCTGCAGGCGATGGATAACGCGAACAAGGTGTTCCCGCATCTGGATACCGTGCCAATTCCGGTAGTTATCCTGACCGTGTGCATCATCGGCGGCGTGATTGGTCTGGTGAACGGTGTGATCATTGCTTACCTCAAGGTAACGCCATTTATCACCACCTTGGGCACCATGATTATCGTTTACGGCATCAACTCACTCTATTACGACTTTGTGGGTGCATCGCCGATTGCCGGTTTCGATCCTGGCTTCTCCAAATTTGCCCAAGGCTTCCTGCGTTTCGGTGACTTCAAACTGTCATTCATCACCTTCTACGCCGTGATTGCCATCGTATTTGTTTGGGTGCTGTGGAATAAAACCCGCTTCGGCCGCAACATCTTCGCTATCGGTGGTAACCCGGAAGCGGCGAAAGTGTCTGGCGTAAACGTACCGTTCAACCTGATTCTGGTGTATGCACTGTCTGGCGTGTTCTACGCGTTCGGCGGGATGCTGGAAGCGGGCCGTATCGGCAGCGCCACCAACAACCTCGGATTTATGTATGAGCTGGATGCGATTGCGGCTTGTGTGGTCGGCGGCGTGTCGTTTGCCGGTGGCGTGGGTTCTGTAGCGGGCGTGGTAACCGGTGTCATCATCTTCACCGTGATCAACTACGGTTTGACCTACATCGGCGTTAACCCTTACTGGCAGTACATCATCAAGGGCGGCATCATTATCTTCGCCGTGGCGCTGGATTCACTGAAGTACGCACGTAAAAAATAAGACATCACACAGCAAACTGAGGGCCGCGTAATGCGGCCCTTTTTACATTGGCGGTCGCGATAAATGGCGACCCTACAAAATGCACCGGTACCACTTACTTCTGCAGTTTCTCTTCCAACTCTAAAAGCTGCTCTGGCGTCACCGCCGGATAACTCTGCGCATCTTCTGGCACTTCATGCACCGCAGGAATCGGCACTAGCGGGCCGAGGAAACGTGGCTCGCGCTTCATCAAATACAAATCCGCCAGCGCACCCAATCGTGCACCCACTTCGCGGAAACGTACCGACAACATGTTTTTCGGCGACGGCACCGCATAACACTGCGCCTGAATCCCAAGATGCTGCGCGATATACAGCGCACGCTCGCAGTGGAAGCGCTGGGTAATGATGATGAAATCGTTGGTATCGAACACTTTGCGCGTGCGCACAATCGAATCCAGCGTGCGGAAGCCAGCGTAATCCAGCACGATGTCCGACGGCGCGACGCCCGCTTTAATCAAATCGCGGCGCATGGTCATCGGTTCGTTATAGCTTTGCTGCGCATTGTCACCGCTCAGCAGCAGGTAATTGACCTTGCCGCTGTTATAGGCGTTCAACGCGCCCTGAATGCGGTAGAGGTAATACTGATTGATAACGCCCGTGCGGTAATACTTGGCGGTGCCCAAGACCACGCCGACCTGACGGTGCGGCAACGAGGTGACATCTTCGTAAATAAAGGGCGCGGTTTTCCAGCTGATCCAGCGATCCAGGCCGAGCGCGGTCGCCACCATCAGTAAGATGATGAAAAACAGACCAAAGAAAACGCGTTTAATCATGCGCGCGGGCACTCGGTTGGCAGAATTCAGAATGGATAAAGGCTACTTGAGGCGGGCGGGGGAAGCAAGCTAAGGGCGGTTGGGCGGCGTTTTTTTAAGCATGGCCGGATCTAAGCGATCCGGCCATAAATTCGATTAAATCGAGGTACGACGATAATTACGGTACTGCGGCAGCCAGAAGTTGTTGCTGACGGCTTTCGACAGCACATCTTCCGAGGTCACCACCGCCACGCCAGCCAGCTGCGCGGCTTTGCCCACTTCAATGGCAATTAGCTTGGACACGCCCTGAATATCTTTGATCTCCGGCAGAACCGGACCTTCGCCGTCGTTGACCAGCGGCGAACAGTCGGCCAGTGCGCGGCTGGCGGTCATCAGCATCGAATCCGTCACGCGACTTGCGCCCGCAGCGATGACACCCAAACCGATGCCAGGGAAGATATAGGAGTTGTTGCATTGGGCGATTGGATAGGTTTTCCCTTTCCAGGTGACCGGTGAGAACGGGCTGCCGGTGGCAACCAGCGCGGCACCGTCAGTCCAGGCGATGATGTCGGCTGGCGTTGCTTCCACGCGTGACGTCGGGTTCGACAGCGGCATAACGATCGGACGCTTGGTGTGCTTGTGCATCTCGCGAATGATCTCTTCGGTGAACAGGCCAGGTTGACCTGACACGCCGATCAGAATATCTGGCTTGGCGTTGCGCACCACGTCGAGCAGAGAAATTGAGTCGCTATTGGTGTCCCAATCTTTCAGGCTGTCGCTCTTCTGCACCAGCTTGCTCTGGAAATTGAGCAGATTTGGCAGTTTGTCAGTCAGCAGACCGAAGCGATCGACCATCATCACGCGGCCACGCGCTTCATCATCGCTCAAACCTTCCGACTTCATCTGCGCGATAATCTGCTCGGCGATGCCACAACCGGCAGAACCGGCACCAAGGAACACCACTTTCTGCTCGCACAGGCGGCTGCCGGCAGCGCGGCTGGCGGCGATTAAAGTGCCGACGGTCACTGCGGCGGTGCCCTGGATGTCGTCGTTAAAGCAGCAGATCTCATCGCGATAGCGCTCCAGCAGCGGCATGGCGTTTTTCTGCGCGAAGTCTTCGAACTGCAACAGCACGTTCGGCCAGCGACGATTCACCGCCTGGATGAACTCGTTAACGAACTCTTCGTACTCTTCGCCAGTGATACGCGGATGACGCCAGCCCATATAGAGCGGATCGTTCAGCAACTGTTGGTTGTTGGTGCCGACATCCAGTACCACCGGCAAGGTGTAAGCCGGACTGATGCCGCCACACGCGGTATACAGCGACAGCTTACCGATTGGGATGCCCATGCCGCCGATACCCAAATCGCCGAGACCGAGAATACGTTCGCCATCGGTCACCACGATCACTTTTACATTCTGCTTGGTGGCGTTCTGCAGCATGTCTTCAATGCGGTCGCGGTTGTTGTAAGAGATGAACACGCCGCGCGCGCGACGGTAAATTTCAGAGAAGTGTTCACAGGCGGCGCCGACCGTTGGGGTGTAGATAATCGGCATCATCTCTTCCAGATGATTGTCGAGCAGGCGGTAGAACAGGGTTTCGTTGGTATCCTGGATGTTACGCAGATAGACATGCTTGTCGTTGTTATTTTTGAAATCCAGGAACTGGCGCCAGGCACGTTCTGCCTGCTCTTCGATGGTTTCTACCGCTTCCGGTAGCAGGCCGTTGAGGTTAAATTCGTTACGTTCTTCGAGGGTGAAGGCGCTGCCTTTATTCAACAGCGGAAATTCCAGCAGGATCGGACCCGCATAAGGAATATACAGCGGGCGTTTACTTTCGTAGTCGAGTTCCATGCAGTGCTTGCTCCGGTTGCAGTGTTTTCTGACGTATCGCCGGGAAAAGGTAACGCCAGTCCATCTTGAAGTGAAGAGGTTCTGGCGCCCGATCCTATGAAAATTCCTGCAGATGTACAGCTTTTGTTAACAGAAGGTCACAAAAGCGGTAAAAGGATCACTAAACTGATGTTTTCGAAACTAAAGTAAGTGAGAAATCCTCACATCCTAACGCCTTAAGCGTAGCGCGTGTCGCATCTAACTGACTCAGCGTGCTGTCCTGACATTCTGCCAAAACCGCTTGCTGAATAGTCTCCAGCGCTTCGTTGCTCATGTTCATCAAAATCAGTGCGGCCTGCAGCGGCGGCAAGCTTGGGTTGAAGGCGGCGTTTTCCGCATAGCGGCCGGTAAAGACCTTGCCGCTCTGGCTGCGCAACGCCACGCCGCTGTAGCTCAGGCTATAAGGCGCGTGACTGTGATTGGCGGCGGTAATGGCAGCCTGTTGCAACGCATCGCCTGCAAGCGCAAAACCATGATTGATCGGCGTCAGTAAACGTTCAGTGATGTTCAGATCGGCTGGACCAAACGCATCCGGCAAATAGTCGCCCAGCGTGCTAACCGCGCGTCCCGGCAGGCTGATGCGAATCGCCGTGCCGCTGTTCAGCTCGTTCATAAACTGACGGCAATGTCCGCACGGCGTGTAATTGACGGTAATCGCCGCCAGTTTCTCTTCACCGCACAGCCAGGCATGCGTAATGGCACTTTGCTCGGCGTGCACCGTCTGCTGCAGCGGCGTGTGCAGGAACTCCATGTTGGCCCCGAAGTACCAGTTGCCGCTGACACCGCGTGAGATCGCGCCGACATTAAAATTTGATACGGTTGCCACCGCGCAGCTCGCCGCCAGCGGCAGCAGTTCCAGCGCCAGCGCATCATCATCCAGACCGGTAAGCTGTTTCAGTTGCGCGACATCCTGCGGTCGCAATACGCCATGGAAATCCGGCGCATCGAGCAGCGGCTGAATCGCAGCTTGCAGCGCAGCGGGCAGGGCAGAAAAAGCAGTAAGGAATCGTGAATGCATGATGTGATGGCCTCAGTTACGCGTTAGCGGCGATGCGCCGCCAGAGGTTTTATATGTGATCCAAGTCGCTCTGACAATGCAAGCTGATTGGGTTGTTTCAACTTTGCGAGATCTCTCGCAAGTTTCAGCCCCACCAATGCATTAATAGCGGAAAAAGGAACGGTGCCAGTAACGAAGTGATGATGCCGCAAATCACCAAAGCCAGTGAGCTGAAGGCACCTTCCTGATAATCGATCTCGGCGGCGCGCGCGGTGCCTAACGCGTGCGAAGCGTTACCAATCGCCAATCCGCGCGAAGATTTGTTTTTCACCTTAAACAGATTAAGCAGCATATGACCAAACACCGCACCCAGCACACCGGCGATCAGCACGCAGATAGCGCTGATAGCGGGAATACCGTGCAGCGAGGCGGAGACCGCCATCGCAATCGGCGTGGTGACAGATTTCGGCATAATGGTAGCGGCGATTTCCGGCGTTGCGCCCATCCACAGCGCAATCGCGGTACCCGACACCATCGCCGTAATGCTGCCGATGAAACAGACGCTGATGATGGTTTTCCAGCGCGCACGAATCTGATGCATCTGCTCATACAGCGGCAACGCCAGCGCGACAACCGCCGGTTGCAGCAACTGATTCAGCAGGCTGCTGCCGGCAAAATAGCGCGTGTAAGGCAGATTGGTAAGCAGCAGAATCGGAATGACCATCGCCATCGCCACCAGCAATGGATTGACGATGGAGATATTGATTTTCGCCGCCAGTTTGCGCGCCAGAAAATAGGCGATCACGGTTAGCGGCAGCGACCACCATGCATCACTCATTCGGCTTCTCCTGAGGGCGCTGCAAACGTTCTGCGCTGAGCCCCACAATCAGCAGCACCATAAAAGTACTGACAATGCACGACACCACAATCGGTCCAAACTGCTCGGTGAGAATATCGGTATAGCCCATCACGCCGACACTAATCGGCACAAACAGCAGCGCCATGTAGCGGATCAGTAAATGGCATCCGGGTTTCACCCACTCAACCGGCATGATTTGCAGCGCCAGCAACAGAAACAGCAGCAGCATGCCGATGATGCTGCCGGGAATGGTTATCGGGAGCAGGGAAGAAATCCCCATTCCAGCGTAAAGCGCCGCATAGATGATGACGAAGGCGCGCACATAGCGCCAACAAGCAGAGAGAACGGCAGGCATGTCAGGCTCCTGTTTTCGTAGCGCTTTATCATACGCATTAAGCGATTAGCGTGCTAGCGATCACAATACAGTCTGACCTGGTCGCCATAAATGGCGACCCTACGAAAAACGCGCCAATCCTTTGTAGGATCAACAGGTACAAAAAAGCCGCCCTGAGGCGGCTTGTTAGCTTACTTAACCGGCATACCCGGCACTGCGCCGCTATCGACGGACAGCACAAACAGGTCTTTGCCGCCCGGGCCCGCTGACAGCACCATGCCTTCTGAAATACCGAAGCGCATTTTGCGCGGCGCGAGGTTAGCCACGATGATGGTCATCTTGCCGACCAGCACGGAAGGATCCGGATACGCCGCGCGAATGCCAGAGAAAATCTGACGCTTCTCGCCACCCAAATCCAGCTCCAGACGCAGCAGTTTGTCAGAACCTTCAACCAGCTCAGCTTTCTCGATCAGCGCCACGCGCATATCGACCTTGGCGAAATCGTCGATGGTGATGGTGTCGCCAATCGGCGCATCGGCCAGCGGGCCGGTTGCCGCAGGTTTGTTCGCCGCCGCCGCATCCTCTTTCGAGGCTTCAACCAGCGCGTCGACTTTGGTCATTTCGATACGGCCATACAGCGCTTTGAACGGTGCCACTTCATGATCCAGCAGCGGTTGGGCAATCGCATCCCAGCTCAGCTCGCTCTGCAGGAAGGCTTCGGTGCGTTCGGTCAGCGATGGCAGCACCGGCTTCAGCCAGGTCATCAATACGCGGAACAGGTTGATACCCATTGAGCAGATCGCTTGCAGGTCGGCATCGCGGCCTTCTTGCTTCGCCACCACCCAAGGTGCCTGCTCATCGACATAGCGGTTAGCCAGATCGGCCAGCGCCATGATTTCACGGATCGCGCGGTTATATTCGCGGCTAGCCCAGGCTTCGCCAATCTTCTCAGAGGCATCAACAAAGGTCTGATACAACGCCGGATCGGCCAGTTCGCTCGCCAGCTTGCCGCCAAAGCGTTTGGTCAGGAAGCCCGCATTACGTGACGCCAGGTTCACCACTTTGTTCACCACGTCTGCATTCACGCGCTGCACGAAATCTTCCAAATTCAGGTCAATGTCGTCAATGCGCGAAGAGAGCTTGGCCGCGTAGTAGTAACGCAGGCTGTCGGCATCCAGATGCTGCAACCAGGTGCTGGCTTTAATAAAGGTACCGCGCGATTTGGACATCTTCGCGCCGTTCACCGTCACATAACCGTGTACGAACAGGTTGGTTGGCTTGCGGAAGTTGCTGCCTTCCAGCATCGCCGGCCAGAACAGGCTGTGGAAATAGACGATGTCTTTACCGATAAAGTGATACAGCTCGGTCGTGGAATCTTTCTTCCAGAACTCGTCGAAATCGAGATCGCCGCGCTTGTCGCACAGGTTTTTGAATGAACCCATGTAACCGATTGGCGCATCCAGCCAGACGTAGAAGTATTTGCCTGGCGCGCCAGGAATTTCGAAGCCGAAGTAAGGTGCATCGCGAGAGATATCCCACTGCTGCAAGCCAGACTCGAACCACTCCTGCATCTTGTTCGCCACCTGCTCTTGCAGCGCACCTGAGCGCGTCCACGCCTGTAACATTGCGCTGAAAGAGGGCAGATCAAAGAAGAAGTGCTCTGAATCGCGCAGCACCGGCGTCGCGCCTGAAACCACAGATTTCGGGTCGATCAGCTCGGTTGGGCTGTAGGTCGCGCTGCACACTTCGCAGTTATCGCCATACTGATCCGGTGACTTACATTTCGGGCAGGTGCCTTTCACGAAACGGTCTGGCAGGAACATGCCTTTCTCAGGATCGTACAGCTGAGAGATGGTGCGGTTCTTAATGAAACCGTTCTCTTTCAGACGACCATAAATCAGTTCGGACAGCTGACGGTTTTCGTCGCCGTGCGTCGAGTGATAGTTGTCATAGCTGATGTTGAAGCCAGCGAAATCGGTTTCGTGCTCCTGCTTCATCTCCGCGATCATCTGCTCCGGCGCGATGCCCAGCTGCTGCGCTTTCAGCATAATTGGCGTGCCGTGGGCGTCGTCTGCACAGATGAAGTGAACCTGGTTGCCACGCATTCGCTGGTAACGGACCCAAATGTCAGCCTGAATGTGTTCAAGCATGTGACCGAGATGGATTGAACCGTTTGCGTACGGCAGCGCGCACGTTACCAGAATTTTTTTTGTGGCTTGAGTCATGATTGCGTAGCGTTCCATTGATGAAAAAAACGTCCTAGATGGTAACCGAAGCACCCTCTGCCGTAAACACAGCTGCACTTCCCCGTCACTTTTAGCGCCTATCTGATACTATTGAACAGACACCGCCGCAATCTGGCGTGAAGAATAAACAAGGAGAGGGGATGACTTCACAATCCCAGCAACATCATTCACCTGAAGCGCTGCGAGCATTGGTTATCGGCGTGCTAAGTGACTTTGAACATCCGACGCTGCAACACAACCTGACCACGCTGAAAGCGCTGCGCCACGTCGCGCTGCTGGATGACAAGCTGCATATCGAACTGGTGATGCCGTTCGCGTGGGCCAGCGCCTTTGAAGAGCTGAAAGCGCAAACCAGCGCCGAGCTGCTGCGCCTGACCGATGCCAGCGCCATTGACTGGCGACTTCGTCATGACATCGCCACGCTGAAGCGGGTGAAAAATCATCCGGGCGCGACCGGTGTGAAGAACATCATCGCCGTCAGTTCAGGCAAAGGTGGCGTGGGTAAATCCAGCACCGCCGTGAATATGGCGCTGGCGCTGATTGCCGAAGGCGCGCGCGTGGGGATTCTCGATGCGGATATTTATGGTCCGTCGATTCCTAACATGCTCGGCACCGAAAACCAGCGTCCAACCTCGCCGGATGGCACGCATATGGCGCCGATCATGGCGCATGGCCTGGCAACCAATTCAATTGGTTATCTGGTCACTGACGACAATGCGATGGTGTGGCGCGGGCCGATGGCCAGCAAAGCCCTGATGCAACTGCTCAACGAAACCATGTGGCCGGATCTGGATTATCTGATCCTCGATATGCCGCCAGGCACCGGCGATATTCAGCTGACGCTGGCGCAAAACGTGCCGGTGACCGGCGCGTTAGTGGTCACCACGCCCCAAGACATTGCCTTGATTGATGCACGTAAAGGCATGGTGATGTTCGAGAAAGTCAGCGTGCCGGTTCTGGGCGTGGTCGAGAACATGAGCATGCACATCTGCAGCCAATGCGGACATCACGAGCCGATTTTCGGCACCGGCGGTGCGCAAAAGCTGGTGGAGGATTACAACACGCGTTTGCTGGCACAACTGCCGCTGCACATTACGTTGCGTGAAGATCTGGATGATGGCGAACCTACCGTGGTGCGCCGTCCGGAGAGTGATTTCACCGCGCTCTATCGCCAGCTGGCAGGGCGTGTAGCGGCACAACTCTATTGGCAGGGAGAAATTATCCCTGGCGATATCGCCTTCCGCGCCGTTTAACGTCGTCCATTTCCGCTGGCGCGTCTTGCCAGCGGAAAATGCATCAGCACATATTTTCCCTGCTCGCTCTCGCCAATCGCTTCACGCCGCCAGCCGTGTTTGAGATAAAAATCCAGCGCCGCCTGATTCTGTTGCAAACATTTCAATGCGCCAGTCGAGCTAAATCGCGACTGCACTTTTTCTAACAGCGCGCTGCCCACGCCTTGTCCCTGTGCGTTTGGATCGACGTACAGACTATGCAGGAAGTTGTCATTATCCAGCACCGCCGCAAACCCCACGCGATGTCCATCCAGTTCGGCGACCAGCACGGTTTCGCCCAAAATCACTGCATCGAAATCTTCTAACTGCCAATCTTCGCCATCCAGCCACGTCCAGTTGTGGCGTCGCGCGGCAAGATACAGCGTGCGCAGAAAAGGCCGATCGGCTTCGTCAAAAAAACGGATTTGCACGCAAAAGCTCCATTTGGGGGTGATCTGTGACGTTGCCAGGTGCGCATAAATGCGCACCCTACGAAACCCATACCCGCTAAATCGTAGGGTCGCCATTCATGGCGACCGCCTAATGTCTATTACCCAACGTAAAAGTAGCAGTTTCATCGCAAAAAGATAAAGCCTGTCAGAACCGCGCCATTTTTGTGTAGAATGCCCGCGCGAGCCGCATGAAAGCTGGCGTCGGCGCTTTGATAGCTTTTGGTTATCTAATTGATAACGTCTGCATATTAGAAGTTGGCCCGAAAATTCTGTAGCCTGCATCACATCTTTTAACGGAGGTCACCATGTCCATCATTAATACCAAGATCAAACCATTTAAAAACGCAGCGTTCAAAAACGGCGAATTCATCGAAGTCACCGAGAAAGACGTTGAAGGTAAATGGAGTGTTTTCTTCTTCTACCCGGCTGACTTCACCTTCGTATGCCCAACCGAACTGGGTGACGTTGCAGACCATCACGAAGAGTTCCAGAAACTGGGTGTAGATATCTACTCTGTTTCTACTGACACGCACTTTACCCACAAAGCCTGGCACGGTTCTTCAGACACCATCGCGAAAATCAAATACACGATGATCGGTGACCCAACTGGCGCGCTGACCCGTAACTTCGAAATCATGCGCGAAGACGAAGGTCTGGCAGATCGCGGTACCTTCATCGTTGACCCGGAAGGCATCATCCAGGCGATCGAAATCACTGCAGAAGGCATTGGCCGTGACGCATCTGACCTGATCCGTAAAGTGAAAGCAGCACAGTACGTTGCTTCTCACCCAGGCGAAGTTTGCCCGGCAAAATGGAAAGAAGGCGAAGCAACTCTGGCTCCATCACTGGACCTGGTTGGCAAAATCTAAGCTAGCTGCCATTCGATCTTTCTCTATCGGGTGCTACGGCACCCGATTTTCATGACAGGAACTCACTATGCTCGACACCAATTTAAAAACCCAACTCAAGGCTTACCTTGAGAAATTAACGAAACCGGTTGAGTTGATTGCCACATTGGATGATGGCGCCAAATCCGCAGAGATCCGTTCTCTGTTGGCCGATATCGCGGGCTTGTCAGACAAAGTCAGCTTCCGTGAAGAGAACGATCGTCCGGTTCGTAAACCCTCTTTCCTGATCACTAACCCAGGCAGCCACAGCGGTCCGCGCTTTGCCGGTTCGCCAATGGGCCACGAATTTACGTCACTGGTTTTAGCTTTGTTGCAAACCGGTGGACACCCTTCGAAAGAAGCGCAGAGCCTGCTGGATCAGGTTGTGGCTTTGGAAGGCGACTTCCACTTCGAAACTTATTATTCACTGTCGTGCCACAACTGTCCTGACGTGGTACAGGCGCTGAACCTGATGGCGGTACTGAACCCGCGCATCAGCCATACCGCAATTGACGGCGGTATGTTCCAGAACGAAATCACCGAACGCAACGTGATGGGCGTGCCGGCGGTGTTCCTCAACGGTAAAGAGTTCGGTCAGGGTCGTCTGAGCCTGGCGGAAATCGTCGGTAAAGTGGACACCAACGCAGAGAAGCGTGCGGCAGAAGAGCTGAACAAGCGTGATGCCTACGAAGTGCTGATCGTCGGCAGCGGCCCGGCGGGCGCGGCTGCGGCCATCTACTCTGCACGTAAAGGTATTCGTACTGGCCTGATGGGCGAGCGTTTCGGTGGTCAGGTGCTGGACACCGTAGACATCGAAAACTACATCTCCGTACCGAAAACCGAAGGCGCGAAGCTGGCCGGTTCTCTGCGTGCTCACGTGGATGATTACGACGTCGATGTGATTGACACCCAGAGCGCCATCAAGCTGATTCCGGCGGCGAAAGAGGGCGGTCTGCACGCGATTGAAACCGCATCTGGCGCGGTACTGAAATCCCGCAGCATCATCATTGCTACCGGCGCACGCTGGCGCAATATGGGCGTTCCGGGCGAAGAGCAGTATCGCACCAAGGGCGTAACCTATTGCCCGCACTGCGACGGCCCGCTGTTTAAAGGCAAACGCACCGCAGTGATCGGCGGCGGTAACTCAGGCGTGGAAGCGGCTATTGATTTGGCCGGCATTGTTGAGCACGTAACGCTGCTGGAATTTGCCAGCGAAATGCGCGCCGATAAAGTGCTGCAGGACAAACTGCGCAGCCTGAAAAACGTCGATGTGATTCTGAACGCACAGACCACTGAAGTGAAAGGCGATGGCAGCAAAGTCACCAGCCTGACGTACATCGACCGTAACAACCAGACCAGCCACGAAATCGCGTTGAGCGGCATCTTCGTGCAGATTGGTTTGCTGCCGAACACCACCTTCCTTGAAGGTGCGGTAGAGCGCAACAAGATGGGCGAAATCATCATTGATGCCAAGTGCGAAACCAGCCTGAAAGGCGTATTCGCCGCAGGCGATTGCACCACGGTGCCGTACAAGCAGATCATCATCGCCAGCGGTGAAGGCGCGAAAGCCTCACTCAGCGCCTTTGATTATCTGATTCGCACCAAACCGGCTGAATAAGTTTTGCGATAGCCACGCAATAGCCCTGCAACCTGTGTTGCGGGGCTTTTTTTTATTTTATTTTCCGCTGGATTGATTGGCCGCTACTATTTAGCCGATAAGATTTCACATATGCTGGCTATCTGCATGAGACCAGGAGCTAAGGTGGGTAAATGATTCAGACGTGGATGAAACTGCTCATTCTTATTACCGGCTTGATTCATTTTCATGCGATTGCAGAAACCCCCCTCACCGTTCAAGAGCAAAATTGGATCAAAAATCACCGCCAGGTGAGCTATACGGTTGCCTCGCAATGGCCTCAAGAGTTCATTAAAAACGGCAAACACATCGGCTTGAGCCGCGAAGTGCTAGATGATGTGGCAAAACGTACTGGATTGCAGTTTGTCTATGTTTCGCCGGAGCAAGCGCTGCTCGAACCCCCGATGATGATCAGTTCAATCAACGGCACCCTGTTATCAGAAGAAGAAAGAAACCGTTGGTTACTCACCTTTCCCTGGCTGAACATCATGCCAATTATTGTCAGTAAAGATGATGCAACCCAGGTACGCACTCTGCAGCAACTCAAAGGTAAGCGAGTGGTGGTGGTGGCCAGTGCTGATTATCTTCCGTGGCTTCGCCGGCATCATCCCGAGATCTTGCTTGATGTAGAACCTGACGCGCTCACCGCATTACAGACGGTCGAAGAGGGCAAAAATGTTGCCGCTATAGTCGGTGGTCCAATGATTTTGCCTATTTTGCAAGGACGTTACTCCAATCACCTCGCCATTGTCGCGCAGATTGCAGAGATGGCAAGCGGCATTAATATGGCGGTGGATCCCGCTTATCCTGAGTTACGCAGCATCCTGGATAAAACCATGGAAAACGCCACTGCCAGAGATGCCCAGTCGATGTTTATCCAGTGGGTGACGATGTTTGATATTGGTACGCCAAGGCTGTCACTCTTTCTTTGGCATTATCGTTATCCATTGATTGTTATTGGTATTTTATTGCTACTGCTGTTGTTCTCCTTACGCAGTGCATGGCGAGCCAAACGGCGAGCACAGCGCAGTGAGCAGGATAAGAGTGATTTTCTGGCGATGATGAGTCATGAAATTCGCACGCCAATGAACGCCATCATCGCGGCATTGGAGTTATTGCGTTTTGCCGGAAAAAGCACCCAGCGGCAGGAGTATGTTGAGCTGGCCTACTCATCATCGCAAAATTTACTCGAATTGCTTAATGATGTGCTTGAGCATGAAAAGATCGCTCAGCGTCAACTGGCATTACAACCGGTGCCGACCAACATTAGCAGCCTGCTAGAAGCAATCTCAGACAGCCATCGTCCCGCAGTCAGAAAGAAAGAGCTGGCGTTGTTACTGAGCGATTCGCTGACAGAAGAGAATCGCTGGATGATGATTGATGCAAACCGTTTGCGTCAAATCATCAATAATCTGTTATCCAACGCGATCAAGTTTACCCACCACGGGGCGATCGAGTTACATGTAGAGCGCCAGGCTGATGATTTACAAATTACCGTGGCGGATAGTGGTGTTGGCATCCGCCCAGAGCTGCAGCACCGCTTATTCAATGCGTGGGAGCAGGGCAAGCATCAGGCGGGTGGCAGTGGTTTAGGACTTTTTATTTGTCGTTCGCTGGTGACGTTGATGCATGGCGAAATTCATCTGCAAAGCCAGCCAGACAAGGGAACGACTATTACGGTAACGCTACCCGCGAAAACATGTTCGCCAAATGTTGGAGTCGAAGGTGCGTTGTCTCAGTCCTTACCTGCCGTGGCATCGCATTTTTCACTGCTAGTCGTTGAAGATCATCCGGCGAATCGTCAATTGCTGGCCGAGCAGCTGGACATCCTGGGCTGCCAGTATGAATTAGCTGAAGATGGCGAAACGGCATTGCAACGCATTCAGGACGAAAATTATTACGATTTGATTTTGCTCGACTGTGGATTACCCGGCATGGACGGTTACGAGGTCGCTATGCACATTCGTGAGGAAGAGAACCGGCAGCAGCGTGATGCCATCCCTATCATTGCCATTTCTGCCCAGCATTCACCGCAGCATCGTGAGCGCTGCCTGCAAAGCAGTATGAACGACGTGCTAACCAAACCGATTCGTCTGAGCGATCTAGCGGAGATTATTGAGCGTTGGGGAGGACTAGAGAAGATTGCGCCCGCGTCATCCTCTACACCTGCATTAACTTCGGATGTCTGGCTTGCTTTGCAAGAGGATATTGCGGCCTTTGACGTCGCAATAACGCATCAAATGCGGCGCGAGATGTTACACCATATCCATCGTATTAATGGCGTCGCATTAATGTACGAGTTGCTGGAGCTGGCTGCTTTTGCTGGCGAGCTTGAAAGTAATTTGCGTGCCGAACTTCCCCCTGAACAGTGGCAGCAGCAGTTTTGGATTCAACAACTTAACCAGTTATCCCAGCCACGTAAAGGAACCGCTGCGCTTGCTGGCGATGTCGATTTGAGAGTGCTCCCGTAGCCAGATGCCGTCGATTTTATGTTCAATTAAACGCTATTGTTGCGCTGTACCTGATACTTACAGCAGAGCGGCACCCTGAATTGAACGTAGTCGTGATAAAGGCATTACATGCATACCCTGCTTCTCATAACCCTGATGCTCTTTGCTTTTTGCGTTCAGGCTACCCCACAGTTCAGTGAACAGGAACGCGACTGGATAGCAAAGAATCCGGTGGTTAATTACCATTTCTCGCCCAGCTGGCCACTCGACTTTATTGATCATGATAAGCATATTGGGCTGAGTCGCAGTTATCTCGACCAACTGGAAAAAGAGTCCGGCTTGCGATTTGTTATGACACAGGCGCCAGGTCAGGCTGAGATGAACGTCGCGCTGGCATCGGCATTAATACCTGTAGCAGAGGGTTTCGAATGGCGGTTATCGCCACGTTGGTTAACCTCAAATACTTTAGTTATTACTACCCATGAAGCCAGCCACGTGGGTTCACTGGAGCAGCTTTACGGTAAACGTGTCGCTGTGCGTGCGAATACCTGGCACGAAAGCTGGCTGCGTGAATATCATCCCGACATTATTGTCATGCCGCAGGTTGATGTCCGTGCCGTATTTAACCAAATACTGGCAGGTGAAGTGGAAGCCGGATTAGGTTCTGATTTGGTTATGCGCCCACTGCTGCATCGCAATTACTCACATAAACTGGTGGTGGCAACGCAAATTCCAGAAATGATTGCGGGCATGTATCTCGGGGTGAAGTCAGAACAGATGGTACTGGGTTCTATTCTTACCAAGACGCTGGCCGCTATACCGGCAAGCCAGACGGATAAAATTTTCAAGCGTTGGATTGGCGATCTCCAGCTAGGCTACCCCAGTGCAAAAGTGGTCATCGCACTCTATCCCATCGAGTTAAGCTTGATTCTGACTTTACTGTTGGGATTGATCTGGGCACTACGCCGTGCCTTGATGCATCGACGACGCGCAGAAAACAGTGAAGCTCGGAAGAGCCAGTTCTTAGCGATGATGAGTCATGAAATCCGTACTCCAATGAGTGCGATGATTGCTGCTCTTGAACTTTTGCGGCTACCTTGTGCACCGCAACAGCGCAAAGAGTACCTTGAGCTGGCCAATAACTCGTCGAAAAATCTCCTGGGACTGCTTAATGATATTCTTGACCACAGCAAGCTTTCTCATCAGCAAATGAAGCTGGATAAAAACTGTTTCTCTCTTTCAGAAATGATTGCCACGCTGGTGGATATTCATCGCCCAGTGGCGAAGGCCAAAGGGGTTTCTCTGTTGGTCTCAGCGTGTGAATCTGCGCAAACAGCGTGGATCGTTACTGATGAGTATCGACTGCGTCAGGTGATCAATAACTTGCTCTCTAATGCCATCAAATTTACTGAACATGGCAGCGTTAAACTGAAATTGAGCATGCAGCCGCAAGATTGTTGTGATGATCAATTACGTATTGATGTGATTGATACCGGCATCGGTATCCCACTTGCCGCGCAAAGCACGTTGTTTGAAGCCTGGACGCAAGGAGAGCATAGTGAGACGCGGCGCTATGATGGAAGCGGATTGGGGCTCTATATCAGTCACCAATTGGTGAAACTAGCAAACGGTCATCTCTCTTGCTGCAGCCAACCCGGGCAAGGCGCGACCTTTACTGTCATTATGCCGATTTCCCGTTGCGAGCCGCCTCGCTACACAGTTTCTACCGAACATGAATTACCGCGTTTTATTGAAGGGACCAGCGTATTGGTGGTGGAAGATCATCCCGCTAACCAAAAAATGCTGGCAGCACAACTCAATGTGTTAGGTTGCCATAGCGAAATTGCTGGCGACGGTGCGACGGCGCTTTCTTTGTTACAGCAGGAAAATTATTACGATGTTATCTTGCTTGACTGCCATCTACCCGATATCGACGGTTACACCGTTGCTGCCAGAATCCGCCAGTTGGAGCGTATACAGGGGAGTGCGGAAACGCCAATTGTGGCCATTTCAGCGATGAGCGGTGCGGAGCATCAGCATTTATGTCTGGATCACGGAATGAATGCGTTACTCACTAAACCCCTCTCACTTGCTGCTTTGGCGGAATTGCTCGCACGTTGGTGCCCGGTTCAATTGTTGCAAGCAGCCGAGTCACGGGAAGCTGCAGGAATGAGTGATGAAGCGCTACACGCTGCATTTTTGGATGATATTGCACAATTTTCGGCTGCTTGCCACCAGCACGATCGCCAGGTGATGATCCATTACATTCATCGCTTACACGGCGCAGCCTTAATGTATCAGCGCCAGAGTTTGGCGCATCTGTCTGCTGAGATTGAGCAGGAATTGCGTTCTGGCGCGGTGCAAAGCGTACTGATGCAGGAACAGTGGACAGCAGAACTCAGGAGATGTGCGGCTTTAACAGCTCATCCTTGATAATGAACAGCTCGTGATCGGCTTTTACACCCAATTTACGCATTGCGCTCTGCTTCTGACCACTGATAGTTTTCAGGCTGCGGTTAAATTTTTCAGCAATTTCAGTCACTGTCATCCCGGTAAGAAAGCAGCGAATCACTTCTTGTTCTTTTGCCGTCAATGCCGACAAGGAGGTGGCGTTTTTGACATTATCAGGGCTCAGATCGCCATTAATGAGCATTTCACCGTGAAATTGTTGTTCCGCCAAAAGTTGAGTCATCTCCGGTTCGATGTAGATATGGTCTGCCACCACGGCGAGCACCGCTCGCTGTAGTTCTTCAGATGGCCGGTTTTTACCAATAAATCCGCGTGCTCCGCCACGCAGCGCCAGCGCCACGGTAGCCGGATTATAATGCGCAGACAGCACCAAAATTGCCGTCTGTGGATAGTGGCGATTTAGTGTTTTAATCAAGTTCAAACCGTCGATATCTGACGGTGCAAGTTCATAATCGATAATTACCACATCAACCGGTGATGCTTTTAGGCTATCCAGCAGTTGTCGACTGTTGCTAAAGGTGCCGGAAATTGTAAAGCGAGGATGCTCGCTTAATACGCCACTCAAACCGCGCAGTACCAAAAAATGGTCGTCTAACAGCGCAATAGAGATGTTTTTCTGGGTGAATGTACTCATCGCCTGTCACTCATGTTCAGCTTTAAGGATTGAAATAGTGTACTGCATTCTAGCGAACAGTAAGGTCGCATGCTGTGGTTTTTTATTAGTCATATCGTGGTAAATCTGTAAGCCCTCTAATGTGAAATAGGCAAAGGAATCAATGTTTGTGTTGCTATGGTAGCGTTGTTATTTAGTTTATTAATTGATGGGCGAATTAAGCCGCAAAGAGAGTAGCTTAACTTTTACTGTAAGTCTGAGACTTTTCCTGTTTTTGAGAGTGCTCTTGTTTATTCGATTTTTTTAGATGTTTATCATATCCACCTTAAAAATAAACAGCGCGGACTTATCGTGCTTTCGCCATGAAATTAATTTGCTTCATTTTCTGGCGTGGTGGTGCAGGGGCTCAATTTATTTGCTGCCCATCACGCTTATTTAAATAATATAAAGAAAGTGTTAGTTGATGAGAATAATAAATTATCAGGATGAAAATACTAAATAAGTAGTCTGTCATCATCGGAAAACTGATATTCCACCCCCACTATACTGGAAATCGAATAATATGTATTTCACGCCACCAATCAGAATGACGCTCATTCTGGTCGGGTTCACTTTACTTACCGGCTGTGCGCCTGCCCACGTTGCTGTGCCTGAAGCCACTGAAATCAACACGGTCGCGGCATCAGGCGGACTTCAGCAATGTCAATCAGAGCTTAAGACGCTGGAGTCCTATCACCATCAGCGTTTTCAGCGACAGAATGCGGCAATGTCCAATCTACTTTCTAGCAGCGCGCAATATCTGTTACTCCGGTCAGATTTGTCGGCAGACATGCTGCCAGTGCTCGATAGCATTTATCAGGCGCAGTTAGCCCGACTTTGTCAGCAAATTCACGTCGATTTATTCCAGGCAATGATTGTCCAGGCTGATGAGGCGTGATGATGAAAAACATCCGTATTAACCTGTTGATTACCGCCTTTGCATTGACCTTGCTGAGTGGGTGTTATTCCCCAATAACAAAACAAACGGCAACTCCGCATCCGCTACTGCTTATCCAATTTGATCGTCAATTGCACGAAACGCAACAGCATGCAGAAGCCGGGCAACTTGAGGCACAGCAGCGTTACGGACGTTGGTTGGTATCTGCAGGGAAAACAACGCAGGCGGAACCGCTACTACGTGCAGCCTCAGATAATGGCCAGCATGAGGCGCAATATCAGTTGGGTATGTTATTGCAACAATCAAACCCGCAAGAGAGCAAACACTGGCTGGTCGCGGCAGCTGAGCGAGGACACATCGCCGCCCAGCAGCAACTGTCACGTGAATCTCGCCAGCAACATGATCTGTTACAGGCTTTCAACTGGGCACTGTTTGCTGCGCAGCAGGGCGATGCCGCCGCGCAAAATGATGTGGGTGCAGCTTACAGTCGTGGTGTGGGAGTGAACAAAAATCCTGCGTTGGCTCTGACGTGGTATCGCAAAGCTGCCGATCAGGATTTTGCTCTGGCCCAGTTTAACCTCGCGGGTGCTTATCAGGCGGGTGAAGGCGTTCCAGTCCAACCGGCGCTGGCCTACGCCTGGTATGAAATAGCCAGTAAAAATCGCCGTGACGAACCCATTGCCCGGATGGCAGAAAAGATGAAATTACGCATGTACGCTGAGGCATCCCGCACCGGCAAAGCAGCACTGGCGCGTCAGCAAGCGCAAAAGTTAAATGAGCAATTCAACAACATGCGCGCGGAGAGTGCTTTATGAAATCTGTTTATTCACGAACTTTGATCGGTTTAAGCGTATTGAGCGCCATGATGTCACCGCTCTCTTTGGCGCATGCGACTTCTCTGACAGGATATGGCTCGGATCACACCATACCAGATACGCTGTTTGACGAGACCGAAACGGCCAAGCCGTGGGTAAAAGCACCTCCAGCAG
Organism: Pantoea sp. SOD02; assembly: GCF_024707505.1. Taxonomy (GTDB): domain Bacteria; phylum Pseudomonadota; class Gammaproteobacteria; order Enterobacterales; family Enterobacteriaceae; genus Pantoea; species Pantoea symbiotica. Next base: position 2,695,668 of record NZ_CP102604.1, on the reverse strand, counting down.
TGAAGAAATCCCTGCGCCCAGCCACAACCGATAACGTGCGGCAGAGTCAGCAGTTGCAGCAGCTGCAAAAATCGCTGACAGAACACAAACGTCTAAGTAGTGAAGCTGAGGTTGGATATCAAAGCGAGAAGCTGGCACTGGAAAACCAGCTCAAAACTTTGCAGGCGAGTCAGAACCGCTATGCGGAGCAACAGCAGCAACTCGATCAGCTACAACGCCAGTTGACGCTCAGTAATGAAGAACACAGCCGTTCACAGCTTAGTCTGGCTGAGATGCGCACCCAGTTAACGGCCAATCAAATTTTGGTTGATAGTCATGCGCTGCAGAAGCGCTCTTTATCAGAGACATTGCACCACAGTGAACAGAGAATTGCTGGTTTGCTTGAGCAACTCAGTACGCTGAATAAAGAGAAAACACTGTTGCAAAATCAACAGGCGGATACTGATAAACAGCATGAGCTCACTCAGCATCAGGAAAAAATCGCTCAGTTGGAAGCTACGCTAGCGGCGGCGGAGCAAAAGCAATCCACTCTGCAAAGTCAACTTGATCGGTTGCAGCGCACTCAGCAAACACAGAAGCCAGAAAGCCACGATCAGAAACTTGCATATGCCAATGGCGTAGCGTTTGCCGATAATATTGTGCAAAGCCTGCGCGCCCAACAAAATCTGGGACTTGATCCCGATCGTTCGATGGTATTGGCCGGCATTAAAGATGCGTTTGATCGACGTATCGCGCTAAATCAGGAAGAGGTGGCGAAGCTGGTCACCGAGTTGGATAGCAATCTCAATAGCAAGCTGCAGGTTAAACAGCAGCAAGATGCTGACGTTCGCGCACAGCAGCTGAAAGCCGGTCAAACGCTGATTACCGCAACTAAAAAGCGCAAAGGTGTGAAACAGCTCGATGACGCGCTGTATATCGTTACCAAAGCCGGCAAAGGTAAGAAACTGGCGGCGGACAGCACGGTAGATATTTTAATTACCGGGCGTTTAGCAGATGGCACTATTTTCGATAACAGCGGCAAAGAGAATAAAGTGCAACGCGTGAAACTGGATTCACTGTTACCGGCGCTGACTGACGTAATCAGCCAGGTAAATGCTGGTAGTGAACTGGAGGTGATTTTACCGCCGGAGAAAGCGTTTGGTGACAGCGGCGTAGAAAACTTAATTCCGGGCGGCGCAACGTTAATTTTTAATTTGATTATTAAATAAAGGTTTATTGGCAGCGGGGGCTGTCATTATGTTGCGAAGGTGTTAATTAAATTGCCTTCAAAGCCATGCTGGCGTGCATGGCTTTTTTTTGCCTAAATTAAGTGGCAGGAAAATTGAGAGTGCTCTCGTATATTTAAATCATAAGGATTGATAACATTTCAGCATAAACCAATGGCTATTATTCTTCTGGTTTGTTTTTTTTATTTAATAATGTCTTTTGCGTAAATTTTACGTCGGGGAAATTAAACGTTTTTTCTTACTTAACTAAGGGTGAACTTGATGAAAAAGAAATTAGCGCCGATGGCAGCTGCGCTTTTGCTGTCTTTAGGAGTAGGTAGTGTGGTGGCTGCTACTGGGACAATTAGCTTTGCAGGCACACTTACTACGCCTACCTGCACTGTCAGTGGGCTTACAGATTCCATTACATTCAGAACCGCATCATTAGGTGAAGTTGAGCCTCTGCTTAATGGAGCGGCGATCGACAGGAAACCGATTAATATTAAAGTAACTGCATGTCCTGCCGGAGTTAATACTGCTAAATTAAAAGTGAACTTCAATGCGGATTCAAGTGGTGTTCGTATCGAGCCTGATTCCGGGTCTACTATGGATGGCGCTACAATGGTGGTTCGCAGAGGCGTTTCTTATATAAGTAATGATGGTGTAATAGACGCCCCAATTATTTCTGGAGAAGCTGAAATTGATGATCTCACTCTTCAATTAATTCGTGTGAGAAGCGGAGATCATGGTGCTGTTACATTTAAGCCAGGTGTTCGCACTGCCTCAGTTAATCTTTCAATGTCTTACGAATAACATTTAATCTGGAAATAAATTATGAAAATCATTAGTGTATCTATTGTCTCTGGTCTATTTTTGACTGCAGTACTGCCTGCTGCTAAAGCCGCTACTGGAACAATTTCTCTTTCAGCTGCAGTTACTCCAACGACCTGTGTAGTTCCAGCGAATCAGTTAACCCGTACTATTACGCTTCCAGCAATGACATCTGCATCTCTGGCAGGTAAAGCTGATGGCGAAAAAATTGTCAATCAGAATATGGCTTTTACATTCACCGGTTGTGAAACTGGATTAACAGGTGTTGGTGTCAAATTTGACTTCACCAAAGATGGTGATTACTTAACGAATACCGGTGATGCCGAAGGTGTTAAATTGGCAATTACCGATACAAGTGATACTAAGATTGATACCGGTGACACCATTCCTTCTACAGACTATGACGCTGCTGCAGGTACTGGTAGCGTGAATGCCAAAGTATGGGCTTATCGTGTTGGCACTGCTGCGCCGGTAGGAGGATCTATTTCGTCAACCGCAACCGTAACCGTTGTGACAAACTAAAAAATAAAGGAAGCAATTCAGGTTGCTTCCTTTATTTCCCACTCAGGATATTGATTACATGAAATTCGCATCATTAGTAATGACCACATTAATTCCATTTTTAGTTTTGTCTGCAAACAGTGCTTTTGCAGAGAACAGTAAAGGTGGATTCAGTCTCGGCAGCACACGTCTTATTTTTCAGGAGAAAGATAAAGCAGCTACTTTAACCGTCTTAAACACAGCCAAAAACTCCCCCTTTTTAGCGCAATCATGGCTCACTAATTACGAAAGCAGTCAATTACCAGCTAAACCACCGTTTGTGATTACGCCACCGCTATATCGACAGGATGCCGGACAAAATACCCTGCGCATTATGAAAACAGCGGGTGAATTACCAACAGACCGTGAGTCAGCCTATTGGTTTAACGTTAAAGCAGTACCGGCACAAGCTAAAGATGCTGAAGACAGTAATAAACTCTCTTTTGCTTACGTGCTGCGCATTAAAATGTTTTATCGGCCAGATGGCATTTCTGGCGATGCGCAAAGTGCCTATAAACAACTCACTTTTGCAAAGTCAGGTAATAATCTGGTGGTGACAAACCCAACTGCTTACTACGTAACCTTTAATAAAGTCAGCGTTGATGGTCGTGACGTCAATGATGTCTCAATGATGGTGCCACCTAAAGGGCAGCAAAATTATTCACTGCCTGCAGGTACAACTGGTAGTAAAGTAGAATATAGAACGATTAATGATATGGGTGGGCTAACACCTGCAGAGAGTAAATCGTTGGCGAAATAGATACTACTGATAATGTTATTCCCATTGGCTGTAATTAACAGAAAATAATATGAAATTAAATAATGATAATTGCAGCCCGCCTGCAAATGGTCTGACATGCTCTTTTTTTCGTAAGAAAACGCTCAGTACAGTCATTTATCATACGCTGTTAATTAGCGGCTTGTTTAGTGTGGGAATCAAGAACGCTTCTGCCAGTGAATATTTTAACCCAGCACTGCTTTCGATTGGCACCGATAATCCTACAATGGGCGAAATTGCCGATCTATCGCATTTCGAAGCGGGTGGGCAGGCGCCGGGAAGCTATCTGGTCAGAATTTACATCAATAATGCTTACATTGATGAAAAAACGGTTGAGTTTATCAGCAATGAAAATAATCAACTGGTGCCACAATTCACCCGTCAGCAGTATGAGAGTTTTGGTCTGCGCGTTAACGCGGTAAAAGAGTTGGCTGATTTACCGGCCGATAAAGTAATTAATGACATCCGTAATGTTATTCCTTCGGCGCAAATTGATTTCGAATTTGCCACGCTGAAACTCAATATTAGTATGCCGCAAATGCTGATGCAGCGTCGGGCGCAAGGTGAAGTTGATCCTGCCAGCTGGGATCAGGGATTACCCGCCGCGCTGTTAAGCTACAACCTGACTGGTAACCAGACTCGCACCACCGGAAATGGCTACCAAAGTAACAGCGATGCGCTTTATGCGAATTTACGCGGCGGCCTCAATCTGGGGAGCTGGCGCTTACGTAGCTACGCCACCTGGCAGCAGCGCAACGATTCACGGAATAAAACCTCTGATTTCAATGTTATCAGCACCTATTTGCAGCGTGATATTCATGCGATTAAAGGGCAGCTGATCGTTGGTGACAGCACTACGCCCGGCGATGTATTTGATAGCGTGCAATTTCAAGGCGGCCAGCTGTTGTCGGATGACAGCATGTTGCCGGACAGCCTGCGCGGCTTTGCTCCGGTGATCCGTGGCATCTCTGAATCCGGCGCGGAAATTACTATTCGCCAGAATGGCGGAGTAATTTATCAGTCTTATGTGCCGCCGGGACCGTTTGAAATAACCGATCTCTATCCGGCATCGCTCAGCGGCGATCTGGTGGTGACGGTCAAAGAGAACGACGGCAGTGAGCGCTCCTTCACTCAACCGTACTCCTCAATTGCCATAATGCAGCGCGAAGGGCAGTTAAAGTACGCAATGGTCATGGGTAAACTACGCAGCAGCAGCGGCGCGATCAAAGAGGGCACTGCACGTTTCGTTCAGGGTACGTTGATTTATGGTCTGCCGAATAGCATCACGGTATATGGCGGCATTCAGTTAGCGAAACAGTATCTGTCGGGCAGCGCTGGCGTCGGTGTGGGATTAGGGCGCTTTGGTGCGGTATCGGCGGATGTTACGCAGTCGAATGCCACCTTGCCGAACGGCGAGAAGAGCGAGGGTCAATCTTATCGCGTGCGTTACTCGCGCAGCGTGATTGAAACCGGCACCTCAGTGGCGCTGGCCGCCTATCGCTACTCGACAGAAGGCTACTACAACTTACAGGATGCGTTCACCGATACCACCAGCGGAGTTATGAACAGCAACTATCGTCCACGCGGTGAGTTTCAGCTCACGCTTAACCAGTCATTGGGCGACTTTGGTTCGATGTACATCTCCGGTTCACAACGCGATTACTGGAATAAGCCCGGTGAACTGCGCACCTATACGCTGGGTTATAACAGCAATCTATGGGGTGTTAATTACGGCATTAACCTCAGCCAGTCGCAAGATACCGACAGCGGTCGCGAGGATCGCCGGATGGCATTAACCGCCTCGGTGCCGATCAGTAACTGGCTGGCGGGTGGTGACAGATATTCTGCGCTGAGTAGCATGCGACTCAACTACGGCATGGTGCAAAGCAAAGGGCAAGGCACCACGCAACAGGCGGGACTGAGCGGTAGTGCCTTTGAAGGCAATGCGCTGAATTACAACCTGAGCCAGACAATCGGTAAAGACAACGACAGCAGCAACCTTGCCGCTAGCTATCGTGGCAGCAAAGGCATCGTGTCTGCCGGCTATAACCGCAGTAACACTCAACAGCAGATTAACTACGGCGTGAGTGGCGGTATCGTTGCGCATCCTTATGGCGTGACGCTAGCACAGGATCTTGGCGATACAGTGACACTGGTGCGTGCGCCGGGTGCTGCCAACATTGCTGTCAACAGCCAAACCAACCTGAAAACCGACGGACGCGGCTATGCCGTGGTGCCATGGACCACGCCTTATCGTCGTACCAGCGTCTCACTTGATCCAAAGGGCCTCAAACACAACGTTGCATTGAATCAGACCTCCACCTCAGTGACGCCAACCCGCGGGGCCGTGGTGCTTGCTGATTTCCCAACGCAGCGTGGTCATCAGGTGATGATGACATTGCGTCAGGCAAGCGGTGGATATGTGCCATTCGGTGCCACCGCCACGTTGATGGATGAAAAAAACGCAGATCCGATCACTGGCATTGTGGGGGATGAAGGCCAGCTCTACATCTCCGGTATGCCAGATAAAGGCAAGTTGAGCGTGCAGTGGGGCAGAGGCAGTGACAAGCAGTGTCTGGCGCCATTTGACCTTAAATCTGCCAGCGACAGCCAAATTGAGGGCGTTCCGCTGCAGGTGCAAAACCTCTGCCAGCGCAATTAACAGGAACATCGTATGACCAGAAAATTTGCTTCGTGTCCTGTGCTTCTGACCAGCGTGGCCATAATAAACATCGTTTTATGGAGCTCGCCACTGTTAGCACAAACTTTAACGTTACCCGATTTGCCAGCAGGTTGCAGCTACACCGAAAACCGTCAGCAACCGATGAACAGCGTAGTTAAAATTCCTGCAGCAACTCCGCTATACAGTGAGGTCGGCGAAACCTCGCTTTCACTGATAACCGTGGGTGTACAGTGTGAGGGCCCAATTGCCCAGCAAGTCTCTTTCGGCGTAAAGGATAGCGGCACGCTCGCCTGGAAGGGACCGGGGCAGGATATTCTGGCCACCAATGTTCCAGGCATAGGCGTGCGATTAATGACAGAAGCGCAAAGCGCGGGTTCACAGTGCCAGGGCATGGGTACCATACGTGCCGGAAATGCTGCTGGCTGTCGAATCAGCCGGGAAGGTGAAGAGAAACGACAGTTTACGTTTTCACTGAAAGCGCAGCTGATTAAGATCAGCCATAACACGCCTATCGAGTCACACAGATCGCTGCGGCTGGAGAACGGTGGAGCAGTCATGTTGGGCGGGGAGGGCATCAATCAGCAATCCATCGATATCATGAATAGTGGCTTGCTAGCACCAGTAATTGCGACAGAAGCCAGCTGTACGCTGGTAGGTGGCGGTGATCGCCAGGTGATGTTTGGCAATGTTCATCGACCACCAGCCGGAACAAAAGAGATAACACTGGGATCGATGGCGGCAACACGGATCGAAGTAGCCTGCTCACCATTGCGCGATAGTGCAAGCAATAACTATAACGTAGCAATTACTTTCACTGCGGGTGAACTGCATAGTGGTGATACGACGGCACTGGCTACCTCAATCGATGATTTGGCTATTCGCTATTCAACTCAACGTGAAGAATTAAACTGGCTTAAATTCGGTGAAAAAGTCCCCATGAACTATGACGCCGATCATGGTAGTGATAAAAGCCATTTTGTGGAAACTTTCTATTGGTGGTTACGGTATATGCCGGCAGGTAAGCATACAGATAATGGGGCTTTCAATGCAGTTGCTACTTACACCATCAGCATTCAGTAACTTAGCTGTGATAGTGATTTAAATTAAACTGAAGGTTAAATATGACGCACACCCGAATTATTATTTTGGATGATCATCCTCTTTTCTTATTTGGGCTGAAACGAATTATTGAAAGTGAGACAAGCTTTGTTGTATCTGACTGCTGCCTAAATAGTCGTGAGCTTTTCTTTTCACTGAGCCTGGTTTCAGCAGATATGGCAATCATTGATTGCTCCAGACCGGAAAATGACGCTAACCTGGTATCTGTCATTAATCGTTTGAATGCAGAGCATAAGCATATGTCGCTTGTTACTTTAGGGGATTGTCCTTCTCATAAAATATTAAGTAATTCATTGGCGCCAAAGGTTCAGGGTTATTTTTGCAAGACTCAGGAATCAGATCATATTCTGGCTGGATTACAGCATGTTAATCGAGTTGCTTTGCTGAGAAAAGAAAGTGAAAGTGCATCAATGCTCACACTGAGTAATCCTGAATCATTAATGTGTCAGCGTTTGACGGCTAAAGAAATAACGGTGCTTGAGTATCTACATGCGGGTTTAAACGTTTCTCAAATCGCACTAAGGTTAAACCGAAGTGTTAAGACTATTAGCACTCAGAAGCGTGCTGCAATGCGTAAGCTAGGCTTGCAGCAGGAACACGACATTTTTAGATTAGATCTGAATAAACTATAACGCATGACCTACAGTTTCGATTTAGTAAAAACATTTTTATTTAGTCGCTCCACAATAAAAAATACATTATTGTTGTTTTTTTGATGGAGTTTAAGGCTAAGCCAGCCAGCGTAGCGCTTCCGCATCAGTAATATCACGATAATAGATTTTATGCAGTTGCTCTTCACAGCCTTTACATTGCGCCTGAACGTAAGTGGCAAGACAGATGCGGCCAGAAGGTGATATTGCGCCTTTGCGCGTGATAGAGATGTTATGCCAACGATGTGCGTGTGGAATAAAGCTGAATAATTTCATTATCGCTTCCGGAGATGGTGATTTTTTTCAATTCCGGAGCGCAATTAGGCCTTTTTTCTGGTGTGATAAAGTTGATAAGCATCAAGGTGCAACCAACTCTTTAAGACTTTGCTTGTTTATCTCAATTTCCAACGCTTCCGGTGCGAATTGAATAACCGTTCGCACCGGATAATTTGATCTCAGTAAGATTAAAGCGTCAATGCCATAAATACGATTTCGTCATTAAACCGCGCAACCTCCTGTTTCATCCTGTCTATCACGGTAAACCCTTTCTTGCGATAGATCGTATAAGCCGGGTTAGATTGCCAGACACACAACGTGATGCGGCGCAATTTTTGCTGTTTAGCCTGCTCAATCATGCGTGACAGAACTTGATTGAAGCAGCCTTTCCCCTGTTCCTCGGGCAAGAAGGCTACGCTGCAGATGAAGTAGTCATCTGGCTGGCTGTATTGATTAACAAAGTCGTCGTAAGCCTCATCAAGAGCACGTACCTCTTTGCGATAGCCGTATTCAACTTTGATCTGATCATATTCCTTAATCGATGCCGCATTGAGGAATCCAATCATTTTTCCCTGCGGGTTATACATCACCGAGATCTGCTGCAGGAACGGTTGGATATTTTGTCGCAGCTGTAAAGTGGTTAAGTCGGCGGCATAAATATTATCGACTGAGCAGTATTCCAGATAGCTGGTGCTGAAGATTAACTGCGCCATGCGGCGTTGTTCATATTGGTCAGAAATAACGCCCGGTTTAAAGATAAGCGCTGAAGATTTAGGCCGATAAACTGGCTGCCAGAAACCACCGTCTAATATCTTCTTATCGATTGATGCAATCAGGTAATCGCAAAATAACTCGTTCACTTTATCGAGTTGCGGATCCTGACAAAGCACGCCGTAATAGTGGTAATAGGGGATTTCAGCGCGCAGCTGCGGGGCATAGGCAATCTGTAAAATTTCCTGCTCGGCAAATAAAGGCACCAGTTCACCCAATTGCAATGGATCGCTAAGCTGCCAGTCTCGTTGCGAAAGTTGATTCACGGTTTGTTGATAATAATGCTGTTCATCAACACTTAACGGCCGACGTTCACCACTTAAAATATCTTCCTGTAAGCGCATCCCTTTAATGCCGCAAACACGTGGCGTTGGCGCATCAAAGCCGCATACGGCAAAACAGCTAAAGTCCTGATGGCTAAGCTGCGTGACCTGTAATTGTTCGCACCATAATTGATAAAACGGTTCGAAGATGGCGCGTTCACTATCAGGCGTTTTAGCTGCAATCGGCTGAGGCCAGCCACGATAAACCTCACTGAGCCGCCGCTGTAAATCCTGCAATACTGGATTGTTTTGATGGCTGATGATCATGCCGGTTTCATCAGTGAATAAATTTAGCCAGCTAATCTGCTGCTGCTCGCCAGGAAAATCAGGCAGCTCGGGCTGACAAAGAAACAGCGTGGCGGGTTGAGCGGGGATCGTATCGGCATCCAGGTAAACGCCGCCGCATTCGGTGAGAATGGCCAATCGGAAGAAGTCAGAAAGCGTGGCGTAATAGCGTTTGTCGTGCAGCTGCTGTAATACGTCGGCCAGCGCGCAGTCAAAGGCGTTCATCAGTGCGCTCAGGCTGTTCACCTGTACCAGCGCATCAGGCAGAAACAGCGTGCCCAGCTGTAATGCACTATCTGCCTGCTGAGCGACAAAACGGTTATCAGCCGCCAGCTGTTGCGCATCCCACACCCATAGCGTTTGCTGAAAATCACTGTGGCTGGCTTCAATCGCACGCTGCCACTGGGCGAGGGTGCGGTTGACGTTGAGTGGCGTTGATCCGCCGAGCCAGACGCGATGCAACATACACTCGCTTCCCGTCAGCCGACTGGTGGGCACCGCAAACATCGAAGAGAAATCGGCTACTGCGACATCCTGTGGCTGATGCTGTTGCCGCCACTGCTTAAACTGGCTGAACGCTTGCTGCCAGTCTGCTGTAGCAGGCGCGGTGAAGCCTTTTTTCAGCGCGGCGAGCTGGCGTTCATAGAGCTGTAAAAACGTTTCGCGCGTCATCATAAGGTTTCGTTCCCAGCCGGTTGTGCAACATAACCCTGCGGATTCTGCGTATGCCAGCGCCACGCATCGCGCAGCATGGCTTCGAGGCCGCGCGTTGCCTGCCAGCCAAGTTCTTTTTTCGCCTGCCCGGGATCGGATAAGCAGATAGCGACATCGCCAGGACGGCGTGCGCGCATATCGACAGGAACCTGTTTACCGCTCACCTGTTCAAACATCTGCACGATTTCCAGCACCGAGTAGCCTTGTCCGGTGCCCAGATTGTAATGACGATAGCCTGGCTTGAGATGATTCAGCGCCTGAATATGGCCCTCGGCGAGATCCATCACATGAATGTAATCGCGCACGCCGGTGCCATCCGGTGTTGCATAGTCATCTCCAAATACCGGCAGATTGCCTCTTTGTCCATTGGCAACCTGAAACAGATAGGGCAGCAAATTGTTGGGAATACCTTCAGGGTGCTCACCAATCTGGCCGGAGGGATGCGCCCCGGCGGGATTAAAATAACGCAGTGCGGTAATGGCTAAGTCAGGTTGTGCATCAACCACTTCACCCATTATTTTCTCAACCATATATTTGGAAGCGCCATAAGGATTGGTGGTATTACCGGTATCGCAGTTTTCGCACAGTGGAATTTTTTCCGGGATGCCATAAACCGTGGCAGATGAACTAAATATAAGTTTATTAACCTGATGCTGTTTCATGATTTCCAGCAACATCAGCGTTCCCGCAATATTATTCTGATAATATTTCACCGGCTTTTGCAGCGATTCATTCACCGATTTCAAACCCGCCATATGAATCACGGCATCGATCGGCTGCTGATTAAAAACCTGATTTAAATCGGCACGGCGGCGAATATCGCCCTGATGAAAAGTGATTTTCTTTCCGCTCAATGCTTCAACGCGCGTTAAGGCTATTGGCGAGCTATTGCACAAATTATCCAGCACAATCACATGATGATTTTGCTGCAGCAGGCTAAGGGCAATGTGCGAACCAATATAGCCCGCGCCACCCGTAATTAAGACATTCATTTGCGTACACTCCATGTGTTTTGATGCGCGCAGCGATGCGCGACGAATGAGGTTTTTTAAACATTGTCGACCTTTGTTATCAGTAGTAATGACATCACCAACAGCACACAGGCCGCTGGCCAGATGGCTAGCGGTGAGACTGTGGTGAGAATTCCCTGTAATACGCCAGCAATCAGCACGCCGATGGACATCGAATTGGTATACAGCGTTGCCGCCATACCTTGACGATGTTGCAGTAAGTCCTGGAACCAGAACAGCCCAACGGTAGCGATGATGGCGATAAAAATGGCATTGAAAAATTGCAGTATCATCAATGGAATAAACCCATTGCTGAAGAAAATACCGGCATAGAAAATGATGCCGCACAGCATGGCAGCCTGCATTTGTGATTGCTTGCCCCAGCGCTTGAGCATTCTGGCGCTGAGCAGCATGATCGGGATTTCCAGCGCTGCGGCGAGTCCAAACATAACGCCGGTCCATTCAGCGGAAAGCGTGGGCTGCTGCGCCAGATGCAGAGGAAAGCCAATCAGATAGAGTGAGCTGCAGCTCCACACCAGCAAGGTGGCGAGCATCAGCAACGTCAGGTTTTGTCCCAGCGGTTGCTGATCATCTGGCTGTGCAGGCTTAGCGACAACTGTTTGATTGCCCGGCGGCAAGGTAAGCGCCAGAAGCGTAACGCTGAGTAATAAGCCGGACATGATGGAATAAAGCCAGGCGAAGCCGGCCAAATGAATGATCCAGAATGCCAGAGGCGGGCCAAATACCCACGCCAGCGAAAATTGGGCGCGTAAGATAGCGCTGAACGTATTGTCGCTCCGGGTTTGCCGTGCAAGCGCGAACAACTGGGGCACCGCCGCGCTGCCACAGGCGCTAAGTAATGAGCCGAGTGTTATCAGCAACAGATAATGACGGCAGAAGATAAACAGCAGTGAATTAAGCGCGAGCGAGAATAAACAAAACAGTAACAGAGGCCGGCGCTGCTTTATACGATCGGAATAACGAGCAATGAACAGACTAATAGCAATACTGCTGAGCGCATTAACGCTGTAAAAGGCACCGATCTTCCAGGCTGCCACATTAAGTTCATTCGCCAGAAACAAACTGAGTGTCGGAATGAACAGGGCGCCGCTTAAACCGGCGCCCAGCGCAACAACATAAAAAGAGAAAGTTGAGTGTTTCATCGACATCCTTGTCAGTTTCCGCCCCTTGCACTCCAGCGAGGGGCGAATCAGGTTTAAAGTGCTTCTGCGCGGCTGAAACGTTTGCCATCCGGACTCACGCTACGCACCCAGACTTTATCGGCGGCGATGATGGTCGGTTTGGCATGCGGCAGATAACGTTGCCAGTTTTTCCCGTTATCCACGCTGTACTCCAGCGGCAGTCCTGGCAGCGCAATGTTCATGGTCAGCGTGCCATTCTCCACGCGCGCGCCCGGCACCGGCAGACGATAGTGAATACCGGCTTTATCCATCTTGCCCAATTCACGCTGGCCTAACAGGTTGGCGAAACGCTGCCAGTCCTGATTGCGCTGTTGCTGGTTAACGAAGTGGGTTTCGCCGCCTTTGAAAGTGCGGCCCTGTTGATAATCCAGCTCCCACTCCGCGCGGTGCCAGCCACGTTCAGCCACCGACAGCAGGCGTGGGAACACCATGTAATCCATCTGCTGATCGGTACGCGTGGTTTCACTCCACAACTGTACCGAAATACCGTATGCGCCCGACCACGGCTTATTCGAGGTGGCATCAAAGGTTTTGCCATCGCGATCTACCGAGGTTTCCGCGTTCTGCGGCAGGTTGTCCGGTGCGAAGCCAAACATCTTGCGCTCATCGCTAAAACGCGTTCCCCAGTAATAGCCGCGCTCGTTAGGGTTCACTTCGTACGGGAAGTCCATATAGACGTAATCCGGATTCGAGATCACCACTTCATAATCTTTCATCGTCCAGTCGTTAGCGGTGTCAAAGCCGCCCCAATAGAGCGTGTCCCAGAAGTTAACGCGTACGCGCGAGGTGGCGAAGGCGTGCGCGTCGGCTGCATCTTTCAGCCCATCTTGCCAGGCCTGCATTACCGGAATGCCGTGCGCTTTCACCATTTTGCTCACTTCCAGCGCGAAGTGGCTTGGTAAATGCTCCAGATCTTCAACCTTGCCGGACTTCACTACCGCCTGGCAGACCTGAGATTTTGCCCAAGGTTTGTCTTCTTTGCTTTGGTCTAAAATGCCCGTTCCCGCTTTCGGGTTCTTAACATCGCTGTAGCCGGTTCCGAGGCGGATATTTTTCGCTTCATCACCGCCAAAGTGCCAGGTGGTCAACGGTTGGCCCGCTTCACGGTGCATCGCCTGCACTTCACCAATCACTTTATCGACAAAGCGCTTTGAGGAATCAAGGCAAGGATTGAGATAGCTGGTGCGGTCGTATAACTGTACGGAACGGGTATTCGAGGTATCGGTTGGATCCACCAGACGATATTCACTGGCCTGCTGCGGTTTACCCGCCTTCATGTATTGCTGATAACGCGCTTCCATCGAAATCACCGCAGCACGCGCGTGCGCAGGCATATCGATCTCTGGGATCACTTCGATATTGCGCGCCTGCGCGTATTTGACGATCTCAATATAATCGGCGCGGCTGAAATGCCCGGTTCCGTTGTTATCCGTGAACGGACCAGAACCCAATTGCGGCAGCAGACATTGCTGCTCGGTGAGATCGTGACAGCGCTTGCTGCCCACATCGGTCAACTCTGGCAGACCGGGAATTTCAATGCGCCAGGCTTCATCATCGGTCAGGTGGAAGTGGAATTTATTCATCTTCCACGCCGCCATCTGATCGAGCATGCGCAGCACCGCTTGCTTGCTGTGGAAGTTACGCGCCACATCGAGGAAGGCGCCGCGATAGGCAAAGCGCGGGGCATCTTTGGCTTCAAGCGTGGCGATAATCGGTTTGCCCTCAGCGGGCACCAGCGAGAGTAACGACATCAAGCCGTAATAGACGCCCGCCTGGTCGTAACCAATGATATCGGTGCCGCGTGGCGTGATGCGCAGTTCATAAGCACCAGAAACCGCATCTGCGCCACGGAAATGATTAACAGCGATACGAGTATGCACGGCATAACCCGCTGACTGCTGTTTGAGCCCCATCAAATCGAAGCGCTGCTTAACCGCATCGGCTTGATTGTTCGCCAATACATCCAGATGCAAAGTGACGCCACGGCTCAGATCGACATCGGCAGCATGAACTTTCACCGTGCGCGGCGTTGGGGTGATTTGTCCGCGTAGTGCACTAGCCGGCAGCTGCGCCACATCGGCATTCCTGGTGAAGCGACTTTGCGGCAGCATCAGCACGTTTTTATCGTCGGCAATGCGCTTCCATTGGTCACCAAACGGCTTAACGAAGTCGCTGAGGTTTTCGGTATCGGTGCTGGTGATGATTTTTGGCGAGGCATTGGCGGCGGTGACGTACCAGCGCGGCATCACGTCAGTGATAAACAGCTGCCAGTATTCATTGACGATCGGGATCTCAATCGACTCGCCAGCCGCGATACCTTTGAATTTTTCCGTCGGTTCCAGGCGGGTGAGATCGCCGACGATGTGCGTCATTTTGAACTGATCGTTATCGACCCGCAGCGTTTCGTGCACGTTGCTCATGTAGATCGCCCAGTTTTTGCTGGTGAGCGCCGGGCCGTTGTTGGTCAGCGTAATGGTGGCGGTATTGCAGGATGCCCAATCGGCACCGAGTTTCGCGCAATTCACGCCGTGATCGGCAGCCTGATTGTCAGTGACCTGATACTGCACGCCGAACTGGCTGATTTGGTCGACGACCTGCTGATTACTGCGCGGGGATGAACTGCAGGCGGCAAGGCCCATCACGCTCAGCGCCAGTAAACTGATTTTTAATTTTTTCATGTTGTTATCCTTCTCCACGGAGGTAAGTCTCTGGCTCCTGCCAGATCGGGGTCAAAACAGGGTGAATGGCGCGACGACCATAAATTTGATGTCTTTCTCGTCCTGGAAGATGTTGCCGTAACCGCCGCTGTAGCTGGGAAGATCGCTGTGATTGTCGTAGCGGGTGTAGTGCAGTTTGAATTGCGTGTCTTTGGCGCGGCCTTGCTGGATGGTGTAAACCAGGTCCATGCTCCACGCCGACTCTTTCAGGCGCTGGTTTTGGTCGTAAATCGGATTAGTGGAAGGCTTAGCGTCCCAGCCGTAAGCGTACGACGTACCGACTTGCCAGCCGGGTAATTGCCAGTGCCCAAGATCGACCATCACACCGGCGAATAACGCTTTCTCACCGTTGGCGTTCCAGTCAGAGCGGGAATCCCACCACACATCCATGCGGCCATTCGAGCTGGCATAGGACGGCGTCATACGCTGCAGGAAGAAGCCCTGATTACCTTCGGCTTTTACCCATGTGCCTTCGAGACGGAAATCGAACGCGCCCATCGTGTAGCCGAAGGTCAGCGCCTGCAGCCAGGCGAGGCCATCGTAAACATCGTTGACCTGGCCCACGCCGCTGTTGTCACGATCTTTCGCGCCGTAAAACTGATAGCTGGTGCGCAATGGCGCATCGGCCAGCGGCAACTGATAAGAGGCTTTGGCAAAATACTGATCCATGTAATTTGCCGCCTGGCCGTATGCGCCTTCCAGCACCAGCGAGTTTTTGAAATCGTATTTGGCACCAAAGGATTGCAGCCACGGAATCTCCGTCACGCCATCGGCTTTGCGGAAGTTGTACATGTCGCGATACCACGGCGCTTTGTATTCGTCCGTCCACATCCAGGAGACGGAAAGGGCGCCCGCATCGCTGAAATCGAAGACGGTGCCTGCTTCAACGCCGCGATAGGTGCCGGGCAGGAAACTCCAGTGCGGTGCCAGCAGCGTCTGTCCGCTGGGTTGCAGATAGCCTGCGCGCAGCCAGTTATCCTGCCATTTTGCCTTGATCGCCGCTTTATAAAGACTTAAGCCGCTCTTATCTCCGCTCCAGTCCTCGTCCCAGCGTGTACGGGCATTGCTGAAACCAATTTCATTCGGTGCTGCCGGGCCGCCATTGCTTAACTCCACTGCGCCAAATGCCGCCAGATCGAGGCCAATCACATCACCGGCATAACCGGATGAGAAGTCGAGATTGGCGTTAGCAGAGGCGTGATGCAGATTGGCATCGTACTGACCGTACGCGCCTTTTTGCGGATCCATCTCTTTACGATCGCGCTGGCGTTGCCAGTAAAACAGGTTGCCAGAGAGTGTGGAATCTTCGACAAAACCCGTGGCGTGGGCGGAGGGAACAGGGACAAAAGTACCGGCAAACAGGGCAGAGATAATGGCCGCAGAGAGCGGCGCGCGTGGAATCCGACGCATAGCAAATCCTCCGTGATGCTTCCATGAACAATTAATAAATCCGTATTGTTTCGTCATGAAACAAGTTGTGGGGGATGCTTTTTTTCGCGACGCGAATTATCAATGGAATTTATTACAAAGTATGACATGGCACGCAAAAAGAAGGGTTTTTAAGGACTTTATTCAATCAGTTAGATGAACCTGTAAAATGTAACTTTGCGAGCAAGATCCACAGGTAAAGTGTCGATAGCTTGCTTTCATCTGGCTTGTTCCCTATGCTCGCCAACGTAGTTTTGACTCGGGGTGCCCCTCTAATACAGGGCTGAGATACACCCGCTGACCTGATCTGGATAATGCCAGCGTAGGGAAGTCAGATGCCTGACCGCATTCGCCTTCTTGATCGCCGGTTGGGAGCCTTATGAAACAGCCTGACCTTCTTTCCCCCGCGCAACTCGCGCACTCTCTGCAACTGCTGCGTCAGCAAGCGCCGCTGGTGCACTGCATGACCAATGACGTGGTGCAAACCTTTACCGCCAACGTGCTGCTGGCACTGCAAGCCTCACCCGCGATGGTGATCGATCCCGAGGAAGCGGCGCAGTTTGCCGGTTTTGCCGATGCGGTGTTGATCAACGTAGGCACCTTAACCTGCGATCGTCGTGATGCGATGCTGGCGGCGGTGCAAGCAGCGCAAGCGGCAGGCACGCCGTGGACGCTGGATCCGGTGGCGGTCGGCGCATTAAGCCTGCGCACTGAATTTTGCCAGCAGTTGCTGAGCCTGCAACCGTCGGCGATTCGCGGTAACGCTTCAGAAATTCTCGCCCTGGCGCATCAGGCAACCGGCGGACGCGGCGTGGACAGCCTGCATCAGGCCGATGCCGCGCTGAGCGCAGCTCAGCAGCTGGCACGTGATTTCAAAACAATTGTGGCAGTGACCGGTGAAGTCGATTACGTCACCGACGGCGCGCAAACCCTGGCAATTCCCGGCGGCAGCCCGCTAATGACGCGCGTGGTTGGTACAGGTTGCGCGTTGTCGGCGGTGGTGGCGGCCTTCACCAGCTTGCCAGGCGATCGCCTGCAACATGTGGCTGCGGCTTGCCGCGTGATGTCGTTGGCCGGTGAGCTGGCAGCACGCCAGGTCGCAGGGCCGGGCAGCTTTGTCGCTGCCTTCCTCGATATGTTGTGGACGCTGGAGGTGAAAGCATGAAACGCATCAACGCATTGACCATTGCCGGTACCGATCCGAGCGGCGGCGCGGGTATTCAGGCCGATCTCAAAGCCTTCTCCGCATTAGGCGCTTATGGCACCAGCGTTATTACCGCGCTGGTGGCGCAAAACACCTGTGGTGTGCAATCGGTCTATCGCATCGAACCAGATTTTGTCGGCGCACAGCTCGATTCGGTGCTGGATGATGTGCGCATCGATGCCGCGAAGATCGGCATGCTGTCCGAAACCGCGATTGTCGAGGTGGTCGCCGAGCGGCTGAAACGGGCCAGCCTGCCGTTTGTGGTGCTGGATACGGTGATGATAGCCAAAAGCGGCGATGCGCTGCTGTCGCCAGATGCCGTAGCCAGCGTGCGCGAATTGCTGCTGCCGCAGGTATCGCTGATCACGCCAAACCTGCCGGAAGCCGCTGCGCTGCTGGGACGCGCGATGGCGCAGGATGAGAAAACCATGTTGCAGCAGGGCGATGCGCTGCTCGATCTCGGCTGTGAAGCGGTGCTGATGAAGGGCGGACATCTCAGCGATGCCGAAAGTCCGGATTGGCTGATTACGCGCGACGGACGCCAGCGCTTTACCGCGCCGCGTGTTAATACGCGCCACACACACGGCACCGGTTGCTCGCTCTCTGCGGCGCTGGCAGCGTTGCGTCCGCGTCATGATGATTGGGCGGCAACGGTGGCCGAAGCCAAAGCTTGGCTACAACAGGCGCTGCTGCACGCCGATTCGCTGGAGGTCGGTAAAGGCATTGGGCCGGTGCACCATTTCCATAAATGGTGGTAGGGCGTAACGCCAGATTGCCGCTTTTTCACTGCGCATCCGTCTGAAAAATGGAGTCAGCAATTTGCCAGCCTGGCGCTTTCCGGTCCAGGCTGTTGGGGGCGAATCGGCATCGGCCGGTTCCAATCCAGCCATTTATCAGGAGCGAACATGACGGACATCGTACAGTTATTGGGCAAAGAGGCGGACAGCCTTCTTCAACATCGCTGCATGACCATTCCAGCGGATAGCCTCTATTTACCAGGCGCGGATTATGTTGATCGCGTGATGATTGACAACAATCGTTCTCCCACCGTACTGCGCAACATGCAAACGCTGTACAACACCGGACGTTTGGCTGGCACCGGCTATTTGTCGATTCTGCCGGTCGATCAGGGCGTTGAGCACTCGGCGGGTGCCTCCTTTGCGGCGAACCCGGCTTATTTCGATCCGAAAAACATCGTTGAGCTGGCGATTGAAGCCGGCTGTAACTGCGTGGCATCCACCTACGGCGTGTTGGCCTCAGTTTCACGTCGCTATGCGCACCGCATTCCGTTTATGGTGAAGCTAAACCATAACGAAACCCTGAGCTATCCGACGCAATATGACCAGACGCTGTACGCCAGCGTTGAGCAGGCCTTTAATCTGGGCGCGGTGGCGGTTGGCGCCACCATCTACTTTGGCTCTGAGCAATCGCGTCGTCAGATTGAAGAGATTTCGGCGGCTTTTGAACGCGCGCACGAGCTGGGAATGGTGACGGTGCTGTGGGCCTATCTGCGTAATGATGCGTTTAAAAAAGACGGCGTCGATTATCATGCCAGCGCCGATTTAACCGGTCAGGCCAACCATCTGGCGGCGACCATTGGTGCGGATATCGTGAAGCAGAAGATGGCCGAGAATAACGGCGGTTATAACGCGGTGAAGTTTGGTCACACCGATGAGCGCGTCTACAGCAAGCTGACCAGCGAGAACCTGATTGATTTGGTGCGTTACCAGTTAGCGAACTGCTATATGGGGCGCGCGGGATTGATCAATTCCGGTGGCGCATCTGCCGGGGAAACGGATATCGCGGAGTCAGTGCGTACGGCGGTGATCAACAAGCGTGCTGGCGGTATGGGGCTGATTCTGGGGCGCAAGGCGTTTAAGAAGACGTTGAAAGAGGGCGTGCAGCTGATTAATGCGGTGCAGGATGTTTATCTGTCAAAAGATGTGACCATAGCCTAAATGTAAAAAGGTCAGCATAAATGCTGACCCTACGTAGGGTCGCCATTTATGGCGACCTCTTCAAATCACGGCGCTTCAAACCACTCACTATTACGCTCGGCAATCGGCGTAATGGTCAAAATCATCTCCTGCAGATGACGGCGCATCGCGCTCTCAGCGGCTTCAACATCATGCGCTTTCAACGCGTTATAAATATCTTCATGCTGCTGAATCAAACGCTCCGGCGGCGACACTTCGCTTAAGGTCAGAAAACGCACGCGGTCCATGGTGGCTTTAATGTTCTCCACCGTTTCCCACGCCAGCAGGCAGTTAATCCCTTCCGCAATCAGGCGGTGAAACTCATCATCCAGCCCTAAGAAGGCCTGGCTGTCATGACGTTCAGCGGCGAGACGCTGCAGCTGCAGGTTATGCTCCAGCGCCATCAATCCGCTGGCACCAATCTCCTGCGCGGCGCGGCGTACCACGGCAATCTCTACTGCTTCACGGATAAAGCGGCCGTCGGCCACGCGCTGAGCGGAGATTTTGCGTACGAAAGTTCCGCGCTGCGGTAACACCTGCACCAATCCGGCTTCCGCCAGCTTGATGAAAGCTTCACGTACCGGCTGACGCGATACGTTAAAACGCGCCGACACTTCCTTCTCCGACAGCAGCGAGCCCGGATGAATTACGCAGGTCACAATATCTTTGCGCAGATAACGATAGATCTGCTGATTTACCGGTTCGCTGGTGGTTATGGTATAGGCAGTCGACATGCAGCAATATCCGTATTACGGCTGGCATCTGCCAGCCCGTTAAGAAAGGTTCAGTCTAATCAGCACGCTGCGTCTGCGCTACACATTTGTGCAGGCGCTTAGCCTTGTGTGACGAGGCTTTGCACCGTGGCGCGCGCGCCCTGATGCACCAGCTGCTGATAGAGTTCGGTCACGCGTGAGACAAAGGCCGGCTGCTGCTGCAGATCGTCGCCGAACACCGCGTTTAGGCCGAGCAATGCTTTAACGCGCGCTGCACCGTCCTCACTGTTGGCCACGATATTTGCCAACTGATCTTTCAGCGGATCGCGAATCTCAATCGCCTGGCCTTGCTCATCCACGCCGCTGACGTAGCGCATCCAGCCCGCCACACCCAGCAACACAAAGTCGCATGAAGTGCCGTTGCGCAGATGCCAGCGTGCGCTATCCAGCAGACGCTGCGGCAGCTTTTGCGTGCCATCGGTGGCGATTTGATAGGTACGATGTTTGATGGCGCGATTCTCGTAACGTGCAATCAGGGAATCGGCATAGGCTTCGAGATCGACGCCCTGCGTACGCAGCGTGGGTGCCTGATCCTGCAACATCAATGCACGCGCCGCCGCACGATAGCTGGCATCGGCCATGCAATCGCTGATGTGCTCATAACCGGCGAGAAAACCGAGATAGGCGAGGAACGAGTGGCTGCCGTTAAGCATACGCAACTTCATCTCTTCGAACGGCAGCACATCGCTGACCAGCTCCGCACCGGCGTTTTCCCACGCCGGACGTCCGTTAACAAAGTTGTCTTCAATGACCCACTGGAAAAATGGCTCAGCTTCTACCGCCACCGGATCGCGGCTGCCTAAACGTTCGGCCAGCGCGTCGAATGCCGGATCGGTCATTGCCGGGACGATGCGATCAACCATAGTTGAAGGGAAGGTGATGTGCGTCTGGATATAATCCGCCAGTTCAGCGCTGTGGCGCTCGGCCAACTGAGTAATCACGTTGCGTGTGACATGGCCGTTTTCCGGCATGTTGTCGCAGGACATCACGCTAAACGGCGGCAGATGGCGTTCGCGGCGACGGATAATGGCCGCCAGAATCAGGCCGGGCAGTGAGCGTGGCTCAGTAGGATTCGCGAGGTCGTGCACAATATCGGGATGATCGGGATTGAGCTTGCCGCTCGAGGGCATGTAGCAATAGCCTTTCTCGGTCACGGTCATCGAGACAATCGCCACATCCGGCTGGCTCATCGCCTCAATCACTGAATCAATGCCGTCGCCTTTGCCATGCAGCGCTTGCGTCACCACGCCAATCACGCGCGTGTGTAAACTCTCATCGGCCATTTCGGTCAGCGTATAGAGCAGATCCTGCTGACGTAGCGCCTGAATCAGCGTGCCGCTGTTGAGATTCACTTCGCAGTAACCCCAATCGCTGCCTTGTGCAGCCAGCTTATCGGTTGCCAGCGCCTGATGCGCACGATGGAAGGCACCAAAGCCGATGTGCACCATGCGGGTTTTCAGTTGGCTGCGATCGTAAGCGGGACGTTGGACATCAGCGGGGAGGCGTTCAAGCTCTAACATAATCATTCCTTTTGGCAAATGGGGCGCTCAGCGCCCCATGAGATTTACACTGAAACCGGTTTATTGTTGGCCTTGGGTTCGCGAATTACCAGCAGCACCAGCAGCGCACCGACGCCAGCAACCGCACCCGCGAGGATGAAGGCGCTGTCAAACTTACCAGAGTGCTGCACGATGAAGCCAGTCACCACCGGGCCGATTACGCCTGACAGGCTACCAATCAGATGGATAAAGCCACTGATGCTGCCGACACGGCTTTTATGCACCACATCCTGCACGATCGCCCAGTAAATCGCGCCGGTGATGTAGAGGAAGAAGATGGAGATCGACATCATGATCACCGCCGAGTTGACCTCTTTTATCGTACCTGCCAGCGCCACGCAAATCGCGGCGGCGGTAAGTGAAACCACCAGCACAATTTTTCGTGAAAGCAGCAGCTTGCCGGTGATGTTGAAAATCTTATCGGAGATCCAGCCACCCAGTGCTAGGCCCACGAAGCCAACAATCCACGGGATCATGGTGGTGATGCTCATCGCTTTGATGTCGAGGCCGTGTGCCTGCACCAGATACGCCGGGAACCAGCTCAGGAAGAAGAACAGAATGTAGTTGTAGCAGAAGAAAGCAAAGGCGGTGACCAGGATGATTGGCTGGCGCAGATAGAAGCCCAAACCGTGCGCGTTGCCGCTTGGGTCGATCACGTCAGCCGGTTCTTCGGCTTTCAGTTTTTCCACCAGGGCACGCTCTTCCTCTGATACGCGCTTACTTTTCGCCGGGTTATCGGACGCGAAGAAGAACCACAGCGCCAGCCAGACAAAACCAATCGAGGCGATCACCACAAACGCTGGACGCCAGCCGAACGACAGCGCCAGATAACCCACAATCGGACCGGCAACGGCGCCACCCAGCGGTGAACCCGAGCTGAGTAAACCCATCGCGGTGGCGGCCTGTTTTTTCGGGAACCAGCCGTTAATCGCTTTGTTCGCTGAGGCGGAGATTGGGCCTTCTGCCATGCCAAACAGCACGCGCAGGATCATCATCGACCAGAAGCCGGTCGCCATAGCGGTCAGGCCGCAGAACAGCGACCACATGCCAACGGCGGTGCCGAGAACGATAGTCGGGCCGAATTTATCGGTCGCTAAGCCACCGATGAAGTTGAACAGGGCATAACCGAAGAAGAAGCTACCGAAAATCATGCCGAACTGTTCGGCGTTGATCATCAGGTCTTTTTCCACCAGCGGTACGGTCAGAGAGAGGGCGATACGATCAAGGTAGTTGATCATAAACACCAGGAACAACAGCAGTACGAGGGTCCAGCGCAGGTTCTTAAACATAGAAACTCCGTCATCGTCATTTTTTATAGTAATAATGCCGGCGGGTAAGGGACCGGCATGGGGACACCTGGTGTGCGGGTTAACTTAACCCATTTGTAGGATCACTTTGCAGCAGGTGCGGGGATCTTTTTCGAACAGCGTCATGGCTTGCTCAACCTCGGCCAGCGGGAAATAGTGCGTTACCAGTTTCTCCGGCTGGATCTGGCCTTGCTCAATCCACTCAATCACCTGCGGGAAGCGATTGCTGTTGAGACGCGAGGTGAACAGCGACAGCTCTTTACTGGTGAGACTTTGCTGCGTAATGCTGCACGTCTCGCCAGAAAAGCCCAGCAGGCCAATACGCGCCGCCGGTGAGGCGAGGGCGGCGGCTTCGGCCAGAATCGTTGGATGGCAGGCGGCATCAATAATCAGCGTCGGCTGCACGCCTTCCAGCTGCGCGGCTAACGGAATCTCGCTATTGTTGAACACCTGATCGGCACCGTTTTCCTGCGCCAGCGCCAGACGTTCTGGCAGGCGATCAACCACCAATACCTGTTCAACGCCATACACGCCTTTCAGCACCTGAATGGCGGTGAGGCCCATTGGACCGGCACCGTAAATCAGCGCTACATCGTTTGGCTGTGGTTTGAGGAAGGCGGTGATATTGGCCGCGATGGTGAAAGGTTCGACCATGCTGGCAAGTTTGTCGGGAATGCTATCCGGCAGGCGGAAGGCGTTTTTAGCCGGTGCGACGGCATATTCGCTAAAGCCGCCGTCGCGGTGCACACCAATGACCTGTAACTCTTTGCAGACGTTTGGGCGACCAATGGAGCAGGGATAGCAGTGACCGCAGCTGACAACCGGATCGACCGCTACGCGCTCGCCAATGCGGCTGGCGGCAACGTCAGCGCCGACCGCATCGATCAGGCCAAAAAATTCGTGACCAATCACGCGCGGATATTTGGCGAAAGGATTGTGACCGTGCCAGATATGCACGTCGGAACCGCAGATGCTGGCAAACTGCACCTTCACGCGTACTTCACCTGCAGCGGGTTGCGGCAGCGGACGCTCAGCCAATACCAATTCACCCGGTTGCTCTATCACTACACTTTTCATCATCTACTCCAACGGGAATGCAATGATGAAAAAATACGCGCACTAATACTACCATACAAGTCGGCGTTGCAGAGTTGTGAACAGAATCACAGAGGAAAAGTTACGTAGGGTCGCCATTCATGGCGACCAGGGAATTGCGGTCACCCTAAATGGCGACCCCAAAAAGACAAAAACCCGCTCAGGTTTCCCTGAGCGGGTTTTTTAAATTTGGCTCCTCTGACTGGACTCGAACCAGTGACATACGGATTAACAGTCCGCCGTTCTACCGACTGAACTACAGAGGAATCGTTTGAACGGGGCGCATATTATCGAGCAGACCTCACCTTGTCAAAACTCTTTTTCACAATTCTTTCTGACTGCTGAATAAAGCGTCAATTGCACGCTATAAGCGAACTCAGCGCGGCAAAATTACGGCTGACAGAATCGGTTTTGTGATGATGATCACTAACTCTATGCAAAATTACATTCTGATTTGTCGATTTTGTCAGATACCTCGCATGCATGATCACAGATATTTCATTTCACCGTTGTCGGGGCAAAAAGCGAAACATATATTCCACATCAACTCTTACCCGAATGCAGGATTAGTCATGAACAAAGTCAGAATCGGTATGATTGGCAGTGGTTACATCGGTCGTTGTCATGCAATTGCCTACGCTCAGGCACCCACAGTTTTTGCCCTGAAAGGCGAGATCGTGCGTGAGATGCTGGCGGAAGTTAGTCCAGAGCTGGCGGCGAAACAAGCGGCAACCTTTGGCTTTGCACGTTCTACTGGCGACTGGCGTGAGCTGGTACGCGATCCGAACATCGATGTAGTTGATATCTGTGCGCCAAACTTCCTGCACAAAGAGATGGCGCTGGAAGCGATTCGTAACGGCAAGCACGTTTACTCCGAGAAACCGTTATCGCTGTCAGTGGCCGATGCGGAAGAGATGGTGCAAGCGGCGCAGCAGGCGGGCGTGAAAACGCTGGTCGGTTTCAACTACATGAAAAACCCGACCAGCCAGCTGGCACGCGAGATTATCGCTCGCGGTGAAATCGGCGACGTGGTGCATTTCTACGGCACGCACAACGAAGATTATCTGGCGCGTCCAGAAACCCCACTCGACTGGCACTGCCAGAAAGCGCTAGCGGGATTAGGCGCGTTAGGCGACCTCGCTGCGCACATTGTGAATATGGCGCACTATCTGGTCGGTGATATTGAAGAAGTCAGCGGCGATATGATGACGGTGATAAAAGAGCGTCCGGACCCGAAAGACACGTCGCGCCTGCTGCCGGTGGAAAACGAAGATCAGGCCAGCGCCTTGCTGCGCTTTAAAAACGGTGCGCACGGCGTGTTTGAAACCTCGCGTATCGCCTGCGGCAGCAAAATGGGCCTGACCTATGTGGTCACCGGTACTAAAGGCACGCTGCGTTATACCCAGGAACGTATGGCCGAGCTGGAGTTGTACATTCACGATGAACCGGCAGGACGTCAGGGTTTCAAAACCATTTTGACCGGTCCGGCACATCCGGATTACGCCAATTTCTGCGTTTCTGCCGGACACGGCATCGGTTTCAACGATCAGAAAACCGTTGAAATCCGCGATTTGATCAATGGCATTGCCGCTGGCGATCGCATGTGGCCAGATTTCGCCGAAGGATTGCAGGTGCAGAAGGTGCTGGAAGCGGTAGCGGTTTCCGCGCTGGAACGCCGCTGGATGAAGGTGTAAATCAGAAACCGGGTCGCCATGATTGGCGACCCGCGAAAAATCACGCTAATAACGGGCATTGCGGCGGCAAGCGGCAGCTCAGTGCGCCCGCCATCACTTCAATCTCAAACTCACTTCCGGTCAGTGGTTCACCATCCAGATTAAACGTCATCTCATGCGGTGAACGGATGGTAAGCGACTGCAACTGCGCGCTGACGATATTCGGATTTTCATCATCACGCGTCAGGGAATGTAGCAACGTGGGCAGCAGCTCTTGCGCGGTAACGATGCTGAGATTGAGCTGGCCATCATTAATCAGCGCATCCGGGCAGAGCTTTTGCCCGCCGCCGGCCTGACGTCCATTGCCAATGCCTATCACCAGCGCATCGCCTTGCCAGTTGAAGCCGGGTCCGCTGATTTCACAGCGATCCGGTTTCAGCGCATCAACGCGCATCAATCCATGAATAAAGTACGATACGCCGCCGAGCGCCGATTTCAGCTTTTCGGGGGTTTCGGTGGTGATGCGCGTGCCAAATCCGCCGGTCGCCATATTGATAAAGTAGCGATCGCCGTTCACCCGCGCCAAATCGATGGTTGTCGCTTTTCCCACCAACGCTAAGCGTAAAGCCGGTTCCATCCCTTCCGGAATACCGACGCTGGTGGCGAAATCGTTGGCGGTGCCGAGCGGTAAAATGCCCAGCGCCGGACGTTGCTGCTCGGGCAAGCGCGCCAGCGCGGTCGCGATTTCATTGATGGTGCCATCGCCGCCGCCGGCCACCACGGTTTCTGCCTGCAAATCAACCGCTTCCTGAACATAACGATCGCCATCCCCCTTTTCCCAGGTGACGCGCACCGCCAGATTAAAGCCTTCATCACGCAGCGTATTCACCGCAGCGCGCAAATCTTCATTACCTGCGCCTTTCCCATTGAGGATCAGCAGCGTCAGCGGTTTGTTTTGCATTATCAGTTCCTTGATGCGAGTTACAGAGCACAGGTTATAGCATAGCCGGGGAGAGAACTTTATCGGCGGGCGACGAAAAATTGGGTGGCGTAGAAAAAAGAAAACCCGCACGGGGGAGCCGGGCGGGTGAATGAGGTGGTTCCTGGTACTACCTGCTTTTATTCTTACTCGTTAGCAGCAGGCGGGATTCTAAAGCGAGGCGAAGAGGTGGTCTGTGATCCTAATCTAACTTCGCCGAAATCTTTTCATTAAGTGCGATTTTTCCCATGTGGATCGTAGGTGCTGTTGCCATCGGTGAAGTTACGCAACAGCAGGGCAAAGGCGAGGTTGACCGATTCCGGTACCGGGATCCACACGCGATGCCCATCGCCTGGCGCCACGTCTACCGCCGATCCTTTATCGTTCTGCATGGTTTCAAGCGTGCAGTTGAGGTTGCCTTCTGGCGTCATGATCTCGACAGAATCCCCGAGCATAAACTTGTTCTTCACCGCAATCTGCGCCCAGTCACCGCGACGCTCGCCAGTAAATTCGCCGACAAACTGCTGGCGCTCGGAAATGGAGAAACCTTGCTCGTAGTTCTGATAGCTGTCATGGGTGTGACGACGCAGGAAACCTTCGGTGTAACCGCGATGTGCCAGACCTTCCAGCGTCTCCAGCAGCGCCGGGTCGAACGGTTTACCCGCAGCGGCATCGTCGATAGCGCGACGATAAACCTGCGCGGTGCGCGCACAGTAATAGAAGGATTTGGTGCGGCCTTCAATTTTCAGCGAATGCACGCCCATTTGACTGAGACGTTCAACGTGCGCCACCGCGCGCAGATCTTTTGAGTTCATGATGTAGGTGCCGTGTTCATCCTCGAAGGCGCTCATCACTTCACCCGGTTTCATCTTCTCTTCCAGCAGGAACACGCGGTCAGTGGTCGCACCAACGCCGAGCGTGGGCTCTTGCACCTTAACCGGTTCATGGAATCCGACAATATTGCCAACCTCGTCCTGCTTGCCTTCTTCCACTTTATATTCCCAGCGGCAGGCGTTGGTGCAGGTTCCCTGGTTGGGATCACGTTTGTTGAGGTAGCCGGAGAGCAGGCAGCGGCCGGAATAAGCCATGCACAGCGCGCCGTGTACGAAGATCTCAATCTCCATTTCCGGCACCTGCTGGCGGATTTCGGCGATCTCATCCAGCGACAGCTCACGCGACAGAATCACCCGCGTCAGTCCCATTTGCTGCCAGAATTTCACCGTCGCCCAGTTAACCGCGTTGGCCTGCACCGACAGATGAATCGGCATCTGCGGGAAGGCTTCACGCACCAGCATAATCAGACCGGGATCGGACATGATCAGCGCGTCCGGCTGCATCGCCACCACAGGAGTGAGATCGCGGATAAAGGTTTTTAGTTTGGCGTTATGCGGGGCGATGTTGACCACTACGTAGAATTTCTTACCCAGTTCATGGGCTTCATTAATGCCCTTGGCCAGAATTTCGTGGGTGAATTCGTTGTTGCGTACGCGCAGGCTGTAGCGAGGTTGGCCGGCATAGACGGCGTCAGCGCCGTAGGCAAAGGCGTAGCGCATATTCTTCAGCGATCCCGCTGGAGAAAGCAGTTCAGGTTTTAACATGGATTTTCTCACTGATGTCAGGTCAGCATGCCATCGTGGATGGCAGGTGCAGCGGCCGTATTATACGGCCCTGCAAAAGGTGGGGAATTGTAGGCAGACCCGCACCCGATGTAAATTGACCTGGATCAATGTAAGCCGTTGCAGGCTACAGCAAGCGGCAGACGTCCGCTTCCCAGCGATAGCCCATGCCGTACACCGCGCGGATAAACGGCTGTTCCGCATCGAGGCTTTCCAGCTTGCGGCGCAGATTTTTGATGTGGCTGTCGATGGTGCGATCGGTGACTACGCGGTAATCGTCGTAGAGATGATTGAGCAGCTGCTCGCGCGAGAACACTTTCCCCGGCTCCAGCGCCAGCGTTTTCAGCAGACGAAACTCCGCAGGCGTCAGCTCCAGCTGCTGTTCACGCCAGCTGGCCTGAAAGCGGCTTTCATCGATATGCAGATGCGATTCCTGCTGCGCCTCTTCCGGCGAACGTTTAACGCGGCGCAAAATGGTTTTGACGCGCGCCACCACTTCACGCGGGCTGAACGGCTTGCAGATATAGTCATCCGCACCGATTTCCAGCCCCAGCAGGCGATCAATCTCTTCGGTACGCGCGGTCACCATGATGATCGGCAGCTCGGAGAAACGACGAATTTCGCGGCACAGCGTTAAGCCATCGCGGCCGGGCAGCATCAAATCCAGCAGCATCAGGTCCGGCGGCGTTTGCTGTACGTAGTTCAGCACCTCGTTACCGTCGGCAATGTGGTGCGTGCGATAGTTGGACGCCTGCAGATAATCAATCATCAGCTGCGCCAGTTTGGGTTCATCTTCAACAACAAGGATCAGAGGATCGCTATTTTCCGGGCTCATAAGTGACATCTAGTGAGGAACATACGGCAAGTTTAGCGTGATTTGCAGTCCACCTAAATCAGAGTGATCCGCACTGATGCTGCCGTCATGCGCTTCAGCGATGTTCTTACAGATCGCCAGGCCAAGCCCCGAGCCGCCGCTGGCGCGATTACGCGAACTTTCCGCGCGGAAAAATCGTTCAAATAATTGTGCCTGATGGGCCGGATCGACGCCCGGCGCGCTATCCGCAAACCTCAGCTGCCAGTTTTCACCCGCCAGCTGCATCGAGAGCTGCACCGCGCCGCCGCTGTCGGTATAACGCAGGCTGTTTTCCAGCAAGTTGGTGAACAGCTGCATCAGACGATCGGGATCGCCAAAGCTCTCCGCCTGCGCGGGCAATGCCAGATTGAGCGTTAAGCCGCGGCTGCGATAACGTTCGCCAAAGCTGCCAGCCACCACTTCCAGCAGATTAACCAGATCAACCGGCTGTTTGCGATAGGCAAGGGCGCCCGCATCGGACAGCGACAGTTGATGCAGATCGTCGACCAGTTTGGTGAGAACTACCACTTCGCTCTGCAACGAGCTGATGGCTTCCGGCGTCAGCTTGCGCACGCCATCCTGCATCGCTTCCAGCTCACCGCGCAGAATCGCCAGCGGCGTGCGCAGTTCATGCGAGATGTCGGCCATAAAGGCGCGGCGGTTGCTTTCATTCTTTTCCAGCGAGCTGGCAAGCAGGTTGAAGTCGCGGCCCAGTTGACCGAGTTCATCGCTGCTGCCGACTTCCACGCGGGTGGCGAAATTGCCCGCCGCCAGATGGTGTGTACCATCCACCAGTCGTTTCACCGGTGCCAGTAAACCGCGCGCCAACAGCCAGGTGACCAACGCAGCGAGTAAACCGGTTAGCGCCACGATCATCCAGCTGGTGCGTCGCTGCTGCTGATCAAAGTTGATGTCGGTGCTGCGCGTCAGACGTTCAGCCGGAGAGGCAATCACCCAGCCGACAATCTTGCCGTTGCTGGTGGTGATATTGCGTCGGGTGCCTTCCGGCGGCACCGGCTGACGCGGCCCTGACAGCACTTTATATTGCTGATCGATAATCCAGAACTGTGTGCGCCAGCCGTGCGGCGGCAGCTGGTTAACGCTGCCAGGATTCTGCTCCAGCGAGCGCAAAATAGAAAAAATCAGCTTGTCATTAGTACGCAGAAAATCCCAGCTACCGTGCTGCTCATACTGATCGGCCAACGCATCGCTAAGCAGGGTTAAGCGCTGTTCGTTGCCTTTTTTGATGTAGTCCACAAAGCCGTGCTCAAAGCTGAGCCGCACGCCCCAATGCATGGTGATGATCACCAGCATGCAGGTGGAAAAAATCGCCGCAAACAGTTTGGCGCCTATGCCCCATTTTACCGGCCGCTTCATCCTTTGCTCCTGCCTCTAAGGTCAACGTTTTTACTGACATCCTTCGGTACGCGCCAAAATACAAACGCTGGCAGCGCAATCACCAGCGCCATGCACAGATAGGTGTAAATGAAGGTTTGATGCGCCGCCGCGCTGTCGGTCACCACGCCGTGGCCGAAGGCGCCCAGCAGCAAACCGGCTACGGTGACGCCAATACTCATCGACAGCTGCATGATCATCGATAACAACGAGTTGCCGCTGGAAGCCAGATCGTCCGGCAATTCCTTTAGCGTCAAGGTGTTCATCGAGGAGAAGCGAATCGCGTTGACCATGCCTTGCATTAATAGCACCACCGGCAGCAGCCAGATCCAGCCAAGCAGCGCCACCAGCGGGAACAGCAGCACCACTAACGCCAGCGCAAGGGTCGCGCCGACCAGCGCATTGCGATAACCAAACAGGTTAACGATGCGCACCACCACGCGTTTGGTACCCATGTTGCCGAGCACCATCGGAATCATCATCAAACCGGCGTGGAACGGGCTGTAGCCAAGGCCGACCTGCAGAAAGATCGGCGTCATAAACGGCAGCATGCCGCTACCGATGCGGCCGGTAAAACTGCCGAGCAGGCCAATCGAATAGATGCGGTTATCAAACAGTTTCAGGCTGAACAGCGCGTTATCGTTGTTGCGGCCGTGCATCAGGTAGAACAGCAGCGAAAACACCCCGACCAGAATCAGTAAACCGAGCAACAGCGGCGATCCGCCGGAGCTGCGCTGACCATCCAGCGCCAGCGTTAAGGTCGCCATGCCGACAGCCAGCAGCACAAAGCCGAGGAAATCGAAGCGCCGCGTCTGCATGGTGTAGTTGGGCATCAGCGTTAGCGTGGCAATCGCGCCAATGATGCCAACCGGAATGTTGATCAGGAAAATCCAGTGCCAGCTGGCGTACTGCACCAGAATCCCGCCCAGCGCCGGGCCAAGCAGCGGACCAATTTGTCCCGGCGTGGTGACGAAGGTCATCGCCGACATATATTGCTCGCGTGGCACGATTTTCATCACCGTCAAACGGCCAACCGGCACCATCATCGCGCCGCCAATGCCTTGTACCACGCGCGCCATAATCAGCTCATCCAGCGTGGTGGAGAAGGCGCACAGCAGCGATCCGATACTGAACAGCACAATGGCGCAGAAGAAGATATTGCGCACGCCAAAGCGGTCCGCCAGCCAGCCGCTGATCGGCAGCGTAATCGCCACGGTCAGCACGTAGGAGACGATCACCGAGTGCATATTCAGCGGGCTGACGTTGAGATCGCGTGCCATCGACGGGATCGCAGTGTTGACGATGGTGGTATCCAGCGCCTGCATAAAGAAGCCGAATGCGACGATCCATAGCTGCCAGCGCACGGTGGCGTTTTGCGTGTTCACTGAATCTCCTCTACTGTGCGGTCACCATAAATGGTGACCCTACAAATGCTGGGTGGGTAGGGGCGCCATTCATGGCGACCTCCCTTAACCCGCCACCAATACCTTTTTCTTACGCCGCCGCAGCTTATCCATCATCAAATAAACCACCGGCGTGGTGTAGAGCGTCAGCAGCTGACTCATTACCAAACCCCCGGCGATGGTGATGCCGAGCGGCTGACGCAGCTCCGCGCCGTCACCGCTGGTCAGCACCAGCGGCAGCGCGCCAAACAGCGCGGCGAGCGTGGTCATCAGAATCGGGCGGAAGCGCAGCTGGCACGCCTGGAAGATCGCGTCGCGCGGCGACAGATTGCCGTTGCGCTCGGCATCCAGCGCAAAGTCGACCATCATGATGGCGTTTTTCTTCACGATACCGATCAGCAGCAGAATGCCGATCAACGCAATCAGGCTGAACGGCGTGTTGAACAGCTCCAGCGCCAGCAGCGCGCCGACGCCCGCCGACGGCAGCGTGGAGAGAATGGTCAGCGGATGCACGTAGCTCTCATACAGAATGCCCAGCACGATATACACCGCCGCAATCGCCGCCAGCATCAGGTAAAGCTGGTTGGATTGCGACTGCTGGAACACCTGCGCGGTGCCGGCAAAACTGCCGCGCACGCTGGAGGGCACGCCAAGCGCGGTGATGGTGCGATCGATGGCTTCAGACGCCTGCGATAGCGACACGCCTTCCGGCAGGTTGAACGAAATGGTGGACGCCGCCGACAAGCCTTCATGGTTCACCGACAGCGGCGCGTTGGCCGGTTGCCACTTGGCAAACCAGCTCAGCGGAATCGCTTTGCCGTCGCTGTTAATCACAAACATCTGATCGAGTGAACTGATGTCCTGGGTGTAACGCGGATCGACTTCCATCACCACTTTGTACTGGTTAAGAGGCTGATAAATGGTGGAGATCTGGCGCTGACCAAAGGCGTTATTCAGCAGCGCGTTGGCGGCAGACACATCGATGCCGAGCCGCGCCATGCTTTCACGATCGTAGGTCAGATTCATTTCGCTGCCGTTGTCCTGCTGATCCGAGTTGACGTCCGCCAGCTCGGGCAGGGCGGCAAACGCCTGACGGATTTTCGGCTCCCATTCGCGCAAATCATTCAGGTTGTCTGACAACAAGCTGTATTGATAGCTGGCGTTGGATTCACGTCCGCCAATGCGAATGTCCTGCACCGCGTTGAGATAGAGATTCGCGCCGGGCTCTTTCGCCAGCTTGATACGCAGCCGGGCGATCACTTGCTGCGCGCTTTCGCTGCGCTCGGAGAGCGGTTTGAGCGAGACGAACATCGAGCCGCTGTTGGTGCGCGAACCACCGGTAAAGCCGGTAACGTTATCTACCGCCGGATCGGCTTTGATGATGTTCATGAAATCCTGCAGCTTGCCGCGCATCGCCTGGAACGAAATGCTCTGGTCCGCCGAGATAAACCCTTGTAAGCGGCCAGTATCCTGCTCTGGCATAAAGGTTTTCGGGATCGAGATGAACAGCCAAACGGTAAGCGCCACGGTGCCGAGCAGCAGCATCAGCACCCAAATAGCGTGATTCAGCACCCAACCCAATGAACGCGCGTAGCCGTTCTGCACCTTCATCAGCAGCTTGCCGAAACCGCGCGTGCGTGGCTGGCTGCGCTTGACCTGCGGCTTGAGCAGATAAGCGCACATCATTGGCGTCAGCGTGACCGAGATAAACAGCGAGATCAGAATCGCCACCGACAGCGTGATGGCAAACTCCGAGAAGAAGCGGCCAATGATGCCGCCAATCATCAGCAGCGGCAGGAACACCGCAATCAGCGACAGGCTCATCGACAGCACGGTAAAACCGACCTCGCGCACGCCGGTCAGCGCCGCCTGCAACGGTTTCATGCCTGCTTCGACGTGGCGCGCAATGTTCTCCAGCACCACAATCGCGTCATCGACGACAAAACCGGTAGCGATGGTCAACGCCATCAGCGACAGGTTATTCAGGCTAAAGCCGCACAAATACATGGCGGCGAAGGTGCCAATCAGCGAAACCGGCACCGCAGCGGCGGGGATCAACGTCGCGCGCCAGTCGCGCAGGAAGGCAAACACCACCAGAATCACCAGCGCCACGGCGATGATCAGCGACTGCTCCACTTCATGCAGCGAGGCGCGAATGGTCGGCGAGCGGTCCTGCGCAATTTGCAGATCGATGGCGGCGGGGATCACATCATGCAGTTCCGGCAATTCGCCACGAATGCGATCAACGGTATCGATGATGTTGGCTTCCGGCGATTTACGCACCACCAGCAGCACCGCCGCTTTGCCGTTGGTCATCCCGGCGTTGCGTACGTCCTGCACTGAATCCTGCACGTTAGCGACATCGCTGAGGCGCACCGCCGCACCGTTGTTGTAATGCACCACCAGCGGCTGATACTCGCTGGCAGTTTGTAATTCTCCGTTGGTGCGTAACTGCCAGCGCTGCTGCACATCATCAATCGCGCCCTGCGGACGGCGCTGGTTGGCGTTGCTGATGGCGGTGCGCACCGCATCCAGCGACACGCCTTGATTGAATAAAGCCTGCGGATTGAGTTCGACGCGTACCGCTGGCAACGAACTGCCGCCAACCGTCACATCGCCTACGCCTTCAATTTGCGACAGCTTCTGCGCCAACTGCGTTGAGGCGTAATCATACAGCTGACCGGGATTATAAATGTCCGAGGTCAGCGTCAAAATCATGATCGGCGCATCAGAAGGGTTGGCTTTGCGATAGCTTGGACGGCTCGGCATGCCGGTTGGCAGCAGGCTTTGCGCGGCGTTGATCGCCGCCTGCACATCGCGCGCCGCGCCGTTGATGTCGCGATCAAAATCGAACACCAGAATAATGCGCGTGCTGCCCAGCGAGCTGGTGGAGGTCATTTCACTGACGCCGGCAATGCGCCCCAGCGAGCGCTCGAGCGGCGTCGCCACCGAGGCCGCCATGGTTTCCGGCGATGCGCCGGGCAGCGAAGCCGAGATCAAAATCACCGGGAAATCCAGCTGCGGCAGCGGCGCTACCGGCAGCAGGCGGAAGCCGAGAATACCGGCCAGCGCAATCGCCAGCGTCAGCAAAGTGGTGGCGACCGGGCGATGGATAAACAGCGCGAAGAACTTCACGACTGCGCCTCCGAGCGTTTAAAGCGACGGCGTGTAGCGTGTGACAGACGATCAAACAGCAGATAGATCACCGGCGTGGTGAACAGCGTCAGCACCTGACTTACCACCAAACCGCCGACCATGGCGATTCCCAGCGGATGGCGCAACTCCGCGCCGACGCCGGTGCTCAGCATCAGCGGCAACGCACCGAGCAGTGCCGCCAATGTCGTCATCAGAATCGGACGGAAACGCAGCAAGCACGCCTGATAAATCGCCTCGCGCGGCGGCATGCCTTGTTCACGCTCTGCCGCCAGTGCGAAGTCGATCATCATGATGGCGTTTTTCTTCACGATACCGATCAGCAAGATAATGCCGATGATGCCGATGATATCCAGCTCGTTGCCGCTTAGCATCAGCGCCAGCAGCGCACCCACACCGGCGGTGGGCAGCGTCGAGAGAATGGTGATCGGATGGATAAAGCTCTCATACAGCACGCCAAGCACGATATACATCGCCACCACCGCCGCCACAATCAGCCACACGGTACTGGACAACGCGGCTTCGAAGGCCAGCGTGCTGCCCTGGAACTGCGTCATCATCTCGGCGGGCATGCCCACCTGATCTTCCGCCGCGCTCACCGCTTTCACCGCATCGCCCAGCGAATAACCGTCGGCGACATCAAACGAGAAGGTTGCTGACGGGAACTGATCGAGATGGTTGATGCTGAGCGCGGCGTGGCGCTCCTCAATTTGCGCGATGGCGCTGAGCGGCACGCTGCCGCCGTCGCTGCTGGTCAGGCGAATGCCGTCGAGGCTCGCCAGTCCCGGCGTGGCATCGCTGTTCTGTTCCAGCACCACGCGATATTGGTTGGCCTGGGTGTAAATGGTGGAGATCAGCCGCTGACCAAAGGCGTTATACAGCGCGTTATCGACATCGGCCATGCTAATGCCCAGGCGGCTGGCGCTGTCACGATCGACACGGACAAAAGCTTCCAAACCTTGATCCTGCCAGTCACTGCTGACGTCACGCAGTTGCGGCAGCGTATTCAGCTGCTCCAGCAGTTTCGGCACCCACAAACTCAGCGACTCGAGCGAGCCAGATTGCAGCGTGAACTGGTACGGCGTGCGGCTGGCTTGGGTATCAATGGTCAAATCCTGCACCGGTTGCAGCCACAGCGAAATGCCCGGCACTTTAGCTAACGCCTGTTGCAGGCGCTGCTGCACCGCCGGAATACGATCGTCACGCTCATTCAGCGGCTTGAGGTTGATTTGCAGGCGCGCGCTGTTGAGCGCGGCGTTGGTACCATCGACGCCGACAAACGAAGTCATGCTCTGCACTGCCGGATCTTTCATGATGATCGACGCGACATCACGCGTGCGCTCCGCCATGTTGGCGTAAGAAACCGACTGCGGCGCCTGCAAGGTGCCCTGAATGATGCTGTTATCCTGCTGCGGGAAGAAGCCTTTGGGGATGACGATCCACAGCAACACGGTGATCAGCAAGGTACTGAGCGCCACCGACAAGGTGATCCACGGATGCAGCAGCACGCGCGTTAAGCCGCGTCCGTAGCTGGCAATAATGCGGTCAAACATCGCTTCGCTGGCGCGCGAGAAGCGGTTCTGCTTGCGCAGCGATTCGGCGCTTAACATGCGGGCGCACATCATCGGCGTCAGCGTCAGCGATACTACGGCGGAAATCAAAATCGCCACCGCCAGCGTCACGGCGAATTCGCGGAACAGGCGGCCAATTACATCGCCCATAAACAGCAGCGGAATCAGCACCGCAATCAGCGAGAAGGTGAGAGAGATAATGGTGAAGCCAATCTCGCCCGCGCCTTTCAGCGCCGCCGTCAGCGGTTTTTCGCCTTTTTCGATATAGCGTGAGATGTTCTCGATCACCACGATGGCGTCATCAACCACAAAGCCGGTAGCGATGGTTAGTGCCATCAGCGTCAGGTTGTTGATCGAGAAGCCGAGGAAATACATCGCGGCAAAGGTGCCGATTAGCGATAGCGGTACGGCGACGGCGGGGATGATGGTTGCCGGGACGTTACGCAGGAACAGGTAGATGATCATCACCACCAAAGCCATCGCCAGCATCAGTTCGTGCTGGGTATCGCTGACCGAAGCGCGGATATTGGTGGTGCGGTCAGTTAGCAGTTTCACATCCACCGATTTCGGCAGCGTGGCGGTTAAACCGGGCAACATAGCGCGGATATTATCGGCGGTGGCGATGATGTTGGCGCCGGGCTGGCGCTGCACGTTGAGCACAATCGCCTGCTGACGGTTCGCCCAGGCACCCAGCCAACTGTTCTCGGCACCTTGTTCAATGGTGGCGACATCGCCCAGTCGCACCGGAGCGCCGTTGTTATAGCTGATGATCAGCTTGCGATAATCTTCCGCCGAGGTCATCTGGTCGTTGGCCGACAGCGTAATCGAGCGCGTTGGGCCGTCGAGGCTGCCTTTCGCCGAGTTGACGTTAGCGTTGGTAATGGCGGTACGTACTGACTCACTGGTCAGGCCGAGCGCGGCCAGCGCCTGGGTGTTCATCTTCACGCGCACCGCAGGACGTTGCCCGCCCGAAAGCGTCACCAAACCCACGCCCGAAACCTGGGAAATTTTCTGCGCCACGCGCGTTTCCACCATGTCCTGCACCTGCGTGAGCGGCATGCTGGTGGTGGTAACGGCGAGCGTCATGATCGGCGGATCGGCCGGATTCACTTTGCTGTAAACCGGCGGATTCGGCAGATCGTTAGGCAGCAGGTTGGTGGCGGAGTTGATCGCCGCCTGCACTTCCTGCTCGGCAACATCCAGTGACAGCGTCAGCTGAAACTGCAATGTCACCACGGAAGCGCCGCCCGAACTCTGCGACGACATCTGCTTCAGGCCGGACATCTGGCCGAACTGGCGTTCCAGCGGCGCGGTAATCGAGGAGGTGACGACATCAGGACTGGCGCCGGGATAAAGCGTAACTACCTGAATGGTCGGATAATCGACTTCAGGCAGAGCGGAAACCGGCAGAAAACGGTAGCCGAGCACGCCGGCTAGCAAAATGGCGATCATCAGCAGCGTGGTGGCGACCGGGCGCAGAATAAACAGGCGCGAAGGTCCACCGCTGCTGTCAGGAGGCATCACCTGCATTATTGACGCTCTCCGCGTGCGGGCTGCGCAGCACGCGTGCTGTGTGTCGCGGCGCTTTGCGGTGCCACCACTTCAACGGTGGCGCCTTCCGTCAGACGATCCAGCCCGTCGGTCACCACGCGATCGCCCGCTTCAAGGCCCGCGCTGATCACCACTTTCTGGCTGTCCTGCAACCCAGCGGTAACGCGTTTCTTACTCACTTTGTTGTCGCTGTTGACCACCCAGACAAAGTGACCGTCGTTGCTCATCTGCAGCGCGGCAGTCGGGATCACCACCGCATCCTGCAAGGTATCGACTTTCAGGCGCGCGTTCACAAACTGGTTCGGGAACAGCGTGTCATCTTCGTTGCTAAAGCGCGCCTTGAGCTTGATGGTGCCGGTGGTGGCATCAATCTGGTTATCGAGACTCAACAGCGTGCCGCTGGTCAGCAGCGTTTTGTTGCTGCGATCCCAGGCTTCGACGATCAGCGGCTGTCCGCTTTTCTGCGCCTTGAGGATTTGGCTGATGTTGTTCTCGGCGACGCTGAACACCACGTCAATCGGGTGGGTTTCGGTGATCACTACTAATCCGGTGGTATCGCCGGACGTGATGTAGTTGCCGACATCAACCTGCTTCAAGCCGACGCGTCCACCAATTGGCGCGGTAATGCGACTGTAAGTCAGATTGAGCTGGGCGCTGGCGACGTTACCTTCATCGGCTTTGATGGTGCCAAGTGTTTCGCTCACCAGCGAACGTTGCGTATCGAGTTCCTGCTGTGACACCAGCGAAGTTTTTGCCAGTTTTTCATAGCGGCTGAGATCGCGGCGCGCATTGGCAAGTGTGGCCTGATCTTTTGCCATTTGGCCCTGCGCCTGGGTTAACGCCACCTGATAAGGACGCGGATCGATTTCCGCCAGCAAAGCGCCGGCGGCCACTTGTTGTCCTTCCTGGAAGTGCAGCGCCATCAATTGCCCATCAACGCGGCTGCGCACGGTGACGGTGTTGGCGGCGGTGACGGTGCCGAGGCCGCTGAGGAAATACGGCACGCTTTCAGTTCTGGCAGCTGCGGCTTGCACCGGCGCTAAGGGGCGTTTGCCGCCTGCGCCGCGTCCACGCTGCTGCGGACCTTCAGCCTGCGTCTGTTTATTCGGTTCCGCTGGATGTTGCCACCAGTAATATCCGCCAGCCAATACGGCAATCACGGCTACAGCCAGCAAGCTTGTTTTTAGTCGACGGTTCATCAAGGTGTGTGCTCTCCAGCGGTTTCGTATTCCCAAGGTGCGTAATAAAAATGCCACTACGCAAACGAATGATTGTAGTCGCCCGGATCGGGCAAAAATTGAAGGAAATAAGAATATCGCCCTGGCGAAGGTAAGTATTCATATTCTGTAAATATTCTGCCAGCAATAGGCATAAGCGCGACCATTTCCTTTGCTAAGCTCAATAGCAGACCTGTCTCGTTTGAATAAGGAGAACAAAATGAGTCAACAGAAACTCCGCCAGCTTGGCGACAGCGGTATCGAAGTTCCCCGTCTCACCTTTGGCGGCAACGTGTTTGGCTGGACGGTGGATGAGAAAACCTCGTTCTCACTGCTTGATGCGCTGGTGGAGAAGGGCTTGTTCTTCATCGATACCGCCGACGTTTATTCGCGCTGGGCGCCGGGTAACGAAGGTGGCGAATCGGAAACCATCATCGGTAAATGGCTGAAGAAAAGCGGCAAGCGCGATAGCATCGTGCTTGCCACCAAAGTCGGCATGGAGTTGTCGCCAGAGAAAACCGGCCTTAAACCGGCTTACATTCGTCAGGCGGTGGAAGATTCACTGCGTCGCCTGCAAACCGACGTTATCGATCTCTATCAGGCGCACCGTGATGATGAAACCACGCCGCTGCTGGATACTCTCAAAGCCTTCGATTCGCTGATCAAAGAGGGCAAAGTGCGTGCGATTGGCGCGTCTAACTACAACGCTAAACGTCTGCAGGAAGCGCTGGATGTGAGCAAGCAGCACGGCCTGGCACGCTATGAAACGCTGCAGCCTGAATACAATCTCTACGACCGTCAGGAGTACGAAAGCGGTCTGGAGCAGGTCGCGGTGAAAAATGGCCTCGGCGTGATTAACTACTATTCGCTGGCCAGCGGCTTCCTCAGCGGTAAGTACAAAAAGCCGGAAGATGCCAGCAAAAGTAAGCGCGGGCAGGGCATCGTGGATAAGTACCTGAATGAACGCGGCAAGCGCATTGTTGAAGCGTTAGAAGATGTCGCCGCCTCGCACGATGTTTCAGCAACGCAGGTTGCGCTGGCGTGGCAGATTGCGCGTCCAAGCATTACCGCGCCCATTGTCAGTGCCACTTCGCTAGAGCAGCTGGATGAGCTGGTGAAAGCTACTCAGCTGGAACTCAGCAAGCAAGAGATCGAAGAGCTGGCGAGCGCCAGCAAACTGTAATGTTTTCAGGGACGCTGCGGCGTCCCGCCTTTTTCCTGCTCTGCCTCACAAAAAATGCCATTTTAGCCAAAAGATTTTCAATCATCGACTGGCGTCACAATTGCGCTAGCGCACTATCAACCTGCGGTAAACTGCGCACATATTTGCAAAAATTGCCAAAT
Source organism: Pantoea sp. SOD02 (assembly GCF_024707505.1). Taxonomy (GTDB): domain Bacteria; phylum Pseudomonadota; class Gammaproteobacteria; order Enterobacterales; family Enterobacteriaceae; genus Pantoea; species Pantoea symbiotica. The sequence continues at coordinate 2,654,467 of NZ_CP102604.1, read as the reverse complement.
CTTCAGCACTATCCTCTGTTCGATCCATTCCAGTAACTTCATATAAGAATAACCATCATGAACAGAAAAGAAGCAGTGCAGCATTTACCCCGCCTGGCAGCGGGAACCCTGATGTTTGCGATGTTGAGTGCATCTGCGCTGGCCGCTGATGCTTTCAGTTACGACTCTCCATATATGTTTGGTGATTGGGGCGGTTACCGAACGCAGCTGGAAAATGACGGCATTAAATTCGACGTTAACTACACCATGGAAACCGGCTCCAACCTGGCAGGCGGTGCCGATACCAACACTACCATGCGCTACAGCGACCAGTGGGCATTTGGCGCTAACTTCGACCTGGAAAAACTGCTCAACTGGCAGGATGCCAAATTCCAGGTGACGATTACCGATCGTAATGGTCAGAACATCGCCGATCAGGTCGGCGATTCTCGTACTGGCATGTTGTCATCACCCCAGGAAGTGTACGGGCGCGGCCAAACCTGGCGCTTAACCCAATTCTGGTTGAGCCAGGGTCTGTTCGATAACACAGTGAACCTGAAAGCGGGTCGTGTGACCGTTGGTGAAGATTTCGATAACTTTGACAGTAAGTTCCAGAACCTGGCGTTTGGTAGCGGCCAGGCAGGTAACTGGCGAGGCGATCGCTGGTTCAACTGGCCGGTTTCCCAATGGGGCGGTCGCGTGAAGGTGAATATCACGCCTGAGGTATTCTTCCAGGTCGGCTTCTATAACCAGAACAGTGCCAACTACGATCGTGGAGACGGTTTCCGCCTGGATACCAGCAACTCCGAAGGCAATATGGTGCCGGTAGAGTTGGGCTGGAAGCCGACGTTAGGCGCAGACAAGCTGCCGGGTAATTACCGCATCGGTTATTACTACTCTTCGGCGAATGGCGATAACTACGGCAGCTGGCGCGATGGCGCGTATCAAAGCCAGGATCATGCTTATGGCGGCTACGTGCTGCTGCAACAGCAGTTGACGGCGCAAGGCGGTGATGCTAGCCGTGGCTTGGGCGTTACCGTACAAGCGGTAATGAACGACCACAAAACCTCGAAAACCGATAACTATCAGTCGGTGAGCTTCACCTGGAAAGGGCCGTTTGATGCGCGTCCGCAGGATGAGATTGGTGTCGGTGCAGCGCGTATTCACGTTAACAGCGCTTACACGCGTTCTCTGCGTGAGCAAAACAACGCTAACGGCGAGACGGACTTCAACAGCCCAACCTATCTGCCGATTCAGGATGGTTCGGAATATAACTATGAGATTTACTACAACGCTCAGCTGACCAAATGGCTGCAGCTGCGTCCGAACCTGCAATATGTGGTTGCGCCGGGTGCGGTGAGTGAAGTGAAAGATGCGTTTGTTGGCGGGATCAGTGCGAACGTGAATTTCTGATGTGTGAGACGGGTCGTCATGAATGGCGACCCTACAACGTTAAGCAGGGCGGCAATGATGCCGCCCTGACTTTTATCTGAACATCACTTCGGCCCAGCGGGCGAGGCCGGCGGTCACCGAGGCGAAGTCATCGCCGCTGGCGATAGGCGTATCGGGCAGCGCCTGCTGTAGTGCGGCGCGCAGCACCGGTGAACGTGCGCTACCGCCGGTGAGATAAATTACTTCTGGCTTGGTTTCGCAGGTGGCGAGCGCCAGATGCACTTGCTCCAGAATCCGTTCCAGCGGTTGGTTAATCGCTTCTTCCAGCTGCGCTGCGCTGATTTGCGCCTGCAATTGGGCGGCGATGAACGCCAGCGAGGCGTCGGTTTCTTTCACCTCCGACAGCGCAATCTTGCTCTCCTCCGCCGCACGCACCAGACGATAGCTCAGCTTCTGCTGCCACACTTTCAGCAGGTGCGCCACTTTGTCACTGTGTTCGGCATCACGAATCAAATCGCGCAGCAGTTTGCCGCTGGCCGCAGAATAGAAGTCGCTTTGCGCCGGAACATCGTTGATTGCGACCGCATTCCACCACGGCAGCGCAGGCAGCGCGGTGCCTTTTTGCGTATTGCCACCGAGGCCCAGCAGCGGCATCAGGGTTTTGAACGCCAGCATAATGTCGAGATCGTTTCCGCCCACGCGGCATCCGCTGTGGCCGAGCAAACTTTCACGGCGATCGGTTTTGTGACGCCATTCCGGGCCCATCAGCAGCATCGAGCAGTCGGTGGTACCGCCGCCGATATCGACTACCAATACGCGCGTCTCTTTCTGCAGCGTAGCTTCAAAATCCAGGCCCGCCGCCACCGGCTCAAACTGGAACTCGACATCACGGAAACCGGCGCGCTGTGCCGCACGCAGCAGAATGCCTTGCGCTTGCTGGTTGGCCTCTTCGCCGCCTAAGCCCTGGAAGTTAATCGGGCGACCAATCACCGCTTGCTCAATCGGGCGATCGAGCTGGGTTTCACCTTGCTGACGAATGTGCAGCATCATGGCGCACACCAGATCTTCAAAGAAAGCGATCTGCTGCGGCTTCAGGCCGTTAGCGCCGAGGAAGGATTTCGGTGACTTCACAAACCACACTTCTTCGGGATCGACCATATATTGCTGCAGCGCAGTCAAACCGAACTGAACGCTGCCTGGCGTGACGTCGATATCTTCTTCGCGGTTATAACGCAGCGCACGCTGCAATAAGGCGGTGCCTTCGCTGTCTGGCGTTGGAACCTGATGATGGCGATGCAGCCATTCGCTGATCGCTTCACGCGTTGGCGCACAAATCATGGAGGGAAGCAGGCGCTGACCATTCTCCAGTGTCAGCAGGCGCGGCGTGCCATTATCGCTGACCGCAATTGAGCAGTTTGCTGTGCCGTAATCGAATCCGATAAACATATTTATCCCCCATGCCGGAAAAAAGGGGGCGACTTTAGCGCAGCCAGCGCGGGCTGGCAATGGGCATACGTGGCAGATTACATCTGCACTTCCTGATAAACGTGATACTGACCACGGCCCGCATGTTTTGCGCTGTAACAGGCGACATCGGCTTGTGACATCACCACATTGCTGATGCAGTTGCGTTGATCGATTTGCGTGATGCCGGCACTCGCGCCAACGTGATAAGGCTGGTCCTGCCACACAAAACGGTATTCGCTCACGGCGGTGACGATGCGCTGCACCACGTCGCGCACCTGATCCACTTCGCAATTTGGCAGCAACACGCCAAACTCGTCGCCGCCCAAACGCGCCAGCATATCGCTGCTGCGCAGATGATGCGGCATCAGCTCTGCCAGTTCGCGCAGCAGCGCATCACCGGCGGCGTGGCCGGCGGTATCGTTCACCGCTTTGAATTTATCCAGATCGATAAACACCAATACGTGATGGCTATTATTGGCCGCCGCATCGTTCACCAACTGCTTTAAACGCTGCTCGAAGCTGTGACGATTTGGCAGGCGCGTCAGCATGTCATGTGAGGCGCTGTAGCTCAGACGCTTCATCACCTTGCGCGATTCACTGACATCCTGAATAACCATTACCGCGCCGATGCTGGCACCGGTCAGGGTTTTCAGCGGCGTAATGCTGTAATGAATCTCGACGCGCGTGCCGTCTGGCGTGTGCAGCACCAGCTCTTCATCGAGATCGGGGGAGATTTTTTCGCCCGGCAGCTGGCACAGCAACAGGTTGTCCACACGCGGCCCGCTCGCGCCTCGCGTGATGTTGAGTAGCTCGGTAATCGGCACGCCTGCCGCTTTTTCCTGCGGCCAGCCGCTCAGCGTTTCGGCCACCGGATTCATAAAGGTAACGCGCATTTCATCATCGGTACTGATCACCGCTTCGCCGATGGAGTCGAGCGTAATCGCCATACGCTCTTTTTCCTGAAACAGCGCTTCATTTAACGCGCGCAGCGGCGTGATGTCCTGACAAATGCCAAGCATACGTTCAATCTGCCCATCCTGACTCAGGATACGGTTGGCCTCAGAACGCACATAGCGCGGGCCTTCCGGCAAATTGATGCGGTATTCCAGCTGGAAGGCGCTGCGACGTTCGATGGCCTGCTGCACCACCAGCGCGGCGGTTTCCCGTTCAGCCGGATCAAGCAGATGCACCCACAGATCGTAGGTGGGCGTTTGGTGCGGACCTAAGCCAAACAGCTCATACATGCGCTTGTCCCACAGCATTTCACCCGTAAGCAGATTCCACTCCCACACGCCGATGCCGCCGGCTTCGTTGGCCAGCGTGATGCGTTCCATCAGGCGGCGATTAACCTGCTCGCTCTGTTTTAGCTCGGAAATATCGATAATCTGGGCGATGAAGTAGTGCGGCTGTTGCGCGGCGTCGCGCACCATCGAAACCGTCAGGCGCGCCCAGACGATCTCGCCATCCTTGCGGAAATAGCGCTTCTCCATGGTGTAGGTCATGATTTCACCCGCCACCAACCGTTCCAGCTGCTGCAAATCGCTGTTGAGATCGTCGGGATGGGTGATTTGCTGGAAAGTGAGTTTTTTTAGCTCATCTGCCGGGAAGCCCAGCGTCTGGCACAGCGACTGATTGACCTGCTGCCAGCCACCATTCGGCGCAACCAGCGCCATACCAATTGCGGAGTATTCCATGGCGTTACGGAAGCGGGTTTCACTCTCGCTAATGTGATGCTTTTCGCGCTGGAAGGCGTCCATCACCAGCGCCATCACGTGGCTCGGCAGCAGCACCAACAGGAACGGCAGCCAGGTGCTGACCTGGCCGAGCAGCATGCCGTTTTGCGCCAGGTTGACCAAATTAAAGGCGAGCAGAATCGAGATGAAACTGGCGTTCAGGAAGAACAGCAGAAAGGCTTCAAATTTTGGCAGCCGCACCGCACACCAGAACAGTATCACCACAATAAAGGTAAAGGGCCACGGCAGAAAACGCAGCGATAAATAGCTGGCGAGTAGCGTGCCAATTAGCGTCAGGCAGGTTTCCAGCTGACGGCCTGGCGTAAAAATCTGGCGCAGCGGTTTATTCGGCCACAGTAGTAACACCGGACCAAATGCCAGCACGCCGATCACTTCAGAAATCACCCACGTCGAGAAGAAGGGCAGTGACGCGCTGCTACCGACATGCAGCATCCATAACGCCACCACGCCGCCGAGCAGCGGCGCAATCAGACCGGCGCACAGCGCAAAGCGCACCCAGTCGAGTAACGAATTGAGCGGGGCGCGGCGATCGAGCAGGGCGCGCAGCATCACGCCGCCCAGAATCGCCTGCACCATATTCAGGATGGCGAACTTAATGTTGCTGAGCGCGGGACCAATAATGATCAGATTGGCCAGCGCGGTTCCCATCACGCAAGCAAACAGCAGCAAGGGAACGTGTCTGGAATGCGCACGAAACACGATCACCGTCATTAGCGCTGTGGAGTACCAAAGCGGTGAAATACGTCCGCTGACAACAATCAGTTCCAGACAAAATAGCGTCAGTAGAAAAGTGAGCCCGCCAATGAGCAAGGCATTGAGCCATATTCGGTGTGGTCTTTCTCGTGAAGTCAATATTTCGAGGGTCATGCAAGAATCCAGCTGCGCGCACCTGATTCACGATGGAAAATGCGCCAATCAATCACTATTTCGCATGCTAGCACATCTATTTAAGATTTCTGTCGGGAATTGCATTTAAGTCGTTATTCACTGAATTGATTGGCCCTTTGCGCGCAAAGGGCCAATCGGTGTTAGCGAAAAAGATCGGCGCGGGTATAGGGCTTTTCTAAGCCGGCAAGATTGGCAGAGAAGCGCTCAAGAAATTGTTGTGTGGTGGCGACGCGACCGTGGCCCAGTAGCAGCAGCGGCACCAGCAGCGCAACGCCAATTTGCGGCAGACTAAAGCCCTTCAGCGAAGTGCGGCGCTGTGTCAGCAGGAATGCGGTGCTGAGCGTGAAACCGAGCATCAGGCCCGCCAGCACTTCGCTTTTTGAATGCGCGTGAATCACCAAACGTGAAAGACCGACCATCAGCGGGATCAGATAGCCGATACCGATGGTAAACAGACGCCAGCGCGGCGACCAGCGACCTGAGATCAACCACATCATCACCGGCCAGAGCGTGGCGGACATCGCGCTGTGTCCGCTGAAGCCGGTGAAGTTAAATCTGGCGCTACCAATACCAAAGCCGAGAAACAGTATTTTCGAGACGCTCACCACCAGGCCAGCCAGACCAAACGCCAGCACCCAATACCACACGGTTTGGCGGTTGTCGCTTTTCCATGGCAATACCAGCGCGATGATTACCGCAGTCGGGATCAGCAACATGCTGTCGCCAAAATAGGTCAGGGTTTTCCAGCTCATACTTTTCCTTGCGGCTACATTCGGAGTGCCAACGCCAGCTACAGTGTTGGCAGATGAACAGTGTATCGATTAAGCGTCTGGCTGCAAAAGGGGATATTCTGAAAAGCCGTTGGCCCATTTCTCTGGCATCAAACCGGTGAAATACCTATAATTGCCGCCAACTAACCCTCTCATTCGGCCCGTTGCAGCTTCGGCTTAGGCAGGCTCCAGTTATCAGGTCTTAAAAAAGTATGACTGACAAGTCTCATCAGTGCGTGATCGTTGGCATCGCAGGTGCATCCGCATCCGGAAAAAGTCTTATCGCCAGCACGCTCTATCGTGAAATCCGTGACCAGGTCGGTGACGAGCATATCGGTGTGATCCCCGAAGATGCCTACTATAAAGATCAGAGCCACCTCACCATGGAAGAGAGGGTGAAAACCAACTATGACCATCCGAGTGCGATGGATCATGATCTGTTGTTGCAGCACCTGCGCGCGTTGAAAGCCGGTCAGGAAATTGAGCTGCCGGTTTACAGCTACGTTGAGCACACCCGCACCAGCGATTGTATTCATCTGAAATCGAAGAAAGTCATCATCCTTGAAGGCATCTTGCTGTTAACCGACGCGCGCCTGCGCCAGGAGATGAATTTCTCCATCTTCGTCGATACGCCGCTGGATATCTGCCTGATGCGCCGCATGAAGCGCGATGTGAATGAGCGCGGCCGCTCAATGGATTCGGTGATGAGCCAGTATCAGAAGACCGTGCGTCCGATGTTCCTGCAATTTATTGAACCTTCCAAGCAGTACGCTGACATCATTGTGCCGCGCGGCGGAAAAAACCGTATCGCGATTGATATCCTCAAGGCCAAGATCAATCAGTATCTTTAACGACATAGCGTCCGCCCCGGCGTGACGCGCTGTCGTAGCCATTCGCTACACTTAATTCATGGAGTACCTGCGATGAGATTATGCGATCGCGATATTGAAGCCTGGCTGGACAACGGAAAGTTGGCGATTGAGCCGCGCCCGCCGGTGGAACGCATTAATGGCGCCACGGTTGATGTGCGCCTCGGCAACCAGTTCCGCACTTTTAGCGGCCACACTGCGGCGTTTATTGATTTGAGTGGTCCTAAGCACGAAGTCAGTGCTGCGCTGGACCGCGTCATGAGCGATGAGATTGTGCTGCCGGAAGGCGAAGCCTTTTTCCTGCATCCCGGTGAGCTGGCACTGGCGGTAACGCTGGAATCGGTCACCATTCCCGACGATCTGGTCGGCTGGCTGGATGGCCGCTCTTCGCTGGCGCGCCTGGGTTTGATGGTGCACGTCACGGCGCACCGTATCGATCCGGGCTGGCAAGGCCGTATCGTGCTGGAGTTTTATAACTCAGGCAAACTGCCACTGGCGCTGCGTCCAGGCATGTTAATTGGTGCTTTGAGCTTTGAGCCGCTGTCAGGCCCGGCTGCGCGACCGTATAACCGTCGCGAAGATGCCAAATATCGTGGTCAGCAGGGCGCGGATGCCAGTCGTATAGATAAAGACTGACTAAAACTAATGCTTGCCAAAATAATTCGAGTTGCAGCAAGGCGGCAAGCGAGTAAATCCCCGTAAGCTTACATCAGTAAGTGACTGGGGTGAGCGAGCGCAGCCAACGCTGCGGCAACTTGAAGTATGACGGCAATGAGGAATTGATGAGAAGAGTGATAACTACGCTGGCCATCCTGTTAGTGGTGGTCGTAGCGGGCATGACAGCATTGGTGTTGCTGGTCAATCCCAACGACTTTCGTACCTATATGGTACAGCAGGTAGAGCAGCGCAGTGGTTATCAGCTTCAGGTTGGCGGCGATTTGCGCTGGCATGTCTGGCCGCAGCTCAGCATTCTCGCCGGGCGCATGAGTCTGACCGCGCCTGGTGCCACGCAGCCAATGGTCACCGCCGACAATATGCGGCTGGATGTCAATCTCTGGCCGCTGTTGTCACATCAACTGAGCGTCAGCCAGGTGATGCTAAAAAACGCCATCATCCGCGTAACGCCAGACAGTGCAGCGCAAAAGCCGACCGGTGCGCCGGTGGGTCCGGGTGATGCCGAGCCGGTGAGCAGCAGCAATAACGGCTGGTCATTCAACATTGGCAAGTTGCGTCTTGCCGATAGTTTGCTGATTTGGCAGCAGCCAGGCGGCGATGAATACAATTTCCGCGACCTCAATCTCAACCTCGATCAGGATGCCAGCAAACAGGCCAGCATCAATCTGGCTACTCGAATTTCGCGTAATCAGCGCAATGTCAGCGTCAATCTCAAAGGGCAAATGAATGTGGCGCAGTATCCGCATCGTTTAGTCGGACAGCTGGATGAGATGAATTACGCCATCGACGGTGCCAATCTGCCGACGCAAGGGATCAAAGGCACCTTGAGCGGTCAGGGCGAATGGAACGGTGACAATCAGCATTTCTCCTTACAGAAGATGCAGATCACCGCCAATGACAGCGCACTGGAAGGCAGCGCCGATGGATGTTTGGCGCTTCCACAGCAGCTTAATCTGGCGCTGCACGCTACCAGTTTGAATATTGACGCATTGATGGCGAATGCACCATCGACTGATAGCAGCGCGCCGCAGCAGGCTAACGTGACCAGCACGCCGGTGATTGCTGAGCCGCGTATGCGTGACAACAGCGACTCACCGCTGAATCAGCTGGATTTGACGCTCAACCTCACCGCAGATAACAGCGTGTGGCGCGGCCTAACGCTGACCAATTTGCAGCTCGACGGCAGCAATCAGCAAGGTTTGATGACCTTAAGTAAGCTGCAAGGCAAATTCGGCGAAGGACATTTCTCGGTCCCCGGCTCGGTAGATATTCGTAAACCGGTAACGCAAGTGGCGTTCCAGCCTGAGCTGGATAACATCGCCATTGCGCCATTGCTGAAAGCTTTAGAACTGCCAGAGACGCTGCAAGGTACCGTTTCGCTAAAAGGCGATATCAGCGGAGCGGGATTAAGCATTGAAGAGGCAAAACGTAACTGGCAGGGCAGTGCGGATCTGGAAGCGACTAATTTGCAACTTTCACAGCTGAATCTGCAACAGATGGTGCGACGTGCGGTGGCGCGCGTCAGTAATCGTGTCACCAACGATCAGCCCGACGATCAGGGCATTCAGCAGTTGAGTGGACGCGTTACGCTTAAACAGGGCATTTTCAGCTTACCGGATCTTCAGGGCGGCAACAGTCGTCTGGCGGTGCAGACTAAAGGCAATGTCGATATGGTTAAACAGCAACTCGACGTCACCATTAATATGATGCTGCGCGGCTGGCAGGGCGACGACAAATTAGCTGCTCTGCTAAACCAGCAAACTATTCCGCTACGCATGTACGGCGGCTGGAATAATTTGCAGTACTCATTGCCAGTGGATGACGTGGTGCGTCAGCAGCTGCAAAGTGAAGCGAAGTCGCGCTTGAATCAGTGGCTGGATCGCCAGCAACCGGAGAAGCAGCCATAATCGTTGTAGGGTCGCCATTTATGGCGACCTGGTTGATTACAATGCGATCGGCACAATCTCCACCTTCTGCACGCGATGGTTTTCTACCTGCAACGTACGCAACAGATAATCGCCGATCTGCAACTCTTCGCCTTCCTGCGGCACATGTTGCAGGCTATCCATCAGCAATCCCGCCAGCGTGTGGTAATTGCGTTTTTCATCGAGTGGCAGCTGCACATAGACGGCTAAATCCTCCAATGGCATATGACCGTTTGCCACCCAGCCGCCATCAGGCAGCACTTGAATATCATAGCGCGCATCGACTTTTTCCCCTTCAATCGGCAGATTGCCGGCGATGGTTTCCATCAGATCGCTTAGCGTGACCACGCCTTCCACCGAACCAAACTCATCCACCACAAAGGCGAAGTGGGTGCGCGCGTTGCGAAACTGCTCCAGCGCCTGCAATAAAGTGACGCGCTCAGGAAATATCAGCGGCTGGCGAATCAGCGAGCGTAAATCCAGTGATTTGCTGTGCAACGATTGATGCAGCAAATCAATCACGTGCACCACGCCAAGTGGGTCGCGGCCCTGTTCGGTAACCAGAATGCGCGTGTGCTGATTACGATCGAGCTTCGCCATAATCTCCGCCGGATCTTCAGTCAAATCGATATGCTCAACGTCGTGGCGCGAGGTCATGATGCTATTGATCTGGCGCTGACCAAGCCCCAGCACACGCGCAATCATGCGGCGCTCCTGGCGATTGAAGAGTGCACCTTCTTCGCCGTCGGCTACCAGTGATGCGGTATCGGCGTCAAGCTCCGCACGTTGCGCTTCGCCGCGCAGAATACGTAACACTGCTTCCGAGGTGCGCTGGCGCAGCGGACGTCCGGCGGTGAGGAAGCGCCGGCGATTAAACATCGCCAGCTGATTGAGTATCTCGATGACGATTGAGAATCCAATCGCCGCGTAGAGATAACCTTTCGGGATAATAAAGCCTAACCCTTCGGCCACCAGACTGAAGCCGATCATCAGCAGGAAGCTCAGGCAGAGAATCACAATGGTCGGATGGCCGTTGACGAAACGCGTCAGCGGCTTACTCGCCAATAGCATCAGCAGTATTGCCACCGTTACTGCCGCCATCATCACCGGCAACTCATTGACCATGCCAACGGCGGTAATGACCGAGTCCAGCGAGAAGATGGCGTCCAGCACCACTATTTGCGCCACCACTGGCCAGAATTTAGCACCGTTCTTATTTTGACCAGTTTCCTCGTCAGCCCCTTCCAGACGGCTGTTTAACTCGGTGGTGGCTTTATAAAGCAGAAAGAAGCCGCCGCACAGCAGCAGCAGATCGCGGGCGCTGAAGTCATGATGCAACAGGGTAAACAGCGGTTTTGTGAGCGTAACCAGCCAGGAAAGTGAGGCGAGAAGTGCTAAACGCGATACCAGCGCGAGTAGCAAGCCGATCACGCGCGCGCGGTCGCGTTCTTTCGGCGGCAACTTTTCTACGAGGATGGCAATGAAAACCAGGTTATCAATGCCCAACACCAGCTCGAGAACGATTAGCGTTACTAATCCGGCCCAGAGCGACGGATCAATGATCCACTCCAACATGTGTTAATCACCTTTATGACTGTGTTATGAGCTTAATCTGATGATAGTGAATCGTCTAAACAGGTACAAATAGGGACTGATACAGTAAATACGCGCCTTTGGCTAAAAGTGGAGAATATTCTTGATTGCTGATGCATATAGATAACATTAAAGTATGGATAAAAAGCAACCAGCGAATCTGGGGCTATTTATTCTCACCTGTAAGGAAACGCCTGTACTTTTTAATGTGAATTAATTTCGCGTTGAGTATCAAATTAATCTGAATTTTGCAGAGGAATGGCATGGAAGGGGTGGCATCAATACTTATGGCTGGTAGTCTTTTTCCTAAAATAGTGTGAGCAAGACAGGGCCTACTTGTAAACAAGCCAGTAATAACTAGTATAGCAACGTGTTGGTTAATGTCTGCGCCAAAGTTGTTTAAAGCGTGCTTTTGAGCCTCTTAATGTTGCGATTTGTGATCGCACGCGGAACGCAGCCAGTAATTAGCGCAAAAATGCCGCATAAAACGAGTTGTAAATAGGATGAAGAAAGCGGTATTGGCAGCGACAGCCAAGGGCGGTAGCGTGCCTGAAGCGCCTTCCTCTTGGTTTAACGGTCTGCCACTGTGGTAAGGGAAGTCGGACTAATCTGTTGGTATTAATCACAATTCTCTTGCTTACTATTGTGAGAATTGATTTGGCCTCAGAGAATTTACCGCAGATTGCCTCAAAAAATGCAGTGAATGTTTCGCTCGTTTATTAAACAGCGTTGAGGCATTAGGGATTAAAGAAATAATATAAAAGAGTTAAATATGCGCGATAACGAAATTACATATAAAAGTCTTCTGACCAAAATTTTACTGGCGTGCTCGGATTTAATTTGTTTCAACGCAGCATTATTTATTGCGATGGCGATGATTAATTCGTTCACCCATTCTCCACTGGCAGATATATCTGAAAAATACCTGCATTTGAAAATCGCTACGCACATTGCGTTATCGGTTATTTGCGTAGGCTGGTTCTGGGTTCGCCTGCGTCATTATACCTACCGCAAACCATTCTGGTTCGAGCTCAAAGAGATCTTTCGTACCATTCTTATTTTCTCTGTCATTGATTTGTCAATTTCAGCACTTTCACAATGGCAAATGTCGCGCTTTGTCTGGGTAGCGACCTGGGTTCTGGCGTTGATTCTGATTCCATTAGCACGCGCCATCTCTAAACGTGTGTTGAATCATTACGGTATGTGGAAGAAGCAAACCATCATCATCGGCAGCAGCCGCAACGCGCAGGAAGCCTGGCAGGCGCTGCAGAGCGAAGAAGTGATGGGCTTTGATGTTATCGCCTTCTTCGATGTCGATAAAAGCAGCCCGCAGGCCAGCATCTCTGGCGTGCCTGTGCTGCACAACGAACAAGAGCTGTGGCAACTGACCAACAGCGAAACCCAGTTCATCGTGGCGGTGGAGTTCGAACAGAGCCAGCACCGCGATCACTGGCTTAAAACGCTGGCGATGCACAATTGCCGTTCCGTTTCCGTGATCCCAACGCTGCGTGGTGTACCGCTGTATGGCACCGACATGGCTTATATCTTCAGCCATGAAGTGATGATTCTGCGCGTGAATAACAACCTGGCGAAGCGCACTTCGCGTTTCCTTAAGCGTGCATTCGATATCGTCGGCGCACTGAGCATTATCCTGGCGCTGTCACCGGCATTACTGGTACTCGGCTTTATGGTTGGCCGCGATGGCGGACCACCGATTTACGGTCATGAGCGTGTGGGTTTGGGCGGACGTAAGTTCAAATGCCTGAAATTCCGCTCCATGGTGATCAACTCGAAAGAGGTGCTTGAAGAGGTACTGCGTACCGATCCTGTTGCCCGCGCCGAGTGGGATAAAGATTTCAAACTGAAGAACGACCCACGCATTACCAAAGTCGGTCATTTCATCCGTAAAACCAGTCTGGATGAGCTGCCGCAGCTGTGGAACGTAGTACGTGGTGATATGAGCCTGGTGGGTCCGCGCCCGGTTATTGAAGATGAACTCTGCCGTTATGCCGGTGATGTCGATTATTACCTGATGGCGAAACCAGGCATGACGGGATTGTGGCAGGTTAGCGGTCGTAACGACGTTGATTATGAAACACGCGTCTATTTTGACTCGTGGTATGTCAAAAACTGGTCGCTGTGGAACGACATTGCGATTCTGTTTAAGACGGTTGGCGTAGTGCTGAAACGCGATGGCGCCTATTGATAGACAGCGAGGTCGGGGAGGGCATGACTTCCCCGATTGAAAACTGCGGGTGCTGAGTGTGTCGTTATTAGACAGCTGCACTGATTGAGTCTGTATAAACCATTTTAATTGATGTCGTCTTTAGACTCGGTGACAACATAAAACCAAGGGAGCGCATAATAATGACCCACAGTTTCAGTGTTTAACCTGTCATATTCCATTTTTGTAAGACGCTACACAGCGGGCGATTTCGCCTCTATCAATCAATAACTGATAGCGAAGAATCAGATGATAATGAAAATTAAATTGATACCTTTACTGGTATCCGCGACTTTTCTCTCCGGATGTACCATTGAGCCGGGTTCTCACCTTTCCACCAGTGGAAAAGATGTCATAGAGCAACAGGATAGCAACTATGACATCGACAAATATGTCAACGTCTTCCCGCTGACGCCGCGTCTGGTTGAACAGATGCGTCCGAAGCCGTTAGTCGCTCAGGCTAACCCAATGCTGCAAAATGAAATTCAGAGCTACGAATACCGCATCGGTGTTGGCGACGTGTTGAACGTCACCGTCTGGGATCACCCAGAGTTGACCACACCAGCCGGTCAGTACCGTAGCGCCAGCGACACCGGTAACTGGGTGCAGGCTGATGGCACTATTTTCTATCCGTACATTGGTAAAGTGCGCGTAGCAGGCCGAACTGTCACCGAGATCCGCACCGAAGTGGCGCGTCGTCTGGCACAGTTCATTGAAAGCCCGCAGGTTGACGTTAACGTCGCCTCATTCCGTTCACAGAAAGCCTATGTGACCGGTTCAGTCACCACCTCCGGACAACAGGCGATCACTAACGTGCCGCTGACCGTGCTGGATGCCGTCAACGCCGCAGGCGGTTTAGCCGCCGACGCTGACTGGCGCAACGTGGTGCTGACGCACAACGGCAAAGAACAACGTCTTTCGTTGCAGGCGCTGATGCAAAACGGCGACCTGAGCCAAAACCATCTGCTCTATCCGGGCGACATCCTTTACGTGCCACGTAACGACGATCTTAAAGTCTTCGTGATGGGCGAAGTGAAGCAGCAGTCAACGCTGAAGATGGACCGCAGCGGCATGACGCTGGCCGAAGCACTGGGCAACTCGCAGGGTATGGATCAGACCACCTCTGATGCTACCGGCGTGTTCGTGATTCGTCCGATTCGCGGCGCCAACCGCACCAAGATCGCCAACATCTATCAGTTGAATACCAAAGATGCGGCATCGATGGTGATGGGCACCGAATTCCAACTGGAGCCATACGACATCGTCTATGTCACCGCTACACCACTTACCCGTTGGAACCGTGTGATTTCAAGCCTGCTGCCGACCATCGTAGGTGTTGACGATGCCAGCTCCGCGGCGCTTCGTTTCCGCAACTGGTCGAACTAAGGGTTCGCCATGATTAAGTCCGTGTTAGTCGTCTGCGTCGGCAACATTTGCCGCTCCCCAACCGGGGAGCGTCTGTTCAAGCGCGCGCTACCAAACACCCGGATCGCCTCAGCAGGGCTCAGTGCCCTGAAAGGTTATCCGGCGGACCAGAAAGCCCTCGATGTGGCCGCCGATCACGGTGTGTCGCTCGATGGTCATCAGGCACAGCAGTTAACGGCCAGCATGTGCCGTGACTATGACCTGATTCTGGTAATGGAAAAGCGCCACGTTGAGCAGGTGAATCGCATCGATCCAGCCGCACGCGGAAAAACCATGCTGCTTGGCCACTGGCTCAATCAGCAGGAAATTGCGGATCCGTACAAAAAAAGTCGCGAGGCCTTTGAAGAGGTCTACGGGTTACTGGAAAACGCTACCCAGAAATGGGTCAACGTATTAAGCCGATAGTTGGGATTATCCATGAATATCAAAAACAAGGTTATGACCGCGCCAAAGGAAGATTCGAATGGATGGGATCTGGCGCATCTTGTGGGACAGCTGATTGATCATCGCTGGATCATTGTTGCCGTTACCGCCTTCTTCATGCTGGTGGCGACGCTCTACACACTGTTTGCTACACCAATCTACAGCGCAGATGCGTTAGTGCAGGTTGAGCAGAAGAATGCCAGCTCAGTACTGAATGAGTTAGACAGCATTCTGCCGCCAACGCCGGCATCCGATACCGAGATTCAGATTCTTGAATCACGTATGGTTATCGGTAAAACCGTTGACGATCTGGGTCTGGATACCGTTGTAACTCAGAACTATTTCCCGGTGATTGGTAAAGGTCTGTCGCGCCTGATGGGTAACAAGCCATCAACCGTCGCGATCTCCCGCCTGGAAATTCCACGCACTATCGATAAGCGTACCGTTGAACTGGAAGTGACCGGTCCTGACTCGTACACCGTGTCAGCGGATGGTGATGAGCTGTTCAAAGGTAAAGTCGGTCAGCTGGAAACGCACGGTGAAGTGACCATGCTGGTGAGCGGCATCAATGCTGATGAAGGCACCAGCTTCAGCGTTACCAAGCTGAACGAGTTGCAGGCGATTAACTCCGTGCTGGCGAACCTGACCGTTGCGGACAAAGGCAAAGACACTGGCGTGCTGGGTCTGGAATATCTGGGTGAAGATCCAGAGCAGATCAGCAAAGTGCTGAACCAAATCGTCAATAACTACCTGCTGCAGAACGTTGAACGTAAATCTGAGCAAGCGGAAAAGAGCCTGGAATTCCTGCGCAATCAGCTGCCGCAAGTGCGTGGCAAACTGGATGATGCGGAAGACAAGCTGAATACCTTCCGTCGCCAGAACGAGTCGGTTGACCTGTCGCTGGAAGCAAAATCTGCGCTGGATTCTTCTGTCAGCGTGCAGAGCCAGTTGAACGAACTGACCTTCCGTGAAGCCGAAGTTTCTCAGCTGTTTACCAAAGATCACCCAACCTATCGCGCCTTGCTGGAAAAACGCAAAACGCTGGAAAATGAACAGGCAACGCTGAATAAAAAGATTTCTCAGATGCCACAAACGCAGCAAGAGATCTTGCGTCTGACGCGTGATGTGCAGTCTGGTCAGGAAATCTACATGCAGTTGCTGAACCGTCAGCAAGAGCTGGGTATCAGTAAAGCCAGCACCGTGGGTGATGTGCGCATCATCGATGGCGCAGCAACCGGCAACAGCCCGGTAGCACCGAAGAAACTGTTGATTATCGCGGCGAGCCTGATTCTGGGTCTGATGGTTTCTGTTGGTCTGGTTCTGATGAAAGCGCTGCTGCATCACGGCATCGAGAATCCAGAACAGCTGGAAGAGCTGGGCATGAACGTGTATGCGAGCGTGCCGCTGTCAGAATGGCAACGTAAGAAAGACACCGAAGCACTGGCGCGTCGTGGCAACAAGGTGAAAACCGATCCACACGAAACGCTGCTGGCGCTGGGTAATCCTACTGACCTGTCAATCGAAGCGATTCGTAGCCTGCGTACCAGCCTGCACTTCGCGATGATGGAAGCGAAAAACAACATCCTGATGATCACCGGCGCCAGCCCAGGCATTGGTAAAACCTTTATCTGTGCCAACCTGGCAACGCTGGTAGCAAAAGCGGGCCAACGCGTACTGTTCATCGATGGTGATATGCGTCGTGGTTACACCCACGAACTGCTGTCAGCGGATAACAAATCCGGTCTGTCCAACGTGTTGTCGGGCAAAACCGAATTCAGCACCGCGCTGATTCAGAAAGGTCCGTACGGTTTTGATTTCCTGCCACGCGGCCAGGTGCCACCAAACCCGTCTGAACTGCTGATGCATCGTCGCATGGGTGAGCTGCTGGATTGGGCGAGCAAGAACTACGATCTGGTGTTGATTGATACGCCACCGATTCTGGCGGTAACCGATGCATCGATCATCGGCAAACTGGCCGGTACTTCGCTGATGGTAGCGCGTTTTGAAACCAACACGCCGAAAGAACTGGATGTCAGCTTCAAACGCTTTGCTCAGAACGGTATTGAGATTAAAGGTGTGATCCTCAACGCCGTGGTGCGTAAAGCCGCCAACTCGTATGGTTACGGTTACGACTATTACGATTACGAGTATGGCAAACCGACTAAAAGTTAATTTGCCCGTCATTCACTGTTAATGATGAGGGTAATCCGGTGAAGAGAGGGGCGGGTTGACCGCCCCTTTTGATTGCACCGTTTGAATGACGACACGCAACGATTGACACAGGTGATTCTCTTTATAACGCCAAAAAAAGCCACTGTTGGCATGAGAACTTGTGGAATTAAGGAATCACACCATGGCTCCATATTGGTATTTATCAGGGTTTGTACTGTTGCTTGCGCTGGTCGAAATCCTGTTGAAGAAAGACGAACGAACCACCCATATTCTGACTTACCTGCTGTGCATCGCCACCGTCACGCTGATTATCTTCGCCGGTATTCGCGGTCTCGGCACCGGGATGGACGACTATCAATATCGCAGCTTCTTTGCTGACTTCATCCGCCGTATTGAGGTCAACGGTTTTGCTAACACCGTCGCCTTCTTCCGTTACGAACCGCTGATTTTTGCTATCGCGTGGATTACCAGCCTGTTTTCACACAATGCCAGCGTGTTCCTGTTTGTGTTCAGTATTCTGGCGGTATCGACTAACGCTATCTTCTTTAAAAAGATGTCGCCGTATCCGGTATTGGCATTGGCGCTCTACTCGGCGCACATCTTTATTAACAAAGACGTGAACCAGATTCGTTTTGGCCTGAGTTCGGCGCTGTTTCTTGGCGTGATCTGGACGATTTACCTCAAGCAATACTGGTGGGCGTTTGCCTTCTTTATTCTGTCCTTCCTCAGTCACAACACCGCAGTAATGGTGGTGACCATCATTCCGTTCCTGTTTATTCGGGAATCACGCTGGTGGCCAGTGGCCATCATCATGTTCAGTGTGCCACTTTCGGTGGTGGGCGGGACCGGCTTTATTGCCTTGATCGCCGGACATCTGGGATCGATGGGTGAGAGGGCCGCAGGCTACAGTAACGAAGCCTCGAATGCCGGTGACGGCAGCGTGGTGTCGGTGTCGAACCTGAAAAACATCATGCTGGTGTTCATCTTTGTCTACTTCATGCTGAGCAACCAGCTCAAGCGCGAACAGTACGACGTGTGGAAGCTGAACTACCTGCTGATTCTGACCTTTGCGATCGGCGGCGGCATCAGGATCTTCTTCTATAACTACTCATCGGGTGCGCGCCTGTCGAACTACCTGCTGCAGGTCGAACCGATTATTTTGACGTCGCTTATTTATCAGTCGAAACGGGTACTGAAGCCGGCGATGTTTGCGATGTTTGCTTTCTTCCTTGTTTATTACCTCTATTACAACACGATCTCACTGAAGCAAGCCGTTGTCGGCTATGAAGTTGCTCGTGAATTCAAATTGTTTCATTAACCGATGAGAGGAAATATGCGGAAGACCTTACTGGCATTTCTGATCACTTCTGCGCCTTTGCTGGCGCAGGCAGACGATCATCCCGGCACCTTTATCATCGCAGCCTACGGCGACTCGACCACCGCAGGCGTTACCGCTTCGGGCGGTCGTAACATCATCAGTCAAAACAACGAAGTGAGTTTTTTGCAGCAGATGTTGCGCGAGAAGTACGGCAACAACATTGAGGTGAAGAACCACGGCATGCCGGGCGCACAGGTTTCGGTGCTGGTTTACAACAAAGACAATACGCCGATGGATTGGTCAGAACGCATGGCGAAATCCGATGCCAACATGATCCTGATTAACTATGCGATCAATGATGCGCGCATCAACTTCTTCAAAGACAAAGGCGAGCGCATTGAAACGCCGGAAGAGTACAAGCGCATCATCACCGAGCTGGTGAAAGGCGCGAAGGCGAATAACAAACTGGTGGTTCTTCAGGAACCGAATCCAATTTGTGGCAAAGCCGAGCGCTGGAACGTCTGGCCGTATGTTTACCAGTTAAATGAAGTGGCTAAAGAGCAGCAAGTTCCGATTGTGAAGCAGTTCAGCGTCATCAAAGAAAACCGTGACTGGCAATCTGAGATGTCGCCCGATTGCATTCACCCCAATGAGATGCTTTATAAACAGAAAGCAGAAAGAACCTTCAACGTCTTAAGCAGCACTTTCGATAGCGTTTTGTCACGGCACAGCAGCTAACCCAACTCAGATTCAGGAGCTGACATGTATGTATTAATCATGGTGCTGTCATTTTGTCTGGCGCTAATCATTCTGCGAGTATTCTCCTTCCACAAAGGCGTTTACAACGAGAGCGGTATTAAAAGTATCTCTGGTATGCGCGCGCTGCTGGCCAGCATCGTCGCGTTCTCCCACTTCGCCCACTATATCTATTCGCTGGATGGTCAGTGGGTGTTCGATAAAGACTATTTTGCCTGGTTCTCTGAAGGTAATTTCTTCGTTAACTCCGGCAAATTTGGTGTACTGCTGTTCTTCATGATCTCCGCCTTCCTGTTCTATCGCTGGCTGGATAATGAAACCCTGACGCCAGGGCAGCTGACGCACAAGCTGCTCAAATCGCGTATCCGCCGTATTGTCCCGATGTTCTGGTTCTCCGGTTTTGTCATCATCGCGGTGGGCGTGGTGCAGGGCGATCTCACTTATAGCCTGACGGCGGTGAAAGATGCCGTGTTGTGGTTGCTGTTTATTGGCAGCTATCGCATTGGTGATTTCCTGACGGCGGATGTGAACGCTGGTGTTGAGTGGACATTGCGCCTCGAATGGCTGCTGTATCTGTCGATTCCGCTGATTTACGTTCTCAACCGCGCCACCAAAGGAAAATACAAAACGCTGCTGATTCTCGGCTCGATCGGCGTGATTTTCTGTGTGGCGGTTGGCCTGCGTCTGTGGGGTAAAACCTATACCGATCCGCGTCCGGTGCTGGGCTTCGCCATGGGTTATCTGGCGTATAAATATCGCGACATGTTTGCGCACTACAAAACCTCCAGTCTGGCCGGCTTTGCGGTGATTGTGCTGTCGCTGTTCTCGCTGTCGTTCACCAGCAACACCTTCTGGTATCTGATTTTCCTCTGCTGCCTGACGGTGATCTTCTTTATTGTCAGCAGCGGCAACGCCGTGTTTGGCATTCTGGAAAACAAAACCCTGATGTCGATTGGTGAGGTGAGTTACAGCCTGTATCTGATTCACGGTGTGGTGCTCTATTTCATCAAGCAGATCCCGGAAACGCTCTATCCGCATTCGTTCCTGTTCTACACCTTGCTTTCAACGCTGTTCTTTGTCGCCTCTTTCTATGTGGCGAAACTGACTTACCTGTTTGTCGAGAAACCGTTTATCGGCAGTAGCAACAAGAAGAAAGTGGCGATGAAGACCTCGCCGACAAATTAGGACATCACCCATTATTCTTTTGAGCCCACAAGTTATATCATTGATTTTGTAACTTTTTTAATGAGGTGCTGGCAATGCAGGAGATTCGCTTCTCAATTGTTATTCCCGCGTATAACGCGTCGAAATCGATTGTCACGACGCTAGATTGCGTCAAAGCGCAAACCTATCGCAATTTTGAAGTCATTATTGTTGATGACAAATCGGCTGATGCGGCCGAACTGGCGCAGGTGGTGCGCAGCGAGCGTTATCAGGATTTGGATATCAAACTGGAGATGTCTGAGGTCAAACTCAACGGCGCCGGCGCCCGTAATAAAGGTATTGAGCTGGCAAGCGGCGACTTTATCAGCTTTCTCGATGCCGACGATGAGTGGCATCCGGACAAGTTGCTGGTGGCGAGTGAAACCATCGCCAAACTGGAAGCGCAGGGCAAATCGCGCTACGTCATCTTTAGTCAGGTGAACATCCATCAGGATGGCAGCTTCCTCAAGGTGATGCCGATGCAGCCGCCCGGCAAGAACGAAACCGTGGCCGAGTATCTGTTTGGCTGTTACGGCTTCATTCAAACCAGCACCATTGTGCTGAAGCGCGAAGATGCGGCGAAGATTCAGTTTGATGCGCGCTATATTCGCCATCAGGATTATGATTTCTGCATCCGCGCCGACCGCATGGGTTACGCGTTCGTGATGATCGACAAGCCGCTGGCAACGTACCATCTGGTGACCAAATTTGGTTCGAAGCATAAAGGCGAATCGGTCAAATACTCCTTCTTCTGGCTCGATACCATGAAGCCGCATCTGACCTCGCGAGACATCCATACTTATAAGGCGTTCAAGCTGCCGTTGCGCTACAAGATGGATGGTAAATCGCTGCAGGCCAGCCTCAGCTTTGCACGCTACTTCTTCCTCACCAACCGTGACAATCGCGCCTACTTCATGAATCGCCTGCTCGATAAGGTGAAGTCGCGCTTCTCGGGCAGAAGAGCAGTCTCCTGATTCACTTTTAAACACTTTCACTTGCTCCCTACATGGGGGCAATTTTTTGGTTCCTGAAACTCCGGGTAGACAAATGACAAATCATGTTGGCACCGTCGGTATTGTGATGCCGATGTATAACGCGCGAAATACCGTTCTGCGCGCGGTTGAATCGATCATCAACCAGACCTACAGCGACTGGCATCTTTACCTGATCAACGACAAATCCACCGATGATTCACTGGCCTTTGTGCGTGAACATTGTCAGGACGCACGCATCACCATTCTCGACAATGAAGTGAATCAGGGCGCAGCCGAGACCCGTAACGTTGGGCTGCGTGCAGCGAAAGAAGAGATCATCGCGTTTCTCGACAGCGACGACGAGTGGCACCGCGAAAAACTGGCCGAACAAACGGCTGCAATTGCCGCCGGCGACGATTTCGTGATCACGCATTATCACTACAAAACCAAAACCGCTGACCACGATATCAACTACAGCAAACCCTACCTGCAACAGGAAAACTTCGTGAAGAAGCAGTATCGCGTTTGCTTCTCCTCGGTGTGTTTCCGCCGTCCTCCACAGGGCATCTTCTTCCAGCGTAAAGGCCACGAAGACTTCCTGTTCCTCTATGAATTGTTCCTCCGCTACAAACAAGCCCGCGTGATCCAGAAAACCCTGGTCAACTATTACGAGTTGGGCGATTCACTGTCGCGCAACAAAAATAAAGCGGCGAAGTGGCACCTCGAATTATTAAGAATTATCTATAAAAACAATCCGTTAAAAGTATATTACTATTACGTCTGGTATATGGTGAACGGCGTTCTTTTCGCCTTGAAACACCGTTGATACCCGGCATCCTTCACGCTGCAACTGCGTTGGCTGCGCACGTCCACCCCAGTCACTTACTGAAGTAAGCTCCGGGGGATGGTCGTACTTGCCGCCTTGTTGCAGCGCGAATGATTTGGGTCTCAATTAAACAGTCGTTTGAGGTGGAAAGGATTATATGAAAAAGATCGTTTTGGTGATTAAGGATGCCTACTCGTATGCGGGCACTGAAAACATCTGCAACTTTATGTCTGAGTGCCTCGGCGAACAGCATGAAGTCACCATTTACTCGCTGGAAGGCAACGGCAAAACCTTTTATCCGTTCGAGCGGGTGAAAAAAATTGTCAGCTTTGAAGGCCACAGCAACCCGATTAAAAGCGCCGTTGCCAGCATTCACCAGGAAGGCTTCGACAGCGTATTCCTGATCAGCATGGGCCGCCTGAGCGTGATGTTCGCCTTCTGGAACCTGATGGCGCTGAAGAAGAAGCGCTTCAAAGCTTATGCCTGCGAACACATCGCGATTAACTCGTTCAGCAAGCCAATTAAGCTGCTGAAGTGGCTGATGCTGCGCTATTACGATCAGGTGATCGTGCTGACTGACAAAGATCATCAGGTATTTAACCGCTGGAACATTGCCAGCCAGCAAATCCCCAATCCGGTGGTGTACAAAGCGTTTCAACGTCAAACGCGCAGCCGTCAGGCGCTGGCGGTGGGGCGCCTGGATAACCAGAAAGGCTTCGACCTGCTGCTGGATATCTGGGCCGACTTCAGTAAGAAACATCCTGAATGGAAATTGGTGATTGCCGGTGACGGCGAACTGCGCCAGCAGCTGCACGATCAGGCTGCCGCGTTAGGTATCACTAACAGCGTCAATTTCGTCGGCAAAGTCAGCAACATCAACGATTACTACCGCGAAAGTGACATGGCGCTGATGACCTCGCGCTATGAAGGCTTGCCGCTGGTGCTGCTGGAAGCCAAATCCTGGTCGCTGCCGGTGGTGGCGTACGATTGCCCAACCGGGCCGCAGGAGATCATCAATCACGGTGAAGATGGCTTCCTGGTGCCGATGAACGACAAAGCCACGTTTATTAAGCGTATCGAGCAGCTCGCCAGCGATGATGGCCTGTTCTATGCGATGAGTGAAAAAACCAAAGAAACCGCGCTCAAGTTTGACGGTAACCAGATCAAGCAAAGCTGGCTCGCGCTTGTTTAGCGACAATTATCGTGCCTCGGGAATCCTTTTTGGCCGCACAACCACGGGAATTGAAGCATGAAAAGAAGAGAAGTCTTGCAGGCCGCAGCCTCCTCGATTGTTACTGCGCTCTCAGTGAGTGCGTTTTCCAGCTACGCCGCAAAAAGTGGTCAGCCAACGTTAAAATCTGTCGATCCGTCCAGCGTACCCGCAGGCGATGTACCGATTCTGACGCCAGAAAACGTCTATACCATGCCGCCGCAGTTTTGGCAGAACTTTGAGGGCAAACTGTGGATCGGTAAGGCAGGCAGCGATGCCAGCCAGTCTGGTAATCAGATCCCGGTGTTTCTGCGCGATGCTAATGGCAAAGTGTCACAAATCAGCCAGCCGATCGCGCTGAACAAGGGCAACTTCGCCCAGTTCATTCACGATAATGCGGCGTTGATCGCCAATCCATCACACTCAATGGTGGTGGAGGACGATCAGGGTCACACGCTGTTCTCCATCAGCGATGTCTCGCGTCCTAATCAGAGCAACTTTAGCCAGCGTCTGGCGCAGCCGAACGGCTACCAGCTGATTGGCGAAATCCCATCGGTTGAAGAACTGCGCAAAACCCGTCCGCTGTTTGCCGGTGCCAAAATCAAGCTGAAAAGCTGGCACGAAGGGCTGGAAGTGGGCGGCGGCGAGTTCGTCGGCACCTTCGGTGATGGCAAAGATGATGGCGGCGTGAACTTTAGCGGCAACGGTTTCACCTGGCGTCGTGTGGTGGAAGATTTTAACCGCCTGACGCTGTTTGATTTCGGCGCCATCGCCGACGGCAAAACCGATACCGCACCGGCGATCAAAGCCATGTATCAATGGTCGATTGATGCCAGCCAGCAGATCTGCGTGCAGTTCCCGGCCGGCACCTTCTTTGTCTCCGAATGTGATTTCGGTGACGAAGGACGTCGCTTCTTCCGCATCTCGGGCGCGATGGTCAACTTCGGTTATTTCCCGGCGACCACGCTGGTTTCTGACGGTCGCTCCGAATTCCTGTTCCAGGTAAATGCGCGCTGGACGGAAATCTCCAACCTGAATTTCAACGGCAACACCGACAAGCGTCCGAACAAGCAGGGTTTGTTCCGCAACACCTGTCCGGGCGGCCAGTTCTTCCGTGGCGCTTGCCTGCGCTTCAATCAAGTCGGCGGCGTTTCGCTTAGCCTGCTGGATACGCTGGATTGCAAAATCGACCAATGGTACGCCAACGCCTGTACCGGCGATGTGATTAAAGCCAGCTGGTCGGGGCAAAAGGCTGGCGCATGGGATCACAGCACCGCGATTGAGCTCTCCAACTTCAACGCCCAGCACTGTAAAGGCGGCATGGTGTTGAATCTGCCGCGCTGCAGCCAATCCATCATCCATAACGGCTGGATTGAGCACAGCGATTTCCCTGGCGACATCTCGAACGGCCAATGGATTGTCGATGCGCTGAGCATTGAGGATTGTAAGAACCCGCTTAACGCGCGCAACTCGCGCCTGAATATGCGCCAGACCAATCTGCAGTCGGGCAGTTGGATTGATAACTCGCTGGAAGGCGAACGCTGGCTGAACATCTGGGAAATGGGCTCGACGCGCGTTGAATCTTACGGCGTCGCTATTGATGGCAGTCTGAAATACAACTACATCACCTCGCGCTTCCGCCTGACCAACAACAGCGATCAGCAAACCTGGTTTGAACTCGGTAACTTCTACTCACCAACGGTGGGCGATAGTTGGGAGATCGAGGTGTTTGGTCAGTCGCAGTTCAATAACGGTACCGCTAACCAGCCGCTGATGGATGTTATCAACGGCAAAGGCACCGGCGGCCGCGCGGTGATTCATCTGCAGCGCAAGAAAAACAAAGCCGAAGCCAGCTGGTCAGCGGAAGGTAGCTCGCCAGTGGTTGATGTGCGTTTCGAAGCGCGTAGCGATACCGACACCAAAGTCTACGTCAAGCTGGCGGGCTGGACGCCGACCACCGCCGTACTGATCAAAAGCACCGCCAAGGATCGCTTCCTGACCGGCCAATGTGCGCGTGTGGATGCGGTTATGGACAAAGGCGCACCGGGCAGTGGCGCGCAGCAGGCACCGCAGCGTTTCAGCCTGCACAACGGTAAAGCCGGTATCGGCGGAAACGAGCAGGGCGATTTGCTTATGGCCTCGCGCGCGCTCAAACCGGAGCAGGTGGATACCCGCGAACCCAAAGGTTTCATCTCGGTGGTGATTAATGGTGAGCAGGTTGCTATGCCGTATTTTGCTGTGAAGTCGTAATGAGTGGTTTGTAAATCGGTCGCCATTAATGGCGACCCTACGTTAAATCGGCATTGGATGATGGTTTTGTAGGGTGCGCATTAATGCGCACCGGAAAGCAGCACCGACGTTAAGCACCACTTTTTGGGGTTTACTCCCATTGCAGTCCTTTTAAACAGAGTTCACTTTGCCAGTGCAGCTATTGGCGGCTTGTAAAAATTACAAAAATTTTTCCGGAGTTTTTTTATGAAGATTTTATTGGTAGGAAACCATACCTGTGGAAATCGTGGGGATGGCGCGATTTTACGTGGGCTGATTGATTCACTGAAATCCGCGCGCGCGGATTTGGATATCGATGTGATCAGCCGTTATCCAACAAGCTCTGGCTATTTACTGCAGCAGGATATCCAGCAGGATTCCCTGTTCCTGCACAACAGCAAATCGGGCAAAGGGTTAGTCGGCAGCCTGAAACGCAAAGTGGCGAACCGTTTGATGCCGGACATCATGATGGCGCACCTCGGCAAAGGCGGCGTATACAAATCCTTCTCGGTGCCACCGCATCTGGCGGCGTTTACCAAAAGCCTTGCGCAGTATGATGCGATTATTCAGGTTGGCGGCTCGTTCTTCGTCGATCTCTACGGCGTAACCCAATTCGACCACGCGCTCTGTGCGCTGATGGCGAAAAAGCCGCTGCATATGGTCGGTCACTCGGTCGGTCCATTCGAAAACCCGCGCGTTAATGCGCTGGCGAACTTTGTCTTTGATCGCGTCGACAGCCTGGTGCTGCGCGAAGAGGTGAGTTACGACCGCCTGAAGCAAGATGGCGTGACCACCAGCAAAGTGAAGAAGGGCGTCGATACCGCGTTCCTGGTTGAAGCGCGTGAAGTGGCCAATCCAAGCCATAACCTGCTGCACTGGCAGGCGATTATCAGCGCACGCAAAACCATTGCTATTACCGTGCGTGAACTGGCGCCGTTCGACAAACGTCTCGGCGTGACGCAGAAAGAGTATGAAGCTGCCTTTGGCCGCGTGATAAACGCGATGATTGCCGAAGGTTATCAGGTGGTTGCCTTCTCTACCTGTACCGGTATTGATAGCTACGCCAAAGATGACCGCATGGTGGCGCTGACGTTGCGCGATCATGTCGAGCATCCCGAGCATTACCATGTCATCATGGACGAGTTCAACGACCTCGAACTCGGCATCCTCCTCAGCCATTGTCATCTGACAATTGGTACCCGCCTGCACTCCGCCATCATCTCCATGAACTTTGGTACGCCAGCCGTGGCCATCAACTACGAGCACAAGTCGCTCGGCGTGATGAAACAGCTTGGCCTGCCGCAGATGGCAACCGATGTGCAGAGCCTGATGGATGGTTCGCTCATCGATAAAGTGCAGACGGTGCTGGCCGACTACGACAACGTGAAACACAAAGTTGATACCGCGGTGGCGCAGGAGCGTGAGATTGGTAACCGCATTACAGCAGAAATTCTCAACGTCCTGGGGTGAAGTGATGAAGCTGACCTTTTTCACCATGCGTTTCCCTGTTGCCTCTGAGACCTTTGTGCTCAATCAGGTGACGCATTTCATTGACGCAGGCTACGACGTGGAGATTATCTCCGTGTTTCCGGGCGATATGATCAATCGCCACGCCGCGTTCGATGACTACAATTTGGCAGCGAAAACTCACTATTTACTGCCGGAAGAGAAAGTATCCAACCTCGATAAGCTGACGCAGCGTATCGGCTTGATACTGCCGAAAATCACCAAAGGCGCGCTGCTGAAGTCGCTGAATGTGCGTCGCTACGGCGCACAGGCCAGCAAACTGCTGCTGCCGGCGATTGTCGCCAATACTAAGCAGCCTTACACCGCAGATGTGTTTCTGGTGCACTTCGGCTATGCCGGCGCGCTGGCGAACAAGCTGCGCGAGCTCGGTGTGCTGAAAGGCAAGCAGGCGACGGTGTTCCACGGCGCGGACATTTCGCGTCGTCACATCCTCGAAGAGCACAAGCTCGACTACATCAACCTGTTTAAACAGAGTGAACTGATGCTGCCTATCAGCCACTTGTGGGAGAACAAGCTGATTGAGATGGGCTGTCCGCGCGCTAAGGTGCACGTGACGCGTATGGGCATCGAGCCGGAGAAGTTTAACTTCCGTCCGCGTGAAGCCTTCCATCAACCGCTGCGCATCGTCTCTGTTGCGCGTCTGACCGAGAAGAAAGGGTTGGATGTGGCGGTGAAAGCCAGCGAAATCCTGCGCAATAACGGCGGCCAGTTCCAGTTCACCATCATCGGTAACGGCGAACAGGACGGCATGATGCGCGAGCACATTGCGCGCGCTGGATTGCAGGATTGCGTCGACATGCCGGGCTTTAAGCCGCAGGACGAGATTCGTCAGGCGCTGAACGAAGCGGACATCTTCCTGCTGCCGTCCAAAACCGCCGCAGATGGCGATATGGAAGGCATTCCGGTGGCGCTGATGGAAGCGATGGCGGTTGGCTTGCCGGTGGTTTCCACCTATCACAGCGGCATTCCTGAACTGATTGAGAATGACGTCAGCGGATGGCTGGTGGCTGAGAACGATCCTGACGAGCTGGCGGCGACGCTGCTGCGCTTGTCGCGCGGCGATGTCGATGTGGCTCCGGTGGTCGCGGCCGCGCGGCAGAAAGTCGAAACTGAGTTCAATCAGCACATCGCTTACGGTGAGCTGGCGAAAATTCTGGAGCGCATGGTGTGAGCGGATTAAAAAAACAGGCCGTTTGGCTGTTTGGTAGTACCTGTTTTGCCGCATTGCTTCAGGTGTTACAGCTCGCCGTTCTGGCGCGCAAACTGGAAACCCACGAGCTGGGTTTATTGGCGATCATCAATGCGATTCTGGCGGTGGCGACCGTGCTGCAGGATATGGGCATGAGCAGCTACATCGTGCATCGCCAGGATATTAATCGCCGCGAGCAGAGCACCATTTACTGGGTGAACGTCTCGCTCAGTTTCTGCACCGGCTTGATTATGCTGGCGATTGCTTATCCGGTGGCGTGGTTCTATCACCTGCCGGAGCTGGTCGGGCTAATCATGCTCACCAGCCTCAACTTCCTGGTGCTGGGACATCTGTCGCAGTATCAGGCGCACTATGTGAAAACCAAACGCATGGTGACGCTGGCGAAGATTGAGATGGCAACCAAGCTGTTCGCGTTCCTGTGTACTGTCGCGATGCTGTATTACACCTCGCTCACCGTGGCGGCGGCGATTCTTGGCCTGTTCATCAACGCCTTCACGCGAATTCTCTGCATGATCTACTTCGGCGAGAAATCGTGGCGTCCGACCTGGGAATTCGACGGCAAAACCTTTGTAAGTGCGGTGCGTTACGGCGTGTATCAACTGGGTTCGCAGACCATTAACCAGCTGCGTACTCAGGCGGATGCGCTGATCGTCGGTAAAGTGATGGGCGCGGAGACGCTGGGGATTTACTCGCTGGCAAAAGAGCTGATTCTGCAACCGCTGAAGCTGGTTTCGCCGGTGATTAACCGTCTGGCGCTGCCGCGCTTTGCTGAGAAGCAGCACGATCCGGAGCAGCTGAAAAAGCTGTTCCTGAAAGGCACCTTCGTCATCATGCTGTTCAGCAGCGCGATGTATCTGGCGATTGGCATTCTGTCACCGGTGATTGTGCGCGTGCTGTACGGCGCTTCGCATGAGCAGGTTTACCATCTGATTCCGCTGATGCTGCTGTTTGGCATGCTACGTCCGATGGGCGGCTTAACCGGCGCGATTTCACAGGCCAACGGCCGCACCAATGTTGAGTTCTACTGGAACATTGTGGCGAGCCTGGTGGTGGTAGCGGTGCTGGCGACAACCTACATCTGGCCGAACGTGCTGTATGTGGCGCTGACTCTGTCGATCTCGCAGGTACTGATTTCTGCCTTCGCGCATCCGTTCTTCATCAAGCCGGTTATTGGCATCCGCTTTATGCCGTATGCGCGCCAGTGGGTTTCAGTGTCGGTGGTATTTGTGGCGCTGATGATGCTGGTAAACCACTTCAACCTGTTCGTGATGCCAGAATGGTTTGAGGGCTGGCTGTAACCTTCGTAGGGTCACCATTGATGGTGTAATGCCGCTCAGTTAAGCATAAATTTGGGTATGTATGCAGGTGCGCATAAATGCGTACCCTACGAAAATCGCGCCACTCCTTTGTAGGGTCGCCATTTATGGTGACCTTACATTTCCTACACGTTAACTTTTCTGAAAATCACTGGTCTCACCCTCTTAAACGATCATCCCATCCTTCTACTAATTTTCAGCGGCTTAGTGCATCGTTTCCGCTTTGGAATACTGGCATTTTTACCGGCCAAATTAGCGATTTTTGATGGCGTGACAGAGAGTTAGTGCCGGTTTTTCAGATAAAGATTATACTTGCTCGACCGGCCGATCCTGCATAATCGACCCCACGTATTCACTTCATGAAATGGAATAAATATGACCAAGCTTAAAGCAGTAATCCCAGTTGCGGGTCTCGGTATGCATATGCTTCCTGCGACCAAAGCCATTCCGAAAGAGATGCTGCCAATCGTCGACAAACCAATGATTCAATACATTGTTGACGAATGCGTCGCGGCTGGCATCAAGGAGATTGTGCTGGTCACCCATGCTTCCAAAAATGCAGTGGAAAACCACTTCGATACCACTTACGAGCTGGAAGCGCTGCTCGAAGCACGCGTTAAACGTCAGCTGCTCAGCGAAGTGCAGTCAATCTGTCCGCCGGGCGTGACCATTATGAACGTGCGTCAGGCTAACCCGTTGGGTCTGGGCCACTCCGTGCTGTGTGCGCGTCCAATGATTGGCGACAACCCATTTGTGGTGGTGCTGCCAGACGTGCTGCTGGATGACTCTACCGCTGACCACCTGCGTTATAACCTCGCCTCAATGGTTGCTCGCTTCGAAGATACTGGCCACAGCCAGGTGCTGGCGAAACACATGCCGGGTGAAGACCTCACCGAATACGGCGTGCTGACCACCGAAGAGCCGATTGATAACCCAGGCGATATCAGCACCATCACCAGCTTTATCGAGAAGCCAGAAGCCGGCTCAACCGACTCTGACTTGACGGCAGTTGGCCGTTACGTGCTTTCTGCCGATATCTGGGAAGAGCTGGAGCGCACCGAGCCAGGCGCATGGGGCCGTATTCAGCTGACCGATGCTATTGCATCCCTGAGCAAGAAGAAGCCGGTTGATGTGCAACTGCTGACCGGAACCAGCTATGATTGCGGTCGTAAACTCGGTTACATGCAGGCATTCGTCTCTTACGGCTTGCGTAACAACGATCAGGGCCGCGATTTCCGCGAATCCATTCAGAAAATCCTGGCGAAATAAGCTTCCTCATTCTCTACCGCGCCATTAGCGCGGTTTAAAGGAGTACACATGGCTATTTTGGTAACGGGCGGAGCGGGTTATATCGGCTCCCATACGGTGCTGGCGCTGTTAGAGCGTGGCGACGACGTTGTGGTCCTGGATAACCTTTGCAATGCTTCCCGCGAAGCCATCAACCGCGTGGAAAAGCTGTCGGGTAAAAAAGCGGTGTTCGTTGAAGGCGACATCCGCGATCGCGCCTGCCTGCGTGACCTGTTTGCTACTAACGATATCAGCGCCGTGATTCACTTCGCTGCACTGAAAGCCGTTGGCGAATCCACGCGTATGCCGCTGGAATACTACGAAAACAACGTGGCTGGCACCGTGGTGCTGCTGGAAGAGATGCGCGCTGCTGGCGTGTGGAACTTCATCTTCAGCTCATCTGCGACCGTTTATGGCGCGGATGCACCGGTTCCTTACGTGGAAACCACGCCAATTGGCGGCACGACTAGCCCGTATGGTACCTCTAAGCTGATGATCGAATTCGTGATGCGCGATTTCGCTAAAGCGGACCCGAACTTCAAAGCCATCGCGCTGCGCTACTTCAACCCGGTTGGCGCGCATGAATCTGGCGAAATCGGTGAAGATCCAACCGGCATTCCAAACAACCTGCTGCCGTACATCGCGCAGGTGGCGATTGGCCGTCTGGAGAAGCTGGGCGTGTTTGGCGACGACTACGACACGCCAGATGGCACTGCACAGCGCGACTACATTCACGTTGTCGACCTGGCAGAAGGGCACCTGAAAGCGCTGGATCATTTAGCCAAAGTTGAAGGCTACAAAGCCTACAACCTCGGCGGCGGCGTGGGCTTCTCCGTGCTGGAGATGATCAAGGCGTTTGAGAAAGGTTCCGGCAAGCCAATTCCGTTTGAGTTCAAGCCACGCCGTGACGGCGATCTGCCAGCGTTCTGGGCGGATGCGACGCTGGCGAACAACGAACTGGACTGGCGCGTGACACGCGGGATTGATGCCATGATGCGTGATACGTGGAACTGGCAGTCGAAGAATCCGAATGGGTTTGAATAACACTATTGCGGGCCTTAGCGCCCGCTTTTTCCTTGCACCTCGTCTGAAAAAACACTTCTGAGCTTTAGTCAAAATCTGATCGAGTTGAATTATTGACTCAGCAAACATCACCACCGACCCAAAGCGGTCAATACTTAAACTAACACCCCCGGAAAATCTGTAATTTGTTCGTCATTGAACTTTACGAGTGGTAGAATTCTTAGCTGCTTACCGTTAAACCATATTTATTGGTTTCGGTAATAAAGAATAGAGTTAACAGCAAGATAGCAGCATAAAAGCCGGCGTGCTTTTAATTAAATTTTGCCTTAAACATCAGCTATGTGGGAGCTGCAACCCAAGGGCGGTAGCGTGGCTGAACGACACAGCAGATTAATTCCATTTGGTATAAGCCTCACTGAGCGAGTCAGGAAAAACGGGACGTTATGAAAATCTTAATTACAGGTGGTGCAGGATTTATCGGTTCGGCAGTTGTTCGTCATATTATCAACCATACCAATGATGAAGTGATTAACGTCGATAAACTGACCTATGCTGGCAACCTTGAATCACTGAAAGCTGAAAGCCAAAATGCGCGTTATAACTTCAGAAAAGTTGATATTTGCGATGGCGTGGCCTTGCTGAATGTATTCAACGAATTTCAGCCTGATGCGGTAATGCATCTGGCGGCAGAAAGCCACGTTGACCGCTCTATTACCGGGCCTTCTGAATTCGTACAGACTAACGTTGTTGGAACTTATGCGTTACTGGAAGCAAGCCGCCAATATTGGTCTGCATTAGCCGCTGATAAAAAACAGGCTTTTCGTTTCCACCATATTTCCACGGATGAAGTGTATGGTGACTTACCTCATCCTGATGAAACCTCAGGTGAACTCCCATTGTTCACTGAAGAAACCCCGTACGCACCAAGTAGCCCGTACTCTTCTACCAAAGCCGCAAGTGACCATCTGGTTCGCGCCTGGGGCCGCACATACGGCCTGCCAATTGTTGTGACCAACTGTTCCAACAATTACGGTCCTTATCATTTCCCGGAAAAACTCATCCCGCTGATCATCAGCAATGCGCTGGAAGGAAAGCCGCTGCCAATTTATGGTAAAGGTGACCAAATTCGCGATTGGCTGTATGTGGAAGATCATGCGCGTGCGCTCTATACCGTAGTGACGCAGGCGAAAACTGGCACCACTTACAACATTGGTGGCCATAACGAGAAGCAAAATCTCGAAGTGGTGCACAAGGTATGTGAATTGCTGGATGAGCTGCGTCCAAAAGAGACTTCATACGCTCAGCAAATTACCTATGTTGCAGATCGCCCGGGTCACGATCGTCGCTATGCGATTGACGCTTCAAAGATTGAACGCGATCTGGGATGGAAACCGCAGGAAAGCTTCGAAACCGGCTTACGTAAAACCGTGCAGTGGTATCTCGACAACCAACAATGGGTTGAGCATGTGAAGAGCGGGGCGTATCAGAACTGGATTGAGCAAAACTACGAGAAGCGTAGCTAATGAAAATTTTGCTGTTAGGTAAAAATGGTCAGGTTGGCTGGGAACTGCAACGCGCTCTGGCCCCATTGGGTGAGGTTATTGCTTTAGATCGCCATTCGGCAGATCACTGCGGCGATTTAACCAATCCTGCCGGCATTGAAAAAACGGTACGGGATATTGAGCCTGACGTGATTGTGAATGCCGCAGCTTATACGGCTGTCGATAAAGCCGAAAGCGACCTGCACAATGCTGAATTAATCAACGCGACCAGCGTAAAAGCGTTGGCCTGCGCTGCTCGTGATGTGAAGGCGTTGCTGGTTCACTACTCAACGGATTATGTGTTTGATGGCAGCGGCGAGCGTCCCTGGAACGAAGAAGATGCTACTTCACCACTGAACGCTTATGGCAAGACTAAACGCCAAGGTGAAGAAGCCATCATCGCCAATGCACCACACTATTTAATTTTGCGCACCAGCTGGGTTTATGCTGCCAAAGGCAATAACTTTGCTAAAACGATGATTCGTTTGGCGCAAGAACGCGAAGCCTTATCTGTCATCAACGATCAATTCGGTGCGCCAACTGGTGCAGAATTGATTGCGGACAGTACCGCGCATGCAATCAAAGCGACTCTGGCGAATCCTAAAAAATCGGGCATTTATAATCTTATCGCTTCAGGCGTGACAACCTGGCACGCTTATGCTGAGTTTGTGATTAATTGTGTTCGAGAAAAAGGTTTAGAGCTGAAAGTAAAAGCAGTGAACACCGTTGATACTGCAGCTTTCCCTACGCCAGCAAAACGCCCATCTAATTCAAGGCTCAATACCAGCAAGTTCACTACCGCTTTTGAATTAACGCTTCCGGAATGGAAGGTTGGTGTAAAGCGTATGCTGGATGAACTCTATAATTAAGCGTATTGAGTCAGATTACTAAATTAAAGGATAACGTTGTGAATAGTAAAAAAGGAATCATCCTTGCTGGCGGTTCAGGAACACGCCTTTATCCAGTGACGATGGCCGTCAGTAAGCAGCTATTGCCAATCTATGACAAGCCAATGATTTATTATCCGCTCAGCACTCTAATGTTAGCGGGCATTCGTGACATTTTAATTATCAGCACGCCGCAAGATACGCCGCGTTTTGAAAGCCTGCTAGGCGACGGTTCTCAATGGGGCTTGAACATTCAGTACAAAGTGCAGGAAAGCCCAGACGGTCTGGCGCAGGCTTTCATTTTGGGTGAAGAGTTCATCGGCAACGACAACTGCGCGTTGATTCTGGGCGATAACATTTTTTATGGCCACGATTTACACAAGCAACTCGAAGAAGCCTCAAATAAAAAGCACGGTGCAACGGTGTTTGCTTATCACGTTCACGATCCCGAGCGTTATGGTGTGGTGGAATTTGATGAATCAGGTAAAGCAGTTTCTTTAGTAGAAAAGCCAACTGAACCTAAAAGTAGCTACGCAGTTACTGGTCTGTATTTCTATGATAATAGCGTTGTTGAATTGGCTAAAAATCTTAAGCCTTCTCCACGCGGTGAATTAGAAATTACTGACATCAACAATCTCTATCTTGAAAAAGGTGAATTGTCTGTATCCATTATGGGGCGCGGTCATGCCTGGCTCGATACTGGTACTCATCAGAGCCTGATTGAAGCGAATAATTTTATTCAAACCATCGAAACTCGTCAGGGGCTTAAAGTCGCATGCCCGGAAGAAATTGCGTTCCGTATGGGCTTTATTGATGCTGAAAAATTGAAAGAGCTGGCACAGCCATTGCTCAAAAATGATTATGGCAAATACCTGATGGCGCTCTATAACGGAAAGCTCTAATGAAGATTATTGATACTGATATTCCTGATGTGAAAATCATTGAGCCAGCCGTTTTTGGTGATGAAAGAGGTTTCTTTATGGAAACCTGGCAACAGAAGAAGTTTGAAGAACTGGTTTGTCCACGTACCTTTGTGCAGGATAACCATTCGAAATCTTCTAAAGGTATTTTGCGTGGCTTACATTATCAAACCACAAATACACAAGGTAAACTCGTCAGGGTTGTCTCTGGTGAAGTGTATGATGTGGCAGTTGATATGAGAAAGTCATCGCCAACCTTTGGAAAATGGGTAGGTGTGTACCTGTCATCTGATAATAAACGTCAGTTGTGGGTTCCAGAGGGCTTCGCTCATGGTTTTTATGTAACATCTGAAAGTGCTGAATTTGTTTACAAATGTACTGATTATTATAATCCTAAAAATGAACACTCATTACTTTGGAACGATTCAGATCTCAATATCACCTGGCCAATCGATGTGAATGAACTTCCCGCGCTTTCTGCTAAAGATAAAGACGGAACTCCATTTGCACAAGCAGTGACATTTGATTGATTCCCGAAACTAAGGATGAGGATTAACTCATCCTTTTTTTATATAGCTGATGATGATGAGCGATAAAGGAAAAATAAGTATCCTGATGGGTACTTATAATGGCGAGAAATACTTAGAAAAGCAGCTGCGTTCCATTGCTTCTCAAACTTATACTAATTGGACGCTGATTGTTTCTGATGATGGTTCAACGGATAGCACTTGTGCAATCGTTACCCGTTTTGCCAAAGAATTTTCTGATGGTAGAGTTATCCTGTTTCAGGGGCCAGGTAAAGGATTTGCCGCCAATTTCTATAGCCTGCTTAATAGAAGAGATATTGATTCGCCGTTTTATGCCTTCTGTGATCAGGATGATATTTGGTGTGACAATAAGCTGGAAGAAGCTATTAATCAGTTAACAACAAATGATTCATCTCCTGACAACTATGCTTTATATGGTTCACGCACAAAGCTGATTGATTCTGATGAAGGTAATATCGGTTTTTCACCGTGTTTTCTGAAAGAATTTACTTTTAGTAATGCACTTTTGCAAAGCTATGCGGGCGGCAACACGATGGTTTTTAGTCGTGGACTAAAAACGGTGTTTGAGACATTCCCTGCTAACCTTCAGATTGTTTCTCATGACTGGATTTTGTACATCATATGCAGTGCAATGAATGGAACAGTAATCTACGATCGTGAACCAAAGATTCTCTACCGCCAGCATGGGCAGAATTTAGTGGGCAGTAACACGGGTGTTTTGTCTAAGCTCACAAGATTTAATCGTTTGTTTGCAGGTGAATTTAAATGCTGGAGCGAGAAAAATTGTATGGCGCTTGAGTGTTTGAAAGACAGGATGCCGGCTGAGAATAGACGTGATTATGAAAGATTTAGTGCTTTGAATGGAAGTCTTTTGAAACGAATTACTAACTTTATTAAGGGTGGATTTTATAGACAAAGCTTCATTGAAACATGTGCTTTCTTTATCATGAATCTCTTTAGGAAATTAGTTTAACCATCGACGGTGTTAATATGAAAAGAATTATTTTTATGATTATCAGGTTTTTCCTGAAAATTGTAATTTATATATATTATGGCGTGCTATCAATTCGCGATGATATTAAGACAAAAAAATATACGAATGTTAAAGTCAAGAATGACTTCACGGGTGGCAAGGTTATGCTGCTTGCGCTCTATGAGAAATCATCGCTTAGAAATGATACGCTTGAGCTGTTAAAAGAAGCGAAACGCAATAATGTATTTGTTATTGCCGTTAATACCTTAAGGTTGGAAGAACAAAATTATCCCTCTGAGTTAACCGATGTATATATAGAGCGTGATAATTACGGGCGTGATTTTGGCAGCTATAAAGCAGGGATGAAATATTTCTTCGATGCAGGTTTTGAGGAAAAGTGTGAAAGGTTGCTTATCATCAATGACAGTGTGTTTTTCTCGAAGAATGGCTTGCCTGAATTTGTTAAAAATTTATTTGACACTAACGTTGAAGTAATGGGTGCTACAGAAAATAGTCAGCACTCTCATCATCTTGGTTCATTCTGTATTTCAGTAGCAGGTAAAATAACTAAGAATGAAAAGTTCAAAAATTTTTGGTTAAACTATAAGTCATCGAACGTAAGACCTTTGGTTATAAAAAGAGGTGAGTTCGGTTTAAGTAAGCTTCTTAAGTCACTGGTTAGTTCTGAGCAAAACTTTAAGTCTCTTTTCAATGTCTCGTTCATGGAAAGAAAGCTTAGCACTGATGAAGTTTTCTATGAGAATTACTATTACTACCGTCGTGAAGGTGTTAGTGCCTGGACAAATAAATCCATTACCGGTTTAATAGCAAATGATGAAGTCTTATCATCTTATTATAATAAATACATTCTCTCTAATAAGAGAGCTGAAAAGTTGGCATTTGCTAGTGACAATGTTGTGGAATACAACTCTGTTGATAAAGAATATTCAACATTAAGTTCAAGCAAGGTTGACTATTTAGAAGCAGTGAATTTTTTCAGAAATTACTCGCACAAAGAAGCATTGCTGAATAGCCAGTTCAAACAAAGATTAATATCTTTGTATCTGGATGAATTTACGATGGGATCGCAAATCCACGTCAACTGCCTCGCATTACATAATTGTGGTTTACCTATAATTAAGCTTGATCTGATGTTCCGCTGCGTTTGTAGC
This sequence comes from Pantoea sp. SOD02, assembly GCF_024707505.1. Classification (GTDB taxonomy): domain Bacteria; phylum Pseudomonadota; class Gammaproteobacteria; order Enterobacterales; family Enterobacteriaceae; genus Pantoea; species Pantoea symbiotica. The sequence goes on along the minus strand of NZ_CP102604.1, from coordinate 2,615,952 downwards.
ATGAATGATATTATCAAGTTGAGAGATCAGCTTGAAGAATCCCAAAGGGAAGAGTTTATGACATTGATCCTAGCTCGTCTGTGCGGTGATAAGTTCCTTGTCGGATTGAATCGTCTGGCATACCAATTTGGAATTTTGTAATGTCGAATAAGCAAAAATCAGTGGGGTGGGATGACTTCACCTCTGCGTTAAGAAACTTTCACGTTGTAAAAGTGATGGGTGGTCAGGACATTAAGATGCGATACAAACGGTCCAAGATGGGGCCGTTTTGGATCACAATCAGTATGGCAGTTATGATCACGACCATGGGATTAGTTTTTGGTAATCTCTTCAAAACCAACGTCAAAGAGTTTTTGCCCTATCTAACTCTTGGTTTGATAACATGGAGCTTTATCCAAAGCTCCATCTCAGAAGGTTGTGATGCCCTGATATCTTCAGAAGGGATTATTAAGCAGTTACCCGTTCCATTACATGTTCACGTAATGCGTGTAATTTGGAAAAACTTCATCATCTTCCTGCACAATATCGTAATATTTCCTCTGGTCCTGATTGCAGTGCAGAAAAGCGTAGACTGGACTGTTTTTCTGGTGATACCAGGTTTTATCCTGCTGATTTTGAATTTAACCTGGGCGTTAATGATTCTTTCGATGATTTGTGCACGCTTCCGTGATATGACACAAATTGTGTTAAGTATTATGCAGGTTATCTTCTATCTGACCCCAGTAATTTGGATGCCAAAACTTCTTTCGCATAGTGCCGCCGCAGCCTTACTCACCTTTAACCCTCTCTACCATTTGATTGATTTGGTAAGAGGTCCATTATTAGGTGAGATTCCAATGATGAGCAGTTACATCATTGCTGGCGTAATGGCAGTAGTTGGTTTGGCTTTATCGATTGCGATGACGAGCAAATATAAATACCGCGTTCCTTATTGGGTGTAATGTAATGGCTATTATTAAATTTGAAAATGTGGGTATTGATTTCCCAATATTCAACGCCCAGGCAAGATCGATTAAAAAGAACTTTATCAATTTTGCTACCGGTGGAAAGGTTGGTCAGCACGATGGTAAAGTTGTGGTTTCGGCCCTCAATAATCTTAACTTCGAAATCAAAGATGGCGAGCGAGTCGGCCTAATTGGCCATAATGGTGCGGGTAAAACAACGCTGCTCAGGATGTTTAGTAAGGTCTATCATCCAACCAGCGGTAGCGCTACGATTGAAGGCGACATTGGTTCTTTAATTTCTATTTCATTAGGGATCAATCAGGAGTTTACGGGCAGAGAAAATATCTATATTCGCGGTGCCTTATTAGGACTGAGGAAAAAAGAAATCGATGCACGAATTGAAGAGATCATTGAATTCACCGATCTTGGTGATTTTATTGACATGCCTGTTCGTACTTATTCTTCTGGGATGCAAATGCGTCTGGGGTTTAGTGTTAGTACTATTTTTACTCCCGAAATTCTCCTTATGGATGAATGGCTATCTGTAGGTGATGAAGGCTTTAAAGAAAAAGCTGAAACTCGATTAACCAATATTATTAATGCAACGAAGATATTGATTCTTGCAAGCCATAGTAACGAATTGTTAAGAAAAACCTGTACAAGAATTCTTTGGCTCGAGCACGGCACGGTAAAAATGGACGGTACGCCTGAGGAAGTTCTGCCGCTTTATTTCAAGTCAAATATCAAAAAAGGTGATTTGTTAACCAATACATAATCATCCACATTTCTTGTGTGTTTTATCATCGCACCATTCACTACCTTTATTGGTGAGAGATGAGTTAACATATTTGCCACTTCAATCACAAACTTGTGTTTGTGACGGTAACTTCAGACAGGAGTAGATAATGTCCAAGCAACAAATCGGTGTTGTCGGTATGGCAGTGATGGGCCGTAACTTGGCTCTTAACATTGAGAGCCGCGGTTACACTGTTTCTATCTTCAACCGTTCGCGCGAAAAGACTGATGAAGTCATCGCTGAGAACCAAGGTAAGAAACTCGCTCCTTTTTATACTGTTGAAGAGTTTGTTGAATCGCTGGAAAAACCACGTCGCATCCTTTTGATGGTACAGGCTGGTGAAGCTACAGATAAAACGATTGCTTCTTTGACTCCGCATTTGGACAAGGGCGACATCCTGATTGATGGTGGTAACACCTTCTATAAAGATACTGTGCGCCGTAACAAAGAACTTTCTGACCAGGGCTTCAATTTCATTGGTACCGGTGTTTCCGGTGGTGAAGAGGGCGCACTGAAAGGGCCTTCAATTATGCCTGGCGGCCAAAAAGAAGCGTATGAATTGGTTGCACCAATTTTAGATAAGATTGCTGCTCGTGCAGAAGATGGCGAAGCTTGCGTTGCTTACATCGGTCCAAACGGTGCTGGTCACTATGTAAAAATGGTGCATAACGGCATCGAATACGGTGATATGCAGCTGATTGCTGAAGCTTATGCACTGTTGAAAGGCGCGTTAGGCCTCAACAATGAAGAGCTGGCAAAAACCTTTACTGACTGGAACAACGGTGAGTTAAGCAGCTACTTGATCGACATCACCAAAGATATCTTCACTAAGAAAGATGAACACGGTAAATACCTGGTTGATGTGATTCTGGATGAAGCCGCTAACAAAGGCACCGGTAAGTGGACTAGCCAGAGCTCACTGGATCTCGGCGAGCCGCTCTCACTCATTACTGAGTCAGTATTTGCCCGATATCTTTCCTCCCTGAAGACCCAACGTGTTGCAGCTTCTAAAGTGCTGAGCGGTCCTCAGGCTAAAGCATTTACTGGCGATAAGGCTGAGTTCGTCGAGAAAGTTCGTCGCGCTCTTTATCTGGGTAAGATCGTTTCCTATGCTCAGGGCTTCTCACAGCTGCGCGCTGCGTCGGAAGAGAATAACTGGGATCTGCAATACGGTGAAATTGCGAAGATTTTCCGTGCTGGATGCATTATTCGTGCGCAATTCCTGCAGAAGATTACTGATGCATACGCACAGGACGCTAACATTGCTAACCTGCTGCTGGATCCTTACTTCAAGAATATCGCTGATGAGTACCAGCAGGCGCTGCGTGACGTAGTGTCTTACGCTATTCAGAACGGTATTCCGACGCCGACCTTCTCTGCTGCTATTGCATATTACGATAGCTATCGTTCAGAATTTTTGCCGGCAAATCTGATTCAGGCTCAGCGTGATTATTTCGGTGCGCATACTTATAAGCGCATTGATAAAGATGGCGTGTTTCACACCGAGTGGTTGGATTAAGCTATAGTAAAAAAAGCCTCTTTAAGAGGCTTTTTTTTTAAACTGACATTGGCTGTATCAAAAATGATGACAGATAATTATGTTTAGAGTTGTCTGTAATAATAATTTCTTCTGAAAGAAGATGGTCATAGATTTCAGTGTTAAATTCCTTAAGGAAGCCTGTTCTGAAAAAACAAGCGTCAGGTGTTATTTCTGATGATACTGAGAATGTATGTTTTTCAGCAATGACTTTAATTAGTTCATTTACGCCATCGCATCTAAATAGATTAACCCTTTTATTATGTATTTCGTAATCTAATAAACACGTTGTGACTGTAGAAATTCCATATTCACAGTATGGTATTAAATCATCAGAACCTTCTATTCCACCGAAATAAATATCTTTATCCATTCCATATAAATATATATTTTTAGGTCTGTAATCTAACGCATTTGAACTGAATGCATGTTCAGATAGTTCCGCAGGATGAACACACCAAATAAAAACTTCCGCAGGGTTATTTTTAGCATAATTAAAGATTTCAGCGTAAAAAGCCCTTTTATCTGAAGGTGAATATAGATACCAATTAGTATTAGATGTGATTAAAGTGAATTTTGGTAACGGCCTTGTTTTGTAAGATTCTTTTTTTACTGTTCTTGGATATCCAAATCCTTGATCGCCAAACCACTGTAGCTTTTTATCAGAAATTGATGGCAACATACCACCAAAACCAAAGTAATGTGAGCGTGTGCTTATTAGTTTTGAGTCATCAGCTAAGTTTATTCCTGTCTGGAACATGCCATGTGGAATTTCGTATATAGGTAATTTCACCTTCAAACAAGCAGAGACAATTTCATTAATTGTAACAGGAATAAATGGAACTACATATCCCAAAAAAACCACTGCCTTATCCATATTTGGTAAAAGTCCAGCAACAGAATCTTTGTCGAGTATGAATTTTATTTTACTTTCCGGGTTTAAAGTTAAATACTCCCTTGCAATTAATTCAAAGTTTTCGGAATATATGTAACTTTCATAACGACTTTGCTCTGCAACAATTAAAGCAAGTTCAAAGTGAGACTTATTAAATGGCAAGTAGATAATGTGACTATCAGTCCTATTATTTCCAGCAGAAGTAAAGATACCTTTGACAGTGAAATTATTCATAAACTGTAACCTGCAATTGCTGAGTCATATGCTTTAAGCGAAGCGTTAGTAATAGCTTCCGGATTATCAAATAAATAAGAAAGAGTTGCATACCATTCATCCTCAGTGGAGCATATCCAACCATTTTCGTTATTTGTAATACAATCAACGTATTCTGCAACGGAAGATGCAATAATAGCGACGCCCTGAGATGCGGCTTCTATAAACTTGATATTAGATTTAGCATCATTAAAAACGGTTTTTTCTAACGGAACTAAAACGATGTCATGTTTATTAATTTCAGAAAGCATTTCATTAAAATTAACTAATGGTAAAAAATTACACTCTACACCCAGATGTGAAAATATAGATGTTTGGTCGCTAACCATACCTAAGAAACTCAAACTAAACTTATTAGGGTAATCTTGCGCCAGTTTCATCAAGGGACCACTGATTGTACTATAGTCCTTTAAATGAGTTTTTGATCCAGATAAATACAACACCCGGACTTTTCTATTAATAATTTTTTTGCCTAAACTCTCTCTGGGAAGAAAATATTCTCGAGGTAATTTGTTTTTAGAAATTGAGATATTCTCAATCAAATCAGAATGTAAATTAGCGATGGTTTTAGTTGAACATACCATCTGGTCGGCGCCTAATAAAATGGATGAGTCTCTGGTCATATCCTTGAGTATTTGATGATAATCAGAAATACCTGACCGAACAGCCCCTTTGTACTCCGAGTAATCTGGAAGTAAAAGGTCATCTACATCAATTATGATTTTTACATTTAAAGTACGGCAAAGATGCATAAAGTATTTTGTTTTTCGGCTACCATTGCTGGGGCGGATGAATACCATCTCTTTTGCTATAAAAATCTCTTTAACGGAGTCCAGAAAACTCGTATCCTGATGGATGATTACCGAAGAATTTTTTCGTACTTCTGGGAAGTACCCGCGATAAAGAAAAGAAGCATTTGTCTTAACAGTATCAAAGAAAATTATTGATTGGCCAGATTCAAAGCGCTCTAATTTTTTAATGGCACGAAAATTAGGTTCGAAAAATTCGCGCCCTTCTTTGTATCCATATGTATAGTAATGATAAGTTCCCGACAATCCGGAGTTTCTTATATCTTGATAGAATGAAAGATATTGTTTTTCATCTAATAAAAGACTTTTGATATACGCATCTGATAAGTCCGGACGCAACCTTGCAAGATTGGATAAAAAATCCGCGAACTGGTCTTGTGAGGGCACATGCGTGCTATTCTGTGATTGTAAGTTCGAAGCTGGGTCACTCCGAAGTAGTTTAAAAACAGACGAATATTTCATATGAGTTCAATCTATCATTGGGTTGAAAAGAGGATAAAGTCGCCATCCGTTATCATCACGCTTGGGATTTTTCAAATTCGAATGTTATGCTAATGTCCTGGTAAGTGTAAAATTATATTTCTTCGGAGCGTTCATATCAAGGTTTATGATGTGTTGAACACGCGATATTAAAATGTGTATATGATAAATTAGTAAAAGAGTTAGTGCCAATAAACAATCATAGTTTTAATGTTACTTTGCGAGTTGATAAAAATGAATTATTTGAAGCAACTGTACCAGCAGCATGAAGGTAAATCATCGGATAAATGGGATATTTATCTCGACGTATATGATGAACTTTTCTTTGAACGGCGCTCGTTTGTGTCAAATTTTTTAGAAATTGGCGTGCAAAATGGAGGTTCGCTTGAAATTTGGAGCAGATACTTTTCTTTGGCTGAGCATCTGGTTGGCTGTGATATAAATCCTGATTGTGCCAAATTAAATTATGATAATCCTTCAATCGAAGTGGTAATTGGGGATTCTTCAACAGTTGAAATTAAAGAAAAGATTTTATCAGTTTCCTCTGCATTTGATGTGATTATTGATGATGGCTCACATGTTTCTTCGGATATAATAAAATCCTTCTTGCTTTACTTTCCATTAATTGCTGATGATGGAATATATATCATTGAAGATCTTCATGCAAGCTATTGGGAAAGCTTCGAAGGAGGGTTATATTACCCCTATTCTTCAATGTCATTCTTAAAGAAACTCGCAGATGTTCCAAATCAGGAGCATTGGGGTGTTAAGCGTGATGCGAAAGATTATTTATCTCCATTTTATCGTTTTTATGATTGTGAATCCCTTGATAGTGTTGACTACTCAACTATTCACTCAGTTACTTTCGTGAACTCATTATGTATAATAAAAAAGAAAAAATCAGAAAGTAACATTCTTGGTTCTCGTCATATCGCTGGAACTGAGTGGGATGTTTTTTCAAGAAATAAAAATTCGCAAGGTTTAAATATAAATTGTATACCACAAGAGAAAAACATCTGGAGCCAACTTGATACATTCCCTGAAATGGAATGGACAAAATTAGTTACAAATGGAGTCGATAACGATAATATAAGTATTTCTCTGCAGCAACAAATTGAACTATCTCAACATGAATTAAATGTAAAAATTAAAACTTTGCTCAATGAGATTAGTCAAAAAGAGTTATCTTATGAAAGCTTATTAGAAGAAAATGGTCGTATTTCTGTGCAGCTAAAAAATCTTACTACTGAAAATCACGCAATATTAACCTCTAATAGCTGGAAGATTACCCAGCCTCTAAGAACTTTGATGAAAAAGTTTAAACGTAACTGAGTACTAGTTTTATTGAAATTGAATTAAATTTCTTGGCCCACTTATCTTGGTGGGCCAAATGTTTATTCCTCTTTAGTTCTTGAATTATCCCACCAATAATGCCCCCCGTCTCCCAGCATTCTCCCCAGCCAACCGCACCACCAACATCCCCGCCGTGACAAACTTGGTCAAATTCCGCGCATACAACACGCCACCATACTCCGCCACCAACGGCATCACCTGGTCCGTAATCGGATCGACAATCTCTGCCACCACTTCTCCAGCCTTAATCCACTCACCCAGTTCACGCCGATAAAGCACTAATCCAGATTGCGCCGCATGGATATACTCACATCCCGCCAGTTCCGTCGCCGGATGAATCAGGGCAGGGGATTCACCGACTTCACCGGCAATATAACCACCTTCAATTAGCGCGTTGATAATCGCGTCAGCATCTTTCTCCGCCATTTCAGGCGAAACATCTGCAACACCGCGCAATTCTAGAGTCACCGGCAGCAAACCCCGCGGCATAGGATACTCATCGCCAAAGCGCTCAGCCAACGTTAGCCACGGTTCACAGCAAGCCTCATCAAACGGCTCGCCGCCAGAAATCTGCGCCAGCAATTGCACTTCACTTCCTAACCAACGCGCCAGCGGTTCGATGTTTGGCCACGCGTGCGGCGTAGTGTACAGATGCGGCAGCGCATCCCAGTCACAATGCAGGTCAATCATTAAATCCGCCTGGCTCGCCATACGCATCAATGTAAACCGCTGGGAATCAAGTTCAGTACGGGCAATGCGGTCACGGTAATGACGATCAATCGCTTCCCGAATTAGACGCTTATTTTCGTATTCACTCTGCGTCAGTGAACCTGCAAGCTCTTCAACCAAGGCTTCACCCAATGCCGGGAAGCGGCGGTTGAAATCTTGTCCTGAAAGCGTATGGAAACGCCCGAGATGGCTACCGTGCCAGTGTTGTCCCATCGCTAAAGGATTCGCGACCGGCACCAACGTGATTTTGGCTTTGAGCTGACCCGCAGATTCCAGTGCTAATAGCTTCTGTTTCAAATACCACGCCACCGCCATTCCCGGCAGCTCATCACCGTGCAGCGCAGCCTGAATGTAGACGCGTTGCTGCGAATCGGTGCCGAAGTGGAAGCTGACAATTTCGCGTTGCGTGCCCAGCGAGGCGCTTAATAGAGGATGATGTTGTTGTTGCATAACGCTATCGATGTCCTTTATTCAAGGCACGCTTTTCGCGACGCCTGATTCATTTTCTGATGGAATTATAGTGCTGAGTGCGAAAAGGGCGGCAAAAAGCCGCCCAAAAGATTACTGCTGAATGGAAATGTCAGTCGCGAAGTACTGCTTCTGGATTTTGTCGAAAGTGCCGTTCTTCTTAAGCTCGGCAAAAGCGTTATCCAACGCGGTTTTCAGTTCGGTGTCGCCTTTACGCAGACCAATCGCGGTGCCTGGACCGATAATCGGATCCTGCACAATCGGGCCCGCTAATTCGAAATCTTTGCCCTGCGGATGTTTCAGGAAGCCGTTTGCCGCTTGGGCAGCATCGGTAAACACCACGTCAAGACGGCCCGAAATCAAATCACTCTCAACCTGTGCCTGATCGCCATAAGGCACAACCTGCACACCATGCGGCTGCCATTTTGCCAGCGCATAGCGTTCCTGCACGGTGCCTTGCTCAACGCCCACGGTTTTGCCTTTCAGCGATTCAGCGGTTGGCAGCAGGCCAGAACCTTTACGCGCAATCAGCTGCGTATGGGTGTCGTACAGCGGCACGGTGAAATCAATCTGCTTCAGACGTTCTTCGGTGATGCCCATATCAGACAGGATGGCGTCGAACTTACGCGCCTTTAGCGCCGGGATCATGCCATCGAACTGGCTTTCCACCCACACGCATTTGGCCTGCATCTGCTCGCACAGCGCATTGCCAAGGTCAATATCAAAACCGACCAGTTTGCCCTGTGGCGTTTTGGATTCGAAAGGAGGATAGGTAGGATCAACCGCGAAACGCACCTGATCAATTTTTGCCTGCGCGCCAAATGCGCAACCTGCCAGCACAGCCAGCGCCAGCGTCTGACGCAGGCGGGCGGTTAAACGAGAAATTGCCATAATATCGGTCTTCTTTTGATGTGATGTTGAGTCAAGAAGAGTACCGCTCAGGGCCGGGCAAGGCAATTAGAGGATTATTTTCATCACGTTACCATTATGCAGCGCCTGATAATCCGCAATGTTGAGCACCACAGATTGCTCCAGCAATCCGGCGTTAAAGGCGATTTCGTCATAGCGTTCGAACAGCAACGGATCAACAACCAGCTGTAAATCAGGATGGAAACTAAAGGGTGGAATAGCACCAAACACGCATCCGGTCAGCGCATCCACTTCTGCAGGTGAGGCCAGTGAAGCACGTCGACCACCAACCGCTGCAGCAACCTTGCTGAGATCCGCTTGTTGATCGGCAGGCAGCACCGCCAGCACATGTTGCTTGATGCCGTTACCTTTCACATGACACACCAGCGCCTTCGCGCCTTGCCCAACTTCAGTTCCGCGAATTGCCGCCACCGCTTCACACTTGCCGGTCGCTTCATGCTTCATCACGCGATAACGCGCCTGACGCTGGTCGAGCAGAGCGAGTAGTTTTTCATGAGTGGTCATGGTGTCTTCCATGCTGATGAATAGCGTAGGGTGCGCATTTATGCGCACCTGGAACATTGGTCGCCATGAATGGCGACCCTACGGAAAGTTATTTATGACGCGCCCGCAGATTATTGATAATGGTGCTCAAATCCAGCTCCTGGTCCTGCAGCAGCACCATCAGGTGATACAGCAAATCAGACGCTTCATTGGTCAGCTCGTGACGATCGTTAACCGTTGCAGCCAAAGCGGTTTCCACGCCTTCTTCACCCACTTTCTGCGCGATACGCTTGGTGCCGCTGGCGTACAGCTTCGCGGTATACGAACTCTCTGGATCGGCAGTTTTGCGTGAAGCCAACAACTGCTCGAGCTGATAGAGGAACGTCCAGTCCGGTGCGGCCGGTGAGAAGCAGCTAGATGTGCCGAGATGGCAGGTTGGGCCAATCGGATTCGCCAGCACCAGCAAGGTATCGTTGTCGCAATCCGGCGTAATGCTCGCCACTTGCAGGAAGTGGCCCGAGGTTTCGCCTTTGGTCCATAAACGGTTTTTAGTACGTGAGAAGAAGGTGACGTTGCCCTCGCTGAGAGTTTTTTGCAGCGCTTCTTCATTCATATAACCGTGCATCAGCACTTCGCCGGAAACGTTGTGCTGGACGATAACGGGCATCATGCCCGCGGTTTTGACCCAATCCAGCCTGGCCAGTTGTTCTGCAGTTAACACGCGCGAATCTCCACACCGTTGTCGATCAGGAAGTTTTTCAACTCGCCGATATTGATAATTTGTTTGTGAAACACCGAAGCCGCCAGCGCGCCATCGACATTCGCCTGCTCAAACGCTTCGAGGAAGTGCGGCATGGTACCCGCGCCGCCAGAAGCGATCAGTGGCACTTTGCAGACATCGCGCACTTTCTTCAGCTGCACCAGATCGTAGCCGTTACGCACGCCATCCTGGTTCATCATGTTGAGGACGATTTCGCCCGCGCCCAGCTTCTGCACTTCCTGCACCCAATCCAGAGTTTCCCACGTGGTCACTTTGGTGCGCGCTTCGTCGCCGGTGTACTGATTGACGTGATATTTGCCGCTCGCTTCATCAAACCAGGTATCGATACCCACCACGATGCACTGCACGCCAAAGCGATCGGCCAGGCGTGTAATCAGCGTAGGATCGGCTAATGCCGGCGAGTTGATGGAGATCTTGTCGGCACCGAACTGCAGAATGCGCGCCGCGTCTTCTTCGCTCTTGATGCCGCCCGCCACGCAGAATGGAATATCAATCACTTCCGCTACGCGCGACACCCAGCTTTTGTCCACTACGCGGCCATCTGATGAGGCGGTGATATCGTAGAACACCAGCTCATCCGCGCCTTCCTGCGCATAGCGCTGTGCCAGCGGCACGATGTCGCCGATGATTTCGTGGTTACGGAACTGAACGCCTTTCACCACTTGCCCGTCACGCACATCAAGACAAGGAATTATCCGTTTTGCCAGCATGTAATCGCCTCCGCCACCGTGAATTTATCTTCCAGTAAAGCGCGACCGACGATCACGCCCTGCGCGCCGCTGCCGCGTAACGCCGCGATGTCATCGAGCGAACCGATGCCGCCAGAAGACTGGAAAGCGATGTCCGGGAAGGCGGCAGAAACTTCTTTATACAGTTCGACGTTGGAGCCGCTCAGCGTACCGTCGCGCGAAATATCGGTGCACAGCACATGTTTGAGGCCAACAGGCTGATACCAGCCGATTACCTCTTCCAGCGTCACGCCCGCCGCTTCCTGCCAGCCGCTGATCGCCACTTCTTTACGGTTGTTGGCATCAATGCGCACATCCAAAGCCAGCACGATGGCGTCCGCGCCAAACTCGCTGAACCAGCTTTTGACTTCTTCCGGCTGCTTCACCGCAGTGGAACCCACTACCACGCGCGTAGCGCCCGCTGCCAGTAGCGCCGCCACGTCATCGCGATTGCGGATGCCGCCGCCAACCTGCACCGGCACGTTCACGCCGCGCAATAAGGTGGTAAGCAGCGGAATCTGGCGTTTGGCCGGATCTTTCGCGCCGGTCAAATCCACCAGATGCAGCACTTCAGCGCCCTGGCGTTGGTAATCCTGTAAGCGCGGCAGCGGATCGCTACCGTAATCGCGCTGCTGGCCGTAATCGCCCTGATGCAGGCGCACTACTTTGCCGTCGATTAAATCTAATGCGGGGATAATCATCACATCTCCAGGAAATTTTTCAGCAACTGCGCGCCTGCTTTGCCCGAACGCTCCGGGTGGAACTGCACGCCGAAGAAGTTATCTTTCTGCAAGGCGGCAGTGAACGGATGACCGTAATCGCACTGCGCGATGGTGGCGGCATTCACCGGCATGGCGTAGCTGTGCACGAAGTAGAAGTAGCTGCCATCGGGGATGTCGCGGAACAGATGATGGCCCGCTTTAGCGGTGATCTGGTTCCAGCCCATGTGCGGCAGCGGTAAATCCTGCGTGTCCATCAGCGTGACCGGCTCATCAACCAGGCCGAGCGTGGTTACGCCGCCGTTCTCATCGCTCCCGCGACCGAGCAGCTGCATGCCAAGGCAAATGCCGAGCACCGGCTGAGTACAGGCTTTGATCAGATCGATGAGATCGCGCTCCTGCAGCTGGTTCATCGCCGCCTGCGCGGTGCCAACGCCCGGCAGCAGCAGCTTGTCGGCATGCAGCACCACATCCGGGTCGCGGCTCACCTGCGGCGTGTAGCCGAGGCGCTCAATGGCCCACTTCACCGACGACAGGTTGGCGCAGCCGGTATCGAGGATCACCACGTTCATCACAGCACTCCTTTCGAGCTCGGCAAGGTGTTGCCTTCCACGCGAATCGCCTGGCGCAGCGTGCGGCCAAAGGCTTTAAACAGGCTTTCCACACGATGGTGATCGTTGCGGCCTTTGGTTTTCAGATGCAGCGTGCTCATCATCGCGTAGGATAGCGAGCTGAAGAAGTGCTCGACCATCTCGGTGCTGAGATCGCCGACGCGCTGGTAGCTGAACTCGGCTTTGAATTCGATGTGCGGACGGCCGGAGATATCCAGCGCGCAGCGCGCCAAACACTCATCCATTGGCAGCACAAAGCCGAAACGGCCGATGCCACGTTTGTCGCCCAGCGCTTTCAGCAGCGCTTCGCCGAGCGCCAGACCGGTATCTTCCACGGTGTGGTGATCGTCGATGTAGAGATCGCCTTTCACATCAATGTTCATGCGGAAGCCGCCGTGTACTGCAATCTGGTCCAGCATGTGATCAAAGAAACCAACGCCGGTGTTGATTTTGCTGCCGCCTTCGCGATCCAGCCACACTTCGACTTTAATCTGCGTCTCTTTGGTGTTGCGCTGCACCAGCGCGTAGCGATCGCGCTTGGTCAGACGTGCCTGAATCGCATCCCAATCTTCGCCTTCCGCGCCGTAACGCAGGCCCTGAATGCCCATGTTCTGCGCCAGCTGGATATCGGTGAGGCGGTCGCCAATCACGTAGCTGTTAGCGGTATCGAGCGCACCAGCGGCCAGCCAGGCTTCAACCATTTTGGTCTTCGGCTTGCGGCAATCGCAGTTATCTTCCGGCATATGCGGGCAGATCAGGATGTCGCTGAAATTCACGCCTTGTGAGCTGAGAATCTGCATCATCAGGTTGTGCGGGCCGTCGAAATCGGCCTGCGGGAAGCTAGCGGTGCCGAGGCCATCCTGATTGGTGATCATCACCAGTTGATAACCCGCTTCCTGCAACGCCAGCAGCGCAGGAATGGCGTTCTTCTCAAACGCCAGCTTCTCCATGCGATCCACCTGATAATCGGAGGGTGGCTCAGAGATGATGGTGCCGTCGCGGTCGATAAAAAGGATCTTCTGACTCATGCTTGCTCCACTGATAAGGCTTGCAGCGCGGCGATCAGGCGCTCGCACTCTTCACGGGTGCCGATGGAGATGCGCAGGCATCCCGCAAGGCCGGGGTTTTTGTTTTGGTCGCGCAGAATAATGCCTTGATCCCACAGCGTTTTAAACACTTTTGGCGAATCAGTGAAGCGCGCCAGAATGTAGTTGGTTTCGCTTGGGAATACCTGTTGCACCACGCTAATTTGCGGCAACTGTTCAAACAGCCAGGCACGATTGGCGTTCAGCTCGGCAACATGCTGACGCATCAGCGCAATACCTTGCTCACTCAGCGCTTGTCCGGCCACATCGGCCACCGGCGTGGCGAGCGGATAGGGTGCAATCACCTTCATCAGCAGATCGATCACCGGCTTGTTCGCCAGGGTGAAGCCGCAACGCAAACCGGCCAGCGCAAAGGCTTTGGACAGCGTGCGCAGAATCACTAAGTGCGGATACTCCTGCAGCCAGCTCGCCAGCGTCGCTTCCGGGCAGAACTCAATATAGGCTTCATCGGCAACCAGCAACGCTTTACCGGCGGTCATATCCAGCAACTTGCGAATGTCATCGGGATTGATCAAGTTGCCGGTCGGATTGTTCGGGCTGCACATATAGACGACTTTCACGCCGTCGAGCTGGTCGGCAATCGCCGGCAGATTCAGCTGCCAGTCATCGAGTGCCGCCACGGTGCGGTATTCGATGCCGATGGTTTCAGCGCTGACGCTGTACATGCCGTAGGTTGGCGGGCAGAACAGAATCGCATCTTTGCCCGGCTCGCAGAAGGCGCGCATCAGCAGTTCGATGCCTTCATCCGCGCCGCGGCTCACCAGAACCTGCTCCGGCGTCAAACCGGCGTAAGCGGCGTAACGCTCAATAACAATCTTCGGCTGGCATTCCGGATAGCGGTTCAGCGTCTGCTGCGACAGCTCAAACGGCACCGGCAGCGGGAATTCGTTGGCATTCAGCCACACATCACCGTTACCACCCAGACGACGCGCCGATTGATACGGCGTCAGCGCTCGCACGTTGGCGCGCGCTAACTCTTCAATATTCAGGCTCATGCTTGCTCCTTCAGCGCGGCAACACGCAGGGTAACGGCATTTTTGTGGGCTTCCAACTGCTCGGCGGCGGCCAGCGTTTCAATCGTTGCGGCAAGATTGAGGAAGCCTTGCGGCGTCAGCTCTTGCACCGTCATACGTTTCTGGAAATCGGCCAGGCCGAGGCTGGAACAGGTGGCGGTGTAACCGTAAGTCGGCAGCACGTGGTTGGTGCCTGACGCGTAATCGCCCGCCGATTCCGGTGACCAGTCGCCAAGGAATACCGAACCGGCGCTGGTGATGCTATCGACCAGATCGCGCGGCTGACGCGTCTGAATGATCAGGTGCTCCGGGCCGTACAGATTGGAGATCTCGATGCACTGATCCAAATCGCGCAGCACAATCAGGCGGCTGCTTTCTAACGCCTGACGCGCGGTAGCGGCGCGTGGCAGCTGCGCCAGTTGCTCTTCAACCGCTTGCGCCACGCCTTCGGCCAGTTGCAGCGATGGCGTCAGCAGAATCACTTGTGAATCCGGGCCGTGTTCTGCCTGCGACAGCAAGTCAGAAGCCACGAACGCTGGCGTAGCGCCTTCATCGGCTATCACCAATACTTCGGATGGACCGGCCGGCATATCAATCGCCGCGCCATCTAAACGTTGACTCACCTGACGTTTGGCTTCGGTCACATACGCGTTGCCTGGGCCAAAAATCTTGTCCACTTTCGGCACGGTTTCGGTGCCGAAGGCGAGGGCGGCAATGGCTTGCGAACCGCCAACCTGGAACACCTCTTTCACGCCGCACAGCTGCGCGGCGTAAAGAATTTCATCAGCAATTGGCGGCGGCGAGCACAGCACCACGCGACCGCAACCGGCGATGCGCGCGGGTGTCGCCAGCATCAATACGGTTGAGAACAGCGGAGCGGAACCGCCAGGAATGTATAAGCCCACCGATTTCACCGGACGGGTAATCTGCTGGCAGCGCACGCCGGGCTGAGTTTCCACATCCACTTCCGCCAGAATCTGCGCGTTGTGGAAGGTCTCGATATTACTTACGGCCACGGCCATCGCCTGCTTCAGCGTGTCGCTCAGACGATCGCTGGCGGCTTGCATCTCTTCGGCAGTGACGCGCAGGTTATCCACCTGCGCTTTGTCGAAGCGGGCGCTAAATTCACGCAGCGCCGCATCACCGCTCTCTTTCACTTGTACCAACACGTCGCGCACGATCTGGCTGATACTTTCTGAAGCCGAAATCGCCGGACGCATCAGCAGCGCTTGCTGCTGCTGTGCGCTGCATTGCTGCCAATCAATGGGTGTCATCAGAGTGCTCATCGTGTTACTCCAACATTTTTTCGATTGGCAGCACGAGGATCGAGCTGGCACCCAGCGACTTCAGCTTCTCCATGGTTTCCCAGAACAGCGTTTCGCTGCTCACCATGTGCATCGCCACGCGGCTGACATCACCGGCCAATGGCAGCACGGTTGGACGTTCAGCGCCCGGCAGCAGCGCAATCACTTCATCCAGACGTTCGCTTGGCGCGTGCAGCATGATGTACTTGGATTCACGCGCTTTAATCACGCCCTGAATACGCGTCATCATTTTGTCGACCAGCTCTTGCTTGGCGGCTGGCAATTCGCCGTCGCGCTGAATCAGCACCGCTTTAGAACGATAAATCACTTCTACTTCGCGCAGACCGTTAGCTTCCAGCGTGGCACCGGTTGAAACCAGGTCACAAATCGCATCGGCCAGGCCAGCACGCGGGGCAACTTCAACAGAACCGTTCAGCAGGCAGGATTTGAAGGCGACGCCTTGTTTATCGAGGTATTTCTTCAGCAGGTGTGGATAAGAGGTGGCGATGCGGGCGTTATTCAGGCATTGCGGGCCGGTGTACTCTTCATCAACCGGCATCGCCAGCGACAGGCGGCAACCGCCGAAATCCAGACGACGCAGCGTGAAGTAACGCGGATCTTCGCCCTGAGCACGACGGTTCAGCAGCTCCTCTTCCAGCACGTTTTCACCGACGATACCGAGATCGACGACGCCATCCATTACCAGGCCAGGAATATCGTCATCGCGCACGCGCAGGATGTCGATTGGCATGTTCTCCGCAAACGCAATCAGACGCTGTTGCTGAAGGTTGATTTTGATACCGCAGCGTGCCAGCAGTTCGCGTGATTCATCACTTAAACGGCCAGATTTCTGCATAGCTATGCGAATACGGGTGTTATCTAACATGGTTCCTGTCCTCTTATTCAATCCTGTCTGAACGTGTTGATTTGCGTTCGCCCATAAAAAAACCCCCGGAAGATGATCTTCCGGGGGCTCTCTTTGCGTTCGCACCACTGGAAGATCCTAATCGTCTCCCAGCACACATCGCCTGAAAGACTAGTCAGGATGATGGTGATGATGGTGGTTGAACTGAACGCGTGTCATAGTAAATTCCGTTGCTGAATGAGTATTCATTTGCGTGCTGAATAACCTAACGAAGATGGTGACAATTGGCAACCCTTTTTTAACCGTCAATTTCCGGAATCTCCCGAAACAGTTTGCGCTGGTTTGGCACATCTACCCGCACTAAGATGAAGTGTGAGCCCATAGCAGGAGTCGATATGAAAAAGGTCGCGATTGTAGGTCTGGGATGGCTGGGTATGCCGCTGGCGATGGCGCTAACGGCACGCGGCTGGCAGGTCACCGGCAGTAAAACCTCGCCGGATGGCGTGGACGCCGCACGCCGCTGTGGCATCGAAGCCTTCCAACTGGTGCTAACGCCCGAGCTGGAGTGTGAAGCCGAAGAGTTAGATGCACTGATGGTGGTGGATGCGCTGGTGGTGACGTTACCTGCCAGCCGCACGGTAAAAGGCGGTGAGGATTACATGCAGGCGGTGCAGAACGTGGTGGACACCGCGCTGGCGAAGAAAGTGCCGCGTATTATTTTCACCAGCTCAACGTCAGTGTACGGCAGCGGTGAGGGCGTAATGAAAGAGAGCAGTCCGCTGCAGCCGGAAACCGTCGCCGGCAAAACGCTGGTGGAGCTGGAAAACTGGCTGCACGATCTGCCCGGCACCAGCGTGGATATTGTGCGCCTCGCAGGATTAGTGGGGCCGAATCGTCATCCAGGTCGTTTCCTTGCAGGCAAAACCGGGCTGGAAAACGGCGGTCATGCGGTCAATCTGGTGCACTTGGATGATGTGGTTGACGCGATTGTGCTGCTACTGCAAACCCCAAAAGGCGGGCACATTTACAATCTGTGCGCATCGAAACACCCGTCGCGCGATAGCTTTTATCCCAGCGTGTCGAAGCAGTTGGGGCTGGAACCGCCGACGTTTGTTGCTGAGCCGGAGCGTTCTAACGGCAAGGTGATTGATGGCTCGAAAATCGCTAATGAGCTGGGGTTTGAGTACACCTATGATGACCCGATGAAAATGCCGTTAGAGTAATTATATATAAACTAATCATTTTTAAAAATTATTGTTATTTTGATGAATGTTCGGTTACTGATGAATATAAGGCCGCAAGTGCGGCCTCAAAAAAGTAACTTATGGATATTTTATTATTGGCTGTTTTTATTTACATTATACTCAAAAAATTTACTCATTGAGTCACGTTCGACAACAGTAACTATCACGTAATCTGGTTTATAATTTAATATTATTTCTTTTATTTTTTCAGGTGTTTCTCTTCCATGATGTATCTGAAGGGTTTCGGAAAAAGTTACGGCCATTAATCTAGACATTGCCGTGCCAAATGAATCTCTTAACCAAATGACTTTTTTATTGTTTAAGGCATTAGGCGATTTTATCAGGAGGTTTTCTTGAGGTGAATCAATCGGGGTGTTTTTACCATGATAAATTACTTTGCCGGTAGGGTATGAAGATTCAGTTATATCATAATTGCTAATTGATTTGTTTTTAATCGTAACATTGACGTCATTAAGGAAATCACCAGACCTTTGAAAATGAGATAAATCACCAGGTGCTCTAGGATACTGGTCAAACTCTAATTTTTCTGAAGGCCAAATTAATCCATCATTATTGTTTTTTGATTTCTCTTCAAGAGCTTTAAAAGCAAGGGATGCACCTAATTCATTCCAGTGTGTATCCGTCTTGAAATACAATGGGTTGCTATTATTAACCTTTCCAGACCTAATTTTAGAGAATGTATCGACATAAACGGAAGGATTTAAGGAAAGCAACTTTTGTGGGATTTGATTAGCGTTAGGCTCATACCAATCAGGCATATATTCAGGATAAATGCTCTCTTTGTCGGGGCCAATTATTATATAGAACCTTTTGCAATCAAGGCTGTTTAAATATTCTGACCAACTGTTGATTGATTTATTTACACTTTGAATCTGGTCCTCAAATGATTTTTCTCCATTAATTTTTTTCATTAATGTTTGGTTGAAATCTTTGCCTAAAAATAACCATCCATCCTTGCCTTGATAAACACTGCTGGGATCTATAGATATACCAAGTTTATTACCAAGGCTGCCGAGTCTTGATAAAATGGGATCAATGTTGTAGGCCTGATTCAAAGCACCATGTAAACTTTTTGCTTTGTAAAATGTTACGCCGTCATAAAGTCTATATGCTGGGAGCGCAAGAACCGAAAGAATAAAAATTAATAAGAAGGTGATGGATTTAGTCTTCATAGTTACCTCAGAAATTAAAATAGAGAAACACCGCACTTTCTGAGTGCAGACTAAGATAAACAGCCAAGGATGATATTAAGGCCAATATAACGATTTTAAAATAACCAATCCTTTGGCCAATTATTATTTCTTGTGAGTTTTTCAATGAGCAACAAAGTAACGCTATCGCAGACATGATAAAGACTGAGGAATATGCTGCTATTCCATATGAGATGTTTTTTGCTACCCATCCTGCAATTTGTCCATATCGTGATAGATCATTCAATGGCAGTTGTTCAAGAGAAATATTTCTCATATTGGAGAGCGTAAACATGTTAGAAAGAATGGTGGAAGCTTGTCCAAAACTATCAGACCTGAAAAAAACCCAGCTGATATTTACAAACATGAATGTTATAAACCAGGCAATAGGTTTGTACATCCGCATGCCAGTAGCTTTCCAGGCGCGATGAATAATAAGGGCTGCGCCGTGCATTGCTCCCCAAAGTACGAATAACCAACTTGCGCCATGCCATAAACCAGCAATAGTAAAGGTGAAGAATAGGTTGAAGTAAGTCCTAAACGGAGAAAGTCTATTTCCGCCTAAAGGTATATAGATGTAATCGCGTAAATATCTGCCTAGCGTAATGTGCCATCTTCTCCAAAAATCTTGTATATCAACAGCTTTATAAGGAGAGTTAAAATTTATAGGAAGCATAATGTTAAACAGCAAGGCAGCACCAATTGCCATATCACAATAGCCACTAAAATCGAAATATAATTGGAAGGTATATGATAAACTCGTCGCCCATGCGCTATAAAAATCATGTACATAGCCCGGAGAGTATCCTTCTTGCGCAAATACCGCAAACGTGTCAGCAATAATTACTTTTTTTATCAATCCAATAGAAAAAATGCATAATCCAGAAAGAATATTGGAAAAGTTAACTTTGTTATTATTGTGATCTTTAAATTGCGGCATCATTTCTCCATGATGGAGGATTGGGCCGGCAATCAAATGAGGAAAGAACGTTACAAAAAGAATGTAATTGATAAAGCTATATTCTTTAACTTTTCCTTTATAGCTATCCACCAAAAAAGCAATTTGAGTGAATGTGAAGAAACTAATTCCAAGAGGGAGTAATAAATGAAGAGGTGTGAAATTATTATCAAATAAGGAGTTTACGTTATCGAGAAAAAAATTAGAGTATTTATAATATCCCAAAGTGCCAATGTTTATCAGTATGCCAAATATTAAAATATATTTTCTTTTTTGACTTCTAATGTCATCTTTAGGTGTGATTATATTGCCGATCACGAAGTTAAAAATTATTGATGAGAGAAGTAAAGGTATATATTTTACCTCCCAATAGCCATAGAAGAACAAACTAGCCAGGCATAACCATGCTTTACTGGTTTTATATAAACCATATTTGTTTAGTGAAAAATAAACAATTACGCATATAGGCAAGAATACGAAAATAAAGTATGAAGAGCTAAAAAGCATCAAATCACCCAAAAATTTGTAAATGCTAAAGTGCCAATGTAAGGTTATTATAATCTAATTGTTTTAATATTGACAAGGATAACGAACGGAAGTCAGATGAGAGTTTAATAGAAGTTATGATGTGTATCACACTGATAATTTACAACTAAAAATAATTTTTCTGTTTAGCTGAAAATTAGCTAGCACCTCTAAGATAAAAGTGCTAGCTAAATACTTCGGGTGATTATTTATTTTTTGATCAGTTCCATTGACCAACCTGGGGGGTTAGTATGGATTAATACTTTCTCACCATTCTTTGCCTCATTAAAGACTGCAACATCTTTATCGTAGCCGACATTGTCCAGAGGAGGCATTCGATAAGATACAGTCAAAGATGAAAATAGAGTGATGCAGAACAGTAAGATAACAGTATAAGGCCTAACCTTTATCCGACTCAGTATTATTAAGCTTAAGCAAAAAATGCCCATGCCACTCAGTATGAAATAGCGACATCCTACGATAGGAATTAGGAAGAGTGGCCACTGTTCCTCGCTATGATTTATAACAGGCTTATATAGTGATACTAGTAGGGTGAAGAATACATAACAAAATGCAGATTTATATCTCCAGTCCATTTTTACCAGAAAGAAAAATGATGAGAGTATAAATACTAGTGATATAAATGCATTAACAATAGGTTTCCCAATTATCCATTGGACATTGTTTAAATCAAAAAATGCACCTAGAATGACTTTGTACGATATTATTTCAAAAAAGAGGGGTATTGTAGCTCCAAGACTTGAAGGTGTTCTGGTGTTGTCCCCAAACATAACCGAACCAGCTTGAATCAACATACAACAAGCGAAAACAACATCGAAAGTATTAATGCCTTTAATGGCATTTAATATTGAACCTCTTTCATAATATCTTTTTATCGCAAGTGAAGGGGCGAGCAAAGCAATGAATGGACCGCTAATACCTGATAAAATTAGAATGAGTATATCATGTGTTTTCCATGCAATGTTTTTAGATTCTTTAGCTAAAATAACGGCCAAAAGATAGATTGCAAGATAGGTGTGGGCATTTGTGATGTTTACGTATGCTTCTTGTATGTTGGGTTGAAAAAGGAAGTATAAGCAAAATGCCAGTCTAAAGCGTATATCGATGTAATTAAATCGACTGGTCATAATGAAAACAACAAATAAGCAGCGGAGCGCAATTGCTATAGATGTTGATATGAGAGCAACATAACTGAGTCCAAATGACGAGGCAAATGCCATTGTTATTTTAGGAAGAGACTGAAAATACCCATCTCTTGGCGTCAAGATGGAAGTTAAAAACCCTTGATTCCACACTGGTTCAAAAAAAGCCTTACCATCCTCTGCCCATAATTGTGGATGATTTATAATGTCAGGTCGTCTAGTAATAATAATAACTGCCGCTACTATAAATATGGCAATAAAATACCAGGGTGATAATTTGTCTTGTTTTGAAATCATGATTCACCTTTAAAGCTTTACATGCAAACAGCTGTTGAAATTTTAGTAATTTTAGAATGCTATTTTATTTGCTTCCTGGATACGATATATCTTGGTCGGCCTTTAGTCTCGATATAAATTCTACCAATATACTCCCCAAGCACGCCAATCCCAATGAGCTGTACGCCACCTAAAAACAGCATTGAAACCATAATTGAAGGATAGCCTTTAACAGGGTTGCCCCAGAATAAAGTATCAATCAGCATCCATGCGCCATAGACGAATGAAAGGGCAGCGACGACAAGTCCGAGATAAGTCCAAATACGAAGAGGGAAGGTTGAAAAAGAAGTGATCCCTTCTAGCGCAAGGTTCCACAACTTCCAGCCATTAAATTTGGTCGTACCAGCAACACGGTCTGCCCGAATATATTCAACAACTTCAGTTTTGCCGCCGACCCAGCTGAGAACACCTTTCATAAACAGATTACGTTCCTGCAGCAGTTTAATATTTTCCACTACGTTGCGTGACATTAAGCGGAAATCACCCACGTTTTCTTCAATCTTAGGCGAACTGATCTTGTTATGCAGTTTGTAAAACCACTCAGCAGTCTTACGTTTTAGATGAGAGTCGGTGCTGCGATCAACACGTTTCGCCAGAACAATATCCGCGCCCGAATGCCACTTATCAACCATTAAAGGAATGACATCTATAGGATCTTGTAAATCGACATCGATAGGAATGATGGCATCACCACTTGCCGCTTCAAGGCCAGCGAAAAGGGCCGGTTCTTTACCGAAATTACGTGTGAACGAAATATGTTTGACTAAAGTGTCCTTAGCCTCAATTTCATTCAGAATCGCTTCTGTGCTGTCTGTGCTGCCATCATTTATAAAAACTATTTCAATATTATATTTTTTAAAGGGTTCAAATTCGCGTACCGCTTTATAGAAGAGGGGAATGGCATCCTCTTCATTCAATACAGGAACAATCAGAGAAAATTTCATTAACTCGTCCTAAACACGAAAAACTTAGAGTAGGCGAAGCCGCAAATCAAGCTGAGTGCAGAGAAGAAAACCAATGTAACGATTGGATTAATATGCAGATAGTCAGCTGTCCAGCCCACGGCCGTTGCCATTGCGCCCATAAAGCAGATATAGAGAAGATATCGGGTAGTGGTCGCTTCTGCGTTAAACGTCCATTTTGCGTTGGCAAAGAAGGAAAAAGTTACCGCAACACAAAACGCCACGAGGTTAGACAGGGATTGGCTACCTACGATGGCATAAAGTGCGGCAAACACGCCCCAATGAATGAGCGTATTGATTACACCGACAGAAGTGTATCTAGCGAACAACCTCAACATTTTACAACCCAAAAATTTAAGGAGCCTGATCCTGACATTACCGCTGTTTTATAGCAAGTTTTGGTAAAGGAGTGTCGAGTAATGGTAATCAGTAGTTCACACCCCAAACCGATCCCGCAATGCATACCAGGCCGCCCCCATCGCTGTGAGCGGCACCTTAAACCTTCTCCCACCCGGAAACGGCAGATGCGGCAATTTCGCGAACGCATCAAATCTCTCCGCATGCCCACGTAAGACTTCCGCAATCAATTTCCCGGAAAGATGAGTACAAGTCACACCATGCCCGCTGTCACCCTGCATAAAGAACGCATTCTTCTCCACCTGGCCAAACTGGGGCATGCGCGATAGCGTGAGCAGGAAATTGCCGCTCCAGCGATGGCTGATTTTGATATCCCGCAACTGCGGAAAGGTGCGCAGAAGCTTGGGGCGAATCAGCGCTTCGATGTCATCCGGCTCGCGCGCGCCGTATACCACGCCGCCACCGTAGAGCAGGCGGTTATCGGCGGTGAGGCGGAAGTAGTCGAGCAGATAGTTACAATCTTCAACGCAGTAATTGTTCGGCAGCAAACCCAGCGCCTGATCGCGCGTTAGGGGTTCGGTGGTGACGATCTGCGAACCGCACGGCATGCTTTTGCGCGTCAGGCGCGGTTCAAGCTGGGATGGCAAATAGGCGTTCCCGGCAAATATCACGAAGGTGGCTGTGACTTCGCCTTTGGCGGTTTTTATCCGATGCGGCGCGCCATATTTCACTTCTATCGCCGCAGACTGCTCATAAATGCGCCCGCCGTGTCGGCGAATCGCTTCGGCTTCACCCAGCGCCAGATTAAGCGGATGCAGATGTCCGCCGCGTTTATCATGCAAGCCACCAACGTAACGATCGGTTGCTACTTCACGCCGAATGCCGCGTTCATCGAGCAATTCCAAATCATGATTACCGTAGCGCGCCCAAAGCGCTTTCTGGTTGCGCAGATGGCCCATTTGCCGCTGATTCAGTGCGGCAAAAATGCCGCCGGGACGATAGTCGCAGGCGATAGCGTAACGGTCGATGCGGTCGCGAATGATCTCCGCGCCTTCAAACATCATGCTGCCGAGCATCTGTGCGGTCTGTTTGCCGTAGCGCTGCTCAATCACATCCACGTCGCGGCTGTAAGAGTTGACGACCTGGCCGCCATTGCGGCCGCTGGCGCCAAAGCCGATTTTTGCCGCTTCGAGCAGCACCACGTCGTAACCGGCTTCGGTGAGAAACAGCGCTGACGAGAGCCCGGTAAAGCCGCCGCCAATGATGCAGACATCGCACTGCACCGACTCTTGCAGCTCCGGCCACGGCTCATGCGCGTTGGCGGTAGCGGCGTAATAACTTCCCACATGTTGCATTACATCCTCCTTAAGCGCGAAACCTTAGAAATTGGCGGGCGTATGCGCGCTAACAATGCGACACGGCTGATCCGAGGTATTGGTAAAACTGTGCGGTAAGCCGGTATCAATCACATAGCTTTCACCGCGATAGAGATGGTAACTCTGGCCGTTGACCACCAGCGTGATTTCACCTTCAAGCACCGTGCCGGTTTCCTCGCCGGGATGGCGTAACTTCTCGCCGGTGCTGGCGCCGGGTTCATAACGCTCCAGCAGCATCGCCAGCGCACGTCGCGCGGCACCGTTATCGATCAGCATCAGCGATACGCCAAGGCTGCCGATCTCCACGCACTCTTCCGGGCGCACAATCACGCGCGGCGTGGCATTGATTTTGGGTTCGGAGAAAAACTCCGATAGCGATAACCCGTAAACTTTCAGCAGCTTCTGTAAGGTGCTGACGGCCGGGCTCACTTTATCCTGTTCGATAGTGCTAATGGCGCTGTGCGTTAAACCTGATAACTCAGCGACGCGACGCTGAGACAATCCCAACTCCTGCCGGATCTGCGATAAGCGACGTCCGGGTGCCAGAGTGGCATCATTCATGGCTGTTTTTCCTTGTGATAACAGACAGCGGCGTGGATAAAGGCCTCAAACAAACGGCGCGAGACCGGATCGTCATCGGAGTGCCATTCCGGATGCCATTGCACCGCGAGGGCGAAAGGGTGTTTTGGCAGGCTAACGGCTTCAATCAGCCCATCGGGCGCGCGCGCTTCCACGCGCAGCAGCGGACCGGTTTCGCGAATGCCTTGTCCGTGCAGCGAGTTGACCGAGAAGGGTTCGGCGCCGCCGAGCAGCTGGCTCAGCATGCCATCCACTTCTGGCTGTACGTCATGCACCGGCGCATATTGCTCATCCAGCGCTAGCGCATCATTTTCACGGTGTTCCTGGAATAGATGTGTCATATGCAACTGGCGATGCAGCGCACCGCCGTTGGCGACCACCAGCTCCTGCAAGCCACGACAAATGCCGAACATCGGCATCTTTTTACCGACCGCATGTGTGATAAGCCCGAAGGCGAGGCGATCGCGCGCCGGATCGGCATGCGCCTCTTTACCGTCTTCGCCGTAATGCCAGGGTTCGATGTTGCTAGGGCTGCCGGTCAGCAAAATGCCATCCAGCACTGTCATACTGTTTTCTAATAGATGAGGTGCCTGCATCAGTTGATGCGGCAATGGCAGCGGCACGCCACCGGCAAGCACGATAGCGTCGAGATATTTGTTGTGAACCGTTTGCCCTGGATGGTTGCCGATAAAGTTCTGGCACATCACTACGCCAATCAAGGGCTTGTCAAAAATAATGCCCATAACGTCTCCGCGTTGCTGTTCAATATTTTCGCCGGAAATGCGCGGCTGGCCTGTAAAGTGTGCAATATTTTGTCAATCTAGCAACCGATCGTTCATTCCTCAAACAGAATTGTTACATTTGCACACTTTTTGCGTTAGAGCTATGTTAGAGGAGTGGCTGTTATTTTGAGCATTACGCGCACCAATATTAAACGGTAAAGGGCGGGTGGGATCATGACGAACCTCGTAGAAGTAGAAGACTTCACGCGACACAGTGAAGAGAAACGAACAAGCGCGTTCCAGCTGGAGGTCAAAACCTGGCTGGAACGCCATCCTGAAACGCAGTATGTCGATATTCTTCTTAATGATTTAAATGGGGTATTTCGCGGTAAACGCATTCCCATCTCCGCATTGGCAAAACTGGAAAAAGGGTGTTACTTCCCGGCCTCGGTTTTCGCGATGGATATTCTCGGTAACACCGTCGAAGACGCCGGACTTGGCCAATCACTCGGCGAACCCGACCACCTCTGCATGCCGGTTCCCGGAACCTTAATTCCTTCTGCCGCCGATCCCACGCACATCGCCCAGCTGTTGCTGACCATGTGTAACCAAGATGGCACTCCCTTTGACGTTGAACCCCGTAATGTCCTCAATCGGCTGTGGCAACAGTTGCGCAATCGAGGATTGTTCCCGGTGGTAGCGGTAGAGCTGGAGTTCTATCTGGTGGATAAAAAGCGCGATGCCGAAGGTTTTATTCAGCCGCCGTGTTCGCCGGGCAGTGATGAACGCAATATGCAGAGCCAGGTCTATTCGGTGGATAATCTCGATCACTTCGCCGACGTGCTACGCGATATCGACCATTTAGCCAAGCTGCAAGGTATTCCCGCCGATGGCGCGCTGGCGGAAGCTTCACCTGGCCAGTTCGAAATCAACCTGCATCACACGCGCGACGTGCTTAAAGCCTGCGACCATGCCATTCAGCTGAAACGGCTGGTGCGTCAGGTAGCGGAAAATCACGGCATGACCGCGACTTTCATGGCCAAACCTTACGAAGAGTACGCGGGCAGCGGTATGCATGTGCACATCAGCATGCTGGATGCCGCCGATCACAACGCTTTTGCGCTGGATGACGGCAGCGATTCGCCGCTGATGAAACGCGCGCTGGCGGGCATGATCGATCTGATGCCGGCTTCGATGGCGTTGCTGGCGCCGAACGTGAACGCCTATCGTCGCTTCCTGCCGGAAGCCTATGTGCCGCTGCAGGCATCGTGGGGACATAACAACCGTACTGTGGCGTTGCGCGTGCCTTGTGGCGATGCGGATAACCATCGCATTGAGTATCGCGTGGCCGGTGCGGATGCAAATCCCTATTTGGTAGTGTCAACTATTCTTGCCGGTATTTTGCACGGTCTGGATAATCAGCTACCCTTACCGCATCCGGTGCAGGGCAATGGACATGAAGCAGAAGGGCTGGCATTACCGATTCGGCAGAGCGATGCGCTGTATGAATTTGAGAATAGCTACCCGCTGCAGAAGCTGTTGGGCGAGCGTTTTAGCGGGGTGTGGCACAGCTGCAAACAATACGAACTGATGCAGTTTGAGCGCTTAATCACCTCAACAGAAATCGACTGGATGCTGAAGAACGCCTGACGCAGGAAGATTTGATCTAACGTCTTGTGCCGATGGCATAAGTTGGGGCAAAATACGCGCCCTGCAAAATGAGAAACATAACCGACGCTTATCCCGTCGGTTATTTTTTTGCATGATGTACTCACTGAAATTCAAACGAGGCCGGACACGCATCCGGATAGATAGATACTGACAAACACGCTTGTGCGTGAGATTTGAGGAAAACAAAGATGGGACTGTTTAACATTGCACCAGCTCAGGCTGGTTCTCGCTTCCGTGATGACTACGGCGCCGCGACAATCGCAAACTCTTATATCACTTCTCACTGCAGCAAATTGCGCAGTAGCCCTGTAGCCCAACCGATCGCGGTTGTCGTCTGCGAGGGCCTGAACAATGTCGCTTAACACCTCTGCCGCACCTCAGCGTGCACATCTGAAAAAATCCCTGACTTTGATCCCGGTTGTCATGATGGGCCTGGCGTATATGCAGCCAATGACCCTGTTTGATACCTTCGGTATCGTGTCTGGATTGACCGACGGCCACGTCGCCACCGCTTATGCTTTCGCCCTGATCGCGATTCTGTTTACTGCCGTGAGCTACGGCAAGCTGGTACGCCGCTTCCCATCTGCGGGCTCCGCTTACACCTATGCTCAGAAGGCAATCAGTCCGCACGTCGGCTTTATGGTTGGCTGGTCATCATTGCTGGACTACTTGTTCATGCCGATGATCAACATCCTGCTGGCGAAAAGCTACTTTGAGACGCTGGTGCCGGGCATTCCGTCGTGGATTTTCGTAGTGCTGCTGGTGGCCTTTATGACCATCTCCAACCTGCGTGGAATCAAAACCGTTGCCAACTTCAACAGCGTGATCGTGGTGCTGCAAGTGGTAGTGATGGTAGTGATCACCGGCATGGTGGTTTACGGTGTGGCACACGGTGTTGGCGCAGGAACCTTGACCAGCAGCAAACCGTTCTGGTCTGAGAATGCACACGTAGTGCCGATGATTACCGGTGCGACCATTCTCTGCTTCTCGTTCCTTGGCTTTGACGGAATCAGTTCGCTGTCTGAAGAGACCAAAGATGCTGAACGCACTATCCCGCGCGCGATTTTCCTCACCGCGCTGATTGGTGGTGTGATCTTTATCGGGGTCTCTTACTTCCTGCAGCTGTACTTCCCGGACATCTCACGCTTCACCAATCCGGACTCTTCACAGCCAGAAATCATGCTGTTCGTGGCGGGTAAAGCGCTGCAGATTGGCATCCTGATCTTCTCGGTGGTGACGGTGCTGGCATCCGGTATGGCCGCGCACGCAGGCGTTTCGCGTCTGATGTACGTAATGGGCCGCGATGGCGTGTTCCCACAGCGTTTCTTTGGCTTCATCCACCCGACTTACCGCACGCCGTCTCTGAACGTGCTGCTGGTGGGTGGTGTGGCGCTGCTGGCAATCAACTTCGACCTGGTAACCGCAACTGCGCTGATTAACTTCGGTGCACTGGTCGCATTCACCTTTGTGAATCTGTCGGTGATTGCGCAGTTCTGGATCCGTGAGAAGCGTAACAAGACGCTGAAAGATCACCTCAACTATCTGGTGCTGCCGGTGATGGGCGCGCTGACAGTCGGTGCGTTGTGGATTAACCTGGAAGAGACCTCAATGGTGCTCGGCCTGGTGTGGGCAGCGATTGGTATTATTTATCTCGCGTTTGTTACCCGCACCTTCCGCAACCCGGTTCCGCAGTTCAGCGAAGAAGTGTGATTTAAATGACCAGGTGCGCATGAATGCGCACCCTACATCGTAGGGTCGCCATTCATGGCGACATGGTTTAAAACCGTAAAACCTAGCTCGCCAACACCAACTCCCAGCTCCCCGCACTCAACGCTTCGCGTCCCGCTTTACTCAACTCCGCATCCGTAATCAAAGTATCAAAGCGCTCCAGCGGCAACGCCAGGTGCGTCGCAATCTTGTTGTACTTCGAACTGTCGCTTAACAACACGCGCTTACTACTGACATCGCTCGCCGCCTGCTTCACAGGCACTTTATCCTCATCCGGCGTATACAGCCCGCGCGGGCCCCAGCAGGACGCGGAGATAAACGCGATATCGATCGCCAGCTGGCGCAAACTGCGTGCAGCTGCTTCACCAACGCTGGAACGGTTTTCACGACACACCGTGCCGCCAGTGTGAATCAGCTTGCAGCCGCTGCTCTCCATCAGCAGGCGCGCAATCACGAAATCATTGGTCACCACCAGCAAGTCATCACGCTCAACCAGCTCGCGCGCCAGCGCCAGGGTGGTGGTACCGGCATCGATATAGATGCAGCTATTGCGCGGAATATGGCGCGCGGCATATTGACCAATCGCCATCTTCTCGCCGCTGTACATATTGGTTTTCGCCAGATGCGACGGCTCAGCCGCCAGGCGATCTGCCGAGCGCACGCCGCCCGAAACTGACAACACCGCGCCTTGCTCTTCCAGCTTCTGCACGTCGCGACGTATCGTCATATGCGACACACCCAACCGCTCAGTGAGCTCGGCAATACTCACAACGCCGCGTTCGCCAACCAGCGCTAAAATTTGTTGATGACGTTCAACCGGAATCACATTGCTCTCCCTGAATTATCATTTTTTCACATTGTAGATCATCGATTCACAGCTCGCAGCACAATTTATCTTCCCGATATGTAAGCAGAAATCCCGTATCAACACGGGGCGGTGCGCTAACCTCCGCCTGTGAATCCCTGTTAAGCGTTGCGCAGCGAAGTTAATTTTTGTGATATCACGCACGTTTATTCGCCACTGACTGCGGCAGACTTAACACCAATGAACAAATTATCACTTAAATTAACAATGGAGGTTTGCTGTGTCAGCAACCGTGAATAACATCGGCGTGATTGGTTTAGGTTCCATGGGCATGGGTGCAGCGCAGTCTTGCATCCGTGCAGGATTAAATACCTGGGGTGTTGATCTCAATACGCAGGCGCTGGAAACCCTGCGTCAGGCCGGTGCGCGTGATGCGCAGACCTCCGCTGCCAGCTTTGCCGCCGAACTCGATGCGGTGCTGCTGCTGGTGGTGAATGCCGCGCAGGTTAAAGCGATTCTGTTTGGTGAAAACGGCGTGGCGGCGCAGCTCAAGCCCGGCACCGTGGTGATGGTCTCTTCTACCATCTCTTCACAGGATGCGCAGGCGATTGAACAACAGCTGGCTCAGCATCAGTTGCTGATGCTGGATGCACCGGTTTCCGGCGGCGCAGCCAAAGCAGCGGTCGGCGAGATGACCGTGATGGCGTCCGGCAGCGACGAAGCTTTTGCATTGCTGAAGCCGGTACTGGATGCGGTGGCGGCGAAAGTCTATCGCGTGGGCAGCGAAATCGGTCTTGGCTCAACCGTCAAAATCATTCACCAGCTGCTGGCGGGCGTGCACATTGCCGTGGGCGCTGAAGCGATGGCGCTGGCCGCCCGCGCCGGTATTCCACTCGATACCATGTATGACGTGGTCACCAATGCCGCCGGTAACTCGTGGATGTTTGAGAACCGCATGCGTCACGTGGTGGATGGCGATTACTCGCCGAAATCAGCGGTCGATATCTTCGTTAAAGATCTTAATCTGGTGGCGGATACCGCCAAGTCGCTGCACTTCCCGCTGCCGCTGGCCTCCACTGCGCTCAACATGTTTACCGAAGCCAGCAACGCCGGTCACGGTCGTGAAGACGACAGCGCGGTGATCAAGATCTTCAGCGGCATCACGCTGCCGCAGGCGAAGGAGAAGTAATCATGCGTTTAGGCGTCATTGCAGACGATTTTACCGGTGCGACCGACATCGCCAGTTTTCTGGTGCAGAACGGTCTGCCGACCATCCAGTTCAACGGCGTGCCGGAAAGTCACGACGAACTGAGTGCGCAGGCGATTGTGATCAGCCTGAAGTCGCGCTCATGCCCAGCGCAGCAGGCGATCGATCAGTCGCTGGCGGCGCTGCAGTGGCTGCAACAGCAGGGCTGCGATCGTTTCTACTTCAAATATTGCTCCACCTTCGACAGCACCGAGCAGGGCAATATTGGCCCGGTAACCGATGCACTGCTGGCGGCGCTAGGCGAAACGCAAACGGTGATCTCGCCGTCGCTGCCGGTCAACGGTCGCACGGTGTATCAGGGTTATCTGTTTGTGGCCGATCAGCTACTGTCCGAATCGGGCATGCGCCACCATCCGGTAACGCCAATGACTGACAGCAATCTGGTGCGTTTAATGACGCGTCAGGCTAAGGGCAAGGCGGCGGTGATCAACGCGGCTCAACTGGATCAAGGTGCTGATGCGGTGCGTGCGCAACTGGAGGATTTGAAGGCGCAGGGCATCAACTATGTGGTGCTGGACGCGTTGCATGAGCAGCACTTGCTGACGCAGGGCGAAGCGCTGAAAGAGACGCGTCTGGTGACGGGCGGTTCAGGCCTGGCGATCGGTATCGCTCGCGCCTGGGCGACGCAGCAGCAGAACAGCGACGCTGAACACGCCGGACGTCCGCAAGGCGAGCGTGCGGTTGTAATCTCCGGCTCCTGCTCGCAAATGACCAATCGTCAGGTGCAGGCGTATCGCCAGCAAGCGCCATCGCATGAAGTGTTGGTGGAACGCTGCCTCGACAACGTCGAAAGCTATGCACAGGAGCTCTGTGATTGGGTGGAAGCCAATCATCAGCCCGATCTGGCGCCCTTGCTGTTTGCTACCGCCGATGCGCAGCAGCTGCAAGCCATTCAGCAGCAATACGGCGCGGCTCGCAGCAGTGAAGCGGTTGAGCAGCTGTTTGCTGCGGTAACGCGTGAGCTGAAAAGCCGTGGCTGGCAGCGCTTTATCGTCGCCGGTGGTGAAACCTCGGGCGTGGTAGCACAAAGCCTTGGCGTCACCGCATTCCATATTGGCCCAATGATTTCGCCGGGCGTGCCGTGGGTGCGCGATATCCATCAGCCGCTGTCGCTGGCGCTGAAATCAGGCAACTTTGGCGACGAACAGTTCTTTGCCCGCGCACAACAGGAGTTTTCAGCATGACGGAACAACAAGCACGCGAAGAAATGGTGCAGCTCGGCGCGTCCTTCTTTCAGCGCGGATACGCCACCGGTTCGGCAGGCAACCTGTCGCTGCTGCTGGAAGATGGCAACTTGCTGGCGACGCCAACCGGATCCTGCCTCGGCGAATTGCAGGCCGATCGCCTGTCGAAAGTGACGATTCAGGGCGAATGGATCTCCGGCGACAAGCCATCGAAAGAGGTGGCATTTCACCGCGCACTGTACCTGAATAATCCCGAGTGCAAAGCGGTGGTGCATCTGCACAGCCACTATTTGACGGCGCTCTCCTGCCTGAACGATCTCGACACTGAAAATTGCATTCGCCCGTTCACACCCTACGTGGTGATGCGCGTGGGTGATGTGCCGGTGGTGCCGTACTACAAGCCGGGCGATCAGCGTCTGGCCGACGATCTGGCCAATCTGGCCTCGCGTTATAACGCCTTCCTGCTGGCCAATCACGGTCCGGTGGTGGTGGGCAAATCCCTGCGCGAAGCCGCCAATAACACCGAAGAACTGGAAGAGACCGCGCGCCTGATGTTTACGCTCGGCGACCGTTCGATTCGTTATCTGACCGATAGCGAAGTCGCGGAATTGAGGAATTTCTAATGCCTAAGTTTGCAGCCAATTTATCCACCCAGTTCGGTGAACTGCCGTTTATCGAGCGCTTTGCCGCCGCGGCTAACGCCGGTTTTCGCGCGGTGGAATTCCTGTTCCCGTATGACTTTCCTGCCGAGGTGATTAAAGCCGAGCTGGAAAAACATCAGCTGGAACTGGTGCTGTTCAACACCGCCGCAGGCAACGTGCAGGCGGGCGAGTGGGGCGTTTCTGCTATTCCGGGCCGTGAACAGGAAGCGCACGCCGATATCGATCGCGCGCTGGAATACGCGATAGCGCTTAATGTGCCGCAGGTGCATGTGATGGCGGCAACGGTGCCAAACGGTGCCGATCGTGCAGCCTATGAAGAGACTTTTGTGCGCAATATGCATTACGCCAGTGAGCGTTTTGCACCGCACGGCATTCGCCTGCTGCTGGAAGCGCTCAATCCGGTTACTAAGCCGAATTATCTCTACTCCAGCCAGTATCAGACGCTGGCGATGATGGAGCGTATCGATCGTCCCAACGTCTTTACCCAGCTCGATCTGTTCCATGCGCAGCTGGTGGACGGCAATCTGACGCATCTGATTCGTGAATACGCCGGTCGTTATCGCCATATCCAGATTGCTTCTGCGCCGCATCGTCACGAACCGGATGAAGGCGAGATCAACTATTCCTATCTGTTCAACCTGCTGGATGAAGTGGGTTACGACGGTTGGGTGGGATGTGAGTACATCCCGCGCGGCCGTACCGAAGCGGGCCTCGGCTGGTTCGCGCCTTACGCTAAATAACCCCTGTTTTACCGCCCAACGCAGCGGCTTTGCACGCTGTGTTGGGCAAGTCTTACCTCAATTCGTCAATGCCAGAAATAACCATACTAATAAATAGATATAAATCAGAGGGATACCATGTCTACCGCATTGTTGTTAGCTATAGCTACTGCCAGCATCGTGATCTTGCTGCTGCTGGTAATTAAAACCAAAGTTCACCCCTTTGTGGCGCTGCTGATTGTCAGCCTACTGGTGGCGATTGCTACCGGCATTCCCGCCGACAAAATCATGGAAACCATCTTTAGCGGGATGGGGAACTTGCTGGGGCATATCACCATTATCATCGTGCTGGGGGCGATGCTTGGCGCAGTGATTGAAGCCTCGGGCGGTGCGGAGTCGCTGGCGCAACGCTTCAGTAAATCGCTGGGCATCAAGCGCACCGTAGCGGCGCTGACCATGGCAGCGTTTATCCTCGGCATTCCAGTGTTCTTCGAAGTTGGCTTCATCATCGTGATTCCGCTGATTTATGGCTTCACCAAAGTGGCACGCGTGTCACCGCTGAAGTTTGGCTTGCCGATGGCGGGCGTGATGTTGACGGTGCACGTGGCGCTGCCTACGCATCCAGGCGCTGCAGCGGCTGCAGGGATTCTGCATACTGATATGGGCTGGCTGATGATGCTCGGAATCCTGATCTCGATTCCGGTCGGTATCGTCGGTTACTACGTAGCGAAAGCGATGAACCTGCGTCAATACCATCTTTCCGTCGATGTGCTGGAGCAGCTGCAGCTGGCGAAGCCGGAAGGCAAGCCGAAAAACGACGCGCCACCGCCGGGTGCGCTGACGATTACCGGCCTGATTGTCGTGCCGATTCTGTTAATCGTCATGGGAACGGTAGCACACACCACGCTGGCAGAAGGCAGCACGCTACGCTCGGTGATGACGGTTATCGGAACCCCAGCGATTGCGCTGCTGATTGCATTGGGACTGGCGGCGTGGCTGCTCGGCGTGCGTCGCGGCTGGAGCAAAGAGAAGTTGGAAGATCTCACCGGACGTGCGATTCCCAGCTCTGCCAGCGTGATTCTGGTGGCCGGTGCGGGCGGTGCGTTTGGTAAGGTGCTGGTGGAATCGGGCGTGGGCAAAGCGCTGGCGTTGACGCTGGAAACTTTGCATCTGCCGCTGGTGCCGGCGGCGTTTATTCTGTCACTGGCGCTACGTGCGTCGCAGGGATCGGCAACGGTCGCGATTCTGACCACCAGTGGTTTACTAAGCCAGGCGGTGGGCGATGTGACGGATATGCAGCGCGTGCTGGTGACGCTGGCGGCTTGCTTCGGCGGCTTGGGCTTGTCGCACGTCAATGACGCAGGTTTCTGGGTGGTTACGCGCTATCTGGGCTTGTCGGTGGCTGACGGTTTGAAGACGTGGACAGTGCTGACTACGGTGATGGGGCTGAGCGGTTTTGCGTTGACGTGGCTGCTGTGGGGAATGATTTAGTTTTCCAGGTCGCCATAAATGGCGACCCTACAAAAACCAACTCTCTCAATCCGTAGGGTCGCCATTCATGGCGACCTCTCTCAACAACCGCAGAGGACTAAGACACCAACTCCTGCGCATACAAATACAGCGCCTTCAGCTGTGCCATCTTCTCAGTATTGTCTTCATGCAAACTCGCCAGCGACTCTAGCTCCAGCAGAAACGCCTGCACACGCTCAGCATTCAGCGCTTCGCGGCGATGCTGCAACCAGCGCTGCTGCTCGGTGTCATCCAGCGTGCCGGGGAAGTTACGCGCCCGGTAGCGGAACAATAGCTTAGCAATGCGCTTATCCTCAAAGGTCAAATCCAGCGCCGGTAAGTTCTGCGGTGGCGTCTGGCGGATAATATTCATACCCGCGCGATCGGCGTCGCTGAAGAAACCGTCATACAACTGCGCATCCACATCATCCGAAGGCGTAAACGGCTCGGCGTCGGCAAACAGCGCCACCACTTTCTCGCGCACCTCCGCGTGGTCACGCAGCAGCTTGAGGTTAGCGAGACACTGCTGACGATCGATATTCAGGCGCGCGGCATTTTCCGGACGCAGCGTGCTCGCGGGCGCCAGCACCGGACACTTATTGATGTGCACCAGCTTGATCGGCACCGCAGGCAGATCGCCCAAATCGCTGTGACGGGTATACAAACGCTCACGCAGTTCATCTGATCCTAGCTTTAGCAGCGGCGACATATCACCGGCCAAATCAGCGACAATCAGCGCGTTACGATTATCCGGATGCCACGCCAGCGGCACAATCCAGCTGGTGTTACCGCGCGCCGCGCCGAACATGCCGGAGACGTGCACCAGCGGTTTCATCTGCGGGATATCAATCAATGTCATCAGTTTCTGTTTGTTGCGATGGGTAAACAGAAACTCAAACAGCTTCGGCTGCTTCTCTTTAACCAGTTTCGCCATCGCCAGCGTGGCATAAACGTCCGACATCGCATCGTGCGCTTGTTCGTGCGCCACGCCATTGGCCCTGGTGAGATGCTCCAGCTTGAAGCTTGGGAAGCCATCGTCATTTTCCGGCCACTCAATGCCTTCCGGGCGCAACGCGTAGCAGGCGCGCATCACATCGAGCAAATCCCAGCGTGAATTGCCGTTTTGCCAGCTCCAGCCGTACGGATCGAAGAAGTTGCGATAGAAGATATTGCGCGTCACTTCATCATCAAAACGCACATTGTTGTAACCAATCACACAGGTTTGCGGCTCGCTAAACAGGCCGTGAATGCGTTCGGCAAACGCCGCTTCTGTCACGCCACGCGCTTTGGCGGTTTGCGGCGTAATGCCGGTGATCATCACCGCTTCCGGCTGCGGCAGATAATCGTCGGCTGGCTGGCAATAAAACACCTGCGGTTCACCTACCGCATTGAATTCTTTATCGGTACGCAGGCCCGCGAACTGCGCCGGACGGTCCAGCGACGGGCTTTTACCGAAGGTTTCATAATCGTGAAATAAGAAGGTGAACTCAGAGGCGGGCACGGCGTTATCCTGGCAATGGAGAATCAACGCACAGGATAGTCGTCCGTGGATAGCAGTACAACCTTGATCATCCTCGCTGCGAGCGGGCGCGCAGCATTTATGCGCAGTTCATACTTTTTTTCAATTTATTCAGATCTGTAAGCGCTATTTGCCGTAAAACGTGCGGCGGTAAATTCATTTTTTGATCTTGAGGAAGAAGTGTTGAAAAGGCGTCTGCTGGTAACTGTATCTGGAATGATTATTTGGGCATCGTTGGCACAGGCTGACGACAGCATGCCGTTTCCCCTGACGCCACCGCCGATTGATGCGGCTTCGTGGGTGTTGATGGACGCCACAACCGGACAAATTCTCACTGCCGGCAATCCGGATGAAGAGCGTAATCCGGCCAGCCTGACCAAACTGATGACCGGCTATGTCGTTGATCGCGCGATCGATCAGAACAAAATCAGCCGCGATGACAAAGTCACCATCGGCAAAGATGCGTGGGGCGCAGGCAATCCGGTGTTTAAAGGTTCTTCGCTGATGTTTCTCAAGCCGGGCGATCAGGTCACGGTGCGCGACCTGATGCGCGGCGTGATTATCGATTCCGGTAACGATGCCTGCGTGGCGCTGGCGGATCACGTGGCTGGTAGCGAGAGCAGCTTCGTTACCATGATGAACAGCTATGTGCAGAAGCTCGGTCTGTCGCACACCCATTTCGAAACCGTGCACGGCCTTGATGCGCCGGGCCAGCACACCACCGCACGCGATCTGGCGGTGCTGTCGCGCGCCATCATCAGCGGCGAGCCCGATTTCTACGCCATGTACGGTGAGAAAACCCTGACGTGGAATGGCATCACCCAGAACAACCGCAACGGCTTGCTGTGGGACCAAAATCTGCACGTTGATGGCCTGAAAACCGGCCACACCGAAAGCGCTGGCTTCAACATCATCGCCTCCAACGTCGTCGGGCGTCATCGCTTGATCGCGGTGATCATGGGCGGCAAGAGTTCGAAAGGGCGTGAAGATCAGGCGCGCAAGCTGCTGGTGTGGGGCCAAAACACCTTTGATACTGTGCAGCTGTTCCACGCGGGCAAAAAAATCGGTACTGAAAACGTCTGGTACGGCAATCCGCATAAAGTAGATGTCGGTACCACGCAGGATATTTATCTGTCGCTGCCACGCACCGAAGTGGCCAACGTGATGGCGAAGTACGTTATCGATCGCAAAGATCTGGAAGCGCCGCTGAAAGCGGGCGAGCAGATTGGTGAAATTCAGGTGATGGACAAAGATAAGCAGCTGGCAAGCTATCCGCTTTACGCGCTGCAAGCGGTTGATCAGGCTGGCATCATTACGCGCATCAGCGATTACGTGAAACAGAAACTGTAATCTGTCGCGTATTTCCGCGTCATCATCGTCGCCGTACTGCGGCGGTGATGGCACAATCGCTGTTTCTGCTGCTGACGAGAGGCAAGGTATGAAAGCATCGATTGTTGAACGTAATCCGCAAAGCTGGCTCGGTTACCATCTGCAAGGTCCGTGGCAGGAAACCGTGCCGCGCGGCTTTAATCAGCTGAAAAGCTGGGTGAGCGAGCACAAGGTTGAAGGCGAATGGCTGGCGATCTATTACGGCAATCCGCAGGAGCTGCCGCCTGAAGAGCTGCGCGTGGAAACGGTGATTACCGCGCCAGAAGAGATGATTCCGGCGGCGGGCGACGATATCGAAAAAGGCTTATTGCCGGGCGGCTGCTATTTTCATGCGCGTGTTGAAGTGCTTAATAACGATTTCTTCAGCGCGTGGCGCAGTTTGTTCGATAGCTTGAACGCGCAGGGCGGCTGGCAAGTCGACAATCGTCCGTGTTTTGAGCATTACCTTTCTGATGGATCCGACAGCGGCGACTGGTTGGTGGATATGTATATTCCGGTACGTGCGGTTGAATAAATTACGCGGTCACCATAAATGCCGACCCTACAAAATTGCACCCGTTCGGTCACCATAAATGGCGACCCTACAAAACCGTACCCGTTCGGTCACCATAAATGGCGACCCTACAAAATCGCACCCGTTCGGTCACCATAAATGGCGACCCTACAAAACCATACACTTAGGGTCGCCATTCATGGCGACCTTCTTAATGGCCGCATAAAACTGAATGCGTTACATCAATGTTTCCATTGAGAAAATCAGATGTAACGCCCATGTTGAATTTCAGCAAAACACGAAAAATAGTTGCGCTCGACCCTGATGCCCTAGCCCTCGCCAGGGTAACATAGCGCGCAAATTTTTAGCGTTCCCGGACAACCATGTTACGCGCTGACAAGCCCATCTCGCAGATTGAGTTCTGGTTCTACCGCCACTATCGCGCCGTGCACGGCGTGCGCATCGCTATCGCTTTTGTGCTGTGCTTCCTGTTTGTACGGCTCACCGACATTCCCGAAGGCACCTGGCCGCTGATTACGCTGGTGGTAGTGATGGGGCCGATTTCCACCTGGGGCAACGTGCTGCCGCGTGTGGTGCAGCGCATTAGCGGCACCTTCGCCGGTCTGATATCCGGCCTAATCGCGCTCAAGCTTGAGCTGTTTTCGCTGCCGGTAATGCTGGTGTGGTGCGCCATTGTGATGGTGGTTTGCGGCTATCTGACGCTGGGCAAACATCCCTACATGGCGCTGTTGATCGGTATCACGCTCGGCGTAGTGGTTGGCGCACCGGCCGGGGATTTCACCATCGCCATGTGGCGAGGCGGCGACGTGATTCTCGGTTCATTGATGGCACTGCTGTTTAGCGCCATCTGGGCGCAACGCGCGTACACCCATTGGCGCATCCAGCTATCGGATGCATTTATCGCCATGGCCAAGCTGCATCACACCGGTTTCTCCGCCAATCTGCTGGAGAAACCGCGGCTGAATAAACCTTTCCAGAAGCTGCTGAGCGGCGTGATCAAAATGCGTGCGCTGCTGGAGCCGGCGAGCAAAGAGACGCGCATTCCGAAATCGGTGTTTGAGGCGATCCAAACCATCAATCGCAATATGGTGAATACCATGCAGATGCAGATTGATGCATGGTGGTCGTCGCGTGAAAGCCACTTGATTATGCTCAACGCGCCCACGCTGCGCCGCACCCAGCAGATGACCGAAGACACGTTGAATGCGCTGGCAACGCTGATGGTGAAAGGCGAAACCGAGCAGATCACCGCCAACAGCCACGCGCTGGAGGAGATCACTCAGGAACTGGAGCAGCTGATTGCCAATCGCAGCGGACGTTCCGAAACCACGGCGATTTACGGTTACGTCTGGCTGAGCCTCGAACAGGCGCGTCAGCTGGAGCGCATGACCGATTTAGTGCGGCTGGCGCTGCGTAAATAGTTTTCTCAGGCAATGACTTAATGTGAATCACCCTTTCTTTGCGCTAAGATAAGCGCCAGTCCGAATTTAGCGGTGAGAATTGCAACCCTGGCGGCCAAGCCGCTAAGCTAAACGTTATGACTATTCCGCCTGCCGACGCAGGCCTCAAGAAAGGTGCCAACATGGAAAATGCCAAGCAATCATTTCAGGACGTACTGGAGTTTGTGCGTATGTTCCGTCGTAAAAACAAACTGCAGCGCGAAATCGTGGATAACGAGAAGAAAGTCCGTGATAACCAGAAACGTGTGCTGCTGCTGGACAACCTGAGTGAATACATCAAACCAGGCATGAGCATCGAGGCGGTGCAGGAAATTATCGCCAGCATGCGTGTGGACTATGAAGACCGCGTTGATGAGTACATCATCAAAAACGCTGACCTCTCTAAAGAGCGTCGCGAGCTGTCTAAGAAGTTGAAAGCGATGGGCGAGCCAAAAGCGCAATAAAATTCCCATCCACTTTAAATCGTAGGGTCGTCATTAATGACGACCTTTTTATTTGGAATAATGATAACCCCAATAACTCTTCTTCTTGCGATTTAGAGTTATTGGGGTTATTTTTATGCTTTCAGGATGCAGTAAGGCAATAGCATGGATAGCAGATCATTAATGGCCGAGATTAAGGCCGATGGCTGGGAACTGATACGCGTGAACGGTAGCCACCACCATTTTGTCCATCCGGTTAAAAAAGGGCTGGTGACGATACCGCATCCAAAAAAGGATTTGCCTGTCAAAACGGTGAAAAGTATCAGGAAACAAGCCGGACTGACTGTCCATTAATTCGAAAGAGGTGACGTATGTTTTATCCCATCGCGATTGAGGCTGGCGACCAAAGCACGGCATTTGGCGTCACAGTGCCGGATTTGCCGGGCTGTTTTTCTGCTGGAGATACGCTGGAAGCGGCGGTTAAGAATGCTAAAGAAGCGATTATCGGCCACCTGGAATTATTGGTCGAGTTAGAGCAGGATATTCCGGCGGTTTCTGAACTGAAATCGCTGATGAAAGATCCGCAATATGCAGGTTATGTTTGGGTTCTCATCGATGTGGATGTCACTCGCATCCTGGGTGGATCGGAGAAAATCAACGTAACCTTGCCAAAATTGCTGATTGATCGCATCGACCGCTGCGTAGCAACGCATCCCGAATTCAAAACCCGTTCAGGCTTCCTGGCGCAGGTGGCGCTAGAGCGGATTGCAAAAACCAGCTAGCTTCGTAGGGTCGCCATTCATGGCGACCTGGCGCGCAGTAATGCGCAATTCATATGAAACAGCGCGATAATAATCGCGCTGTTTTTTTTATTCCGCCGCCAACTCCCACCACAGCTTGTCCAGCGCGTAATAAC
This sequence comes from Pantoea sp. SOD02, assembly GCF_024707505.1. Classification (GTDB taxonomy): domain Bacteria; phylum Pseudomonadota; class Gammaproteobacteria; order Enterobacterales; family Enterobacteriaceae; genus Pantoea; species Pantoea symbiotica. The sequence goes on along the minus strand of NZ_CP102604.1, from coordinate 2,573,930 downwards.
GGTCGCGTTCCGATTCAGGCTGATTCAAATCGCGTTTCCACGGTTTCGCCAGAATGAAGTGCAGGTTCTTCACCTCATCTTCGCGCCACATCTTACTGTGCTGGAACGGCAAGGTTTTCAGCGCGTTGTATTTATACGAAAGCGGTAACCAACGATCTTCGAACACTTCATTGAGTAAATCCTGCTCGGAGAACGGATAGCGACGCAAATCGGTAATGCCCGCCACTTTCTCCTGCAGCCACTCGAACACCGCCAGATCCGGCTTCAACACCAGGAAACCGCCGTTCAGATAGCGATCAAGCGTGGAGGGTGCCGGCTCGCCGCGATCCTGCCAGGTATAATGGCAATTCTCCGGCTGCCAGCTGGCGGGATAGCTGGCGATCTTGTTGGGATTGCAGCGACAGGCGTGACACGCTGCCAGTGCATGCTTGCCCAGATCGAGCGTAAACAGCTCATCCATATTGCGCAGCACCAGCATATCGGCATCGAGAAACACCACGCGCTCGCAGTCAACCAGCTCCCACGCGCGCAGTTTGCTCCACACTTCACCGAACTGCGCCGAAGCATAATGCTGCTCCAGCTCGGCATTTGGCATCAGCGGATCCACCGGATGGATTACGCAGCCCAGCGCCTGCAAGGCTTCACGCGTCTCCAGATCGATGGCGTCAGTGACCATCACAATCAGCGGCCAGCGGGTTTCACTGCGCTTCAGCGAGCGGTGCAGCGCCTTCACGCCAATAAAATAGTCCGGCTGCGTTAACAGCGTTACCCATGCAAACATGGTTTCTCCCCCTCAAACTTAATCAAACAAAGCAGTGACATAGTCATTGCTAAAACGGCGTTGTGGATCGAGCTGGTTGCGCACCGCGCGGAAAGCGTCCCACTGCGGATAGATATCGCGCCACTGATATCGCTGCGGATCGTAATATTTGCCCCAGTGCGGACGTCCGCCTTCGGCCGCCAGCAGCTTCTCGACTTCGGTGAGAAAATGCAGGCCATCCTGCGATAGCGAACCGTCATCGGCGTAATAGACCACGAAGCCGAAGAAGCAAGTGGCGTGCTGATACGCCGGACTGAGCCAGGCTTCAGACGCGCCGGTGCAACGCAGAATAATCGGATAGTGCATATGCGGATGATTCTCGGCATACCACGCTTTGATCTTGCTGATAATCTGCGGCGTTTTCTCCAGCGGCACGCCGATCTCAACGTTGATCTGCGGCACGGCAATACCGCGACAAAACAGCTGATAGATATCGCCGCTGATGTCGGTGAAATCGCGGAAGCGCGTTACGGTGCGGAACTGCTTGCCGCCTTTGCCGTGAATCTGCGTATCGCGATGCATCTGCGCCAGCGTCTGATCGATGGTGTCATTCAGGCTGCTGTCGGTGTCATCGCCATGCTCAATCACCTCGCGCTGATTGGCGTGCCAGGCTTCAGCCTCTTCATCGCTGGCTTCATGCGCGTTCCACACGTGCATCAGGTTGTCATCGACAAACCACCAGGCTTTGCTCATCTCATACTGCTGATTCCACTCAACCAGATCCTTTTCCAGCGTATCGGCGGAGACGGCAAACTTGTGGCAGGTAAACAGGCGGAAAGGGCGGGTGCGCAGCGTCACGGCGGTAACAATGCCTAAAGTGCCGAGTGAAACCTGCGCGGCGGCGAAATCGGGCTCACCGCGCACAAATTCACGCACGCTGCCGTCGGCCAACACCATGCGGATGCGCAACGCTTCATCAGCGATTGAGCTTTGTGCTAAACCCTGGCCGTGCGTGCCAGTGGCCATCGCGCCCGCCAGCGTTTGCACTGCAATCACGCCCGGCGACGAGGCCAGCATGCGATCCATCTCGGTTAAGGTGCTGTAAACCTGTTCCAGCGGCGTGCCGGCGGCAAAGGTGACGCTGTCGGCGTCTTGCGCAATCACGCCGTTGAACGCGCTGAGGTCCAGCAGCAAATCCTGCTCATTCACGCCCAGCATGCGGCCCGGCGACAAGCGGCTGCCCAGCACGCGCACTTTGCCGCTGGCGCTGAGCAGCAATTGTTGTAACTCCGCTTCCGTTTGCGGCTGTTGTAACTGACTACGCTGACCAACCACCGTGTTTTGCGCCCAGTTCCACAGTGCGCTGTCCTGGTCAGTATTGTGCGTATGGCGTAAGGGATAAAGGTGGGGGTCTTTGTTCACTACGGCGTTCCTTAAATTGAGGTCTGTGACGGTCCCAGGATTTAAAGCGTAGACCATCACCGCGCAGCCGCAGCCTACGGGACTTTGCGCACATATCGCAGCGTGGCGGTGACGGCTAGTTGGCGGTTACGGCGGATGCTGTCTTCTTCGCTATCGTTTGGCGTGAACAGCGTGTGGAAAGTGTAACGATTGGAGACGTGGTGCACACAAATGCTGCTGAGCAAGCGGTGCACATCGACGGTATCCAGCCCATCAATAAACAGCCCTTGCTGTTGGCCGCGCGTCAGAATGTCATCCAGCAAATCGAGCGCACTCTTGTTGAGTGCTTTGATGCGTTCGGATTGCATGATGTAGCGCCCGCGCAGCAGGTTTTCGGTACACACCAGCCGCATAAAGTCCGGGTGGGAAACGTGGTAATCGAAGCTGGCCTCGACCAGTTTGGTCATTGCCAGTTCCGGCTCCATCTCGGCGAGATTAAGCCCCGTTTCGTGCTCACGAATCGCCTGATACACCTGTTCCAGCACCTCAATATACAGCTGCTCTTTATTGCTGAAGTGGTACACCACCATGCGTTTGGTGGTTTGCGCGTGTTCAGCAATCTGCTCCAGCCGCGCGCCCTGCATGCCGAACTCGGCGAACATTTTCAGCGCACCTGCAAGGATGCGTTTCTTCAGCCCTTCCGGGTCATTTTTTCGTTTAGTTGTGGTGTCCGACATAGCGCTCAGTAACAAGTCCATCAAAAGGGGGAAGGATAACACAGCCATTTTCTCGCTTGTGGCGATGCGAGCGGCGCGCGGCTTTATGCTTTTCAGGAATAGCTTTCCTGAATAAATCATAATGCGGGAATAAGCAACTGCGTATACTGCGGTCATCTGTCGTCACGACAGCTTATTTTGACTCGCGCAATTATAACGATCGGGAAACACTTTATGCACACACGTTTTGTCTCAGTAAAAAATAAATTCTTGTTAAGTGCTGGTGCTTTGCTGCTGGCTAGCGCGGCGCTGTCGCCGTTGTCCATCGCGCATGCAGCGGATAAAACCTCGGTAAAAGTCGGCATCATCAGCGGCGAAGATGAAGATGTCTGGCGCGAAGTGATCAAACAGGCGGCGGCAAAAGGCTTAACGGTGAAAACCGTGATCTTCAACGATTACAACCAGCCGAATGAAGCACTGCAAAACGGCGAAGTGGATGCCAACGCCTTCCAGCATCAGCCGTTCCTTAATAACCAAATCAAGGTAAATCACTACGACATCGTACGCGTCGGCGATACCGCCGTGTGGCCGATTGGTCTCTACTCGAAGAAAGTGAAAAGCGCCAAAGAACTGAAAGAGGGTGCGGTGATTGGCGTACCTAACGATCCTTCTAACGAAGCGCGCGGTCTGGTGCTGCTCGAGCAACAAGGTCTGATCAAACTGAAGCCGGGCGTCGGCATTGCGGCCACTACCGCCGATATCACTTCGAATCCGCATCATCTGAAAATCAAAGAGCTGGATTCCGGCATCATCGGCCGTTCCGTTCCGGATCTGGATGCCGCCGTGGTCAACACCGATTGGGCGCTGAAAAGTGGCCTGACCACAGAAGATCGCATTGCGCAGGAGCCGGTAAAAGATAACCCGTACAACAACTTTATTGCGGTGAAGAAAGAGAATGTCAGCGCGCCGTGGGTGAAAACGCTGGTGGCTTCTTATCAGAACGATGCCGTGAAGACCGTGTTTGACAAAGTCTACAAAGGCACGGGCGAAACGGCCTGGTAAGGAACGAAAAAGATGACGCTATTCTCAGCAGCCGAAACGCCCTTTACCGCCGTCAAACGCGGCGTGGCGGAAAGCACTCATGACGAGGCGCAGGTGAAGTTTCGCGACAGCGGCAGCGTGGTGCGCCTGCAAGGCGTGTCACGTCGTTTTGGACAAACCCAGGCGCTGCGCGACATCTCGTTGACGGTGCAGAAAGGCGAAATTCTTGGCCTGATTGGACGCAGCGGCGCGGGGAAATCCACGCTGATCCGCTGTCTCAACGGCCTGGAACAACCTGATGAAGGCGTCATTGAAATCGAAGGCCGCAACATTACCGGCCTGTCGGAAAAACAGCTGCAAACGGTGCGCAGTCGCGTTGGCATGGTGTTTCAGCACTTCAATCTGTTATCGGCCAAAACGGTGGCGCAGAACGTGGCGCTGCCGCTGAAAATCGCCGGCATGGATAAAGCGCAGCGCCAGCAGCGCGTGGCGGAACTGCTTGAATTGGTGGGACTGGCGGATAAAGCACAAAGCTATCCGGCGGCGTTATCCGGCGGCCAAAAACAGCGCGTCGGCATTGCCCGCGCGCTGGCGGCCAGTCCGGCGCTGCTGCTGTGTGACGAAGCCACCTCCGCGCTCGATCCGGAAACCACGCGCTCGATTCTGGCGCTGCTCAAATCCTTGAATCAAAAACTCGGTATCACCATTCTGCTGATCACCCATGAGATGGAAGTGATCAAATCTGTCGCCCATCGCGTGGCGGTGATTGATGCCGGTGAAATCATTGAACAAGGTCCGGTGTGGCAGGTGTTTGCGCATCCCAGGTCGCAATTGACGCGCACGCTGCTGCGCGGATTGCTGCCGCAGCTGCCGGAAAATATTGCCGCGCGTCTCAGCGATGAGAAGCAGGGCGACGCCATCTACAGCGTGCACTTTGCCGGTGACGATGCGCAGGGCGATTTGTTAACCCGTTTTGCCGGCGCGCTGCCGGGCAAATTCCGCCTGCTGCAGGGCGGCATCGATCACATCCAGCACTACGCGGTGGTGCGTTTCTTTATCGCGCTCCCGGCGGCGAACGCGGCCGACGAGCAACAGATTCTCAGCTGGCTGCACGCGCAGCAGGCTCCAGTGGAGTTGGTGGGTTATGTCGCCAGTCATGATTGATCTTTTACTTAATGCGTTAGGCGAAACGGTATTAATGACGCTGATTTCCGGCCTGTTTTCGCTGGTGGCGGGCTTGCCGCTCGGTCTGATTCTGGTGATGACCAGCCCCGGTGGCATCGCCGAACATCGCGGCGTTAATCGCGTGCTGGGCTTGATCATCAACAGCTTCCGCTCGCTGCCGTTCATTATTCTGCTGGTGGCGCTGATCCCCTTTACCCGTTTTCTGGTCGGCACCTCGCTCGGCACCTGGGCAGCGATTGTGCCGCTGTCGATTACCGCAACGCCGTACTTCGCGCGCGTGGCGGAAGTGTCGCTGCGCGATGTCGATCGCGGATTGATTGATGCGGTGCGCGCCATGGGGGCCAGCAAGCTGCGTATCGTCTGGGACGTGCTGATCCCCGAAGCGCTGCCCGGCATTCTGTCCGGTTTTGTCGTCACGCTGGTGGCGCTGATTGGCGCTTCCGCCATGGCCGGAGCGATCGGTGCCGGCGGTTTGGGCGATCTGGCGATTCGCTACGGTTATCAACGGTTCGAAACCTCAGTGATGATCGCGGTGATTGCGGTGCTGATTGTGCTGGTGTGCGGCATTCAGTGGGTCGGCGACCGGTTGGTGCAGCACATCGATAAACGTCATTGATTTGCCGTGGCCATGTGAACGGTGGTGGCCTTTGTAGGGTCGCCATTTATGGCGACCTAAACGCAACAAGGAAAATACTCATGTCGCTGAACGCCCTTCAACTCACGCTCGAAAACAGCCTCGAACAACACAGCGCCACTTACCTCAAGGTATCGCAGGCGATATTTCAAAACCCCGAAACCGGCAACAACGAATATTTCGCCAGCGAGCAGCTTACCAAGCTACTCACGGCACAGGGTTTTGCCGTCACGCGCAACGTCGCCGGGCATGAAACGGCGTTCTATGCGGTCAAGTCCAGCGACAAACCGGGCCCAACCATCGCTTTTCTCGCAGAATATGATGCGCTGATCGGCATCGGCCACGCCTGCGGTCACAACCTGATCGGCACCACCAGCGTGGCGGCAGCCATCACGCTGGCGCAGGTGCTGGATCAAACCGGTGGCCGCGTGGTGGTGTTAGGCACGCCAGCGGAAGAGGGCGGACTAGCCGGACCGGGCGGCCCGAAAGGCAACGTGAAAAAGCGCTTTGTCGAAGCCGGATACCTCAAGGATGTTGACGTGGCCTTGATGGTGCATCCAGCGGGCAAAACCCGGCTGACCGAATCGACGCTGGCCAATAATCATCTCTATTTCCACTTCTATGGCAAGCCGTCGCACGCCGCCAGCGCGCCATATGAAGGCATCAACGCGCTGGATGCGCTGGTGCTGCTCTACAACGGCATCAGCGTGCTGCGTCAGCAACTGCCGGATGGCGTGCGCGTGCACGGCATTATCACCAACGGCGGCCAGGCCCCGAACGTGATCCCGGAATACGCCTCGGCGCATTACTACATCCGCGCGGACAGCCGCGAAGTGGTGGAATCTCTTGAGCCGCGTCTGCGTGCCATTGCTGAAGGCGTGGCGCTGGCGACCGGCGCACGCGTCGAGATTGATCATCAAATTGGCCCACGCGATTTCAAACTGAACGCAGCGCTGGATGCCTTGCTGCTGGAGGAGTTCACGGCGGCAGGCGAAACCGTCGATCTGTCACCGCAGAAGAACAAAGTTTCCACCGATGCCGGCGACATCAGCCATGCGGTGCCGACGGCGCATCCGTGGCTGAAAATCGGCCCCGACGATCTGATTTTCCATACCGTGCCATTCCGTGAAGCGGCCAACTCTGAGCGCGGTTATCAGGCGCTGATTATTGGTGCGCGCGTGCTGGCGCGCACCGGCTTACGTCTGCTGACCGATGCGGACGCCTTAAACCATGTCAAAGCGGATTTCGCGCGACAACTATAAAGGAGAGTGATGTGTCGCAAACCTATCGCAGAAAACTCAAAACGCTGGTCGGCGCCAGCAGCGTGATTTCCGCCGCCAATGATAGCCAGCCGGGCGTGGGCATCACGCGCGCCATTGAACTGGCGAAAATTGCCGAGCGCGAAAAGATTACCGGGCTGTTTACCGCCGATTTGCTGCAGGCCGATCCGGCCGGATTAGCCGGCACCACCGGCACGCAAGATCCGCTGATTGCGCTGGCGGCATTGAGCCAGGTGACCTCGCACATCGGCTTGATCGCCACCGTCAGCACCAGCTGGCTGCATCCGTATAATCTGGCGCGTCAGGTCGGCACGCTCGATCATATCAGCGGCGGCCGCGCGGGCTGGAATGCGGTGACCTCATCGGTTGGCGAAGAGAACTTTGGTGAAAGCCAACTTCCGCCGCCGCAGGAGCGCTACGCGCGCGCCACCGAATTTATCGAAGTGATGAACGCGCTGTATGACGCCAACGAACGGGCGGCGGTGCAGCGTACGGCCAGCTGCGGCATTAAACTCGACCACACTAAACTGCATCCGATTAACTATCGCGGTGACTATTTCCAGGTGGCGGGTCCGCTCAACGTACCGCCGCCGCCACAGCGCCGTCCGGTGCAGTTTCAGGCGGGACAATCTGAGGCGGGCGTAACGCTCGGCGCACGTTATGCCGAAGTGATTTACACCTCGCAGCCCACGTTTGAGGCGGCGCAAACCTTCGTGGCTGATGTGCAGCAGCGGGCGCGACGTTTTGGCCGCGAACATAATCCGCCGCTGATCATGAACTCGTTCCACGCCATCATTGGCGACAGCGACGCCGATGTGGCGCGCCGTCTACGCGATAAGCATGAACGCATTAACTACGAGCAGGGCAGATTGCGCGTGGCCGATATGTTGGGTGGCGAGGTCGATCTGCGCGACTTACCGCTGGATCAACCGCTGCCCGCCGCGTTTATTCCCGAGCTGGTGCAGGTGCATCGTCGTCAGGGACGCGCCGCCATTTTCCGTGGTTATGCGCTGGAAGGATTAACTTTGCGTGAGCTGATCATCAAAGCCGAAGAGACTGGCCACTGGTTTGTTGCCGGAACGCCAGAAACCCTGGCCGATGCGATTGAACAGCGCTATCGCGCTGGCGTGCTGGATGTGATTTCACTGCATGGACTCGGCCAGCCCGATCAACAGGATTTGCTGCTCAATGGCCTGTTGCCAGAACTGCGTCGCCGCCAACTGATCGATACGGATTACGTCGGCAACGATTTCCGCAGCAGTTTGGAGCTGGCTCCGTTGGCGTAGTTGCAGGTGGTAACCAGGTCGCCATAAATGGCAACCCTACGAAATGCACCGGAACAATGTAGGGGCGCCATTTATGGCGACCTGGCAAAACCGCAAAAACAGAAAAGCCCGCTCAGGTTTCCCTGAGCGGGCTTTCTAAATTTGGCTCCTCTGACTGGACTCGAACCAGTGACATACGGATTAACAGTCCGCCGTTCTACCGACTGAACTACAGAGGAATCGTGTGAACGAGGCGCATATTAGCGATGCCGATCCCCGTTGTCAAAGCTCTACTGCACACTTCTGGTTTAAGTGCGCGTAAAAGCAGCGGAATGCTGCTTTTCTGCCTTGAATGATCAGATTCTAAACTGCCAGCAAGATCTCACTTTAAAACCAATTCCTTTGAGATGTTAGAGGCATGTCAAAGTTTTGTTATTTGCCGATTTTAAAACAATCATTTCAGTGCTTTTATGATGAAAGTTTCAAATGCAAGTTAGATGAAATAAATGAACTGCTAATCATCACCGGCGAAACGAGTTCCTTCATCTAAAACGGCATTTTGAAAATAACTGATTGATAAGGAATGAGTTACAAGAAACAGATGCTGTAAACCGATAGCGTTAGACCAGAAGCCTTACCTCTACAACCACAAAAAAAGCGCCAGTGACGTTGAGTGAATGTAAAAGATATTTTTCATTCGCAGTATCAGCCAACCTGAGCATGTTAACGATAAAGAAGGGTTCCCTATGAAATTCAAAAAAGCGTTATTAACTTCCCTGTTAGTTTGCATGTTACCTGCCGCAGTGATGGCAAAAGACCTTCAGGTAGGCGTTTCTATGGCGCTGTTTGATGACAACTTCCTTACCATTCTGCGCACCGCGATGCAGAAAGAGATGCAAAAAGACAACATTAAAGGCCAGGTTGAAGACGCCAAAGGCGACGTGGCTCAGCAGCTGCAGCAGGTACAGAACTTCATTGGTCAGGGCGTTGACGCCATCATCGTTAACCCGGTGGATACCAACGCCGTGAAACCGCTGGTGGATGCTGCCGCGAAAGCCGGCGTGCCGCTGGTGTTCGTCAACCGTAAACCGGCTGGCGAGTTGAAAGACAAAATGGCGTTTGTGGGTTCGGATTCTGAACTGGCGGGCCGTCTGCAGATGGAAGCGCTGGCTAAAAAGATGAACGGCAAAGGCAACGTGGCGATTCTGCTGGGCGACCTGGCTAACGAATCGACGCGTGAACGCACCAAAGGTGTGGAAGCGGTGGTAGCAAAATACCCGGATATCAAAGTCGTGCAGAAACAGACGGCCAAATTCACCCGTAACGATGCGGTAGATGTGGTGAGCAACTGGCTGACGGCGGGCGATGACATTCAGGCAATCGCCTCCAACAACGATGAAATGGCGATTGGTGCACTGCAGGCGCTGGGCAAAAACCCGAATCACATCCTGGTCGCAGGTGTGGATGGTACACCGGATGCACTGCAGATGATCAAGAACGACAAAATGGTCGCTACCGTGTTCCAGGATGCGAAAGGTCAGGGTGAAGGCGCTGTGCAAACGGCGGTCAAACTGATTAACGGCGAGAAAGTGCAGAAAGTGGTCGATATCCCGTTCCAGCTGATCACCAAAGATAACTACGAAAAATTCGCCAGTCAGAACCAGAAATAAACCGTAACCGACTCAGCCGTACGGAGGTGATGTATGACCGCTTTTGCGCTTGAAGCCGAAGGCATCAGCAAGTTCTTCCCCGGAGTGAAGGCACTCGACAATGTCTCACTGCGAATCAAACCGGGGTCGGTACATGCCCTGATGGGTGAAAATGGCGCGGGCAAATCCACTTTAATGAAATGCCTTATCGGGATGTATCGTCCCGATAAGGGCACCATTCGCATTAAAGGGGAGCCAGTGCAGTTTCAGGACACCATGGATGCGCTGCGTTCCGGCATCTCCATGATTCACCAGGAACTCAATCTGGTGCCTTACATGACCGTAGCCGAAAACATTTGGCTCGGTCGCGAACCGATGAAGTACGGCTTTGTTGACCACGGCAAGCTGAACAAACAGACGCAGGAACTGCTGAACAGACTAAACATCCGTCTGAAAGCCGATCGTATGGTGGGCGAGCTGAGTATCGCCTCGCAGCAGATGGTGGAAATCGCCAAAGCGGTTTCCTGGAATTCGGACATCGTGATTATGGATGAACCGACCTCGGCACTGACGGAAACCGAAGTGGCGCATCTGTTCACCATCATCCGCGACCTGCGCGAGCAGGGCAAAGCCATCATCTATATCAGCCATAAAATGGATGAGATTTTTGCGATAACCGATGAGATCAGCATTTTCCGTGACGGTGCGTGGGTGGGCAGCAACAACACCAGCGAATACACCCGCCAGTCACTGATTACGCAGATGGTAGGCCGTGAATTGACCCAGCTGTTCCCGAAATTCAACGGTGAAATTGGTGAAGATGTGCTGACGGTGCGCAATCTCACCTGCAAAGATCGCTTCACCGACATCAACTTCTCAGTGCGCAAAGGCGAAATCCTCGGCGTAGCGGGATTGGTGGGTGCCGGACGCAGCGAAGTGATGGAAAGCCTGTTCGGCATGGAGAGTTTCGACAGCGGTGAAATCCTGATTGATGGCGTGCCGGTCAAGATCGATTCGCCTTCGACGGCGATTGAGAAGGGCATGGCGTTCCTGACCGAAGACCGTAAAAAGTCGGGGCTGTTCCTGGTGTTGTCGGTGATGGAGAACATGAGCATCGTCAACATGCCCGATTACACCCATAAAAGCGGTTTTGTCAGCCACATCAAAATGGCGCAGGACTGTATGGATCAGATTCGCAAGCTGAACATCAAAACCCCAACCATGGATCAGATCATCAATAACCTCAGCGGCGGTAACCAGCAGAAGGTGCTGATTGCCCGCTGGCTGCTGGCGCAACCGAAGATCCTGATTCTCGACGAACCAACGCGCGGTATCGACGTTGGTGCAAAAGCAGAGATTTATCGCTTAATCAGTGAACTGGCGAATCGCGGCGTGGCCATCATCATGGTGTCGTCCGAGCTGCCAGAAATTCTCGGCATGAGCGACCGCGTGATGGTTATGCACGGCGGACGTATAACCGGCATCCTCGATAAAGAAGAGGCCAATCAGGAATCCATTTTGTCGTTGGCATCCGAGTGAGGCGTGAGACATCTATGAGTAACGTAAAAATTACGGCCCCGCAGGCCGCAGAACAGAGTTCTTTCTTTAGCAACTTGCGTCACAAGCTGCCAAAAGACACCGGGATTTTTGTCGTGATGGTGGGCATTGCCCTGATTTTTGAAATTGCCGGTTGGTACGTACGTGATCAATCTTTCCTGATGAACACCAACCGCTTAGTACTGATTATTCTGCAGGTCGCGATCATCGGTATCATCGCGGTGGGCGTGACGCAGGTCATTATCACCACCGGTATCGACCTGTCATCCGGTTCGGTTATCGCCTTAACCGCGGTTGTGGCGGCCAGTCTGGCGCAAACTTCAGACAGCCTGTCGCCGATGTATCCGTCGCTGGTTAACCTGCCTGCGGTGATACCGATTGTTGCCGGGATTGGCGTGGGGCTGCTGTGCGGCGTGATGAACGGCGTGTTAATCACCAAAACCGGTATTCCTCCGTTCATCGCCACGCTCGGCATGATGGTATCAGCACGCGGTCTGGCGCAGTACTACACGCAGGGTAACCCAATCAGCTTCCTGTCAGATGGCTTCACCTCCATCGGCCAGGGCGCAATGCCGGTGATTATCTTCCTGGTGGTGGCGTTCCTGTTCCACATCGCGCTGAAACACACGCGTTACGGTAAATATGTCTACGCGATTGGCGGCAACATGACCTCCGCCAAAGTGTCCGGTATCAACGTTAATAAGTATCTGATCATCGTCTACACCATCGCCGGTGCGCTCTCAGGCCTGGCGGGTGTGGTGCTGGCGGCGCGTGTCAGTAGCGGTCAGTCAAGCATGGGTATGGCATACGAACTAGATGCCATCGCCGCAGCCGTTATCGGCGGCAGCAGCCTGATGGGCGGCGTTGGACGCATTACCGGTACGCTGATTGGTGCGGTGATTCTTGGCCTGATTAAGAGCGGCTTCACCTTTGTCGGTGTGGATGCTTATGTGCAGGACATTATTAAAGGCATCATCATTGTTGCGGCAGTTTCGATTGATATGCATCGCAACCGTAAAAAACGTTGATAGTGTGGTCGCCATAAATGGCGACCCTACAAAAGCTTCGTAGGGTGCGCATTTATGCGCACCTTTTTATTGGCCGCAGTGATTCGGGAATAAGTTTTCCAACTGGTTAAAACCGTTCTTTTCCGCTCGTTTGGTTTCATTCCCGCCATTTCTGCTCATTTTCTGTGTTATCTGCACCAAACCAGCTCATCCGGTCATCACTTTTTTGCACGCCTGACTCGCATTTCCTGCCCCATTGCAGTGCAATTTGTTTGATTCTTACTCTTTTTGCGTCATCGCTCGCGCTTATTAACTCCTTCGAGGTAATCACAAACGCTTATTTTCCGTGCCTTTAGGAAAAATCTGGCGATGCAATTTTGCTTCGCAAACAAACCTGGCCTGCATATTGCAACTTCATTTCCACAAGCCAGCAGGCTGAGACGCCCAACCTGGGTATTCGGGGATTGACGGAGGCAACATGAATTTAAGACGACTCAAGTATTTTGTAAAAATCGTCGATATCGGCAGCCTGACTCAGGCAGCAGAAGTGCTGCACATCGCGCAGCCTGCGCTTAGCCAGCAGGTCGCTACGCTGGAAAATGAACTCGATCAGCAATTGCTGATCCGCACCAAGCGCGGCGTGACGCCAACTGAAGCCGGTAAAATTCTGTATGCCCACGCCCGCACCATTCTGCGTCAGTGTGAACAGGCGCAAACGGCAGTGATCAACGCCGGCCAGGCACTCAACGGCCAGGTTTCCATCGGTTTAGCGCCGGGCACCGCCGCATCCTCGCTCACCATGCCGCTGCTGCAGACGGTGCGTGAGCAGTTCCCGGATGTGCTGGTGTATCTGCATGAAAACAGCGGCACCTCGCTGAACGAAAAAGTGATGAACGGCCAACTGGACATGGCGGTGCTGTACGACCGTGCGCCAACGGCGGGCATCAACAGCATTCCATTAATGAAAGAAGAGCTCTATCTGGTGGGCGCAACGGCGTGTCCGGGTGCGACTGTAGATCTGGCGGAAGTGGCGCAGATGAGCCTGTTCCTGCCACGCGATTACAGCGCGGTACGTAAACGTGTTGATGAAGCGTTCTCGCTGCGTCGTCTGAGCGCGCGCATCATCGGCGAAATCGAATCGATCTCCACGCTGACTGCGGCGGTGTCCAGCGGCATGGGCGTCACAGTGCTGCCAGAATCTGCGGCGCGTGCGCTGGTGAGCTCAACCCATGCGTGGATGGCGCGGATTAACAGTCCGTCGCTGAACCTGCCGCTGTCGCTGAACATCTCGGCGCGTCTGCCGCTGTCGCCGTCGGCGCAGGCGGTGAAGAATATTCTGCTGTCGCTGCTGAATAAGCCAGCGGTAGAGGATCGTGAATTGATGTTGGTGGGTTAATCCCGTAGGGTCGCCATTCATGGCGACCTTTTTTATCTTCCTCGCAAAATCTCCCTTATTACTATTCCGCATAACACACCGTTTTTTATTATTTGTTGCGATGACGCCAACTTCATAACATGGACGAAACAGGGGCAGGAATCAGGAGAAAAGGGCGTGAATTTCCAGCAACTTAAAATTATACGTGAAGCAGCCCGTTGCGAGTTCAACCTGACCGAAGTGGCGAATACATTGTTTACCTCCCAATCAGGAGTAAGCCGCCATATTCGCGATCTGGAAGATGAACTGGGCGTGGAAATTTTTATTCGTCGTGGCAAGCGACTCTTAGGCATGACCGAACCGGGCAAGGCGCTGCTGACCATTGCTGAGCGCATCCTTGATGAAGCGGGCAAAGTTCGCCGCTTAGCGGATGTGTTTACCAATGAAACCAGCGGCGTGCTGACTATCGCCACCACGCACACTCAGGCGCGTTACAGCCTGCCGCGCGTGATTAAAGCGTTTCGTCAGCTCTATCCTAATGTGCGTCTCGAGCTGAATCAGGGATCGCCGCAGGAGATCGTCGCCATGCTGCTGGCGGGTGAAGCCGACATCGGCATCGCCTCCGAGCAGTTAGTGAATAACAGCAGCCTCGCGGCATTCCCGTGGTTCAGCTGGCATCACTCACTTTTAGTGCCGCACGATCATGAACTGTTGCAGCATCAGCCGGTCACGCTTGCCAGCCTCAGCCGCTATCCCTTGATCACCTATCGTCAGGGCATTACCGGCCGTTCGCGGGTCGATCGTGCTTTCCAGGCGGCAGGACTCAGACCGGATATCGTGCTCAGTGCGCAGGATTCTGACGTGGTGAAAACCTACGTCGAGCTCGGCCTTGGGGTGGGTATTCTGGCCGATCAGGCGTGTGATATTTACGAAGGGGAAGACCTGGTAAAAATCGACACGCACCATCTGTTCGATGCCAATACTGTGTGGCTCGGCCTGAAACGCGGTCAGTTGCAGCGCAATTACGTTTGGCAGTTCCTGGAGCTGTGTAACGCTAATCTGTCGCTGGAGGAAATTAAGCGTCAGGCACTTTCCTACGAGACAGAAAACGAACCGGCTATCGATTTCCAGATTTGATTCGTTGGGAAAAACCGTCCCGATCCTTCGTAGGGTCGCCATTTATGGCGACCTTCCCCCACACAGCATAAAATTTCTTTTCCCGCCGCAAAACAGACACCGACACAAATTCCCTGCGCCAGAAAAACATCCTGCGCTGTCGCGTCACGTTACAGTGAAATGACGAAGATACAGGGGATTGTCATGTCGCGAATTCAACTGAAAGATACGGAATTACTGCGCCAGCAGGCGCTGTTTGGCGGTCGCTGGCAGGATGCGCATCAGGGCGCAACGCTTGAGGTGATCGATCCCGGCACGCAGCAGCCGATTGCCACCATTCCGGCATTGGGTGCGGCGGAAACCGAGCAGGCGATAGATTATGCCGAATCGGTGCGCGTCAGCTGGGGCAAAACCCCCAACGCCACGCGCGCCGCGCTGCTGGAAAAATGGCATCAGCTGATTATCGATAATGCCGACGATCTGGCGATCATCATGACCGCCGAGCAGGGCAAGCCGCTGGCGGAAGCAAAAGGCGAAGTGCTGTACGGCGCCAGCTTTGTGAAATGGTTCGCGGAAGAGGCGCGTCGTATTTACGGTGACACCATTCCCGCACCGAGCGACGATCGCCGCATTCTGGTACTCAAGCAGCCGGTTGGCGTGGCGGCAGCAATCACGCCGTGGAACTTCCCGATTGCGATGATCACCCGCAAAGTCGCGCCCGCGCTGGCCGCAGGTTGCCCGATTATCGTTAAGCCGTCGGAGTTAACGCCGCTGTCGGCATTAGCGCTGGCGGTGTTAGCCGAACGCGCCGGTTTCCCCAGCGGCGTGTTGCAAGTGTTAACCGGCTTGCCAACCGAAATAGGCAGCACGCTGACCGCCAGCCGCACGGTGCGCAAAATTTCTTTCACCGGTTCCACCCGCGTCGGCCAGCTGTTGATGCAGCAGAGCGCCGACAGCATCAAGCGCCTGAGCCTGGAGCTGGGCGGCAACGCGCCTTTGATTGTCTTTGATGATGCCGATCTCGACGTGACCATTCCCGGCGTGATGGCGAGTAAATTCCGCAACGCCGGACAAACCTGCGTCTGCGCCAACCGCATTCTGGTGCAGCGCGGCATCTATGAGCGCTTCAGCGAGCGCTTGCTGGAAGCGGTATCTGCGCTGAAAGTCGGTGACGGATTTGCGCCAGACAGCACCATCGGGCCACTGATCAACGACCGCGCCGTCGAGAAGGTTAACAGCCATATCGACGATGCGCTCAGCCAGGGCGCGACCTTGCTGCGCGGCGGCATCAGCGCGCCAAACGGCACCTTTGTCGAACCCACGGTATTGGGCAACGTCACCAGCAGCATGCGTATTGCACATGAAGAAACCTTCGGCCCGGTAGCACCGCTGTTTATCTTCGACACGGAAGAAGAGGCAATCCGCATGGCGAATGACACGCCTTATGGACTTGGGGCTTATTTCTTTACCGAGAATATTCGTCGGGCATGGCGCGTGGCAGAATCATTAGAATTTGGCATGGTCGGATTTAATACCGGTGCAATTTCATTAGACGCCGCACCCTTTGGTGGAATTAAATTATCCGGCTTAGGTCGTGAAGGATCGCGTTACGGTATCGAAGAGTATTTAGAACAGAAGACGTTTCACATTGGCAGTTTATAAATAACCATCACAATATTCGTAGGGTCGCCATTAATGGTGACCACCTAAAACAGCGCCGCAACCCCCAGGTTCGCGGCGCTGTTTATTTTGTGCGTCGCGTCATACTTTGTCGCCCATCCCCGTTTTAGTGCAAGTTTCATGCGCATTGCACCGTCGCGACGCACATATTTTGTGAAGTAAATCATCTGTTTATTCCTTCGGCAATTCCGCAAAATTTCGCTCACCAATACGGCAGAAAATTTTTTTGCGCTGTTTTTTACGCATTTTTATTTTTCACTGGGCTGGCATACTTTCTGCATTAGCTTATTAGCGTGACAGAAAAATGCAGTGCAAATCGTTAATTAGCGCGTCTGTGATGGGTGTAACAAATAAGGAATTTTCCATGTTAAGTTTCGACCCTGAAAAAGTTTTACTTCCTGCTGGTCATTATATTGGCGGGCAACATCTTAAAACGGCGGGCGCGCGTTTTGCCGTTAAACGTCCGTCTGATGGCAAAGTCTATGCCGAACTCAGCGAAGCCACGATTGAAGATGTTGATCGCGCCGTCACCACCGCGCACCAGGCGCTGAAAACCAGCGGCTGGCGCAGCTGTGCGCCGCGTGAGCGCGGCAAAATCATGCGTCGCTGGGCTGATCTGATTGAGAACGATCCGTTACTGGCGCAACTCGAATCGCTCGGCTCCACGCGCCCAATCAGCGACGTAATGCAGCACGAAATTCCCTTCACCGCCGAAGCCATTCGCTTCTACGCCGAGTGCGCCGACAAATACAGCGGCGACCTATTCCCCACCCAGGAAAGCAGCCTCGGCATGCTGATTGCTGAGCCATACGGCGTGATCGGTGCAATTACGCCGTGGAATTTCCCGCTGTCGATGGCGTCGTGGAAGTGCGGTCCGGCGCTGGCGGCAGGAAATGCTGTGGTGCTGAAACCCTCTGAGCTGACGCCGTTCTCCACCGTGCGCATGGCCGAACTGGCGGTGCAGGCCGGTTTACCGGCGGGCGTACTGAATATCGTGCAGGGCTGCGGCGCGGTGACTGGCAACGCGCTGGTCACCCATCCGCTGGTGCGCAAAGTCTCCTTTACCGGTTCCACGCTTACCGGCGCTCGCATCATGGGCGACATCGCGCAGCACGGCATGAAACCGGTCACGCTGGAGCTGGGCGGTAAAAGTCCGCAGCTGGTGTTCGACGATGCCGGTGATATCGATGTATTAGCGCAGCGTATTCTGCGCGGCTTCACCGCCAACGGCGGCCAGGCGTGTGTCGCCGGAACCCGTTTGATTGTGCAGCGCGGCATTGCGCAGCCGTTGCTGGAGAGATTGGTCGCGCTCTGTCAGCAGCCGCGTCCGGGCGTGACCTGGCAGGAGAGCAGCCGCTATGCGCCGCTGATCGATGAACGTCAGGGCAACAAAGTGGCGTCAGTAATCGCCGATGCCAAAGCGCAGGGCGCGGAAGTGCTGGTGGGCGGCGAACGCTTTGCCGACACCGCAGAAGGCTGGTTCTGGCAGCCAACGCTGCTGTGCGGCGTTGCCCACGATAATCCGGCGGTGCAGCAGGAAATTTTTGGTCCGGTGCTCACCGTGCAACAGTTTGATGATGAGGAAGAAGGGCTGGCGCTGGCGGCACACGAAACCTACGGCCTGTGCGCCGGCGTGCATACGCTGAGTCTGCCGCGTGCGCTGCGTGCGGTGCGCGCGCTGGAATCCGGCACCGTGTGGGTCAATCGCTATGGCCGCTCCGGCGATTTCATTATCCCGACCGGCGGCTTCCTCGGCTCGGGCATTGGCAAGGATCTGGGACGTCAGGCATTCCAGGCCTGTCAGCGCCAGAAAAGCGTGTTAATCGATTTCTAATTTTGTGTTCTCAACCGCGAGGTCGCTTCATGGCACTGTTTAAACCGAAATTCATCACCTTTGATTGCTACGGCACCCTGATCAATTTTGACATGGCAGGCGCAGCCGAACGTTGCTTCAAAGATCGTGTATCCGCACAGGAGATGCTGGCGTTCACCACCGATTTCGCCCGCTACCGTTTTGACGAAGTGCTTGGCGCGTGGAAGCCGTATTACGACGTGGTCAGCGATGCCATTCAGCGCACCTGCAAAAAGTGGGGCGTGGCGTGGAGCCAGGCGGACAGCGACTTTATCTACACCGATTGCGCCACGTGGGGTCCGCATCCTGACGTGCCTGCCGGTTTAGCCAAAGTAGCCAAAGAGTTCCCGCTGGTGCTGCTCACTAACTCGATGAACGATTTGATCCCGCATCACGTGCCGCGTCTGGGCGCGCCGATTCATATGACCATCACCGCCGAAGAAGTCGGTGCCTACAAGCCGCAGATGAAAGGCTTCGAGTACATGCTCGACAAACTGAACTGTGGTCCGGAAGAGATTCTGCATGTCTCCTCCAGCCTGCGTTATGACCTGATGACCTGTTACGACATGGGCATCAAAAACAAGGTATGGGTCAATCGCGGTCACGATCCGGCTAATCCGGCGTATCAATATACCGAAATCAACGATATCGGCGGTCTGGCCGCTGTGGTTGGACTCTAAGCCCGGAGGCGGCGATGAAACTCGAATCATTCTGGCAAGCCACAGCACCCACCTTTAGCGGCGCAGCCACTGGCGCACTGCCGAGTACCGCTGAGGTGGTGGTGATTGGCGGCGGCTTTACCGGCGTCTCGACGGCGCTCAACCTGGCGCGCAGCGGCATCAACGTGGTGCTGCTGGAGAGCGGCGAGGTAATGAGCCAGGCGTCGGCGCGTAACGGTGGACACTGCAATACCGGCGTGGCGCAGAACTTTGCCTCGCTGGTGGAGAGCCAGGGAATCGAGCAGGCCAGCCGCTTCTATCGCGCCTATGACGATGCGGTGAGCTATGTCGAACAGCTGGTGCGTGAAGAGCAGATTGATTGCGATTTTCGTTTGTGCGGCAAGCTGAAACTCGCCAGCAAAGCCTCGCATTTTCCCGGCCTGCGCAGCGCGTGGCAGTTGATGCGCGACACCGTTGATCCTGAAATCGAGCTGATTAGTAAAGATGAGATTCGCCGTGAAGTGGGCAGCGATGCCTTTCACGGTGGTCTGCTGCAGAAGCGCGGCGGCCAAATGCATATGGGCAAGTTTGGTATCGGGCTGGCGGAAGCGGCGGCGCGTAGCGGGGCGAAGATCTTCCCGCATCATGCGGTGACCGGCTTAACGCGCCTCGACGGCTATCGTCACCGCGTCAGCACCGCGCAGGGCGAGATCATCGCCGACAAAGTGATGATGGCAACCGGCGTCTCCAATGAAGGGCCTTTCCCGTGGTTCCAGCGCCGCATCGTGCCGGTCGGCAGCTTTATTGTGGTGACGGAACCGCTTGGTGACGAACTGATCAATCAGGTGCTGCCGCAAGACCGCACTTACGTAACCTCACTGAATATCGGCAACTACTTCCGTACCACGTCGGATCGTCGATTGGTGTTTGGTGGCCGCGCGCGCTTTGCGGTGAGCAATCCGACGTCGGACACACGCAGCGGCGACGTACTGCGTGCGGCAATGACCGCGCTGTTCCCGCAGCTGGGCAAGTCGCGTATCGATTACTGCTGGGGCGGCATGGTGGATATGACCGCCGACCGCTTGCCGCACGCTGGTGAACAGGATGGCGTGTTTTATTCAATGGGCTACAGCGGCCACGGTACGCAGATGTCGGTGTGGATGGGCCGCGTGATGGCCGATCTGCTGGCGGAGAAACGCAACGAAAATCCCTGGCAGCGCGACACCTGGCCTGCGCTGCCCGGTTACCACGGGAAACCGTGGTTTTTGCCCCTGGCGGGTTTGTATTACAAAGCCAAGGATCGGTTGTCGTGAAAACCTGGATCGTGCGGTTATCGAAACGGTCGCCATAAATGGCGACCCTACAACACCCGCATTCTCGCCGTAGGGTCGCCATTTATGGCGACCGCCTAAAAGACGAACAACGAAATCAACAACAATTCATATTGAGGGTGTGCAGATGAGTAAATTCGATAAAGAGTCTGACGCTGTAAATCCGGCCTTAACCCGCATGTTGACCGAAGGGTCGATGTCGCGCCGTGGCCTGATGAAGTTGTTGTCTGCCGGTGCCGTGATGAGCAGCGGTTTAATCGCTTTCCCGCAGATGAGTTTTGCGGCAACCACCCCAGTGAAAGGTGGCAAACTGCGCGCCGCCATGTCTAACGCCTCCGCCACCGACACACTCGATCCGGCCAAAGGCAACAACAGCGGCGATTACACCCGTCAATTCATGGTCTACAGCGGCCTCACCGAGCTGGATAAAAGCCTCGCGGTGCAACCGGCGCTGGCGGAATCCATCGACTCCAGCGACGGCATTACCTGGCAGATCAAACTGCGCAAAGGCGTCACCTTCCACGACGGCAAACCGCTGACCGCCAAAGATGTCATCTACTCGCTGAGCCGCCACAAAGATCCGGCGGTAGCGTCCAACGCCTTCAAGCTGGCCGATCAGTTCAAAACCTTCACTGCTGTGAACGACAACGAAGTGACGCTGGAACTGGCGCAGGCCAACTTCGACGTACCATTTATGCTGGCCAGCGCGCCGTTCCTGATCGTGCAGGACGGCACCAAAGACTTCAGCAAAGGCATCGGCACTGGCCCGTTCAAACTGAAAGAGTTCACGCCGGGCGTGCGTTCGGTCGGCGTGAAAAACCCGAACTACTTCAAGCCGGGCCTGCCGCATCTGGATGAAGTCGAGTTGCTGGGCGTCACCGACCAAGCGGCGCGCGTCAATGCGCTGATGTCGGGCGATCTGCACATCGTCTCCACCCTGAGCGCCGCCGACTGCAACCGCATCAAAGCCACCTCGGATTTCGGCGTGCTGGAGAGCAAATCCGGCATGTACACCAACCTGATTATTCGCACCGACGTGAAGCCGGGCAGCAACGAAGATTTCGTGCTGGCGATGAAGTATCTGCAGCCGCGCGACATCCTGGTGAAAACCGTGCTGCAGGGTTACGGCGACGTCAGTAACGATACGCCGGTACCGCCGTGGCATCCGCTGTATAACGCCGATCTCAAACCGCGTCCGCTGGATGCCGAGAAAGCCAAGTTCCACATCGAGAAAGCCGGTATGAAAGGCGCGACGGTGGAGATCATCACCACGCCAAACATTGAAGGCTCGGTAGAGGGCGGCCAGCTGATCCAGCAGGTATCGCGCAGCACCGGTCTGAACATCAAAGTGCGTCGCGTGCCGTATGACGGTTACTGGTCAACGCACTGGACCAAAGATCCGGTCGGCTACGGCTCAATCAACCCGCGCCCGACGCTGGATATGCTGTTCTCGCAGTTCTATCTCTCCACCGCGTCCAACAACGAATCGGGCTGGAAGAATGAGCAGTTTGACCAGCTGGTGGTGGCGGCGCGCGGTGAGCGCGAGCAGACCAAACGCAAACAGATGTACGGTGACATGCAGAAGCTGATTTACGATCACTGCGGCACCATCATCCCAACCTTTATCAGCTCCACCGACGGTTACAGCAAGAAAGTGGGCGGCGTAGAAGCCTGGCCAAGCGGCATGATGATGGGTTATCGCTTCCATGAATTCGCCTGGCTGAATGCCTGATTCCGCAACGTGCACTTATCGTAGCGGCGCAATTTATTGCGCTATGTTGACCTTTAACTTCAACAGAGCGCGATAAATCGCGCCGCTACGGAATGTGCGGTTATTGAATTTTCTGTAACAGGAGATCGCCGATGAACCGATACATGTTGTTCCTGATTGCCCGGCGCGCAGGCGCAGGCATCCTGACCTTGCTTATCGTCTCGGCGGTGGTGTTCTTTATCACCAGCCTGCTGCCCGGCGACGCGGCGCAGATGATTCTCGGGCAAAACGCCACGCCGGAAACGGTGGCGGCGTTGCGCCAGCAGTTGGGACTCGATCAGCCGCTACTGGTGCGCTACTTCACATGGCTCACCGGCATGTTGCAGGGTGATTTTGGCACCTCGTTCGCCAGCCATCTGCCGGTGTTGCAGCTGGTGGAACAGCGCATTCCCGCCACGCTGGAGTTAGCCGGCATCACCACGGTGATCTGCGTGCCGCTGGCGCTGATTATCGGCATCGTGGCGGCGATGAATCGCGGCTCGGCGCTGGACCGTTTTCTGGTGATCAGCACCATGGCAACCGTCGCGGTGCCGGAGTTTCTGGTGGCCACGGTGGCAGTGCTGATCTTCGCGGTGAAACTGCATTGGGTGTCGGCGATGTCGTTCGGCAGCCCGGACATGGACGTCATCAGCTACCTCAAAGCCTACGCGCTGCCGGTGTTAACCCTGTGCTGCGTGCTGGTGGCGCAGATGGCGCGCATGACGCGCTCCGCCATCATCAACCAGCTCGACAGCCCCTATCTGGAGATGGCGCTGCTGAAAGGCGTTTCGCCGCTGCGTGCGGTGCTGCGCCACGCGCTGCCGAATGCAGTCGGGCCGATTGCTAACGCCATCTCGCTCAGCCTGTCGTATCTGTTTGGTGGCGTGATCATCATCGAATCGATCTTCAGCTATCCTGGTCTGGCGAGTGCGCTGGTGGATGCGGTGAGCAACCGCGATCTGCCGGTGGTACAGCTGTGCGTCATGCTGTTCGCCGCCTGCTATCTGGTGCTGCTGCTGGCGGCCGATATCCTCACCATCGCCTTTAACCCGAAATGGAGAAGCTGATGAATACGTTACTGCTGCCTGTACGTCTGTTTCAGTCGCTGTCGCTTTCGGGCCGCATCGGACTGCTGATCTCGCTGTTTTGGCTGCTGATGGCGCTGTTTGGTAACCAGCTGGCGCCGCATAACGTCGAAGACATTGGCGGCGGGCCGATGCTCGGTGGCATGACGTCTGCCAACTTGCTCGGCACCGATTATCTGGGGCGCGACATCCTCAGCCGCATTCTCTACGGCGCGAAATTCTCCATTGGCCTGGCGCTCACCGCCGCGCTGTGCGCCAGCATCATCGGCACCTTGCTGGCGCTGCTGGCGGCTGTCGCCGGTCGCTGGCTGGAAGAGGTGCTGGGACGTGTGAACGATGCGCTGCTGGTGCTACCGGGCAAAGTGTTGTCGCTGATGATTGTCGCGGTGTTCGGTTCTTCGCTGCCGATGCTGATTCTCACCGCCATCTTCACTTACTGGCCGGGCGCGTTCCGTATCGCCTTCGCCATGGCCAGCAGCCTGCGCAATATGGATTACGTGCGTGCCTCGCGTCTGCGCGGGGAAAGCCGCTGGTACGTGGCGATCCACGACATCCTGCCAAACATGGTGCATCCGATGCTCACTGACTTCGGCCTGCGCTTTGTTTATATCGTGCTGCTACTGAGCGGCTTGAGTTTCCTTGGCCTTGGCGTGCAACCGCCGTATGCCGATTGGGGCACGCTGGTGCGTGAAAACATTCAGGGCTTGTTCAACGGTTCGCCAGCGGTACTGATGCCGGCGGTGGCTATCGCCAGCCTGACCATTGGCGCGAACCTGTTTATCGATAGCCTGCAGCAGATGCGTCCGTTGACGCTGGCGAAGGAGGGAGCATGAACGTGACGCCACATACCGCCATGCCGGTGATCTCGGTGGAGAATCTGCGCGTAACGGCGCAGACCGACAAAGGTGAAGAGATTGATCTGGTTTCCGATATTCGTTTCACGGTGCAGAAGGGCGAAGTGCTGGCGCTGATTGGTGAATCCGGCTCCGGCAAAACCACCATTGCGATGGCGCTGATGGGCTATGCGCGCCACGGCTGTCGCATCGCCGACGGCAACATTCACATGGCCGGCACCGATGTGCGAAGCCTGTCGCCGGGCCAGCTGCGTGAGTTTCGCGGCAACAAAGTGGCGTACATCGCGCAGAGTGCGGCGGCGTCGTTTAACCCCGGCATGCGCATTCTCGATCAGGTGATTGAGCCGGTGGTGATTCACGGCACCATGAAGCGCAAAGACGCCAAACAAAAGGCGATTGCGCTGTTCCGCGAATTGGCGCTGCCTAATCCCGACACCATCGGCGACCGCTTTCCGCATCAGGTTTCCGGCGGTCAGCTGCAACGTCTGATGACGGCGATGGCGTTGATTGGCGATCCGGATGTGGTCATTCTCGACGAACCGACTACCGCACTCGATGTGACGACGCAGGTGGAAGTACTGAAAGCGTTTCGCCGCGTAGTGGCGCAGCGCGGCGTAACGGCGATTTACGTCAGCCACGATTTAGCCGTGGTGGCGCAGATGGCCGACCGCATTCTAGTGCTGCTGCGCGGTCAGATGGCGGAATACGGCACCACCGAACGACTGATTGGCGCACCGCAGGCGGAATACACCAAACTGCTGATGGATGCGGCGCGGCAAAAAGAGCGCCCAAGCAGCTGGACCTGCGCCGTGGCGGATATGCAGCCGCTGATGGAAGTGCGCGATCTCAGCGCCGGTTACGGCCCGCGCGACAGCAACGGTCAGCAGAAAATCCGTATTCTCGAAGACATCAATCTGAAGCTGTGGAAAGGCCAGGCGATTGGCATTATTGGCGAGTCCGGTTCGGGTAAAACCACGCTGGCGCACGCCATTGCTGGACTCAACGCGCCGAGCCACGGCCATATTCTGTTTAACGGTCACTACATTAACGGCGATATGCATAAGCGCCCGGACAATGAGCTGCGCCGCATTCAATACGTGTTCCAGATGGCCGATACCGCACTGAATCCGGCGCACAGCGTCGAGCAGATTCTGACGCGTCCGCTGGTGTTGTTCCATGGCTTGAAAGGCGCGGCGCTGAAGGCACGGCTGCATCAGCTGCTGGATCTGGTGAAGCTGCCGCGCACCGTGCTATGGCGGCGTCCGTGGGCGCTGTCTGGCGGACAGAAGCAGCGTGTGAATCTGGCGCGCGCGCTGGCAGCCGAGCCGGATTTGATTCTGTGCGACGAAGTGACATCTGCGTTGGATACCGTGGTGGCTGCGGCGGTGCTGGATTTGATCAGCGAACTGCGCCGCGAGCTGGGATTGTCGGTGCTGTTTATCAGCCACGACATGCATGCGGTGCGCGCGGTGTGCGACGATATCGTGGTGATGAAATCCGGCAAAATCGTCACGCAGATTGCGCGCGCCGATTACGATAAGCCGACCAGCGAACTCTATTTCGAACGCCTGAAACGCGCCGTGCCTGAGTTGCGGCAAGGTTGGCTTGATGAGCACGAAGAGGTGTTAAAGGCGGAGTGAATGCCAGGTCGACATAAATGGCGCCCCTACAACCGCACAGAACCCGCAGGGTCGCCATTTATGGCGACCATCAGCACATGCACAGAACCCGCAGGGTCGCCATTTATGGCGACCATCAGCACATGCACAGAACCCGTAGGGTCGCCATTTATGGCGACCGTCAGCACATGCACAGAACTCGTCGGGTCGCCATTTATGGCGACCTCACTAGCAAGGAAAACCATGATCACACTACGCGCAATGACGCAAAACGACATCGAACACGGCTACGCCATCACCCAACAGCTCAAATGGCCGCACCGCCGGGAAGACTGGCAGCAGGCGTTGGCGCTGGGTGAAGGCGTGGTCGCTGAAGAAAACGGCGATTTCGTCGGCAGCGCCTTTGGCTGGCGCTGGGGCGAGCAGGCAGCAACCATCGGTTTGGTGGTGGTGAATCCGCAGTTTCAAGGCCGCGGCACCGGCAAGCAATTAATGCAGGCGCTGCTGGAAAAATTCCCCGACTACAACATTCGCCTGCACGCCACCGAAATGGGCAAAGGGCTGTACCAGAAGCTCGGCTTTGAGGTCACTGGCCACATTCAGCAGCATCAAACGCGCGAGCTGGCGGCGGTGCCAACCGTCACTATTCCAGCCGGTTTAACGCTGCGTAACGCACAAGCCGCAGACGCCGATCTGCTGATCGAACTCGATCATCAAGCGCACGGCATGTGGCGTCCAGCTTTGATCAACAGCCTGATTACCGATTTCCAAACCGTGCTGCTGCAGGATGCCAAACAGCGCGTGCATGGTTTTGCCAGCCTGCGCCGCTTCGGTCACGGCTGGGCGATTGGTCCGGTGATCGCGCTGAATGTCGACATCGCGCAAACGCTGATTTCCGCCTTGATGCAAGGCCTGCGCGGCGAGTTCGTGCGTATTGACACCGATGGCGCGCTGCCGCTAGCGGCCTGGCTGGAAACCTTGGGCTTGGCGCAGGTGGATGCGCCCACCACCATGATTCGGGGAACGCCGTGGTCACCGCAAGAAGGTGAGATGCAGGCATTCGGGTTGATGACCCAGGCGATGGCCTGATGCATATCGTCTACAAATCAGAAGCCACGCGTGGTGCGCACTGGCAGCGCTGGCTGGCGCAACATGCGCAGGATATTCAGCTGCATATCTGGCCGGATATTGGCGATCCCGAGCAGGTTGAACTGCTGGTGGCGTGGCAGCCGCCGGAAAACCTGATGAGCACCTTTCCCAATCTCAAAGCGCTGTTATCGGTCGGCGCGGGCGCGGATCAGTTCGATCTCAGCCAACTGCCACCCGATTTGCCGGTGGTGCGCATGATCGAACCGGGACTAACGCAAGGTATGGTCGAATACGTCACTTTCGCGGTGCTTGGCTTACATCGCGATATGCCGCGCTACTTTCAGCAGCAACGCGCTGAGCAGTGGCAAACTCACCCGATTCGCACCGCCAGCCAGCGCCGTGTTGGCGTGATGGGCCTCGGCGAACTCGGCCAGGCGGCGTTAAAACAGTTGGTGTCGCTCGGTTTTGATTGCGCTGGCTGGAGCCGCACCCCGCGTGAAATCAGCGGCGTGCATTGCTGGCACGGCAGCGATCAGCTGGGTGATTTCCTCGCGCACAGCGACATTCTGGTGTGCCTGCTGCCGCTCACCGACAGCACGCGCGGCTTGCTCAATGCGCAACTGTTCGCGCAGCTACCTGACGGCGCAGCGCTGGTCCAAGTGGGACGCGGTCCGCAGCTCAACGAAGCGGATCTACTGGCAGCGCTGGCAAGCGGCAAACTCAGCGCGGCGGTGATTGATGTTACCGATCCCGAGCCACTGCCTGCCGGACATCCGTTCTGGCAGCATCCGGCTATTTGGCTGACGCCGCACATCGCCAGCCAGACACAAACCGACAGCGCCGTCGCCGCGCTGCTCGACAATCTGCGCCGCTATCAGCGCGGCGAACCGATGGTCGGCCTGATCGATCGCAACCGGGGATACTGAGATGCAACTGGAACAATTAGTCGCGCTGCGACGGGATCTGCACGCCCATCCCGAGCTGGGTTATCAGGAGCAGCGCACCAGCGACATTGTGGCGCAGTTGTTAAATGAGCACGGTATTGAGGTGCATCGCGGCCTCGGTAAAACCGGCGTGGTTGGCGTGCTGAAACGCGGCAACGGCACGCGCATGATTGGCTTGCGCGCCGATATGGATGCGCTGCCGATGCAGGATAACGGCAGCCAGCCGTGGAAAAGCGTGCACGATAATGTGTGCCACGCCTGCGGCCATGATGGTCATACCGTGATGCTGCTGGGCGCGGCGATTGCATTGGCAGAGCAGGGCGATTTCGACGGCACGCTGGTGTTTATCTTCCAGCCTGCCGAAGAGGGATTGGCGGGCGCGAAAGCAATGATCGATAGCGGCCTGTTCCAGCAGTTTCCCTGCGATGCGGTGTTTGCGCTGCACAACTGGCCGGAACTGCCGCTCGGCGAAGTGCAGACGCGGCCCGGCGCGATTATGGCGGCGGCGGATCGCTTCGATATCACCGTCAAAGGCGGCGGCGGACATGCCGCGCAGCCGCATTTAACGCGCGACACGTTGCTGGCGACCAGCGAACTGGTGGTGCAGCTCAACACGCTAGTAGCGCGCGCGCTCGATCCCTGCGAACCCGGCTTGCTTAGCGTGACGCGCATGCAGGGCGGCTTCTCGCACAACATGATTCCGGCAGAAGCCAGCATCACCGGCACGGTGCGCACTTTCAGCCCGGCAGCGCAGGACATCATCGAAAACCGTCTGCGTGAAATGGCGCTGCACGTCACCGCCGCACACGGCTTGCAGGCTGACGTGAACTATCTGCGTTATTACCCGGCCACGGTGAATAACGCGGCGATGGCGCAGCTGGCGTTAGACGCGCTGGATCAGGCCGGTATTCACGCACAGCAGGCCAAACAGCCGGCGCTCACCTCCGAAGATTTCGCCTTTATGTTGCAGGCGCGTCCCGGTGCGTATCTGTGGATTGGATCCGCGCCGAGCCAGCCGCTGCACCACTCGGCCTACGACTTTAACGATCAGCTGATTCCGCACGGCATCCAGACGCTGACGGCGCTGGCGCGGCATGCGCTGGGTGCAGAATTTCCCTGCTGATTGGCGGTGGATTTTGACAGGAAATGCCGCTGCCCGCTGGATTACGGCAGCGTGAGAAACCAACAGGTTGCGATACTTGAGCCATCCGAACGTTACGTGGAAAGGGGTTTTAAAAATGCAGAATGTCATGGCGGAGCAGCAAACATATTCCGATAACAGCCTGTTACTCGACGCGCGTGAGCAGCATGTGCCACGTGGCGTCATTACTGCGCATCAGTTGGTGATCGAGCGGGCGAAAGGCAGCGAAGTATGGGACGTTGAGGGCAATCGCTATCTCGATTTTGTCGGCGGCATTGGCGTGCTCAACGTTGGGCATAACCATCCGGCGGTGGTCAACGCGGTCACCAAACAACTCGGTTTGGTGTCGCACGCCTGCTTTCAGGTGGTGGCGTATCCGGGCTACATCGAGCTGGCGAAACGCCTCAATGCGCTGGTTGGTGGCGGTGAAGATTTCAAAAGCGTGTTCTTCACCAGCGGCGCGGAAGCAGTAGAAAATGCTGTGAAGATTGCGCGCGCCCACACCAAACGCAGCGGCATTATCGCTTTCGACGGCGCGTTTCATGGCCGCACTTTGCTCGGTACCACATTGACCGGCATGTCCGCGCCATACAAACAGAACTTCGGCCCGTTCCCCTCCGATATCTATCGTTTGCCGTTCCCGAATGCGTTTCACGGCGTGAGTGATGACGACTGCTTAAAAGCGCTGGATCAGCTGTTCGCGGTGCAGATCGCGCCAGAGCGTGTGGCGGCGATTATCATTGAACCGGTGCAGGGCGATGGCGGCTTCCTGCAGGCTGGCGCTAATTTTATGCAGGCGCTGCGCCGCATCACCGAGAAGCACGGCATTGTACTGATTCTCGATGAAGTACAGACCGGCTTTGGTCGCACCGGCAAGATGTTCGCTTTCCAGCATCTCGGCATCACGCCGGATCTGGTGACGGTGGCGAAAAGCATCGGCGGCGGTTTGCCGATCTCAGGCGTGGTCGGTAAAGCGGCGATCATGGATGCACCACAGCCGGGCGGTTTAGGTGGCACTTACGGCGGCAACGCGCTGGCTTGTGCGGCGGCGCTGGCGGTGCTGGATCTGCTGGAGAACGACAATCTACTGGCGCGCTCCAATCAGCTCGGCGAGCAGCTTAACGCGCGCCTGCAACAGCTGGCCGAGAAGTACGCTTGCATCGGCGATGTGCGCGGCATTGGCTTTATGCAGGCGGTTGAGATCGTTGATTTCGAGACCAAAAAGCCGGATGCGGCAATGACGCAGAAAATCCTCGACTGCGCCTGTCAGGAAGGTTTATTGCTGATTAAGTGCGGTATTCATCGCAACACCGTGCGCTTCCTCGCACCGCTGGTCACCACCGATTCGCAACTGGAAGAAGCGCTGCATATCTTTGATATCGCACTGGCGCGCGCCAGCGGTCGACTGGGTTAAAAAGCGCTTCCTCATTGAAATTATTGCAGTAATTTGAAAACCTCCCGCTGGTATAACCAGTTAACGAGATAGCACATTTACCTTAAAGCGTGTTATATCTTCGGGAGGTTAAACCTAATCGGTTGGCAATGAGGGGTGCTATGAACGGCTTAATGAAACTCGACCGCATCGACATCAATATTCTGGTGCAACTCCAGAAAGATGGCCGTATCAGCAACGTCAATCTCGCCGATGCCGTTGGGCTTTCGCCCAGTCCGTGCCTGCAACGCGTCAAGCGTCTTGAGCAAGCCGGATTTATCAACGGTTATGAAGCCCACATCAATCTTACCAAAATCACCGATTCCGTGACGGTATTTACCGAAGTTACGCTCTCTGGCCATCGCCGCGAAGATTTTATGAAATTCGAGAACGCGGTGCGTGAGGTGGATGAGTTAATGGAATGCCATCTGATCACCGGCGGTTACGACTATTTGCTGCGTTTTATTACCCGCAGCATTGAACATTACCAGGAAGTGATTGAGAAGATGCTGGATGCGCAGATCGGCATCGATAAATACTTCAGTTATATCGTGATCAAATCGCCGATTATGAAAAGCAGCGTGCCGTTGAGATCGTTAATTTCGAAACAGAATTCGGTGGAGTTTGGTTGAGTTGTTTGTGTGTCTGGAATAGAGGTCGCCATAAATGGCGACCCTACGAATGTTATTTGCGCGTTTTTGTAGGGTCGCCATTTATGGCGACCTGGCGTAAGAGCAGTACTGAACTATTCCCCCGCACATCCCGTAACGGCGCAATTTATTGCGCAATGCCAGGATGAGCGCTATGTAAATTTTGCAGGAATTCAAAAACCGCGCGATTAATCGCGCCGCTACGGAATGTGCGGTTTGTTATTCTGAAATAAAAAAAGCCACCGCAATAACACGGTGGCCTGAATTTAAATCACAGAACGGATTAATGATTTAACCATTAAACCAGTTCAGTTTTCACACCTTGCTGCACCAGCAATTCAGCATCATCGCCGTGGCTGTAGACATTATATTCAACGCCCGCAACGGTAACTGTGCCATCCTGGTGCTGCCATTCACTGATATCGCTGCCTTCTGGCAAAATATCTTTGAGCTGCACCACATCACCTTCGTTACCTTTAACCAGCAATTGCGTTTTACCGTCTTCAATAAACAGATCTTTCTCGCCGTGCTGGAGCAGGGCGGTGAGATCGAGTTTCAGCGTGTTATCGCCGGTTCCGGTGATATCGAAGATTTCGATGGACTTAATCTTCTGAGGATTGGTAGAAAGGTCTAATAATTGACCATTCTCTGTGAGAAGTAGCGTGTCAACTTGCCATTCTTTGCCAACCAAATTGCTCGCAGTAGAATCATCGATACTGGCAACTTGGTGTGTATTATCATCCTCATGCTCTAAGGAGTATGAATTATTTTTGTCGCTGTAATTTGTCCAGGTGAAATTATCAATAATAATATCTTCGTTAGTTTGTTTTCCTCTATTCCAAATCCAAATATTATATGCTGGTGCTTCTTCTAAAATATCAGCCCCGATATCGTTTTGGGTTAGCGTGTTTAAACCCGGTTTCAATGTGATGTCAATTGGGCGTATAGGTCTATTAATGATAGTGTCAATATATATTTCTATGGTGAATTCTTCCGTGGATGGGTTATAAATCTGAATGCTAAAGTCTGTTATGTGACTGGCTAGTTTTTTTTCATCCAAGCCTGAAAAAACAATGCTATCGTTTTTTTTCATTTTAAGTGCGCGATCCCCCAGTTCCGGAATGCCAAGAGAGGATGTGTCAACAAAATTTAATCCAGGATAACTTGTGCAAATTATTCTAAGGCTATCTTCTGGGTAATAAAACCCATTATTTAAAAAGCTTTCTAAATCCGTAAAGTAATAGTCAAAATCTACAGAGCCTGAACGCCCTGACGAACTTATTTTCAAATCGAAATCACTTCCCCAGTTATTTTCTGAGGAATTACTTACCTTGAATTTCCATCCACCTAATGCTAATTCAGCAGCTGGCGTCCATTGCCAATTACTTGAAGCATCAGCAATAACACTAAAGGTTTCAACTTCAGCTCCATTAATTGCCTGCAAATAAACCACGCTGTTCGCTACAGCCTTGCCGTGCAGGGTTGGCGTGGTGTCATCGGTTGAGGCACCGCTTTTGCGTTCACCGGTAGACGTACCGAAGTCATCAAAGGCATATGAAATGGTCGGCGCATAGCTGTTTTCACCGCTGCCGGTGATTTCAAGCTTGAAAGCATTGCTCCAGCTACTACGGCCCTGCGCCTGCACGTCAAAACTCCACACGCCGGTTGCCAGTTCAGCGGCTGGCGTCCAGCGCCAGTTACCCGCGCTGTCAGCGTTCACCACCACGCTTGCCGCCGAACCGCCTTCCAGCATATAGCGAATAATCACGTTGCCGTTGGCTTCGGCATGGCCGCGCAGCGTTGGCGTGCCGTCATCAGTAATCGCGCCGTTGGCCAGCGGACCTTGATCCTGGCCGAAGTCATCGTAAGCGGATTCAATACGGGTGCGCAGACCAATCTGCTCAGCGGTGGCAATTTCCAGCGAGAACAGCGCGCTTGAGTTAGCGCCAATGCTGGCCTGGAACTCATAGCTGCCGACTGGCAGCGCGCTGCCCGGTGTCCAGCTCCAGCTTTCGTCGGTGACGGTGGCGGTCGCGCTGCCGGCCCAGGTGTTGCTACCCGCGAGGCGGTAATAGACGATAACGGTGCTGCCAGACGAGGCGGTGCCGCTCAGGGTTGGGGTGGTGTCATCGGTCAAAGCGCCGTTTGCCAGCGGACCGGTTGCGCTACCTACATCATCAAAAGCTTCAGTGATGGTGATGGTGTTTGGCGGCAAGCCATCGCTACCGATAATGATATTGAACGCTGCAGATGGCGCACCCGCACGGGTCACATCCGCAAACGTCTCTTCAGCGACTAGACGCAGCGCATTGGTGCCATCTTCAAGATCCTGCGTTGGTTCCATCTTCCACACGCCGGTAGTTTTATCCGCCACGGCGCTGCCGATCTTCTCATTTTTGTCATTGAGCAGGTAAACCGTAGCGCCTTTCTGCGCAACGCCCGTTAGTGTTGGGCGTTTGTCATCGGTAGTCGAACCTGGATCGAAGCTGCGCTGCTCAGCACCGTAATCGTCATAAAGGTTTAGCAATAAAGGGGCTTCAGGTGCCGTGGAGTCAATAACGATAGTAGCCAGTGATGGAAGGGAAATATTGCCGGCCATGTCAATCTGACGCAATGAGAGGCTGTAGTTGCCATCGGCGTAAGGTGTGGTTGCTTCCCAGCGCCAGAAGCCATTTTCATCAATAGGAATCAGGAAACGGTCGGTGCCAATAACCAGTTCCATGGTGCCTTTTTCGGTTATAGGGGTTTTGTTGCCAAAAACTAAATTGCCGTTGGCTTTTTCTATATAGCTGGTTTCTTTGCGTTCGAATAGTTCGATCATAAGATTATTCCCTTAGAGATTTAAAAAGTGTTGCTGTTGTCTTGTCGATGCGGCCGCGCAAGCCTTTACAATAATGCGGAAGGATAGTAATACAGCGTGAAATTAGGCCGCTTAAGACCTGTCTGCAAACAAAGTGCTAATAATGAAGTGCGAAAATTCATGTTTCGAAGCATTAAAAAAATATTTATGCAGAGTGAAAAGCCACCGCAATAAATGTGGTGGCTTGAATTAAAAAGAAATGATTAATTATTTAAGAATTAAACCAGTTCAGTTTTTACGCCTTGCTGTACCAGCAATTCCGCGTCATCGCCGTGGCTGTAGACATTATATTCAATACCCGCAACGGTAACGGTGCCATCCTGATACTGCCATTCACTGATATCGCTTTCTGGTAGAATATCTTTGAGCTGAACCACATCACCTTCGTTACCTTTTACCAGCAACTGCGTTTTACCGTCTTCAATAAACAGATCTTTCTCGCCGTGCTGGAGCAGGGCGTTGAGATCGAGTTTCAACGTGTTGTCGCCGGTTCCGGTGATATCGAAGATCTCGATGGACTCGATTTTGCTGCTTAACGTGGTGAGATCGAGTTGCTGATCTTTACCGGTTAATTGCAGGGTATCGATCTGGTATTCATGACCGATTACGCTGGTGTCGGTGAGTTCTTCGACGCCAGCAAATTTATGTGAGTTGCCATCTTCATTTGCTAATAATAAAGCCTTTTCGCTATTGTAATTTGTGGTCCAACTAAAATTATCAACTATTATTCCTTTAGTAACACCGGCATAGGAGTTAGTACTGATATATAACTGCCAAAATAGATCAGGA
The DNA here is from genome assembly GCF_024707505.1 of Pantoea sp. SOD02. Lineage (GTDB taxonomy): Bacteria > Pseudomonadota > Gammaproteobacteria > Enterobacterales > Enterobacteriaceae > Pantoea > Pantoea symbiotica. Next base: position 2,539,209 of record NZ_CP102604.1, on the reverse strand, counting down.
TAAACCGCCCCCTTCGGTCCTGCTTCTTTCCAACTTTCTAATGTAATATTGTTCGTTCCGGGTTTTAAGTTGTAAGCAAGTACATAACTACCCACGGTAATTGCTATTAATACATTAGATGTGTCAGGGTTATAAATTTGCATGCTAAAATCTTTTATCCAATGAGCAAGCGGATAGTCTTGATCCGGCATGAACTTTAAATATTCGCCTGGAGGAAGGAAAAGTGATTGTGAACCAAATGATGGTTCGTTTGCATATTTTGGTGATATAAATTTTGACTTTGTTGGTGATCCAAGACCGGTATCAAAGATAATTGATAAATTCTCACTAAATTTGTAAGGTGTCCTGATTGCTGGCGTAGACGGCAGATTTTCAGGCAATGTTTCAAAATCAATAATATTTGAATAACTTCCCGCATTACCAATCTTCAACTCAAACGCATCACCAAAGCCTTCGCCCGCGCCCTTGCTTACCTGGAATTTCCAGTCACCCGCAGCTAATTCCGCTGGCGGCGTCCACTGCCATTGGCTTGAAGCATCGGCAATCACGCTGAAGGTTTCCACTTCTGCACCATTAATCGCCTGCAAATAAACCACGCTGTTCGCTACCGCCTTGCCATGCAACGTTGGCGTGGTGTCATCGGTGCTGGCACCGCTTTTGCGTTCACCGGTAGACGTACCGAAGTCATCAAACGCATATGAAATGGTTGGCGCATAGCTGTTTTCACCGCTGCCGGTGATTTCCAGCTTGAAGGCGTTGCTCCAGCTGCTGCGGCCCTGCGCCTGCACGTCAAAACTCCACACGCCGGTTGCCAGTTCAGCGGCTGGCGTCCAGCGCCAGTTACCCGCGCTGTCAGCGTTCACCACCACGCTCGCCGCAGAACCGCCTTCCAGCATGTAACGAATAATCACGTTGCCGTTGGCTTCAGCACGGCCGCGCAGCGTTGGCGTGCCGTCATCAGTAATCGCGCCGTTGGCCAGCGGACCTTGATCCTGGCCGAAGTCATCGTAAGCGGATTCAATACGGGTACGCAGACCAATCTGCTCAGCGGTGGCAATTTCCAGCGAGAACAGGGCACTTGAGTTTGCGCCAATGCTGGCCTGGAACTCATAGTTGCCGACTGGCAGGGCGCTGCCCGGTGTCCATGTCCAGCTTTCGCCGGTAACAGTGGCGGTGGCGCTGCCGGCCCAGGTATTGCTGCCCGCGAGGCGGTAGTAAACGATAACGGTGCTGCCAGCCGAAGCGGTGCCGCTCAGGGTTGGCGTGGTGTCATCGGTCAGCGCACCGTTCGCCAGCGTACCGATGGCGCTGCCTGCGTTATCCTGCGCTTCGGTGATGGTGACGGTATTTGGCGGCAAGCCGTCGCTGGCGATAATGATGTTGAACGCTGCAGATGGCGTACCCGCACGGATCACATCCGCAAATTTTTCTTCAGCGACCAGACGCAAAGCGTTGCTGCCCTCTTCAAGATCCTGCGACAGCTCCATCTTCCAAAGGCCGGTGTCTTTGTCCGCTACGGCGCTGCCGATTTTTTCATCTTTGTCATTTAGCAGGTAAACGGTGGTGCCTTTCTGCGCGATGCCGGTCAGCGTTGGGCGCTTGTCATCGGTTTTGTCGCCGGGTTCAAATCCGCGCTGCTCAGCGCCAACATCATCGTAGAGTTTGATCAGCAGCGGAGCCTCAGGCGGCGTGGTGTCAATGCGCAGTGTACGCAGCGTGGGCGAGCCGAGGTTGCCTGCGTTATCGCGAATAGCAACCGAGAGGCTGTAATCGCCGTCCGGCAGCGGTTCGGTAGCGGTCCAGCTGTATTTTCCGGTGACCGGGTCGACGGGTACCTGGATATAAAGCCCGCCGACAGAAATCAGCGCGAGCGCGCCCGGCTTGCCGATCTCGGCAGGTGCCTGGCCGGAAATGGTCGGAAGCGAGGTCGCTCGCTCGGTGAATTTGGTGCCGGTGTAATTAAGAATATCCATTGTTTACGTCCTGGTTCAAAGGTAAAGGGCTCAGAAAGGTGAGCCATATAAAGGCGGCGAAAGGCGGTGCCCGGCGGGAAAGGTAATGGAAGATGTAACGGGAGATGACGAGAAACGTCTCAAAGCAAATTTATGGTTAAACGGCGGAATTTAAGGCGTGGATGAAGGGGTAAGAATCCGAAAGGGAAAAGCCACCGGGATTGGTGCGGTGGCTTATTGTTAATGATATGAAAAACCCTAATTATTAATAAGTTAAATCAGTTCGGTTTTTACTCCCTGTTGCACCAGCAATTCTGCGTCATCGCCATGGCGGTAAACCTCATATTCAACGCCAGCCACCTTCACAGTACCGTCCTGATGTTTCCATTCACTGATATCGCTGCCTTGCGGCAGAATATCCTTGAGCTGAACCACGTCGCCTTCGTTACCTTTCACCATTAGCTGGGTTTTACCGTCTTCGATAAACAGATCTTTTTCACCGTGTTCCAGCAAGGCGTTGAGATCCAACTTAAGCGTATTATTACCGCTGCCGGTGATGTCAAAGATTTCAATGGATTGGATGTGATGGTTTGCGCTAGTAAGATCCAGCAACTGATTTTGATCAGTAAGTTGTAGAGTATCTGGTTGTATTTCTTTACCGATAATATTGGCTTCAAACACAGAATCGATGCCAGCTATCGAGTGGATGCTGTCGTCTTCCAGTGCAAAGAGTGAGGTTTTCCCACTGTCAGCTTTAGTGACCCAGCTAATGTTATCAATATAGATAGGCAAGTTGTGAGTGATACCACTCGGAGAATATTTGCGGTGCAAATCCATGTTCTCAATAACATCACCCGGGCTGAGCTTACTCCCTTCTGGCAAATCATTGGCAGTAAACACAGTAATTCCAGGTTTAAAACTTATTGTAAAAGCAATTTTTTTGCTTCTACCTTCGTCGGTTCTCAGGTTTATATTGAAACTCATTCTGAAATCGATTGGTTGATCATTGTAAAAGGTAAAACTGAAATCCTTTAAATAACGTGAAAAATGGGCGTCTTGCTTAGGGACTAATTGGATATAGTCAGCGTATAACATCGTTAGGGCTTTCAGTCCAAAATCGGCGTCGCCAATAAAATCTGTCGAGACAAACTTGAGGTCAGAATTTGCACCATAAGTATTGAAGGTTAAATTATCATATTCGTAAGCCTTGGCGATTAAACCTCCCCAGCTAAAGCGTTTTCCAACTGGTGTACCTTCCTCAAAATCAATAATCCCGCTGTAAGTTGGGCTCACGATGGTTAACGCGAATGGCTGACCATATCCCGGCACCGATTTGCTGCTTACCTGGAAGTTCCATCCACCTTCACTTAAGGCTGCTGGCGGTGTCCAGCTCCAGTTTCCTGCAGCATCGGTTTTCACCACGTAGATAGTGGATCCCGCAGAACCAGAGACGCGCAGGGATACTTCGCTGCTGGCGGGGCCGGTGCCATGCAGTTCTGGGGTCCGGTCGTCGGTTGAGCCACCACTTCGCAGATCGTCTCGCACAGGACCGACATTATCCACGGCATAATCGATGATGGGGGTGCGATCAACTGTGGGATCAATATCGATAACAAAACTGCCGCTTCGCCCGCTTTCTTCACTATCGCGAGTCGCGAACGCGCGGAAATACCAGTTGCCATTGTCGATCAGTGAAGGAGTGGTCCATGACCATCTGCCATCGGTGCCGACTACCGCCGAACCAAAGAAGAAGAATTGGCCGCTTTCACTGCGCGAATAAATAACCGTGACCAGCGAACCCGCCGTACCGGTGCCGTGCAGCGTTGGGGTGCGATCGTCAGTTTTGCCGCCGTTGCTGATGTTGTCAGTGACCGGGCCGACGTTATCCTGCACGTAATCAATCACCGGGATACGCAGCGCTTCGAGGTCAACGATATTCAGGTAGACCTTGGTAGCCCAGGCACTTTCCCCATTGGCATTACCCGCTTTTACACGGAACTGCCAGAGCGCAATCTCCAGCGCTGCCGGGGTGTAACTCCAGTTGCCGTTGGCGTCAGCGCGCACCGATCCCAGGTCGCCCCAGCTGTCGCCCTCTTTGGCCGACTGAATATAGATGATGCTGTTGGCCGTGCCGGTGCCGCGCAACGTCGGGGTGTTGTCGTCAGTGGAGGCTTTAGAACCATCGGGTAAAACCGGGCCCATCCAGCTGCCAACGTTATCCAGAAAATCCACAATCACTGGGACGCCAGGCAGTGGATCGATGTTGAGGCTGAAGCTCGCCCAGCCGCCCTGGCCCTGCTTTTGCACTTCGAAGGTCCAGGTGCCTTTGGCCAGCGCTGCAGGCGTCCACGTCCAGTTGCCGTTATCGTCAACAGTGATGTTTGTCGTGCTCCAGCTGCCGCTGCCAGACTTGTAGCGTAGCGAGATAATTGTATTAGCCGCAGCGGTGCCGTGCAGGGTTGGGGTTGTGTCATCGGTGGTGGCACCGCTGGAAAGGTTGTCGGTGATCGGCCCAACGTTGTCTGCGGCGTATTCAATAAGTGGAGTGCGATCAACGGTTGGATCGATAATTAAAACGAAGCTACTCCAGCTGTTTCCTCCCACTTTTTGCACTTCAAAGGTCCAGGTTCCTTTTTGTAAATTTACGGGATTAATTCCCCATTGCCCCGTGTAAGACGTGTTGCTGTTTCTATAGCTCCAGGGGCCGTCATTGTGCTTAGTTCGGATGGTGATATCAGTATTTGGGGCGCCGCTACCAACCAGTAATGGCGTTGTATCATCGGTCGTTGCGCCGCTGTACAGCGTTTCCTTTACCGGGCCGACGTTATCAATGGCATAGTCAAAGGTCGGCAGGCGATCAACGTCTGTATCTATGTTGAGTTTGAAAGATGACCAGCGGTTCAGCGCCGCATTATAGACTTCAAAATTCCAGCTGCCGTTTGCCAGCGCGGGCGGCGTCCAGCTCCAGTGGCCGTTGTTATCTGCTTTCAGCGATAAAACGGTGGCGCTTTGCCCTGCAACGCTGTAGCGCAGCAGCACGGTGCTGTTAGCTTCTGCCCGGCCTTGCAAAGTAGGCGTGGTGTCATCGGTGGTGCTGCCGTTGCGCAGGATATCGGTAACCGGGCCGACGTTATCCACCGCATACTCGATGATTGCGCCGAGATAGTTGGCATCGGTGGAGACATCGAGAGTGAAGGGCGCACTCCAGTCGCTGTGGCCTGCAACCTGAAGCTGGAAGCTCCAGTGGCCTGCAGTCAGCGGAGGCGCTGGCGTCCAGCTCCAGTTACCGGCGCTGTCGACATCCACTACCACGGTGGCGCTTAATCCGGCATTGCGCGTCAACCGTATTACCACCTTACTGTTGGCTTCGCCGCTGCCGACGAAGGTGGGCGTGGTGTCATCGGTGAGCGCGCCGTTGCCAAGCTGGCCGCGTGACGCTCCCATGTCATCAATGACGTAATCAATGCGCGTGCGGGCAATGATGTCCGCCGGGCTGGCGATATCCAGCGCGAATAGCGCGGATGCCGCGTTACCGATGCTGGCCTGGAACTCATAATGGCCGGCGGGCAGTGCCTGACCTGGCGTCCAGCTCCAGTTTTCTCCCGAAACGCTAGCTTTGGCGCTGCCCAGCCAGAGATTGCTGCCGGCGAGGCGGTAGAAAACCGTGACGGTTGAGCCCAGTGAGACGGTGCCGCGCAACTCCGGGCGGGTATCGTCAGTCAGCGCGCCGTTGCTCAGTTCACCGGTTGCGCTGCCTGCATCGTCAATGGCGTGGGTAAGGGTGACGGTATCCGGCGGCAGGGTGCTGCTTTCGATAATGATGGTGAAGGGTGCGGATGGCGTGCCGGTGCGGGTTTTGCCGGCAAATACTTCTTCGGCTATCAGCCGCAGGCTGTTGCTGCCTTCGACAAGGTCCTGCTCCGGGTCCATCTGCCATAACCCGGTGACGCTGTCCGCCACGGCGCTGCCGATTCTTTCGCCCTGGTCATCGAGCAGAAAAACCGTGGTGCCGCGCTGTGCGATGCCGGTCAGCGTCGGACGTTTATCATCGGTTTTATCTCCGGGTTCAAATGCATGCTGCTCAGAGCCAAAATCGTCGTAAAGCTTAATCAGCATCGGTGCTTCAGGCGGCGTGGTGTCAATGCGCAGGGTATACAGGCTGGGCTGGCCGACATTGCCGGCGTTGTCGCGGATGGAAACCGCAACGCTGTAGTCACCATCTGGCAGCGGTCGGGTGGCGGTCCATGTATAGAGGCCGGTGAGCGGGTCAACCGGGACTTCATAATAGTTAGTGCCAATGGTAAGACGGGCGAATGTCCCCGGCTTGCCGATTTCCTCCGGCGCGCTGCCGGTAAATGTGGGGAAAGGGCTATCGCTTTCTGCGTAAATGATGTCGTTGATATCCTGATGAGTCATGGTTAAACGTCCTGTTTCTGGGAGTGAAAGGAATAAACGCTTGATGATGTGTCGGGCGGAGCGACGGGCGTAAAGTTGCGCGCACTCAGCCTGGCGGGAAAGTAATGGAACGCGTAATTCTTAGTTACGAGATTTGTCTTAATCAGGGGGTGGGTTATTTTTGGGTGAATGTTCGGGTGTTTAAACGGTATTAATTCGATCGATATCACACAGCAATTAATATCCTCCAGTTGAATTTTAAAAATAAAAAAAGGCCACAGCGAGTGCTGTGACCTTATTGTTAATGGCGAATGTGTTTTTAATGATTATACCAGTTCAGTTTTCACTCCCTGCTGCACCAGCAATTCTGCGTCATCGCCGTGGCTGTAAACCTCATATTCAACGCCCGCAACGGTAACGGTGCCATCCTGATGTTTCCATTCACTGATATCGCTACCTTCTGGAAGAATATCTTTAAGTTGAACCACATCACCTTCGTTGCCTTGAATCATGGTTTGCTTAGTACCATTGGCAATGAATAACTCATCCTCGCCATGCTGTAAGATATCTTTAATAGAAATCTTCAGTATTTTATTACTGGTGTTTTTACTATTAATGATGGAGTTATCAACATGGTTGAGGAGATCTTCAGTTTCTGCAGAATTATTAGTCTGAATCATGCTCGGTAAAGGTGATGGTCTTTCCCATTTCACATTGTCGAAGGCAACGCCTGAGATATCTTGGGCTCTAATATCTATCCATCCTATCAATTTAGCCGGTGTTTTAAAACTGTATTTTGTTATCACCTTAGAATCGTTTGACATTCCGATTGAATCTGTTTTAATTGTATTTCCATCTGTATCATAAATAGTGATATATACTACTCCACCGTTGCCACCCCCAAAGTCCCAGCTCACACTCTCTGCACCTTTAAAGTTAACAGAGGCTGTTGAATTATTTCTAATAACAGCTGATATATTTCCAAAGGCTGCGTTTACTGTTGGATCTTTAAGAAGATACGCATCTCCAGAAAGCAGTTTCATTGTTAAACCATGGGGGAATTCATACTCTTTATCAATTATCCATGAAGTTGATAATCGTGGTATACCTGGTAATGATAAGGCATCTTCGAAATCATAGCTAAATTTCCCAAATTGTGGTGCTTCAATGGATAAAGCAAAAGCAACTCCCCAACCCGTAGCTGCGCTATTGCTAGCCTGGAATTTCCAATCTCCCACTACCAACTGAGCAGGCGGTGTCCAGTTCCATTTGCCGTCCGCGTTGGATACCACGCTATATACAGTTGAGTTTGCTCCGTTGGTGGCGCGCAGATAAATAGTGCTATTTGCCGGGCCTGTACCATGCAGCTCTGGGGTGCTGTCATCGGTGGTGTCGCCGCTGGTGAGGTTATCGGTTACCGGGCCAACGTTATCCGCCGCATACTCGATGGTTGGATTGGTATCTACATTCGGGTCAATAGTGAAGTTGAATTTGGCAAACCCGCTTTCACCGTGACCATTCACCGCCTGCGCCCTGAAGTACCAGGCACCGTTTTCTTTCAGTTCTGGCGTGGTCCATTCCCAGGTGCCGTCGGCTTTGACGATGACCTCCCCGACAGGGTTGTATTGATCGTCAAAGCGCTGATAGGAGATACGAATCAGGTCACCTGCAGCGCCGGTACCACGCAGAGTCAGCGTGCGGTCGTCGGTGGTCTCACCGTTTTTAATACTGTGTTTAACCCCACCGAAATCATCCCATCCGTCGACAATCACCGGAATGGCTGGCGCGGTTGAGGTGTAGGTCAGCACAAAGGTCGATGACCACGCGCTTTCACCGGCGGCGTTGCCCGCTTTGGCGCGGAAGTCCCAGGTACCGGCCTGCGTCAGCTGCGGCGACGTCCATGACCAGGTACCGTCCGATTTCACCACCACGCTGCCCGCATCGCGCCAGGCAACGCCCGTCAGCGTGCTCTGGAAATAGATGGTGCTGCCGGCAACACCGGTACCATTCAGGGTTGGCGTACTGTCGTCGGTGCGGCCGCGATTGACGATGGCCTCAGTGACGGGACCAAAATCATCGGTGGCATTGAGGATAACCGGCACCGACGGCGCGGAAAGCGGGTCGATGTTCAGGGTGAAGCTGCTCCAGCCCGACTGACCTGCCTTCTGCACCTCAAAGGTCCAGTTGCCTTTAGCCAGCGAATTTGGCGTCCACGTCCAGTTGCCGTTGTTATCGATATTAACGCTGGTGGTGGTCCAGCCGCCGCTGCCGAGCTTGTAGCGCAGTGAAATCGCGCTGTTTTTAGCGCCGGTGCCGTGCAACGTTGGAGTGGTGTCGTCGGTGGTGGCGCCGCTGGCGAGATTGCTCTGCGACGGGCCGACGTTATCGGCCGCGTAGCTGATGCGCGGCGTGATATCAGAGTTGCGGTCGATGTTCAAGGTGAACGCATTTGAATCCTGGCCAGCCGCGTTTGCCACACCAAAATGCCAGGTTCCGTCTGCCAGCTCCGGTGAGGTCCAGGTCCACTTGCCGCTGCTGTCTACGATGATATTAACCTGAGTGATGCCGGCACCTGACCTGAAGTAGGAGAGCACGATGGTGCTGTTGGCTGCGCCGGTGCCCTGCAAAGTTGGCGTGGTGTCATCGGTGGTGTCGCGGTGATAAAGCTTGCCCTTGTAGGAGCCGACGTTGTCGTCGGCGTAGTCGATGGCCGGCACATCTTCGGGACGGGTGTCGATGTTAAGGCGGAAGGTGGCCCAGGTGTCATGCTCAGGATTTTTAACCTCAAAACTCCACAGGCCGTCGGCCAGCGCAGGCGGTGCCCAGCTCCACTTGCCGCTGCTGTCGGCGGTAAAGGAGATAGTGATGGCGGCGTGTCCCGCCGCGCTGTAACGCAGCTGCAGCACGCTGTTGGCCTGGGCCACGCCGTGCAGGGTCGGCGTACTGTCGTCGGTGGTGGCGTTATGGCGCAGGTTATCGGTGACCGGGCCGACGTCATCCACCGCATAATCAATGTAAGGGCGAAGGTAGTTAGCGTCGGTAGAGATATCAAGGGTAAACGGCGCGGTCCAGCCGCTTTGACCCTGAGCCTGCACCTCAAAGGACCACTGGCCGGTGGCCAGCGCAGGCGACGGCGTCCAGCTCCAGCGACCGGCGCTGTCCACGTCTACTACGATGGATGCGGCGGTATCGCTGCCGCGGGTGAAGCGCAGCACCACTTTGCTGTTGGCTTCGCCGGTGCCGATGAAGGTCGGCGTAGTGTCGTCGGTGAGCGCGCCGCTGCTCAGCGGACCGGTCGCAGTACCCGCGTCGTCGGTGACGCTGTCAATGCGGGTGCGGGTGATGATGTCCGCTGCGCTAGCGATATCCAGCATGAACAGAGCGGATGAGATATTGCCGAGGCTCGCCTGGAACTCGTAATTGCCGGCTGGCAGCGCACTGCCCGGCGTCCAGCTCCAGCTTTCGCCGGTGACGGTGGCGGTGGCGCTACCCGCCCAGGTGTTGCTTCCGGCGAGGCGGTAGTAAACGACAACGGTGCTGCCTGCTGAGGCGGTGCCGCGCAGCTCGGGCTGGGTGTCATCGGTGAGCGCACCGTTGCTCAATGGGCCGGTGGCGCTGCCGACATCATCAATGGCATGAGTGATGGTGATGGTATCTGGCGGCAGCGTGCCGCTCTCGAGAATAATGCTGAAGGACGCACCCGGCGTGCCCGTGCGGGTCAGATTGGCAAACTTCTCTTCGGCGACAAGGCGCAGGTTGTTGCTGCCTTCGTCAAGGTCCTGGGAGGGCTCCATTTTCCACAGGCCGGTGTCTTTATCCGCCACAGCGCTGCCGATTCTTTCATCTTTGTCATTCAGCAGGTAAACGGTGGCGCCTTTCTGCGCGATGCCGGTCAGCGTCGGGCGCTTGTCATCGGTGGTCGCACCGGGATCGAAGCTGCGTTGCTCTGGACCCTGATCGTCATACAGGTTGATAAGCAGCGGAGCCTCAGGCGGCGTGGTGTCAATGCGCAGTGTACGCAGGGTGGGCGAGCCGAGGTTACCTGCGTTATCGCGAATAGCAACCGAGAGGCTGTAATCACCGTCCGGCAGCGGCTCGGTGGCGGTCCAGCTGTATTTTCCGGTGACCGGGTCGACGGGTACCTGAATGTAAAGTCCGCCGACAGAAATCAGTGCAAGCGCACCCGGTTTGCCGATCTCGGCAGGTGCCTCGCCAGAAATGGTGGGAAGCGAGGTCGCTCGTTCTGTGAATTTGGTGCCGGTGTAATTAAGAATATCCATTGTTAACGTCCTGGTTCAAAGGTAAGGGCTCAGGAGAGTGAGCCATGTAAAGGTGTCGAAAAGACAAAGCCTGGCGGGAAAGGTAATAGATGACGTAACGGGAGATGACGAGAACCGTCTCAAAGCAAAAATAACGCTCCGCAACCTGAGCGCTAATCAGACAGGTCGGATAAAGAACTGACAGCATAAAATTTTTTTCCGCCGCCAAATTCACCGCATCTTGCTGATTCGCCGGCTTGCTTCAGCCATCCTGTTAAAACTAATCCCATTACACTGATTCCCACCGTTACAAGGAGTTGTTATGAGCACACTCAGCATTCCCGATCACATCTGGCAGCGCGATGCCTTCACGCTCTCAACCGAGCGCGCCAGGCTGGATTTCGATTACATCCACCAACAGCTGACGGAAAAATCGTATTGGGCGCAAGACCAGTCGCGTGCCAAAACCGAGCGCGCCTTTGCTGGTTCATTGCCATTCGGTCTGTATCACCAAAATCAGCAGATTGGCTTTGCAAGATTAGTAACGGATTACACCCGTTTCGGCTGGCTGTGCGATGTGATGATTGATGAGAACTGGCGCGGCCACGGTTTAGGCAGCTGGTTAGCGACCTGCGTGCGGGCGCATCCAGAGCTGGCAACGGTGCACCGCTGGATGCTCTCAACTAATGATGCGCATCCGCTCTATCAGCGCCTCGGCTGGCGCGTGGTGCAGGATGCAAACAAATTGATGGAATTTCCTCCCTCCTGACACTGGAGTTTTCACATGGGTTACCGCGTTGGCGTCGATATTGGCGGGTCGTTTACCGATTTCGCCGTGCTGGATGAACACACCAATCAGATACACACGTTGAAAGTGCTGTCGCGACCGGATCAGCCCGGCAGCGAAATCCTCACCGGGTTAACTCAATTGCAGCAGCGCGATGGCCTTGATCCAAAACAGATTGACTACTTCACGCACGGCACCACCGTTGGTATCAATGCGGTGATCCAACGGCGCGGCGTAAAGCTGGCGCTGTTCGCCACCGAAGGTTTTTGCGATGTGCTGGAGCTGGCCCGCCTGAAGATCCCGCACATTCATGACCTTTTTTCGCGCCGCCCGGCACCGCTGATTTCGCGCGACCGGGTGTTTGCCATTAAAGAGCGTACCGATCGCCACGGCAACGTATTGACCGAGGTCGATCGGCAAAGCGTGCTGGATGCGATTAACGCCGCGCGCGCCGCCGGTTGTCAGGGCATTGTGGTATCGCTGCTGCACAGCTATCGCAACCGCCACAACGAAGCGGCGGTGAAAGCCATCATTAATCAACACGCGCCCGACTTGCTGACTTCCTGTTCCGCCGATATCTGGCCGATCATCCGCGAATACGAACGCACCATCACCGCCACCATCAACGCCTACGTGCAGCCGATGGTGATCCATTATCTGGAATCGTTTGAGCGCGCGTTAAAAGAGAAAGGTGTGCGTCCTCCACCGCGCATCACCAAATCCAACGGCGGTGTGATGGGTGTCGAGCAGGCGAAAAGCGAGTGCGTGCAGATGGTGCTGTCCGGCACCGCATCGGGCGTGATCGGTGCCAGCTTCCTTGCCAGCGCCTGCGGTTTCGACAAAATCCTCAGCCTCGATATTGGCGGGACCAGCGCCGACGTGGCGGTGATCGTTGACGGCCAGGTCGCGCAGGGCAACGGCGAAATCATCGGTGATTTCCCAATCTATATTCCGTCGGTGGCGGTGACGTCCGTTGGGCAGGGCGGCGGTTCGCTGGCGTGGATTGATAATCAAGGCGTGCTGCAAATGGGGCCGGACAGCGCCGGATCGCTGCCGGGCCCGGTGTGCTTCCAGCGCGGCGGCACGCAGCCAACCGCCACCGATGCCTTTGCTGCCTGCGGCATGATTGGGCACGGCGATCTCGGCTACAACGCGGTGCAGGTGGATGTCGCCGCCGCACGCGCCGCGTGGCAGCCGCTGGCGGATTCGCTCGGCATCAGCATTGAAGAGACCGCCGAAACCGCCATCGAGCTGGCGATCTCCAGCATGTATGGCGACACCAGCGGTTTGCTGTCGCGTTTCGGCCTCGATCCGCGTGAATTCTGGTTCCTCGCCTTTGGTGGCGCAGGTCCGATGATGGGCTGCTTCCTCGCGCGCGAACTGAACATGAAAGGGGTGATCGTGCCGCCGACGCCAGGCGTGTTGTCGGCACTCGGCGGTTTAGTGGCGGATATCCGCAACGACTTTATCCGCACGCTGTATAGCGATCTTGATGCTTCGCTGGCGGATCGTCTGGCGACCGAAGCCGAGGCGCTGAGCCAGCGCGCGCGTGAGTGGCTCAGCAGCCAGCACGGCGCAAATATGCCGTTCACGCTGCACTACAGCGCCGACATGCGCTATCGCGGCCAGTCATTTGAAATTGAAGTGGCGCTCGAGCCGCACTGGTTGGCGCAGGCCAATGTCACGGCGTTGCATGATGCCTTTGATCGTCAGCATCAGCAGCTTTTTGGTCACTTTGATGCCGACGCGGAGGTGCAAATCATCAATCTGCGTTTGGTGATCGCGTCTCCCACGCCAAAACCGACGCTTAATCAGCTGGCCGCCGCCGACGCGCCGGTTGATGTGGCGAAACAGGTTAGCGCGTGGATCGATGGCGCGGCGCATCAGGTGGATGTGGTGTTGCGCGCCACGCTGCGCGCCGGACATCAGCTGATCGGCCCGGTGATTGTCGCGCAGGATGACTGCACCACCTGCGTGCCGCCCAACATGAAAGTGGATGTGGATAGCTTTGGCAACCTGCTGATCACGCCAGTGGAGGCGAACTAAATGGCGATTGACGGACGTAACCTGCAAATTCTGGCCAACTACTGCGCGGCCGCCGCCGATGCGATGGCCTTCACCTTGATGCGTACCGCGCACTCCACTTTCGTCAAAGAGACGGAAGATTTTTCCTGCCAGATCGTCAGCCGCGACGGTCTGGCGTTCGCCTCACCGCGCAGCTTCGGCGCGCCCTGGTACAGCGGCATTGATTACGGCCCGGTGCTGGCGCTGATCGACAGCTACGAAGAGGGCGATATCTGCATCACCAACGATTCCTACGCCGGTAACGTCGCCACGCACTCGCCGGATATCCATATCTGGAAACCGGTGTTTCATGGCGGCGAGATTGTCTGCTTTGTGGTGGGCCACATTCACAACACCGACGTCGGCGGCGCAGTGCCCGCGTCTTTATCGCGCTCGCTCACCGATATCGTGCAGGAAGGGATTCGCATTCCGCCGCTGAAAATCGTGCGCAACGGCGAACTGAATGAAGAGGTGGCGCGCATCATGCGCCTCAACGTGCGCGCGCCGGAGCAAAACTGGGGCGATTTCAAAGCGCAGATCGCTTCGGTCAACGTCGGAGAACGCAAGATCCACGACATCATCGCGCGCTTTGGCGTAGGCGATTTTCTGCAAGGTATCGAAGGGATTCTCGATTACGCCGAAGCGCAGGCGCGCAGCATCATTAAGACCATTCCGGATGGCGAATACTTCTACGCCGATTTTGCCGATGAAGATGGCGAAGGCGGTTTCCCGTGCCGCGTGGCGATCACCTTGCGCGTTAACGGCGACACGCTGGAACTCGATTACACCGGCAGCGATCCGCAGCTGGCTTCGTCGCTGAATATGCCAACCGGCGGACGCGAGCGTCATCCGCTGGCGCTGGTCGGCGTGACTTATGTGCTGTCGACGCTGGATCGTAACCTGCTGCTCAACGCTGGCACCTTACGTCCGACGCGCGCCATTCTGCCGCCGGGCACGGTGATGAACTGCGAAGCCCCGGCGGCGGTCGGCATGCGTTCGCTGACTTGCGCGCTGTCGCAAATCGCTACGCTCGGCGTATTTTCGCAGGCGATTCCCGATCGCTTACCGGCCAATTCGCCGGGCGGCAACTCGATCATGAACATCCGCACCACCGACAGTGCCAACCGCAGCGTGGTGGCCTCGCTCGGTCCGGTCGGCGGCGGGGCAGGTGGCACGCCGCGCCACGATGGCCCGGACGGATCGGGCGGCTTATCGGCGTTCCTGAAAAACACGCCGATTGAGATTAATGAAGCGGAAGTGCCAATCCATTTCCATCGCTACGGTTTAGCCGCCGACAGCGCCGGAGCCGGGCGTTATCGCGGCGGTTTAGCCACCGAAATGGCGTTTGAAGTTTTTGCGCCGAATACCACGGTGACGGCGCGCAACCGCAACCGGTCGGTGTTCGCCTCGGCGGGCGTGCTGGGCGGCGAATCCGGCGGCCTTTCGCACTTCCGCACGCTGCGTAACGGCACCGCGATTGAACACGGCAACACGGATGTGATTCACTGCCAGCCCGGCGATATCGTCGAGGTGCGCGGGCCCGGTGCGGGCGGTTACGGCTTGCCGGTGGAGCGCGACGTGCAGCAGGTAGTGCAGGATGTGCGCTGCGGATTTGTCTCTGAGCAAGTGGCGCGAGATAGCTATGGCGTGGCGCTGTGCGACGGTGAGATTGATGAAGTAGAAACCGCGCGGCTGCGGGCTGAGATGCGATCTTCGGCGGCGCAGCATTTTGATCACGGTACGGCGCGTAGTGCGTTTGAAGCGATCTGGACGCCGGAGCGCTATCGCTTGTTAACGGCATTTTTGGCCGCCGCGCCGGTGAGCTGGCGTCACTTCCTTAAGCAGCAGGTGTTTACGGCGGTGGCCGCAGACAGTGATGTGCCGATGGATGTTATTTTCGCGGATCTTAAAGCGCGTTATTCGGTGTGACGTTTCGGCAAGGTCGCCATAAATGGCGACCCTACAAAAGCTCCGTAGGGTCGCCATTTATGGCGACCTTGCTGATAACCGCACAACCTTGCTAACAACCGCACAACCTCAACCATTCACATACAACCGATCCCATTCCCACTGTTTCGGATTGTTTTCAATATATTTTCTGAACGCCAATAACTCCCTCTCATCCCGAATCACACGATCATAAAAACTGCGTTGCCACACCTTTATTCCTGTTTCACGCGTAATCTCGGCTTTAAACCAATTAACAATATTTAGCAGGGTTCTCTGTGCGCTTTCATTCAGCCAAATAATGCCATGCAGGTGATTCGGCATCAGGACAAAGGCATCGAGGGTGATAGAGGAATCGCGCTGAGGTAAAGCCCGCCAGGTTTTGATGACGTAGTCCCCAAGCAGCGTGAGACATAATTCCGCCGCGATAAATTGACCAAATAAAGGTGCGCGGCGATAGCAAACCAGCGTGATGAAATACGCGCCATTAGCGCGGTAATTATGATGTTTTAATCGTGGATATTTGCGGTTTTTCATGATGGCCTCCTTGCCGGAATGATTTTGCAAAATGTCCGGCGAAAGGGCGATGACGGGATGTGAAACCTGAGGGGCGTATTCAGAATAATTTATACGGCGCGGCGGGATTATTGGCCAGGTCGCCATAAATGGCGACCTTACAAAAGCTCCGTAGGGTCGCCATTTATGGCGACCTGGTCAAATGTCACTCACATCATCTTCTCAATCTCACTAAACGGCACCGCGTGGCTAAACAAATACCCTTGCAGCTGATTGCAGCCTGCATCGGCCAGCGCGTTTTTCTGGCCTTCGGTTTCCACCCCTTCGGCGGTCACCGTTAAACCCATCGCGTGGCCCAGCCGCACCACCGATTCAACAATCGCTGTCGAATTCTGCGCCACACCCAGCGACTGGGTAAAGGATCGGTCGATTTTGATTTTGTCCACCGGGAAGGTGCTGAGGTAATTAAGGCTCGAATAGCCGGTACCAAAGTCATCCAGCGCGATGCGGAAACCGGCTTCGCGCAGCGCGATGATGCTGTTGCGTGCCTCGTGTTCATCTTCAATCAGCACGCCTTCGGTGATCTCCAGCTCCATGCGTCTGGGATCGGCACCTTCTTCCTGCACGATATGGATGATGCGCTCGACAAAATTCACCGCGCGGAACTGCACCGGCGATACATTCACCGCCACCACAATATCCGGCAGCTTCAGTGCGGTTTTGCAGGCTTCGCGCAGCACCCATTCGCCCAACGGGATGATCATGCCGGTCTCTTCGGCGATGGCGATGAAATCACCCGGCGAAACGTCGCCGCGCATAGCGTGATGCCAGCGCAACAGCGCTTCCAATCCCACCACATGCTTGCCGCTGATATCCATCAAAGGCTGATACCACACCGCTAATCCCTCAAATTTCACCAGCGCCTGACGCAAATCCGCCGCCATCTGCTGGCGGGTGCGCAGCGATTCATCCATCACTTTTTCGAACTGGCGATACTGGCCGCGCCCGTGATTTTTGGCGTCATAAAGCGCGATATCCGCTTTACGCATCAGCTCCATTCGATCAATGCCATCCTTCGGTGCCAGCGCCAGACCGACGCTCACGCCGACCCACAGCTCGCTGCCGACCAGTTGATACGGCTCGCTCAGGCGGCTGATGATGCGTTTCGCCAGCGATTGCACCTGACCAATATTCTCCACATCCGGCATTACAATAATGAACTCGTCGCCGCCGATGCGGCCCACGGTGTCGCTGGCGCGCACGATGTCGTTGAGGCGGCGCGCCACCTCAATAATCAGCTCATCGCCAGCGTGATGGCCGTAGGTATCGTTGATGTTTTTGAAGCGATCGAGATCCAGCAGCAGCAGCGCCACGCGCTGATCGTGGCGTCCGGCCACCGCCAGCGCCTGGGTTAAGCGATCTTCCACCAGTGAACGGTTCGGCAAACCGGTTAACACATCATGAAAGGCCAGATGCTGCGCCTGCGCTTCACTGGCACCGAGCTTTAAGAGCGACTGCGACAGCTTAAGTGACGAGGTCCAGATGCGCCGCACCATCACCAAACACAGCACGGTAATCAGCAGCACCGACAACAAAGTAGAAGGGCCAATGGTGCGCATCATCTGCGCGCCCGGTTTATCCGGATTCCAGCTGAGATAGCCGACCGGATCGCCCTGTTGTGAATTCAGCAGAAAGCGCGCTTTGGTTTCTCCTGCCGGTTCGCTGTCGCTGAAATGCAGCTGGCGCAGCTGGCTGCGATCGGCAAGGTTGCGCAGATAACCATCATCGAGAAACTTAATGCTCACCAGACGATAGCGCCCGGCCTGTTTGGTGCTGCTGATATCACCCACCGCCAGCGCGGCAGCGCGTTGGCCGATACGCACGAAATCGGCGTGATCGGTTGGGCCCGCCGCCACATCGCTGTTTTGCACCAGCGGGCTATTCAGCATGTCCTGCAGATAAGGACCGATGCGCTTATCCGGCACCGGCTGGCCGTTGCGCCACACGTTAATCAACTGATTGTCGCGATCCAGCAGCACAACCAACTGATGATCAAACATGTCATACAGCCAACCTCCCACATTTTGCGTTAGCCAGCTTTGGTCGGGATGCGGCGACGCCAGCTGATCGGCCAGCGGCGACCAGCGCGTCAGGCTACGCAGCTGGCGCAGATGTTCCGTCAGGCTCTGGGTAAAGGAAGCCTCGATCATGCGCTGTTGCTGATCGCGCGCTTCGTTATTGGTTAATGATGTCCCCCAGAACAGACCCACGCCCGCGCCGACAAAGGTAAGCAGCAAAATTGCCATCAGCGGCAAAATTACTTCACGAACAAAGTTGCGGCGAAAACCATCCGATAGTTTTATTGCGTTAATCATTTTAAGGTTGGCCTGAAAAGAAGGATTCATCTTTTAACTTAGCAGAACATCAGCAGGCTGTATTCCGTAAGGCTGTTGAAATCACGATGTAAATAAGTGGTAAATTTTTGAACACTGTCACAAAGAGAACAGTTAAAGATAATTTATTAAAACCGCTGCCGTTTCGCTGCGATTCTGCTGCCCTAAAGCAAATTCATCCGCCCGTCATTGAGCCGTCACGGGGCTGTCATCTGACATGCGCAATGTAATCGCCATCCCGCAGCAAGCCCGCTGCGTTCCTCAACCAATGCGAATGAGGTATTGAGCGTGATGGAGATATCCAGACATCCGACCACTGTGTATCAGGCCGTTGCCGCCCAACTGGAGCAGGCGCTGCAGGAGCGCTATCGCTGCGGCGACTATCTGCCTTCCGAGCAGCAGCTGGCCGATCACTACGAAGTGAATCGTCACACCTTGCGGCGCGCGGTTGACGAGCTGGTCAATAAAGGCCTGCTGCAACGGCGTCACGGCGTCGGCATTTTGGTGCTGATGCGTCCTTACGATTATCCGCTGCATGCGCAAGCACGCTTCAGCCAGAACCTGATGGAGCAGGGCAGTCATCCCACCAGCGAACGTCTGCTAGCGGTGCTGCGTCCGGCGAGCAGCGATGTGGCGAGCGCGCTGGGCGTAAACGAAGGTGACAACGTTATCCATCTGCGCACGCTGCGCCGCGTCAATGGCGTGGCGGTATGCGTCATCAACCACTTCCTGGCGGAACTCAGCTGGTGGCCGGCGCTGCAGCAGTTTCACAGCGGTTCGCTGCACGACTTTATGCAGCAGCAGCTCGGCCTGAGCCTGACGCGCAGCCAAACGCGTATCAGCACCCGTCGCGCACAAGCCAAAGAGTGCAAGCAGCTGGAGATTGCGCTGCAGTCGCCGCTGCTGTGCGTGCGCACCCTGAATAAACACAGCGACGGTCAGGTAGCGGAATACTCCGTCAGCCTGACGCGTGGCGACATGATTGAACTGACTCTGGAGCACGAATGACACAGCAAACAGCCCGCCAGCATTGGCTCTCGGTGCTGGCGCACAGCGATGCCAACCAGCTTGAGGCGCACTGGCAGCCGTTACGCCTTAACGCGGATTTTGAACGCATCCGCCCGGCAGAAACCGGCTTAACCCGTTTGCAGGCGCGCATGGGCGGCAGCGGCAAACGCTTCGTGATGGGCGATGCCACGGTGACGCGTGCGGTGGTGAAACTGCACGACGGCACGCTCGGCTTTAGCTACGTGCTGGGGCGCGACAAAGCGCACGCCGAACGCTGCGCGCTGATTGATGCGCTGCTACAACAGCCGGAAACCCAGGCGCTGTTGCAGGAAAAATTGATTGCCCCGCTGGCGGCACTGCGTGAAGAGCAGCGTCAGCTGCGCGCGCGTGAAATCGCCAGCTCCAAAGTGGATTTCTTTACGCTGGTTCGCGGAGATAACTGATGACTTTACTGGCAAGTTTTAACCATCCGGTTGCTGATGCCCAACGTGCCTTTCGCCGCATTCTCAAAGCGATGAGCGAGCCTGGCGTGATGGTGTCGCTGCCGCTGCAACAGGGCTGGGGCGATCTTTCGCCGGCGGCTACAGCGGTGCTGCTGACGCTGGTCGATCAGGAGAGCGCATTGTGGCTGGATAATCGCATTGATAATGACGTGGTGCGCAGCAACCTGCGTTTCCACACCGGCGTGCCGATTGTCGATGAGCGTGATGCACCTTTTGCGCTGACCCACGCGGCGGCCAATCCCGATCCTGCGCTGTTCGCCTCTGGCGACAACATGTCCCCGGAAAAAAGCACCACGCTGATTGTGGAAGTACCGTCACTGAGCGGCGGTTTAACGCTGCGCCTTTCCGGTCCCGGCTTACGTGAATCACGCGCCATTGCACCGCAGCTGCCGGAAGCGATTCTGCATTATCTGCGCGAGCGTCCGCATCCGTTCCCACAGGGCGTGGATCTGATTTTCACCTGCGGTGAAGCGATGATGGCGCTGCCACGCACCACCGACGTGGAGGTGTGCTGATGTACGTTGCGGTAAAAGGGGGCGAAAAGGCGATTGCCAGCGCCCATGAGCTGCAGGCCGATCTGCGCCGTGGCGATCGCGAAGTCGCTGAACTGGGCTGCGATCAGGTCGCGCAACAGTTGGGTTTAGCCGTTGATCGCGTGATGACCGAAGGCGGCATCTACGATCCACAGCTGGCGGCCTTAGCGATTAAACAGGCGAGTGGCGATTTGGTGGAAGCGATCTTCCTGCTGCGCGCTTATCGCACCACGCTGCCGCGCCTCGCCGACAGCCTGGCGCTGGCAACCGCAGAGATGCGCCTCGAACGTCGTATCTCCGCCGTCTACAAAGATCTGCCGGGCGGCCAGGTTCTCGGCCCAACTTACGATTACAGCCATCGTCTGCTCGACTTTACGCTGCTGGCAAACGGCGAAACGCCCGCTGCACCGCGTGACGATCAGGCGCTGCCCGAACGCTGTCCGCACGTGTTCAGCATGATGACCGCGGAAGGATTAGCGGCACGCGAAGAGGATGACGGTAGCGAGCCGTGCGACATCACCCGCGAACCGCCGGGTTATCCGGCCACGCGTGCCGCACGGCTGCAACAGCTGGTGCGCGGCGACGAAGGTTTCTTGCTGGCGCTGGGCTACTCGACGCAGCGCGGCTACGGCCGCAACCATCCATTCGCTGGCGAAATTCGTACCGGCTATCTCAGTGTCTCCATCTGCCCGGAAGAGCTGGGCTTTGAGATTGAGATTGGCGAAATCCTGCTGACCGAATGCGAGATGGTGAACGGCTTCACCACCGAAACCGATAGCGCGCCGCACTTTACGCGCGGTTACGGCCTGGTGTTTGGTCGCTCCGAACGCAAAGCGATGGCGATGGCGCTGGTGGATCGCGCGCTGCAGGCGCCGGAGTACCACGAACGCATTGCCGGTCCGGCGCAGGACGAAGAGTTTGTGCTGTCGCATGCCGACAACGTGGAAGCGGCGGGTTTTGTCTCGCATCTGAAACTGCCGCACTACGTCGATTTCCAGGCGGAGCTTGAGCTGCTGAAACGGCTGCGCCAACAGCATCAGGAGCAGAACCATGAGTGAGTTAACCGGCTACAACAACGGTTATCTGGATGAGCAGACCAAACGCACCATCCGCCGCGCGATTCTGAAAGCGGTGGCAATTCCTGGTTATCAGGTGCCGTTTGCCGGACGCGAAATGCCGATGCCTTACGGCTGGGGCACCGGCGGCATTCAGATCACCGCCAGCATCATTGGCGATGCTGATGTGCTGAAGGTGATCGATCAGGGCGCGGATGACACCACCAACGCGGTATCGATTCGTCGCTTCTTCCAGCGCGTCAGCGGCGCGGCCACCACCGAAGCTACCCGTGACGCCACGCTGATCCAGACGCGTCACCGCATTCCGGAAACGCCGCTCGAAGAAGATCAGATCCTGATTTTCCAGGTGCCGATCCCTGAGCCGCTGCGCTTTATCGAGCCGCGCGAGACCGAAACGCGCACCATGCACGCGCTGGAGGAGTACGGCATCATGCAGGTGAAACTGTATGAAGATATCGCCCGCTACGGCCACATCGCCACCACTTACGCTTATCCGGTGAAGGTCAACGATCGCTACGTGATGGATCCGTCGCCAATCCCCAAATTCGACAACCCTAAGATGCACATGATGCCGGCGCTGCAGCTGTTTGGTGCCGGACGTGAGAAACGCATATATGCGCTGCCGCCGTACACCAAAGTGGAAAGCCTCGACTTCGACGATCACCCGTTCAGCGTGCAGCAGTGGGAAGAACCCTGCGCGCTGTGCGGTTCGCGCCACAGCTACCTCGACGAGGTGGTGATGGATGACGCCGGTACGCGCATGTTTGTCTGCTCCGATACCGATTTTTGCCACCAGCAGCAGGAACAACAGCATGCACAGTGAACAGCCGCTGCTTGCGGTCAACAATCTCACCCACCTTTATGCGCCCGGCAAAGGCTTTGAAGAGGTGAGTTTTGAGCTCTATCCCGGCGAAGTGTTAGGCATCGTTGGGGAATCCGGATCCGGTAAAACCACCTTGCTGCGCAGCCTGTCGGCACGCCTGGCGCCGCAGCAGGGCAACATTCTCTATCGCGCGCAGGATCTCTATCAGCTGAGCGAGAGCGATCGTCGCCGCTTGCTGCGCACCGAATGGGGCGTGGTGCATCAGCATCCGCTTGATGGTTTGCGTCCGCAGGTGACAGCGGGCGGCAATATCGGCGAGCGCTTGATGGCGGTGGGCCAGCGTCATTACGGCGATATCCGTAAAGAAGCGATGCGCTGGCTGCAGGATGTGGAGATCCCCGCTAATCGTATCGACGATCTGCCCACCACGTTCTCGGGCGGCATGCAGCAGCGTTTACAGATTGCGCGCAACCTGGTGACGCAGCCGACGCTGGTGTTTATGGATGAACCGACCGGCGGGCTGGATGTGTCGGTGCAGGCGCGCCTGCTGGATCTGCTGCGCACGCTGGTACGCGAGCTGAATCTGGCGGTGGTGATTGTGACGCACGATCTCGGCGTGGCGCGTTTGCTGGCGCATCGCCTGCTGGTGATGAAGCAGGGCCGCGTGGTGGAGAGCGGATTGACCGATCGGGTGCTGGACGATCCGCATCATCCGTATACGCAGCTGCTGGTTTCATCGGTGCTGAGTTGAGATGAACAAGGTCGCCATAAATGGCGACCCTACGACGTGCCCAATTTCGCCGGTCGCCATAAATGGCGACCCTACGACGTGCCCAATGCAACCGTATTGCCCGTAGGGTCGCCATTTATGGCGACCTTCTCGAAGACCAGCACAACTATCAAAACCATCAGGACATCACTATGCAACCTTTACTGCGCGTAGAGCATCTGAGCAAAACCTTTGTGCTGCACAACCAAAGCAGCGCCGCGCTGCCGGTATTGCAGGACGCCAATCTTGAAGTCAGCGGCGGCGAATGCGTGGTGCTGCATGGCCGCTCCGGCAGCGGAAAATCTACGCTGCTGCGTGCGCTGTACGGCAACTATCAGGCCAACAGCGGCCACATCTGGCTGCAACATCAGGGCGAATGGATCGACATGGCCAACGCGCCCGCGCGGCAGATTCTGGCGATTCGCTGTCACACCGTCGGCTGGGTCAGCCAGTTTTTGCGCGTTATCCCACGCGTGCCGACGCTGGAGATCGTCATGCAGCCGCTGCTGGAGCGTGGCACCGAGCGCGCCTTCTGCGAAAAGCGCGCCAAAGAGCTGCTGACGCGTCTTAACGTGCCGGAGCGTTTGTGGTCGCTGGCACCGTCGACCTTCTCGGGCGGCGAGCAGCAGCGTGTCAACATCGCACGCGGCTTTATCGCCGACTATCCGGTGCTGCTGCTGGATGAGCCGACCGCCTCGCTCGACAGCGCCAACAGCGCCGCAGTGGTGGAATTGATTGAACAGGCGCGCGCCCGTGGTGCCGCCATTGTCGGTATTTTCCATGACGAAGCGGTGCGCGAACGCGTAGCCGATCGCCTGCACGTCATGCAGCCAATGAAAGCAGGAGCAGAAGCATGATCATTAATAACGTCCGGCTGGTGCTGGAGCAGGCCGTAGTGGCGGGTTCACTGGAGATCCGTGACGGGCGCATCGCTAGCTTTAGCGACAGCGTCAGCCAGTTGCCGGGCGCGCTGGATGGCGAAAACGCCTTCCTGCTGCCGGGTTTGGTAGAGCTGCACACCGATAATCTCGACAAATTCTTCACGCCACGCCCCAAAGTGGATTGGCCCGCGCACTCGGCGATGAGCAGCCACGATGCGTTAATGGTTGCCAGCGGCATCACCACGGTGCTGGACGCGATTGGCGTTGGTGACGTGCGCGATGGCGGGCATCGCATTGAAAACCTCAACAAGATGATCGAGGCGATTCAGGACAGCAATCGCAAAGGCATTAACCGCGCCGATCACCATTTGCATCTGCGCTGTGAGCTGCCGCATCACACCACGCTGCCACTGTTTGAGAAGTTGATGAACACGCCAGAGCTGTCGCTGGTTTCACTGATGGATCACTCGCCGGGTCAGCGTCAGTACGCCTCGCTGGAGATGTATCGCACCTATTATCAGGGCAAATATCAGCTCAACGACGAGCAGATGGATCAGTTTGAGCGTGAGCAACTGGCGCTGGCCGCCGAATTCTCCACGCCGAATCGCAACGCCATCTCCAGTTTGTGCCGTTCGCGCGGCATTCCGATCGCCAGCCACGATGATGCTACGGCGGCGCACGTGGCTGAATCCCATGACGTCGGCAGCGCCATCGCCGAATTCCCTACCACGCTGGAGGCAGCACGCGCGTCGCGTGAATGCGGCATGCAGGTGCTGATGGGCGCGCCCAACATCGTGCGCGGCGGTTCGCACTCCGGTAACGTGGCGGCGGCGGACCTCGCAAGCCACGGCCTGCTGGATATTCTCTCCTCCGATTACTATCCGGCCAGCTTGCTCGATGCGGTGTTCCGCCTGGTGGCAGATGAACGCAACACGCTGACGTTACCGCAGGCTGCTGCGCTGGTGACCAGTAATCCGGCGCGGGCGATTGGTCTGCACGATCGCGGCCGCATCGCCGAAGGACTGCGTGCCGATCTGGTGCTGGCGCATACCGAACATGGTCATTCGCACATTCGTCACGTCTGGTCGCAAGGCAAGCTGGTGTTCTGATGGCGCGCCTGATCTGGCTTACCGGGCCTTCGGGCTCGGGAAAAGACAGCCTGCTGAACGCGCTGCGCGAGGCGCCGCCGGAGAATCTGCTGATCGCCCATCGCTACATCACGCGCGCCGCCGATGCGGGCGGCGAGAACCATGTGGCGCTGAGCGAAGCCGAGTTCCGACGGCGCGAGGCACTGGGCTTGTTCGCCGTGAGCTGGCAGGCGCACGGCATGTATTACGGGCTGGGCGAGGAGATCGATCTGTGGCTGGCACGCGGGCTAAATGTGCTGGTTAACGGTTCGCGCTTGCATCTGCCGATTGTGCAGCAGCATTACGGCCCGCAGCTGCTGCCGCTGGTGCTGCAAGTTTCACCGGCGGTATTGGAAGCGCGTTTGCGGCAGCGCGGGCGCGAGACGCAAGCGGAGATTGAGAAACGGCTGGCGCGCGCCGCTGAACCGCTGCCCGCGCATTGCCATGCGTTGAATAACGATGGCGCGTTGAGCGACACCCTCGAGCATCTGCGGCGGCTTATTGTTTCGTAGGGTCGCCATTCATGGCGACCTGGTGCGTTGCATGCATTAACGGACGGTCGCCATGAATGGCGACCCTACGGTGTCACCGTTTAATCATTTTACTGTCATCAAGCTTTCATCCGTTTTGCCCGTAATAGCGGGCAATCAACACCTCAGAAGAGATGGAGTGCAACATGGCACAGGCATTACTGAAAACCGTCGTCGACAACCCTTACCCGCACGTGACAGGGCAGGGCAACAAGGTGTTGTCGGTGCAGGGATTGTGCAAAACCTACGGCGCCAACCAGGTGCTGGATAACGTCAGCTTCGATCTGCATGCGGGCGAGTTGGTAGCGGTGATTGGCCGCTCAGGCGCAGGCAAATCGACACTGTTACACATGCTGAACGGCACCATCAGCGCGTCGCAAGGCGCCATCCTCAGCAATCGTCACGGCGAAGTGGATCGCGATGTGGTTACGCTGAATAGCCGCCAGATGCGTGAGTGGCGCACCGAATGCGGCATGATCTTCCAGGACTTTTGTCTGGTGCCGCGCCTTGATGTGCTGACCAACGTGCTGCTCGGTCGTTTGAGCCAGACCTCAACGCTGAAATCGTTCTTCAAAGTGTTCTCCGAAACCGACCGCGCTCGCGCTATCGAACTGCTGCAGTGGATGAACATGCTGCCGCAGGCGCTGCAGCGTGCGGAAAATCTCTCTGGCGGCCAGATGCAGCGCGTGGCGATTTGCCGGGCATTGATGCAAAACCCGCGCATTTTGCTGGCGGATGAACCGGTGGCGTCACTCGATCCGAAAAACACCAAACGCATCATGGATGTGCTGCGTCAGGTGAGCGAGCAGGGCATCAGCGTGATGGTGAACCTGCACTCCATCGAACTGGTTAAAAGCTACTGTACCCGCGTGATCGGCATTCAGCGCGGAAAAATCCTGTTCGATGGACATCCTTCCCAGTTGACCGACGGCCTGATGCATGAGCTGTACGGCGACGAAATTAACCAGCTCCACTAACTCCCACAGCAAGAGAAAACCTAAGAATGAAACTGACTTCTTTAGCTTTACTGACTATTGCGATGGCATTTGGCGCAAACGCAGCGGATGCACCAAAAGAGTTGAACCTCGGGATTCTTGGCGGCCAGAACGCCACGCAGCAGATTGGTGACAACCAGTGTGTTAAAGATTTCTTCGACAAAGAGTTGCAGGTGGATACCAAACTGCGCAACTCGTCTGACTATTCAGGCGTGATTCAGGGCTTGCTGGGCAACAAAATCGATCTGGTGCTGAGCATGTCACCGGCTTCGTTTGCCTCGGTTTACCTGCAAAACCCGAAAGCGGTGGATGTGGTGGGCATCGTGGTGGACGACAAAGATGGTTCACAAGGGTATCACTCGGTGGTGATCGTTAAAGCTGACAGCCCATACAAAAAGCTGGAAGACCTGAAAGGCAAATCGTTCGGCATGGCCGACCCGGATTCCACTTCTGGCTTCCTGATGCCGAACCAGGCGTTCAAGAAAGAGTTCGGCGGCACGGTTGACGATAAGTACAACAACACCTTCTCCAGCGTCACCTTCTCCGGCGGCCACGAGCAGGACATTCTTGGCGTGCTGAACGGTCAGTTCGAAGGCGCGGTGACCTGGACCTCACTGATTGGCGACCGCGAAACCGGTTATACCTCGGGTGCCTTTGGCCGTTTGATTCGTATGGATCATCCTGACCTGATGAAGCAGATCCGCATCATCTGGCAGTCGCCGTTGATCCCGAACGGTCCGATTCTGGTGAGCAACAACCTGCCCGCTGACTTCAAAGCGAAGGTGGTTGCCACCATCAAGAAACTGGATAAAGAAGATCACGGCTGCTTTGTTAAAGCGGTTGGCGGTACCCAGCACATCGGCCCGGCTACCGTGGCGGATTATCAGAACATCATCGATATGAAGCGTGATTTGATGAAGGGTACGCGCGGTTAAGCCTTCACAACGGTGCGCATTAATGCGCACCCTACATTGTAGGGTCGCCATTCATGGCGACCTGGTTATACAGGAATCCCCCCCTTGACCGATTTCGAACACTACTACCAACGCATCCGCCGCCAGCAAAAACGCGACTCGCTGCTGTGGTCGCTGCTGTTGCTGGCGCTCTATCTGGCCGCGGGCAAGATGGCGGAATTTAACCTGCTTACCGTCTGGCAGTCGCTGCCACACTTTTTTGACTACATCGGCGAAACTATGCCGGTGCTGCATTTGTCATTACTGTTCGCCGACGGCAAAACGGAAGGCTCGCTGGCCTATTGGGGCTATCGCTTACACTTTCAGCTGCCGCTGATCTGGGAAACCTTGCAGCTGGCGCTGTCGTCCACCATCGTGGCGGTGGCCGTTGCTGGTGTGCTGGCGTTTTTCGCCGCCGATAACACCCAAACGCCGCGCAGCCTGCGGGTGGCGATCCGCGCCTTTGTCGCCTTCCTGCGTACCATGCCGGAACTGGCGTGGGCGGTGATGTTCGTGATGGCGTTCGGAATTGGCGCTATTCCCGGCTTCCTCGCGCTGGCGCTGCACACCGTCGGCAGCCTGACCAAACTGTTTTACGAAGCGATTGAAAGCGCCTCAGATAAACCGGTGCGCGGCCTTGCGGCGTGCGGTGCCAGCAAACTGCAGCGCATGCGCTTTGCCTTCTGGCCGCAGGTCAAACCGACGTTTCTCTCCTACAGCTTTATGCGTCTGGAAATCAACTTCCGTTCCTCAACCATCCTTGGTTTAGTGGGTGCGGGCGGTATCGGGCAAGAGCTGATGACCAATATCAAACTCGATCGTTACGATCAGGTCAGCATCACGCTGTTGCTGATCATTGTGGTGGTGTCGCTGCTGGATACGCTGTCCGGCTGGCTGCGTCGCCGCGTAGTGGAAGGAGACACAGCATGATCGCCTTAGCGCCGGATGTCGCCAAACTCAAACAAGAGCATGCCGCCCTGTTTGCCGCGCAGAACCGCTATCTGCGCCGCGTTGCGCTGGTGGCGCTTGCCATCGCGCTCTATTACCTGTTCTTCTTCGAATTCTTTGGCATTGAGTGGAGCCGTTTTCTCATTGGCTGCCAGCAGCTTAGCCGCTATTTCCTGCGCATGTTTGTCTGGCAGGATTTCCTCAACTGGCCGTTTGGTTACTACTTCACTCAGGTCGGGATTACGCTGGCGATTGTGTTCTCCGGCACGCTGACCGCATCGCTGATTGCCTTGCCGGTCTCGTTCCTGGCGGCGCGCAACGTGATGCACGATCCGGTTACACGCCCGATTTCGCTGGTGGTGCGTCGCGTGCTGGATGTGCTGCGCGGCATCGACATGGCGATTTGGGGGCTGATCTTCGTGCGCGCCGTCGGCATGGGGCCGCTGGCTGGCGTGCTGGCGATTGTGATGCAGGATGTCGGCTTGCTCGGCAAACTCTACGCCGAAGGCCATGAAGCGGTGGAGCGCTCGCCGAGTCGCGGCCTCAGCGCGGTCGGCGCGAACAGCCTGCAGAAACATCGCTACGGCATTTTCACCCAGTCGTTCCCGACCTTCCTCGCGCTCAGCCTGTATCAGATTGAGTCCAACACCCGCTCCGCAGCGGTGCTCGGCTTTGTCGGCGCGGGCGGCGTTGGTCTGGTGTATGCCGAGAACATGCGTTTATGGAACTGGGATGTGGTGATGTTCCTGACCCTGATTCTGGTGGCGGTGGTGATGATCATGGACATGGTCTCCAGCAAGCTGCGTAAACGTTACATTACGGGGAAAGGGGTGCCGTTGTGGCAGCCTGCCGCGCGCGACTAAGCCGTTCACTGCGCTGCCAGGCGCGCTCCAGCGCCTGCACCAGCTGCGCCTGATGCCAGGGTTTCGCCAGCCGCTCACACAGCGGCAGCGTTACCTGCGTCTGGCGCAAATCCTGACCGCTAATCAACACCGTCGCCAGATGGGGCCACTGCGCCTGTGCCTGACGAATTACATCCGCGCCGTTAATGCCGCCCGGCAGCATCAAATCACTGATTAGCAACTCGATATCCGGCGTCTGGCGCAGCAGCGTCAGCGCGCTTTCGCCGTCGCCACACTCCAGCGTCAGATAACCCAGCTGATGCAGATGTTCGCACAGCGTTTGTCGCACCGTCGGTTCATCATCCAGCACCAACACCAGCCGATCGTTGCTGGCCTGTGGCACCAGCGGCGGCGGAACGCTAAGCGGTTGTGCCGCTTCAGGCGCGCGCGGCAATAACAGCCGCACGGTGGTGCCTTGTCCCGGCGCGGTTTCCAGCTCGATCTGCCCGCCGGATTGGCGCACAAAGCCATACACCATCGATAAGCCCAAACCGCTGCCGCTGCCAATCGCTTTGGTGGTGAAGAACGGCTCGAACACCTGTTCACGCACCTCGGCCGACATGCCGCAGCCATGATCGATCACTTCAATGGTGACGCGATCGCGCTTGCCGTCGGCTTCCGGTTTGCGCTGATTCCAGATACGCAGGCGGATTTCGCCGCTCTGCTGCGCCATCGCATCGCGCGCGTTGACCACCAGATTGATCAGCGCATTCTCCAGCTGTCCGGCATCGATCCATGCTGGCCAGCCGGGACGCTGCGCATCGATCACCAGCTGCTGGCCGGGCAAAAGTGCGTGTTGCAGCAGCGAATGCAAATTATCCACCAGCTCAACCACCGACACCGCGCGCGGATAGAGCGCCTGCTTGCGCGAAAAGGCCAGCAAGCGCTGCGTCAGCTGTGCCGCGCGGTCGGCGGCCTGACGCGCACGATCGATACGGCTGGCGAGCGTGCCGGGCGGCAGCTGATCGACGGTTAACGCCAGGCTGCCGATGATCACCGCCAGCAGATTATTGAAGTCGTGCGCCAGTCCGCCGGTCAGCTGTCCAACCGCTTTCATCTTCTGGCTGTGCAGCAGCGCCTCTTCCAGTGCCTTGCGTGTGGTGCGTTCCAGCACGGTATTCACCATGCCGCGCCGTGGCACCGGGCTGAAGCGCAGCTCCAGCGTGCGCCCATCCGCCAGCCGCACTTCCTGCGCATCGGCTAAGCCGTTGAGCTCAACATCGACGCGTTTCAGAAGCTGCTGATAGTGCAAACCGCGATGCAGTTCGCGCGGCGCAATGCCGAGCAGTTCGGCATATTGTGCATTCCACACCACCAGCTGACCGCTGTTATCAAACAGCGCAAAGCCGTCGCGCATCGCAAGAAAGGTCGATTCCAGCTGGTTGCTTTTCTCTTTTAGCAAGCGCGAGGTGTGCGCCAGCGACGCGGTATTGCGCGCAAACACGTTGAAGGCGCGCGCCAGATCGCCCAACTCATCGCGCCGCGCCAGACCGGGCACGTTGACGCTCTTTTCTCCCTGCGCCAGCCGCGTCATGGCGTGGGCGATGGCGGTGAGACTCGAACCGAGATTGCGGTAGATGTAGTAACCGGCGTAACCGGTGATCAGCAGCGCCAGCAGCATAAACAGGCCGATAAAACCGATGATCGAATCCAGCTCTTCATGGGTTACCGCGCTGCGAGCGTCGCTCTGCTGCGCCACCAGTTGCACGTAGTGGGTGATGTCGTCGTTGAGCATCGCCACCAGCGCTTTGATGCGATAGGTGGCGTAGGCGATGGCGATATCACTCTGCTCCAGCTGCTGCGCCACCGGCTGCAAATCATTGCTGGTGGCGATCAGCCGTTGCACCTGGGTATTCAGCACGCCCTTGAGCCTTAACGCTTGCCACTGACGCAGCACCGATTGCAGTTGCTGCACTGCGGCCTGCGGCGCGCTGGATTGAATCGCCACGCTGAATAAGCTGTGGGTTTGCTGGCGCAGCGCGGCGGAAGGGGCATCGGTGCGGGTTAGCACATCAATGCGATTGAGTAATAGCTGTGATTGCCACAGCCCGCTGAGCATGACGTTGCGCTGCAGATGGCGCAGATGCCCGGCGCGCAGCAATTGGTTGATGGTCTGTTCCAGCATCTGGCTGCGCTCGCGGATGCGCGTTAGCAGCTGCGGCTGTTGCGACGCCAGCGGCGCATTCGCCAGTAAGCTCAGCGACCGCTGCAGCTCTTGCTGCGTTTGCTGCAGGCGCGCCGATTCGCTCTGATACTCCAGCGCACCGACCACCTGCGATAAGCGCACCGCGGCGATCGCCACATTGGCGGTATCACGCGCCAGCGCCAGGCTGCCGTTCATATCGGCCAGCGTTTGTGCCTGCGCCTGTTCCTGAATGTGACCTGCGTGGCGAAATCCAAAAATCGCTACCAGGCTCACCGCCAGCGTCACCGACATCACCAGCAGATTAAACAGCAGCAGGCGACTGCGCGCGCCCGCGTGCCAGTGCAGACTGTGACTCATGGCTGCCACTCCTTACCGCTCAACTGCTGGCGAGTATAGAAGCGCGATCGGGGCGAAATATGACAAATATGAATGGCCGCTGACATTTTCCATTTATCTAAGGAGGCTTTACTCGCTGCAACCTTTGCCAGCAGGAGCCTCGTCATGGCGACAGCACCGATATTAGAAATGCGCGCGATCACCCGACGCTTCGGCAGTTTCTATGCGTTAAAAGGGGTGGACCTCACGGTCTGGCCCGGTGAAGTGCATGCGCTGATGGGCGAAAACGGCGCGGGCAAAAGTACATTGATGAAAATTCTGGCCGGTGCCTATACCGCCAGCAGCGGGGAAATTCTTATCGACGGCCAGCCGTACACCATTAAAGGCCCAAAAGAGGCGTTGGCGGCGGGCATCACCCTGATTTATCAGGAGATCAATCTGGCACCGAATCTGACGGTGGCGGAGAACATCTTTCTCGGCAGTGAAATCACCCGCGCGGGCCTGGTGAAGCGTCGCCAGATGGCGGAAGAGGCGCAGCGAGTGATTGATCGTTTGGGCGCGCAGTTCAGCGCCACCGATCTGGTTAGCCGCCTGAGCATTGCCGAGCAGCAGCAGGTGGAAATCGCCCGCGCGCTGCATCGCAACAGCCGCATTCTGGTAATGGATGAGCCGACTGCCGCACTCTCGAACCGTGAAACCGAGCAGCTGTTTGCGCTGATAAAACGTCTGCGCAGCGAAGGGATGGCGATCATCTACATCAGCCATCGCATGGCGGAAGTGTATGAGCTGTCGGATCGCGTTAGTGTGCTGCGCGACGGACAGTACGTCGGCAGCCTGACGCGCGAGCAGCTTAACGCCAGCGAGCTGGTGCGCATGATGGTCGGGCGGCCGCTCAGCGATCTGTTCAACAAAGACCGCAACATTCCGCTCGGCGACATCCGTCTCGCCGTCAATCACCTGTGCGACAAACACAAAGTGCATCCCAGCAGCCTGTCGGTGCGGGCCGGTGAGATCGTCGGCCTGGCGGGGCTGGTTGGCGCCGGGCGCAGCGAACTGGCGCAGCTGATTTTTGGCGTGCATCAACCGAGCGGCGGCGAGATCTGGATCGACGGGGAAAAAGTGCAGATTCACTCGCCGCGCGACGCCATTGCGCGCGGCATCGGCTTTCTCACCGAGAACCGCAAAGAGCAGGGCTTGTTCCTCGAACTGGCGGCGCAGGACAACATCGTGATGGCGACGCTGGAGCGCGACGCCAGCTACGGCCTGCTGAACCGGCGCAAAGGGCAGAAGATCGCTAGCGAGGCGATTGATGCGCTCAACATCCGCGTGCCGCATGCGCAGGTGCGCGCGGGCGGCTTGTCCGGCGGCAATCAGCAGAAGCTGCTGATTTCACGCTGGGTGGCGATAGCGCCGCGCATCCTGATTCTCGATGAGCCAACGCGCGGCGTTGATGTCGGCGCCAAGAGCGAAATCTACCGCATGATGCAGCAGATGGCGCAGCAGGGCGTGGCGATTTTAATGATCTCCAGCGAGTTACCGGAAGTGGTGGGCATGAGCGACCGCGTCTATGTGATGCGTGAAGGCGCCATCGCCGGTGAGTTGAGTGGGGCAGAGATTAGCCAGGAAAACATTATGACACTGGCCACCGGCGCGCAGCCGGTTCAGGCCTGAGGAGAGCGCAATGACCAGTGAATCCGCACGCGTAAAAAGTCCAACGCTAAAGCGCGCGTTAATGAGTGACCTGCTGCAAACCGTCGGCATCCTGCCGATTCTGATCCTGATTGTGGCGGTATTTGGCTTTGTCACGCCGAACTTCTTCACCGAGGGCAATTTGCTCAACATTACGCGTCAGGCCTCGATCAACATCGTGCTGGCGGCGGGCATGACCTTTGTCATTCTCACCGGCGGCATCGATTTGTCGGTGGGATCGATGCTCGGCACCACAGCGGTGGTGGCGATGGTGGTGTCGCTCGATCCGGCGTTTGCGTCACTGACGATTCCGGCGGCGTTAGGTGCCGGGCTGATTATGGGGTTGTTCAACGGCATTCTGGTGGCGTGGGCAGGGCTGCCGCCCTTTATTGTCACCCTCGGCACCTACACCGCGATGCGCGGCGCGGCTTATCTGCTGGCGAACGGCACCACGGTGATCAACTCCGACATCAACTTTGAGTGGATAGGCAACGGCTATCTCGGGCCGGTGCCGTGGCTGATCATTATCGCCTTTGCGGTGATTGCGCTGTGCTGGTTCATTCTGCGTCGCACCACGCTGGGTGTACACATTTATGCGGTCGGCGGCAACGTGCAGGCGGCGCGCCTGACCGGCATCAAAGTTAGCGTGGTACTGCTGTTTGTCTACGCCATGAGCGGTTTGCTATCTGGGCTGGCCGGATTGATGAGCGCCTCGCGGCTGTATAGCGCCAACGGCAACCTCGGCGTTGGCTATGAGCTGGACGCGATAGCGGCGGTGATCCTTGGCGGCACCAGCTTTGTCGGCGGTATCGGCACCATTACCGGCACGCTGATTGGTGCGCTGATCATTGCCACGCTGAATAACGGCATGACGCTGATGGGCGTCTCCTATTTCTGGCAGTTAGTGATTAAGGGCGCGGTGATCATTATCGCGGTGTTGATCGATAAGTACCGGACGCGGCATCACGTGGGTTGAGTTGTTACCAGGTCGGCATGAATGCCGACCCTACAAGTAAGCAGGGGCGTCAGTTATGGCGACCATAAAAACCAAAAAGCAGGAGAACATCGACTATGCGTTTTAATCCGATTCTAACCGGACTGCTGGCGGCTACGCTTCTGAGCGCGCCATTGGTGCAGGCCAAAGAGCTGAAATCCATTGGTGTGACCGTCGGCGATCTCGCCAACCCGTTCTTCGTGCAGATCACCAAAGGTGCGGAGCTGAAGGCGCGTGAGCTGGCGGGTGACAAGGTCAACGTAACGCTGGTCTCCAGCGGCTACGATCTCGGTCAGCAGGTAGGACAGATTGATAACTTCATCGCCGCCAAAGTAGACATGATTATCCTCAACGCCGCCGATTCCAAAGGCATCGCGCCCGCGGTAAAACGTGCGCGTGATGCCGGGATTGTGGTGGTGGCGGTCGACGTGGCGGCAGACGGCGCTAACGCGACTATCACCTCCGATAACACTGCCGCCGGTGCCATGGCGTGCAAATACATCTCCGATCGCCTGAAAGCCAAAGGCAACGTGGTGATCATCAACGGACCGCCGGTTTCTGCGGTACAGAACCGTGTGGAAGGCTGCATGAACGAGCTGAAAACCCATCCGGACATCAAGCTGCTCTCCTATAACCAGAACGCCAAAGGCAGCCGCGAAGGTGGCCTCGAAGTGATGACCGGCCTGCTGTCGGCTAATCCGAAGATTGATGCCGTGTTCGCGATTAACGACCCAACCGCGATTGGTGCCGATCTGGCGGCGAAACAGGCGCAGCGCAATGAGTTCTTTATTGTCGGCGTCGATGGATCGCCAGACGGTGAAGAAGCGCTGAAGCGCAAAGGCTCGCTGTTCGTGGCAACGCCAGCGCAAGACCCGCAGGTGATGGCGGCGAAAGCGGTGGAGATTGGCTATGACATCCTGCAGGGCAAACCCGCGCCAGATAAGCCGGTGCTGATTCCGGTGACGATGATCGATCGTAACAGCGTTAGCAGTTACAAGGGCTGGACGGTGAAGTAAGCCCACACAGATGTAGGGTCGCCATTCATGGCGACCTGAACCCCATAAGGTGAGGAGCTTTCATGCAACGCTCAGAAGTGAATGCGATCTTACAACGCACCCGCGAATTCTTTATGCGCCAGGATGTGCATCTGCCGCCGTGGGCCGATTACGGCCTCAGCCAGTGGCGCGCGCTCGATAAACATGACGCCGATGAACTGCTGGCGCTGCACCTCGGCTGGGATGTCACCAGCTTCGGCGCTGACGATTTCAATCAAACCGGTTTAACCCTGTTCACATTGCGCAACGGTTCGCGCGGTGGCCAGCCGTGGGCCAAACCTTACGCCGAAAAGATCATGCATGTGCGCGAAGGGCAGGTCACGCCAATGCATTATCACCCGCAAAAAATGGAAGACATTATCAATCGCGGCGGCGGCAATCTGATCGTTACGCTGCATAACCGCGCGGGCAATCAGCTGGCCGATACGGCGGTCAACGTCACGCTGGATGGCATCCGCCAAACCCATGCCGCCGGTTCGCAGCTGCGTTTATCGCCGGGCGAAAGCGTCACTTTGCTGCCGGGCATCTGGCACAGCTTTTGGGGTGAAGAGGGCTATGGCGACGTGCTGGTAGGCGAAGTCTCAATGCCCAACGACGACGAACACGACAACGTGTTTCTCACCCCGCTGGCACGCTTCAATCCGCTTGATGAAGATGAAGAACCGCGCTGGCTGCTGTGTAACGAATATCACCGCTGGCTAGCCTAAAGGAGCCTGATATGGCACTGATTTCCCTGGCGCAGGGTTTGGCCCATGCGCAACAGAACGGCTACGCGCTCGGCGCGTTTAACGTCCTCGATACCCATTTTCTGCGCGCGCTTTATCAGGCCGCTGAGCGGCAGCGCTCACCATTTATCATCAGCATCGCCGAAGTGCATTTTAAGTACGTCAGCCTCGAACATCTGGTCGCCGCCGTGCGCACCGAAGCGGCGCTGCACGATATTCCGGTGGTGCTGCATCTCGATCACGGCCTGCACTTTGAGGCGGTGATGCAGGCGATTCGTCTTGGTTTCACCTCGGTCATGTTCGATGGCTCGACGCTCAGCTACGAGGAAAACGTACGCCAGACGCGCGAAGTGGTGAAGATGTGCCACGCGCTTGGCGTTTCGGTGGAAGCCGAACTCGGTGCGGTGGGCGGCGATGAAGGCGGCGCGCTGTTTGGCGAGGCCGACAGCGATAAATTCACCGATCCGGCGCAGGCCGCTGATTTTGTGCACGCCACCGGCATTGATTGCCTGGCGGTGGCGATTGGCAATGCGCACGGCAAATACAAGGGCGAACCCAAACTCGACTTCGACCGGCTGGCGGCGATTCGCTCGACGGCTGGCATTCCGCTGGTGCTGCATGGCGGCTCCGGCATTAGCGATGCGGACTTCCGCCGCGCCGTTAGCCTCGGCATCAACAAAATTAACTTCTACACCGGCATGTCGCAGGCGGCGCTCGGCGCGATTGAAGCGCAGATTACCCAGCGCGATGCGCGCTACGACTCCTTTGCCGAATTGCTGATGGCGGTGGAGCGCGACATCGCTAACGTGGTGGCGCAGCAGATGCAGGTATTTGGCAGCGCCGGGAGGGCCTGACAGCATGGTGCGTAACGGAATCATCGGTGCCGGCAGCATGCTGGTGGATCACGTGCAGCGCATCAGCCACTGGCCGGAACAGGGCTGGCTGACGGAAATTCAGCACAGCGAGAAGTGCAGCGGCGGCGCGGCGCTCAACGTGCTGTTTACCCTGGCGCGCATGCAGCTGAACTTGCCGTTGGCGGGCGTTGGCATGGTGGGCGAGGACAGCGACGGCGACTACATCCTGCAACTGCTGGATGACCATCACATCGACCGCCAGTTTGTGCAGCGCACCGCAGGTATCAACACGGCGATGACGCAGGTGATGACTACGCCGGACGGCCAGCGCACCTTCTTCCATGCTCGCGGTGCCAATGGCAAGCTTGATTTGGCGCATTTCGCCGACGTCTCTACTGCACATCGCATCTTCCATCTTGGTTATTTGCTGCTGCTGGATAGCCTCGATGTGCCGGATGAGGAATACGGCACGCGCAGCGCACGATTGCTGGCGCAGATGCAGCAACGCGGCTACCTCACCTCACTCGATTTGGTGTCGCGCGTGGGCGAATATCGCCCGCTGGTGGTGCCTGCGCTACGCTGGCTCGACTATCTGGTGATTAACGAACTGGAGGCGCAATCGCTCACCGGCGTAAGTCTGCGTACGCCGCACGGGCTTGCTGCACCCGCAGCCTTTGCCGAGGCGGCGACCTGGCTAATGCAGCAAGGCGTACGTCAGCGAGTGGTGATTCACGCACCGGAAGGCGCGTGGGGCCAGCAAGCGGACGGCGAAGGGCGCTGGCAACCGGCGTGGTGTTTAGCGCCGGAAGAGATTGTGGGTAGCGTTGGCGCGGGCGATGCGTTTTGCGCCGGTGTACTTTATGCCAGCCACGAAGGCTGGTCGCTGACGGAAACGCTGAAGCTGGCGCACACCTGCGCCTGTTTTAATCTGCATGCCGCAAACGCGCTGGACGGCACGCGGCCATTAGCCGAGATGCAGCGCTGGATGGATCAGGCGATTTGTGTTTCACGCGCCGAAGAGGCAGGACGCATCACGTCGGCGGAGAAAACATAGCCGAGACCGCGAATGGTGCGGATCAGGCTCGGTTGATGCGGGTTGCTTTCGATCTTGCGTCGTAGCCGCATAATCAGTACATCAATGGTGCGATCAAACACTTCAAGGCTTTCGCTGTGCGTCAGTTCGAGCAGTTGATCGCGGGTTAATACTTTGCGCGCATGCGCCACCAGCGCGCGCAGCAGCGTATATTCACCTTGCGTCAGCGGCACGCTTTCGCGCTGCGGATTGAACAGCTGACAGCGCGCATCGTCCAGCCGCCAGCCGTTGAATTGCCAGCCTTCATCCGGCAACGCTTCCGGTTGCGCCAGTCGTCCGCAGCGACGCAGTGCAGCGCGCGCTCGTGCCACCACCACGCGCGGGTTGAACGGCTTGGCGATGTAATCATCCGCGCCCATCTCCAGTCCCACCACCATGTCCGCTTCCGAACCCATGCCGGTCAACATGATCACCAGCAGATCGGGACGCTGCCGCTGCATCTGTTGCAGCACCAGCAAGCCGTTGGTGTCTGGCAGCATCATATCCAGCATCACCAGCGAAATTTCCGGGTGCAGCGACAGCAGGGCCAGCGCATCTTTACCCTGATGGCAGCAATAAACGGTAAATACATGTTCATTCAACACATCGTGCAGCAATTCGCACACTGCACGATCATCATCGACCACCAAAATCGCGGGCTTCATGGATGCGCCTCTTTTGTTACGAAAGGGTTAAAAGCAGTGTAACCCGATGTTTTTTACCTGCTGATTCAGGCAACAGAAACGTGAGCGCCATCGCCTGGCAGAGTGCGGAAGCGTGCAGTGCCGCACTCTTTTTGCCAAACAATCGTAGCGAGGGAAAACGATTGCGCAGCGCTGGTGCAATGCACCATAATCGCGCCTCATTCTGGTTCGGAATTATCCTAAGCGAAGCATTATTCGGAAACGTAATCGATTGCGTAGGGTGATGGCATAGCTATTGCTATACCCTAAATAATTCAAGTTGCAGGAAGGCGGCAAGCTTACGCATCTCCGGGAGCTTACTTAAGTAAGTGACCGGGGTAAGTAAGTGCAGCCAACGCATCTGCAATTTGAAGGATGACGGATATGTGGACAGGGGAAGGTTAAACGCCTTGCGTCCAATAAAAAAATAAGTCTGTAAACCACATTGGCAAGGAGCGCGCGCATTCGTGCCGACTCCGCTCATGAGAGATGATGATGTTAGAAAAACTCTTCAAACTAAAAGCGCACAACACAACGGTTCGCACAGAAATTATTGCGGGGATCACCACCTTCCTGGCAATGGCTTACATCCTGTTTGTTAACCCGAGCATTCTCGGTGCAACTGGCATGGATAAAGGTGCGGTCTTCGTGGCGACCTGTCTGGCAGCGGCGATTGGCTGTGT
This sequence comes from Pantoea sp. SOD02, assembly GCF_024707505.1. Taxonomy (GTDB): domain Bacteria; phylum Pseudomonadota; class Gammaproteobacteria; order Enterobacterales; family Enterobacteriaceae; genus Pantoea; species Pantoea symbiotica. The sequence continues at coordinate 2,499,611 of NZ_CP102604.1, read as the reverse complement.
GTTAATGGGCCTGATCGCTAACTATCCGATTGCACTCGCACCGGGCATGGGCCTCAACGCCTTCTTTACCTATACCGTGGTTCTGCATATGGGTTACACGTGGCAAGTCGCACTGGGCGCGGTGTTCTTGTCGGCGGTGATCTTCTTTGCCATGTCGCTTTTCAAAATTCGTGAGTGGATTATTAACAGCATTCCGCTGCCGCTGCGTGCCGGTATTGGTGCCGGTATCGGCCTGTTCCTGGCGATAATCGCGCTGGAAGGCGCGGGTATCGTGGTGGATAACCCAGCTACGCTGGTTGGCCTGGGCGACCTGACCAAACCGGGTCCGCTGCTGGCGCTGCTCGGCTTCTTCATCATTGTGGTGCTGGAAGCGCGTCGCGTTACCGGCGCGGTGCTGATCGGCATTTTGGTGGTGACTTTCATCTCCATGGGCATTGGCCTGACGCCGTTTGGCGGCGTGTTCTCTGCTCCGCCTTCTATCGCGCCAACCTTTATGCAGTTGGATATTGCGGGAGCTTTTAACGTTGGCCTGGTCAGCGTGATCTTCGCCTTCCTGTTCGTGGACGTGTTCGATAACACCGGCACCTTGCTGGGTGTGACCAAGCGTGCTGGACTGGCGGATGAGCAGGGCAACGTGCCGAAAATGGGCCGTGCGTTGATCGCAGATAGCGCCGCTGCGCTGTTTGGCTCGCTGCTCGGTACGTCAACCACCACCAGCTATGTGGAATCTGCTGCGGGCGTCAGCGCCGGTGGCCGTACCGGTTTGACGGCAATTGTGGTGGCGATTCTGTTCCTGCTAAGCCTGTTCTTCTCGCCGCTGGCGGGCAGTGTACCGGTTTATGCCACCGCGCCAGCGCTGCTGTTTGTTGCGGTGCTGATGGCGTCTGGTCTGGCAGATATTGACTGGAAAGACATCACCACCGCCGCGCCGGTAACCGTGACTGCGTTGACGATGCCGCTGACTTACTCAATCGCCAACGGTATTGCCTTCGGATTCATCACCTGGACAGTGGTGAAACTGCTGAGCGGCCGCACCAAAGAGGTCAACCCGGCGCTGATCATTCTGTCGATTCTGTTTGTCATCAAACTGGGCTGGCTGAGCGCGTAAATCTTGCTTAACGGAAGCCCGCTCGGGCTTCCGTGTCTGCTGTTGCATCCCTTCGTTTATTTTCTGCGTGTCACCTCGCAATCCTTTTTGATGCTCACTTTCCTTCAATCTCAAAACGGCCCAGGCTGTGCGTGTTGTTTAAACCTGCCCGCAAAAAATGTGCTGCGAATGGCGGGATCGTGGAATGTTAATGCTGCGCAAATCTGTTTCACTAACGGTGTGGTGGAAAGATTGAGCAACGTGATGGAAGAGGATTCGGTGATGGATTACCCCATTAGCAATACAACTCGTGTGTTCCCACCGCTTATTTTTGACGTTGGAAACAAAGGAGATCATCTAATGGAACAAATAACCAAACGGGTTGAACAGCTGGAAAAAAACACGCAGCAGATTCAGACAGATGTTGCGGTGCTAACGGCGCGTTCAGAACATTTTGCTACTAAAGCGGATATCGAAAAGGTTAGAGCCGAGCAGGGCGTCATGCGGGTAGAGATTATGGGCGAGCTCGGGGCGCTTGAACAACGTATCGATAAAAAGTTTGAGCGGATGGAAGACAAATTCGATAAAAAGTTCGAAAAGATAGATGAGAAGTTCGAAAGAGTTGATCAACGATTCAATCAGTTGGAGGATAAAATAGCTGCCTTCAATAACAGCATAACCTGGAAAATCATGTTACCAACCGGCCTTCTGGTGTTGGCGTGGTTTATGCAGAATATCGTTTTGAAAATGTCATGACGCGCTTTACTGCACTGTTCCGGCCCTTCATGGGCCGGAACCCATTATGATTACCTAAACGGCGGCTCGTTAAAGGTTCTCAGCTTCCTCGAATGCAGCTTATCGCCTTCAGCTCGCAGCAGTTCCACCGCGCAGATGCCAATTTGCAGGTGCTCTGAAATCGCACCTTCGTAGAAGCGGTTTGCCTGGCCCGGTAGCTTAATCTCGCCGTGCAGCGGCTTATCCGATACGCACAGCAATGTGCCGTAGGGCACACGGAAGCGGTAGCCCTGTGCGGCGATGGTGGCGCTCTCCATATCAACCGCAACGGCGCGGCTCAGGTTGAAGCGCAGCGCAGAAGCGGAGTAACGCAGCTCCCAGTTACGGTCATCGGTGGTGACCACGGTGCCGGTGCGCAGGCGCTGTTTAACTTCTTCACCGGGCATGCCGCTCACCGCTTTGGTGGCGTCATACAGTGCGCGCTGCACTTCGGCGATGCTGGGGATTGGGATATCTGGCGGCAGTACGCTATCCAGTACGTGGTCGTCGCGCAGGTAGGCATGCGCCAGTACATAGTCGCCGATGGTCTGGCTTTCACGCAGCCCGCCGCAGTGGCCAATCATCAGCCAGGCGTGCGGACGAATCACCGCCAGATGGTCACAGATGGTTTTGGCATTGGACGGGCCAACGCCGATGTTCACCAGCGTAATGCCGCGACGATTCGGTGATGTCAGGTGCCAGGCGGGCATTTGGTGCTTCTTCCACGCCAGATCGGACATCATCGCCGTCGGGTCTTGAGTATCGGCAGTGATCACCACTTCACCGGCGCAGGCCAGGCTGTCGTAAGGCGTGTTGGGATCCTGTACTTGCTCAATTGCCCAGCGCACGAACTCATCAACGTAGCGCGTGTAGTTGGTGAACAGCACAAACGGCTGAAAGTGCTCTACGCCGGTGCCGGTGTAGTGGCGCAGGCGAGCCAGTGAGAAATCGGTGCGCAGCGCGTCAAAGTGCGACAGCGGGAAAATCGCATTGGCGTGGAACAGGCCGTCGGCGGTTTCATCACCGATTTGTGACAGTTCGGTGGTCGGGAAATGGCGTGCGATGCTGGCACTCATTGAGCGGTCTAGTGACAAGCCGTCAATCACATAAGGATAAGGAATTTCCTGCTGGGATGGCGCGACCTCAATCAGCACGTCGTACTCTTTTTCCAGCATCTGCAACTGCTCGCTGAGATAGTGGCGCAGCAGCGCCGGGCGCGTGATGGTGGTGCTGTAGCTGCCGGTGTGGGTAAAACGTCCCCATGCGCGGGTACGATTTTTCTGCGGGCCTTCGCCAAGCCAGGTGATACGCAGCTGCGGATAGACAAACAGCCCTTGCTGGCGAGCGCCTTCATCCGGCAACTGCCCGCTGGCGGTGAAATCACGAATGGCGTTGCGCAGCGCGTCAACGGCTGCATCGTACAGGCGCTCTAATTCGTCCAGCGCTTGCTGGCTGCTCAATCCGTTCCGTTGTGTATTCATGGGTTCTCCTTCAGGAAACGTGGACCGTTTTCACCAGAGCATAGCGGATAAACCCTTCGTGACGATGAAGAATCTGTGATCGACCGCATTCTGCACCATCACGGTGCTGGTGCATGGCGTAACCACAGCTATGTTTATGATCAGCAGGGATGTTACATCGCGTGTCTCCTGTTCTGGAGCGATGCCCGAGTAATAAATCGTCTACCTTCGCGGTATTGGCGAGCTTATTGCTTAGTTTTCAACCGTGGCCTTAATGAATCTATCTCTTTCCTAAAAAGAGGTCGCCATGAATGGCGACCCTACGGGGGATGGGCCGCATGCTGTTTTGCCAAAGTTTCAGAAATTGATTTCTCCCATGCCGTGGTATGGCTCCGTTCCTGACCCGTTGAGGATTGAAAGCATGTCTTTGAAATTCATAAAACACCCAATGAAGGTGGCGATTGCAGGTTGTTTAAGCGTGGCCTTTTACGCTCAGGCAGATATTAAAATTGGTGTTGCCGGTCCTTTCTCTGGGCCTAATGCGACGTACGGCGCGCAATACTGGAAAGGCGCGAGCCAGGCTGCGGAGGATATCAATGCGGCGGGCGGCATCAACGGCGAGAAAATCGTGCTGGTACAGGGCGATGATGCTTGTGAACCGAAACAGGCGGTATCCGTCGCTAACCGTCTGGTTGATCAGGATAAGGTGATGGCGGTGGTCGGCCACTTCTGCTCCTCATCCACCATGCCCGCCTCGGAAGTCTATGATGAGGCCGGCGTGCTGGCGATCACCCCCGGATCAACCAACCCGAAAATTACCGAACGCGGCATGAAAACCATGTTCCGCATGTGTGGCCGTGATGACCAGCAGGGCGCTATCGCTGCGGATTACATCATCGACAAGCTCAAAGCCAAGAACGTGGTCATCATTCATGACAAAGACACTTACGGCCAGGGTTTAGCGGATGCCACCAAAGCCTCGCTTGAAAAGCGTGGTGTGAAAGAAGTGCTGTATGAAGGGCTGTCGCGCGGTGAGAAAGATTTCAATGCATTGGTAACCAAGATCGGCGCGCTGAAACCGGACGTGGTCTATTTCGGTGGCTGTCATCCGGAGGCCGGTCCGCTGGTGCGCCAGATGCGTGAGCAGGGCGTTAATGCCGCCTTCTTCTCTGGCGACTGCATTGTGACTGAAGAGATGGTGACGGCAGCAGGCGGCCCGCAATACACCAAAGGCGTCTACATGACCTTCGGTAACGATCCGCGCACCATTGCCGATGGCAAAGCGGTGATCGAGAAATTCCGCGCTAGCGGATTTGAGCCAGAAGGCTACACCTTGTATGCCTACGCCTCCGTGCAGACGCTGGCGGCTGCTTACAAAGCGGCAGGCAAAGACAACGCTAAGGCCAGCGACTGGCTGAAAGCCAACAGCGTTGATACCGTGATGGGCAAAAAAGCCTGGGACAGTAAAGGCGATCTCAAAGTGTCGGATTACGTCGTGTACCAATGGGACGACAAAGGCAAGTATCACCAGCTGTAATGTGCCACGCGGCCCCGCGCAGTGCGGGGCCATTCGCGATTGAGCGCGAGGTGTGCGCTCCCATTGAGTACGAGACGACATTATGGACGCCTTCTTCTTACAGCAGCTGATCAACGGTTTAACGCTCGGTGCCGTGTATGGTCTGATCGCCATCGGCTACACCATGGTTTACGGCATCATCGGCATGATCAACTTCGCCCACGGCGAGGTGTATATGATCTCCGCCTATCTGTGTGCCATTGGCTTATCGCTACTCAGCTTTTTCGGCATTCACTCCTTCCCGCTACTGATTTTCGGCACCTTAATCTTCACCATCATTGTCACTTCGGCTTACGGCTGGGCGATTGAGCGTATCGCTTATCGGCCGCTGCGTAACTCGACGCGCCTCGCACCGCTGATTTCGGCGATCGGCATGTCGCTGATTTTGCAGAACTACGTGCAGCTGAGTCAGGGGCCGAATCAACAGGGCATTCCCACGCTGCTGACCGGCGTGTTGCGCATGGAGTTTGATGGCGGCGTGGTGCAGATCACCTGGACCAAAATCTTCATCCTGATCGCCGCATTTTGCGGTATGGCGCTGCTGACCTGGATTATCCAGTACACCAAACTCGGGCGTATTTGCCGTGCGGTGCAGCAGGATCGGCGTATGGCCTCGATTCTCGGTATCAATACCGATCGCGTTATCTCGCTGGTGTTTGTGATTGGTGCGGCGATGGCGGGATTGGCTGGCGTGCTGGTGACCATGAATTACGGCACCTTTGATTTTTACGCCGGATTTATCATTGGCATCAAAGCCTTTACTGCGGCGGTACTCGGCGGCATCGGTTCGCTACCGGGCGCGATGCTCGGAGGATTATTGCTGGGCGTCGCGGAAGCGCAGTTCGCCGGGATGGTGAATTCTGACTACAAAGATGTGTTCTCGTTTTCGCTGCTGGTGGTGATTTTGATCTTCCGCCCGCAAGGACTGCTGGGACGACCGCTGGTCGCTAAAGTGTGAGGAAGCCCCGATGAATGCAATGACGCAAAGTCCTCTGCGCCAGGCGCTGCTCGACACGCTGCTGGCGGGATTGGTGGCGCTGGTGGTGTTTGGTCCGATTGTTGGCGTGGTGCTCGACGGTTACAGCTTCAAGCTCTCGCCACAGCGCGTGGCGCTGCTGGTGGCGGTGGTGATGGCGGGGCGCTTGCTGTTTAGCGTGTTTCTGCACGCGCCTTTTGGTCAGCGCATTATGCGCAAGTTTGCCAGCAGCGATGACGGTGTTTACGTGCGCGAGCCCGGCTATCGTTCGCGTCTGCGCTGGATATTGCCGCTGCTGCTGATCGTGGCGCTGGCCTTTCCGTTCCTCTCCAGCAAATACCTGCTGACGGTAGCGATTCTCGGCCTGATATATGTGCTGCTCGGGCTGGGTTTGAACATTGTGGTTGGCCTCGCCGGATTACTCGATCTCGGTTACGTCGCCTTTTATGCCATCGGTGCGTACGGCCTGGCGCTTGGCTATCAATATCTTGGATTGGGTTTCTGGAGCATGCTGCCGCTGGCGGCGCTGCTGGCGGCTTTTGCCGGTGCGCTGCTTGGGTTCCCGGTACTGCGTATGCACGGTGATTATCTGGCTATTGTTACGCTCGGCTTTGGTGAAATCATTCGTCTGGTGCTGACCAATTGGGTGGCCTTTACTGGCGGTCCGAACGGGGTTTCTGTGCCGTCGCCGACTTTCTTTGGCCTTGAGTTTGCCCGCCGCGCGCGCGATGGCGGCGTGCCGTATCACGAGTTTCTGCATGTCACTTACAACCCAAATATGAAGTTTATCTTCATCTATGTGGTGCTGGTTCTGGTGGTATTGCTGGTGCTGTGGATCAAGCATCGCCTAACGCGCATGCCGATTGGGCGTGCCTGGGAAGCGCTGCGTGAAGATGAGATTGCCTGCCGCGCAATGGGGCTCAATCATGTGTTGGTTAAGCTTTCGGCCTTTATGCTGGGCGCGTCAACGGCGGGGATTGCTGGGGTGTTTTTCGCCAGCTATCAGGGCTTCGTCAATCCTACCTCGTTCACCTTTTTTGAGTCGGCGCTGATTCTTGCCATTGTGGTGCTCGGCGGCATGGGATCGACGCTTGGCGTGGTGCTGGCGGCGTTTGTGCTGACGGTGGCGCCGGAGCTGCTGCGCAGCTTTGCCGAATACCGCGTGCTGCTGTTCGGCATGTTGATGGTGCTGATGATGATCTGGCGGCCGCGCGGGCTGGTGCGCACTGCGCGCGTCGGCGTGCCGTTGCGAAAAGGAGTGCGCCATGAGTGATGCCATTCTGCAAGTGAACAATCTGATGATGCGCTTCGGCGGTATCAAGGCGCTCAATGATGTCAGCCTGGCGGTGGAGCGCGGTTCGGTGACCTCGCTGATTGGCCCCAACGGCGCGGGTAAAACCACGGTGTTTAACTGTCTGACCGGCTTCTATCGCGCCACCGGCGGACGCATTGTGCTCAACGCCAACCAGCGCAGCACCGATGTGATTCAGGTGCTTGGGCAGAAAATCCATGCGGGCGACTGGATCAATCCCACCCGGCTCGGCTCGCGGCTCTGGTACAAGATGTTTGGCGGCGCGCATCTGGTGAATCGCGCCGGGCTGGCGCGTACTTTCCAAAATATTCGGCTGTTCCGCGAGATGTCGGTGATTGAGAACCTGCTGGTGGCGCAGCATATGCAGGTCAATCGTCAGCTGCTGGCGGGCGTGCTGAACACGCGCGGCTACCGTGAGGCGGAGAATCGCGCGCTGGATCGCGCTTTCTACTGGCTGGAAAACGTCGATTTAGTCGCCAGCGCCAACCGCTTGGCCGGTACGCTCTCTTACGGTCAGCAACGGCGGCTTGAGATCGCGCGCGCCATGTGTACGCGCCCGGAGCTGATTTGTCTGGATGAACCGGCGGCCGGGCTGAATCCGGTGGAAACCGAGGCGCTGAGCGAAATTCTGCATCGTCTGCGCGCCGATCATCGCATCAGCGTGTTGCTGATTGAACATGACATGCCGATGGTGATGCGCATTTCCGACCACATCGTGGTGCTCGATCATGGCGATGTGATTGCTCAAGGCACGCCGCAGCAGATTCGTCACGATCCTAAAGTGATTGCCGCCTATCTCGGCGCAGAAGAGGAGAGCGATCATGGCTGAACCGATGCTGGCCTTTGAGCAGGTTGATGTGTTTTACGGTCCTTTGCAGGCGCTGAAACAGGTATCGCTGACGGTGAATCAGGGCGAAACCGTGGCGCTGATTGGCGCTAACGGCGCAGGGAAATCTACGCTGCTGATGTCAATCTTTGGTCAGCCGCGCATTGCCAGCGGCGAGATTCGTTTGCGCGGTGAAGCGATCAGTCAGCGTTCCACGCACTTCATCGCCGCCAGCGGCATTGCGCAGGCACCGGAAGGGCGGCGCATCTTTCCTGATATGACGGTGGAAGAGAACCTGCTGATGGGCACCATTGCCATCGGCGAACGGTTTGTCAAAGAGGATAAAGAGCGTATGTATCAGCTGTTTCCGCGCCTGCTGGAGCGGCGCAAGCAGCGCGCCATGACACTTTCCGGCGGCGAGCAGCAGATGCTGGCGATTGCCCGCGCGCTGATGAGTCGACCCAGGTTGTTGCTGCTCGACGAACCCAGCCTGGGCCTCGCGCCGATCGTGGTGAAGCAGATCTTTGGCATCCTGCGCGAGTTGACTCAGCAAGGCATGACGCTGTTTCTGGTGGAGCAGAATGCCCGCCATGCATTGCAGCTGGCGGATCGCGGTTATGTGATGGTGAACGGTGAGATTCGCCTGAGCGGTAGCGGTGCCGAGCTGCTCAACAATGATGAAGTGCGCAGCGCCTATTTGGGGGGCGCAGCCGATCCTGCGGTGGTGGCGACAAAAAGTTTGTAATAATGATTAAATGGTGAGGGGAAACACTTTGCATAATTCTCAGTGGCCTATCATCATTATTACTCTTCTTCCTCTCCAAAGTGATTTGGTAATCCCTTGCAAAATCCTGGCGTAGCAGTGATGCGGGCGGTCAGAAACACGGCGTGGTATCCCAAACGCCGCTCTTACCGTACGTTGTTCTGGCGAGAAATCACCCCATTAGCCGTACCCATCTTTATCGAAAACCTCTGCGTGATGCTGATGGGCGTCCTCAGTACCTTCCTGGTGAGCTGGCTGGGTAAAGAAGCGATGGCGGGCGTTGGTCTGGCCGACAGCTTCAACATGGTGATCATCTCCTTCTTTGCCGCTATCGATCTTGGTACCACGGTTGTGGTGGCGTTCAGCCTGGCAAAACGCAACGGCAAACGAGCGCGAGCCGCCACGCGACAGTCGCTGGGATTGATGACCGCGCTGGCGTTTGTACTGGTGATCGCTATCGAGTTTTGGGGGCATCTGATCATTGATGTGATTGCCGGCAGCGCTGATCCCAAAGTGAAAGAGCTGGCGCTGAGCTATCTGCAAACCTCGGCGTGGAGCTATCCTGCGGCGGCGATTGCGCTGATTGGTAGCGGCGCGCTGCGTGGTGCGGGTAATACCAAAATCCCGATGCTGATCAACGGCGGCATGAACATTCTCAACATCGTGATCAGTAGCGTGCTGATTTACGGCTGCATGGGTTGGGAAGGGCTGGGCTTTGTCGGTGCCGGATTGGGTTTAACCATCTCGCGCTATATCGGTGCGGCAGCGGCGATATACGTGCTGTATCGCGGTATTACGCCCGCACTGAAAATCTCCATCGCCAGCTATTTCCGGCGCTGGGATCGCAATATTCTGATGGAAGTGTTGGGCATTGGCGTGCCCGCCAGTATTGAATCGGTGCTGTTTAACGGCGGCAAATTGCTGACGCAGATTTTTGTCGCTGGCATGGGCACCAATGAGATCGCCGGTAACTTTATCGCCTTCTCAATTGCTTCGCTGATTAACCTGCCGGGTAACGCGTTGGGATCGGCATCGACCATTATTACCGGGCGCAGGCTGGGGCTGAATCAGGTGATGCAGGCGGAACGGCAAATCAAACACGTATTCTGGCTGGCGATGATTGGATTGTGTTCGCTGGCGTTGATTACCGTGCCGCTCGCCGGAACACTCGCGCAGTTTTACAGCCGCGATCCGGAAGTCATCTCAGTCACCAAGCATTTGATTTGGCTTAATGCCGCCTTTATGCCGATCTGGACCGCGTCATGGGTGCTGCCCGCCAGCCTGAAGGGCGCGCGCGATGCGCGTTACACCATGTATGTGTCGATGTTCAGTATGTGGGGCGCACGCGTGGTGGCCGGTTATTTCCTCGGGATTGTGCTGGGCATGGGCGTGATTGGCGTGTGGCTCGGTATGTTCCTCGACTGGACGGTACGCGGCGTATTCTTCTGGTGGCGACTCACCAGCGGCAAATGGCTGAACAATTATCGCAAGATGATGGCGAAGAGTCGGGGATAACGCATTGGCCTGGTCGCCATAAATGGCGACCCTACAGTTGTTTGCCAGGGCTTTCGTAGGGTGCGCATTTATGCGCACCGACATATATGCATTATTTGGCAAAGAAGCGCACAACTAATCGTTTTGGTTATAGGGGAGAGTGCGGTTTACTGTCAGCCTCAATCATTTGTGGAGCAGCTGACAATGAAACACCTCTTGCAGCAGTGGTTTAACCAACTGATCAATGGCGAGACTGGACCCGCAGAAGAGCGCGAATTCGATCTCAGCAACCATATCGACCTGCTGATTCCCATCAGCCAACTGTACGGTGTTGAGTTCCATCCTTCGGTGTATCGCTACTATGAGAGATAGGCGCCTGCACCATGTGATCCGCTACAGCTACTGGAATGAGCTGTGCGCTGATGAATAAAGAACCCGCTCCCGGCCAGCGGGTTTTTTTATGTCTGCAATCCGTAAAAGCAAAAAGCCCGCTTAGTTTCCTAAGCGGGCTTCTCTAAATATGGCTCCTCTGACTGGACTCGAACCAGTGACATACGGATTAACAGTCCGCCGTTCTACCGACTGAACTACAGAGGAATCGTGTGAACGAGGCGAATATTAATGGCGCCCCTTGCAGGTGTCAACAGCTTAAAACACATTTGTATTCAACTGGCTAGCATTAGTACAAAGCGATCGCGATTTAAGCAGGTTCTGCTGTTAGCATCGCCAATCGCGCCAGTGGATCCTGACGGTAGAACTGCTGCAGATGGCGATACATCACCGGGAAGCGGTTAGCCAGTAAATCCGGTGCGCTGAAGAAATACTCTGACAGCACCGCGAAACACTCTGCCGCATCGCTGGCAGCGTAGGGATCGATGGTTGCCGCCTGTTCACCGACTAATTCAACTTCAGCTTCAATTTCTGCCATCGCCTGCTGCAAATCTTTCTCCCAGCTGGCGACATCACGTAGCGCCATCACCGGAATGCCGCTGGTATAACCGCTGCCGCGCGCATCAAGTTTATGCGCCACTTCGTGGATCACCAGGTTAAAACCGGAAAGATCGAGTGAATCCTGAATATCCAATGCGTTTAACACTACCGGACCTTGCGTCCAGCTTTGTCCGGCGTGCACAGCCGGCGCGTGGTGCACCAGACCGTTATCATCTTCCCAGCGATCGTCGACGTTGAACGGCTCGGGATAGATCAGCACTTCATGGAAGCCATCGAGCCATTCGAGTCCAAGCTTCAACACCGGCAAACAAAACAGCAGCGCCAGACGTGTCAGCAACAGTTCGTCGAGCTGCAGGCCTTGCAGCGGCGAGATTTTTTTCTGCTGGAGGAAGCGTTGTGCCAGCGTAACCAGTGCGGTTTTTTCATCAGGGTCGAGCAGTGAAAAGATGGGCTGCGCCAGCGCCTGTTGCCAGGGAAGCGCCAGTACTGAAGTCTCTATTTGCGCATGCCACGGCCATTTGAACATTGCGTCACTCACTCTTCAGACGAAAACAGTATCCTGGCGCGGCAAAGGGGAAAATACCAGCGCGTAATCAAAGCCGGCTATTCAACCAGTTAGTCGAGGATTTGTCTGTGATTGGCGTGGCAAAGCGGGAAAGTCATGGTGAGGAAATAAAAAAGGTCGTCATGAATGACGACCTTACGTTTGCATGCTTCGCAGCGTTTATCTTTAGCGTTCAACCCGCTGAAACGCGATCACCCAAACCCATGGGTTCACTTCCCAGCTGGTGGCGCCGTACTGTTTCTGCCACGCTTTGCGGTAGGCTTCTTTCGGCGATTCAGAATTCATATTCATGGTGAAGAAGTTATTGAGGAAGTGCGAATCGGTCTGCACGCCTTCTGCCATGATGTCATCTTCACTGATGTCCTGAATCTTCTCGGCTCGCACCGAGGTAATTTGCAGATCGATGCGGCTGGCCCAGCGCGGCATATGGATGGCGGTCTGCCAGCCAAACTGCTCGGCATTCTGCAAATTCTCATCCAGCTGTCCCAACTCATTGCTGTCAGCGCGATATTGGCAATACGCCGCATTGCGGAACGGCAGGGGATCGCGTTCGTAATCTGCCAGTAAGTTTTCCGGCACAATCGGGCCACGCCAGGTTTCACGCACCCACAAACCATCGCCCGCCTGACCAAATGGGCAGTGCGAACTGACATCAGTCATCGACATCAATTTATAGCCGTGCAGATGATTGGCGCTGACGTCAAACGCGTGTACGCCTTCATGGTGATCCTGACCCGGACCGAAAGCTTGAGTTTTCATAATGCGCCGGGTCTGCGTTTGCTGGCCAACCAGCAGGGCGCGCACCCGCTGTTCGGAAAAAAGAATCGGCCGTTCTTTCATTGCATACCTCTTATTGTGTCACAAACCCGGAAACTGCGAAGAATCCCCCAACATCCGTAGATGTGAGAGCTAGCATAATGGGTTTGAATCAGTTTGCTTAATAATTTGTCGCCTTAGTATCAGGCTAATCTGGCAATTTTAGATTTTAAAAATGGTTCATAAGCAAAATGTGTGCTGAAAAGGACTTCGCAAGGGATCCGAAGCCAGAATTTTTCCAGATACAGTACGTTATAAAGCCCAGAATGGGAACCTTTTCAGATAATGCCGTGTTGATCTGCCCTTAAGAAGCCGCATATATCAGCACATATAACTGGAATTTAGCGCTAAAGCGAAATTTGTTGATGACGCGAATATATTAAGCCTGTTGAACAGAGTTATTTAACTAAAACCCGCTAAGGAAATGCCGAAATCGTAATGGCCGCTGTGCAAGTGACGTTAACAGCGCTATAACAAGATCGGGATCTCATTTTTACGCTTTGCACATCCTGGAAGGATGTAAAAAAAGTGTCATGACCAGGCCGCTATGATGTCCGCAGGAACTTAGATAACAGCAATAACAGGAGAAGCACGATGTCACTTACTCACTGGCAACAACGCTACGAGAACTGGCTGCAGCTCAATTGGCTGCATGACGACAAAGCCCACGATATCGCGCACCTGCGCCGCGTCTGGATGAGTGCAAAGCGCATCATGCAGCACAGCGACGCCGATCCTATGATCGTTATGACCGCCTGCTACTTTCACGATGTGGTTAACCTGCCGAAAAACCATCCTGAACGTCATTTAGCCTCAACTTATGCGGCGGAAGAGACGCGCCGCATTCTGCAGCAGGATTTCCCGGACTTCCCATTTGAACTGCTGGATGCCGTCGCGCACGCGGTGCAGGCTCACAGCTTTAGCGCGCGTATCGCGCCACAAACGCTGGAAGCGAAAATTGTGCAGGACGCCGATCGTCTCGAATCATTAGGTGCTATCGGCCTGGCGCGGGTTTTCTACACGGCAGGCGCGTTAGGTCGTCCACTGTTCGATAGCGAAGATCCGTTAGGAAAAGAGCGTGAACTGGATGACGTGAAGTGGACGTTGGATCACTTCCAGAAAAAACTGCTGGGTTTACCGCAAACCATGCAAACCGAAGCCGGGCGCCTGTTAGCGGAGCATAACGCGGATTTTCTCGTGCATTACATGGGCAAACTGTGCGCCGAGTTGCAGGGCAATCTGACGTCAGTTGATGAATCGGTGTTAAGGGATTTCAGCCCTATACACTCGTAATATTAAATTTTTATGACAGTCTGTTAACTTTCATCTGCTTCCGCTACGTTGTTGTAAATCAAAAGGGAGTATGAAAATGACCGAGACCGTTAACTTAACCATTAAAATTGACCCGGCACTGAAAGAGCACATCAAACAGTTAGCCGCAGATAACCAAATCTCCATGAGTCAGGAGATCGTTAATCGCTTGCAGGCCAGTTTAGATGCGGGTGCGCAACCGGCCATTGATAGCCTGGATACCCAGGAAGCGGTGGAAGATCAGCTCTCCGCTGCGGAATTGAAGCAGATTCGTGCGCTGCTGAAGAAAAGTAAGAAGAAGAAATAAGCGAAAAAACCCGTCATTGACGGGTTTTTTTATGCCTGAAGATTAAATACGGAACTGCTGCGCGCGCTGCGCCAGGCGGTCCGATAACTCGCGCAATTGCACCGCCGATTGCACCTGATGGGCGTTCAGCGCTTCGTTTTGCTGTAGCTGTCCGCTCATCTCCACCACTTCCAGCGCAATCTTTTTCACCCGATGGCTCTGCGCGGCACTGTTTTGCTGCAGCTCGTTCAGCTGCGTTACCACGCCAGACACCGCACCACTGATCTGCGCGAACAGCACTTCCAGCGCTTTCACCTTATCGAAGCCATCATGCACATGCTGCTGCGTATGCTGAATCAAGCCATCGATCTGGCGCGTGGAAGCCCCGCTTTGCTGCGAGAGCAAGCCCATCTCTTTGGCGACCACCGAGAAGCTGCGGCCGTAAGCGCCCGCATGTGCTGACTCAATGGCGGCATTCAGCGATAACAACCGCGTCTGCATCGACAAGTCATCCAGCATGCCCACAATCCCGGCGATATCATCGGATGCGGTGACAATCTGCTGCATCTGGGTTTCCATCTTATCGACCTCTACCGCGCAGTTACGCATCAACGCATCGGCTGATTGTGCTTCCTGCGTTGCCTGCTGCGAGAACTGTGCACCGATCTCCACCTCTTCCGAAACGCGATCCAGGCGCTGCGATAAGTGATGGAAGCTGGCATTTTGCTTCTGGTGTTGCTGCATCACTTTTTCGTTGTGCTGCTGCATATCCTCGGCACCGGCGGCCACGCTGACCGCCACCGTGTTGATGTCGCGCACAATCTGTTGCAAGCCGCGCCGCATGGTATCAATCGACTGGAATAGCTGGCGTGTTTCCAGCGACTGGCGACGCGGATGGTTTTGCGCATCGACCAGATCACCGGTGGCGATCTGTTCCAGCTGCGCATTAGCGCGACGCAGCGGCAACAGCACGCCGCGCATCAGCAAGCTGGATGCCAGCACTAACAGCGCCATCAGCACCGCGCTGACAATCAGCGACATATTGCGGCTCAGCTTCAAGGTGCTGAGCGTGTTCTGATTCACTCTGCTGAGCTGATGATTAGCCTGCTCGATTTCACTGAACCAGGCATCATTAAACTGTTGCTGAAACGCCTGCATCGGCACCATAAAAAAGGCGTTGATGTCGTTGGCCGCTAATCCTTTCAGCTGCTCCTGCAATCCTTCCGACAGCATGGCGAAACCTTGCGCCAGCGGGCTATCTGCATTGGCGTGATAGGCGGCGAACTGTTGCTGTGCATTTTTCAACGAGTCATCGGCCGCCGCAGCCAGGCTTTTCCAGCTATCGACTGAGCCACTTTGCTGATCCTGCATTAGATAGATGCCGGCGCGATGGCTGTTATCGCTGGCGGTGAGCAGCTCGATACGCGCTTTATCCAACAGGGCCAGACGTTCGCGCAGTTGTTTGGCCTGCTGCAGTGAAGTTTGCGTCTGATTCACGTGGGTATTCAGCAGCAGCACACCGGCAAACTGCAGCGCGCAGAACAGCACAATGAACAGCAAAAACTGGCTACGCAAACTGGTGAGCCACAACGGGATTTTCAGGGATAACCGCGCGCGCAGCCGCAGCGGCAGAGAGATAACAGACAGGAGTGACATCACACGCCTCCAAAAAATAAAACAGGAGTATTGGCAGCACGCGTGACAGTTTGGTGACAGCGGGCGCGATTAGGCGGAAAACAGCATAAAGCGCGGCCCTAAATAAAATTGTGGTCCTGAATAGCTACGCCTTTTGCGCGGCGTACTGTTCAATCAGCGGTAATAACAGTTGCGCCACCGCAGCAAATACCGGCACCACCACCGAGTTGCCGAACTGCTTGTAGGCTTGCGTATCGGACACCGGAATGCGAAGTTTGGCTTCTCCCGGCGCTTCAAAACCCATCAGGCGGGCGCATTCACGCGGGGTTAAACGACGCGGACGGCGCGCCATATTCTCGGCCTGCTGGAAATCGGTTTCGCCTTGCGCATGATCCCAGCCGCGATCGATGAGGATTTCCGAACCATCTTTGTAATAGCGCGCCGATAAGGTGCGCACACAAATGTTCAGATTACGCGGATCGTTAAGGCCAAAACCGAAGCCGTTGCCTTTGGCTTTATGCTTTTTCGCGTATTGATAGAGATAGTTCCACAAGGTTGGCGACAGCGTGTATTTCGCTTCCGGCTGGGTTTCCAGCAGGCTGTGAAGTGACGGCACGTTTTGCGGATAGAGCGCGGGCAGGGCGCGCAACGAAAAGCCGTTACTAAGCCCGCTGTCGCGACGAATGCCCACCAGCACAATGCGCTCGCGATGCTGCGGCAGAAAATGGCGCGCATCGATAACCTTGGCATCCGGCAAACCGCTGTCGTTGGCATCCGCCACGTCATAACCGAGTTCATCCAGCGTGGCCATGATGATGGCGAAGGTGCGGCCTTTGTCGTGGCTCTTGAGGTTTTTCACGTTCTCCAGCACGAAGAACGGCGGCTTTTTAGCGGCGAGAATGCGCGCCACATCGAAGAACAGCGTGCCTTGCGCTTCACACTCAAAACCGTGCGCGCGACCCAGCGCATTCTTCTTGCTCACGCCCGCCAGCGAGAAGGGCTGGCAAGGAAAACCGGCCAGCAGCACCTGATGATCGGGAATGGTGCGATCGATATGCTGATAAATTTCTTGCTCATCGCTAATGCCCGCAGGCTGCGTTACCAGACGAATATCACTGTTGAAGTGGTGCAACTGCGGATCGCTATACAGGTTGGCTTTGTAGGTGCGCACCGCTTCTTTATTCCATTCGCTGGTGAACACGCACTGACCGCCAATCTGCTCGAAGCCACGGCGAATGCCGCCGATACCGGCAAACAGATCGACAAACTGGAATTTGGCGTCGTCATAATGCGCCGGACGCTGCGGCAGCAAGGCCTGCAGGCTGGCGAATTCGCGGCTGGAGAGCGCCGGCGCGGCACTTTTACCGGCGCGAATGCGATTCAAACGCGGCACGCTCCAGTCGCGGCCACCGGCGTCGGTTAAGGTGATAACCACATCGCGTGCGGCATAGATATCGAGCACCTGCAGTAACAGCGACGTCGCGTCATCCTGATTGGCGGTAAACGGGGAGGGCGAGACGGGGTCGATAGCGAGCATGCGTTTTTCCTTAACAGTGAAGCGGCTATGCTAACACTCATCACGCAACGAGGAAATTGGCGTGCGGTGTGCTTTCGCTTTTGGCCTAAGCCGCTAAAGTTGAAGAAGCGCTAATACAAGGAGACGCTATGGCAGACGTTCACTCGCAAGCCATTCGCAGCAAAAACATGCGCGCCATTCGCAATCAGGATACCGCGATTGAACAGCGTATTGCGTTGATTCTTAAAGATCGCGGCTTCACCTATCGCGTGCAGGATAAAGCGCTACCGGGCCGCCCGGATTTTGTCCTGCCCGCCGAGAAAGCGATTATTTTTGTTCACGGCTGCTTCTGGCATCGTCATCACTGCTACTTATTCAAGATGCCCGCCACGCGCACTGAATTCTGGAGTGGCAAAATTAACAGTAACGTTGAGCGCGACCGGCGTTACGTCGAGCAACTGCGCGAAGGAGGCTGGAAAGTACTGATTGTTTGGGAGTGCGCGCTGCGCGGCAAACTGCAGCTGGAGGACAGCGCGCTGATTGAACGTTTAGAAGAGTGGCTGCTGGCGGCAACCGACAGCAGCGAAATCGACCATCAGGGCTTGCATCACTATCGCGTTGAATAGTGCGAGATTGTTGCTTTTAGCCGCCATAACAGTTTAGATCTCCCTTTTCTCTGGGACGCGGAATGAGCCATGAGCAGCATCAAACTTACCGTTAAGCGCCTGTATCAACTCCGCGATGAGCGGATGGTGACAACCCAAGCCACGGCGCGCATTTATCTTGGCGATCGGCTGGTCGCCACCGAAGAGATCAGCGGCATGACGGAAAGTCCGGTGAGCAAGTATTTGCACGCCGGAGATCTGACGGGGCCATTACGCGTTGAATGGGACTGTGCGGGCATCGCCGATATGTCAGTGACGGCGATTGAGCGTTGCCCCTGTTGTCAGGATCACGAACCGGAATAATAAGGAATACCACTTTGGCAGGAACCAGTTTACTTACACTTCTGGATGATATTGCAACACTGCTCGACGATATCTCGGTAATGGGCAAAGTTGCGGCAAAGAAGACCGCAGGCGTATTGGGTGACGATCTGTCGCTGAATGCGCAGCAGGTTAGCGGTGTCAAAGCCAATCGTGAATTGCCGGTTGTATGGAGCGTGGCAAAAGGCTCCTTTCTCAATAAATTAATTTTGGTGCCGCTGGCGTTATTGATCTCGGCATTTGCGCCCTGGTTGATTACGCCGCTGCTGATGATTGGCGGCGCGTATCTCTGCTACGAGGGCGTGGAGAAAGTGCTGCATAGCCTGAATCACGATAAGGCAGAGCAGAGTCCGGAAGCGCGTCAACAGCGTCTCGATAAACTGGCGCAGCAGGATCCGCGTGCGTTCGAAAAAGATAAAGTCAAAGGCGCGGTGCGCACCGACTTTATCCTCTCGGCAGAAATTGTCGCCATCACGCTGGGCATCGTTTCAGAGGCGCCGCTGCTGAATCAGGTGTTGATTCTGGCGGGCGTCGCAATTCTGGTGACCATCGGCGTGTACGGCATCGTGGCGATGATTGTCAAAATCGATGATTTGGGATTCTGGCTTAAAGAGAAATCCTCTACCGTCGCGCAGGCGATTGGCGGCGTATTGCTTGCCTTTGCGCCCTGGTTAATGAAAGCCTTAACGCTGGTCGGTACCCTCGCGATGTTTTTGGTTGGTGGCGGCATTGTGGTGCACGGCATTACGCCGTTACATCACGCCATCAGCGAATACAGCGCCGGATTCAACGGTTTGGTCTCGGCACTGCTGAGCAACGGCGCCAATCTGGTGATCGGCTTTATCATTGGGTCGATCGTGCTGTTGGGCGTAAATCTGATTGCTAAGCTGCGCGGCTAGCAGTTATAAAGCGCTGTAAATTTCTAATCACGGTCAGGAGAACGATGATGAACGACGATATGTTTGAATTTGATATCGATGCACAGCTGGAACAGGCTGAAGCCAAAGCGGCAGAGAAAGCCAACGAAGTCCCGGCTGATATCAGCGACGAAGCGGACTGCGAAGGCTGCAAAATCTAATTTTCCTGTTCGGGAAGTGCTATCAAAGCCGACAATAAATCTTGTCGGCTTTTTTTATTTACAGAGTTTTTAACTGCTTATTCTGATTTAGTAGAAGTAATAGATTTATCGTATAGGAAAAAATCGGTCACAGCTGCTATACCTAAACTCGGTCATTTAACGATGAAAGAGGGAGGTGCGGTATGATCTTTGCAATCAGTGACGAAGTTCAGCACAAACAGGGCGGACCCACCATGGTGGTCACCGGCTATGCCAGCGGAATGGTAGAGTGTCGTTGGTATGATGGTTATAGCGTTCGACGTGAGGCGTTCCACAGTGACGAACTCAGTCACTTATCGAGCGCGCAACAGCTGGCCAGTTGAATCCATTCGGGACGGTTTTTGCCGTCCCGAATGGAGTTGTAGCTCAATGATTTACCTTTGATCCCTGCCTATAAATTTTTTTCCAAACTGACTACACTTTGCGCATTCGCCTCTTTTCGAAGCAGGGATGCACATGCCAAACTCAGCTAAGTTATCGCGTTGGAAAAGTCCATTTATACCGGTTCATCTCTGCTTTCTGGCGGTCTTTCTGTTCTCCGCTTTTCTCACCGTGCATGAAGCCTTTGAACTGAAAAACAATTACGAACAGCGTCAACGCGCGCAGTTATCCGACGTGCAGAAAAACCTCGACAGCCAGTTCCAGGAGAGCCTGGACGAGCTGCTCTATTACCAGCAAATGCTCAACTACGCGCTGACCCATCCGCTCGATTCCGATCACGCGCGCGAAACGGTGGCGCGCTTTCAGCAGCTGCGTCAGCAGAATCCCTGGCAGCTACAGCTTTCCAGTCCACGCAGTATGCCGATAAACGGCGTCGGCGATAGCTGGCTAACGCGCGACCCGCTGTTATCCCGTGACGATACCCATATCGATCATGAGCTGCGTGCGGCGCTGGAGTTCAGCTTTATCCTGCAGTTTGGCGATACCAAACAGGATTTCCATTCCCGCTTCTGGTACATCTCGCGAGCCGGTTTCTACATCAGTTCGCGTCCGCCGCAAAACGCGCAGGAGCTGGAAGAGAGCTACGCCACCATGATCCAGCGCCCCTATTTCCGCGATCAGGATCCGCACAATCCGCTGCATGCACGTCTGCGCTGGACCGAAGGTTATCAGGGCTTATTTGATGAAGGGCTGATGATGACGGTCAGCACGCCGATTATCAGCGAAGGTTATTGGTACGGCGTGCTGTCGATGGATTTCACTCAGTCGCGTATCCATGCCTTGCTTGCATCCGCGCACAACAGCTCATTGCAGGGCAAAATGGTATTGCTGGATCGCTCACTGCATGAAATTACCCGCTTGACTGCACCCAACGATCAGCCATTAACCGCAGAACAAAAGGCGTTGTTAGAGCAGCAAATTCTGCAGAGTCCAGCCGGCGTGTCGCGGCTCGGGACGCAGTTTATTACCTGGAGCAAACTCAGGAACGTTGGTGCCTATATCGTCAATGTTCAAAGTCTGAAGCAGGGCTTTTCTCAAGAGTTAGGCCGCGTGGCGCTGTTTATGGTGGGCATGTGGCTGGTGTTTGTCTTGCTGCTGGTGGCGGCGCATCAGGTGATATTCCGTTTGGTGCGGCGCCTGAATGATATGTCGGCCAAATTGGTGTGGCGGGCAAATTATGATGGTTTGACACGCCTGCTCAATCGCAGTGCCTTCTTCGAGCAATTTGATGCGCTGGCGGCGCGCGGCCAGCAGCAGCAAACGCCGCTGGCGGTGATTCAACTGGATATCGATCATTTCAAAAAGGTCAACGATACCTGGGGACATCAGGCCGGCGATCAGGCCATTATCCGCGTGGCGAGCGTGATCAGCCACACGCTACGCAAATACGATGTCGCTGGACGCGTCGGCGGGGAAGAGTTCTGCATTGTGCTGCCAGAAACTACATTGGCAGAGGCGCAGGCGGTGGCGGAGCGGATTCGCGTGCGGCTGGAGGCGAAAACCATTCTGGTTAACGCCAGCACCACCTTTGGCATTACGCTTTCGGCGGGCGTCAGCGGCAGTGAAGAGCAGGGCGATTATGAGGCTGAGAGCCTGCAGGCCAGCGCGGACAGCAGGCTCTATCTGGCGAAGACCGGTGGGCGTAATCGCGTCTGTGCAGCGGATTAAACCTTGCCGTCGTTATCCTCTTCGACGGCCTGATAAATACGCTGCAGAATATCCGGGAAAGCCGATTGCACCCGGCTCCAGCTGGGAATAAACGGTTTCTCATTCGGACGCTCAATAAAGGCTTGTCCGGCATCGAGAATCGCCTGAGTGAACATTTCCACCGCCGCTTCTTCAATGTGCTGATCAAACTTCAGGCCGTTCATGGTGGCTTCGTGGTTGTAGATCTCCATCATATCCAGCGCATTGCGGTAGTAAGTGGCCTTCAATACGCGGAACGAATCGCTGGTGAGCGGCACGCCCATGGTTGCCAGCTTACGCAATAGCGACTGCACGATGTCATTACTCATGCGCTTCAAACCGCCGGTGCCATCATCTTCCGCCAGCGGCTGATGTTTGTGGTCGTAGTTATCGGCAATCTCCACCTGACACGTCTGGCGTGTGGTGTAGTTACGATAAATCTCCGACAGCACGCCAATCTCTAATCCCCAATCGCCAGGAATCTTGATGCCGTTGAGCACGTGCGTGCGCATGGCAAACTCGCCAGAGAGCGGATAGCGGAAGCTGGTGAGGTAATCGAGATATTCCGAGTGACCGTAGACTTTCTGCAAGGAGCGCAGCAGCGGACCCACCAGCAAACGTCCAACACGGCCATTCAATTTGCCATCGGCCACACGCGCGTAGAAGCCTTTGCAGAACTCATACTGAAATGATGGATTGGCCAGCGGATAGAGCAAACGTGCCAGCATGCCGCGTTCGTAGGTGACGATATCGCAGTCGTGCAGCGCCACGCATTGGGTGCGATCAGAAGCCAGCGTGTAGCCGGTGCAGAACCACACATTGCGGCCTTTACCGGGTTGGCTCGGCGACAAACCCTCTTTATCCAGTTCGGCGTCCAACGCTTTCAGGCGCGGGCCGTCATTCCACAAAATGCGATGGCGCTGCGGCAAGCGGGAGAAGAACTCGCGCGCAAAGAGAAACTGGTCGCGATCGGCGCGGTCAAGGCCAATCACGATCTCATCCAGATAGGGCACTTTCGCCAGTTCGTTAACAATGTTATCCAGCGCCGGGCCTTCCAGTTCCGAAAACAGCGACGGCAAAATCAGTCCCATTTTGCGTTTGCGTGAGAAGCGCACCATCTCCTTTTCCAGCGATTCGACGCTGCGGTGGGTGAGATTATGGAAATTAGTAATGACACCATTCTGGTAAAAATCACTCATCGTCTCATCCTTCTGGTTAAAGGCCGTTACTCGGCAAGAAAATAGTCCAGACCTTCACGCCAGCCTTGCGGACCGACGTGCGCGGTGTGGTAAACGTTCTCGGTATCGGTGCGTTGCAGTTCTACCGGCGTTTTGCTGAAGCCTTTTATCACCACGGCATAATCAACGCGCTCCAGCATCGGCACATCGTTGGGGCCATCGCCCAGGCCGATGGTGGTGCGTGATTCCCCTTCTTGCGCGGCAAGATGCTGCTGAATTTCCGCCAGCGCGATACCTTTGCCGGTGCCGGCGGGCATCACATGCCAGAAGCGTCCGCCCTGAGTTAACGCCAGATGGTGTTCGGCAAGCGCCTCACGAAATTCCTGCAAACGGTGTTCATCATCGCGCCACAGCACCACTTCCGATGCTTCGCGCAGGCGGCTTTGGCTGGCTTCGGTGAGCGTTAAACCGGTGAAGCGTGCCACTTCGGCATCGCTAAATTCATGAAAACCGTTGAAGCGGAACCGTGCCTGCAACGCGTGTAGTGTTTGGCACAGCGCATGATAGCCGGCGCTGGTTTCGGTTGGCGGCGTCTGTTCACCGCCCAGCACCACGCGCGCACCGTTTTCAGCAATAAAGGGTGCGCCAACAATGCCCAGCTTCTTTTGCAGTGGAATAATCTCTGCCGCCGTTTTGCTGGAACAAATCACCAGCGGAATCAGATGTTGTTTCAGACGCGCCAGCCATTCACTGGCCGCATCCCAGTTGTAGTCATGATGATCCAGTAATGAGCCATCAAGATCGGTAACGATCATCAGGGAAGAGTTAAGACTCAGCATCATCACACTCCTTACGCCAGTGGCATCCGTAAAGCGAAGAGTAATCAGTATAATAGCGGAATCACGATCACACTTTTTCCGGCGACCCGGCCAGCGACAACCAGGATAATTCTTAAACAGCAGACGTGACGGGATGCGCGATGCACATTTCGTGCACAGCTGAAACCAGCTGTGACGCGGTGCGTGGGGCGATTCGCATGAATGGTTATACAAAATTGTTCGATTTACATGCAGGGATAAGACTTGTCTTAATCGGACTAAGGCGTAATCTGACCGGGTGTTAAGAATTCCCTGGTGTAACGAATTTATTGATTTATTTTACCCGGCCATCCCGCCGGGTATTTTTTTGAAATCGATTTCAGCGGTTCACTTCACTGATGGCGAAATCGCGAATGTCGAGTTCGAAGGCTTCCGCTAAATCGGTGTAAGAGTCATAAGCCTCGCCGTTCACTTTGACGCGATGGGCGTTTTCGGCTTCCATAAACTCTTGTATCTCGCCCGACGTTCTTTTCTGAATCGCCTCCAGCAGCGCATCGACATCAATATTGACTTCGCGCTGCACATTCTCGCTGTACTCTTTTGCCGTCGTCATAGCGCCCTCCCAGAGGCGATTGGATGAGTTAACAGTATAGACGGTGCTGAAAAGAGGGCGTCGCGGGCAAATTACGGGCAAAAAAAAGCCCGCGCTGCGCGGGCAAAAATCCTTGTTACTTTTAGGTTGACTGCGCCTTTGGGGTTGGTGCAGTGAGGAGAAGTGTACGAGCAGCCCGCGTCAAAAGTCTCTCTATGAAACGTTAAGAAAGCGAAAAAGCGCATCTTGACAGAGTTTTACCTGCCTTTAAGTGCACAGTGCGTAACAGCGTCTATGCTTAGCGATTGATTGTTAAGTGATATCAGGGAGTGAATATGGACTTTTTACGTATTGTCATCGCCATTTTGGTACCGCCACTGGGCGTGTTCTTGCAGGTCGGGTTCGGCGGGGCGTTCTGGCTTAATATTCTGCTGACGCTGTGCGGCTACATTCCCGGTATCGTTCATGCGGTGTGGGTTATCGCCCGACGCTGATCGCGATCAGGCAGTGTTGATTATCTTCCGTTAAACTGTGTCGCAGGACAATTTGTGGAGAGTAATCAATGAAGGTGAACGATCGCGTTACGGTTAAAACCGACGGCGGCCCGCGCCGTGTAGGTACGGTGCTAGCAGTGGAAGCATTCAATGAGGGCACCATGTATCTGGTGGCGTTAGAAGATTACCCGCTGGGGATTTGGTTCTTTAATGAAAGCGATCATGCCGAAGGCGTGTTTGTTGAGCCGTATGAAGGGGCTTGATGCCAGGTGCGCATAAATGCGCACCTGAGTTGTAGGGTCGCCAATCATGGCGACCTCTGCAAATTCAACGCTTAAAACGTCTCCCAATTATCATTTCCCGACGTCGCCAATGCCGGACGCGGCGCCAGATTTAGCGTACGCAACCCGGACTGCGCCGCTTTAGCCACTTGCGCAACCGGCGCATCATTCAAACGGAACACCGCTACCGCCTGCGTCAATCGGCCAGCCTGGTCTTCCAGCGAAGCCGCTGCCGAAGAGGCTTCCTCAACCAGCGAGGCGTTCTGCTGCGTCACGTTATCCATCTCGGTCACCGCCAGGCTCACCTGCTGGATGCCACGGCTCTGCTCATCGGACGCGGCAGCAATCTCCGCCATAATGTCCGTCACGCGACGCACCGCCTCAACAATCTCGCCCATGGTATTACCGGCTTCACCGACCTGGCGTGAGCCGTTGGTAATCAAACCTACCGATTCAGCGATCAGCGTTTCAATCTCTTTCGCCGCCTGCGCACTGCGCTGTGCCAGATTACGCACTTCGCTGGCTACCACGGCAAAACCACGGCCTTGCTCACCGGCACGCGCCGCTTCGACGGCGGCATTCAGCGCCAGAATATTGGTCTGGAAGGCGATGCTGTTGATGACGTTGGTGATCTCGGCAATCTTCTTGGAGCTGCCAGAAATGTTGTTCATGGTTTGCACCACGCCGCTCACCAGATCGCCGCCGCTGCGTGCTTTGCCAGAGGCATCAGCAGCCAGCTGGCTGGCATGATGCGCGTTCTCGGCGTTCTGCTTCACCGTTGCGGTAAGCTGCTCCATGCTGGCAGCGGTTTGCTCCAGCGCTGAAGCCTGCTCTTCAGTACGCGATGAGAGGTCGGTGTTACCGGCGGAAATCTCGCTGGAACCCTGATAAATCGCCACCGCACCTTCACGCACCGTGCCTACAGTACGCACCAGCGACGCCTGCATCAGTTGCAGGTTATGCAGCAAGCTACCAATCTCGCTGCGGCCATAGGCTTGCTCCGGCGCGGTCAAATCCCCTTGCGCAATATGTTCGATGCGGTCAACGGATTGGCGCAGCGGGTTAATCACCACGCGACGCAGGAACACGAAGGTCAACAGCACTAACACTAATGCGGCGACAAATGCGATAGCCATAGCAATAAAACCGACGCGCGATTGATGTGCCGCTGCGGCATTAATCGCTTCGGCGCGGTCGGTACGTATTTTAATCGCCTTCAACAGCACGGCGTTATAGGCGTCATCCAGCTTGCGCGTGACGTCAGTTTCCTGCGCCACGATACCTTCAAAGCTGCCTTGCTTTGCCGATTCAATCATCGGCTTAAGACCTTTATCAATATAGGCATTGAAGCTGGCGGTCAGCGGTTCGTCGAGGGCAATATCCGCCGGCGTTTTCGCCTTGCGATCCATATAGAGTTTAAAGCCTTCGCGCGCTTGTTTAATGCGCGTCTCGGTGCGCGCTAAATCGGCACGATAACCATCCATTTCGCCAATACGGGCGGCGGCACCGGATTGCAGCACATTCAGTCGCGCAGTGCGCAGATGGTTAGAACTGTTAGAGATGCCCATGCGGATTTGAATTTCTTCCGTGGCATCATTGAGTGAGTTATTACTCTGAATCAAAAAGTAGCTGGCGAGTCCAATGCACAGGGCAAAAAGCAGCAGAATGCCACCAAAGATCATACTGAACAAAGGCATCAGGCGCAGGTTCTGCCAGATGCTGAGCTTATATTGCTCATCAATCGATGCTGTTTTCATATCCTTGCTCTCATGTAGGTAGGTGTTATGAGAATAAGCATCGGCAGGCGAGGGGAAAGGATTAGGCAGGAAAGTGAGATCAAACTCGCAAAACGAGAAAGGGGCCAATCGCTGGATTGGCCCCTTTATTCACTGAAGGAAATTATCGCACGTTAACATAAATCCCTGAGGTGACATTATCAGTCAAACGTACGACATGATAAATAACCTGCTTATTATGGGTTTTAATTTTACGTTTAATATTACCTTTATGTGACGAAACAGTTTTGGCTTTAATTTGCATATTCTCAGATATCTGAATGGTGTCATGACCTGACATCCACATTTTCAGCATATTTGATTCAGTCTGACTTAATGTCAGTGGATGCACGTCGAGCCCAGCAGAAATACGTGGCGAAGCGTTGAGTTTCTTTTGCAGGTAGGTGCCTAACAAAGAATCCAGCGTCGAAGTTTTTATCGATTTTGACGTAATAATCAGGTTCTTACGAACGTAGAGGTATTCCTCAAAATGGATATTCGAGATCGCCATGAAAATAAAGAATAAGGTGTCAGGATGCTGCATGATAATAGCACGAATACGATCGCTGGAATCAGATTCGTGAATAAAGCACTCTTCGTTGATAAACACGACGCCCGGCTTTATTTGCTCACATCTTTGTTGCAATTGGTCGATGTCAGAGACAGGAGTAATATTTTTCTTTTTAACTCCTTTCGCAGACATATAGTCAGACAAACCCAGGCGTGTGTAATTACATGAATCCATAATAATCGTTGGCATTATAGCGACCCTCACCAATTTGTTATCCGTTTAAATCAACGATGAATACGCGTTTGCGGTACGAGAGAAATTTCCAAAGACACTTTTTTATTCTGCTCGGCAGATTGGCGATAGAAATCCATGCGCCATCATGACTCTTCCCTGAACCGTGCTGCGAAGTTATTTTTTTTAGTACATCCACGTCACTCTCAGCCCAGCCATAGTAGGGATGGCTGAGGATTTGCATTAAGTGTTTAATTCGCTCTGTTTTGAGAGCCCTGTCACTATCGCGCAGATCACAGACAAATCTGATAGGACAAATCTTAAAAACATTTGTTTAGCGAAAGTATGACGCTTCAGCGAGCGTTGACAATGCCGGAAAAAAGGGATTTAGACAAGAAAAATCGCTTTGAAATTTTTTTTGTTTAAAAACAGCCCTTTGAGCATTTCATCAACCAATTCTCAAGGTTTAGCCCCTTAGGAATCGTCTGACTAAAATACGCGAAGCGCGGTTTAATAAGAATAATTTTCACCTAAAATGCGCATTTATCAGAATTTCCTCAGTTGATTTCTGGAAAAAATGGTTCGAAAAATGCACAGACTGTTTCTGGTTGCTTAACTATTACTTAAGAACGCCTACAGAATAGTTAATCAACTCGCGCGGGAAAGTTCTGACATAAACTGGGCGAGTAAATCAAAGACTTCGCTGAACAGATGTTCGCAGAAGGGAGCAAGCAGCGGCATCATCAACCCAACGCTGAGGATGCCCACCGTTAAGGTAATCGGGAAGCCAACCGCGAAAATTGATAGCTGTGGTGAAACACGGTTTAACAAACCTAGTGCCATGTTTAGCGTGAGGAGTAGAACTATTAAGGGCAGCGCTAACATCATGCCATTAAGGAAAATTAATCCGGCGGCTTTGACTAACGCCATAAAGGCATTGGCGTTGAGCGGCTGGTCGCTGATCGGTAAGGTGTGAAAACTGTCCACCAATAGCGAGATCAGCCACAGATGTCCGTTGAAGGTGAGAAACAGCAGCATCGCCAGCATATCGAGAAAACGCGCCAGCACCGGCATGTTCAGGCGGCTGCCCGGATCGAAGAAGGTGGCGAAGGACAAACCCATCTGCAAACCAATCACTTCACCCGCCATGCGCACCGCGGCAAAGGCGAACTGCATGGTCAGGCCGATGCTGATGCCAATCAGCAACTGTTGCAGCAGCAACCAAAATCCGGCGGGCGTAAATAATGTAGCTTCAACCGGCGGCAGCACAGGCAGAATGATCCAGGTGGTTAATACCGCGAGGCCAATCTTGACGCGTTTGGGAATCGACTTTTCGCTCAGCACCGGCGCGCTGGCAAACAGCGCCAGCAAACGCACCATCGGCCAGAAGAATTGTGCGACCCAATGGATCAGCTGGCTGCTGTCGAGGTTAATCATTAGCCAATGATGTACGGCAGATTGCTAAACAGCGTGCGAATGTAATCCAGCATCAGATTCAGCATCCACGGACCGGCGATCACCGCGGTAGCGGCAACGGCCAGAATCTTCGGGATAAAGGAGAGCGTTTGTTCGTTAATCTGGGTCGCGGCTTGCAGCACGCTGATGATCAAACCGCTGATCAACGCCACCAGCAACATCGGCGCGGCCATCAGCAGCGCGACGCGCATTGCTTCCTGGCCCATAACCATTACTGATTCAGGTGTCATGTTGCACTCCTCGGGAAATGTCGGGTTACGAGTAGAAACTTTGCGCCAGTGAACCCACCAGCAGTTGCCAGCCATCCACCAGCACGAACAGCATCAGCTTGAACGGCAGGGAAATAGTGGCCGGCGGCACCATCATCATCCCCAGCGCCATCAGTACGCTGGCGACCACCAGATCGATGATCAGGAACGGGATAAACACGGTGAAACCAATCTGGAAGGCGGTTTTCAGTTCGCTGGTGACATACGCCGGCAGCAGAATGCGCATCGGTACCGCTTCCGGGCCTTGAATTGGCGCGGTGTTGGCCAGACGAGCAAACAGCGCTAAATCGGCTTCGCGCGTTTGACGCAGCATAAATTCACGCAGCGGCTGCGCACCTTTATCAATCGCGTCCGCCATGCTGATTTTGTCCTGGCTGAACGGCAGATAGGCGTCGGAATAAATCTTGTCGAAGGTCGGCGCCATAATAAAGAAGGTCAGAAACAGCGCCAGGCCGAGCAGCACCTGGTTTGGCGGCGCAGATGGCGTGCCCAAGGCATTACGCAGTAAGCCAAACACAATGATGATGCGGGTGAAGCTGGTCATCATCAGCAGTACGGCCGGAATAAAGGTCAGCGAGGTGATGAAAACCAGCGTCTGCACCGGCAGCGACCAGCTCTGGCCGCCATTGGCCAGCGGCTGGCTGATTAAACCCGGCAGCTGCGCATGGGCAACCGGTGCCAGCAACAGCAGCGGCAGGAGAGCAAGTAATCGACGCATCATTGTGGTTTTCCGGGACGTTTAACCAGATTCTGGAACAGCTGACGAAAATCCTGCGGGGCAGCGCTGTTATTCGCCAGTTCTTCCGGCGGCAGCGGCGGTAATGAGTGCAGATGCGTAATCTGCTGGGCGGTAACGCCCAACACCAGACGTGCATCGGCGGTATCGACAATCACCACACGCTCGCGCTGACCCACCTGCACGGTGGCGCTGATTTTCAGCGCCTGGCCGGTCACCGTTTTCGGGGCAAAGCCGAGACGTTTCGCCAGCCAGCCGCAGCCGAGAATCAGCAGAACAATCACCGCCAGCACGCTGCTGACTTGGCCAATCACCGAACCGGTCGAGACCACCGGCTGGCTCGCTACCGGTTGTTCCGCTTGCGTGTGCTTTAACATGCTTAACGGCTCAGACGACGCATACGTTCAGACGGGGTAATGATGTCGGTGATGCGCACGCCATATTTGTCGTTCACTACCACCACTTCACCCTGCGCGATCAGATAACCGTTGATCAGAATATCCAGCGGTTCACCGGCCAGGCCATCCAGCGCCACCACAGAACCTTGCGTCAGACGCAGCAGCTCTTTGATGGTCATCTTGGTACGACCTAGTTCCACGGTCAGTTTGACCGGAATATCCATGATCAGGTCGATATCCTGCAGCGAACCGCTGATGCCAGGATTCTCCAGCGATTTGAAGACATTCTCAGTCGGATCTGGCGCGCTGGTGGTGGTTTGTTCGTTCATAGCTGCAGCCCACAGATCGTCCGCGGAGATGTCGTCGTCGGACGGTTTCTTGCTGTCACTCATCGGGCTGTTCCTCGTTCAGCGAATTCAAAATCGGGTTAATCAAATGTTCTACACGCAGGGCATACTGGCCATTGATGGTGCCGTATTGGCTGGTCAGCACCGGCACGCCATCGACGTGAGCAATGATGCGGTCCGGTTTCTCAATGGGCAGGACGTCACCAGGTTTCAGCTGCAAAATACGTGACAGGCGCAGCGATGTTTCGGCGAAGTGGGCAATCAGCTCCAGCTCCGAGTGCTGCACCTGTTTCACCAGATTGTCGCGCCAGTGATTATCTTCACGGCGTGAGTTTTCCAGTGGCGGATTGACCAGCAGCTCGCGCAGCGGCTCAATCATCGAAAACGGAATACAGATATTGAATTCACCGACCAGGTTACCAATCTCCACCTGGAACGGCGTGTTAACCACGATGTCGTTCGGTGAAGTGGTGATGTTGGTGAATTTCACCTGCATCTCAGAACGCACATACTCGACTTCCAGCGGATAAATCGCTTTCCATGCGTCGCTATAACCATCCAGCGCCAGCTTCAACATGCGGCGAATCACGCGCTGTTCGGTATGGGTAAATTCACGGCCTTCAACTTTGGTCGGAAAACGACCGTCGCCGCCAAACAGGTTATCGACAGCAATAAATACCAGGCTCGGTGAAAACACCACCAGCGCCGTGCCGCGCAGCGGCTTCAGGTGGATCAGGTTCAGGTTGGTTGGCACCGGCAGGTTGCGGGCAAACTCGTGGTACGGCTGAATCTTGATCGCACCCACACTAATATCGGGGCTACGGCGCAGCAGGTTAAACAGCGCCATACGGAAATGACGGGCAAAGCGCTCGTTGATGATCTCCAGCGCCTGCAGACGCTCACGTACCACGCGGCGTTGAGTATTGGGATCATAGGGACGGATGTCGCCATCGGTCCCTTTGGAACTGTTCTCTACTTCCGCGCTGTCACTGTCGCCATTAAGCAGCGCGTCAATCTCAGCCTGGGAGAGAATGCTATCGCCCATTAAATCACCTCAAAATGAAGGCGGTAAACAGCACGTCATTGACAACCTGAGCCGGTTGACCTTTTACCAGCGGCGGCGCCAGTGCCTGTTTGATCTGCTCAACCAGGGCCTGTTTGCCTTGCTCTGTTGCCAGTGCCGTCGCGCTTTGACGCGAAAGCAGTAACAGCAGACGGCTGCGCACTTCCGGCAGGTAATCGTTCATCCGACGACGGGTATCCTCATCGGGCAGACGCAGGGTGAAACCTACGTACAACACACGGTCGGGATCGTTGTCAGGATTGACCAGGTTTACTGTAAACGTATCCATTGCAAAAAATACGGGAGCAGCCGGTGGCTCGACTTTCGCCGCATCCGGTTGGCTGCCTTCGTGTTTATTCATCATTCGCCAGACTGCATAGCCTGCCACGCTGCAAGCGGCCAGCGTTACAATCAGTAACACCGGTAGTAGTAGTGAACGTTTGCGGCCTTTAGCTTTCGCGTTATCAGACATCTTGCAGTTACTTCCTGTGAATTATGGGCAAGCCTCTCGGCTTACCTGGACAGATTATCCCGCGTCTTAAGTCAAACAATGGGAAGAAAAGACGCGGGTTTTACGCTTACCTTCAGCGTTTAGCGGCTGTCAGGCAAAGATATCGACAGCGCCGTTACCGGCCGCGCGCGCTTGAAGGGCTGCCGGGACGGCAATAGGCGTTATCTCGTTGTCACTGTCCTGGGAGAGGGTAAAGCTGCCGTGCTGTCCGTCACGACGTCCTTCCTGCTGGCCCTGATAACTCTGGCCCTGTGCGAAGGCGTCGCTGCTGACGTTACTCTGTCCCAGGTTTATTCCGCTCTCCGCCAGCGCTGTACGCAGCTGAGGGAGAGCCGCTTCCAGCGCGGCCCTCACTTGGCTGTGGCTGGAAACCATACTTAACTGTGCCTGATCCTTATCAAGCGTCAGGCTGATCTGGATAGCGCCCAGATCCTGCGGATGTAAACGCAATTCGGCGTTCTGCTGCCCGTTGCGGCTAAACATCACAATCTGCTGACTCAGCGCCTGCTGCCACTCGCTGCTGCCGAGCTGCGCATTCAGCATTGGCGTCGACGGCGTGGTGCTGGTCGAAGCGGTGCTGCTCACCAGCGAACTGGTGGCGCTGAGCGGTGCGCTGGTTAATGGCGTCACCGGGTCATCACTGCTCTGCGCGGCGGTGCGCTCTTCCGGCTTACTCAGCGCATTAAGCACCTGCTTAAAACTCTCATCCAGCGTCAAGCCGCTGTTGTTACTGGCGGTGGTGTTGACGCTGCTGCTGGTCTGCGTGCTGGCAGCCGTTTGCGTTAAGAGCGTTCCAGCATCGCTGGATTTCTTCGCTGTGCTATCCGGCTGTGCTGTTTCTTCTTTTACTGCACCTTCAAGCGAACCGCTTAACAATGCTGAATTAAGCGAAGCGCGGGTGTCAGCTTTGCCTTCGCCTGTGCCGCTACTTACCGTGGCTGTGCTGGTGCGGTTCTCAACCGCCACCGGCAACATGGCGAATAACGCCTGCACATTCTGTAAGTCGCTGGCAGTTAACGAACTTGCCTCACTCTTGTCTTTATCATCGGCTGATTTCAGCGTGGCTTTAGTGTTTTCCGGCTGTAAAAGTGCGTTTAACGCATCTGGTTTATCCAGCGCCTGCAATAACGCGCTTAAAGAGGCTTTTTTGACGTCTTTTTCATCAACTTCTGTTGTCAGATCAGTCGATTGCGTGTTAACAGCTTGTTGCTTTACCAGCGTCAGCAAGCGGTTGCCGAGTTCAGTAATAAATCCCTGCGGCAGGCTATCTGCGCCCTGCAAAAGATCTGATGAAACTGAACTGTCAGCGTCTCCCAAAACCGAGGTTTGCGTAGCAACTGTTGGCAGCGTAATCATTCGCCTTTCCTCAATGCGGCCCGTTGGGCAAATTCATCCATCCGTTTCTGATCGAGACGGTTTTCTTGTCGTAATGCGTTTTCCTCAGCGCGCGTAATCAGCGTTTGATAAGCATTGAGTCGCTTATGCTTTTCACGCCAGTTGCTCAGCGCGGTGTCGAGGCGCTGATTCCACTGGGAAAGCTGTTGGCGATGCTGCTCGATGGCTTTTTCCAGCGTCTGAATAAACTGGTGATAATTGGTCCAGCGCGTACTGGCGATGCCGCCGGACATATCCTGATTGAGCTTGTTGCGATACTCATCCTGATAATCCAGCAGCATGCTGAGCTGTTCGTCGGCCTGCTGCACACCACGACGCATATCGCCGAGGTGAATCACCGCACTCTCCAGTTCCTGCTCCGCCATATCGCGCAGCTTGTTGATCGCACTGGCCGTTTTCATGACTTAACCTCGTTTGGCGTTAACCGAACATCGCCTGCAGATGCAAACAGGCATCGTCGTAGTCGCTGCGTTCGAAAATGCCCTGATGCAGGAAAGCTTCCATCTCGGGATAGAGCTTGATGGCGCGGTCCAGCATCGGATCGCTGCCTGCGGCATACGCACCCACACTCACCAGATCGCGGTTACGCTGGAAGCTGGAGAGCAACTGTTTGAACTGGCGCACGCGCGCATAGTGCGTCTCATCAATTAATGAGGTCATGGCGCGGCTGATCGACGCTTCAATATCAATCGCCGGATAGTGACCGGCTTCCGCCAGACGACGCGACAGCACAATGTGGCCGTCAAGAATCGCACGCGCCGAGTCGGCAATCGGGTCTTGCTGATCGTCGCCTTCAGTTAACACGGTATAAAACGCGGTGATCGAACCGCCGCCGTGCGTGCCGTTACCGGCGCGTTCCACCAGCGCGGGCAGTTTGGCGAACACCGAAGGCGGATAACCTTTGGTGGCCGGTGGCTCACCGATGGCCAGCGCGATTTCACGTTGCGCCATGGCGTAGCGGGTGAGGGAATCCATAATCAGCAGCACGTGCTGGCCGCGATCGCGGAAATCTTCGGCGATACGCGTGGCATACGCCGCGCCCTGCATACGCAATAGCGGCGAGACGTCTGCGGGTGCGGCGATCACTACCGAACGCGCGCGTCCTTCGGCACCGAGAATGTTTTCAATGAACTCTTTAACTTCACGACCACGTTCACCGATCAAACCCACCACAATCACGTCGGCCTTGGTGTAACGCGCCATCATGCCGAGCAGCACGCTTTTACCCACGCCGGAACCGGCGAACAGGCCCATACGCTGACCGCGACCCACGGTGAGCAGGGCGTTGATGGCGCGCACGCCGGTATCCAGCACATCTTCAATCGGCGTACGTTGCAGCGGGTTAAACGGTGCGGTGATCAACGGGGCGCGATAGCCGGTTTCCGGCGCGGGCAAACCATCCAGCGGTTTGCCGCTGCCGTCCAGCACGCGACCCAGCAGTTCCGGGCCCAGCAGCATCTGTTTGCCGCTGTGCCCGCTGTCGCCACTGACGCGTGCATAAACCCGTGCGCCCGGCAAAATGCCGTCCACTTCTTCCAGCGGCATCATTAACAGTTTTTGGCCGTTGAAGCCGACCACTTCACTTTCCACTTCAGTGATCTTGCTGCCATCGGTACGTTCAATAATGCAGGTAGCACCGAGCGGCAGTTGCAGACCGGTGGCTTCCAGCACTAAACCGGTGGCGCGCGTCAGGCGACCGTAACGACGCACGGTTTGCACCTGCGAAATGCGATCTTCGAAGGCGTCGAGCGCGCCGAGCCAGCGTGAAAGGCGTGATGAGGTCATTACAGTGTCCCCGGAGCTGCCAGGCGGCACAGCTCCTGCCAGCGCGTTGCCACGCTCGCATCAAGGTCGCCATCTTCGGCGCTAAGCTTACAGCCGCCGGGATGCAGCGTGCTGTCGGCCAGCAAACGCCAGCCGTGCAGATCGAGCGTTGGGCCGAGCGTCTGCTCGATGCGCTGCAAATCGTCCGGATGGACGCGCAGCTGCGGCTTGCCGCTGAACATCGGCTCCTGCTGAATCAGCTGCTGGATTTGACGCAGCAGGGCGGTGCCATCCACCTGCGTAGCTTGGCCAATCACCGTGCGCGCGGCTTCCAGCGCCAACTGCATCAGACGAGAAGCGATCACGCTGTCGAGCGCTTCCAGCGTGTGATGGAACTCGGTCACCAGCTGCTGCATACGCGCCTGCAGCGGCGCTTGCTGCTGCTGCGCATCGGCTAAGCCTTGCTGAAATCCGGCGTCATAACCGTTCTGTTGCGCTTCGGCAAAACCCTTTTGATAGCCTTCGCTGTAGCCCTGCGTCTGCGCATCTTTGCGCATCTGCTGCTGCATACGTTCCAGCTGTT
This sequence comes from Pantoea sp. SOD02, assembly GCF_024707505.1. Classification (GTDB taxonomy): domain Bacteria; phylum Pseudomonadota; class Gammaproteobacteria; order Enterobacterales; family Enterobacteriaceae; genus Pantoea; species Pantoea symbiotica. The sequence goes on along the minus strand of NZ_CP102604.1, from coordinate 2,463,611 downwards.
GCTGCTGTTCCGCTTCGGCGCTCAATTCGACATCAATCTCCGGCTCCTCTAACTGAGGCTCCGATTCGGCACCGAACGGGCTGCCTAAATCATCAGGCTGCCAGCGCTGCCACGCGCGGGCGGAAAAGGCATCAGACATAAGTTTCCTCGCCACCACCAATTACCATCTCGCCGGATTCTGCTAAGCGGCGCACCACCAGAAGAATGGCCTTCTGTTCGTTCTCCACCGCCGACATACGTACCGGACCACGGTTGGCCAGATCGTCGCGCAGGATATCGGCCGCACGGGCAGACATGTTCTTGAGGAACTTCTCGCGCAGCGGCTGCTCGGCACCTTTCAATGCCACCAGCAACTGCTCGGATTCCACTTCCTGCAGCAGGCGCTGGATGCTGCGGTCGTCCACTTCCACCAGGTTTTCGAACAGGAACATCTCGTCGATGATCTTCTGTGCCAGCTCGCCATCGAAGTCGCGTACCGCTTCGATAACCGCTTCTTCCTGCTGGGTTTTCATCAGGTTGATAATTTCTGCTGCAGTTCTCACGCCGCCCATCTTCGCGCGCTTGAGGTTGGTACCGTCGAGCAGGTTGTTCAGCACTTCGGTCAGTTCCGCCAGCGCCGCCGGCTGGACACCGCCGAAGGTGGCGATACGCAGCATTACATCGTGACGCAGACGCTCGTCGAACAGCGCCAGAATATCCGCCGCCTGACCACGTTTGAGGTGGACAAGGATGGTGGCGATAATCTGTGGATGCTCGTCGCGAATAAGGTCGGCTGCGGCCTGTGGCTCCATAAAGTTGAGCGTTTCCATGCCGCTGGTGGTCTCGTTTTTCTCGAGAATATCTTCCAGCAGGCTTGAGGCGCGCTCCTCGCCCAGTGCTTTGATCAGCACCGAGCGCAGGTAATCGTTGGAGTTGAGGCTCAGCGCAGCAAACTGTTCGGCATCGATTTCGAACTCGCGCAGCACTTCGGTCAGCTGTTTATGTGAAACCTGGCGCATGTTGGCCATGGCGCCACTCAGGTGCTGAACTTCACGCTGGTTGAGGTGTTTGAACACCTCCGCCGCGCGCTCTTCGCCGATGGTCATCATCAGAATGGCGCTTTTTTCTGTACCGGTCAGACTCATAGTTCTTTACTCATCCATTCGCGGATAACCAGCGCGACGACGCGCGGATCGTTTTCAGACATGTCGCGGATACGCTGGCTCATCACCTCGGCGCTCATGCGGTTAGTAGATTTACGCTCCTGATCCAGCTCGTCTTTGCTGAGCTGAACGTTAAAGGCTTCCTCTTCTTCCCTTGCCGCAGAGCGGGCTGCCAGCGCTTCCGCTGCTGCTTGTTCCTGCGCTTTCTTACGCATCAGCTGTGGACGTACCAGCTTGCGATAAAGGATGAAGGCAACCAACGCCACCAGCAGCCAGCGACCGGCAGTCATCAACTGATCGAAGAACGATTGCTGCTGCCAGAATGGCAGGTCGCCACCGGCTGGTTCGGTCATGTTGAACTGCGAGTTCACCACGTTGACGCTGTCGCCACGGGTTTGTGAATAGCCCATCGCTTCGCGGGTTAAATCTTCAATCTGCTTGATCTGCTGTTCGTTCAGCGCCACCGCTTTGCCTTTGCCGTCGTCGCGGTAGTTCACCACCACGGCAACCGACAGGCGCTGCACATCGCCGACGTTCAACTTGGTATGACGAATGGTACGATCCAGCTCGTAGTTCACCGTGTCGTTGCGTGTTGAGCTGCTCGGGCCAGAAGATTGGGCGGTGCTGGTGGTGCTGCCGTTATTCTGCGCATTGGCGTTTTGCGCGTTAGCGTTCTGGCCGTTGGCATTATTAGCTGGCGGATTGGTTACCGGCGCAGTGTTGGCTGGCGCAGGCTGATTCGACAATGCACCCGGCACGCCGCCCGGATAGGCGCTGCCATTCTGTTCGGAGTTGCTGGTCTGGCGTGAACGCACGGCGGTATTGTTTGGATTGGCGTTCGGCTGGTATTTCTCGTCGGTTTGCTCGCTGCGGTCAAAGTTGATCTGCGCCGTCACCTGCGCATGCACATTGCCCTGACCAACAATTGGATTGAGGATCGCCTCAATGCGCTGCTGGAAGCGGGCTTCCACTTCAGAGGCATATTTCAGTTGCGCATCATTCAGGTCGCGACCTTCGCTATCGGATCGTGTCAACAGACGACCGGCCTGATCGACAACGGTAACGTTGCCCGGCGGTAAACCGGCCACGCTGCTGGAGACCATATGCTGAATGGCCTGAATCTGGCCTTCATCTAAAGCGCGGCCAGGTTGCAGGTTCAGCGTTACCGAAGCGGAAGGGGCTTTCTGCTCACGCACAAACAAGGTCGGTTTCGGCATCGCCAGATGCACACGTACGCTCTTTACCGGACCGAGCGTTTCGATGGTGCGGGACAGTTCACCTTCCAGCGCACGCTGATAGTTGATCTGCTCGCTGAACTGGCTGATACCGAACTTCTCTTTGTCCATCAGCTCGAAGCCAACGTTGCCGCCTTTCGGCAGACCTTGTTGTGCCAGGCGCAAACGCAGCTCATGCACTTTATCGGCGGGCACCATCAGTGCTCCACCGTTATCGGCGAACTGGTAAGGGATGTTCATTTGCGTCAGCTGAGTGACAATCGCACCGCCATCCTCGTCGGAGAGGTTGTTATAAAGGACGCGATAGTCTGGCGCTTTTGCCCACAGCACCAACGCAAACACCACTGCGATAACCGCAGCGGCAGCAATAATTAAAGGAATTCGCGGATTGGCGCGCAGGCGGGCGAAAAGGTCACTGAAGCCTTTCTTTGCTGTCTCTGGTGTAGCGGCTGCACTCGCATTCATGACCGATTCCTGCCTGAAATTATTAGTGGTGACAAAACGAACTCCCTGAAGACTTCCCCCAAATTCAGGGGGGAGGAAAATTAAATTCCACTTATTGGCAGGCATTATTTGATGATTCGGGTCACATCGATGGGTGGATAAGCCGGGTTTTTTGCGGTCATTTAGCGCCTTTGTCCTATTGACAGTGTGTTAACTTTCTCATCGTGAAAATTTAATCACTTCTTCATTAGGGGTCAGGCAATGTCAATTCAGGCGATTGAGGGTGTGCTGCAGCAGCTGCAGATGACGTCTCTGCAGGCGAGCGGTAAGCAGGCGGAATCCACCAACCAGGTCGATTTTAGTGCCACCATGAAAGCAGCACTCGACAAGATCAGCGAAACCCAGACAACGGCGCGCGCGCAAGCGCAGGATTTTGAAATGGGTAAACCGGGCATCCAGTTAAACGATGTGATGGTCGATCTGCAAAAATCCTCTATTTCCATGCAGATGGGCGTGCAGGTGCGTAACAAACTGGTATCGGCGTATACAGATATTATGAGCATGCAGGTTTAGTGATATAACTTGCTGAAAAGATGTTTATTTTTACTCCTGATTCTTGGAGAAAGGATATATGTTGGGCAATGTTAGCAACTTTTCCGCTAATCAGGCTCTCTTGCTCATCGCTGTTTTCATACATCCATTTTCCTTTAACCAAGTAGACAATTTGCGAATTGGCGTGCCCCAACTTTATGGCAACATAATTTAGGTTTACGCCACTTGCTAAAGAGCAGCATGCAAAGCAGCTCATCCCACATAATTTCCTTCTTACCGCGCAACACTGTTTCAACGCAAAAAAACTCACGATTTTCATTGGCTGCATTCTATTAGGCCGCTGTTAGCTGCTTAAGTGGAGCTATTTTACCTGGCCTTGTTAAAGGTTGCTTCTTGTCTTGCAGAAATTTTTTTTCCTAGCGCTATAAATGGTTTTTCAAAGTATTTATAGCTAATTAATGATATGAAGCATATTCCATACCATACTAAAGTCTGAATTAGGTAATAGGTGAGCTTTTGATTTTGTAAACTAAAATGAAACACAACCTTATTCATTACAAACCATGCGATGCCGTGTAACAGGTAAATGCTGTAACTGGCATCACCTAAGATGACGAAGCCCCTTTGCTTCAGCAAACCAAAAAAGTTGCCTCCAGTGGAGACCATGTAAAAGAAAATCCCAATGAAAATGCATGAAGTAAAACTGTATGCAGTTCGTTCATTAGAGATAAACAAGCAATATATTAATACAACAAGAGCAATGGAACTCTTCAAAATGGAAGGTGAAAACGTTATGCCTTTGAGGTTTTTTATCAGCACGCCGGTTGCAAAGAAAATTAACAAGGTAGCATGTTGGTTGGGTATTTTAAAGAATCCAGTCGTGTGCGCAAATATGGAAATTACAGCGATGCATAGACCAATCGTGTAAGTGCGATTGAAAAATAAGCATAGTAGTGGGAGGGCTAGATAGAATGACCATTCCCAGTAAAGAGTCCACATAACAGCGGCACCTATAAACTGAGAGTCTTTAAATCCATAAATTGCTGGTTTTACTCCCGATATCCCACCATCAAGCCAGTAAATAACATTGCTGAAGTCAGGAGTGTTACCCATCTTAATTCCTATATACGAAGCGATTGCTATACATATTAAAGAAGTAACATAAGTAAGTGGTACAATTCTGAAAAAACGCTTGATAAAAAATGACTTCCAATTCGTTTCCTTTTTAATATCGCCAAAAAGGTAGCCTGTTATCATGAAAAAAACAGCAACACCGAATTGCCCCATGTAACCAAGGATTGGGTCATGTAAGGCCCATTTTCCAGTTTCAAAGTAAGCGGTTGAAATATCATTGTGGTGGAAAACAACAAAAGCAGCTAAAACATATCTTAGTCCATCAATGTTCAGATCTCGGTTCTGTTCAATTTGTATTTTTTTAGTTTGGAATATAAATGAGGCTGAAATTATGCAAAAAAACACCCATGCCAGATGAAGAATCATCGAAATAAACTCTATGTAAGTAAGAAGAATTAAAATTAGTGGTTTGGATCTTACATGTCGAAAAGATGTATGGCAACGATTCAATATAGCCAGCACCTTTAATCTTCGCAGATTGTGGATTATTAATCTCTGCTTAACAGTTTCTCATTTTTTTGGTCTACGTTTTCAAGTTGCGCTATGTCATTGTATGCTTTGTTTAAGTTATAGTTCAGCGCGGTGATGGTTTATCTCAGGCGGGAAGGTTGCTGCATCACAGTGAATACACCGCCCAACGCGCTGCCTTATTTTGAGAAGAGGATTCTCACGTGAAGAAAACCCTGCTGTTTTTAATCGCCATCGCTCTGCTTGCAGGGTGTGACAAGGATGACGCGACCTATTACCCGCAAATGAAAAACTTTGCCTATCTGTATCAATTCGAAGCGCTGCCTGGAAAAGTCAAAAATACCCATCAAACGCTGTTCACCGCCGACGGTCAGCAAATCTTCGAAGTGAACGTCGATTTCGACCGCAACGGCTGTCCAACGCATGTTAAGTCGGTGGGCAAAGAGGGCGAAGTGATTGAGGTTGCGCGCGACGGCGACGCATTAAAAGGCAGCGAAAACGGTCAGGACGTGTTGGTGACGCTGGATAAAAACTGCACCATGGTGAAGAAAGTCACGCCGAGCATGACGGTAGATATTGCCTACAACAAACAGGGTTTGGTGGAGCAGATCTCATCGCCCGCCTCCGATGCAGCGTTTCACCTCGCCTATAACAGCGCGGGTGAAATGGCGGTATTGAGTATTACTCAGGCCGGAACGGAAGTGTCGCGTGCTACTGCAGTGCGGGCAGAAGATAAGAAAAAGATTTCTGACGTGGTCACCACGGTGAAGCGTAATGACCAGATTAAAACCGTCAGCAATGTCTGCAAATATAAAAACGATGTTCCTTATTATTGCGACATTATTACCACCGACGCGGCGGGCGAGGTGGTTGATAAGCAGTATGGCAATATCGAGGTGACGTATTATTAGTTGCAGGGTCGCCATTTATGGCGACCGCCACACTATTTAATCTCAGGCCACGCCACCGCCGGGAATCCATTCAACAGCGGGTGCGCAAACAGGAAACCCTGGAACTGGCTAATGCCCGCCGCTTCCAGCCACATCCACTCTTCGGCTTGTTCCACACCTTCGGCAATCACCGCGATTTCCAGCGATGCGCAGCACTTGATGATGGCGTGCATGATCGCCTGCTTCGGGCCGCTTTTATGCACATCGCGGATAATCTCGCGATCGATTTTGATTTTGTCCGGCTGGAATTTCGATAACAGCGACAAGCCAGCAAAACCGGCACCAAAATCGTCCAGCGCCAGGCTAATCCCCGCCGCTTTCAACTTTCTCACTTCGGCAGCAAATTCATCTGAGCGCGAAATGATCTCATTTTCGGTCACTTCGACGATCACCTGCTGCGGCACCAGTCCGCTGGCTTTGATCTCCGCCAGCAGGAAATCCACCGCGTTTGGCACCGTCACCAGCGACATCGGTAGCAGATTGATCGATAAGCGATGCTCGCCAATGCCCAGTTTGCTCGCCACGTTAAACGCCAGGCGTTTCGACTGAATATCCGCGTGATAAATCGCCTCACCACCAAACGCAGAAAAATACTCTTCCGGCGAGCCGCCGTTCGGCGTACGAATCAGCGCTTCAAGTGAGGTCACGCGGCGTGCGAAGGGATCGATAATCGGCTGAAAGGCAAAGCGGCAATCTTGCACGCTCTGATCAAGGTCATCCAGCTCATTCAGCCATTCATCATCGGGAATAAATTCCCATGTGCTGGCGGGTGGGATCTCAAAGTAGTTCTCTTTGTCGCGCGCCACCACGAAGGTGCGCAAAAACTGCAGTGCGCGATCTTTGTAGGTGAGCTGATAACGCGAGGTGCCTTTATCCAGCACCGCTTGCAGCACAGTGTCTTTGTCATGCTCGCGCAGATCGAACAGCTCCATGCCGACTTTGCCAAAACGGCGTTCTGGCGCGAAATCGTGCATCAGCTCCACCAGATTGTGGTGGCGTGCGTCCTGACAAATACGCTGATAGATGCCTTGCACCGCGTCGCGCGGGCCTTCCAGCAGTTGGAAGAAGTGCAGGCCGTCGAACAGCAGGATGCCGGTGACATCCGAGTTTTTGTTTTTGCGATTGGCTTTAGCAACCATATCTTCGAGCGTTTTAATCGGCACGTGGTCGTGCAGATGGCTGCGATAAAGGATGGTGGTGAGCATGGCGATTGTCCGGCTAAATTATTATTTTGCGCTACATTAACAGGCTTACAGCGGGGTCTGTCCATAGCTTCCCGCACTCAGACTAAACTTTTTTTAAAATAATGGCTTAAGCGAAGCGGCTAGCCGCCTCGGTAACGTCTCAACTCCATTAACGTGCCGATGATTTGCAGCGAAATTTCCTCAGAATGCAGCTGAGGAAAATCATCATTGAGCGCGCGCAATGTGAAGATTTTCTCATCCTGCTGCTGCGTTTGCAGACGATAAATTCGCACTAGCGCCACGCCATCGACCAGCGCCAAAACTACATCGCCAGGCTGTGGCTGAACGTCTGGATCAAAGATCACGCTGTCACCGGGCCGGTAATCGGGCTGCATCGCGTGGTCTTCCACCGTGACCGCCAGCGCGCCATCGCCCAATTGACTTTCACTGTAGAGAAAGCGCGTTGCCTGCTGTTTCAGCAACAACCGCTGCTCGCCTAACCACGCTGACGCTTGCGCCAGGCTAATCAATGGCACCGCCATAACCGGCGCGGCTTTGGCGTGGGTGGCAAACACTTCGCCGTCCCCATCAATAATCCATGCCGCTGTGCATTGCAGCCACTCCGCGAGCCGCAATAAGTTCTCGCCGCGCGGTACGGTTTCCTCTTTTTCCCATTGCGATACAGCCACATGCGATACACCAACGCTCTTCGCCAGCGCCTGCTGCGTTAACTGTAGTGCTTTACGTCGTGCCCGGATGCGCTCACCGGAAGATTCTTTTTTCATCATCTTGACATCTCCTGAAGGAACGACTTAAGTATACTTAAATTCATAAGTTAAAGTAAACTTAAATTCAGGCGTTGACCGCGAAGCTGGCAAGGGTGGTCAGCGTGCTTATGGGGCACAACCCTTGCCAGGGGTGAGAGGTAAAGCATGGAAAGTAGTTTAGTCACCAGCGTAGGTGCGTTGCTTCTCGGCGGCGGCGCAGCAGCTGTGTTCTGGAAACCGTTAATGGCGGGTATCGCCGCTATCGTCACCAGCAATCGTGCCGGCGGGGAGATCATCACCAGCTACAAAGAACAGGTGATGCTGCTCAAAGAAGGCCATGCCTTGATGCGTCAGGAAAACGATGAGTTGCGCGTCCGACATGACAAAAACCTGCGGCGAATCTCTTCGCTGGAAACCGATCTGCGGCTGATCAAAAACGCCCTGAGTATTTTACTGGCGACCACCGAAACCGAACATAGCGATAAGTTTCGCAGCCAGGTGAATCAACTGATTACCACTCTGGAGGAGAGTCGTGATGATGCAGATAAACAGTGAGTACGTAGTGAAAAACCATCGACGCCAACTGTTCTTCGGTGGCTTTCTGCTGATGCTGTCGCTGATGTGCGTGGCGATGACGGTGTTGTTTTTGTTTGTGAGTAACAGCGCCAATCAGCGCGTTGAAGAGATTCGACAGCAATATCGAACGATCTCAGAACGACGTGAAGCGCGCGTGGCGGAACTCACCAGCCAGTTGGTGGCGCTGCAGAACAAACTCGATGGCATAGCGAAGCACCCAATCAGCAATCCGGCTGAAAAGGGGAAACCGGCTGAAGGAGATAAATCGCCACCTCAACCCAAGCGTTAAGGAGGTCAGCATGCGAATTACCACGTGGATTGCAGCCACTCTTGCCCGACTGCGATCTTTATTCAGTAAGAAGGAGAGCATTATGAGCGATCAAACTGTTATCAATCCAACCACCACCATCGCATCGTCACCTGCGGAAGATTTCGCCAACGAAGTGGCTACGCCAGTCGCGGCGTCAGCGCCAGCCGCAGTCGCAGCGGTACCTGAAGCGGCACCGGCTGTTATATCTGAGGCGATAACACCTGCGCCTGTGGAGGCTGCGCCCGTTGCTGCAGCCGAGGTTTCGCCGCCCAGCGTACCGGAAGCCGCTGCTCCCATTGCAGCCGAAGCGCCGCCAGCCGCCGCAGCGGCGCAGAGCCATGACGCCAGTCAGGCGTTCTCAGAAGGCGTGAAGGATTTCGGACGCGCGTTTAACTTTGTCGAGCAGGGCGTGATCAAACTGGGTGATGCCGCGAAGGATGAGCTGATTGAGCTGGCGAGGAAATATCTGTAATGCCAGAAGACGCACCATCGGGGACCGGGATGTCCCCTGTTTACTCATAGGTTTTAGTCACTTCCGATTATTCCTAAGGCAGCTTCGATATTTTGCACTACCTTTAATCATTCAAGCGTTATTTAAATCGTCTTATTAAGCGAAAAGGAAGATAGCATGAGTGATACAGAAACTGTAAAAACCAAAACTGACTACCTGCGTGATGTCACCTCCCAGCTTAAAGAGATGCGCCACTACGCGCAGACCAACACTGAGACGCTGTCTGCCCACTGGCTGGCTTTTGATGCGGGTGAGTATAAAGACACAGAATATGCGGGACGCTTCGATACCTTGCTGAACAAACAAGGCAAGCTGCTGGATGACATTGATGAGGCGATTCAGGATCTGGAAATCGCCATCAACCATGCTGAGCAGGAAAGCTAAGCCTCTAACGCACTGGTGGCCTAATCGGCCACCAGCCACATTTCTGCCTCATCGAACATCTCTTCAACAATCCGCGCAACTGTCGCTTTATCGTTCTTACTCAAATCGGTATCTATCGCGTTACGTTCCATTGGTTTGACGCGTACCTCAATATCGGGAAAGACGCGCTGTACACGCTTTTCCAACTCCTGCAAAATCATCTCACGTGCGCCCGGTAATCCGGCCACGTTGCGCTTATCGTAAATCAACTCCACAAACATCAGGGCGTTCCATTCATTGGATCGGGTGCGATATAGTACTGTAAATAAAAACAGGGGTAAACATGCGCCAACTGGTTATCGATATCTTATTGAAAATGGCAAAAATGGATGTGGAAGCAAAAGAGCTGGTGGCGCAGGTTGAGGCGCAGTCATTGCTGATTGCGGCACTGCTGATTCAGGCGAAAGAGGATAATACGCTGACCATTTCCGATACGGTGCAGGATGCAATTGTCACCGCATCGCGTGCGTCGCAGGATTTTTTACAGTCGGATGTGGATCTGCTGCTTACCCACGTCAATCGTCTACTGGCGGTGGCAAGTTATATCGAAGTGAAAGGGATCGAGCGGGAAGGGTAGAAAAAATATGACCTCTGGAAGTGGAAATCCAGCAACACTTCCAGAGGCGGTGCAACAGCACCATTCGTTCAAGGACAATCTACGACTTACGTCGTGATGAGTAAGTTATACAAGTTCGATCGACTTGTACAACTTTTTCCTGAACAATTTGTGTGGTTGGAGATGTATCTTTGATGCATTTTCAATGCGTTGCACTTAAAGCTCGTTCTTGATGCAAAACTCTTCCCACGTCATTCCTAACGCTTCCGCGTGAGATTTCAGATACTTTTCAATGGCATCCGCAGCGACGGCTTTGTCGGGTTCTGCCAGCTGAATGGAAAACAGCATGCCGTCCAGCTTCTTCTGCCGCAAAAACGCGGCATAAATGCGTTCAGCATGCCAGGCGCGTAATTGCGCTAATGACAAATTCGCCTGGCGTGCATCGCTTTCGGTCAGTTCATCCAATGCGGATTGGAAATCGGGGTGGGCGGCGAAAAACATCGTGCGCGCCTGAGCGTAATACTCTTCTGGGGTTTTCATTCGGTGTTCCTGCATATCAACTTGCGCGCTAGTGTAACGCGCGCAAGCTGCGTTGTCAGGATTCCGCTGTTGGATCGATATTCGTGGCAACCAGGTGCGCATTAATGCGCACCCTACGAAACCACACTCGCTACAAATCCCGCAGGGTCGTCATTCATGGCGACCTGGTGCGCATTAATGCGCACCCTACGAAACCACACTCGCTACAAATCTCGTAGGGTCGCCATTTATGGCGACCACAACATTAATGCAACTGCTGATAAATCCGCGCTACGTCCTGCTGATTCTTCGCCAGCGTCTCATCCAGCGTCAGTTTGCCGCTCAGCATATCCGCCAGATTCTGCCCAACGGCGTTACCCATCTGATCAAATCCGGGGATGCTCACGTACTGCACGCCCTGATAAGGCACCGGATTGAGCGTGGGCTGCTCGACGGTAGCGGAATCAATTGCCGCACGTACCTGCGCGGCGTACGGCGCCAGACGCTGATAGCTCGACTGCTGATAGGTAGAATTGCGGCTGCCCGGCGGCACCGCGCCCCAGCCGACGGTATCGGCCACTTGCTGGATGTACTGTTTTGACGTCGCCCAGCTAATAAAGGCTATTGCCGCCTCGCGGTTCGGCGTGTTAGCCGGTACCGCCAGCGCCCACGACCATAACCAGTTCGAACCATTACGCGTGATGCCGCCCGGCGCAGGCGCAAAGGCCAGCTTGTCGGCGACTAATGAGATCTGCGGATTAACCAGCAAACCGGCTGCTACCGTGCTGTCGATCCACATCGCGCACTTGCCTTGCGCGGTCAGGCGCAGAATCTGGCCGAAGCTGTTTTTCACCGTGTCCGGCGGGCCATCCTGCTTCACCACCTGCAAATAATCACCCAGCGCCTCGCGCCACTCCGGCGAATTGAGCGTCGGCTGCCAGTTATCATCGAACCACTGCGCGCCATAGGCATTCGCCATGGTGGTTATGAACGCCACGTTATCGCCCCAGCCAGGCTGACCGCGCAGGCACAGGCCGTAAATGCCTTTTTGCACATCGGTGAGTTTGGCGGCGAAGTTCTTGATATCTGTCCAGTCGGGATTATCCGGCATGGTTAACCCTTTCTGCGCAAACAGATCTTTGCGGTAGTAGGTCATGCTGCTTTCACCGTAGAACGGCAGGGCGTAGAGCGTTTGCTGGAACGACAGCGCTTTGCGCACCGGCGCGATCAGATCATCGCTGTCGTAATCGGCGGGCAGCTTATTCAGCGGTGCCAGCCAGCCTTTTTCGCCCCACAGCGGCGCTTCATAGGTGCCGACGGTGATGACATCGAACTGCGCCTGGCCGCTGTTCATCGCCGACAGCACCGCCTGACGCAGTGCGCCATCGTCCATCACATGCCATTGCAGTTTGACGTCCGGATGCTCTTGTTCGTAGCGTGTGGCGAGCTGCTGCATGATGGTCATATCGCCGTTAGCGATGGTGGCGATATTCAGCGTTGTCGCCGCGTGGCTCAGCAGCGGCGTGGCAAGTAACATCGCGAGAAGTTTACGCATCATGTCGCTCCTTAGCGCTGTTGCAAGCGGAAGAAGGCCATCTTCTCCACCAGCAATCCGGCATGTTCGCTGACGGTCTGGCTGGCGGCGCTGGCTTCCTGCACCAGCGAGGCGTTTTGCTGCGTCGCACCATCCATTTGGATCACAGCGGTGTTGACCTGTTCAATGCCACTGGATTGCTGGCGGCTGGCCACGGCGATTTCACCGACAATATCCACCACACGCGCCACGCCCAGATTGATGTCATTGAGCATCGCGCCAGAACGCTGCACCAGCGCGCTGCCGGCTTCTACTTTGCCGACGCTGGCATCGATCAACGCTTTGATCTCGTGTGCGGCACCGGCGGATCGCTGTGCCAGCTGACGCACTTCGGACGCCACCACAGCAAAGCCGCGTCCCTGTTCGCCTGCGCGTGCCGCTTCGACTGCCGCATTCAGCGCCAGCAGGTTAGTCTGGAAGGCGATCTCATCGATCACCCGGTTGATATCGGCGATGCGTTTGCTGGAGGATTCGATCTCCTCCATCGCGCTGACTGCGTCACGCAGTACGCTGCTGCCGCGTTCGGCCTGGTGACGCACGTCGGTGGCCAGTTCATTGGCCTGCGCCGCGTTATCGGCGTTATGTTTCACCGTGGCGGTCATCTGCTCCATGCTGGCAGCGGTTTGCTCCAGCGAGCTGGCCTGCGAATGGGTACGTTCAGAGAGATCGTCATTGCCGTCGGCCATCTGACGCGCCGCATCACTCAGCGCGCTGGCGCTTTCGCCCACTTCACGCACGATCTCCGCCAGACGCACATCCATGCGCAGTAGCGACTGCATCAATTCGCCCATCTCATCGCGCGAAACGCTGCCGATATCATGATTCAATTCACCGGCCGCAATCGATTCGGCCAGTTCGCGTGCCTGACCAATCGACCGGTTGATAGAGCGGATCAGCAGCCAGCCAAACACCAGCGCTACGCTCAGCCCAACCAGCAAAATGATAATCAGGCTGTTACGCGCCAACTGGTAATCGCTGTTGCTTTGCTGATAGGTGAGTTCGGCATGCTGACGCATCAGCGCATCAAGCTGATCGATATCCTGTTGCAGCAGCTGGCTGCCGCTGCGCAGGCGAGTTTCAATCACCACCAGCGCGCCGGATGGGTTGCCGCCCTTCAGCAGTTCACCGGCATCTTTCAGCGCGCTTTGCCAGCCGTCAAGATGGGTGATGAATTGCTGGCTGAGGGGTTTGGTTTGCGCATCAAACGCCAGCTGCTGCCAGGTTTGACGGTCTTTGGCAATCTGCTCGCCGTAGTGCGCGATGCGCGCCAGACGTTTCTCCACTTCGCTGCTGTCGGTCCAGTAGCGCAGGGCATCGAACAGGGTTGAGGATTGTTCCTGCACCATGCGGTACAGGCGGGACGAATATTGCAGCGGTAACAGCTCATTTTGGTAGGCGTTTTGCGCCCGTTGGTCGGCGGCGCGCAGGCCGATGATTCCCCAGATGGCGGCAACGATCAGTAAAATGCACAGCAGGCCAACAATCGATGTCAGACGCGCGCGAAGAGTCAATCGCATAACGGTGTTCTCCGTAACGAAGGTGAGTGTGTAGTCGGTAATTATTGTTTTTGCAGGTACTTTTAACTCCAGAAGAGTTATCGGCGCAGAAGTGAACAGCTTGAGGAAAATCATGCGGCGCGCAGCAGATACCTTGCGCAACGGATGGGAAAAATTATAACGTAGCCGCCATTGATGCGAGTGTAGGGACCGAGAATGAAAAAGTGGATGATAGTGGCCGCGCTGGCGCTGAGTGGCTGTGCGCAGATCAGCAATTATGACCAGGCCGTAAAAACCCCGGCGCCGCTGGAGCTCAAAGGCAACTGGCAAACCGTGGGCCCGCAGAGCAAGCTGATCAGCAAGCAAGCGATGGGCAGCCTGATTATCGGTGCCGAAGGCGATACGCTGGATTGCCGTCAGTGGCAGCGTGTGATTGCCAAGCCAGGCAAATTAACCCGTCTGGGCGATGACTGGGTTAACGTGACGCGCCAGGTGCGCGTGATGCCGTTGGTGCTGGAAAACGGTGAGCTGCGTTACGATGGGTTAAGACTGCGTAAAGTGGATCGTCCAACCGTTGAGTGTCAGCAGGCGCTGGTAGAAGTGGCGAAGCGTCCGAACGAGGCGGTGATTCAGGATATCGAGCCGGAGATGATGCGCCCGGTTACTGTGTCGTCTGCATCCGCTCAGTAATTCCCAGGTCGCCATAAATGGCGACCCTACATATTCTGCCCGTAGGGTCGCCATTTATGGCGACCTGGAAATCGGAAAAAAAACGGGTGAGAAGATATCTTCCCACCCGTTTTTCATTCAGTTCATCGCAACGAATCAACCCTGCGGCAAATACACACTACCTTGCTTACCATACGCACTCATCACCGATTTCTGCATCGATGACTGGCCCACCAGCTGCGTCAATTCATCCATACGTAACTGGAGCAGACGTTTCACTTCGCTCTCATTATCGAGAATATGGCGTAACACCGGACGCAACTGCTCTTGCAGCTGGCGCGACGGTGCGGCGGCTTCGGTTGATTGCGCCAGTCTTTGCACCGCACTGACATAGTCCACTTCCTTGGTAATCAAATCATCCCATTCGCCGTCTGCTGCCAAACGCAGCATTCCGTGGCTGAGGTCGAGTAACTGTTGGTAAACGGTGACAAGTGACGGTGCAATATTCATTAAACGGCGTCCTGAAGGTGTTGAGGTTGTACGACTTCTTTCCAGGCATCAGCGATATTGCGCAGAAGACCTTCAACTTCTTCGAGGGCTTCGACATCATTACGCAGATTAGCCTGAACCAGACGACGAACCATATAGGAATAGAGCCCTATCAGGTTGTCGGTCAGGTCATCGCCTGATTGCTCATCGAGGCCCTGCTTGAGTCCGCCCTCGATGATGTTAATGGCCTTGGAAATCGAGTTACCTTTTCCCTGGATATTGTTGTCCTGCATAAACAGGCGGGCGCGGACCAGTGCGCTGATCGCACCGTCAAACAGCAAGGTAATCAGCTGCTGTTGATTGGCGCTCATTACTGAGCTTTCCACCCCGATTTTTGCGTAGGCTTGTGTGCCGTTAGCGCTGTACATGGTCATTCCCTATTAGGATGAGCTGCTAGAGCTTGAGCTGCTTGATGACTCGAACTGCTGCGTCAGATAGCTACTGGTCTGGTTCAACGAACTCATCAGAACATCAAGCTGAGTGAATTGGGTTTTATAGCGCGCTACCATGTTGTCGATACGCGTGCTCATGGTGTTGTACTGATCGGTCAGGTCATTCAGCGTTTTACTTACGCCGTCAGTGGCGGCCTGCACGATACCGGTGCTGGAGAGCCAACCGGTGAGATTGGTGGCGATGGTGGTGGTGATGCCGGTGGTTTTACCGTCGCCCACAATCATTTCTTTCACACCATCCGCGTCGCTGCTCAGCGCGGTTTCCAGCTTATCGGAATCCAGCTCCAGCGAACCGGTGGTTGGGTCGGTGGTGATACCGATCTGCGCCAGCGATTTATAAGTAGAAGAACTCTGCGCATTGGTCAGCATGCTTTTCAGCTGTGTCTGGATGGTGCGCAGGGTGCTGTCACCTAACAGCGCGCCGTTGCTGGAGTCCTGCGCAGAGGCGCCGGTATCTACCGCAGTGTATTTGGTCAGCGTGTTGAACTGGTCCAGCAAGGTGTTGTAAGCGTTAACCCAGGTCGTAATCGCGCTTTCCGCTTTCGACGTATCTTTGGTGATGGTCAGCGTCTGGTTGCCGGTGGTGGTGTCGTTAAGATTGAGCGTAATACCTTCCAGCGCATCGCTGATGGTGTTGCTGCTGTTCTCAATTTCAACGTTATTCACGGTTAGCTTGGCATTCTGCGCAGTAACGCTTTCAGTCATCGCATTGCTGCTTGCAGACGCGTCATAGCCGACGATGCCTTGCAGCGTGTCATCACCGGTTACGGCAATTTTGCTCACCGCGTTATCACTGCCGGTTTCGCTTGAAGTCAGCGATAAACGGTAGCTGCCATCGCCTACTTTAATAATGGTGGCGCTCACGCCTGCATCAGCGCCGTTGATGGCATCACGCATACCGGTCAGTGAAGTTTGATCACTGGTCAGGGAGATGTCTTTGCTGGTGCCATCTTTCAGGGTGATTGACAAGGTGCGGCTGCTGGCGGATGAATCGCCCAGTGCCGTGGTGTTGCTGGTCTGCACAGCGGAAGTCAGCGTTTGCGCCTGCGCCAGCTGTGAAACGCTAATAGTGTATTTTCCGGCAACCACGGTACCTGAAGTGGTGGCACTAAACGCGCTTGAGCTGCTGCTTGCGGATGTCGCGCTAAACAGATCGGCACTGTTTAAGGCGGTGTTAGCGGTCTGGAAAGTCGAAAGTGAGCTTTTCAGCGTAGCGTAGGCGCTCAATTTGGCGGTGTAGGCCGTCTGCTGATTAGAGATGGGCGTTAATGACGCTTTCTCAGCAGTGGTCAGGTTATCAAGGATGGTACTTAAGTCGAGGCCAGAACCGATACCCAGCGTAGAGATACTTGCCATGTTGTTTCCTTTAAGTGGTCGACACGGAGTTTGAATACCCGGGTTATCGGCGTGGAATGGGCAAAGTTTAAAATTAATTATCAGAGAGTGATGAAGTGAATAGCGTATATAGAGAAGGGTATTTCTGGCGCTAGAAAAAATGATTAAAACGCTAAAGAAGTGTGCAGAGAGGGCGATAAAGATAAGCGTGACAGGTTGAAGGGAAAAATTTTCACCTGGTCCTAAAAAAAATCTAAAGGTTGTTTAAGGGCAGACGATAACAACATTGACGGCGCTGAAGCCGGCGGGTTGAAGCCCACACCTTAACCGAAAGACTTGATTAACAGGAAAATTATCATGGCCCAAGTCATTAATACCAACAGCCTCTCGCTGATCACTCAGAACAACATCAACAAGAACCAGTCTGCTCTGTCTACCTCTATCGAGCGTCTGTCTTCTGGTCTTCGTATTAACAGCGCTAAAGATGACGCAGCGGGCCAGGCAATTGCCAACCGCTTCACTTCTAACATCAACGGCCTGACTCAGGCAGCGCGTAACGCTAACGACGGTATCTCTGCAGCGCAGACTACTGAAGGCGCACTGTCAGAAATCAACAACAACTTACAGCGTATCCGTGAACTGACTGTACAGTCTCAGAACGGTACTAACTCAGATTCTGACCTGTCTTCAATCCAGGACGAAATCAAATCACGTCTGGACGAAATTGACCGCGTATCAGGTCAGACTCAGTTCAACGGCGTGAACGTGCTGGCAAAAGACGGCGCAATGAAAATCCAGGTTGGTTCTAACGATGGCGAAACCATCACTATCGACCTGCAGAAAATTGACTCTTCAACTCTGGGTCTGAAAGGCTTCTCTGTTGACGGTAATTCACTGAAACTCAGCGATACCATCACCAAAGTTGGCGATGCTTCTACTGGTGCAATGGCTGACGTTGATCTGGCCGCTGTTGCAAGTGGCTTGGGTGTTGATGCAAGCGGCCTGTCACTGCATAACGTACTGACTTCTGGCGGCGCAGCAACAGCTGACTATGTTGTTACTTCTGGCAGCGATAACTACTCTGTATCTGTTGGTTCAGGCGGCGTTGTTACTCTGAACACCACTGATGTGTCTTACACCGATACCGACAACGGTGTAACTTCTGGCGAAATGTCAGGCAAGTTCATTAAAGTGGGCAGCGATTCAACTGGCGGCGCAGTTGGTTTCGTTACCGTTCAAGGTAAAGATTACAAAACTGACTCAGGCGCTATCGCTAACGGCGGTGACTCCACTACTACCGGCACCACTGATATCGCTGACATCGCTGACTCTGCTAACGCCAACGTGTTCAGCGGTTCTTCAACCAATGACCCACTGGCTCTGTTGGACAAAGCTATCGCGTCTGTTGATAAATTCCGTTCAAGCCTGGGTGCGGTGCAGAACCGTCTGGACTCTGCAATCACCAACCTGAACAACACTACTACTAACCTGTCTGAAGCACAGTCTCGTATTCAGGATGCTGACTACGCCACTGAAGTTTCAAACATGTCTAAAGCACAGATCATCCAGCAGGCGGGTAACTCAGTGTTGGCTAAAGCTAACCAGGTTCCACAGCAGGTTCTGTCTCTGCTGCAGGGTTAATCGCTCTAAGCATTTCGCTTATCAAACCCCGCTTCGGCGGGGTTTTTTTATGGCCATTTTCTGCGTGGTTTATCTGCAAGTTGATATAACGGATTAGCCGTCATTTCCCCCCCTGCTTAAGCGATTGAATAACGCCGTTATGGCTATGCTAAAGCAAAATTTTATGCGTTCTGAGCCAGAGGTTTTTAGCTCAGATCTACTGGGAGAATGACCCGCATGACTCAGCCCGACCTGGTTAGTATTATCCTGACTGCACAAATACCGACGTGGTTTATCACCGCATTGGAAAGTACGCTGGCACAAACCTATCCACATTGTGAAATTGTTATTGCTGACAGCGGTGGCGATAAATTTATTCCTGATCTGTTAGCGCCTTATATCAATCAGTCGGGTCATCAAATTCGCCATTTGACCTTCGATAAAAACGACAAGGGCATATTTGAATCTGCAATCCGTGAGACGCGTGGAAAATACATTAAGTTTGTCTCTGACGCAGAAATTCTTGAGCCTTCATGCGTTGCTACTTTGGTTTCAGGTCTTGAAGCGAAAAAGCAGTGCCGTGTTGCTTTATCGAAACGTCGACGTATTGATCCTAAAGGTGAAATGCTGCCCGATCTGATTTCGACATGTGCATTGGTTGATAGCAAAAGCATTATCAAAGGGCGTGATTTACTGCGTACGCAGAGTCGGGTCAGTCATAGCTTGCTCGGCGAAATGACCGCATCGTTATTGTATCGTGATGATGTCATCGCCTTGATGCCGGACGAAAAGCCGCTGTTCGTGATAAATAATGAACCTGTAACAGGCGTTGAGGGGATGCTGTTATACAGCAAACTCTTAGCCAATACCGATGTGGTCTGGTTCCCGGAAGCCTTGTGTTCAGTGCGTGCTTCAGAAGTGTATAAGCAACCTCATCAACGCGATAGCGATGAGGCCATCAAAAAAGCCCGTGATATTGTGCTCAATGCTATTCGCGCTGAAGCCTGGTACAGCGACTATAATGCGAACGAAGTCCGCGTGGCGCCATTTGATCAGCCGGAAAAATTTGTTGCCAGGAATCTGATTAGCCATCAATACCACTATTTAAATCTGAACCGACTGGAGTGGTGGAATCGCGTACGCAAACTGGCACCGTTCCAGGAGAAACGTCTACAACAACAGGCTGTTGAAAACCCTGAGATCGTGCGTGTCGTGGTCATCATTAACGTCGCTGAGGAGAGTGCAAATCAGGTTGAGCAAACCCTGACCTCGCTTGCTCACCAAAGCGTAACTACGATGCAGCTCACGCCAATTCTCATCGGTGCTGTTGAGAATATTCCGGATGGAGTTGAGAAGTATTCGACGGCAACCGAAAGTCGCATTGATATTATTAATCGATTGATTGTTGAGCGGGATGATCAATGGTTTATCTTTATTGACGCAGGCAGCTATTTCATGCCGTCGGGTTTAATCGCTCTCTCAACCACATTACCGCAGGCAGGACCTTTGCTGGCTATCTATGCCGATGAATATTTCTACATGGGAGACGATCCCTCTGGGGTTATTTTCCGCCCTGATTTAAATCTTGATTTGCTGCTGAGTTCTCCAAAAACAATGGCTCAGCATTGGCTGTTTCGCCGGGAATTACTAATAGCAGCCGAAGGGTTTGATAAACAATATTCTGCTTCAGCTGAATTTGATCTAATTGTTAAAATGCTGGAATCCCAGGGACTAAATTGTGCCGGGCATCTGGCGGAACCGCTATTAACTTCGCGTATGAAAAATCGCGCCATTGTTGAAGATGCGGCAATTATTGAACGTCATCTTCATAATCGTGGATATCCAGAAGCCCAAATTGCTTTAGACAGTTTTTATAACTATCGATTACGTTATCAGCATGCGGCTAAGCCGAAAGTCTCGATCGCTATTCTGGCTAACTGGCATCTACCTTCGTTGATTACCTCGGTCACAACCATTCTCGAGAAAACCAGTTACCTGAACTACGAGTTGTTAATAGTGGCTGACGGACAGCGCTCAGCAGAGCGTGATAACTGGCTGGCGACGCTGGCCAATGTGGATCCACAGCGCATTCGGATTCTGGATTATCCAGATACGTTTAATCATGGCGCGATGGGTAACCTGGCCGCATTGCACGCTCAGGGGGAATACCTGGCGTTTATGCATTGTGAGTTAGCGATAACTGATGGTGAGTGGCTGGATAATTTATTAAATCATGCTTTACGTCCTGAAGTGGCAGTGGTGGGTGGTAAGCAGCTCTCATCGGATAATAAAGTGCGGCATGCTGGTTATATATTGGGCATGAATGGCGCGGCGGGTGAAGTATTCCGTGGCCTGGAAGATAATCAACCGAGTTATTTAGGCCGCTTAAGTCTGGATCAAAACTACAGCGCCGTATCAGGTGATTTTATGCTGGTACGTAGATCGGTGTTTGAAGTCCTTAACGGATTTGACGCCGATCAACCCTTGTATGGCGATGTCGATTTCTGCCTGCGTGCCCGCAATGAAGGTTATATGACGGTATGGACACCTTATGCCAGAATACATCGCCCCGCAGCACGTCAAAATCCATTCCCGGGTGAAACCGTACACAGTTCCAGCCAACTTAAACAGCTGGAAGAGGACAAACTTTATCAACGCTGGATGCCGCTGATTGCTAACGATCCCGCATTTAACGCGAATTTGTCTTTGAAAAGCCGTCATTTCGATATGTCGAGCGAAAGCGAAATAACCTGGCGTCCAGCACAGCGCGAAAATCTACCGGTATTCCTTGCGCACAACGCGGATATTTCCGGCTGTGGTTATTACCGCATCATGAAACCATTAGAAGCGATGTTGAATGAGGGTGTAGCAGAAGGCTATCATGGTATGACGCTATTAACACTTAGCGAGCTGGGACAATTTAAGCCTGATAGTCTGATTATTCAACGCCGCTATTCAGCAGCATTCCATAACTGGATTGAACGTACCGGTAAGCTGCACGATCTATTTAAAGTTTTCGAACTTGACGATTATATTCTTAACGTGCCGATGAAACATTATCGTCGCACCAGTTTTAAGCAAGAAACCACCGGCTTGATGCGTAAGAGTCTCAGCTATTTTGATCGTTTTGTTGTTTCAACCGAACCTTTAGCGGAAGCCATGCACGATATGCACCCGAATATTGTGGTGGTTAAAAACCGTTTGCCAGTGGATATCTGGGGGCAGTTGCAGAGTCTGCGCAATCAGGGTCGCAAACCGCGTGTGGGCTGGGCGGGGGGTTCCAGCCATCGCGGTGATCTGGAAATGATTGCTGATGTGGTTAAGGAGTTCACCAACGAGGTTGAGTGGGTATTCATGGGCATGTGTCCGGAAAAACTGCGCCCCTATGTCCATGAAGTACATTATGGCGTGGATATCAGTCTTTATCCTGAAACCCTCGCCGCATTAAATCTCGATCTTGCCTTAGCTCCGGTAGAAGATAATATCTTCAACGCCTGTAAGAGTAACTTGCGTCTTATGGAATACGGTGCATGCGGCATTCCGGTGATTTGTAGTGACGTGGCGTGTTATCGCGGTGACGATTTGCCCGTCACTCGTATCAGTAACCGCTTTATTGATTGGCGCGATGCCATTCGTATGCATTTAGCCGATCCTGACGCAAGCGCACGTATGGGCGAAGCATTGCAAGCAGCGGTTCGCCGCGACTGGATGTTAACCGGTGATAACGTGCGCGAATGGGCAAAAGCCTGGAGCGCAAATTAACCACTGAAATGGCCCCCTGTGCTGCAGGGGATACATCCTCATAGGTGAATCCTGCTGAATTAATACAAATCGTCTGATTTCCTTTCAGACGATTTGCCCTTGCTCCCTACATCCTCAGAAAAGTAACCGCCTTGTTACAGTCCGCCCCCAAATTGCCGATAACTCCCTTCAGAATCATTCCAATTTTTGAACCACATTTTTCCGTTTCTGGGGTGTCTATGCGCTTCAATTATGACTTGTTACCGGGTGAGCTGCTGACCTTCGAAGAGATTGCCCTGCGCTACACGCAGCAGCATCCCGACGAGAAAGAGCTCACCGCACGCGGGTTGCTGAGCCCGTCGACCAGCTTTCGCAATTTGGTGATCCGCGCGCTATTCGCGCAGGAGGAGATTAACAGCCCGATCGAAGATCTGCTGTTTGTCTCGGACGACAACGAGCGCAAAAACTATCTGCGCCGCTTCGAGCACTACCTGAAAAACCAGCAGGCGTTTCTCTACTTTCGTCGTAACGATGAAGCGCGCAAAGAGGGGCGCTGGAAAGTGGTGGGCGAAACACAGGTGTTTGCCATGCTCGATCCCAACTCGGCGGCGGCGCAGAATCTGCTCAACAGCCGCGGCTTTAAGCTGGTGCTGATGCGTCAGACGGAGGAAGAGGAGTATTGGCAGCTGTTTGATGCGCAGGCACATCCGTGCTTCCCGCTGTCGCGCAAAATCCAGTTCCTGGTGGTGCTGAGCACGCCGCAATACAAAGTGCCGAGCGGCGTGATGCCCGGCACCGAAGTGGGACGACGCGTGAAAGCCAAAGTGCTGCAGCGCACCAGCCAGGCGGAGTTCACCTTGGCAGTGAAAGCGCGCTACGGCGCCTGCATTATCACCGGCACGCAGTTAACCGAACGTCACAGCTGGCCGTGGGTGGAAGCTTGCTATATCGACACGCAAGAGAATGAAGAGGGTTTTCTGGCGGATAACAGCGCAGATAACGGCTTATTCCTGCGCAGCGACCTGCAGCGGCTGTTTATCAACAAAATGATAAGCATCAACGCGGAAACCGGCCAGGTGATTTTTAATCCTGCGCTGGAAACTGAAGCGTTGATTACCCCTTTTTATCAGGCACTTGAGGGCAAAGTTTGCGCATTATGGGACGCGGTGCCGCCTGGCACGCGGGAAAGACTGCGTAATATGCGCTAACGCCCGCGCGGATGGCGGTGCGATCCACCGCCATCCATAACAAATTTGAAATAACCTCGCTTTTGCCCGCCTATTCTGCCAATCAAAACCCCTACAGAATTGGATAATCATGCCGATAACTTTACTAACGCAGGGTAGTCAACGTGAACGATCTCTATACCGCCGATGGCGTGATGGATAAACATTCGCTCTGGCAGCGCTACGTTCCTCTGGTGCGGCATGAAGCGTTGCGCCTACAGGTACGTTTGCCAGCCAGCGTTGAGCTTGACGATCTGCTGCAGGCCGGTGGCATTGGATTATTAAATGCCGTGGAGCGCTACGATGCGCTACAGGGCACCGCCTTTACCACCTACGCCGTGCAGCGTATCCGGGGAGCAATGCTGGATGAACTGCGCAGTCGCGACTGGGCACCACGCAGCGTACGCAGAAATGCGCGCGAAGTAGCAGGTGCCATGCATCAGGTAGAACAAGCGTTGGGGCGCTCGGCTACTGAGCAGGAAGTGGCTGAGCGACTGAATGTTTCGCTGGAGGAGTATCGGCAGATTCTGCTCGATACCAACAACAGCCAACTCTTCTCCTACGACGAGTATCGGGAAGAACACGGCGACAGTGCGGAGCTGGTGACGGAGGGGCATGAGGAAGCCAACCCGCTTCATCAGTTGTTGGAAGGAAACCTACGTGACCGCGTAATTGAAGCGATTGAGGCGTTGCCTGAACGTGAAAAACTCGTGCTCACACTGTACTACCAGGAAGAACTGAACCTGAAGGAGATTGGCGCGGTGCTGGAAGTGGGGGAATCCCGCGTCAGCCAACTGCACAGTCAGGCGATCAAACGCCTGCGTGCCCGATTATCGGGGGCGCGCTAACAGACTCAGTTCCTGGCGATCGAAAAAAACAATAAAACCGGGGACTCAGCAATGGGAGCCAAAGTTAAAGCCAGACCTTTAAGTCGCTATCTTAAAGACTATAAGCACAGCCAAAGCAATTGTTCACACTGTGGCAAAGTTTTAGATCGTATGGCGTTAGTCTTTCGCGGCCAGATCATCAATAAAGAGGCCATCGCACGCATGGACCAAATGATTGACGATCAGGTGTGGATGAAACTCCAGCCAGAATTGACCGCCTTGTGTCGTTTCTGCAGCGATATTTTCTGTAATACCCATCCGAATTACTTCGACATTATGGCGTTTAAGCAATACCTGTTTGAGCAGACGGAGATGAGCCACAGTACCATACGTGAGTATGTGGTACGTTTGCGTCGGCTTGATGACATGCTGAAGGCGAAAAATTTCCCGGCCGATCGTTTACGGGGCAATAGCTGGCATGAGTGTCTGGAGAACGATCTGCCTGATGCGGGTAATAACAATTACCGCATCGCACTGCGCAAATATGACCAGTTTTTAGGCTGGCAGCAGGGCTGATGGTGAATCCACCCTTGTTGTTGTCGAGCATGACAGCAACAAGGGCAGCATGCGGTGAATTCCGGGTGCGACTTTTCTCATCTTCTGCAACACTGTATGGATAACTGCACATTGCCCGAATGGAGGCTGCATTGTCCTTACATCTTCTGCACCAGTTCCCACGTCTTGAATTACTCGGTGCACCTACGCCGCTTGAGCATTTGCCACGGCTTTCTGACTATCTTGGTCGCGATATCTTTATTAAGCGCGATGACTTCACGCCAGTAGCTCTCGGCGGCAATAAACTGCGTAAACTCGAATTTCTGGCTGCGGATGCGCTGCGTGAAGGCGCGAATGTGCTGCTGACGGCGGGCGCGATTCAATCTAACCACGTGCGTCAAACTGCAGCCGTGGCCGCGAAGCTCGGCCTGAAGTGCGTGGCGCTGCTGGAAAACCCGATTGGCACCACAGCAGAAAACTACCTCAGCAACGGCAACCGTTTGTTGCTCGATTTGATGGATGTGGAAATCGTCATGGTCGATGCGCTGCACAATCCCACTGAACAGCTGGCCGCCCAAGCCGAACACCTCGAAGCACAGGGATTCCGTCCGTACATTGTGCCGGTTGGCGGCTCCAATGCACTCGGTGCGCTCGGCTACGTTGAGTGCGCGCAGGAGATTGCCCATCAAAGTGAAGGCGTGGTGGATTTCGCTGCGGTGGTGGTGGCTTCCGGCAGCGCCGGCACGCACGCTGGTTTGGCGATTGGTCTGGAGCAGCTGCTGCCAGAAACCGAGCTGGTGGGCGTCACCGTGTCGCGCAAAGTCGAGGCGCAGTTGCCGGTGGTGGAGCGCATTCGTAGCGCGTTGGCTGAGCAGCTGGAAGTGCAGGCCAAAGCGCCGATCACCTTGTGGGATGATTACTTCGCGCCGCGTTACGGCGAGCCGAACGAAGAGGGCATGGCGGCGGTAAAACTGCTGGCGCGCCTGGAAGGTATCATGCTCGATCCGGTCTACACCGGCAAAGCGATGGCGGGATTAATCGATGGCATTGCGCAAAATCGCTTCCGTCGTGAAGGTCCGCTGCTGTTCGTACATACCGGTGGATCGCCGGCGTTATTTGCTTATCACCCTTCGATCTGAGACAGAACGTAAAAACGGTTTATAATCCGGCGGTTATTAAGAAGAGGTCGCCATGAATGGCGACCCTACAAAGCACACAACAACACATCACAATAAATGGGGTAAACATGATTTTCTCTCCTATTCGTCGCCAAATGGTGATGGGCATGATGGCGGTCGCGCTGGTTGCGGGCGTTAACGTTAAATCCTTCGCCGCCGAAGATTTGCTGGCAAAAGTGAAGAGTAAAGGCGAGCTGCGCGTCGGTCTGGAAGGCACTTATCCGCCGTTCAGCTTCCAGGACGAAAAAGGCCAGCTGACCGGTTTTGAAGTGGAATTCGCGCAGGAGCTGGCGAAACACCTCGGCGTGAAAGCCGATCTGCGTCCTACCAAATGGGATGGCATGCTGGCCTCGCTGGATTCCAAACGCATCGATGTGGTGATCAATCAGGTCACTATCTCGCCAGAGCGTAAGAAGAAGTATGACTTCTCCACGCCGTACACCATCTCTGGCGTGCAGGCGCTGACGCTGAAGAAAAATGCGGCCACCGTCACCAAGCCAGACGATCTGGCAGGCAAGAAAGTCGGCGTCGGCCTCGGCTCCAACTACGAGCAGTGGCTGAAAGATAACGTGCCGAAAGCCGATGTGCGTACCTATGATGATGACCCGACCAAATATCAGGATCTGCGTTCAGGCCGTTTAGACGCCATTCTGGTGGACCGCTTAGCGGCGCTGGATCTGGTGAAGAAAACCGGCGACACCATGGCGGTGGCTGGCCCGGCCTTCTCGCGTCTGGAATCGGGCGTGGCGCTGCGTAAAGGCAACGACGATCTGCTGAAAGCGATCGACTCTGTTATCGCGGACATGCAGAAAGATGGCTCGCTGAGCAAACTGTCTGAGAAATGGTTCGGCGCGGACGTCACTAAATAATGCAGGAAAGCTTACAACTGGTGCTGGATTCAGCACCATTTTTACTGAAAGGCGCGCTGTTCACGCTGCAGCTGAGTATCGGCGGGATGTTCTTCGGCCTGATACTCGGCTTCGTGCTGGCGCTGATGCGTCTGTCGCACTTCTGGCCGATCAACTGGCTGGCGCGCATCTACGTGTCGATTTTCCGTGGCACGCCGCTCATCGCTCAACTGTTTATGATCTATTACGGTCTGCCGCAGTTTGGTATTGAGCTGGATCCGATTCCGTCGGCGATGATTGGTCTGTCGCTGAATACCGCCGCTTACGCTTCTGAATCATTGCGTGGCGCGATTGCCTCGATTGAACGCGGGCAGTGGGAAGCCGCTGCCAGCATCGGCATGACGCCGTGGCAAACGCTGCGTCGCGTGATTCTGCCGCAGGCCGCGCGCACCGCGCTGCCGCCGCTGGGCAACAGCTTTATCAGCCTGGTGAAAGATACCTCGCTGGCCGCCACCATTCAGGTGCCGGAGCTGTTCCGCCAGGCGCAGCTGATCACCTCACGGACGCTGGAAGTGTTCACCATGTATCTGGCGGCCTCGCTGATTTACTGGGTGATGGCGACCGTGCTGTCGGCGTTGCAAAACCGCCTTGAAGCGCATGTGAATCGACAGGATCGGGAGGGCAAATGAGTGCAATTGAAGTCCGTCAGCTGGTGAAACAGTTTCACGGCCAGACGGTGCTGCACGGCATCGATCTCGACGTGGCGCCAGGCGAAGTGGTGGCAATTATCGGGCCGAGCGGCTCCGGTAAAACCACGCTGCTGCGCAGTATTAATCTGCTGGAAGTGCCGGAAAGCGGACGTATCAAAGTCGGTGATATCGCCATTGATGCGGCGCTCGGCCTCAATAAGCAGAAGCAGCTGGTGCGCCAGTTGCGTCAGCAGGTTGGCTTTGTGTTCCAGAACTTCAATCTGTTCCCGCACCGTTCGGTGCTGGAGAACATCATTGAAGGGCCGGTGATCGTTAAGGGCGAACCGAAGGCGGAAGCCATCGCGCGGGCGCGCAGTTTGCTGGAGAAAGTGGGATTGCACGGCAAGGAAGAGAGTTTCCCGCGTCGTCTTTCCGGCGGACAGCAGCAGCGTGTGGCGATTGCGCGCGCGCTGGCGATGCGTCCGGAAGTGATTCTGTTCGATGAGCCGACGTCGGCGCTTGATCCTGAACTGGTGGGCGAGGTGCTTAACACTATTCGCGCGCTGGCGCAGGAGAAACGCACCATGGTGATCGTCACCCATGAGATGAGCTTTGCGCGTGACGTCGCGGATCGCGCCATCTTTATGGATCAGGGACGCATCGTGGAGCAGGGCGCGGCAAAGAAGCTGTTCAGTAATCCGCAGCAGGCGCGTACCCGGCAATTTCTCGACAAGTTTTTGAACCAGTGATTTAAACGGCAGGTCACCCTAACTGGCGACCCTACAAGACCATGCGCATCCTGCACGTTACATCGTAGGGTGCGCATTCATGCGCACCGCTTAACCGCTCATCGATATTTCTACTCAATTGCAAGACTTTCAATAAAGAAATAACCGGTTTTAACTCATTATCTGCTGGTCTTTATCTCTCGGTTTTATCCTAAAGTTAATTTCATAATTAAATATAACGCAATGAATCTAATGATAAATTAACTTTCTCTCGCCTTAGTGCTTCCGAGATTTTTCTTATTAGGAAAGTCCTGATTGAGACATCTTTGTAAATATAAATAATTCTTTACAAATTCATGGCGCAATTAGGACATAGCAATGACGACTGCCAGGAAAGAGGTCCTCTGGATCAACACGCTCAAAGGGGGCTGCATTTTGATGGTGGTGTTACATCACTCCATCATCACCACGTTCGCGCCTTCGCTGCATCATCTCACCGCTGGACTGCTGCCAGCGCACTGGTGGGTGGCGTTTAACACCTATCTGTCGCCGCTGCGCATGCCGGCTTTCTTCTTTGTTTCCGGTTTGCTGGCCGCCAGCTCAATCATCAAAAAGAGCTGGAAAGAGGTGTTCACCAAGAAGTTCAGTAACATTGTTTATCTCTACCTGCTGTGGGGCGTGATTCAGTGGTTAAGCATTCACTACATCTCCACACATCTGGGTGAACGGCTTTCCAGCACCAAAAACGCCGCCTATGCCGACACGCCGTTTGAGTTCGTAAAACTGCTGATGACCTCAATGACCAGCCTGTGGTATCTCTACGCGCTGGCCGGATTCTTCCTGTTCACCAAGCTGTTCCACAAACAGAAGCTGGCCTTGATGGCGCTGGCGATTGTCGCCACCTACGCGGCGCAGTTCAGCCTGATTCCCGGCTGGGGACCTGCCAGCGTGGCGCAGAACTATCTCTACTTCCTGCTCGGCGTGTTCTTCAGCCAGGCGTTGATTGAGTTGAGCGAGCTGAAGCGTCAGCACTGGTTGATGCTGGGCGGCATTGCGTTGATTGGCCTGCTGCATCATGTTGGCGGCATCTACAAAAATCCGTTCTACAGCCTGCTAACCATCGTGTTTGGCATTGTGCTGTGCCGCTTCCTCAATGAACGATTCAATATGGCGTGGCTCAACTGGATTGGCCGCAACACGCTACAAATTTACGTGCTGCACCGCATCTTTATTGAGCTGCTGGGGCTGAGTGCGATCGTGCTGGCGGTGCATTATGGCTGGTTTGACAATACCGCTTTTAGCTGGGCATGGGCGCTGCTGATGCCAATTACCGGCGTTGCGTTGTGTACCAGTATTTCGCTGCTGGTGTGGACGCTGCTCAATCGTGGTCCGGGCCGCATGCTATTTCTCTATCCGCGCCTGTTGCGTAAATCTGCGCTCGAGAACAAAAGCGCACCGCAGCAATAATTTAATCGGGCCAGTTTGCTGGCCCTGATTATGTTTGTTGGTTGGTCGCCATTAATGGCGACCCTACAAATTCCTCGCTACCACAATGCAAATATTCACGCTTATCCATTTGCCACATTAAATAATTCTTTATTTAGGATTTGAATTTAATCTGGCATAAGAAAGGGTGGATTGTTCTTAATTTCCCTGCGCGACACCGCTCACACTTATTTTACTTAATAACCTTTTAGTGACTCTAATTAAGGCAAATTTCCTTAGCCTGCTCAGGGTTCTATTTTTGTCTGGATCTGTAAAGTATTGTTATATCAGGACCACAAAAAAACATTTAGGACTTTCGCTACATCATGCCTTCGCCCGCTGTTTAATAATCGTTGAATAATCATAAATGCATCAACGCTTATTTCCTCAACCTTCTCCTTAAGACCTACACAGCAACAGCAGCGGGAGTCATCATATGAATAACGCCAGGAAAGAAGATATCGCATGGATAAATACCCTCAAGGGAGCCTGCATATTACTGGTGGTGTTGTATCACACCGTATTACCTGGATTCGAAGGCACGGTGAAATTATTGACGGCGGGTTGGATCCCAGCAGAAATATGGGTGCAGTTTAATACCGTATTGTCGCCGCTGCGTATGCCAGCGTTTTTCTTTGTATCGGGTTTATTAGCCACGAACGGTATTTTAAATCGGCCGTGGAAACAGGTGTTTACCAGCCGCATCACCAACCTGTTTTATCTCTATATTCTGTGGGGCTTTATTCAGTGGTGGTCGATTGTTGGCATCTCTACCGAGATCACCGGGCAGCGTATTTCGCAGAACCTCAACGCGGCGTATGCCGGTTCGCTGCTGGAGTTCTTAAAGCTCACGTTCCTCGCCATGAGTACCTCGTGGTATCTCTACGGCTTAGCGCTCTATTTCCTGTGCGCCAAGATCTTTAAACAGCAGAAAGTGGCGTTGCTGGTGGTGGCAATTGCGCTGAACTATCTGGCGGTGGAGAAGATCATTCCGTATTGGGGACCACAAAGCGTGGCGCAGTATTTCCTGTTCTTCCTGCTGGGTGCTTTCTGGAGCCCGATGATGCTGCGTCTCAGTGAATGGCGTCGCGACAACATTGTGCCTTGGGCGATATTGGCCGCGTTGTCTGGTCTGCACGTCATCTTTGGGTTGGATAAGAGTTTGTTCATGTGCATCCTTGCGGTGCTGTTCAGTGTGGCGGCATGTCGCTGGTTGAATGCGCATTTCAAGATGAGCTATTTGAATTGGGTCGGGCGCAATA
Source organism: Pantoea sp. SOD02 (assembly GCF_024707505.1). Lineage (GTDB taxonomy): Bacteria > Pseudomonadota > Gammaproteobacteria > Enterobacterales > Enterobacteriaceae > Pantoea > Pantoea symbiotica. Next base: position 2,432,586 of record NZ_CP102604.1, on the reverse strand, counting down.
CGCTGCAAATCTACGTGATTCACCGCATCTTCATTGAGTTCTTCGGCATGTCGGCGATTCTATTCGCCCAGCATCATCACCTGTTTGAGCAAGCGTGGTTTTCGATACTGTGGGCCTGCTTCTATCCGCTGGCGATCGTCGGGATTTGTTCGCTGTGTTCAGTTGCGGTATGGCAAGTGACCAATCGTGGATTGGGGCAGTCGCTGTTTGTGTTTCCAACGCTGATTGGGTTGAAGCGGAATAAGTCTGCGGCGTGAAGCAAGTTTCAGTTAAGCACTGAGCGACTTTCGTTCGCCACGTAATCAGGCAGTTTCAGTTGTGCCGTGCGGCGACCGAGCAGAGGGCGCCTGGCCGCGCCCTCTGCACTCCCGGGCCTTGCGCCAGCCCAACTCGCCGCTGCGCGGTACCTTCACTCATTCACGGTTCCTGACGGACCGGTGGCGATTCGCTCCTGCTCAGCGCCACCTCTCGCCGCATCCATGCGGCTCGTCCTGGAATCCCTCATTCGCTCAGCGAGATGGGATGTCGCCTCAACACCCGCGCTTTAGCAGCAATGCCTTTTCCTGGCTCACAATCGCTGTAAATCCCGTAGGGTTGCCATTTATGGCGACCAGGTGCGCATGAATGCGCACCCTACGATGTCGGCATGCTGCTTAGCGCGAACTTAACCGATAGTCATCAAACTCGCATTACCGCCCGCTGCGGCGGTATTGACGCTCAGTGAGCGCTCAATCAGCAAACGTTCCAGCAGCAGATTGGTTTCGCCGCGCGCAAAGCCCTGTACCGAGACAATCGCGCCATCGCGTGCCGCGACCTGCTCACACAGACTGCGTAGCTGATCGGCATCACCGTGATAAATCACCGCATCAAACTCCGCCGCCAGCGCATCCTTCACCAGCTTGATGTGCGCTTGCACCTCCGCTGGTAAAGACTTACGCAGCGCACTATGCAGCTCATCATCCTGCCAGATGGCTTGGCTGCCGACGCTGGTCACTGCCGCCAACTGCGTCAGCGCATCTTCCGCGTTATCGGCGATGCACAGCACATGTTCGCGCGGCAGCAGGGTAAAGGTGTTGCGCTCGCCGGTTGGGCCCGGCAGCAGACGCACCGTACCGGCCTGCGCCAGCTCGTCATAACGCTGACACAGCGCCAGCAGCTCGGGCTTATCCTGCGCCCATTGCTGCAACGTCTGATGGGCACGCATCAACTCGGCACGCACCGTGCTGTCAACCGGACGCTCGGCATCCTGACGATCAAAGGTGATGCGCAGCGCGCCATCTGGACGATTAGCCAGCAAGCGGTAAAGATAGAGCGGGCCACCGGCTTTCGGACCGGTACCCGACAAGCCTTCGCCGCCGAACGGCTGCACGCCAACCACCGCACCGACCATATTGCGGTTCACATACAGGTTGCCGACTTTAGCGGTCGCCGTAACCTGCGCGATAGTTTCATCGATACGCGTGTGCACGCCGAGCGTCAGGCCGTAACCCGACGCGTTAATCTGCTCAACCAGCTGCGGTAAGTTATTGCGCGAGAAACGCACCACGTGCAGCACCGGACCAAACACCTCTTTATCCAGATCGCTGACCTGATCCAGCTCAATCAGCGTCGGCTTAATAAAGGTGCCGCTGTTCCACTCTTTAGTATCCTGTGGATTCTCCTGCGCCGCCTGATACACCTTAAAGCCTTTGTTGCGCAGCGCCTGAATATGACGCTCGATATTGGCTTTGGCTTCGGCATCAATCACTGGGCCAATGTCAGTCGAGAGACGTTCCGGGTTGCCCATGCGGCACTCCGCCATCGCACCACGCAGCATTTTCAGCGTGTGATCGGCCACATCATCCTGCACGCACAGCAGACGCAGCGCCGAGCAGCGTTGACCGGCGCTATCAAACGCCGAGGCAACGATATCGACAACCACCTGTTCGGTGAGCGCTGAGGAATCCACGATCATCGCGTTCATGCCGCCGGTTTCGGCGATCAGCGGCGTTGGACGACCCTGAGGATCGAGACGACCGGCCAAATTGCGCTGCAGCAGCGTCGCAACAGCTGTTGAACCGGTAAACATCACACCGCGCACGCGCTCGTCGCCAGTCAGTTGCGCGCCCACGGTTTCGCCCTGGCCCGGCAACAGTTGCAGCACACCTTTCGGTACGCCGGCATCCAGCAGAATTTGCACCGCCTGCGCGGCGATTAGCGGAGTTTGCTCTGCCGGTTTCGCCAGCACGCTGTTACCGGATGCCAATGCTGCGGCAACTTGTCCGGCAAAAATTGCCAGCGGGAAGTTCCACGGACTGATGCACACTACCGGACCCAGCGGACGATGGGTTTCGTTATCGAAATCGTCGCGCACCATGCCCGCGTAGTAGTAGAGGAAATCGACCGCTTCACGCACTTCGGCGATGGCGTTGTTGTAGGTTTTACCGGCTTCACGCACCAGCAAGCCGATCAGTTGCTGCATCTGGCCTTCCATCGCTTCGGCAGCACGTTCCAGAATTGCGGCGCGCTCCTGCGGCGGTGTGGCGAACCAGATTGGACCGGCATTCACCGCCGCATCCAGCGCATCCGACACTTCGGCTTCGGTGGCTTCACGCACGCTGCCCACGACATCCGCTGGCGCGGCAGGATTCAGCACCGGACGGCTCACGCCTTCGCCTAATTCACCTTCCACCAGCGGCTGGGCGATCCACGGCTGGCTGGCGCTGTTGAGCAGGGCGCTGGAAAGCGACGCCAGACGATGTTCGTTGGCCATATCCAGACCAGCGGAGTTGGCACGCTTGGCGCCATACAGATCGCGCGGTAGCGGGATTTTCGGATGCGGTAAACCCACCGCGCCTTCCGCGACGCCCATCTTCTCCACTGCGGCAACCGGATCGGCGACCAGCTCATCCAGCGGCAAGGTGTTATCGGCGATGCGGTTCACGAAGGAGGTATTGGCACCGTTCTCCAGCAGACGACGCACCAGATACGCCAGCAGCGTTTCGTGGGTGCCGACCGGCGCATAAATACGGCAGGGACGATTCAGTTTGCCATCAGCAACTTTGCCTACCACCTGCTCGTACAGCGGTTCACCCATGCCGTGCAGGCACTGGAATTCGTACTGGCCCGGATAATAGTTATTACCTGCCAGCTGGTAGATCGCTGCCAGCGTGTGCGCGTTGTGGGTAGCAAACTGCGGATAGATCAGGTTCGGCACCGCCAGCAGTTTGCGTGCGCAGGCCAGATAAGAGATGTCGGTGTACACCTTGCGGGTGTAAACCGGATAGCCTTCCAGGCCATCAATCTGCGCGCGCTTGATTTCACTGTCCCAATACGCGCCTTTTACCAGGCGGATCATCAGACGACGACGGCTGCGCTGCGCCAGGTCGATCAGCGAATCAATCACAAACGGACAGCGCTTTTGATACGCCTGAATCACAAAGCCGATGCCGTTCCAGCCTTCCAGCTCCGGTTCGAAACAGAGTTTTTCCAGCAGGTCGAGCGACAACTCAAGGCGATCGGCTTCTTCCGCATCAATGTTGATACCGATGTCATACGAGCGCGCCAGCAGCGTCAGGGATTTGAGGATCGGATAAAGCTCGTCCATCACGCGTTCATACTGCGCGCGGCTGTAGCGCGGATGCAGCGCCGACAGTTTAATCGAGATGCCCGGACCTTCATAAATACCACGACCATTCGACGCTTTACCGATGGCGTGAATCGCTTGCTGATAGGACACCAGATAGGCTTTGGCATCGCTGGCGGTCAGCGCCGCTTCGCCCAGCATGTCGTAAGAGTAACGGAAACCTTTCTCTTCCAGCTTGCGCGCATTGGCCAGCGCTTCGGCGATGGTTTCACCGGTAACAAACTGCTCGCCCATCAGGCGCATCGCCATATCCACGCCTTTGCGGATCAGCGGTTCGCCGCTCTTGCCGATAATGCGATTGAGCGAGCGCGACAGGTTAGCTTCGTTGTGGGTAGAGACCAGACGGCCGGTGAACAGCAAGCCCCAGGTGGCGGCGTTAACGAACATCGACGGGCTGCGGCCCAGATGCGACTGCCAGTTGCCGTTGCTGATCTTATCGCGGATCAGCGCATCACGCGTCGGTTTATCCGGAATACGCAGCAGCGCCTCCGCCAGACACATCAGCGCCACACCTTCCTGTGAAGAGAGTGAGAACTCTTGCAGCAAACTTTGCACCATGCCAGCGCGGCCGGTTGCACCTTTCTGGTGCCGCAACTTGTCGGCGAGGCTGTAGGCCAACTGATGGGTTTTATCTGCCAGCGGGGCAGGGAGACGCGCTTGCTCCAGCAGCATCGGCACGGCATCGGTCTCAGGACGACGCCACGCGGCAGTGATCGCCGAACGCGTTACCGACTGCGGCAAAATGTGTTCTGCGAAGTCGAGGAAAGGCTGCAGTGACTCTTCTGGCACGCCTTCATCAGCCAGCGCATCGATTAACTGTTGCGGGATTTCCGGCACGGATTCACCGGCTTCCAGCTGCTCAAGATAGTTAAAAATGGCCTGCTTGATCAGCCAGTGAGATGTGCGGTCAAGTTTCTGTGCTGCCAGTTTAATGCGATCGCGGGTGGCTTCATCCAGCTTCACCCCCATGGTAGTGGTTCCCATGATGTCCTCGTCCTCGAAAATAGTGATTCATCGCTTGCGTGGCAGCAATATCACCTATGTTGCAACTTTGTGCAACCGATGTTGCTGGGCGGTCGCCATGAATGGCGACCCTACGAAGCCAGGCGTTTTCTGTAGGGGCGCCATTCATGGCGACCGAGGTGCAACCTTAATGTGATCGAGTGCAACCTCTGGGCAGAAAAAAAGCAGCATTAGTGTCACCAATGTGACAGCTGTGTTAAATGCATTGTGCGCGCCGCACCTTTGCGGCAGGATACCGCGCCTTAAGAGAAATCGCTTTCTCTGGATGCGGTCAAATCATGCCGTTGCCCCGTTCCGGCAGCGATGATTAGAAGATTTCTCTTAGTGGATCAAATAATAAGTGGAGAGTCAGATGAGTATAAGTACACCGATGTTGGTGACCTTTATCGTTTATATCCTTGGGATGGTGTTAATAGGTTTCATTGCTTACCGTTCAACCAAAAGTTTTGACGACTATATTCTCGGCGGACGCAGTTTAGGCAGCGTGGTCACCGCGCTGTCTGCCGGTGCTTCCGATATGAGCGGCTGGTTATTGATGGGCCTGCCGGGCGCCATATTCCTTTCCGGTATTTCAGAAAGCTGGATCGCCATCGGCCTGATTATTGGCGCATGGCTGAACTGGCGCATCGTTGCGGGACGTCTGCGCGTGCAGACCGAGCATCATGATAATGCGTTAACCCTGCCAGACTTCTTCTCCAGCCGTTTCGAGGACAACAGCAAACTGCTGCGCGTTATCTCGGCGGTGGTGATTCTGATCTTTTTCACTATCTATTGTGCTTCTGGCGTGGTCGCGGGTGCGCGTCTGTTTGAAAGCACCTTTGGTATGGATTACCAGACCGCGCTGTGGGCCGGTGCCGCAGCGACTATTCTGTATACGCTGGTGGGCGGTTTCCTCGCGGTGAGCTGGACCGATACCGTGCAGGCCAGCCTGATGATTTTCGCGCTGATTCTGACGCCGGTGATTGTGATCGTCGCGGTAGGCGGCCTGGATGAATCGATGGCGGTGATTAAGGCGAAAAGTCTTGAGAATCTTGACATGCTGAAAGGACTGAACTTTGTCGCGGTGATTTCGCTGCTCGGTTGGGGGCTCGGCTACTTTGGCCAGCCGCATATTCTGGCGCGCTTTATGGCGGCGGATTCGCATCACACCATTCGCACAGCCCGTCGCATCGGCATGATTTGGATGATCCTGTGCCTGGCGGGTGCGGTTGCCGTCGGCTTCTTTGGTATCGCTTACTTCCAGAACCATCCAGAACACGCGGCTAACGTCAGCCAGAACGGCGAGCGCGTGTTTATTGAGCTGGCGCGTATTCTGTTCAACCCGTGGATTGCCGGTATCTTACTCTCTGCGATTCTGGCAGCGGTGATGTCTACGCTGAGCTGTCAGTTGCTGGTGTGCTCCAGCGCCCTGACCGAAGACTTGTATAAAGGCTTCCTGCGCAAAAATGCCAGCCAGAAAGAGCTGGTGTGGGTAGGGCGCTTGATGGTGCTGCTGATTGCGTTGATCGCTATCGCGCTGGCGGCGAATCCGGAAAACCGCGTACTTGGTTTAGTCAGCTATGCGTGGGCAGGATTTGGTGCCGCGTTTGGTCCGGTAGTGTTGTTCGGCGTGTGCTGGAAGCGTATGACGCGCAACGGTGCGCTGGCCGGTATGGTGGTAGGTGCGCTGACCGTGTTGCTGTGGAAATCTTACGGCTACACCGATTTGTACGAAATCATTCCTGGCTTCGCCTTCGCCAGCATCGCAATTGTGGTGTTCAGCCTGTTGGGTCGTGGCCCATCTGAAGCCGCGCAGCAGCGTTTTGCCGCAGCCGAAGCCGAATATCAGAGCAAATAACCCGTAGGGTCGCCATTCATGGCGACCTCATTCCCACATCGGCAGGGTCGCCATTTATGGCGACCATCCCCCATCTTCCCGCTCTCCAACCCGCAAAATCAAAATTAATTTCCCGCTGTGACTTGTATTTCTTCTTGCGATAATGATAATCGATATCGTTCGCACTTTACGTTTTTTTACCCAAGCTTTACTCTTCTTAAAATTCAAGAGGTTGGTGATGTTCGTTCCCTTTCTCATCATGCTGCGCGAAGGTCTGGAAGCAGCGCTCATCGTCAGCCTGATTGCTAGCTATCTCAAACGCACCCATCGCACCCAATGGTTTCCCGCGATGTGGGCTGGCGTATTTATTGCTGCCGCACTCTGCTTAGCGTTGGGTATCTTCATCAATGAAACCACCGGTGAGTTCCCGCAAAAACAGCAGGAGCTGTTCGAAGGCATCGTCGCGGTGATTGCCGTGGTGATCCTGACGTCGATGGTGTTCTGGATGCGCAAAGTCTCGCGCAATATCAAAGCCACGCTGGAAAAATCGGTCGATCAGGCGCTGCAGAAGCAGGGCGGCAGCGGCTTTCCGCTGGTGCTGATGGTGTTTCTGGCGGTGGCGCGTGAAGGGCTGGAATCGGTGTTCTTCCTGCTGGCCGCTTTCACTCAGGATGTCGGGTATGCGCCGCCGCTCGGCGCGGTGCTCGGCTTGGCTACTGCCGTGGCGCTGGGCTTTTTGCTCTATTACGGCGGCATTCGCCTCAACCTCGCGCACTTTTTCCGCTGGACCAGCTTGTTCATTCTGTTTGTTGCCGCCGGATTGGCCGCCGGTGCCATTCGCGCCTTCCACGAAGCCGGATTGTGGAATCACTTCCAGGATGTCGCGTTCGATATGAGCAACACGCTGTCAACGCACTCGGTATTCGGCACGCTGCTGGAAGGGATTTTGGGCTATCAGGAAGCGCCAAGCGTCAGCGAAGTGGCGATGTGGCTCATCTACCTTATTCCGGCGCTACTGCTGTTCTTCTTCCCGGCGCGACCTTCGATCAACGCGGCGCGCACCACTCGCTGAAATTAAATCAGGCGCGATTGCGCGCCTGTTCTTCCATGTAACAGGGATATCACTATGACGATTCGCTTCCGCCGTAAGGCGCTGTTGGTTGCTATGCTGGCGCTTTCCGGTGCCGCTTCTGCTGCTGCCGTCCCGCAAGTCACGGTTACCGTGACCGACAAACAATGTGAGCCGATGTCGCTCAACGTGCAGGCCGGTAAAACCCAGTTCATCATCAAAAACAACAGCCAGAAAGCGCTGGAGTGGGAGATTTTGAAAGGGGTGATGGTGGTGGAAGAGCGGGAAAACATCGCGCCAGGCTTCAGCCAAAAACTGACCGCCAATCTGGAAGCGGGCGAATATGACATGACCTGCGGCCTGCTGAGCAATCCGAAAGGCAAGCTGGTAGTGAGTGGTGATGCGAAGAAAGCGGCATCCGGCAAACCGGACGTGCTGGAGCTGGTTGGCCCTATCGCCGACTATAAAGTCTACGTGATGAACGAAGTGAAAGAGCTGGTGGCAGGCACCAAGGCGTTTACCGATGCGGTGAAAGCCGGTGACGTTGAGAAAGCCAAAGCCTTGTATGCGCCAACGCGCGTGCATTACGAGCGTATCGAACCGATCGCCGAGCTGTTCTCCGACCTCGATGGCAGCATTGATGCGCGTGAAGATGACTTCGAGAAGAAAAACGAAGATCCGAAATTCACCGGTTTCCACCGTCTGGAAAAAATCCTGTTCGCCGATAACACCACCAAAGGTGCCGAAGAGTTTGCCACTAAGTTGAATCAGGATGTGCTGGATCTGCAAACCCGCATCAGCGAACTGGCGTTCCCACCGGCGAAAGTGGTCGGCGGCGCGGCGGGTCTGATTGAAGAAGTGGCTTCCAGCAAAATTTCCGGTGAAGAAGACCGTTACAGCCGTACCGATCTCTCTGACTTCCAGGCCAACATTGATGGCGCGCAGAAAATCGTTGATCTGTTGCGTCCGCTGCTGCAGAAAAACAATCCGCAGCTGCTGGCGAAAGTGGATGCCAACTTCAAGAAAGTGGACGGCATTCTCAGCAAATATCGCACTAAAGACGGCTTTGAGTCGTACGAAAAACTGACCACCGCTGACCGTAATGCGCTGAAAGGCCCGATTACCACGCTGGCGGAAGATCTCTCCCTGCTGCGTGGAACCTTGGGTCTCGACTGATCATGAGTGATAAAAATGACGCGGCGCAGCCGTCGCGTCGTCGATTATTGCAGGGATTAGGCATGTTGGGCGGCGCGGCCGCCCTCGGCGGCGGTTGTCCGTTCCACACGGCCGCCGCCGATAGCTTCTCTCCCGGCACGGTTGCACCCAACTCGCGCCAGCAGGCGCAACCTTTTTACGGCGATCATCAAGCCGGTATCGTTACGCCGCAGCAGGCCTCGATAATGCTGGTGGCGTTCGATGTGCTGGCCAGCGATAAAGCCGAGCTTGAACGTCTGTTTCGCTTGCTGACCGAGCGCTTCGCATTTCTCACGCAAGGTGGACCGGCGCCTGCTGTCACTAACCCGCAGCTGCCGCCAATGGATTCGGGGATACTCGGTGCCGATATCGCGCCCGATAATCTCACCATGACCTTGTCGGTGGGCACGTCGCTGTTTGATGAGCGCTTCGGCTTGAGCAAACACAAGCCGGCGCAGCTGCAAACCATGACACGTTTTCCCAATGATTCGCTGGATGCTGAACAGTGCCACGGCGACCTGCTGCTACAGATTTGCGCCAACACGCAGGACACGGTGATTCACGCGCTGCGTGACATCATCAAACGTACGCCGGATCTGCTGGCGGTGCGCTGGCGTCGTGACGGCTTTATTGCCGACCATGCGGCGCGCAGCAACGGCAAAGAAACGCCGATCAACCTGCTGGGATTCAAAGATGGCACCGCCAATCCTGATACCCACAATCCAGCGTTGATGAACCAGCTGTTGTGGGTCACCGACGAGCAACAGGAACCGGAGTGGACGCGCGGCGGCAGCTATCAGGCGGTGCGCATCATCCGTTTTCATGTCGAAATGTGGGACCGCACGCCGCTCGGCGAGCAGCAAACCATCTTCGGTCGTGAGAAGTTATCGGGTGCGCCGCTCGGCATGAAAAACGAGCATGACGTACCGGATTACAGCAAAGATCCCGATGGTGATTTAATTGCGCTGGATGCGCATATTCGTCTCGCCAACCCACGTACGCCGGAAACCGATAGCAGCTTGATGCTGCGGCGCGGTTACAGCTATTCCAGCGGTATTACCGGTTCGGGTCAGCTGGATATGGGTTTATTGTTTGTTTGTTACCAGCATGATTTAGCCAAAGGCTTTATTACCGTGCAGCAGCGCCTTAATGGTGAAGCGCTGGAAGAATATATTCGCCCGATTGGTGGCGGATACTTTTTCGCGCTGCCGGGTGTGGCGGATAAAAACCATTATCTCGGGCAATCTTTACTGCAGGCCTGATTAATAAATGTGCAGCGCCTGCGTTGGCTAGCGTTACGCAGGCGCGTTTGTTAAGCATTCCTTAAACTTTACGCTGGACGTAGTCACTTCCGAATGTTCCTAAAAAGTTCCACCACCCGCCAATAAACCATCCATTTGATAAATATACAAAATTTAATTTAAGGTAAAAGGCCTCAGGCTTCGCTTATCTTTTTTTCTTTATCGGGACGTAAAATTAATGTTGCAAACCACCGCAAATATGATGCACTTTATTCATAAGCGTTGTCAGTTGTGTGGCTAAGCCACTGGAGTTCGCGCATGATTCGTCTCTCTGTGGGACAGTTAAATAGTTTCAACACACGCAGTACACTGCGGGGGATTTCTTCCCTGCTAAACAACCTCTCTACTTTTCAAACATCGTTCTCGTTCAATCTCATTTTCTTTACCGGTGCGCGCCTGCGTCTCGGCGCTGATGCGTACCATTCTCACTGGCTCGACACGGCTTACAAGGAAGCCAACTAAACCTCTAAAGCGTTCAAGTCATCGCCGCGGGTGATCCGCCGCGATAAATGAAACCAACTGTAAGGTGCCACTATGGGAAGACAGAAAGCAGTGATCAAAGCACGTCGTGAAGCAAGACGCGTTATTCGTAGCGACTCTCGCAGTCACCGTCAGCGTGAAGAAGAATCGGTCACTTCGCTGGTGCAAATGGGTGGGTTGGATTCGATTGGTATGGCGCGTGATGCACGTGACCGCGGGCCGATTGAAGCCAGAAATGAAGCTCAGGCACACTATCTCCATGCCATAGAAACGAAACAGCTTATTTTCGCCACCGGTGAAGCCGGCTGCGGAAAAACCTGGATTAGCGCAGCCAAAGCGGCTGAGGCCCTGATCAATAAGGATATCGAAAGGATTATCGTGACGCGCCCGGTTCTGCAGGCGGATGAAGATCTCGGTTTCCTCCCCGGAGACATTTCCGAGAAATTCGCGCCTTATTTCCGACCGGTATATGACGTTCTGGTTAAACGTCTCGGCGCTTCCTTTATGCAATACTGCCTGCGGCCCGAAATTGCCAAGGTAGAGATCGCGCCCTTCGCCTACATGCGTGGACGTACCTTTGAAAATGCTGTGGTGATCCTTGATGAGGCACAAAACGTCACCGCCGCACAGATGAAGATGTTCCTGACTCGCCTTGGGGAAAACGTGACGGTTATCGTCAACGGCGATATCACCCAGTGCGACCTGCCATCCCATGCTAAATCTGGCCTCGCCGATGCGTTAGCGCGCTTCGAAGAGGATGAGATGATTGGCGTGGTGCGTTTCGGCAAAGAGGATTGCGTCCGTTCAGCGCTGTGCCAACGCACGCTGCACGCTTACAGTTAACCGTTTGATTGAGAATGTAGCCTAAGCAAAACCCGGCGTGAGCCGGGTTTTTTATGTCGGGGATTCGAATCCCCCTCAGAAATAAGCAAAAAAAAGCCTGAACTTTCGTTCAGGCTCTTCTTTAGAATGTGGCGGTGAGAGGGGGATTCGAACCCCCGATACGTTGCCGTATACACACTTTCCAGGCGTGCTCCTTCAGCCACTCGGACACCTCACCACATTTTTTTGTCAACCGCGCTGGGTCAACGGGGCGCTACTATAGGGAGATCGCTGAAAAGGGTCAAGTGCTATTTTCTCCTTTTGTTCTATTCGCTTAAGCTCTGAGCGTATTGCCGTTAGCCTGCTCACAATGGCGATTCTGTCATCAAATCATTCCCTTTCTGTCACAAAAATGTCACCGCACTGTCGCAGACTTGTCCGCGGAAACATTTGGTTATATCTATGGATAAGGATGCTTATAAATGAAACAGATACCTCTCTTTACGGTTACGCTGCTGGCATCACTGATCGCGACATCAGCAGTGGCAGAAGATGCACAATATTCCCGCGCCGCTACCGGCGATGTCACCGAACACGGTGGCGCACGACGTCTCACTGGCGACCAGACCGAAGCGCTGAAAGCTTCATTAAGCAATAGCACGGCGAAAAACGTGATTCTGCTGATTGGTGACGGCATGGGAGATTCGGAAATCACCGCCGCGCGTAATCAGGCGCGTGGTGCAGGCGGTTTCTTCCCCGGTATTGATGCGTTGCCGCTTACCGGTCAATACACGCACTATTCATTAGACAAGAAAACCCACAAGCCAAATTACGTGACGGATTCCGCCGCCTCGGCCACCGCGTGGGCCACTGGCACCAAATCCTACAACGGCGCGATTGGCGTCGACGTGAATGGCAAAGATCAGGTAACGATTCTTGAGCTGGCAAAAGCCGCCGGTAAAGCCACCGGCAACGTCTCCACAGCTGAGTTGCAGGACGCCACGCCAGCGGCGTTGATCGCCCACGTCACCTCGCGTAAATGCTACGGCCCGGAGAAAACCACTGAGCTGTGCCCAACCAATGCGCTGGAGCAGGGTGGTAAAGGATCGATTACCGAGCAGATGCTGAAAACCCGCGCGGACGTCACGCTGGGCGGCGGCGCGAAATCCTTCGGCGAAACCGCCAAAGCTGGCGAGTATCAGGGCAAAACCCTGCGCGAACAGGCACAGGCGCTGGGCTATCAGTGGATTGATAATCTGGATGGTATGAACGCCATTCAGCAGGCCGATCAGAGCAAACCGGTGCTTGGCCTGTTCGCCGACGGCAATATGCCGGTGCGCTGGCAGGGACCGAAAGCCAGCTATCATGGCAACATTGATAAGCCGGTGGTGACCTGTGAAGTGAATAAAGAGCGCCCAGCTTCGGTACCGACGCTGGCGCAGATGACCAAAAAGGCCATCGATCTGTTGAGCACCAATGAAAAAGGCTTCTTCCTGCAGGTGGAAGGCGCGTCGATTGATAAGCAGGACCATGCGGCTAATCCATGCGGTCAGATTGGCGAAACTGTCGATCTTGATGAAGCGGTGCAGCAGGCGCTGGCATTTGCGCGCGAGCATGGCGATACGCTGGTGGTGGTGACCGCCGATCACGCGCACAGCAGCCAGATCGTGGAAAACGGCACCAAGGCGCCGGGCCTGACGCAGGCGGTGAACACCAAAGATGGTGCAGTGATGACCATCAGTTACGGCAATTCAGAAGAGGATTCGCAGGAGCACACCGGCACGCAGGTGCGTATTGCGGCGTATGGCCCGCATGCGGCCAACGTGGTGGGCTTGACCGATCAGACCGATCTGTTCTTTACCCTGAAGGATGCGATGGGGTTGAAGTAACGACGTTATTGGTGAGAAGGTCGCCATAAATGGCGACCCTACCTTACAAGCCGCGTTTTGCCATCAAGCGGGCTAAATCCACCAAACGGTTCGAGAAGCCCCATTCGTTATCATACCAGGCAAGGATCTTCACCAGATTGCCGCCAATCACCAGCGTAGAAAGCCCATCAATAATCGATGAACGGGCATCGCCCTGATAATCGCTCGATACCAGCGGTTCGTCGCTGTATCCGAGAATCCCCTTCAGCGGACCTTCTGCCGCCGCCGCTTTAAAGGCGTCGTTCACCTCTTCTGCTGTCACATCGCGTTTCAGCGTCACGGTTAAATCCACAATCGAAACCACCGGCACCGGCACGCGCAGGGAATAGCCGGTCAATCGACCATCCAGCTCCGGAATCACCCGACCGAGCGCCTTCGCCGCACCGCTTGAATAAGGCACAATCGACAGCGCCGCCGCCCGCGCACCGCGCAGATCTTTCTCTGGCTGGTCGTGTAGCACCTGGCTGTTGGTATAAGCATGCGTGGTGTTCATTAATCCGTGCTCGATGCCAAACGCCTGATGCAGCACCGCCGCCGCTGGCGCTAAGCCGTTGGTGGTGCAGCTGCCGTTACTCACCACAAAGTGCTGCTGCGGATCGTAACGCTGGTCGTTCACGCCCAACACAATCGTCAGATCATCGTTTTTGCCGGGCGCGGAGATAATCACGCGCTTCGCGCCGCCGCTAGTGATGTGCACGGCGGCTTTGTCGCGTTCGGTGAAGAAGCCGGTGGCTTCAATCACGATATCCACGCCGACATCGCGCCAGCGAATATTCGCCGGATCGCGCTCGCTGAACACGCGCACCGCTTTGCCATCAATGCGCAATTCGCCTTCGCCGGCTTCCACTTCCGCCGGTAATCTGCCGAGCAGGGAATCGTGTTTCAACAGATGCGCGAGAGTTTTACTGTCGGTGAGGTCGTTGATGGCGACGATTTCAATATCATCGCTGCCCAGCGCTGCACGAAAAACGTTACGTCCGATACGGCCAAAGCCGTTGATACCGATCTTAATCATGGTTGACTCCTTTTCCGAAGATGCTGGAGTCACTCTAGGCCGATGCCAAGGTGGCGTAAACGCCAAATAAGGATCACTTTACGCCAATTTCCTGCAGTGGAAGCGTTGACGATATTCGCCCGGCGTGAGATGCAGCTGTCGCTCAAAGCTGCGGCGTAAATTGATGCTGCTGCCGAAGCCGGTATGTTGCGCGATGCGATCCAGCGTGTCGTTGCTTTGCTCCAGCTGTTCACGCGCGGCGGCGAGGCGCGCTTCGGCCACATAACGTGCGGGTGGCGCACCGGTTTCTCGGGTGAACACGCGGGTGAAGTTGCGCGGGCTCATGGCAACGCGCTCCGCCAACTTCTCCACCGACAGATCGTCGGCGAGGTTGGCGCGGATCCAGTGTTGCAGTTCACCGATCGGGCCGATGCCGCTTGGCGTTTGCAGATGAAAACGGCTGAACTGCATCTGTCCGCCCGGACGGCGCAGATACATCACCATATCCTGCGCGATATCGCGCGCCACGCTAAAGCCGAAATCCTCTTCCACCAGCGCCAATGTCAGGTCAAAGCCCGAGCTGACGCCGCCGGAGGTCCAGATCGGTCCGTCCTGAATAAAGAGCGGACCGCCTTCCACCTGAATCTCTGGATAACGCGACTGCAAAGTATCGAGTAAGCGCCAGTGCGTGGTGGCACGACGGCCATCCAGCAAGCCGGATTCCGCCAGCAGCATTGCGCCGCCACACACCGAAACCACGCGGCGCGCCTGCGGGGCTGCCAGCTTAATGAAATCGACCACCATGTTGCCTTCTTCCGCGCTGTCGCCGCGTCCGGTGATCATGATGGTGTCCCAGGCAGTGCGCGGATCGAGATCGGCCAGTTTGAGGTCGGCTAATAGATTGAGGCCCGATTGGCCGTGGATCACCTGATGCGATTGAGTGGTGGCGAGGCTAACGCGATAGCGTTGCTGGTCAACGCCAACCGGCAGATGCTGATTGGCGCGCATCAGGATGTCGGCGATACCCGCCGCTTCAAACAGCATGCCGCCGTCGGGCACGATAATCAGAAAGGTTTTCATGGCGTGAAATGGATTTATTGACGGAATAAGCCAGAGTGTCTCATGTGGACGGGATTAATTCCATGCCAGGTCGCCACAGACGGCCAGGGTTTTGTAGGATGCGCATTCATGCGCACCTGGTTAAATGGTCGCCATAAATGGCGACCCTACGACAAACGGGTAGGGTTTTGTAGGGGCGCCATTTATGGCGACCTCTGATTAATGAATCAACCTCATAGACCCAATACTATTTCAGGCCATTATCTTCACAATCCCTTCCGCTAACATGGACGAATTCGATCTCTCTGGAATTCAACATGGATCACGCCTCAACGCGTACGCAATCCTTCACCGTCAAATCGAGCGGTTTGCCGTTTATTCTCATTCTGAGTGCGTTGATGGCGATCACCTCGCTATCCACGGATATCTATCTGCCCGCCATGCCGATCATGGCGCGCGAGCTGCACGGCGATGCGGAACTCACCATCACCGGCTTTCTTATCGGCTTCTGTATTGCCCAGCTGATTTGGGGGCCGTTGAGCGATCACTTCGGCCGTAAAACGCCGCTGTTTATTGGCCTGACGCTTTTTGTCATCGGCTCTGCAGGTTGTGCGCTCTCCACTGACATCACCCACATCGTGTTCTGGCGTGTGTTCCAGGCTTTAGGCGCTTGTACCGGACCGATGCTGGCGCGCGCCATGATTCGCGATCTGTTTGCTCGCTCGCGTGCTGCACAGATGCTCTCGACGCTGATGGTAATTATGGCGATTGCGCCGATTGCCGGGCCGCTGATGGGCGGCCAGATGATCCGCGTGACATCCTGGCATGCCATCTTCTGGCTTTTAGCGGCTATCGGCGGCGTGATGCTGATGTTGATCTGCTGGTTGCCGGAAACCTTGCCGCCGGAGAAAAGGGTAAAAGCCTCGCTGCCGGGCGCGTTTCGCAACTATTTCGCGCTGCTGAAAAATCGCCATTTCATGCGTTTTACCCTGTGCGTGGCGTGCTATTACGTCGCGGCCTACGCCTTTATTACCGGCTCGCCTTTTGTCTACATCTCTTACTTTGGCATCGATGCGCAGCACTATGGCTGGCTATTTGCGGTCAACGTGGTGGGTTTGATGGCGGTGAGCATGGTGAATCGACGTTTGGTGCATCGCTATCCGCTTGAGTCGCTACTGAAGTTTGCCGTGTTAACCGCCACCGTGGCAGCGCTGATCCTTGCGCTCTGCACCAAACTGCAGCTCGGCGGCATCGTGATGATCATTCTCTCGGTGTTCGTGTTCTTCTCGATGAACGGCATCATCGCGGCCACCTCAACGGCGGCGGCGATGGATGCGGTGCCGAATATGGCGGGTTCCGCCTCGGCGCTGATTGGCTCGCTGCAATACGGCAGCGGCATCATCTCGTCGTTGCTGCTGGCGCTGTTAAGTGACGGCACGCCGTGGACCATGGGCTGGATTATCGCGCTGTTTACCGTGGCGAGCGCGGTAATGGCGATCCGCGGCGCCACGGCAAAGTCGCACCACTAAAACGAGGATAACTTTCATATGAAGACGTCAACAATGCAGTCTGAAACGCTCTCTGCACGTCAACAAGCCATTCCGCTGATGGCGGCGTTTATGGCAACCAGCAACATGGAAAAACTGGATGCGGCGCTTAATCAGGGGCTTGACGCCGGATTAACGGTAAACGAAGCCAAAGAAATTCTGGTGCAGCTGTATGCCTACACCGGTTTCCCGCGCAGTCTCAACGCGCTGAGCGCGCTGATGAAAGTCACGGAAGCGCGCAAGCAGCGCGGCATTAAGGATGAAATCGGCAAAGAGCCGACGCAGCCGGTTCCGGTGGGCGATGCGCTGCGTCAGCTGGGCACCGACAACCAGACCAAAATTTCTGGCGCACCGGTGCAAGGACCACTTTTCGACTTCGCACCGGTGATCAATCAGTTCCTGCAAACCCATCTGTTTGGCGATATTTTTGCCCGTGACAACCTTGACTGGCAAAGCCGCGAGCTGGCTACGGTGGGCGCATTGGCCGCCACGCCGGGAGCAGAATCGCAGCTGCTGTCACATACGCGCGCCAGCTTGCGCGTAGGGATCACGCGCGGCCAGTTGCAGCAGCTGGCGGACATGTTGCGCGCCAATGGGGAAGTTGAGGCGGCGGATCGCGCGGAAAGTGCATTGCAGGCGATATAAGCTAGCAGAGGAAAGATTTTTGAAAAATTCACTCAAAATCTGCAGCATCTGTCTGCTGGCGACCAGCTTTATCGTCGCCGCGCAGTCGGAGCCTTTAGTGATTCAGGAACAAGGTAGTTTTGCGGCGGGCGGCACGGTGATAACCGCGCCAGGGCAATTCGATGCCAAAAAGCCGCTGGATGCCGTAGGCCAGACTTATCATGGCGATCACGCGGCGGTGTTTTATCAAATTCCGCCACATGCGCATAAATATCCCATCGTGATGCTGCACGGTGCCGGACAGTTTTCCCGCACCTGGGAAAGCACGCCGGATGGCCGCGAAGGCTTCCAGAACCTCTTTCTACGGCGCGGATTTGCCACTTATCTGGTCGATCAGCCGCGTCGCGGTAGCGCCGGTCGCAGCACGGTAGAAAGCACGCTAACGCCGAAACCGGATGAGCAGCTGTGGTTCAATCAGTTTCGCCTCGGCGTGTGGCCCACCTTCTTCAAAGGCGTGCAGTTCTCACAGGATAAAGAGGCGCTGAACCAATACTTCCGCCAGATGACGCCGAATACCGGGCCGTTTGACGTCAATGTGATTTCGGATGCGCTGTCCGCCGTGGTCGATAAAAGCGGTCCCGCTATTCTGTTTACCCATTCGCAGGGCGGCGGACCAGGCTGGTACACCGCGATGAAAAACAGCAAGGTCAAATCCATCGTCGCCTTTGAACCGGGTAGCGGCTTTGTGTTTCCAGAAAATGAATTACCGCCAGCAATGCCCAGCGCGTTCGATACGCTGAAGGGTGAACCGGTGGCGCTGGATAAGTTTATGGCGCTGACCAAAATTCCTATTCTGATCTTCTATGGAGATAACATCCCGGATAAACCCAGCGCCATGCCGGCGCAGGACAGCTGGCGCGTAAGGCTGGCAATGGCGCGCCAGTGGCGAGATGTGGTGAATAAACACGGTGGCGATGTGCAGGTGATTCATCTGCCGGAAATCGGCATTAAAGGCAACACTCATTTCCCGTTCTCCGACCTGAATAACGTACAGATCGCCGATCAGGTCAGCCTGTTTTTGCAGCAGAAGCATCTGCAATAGCTCAACGGCAGGGTTTGTTGATTGATGAATACAACTAATAAACCCTAGCTGATTACCGGATCTAATCAAATCAATGCGGTGGCGTTATGCTTTTGGAAACTCTCAAAAGGATAACGCCATGCAAACTATAAAACTCAATAACGGCCTCGATATGCCTCTGCTGGGCTTTGGTGTGTTTCAGATGACCGATGCCGCTGAGTGCGAGCGTGCGGTAATCGACGCCATTGAAACCGGTTATCGCCTGATCGATACCGCCGCCTCCTACCAAAACGAAACTCAGGTCGGCAATGCCCTCAAGCAGAGCGGCATCGCGCGCGATGAGCTGTTCGTCACTACCAAATTGTGGCTGCAGGACACTAATTATGAAGGTGCCAAAGCGCAGTTTGAGCGCTCACTCAATCGCCTGCAGATGGATTATGTCGATCTCTATCTGATTCACCAGCCGTACGGCGATGTGCACGGCGCGTGGCGTGCGATGGAAGAGTTGCAGCAGGCGGGCAAGATCAAAGCGATTGGCGTCAGCAACTTCCAGCCGGATCGCCTGGCGGATCTCATCGCTTTCAACAAGATTGTTCCGGCAGTCAATCAGGTGGAAGTCAATCCGTTCAACCAACAACTGCACGCTGTGCCGTGGATGAAGAGTCGCAACATTCAGCCCGAAGCCTGGGCGCCGTTTGCGGAAGGCAGAAATGGTTTATTCCAGCATCCGCTACTGACGGCGATTGGCGAAAAATATGGCAAGAGCGTGGGTCAGGTGGTTCTGCGCTGGATCTTCCAGCGCGGCATCGTGTCGCTAGCGAAATCGGTGCGCAAAGAACGCATGGCAGAAAATATCAACGTGTTGGATTTTGAACTGAACGACGCAGAGATGCAGCAAATTACCGCGCTGGATAGCGCGACCAGCGCTTTCTTCTCGCACCGCGATCCCGCAATGGTCGAGTGGCTGACCGGCCGCAAACTCGACGTTTAATGCCTAACGCTTCATGTCGATGCATTTTCGATTGCATCGACATTTTTTTATATTTGACGTTTTTTTCTCAGTGGGTATGCTCAGCCACGTCAGGATCCCCCAGCCAGGGTTGGTTGAGACGGTTACAGAGAGCCCATGAAAAACAGTAATGATAAACAGCTATGCGACATCACGATTGGTGATGCGGTGCTTGAATTATTTAATCAGGATGCACCGGTCTCGCGCACCACGCTGCTCGCGCAATTAGAGAAGATGATTCATGCCGGTGATACGGTGGAAGATGTGCGAGTCGCCAGACTGGCTTTAGAGTTGGTGAAGAGCAGCAGCACAGCCGACAACGCCGAGAAATCTGAAGAAAACGTGATGAGCTTTATGGCGAAAAACGTTGCGGCGGATGACTCCACCAAGCACTGATCGTTGCATGCCGGACACCGGTTGTCCGGCATAACGTCAGGATTTACCAGTGGAACTTATTCGAATCTTCCCACTCTTTGACTTCTTTCTCCGCACGGTCTTTTTCATAACCGTAGCGTTCCTGGATTTTACCGACCAGCTGATCGCGTTTTCCTTCGACCACGGTCATATCATCATCAGTCAGGTCGCCCCATTTTTCCTTCACTTTCCCTTTGAACTGCTTCCAGTTGCCGCTAATACGATCTTCGTTCATGTCGAACTCCCTGGTTAGTGGTTACTGTGTGCTCGCCTTTGCTGGCCTGATGCCAGCGGGTGCATTAATTCTGGCACAGGATTTGCGCTTTGCCTGGCAGGGCTGTGAGCTGACTCGAAGATTTGAAATTGCGTGAGGTGGAGCGGTAATAAAGGCAGGCTTTACAAGCTAACTTATTGCTCTATAAAGCATTATGCTTACCTGGCTATACATGCAGTGGTTTGTTGCGATATAGTAACCGCCGATAAGACATTTCCGTCAACTTTTGGAAACCCGCATTACCCAATGCCATCCGCTATGAGCAAAACGCAAACCACCGACACGAAAAGCAGAGAGCGTGGCCGCCCAAGAGAGTTCGATATCGAACAGGCTCTGGACAAAGCCATGATCGTTTTTCGTCAAAAGGGTTTTCATGCCGCTTCTCTGAATGATTTGGGCGAGGCGATGGGGCTGACGGCGGGCAGCATCTACAAGGCTTTCAAAGATAAGCGCAGCCTGTTTCTGCTGGTGTTTGAACGCTACCTTTCGGTGCGCAATGCCGATCTGCGTCAGCGTCTGGCGCAGTTCACCACCGGCCGCGAGAAGCTCAGCGAGCTGCTGCAGTTTTACCTCGATTCCGCGCGGGCGGTGGAAGGTCGCACCGGCTGTTTAGTGGTGGGCAGCGCGGTGGAGCTACAGGTGCTGGATGACGATCTCTCGCAACTGGTCAGTGAAGCGGTCATACGCAATAAAAACTTCCTCGCCTCGTTACTCAAACAGGGCCAGGAAGATGGATCGGTCACGCCCAATCTGGATGTTGATACCGCCGCAGGATTGATCCTCTGTATCGCCTTTGGCATGCGCGTTGTGGGCAAGATCACGGATGTAAAAGATGAACCTGAGACCATCAAGTTAGTAATGAAGCTGCTGGACTAAAATTTGTCTAATTAGGAGGCGGATACTTCCTAAATAAGCGAAGCGTAAAGCCGGAGGGCAAGTGAAAGACGAAGATTCAGATATTACGGAAGAGATTCGCGCATTGGTGGGAAGGGTGGTGACTCGTATCCTTCGTCCTGATGAAGCGCTTACCGTTCAGGAACTTATTGGCGCGTTGTATCGCCTGAGTTTGCGTTCCACCGATAGCAAAACCAAAGTTGCCTGCGATAAAGCCATTCGTATTCTGGCGAAAAAACTGCACTAATAGGGTCGCGCGTGCCGCGCCTTGTTGTTCTCCTCTGCTGAAGTCTGGCAATCCCTCGCCAAACACCTGTCTGATTAAAGCGGGCGATGCGCGGTCTCTTTCGCCTTCCACAGCGCAAATAGCGTGATCAGCAACGCCAGGCTGACATACAGCGATACCCACATCGTGCTGCCCATCTCTTTATACAAGGTCGTAATGATTAAGGGCGCAAAGCCGCCGCCGATGATGCCCGCCAGCGTGTAAGCCAGTGACGATCCGGCGTAGCGTACGTGGCTGGGGAACTGCTCGGTGACAAATGCCGCCTGCGGTCCGTACATCACCGCGTGAATCAGCAAGCCGCCAATCACCGCCAGCACGATTAGCACCGGCTGTGAGCTATCCAGCAGCACAAAGAACACAAACGACCAGACGATCGCCAGCAGCGCCCCGGCAATGTAAACCGGACGACGGCCGAGCTTGTCGGAGAGCGCGCCGAACATCGGCACCGTGATGGCATTGCCGATCGCACCGAGCATGGTGGCCATCAACGCCAGCGGACGCGGCAGCTGCAGCACCGTGGTGACGTAAGTGAGAGTGAACACCACCACCAGCGCATACAGTACGTCGGAACCAATGCGTGAACCGCCCGCGATCAGTAGCTCGCGCGGATAGCGCACAAACACCTCTTTGAGCGGCGTATGCGTGGTTTTCTCCGCCTGCTGCATCGCGACAAAGGTTGGGGTCTCTTCCACGCCGCGACGCAGCCATAAACCAAACATCACCAGCAGCAGACTGAGCAGGAACGGAATGCGCCATCCCCATTCCTGGAATTGCTCACCGCTCAACGCCACCGTCACCAGCGTGATAAATCCGGTACCAATCAAGGTACCGCACGATGGACCCACCTGTGCAAACGAGGCGTTTCGACCACGCTTGTTGGCATCGCCATGCTCCATCGACAGCAACACCGCACCAGCCCATTCGCCGCCTAATGCAATGCCCTGAATAAAGCGCAAGGCCACCAACAGCACCGGACTCCAGATGCCCCACACCGCATAGCCGGGCAGCAGGCCCATCAGCGCGGTGGTGACGCCCATAATCACTAATGTGGTGATCAATACCGCTTTGCGCCCGGCGACATCGCCGAGATGACCAAAGATAAAGCCGCCCACCGGACGGGAGATGTAGCCGACCGCATAGGTGGAAAACGCCAGAATAGTGCCGACCAGCGGATCGAAGCTGGGGAAAAACACGTGGTTAAACACCAGCGCCGCCATGATGTTGTAGACCGTGAAGTCATACCACTCCAGCGCGGTACCGATGGAGCTGGCCGCCGCGAGACGACCGGTTTTGCTGTGGCTGGCGCGCGCGCCGGAAGCGTGCGGCAACGTTGAGTCGGTATTAGCCATGAGCCATCTCCTGTTTGGTTAACTGCCAGCTGAGGGAGTAGAGCTGTACATCCGCGTTGAGCGCCTGCGCGGCATCTGCGGCAAGGGTTTTACACACCTGCGCGTCTCGGCAGGTCAGCAGCAGCATTGGATGCATAGATCGCGTCGCGCTGGTTTCCCGTGGCAGCGGCGAGCTCAGCGTGGTGTCAGGCGTCAGCAAACGTGAGGCGATGTAGCCCGGCGTTTGCTGCACGCTGTTTTGCCAGTTGCCCAGCGATGCAACATCTGTACCGGCTTTCAACGTCAGCACCGCCAGATGGCTGCCGCTGCCTTGTCCATGCTGGTGTGAAATTGCGCACACGCGGCGCATCGGATTGACCATCTTGTTGAGATTCTTCACCGACCATTCGGTCTGGCGCGTGAAGGCGGCGTGATAATCCGCGCTGGTAAAGGCTTCCAGCGATGCGGTTTCGTACAGGCCGAGATATTTGCGTTCCGCATCCACCGCCTGATAACGCGTACCGCTGAGAAAGCCGCTGATCGCCACGCGCTCTTCAACGTGTTCGTGGTCGTACCATTGGTTGAAATCCGCTTCATCTGCAGCATCGATATTGGTGGCGACAAACAGCATGCCGTGGGGTTGAGTCATGATCAGCTACTCCGTTTCAGGGTGGTTTCAATCGCGGCAGCCCAGCTGAGTAACGCAGCATCGTTGCCATGGGTGGAAGAGAGCATCAGGCCAACCGGCGCAGCGCCGGGCTGATGACAAGGCAGAGAAATTGAACAGCCATCCAGCATGTTGATCACGCTGGTGTTGCGCAGCATCAGCAGATTGACCTGCATATAACGCGCGGGATCCTCGAGTTCGGCCAGCGTCGGGGCGATCAGCGGCACCGTCGGCATCAATATGCCGTCGAAGGGCGCAACCGCCTGCTCGACGCGCTGTTTCCAGTCGGCGCGCAGCTGGTAAAGTTCGGCGGCATCCTCTTCATTCAGCAAACTGCCGCGTTGAATGCGCGTCAGAACCTGCGGATCGTAAGCTTCCGGCTCAGATTGGGCGTAATGCTGATGCCATTGCCAGGCTTCCCACGCGGTAATGCCGCCGCGCGCGTTGATGGTGTCGAGTTCCGCCAGCTCTTGCAGCGGCAGCTCGGTGATTTTCACGCCCTGCGCGCGCAGCACATCAAGTGCGCGCAGCCAGGCGGCGCTGACGTATTCGTCAAGGCCAGCCAGCACACGCGTCTGCGGGATGACGAAATGCGCCTCCGACAGATTCCGATCATCGATCTCCAGCGGCCGATCGGCGATAACGCTATCGAGCAGCCAGCAGCTGCGCACGTCGTGGGCGATTACACCGATGCTATCGAGCGACGCCGCCAGCGGCAGCGTACCGCGTTGATCGATGCGGCTGGCGCTGGGTTTAAAACCGGTTAATCCGCACAGCGCCGCTGGAATGCGCACCGAACCGCCGGTATCGGTGCCAATGGCTGCCAGGCACATGCCATCGCTCACCGCCACCGCCGCACCGGAAGAGGAACCGCCAGGAATGCGCTGCTGCGCACGCTGCCAAGGATTAGCGGGCGTGCCGTAATGCGGATTGACGCCGAGGCCAGTGAAGGCGAACTCGCTCATATTGGTTTTGCCAACGATGGCGGCACCGGCCTGCTGCAGTCGATCAACTAAGCTGGCATTCGCCGTGGCTTGGCTGGCATTGCTCAGCAAGCGGGAACCGGCAGTGGTCACTTCTCCGGCGACATCGAACAGATCTTTGATGCTGATAGGCAGACCATCAATCGCGCTGCGTGGCTGTTGCTGCTGCCAGCGCGCGCCGGCTTGTGAGGCCTGCTGCTGCACATCTGTGGCATAAACTTTGGTGAAGACGCGCTTGCCTTCTCCGCTTTCCGCCGCGATGGCACGCAGCGCATCCTGGGTCAGGATTTCAGGGCTGGTTTGCCCGGCGAGCAGCTGCTGGCTCGCTTGCCATAACGTTGTCATAGAAACCTCAGGCAATAACCGGCAGCGAGCCAGTGATGTAGGTGTGTTCCAACGTGCGATTCAGCACCGGATCGTGCAGCGCCATGCGGAATTCACTCGATGGACGAATCCCGCCAATGGCGCTGAGCGTGCCGCACGACATGGCGAAACCTTCCTCGACCTGGCCTGCGGCAAAATAGCGGCTTAGCAGATCGAGCGGCGTCAGCAGCGAGGAGAGGGCGCCTTGCTGATAAGTCACCCAGTCGCCGTTGACGTTGATCCAGGCATGCAGCTCCAGTTGATCCCAGTGCGCTTTGACTTCGGACATGCGCCATGCGTGACCGGCCACCGGTTTGATGCACGCCTGTTTCGATAGCGCCACGCTGAAAGTTTCCAGATGGCGATCGGTGTGATCGGAAATCAGCGAAACCCAATATTCGCCGCGATGGAAAAACACAAATGGTTCGGCTTCACCGGACGTCTGATCGCCGACCACTTCCAGTTGCGTTTGCTGACTTAATTGATTGGTCGCAACGCGGTAAAACAGCGGCACTGCACCAGGAGCGGGCACGCCGAGCGCTTCGAGTTCCCTGATATGGTGCAGCACCGCTTCCTGATCGCGTCCAACCCAGCCCGCGATAACAAATTGATTAACCT
This sequence comes from Pantoea sp. SOD02, assembly GCF_024707505.1. Taxonomy (GTDB): domain Bacteria; phylum Pseudomonadota; class Gammaproteobacteria; order Enterobacterales; family Enterobacteriaceae; genus Pantoea; species Pantoea symbiotica. The sequence goes on along the minus strand of NZ_CP102604.1, from coordinate 2,407,187 downwards.
CAACATCCAGTACTGCCGCATCGGCGTAATCTGTCGTAAATCGTAATTGCATGGGATAAATCTCCGGTTGAGAAATGCGTGTGAAATTTCACTGTGATTTCAATCTAGCCATTTTCATGCCAGGTTTTTGTGTAATATGTCTCAGTTACCTAATAAGGATTTGCGCGATGAGTAATGTGATGGCTGAAAATGTGAGCTCGACGACGACACCGAAGAGCATTTCGCTAAATGAGCGCGCTTATCTGGCGTTCAAGCACCGGCTGATCACGCTGCGCTACAAACCGGGCGACTATCTCAATATCGCGCAGGTGATGGATGACCTTGAGATGGGCAGAACGCCGGTGAATCAGGCGGTGCATCGGCTGGAGACGGAAGGGCTGTTGCAGATCATCCCGCGCAAGGGCGTGATGGTGTCTCCGCTGTCGATTGATGATGCGCTGGAGTTAATTGAGGTGCGTCTGGTGAATGAGGCGCTGTGCTTGCGGCTGGCTTCGCAGCGGGTCAATGCGGCGCAAATCGCCTATTTGCGGGAAATGAATCAGCGCATTGCCCATGCCAGCGCCTCACGCGATCGCGAACAGATGATGCTGCTGGACCGCGAATTTCATCAGGTGCTGGCGGATATCGCCGCCAATGGTCGTCTGGCCGATATTCTCAGCATTATCCACGCGCAGGCGCAGCGTTTCTGGGCCACCACGCTTTCCAGCGCTGCGCACATGAACGAAGTGATCGCCGAACACGAAGCGATCATTGCCGCGCTGGAGCAGGGAAATGCCGAACAGGCGGAAGAGGCGGCGCGGGTGCATATCTATTCGTTTAAGCAGGCGCTGCTGAATAATTAATACTCCGCTTCTTCACCCGGAAGCGGAATGGAGAGATCCATACCTTCAGCCCCGGCATAGAAAATGATCAGCTCGGCAGGCTGGTCGGTGGTGAAGCCGCGATGGGCAATGTCGATGGATTCATTAAAAGCTTCGCCTGCGTTGAAGGTTTTAGTCTCGCCGCCTGCTTTGTCCTCGATGGTGAGCGAGCCCGATAAAACATAGGCTGTGTTGGGCATCGGATGCGTATGCCACGGCAGCTCGGAATGCGCAGGAATCGTCATCTTCATTACGGTGATCTCAGGCTTACCGACGGGATAGTGTTCAATATGCTGGCCGTTCCATGCATGCCCGCTTTGCAGCAACGTTTCCGCACTGTTTTCATGCTTGTTATCGGCACCTTTCATCTTATTCCCCTGAATAGTCATTAAAATCTCTCCCGCACAGGATAGTGCAAATCTGCAAGGCTGCGCGCGCTCACTTCAAATACAAGTCGATCGATCAACGCCTAGACGCTTGTAAAAGAATTGTGATCGGTCACCAAGAACTGCTTAAAGTAATCGATTACTTTTAGCTTCTCTGTGGAATGTAATCGATTTCTTTTGGCGTGAGGTCAGCATGGTTTCGACAACTACAGGTTCTGAAATCGCGGTGAGACAGCAGCGTCTGTTGATTCCCCGCTTGTCATTAATGATGTTCATGCAGTTTTTCATTTGGGGAAGCTGGTCCGTTACGCTCGGGCTGGTGATGACGCAACACAACATGTCATTGCTAATCGGTGATGCCTTTTCGGCGGGGCCGATCGCCTCGATTCTGTCGCCGTTTGTATTGGGCATGTTGGTCGACCGCTTCTTTCCTTCGCAGAAGGTGATGGCGGTAATGAACCTGGCGGGCGCGGTGATCTTATGGTTTGTCCCGGCCGCGCTGGTGGCCGAAAACGGTGCGCTGCTGATTGGATTGCTGTTTGGCTACACGCTCTGTTTTATGCCGACGCTGGCGCTCTCCAACAACATCGCTTTTCATAGCCTGGCCAGCAGTGACAAAAGTTTTCCGGTAGTACGGGTGTTTGGCACCATTGGTTGGATTGTGGCGGGCATCTTTATCGGTGTCACCGGCATCGCCTCCAGCACCGGGATTTTCACTCTGGCCGCGATTTGTTCCGTGGCGCTAGCGATCTACAGCCTAACGCTACCGCATACGCCAGCACCGGCGAAAGGTATGCCGTTAAAAGTGCGCGATCTGTTCTGCGCGGATGCCTTCGCGCTGCTGAAAATTCGTCACTTCTTCGTGTTTGCGCTCTGCGCCACCTTGATCTCCATCCCGCTCGGCACCTATTACGCCTACACCGCATCCTGGCTGGCGGATGCGGGCGTGAGTAACGTCAGTACCGCGATGTCTTTTGGTCAGATGTCAGAAATATTCTTCATGCTGGTGATTCCGCTGCTGTTCCGCCGCCTCGGCGTCAAATACATGTTGCTGGTCGGCATGGTGGCGTGGTTTGTGCGTTACGCGCTGTTCGCCATGGGCATGAACGATGAAAGCCGCGCACTGATATACATGGGTATTCTGCTGCACGGTGTCTGTTACGACTTCTTCTTTGTGGTCGGCTTTATCTACACCGATCGCATCGCTGGGGAAAAAGTGAAAGGGCAGGCGCAAAGCATGGTGGTGATGTTCACCTATGGAATCGGCATGCTGCTGGGCTCGCAGATCTCCGGCGCACTCTACAACCGCCTGATTGCCGGACAAGGCACGGCGCAAAACTGGGCAACATTCTGGTGGATCCCCGCGATTGCGGCGGCGGTGATCGCCGTTCTTTTCCTCTTCACCTTTAAATACCGGGATGAAGAGGTTTGATTGACTGGAGGTGTACGTGAAAACGGTAAAAGGACCTGGAATTTTTCTCGCGCAGTTTATTGGCGCGCAGCCACCGTTTAATTCGCTGGAAGGGCTGGCGCAATGGGCTTCTGCGCTCGGTTATAAGGCGTTACAAGTGCCTTGTAATCACCCGAAGATTTTTGATCTGCCGCGCGCTGCAACCAGTCAAACCTATTGCGATGAAGTGACAGGTTTACTGGCGAACTACGGCGTGCAGATCAGTGAATTATCGACGCACCTGGAAGGCCAGCTGATTGCTGTTCACCCAGCGCACGATGTCGCCTTCGATGGCTTCGCACCCGCCGCCTTGCGCGGCGACAATGAAAAGCGCACCGCATGGGCGATTCAGACGGTGAAGCTGGCGGCAGCCGCGTCGGCCAGGTTAGGATTGCAGGCCCACGCGACCTTCTCCGGTTCGTTGGCCTGGCCGTATCTCTATCCGTGGCCGCCGCACAATCCTCAGCTATTGAGTGAAGCTTTCTCAGAGCTGGCGCGGCGCTGGTTGCCGGTGCTCGACGAGTTTGACCGCTACGGCATTGATGTCTGTTACGAGATTCATCCCGGTGAGGATCTGCATGATGGCGTGACGTTTGAACGCTTCCTGGCGTTGGTGAACCATCATCCGCGCTGCAACATCTTGTTCGATCCCAGCCACTTGCACTTGCAACATATCGACTATCTGCAGTTCATCGATATCTACCATCAGCGCATCAAAGCGTTTCACGTTAAAGATGCCGAGTATCTGCCGAACGGACGCAGCGGCGTGTATGGCGGTTATCAGCGCTGGATAGATCGTGCCGGTCGCTTTCGCTCACCCGGTGACGGGCAGATCGATTTCCCGTCCATTTTCAGCAAATTGGCGCAGTACGATTATGACGGCTGGGCGGTGCTTGAGTGGGAATGTTGTCTGAAAGAGGCGGAAACCGGCGCGCGCGAGGGGGCTGAGTTTATTCGTCGCCACATCATTCCGGTGGCCGATCGGGCATTCGATGACTTCGCCGCACAACCGCAGCAAGCGGCCAGCATCCGCGCGCAGCTCGGGTTGAGCGCGGCAGAGTCGCACGATTAAGGTGGGCGCGGATTTATGGTAGCCTCCGTTGTATCTGACTGAGCAAGAGTTCAAGCATGTCCATCCAAAAAATCGCCCGCTTAGCGGGCGTTTCTGTGGCGACAGTTTCACGGGTGCTGAATAACAGCGACACGGTAAAAGCGCAGAATCGTGAGAAAGTCCTGCAAGCCATTAAAGTGAGTAATTACCAGCCAAATTTGTTAGCACGTCAGTTGCGCACTGCACGTAGCTCAATGATTCTCGTTATGGTGTCAGATATCTCCAATCCCTTCTGCGCCGAGTTGGTAAAAGGCATTGAGGAGCAGGCGGAGAAGAACCGCTATCGCATTCTGTTGTGTAATTCTGGATCAGACATCGAACGCTCCCGCTCCAGTTTGCAATTGCTGGCCGGTAAAATGGTGGATGGCATTATCACCATGGATGCATTCAGTAAGTTGCCAGAGCTGGCACAGCTGATTGGCGAAACGCCGTGGGTGCAGTGCGCGGAATACGCCGATGCCGGGGATGTTTCCTGCGTCGGCATTGATGATGTGCAGGCATCAAAGCACGTGGTGGCATATCTGGCGAGCAGGGGACGACAGCGTATTGCGTTAATCAACCACGATCTCAGCTATAAATATGCGCAGCTGCGACAGGCGGGTTATCAGCAGCAACTTAGCCAGGAAGCGCGCAGCTGGCAGGCCATCACTTACGCCACCGATCTGAGTTTTAATGCCGGTAAACAGGCGATGGAAAGCTTGCTGGCAGCGCCCGAGCGTCCAGATGCCGTGTTCGCGGTGTCGGATACATTAGCGGCGGGCGCGCTTTCAGCCATTCACGCCGCCGGACTGCGCGTACCGCAGGATATTGCGGTGACCGGATTTGATGGCACCGACCTCGCCGAAATGGTCACGCCACCACTGAGCACGCTGGCGCAGCCGTCGCGCGATATGGGGCGCAAAGCGTTCGATTTGCTGCTGAATAAGATCGACCAGCCTGGTTCGCCGGCTCAACGCATTATGATGGACTGGCACTTTGTGGTGCGTGCCAGTACTTGATGGGGCACTTGCGGATAGATTCTACGTTGCCGAAGAGGGTGCTAGACGGTGTAATAATGCTCTGCGGATCGCCAGGCGTGAAGTGTTACCCAAACAGCCGCTGGCGGTTTTGCGTCAGCGCATGGGCTACATCAGGCAGCATCGGGAAAGAACTTTGACCGCCATATTTCTGGATTGAGCAGGAGCTGATTTCAGCAGCGAAAGGAATCGCGTCTTCCAGAGTAATGTTGTTCACCAGGCAATAGGCGATGCCGCCAATAAATGAATCGCCTGCGCCGGTGGTATCAACCACATCCGGGCAGAACACAGCGGGATAATGTCTGGCACCTCCATCACCGGATAATACCGCGCCTTTCTCGCCCAGCGTGATAATCACCCGGCCATTCACCTTTTGCTGTAGCGCTGCTGCGCAGGCCATCGCTTCCTTGACCGAAGTGACGGAAGTTTTGCTCATAAAGCTGGCTTCGGTCTCATTCACCACCAGAAAATCCACCTGGCTCAGCGCCTGCGAAGAGATTTCGCGTGCTGGCGCGTTGTTGAGCAAAATCTGGCAATCGTGACGGCGCGCTACGCTGATGGCACGTTCAACCACATGGTCGGGAATCTCTGACTGCAGGATTAACAGTGGTCTATCGCTGAATAATCCATCATGAATGTCGGATTCGGTAATCAGGTAGTTTGCGCCCTTAATAATGGTGCTGCAGTAATCACCGGATTCCAGAATCTGCACGATGCCAATGCCGGAGGTTTTTCCGCGTTGGCTAATGTTATCTACCGATACGCCGTTTTCATTCAGCGATTTTATGAGCTCGCTGCCATAAATATCATTGCCCACGCAGCCCACCATATTGACGTTCAAACCAAGCTTTGCGCACTGAACCGCCTGGTTTGCCCCTTTTCCGCCCGGCATTAGCATTAATTCGTTGCCGGTAAACGTCTCCCCAATTTCCGGCAGGCGATCCTGCTGGACAAGAATGTCGTAGTTAAGACTGCCAATAACAACAATATTATGTTTCATCATTTCGGCCCTTAATTGGCGGTGCGTTTGGACGCAACCGCATTTCTGGTGTTGTGTAAACTGGTCTGGCTTTTTTCGCTGGTCTTGCTGGCGATAATGGTAAAAATGGCATCGAGAATATTCAGATGCACAATGCGCGTGGTGGCGTTTTCTCCGGTAATCGGATTGTTTTTAACCGAGGAGATAATCGAGTGCCTGGCAATTAAACTCAGCGGGCTGTTGGGATAATTGGTCAGGCAGATGGTTTCTGCGCCGTTCTCATTCGCCGCTTTTACCATCTGGATAATGTCTGTGGTTTGGCCGGAGTGGGAAATTGCCAGCAGGATATCGCCGGGTTGCATCAATGAGGCGGTCATCAACTGTTTGTGGCTGTCACTGAACACTGACGAGAATATACCGATTTTCAGCAGCTTATGATTGAAATCATCACAGATTGAGCCTGAACCACCGCATCCAGCAATAAAAATGCGCGCGCTTTCTGGCTTATTAATAAACAGATACGCCACCGCTTTGATCACGGCACTGTTAATCACACTCAGTGAATCCTGTAGCGCCAGCACTGAATTTAAAAAGGTGCTTTCAATCACCTGCTCAACATATTTCTCTGAATCCGGAATCACTGGAATATCAATAATATCTTCCTGCGTACTGACTTGCCGGGCGATATTGATTTTCAGATCGTGAAAACCGGTAAAGCCGAGTTTTTTAGATACTTTAGTAATGCTCGATACGCTGACATTCAGATAATTCGCAATATCAGTGATGCACATTTTAGATAATGACTGTGGATTGTCGTCAATAAAACGTGCAATAGACCGTTCCTTTTTTCCCAGCTCAGGTGCAAGCGTGCGAGCCAGCAGGAATATCTCATTGCCTTTAAGTCGGTTATGCATGTTGAGCGCTCAATAAAAACGTTGTCGCTAAGCTAGCATGGTGATTAGGGGAAAAGTGTTAACTGGATCACATGCTGTAAAACGTTTTACTTATGCATTTTACTGGTAGTAAAATAAAAGTATCATAATTGCGACTGTTATTTTACTAGCAGGAAAATGATTATTTAACTTGTTGTATTTTAATGGTTTTACTCGCAGTAAAATTTTCACTATTATAAATTACCCTTTTATTTTATTAGCGGTAGTATTTATCTATCCGCATTTACCTGATGAATATTCTCATTTATAAGAAAGTGGAAATCCCATTAAAGGTAATTTAAAAATGAAATTCTCATCACGTATAAATTCATTTCGCTCCAGAGCCGATCTGTTTGCGGCGAAGAACAAAATGGATACTTGCGATCTTATTACGCGTATGGGTACCGTTACGGGCTTGACGCATATTGAGCTGAATTATCCGGAACATTTTATTGGTCAGGATAAAGAACTGATCAAGCAGACCATCGCCGATAACAATTTGCAGGTCGGTGGCATTGCACTGCGTTATAACAAAGAGTTCATTGACGGTGAATTCACCAATCCGGATGCCGCACTGCGTAAAAAAGCGATTGAAATTACCCTTGAAGCCGCAGAGATGTGCAAATACCTCGGCGGTAATACCGTCACGCTGTGGTTTGGCTACGATGGCTACGATTATCCGTTCCAGCAGGATTATTTCCGCGCCTATGAGTGGCTGGTCAGCGCATTACAGACCGTGACGCAGTCCCACGCGGATATGCAATTCAGCTTTGAATACAAGCCGTATGAGCCGCGCACCTTCTCCTTTATTGGTGATGTCTCTTCAACGCTGATGCTGATTGATGACGTGGGCTCCGACAATCTCGGTATTACCCTCGATTTTTGCCACATGATCATGAAGAAAGAGAATCCCGCTTTCTCGCTGTTCCAGTCGGCACGCAAAAACCGTCTGGTGGGTTTCCACTTGAACGATGGCTATGGCCATTTTGATGATGGGTTGATGCTGGGTTCAGTGCATCTGATGCAGACGCTGGAATACATCTATTACGCAAAACGCGTTAACTTCAGCGGCCTGATCTATTTCGATACCTTCCCAAGCCGTGAAGATCCGGTTGCCGAATGCGCGCAAAATATTCGCATGTATAAAGCGCTTTCAAGTTTTATCGACCGCCTGAGCATTGATGAGATCGATCAGCTGATTAAAAGCCAGGATGCACTGAAAGTGCAGGGCATGCTGATGAAAATCATCGCTGAATAAAAACAAAATCAAAACTTACCTCTATTAACTACAACCAGTCAGTGTCTGACACTGGGGGAAACTATGTTCGATAAAATAGGTTTGCCTAAAAACTTGCTTTGGGGCTATATCGGCCTCGCGATATTCATGATCGGTGATGGTGTAGAACAAGCGTGGATTGCCATCTGGCTGGTGGATAAAGGACTCTCCGTCGCGCAGGCCTCTTATCTGATCACCGCATACGGTGTCACGGTGACGCTGGCGGCCTGGGTAACTGGCGTGCTGGTGCAAACCCTCGGACCGCGCAAAGTGATGGTATATGGGCTGATCACCTTCGTCATCGGCAGCATCGGGTTTATCGGCATTGGCCTCAAGACCATGCACATGGCCTGGATGCTGCCATTTTATGCCATTCGCGGCATCGGTTATCCGCTGTTTGCCTACTCGTTTCTCATCTGGATTAACTACAGCACGCCGGTGGAGCGCCGTTCTACCGCAGTGGGTTGGTTCTGGTTTACCTTCTCGCTGGGTTTAAGTGTCATCGGTCCGTTCTTCTCCTCGCTGGCATTGCCGGTGATGGGCGAAATTCATGTGCTGTGGATCGGCATGGTGTTTGTGGTGGTGGGCTCAGTGTTAGGCATTTGGGTTAACCGTGACGTGGTACCGGCATCTGAAATTCATCCTTTCAGTGCGGCGGAGTTAATTAAAGGCATCACCATTTTGCAGCGTCCGGTGATCGCCATGGGATTGGTGGTGAAATCGGTAAACGGCATCGCCCAATATGGTTTAGCCACATTCCTGCCGCTGTACCTGATCAGTTTCGGCTACAGCAAAACCGAATGGCTGCATATGTGGTCGGCGGTATTCCTGGTGGCGATTTTCGCCAACCTGTTCTTTGGCTTCTTCGGCGATAAGTTTGGCTGGCGTACCACCATTATGTGGGTCGGCGGCTTTGGCTATGCCGCGGTGCTGATTCTGGTTTGGTCGGTGCCGCAGGTGCTGGGCCATAACTTCTATGTGATGGCGTTCGTGCTGTGCCTGTGCGGCATTACCATGGCGGGCTATGTGCCGCTGTCAGCACTGTTCCCGTTACTGGCCCCGGACAGCAAAGGCGCAGCGATGTCGGTGTTGAATCTGGGCGCAGGTCTGGGCGCATTTATCGCTCCCGCTATCACTGCGCTGTTCTACTCATCGCTGGGCGCGGGCGGGGTGCTGGGGATTTATGCCGGGCTTTATGTGTTGAGCGGTGTACTGACGCCATTCCTGAAAACGCCTGAAGAGCTGGATGCGCGGGTAGCGATGACGGATAAAGCCGCCTGACAGACGTGAGATTTTGGTTATAAGAAAAGCCCAGTTAATAACCGGGCTTTTTGTTGGAATCAATAGCTTAGACGTTGAACAGGAAGTTCATCACGTCGCCATCTTTAACGATGTACTCTTTACCTTCTGAGCGCATCTTGCCGGCTTCTTTCGCTCCTTGTTCACCTTTGAACGCAACGAAATCTTCAAACGCGATGGTCTGAGCACGGATGAAGCCTTTCTCGAAGTCGGTGTGGATTTTACCGGCCGCCTGTGGCGCAGTGGCACCAACAGGAATGGTCCATGCACGCACTTCTTTCACGCCAGCGGTGAAGTAGGTTTGCAGGTTCAGCAGCGCATAACCGGCGCGGATCACGCGGTTCAGGCCCGGCTCTTCCAGACCCAGCTCAGCCATGAACTCGTCGCGCTCATCATCTTCCAGCTCTGCGATATCAGATTCAACTGCAGCACACACTGGCACCACTACTGAACCTTCAGCTTCGGCAATCGCACGCACCTGATCGAGGTACGGATTGTTTTCGAAACCGTCTTCGTTGACGTTAGCGATGTACATGGTTGGCTTCAGCGTCAGGAAACTGAGGTAGCGGATTGCCGCTTTCTCGTCAGCATCCAGATTCAGTGCGCGCAGCATGCCCGCTTCTGACAGGTGCGGCAGGCACTTCTCCAGCGCAGCCAGTTCGGCTTTAGCATCTTTGTCGCCGCCTTTGGCTTTCTTCTGGCAACGCTGAATCGCGCGTTCGCAGGTGTCGAGATCCGACAGAGCCAGCTCGGTGTTGATCACGTCAATATCTTCCGCTGGGTTAACTTTACCCGCTACGTGGATGATGTTGTCGTTTTCGAAGCAGCGCACTACGTGGCCGATGGCTTCGGTTTCACGGATGTTGGTCAGGAACTGGTTGCCCAGGCCTTCACCTTTGGACGCGCCTTTCACCAGACCGGCGATATCAACGAATTCCATGGTAGTTGGCACTACGCGCTGTGGCTTAACAATCTCGCTCAGCTGATCGAGGCGCAGATCGGGCATTGGCACCACACCGGTGTTTGGCTCGATGGTGCAGAACGGAAAGTTGGCTGCTTCGATACCCGCTTTGGTCAGCGCGTTGAACAGGGTGGATTTACCGACGTTCGGCAGGCCCACAATACCGCATTTAAATCCCATGGTCTGATTACCTTTCTCACTGAGTGCGCAGCGCTGTTAACCAGCGCCGACAGATTCAAAAAATTTCGCGCATTATACACAGAATTGCCTTCTGCGGCGCGGGAATTGGCCTTAGCCCGCCTTGAACGCGTGCAGGCGGTTCATCGCCTTGATCTTATCTTCTTTCAGCCACAGCTCGGTGCAGCGCACCGCTTCGTCTACGGCATCGTCAATAAGCTTTTGTTCGCTGGCTGGCGGCTTGCCCAGCACGAAACCGGTGACTTTATTGCGGTCGCCCGGATGGCCAATACCAACGCGTAAACGGTGAAAATTATTGTTGTTGCCTAGCTTGCTGATGATGTCTTTCAGGCCGTTGTGGCCTCCGTGGCCGCCGCCTTGCTTAAATTTTGCTACGCCGGGCGGTAAATCCAGCTCATCGTGCGCCACCAAAATCTCTTCTGGCGCAATGCGATAGAAGGTCGCCATCGCCGCCACCGCTTTCCCGCTGAGATTCATAAACGTGGTGGGCACCAGCAGGCGCACATCTTCTCCCGCCAGCGACAGGCGCGCGGTGTAGCCGTAAAATTTTGGCTCGTCTTTTAACGACTGATTGTTGCGGCTCGCCAGTAAATCGACATACCAGGCGCCAGCGTTATGGCGCGTTGCGGCGTATTCAGCGCCGGGATTGGCCAGCCCCACAATCAGTTTAATGCTGCTCACGATGTTTATCCTGTCTTGCTGCGGAAAGGGCGATAGTTTACTGCCTGGCGGCACGGATGACAAAGGCCGCAAGCAGCAGATAATGTCTCTACGTGACTAATCATTTTCTATCGAAATCAAGGCTCTGGCGGTAAAGATTTGTCAAAGGTTGTGAAGGATATGTGATCCTGTACGCAACTTAAGCGGCAACTATTGCCTAAGCTTATGGCTAGTTAACCATACGTGCTGTTTTGCTTTTATAAGGATGGAGGTGGATCATGAAACGTCAAAATTGCCGCTTTGTAGGTAACGGTTTGATGTGTTTGGGTTTACTGACGATGGTATTGGGCGTCGGCTATTCTATTATCAATCAGCTTCCTTCACTCAACCTGCCACAATTTCTCGCGCACGGTGCGATGTTCAGCATCTTCGTTGGCGCTTTGCTGTGGCTGGTCGGTGCACGCGTCAGCGGACGTGAGCGCGTTGAAGATCGCTATTACTGGTTGCGTCATTACGGTGATAAGCGCTGCCGTCGCAATCACTCATCACATTAAGTGAGTACGGTTTGCTGCAGCGGCTGTAACTGCGCGAGATAACATTCGATGCGGTTACGGCCGCTGGCTTTTGCGCGATACAAAGCTTCATCGGCCAGCGCCAGCAATGGCGGGAAAGGTTCGCCGGGCTGCAGCGCGGTGGCAAAGCCGATACTGACGGTATAGCGCACGTCGTTGGGTTGCGACAGCTGTGTCGCTAAACGGATACGTTCACACACGCGCTGCGCCTGCTCGGCATCGCCGGGAATAATCGCCGCAAACTCTTCGCCGCCCAGGCGGGCAAAATGTCCACTCTCCGGCAACAACGCCTGCACCACCTGACAAAAATCGATTAATACCTGATCGCCTTGCTGATGGCCAAAACGGTCGTTGATGCTTTTAAAATGGTCCAGATCGAACAGCACCGCGCTGTAAACAAATTGCTGTGATTGTCGCGCGCTGCGCAGCACCATTTTATCTGCCTGCTCGAACAGTGCGCGACGATTCCACACGCTGGTGAGCGGATCAAGCATTGATGCCAGTTTGTGGGCGATTTGCGTGCGCTCATTCACCATCGCCAAAATGGTGAAGCTTAGGCCAATGACAAACAGAATCGATTCGAGAATCACATAAACCGAGAAGCTGGAGCCGCCGATCGCACCGCGTACCGGCGTTGCCACCGCATCATCGAGAAAGATGCGCGCCACGTGAAACAGCAGATGGATCCACAGCAGGATTTGCGCTGGCCAGAAGGTGACGGTTAACGAGGCATGCACGCGCCACAGCAAGCGGATCAGCGCGCCGGTATAGATGATGCACAGCAGGCAAACCACCAACACGCGCTTCGGCTGGCTGTGATAAAACTCGGGGAACAGGCACAGAATCGCCCACAATAAACCGCCGCCTAACCAGCTGAGTCCAATGGTTTTACCGCAGAAGATGCGGAAGGCGTTGAGCAGATTGCCGTAAGCCAGCAGCAGCATGATGTTGCCGACCGCTACCGGTAAAAACTGGAATCCCGCGCTGCGTAAGCTGCTGAGGAACACCGCGGTCAACGTTAAAACCAACGCCAGCGTGGTGCAGCCCAATACGCGATCGTACTGCGCGCCAACCCAGGCAAAAACTAAAATGATACTCAAAAACCCCAGCACATAGAGCTCGCAAACAAACAGTGTGTAGATGTCGAGAGTCATAGTGGTCGGAGCTCTTGAAAAAGTGGGGAAGAAAATACCATTAATTATTGGAGCGCTAAAGGGCGGCAATGCGAGTTGCTGGAAAAGAGTGGATGGCAGCGAGAATAGCGAGATTTAACGAAATTTATCGCGCAAATATCAGCGGCGAAAGTGGCTTAATCGGTGAGTCAGGTTTAGGACAGTGAACAAAGAAAAACCGGGCACAAGGCCCGGTTTCACGCGATGAATTAATGCTCAAACATCGCGGAGATTGATTCTTCGTTGCTGATACGACGAATCGCTTCGGCCAACATGCCAGACAGCGTCAAAGTACGCACGTTTGGCAGAGATTTCATTTCTTCAGACAGCGGAATGGTATCGCAGACAATCACCTGGTCAATCACCGACTTACGCAGATTTTCCACCGCGTTGCCAGAGAAGATTGGGTGAGTGGCGTAAGCGAAGACACGTTTCGCGCCGCGCTCTTTCAACGCTTCAGCCGCTTTGCACAGCGTACCGCCGGTGTCGATCATATCGTCGACCAGTACACAGTCACGACCCGCAACGTCACCAATAATGTGCATCACCTGAGAAACGTTCGCGCGCGGGCGGCGTTTGTCGATGATAGCCATATCGGTATCGTTAAGCAGTTTAGCGATGGCGCGGGCACGCACTACGCCACCGATGTCTGGGGAAACTACAATTGGATTTTCCAGGCCAATTTGCAGCATATCTTCCAGCAGGATTGGGCTGCCGAAGACGTTATCCACCGGGACATCAAAGAAGCCCTGAATCTGTTCAGCATGCAGGTCAACGGTGAGGACACGGTCAACGCCCACGCTGGAAAGGAAATCGGCAACCACTTTGGCGGTGATCGGTACACGAGCAGAACGCACACGGCGATCCTGACGTGCATAGCCAAAGTAAGGAATAACAGCAGTAATACGACCAGCAGAAGCCCGACGCAAAGCGTCGACCATCACAACCAGCTCCATCAGATTATCGTTGGTGGGGGCACAGGTGGACTGGATGATGAAAATATCACCACCGCGTACATTTTCGTTGATCTGTACACTTACTTCACCATCACTGAAACGGCCAACAGCGGCGTCTCCGAGGCTAGTGTAAAGGCGGTTGGCAATACGTTGTGCTAGTTCCGGGGTGGCGTTACCAGCAAATAGCTTCATATCAGGCACGAGAAGAACCTCAGGCTTGGCGTCCAGAGAATGAACGGCTCTAGAGTAACCGGCGAATACCAAAGAGCATGTTCATACGGGTGTGTTAATGCGCAACATGCAGTGTCTGGAACGGGTGACACTGTCACGTAGACGCTTTTAGCCCAGAAAGTGTGCGCTGCAACGGCGAGAAGTTAAGCCCGCGCGCCACAAATCCGCAAATCCATTTCGGGGCAAGCTCCAGCACCTGACGTGCGTCGGATTCGGTGTCAAATTCAGCAAACACACAAGCTCCGGTCCCAGTCAGGCGCGACGGCGCGTATTCTAGCAGCCAGGAAAGCAGCTCATCAACCTTACGAAAACGTTTTCTTGCCACAGACTCACAATCATTGTGAAAAGGACGCTGTAACAGTTCATCTAATGTGCGGATTGGTGAATCGCGCGTCAGATCGGGATCGCGGAACAGATCCGGCGTTGCGATACTCACGCCCGGATGCGCCACCAGATACCATTTTTCTGCCGGTTCAGCCGGCTGCAACAGTTCGCCCACGCCTTCAGCAAAGGCCGCGTGGCCACCAATGAACACTGGCACATCTGCGCCCAGTTTGATGCCAATCGCTGCCAGTTCAGCAACGCTTAAGCCGGTTTGCCACAGATGATTTAGCGCCACTAACACCGTTGCCGCATCCGAAGAACCGCCGCCGAGACCGCCGCCCATCGGCAAAAGTTTTTCCAGCGCGATGCTGGCACCGGCTTGCGCAGGCAAAGTGCCACGCGATGCGGCGAAGGTTTTTAACGCCTGCGCGGCGCGCACAATCAGGTTCTCTTCATCCGGCACGCCATCCAGCGGCGTCAGCAGGGTAATCTTGCCGCTGCTGTCTGGCGTGATTTCCAGCGTGTCACCGTAATCGAGAAATTGAAACAGCGTTTGCAGGTTGTGGTAGCCGTCAGGACGACGGCCAGTGATATACAAAAACAGATTCAGTTTTGCTGGCGCGGGCCACGTGGTGATCATTGGGTGGTCCAGCTATCCATGCGTAATTTGATGCGCTGACCGCCTTCAGACAGCTCCAGATTCGCCGGCAGCGGTGGATTCACTTTGCTGTCGTAATCAGAAATGTTTACTTTCCACTGCTGACCGTTACGGCTGTAGTTCAGGCTTTGCAGCTGGTAATTGTTATTCAGCTGATAATCGCTGGCATCGCCCGGCAGGCCCATCATCCACTGACGCAGATTGGCGAGCGGGATATCCATGCCGGTGAGCTGTGAAATCATCTTCTCGGCATCATTGCTGACGTAGCGCTTGCCTTTGTTATCAACGATCTGCACCACGGAACCTTGCGCATCCAGCTGCAATTCGGTGCTGCCGAGCGGATTGGTTAACAGCAGACGATAGCGATCGGCAGCGGTTTGCTGCCAGTTAAAGCGCGCATAGACTTTTTGCTTATCCGACAGGTACGCGAACGCGCCGCGCGTCTGATACTGGCTGATTTTCGCCACGGCTTGTTGATGCTGCTGCCATTGCGGTGACGTGGTGCTTGGGCCCGGACCTTGTGGTTTGTTAATGGTACATGCAGCCAGTAACACGCTGGCAAGGGGTAAAAGGCGCAGTAACTTGCGCGGGGGCAAATGCATCACGTGGTCATCTCCTCAGACACGTTTTTACTTCGTAACCGGTAACGCTAACCATCCGCATGTGAGCCGTCAATGCTGTTATGGCAATAATTGCGCACGATCAGTTTAATCTTATTACAGTCATAGGCTTTGTATGGCTTTTCTTGACCTGTGGCATCTTGTAGAATGCGCTGCAC
Organism: Pantoea sp. SOD02; assembly: GCF_024707505.1. Classification (GTDB taxonomy): domain Bacteria; phylum Pseudomonadota; class Gammaproteobacteria; order Enterobacterales; family Enterobacteriaceae; genus Pantoea; species Pantoea symbiotica. The sequence goes on along the minus strand of NZ_CP102604.1, from coordinate 2,391,368 downwards.
AAAACCCTGACAACTATTGGGATATCCCAACCCGAATCACATGACGCTGCTTGCACTCGGAATCAACCACAAAACTGCACCTGTTGCGCTACGCGAACGCGTTGCGTTTACACCAGACACGCTGGAACTGGCGCTGAATAGCCTGTTGTCCCAGCCGATGGTGCAGAGCGGCGTGGTCCTCTCGACCTGCAACCGTACGGAACTCTACCTCAGTGTAGAGCAGCAAGCCGACCTGCAGGAGAAGCTGGTGCGTTGGCTGTGTGACTATCACGATCTGCGTGAAGAGGATGTGCGCAACAGCCTCTACTGGCATCAGGATAACGCGGCGGTCAGCCATCTGATGCGTGTAGCAAGCGGATTGGATTCATTGGTGTTGGGTGAACCACAGATTCTAGGTCAGGTAAAAAAAGCCTTTGTTGATTCGTCACGCGATCATGCGCTGAGCAGTGAACTGGAGCGCATGTTCCAGAAAACCTTTTCGGTGGCCAAGCGTGTACGCACCGAAACCGAGATTGGTGCCAGCGCCGTTTCGGTCGCCTTCGCCGCCTGTTCCCTGGCGCGTCAAATCTTTGAATCACTCAGCACCGTTAACGTGCTGCTGGTCGGTGCCGGTGAAACCATTGAGTTAGTGGCGCGTCATCTGCGCGAACACTCCGTCAAGAAGCTGATGATTGCCAACCGCACCCGCGAGCGTGCGCAGCTGCTGGCTGATGAAGTTGGGGCAGAAGTGATTGGCCTCGGCGATATCGAAACGCGTCTGGCCGATGCCGACATCATTATCTCGTCTACCGCCAGCCCGCTGCCGATTATCGGTAAAGGCATGGTGGAGCGCGCGCTGAAAGCGCGTCGCAATCAGCCGATGCTGCTGGTGGATATCGCCGTACCGCGCGATGTCGAGCCGGAAGTGGGCAAGCTGGCGAACGCCTATCTTTACAGCGTTGATGATCTGCAAGCGATCATCGAGCAGAACATGGCGCAGCGTAAAGCCGCCGCCGTGCAGGCCGAAAGCATTGTGGTGCAGGAGAGCGGCGAATTTATGGCCTGGCTGCGCGCGCAAAGCGCGGTTGAGACCATCCGTGAATACCGCTCGCAGGCCGATCAGGTGCGCGCCGAGTTACAGGAACGTGCGCTGGCCGCGCTGCAGCAGGGCGCTGACGCCGAAAAAGTATTGCAAGAGTTGGCGCACAAGCTGACCAACCGTTTAATTCATGCACCAACCAAATCACTGCAGCAGGCCGCGCGCGACGGCGACAGCGAACGCCTGCAGATCTTACGTGACAGCCTCGGTTTAGAGTAATCTGGTCAGTCACGACCTATCACTGGGATACCCGCTATTACATGAAGAGCTCTATTGTTGCCAAGCTGGAAGCGCTCCAGGAACGCCACGAGGAAGTGGAAGCGTTGCTGGGCGATGCCGGCGTGATTGCCGATCAGGATCGTTTCCGTGCGTTATCACGCGAATATGCCCAGCTTAGCGACGTCACCCGTTGTTTCCGCGAATGGCAGCAGGTGCAGGAAGATGTTGAAACTGCCGAAATGATGCTGGAAGACCCGGAAATGCGCGAGATGGCGCAGGAAGAATTGAAGCTGTCACGCGAGAAGCGTGAAGAGCTGGAACAACAGCTGCAAGTGCTGCTGTTGCCGAAAGATCCCGACGATGAACGTCCGTGCTTTGTCGAAGTGCGCGCCGGTACCGGCGGTGATGAAGCGGCGATTTTTGCCGGCGATTTGTTCCGTATGTACAGCCGTTATGCTGAAGCACGTCGCTGGCAGGTGGAGATCATCAGCGCCAACGAAGGTGAGCACGGCGGCTATAAAGAAGTGATCGCGCGCATCATCGGCGATGGCGCGTATGGCCGCTTTAAGTTTGAATCGGGCGGTCATCGCGTCCAGCGCGTGCCAGAAACCGAATCACAGGGCCGTATTCACACTTCAGCTTGTACCGTTGCGGTGATGCCGGAGCTGCCAGAAGCGGAAATGCCGGAAATCAACGCCGGCGATTTGAAAATCGACACCTTCCGTTCCTCTGGTGCCGGTGGTCAGCACGTTAACACCACCGATTCCGCGATTCGTATCACCCACTTGCCAACCGGCATTGTGGTGGAGTGTCAGGACGAACGTTCACAGCACAAAAACAAAGCCAAAGCGTTGGCGGTGTTGGGCGCACGTATTCACGCGGCGGAAACGGCGAAGCGTAATGCCGCAGAAGCCTCAACGCGTCGTAACCTGCTCGGCAGCGGCGACCGTTCGGACCGTAACCGCACCTATAACTTCCCGCAGGGCCGCGTTACCGATCACCGCATCAACCTGACGGTTTATCGTCTCGACGAGGTGATGGAAGGCAAGCTGGATTCCCTGATTGAGCCGATTGTGCAGGAGTATCAAGCCGATCAGCTGGCCGCGCTGGCTGGACAAGACTAATGATCATCCGTCGCTGGCTACAGCAGGCTGTGGTAGCGCTCTGTGGCGGCGACAGCCCGAAGCGCGATGCGGAAATATTGCTGAGTTTCGTGACGGGCAAACCGCGCAGTTGGCTGATCGCCTTTGACGATGCAGAACTGGACGCGCAGCAGCAGGAACAGCTGAATGCGCTGCTGGCGCGCCGCGTCAACGGTGAGCCGATTGCGCATCTGGTCGGCGAGCGTGAATTCTGGTCGCTGCCGTTGCGCGTCAGCGATGCCACGCTGATTCCGCGCCCGGACACCGAAGTGCTGGTGGAACAGGCGCTGGCGCATCTGCCGCCCACAGCAACCTCACTGCTTGATCTGGGCACCGGCACCGGCGCGATTGCGCTGGCGCTGGCCAGCGAACGGCCAACTTGCCAGGTTATCGGCTGCGATCGTATTGCCGCAGCGGTGGAACTGGCGCAGGACAACGCGCTACGTCTGCACATCGATAATGCCCGCTTCATCCTCAGCAACTGGTTCAGTGAACTTCCCGCCCAACGTTTTGATCTGATTGTCAGCAATCCGCCCTACATTGATGCCGCCGATGAACATCTGCAGCAGGGCGACGTGCGCTTTGAGCCGCTCAGCGCGCTGGTGGCGGACGATCAGGGTTTGGCTGATTTACGTTTCATCATTCACACCGCACCGAACTGGCTGCACGCGGGTGGCTGGCTGCTGCTGGAACATGGCTGGCAGCAAGGCGCAGCCGTACGCGCCATCATGACGCAGCACGGTTATCAGGCGGTAAGCACCGTTGACGATTACGGCGGTAATCCGCGCGTCACACTAGGACAATTTTTTAACAAGGAATAACGATGGCGAGCTGGTATCCCCTCATTAAACATTTTCACTTGCTGACCGTCGCGCTGACGATTTGTCTGTTTTTGCTGCGCTTCTACTGGCAAACCACCGGCTCAGCGATGCTGCAGCGCCGCTGGGTGCGCATTGCGCCGCACATCAACGACACCTTTTTGCTGTTAAGCGGTGCACTGCTAGTGATGATTACGCACTTTTATCCGTTCACACCGCAAGGAAGCTGGCTGACGGAGAAGCTGTTAGCGGTTATTATCTACATCGCCTTAGGTTCCGTGGCATTGAGCCGTCGCCCACGTAAAATGGGGACACGTTGGATCGCCTTCCTGATTGCAATCGTAGCTTTGCTGTTTGTGATTAAGCTGGCGATGACCAAAATGCCGTTATTGGGGATTGTATGACCTCGCCAGAGCAACTCGATTACAGTGAAACACCGTTGAGTGAAGCGGTGATTGGCGCCACATGCGCCATACGCAATGATTTTTCTGCGCCTTCTGTGCAACAACAGCTGGCGGCAATGGTCGATGAAGCCCGTGAGTTCATCAGCAGCGAGCAGGACGCCGATTTGCAGCTGGGTAAGTTGCTGGAGCTGTTCTATCGTCAGTGGGGATTTGGTGGCGCCAGCGGCGTCTACAATCTCTCTGACGCGCTGTGGATCGACAAAGTATTGAAGAGCCGTCAGGGCACTGCAGTGTCGCTGGGTGTGATTCTGCTGCACATCGCCGATGAGCTGGAATTGCCGCTGATGCCGGTGATTTTCCCGACGCAGCTGATTCTGCGCGCCGACTGGTTAGATGGCGAAATGTGGCTGATCAACCCGTTCAACGGCGAAACGCTGGATACGCATACGCTGGAAGTGTGGCTCAAAGGCAACATCAGCCCAACCGCCAAGCTGTATAACGATGATCTCGACGAAGCCAAGACCATCAACGTGATGCGCAAGATGCTCGACACCTTGAAATCCGCGCTGATGGAAGAGAAGCAGATGGAGCTGGCGCTGAACGTCAGCAAAGTGCTGCTGCAGATCGATCCTGATGATCCTTATGAGATCCGCGACCGTGGTTTGATTTACGCGCAATTAGAGTGTGAACACATCGCGCTGACTGATTTGACCTATTTCGTTGAACAGTGTCCTGAAGATCCGGTCAGCGAAATGATTAAAGTGCAGATTCACGCAATTGAACAGAAACAGGTAACGCTGCACTAAGCGTTACCCGATAAAAGGAAAGGAAAGGGCATGACACAGAAAGTAGTGAAAATCGGCGATATCAAGGTCGCAAACGATCTGCCATTCGTTCTCTTCGGCGGCATGAACGTGCTGGAATCGCGCGATCTCGCCATGCGCATCTGCGAACACTACGTTAAGGTTACCGACAAACTCGGCATCCCTTACGTATTCAAAGCCTCTTTTGATAAAGCCAACCGTTCTTCAATCAAATCCTATCGTGGTCCAGGCCTGGAAGAGGGCATGAAGATTTTCCAGGAGCTGAAGCAGGCTTTCGGCGTGAAAATCATCACCGACGTGCATGAAGCATCGCAGGCGCAGCCGGTGGCTGACGTGGTTGATGTGATTCAGCTGCCTGCCTTCCTCGCGCGTCAGACCGATTTAGTGGAAGCGATGGCGAAAACCGGCGCGGTCATTAACGTGAAGAAGCCACAGTTTGTAAGCCCAGGTCAGATGGGCAACATCTATGACAAGTTCGTTGAAGGCGGTAACGATCAGGTTATCCTGTGCGATCGCGGCAGCAACTTCGGCTATGACAACCTGGTTGTCGATATGCTCGGCTTCAACGTGATGAAGAACGTCACGCAAAATAGCCCAGTGATCTTCGACGTTACCCACGCGCTGCAAACGCGCGATCCGTTCGGCGCTGCCTCTGGCGGCCGTCGTGCGCAGGTGGCTGAGCTGGCGCGTGCCGGTATGGCGGTTGGCATTGCTGGCTTGTTCATCGAAGCACACCCAGAACCAAACAGCGCTAAATGCGACGGTCCATCCGCACTGCCGCTGGATAAGCTGGAGCCATTCCTGGTGCAGATGAAAGCGATCGACGATCTGGTGAAGAGCTTCCCAGAGCTGGATACCAGCAACTGATTGTTTTCAGATGTGAAAAAGGCGCCGATGGCGCCTTTTTTATTGGCTGGTCGCCATAAATGGCGACCCTACAACATGTACAATTTCCGTAGGGTCGCCATTTATGGCGACCTGTCATTCACAGCATAATCGTCAACAAATACCCTGCAAACAGCGCCAGATGCGCGGCACCGTTCAACACATTGGTGCGGCCCGTTGAGAACGAAATGTGGCACAGAATCAACACGGCGCTCATCATTACCATCTGCGGCGGCTCAAGGCCAAACACCAATTGCTGGTCGGTCAGGGTAGCGATAATAGTAACCGCAGGCACGGTCAGTGAAATAGTCGCCAGCACCGAACCGAAGAACAGATTCATTGCGCGCTGCACCTGATTCATCAGCACCGCTTTAATCGCACCCAATCCTTCTGGAGACAGGATCAACAGCGCCACCAGGAACCCGGTGAACTGTGCTGGGGCATTCAGCTCTGTCAGCAGGCTCTCCAGCGGATTGGCGTTCATCTTGGTTACGGCGATAACCGCAATCAGATGCACGATCAGCCATACGGTGTGCCACAGTGAACTGTGCGCAGAAGGCTTGCCGTGATGCGGATCGTCGCCATCATCTTCATGCTCATAAACGAACAGGCTTTGGTGCGTTTTGGTTTGAATCAGCAGGAATACGCCGTACATGGCGGCGGAAATCGCCGCAATAATTAGCGCCTGGGTGGTAGTGAAGTTGCCGCCGGGTAACGCATTGGGAAACACCAGCACCAGAATCGCCAGCGGGAAAATGGCGATCATGTACTGTTTCACGCCCGCCAGATTGACGTACTGCGTGGCAAACTTGCGTCCGCCCAGCAGCAGGGCACAGCCGACCAAACCGGCAGTCACAATCATGATGATCGAGTAAAGCGTGTCGCGCATCAGCGCGGGCGCGGCATCGCCAGTGGCCATCAGCGCCGAGATCAGGCTCACTTCGAGAATGACAACAGAAAGACTTAAAATCAGCGAGCCATAAGGTTCGCCTAAACGGTGTGCCAGAACGTCGGCGTGACGCACCACGCTGAACGCGCTAAACAGAATGGCAACTAATGCCAGCAGATTGATGCCGATAACCGGCAGAAGCGCTGTCTGGTTGCCGAAGAAGCTCAGCACCGCCAGCGCAGCAACGGGGAAAATCAGTGAGTACTCGGTATGGCGGGTTTTCTCATGTCCAGGCATTTACCATCCTCTCCGGAAAAAGTACAAAGCAGGCAATCATTGCCTGATAAATATAATGAGTTTTCTGACGCAACGCAGTGTAACTTTTCAACAACTGTGCTGCTGTGACTTTACGCGATTTTACCAAAAGCGTTTATTATGTATAACACGGCAAAAGAGCATGTTATCGCTGGATTAACGCCTGTATTCATTATGTTGCATCAGTCATTCTCTAAATTAAAGATGAGATTGGTCTGTTTAATTGACTTGTTTGATATGGCTTATGGGGGTTTAACTCTCTTAAATCCAATATTCCCGTAAAAGTGGGACTTTATGCGGGTTTTTTTGCTTCGCTTCGCACTTTTCCTTCCAATATTGAAGTTCCTCGCCAGGCAGCCGATGCTATTTACACAGAATTTCCCTTTTGTGATCGGGGTCAATCTTGAATGTTTTGTTAAAAATGAATTAATGTCTTCTCTTAAGGCGATGTGTTCAGCGTCGCCTGTAGACATCAGTTTTAAGGAACCACACCGGCAAGATGTCAGCGCAGTAGAGGAGACCACAGTGTTAACGCGGGAATTTTTATTAAAAGCAGATTGTAAAACATCGTTCGGCGATATTGATGAAGCGCTGTTCTGGAGTTGTGAAAAGCGTGCGGCATCGCTTTCAGCGACGCTTGCCTGTCGTCCTGACCAAAGCCCGGTGTGGATTTTTGGCTACGGCTCGCTGATGTGGAACCCGATTTTTGAAGCGGCAGAAGTGGCGCCTGGCCGATTAGAGGGCTGGCACCGTGCATTTTGTCTGCGTCTGATTGCCGGTCGCGGCACCGTCACCGCGCCTGGTCGCATGCTGGCGCTGAAAGAGGGCGGATCCACCAGTGGACTGGCGTTCCGTTTACCGGAATCGCGACTGCATGATGAGCTGGAGCTGCTGTGGAAGCGTGAAATGATCACCGGCTGCTATCTGCCAACCTGGTGTGAGCTGGAGCTGGAGGATGGACGCAACGTCACCGCGCTGGTGTTCATTATGGATCCGCGTCATCCATTGTATGAAACCGACTCATGTCGCAGCACCATCGCGCCATTAATTGCCCAGGCCAGTGGGCCGCTCGGCACCAACGCACAGTATCTCTATGCGCTGGAGCAGGAGCTGGGTAAACGTGGGATGCAGGAAGCGGCGTTGACGCGCCTGGCGGCAGAAGTCAGAGCGCTGCAGAATCATTCAGCAGCGCGCTAACGCGCATTACTGCGCTGGATTAATCAGCCAGGTTCCCGGCTTATCGATGGTCAACGATTGGCTGTGCACCTGGTTGCCGTTACGCACTTCAATGCGATAGTTCCCCGCCGCCAGATTCAATGAAGCAAACCCGCTGCTCGAGGGCTTCACATCCCGGGCTTCGCCATTCAGCATCACATTCTCACCCGCCTGCAAACGCAGATAAACCGTCGCTACCGTTGGCGCAGTGCTCGCCACATTATTGGCGGGTGCAGCAGGCGCGGCTGGCGTGGTGCTCGCGGCCACCGGCGGCACTTCGCTGTGACGATTCGCTTTCCACACCACCACAACAACCGCCAACACCGCAATCGCAGCGGCCACCACTAAACCGGGCGACAAACGACGTACGTTGCGTGGCGTCAAAGGTTCAACGGCGGCTGCGGCATGATTGACCGCCAACACCTGCGGTTCCGGCGTTGCCACCATCGGCTCCGCCGGTACAACCGGTTCGGCCACCACCGGAATGGTGGTAGAGAGCGCTTCGACATCGCTTACCGGCAGATCGATCAAGTTAGCAAAGGCATCAATGCTCTGCGGACGATCTTCCGGCTTCATCGCTAACGCGCAGTCAATGGCGTGCAACAGCGGCAGCGAATAGCCTTCCGGCTTGCGCTCCACCAGCGGCTGATAGTTATCCTCAATGCAGCGCACCACGCTCACCGGTGGCGCATGGCCGGTGATCAGGTTATGCAGCACCGCGCCCAGCGCATAGATATCGGTCCACGGACCTTGCTCAATTTCGCCTTCTTCGCTGTATTGCTCAATCGGCGCAAAGCCGGGTTTAAGCATGATCTCGGTTTCATCAGAGAGGTTACCGATCTCTTTGCGCGCCGAGCCAAAATCGAGCAGCACCGGCAGCTGATTTTCCTGAATCTGGATGTTATCCAGCGAGATGTCGCGATGCAGATAACCGGCAGCGTGAATGGTATCGATGGCGCCAAACAGCGGCGGCAGCAGACGGCGGATCCAGCTCTCATCAATGCTGTCCGGACTGGTGATCTGCCACTCTTTCAGCGTCATACCGCTGTAATAAAGCGTGCCCATGTACGCGGTGCCGTTCTCTTCCCAGAAGCGCAACACGTGCAGCAAGCCGGGATGATTGAAGCGTGCCAGCAGGCGCGCCTCCTGAATAAAACTATTGCGACCGGCGGTAAACAGCTTATGGAAACGCTCACCGCGCAGTTCCAGCGACATATCCGCCGCACGCACCGCCAGCGAGACGGGCATGTACTCTTTGATAGCGATAGTGCGTTCCAGCTGATGATCCCAGGCACGATAAACAATGCCGAAGCCGCCGCCGCCAATCACTTCCTTGATTTCAAATTCATTAAACCGGTAGCCCGCAGGCAGGGCGTTAGGTGTATGGTTTTCGTTTGCCGACATAGTGAACTCTCTGAACACGTCCTGTAGCGCCCCGTCATCACGATGACGGCGGGCAACGACCGCTAATTAATTAATGTTACGCCAGGCACCAATCGCCGGATCGGCGAGATCCGCATGCAGGGTGTCAATCAGTAACACAGTCACTTTTTGCTGTGGCATAAATTGCGGCGACCAAACGCCGCGTAACGTCTCAACCCGCTTTTTCAGCACATCGCTGTCCTGATCGGCGGTTTTGTCCATCTTCACCAGAAGTGTGCCGCTGAAGCGCCACACATGCTGTTGTGCATCAAACGGCAGCACTAACCAGCTATCATCGGCATCCGGACGCGTAACGATCATGCGCTGGTTATTCACCGAGACCACTTCCAGCGGCGGACCGCTTAGTTTCAAATCTGCAATCGGGTAGCCCTGATAGAAATTCAGCGCCACATTGCGCGTTTTACCGTTGCTCATCAGCGTCATTTCGCTCGGGCCTTCCAGCCAGCCTTCGGTAGAGCAGTGCTGATTCGGGTTATCCGGGATAAACAGCGATTCGCCTTTGTCATCCCACCAGGTACGGAAATGACAACCGCCCGGCAAGGCAAAATGCTGCAACGGCGTGCTATCCGCCGGGCGCGAGAGATCGAGCGGCGCGGCATTATTGGCGGTTGCGCTGGCCGTGGCATCGTTGATGACGATGGGACGCCAGTTCTGTAATTTGGCTGCGCTACCGTTTGCCAGCACGCTGCCCTCTTTATTAGTCATCTGCCACGGCAGTTCATCCAGCAAGCCGCACTGATTAGCCAGCAGCGTACCGACGCGCGGCAGGAAGCTGGTCAGGACGCTGGAGTCGGTGCTTTTGCCCGAAACAATGCGCAGCGGCAGCGTCTCTTTGCACCAGTCGTTAGGTGCTTTGCTCGCCACGTCATCAATGTAGACTTCCAATGACAGGCTCGGTGAATAGACCACACGATAATCTTCTGCCTGCGCATTTCCGGCCAGCAACAGGGTTGCGAAGCCCGTCAACCACACTTTCATAAGAATCCTTGGATCAATAACGTGACGGCAGAAAACGTGCCGCATCAGCCTGGGAATAAAGCAGCGTCGCTTCCTGCGGTTCGCCAATCCAGACGGCAAGAGCGCTGAGATTGTCGCTTTTAACACTGCGGTTAACGGCTTGTTCCATCAAAGTCAGCCACTCTTCGCAGGCATTCACCATGCGCAGGGCCAGTTCCATTTCGTGGGTGGTGAGATTGAGCCAGAATCCATCGCTGCAAACCAAAAACGCATCGCCATCGGCCAGCGTAATCACCTCGCTATAGGTGGCCGGACGGGCAGGCTCAACACCGAGCGCATTATAGAGTAAATTACTGTTAATGCCGGTATTTTCATAGCCCGCCTCGCGTAACTGCTGGGCCAAACTGTGATCACGCGTCACCTGATTCAGTACTCCATGACGGAAGTGATAAACCCGGCTGTCGCCAGCGTGCGCCCACCATGCGAGCTGTTTTTCACGGTCGATAAACAGCGCGGCAAGCGTGGTGCTCATCCGGGAAAAATTCGGATTGTTTCCCTGTGCCTCAATCAGCACCTGCTGGCAATGTTCGATGGCGGCACGCGTGCTTTCCGGCGTGAAGGTCGCGCTATGCTGCAACTGCGTCAGCAGCGTGTCGCGCACCAGCTGCGCAGCGATATCTCCGCCGGGCAAACCGGCCACGCCGTCGCACACCAGAAAACAGGCTTTATGATCGTCCAACTCGGCGCCAGTACGATCCTGATTTTCGTCGCGCATGCCTTGCTGGCAGCGGCTGGCAAACATCATCTTCATGCGTCTTCGGTCCGCGTCTGAGAATCCTTATATTGATTCACTTCCATATCATAGGCATGCAGGAAGGCTTCGCCGAACAGCGTGTGGAAGTCATCTTCAATTTCACCGGCGGTACGCTGATAGTGGCGTGAGAAATAATCCCACAGCGCCGCTTTTCGTCCGGTGCTAAACGCCATTTTGGGCAGTACGCCATCTTTGCGCGCTTCTTCTTCTAAGCGCTGCGGGTTAAAGGATTGCAACATGGCGGCGATAATTGCGCGGATGCCGGCAATCATCCCAAGCTGATGCGCCTGCAAATCCACCAGCGCATCACGCACCGCCGGTTCCGGCGGCATAAAGCCCGGCATCTGGCTCTGATACATCTGCATCAACACGGTTTTACCGGACGGCAAAATTTTGAACGGGTTATTGGCCTCGTTGAGGATCATCGTCATGTCGGCTTTCACGCCGCGCTTGAGAATCGAGCGCGAGGAGAGCAGGGCGACGGTGCCTTGCGAAAACAGGCTCAGCATGCGGCCAGTGACACGCATCTGCTCTTCGGTGATGGTGGTTTGGTGGCCGTTGTTCAGCCCCATGCCTTCCAGCAACGCAGCAATCAGTTTGTCCTGAGAGACGCCCAGCAAGGTGGCTGGCAGCGTCGGCGCATCGCTTTGCGGATCGATGGCGAGACGCGGATCGTTGCGACGTTCCTGACGCGCTACCGGCTCGGGAATCACGTCGGGCTCCTGCATCATGCCGAGCGGGTCATCACTGCTGTCGGCAAAGAACGCCAGCGGATCGTCCCGGTGGGTTTTGAGATTGTTGGGATCGCGCACTTCGAGCCCGTACTCACCAATTTGCAGCGTGTCACCATCCTGCAACGCTACCTGCGAGCCGCGTTGCAACGCGACGCCGTTCAATACCACCGACGTGACGCTGCCCTGATTGGTCAGGCGGCATTCGCCCTCCGGCGATAGGTGCACCAGCGCCTGCAAGCGCGATATGGCGCGCGATTCGTCAGGCAGCACCAGATCGTTATCCTGACTGCGGCCGATAGTGCCGCCGGGCGGTTTGAAGGCTACCGTCTTGGCGGGCACATCCGTATTGCACTGCACAATGGTAAATTGCATGAGTCATCCCGTTAACAAGGCAAACGCGACGGCCTATTCAAACATCGGTGGATAGAGGCCGTTGCGGCCCGGCTGTGCACCAGACGCCGGGTTAAACAATAATGAAAAAAGTTGCGCAGTCAGCGGGCCACTGTGTTTATGCGTGGCATGGCTAAAACCGTCACTGCGATTACTCCACCAGTAGCTCATGTGCTGCTGCGGATCGAACCTGTCAGCCACTTCACGCCAGCTCAGCGTGCAGGGCAAATCATCAAAACCAATCACATCCATGATGTCGCTGCGCTGCGTATCCGGCACCAGCAGCGGCGACAAGCGCTGCATTTGCTGTTCCAGCGCATCGGGATTGAGCCGATCGCGCACCGCGTGCAGCAGCAGCGCGCCCAATTCCTGAAACCAGTCGCCGGACATTGCCAACTGCGCGCTGTGCCAGCGGCTCAACGGGAAGCTACGCAGCGCCAGCAGCGGCCAGCTGCGGCCCACGCGATCACACGAGGGCAGCAGGCAGCCCATCTGCACCTGCTGACGCAGCGGCGAAAGCGGCAACACAAAATTCCACACCGGCGCACGTAAAAACTGTGCCGGACTGGCATCCGGTTGCTGATGCCAGTGCGTCAATCCCTGTTGAAACCAGTGGCTCCACGGCGTCACCGTATTTTCGCTCAGACGCTGGCGCAAAAAGTCGCCGGTGGCCGGTAACTTGCCGTACCAGCCCGGCGCAGTGTGTGTCGGCATGATTACCTCACCATTACTCACTGTGTCTGGTCAATCGCTGCGAAACGACGTGCGGCGCAATCGCCAGCGTGTTGCTGCTGTCACCGGCATTTTTCAGATTCTCCGCAAGCTTGCGCATCATCAACGCGTTGTCACGCGCATAGGGCGAAGACTGAATTTGTTGATCCAGCAGCTGGCTCAGATGCCAGTCGAGCTGCTGCAAATCACGCGCGCTAACATCATCCGGTAGCGTACGCTGCAGGTTTTGCATCAGCCAGCCACGCAGAAACTCGCCGTCATAATTGCGCGGCTGATACAGCATTTGATAAGCGCGCAGCGCATTGCGACTGTATTCGTTATCGGTACCCGGATCGTCACGCAGCAAATTAGTGATCTGCTGTGCCACGCGCGGCAACAGTAAAGACTTAAGCGCATTTTGATAAAGCGCCCACGCCGCATCGCTTACCTGGTTGCCGCGATACAGCCCAACGCGCATGGTAAGCGGTGGATTGTCGAGGGAAAAACGCTCGGAGAGCGGCAGTTTCACCAGGTTATTTAAGAAGGGTAGCAGATCAAAAATATTATCGGCGGGCTGATGGATTACCTGCTGACTTTGCGTGGTGATCGGACCAATGCGCTCTGCAACCTGGTCGAGATAACGCTGATTCTGAATATAGCTGGTGAGCCACAAGCAGGAGAGCAGCAACAGCGCGCCGGTCAGCACGCCATAACCGATCCAGTGGAACAGGCGGTTGCGGTATTCCCAATGGCGATTGCTACCCGCCAGGCCACTTTCGCGGAACACCAAATCGCTCAGCAAATCGCGGATAAAGAAACTCTGCCCTTTGTTGCCCGGAATGGGGCTGCTGCGATTAACGCTATCCCAGGCCGCGAGGCTGCTTTCACCGGTGTGCGGTAGCTGCAGTTTACGATTGAGCTCGCCCATGATGCGGTCAAACGGTAAACCTTCCTGCGTGCCGCTGGTGAAGAACAGACCGCGCGCCGACCAGGCAATCGGCTCCTGATGACTGGAGAACACCACATCAAGATACTCATTCAGCAGCGGACGCAGCGAACTGAACTCTTGCGGGAACAGGAAGCTGTCGGCGCGCTGGGTGAGATCGCGTTCACTCGCCATCACCTCAGCCAATTGCTGCTGTAAACGCTGCTCTAAGTGCTGATATTGCTGGCTGAAGCTACGATGCCAGTCATCTTTGTGCGGTTTGCCCGGTTCCCACGGAAAGGTAAAGCCCCAAATTGCATCACGCTGCGGCTTGCTTTGGCTGCCGTAGAAACTCATAAACCCTTTGAGCAGGTCGGTTTTGGTCACCATCACGTAAACCGGGAAGTGAATGCCGGTGTGCTGATGCAGCTCCGCCATGCGCTCACGCAGCGCGCTGGCCTGCGCATGACGCGCTTCGGCTGAATCGGTCAGCAGATCGGAGACGCTGATGGTCATGATCACGCCGTTAATCGGCTGGCGGGTGCGATAGCGCTTCAGCAGGTTAATAAAACTCTGCCACTCCGCGCCGTCGCGCGCGCGCTGGCTCTCCTGCAGGGCGTAACGCCCAGCGGTATCGATCAGTACTGCGCTGTCGGTAAACCACCAGTCGCAATGGCGCGTGCCGCCCACGCCGCGAATCGCCGCTTTGCCGAGGCTGTCGGTGAGCGGGAATTCAAGACCGGCATTAAGCAACGCGGTGGTTTTACCGGCGCCCGGCGCGCCAATCATCACGTACCACGGCAGCTGATAAAGGTAATGACTTTGAAAACGTGCTAGCCAGCTCTGCTGATGGCGACGACCAAACTGAGTGCGCTTTAAACGCAGCGCCGCTTCACTGAAGCGCTGCGCCAGCAGAGTTTCGGTGGCCTGACGATCGGATAACTCTTCCTGGCTCATCTGCTGCAGACGGTTAAGCAGCTTGCTGTTAAACCAGCCGCGCCACAATGCCGGGATAAACTGGAACAGCAGCCAAAGCAGATAGAGCAGACCGACCGCTAACTGGCGCGGCAATACCGGCTCGAGCGGGCGCGTATCGCCCCAGCTCCACAGCGGTCCGAGCATCCACAGCACGCAGCTCAATGCCGTGACGCCAATCAGGCTCCACAGCAGGCGATGGGTTAACAGATGTTGCAGTGATGCGCGCATCATTGGCCTCCCTGATGATTGCCGAGGGTTTCCGGTGTCACAAACAGGGTGATTTCCACCCGACGATTGCGGGCGCGGTTTTCATTGCTGTCGTTCGGCAGCAGCGGATTGCTGTCGCCGCGACCTTCCGCTTTCACGCTGTGACCTTCAGCGAGCTGCGGATTAAGCAGTTGGGTGATGGCGCGTGCGCGGGCAAAGGAGAATTCGTAGCTGGAGGCGAAACGGCCATCGACCGGGCTGTTGTCGGTATACACCGACACCAAAACCGTGCCTTTCACGGTTTTCATCGCGCTGGCCACATGCGCCAGCAGCGCCCGACCGACCTGATTCACCACCGTGCCATCGCTGGAGAACAGTTTGTCCGCCGGGATAATCACTTTGCTGCCGAACGCGCCGTCGCTCACTTCCAGCTGTCCGGCCGCAATCACATCATTCAGACGTTGATGCAGATCGAGCAGCGCTTGAGGGGAAGTAGGGCGACGTCCTGGCGTGATTTGTGGCAGCGGGGTTTGATAGATGGTGCGCAACAATGGTTCGGCGGCGTTGCCGAGACGCCAGTTCAGCCCGCTGTAGATCAGGCTCGCCACCAGCGTGGCCAGGGTGACGCAGGCCCAAAGCGGCACCATTGGACGCGTCAGGGTGCTGACCAGAGGATGCACTTCCACCAGCGGCACCGCCGGATTGGCGCTCGACGGACGATGCTCGGCTATCAATTGCGCCAGGCGTTTGCGGATCGCTTCACACTGTGCGCGACCGCTGTCACTGCCGCGATAGCGACCTTCATAGCCGAGCAACAGGCAATAGTGGATCAGTTCCAACAGCCACAAATGCTGCTGCGGGCTCTGCGAAACGCGCGATAACAGCTGGAACACTTTCTCGCCGCCCCAGCTTTCATTATGAAAAGTCACCAGCATGCCGTTACCGGACCACACGCCGCGCGTGCCCCACGGCGTTTGCGCCGCGGCTTCGTCCAGCACGCTGCACAGGCAGTAGCGCGCGCCGATGATCATTTCAAAAGGTAAACCCGCTTGTTTGCAGCGTTGTTCGAATTGGCGGATCTCTTCGATCAGTAACTGGCGCAAGCCGGCAGGATCGTCATGCGTAGCGGCCTGCCGTATACGTACCACGGCATTCAGGATAGGTGCTGCGGCATTAAGCAAAAGGTTATCATTGCCCGCGACAATGCCATCGCGAGCAAGGGAATCCTGAGTCATTAAATCTTGGTTATCCAGGCAAGGGCGAAAATCACAGCCCGCATAGCGAAAGCTGCTGCGGGCATTGTGCGCCGGATTGCATTATCAGTCTAAAATCCAGGTCGCGGTATCGTTAGTGCGACAAGCCTTACTGGCGCCCCCAACGGCCACACAGACCTGTTTGCTGTTGCGGCGAGGGCGCGGGCGATCGCTACGAATGGTCGCGTCATAACGGCTGCTCTCTACGCCCGCTTTCGGCGGAATATAGCCAATTAACTGGCCGTTAGGCTCATCGGCCACCGCCAGCCAGCTGTGTTCAACACGTCCCAGCACTTCAAACGGTTTGGCGTTATCAAGATAGCGCACTACCTTGCCACCGAAATCAGGCGTGGTCATCACGGATGCCGCATAGAGCGCGCGATAACTCTCATTGACCGGCGTGAATTCGCCAGGTGCTGCCACCGCATGACGATGAACCAGTTGGACGCCATTCACTTCACTGGTTACCAGCGTGTCATCAGTAACGGGTGGCGGTGGCGCTTTACACGCAGCCAGACTTAACACCGCCAGCAACACAAGCACGAGACTCTTATTCACCATGATCCTCAAATTTCATCAGATTAGCTGCAGAGTAATCTGCGGCACGAGCCTTTAAGGCAGGCAGATTAGGCAGCGAGAAAGCCATCAAAAAAACAGACAGATTACAGAAAGATAGTGCTGAACTAAGTCTACCTAAGACTTTTTAGAATTCAAACCATTGCACCATGAGAAATCCCATGCTACCGGGCGAAAAAGCAGCGCAGGACAATGATATAAAACACATAGTCACGGTGATAGATAAGCTTCATTAATTTATTCGCTGCAGTTAGCGATGCGAGGGTGCGCAGCGGCATTTGGTCGCTGCTAGTGCCAATCGAAAATGGTAAATAAGATTAATCTATTTTTTCAGATTAAAAAAGATTGCTCAGCGAAACAATTTTCTTAAATTCGGAATTTCCGGGCACTTTTTTGCCACTTTTAAAAGCAGCACGGCATGGCTTTTGCTTAACTGCCCTTTCTGCGTCACAGGCAAGGTGCACAAAGGCTGTGCACCCTTTGCGACTTGATAGTGCATTTTTCAGCCAGGAAGGTGATGGCAGCCTTTATATTGCGCCAGTACTGCGACAAAAATCATCTGGCACACCGTTTGCAATACCTCTCTGACATTGCGCATTTGCTTCGTGTCTTAGCCGAAACGAGTGCTTTGGATAAAGGCGTCCTCCACATGGTAATCACATGCTGCAGGACGCCTTTTTTTATAACTGCTGTGACCAGTAACTCAACGCAATTTCACTTATGGCTAAATAAGCTCACATTTCCCCCCTTTAATCCGCGCTTTAGCCTGACGGGGTTTTGGCATTCTATGCTCAGAATTCCTGCCAGCTGAGGTACGTCGTGGCTGAAGAGAGTAACGAGGACAAAACAGAATCGCCCACACCCCACCGACTTGAAAAAGCGCGTGAGGAGGGGCAGATTCCGCGTTCGCGCGAGCTGACTTCAGTGATGATGCTGTTGATTGGATTGCTGATCCTGTGGGTCGGCGGCAACAGTATGGCGGAGCGTCTGGCGAGCATGGTCGCCACCGGTTTTCGTTTTGACCACGGCATGGTCAGCGATGACAAAGTGATCATCGGCCACATTGGCAGCCTGATTAAGCAGGCGGTGATCGCGCTGCTGCCGCTGATGGGTGGCTTAGTGGTGGTGGCGATTGCCGGACCGATGGCGCTGGGCGGCCTTAACTTCAGCGGTAAATCCATCAAGTTCGATCTCAAAAAGCTTAACCCGCTCACCGGAATCGGCCGCATGTTCTCCGGTCAAACCGCCGCTGAGCTGGTGAAGTCGATTATGAAAGCGGTGCTGGTGGGCATCGTCGCCGGTTGGTACATCTGGAGCCACTGGCAAGAGATGCTGCGTTTGATGAGCGAATCACCCATCAACGCGCTGCATCATGGTTTATCGATGATCGCCGCCTGCTGCGGGCTGATCATGCTCGGCCTGTTCCCGATGGTCGGTTTTGACGTGTTCTGGCAGCTCTACAGCTACTTCAAAAAGCTGAAGATGACGCGCCAGGAAATTCGCGACGAACACAAACAGAACGAAGGCGATCCGCACGTTAAAGGGCGTATTCGTCAGGCGATGCGCGCCGCCGCTCGTCGTCGCATGATGGCCGATGTGCCGAAAGCCGATGTCATCGTCACCAACCCAACGCACTACTCGGTGGCGCTGAAGTATCAGGAAGGCAAGATGAGCGCGCCGAAAGTGATTGCCAAAGGCGCCGGCGATATCGCGCTGAAAATTCGTGAGCTCGCCAAAGAGCACCGTATCCCGATTCTCGAAGCACCGCCGCTGGCGCGTGCGTTGTATCGACACACAGAAATTGGTCAGTTCATCCCCGGCGCGCTGTATGGCGCAGTGGCAGAAGTGCTGGCCTGGGTTTGGCAGCTGCGACGCTGGAAGCGCGAAGGCGGCCTGATTCCAAACAAACCAAAAAACCTGCCGGTTCCGGCAGACATGGACTTTGCAGGAGAGAACACTAACGATGGCTAATTTAGCCGAGAAGCTGCGTTTACCGGGCAACTTTAAAGACACGCAATGGCAGGTGCTGGCTGGGCCGGTACTGATCATGTTGATCCTGTCGATGATGGTGCTGCCGTTACCCGCATTCATTCTTGACCTGCTGTTCACCTTTAACATTGCGCTGTCGATCATGGTGCTGCTGGTGGCGATGTTCACCCAACGCACGCTGGAGTTCGCCGCATTCCCGACCATTCTGCTGTTCTCGACGCTGCTGCGTCTGGCGCTGAACGTCGCCTCAACCCGTATCATTTTGCTGGAAGGCCATACCGGTGCCGATGCCGCCGGACGCGTGGTGGAAGCCTTTGGTCACTTCCTCGTTGGCGGTAACTTCGCCATCGGTATCGTGGTGTTCATCATCCTCGTCATCATCAACTTCATGGTCATCACCAAGGGTGCGGGACGTATCGCTGAAGTCGGCGCGCGTTTTGTGCTGGATGGTATGCCGGGTAAGCAGATGGCGATCGATGCCGACCTCAACGCCGGTTTAATTGGCGAACAGGAAGCCAAGCAACGTCGTAGCGAAGTGACGCAGGAAGCCGACTTCTACGGCTCGATGGACGGTGCGAGTAAGTTCGTTCGCGGTGATGCCATCGCCGGTATCCTGATCATGGTGATTAACGTCATCGGCGGCCTGTTGGTTGGTGTAGTGCAGCATGGTATGGATCTCGGCCATGCGGGCGAAACCTACACGCTGTTAACCATCGGCGACGGCCTGGTGGCGCAGATCCCCGCGCTGGTGATCTCCACTGCCGCAGGTGTCATCGTTACCCGCGTGGGTACCGATCAGGATGTCGGCGAGCAGATGGTGACCCAACTGTTCAGAAACCCGCGGGTGCTGATGCTGAGTGGCGGCGTGATTGGTTTACTCGGACTGGTGCCGGGCATGCCAAACTTCGTGTTCCTGCTGTTTACCGCTTCACTGCTGGGACTCGCCTGGTGGTTGCGCGGCCGCGAAATGCAGCCGAAGAAACCAACCGAAGCCTCAAGTCTGGTGAAAACTCAGGAAACGCCGGCCACCGTGGAAGCGTCGTGGACCGATGTGCAACTGGAAGATTCGCTGGGTATGGAAGTGGGATATCGCCTGATTCCGATGGTCGATCACCTGCAAAACGGCGAACTGCTGGGGCGTATCCGCAGTATTCGTAAGAAGGTGGCGCAGGAGGTCGGCTTCCTGCCGCCGGTGGTGCATATCCGTGACAACATGGAGCTGCCGCCCGCGCGTTACCGCATCCTGATGAAAGGCGTGGAAATTGGCAGCGGTGATGCTTATCCGGGGCGCTGGATGGCGATCAACCCAGGCACCGCCGCCGGTTCGCTGCCGGGCGAGCCGACTGTCGATCCGGCCTTTGGTCTGGCGGCGATCTGGATCGATAGCGCCCTGAAAGAGCAGGCGCAGATTCAGGGCTTTACCGTGGTTGAAGCCAGCACCGTGGTGGCGACGCACCTCAATCACCTGATCGGACAATACGCCAGCGAGCTGTTTGGCCGTCAGGAAGCGCAGCAGCTGTTGGATCGCGTTACGCAGGAGATGCCGAAGCTGACCGAAGATCTGGTGCCGGGCGTCATCACCCTGACCACGCTGCATAAAGTGCTGCAAAACCTGCTGACCGAGCGCGTCTCGATTCGCGATATGCGCACCATCATTGAGACGCTGGCGGAACATGCGCCGGTGCAGAACGATCCGCAAGAGCTGACCAGCGTAGTGCGTGTGGCGCTGGGACGTGCGATTACCCAGCAATGGTTCCCTGGCAACGGCGAAGTACAGGTAATTGGCCTCGATGCCACGCTGGAACGTCTGCTGCTGCAGGCGCTGCAGGGCGGCGGCGGCCTTGAGCCGGGTCTGGCGGATCGCTTACTGGTGCAGGCGCAAGGTGCACTGCAGCAGCAAGAGATGGCGGGCGCGCCACCGGTGCTGCTGGTGAATCATCCACTGCGTGCGCTGCTGGCGCGCTTCCTGCGCCGCAACCTGCCGCAGCTGATTGTGCTGTCGAATATGGAGCTGACCGACAACCGTCAGATCCGCATGACCGCCACCATTGGAGGCAAGTAATGCGTCGCTGGTGCTGGGCATTGATGATGTTGCCGATGATGGCGCTGCCGCTGGCTGCCGATGCGGCCAGCGGTGCCTGGAGCGCCAGCGCCAGCGGCCCAAGCATTGGCGTGCGCGGTAACTGGCTGATGACGCCTGCGCTGCGTGCGCCCTCCAGCGCGCCGGGTAACATCTCGCTGGTGAACTGGCGTTATCAGCTCAGCCGTCCTGCGCCTTCGGGTTTGCTGGTACGCCTGTGCGCGAGCGATCGTTGTGTCGAGATTGAAGGCGCCAGCGGCAGCACGCGTGGCTTAGCCAACGTGGCGGCAGAAGAGACGCTGCATCTGGCGTTTGGCTTTCAGGGGAAAGGCGCATTGCCGCCGGGCTTGCGCGTGGTGAGCAGTGAAGTGACCGTGAATTATCAGTAACGCGTGTTACATCGGCGGCGCATCCTGCGCCGCCGAGTGCGTTAATTAAGGCTTATCTCCCTGACCGTAAATCGGAGGTGAAGCCAGTTTTGCATCCTCTCTTAATTCTTTAACCTGCTTCGCATCCACTTTGGCCGCCGCCGGATTACCAAACTGCTGGGTCACAAAGTTACTGACATCCGCCACCTGCTGGTCACTCAGTTCAGGGGCAAAAGGCGGCATAAAAACTTCGCCCTCGGTCATATTGCGATGTACGCCGTTGAGGATCACCGATACCACGTTCAGCGCATCTGCCGCGCCGGTGCTGGTGTGATGGAACAGTGATGGATAGGCATGGAATCCGCTGCCCGATCCCGCACCTTCCGCGCCATGACAGCTGGCACAGTTACCGGCAAACAGCACCGCGCCGGGCTGAGCATTGCGGGTTGCGTCATCGGCACCGCGCAGTGCAATCAGCGCGGTGGAAGGTTGTCCCCAGCTGTCGCGCGCACGGGTTTGCTGCGCGTCCGGCTGTGGCTTGACGCTGCGCAGATAGGTGGCGATGTCCTGCAGATCACTCTCCGGCAGATATTGCAGGCTGTGCTCAATCGCTTCGGCCATAGGACCGGAGGCGCTGGCTTTGTTGGCAACAAACCCGGTTTTCAGGTAGGTCACCAGCTGTTGCTGGCTCCAGTCACCGATGCCTGCCTGCTTATCCGGCGTAATGTTGTACGCCATCCAACCGCCGAGATCGCCGCCCGCCAGCGCTTTATCGTTATCCATGCCCATGGTCAGATTACGCGGCGTATGACAGGTGCCACAGTGCGCCAGCGCTTCAACCAGATAACGACCATTATTCCACTGCGCGCTCTGCTGCGTATCGTTCTGCAATTCGCCTTTATCGAAGTTAAACCATTTCCAGAAGCGCATGCCCCAGCGCTGGTTGAACGGGAACGGCAGGTCGGTTTGCGGTGAAGCCTGATGCACCGGCGGCATCGACAGCAGATAGGCCTTGATCGCCAGCACATCGTCGCGCTTCATTTTGGTGAAGGAGTCATACGGCATTGCCGGATAGAGCTGCTCGCCGTTTTTGCCAATGCCGTCGCGCACTGCGGCAACGAACTGATCGTCGCTCCAGCTGCCGATACCGTACTGCTTATCGGAGGAGATATTGCTGCCCCAAATCTGGCCGAAAGGCGTACTGACCGCAAAGCCGCCGCCAAACAGCGGGCCGTTGGTGGCGGTGTGACAGGCAGTGCAGTCTCCGGCGCGAGCCAGATATTCGCCGCGCTTAATCTGAGCGGCATTGTCTGCCGCCTGCGCCACAGCGCAATGCATCAGAGCCACCGCGATAGCGGCCTGAATAAATACAGGTTTCATCGGGTGCTCCTTACAAGCTTGCCAGAACGCTATCGGCCATACGCAGCGCCAGCGCGGTGCCGGTCAGCGTTGAGTTAACCGTCGAGGCCGACGGCATAATGCCGGTGCCGGCGATAAACAGGTTCGGGTGATCGTGGGTGCGGCAGTGACCATCCACCACCGAATCCTGCGGATTGCTGCCCATGATCATGGTGCCAGTAATGTGCTGGTTGTTGTCGTAAACGCCGCGCTTGCTGTAAACCGCTTCCGTTCCGCCCATCTCTTTCACCATGCGCTGGAAGTCGATCATCGACTGGTCATAGCCGCGATGCACATATTCCGGGAAGCTGTAGTAAACCTCGAGGCGGGGAATGCCCCAGGCATCCTTCTCCGTTTTGCTCAGCGTGACGCGGTTTTGCGGCTCCGGCAGCATCTCCAGCAGGCACTTCAGCTGGACAAAGCGCTCGGCCTGGAAGGCCAGCTTGTCGTTAAGCACCTTGCCGTAATAGCCCTGACGCACCAGTCGTTCGGTGAGATAGCGCACCGGCGAGGTGTTGGCGAGATCGATACGCAATGCCGAACGCTCGCCACGAAAATCGCCGTCGCGCATATTATTGATGCTGCCGGGACGCATCGGTCCACGGCCAAACCACACCGGCTCATCGGCGTAAAACTCCACTGATGATCCCGGATGATCCATCAGGTTGCGACCCACCATGCCGGAACTGTTGGCAATGCCGTTCGGGTAGCGATCGCTGGTGGAGAGCAGCAGGATTTTCGGGCTTTCGATGCCGTTGGCGGTCAGGACAAACTGTTTGCCGGTCACGCGATGGCGCGCTTTGTTCTGATCGAGATAGTGCACCGCCTGAATGGCGCCTTTGTCGTCGGCCTCAATGCGAAACACCACCGCATTGGTGACGATTTTCACACCGGCATCCAGCGCCTTACGCGCGGCGATGCCGCCGTGATACTGTGCGTCAATCGGGCAAACCGGCATGCAATTGTTGTTGCCGCAGCAGGCCGGGCGACCGTCGTAGGCGATGCTGTTACGCGCCTGCGGACCAATGCCCACCTCATAACCCAGCGGACCGAGACGCTGCTTCAGGCGATCAAAACCGTACGGCAGCGGAATGCCCGGCAGCGGGTAAGGGCGCGAACGCGGCGAGGCCAGATCGCTATCGCCAGAAACGCCCATCTGATATTCGGCATCGCAGTAATAAGGTTCCAGCTCGTCATAGCTGATCGGCCAGTCGCGGCCAATGCCGTACAGTGACTGAATGCGCATATCGTTCGGCAACAGGCGGAACGCTTGTCCAGCCCAGTGCCATGTGGTGCCGCCGGTACCGCGCAGATATTGGGCGCGATAGGGATCCGGGCCTTTCTGAATCAGGTAATTGTTATCGCTGGGGATAAATTTCGGCTGCGGCGCCCACGGCTGCGGCGGATACGGTTCGGTGAAATCGCCCTTAAACGGCGAGTTGCGGAAATACTCCACCGCCTGATCGCGTTTAATCTCCGGGCCAGACTCCAGCATCAACACCGATGCGCCGGCTTTGGCCATCTTCAGCGCCGCCAGTGAACCGGCAATCCCGGCGCCAATCACTACCACATCGGCGCTTAATGAATCAGACATGTGCTCTCCTTGCAGGCGGCTGCGTCCAGAAGTTAGGTTGCCCCGGCGCGTAGCTCGGCGGTAACAGGGAATCGCGTAGCAGCTGATAACTGACGATGTTCTCAAAAGCGATGCATTGCGGGCGCGGCAGCGGGCCAACAACGCCGAGATACCAGCCGGAAACCAGCGCCTGATAAAGATCGTTGATGGCTTTGGGCTGCGTACTGAGCAACGCCAGCAGGCTGCTGCCGTTGGCGGCGGGTTGCTGTTGCAGCAGCGCGTTGAGCGTATCGAGCTGGCTATCCAGCTGCGGGAAGTGGTGGTGTAGCCAGCTGTAGAGGCGCTGCGCCAGCAGAGCATCCGGCTGGTCCATTCCGGTTAATCGGGCTGAAATCGCAGTGAAACTGGCAGAAGGCGCGACTGCGGCGGCCAGCGGCGGCGAGGCGAGTGCCAGGCTGCCGGGAAGCGCCTGCGTCAGGACGCCAGCCACCAGCAGGCCCGCCGTGCCGGTCAGCAACCGGCGGCGTGAAAGAGTCATCATGGAAATTCCCGAAAGTTATTTCAGCGCCTGAGCGGCAGCCTCTGAAGCCTGGTTATCCAGATCCTGTTTAGGAGTGCTGACGCCGACCGCGCCGACCACTTCATTTTGCAGCGTGAGCGGGAAACCGCCGCCGAGCGCCACAGCGTGCGGGATGGCGAGCACCGTGGTTTCGCCGCTCTGCAGACGCTGCATAAATTTCAGGGAAGGGGCGTGATACAACGCCGAGGTGCGTGCTTTACCGATCGCGGCATCGACACAGCCCGGCGATGCGCCATCCAGGCGCTGGAAGGCCAGCAGCGTACCGCTGGCATCAACTACCGCCACGCAGCCGGTGCTGTGCTGGGCGCTGATGCTGTTTTTCACACTGGTGATAACCTGGTTGGTGTGGCTGGCGTCCAGCGCGGCTGCGCTGGCCTGGCCAATACCCGCTGCCAGCAGCAGGGAAAGGGTGACAGATGCTCTAATCTTCATGTTTTGCTTCCGATATTTATTGTTTTATAACCTGCTTCTCGTCTCGCTTACGCTACGCCGTTGCAAAAATGTAAACAATTGCCGATAAACAAAACGCATACCTTAAGGCGTATAACTCATTGAGGTGGATAGATCTTATCCAGCGTCTCTTGCCAAATGAACGGCGTCAGTTGTTGATAGCGCAGGGCACGGGCGTTTAACGCATCTACCAGTCCTTGCTGGGTGGCAACAATCGCTGCGCTCATGTCGGCCGGTACCTTGACGTCCTGCAGCGTTTTCACCACTTCCTGCATCTCTTCAGCGCGTCGCTGACCGTGCTCCGCCACGCGGCTGATCAGGTAGTGCGGCAGCTGATCGTTCCAGCCCAGCGACGGGAAACTGGCGTGCAGTGAATCCAGCACCGCTTGCTCTACGCCGTACTGGCGCGCCGCGCTCAGGCATTCGGTGGTCAGCGCCTCAAGGCCTTTGATCATCACGCTGCGGCACATCTTAATCGCCGAGGCTTCACCCACTTCGCTACCCAGCAGGCGGCTGTTGAGGCCCAGCTGGTGCAGCAGCGGCTTCACCCGTTCAGCCTGCGCACCGCCAATCAGCAGCGGCGTCGCCAGCCGCTTGGGTGGCACCGGCGCCATCACCGCCACGTCGATATAGCTGGCACCCGCAGCGTGAATCACTTCAGCCGCGGCGCGTTTGGTGTGCGGTGCTACCGAGTTGAGATCGAGAAAATGCTGCCCGTTCTGTAACAGCGCTGCCGCCTGCTGCACCACGTTGAGGGCCTGCGACGCGGTAACGGTGGAGAACACCAGCGTGGCATCCTGCAGCGCGTCCGCCAGCGAAGCGGCCAATCGCACGCGGCCTTGTTGCGCTTTTTGCTGCAGCGCGGGCAGGGTTTCTGCCACGAGGGCTTTGCGGTCCCACACCGTCACCGCGTTGCCTTGCGCCTGTAAGTCTTGGGCGAGAATGCCGCCCGCTTCACCAAAACCGATAAAGGTGATGTTCATTAATTACTCCTTGCTGAAGGGCCAGACCGCCGCCGGAATCATGACTTCTCCGGCAAAAATGGCGCGTGCGGTGCGCAGCAGACCGCAGCCCGCCAGCGGGTTATCGCCTTCGCGCTGCAGCAATACGCTGAATTCGCCGCTGGGATGCTCCACGCTCAGGCGCTGTTGAGGTTGTTGGCTGGTGCGCGCCAGTCCGTCGGCGACGCTGCCGGGGATCAGGCAGGCGCTGGCAACGCTCACCGCGCCAAGCACGCCAATCGAGGCATGGCAGCGGTGCGGAATAAAGGTGCGTGAGCTAATCGCGCCGCCGTGACGCGCTTCAGCCAGCAGCGTGACTTTGGGCACCGTACGCTGGCTGACATCCCCTAGATTCATTCGCGGCCCGGCCTGCAGGCGAATCGACTCCAGCCGCTGCTTGAGCTCGCTGTCGCTGTCTAACGCGTCGCGGCTTTCATAACCGCTGCGATTGACATCCGCCGCACGGATTAGAATCACCGGCATGCCGTTGTCGATGCAGGTGACATCGATGCCATCAAAACAGTCGCGCGGCTGACCGGTCGGCAGCAGCGCGCCACAGCTCGATCCGGCAATGTCTTTGAAGGTGAGGGCGATCTCGCCTGCGCTGCCGGGTACGCCATCAATGCGCAGATCACCGTCATAGTCGACTTCACCATCAGGCGTGGCGAACGCTGCTTCGGCAATCTGCCCGGTGTTCTGCATGAAAATGCGCACGCGGGTGCGTTGATTGCCTGCCTTTACTAGCCCGCGTTCGACGGCGAAAGGCCCGACGGCGGCGAGGATATTGCCGCAGTTTTGCCCGTAATCGACGCTGGGTTGATCGACGTTGACTTGGGCAAACAGGTAATCGACATCGGCATCGTCCCGGTGTGAGACGCATACGATCGCCACTTTGCTGGTGAGCGGATCGGCCCCGCCGAGACCGTCAATCTGGCGGATATCGGGCGATCCCATCACCGCCAGCAGCACCCGATCGCGGGCCGCAGGATCTGCGGGCAGATCCTGCGCCAGAAAACAGGCGGCTTTGGAGGTGCCGCCGCGCATCAGTAAGCAGGGAATGCGACGCTGGCGCATGGTTTACTCCTCCAGTTGATCGAGCGTGTCGAGATAGCGCAGTCCTTTTTCCGCCAGGCGCGGGCGCATCTGATAGATATCAAGACCCAGCTCACCGGCCGCTAAACGCAGGCGTTTGCTCTCTTCCAGCTCTTCACGCTGACGCGCTTTGGCTGCCACGCTGGCGGCCTCGTCGCGTGCCACCACCACCACGCCGTCGTCATCGGCGACGATCACATCACCCGGCCAGATCAGCTGCCCGGCACACACCAGCGGCACGTTCACCGAACCGAGCGTCTCTTTAACTGTGCCTTGCGCATATACCGCGCGCGACCAGACGGCAAAGCCCATCTCGCGCAGCGTGCGGCTATCACGCACACCGACATCCGCCACCAATCCGCGCACACCGCGCGCTTGCAGCGAGGTCGCCAGCAGATCGCCGAAGAAGCCGTCGCTGCACGGCGAGGTCGGCGCAACCACCAGCACATCGCCCGGCTGACAGAGTTCTACCGCGACGTGGAACATCCAGTTATCGCCCGGTGCCACCAGCACGGTGACCGCGCTGCCCGCGATGGCGCAATCCTGCTGAATTGGGCGAATGGCGGGATCGAGCAAGCCTTTGCGCCCCTGCGCTTCATGCACGGTGGCGACGCCAAAGCGCGCCAGCGCGTCGATATCTGCAGCCGCCGCACGCGGAATGTGGCGCACCGCGACGCCTTTTTTAGCGATGATGCTCATGCCAGATCCTCGGTTACGCGTGGGAAGATGCTCTGATAACCTTCGCCATAAATGATGTCGCGGCTGGTGGTAATTCCGACGTTGCGCTTGGCCTGCACCCCGCGCTGCTGTGCCACGCGCGTGTAGTATTCCCACAGATGTTCCTGCCCGGCCATACACTGAATCGCCTGATATTTTTTGTCCCACACCGAGGTGATATCCAGCAGCACATCCGGCTTCCAGTTGCACTGCTCGGGCTGATGCGGTTCGAAGCAGTAAACCGGCGGTGCACCGACGATTTTTTCGCCCGGACGGTAGCCTTCGGCCTGGGCGATAATGCGCGCTTCCTGCGCCAGATGCGTGGCCATTGGGTGATCGTAGTTGTAGGGATCCTGCAATGAGTGGGTCAGAACAAAGTGCGGCAGCACCCGGCGATAGACGTCGGCAAGGCGGAACAGGGTTTCTTTATCGGCACGCAGCGGATAATCGCCGAGATCAAAAAATTCAATGCTGGCACCGAGAATCTCGGCGGCGGCTTGCGCCTCGCTGCGGCGGGCGGCTTTGACTTTCGCCTCGCTCATCTCCCCTTTGCGCCACAGCTTGGCTGATTCACCGCGCTCGCCAAACGAAAGGCAGACAACGTGGACGTCATAGCCCTGCGCATGGTGCAGCGCGATGGCACCGCCGGCGCGCCAGACGAAATCCGCTGAGTGAGCGCTGACCACCAGCGCGGTTTTTTTTGGGGTGTTGTTAGTCATGGCATACTCCTCCGCTGTTTTTTTCCATGCTGTCACTGCCAACCTGGCGGCGATAATTCATTTAATTGCAGCGGGTATGCGTTTTATTTATATTGCGACATCGATCGGTAGCGAAAAGGGGCAGGGAAAGATGGCGGAAAAGGACATGCAAGAGCTGACAAACCTTATGCAAATCAGGGCATTTAGTCAGGTGGTGGCACAAGGCAGTGTCTCGCGGGCGGCAGATGAATTATTTCGCACCCAGTCGGCCATTACCCGTGCCATTCGCGACCTGGAGCTCACCTTAGGCGTGACGCTGTTTGAACGTCATGCCGGTGGCATGATGCTGACTGACTTCGGTAAATGCGTGCTGCCGCGCGCGTTGCGGGCGATTGAGGAGTTGCATCAGGTGCCGCAGCGTCTGGCAAAATTGCAGGGACGCGGCGCACAGCGTAGCGATGCTGAACCGCTGTGGCTATTTAACGTACGTCGGCTGCAAATTTTTATCACCCTGTGTCAGACGCGGCATATGCAGACGGTGGCGGCACGGCTCGGGCTGAGCCAGCCAGCGGTGAGCGCCGCGCTGCGCGTACTGGAAAATGGCGCGGGCATCGCGCTGCTGGAGCGCACGCCGCACGGCATGATGCCTTCGCTGGCCGGGCGTGAAATTGAAGCCAACGTGCGACGTGCGCTGAATGAACTGCGCCACATTCCAGCTGATATTGCTGCCCGCAGCGGGATACTTGAGGGAACGGTGCGCGTGGGCGCATTGCCGCTGGGACGCACGCGTATCCTGCCACAGGCGATCGTGATGCTGACGGCGCGTTATCCGGGCGTGCGCGTGGTAACCAGTGAAAGCGCCTTTGGCGTGCTGGCTTCGGAAATGCGCTCTGGCGATATCGATTTTATCTTTGGCGCGCTGCGCCGCGATGAAGATGCGCTGGACGTCACGCGCGAGACGCTGTTCTCGGAACGCATGGTGCTGCTGGCGCGTCACGATCATCCGCTATTAGGACGTGAGCTTTCTACCGAAGATCTGCGCGCTGCGCGTTGGGTGCTGCCGCGTTCGGCCACGCCAGCGCGATATCTGCTGAATAACAGTTTCCAGGCGATGGGGATTCCGGCGCCCGATCCGGTGGTGGAAACCGGCGATTTGGCGTTGGTGCGCGGCTTGCTGATGCAGTCGGATATGCTGGCGGCGGTCTCCGCGCACCAGCTGGAAGTGGAACTGGCGTCCGGTGCGTTGGTGGCGCTGCCGGTGCCATTACCGGATACCGATCGCGCCATCGGACTGACGGTGCGGGCGGGCTGTCTGCACTCACCGGCAGCGGATGCGCTGATCCGCTGCCTGCGAGAAGTGTGCGGGCAGGATGAATAATCAGCCTGCGCGCGCCGCTTCCATCAACGCATAGCGGTAACCGCGAATGCCGTAGCCGCAGATCACGCCCTGCGCGACGTCGGAAAGATAGGAGTGGTGACGGAAGGGCTCACGCTTGTGCACGTTGGTGATGTGCACTTCCCACAGCGGCAACGCCACGCCAGTCACTGCATCGCGGATCGCCACCGAGGTGTGCGTCCACGCCGCTGGGTTGATCACCAGCGCCTGCGCTTCGAGACGCGCCTGCTGAATCCACTCAATCATTTCACCTTCGTGGTTGGTCTGGCGAAACTCAATCGCCACGCCCAGCTCTTCCGCCGTTGCGCGGCACAGCGCTTCCACGCTTTGTAGCGTGTCGGAGCCGTAGGTTGCTGGTTCGCGCGTGCCCAGCAGATTGAGGTTCGGGCCGTTCAATACATAGATGGTTCTCATCGTGACTCCTGTAAATCAGTAAAACCAAACAGCCGCTGTGGCGTGTGCCAAAGCACCTGACGGCGACTCTTTTCATCGGGGATCAGCTGTTCGATCAGCAGCAGTTGCGTGCCCATATCCATGCGTTCAGTGGCGCGCAGGAAAGGCCAGTCTGATCCCCACATGCAATTTTCCGCGCCGAAAGCGTCCAGCAAGGCGAGCAGATAAGGATGTCCATCGCTGAAGGGATACGGCTGCCGGGAAAATTTCGCCAGCCCGGAAAGTTTCACGCTGGTGCGCTGCTGACCGGCCAGCGACAGCAGCGCCTGAAAGGCCGGTTGTGCTACGCCTGCGCCGACGTCTGGTCGGCCGGAGTGATCGATCAGCAAACGCGTGCGGGTGCGTGACAGCAGCGGCATCAGCGCCAGCAGCTGATCGTTCTGCACCTGAATCTGGGCAAAGAGGTCCAGCTCCGCCAGCCTGCCCATCAGGGCATCAAGCTGGAGAAATGGCTCGGTGCCAAGCATCGCCACGTTCAGCGCAATGCCGACGATGCCCTGATCTTTCAGGCTGGCGAGCGTGTCGCTATCCACGTCACGCGGCGTGACAGCAATACCTTTAAAACGTCCTTCACCGCGCTTGATGGTATCCAGCAGGCAGCGATTGTCGGTGTTATAGCCCGACGTTGGGCCGACAATCAGCGAGTGGCGAATGTTGTAGGCCTGCATCACGGCGCGATAGTAATCCGGCGTCGCCAGCTCGTGTCCGTCCGGGTTGTAGGCGCTCTCGGGCGCCCAGGGAAAGTTTTTTGGATCAAAAACGTGGTGATGGCAGTCGATAACCGGTTGCGTAAACATCACTCTTTTTTCCCCGCTACCGAGTAGAGCACCTGCTGATTGCGCGTCTGCTGGAACTGTTCCAGCGTTTCGCCACGCATCGCCGAGTAGATATGCAGGTTAGACACGCCCACCACCGCGCCCAGTTTTTCCAGCAGGAAGAAGCTGACGCCGTAATGGATCATGCCGCGCCAGTCGAGCTCGGTAATCAGCGTTTGCTCTTCAGCGGTCAGCCCGGCTTCCTGATACAGCGCCTGTGGGGCTTCGCGGAAACGCTTACGCCACTCTGGCTGAATCATGCGGTGCAGGAAGCGGTTGATGCGCAGCGCTTTGAGGCTGCGCGCCTGGGTGAACGGATAGGTGCCGGGCAGTTTTTCCACGCCGCTCATTTGCAGGTTGATCTTGTCGCGCTGACGCTGGTGCACATCAACCGGCGCTTCACGTGACTGGTTTTCGAGGATCAGCGTGGCGATACCGGTCATCGAAGGCAGATAGTAATCCTGATGCAGTTTCTCGACGTTGGCCGACAGCGCGCCGCGCATGATCAACCACATAATCACTTCCGCACCTTCCAGGCCGCCGAGCGTGGCGTATTCCGCCAGGGTGATTTCGGTCAGGCGCTCGGGATCGTTGATCAGCAGATCGATAAACTGCGCATCCCATTCCGGGTTGTTGAAGCCGCAGCGCTCGCCGTGAACCTGATGTGAAACGCCGCCGGTCGCTACCACCGCAACTTTCAAATCTTCCGGGAAACTCTCTACCGCGCGCTTCAGTGCCTGGCCGAGTTTATAGCAGCGACGCGCCGTAGGAATCGGGAACTGCAAAACGCCGACCGCCAGCGGAACCACCTGCATCGGCCAGCCGCCTTGCCACGGTGCCAGCGCCGACAGCGGCGAAAACAGACCGTGATCCAGCGCTTTGTCCTGGAAGAATGACATATCGAATTCATCCGCCATCAGGCTGGCACCAATATGCTGTGACAGCGCCGCATGACCTTTTACCGGTGGCAAATCGCGCGGGCCGCCGCCTTCGTCCGCCACGGCATATTCGTCATCAATGCCCAGCACAAACGCCGAATAGTGATCAAAAAAGAAGGAGGTGACGTGATCGTTAAACACATACAGCAGCACGTCCGGTTTCTTCTCTTCCAGCCAGCGCTGCATCGGTGCAAAGCCATCGAAAATCGGTGCCCATGCGCCTTCCTGCTGCTTGTTATGATCAACCGCAAAGCCAATGGTGGGAGTATGAGAAACCGCTAAACCGCCTATGATTTTAGCCATAATTTTTTGACCTCTACTTCATCGATTATTGAGGGTACGCGACAGGGACGGCAGGTCATTAAGGTCGATGCCTTTAACCTGACGGGCCACCTGTGCAGGGTGATGTCGGGTGATGGAAAGTGCCGCCAAAACTGCCGGGAGCGACAAAACGATAAAAATGGCTGTTTGCCCAGGGAACACGCCAAGCAGCACGCCGCCCAGCGACGAGCTGATAATGGCGCCGCTGCGTCCAATGCCGTGCATCCAGCACACGCCGGTGGCACGCATTTCAGTGGGGTAAAAGGCCGGAGAAAACGCCTGCAATCCGGTTTGCGCCCCGTTGATACAGACGCCAGCGAGGAACACCAGCAGCGCCAGTACATTCGGGCCAAAGCTCCAGATGCCCTGCGAAACCAGGCAGAAGCTGCCCAGCAGATAGAACAGGGCGATAACATATTTCGCTTTGAAACGGTCCATCAATCCGCCGACCATCAGGCCGCCAAAGGTGCCGCCCAATTGGAACAAGCCGGCGACAATCGCGGCACGCTCAAGCGTTACGCCGCCAGAACGGAGAATGGTCGGCAGCCAACCGTTAAGCAGGTAGATGACGAACAGCCCCATGAAGTAGGTGAGCCATAACACCACAGTGCCGCCCGCATAGCCGCGGCTGAACAGCTGCAGCACCTGGGCTTTTTTCGGGATGATTGGCGCATTGAGCACAAAGGCGGTGCCAGCGGAGAACTCACCGCCCAGACGTTTGAGCACCGCAGCAATCTTGTCGCGACTGACTTTGCGCACCACCATGTACATCGCCGATTCCGGCAGCAGCCACAGCAGCAGTGGCAACATTAGCAACGGTAGCAGGCCACCAAAACCCAGCACCGCTTGCCAGCCAAAGTGCGGCAGCATGCCGGCGGCGATGAATCCGCCCAGTCCGGAACCGATATTAAACCCGCTGTACATCACGGTGATCATCAGGCTGCGGCGGCGCTCCGGCATATATTCCGACACCAGCGTGACGCAATTGGGCATCACCGCGCCGAGACCGAGGCCGGTGAGAAAACGTAACGCGCCCATTTCCAGCGGCGTACGGGCGAAGGCGCTCATCAGGCTGAAGCAGGCGAAGACGGCAATCGACAACAGCAGTACGCGCTTCCGGCCGAATTTGTCGGACCACGGACCGGCGATCAGCGCACCAATCGCCACGCCAAACATCGCAGCGCCGAGAATTGGCCCCATTTCCGCGTGGCTGATGCCCCAGTCTTCAATCAGCGCGGGCGCAATGAACCCCATCGCTGCCGCGTCGTAACCATCAAACATGATGATGATGAAACACAGGCTGAGGGTCAGCCACTGGTATCCGGTGATCGGCCGGGCGTCGATCCAGCCTTTTACATCGATAATGTCGTGATTGCTCATAGGATACGCTCTGATTTTTTTATTAATGACGTTATCGGGTTGAGATTTTTTTCCGCCCTGACATGGGCCGGGGGCATCACTTTAACCCGATTGCAAGGGTAAGTTTTATAGTTTTTAGCTTTTAAAACAGCTTGTTGCATGTTTCTGCTTTCTTGCTTCCATTACCAAATTAGGGATGGCGTGCGACTTTGTCTGCCATAAAATGGTTATGAAGGTATGAGTTTTGTTTATTTGGTGAGCTGTGTCGGAAAATTGAGAAAGCGTGTGCAGCAAGAGAAATTGCAGGTATTGAGCAGGATAAAAGCCAAATTCAGAGCAGGTTAAGGGGGGATTTTTAACAGGAAGGAAGAGGGAAAGCAGCGGAGAGCCGTTTGCGGCGCTCTCCGCTGATGGTATTACATGCGCTCGACGGTTTTGATGCCCAGCGTGTCCAGACCTTGCTTCAGCGTTTTCGCGGTTAACGCGGCCAGCTGCAGACGGCTTTGACGGATGTTCTCGTCCTCGGCGGAGAGAATAGGGCAGTGTTCGTAGAAGCCAGAGAACTGTCCGGCCAGATCGTACAGGTAAGCGCACATCACGTGTGGCGTACCGTCACGCGCGACCTGCGTAATCACTTCTTCGAACTGCAGCAGACGCGTAGCCAGCTGCGCTTCACGCTCTTCGGTCAGCACGATGTCGCCGCTCAGGCTATCGGCATCAATGCCGGCTTTGCGGAACACCGACAGCACGCGCGTGTAGGCGTATTGCATGTAAGGCGCGGTGTTGCCTTCGAATGCCAGCATGTTGTCCCAGTCAAAGATGTAATCGGTGGTGCGGCTTTTCGACAGGTCAGCGTATTTCACTGCGCCGATACCCACCACTTCCGACAGATCTTTCAGCTCTTGCGCTGACATCTCTGGATTCTTCTCGCTGACCAACGCATGCGCGCGTTCGACCGCTTCATCCAGCAAATCGGCGAGGCGAATCGTGCCGCCGCTGCGGGTTTTGAATGGACGACCATCTTTGCCCAGCATCATGCCGAATGCGTGATGCTCAAGCGGTACCGATTCCGGCACATAACCGGCTTTACGCACGATGGTCCACGCCTGCTGCAGATGCTGATGCTGACGGGAATCGATGTAATAGAGCACGCGATCGGCATGCAGGGTTTCGAAACGGTATTTGGCACAGGCGATGTCAGTGGTGGTGTAGAGATAGCCGCCATCTTTCTTCTGAATGATCACGCCCATCGGTTCGCCTTCCTTGTTTTTGAACTCATCAAGGAAAACTACCGTGGCGCCTTCGCTGGTCACCGCCAGGCCTTTTTCGCGCAGATCGGCGACGATGCCCGGCAGCATGTCGTTGTACAGGCTTTCACCCATTACATCGTTGCGCGTCAGCGTCACGTTCAGGCGGTCATACACCAGCTGGTTCTGGCTCATGGTGATATCGACCAGCTTCTTCCACATGCTGCGGCAATATTCATCGCCACCTTGCAGCTTCACCACGTAATTACGTGCACGCTCGGCAAAGGCTTCGTCGGCATCGTAGGTCACTTTGGCTTCGCGGTAGAAGGCTTCCAGATCAGCCAGCGCAATCTCTTCGTGGTGTTCGTTCTGCTGCTTTTCCAGATAGGCAATCAGCATGCCGAACTGCGTGCCCCAGTCACCGACGTGGTTGGCGCGGATCACTTTATGGCCGAGGAACTCCAGCGTACGCACTGCGGCATCACCAATGATGGTGGAGCGGACGTGACCGACATGCATCTGCTTCGCCACGTTGGGCGCGGAGTAATCCACCACGATAGTTTGCGGCGCGACACTGCTCACACCGAGGCGCGGCAGCTGCAGCGCCTGCGCGGTTTGCGCCGCCAGCCATGCACGATCGAGGAAGATATTGATAAAGCCGGGACCGGCGATTTCGACTTTGCTGGCGATGCCGTTAAGATCCAGATGCTGAATCACCTGCTCAGCCAGTTGTCGCGGTGCCTGACCGAGCTTTTTCGCCACGGCCATCATACCGTTTGCCTGGTAATCACCGAACTGTACCTTCGCAGACTGACGAACCTGAGGTTCGCAATCGGCAGGCGCACCCGCCGCAATCATTGCCTGACTGACTTTGTCGGAAAGAAGAGCCTGAATATTCACCGCGTTACCTTCATATGCTGAAAAGGCCCGCCTGTAGGCGGCGAGCCGATGTCGTCATCCCGCAACTGCGCGGCGGGACGGAAAAATAAGAGGGGAAGTATACGTGAAATGTTAAAGTGAGTCAGCTATTCGGTATTCAGTGAGACGTAACATCGGGCCCTCAGCGCCGATTAACGGCGCCGTGGGTGACGACGAGGATTTTTAACGCTTTTGTCTTCACGCACCTTCCAATGGCGGGAAATTGCAAATCCCATTAATGCAATCAGGACCGCGACAACAATGAGCATAGACATAAGGCCGTTCCTTGTAGTTGTGAAACACAAATTTATAAGAAAGGGTATCAGGCTGCAATTGTTTGCAACTTAAATAAGAGTTATCTCATTGTATTAACTATCCTGAATAATAACAGAAGGTTAAGCCACTTTCATAAAGTAACTGCTGGACCTGTTTTGGCGATAAATCCGAAATGAATGGTCTATTTATGCGGTTTTCAGCCTTTTTGACGCCTAAATCGGATGAATCCGACAATTTTGTCAAGCGGAATCAACGGCTAGCAAATTTCATATTGATTAGTAAACCTGAACTGAATTAGAGGTAAAACGTGATGCGGACCAACTTTCCTATGGAATTGGATGATTTAAAACAAGACCTGGCTCGTTTTGAGCACTCTTTGGCGCTATTTGCTGAACGTTTAGGCATTAACCTGGCTGAACATGAAGCCGATCACGTTGCGGTGCGCTGCCACCAGTTTGCGACGGCAGAACGCTGGAAAAACGGATTGCTGCAAATCGGCACGCAGTTTTCCGAAGCAATGATCAATGGTCGCCCGATATGCCTGTTCAAACTGCATCAGCCATTGAACCTCGCGGGTTGGGAAATCGATGTGATTGAACTGCCGTGGCCGGGCGAGAAGCTGTATCGCCATGAAGGCTGGGAACACGTGGAGATTGTGCTGCGCGGTGAACCGGAAACGCTGGGTGTGCGCGCGATGGCGTTGCTCTCGGATGATGCGCTGACGCAGCCGGGCATCTCGTTTAAAACCAGCGCGCCCAAAGGCGATAATGAGCGTTTGCCCAATCCGACACTGGCGGTGACGGATGGGCAAACCACTATCAAATTTCATCCATGGCGACTGGAAGAGATCGTCGCCAGCGAGCAGGCTTAACGGCGCGCTGCTACCGCCAGCTGCAAACGCGTCACCGCCTGTTCCAGCGTGGCGCGCGTACAACCAAAGTTGAAGCGCACGAAATTATCGTCGCCAAAATCGTGACCCGGTGAAAAACCGAGGCCGTGCTGCTCGAAGTAGTCCATTGGGCTGGCGACATCCAGTTTGCTGGCGTCGATCCAACCGAGGTAAGTCGCTTCCGGCGCGGCCATCTGCAGTTCTGGCAGCGCATTGACCTGCGCCACCAGCCAGTCGCGATTAGCGCGCAGATAATCCAGCTGCGCCGCCAGCCATTCATCGCCATCGCGCCACGCCGCTTCGGCCGCCACCAGCGCCAAAATATCCACGCCAGGCACGATGCCTTCCCGCACACGTTTAAAGCGTGCTCGCAACTCTGGATTGGGAATGATCGCCATCGACGCGCCTAATCCGGCAATATTGAAGGTTTTCGACGGCGAAATCAGCGTGATGCTGCGCTGTGCGGCATCTTCACTTAATGACGCAAACGGAATGTGTTGCGCGCCAGGTGATAGCAACAGATCACAATGGATTTCATCGGAGCAGACGATCAAATCATGCTGCTGCGCAAATGCCAGCTGGGCTTCCAGCTCGTCACGACGATATACCGTGCCGCCCGGATTCTGCGGGTTACACAGCATCAGCAGGCGCTCATTGCCCTGCATGGCGCTGGCGTCGAGATCCATTACCCAGCGATCGTCCTGTAAACGCAGCGGTAAATGCACCTGTGCGCGATCGGCCAATTTTGCTGCACCGCGAAACGGCGGATAAATCGGCGTTGGGGAAACCGTGGATTCGCCAGATTCCGTGAATGCGCGGACCGAAAGATTCAAACCGCACACCACGCCGGGCAATAACACAATCCAGTCCGGCTCAATCTGCCAGTTGTAGCGCTGCGCTAAACGGGAAAGGGTGATATCAATCAATCCGCTCGGCGTTGCGCCATAGCCAAAAACGCCGTGCTCAGCGCGCTGTTTAATGGCCTCAATCACACTCGGCGGCGAACGGAAATCGCTGTCTGCTACCCAGAGCGGCAGCACATCGCGATCACCATATTTGTGCCATTTCAAACTATCGCTGTGACGACGGTCTATCCATTGATTAAAATCGAATGCCATAGTGCGAGTTCCACGTAAACTGTCCAATTAAGTAGACTAACTGAAGCATTCATCCCGAGCCAGAAGTCATGAGAAGGAGCATGGTATGACGAAACTGGAAATTTGTTGCTACGGCATCGACTGCGCAATGACTGCGCAGCTGTCCGGTGCCGATCGCGTGGAGCTGTGCAGCGCACCGCGCGAAGGTGGGTTGACGCCTTCAGCCGGCGTGCTGGAAGCGGCACGACGTGAAATTTCGATCCCGGTACATCCTATCGTCCGTCCACGTGGCGGCGATTTTTGCTACACCAACTATGAGTTTGAGTCGATGAAATCGGACGTTGCGCTAATGCGTGAACTCGGTTTTCCCGGCTTAGTAATTGGCATGCTGGATGAAGATGCGCATGTCGATATTGCTCGTATGCAGCAGATTATGACGCTTTGTGACGGCATGGACGTCACCTTCCATCGCGCCTTTGATTTATGCCACAGTCCAAAACGCTCACTTGAGGTGCTGGCTGATTTAGGCATCGCGCGTATCCTGACGTCTGGCCAGCAACAGAGCGCCGAAGCAGGAATTGCATTATTACGGGAACTAAATGAACACAGCACAGGTCCGATTATTATGGCCGGTGCGGGCGTGCGTTTGAGCAACATCCAGAAGTTCATCGACAGTGGATTGCAGGAAGTTCACAGCTCCGCCAGCCGTTTAGTCGCTTCGCCGATGCGCTACCGTAAAGCCGGTGTTTCAATGTGCTCCGAAGCGGAAACCGATGAATTCAGTCGCTATTGCGTTGATGGTGATGTGGTTGAAGCCATGAAAAGCATGACGCAGATGAGCGCCGTCCGGGTAGCCTGAATTCACCCCGATTTTGCCGCGCAGCACGCCAGTCCAAACGACGTGATGTTTGCAAGTACCAACCCCAGTTCTTCTAACTGGGGTTCTTTTTATCCGCCATTCCCGTAGAGATAGCGTGATCGTGTAAATGATGCTTTGATTACTCTATGGCCTCGTACGGATAACCTTCATGAAATCCATCCCTTGTACCGTTTTACTGCTGCTTCTCCCCTACTGCGGCGTCGCGCTGGCGGTCAGCACGGCGTGTCCACCGATGAGCAAAAACATCACCAGCAGCAACAATTGGATCATGCTGGGTGGCGATGCCAAAGGCGCGGTGCGTCAGGTGGTGGCGGGCGAATTTGGCAAAGATGTGGACTCGCAAAAGCGCGTACTCGGCCAATTTGATCAGTGCGGCGATTTAATGGTGGCCGATATCTCCTACGACAAAAACGAAGGCAACGTCCTGCTGACGATGGAACAGCATATCGCCCGTGTTCAACGCGGCTGGGTGGCGGAATATGCCTACATGGTCAAAGTAATTAAAGCGGGGCAGGAAGAAGTGGTCGATAACCGTCAGGGCACCATCAGCTGGCAAATCGGCCAGCATGGCAACATCGTCAGCTCATCCGATAAATTCACTAGCATGGGCAAAGATGGTTTTACCGATACCACTTACCGCTATGACAAACAGTTCAGAGTAGAAAAAAGCGTGGCGCGCGGCAGCGATAGCATGACCAACGGCGAAAGCAGCTGGCGCTGGAATCCACAAGGATTGGTGACCTCATCCAGTAGCGCGCGCAGCAAAGATACTTACAGCTACGATAACCAGTGGCGGGAACTGCGCCTGAACGGCACCTCGACCACGCCAGTCAGCACGCTACGCTCGGTGGATGAGTGCCAACTGTGGGATGAAGTGGGCAACTGTACGCTCAGTTATCTGCATGAAACCGAAGTATTTGCCAAAGGCACCATTGAACGCCATCTCAGCTCCGCTTATAAATACCAATACTGGAACGCACCTGCCGAAACAGCCGCACAAGATTAAACCGCACAAAACCCACATAAAGGCAAAGAATCAGGGCCGCGGAGTAAAGCTTCCGCCGCATGGATGCGGCGGCAGAGTCCACAAGGATGTGTTCACGACGCCTTTACGGAGCGGCCCTGATTCTTTGCCTGAAACGCACGGAACTAAACAGGGAGCCCGCACATGACACTCATCCTTTCATTCCTCTTCGCCATCACCATCCTCACGCTCACGCCCGGTTTTGATACTGCATTAGTGTTGCGTTCCGCCGCCGCGCAAGGTTGGAAACGTGCATCGGCCACGGCGTTTGGCGTCACGCTGGGTTGCCTGGTGTGGGGCGTTGCGGTGGGCCTTGGCCTGGGCGCGCTGCTGCTGGCTTCGGAAATGGCGTATAACCTGCTGAAATGGATCGGTGCGGCCTATCTGCTCTATCTCGGCGTCAAATTACTCATCAACCCACGTACTCAAGCGGAAGCAGGTCAGCATGCGCAGAATAAAGAGCAAAGCTATGTTGCCTGCTTCACACGCGGACTATTTGGTAATCTATTAAACCCTAAAGTCGGCGTGTTCTACGTCACCTTCCTGCCGCAGTTCATTCCGGCGGGCGCATCGGTGCCGCTGTGGTGCACGCTGATGGCGCTCACGCATATGGTGATTGGTTTGGTGTGGAATGCGGTGCTAATCGGCAGCAGCCAATACTTTGCGACGCATCTGCGTCGTCCAGCGGTACTGAAAGTGATGGATCGCCTGACGGGCTGCGTTTTTATAGGCTTTGCCGCGAAGCTGGCGCTATCGCGGCGTTAAGCATTACGGCTTGCGGGCAACTAACACAGCACGCAGTGGGGCGGGATAACCTTCAACGGTCTTACTGCTGTCGTTCGGATCAAGGAACTCGGCCAGCGACTCGCTGGTCATCCAGTTGGTACGACGCTGCTCTTCCACGGACGTCACCGCGTAATCCGCGATGCGCACATCGACAAATCCGCACTTCTCCAGCCAGCTCTTCAGCGCGGCCGCAGAAGGGATAAAGTACACATTACGCATCTGCGCATAACGCTCACCCGGCACCAACACCGCGTTCTCATCGCCTTCAATCACCAGCGTCTCCAGCACCAACTCACCGTCGCTGACTAACTGATTTTTCAGCTGCATCAGATGATCAAGCGGTGAACGGCGGTGATAAAGCACGCCCATTGAAAACACGGTATCGAACGCTTGTAAGGCCGGCAGTTGCTCAATGCCCAGCGGCAGCAAATGCGCCCGACGATCGTCACCCAACAGCTTACGCACCGCTTCAAACTGGCACAAAAACAGCTGCATCGGATCGATGCCGACCACCAGCTTCGCGCCTGCGCCAATCATGCGCCACATGTGATAACCGCTGCCGCAACCAACATCCAGCACCGTGCGATGCTGCAACGGCGAAATGTGCGGCAACACGCGATCCCATTTCCAGTCGGAACGCCATTCGGTATCAATCTCGGTACCGTACAGCGAATAAGGACCTTTGCGCCACGGCATCAAATTGCGCAGCAGATTCTCAATGCCAAGACGCTGACGATCGGTCAGATCCTCTACATCCGCGCTCACGCTGTGCAACAAATCCAGCTTCTGCGGCGTCAGCAGCGGCAAGTAATCAACTGACTTCTCCCAGTCGCGGAACTTACCGTGCAAATTCTCACGCTGCCATGCGGCAACTTGCGCCGGTAACACTTCCAGCCAACTGGCCAGCGGGCCGGTGGCAATCTGCTGATAAAAACGGCCAAACTCAATCATTTCAACGCCACCAACGAACCAAAATTAAAGCACTGGAACCACAACTCCGCATGTTTGAAACCGGCGGTTTTCAAGCGTGCCTTATGCGCTTCGACGCTATCGGTCAACATCACGTTCTCCAGCATGCTGCGTTTCTGGCTGATCTCCAGCTCGCTGTAACCGTTAGCGCGTTTGAAATCGTGATGCATGTTAAACAGCAACTCGCCGACATCGGCATCTTCAAAACTGAACTTCTCCGACAGCACCAGCGCGCCGCCCGGATTCAATCCATTAACGATCTTCTTCAGCAGCTCGAGACGAGCCGGCGGCTCAAGGAATTGCAGGGTAAAGTTCAGGACCACCAACGAGGCGTTCTCAATGTGGATATCCTGAATATCCGCCTCGATCACCTGCACCGGCGTATCCGCACGGAAAGCATCGATGTGGCGACGGCAACGCTCAACCATCGCCGGCGAATTATCTACAGCAATAATCTGGCAGCCAGGCACATGAATATTGCGGCGCACCGACAATGTGGCGGCACCCAGCGAACAGCCAAGATCGTAAACCTGGCTATTGGGCTGAACGAAGCGTTCTGCCAGCATGCCAATCATCGAAATGATGTTGGAATAACCCGGCACCGAGCGCTGAATCATATCGGGAAAAACTTCAGCTACGCGCTCGTCAAAGGTCCAGTCGCCCAGCTTATCGATGGGCGCGGAAAATAGCGTATCGCGATCAGACATAATGAAAGGTCCGGAGAGAAAACGGAAAGGGCGCTATTTTGGCAGAAACGCGGGCGGGCTGCACCCTTTGCGTTGCGTCTAGAACAGGCTTGATTGCTGCGGCCAGTCGGGCAGATCGCGTAACGATGGCTCCAGCTGCTGCAACTGTGGCCACAACGCCTGAATCAGTGGAAACACCTCGCCCATATCCGGCGTATGAATAAACAGCATGGGATCGCTATCCAGCTGCCACGCTTGTAGCTTGCTGTGCCACGGCTGAAACAGCGGCACGCTCTCCGCCACGCTATCGCTGCCAATGAAACGCACCATCGGTTGCGAACCGGTGCGCACCGCATGCGGCGGCACGCGCGGCTTTTTCGATCGCGCATCCACGGCGGCGGCGGTTTGCGAGGTTGAGGCATGCACCGGACTGCTATCAAGCAATCAACCATTCAATGATACACAGCGTAAATTAATCACTTTAACAACTTTTTGCCCTAAGAATCTTATTTGATAAAACGGCTGGCTTTTCTTGCTCAAGTACAAAATGGTTTATAATATGACCAGAAAGTTAACATAGAAGGAATTATGATGAGAAGTCGCGTAGCTGAGACAAAACGAGAAGTTCATTCTTT
Source organism: Pantoea sp. SOD02 (assembly GCF_024707505.1). Taxonomy (GTDB): domain Bacteria; phylum Pseudomonadota; class Gammaproteobacteria; order Enterobacterales; family Enterobacteriaceae; genus Pantoea; species Pantoea symbiotica. Next base: position 2,347,956 of record NZ_CP102604.1, on the reverse strand, counting down.
ATATCTTAACTGGCCTGGGCGCAATCAAAATACCGCAGGAAAAAGCATGTTATTCCAAGCTTATTTACGCCAGCAGAATAGCTTCTCATATATGCAATTCGGGCAAGAAGGTATGCATCAAGCTGTAACAGGTTGGGTAAATGAATGGGATCGTTATTCTATTTGACGCGATAAGTAGTAGTAGATGAAAATAGAATTATTTATAAGGTCAACATCGGTGAGAATGTCATAACCTCGCAGTGAGTCATAAGGATCCCTGTAATAAGATCGTTGAGGTAAAATTATGTTCAACAACCTCCGAGAATCCTGGTTTATAAGCAAAGTTGAGACCGTGATAGACACTCGCCTGATGTCTTTACCTGCTTTATTGAGGGTAGGTATAGCTGGGTTAGCACATGCCATTGTCATCAGTCAATATCGTAGTAATTCATTTGTTTTCAAAGTGGTTGATAGTAAACGCATAGATCCCCGCATAGCTGCACTGCATTGCATATTAACATTCATGACTTCCTACATCAGGGAAGGGCAGATCATAGTTAACAATGAAAATTGCTATGGCACATTAAAACTTGTTTGTCTCGGTTTGGTCAAAGAGATGCAATGTTTCACAGTAGATGTCTCTGATATGGCTTTTGTCGAGATGTTCACCACGCCAATGCTTAAACAACATTTTTCTGAATTGTTCGAGGGATAAAGGAATGGCTCGTAAATACGTCTATGGTGATAAGCCCATTCGCACAACGACAGTTGAAATAGTAGAAAAAGAATTCGGTGGTAAAGCTACAGCCGCACAAGTTGACGCTGTATTGAGGCATTTATTTGCACATTACAAAGATGATACTCATCTTAACTTGGTTGTTAACTCAGTTAACTGCAATCGCGGTCATTGGAGTTTCAACAGAACAGCCAGACGCACAGATGATGTTAACCATCGTCACCATGAGTATGACCGCCTCTACAAAAACGGTAAGGTTTTTGAAGTTTACGATCCTGTTTTACACGGTGTCTTCGAGATCTATGAATCATTTGATGGGAAGTGGCTGACTCGCCCTGTCAAGAGTGAATTTGAACTTCAAATCGAAGCAGCAATTGAGTTGACCTCTGAAAAGCGTAGAGAGAAGCTCTCTACAGCAAGCGCCACTCCTGAAAGAATTATCGTTAGTACATATGAATTTAAACGTAACCCGCTCGTTGTAGCAGAGGTGTTAGCCTTAGCTAAAGGTAAATGCCAATACTGCCTGAAAAATGCACCTTTCAGGCGTGAAGACGGTAGACCATATTTAGAAGTACATCACGTTGAGTGGCTTGCAAACGGTGGAGAGGATTCTGTAGAAAACGCGATAGCACTCTGTCCCAACTGTCACCGTGAAGCCCATTTTGGGAAGCTTGAACTTAAGCCAGTTAACTAAACGAAGTTGAGCACATCAATAAGTGATGCAAGCCCATAAACAAATCTGCCATATATTTACGCAAAGTAGATGTCTATGGGCACACCAAAATTGACCTCTGATGTTAATTACTAACACCCTTGTATTAATCAAAGAGGAGCAGATCACAACTGCTGTGTTGACAAACACTATTTGACATTAATTTCGTATTGCTGCTGATTGGAAATGGGTGCAAGTCAGGCCAGGCTGCACCCTTTGCGTTGCGTCTAAAACAGGCTCGATTGCTGCGGCCAGTCGGGCAGATCGCGTAACGATGGCTCCAGTTGCTGCAACTGTGGCCACAACGCCTGAATCAGCGGAAACACCTCGCCCATATCCGGCGTGTGAATAAACAGCATTGGATCGCTATCTAACTGCCACGCTTGCAGCTTGCTATGCCACGGCTGAAACAGCGGCACGCTTTCCGCCACGCTATCGCTGCCAATGAAACGCACCATCGGTTGCGAACCGGTGCGTACCGCATGCGGCGGCACGCGCGGCTTTTTCGTTCGCGCATCCACGGCGGCGGCAGTTTGCGAGGTTGAAGCATGCACCGGACGGCTATCGAGAATCACCCGATTAACGCCGCGATCCAGTAAACCGCGATTCAGCGCGCGTTCAGCGTCACCTTTGGCAAAAAACGCCTGATGCCGCACCTCAACGCCATAACGGAAATTACGCGGCAAACTGTCGAGAAAGGACCATAAATCAACCAGCTGTGCCGGTGAAAACGCGGCGGGTAGCTGCAGCCAATATTGACCAATGCGCTGGCTCAGCGGATCGAGCAGGCGGAAAAACTCCGTCAGCAACTCATCGCAGTCGCGCAGCGCCGCTTTATGACTAATGCTATCGGGAAACTTAAAGCAGAAACGAAAATCGTCGTGCGTCATATCGCGCCAGCGCATCACCACTTCCGGCTTTGGCAGCGCATACAGCGTGGTATTGCCTTCCACACAACCAAACAGCTGTGCGTAGTCGGCTAAGGTCTCAATGCCGAACTGTTTCCATTGCGCGTGCTGCCATTGCGGTAATCCTATGCGAAGTGTCAACGCGAACTCCTGAATCCTTTAGGGGCGGGAAAGGGCGGCTTAATGTACCCTGTTTTGATGTCGGCAGGAAAAACAGCGCGATAAAGCATAATGTTTTGTCCGCTTTGATCGGGCTCCACTTATCCTGCCTGGGTTTTTCCATTATAATAGCCGCCTTTTTTGCGACAGCATCTCAGAAGGTTACGCGGCCTGATGTTGTCTGGCAGCAGCGGCGAAGTTAAAAGGATACGTTATGCGTACAGAATATTGCGGACAGCTCAATCTGTCTCACGTGGGTCAGCAAGTCACTCTCTGCGGCTGGGTAAATCGCCGTCGCGATCTGGGTAGCCTGATTTTTATCGATATGCGTGACCGTGAAGGTATCGCACAGGTGTTCTTCGATGCCGATCGTCAGGACGCTTTCCAGCTGGCATCTGAGCTGCGTAACGAATTCTGTATCCAGATCACCGGCACCGTGCGCGCACGTGACGAAAAGAACAAAAACAGCGACATGGCAACCGGCGAAGTCGAAGTGTTCGCTCATGAGCTCAACATCATTAACCGTGCTGAACCGCTGCCGCTGGACTCTAACCAGGTCAACAGCGAAGAAGCGCGCCTGACTTATCGCTATCTGGACCTGCGTCGTCCGGAAATGGCGCAGCGTTTGAAAACCCGCGCTAAAATTACCAGCTTCGTGCGTCGCTTTATGGACGACCAGGGTTTCCTCGATATCGAAACGCCAATGCTGACCAAAGCCACGCCAGAAGGCGCGCGTGACTATCTGGTGCCAAGCCGTGTGCATAAAGGTAAATTCTACGCGCTGCCGCAGTCGCCACAGCTGTTCAAACAGCTGCTGATGATGTCGGGTTTTGACCGCTACTATCAGATCGTTAAGTGTTTCCGTGACGAAGATCTGCGTGCCGATCGTCAGCCAGAATTCACCCAGATCGACGTGGAAACCTCTTTCATGACCGCCGAGCAGGTGCGTGAAAAGATGGAACGTCTGATTCGTGAACTGTGGATCAACATCAAAGGCGTGGATCTCGGTGACTTCCCGCAGATGACCTTTGCGGAAGCGATGAACCGTTACGGTTCCGATAAGCCAGATCTGCGTAACCCAATGGAGCTGGTGGACGTTGCCGATCTGCTGAAAAACGTGGAGTTCCAGGTGTTTGCCGGTCCAGCCAACGATGCCAAAGGCCGCGTGGCGGCCCTGCGCGTACCGGGCGGCGCTGCGCTGACGCGTAAGCAAATCGATGAGTACGGCGAATTTGTCAAAATCTACGGCGCTAAAGGGTTGGCGTGGATGAAGATCAACGAACGCGCTAAAGGCTTCGAAGGCGTACAGAGCCCGGTTGCCAAGTTCCTCAGTGCAGAAATCGTTGAAGACATTCTCAACCGTACTGGCGCACAAGATGGCGACCTGATCTTCTTCGGCGCGGACCGCGCCAAAGTGGTGGCGGATGCGCTGGGCGCGCTGCGTCTGAAAGTGGGCCGCGATCTGCAGATCACCGATGACAAAGCCTGGGCGCCATTGTGGGTGATCGACTTCCCAATGTTTGAGGAAGATGAAGAGGGCGGCCTGGCAGCGATGCACCATCCGTTCACGTCGCCGAAAGACATGAGCGCAGATGAGCTGGCAACCGATCCGGTACAAGCGGTGGCCAATGCCTACGATATGGTGATTAACGGCTACGAAGTGGGCGGCGGTTCCGTACGTATCCACAGCGGAAAAATGCAGCAGACGGTATTCAGCATCCTCGGCATCACCGAAGAAGAGCAACGTGAGAAGTTTGGCTTCCTGCTCGACGCGCTGAAATACGGTACGCCGCCGCACGCGGGCCTGGCGTTCGGTCTGGATCGTCTGACCATGCTGTTGACCGGCACCGATAACATCCGTGATGTGATCGCGTTCCCGAAAACCACCGCCGCAGCGTGCATGATGACCGAAGCCCCAAGCGAAGCCAATCCAGCAGCATTGCTGGACCTCGGCATTCTGGTGGCGCCGAAGAAAGAAAAGTCAGAGAACAAGTAATGGGCTTTAAACATCCGGTTTCGGTGCTGGTGGTGATTTTTGCCCGCGATACCGGCCGGGTGTTAATGCTGCAGCGACGTGATGACGACAGCTTCTGGCAATCGGTCACTGGCAGCCTGGAAGCGGGCGAAACCCCGCGCCAGGCGGCACAGCGCGAAGTGTTAGAAGAGCTCGCCATCGATATTGCGCACGAAAAGTTAGTGCTGGACGATTGCCACAAGCAAATCGAGTTTGAGATCTTCCCGCACTATCGCCATCGTTACGCACCGGGCACCACGCACAATCGCGAACACTGGTTCAGGTTGGCCATACCCGCAGAACGCGACCTGCTGCTCACCGAGCATCTCGCCGCGCGCTGGCTCGAACCCGCCGCTGCCGCAGCCCTCACCAAGTCCTGGAGTAACCGCCAGGCAATTGAAGAATTTATCTGAATGCTCACCGCCGCGCGTTTTTCCCGTGGCAGTTCAGTTAAATTCCGTGAATTCGACGAAGTTATTCCTTCGTCCCTTAAACCCGGTGCAGGATGTGAAACCTGCACCACTAAAATTGAACAGTCGGGCGTAATCGTCGCAGCGAGGTCGGTTACCGCCAGCGCACAGCAACCGGAGCGTACTTATGTACGTGAGGATTGCGAGCACTGCCGGGAGCCGAGATCGCCAGTAAGATAGCCCGTGCGATTGATAAGATCGGAGAATATGCAAAATGGCTGGACACAGTAAATGGGCGAACACCAAGCACCGCAAGGCTGCTCAGGACGCTAAGCGCGGTAAAATCTTCACCAAAATCATTCGCGAGCTGGTCACCGCCGCGAAACTGGGCGGTGGTGATGCGGGTTCCAACCCACGTCTGCGCGCAGCGATGGACAAAGCGCTGTCTAACAACATGACGCGCGACACCATGAACCGTGCCATCGCACGCGGCGTGGGCGGTGAAGATGATTCCAACATGGAAACCATCATTTATGAAGGTTACGGTCCGGGCGGCTCAGCGGTGATGATTGAGTGCCTGAGCGACAACCGCAACCGCACCGTGGGCGAAGTGCGTCATGCCTTCACCAAAACCGGTGGCAACCTCGGTACCGACGGCTCTGTTTCTTACCTGTTCAGCAAAAAGGGTGTTATCTCCTTCGCGCCAGGTCAGCACGAAGATGCGGTGATGGAAGCGGCGCTGGAAGCCGGTGCAGAAGACGTTGTGGCTTATGACGACGGCGCGATTGATGTCTTCACCGCGTGGGAAGAGATGGGTGCAGTGCGTGACGCGCTGGAAGCGGGCGGTCTGAAAGCCGACTCGGCTGAAGTCTCAATGATCCCTTCAACCAAAGCCGAAATGGATGCCGAAACCGCGCCGAAACTGCTGCGCTTGATCGACATGCTGGAAGACTGTGACGACGTGCAGGAAGTTTACCATAACGGTGAAATCTCTGATGAGATCGCAGAAACGCTGTAATGGCGTTGCTTAAAACCCCACTCACCGGAGACGCGCTGTGGCGATAATTCTCGGGATCGATCCCGGCTCGCGCGTCACCGGTTACGGTGTTATCCGCCAAACCGGCCGCCAGCTTACCTATCTGGGCAGCGGCTGTATCCGCACCAGCGTCACCGATCTGCCGACGCGCCTCAAACTGATCTACGCGGGCGTCAGCGAAATCATCACGCAGTTCTCACCCGACTATTTCGCCATCGAGCAGGTCTTTATGGCGAAGAACGCGGACTCAGCGCTCAAGCTGGGCCAGGCGCGCGGAGCGGCGATTGTCGCGGCGGTGAATCACGACTTGCCGGTGTTTGAATATGCAGCGCGTCAGGTGAAGCAAACCGTCACTGGCACTGGCGGCGCAGAGAAAAGTCAGGTACAGCATATGGTGCGGACCTTGCTGAAACTGCCAGCCAATCCGCAAGCGGATGCCGCCGATGCGCTGGCCATCGCCATCACGCATTGCCATATGAGCCAAAATGCGGCGCGTATGAGTGACACCAAATTGGTGATGACGCGCGGTCGTATGCGATCGGGTTAGCAAACGCCAAGGCTGGATATTCATCCAGCCTTTTTTATGCTATAAACTCAGGCTTACTAACAGATTAAGGAACTGCTCAGGTGATTGGTCGTTTACGAGGCAACATTCTGGAAAAACAGCCGCCGCTGGTGTTGATTGAGGCGCACGGTGTCGGTTATGAAGTGCACATGCCAATGACCTGCTTTTACGAGCTGCCTGAGATCAATCAGGAAGCGATCATTTTCACCCAGTTCGTGGTGCGTGAAGATGCGCAGCTGCTGTTCGGTTTCAATAACAAGCAGGAACGCACGCTGTTCCGCGAGCTGGTGAAAGTGAATGGCGTTGGGCCTAAACTGGCGCTGGCGATTTTGTCGGGCATGTCGGCACAGCAGTTTGTGACCGCCGTTGAGCGACAAGAAATTGCCTCCCTGATCAAACTGCCGGGCGTGGGTAAAAAAACCGCCGAACGTTTGATTGTGGAGATGAAAGATCGCTTTATCGGTATGCACGGCGATCTGTTTGGTGGTGATTCAACCTTTACGTTGACCACGCCTTCCGCCGCACAGGACAATAACGATGCCGAAGCTGAAGCGGTTTCAGCGCTGGTCGCTCTCGGTTATAAACCGCAGGAAGCCAGCCGTATGATCAGCAAAGTCGGTAAACCGGATGCGGATTGCGAAACCCTGATTCGTGAAGCCCTGCGCGCAGCTATTTGAGGTAAAGCATGATTGAAGCCGATCGCCTGGTCTCGGGCAGTTCCTTTAATGAAGAAGAAACGCTCGACCGTGCCATTCGCCCCAAGCTGCTGACGGAATATGTCGGTCAGCCGCAGGTGCGCGAGCAGATGGAGATTTTCATCCAGGCGGCGAAACTGCGTGGCGATGCACTCGATCATCTGCTGATTTTCGGTCCGCCAGGATTGGGTAAAACCACGCTGGCTAACATCGTCGCCAACGAAATGGGCGTCAATCTGCGCACCACCTCCGGGCCGGTGCTGGAAAAAGCCGGCGATCTGGCGGCGATGCTCACCAATCTTGAACCGCATGATGTGCTGTTTATCGATGAGATCCATCGCCTGTCGCCGGTGGTTGAAGAAGTGCTGTATCCGGCGATGGAGGATTATCAGCTGGATATCATGATCGGTGAAGGTCCAGCAGCGCGTTCGATTAAGCTCGATCTGCCGCCGTTTACCCTGATTGGTGCCACCACGCGCGCCGGTTCTTTAACCTCGCCACTGCGTGACCGCTTCGGCATTGTGCAGCGTCTTGAGTTCTATAACGTTCCCGATCTTCAGCACATCGTTGGCCGTAGCGCGGCTTGTCTTGGCCTGGCGCTGAGTGAAGAGGGCGCGCTGGAGATAGCGCGTCGTGCGCGCGGAACGCCGCGTATCGCTAACCGTTTGCTGCGCCGCGTACGTGACTTTGCTGAAGTGCGTGCCAACGGAAACCTGAGCGGTGAAGTGTCAGCCAGCGCGCTCGATATGCTTAACGTCGACAGCCAGGGTTTTGATTATATGGACCGCAAACTGCTGCTGGCGATTATCGACAAGTTCTCGGGTGGCCCGGTTGGCTTAGATAATCTGGCAGCGGCGATCGGCGAAGAGCGGGAAACTATCGAAGATGTGATTGAACCCTTCCTGATCCAGCAAGGATTCATTCAACGCACGCCACGCGGCCGAATGGCAACGCAGCATGCTTATAAACACTTTGGTATCAGTCGCGAAGAGTAACCGGCGTTATGCCGCCGGTTTTTTTGCCATGCTGATGATGAACAAGACTGCGGCGCATAACACCACCGAAGGCCCAGCTGGCGTATCGTAGGTGGCGGAGAAGGCGAGTCCGCCGGTCACCGCGATAATACCGGTAATCACCGCAAAACCGGCCATCTGTTCCGGTGAGCGCGAGAAGCGACGCGCCGTCGCCGCCGGGATAATCAGCAGTGACGTAATGATCAAGGCACCAACAAACTTCATCGCCACGCCGATGGTCAATGCCGTGACCAGCATCAACATCAAACGCGTGCGCTGAATGTTAACGCCGTCGACCTGTGCCAGCTCCGGGCTGATGGTCATCGACAATAGCGAATTCCACTGCCACGCCATCACCGCCAGTACAATTGCCACGCCGCCACCCATCATCCATAAATCATCGGGCGTCACCGCCAGCAGATCGCCAAACAAGTAAGCCATCAGATCAACACGCACGCCTTGCATCAGACTGACGACCACTAAACCCAGCGACAGCGCGCTGTGCGCCATAATACCGAGCAGAGTATCGATCGCCAGATGCGGGCGACGCTCCAGCCACACTAATCCCAACGCCAGACACACGGTCACCAAAATCACCGCATAGTAGGGATTCACGTTAAGCAGCAAACCAAACGCCACGCCCAGCAAGGATGCATGCGCGAGCGTATCGCCGAAGTAGGACATGCGGCGCCAAACCACAAACGAGCCAAGTGGACCGGCCGCCAGCGCCAGCAAAACGCCGCCCAGCCAGCCAGGTAATAACAGTTCAATCATGACGGGCCATTTCCTTTGCGCAGAACAATGCGTCCCTGTAAATCGTGACGGTGATTATGATGATGACGATAAATCGCCAACTGCTGCGCGCCGCGTGGGCCGAACATCGCAATAAACTCAGGATGTTGTGATACCGCTTCCGGCGTGCCCGAGCAGCAGATGTGATGGTTGAGGCACAGCACTTCGTCGGTTTTCGCCATCACCAGATGCAGGTCGTGTGAAACCATCAGCACACCGCAGTTCAGTTCGCGGCGCAGTTGATCGATCAAATCGTACAGTGCAACCTGGCCGTTGACGTCAACGCCTTGAGTTGGTTCATCGAGCACCAGCAACTGCGGCTCATTGAGTAATGCGCGCGCCAGCAGCACACGCTGCGTTTCACCGCCGGAGAGTTTTTGCAGCGTCGCGTGCAGCAGATGTCCAGCCTGAACGCGCTTCAGCGCCGGCAAAATGGCATCGCGTTTGGTGCCACGAGACAGGCGCATAAAGCGCTCAACGGTGATCGGCAAAGTCGGGTCGATGTGTAGTTTTTGCGGCACATAACCGATACGTAAATCAGTGGCGCGTTTGACGCTGCCGCTGGTGGGTTTAAGCAGCCCCAGCACCGCGCGAACCAGCGTGGATTTGCCAGCGCCATTCGGGCCGAGCAGGGTGAGAATTTTTCCCGGCTCAAGTGTGAGGCTAATGCCTGCAAGCACTGGGCGCTGGGAGAATTTCACAGAAATGTTTTCAAGGGTAACAAGTGGCGGCATGTTATTTACGGGTTGCATTGAATTTCGAATGTTATAATATCACATTCCATCAACGGGTCACGATGGAATGACGTATTATGTTACACAATAAAAAGCGCCTTATTTTCACCCTTACTGCTGCGGCAATTGCCGCTTCAAGCGCGTTACCTGCGCACTCCGCAGTTGTCGCTTCAATCAAACCTATAGGATTTATCGCAGCGGCTATCGCAGATGGCATTACGCCAGTTGAAGTATTGCTGCCTGATGGCGCATCAGAACATGATTATGCCTTACGTCCTTCCGATGTAAAACGTATTAAAAACGCAGACTTAGTGGTGTGGGCGGGGCCTGAAATGGAAGCTTTTCTCACCAAGTCAGCGGCCGAATTACCCGCCAATAAAAACCTGGAAATTGCCGCTTTGCCAGGTATAAAACCGCTTTTGATTAGCGGCGATGATGGCGATGAGGAACATGAGCACGGTCACGATCATGATCATGACTCAGAAAATTCCGAAGACCAAGACCCTTCTCATGCACATCACCACCACGGCCAGTTTAATATGCACCTGTGGATGTCCCCTGACATGGCCTTACAAACTGCGGTTGCAATCCATGGAAAATTATTGGAACTTATGCCGCAAAGCAAAGCCAAACTTGACGCTAATCTGCAGGAATTTAAGGCAGAATTAGCCGATGCAGACAAACACATCGGCGCGCAACTCGCGCCTGTGCGGAACAAGGGTTATTTCGTTTTTCACGACGCTTACAGCTACTTTGAAAAACATTACGGTTTGTCGCCTTTAGGGCATTTTACCGTCAATCCTGAGATCCAGCCGGGCGCCCAGCGTTTACATCAAATACGAACACAGTTGGTTGAGCAGAAAGCCGTTTGCGTTTTCGCTGAACCACAATTCAGACCGGCCGTCATCGATGCCGTATCCCGTGGAACTTCCGTCCGTAAAGGCACGTTAGATCCATTGGGAATGGACATCAGCTTATCCAAAGACAGCTACGTGAAATTCCTTTCACAGTTGTCGAGCCAGTATGCGAGCTGCCTGAATGGAGCATGAGGAATAGGTAAAAGTGCAGCAGATAGCCCGCTCTGTCGCCCTCGCATTTAATAATTTGCCGCGCCCCCACCGCGTTATGCTGGGTTCATTAACCGTTGTCACGTTGGCCGTCGCAGTATGGCGGCCTTACGTTTACCATCCACGTGATGTTGCGCCCATCGTGAAAACCATCGCGTTGGACAAAGACGAATTACGTACGCTGTTGCCAGAAGCCAGCGAGCCGATTGATCAGACAACTGAAGAACCGGCCGACGATATTCCTGCTGACGACATCGATAAAGACGTTCCGGACAATCCCAACGTACATGATTACACCGTCTCTTCAGGCGATACGCTGAGCAGCGCGTTAAATCAGTACGGTATTGAGATGGGCGACATCAATGCACTGGTCAGCAGCGATAAAGATTTGCGCAACATGCGCGTCGGCCAGCAACTGAGCTGGACGCTGGATGCGGATGGTCAACTGCAAACCTTCAGCTGGGAAATCGATCGCCGTGAAACCCGTACTTATCAGCGCGCTGACAACGGCAGCTTCAAGATGCAGCAGGAGCTGCAAAAGGGTGAATGGCGTAACAGCGTATTGAAAGGTGAAGTACGCGGTAGTTTTGCCGCCAGCGCCCAACGTGCGGGCTTAAGCAGCGCAGAAACCAGCAACGTCATTAAAGCGATGCAGTGGCAAATGGACTTCCGCAAACTGCGTGCCGGTGATGATTTCAGTGTGTTGATGTCACGTGAAATGCTCGATGGCAAAAGTGCTCAAAGCCAACTGCTGGGCGTGCGTTTACGCACCGGCGGCAAAGATTATTACGCCTTCCGTGCGGAAGACGGCAAGTTCTACGATCGCAATGCATCTGGGTTAGCACGTGGCTTTATGCGTTTCCCAACGGTTAAGCAATATCGTGTCTCCTCCAACTTCAATCCGCGCCGCCTTAACCCGGTAACCGGCCGCATCGCACCGCATAAAGGTGTCGACTTCGCGCTGCCGATTGGTACGCCAGTGTTAGCCGTGGGTGATGGTGAAGTGGTGATGGCGAAAAATGGCGGTGCTGCCGGAAATTACGTGGCAATTCGTCACGGTCGTCAGTACATGACGCGTTATATGCACTTGAGTAAAGCGCTGGTGAAACCGGGCCAAAAAGTGAAACGCGGCGATCGTATTGCGCTGTCGGGTAACACCGGACGTTCAACCGGCCCACATCTGCACTATGAAGTATGGATCAACAATCAGGCAGTGAATCCATTGACGGCAAAACTGCCGCGCATGGAAGGGCTGACCGGTAAAGATCGCAGCACTTACATGGCGCAAGTCAAAACCTGGTTGCCGCAGTTGACGTTGAAATAACGCATTATTGCGCGTAACACTAAAAAACCGACGGATTCTTCGTCGGTTTTTTGCTATCTGGCGCATGAAGATTGCAAAATTAACCATCGTCACTATTATTGACCGGTCATTGTCAGAGGCGAGTGCATGGAAACCCGAAAGAAAAATAACAGTGAGTTTATTCCCGTTTTTCAACGTTCTTTTTTAAAGCCGAAATACTGGGGAAGTTGGTTGGCGATTGGTGCGCTGGCCGGCATGGCATTACTTCCCGCTAAAGTGCGCGATCCGATTCTGGGCGGATTGGGCAAGTTCGCCGGTAAACTGGCGAAAAGTGCGCGCCGCCGTGCGCTGATCAATCTCTATTATTGCCTGCCGGAATTGAGCGAAGCGCAGCGCGAAGAGATTGCTGATCGTATGTTTGCCACCGCACCGCAGGCGATGGCGATGATGGTTGAACTCGGATTACGCAATCCCGAACATGTGCGTAAGCGCATTGACTGGCACGGCCGGGAAATCATCGAGCAACTGCAGGCGAACAAAGAGAACGTTATTTTCCTTGTGCCGCATGGTTGGGGTGTGGATATTCCGGCGATGCTGCTGGCGTCTGAAGGTCAGATGATGGCGGCGATGTTCCACAATCAAAGCGATCCGTTAATGGATTATTTGTGGAATACCGTGCGACGCCGTTTTGGTGGCCGCATGCATGCGCGTAATGACGGCATTAAGCCGTTTATCGCTTCGGTGCGTCAGGGTTATTACGGCTATTATCTGCCGGACCAGGATCACGGCCCGGAACACAGCGAGTTTGTGGATTTCTTTGCCACTTATAAAGCAACGTTGCCGGCAGTCGGTCGCCTGATGAAAGTGTGCCGTGCACGCGTGGTGCCGCTTTTCCCGGTGTATAACAGCGAAACCCATCGTCTGGAAATCTATGTGCGTCCGCCTATGGATGACTTGCTGGATGCCGATGACAACACGTTGGCACGCCGCATGAATGAAGAAGTAGAAGTGTTTGTGCGCCCACATCCAGAACAGTACACATGGATTTTAAAGCTGCTGAAAACGCGTAAGGAAGGTGACATCGAACCTTACGCGCGCAAAGATCTTTATCCTAAGAAGTAAACGTAGGGTCGCCATTCATGGCGACCAGGTGCGCATCACTGCGCACCTTACATTACACTGCTGCCACATGACTGCGACGCTTACGCTCGCGCAGGAACAGCGTCACCAGCCCAAACCACAATACGCCAGCCACGAAGTTAATCCCGCTAAACCACGGTGTTCCGCCGCTGAAGTAGCCGCTTTTCGCCAGCTCAATCCCGACTGCTAAGGTCAGAATACTGATCATGCCGAGCATCGCCGCCACGCTACCTTTGCCTTCATTACTTGAGTAAAGCGTCAGTCGGTACAGACCGGCATTCACCATGCCCGCGCCAAAAGCGTACAGACTTAAACCGGCGGTCAGTAGCAGATAGGTGTGGCTATCCAGCAAGTTAGCCAGCAGCGAAATGCTCAGACCAATCAGGATTGGCCACGCAGCAAATTTCACTGGCTGCTCAATCGGCACGCGTCCTGCCAGTTTGCCCAGCGTGATATTGCCGGCAATCATCGCCAGGAACACCGGCAACTGCAGCAGCGCATACTGCATGCGCGACAATCCTTCATCGTGCATCAGAATCACTGGCGACAGCGCCACCCACGTCAGGATCGGGATAAACACCAAACCAATGGCAAAGGATCCGTACATCACCTGACGATCGCGCGCCAAACGCGCATAGCCGCGCGCCAGCGTTGGCAGAGCGATAGAGTGACTGCGGTCGCCAGCCGTTTCCGGCATCACGCGCCACAGCAGGGCAAACGCAATCACGCTGCAAATCGCAAACAGCCAGAACATGCTGCGCCATTCGCCAACGGTAAGCCATGCCGCACCGGCCAGCGGGCCCGCTAACGGTGCCAGCAGCGCAACGTTGGCCATCAACGCCATCATGCGCACCGCCAGCGCTTCGTCAAAGGCTTCCTGCACCGCCGCATAACTGACTGCGCCAATAAAGCACAGGCTAATGCCCTGCACAAAACGCAGCGCGACAAACTCTTCGATACTGCTGACCCAAGTCGTCAGAATACAGGCCGCTGCGAAGAACAGAATGCCAAACAGCAGTACCGGCCTGCGGCCATATTTGTCTGAGAGCGGACCGAGCAGCCATTGCAGCACCACGCCGCCCATCAGATACGCGGTTAACGAGGTAGAGACCCATTCCGGGCCGACGCTGAATTCAGACGTCACCAGCAGCATGCCGGGCTGAATCATGTCATGCGCGATATAGGTGGCGAACTCAAATAGCACCAGCGCGAGCGGAAACAGCAGCACGCGCCCGGTGAGTTGAGTAATAGGTTGATAGCGGGCCATCTGGCCTCCTTGTCAAAAAAATAAAAACGCGACTGCCAGGCAGTCGCGTTTGTCCATGTTGTTACAGCCGCTGTCGGTGGTGCGTATTAATCTACGCGCAGTACACGGCTGGTATTGGTGGTGCCAGTGGTCGACATCACGTCACCCTGGGTAACAATCACCAGATCGCCTGAAACCAGGAAACCTTTCTCGCGCAGCAGGTTAACTGCATCATGCGCGGCGGCAACACCATCATTATTGCTGTCGAAGAACACCGGTGTAACACCACGGTACAGTGCGGTCAGGTTCAGGGTACGTTCATGACGTGACATGGCGAAGATCGGCAAACCGGAAGTGATACGTGAAGTCATCAGCGCGGTACGGCCCGATTCAGTCATGGTGATGATGGCCGAAACCCCTTGCAGATGGTTGGCAGCATACATCGCCGACATGGCAATCGCTTCTTCCACGTTATCGAACTGCACTTCCAGGCGATGCTTAGAAACGTTAACGCTCGGGATTTTCTCTGCGCCGAGGCACACTTTCGCCATCGCGGATACGGTTTCAGCCGGATACTGGCCTGCAGCCGTTTCCGCCGACAGCATCACCGCATCGGTACCATCCAGCACGGCGTTCGCCACGTCCATGACTTCGGCACGCGTTGGCATTGGATTGGTGATCATCGATTCCATCATCTGCGTTGCGGTGATGATGGTGCGGTTCAGCTGGCGCGCGCGACGGATCAACGCTTTCTGAATACCCACCAGCTCAGGATCGCCAATTTCTACCCCCAAATCGCCACGCGCAACCATCACCACGTCAGAGGCGAGGATGATGTCATCCATCGCTTCCTGTGAGGCAACGGCTTCAGCACGTTCCACTTTCGCCACCAGTTTGGCATCGCAGCCGGCGTCGCGCGCCAGACGGCGTGCGTAATTCATATCTTCGCCGTTACGTGGGAAGGAGACGGCCAGATAATCCACGCCGATTTTCGCGGCGGTAACGATATCAACCTTGTCTTTTTCGGTCAGCGCGTCGGCAGAGAGGCCGCCACCAAGTTTGTTGATGCCTTTATTGTTGGAGAGCGGGCCACCGACGGTAACTTCGGTGAACACTTTTACGCCCTGAACTTCCAACACTTTCAACTGTACGCGACCGTCGTCCAGCAGCAGGATGTCGCCTGGCACCACATCTTCTGGCAGGCCTTTATAGTCGATACCGACCTTTTCTTTGTCGCCTTCGCCTTTACTTAAGTCGGCATCCAGCAGGAAACGATCGCCGACGTTAAGGAACACTTTGCCTTCTTTGAAGGTTGAGACGCGAATTTTTGGACCTTGTAGGTCGCCAAGGATCGCCACATGACGTCCCAGTTTCGCCGCGATTTCACGGACTTTGTTGGCGCGCTGCTGATGATCTTCCGGTGTGCCGTGGGAGAAGTTGAGTCGTACAACGTTAGCACCCGCCGCGATGATTTTTTCGAGGTTGTTGTCGCGATCGGTGGCTGGACCGAGGGTTGTAACGATCTTGGTTCTTCTGAGACGTCTGGACATGAAGGACTCCGTTAGCAAAGTATCGTGTCGCTCTCAAGTGACACGTAGTGTTCATCTATTCTATATGATCGATGGGCTGTGATTCGACTCACATTGTGAATGTGATGTTAATTATTTTCCTGCGCCTGTTTCTCCAGGCGTGAATCTTTCAGCGCTTCTTTCACCCGTTTCAAATTTTCACGGAAAGCGGCGCCGCGCTCAAGGGTAAACCCTGTCGCCAGAACATCAATCACGGTTAATTGCGCGAGGCGGGAAACCATTGGCAGGTAGATATCGGTATCTTCGGGCACGTCGAGCGTCAAAGCCAGCGTGGCTTCGGCCGCCAGCGGGGAACCCGGAGAAGTGATAGCCAGCACAGTGGAAGCGTTTACACGCGCCAGGCGAGCCAGTTCTACCATATTTTTGGTGCGACCAGTATGTGAGATGAGAACAAACACATCATTTGGACCACTATTTATGCAACTCATGCGCTGGATCACAATATCCTCTGACCAGATGACCGGCAGATTAAAACGCAAAAATTTATTGGTGGCGTCGTGGGCGACCACGGCAGAGGCACCAAGGCCAAAGAAGGCAATTTTATGGGCGTTTGATAATGCCTGAACGGCCTGGCGAATAATCTGAGAATCGAGTTGCTGGCGGACGCGGCTAAGGCCGGCTAACGCGGAATCAAAAATTTTGTGGCTATAACTTTCCACACTGTCATTTTCTTCCACATCGCGGCTCACCCAGTTCGGGCTTTTCACCAGGCTCTGTGCGAGCTGCAATTTGAAGTCAGGAAAGCCGCGCGTGCCCATACGATGGCAGAAGCGATTCACCGTCGGTTCGCTGACGTCAGCGGCGCGTGCCAGCGTGGCGATGCTGGAGTGCATCGCCTGCTGCGGCGCAGCGAGAATTTGTTCTGCGACTTTACGTTCTGATTTACTTAACGCATCGAGTTGCGCCTGAATTTGTTCCAGCATGGTTTAACCTAATGAGCGTCAATCACTTTTCCGCGTTCATCAATCAATGAAATCGCTGCCAATTCCCAAGAATATACCGTGTAATAGCACCTCGCACGCAGCGGAGGACAAATGTAAACGCGAATTTTTTGCGATACTTTGATCGCTGACGTGTTTTGCCACGACAAATATCGAAACAGAAAATGTGCTCAAATGGCACGCTACAACACACTTAACACCTTTATTACGTTCACAGTTAACGCCAGCAAAACGCGGTGTTCGGGTTGTCCTGGACCGGCGAAAAACGTACATTGTGCTGTAAGAAAATTACAATAAGGACCTGGCGTGATGAGAACGCTCAAGCCGGGTATATCCTGCAACGAGGAGAGGAAAATGGCGGTTACACAAACAGCCCAGGCATGCGATCTGGTGATTTTCGGTGCCAAAGGCGATTTAGCGCGCCGTAAACTGTTGCCATCACTGTATCAGCTGGAAAAAGCCGGTCAGATTCATGAAACCACTCGCATTATTGGCGTGGGTCGCGCGGATTGGGACAAAGCCGCGTACACCAAAGTGGTACGTGAAGCGCTGGAAACCTTCATGAAAGAGAAGATCGATGAAGCGCTGTGGGACACGCTCAGCAGCCGCCTCGACTTCTGTAACCTCGACGTAAATGACACCTCGCATTTCACCAAACTGGGCAAAATGCTTGACCAGAAAAACCGCGTCACCATCAACTACTTCGCCATGCCGCCAAGCACCTTTGGCGCGATCTGTGACGGTTTGGGCGCCGCCAAACTGAATGCCAAACCGGCACGCGTGGTGATGGAAAAACCGCTCGGCACCTCATTGGAAACCTCGCAAGAGATCAATGACAGCGTTGGCAAATATTTCGAAGAAGGTCAGGTTTTCCGTATTGACCACTATCTTGGTAAAGAGACAGTGCTTAACCTGCTGGCGCTGCGTTTTGCCAACTCCATCTTCGTCAACAACTGGGACAACCGCACCATCGATCACGTGCAGATCACCGTGGCGGAAGAGGT
Source organism: Pantoea sp. SOD02 (assembly GCF_024707505.1). Classification (GTDB taxonomy): domain Bacteria; phylum Pseudomonadota; class Gammaproteobacteria; order Enterobacterales; family Enterobacteriaceae; genus Pantoea; species Pantoea symbiotica. Next base: position 2,329,913 of record NZ_CP102604.1, on the reverse strand, counting down.
CGGTATCGAAGGCCGTTGGGGTTACTTCGACAAAGCTGGCCAGATGCGTGACATGATCCAGAACCACTTGTTGCAGATCCTCACCATGATTGCCATGTCGCCGCCATCCGATCTGAGTGCGGATGCGATTCGTGATGAGAAAGTGAAAGTGCTGCGCTCACTGCGCCGTATTGATCAAACCAACGTACGCGATAAAACCGTACGCGGTCAGTACACCGCCGGTTTTGTGCAGGGCAAGAAAGTGCCGGGCTATCTGGAAGAAGAGGGCGCGAACAAGCAGAGCGCCACCGAAAGCTTCGTGGCTATCCGCGTGGATATCGACAACTGGCGCTGGGCTGGCGTGCCGTTCTATCTGCGTACCGGCAAGCGCTTGCCAACCAAATGCTCTGAAGTGGTGGTGTACTTCAAGAATCCTGAGATGAACCTGTTCAAAGATTCTTACGCTGAACTGCCGCAGAATAAGTTGACCATTCGTCTGCAGCCAGACGAAGGCGTGGATATCGAAATCCTCAACAAAGTGCCGGGACTCGACCACAAGCATAAACTGCAGACCACCAAGCTGGATCTGAGCTACTCCGAAACCTTCAACCAGTCGCATCTGGCCGATGCTTATGAGCGTCTGCTGCTGGAAACCATGCGTGGTATTCAGGCGCTGTTTGTGCGCCGTGATGAAGTGGAAGCGGCATGGGGCTGGGTGGATTCCATTATCGATGCCTGGAATGCCGATGCCGAAGCACCGAAGCCGTATCAGGCGGGAACGTGGGGACCGGTTGCCTCTGTCGCGATGATTACCCGCGATGGCCGTTCCTGGAACGAGTTTGAATAAAGACCTAATGCTGAGCCCGCCAATGCGCGGGCTTTTTTTCGGCCAAAATTCATTTTTCTTAAAAGTGAACCTGAGTTTCAAAAAATTTTGATATCCGATGGACGCCGCTCAAGCCGATCTTGTATGGTAGAGCCCAATTATTGACAGCGTGGTTTAACGCCGGGCTGATGCAACCAAGGAAACGTGATGAAGAACTGGAAAACAAGTGCTGAACAGATCCTGAAAACTGGCCCGGTCGTGCCGGTCATCGTGGTGAACAAACTGGAACACGCGGTGCCGATGGCAAAAGCGCTGGTGGCGGGCGGTGTGCGTGTGCTGGAAGTCACGCTGCGTACTCCGGTGGCGATGGACGCACTGCGCGCCATGATTAAAGAAGTACCGGAAGCGATTGTTGGTGCGGGCACGGTGATCAACACCCAGCAACTGAAAGAAGTCACTGACGCCGGTGCGCAGTTTGTTATCAGTCCAGGATTGACGGAATCGCTGCTTAAGGCTGCGGTTGAAGGTCCGGTGCCATTGATTCCAGGTATCAGCACGGTTTCAGAACTGATGACCGGCATGGATTATGGCCTGCGTGAATTCAAATTCTTCCCGGCAGAAGCCAATGGTGGCGTGAAAGCATTATCTGCGATTGGTGGTCCGTTCCCGCAGGTGCGTTTCTGCCCAACCGGCGGCATCTCGCCAGCCAACTACCGTGATTATCTGGCGCTGAAAAGCGTGCTGTGTATTGGCGGTTCGTGGCTGGTACCGAATGATGCGCTGGAAAGCGGTGACTGGGATCGTATTACGCGTCTGGCGCGTGAAGCGGTTGAAGGGGCACGCGCATAACGGCGTTTATTGGATTGCCATTGATGGCGTAAAGCTTGCCAGTTAAGTGTGAATCGGTCGCCATGAATGGCGACCCTACGGTAATGTGGCGGGTTTTTGGTAGGGTCGCCATTCATGGCGACCTCTCAACTTACATTTAACCTTCCACTTTCACCGCTGCCGCACTGGCAACGGCGCGCGCGATAGCGTCATCGGTGTTTTCACCGGTTGCCAAAGCCACACCCAAACGGCGCTGACCGGCAATTTCCGGCTTACCAAACAGGCGCAGCTGCAATCCGGCACCCAGCGCGGCTTCGATATTCCCGAATTGCACGTTCTGGCTGTTCAGCTCAGGCAAAATCACAGCCGACGCTGCAGGACCGTATTGACGGATACCGCCAATTGGCAGACCGAGGAAGGCGCGCACATGCAGCGCAAATTCGGACAGATCCTGCGAAATCAGCGTTACCATGCCGGTATCGTGCGGACGCGGCGATACTTCGCTGAACACCACTTCATCACCGCAGACGAACAGCTCCACACCAAACAGGCCGTATCCGCCAAGCGCTTTCACCACGTTAGCGGCGATATCTTGCGCGCGTTGCAGCGCCAGTTCACTCATTTGCTGCGGCTGCCATGATTCACGATAATCGCCATCTTCCTGACGATGACCAATCGGCGCGCAGAAGTGGATGCCATCCACCGCGCTGATGGTCAGCAGGGTGATTTCGAAATCAAACTTCACCACGCCTTCAACGATCACGCGGCCCGCACCGGCACGTCCGCCTTGCTGCGCATAATCCCAGGCTTTGTCCAGCTGGCTGGCTTCACGAATAAAGCTCTGGCCTTTACCGGATGAGCTCATCACCGGCTTAACGATGCACGGGAACCCAATCGCTTCAGCGGCGGCGACAAAATTCTCTTTGCTGTCAGCAAACTGGTAAGTCGAGGTCGGTAACGACAACTCTTCCGCTGCCAGACGACGAATGCCTTCGCGGTTCATGGTCAGACGTGCAGCGCGTGCGGTCGGCACCACTTTCTGACCTTGGGCTTCCAGCTCCAGCAGTTTTTCGGTGGCGATGGCTTCAATTTCTGGCACCACGAAGTGCGGCTTTTCCTGGGCAATCAATGCGGCCAGCGCGTCGCCGTCCAGCATGTTGATTACATAGCTGCGATGCGCCACGTGCATCGCTGGGGCATCGGCGTAACGATCCACCGCGATCACTTCCACACCCAGACGCTGGCACTCGAGTGCCACTTCTTTGCCTAATTCGCCTGAACCTAACAGCATGACACGCGTAGCGGCAGGGCGCAGCGCGGTTCCGAGAGTCGTCATAATTTCACCTTAGCAGTCAAAATGCGCGCGCAGTATAAACGAAAACGTTTGCGTACTCACGCTTTCGCCACGATCAGGTTTGCCATACTTTTCCCGCTCTGACGTTAACTGACACAGCCTACGGCAGCATGGAGAACGGAAAATTAAACGGGAGTTAAACGATGAGTAATTGGCTACAGCAAATTCAATCGGTGCTGGCGAAGAAGGGCGGTGGCGGAAAGTCGGGCGGTTTAAGTGACATGCTGGCACCCGGCGCATTAGGCGGGCTGGCGGGATTGCTAGTGGGCAGTAAATCCACGCGTAAGTTGCTGACCAAATATGGCGGCAAAGCCTTGTTGTTGGGCGGCGGCGCGGCGGCGGGCGCGCTGCTGTGGAACAAATACAAACAGCGCATACGTGAAACCCATCAGGACGATGCGGGCTTCGGCCAGCTGCAAACGCCGATGGACCAACGCGCAGAGCGATTAGTCACGGCGCTGGTGTTCGCGGCGAAAAGTGACGGTCACATTGATGATCAAGAACGCATCGCGATTGAGCAAAACATCCAGCAGGCGGGCTACGGCGCGCAAGCCGAAGCGCTGATTCAGCAGGCGATGAATCGCCCGCTCGATCCCAACTGGCTGGCCGCCGATGTCAAAAACGAAGAAGAGGCGCTGGAGCTCTATTTCCTCAGCTGTGCCGCCATTGATGTCGACCACTTTATGGAGCGCAGTTATCTCTCCGCGCTCGGCGATGCGCTGAAAATTCCCCAGGATGTGCGCGACGATATTCAACGTGATATCGATGCGGAAAAAGCCGCGTAATCCATTACGAAGGTTGCATCCGCAGCCTTCGTTTTCCCTGTCTGGCTTGCCCTGCGCAAAGTGATGCTGCGTGCAGCTTGGCATCGCACGCGATTAGTGCCACGCTTGCTGAATGTTGTCCTTCAGGGAGAAGAGCCTAATGAATCAGCCACACGCGAAAAAAATTCCCCATGCCATGAATCTGCACGGTGAAACGCGCATCGATAATTATCACTGGTTACGTGATGACGACCGCGAGAATCCAGAAGTGCTGGCCCATCTGCACGCCGAAAATGATTATGGCCGCGCCATGATGGCGTCGCAGAATCCGCTGCAGGAACGGGTGTTGAAAGAGATCGTCGACCGTATTCCGCCGCAGGATCACTCGGTGCCCTATGTGAAAAATGGTTATCGCTATCAAAGCCGCTATGAAGTGGGCAATGAGTATCCGGCTTATTTCCGTCAGCCAGTGGACGCGCCGGCTGATGAGCCTTGGCAGCTGCTGCTCGATGGTAACCAACGCGCCGCGCACAGTGATTTCTACACCATGGGCGCGCTGGCGATTACGCCGGACAATCAGGTGATGGCGTTAGCGGAAGATTTCCTGTCGCGCCGTCAATACGGCATTCGCTTCCGTAATCTGCAGAGCGGCAGCTGGTATCCGGAAGTGCTGACCAATGCATCATCCAGCGTTGCCTGGGCCAATGATTCGCGCACGCTCTACTACGTGCGTAAGCATCCGAAAACGCTGCTGGCGTATCAGGTGTGGCGTCATGAGCTGGGACATCCGCAATCTGACGATCAGCTGGTGTATGAAGAGAAGGATGACGCCTTCCACCTAAGTGTGCACAAAACCACCTCCGAGCACTTCATTCTGATTGCGTTATACAGCACCAACACCAGCGAGATTCTGCTGATCGACGCCGAGTATCCGGATGCGCAGCCGCAAACGTTTTGTCCGCGTCGCCGCGACCATGAATACAGCATCGATCACTACAATCATCAGTTCTACATTCGCTCGAATCGCGACGGCAAAAACTTCGGCCTCTATCGCAGCGCGTGGCTGGCGGAAGCGCGCTGGCAATCGCTGATCCCGGCGCGAGACAACGTGGTGCTGGAGGATTTCCAGCTGTTCCGCCATTGGCTGGTGGTGGAAGAGCGTCAGCACGGTGTAAACACCTTACGGCAGATTAACTGGGAGAGCGGCGAAAGCTTTGGCATCGCCTTTGACGATCCGGCCTATGTCACCTGGCTGGCTTACAACCCTTCGCCGGAAAGCGACACCTTGCGCTACGGCTACTCTTCCATGACCACGCCAACCACCTTGTTTGAACTAAACATGGAAACCGGCGATCGCCGCGTGCTTAAGCGTACGCCGGTGCCGGGCTTTAAATCTGAGGATTATAAAAGCGAGCATCTGTGGATTACGGTGCGCGATGGAACGGAAGTACCGGTTTCGCTGGTCTATCACCGCAAGCATTTCCAGCGCGGCAACAATCCGTTGCTGGTATACGGTTACGGCGCTTACGGCAGCAGCATGGATGCCAGCTTTGGCACCAGCCGCATCAGCTTGCTGGAACGCGGATTCGTCTACGCCATTATTCACGTGCGTGGCGGCGGCGAACTCGGCCAGCAATGGTATGACGGTGGCCGGCTGAAGAATAAAATCAACAGCTTCACTGATTTTATTGATGTCACCGAAGCGCTGGTGGAGAAAGGGTATGGTAATCGCCAGCAGCTCTACGCGATGGGCGGCAGCGCCGGAGGATTACTGATGGGCGGCGTGGTGAACATGGCGCCGGATCTTTTCCACGGCGTGGTGGCGCAGGTGCCGTTTGTGGATGTGGTCACTACGATGCTCGATCCGACGATTCCGCTGACCACCGGCGAATACGATGAGTGGGGCAATCCTGAACAGGCGGAGTTTTATCACCTCATCCGCCAATACAGCCCGTATGACAACATCGAGGCCAAAGCCTATCCGCATTTACTGGTTACCACCGGCCTGCACGATTCACAGGTGCAGTATTGGGAACCGGCCAAATGGGTAGCAAAATTGCGCGAGCTTAAAACCAACGATTCGCTGCTGTTACTCTGCACTGAGATGGATTCTGGTCACGGCGGCAAATCGGGGCGTTTCAAAGCGTATGAAGGTGTGGCGCAGGAGTTCACTTTCCTAATCGGTCTGGCGCAGGGCAGCTTGCCAGACCGCGTCGATTACTGATCGCTCTTCACGTACTTGCGCAGCGCCTGCCGTAACGGTGGGCGCAAATCGCGCACATTTTCCAGCACCCAACGCAGATAGCCGGGATCTTTACGCGCGATGCTGCCAATGCTCTGACCGCGATATTTGCCGAACGGGAACACATCGCCGCTCACCGGCGCGGGCTGGCATAAATTCGCCATCTGCTCGGCGTTCCAGCCTGAGGTTTCCATAATGCGGATCAGCAGCGCAGCGGTGACGTAGCAGTCATACAATGCGCGGTGCGCATGCAGTTCGGCCGGTGGTGTGACATCCAGCTTCAGGCTGTGGCGCAGCGCCTGATTGCCGTACTTAATGCCTGGCCACAGTTGACGCGCCAGCGTCATGGTGCAGATCCATTCGCCTGGCATCGTAGGCAACATGCGACGATCAAAGCTGGCGTTGTGTGCCACATAATGCGGGCTGCCATGATAGCGGCCAATCGCTTCTTCAATGGTGGGTTTGCCCACCACCATCGCTTCCGTAATGCGATGTACCGCCATCGCCTGACGGCTGATGGGGCGATCCGGGCAGATCAAATCACTCATCGGATTAACGATCTGACCATCAATGACATCCACCGACGCCACTTCCACTACGCCGCCCTGCAGGCCGCAGGTTTCGGTATCAATAACACGTAACATAAATTACTTCTGCTTAGGTTCGTAGGGCAGGCGCGACAGGCTAAGCGAAGCCTGGCGATAATTCATTAAGCGCTGACGAAACCAGTCACGCAGCGCTTCGGGTTGCTCGCGTTCCACCATTTCGGCAATCACCGGCATATTGTAGCGCTCTTTAAATGCAACGCCCGCGGCGGCCAGATCGACATTCACTTTGTCTTTCTCTTCCTGCGAGAGCAGGGCAAGGTTTTGGCTCATGCTTTTCTCCTGATAAACAGGGGCAAAAGTAATGGTTTCGGACCCTGGGATCAAGGGGATTGGATCGCACCGCAAGTCTCGACACCTGCGGATCGGCGGCGTATCCTGCTGCCACGTTTACGGTGGTTTGCCGTATTTAAAAGGGAAGAAGTCATGAAGAAAACTGCGTTCAACTCGGTCGTCGCGCTACTTCTGGCGTCATCAACGCTGGCCTTCAGCCAGTTTGCCATGGCGCATGCTCACCTGAAAACACCGGTTCCAGCCGATAAAGCGGTGGTGAAAACGTCCCCGCAGAATTTAACGCTGACCTTTACCGAAGATGTTGAAGCGGCGTTCAGTGGCGTGGATGTGCTCAATGCTCAACATCAGCCGGTGGCGATCGGAAAAGCCGAACTCAACGATAAACAACACGATCAGTTGATTGTGCCGATCAGCCAGCCGCTGCCATCGGGCAATTATCAGGTTAACTGGCATGTGCTGTCCGTTGATGGGCATAAAACCAAAGGCAGCTACAGCTTCAGCGTGAAGTGATTGATGAGTTTGAGCACGCTGTGGATTGGCTTGCGAGCGCTGCATTTTTTGTCGGTGCTGCTGCTCGCCGGTAGCGCCTTCTATACCGCGCTGCTGGCGCCGCGCCGCTATCGTCCGCTGCTATCACAACGTTTAGGTTTAATTTTACGTACCAGCGCACTGCTGAGTTTGTTCAGCGCGCTGTTGATGCTGGCAACACAAACCGGCTTGATGAGCGGCGACTGGCGAAATGTAAGTGACAGCGCAACCTGGCAAGCGGTGCTTAGCACGCGCTTCGGTCAGGTTTGGCGCTGGGAAATTGCTTTCGCACTGCTGAGCACGTTGGCGCTGCTGCTGCGTGGCACACTGCGGCAAAATCTGCTGCTGTGTAGCGGCCTCTTGCAGCTGATGGCTTTAGCCGGCGTGGGGCATGCCGCGATGCGCGATGGCTGGCCTGGATTGCTGCAGCAAGGCAATCACGCACTGCATTTAATTGCAGCTGCATTCTGGACGGGCGGTTTACTGCCGCTGTTAGTGCTGATGCGTGAAGCACGGCAGATTGCCTTTCGCACTGATGCGATCCGCTGCATGATGCGCTTCTCGCGTTACGGCCACCTGGCGGTGGCGCTCGCGCTGCTGACGGGCACGATTAATAGCCTGCTGATTGCCGGTTCACCGCTAAATTGGCAAGCCACGCTGTGGAGCGAGCTGCTGGTGGTGAAAGTGCTGCTGGTCATGCTGATGATCGCTATCGCGTTAACCAATCGTTATCTGCTGGTGCCGCGCTTTCGCCTGGCGGCCAGCAATACAGCGCATCTGTTTATTCGCCTGACGCAGCTTGAGCTGCTGCTGGCCGTTCTTGTTATTGGGTTGGTGAGTGTGTTTGCCACACTGTCACCGGCCTGAATGTGTCATTAAAGAAGATGAAATGAGGTCGATATTTTGCTGAAGAAACTGATTCCAGCTTGCGTATTGATGGCGCTGTGCAGCCAGGCGATGGCGGCACAGATTATTACCGTCAGCCGTTTTGAGATTGGAAAAGATAAATGGCCCTTCACCCGCGAAGAGGTGATGTTGACCTGCGAGAAAGACGGCGCGTTGTTCGCGATTAATCCGGGCACGCTGCTGCAGTATCCGCTTAACGATAAAGCCCTGGCGCGCAAAACTGCCGGGCAGGGCACGCTGCAATCGATCGACACCATCGTCGCCGTTGATAAAGCTCATCCCGGTCAGAAAATGAGTCTGCAGCCGATCATCGATCGCGCCCAGCAACTGTGCGATAAGTAATCCCCTAATTTTTCAGGCGTAGCGCACATTTTTGCCGCTACGCTTGCTTCCTTGTTCTGTCAGCACGATCACAGAGTTGTCACCTTTCCGTATCAAACCTCCATATTGGCTGGAAAACCACCAATCCTGGTCTACCTTTAAATGGCAAGGCGTCCTCGCCTGCAAAAATGCCAACTTTTAGCGCACGGCTCTCAAAGAGCCATTTCCCTGGACCGAATATAGGAATCGTATTCGGTCTTTTTTTGTCTCTTTTTTACGTTCTAAATTCAAAAAACCATTATCACTAACCGAGAATTAAATATTCTTTTCGCTTGCTAGTATCGAAAATAAATGCGTTAATGCTTCGTCGGTCTGAATAGCAGACAGTTAGAAGGTTAGTTCCCATTGTATTTCTCATCCCAGTTAGTGCCGCTTCAAGCCCTTTCTCTTTGAGTCTTATCCTAAGTTCTGATTCGTATCTGCAACTCGGCCCTTACGCCAATAGGCTCATTTAAAAGGTAAAAATTATGTCTAATAAAATTCTTGGAACGGTAAAATGGTTCAACTCTGAAAAAGGCTTCGGCTTTATTTCTCCTGAAAATGGCAGCAAGGACGTTTTCGTCCACTTCTCAGCCATTCAGGGCACTGATTATCGCTCACTTGATGAAGGTCAGCGTGTTGAGTTTTCAGTTGAAGATGGTCCTAAAGGTCCGTCTGCAACAAATGTATTAGGTCTGTAATTATTCGTATTTATCATCGTTTAAGATGTCCGCATTGCCAGAGTTCACAATATCGCACCTCCGCGTTCGATATTACTAAAATGAACCCACATGGCGCTAAATGCATTTTCTGCAAATCATCAATGATTATGTTGAAAACTGCATAATAACGGATATTCTGCCCTGATAATTATTAGGGCTTATCAGGTAATTGCCTGATATCAGAATTATTAGCACTGCTTAGGCAGTGCTTTTTTATTTTTAAATACCCATCTTAACGTTACTTATTCCCCCGATCGTCATCTCTCCCAGATGCTACAGTTTCTCGTAATAAATCGCCGCTTTAGTGAGAATCTTGCAAGATGTACAAGCCTGTTATTCTGATCGCCATGCTGCTGAGTGGCTGCGCGCTGAAACAATATCCGCAGTCTGCCAATGTGAGCGATGCCGAAGCACAAACCTACGACTGTGCAGCACTAAATCTGGAGATTGCTAAAAGTCAAAGTGTTAAGCAGCAGATCGATAAAACTGGCGAGTTTGATGCGCTGACAGTCCTCGGCTTCGTTGGGGATTTTGGTATCGGTAACGGCATTGCGAAAGCCAGTGCGAACAATAAGGCTGCAGCGCGTTTACAGCAGTTGGAAAATCTCAAGGCTGTGCGTTGCGAGCATAACGCGACTTGATGATGACTGGACGGGAAATAATCAGCAGAAAAGGTGCGGTCATATAGCTGCAGTCAGTCTGTGCGAAAAATGGTATAACGTTGGCGCATCTGATTAATGGCCGGATAAGGATCCTTCATGGCAAATACACAATATCTTCTCTGGGTAATGATTGGCACCCTAACGCTGCTTTGTATCTTTATTGGTGTAGTAGTTGGCCGCGCCAAAACGCCGCGTATTGGGACGCTGACATTTGCCGGTTTAATAGCCTTCTTCTTGCTAGCGATCTTTTTAATCACGCGCTAGTACGCAATGCCCCCTGAATGTCACAAATAGCGTCGCAGGGATATGTAAAAGGCTGCAGTGTGCAGCCTCAAGACAACGTCACAACGGTTTACGCGCCGCCAGCAAAAACATCATCGGACGATCGCGTTCTTCCGCCAGGGCGGGATTCAGCGCAACCATCTCTTCGCTCGGTCCCCATTCATCGAGATGCACGATCTCAAATCCTGCGCCGATCACTGCATTGATCCAGGTTGACAGCTTGCGATGCTGCTTCTTCACGCCATCGGCAAACCAGTTGCTGATGCGCTCGCCTTCCTGCTGATAATGATTTACCGGCCAATTGCGCTGCTGGTGCTCATCTACAATCCATTGCTGTTGTGCAGGCGCGGTGTAAATAGGATGTTCACAGGAAAACACCAGCGCGCCACCCGGCGTGATTGCCTCAAACAGGGTTGCGAAGAGCGCGTCAATATTGGTGAGGTAGTGCAGCGCCAGTGAGCTGTAGGCGAGATCATAAGATTCACTCAGATGCAGCGTTTCTAAATCGGCGCGCTGGTAGCGAATCTCCGTTCCCTGCGTCATGGTTGCGGCCTGCGCCAGCATCTTCTCGGAAACGTCGAGTCCCAGCACGTCGCGCGCGCCTTGCTGCTGCGCGTATCGGCAAAACCAGCCGTAGCCGCAGCCTAAATCGAGAACACGTTTATCCTGCAGGTCAGGCAGTAATGCACGCAGTGCGGGCCATTCTGGCGCGCCGTCTAATCCCTTAACGGAACGTGGCAAGGTGGCGTAACCGGCAAAAAAGGTAGGATTGTCGTAAATATTCTGACTCATACAGGCTCCTTTATATGATGCGCACAGGAGTTTAGGCGTTTAGCGCGGAATGTAAAGTCGCGTAATTATCCCACAAATAACAGATGTACCAGACGAGCGAGTGATTCCAGTAGCAGCAAGCTACCAATGAAAATAACGATTAACACACCAATGAATTGCTTCCGTCCGCTCATGCTGTTCCCTCCGCTGGCTAAACCTGACCGGACTATACTTTATGCCGGGCTCACTAAACTTCCAGTCAACCGGGGAAGATTACATGCTTTACCAAAAGGTAAACACGCAAATGTGGCGAAAGATTTGGGTGGTGGGCGATCTGCACGGTTGCCGCGCCCAACTCGATGCGCAACTGCAGAAGCGGGATTTCGATAAGCAGCAGGATTTATTGCTGTCGGTGGGCGATTTAATCGATCGCGGGCCGGACAGTCCTGGCTGTTTAGCGCTGATGCAGGAACCCTGGTTTCGCTGCGTGCGCGGCAATCATGAGCAGATGGCGCTCGCTGCGCTGGATGGGCGAGATCAAACCTTATGGATGATGAACGGCGGCGAGTGGTTTTGGCAGTTGAAGGGCGCAAAATTAATTGCTGCGCGCCATGCGTTGAAACGCTGCGCTGAGTTACCGTTGATCCTGCATCTGGATTTCGGCGATCGCGTGGTGGTCATTGCCCACGCCGATTATCCAGCCAGCCATTATGCGTTGGGGCAGGATGTTGACTGGCAACAAGTGGTGTGGAGTCGCGATCGGCTGGGACGCCATCAACGCGGCAGTTCAGCCCACATCGATGGCGCCAGTGATTTCTACTTCGGCCACACGCCGTTAGAACAACCGCTCAATGTGGCGAATCAGCATTACATCGATACTGGCGCGGTATTCGGCAATCATCTTACTCTGGTGCAATTGCAGTAACGTTTAACGGAACAGACGCCCGTCGCGCACCAGTTCACGCGGATAACTGTTTTTAATGCGATTACCCACTTTCTTTGCCAATCCCAGCGGCTGCTGCTGATAGGTGACGATCACTTCATCCCGATTGGGCAAGCTTTCCGGATGAATATCCTGACCGCGATACCAGGTTTCCGCTTCTGCATCGGTGAGTTCGAAATCCAGCGCGCTGCCTGGCTGCGACAGCGCCACCACAGCTTCATGTTGCCAGCGATAGCCTTTCGGGAAGGTTTCTGCCAGCTTAAGGCCGATGCGCGAGAAACGCACTTTGCCCAGCCAACTCTCCAGCGCCGCCGGGAACAGCCACAGCTCCTTATCGCGCTGCCACAGCGTGTGGTTCTCATCCCACTGCAAGCCGACTTTTGCCGCCGCCTGCTGCACTTCGGCGCTCAGCTTGCGGCTGGCCGGAGAGAAGGGCAGTTTGCCAACTTTATAGGTTGGCGTGGGCAACGCGGGAATGCTGGCTGTTTTACGCAGACGCGCGACGAAGAAACCTTCACTATCGAAAATCTGCGGGAACACGTGCAGGTAACCTTCGGCGGTTAACGCCTGATCGGCTCCGGCGAACAGGCCGTTCAGCGGTACGATTTCAACCGCATCGGGATAACGCTGTTGCAACCATTGAATCACCTGCTGATTCTCGATCTGATTCAGTGTGCAGGTGGAGTAAATCAGCGTGCCGCCGGGCTGCAAGGCATGGAAAGCGCTGTCGAGCAAATCGCGTTGGGTTTCCGCAATCGCTTCGGTGCTGGCCAGCGTCCAGTTACGCAGCGCGTCGGCATCTTTACGCACTACGCCTTCGCCAGAGCAGGGTGCATCAAGCAGAATGGCATCGAAACGCTCCGGCAGCGCGGCACCAAACACGCGACCATCAAAATGAGTCAGCGCCACATTGCTGACACCGCAGCGGCTGATATTAGCGTGCAGCACTTTAACGCGGCTGGCCGAGTATTCGTTCGCCAGAATAGCGCCTTCATTGCGCATCAGCGCGGCCATCTGCGTGGTTTTGGAGCCCGGTGCAGCAGCTACATCCATCACCTGACGCGCATCAGGTGCGGCATCAAACAGCGCGGTGACCGGCAGCATCGAGCTGGCTTCCTGGATGTAGAACAGCCCGCTCAGGTGCTCCGCCACGCTACCAAGCGGCAGCGATTCGTCATCACGCTCAATCCAGAATCCTTCGGCACACCACGGAATGGGCGATAAGCGCCAGCCATAGTCGGCGGTGCGGGCGAGGAAATCTTCCACGCTAATTTTTAAGGTGTTGACGCGTAAGCTGCGACGCAACGGTTGCTGGCTAATGGCGAGAAAGCGTTGCAGTTCGGCGTCGTCAGCAAGGCTGGCGCGCATCAGCGCGAGGAAATCTTCGGGAAAGCGATCGGACACGGGCATCTACCGGGAAACGAAATGAGCGCGAAGTGTAACACGCGAAAAAGAATCGGGCAGCCAGGCTGCCCGATTTGCTTAAGGTTGATTAGGGTCCGGAATCGCGGTGCCCCAGTCGCGCCACGCTTTCGGCGCTTCATCCTGTAGCAGGAAGTGTTTGTTGGCGCCGGCCTGCGGTGCTAATGGCACCGTCGGCGGTGTGGCAAATTGTACGCCGCCGCGAATGAACTGCTGGAAGGTGCCGGTTTTCAACACGCCGCCAATCAGACCGAAATCGAAGTTATAGCCGGAAGCCAGCCAGAACACCGAGTTGTTGCGCACCAGATGTTGATACTTCTTACTGATACGCAGCGCAATCTGCACGCGATCCGCCATATTGCCCAGCGACGTTCCGGTGACGGTGCCCACTTCAACGCCTCGGAACAGTACTGGCGTGCCCACCGACAGCGATCCGGAGTCAGCGGCATCGACATAAATCGTCAAGCCGTTCAGGTAGCGTGAATCGGTGATGGTGCTTTCCTGCAGTTCAAAAGTGCGCGCCGGAGCACCTTTGCCCGGATCGACGTTGAGATAAGGCTGCAACAGCGTTTCGATATGATTCACGCCCGCCGCAGAAATCTCCGGTGATACCACCGAGAAGCGGCTGCCGATGCGTGCGAAGTCCTGCACGTATTCCGGATAAAGCACCGCTTTGGCGACAACCTGATTGTTATCCGAACTCAACGCCAGTGATTCAACCTGGCCAATGTTGATGCCGAGATAGCGAATCGGCATGCCCGCCGCCAGTTTGCTGGCATCAAAGGTGTGCAAGGTAATCTGGCTGCCAACTGCACGCGCGGCAGTTTCTGAGGCGTACAGCACGCGCTTAACGCCTTTCGCGGCCTGCGCGCCGGTCAGATTATCGAAGCTGATAGCACCTTTCAGCGCACGGTTGAGCGGAGATGCTTGTACCGTCAAGCCGCTGCCGTTGAGCTGCACTTTGGCGCCGCCTTCGGCCCAGAACACACTTTCGCTAGTGAGCAGCTTGCGATACTGCGGCTGGATGTGAATCGAGATTTCAAACGCATCCGCGCGCGGCACCACATCCACCACTTCACCGACCTGGAATTTGCGGTACAGCAGCACCGAACCGGCCTGCACATCTGGCAAGCTGTTGGCGGTAAGTTTCAGCGTGGTCGGCGGCTGTTCGCCCACGATGCCTTCCTGGGCCCGCTCCGCATCGGCATATAAAGGATAACGACTGGATGGATTACCTTTCGCGCCTGGAATCAGACGAATGCCGCCATCGACCCATTCGCGCGCGCTGGCGCCCAGCACCTGCATACCGTCGAGGCCAAACTTCACATCGAGGCGGCTATTCACCACAAATTTGCTATCGGCGTGCACCAGATTACGGTGTTCCGGGTTGATAGCTGCGACAAAGCTGATGCCATTCTCATCCAGCGTGCGTGAAATCACCTGGCCGATTTTCATGCCATACAGCATCACCGGCTGGCCGGCATCGATGCCGTAGGTTTCCGGCGCGCTGAGTTTTACCGTCAGCACGTCAGGTTTTTGCAGCAAGGTTTCGCTGGACGGTAACACAGTGAAGTGATCCTGCGGTTCGCCTTCGCCTGGCACCAGTTCGAAGGTATTGCCGGTTAACAGGCTGCTAAGATTGGTATCGGTCAGGCTGATCTTCGGCGTGCGCATCTCAATGCGCGTTCCGCTGCGCATCAAACCGGTTACTGAAGGATCGACCGTTAACTCGCCGGTGACTTTGCCGCCATCCAGCAGGTTGAGTTTGGTTAAGGTACCGACTTCAAGTCCCTGATACATCAGCGGCGTGCTATCGGCTTTCAGATTATCGCCGCTCGGCAAATCCAGTTTCACTTGCACGCCGCGCTGACTGCGCGCCAAATCCGGATAGAGCTGGTAATTGGCATCTACCTGAGCTTGCTCACCGTCATTGGGCGAATCGAAGGCAATCGCACCGTTCACCAACGCGGCCAGGCTTTCCAGCTTCACTTTGGCACCGCTCAGGCTGACATCCGCATCGACGCCGGAGACATTCCAGAAGCGGCTCTGCTTTTTCACCAGATTGATAAAGCGGCGCTCAATCAGCACATCAATGGTGACGCCATCGGTGCTGTTGTTCAGGCTGTAGTCATAGACGCGACCCACCGGAATTTTGCGGTAGTAGACCAGCGAACCGGTGTTAAGCGAGCCGAGATCCGGCGCACGCAGGTGGATCAATAGCTCACCGGTATTGACGCGATATTTCGGTTGGGTATCGAGCGCGGTGAAGTGATCGCTCTCTTTACCTTTGCCCGGCATCATGCCGATGTAGTTACCGCCGACCAGCGCATCAAGCCCGGAGACGCCCGCCAGCGACGCTTTCGGCGTCACCAGCCAGAATTGGGTGTCTTCACGCAGTGCATCGCGCATGTCGCTTTTGATGCTGGCCTTAATCTGGATGCTGCGATAGTCATCACTCAGCACAATGCCTTGCACCGTGCCCACTTCAACGCCCTGATAGCGAATGGGTGTGCGGCCTGGCACAATCCCGTCGGCGGTCTGGAAGTTAATGGTGATCGTCGTACCGCGCTCCTGATAATTGGTCCACAACAGCCAGCCAGCAATCAGCAGGGCGATGATGGGCAATAACCAGAACGGCGAAATCTTGCGCTTGTTGCGTAGATTGGCGCTAGTCGGTGTAGTCGGCGTTTCCTGTTGCATGTGCATCCCAGATCAGGCGGCTATCAAGCCACTCTACAGCCATAATGGTCAGAACAACGGCGGCACCAAAATAGAAGGCGGCCGGTCCCATGGTAAAAGCCAGAAGCTGGTCACGATTGACCAGCGACATGGTTACAGCAATCACGAACAGATCCAGCATCGACCAGCGGCCCACCCATGTGACGGCGCGCAGCAGGCGAATGCGGGTTTTTAAACCTTGTTCGCATTTGAAATGAATGCTGATCAGCAAGGTCAGCATCACTAACACTTTGGTAAAGGGCACCAGAATACTGGCGATAAACACCACGGCGGCGACCGGTATATTGCCCGATGCCAATCCCAGAATGCCGGAGAATATGGTGTCTTCACGGCGTGCGCCATTCACGTACACCACCGAAATCGGCAGCAAATTGGCGGGGATCAGCAGCACAATTGAGGCGATGAGCGCTGACCAGGATTTCTGCAAACTGTGGCGGCGGCGATAGTCGAGCGGCGTGTGGCAACGTGTGCAGCGCCCACGCTCATCGGCTACACCGGTTTGATGGCAGTTAAGGCACACTTGCCACTCTTCGGGCGGGGAAGTGGGCATCGCTTGCGGATAGTACTGTTCCCACAGTTGCTCAACGTTTAGATGAATCAGCGTCAGCAAGCTGAGCACCGTCAACGCGATATAAGCCACTAAACCGTAGCCCACCTCCAGCGAGGCGTAATCTTGCACCTTGATTGAGGCCACCGCCACGCCGACCAGATAGATATCCAGCATCACCCACTCTTTGAGCTTATCCATCATCAGCAGGACAGGGCGCAGGTTCATACCCAGCGCGTTGCCCAGCCAAAGATAGAGGATGCCGACGACCAGCGTGACCGGCGCGCCAATGGTGCAAAACGCCACCATCGACGCGGTTAACGTGTCGCCCTGCTGCGCCATCTGAATCACGCCCTCCACCAGGCTGGCGTTAATGCGCATGCCAAGCAGGCGAATATCGACCAGCGGCAAGCTAAAGGCGAACGGCATCAGCACGATCATCACCACCGCCATGGCGGTGAGTCGCGTCATCGACCAGTCACGGCCGCTCTGAATTTGTGCATGGCAGCGAGGGCAATAGGCTGTCTGATGCGATTTCACATCCGGTAAGGAAAAAAGGGTATCGCATTGCGGACAACGCTGATAACGTGCGTGGGGCAACGTCTGGCTGATAGCGTGAATTTTCATAGGTGACGCAAGTGCCCATCGTTCGTTACGTTTACCGGCATGCTGAGTAGCGCAAATTTGCCTGCAATATTCGGTGGTACCAGAATACTCTTATCCACCGACTGCTAAGGGTATAGTAACTAACAGAATGATTCACCTTATGCGCCTGGATTATTAGTGCTTATTTTAACAACTGAGTGACAACAAGGTCACCACAGTGACGAGTTATGGTTGAACAATGAACAAAAAAGCTTTTTACGAGGATTTGAATCGCGATATCCGCGCTCTGTTGGCGGGCGAAACCTCGTTCCTGGCCGCGCTCGGTAATTGCAGCGCGCTGCTTTTTGAACGTCTGGAAGGCGTGAACTGGGCTGGATTCTATTTACTGACGGAACCGAACACGCTGGTGCTGGGCCCGTTCCAGGGCAAAATCGCTTGCGTACGTATTCCGGTTGGCAAAGGCGTGTGTGGTACAGCGGTAGCCGAGGACAAAGTGCAGCTGGTGGAAGACGTGCACGCGTTCCCAGGTCACATCGCCTGTGACGCGGCCAGCAACGCCGAAATCGTGATTCCTCTGAAAGTAAATGGCACCCTCGTGGGTGTTTTAGACATTGATAGTACGGTTTATTCTCGCTTCGATAGCGAGGATGAAGCGGGGCTGGTGGCCCTTACCGACGGGCTTTGTGAAGTGCTGGCGGGCAGCGACATCGTAAAATTTATTCAGCTGACGCACAGCTAATCGACTGGATCACATAGCATTTGGCGATGTTGTCATTATAATGTCGCCTGTTCATGCCTGCTCTGGTCGGCAAATCCGTTGTAATCAGGAAATTTCATGGAAAATCAACCTAAGTTGAATAGCAGTAAAGAAGTCATCGCCTTTTTGGCGGAACGTTTTCCGCAATGCTTTAGCGCCGAAGGCGAGGCGCGTCCGCTCAAAATCGGCATTTTTCAAGATCTGGTCGAGCGTGTTCAAGGCGAACTGAGCCTGAGCAAGACGCAACTGCGTTCTGCCTTACGTCTTTATACCTCTAGCTGGCGTTATCTTTATGGCATCAAAGCAGGTGCCATCCGTGTCGATCTCGATGGCAACGCCTGTGGCGTGCTGGATGAGCAACACGTAGAACATGCGCGCAAACAACTGGAAGAAGCTAAAGCCCGCGTTCAGGCGCAGCGCGATCAGCAGAAAGCGAAGAAGCGTGAAGCCGGTGAAGAGACCGCTGAACGTCGTCCGCGCAAGCCTGCTCCGCGTAAAGCTGCCGAAGGTGATGCACCGCGTAAGCCACGTCCTCAGGCGCCGCGTGCGGCCGCTACTGAACGTGCCGCAGCGCCGCAGCCACCGCGTGCTAAACCTGTCACTGATACCTCAACGTTGCAGCCCGGCCAGAACATCAAAGTGACCGCAGGCAAAGGTGCAATGGACGCTACCATTCTGGAAATTACCAAAGATGGCGTTCGGGTTCAGCTCGCTTCCGGCATGGCTATGATTGTGCGCGCAGAACATTTGCAGTTCTGAAACGGAGGCTGACCCTGGCATGAACAATATTTTAAAGATCGGTATGATCGCGGGCCTGCTTTTAGCAGGCCCCACCTTTGGTGCAGATAATATTACCCGCGCCGACCAGATTCCCCAGCTACACGAAGATCCACAGCATCCCACCGTCAGCGAACGCGTTACCTCGCGTTTTACCCGCTCTCACTATCGCCAGTTCGATTTGAATCAGGACTTTTCTGCGAAAATTTTTGATCGCTACCTGAATTTGCTCGACTACAGCCACAACGTGCTGCTGGCATCGGATGTCGCGCAATTCGCCGACAAGAAAACCACCGTCGGTGATGAGTTCCGCAGCGGTAAGCTGGATGTGTTTTACGATCTCTACAATCTGGCGCAGAAACGCCGCTTTGAGCGCTATCAATATGCGCTGAGCGTGCTGAACCGCCCAATGAATTTCACCGGCAATGACACCATTGACATTGACCGGGCAAAATCGCCATGGCCGAAGAGCGTTGATGAGCTCAACGCGCTGTGGGATGCCAAAGTTAAATATGACGAACTGAGCCTGAAACTGGCCGGTAAAGATGAGAAAGAGATCCGCGAAACGCTGACCAAGCGTTACAACTTTGCCATCCGTCGTCTGGCGCAAAGCAACAGTGAAGATGTGTTCCAGCTGGCGATGACCGCGTTCGCGCATGAAATCGATCCGCACACTAACTATCTTTCACCGCGCAACACCGAGCAGTTCAACACCGAAATGAGCCTGTCGCTGGAAGGTATCGGCGCAGTGCTGCAGATGGATGACGATTACACGGTGATTAACTCGATGGTCGCGGGTGGTCCGGCGGCGAAGAGTAAAGCGATCAGCGTCGGCGACCGCATTGTCGGTGTTGCTCAGCCGGGCAAGCCAATGGAAGATGTGATTGGCTGGCGTCTGGATGATGTGGTTTCAAAAATCAAAGGACCGAAAGGCAGCAAAGTACGCCTGGAAATCCTGCCAGCCGGTAAGGGCACGAAAACCCGCACCGTCACGCTGACGCGTGAAAAAATCCGTCTGGAAGATCGCGCCGTGAAAGGCACCGTGCATAACGTTGGCAAAGAGAAAGTCGGCGTGCTCGACATTCCCGGCTTCTACGTTGGCCTGACTGACGATGTGAAGGTGCAGCTGCAGAAACTGCAGAAGCAGAACGTCGACAGCGTGGTGATCGACCTGCGTACCAACGGCGGTGGCGCCTTGACTGAAGCCGTTTCACTCTCTGGCCTGTTTATTCCAAGCGGTCCGGTGGTGCAGGTGCGTGATAACAATGGCCGCGTGCGCGAAGACAGCGATAACGACGGCATTGTCTATTACAAAGGTCCGCTGGTGGTGCTGGTCGATCGCTTCAGTGCTTCAGCGTCAGAAATCTTCGCTGCGGCGATGCAGGATTACGGTCGTGCGCTGATTGTCGGTGAACCGACCTTCGGTAAAGGCACCGTGCAGCAGTATCGTTCGCTGAACCGCATCTACGATCAGATGCTGCGTCCTGAATGGCCAGCGTTGGGTTCCGTACAGTACACCATTCAGAAGTTCTACCGTATCAACGGTGGCAGTACTCAGCGTAAAGGCGTAACGCCGGATCTGCTGATGCCAACCGGTGTCGAAGCGGCAGAAACTGGTGAGAAGTTCGAGGACAACGCGTTGCCTTGGGACAGCGTGAATGCGGCAAGCTACACCAAAACCGGCGATATCGCGCCGCTGGTACCGCAGCTGACCAAAGAGCACGCCGATCGCATCGCTAAAGATCGCGAGTTCCAGTACATCATGAAAGATATTGCGCGTTTCGATGCGATGAAAGACAAGCGTAATATCGTGTCGCTCAATCTTGCTCAGCGTGAGAAAGAGAACCGCGAAGATGATGCACTGCGTCTGGAGCGTATCAACGCACGCTATCAGGCGGAAGGCAAAGCGCCGCTGAAGAGCATCGAAGATCTGCCGAAGGACTATAAAGAGCCGGATCCGTATCTGGATGAAACGGTGAAAATCGCTAACGACATGGCGCAGCTGGAGAAATCTCAGCCTGCAGCCGAAAGCGCGAAATAACCGTTTGGCCTGTGAAACAGCACCGCTTCGGCGGTGCTTTTTTTTAGGCTAAAATCGTTATTAAGCGATGCTGATATACTGAATTGCGCACTTCAGTGCCTAATGTAAAGTTATGTCTTTTTAGGCACTTAAAGATTAAGGTTGCTTGAAATGCGCGGCGATGACCATAGGATAGATATCCGCGCATATGCGCGTGCACAACTGAGGAAGATTAACGTTTATGATGCGTATTGCTCTTTTCCTGCTCACCAACCTGGCGGTGATGTTGGTATTCGGACTGATTTTGAGTCTGACAGGAATCCAGTCAAGCAGTGTTCAGGGTCTGATGATTATGGCAGGTCTGTTTGGCTTTGGCGGTGCGTTTGTTTCACTGCTGATGTCCAAATGGATGGCGTTACGATCCGTTGGCGGTGAGGTTATTGAACAACCGCGTAATGAGACGGAACGCTGGCTGATGGAAACCGTCGGCCGCCAGGCACAACAGGCTGGCATTGCGATGCCGCAGGTGGCGATTTATCACGCGCCCGACATTAACGCCTTTGCGACAGGTGCGCGCCGTGACGCGTCGCTGGTCGCTGTTTCCACCGGCTTGTTGCAAAACATGAGCCGCGATGAAGCGGAAGCGGTGCTGGCACACGAAATCGCCCACATCGCTAACGGCGACATGATCACCATGACGCTGATTCAGGGTGTGGTGAACACCTTTGTTATCTTCATCTCGCGTATTCTGGCGCAGATAGCTGCTGGCTTCCTGTCGGGCAACCGCGACGGTGAAGAGAGCAGTAACGGTAATCCGATGGTTTATTTCGCGGTCTCCATGGTGTTGGAACTGCTGTTCGGTTTCCTTGCCAGCATCATCACTATGTGGTTCTCACGTCACCGTGAATTCCATGCCGATGCGGGTTCCGCCAAACTGGTGGGTCGCGAGAAGATGATTGCCGCACTGCAACGTTTGAAAACCAGCTACGAGCCGCAGGAGCCAGGCAGCATGATGGCGTTCTGTATCAACGGTAAAAGCAAATCGTTTAGTGAGCTGTTCATGTCGCATCCGCCGCTCGATAAACGTATCGAAGCGTTGCGCAGCGGTGAATACCTGAAGTAGCCAGTGTTTGCATACCAAAAACAAGGGCGCCAGATGGCGCCCT
The DNA here is from genome assembly GCF_024707505.1 of Pantoea sp. SOD02. Classification (GTDB taxonomy): domain Bacteria; phylum Pseudomonadota; class Gammaproteobacteria; order Enterobacterales; family Enterobacteriaceae; genus Pantoea; species Pantoea symbiotica. The sequence goes on along the minus strand of NZ_CP102604.1, from coordinate 2,307,813 downwards.
TGCTGTTTTCAGGATTCGGCAGTCTGCCGTGTCTGCGTCATACGCGCGAGGCTCACCACGGCGGCAACGCTGGCAAAGCCACCTGCCAGCAGCAGTGAGGCGTGTGTACCGTGGTCACTGAACAGATTAAACATCAGAGCTACCAGCGCCGCGCCGCTGCTTTGTCCCACCAGACGCGCAGTGCCGAGCATTCCGCTGGCACCACCGCTGCGATTACGCGGTGCTGCGGTGATGATGGTGTGATTGTTGGGTGACTGGAACAGACCGAAACCGGCACCGCATAGCATCATGCGCCAGATGATATCCACATCAGTTGGCTGAGTCGGCAACAGTGCCAGTAGGAACAGACCGGCAGCGAACATCGCTAATCCCAATCCGCCCAATAATCCGGCATGGAACTTCTCGATCAATCGACCCGCAATGGGTGCCATCACCATAGTTGCCAGCGGCCACGGCGTGAGCAGCAAACCGGTTGCTACTTCATCACGACCGAGCACGTTTTGCAGGAAAAACGGCAGTGCCACCATCGCCAGCATCTGCGCGCAGAACGAGCAAATTGAAGTGCCAATCGACAGCGAGAAGATCGGAATACGCAGCAAATCCACCGGCAACAATGGCACCGGCATTGCCAACTGACGACGGACAAACACTATGCCTACCAACACCAATGCCACCAACTCGGCCACAATCAGCCAGCCGTTTTGCCCTTGTGAGAAACCGCTCAGTGCTGTAATCAGCAGCCCAAAGAACAACGCATTCATTATGGCGCTGGGTACGTCGAATTTCTGTTGTTTGGCTTTCTGTGGGTTATCTGGCAGGAAACGCAACGCCAGCCAGAGCGCAACAATACCGAGTGGAATGTTGATCAGGAACAGCCATTTCCAGCTGGCGACCGAAAGAATCGCTGCCGCCACGGTTGGCCCGGCTGCACTCGACACCGCGACAATCAGCGAGTTAATCGCCATACCGCGCCCGAGAAAGCGCTGCGGATAGATGATGCGGATCAGCGCAGTGTTGACGCTCATCAGAGCTGCCCCACCAAAACCCTGCAGCACGCGCGCCACTGTCAGCGTATTCAGCGATGAGGAGAGGGCGCAAAACAGCGAGGTGGCGATAAACAGCGCAAGTCCAACTTGATAGACGCGGCGGTAACCAAGCATATCGCCAAGAAACGACAGCGATAGCAGCGAGATAACGATAGCGATTTGATAGGCGTTAACAATCCAGATCGATTCGGCTGGACTGGCATTCAATTCACGCGCAATGGTCGGCAAAGCCACGTTGGCGATAGCCCCATCCAGCACCGCCATCATGATACCGAGTGCAATGGTGATGATAGCGCCATAGCGCTGTGGAACGGGCAATCCATCCTGAGCAACAGTAGAGGACATAAGTTAGGTAAGTAAAGGAAGTGAATATCATCATGCTAATCAATTCACTGCCGAAAAGCACCGCATTCATTGATATAAAATTACGTGTGGATGTGTCACTTAGCGTCAGTCGTTGCCGCCATCAGGTTGAAACGCATATACTGGCGCTTCTGTTCCGTTTTTTTTGAAACACTGTCAAAAAAGGATACGCGCCATGGCGAGCAGCGATAACGATAAACAGCCGGACTCGGTTTCATCGGTGATGAAAGTGTTTGGCATTCTGCAGGCGCTGGGCGAAGAGCGCGATCACGGTATCACCGAATTGTCCCAACGCGTGATGATGTCGAAAAGCACCGTCTATCGCTTTCTCCAGACCATGAAATCGCTTGGTTATGTGGCGCAGGAAGGGGAAAGTGAGAAGTACTCGCTGACGCTCAAGCTGTTTGAACTCGGTGCCAAAGCGTTGCAAAACGTTGATCTGATTCGTAGCGCCGATATTGAGATGCGTGAGCTGTCGCGTCTGACTAAAGAAACCATTCACCTCGGTGCGCTGGAAGAAGACAGCATCGTCTATATCCATAAAATCGATTCACTGTATAACCTGCGTATGTATTCGCGCATCGGCCGCCGCAATCCACTGCACACCACCGCGATTGGTAAAGTGCTGCTGGCATGGCGCGATCGCGCTGAAGTGCAGGAGATCCTCAGCGAAGTGGAATTCCGCCGCAGTACCGCCAAAACCATTGTTACTGCAGAAGCGCTGCTGGCGGTGCTGGATCAGGTGAAAGTGCAGGGATTTGGCGAAGATAATGAAGAGCAGGAAGAGGGCTTACGCTGTATCGCGGTGCCGGTGTTTGACCGCTTTGGCGTGGTGATTGCGGGATTGAGCATTTCGTTCCCCACCATTCGTTTTTCAGAAGAAGCCAAAAATGAGTATGTGGCGATGCTGCACCGTGCGGCGCGCAATCTGTCTGAACAAATGGGCTACCACGACTATCCGTTCTGAAATGAAAAACGGGCTGTTGCCAGCCCGTTTCAACGTTTAATTGTCGACCACTTCGCCACTTTTCTTCAGCAGTGGACAATCGGTTACGCCGACGATACCGCTGTCTGTGTGCAGATACTGTGCTGTAATCATGCCGCGTGCGGTCAGATAGCTGCATTGCAGTCCCAATCCCGCCGCATTCTTATTGCTGCCGGTGAGTACGCCATAGCCGGTTAGCAGCATCGCCAACCAAATTAATGCCACCAGCATAATCGTCCGAATAAGTAGTTTCATCTTTTCTCCTTGTGATACACAACGCAGCGCGTCCAACATGGCTGCGAATCTACTGTAGCAGCATGCCTCGCTTTCGCCATCGAATCGATCAGAGATAACTGAAAGAGGGTCTTACGGGATAATCTGCTTTCCGTCGCTACCCATTATCTTTTGCCCCGGCAACGAGTAGAATCAGCGGCGGAATAGATGTTTGATTTTTGACTACAGAGGCAGTTATGAACGAATTAGCCGCAAACACCAGCCCGCTGTTTAACTACGGCGTTCTGGCCATCATCATTCTTGTGGCCTTTATTGTCTGGTTCTTTGTTAACCGGGCTAGCGTGCGCGCCAGTGAACAGATCCGTTTGCTGGAAGCCGTTATCGAAGAGCAAAAGAAACAGAATGCGCTACTGCGTCGTCTGGTTGACGCACAGCCATCCACAGCAAAACCACCAGCGGATGAAGACGCGGATGAAAAACGCGATTTTATTCGGATGATCCCGGAACGCTAAGCCGTTGGAAGGGGGCAAATAATCGCCGATTGGGCAACCGGCTGCGCACTGAAATGGTGCGTGGCGGGATAATGCCTTTTAGCGAATTCGCTTCCTAAATCAAGTATGAATAGCGATGATCTCTGCGAGAAAGAATATCAACTAAGATTAATCCTAAGGAGTTTTTGTTAAATCAAGCTCATCAATGTTTTTTTTAACATTTAATTGTTGGGTAGATAGTTAAAATTGAGATAAATGCCACCTAATGTTAATGCGTTTATATGGGGCGCATATTATTGGTTTCTCCTGATTTTGGTGCAAAGCAATTAATAACTTATACCTGAGAAAACTATTTGTACAAGATTTGAACGGCGCGCAGTTGTTGTGTGGCTGGCGAACTTTTTAGTGGAATATTTTATTGATGCCATATTAGTGCAATATTTTTGTCGTACTGTTAACCCTTTTAAAATGTACCTGTTTAGACATTACCGCTGCGCTTGACTAAGTGAGGATTAAGCGCTAACTATACTGACAGATAACCCTTTTTTGCGCATCTTACGGGTTGGGTGTCAATATGTTGATTGATGAAGTGCAGCGCCAATTAACTAATTATGTGCGTCACGTCGATCACCGTTTAAAAATGGCTTGCCATTAATTTACGGATATGTGATAACAAATCGTGGGTCAAACGAGGTACAGTTCTGTTTATGTATGGCATCTTCAGTAAAGAAGTTACGAGTAAAGACGTTGACGTTGAATACCGCTTCCTTGCCGAACCTTAAATTAGTGCCTCATTCAGTAATGTCTCTGGTTTATCTGTAAGTCTGCCTGCGGGCAATATAATCATTGAAAGGAAATTTGCGAAATGGCAAAGATTAAAGGTCAGGTTAAGTGGTTCAACGAGTCTAAAGGTTTTGGTTTTATTACTCCTGCTGATGGTAGCAAAGATGTGTTCGTACACTTCTCTGCAATCCAGGGCAATGGTTTTAAAACTCTGGCCGAAGGCCAAAGCGTTGAGTTCGAAATCCAGGACGGCCAGAAAGGTCCTGCTGCGGTCAACGTTACCCCAATCTGATTTCGCCCTCAGGCTCGGTGCCATGCACCACTGAAACGAATCTTAAAGCCCCGTTCACTGAACGGGGCTTTTTCTTTTATCCTTTCTGTAGCCAGATGATCAGGGTAAACTGCGCCGCGAATTGCTAACCCGGAGTTATCTATGTCTTTGATTTGCCCACTTTGTCATCAGCCTTTATTGCAGCAGGCGAATAGCTTCCGCTGTGATGCTGGGCATCAATTTGATCAGGCCAAAGAAGGGTACGTCAATTTGCTGCCGGTGCAGCACAAAGGTTCACGCGAACCGGGCGATAGCGCCGAGATGCTGCAGGCACGGCGCGCCTTCCTCGATGCTGGACATTATCAGCCGTTGCGCGCGGGTGTTGCCGAAATCCTCGCGCAGCACCTGAGTGAGCAAAATTCGCAGCTGTTAGATATCGGATGCGGAGAAGGCTATTACACTGCAGCGATGGCCGACGCGATACCGCAGGCGCAACTCTTTGGTCTGGATGTCGCAAAAGCAGCGATTCGCATGGCCGCTAAACGCTATCGCACGGTGAGATTCTGTGTGGCCTCCAGCCAGCGTTTGCCTTTTGCCGATGCTTCTCTGGATGGCGTGGTGCGCATTTATGCGCCCTGTAATGAAGAGGAGCTCAGCCGCGTGATTAAAGCGGGTGGCTACCTGCTAACGGTGACGCCGGGGCCGCATCATTTGCAGCAATTCAAGGCGCTGATTTATCGCGAAGTGCAGCTGCATGCGCCGGAAGAGAAGATGTATGCCGGTTTTAAGCAGATCGATCAGCAAAACCTGTATTACAGCATGACGTTGAGCGGAAGTGAGGCGGTGAGCTTATTACAGATGACGCCATTTGCCTGGCGTGCGCGCGAAGAGGTGTGGCAGAAGCTTGCGGCATCCAGCGAGTTTACCTGTGATGCCGACTTCATGCTGACGTTGTGGCAGCGCGATTAACGCGCCTCCACCAGCGTATTGTAGATGCGTTCCAGATCATCAAGCTGTTTGACGGCAATCAGCAGGCGACGCTGCTCCAGTTGCATCACCAGAATGCCGTCTTCCGACAGGTTCATACTCTGAATGCGAGCGTAATCGATCCACACGCTGCCAAAAAACAGTCCATTCTCCTTCATTAGCAGCTTCGGGCTACGCACCCAGAACAACCAAATTGCCATAAAGCACAGCACCATCAGCAAATTAGTGGTGAGTTGCGTGCCATGTTTATCAATGTTGTTCCACAGCAGAATCAGCAGCAGCACCACGAAAATGGCGCTATCAATCTTGTGGCGACGGCGCAGAGCAACGCGCAGTTTGGTCGGGCCGTTGCGGCGCGGCAGGATCGCTTCATCATAGATGGCGAACAGAATGAAGCCTGCAATCAGCAGGGCGATCAGCGCGTCAGTCAGTGACATAAAATACTCTTCCTCAATCGAAATTACCTCAACGTGGGCGCTCAGGTAATGCCGCTCAAAAATAGCCGGGAGCAGGGCCCCCGGCTGGCTGATTACAGACCGAGCAGGCCGATCCAGTAACCAAAGATACCGAGGGCGAAGAAGCCGACGATAATCCACAACGCATTCACCTTACGACGCAGCAGCCACATACAGCCAAAGGTCAGCAGTAGCGGGATCAGGCCAGGCATGAGCTGATCGAGGATCGACTGCACCGTGGTAACCGTGGTTTTACCGGTCTGGTCAGTGATGCGCGACACCACCAGCGGCACATTTACATGCGTCCACTTGTTAACCAAGGCGCCCATGACAAAGAGGCCGAGAATCGACGCGCCCTCCGTCAGTTTCTGCAGGAAACCGCCGCCCATATCACTGACGATATCCACACCTTTACGGTAGCCGTACGCCACACCGTAGTAACGCGTCAGTAGACGAACCGCATTAAACAGGATGAAGAACAGTAACGGACCCAGCAAGCTGCCGCTCATGGCGATACCGGCACCCAGCGCAGCAAACACCGGACGCACGGTACCCCAGAAAATCGGGTCACCGACGCCTGCCAGCGGCCCCATCAGACCCACTTTGATACCGTTAATCGCCGCATCATCAATTGGCGCACCGTTGGCGCGCTGCTCTTCCATCGCCATGGTAACGCCAAGTACCGGCGCCGCTACGTAAGGATGGGTGTTGAAGAACTCAAGGTGGCGTTTAATCGCCTGTTTACGTTCGTCGTTGTTTTCTGGATAGAGGCGACGAATCACCGGCACCATTGAGTAGCAAAAACCCAGCGCCTGCATACGTTCAAAGTTCCACGAACCCTGAAACAGGTTAGAGCGCAGGAACACACCACGGACATCGCCGGGGGTGAGTTTCTTTGGAGTGTTAGTTGTATCAACCATGATTTCACCTGTTCCTAGTCGAGTTCGTTATCGAGGTCATTGTTTGCAGGACCGGCATTTGCAGCACCTGCAACGCGGTTATATTTCGGTGCCAGCTGGATATACAGCACCGCCATCACCACGCCAATCACGCCAAGCGCAACCAGGTTGAAGTTGGTGAAGGCTGCAGTAACGAAGCCAAGGTAGAAGAACGGCATCAGGTAGCCCGCACGCATCATGTTGATGACCATCGCGTAACCGACTACTACGATCATGCCGCCGGCGATGTTCAGGCCGTTGGTGACCACTTCCGGGATGGAACCTAGCAGTTCCTGAACCACGCTGGTACCGACGGAAATTGCCACGATCAGGGCTGGAATCGCGATTCGCATCGCCTGCAATACCAGCGCGGACACGTGGATCCAGCTGATTGCATTAAGATTACCTTTCTCGGCTGCCTTATCGGCGGCGTGCTGGAAGGCGACAGTAATGGTACGCACGATGATGGTCAGAACCTGACCGGCTGCTGCCAGTGGAATCGCCAGCGCGATACCGGCACCGACGCTTTGGCCACCGGCGATAACCAAAATGGTTGAGATAATAGAAGCCAGCGCCGCATCCGGTGCAACGGCCGCACCGATGTTCATCCAGCCCAGTGCAATCATCTCCAGCGTACCGCCGATGATGATACCGGTTTTCATATCACCGAGGACCGCACCAATTAAGGTACAAGCCACCAGCGGACGGTGGAACTGGAACTCATCAAGAATCGATCCCATCCCGGCAATACAGGCCACAATAAATATCAAAATGATTTGTAGCGTGGTTATCTCCATTGCATTTCTCCTCTGCAAGGTCTCTAAAATTCGCCCACATATGCAGGCAAAGGGCGAACTACGGATTGACCTTGGCGATCAGGTCCATCATTTTCAGTCGCTGATCGCTGGACACTTTACGTACTTCCAGTTCGATACCGCGTTCATTAAGTTTGCGGAACGCCGTGATATCTTTTTCATCCACCGATACCGCGTTGTTCACCTGCGTTTTGCCCTGACGGAACGCCATGCCACCAATATTGACCGACTTAATGTCCACGCCTTGCTCAACAATCCTCACTACATCCGTGGGATTGGTGAACAGCAGCATCACTTTATCCTGGCCATATTTCGGGTTGTTCCACACGCGAACCATCTTGTCGACATCCACCACATGCGCGGTGACGCCCGGCGGAGCAACCTGTGTCAGCAGGGTTTTGCGCACATGATCGTTGGCCACTTCATCAGACACTACGATGATGCGACTAACGTTGGTCTCTTTGGTCCAGCGCGTGGCCACTTGCCCGTGAATCAAGCGGTCATCAATACGCGCCAGGCCGATTTTCATGTGATCGCCCGGTGCCATCGGTTTCTGCGGCTGAGCAGGCGCTTTCGCTGCAACCGGAGCCGGTGCAGCTGCGGCTTGCGCAGGCGTTTCAGTCTTGAGGGCTTTAACGCCTTCACGACCGGCTTCTACCGCGATGTGAATCAGTTCTTCCAGCGATGGGTTGTCATCACGTCCCATCAGGGTTTCGACTAGCATCGGAATGTTGACGCCGGCGATGACATCATAGCCATCCTTATCTACCACAATGCGGCTGGCCGCATTAAATGGACTGCCACCCCAGGTATCGACCAGGAACAACACGCCCTTTGACGTGTCGAGATCTGCCAGCCGTGCCTGATACTTTTCGATTAGCGTTTCTGCATTTTCGCCGGGAACGAAATCAATCCATCCGACATTTTCCTGCTCACCCAACAGCATTTCTGCTGTTTTAAGCAACTGTTCTGCCGCCCAGCCATGTGTACCAATTACAATAGCAATGGTCACTTGCTACCTCCGTTCGCGTGAGAGATTCTCTGGCATTGCCGGGAATCATTGAAAATTACCGTTAGTGTTTCAGGTGGATCGTTAGTGATGTGATAGAGAAAGAGCATCAATAAATAAAACGAAACAATCCGCTGCACAGCGATAAGGTCGCGATTTATTTTAGTGATCGAAAAAATAAATTATGTGATGTTTGTCAGCTATTTCGAGCGTAACGGCGCTAATGTGCACTTTTGTTCGTTATTCATGCGTTCACGTAGATATTTGTAAATGTAATAAATTTTTTTGACGTCGTTGATGTAACTGATACATTAGCGTTCTGTTTTTTATTCAGGAGTACCGGGCTTCAGCTCACCTTTATGGACCGTCACCGACGTCGCTCAACATGTTCTCAGCGCTTTTCCGCGCCTGCTTCCACGCTCTTCAGCGTTATCACCACCTGTAACGATCTCTCGTCTCGCCCTCTGGTGCAGATGCAATTTCGTGCGCCTTCACGTTCGGTAAGGAGTCATTGATGGAATTTCTCTTCGACCCCTCAATCTGGGCGGGTTTGCTTACGCTGATCGTGCTGGAAATCGTTCTCGGTATTGATAACCTGGTGTTTATCGCCATCCTCGCGGATAAATTGCCGCCGAAGCAGCGCGATAAAGCCCGACTGATTGGTTTGTCGCTCGCCTTGATTATGCGTCTTGGCTTGCTGTCACTGATCTCCTGGATCGTGACGCTGACGCGACCCCTATTCAGCGTAGGCGATTTCAGCTTTTCCGGACGAGATTTAATTCTGTTGTTCGGTGGTTTGTTCCTGTTATTCAAGGGAACCATGGAACTGCATGAGCGACTCGAGAACCGCGGACTCGAACATCAGGGCAATAAGAGCTACGCCAGTTTCTGGGCGGTGGTGATTCAGATTGTAGTGCTGGATGCGGTGTTCTCACTTGATGCGGTAATTACTGCGGTCGGTATGGTGAACCATCTGCCGGTGATGATGACTGCGGTGGTAATCGCCATGGGCGTGATGCTGCTGGCCTCGAAACCGCTGACGAATTTTGTTAACGCACATCCAACGGTGGTGGTGCTGTGTCTGAGCTTCCTGCTGATGATTGGTCTGTCGCTGGTGGCCGAGGGCTTTGGTTTCCACATTCCTAAAGGTTACCTGTACGCGGCGATTGGCTTCTCGATCATCATCGAGCTGTTCAACCAGATTGCGCGCCGTAACTTTATTAAGCATCAGGAACATCGGCCGATGCGTGAACGCACCGCCGAAGCGATTCTCCGTCTGATGGGCGGACGCCAGCGTAAGCAAGCGACGACCACCGAAGAAACCTCGTTGACCGAAGCGATGCCGCAGGAAGCGTTTAAAGACGAAGAGCGCTACATGATTAACGGCGTACTGACGTTATCGCAGCGCTCAATCCGCAGCATCATGACGCCGCGCGGTAACATTTCGTGGGTGGATGTTTCGCGCCCGCTGGATGAAATCCGTATTCAGCTGCTGGACACGCCACACAGCTTGTTTCCGGTGTGTCGCGGTGAGCTGGATGAAATCATCGGCGTGGTACGTGCCAAAGAGCTGCTGGTGGCGCTGGAACACGGTATGGATGTGGCAACCTTTGCCGCTAATACCCCGGCGATTGTGGTACCGGAAACGCTGGACCCAATCAATCTGCTGGGCGTGTTGCGTCGTGCCAAAGGTAGCTTCGTAATTGTTACCAACGAATTTGGTGTGGTACAGGGCCTGATCACGCCGCTGGATGTTTTAGAAGCGATTGCCGGTGAGTTCCCGGATGAAGATGAAACGCCAGATATCATTGCCGATGGCGACGGGTGGTTAGTGAAGGGCGGTACCGATCTGCACTCGCTGCAACAGCTTCTGGATCATCACGAGTTAGTGAAGGCTGATGAAGATCACGCCTCGTTAGCTGGTTTGTTGATTGCGCAGAAAGGCCAGTTGCCGCTGCCGGGCGAAGTGATTGATTTACCGCCGCTGCACTTCCAGGTGATTGAGGCGACCGATTACCGTATTGACCTGGTGCGCGTGACCAAAGATAAGCCTTTCGATCATGAAGAACACGTCGAGTAAGTAATCTGATTGATGCGAATAAAAACGGCCACATAAGTGGCCGTTTTTTTATGCGCTTAACTGCGCCTGATGCTGCTCCAGCCACTGCGGGAAATCTTCAATCGGCATGGGACGCGCGTAGAAATAGCCTTGCAGATGGTCGACGCCGCGCTCACGCAGATAATGCGCCTGTTCGGCGGTTTCCACACCTTCCGCCACCAGCGAAATATTCAGACGCTGCGCCAGCGAAATCACCATATCGGTGACGGTTGCGTTAATGGCGTCAGTGCCAATCGCGGCAGTGAAAATCTTGTCGATTTTAAGCACGTCCGGTTTGAGGTCTTTCAGGTAAGCCAGCGAACTGTGGCCGGTACCGAAATCATCAATTGCCAGACGTACACCAATCTCATGCAGCTGCGACACCACCGATTGATCGATAATCGGCAAGGCATCACGCTCCGTCAGCTCGACCACCAGTTTTGGAATCGGATTGGCGGGCCACCAGATATTCTGCAGGTCTTCCACAATGGCGCGATCGCGGAAATGGCTGGCGGCAACGTTAATGGCAATATGGAACGACGGACATTGCGGCAGGTTGGGCAGCTCATCCACCACTTTCGCCAGTACGAAGCGGGTTAACGGCGCGATCAGGTTCTGGCGCTCGGCCAGCGGAATAAACACGTCCGGCGCAATCCAGCCCTGACGTTGGTTATGCCAACGCAGCAGCAGCTCCATGCCGTCACACTCGCCGCTTTTGGCGTTAATCAGCGGCTGGCAATACACCATAAATTCGTTAGCGGTGATGCCGTAACTTATCTGCCAGCTAAGGCTCATGCGGTTAGCGGTCGCCAGCCAGACGATATAACCCATCAGCAGGCTCAGCATTAGCGCCAGCGGCAGCTGTGAAGGCAGCGTGTTGAGCGCCAGCCGGGCGGGAGAAGGGCCATACAAGGTGATGCTGAACGGATAACGCAGCGACGCCTGATCGTAAGCCACTTCATCTTCAGACGGTTCGGTTTGCTCAATCAGCGGATTACCGTATTCAAGGCTCTGACCACCGACGTTGAAGATCGCACGCTCCACCCACGGCAACTGCGGTTCCAGCAGATAGTTAGTCATCAATTCAATATTAATGACTTGCAGCAGACCTTCGCGGTTATCCAGCGATTTGGGCGTCCACAGCAGCAGCACCGGTGATCCTTTCAGCAGATCATTATCGGTGGCTAACATCATGCGCTGATTATTGATAGCTAATTCAGGATAGGTTTGGCTGAAAGAGAGGTTTTGCGGGCCGAAAATGCTTGAGCAGTAGAGCGTGTCGTCCTGCACCAGCAAAACTGTGCGCACGGTTTGCAGCGCGGCAATTTTCTCAATCAGCGGATAACGCACCTGCGAGCAAGGTACGCCAACCAGGCCGAGCGTGTTGTTGGCGGAAACATCCAGCGGCGAGAACATACGATCAAAGCGTTCAATCGCGCGGGTGGCGAAATTCAGCGACTGCTGCTCAATGCGCGATTTCTCTTCGATATAGCGAAAAGTCAGCGTCAGGACCAGAACCAGCGAGGCGATCACTAACGCGATAAGCAGTCGCTTACGGCGAAATTGACCCACAAATTGCTGGGGAATGAGCATCAGTAACCACCTTGCAAAACAAAGATTGAAGCCAAATTAACGTGTAGGTTATCGGCATTGAGGCGGCCAGGTTTAGCGCGGCTGAATAAAAAAAAAGGCACCAAAAAAAGCGCGGCCACAAAGGGCCGCGCTCAAAATCAATGTATCTGGTTTACTCAGTTGGAGGTAGCAACAGATGCAGAAAAATATTCAACTGTTGCTTTAATCATCAGCGGAGTATTAGTCGCACTGGACCTTAATCGCCAATCCGCCGCGTGAGGTTTCACGGTATTTGGCGTTCATGTCCTTACCGGTTTCGTACATGGTCTCAATCACTTTATCCAGCGACACGCGCGGTTCACTGGTGCGACGCAGTGCCATGCGTGCGGAGTTGATGGCTTTCACGGAAGCGATGGCGTTACGCTCAATGCACGGCACCTGAACCTGGCCGGCGACTGGATCGCAGGTTAATCCCAGATTGTGTTCCATACCGATTTCCGCCGCGACGCAAACTTGCTCCGGGCTGCCGCCGAGCAGTTCCGCCAGACCGGCGGCCGCCATGGAACACGCCACGCCAACTTCGCCCTGACAACCCACTTCGGCACCTGAAATTGAGGCGTTCATTTTATACAGCACGCCAATGGCGCCAGAGGCGAGGAAGTAGCGGATAAAGATATCGGGCGTAACGGGTTCGATAAAGTGATCGTAATAGGCCAGCACCGCCGGCACGATGCCGCAGGCACCGTTGGTGGGTGCTGTCACCACACGACCACCGGCCGCATTCTCTTCATTGACCGCCAGCGCGAACATGTTCACCCAGTCGATGACATCCATCGGATCTTTCGAATGCTTAGAAGATGAAACCAGCAGACGGCGTAAGGAAGCTGCGCGACGTGGTACGCGCAGTGGGCCCGGTAGCACGCCTTCGGTATTGAGACCGCGATCGATACAGGCCTGCATGGTTTGCCACACATGACCAAAATAGGCGTGAATCTCGTCGCGAGTATGCAGCGCCAGTTCGTTTTTCATCACCAAACCAGACAGCGACAGGCCGCTTTCGCGACAATGGCTGAGCAGCTCTTTAGCAGAGTGGAACGGCCACGGCACAGAAACTTCGTCCAGCACCGGCTGGCCGAAATGCTCTTCATCAATGATGAAACCGCCGCCGATGGAATAGTAGGTTTTACTCAAGATCATCACATCGCCAGCGAAAGCGAACACCGTCATGCCATTCTCATGCAGCGACAGGTTTTCGCTGCGGAACACCATGCCGCCTTCACGGGGGAAATCCACTTCGCGCGCGCCCTTGGCTAACAGCAGACGTTCGCGTTGCTCCACGTCTTTGATGAACGCGGGAATGCCATCGATATCCACGGTGGCCGGTTCGAAACCCGCCAGGCCCATGATAATCGCGATATCGGTGTGGTGACCTTTGCCAGTGAGCGAAAGTGAACCGTAGACGTCGACCGCCACGCGCGTCACGTCCTGCAATTTGCCTTGTTCGGCCAGCAGATCAACAAACTGCTTGCCCGCTTTCATCGGGCCGACGGTATGTGAACTGGATGGGCCGATGCCCACTTTAAACATGTCAAAAACACTAATCACCGGTGACACTCCTCACAAATCTTATTCTGCACGGCAGAAGCCGTTTATGCGGCTAATAGTAATCGCCCATGTCGGATAACGAGCAGCTTTTCGCATGAAATAAACTAATTATAAACCACAGAAATAGTTATCCGTTTCTGCAGTTGTGAAGCGGATCGGTTTTTCTGGTGAAAGGCTCACGAAGTGGCGGATTTAGGGCAAATTGCTGGTTAGTTAAGCATTAATATGCATCTGTATGCAGGTGCGCATTAATGCGCACCCTACGATAAACGCGTCAATCCACTGTAGGGTCGCCATTTATGGTGACCGAAAGGCGCTTAACTGAGGAGCATTAGAGGATTTAAGGTAGGGCGATTTGTTGACCGAGCGCACGAATAATCCCGGCGGTCATGCCCCAGATAAAGTAATCCTCATACCATGACAACCAAACCTGATGTTGGCGATGACCGCGCCGTAAGGTGAGATCGCTGTAACGGCTCAAACGTAGTGCTTCCGCCAGCGGCATGGCAAAGGCGCTTTCCACTTCGTCCGGATTAAGCAGCAAAGCAAAATTGGCTGGAATAATGCCCACCACCGGCGTCACGGCGAAACCGGTGCTGCTGGTTACCGGCGGCAGAACGCCGATGATCTGCACTTGATCCGGCTGGATACCCACTTCCTCCTGCGCTTCACGCAGCGCGGTGTGGATCAGCGACGCGTCAGTGGCATCCTGCATGCCGCCGGGAAACGCCACTTGCCCCGCGTGTTTCCGCAGGTGTGATGAGCGGCGCGTGAGCAGCAAGCCGGGTTCCGCGCCGCTAATAACCGGCACCAGCACCGCCGCACGTCGTCCGCTGATAGCGCTTTTTGGCACGTGCAAAGGCGGTTGCAGGACAAAGCGGCTGAGGAATTGCTCAAGGGTTAAACTCATTTCAGGTCTCATCGCGCAGGCTGGGCAGAATACGATTCACCTTATGAAAGGTTTCCTGATATTCGGCGTTCAGGTCGCTATCCGCCACCAATCCACCGCCGGCGGCGCAGTAGAGCTGATGGTTTTCCGCAATCAGCGTGCGAATGGTAATGCTGGTATCCATGCTGCCGCACAGGCTGATGTAACCGATGCTGCCACACCACGCATTGCGGCGATGCGGCTCTAACTCTTCGATAATCTCCATCGCGCGGATTTTGGGTGCGCCGGTAATTGAACCGCCAGGGAAACAGGCGCGCAGCAGATCGGTAGCTTTCAGCGTCTCAGGCAAACGTGCACGCACGGTGCTAACCAGATGATGCACTGCCGGGAAAGGCTCGACCACGAACAGTTCCGGCACGCTGACGCTGCCGGGCACGGCCACGCGGCCAATATCATTGCGCAGCAGATCGACAATCATCAGATTCTCAGCGCGATCTTTCTCTGAGTTGGCGAGTTTCTCTGCCTGCAAACGATCGGCTTCGGCATCAGCAAGACGCGGCAAGGTGCCTTTAATCGGACGCGTTTCAATCTCCTGCTGCTGTAAAGAGAGAAAACGCTCAGGCGATAAACTCAGCAGCGCGCTGTTTGGCAAACGCAGGAAGGCGCTGAATGGCGCGCGATTCGCCTGCGTGAGACGCAAAAATGCCTGCCACTCATCGCCGCGATAGCCCGCCTGAAAGCGCTGCGCCAGATTCACCTGATAGCAATCACCGGCCTGAATATAAGCCTGCACCGCGTGGAACCGCTGCGCATAGGCGTCAAAACTGAGATTCGATTGCCATTCGCTGGTCAAGGAGAAGGGCTCGGCTGGCGGTGCGACCTGTGCTTGCAGCCATTGCCAGCGCTGTTCGGCATCGTTGAGCGAAATCAGCGTCAGTTTTTGCAGATGGTGATCGGCGATCAGCGCCCAGTCATAAATGCCCACCGCCATATCCGGCGTGGTGAGATCCTGCTGCGCACGCTGCGGCAGAGTTTCAAAGCGCCGTCCCAAATCGTAACCGAACAGACCCAATGCGCCGCCCTGAAAGGGTAAATCGGCATCAAAAGCGGGCTTAACACCCAGCGCGTCACATTGCTGTTGCACCAGCAGCAGTGGATCGGCGGCGGAGTGAATCACTTCATCACCACAGGTAATTTCGGTGCTGGCGCCGCGCGTGGTCAGTGTGGCGAGCGGGTCGGCGGTGAGGATATCAAAGCGGTTATCCGCGTGATCGGCCTGGCCGGAGGTCAGCAACATCGCCCAGCATTGGTGGGCGAGCGGAGCAAAAAGGTGTAACAGCGTTTCGGGCGTATACTTCAGAACGAGGCTTTTTACCATCATGGGACAAATCACTTCAGCAAGCAGGTGGCTAGCCTGACATATTTTTTTGTTGCTGGCACCCGTTTGTTCCACGTGGTAATAATGCGTCCCCCATGCACCAGGAGTGAATTATGTTTACAGGTCTTCCAGCGTTATCCCACGAGCAACAGCAGCAAGCGGTTGAACGCATCCAGGAATTAATGGCGGGCGGTATGTCGAGCGGACAGGCGATTGCGCAAGTGGCGCAGGAAATTCGTCAAACCTACAAAGGTGAAGCGATTCGGGCGATGTTCGAAGACGACGAGGATGAAGAAGACGACAACGAATAACGCCCAAACGGATTTTACAGCGCGGCGATGATTTTAATTTCGACTTTATACTTCGGGTTCATCAAACCGGCCTGCACGGTGCAACGCACCGGCGCATTGCCCGGTGAAACCCACGCATCCCAGGCGCGATTCATCGCCGGGAAATCGCTTTTCTCCACCAGAAAAATGGTGGCGTCGAGGATCTTGCTCTTATCCGATCCCACGCGCGTCAGAATGGCGTCAATCACTGCCAGCGCATTGGCAGTTTGCGCTTCCGCATCTTCATCCAGATTTTCCGGTACGCTGGTGTAATAGACGGTTTGGTTATGCACCACGGCTTCCGACATGCGGTGCTCAGGATCAATACGCGTAATGGTCATGCTGTTCTCCTTTAATTTTGCTGCGCTAGCCTGCCATATCCCAGGGGCGTATGTCATCTGTTGTGGTTGCCTGCCGGGAATCCTGACATAATTACAGTGGTTTTTATTTTTGATGTGAGGAAGTGTGGCAGACGATTTTGCAGCTGACGGCGCCCTGGCGCAGGCAATTCCGGGCTTTAAACCGCGTGAAGCACAGCGCCAAATGGCCAAAGCGGTCACCGAGGCGGTCAAAAAAGGCGGCGAGCTGGTGGTCGAAGCGGGCACCGGAACCGGTAAAACCTATGCCTATCTGGCGCCGGCATTGCGGGCGAAGAAAAAAGTCATTGTCTCCACTGGCTCCAAAGCATTGCAGGATCAGCTCTATAACCGCGATCTGCCCACCATCGCGCGTGCCTTGAAGTTCAGCGGCAAAACCGCGCTGTTGAAAGGGCGCTCCAACTATTTATGCCTCGAACGTCTTGAGCAGCAGAATCAAACCGGCGGTGATCTCAGCGTACAGGCGCTGGGCGATTTGATCAGCGTGCGCGGCTGGTCGTCAGAAACCACCGATGGCGACGTCAGCAACTGCAACGGCGTGGCCGAAGACAGCCCGATCTGGCCGTTTGTCACCAGCACCAACGATAACTGCCTCGGCAGCGATTGCCCGCTGTATAAAGATTGCTTCGTGGTCAAAGCGCGTAAAAAAGCCATGGATGCCGATGTGGTGGTGGTGAACCATCATCTGTTTCTCGCCGATTTGGTGGTGAAAGAGGGCGGCTTTGGCGAACTGATCCCAGAGGCTGATGTGATGATCTTCGATGAAGCGCATCAGTTGCCCGATATCGCCAGCCAGTATTTCGGTCAGCAGCTGTCGAGCCGCCAATTGCAAGACCTCGCCAAAGACATCATCATCGCCTATCGCACCGAAGTGCGGGATGTGCAGCAGCTTCAAAAATCTGCCGATCGCCTGGCGCAGTGCGCACAGGATTTCCGTTTGACGCTCGGCGAACCGGGCTTTCGCGGCAATCTGCGCGATTTGCTGAGCGACAACAACATCATGCGCATGTTTACCTTGCTGGATGATGCGCTCGAACTCTGTTACGACGTGATCAAACTGTCGCTCGGGCGCTCCGCGCTGCTGGACGCCGCCTTTGAGCGCGCGGCGCTGTATCGCACGCGCCTGAAACGTCTGCGCGCCATTGATGAGCCGGGCTTCAGCTATTGGTATGAATGTAACAGCCGCCATTTCACGCTGGCGCTGACGCCGTTGTCGGTGGCGGAACGTTTCCGGGAAGTGATGGATAACCGTAAAGCGGCGTGGATTTTCACGTCTGCCACGCTGGCGGTAAATGAGCAGATGAGCCATTTCTCCAGTCGCCTTGGCGTGGATAACGCCACCACCATGATTCTCGACAGCCCGTTCGATTACACCCAGCAAGCGCTGCTGTGCGTGCCGCGTAATATGCCGGAACCCAATCATCCCGGCGGCGCTCGCCAGCTGGCGCGCATGATGAAGCCGCTGATTGATGCCAACAAAGGCCGCTGCTTCTTCCTCTGCACTTCGCACAAGATGATGCGCGAGTTAGCCATCGAGTTTCGCGCTTCGATGACGTTGCCGGTGCTGCTGCAGGGCGAAACCAGTAAAGGACAGTTGCTGAAGCAGTTCCTCGAAGCCGGTAACGCGCTATTGGTCGCGACCAGCAGCTTCTGGGAAGGTGTCGACGTGCGCGGCGATGCGTTGTCGCTGGTAATCATCGACAAGCTGCCTTTTACCTCGCCGGAAGATCCGCTGCTCAAAGCACGCATGGAAGATTGTCGCCTGCGCGGCGGCGATCCCTTTAATGATGTGCAACTGCCCGATGCGGTGATCACCCTGAAACAGGGTGTGGGGCGTTTGATTCGTGATACGGAAGATCGCGGTGTGCTGGTGATTTGCGATCAGCGCCTGGTTTCACGCCCTTACGGCGGCCTGTTCCTCAACAGTTTGCCGCCCACGCCGCGCACCCGCGATATTGCGCGCGCCATCGAATTTGTCCGTCAGCCTGCGGATCACTAATTTGTGCCAGGCTGTGATAAGATGCGCGCCATTTTGACTCTCTGAGGTTGTTATGTCCGCCCGAATTTTAGCCCTGGACACGGCGACAGAAGCCTGTTCTGCCGCGCTGCAAAATCTGCAGCAGATTGATGCCCGCTTTGAAATCGCCCCGCGCGATCACACCCAACGTATTTTGCCGCTGGTGCAGGAGCTGTTGCAGGCGCAGCAGCTGGATCTGACCGCGCTTGACGTGCTGGCGTTTGGCCGGGGTCCGGGCAGTTTTACCGGCGTGCGTATCGGCATTGGTATTGCTCAAGGGCTGGCACTTGGCGCGAATCTGCCGATGATCGGCGTCTCCTCATTAGCGACTATGGCGCAGGGCGCGTGGCGTTTAACCGGCGCAACCCGCGTGCTGGCGGCGATTGACGCGCGTATGGGCGAACTCTATTGGGCTGAATATCAGCGCGACGAAAACGGCGAATGGCTGGGTGCGGAAACCGAAGCGGTGATCAAACCCGAAGTAGCACAGGAACGTATTGCGGCATTAAGCGGCGAATGGACTGCCGTTGGCACCGGCTGGCAAGCCTATCCGCATCTGTTGACCTCGCCAGGCGCACAGCTTATTGCTTCAGACGTGTTATTACCTGCCGCCGAAGATATGCTGCCGCTGGCGCTCAGCACCTGGCAGCGTGACGAAGCGGTCGCGGTGGAGAATGCCGAGCCGGTTTATCTGCGCAATGAAGTGGCATGGAAAAAGTTGCCGGGCCGCTAAGTCGCGCGCAACTTATCTCCGCGGGCTCAGTCTAATCAGAGAAATAACAGGAGAAGTGCTATGCCAATAAGTCGTAAAGGGATGTCTGGCGCTCTGTTAGCCTGCGCAATGCTGCTCAGCGGCTGTGTTTCGGTGCCAGATTCAATTAAAGGAAGTTCTGAGCTTCCACAGCAAGATTTACTGCGCGTGATGAACGCGCCGCAACTGTTTGTCGGCCAGGAAGCACGCTTCGGCGGGAAAGTGGTGAAAGTCACCAATCTTAACGACTTAACTCGCGTAGAGATTGCGACCCAACCGCTGGATGAGAGCGCGCGTCCGCGTTTGGGTGCAGCCTCGGTTGGCCGCATCTTTGCCGACATCCGTGGCTTTGTCGATCCGGTCGATTTGAATAACCAATACATCACGGTGCTGGGCAACATCAAAGGCATTGAGAAAGGCGATATTGGTAAGGCCAGCTACAACTTTGTGGTGATCGATGTGCGCGGTTATCAGCGCTGGCATCTGACGCAACAGGTGATGACGCCGCCGCAGCCGATTGATCCGTATATCTGGTATGGCCCAACGCGCCATCGTGCGGGATATTGGGGACCGAATCCCTATTGGGGCATGAACCTCGGCCAACCGGCGCAGGTGCAAACAATCCTTACCGAGTAAGTTTTTTATTATGTTATTTACGGCCCGGTCGCGGTGCTTGCGAACGGGCCTTTTTATTGGGCGCGCAACCGATGCGCGAAATTTAGTGATGCGCTTCGCAACCTGAAAATGCCGAAACAGGCAAACTGGTACAATCAGTTAAAATATTGTTAACAACATTGATTGTCGAGGCGGCGATGGCTACGCAACAAGATTATCGGGGTGATTCTTTGAATAAGGTTTGGCTCAAACGCTATCCGGCAGATGTCCCTGCGGAAATTAATGCGGATCGTTACGCTTCATTGGTCGATCTTTTCGAGCACGCAGCAGAGCAATACGCCGATCAGGTGGCTTTCATTAATATGGGCCAGCCAATGACCTATCGGCAGCTGGAAAAGCAGAGCCGCGCCTTTGCCGCCTGGCTGCAGCAAGGTTTAGGTTTGAAGCAGGGCGATCGCGTGGCGCTGATGATGCCAAACCTGCTGCAATATCCCGTCGCGCTGTTTGGCGTATTGCGCGCTGGCATGGTGGTGGTGAACGTCAATCCGCTTTACACGCCACGGGAACTCAAGCATCAGCTAGTTGATAGCGGTGCCAGCGCCATTGTCATCGTCTCGAACTTTGCCCACACGCTGGAAAAAGTGGTGGCCGAAACGCCGATCAAACATGTGATGCTAACGCGTATGGGCGATCAGCTGGCGCCGGTGAAAGCCACGCTGGTGAACTTCGTCGTTAAATACGTGAAAAAGCTGGTGCCGAAATACCACCTGCCGGGCGCGGTGCCGTTCCGCAGCGCCTTGTCGCAGGGCGAACAGATGACCTATCAACGCCCAACCGTGACCAATGACGATCTCGCCTTCCTGCAATACACCGGCGGCACCACCGGCGTGGCCAAAGGCGCGATGCTAACGCACCGCAATATGCAGGCCAATCTGGAACAGACCAAAGCTACTTACGGCAAACTGCTGCGTCCCGGCAAAGAGCAAGTGGTGACCGCGCTGCCGCTCTACCACATTTTTGCGCTGACGGTGAACGGGCTGCTGTTCCTCGATCTTGGCGGCACAAACCTGCTGATTACCAATCCACGCGATATTCCCGGCTTTGTCAAAGAGCTCAGCAAGTTCCCGTTTACCGCCATCACCGGCGTGAACACCTTGTTCAATGCACTGCTGAATGATGCCAATTTTAATAAGCTCGATTTCTCCACGCTGCGCCTGTCTGCAGGAGGCGGCATGGCTGTGCAAAAAGCGGTCGCCGAGCGCTGGGAAAAACTTACCGGACACTATCTGCTGGAAGGTTACGGCCTGACCGAGTGTTCGCCGCTGGTGTCAGTGAATCCGTATGACATCACCTGTCACACTGGCAGCATTGGTTTGCCGGTGCCGTCCACCGATGTGCGCATCGTCGATGATGAAGACAAAGATGTCGCGCCAGGCGAACCGGGCGAGCTGTGTATTCGCGGCCCGCAGGTGATGACTGGCTACTGGCAGCGCGCTGATGCGACCGATGAAGTGCTGAAAAATGGCTGGCTGCATACCGGTGATATTGTTACCGTTGATAGTGAAGGCTTTATTCGCATCGTCGATCGTAAGAAAGACATGATTCTGGTGTCAGGCTTTAACGTGTATCCTAACGAGATCGAAGATGTGCTGATGCAGCACGAGAAAGTGCGTGAAGCTGCGGCGATTGGTGTTCCCAGCGATCTGTCGGGCGAAGCGGTTAAAGTGTGCATCGTGAAGAAAGATCCCTCACTGACCAAAGAAGAGGTGCTGGATCACTGCCGTCGCCAGCTCACCGGCTACAAAGTACCGAAGATTATCGAGTTTCGTGACGAGTTGCCAAAGACCAATGTAGGCAAAATTCTGCGTCGCGAATTGCGTGATGAGGCGAAGCGAGAAGGGCAGTAATGCGCCATTCTCCTCAGGTTAACGCCGGCACAGTCCGGCGTTTTTATTGCTTTTAACATGGAGCGCTGCGCGTAGTTTGCCGCAGCGAGAAAGACAACGTGAATTACACCCTGATCGACCAAAATGACCAACTGGCCGCCGTGTGCGAGAAGGCACGCCAGCACGCTGCCGTGGCGCTGGACACCGAATTCGTGCGTACACGCACTTACTATCCGCAGCTCGGCCTGATTCAGCTGTTTGATGGCGACCAATTGATCCTGATCGATCCGCTTAATATCAGTGACTGGACGCCGTTTGTGGCGTTGCTGCAGGATAAGCAGGTCACCAAATTCCTGCACGCGGGTGGCGAAGATCTGGAAGTGTTCCTGCATCGTTTTAAATGCCTGCCCGATCCGATGATTGATACGCAAATTCTGGCGGCCTTTAGCGGCCAGGCGCTGTCGTGGGGTTTTGCCTCGATGGTGATGCATTTCAACCAGATTGAGCTGGATAAAAGTGAGTCTCGTACCGATTGGCTGGCGCGTCCGCTGACCGAGCGTCAATGCGAATATGCCGCCGCCGATGTCGCCTATCTGCTGCCGATTGCCCATCAGCTGGTGGCGCAAACCGAGGAAGCCGGCAATATGGCGGCGGCGTTAAGCGAATGCAATTTGCTGTGCCAGCGCCGCCTCGATGTGCTGCAGCCGGAAGAAGCCTGGCGCGATATCACTAATGCGTGGCAACTGCGTCCGCGTCAGCTGGCGGCGTTGCAGCGTCTGGCGGCATGGCGTTTAAACATCGCCCGACAAAAAGATATGGCGGTGAACTTCGTGGTACGCGAAGAGAATCTGTGGAAAGTGGCGCGCTTTATGCCAGGCAGCCTTGGTGAGCTGGATCATTTAGGTCTGAACGGCCATGAAATCCGCTTCCACGGTAAAGCGATGGTGGCGCTGGTGGCTGAAGCACAGGCGCAGGATGAATCAACCTTGCCGCCACCGCTGCCTAATCTGATCGATCATCCGCATTACAAGCAGGCGTTTAAAGCCATTAAAGCGCTGGTGCAACAGGTAAGTGAAGAGAGTGGTTTCAGTCAGGAACTGCTGGCATCACGTCGCCAGATCAATCAGGTGCTGAGTGTGCATTGGGGATTGAAAACCGCGTCGCGCACACCTGAATTACAGACAGGCTGGCGGGGCGATTTGCTGAAAGCGGGTATCGACGAGATTCTGCAGGCACTGTAACGGTAGTATTTTCCCCTGCGCAATACCGCAGGGGAAAATCAGGAAACCGCTTTAATCATTTAGGAACGTCTTCCGGCTCCGGCAGCGTTACGTTGAGCTCGAGGATGGAGATATCATCCCCTTTCTGATCCAGCTGAACGGTCACCATATCCGGGTCAATTTTTACGTATTTACAGATCACTTCCAAAATATCGCGCTTCAGCTGCGGCAGATAGTGGGGCTCACTGTCGCCCCTTCTGCGTTCGGCTACGATAATCTGCAGCCTTTCCTTGGCTATATTGGCTGTGTTCTTCTTACGGGATAAAAAGAAATCAAGTAATGCCATTGGTTATCCCCCGAACAGGCGTTTAAGGAAACCCTTCTTCTCTTCTTCAATAAAGCGGAAGGGGCGTTCTTCGCCAAGCAGGCGATCTACGGTATCAGCATAGGCTTTACCGGCGTCAGCGTTTGCGTCGAGGATCACCGGCTCACCCTGGTTAGAGGCGCGCAGGACAGATTGATCTTCCGGGATGACGCCAACCAGTGGAATGCGCAAAATTTCCAGCACATCTTCCATGCTCAGCATATCGCCACGGGTAACGCGGCCAGGATTGTAACGAGTCAGCAGCAGATGCTCTTTCACCGGATCCTGACTGTTCTCTGCACGACGGGATTTCGAAGAGATGATGCCGAGAATACGGTCGGAGTCACGTACTGAAGAGACTTCCGGGTTGGTGGTGATGATGGCTTCATCAGCGAAGTACAACGCCATCAGAGCGCCAGTTTCGATACCTGCTGGTGAGTCGCAGACGATAAAGTCAAACTCCATCGCCGCCAGATCGTTCAGCACTTTCTCAACGCCTTCACGCGTCAGCGCATCTTTATCACGCGTCTGTGAAGCTGGCAAAATATAAAGCTGCTCTGTACGCTTGTCGCGAATCAGTGCCTGGTTCAGCGTCGCGTCACCCTGAATGACGTTAACAAAGTCATACACCACGCGGCGTTCACAGCCCATGATCAAATCGAGGTTACGCAGGCCGATATCGAAATCGATGACGACGGTTTTTTTGCCTTTCTGCGCTAAGCCGGTGGCGATGGCCGCGCTTGACGTGGTCTTGCCAACGCCCCCTTTACCCGATGTAACTACAATAATGCGTGCCATAAATGTTGATTTCCTTAACGAAAGAAAAGGGGCTTAATTAAGTGTCTGAATGGTCAGCGCGCCATCTTGGAGACTCAGACGCGCCGCTTTACCAAAGAATTCCGCCGGAATGTGATCCATCATCCAATATTCCCCGGCAATAGAGACCAACTCTGCGGCGAGGTTGGTGCAAAAAATCTGGCTGTCGCGTTGTCCGCCGACACCGGCCAACGCGCGACCGCGCATCATGCCGTAAATATGGATGTTGCCGTCGGCAACCAATTCGGCACCGGCGCTGACGCTGCTGGTGACGATGAGGTCGGCATTGCGCGCATAAATCTGTTGGCCCGAACGCACCGGCGTATTAATGATGCGGGTTTTACTGGCGGCTTCAGCGATCACTGCCGGAACAACCGGCGCGGCTTCAACCATGGGAGCCGCAGCCTGTTTGCGGCTCTCTTTACCTTCCGAAAGTACCGGCAAACCCGCGCGGGCAATCATTTTTTTCAGGGCTTCATCTTTGCAACCGCTGACACCGACGATACGCAGACCGGTCGCCATCACCGCTTGTTGCATCTGTTTCCAGTTAATGTCGCCGGTTAGCGCAGAAACATTCAGCACCACCGGCGCATTCAGCAAAAAGGCAGGTGCCTGATCGATTTTGTCCTGTAGCGCCTGACGAATCACCTCGGGTTGCGAATGATGCAGATGAACGACTGACAGGGTAAAACTGCTTCCCTTGAATTCGATTGGCGTTTGCGACATCTGTGCTGACTCAGTCCTGTTTTACGACCCTTAAATGTACGCCGATAAAATCGGCAATAACATCAAACGGTCAATATTCGAAGTTCTGCAAGCATGTTATAGTTACTGCTATATTCAGGCAAGTGACGCCATCGGTTAATTCGAGTAAAAAATATGTTTTGTGTGATCTACAGAAGCCCGCAACGTGAACAGACTTATCTGTATGTTGAAAAAAAAGACGATTTTTCACGGGTACCAGAAGAACTGCTGCGTGGCTTCGGCAAACCCCAGCTGGCAATGGTGTTATCGCTGGATAAGCGCGACAAGCTGGCTAACGCGGATATCAATAAAGTTAAGCAAGGTTTAAGCGAACACGGCTATTATTTGCAAATTCCACCACCGGTTGAAAGTCTGCTCAACATTCATCTCGATCAGGGTAAAAAAGATTAATTCAGATTCATCTGTAAATATATCCTGTAGAAATAATCAGTGCTATTTGCGTTAATTAACTGCCCGCTTTAACCCTTTATTGCGGGCAATTATCAAAGCGTTTAGCTGATTTTGTTGTATACGATTAACGACTTTTGACAATTTCCGCCACGCCTGCCGCCATAAACCCGCTAATATATTCCACCTCAGCCTGCCGCGTTCCGGCACTGAGCCAGACTTCATCGCCAGATGCACTGGCGGCAAACACAACCAAAGCAGGGGAATAGCATGTATCAGCATCGTAACTGGCAGGGCGCTCTGTTGGATTATCCGGTCAGCAAAGTGGTTTGCGTCGGCAGCAACTATGCGAAGCACATAAAGGAGATGGGAAGTGCCACGCCAACCGAACCGGTGGTGTTTATCAAACCGGAAACTGCGGTGTGCGATTTGCGCCAGCCGCTGTCGATTCCGGCAAATTTTGGTGAAGTGCATCATGAAGTGGAGCTGGTAGTGCTGATTGGCTCAACGCTGAAACAGGCGAGCGAAGAGCACGTGGCGAAGGCGATTGCTGGCTATGGCGTCGCGCTGGATTTGACCTTACGCGACGTGCAGGCCGGTTTGAAGAAAGCGGGCCAACCGTGGGAAAAATCCAAAGGTTTCGATAACTCGTGTCCGCTGTCGGGTTTTATTCCCGTTTCTGAGTTTAGCGGCGATCCTCAGGACACCGAACTGAAGCTGATTGTTAACGGCGAAGTGCGCCAGCACGGCACGACCGCCGATATGATCCACAAAATTTTGCCGCTGATTGCCTATATGAGCCAGTATTTCACTCTGCGCGCGGGCGATGTGGTGCTGACCGGGACGCCAGAAGGCGTTGGCCCGATGCGTTCTGGCGATAAGCTGGAAATCACGCTGGCCGGTCACGGTATTTCGACGCGCGTTCTGTAAAACTTGCATCACCGCACCTGAACCTTTATAAGGTGCGGTCTCTTTGCTAACCCGGACCGCCATCATGACTGAACAACCTTTCTGGCAGACTAAACGCCTTGACCAAATGAACGACGCAGAGTGGGAATCCCTGTGCGACGGCTGCGGCCAATGTTGCCTGAATAAGTTGCAGGATGCGGACACCGACGAAATCTACTTCACCAACGTGGCCTGCAATCAGCTGAATATCAAAACCTGCCAGTGTCGTAACTACGAGCATCGTTTTGAGTTGGAAGAGAATTGCATCAAACTGACGCGTGAAAACCTCACCAGTTTTGAATGGCTGCCGCGCACCTGCGCCTATCGTGTTTTGGGAGAAGGCAAAACCTTGCCGGCGTGGCATCCGCTGATCGCCGGTTCTAAAAAGGCGATGCATGCGCAGCGCATTTCCGTGCGTTTTATTGCGGTGCGAGAGAGTGAAGTGCGGGATTGGGAAGAGCATATAATCGATCGACCGGATCGTAACGGTTAAGCATAAAACAGGCAGCCAAGGCTGCCTGTTTTGTTTGTGCTTAGCGCCCGAACAGATCGCGGCGTTTCGGTTTGAACGGTTGTGCAATCAGCACCAGCAGCGCCACCAGCAGATAAGCGGCAAAAATCACGATCATCCACTGCGGCATGCTCCAGGTCAGGAAGGTCCAGCCGCGCTCGGCGCAATCACCGCTCGCTACGAATACAGAAGGCAACCATTTATCCAGCGGCAACCAGGTTGGGAAACGCGCGGCAAAGTCGCAGGTGACAAACGGGTTGGGATGCAGTTGAATCATGGTGTGATCGTAAGAGAGGCGCGTGCCTTCAATCGCGCTGTAGATCCAGATGAGAATGGCCGCCCAGCGTAGCGGTGTTTTCGGCGCAATAGCGCCCACAATGCCCGCGCCCATCACGCCAAACAGCGCGCAACGCTCATAAATACACATTACGCAGGGCTGCAGCCCCATCACGTGCTGAAAATACAACGCCGTCAATTCAAACGCCAACGCCGTCAGGGCCAGCAGAAGCCAGGCACCGCGTCCACGCGAGCATTGATTCAAATATCGCAACATATTGCTTTTCCTGTAACCGTTAATGTTTCGCAGTGTAAACCAAAAGCGCAACCGTGCCAGCCAGGTAACGGGAAAAAATCATGTACAAAAATGACTTAAGTCGCGTTGAGGCCAAAAAAGTGTCTGTTGAGCGCATGACCCGAAGAGCGCAAGCTGCAGACGCAGCGCAAACGTGTGCCTGACCGGGGAATTTCCTCTGAATTCACGGCTGAATTTTGCGCCAGCGCGCGCTTTTAATCGGTTGGCAGGCTATTTCCGCTATAGCCGCTCTGGTATGATGAGTCGCATTACGATAAAGAAAGCAACGAGAAATAAATGCTATGGTGATTAAGGCGCAGAGCCCCGCGGGATTTGCTGAAGAGTATATTATTGAAAGCATCTGGAACAGTCGTTTTCCGCCGGGATCCATTCTACCTGCCGAACGTGAGCTTTCTGAACTGATTGGCGTAACACGCACCACGTTGCGTGAAGTGTTGCAGCGTCTGGCGCGTGATGGCTGGTTGACCATTCAACATGGCAAACCGACGCGCGTTAACGATTTCTGGGAAACCTCCGGTTTAAACATCCTCGAAACCCTGGCCCGACTCGATCACGATAGCGTCCCGCAGTTGATTGATAATTTGCTGTCGGTGCGCACCAACATTTCGTCGATTTTTATCAGCCGTGCGCTGCGTCATCATCCAGAAAAAGCGCGTGAAGTGCTGGAGAATGCGCTGATTGAGGAAGATAAAGCCGAAGCCTATACCGAGCTGGATTATCGCGTGTTCCGCGGCCTGGCGTTTGCCTCGGGCAACCCGATTTATGGTCTGATTTTGAACGGCCTGAAAGGCTTGTATACCCGCGTTGGTCGTCACTACTTCTCCAGCCTGGAAGCGCGTGAACTGGCGCGTAACTTCTATCGCCAATTGGCTGACCTGTGCGTGGCCAACCCATCGCAGGAGCAGATTGTCGATAGCGTGCGTGAATACGGACGCCGCAGCGGTGAGATTTGGCATAAGATGCAGAAAAGCATGCCGGACGATTTAGCCAGCAAGCGATAAAAGAAAAACCGGACCTCAACAGTCCGGTTTTTTGCTTTATAGCGTTGGGCCGCGCGCGGGTGAACGATCCAGCAACTCGACGCTGCCGTCTTCATTCTGTTGCTCCAGAATCACATCAAAGCCCCACAAACGATGCACATGCTTCAACACTTCTTTGCGGCTCTTATCGAGCGGCGCACGCTGTTGCGGCACATAACGCAATGTCAGTGAGCGGTCGCCACGTAAATCCACGTTGTAGACCTGAATGTTCGGTTCCAGATTGCTCAGATTGTATTGCGCCGACAACTGCTGACGAATGGCGCGATAACCCGCTTCATCATGGATCGCTGCAATTTCGAGGAAATTGTTGCGGTCATCATCCATTACCGTGAACAGACGGAAATCACGCATCACTTTCGGTGACAGGAACTGGCTGATAAAGCTCTCATCCTTAAACTCGCGCATGGCGAAATGCATGGTTTTCAGCCAGTCCGAACCAGCAATGTCCGGGAACCAGTAGCGGTCTTCTTCGGTTGGCGTCTGACAAATACGCTTGATGTCCTGGAACATCGCAAAGCCCAGCGCATACGGGTTGATGCCGTTATACCACTGACTGTTATACGGCGGCTGATACACCACGTTGGTGTGGCTGTGCAGGAACTCCATCATAAAGCGTTCCGACACTTTGCCTTCGTCATACAGATGATTAAGGATGGTGTAGTGCCAGAACGTGGCCCAGCCTTCATTCATTACCTGCGTCTGTTTCTGCGGATAAAAATACTGGCTAACTTTACGCACAATGCGCAGCACTTCACGTTGCCAGGATTCCAGCAGCGGCGCATTTTTTTCCATGAAATAGAGCAGGTTTTCCTGCGGTTCAGAAGGGTAGCGCGATGCCTCAATATGCACCGACTCCTTCTCTTTACGCGGCAAGGTACGCCACAGCGTATTAACCTGACTCTGCAAATACTCTTCACGGCTCTGCTGGCGAGCTTTCTCTTCCTGCAGCGAAATTTTCTGCGGACGTTTGTAGCGATCCACGCCGTAGTTCATCAGCGCATGGCAGGAATCGAGCAGCCGTTCAACTTCCTCCACGCCGTAGCGCTCTTCGCAGTCGGTAATGTAATTTCTGGCGAAGAGCAGGTAATCCACGATGGAACTGGCATCGGTCCAGCTGCGGAACAGATAGTTATTTTTGAAGAACGAGTTGTGACCGTAACAGGCGTGCGCCATCACCAGCGCCTGCATGGTCATGGTGTTCTCTTCCATCAAATAGGCGATACACGGATTGGAGTTGATGACGATCTCATACGCCAGGCCTTGCTGACCGTGCTTATAGCGCTGTTCCGTTTCGATGAATTTCTTGCCGAACGACCAGTGTGCATAGTTAATCGGCATACCCACGCTGGAGTAGGCATCCATCATCTGTTCGGAGGTGATCACTTCAATTTGGTGCGGATAGGTTTCCAGTCCGTAACTTTTGGCTACGCGGTCAATTTCCGCCAGATAATCATCCAGCAGTTCGAAAGTCCAGTCGGGACCATCACTGAGTCGTTTACTGTTGCGGGTTGGCTCGTCAAAGATTGTCGTCATAGCGCACCTCTGTTTTGCAAGCGGCAGGAATTACCTGTCACGATCGTTTAAGGCCTCATCCTGAGTAAAGATGGCCCAATAAAACTGAGCGAACACTTCAATGATAGTCCACTGTCGCCTATCCGAAACTGAATCTCAATCGAATTCTTTTGGCAGAAAATCATTCAAAAAGCGTTAGTTAAGTCGATACTGATGACAAATATTGGTTTTATTTTATTTGTCAGAACAATATTCTGTTTATAAGTGGATTGTATGACTGCGGCGCTTTCTCCTGAAAAAAGTCAAAACCGCTGCCATCCGCATAATAAATTGCTGATTAAGGGATTTAAGGCATAAAAAATCCTGATTTTGGCTCTATTGCATGATTTCAGTGTGCAGCCAGGTAAAAAACATGTGAAATAAGTCGGTCGAATGTAAGATTTAAGTGGCGGTCGGGTTATGCTGTCTTGGGCTTGGTTAATAGTTAATTATTCTTTTGCTGCGACGAGGGGCTTATGCGCGTAGTGATTCTTGGTAGTGGTGTTGTAGGCGTGGCGAGCGCCTGGTACCTGGCGCAGGCCGGACATGAGGTCACGGTTATCGATCGTCAGCCTGCCGCCGCGCTGGAAACCAGCGCCGGTAATGCGGGGCAGATCTCACCGGGCTATGCCGCGCCTTGGGCGGCGCCGGGCGTTCCGCTGAAAGCGGTCAAATGGATGTTCCAGCGTCACGCGCCGCTGGCGGTTCGTCTCGATGGCAGTAAGTTCCAACTGGAATGGATGTGGAATATGCTGCGTAACTGCGACATGCAGCATTATCAAGAGAATAAAAGCCGCATGGTACGTATCGCGGAGTACAGCCGCGACTGCCTGAAAACACTGCGCGCCAGCACCGGCATCGCCTATGAAGGTCGTCAGGGCGGCACGCTGCAGCTGTTCCGTACGCAGCAACAGTTCGAAAGCGCCAGCAAAGATATCGCCGTGCTGCGCGATGCGGGCGTTCCCTATGAATTACTGGAAGCGCATCAGCTGAAAAATGTCGAACCCGCGCTAGCGGCGACGGCGCATAAACTCACCGGCGGTTTACGTCTCCCTAACGACGAAACCGGCGACTGCCAGCTGTTTACTCAGCGCCTGGCCGAAATGGCTGCGGCGGCGGGCGTGACCTTCCGCTACAACACGTCGGTTGATCAGTTGCTGCGCGAGGGCAATCGCATTTATGGCGTGAAGTGTGGCGATGAGGTGATTAAAGCCGATGCTTACGTGGTGGCGTTCGGTTCCTATTCCACCGCGCTGCTGAAAGACATCCTCGCCATCCCGGTTTATCCGCTGAAGGGTTATTCGTTGACCATCCCGATCAAGAACGCTGACGCTGCACCGGTTTCCACCATCCTCGACGAAACCTACAAAGTGGCTGTCACGCGCTTTGACGATCGCATCCGCGTGGGCGGCATGGCAGAAATTGTTGGTTTTAACACCAAACTGTTGCCGGCACGACGCGAAACGCTGGAGATGGTGGTCCGCGATCTCTATCCTGAAGGCGGATTTGTCGAACAGGCCACGTTCTGGACCGGATTGCGTCCAATGACGCCAGACGGTACGCCGATTGTCGGGCGCACGCCGCTCTCCAATCTCTATCTCAATACCGGCCACGGTACGCTGGGATGGACGATGGCCTGTGGTTCCGGTCAGCTTTTGGCTGATTTAATTTCCGGTCAGAAACCGGCGATTGCCGCAGATGATTTGTCAGTGCTGCGCTACCTGCCAGGTTTTGAGCCACATTCTTCGCCGCTGCGTAACGCCAGCGCGGCGCGCTGAGACCTCAGGGAGAGTAAAAGCATGTCACGTCCAACCGGTGCCACCATCAATCAACAGGCACTGCGTCATAATCTGGCTGTCGTACGCCAGGCGGCACCGCAATCACGCGTCTGGTCGGTGGTGAAAGCCAATGCGTATGGTCACGGTGTGGCCCGCGTGTGGCAAAGTCTGGCCGAAACCGACGGTTTTGCGCTGCTGAATATGGAAGAGGCGATCTTACTGCGGGAGCAGGGCTGGAAAAAGCCTATCCTGCTGTTGGAAGGCTTCTTCCATGCCGATGATTTAGCGCTGATCGATCGCTATCGCCTCACTACCAGCGTACACAGCAACTGGCAAATTCAGGCGCTAGCCAAAGCACAACTGTCGGCACCGGTCGATGTTTACCTCAAAATCAACAGCGGCATGAATCGACTTGGTTTCCGTCCAGAGCAGGCGCATGCGGCGTGGCAGAAACTGCGTGCTATGCCGAACGTCGGTGAAATGACGTTAATGGCGCACTTTGCCGATGCAGAGAATCCGCAAGGATTAGTTGAGCCGATGAAGTGCGTTGAACGGGCGGCGGAAGGGCTCGGATGCCCGCGTTCCTTGTCTAACTCAGCGGCTACGCTATGGCATCCTGAAGCGCATTTTGATTGGGTGCGTCCCGGCATTATTCTCTACGGTGCGTCACCGAGCGGTGACTGGCAGGATATCGCCAGCACCGGATTGCAACCGGTAATGACGCTCAGCAGCGAAATTATTGGTGTGCAGCAGCTGAATGCCGGTGAAGGCGTAGGTTACGGTTATCGCTATCACGCCAGCGGCGCGCAGCGTATCGGTATTGTCGCCTGCGGTTACGCCGATGGTTATCCGCGACATGCGCCAACCGGCACGCCAGTCAGCGTGGATGGCATCCGCACGCAAACGCTCGGCGCCATTTCTATGGACATGATGATGATCGATTTGGAACCTTGCCCGCAGGCCGGCATCGGTTCGAAGGTTGAGCTGTGGGGCAATCAGGTGAAGATCGATGAGGTGGCAAAAGCCGCCGGAACGGTGGGCTACGAGCTGATGTGCGCGCTCGCGCCACGCGTTCCGGTTGAGGTTATTTAAGCGCGGTCACGCGACCGTGCATCTTCTTGCTGCAGCGCCAGGCGGTCATGGCCAGCGCTGCACCCAGCAGCATCATCAATGCCAGTGACGATTTTTCCGCAACCGGCAATGCCACGATTGCCATGCTGCCGCCTGCACCACACGCCATCTGAATAAATCCTTGCAGTGCAGAAGCAACGCCCGCTTGCTGCTGATAAGGCTCCAGCGCGTAGCTGGTTGCGGGACCGACCGTGAACGCCAGGCCAGCAACGGAAACCGCCACCGGAATCATGTACAGCGACCAATGGTTTTGCCACGCTGCCGGTAATAGCGTGGTACCCATCATTAACAGAATCGCGCCGATCAACATGGTGGCGAAACCCATCGCCAGACAGAACGGGCGTCCCGCTTTGCGAATGGTTTTGTTCACGAAAGCGCTAACCAGCATGATCCAAAAACCATTGGCGCCAAAGGCAAATGAGAATTGTAGCGGCGTCAGGCCGCCTTCGGTCATCAGCACGTGTGGTGCCAGCGACACATAGGTCAGCACCATGCCTAGCGCGCCGGCATTGGCAAAAGCAAAGGCAAGGAAGCGCGGTTCACGGGCGATGGCAGCGTACTGCGCCAGCGGTAAACCTTTAACGCGCAACGTGTCAGCTGAACGCGTTTCCGGCAGCCACAGCATCACGATCAAGCCGATCACCACCGCATAGCCGCACAGGAACCAGAACGGCATACGCCAGCCGTAGGCTTCAGCCAGAATCCCGCCAAGCAGCGGTGCCAGCGCAGGTACGATATTCAGCGCACCATTGAGAAAGCCGTAAGCGCGTGCGGCATCTTCGCCGCTGAGACGATCGCGCACGCCACTAAATGCCACCACCGCAGTGCAGCACACGGCGCAGCCCTGAATGATGCGCGCAAGGAAGAACACCGGCCACAGCGTGCTGGTAGCGGCTATCGCGCTGCCAACGATGTAAAGCGCCAGACCAATCAAGGCGATCGGCTTGCGACCAAAATTATCCACCAGCGGACCGGTAATCAGTTGGCCGATGCCCATCACCAATAAAAACAGGGGAATTGTGATTTGGATAAGGCTCACCGGGCTATTAAGACCTTCGGCGATTTGCGGCAATGTAGGGAGGTAAAGATCAATGCCCAGCGGCGCCAGCAGCACCAGGCTAAGAAGTATTAAGGTGAATTTTTGCATTACGAACCGGACGACCTGTTAAACAATCCGGAAGGGTAATGACTCTTTGGGGAAAAAGAAAGGGATAAAAAAAGCGATGCCTGCCGAAGTGCACAGGCATCGCCTCGAGGGTATTAGTAAGCGCCGTCGCGACGGACCACTACGCCAGCGGTTTTGAACAGAATCGCAATGTCAGTCCACAATGCCCAGTTTTTCACGTACCAGGAATCGAAGTAAACGCGCGTATCGTAGTCGATGTCGTTACGGCCGCTGACCTGCCACAAGCCGGTCATGCCCGGTTTTGCCATCAGGTAGTAATCCACATCACCGGCATAACGCTCCAGTTCCGCTTCAATCACCGGACGCGGACCGACCAGACTCATTTCGCCGCGAATCACGTTCCACAACTGTGGCAGCTCATCAAGGCTGGTTTTGCGCAGGAAGTTACCAATTTTAGTCACGCGCGGATCGTTTTTCAGTTTGAAGTCACGATCCCATTCAGCACGCGCTTCCTCGCTGGTCGCCAGCAGATTTTGCAGCACTTCCTGCGAGTTGGTCACCATCGAGCGGAACTTGAGGCACTTAAACTTCACGCCATCTTGTCCAACGCGTTCATGGCCATAAATCGCATTGCCACCGTCACGTTTCACCATCGCACACAGCAGACCGAATACCGGACCGAGGAACAGCAGCAGCATGGATGCCACCACAATATCGAAGGTGCGTTTCAGGAAGCGTGAAGAGCGTTTTGCCAGGTTGTTGCTGACGCGTAAGATCATCACTTCATGGCTGAAGATGAATGACATGTCGGTGCCATACAGCGGCACGCCGCGCAGCGTTGGGATCACGGAAATCGAACGGCACTTCATTTTGGACAAGAACTTCAGCCATTTATCGCGCACCACTTGCTGCTCAAATTCTGTGGCGACGATAAATTGCGTGTTGTCACGGTCCATGGTTTGCCAGTTGATATCTTTCCAGGTGATAACCGGAACGCCATTCACTTTTTCGTGCTGTTGGTCATCATCCAGTGAAATGAACGCCTGCACGTTGTAACCCAGGATCTCTTCGCTCTGCAGCGCCGCATAGGCTTCCATTGCGTTTTTACCGGAACCAATAATGATGGTTTCCTTCTGCCACTGACCTGCACGATTGATCGCACGTTTTACCACGGCACGCATCAGCGGCAGCAGCAGCAGGGCGTAAGTCCAGCTGAACACCCAAACCATGCGCGAGAAGTCCCATTTTGAAAAGGCAATCAGCGCCAGATCAAGCAGAGAGAAGACGAACAGGGTTTTAATCACTTCTTTCAATTCAAACCAAAATGGTTTGCGATAGGTGTAGTGACGCATACGCACCCAGAACCAGGCGGTGCAAAGAATAGAAAGGCTAAATTGGGCAATAAATCGGTATTCAATCTGCTGAGGCGGAATAAACGTATCCAGTTCGCCCCAAATACCTTGAACGGTGGCGGCAGATAAAAACAATGCCAGATTTAACGCAATTAAATCCGAGAAACTAAGTGCGACTTTTGCGATGAGGTTTTTGCGCAGTCCGCTCCACGAGCGGGTTGCATCATTCATTATCAAAGTACTTGCCATAAAACCTGCTCTCTTTTCTTAAGTAAAAGATGGCCTGACCAGAATCAAGTACGCGCTCAGGAGTGATCCGCTGAAAAGCAGAAAGAATAATTCTTTCAGCGATTTATAAGTCTGTGCTGCCATAAGCGCTGCAAGGAAAGGACCGTTTGAGACGTGATGCACGTCACGAAAAGCTGCAGCAACGTTTAAGAGTATGCAGGAGTTATTTGACAGAGTTAATATGGAAATAGTCTGAAAAGGAAAAAAATGAGTAAAGAAATAATTGGCTATCTAATTGAAAAGTATCGTTAAAAGTTAATTAATCGCGGATATAACGCTTCATTTTAAGACAACTTTTCGGAATGACCGCCATTTCCATCAATGGCGGCGCCAGCCAGTCAGGCAGGTTTTTTCAGTACCCAAAGATCCTGCTGCTTGTCGTAGTGTCCGATTTGCAGATCGACAGCCTCTTCATCAATCCATGCCGGTACACTGGTATCCACATCCCAGCCGTCGAGTTGGTCACTCAGGCCGGGATTGGTATGGCACGGAATACTCACAGTATCGCCATTGTCAGTATTGAACTCTGCATCAACAATTTCATAACGACCAATCTTCACCACGTGTCCCATTACATTCTCCCGTATTAACTGGGTTGAATAGTGAGCATAGTCGTTCACACGCAGTTTACGAGCGATAATGGCCTCGGATTATTCCTTGTCTTCCATTACGCGTACGCCGATTTTCACGATTTGATTGTCCTCTTTTTCTGCCACCGTCCAGGTTAACTGGTTCCATTCCACCTGATCGCCAACCACCGGCGTACTGCCCAGCAAACTCATCACTAACTGTCCTAACGACTGCTGATCGTTGGTTTGTTCATCCAACTCCAGCCCGTAAATTTGCGCCACATCTTTCAAACGTGCCTCGGCATCGAGGATAAAGTCGCCGAAGAAACGTTGATCGAGCGAGACGGGCGGCGATTGGCTGAACATTTTACCCAATGCGGGGAGATCGCGTTCCCGGCCAATCACACACAGCACATCGCCTTCTTTCAGACGCGTGTTGCCATTGGGGTGCATCAACACATTGTCACGGAATAGAGCGGCGATGCGGGTTTCGCGGGGCATCTGCAAATCACGCAGCGCCGCGCCAACGCACCACTTGTCTGCGCCCAACTGGTAAATGAATTGCTCCCACGGATTTTCCGGATGGATATCCAGTCCCACCCGGCTAATCGGCGAGGCGGTTGGCGGCACCACTACTTTGGCGCGTTTGGCGGCATAGCCCAGCGACGTACCTTGCAGCATCAGCGATACCAGCACCACAAAGAAGGCGATGTTGAAATAGAGCTTGGCGTTTTCCAGTCCGGCCATCATCGGGAATACGGCGAGAATGATTGGCACCGCGCCACGCAAGCCCACCCAACTTATGAAGATACGTTCGCGTCCTGTAAAGCCTTTGAAAGGCAATAGGCCAACAAGAATGGACAGCGGGCGCGCTACCAGAATCAACCACAGTGACAGAATCATCGCCGGCACCGCGATGTGCCATAAATCGGACGGCGTCACCAGCAAACCCAGCACAATAAACATGCCGATTTGGCTCAGCCATGCCATGCCGTCAAAGGTTTGCAAAATACCGTGGCGGTTGCGAATCGGGCTGTTGCCCAGCAGGAAGCCGCAGAGATACACCGCCAGAATGCCGCTGCCTTCCATAACCGTGGTCAGCGCAAACACGATGATGCCGCCACTCACCGCCAGCAGCGGATATAAACCCTGCGCGAGATTGATGCGGTTTATCAACTGCTGCAGCGCCCAGCCGCCGCCAAGGCCTAATACGATGCCAAGACCAAACTGCTGCACCAGATGCACCACGAACATCCAGCTCAGGCCGGACTGGCCTTGCTGGATCATGTCAATCAGCGTGATGGTGAGAAACACCGCCATCGGGTCGTTGCTGCCAGATTCAATCTCCAGCGTGGAGCTGACACGTTCGTTGAGGCCTTTATCACCCAGCAGCGAGAATACTGCGGCGGCATCGGTGGAACCGATAATCGCGCCAATCAGGAAGCCCTGCATCAGGTCGAGCTTAAACAACCAGGCAGCGGCTACGCCGGTTAAACCTGCGGTGATCATCACGCCGACGGTCGCCAGCGATAGCGCCGGGCCGAGCGCCACTTTTAGCGAGGTCGCTTTGGTGCGCATACCGCCATCGAGCAAGATGATGGCTAACGCCAGGTTTGAGACCAGATAGGCAACCGGATAGTTATCAAACGCGATGCCACCAATGCCATCAATGCCGGCCAACATGCCGAGCGCGAGGAAGATCACCAGAATCGGAATGCCAAGGCGCGAGGAAAAGGAACTGAGTAAAATACTTGCTGCTACCAGCACGGACCCAATAATAAACACACTGTAAATCATGCTGGTATTCAACGGCGTTCTCCTGCGGCGGGGCAAAAAAGACAAACTGCGGGGGATTCACACAGACAAGGTGAAAAGATAATGCCTTATCAATAGCTTGTCAGCGCTTAATTGCACATTTTTTCATTCTGTGGGGCCATATCCCATATACAGCTAAATTTGTATGAAAAAACAACAAGGAATGGCGGGAAGTGAGCGGGGCTGCTGCAAAGAAAAAGCCGGTCAGTGACCGGCTTATAGACTTAGGCTTCTGCAGCCTGCTTGTGGAAAAGTTCTCTAAATACTGGATAGATGTCTTCTGGCTCGCGAATATGTTGGATTGCGAAGTTATCAAACATCGCCTGCAGATGCTCATACTCGCGCCACAAGGTCTGGTGCGCGCGGCGCGTGATTTCGATGTAGCTGTAATAACGCACAACCGGCAGAATATGCTTGGCTAAGATCTCGTGGCAGAGCGGTGAATCATCGGCCCAGTTGTCACCATCCGATGCTTGCGCCGCATAGATGTTCCACTGTGACGGGTCATAACGCTCTTTAACCACTTCATCCATCAACTTCAATGCACTGGATACAATGGTGCCGCCGGTTTCCTGCGAGTAGAAGAACTCCTGTTCGTCAACCTCTTTCGCCTGAGTGTGATGACGAATGTAAACCACGTCGACGTTCTTATAAGTACGGCTCAGGAACAGATACAGCAGAATATAGAAACGCTTCGCCATATCTTTGGTGGCTTGATCCATCGAACCTGATACGTCCATCAGGCAGAACATCACGGCCTGACTGGAGGGTTCTGGCCGCTTCTCGAAGTTTTTGTAGCGCAGATCAAAGGTATCGATAAACGGCACGCGATCGATGCGCGCGCGCAGCTCGGCGATCTCTTTCCGTAAACGCTCCTCTTCCAGTAACTGCGCCGGTTCGCTGTTTTCCACTTCGGTTAGCGTGGCTTCCAGCTCGTTTAACATGCGGCGTTTACCCGCCGTCATTGCGGTACGACGCGCCAATGAGTTTTGTAACGAACGCACCACGCTGATGTTGGCCGGCGTACCATTTGAGGTGTAGCCCGCGCGATGGGTTTTGTACTCGTTTAACTGACGATGCTGATTCTTACGCAGGTTCGGCAACGCCAAATCTTCGAACAGCAAATCGAGATATTCATCTTTAGAGATTTGGAAGACGAATTCATCCTGGCCTTCACCATCCTGACTGGCGTTGCCCTGGCCGCTACCACCGCTGCCGCCGCCACCTTGCGGGCGTTCAATGCGATCGTTTTGCACGAAATGGTCGTTCCCAGGATGAACGCGATGGCGACTGCCGCCACGGCCCTGGTGAAAACTCGGCTCATTGATATCGTCAATTGGAATCGAGACCGATTCGCCGCTCTCGACATCGGTCACCGAACGCTTATTGATGGCCTCGGAGATCGATTGCTTGATTTGCGACTTATAACGGCGCAGAAAGCGCTGCCGATTGACGGCGCTTTTATTCTTACCGTTGAGACGCCGATCGATAAAATAGGCCATAAAAATCCCCCAAACTGCATTGCAAGCTTAGGCCGGGAAAACCCGGCCTCCTGTTACAGCACCGAAGCACCGCGACGCTTACAGATAACGATTATGAAGATTTACGCACGCGCAGATACCACTCGCACAGCAGGCGAACTTGCTTGCGGGTATAGCCTTTTTCCATCATGCGATCGACAAAATCATCGTGTTTTTTCTGCTCGTCCGTTGAGGTTTTGGTATTGAACGAAATCACCGGCAGCAACTCTTCGGTGTTCGAGAACATTTTCTTCTCGATAACCGTGCGCAGTTTTTCGTAGCTGGTCCAGTTCGGATTGCGCCCACTATTCTGCGCGCGGGCACGCAGCACAAAATTGACAATCTCGTTACGGAAATCTTTCGGGTTACTGATCCCGGCAGGTTTCTCGATCTTTTCCAGCTCAGCGTTCAGCGATTCGCGGTCAAACAGCTGTCCGGTGTCAGGATCGCGGTACTCTTGATCCTGGATCCAGAAATCAGCGTAGGTGACGTAACGATCAAAGATGTTCTGACCGTATTCAGAGTAGGACTCCAGATACGCGGTCTGAATCTCTTTACCAATGAACTCGGCGTATTTCGGAATCAGGTAGCCTTTCAGGTGCTCCAGATACTTCTCGGCTTGATCCTGTGGGAACTGCTCGCGCTCAATTTGCTGCTCCAGTACGTAGAACAGGTGCACCGGGTTGGCCGCCACTTCGGCATGGTCGAAGTTGAACACGCGCGACAGGATTTTAAACGCGAAGCGGGTAGAAAGGCCGTTCATGCCCTCATCTACGCCTGCGTAATCGTGATACTCCTGCCAGGATTTGGCTTTTGGATCGGTATCTTTCAGGCTTTCGCCATCATAAACGCGCATTTTTGAGTAGATGCTGGAGTTTTCCGGCTCTTTCAAACGCGACAAAATGGAGAAGCGGGCCAGCGTTTCCAGCGTACCCGGCGCGCATGGCGCAGTGGTCAACTCACTGTGATCCAACAGTTTGTTGTAGATCTTGATCTCTTCGGAGACGCGTAAGCAGTAAGGCACTTTGACGATGTAAACACGGTCAAGGAACGCCTCATTGTTTTTGTTATTACGGAAGGTGACCCATTCTGATTCGTTGGAGTGCGCCAGAATGATGCCGTTGAACGGCAGGGCAGAGATCCCTTCAGTACCGTTGTAGTTACCTTCCTGCGTAGCGGTCAACAGCGGATGCAGCACTTTAATCGGTGCTTTAAACATCTCGACGAATTCCATCACGCCCTGGTTCGCGCGACACAGTGCACCAGAATAGCCATAAGCATCAGGATCGTTTTGCGCGTGATTTTCCAGTTTGCGGATATCGACTTTACCAACCAACGCAGAGATGTCCTGGTTGTTCTCATCACCCGGTTCAGTTTTGGCAATCGCCACCTGTTCCAGAATCGACGGCCACACTTTCACTACTTTGAAACGGGTAATATCGCCGCCAAACTCATGCAGACGTTTTGCCGCCCAAGGCGACATGATGGTGCCGAGATAACGCCGCGGCACGCCATACTCTTTTTCCAGAATATTGGCATCTTCCTGCGGGTTAAACAGGCAAAGTGGATGATCGTTTACCGGGCTACGTTCGCCGTCGGCACTCAGCACATAAATCGGTACACGCTGCATTAGCGCTTTCAGGCGCTCCGCCAGCGAGGATTTACCGCCGCCCACCGGGCCCAGTAAGTAAAGGATCTGTTTCTTCTCTTCCAAACCCTGCGCGGCGTGTTTCAGATAGGAGACGATTTGCTCAATCGCTTCCTCCATACCGTAAAACTCTTCGAAGGCAGGGTAGCGTCCCATGACGCGGTTGGAGAAGATGCGGGAAAGGCGTGGCTCTTGCGCAGTGTCAACCATCACCGGCTCACCGATGGCCATTAATAGTCGCTCTGCAGCGTTGGCGTATGCACTGCGATCCTGTTTACAGATGGCGAGGAATTCCTGCAATGAGAACTCTTCATCCTTGGCAGCTTCATAACGCTGACGATAGTGATCGAATATATTCATAGCGATGCCCGTCCTTTCGTTTTTAGCACAGGTAAAGGAGCGTAATAAAAGTTTGTAGCAGCTCCCGGAAGATATTCTTTATTGAGTACAGCAACCCTTATGCCAACCTGACGTTTTTTAATCGGGGTACACAATTCTTATGGTTACTCTGCTCGTACAAAAAAGTCTCGTCTTACATTTAACTGTAGAAGGCATTCAGAAAACCTGCAGCCACTTTTCTCCTTATTCAGCGATATATCAATAACAAAGTCTCATAAGCACCGAGGCAATCAACCTAAGCAGCTAGAGCGTTGCAGCCACTCAGATTATTTCCCGATGCTGGTTAGAGAGCATCATTAAACGTTAACCGATAGCAAAAATTTGGTTAGACTCTGCGTGTGATTGTTATATTAATGGACTGATTAAATTGTGAACCAATTCAAACTTAAAGCGCTTGCTCTGGCTGTTCCTTGTTATTTTGCGGCGTTCGGCACTCATGCAGAACCCTTATCTCTCGGCGCTTCGGTCATTTACGCGCAGTCACCTTATCGGGGCGGACAAGACCGCTATCTGCCGATTCCGGTGATTAATTATGAAGGTGAAAACTTCTGGTTCCGCAGCCTGCAAGGCGGCTATTACCTGTGGAAAGACCCACAGAATCAGCTGTCGCTGACCGTGCTGGGATCGCCGCAGGAGTACGATCCTAAAGACAACGATTTGGGTGATATGAAAGCGCTGGATAAGCGTCGTATGACGCTGATGGCCGGCGCCAACTATCGTCATGTGGCGGATTGGGGCATCGTGCGCACCACATTGCTGGGTGATGTGCTCAATAACAGCAACGGCATGATGTGGGACCTCACCTATTTATATCGCTTTAATTTCGGTGCTTTCAGCCTGACGCCGGGCATTGGTGCGCTATGGAACAGCGCCAATCAGAACCGTTATTACTACGGTGTTTCCTCGCATGAAAGTGCGCGTACTGGCATCGCTGAGTACCATCCTGACGACAGCTGGTCACCGTATGTTGAGATGAACGCCAGTTACCAAATTACAGAAAACTGGAACGCCAGCTTGTCAGGTCGCTATACGCGCTTCGACAGCGAAATCAAAGATAGCCCGATGGTCAATAAGAGTGGACAGTACACACTCTGGACCGGCATCAGTTACAGCTTCTGATGATGAAATAAGCGCCTCGTAATGAGGCGTTTTTCTTACATTGCACCAATCTCGAGCCCCAATTTAGCGCAACAGGAGGAGTAATGAAGACCATTCAATTTCACGGTGAATTAGCTTTACCCGCCATCGGCCAGGGAACCTGGTATATGGGCGAGAATCCATCATTGCGCAGTCAGGAAGTGGCGGCATTGCAGGCGGGCTTAGATCTCGGCCTCAAGGTAATCGACA
Organism: Pantoea sp. SOD02; assembly: GCF_024707505.1. Lineage (GTDB taxonomy): Bacteria > Pseudomonadota > Gammaproteobacteria > Enterobacterales > Enterobacteriaceae > Pantoea > Pantoea symbiotica. The sequence goes on along the minus strand of NZ_CP102604.1, from coordinate 2,264,752 downwards.
CCGCTGAGATGTATGCAGAGGGCGGCGCTGAACAGGTGGTCGGTGAAGCGCTACACGGACGACGCGATCAAGCCTGGCTGGTATCGAAGGTCTATCCATGGAATGCCGGTGAAGTTGACGCAATCGAGGCTTGCGAGCGCAGTCTTAAGCGTCTGCAAACCGATTACCTCGATCTTTATCTGTTGCACTGGCGGGGCAATGTGCCCTTAGAAGAAACCATCCGCGCGATGGAATCTTTGCAGCAGCAGGGCAAAATTCGCCATTGGGGCGTCTCTAACTTTGACCACGACGATATGCTGGAACTGTGGCATGAGCCCGGCGGCAAAGCCTGTTTAACTAATCAGGTGCTGTACCACTTAGCGTCGCGCGGTATCGAGTACGATTTATTGCCACATTGTCAGCAGCGTGAGATGCCGATTATGGCCTATTGTCCATTGGCTCAGGCCGGACGATTGCGCCAGGCGTTGTTTGACGATCCGCAACTTCAACAGATTGCACAACAGAAGGGCATTAGCGTGGCGCAAGTGATGCTGGCCTGGGTGATACGTCAGCCGGGCGTTTTAGCCATTCCTAAAGCCAGCAGCGTTGCACATGTGCAGCAAAACGCTGCGGCGCTTAGCATCAATCTTACCCATGAAGAGCTGAGCATCATCGATCGGGCGTTTTCAGCGCCACTAACGAAAACCTCATTGGATGTGGTTTAGCGGCGCAACAGCGCCGCATCTTATTACTTTTTAACAATACGAATCGTGGTGCCCAAACGCGCAGGGGATTCGCCCGCGCTTTTTAACGGCTTGCTAATGCGTGCCGTTTCCACGCACACCATGGTTTTGTAGCCTTCATTTGGCATATCACCCATGCTGCACGACAATTCAGGACCTGGGTTCCACGTGACAACGTCACTCTGATAGTGGTGATACACTTCAATCTGACGTTTACCAGCTTTATCGTGAATCACGCTGCAGTCATCCGCCGCGGTGTGAATACGATCCACGCGGTTAGGATAGGTCTGTTTGCCGTCTGATGCGCCAACCGCATTATCGTTAACCTTGTCGATAAAGCTGTTACCCAATCCGCTCACTTCGACCTGCGCGATATCTGCAATCTGGAAGTAGCTGTGCAACGCTGCCGTGGCTTCATAATCGCCGTAGGCTTCCAGCTCAATTTCACAATGTTCAGCAATACGGAAACGAGCGAGCAGGGTGAAATCGTGTGGCCACAGCTTTTTAGTTTGCGCATTGCTTTCCAGCGTAAAAGTCAGCAATACCGCATCTTCGTTTTCGTCATGGGCGGTCAATGTCCACGGCATGTTACGTGCAAAACCGTGTGCAGGTTCACCTGCCGGACCAAACCACGGCCAGCAGATAGGCACGCCGCCGCGAATTGCTTTGCCCGTGGTAAACGGGGTTTTTTCACTGAGCCAAATCACCGGTTGCTGGCCGCTCGGCTGCCACGAGAGCAGATGTGCGCCTTGCAGGGCAATCGCCGCACGTACTTTGGGATGGCTGATCACCACAATCGGTAAATCACCCTGCTGACGCTGTGACAGATAAGGGGTGATTTGATTCACTACCGGAAGGGTATAAAGCGTATCTTGCATGGTCAGACCTTCTCTTTATCCAGTCGAAAAAAAGGGGCGACCGAAGTCACCCCTTGTCTGTTTAGCCGGTTAGCTTACTTAGAAGCAACCAGAGCAATCAGATCCAGAACTTTGTGTGAGTAACCAGTTTCGTTATCGTACCAGGAAACCAGTTTCACGAAGTTGTCGTTCAGAGCGATACCTGCTTTAGCATCGAACACTGAAGTCAGGGTTTCGCCGTTGAAGTCGGTAGAAACCACGTCGTCTTCGATGTAGCCCAGAACGCCTTTCATTTTGCCTTCTGACTCAGCTTTGATCACTGCACAAATTTCTTTGTAGGTCGCTGGTTTTTCCAGACGAACAGTCAGGTCAACAACAGACACGTTTGGAGTAGGAACACGGAACGCCATACCGGTCAGTTTGCCGTTCAGCTCTGGCAGAACAACGCCAACTGCTTTAGCTGCACCGGTAGAAGATGGGATGATGTTCTGCGCTGCGCCACGACCGCCACGCCAGTCTTTGTGAGACGGGCCATCAACGGTTTTCTGGGTTGCGGTAGTTGCGTGCACGGTGGTCATCAGACCTTCAACGATACCGAAGTTGTCGTTGATAACTTTAGCCAGTGGAGCCAGGCAGTTAGTGGTGCAAGACGCGTTAGAAACGATGTCCTGGCCAGCATATTTGTCAAAGTTAGCGCCACGTACGAACATTGGGGTGCTGTCTTTAGAAGGACCAGTCAGAACCACTTTCTTCGCGCCTGCAGTGATGTGTTTACGTGCAGTTTCGTCGGTCAGGAAGATACCGGTCGCTTCAGCAACAACGTCAACACCCACTTCGTCCCACTTCAGGTTAGCCGGGTCTTTCTCAGCGGTAACACGGATTTTCTTACCGTTAACAATCAGTGCACCGTCTTTCACTTCTACAGTGCCGTCAAAACGACCGTGAGTAGAGTCATACTTCAGCATGTATGCCATGTAATCGGCGTCGAGCAGATCGTTGATCGCGACGATTTCGATGTCAGAACGCTGCTGCGCAGCACGGAAAACGATGCGACCGATACGGCCAAAACCGTTAATACCTACTTTGATAGTCATATATTCCACCAGCTATTTGTTAGTGAATAAAAGGTTGGCTGTAAAATTACAAAAACCTTGCCAGGCGTCAAGCGGAATCGTGTCAATTGTTGCGACAGGTCAATTCCAACACCAGGAATAATTCGTTGCGCAATCGCTTACGCAGCACCCTTATTGCGCGCCTATGTTACGCCGAATGCGGGCTGAAAAGGGATGACTTTTGCAAAGGGTGATCGCCATCACAAAATCGTGCTGTGGAAGAGATGTCGGATGCGTTAGCACGAAAAAAGACCCGATAGATGTTGTACGTTTGTTAGAATACTAGTCGATTTTTTCAGAATGACACTCCGGAACTCAAAATGGCTAAAGACACCGCACCCGACGCAAAAATTGCGCAGCTTTCCGAAATGCAGCGCTATGTCACTCAGCATCGTGGAACGGAGCCCCCTTTCTCGGGCGCCTTGCTGCACAATAAGCAGGAAGGGATTTACCACTGCTTAGTTTGTAACTCGCCGCTGTTTCTCTCCGAAACCAAATATGATTCAGGCTGTGGCTGGCCAAGTTTCTATCAGCCTTTCAGTGACGAAGCTATCCGCTATCTGGAAGATGATTCACACGGCATGCATCGGGTTGAGATTCGTTGTGGCAACTGTGACGCGCATTTGGGGCATGTGTTCCCGGATGGCCCACAGCCAAGCGGCGAGCGCTATTGCGTGAACTCCGCTTCGCTAAACTTCACTGATGAGCAGGGCAATCAGCAAGAGGGCTAAGCATGAAACAGGAACTGGAAGCGATGCTGGAGGCGATGACGCCGGAAGTGTACGAGCGACTCTCCACGGCGGTTGAAATCGGCAAATGGCCGGATGGCGTTGCGCTAACGCCGGAGCAGAAAGAGAATTGCCTGCAGTTGGTGATGTTGTGGCAGGCTCGCCACAATGACGATCCGCAACATATGACCATCAGCAAAGGTGGCGATATGGTGATGAAATCGAAGAAACAGTTGAAAGAAGAGTTCGGCATTGAGCCCGATGTCACACGCATCAACCTGCACTAAAAAGCCAAAGGGCTGGTTCTCACCAGCCCCTTATTTTCAGATTAATACTGCACCTTGTGCTGCCATCTGCTCGAAAGCAATTTCACTGTCATCCGGATTCAGGTTCACGCCACGGCAGCCTTCTTTGACAACCTCGACGTTGTAACCTAACTCCAGCGCATCCAGCACGCTGTATTTGACGCAGTAATCGGTGGCAATACCCAACATCACTAAATCGCTGATGCCGCGCTCGCGCAACCAGCTATCGAGCTCTGTCTTGCGGCGATGGCCGTTATCGAAGAAGGCGCTGTAGCTATCCACCTCAACATCGCCCCCTTTATGGAACACGGCATCAATCAGAGAGCGATCGAGATCGGGATGGAAATCCGCCCCAACAGAGTTCTCAATACCGTGATCCGGCCACCAGATTTGCGCTAAACCGTTTAATTCGCCCAGCGTGTACACCGGCTCGCCGGAGATTGAGGCGAAGCTGCCGTGATTGGCTGGATGCCAGTCTTGCAATGCCACCACACATTCGCCCCGATCGTGAAACTCACGCGCAAATCGATTGGCAACAGCAACCGTTTGGTCACCATCACGCACCGCCATTGGGCCGCCGGGGCAAAAATCGTTCTGAATATCGATAATTATCAATGCCCGCTTCATTGGTTTCGCTCCGTATCAATCTTCGGTCAGTTCGCCGCGTAAATTCTGCTGCATTTTGGCACGAATTTCCGCGCTGGTAAGGTTCTGACTCAATAAAAAATGCAGTTTGGTTAATGTCGCTTCAACGGTGAGATCAAAACCGCTGATTACGCCCGCATGCTCCAGCGCATTGCCGGTGGCATAGCCGCCCATATTCACTTTACCGGACATACATTGCGTCAGATTCACCACCACAATGCCGCGATCGCTGGCCTGTTGCAGTTCAGACAGGAACTCGGCGTTTTGCGGTGCGTTGCCCACACCGTAGGAACGCAGGATCAACGCTTTCACCGGTTGGCGCAGGAAGTTACCCACCACGTCGGCAGATATCCCCGGATAAATCGTCACCACGCCAATCGGCTGCGGCGTAATCGGATGCACAATCAGCTCGCCGTGACCTTGCGGTGCGGGCGGCGTATTCAACCGGCGGATATGAATGCCTGCTTCCAGCAATGGCGCCAGGTTTGGCGACGCGAAAGCATTAAAGCCGTCAGCATGTGCTTTAGTGGTGCGGTTGCCGCGGAACAGCGTGTTGTTGAAAAACAGGGCAACTTCATTAATTGGATAATTGGCCGCCACGTACAGCGAGTTCAGCAAGTTTTGCTGACCATCAGAACGCAATTCTGCCAAGGGAATTTGCGAGCCGGTGACAATCACCGGCTTGGCGAGGTTCTCCAGCATAAAGGAGAGCGCCGAAGCGGTGAAGGCCATGGTGTCGGTACCATGCAAAATCACAAAGCCATCGTAGCGATCGTAGTTTTGCTTTATATCGTTCGCAATCGATTGCCAATCCTGCGGCGTCATGTCCGAGGAATCCATCAGCGGCTGATATTCATGGATAGTGAAAGCCGGCATTTCAGGCCGGTGGAATTCGGGCATGTTTGCCAGCTGCTGTTGCAGATGACCCGATACCGGAATGTAGCCCTGTGCAGAGCGCTGCATCCCGATGGTGCCGCCGGTGTAGGCTACGTAGATATTTTTCTTTTGCATGAAGGAACTCAGACTTGCCGTAAAACGCGCAGTATAAGGGGATTGCGAACGAAAAGCAGCCCGACCAGCGGCCGGGCTGTAAAGATTAACGTACGTTGCCGCAGTTCAGGCAGAAAGCGTAGCGATTTTGTGGATCGTTAAGGTTATTCAGTAAGCCAGGCTGCTGTTTCATTGCACTCATGACGTCCAGCATCGGTGCAGGCAGCCAGACCTTCAGCGCCGCTGGCAATACCGCCTGAACCGACGCATTCATCTGGTTCAGCAGCAGATCAATCATACCCGGATCATCCTGATACCAGCTCAACTCCGGCTTGACGACTTTCGCCAGCTCAGCTGCTTTCGCCACGGCATCATCAAAGTCACCCAACGCATCGACCAAACCATTGGCTTTTGCATCGCTACCGGTCCAGACGTGACCCTGCGCAATCGCATTGATTTCGTCTGGCGTTTTGTGACGCGAGGTCGCCACCAGGCCCACGAAGTTACGATAGCCGTTCTCAATGGTCAGCTGCATCAGCTGCTGCACTTCGGTTGGCAGCGCTTTAGTGGTAGCGACGTCCGCCAGCGGCGATGTCGCCACGCCGTCGGTATGCACACCTACCGAACTCAGGCTGTTTTCAACGGTGTTGATCACGCCAAAGATACCGATGGAACCGGTCAGCGTGCTTGGTGCCGCCACGATGTAATCGGCAGGCGTTGAAATCCAGTAGCCGCCGGATGCTGCCATGCCACCCATCGAAACCACAACCGGTTTACCCGCATCGTGAGCTGCCGCCAGCTCTTCACGAATCGCTTCCGACGCGGTGACGCTGCCGCCTGGGCTGTTGACACGCAACACAATGGCTTTGATTTTCGGATCCAGACGCGCATCGCGGATTTGCGACGCCGTGGTATCACCGCCGACGTTTCCGGCGCTCTCTTCACCATCCATAATCGCACCGCTGGCGAGGATCACTGCAATATTGCCATCCTGACTCTGCGGCGGCTGTTTAACGGTGTAATCGTAGATGCTGACGCTACGGTAATCGTTATTCGCCTTGTCCCAGCCGAAGGTTTTCACCAGTTCCTGATCGGCGGCTGCACGCGTATCCAGCGCATCCACCAATTTATTGTTCAGTGCATATTTCGCCGTATCGCCTTGTACCGCTTGCAGGCCGCTAATGATGCCGGCTGCGCCAGGGAACAGCTGTTCTGGGGTGATCTGACGATTAGCCGCCACGGTATTCAGGTAATTCTGCCACAGCTGACCAATCCAGCGACCATCGGCGTCGCGCGCTTCTGGTGACATATCGTCACGCAGGAACGGCTCAACCGCAGATTTGTAAGTGCCTACGCGGAACACATGCGAGTTCACTTTCAACTTATCCAGCAGAGACTTGTAGTACAAACCGTTAGTGGCGAAGCCGTGCAAATCGACCGTGCCCTGCGGTGAGAGATAGACCTTGTTGGCATAGCTGGCGATGTAGTATTGCGCCTGGCTGTAGCTGTCGCCGACCGCGTAAATAGGTTTGCCGGCATCACGGAATTCGCGCAGCGCTTTACCCACATATTGCAGCGAAGGTTGATCGCCACCAGCAAAGTCACGCAGCTCCAGCACGATGCCAGTGATGTTTTTATCGGTTTTGGCCTGGCGGATCGCATCAACGACGTCAAACAGGGAATTCTCCTGCAGGCGATCGCTGTTGGCGCCTAACAGTTGACGGCTGATACGGCTCAGACGATTGCTAACGGAAGGCTTGTCGACCAGCACACCGCTCAGATCGATTTTCAGCGCGCCTTGCTGCACAGGTTCACTGCTATTGGAACTGGAAACCTGCAGCCAAATCCCGACGCCCGCCAGGATCAACACAATAAGAAATAAATTAAGAATAAATTCCCGAATAAAATTCAGTACCCGCCAGGTCCAGCGGAACAAGCCGGAAATAATTCGCCACAAAGTGCGCATAAACTCTCCATATTCACGTAGCAGGGCAGCCAGCACGCGGTCTGCCCCGATGTCGGGTTCATCCTAAAGAGCGGCGTGCGAAAAGTCAGCAGGAAATCGCGCCAGACTGTTACAAAAGATCGCGCTGTGCCAGGATTAGCCCACGCTTTTTATTCACGGGAGAAGAATAATGGATGCATTGGATTTATTAGTTAATCGCCGCTCGGCGTCACGTCTGGCAGAACCGGCTCCGGCGGGGGAAGCGTTGCAAAATATTCTGCACGCCGCGATGCGCGCACCCGATCACGGCACGCTGCAGCCCTGGCGTTTCATTATTGTCGAAAATGAAGGGCGCGAGCGTTTTGCTAACTTGCTGGAACAAGCCGCGCGAGACAGCAACCTTGAGCAGAAGGCGATCGACAAAGCAGCTTCCGCGCCTTTTCGCGCGCCGATGATCATCACTGTGGTGGCGCATTGTGAAGAGCACGCCAAAGTGCCGCATTGGGAACAGCTGGCGTCTGCAAGCTGTGCCGTGATGGCGATGCAGATGGCCGCCGTGGCGCAAGGCTTCAACGGCATCTGGCGTAGCGGACCCTGGACCGATCATCCGTCCGTGCGAGAAGCCTTCGGCTGCCGCGAACAGGATGCGATTGTCGGTTTCCTCTATCTCGGCACGCCGCAGTTGAAAGCTAACACCACTGTGGTGGCACCGGACACCGCGCATTTTGTCAGTTATTTCTGACAGACAAAGGCGGCGATTTACGGCAGGTTAGGCGCCGTTGCAGAGATTGCACAAAGCCTGTGCGAAAGATCGAGGTTAGGTCGTGCAACACTTACTCCCAACTGACAGCCAGGCTAACATAGCGCTTTCTGTTCATCGCATAAGGAAGTCGCCATGAGTGAACCTCTTCGTTTAACGCAATACAGCCACGGTGCGGGTTGCGGGTGCAAAATTTCGCCGCAGGTTTTGGAAACCATTCTGCGCAGTGAGCTCAGCCCGTTTCACGATCCGCAACTGCTGGTGGGCAATGAAACGCGTGATGACGCCGCTGTATACGATCTCGGGAACGGTACTGCGGTGGTAAGCACTACCGATTTCTTTATGCCGATCGTTGACGATCCTTTCACTTTTGGTCGTATCGCCGCCACTAACGCCATCAGCGATATTTATGCCATGGGCGGGAAACCGATCATGGCGATCGCTATTTTAGGCTGGCCGGTGAATGTATTGAGTCCTGAAGTAGCCCAGCAGGTGGTCGAAGGCGGGCGTGCTGCTTGTCAGGCGGCAGGAATCGCGCTGGCGGGCGGGCACTCGATTGATGCACCAGAGCCGATCTTCGGTCTGGCCGTGACCGGTATTGTCGAAGTGGCGCGTGTGAAAAAGAACAGCGCGGCGCAGGCCGGCTGTCAGCTCTTCCTCACCAAACCGTTAGGCATTGGCATTCTCACCACCGCCGAGAAAAAAGGCCTGCTGCGACCTGAACATCAGTCACTGGCCGCCGATGTGATGTGCCAGCTGAATAAAGCCGGTGCGGAATTCGCCAAACTGGCGGGCGTAAGCGCGATGACCGATGTCACCGGTTTTGGCTTACTTGGTCATTTGAGTGAAATCTGTCACGGTTCCGGATTACGTGCTGAAGTGATTGCGTCGCAGGTGCCGCGCCTGGCGGGCGTCGATGACTATATCGCTGCGGGAGCGGTGCCTGGCGGTACCAGCCGCAACTTTGCCAGTTATGGTGAGCAGGTTTCCCCACTTGATGACGCCACCCGCGCGCTGCTGTGCGATCCACAAACCTCCGGCGGCTTGCTGGTGGCGGTTCAACCCAGCACTATTGATGCATTCCAGCGCTGTGCCTCTGCTGCTGGCGTACAAGCAACGTCGATTGGCGAACTGTTTGCCGCCGAAGCCGATCGTCCACTGATTACCGTAGTTACCTGACGTTAAGGAACGACGCCATCCATGCGTTTGTTTATTGCCGAAAAACCCAGCTTAGCGCGTGCGATTGCCGACGTGTTGCCGAAACCGCATCGACGCGGAGACGGCTATATTGCCTGCGGTAATGACCAGGTTGTGACCTGGTGTGTTGGGCACCTGCTTGAACAGGCGCAACCCGACAGTTACGACAGCCGCTATGCGCGCTGGAATCTGGCTGATTTACCGATTATTCCGGAAAAATGGCGCTTGCAGCCGCGTCCTTCGGTGGCGAAGCAGTTAAAAGTGATTGAAGGCTTGCTGCAACAAGCCAGCGCGGTGGTGCATGCGGGTGACCCCGATCGTGAAGGTCAACTGCTGGTGGATGAGGTGCTGGATTACCTGCAACTCGCGCCAGAGAAACGCAAAACAGTGCAGCGCTGTTTGATTAACGATCTCAATCCCTCGGCGGTTGAACGCGCGGTCGGCCGTTTGCGTGAGAACCGCGAATTTATTCCGCTGTGCGTGTCCGCATTAGCGCGTGCGCGCGCTGACTGGCTGTATGGCATCAATATGACGCGCGCTTTTACCTTGCTGGGGCGTAATGCGGGTTACGATGGCGTGCTGTCGGTTGGCCGCGTACAGACGCCGGTGCTGGGTCTGGTGGTGCGTCGCGATGAAGAGATCGAAAACTTTATCCCGAAGGACTATTTCGAGGTTAAAGCACACATCGTCACGCCAAAAGAGGAGCGTTTTGTCGCGACATGGGTGCCAAGCGACGCTTGCGAGCCATGGCAGGATGAAGAGGGGCGATTGCTGCATCGTCCGTTGGCGGATCACGTGCTTGAGCGCATTAACGGTAAGCCCGCGCTGGTCACCGGCTATAACGACAAACGCGAGTCGGATACCGCGCCGCTGCCATTCTCGCTTTCTGGCCTGCAGATAGAAGCCGGCAAACGCTTTGGCCTCAGCGCGCAGAACGTACTCGATTGCTGTCAGCGGTTGTACGAAACCCACAAGCTGATCACCTATCCGCGTTCCGATAGTCGCTATCTGCCCGATGAACACTTTGCCGGACGCCATGCGGTATTGAATGCCATTCAGGCGCATCAGCCCAATCTGACGCCGCCAGCAGACTTCAATCCCGATCAGAAGAACCGCTGTTGGGATGATAAAAAGGTCGATGCGCACCACGCCATCATCCCCACCGCGCGTGCCAGTAAGGTCAATCTGACCGAAAATGAAGCCAATATTTACGGCCTTATTGCGCGCCAATATCTGATGCAGTTTTGCCCGGATGCGGTGTTCCGCAAATGCGTGATTGACCTCGATATCGGCGGCGGTAAATTTATCGCCAAAGCGCGCTTTCTGGCCGAAGCCGGCTGGCGTGCGCTGCTTGGCAGCAAAGAGCGTGACGAGGAGAACGATGGCACGCCGCTGCCGGTGGTCGCCAAAGGCGATGAGCTGCTGTGCGAGCGCGGCGAAGTGCTGGCGAAGCAGACGCAGCCGCCACGTCCGTTTACCGATGCGACACTGCTGTCTGCGATGACGGGCATCGCCCGCTTTGTGCAGGATAAAGAATTAAAGAAAGTGCTGCGTGCAACCGATGGTTTAGGTACGGAAGCGACGCGTGCAGGCATTATCGAATTGCTGTTCCGCCGCACTTTTCTGGTGAAAAAAGGCCGCTATATTCATTCGACGGATGCGGGCAGGGCGTTGATCCATGCGCTGCCAGAAATGGCCGCCCGGCCGGATATGACGGCGCAATGGGAATCAACGCTGACCCGCATCAGTGAGAAATCTTGTCGCTATGATGAGTTTATGCAGCCGCTGGTCAGCACCTTGATTGGGCTGATTGGTGAAGCACGCCAGCGACCGTCGTTACAGGCCTTTCGCGGATTGACTGCGCCTGGGGCCAAAAAAAGAGCCAAAGCAAAAACGGCTCGTCGCAAAACCAAGGAGACAGAGTGATGCGTTATGCAATGATGTTGCTGGGCGGATTATTGTTATGCAGCACCTCGGCGCTGGCCAACCGCCAGCCGGAAAATAATCGTACGGGTAATACCGATGTGGTGGTGGATCTGCCACCCGAAGTCTGGACGCAAGGGCAAAATAATCGTCAGAGCAACTGCATGCAGTGCTGTACCTATGAGAATCGTAGTTATTCTGAAGGTGCGGTGGTTAAAGCAGAAGGCGTGTTATTGCAGTGCGGCAGGGATGAGAAGGTATTAGGCACTAATCCGCTTATCTGGAAAATCATCAAATAAAAGCGCGTGGCGTATGACGCCACGCTGCTTCATCATAACTTAAACGTTGACCAGACTGGGGCGTGATCCGACGGTTTTTCCATGCTGCGGATATCGTAATCAATGCCACTCTCAATACAGCGCGAGGCGAGCGGCTGGCTCGCCAGCAGCAGATCGATGCGCAGACCGCGATTGTCGTCAAAGCCTTTCGAGCGGTAATCAAACCATGAGAAACGATCGTTGGTTTCCGGGAACTTATCGCGCCAGGTGTCAACCAAACCCCACTGCAGCAAGCGATCCATCCACTCACGCTCTTCAGGCAGGAACGAGCACTTGCCGGTGCGCAGCCAGCGTTTACGATTATCTTCACCAATGCCGATGTCAAAATCAGTGCTGCTGATGTTCATGTCACCCATGATCAACACCGGTTTATCCACGGCCAACTGCTGCTCAAGATAGCTTTGCAGATCGCGATAAAACTTCTCTTTCGCCGGGAACTTGGTGGGATGGTCGCGGCTTTCACCCTGCGGGAAATAACCGTTGATAACGGTGATATCGCCAATTGGACTCGGGATTTCCGCCATGATTATACGGCGCTGAGCATCTTCATCATCGCCGGGAAAACCGCGTGAGACGTTGACTGGCTCAGCTTTGGTTAGCAGCGCTACGCCGTAATGACCTTTCTGCCCGTGATAAAACACGTGATAACCGAGTTTGCTGACGTCTTCGAGCGGGAACATATCGTCATGCACTTTGGTTTCCTGCAAGCCGATGACATCAGGTTGATGCTGTTCAACCAGCGCGGCTAATTGATGAGGACGCGCACGCAAGCCGTTGATGTTGAAAGAGACAAATTTCATTTCGCTGCCATTTTTATCCGCAAAAGTATGGCGCGATGGTAACGAGTTTTTGGGCAAAAGTCATGGTGATAAGCGGGAGAAAACAGCGATTAAAGCAGAAGGGGAAAACATGTGATGGTGGTGGGAGAAGGATTCGAACCTTCGAAGTCTGTGACGGCAGATTTACAGTCTGCTCCCTTTGGCCGCTCGGGAATCCCACCGGGGATATTACGTATTGTGGCTTTAAGCAGAGACGATTCAGATGGTGGTGGGAGAAGGATTCGAACCTTCGAAGTCTGTGACGGCAGATTTACAGTCTGCTCCCTTTGGCCGCTCGGGAATCCCACCACTGGCCTGAATCATTGCGTCTTAAAGCGGGGCGCATCATAACAAATGCGCTCAGCCTGTAAAGCGCCGTCACTGAAAATAAAAACTGTTTGCCCACTTTTTACGCGTGGCGCTGAAAGGTTGTGCAGTTCAGCGCCGAAGTGGTTAAAGAATGATCGTGCGGTTACCGTAAACGAATACGCGCTGGCCTAACACTTTATACAGCGCGCGGCTCAACACATTCTTCTCAACGTCGCGTCCTGCACGCATCATCTCTTCTGCGGTGTAGCTGTGGTCGACGTTGATCACGTCCTGCATGATGATTGGGCCTTCATCGAGGTTATCGTTCACGTAGTGCGCGGTAGCGCCAATGATTTTTACGCCACGCTCATAAGCCTGATGATAAGGACGCGCGCCAATGAACGCCGGCAAGAAGGAGTGGTGAATATTGATGATTTGATTTGGATAACGTTGCACGAAGGCGGGCGTCAACACGCGCATATATTTCGCCAGCACCACGTAATCAGGCTGATAACGGTCAATTTCGTCCGCCATGCGGTTATCGTGCTCTTCACGCGTGTGGCCTTCGTGGCTCACCAACACAAACGGAATATCGAAACGTTCCACCAATGAACGCAGCGTTTCGTGGTTACCGATGACTGCAGCAATCTCCATATCCAGACCGCCAAATGCGCTTTTCATCAGCAGATCGCCAAGGCAATGCGCCTCTTTGGTCACCAGAATCACCACACGACGACGACCGGCACTTTGCAGTTCACGCACAGAACCGACTGGCAGCGCGCTATCGAGATCGGCCAGCAAGGTGTTGTCGTTGAAAATGCCTTCCAGCTCGGTGCGCATGAAAAAGCGCCCGGTACGGTGATCAACAAACTCATTGTTCTGCACAATGTTGAGTTCGTGCTTGTAGCAAATGTTGGTGATCTTGGCGATCAAACCTTTCGCATCAGGGCAAATGGTTCGTAAAACTTTTCGTTGGATGGTTTGCGCTTGCATCTCGATCAGAGTCCTGTCAAAGCGATGAATGGTAAAGCCGTTGTGAATACCCGTCATACTTTGCGCTGCAGCTGCGTTGGCTGCGCATGCTCACCCCAGTCACTTACTTTTGTAAGCTCCTGGGAATTCACATACTTGCCGCCTTGCTGCAACTCAAATTATTTAGGGTCTATCTGTCCAGATTAACCACAACATTTTTTGTATTTTTTATCGGCGCCACAAGGACAGCGATCGTTACGTCCCAACTCAGGCGTTGTTCCGTCGACATAGTACCAGCGTTGATCCTCGCGAAGAAAGCGCGAACATTCATAGATGGCTGAAGTGCGGCCTTTTTCGAGGTAACGCGCAAAAAACGTCACGAAGGCTTCATTCTCGTGGCTTCCATGATTACAACGAGTTACATTCAAGCCCAGCCATTCAGTACCGCTAAAACTTTCGGATAATAACGTCTCAAGGTCAGCCACGCGTTTACTGGAGTGCCAGGTTTTTGCCAGCCACGCGGCATCTTTCACGACGTAGGCGGTATAGCGTGAGCGCATCAATTGCTCCGCGCTGGACGGGTTCGTTTGGCCATTCAGAAAGGGTTGGCAACATAGGCTATACTCCTTTCCGCTGCAGCAAGGGCACTTTTCAGACACGTCATCTCCTGGAAGTGATTAAAGTAAATTAAAGCGTGCGCTATGGTAGCCGACTGTCAGGCGTGATGCTACGTACCATGCCAATCATGAGGTGAGATGAGAAAAGTCAGAATCGGGCTGGCACTAGGTTCAGGTGCTGCCAAAGGTTGGTCGCATATCGGCGTGATCAATGCGCTGGAACGCGCGGGGATTGAAATCGATGTGGTGGCGGGATGTTCTGTTGGCGCGTTGGTCGGCTCGGCTTACGTGAATGGACGGCTGGGCGTGATGGAAAAATGGGTAAGCGCATTCCGTTACTGGGACGTCATCCGACTGATGGATCTTTCGTGGCAGCGCGGCGGTCTACTGCGCGGCGATAGGGTGTTTAGTCATATTCGCCAGCTGATTCCTAACGATCTGATCGATGAGTGCGACAAGCCGTTTGGCGTGGTGGCAACCAACCTGAGTACCGGACGTGAAGTGTGGTTAACCGAGGGCGATTTGCATCAAGCTGTGCGTGCGTCCTGTAGTATGCCAGGCTTATTACCACCCATCGCTTACAATGGATATTGGTTGGTGGACGGTGCGGTGGTGAATCCTGTACCGATCTCATTAACCCGCGCATTAGGTGCTGACATCGTTATCGCCGTGGATTTACAGCATGACGCACACCTGATGCAGCAAGATCTATTGTCAGTCACGCCGCAAAGCGGTGAAGAGGCGGCGGCAGTTGAAGCGCTGAGCTGGGGAAAAAAACTGCGTCAACGCCTGATTGGCCTGACGCAACGCCGTGCTAATCAAACGCCGGGTGCGATGGAGATTATGTCGACATCCATCCAGGTTCTGGAAAATCGCCTGAAACGTAACCGCATGGCGGGCGATCCGCCGGATGTGCTGATTCAGCCGTTTTGTCCACAAATTTCCACACTGGACTTCCATCGTGCAGAAGAAGCCATCGCGGCTGGCAAGGCCGCCGTTGAGAAAAAAATGGATGAACTATTACCGCTGGTCCGTGGCAGATAGTCAGGTTGTTCATTCACAGGTGTTGCTACTTCAGCCAATTCTGAAAGGCGCAACTGCATTTTATGAACCACTATTGAATTATCTGGTACGCAGGGGGAGAGAATGGAAAAACCGCTAATCGGCAAAAAGATACTCATTGTCGAAGATGAGGTCGTTTTCCGTTCATTGATAGACAATTTATTAACCAGCTTGGGCGCCAGTACGCTTGAGGCGGGAGATGGCGTTGATGGCTTAACATTGTTGTCGGCGCAGTCAGTGGATCTGGTTATTTGCGATCTTGAAATGCCGCGTATGGGCGGTATCCCGTTCGTTGAGCGTCTTCGCACTCGCGGCAACAATGTGCCCATTCTGATTATCTCCGCCACACAAAATATGGCGGATATCGCCCATGTGTTGCGTTTGGGCGTGCAGGATGTGCTGCTCAAACCGCTCAAAAATCTTGAACGTTTCCGTGAAGCGGTGTTTGAGTGTCTCTATCCCTCAATGTTTACCTCCAAAGTGGAGGAGGATGAGCAGCTATTTCAGGATTGGGATGCGCTGGTCAGCGATCCGCTGGCGGCCTCTAAATTACTTAAACAGCTTCAGCCGCCGGTACAGCAAACCATCGCCAATTGCCGAATCAATTACCGCCAGCTCACCATGGCGGAACAGCCGGGCTTAGTGCTGGATATCGCGGCGCTGTCTGATAACGATTTGGCATTCTATTGCCTTGATGTGACACGCGCTGGTGATAATGGCGTGTTAGCCGCGCTGTTACTGCGCGCGCTGTTTAATGGCTTGCTGCAGGAGCAACTCTCCGGCCAGAAGCAGCGATTGCCTGAATTAAATGGGTTGCTACGGCAGGTCAACATGCTGTTGCGGCAAGCCAATCTCAGCGGTCAGTTCCCGTTGCTGGTGGGCTATTACCACCGCCAGTTGAAAAATCTGATCCTGGTTTCAGCAGGACTCAACGCTACATTGCATATCAATACTCATCAAATCCAACTCAGTAATGGTGTGCCACTTGGTACTATGGGCAGCACCCATCTCAATCAAATCAGTCAACGTGCCGACGCCTGGCAGTGCCATATTTGGGGCGCTGGGGGCAGGCTACGTTTGATGCTATCAGCTGAAGAATGACCAGTCGGATTTAAATTTTCCACGGGTTGAAGACAGGACCAGGGGCAAGCTTTACACTTGGGTAATAGTCCTAAATTCCGTGGATTAACTTCTTCCAGGATAAATCCACCTGATAGTAACTGATATACTCATTTCGTTTTTAAACTGACATATCAAGTATTAACTTGAACGGCCTATTAAGAGAGGTATTTTGATGTCTGCCTATAAGACTAAAGTTAAAAAAGCGGTAATCCCAGTTGCAGGCCTCGGCACGCGTATGCTGCCTGCGACCAAAGCTATTCCAAAAGAGATGTTACCGCTGGTCGATAAGCCGTTGATCCAGTATGTCGTAAATGAGTGCATTGCAGCAGGCATTAACGAGATTGTGCTGGTTACACACTCTTCTAAAAACGCCATCGAAAACCACTTTGATACCAGTTTTGAGCTGGAATCTATGCTGGAAAAACGTGTTAAGCGTCAGCTGCTGGATGAAATCCAGTCAATCTGCCCTCCACACGTCACCATCATGCAGGTTCGTCAGGGTATCGCGAAAGGTCTGGGCCACGCAGTAATGTGTGCACATCCGCTGATTGGTGATGAGCCATTCGCCGTAATCCTGCCAGACGTAATCATCGATGAATACGAATCTGACCCAACCAAAGACAACCTGGCAGAGATGCTGGCGCGCTACGAAGAGAGCGGCCGCAGCCAGATCATGGTTGAGCCAGTTGCGGATGTAACCGCTTACGGTGTGGTTGACTGCCAGGGTGCTGATCTCTCTGCAGGTCAGAGCGCGCCAATGGTTGGCGTGGTTGAGAAGCCTAAAGCTTCTGAAGCCCCATCAAACCTGGCCGTTGTTGGTCGTTACGTGCTGTCTGCTGAAATCTGGCCACTGCTGGCGAAAACACCTCCAGGTGCAGGTGGCGAAGTTCAGCTGACTGACTCCATTGCGATGCTGATGGAAAAAGAGACCGTTGAAGCTTATCACCTGAACGGTGTTAGCCATGACTGCGGTAACAAACTGGGTTACATGCAAGCGTTTGTTGAGTACGGCGTTCGCCATCCAGTCCTGGGTAAAGATTTCACTCAGTGGCTCGAAGGCGCGGTAGGCAACAAAAAGTAACTCAATAAACACAGGATAATTCAATGAAAGTCACTGTATTTGGTATCGGCTATGTCGGTCTGGTTCAGGCTGCGGTGTTGGCCGAAGTCGGACATGACGTTCTCTGTATTGATGTCGACGAAAAGAAAGTCGAGAACTTAAAGAAAGGCAATATTCCGATCTTTGAACCGGGCCTGACGCCACTCGTTATGTCCAATTATGAGTCGGGTCGCCTGAAGTTCAGCACGAATGCGGAAGAGGGCGTTAATCATGGCGTGATGCAGTTTATCGCCGTGGGTACGCCACCGGATGAAGACGGTTCTGCCGATCTGAAATATGTGACAGCTGTTGCGCGCACAATCGCGCAGCACATGAACGATCACAAAGTTGTTATCGACAAATCAACTGTACCCGTAGGTACAGCGGATCGCGTTCGTGCGGTGATGACTGAAACTTTGCAAAAGCGTGATGTGAACATCGCCTTTGACGTGGTTTCAAACCCGGAATTCCTCAAGGAAGGTGCAGCAGTTAATGACTGTATGCGTCCTGAGCGTATCGTTGTCGGTACCGATAATGATGAAGTGGTTGAGCTGCTACGCGAGCTGTATGAGCCGTTCAACCGTAATCATGATCGTATGATTTTGATGGATATCCGCAGTGCAGAGCTGACCAAATATGCGGCTAACTGCATGCTGGCAACCAAAATCAGCTTCATGAACGAGATCTCTAACCTGGCAGAACGTCTGGGAGCCGACGTTGAGAAGGTTCGCCAGGGTATCGGTTCAGATTCACGTATCGGTTATCACTTCATCTATCCTGGCTGCGGCTATGGTGGTTCTTGTTTCCCGAAAGACGTGCAGGCACTGATTCGTACTGCTGAGTCAATTGGTTACACTCCGCGTCTGTTGCAGGCGGTTGAAGACGTTAACGATTCGCAGAAGAACAAGCTGCCAACCTTTATTAAGCGTCATTTTGGCGACGATCTGCGCGGCAAAACCTTTGCTTTGTGGGGATTGGCGTTCAAACCGAACACTGACGACATGCGTGAAGCCTCCAGCCGCGTGCTGATGGAAACACTGTGGGAAGCCGGTGCAACGGTTCAGGCGTTTGACCCAGAAGCGATGGACGAAGCGCAACGCGTTTATGGTCATCGTAACGATCTGAAGTTGATGGGCACCAAAGAAGCAGCGCTGCAGGGTGCGGATGGCTTAGTTATCTGTACTGAATGGCAAAACTTCCGTGCACCAGATTTTGACGTCATCAAAAGTGCGTTAAAAGAACCCGTGATTTTTGATGGTCGTAACCTGTATGATCCAGAGCGTATCAGCAAGCGCGGTTTCACGTACTATGCAATCGGCCGCGGAGCATCAATTAAAATCGTAGAATAATGAGGGATGTATGAAGTTTCTGGTCACCGGCGCGGCAGGTTTTATTGGATTTCACGTCAGTCAGCGCTTGCTGGCCGCTGGTCACCAGGTTGTCGGTATCGATAACCTGAATGACTATTATGATGTTAGCCTTAAGCAGGCCCGTTTAGACCAGAACACACAACATTCTGATTTTATTTTCGTAAAAATGGACCTGGCGGATCGCCAGGCCATTTCTTCTTTATTCGCTGAGCATGCGTTTGAACGCGTTATTCATTTGGGCGCTCAGGCTGGCGTACGTTATTCGATCGAAAATCCCCATGCTTATGCCGAAGCAAATTTAATCGGTCATCTCAATATTCTTGAAGGCTGCCGCCATCATAAAATCGGCCACCTTCTTTATGCCTCATCAAGTTCAGTTTATGGCCTGAATCGCAAAATGCCTTTTTCAACAGACGATTCCGTTGACCATCCGGTTTCACTCTATGCGGCCACTAAAAAAGCTAACGAATTGATGTCGCATACCTATTCACATCTTTATCAATTGCCCACTACAGGATTACGCTTTTTCACCGTTTATGGTCCGTGGGGCCGTCCGGATATGGCGCTGTTCAAATTTACCCGCGCGATGTTAGCGGGTGAACAAATTGACGTTTATAACAACGGACAAATGACGCGTGACTTCACTTATATTGATGACATTGCAGAAGCGATCGTACGTTTGCAGGATGTAATTCCTCAACCGGATGATAGCTGGACAGTTGAAGCTGGTTCGCCTGCAAGCAGTTCGGCACCTTATCGCGTTTACAACATCGGCAATAGCCAGCCGACCAGCTTAATGACCTATATTGAGTCGCTGGAAAAAGCATTGGGCATTGAAGCGAAGAAAAATATGCTGCCAATGCAACCCGGCGACGTGCTGGGTACCAGCGCTGATACACAACCTCTGTATCAGGCGATCAATTTCCGTCCTCAAACTAGCGTTGAGCAGGGTGTGCAGCATTTTGTTGATTGGTATCGCCGCTTCTATCAACAATAATTAAGCATTAAAAAAGGAAGCCATTGGCTTCCTTTTTCTTACCTGGTCAAAGTGAATTAGTGGTGAACTAATTACAATTCTGAGCGCTGGAATGATTACAGTAGGAAATCGTCCAGTTGTTTACCTTGTTCTTCAATTGCTTTTTTAATCACAGCAGGCGTGCGGCCCTGGCCAGTCCAGGTGCGGTTTTCACCGTTTTCATCAACGTAAGAATATTTAGCGGGGCGCGCAGCACGCTTGGCTTTACCCGGAACTTTTGTTTCAGATAATGCCTGCAATAGCTCATTTGGGTCGATGCCATCGGCAATCAGCATCTCGCGATATTGTTCAAGCTTGCGTGTGCGCTCTGCATTTTCCGCTTGTGCATGAGTATCATCTTCACGACGCTCATTGACCACAACTTCGAGTTTTTCCAGCATCTCTTCCAATGTTTCCAGAGAGCATTCCCGAGCCTGTGCGCGCAATGTACGGATATTATTAAGAATTTTAAGTGCTTCGCTCATTGTCCTAATCTCAAAATATAATAAATGGAGGTTGTTCTGCCGACTCATAATAGTGGTGCAAAAAAATAACTGCAATAGCCGGATTTAAAAGCAAAACGTAAAAATAAAAAAGGAGTGCGATTTTATAACGCTATTCAGAATATATTTACTTATCTGGCAATCTTTTTTAACTGGCTTAGTAGGCTGAACGCTTAGCCCACGCTAATCCTGACGCTTCGGCTTTAATTAAAACGAATGAAATATCGGCTTAATCGCTACTTTGTCAAAACGTGCTCTCTTTTTTGGGCGCAGTGATATCCATCTTGATGGTGATGTTAATTTGAGCAAATGATAAAAATAATGCATCGCTACAGGTATACAGCTTTATGGTAAACTGCGGCGCAACAGATATAGGCTACGATGAGATTTTCTAATGGCTCAACTTTATTTTTATTACTCTGCGATGAATGCGGGTAAATCAACGGCTTTGCTGCAATCTTCTTATAATTACCACGAGCGCGGGATGCGATCGCTGGTTTATACCGCCGAGATCGATAACCGCTTTGGTGCAGGCAAAGTCAGTTCACGCATCGGTCTTTCGTCTCCTGCATTTTTATATAACGATGAGACAAGGCTCGATGAGGAAATAGCGGCAGAACATGCGAAGCAACCCGTGCATTGTGTGTTAGTCGATGAAAGCCAGTTCCTCACGCGCGAACAGGTGAAAGCGTTATCTGATGTTGTCGACAATCTGGATATTCCGGTGCTTTGCTATGGCTTGCGCACGGATTTCCGTGGAGAGCTGTTTGTAGGCAGCCAATATTTGCTGGCATGGGCGGATAAGCTGGTTGAGCTTAAAACCATCTGCCATTGTGGCAGAAAAGCCAGCATGGTCCTTCGTCTCGATGCAAAGGGTAAACCCTTTAGCGAAGGCGAGCAGGTGGTGATTGGTGGCAATGAGCGCTATATATCGGTCTGCCGTAAACATTATAAGCAGGCGATTGATGAAGGTTCCCTTCAGGCGATTTACGGCTCACAATCCCCGCAGGGTTAACTGCTCAGCAAGCCATAAAAAAACCCGCCGAAGCGGGTTTTTTGTTTAAAGCGCTTTACGCTTTCTTCATTTTCTTATCAACTTTTACTTCGGCTTTAACTTCTTCAGCTTTCTCATTCAGTGACTCAGAGAATTCACGGCCGTAGAAGGTATCCAGCATGATTTGTTTTAACTCAGCAATCAGCGGATAGCGTGGGTTCGCACCGGTACATTGGTCATCGAATGCATCCTCAGCCAGCTTGTCAACTTTCGCAAGGAAGTCCGCCTCTTGCACACCCGCTTCGCGGATAGAGGTTGGGATGCCCAACTGCGTTTTCATCTCTTCAAGCCAGGCGAGCAGTTTTTCAATTTTCTGCGCGGTACGGTCGCCAGCGGCGGAGAGTCCCAGATGGTCGGCAATCTCGGCATAACGACGACGTGCTTGTGGACGATCGTACTGGCTGAAAGCCGTCTGCTTGGTCGGGTTGTCATTGGCGTTGTAGCGAATGACGTTTGAAATCAGCAGGGCGTTTGCCAGACCATGTGGGATATGGAACTCAGACCCCAGTTTATGCGCCATTGAGTGACACACACCCAGGAAGGCGTTAGCGAACGCAATCCCCGCGATAGTCGCTGCATTGTGAACACGTTCGCGAGCCACAGGATTTTTCGCGCCATCGCGATAGCTGGCAGGCAGGTTCTCTTTCAGCAGTTTCAGTGCTTGCAAAGCCTGGCCGTCAGAATACTCGTTCGCTAATACGGAAACGTAGGCTTCAAGTGAGTGCGTCACCGCATCGAGACCACCGAAGGCGCAGAGTGAACGCGGCATATCCATCACCAGGTTGGCGTCAACAATCGCCATGTCTGGTGTCAGAGCATAATCCGCTAATGGGTATTTCTGGCCGGTCGCATCATCAGTCACCACGGCAAATGGTGTGACTTCAGAACCGGTACCGGAAGTGGTCGTGATGGCAACCATGCGCGCTTTGACGCCCATTTTCGGGAACTTATAGATGCGTTTACGGATGTCCATAAAGCGCAGTGCCAACTCTTCGAAATGCGTTTCAGGATGTTCGTACATCACCCACATAATTTTTGCTGCATCCATCGGTGAACCACCGCCGAGTGCGATAATCACATCAGGTTTAAAGCTGTTCATCTGCTCTGCACCTTTACGAACGATGCTCAGCGTTGGGTCAGCTTCAACTTCGAAGAAGACTTCGGTTTCGATACCGTGTGATTTCAGTACGCGAGTCACCTGGTCGGCATAGCCGTTATTGAACAGGAAGCGGTCGGTAACGATAAAGGCGCGTTTGGCACCGTCAGTTGCCACTTCTTCCAGAGCAATCGGCAGTGAGCCACGACGGAAGTAAATAGACTTCGGAAGTTTATGCCACAACATATTCTCAGCTCGCTTGGCCACGGTTTTCTTGTTTATGAGATGTTTTGGTCCCACGTTTTCAGAAATGGAGTTACCGCCCCATGAACCACAGCCCAGCGTCAGTGACGGAGCCAGTTTGAAGTTGTACAGATCACCGATACCGCCTTGTGACGCCGGTGTATTAATCAGAATACGCGCGGTCTTCATTTTGTCGCCGAAGTAGTGCACGCGTTCGATTTGGTTATCCTGGTCGGTATACAGGCATGAGGTGTGGCCGATACCGCCCATTGTTACCAGTTTTTCAGCTTTATCTACCGCGTCGTGGTAATCCTTCGCACGGTACATCGCTAAGGTTGGAGAGAGTTTTTCATGTGCGAAAGGCTCAGACTCATCAACCAGTTTCACTTCACCGATCAGAATCTTGGTAGTTGCAGGCACGCTAATTCCGGCCAATTCGGCAATCTTCGTCGCTGGCTGGCCTACAATCGCCGCATTCAACGCGCCATTCTTCAGAATGATATCCTGAATGGCTTTCAGCTCTTTACCTTGCAGCAGGTAGCCACCGTGGCTGGCAAAACGCTCTCGAACCGCGTCATAAGCCGAATCAACTACAATCACGGATTGCTCAGAAGCACAAATCACACCGTTATCGAAGGTTTTCGACATCAGGATAGACGCGACGGCGCGTTTGATATCCGCTGTTTCATCAATCACGACTGGCGTGTTACCTGCACCTACACCAATTGCCGGTTTACCGGAACTGTATGCAGCCTTCACCATGCCCGGACCGCCGGTTGCAAGGATCAGGTTTATATCGGGGTGATGCATTAACTGATTAGAAAGCTCGACAGAAGGGGTATCGATCCAGCCGATAATATCTTTTGGTGCACCCGCCGCAATCGCCGCTTGCAGCACAATGTCTGCGGCTTTATTGGTTGCATCTTTCGCACGTGGATGTGGCGAGAAGATAATGCCATTACGGGTTTTCAGGCTAATCAGCGCTTTGAAAATAGCCGTAGAAGTTGGGTTGGTGGTTGGAACGATACCGCAGATCAGGCCAATCGGTTCAGCAATGGTAATGGTGCCGAAGGTGTCATCAGTGGCGAGGATACCGCAGGTTTTTTCATCTTTGTAAGCGTTGTAGATGTATTCAGAAGCAAAGTGGTTCTTGATCACTTTATCTTCAACAATACCCATGCCTGATTCGGCAACGGCCAGCTTGGCCAGAGGAATTCGTGCGTCTGCAGCAGCAAGTGCGGCAGCGCGGAAGATGGCATCAACTTGTTCCTGACTGAAATTAGCATACTCACGCTGTGCCTTTTTTACACGCTCAACCAGTGCATTAAGTTCGGCAACATTAGTAACGGCCATAGTGCTCTCCTGAAGGAAGTTAAACTCTTTTAGTAAACAAGCCTGAATCCAGAAGTATAGTCACGCTATGCTTATATTTTGGTCAGGTTGGCGACTGTTTTGCCTTTGCTTACTAAAAGGGTTTCCTTGTCAAGATTTTTAAGCGTCAGGAAGTTGTTTCGACGGGGTAAGATTACCCCTGATGGGGTAGGTAAATTTTGATGCAGATCAATCCTGATCCAAGCTGACACCTTTCAGCACTAACTTTTGCAAGTAAAGTTAGCGTGATGTGCCACATCTGCGGTACCTGCTGGCTTCATTGACATAACCCAACGTTAACAGTAGTTGAAAGAACTGACTTAAAGCTTTGCCGGCAGCATAAATTTCTGTTGGCGCCTCTGGTTTTCCGCCCGGCTTATGCACTACATTAAGCGCGTTTTTCTACTCAGACTTTACCGGAGCCCACTTTGAACCCCGTGCTACTTGATCTATCCGGCTACATTAAGTTTTTTGTCGGTTTGTTTGCCCTGGTAAATCCGGTAGGTATCATCCCGGTCTTTATCAGCATGACCAGCTATCAGGCTGTGGTTGAGCGCAACAAAACCAACCTCACCGCGAACCTGGCCGTCGCCATTATCCTGTGGACGTCACTTTTCCTTGGTGATGGCATCCTGCATCTGTTTGGTATTTCGATAGATTCGTTCCGTATTGCCGGCGGGATTCTGGTCGTCACCATCGCGATGTCGATGATCAGCGGAAAACTGGGTGAGGATAAGCAGAACAAGCAGGAGAAGTCAGAGAGCGCCATTCGTGAAAGTATTGGCGTGGTACCGCTGGCTTTACCGTTGATGGCCGGTCCCGGCGCAATCAGTTCAACCATCGTCTGGAGTACGCGTTATCACAGCTGGCAGAACCTAATTGGCTTTAGTATCGCGATTGCAATTTTCGCGTTTTGCTGTTGGCTACTGTTTCGCGCAGCACCATTGATGGTGCGAGTACTTGGCCAAACCGGGATCAACGTTATCACTCGTATCATGGGATTGTTGTTAATGGCATTGGGCATAGAATTTATTGTCACCGGCATGAAATCAATCTTCCCCGGATTACTCAATTAATAGCCCTTAATTTTTAATCTTAACCAGCAACGCGATCCACAATGGTGCAACGTTAAACTTAATTGCACCATTTTGGTAATTTCATTCATCCTTCTTAACACATTAACCTCCGCATCACTTTTACTACTAATCTTGATAAAAGTATCCAGCAGTTCACATTAAACTGTGATAATTATCACAGATAAATACTCTGTATAATTCTTTCTTGTTAGCATTACGGGAAAGTCATTGGCTGAGTGATGAAATCATTATGTTGTGAAATGATGATTTTTCAGTTGTATTCGTAAAAACTATAACTTAATAACAATAATGAATAAACTTTATGCGATAACGATATTATATTGATTTAAATCAGTAGGTTAACTGATATTTCATCCCAATAATTAACACTTTTCCTACTTGACTGAACGTGATAAAAGAGAATCTGCTAACATTTTTGCAGTTTAGCTTTGGCGTGCGGGCATCGGTTCTGATAATTTTCGGCACATCACAAATTTTTTATCTGATAGCGACAAATGTGTACGCTTCTTGCTTACAGGCTATCAGGCTTATGATTAAGGTTGATATTTGTTGATGAAATGCATGGTAGCGAAAACGGCCGTACGTTCAGTGCTTGCCTTATGTCTCACAGGCGCAATGGCCTCAAGCCAGGCAGCACAAATTCCCGCAGGCACTGAATTATCCGAATTACAGCGGATCGTGATTAATAATGGCAGCGAAGTGGCAACGCTCGATCCGCAGAAAGCGGAAGGCGTGCCGGAATCCAATGTCATGCGTAATTTGCTGGAAGGTCTGGTTGAAACCGATAATAACGGTCAACTCGTCCCCGGTGTCGCTAAGCAATGGCAAAGCGAAGAAGGGCGCATCTGGACTTTCACGCTGCGTGACGATGCGCGCTGGAGTAACGGCCAGCCCGTTACCGCCCAGGATTTCGTCTACAGTTGGCAGCGCCTGGCCGATCCCAAAACGGCCTCGCCTTACGCCAGCTATTTACAGGCGGCCCATGTCGCCAACGTTGATGCCATCTTGTCTGGCAAAGCCGCGCCAGCTGAACTCGGCGTTAAAGCTCTCGACGATCGTCATCTACAAGTTACCCTTTCTGAACCCGTTCCCTATTTTGTTGCCATGCTGGCCCACAGTGCGATGAAACCCGTCTATCGTCCGGCGATAGAGCAGTGGGGCGAGCAGTGGACGCAGCCGCAACACTATGTTGGCAATGGCGCTTTTACGCTGTCGGACTGGGTGGTGAATGAAAAAATCGTGGTGAAGCGCAATCCGCAGTATTGGGATAATGCACACACGGTGATTGAAGAGGGCGTGTTCTTGCCGCTCTCTTCAGAGAACAGTGATATCAACCGCTATCGCAGCGGTGGCACCGATATGACCAACAGTGCAGTGCCGCCGGAACTGTTTAAAAAGTTACAGCAGGATCTCGGCGATGAGGTCAAAATCAGTCCGCTGCTGTGCACCTTCTACTACGAAATCAACAACAAAAAAGCGCCGTTCGATGACGCACGAGTACGTGCAGCGCTGAAGTTAACCCTTGATCGCGACATCATTGCGCAGAAGATCATGGGTCAAGGTCAGATTCCTGCCTACGGTTTGACGCCGCCGTTTACCCACGGTATCACGCTTTCCCCACCGACCTGGGCGCAACAAACGCAGTCCGAGCGTAATGCCAGCGCCAAACAGTTATTAGCTGAGGCCGGCTTTAATCAGCAAAACCCGCTGCGTTTTACGCTGCTGTACAACACCTCGGAACAAAACAAGCGACAGGCGATTGCTGCGGCCTCGATGTGGCAAAAAAATCTAGGTGCGGTGGTGACATTACAGAATCAGGAGTGGAAAACGCTGCTGGAGACGCGTCACCAGGCGCAGTACGACGTGGTACGCGCGACATGGTGCGCGGATTACAACGAGCCTTCGACCTTCCTGAATATGCTGTTGAGCGGTTCATCAATTAACACCGCGTTTTATCAAAGTCCGGCGTTCGACCAGTTAATGAAGCAAACATTAACCACTTCAGATGAAGCAAAGCGCGCCGCTCTTTATCAGCAAGCTGAAGCGCAACTCGATAAAGATTCGCCAATCGTACCTGTCTACTACCGCGTTAGCGTGCGGTTGGTAAAACCTTGGGTGGGCGGTTTTACCGGTAAAGATCCGCAGGACATGCTGGCGTTGAAATACTATTACATAAAGAAACATTGAGTAATGGGCCGATCCGGCGCTACAGTCGGGCGGCACTTTACCGTGGTAAACCCTGAAGGGTGATTAGGGTCTTCGTTCAGACACGCGAAGATCACCTGGAAACGGGGTACGCCGGGCGTTAAATCGACCCGGTAAAGATAATAAAACTGGAGCGTAATAATGAACAACATCACAAAAAAAAGCCTGATTGCAGCGGGCGTATTAGCAGCAATCGGCGCGCTGGCAGGGAATGCCGCGCTGGCAGCAACAGTGCCAGCAGGCGTTGAATTGGCAGCAAAACAGGAACTGGTTCGCGGTAACGGCGATGAAGTACAGTCGCTTGATCCCCACAAGATTGAAGGTGTTCCCGAAGACAACATCGCGCGTGACCTGTATGAAGGTTTGATCACCAGCGACAGCGATGGCAAACCAGTTCCGGGCGTGGCGGAAAGCTGGGAAAACAAAGATTTCAAAGTCTGGACTTTCCACCTGCGCAAGAACGCTAAATGGTCCAACGGTGAACCAGTCACCGCACAAGATTTCGTTTACAGCTGGCAGCGCCTGGTCGATCCGAAAACTGCATCGCCTTATGCCAGCTATCCGCAATACGGTCACATCGTCAATGTTGACGACATCATCGCCGGTAAAAAGCCGACATCCGAGCTGGGTGTAAAAGCCATCGACGATCACACGCTGGAAGTGACGCTGAGCGAGCCCGTACCGTACTTCTATAAGCTGCTGATCAACTCAGTAATGTCTCCGGTTTATAAACCTGCTATCGACAAATTCGGCGATCAGTGGACCCAACCGCAGAACTGGGTCGGCAACGGCGCATTCAAACTTGAATCACACGTGATCAACGAACGCGTAACTCTCGTGCGTAATACGCAGTATTGGGATAACGAGCATACCGTTCTGAACAAAGTCACCTTCCTGCCAATTAACTCCGAAGTCAGCGACGTTAACCGTTACTTCTCTGAGAACGGCAGTGATATCACTTACAACAACATGCCAATCGAGCTGTTCAAAAAACTGCAGCGTGATAACGGCAAAGAGTTGATGGTGAAGCCATATCTGTGCACCTATTACTACGAAATCAATAACCAGAAAGCACCATTCACCGATCCACGCGTCCGTACCGCGCTGAAACTCGGTCTGGATCGCGACATCATGGTGAACAAGGTTCTGGCACAAGGTCAGCAACCGGCTTACAGCTTCACCCCGCCAGCCACCGATGGCATGGAACTGCTGCCGCCGGATTGGTTCAAATGGGATCAGAACAAGCGTAACGAAGAAGCGAAAAAGCTGCTGGCTGAAGCGGGTTACACTGCGGATAAACCGCTGACCTTCAACCTGCTGTACAACACCTCCGATCTGCACAAGAAACTGGCGATCGCTGCCTCTTCTATCTGGAAGAAAAACATCGGCGTCAACATCAAGCTGGAGAACCAGGAGTGGAAAACCTTCCTGGATACGCGTCATCAGGGCAACTTTGATGTCTCTCGTGCGGCATGGTGTGCGGATTACAACGAACCGACTTCATTCCTGAACATCATGCTGTCTGACAGCAGCAGTAACACCTCGCACTATAAGAGCGCTGACTTCGATAAAGTTATCCACGATGCGGTTAAAGCCACAGACGATAAAGCGCGCGTAGCGGATTATCAGAAAGCTGAGCAGATTCTGGATAAAGACAGCACCATCGTGCCGGTTTACTACTACGTCAATGCGCGTCTGGTGAAACCTTACGTGGGCGGTTACACCGGCAACGATCCGCTGGATAAAACCGTCGATAAAAACCTGTATATCATTAAACATTAATAGCACTCAGGCTATCGATAGTGGCGGTGCTGCGGCACCGCCTTTTTACTTTGTGAAGCAACAGCCTGGTAGGTACGGCAATGTTAAAATTCATCCTGCGTCGGCTCCTTGAAGCCATCCCGACGCTGTTTATCCTCATCACCATCTCATTCTTTATGATGCGACTGGCACCCGGCAGTCCATTTACCGGCGAACGCGTTCTGTCGCCAGAAGTGATGGCGAATATCGAAGCGAAGTACCATCTCAACGATCCGATTGGCAAACAGTACCTGAGCTATCTGGTGCAGTTGGCACATGGCGACTTTGGTCCCTCGTTTAAATACAAAGATTACTCGGTCAATTATCTGGTCGGCCACGCCTTCCCGGTATCAGCCAAACTCGGTCTGGCGGCATTCTTCCTCGCCGTGGTGCTGGGCGTAACGGCTGGCGTGATCGCCGCCCTGAAGCAGAACAGCTTGTGGGATTATGCCGTGATGGGGGTCGCGATGACCGGCGTGGTGATCCCCAGCTTTGTCGTAGCACCGTTACTGGTGCTGGTATTTGCGATTACCTTACGCTGGCTGCCAGGCGGCGGCTGGAACGGCGGCCAATGGAATTACATGTTGCTGCCGATGGTGGCGCTGTCGCTGGCCTATATCGCCAGCATCGCGCGTATTACCCGTGGTTCGATGATTGAAGTGATGCACTCAAACTTCATCCGCACCGCGCGCGCCAAAGGCCTGCCGTTGCGCCGTATCGTGCTGCGTCACGCGCTGAAGCCCGCTATGTTACCGGTGCTTTCCTATATGGGACCGGCGTTTGTCGGCATCATCACCGGTTCCATGGTGATTGAATCCATCTATGGTTTGCCGGGCATCGGCCAGTTGTTCGTCAACGGGGCATTGAACCGTGACTACTCGCTGGTGATGAGCCTGACCATTCTGGTTGGCGTGCTGACCATTCTGTTTAACGCGATCGTTGATGTGCTATACGCCGTGATCGATCCGAAAATCCGTTACTGATTGTGGAGCTCGCCCATGATGTTAAGTAAGAAAAACAGCGAAGCTCTGGATGCCTTCAGTGAAAAACTGGAAGTCGAAGGGCGCAGCCTCTGGCAGGATGCGCGTCGTCGCTTTATACATAACCGCGCGGCGTTTATCAGCCTGCTGGTGCTGCTGGTGATCACGCTGTTTGTGGTGTTCGCCCCGATGTTGTCGCAATTTAAATATGACGATACCGACTGGGCGATGATGTCTGCCGCGCCGGATACCGTTTCCGGTCACTGGTTCGGTACTGATTCCTCTGGCCGTGACCTGCTGGTGCGCGTTGCGATTGGTGGCCGTATCTCGCTGATGGTGGGCATCGCTTCCGCGCTGATCGCGGTGCTGGTGGGCACGCTGTATGGCTCACTGGCGGGTTATCTGGGCGGTAAAATCGACTCGGTGATGATGCGTATTCTGGAGATCCTCAACTCCTTCCCGTTCATGTTCTTCGTCATCCTGCTGGTGACCTTCTTTGGTCGCAATATCCTGCTGATCTTTGTGGCGATCGGCATGGTGTCGTGGCTGGACATGGCGCGTATCGTGCGCGGGCAGACCCTGGGCCTGAAGCGCAAAGAGTTCATCGAAGCGGCGCAGGTCGGCGGTGTCAGCACCTTCAAAATCGTATTGCGCCACATTGTGCCGAACGTGTTGGGCGTGGTGGTGGTGTATGCCTCGCTGCTTGTGCCGAGCATGATCCTGTTCGAATCCTTCCTCAGCTTCCTTGGCCTCGGCACGCAGGAACCGCTGAGCAGTTGGGGCGCGTTGCTGAGCGATGGCGCCAACTCGATGGAAGTGTCGCCGTGGTTGCTGATGTTCCCGGCCGGTTTCCTCGTGGTCACGCTGTTCTGTTTTAACTTTATCGGCGATGGCTTGCGTGATGCCCTCGACCCGAAAGATCGTTAAGGAGTTTCCCGATGACCATTCATGAATTTCAGCCAGCCATGGCTGCACGTGCGGGAAACAATAACCTGCTGCTGGATGTAAAAGATCTGCGCGTCACCTTCAGCACCCACGATGGCGATGTCACCGCTGTGAACGACCTCAACTTTTCACTGCACGCAGGTGAAACGCTGGGCATTGTTGGCGAATCCGGCTCGGGGAAATCGCAAACCGCGTTTGCCTTGATGGGGCTGCTGGCAAAAAATGGGCGCATTGGCGGTTCAGCAAAATTTAACGGCGCAGAGATTCTCAATCTGCCAGAAAACAAGCTGAACAAACTGCGTGCTGAGCAGATCGCGATGATCTTCCAGGACCCGATGACGTCGCTGAATCCGTATATGCGCGTCGGCGAGCAGTTAATGGAAGTGCTGAAGCTGCATAAAGGCATGAACAGCGCCCAGGCGTTTGAAGAGTCGGTACGCATGCTGGACGCCGTGAAAATGCCGGAAGCGCGTAAACGCATGAAGATGTTCCCACATGAGTTCTCGGGCGGTATGCGCCAGCGTGTGATGATTGCGATGGCGCTGCTGTGTCGACCTAAGCTGCTGATTGCCGATGAGCCGACCACAGCACTCGACGTCACCGTGCAGGCGCAGATCATGACACTGCTGAATGAGCTGAAGCGCGAGTTTAATACCGCGATTGTGATGATTACCCACGATCTCGGCGTGGTAGCGGGTATCTGTGACAAAGTGCTGGTGATGTACGCCGGTCGTACCATGGAGTATGGACGTGCCCGCGATGTGTTTTATCATCCAGCACATCCGTACTCGATTGGCTTGCTGAGTGCGGTGCCACGTCTGGACGCTGAAGAGGGCGAGTCGCTGACCACCATTCCAGGCAACCCGCCAAACTTGCTGCGCCTGCCGCAAGGCTGTCCGTTCCAGCCTCGCTGCGCTTACGCCATGGACATTTGCGCCAAGGCACCGCCGCTGGAGCCTTTTGCTGAAGGGCGCTTGCGTGCCTGCTTCAAGCCGGTGGAGGAATTAGTATGAGCACCGTAGTCGAAGAGAAAAAAGTCCTGCTGGAGATCGCCGACCTTAAGGTGCACTTCGAGATTAAGGATGGCAAACAGTGGTTCTGGCAGCCACCGCACACGCTGAAAGCGGTCGATGGCGTCAGCCTGCGTTTGTACGAAGGTGAAACGTTGGGTGTTGTCGGTGAGTCGGGTTGCGGTAAATCGACGCTGGCCCGCGCTATCATTGGCCTGGTGAAAGCTACGGAAGGACGCGTCGCCTGGTTAGGACGCGATTTGCTGGGGCAAAGTCAGGAGCAGTGGCGTCAGGCGCGCAGCGATATCCAGATGATCTTCCAGGATCCGCTGGCATCGCTTAACCCGCGTATGACCATTGGCGATATCATTGCCGAACCGCTGCGCACCTATTATCCGAAGATGCCACGCCAGGAAGTGAAGGATAAGGTCAAAAGCATGATGATGAAGGTTGGGTTGCTACCTAACCTCATCAACCGCTATCCGCATGAGTTCTCTGGCGGCCAGTGTCAGCGTATTGGCATTGCGCGTGCGCTGATTCTGGAGCCGAAGCTGATTATCTGTGATGAACCGGTATCGGCGCTCGACGTGTCGATTCAGGCGCAGGTCGTCAATCTGTTGCAAAAGTTGCAGCGAGAAATGGGGCTGTCACTGATCTTTATCGCGCACGATTTGGCGGTGGTTAAACACATCTCCGATCGCGTGCTGGTGATGTATCTCGGGCATGCGGTTGAGCTGGGTACTTACGATGCGGTGTACAACAATCCGCAGCATCCGTATACCCGCGCGCTGATGTCAGCGGTACCAATTCCCGATCCGGATCTGGAGAAAAACAAGCAAATCCAGCTGCTGGAAGGGGAGCTGCCATCACCGATCAATCCGCCATCAGGTTGCGTATTCCGTACGCGTTGCCCGATTGCCGGACCAGAGTGTGCTAAAACCCGGCCGCTGCTGGAAGGCAGCTTCCGACATGCGGTGTCTTGTTTAAAAGTTGATCCGCTGTAAATGAAAACGCCGGGCGATTGCCCGGCGTTTTTTTATCTGTCGCTTACTCGCGCCACAAGATGTGGCAGAGTTTGTGATCTTTCTCGCGGCACAGCAGGACGCGTGCGAACACATCAGTGATCGGCTCGCCGTCGGCTTCACCCAGGCCAATCACCACTTCTGCGAAGAAGTCCGGGTTGAGATCAAAATCAACATGTTCCTGCCAGTCTTCCGCAGGATCGAACAGTTCCGCGCCACCGCGCTCTTCAAACTGCAGATTGAACAGAATAATGTCAGCGGGATCGAGATTGTCGCCAGCCAGCTCAAGAAAAATATCGTAAGCCTGTTCCAGCGTTTCATCTTCAGTAAGGCGATTATTTAAATCCATGGTCATTCCTGCTTGCCCTGAGGCGGTAATATTTTCGCTCGTTTTACAGTAAAGGACTAAAGAAGTAAAACAGTCGTTCAACGATGCGTTGCCACCAGGCACGTTTAGCCCAGCGAGCGCCATCCAGTAAGCGTGAGCGGGCGATGTAATCGTCCTGCACGGTAGCGAGATCGCTGCCAAAGCCATCATCATCAACCACCAATGTGATCTCAAAATTAAGCCACAGGCTGCGCATATCCAGATTAACAGTGCCGACCAAACTCAACTGCCCATCCACCAGCACACTTTTCGTATGCAACAGGCCATCTTCAAACTGGTAAATCTTTACGCCTGCTTCCAGCAACTCGGTAAAGAAGGCGCGGCTTGCCCAGCCTACCAGCAACGAATCATTGTGGCGCGGCACAATGATGCTCACTTCCACACCGCGTAACGCCGCGGTACAGATGGCGTGCAGCAGGTCATCGCTCGGCACAAAGTAGGGCGTGGTCATAATCAGCTGCTCACGCGCGGAGTAAACCGCCGTGAGCAAAGCCTGATGGATCATATCTTCCGGGAAACCAGGGCCAGAAGCGATTACCTGAATGGTATGACCGCTCTCCTGTTCGAAGGGCATCACGTTGGCATCTGGCGCGGGCGGCAGAATGCGTTTACCGGTTTCAATCTCCCAGTCGCAGGCATACACAATGCCCATGGTGGTTGCCACTGGACCTTCCATGCGCGCCATCAGATCAATCCATTGGCCCACGCCCGCTTCCTGCTTAAAGAAGCGTGGATCGACCAGGTTCATGCTGCCGGTATACGCGATGTAGTTATCGATCAGCACCACTTTGCGATGCTGACGTAAGTCCATGCGGCGCAGGAACACACGCAGCAGGCTTACCTGCAATGCTTCAACCACATCGATGCCAGCGTTGCGCATCATATTGGCCCACGGACTGCGGAAGAAGGTCACGCTGCCCGCTGAATCCAGCATCAAGCGGCA
Source organism: Pantoea sp. SOD02 (assembly GCF_024707505.1). Lineage (GTDB taxonomy): Bacteria > Pseudomonadota > Gammaproteobacteria > Enterobacterales > Enterobacteriaceae > Pantoea > Pantoea symbiotica. Next base: position 2,230,189 of record NZ_CP102604.1, on the reverse strand, counting down.
ATGCACACCGCGACGCGACGCGGCCATCAACGATTCCGCTACTTCATCAGCCAGCCCGCCGGGATGCCAGATATAGAACACCATCTCGATGTTGTGACGCGCCAGCTGGATATCACGAATCAGCGCGTGCATCACGTCGTCGGAGCTGGTCAGCAACTGCAGCTGATTACCTTTCACGCCAGCAATGCCCTGACGATGGCGGCACAAATCAAACAGGGAACGCGCCACGTCGCTGTGTTCGGTGGCAAAGATATGCCGACACTGTTTGAGATCGTTGAGCCATTTGGCGGTAGAGGGCCACATGGTGCGTGCGCGTTCGGCACGCCGTTTACCTAAATGCAACTCACCAAAGGAGAGATAGGCGATTATACCCACCAGCGGCAGAATGTAGATGATCAGCAGCCAGGCCATTGCAGAGGTGACTGCGCGGCGTTTCATCAGAATACGTAGCGTGACACCCGCAATCAGCAGCCAGTAACCAAACAGCAGTAACCAACTGATGAGGGTATAAAATGTGGTCATTAAGTGGACATCCTGTTCGCGCTTTGTTGTGCAAAGTTTACGTGCTGATCACAGGTAGTGAAACCTTTAATCGTGAATGACGTTTCGATGAAGCTTTCGATTTGGTATTTCCCAACAGATCTTTATAATGCCTGCCGAGTTTAGCCTGTCTGAGAGGATGTGATGACACGTAGCAAAAATGAAGTGGCGCGCTGGAGAATGTTACGTCAGGTACACCGTCGTCGTTCTCGCTGGCTGGAAGGGCAGTCGCGTCGTTATAAACGCATCCACACCATTCGTCATCAGGTGGCGCAGCAGCATCGCCGTTCCATTCTGTTTATCTCACAAATGGTCTGATGGGCTTACGCGGCCACTATGCGCCGCGTAGTACCCGAATAACATTGACCATCTCTACTGCCGCTGCCAGCACAATTAACATCACAATGTGCTGCCGAGCGTTGCGCCAGCCTTGCTGATGCCATAGCCAAAGTGCTCTGCCGATGAGAGCGAAAGCTATCACCAGCAGTAAAACTGACTGCCACATAGATTAGAAAACGCGTTTGAACGGTTTGACCGCGACTTTCTCATACACGCCTGCGGCAATGTAGGGATCGTCTTTGGCCCATGATTCCGCGACTTCCAGTGAAGAGAATTCGGCGATGATCACGGAACCGCTGAAACCGGCCGGGCCTGGATCGTTGCTGTCAACCGCTGGCAGCGGACCCGCAGCAATCAGACGACCTTCATCTTGCAACAGCTGTAAACGAGCAAGATGCGCGGGACGTACCGAGTTGCGTTTTTCCAGTGAATCAGCGGTATCTTCCGCATAAATGACGTAAAGCACGATGGGATACTCCCGTTAGACTTGCCGAAATTGCGTGACACGTTAAGTGATCGTTAATCAGAGTGCAAACGAAAGATAAATACGCTGTCATTCAGCGCAATCAGGGTTAAAAAAGGCCTTTCTGCAGCCACATTTACATCGCTTATTGAAACTGATTGCTATTTGCATTTAAAATCTGCGCTTCACTCAATGAACATGAATGATATGACCACGTTGACTACGCCTTTACCTACACGTACCCCCATTGCTGTAATTTTATCCGTGGTACTTCACGGTTCGTTGATCGCTGGCATTCTCTATGCATCGTTTCATCAGGTCATTGAAGTTCCAAAAGCGTCGCAGCCTATCAGCGTTTCGCTGGTGGCGCCTGAAGTACAACCCGAACCTGCACCTGCCCAGGTTACGCCACCACCTCCCGAGCCTGAGCCGGAACCTGAAGTAGCGCCAGAGCCGCCGAAGGTTGAGCCGGTGCCAATTCCTAAACCGGAACCTAAGCCGAAGCCAAAACCTAAACCGAAGCCAAAGGTGGAAAAAAAGGTTGAGCCGAAACCGCGTCAGGAAGTGAAGCCGCAGGAAAATCCGGTGAAGCAGGACGCGCCAACCACGCAGACGCGTCCAACCACCGCGCCGAAAGCCAATCCAACCGCAACGCCAAGCATCTCTGATGGCCCGAAAGCGATGAACGTCAGCAAACCAGCCTATCCGGCGCGTGCGTTCGCGCTGCGCGTTGAGGGACGTGTACGCGTGCAGTTTGATGTTGATAGTGAGGGACGTGTCGATAACGTTGAGATCTTGTCGGCTGAACCGCGCAACATGTTTGAGCGCGAAGTGAAACAGGCGATGAAGAAATGGCGTTATCAGCCGGGTCGTCCGGGTAAGAATCTGACCATGAATATCGTGTTCCGCATCAACGGCGGCGCCAATATCGAATAAGCAATGATATTTGAGAAGCAAAAAGAAAGCGGTCAGATGACCGCTTTTTTAGTGTTATAGATCGCTTAAATTACTTCTACCGGGCGGTAGTGGGCGAGATTGCCCGGTATTGTCGACGGCGACGTAGACAAACACCGCTTCAGTTGCGCAGTAAGTCTGTCCAATGGGTTCGGACGACACTTTCTTGATCCACACTTCGACGTTAATGGTCATGGAGCTGTTGCCGGTGCGGATGCAGCGTGCGTAGCAGCTCACCACATCGCCAACCGCTACGGGTTTAAGGAACGTCATTCCATCCACGCGCACGGTAACAACACGTCCTTCAGCAATCTCTTTTGCCTTGATTGCGCCGCCCATATCCATCTGCGACATCAACCAACCACCAAAGATATCACCGTTGGCATTGGTGTCCGCTGGCATTGCCAGGGTACGCAACACCATCTCGCCTTGCGGCGACTTATGTTTTTCGTCCATTGCTCAGTTCTTCTGCAGGTGAAGAGAAGCCCGACGTTGTCGGGCGGAGTGGCATTATTTTTGTTCTTGTTGCGGCATCTGTCGCCAGATATACACGCCGCTTAACAGGGTAAAGAGTAGGGTCAGGCCGGTCAGACCGAACACTTTAAAGTTAACCCAAAATTCCTGCGATAACCAAAACGCAACATAAATATTCGCTAAGCCGCAGGCGAGGAAGAAAATTGCCCAAGCGATGTTGAGATTGCGCCACACGCCTGACGGCAATTGCAACTCTTTACCTAGCATGGTTTGGATCAGCGGTTGCTTCATAAACCACTGGCTGTAGAGCAGCGCGACGGCAAACAGCGAATAAATTACCGTGACTTTCCATTTGATAAATTCATCGTTGTGGAACACCAGCGTCAGCGTGCCGAATACCGCAACCAGCACAAAAGTAAAAATGGTCATCTTTTCCAGCTTGCGGTAAAGCACCCAACTGACGACCAGCGCCAGACCGGTGGCAACAATCAGTGCACCGGAGGCGACAAAGATGTCGTACAGCTTGTAGAAGATGAAGAAAACCACCAGGGGAAGAAAATCGAGTAACTGCTTCATAGCGTTTCCAATTAGGGCAGGAGCGTTCAATTATGGCGCCCGGGTGAGCGCCATAACGATTAACGTAACAGCATATACAGCCGGTACAGATAGATGATCAGTACAGCGGAGACCAGATTACCCAGCGCGTTCAACACCACGGAGGCGATGTTGGCGGGCAGCACGGTCAGCGATGAAAAGAAGAACATCAGCACAATTTTGGCCAGCAGCCACAGCACAATGGCCGGTGCGATAACCTTAATATTCTTCCATGCGAGACGCATGCTGGCGCGCATCGCGCCGATCACGCCGAGCTTCTCATTGGCGAGAATCACTGGCGCCAGTGAAAACAGGATGGCCAGAATCACGCCCGGCACCATCAGCACCATAAAGCCCAGCTGTACCAGCAAGGTGATCAGGAAGGTTTGCAGCAGCAGCTTTGGCAGGATTGGCGCAGACGCACCAATAGCACGCAGAGCGCTCACGCGTTGTCCGCCCGACACCATTGGGATCAGGAATAGCATGCCACCCAGCAGCAGCGTATTACCAATCAATGCAGCAAACGTGCCTGCAGCGGAAGCGCGCAGCAAAATACGCTGCTGATCCGGAGACATATTTTGTACCAGCTCAAACAGCGAGGATGCGCTGTCATCTGACTGGCTCAACAATGAGAGCTGGTCTTCACCTGGCGTTAACGCGTGGCCGACGATCACAGTAATGAACGAGGTCAGCAGCGCCAGCAATAAAATAGTAACCAACTGATGGCGCAAAAAATTTCCTGTGTCACGGTATAACGAGCTTGCCGTGATAGACATGTAAACTCCTTGAAAGAACCGGATTAATTAACCCGGCGATTGTACATGTTCTACTGGCGTGCTGGCACCCGCATTGGGATAACTTTCTGTCATAACAGGTAAAGAAGGGTGAAAAAGCGCAGGAAGACCATAGCGAGCACGGGCGCGATCGCAGGCTTCGTTCAGTTCACCGTTCTCGCCGGACATTGAAAACTCCCGACAAGGTGACGGACGCTGCTGATAAATGCCGCAGGAGACGCAGCCGCCGACCTCTCCCTCTAGCGCAACACAGCGCGGTTGGTGTTGGTTGGTGCCGCGCATATTGCGCATAAACAGGCCTAACGGCTCGGTTAATTCAACGGGAACGGCACCGGCGCCATCATCGGCTTCGGCCCAGTAAAAAGAAACACGGAAATGCGCGCAGCATGCGCCACAGGTTACACAAGGGTTTAGTAAATCGCTCATCTGATCGCCCGCCACCTCTAAGGCATCGAACCAAAATCACACAGGGGAAAGGTAAAATAATCACGGCGGAAAATTTTCGCAAGCGGACTTTTATTACGCGGTGTAAGGCCAAAATTGATCTGAATCAATCCATTGTTTTTTAAGTGATTAATTTAGATTGATGCAGATGATCTTTTACCAAAAAAGGGGTAAATGTTGTGCCGCATTCAACATCGAGACCCATCTTTTTTGGCAAAGGAGTGATTATGAAACTGGCAAAATGCGCACTGCTGATGGCGCTGGCAATTCCGCAACTGGCTCTGGCTCATGAAGCCGGTGATTTCTTTATGCGCGCAGGTAGCGCCACCGTCCGTCCGACCGAAGGCTCTGACAATGTGCTGGGTATGGGCGGCTTTAACGTCAGCAACGATACGCAACTGGGTTTAACCTTTACCTATATGGCGACGGATAACATCGGCGTTGAGCTACTGGCCGCCACACCGTTTCGTCATAAGGTTGGACTGGGCGCCACCGGAAATCTGGCCACCGTGCGCCAGCTGCCGCCAACCTTAATGGCGCAGTACTATTTCTTTGATAGCAAAAGCAAAGTCCGCCCGTATGTTGGCGTCGGTATTAACTACACCACCTTCTATGATGCCAAATTCAACCAAACTGGACAGGATGCCGGCTTAAGCGACCTGAGCGTGAAAGACTCGTGGGGCATGGCCGGACAAGTTGGTCTGGATTATCAAATCAACCGCGACTGGATGCTGAACGCATCGCTCTGGTACATGGATATTGATACCGAAGTGAAATTCAAAGCCGGTGGTGAGCAGCAAAACATCAACACGCGTATCGATCCGTGGGTGTTCTTCTTTGGTGCGGGATATCGTTTCTAATCGGCAAGCAGAAATGAAGCGGGCGACCAGAAGGTCGCCCGTTGTGTTATTTGATCTGCATATTGTTAACCACAGACTTCACGCCTGCCACGCTACGCGTTACGGCAACAGCGCGATTAGCCATCTGCGGTGAGCTGACAAAACCGCTCAGCTGAACTTTACCCTTAAAGGTTTCAACATTGATTTCGGTCGATTTCAGCGACTCGTCATTCAACAGCTGAGCCTTAACTTTGGTGGTTACCACGGTATCGTCGATGTAACCGCCAGTGCCTTCTTTGGTTGCTGTGGGGGCACACGCGCTAAGAGCCAGCGCCATTACCGCAGCCATCATAAATCCTGCAACGACTTTAAAAAAATTCATTGGTTATCTCCCTGTCTTAGATGATGTTTCGCCGCAATGGGGCGGCGCAGTTAATTGTGGTCTGGCGATGCGAAATCGGCAAATCGGCACGTGCGAAAAAGTGAGAAATAGGGAACTTTTGCCACTTATTGATCCAATCCCAGTTTTAGCCGGGTATGAAAAGCTGAGAGTGGCCGAGAAAATGAGCAGGGGGGAGGTTTATGACAATAAAAAGGCCTTATCCGCGCGGGAATAAGGCCCTGAAGGATTTTAGCGAGTGGCCGCTTTCAGGCTACTCACAAAAGCTTTCAGCTCGCTGAGCAGCGTTGCCGGATCATTCTGGTTACGCTCAATGATTTTCACAATCGCCGAACCGGAAATGGCGCCCGCCGCACCCGCAGCGATCGCTTCTTTCACCTGGCCAGGCTCAGAGATACCAAAGCCCTGCAGCGGTGGCGCAGCGTTAAACTCATGCAGTTTTTCGATCAGGTGATGCAGCGGCAGGCTGGCACGATTTTCTGAACCGGTGACGCCTGCGCGTGACAGCAGATAGGTATATCCGCGACCGTGCGCAGCAATCTCGCGCAGCAGTTCATCGTCGGCATTTGGCGGACAGATAAAGATCGGTGCCACATTGTGGCGCATGGCAGCCTGACGGAACGGCGCAGACTCTTCCAGCGGCACATCAGCCACCAGCACGGAATCGACGCCCACCGCTTCACACTGCGCATAAAAGTTATCGATACCTTTGCTGAACACCAGATTAGCGTACATCAGCAAGCCAATCGGTAGGTCGGGATATTTCTGACGCACGGTCGCCAGAATTTCAAAACACTGCGCCACGGTGGTGCCGGAAGCAAAGGCACGCAGCGTCGCGCCCTGAATAGTTGGGCCATCGGCCAGCGGATCAGAGAACGGAATACCGAGTTCTAACGCGTCCGCACCGCCTTCCACCAAAGTATCGATAATTTTCAGCGACAGTTCAGGTGAAGGATCGCCGAGGGTAACGAAGGGGACAAACGCGCCTTCCTTCTGCGCCGACAGACGTTGAAACAGCTGATTATAACGTTCCATCAGATCTCTCCCTTGGCTTTCAAAATATCGTGAACGGTGAAGATGTCTTTATCGCCGCGTCCGGAAAGGTTAACTACCAGCAGCTGCTCTTTTTCCGGATTCTCGCGGATCATTTTCAGCGCATGTGCCAGCGCGTGTGAGGATTCGAGTGCAGGAATAATCCCTTCAGCACGGCACAGCTCTTTGAAGGCGCTGAGCGCTTCATCATCGGTGATCGACACATATTCTGCGCGGCCGATACTGTTCAGATGCGCATGTTGAGGTCCCACCGATGGGAAGTCCAGACCCGCCGAGATGGAGTAGGATTCTTCAATCTGACCCTCTTCGGTCTGCATCATCGGCGCTTTCATGCCGAAGTAGATCCCAACGCGACCGTGCTTAAGCGGCGCACCGTGTTCACCGGTTTCGATTCCGTGACCCGCCGGCTCAACACCGATCAGGCCAACGCTTTCTTCTTCGATGAAGTCAGCGAACATGCCGATAGCGTTCGAACCACCGCCCACGCAGGCTAACACCGCATCGGGCAGACGACCTTCGCGCTCCAGAATCTGAGCTTTGGTCTCTTCACCAATCATGCGCTGGAATTCACGTACGATAGTTGGGAACGGGTGCGGACCTGCGGCGGTGCCGAGCATGTAGTGCGCGGTCTCGTAGCTGCCAGACCAGTCGCGCAGCGCCTCGTTACAGGCATCTTTCAGCGTGGCTGAGCCGCTATGCACTGGAATCACTTCCGCGCCCATCAAACGCATACGGAATACGTTTGGTGACTGACGTTCAACATCTTTCGCGCCCATATAGATGCGGCACTTCATACCCAGCAGGGCACAGGCTAACGCTGACGCCACGCCGTGCTGACCGGCGCCGGTTTCCGCGATGATCTCGTTTTTACCCATACGCTTAGCCAACAGCGCCTGACCCAGCACCTGGTTGGTTTTGTGCGCGCCACCGTGCAGCAAATCTTCACGCTTCAGATAGAGGCGGGTTTTGGTGCCTTTGGTCAGGTTGCTACACAGCGTCAAAGCCGTTGGGCGTCCAGCGTAGTTTTTCAGCAGGTCAGTAAACTCGGCCTGAAACTCGGGATCGCGCTGCGCTTCAACAAACGCATTTTCCAGCTGGCGCAAAGCTGGCATCAGGATTTGCGGCACATATTGGCCGCCAAACTCGCCAAAATAGGGATTCAATAACGTGGTCATTTTCTCATCTTCCTTATTCGGCCCGCGCGATGGCGGGCAAGCGAAATTAATAGGCGCGCAGCGTGCGGAATACCGCCGCGACTTTGCTGGCATCTTTAATGCCTGGCGCAGATTCTACGCCGGAGTTGAAATCGAGGCCGGCACAGCCCAACTGCGCGGCTTCAACGCAGTTGTCAGCGCTTAAGCCACCGGCCAGCAATACGTTGCTGAGATCCTGGCCTTGCAGCAGTGACCAATCGAAACGCTGGCCGGTGCCGCCCTGGCCGTTATCGAACACGTAGCGATCGACGTGCGGCCAGTCGCGCGCAGGTAAGTGATCTTTGATGCTCAGCGCTTTCCAGATTTTAGTGTCTGCTGGCAGCGCCTGACGCAGTTGTGCTACAAACGCCTGATCTTCATCGCCGTGCAATTGTACTGCGGCCAGTTTTAACGTCTCCGCAAGCGTGACAATGTCACTTAAAGCATTGTTGCGGAACACGCCAACATACTTCAGCGGGGCAGCAGCCTGAACCAACTGCGCCTGCTCAATGCTGATTTTACGCGGCGAGCCTTCAGCGAAGATCAAGCCACCGTAAATGGCGCCAGCTTCCTGCGCTGCACGCGCATCTTCAGCGCGGGTCAGGCCACAGACTTTGTTATCGCCAAGCAACACGCGACGAACGCCAGCGGTGAGATCCGCTTCTTCCATCAGCGCGGAGCCAATCAGGAAGCCGTTAGCGAAGTGGCTCAATTCACGCACCTGCGCGTAATTGTGGATGCCGGATTCGCTGATGACGGTTACGCCATGTCCGAGACGCGGCGCTAACTGACGTGTGCGGTTCAGGTCGATCGACAGGTCGCGCAGGTCGCGGTTATTAATGCCGACGACTTTGGCTTCCAGCGCGATGGCACGTTCCATCTCTTCTTCATTACTCACTTCGGTCAGCACGCCCATTTTCAGGCTGTGCGCCACAGCGGCGAGCTGACGATATTGATCATCATCCAGCACCGACAACATCAGCAGGATGGCATCAGCTTGATAATGGCGCGCCAGATAGATCTGGTACGGTTCGATGATGAAGTCTTTGCACAATACCGGTTGCGTGATGGCGGCGCTGACAATCGGCAGGAACGCAAAATCGCCCTGGAAGTATTTTTCATCGGTTAACACCGATACCGCTGAAGCGTGGTGACGGTAAACGCCAGCAATAGTCGCGGGATCGAAATCCTCGCGAATCAGCCCTTTGGAAGGCGAGGCTTTTTTGCATTCCAGGATGAATACGGTGCGTGAGCCACGCAGTGCATCGTAAAAATGACGTTCCGCAGGCTGCAAATCGTTCTGGAAAGTGGCCAGCGGCTGCTGTGCTTTGCGCGCTTCAACCCAGACGGCTTTATCTTGTACGATTTTCTCTAAAACAGTGCCCTTAATACTCATCTCATCCTCTCGCTGCCAGAGCGACAACGCGCTCGTAGGCCTGTCCGCTGCGAATGGCAGCGATGGCGCGTTGTGCGTTGTCGCGCAAATCTTCATTTCCGAACACTTTCAGTAACATTGCGACGTTCACCGCAACCGCCTGCTCATGGGCGGGCTGGCCTTTACCCTGGAGTAAACGGGTCAGAATGTCACGGTTTTCTTCCGGCGTGCCGCCTGCCAACGCGTCTTTATCATGGAAGCCAAAACCGAAGTCTTCTGGCGTCAGCTGATAGCCGGTGATTTCGCCATCACGCAGCTCAGCGACCTGCGTTGGACTATGCAGCGCCACTTCATCCATGCCGCCGCCGTGTACCACGGCGGCACGTTGATAGCCGAGCACTTTCAGCGTTTGAGCGATCGGCAGCACCAGCTCCGGGCTATACACGCCAATCACCGCCAGCGGTGGACGCGCGGGATTGATCAGTGGCCCCAGCACGTTAAAGATCGTACGGGTTTTCAACTGCTGACGTACTGGCATCGCGTGACGAAAACCGCTGTGGTACTGCGGGGCAAACAGGAAGCAGACGTTGAGATCGTCCAGCGCCTGGCGTGCCTGCTCAGCAGGCATATCCAGATTGATGCCAAATGCTGCCAGCAGATCGGACGATCCCGATTTGCTGGAGACGCTGCGATTGCCGTGCTTCGCCACTTTCAGGCCACAAGTTGCCGCGACAAAGGCGCTGGCGGTAGAAATATTGATGCTGTTGCTGCCGTCACCGCCGGTACCCACGATATCGGCAAAGGTGTAATCCGGACGCGGGAACGGTTTCGCATCGGCCAGCAACGCGGAAGCGGCACCAGCGATCTCTTCCGGACGTTCGCCTCGGACTTTCATGGCGATCAGCGCGGCGGCTAACTGCGTCGGCTCCAGCTGACCGGTGATAATGGCGCTAAATAGCTGGTGGCTTTCGCCCTGGCTCAGCGTCTCGGACTGATAAAGTTTTTCCAGAATAGTTTGCATCATAATCTCCCTATTACTTCGCCAGCGCCCAGGCCAACGTCTGTTCTAACAAGCGCGCGCCCTGAGTGGTGAGAATGGATTCGGGGTGGAACTGGAAGCCACACACACGGTCGGCATCGTGGCGCACGGCCATCACCATGCCGTTGTAGCTGGCGTTAACGGTCAATTCGGCTGGCGTATTGCTGCCGACCAGCGAGTGATAACGTGCCACCGGCAGTGGATTGCTCAGGCCCGCGAACATGCCTTCGCCATCGTGGGTAATAGAAGACGCTTTGCCGTGCAGGATCTCGCCGGCCTGGCCGACATGTCCGCCGTAAGTTTCAACAATCGCCTGATGACCGAGACAGATCCCGATAATCGGCAGGCGGCCGCGCAGCGCTTGCAGTAAATCTGGCATGCAACCGGCATCTTTCGGCGCGCCCGGACCCGGCGACAGCATCAGAATCGGATTTTCCATCTGCTGCAGGCGTTCAATCAGCACTTCAGCGGGCACGTTGTTGCGGTAAATCACCACGTTGTGGCCGAAAGTACGCAGCTGATCAACGAGGTTGTAAGTAAAGGAGTCGATGTTATCGAGCAGCAGGATATCGGCCATCAGAAAATCTCCTTGCAGTGATGGGCTGTTGCGATGGCACGCAGTACCGCGCGCGCTTTGTTGCGGCTCTCGTCCGCTTCTGCCTGTGGCTGTGAATCCAGCACCACACCAGCGCCGGCTTGCACGGTGGCGACGCCGTCTTCGACCCACGCAGAGCGGATAACGATGCAGGTATCCAGATCGCCGTTAGCGGTGAAATAGCCGACTGCACCGCCGTAACTGCCGCGACGCGTACCTTCTTTCCCGGCAATCAGCTGCATCGCACGCACTTTCGGTGCGCCACTCAACGTGCCCATGTTCATGCAGGCGCGGTACGCGTGCAGCACGTCGAGATCTGCGCGCAGCGTGCCGACCACGCGTGACACCAGATGCATCACGAACGAGTAGCGGTCCACTTTGGTCAGGTCAGCCACGTAGCGGCTGCCCGGCACGCAGATGCGCGCCAAATCGTTACGCGCCAAATCCACCAGCATCAAGTGCTCGGCCATCTCTTTATGGTCGGTGCGCATTTCCAGTTCGATGCGGCTGTCGAGATCGCGATCCAGCGAGCCATCAGCATGGCGGCCGCGTGGACGGGTTCCGGCAATCGGGTAGATCTCAATCTGGCGCGAGGTCGCGTCATATTTCAGTGAGCTTTCTGGCGAGGCGCCAAACAATGCGAAGTCCTGATCCTGCATAAAGAACATATAAGGGCTTGGGTTGCTGTTTTTCAGCGTGTCGTAAGCGGCCAGTGGAGAAGGACACGGCAGCGAGAAGCGACGCGAAGGGACAACCTGGAAGATTTCGCCGATGCGAATCGCTTCCTGCATCTCACGCACCACGTTGCAATACTCTTCGTCGCTTTGACTGGTGCTCAGCGTCATTTGCTCGACGCGCTGGACCGGCAATGCTGGCGCAGCTTGCGTCATTTGGCCGCGCAGTTGTTCAATGCGGCCTTGCAGACGCTGGAACTCGCTGGTCGATGGGCTGAACAAGCTGGCCTGCAGACGCGCAGTGCGTTGCTGGTGGTCGATCACCAGTAAAGTTTCGGCCAAATAGAAGCAGTAATCAGGGCAACGCTGTTCGTTACGCAGCTCCGGCAGATCTTCGAAACCCGCCACCAGGTCGTAGGCAAACAAGCCACCGAGCAGCATCGCTTCGCGTTCTTCTTCCGGGCTGTTCACCAGTTGCGGGATCAGGCGCAGCGCATCAAAGACGGAAAGGGCCTTCAGGCGCGAATCTTCGTCCTGCATACCTTGCGGCTGAGTGAAATGCAGCTCGCGGCCATCGGGGCGCACATCGATGCGCACTTCAGGTGGCAGCGCTTCGTCTAGCAGCGGCAAGATGGCGCGACCATTTTCCGACAGCGCTTTGATGGTGACGATGTTGCCCAACGCGCTGACGCGCAGTGCGCTATCGACGATTAACAGGCTTTTCAGGTTTTGTTTGCTGTCGATATCAGCGGATTCAAGCAGCAGAGTTGCTGGACGTGCGCCGCATAACTGATGAAACACTGCGGCCGGATCTTCGCGGTAGGGCGCGGTACCGGTTATCAACTTCAATGTAGGTTTCGCAATAGCCATAATGGATTCTCTGAATTTCGCTCAAAAAAAAGCCCGCTCGGTGGCGGGCTTAGGTATCAATCTGCACTGCGGTTACGCGAGTTGTGCACGACGATGTCGCCCGATAAAGGGATCTTCGCGCCACCAACCATTTAAAAGCGTACCGAAAATAGTCATGATTAAATACCCGTTACGTGTGAACTTGTGTACTAGTTAACTGGTTCGGGCGAAAAATGTCAATACCCTTTTTCAGCCAGGGACAAAATCGTTATCATGCCTGCCGGTTTATGCAGTTGCTGGAGTTATCTTGTCGGACATCGCTCGTTTTCCCCTTTATGATTTACACAGCCATACGCTGGCTTCTGACGGCTTATTAACGCCGACCGCGCTGGTGCAGCGTGCGGTTGAGATGAAAGTCGGCGTGCTGGCGATCACCGATCACGACACGGTGGCGGGCGTGGCAGAAGCGCAGGCGGCAGTGGTGCAACAGGATCTGCCGATCCGCGTGCTAGCCGGTTTAGAAGCGTCAACCTTATGGGAAAACCACGAAATCCACATTGTGGGGCTGAATGTCGATTGCCAGCATCCCGCGCTGACTGAATTCCTCGCGCAACAGCATCAGACACGTGTGGGTCGTGCACAGCAAATTGCCGAACGCCTTGAGCGCGCGCGTATTCCTGATGCGCTGGCCGGAGCCCAACGTCTGGCGCAAGGTGGGCTGATTACACGTGGCCATTTTGCGCGTTATCTGGTGGAGATTGGCAAAGCCGATAATATGGCGCAGGTGTTCAAGAATTATCTGGCGCGCGGGAAAACCGGCTACGTGCCTCCGCAATGGTGTACAATTAAACAAGCCATTGATGCTATTCATCATTCTGGCGGCTATGCCGTTTTGGCGCATCCCGGTCGTTATGGTTTGTCGGCTAAATGGTTAAAGCGGCTGATTGCGCATTTTGCCGACGTGGGCGGCGATGCCATGGAAGTCGCGCAGTGTCAGCAAGCGCCAAACGAGCGCACGCAGCTGGCAACCTATGCGCGTGACCATCAGTTAGCCGGGTCGCAGGGATCAGATTTTCACCAACCTTGTCCGTGGATAGAACTGGGACGCAAGTTATGGTTACCGGGCGGCGTGGAGCCGGTTTGGGAACGCTTCCCCGAGTTGGCGCCCAGCATTGCTGTTGCAGACAGGTGATATGAGGTTTTTATGAGTCAATATTTTCACATTCATCCCGACAATCCGCAGCCGCGCCTGGTGAATCAGGCCGTTGATTATCTGAACAAAGGCAGCGTGATTGTTTATCCAACCGATTCTGGCTATGCGCTGGGTTGTCGTCTGGAAGAGAAAAATGCCATGGAGCGCATTTGTCGCATTCGCCAATTGGATGGCAATCATAACTTCACGCTGATGTGTCGCGATTTGTCGGAGCTATCGACTTACGCGCAGGTGGATAACTCCGCGTTTCGCATCCTGAAAAATAATACGCCGGGCAATTACACCTTCATTTTGAAGGCGACGAAAGAAGTGCCGCGTCGTTTGATGAATGACAAACGTAAAACCATCGGTCTGCGCGTGCCGTCCAATCCGGTAGCGCTGGCAATATTGGAGCGCCTCAACGAACCAATGATGTCGACTTCGCTGATGTTGCCGGGCAACGATTTTACCGAATCCGATCCGGAAGAAATTCAGTACAGCATTGGCAAGCTGGTGGATCTGATCATCGATGGCGGCACGCTGGGACAGCAGCCGACCACGGTGATCGATCTCACCAGCGATGCGCCAGTAGTGGTACGCGAAGGCGTCGGTGACACGCGCCCGTTCGAGTAATTATGCATGGTCAGGCGTGGCGTTCTGCGTCTGACCAATATTGGATTCCAGCCAATTTTTGAAATCCCCGTACGGAATATACAGCGAGACATCTTTTAAAATGACTTTCTTGCTGCGCACGTTAGATATTTCGTGGCTGTAACCGACAATCACGCCGCCAATAGTTTGGTCAGCATTATATACCGCGCCACCTGACATTCCTTGCACAACACCAGCATTTGATGCCATCGCCATGCAGGGCTTTTTATTCCATTTATTGGTAATTGCGGTACGCGCTAAATTAACGCCGCTCGATTCCACCGGCATAGCGGAAATAAAGCTGTAACCGTACATTTTAATCGGTTCACCAATCGCACCGCTGCGGAATTTAGCCAGCGTTTCTGGGCTATTCTTATGATAAATAATCGCGACGTCGCAATAGGGATGATAAGCCTTCACGCGCTGCACGGCGGTTTTTGCCACGTGCGCCGCCGTCAGGCTGTATTCTGGCGTCAAAGGAATGGTTGTGCCGAGGATGCCTAAACCCAGTACAGTCGGGATGCCAGTCACGCTCATATCAACGTGTTGCATCGCAGTACGACTGTACTCAGTGTGGCCCACGGAACAACCGCTCAGTGCCAGCGCAGCAAGCGCAGGCCAAAGCAGAGAGGTTTTCATGGCAGTGATCTTCATTAAAGCATGCCCGTAAAATCCCTGGTGAAGACTTTCGACATGCAAATTAAATTCATTCCGTAAATGAATAAACGCGTCAAATCCCGCGCGCGCCGGTTTATAATATCAGTGAAATTACACAGTGTTCGTTAATGGTTTGTTAGTTGAACGAATATAAATAGTAAATAAAAGCTATGTTATTATGACGACTCACTGGATTTCAGGCTTAAATTTTACACAGTTTTTTCTTCAGAACAATTCATCAAATTTAATATTAATCAAAAAATACAAAAATACAGACTTAATCCAACCTGTAGTGCCAATAAACTATCAATTTATATTTATTGCCGGGAAAGGGCTTATTTAACGCCATTAAATAGTGTTTTATGCTGTTTTGTGATTTTTAACTAGATTTAAAGTTTGTGATTATCCTTAAGCGTGGCGCGCAACACTGCCCTCGCAGTCTTGCGAAGCGCTAATGTATCAGGGGGCTTAAGTTGGGGGCTGATTCAGGTGAGAGAGGTGAGGGGCAAATGACAATATTTCAGTGACTTGGTGTGAATGCTGATGACGAAAAGGAGATCGATGTATCAGTCAGCTGAATGTTTATTGCCGTGGTGCTAATTAAGCCGTTTTTAACGGACCCTCTGTTATCGGCAGCAAAGGAAAAGGTGTTAACAAAACTTGCGTTAGTGTAAAATCGCGGGCCGTCTGAGATTGCAACAGCGATGCAGAGCGGTAACAGATTCTGATATGGGAATTGGTAATCCCTGTATCGTACCTCTTCTTACCACGACGCCTGGGAAGGCGACAACGAGGCTCCATGAGCGAAAAATTACAGAAAGTATTAGCGCGCGCCGGTCACGGTTCGCGTCGCGAAATCGAAACCATGATTTCAGCCGGACGCGTCAGCGTTGACGGCAAACTGGCGACGCTTGGCGATCGTGTTGAAAGTGATAAATCCCTGAAAATTCGTATTGATGGCCATCTGGTGTCTATCGCTGAGTCGGCGACCGAAGTGTGCCGCGTACTGGCATATTACAAACCGGAAGGTGAACTCTGCACGCGTAACGATCCGGAAGGGCGTCCAACCGTGTTTGATCGTCTGCCGCGTCTGCGTGGTTCACGCTGGATTGCCGTTGGTCGTCTGGATGTGAATACCTGCGGTTTGATGCTGTTCACCACCGATGGCGAACTGGCTAACCGTCTGATGCACCCAAGCCGTGAAGTTGAGCGTGAATATGCGGTTCGCGTGTTTGGTGAAGTCGATGACGATAAAATCCGTCAGCTGAGCAAAGGCGTGCAGTTGGAAGATGGCCCGGCATCGTTCAAAACCATTAAGTTTGCTGGTGGCGAAGGCATTAACCAATGGTACAACGTGACCCTGACCGAAGGACGTAACCGCGAAGTGCGTCGTCTATGGGAAGCGGTCGGCGTGCAGGTTAGCCGACTGATGCGTGTGCGTTACGGTGATATCCAGTTGCCGAAAGGCCTGCCACGCGGTGGCTGGATCGAGATGGAATTACCGGCGGTCAACTATCTGCGTACGTTAGTCAGTATGCCGGAAGAGACGGTGACTAAAGTTGCCGTCGAAAAGGATCGTCGTCGCACCAAGGCTAACCAAATCCGTCGTGCGGTAAAACGTCACGGTGTGGTGAGCAACAATCCGCGTCGTAATAACACCAAACGCGGTTCCTGATGCGAAACCTGACGCCGTAATTTGCGGCGTCAGCGTTTTACCAGTCTATTCCTTGCTGTGCCTGAATTCCCGCATCGAACGCATGCTTCACCGGACGCATTTCCGTCACGGTATCCGCCAAATCCAGTAACGTACGATGGCAGCCGCGACCAGTAATAATCACGCTTTGCTGTGCAGGGCGCTGGTTCAGCACATCCACCAACTCATTTAAATCCAGATAATCCATGCTCACCATGTAAGTGATTTCATCCAGAATCACCAGATCGACGCTGTCATCGGCCAACATGCGACGCGCCTGCTGCCACACCAACTGACAGGCGGCGGTATCGGTCTCGCGGTTCTGCGTATCCCAGGTAAAACCGGTAGACATCACCTGAAATTCGACGCCGTGCTGCTCCAGCAAGTTGCGTTCACCGTTTGGCCATTCGCCTTTAATAAACTGAACCGCCGCCACTTTTTTACCATGCCCACAGGCGCGCAACGCGGTGCCGAAAGCGGCGGTGGTTTTGCCTTTGCCGTTACCGGTGAACACCATCAAAATGCCGCGCGTTTCGGTGGCGGCGGCGATACGGGCATCGACTTGCTCTTTCAGTCGCTGCTGACGTTGCTGATGGCGATCGCTCATGCGGTTGCTGGCCCCGCTTTACGTCCCGGCTGCGCATCGAAACTGGTGCCGGTTTTACGACGACTGTCATCGCCCATTAAATAGAGGTAGAGCGGCATCAAATCAGCCGGGGTTTTGAGTAAATTGGCATCCTCTTCCGGGAAGGCGCTGGCGCGCATTTTGGTGCGCGTGCCGCCAGGATTGATGCAGTTCACTCGCAGATGACGGTTTCTATACTCGTCTGCCAGTACCTGCATCATGCCTTCAGTGGCAAACTTCGAAACCGCATACGCGCCCCAGCCGGCACGTCCGGTGCGGCCCACGCTGGAGGTGGTAAATACCAGCGATCCGGCATCCGATTGCAGCAGCAGCGGCAGTAATGCCTGGGTTAAATAGAAGGTGGCATCAAGGTTAATTTGCATCACGTCACGCCAGATCTGCGGATCGAGTTCTTCCAGCGGCACAATCTCGCCCAGAATGCCGGCGTTGTGCAGCACGCCATCCAGACGCGGCACCAGAGCAGCGACCTGATCGGCCAGCTGCTGGCAGCTTTCTGGCGTGGCTTCAGCCAGATCCAGTAATAAAGAAGACGCAGGCTGCTTGTTTAACTGGTTGATGGCTTGCTCAGTTTTCTGCAGCGAGTCGGCGTTGCGTCCCAGCAGGATGACGCGCGCGCCGTAGCGCGCATAGGTCAACGCTGCTTCACGGCCAATGCCGTCGGAAGCGCCGGTGACGAGAATGATGCGATTTTCCAGCAGATCGCTTTTCGGTTGATAATGCACAGCGATGTCCTTTGCTCGGGTCAGGAGGTTTTTGGCTTTATGCCTGAATTTGCCGCGCGGTGCAATCGCTTAGCCTCGCATTCTGTGCCGCCTGCGGGCATTTCAGGCGACGACAGCGCGTAAAGCGGGTAAACTTGAAGCTGTTGTAATTTACTGTTTAATAAGGCGGCAGAATGGATTTTTTCTCCAGTTACGGATTATTTCTGGCTAAGGCCGTCACCGTGGTGGTGGCGATCGCAGCTATTGTTCTGATTGTGCTTAATGCCGCGCTGCGTAAACGTCACAGCAGCGGCCAGCTGCGTTTGACGCATCTTGATGATGATTATCGTGAGATGAAGGAAGATCTGCAGCTCGCCAAAATGAAGCCACAGGCGCAAAAAGTGTGGCTCAAGCAGCATAAGAAAGAAGAGAAACAAAAGGCGAAAGCCGATAAACGCAATGCCAAAGCGGGCGTGAGCGAGACGCTGAAGCCCACGCTGTATGTGCTGGAGTTCAAAGGCAGCATGGACGCGAGTGAAGTCACCTCATTGCGTGAAGAGATCTCCGCAGTGCTGGCAGTTGCGCTGCCGGGCGATGAAGTGCTGCTGCGTCTGGAAAGCCCAGGCGGCGTGGTACACGGCTACGGTTTGGCGGCTTCGCAGCTGCAACGTCTGCGTGATGCCGGCCTGCAATTGACAGCTGTAGTGGATAAAGTCGCTGCCAGCGGCGGGTACATGATGGCTTGCGTGGCGGATCGCATCGTCGCCGCTCCGTTTTCTATTATTGGTTCGATTGGCGTGGTCGCGCAGATCCCTAACTTCAACCGCCTGTTAAAGCGTAACGATATTGACGTCGAACTGCATACCGCCGGTCAATACAAACGTACCTTAACGCTGTTTGGTGAAAACACCGACGAAGGGCGCGAGAAATTCCAGGAAGATCTCAATGAAACGCATCAGCTGTTTAAGGATTTCGTACAGCAGATGCGTCCGTCGCTTGATCTGAATAAAGTGGCGACTGGCGAGCATTGGTATGGCCGCCAGGCGCTGGATTTAGGTCTGGTCGATGAAATCGGCACCAGCGATGCGTTGATTATTAAGCATATGGATCGCTTCACCGTGTTAGGCGTGCACTACGCACGTAAGCGTAAAATGATGGATCGCTTCACTAACAGCGCTAGTCTGGCGGCAGAGCGGTTGATTCTGAAAATATGGCAGCGCGGCGAGAAGCCGCTGTTGTAACCGAGCCCGGCAATTGCCGGGCTTTTTTATGCCAGATGATATTGAGAGGAGAGTTCGACTGCGAGGTGTTTAAACACATTAAATACCGTGGTGGTTTTGGCCGTAGGCAAGCCTTGATCATCAAGAAAATAGGGACCGCGAAACACCAAAACATCACCTTGCTGAATCACATCATTAGCTTCTAATCCGACAAAATAATTGTCGTGCTGCGTGATTATCTGATTGGCTATTTCCAGTAACGTGTGGCGTGAAATAGATTCCGTTGGCACTGACATTTTTCACCTCTTTTTTGACAGCCATTTTTCTCCTTCTATATTACTTGCGAGCTATCGCGTTCAGCAAATCAGCATTGCGTCATAAAACTGGCGCAAAATTAGGCAGAATGCTAATTAAGTTGCGTAACGGATTTTATCAGGTAGAGTGTGGGCGATTCAGCTTTCAGGGAGATCACACCCGGATGTGTGGTTCTGTCAGATGGAAAACTCGCTCCTAATCATAAAGTTGCAGAAGTCGACGCAATCTGACCTGAGATTATCCCTGCTGCCTTGAAATGCGAAATGCTGGCAGCAATATTGAACCCATTGGGTTTTGGGACCTCCAATTCTCTCCCGTTTATCAGGACGTTTCATTTAGGTAAAGGTACATATGGGTAAATCACTCGTAATCGTTGAGTCCCCGGCAAAGGCCAAAACAATCAATAAATACCTCGGTAATGACTACGTGGTGAAATCCAGTGTCGGTCATATCCGTGATTTGCCGACCAGCGGTTCAACTGCCCGTAAAAGTGCCGACGGGGAAAAAGCGAAACCTGGAAAAAAGGTAAAAAAGGATGAGAAAGCCGCACTCGTAAACCGCATGGGCGTTGATCCATGGCATGGTTGGGAAGCGGATTATCAAATTCTGCCGGGCAAAGAGAAAGTTGTCGCTGAGTTGAAAAACCTGGCTGCCGATGCAGACCACATCTATCTCGCAACCGACCTTGACCGCGAAGGGGAAGCCATTGCCTGGCACCTGCGGGAAGTGATCGGTGGGGACGATAAGCGCTTTAGCCGCGTGGTGTTTAACGAAATCACCAAGAATGCGATTCGTCAGGCGTTTGACAAGCCGGGCGAGCTCAATATTGAACGTGTTAACGCACAGCAAGCGCGCCGCTTTATGGATCGCGTGGTGGGTTACATGGTGTCGCCGCTGCTGTGGAAGAAAATTGCTCGTGGCCTGTCAGCCGGTCGCGTTCAGTCGGTTGCTGTGCGTTTGGTGGTTGAGCGCGAGCACGAAATCAAAGCCTTTGTGCCAGAAGAGTATTGGGAAATCGATGCTGATTTCGCTACGCCGAAAGGCGCCGATCTGGCTATGCAGGTTACGCATCAGAATGACAAAGCGTTCCGCCCGGTTAATCGTGAGCAAACTCACGCGGCGGTGGCGATTTTGCAGAAAGCGCGTTACGAAGTGCTGGATCGTGAAGACAAGCCGACCAGCAGCAAGCCTTCTGCACCTTTTATTACCTCAACGCTGCAACAGGCGGCGAGTACGCGTTTGGGCTTCGGCGTGAAGAAGACCATGATGATGGCGCAGCGCTTGTATGAAGCGGGCCACATCACCTATATGCGTACCGACTCCACCAACCTGAGCCAGGATGCCGTGGCGATGGCGCGTGGCTATGTTGAGAGCAGCTTCGGTAAAAAGTATCTGCCAGAAGCGCCGAATACCTATGCCAGCAAAGAGAATTCTCAGGAAGCGCACGAAGCGATTCGTCCTTCTGATGTGAATATCGTCGCTGAGCAGTTGAAAGATATGGAAGCTGACGCGCAGAAACTTTATCAGCTGATTTGGCGCCAGTTCGTTGCCTGCCAGATGGTACCGGCTCAGTACGACTCCACCACGTTGACCGTGGGCGCGGCTGAATTCAAATTGAAAGCCAAAGGTCGTACGCTGCGTTTCGATGGCTGGACGCGCGTGATGCCTGCGCTGCGTAAAAATGATGAAGATCTGACGCTGCCGCCAGTTGATGTTGGCGACATGCTGGATCTTAAAGAGCTGATGCCAAGCCAGCACTTCACTAAACCGCCAGCGCGCTTCAGCGAGGCGTCACTGGTCCGTGAGCTGGAAAAACGCGGCATTGGTCGTCCATCTACTTATGCCTCGATTATCTCCACCATTCAGGATCGTGGTTACGTGCGTGTTGAGAACCGTCGTTTCTACGCTGAAAAAATGGGTGAAATTGTTACCGATCGTCTGGAGTCTAACTTCCGCGAGCTGATGAACTATGACTTCACCGCGCGCATGGAAAATAGCCTCGATCAGGTGGCAAATAATGAAGCCGAATGGAAAGCGGTGCTCGACTCCTTCTTCAGTGATTTCAGCCAGCAGTTAGATGATGCTGAGAAAGATCCGGAAGAGGGCGGCATGCAGCCGAACCAGATGGTGTTGACGTCGATTGACTGTCCAACCTGTAGCCGTCCGATGGGAATTCGCACCGCCAGTACCGGCGTGTTCCTTGGTTGCTCGGGTTATGCGTTGCCGCCGAAAGAGCGCTGCAAGCAGACCATCAACCTGATTCCGGAAAATGAAGTGCTCAACGTGCTGGAAGGCGATGATGCTGAAACCAACGCGCTGCGCGCCCGTCGTCGTTGCCAGAAGTGTGGCACTGCGATGGACAGCTATCTGATCGATAACCAGCGCAAGCTGCACGTCTGCGGAAATAACCCAGAGTGCGACGGCTACGAGATCGAGCAGGGCGAATTCCGCATCAAGGGCTACGATGGTCCGATTGTTGAGTGCGAGAAATGTGGTTCTGAGATGCACCTGAAAATGGGGCGTTTCGGTAAGTACATGGCCTGTACCAACGACGAGTGCAAAAACACCCGTAAGATTCTGCGTAATGGTGATGTCGCGCCGCCGAAAGAAGATCCGGTGCCGCTGCCAGAACTGCAGTGTGAAAAATCGGATGCTTACTTTGTGTTGCGTGATGGTGCCGCAGGCGTGTTCCTTGCCGCGAATACCTTCCCGAAATCACGTGAAACGCGCGCGCCGCTGGTGGAAGAGCTGCAACGCTTTGCCGACCGTCTGCCAGAGAAGCTGAAATATCTGTCAGAAGCGCCAGCCGCCGATCCGGAAGGGAATAAGACGATGGTGCGTTTCAGTCGCAAGACGAAACAGCAATATGTCTCCTCCGAAAAGGATGGCAAAGCCACTGGCTGGTCAATGTTCTATATTGACGGCAAATGGCAGGAAGCGAAGAAGTAATTCCCCACAAGGCCAGCATCCGCTGGCCTTTCTCTTATCCTTATAGCTAATCGTTCTACATTCTTCCTTTAACTGATATAGTTGTTATAGAACTATTATCGTTTCGCTGACTCGTTTTCCCTCCCTCACCGCAATCAAGGTGGAAACACGCCTGTCGGGAATGCACCTCTGTCGCTACCAGGAAGATATAACTATGAAATTGCAGCAGTTGCGTTACATCGTCGAAGTGGTTAATCACAATCTTAATGTCTCATCGACCGCCGAAGGCTTATATACCTCGCAGCCTGGCATCAGTAAGCAAGTCCGTATGTTAGAAGATGAGCTGGGCGTGCAGATATTTGCGCGCAGTGGTAAGCATCTGACGCAAGTAACGCCTGCAGGCGAAGAGATTATTCGTATTGCGCGCGAAGTGCTCTCCAAAGTTGACGCGATTAAATCGGTTGCCGGTGAACATACCTGGCCGGATAAAGGTTCGTTATATGTAGCGACCACGCACACGCAAGCGCGTTATGCGCTTCCCGGCGTGATTAAAGGCTTTATCGAACGTTATCCACGCGTCTCATTACATATGCATCAGGGATCGCCCACACAAATAGCTGAGGCGGTTTCAAAGGGTAATGCCGACTTTGCCATTGCCACCGAAGCGCTGCATCTGTATGACGATTTGATCATGCTGCCGTGCTATCACTGGAATCGCGCCATCGTCGTGACGCCCGACCATCCGCTGGCAGGTAAATCGAATGTGACAATCGAAGAGCTGGCGGATTTCCCGTTAGTGACCTACACCTTCGGCTTTACCGGCCGTTCAGAGCTGGATACCGCGTTCAATCGCGCAGGATTAACACCACGCATCGTCTTTACTGCGACAGATGCTGACGTAATTAAGACCTATGTGCGTTTAGGCTTGGGCGTTGGCGTGATTGCCAGCATGGCGGTGGACCCGATTGCAGACCCCGATTTGGTGCGTATTGAAGCATCAGAAATCTTTACGAATAGTACGACCAAGATTGGCTTTAGACGTAGTACCTTCCTGCGCAGCTATATGTATGATTTTATTCAACGTTTCGCTCCGCACCTCACGCGTGATGTGGTGGATGCGGCGGTCGCACTGCGCTCCAATGAAGACATTGAAGCGATGTTTCGCGACATCAAATTACCCTTCAAGTAAATTCCTAACTCATTCTTTTGCCAAGGTGTCCAGTGGGCACCTTCGGAATCCCTTAGCGCTTAGCGCCACGAGTACTTCAAAAAAAATCATTATTTTTATGTAAATGAAACATGGGTCACATGTTTTTTCATTGTTATCTATTAAATGCGAATCAGTACACAATTTTTACGATGCTACTTTGCAGCTCGCCAGGAATATTCCCATACTCTAGTTAAGAGTTGATGGAGAAGGGCTTTTTTACTGGGTTGGTAAATTACACTCAAATTTAGATTGGATCTAATTTGCTGTTAACCCAAATTTACAATGTAACGATTTAATTAATAGTTATGTTGGCAATTAAATTTATCTCATCAATCTTTTGTGTTTTGATAAATAGCGTTAATCGTTGTGCTCAATAAAAATAACTGGATTTTCGGTCTTAACAAGTTTAGGATTCGTCCTAAATCTTAATCGTTGTCATCAATCGTTTTATTGAGAGTGATTATCAAAAACTATGAATACGAGAATAACTGTACAGCCGGGCTTCCGGACTAAAAGCACCAAAGTTGAGCGTACTGGCAACACCCGTCGCAAAGCTTGGATGACTGTCTTCGCTGCTTCAGCACTGTTCTGGGTAGTGGTGGCGTTAATGATTTGGCGTATGTGGGGTTAAGCCATGTGGGCAAATACACTCAGTCGTAAGCATCCGGTTTCTGCGCGTCAGCCGCAAACGCCTGCGTGCAAAGTGAAAGACGTTGTATCCACTGAACCACAAGTGACCATTCCTGTTTCGTGGGAACTCAGTGAGAATCAGCGCAACTTTATTGAATCCTTCATGGATATGAAGTCCAAATAACGCGGTATGCGTTCTGTTCCATATTTAGACATTTAGTCCCTCTATTTGCCGGATTATCCGGTGGGCAAGTTAAAAGCCCGTCCTTTAACACTCAGCATTAAAAAAACGGTGTCATCAGTACAACGCTGAAGACGGTGGACTTTTTTTGCCCGGAATCCGGGAGGGAGTGAATTATGAACATCAATACAACGACATTATCCTGGGTGAGCGTATATACCTTTTCCCTGGCTTTTTGGGCTGCCGCCTTTTGGGCGATGATTTAAGCTCTAACTCAAATTAAACTGAATTATATAAATGCCCTGACAAACGTCGGGGCATTTTTCATTGTGCTTTTATGTGTCAATTCGTGTTGTTATCAAAACGTTAACGGTAATGTGGTCTATCTTTAAGTTAAACCTTGCAGTCACTGAGGTTTAAAAAGAGATTCACTTACATGGAGGCGCTATGTCGTTAACGTTACGCGAGCAGAGTCAGGACACGCTGGATGTTCGGGCAAAAAAATATCATTACTACAGCTTGCCCAAAGCAGCTCAGCAATTGGGCAATATTGATCGTTTGCCCAAGTCGATGAAAGTCCTGCTGGAAAATCTATTGCGCTGGCAGGATGGTGATTCTGTCACGCTGGAAGATATTGAAGCGTTGGTCGCCTGGCAAAAAGATGCTCACGCCGATCGTGAGATTGCTTATCGTCCAGCGCGTGTATTAATGCAAGATTTTACCGGCGTGCCGGCGGTGGTGGATTTAGCCGCCATGCGCGAAGCGGTGAAACGCCTCGGCGGCGATGTCGCCAAAGTCAATCCCTTATCCCCGGTTGATCTGGTCATCGATCACTCTGTCACCGTAGACCATTTCGGTGATGACAAAGCCTTTGGTGAAAATGTGCATCTGGAAATGGAGCGCAACCATGAGCGCTACGTCTTCCTGCGCTGGGGGCAAAAAGCCTTCAATCGATTCCGCGTCGTGCCGCCGGGCACCGGGATTTGTCATCAGGTCAATCTGGAATATCTCGGTAAATCTGTCTGGCATGAGACGCTGAATGGGCAAGAGATTGCTTATCCCGATACGCTGGTGGGCACCGATTCGCACACCACTATGATCAATGCGCTCGGCGTATTGGGTTGGGGTGTCGGCGGAATTGAGGCTGAAGCGGCGATGCTTGGCCAGCCGGTTTCGATGCTGATTCCTGACGTAGTCGGTTTCAAACTCACCGGTAAACTGCGTCCCGGTATTACCGCAACGGATTTAGTGTTAACCGTCACCCAAATGCTGCGTAAACACGGCGTGGTAGGTAAATTCGTTGAGTTTTACGGTGATGGATTAGCGGACTTGCCGCTGGCCGACCGCGCCACCATCGCCAACATGGCACCGGAATATGGTGCGACCTGCGGCTTCTTCCCGGTTGATGATGTTACCTTAAGCTACATGACGCTCACCGGCCGCGATGCTGAGCAAGTTGAATTGGTTGAGGCTTATGCTAAGCAACAAGGTATGTGGCGCAATGCGGGCGATGAACCGGTGTTCACCAGCTCTTTAGCGCTGGACATGGGTGATGTTGAATCCAGCCTTGCCGGACCAAAACGCCCACAGGATCGCGTATCGCTGGGCGATGTTCCTACAGCCTTTGATGCCAGTAATGAACTGGAAGTCAATCAGGCGCAAAAACCGCATAAAACGGTCAGCTATCGCGATAGCGAAACCGGAGAAAGCTATCAGCTGGATGACGGTGCGGTAGTTATCTCGGCGATTACCTCTTGTACTAACACCTCGAATCCTAGCGTGCTGATGGCTGCCGGTTTGCTGGCGAAGAAAGCCGTTGAGCGCGGTCTGATGCGCAAGCCGTGGGTTAAAGCCTCGCTGGCGCCAGGTTCTAAAGTGGTTTCTGACTATCTCGCTGTGGCCCAACTCACGCCTTATCTGGACGAATTAGGGTTCAATTTGGTCGGTTACGGTTGTACCACTTGTATCGGCAACTCCGGTCCGTTACCCGATGCGATAGAAAGCGCGATTAAAGAGGGCGATCTCACGGTTGCTGCCGTGCTTTCGGGTAACCGTAACTTTGAGGGCCGCATTCATCCGCTGATTAAAACCAACTGGCTGGCTTCGCCGCCGTTGGTGGTGGCTTATGCTTTAGCGGGTAACATGAAGATCAATCTGCAATCTGATCCGATCGGTCAGGATCGACAGGGCAATGATGTCTTCCTCAAGGATATCTGGCCGTCGCCGGAAGAGATTGCGGAAGCGGTGCAGAAAGTGACCAGCGATATGTTCCACAAAGAGTATGCCGAGGTATTTGACGGCACGCCGGAGTGGCAGCAGATTAAAGTTAGTGAAGCGGCAACCTATGATTGGGATGGCGATTCTACTTACATTCGCCTGTCGCCATTCTTTGATGACATGGAGAAAACGCCGAAGCCGGTGCAGGACATCAAAGGCGCGCGCATTCTGGCGATGCTGGGTGATTCCGTCACCACCGACCACATTTCACCGGCGGGTAGCATCAAAGCGGAAAGTCCAGCCGGACGCTATTTGCTGTCGCATGGCGTCGAGCGCACCGATTTCAACTCTTACGGTTCGCGTCGTGGTAACCACGAAGTGATGATGCGCGGCACTTTCGCTAATATCCGTATTCGTAACGAAATGGTGCCGGGTGTGGAGGGCGGTTATACCAAACACTTCCCGACTAACGAGCAACTGGCGATTTACGATGCGGCGATGAAATATCAGCAGGAAGGCGTACCGTTAGCGGTGATTGCCGGTAAAGAGTACGGTTCCGGCTCCAGTCGTGACTGGGCAGCAAAAGGGCCGCGCTTACAAGGTGTGCGCGTAGTTATTTCCGAATCCTTCGAGCGTATTCACCGCTCAAACTTGATTGGTATGGGGATTCTGCCGCTTGAGTTTCCGGCTGGCGTGACGCGTAAAACGCTGCAGCTCACCGGTGAAGAGTTTATTGATGTGGCGAACCTGTCGCAGCTGAAACCGGGTGGCACTGTAAACGTGACGCTGACGCGCGCGGATGGCAGCAAAGAGACGCTGGAAACGCGCTGCCGTATCGATACGGGTAACGAACTAACCTACTACCAGAACGACGGTATTTTGCATTATGTGATACGCAATATGCTGAACTAAAAGAAAAAGCCGGGAATTCCCGGCTTTTTTTATCTGCTTTAAAATCTGCTTAAGACTTCGGTAGCAAATGACCCATTTTCTCGGCTTTCGTATCAAGATAGTGCGCGTTTTTCGGGTTACGCCCGACAACCAATGGCACGCGTTCAACGATATTAATTCCGGCTTCGGTCAGGATCTCAACTTTGCGCGGATTGTTCGTTAGCAAGCGCACTTCATTGACGCCCAGCAGTTTGAACATATCCGCACACAACGTGAAGTCACGCTCATCAGCGGCGAAACCGAGCTGATGGTTGGCTTCGACAGTGTCGTAACCTTTATCTTGCAACGCATAAGCACGAATTTTATTCAGCAAACCGATGTTCCGTCCTTCCTGACGGTGATACATCAAGATGCCACGACCTTCTTCCGCAATCGCCGTCAACGCGGCTTCCAGCTGGAAACCGCAGTCGCAGCGCAAGCTGAACAGGGCATCGCCGGTTAAACACTCAGAATGGACGCGCGCCAGCACCGGATTGTGATCGCTAATATCACCATAAACCAGCGCGACATGGTCATGTCCGGTTGCCAGTTCTTCAAAACCAACCATCAGGAAATCTCCCCATGGCGTGGGCAGTTTGGCTTCTGCTACCCGTTTAAGCTGCATGTGACTCTCCAGAACCTTCAGAGGATGCGCTATCATCATGATAACGCAAGGGCCATATGGCCCGATGAAACTTACACTATTGTGCCACAACCCGAACGGCTGCCGTTAATCGGTCAGAGTGATTGTAGTGATAAAGCACAATTATCCAAGCCGCAATAGGTATGTTATTCTTTTTTCAGCTAAAGTTATGCACAACGCACGTAGTAATGCGGATCTAAAAGGAAGCGAATGTTAAAAATCATTCAGCGCACCACTTTAGGGGCGTTTTTATTGTTGCTCATGCCGTTGGGCGTATGGATATCCAACTGGCAATGGCAACCAGGGGAAAGTGGCAATCTACTTCGCGTGCTGTTTTGGATGACAGAAACCGTCACCAATCCGTGGGGCATTCTCACCAGTATCATCCTCAGCGCCTGGGTGTTGTGGTGTTTACGCTTTCGGCTTAAACCCGCGATTCTGCTCATCCTTATTATGAACGGCGCCATTCTTGCCGGTCAGTACACCAAATCCACCATCAAAGAGCAGGTGCAGGAGCCGCGCCCGTATGTCATCTGGCTGGAAAAAAGTCATGGCATTAACGGTGATGAGTTTTATCAGCTGCATCGTCAGCAGCGTGGCGAAATGGTCGCAACCTTGCTGGCTAACGATACTCAGCTGCCGCAATGGTTGAAGAATCATTGGGCGTTTGAAACCGGTTATGCGTTTCCTTCCGGGCACACCATGTTTGCCGCCAGCTGGGCGTTATTGGCGATCGGCTTATTGTGGCCGCGCCGCCATTTCGCCACGGTTGCCGTATTATTTGTTTGGGCGACCGCGGTGATGGGCAGCCGTTTAGTGTTAGGCATGCACTGGCCGCGTGATTTAGTGATGGCAACGCTGATATCCTGGTTGTTGGTCACTGTTGCCACTTTACTTGCGCAGCGTTTCTGCGGCCCGCTCACCATCCCGCCAGAAGAGCATCGTGAGATCGCGCAACGTGATGATGGATTGTAATTACGCTATTCGTCCCCATATGATTGATTGTGCTTGCAGAAAAAAGCGCTATCAGATGTGGGGATAAGCAGCATCGACGGCGGTTTTTTGGCATACTTCTATTGGATAACCTCTCGACAGGACGCATTGTGAAATATTTGCTTATTTTTCTCGTGGTATTGGTCATTTTCATCATCTCCGTCACGCTCGGAGCGCATAACGACCAAGTCATCACCTTTAACTATCTGCTAGCGCAGGGCGAATTCCGCATTTCAACACTGCTCGCCAGCTTGTTTGGCGCTGGATTCCTGCTGGGATGGGCAATTTGTGGCCTGTTCTGGTTACGCTTACGGGTTTCACTGGCCAATGCACAGCGTAAACTTAAACGTATGCAGGCACATAATGAACAATCAACCGCAGTGACCACATCACCAACTGCCAGCCGTCGGGATTAATTTTCGATGCTTGAATTGCTGTTTCTGCTTCTTCCTGTTGCTGCGGCGTATGGCTGGTATATGGGCCGCCGCAGTGCACATCAGGATAAGCAACAGGAAGCAAACCGCCTATCGCGTGATTATGTGACTGGGGTAAACTTCCTGCTCTCCAATCAACAGGACAAAGCGGTTGATCTCTTTCTCGACATGTTGAAAGAGGACAGCGGCACGGTTGAAGCACATCTGACGCTCGGCAACCTGTTCCGTTCGCGCGGTGAAGTTGATCGCGCCATTCGCATTCACCAATCCCTGATGGAAAGTGCGTCGCTCAGCTACGAGCAGCGTTTACTGGCGATCCAACAACTCGGCCGTGATTACATGGCGGCGGGATTGTACGATCGTGCCGAAGATATGTTTGGGCAACTGGTGGAAGAGACCGATTTCCGCATTGGTGCGCTCCAGCAATTGCTGTTGATTCATCAGGCAACCAGCGACTGGCAAAAAGCCATCGAAGTGGCGGAAAAGCTGGTTAAGCTCGGCAAAGACAAACAGAAAGGCGAAATTGCCCATTTCTACTGTGAGCTGGCGTTGCAGGCATTAAGCAGCGACGACCTTGATCGAGCGATGAGCTTGTTGAAAAAAGGCGAGTCAGCCGATCATCAAAGTGCGCGCGTCTCTATCATGATGGGCCGCATTTTGATGGAGCAGGGCGAGTATGCGAAAGCCGCCAGCCGACTGCAGCGCGTACTCGAGCAGGATAAAGAGCTGGTGAGTGAAACCTTACCGATGCTGGAAACCTGCTATCAGCGGCTGAACCAACCTGAAAACTGGGCGCAATTCTTACAACGCTGTGTCGATGAAAATACCGGCGCCGCAGCAGAGCTTTATCTCTCCGATATTCTCGAGCAGCAGCAGGGCCCCGAAGCGGCGCAGCTGTATATCAATCGCCAGCTACAACGCCATCCCACCATGCGCGTGTTCCATCGTTTAATGGACTTCCACTTACACGAAGCGGAAGACGGACGCGCGAAAGAGAGCTTGATGGTGCTGCGCGATATGGTCGGCGAGCAAATCCGCACTAAGCCGCGATATCGTTGCCAGAAATGCGGCTTCACTGCACATGCACTTTACTGGCATTGCCCATCTTGCCGCGCCTGGTCTTCCGTAAAACCTATTCGTGGACTCGACGGCCAATAAATGGCCGTATTTGTATTCTATCTAAAGCTTATTAGTTACAACATACTATTGTATTTAATACTCATACTCCTCCAGCATCGTGCAGCAAGCGGTCAAACAGGCAAGTTCTGGCGGCAGCGTGATTGTCGGCACCGGCCTGCGCAGGTAGAATGCTTGCCGTTTGTCCATCGCGCCTGCGGGTGCCTGTTACTGAGGAAACGTTATGCCTGTAACCACTTCACCTATTCTGGTGGCACTCGACTATCATGATCTCAACAGCGCGCTGCAGTTTGTAGACCGCATCGATCCAAGCCAGTGTCGCCTGAAAGTGGGCAAAGAGATGTTCACGCTGTTTGGTCCATCGCTGGTGAAAACGCTGCAGGAACGTGGTTTTGAAGTGTTCCTCGATCTCAAGTTTCATGACATCCCAAACACCACCGCACATGCAGTCGCGGCAGCGGCCGATCTCGGCGTATGGATGGTGAACGTGCACGCCAGCGGTGGCGCTCGCATGATGAACGCGGCACGTGAAGCGCTGGTGCCATTTGGTAAAGATGCACCGCTGCTGATTGCAGTCACCGTGTTGACCAGCATGGATGAAGACGATCTGAAAGGTTTGGGCATTACCTTATCTCCAGCTGAGCAGGCTGAACGACTGGCGCGTTTGACCCGCGATTGCGGCCTGCACGGCGTGGTTTGTTCGGCGCAGGAAGCCGTGCACTTTAAGCAGGTAATTGGTCAGGATTTCGCGCTGGTGACCCCAGGCATTCGTCCGGCTGGCAGTGATGCGGGCGATCAGCGCCGTATCATGACGCCGCAGCAGGCTAAACTCGCTGGTGTGGATTATATGGTCATCGGGCGTCCGATCACCCAATCCGCCGATCCGGCCGCCACACTGCAGCAAATCCTGCAAAGTTTACAGGAGGCTTAATGGCTCAGGACAATCGATTGGTGTATTCGACCGACAGTGGCCGAATCACCCATGAAGAAGAGAAAGCGCCGCGGCCGAAAGGCGATGGTATCGTGCGTATCCAGCGCCAAACCAGCGGACGCAAAGGGAAGGGCGTGTGTCTGGTCACCGGCATCGATCTGGATGATGGCGCACTCGAAAAACTGGCCGCTGAACTTAAGAAAAAGTGTGGTTGTGGCGGGGCAGTTAAAGAGGGCGTGATTGAGATTCAGGGCGACAAACGCGATCTGATTAAAACGCTGCTGGAAGCCAAAGGCATGAAAGTCAAACTGGCTGGCGGTTGAAACAGTTCGGGCCACTTATTAGGTGGCCCGTTGTTAAGTAGATGCGCTGCGTAGCCTGATAATTATATTTTATTTGCTGATCTGGTGGCCGATGATGCCGCCGACAGCTGCGCCGCCAACAGTACCAAGTCCGCTACCGTTGGTCAGTACTGAACCACCAATGGCACCGGCACCCGCACCGATTGCGGTATTTCGGTCGCGTTTGGACCAGTTTGAACAGCCGCTCAGCGCGACAACTAAAGTTGTTGCCAATACGGCAGCAGTAAGACGTTTCATTGTTGTAGTCATTAACTTCTCCTTGATTGTTATCACCGAGGTAACTTTCTAAGTATAGATGTTACGGCGCACTCGGCAGGGTAAAACGGTCCTAAACTACAAGTCTGCAATCCACATCTTGTTTATAGCTCGACACCCCTTCCAGGCCACAGATTTCTCGTCATAGCCACTTTCCGCAGCTTTTACAGCCATTCCTTCCATAACGCTTTTCCTCACTGCTCCGCACAATTCAGCTATCACAGTTTGCAGGAGAAAAAAGATGCTGGAAGCGTTAAAGCAGCAGGTGCTGGAAGCCAATCTCGATTTACCCCGTTACAACCTGGTCACTTTCACCTGGGGCAATGTCAGTGCGGTGGACCGCGATCGCGGTTTATTGGTGATTAAGCCGTCGGGCGTGAAGTACGAACAGATGCAGCGCGACGATATGGTGGTTGTCGATCTTGCCAGCGGTGAGGTGATTGAAGGTAAAATGCGCCCGTCATCGGATACCGCTACGCACCGTGCGCTCTATCTCGCCTGGCCAGAGATTGGCGGCATCGTGCATACGCACTCGCGGCACGCCACCATTTGGGCGCAGGCTGGACGCGAAATCATCGCGTTGGGCACCACGCACGCCGATGATTTCTACGGCACCATTCCCTGCACGCGACAGATGAAGCGTGAAGAGATTGAGCAGGAATACGAGTGGAATACCGGGCAGGTGATCATTGAAACTTTTGCGCAGCGCGCAATTGAGCCAAAAGCGATTCCCGCCGTGCTGGTCAATTCCCACGGCCCCTTTGCCTGGGGCAAAGACGCGCATGCTGCGGTACACAGTGCGGTGGTATTAGAAGAAGTCGCCTATATGGCGCTGCATACCGAGCAACTGCGCACTGAGTTACCGCCGATATCGCAAACTTTGCTTGATCTGCACTATCTGCGTAAGCACGGTAAAAATGCGTGGTATGGGCAGAATTGAAGTTGATTCAGAAACATCGATGCCTTCTCCGTACCTTCAGTACATGTTGCTGAAAACGACACATTTGCGAAAGGCGCTGGCACGTCTGCTGCGGCAAAAGGGCCATTCGCAGCGCTGAGGCTTTTACGTTGGGCCAGGAGCCTCGCGCATGGATGCGCGAGGCAGTTCGGGGGCCGGCCAGGACGGCCGATCCGCGAACGGTCCGTTGGCACGACGTGGAAGCCGAAGGCACCGCGCTAGCGGCGCGAGGACGGCCCGTGACGCAGCAGATGTGTCAGCGCCCGCACCAGAACTAGAGCAAACCCCCTCAGCATTAATCCTGCCAGCACCTCTCATTTAGTTTCAAATCATCTGGTATGGCGATATGCATCATAAATACAAAATCATCAATCAATAAAAATAAAACAGCGTTTCATAAATGCATTTGCGATCACTTTTTTCCTTTCAGCCAATCGTTATCTTGCTCGCCATGCCATCTGGCAATTCATAAAACCACCTCCCTCTGGCTCAGTTAAGGTGACACCCTTATGCATATCAAACGTGCAATCGATAAGATTCCTGGCGGCATGATGCTGATACCGCTGTTTTTGGGCGCGTTATGCCATACGTTCTCTCCGGGCGCAGGTAAATACTTTGGTTCGTTCACTAATGGGTTGATGACCGGCACCGTACCGATCCTTGCAGTATGGTTCTTCTGCATGGGCGCATCCATCAAACTCAGCGCCACCGGCACGGTGCTGCGTAAATCAGGCACGCTGGTGCTCACCAAAATTGCAGTGGCGTGGGTTGTCGCGGCGATTGCTTCACGTGTGATGCCAGAAAACGGTGTGGAAGTGGGCATGTTTGCCGGACTCTCCACGCTGGCGTTAGTGGCGGCGATGGATATGACCAACGGCGGCTTATACGCATCCATCATGCAGCAATACGGTTCGAAAGAAGAAGCCGGTGCGTTTGTCTTGATGTCGCTGGAGTCGGGGCCGCTGATGACGATGGTGATCCTCGGCACCGCAGGCATCGCCTCATTCGAGCCACATGTCTTCGTTGGCGCTGTGCTGCCGTTTATCGTTGGATTCGCGCTCGGTAATCTCGATCCCGAACTGCGCGAGTTCTTCGGCAAAGCAGTACACACGCTGATTCCGTTCTTTGCTTTCGCATTGGGCAACACCATTGATTTGACCGTCATCGCGCAAACCGGCCTGCTGGGAATCATGCTCGGCGTCGCAGTGATCATTGTTACCGGCATTCCGCTTATTATTGCCGATCGCCTGATTGGCGGTGGCGATGGTACGGCGGGGATTGCGGCATCCAGCACCGCTGGCGCTGCGGTGGCAACGCCGGTATTGATTGCCGAGATGCTGCCACAGTTTAAACCGGTCGCACCGGCTGCCACAGCGCTAGTCGCCACTTCTGTCATTGTCACTTCCGTCATTGTGCCAATCATTACGGCTGTTTATTCACGACGCGTTAAGCGTTCTCATGTTGCCGTGGGGCAACGCGCAGCCATCAAGTAAGCCCGCTAATGCTTCCCCGGCCGCTGGTCGGGGATATCTCTGGATTTTGCTTTATAAATCAATCTCTCATTTGGTCTGGCCTCACTCTGGATTACGCTGATGTGGCGTTTAACGCACTACATAAACATAAACAGAGGATGAGACAATGACAGTAATTAACCAACCGACATGCAGACTGTTCACCGAAGTTGGACAAACCACACAGCTCGCCGCCTACTATGAAGAGGGCCGACGTACCATGTGGATGATGCTGCGTGCGCAACCCCGTCCGAGTTTCAACCACGAATTAATTGAGGAGATCATGAACCTGAGCTATTCCGCTCAGCGTTCCGGTCTGCCGATTGATTTCTGGGTGACGGGATCGTTAGTGCCACAGATGTTTAACGCCGGAGGCGATCTGCGTTTCTTCGTGGAGTGCATTCGCAATAACCGTCGTGAAGCACTGCGCGCTTATGCACGTGCCTGTGTTGACTGCATCCACTCCGCAGCGCGGGGTTTCGATACCGGTGCGGTCACGCTGGCGATGATTGAGGGCAGTGCGCTCGGTGGCGGCTTTGAAGCGGCGCTGGCGCATCACTTCATTCTGGCGCAGAACAGCGCGCGCATGGGCTTCCCGGAGATCGCGTTCAACTTGTTCCCTGGCATGGGCGGCTACTCGCTAGTGGCGCGTCGCTCTGGCATGAAGCTGGCTGAAGAGCTGATTATGGAAGGCGAGTCACACAGCGCGGAGTGGTATGAAACACGTGGTCTGGTCGACAAAGTGTTCCAGCCGGGCGATGGTTATCGCACCACACGGACCTTTATCGATACGTTACGTCCAAAGCTCAACGGCGTGCGTGCGATGCTGAAAGCGCGTCAGCGCGTATTGCAATTATCACGCGCCGAGCTGATGGATATCACCGAGGACTGGGTTGATTATGCCTTCACACTGGAACCGAAAGACATTGCTTACATGGAACGACTGGTACAACTGCAGAACCGTCATAGCGCATCCTTGCGCAAAGCCGGCTAATCTCGCAAACCAGCGTTAGACGCGGGCAGGATGCTTAGCCAGCCAATGCCCGAGCTCTTCTGCGGGCATTGGTTTTGCATAATAATAACCCTGACGCCCATCGACACCATTGGCCATAACAAACTTTTCTTCGGCTTTAGTTTCAATGCCTTCGGCAATCACCTGCAGCTTCAAGGCTTTGGCAACGGCGACAATCGCACGGACCAGCGACTGCGCAACAGGTTGCTTATTGATATTACGCACAAAACTCTGATCCAGTTTAATGGCGTCAATAGGGACGCGCGCCAACTGGGAAAGTGAGGAGTAACCGGTACCAAAATCATCAAGATGCACTTGCGCGCCCAGTTCCTGAAACTGCTTCATCAGCATTAGCGCGCCAGCTTCATTCTCAATCAAACAGCTTTCCGTCAGCTCGATATCAATCGGACAGTCGGTCAAACCGGCTTCGTTCAGCGCATGTTTCAGGTCGGTATAAATACTCTGGTCAATCAGCTGTTTAGCCGAGACGTTAACGGCGACGCGCAGATAGATGCCTTCGCTACGCCACTTAATGATCTGCTGTAACACATTCAGCATCACCCAGCGGCCCAAAGGCACAATCAAACCGGACTCTTCGGCATACGAGATAAAGTCGCCCGGCGGCACCAAACCGCGCTCCGGGGAATTCCAGCGCACCAGCGCTTCGGCGCTCAGCACATCGCCTTCGGCATTAAGTTTCGGTTGGTAATGCACCACTAAATGATCAAGTTCGAGTGCTTTACGCAGGTTGGTATCGAGCCACAGATACTCAAACACGCGCTGATTCATCTCGTTGGCGAACACGCAGAACTTGCCGCGGCCGTTCTCTTTGGCGTGATACATCGCGGTATCGGCGTTCCGAATCAGGCTTTCACGATCTTCGCCATGCAGCGGGGCGAGGGCGATACCAATTGAGCAGCCGCTGTAAACTTCAATCAATCCAATGCGGAACGGCTGACGCAGCCGCTCAAGGATGCGCGATGCCATCGCTTCCAGCGCCGCCTGGCTGGTATGTTCCGCCAGCACCACAAACTCATCGCCGCCGAGGCGCGCCAGCGTCTGGTCTTTGCCAAGGCAGCTGAGGATGGCCAACGACACCGCTTGCAGCAACTGATCGCCAAACATATGGCCGTAAGCGTCGTTCACCTTCTTAAAATTGTCTAAATCGAGGTAAACCACACCGGTTTGACTGCCATTCGCCAGCTCCAGTGCCAGACTAATCTGCTGATGGATCGCGTTGCGATTGGGCAACCCGGTCACGGTATCGGTATTGGCCAGCACGCGCAGGCGTTCCTGAGCGCGGCGCTCTTCAGTTATGTCGGTTCCGGAACAGATGAGGAAAATTTCATTTTTTCCGCTACCGCTGTGAACGAACTTATTACGAAACAGAAACAGTCGCTGACCTTTACGGGTTTTAATCCAGCGTTCAACTTCGTAAGAACTGCCTTCACTGAAGAAACCGGCGATATTGCGGCGTGATGCCTGCGCTTCCTGCTTGGTCATAAACAGCTGAAAAACGTTGCGGCCAATCACTTCCTGCTCTTTCAGCCCGGTATACTCTTCACTCAAACGATTGAAACGCTGGATATTGCCGCGTTGATCGAGAATCACGATCACTGAGTTCGCCTCAGAAACCACTTGCTCGGCGAACGATAATCCCAGCGTCAAATCACGCGCGACAGCCGAGGTATCGCCCCAGGCTGAAGAGGTGCCTGCCCAGGTCGATTGATTGACTTTACGACCGACAAAATGCATCGGAACGGGTTCGCCGTGCAGCGACAGCGTGAGGTTAATACTTGAGGTAATGACCGTCATCGCACGTAATAAACTGGCTTGTGCGGGAGTCAGCGGAACCGCCATATTGGTGTTCGCGTTCTCATCTTCGGCAAAATGCAGAGCATCACTATCTGAAGTTAAACGCCAATGAGGGCTGGTGGTGCCAAACAAGGTGTATAGCAATGTTTGCCCTTGTTCATCGGTCATGGAAACTTCCTCCGGGGGAATGCTCAGCGGGCGGTATCTCATTATTTTAGCAACAGTATTCAACCTCCTGCGCCAGCACAAGATGCAATCCAAATATATTTTTGTTTTTATTAAAGAATGGCACGAAAAAGCCCCGACAAGCGGGGCTGATCCTGGTTAGCAAGGGCACTTACCCAGTTTTCCAGCCTGGCTGGGAAAGCGGGCATCGAGGCAGTGACGGTGAAAAGCGCGCTCATCCATTGGGGCGATAGTTGGATGATGTTCGCGCATATGCTTCAGATAAGTTTGATAGTCATGAACGCCGACCATTAAACGAAAACTTTGCTGTAATCCCTGCCAGATGCGCTGCCAGCGCGTAAGATTTTGCCCAGCCGCAGCGGGTGCGATTGGTAAGCACTGCTGAATCTGCCACGCACCGGTGGGTTTTCTCCAGTGATAAATGGACTCAGACATTTCGCACCTCTTTACGCAGTGAGATCTCGGATTCATGGGTAGTCGGCACGCTGCTGTTGAGCGCCCGACGAATCACAAAGAAGGCTGAAACCAGCATGGTCACCGCCACCAGCATGAAGAAGGCGCACAGGGCCGCGTTAATTTGATTGCTGAAGACGATGGTTTGCATGTCGGCGACGGTTTTCGCCGGGGCGATGACGATGCCGTCATCAATGCCTTTACGGAACTTGTTGGCCTGCGCGAGGAAACCAATCGAAGGTTTCTCGTGGAAAATCTTCTGCCAGCCCGCGGTCATCGAGGTAATAAACAGCCAGGCGGTCGGCACAATCGTCACCCACGCATATCGCTGCTTCTTCATTTTGAACAGCACCACGGTGCCGAGAATCAGCGCCATCGACGCCAGCATCTGGTTGCCGATACCAAACAGCGGCCACAGCGTATTGATGCCGCCGAGCGGATCGACCACGCCCTGATACACGAAGAAGCCCCAGCCCGCTACCGCAACGGTGGTTCCCGCCATGTTGCCCAACCATGAACGGTTATTCGCCATCGATGGCACCACGGTGCCCACCAAATCCTGCACCATAAAGCGGCAGGCGCGGGTACCGGCATCCACAGCGGTGAGGATAAACAGCGCTTCAAACAAGATGGCAAAGTGATACCAGAACGCCATCATGGCGCGGCTGTTAAACACTTCGGTGATGATGTGCGCCATGCCGACCGCAAAGGTGGGTGCGCCACCGGCGCGGGAAAGAATGGTGCTTTCGCCGACGTCACGCGCAATGCCGCTCAGCATCTCTGGCGTCACCACGAAGCCCCAGCCGTTAATCACCTGTGACGCACTTTCCACCGTGGTGCCAATCAGCGCGGCGGGTGAGTTCATGGCAAAGTAGACGCCTGGATCAAGCACCGAGGCGCAAATCAGCGCCATGATCGCCACAAAGGATTCCATCAGCATCGCGCCGTAGCCGATAAAGCGGATATGGCTTTCGCGCTCCACCAGTTTTGGCGTGGTGCCGCTCGAGACCAGCGCATGGAAACCGGAAATGGCGCCACAGGCGATAGTGATAAACAGGAACGGGAACAGCGCGCCGGAGAATACCGGTCCGGTGCCATCAATAAATTTGGTCACCGCAGGCATTTTCATCTCTGGCATGGCAAACACGATGCCGATGGCCAAACCAATGATTACGCCGATTTTCA
The DNA here is from genome assembly GCF_024707505.1 of Pantoea sp. SOD02. Lineage (GTDB taxonomy): Bacteria > Pseudomonadota > Gammaproteobacteria > Enterobacterales > Enterobacteriaceae > Pantoea > Pantoea symbiotica. Next base: position 2,190,524 of record NZ_CP102604.1, on the reverse strand, counting down.
GGAAGGTAGAGAGATAATCGCGCGGCGCCAGCAGCAGCCACACCGGCAGCGAAGAGGCGACAAAACCGTAAATCACCAGCACCCATGTCAGCTCCGTGCCTTTCAGCGTGAACAGCGGGCCCCAATAGGGATCGGCCGCCACGTTACCGCCGTAGATAATCGCCGCCATCATCAGCACGAAGCCAATGATCGACACTTCCGCAATTTTGCCGGGACGCAGGAAACGCATATACACGCCCATAAACAGCGCAATCGGAATGGTCGCGGCGATAGTGAACAAGCCCCACGGACTGTTAGCCAGCGCCTTCACTACCACCAAGGCCAGCGCGGAGAGGATGATGATCATCACGCCCAGCGCGCCGAGCATGGTCACCACGCCTGCGAATGAACCGAGTTCCTGGCGCGCCATCTCACCGAGTGAGCGGCCATCACGGCGCGTAGAGATAAACAGAATCAGGAAATCCTGCACCGCACCGGCAAACATCACGCCAACCAAAATCCAGATGGTGCCAGGCAGGAAGCCCATTTGCGCCGCGAGGATCGGGCCTACCAGCGGGCCCGCACCGGCAATCGCCGCAAAATGGTGACCAAACAGCACCCATTTATTGGTGGGCACATAATCAAGGCCATCACTTAAGCGCTCCGCCGGCGTGCGACGACGATCGTCCAGTTCGAAGATGCGCTTAGCGATAAACAGGCTGTAAAAGCGATAGGCAATGCTGTAGCAGGCGACGGAGGCAATCACCAGCCAGACCGCGTTGACGTGCTCGCCACGGCTGAGGGCCAGCATGGCAAATGCGCCCGCGCCAATTAACGCCACCGCTAACCAGATGAGACTGGTTTTGACGTTGTTCATGAGTTAACTCCTTGTAGGGACCGGGAAAAGAAGCGATCGAATACAACAAGTTAAAAGTAATGTAATGAATTGTTAACGACAGGCACAGGCGTTAGAAATGTGAAGCGGAATGCAAATTTAACATTTGCTAAAGCGGGCGGAGAGAAATGCGGGATAACGGCTGTTATCCCGCCAGTTTTCATGCTCAGGCGGCCGGACGTGCGACCACGCTGCGGGTTTCCATACGCACTTCGGCGATGGTCACGTCGATGATGTCCGTTACACGGTAAGCGACTTCACCTTTCACCTGCACGGTGCCGCTTTCTTGCGAGCACACCAGCTCATCACGCACCGCGTGGATGAACGGCGCAGGGATGAAGGCCACCGCGCCATTCTCCTGCAGACGCACGCGCATGCCGCCGCGAGAGACATCGATGATCTCGGCGCTGAACTTGCGATCGGTGCCGGCAAACGGCGCGAGGAAGCGTGCGTACAACCAGTCTCCGACATCGCGCTCGGCCATGCGGTTCAGGCGACGACGTTCGCTCATGATGGTCGTCAGCTCATCCTGCGGACGAGCGGTGCTTTCGCCGCGCACAATCGCTTTCAGCAAGCGATGGTTGATCATGTCGCCAAACTTACGAATCGGCGAAGTCCAGGTCGCGTACGCGTCGAGGCCCAGACCAAAGTGCGGGCCCGGCTCGGTGCCGACTTCGGCAAACGACTGGAAGCGACGAATGCGGCTGTCGAGATATTGGGTTGGCTGCGCATCGAGTTCACGACGCAGCTGGCGGAAGCCTTCAAGCGTAGTAATCGCCTGCGGATCCACGGTGATGCCATGACCCGCCAGCACGCCTGCGGCCTGCTCAGCGTTGGCCAGATCGAAACCGGTGTGCAGGTTGTAGATACCGAAGCCCAGCTTCTCCTGCAGCACTTTCGCGGCACAGACGTTTGCCAGAATCATCGACTCTTCAACGATGCGGTTAGCGATGCGGCGTGGCTCGGAGATGATATCCAGCACTTCGCCTTTCTCGCCCAACACAAAGCGATAGTCCGGACGATCTTTAAACACCAGCGCGTGGGTTTGACGCCACTCGCTGCGCGCCAGGCAAACCTGGTGCAGCAGGCGAATCTGCTGGGCAATGGCGTCGTTCTCTGGTTGCCAGCTGCCGCTGTTTTCCAGCCAATCAGAAACCTGGTCATAAACCAGTTTGGCTTTCGACTCGATCCACGCGGCAAAGAAATGCACGTCATCAGCCAGGCTGCCATCTTTCAACACGGTGACGCGGCACGCCAGCGCCGGACGACGTTCGTTCGGACGCAGAGAACAGACGTCGTCAGAGAGTTCGCGCGGCAGCATCGGGATGTTAAAGCCCGGCAGATAGTTGGTGAACGCGCGTTTCGACGCCAGCTTATCCAGCTCGCTGCCTTCCGCCACGTAAGCGGTCGGATCGGCAATGGCGATGGTCAGGATCAGATTGCCGTCGGCGGCTTCTTCCACGTACAGCGCATCATCCATATCCTGGGTGCTGGCGCTGTCGATGGTGACGAAGTTAAGCGCGGTTAAGTCTTCACGCTGCAGATTTTCGTCGAGTATCTCACCAAAACCGACGTCCGGAGCCTGACGTTCAAGGTTATGGCGCGACAAGGTTACCCACCACGGCGCGAGGTGATCGTCAGCGGTGACAATGAATTCGGTCAGTTCGGCATAGAAACCGCGATCGCCTTTCAGCGGGTGACGACGCATCTCTGCCACCGCCCAATCGCCGGTCTGGAAATCGTGGGTCACGCCACGTTCGGCGCGGCACTGAATCGCATCTTTCAGCAGCGGATGATCCGGCACAATTGACAGGCGATCGTCTTTCTTCTGCACGCGGCCGACAAAGCGGGTCAGGAACGGCTCAACCAGGGTTTCCGGCTCGGCACTCTCGCGGTCTTTATCGGTGTGGATCACGGCAGAAATACGGTCGCCGTGCATCACTTTCTTCATCTGCGGTGGCGGAATGAAGTAGCTTTTCTGGGCATCAACTTCGAGGAAGCCAAAGCCTTTTTCCGTACCTTTAACAACACCTTCGACGCGCGGAGTCTGCGCGTGAAGCTTCTCTTTAAGCTGCGCGAGCAGCGGATTATCCTGGAACATAATTTATATAGTTTCGTGGCCTAAGAGCGGCTGACAGTTTTACGCGAATCGGGTCCGCGCGGCAAGGCCAAAACAGGCTAAAAAGCCGCTTTACGCGGCTTTTTACCTTCTGATAACGCTTTGGTCAGGCGATGCGTTGTGACGCTACGGCAGCGGTTAATGCCAGCTTCACCGGCACCGATTTTGAGGTCGGCGTGCCGCTGCCGTCGCCAAAGCTTGAGAGCGGTACCAGCGGGTTAGTTTCCGGATAATAAGCCGCAAGGTTACCGCGCGGAATGTTATACGGCACCAGTTTGAAACCGCTGACGCGACGGGTTAAGCCATCATTCCACAGCGTCTCGATATCCACCAACTGGCCTTCAGCGAAGCCCAGCGACGCCATATCGTCCGGATGGATAAACACCACTTCGCGCTGACCATAGACGCCGCGATAACGGTCATCGAGGCCGTAAATGGTGGTGTTGTACTGATCGTGTGAACGCAGGGTTTGCAGCGTAAACGGCACCGCGACATCACCTAACTGCGGGAACAGCGAAGTCGGCAGGGCGGCGGCGCTGAACTCGGCACGTTTGCTCGGCGTATTGAAGCGCAGCTCGGCGGCAGCGCTACCAAGATAGAAGCCGCCAGGAATGTCGCACTTATTATTGAAATCAGCAAAGCCAGGAATAGTCGCGGCGATATGATCGCGAATCAGATCGTAATTGCCTGCCATCGCCAGCCAGTCGATTTTATCGCTGCCCAAGGTCGCATGGGCGATGCCGGCCACAATCGCGGTTTCAGATCGCTGCGTTTCCGCCAATGGAATGCCAACACCTTCTGAGGCGTGCACCATGCTGAACGAGTCTTCAACGGTGATGTACTGATTACCGCTGGCCTGGCGATCGCGTTCGGTACGGCCCAACGTTGGCAGAATCAGCCCTTCATGGCCCGGCACCAAATGGCTGCGATTGAGTTTGGTGCTGATGTGCACGGTTAAACCGCAATGCTGCAACGCTTCTTCGGTGACCGGTGAATCCGGTGCGGCCGCCGCGAGGTTGCCGCCCAGCGCAATCAGCACTTTCACTTCGTCACGCAGCATCGCGTTCAGCGCTTCAACGGTATTGTGACCGTGCTCGCGCGGTGGCTCAAAATCAAAGTGCGCACCGAGGGCATCGAGGAACGGCTTGCCCGGTTTCTCATCAATGCCCATGGTGCGGTTGCCCTGCACGTTACTGTGGCCGCGCACCGGACACAGGCCTGCGCCTTTCTTGCCCAACTGACCAAACAGCAGCTGCAGGTTAGTGATCTCGCGGACGGTATCCACTGAATGTTTATGCTGCGTGATGCCCATCGCCCAGGTGATGATTACCCGCTCAGAGCTTTGGTAAATCGCCGCTGCTTCACGGATCTGAACTTCGCTCAGACCGGATTGGCGCACAATATCGTCCCAGCGGGTGTTATCCACCGCAGCGAGATAGTCTTCTACACCATGCGTATTTGCATCAATAAACGCCTGATCGAAAATGCCTTTCTCACCGGCTGCCAAACGTGCACGCTGTAGCTCGAGCAGGGCTTTCACCATGCCGCGCACCGCCGCCATATCGCCGCCCAGATTAGGCTGGTAATAGGCAGAACTAATGGTACCCGCCATCGACGTGACAATTTCCAGCGGCTTTTGCGGATCGGCAAAACGCTCAAGGCCGCGTTCGCGCAGCGTGTTAAAGGTGACGATCTTCGCACCGTGATCGGCGGCATGACGCAGACTGTGCAGCATGCGCGGATGGTTGGTGCCCGGATTCTGACCCAGCACGAAAATCGCGTCGGCGTGATCAAAATCGTCCAGACGAATAGTGCCTTTACCGACGCCGATGCTGCGCTTCAGGCCGGTGCCGCTGGCTTCATGGCACATGTTGGAGCAGTCAGGGAAGTTGTTAGTCCCCATCACGCGGCCAAACAGCTGATAAAGCCACGAGGCTTCGTTGCTGGCGCGGCCGGAGGTGTAAAGCTCCATCTGATTCGGATGGTCCATCGCCTGCAGATGGCGAGCAATCAAGGCTAACGCATCGTCCCAGCTGATCGGTTCGTAGTGGTCGGTGGCGCTGTTGTAGCGCATTGGATGGGTCAAGCGTCCCTGATACTCAAGGAAGTAATCGATTTGCTGATAAAGAGTGCTGACGCTGTGCTGAGCAAAAAATTCCGGCTCTACCACACGACGCGTGGCTTCCCACGTCACCGCTTTTGCCCCGTTTTCACAAAAGCTAAAGGTGCTTTTGTTGTCATCGCCCCAGGCGCAACCTGGGCAGTCGAAACCGCGTGCTTTGTTCATGCGCATCAGGTTACGCATGTTTTTTAGGGCAGCTTTACTATCAAGGACGAAACGGGTGGTGGCTTCCAGGGAACCCCAGCCGCCCGCAGCAGCGCGATAGGGTTGAATCTTACGTTTAAATTTCATAGTTGCAGGCTTATTTGTTTATGAGTTGTTATCAGAATATGTCTTCTGTTAGCGGGAAGTGTGCGACTCTCCTTAAAAGTTGTCTAATTGATTGGTTTAATGGTGCGATAGGCGGCGTTTATCGCGGATCGGGCTTAAAGCGTGACCTAAGTCAAACTTTCCCGGCTGTTCAGGGGCGGCGGTTACGTGCTGCTGAGATAACTGGCTAATAATTGCTCTTTCCATTCTGAAAAGGGCACGCGCATGAAGAATCTGGCAAGCCAAATTCACGCCTTCGGTAAGGCCTTAATGATGCCCATCTCGGTGATCGCTGCCGCAGGGATCTTTCTTGGCCTGGCCGCCGCAATGCAAAACCCGGCGATTACCGGCGATGCCTTCGCCAATCTGCAGGTACCACAGCTGATCATCGGGTTTATTCGCAAAGTGGCAGGTGCACTGTTCGCCAATCTGCCGCTGTTCTTTGCGGTGGCCAGCGCCATCGGGCTGGCGAAAGCGGAGAAACCGACCGCCGCCTTTGCCGCTGTGATTGGCTATATCGCCATGAACGTCGGCATCAGCTCCACGCTGGCGTCGAAAGGTTTGACGGCCATTACCACCACGGCAGAAGCGCTACAGAAAGCGGGAATGGACCAAACCGCTGCGATGATGACGTCCGCCGAATACATCGACATGCTCGGCATCTTTACCTACAACATGAGCGTGCTGGGCGGCGTGATTGCCGGATTAATTACCGTGGTGCTGCATAACCGCTTTTACACCCAGCAACTGCCGACGGCGATCAGCTTCTTTGGCGGACGCCGCTTTGTGCCGATCGTTACCGTGGTGGTGCTGCCGCTGGTGGGCGTGCTGCTGGGGTTGATTTGGCCGACCATCGGCGCAGGCATCGCGTGGGTGGGTTTGATGATTGGTAAAAGCGGGCAATACGGCGCCTTCCTGCTAGGCACCAGCGAACGTCTGCTGATTCCGACCGGTTTGCATCACATTCTCAACGAAACCGTGCGATTCACACCGATTGGCGGCATGGCAACGGTAGATGGACAAAGCATCGTCGGCGCGCTCAACATCTTTAACACCTCGCTGACGCATCCCGGCGCTATCCCGGACGATACGGTGCGCGGCGCCACGCAGTTCCTCGCGCAGGGCAAAATACCGGTAATGATGTTTGGCTTGCCGGCCGCCGCACTGGCGATTTACCACACCGCGCGCCCCGAACATAAGCAGCGCGTCAAAGCGCTGGTGCTGGCCGGTGCGCTGACCTCCTTTACCACCGGCATCACCGAGCCGCTGGAGTTCTGTTTCATCTTCGTTTCGCCGGTGCTGTATATCCTGCATGCGCTGTTAACCGGCCTGTCATTTATGTTGATGTCGATGCTGCATTTGATGATTGGTAACGTGCAGGGCGGCGCGATCGATCTGGTGGTGTTTGGCATTCTCGGCGGCAGTAAAACGCATTGGTGGTGGACGATTGTCCTCGGCGTGATTTATGTGCCGATTTACTACTACGGCTTCCGCTTTGTGATTACGCGGATGCGAGTAGAAACGCCGGGGCGCGAATCTGATGAGGAGCACAAACCGGAACAAGTTGCGGCGGATGAGCGCACCAAAGTGATCATCAGCGGGCTGGGCGGTGAAGCCAATATAGAGGACCTCGATTGCTGTTTCACCCGGCTGCGCGTGCGGGTTAAACAGATGAATGAAGTGGTTGATCAAACGTTACTCACCACCGGCGCGAACGGCATCAATCGCGTCAGCGAACACGACGTGCAGGTAATTTACGGCCCGCAGGTCGAAAAGATCGCCAACGACGTAAAAAGTGCCTTGGGCGTGGCGTAACTCAATGGTCGCTGCGCGTAGCATCAGCGCAGCGGTAACCGCCATGATACACTGCCGTTTTCCAGCCAATTCTGCTTTCCATGGACATCAAACAACTCATCTATCTGTGTAATCTGGAACGCGAGCGCCACTTTGGCCGTGCGGCAGAAGCCAGCTTTGTTAGCCAGCCGACGCTATCGATGCGTCTGAAAAACCTTGAGCGCGAATTAGGGCTGTCGCTGATCAACCGCAGTAACAATTTCGATGGCTTTACGCCGGAGGGCGAGCGCGTGCTGACCTGGGCGCGGGAAATTGTCTCGGTGTATCAGGGATTAAAGCTGGAAGTGGAGTCGCTCAAGCATGGCGTAAACGGCACCTTGCGGCTTGGCGTCATGCCGCAATGCAGCGTGGCGTTACCTGCGTTGTTGAAAGCGGTGGAAGCGCGTTACCCGCAGCTTGATTATCGCGTTGCCGCGATGAGCGCCGATCAGCTGCTGGAAGCGCTCAACAGCCACACTGTGGATGGCGGGATTGGTTTCTTTGAACTGACCTCGCTGCGCGAGCTGCATTTCCAAACCGCGCTGTTAAAAGATCCGGGCGTTGAGGCGCTGTTTAATCCGGCGCATTTCCCGGCGCTGCTGGAGCAAGAGAGCATCTCACTCACCACGCTTGCCAGCCAGCCGCTGTGTCTGGCGGAGCCGACGCGCTATTTTCGTCGCTATCTAGATGGGCAATTGCGCGAAACCGGCTTGATACCGCGCGTGATTGTTGAGAGCGCGTCGATCATGCAGCTGCTGCAAAGTGCGCAGGTTGGCCTCGGCGTGATGGTGTCGCCATGCGGGCATCTGTTGCCGGAGCTGATGCAGAATCTGGCGCGGCGGCCGATTGAGATGTCGCCGATGGGCAGACAGGCGGCGTTAGTGATTGCCGAGCCGGGCAGAGCATCGCCGCTGGCTCAGCATTTCTTTGATGAAGCGCGGCGGCATCTGCCCGATTAACGGGTTTCGCCGAGCGCCATCAGCACGCGGTCCTGCCAGCTGGCGAAAGCCACCGCTTGTAACAAGGTGAAGATGCGTTCGCTGCCCCAGCCCGCGTTCAGCAGCGGCTGCAGATGTGCAGCGCTGAAGCGGTCGGGCAGGCGAGTGAGCTGGGCGCTGAGTGAAATCACCGGCGAAGCTGCGGCAGCGCCTTCGACATCCTGCAACAGCGCGGCTCGCCATTCATCAGAAACACGATCAAACTGACGTCGACAACCCAGCACCCGCGCGCTGACTGCCTGCGCCAGCGCTTCATCCTCGGCAAAATGTTCACTCAGCCGTTGTTTTAGGGTGGCGAAGCCATACAGCGCTTGCGCATCATGCACCAGCAACCAAACGGCATCATCCAATCCGTCAATGCCTTGACAGAAAGTCACCGCCGCCAGCTGATCGGCGCTGGCGTAGCGCAGTTCAACCGGTTTCAGCGCGTGCTGCCAGCTGTCGTTGCGGGCAAACAGCTCTGCGCTGGCATCCGGTGGCGGTGAAACGCCCGGAATCCAGCGCACTGGCAAGCCCATCATCGCCTGCAGCGCGGCCACCACGCGCGACTGATAGCTGACATATCCCACCAGCTGATTCAGGGTGACAATATCCGGCTCGGTTAAGCCCACCGCGTCCAGCGCGCTGATGCTGTTGGCGTTGATCAGTTCCGGCTGCATCGCCAGCTGACGCGCATACTGGGTGATTTGCGTCAGGCGATTATTACTTTCGCGTGACGAGTCCGGGCCAGGCAACGGATTGAGCCGGGCGGAGTAGTGATTACACAGGCGCTGCACGCCGGCGACCTGCGCCACCGTCAGCGCGGTGCTAAGGCGATCGTACAGCGTTAAGGTGTGGGTCAAACTGGTGGCAAGCGTATCGGGAAACAGAATCTGGCTGAGATCGCGCGCGGCCAATAACGCAGGCTGAAAACGCGAGAGCAGCGGCTGTAACGCAGTCGCTTCCTGTTGCAAACCGAGTAAGAAACGATCGTCGATATAGGCGGCTTCGGGCACCAGCGGCGCGGTGGCGGTGCTATTCGGGCGAGTCTGGCTTTCATAAAACCAGTGGTCATGGCCGGGAGAACGGCGTTGTTCCATGGTCATTCCTTGCGCTAAAAACGGACTTGCTGCACAGCGTGCGAATCTGAAAAGCAGGCATGCAACAAAGGGCTAGCTTATCGTCGCTGAACGGCTGTCCACGGCAAAAGAATGATGGGGAATAATTAATAGCTTACGAGTATAAGGGGGGATTTTTTTGGAGAAGAGGTCGCCATGAATGGCGACCAAAGATAAATCTTATTTCAGTTCCAGCTCGTTCATTGCGGCAATGCTGAAGCCGCCATCAACGTGTACCACTTCACCGGTGATACCACCCGCCAGATCAGAGCACAGGAATGCCGCTGAGTTACCCACGTCTTCGATGGTAACGGTACGACGAATCGGGGTAACCGCTTCGCAGTGCGCCAGCATCTTACGGAAATCTTTGATGCCTGATGCAGCCAGCGTACGGATTGGACCGGCAGATACGGCGTTAACACGCGTGCCTTCTGGGCCCATTGCGTTCGCCATGTAGCGCACGTTGGCTTCCAGAGACGCTTTCGCCAGACCCATCACGTTGTAGTTCGGGATGGCGCGCTCTGCACCCAGGTAAGACAAGGTCAGCAGGGCAGAATTCGGGTTCAGCATCGCACGGCACTCTTTCGCCATCGCGACAAAGCTGTACGCGCTAATGTCGTGAGCGATTTTGAAGCCTTCACGGGTAACGGCATTCACGTAGTCGCCATCCAGCTGATCGCCAGGTGCGAAACCGATGGAGTGAACGAAACCGTCAAATTTCGGCCAGGTTTTTGCCAGTTCGGTGAACAGCGCAGTGATGCTCTCGTCTTCAGCCACATCGCATGGCAGAACAATGTCTGAACCCAGATCTTTAGCAAACTCTTCCACACGACTTTTCAGTTTGTCGTTCTGGTAGGTGAAAGCCAGTTCTGCGCCCTGTTTGTGCATCGCCTGCGCAATACCGTAGGCGATTGAGAGTTTACTGGCAACGCCAGTAATCAGAATGCGCTTACCGGAAAGAAAACCCATAGCTGTAATCCTTTTGGTCATTGTTGTTGGCGGTCGCGATGGTTGAAAATTAGGCGACCGACGTTAATCTCGTGCGAAGTCTAGCACGTCTGTATAAATGCGGTAAATCGCACCGCGTTTTCCGCGCCTTAACGCTCGCGGCGCCAGGCTTCGGCGGTTAAGGCTTCACCAAAGTGGCTGGTGATCAGGCGTTTGGTGAGATCGTGCAGCGGCGAGGCCAGGACATCGGCGGTGCCGCCGCGCTCAACCACTTCGCCCTGATGCATCACCAGCACCTGATCGCTGATGTGCTTCATCATGCCGAGATGCTGGGTCACATAAATATAGGCGATGCCGTGCTTCTCCTGCAGTTCCAGCATCAGGTTTACCAGCTGCGAACGCATGGTCATATCCAGCGAGGCGAGGGCTTCATCGGCGACGATGACTTTCGGTTGCAAAATCAGCGCACGCGCCAGCGCCAGACGCTGCTTCTGGCCGGGCGCCAGCATATGCGGATAGTAACCGGCGTGATCGCGCAATAAGCCGACCTGACGCAGCGTGGCAATAATGCGTTTTTCGCGCGCTTCATCATCCAACTCGGTATTCAGGCGCAGCGGGAAATCGAGAATCTGGCTGATGCGCTGACGCGGATTGAGCGAGGTGGAAGGATCCTGAAAAATCATGCGAATGCGCTGGCTGCGGTAGCCGTAATCGCCGTACTCCAGCGGATGGTCGTCAATCAGCATTTCGCCTTCGCTCGGCTCGACCATACCGCTGAGCATTTTCGCCAGCGTCGATTTCCCCGAACCGTTTTCACCAATCACCGCCAGCGTCTGTTTCTCACGCAGGGTAAAACTGACGCCTTTCACCGCCTCAACGTGCTGGCGACGGAACAGACCGGTGCGATAGCGGTAGGTTTTACTCAGGTTGCGCACTTCCAGCAGCGTTTCCATGTTTACTGGCTCTCCATATTCAGCGGGAAGTGACAGGCAAACAGATGCGCTTTATTGCCGGTCAGGCGGGGCGTTTCGATGCACTTACGTTGCGCATACGGACAGCGCGGACCCAAACGACAGCCAATCGGCAGATGTTCCAGCGACGGAATCGCACCAGACAGCGTATTGAGACGGCTTTTGTGCGGCAGCGCGCTACCGAAATCGGGCATCGCACGGATCAGCGCCTGAGTGTAAGGATGATGCGGCGACTCCATTAACTCTTCGCTCTGCGCGCTTTCCACCGTCTGACCGCAATACATTACATTGATGCGGTCAGCCCAATGGCTCATGGTGCGCAGATCGTGGCTGATCAGCAAAATGGTGGTGTTGTTATTCTGGTTGAGGCGGCTTAGCAGGCGGAAAATCTGCGCCTGCGTGGTCGGCTCCATCGCATTGGTCGGTTCATCGGCAATCAGCAAACGCGGCTGATTAGCCAGCGCGATGGCGATCATCACTTTCTGGCATTCGCCGTCGGTGAGTTCGTACGGGAAACTGCGCATGATGTCTTTATGATCTTTGATACCGACGCGGTGCAGCAGCTCAATCGCGCGCACTTTGCGCCAGAACCACAGCCGTTTAAACCAGCGACCTTTATGCGTCCAGCGAGGAATCGCCTGCATCAACTGGCGACCAATACTTTCCGACGGATCAAGACAGGATTGCGGCTCCTGGAAAATCATCGACACGTTATGACCGACAATCCGACGGCGTTCGCGCGGTGACAGGCGCAGCAGATCGATATCATCAAACACCATGCGATCGGCGGTGACGCGCCAGTTATCTTTGGTGACGCCGCAAATCGCTTTGGCAATCAGACTTTTGCCTGAACCTGATTCACCTACTAAACCACGGATTTCACCTTCGGTCAGCGTCAGGTTGATGCGATCCACCGCTTTGACCGGACCGTCAGCGGTCATAAATTCGATGGTCAGGTTACGGATATCCAGTAGCGGCATTATTCAACTCCCGCTTCTACTGCACGACGAATGCCGTCGCCCAGCAGGTTAACGATCAACACGCTGACCATCAGCGCTACGCCCGGTAGCATCACCGTCCAGGGCGCAACGTAGATCAGCTCCAGCGCGTCACCGAGCATCGCACCCCATTCGGGTGACGGCAGCTGCGCGCCAAGATCGAGGAAACCGAGTGCGGCGATGTCGAGAATTGCCATCGACAGCGAGCGGGTAAATTCGCTCACCAGCAGCGGCAGCACGTTAGGCAGCACCGCATTCCACAAGATATTCAGGTTGCGCGCGCCATCGAGACGCAGCGCCACCACATACTCTTTTTCCATCTCATCATGCACAGCAGTATAGATCTCGCGCACCAGACGTGGGATCAGCGCGAGAAACACCGCCAGCATCGCGTGTTCCAGACGCGGGCCGAGAAACGCCACCACGATAATTGCCAGCAGCAGCGAGGGAATCGACAGCAAGGTATCCAGCACGTGATTCATCACCGCCGAGCGCACGCCGTGCGTGATACCGGCAAACACGCCAAGCACCAGCGCGCAAATTGCCGCCAGTACCGTCACCAGAATCGCCGAGCCCACTGTCGGCGCCACGCCGCTCAGCAGGCGGCTCAGCACATCGCGACCTAAATCGTCGGTGCCGAGGAAGAAGGAGACATCGCCATAACGCGACCACGACGGCGGCAGCAGCTGATAACCGAGGAATTGCTGATCGATGCCATACGGCGCCAGCAGTCCGCCAAACAGGCACAGGAACAGCAGCAGGCCAAAGCCGTACAAGCCGACCATGCCGCTGGTATCGCGATATAAACGCTGCCAGCTGCGACGCAGCGTGCTGGGCAGCCGCTTTTCGTCGTAGACATTATCTAAGGGCATACCATTCCTTATGTTTCAGCGGGTTAAGTGCCGCACCCAGAATATCGGACAACACGCTGACCAGAATCACCAGACCTCCTACCACCATCACGCCAGCGGAAATCGCCGCGTAATCCTGCTGGCGAATGGCGTTAATCAACCAGCGGCCAATTCCCGGCCAGTTGAACACCACCTCGGTAATCATCGCCAGCGTCAGCATGGTGGAAAATTGCAGGCCAAGGCGCGGAATCACTGGCGGCAGCGCGTTGTGCAGCACGTGGCGGCGGATCACCGTGAAGCGTGACAGCCCGCGTGTGGCGGCAGCTTTAACGTAGTTCTTGTCCATCACATCGCTGGTGCTGCTGCGCAGTAAGCGAATCATCTCGGTAGCGGGCGCAACCGCCAACACCACCACCGGCAAAATCATGTGCGTCAATGCGCTGATCAGCATTTCATGCCGCCACGGCGACGGGCTCAGCCAGGCATCAATCAGCGCAAAGCCGGTAACGTTTTGCACCGGATAGAGCAGGTCGAAACGCCCGGAAACCGGCAACCAGCCGAGCGTTAATGAGAAGAACAGCGTAAACAGCAGCGCCAGCCAAAACACCGGCATTGAGAAGCCGAGCAGCGCCAGCGCGCTGATGGCTTTATCCTGCCATTTTTTGCGCATCACGCCGGCGCAAATTCCCAGTGGAATGCCCACCAGCAGCGCCAGAATAAACGCCATCACGCACAGCTCCAGCGTGGCAGGAAACACTTCGCGCAGCTGAAGATCAATCGGCTGTCCGTTAGTGCTGGAGACGCCGAAATCAAACTGCAGTAAGCCCTTAAACCAGAACCACCACGCATCAAACAGCGACGCGCCTTCGAGCGGGGCGTTTGGCGTGAAGTAGCTCAGGCTAAAGCTCACCAGCGACAGCAAAAACAGGGTGATCAGCAGCAGCACCACGCGACGCAGAATATAGATAATCATGCTTACTCCTCGCTGCTCTCATCGCGGTAAACGCCGGCGAAAGAGGCGTTACCAAACGGGCTTAACACCAAACCTTTGATGTCATGCCGATAGGCTTGCAAACGCAGCGACGAGGCCAGAGGCAGCACCGGCAGCTCTTGCGCCAAAATCTGCTGCGCCTTGTCGTAGCTATCAATGCGTGCCGACAGCTGCTGGGACAACAGCGCGTGCTGCAATGCCTCATCAAAGGCGGGCGAGCACCAGTGTGCGTAGTTGGTCTGCGAACGGATCGCCGCGCAGCTTAATAGTGGGCGAAAGAAACTGTCGGGATCGTTACTGTCGGTTGCCCAGCCGGTAAGCGTGAGATCGTGATTCATCTCCATCAACTGCGCTTCCTGGAAACGACCTTCCACCGGCGCGATGGTGACGCGCACGCCAATCTGCGCCAAATCCGCTTGCAGCAGTTCGGCGGTTTTCAGCGGGCTGGGATTCCACGACTGCGAGGAAGAGGGCACAACCAGACGTAAATGCAGATCTTCCAGCCCCAGCGCTTTCAACTCTTCACGCGCTTTGGCCGGATTGTATTCGGTGACGCGCGCATCGTTGTCATAAGCCCAGGACGCACGCGGCAAAATCGAGGCGGCAGTTTCGGCGGTGCCGTAATAGATCGATTCCATCAGGCGTTCGTTATTGATCGCTAGCGCCAGCGCGTGGCGCACTTCCGGGCGATCGAGCGGCGGCTTGCGGGTATTGAACGCCAGATACGCGATGTTCATACCAGGACGCAGCGTCATGCGCAGACGCGGATCGTCGCGCAAAATGCTCAGCTGGCTGGCGGCGGGATAGGCCAGTACATCGCATTCGCCGGTCAGCAGTTTGGACAGACGTCCGGTGCCGCCGACGCCCAAATCAATCACCACCTGCTGCAGACGCGGCACGCCTTTCCAGTACTGTGGATTACGCGCCAGGCGCAGATATTGTCCGGTGCGGTATTCGCTCAGTTGGAACGGGCCGGTGCCGACCGGTTCGCGATCCAGCTGTTCCTGCTGGCCTTTGGCGCTGAGATTATTGGCGTACTCCTGCGACAAAATCGGCGCGTAATGCGTCGCGATGTGCCACAGGAATGAGGCGTCCGGGCTGTTGAGGCGGATTTCAACCGTATCGCTATCGAGCTTTTTCACGCTCTGCACTGAATCGGCAAACTGCAGGCTATCAAAATAGGGATAGCTGCCGCCGTTAACGTTATGCCACGGATGCTTGCGATCAAACATACGCGCAAAGCTGAACACCACATCATCGGCGTTCATTTTACGCGTCGGTTTAAACCAGTTGGTGCGCTGGAAGGCGACATCTTTGCGCAGGTGGAAACGGTAGGTTGCGCCGTTATCCCGCACTTCCCAGCTCTGGGCGAGGTCGGGAATCAGTCGATAAGTATAAGGATCCACGTCCAGCAGCCGGTCATACAGCTGCGCCGCCAGCGTATCGACGACTAAGCCGCTGCTGACCATTTGTGGGTTGAAGGTATTAACCGTGCCGTTAACGCAATAGACAAAGCCGCTGTTGCGGATGTTGTCCGTTGGCGCGGCCCACGCTGACGCGCTCATCATGCTGAGACCAAGCAGCAGAGAGGGGAATAATTTTGGCATAGAACTCAACGATTCTGAGGCAATAGCGTGAGTGTATCTTAAACGTCACGTACTCCCCAAATTCGCGACACTTCTGCTGTGTTTTTCGCCAAAGTGGCGATGGGGTAATCACAATCTCTGTGTGGAAATGAGAAATATTCTCAATTAGGGGTTTACAGATGATAATAAGAATGATTATTATTCTTCTGCGCTTCGACGGTGGCTCTACCGAAGAAGAGCACGACATTGCTCACATTGCTTCCAGTATTAGTTGCCCGCGTCTCGCGGGCTTTTTTTTGTGTGACGTTTTTCCCGTCATCTTTTACGCCGCTGCTGCGTTGGCTGCGCACGCTAACCCCGGTCACATACTGATGTATGCTCCCGGGGATTATCGCACTTGCCGCCTTGCATCCGCGCAAAAGCTTTTGGGAAAAGCGCCACACACCTGTGCGATAAAACGTAGGGGCGCCATTTATGGCGACCTGGCTAATCCTCGTCGCGGGCCTGAATCCCGTGCTTCTTCATCATGGCCCGCAACTGATGATACGTCACACGCAACAACTCGGCGGCGCGGCGCTGGTTGTATTTGGCCTGCTGCAAACTCGCTTCTACCAACTCGCGCTCCTGCTGATTTTGCCACTGACGTAAATCCAGCGGCAGGGAAGGCAAAGCAGATGAGGCCGGTTCGGCTGTGACGTTGGCTGGCGGCGTGCGTGGTGCAAACGGGTTAATGATGATGTTATCCAGCTCGTCGTCGGCGCTGTGGTGGCGATAGACCGAACGCTCGACAACGTTCTTTAGCTCGCGCACGTTGCCGGGCCAGCTGTGATTCAGTAGCGTCAGTTGGGCGCGATCGCTGAAGCCTGGGAACAGCGGCAAGCCCAGCTCACGGCACATCTGAATCGCGAAATGGTTGGCCATCACCAGGATGTCACTGCGGCGTTCACGCAACGGCGGCAGCTGCACCACATCAAAGGCGAGGCGATCGAGCAGGTCGGCGCGGAATTTTCCGGCGGCGGCAAGCGCGGGCAGATCTTCGTTGGTGGCGCAAACCAGCCGCACATTGACCTGCAAAGATTGATTGCCGCCCACGCGCTCCAGCTGGCCATATTCAATCACGCGCAGCAATTTCTCCTGCACCAGCATCGGTGCGGTGGCGAGTTCATCGAGAAACAGCGTGCCGCCATCGGCGCGTTCGAAGCGTCCCAGATGGCGTTTTTGCGCCCCGGTAAAAGCGCCGGCTTCATGGCCGAACAGTTCGGAATCGAGCAGGTTTTCATTCAGCGCGGCGCAGTTCAGCGAAACAAACGGACCTTCCCAACGGTTCGACAGATAATGCAGGCGGCTGGCGATCAGCTCTTTCCCTGTCCCGCGTTCGCCAATCACCAGCACCGGTTTTTCCAGCGGTGCCAGGCGCGAAACCTGTTCCAGTACTTCCAGAAAGTTATTCGATTCACCTAAAAGGTTGTCAGAACTATTCGACATGATGAAATTCGCCACTGATTAATCAATTTCACTACCTTAAGGGATGTTCCGGCGGATGTAAAATAAACAAATGGCATAAAATCAATGAATTAAAAGTTGGCACGCAAATTGTATTAGTGATGAGCGCCTCGCGCACCTACACACAAAATTTGAGGAACATCATTATGGGTATTTTTTCTCGTTTCGCCGACATCGTGAACGCTAACATCAACTCTCTGCTGGAGCGCGCCGAAGATCCGCAGAAACTGGTACGCCTGATGATTCAGGAAATGGAAGACACGCTGGTAGAAGTCCGTTCAACCTCAGCCCGTGCGCTGGCAGAAAAGAAACAGCTGCTGCGCCGCAGCGAGCAGGCTGAAATTCAGCAGGCCGAATGGCAGGAGAAAGCGGAGCTGGCGATCAACAAAGGTAAAGAAGATCTGGCGCGTGCTGCTTTAATTGAGAAGCAGAAGCTGACCGATTTGATTGCAGCACTGCATCAGGAATCTACCCAGGTTGAAGAGACGCTGGACCGCATGAAAGGTGAGATTGGTGAGCTGGAGAAAAAACTCACTGAAACCCGTGCACGTCAGCAAGCGTTAACGCTGCGTCATCAGGCGGCATCGTCATCACGTGATGTGCGTCGTCAGCTCGATAGCGGCAAGATTGATGATGCGATGGCACGTTTCGAATCCTTTGAACGTCGCATTGATCACATGGAAGCAGAAGCAGAAAGCCAGCGTTTTGGTAAGCCAAAAGGTCTGGATCAGGAGTTCGCCGAGCTGAAAGCCGATGATGAAATCAGCCAGCAGCTGGCCGCGCTGAAAGCCAAAATGAATCGCCCTGAGTGATCGCCACGGGCCTGATTGTGGGCCCGAGTTAAAAATGGTGTTAGTGATTAAGGAGAGTCAATGAGCGCACTTTTTTTAGCCATACCCTTAACGATTTTCGTGCTGTTTGTCGCACCAATCTGGTTATGGCTGCATTACAGCAACAAACGCAACGGCGGCGCCGATTTATCGTCGAGTGACCTGCAGCGTTTGCAACAAATTACTCAGGATGCGCGCCGCATGCGTGAACGTGTGGAAGCGCTGGAAGCCATTTTGGATGCCGAACATCCAAACTGGAGGCAACCATGATGAATGGCCGTAAACTGTGGCGCATTCCGCAGCAAGGCAAAGTGCGCGGCGTCTGCGCGGGTATTGCGGAATATCTCGATATCCCGGTGCGCTTACTGCGTGTGATTGTGGTGCTGTCGCTGTTCCTTGGGCTGTTTATGTTCACCATCGTCGCCTATTTTATTCTGGGCTTTGTGCTGGACGAGAAACCCGTTGATGCTTCATCTGAACGGGCACCCAGCGCACGTGAACTGCTCGACGAGCTGGAAACAACGCTGCAAAGCGATGAGCGCAAGGTGCGCGAGGTGGAACGTTACGTGACCTCTGAAACGTTCAGCGTACGCAGCCGCTTCCGCCAGATCTAAATTCCCGGGCTTTCGGGCCCACTTCTTCTATTGTGATAAGAGGCTCTATGCAAACTCAACGTTTTACTGCTCTGCGCCGTCGCGCGACACCTGCGTTGATGTCGGCGGGGAAATTTATCATTATTAGCGCAGTAACTTACGGGCCCGGCGGGATCGCTGGCTGGGCAGTGAAATCGGTGGCGCGCCGTCCGCTGCGCCTGTTGCTGGCGGCCGCCCTGGAACCGTTGCTGAGCAAAGCGTTTAAACGCTTATCGGCACGATTCATCAGGGAGAACGATGAAAAGACTGCAAAATGAATTTGTGGCGTTGATGAACCGCGGTGTTGACCGCCATCTACGCTTGGCTGTAACCGGTTTGAGCCGCAGCGGCAAAACCGCGTTTATCACTTCGCTGGTTAACCAGCTTCTTAATGTCCACAGCGGCGCACGTTTGCCGCTGTTTTCCGTGGTGCGCGAAGATCGCCTGCTGGGCGTCAAGCGCGTACCGCAGCGCGAACTCGGCACGCCGCGTTTCACCTACGATGAAGGTCTGGCGCAGCTGTACGGCACGCCGCCGATGTGGCCGACGCCCACGCGTGGCGTAAGCGAAATGCGCCTGGCGCTGCGCTATCGTCCGGATGAATCGTTGCTGCGCCATTTCAAAGATACCGCCACGCTTTACCTCGAAATCGTCGATTATCCCGGCGAATGGCTGTTGGATCTGCCGATGCTGGCGCAGGATTATCTTAGCTGGTCACGCCAGATGGTGGGCTTGTTGCAGGGCGATCGCGCCGAATGGTCAGCACATTGGCGCAGCTTGTGCGCCGATCTCGATCCTTTTGCGCTCGCAGATGAAAATCGTCTGGCAGCGATTGCCGCAGCCTGGACCGATTACCTGCACCAATGCAAAAGCGAAGGTTTGCACTTCATCCAGCCGGGCCGCTTTGTGTTGCCTGGCGATATGGCCGGCGCGCCGGCGCTGCAGTTCTTCCCGTGGCCGCAGGTCGATGAGATGCAGGTTAGCAAGCTGGCTCAAGCGCCAGCGGGCAGTAACTTCGCCATGCTGCAGCAGCGTTTCAACTATTACTGCCAGCACGTGGTGAAAGGATTCTACAAAAATCATTTCCTGCGCTTCGATCGCCAAATCGTGTTGGTCGATTGTCTGCAACCACTGAACAGCGGGCCGCAAGCGTTCAACGATATGCGCCTCGCGTTGACGCAACTGATGCAGAGTTTCCATTACGGTCAGCGCACGCTGTTCCGCCGCCTGTTTTCTCCGGTCATCGATAAACTGCTGTTTGCCGCCACTAAGGCCGATCATGTGACTTCAGATCAGCATGCCAATATGGTGTCGCTGTTGCAGCAGTTGGTACAGGACGCGTGGCAGAACGCGGCGTTCGAAGGCATCAACATGGATTGCCTCGGTTTGGCCTCGGTGCAGGCAACGGAAAGTGGGCTGGTTGATCATCGCGGCGAGAAGTTACCGGCGTTGCGTGGTCATCGTTTAGCCGATAATGAAGCGCTGACGTTCTATCCCGGCGAAGTGCCGCCGCGCTTGCCAGGCCACAATTTCTGGCAACAGCAGGGATTTCAGTTTGAACAGTTCCGGCCGCAGCAGTTGGATGTCGATCGTCCACTGCCGCATATTCGGATGGATGCCGCACTGGAATTTTTACTGGGAGATAAATTGCGATGAGCGATGAAACACCTTTAAAAGGACGCATTGATTTCGCCCGTCCGCTGACAGTTGAAGCGGAAAAACCACTGCGCGCCGCCCAAACCTTTAGCGCGGATAGCGAGAAGGCCTTTCTCGCCACGGCAGAAGCCGAGCCGCTGGAAGAGGGCGAAGGCGAAAAAGTGGTGGAAGCTGCGCTGCGGCCAAAACGCAGCCTGTGGCGCAAAATGGTGGGCGTTGGCCTGGCTATTTTCGGCGTCAGCGTGGTGGCGCAGGGCGCGCAGACACTGCACGATGCGTGGATGGTGCGCGATTGGTTTACCCTCGGCACTGGCGTGGCCGGCACATTGATTGTCGCTGCGGGTGCAGGCGCGCTGATTGGCGAATGGCGGCGTTTATATCGTCTGCGTCAGCGAGCTGAAGAGCGCGATACTGGCCGCGAACTGCTGCACAGTCACGGCGTGGGCAAAGGTCGCGCGTTCTGTGAAAAGCTGGCGCAGCAGGCTCAGCTCGATCAGGCGCATCCTGCACTGCAGCGCTGGCATGCGGCGCTGCATGAAACTCACAACGATCGTGAAATCGTCACCTTGTATGCCCAACTGGTGCAGCCGGTGCTGGATCGTCAGGCACGCCGTGAAATCAGCCGTCACGCCGCCGAATCAACGCTGATGATCGCCGTCAGTCCGCTGGCTTTGGTGGACATGGCGTTTATCGCCTGGCGCAATCTGCGGCTGGTGAATCGCATCGCAGCGATTTATGGCATTGAGCTGGGCTACTTTAGCCGCATCCGCTTGTTCCGTTTAGTGCTCCTTAACATGGCGTTTGCCGGCGCTTCCGAACTGGTGCGTGAAGTCGGGATGGATTGGATGTCGCAGGATCTCGCCGCGCGCCTGTCAACTCGCGCCGCGCAAGGGATCGGTGCTGGTTTGCTCACCGCGCGTCTCGGCATTAAAGCGATGGAATTGTGTCGTCCATTGCCGTGGCTGGAAGATGACAAACCGCGTCTCGGTGATTTCCGTCGCGAGTTAATTGGTCAGCTGAAAGAATCCCTGGTAAAAAGTGGGGATAAAGCAGGGCAGGCTGCTAAATAATCAGCACTTGCTTACCTTTCACGCTGCAACTGGCGTGAAAGGTAAAATTATCTGTGTTACCACGCACATTCGGCGGGATTTTTGTTGGTCGCTCCGCTACACTTCCCTCTATCACCTGCCTCTGGCTGTCAACTTTTCCTGACAGGCCTCTTCTGAGGCGCTGCAAGTTAGCGTATTATCACTAAAATCAAAACCTGACTAAGGCTCATCGCAATGCGTTTGGAAGTTTTCTGCCAGGACCGAATCGGTCTGGCGCGCGAGTTGCTCGACCTGCTGGTTGCCCGCAATATCGACCTGCGCGGCATCGAAATTGCGCCACTCGGTCGCATTTATCTCAATTTTACCGCGCTGGAGTTTGAACCCTTCAGCAATCTGATGGCGGAAATTCGCCGTACACCTGGCGTGACAGATGTGCGTACCGTTTCGTTTATGCCCTCCGAACGCGAGCATCGCGCATTGAGTGCGCTGCTGGTGGCGATGCCGGAACCGGTATTATCCATCGATCTGAAATGCAAGGTCGAGTTGGCCAATCCGGCAGCACAAAATCTGTTTACCCTTGATGAACAGAAGCTGCGCAACCAAAACGTTGGCACCTTAATCACCGGCTTTAATTTCCAGCGTTGGCTGGAGAATGAACGTGTTGACGCGCAGGCGCAGCATGTGGTGATTCAGGGGCGCGATTTCCTGATGGAAGCGCGACCGATTTATCTGGCTGAAGAAGAGGGCCAGAGCGATCTGCCTGTTGGCGCAATGATCACTCTGAAATCGACGGCGCGTATGGGCCGACAGCTGCAGAATCTCACCGTCACCGATGAATCAGAGTTCGATCACATCGTGGCGGTTACGCCAAAAATGCGTCAGGTGATCGATCAGGCGCGCAAGCTGGCGATGCACGATGCGCCGCTGTTGATTGTGGGCGATACCGGCACCGGCAAAGATATGCTGGCGCGCGCCTGTCATTTACGCAGCGCACGCGGTAAAAAACCGTTCCTGGCGCTGAACTGTGCCTCATTGCCGGATGATGTGGCCGAGAGCGAGCTATTTGGGCACGCCGCCGGTGCTTATCCCAATGCGCTGGAAGGCAAAAAAGGCTTCTTCGAGCAGGCTAACGGCGGCTCGGTATTGCTGGATGAGATTGGCGAAATGTCGCCACGCATGCAGACCAAACTGCTGCGTTTTCTCAACGACGGCACGTTCCGCCGCGTGGGCGAAGAGCATGAAGTGCACGTTGATGTACGCGTGATTTGCGCCACGCAGAAGAATTTAATTGAGCTGGTGCAGCGTGGTGAGTTCCGTGAAGACCTGTTTTATCGCCTGAATGTGCTAACGCTCAATCTGCCGCCGCTGCGTGAACGTCCGCTGGATATTCTGCCGCTGACCGAAATGTTTGTCGCCCGTTTCGCCGACGAACAAGGCTTGCCGCGTCCGCGTCTTTCATCGCAGCTGACGCCGTTTCTGACGCGCTACAACTGGCCGGGCAACGTGCGCCAGCTGAAGAATGCGCTGTACCGTGCGCTGACGCAGCTGGAAGGTTATGAGCTGGGACCACAAGATATTGTGTTGCCAGAGCAGGCGCTGGATGTGTCATTGGGCGAAGAGGCGATGGAAGGTTCGCTGGATGATATTACTAGCCGCTTCGAACGTTCAGTGCTGACGCGTCTTTATCTCTCTTATCCCAGCACGCGTAAACTGGCGAAACGCCTCGGCGTCTCGCATACCGCCATTGCCAATAAGCTGCGTGAATATGGGTTAGGGCAGAAGCGTAACGAGAGCGAGTAATAAGGCGCGTACATCCCGTAACGTCGTTCCGCCCGTAGGGTCGCCATTTATGGCGACCTGGCCCGCAAACGTGCATCAACCTTGGCAAGCGGATATCTTTGTCATTGGTCGCCATGAATGGCGACCCTACGTTTATTTAGCTGGGTTTTAGTCGGGTGCGCGAATATCTACCTGACTTCCTTCCCTCATAAACACCGGAATCTCACTCAATGGCGCGGCGACGCTAATGCGTTGTCCGCCTTGATAGCACTCGCCGTTACGCGCAATCCATTGCTCACCAGCAGGTAACCACACTTCACGTTCACGCTGCCCGGCGTGCAGCACCGGCGCTACCAGCAGGTCACGGCCCAGCAGATACTGATCTTCCACTTGCCAGCTCTCTGGCTGCTGCGGGTAGTGATAGAACAGCGGGCGCATCACTGGATCGCCGAGCTCATGCGCTTCGCGCATCAGGCCATCAATATAGGGGCGAATCTGCTCACGTTGCAGCAGGCAACTTTTCATCAGCGCGTAATTCCCCTCACCGTAGCTCCAAACCTCGTTTGGTGAGCCGCTGTTACACTGCGCAATACCATCACGCCAGGATTCTTCAGGTGCAATCTGTGGCTCGCGGTAACCATGCAAACGCATCACCGGACAGAACACCGCCCACTGGAACCAACGGATCAACAGTTCATGAAACGCCAGGTCGTGAATGTTCCCACCCTGAAAGCCGCCGATGTCGGTGGTCCACCACGGAATTCCCGCCATTGCCATATTCAGCCCGGCTGTGAACTGATTACGTAAGGCATGGAACGAGGAGTGAACGTCGCCCGACCAGGCAAGCACGCCATAACGCTGGCTGCCCGCCCAGGCACAGCGCACCAGATTGACGATCTCGCTCTCGCCTTGTTGTTGCAGACCTTCATAAAATCCGCGGGCAAACAGCTGCGGATAGATATTGCCTACTTCCTGAACCGGACCGAGATGATAGCGGTAGTTATCAAAATCGTACGCGCGATATTCCGGTTCCGCTTCATCGAGCCAGAAGGTGCGGATGCCGTGGTCATAATAGTTGCGCTTAACTTCCTGCCAGACGAACTCGCGTGCGGCGGGATGCGTGGCGTCAAAAAAGGTGGTGTTGCCCATGAAATCGAGGTTCACGGATACGCCGCGTTCGCTGTTGACCAGCAAGCCTTTGGATTTCATCAGACGATAGTTATCACTGCGGCTATCCACCGTGGGCCACACTGAAACCATAGTTTCGATGCCCATCTCTTTCAGCTCCTGCACCATGGCTCGCGGATCCGGCCAGTCGCGCGCATCGAAACACCAGGTTCCCTGATTTGGCCAGTGGAAAAAGTCGATGACAATCACCGAGAGCGGCAGCTGCAGACGGCGATATTCGCGCGCCACCTCCAGCACTTCCTGCTGAGTGCGATAGCGCAGTTTGCATTGCCAGAAGCCGGTTGCAAAGCTGGGCATCATCGGTGCTGTGCCGGTGGCGCGGCCATACTGACGCACGATCTCAGCTGGTGTATCACCTGCGGTTATCCAGTAATCCATCTGATCGGTTACTTCGGCTTGCCAGCGCGTGCCGTTTTTACCAAAAGTCACTTCGCCGATGGCCGGGTTATGCCACAGCAAGCCGTAGCCGAGGTTGGATACCATAAACGGCACGCTGGCCTGCGAGTTGCGCTGTGCCAATTCCAGCGTGCAGCCTTTTAGATCGAGGCAATCCTGCTGATACTGGCCCATGCCATAAATTTTCTCCTCCGCACGCGCTTCAAAGCGCACGCTGAGCTGATATTTCCCTCCCGGAATCGGTCGAAAGGCGCGCGCATCCAGCTTAAGGGCGCTGATGTATTTGTCCTGACTCTTTTCGCTGGCGCCGATGCCCACGGTGCTGCGCTGACGCCAGAACTCCTCCAGCAGCAGTTCTCCATGTTGATTGTAAAAAGCCAGCTGGCCGCGGATGTTCAATGTAGCGGTGATATTGCCGTTACGCAGGCTAAGAGATTCATGCTCGCGCTGGATCTCCACCTCGCAAGCTGCAGGCGATAACAACGCCCAGTCATGATCGATCAGTTCAGGCTGACAGGTGGCTCGTACTCGCAGGCTATGCGCGCCCCAAGGCTCGATAACCAGCGTCTGACGGTCAAATGTCCAGATAATACGCTGGGATTCGGCGCGTAATTCACTCATGACAACTCCTGTGGTTGTAGAAGGGTGGAAGCCGTTGCAGTCGGTTGGGCTGACACTTTGTTCTGATTGATGGTGCGCATGGTGGCATCGTTAAGTTTGTAGCCGCGCATCGCCAGCGCGCTCAACAGCGACAGCAGACCCGGAACCACTGAAAACAGCGCGACGATGGCCATCATCGCGGCGGGTTGCTGATGCGGTGCCTGAGCAACGTAACCGCTCAGACCCAGCGTCCAGCCAACAATCGCGCCGCTGATCGCCATGCCCATTTTCAATACGGCGAGCAGCGTGGAGAAGACGGTGCCATCGAGGCGCTTGCCCTGACGATATTCACCGTAATCCACCACATCGGCCATCATCACCCACATCAGCGTGGTGGTGACCTGATAGAAGCTGGAAACGATGAACGTCATGCCGACTAACAGCGCCAGCGATCCCGGCAGGAACACGATGCTGATACTCAACACGCCAGCTGTGATGGCGCTGAGGGTAAAAGCGGTGATTTTGTTTAGGCGGCGCGTCAGCAGCTTTGCCAGCACGCTACCGACGCTTTTGCCGACGATATGCGCGGCCAGCAGCCACATGAAGAGACTGGCGTTACCGAGAAAATAGGTGACGTAGTACATCATCGCGCCGAGTCTAACCACGCCGAACGAGATATTGCAGAACACCAGTAATGCAACCACGCGCCACTGATCGTTACGCAGCAAATCGCGTAAATCGGCGAGAAAGTTGCCGTGGTTAGCGGGCGCATTGATACGTTCGCGGGTGTTGAGGAAGCAGATAAAGAACAGCAATGTTGCCAGCGTCGCCATAATCGACATCGCCGCGAAGTAACCGTCCAGTTTGTTACCGCCGCCCAGCCAGGTGGCGAGCGGGATCATCAGGAAAGTGGACATCGCGCCACCTAGCGTAGCCAGGAAGAAACGCCATGATTGCAGGGAGATGCGCTGATTATCATCGGCGGTGATAATCGCCCCCATCGAGCAGTAAGGAATATTGATAGCGGTGTACATCAGCATCATCAGGCTGTAGGTCACGGCGGCGTAAATCATTTTTCCGGTGAGCGACAGGCTTTCCGGCACCGCATAAATCAGCATACAACTGACGCCGAACGGTACTGCCAGCATCAATAACCAGGGACGAAATTTGCCCCAACGTGAACGGGTTCGGTCAGCCACCATCCCCATTGCTGGATCGATCACCGCATCGGCAACGCGCGCCAGTAAAAACAGCGTGCCGACAAAGATCGCGGGCAGGCCCACCACATCGGTGTAATAAAAGGTGAGAAAAATAATGACGTTATCGATGGCGATATGGCTGGCCATATCACCAAGGCCGTAACTGATTTTTTCTTTAATGGATAAGCTTGCTTGCATAGAGATTCCCGCCTGTCTTTGAATCGCTTAAGGGCAATTGACGGTTAGTTATAGGTAGCGAAGCGGATGGGAACAATTGCGGGATCTGTTACGGGTTTTATGTTTTTTGATTAATGTGATACGGGTAACAAGAATCACAGCAAAAATGCAACAAGGCAGGAAGAAGTGCTACGTATCACGATAAATCAACGGGTTAAAAAGGGAACTGAGTTGAAGGCGGGCATAAAAAAAGCACCGAAGAATTAACCATTCGGTGCTTTCTGTTTCGCCTAAAAAGCGAGCAAAAATTACTTCAGCGCAGCTAGCGCCGCATCGTAGTTTGGCTCTTCGGTGATTTCATTCACCAGCTCGCTGTAAATCACTTTATCGTTTTCATCCAGCACCACCACGGCACGCGCGGTCAGGCCTTTCAGCGGGCCATCCGCAATCGCCACGCCATAGTTTTCTTTGAACTCAGCGCCACGCAGTGAGGAGAGCGTGATCACGTTGCTGACGTTCTCTGCGCCACAGAAGCGTGATTGAGCGAAAGGCAGGTCGGAAGAGATGCACAGCACGACCGTGTTGTCCGCTTCACCTGAGCGCTCATTAAACTTACGCACCGATGCCGCACACACGCCAGTATCAATACTTGGGAAAATGTTCAGAACTTTGCGTTTGCCTGCATAATTAGCCAGGGATACGTCAGCAAGATCTTTGGCGACCAGGCTGAAAGGTTTAGCTTGCTCGCCAACTTGTGGGAACTGGCCTGCAACCGGCACCGGATTGCCCTGAAAGTGAACAGTCTGAGACATGTGATTTCCTTTTTTTAACGATGAAATATCTGACTTTTAAGATATAGCGTGTGTTTATGACATAATTTTTAAGGGTTTACGAGCGCATTTCCTGGCGATAATCGAGCCGGCTCGCATTTAAGCGACGGATTTAAGGAGAAATAATGAGAACAGTGAAGAGTTATCCGGAAGCCTGGCCGTTACATTCGCCGTTTGTTATTTCACGCGGCAGCCGCACTGAGGCGCATGTTGTGGTGGTAGAGATCGAGCAGGATGGCGTTAAAGGCGTCGGGGAAGCCACGCCGTACGCGCGCTACGGTGAAAGCGAGGAATCGGTGCTCAAGCAGATCGCTTCTCAGCTGAGTGCGTTGCAAAGCGGGATGACGCGTGAAGCGCTGCAACAGGCGTTACCGGCGGGCGCGGCACGTAACGCCATCGACTGCGCACTGTGGGATCTGGCGCGACAGCAGCAGGGCAAAAGTCTGGTGCAATTGTGCGCTGTGCCACTGGCCGACGAGATTGTCACCGCGCACACCATCAGCATCGATACGCCAGATGCGATGGCCAGTAGCGCGCAGGCGTTGTGGCAGCATGGCGCGCGTTTATTGAAGATCAAAATGGACGATCACCTGATCAGCGAACGTTTGGTGGCGATACGCAGCGCGGTACCGGATGCCACCTTGATTGTTGATGCCAACGAATCCTGGCATGCCGAAGGCCTGGCGGCGCGCTGTCAGCTACTGGCCGATCTCAATGTCGCCATGCTTGAACAGCCGCTGCCTGCCGCAGAAGACAGCGCGCTGGGCAATTTTATTCATCCGCTGCCGATCTGCGCCGATGAAAGCTGTCACACGCGTGAAAGCCTGCCGCAGCTGAAAGGGCGTTATGAGATGGTGAATATCAAGCTGGATAAAACCGGGGGACTAACCGAAGCGCTGGCGCTCGCAGAGGCGGCGCAGCAACAGGGATTCGCCATTATGCTCGGCTGCATGCTCTGCACCTCGCGGGCGATTCGTGCGGCATTACCGCTGACGGCGCAGGCGACGTTCGCGGATCTCGACGGTCCAACCTGGCTTGCGGCCGATGTTGAACCGTCGCTGCATTTCTCTCACGGTGTACTCAAGCCGCGGGCTGCCAGCGCAGCAGATTGATCATCGCTTCCAGATAGACTTCGGTGGCTTCGTCGACTGAAATCGGCGGCATCTCGGCGGTAATACATAACAGGCCGAGATCGTCGCACCAGCTGCCAAACGAACCCGGCGTGGCATAACCCACGCTGCTCACCACCGGCAGCGCGGTTTGCTGCGCCAGCCACTGCGCTAAATCGCTGTGGTGCGGATCGTCAATACAGGCCAGCGGTTCATGCCACGAAACCACCCAGCGCGGTTTGATCTGATGAATCAGCTGGCACAGCGCGCGGGTTTCCGGTTCGGAAGAGGGACCTGATCCGGTTGAAAGCACCACATCACGTTCATCCGCTTCGCTGTTCCAGCGATACACCGTGTCGCCATTCTGCCAGTTAGCGGCGGGGAAATTACGGTTGAGATCGACGCCGTTGGCGTTGGCGCGCAGCCCCAACTGACAACCATCGGGATTGACGGCCAGAACAACGTGATGACGCCGCAGCGCCTCCGGCAAGGTGCGCATCGCACCGGATAAAGTGGCAATCGCGGCATTCTCATCGCCGTGCGTGCCAGCAATAATCAGCCCGCTTTCGGCATCGGCGGCGGGTGCCGGAAACCACAGCAGCGGCGCGCCCAGCACCGATTGCCCGTATTGTTGCCAGACAGCGTCGAGCTTGCCGCGCAGCGGACGTGGATGGTATGACGACATGACGTTCCTCTCTGAAATGCTTCCAACACCGCCAAAAACCTTCTGGCGCTTAAGGTAAAAAATGTGACCGGGAATCCAGCCTCAACATAACGGTAAATAGCCTGCGGGGAAATAGCTATATATCAATCAGCAATTTGCGATAAAGTGCCAAACGTTGCTGGCGACACAATCTCTTCGCGGTCGCCATTTTTTTCGCGTAAAGGAGTGGTGATGAAACTAACGTTCCGCAAGACGCTGACTGCGTTAATTGTAGCCAGTGCAGTCTCACCCGCATTCGCCGCCAACGTGCCGTCGGGCGCACAGCTGGCCAGCACCCAGGAAATCGTTCGCCATATCAAAGATGAGCCCGCTTCACTCGATCCGATGAAGGCGGTTGGCCTGCCGGAAATTCAGGTGATGCGCGATCTGTTTGAAGGGCTGACCAATCAGGATGCCCACGGAAAAATTGTGCCGGGCGTGGCGCAAAGCTGGAGCAGCAACGACAACAAAACCTGGATCTTTACCCTGCGCAAAGATGCGCGCTGGTCGAATGGCGAGCCGGTTACCGCGCAGGATTTTGTCTACAGCTGGCAACGTTTAGTTGAACCAAAGAACAGTTCGCCGTTTGCCTGGTTTGCCGCGCTGAGCGGCATTGAAAACGCGGAAGCGATCACCAAAGGGCAGATGGGCGCCGATAAACTGGGGGTGGCGGCGACTGATGCGACACACCTTAAGGTGACATTGTCACGTCCTGTACCGTGGTTCCCGAGCATGGTTGCCAATGCCGCGATGTATCCGGTATCGCAGAAAGTGATTGAAAAAGAGGGTGATAGCTGGACGTCACCGGGCAAGCTGGTCGGCAATGGCGCTTATCAGCTGCAGGATCGCGTAGTAAACGAAAAAATCGTGCTGGTGCGCAACGCCAACTATTGGGATGACAAAAAATCGGTGCTGACCAAAGTCACCTTTATCCCGATTAATGAAGAGTCCAGCGCCACTAAGCGTTACCGCGCCAATGACATAGATATCACCGAATCCTTCCCGAAAAACATGTACGCGCTGCTGAAGAAAGAGTTGCCGGGCCAGGTGTATACGCCGGATCAGCTTGGCACCTATTACTACGCCTTCAATACCGAGAAAGGGCCAACCGCCGATGTACGGGTGCGTAAGGCGCTGTCATGGAGCATCGATCGTCGCATTATCGCGGAGAAAGTATTGGGCACCGGCGAGAAACCGGCCTGGCACTTTACACCGGACGTTACCGCCGGTTTCACTCCAATGAAAAGCTATCTGCAGCAACATAGCCAACAGGAGCTGAATGCGCAGGCCAAAGCGTTGCTGACGGCGGCAGGTTATGGACCCGGCAAACCGCTGCATTTGACGCTGCTCTACAACACCTCGGAAAGCCATCAGAAAATTGCTATCGCGGTGGCTTCAATGTGGAAGAAGAATCTAGGCGTGGATGTCACGTTGCAGAATCAGGAGTGGAAAACCTATATCGACAGCCGTAACAGCGGCAATTTCGATGTGATCCGCGCCTCGTGGATCGGCGATTATAACGAGCCTTCAACCTTCCTCAGCCTGCTGACCTCGACGCATAGCGGCAATATCGCGCGCTTCCGCAGTGCCGATTATGATGCGGTGATTACCAAAGCCAGCACCGAAACCAGCGTGGCGGCGCGTAACACCGATTACAACAAAGCCGAGCAGATCATCGCCGATCAGGCACCGATCGCACCGATCTATCAATATACCAACGGCCGCTTGATCAAGCCGTGGGTGAAAGGATATCCGATCACCAATCCTGAAGACGTGGCTTACAGCCGCGAGCTGTGGATCGAGAAGCACTGAGTCTAATCGGTCGCCATAAATGGCGACCCTACAAATGAATGTGACCGCCTGTCATCTTTGCTCACAGCCTGATGATTGCAACTGGTCTGCGCCACGCTAGACTGTATCGTATTGATTTTGATAGTGAGGCGAGTTCGTGAACGTCATTGAAGGAAAAGCGTTACAAGTATCCGATGCCATTGTGTCCTGTCAGCTGGATGGCGCAGGCGGCATGATCCCCATCGAAGATAAAGATGTCATCAACTGCGAACGTCCCTGCTGGTTGCACCTCAATTACACCCAACGGCAAAGTGCGGAATGGCTGCAAAACACGCCGCTGATCCCCGATTCTGTGCGTGACGCGCTGGCGGGCGACAGCATGCGTCCGCGCGTGACACGCCTTGGCGACGGCTTCATGATTGTGCTGCGTAGCGTGAACCATAATGCCGATTCGCGTCCGGATCAGCTGGTGGCAATGCGCGTGTTTATCAACGACAAGCTGATTGTCTCGACGCGCCGTCGCAAGGTGTACGCCATTGATGCCGTGCTGACCGATCTGCAAAACGGCAATGGTCCGGTTGATGGCGGCAGCTGGCTGGTGGATGTGTGCGATGCGTTAACCGATCACGCCAGTGAATTTATCGAAGAGATGCACGATAAAATTATCGAACTGGAAGATGCGTTGATGAATCAGGAAGTGCCTGCACGCGGCGATTTGGCGCTGCTGCGTAAGCAATTGATTGTGATGCGTCGTTATATGGCACCCCAGCGCGATGTCTATGCGCGGCTGGCTATCGAAAAGATGGCGTGGATGAACGATGACGATCGCCGCCGCATGCAAGAGGTTGCCGATCGTCTGGGACGTGGATTGGACGATCTCAATGCGGGCGTGGCGCGAACCTCAATTCTGGCGGATGAAGTGGCGTCAATCCTTGCGGAATCGATGAACCGCCGCACTTATACTATGTCGTTGATGGCGATGATCTTCCTGCCGGCCACGTTTCTTACCGGTTTATTCGGCGTCAACCTCGGCGGCATTCCCGGCGGCAATTGGGCTCTAGGTTTCACCGCCTTCTGCGTGCTGCTGCTGGTGATGGTGGGCGGCGTGGCGATATGGCTGAAACGGCGGAAATGGTTGTAAGGCAGAAAAGCGGAATAAACCTGATCGATATCAATATCCCGCCAGGGCAATCGGGGCAAACTCTTTCCCGCAGGTGAATGCAACGTCAAGCGATGGGCGTTGCGCTCCATATTGTCTTACTTCCTTTTTTGAATTACTGCATAGCACATTTGATTCGTACGACGCCGGCCTATCCGCCGGCTTTTTTTTGCCCGCTTGGCTTGAATACTCATCCTTTCCTATGCTTAAAGGACATTCAGCGACAAGGAGAAGGGCATGCAAGATATTATTGCCAGCGAACCAATTCCTACCGATCCACCACCGATTCCCGAACCGATTCCACAACCGCAGCCGATACCACCCGCACAACCTCCGTACGATCCCGAATTTCCACCGATCCAGGATCCACCACCGCACCGCTAATAAAAAAGGCGCGTAGCCGAAGCGACGCGCCTTATTTCACAGCAAATCGATTATTTAATTTCCAGCACATCAAGACGCACGCTGAGATTGGGCGCGTCGTCCTCTTCTGGCTGCCAGCCCGCAGGCTGCACCGGCAAGCTTTCGCGATCAAACGCCAAATCACCGCCATCTACCACGGCATCACCGTGTTTAATACCTTTGAAATCGAACAGATTAATGTCGGCCATATGTGATGGCACCACATTCTGCATCGCGGTGAACATGGTTTCGATACGGCCCGGATAACGTTTATCCCAGTCGCGTAGCATGTCGGCAACCACCTGACGTTGCAGATTCGGCTGCGAACCGCATAGGTTGCAAGGAATGATTGGGAACTGGCGCGCTTCGGCAAAACGAATGATGTCTTTCTCGCGGCAGTAAGCCAACGGACGAATCACGATATGTTTACCATCATCGCTCATCAGTTTGGGTGGCATACCTTTCATCTTGCCGCCGTAGAACATGTTGAGGAACATGGTCTGCAGGATATCGTCGCGATGGTGGCCTAAGGCGATCTTGGTACAACCCAACTCGGTGGCGGTGCGATACAGAATACCGCGGCGCAGACGCGAACAGAGCGAGCAGGTGGTTTTGCCTTCAGGAATTTTATCTTTAACGATGGAATAAGTGTCTTCGTTAACGATATGGTATTCAACGCCCTGTTGTTCCAGATAGGCAGGCAAAATATGCTCTGGGAAACCAGGCTGTTTCTGGTCGAGATTTACCGCCACCAGCGAGAAGTTCACCGGCGCGCTTTGCTGCAAATTACGCAGGATTTCCAGCATGGTGTAGCTGTCTTTACCACCAGACAGACAAACCATGATGCGATCGCCTTCTTCTATCATGTTGAAGTCAGCAATGGCTTCGCCCACGTTGCGACGCAAACGCTTCTGCAGTTTGTTGAGGTTGTACTGCTCTTTTTTTGTTACTTCTTGATTTTCTGACATTATTTTCACGCTTGAGAGTGAAGGCGAGGGCCGTTAGCGGCTGAAGCAATCTTCAACGGCAATAAACCCTATAAACATGACTGCGTATGGTACGGATTGCGGGCGCGAATGCTAGCCTGAAGTGATCTCTTTTCTGATGATAACGCAGTAGCACGCCTTGCCATAACGACGGTAATGCTCATCAGTTAAGCGTTAATCGGTCGCCATGAATGGCGACCCTACAGTGGTTTGGCGAGGTTTTCGTAAGCGCCGGGCTTTTTCCTCTACTCGTTTTTCTCGGTTTTCCCTGCTAACTCCGCCAGCCGCTGATAACGCTGACTGGCGGCCTCCGTTGCATCGCGCCACAACTGCGACGCTTCTTCAGGCAGCTGGGTTTGCAGCTGGCGGAAACGCTGCTCGTTCATCAATGCCTGTTCCAGTTCGGAGGTTGGCGGACGCGAATCCAGCGCCAGAGCGGCTTTGCCTTGCTCGGCGCGTCGTGGATCAAAGCGATACAGCGGCCAGAATCCGCTGGTGGTTAGCAGGCGCATCTGCTCGTGGCTGTAGGCAAGATCATAGCCATGCTCTTCACACGGGCTGTAAGCGATGACCAGCGACGGCCCCGGCCAGGCTTCCGCTTCCTGAATCGCTTTCACCGTTTGATTGAGTTGTGCGCCCAGTGAAATCTGCGCCACATACACATGCCCGTACAGCAGCGTCGACATACCGAGATCCTTCCGCGCCTTGCGTTTACCTTGTTCGCCGAACTTGGTCACCGCGCCGAGCGGCGTTGCCTTTGATGCCTGGCCGCCGGTATTCGAGTAGCACTGTGTATCCAGCACCAGCACGTTGACGTTTTCACTAAGGCTCATCACGTGATCGAGGCCGCCGTAACCAATGTCGTACGCCCAGCCATCGCCACCAATCAGCCAGACCGATTTCTCTACCAGCGCATCGGCTGCTTCGTTTAACGCTTTAGCTTCCGGTTGAGATGACGCAGCAAGCAGGGCGCGCAGCTGTTCAATTTGCTCGCGTCGTTGCGATATCGTGACATTGTCACCTTTTAGTGCGTCAACCAATTTCGCCGGTAACTGCGCCGCGCATTGATCCAGTAATCTGAGCGCGCGCTGTTTCTGCTGATCAACACTCAAGCGGAAACCCAGGCCAAATTCGGCATTATCTTCAAACAGCGAATTCGCCCATGCTGGACCGCGACCTTCGGCATTGGTGGTGTAAGGCGTAGAAGGCAGATTACCGCCATAAATGGAGGAGCAGCCGGTGGCATTGGCAATCAGCAGGCGATCGCCATACAACTGCGTCAGCAGTTTGATATAGGGTGTTTCCCCGCAGCCCGAGCAAGCACCGGAATATTCAAACAGCGGCGTGATCAGCTGCGAGGTGCGGATATCAATGCGTTCCAGCTGCTCGGCGGTGATCTCAGGCAGTGCGAGGAAGGCATCATAATTGGCCTTTTCCGTCTCAACATGCTCGAGGCGTGATTTCATGTTGATGGCTTTGATTTCCGGATGCTGGCGATCGCTGGCCGGGCACACTTCGACACACAGATTACAGCCGGTGCAATCTTCCGGCGCCACCTGCAACACGTATTTCTGTCCGCGCATATCGCGCGATTTTACATCCAGTGAAGCGAGCGAAGCTGGCACATCTGCTAGCGCTGCAGGATCAACCACTTTGGCGCGAATCGCCGAGTGCGGGCAGGCGGCAACGCAATGGTTACACTGGGTACAGAGATCGGGCTGCCAGATCGGCACGGCTTCGGCGATATTACGTTTTTCCCATTGTGTGGTGCCAACCGGCCAGGTGCCATCCGGCGGTAGCGCTGAGACTGGAAGTTTATCGCCAAGGCCGGCCAGCATCGCTGCAGTGACGGTTTTGACAAAATCGGGTGCGCTATCCGAGACCACCGGCGGGCGATGCGGACTGCGATCGTCTACCGGCTGCAGCGGCACCGCCTGCAGCGCTTGTTGTGCCATCGCTAGCGCTTGCCAGTTGCGCTGCACCAGCTCTTCGCCTTTGCTGCTGTAGCTGCGGACAATGGCGTTTTGCAGTTCATTTAACGCGCTATCGCCAGGCAAAATCTGGGTCAGTTGGAAAAAGGCCATCTGCATCACGGTGTTGATGCGCGCGCCCAGCTGGCATTCGCGGGCGATACGCGCCGCGTTGATCACATAGAATCGCGCCTGTTTATCGTTGAGTTGGCTCTGCACTTCCTGCGGCAGGCGCGACCACACTTCCTCAGCGCTGTAAGGCGTATTGAGCAGAAAAATCCCGCCCGGCTTAAGCTGATCGAGCATGGAATACTTATCGATAAACTGCAGCTGATGGCAGCCAATGAAGTCGGCTTGCTGAATCAGATAGGCGGATTGAATCGGATATTCACTGACGCGCAGATGGGAAACCGTCAGGCCGCCAGCTTTCTTCGAGTCATAGACGAAATAACCCTGCACGTGCCACGGCGTGGCGTTGCCGATTATCTTCAGGTTGTTTTTGCTGGCGCTGACGCTGCCGTCGCTGCCTAAACCATAAAACAGCGCTTCGAGTCGCGCGCGATTTGGCACGATATTGGCTTCGGTCGGCAACGAAAGATGGGTGACGTCGTCGTAAATGCCGACGGTAAAACGCGCCGGCGGCTGATCGCGCTGCAAAGCGCGGAACACTGCCAGCACCGCATCGGGTGCGAACTCTTTCGACGACAGACCATAGCGACCGCCGATCACCTTCGGCAGCGATGCACGCTCGCCACGGCTGTAGGCTTCAGCCAGCGCGGTCATCACATCGAGGAACAGCGGTTCACCGAGCGCGCCGGGCTCCTTGGTGCGATCAAGCACCGCAATACGCTGGGCGCAAGCGGGGATTTTTTGCAGCAAATGCGCTGCCGAAAATGGGCGATAGAGGCGTACTTTCACCAGCCCGACTTTCTCGCCGCGCTGCAGCATCTCATCAATCGCTTCTTCGGCGGTGCCGCAGCCGGAGCCCATCATCACAATTACGCGCTCGGCCTGCGGATGGCCGTAAAACTCAAACGGCTGATAGTGGCGGCCGGTATTTTCGCCAAACGCGCTCATTGCAGCCTCAACGTGCTGGGTACAAGCGTCGTACCAGCGGTTGGTAGCTTCGCGTGACTGGAAATAGGTATCGGGATTGGCGGATGTGCCGCGAATTGTCGGACGATCTGGCGTTAATGCGCGGGCACGATGGGCGTTAATCGCTTCGGCGGGCATCAGCGCCTGCAAGGTTTCATCGCTGATCGGCACGATTTTGTTGATCTCATGCGAGGTGCGGAAGCCATCGAAGAAGTGGATAAAAGGGATGCGGCTATTTAGTGAGGCGATTTGTGAAATCAGGGCAAAATCCTGCGCTTCCTGCACGCTGGAGGCGCAGAGCTGGGCGCAGCCGGTTTGCCGCACCGCCATAACATCGGAGTGATCGCCAAATATCGACAGCGCGTGCGTCGCCACGGTACGCGCCGCGACGTGCAAAACAAACGGCGTCAGCTGGCCCGCCAGTTTGTAGAGCGTCGGGATCATCAACAGCAATCCCTGCGACGAGGTGAAGGTGGTTGAGAGTGCGCCGGTTTGCAGCGCGCCGTGCACGGTGGCGATCGCGCCGCCTTCCGATTGCATCTCAACCACGCGCGGTACGTCGCCCCAGATATTACGGCGGCCTTCGCCTGACCAGCTATCCGCCAGCTCGGCCATGGTCGAGCTGGGCGTGATTGGATAGATGGCAATCACTTCGCTGGTGCGGAAGGCGACCGAAGCCACTGCACCGTTACCGTCGACGGTAATCATAAATCGTCCTTTGCTACGCTGAGAAACCCGCAAAATTTACGGGGGTTATCAGTTCAGTTTAGCAAAGGGCTCTGAAGCGACTTTTTCATCTGTGTGCTTGCGAGATGGCAGCGCACCGGAATCTAACATTGCTGATTTTTACATCATCTCTAGCGACTGAACGCCTTTGATTTCCATCACTTTGTCATAGATGTTGTGCATTGGTGTGCGTCGTGACAATGTCACCTCTACGCTTAATTCGCATAGGCCAATCTCTTCATCACGGTTCACCACGGCGATATGGCCGTAGCGCACATTCTCACGCTGCAGCACCAGCAACACCAGCGGCACGCTTTTCGGTTTGAGATGCACCAGCAGCGTATGATGACGGCCAATCAGCCAGTGACTGATGCGACGAAACGTCTCCAGCACCACCAGCGCCAGCACGGTGCCATAAATGCCGATTTCATACATGCCGCTACCGATCACCAGACCAATCGCCGCAGTAACCCATAAACCGGCGGCGGTGGTAAGACCTTTCACCACTTGCTTCTGAATAATGATGGTACCGGCACCAAGAAAGCCCATGCCGCTCACCACCTGCGCCGCAATACGGCTGGGATCGAGCGCTACATGATCGCTGACTAACATATCGGCAAAGCCATATTTCGATACCAGCATAAACATCGCGCTGCCGATACCGACCAGAATATGGGTGCGCAAACCGGCCTCTTTGGCGCGCAGCTGCCGTTCCAGGCCAATCAGTCCGCCGAGAATCCCGGCTAACGCGATGCGGATCAGCATATCCGTCAACATCATTCTCTCCTTAGTGGTTGATAAACAAACAATCCGCCGGGTGAAAAGGGCGGAAATATCTCAAACAGGATAATTCTGCTTGTAAACAATGAAATTAAATTTTGTAAAAAGCTGTGTCGCCTATCGATCCCTCACCGCACCTGACATATTCTGGTGCGACTTTTTCGCTCATTCCCCGGAGCCTCATCGATGAAAGCCGCTCTCTTCCTGCTGGCTGGCGCCACCTTGTTACTTTCTGCCTGCAGCAGCAACAGTGATAACGAACCGCCACAACAAGCTACTGCCGCCCACGTACAACCGCGCGTTGTGATGTCATCAATGGCTGAAGTGAATTGTAGTAATGCCGGGGGATCGCTGGCGTTTTCGCGTCAGTTAGACGGCTCACGCATCGGTATGTGCCAGTTGGCTAATGGTCGTCGCTGTGACGAACAGGCGCTGATGGGTGGAAGCTGCGCCCGCTAAGGCAGGCGCAGAAGGATTAAGCAGTAACCTGATTCGGGCTGGTTTCGCCGCGTTCCAACTGCTGCAAGTTGCTGAGCGTGGTTTCTGAAATCGCTGTCAATGCTTCGGCGGTCAGGAAAGCCTGATGGCCGGTGAACAGCACGTTGTGACAGGCCGACAGACGACGGAACACATCATCCTGAATCACGTCATTCGATTTGTCTTCAAAGAACAGATCGCGCTCGTTTTCGTATACATCCATCCCCAACGAACCAATCTTCTGCTGTTTAAGCGCATCGATCGCTGCCTGTGAATCAATCAAACCGCCACGGCTGGTGTTGATGATCATCACGCCATCTTTCATTTGGCTGAACGCTTGGGCGTTAAGCAGATGGTGGTTTTCCGGCGTGAGCGGACAGTGCAATGTAATCACATCGGCTTCAGCGAACAGCGTTTTGAGATCGACATACTCCGCGCCCAGCTCCAGCGCCGCCTGGCTTGGATAGGGATCGAATGCCAACAGGCGCATGCCAAATCCTTTGAGGATTCGCATCGCTGCGATACCAATCTTGCCGGTCCCGACCACGCCCGCAGTTTTGTTGTGCATGTTGAAGCCGGTTAAACCATCCAGCGAGAAGTTGGCGTCGCGCGTGCGTTGATAGGCGCGGTGAATGCGACGGTTCAGCGTCATCATCAGGCCAACCGCATGTTCGGCCACCGCTTCCGGTGAATACGCCGGAACGCGCACCACGTTTAAGCCCAGCGCTTTCGCCGCCGCGAGATCGACGTTATTGAAACCGGCACAGCGCAGCGCAATGTGCTTCACGCCCAGCGCCGCCAACTCTTCCAGCACCTCTTTGCTGGCATCATCGTTGACGAAAATACACACCGCATCACAGCCCGCGGCGTTTTTCGCCGTCGCCGGTGTCAGCAGGAAGTCAAAAAACTGCAGCTCAAATCCGTAGCTGCTGTTGACGTGTTCAAGGTATTTCTGGTCGTAATGCTTGGTGCTGTAAACCGCAACTTTCATTGTTTCGCTCCTGAAAAATGCAACGTCGGTATCACAACAGGATAACGTTTTCCGCGTCATTTTGCTGTTCTTCAGCCAGACTATGTCGCTAACACCTTCATTTGCCGGACGTAACATGCCATCATTTGGCTCCTCGTCAGGATTGTGTAAAGAACAGGAACGTTAACTGCCATGACGCGTGGCCTTCGCCGAACACTTGCTGCGCTGCTGGCGCTGATACTGCTGCTATTGGGATTGCTGCTGACGCTGACGCAATGGTTGCCGCGTCTGGCCGGTATCTGGCTGCCCGCAAATACCCGCGTGGAACTCAACGGCACGCCGCGCTGGCAGCAAGGTGCACTGCATTTCCCGGCGGTGCGTTATCTGGCGGGCGATTGTGAACTGGCAAACGTCAGCGATGCGGCGCTTGGCTGGCAGCAAAAGCGCTGGCAGCTCAGCGCCGGTGAAGTGCAACTTAACAGCGACTGCCTGCAATCGCTGCCGCACAGCGAAGCCAGCGGTGCGCCGCGCAGCCTGGCCGACTGGCAGAAGATGTTGCCTGGCGCCGATGTGCATCTGCAAAAAATCACCATTCTGCCGTGGCAGCAATATGCCGGTCGTTTCGATCTCACCTTAGATAAAGATGTGCAGCAGCTGCATTATCAGGGCGACAACCTCAATGTGGATGCGCGTTTGCAAGGTCAGTTGCTGCAGATTGCCCAGCTCCAGCTCAGTCATCCTCTACTCCCCAAACCGCTCAATCTGCATGGCGATGTCACTTTGCCAACTTTTGCCGATGGCTTGCCGGTGGCGGGCGAACTCAGTGCCGATCTCAATGTTGTGCAGTGGCCGCAGCCGCTGGCGCTAACGCTTAACTGGCAGCAACAGCAAGGCACCTTGACGGTGAAGCAGCAGGATGACGATCGGCCGCTGCTGCAGGTGCCGTGGCAGGTCGACGAGCGGCTGATTCGTATTACGCAAGGCCAATGGCGCTGGCCGCAGGCCGATCAGCCACTGTCGGGCGGCATGGCAGTGACGCTGGAAAACTGGCAGCAAGGGCTGGAAAACACGCTGGTCAGCGGGCGATTCAATCTGCTGACGCAAGGGCGCGGCGGCAAAGGCAATCTGGTATTGAGCGTCGGCCCCGGCAAACTGAGCATGGTCGACAGCGCTTTGCCGTTCCAGTTGACCGGTGAGAGCAAATTCGCCGATCTGCAGCTGTTTGGCAGCATGCCCGGCTTGCTGCACGGCGTGCTCACCGATCCGCAGTTGAGCCTGAAGCAGGGCGCGCTGCTGCGTTTGCGCGGGCGCTTGCTCTCAACGCTGGAAGTGGATGAAGCGCGCTGGCCGTTGGCGGGCGTGACGGTGGCGTCGCGCGGCATTAATGGTCGCCTGCAGGCGATCCTCAAGGCACACGATCCCAGCTTTGGTCGCTTCAGGTTGCATCTCGATGGGCGCGCCAGCGATTTCTGGCCGGACAGCGGCGTGTGGAACTGGCGTTATTGGGGGGACGGTCAGATCGAGCCGCTCTCTGCCAAATGGGACGTGAAGGGCACGGGCAGTTGGCAGGACACCTTGATCAGCCTCGACACGCTGAATACCGGTTTCGATCAGCTGGCGTATGGCATGGTGCAAGTCGCTAAACCGCGCCTGACGCTCAACGCGCCGGTGCGCTGGCAGCGTGATCCGGATCATCCGGCGTTTAACGGCGGCTTCACGCTAAAGTCGGGTCAAACCCAATTCAGCTACGGCGGCTGGCTGCCGCCATCAGAACTCAATTTTGAAGCCAAAGGCAGCGATCCCAGCCAGTTTATCTGGCGCGGTCAGCTAACGGCGCAGAATATTGGTCCGGTACGCGTGCATGGCCGCTGGGACGGCGAACGTCTGCGTGGCGAAGCCTGGTGGCCAGCGCAGTCATTGACGGTGTTCCAGCCGCTGCTCAGCAGCGATTTGAAGATGCGTATTCAGTCGGGTGAATTGCGCGCGCAGGTGGCATTCTCGGCGGCCAGCGAGCAGGGCTTCGAAGCGGGCGGTCACTGGACGGTGAAAAACGGCAGCCTGTGGATGCCGGACAGTGAAATCAACGGTATCGATTTCTCGCTGCCGTTCCACCTGAAGGATCATCAATGGCAGCTTGGACGGCGCGGACCGGTTTCACTGCGTATCGCCGAAGTGAAAAATCAGTTCTCGCTGCAAAACATCACCGCTGATTTGCAAGGTCACTATCCGTGGCAGGAGCGCCAGCCGTTAACGCTTAGCAACGTCAATCTTGATCTGTTAGGCGGACACGTCAGCATGCCCGAGCTGCGTATGCCGCAGCATGAAGCGGCGCGCGTCTCGCTGAAAGAGATCAATCTCAGCAAGCTGGTCAGCGCGATTAAACCCAAGCAATTTGCCATGTCCGGCAAGGTCAATGGCGAGTTGCCGCTGTGGATAAACAATCCACAATGGCTGATTGAAAAGGGCTGGATCGCCAACAGCGGTCCGCTGACCTTCCGGCTGGATAAAGATATGGCGGATGCCATTGTCAGCAATAACTTTGCGGCTGGCGCGGCGCTGGATTGGCTGCGCTACATGGAAATCTCGCGCTCGTGGGCCACTATCGATCTGGATAACTTCGGCAATCTGATCATGCAGTCAGAAGTGAAAGGCGTGAGCCAGTTCAGCAACCGCCGTCAGACCGTTAATCTGAACTACCGGCATCAGGAAAATCTGTTCCAGCTGTGGCGCAGCCTGCGCTTCGGCGATAATTTGCAATCCTGGGTGGAGCAAAATGCCACCTTACCCTCGAAGAAGGATCCCCAACCATGAGCCTCAGGGCATTACTGGTGCTGGCAGCCTGGCTGCCACTGATTGGCTGCGTGCCGCGCATTGAAGTTGCGGCGCCAAAAGAGCCGATCACCATCAATATGAACGTCAAAATTGAGCATGAGATTCACATCAAGGTGGATAAAGATGTGGAAGCGCTGCTGAAGAATCAGAGCGGACTGTTTTGAGGAGAAGCATGATGAAACGCAAGGGAATCGCGCTGCTGGCGGCGCTTCTGCTGATGCCTTCTGCCTGGGCGCTCACGCTGGATGAGGCGCGTCAACAAGGGCGCGTGGGCGAAACGCTCAGCGGCTATGTGGCGCCGCGTCAGCAGGACGAAGAGACGCTGGCGCTGGTCAAACGCATCAACGATGGCCGCCTGCAGCAGTATCAGCGTGTGGCACAGCAAAATAACCTGAGCGCCAGCGAAGTGGCGCGCATTGCCGGCGAGAAGCTGGTGAATCGCGCGGGTAGCGGCGAGTATGTGCGCGGCATCAATGGGCAGTGGCTGCGTAAGTAAATCGACTTGTTTTTTACAGTGGCTGCCGGGCAAAGGCTTCTTTTAGCGCATCAATCGCACATCTTAACCGCTGCGGCATCGCGGCGGTTTTCAACCACACAGCATAAATCGGCAGGCTGTTGCTACGCGTCTCCGGCAATACCTCAATCAGTTTTTTGTCCTCAATATCCCGACTGACCAGCCAGCGTGGCAGTTGCGCGATGCCATAACCCTCCAGCGTTGCGGCGTAAACCGCACTCATACTGCTGAAGCGCAACCGCTCGTCTGGCTGCCAGTAAACGTTCTCATCCTGCGAGTTTTTAAGCAGCCACGGTTGAGAACGTCCCTGTTCCAGTAATGTCAGATGCGGAAAATGGGCTAACTCCTCCAGCCGAATCGGCGGTGTAGCGGCTTTTAATAGTGCAGGCGCAGCGCACAACAGCAGCGGCTGCTGGCCGATCAGTCGCGCGGTGAGATCGGCGTGGTTTCCGGGCGCGCCGATGCGGATGGCGAGATCGACGCCTTCTGCAGCAAGGTCAATGCGCTGGGTTGAAAGCCGCACATCTAGCGCCAGTCCTTGCCATCTCTGAGTCAGAGGAAGCAACACCGGCATCACCCATTTTTCGCCCAGCAAAGGCGGAGCCGCAACGCGCAGCTGGCCTGTGGCTTCACTGGCGTGTGCCATCAGGCGATTTTCCGCCGCGTCGAGGCTGGCAAGGATCTGCAGACAGTCGTGATAAAAGCGTTCGCCTTCGCTGGTGAGCGACAGTGAACGAGTGGTGCGCTGGAACAATTTCACCTGCAGGCGCGATTCTAGTCGGGCAACGGCTTTCCCTACCGTGGAGCGCGACAAGCCCAGTTGCTCAGCAGCCAGACTAAATCCTCCCGCCTGCGCGGCCTGCACAAAGGCCCGGATGCTGTTCAGCCTGTC
Source organism: Pantoea sp. SOD02 (assembly GCF_024707505.1). Classification (GTDB taxonomy): domain Bacteria; phylum Pseudomonadota; class Gammaproteobacteria; order Enterobacterales; family Enterobacteriaceae; genus Pantoea; species Pantoea symbiotica. The sequence goes on along the minus strand of NZ_CP102604.1, from coordinate 2,146,582 downwards.
GGTGTTAATCATGATACGATCTTCTCTGGCGATTTTAATTCGTCAGTATGGCGAATAATTAGCGTAACTGGAGAATTTAATTCGTGTCAGGCTAGCGATTTACGCATCAGGAGCCTCGCATGACAACTTCTCCGGCAACCTTAATCCGCCTACAAATCGGTATCTGTCTGGCCAGTTTTCTCGGCTGTATTGATTTCACTATCGTCAATACCGCATTGCCGGCGATTCAGCACCACTTTCACAGCGATCTCGCCAGCGTGCAGTGGGCGATGACGCTCTTCGTTATGGCGCTGTGCTGCTGCATGGTGATGTCGGCCAGGTTGGCGGAACGCTTCGGCGCACGGCGAATTTTATATGCCGGAATGCTGCTCTTCGGCGCAACGTCGTTGGGGGCGGGATTGGCATCGGATTTGATGGTGCTCAATCTCTGCCGCTTGCTACAGGGCGTGGGATGCGCGGTGTTGTATACCGTCAGCGCCAGCATTCTGGTTGAGGCGATGCCAGAAGTAAAACGCGGTGGCGCGCTAGGATTGCTGTTTGCCGCTAACGGATTGGGGCTGGCGTTGGGGCCGGTTGCTGGCGGCGTGCTGGTAAGTTGGCTCGGCTGGCGCGCGGTTTTTCTGCTTAATGTGCCGCTCATCCTGCTGAGCTTTGTTTTTTGCCGCGGCAGCATCGCGGCATCCATCAGACATCGCGAAACGCGGCTGGATTTGCCTGGTTGGCTGCTGATGACCGCCGCACTGATCCCACTGCTGATCTGGACAAGTCACGTCACACATTGGGGCCTGCTGAGCTGGCATGCCGTTTTGGCGCTGGGGTTATCGCTGCTGTTTTTGCTGGCATTTGTCATGATTGAAAGGCGTAAGCCACACCCGGTGATCGACTTCCGCATGCTGCGAAACAGCGGCTTTGCAGCCGCCTGTTTACTGTCGGTGCTGCTGGCGATTTTCTATTGCTCCGCCTTTATGTTGCTGCCGTTTAGGCTACTGACGCTCTTTCATTTCAACGCCGCCCAGCTCGGTCTGATGCTGCTGCCGGTGACGCTGGTGATGGCGCTGATATCTCCCTTTGCAGGCCGTCTTGCCGACCGTTACAGCAGTTGGCCGGTGATGGCGGCGGGATTTGCCTTGCTCACGGCTTCCGCACTGCTGCTGACCATCAACAGCGCATCGTTAGTACCGATCATCACCGCATTTGTGCTGATGGGCGCAGGCTGGGGCGCTATCCTCGGGCCTTCCGTTGCGGCTGCGCTCGGCGCGTTACCTGCGTCCCGGCACGCGCAGGGCATTGGCATTTCATGGACGCTGCATAATCTCGGCGGTGCGCTGGGCCTGGCGATTGCCACGCAGATTTATCAAACCGGCGGCGAAACGGCAGGTTTTCAATGGGTGATGTGGGGATTAGCGGGCGCGGGGCTGCTGGGGATATGGGTGGCGTTAAAAGCTGGAAGCAGCAACAGCGTAGCAGTGGCTGACGCCGGTTGATCAGGATAAATAACATGATGTCCTTGACCACACAGCAACATGACGCATTCTGTTCATTCACGAATGGAAAAGAGATAGCCGAATGCAGAAGCCTCAAACTACAACGGATGCACAGAAACGCGCCTTAATCGCCGGTTCAGTGGGCAATTTCATTGAATGGTACGAGTTTGCGGTGTATGGCTTCCTCGCGACGGTGATCGCGCAGAACTTCTTTCGACTGCAAGGTGAAGCCGAGCTGACCGGCATTATTCTGACCTACGCCTCCTTCGCCATCGCCTTTTTCTTCCGTCCTTTGGGCGCGATATTTTTTGGCCGCATGGGCGATCGTATTGGGCGCAAGCCTACGCTAATTTTTGTCTTGATCATGATGACGCTGGTGACGACTGCGATCGGCGTTATTCCCACCTATGCCAGCATTGGCGTGGCGGCACCGCTGATCATTACCGGGCTGCGTATTCTGCAGGGCTTATTTGCCGGGGGTGAATACGGCGGCGCGGTGTCACTGATGACGGAATTTGCCCCCAAAGGGCAGCGTGGGCGTTACGGTGCATGGCAGTCATTCACTGTGGCGTTGGGCCTGCTGGCGGGTGCTGGCATTGTCGCACTGCTGTCGGCGGTACTGAGTGCAGATGAGATGCACAGTTGGGGCTGGCGCATTCCTTTCTTCCTCGCATTGCCGATGGGGATTGTGGCGCTGTGGCTGCGCTACAGCATGGAAGAAACGCCCAGTTTTGTGCGTCAGCAGCAAATGCAAAACGCACAGCAGCCGGTGGTCAGCGCCAGTTTTGCCGCAACGATCAGGATTATCTTGCTGGCAATCAGCCGCGTGATGGTGTGGTCAGCGGCGGGTTATACCTATCTGGTGATCATGCCAACCTATCTGCAATCTTCGCTGCACACCGGTTTCAACCAGGCGCTGTTGATTGCGGTGATTTCTAACCTAGGGTTTGCTGCGACCATTATCCCAGCAGGCATTCTTAGCGATAAAATTGGACGCCGCAGCGTGATGGTTCTCGCGGCATGCTTGTTGCTGGTGCTGGCATTACCGTTACTGAAAGTGTTGCAGGCCGACTCTTCGACGCTGCTGGTCAAGGCGCTGGTGGTGTTTGTTGCGGGTGGAATTGTTGGGTTGCTGGCAGGACCAGGCCCGGCAATGTTAGCTGAAATGTTCCCCACGCGCGTTCGCTATACCGGGCTGGGCCTGGCTTATTCTCTCTCTAACGCGGTTTTCTCGGGTTGCGCCGGACTGATCATTACCTCCCTGATTAAGCAAACGGGGAATCTGGATATCCCCGCCTGGTACATCATAGTTACGGCTGCGATCAGTATTCCGGCGCTGATGACGCTGAATAAACAGGATCATTTGCGCTCATTGGATGAAACCGAGAGTTGAAGGCGCTAGCGTGATGCCAGTGGTTTAATCGCTTCGCGCACCTGCATTTCTCCGCCGGTCAACTCAATGATCACGCGGCTGATAGCCGGTTGTGCGATGAGTTCAGCCAGCGTCGCCGCTACGTCATCGCGAGGAATGTCGCCATACGGGATGGCCAAACCGGCACGCACCATGCCTTGACCTTTCTCATCCGTCAGCGTGCCGGGGCGTAAAATTACCCAATCCAGATCGCTTTGCGCCAGCTCGACATCGGCTGCTTTCTTCACGCGCATGTAGTTCTCGAAGGTGGCGGAGAGGTTTTTGTTTCTGCCAGCTTCGGGAAACGCCGAAACCAGCAAAAAGCGCGAGATGCCAGCCTGCTGCGCGGCAGCAACGGCGGTGGTTAATCCTTTGCCATCAATGGCGTTCGTCATCTCTTCACCGCCTTTGCCGCCGGCACCAGCGGTAAACACCACCGCATCGCTGCCCGCCATTAGCGCGGCAAGGGATTTTGCGTCCAGCGCGGTTAAATCGCCGTTAACCGGCTCAGCACCCATTTCACGCAAAGGCTGCTCCTGTTCCGCTTTGCGAAACAGCGGGCGCGCAACGTGCCCGTTAGCGGCCAGCAGTGATGCCAGACGACGGCCAATGTTGCCTGCGCCGCCAATAATAAATACGTTGGACATGAGTACCTCTGCAATTGCGTAGATAAAAGCTAGTCAGTATAGACAACGTCAATCCGCCGGGAAAAAGCTGCGCAGTTTTTGCGTTTCGCGCCCGTGCTGATCCATATTTTCCGTTGCCAGCCATTGGCGTAAGGCCTGCTGAATCGCTGGCCATTCGCTATCAATAATCGATAACCAATCGGTATCACGATTGCGCTGTTTGCGCGTCATCGCCTGACGAAAACAGCCTTCAAAGGTAAAGCCGATGCGCTCTGCTGCGCGTCGTGAAGCCAGATTCAGGGAATCACAACGCCACGCCACGCGGCGATAACCGAGTGCGAAAGCCTGCTGCAACAGCAGATATATTGCTTCACTGCCCAACACGTTGCGCTGCATCAGCGGCGACCAGGTTACATGACCAATCTCAATCGCGCCATTCTGCATCTCGATATTGGCGAAACAGACCGCGCCAACCGCTTGCTGCTTAACCTGATCGATCACCGCATAACTGACTAATCCACTGTCGCCGATTTTGTTGGCGACCCAGTCGGTCATTTCAGCTAACGCTTGCGGCTGCGATGCGCCGAGCCAGGTCCAATCGCGATCGTCGGCTGCCAGTGAAAAGGCGGCAAACAGGGCGGGCGCGTGACTGAGTTGAAGCGGTGTCAGATGGCAAAAACGGCCAGTGAGAATAACGGCGGGCGGGAAGGTGGCGGGCTGCCAGTCGGGTAATGCAAAACCGATCGGCTGACCATATTGATTGTGTTGTGTCACTTCATCTCCTTTCGCTGTGCTGAAATCGACCATTCAGGGGCTGGCAAAGAAGTGCAGTATGGAGCTTTAAGCGCTTAGAAAACAACAGCAAAAAAAATGCCCGTCAGATAAGCCTGACGGGCATGCATCATAGTGAAAAATGATTACGCAGCAACAATTTGCTTGATGGCGTCTTTTGCATCGTTAGCCGCTTTGGTCGCCACTTCTGGACCATAAGCGATGCCTTCTGCGAACACGAAGTTCACATCAGTGATACCGATGAAGCCGAGGAACAGTTTCACGTATGGCGTCAGCAGGTCGCTGGCCGTATCTTTATGGATGCCGCCACGGCTGGAGAGGATCACTGCACGTTTGCCGGTTACCAGACCTTCCGGGCCTGCTTCGGTGTAACGGAAAGTCACGCCAGCGCGGGCAATCAGGTCGAAGTAGTTTTTCAACTGAGTTGGAATGTTGAAGTTGTACATTGGCGCGGCGATAACCACGGTGTCATGGGCTTGCAGTTCAGCAATCAGCTCATCGGAGAGAGACAGCGCTTCCTGCTGACGTGGAGACAACGGTGCGTCGGATGGACGCAGCGCGCCAACCAGCTCACCATCCAGCACCGGAATCGGCTGCGCAGCTAAATCACGCACGGTTACCGAATCACCTTTAGCGCGTGCTTCGTCAGCGTAGAAGTCAGCCAGTTGATTTGACTGAGAGTAACCAGCGAGGATGCTTGATTTCAGAACTAAAACTTTGCTCATGGTATTTTCCTGTGCGTTACGCGGTTGGCTTACCGCTCAATGCTTTACACTGTACGGAGTTAGCCCGCGAGGTAAAAGCGCAATATTTCGAGATCTATGTTCGAAATAATTGAATAACCTCGCACGTCCCGTTCAGGCAGGTGTTCCAAATTGTGCTATGATGCCGACCATTAATTGCTTGAATCCGCCGGGAAATCATCTGCCCGCTGCAACAACAGGTACGCATCGCTATGTCATCATCCGACTCTTCATCTTTAGCCTCCCTTTGGCCGCGGCTCGATAATCTGACGCTGCGCGACAGTCAACGTCTGCGACGTCGATTGCTGGGCGCTGCGAAGGTGAAAAATCCTGCGGCGCTGCAGGGCATTATGGCTGAACTGGAGCCGGAATTTGTCGCGGCGGAGCAGCGCCTTGCGCAGCGCACGGCGGCGACACCACGCATCACTTTCCCGGACAACCTGCCGGTCAGTCAGAAGCAGCAGGACATTGCCGATGCGATCAGTAAGCATCAGGTGGTGATCGTTGCGGGTGAAACCGGATCGGGTAAAACCACGCAGTTGCCAAAAATCTGTCTGGCGCTGGGGCGCGGAGTGAAAGGGCTGATTGGTCACACGCAGCCGCGTCGTCTGGCGGCGCGCACCGTGGCGAACCGCATTGCCGATGAGCTGGAAACCTCGCTCGGCGGCACCATCGGTTACAAGGTGCGCTTCAACGATCAGGTGAGCGAAACCACCCAGGTTAAGCTGATGACCGACGGTATCCTGCTGGCGGAAATCCAGCAGGATCGCCTGTTGCTGCAGTACGACACCATCATTATCGATGAAGCGCACGAACGCAGCCTGAATATCGATTTCCTGCTTGGTTATCTGCGCGAACTGTTGCCACGTCGTCCCGACTTAAAAGTCATCATTACGTCAGCCACCATCGATCCGCAGCGCTTCTCACGCCATTTCCACAATGCGCCGGTGATTGAAGTTTCCGGACGTACTTATCCGGTAGAAGTGCGATATCGTCCGATGGTCGAGGACGCTGACGATACCGACCGCGATCAGCTGCAGGCGATTTTTGATGCGGTCGATGAGCTGGGACAAGAGAGCCGCGGCGACATTCTGATCTTTATGAGCGGCGAGCGCGAAATCCGCGATACCGCCGATGCGTTGATGAAGCGCGATATTGCACACACCGAGATTCTGCCGCTGTATGCGCGCCTGTCGAACGCCGAGCAAAACCGCGTGTTCCAGTCGCACAGCGGACGCCGCATCGTGCTGGCAACCAACGTAGCAGAAACCTCGCTGACCGTGCCTGGCATCAAATACGTTATCGATCCCGGCACCGCGCGTATCAGCCGTTACAGTTTCCGCACCAAAGTGCAGCGCCTGCCAATTGAGCCAATTTCGCAAGCGTCCGCCAATCAGCGCAAAGGGCGCTGCGGACGCGTTTCGGAAGGTATCTGTATTCGCCTTTATTCCGAGGACGATTTCCTCAGCCGCCCGGAATTTACCGATCCCGAAATTCTGCGCACCAATCTCGCCTCGGTCATTTTACAGATGACCGCGCTGGGGCTGGGCGATATTGCTGCCTTCCCGTTTGTCGAAGCGCCGGACAAGCGCAATATTCAGGATGGCGTGCGCCTGCTGGAAGAGCTTGGTGCCATCACGCTGAGTGAAGACGAAACCTACAAGCTGACACCTTCGGGTCGCCAGCTCGCCCAGTTGCCGGTCGATCCGCGTATGGCGCGTATGGTGCTGGAAGCGCAAAAATTTGGCTGCGTGCGCGAAGCGATGATCATCACTGCTGCGCTATCGATTCAGGACCCGCGCGAGCGTCCCGCTGATAAAAAGCAGGCATCTGACGAAAAACATCGTCGCTTTGAGGATAAAGAGTCCGATTTCCTCGCCTTCGTGAATCTGTGGAATTACCTGCAGGATCAGCAAAAAGTGCTCTCCAGCAATCACTTCCGCCGCTTGTGTAAAACGGAATTCCTTAACTATCTGCGCGTGCGTGAATGGCAGGATATTTACACCCAGCTGCGTCAGGTGGTGCGGGAACAAGGTATGCCGGTCAACAGCGAACCTGCGCCTTATCGTGAAGTGCATTGCGCTTTGCTGACCGGCTTGCTGTCGCACATTGGGCAGAAAGATAACGAGAAACAGGAGTTTACCGGCGCTCGCAACGCGCGCTTCTCCATCTTCCCAGGTTCCGGCCTGTTTAAGAAGCCGCCAAAGTGGACCATGGTGGCGGAGCTGGTGGAAACCAGCCGTTTGTGGGGTCGCGTTGCCGCACGTATCGATCCGGAATGGATCGAACCGCTGGCGCAGCATCTGATTAAACGCAGCTATAGCGAACCGCACTGGGAAAAAGCGCAGGGCGCGGTGATGGCGACGGAAAAAGTGACGCTTTACGGCCTGGCGATTGTGCAGGCGCGTAAGGTCAATTACAGCCGCATCGATCCTCAACTGAGCCGCGAGCTGTTTATCCGTCATGCGCTGGTGGAGGGCGATTGGCAGACGCGTCACGAGTTCTTCCGCAATAACCTGAAACTGCGCAACGAAATTGAAGATCTGGAACACAAATCGCGTCGTCGCGACATTCTGGTCGATGACGAAACGCTGTTCGCTTTCTACGATCGCCGCATCGGCAGCGATGTGGTGTCTGCGCGCCATTTCGATGCATGGTGGAAGCAAGCCAGCAAAGAGAATCCGGACCTGCTGAGTTTTGATAAGCAGATGCTGATCAAAGATGGCGCGGACAAAGTCAGTCAGCTCGATTACCCAAACTTCTGGCATCAGGGCAACCTGAAACTCAAGCTGAGCTATCAGTTTGAACCGGGCGCGGATGCCGATGGCGTAACGGTGCATATTCCGCTGCCGCTGCTGAATCAAATCGAAGAGACCGGTTTCGAGTGGCAGATTCCTGGCGTGCGCCGCGAACTGGTTATCGCGCTGATCAAATCACTGCCCAAGCCGGTGCGCCGCAATCTGGTGCCGGCGCCGAACTACGCCGAAGCGTTTCTTGGTCGCGTCACCGCGCTTGAGCTGTCGTTGTTGGATGCGCTGGAACGCGAATTCCGCCGTATGACCGGCGTCACCATTGACCGTGAAGCCTGGCAGTGGGATCAGGTGCCCGATCACCTGAAAATGACTTTCCGCGTGGTAGACGAGCACAACCGTAAGCTGCAGGAAGGCAAGAATTTGCATCAGCTGCGGCTGCTGCTGAAAGGCAAAGTGCAGGAAACGCTGTCGAAAGTGGCAGACGATGGCCTCGAGCAGAGCGGTTTGCACATCTGGAGCTTTGGCGATTTGCCGCAAAGCTACGAGCAGAAGCGCGGCAGCTATCAGGTCAAAGCCTGGCCGGCGCTGGTGGATGAAAAGGACAGCGTAGCGATTCGCCTGTTCGATAACGAAGTGGAACAGCAGAAAATGATGTGGCGCGGCCAGCGTCGCCTGCTGCTGCTCAACATTTCGTCGCCGACCAAGTATCTGCACGAGAAGCTGCCAAACAAAGCCAAACTCGGTTTGTACTTCAATCCGTACGGCAAAGTGCTGGAACTGATCGATGACTGCATCGCCTGCGGTGTGGATAAGCTGATGGCGGATGCGGGTGGCCCAGCGTGGCAACAGGAAAACTTCGAACAGCTGCGCGATAAAGTGCGTGCCGATTTGAATGAAACCGTGGTCACCATCGCCAAGCAGGTCGAACAGATTCTGACCTGCGTGTTCAATATCAACAAGTTCCTTAAGGGTCGTGTAGATATGTCGCTGGCGTTGGCGTTAGGCGATATCAAAGCGCAGCTGAATGGCCTGGTGTATCGCGGTTTCGTGACCGGCAATGGCTGGTCGCGTCTCGGTGATACGCTGCGCTATCTGCAAGGTATTGAACGCCGCCTCGAGAAACTGCCGGTGGATCCACACAGCGATCGTGCGCGCATGCTGAAAGTGCAGGCGGTTGAGCAGGCCTGGCAGACGTGGCGCAATAAATTGCCGCCGCAGCGTCAGGATGATGCAGAAGTGCAGGCGATTCGCTGGATGCTGGAGGAGTTGCGGATTAGCTATTTCGCGCAGCAACTGGGCACGCCTTATCCGATCTCGGATAAGCGTATTCTGCAGGCGATGGAGCAGTTGAGTTAATTGTGGGATTGCGCGATAAATCGCGCCGCTACGAAACAGTGCGGTTTTAACATCGCACAACTATCGAAGAAGGCGGAAAGGCGGGGCCGCGGAGTAAAGCTTCCGCCGCATGGATGCGGCGGCAGAGGCCCCAGGGATGGGTCCACGACGACTTTACGTAGCGGCCCCGCATTTTTGCCTGAGAGCGCCGAATTACTGAGCTAACTCTTCTAGCTTATCTTTAAACGATGGCACCGCAATCGCGCGGTTATCGGCACGATAACGATCGGCCGGCGCGGGTGCCGAACTCTGTACCGCAATCAACTGCCACTCATCACCGTTCTTCAACAGTAGCGGCGAACCGCTGTCGCCCGGCAAGGTATCGCACTGGTGCGACAGCACTGCGCGTTGTGCCCAACCGGTCACCAGACAATCGCTGTGCGAATAGAGCGTATCAAGATGATCGGCCGGATAGCCGGCTTGCGTCACTTTACGTTGGGTGGTTTTCAAGGCGGCGGTTAAATCGCCACGCGAACCCTCAAACAGCGGAATCGGCACAATACCGGACGGCGGATTATGCAAGATAACCAGCCCATAATCGTAGGGCGCGGCGCCCGGCGGCACGATCCAGCCTTCACCGTCTGCCTGCAACCGGCGCGCTAAAGAGGGTTCAACGCGCGCATCAATATCATGAATCTCGTAACGCCAGCCTTTGGCGCTGGCCATAAAACGCAGCGCCACCGGCTTATCAAACTTGCCGGGCGGAGCCAATAAACAGTGTCCGGCGGTCAACGCCAGATGGGCAGAAATCAGGGTGGCGGTGCAGAGGTTACCGCTTTCGGTCTCTAACTGACCGATGGCATCCCAGGGCGCGGCGCTCACGTCGCTAATCGCCTGGCGATGATCTTTGCCAAAGAACAACGTTTTGATGTCTTCCGGGCTTGGCCCATCTTCATCATCGGCATGTGCTGTGTGGTTAAAACTGAAAAGACCAACAAATAACAGGATAGCCAGGCGCATAGTTCTCTCAATGGCGAGAATAAGTAGAAGTTGTTGTCATCACGCTTGAGCGATAACTATAGTCGGTGAGCGGTGAAAAAGGGAGAAATATTGGAGTAATCAGCACGCTACAACGACTAGATAAAAAAGCTGGCTGCAACTATGCCACAGAGGATCATCACAATCAGAATAATTTCGAAGCGATAGCGACGCACCATTTTTCGCTACTCCAGTAAATAAACACCCGGCATAACCGGGTGTTTTCAATCATCAATACGGTGTTGGCGCTAAGCGAATCTTATTTAGCTGCTTTTTTCACTTTGTGATGCTTTTTAGCTGCCTGAGCTTTCTGCGCAGCGGGTTTGGTTACTTTTTTGTGGTGCTTTTTAGCTGCCTGAGCTTTCTGTGCAGCTGGCTTGGTTGCTTTGTGGTGCTTTTTAGCAGCCTGGGCTTTCTGTGCAGCTGGCTTGGTTGCTTTTTTGTGGTGCTTTTTAGCAGCCTGGGCTTTCTGTGCAGCTGGCTTGGTTGCTTTTTTGTGATGCTTTTTAGCGGCCTGAGCTTTCTGTGCAGCTGGCGCTTTCTTCTCTACTTTCTTGTGTTTCTTAGCAGCCTGCGCTTTCTGAGCAGCTGGTTTTTTGTGATGAGCCATTTTGTGTTTAACTGGCGCAGCAGTTGTGGTTGCAGCAGCGGCTGGAGCAGCAGTTGTTTCAGCAGCGAAAGCAACAGAAGACATACCCATAGCAGCGGCGATCACCAGTGCAAATAATTTTTTCATTGCAAAATCCTCGAACTATTTTTTCATGTGTAGCCCACTGCGGGGCCGGTGAAAACACTATATGAAAAACAATTCAGGCTTTCCGTGAGGCATTGGTATCGGCGTGTAACGGATTGTACAAAGCGGCGTAAAGGAAGTGAAAAGGGCGGCCGCATGGGCCGCCGCGCAGTTTACTCAGACAGATAACGTTGTTCAAGGTGCTGGCGGAAATAGTGCGGATTCAGCGCTTCGCCGGTGGCATTGATCAGCAGCTGCTGCGTCGGGAAACGGCTACCGTGCTGCCAGATGTTCTGCTGGAGCCAGTCAAACACCGGCTGCAAATCACCTTGTTGGATCAGCGTCTCGACCTGCGGAATTGCACGCTTCACCGCCTGGAACAGCTGGGCCGCGTACATCGCGCCTAAGGTGTAGGTTGGGAAATAGCCAAACGCGCCGTCGGTCCAGTGAATATCCTGCATGCAGCCGTCGCGGTAATTACCGCGTGTATCAATGCCTAATGACTGCTGCATCTTCTCGTCCCACAACGCCGGGATATCATCAACCTCAATCTCGCCCTCAATCAGCGCGCGCTCGATCTCGTAACGTAAAATTACGTGCGCCGGATAGCTCAACTCATCGGCATCAACGCGAATAAAGCCCGGCTTCACGCGCTGCGTCTGACGAATAAAGTTGTTTAACTCCAGCGCAGGCTGATCGCCCATCAGCGCCACCACCTGCGGATGTATATGCTGCAGGAAGGCTTTACTTCGCCCCAGCTGCATCTCCATAAACAGGCTTTGAGATTCATGAATCGCGGTAGAACGCGCCTGCGCCACCGGCTGACCGCGCCACTGTTTTGGCAAATTCTGCTCGTAACGCGCATGGCCGGTTTCATGGATCACGCCCATCATGGCGCTGAGGAAGTCGTTCTCGTTGTAACGCGTGGTGATGCGCACATCTTCCGGCACGCCGCCGCAGAACGGGTGCGCACTCACATCCAACCGGCCGTGATTGAAATCGAAGCCCAGCGTTTTCATCACGCTCAGGCCCAGCTGTTTCTGTGATTCGATGGCAAACGGACCCACCGGCTGCGCGATCGGCGTTTGCTGCTGCTTCGCCACTGCTTTTTGCAATAGGTCGGGCAACCAGCTTTTCAAATCGCCAAAGGTTTGATCCAGCTGCGCGCTGGTCATGCCCGGCTCAAACACATCCAGCAGCGCATCGTAGCGCGATACGCCAAGCGCATCGGCACGCAGCTGCGCCTCTTCACGGCTCAGCTTCACCACTTCTTTCAGATTGGCGGAGAAACCTTGCCAGTCGTTCGCTGGACGCTGCTGACGCCAGGCGTGCTCACAGCGTGAACCGGCCAGCGACTTGGCTTCCACCAGTGACGCAGGCAGCAGCGTCGCTTGCTGCCAGGCGCGCTGCATCTCGCTCAGGTTAACCTGCTCGACATCATTCAGTGATTCCTGCTGCGCGGCATCAAACAGCCCGCGGAGGCGTTTATCGGTCAGCACTTCGTGCATGAACACGCTCAGTTCGGCCATCGCTTCACCGCGTGCTTGGCTGCCGCCCGGAGGCATGGTGGTTTGCATATCGACACCGGCAATGGCGCCTAAATGGCCAAAGCGGGAGAGACGCTGAAAAGTGCGGCTAAGTTCTTGATAAGCTGAAGTCACGTATAAAGCTCCTTATGACGGTAAGCGTGGCGCAATGTCCCGCAAGGGTAGATCAACCGGCCAGCAAAAGCGAACGCTGGCGCCGCCGAGCGGGCTGCTCTCAATCGAGACATTTCCCTGCATCGCCAGCGCAATAGAGTGGACGATCGCCAGACCCAAACCACAGCCGCCAGTGGCGCGATCGCGGCTCGGATCGAGGCGGACAAAAGGTTCAAACACGCGGGCGCGCTCTTCCTGCGGAATGCCCGGACCGTCGTCTTCCACCTGCAAACAGCCCAGCGCGCCATCAAACCATAAGCTGACGCGTAAACGCTGTTGCGCATAGCGCAGGGCATTGTTCACCAGATTATCCAGCACGCGCTCCATCAGGCGCGTATCGGCGCTGCCGACGTTCTCCAGCTGCGGGATATCCAGCGCAATCTGCGTCTGCGGATTCATGGTTTGCACATCTTCGATATGCACACGCAGCCATTGCGCCAGATCGAAAGATTGCAGATGGAGATCAACGCGCGGACGATCGAGGCGTGCATACGTCAGCAACTCCTCAATCAAACTCTCCAGCTGACCCACATCGCGGTTCAGCGCGGCGGATTCCGCATCGGTGAGGTTATCGCTCATCTCCAGCCGGTAACGCAGCCGCACCAGCGGCGTACGCAACTCGTGCGCGATGCCGTCAATCAGCTGTTTCTTACTGGCAACCAGCGTGTTGATGTTCTCCGCCATCTGATTAAACGCCACGCCAAGACTGTGCAGGCTGGAGGTGCTTTCAAAATGGGTGCGCACGTCGAGTTCGCCGCGACCAAAACGTTCGGCGGCTTTCTCCAGCCGCTGCATCTCTTGCCAGTGTGGACGTAGCCAGATAAACACCGGCAGCGCCAGCGACATACCGATAAACGCCAGCAGCGCGATATCCAGAATGCGCATCTGGTGCAGGTAGAAAAGGTAAGGGATTGGGCCGACGGAAAGCACGTAATGGCTGCGCGGAATGTGCTGTAAGAAGGTGTACTGATCGTCAATCGCCACGATCTCGCCAGCGCGCAGGCGCTTCATGTCCGCGTCACCCAGCTGATATTTGCTCATCGGCTCAATATTCAGATCAAACGACAGATCGAGATCGAGGCTGCGAATGGTTTTGCTCCAGTCGCGCGGCGGGATCTCGCGCAGTTCGCTGCGCATCAAAAACAGCGAACTGGCCATCAAATCGTTCATTGACTGGCGTCCGGCGCGTTCGGCGGTGAACTTGTACACCAGCCCAACCAGCAGCGTCATCACCAGAAAACAGACGAACAGCAGCAAATAGAACTGAATAAAGAGCTTTCTCATGCGGAACGGGTATCCCAGGCCTGAGGCGCGAACAGATAGCCTTTGTTACGGATGGTTTTAATGCGGAACGGCTCGGTGGCGCTGTCGTACAGTTTTTTGCGCAGGCGAGAAATCGCCACATCAATGCTGCGATCCATGCCATCGTAGGTTACGCCGCGCAGGGTTTTCAGCAGCGCATCGCGATTGAGGATTTGCCCGGCATGATTCGCCAGTTCCCACAGCAGATCGAAATCGGCGGTGGACAGTACAATATTTTCCTCGAACAGCGTCACCTGACGATTGAGCGAATCGATGGTCAGTGAACCGAATCGCAGCACGCGCTGCGAACTTTGAATGGCGGGCGTCACTTCCGGCTGACCGACATGCGCCTGACGCAGATGCAAACGCAGGCGCGCCAGCAACACCGCTGGCGGCGTGGTTTTGAGGATGTAATCGTTAGCGCCCATTTCCAGTGACAGAATATGGTTCATGTCGCTGTCGAGTGAGGTGAGCAAGACAATCGGACCTTGCCAGCTGGCACGCAGATCGCGGCACAATGTCATGCCATCCTTGCCGGGTAACATGATATCCAGCATCACTAAATCGGGATCGTGCAGGGCGATGGTGGCTTCGGCGCGGTCACCGCGCGTTTCAACAATAACTTCAATATCGTGGCGGCCAAGGTAAGCGGCGATCAATTCGCCCACTTCTGGCTCATCTTCCACATAGACGATTTTGTTCATAATTCACTGTGACGGATGAGAATGCCAGCAGCATAGCTTTTCCTGGTCCTGAGCTCTACGTTACCGCACGAAATATCCCTGCGTTACTGGTATGTATACCGTGAAATGTGCCATCATTAGCGGCGCGTTGTAGCGCAAGGTTCGGAACCGTAACGAAAAACAGGAGGAGTGCGAGAGTGTCTGATAAAGAGCTGGCTTCAGCCGGATACAGTGATCGCATCTGCTTCAATTACAGTGATTTTCTCTCCGCTTCCTGCAAAAAACGTTGGAGTTTTGTCGATGCCATTTATGGCGTGATGCCTATATTTGGCATGGTGACGCGTAAATCGGCGCACAACCTTCAGGCCAGCGACGATCATCTGAAAGAATTAGCATTACAAATCATTTCAACGCAGGTGAGCGACGAGATTAATATCGCGCGCCTTATCACGTTGGCCGAGCAACAGCACATCAGCCGCTTTGATATTCAGCTGCCATATCCGCTGTCAGCCGAGCAGCTTGACGCTATTCATCAGGAATACCGTAAGCCGCTCAATCTGACACAGCAGGATGACCTGCTGTGCGTTTCCATTCCGGTCCAGCCGCACTAATTCGTTAGCTGCCACAACGCGGGCAGTGACGCCGCCATCAACAACACAATCGCGATGCGCTCCAGCTGTGACAACACGTTGTCGCCACGGCCGCCGCGTCGTGCGTACAGGAACAGCAGCAGTCCAGGCGCATAAAGCACCACAGAGAGCAGCAGATGCAAGGGACCGGACGCATACAGCAACCAAATGCCATACGCGCTGGCGCCGATGCCGGTAAACATCGCCCAGGGTTTGTTCTGCCCGCGCACCACCTTAATCAGATACAGTCCGACCAGCAGATAAGGCACCAGAATCATTTCTGAGGCGATGGTCAGAAGCGTGTTGTAATCCGCGCCAGTTAAGGCAATCAAGATCAGGCAAACCTGCACGCTGCCGTTGGTCAACCATAACGAGGCTGAAGGGGAGTTGTGGCGATTCTGACGCGCGATACTGCGCGGGAAGGCACCTTGTTGTGCGGCGAGGAACGGCACTTCAGCGGCCATAATTGTCCAGCTCAGATAGGCGCCGCACACCGAAATAATCAACCCAACCGCAATCACCGCATCGCCCCAATGACCCAGCAGATGCTTCATCAAACCGGCCATGGAAGGATTGCGCATCTGTGCCAGTTCGGCTCGCGGAATCACGCCTAACGACAGCAGCGTAACCAGCAAATAGACCAGCAGCGCGGCCAGCACCGCCATCAGCGTAGCGCGTCCGACATCCTGCTTATTTCGCGCACGCGCAGAAACTACCACCGCGCCTTCCACGCCAATAAACACCCATAAGGTGATCAGCATGGTTTGCTTCACCTGCTGCCACAGCGGCTGACCGAGCTCGACACCGCTGAAATCAAAGCGGAAGCGATCGTAGTTGAATGCCAGCAGCGCCAGGACCACAAACAGCAGCAGCGGCACCAGCTTGCCCAGCGTTGCCAGCAAATTAATGCTGGCCGCGGTTTGCACGCCGCGCAGCACCAGGCAATGCACCAGCCACAGCAGCACCGACGCGCCAAGCATTGCCTGCCACGTATTGCCATCGCCAAATACCACGCGATCCGGTGTGTCGGTAAAGAAGCTCAGCGCCGAGAAGACAATCACCAGATAAGAGACGTTGGCGATTACCGCACACAGCCAATATCCCCACGCCGAGCAGAAGCCCATCAGCTCACCAAAGCCGGCGCGCGCATAGGTAAAGATGCCGCCATCCAACTCGGGTTTCAGCCGCGTCAGTAATAGCATGGCAAGTGACAGGAAGATGATGCCAACGCCGGTGATCAGCCAGCCGATCAGCAGCGCCGCCGGGCCGGCAACTGCCGCCATATTTTGCGGCAGGCTGAACACGCCAGCACCCAGCATTGAGCTGAGTACCAACGCGGTGAGCGCACTAAGACCTAATTTTTTATCCAAAACGCCCATCCT
This sequence comes from Pantoea sp. SOD02, assembly GCF_024707505.1. Classification (GTDB taxonomy): domain Bacteria; phylum Pseudomonadota; class Gammaproteobacteria; order Enterobacterales; family Enterobacteriaceae; genus Pantoea; species Pantoea symbiotica. The sequence goes on along the minus strand of NZ_CP102604.1, from coordinate 2,129,971 downwards.
AAGCAGCAGAGTATGCTGGGTGGTGGCGATTCCGCTGGAGTCTCGCGTGGTAGTTAGCCAACTTTGAAACGGAATCCCCTAAAAACAGGCGGCAGATTTTACGGAGTGCAAAGGGGGAAGGCAATGCAAGACTATGCAAATCTGCGCACGGATTATGCAGTCAGTATGAGGGAGATTTTGAAAAGGGCGACGGAAGTCGCCCTTAATCGGAATTACTTGAACAGATCCGCAGTGACGGTCAGGTTACCGCCGCTCTGGTTCTGCCATTGACGCGTGATGTGATAGTACTTAGCGCCTTTTTCTACGGCACGTTTACCAACCGCTTCAGAGATTTCGGTTGGGGTACCGAAGTGATCGGAGAAGGTGATGGTGTCAAACGGCTGCATCTGCGCAGCAGTAATCGCATTCACTTCCTGCACGCTGCGGCCATCGGCGGTTTTTACCGTGTAACGTTGACCGGTTGAGCTTTGCGTTTCGAAGAAACGACCTACGTTACGGCTTGGGGTCTCAGAAGAGGCCACGCCTGGGATCGCCACTTTCGCTGCCGCCGCACCGCCAGCAGCCAGAGCGGCTTTACCGGCTTCAGAATCCGCAGGGATTGAATCAGAGGTGTTCTGTACTTTACGTTCTGGCGCATCTGCCTTGTAAACATACGCGGTTACGTACTGATTGCCGCCGTTGTTGGCATCAACCTGACGCACGATAAAGAAGGATGCCGCACCTTTATTTTTGGCTGCCTTGGCAATCGCTTCATTAACATCTGGCTGGCTTGAGAAGAAACCATTAACCGATACGGTATCGTAAGGCTCAAGGCGATACGCTTCTGCTTTCGGCAGTTCTTTCACGCCGGAGAAGGTGCGGTATTTAGTGGAGTCATCCGCTTTTGGTGCGTTGGCTTTATACAAATCAGCCGTTACGCGCCAGTTACCGCCGTTGCCGTTGCTATCATTAATACCCTGAACATAGAAAGAGTCAGCGCCTTTGGCATCGGCTTGTTTGGAGATGGCATCAGTTGCATCGCCAATGGCATTGAAACGGCCGCTGATATTAATACGTTCGAATGGTTTCAACGCGGCCGCTTGCTCTGGCGTTAACTCTTTAGCCGCAAACGCATTTGCAGCCAGCAGTGATAACAAGGTTGACGCCAGAATGGTGTTCTTCAGCTTCATAAAAATGATCCTTCGCCTTACGCAAAATGAGTACGAAAACGTGCTGGACTCTTGATGTATAACAGATTAGCCGCTGATTATTGCATGTAATAATCGGCCTGTCTCAGCCAATTTAAGCGCATAACATTGACAATCTCTGCCATTTATTCATCGACCTGTCATTGACTTCTGTTACGGCTCTTTTTTGCACAGATAACCACTTATTCTGGTAACACTTAGTGCCATAATAGTTATCGCATTGTTAAATAAAGGTTTTTAATAATACTTAATTCGACATGACACGATTTTGCGCAGAAGAATATTTTTTAATAAACACCAAATGCAGTGGCAAAACGTGGCATTCAATCTTTGCGTCTGAATATTTGTGTGAATGTCATAAGTAGGCGTTATCGCTGTGGATCACTCTTCATATTTTCAGTAGGTTATAAAGACTTTGTTACATTGTGCATTTTGCTCATAAAAAGCTGAAACACTGTTTCGGCTTTTGAGCTTTTTGCCACTTACAGAACCTCATCCTTTAATTGTTGAAAGGAAACAGTATGTTAATTGGGATACCCAAAGAACGGTTAGCCAATGAGTCGCGCGTGGCCGCCACGCCAAAGACCGTTGAGCAACTGATCAAGCTGGGATTTAGCGTCACCGTTGAACAGAGCGCAGGGCTTCGCGCCAGCTTTGATGATGAAAGCTTTATCGCCGTCGGCGCCACAATCACCAACACTCACGACGTCTGGCAGTCAGACATCGTGTTAAAAGTGAATGCGCCTGACGATCAGGAGATCGAGCTGACGCGCGCCGGTAGCACGCTGGTGAGCTTTATCTGGCCTGCGCAGAATCCAGCGTTGCTGGAGAAACTGGCAGCACGCAACGTCACCGTGATGGCGATGGATTCGGTGCCGCGTATTTCACGTGCCCAAGCACTGGATGCGTTGAGCTCAATGGCGAACATCGCGGGCTATCGTGCCATCGTTGAAGCCGCTCACGAATTTGGTCGCTTCTTCACCGGTCAAATCACCGCTGCCGGTAAAGTACCGCCAGCAAAAGTGATGGTAATTGGTGCGGGCGTCGCGGGATTAGCGGCAATCGGTGCGGCAGGCAGTTTGGGTGCCATCGTGCGTGCGTTCGATACGCGTCCGGAAGTGAAAGAGCAGGTGCAGAGTATGGGCGCCGAGTTCCTTGAGCTGGACTTCGAAGAAGAAGCGGGCAGCGGCGATGGTTATGCCAAAGTAATGTCTGAAGCCTTTATCAAGGCGGAGATGGAACTGTTTGCCGCGCAGGCGAAAGAAGTCGACATTATTGTCACCACCGCGCTGATTCCTGGCCGTCCGGCACCGAAGTTAATTACTGCTGAGATGGTTGCCAGCATGAAGCCGGGCAGCGTGATCGTCGATCTGGCGGCGCAAACCGGTGGTAACTGCGAATTGACGGTTGCCGATCAGGTGACCTTAACCCCCAACGGCGTGAAAATTATCGGTTACACCGATTTGCCAAGCCGCTTGCCTACGCAATCCTCACAGCTTTACGGCACCAATCTTGTCAACCTGCTGAAACTGCTGTGCAAAGAGAAAAACGGCGAAATCACCGTTGATTTCGAAGACGTCGTAGTGCGTGGCGTGACGGTGATTCGTGATGGCGAAGTGACATGGCCTGCGCCGCCGATTCAGGTTTCCGCCGCGCCGAAAGCGCAACCCGCAGCCCAGCCGCTGCCGAAAGCTGAAGCCAAGCCGGTTTCACCGTGGCGCAAGTATTTGCTGCTGGCGCTGGCGGTGGTGCTGTTTGCCTGCCTGGCCAACGTGGCGCCAGCGGACTTCCTGTCGCACTTTACCGTCTTCGCGCTTTCCTGCGTGGTCGGCTATTACGTGGTGTGGAACGTGAGTCACGCCTTGCACACGCCTTTAATGGCTGTCACCAACGCCATTTCCGGCATTATTGTGGTGGGTGCGGTGCTGCAGATGGGCCACGGCGGTTGGGTAACGATTCTGTCGTTTATTGCCGTGCTGATCGCCAGCATCAATATCTTCGGTGGTTTCACCGTCACCCAGCGCATGCTGAAAATGTTTCGTAAGAATTAAGGGGTAGCAACATGTCTGGCGGATTAGTTACTGCAGCATATATTGTTGCCGCGATTCTGTTTATTTGCAGCCTTGCCGGTCTCTCGAAACACGAGACCTCGAAGCAGGGTAATATTTTTGGCATGAGCGGCATGGCAATTGCGCTGCTGGCCACCATTTTTGGCCCGAATACAGGTAACGTTGCCTGGATTCTGGTGGCGATGGTGATTGGTGGTGCGATTGGCTTGCGTCTGGCGAAGAAAGTCGAAATGACCGAAATGCCGGAGCTGGTTGCCATTCTGCACAGCTTTGTAGGTTTAGCGGCGGTGTTAGTGGGCTTCAACAGCTACATCGATCACGCGCCGGGCCTCGCGCCGGTGATGGAAAATATCCATCTGACCGAAGTGTTCCTCGGCATCTTCATCGGTGCGGTGACCTTTACCGGTTCACTGGTGGCGTTTGGCAAACTGCGCGGCAAGATCTCCTCTTCAGCGCTGATGCTGCCGCATCGTCATAAAATGAACCTCGCGGCGCTGGTGGTTTCCTTCCTGCTGATGCTGTGGTTCGTGCAAACCGATAGCACTGGCACGCAGGTGTTTGCGCTGCTGCTAATGACCATCATTGCGCTGGTGTTTGGCTGGCATCTGGTGGCATCGATCGGCGGTGCGGATATGCCGGTTGTGGTTTCGATGCTGAACTCTTACTCCGGTTGGGCAGCGGCGGCGGCGGGCTTCATGCTGAGCAATGACTTGCTGATCGTTACCGGTGCGCTGGTCGGTTCTTCCGGTGCCATCCTCTCTTACATCATGTGTAAAGCGATGAACCGCTCCTTTATCAGCGTAATCGCCGGTGGTTTTGGTACCGACGTAAGCGTGGGCGGCGAAAGCGATGAAGTCGGCGAGCACCGCGAAATTACCGCAGAAGAGACGGCAGAGATGCTGAAAGCTTCTTCTTCTGTAGTGATCACGCCGGGTTATGGCATGGCGGTGGCGCAGGCGCAGTATCCGGTGGCTGAGATTACCGAAAAGCTGCGTGCACGCGGTATCAAAGTTCGCTTTGGTATTCACCCGGTTGCTGGTCGTCTGCCTGGTCACATGAACGTACTGCTGGCGGAAGCGAAAGTACCTTACGATGTGGTGCTGGAAATGGACGAGATTAACGATGACTTCAGCGATACCGATACCGTGTTGGTAATCGGCGCGAATGACACCGTTAACCCAGCCGCACTGGAAGATCCGCGCAGTCCAATCGCTGGCATGCCAGTGTTGGAAGTGTGGAAAGCGCAGAACGTGATTGTGTTTAAACGCTCGATGAGCACTGGATACGCGGGCGTACAGAATCCGCTGTTCTTTAAAGACAATACGCAGATGCTGTTTGGTGATGCGAAAGCGAGCGTGGAAGGTATTCTGCGCGCGCTGTAAAAAAGAAGGGCGGTGATGTGACTCACCGCCCTGAGTAAATATAGAAAGGGCGGCCATTGTGAGCCGCTCTTTTTTTAATCAATCGTCTTCATCTTCTTCGTCATCGTAATCAATCGGCGATTTGAAATCGTCTGGCTTGATCGCCAGCAAATCACAGCGCAGATGATCGATCACTTGTTCCGCGGTGTTACCCAGGAACGCAGCTGACAAACCAGTACGGCCGATGGTGCCGAGCACCACAATGCCAGCATCCAGATGCGAAGCGATATCAGGAATCACTTCCTCGGGCAAACCTTTTGCCACATGAGTGAACTCTTCACCGATTGAGAATTTTTGTCGCAGCGCTTTCATCGCCACTAAATGCTGGCCGCGAATTGCGTCGTTATAAACGCTCGGATCAAAGTCCGGCAGTTCGATAGCAATGTTGATTGGCGTGATGGGATAAGCACCGACCAAATGCACTTCGGTGTGATTCACCATCTCGGCAAGCAGCGTGGTTTCACGAATCAGCTTCTGATTGAGCTCATCATGATGCGGCTCTTCGCTGGCGAGATTGACCGCCACCACCGCTTTGCCGCCTTCAGGCCATGCCTGATCTTTCACCATCCACACCGGGCAAGGGCATTTACGCAGCAGATGCCAATCCGTCGGAGTAAATATCACCGCTTCCAGACGATCGTGCTGGTGCGCCATTTTCAGCACTAAATCATGCTGATGCGCCATAATTTCCTGAATGATGGCTTCATACGGACGGTTGTGCCAAACCACTTTGATTTCAATTTCAACGCCAGCCTCAATATATGCCTGGGCCTGTTGGCGGATCCATTCGGTACGTTGGCTGATCACCCCTTTGCGCATATTGGAGCGCTCGTCGGGCGACAGCAGCGTGGTCATTTCATATGAGAAGTCGTAAATAGGCAGGAAAGCTTTGATTTTTCCGCCGATACGTTGATTGAGATAAACCGCACGACGCAGCGCGGGCTGATCGTCCTGCTGGGCATCAATAGCCACCAGAATATTTTGGTACCGAGACATAGGCCGATCTCCTAAAACCAAAGCAAGTTGGATTAAAGATAGCCTAAGTTTGGACAGGGCAGAAGCGGAAAAGTTGTTGCCGGATCAATAAAATAACTTTTATTAACCCGGCACAGAATCACGCGGCTTGTTCGGTCTGGCCAGCTAATTCTGCCAGCAAAGCGTGGTTCTCGATGGTGATATATTTGCCTTTAACGGCCAGCATGCCACTTTTCTGGAAGCGACCCAGCAGACGGCTAATGGTTTCTACGGTTAGTCCCAAATAGTTACCAATGTCGCCACGCGTCATGGTCAGACGGAATTCACGCTGTGAGAAACCGCGCTGTCCGAAACGGCGCGACAGATTCCAGACAAACGCCGCCAGACGCTCTTCCGCGTTTTTCTTCGACAGCAGCAGAATCATATCCTGATCGCCTTTGATTTCACCGCTCATCAAACGCATCATCTGTTGACGCAGCGCCGGCATTTTACCGGAGAGATCGTCGAGGGTTTCAAACGGGATTTCGCACACCATCGCGGTTTCCAGCGCTTGCGCAAAGCTTGGATGTTTTGCACCGACAATGGCGTCAAAACCGACCAAATCGCCTGCCAGATGGAAGCCAGTAATTTGCTCGTCGCCTTGTTCAGTGATGGTGTAGCTTTTGATAGTGCCGGAGCGGATTGCGTAAAGCGATTTCAGTTCATCACCGGCTTTGAACAGCGTCTGGCCTTTCTGAATCGGCTTTTTGCGCTCAATGATGTTATCCAGCTGATCCAGTTCGTGCTCGTTCAGCGTGAAGGGAATACACAATTGGCTGATACTGCAATCCTGACAATGGATGGCACAACCGCCAGACTGAATACGTCGAATGCTGCGTTTTTCCTGGATCATATAGTTACGCTCGATGATTATTGACTGCGGTCAATTTTAACATTTTTCTAAGCGAAGGGAACTCATCCGAGCAGTAAATGTCCTTAAAACCCCACAAATGTCAGGTATTACACGGTTTGCGCTGCTCTGGCTCAAGGGCATTTATTGATCTGGAACGTTTTGTTGCCAGGTTTACAGTTAGACACAGCTTAATACAGCGCAAAAAGTGACAGATGTTTTGCCAATAATCCTTTGCTACTCTTTTGCTTTGGCGTCGAATTGGACGCTCAGGTAAATACCAGGCGAGAGGAAACACCATGAACCTTGATGATGAAGACCTTTTCCGCGATGCCATGGGTGATGTGACACCATTAAAAAACTGCGCTAACACCCAATGGCTACGCGCCCCTTCGCCTAAAGCGCCGCGCGCGCCGCAGGAAAGTGACGAGCAGGAAAATTTCCTCACACGTGGCTTTCTCGACATCGTTCCGCTGACAACACCACTGGAGTTTAAGGTTGAGGGCGTACAGCAAGGCGTGCTGGATAAGCTGCGGCTGGGCAAATATCCGCCCGAAGCCAGCCTTAATCTGCTGCGTCAACCGGTTGAAACCTGCCGTCAGGCGCTGTTCAGCTTTTTGCAACAAGCCAACAAGCATGGATTGCGCAATCTGCTGATCATTCATGGCAAAGGGCGTGACGATGAGTCGCACGCCAACATTGTGCGCAGCTATGTGGCGCGATGGTTGCAGGAGTTTGCAGAGGTGCAGACCTTTTGCACGGCGCAGCCGAAAGATGGCGGGGCGGGCGCGCTCTATGTCGGTTTACGTAAAACCGAACAGGCGCGCCTTGAGAACCGTGAACGTCATGCCAAACACAGTCGTTAACTGTGGAATTTACGTATGGTCGCCATCAACACTTCGGCGCTTAAGCTTAGCGGGCTGCCGCTGCGCGTAATAATGCCAACCGGTTCGCCTGGCCCCGGCGAGGCAATCGGTAGCGCGCATAACGCATCGTGATTTAAATCTTCTTTAATGGCGCCGGAAGGCACAAACCACACATAGTCGTAACGCAGCGCCAGCTGGCGCGCCAGCGATGTCGATGAGGTTTCGACGCAGTTTGCTGGCAAGGTACAACCTTGCTCATTCAGCATATGCTGAGCGATACGGCGCGGTGCGGTGCCTTCCGGCGAAATCACCACTGGCCATTGCATCGCGCGCGACAGCATAACGTTTTCGCTTAACAGTGGATGATCCGGGCGCACCACCAGTTTGAGTGATTCCAGAAACAGCAATTCATAGGTCAGTCCGGCCATCATGTCGCTATCCGCCATCCGACCAATGCCAACATCAAACTCACCGGCACGTAAACCGGCCAACAGCACGTTATTGTGCAACGTTGCGACCTGCACCGTGGTATTGGGTTGCTGTTCATGGAAGCGATCGAGAATTTGCGGCAGCATGCCCATCGCAGCGGTAGTCAGCGCACCGAGTCGAATCACCACCGGCCGGCCAGGCTGCTGTGCGTTAAAGCTCTGACCCGCATGATTGAGTGCATCCAGCACTTTCACCGCATGAATCAGAAACTGTTCGCCAAGCGTGGTGAGCTGAGCGCCGAGCCGTCCGCGCTCAAACAGCCGCGCGCCGGCCAGCTCTTCCAGCTCATTCAGTGTTTTCGACAAAGCAGGCTGGCTCAGATTGAGCGTTTCAGCGGCACGACCGAGCGTGCCTTGCTGCGCCACCGCCACAAAGGTATGTAAATGACGCAAGCGAATGCGCTGATTGAAAAGGATATTTTTGTCCATACGCCCAACATAATGAGTTATGACGAGAAGCAGCAATGAGGAAACGTTAATTATGTTAACTTGCCTGCAAATTTATATTAACAAAAATGCCGCGACACAACCTTTATACCTAACCTGCTGAATTTAAGCGTAATGCTGCAAATGACACTTTTTGCCGAATATTTAGGTCACGTAAAATCAACAACATAATTCGGTAAATGTTGAATAATTCTCAATTACATCCAAAAACAGTGCCCGATATTGTTAACGATGAGCTATGATAAGCGCCGTTTTTTTTACTAAAACTGATGCCCTAAACGGTAAAAGTGCAGGAGTCGTTACGTGACCAGCGTTGAAGCAGTAGACGTTCGCCAGCTTATCAATAAGAGTGCGCTTAGCAGCTGGCAGAAGCGCTTAATCGCGCTGTGCTTCGTGGTAGTGGCGCTGGACGGCATGGACATTGCGCTAATGGGATTTATTGCGCCCACGCTAAAAGCCAGTTGGGGCGTGACTAATCATCAACTCGGCCTGGTGATCAGCGCGGCGTTGATTGGTCTGGCATTAGGTGCGATGGTCGCTGGACCGCTGGCCGATCGCTATGGTCGCCGCGTGATGATCCTGATCAGCGTATTGTTCTTCGGCCTGTGGACGCTGGCCACGGCGATGGCGCAGAACATCGAACAGATGATGCTGTTCCGCTTTCTCACCGGCTTAGGGCTCGGCGCCGCCATGCCTAACGTTGGCACTCTGGTGGCCGAATACGCGCCCGAACGCCGCCGCTCCTTCATTATTACCGTGGTGTTCTGCGGCTTTACCTTTGGTGCCGCAACCGGTGGCTTTGCCGCTTCGTGGTTGTTGCCGCGTTATGACTGGCACTCCGTTATGCTGATGGGTGGCGTGCTGCCGCTGTTGGTGCTGCCCTTTTTAGTGCGCGGCTTACCGGAATCGGTACGCTTTCTGATTAGCCGTCGTGCGCCTGCCGCACATATTCACGCCATCCTCGAACGTATGTTGCCCGGCACAGTGCAGCCTGGCAGCCATTACCAAAGCACTGAACTGCCAACCGCACGCAAAGGTTCGGTTGCAACCGTGGTGTCGCGCCGCTATCTGTTTGGCAGTTTGATGTTGTGGGGTGGCTACTTTATGGGGCTGTTCCTCGTTTACCTGATTGGCAGCTGGATGCCTTCGCTGATCAGCACGCTTGGCATGTCGGTGACGGAAGCGGCGATTGTCACGGCGATGTATCAGGCCGGTGGAACCATTGGTTCGCTGTTTGCTGGTTGGTTGATGGATCGCATCAACGCCAATCTGGCACTGGCGGTGATCTATTTCTGCGGCGGCATTGCCATTGTGGCGCTGGGTTTTTCTCCTGCGCAGGTTGGCTTAATGAGCGCCATCGCTTTCTGCAGCGGCTTCTGTTTTAACGGTGCCAACACCGGCATGAATGCGCTCTCCGCCAGTTATTATCCAACACACGCTCGAGCCACCGGCTCCAGCTGGATGCATGGCGTTGGCCGCATCGGTGCCATCATCAGCGCCTTTGTGGGTGCCGAGTTGTTAACGCTCGGCTGGACGTTCAGTCAAATCTTCCTGCTGCTGGCGATTCCTGCGGTATTAACCACCATCATGCTGGTGCTGAAATGTCGCTTTGGTGACCAGTCAAACCTCACTGAGTGACAAGGCGATCACAGTTCCATGAAATTGTTACCCGCCGCTAAAGGGTTGATCTACAGTAGCAACAACCCGTAAGCCCAAGGTGATGATGATGCCAAACTTTCTCAGCAGCGATGCCATCCGCACGCTGTTCTCGCAGGCAATGTCGGCCATGTATCAGCAGGAAGTGCCGCAATACGGCACGCTGACGCAGTTGGTCACCGCCGTTAATGAACGTACGCTGGAAGCCAATCCCGAGTTAAAAAACCGTCTGTCAGCCGCCGATGAACTGAGCCGGCTCAGCGTCGAGCGTCACGGTGCGATTCGCGTCGGCAAAGCTGAAGAACTCAGCACGTTGCGCCAGATGTTTGCCGTGATGGGCATGGAAGCGGTGGGATATTACGATCTGTCGCAAGCCGGTGTGCCGGTGCACTCCACGGCGTTTCGACCGGTTAGCGACCGCGCGTTGCGGCATAATCCGTTCCGCGTGTTCACCTCGCTGCTGCGTCTCGAACTGATTGATGATGCGGCGCTGCGCGAGAAGGCCGCTGCGATTCTCGCCGCGCGCGATATATTCACGCCGGGTTGCCGCGCCTTAATCGCTAAGCATCAACAGCAGGGCGGCTTAAACGCAGCGGATGCGGCGACTTTCGTGCAGGAAGCGCTGGAAACTTTCCGCTGGCATGCGCACACCACCGTGGACAGCGCCACTTATCGCGCGCTGAGTCAACAGCATCGTCTGATTGCCGATGTGGTGTGTTTCCGCGGTTGCCACATCAATCATTTGACACCGCGCACGTTGGATATTGACCGCGTGCAATCGCTGATGCCTTCGCGCGGTATCGATCCCAAAACCTTGATTGAAGGCCCGCCGCAGCGCAAGGTGCCGATTCTGCTGCGCCAGACCAGCTTCAAAGCCCTGGAAGAAGCGGTGCACTTTAATGATGGCACGCCGGGCACGCATACCGCGCGCTTTGGTGAGATTGAACAGCGCGGCGCAGCGCTCACGCCGAAAGGGCGCGAACTCTACGATCGTCTGCTAGCCGAAGCCGGTACCGGCAGCGATAACCAACATCACCAGCAACATCTCAGCGCGGTGTTTAGTGACTTCCCCGATGACGAAGAGACCTTGCGCGAACAGCAGCTGGCGTGGTTCCGCTATCGCCTGACCGACAAAGGTGAGCAAGCGCCGCCACGCGCGGGCGAAAGCGTGACGCAGTTGCTGGCAGAAGGGAGATTGAGCGCCGAACCGATCGTTTACGAAGATTTCCTGCCGGTGAGCGCAGCGGGGATTTTCCAGTCAAATCTGGGCGATGTGGCGCAAACGCGCAGCGCGGGTAACGCCAGCCGGGCGGATTTTGAAAGCGCGCTAGGTACAGCTGTGCAGGATGAGATGGCGTTGTATCAGCAGATGCAGCAGCGCAGTCTTGAGCGCAGTGGCGTAGCGTAAGAAATGTTACAGCCGGTCTAAAATTCAGCAGACCGGCTGCTTTTATTTTAGTTATTGCAAGCGCGAGTCACGCACCAGCGTGTACTTCCCGGCACCCAAAAACATAATGGCGAGCGCACCCAGCAGGTAAAGAGCTTCTGTCTCCAGCGCCCAGGCACCGACATCTGTGCGATGCCAGACAGCGCCCATTTTTACCAGCAGTGTCGCAACAATCATGTTCACCGCAATAATGAACGCCGCAGGGCGCGTCAGTAATCCGATGATCACCATTAACGGTGCCGCTATTTCCCCGATGTAAGCACCGTAAGCGATGAAACCTGGCATCCCTTTGACGGCGAGCATATGCGCAATCCAGCCCACGCCATGCACTACCTTGAACGCCCCATGAAACAGCAGCAATCCGCCAAAAGTCAGGCGTAACAGCAGTTTGCCGAAGTCCGGGTGATCGCACATCCGGTTGAACATCTGGTTAATGCCACCAAACATGGTGTTTCTCCGTCGCGCCAGGTTAACTTGCAACCTTAAAACAAATGGTCTCAATGGGGTTAGCCAAAATATTTGATGAAGTTGTTCAAAGAATCGCGCCACGGTTCGGCATAATCTGCAAATGCTTTCAGAACATGGACATTCGTCCAAGGCCTGCAAATAATGGAACGATGCATTATCAGGGAACCCGAGATGAAAAATGAACGACGTCTGAGGATCATGACCGCAGAAGGTGAACTCAGAGGCCTGATGGACGAAGATCTTTTTGTCTTCAAAGGAATACCGTACGCAGCCGCACCCACTGGCTCTTTACGCTGGCGACCGCCGCAGCCGGTTCAGCCGTGGCAAGATGTGCGTGACGCGACCGAATGGGGTGCGGCAAGCTGGCAGAACCGTGACTATTGCGTGGCCGCTGGCGGTGGCGATCCCGGCCACTTCAGTGAAGATTGTCTCTACCTCAATATCTGGACACCGGATGTCGAGCCATCGCGGCCGTTGCCGGTGATGGTCTGGTTGCACGGCGGCGGTTTTGCCATCGGCGCGGGCAATCTCGATCCCTATCGCGGCAAAGCGCTGGCGGCGCAAGGCGTGGTGGTCGTAACGCTCAACTATCGCCTTGGCCACTTCGGCTTCTTCTCTCATCCCGCGCTGGATGCGCAATATCCCGCCGGGCGCGTGATCAACAACTTTGCCTTACTCGATCAAATTGCCGCCTTGCAGTGGATTCAGCGCAACATTCCTGCCTTTGGCGGCGATCGTCATAACGTGACGCTGTTTGGTGAATCCTCCGGCGCGCGCAGCGTGTTATCGCTGTGCTGCTCGCCGCTCTCTGAAGCCCTGTTTCACAAAGGCATCGTACAAAGCGCCTACAGCTTGCCCGACATCCCGCAAAAGCAGGCACAACAGATTGGTTTGCAGGTCGCGGCGCATTTTTCGTTACCCGAAGATGCCAGCGCCGAGCAGTTGCGTGAGCTGCCAGCTGAACAATTCTGGCCGTTAGAACGCCCGCTGGCGCTCGGCCCAGTGCCAATCAGCGGCGATGCGGTGCTGCCAAAACCGATGTTAACCACCTTTATGAGTGGTAAGCAGCATCGCATCCCATTAATGATTGGCAGTAACAGCGATGAAGCCAGCGTGCTGGACTATTTTGGCGTGGATGCCACGGCGGTGTTGCGGCAGATGCGTAGCAAGAACCGCGTCAGTTATCGTCTGATGAAATGGCTGTACGATATTCATGATGATGCGCTGCTGGGACGTGCGGTGGCGCGCGATATGGCGTTCACGGTGTTACCGTTGATGGTCGCTCAGGCGCAGCACAATATCGGCATGCCCGCATGGCGTTACTGGTTCGATTACGTCTCCGAAAACGCGCGCGATCTCTATCCGCACGGCACCTGGCACGGCAATGAAATTCCTTATGTCTTTAACACGCTGGATACGCTAACGCCGCCTGCGGAACGCAGCTACAGCGAGCAGGATAAAGCGTTCGCCGCCGCAGTCAGCGCCTATTGGGTCACCTTCGCACGGGAAGTCAGCGAGTTCAGTGCGCACTTACCCGGAGAGGTTGATTGGCCCGCCTGGCGACCGGGCGAAGATCTGACGCTGGCATTGGGCGATCAGGGCAAAGCCCAGGCGGTGGTAAAGGCGCGGTTTATGCGTGGACGACTGCGTTTGTTCCGTTTGATGATGCGCAGCCACGTTAAGCTATGATGAGCCTGCTAATGGTTTAAGCAGGCAAATGAATTTATAAGGCAAATTCACGCCTATCTTACTGATTAATCATCAAAGCGCGTTTTCCTCACCTGCGTCAGTAAGCAATTAATTAGCTTTCAAAACCGTTACATTTTCCCCATCCGATGCCGATAAACGCAATATGCCCGATTTTATCGGGCCTCCTTCGCGTTTCACACCACGGGATTATGTATGGGTATCTTAAAAAATTTCACCATCCGCGCCGTATTGCTCACCATTCTTGGGCTGTTTTGCCTGCTGTGGTGTGCCGTTGGGCTGTTTAGCGTCCACTCACTGAATGCCCTCGGCGAGGGCAACGAGATTGACCGCCAGCTGGTCAATCAAATGACAGTTTTGAGCAAAGGAAACGATCAATATTTTCGTGTGGTTACGCGTTTGTCGCGTGTGATGGAAGGCCGTGCTTCAGGCAGTGCAGTCAGTGCTGATGCGTTCGCGCCGGTACAGCAAGCGCTCGACAATATGAAAGATCTGCTGGCGCAGTTTAAAACCATGGCGCCGGGTCCAATGGACGCGGAGACCGCCAATAGCGTCATCGCCAACTGGCAAAAACTGCTGGATGAAGGTATCGCCCCACAGGTTTCGCTGGCGCAGCAAGGCACGATTGAAGCCTATCGCGCGCAAGCCAATAATGTCACGCCGCCGCTCAGTCGTGCATTTGGTGCCAGCGCTGAAGCCTTCAATAAAGCCGCAGGCAGCAAGCTGGATGAGACGCGCGTCACCGTCGATAAGCTCACCAGCATCACCAAAGTGATCATTCTGGTGGCGGTAGTGATTGGCTTGTTCATTCTGCTGTTTACCGATCGCTATTTGGTGGCGATGCTGGTGAAACCGCTGGAACGCATCCGCCATCATTTCTCCATTATTGCGCAGGGCGATCTCAGCCAGCCGGTAGAAGATTTTGGCCGTAACTGCGTCGGTAAACTGGTGCCGCTGCTGCGTGCCATGCAGGACAGCCTGCGCGAAGCGGTAAGCGCGATTCGCAGTGGAACCGAAAACATCTATCGTGGTGCGGCGGAGATCTCCTCCGGCAACAACGATCTCTCTTCGCGCACCGAAGAGCAGGCGGCCGCGCTGGAGCAAACGGCGGCCAGCATGGAGCAGTTAACCGCTACCGTGAAGTTCAACGCCGACAACGCGCGTCAGGCCAGTTCGCTGGCAGAAACCGCCACCGGCACCGCGCAGCAGGGCGGCAAGTTGGTGGGCGAAGTGGTTACCACCATGCAAGGCATCTCCGGCAGCTCGAAGAAGATCGCGGAAATCACCAGCGTGATTAATAGCATCGCCTTCCAGACCAACATTCTGGCGTTGAATGCCGCGGTGGAAGCCGCACGCGCTGGTGAACAGGGTCGAGGTTTTGCCGTGGTAGCCAGCGAGGTACGCAATCTGGCACAGCGCAGCGCCGGTGCGGCGAAAGAGATCGCCACACTGATTGAAGATTCCGTGCAGCGCGTGGAAAAAGGTTCGGAGCTGGTGAGCAGCGCGGGCAGCACCATGCACGACATTCTTAAGTCGGTGCAGGATGTGAATGAGATCATGAAGCACATCGCCGCAGCGTCGGAAGAGCAGAGCAAAGGCATTTCGCAGGTCGGCACCGCCGTCACCGAAATGGACAGCGTCACCCAGCAGAACGCCTCGCTGGTTGAAGAGGTTTCTGCCGCGGCCAGCGCGCTGGAGCGTCAAACGCAGGAGCTGCAAGCTTCGGTGGCGAAATTCCGCTTGTCGGACAGCGCGCCAGTGAACAAGGCCGTGGTATCGCCAACCGCGCTACGTCGTCCGGTGTTGTCAGGCGCAGGTCTCGCGCAGCCGAAACCAGCCTCTGACGAATGGGTCTCTTTCTAAACCTCAGATAACCACGCCACCAGTTCCGGCAGGAACGGTGGCGCATCTTTTTCCGCCCGTTGTAACAGGCTGTAGCTTGCGCCGGTCGCCACACTCGCAGCAAACGGCGCAATTAATCGGCCATTCAACACATCGTTCTGCACCAAGGTGACATCCGCCACCGTGACGCCAAATCCCTGAATCGCGGCGCTGATCGCCAGATCCATGGTGGCGAAATGCTGATTGCGCGCCATCGGCAATGCGGCATCAAGCCCGGCCAGCCACAGCTGCCAGTCACGTGAATCCGGTGTCGGATGCAAAAAAGTAAACTTCGCCAGTTCATCAATCTGGTTGGGCGGCGTGACGCTGCTGGCCATCACCGGCGTTAAACGCTCCTCAAACAGGCAAATCGATCCGGCGGGCGTTGGGCCAAACACAATCGCCGCGTCAAAATTATCCAGTTGCGATCCATGATCGAGCGTGGTGGTTAACGCCACGTGAATATCCGGACGCTGTTGTTCCAGCGCCACCAGACGCGGCACCAGCCAGCGCATGGCGCAGGTGGGCGCTTTCAGGCGAATGGCGGCATTGCTGCGGCTGGCTTTTTCTGTGGCATTCACCAGCATGGCAAAACCTTGCTGCAATTCCGGCAGCAGCGCTGCGCCCTGTTCGGTGAGATGCAGGCCGCGAGCGTGACGGGTAAACAGCGCGAATCCCAGCCAGCTTTCTAACGTGGCGATTTTACGGCTCACTGCGCCTTGGGTGATGCACAGTTCGCTGGCGGCTCGCGTCAGGTTGAGATGGCGTGCGGTCACCAGAAACGCGTAAATGGCATTGAGCGGCAGAGCAGAGCGGGACATAACAACCTCAAGCTATGATTTTTAATCATGGCTATTATGACAACAATTCGCTTGTCGACTCAAGCCGCACGCCGTTGAATAGAAATCTACTTTCGATACGTGGTTATGCAACCTCACGAGGCACCGATGACCCTGAATAGCAGTGTTAACATCTCTTCCAAACAGCCCGATGTCGGCACGACGATTTTTAGCGTCATCGGCCAGCTGTCGGCGCAACACAAAGCCATCAATCTGTCGCAGGGCGCACCCAACTTCCCATGCGATCCGCACCTGGTTGAGCTGGTGAGTAAGGCGATGCGCGACGGTCATAACCAATACGCCTCGATGACCGGACTGCCGTCACTGCGTGAAGCGCTGGCGGAGAAAGTGCACACGCTGTATGGCCAGCAATATGATGCCGGCAGCGAAGTGCTGATCACCGGCAGCGCCAGCCAGGGTATTTACATGGCGATTTCCGCGCTGGTACATGCGGGCGATGAAGTAATCTTCTTCGAACCGGCTTTTGACAGCTACGCGCCGGTGGTGCGTCTGCAAGGCGCTACGCCAATTGGCCTGAAGTTGCAGGTGCCTGATTTCGCTATCAACTGGGACGAACTGCGTGCCACAATTACGCCACGCACCCGCATGATCATTATCAATACGCCGCACAACCCTAGCGCGCAGGTGCTGTCAGCGGCGGATCTGGATCAGTTAGCCGCGTTGACGCGCAACACCGATATCGTGGTGCTGTCTGACGAAGTCTACGAACATATTCTGTTTGATGGCCGCAAGCACTGCGGCATGGCAACGCATCCGGAACTGGCGCAGCGCAGCGTGGTGGTTTCATCCTTTGGCAAAACCTTCCACGTAACCGGCTGGCGTGTGGGTTATGCACTGGCACCGGCCGCGCTGATGGAAGAGATCGTCAAAGTCCATCAGTTCATGATGTACGCCGCCGATACGCCGATGCAGGTCGGATTTGCTCACTATCTGCAAAACCCGCAAAACTATCTGCAGCTGTCACCGTTCTATCAGGAGAAACGCGATCGCCTGCTGACGTTGATGCAGGATTCGCCATTTAAGCTGCTACCGAGCGCCGGTTCCTTCTTTATGTTGGCCAGCTACGGACATTTCAGTGACGAAAGTGATAGCGAAATGGTAAAACGTCTCATCGTCGATCACGGTGTGGCCACCATTCCGTTGTCGGCGTTTTATATGGACGGCACTGACAATAAATTAATTCGCCTGTCATTCGCAAAAGACGACGCAACACTTCAGGCCGGTGCAGAAGCGCTCTGCCAGGTCAAAGGGTAACTTAGGGGTAAATATAATGAAAAAATTGAACGCACTGTTTGTCGCTCTGGGCATGCTGACCTCGGCGCACGCGCTGGCGCAGGAAACCTTACGCTATGGTTTGGAATCTCAGTATCCGCCATTTGAGAGCCGCAACGCGCAGGGCGAACTGGAAGGTTTCGATATCGAACTGGGTAAAGCGATTTGCCAGGTAGGTAACTTCGACTGTAAATGGGTGGAAAGCAGCTTCGATGCGCTGATTCCAGCTCTGCAGGCGAAAAAATTTGATGCCATCAACTCCGCGATGAACATCACCGAAGCGCGTGCAAAAAGCATCGACTTCACCAAACCGATCTACCGCATTCCGACCATGCTGATCGTGAAAGAGGGCGAGAAGCTGCTGCCAACCGCCGAATCACTGAAAGGCAAAAACATCGGTGTGCTGCAGGGTTCGATTCAGGAAACCTATGCCAAGAAACACTGGGAAGCGCAGGGCGTTACGGTGACTTCTTATCAGGATCAGAACCAGGTTTACAACGACATGGTTGCGGGTCGTCTTGACGGTACGCTGGTGATGTCTGCTGCGGGTCAATCAGGCTTCCTCGAAAAGCCGCAGGGTAAAGGTTTCACCTTTGTCGGCAAGCCGGTAGAAGATGACACCATTCTCGGTACCGGTATTGGTTTTGGCCTGCGTAAAGGCGATGCCAAACTGAAACAAGAGCTGGATGCGGCAATCACTAAGGTGCAGACCGATGGCACCGTCACTAAACTGGCGGAAAAATTCTTCCCTGGGATTGATGTTTCAGCCAGCAAATAACGTTAAAAAGGTCGCCATGTTTGGCGACCCCAATCCAACCGTAGGGTCGTCATTTATGACGACCTTTTTGGTTTTATTTCGCCGCTAAATAACACAGCGCTTCAGCAACCTGATACGACTTCACAAACGAGGGAACCGGCAAAAACTCAAAGCGCGAATGGAAATTGTGCGCGCCGGTGAAGAAGTTCGGCGTCAGTAATCCTTTTGCTGACAGCGCTGCGCCGTCGGTGCCGCCGCGCATCGGGATCACTTTCGGCTCCACGCCCACCTGCTGCAGCGCGGCAAAAATCAAATCAATCGCGCGACGATCCTCACCAATCGCATTACTGATATTGCTGTAAGTGTCGTTAATCGTCAGCGCCACATGGCCGGTGGGATATCGCGCGGCGATTTCATCGGCCACTTCCACCAGTTGCTGTTTCTTCGCGTCAAAACCCTGCAAATCAAAATCACGAATTGAGGCTTTCAACACCGCGCGGCTGGCGTTGGCATTCATATCATTGAACCAGATATAGCCTTCGCGGCCTTCGGTATGTTCGGGGGTTTTTAAGCGATCAAAGCGCGAGATGAAGTCATGTGCCATCAGCAGCGGATTGACTAACACGCCTTTGCCCGACATCGGATGCGCCGGCACGCCGGTAAACACAAGCTCAGCGGCGGCGGCATTGAAGTTTTCATACACCACTTCACCCAATTCGCAGCAGTCGATAGTCCAGGCGAAATCGACGTTAAAGCGCTGCTCCAGATCGAGCGCTTTGGCGCCGCGCAGGCCAATCTCTTCATCGGGCACAAACGCCACCACGATATCACCGTGATCGCCACGCAGGTTCTCCAGCAGCGTCATCACCACCGTTACTGCGGCTTTGTTGTCGGCGCCCAGCACGCTGGTACCGTCGCTGAAGATAATTTCCTGACCAAGATAGGGTTTGATCTCTGGATGTTCCGCCACGCGCAGCCAGATGTCCTGCGTGCTGTTGAGGCACAGATCCTCGCCGGTGAACGTGAGGGTTTGCGGATGGATGTCCGGCGAGAGTCCGACATCCACGGTATCGATGTGGGTGATAAAACCGATGCGCGGCGCATCAGGGCGATTGCCGGGTTTCACCGCCGTGACCGTGGCGTGCTGGTCAATCACAATATCCTGTAATCCCAGTTCGCCCAGCTCCTTTGCCAGTAACTCTGCCATCGCATGTTGGGACGGCGTACTCGGCAGCGTGGTTGATTTGGCATCGCTCTGGCTGGAAACCGCCAGATAACGGTAGAAACGCTGGGTCAATTGGCTGGCAAGTTGGTCTGTCATCACAATTCCTTATTAGCATTGCGGCGTCTGTAGTACGCGTGCTGGTTAAATCATGTTATTTATTAATCAGATGAACATTAAATAACGAAGCAGACTCATGGAAGTCAATAAAAAGCGAGGATCATGATGAAAAAAATGATGGCAAATCTCACTCTCACGGCAATCGGCTTGGCGGTCGCGGGCGGGGTTTCGGCAAAAACGCTGGTTTACTGTTCTGAAGGATCGCCAGAGAACTTCAACCCGCAGTTGTACACCTCGGGGACCAGCGTCGATGCCAGCGCAGTACCGATTTTTAACCGCCTGGTAGACTTTACGCCAGGCACCACCGAACTGGTGCCCAGCCTCGCGGAGGGCTGGGATATTAGCCCGGATGGCAAGGTCTACACCTTCCATCTGCGCAAAGGGGTGAAATTCCAGAGCAGCAAGCTGTTTAAGCCGTCGCGCGATTTCAACGCCGACGACGTAATCTTCTCGTTTATGCGCCAGATGGACCCCAAAAACCCGTACCACAATGTCTCCGGCGGTAACTACGCCAACTTCGAAAGCCTTGAGCTGGCCAAGCTGATCACCAGCATTGAGAAGGTCGATGACAATACCGTGCGCATCACCTTAGCTCACGCTGAAGCGCCGTTTCTTGCAGACTTAGCCTGGTATTTTGCCTCGATCCATTCGGCAGAATACGCCGACCAGATGTTGAAAGCCGGCACGCCAGAAAAAGTCGATATGGAACCGATTGGCACTGGACCGTTTGAGCTGGTGCAGTATCAAAAAGATTCACGCATCCTCTACAAAGCCTTCCCGGAATACTGGCAAGGCAAGGCGAAACTCGATCGCATTGTCTTCTCCATCACGCCGGACGCCTCGGTGCGTTACGCCAAGCTGGAAAAAAACGAGTGCCAGATTATGCCGTTCCCCAATCCGGCCGATCTGGAGAAGATGCGCACCAATCCCGATTTAACGCTGCAACAGAAATCGGGCCTGAATACCGGTTTCCTGTCGTTCAACACCACCAAAGCGCCGCTGGATAACGTGAAGGTGCGTCAGGCGCTGGCGATGGCAATCAACAAGCAGGCAATCATCGATGCCATTTTTAAGGGCACCGGCACGGTGGCGAAAAACATCCTGCCGCCGGATGTGTGGAGTGCGGATAAAGATCTGAAGGATTACGACTACGATCCGCAGAAAGCCAAAGAGCTGCTGCAGGAAGCAGGAATTAAGCCAGGCACCGAAATCGCCTTGTGGGCGATGCCAGTTCAGCGACCGTATAATCCGAACGCGCGACGTATGGCGGAGATGATTCAGGCGGACTGGGCCAAAGTGGGCATCAAAGCCAATATCGTCAGCTATGAGTGGGGCGAATACCTTAAGCGCGTGAAGGGCGGCGAGCATCAGGCGGCGCTGATGGGCTGGACCACGGCGACCGGCGATCCGGATAACTTCTTCGGTCCGCTCTACAGCTGCACCTCAGCGAATGGCGGCTCCAACTCATCGAAATGGTGTTATCAGCCGTTCGAGAAGATCATCACCGAAGCGCGTGCCGAGCAGAATCACGACAAACGCGTGGCGCTGTATCAGCAAGCGCAGCAGATCATGCATGACCAAATGCCCGCAGTGATGATTGCTCACTCAACCATCTTTGAGCCGGTACGCAAGTCGGTGAGCGGTTATCAGGTTGATCCGTTCGGTAAACACATCTTCTATCCGGTGGATATCAAGAACTAAGTTACGGCTTCCAGCGCTGGCGCAGCGGTTCCTCTAACGCGTCCAGCTGTTGCAGTAAAAAAGAGAGAAACACATTCAGGGCGGCACTGCGAGGTCGCCCTGATTGCGTCTGCAGCTGCAAAGTGCGCTGGCTCAGCTGATCGATGCCTACCGAGCGCAAAATCAAACCGTGCGTTTCAGCCTCCTGCAGCACGGTGAAGGCGCTGCAAATCGTCACTGCCTGCGGCGTACGCAGCAAAAATTGAAACAGCATCGAAAAGGTATCGCAGGTCATCACTGGCTCGACCAGGCTGCCATTCATGTGGCTGGCGAGTTCGAACAGTTGCCGCACGGTGGTGTTTTGCTGCGGCAAGGCCAGCGGATAGTGGCTGAGATCGGCGAGCGTGACCTGCGGCGCAGTCGCCAGCGGATGCGTTTGATGCATAACGATTAATACCGGTGCCGGCCACGAACCCATCACTTCGACGCCGCGTTCAGCGTGCAGACTAAACTGCAGCGCTACGTCACACTCGCCGTTGCGCAGTGCTTCCGCCACGCCTTGGGTGCTGGCGACTTTCACATCAAACAGCACGCCCGGATTGTCATTGCGGAAATCCGCGATCAAACGGGGTAGCAGCGTAAACGCCAGCCCATCGGTGCAGGCCACGCGGATCAGCGTGCGGCGCACCGCTTTTAGCCCCTTAATCTCCGCCAGCGCGTACTCCATATCAAGCAGGTTCTTACGTACGTGATGCGCGAAAATCTCGCCCGCTTCATTCAACACCATGCCGCGCGCATGACGTGCAAACAGCGGCACGCCAACCTGATTCTCCAGTCGCTGAATTTGTCGACTGATCGCCGACACCGCCACAAACAGCTGTTCGCTGGCGGCGCTGAGCGAGCCGGTATTGGCGACGGCGAGAAAATAGCGGATTTCACTGCTTAACATGCGGGTGCCTCATGGTGGTGCATGCCTCGAAATCGGGCAGGCTAGCTTTGCCATAAAAGCAAATCTTACTCGATAAATTGATAATTGTGGCAAAGCAGCGTTTCCGCAAAGATGAATTAACGACAAAACAATAAAAGACAGGGCAAACATGACAGCACAACAGGCGGTTCAACAGGCCACCGCTTATTTTGACAGCGGGGAATTTCAACGTATTTTGGCGCGTCGTGTGGCGCAACGCACCGAAAGCCAGCGCGAGGATCGTGACAGCGAGCTACAGCGTTATTTGCAGGATGAGATCGGCCCGCAGCTGATTGCACTGGGCTTTACTTTGCACTTCATCGACAACCCGGAAGCCGCTAATCGACCGTTCCTCGTGGCGGTACGCATTGAAAATCTGCAGCTGCCAACCTTGCTCAGCTATGGTCACGGCGATGTGGTGTTTGGTGACGATGAAAACTGGCGCGACGGCTTATCGCCGTGGCAGATGGTTGAAGAGGGCGATCGCTGGTATGCGCGCGGCAGCGCCGATAACAAGGGCCAGCACTCTGTCAATCTGGCGGCGCTGGAGCAGGTGTATCAGTTGCGCGGTGGCAGCCTGGGCTTCAACTGCAAAATGCTGTTTGAGATGGGCGAAGAGATCAGCTCGCCGGGACTGGCGCAGTTGTGCCAGCAGCATGGCGAATTGCTGCAAGCCGATCTGTTTATCGCCTCAGACGGTCCGCGCCTCAACGCGATTCGTCCCACGCTGTTTCTGGGCTCACGTGGTGCGGTTAACTTCCGTTTGAGCGTTAACGCGCGAGACAACGCCTATCACTCCGGCAACTGGGGCGGATTGCTGAGCAATCCGGGTACGCAGTTGGCCAACGCCATCGCCTCGCTAGTCAACGCACAGGGCGTGTTACAGGTTGAGGCGCTGAAACCTAACTCTCTGACGCCGCAGGTGCGCGATATTCTGAGCGATATCGAAGTCGGCGGCATGCCGGGCGATCCCGACATTGACGTGAACTGGGGCGAGCCGGGACTGACGCCGACCGAACGCCTGTATGGCTGGAACACGCTGGAAGTGTTGTCATTCCTCACCGGCAATCCGGCACGTCCAATGAATGCCATTCCGGGCAGTGCTACGGCGGTTTGTCAGCTGCGTTTTGTGGTGGGCACCGATTGGGAAAACCTCGCCCAGCATGTGCGCGCCCATCTGCAAGAGCACGGTTTTGACTATGTGGACGTGGAGTTTATGCGCGGATCGCCCGCGACACGCCTTGATCCCACCGATCCGCTGGTCAATTGGGTTCTTAGCAGCATGGCGGAAACCAGCGGCAAGAAACCGGCGCTGCTGCCTAACCTCGGCGGTTCGCTGCCCAATGAAGTGTTCTCTGACATTCTCGGCTTGCCCACCTTGTGGGTTCCGCATTCGTATCCGGCCTGCGGCCAGCATGGCGTTAACGAGCATATGTTGAAATCGATTGCCCGCGAAGGTTTGCAGATCATGACGCGTCTGCTGTGGGATCTCGGCGAGCAGGGAACGGAACTGGTGGCGCAGCATCGTGCGCACGTAGGAGGTGGCCAATGAGTACATTGAATACGGCGATGCCGTTGAGCGCGGCAAAACCCAATCTGCACAAAACGCTGTTCGCCACCTGTATCGGTAATGCGCTGGAGTGGTTTGATATCGCTGTGTACGGCTTTTTTGCCAGCTACATTGCGCATGCCTTCTTTCCCACCAGCGATCCGTCGGTCTCGATGTTGCTGACCTTTGGTAGTTTTGGCGTGTCATTCCTGATTCGTCCGCTCGGCGCGATTGTGCTGGGCAACTATGCCGATCGCCACGGACGTAAAAAAGCGCTGCTGTTATCGATTAACCTGATGATGCTCGGCGGTGCAGTCATCACCTTTATGCCGAGCTACAGCAGCATTGGCCTGATGGCGCCACTGCTGATTTTGCTGGCGCGTCTGGTGCAGGGTTTCTCTGCCGGCGGTGAATTTGGCAGCTCGACGGCGTTCCTGGTTGAGCATTTCCCGGAGCGTAAAGCCTTTATCGCCAGCTGGCAGTTCGCCACGCAGGGCGCCAGTACATTGATGGCATCAGCGTTTGGCCTTGGATTGACGCAGATTCTCACCGAAAGCCAGATTCAGGATTGGGGATGGCGCATTCCGTTCGCCTTCGGCCTGCTGATTGGTCCGCTGGGGATCTATATCCGACGTCACGTGCATGAACCAGCGAGCTTTGCTGAGCATAAACCGGAAGCCGCGCCGCTAAAGAGTCTGTTTGGCCGCCAGAAGGAGTTGATGCTGTTGGCAATCGGCCTGATGGTGATCTCGACTGCGGTGAACTACATGCTCAACTATGTGCCGACTTACGCCACTAAAAATCTGCACTTGTCAGGCAGCGTAGCGTTTACCGCCACCTTGTTGGCGGGCGTGATTCTGACGGTGGTCACGCCAATCATGGGGTTATGGGCAGAGCGCGTAGGACGCGTGCCGCTAATGTGGGGATCGTTGATTCTGCTGATCGTTACCATCTATCCGGCATTTAAGCTGGTGGTTGATCACACCACGCCGACTACCCTGATTTTGCTGGTGTGCTGGATGGCGCTGCTGAAATCGATCTATTTCTCGACGGTGCCATCAGTGATGGCGGATCTGTTCCCGATTGGTACGCGCGCCAGCGGCATGGCGATCAGCTATAACGTGGCGGTGACGGTGTTTGGTGGCTTTGCACCGCTGATTTGTACACTGCTGATTAGCGCGACTGGTACCAGCCTGGCGCCCGGCTATTATCTGATGGCGATGTCGGTGTTAAGCGGCCTGGCGCTGCTGCGCAGCCAGAAGCGGGTTTCTTAACGGTTTCAGGTGCGCAGGGATGCGCACCTGGTCGCCATAAATGGCGCCCCTACAAAGGGTTGGCGCATTTTTCGTAGGGTGCGCATTCATGCGCACCTGCATACACATGCAAATTAATGCTTAATTGAGCGGCATTACGCCATAAATGGCGACATTACGAGAACTGCAAATACGCCACGTGTGTCTGCAAAAACTCTTCCAAACCGTGACGGCCATCGGCACCGCCAATGCCCGATTTACGCCAGCCCGCATGGAAACCTTGCATCGCCTCGAAATTCTCGCGGTTGATGTAGGTTTCGCCAAACTTCAGCTTACGCAGGGAAACCATCGCGGTGTTGAGGCTTTGGGTGTAAATCGATGAAGTCAGACCGTATTCGCAGTCATTCGCCAGCGCTACGGCTTCATCAAGAGTTTTAAAGGTCATCACTGGCAGCACCGGACCAAAAATCTCTTGCTGCATGATCTCCATATCCTGACGCACGCCCGTGATGATAGTTGGCTCAAAATAGAATCCTTTGCTGCCTGCACGCTTGCCGCCCAGCACTACTTTGCCGCCATCCGCGACCGCGTTCGCCACTTTCTGCTCAACGCGCTCCAGCGCGGCCGCCGTGATCAGCGGACCCATATCAATATCATTCTGCTCGGCCGGATTACCGAACTTCACCTGCTGCATGGCGGTGGTCAGGGCGCTGATAAAGCGGTCGTAAATGCCTTCCTGCACGTAAACGCGCTCAGCACAGTTACAAACCTGTCCGGTGTTGATCACACGGGAGCTGACGATTGCTTTTACTGCAAGTTCGAGGTCAGCATCATCCATCACGATAGCCGGCGCTTTTCCGCCCAGCTCCAGCGAGACTTTGGTGACGTTTTTCGCCGCAGCTTCCATAGTGGCGATACCGGCGTTGACGCTGCCGGTCAAACTGACCAGCCCGACTTTCGGGTTGCCCGCCAACTCCTGACCAATCTCCGGGCCATAGCCATAAACAAAGTTGATCACACCTTTTGGCAGACCAATTTCATGGATGATTTGCGCAAAAATTGCCGCATTGTTAGGCGTCAGCTCACTGGGCTTGATAACAATGGTATTGCCGGTTACCAGCGCGGGCGCGGCTTTGCGCGCAATCAGGAAGAAGGGGAAGTTCCACGGCAGAATGCCGGTGGTGACGCCAATCGCTTTCTTGAACACGAAGATGTTTTCGTTAGGACGATCGCTGTTAACGATCTCGCCATCATAACGGCGTGCCCACTCGGCCATGTACTCAAGATAATCGGCGGTAAACAGCACTTCAGTTTGCGCCAGCCCCTGGGTTTTTCCGCCTTCGGCGACGATAGTGGCGGTGAGTTCCGGCTCACGCTGACGAATAGCGACGGCAATTTTACGCAACCAGTTGCCGCGTTCCACGGCAGGAAGTGCTTCCCAATCCGGCTGCGCCACTTCAGCAGCGTCGATGGCCTGCGCGGCATCGTGTTTGCTGCCTTCCGGCACGCGCGACAGTAACGCCTCGGTTGCTGGGTTAATCACTTCTATCCACTTGTCGTTCTGATCGGCAACAAACGCGCCATTAATGTAATGTTGATGGTGTGTTGTCATGTGCAGGTTCTCCGCGATCGGTTTCGTTAAAGATTTGTGAAGTGCAGAGTGAAACAGATCGCGGTATTGCACCTTTTTGCTATTGCCAATGCGACTTGAGGGATGGCAAAGAAGGGAAGAACAGCACGACAGACGCAGCATTCCTGGCGAAATGCCGCGCTTTCAGCGGGTTAGAGGCGATTCAACGTATGTTAAATAAATGTCAGGAACCCGGCATCGCCGCGCCGCTGGCAATAAACCACGCCAAAAAACTGACGCCAGCAATGATGATGGCAATAGGGAAAAGCAGTCCGATTTTCATAGTCATCCCGAGAGTTAAGCGATCTGCACGATCGCGCGATGGGTTTTCATCATACTGAACAGCTGGAATTGCGTGGCGTCATCGACCTGACGAAGATGCTCACCTTTCTGATAATGAATCGCATGAATGTGACCCAGCTGGCGCCACACCACAATCACCGACGCCAGCAGGGCGCAATTCTCTTCGCTCTGCACGCAATCCAGCGTGGCGTAGTGCGTCTCATCTAATCCATTAATAAAGACGTTAAGCGCCTGCGCTGGCACGATGGCGCGGATGTCATCCAGCATCACGCGGCTCACTGATTGTGACAGCAGTAGCCGCAATCTCTTGGTATTCATCTCAATCCTTCGTCCTGATGATTTTCCCAACGTTATACGGATTAAACGCCTGCGGGGAAAGTCTGGTGCGCGGCTTTGTGTGACTGCCATGTTAACTGTTGCAGTGGCAGTGAATCAAAAACTGTGCTGATCGACACAGCACAATAGAAAAATATGCTGAATAATAAGCGACTTATAAAAAACACCTCGTGTTCTACATGCAAATGCAATTTTGTGATCCTTATGTTGACGACCCACCGAATTTTGCCAGCAACCTCCGCTTTCCGGCAGCCATCCAAAGGCTGACGAAAAGCTGCCCACCGTAGACTGCCGGTAATCGGGAGACCGCCGGTTTCCTGTTGGCCTCAACCTTACGAAGGAATAACAATGAACAGTGCCATCATTGCAGGTATTTTCTGGCATCTGGTGGGTGCCGCCAGTGCCGCCTGTTTTTATGCTCCATTTAAGCAGGTGAAAAAGTGGTCCTGGGAAACGATGTGGTCGGTAGGCGGCATAATGTCGTGGCTGATTCTTCCCTGGGCAGTGAGTGCGGTATTACTGCCGAACTTCTGGGCGTATTACGGCAGCTTTAGTTTCTCTCAACTGATGCCGGTGTTTCTGTTTGGTGCCATGTGGGGCATTGGAAACATCAACTACGGGTTGACCATGCGCTACCTCGGTATGTCGATGGGCATCGGGATTGCCATCGGTATCACCTTAGTGGTGGGTACCTTAATGACGCCGCTGCTGCAGGGACGCTTTGTTGAGCTATTTAACTCTACCGGTGGACGTATGACTCTGCTCGGCGTGTTTGTTGCGTTGATTGGTGTGGCTATTGTTTCACGTGCCGGTCTGTTAAAAGAGCGGGCGCTTGGCATCAACGCCGAAGAGTTCAATCTGAAGAAAGGGCTGATTCTGGCGGTGATGTGCGGCATCTTCTCCGCTGGCATGTCATTTGCGATGGATGCCGCCAAGCCGATGCATGAAGCCGCAGCCAATCTGGGTATCAATCCGTTGTATGTGGCGTTGCCAAGCTATGTGGTGATCATGGGCGGCGGTGCATTAGTCAATCTGGCTTATTGCTTTATCCGTCTGGCAGTAAAAACCGATCTTTCTGTTCGCCGTGATTTCTCCGTCGCCAAACCGATGCTGCTGGCCAATATCGCGTTTGCCGTGCTGGGCGGCACCATGTGGTATCTGCAGTTCTTCTTCTACGCCTGGGGCCACGCCAAAATCCCAGCACAGTATGACTTTGTCAGCTGGATGCTGCATATGAGTCTCTACGTGCTGTGCGGTGGCTTGGTTGGTCTGGTGCTGAAAGAGTGGAAGTCAGCGGGTCAACGCCCTGTGCGCGTGCTGTCACTGGGTTGTGTGGTGATTATCATTGCCGCCAACATTGTAGGATTAGGATTAGCAAACTAATAAAAGGCCTGACGCACACCTCGCGTCAGGCTTTAACTTTCTCAGTTGAGAGTTCGCGATGCGGCAGGAAGCGCTGCCGCCACGCACTCGGCGTTAAACCGGTTTCCCGCGTAAACACCACCGAAAAGTAGTTACTGTCATCGAAACCGCAACGCGCGGCCACTTCACTGATTAAGCAATCCTGTGTACGCAACAGATACTTCGCCTGGCACAGCTGCAGCTGCCGTAAATAGTGTCCCACGGTCATACCGGTTTGCTGGCGAAACAGCTGTTTTAACGCGCGCTCGCTTAACTGATTCTGCTGGCAAAACACCGCCAAATCGAATGGACGACTGACGGCACCTTGCAGCGCCGACATCAGCAGATCCAGTTGCTCACCTTCAGGCAATGCCCAGGGCCGATCGGCAGCATAACCGTGACGACGCAAAATCAGCGCGAGTTGCAAAAACAGCGCTTCGGAGAGTTGAATCGATAGCGAATCACTTTTGCGGCTCTCGCGCTCAAGTTGGCTAATCACGCCACGCGCTAACGCCATCCCGCGTGTGGTCAAACGCCAGCAGCCCGGCGAATCTTCTTCTTGCGGCGGCAGCAACTGGCTCCAGTCAAGGCCAAGACGAAAGCGATCGCGGCAGTAAAGAATGTTATCCAGCGCCAGGTCGTTGACGCTGTCGTAGCTGTGGCAGTCGTTATCGTGAATGTAAAAAACGTCGCCGCAGGTTATCAACCATGGACGATCGTTCAACACATGCAGGCCGTTACCGCGCCAGACGATAACGATTTCACTGAATTCATGACGGTGCGGAGGGAAGGAGGGCTGCGGCATGCGCTCGGCCACAGCAATCGGCAGATTGGTGGCCGGAAAATAGTCTTCGCGCGTTAAGATCAGCGACATGAGGAAACGCTCCCGTTATAGCATCTGCTGGCGCTCCGCTCTGGGCGCGCAGCCAAATTCTCGCCGGAACAGCGTGGAGAAATGGTTGCTGTCACCAAATCCGCACTGGTAGGCAATGTCTGTTATGCGCATATCGCTATGACGCAGTAAATGCCGCGCCTGTAACAGGCGAAGCCGATTCAGGTAACGCTGCGGTGTATTGCCGGTTTGCTGCTTCATCTGGCGGTGCAGGGTACGCAGCGACAATGAAAAACGATCGGCTAAGGCATCCCACACAATCTCTTCACTGTAGTGCTCATTGAGCCAGTCGAGCAACCGATGCAAGCGGGCTTCCTGATCCTGTGATTGATCGTTGTGAGCCGCTTCGCGCAACAACACCAACAGTTGCAGAAAAAGTTGCTCCTGACGTGCGTGCCGTTCCAACGACCATGCATCTTGCTGCTTCATCTGTGTAACGATTTGCAGCGCCTGCGCCATTACCTTGTGATTAATGCGCCAGTGCGACGCGTAGTGGTCCTCTTCTTCGCGCGGCAGGAGTTCCTGCAAACCCGAGAGAAAACGGAATGCCGCCGGACTGCGATACAGCACGTTGGTCAGACATAAATTCTCCGTTTGCTCATAAAGATGGCGATCGTGATCGCGCACGAAGCACACGCATCCTGCGGATAAAGCCTGTGGTTGACCATTAAACACATGAATGCCAGAACCTTGTTCCACTAACACAATCTCATGGAAATCATGATGGTGCTCCGGAAATGCCTGCTGCGGCACGCGCGGCTCAATGGCGATGGCGTAATTCCCTTCCGGGAAGAAATCTGCGCTATGTAGAACGGTCATGATTCGCCTCTTTATTAACTCAACTGTTGCCGAGTCTACGCAGGCGCCCCGCACCTTACCTTGAATTTTCAACTTAGTGGCGCAGGAAAATGGCTAATTTTTCAAGATCTCACCAGTGATTGACGGAAATGCGGCAAGGCTCACATCTCTCTTCTTGTGTGGTTCTGTGAGCTTTCTCACGAACTTCTTTGTTAGCGTGCCAGCGACTATTACGCACTGGCAGTAAGGGGAAGGTGGCAAAAAGCAGAGATTTCTAATCTGTAGTCATCTCATCACAGGAAGAACACGCCATGAGTATGCGTAACATTGTTGCCATTGATTTAGGCGCATCCAGCGGGCGCGTGATGCTCGCACAATGGAGTTCAGCGAATCAGCAGATCAGCCTGCGCGAAGTCCGTCGCTTCACCAATCAGCGTGTGCGCCGTGCAGATTATGATTGTTGGGATTTGGATCGACTGGAGCAGGAGATTCGTTTAGGGCTGGCCCAGCTAGATGATGAAGGTATTGTGCCGGACAGCATCGGCATCGATACCTGGGGCGTTGATTTGGTGTTACTCGATGCCAACGGTGAGCGCGTCGGCGAGGCGGTAAGCTATCGCGACAAGCGCACGGAAGGGCATATGGCTCAGGCCATTAATGATCTCGGCAAAGGTGCGATCTATCAGCGCACCGGTATTCAGTTCTTGCCTTTCAACACGCTCTATCAACTGCACGCGCTGCATCAACAGCAGCCAGATTGGCAGGAAAAAGTGCAGCATGCGCTGATGATTCCAGACTATCTGCACTATCGCCTTACGGGCCAGATGAACTGGGAATACACCAACGCCACCACCACACAACTGCTCAATATTCACAGCGGTGAATGGGACAGCGATTTACTCGGCTGGGCTGGCGTACCGGCTAAATGGTTCGGTAAACCAACCTCACCAGGCAATACCGTTGGTTATTGGACCAGCGCCAGCGGCAACAACATTCCGGTGATCGCAGTTGCGACACACGATACAGCGAGTGCGGTTTTGGCCACGCCGTTAATGCAGGATGATGCCGCTTATCTCAGCTCGGGAACCTGGTCGCTGATGGGGATTGAGAGCTTGCAGCCTTGTGTCAGCACGGCGGCGCTCAATGCCAACATAACCAATGAAGGTGGTGCTGAAGGCTACCGTGTTCTGAAAAACATTATGGGTTTGTGGCTGCTGCAACGTGTCTGCACCGAGTTGCACATTACCGATCTCTGCTCGCTGATCAAAGACGCTGAAAAAGAACCTGCCTGTCGTGCGCTGGTTAACCCCAATCACAGCCGTTTTATCAATCCAGACAGCATGGTTCAGGAGATTCAGAACGCCTGCGCCGAACAGAACATGCCCGTTCCGCAGACGCCTGCCGCGCTGGCCCGCACCATCTTTGACAGTCTGGCCTTGCTCTATCGCCAGGTGATTGGCGAACTTGGCACATTGCGCGCTGCACCGCTGCGTCAACTGCATGTGGTGGGCGGCGGCAGTCAGAACCCACTGTTAAACCAATTGTGTGCCGATGCCTGCCAACTGCCGGTATTAGCCGGGCCAATTGAAGCCTCAACGCTCGGTAACGTCGGCTGCCAACTCATTGCTTTAGGCGAACTGCGAGACGTCAGCGATTTACGCCGCTGCATTAGCCAAAACTTCCCGTTAGAAAAATTTGAACCGTTGAACAACAGCGCCTTCGCTGCCCATCAGGCACGCTTTGCCGCGCTCAGCCAACCTGCTAAGGAACTTGCATATGACTAAGCTGATTGAACAGGCCTTCGAACTGGCCAAACAACGCTACGCCGCCATCGGTGTGGATGTGGAACAGGTAATGGCACAGCTGGATGGCATTCCGGTCTCGATGCACTGCTGGCAAGGCGATGACGTGCGCGGCTTCGAAAATCCGAACGGTGAACTGACCGGCGGTATTCAGGCTACCGGCAACTATCCGGGCCGCGCGCGTAATGCTGATGAGCTGCGCTCAGATGTTGAAAAAGCGATGTCACTCATTCCAGGTGCCAAGCGCCTCAACCTGCATGCGATCTATCTGGAGAGCGATAAGCCGGTTGATCGTGATGCGATTGAACCTAAACATTTCAGCAACTGGGTGGAATGGGCTAAGACGCACAAGTTGGGCCTCGACTTTAATCCAAGCTGCTTCTCCCATCCACTGAG
The DNA here is from genome assembly GCF_024707505.1 of Pantoea sp. SOD02. Lineage (GTDB taxonomy): Bacteria > Pseudomonadota > Gammaproteobacteria > Enterobacterales > Enterobacteriaceae > Pantoea > Pantoea symbiotica. The sequence continues at coordinate 2,097,232 of NZ_CP102604.1, read as the reverse complement.
CGCCGATGGCTTTACCTTGTCACATGCCGACAAAGGGATTCGTCAGTTCTGGATCGACCACTGCAAGGCTAGCCGTCGCATCTCGGCACACTTTGGTGAGCAACTGGGTACTGCATCCGTTATGAACATCTGGGTGCCGGACGGCATGAAAGATCTCACCGTCGATCGCCTCGCACCACGTCAACGCCTGGCAAGTGCGCTTGATGAAGTAATCAGTGAAAAGCTCAACCCTGCACATCACATCGATGCGGTAGAGAGCAAACTGTTTGGTATCGGTGCAGAAAGCTACACCGTGGGCTCCAATGAATTCTGCCTGGGTTATGCCAGCAGCCGCCAGACCGCACTAACTCTCGATGCCGGCCACTTCCATCCAACCGAAGTAATTTCTGACAAGATCTCCACGGCGATGCTTTATGTGCCGCGTCTGCTGCTGCACGTAAGCCGTCCGGTGCGCTGGGACAGTGATCACGTGGTGATTCTCGACGATGAAACCCAGGCTATCGCCACCGAGATCGCGCGCCACAAGCTGTTCGACAAGGTGCATATAGGTCTCGACTTCTTTGATGCGTCTATCAACCGCATCGCGGCGTGGGTAATTGGTACACGCAATGCCAAAAAAGCACTGCTACGCGCACTGCTGGAACCTACCGATCAGTTACGCAAGCTAGAGAACGAAGGGGATTACACCGGTCGCCTGGCGATGCTGGAAGAACAAAAATCGTTGCCGTGGCAAGCGGTGTGGGAAGCCTGGTGTCTGCGCCACGATGTCCCTGCTGATGCCAGCTGGCTGAGCGAAGTCCGTCATTATGAACAACAAACACTGCGTCAACGTTAAGGGACACACCATGCAAAATATTCTCTCTTCCGCTTTTGTTCAGGGAATGGTTAAAGCGACCAGCGACATGTGGTTGAAGGGCTGGGATGAACGTAATGGCGGCAACGTCAGCTTACGTTTACTGCCGGAAGAAGTTAAAGATTTCGCCGGTGATTTCTATGCAGAGCCGCGCTGTATTGAGCTGACCAAGCCTGCTCCAGCGCTAGCCAATGATTGGTTCCTGGTCACCGGATCAGGTAAGTTTTTCCGTAATGTACAGATCGACCCGGCTGATTGTCTGGCGCTGTTGCAGGTTGATGACAAAGGCTTGTCATACAAAATCCACTGGGGTTTGAGTAACGGCGGCCTGCCAACCTCTGAACTGGCAGCTCACTTCCAGTCACACAGCGTGCGCAAACAGGTCTCAAACGGCGTTGATCGCGTGATCATGCACTGTCACGCCACCAACTTTATGGCGCTGAGCTATGTGGTCGATCTGGATTCCGCACGCTTTACACGCCTGCTGTGGGAAGGCAGTACCGAATGTCTGGTGGTGTTCCCGGATGGCGTCGGTATTCTGCCGTGGATGGTGCCAGGGACTGACGGAATCGGCCAGGCAACAGCCGACGCGATGGCAAACCACAGCATTGTTATGTGGCCGTTCCATGGCATTTTTGGCGCCGGTCCAAACCTCGATGAGACTTTTGGCCTGATCGACACTGCGGAGAAATCCTCCGAAGTGGTGGTGAAAGCGCTGTCGATGGGTGGCATTCGTCAAAGCATCACCACTGAGCAACTGATCGCGCTGGGTGAACGCTTCAACGTTAAGCCGTGGCAAGCCGCTTTGCAGGCGGAGCGCAGCGATGTTGCGTAAAGCCTTTGTGATGCAGGTGCATGCACACTGCCACGATGAGTATCTGCGCCGTCACACGCCAATTTGGCCGGAGCTGGCCGAGACGTTAAAAGCGCATGGCGCGCACAATTACGCTATCTGGCTTGATGCTGAACGCAATCTGCTGTTTGCCAGCGTGGAAATTGAGTCTGAAGCGCGCTGGGAAGCCGTGGCAAAAACGGAAGTGTGTCAGCGTTGGTGGGCATCCATGAAGGATTTAATGCCATCGAATCCGGATAACAGTCCGGTGAGTGCGGTGTTAAAACCGATGTTTTTCCTGCCTTAACGCTCGCTCGCCTCACCATTCAAATAGAGGCAATAATTTCAGGCCGACAGCGAAGTCGGCCTGAATTTTATTTGGTGCTCAACTCACAATATCCCGCCAGAGCGGGCCAGATTGCCATCTGCGTATCCACAATCTGGTCAAGATCCTCACGATTAGCTCCTTCACGAGCACGTACCGACATTCCCTGAAGTAAGCACGCCAGATAGCTAGCTAAGGTTGCACTATTGGCACATTGCGGTAACTCGCCACGCTGCTGCCGGTTATCAAGGAATGCTTTTAACGCTGATTCCTGCGCATGATGCTGCTGCGCCAGCATTTGCGCCACTTCTTCCGAGCCGGAAGAGAGCGCGCTCGAAGTACAAATGAAAAAACAGCCTGCTGGCTTATCACATTCTGTGAAGCACGCGGCGGTTGCCCGAAAATAGGCTTCAATTGCCGTTTTCACGTCTGATGCATCATCGTTCAGCACTGCGTTGCGTTGTGCGCTGAAGGTTTCAATGTATCGCTGCATCGCCGCACGGAATAAACCCTCTTTATTCTCAAACTCAGCATAAAGGGTTGGGGCTTTCGCGCCGGTTGCGTTAACCAAATCGGACAACGACGTGCCTTCATAACCATGCGCCCAGAACAACATCAATGCCTTGTCCAGGGCATCATTGCGATCAAACACTTTCGGGCGACCGCGCGTTTTCCTGTTCACCACATCGATAACTTCTGTCATTGGGCACCTCAAAACTTATAAACACCCAATTAAATTACCGATCATTAAATAAATATGCAAGCGCAGCCCGGAATGAGCCTGTTCGTCTTTGCCCGTTTGTGCTTTTGGCTGGTGAAAGCACCCAAATGGATAAGTCGAAAAGGGCTGGGAAGCCCATAATCACGCCACTTCCGATTAAAATAATGACCGTTAATAAAATAATTGACGCGCACACCCTTTCGGCATTAGCATTTAATTAACGGTTGTTAACTTAATCGCGACCGACCCCAATTCATCTGTTTAAGAGAGCAAAATTATGAAAAGCATCAAACTGACCCTGGCCGCTGTAGCATTATCCTCAATCGCGTTCGGTAGCATGGCTGCAGACTTAGTAAACGAAGCGCCAATGAATCAACAACAAATTGGTGTGGTTAGCGCTTCAGGTAGCACAAACCTGACATCGCTGGAGAATCAGCTATCGGAAAAGGCCAATGCTGCCGGAGCAAAGTCATTCCGCATCACTTCGACCTCTGGCAACAACAAGCTAAATGGCACAGCAGTAATTTATAACTAAGAGAATTGAGCGGAGTGCGATTAAGCATTCCGTAAGAAGTGAATAAAAGGCTTCAGAAGATAATCCTTCTGAAGCCTTTTTTCTTATCCGTTAGAACGCAGTTGAGGATAGCGGCGGAAGATAGCGATACACCAGAACAGTGCAACAAGGCCAATAATGCCGCCGATGTTACCAACGTCCGACATTTGCATATGTAAACTGACCTGGTTACCCAGCAGCGCACCTGCGCCGATACCGATGTTGTAGATACCTGAGAACAGCGACATCGCGACGTCGGTAGCATCCGGCGCCAGCGCCAAAACGCGGACTTGCATCGCCAGACCAATCATCATCATTGCCATGCCCCACACGATGCACAGCACGGTGATTGCAGCGGGACGTACTGCGGCAAACACCAGCAAGCCCATACTTAGCGTGATCATCGCAATAGCGGCGATCAGCATCGCCGACGGGAATTTATTGCCCAGCGTACTAAACAGCACGCTGCCAATAATGCCCGCCGACCCGAACAGCAGTAAAAGCAGGGTGGTGAAATTATCATCCGCATTGGCAACCACCTGCATAAACGGTTCGATGTAGCTATAAGCGGTGTAATGCGCCGTCACCACCACGGTAACCAGAACGTACATTGCTACCAGCGCCGGACGACGGAAGAGCATCGGCACGCTGCTCAGTGAACCGGTATGTTCACTCGGCAGACGCGGCAGGATGCGCATCAGCAAAATCAGCAACACCAATGCAGACAAACCGATCATGCCGAAGGTGGTACGCCAGCCAAGATATTGACCGACGATACGGCCAATCGGCACGCCCAGCACCATCGCCAGCGCGGTACCGGTTGCCAGCATACTTAACGCCTGAGTTTTCTTACCCGCAGGCGCCACGCGAATGGCCAGCGAAGCAGTAATTGACCAGAACACCGCGTGCGCTAAGGCAATACCGATACGCGAGATCACCAGCGAGGTGAAATCCCATGCCACAGACGAGAGCACATGGCTGGCGACAAACACGATGAACAACACGGCCAACAGCAGGCGACGCTCAATATTGCGCGTCAGTAGCATCAACGGCAGCGACAATAGTGCGACGACCCACGCATAGATGGTTAACATGATGCCAACATCGGCAGTCTTCATGTCATAGCTGGCGGCGATATCTGACAGCAAACCAACAGGCACGAATTCTGTGGTGTTAAAGACAAAAGCAGCAATAGCCAGCAATACAACGCGTAGCCAGGCCGTTTTACGGGAAACATTAGTAGATTGCATGGAGTTCAAATCTGTCAGACGGCGAGTGAAAGGGCGAAAAGGCACCCCAGAAGGTGACCGAAGTCACAAATTGCCGCTATTGTGGAGCATTAATGAGCGGAGGGAAACCGTTTGTCGGGCTTTTATTACTGATTATTTTTTATCGTGGAAGGCGTTGTTAATAGCCTGAGGTTATTGCGCTTTCTGGCATGGGGTCGAGAGTAATCAGGGGTGATGAAATGAGAGAAGAGGCGACTGGACCTGACGCCGCAATGAACGTCTTAAGGTCCAGTTATTATTACACTTAAATTTATAGTTATTATAAAACGCCTCAGTATTGCTTAACAAAACAGCGGGGGCACCTTACCACTCTCAAATCATGATTATCAGAGTCTCACCATGTGTTTTAGTGCCACGCTATTTTGAGTCGTCATGTTTTTTTTTACCCCAACCGGACAACAGTGCTCGCACCCTAGCGCACTGGCATAAAATTTACGCGCTTGCTGGATGGCGGCATTTGGCGTGTAGAAAGTACCAAGAAAACGGCGTGCCTCATCGGCGGGTAAGAACGGGCATCCCGTTGCATGTACTACATGGTTGTCGTTATAGCCGGCGTGCTTATCGACGTAATAATAGAGTCCCATCTAACGACCTCATTGCTGTGAAATAAAAAAAGTCTAACTATTGTTGGAATGGAATGAATTATAGCGACGAATAGCCGTTTTGTTTTATCTGGGACTGTGAGATCGCCGTGTGGCGTGTACTTGAGATGAGGACGGGGCGCATTAGCCCCGTTAAACAGATGAAAGGTATTACAGTTTCCGGCACTGCAAACGCCAGCCGACCAGCAAAGCCATTAATAATAGCAGGCTAATGAATAGCGTTACGCCCATCCAGCCGTAGCTGTGCCAGAACACGCCGCCCAAGGTACCGGCCACGCTGGAACCGACGTAATAACTGAAGAGATAAAGTGACGATGCCTGGCCTTTAGCACGGCGCGCGCGCGGGCCAATCCAGCCGCTGGCAACCGAGTGTGCCGCAAAGAATCCGGCGGTGAACAGCATCATGCCGGGCAAAATCAGCCAAAGTGAGTTAAACGCCGTCAGCAGCAATCCTGCCAGCATAATTGCTGTTGCACCGATCATCACCGGACCGCGCCCAAAGCGGCTGGTCATCGCACCCGCTTTCGGTGAACTCCATGAGCCGGTCAGATACACCACCGACAGCAACCCAACCACCGCCTGACTCAGTGACCACGGCGCACTCAGCAGGCGATACCCGATGTAGTTGAACAGCGTGACGAACGCGCCCATCAGCAGGAAGCCTTCTGCGAACAGCAGCGGCAGACCTTTATCGCGCCAGTGCAGACGGAAGTTGATTAATAAACTGCGCGGGCGCAGCGACGCCGGGCGGAAATGACGAGATGCAGGGAGAATTTTCCAGAACATCAGCGCGCCCGCCAACGCGAAGCAACCAATAACACCCACCGCAACGCGCCACGAGAAGAAATCGGTTAATACGCCAGTTAACAGGCGTCCGCTCATACCACCAATCGAGTTACCGCTGATATACAGCCCCATGGAAAAGGCGATAACACGTGGATGAATCTCTTCACTCAGATAGGTCATGCCAACGGCCGCAACGCCGCTCAGAGATAAACCTATCAGCGCGCGCATCAGCAAAATGCCTTGCCAGCTGCTCATGGTGGCGGAAATCAAGGTGCAGATGGCGGCGAGCAACAGCGCGGTAACCATCACCGATTTACGGCCAATTGCATCCGACAGCGGCCCAGTAAACAGCAATCCTAACGCCATTAAGCCGGTGGAGAGCGAGAGAGAAATACTGCTTTGCGCCGGGGAAACGCCAAACTGCTGCGATAGCACCGGCAGAATGGGCTGTACGCAATACAGCAAGGCGAAAGTGGCAAGACCGGCGGAGAACAGCGCTAGCGTCACGCGCATAAACTGCGGCGATCCGCGTTCAATCCATTCTGAAGGGGTTGCAGCTGGAGCAGGCTTTACGGACAACTCGTCTTCATCAAGTATCACCGCCTGGGAAGAGCGACTCACGGAACATCCTCGTTTGAACCATTGTGGCGTTACTGTAGAAAAGGGTTAATAGGTTGTACAATATATTAATAATCTCAAATGAGACTTTTAAAATATGAATGTCGAGTTGCGCCATTTACGCTATTTCATTGCCGTCGCCGAAGAGCTGCATTTTGGTCGTGCCGCGCAGCGCCTGAATATTTCGCAACCGCCGTTGAGTCAGCAGATTCAGCAGCTGGAACAGGAAATTGGCGCGCAGCTGTTTACCCGCACCAACCGCAGCGTGCAGATCACGCCCGCTGGCGCGCTGTTTTTGCAGGATGCGCGTGGCATTTTGCTGCAGGTTGAACAGGCAGCGCGCCGCGCCGCACGCGTGCACACCGGTCAGGAAGGCGAGTTGCGCATTGGTTTTACCTCGTCAGCGCCGTTTACTGGTCTGGTTTCAGATGCGTTGTATCAGTTCCGTCAGCGTTGGCCGCAAGTGCATATTCAGATGCAGGAGAACAACACGCGCCAGCAGCTTGCGCCACTTCATGACGATCGACTCGATCTCGGTGTGATGCGCAATACGCCGCTGCCCAGCGATCTGCAGCATCGCGTATTACTGCGTGAGCCGCTGTGCGCGGTAGTGCATTGGGCGCATCCGCTGGCCGATGCGGAGTCGATCTCAATTCAGGCATTAGCCAACGAGCCGTTTGTATTTTTCGATCCGCAAGGCGGCACCGCGTTGTACGGCGAAATTCTGGCGCTGCTGCATCGTTATCAAATCAAACCGTTTATTACTCAGGAAGTGGGCGAGGCGATGACCATTCTGGGGTTGGTGGCAACCGGGCTTGGCGTGTCAATTCTGCCGGCGTCGTTCCGCCGTGCGCGTTTGGCCGATGTGGTGTGGATCCCGTTGCAGGAGAACGACGCGATTTCTGAAGTTTGGCTGGTCTGGTCGGCGACGCGAGAACCGACGGCACAAATGACCAATATGATGTCGCTGATGCTGCAAAATGCGGAGAATTGAACCAGCGGGTGAAGCAGGGCATAAACTTTATGTGCGATAAATCACATTTCTAATCAAATATTTGACGCTGCTGGTCAATCTGCATCACCATAGCTGCTGTTTATTTAGAAGCGCGAAAATAATGGGAGCAGGGCGTGAATCTGTACAGTCAACCTGGTCATATTGATCAGATAAAACAGACCAACGCAGGTGTGGTTTACCGACTGATTGACCTTTACGGCCCGATTTCGCGTATTGAGCTTTCTAAACGTGCCCAGTTAGCACCCGCCAGCATTACCAAAATCGTGCGTGAAATGCTCGATGCCCATCTGGTACAGGAAACCGAATTTCAGGAACCGGGCAGTCGTGGTCGTCCAGCGATTGGTTTGATCCTCGATACACTCGCCTGGCACTATCTCGCCGTACGCATTCAGCCCGGATACATTACGCTGACGCTGCGCGATCTCAGCAGCCGCGCGCTGCAGGAAGATCGCTTGCCGCTGCACGCCAGCGCCGAAAAACCGCTGCTGCAAACCTTGCTGGATCTGGTGAATGACTTCTTTATTCGTCATCAAAGCAAGCTGGAGCGTTTGACCGCCATAGCCATTACTTTGCCGGGATTGATTAACGCGGCTTCTGGCGTGGTACATCGTATGCCGGGTTACGACGTGCAGGATATGCCGCTGGGAGAAACGCTGGCGCAACGCACCGGTTTGCCGGTGTTCGTGCAGCATGATATTTCTGCCTGGACGTTAGCCGAAGCACTGTTTGGTGCTTCCAGCGGCGCACAACATGTGATTCAGATTGTGATCGACCAAACCGTCGGCGCGGGCGTGATCAGCGGCGGACAACTGCTGCATAAAAATGGTCGTACGCTGGTGGAGATTGGTCATACGCAAATCGATCCTTACGGCCAGCAATGTTATTGCGGCAATAATGGTTGTCTGGAAACCGTCGCCAGCATCGGAAGCTTGCTTACCCTCACTGCCCAACGTTTGCCGTCGCAGCCAGACAGTTTATTGCATCAGGCACCGCTGACGATTGAGAGCTTATGCGCTGCCGCGCAGCAGGGCGATCGTCTGGCGCGTGATGTGATTGCTGGCGTCGGACATCATATTGGCCGGATGCTGGCGATGATGGTTAACATCTTTAATCCTCAACAAATTCTTATCGGTTCGCCGCTAAATCAAGCCGCCGATGTGCTGTTCCCTGCGGTGAGCAGTACCATTCGTCAGCAGGCGTTGCCCGCTTACAGCAGTGAAATCCAGCTCACACCAACGGCTTTCAGCGATCCCGGTACTTTTGGCGGTGCAGCCCTGATAAAAGACGCGCTCTATAGCGGCCACTTATTGGTAAAACTGTTGCAGGGATAATTACAGCTCGCCTTAAGTTTGTCCTAACGCAATCTGCCCGAGAAAACATTTCCTTAAACTGCCTCCTTCGCACGTTACACATCGCTTCAATGAAGGAGGAGAATGGTGAAAACGCTTTTTGTCACCGGTACCGACACCGCGGTGGGTAAAACCGTGGTATCTCGCGCGTTATTACAGTGCTTTGCCAAGGCGAATCTCTGCGCCGCAGGTTTCAAACCTGTTGCCAAAAGCGCGCAGCGCACACCCGAAGGCTTACGTAATAAAGATGCACTGCTGTTACAGCAGGCTTCGGGCCTCACTCTCACTTATTCCGCCGTCAATCCTATCGCTTTGGAAGAGGATGAAATCAGCACCAGCGCGTCGCAGTGCATTGATTATCCATTGCTCAGTCGCAGCTTGAACGATTTGCAGCAGCGCGCCGCGCGCGTGGTGGTGGAAGGCACCGGCGGCTGGCGCAGTTTAATGAACGACTTGCAGCCTTTATCCAATTGGGTGCGGCAGGAGCATTTGCCGGTTGTGCTGGTTGTGGGCATCAAGGAAGGTTGCATCAGCCACGCTTTACTAACCGCCGAAGCCGTTGCGCAGGATGGATTGCAACTAGCGGGTTGGGTGGCAAATCGTATTAATCCCGGCCTGGCACATTACGCTGAAATCATTGATGTTTTGAGTAACAAGTTAGGTGCACCTTTATTAGGCGAGTTACCTTACCTGCCGCGAGCAGAGCAGCGGGAATTGAGCGGTTATCTGGATATTTCGCTGCTCAATGAGAATTTTACGCACGACAACAGTGCAAAGCCTGCGGCCTGATGAAACAAAGTGCCGCAAATGATCAATGGCTGAATCTAATGATTCAGATTCAGCCATCCTTTTTAAAGAATTAATTCCTCTATTATTCAATCCTTTACTCCCTGCATTTTATTGAACACTCTTCTCTGGCGTGATTCATGCATCAGCTGCTCTGATGAATATCTTGCCGGAGCACCTGTATGTCGCAATCAGATGAGAAAGGTTTGTTGTATGGGCTGAATGACCGCATCGGTCCATTGCCTGCATTTTGTGCCGCACTGCAACATGTGCTGGCCAGCGTCGTCGGCATTATTACACCGCCGCTGATTATTGGTTCCGTTTTGGGATTACAAGCGTGGATCCCTTATCTGATCAGCATGTCGCTGTTAGTTTCCGGCTTGGGTACGTTCCTGCAAGCGCGTCGCTTTATGGGCATTGGTGCCGGCATGATCTGCCTGCAGGGCACCAGTTTTGCCTTTCTGGGTGTGATTCTGTCGGGCGGATTAATGGTCAAAGCGCGCGGCGGATCGCCTGAAGAGATCATGGCGATGATCTTTGGCTGCAACCTGGTGGCGGCGATGATTCCGATGTTAATCAGCCGCTGCATCGCGCCATTGCGCAAAGTGTTGACGCCGGTGGTCACCGGCACCGTGATCACATTGATTGGCATCAGCCTGATTAAAGTCAGCATCACCGATTGGGCTGGTGGCCATAACGCCAGCGATTTTGGCGCACCCGGCAATCTGGCGCTCGGCGCCTTGACGCTGCTGGTGATTATCGTACTTAACCGTTCGCAAAATCGCTGGACGCGGTTGGTTGCCGTGGTTGCCGGCATTGCAGCGGGCTGTACCGCCGCAGCGTTAACCGGTCATCTCACGCTCAAACCAATGGGCGATACGCCGTGGCTGGTGTTGCCAGAACTGTTCCGCTTTGGTTTTGCCTTTGACTGGACCATCTTCATTCCCATCGCGCTGGTATCGGTGATTGCCGTGATTGAAGCGGTGGGCGATCTTACGGCGAACTGCATGTTGTCGCAGCAGCCGATTGAAGGCGAAGCGTTTGAGCGCCGCATGCAGGGCGGTATTTTTGCCGATGGCATCAGCTGTTTGCTCGCCGCCGTATTCTCAGCCTTTCCCAACACCACCTTTGCGCAAAATAACGGCGTTATCCAGATGACTGGCGTTGCCAGCCGTTACGTTGGCATGGTGATCGGCGTGATGTTGGTGCTGCTCGGTATGTTCCCGGCGATTGGCACCATGCTGCAGCAGATTCCACCGCCAGTGCTGGGCGGCGCGACCATCGTGATGTTTGGTAGCGTGGTGGCGGCCGGTATCCGCGTGATGACGCAAACGCCGCTTGGCCGTCGCGAGATGCTGATTGTCGCCGTGTCGTTTGGTATCGGCTTAGGTGTAGAAGCAGTGCCTGATGTGCTGAAACAATTCCCCACGCTGATTAGCAACCTGTTTGGTCACGCAGTCACCACCGGCGGGATGCTGGCGATTATTTTGAATGTCGTGCTGCCTTCAGAGCGTAACGAAGCGGTAGCAGCAAAAACGGCTGAGGAGTCGCATTAACGTGCAGAGTGCATACGCAAGAAGAGGCGGCAGATCGTAAAGACGCCATAAACCATCCCTGGGGCTTGGCCCGCGCCATCCATGGCGCGGGACACTTTACTCCTCTGCCGCCTCTTCCTGCGTTTCAAGTATCGTGCGGTTTTATGGATTCAAACGACGGCGCGTACGTCCAGAACTGAGATAATCGGCAATGTAATCCTGCGAAATCTCGCCGCTGTAACGACCTTCTTCATCGACAATCGGCATCCACACCGTGTTGTGCTCATACAATTTCGACAGCACCACGCGCAAATTCTCTTCCGCTTTGCCGGTTACTTTAAAGGTATGCAGCATCTCTTCGCAGCGGCCCGTGGAACCGCGCGCTTCACGCCGCTTCACAAATCCCAGTGGCTTGCCATCTTCATCAACCACCGTCACCGAACGCATATCGTTATCATCCATGGTAGCGAAAGCGTCCTGCAACGGCGTATTACGTTGCACGGTGATGGTGGGCTGCTGATCGGTGACATCGCCAGCCTGCACCAGCAACAAACGTTTCAACGTACGGTCCTGACCGACAAAGGAGCCAACAAAGTCGTTCGCCGGTTTGGCTAACAGCTCATCCGGGCTGGCGCACTGCACAATTTTGCCCTGACCAAACACTGCAATGCGGTCGCCGAGCTTCAGCGCTTCATCAATATCATGGCTAACCAGCATCACGGTCTTCTTCAACTGACGCTGCATTTCCAGGAACTCGTTCTGAATCACTTCACGGTTAATCGGGTCGACCGCGCCGAAAGGTTCATCCATCAGTAATACCGGTGGATCAGCGGCCAGTGCGCGAATCACGCCAATACGCTGCTGCTGACCGCCGGACATTTCGCGCGGATAGCGGTGTAGGAACTTGGTCGGATCGAGCGCCACCATGCTCATCAATTCCGTAGCGCGTTCGCGGCAACGCTTCTTATCCCAGCCCAGCATGCGCGGCACCACGGTAATGTTCTCCTCGATGGTCATGTTCGGGAACAGACCAATCTGCTGGATTACGTAACCAATATTGCGGCGCAGGGTAACGGTATCTTGCCCGCTGGTGTCTTCACCATTGATCAAAATCCTGCCGCTTGAAGAGGGGATCAGGCGGTTAATCATCTTCAGCGTGGTGGTTTTGCCACAACCCGATGGGCCGAGCAGCACGCACATTTCCCCGGCAGGCACTTCCAGGCTGACGTTATCCACGGCATTGAGTGACGTGCCATTCTTTTGCGTAAAGGTTTTCGTCAGGTTTTCCAGTTTTATCATTATCGAATCCCCTTAGGAGTCAGCGCCGACTGCAAACGGTGTAGCAGCCAATCAAGCACAATCGCGAGCAAACAAATCATCAAGGCACCGGCAATCAGCATGCGCACATCGCTGCCGCTGATACCGTCGAGCAGTTGCAGGCCCAAACCGCCCGCACCAATCACGGCGGCAATCGCCATCACACCAACGTTCATCACCACCGCCGTACGAATACCGCCAAAAATCACCGGCAGCGCCATCGGAATTTCCACCCAGCGCAGACGCTGCCAGAAGGTCATGCCAATTCCGCGACCGGCTTCACGCAGTCCGGGTGACAAATTCTCCAGCGCTGTGTGGGTGTTACGTACAATCGGCAGCAGCGAGTAGAGAAACACCGCAGTAATCGCAGGAAGGGCGCCAATGCCCTGACCGATCATGGAAAACAGCGGAATCATTAAACCAAATAACGCAATGGTCGGAATGGTTAACACAATGGTGGCGATGCCGAGCACCGGCGTGGCCAGCCACTTAAAGCGCACAATCAAAATGCCCAGCGGCACGCCAACGATAATGGCGAAACCCACCGCGACCAGCACCAGCCAGGTATGTTGCCAGGTGAGCGACATCAAGGTGTGCCAGTTATTCATGATGTAATGCAAGGTATCCACAGCGCCTCCTTACAGCATGTTCTTAGATTGAAGGAAATCACGCGCCACCTGTTGCGGCGACTGATGATCAATATCGACACGTTTGTTCATCTCGGTGATCGCTTCGTCATTAATCAATGCGGAAAGCTGATTAAGCGCCGTATCCAAGCCTGGATGGCTCTCCAGCACATCCTGACGCACCACCGGCGTGACGTTGTAACTCGGGAAGAAGTGCTTATCATCTTCTAACACTTTGAGTTCAAACCCTTTCACCCGGCCATCGGTGGTGTAGATCAAACCCGCGTCAACGAAGCCATCGCGAATCGCGTTGTAGACTAAGCCGGGATCCATCTGGCGAATCTGCGGACGATCGAGCGGCATGTTGTAGGCTTTCTGCAACGGCTTCAGGCCATCGGAGCGGCCTGAGAACTCCAGGTCCAAACCGAGTTTCCAGTTATGATCCGGATCGTTCTTGCGCACCTCTTCCAGCTTCGCCACCAGTTGCGACATGGTGTTGATGCCTTCTTTCTCCGCACGATCGCGTTGCATAGCAAACGCGTAGGTATTGTTCATCGGTGCCGGATTAAGCCAAACCAGTCCCAACTTCGCATCCAGTTGTTTTACTGTTTTATAAGCGTCTTCCGTCGACATCGGTTTATTGATGTGATTAAAGATGATCAGCGAGGTGCCGGTGTATTCCCACGTCATATCAATCTGTTTATTGATCATCGCGTTACGACCGATGGTAGTAGCGATGTTGGTTTTGGGGATCACCTGAAAACCTTTCTTCTGCAACCAGATCACCGTCATCGCGGAGAGGATGTGCTGCTCGGTAAAGCTCTTGGTTGCCATGGTGATTGGTGTTGCAGCAGCGGCGCTTTGGCTGATTGCCAGCGTCGCGGCGAGTGCCAGCGCAGTACGTTTTACCCAGCGCGCCAGCTTATTGGCAGTGGCCATCACAAAACTCCTTGTGTTAAGCCGCAGAGTGCGGGCTGAGATAACGTCCCAATGCTGCAAGCAGCATGTCGAGCAACAGCGCAACCAGCGCAGTTGCCACGGCGCCGAGGATCAGCGTAGGGAAGTCGTTGAGGTAGATGCCGGGGAAGATCAGCTCGCCAAAGCTGCTGGCGCCGATCAGAAACGCCAATGGCGCTGTGCCGACGTTAATCGCCGTGGCGATGCGCACGCCTGCCAGAATCACCGGCAGCGCACTGGGAATTTCCACCTGACGCAAACGCTGAAACTTCGTCATACCTATACCGTTGGCGGCTTCGATTAGCGACGGCGGTACCGCGCTTAAACCGGCAAAAGTATTACGCACAATCGGCAGCAGCGAGGCGAGAAACAGAGCAATCAGCGCGGGACGATCGCCGATACCGACAATCACCATCGCCAGCGCCAATACCGCCAGCGGTGGCAGCGTGTTACCCACGTTGAAGATTTGCATCACGTACTCTGCCCAGCGACGGGCAAACGGACGACTCAGCAAGATCCCGCTGGGAATCCCCACCAGCAGCGCAAAGAACATTGACCAAAACACCAAAAACAGATGCTGCTGCCCGAGATAAATCAAATCTTCCCGGCGGTCGCGCAGCGTATTCAGCCCCAGCCCCCAAACAAGCAGGGCAATCACCGCAACAATCGCGAGCAGAGCCAGCCCAGCGCGGCGGGCGAGCGATGCATTTTGCATAGCCAGTGTCTCCCTGATTCAAAAAATCGTTCGATGTGGTGATGTCATTCCCAGGATGGCGGCGCAGTGTCAAAAACGCACACACACGAAAATCCTTCACCCCGTTAAATTGCAGTTAAAATGACTATTAGCAGATGCTTTTTCAGTGAATAACTGGAAAGCACCGCTTAGACCTATAGCAATGCTTGTCGATAAGCGCCAGTTTCTGCGGCAAAATCAGACAGATAGAAATAATCAAAAACCGCATCTAACCCGCATGGAATAAGGCATCATCCGACAATAAAAAATTTTCATCGAAATAAGTGACGTCGTCACAGATGGGGCGCACGCAGAGGAAACTGGTCTGGTGAATTTTCAGCTAGCCTTGTTAGAAATTAGGGAGACGTATGACTGAAACTGCAGAATTGAACACGGAACATCGCCACTGGATTCTCATCGGCTGCATGCTCGCTATGTTTATGGCGGCGATTGAAGTCACCATCGTGGCCACCGCGATGCCGACCATCATTGCCGATCTTGGCGGCTTTTCGCAGTTTGGCTGGGTATTTTCCATCTATTTACTGACACAAGCGGTCAGCGTGCCCTTGTATGGCCGGCTGGCGGACATGTGGGGCCGCAAACGGCTGCTGTTTATTGGCGTTTCGCTGTTCCTGCTGGGATCAATTCTGTGCGGATTCGCCCACAGCATGACATGGCTGATTCTGTTTCGCGCCTTTCAGGGTTTAGGTGCTGGCGCGATTATGCCGCTGACCTCCACCATTGTGGCTGACGTCTATTCGCCGCGTGAACGCGCCAACGTACAAGGCTGGCTCTCCAGCGTCTGGGGCGTGGCGGCAATTATTGGCCCGCTGAGCGGCGCGTGGCTGGTGCAGCACTTTAGCTGGTCGGTGATTTTCTGGGTTAACGTACCGATTGGCGTGATTGCCATGCTGCTGCTGGCGCGCTTCCTTCCATCGCGTGAGCAAAATCAGGCCACCACGCTCAATCTCACCGGCAGCTGCTGGCTGATGATCTGCGTGACGGCATTATTAGTCGCGTTGTTGCAGGCTGAAGTACTCGGCTTCTGGCTGCTACCGTTCCTGCTGCTGGCAGTCATCGCCGCCTGGCGTTTAAAACATCATGAACAGCGTGCTGATGCGCCACTGTTTCCGCTAGAAATCTGGCGCAGTCGGCTCATCGTTGCTGGCAACATCGGCAACCTAATTATCGGTGCCAGCATGATGGGCATCAGCGCGTTTCTGCCAACGTGGATTCAGGGCATCACCGGCGGCACGCCGCTGCAGGCTGGCAGCGCGCTGGCGATGATGTCGATTGGCTGGCCGCTGGCGAGCACCTTAAGCGGCAGGTTAATGCTTATCACTTCCTATCGCTTCACCGCGCAGTTGGGCGCGCTGCTGCTGATTGCTGGCAGCGCGTTGCTGCTGTTACTGCGCAGCGACAGCTCAATCATGCAGGCGGGCTTCACCGCCTTTGTGATTGGCACCGGCATGGGCATGACCAGCACCACGTTTCTGGTATCGGTACAGAACCATGCGCATTACGACATTCGCGGCATTTGCACCGCATCAATCATGTTCAGCCGCATGATTGGTTCGGCGATTGGTACCGCGTTATTGGGCGCGGTACTGAACCTGAACTTGTCGCTGCGTCTGCCGCAGGCCGACGATCCGATGCAGAAAATCATGTCGCACGAAAGTCGCCAGGCGCTGCCGGAAGCGACATTGCATGACTGGACCGGACAAATCGCCAGCTCATTACATTGGGTGTTTGTGGTGTCGTTGCTGATTGCGCTGTTAACGCTGTGGGTGGCGTGGATGATGCCGCGGCAAAGGCCGGAAGTGGAGTAAAAGCAGGGCGGCCAGAGAGCCGCCCGAAAGGTTACTGTGCGGGCGCATCCTGAGAACTGCCTGCACCGTCTGGCACGCTGCTGTCGCCATCACGGCCATTTTTCTTGTAGACGATTTTCTGTGTGTCGTTCTCGCAATGACCCACAACCTGGCCGCCGACCTGATCAGCTTGATCATTGGCCACGATATCCAGCGTGAAGTCCGACTCGGCGACGCCGTTGTTGATAATTTTTTTGCTGATGTCCGCTTTGACACTTTCACAAGAAGCCTGCGCCAAAACCGGCAGCGACAACATCGCCATCAGCAGCACTGCATTACGTTTTTTCATCATTCACTCCTTTGGTCAGAAATCCTGTCAAAACTATAGCAGCGATAAACGATTAGGGTGCAAGTGGACGTCCGGTGCGGCGGTCAAGGCAACGCAGCGTATTCGGTTCCCAATAAGCGTTCACGTTGTAGCTCTTTTCACAGGAGTCGCGGGTATCAAAAGCTTTATCTGTTTTATCGAACTCTTTCTCGACGCGCGTATTGACCTTGTTACGCAGATTTTTAGTGTCGTTCCACTGCTCTTTGCTCTGGCGCGCAGCTTCATTGCTGGAGGCGCTGCTGCCATCTTCAATAATCAGGCGATCGGTTTTTGCCGAAGCGATGGGCGCAGCCATTAACAGGCTCGACGTCACCACGGTCGCCAACAGGGCGGAAAACAGTTTTTTCATCGTCATTTCCTTCAGTTAACACCAGCACAGCCGGGATCGCGGCTGTAACAACCATAGGCGCTAGTATATCATCGCTGCTTCTTTGCTCACCAGCGGTGAGCGCTTTGTTTAGCTTAGTGAGAGATTTTCTATGCTGGTAAAAACCGCCTTGCTGTTTTTTATCACTGCGATAGCGGAAATTGTTGGCTGTTTCCTGCCGTGGCTATGGTTGAAGAAGGGCATGACGGCCTGGCTGCTGGTGCCCGCCGCAGCGAGTCTGGCGCTGTTTGTATGGTTGTTGACGCTGCATCCCGCCGCGAGCGGGCGCGTCTATGCGGCCTACGGCGGCGTGTACGTGTTGACTGCATTAATCTGGCTGCGCGTGGTGGATGGCGTAAAACTCAGTACATGGGATTGGGTTGGCGCGCTGGTCGCCTTTAGCGGCATGTTGATTATTGTGACCGGCTGGGACCGCACCTAAATCGTAGGGTCGCCATTAATGGCGACCTCACTCGCATTGAGGTTGACCAGGTGCGCATGAATGCGCACCCTACAAAATCACATCAACCTTTATGCACTTTCAGTCCTGCGGTGGTTTGCGTCACCGGCATAATCTCCAGCGTATTGATGTTGACGTGCTTCGGCAGCGTCGTCACCCAATAGACCGCTTCAGTCACATCTTCCGCCGTTAACGCGGTGGTGCCTTCGTAAACCTGGCCCGCTTTATCGTCATCGCCTTTGAAGCGCACGTTGGAGAACTCGGTGCCGCCCACCAAACCTGGCTCGATATCGGTCACGCGCAGCGCGGTGCCGTGCAGGTCGGTACGTAGATTCAGGCTGAACTGGCGCACGAACGCTTTGGTCGCGCCATACACGTTGCCACCCAGATAGGGCCAGCTGCCTGCAATTGAACCGATATTCACGATATGACCGACGTTGCGCTCAACCATGGCAGGCAGCACCGCACGCGTCATGTACACCAACCCTTTGTTGTTGGTGTCGATCATATTTTCCCAGTCTTCGATATTGGCTTTGTGCGCCGGTTCCACACCCAACGCCAGGCCAGCATTGTTCACCAGCACATCAATATTGCGCCATTCAGCGGGCAGGGAGGCAATCACTTCATCGATGGCGGCGCGATTACGCACGTCCAGCTGAACGGTATACAGATTATCGCCCAACTCATCTTTCAACTCTTTTAAGCGCTCAGCGCGACGTCCGCTGGCGATCACTTTATGACCTGTAGCAATGAAGCGGCGGGTGATACTTTGACCAAAACCAGCAGTTGCGCCAGTAACAAAAATAATCATCTCACTGTTCCTTAAACGATTTCAGGTTATCAGCCACACCTTAGCATTAACCTCGAACCCATGCTCATGAAAACCAAAGGCAGCTTGTTGCAGGATTTTTCCTGCACATTGTGAGTGCATCAGCGCACCACAAAGACGCACGTTTGCGGGCGATGAACTCGCCATATCAGGTAAAACTTAACGCAATGTTAAATCGCAACCGTTTGCGAATACAGGCAACCGGTTGCGCACACGTTTGCCAGGCAAGCTTGACATAAAAACACGTCTAAACAACCTATAATATTGAAAGTAAACAGTATTTTTTATTCTTTGCATTGGCATGCGCTTTGCAAACTATCTTTAAGGCAATCACCTGCATTAATAAAAAAAGCACCAAGGAACCATTATGCCTTACGCACCCGAAACGCTGCTGCGCGCCAGCTTCTTTGATTTCACCGCTCTGGCCGCGCAGCCAGACGACATCGCTGCCAACGCGCGCTATCTCGAAGATGGCTTATTAACGCTACGTGACGGCAAAGTGGTCAGCCTTGAAAGCTGGCAAATCGCGGAAGGGCGCGTGGATCACACGCGCGTCACCGATCTGCGCGGCAAACTGATCGTGCCCGGCTTTATCGATACCCATATTCATTATCCGCAAACCGAGATGATCGGCGCCTTTGGCGAACAGCTGCTGGAATGGCTCAACCAATACACTTTCCCGGTAGAAAGCCAATATCACTGTCCCGATCACGCAGCAAAAATGTCAGCGTTCTTCCTGCATCAGCTATTGTCGAACGGCACGACAACAGCGCTGGTGTTCGGCACGGTGCATAAGCAGTCGGTTGATTCCCTGTTCAGCGCCGCACAGCAGCTGGATATGCGGCTCATCGCTGGCAAAGTGATGATGGATCGCAACGCACCGGAATACCTGACCGAAACGCCGGAAGAGAGCTATCAGCACACGCGCGAACTGATTGAGCGCTGGCATCAGCGCGGCCGCCTGAGCTATGCGCTTACGCCGCGCTTTGCGCCGACCTCGTCGCCCGAACTGCTGGATAAAGTGCGTCAGTTGCGCGAGGAGTTCCCTGACGTCTGGATGCACACGCACTTAAGTGAAAACCAGCAGGAGATCGCCTGGGTAAAAGCGTTATTCCCGGAGCACGAAGGCTATCTTGATGTCTATCATCACCACCAACTCACCGGCAAACGCAGCGTATTTGCGCACTGTTTGCATCTGGAAGATCAAGAGTGGCAGTGCCTGCGTGAAACCGATTCATCAATCGCCTTCTGCCCGACGTCAAACCTGTTCCTCGGCAGCGGCTTATTCAACATCAAACGCTGCTGGCAGCAGGGCGTACGCATGGGCATTGGCACCGACGTGGGCGCAGGCACCACCTTTAATCTGCTGCAAACGTTGGGCGAAGCGTACAAAGTCGGCCAGCTACAGCAGTACAAACTCAGCGCCTGCGAAGCGTTCTATCATGCCACTTTGGGCGGTGCACACGCGCTCGACCTCGATGACGTCATCGGCAACTTTAATCCCGGCAAAGAGGCCGATTTTGTGGTGCTCGATCCGGCCGTGTCGCCGCTGCAGAAGCTGCGCAACGCCAATAGCAAAGATATCTGGGAGCGGCTGTTTGTGATGATGACGCTCGGCGACGACCGCAACATTGCGCAAACCTGGGTGAGCGGCAAGCCGGTTTGGCAGCGCGAAAGTGAGGAGCAAATCGCATGATCCAGTTCTTACTCAACGATCGTTTAGTCACCGAACGCGAGATCGATCCCAATCTCACCGTGCTTAACTACCTGCGCGGCCAGCAGCAACGTCGCGGCACCAAAGAGGGCTGCGCCTCTGGCGACTGTGGTGCCTGCACCGTCACGCTCGGTAAAGTGGTGGATGGAGAGATGCAGTATCAGGCAGTCAACAGCTGTTTGACGCTGGTAAGCAGCCTGCAAGGCAAGCAACTGATCACGGTGGAAGATCTCAAGCAGGGGGGCGAACTGCACAGCGTGCAGCAAGCGATGGTCGATTGCCACGGCTCACAATGCGGTTACTGCACGCCGGGTTTTGTGATGTCGCTATTCACCTTACAAAAAAACAGCGCGGGCTGGAGCCGTCATCAGGCGGAACAGGCGCTGGCGGGCAATTTGTGTCGCTGTACCGGCTATCGTCCGATCATGGATGCGGCGAAGCAGGCGTGTGAACAACCTGATGCGGATGCCTTCAGCGCCAATGCACCCGCGTTAGTGCAGCGCTTACAGGCGCTCAGCAACGATGAAGTACAGATTATCGAAGCCGCGGGCAGCCGCTGCTATATGCCAAAAACGCTAGCGCAACTCGCCGATCTCTATCAGCAATATCCCGAAGCCCGCCTGGTGGCCGGCGGCACCGATCTGACGCTGCAAATTACCCAGCAATATAAGCGCTTGCCGCTATTGATTGCGTTGGAGCAGGTCGATGAGTTGAAGGTCTGCCATGAAGATGAAACACATCTCTATCTCGGCGCTGCCGCCTCATTGCATCATTGCTACCAGTTTTTAGCGCAGCACATTCCGGCGTTTAGCAGCATGCTGGAGCGTTTTGCCTCGTTGCAAATTCGTAATCAGGGCACGCTCGGCGGCAACATTGGCAACGCATCGCCGATTGGTGATTGCGCACCGATGCTGCTGGCACTGAATGCGCGTCTGGTTTTGCAGCAGGGCGATAAGCAGCGAGAAGTCCCGCTCGATCAATTCTTTACCGCGTATCGCCAAACGGTCTTGCTGCCGGGGGAATTCATTCGCAGCATCACCATTCCTAAAGTGACGGTGTCACCAAACTTTACTGCGTGGAAGGTGGCGAAACGGCTGGATGATGATATTTCCGCTGTATTTGCCGCCATCAATCTGCAAATCGAGGATCGAGTGATTGTGGAAGCGCGACTGGCTTTTGGTGGCATGGCCGCCACGCCGAAGCGTGCGCTGGCGGCTGAGGCACAATTGCTGGGCCAGCCGCTGAATCTCAGCGCCATCGAAAAAGCCTGCGCCGCATTAAGCGTTGATTTTCAGCCGCTGAGCGACTTCCGCGCCAGCGCCGATTATCGCCTGCAGGTGGCGCGCAATCTGTTGCGCCGCTACTACGCACAAGCGTCTGGCGAGCTGACCATTACCGAGGTATCGCGCTATGTCTCATAACCGTCCGGAACTGAACGAAACGCTGCTGAAAACCCAGTTCGCCACCGGCATGCAAACCGGCGTGGGACGCAGCAACAAACATGAAAGTGCCGACAAACATGTCTCCGGTGAGGCGCTGTATATCGACGACAAGCCCGATCTGCCGGGATTGCTGCATCTCTGTCCACGACTAAGCGAGCACGCGCATGCGCGCATCACCAAACTGGATGTGCAGCCGTGTTACGCGGTGCCGGGCGTGGTCAGCGTGCTGACCTGGCGTGATGTGCCAGGACTTAATGATGTCGGTCCGCTGGAACCCGGCGATCCGCTGCTGGCGCAGGACAAAATCGAATATTTCGGTCAGATCGTGATTGCCGTCGCGGCTGATTCTCCGGAAGCAGCGCGAGCCGGTGCCGCAGCGGCAATTGTTGAGTATGAAGCGCTGCCCGCAGTGCTCGACGTGCGTCATGCGCTGGAACAGCGTTTCTTTGTTCAGCAGCCGCATATTCACCAACGCGGTGATGCCGAAGCCGCGCTGGCGCGGGCGTCGCGGCGTATTCAGGGCGAATTTCACATCGGCGGTCAGGAACATTTCTATCTGGAAACCCAGACGGCGCTGGTGATCCCCGGCGAAGATGACAGCTTGCAGGTGTTCTCCTCAACGCAAAACCCCACCGAAGTGCAGAAGCTGGTGGCGGAAGTGATGGGCATCACCATGAACAAAGTCACCATTGATATGCGGCGCATGGGCGGCGGCTTTGGCGGCAAAGAGACCCAGGCGGCGGGCGTAGCGTGTTTGTGTGCCATTGCCGCGCGTCAGCTGCGTAAACCGGTGAAAATGCGCCTTGCGCGTCGCGACGACATGCAGATCACCGGCAAACGGCATCCGTTTTTTGTCCGCTACGATGTCGGCGTCGATGACGACGGTCGCTTCTGTGGCGTGAAGATCGATCTGGCTGGCAACTGCGGTTATTCGCTCGATCTCAGCGGATCGATAGTCGATCGCGCGATGTTCCACGCCGATAACGCCTATTACCTCGGCGATGCGCTGATTACCGGCTATCGCTGCCGCACGCATACCGCTTCGAACACCGCCTATCGTGGCTTCGGCGGACCGCAAGGCATGGTGGCGATTGAGCAAATCATGGATCACGTCGCACGCGAACTCGGATTAGATCCTCTCGAACTGCGCAAACGTAACTATTACGGCAAAACCGATCGCAACATCACCCATTACCACCAGCAGGTGGAAGACAATTTGCTGGATGAGATGACCGCGCAGTTAGAAACCAGCAGCGAATACGCCGCGCGCCGTGCCGAAATCAGTGCGTTTAACGCCAGCAACCGTTTTATGAAACGCGGATTGGCGCTGACGCCGGTGAAATTCGGCATCTCATTTACCTCCAGTTTCCTTAACCAGGCCGGCGCGCTGATTTTGATTTATACCGATGGCACGGTGCAGCTCAATCACGGCGGCACCGAAATGGGTCAGGGCCTAAACACCAAAGTGGCGCAGATTGTGGCGGAAGTGCTGCAGATTGATATCAGCCAGATTCAGGTCACTGCCACCGATACCGGTAAAGTGCCCAACACCTCGCCAACTGCAGCGTCCAGCGGAGCCGATCTCAACGGTAAAGCGGCGCAGAATGCCGCGCAAATCCTGCGCGATCGCTTAACCGAGATGCTGTGTCAGCAACATCAATGCGCTGCCGAAGCGGTGCATTTCAGCAACGGCATCGTGCGCGTTGGCGAGAAACACTTCACCTTCGCCCAGGTGGCGCAGCAAGCGTGGCTTAATCAGGTGCCGCTTTCCGCCACCGGTTTCTACAAAGTGCCGGGCATTCATTACGATCGCGCCGCCGGACGCGGCAAGCCGTTCTATTACTTCTCTTACGGCGCGGCTTGCTGTGAAGTGCTGGTGGATACGCTGACCGGTGAATATCGTTTGCTGCGCGCCGACATTTTGCATGATGTGGGCGCATCGCTGAATCCCGCGATTGATATCGGCCAGGTTGAGGGCGGTTTTGTGCAGGGCATGGGCTGGCTCACCTGCGAAGAGCTGGTGTGGAACGACAAGGGAAAATTGCTCACCGATGGCCCGGCCAGCTACAAAATCCCGGCGATCAGCGATGTACCGAGCGATTTGCGCGTCACGCTGGTAGAGAACCGCAAAAACCCGCAGGACACGGTGTTCCACTCCAAAGCCGTCGGCGAGCCGCCGTTTATGTTGGGCATCGCCGTGTGGTGTGCGTTGCAGGATGCGGTTGCCAGCGTCGATAACTATCGTCGCCATCCGCAGCTGGACGCGCCTGCCACGCCGGAGCGGGTGTTCTGGGGGATTCAGCGCTTATCAGGAGCGGACCATGATTTATCATGACTGGATCAGCGTGTTACACAGCCTGCGGGAAAAACGTGAAAGCTGCGTGTTAATCACCGTGCTGAGCGAGCGGGGCTCCGTGCCGCGCGATCGCGGCAGCAAAATGGTGGTCAGCGCCACTGACACCTTTCTGACCATTGGCGGCGGCCATCTTGAGTATCAATGCATTGCGCAGGCGCGTGAGATGCTGCAGCAGCGCTGCACTCAACCGCGCAGTGAAGAGTTTGCGCTGGCTGCGCGTCTCGGCCAATGCTGCGGCGGTCACGCCACTTTGCTGTTTGAACCGCTGATGCAGCAGCAGCCGGAAATCCAGGTGTACGGCGCAGGTCACGTTGGCCAGGCGCTGGTGAATCTGCTCGCGACCTTGCCGTGCCATATTACGTGGATTGATAGCCGCGCCGCGCAGTTTCGCGCCGTGCCGCCCGGCGTAATGGTGCGCCAGGTTGAGGATCCAATTGACTGCGTGCGGGAAGCCGCGCCTGACAGCTACTTTGTGGTGATGACGCACGATCATCCGCTCGATCTGGCGCTCAGCGAAGCGATTTTGCGGCGCGGCGATTTTCGCTATGCCGGTGTGATTGGTTCAGCTACCAAAGCCCAGCGTTTTCGTTATCGCTTAGAGGGCAAAGGCATTGCGGCAGATTCTCTCGCACGTCTGCGCTGCCCGATTGGTTTAGCGGATGTGAAGGGCAAGTTACCGGCGGAAATTGCCGTCGCGGTGGCAGGGGAAATCATCAGCGTTTATCAGCAGCAGGCGATAAGTTGTTGAGTGACGAGGAAACTGCCAGGATAGAACCATCCCGCCGCCACTGTGCGGCGTTGCTGATTATCAGGAGCGATAATGAATTCACGAGCCAATCCGTTTTTCACCGCCAGCACCTTGCCGTATCAAACCCCGCCATTTGACCAGATTCAGGAAGAGGATTTTCTGCCGGCGCTGGAAGCGGGTATCGAAGAGAAGCGGCGCGAAGTGGCGGCGATCGCCAGCAATCCTGACGCGCCAACCTTTGCCAACACCTATGAAGCGCTGGAGCGCAGCGGCCAGTTACTGAAGCGCGTAAATCTGGTGTTTGGCGCCATGACTTCCGCCAACACCAGCGATCGTTTGCAGGAAATCGATGAATTGATTACCCCGCAGCTGACCGCGCTCAATGATGAAATCTGCCTGAACAGCCAGCTGTTCGCTCGCCTCGATGCGGTTTACCAGCATCGCGGATCGCAGTGTCCGGATGCTGAAGCGATGCGTCTGGCGGAAGTCACCTGGCAGCACTTCCAGCTGGCAGGTGCCAGCCTGAACGACGCGGATAAAACCCAGCTGCGCGCCTGCAATCAGGAGCTGGCAAGCCTCAGCACCCGTTTCGGTAACAAGTTGCTGGCTGCCACCAAAGCCGGCGCTTATGTGGTGAGCAATGTGGCGGCGTTGGCCGGATTAAGCGAGGAAGAGCTGGCGCACGCCAAAGCGGCGGCCGAAGCGCGTGGTTTGCACGGCGAATGGCTGATTGCGCTGCAAAACACCACGCAGCAACCGGCGCTGCAGGCGCTGGAAGTGCGCGCCACGCGTGAAGCGCTGTTCCAGCAGGCGCTAACGCGCAGCGAGCAGGGCGATGATAACGACACACGCGACATCGTGTTACGCATGGCGCAACTGCGTGCGCAGCAGGCGAGTCTGCTCGGCTTCAAAACCTATGCCGAGTGGAGCATGCAGGATCAGATGGCGAAAACGCCGGAAGCGGCTTTTGCCTTTATGCGCAATATCGTTCCTGCCGCGCGGGCCCGCGCGGAACGCGAAGCCGCCGATATTCAGCAGGCGATTGAAGCCTCACATCACAGTTTCCCGCTGCGCGTCTGGGACTGGAATTTCTACGCAGAGAAGGTGCGCAAAGCCCAATACGCGCTGGATGAGAGTCAAATCCGTCCGTACTTTGAGCTGAATAATGTGCTGGAAAAGGGCGTATTCTGGTCGGCCAGCCAGCTGTTTGGTATTCGTTTTAGCCAACGCCACGATCTGCCGGTTTACCATCCGGACGTTAACGTTTACGAGATTTTCGATGCCGACGACACGCCGCTGGCGCTGTTCTACACCGACTTCTTCAAGCGTGATAACAAAAGCGGCGGCGCGTGGATGAGTAATTTCGTTGACCAAACCACGCTGCTCGGCACTAAGCCGGTAATCTACAACGTGTGCAACTACACCAAGCCGCAGGCAGGTCAGCCAGCGCTGCTGAGCTGGGATGAAGTGATTACGCTGTTCCACGAGTTTGGTCATGCGCTGCACGGCTTGTTCGCCACGCAACGCTATCCGAGCTTGTCGGGCACCGCCACGCCGCGCGACTTTGTCGAGTTCCCGTCGCAGATTAATGAGCATTGGGCCAGCAACGAAGCGGTGTTTGCCAACTATGCGCGCCACTACAAAACCGGTGAGGCGATGCCGGCCGAGCTGCGCGACAAAATGGTGCGCGCCGCGAAGTTCAACAAAGGCTACGACATGACCGAGCTGCTGGCTGCCGCGCTGCTGGATTTGCAGTGGCATTCACTGACCACGCACGACAATCCGCAGGACGTCAGCCACTTTGAATTACAGGCATTGGCTGCCGAAAACATTGCGCTGGCGGCCGTTCCTCCACGCTATCGCTCCAGCTATTTCCGTCATATTTGGGGCGGCGGTTATGCAGCCGGTTATTACGCCTATATCTGGACGCAGATGTTAGCCGATGACGGCTATCAAGCCTTTGTCGAACGCGGGGGATTAACGCGTGAAAACGGTCAGCAGTTCCGCGATCATATTTTGTCACGCGGTAACAGCACCGATTTGCAGCATCTGTGGCTGGCGTGGCGCGGCAAAGAGCCGGAGATCGGCCCAATGCTGAAAAACCGTGGATTAGAGTCGTAGGGTCGCCATTCATGGCGACCTGATTTAACCGAACGGCCCACCTTCAATCGTATCGCACATACCGGCCAGCACCCGCTCGCCGGTTTCGTTTTTCAAATCCGCATACCACGCCGCCGTCACTTCCGCATCTTTCGCATGGGTAACATCACAGCGCTTACGGGCCTTCAACACCAAATCTTTGGTGCGCTCCACGCGACGACTTTCATAGCGCAACAGCGCATCCTCAATCCCCAAAGAGTGTGACGCCAGCGTCTGCGCCAGCACCACTGCATCTTCCATCGCCGCACAACCGCCTTGCCCGATATCCGGCGTGGTGCTGTGTGCTGCATCGCCCAGCAACGCCACACGACCTTTAACGAAACGGTTAAACGGTTCGATATCGTGGATTTCCACGCGATTGGTGGTTTCCGGATTAAGGCGTTCTATCAGGCGCTGCACAGGTTCGGCCCAGCCGCTGAAGTAGCCTTTAAGGTCACTTTTCAGCGTTGCGCGATCTTCCGACAAGCCTTTTGGCAGCGGGACATCAAAGAAGAAGTAGAAGCGGTTGTCGCTGACCGGCATCAGCGACACGCGTTTGCCTTCGCCGACAAAAGTGGTCCACTGATCGGCGGGCGCAATCGCTTCATCAATCGTCACCAGGCCGTTCCAGTTGACGTAACCGGCGTAACGACGTTCGACGCTTTCGCCCAGTACATAGTGGCGGATCACCGAGTGCGTGCCATCGGCGGCAATCAGGAAATCACCTTCGGCCTGGCTACCGTCATCAAACCAGGCGGTGACGCCATGTTCAGTTTGCTCAACCTGGGTGACGCGTTTGCCAAAGCTAATGCGCGAACGTCCGTAGGTATCGATTAGCATCGCCTGCAATTCCGCGCGCGCCACCGGATAGGGATATTCACCCACCTGTTGCACCAGTGGTTCCATGCTGAAGCGGGTGAGCGTGCAGCCGCTGTGCGCATCGTTGTAGGCCATATACGCCATGTTGCCACCCAGCGCGCGCAGCGGCTCTTTCATGCCCAACGCGTTGAGACATTTCACGCCGTTGGGCCAGATGGAGATCGCCGCACCCACCGGCTTCATCTCTTTCACTGCTTCAAATACCGCGGTGTCAAAACCCGCTTTCTCCAGCGCAATCGCAGCACTCATACCGCCAATGCCCGCGCCAATCACAATCGCTTTCATATCCGTCTCCTTTGCTATGCATAAGAGACTGCAACTTTTGTACCAGATTCGCGGGCAAACCGAATGGCGGCTATCTCTTTGATTTTAAATTGGCGCAGCAGCATCTGGCTTTGTTGTCCTGCACTACAGTGGCGCACATTCATGCACTAAAGAAGGGCGATTTGAGATAAAGATTGAATCGATTGTTTCAGCATGGTAATTGGCGCCGCAGCAGCCATACTCTTTACACCCTTCCTGCGAGGACTCAATCATGAAATGGATAATGGCTTTAGCCTTGCTGTTCAGCGTCAGCGTGCTGGCACAACCGCAATGGCAGCCGGAACGAAAAGCGCCGGTGGTCCAACTGACGCCGATTGCCGCCAAGTGCGATGTTTCAGCCTGTCAGCAGAACTGTTATGTGCAGCAATCACAGTGCAAAAACGACAATAACGGCGGCTGCGGCTCGTTGGCACAAATTTGCGTACAAAACTGTGCCAGTCAGTGTCGTTAAGTGAAATAAATCTGTCATAACCGAGTGCTAGCGTGTTTCCCCGGCAAGGTAATATTTTGATAACAGGGGAAAATAATGAAAACCCGCTTCACACTGATTGCAATGGTTCTTCTGCTGGCACAGCAGGCACATGCGGTTTCACTGCCCAATGCGGCCGCGCTGGCAGGCTTAACCTCCACCGGTTCCACCTCCGCTTATAGCGATCTCGAGCAGCAATCACTGCAAGCTGAACGTCAGGCGCTGCAAGGCGACAGCAGCAAGCTGACGCGTGAGCAACTGGAAAAAGCTAAACAGACCGCGAAACAAGCCGATAAGCAGTGGCTGAAAAACAGCGGCTACGATTTCAAAACTAAAGAGAACCAGCAGGCCGGCATTGCGCTGCTGTCAGGCTTTAGCGCGTTGCCCGCCAGCGTGCTTGATGCCAGCCAGGCCACCGTTACCAATATCAATCTGAACGCCACGCAAAATGTGCGTCATCAGGCACTGGCCGATGCGGAAGCGATCAGCTATCTCTATTTCCTCTCTGATGCGCTCGGCCCACGTCTCGGCAAAGCCTTCCTCGCAGCTTACGACAAAGGTGAGATCGGCAAAGCGGCGGCGTTGATCAAAGCCAGTGAAGTCAGCACCAGCGCAGCCAAGAAACACTTTAACTATCCGCGACCGTTCCTGCGTGAAGGCAACAGCATTCATCTGGTACCGGACGATGTGGTGGTAAAAGACAACGTGCGTTACACCGCCGACGGCGGCTCTTTCCCGAGCGGCCACACCAATACCGGTTATACCGATGCTTTGTTGCTGGCCGAAATGGTGCCGGAACGTTTTGAAGCATTGGTAACACGCGGCGCGCGCTACGGTTATTCGCGTTTAGTATTGGGTGTGCATTACCCGCTGGATGTGATGGGTTCGCGCATGGTGGCGCAACGCAACGTGGCAAATTATCTCAACGATGCGCGCTATCAGGCGCTGTTTAGTGAAGCGCGCGATCAATTGCGTGCCGCGCTGGAGAAAGAGTGCGGCATGTCGCTGGCCGAGTGTGCGCGAAGCAATGGCAAGGATGATCCGTATCGCTCACCGGCAATGAAGCAGTTCTATCGTTTCACCATGAGCTACAACCTGCCGAAAGCCAATGTGCAGAACACGCCAGTTAAAGTTCCGCAGGGCGCGGAGATCCTGCTGAAGACCGCGTTGCCGCAGCTGTCTGATGCGCAGATTCGTAGCCTGATGGTGAAAAGCGCGCTGCCAAACGGTTATCCGCTGTCCGGCAACAGTGCGGATCAGTCATTCTGGCAACGTGTCGATTTAACGGCGGCATTTGCTTTAGCGAAACCGACTTTGTAGGGTCGCCATTTATGGTGACCAGATGCGCATGAATGCGCACCCTACGACAACTCTCGTCACGCTTTAATCCGACGATCAAGCGCGAAGGGCGCTGAAGTGGCTTTTGCAAAGAGGGCGGCGGCGGCGGGATGGTCGGGATTGAGAATGGCGTTGTCTTCACCGGTCAAAATGCTAGGTACCGTCAACAGCAAAGGTAAGCCGCCTTGCAAATCAAGGAACGCGGCGCCAATCGCTTGCGTCTCTTCCTGCTGCTGATACTTTTGCCAATCGCTGGGCAGCTTACTGCTGTCCAGCGCCATGATTTCGCTCTCAGGGATCGGCAGGGTAAAAATCACAAAGCGGCTCTTCTCCAGCATCGCTTTACCGGCATGCACCACCAGTTCTAGCGTTGCGAGTGCCTTTGAGCTGCTGAGGTAAACCGTTTTAATGCCGGGCGGATTCCAGCGTCCGCCCCATTTTTCAGCGCCAGCGCCGCTAAATGCCTCGCTGGCATACTCTTCTTTCACTAAACGATAAAACAATCGATGGGGAGCATCCGGTTCCTTCCGTTGCGTCATTACACAATCACTCCGTGTTCCAGGCGACCAATCAGCGTTAACACCGCATCACAGCCCGCAGGCGTGCTCAGCATCTCCATTGGCAAGGCATCATCCAGTGCCAACGCAGGTTGATACATCCAGTACATGGCAGCGTCAACGTCACCGGCAAATAATTGCAAAACGGCATCCAGAATTTCGAACACCTGATACACACGTGCGCCTTGCTCCACGGAGAGTTGCGATCCGGCCTTCTCACGGCGGCGATAGGTATTGCGATCGATCGAGACCATCTGGGCCACATCCAGCGGCGTTGCTTTCAGCACCGTGGCAGCGCGCTCAACGATGCCAACGTCCAGACCTTCGGTGATCAACTGATGTGCTTTCAGCGGATTACGCGGCAAGCCCATTTGATCCATAAAA
Organism: Pantoea sp. SOD02; assembly: GCF_024707505.1. GTDB lineage: Bacteria > Pseudomonadota > Gammaproteobacteria > Enterobacterales > Enterobacteriaceae > Pantoea > Pantoea symbiotica. Next base: position 2,066,133 of record NZ_CP102604.1, on the reverse strand, counting down.
GATTGCTGAGCGTGCTGAATCAGCGTCGGGTCGAAGACGCGTGCGGCATTGCCGTGATTGAATGGGGATGCAGTTGTCATAACAACCTCCTGTACAATGTTCATTTGAACATTTTGATAGCTCAAGTGTACACCACTGCGCAGAGGTTGTCATTTTTTGTACGATCATAAAACTAATGCATTGTTAATCAACAATAAACAGCTTTGCACCGCCGACGGTTGAGGAGCGGTGCGCTTCTGCATTGTCTGCGACCTGATAACTCACGCCCGGCGTTAACGTGAAGGTGCGACCATCTTCCAGTTCCGTCACCATTTCACCTTCGAGGCAAAGCAAAATATGGCCTTTGCTGCACCAGTGATCCGCCAGATAACCGGGTGAATACTCCACCATCCTGACCCGAATATCGCCAAAGCGTTGGGTGCGCCACAAAGCAAAACCTGCATCGCCGGGATGTTTTTCAGGCGCGATGTCGTTCCAGATGGTGATGCCGAAGGGAAGCTGATTGATCTGCATACGGATGTCCTTAAGTAGATAAGACAGCCATGATTAGCAGCGAGAGGGCAATTAAGCCAGTAAAATCAACCGGCTTCCTGCCACATCTCGCGCATCGCCAACTCCAGCTTCTTAAACACGCGATAACGCGTATCGTGAAACGCAACGCGATCCGCTCGCGGCAACAGCGCGCCGGGATTGATCTGCACCGCCTGCTGCGCAGCCTCGGCGAGATTCCGCCACGCGCCGACGCCCACACCGGCACACAATGCCGCGCCGAGCGCACCGGTTTCTTTGCACTCCGCAACGCGAATCGGTATGTCTAACACGTCAGCAAACATTTGCGGCCAGACGCAACTGCGCGCCGCGCCGCCCGACAAAATGGCCTGCGTAAAAGGGATGCCCGCCGCACGCAGGCGATCGATATGCGCCCGATGGGCAAAGGTCACGCCTTCAAACAGCGCGAACAGCATATCGGCGCGCGTATGCCAGCCGCCTAAGCCATAAAACCCGGCTTTGGCCGGTTCTGATTTGCGTCCGGAATAGAGGTAAGGGTGATAAAGCGGCAACTGCGCATTGGGTTGCACATGCGCCACGCTATCGCTGCTGCGCGCCGCGCCTTGACCGCCGCGACCGTCGTCAAATTCACGCAGGAACCAGTCGAGATTCGCCGCCGACGTCGCGCTGGCCTCAATCGCCATGTAACGATCTGACTCAATAATGGAGTTCATAAATACCGGACGCAGATAATCGGGTTTATCCACTACCACCTGATTGATGCTCCACGTCCCGGCGACAATCGAGGCTTCACCGGTGTTCACCACGCCAGAACCGACGGCGCTGGCCACCACATCAAAGATGCCCGCCACCACCGGAATGCGCGCCGGTAATCCGGTGAGCTGTGCAGCATGTTCTGTGACATGGCCAACCACCTCGCAGGATTCACGCAGTGCGGGCAGCAGGGCGAGTGCCTCTTCGATGCCGTAAAGCGCCATCAATTCACGGCTGTAGCCGCGCGCGCGATAATCAATCAATCCAGCCCCGGCGGCATCCGAAAAATCAGCGCTGATTGCACCACTGAGAAAATGGGCGATAACGTCTTTCGCTAACAGTAAATGGCCGATTTGCGCCCAACGTTCGGGCTGATGTTGTTTGATCCAACTGATCAACACTGGCGTTGCAGCTGGCCAGGGTTTTTGCAGCGAAATCTGGTAGATGCGCTTATCCGCGCCGCTGATTTCCAGCGCGTGCACCGTATCACAAGCGCGATGATCGATAGACTGAATACCAAACAGCGGCTGCTGATGCTTATCCAGCGCGTACAAACCGTTGCCGTGACCGGCCGCGCCAACCGCAATCACCTCGCTGGCTGGCGTTCCCGCCTGTTGCAGGCAACGGCTCACCGCATCGCAGACGCCATGCCAGATATCCGCCACCGGCCGTTCGGCGTAACCTTCCTGCGGACGATGGGTTTCTCCCGCGCACTCGGCCACCGATAATACGCGACCGTTGAGATCAAACAGCACCGCTTTGATCATGGTGTTTCCGGCATCAATACCGACTATCTTCATATCCGACTCCGTGCAACTGGCGAAGACGGCGCACCGCATAAGCGCCGGTGCAGGTAAGGCTCAACCCTGCTGATAGATTTTCAATGCGTCCGGACCGCTGGCGCCCTGATGAATAATCGCCATCAGCGCTTTCACCACGCGCGACGGATTATCGTGCTGATAAACATTGCGGCCATACACCATACCGCTGGCACCTTGCGCCATCAGAGCGGCACTTTTGGTCAGTACGCCCGCCAGTTCACCTTTGCCACCGCCGCGCACCAGCGTGGGACAGCGCGCCGCTTCCACCACACGATGAAAATCCTCCACGTTCTCAGTGGGATCAGCTTTGATAATATCGGCACCCAACTCACGCGCCAGCCGTACCAGCGGCACAATCTTCTCCACATCGCCCAGCGAGCCGTAAGCTGCGCCTTGCCCGGCGGGAGCCATCACCAGCGGTTCAATCATCAGCGGCATGGCGTAGCGATCGCAGGCCTGACGCAGGCGGCCAATGTTTTCAACACACATGCGGAAAATGCCCGGTTCATCAGGGATCAGATAGAGATTAACCACCACCGCGGCAGCGTCCATCTGCAACGCAGCAAGAATCGGCTCATCAGGATTGTGCAGTACCGCCCACATTTCCCGGTGACGCGCCGCGTTGTAGGCATTGCCCACATCGGTGCGCATCACCAGCGCCGGTTTGCGTCCCGCCACACGTTGCAGCAGATCGGCCTGACCGTAGTTGACCTGAATCGCATCCGGCTGCGCGGCGATCAGGTTATCCATCACGCCTGCAATATTCTCCAGACCGATGAGAAAATCGGGCTCGTTCGCGATGCCGTGATCGATGGCGACATCCAGACATTTGCCGTGCTGAAACAGGCGCTGCATGCGCACTTTATTGGTTACTAACATGTCGTGTTTCCTCCTGAAAAACCGTGGGGTAAAGGCCGGTAAGTCCGTGCAAACGCGCCAGATTGGCGCAGCCGCGCTGCAGCTGCTGCGCGCGTTCGCTATCGCTCCAGCCGAGCGTCGCAGCCATGATTTCGGCGATCTCCTGCACCAGCGGCGCGCTAAGTTCACCGCAAATCGCCAGCGAGGTGCGGCGTACCAGCAAATCCTCCAGCTGACAAACCTGTTCATGCTCAATCAGATACCGCAATTCGACATCGCTGTAGGCGGCGTGATGCTGCAACATTTGCTCGCCGTGCCGCTGGATCAGCGCCAGCAGCGGCAGGGCGCGGCTGCCGTAACGTTTGGCGAGCTGCATCACGCGCGGCAGCGGCACGCTATAACGCTGCGCCAGTTGCGCCAGCCACGCGGTTTGTCCTGAAGGTTTGGGGAAGTCACGTCCGCCGCCAATCGGCACATCGCCGCTCGAGACATGACGTTTTTCACCGAGCAGGCGCAGTACACGATCCGCCGCCTCTTCACCGAACTGACGGAAAGTGGTCCATTTGCCGCCGACTAAACAGAGCGTGCTCCAGGCGCGATTGGCGTCAGCTGGCAGCACCACTAACGAGTGATTACGTGAGATTTGGCCGTTAAGTTTGGCCTCGCTAGCGGGCAGCGGACGTACGCCGCAGAAGGTATACACGATGGCGGAATCCGCCACCTCGATATGCGGAAAGACGAAACGCAGTGACTCAAGGATGTAATCCTTTTCCTCCTCTTCGCACACCACTGCGTCGGGATCGTCCACGCGGATATCGGTTGAACCCACCAGCACCTTGCCGAACCACGGGAACATGATGCAGACGCGGCCTTCCTGATTCTCGAAATAGACCATTTCGCCATCCAGCATATGCAGCAGTTCAGGATGATCGAGAATCAGATGCGATCCTTTGGTGCCGCCAATCAGCTTTGGCAGATCGCGGCTGGAGGTGATGCGTTGGTTAAGCTGGTCGATCCAGGCGCCACCGGCATTCACCAGCACATGCGGTTGCAGGCTAAAGCGCTCGCCGCTCAACGCATCCTGCAAAATAACCGTTTCGCCCTCGGCGCTGACCAGCTGTAAATAATTGAGCGCCAGCGCCTCTGGACAGGCTTTTTCGGCATCATCAATCAACTCGAATCCCAGTCGTTCCGGTGCGCTGATCCAGGCATCGTAATAGCTGGCGCTGTATTTCACCCAGGGCGCGAATCCCGGCCAGCGATCGCGTGTGGCGGCCTCATTGCGCACCTGATGCTTCGGCATCGATCCGTATTGACGGGTGTAGATGTCATACAGGCTGAGCCCGGTTTTAATCAGCAACGTACCACGTCGTGTCGGTTTATCGCTCAGGCGTAGAAAACGGCGCGTGGCATTGACTAAGCCGCCAGCGAGATTATCGATTGGCACCGTGGTACGTAAGGGAAACACATAATGCGAGGCATTTTTCAGCAGCCGGTCGCGCTCGGTGACCGACTCTTTGACCAGCGTGAACTCACCGGTTTCCAGGTAACGTAAACCGCCATGAATCATGCGCGACAGCGCACCGCTGGCGGCCTGGCACCAGTCGCCTTTTTCCACCAGAATTGCCGGAATGCCCTGCAACGCCAGCTCGCGAAATGTACTGATGCCGTTGATGCCGCCGCCGACAATCAACACCGGTGTCGACGAACGCAAGCGCAGGGCGCTCAGGCGTTGTTCGCGGGTTTTGATGTTATCCATGAGATGCTCCAGATCCAGTACGCCAGGATGAGATCGTAGTCGCTGGAGAAGTGCTGAAGGATGAAAGGTGAAGGAATTGTTAATTCGATGAGTCGTAGTTGTGATTTCGTTCACTTAAATGGTGTTTAATAGACGGCGGGATTTGAAGTGTGTGAAAGGTTTAAATGCAAAAAAATACTTATCAGAGCATGGCCGTATTTTACTAAGGAGTAATAGCATGAGAACGCAAAAGCGCTGTATGGGATATGTGGCAATTGTCGTGGATGATTATGACCGCGCCATTGAATATTACACTCAGAAGCTGGGATTCCATTTAATTGAAGATACACCTCAACCCGGTAAGCGATGGGTTGTCGTGAACCCTAATCCGCAAAGTGATTGCAATCTATTACTCGCTCAGGCTTCCAATGATCGACAGAAAGAATCTATCGGAAATCAATGCGGTGGCCGCGTATTTCTGTTTTTACAAACCGATGACTTCTGGCGTGACTATAACCAGATGAAAGCTAATGGCGTTACTTTCAGTGAAGAGCCGCGCGAAGAAGAATACGGCACAGTGGTCGTGTTCGAAGATATATACGGTAACCGCTGGGATCTTTATCAGAATAAATAATCATAACGACCGGTGTGACAAGGAATTAATGAATGCTCATCACTTTTAGCGGATTACCCGGCACCGGCAAAAGCACCATTGCGCGGTTATTAGCGCAGCAGATCGGCGCGGTGTATTTACGCGTCGATACCATCGAACAGGCGCTGCGATCGGGTGAAGAGAGCGAGAAAGCCATCGGGCCGGAAGGGTATTTCGTCATCTACGGATTGGCGCGCGATAATCTGCTGCTCGGTTCCACCGTCATCACCGACTCGGTTAACGACCTGCAACTGATCCGCAATGCTTATCGCGATATCGCCTTATTAAGCGACTCGCCGCTGCTGGAAGTCGAAGTGATCTGTTCCGATCGTAACAAACATCGCTTTCGTGTCGAAAATCGCGCGTCCGATATTAAAGGTTTGAAGCTGCCGGATTGGCAGGCAGTTGAACAGCGCGAATATCAAGCCTGGGAACGTGATCATTTGCAGCTTGATAGCGCAATGCTGTCGGCGCAGCAGTGCGTGGATGCCATTCTGCAAGCGCTACCTAAAACGTCAAAATCCTGATCTTTGAGTGGTGGCGTTCAACTCGCCGCCACTTTCATCTGAAAGCTATTTTCAACCTTAATGTGATCAACCTCCGGATTCGGCGCTTGTGGCATTGTTTATTGCTGCGCATTTGTTATGAATGAAGTGTAATTTAGTTTCGAATGAAACTTACAAGTTAACGAATCGGAGCATGTCATGAATAATACTTTCACTTCATTGCAACAACCTGATGATTTCAAAAAAAACGTTCGTCTGATGAAAAGCGTGCTGAGAGAGCAGATCGGTGATGTCGAAGGTCTGTTTGAACAAGTCAGAAGCAAAATCGTCAGCGAAATTGCCGCCGCTCGTGCGGAAGAGGCGCAAAACGGCAGCGCGTGGCCGCAGGTCAGCCAGCAGGATATTGCGGCGGGACGTATTAGCGATGAAGTGAAGGATCATATCCGTCGACGCGGCTGTGTGGTGGTGAAGCAGACTTTCCCGCGCGAACAGGCGCTGGCCTGGGATGAGTCGATGCTCAAGTACCTCGATGACAACGATTTTGACAATGTCTATAAAGGGCCGGGCGATAACTTCTTCGGCAATCTGGATGCGTCACGCCCGGAAATCTATCCGATTTACTGGAGCGATGCGCAGATGTCAGCGCGCCAAAGCGATGCCATGGCCCAGACGCAATCTTTCCTCAATCGCTTGTGGACCTTTGAGTCACGCGGCACACGTTGGTTTGAACCTGATGTCAGCATCATTTATCCCGATCGTATTCGCCGCCGCTTGCCTGGCACTACCTCCAAAGGCCTTGGTGCGCACACCGATTCGGGCGCGCTGGAGCGTTGGTTATTGCCGGCGTATCAGCAGGTGTTCAGCAAAATTTTCACTAACCAGTTTGATCAATATGATCCCTGGGATGCGGCGCATCGCACTGAAGTGGATGAGTATCAATCGGGCACTACCACCAAGTGTTCGGTATTCCGTACCTTTCAGGGTTGGACTGCGTTGTCGGATATGCAGATTGGTCAGGGCTTGCTGCATGTGGTGCCGGTGCCGGAAGCGATGGCCTATTTGTTGCTACGTCCGTTGTTGAAAGATGTGCCGGAAGATGAGCTGTGCGGCGTCGCGCCGGGTAAAGTGTTGCCGGTATCAGCGCAGTGGCATCCGGAACTGATTGACGGCTTATGTTCGATTCCCGCGCTGCAGGCTGGCGATTCGGTATGGTGGCACTGTGATGTGATCCATTCAGTAGCGCCCGTAGACGATCAGCAAGGCTGGGGCAATGTGATGTACATTCCCGCCGCGCCGCTGTGCGAGAAAAATGCCGCCTACGCGACCAAAGTGGCGCAAGCGCTGGCCACAGGTGCATCGCCAGGCGATTTCCCGCAGGAGGATTACGAAACGCAGTGGCGCGATCGCTTCACCCTTGATGCGCTCAATGTCAACGGTCGCCGCAGTCTGGGATTGGGCTAAATTTCTGGTAAGCTTGGCAAAAATTTCACAGCAGCGGGTGTTATGAACGCACGTCATCAGCGGATTATCCAATTGGTTAGCGAGCGCGGCAGCGTCAGCGTTAATGAGCTGGCGCACACCACCGGTGTCTCGGAAGTAACCGTTCGTCAGGATCTCAATCTCCTCGAGAAAGGCGGCTTTCTGCGCCGCGTGCACGGTTCCGCCGTGGCGCCAGAAAGTGATGACGTGGGCGCGCGTATGCAAACCCGCTTCGCGGTGAAAAAGCGATTGGCCGAATACGCAGCGTCGCTGGTGAACAGCGGTGAAACGGTGTTTATCGAAGGCGGCAGCACCAACGCCTTACTGGCGCGTGAACTGAGTGAACGCAACGACATCACCATCATTACCGTGAGCCATTACATCGCCGGATTGCTGCGCGAAAAGGGCGGCGATGTGATCATCCTCGGCGGCCTGTTTCAGAAAAGCAGTGAATCGGTGGTGGGGCCGCTGACGCGTTTGTGTATTCAGCACCTCAATTTCCACAAGGCGTTTATCGGCATTGATGGCTGGGATGCGGTCACCGGCTTTACCGGCCGCGATATGCTGCGCTGTGACGTGGTCAACGCCATCATGGAAAAACCCACGCACACCATCGCGTTGACGGATTCCTCTAAGTTTGGCCAGATTCATCCTTTTGCGCTGGCACCGCTTCAGCCGTTTAAACAGCTGATCACCGATGCCGAACTGGAGGCAAGCTATCTAAAAACGCTGCGCGAGAAGGGCGTGGAAGTGAGTGTGGTTTAACTTAAGCGATCAGTTATTCAAGTGAAAAAGGATTGATGAATTGCCTGTTCCACAGACTTTCCCGATCCACCTGGCTCAGTTCGGCTTCATCACAAACATGATGCCAATAGGTTTCGATAGCCGTTTTTAACATCATGAAATGCGCATGAGCGTCAGCGCGACTCAAAGCAAAGTGATGAGCGGCATCCAGACAACTGCTCATGCGACTCAAATTATTGTTGCCGCTAATCAGCATCGCCTGCGAGGCTTCGTGGCCAGCGGGGCCCTGCGGGCAAATATCATAAGCAGGCGTAAGACTGAAGCTGTTACCGTCCCAGAAGGCAGCATGATTGCGAGCGTGGTCATCGGTATTGCCGCAGAGAATATTGAAGCAAAGCCGTTTATACAGTTCCAGCAAAGTCTCTTTGGGCGAGGCAAAGCGCTGACGAATAATTTCAGCGAGTGTTTCGTAACTGGCATAGCGCGCCAGCATATCGTCGAGTTCAAACAAGGTCAGCGCCGAAAGCATCACTTTTCGTGTCCATCCATCGGCTTTTTGTTCGCGGTCGAAACGCTCAATCATGATCACATCGCGCCCGGCTGCTTTGACTAACTTGACCGGAGCGACATGCAAACCTGCCAACTGCGCCAATCGCATCGCCAGGAATTCGCCTTTCACCACATTCCAGATATCCGTACTGGCAGAAAACTTAGCAATGTATTTTTTTCCCTCGGCCTCGATCAGCGCTTTGGGCCGCGCGCCACCGATCGACGTCCCATGAAAAAGCGCCTGATCCAATTCAGGTGTTAACGGCACGCCTTTTTCGACCCGATCAGCAGACTCCATTAATTCAGGAAGGGTGACATTCGCAGCCGATCGCGGAACGTACTCCGTTGCCGAGTGCTGGAAATCAAGCGCACCAATACGATCTGAACCGGACTCGATGAGATATGTCAGCTCATCGAGTATTCCGGTATCGACATTAGCGCCTTTACGTCCCATTCGACGGTTGATAATGACACGGCGTCCCCAGGCATCAGGCGCGCTATCACGAATACAGCCCGCAATCGTTAACCCATTCAGCGGCGAAATAACGCCAGTCTTCAGAGGAAGTTCATTGGGATTGAGCGGAATGCAGTTTTCTCGCTGCAGATAACTACGACCATAGTTGAAAAACAGCGTATCGCCTTCAGCCTCTAGCCTGCCCGCCACCACTGGCGATGTTTCACCTGGTAGCCATATCCATACGTAAGCGTCTCTTAAACGCGCTTCAGAAGTCATCCTTCACCTTCCTGCTGCTCTTTTTTTTGCTGGTGTGTTTAGGTAACAGCTTTAGCTTTTCCTCAACACGGTTTCGATGGCTGACCAATGAGGGCAAACTCACCTCTGTATCAAACAGGGGAATGCCCAGGATGGCCGCAATCTCGAAATAACTGCCAATCTGACATTTCACATCGCCTTGCTCAATACGATGCAAAGTCCCGCGCGAAATGCCGGCTCTTTCAGCCAACTCGGATACCGGAATTTGCTTCTCGATCCGTTCAGCACGAATCAAGGAAGCTAATAGGGCAATCGCTTCCTGCGCGTAGCGTGAGGTGGGTGAAGTGAAAGAGGTTATGATCTGTTCCATACATGGTACCAATAAGTGTTATATGTACTATATATGGAACATCATAACCTGATGCGAATGGTTTTATCAATGTCGCAAAGTGCCAGTGATGTTCTCTGTATAGTACCAATAAACATTATTGGTGCTATACAGAGAACATCTAACCATTCTGCTTTAACCCACCAACGCCTGCGCCGTCACTTCATCCGTAATCAAACCGGTCACCAGACCGCTGGCCAGCACGGCGCGAATCGCAGCAACTTTACTAGCGCCGCCTGCCAGGGCGACAATCTCTGCGCGATGCGAAAGATCGAGATCCACCGACAAGGTGCGTGCCGTCAGGTTGGTGTGAATCATCTGCCCGTTGGCATCGAAGAAGTGGCCCAGCAGTTCGCCGACCGCTCCGGATGAGGAGATATCATTGATCTCTGCTTCATCAATCATACCGGCTTCAACCAGCTGAGCGGCGGGTTCCACGGTGCCAATGCCCACCAGTTTGACTTCACTCTGCGCCGCCATGGCAAACACCTCGCTCACACCGCGCTGCGCCAGCAACACTTCACGATCTTCCTGAGTATTCGCAAAGAAAGGCACAGGCATCATGTAAGCCTGCGCACCGGTTTTCTCGGCGATACGATGCATGACGTCGTGGGGATTGAGCGCGTAGTTGCGGGTTAAACAGCCGAGCAGCGAGACAAAGCGCATATGTGGCGCATCAATACGCGGCAATTGGTGGATGGCGGCGGAAAGGGTGCGGCCGTGTCCCAGACCTAGCGTGGTAGAAGGCGACGCGGTGAGCAGGTTACGCAGGTAATCCGCGCCCGCCATACCCAGCGCACGCACCGGCAAGCCTTCTTCACCGAGATCGGGCGCGACATGACAGAAGTTAAGCGCGAATTTCGCCCGCAGCCGATCTTCTAACGCGACGCAGGCGACAATATCGCCATCAATCGACACCTTCACCGCGCCTTCCGCCACCATGCGCGCAATCATGCGGTGCGTTTTCACCGACGGCAGCCCAAGTCGTTTCGCCACTTCCGCCTGCGTTAAACCGCCGACGTAGTGCAGCCAGGCGGCGCGCAGCGCCAGAGATTCGTCGCGTTCAGTCGAGGTTGGTGCCGGTTTCATTATTTATACGTCCTGTTAATTAGACAAATGCAGATCCTGCACGCCGGTATCAATATGTCCGGCCCAGAAGGCGACGCTTTCGGCGATCTCGGCCACCACATTGCTGTCGGTTGGCTCGCGCTCTTTGAAGCTCAGTTCAAGGCAGATCTCATTATCCTGCGCGCCGCCGCGCGCCAGCGCATCCAGCAGCGGCTGGGGCTGAATGCGGCCGCTGGCATTGTACTGCAATGTAAAAGGTCTGTGTCCGCCTTTATCCAGCATGCTCTGTTTAATATGGATAATCGGAGAATAACGCGGCACCGCTTCCGCCCACGCATAGGGATCGTAATCGCGCGGATCGGCGGAGGTAACATCACCGTGATCGATATCCGCCATCATCCACATCGGCAGCGCCATCGAGGCTTCGCTCAAACGCTGCTGCAGTGCTAAACAGGCAGGAATGGTTTCACCAAACTCGCGGCCGACGCTCATCGGCTCCCAAAACAGGTATTTCAGTCCGGCGGCTTTGGCGTGTTCGGCAACGTCGGCCCAGCAATCAATGGCGATATCGATCAGTGCTTCGCGGCGCGCAACATCGTTGAAATCCTGTTGAGTAAAGATGGCGAACTGCGATCCCACCGAGTCGCCGCCCAGTTCGGCAGTGATATCAGCGAAGGTTTTGAACCAGTCGACGTAATAGCGGCGCACTTCAACATCAGGATGGCCAAAGTGGTTGAGTCGACCATACGGCCCGGTCATGCCGGAGGTGACGCGCACGCCGGTGGCGCGCAGCGCCTGCTGCATCAAACGCGTCATGCGCGTGATGGTCGCAGCGGGCCAGCCGGGATTGATGAATTCATGGGTGAGCTGCACATCACGGATGCGGATCTGCTGCGCCACGGTGTTAATCAAATCCTGCGGATCGGCAAAGCGATTCACCAGCGGATTGGTATTCAGTGACAGCGTTAACGGCATGTTTCACCTCTTATCCGGCATGCGCACGCAGCGGCGCGGGAGCAACAAAGGTGGCGTTGAACCACTGGGTAAAAGCCTGTTGCTGCGCGTCATCGAGGTGCAATTTATGCTTGGTGCGACGCCACAACACATCTTCAGCCTGCTGCGCCCACTCGTTTTCCACCAGATAACGCACTTCGGCTTCATACAGTTGCCCACCAAAATGACGGCCAAGATCGCCCAGCGCATTGGCATGACCGATCAACTTATCGATACGCGTGCCATACAGCCGCGCATAGTGTTTACGCAGCGGCTGCGGTAGCCACGGCCAGCGTGCTTTTACCTGCTCTAAGAAACTGTCGAAATCGGCGTGTGGCATATCGCCGCCCGGTAAGGTGGCTCCTCGCGTCCAGTCCGCTCCCATGTTGGGGAAGAACGGTGCCAGCTTCTGAATGGCGTGTTCAGCCAGCTTGCGGAAGGTGGTGATCTTGCCGCCAAACACATGCAGCAGCGGGGCGTTTTGCTGATCGTCGAGGTCAAACACGTAATCACGCGTCACCGCCGATGGATTGCCCTTGCCATCATCAAACAGCGGACGCACGCCGGAGAAGCGCGTGATCACATCGCTGGCGCGCAGTTTCACCTTGAAGTAGCGATTTACCACGTCGATCAGATATTGCTGTTCGCTGTCGTCGGCGGTGACCGCTTCCGCTTTACCTTGCCACGGAATATCGGTGGTGCCGATCAGCGCTTTATCGCCTTCATACGGATTAATAAAAATCACCCGCTTGTCGGTGTTCTGCACCAGATAAGCCTGCTGACCTTCCCAGAATTTCGGCACGATGATGTGCGAGCCTTTGACCAGCCGCACGTTGCGACTGCTTTTGGTGTGCGTCACCTGATTAACGATATCCAGCACCCACGGCCCGGCAGCGTTAACCAGCACTTTGGCAAACACGGTGCGCGAGGTGCCGCTGGCATCCTGCAGGGTGATTTCCCATTTGCTGTTATGACGTGTTGCCGCCACGCAGCGGGTGCGCGGCAGAATGGTGGCGCCACGCTCGGCGGCATCCAGCGCATTCAGCGTCACCAGCCGCGCATCATCCACCCAGCAATCGGAGTACTCGAATCCTTTGCTGTAGTTATCCAGCAGTGGCGCACCTTCAGGATCGCGCGATAAATCCAGCGAACGCGTGCCCGGCAGCTTTTGACGGCCGCCAAGATGGTCATAAAGAAACAGGCCCAAACGCACCAGCCACGCCGGGCGATCGGTTGGGCTGTGCGGCAACACAAAGCGCATCGGCCAGATGATATGCGGCGCGGCGTTGAGCAGCACTTCGCGCTCGATCAGAGCCTCACGCACCAGACGAAACTCGTAATACTCCAGATAACGTAACCCGCCGTGCACCAGCTTGCCGGAGCGCGATGAGGTGCCCTGCGCGAGGTCATCTTTCTCACACATCATCACCGACAAGCCGCGACCGGCGGCGTCACGCGCGATACCCGCACCGTTGATACCGCCGCCAATCACAAACAGATCCAGCATGTGTTCACTCATGATTTACTCCTTAAAACTGTTTTAGCGCGTGCCAGGCGGCAGGAAGATCGTTACGCATCTGCTGATAGGTGGGGAACAGCTGGTTGTAGCGCTGCATCAGTTCACTAGCTGGCGCTTCGGGCGCATCCAGCAGCGGCATCACCCAGGTTTTGACGCAACTCTCCATCGACGGATAGGCGCCAATCGCCACCGCCGCCATCATCGCGGCACCGGCCGCTCCGGCTTCGTCGCGCTGGCTGATGCGCACCGGCGCACCAATGCAGGCCGACAAAATCTGGCGTAACGGCTGCGAACGCACCGCGCCGCCGGTTAAACGAATTTCGCCCGGCAAACTGCCCATCGCCTGATAGCAATCGCGCGCGGCAAAACCGATGCCTTCGATCACCGCCCGCACCAGATCGCCAAAATTGTGGGTGTAACTCAGGCCGGTAAAGCTGGCGCGCGCCTCGGCATTGACGAACGGCCCGCGTTCACCGGCAATCGAGATATAAGGGTGATAGAGCAGGCTGCCGGGCTTGGCCGCGTTGAGCCAGCGATCGATATGTCCCACCAAGCGGGCATGATCGATTTCACAACCAAAGCTGTTGAGCAGATCGCTGGCCAGATTCAGTAGCCAGTCGAGGTTGAGTGTTGATGCCATATTGGTTTGCACCTGGGTGACATAGCCCGGCCACGGCAGCGGAATCACGTAGCCGGTTTGCGCCGGATTAAGCCACACCTCATCGATGGTGACGCTGCGCAGATGCACGCCGGTCGATCCGACAATCGAGCATGCGGTATTGGCTTCCCCGGTATGCACGCCAGCGCCAAGCGCGGTCATCGCCATATCGACATAGCCGAGGCAGATTGGCGTGCCGGCCCGTAAACCGGTGGCCTGCGCGGCTTCAGCGGTTAATGGATGCGTGGTTTCCGTGCCTTCGATAATTTCCGGTAGCAGATGGCGACGCTGTTCCAGCCCCAGCGCGGCAATCACCTGATCGTCATAACGCTGGTGGCGGAAGTTGCCAAAGGTGAAGCTGGCCTCGGAAGGATCTGTAGCACGAATGCCGGTGAGATTGAGGTAGAGCCAATCCTTGCAGTGCAGCGCCACTTCGCTGTTGGCTAACAGCTCGGGAAAGAAGTGATCCATGTGCGCCAGCTGCGATCCCTGCTGGCAGGTGTTGAGTCCGGTGCCGGTGGCGCTAAAGCGTGCGGCGGCTAACGGATGTTGATTGAGTTGTTCAACCGTCGGTGCCGCGCGCGCATCTAACCAAATCCACGCATCGCCGACCGGTTGATTATTGGCACCCACCAGCCAGCTGCCGTCGCCTTGTGCGGTGACGGCCACTGCAACAACCCGCGCGGCGAGATTGTCGACGCGCTCGTCCAGTTTACGTATCGCGGTGACCGCATCCTGCCAGGTTTGGCTCATTGACTGCTGCGCTGCACCGCCTTCGCTGCGGTAATAACTGTTACGCACCGATGCGCATGCCAGTTGCGTGCCTTCCAGATCAAACGCCACCGCTTTAACCACCGAGGTGCCGGAATCCAGACCCAGAATGATATCGCCACTATCCACGTACACCTCCGAAAGAAGAAGAGTTCTGTTCATCGCCGTGATCACCGGAAAGGTGTTAATGGGCTGTGATGAATTTGCTAAATAATGTCTTACACCACTTCTCACTGAGATAACATATCATCTGTATTATTTTTCGATAAAACCAATAAATTTCACTTCGGATAGCGAAGCAGATCACGGATTAGGTGGTAAAACCTCACAAGGAGAAATGAGATATCACGGCAAAAAGGCTTATATGACGGGGTTTAATACGCTTTGTGACGAGACCGACATCAAATAAGCGATCCAGATCGCTCTCCTGAAAAAATTGCGCGCCACCTGTTGACAATTTAGTCACACCAGCACAATTCTCATCACACAAGTTACCACATTTATAACATTATCGGCGCGATTATCGCAGCTGATGTCAGTGAGAGGTCACGTTATGTCCGATGTCTCAATTCAGGCCCAGCAAATCTCCCGTAAGCGCGTCCGGCGCTACGCCACTCTCGGTGTGGTGGTGATCGCGGTGATCGCGGCGATGGCGCTCGACACCAAGGTGGTAAAAATTGGTTCCGCCGATGATGCGCAGGAGCAGGGATTCTCGCCGGACAGTTACGGCCAGAAAACCTTCCCAACCATTCAGCAGGATGTTGAATCACGCGCGGTAGAGGCCAAAACGTTAGCCGATGCGCTGCAAGCGAATCAGCAGGAAGCGGTGCAGAAGTATGGCGTTGGCGCGCCGCTGCCGGTGTTCGCTGTTAAGTTCTCAGGCGTGGTGCAAGCGGGGCAGATGGGTATCTTTCCGCTGAAAATCGACGGATTACCGGGAGATATGCAGGTGCGGCTGCAAACCGGTCCGGCGATTACTGGCACCGATCTGCGTGACGCCAACGGCAAGATTCAGTTCGGCGATTTCACTAACCAAATCGAGTATCAAAATGCCGGTTCGGCGATCAATCGCGCAATGAAAAGCGCGGTGCTCGACAAGCTGGATCGTGATGCGTTACCGGGTAAAACCGTGCAGGTGGTTGGCGTGTTCCGTTTGCTCAACGCGAAGAACTGGATGGTGACGCCGGTCAGCATGGAGGTGAAATGAAACCGTTCAACCTCAATCCCGCCTTGCTGAAAGGCGAAGTGATTCTGCAGGCGCGAAACGTCAGCAAAGTGTACGGCTCCACGCACGCGCTGAAGGGCGTCAATTTCGAAATTCGTCGTGGCGAAGTGACCACGC
Organism: Pantoea sp. SOD02; assembly: GCF_024707505.1. Classification (GTDB taxonomy): domain Bacteria; phylum Pseudomonadota; class Gammaproteobacteria; order Enterobacterales; family Enterobacteriaceae; genus Pantoea; species Pantoea symbiotica. The sequence goes on along the minus strand of NZ_CP102604.1, from coordinate 2,050,072 downwards.
TGTTTGGTGAAAACGGCGCGGGTAAATCGACGCTGATGAAAATTTTGTCAGGCGTGATTACGCCAACAACCGGGGAAATCTTATTAAATGGCGAGGAGAAGACCTTTCGATCCGCCACCGAAGCGCGTGACTGCGGCATCTCGATTATCCATCAGGAGTTGAATCTCGCGCCAAATATGAACGTGCGCGACAACATCTTTATGGGCCGCGAAATCATAAAGCCGGGCGGCGTCGATTATGCCGAAGAGGCGCGCGTGACGGCGCACCTGATGGCGGCGCTGGAGGAGGAGATTGATCCGCTAACGCCAGTGGAAAACCTGCGTCTGGGCCAACAGCAGATTGTGGAGATTGCGCGCGCGCTGTCGGTCAATTCGCAGATTCTGATCATGGATGAACCCACCTCAGCCCTGAGCGCAGCAGAAGTGGCGGTGCTGTTCCAGGTGATCCGTGATTTAACCAGCCAGGGCGTGGCGATTGTCTATATCTCACATCATCTCGAAGAGGCGCTGGAGATTACCGATCGCGCGGTGGTGCTGCGCGATGGCGTGATGACCGCCTACGCCAAACGCGATGAGATCGATCTCGAATGGATCGTACGCAACATGGTCGGCGATCACTTTGATCTGGGATCGCCGCCGCAGGGTTACGACTTCGGGCTGCCGGCGCTGACGGTGAAAGATCTGACGCTGAAAAGCAAAACCGGCATTCGACTGGTGGACAACCTCTCGCTGGCGGTGCAAGCCGGCGAGATCGTCTGCATTTATGGACTGATGGGCGCGGGGCGCACCGAGCTGCTGGAGTGCATCGCCGGACGTCTGCAGCAAAGCAGCGGCCATATTCTGCTGCAGGACACCGATATCTCCGCGCTGAACATCTCGCAACGCATTCAAATTGGGCTGGCGCTGGTACCAGAAGATCGGCAGCGCGATGGCCTGGTACAAACCATGTCGGTGGGTGAAAACCTGTCGCTCGCCAGCATCGGCGACTTTGTGCGCGGGCTGGTGCTCTCCAGAAGCCGGGAAAAACAGCTGGTCAACGACAGCATTCGCAACGTGACGGTGAAGACCGCCGGTGGCGATGCGGCGATTGGATCGCTCTCCGGCGGCAATCAGCAAAAAGTGGTGATAGGCAAAATGCTCGCCACCCGTCCCAAAGTGATTCTGCTGGATGAGCCGAGCCGTGGCATCGATATCGGTGCCAAAGCGGAAGTGTTTCGCTTGCTGGCGGAGAACGCCAAAAAGGGGCTGGCGGTGGTGTATACCACCTCGGAAGTGGGCGAATGTCTGAGTATTGCCCATCGCATTGTGGTGATGAGCAAAGGGCGCATCTCCGCCATCTTCGACGCAAGCGTCAGTAAAGAACGCATTATGGCCGCTTCAGGCGAGTCTCTGGTGGCATGACATGAAAAGTGGAGCAAAAGGTATGACTGACAGAACCCAAACGCTGGATACGCCGCCGGTGGTTAACAAGAAAAAAAGCGACAAGCAGCTGAATGTGGCGCGGCTGCTGCTGGAAGGGCGTGCGTTCATCGCGCTGCTGGTGATTATTGCAACCTTCTCAATGTTATCGCCCAACTACTTTACCGGCGCCAACTTCCTCACCATGGCATCGCACGTGGCGATTTTTGGTCTGCCAGCGATCGGCATGCTGCTGGTGATCCTTAACGGCGGCATTGATTTATCGGTGGGCTCCACGCTCGGTCTCGCCGGGGTGATGGCCGGATTTATGATGCAGGGCATCAACCTGGAAGCGCTCGGCGTGGTGCTCTATCTGCCGGTGTGGGCGGTGGCGATTTTGACGCTGGTGGTCGGCGCGCTGGTGGGATTAGTCAACGGCGTACTGATTGCCTGGTTCCGCGTTCCGGCATTCGTCGCTACGCTCGGCACCATGTATGTGGCGCGCGGCATTGCGCTGCTGATCACCAACGGTTTGACTTACAACAAACTCTCAGGCAGCGAAGCGCTGGGGAATACCGGCTTTGACTGGCTCGGCTTTAATCGCATCTTCAATATCCCGGTTGGCGTGCTGGTGCTGGGCGTGGTGGCGCTGGCGTGTGGTTTCCTGCTCAGCCGCTCGGCGTTTGGTCGCTGGCTGTACGCTTCGGGTGGTAATGAGCGCGCCGCCGATCTGTCGGGTGTGCCGGTGAAACGCATCAAAATCAGCGTCTATGTGTTGTCTGGCGTCTGCGCCGCACTCGCCGGGCTGGTGCTCTCCTCACAGCTCACCTCGGCGGGCCCAACCGCCGGTACCACCTATGAACTGACCGCCATTGCGGCGGTGGTGATTGGTGGCGCGGCGCTGACCGGTGGACGCGGCAACGTGCGCGGTACGCTGCTTGGCGCGTTCGTGATTGGTTTTCTCTCTGATGGCCTGGTGATTATCGGCGTCTCTGCTTACTGGCAGACGGTGTTCACTGGTGCCGTGATCGTGCTGGCGGTATTGCTCAACACCCTGCAATACGGACGGCGCGCTCGCTAACTCACGCGCGCTGTTTCAGCAGCGCGCGGATATCCGTAAAACCTGTACCCCATATAATAACGGAGCACCAACTATGTTCACTAAACGTCTCTTCATCGCGGCCGCAGCTATGGCCATCACCACTTTTGCTGCACCCACCTGGGCAGATAACGGGTTAATGACTATCATCGTTAACGATCCTTCCAACCCTTACTGGCTGACGGAAGGTCAGGTGGCGCAGAAAGCCGCTGAAAAGCTGGGCTACAGCGCCAAAGTCAGCGCGCACAAGGGCGATACCAATACCGAAAGCCAACTGATTGATACGGCGATCACCAATAAATCGAAAGCGATTATTCTCGATCCGGCTAACGCCGATGGTTCGGTCGGCTCGGTGAAAAAAGCCATCGCCGCTAATATTCCGGTGTTTATCATCAACGCCGAACTGAATCAGAGCGGCCTCGCCAAAGCGCAGCTGGTTTCTAACAACGCGCAGGGCGCGGCGGTTGGCGCGATGGAGTGGGTGAAGCAGGTGGGCGATACCGCGAACTATGTCGAGCTGGTTGGCCCGCCGTCAGATAATAACGCCGCCACCCGCGCCAACGGTTTTGACACTGTGCTGACGCAATATCCCACGCTGAAGAAAGTCGGCCAGGAAGTGGCTAACTGGGACCGCACCCAGGGCTTCAATAAAATGCAGTCGCTGCTGCAGGCCAATCCCAACATCAAAGGTGTGATCAGCGGCAATGACGAAATGGCGCTGGGCGCGATCGCTGCGCTGAAAGAAGCTGGCAAACTGAATCAGATCAAAGTCGGCGGTTTTGACGGTTCACCGGATGCGGTCGATGCGGTGAAAGCCGGTACGCTGGCTTACACCGTGATGCAGCCTGTGGCCCAGTTCGCGCAGAAAGCAGTAGAGCAGGCGGATAGCTTCCTGAAAACCGGCAAAACCGGAGCGGCATCGGAGAAGCAGCTGTTTGACTGCATTCTGATCACCAAAGAGAACGCCGGTAACTTTGCTTCACCGTTTGTTCTGAAGCAGTAAATAAACCAGGTCGCCATAAATGGCGACCCTACATAACGCGATATCTTCTGTAGGGTCGTCATTTATGGCGACCTCAAGCATTTGCCAAAACCACAATTAGACGCTGTAATGAGTGCCGAACCCGCTTTCCGCTTCACTTTCTCGGATGAAATATGGCGCACAACCCGCAGGACTCTTCCCTTAGCGTATTTATGGCCGAAACCTTACCCAGCGATAGCCGTCAGGCGCGCCAGCTCGCCCGTCGTCAGCTAATCGCCGAAGCGGTAATGGCTGAAGGGGCGATCCGCATCGAAGATATCACCGATCGCTTTGGCATCAGTTTGATGACCGCGCATCGCGATATTGACGAGATGGTAGAACGCGGCCTGCTGCATAAATCGCGCGGCGTGGTCTCTGCGACGCCAACCAGCCTGGTTGAATCCAGCGATATCTACCGCGCCACGCGTCAACTGGAAGAGAAGCAGGCGATTGCCGATGTCGCCGCCACCTATCTCGAACCGGGGCAGGCGATTTTCCTCGATGACTCCACCACCGTGCTGCAAATGGCGCGACTGCTCTCCGCACGCGCGCCGCTGACGGTGATCACCAATTCACTGACCTTAATGAACGAGCTGCGCAACGGCCGCGATATCACCTTGATGGGCCTCGGCGGACAGTTCTATCACTGGTGCAATGCATTTATGGGCCGTATGACGCGGGATGAGATTGCCAGCCTGCGCGCCGACGTGTTTTTCGTCAGCATGTCAGCGATTATCGACGATGCGGTGTTCCATCAATCTGCTGAAACGGTGGAGACCAAACGCGCGATGTTTGACGCCGCGCAGCAGCGCATTCTGATGATGGATAACACCAAGTTTGAACGCCGGGCGCTGCACCGCTTTGCGCATCTAAGTGAATTCGATGTGGTGATTGTCAATCAGGGTACGCCGGTACCTATTTTGCGTCGTATGCAGGATTTAGGGGTAAATGTGGTGGTCGCGCCAATGAAAATAAATCATTCGGTTAATTCGTGAAAAGAGGGTCACCATAAATGGCGACCCTACGATTATATGGCATGCCAATCTTTACATTAATTTAAATATATTCCCGCCTCGTTGATTTTTTTACTTTCTTTAATTCTTTCAGCGTCTTATTCGGCAATTTCCTGGTCATGCACGCAGCGTAGTGCTCTATGGTTATTATTCGGCCCTGGTTCAGAATAATGAGGTATCTGATGCTGATTAAACTTAAACGCACACGAACGCATGATGAGGACAGGAATCTGGCAATGTGGCTCGCCACCGCAGCCGGCGTGCTCAATGCGATCGCCTTGGGGGCGTTTGGCTTTTTCCCCTCACACATGTCAGGTAATACCTCACAATTATCCAGTGAAGTTTCGAACGTTAATTTCCGCGATATCACCTTTTTAGCCACCATTCTGTTTGCCTTTGTTTGTGGTGCGGTGACGGCGAGAATGGTGGTGATCAGCGGATTAGCCAACGGCAATCGTATTATATTCTGCCAAATACTGTGGGTTGAAGGGCTGGCCTTAATCGCGTTATCGTTGTTTGAAATGTTCTTTTATTCATCGGCCAATAACCGGGAAGTTATTGTTATTCTCGGCTTCCTGATGGGCGTACATAATTCAACCTCAACGCAGTTATCCAATGGCCGCGTGCGCTCTACCCATATTACCGGCACCTTGACCGATGCCGGGATTTCACTGGCATCGGTATTAGCGGCGCTGTTCCGCCGCGATCCGTCAAAGCAGATCTCGGGCCAGAAACGCCAGCTGTGGACGCATCTGACCACCATTTTCTCTTTCCTGATTGGCGGGATTGTCGGCCTGATGATGTTTAAGCATCTTGGTTTTAAAGCCATGGCGATGGTGGGCGGCATACTGCTGATTGTTGCTACGCTGGCGATGGTGAGAACGGTGGTCCGCGTAAAGCGGACTGCCTCCTAATCTAATGAGGCGGTGACTTTCTCGCCGCCTCGCTAGTACCATCACCAAATAGGAATTTTTACCTTCCGCCTTAGCGTAAAACACCTTAAATTCACGCCGACGAGCAGTGCCAGTCACAACAGATTGGGTATTTTAACAACAATCAAATAAACATTTTTGCATGCCATCTATTCATGGCAGTGAGGCTTTGTATGCTTTTAAAACGCAGCTGTAATATCGCTATTGTCGTGCTGGTTATGTTTTCTGTTACCGCTTGTGGCATGTCGCATCGTGGCAGAAATACCGCGATTGGTGCCGGTGTCGGCGCGGTGGGCGGCGCGGTGCTTACGGGTGGCAGCACCTTCGGTACGCTGGGCGGCGCGGCAATCGGTGGTTTGATTGGACATGAAGTAAGCCGTTAAGTTAATTGCTGCCGCGTTATTCACGTTGGCAGCAAATATATTAATTAGCCTGTTTTATTTCCTGCTTAAATTACTCCGCTGTACTTCAAATGCAAAAAAGGCCGTCCATTGGGCTTATGCCGCTCAGTTCAGCATTAATTTGCATATGTATGCAGGTGCGCATGAATGCGCACCCCACGAAAAACGCGCCAATCCTTTGTAGGGTCGCCATTTATGGTGACCGAAAGACGCTTAACTGACGAGCATTACGCCATAAATGGCGACCCTACAAAATTCCCGGCATATAACCGGGAATATTCACTTCATCAAAAAACCAGCTGCACCTTAGCTGCACGCTCTTTATCCGCTGCCAGTTCCAGCGCGAGTGCCGCATCCTGCATGGGCATTTCGGCTGATAGCAGCGGCAGCGGATTGATTTTGCCTTGCTCGAGCCAGCGTACCGCCGTAGTGAATTCGCTGGTGAAACGGAAGGAGCCGCGCAACTGCACCTCTTTGACCAATAGCGGTCCGATAGGATAATTCACTTCAGCCGCGCCCATGCCGAGTTGCACGATAATGCCGCCCGGACGGGTAAAGGCAACCAGCGAAGCCACCGCCGCGCCTGCGCCAGAAGCTTCAAAGCAGATATCAAAACTGCCGCCATTTTCCGCAAAGAGTACAGTTTGCTGTTCGTCACGCGGATCGATCGCCGCGCTGGCGCCCATCTCGTTCGCCAACTGACGGCAACGTTCGCTGATATCGGTAGCTACCACTTCGGTAGCTCCCGAAGCCAGTGCCGCCGCGATCACCAGACAACCGATCGGACCGGCACCGGTGACCAGTACGCGCTTGCCGGTTAAATCACCCGCCTGACGTACCGCATGAATGCACACTGCCAGCGGTTCGGCGAAGGCCATCACTTTAGCATCCGCGCTATCGCTGTACGGCACGCACTGCACGGGATTCACCGCCACATATTGGGCAAATCCGCCGTTAACATGTGGGAAAAACTGCGCGCTGCCCATAAAGCGCATTGAGCGGCAAAGGTTCTGTTTTCCTTCCTGACACAGCGCACACAACTGGCAGGGTTGGGAAGGGTTGATCGCCACGCGCTGGCCAACTTTCAGGTCGCTGTTTTCTGGCACTTGCTCGATGATGCCAACAAACTCATGGCCTAAAATCATCGGCGCTTTCAGCACCGACATGCCCGCGCGGCCATGCTGGAAATAGTGAATATCCGAGCCACAAATCCCGCCACGCTCAACTTTGACCAACACTTGCTGTGCGTTCCACTCAATTTCCCGCGACTCACAGCGCACATCATGTGCGGCATTGACGATCACCGCGTTCACTGTTTTCTGCTGCATCTTGCTTCTCTCTATGCGTTTGAAGGGGTTTCGAATTTCTTCTTATTTTCAGCGCGTTCTTCGCCGGGCGGTGTCATCACTTCAATTTTGCCAACCAGCAGCAGGTAGGCCAAAAAGCCCATCAGCGCGACGGCGGCGATGTACCACATGGCATACTGGAAGTTGTGGGTGCGCTGCAAAATAACGCCAATGATGATCGGGCTGACAATGCCGGAAAGATTGCCAAAAATGTTCAGAAAGCCGCCGATGGTGCCGATTAAGTGGCGCGGAATCACATCGCTGCATACCACCCAGCCGAGATTAGAGAAGGCGTTGGCGAAGAAAGCGATAGAGAGAATGGCAATGGCAATTACCGGGCTATCCTGGAAGAAATTCACCAGCGCAATCGAGCAAGTAAGCAACATGCCCAGCATCACCGGCAGCTTGCGCGCAAAAGTGCGGCTGCGGCCACGCTTCAACAGGAAATCACTCAGCGTTCCGCCACACAGCACGCCCGCCATCGCCATCAGATAAGGGAACATCGCGCCAATCCCCGCTTTATCGATCGACAGATGCAGCCCTTTTTCCAGATAGACAATAAACCAGGTCAGGAAAAAGTAGAGCGTCGATGAAGCCGCAAATTGCGCAATAAACAAACCCCATGTGGTGCGCTGACGCAGAATATATTTCACTGATTGCCAGTTAACTTTGCCGTTGCCGGTTTGCTGATTCACCGAACCATGTCCGCCGCCTTTGCGAATAATATCAAGTTCAGCGTCATTCACTTTGCTGCTGTGCTGCGGATCGCGATAGACAATCAGCCAGTAAATACCGAACACAATCCCAACCAGGCCAGAGAGATAAAACGACATCTCCCAGCCCCATTGGCTGACGATAAACGACAGCACCGGCGTCAGCAGCGCCAGGCCAATATATTGCGCGCTGGAGTAGGTTGCCGTGGCACGTGCACGTTCATGGTCGGGAAACCAGGTGGCGATGATTTTGGTGTTGGAGGGAAAAGAGGGCGCTTCCGCCACGCCAATCAGCGCGCGGCACACCAACAGCATCATAAATGACGCAGTGGCGGTGGTGAAAAAGTGATGCGATGCCAATCCCATCAGCAGGGTAAACAGGCTCCACAGCACAATCGCGCTGCCGTATAGCCAGCGCGAACCAATCCGGTCAAGCAGATAGCCGACCGGAATTTGGCTCAGCGCATAAAACCAGGTAAACATAGAGAACAGCAAACCGAGTTGGGTGGCGGATAAGAAAAACTCGCCCTGAATATGGGAACCGGCCACCGCCAGGTTAGCGCGATCCATGTAATTAATCGCGGTGACAATAAACAGCATGAATAAAACGCTTAAACGCGTGCGCGTGGGTTTCATGGTCATGACTTCATTCTCTATTAGTATGCAGAGCGGGTTTGTGCCGTTGGCGTGCTCAGGCTGCTAAAGGTGGTGAGCGCGGTGAGTAATACCGCGACAACCAGCGATCCACCCATAAATACGTAAGATGCCGCCGGGCTGCCGGTCAGGCCATTGAGATAGCCCACAATCCACGCGCCGACGAACGACCCCAGCGCACCGAAACAGACCACGAAGGACATCGCGCCCGCCACCACGTTGCGTGGCAGCATCTCAGGAATCGCCGCGAAGAACGGGCCATACGGCGTGTACATCGCACCGCCAGCAATCACCAACAGCACCCATGAGAGCCAGAAGTGGGTCGCACCGAGCGTAAAGGAAGCAATGAAGCACACCGCGCCCAGCCCAAGGAAAAGCAGCACGATGTTTTTACGCTGCTGATATTTATCGGAGAACCAAGATGCGGTCAGCATCAGCGGCACGGCGAGCAGATAGGGCGCGGCAGAGAGCCAACCGGTCGCGACGATGCCCATGCCGGACGCGCTCTTCAGCATTGAAGGTAGCCACATGATGAAACCGTACATGCCGATATTCCAAAAGAAGTGGATAAAGGCCAGCGCCAGCACCTTAGGCGAGCGGAAGGCTTCACGGTAATTCTTAACCGGTTTGATCGATTGCTGCTCTGCCGCCAGCGCGTTTTCTACTGCACGCTTTTCCGCTTCGCTCAGCCATTTGGCATCGCGCGGTCGGTCGGCATAAATTTTCCACCAGATAAATGCCCACAAAATGGCGGGCACACCTTCAATAATGAACATGCCGCGCCAGCCAAAGGAATTCACCAGATAGCCGGAGAGGATCGACATCCATAACACGGTAATCGGATTGCCGAGGAACAGAAAAGTATTGGCTTTGGATCGCTCCGCGCGCGTGAACCAGTGGCTGAGGAAGATCAGCATCGCCGGCATCACCACACTTTCCGCCACGCCAAGCAGGAAGCGAATCACCGCCAGCAGCGCCACGCTGTGCACCATGCCGGTGGCGGTAGCCAATGCGCCCCACAGGATCAGGCTCCAGAAAATCAGCTTCTTCGCCGAGTGCTTTTCAGCGTATATGCCGCCCGGCACCTGAAAACAGAAGTAACCAAGGAAAAATAGTGCGCCGAGTAGAGCTGAAATGGCGGGCGTGATATTGAGATCTTCAGCCAGACCTGCGGCGGCACCGAAACCGTAGTTGGCACGATCGAGGTAGGCGAGGCTATAGGTAATAAAGGCAATCGGGATGAGTTTTCCCCACCGACTGGCCGGTAAAATCCCTGCAATATTCTGGTTCATGGTATGACCTCAGGTCGCTTGAGTAGGATACAGCTGAGTCTTGATGCCCAGCTTAGGTCGCTGTTACAAGGTGGCGAGCCAGCCGCCATCCACGTAAATCATCTGGCCATTGACGTAATCGGAAGCAGAGGACGCCAGATAAATGGCGGTACCCACCAGTTCGTCGGGTTTTCCCCAGCGGCCAGAAGGGTTGCTGCTGCAGACCCATTTATTGAACTCTTCGTTTTCAACCAACGCTTCGTTCATATCGGTGAGGATGTAGCCCGGCCCGATGCCGTTGGTCTGGATATTGAACGGCGCCCATTCAGCCGCCATCGATTTAGTCAGCAGTTTGATACCGCCTTTCGCCGCAGTGTAAGGCGCGACGGTAGGGCGCGCGGCTTCGCTGGTTAGCGATCCGATATTGATAATTTTCCCGCCGCGCTGACGTTGCACCATGCGTTTGGCTGCCGCACGCGAAACGAGGAACGCGCTGGTGAGATTGACATCCAGCACGCGCTGCCAGTCGCTCAATGCCAGTTCCAGCATCGGTTTGCGGAACTGAATACCTGCGTTGTTGATCACAATGTCGACGTGAATACTCTCTTCGTCGAGCTGCTGGAATACCGCTTCAATCGCGGCTTCATCTGCCACATTGAACAGAAAGCCTCGGGCGTCAAATCCCTGCTTCTGTAATTGTTCCAGCGCCGTATCCATATGCTCCTGACGCGTGCCATTCAGCAGCACTTTTGCGCCGGCTTGCGCCAGGCCTTGTGCATAAGCGAATCCTAAGCCGCGCGTTGAACCGGTGATCAGGGCGGTTTTCCCGGAGAGGTTAAATAAGGTCTGCATAACAAAACGTCCTTCATGTAACATGACTAACAAGTTGGATGAATTACTTTTACGTGATGCGCAGAAAGGCAGCAATTGGCAGGCGAGAGATTTGTAAGATATCTCACAAATATTTAATGTCATCGCCAAAAGGCAATCATCTACCTTTGATGGTTAAACCAATGAAAATAATCATTAAATTACGGAATTTCGTATTATCGCTTTTGCCACACAAAAAATTGCTGCTTGTGTTGCGAGCAGTGACGCGTTAAAAAGCGGTAGACATGTAGGACAAGTGAGTAACGCCGTGGCGCTGGAAAGTATCCAAAAACATAATGTGGTTGATGTCATCTACGAACAGATGAAGCAGAACATTCAGGATGGTCTGTGGGAGCCGGGCTGTAAGTTGCCCTCTGAAGCGGAATTGACCGCAACCTTTCAGGTGAGCCGCGTCAGCGTGCGGAGTGCCGTGCAGAAGCTGCGCGACCTTGGCGTAGTGGTGACGCATCAGGGGAAGGGCACATATGTTACCCGCGAAGTGGCGCGCTACGGATCGTTCAGTGATAACCAGCCCATTCTGCATCTGTCGCAGGAAGAGTTTGATGATATGCGGGTTTTCCGTCAGACCGTCGAGTTCAAATGTATGGAGCTGGCAGTTCAGAACGCCACTGATGAAGATGTCAAAGTGCTGGAAAGCGCCTTGAATCGCATGCTGGTGAGTAAAGATGACTACAAAAAGTACTCGCTGGCGGATTACGATTTCCATCTGGCGATTGTGAAAGCCTCGCACAACAAGGTGTTCATCCACGTAATGGAATCCCTGAAAGGGATTTATGTGCATTACCTGGAAGAGTTAAATCGGGTGTTAGGCATCACGCTGGAAAGCGTAGAAGCCCATATCAAAGTCTTTATGGCGTTGAAAAACCGCGATGCGGCGCTGGCGGCCGAGACGCTTAATAGTGCGATGACCCATAACGTGCACGCCATTGAAGATGTACGCCATAACTGAATAACCAAAAGCCCTGAACAGGGCTTTTTAATACACATAACATGTAGGACATCATACAGCATGTTATCCAGCTACCGTGAGGATCATGATGAGTAACCTGAAAATTACCGATGTAAAAACCATCCTTACCGCGCCAGGCGGCATCGATTTGGTGGTGGTAAAAATCGAAACCAGCGAACCCGGTTTATACGGTTTGGGCTGTGCCACCTTTACTCAGCGCATCTATGCGGTCGCCGCAGCCATCGAAAACTACATGAAGCCGTTTCTGATCGGTAAAGACCCGGCGCGTATCGAAGATATCTGGCAATCGGCAGCGGTGAGCGGTTACTGGCGTAACGGTCCGGTGATGAATAATGCGCTCTCCGGCGTTGATATGGCGCTGTGGGATCTGAAGGGCAAAGTCGCCGACTTGCCGGTATATGAACTGCTTGGCGGCAAATGTCGTGATGGCGTGCCGCTTTATCGTCACTGCGACGGCGCAGATGAGATTGAAGTTGAAGATAACATTCGCGCGCGCATGGAGGAGGGCTATCAATATGTGCGCTGTCAGATGGGCATGTATGGCGGCGCGGGTACCGATGATTTACGTCTGATTGCCGGCAAGCTGGCCAAGGCCCGCAATATTCAGCCGAAAGTATCACCGCGTAATCCTACGCACGGCATCTATTTCGATCCGGATGCTTATGCACGCGCCGTACCGCGCCTGTTTGATCATCTGCGCAATAAACTCGGCTTTGGCGTGGAGTTTATTCATGATGTGCACGAGCGCATCACGCCAATCGCTTCGATTCAGCTCGCGAAATCACTCGAACCGTATCAGCTGTTTTTCCTTGAGGATCCGGTTGCGCCGGAGAATATCGATTGGCTAAGCAAGTTACGCAGCCAAAGCAGCACGCCGATTGCCATGGGCGAGCTGTTTACGCAAATCAACGAGTGGAAGCCGTTAATTCAAAACCAGCTGATCGATTATATTCGCTGCCACGTCAGCACCATTGGCGGCATCACACCCGCGAAGAAACTGGCGACCTTTGCCGAACTGTTTGGCGTGCGCACCGCGTGGCATGGTCCTGGCGATATCTCACCGATTGGCGTGGCGGCAAACCTGCATATCGATCTGAGCATCACCAATCTTGGTATTCAGGAGTACACGCCGGTCAACGAGGCGCTGCAGGAGGTGTTCCCAGGTTGTCCAGAGATTGATCGTGGTTATGCGTACCTTAGCGATCGTCCGGGGTTGGGCGTGGATATCGATCTGAAAGAGGCGGCGAAATATCCTGTATCGGGTGGGATTCCGGACTGGACCAATGCGCGCCTGCCAGATGGCACGGCTGCACGTCCGTAAGCGTATTTGTGACTTGAGAGGAACCGATGAACGGTTCCTTTTCCATCAAAGGGCGCATAATGTATATTATGTTAAATGAAGTATGTGAACGCGCACTCAAATCACCATCATCCCATCACCTGCCTTCAATTACCTCATTCACCAACAATCCGTAACCAGCGATAATCCTGGCGACGGACTGTTGAACTCACGCTGCCGTTATCTGCGCCCTTTAATCACTGACGCCTTCCAGTTGAAATCGCTAACCTCGCTCTCTTTCAGCGACTCCGGTTTCTTCCTGCGCGTTGGCGTTTTCTTTGCTTTTTCAGCTAGCGCTTTCTCTTTGGCCAATTTCGTCGTCATGACCTGCTGTCGGGCTTCCGCCGTGAACTCTTTCTCTTTCTTTGCATCCGGCTCTTTGCCGGTGCGTTGGCGATACTTCTCCATCAATCCTTTAAACGCTTCTTCTACTGCAACGCGTTCACTGAGATTGAATTGATCGATGGAAATCATTTTCTTGTCGTTCATAGCGTACCGTCCAATAGTGATTTTCTTGCAACAAGTGTACCGCATTTACCGGCAATGAAGATCGCACCATTGCCGCTGGCGAGGCTTTCTTGTAACCTTTGCCGTCAACATTTTAAGGATTTCCTATGAACGATCATCGCTCCAAAGATCCCTTGCACGGCGTGACGCTTGAGATGCAAATTAATGCGCTGGTCGCCCATTATGGCTGGGCCGAACTGGGCAAGCTCATCAATATCAACTGCTTCAAAAGCGATCCGAGCGTCAAATCGAGCCTGAAGTTTTTGCGCCGTACACCATGGGCGCGCGCTGAAGTTGAAGCGCTTTATCTGGATTCACTGGATGATTTTTCTGCGTCAAAGCCGGATGATGCAGCGCCAAATCCCTGGACAATGGGCAAAGATAAGTAATTTCTGGCGATAAAACCGGCAACTCTACGTGAATTCTCAGCGGTTACTACCCTGCTCTTTTAGCAGAATTCGCGTAGCGACGTCAGCGAAATTTGCCTTAAGACGGCATCAAAACGGACTATCCTGATATACTACCGCTCCTAAATTATTAAGGAGATTTCAGATGGCACGATGCCTCACTCTATTTCAATCCCCTGGAAGCGTTAACTTCCTGCCGTTGACGCTCATGCGCGTCGCTTTCGGTTTGTTCTTCTTCGCATCCGGTTTTAACAAAGTGTTTGTTGCGGCTAATCAGGCGCTGATGCTGGAAACCATCACTGAAGCCGGCATTCCCTTTCCAGAGTTCATGTCAGTGTTTGTCGCCAGTTGTGAAACGCTGTTTGGATTACTTATGGCGCTGGGTTTATTTACGCGTTTGGGCGCTTTAGTGTTGCTGGTGATCAGCCTTGTGGCACTTTTTACCGTTGGACTGCATCACATTCCCGCCGACCTGAATTTATTAACCTGGTATAGCTGGCTGCTGTATCTGCCTGAATCCAGTTACATTTTGATGTGCGTGATGTTAATGGTTCAGGGCTGTGGCCCGTGGGGAATTGATCGTCTAATTGCTCAACGCTGTTCACATCAGTAAGCATTTTGTCCGCTGGCTTTTCTAAAGCCAGCGTTATTCTTTAAGTTTTCACTTCCTGCCAACCTTGCCCGCGTCATCACATTTTCCAATGACCGATCGTATTGTAAGTTTCTATTCTGCGTGACAATATCGCTACATGTATATACATGTATCACCAACAGAAGCCACATCATACTAACAATAATTCGCCCTCTTTAGACGCTTCAGCGAGGAAACTATGTCAGCCGAATCACCTGCAGCAGATTACGCCGGCGCAGAGAAACAGCGCCTGTCAGAAACGCGATCCATTGATTACATTCCTCCGAGCGAACGCCACGGACACCCTTTTAGCCAGTTCACCTTATGGTTTGGCGGCAATTTGCAGATCACCGCTATCGTGACCGGCGCGCTGGCGGTGGTGTTGGGTGGCGATGTGGTGTGGTCGATCATCGGATTGCTGGTTGGGCAAGTTGTCGGTGCGGCGATCATGTCGCTGCACGCGATTCAGGGACCGCGCCTCGGATTGCCGCAAATGATCACCAGCCGCATGCAGTTTGGCGTTTATGGTGCGGTGATTCCGTTAGTATTGGTGTGCATCATGTATGTCGGATTTTCTGCCAGCGGCACGGTGTTGGCCGGACAGGCGCTGGCCAAACTGATCAATACCAGCAATGCTTCAGGCATGATCCTGTTCAGCGCGATTATCGTCGTCATCGCGGTGCTGGGATATCGCGTGATTCACAAGCTCGGAAAAGTGGCCAGCGTGATTGGCGTGCTCGCCTTTGTTTACCTGTTTATCACGCTGCTCTCAACCCATGACCTTTCTGCGGTGTGGCAAAACCAGCATTTCACCGTCGCTAATTTCCTGCTGGCCGTTTCGTTGTCGTCATCATGGCAGATTGCATTCTGTCCGTATGTCTCTGACTACTCGCGCTATTTACCGGACAACGTCTCAGCGAAAAAACTCTTTAACTGCGTTTTCTTCGGTACCGTTTTAGGCACACAAGCTTCAATGACCTTGGGTGTGATTGTCGCAGCGATTGCCGGTAAGGCTTTTTCTGGCAACGAGGTTGGCTATATCGTCAGTTTAGGCAGCAGCGCCACGATGGCGATGGTGATTTACTTCGCGATCTGCTTCGGCAAAATCACCTTCACCACGCTGAATGCTTACGGCAGTTTTATGTCGCTTACCACCATCGTTTCTGGCTTCCGTCAGAAAACGGCGTTAAGTCGTGGCGGCCGCATTCTGTTTGTGGTGCTGATGGTGACGATCTCATGTGTGATTGCACTGATCAGCGAACCTGCGTTCCTGAAATCTTTCACTCATTTCCTGCTGTTTTTACTGGCCTTTTTTGTGCCGTGGAGCGCTATCAGCCTGACGGATTTCTACCTGATCACCAAAGGTAAAGTCGATGTGCCGGCGCTTTCCCAACCCAACGGACGTTACGGGCGCTGGAATTGGGCGGGGATTGTTGTCTACTTTTGCGGCGTGCTGGTTCAGTTGCCGTTCATTGATAATCCGCTGCATCACGGTTCGTTAACCTGGATTTTTGCCGGTAACGATGTGTCGTGGATTATTGGTTGGTTTGTCACCGCGCTGCTGTGGTTAGCCGCAAGAAAGTTCGATCGTCGCGGAATGTTAGCACAATCTGTTTACCCCAATTAGTGACAATGTCACGCACCTTGCATTAATGAATTGCGCTCACAAGTGCTTGCAGCTTTGAGCGCATTATCATTCAGCCATCCCGCCGCTACACTTTAACCATGCTGCACTTACATGGAGATAAAGATGAACGACCAATTTGATGGCAATGGTATCTTCCCGAAAGGGCCTAAAAACGACGCTTTTGCACAATACTTTACCGGTACCAGCTATCTGAGCATGCTGACGACAGAAGGCGTCAACATCGGCAACGTGGTGTTTGAACCGGGCTGCCGCAATAACTGGCATATCCATCATGGCGGCGGCCAGATTTTGCTGGTGACTGGCGGAACCGGTTGGTATCAGGAGTGGAATCAGCCGGCGCGTCAGTTAGTGGCTGGCGATGTGGTAAACATTCCGGCGGGATTGAAGCATTGGCATGGCGCATCGGCCGATAGCTGGTTCGCACACATTGCTATCGCAGTACCGGCTGAAGGCGCTTCCAATGAGTGGCTTGAGCCGGTTTCTGACGAGGAATATCAGCAACTGTAAGGTGCGCATTTTGATAGCGGTCGCCATGAATGGCGACCCTACGGGATTATTTGTAACTCACCACCGTCACCCAATTGGCATCTCCGCCGGCAGGTGCCTCGCCAACGCGTTTCAGCGCCCCGCTTTCCTGATCAATGGCATAGCTGCCAGTAACCGCACTCTTCTCGCCGCTGGCAATCAGCCAACGTCCGTCAGCGGTAATCGCGATACCGCGCGGCTGCTTCTCGATTTGCCAGCTATCAATCAGCGTCAGTTTGCCGTCATCTCTATTGATCCGATATCCGCTGATGGTGCTGCTGGTCCGCTCGCTAACATACAGAAAACGGCCATCCGGCGTCAGACGAATATCGGCCGCCCAGATGCGCGGCGTAGAGTCGCTGTAGCCCGGAGGTCGCTCTTTACCGTGTTGCAGCTTATATTTTTCAGCGACGGCATTCGGCGTCTCCGCCACTTTCACCAGTTCACCGCTGGCTTCACGACGAAACTGCGTAATGATGCCGCCCATTTCACCGATGTTGTAGAGATAGCGATTATCTGGCGACAACATCGAATGACGCGGTCCGTTATCTGTCGCCGTTTTAACATAACCGTTGCCCAAACCCGACAGTTCGCCATCGGCGCTCAGCTTCAACTGCAGCATACGATCGGTGCCGAGATTGCCGACATAAGCGTGTTTTCCGCTCGTATCAACAATCACCGAGTGTGCGGCATGTCCGGTTTTGTAGCTGCCGACTGGAGGCGCAATCAGCTTGCCATAGTTAGTGAGTTTGTAAACGTGCACCACATCGCCATCATAGGACGCGCCCAGCAGAAAACGCCCTTGCGGGTCCGTGCTGATGTAGGGATAACTGGCCGCAGCGGATACGGCGTTCAAAGGGCTGAGATCGCCCGATTTGCTGTCGATGTTCCAGCTGACAAGTTGCAGCGGTTTGCTGCGAATCGCGGCGTACAGATGTTTATGATCGGCGCTTAACGCCATCGGCATCACTTTGCCACCGGCTTGCGTGCGTCCCAACAGTTGTAGCGCACCGGTTTGCTCGTTCAGCGCGTAGCGCGCGATGGTGCCATCATCGGCTTCTGAAACGTAGACAAAAGTTTGTGCCAGTAACGGCGCGCTGGCAGCTAACGACGCTAACAGCGTCGCCGCGCGTAATATCTTCTTCATGCTGCTTCCTTAGCGTACCAATGACGGACGATTGGCGTCATAGCGCCAGTTATCGATCAAAAACTGCATACCCAGCGCATCGTTGCGATTTTTATCCGGCAGCGCGTTGTAGAGCGCATGCGCTTGCTCGATGCGATCCATATCCAGCTCGATGCCCAATCCCGGCCCGTGCGGCAACTCCAGATAGCCGTCACGGATCTGCGGCGGTTGACGTGTAAGCTGCTGACCATCCTGCCAAATCCAGTGCGTATCAAAGGCGGTTTGACGATCGCCCGGTGCCGCGGCGCCAAGGTGCGCGACCATCGCCAGCGAAATATCAAAATGATTATTGGAGTGGCAGCCGGTTGTCAGCCCCCATTCGTTGCACAGCTGCGCCACCACGTTGGCGTTACGCATCGTCCAGAAGTGCGGATCGGCGAGCGGGATATCGATAGCATTCAGCTGCAGCGCATGATGCAGCTGGCGCCAGTCATTGGCGATCATGTTAGTCGCGACCGGCACGCCGGTGGCGCGGCGAAACTCGGCCAGCGTTTCCCGGCCGGAATAACCCTGTTCCGCGCCGCAAGGATCTTCCAGATACGGTACTCTCCCGGCCAGCTGCTTGCCAAAGCGAATCGCCTCATCCAGCGACCAGCTGGCATTAGGATCGACGGTGACGCGCGCGTCAGGGAATCGTGCCAGCAGCGATTCAACCGTTGCCACTTCCACTTCGCCTGGCTGCACGCCGCCTTTTAGCTTGAAATCGCGGAAGCCGTATTGCTCAACCGCCGCTTCGGCGAGCCGCACCACAGCATCGCTGTCCATCGCCGCTTCATGACGCAGACGGAACCAACCATCTTGCTCATGCTCTCCCGATCGATAGTTCATATTGGTGCGCTGGCGATCGGCGATGTAGAACAAATAGCCGAGCACCGGAATGCGGTCGCGCTGTTTGCCGCTGGCCAGCAGATCCGCTACCGGCAGATTGAAAAGCTTGCCTTGCAGATCCAGCAGCGCCGCTTCAATCGCGGCGGCAGCGTTATAAAACTTCTCCGGATTCATCTGCGGGATATGAATGTCATTGGTGTGCGAAGTTTGTTGCTGACGTGCCTCGCTGCTGAACAACTGGCCTAGCGTCGCGTTGAGGCGCAGCAGCGAACTGCCTTCGATCAGCGGACGAAACTGTTCCAGCAGCTGCAAGGTGGATGCATGACACGGCGTTTCACCGACGCCGGTATGTCCAGCGGAATCGGTCAATATCACGATGATGCGCGTGAAATAGCAGTTATGGGCGCCGCCAATGTTCAATAACATGCTGTCGTAACCGGCAACCGGAACGATGCGCATCGATTTAATGACTGGACTGTCTGACATGGTTTCTCTCCGTGTGACCGAATGCGGGTGGAACAGGCTTGCGACGCAGCAGCAAATAGAGTCCGGTAACCACGGACACGCTGGTCAGGGCGTAAAGTCCGCCAGTGGTGCTGCCGGTGTGCATTTCGAGGTAGCCGAATACCGTGGGCGCAAAGAAGCCGCCCAGGTTGCCAATCGAGTTGATCAGTGCAATGCCGGGTGCGGCAATCGAGGCCGGTAATTCACTTTGTGGCATCGGCCAGAAGAACGCCGCGCTCACTTTGGAGCCGATACAGGCCACAATCATCGCTACAAAACCGAACCACGGCGTACCCAGCGTGGCCATGAAGGTGCCGCACGCGGCGATCAGCATGGCGATGCCGAGCCCTCTATCCAGCTTATCGCGATAGCGGTCGGTGGCTTTGCCCAGCAGAAACAGCGCGACGATAGCGAATAGCCACGGGACGGCGGTCAGCAATCCGGTTTCGAAGCTGTTGAAGCCCTGAATGCGTTGAATGATCTGCGGAAGCCAGAACACTAACGTGTAGCCGGTCATGGTCATGGTGAAGAAGATCAGGCAGTAAGATAAAAGGCTACGATCGGTGATCAAGCCCCAGCGGCCGTGTGTCACCGCGTGCTCTTCGCGAGCGGCATCTTCAAGTGATAGTTGCTCCGCCAGCGCCTGTTTCTCCGCGTCGCTGAGCCACTTCGCACCTTCAGGTTTGGATACCAGCACAAAGGCGGCCAGCAAGCCGATCACAATCGATCCGCCGCCTTCCATAAACATCACCCATTTCCAGCCCGCGATGCCGCCAACATCGTGCATCATCAAAATCGCGCCGGTGAGCGGACCGGAGAACAGAAAGGCGCTGGCCGTGGCGCTCAGCACCATCGCGGTGGCGCGCCCTCGCCACGCATTCGGTACCCATTGACGGAAATAGAACAGCACGCCAGGAAAGAAGCCGGCTTCCGCCACGCCGAGCAGGAAACGCAGCAGATAGAAATGCAGCGGCGTACTGACAAAACCGGTAAGCACTACCACCATGCCCCACGTAATCATGATGCGCGTCAGCCACACGCGTGCGCCAAGTTTCTTCAGCATCATGTTGCTCGGCACTTCAAACAGCGCATAGCCGATAAAGAACAGTCCTGCGCCTAAACCGAAGGCGGCGGCGCTGATGCCCGCATCCGTTTGCAGTTCGGCTTTAACGAAGCCAATGTTTGCCCGGTCAATCTGGTTCACAATTAACATCAGCGCCAGCATCGGAATGATGCGGCGGAAAAACTTGCCGATGGCTGAGGCGATATGCGCGTCATGATCGGGCGATAGTGCGTATTGTTGTTGTGTCATGCGTCACCTGTAGGGAGAAAAGCATCGCTATAGGTATACGCAGCAGAGTTGGCTCTGGTGTATGTGGCATTGCCCGAGACCGCTTAGGCAAATGACCTATGATTGTTAAAATTCATGGTGTTATGTTAATTCGCGTCGAAAAGTTTACGCTTGGTTTGTGCGCTGGCTCACTGGCGTTTTTACCAGGTGCGCATAAATGCGCACCCTACGAAACATCTGTAGGGTCGCCATTAATGGCGACCTTATCCTCAAACTTGCCTTTTCCTCGTCTACACTTCCCTCACGTGAAAACGCTAATAGAGGTAAAAATGTCGCAATCAAATCAACGTAATCAAGCTTGGCTATTAGCCTCACGCCCGCATGGCGAACCGGTAAAAGAGAACTTCCGCCTGGTGGAGCAGCCAATTCCTGAGGTGAAGGATGGCCAAATCCTGCTGCGCACGCTCTATTTGTCGCTCGACCCGTATATGCGCGGGCGCATGGATGACAGCAAATCCTATGCTGCGCCAGCAGAACTCGACCAACCGATGGTTGGCGGCACGGTGAGCGAAGTAGTGGAATCTAAACATGCGAATTTCAAACAAGGCGATGTGGTCCTCGCGCAGAGCGGCTGGCAAAGCTATGCGGTTTCGGACGGAAATGGCGTGGCGAAACTGGGCGATCTGCCCCATCCTTCCTGGGCGCTGGGCATTCTCGGGATGCCGGGCTTTACCGCTTATATGGGCTTGATGGATATCGGCCAGCCAAAACAGGGTGAAACCTTAGTGGTTGCAGCGGCTACCGGCCCGGTCGGTGCCACCGTGGGTCAGCTTGGCAAACTCAAAGGCTGCCATGTTGTGGGTGTCGCCGGTGGCGAAGAGAAGTGCCGCTATGCGATTGAGAAACTCGGTTTCTCCGCCTGTATCGATCACCATCGTGACGACTTTGCAGAACAGCTGGCGGCGGCCTGCCCGGACGGCATCGATATTTACTTTGAGAACGTCGGCGGCAAAGTGTTTGATGCAGTATTCCCGCTGCTGAACACTGCGGCGCGCGTGCCGGTATGTGGCCTTGTTTCTGGCTACAGCAGCCGCGAATTACCGCCGGGCCCGGATCGCACCCCGCAAATCATGGGCGGTATTCTCAAACGTCGTATTCGCATGCAGGGCTTTATCATCTTCCAGGATTATGGCGATCGTTACCCTGAATTTCTCAAAGCGATGACGCCGCTGGTGGAGCAGCAAAAAATCCACTATCGCGAGCACATGATCGACGGGCTGGAAAACGCGCCGCAGGCGTTTTTCGATATGCTAAAAGGTAAAAACTTCGGTAAAACCGTGGTTAAAGTCAGTTAACGCTTTTCAGGGCGAAAGGGATCTTCGCCTGTTTATGCCGAGTTAAGTAAAGATACTGGTAATCCATACAGATAAGGTTCAGGATGGTCGCTCATCCTGGATTAGCACCCACGGCCATTCACCCTCAATCTGAGGGCTCGTAATGAACTTTTATTCAACTGAAACCGTTTGCGCCATTACTGGTGCCAACCGTGCCAATTTACGTCGCTGGTTGCGCGGTGGATTAATTTCTGAGAATCACGTCAATAAAGATTGGAGCCGACATCAGGTTGATGAAGTGCTCGCCATGATGGCATTAACCGCCGGTGGCGCCACGCTGTGGCAAATCTATCAAGGCCGACACTGCGGGCTCGATTATTCGTCGTCTGGTTGGGTGGCACGCCGTGGCGATCTGTTACGTCAACTGGAGCTGGGTTCTGATCGCGAACTGGCGCGTACCGTGCGCAATCTGGCTGGCGATTATAGCAGCGATGATTTCGTCAACGTGCTGATGAAACCGCTTAATCGCTGGCTGCGTGATGATACACGTCGCGGCGCATCGCGTCGGTTAACGCGCTTCCATGAGGCGATCGTGCATCATAGCGACTGCGTAAAACGCGCGTCAGCCCGTCAGCAGCAGATGCCGTTGTTGCTGGAAGTGGTCAGCACCGGCGATGAGACGGAAGTGTGGTTGGAAGCCATTCGCCTTAGCGGACAAGGATTCTGCGTCGATGTCGATCAAACCTCACAACCGATGCTGTACGGTTCAGAAAGCCGTCACGATCATCACCTGCTGTGGTGCGGTGCCGGGATCAGCCTTGAACGCATGACCCAATTCCAGCGTGGATTACGTTCCGGTAAACCGGTGATGCTCAGCGGGCCAGATCGCAGCGTGCATCCGGCTGTCGCTGCAGCCAAAGTCGCTTAGCCGGTGCATTTTGCACCGGTTTCACCGCTTATCGCATTCCGCACTTTGCTTATTCAAAAGAAGTAGTTAGCCACGGCAACAACGGTTAAGTCCGTTCTATCCCTCTTCTGTTACGCTCTCGCCTCCCAATCAGGAGGATCCATGAGTTCATTAATCGATATTTTCACCAGTCATAAAAGCGATCGCAGTTTTACCGACCTTCCCGTTGAGGATGCGGTGCTGGATCGCATCATTTCGGCCGCGTATCGCGCGCCAACCTCGGTGAACTCGCAGCAGGTCTCTTTGGTGGTGACGCGCGATGCTGAGAAACGCGCACAAATCTCACAGATTGCCGGCGGCCAGCCGTGGATAGCCAAAGCGCCGGTGTTTATTACCCTGGTGCTGGATATGCATAAATCGCGCCTGGCGATGAATGCGATCGACCGCGAGCAAATCGCCCAGCAGAGCATCGAAAGCATTGTGTCGGGCTCAACCGATGTCGGTATTGCGCTCGGTTCGATCATGGCAGCGGCGCGCGCAGAAGGTTTGGGCATTGTGCCGATTGGCGGTATTCGTCGCGATCCACAGGCGTTAATTAGCTTGCTGGATTTGCCGGAATACACTTTCCCGGTGGCGGGCGTGGTGATTGGCCATGTCGATCAGCCTGCGCATCAGAAGCCGCGTCTGCCGCTGACAACCTTCCGTCATGAAGAGCGCTATCAGCGTGATGGACTGGAGCAGCACATCGCCGCCTACAATCAGGAAATGGTGCAGCACTGGAAAAATACTGGACGTGATGATGGCGAGAGCTGGAGCGAAAGCGTCAGCGGTTATTATCACAAGATTTACTTCCCGCACGTGCTGGACGCGCTGAAGAAGCAAGGATTTGGCAACGACAAGTAACGGCTTTTCCCCGCGCGCTCTGAGCGGGGAATGAAAAATTAACGCCCTTTCTTCTTACGACCCGGCTGCGCGAAACGCTGGCGATTCGCTGGTTTTGCACCCGCTTTCTCACCCGGCTTAGCGCCGGCAGCGGGCTTTTTGGCTGCGCTGGCCGGTTTCTTCTTCGCCTGCGTCTTCTGCGTTTTTTGATCTTCCGATGAAGAGTCTTCAATCAGTTTGAACAGGTCGATCAGCTCGTCATCGGTTAAATCACGCCATTCGCCGAGCGGAATCCCTTTCAGACTGACGTTCATGATGCGCGTACGTTCAAGCTTGGTGACTTCAAAACCAAAGTGCTTGGTCATGCGACGAATCTGACGATTCAGCCCCTGAACCAGAATGATGCGGAAGACAAAGGTCGACTCTTTTTTAACTTTGCACTTTTTGGTGACGGTACCGAGCATCGGTACGCCCGCGCCCATTCCGGCAATAAATTCATCGGTGATCGGCTTATCAACGGTGACCACATACTCTTTTTCGTGGTTATTGCCGGCACGCAGGATTTTATTCACCAGATCACCGTGGTTGGTGAGGAAAATCAGCCCCTGCGAATCTTTATCCAGACGACCAATCGGGAACACGCGTTTGCTGTGATTGACGAAATCACCGATGTTGTCGCGTTCCCCCTCTTCCATAGTGGTGATGATGCCGACCGGTTTGTTCAGCGCAATCAGCACTAAATCTTCTTCGTCTCGCGGCTCAATCAGCTGCCCGTTCACTTTGACTTCATCCCCCGCAAACACCTGCGCACCGACGGCAGCGCGTTTACCGTTAATGAAAACGTTGCCTTGCTCGATGTAACGATCGGCATCGCGGCGTGAGCAGATACCGCTCTCGCTGATGTATTTGTTCAGGCGTGTGGATGAGTTAGGCAGCATGGTTCCTCCGAAAAAAAACGGACTATACAGCAACCTTAGGTGTTGGTTAAGCATCGCGACAATCATCAGCATTTCTCTCACCACGATATAACAGCACACTAACAATGTGGTTGTTGTCAGCAGATCGATCAGCGACAATTCGCACCCATCGTTTTTTCTTATGACAGAGTGATTCCCTCATGACAATTCAGCCATCGGTGACGTGGATTGCATCCGTGCGCACCTTTCTGGCCGGCCTTTGGCCTCATCCGTTACCGGGAGGCAAAAAGCAGATGGTCATCGCCAGTGTTGGCGCGGGATTGGGTTTAATGATAACCAGCCTGACCAGTCACTGGCTGCTGGGCGAAGTGAATCTGTGGTTTGTCGCGCCAATGGGCGCTTCGGCGGTGTTGCTGTTTGGTCTGCCGAATAGTCCGCTGGCGCAGCCATGGTCAATTGTCGGTGGCAATCTGGTGGCGGGCGTTGTCGGTGTTACCACCGCATTGTGGGTTCCCCATGCTGCATTGGCGTGCGGCATCGCGGCCTGTTTGACCATTGCGCTAATGTTTCAACTGCGCTGCCTGCATCCACCGAGCGGCGCGGTAGCGCTGACCGCAATTTTAGGCGGTAACGGCGTCCAGCAACTGGGTTACCACTTTATTTTAACGCCGGTATTGTTGAACTCGGTTTGTTTGGCGCTGCTGGCGTTGGTGTTTAATAATCTCGCCGGACGTCGTTACCCACATCCGCTGGCGGCAACTGAAATCAAAGCACCGCCTGTGGTGATCGACGTACCGATTACGCGTGAAGACCTGCATCAGGCGCTGGAAAGCGGTGAAGTGCTGGATATTGATGAGGATGATTTGCAACAGTTGCTGCAGCGCGCCGAAGAGATTGCGATTCTTCGTCAGCGCGGGCAAATGCCATTATCATCATGAGCGGTCGCCATAAATGGCGACCCTACGCCGTATCCTTTCACGCGTACTTCATCGCCCTCAATTTCTACCACCGCAAACGGCACCTCGTCTGCTCCATCCAGCATGCCTTTCAGCGTATAAAAGCCTGTTTGACCGATGTGCGCAAAGCCGCCTCGATGATCGTGTCCAGAGAAACAGCATTGTATGTTGTAACTAGAAAGCAGATCTGCCAGCATGCTGCCATTCAGCAAGTTGTGGCTATTGTGCGGCGCCAGCGGATAATGGCCAAACACCACCACTTTCTCGCCTTGCTGTTGGGCCTGTTGCAGCTGCTGCTCAATCCACGCTAACTGCTGCGTTCCTACCGCGCCGTTCCACGGTTTCGCCTGCGGCTGCTGACGCTCGGTCAGATCCACCAGCATCGCCTCCGCCAGCGCGCGATCGTCTCCGTTCTGCGTGTTGCAATAGAGGCTAATATCGTTGCCGTCATAAACAATAAAACGCCAGCCCTGCAATCCAAAGGCGTAATAGCTTTTTGGCAGCGCGGCGGCCTCGTTGAGATGCTGCGCGATGGTCTGTGCATCGTGATTGCCCAGCACCACCGCATGTGGATGCTCGAGGCGATCGTAAATCGGCAATATCGCCGCGTAGCTGCTCCAGTCACGATCGACTAAATCCCCCAGCGTGACGACAAAATCCAGCGGCTGCTGATTCAACGCTTCAATCGCCTGCGGTAACTTGCGCAGCGCATGACGATAGTAGAGATTTTTCGCGATATCGGCGTCGATGTCGGCATATTGTGGATCGGCAATCAAACCGAAACGCAGCGTGCCGCTTAGCGGTGCGGAACGCACATCGGGTAAGGCATAGAGCTCGGCGACATCGCCCAGCAGTTCACGCTGTAATTCAGTCAGCGGATGCGGATAAGACACGAAAAGCACTCCTTAGCGAATACCGGCACGCATAAACGATTGAATAAACTGACGCTGGAAAATCAGGAACAGCACCAGCAGCGGCAAGGTGGTCATCAACGTAGCAGCGCCAATCAACGCCCATTGCACGCCCTGCTCTGGCGCCGAGAACAGTTGCAGGCCAACGGTAAGCGGCCGCACGTTGACGGAATCAGTAATGACCAGCGGCCAGAGGAAATCATTCCAGTGGAAGCTAATCGACACCAGCGCAAACGCCACATAAATCGGCTTCGCCAGCGGGATGTAAATCTTGCGCAGAATGTAAAAGCGGCTGGCACCTTCGACAATCGCCGCCTCTTCCAATACCAGCGGAATACTTTTAAATGTCTGGCGCAGCAGAAAGATGGCGAAGGCCGAGGAGAAATACGGCAGCGCGATGCCGGTCAGCGTATCGCGGAAACCCAGCGCGCCAATGGTTTTGTAGTTATTCAGAATCAACACGTCGGGGCTGATCATCAGTTGCAGCAGAATCAGCGCAAAGATCGCGCCCGAGAATTTCAGACGGAAACGCACTAATGCGTAAGCGGCCATGGTCGCCAGAATCAGCTGCACCACCACAATCATCAGCACCAGCAAACTGGTATTGAGGAAGTAGCGACCAAAGGGCGCGGCATGCCAGGCATTCACGAAGTTTTGTACCGTCAGCGGCGAAAAAAGCGAAAAGCTCGCCTGATCGGATGCTGGATGAATCGCCACCCAAAATGCCACAAGAATCGGTAAAAACCACAGCAACGCGGCAAGCCCAATCGCCGTATTCAGACACAGGCGACCAAACGTGATTGTCGGCTTCATTGGTAATGGGCTCGCTTGTCCAGCAGGTTGAATTTAAGCAGCGCAATCGCGGCGAGAATCACCAGCAGCACCACCGTCATTGCCGCCGCTGCGGGCATATCCCAGAAGCTGAAAGCGGTGCGATAGATATAGAACAGCAGCAAGCTACTGCTGTTATTCGGTCCGCCGTTGGTCATGGCGATCACCTGATCGACGATGCGGAAGGCATTCATCGACGCATTGATCAGTACAAACAGCGTGGTGGGCATCAGCAGCGGCCACTGCACGCGACGGAAGAAATAGCGGCGTGAGGCCCCTTCTATTTGCGCGGCTTCACTGAGGCGCGGATCGATCTGCTGCAAAGCGGCGAGATAAAAGATCATAAAGAAGCCCGCTTCGCGCCACACCGAAACCGCCATTAAGCAGTACAACGCGCTACCCGGTTCGCCGAGCCAGTTAATCGCCGGCAGGGAAAACAGCGCCAGCAGCTTATTCAGCAAGCCCAGCTGCGGCGTGTAGAAGAACAGCCACAGATTGGCGATGGCGATCATCGGCAGCAGCGAAGGAATAAAGAACGCGGTGCGCACCAGCGCATTAGCCCGCATATGGCGATTGACCGCCAGCGCCATCAGCAGCGCCAGCGTGACCGCCAGCGGAATGGTGATCAGCGCATACAGCAGGTTATTCAACAGCGACTGGATGAAGATGTCGTCATCCAGCAGCGCGAGATAGTTATCCAGCCCAACAAAATGGGCTGGACGACCGTTACGCGCTGCGCTGAACAGGCTTTCCCACACGGTCGCAACCGCCGGATAGTGGGTGAACAGCAGTAAAAAGCTCAGTGCTGGCAAAATCAGCAGATAGCCATACAGCTGCATCGACCATAACCGGGGACGACGAACCGGCGCGACGGTGAGAATCATGCTCATAATTATTGGTATGACTTCAGCAGACGATCGGCTTGCTTCTGTGCGCCTTCAAGTGCTTCGGCTGGGGTTTTCGCCTGCGTCACCGCCGCTTCTACCGCGTGATTGAGCGCATCCTGAATCTGCACGCTGTTATAAGTAGAGAGTTCCGGCTGCGCATACTTCAGCTGTTCACGCGCCACCAATGCCTGCGGAACGTCTTTGACGTAATCCTTCATCACCGTGGTATCCCACGCTGCCGGAGACGTCGCAACGTAACCGGTGGCAATACTCCAGCGCGCTGCCTGCTCAGGTGACGTGACCCAACGGATAAATTCCATCGCCGCTTTCTGCTGTTCTGGCGAAGCGTTTTTGAACACATACAGGTTGCCGCCGCCGGTTGGGCTGCCGCGCTGGGTTTTCTCCGGCAGCATTGCTACGCCGAACGGGAACTTCGCGTTATCACGCACGTTGGTCAGGTTGCCGGTGGTGGTCACCATCATGGCGGTTTTGCCGCTGATGAAATCCTGCGGCGTGGTGCCCCATGCAATCGCGCCCTTTGGCGACACTTCCTCTTTCTGGCCGAGATCGGTCAGCCACTGCAGCGTTTCCACGTTGCCCGGCGTGTTGAAGTGCACCGCTGTGCCTTTGCCGTTATCCAGACGACCGCCGTTGGTAGCGGACAAGCCCTGGAAGTTCCAGTAGCCGTTTGGCGTGGACGGAATCTCGATGCCCCATTGGCTGACGCCGTTGGCATCTTTGATGGTGAGTTTCTTACTGAATTCGACCACTTGCTGCCAGTTGGCCGGTGGCGTATCGGCGTTCAAACCGGCTTTCTCAAACGCCTGTTTGTTCCAGTACATCACCACGGTTGAACGCTGGAACGGTACGCCCCACACTTTGCCGTCAATGTGACGCAGAAACGCCGGATAGAAACCGTCGATCCATTTTTTGCCTTCATCGCCCTGCACTAAATCGCTGGCCGCCACAATCGCACCGGCATCAATCAGAGAATAGGCTTCGATATCGCCGATCACCGCCAGCTGCGGCGCGTTGCCACCACGAAATGCAGTCAGCGCTTTGGTCACGGTGGTAGCGTAGTCACCGGTATACACCGGCTGAATGCTCACGTCCGGATGCACTTTCTGGAAATCCGCCACCAGCGTATCCACGGTGTGGCTCACTTTACCGCCCACCGCGATCGGGTAATACATTTGCAGCTTGACCGGTTCAGCCGCAAAAGCTGAGGTGGTGATGGCGAGGACTAAGGCAGAAAGACGTGAATAACGAATCGCAGACATGATTTTCCCTTGGGCAAATGACAACGGTTAAACGGCGTATTTTTTCTGTGAGGCAAATATGTGTTGTTCGGCTGGCGTACAGCGCTTACCGCTCTCGCTATGAAACAGATATTGCCGCGCGGCGGACCACTGCAATCCCACTTCACTGCCATCGGTAAAGCGCTGCATGCCCGGGACTTTGACCGTCAGCGGCTCGCTGATGCCGGCAAGCTGGCACACCAGCAAGGTATCAGCCCCCATGTATTCAGAACTGATCACCCGCGCGGTCAGCGCTGCCTGATCTGCGGCGATCAGTTGGATATCTTCGGCACGCAATCCAAGACTCAGCGCTGCTTCGTGATACTCAACAACAGGCGCGGTGAGGTGCATCAAGGTGTGATGTGCGCCGTTGCGCTGCAGCGGCAGGATATTCATCGGCGGTGCGCCAATGAACTGCGCGGCAAACACGCTGGCGGGATTGTTATAGAGATCGTCTGGCGTGCCGTGCTGTTCGATGTGGCCCTCGCTGAGCAGAATAATGGTGTCGGCCATGCTCATTGCTTCAGTCTGATCGTGCGTCACGTACAGCATGGTCAGACCAAGTTTTTTCTGTAGCGCGCGGATTTCACGGCGCATGCTCTGACGCAGCTTGGCATCAAGGTTCGACAGCGGTTCATCCATCAGGCAAAGCGTATTATTGGCGATCACCGCACGGCCCAGCGCCACACGCTGCTGCTGTCCGCCGGAGAGTTGCGACGGCAGACGATCCAGCAACTTATCCAGCTCCATCAACTTACTGACGTTATCGAGGCGTGCAGCAAACGACTGCTTCTCCTCGCCGCGCGCTTTCAAACCAAACAGCAGGTTTTCTCGCACGTTAAGGTGGGGAAACAGCGCGTAGGACTGAAACACCATCGAAAGCTTGCGTTGCGACGGCGGCAAATGGGTGATATCGGCGTGTTTAAAGTGGATCGCACCGCGATCGGCCGTTTCCAGGCCGGCAATGGTGCGCAACAGCGTCGATTTACCGCAGCCCGAAGGACCGAGCAGCGCGACAAACGAGCCTTCTGCCGCGTCGAAGCTGATGTCGTCCAGGGCGATTTTCTCGCCCCAGGCTTTAGTGATGTGATGAAGCGAAAGGTGGCTCATGCATCCGCAATCCAGAAATCAGAATGGCGGTAAGCTAGCGGAAGGAAATGAAGGTTTTATGTCACTGCGGTGACCGGGCGGTTAAAGGGAGACATCGGCGGTCATCATAAATGGCGACCCCACAGGAACCCGCCCGTATTTCGTAGGGCCGTCATTTATGACGACCTTCTAAAATGAATCACTGATCAAAATAATGCTGCTTCAGAATCGCCGCCCCATCATCAATCGCTTTCATCAAAATCTTCTCACTGATGACGCCATCACCCGCCTGCAACGCTTCCAGCAGATGATCATAATTATGATGCCCATTCACCACCTCGGCCGGCTGCGGATAGAGATAGTTAAAGCACGGACCAATCTGCACCCAAAGCTGTTCAATCAGCGCTTCAAGCGTAGGCATTTGCGCATAGCCATACAGCGTAAAACGAAACGCGCGATTGGCTTCGAGCGCCAATGCTGCATCGCCGCTTAACTTGGCCTGCATAAAGCTGACGCAGAGTTTTTTCAGTTCAGAAAGTTGTTTTTTCCCCACAAAGGGCGTCGCCGTCCTCACCGCTAAACCTTCAAGTTGCTTACGGATTAGCGTGATTTCCTCGAAGCGTTGCAGTGACATTTCCGGCACCAAAAAGGCCGCAGCTGGCGTGGCATCCAGCGCGCCGGCAGAAACCAGACGCAATAAGGCTTCACGCACCGGCGTGATGCTGGTACCCAACTGAGCCGCCAGATCGCGCGTCACCAGCCGTGCGCCAGGTTTTAGCTTGCCGACAATCAGCGCGCTGCGCAGTGACGATTCCACCTGCGCGGTCAAACTCATGCGCTGCGCTTTATCCATTTCGATCATTTTTTGTGAGCCCTTTACCGAAATCCGCAAATGGTAAGTTATTTTTAATGTTTTATTGCCAACCAGCCAGATTATAGGATATATCATGTATTACAAATAAGCACAGTCTTGATTCTGGCCGCAGCCACTCTTTTCACTACCTTGCCCTGGCAATTTTTGGAAAACGTTATGAGACTACCTGCAGTGAAGTTTGTCACTACCGCGTTGCTATTTGCTCTGATGCCTGCTGTACAGGCGGCAGAACTGACCATTGGCCAACCCACGTCTGCGACGGCGATGGATCCCGGCTTTCTTAAAGAATCTGCCACGCTGGTAGATAACATCTTCGATACCTTAGTGCGCCGCGCCGATGACATGTCATTGCAGCCGGGCTTAGCCACTGAGTGGAAAGCGATTAACGAAACTACCTGGCAATTTACCCTGCGCCAGGGCGTGAAATTTACCGATGGCGAGCCGGTTAACGCCGAAGCGGTGAAATTCTCCATCGATCGTATTTTAGACCCCGCCAATCACGCGCCGACGATTTCCTATATCCGCACCATCAAATCGGTGGAGGTAATCAACGATTATCAGGTGCAGATCCACACCAACGGCCCGGACCCTCTGCTGCCGACGCGCATGAGCCGCTACCCGGCTTACATTGTGCCACCAGCGTACGTGAAGAAAGTCGGTGCCAGCGAGTTTGCACGCAAGCCAGTGGGCAGCGGCGCTTACAAGCTGGACAGCTTTATCCCGGACGAAAAAGTGGTGATGGTCGCAAATGAAACTTACTGGCGCGGCAAACCGGCGATTGATCGCGTTACCTGGCGTCCAATTCCCGAAGCCACCGCGCGCCTTACCGCGCTGCTGACCGGCGAAGTGCAGCTGATTGAAAGCGTGCCCGCCGATTTAGTCCCCGCGCTGAAAAATCGCCCCAACGTCGAGCTGGAACAGGTGAAAGGTGGTGGGCTGACGATTTACCTCGGCCTTAAAGATGATGAGAAACCGCTGAGTGATGTGCGTGTACGTCAGGCGCTTTCGCTGGCGTTGAATCGCCAGGCGTATACCCAACAGCTGCTGCACGGTTTCGGCACACCAACCGGCACCATGGCCGGCGCTAATGATTTCGGTTATCTGGCGGTTCCGGCGACCGCGCAGGATGTGGCGAAAGCCAAATCGCTGCTGGCTGAAGCCGGTTACGCTAACGGCTTTACCCTGCGCTTCCAGGCGCCGCGCCGCTACATTGCCAGCGCCGATGTGGCACAAGCCATCGTGCAGGATTTAGCCGCAATTGGCGTAAAAGCCGAGCTGGAAGTACCTGAATGGTCGGTTTACACCCAGCAGGTTGCATCACAGAAACAGGCTCCGATGTATATGCTGGCGTGGGGCTCAACCCAAACGCTGGATGCCGATGCCGCGCTGTTCCCGATTCTGCGCAGCGGCGAGCCCTATTCCACCGTGCATGATGCGGAGTTGGATAAGCTGCTCGACCAAAGCCGTCAGATTGTTGATCCGGTTGCGCGCAAAAAAGTGTTAGAGCAGATTCAGCAACGCGTCGCTGAACAACAGCCGCTGCTGCCGCTGTATCGTGAAGACACCTTGTATGCGCACAGCACCTCGCTCAACTTCAAAGGCCGCGTCGATGCCCGCATCCCGCTGTTTGATCTGAGGCTGAAATGATTTCACCGGGCAACGTGCTGCAGCGCCGTCCGCGCCGCCTGATTTACGGCGATGCGATGATCGGCAGCCTTTTGCTGATCGTGGTGATTGCCGCGGCGCTGCTCTCTCCGTGGCTGCCGTTGCCCGATGCCTTAAGTAACAACCTTAATGAGATGTTCCTGCCGCCGGGTTCGCCCGGCGCGCAAGCCACGCATTGGCTCGGTACCGATCAACTGGGCCGCGATCTGCTGGCGCGCATTCTCTCCGGTACGCGCTTGTCGCTGCTGGTGGTATTAGTAGCGGCGGCGATTGGCGCGGTGATTGGCGTCGCGCTCGGCATGATTGCCGGTTACGCCGGCGGTTGGGTTGATGCGCTGATCATGCGCCTGATCGATATCCAGCTGGCAGTGCCGTTTATTCTGTTGATTTTGCTGGTGATTGCGCTGATGGGCGCATCACTCACCAACATCATTGTGATTATGGGCTGCACCAGTTGGGCGATTTATGCCCGCGTGGCGCGCGCCAAAACCTTAGAAATTCGTGAACTGGAATACATTCAGGCGGTGCGCGCCATGGGCTTTTCGCCGCTGCGCGTGCTGCTGCGGCATATCCTGCCCAATCTGCTGACGCCGCTGGTGGTGCTGCTGACGCTGGATATCCCACGCTTAATCGTGCTCGAAGCCTCAGTCGGATTTCTCGGCATGGGTATTCAGCCGCCCACGCCGACGCTGGGCAACTTAATTGGCGAAGGCCGCTCTTACATGCTGCTGTCGCAATGGCTGGTGCTCTATCCCGGATTAGTGATTGCGGCACTGGTGATTGGCTGCAACCTGCTCGGCGATGCGCTGCTACGTCGCACGCACACAAGGCTGGATTAAGATGCTGAACATTCTGCTCAATCGCCTTGGCCAATCGGTATTAGTGCTGCTTGGCGTGTCGCTGCTGATTTTCTTCAGCCTGCACATGACGGGCGATCCGGCGGCGCTGATGATGCCGCCCGGCTCCAGCCAGCAGGAGATTGATACGTTCCGTCACAGCATGGGCTTTGATCGCCCGCTGCTGTGGCAGTACAGCCACTATCTTGGCGGCGTGCTACACGGCGATTTTGGTGAATCGCTGCGCTACAGCCAGCCGGTGCTGGCGCTGATTGCCGAGCGCTTGCCCGCAACGGCGCTGCTGGCGGTGAGTGCGCTGGCGTGGAGTTCGCTGCTCGGTCTGCTGCTGGGCATTATCAGCGCCCTGCGACCGCACAGCATTTGGGATTTGCTGTGCCGCCTGCTGGCCTTCTCCGGCCAGGCGATTCCGGTGTTCTGGCTGGGTCTGCTGCTGATTTTGCTGTTTAGCCTGAAGTTACAGTGGCTGCCCTCCAGCGGTTACGGCACTTTCGCCGCGCTGGTGATGCCCGCACTCAGCCTTGGTGCGTTTTACATGAGCGCCGTAGCACGTTTGACGCGCGCCAGCCTGCTGGATGTGCTGCAACAGGATTATATCCGTACCGCGCGCGCCAAAGGGCTGAGCGCCTGGCGCATCGTGGTACGCCATGGTTTACGTAACGCGCTGATTCCGGTGATCACCGTACAAGGCATGTATTTCGCCTCGCTGCTCGGCGGCGCACTGGTAACAGAGATTATTTTTGCCTGGCCAGGCATTGGTCGTCTGGCGATTCAGGCGATTCAAAACCGCGACTTCCCGCTGGTGCAA
Organism: Pantoea sp. SOD02; assembly: GCF_024707505.1. Classification (GTDB taxonomy): domain Bacteria; phylum Pseudomonadota; class Gammaproteobacteria; order Enterobacterales; family Enterobacteriaceae; genus Pantoea; species Pantoea symbiotica. Next base: position 2,015,285 of record NZ_CP102604.1, on the reverse strand, counting down.
GCGATTGTGTTGCTCGCTGCGGTGGTGTTTGTGGCGATCAATTTGCTGATCGACCTGCTCTATCTGGTGCTGAACCCGAGGATTCGTTTATGAGTCGCCTTGATGCCACGCTTGAACTGCTGAGTGAACTGACGCGCTGGCCGAGCGTGGCCGGTCAGTTATCCTCGCAGCGCGGATTGGCCGCCTGGCTGGAACAGTGGATGGTGGAGCAACTTGGCGCCAGCGTGATTTATCCGGTGGCGGCGCAAACCGACAATTCTCCGCCGCTGGTGCATGTGCGCATTGACAGCGGCAGCGCCAAAACCGTGGTGCTGTACAACATGTATGACGTGATGCCTGCGGATGATGCCGGTTGGGATGTGCCGCCGTTTGTCGGTGGCGTGTGTCACTGGGACGATCTCGGCGCGGTCTTTGTCGGACGCGGCGCAGAGAACAACAAAGGCCCGGTCGCCGCCCTGCTGATCCTGCTGCGCGAACTGCAGCAGAGCCAGCAGCTCGATTTCAATATTGAAATCCTGCTCGAAGGTGAAGAGGAAATCGGCAGCGGCACACTGCGACGTTATCTGGCGCAGCAGCCTTGCCCGATTGCGCCCGCTGAAGCGGTGCTGTTTCCGTCACTGTGCGAATACGGCGGCGGCGCACCGCGCGTTTACCTCGGCTTTACCGGACTGGCCAGCGGACGCCTGAGCGTCAGCGGCGGCGCATGGGGCGGACCTTCCTCCGCGATTCATGCCAGCAATGCCGGTTGGATCGCCAATCCGGCATGGCGCTTAGTGCAGGCTCTGAATGCCATCGCACCGGCCGCACACAGCGGCGTGCTGGCCTGTAACGCCACGGACGATGAGGCGAACCAGTTATTGGCGACCTTAGCCGCCGAATTCAGCATCGATGACGAACTGCAGTTCCGTCGCAGCCAGCGCCTGATGATTGAGGGCGACACGCTGAGCTGCCTGCAAACGCTGCTCGGCAGCGCGGTCTTGACGCTGGCTGAACTGCACAGCGATCCGCCGGGCGGACGTGGCGTCATCCCGTTCCGTGCCAGCGCCGAACTGGCGTTTCGCATTCCGCCGGGTTTCGATCAGGACGCGATGATTGAAGCCGCGCAGCAGCGCCTGGCGCAACCCGATTTAGCTGGCAGCGAACTGCAACTGTTTGATCGTTATCCCGGCGTGCGCTTTAGCCGCAGCGCCAGCGGCGTCGATGCCTTGATCGCCAGCTATCGAACGCTGGGCGCGGCACCGCAAATCTGGCCGTGGGCACCGGGCTGTGCGCCCGCTTACGCTTTCGCGGCCGTCGCACCCGCCTTTTTGATTGGTGGATTAGGCCACGGCGGCAACGCCCACGCCGTCAATGAGTTTGTCACGCTGGCAGGACTCGAACGCTTCCAGCAATCCATGAGCTTATGGCTCAACGCATTCAATGATTCGGCCATTGGCCGGGTCGCGCCACACCAGGGAAACACCGCAGTACATAAAAATATAGGTAACACATAATGAAATCAGTTGAAGAGTTTGAACGCGTTCCGCTCGGCTTCTTCCCCACGCCTCACGAGCCGCTGCCGCGGCTCAGTGAGGCACTTGGGATTACGCTGACGATCAAACGTGATGACTACAGTGGCTTCGGCGGCGGCGGCAACAAAGTCCGCAAGCTGGAGTATCTGATGGCGGAGGCCTGCAAAACAGGCGTGAATGTGGTGATCACCACCGGCGGGCATCAGTCGAACCACGCCCGCATGGTGGCCGCCGCGGCACGCAAGTTTGGTATGCGTCCGGTGCTGGTGCTGCGGGGCAATCCGCCCGCAAGCTGGCAGGGTAATCTGTTGCTGGACAAGCTGTTCGGAGCCGAGGTGCAGTTCCTCGATCCCGACGGCTATTTCACGCAGATTGAAGGTGCGATGCAGGCGCATGCTGATGCGGCTGTCGCGCAAGGCGAAACCCCAATGATTATTCCGCTGGGTGGCGCAACGCCGCTCGGCGCATTGGGTTATGTGCGGGCCGTGGAAGAGATGGCGGCGCAGCTGGCACCCAGCCAGACGCCCGCGCCCGATTTCATCGTCGCGCCCACCGGTTCCGGCGGCACGTTGGCGGGATTACATGTGGGTACGCGCCGCTATTGGCCCGATACCAGGGTAATTGGCGTGAGCGTTAGCGCCAAAGCCGACTGGTTCCAGCCACGCATTGCCGGCATGGCGCAGGATTGTGCCGATCTGCTGCAATGGCCGCAGCAGTGGCAGCCGGAGGATATCTGGATTGAAGATGGTTATGTCGGTCAGGCGTACGGCGTGCCATCGGACGGCGGCATTGCCGCCATCTATCAACTCGCCCAGTTGGAAGGCGTGCTGCTGGATCCGGTCTACACCGGCAAAGCGATGCACGGCCTGTTCTCGCTGGTCGAGCAAGGGCGCATTCCGCAAGGATCGCGCGTCACCTTCGTGCATTGTGGCGGTTCTCCGGCGCTCTATCCCTTCGCCGATCGCCTGCTGGAGCAGTAATGGAAGCGTTATTGCGTGTACTGGATGAAGCCACCGTCGCGCAATTAGGCGGCGGCGATGTCGCTCTGGCGCTGGAAGACGTCAAAGCGGTGATTCGCCTGATGCGTCTCGGCGAGGCGCAGATGCCCGCTGAAAATCACATAGACCTCGGTACGCCGCTCGGTAAAGCTTATGCCTTACCGGCGCGCGTTGGCGGCAGCTACAACGCTGCGGGCGTAAAGTGGACAGCGCATCGTCCACAGCGACCGGATGCGCTGCCCGCCGCCTTAGCCTTAACCCTGATTAACGATGCGCAAAGCGGTATTCCGCGTGGTTTGCTGGCCAGCGGTGCATTAACCGCTGCGCGCACCGCGGCGGTGAGCGCTCTGGCGTTACAGTTGGCCGCGCCGCGTCCGGTGAAACGCGTGCTGCTGCTTGGCGCCGGTTTGCATGCTCAGGCGCATCTGCGCATGTTGCAGCAGCTGTTTCCGCAGCTGGAACAGATTGGCGTGTGGAATCGCTCGCCTTTTAAACTCAATGCGTTGCGCGAAGTGCAGATCGAAACTGATTTGCAGCTCGCTCTGGCGCAGCCTTATGACGCGGTGCTGACCTGCACCAGCGCCGACCAGCCGATTATTGATGCCGCAGCGGTCCAGCCCGGCAGGATCATTGTGCAGGTCGGCTATCACGAAGTCAGTTTCGCCGCCATCAAAGCCAGCAGCAAGGTGGTGGTCGATGCGTGGGGCGATTTTGCCCAGCGCAGCGCCAAAAGCCTGTTCCAGATGTTCCGCGCCGGTGAGTTTCGTGAGCAGGATGTGGCGGCCGATCTCGCCGCGCTGCTGCTGGATAACTGGCGTCCACATCCCGATGACAGCGTCTATTTCTCCTCGTTTGGCCTCAACGTGTTTGATATCGCCCTCGCCGCCCGCGTGTTGCAGGCCGCTGAGCACGACGAACTCGGTTCGTTGCAGTCGCTGTTTTCAGGAGTTCTGCATGATCATTGATGTGCTATCCCTGCATCAGCGCCAGGCAAAAGGCGAAGCGTTTCTGCTGATCGACGTGCGCGAGTTCGCCGACTGGCAACGCGCCACCTTGCCCGGCGCGCAGCACTGTAACGTCTACGACTATTTTATTGAGGATTGCAGCGAGGCAGGTTTAGCGGTGATGGCTGCAGAAGCCGCCACCGCGCTGCAACCGATGTTTACCGCTTATCCCAACGCTACGCCGGTGTTTTTCGAACAGCAGGTTGGCATGCGTTCGCCGCGTGGGGCCTGGTTTGCCTGGCTGCTTAAGCGAAATGATTCGCTGATTCTGGATGGCGGCGTGGATGCGTGGATTGCAGCAGGCTATGAACTCAGTCCGGGATTGGGGTTAAGTCGCACGGTGGCGCATCCACCCGCAGCAAACGCACCCGCGTGGAATCGCGAGCTGGTGTGCAGCCGTGAACAGGTATTAGCAGCAGATGGAGTGAATGTGGTCAACGTGGATGCACGTCGCCCCAGCGAATTTGACGGCAGCTTTGCGCATGCCTGCTGCCAGCGCGCCGGACGCATTCCGCATTCTCAGCTGCTGTTTTGGGAGGATGTCATTGCCAACGGCCATTTCTTAGCAGCGCAGCAGATTGCCGCACGCGCCGAGGCGGCAGGATTGAGTAAAGACGCGAAGCTGCAGGTTTATTGCCATCGCGGTGCCCGCGCCGCCACGGTGTTAGCGGCGTTAAAGCTGGCGGGCTATTCCCATGTTTCGGTGTATGTCGGTTCCTGGCACGAATGGGCTGAACATCACGAACTGCCGCTGTTACACGGCAGCTGATCGCAGCGCCAGCGCCTGCTGCACGTCCGGCGCGGCGGCGAGCAGTTGGCGAGTGTAATTGTCCTGCGGATGATTAATCACGCTGGCGGTCGCGCCGGACTCCACAATCCTGCCGTGATACATCACCACCACGCGATCGCACAACTGACGCACCGCGCTGAGATCGTGGCTGATAAACAGCACCGATAATCCCAGCTTGTGGCGTAACTCATTAAACAGCGCCAGAATCTGCCCGCGCACTGATAAATCCAGTGCCGCCACCGCTTCATCCGCCACCAGCAACTTCGGCTCCATCGCCAGCGCGCGCGCAATGGCGATACGCTGACGCTGACCGCCGGAAAACGCGCCCGGCAGACGTCCGGCATGTTCGGCCTTCAATCCCACCAACGCCAGCAGCTCTTTAACCCGCTCATCCACCGCCGCGCCTTTGCGCAGTTGCCAGACGCGCAGCGGTTCGGCGATCTGCTCACCGACCGGAATTTTGGGATTCAAACTGGCGTAAGGGTCTTGAAAGATGATCTGAGCGTGACGGCGTAACGTATTCAGTTGGCGGCCTTGCAGATGCTGCCCCTGAAAATGCACCTCGCCGCCATCCGCCGTAATCAGACCAATCGCCGCGCTGCCCAAGGTGGTTTTGCCAGAGCCAGATTCGCCAATCAGCCCGACGATTTCGCCCTGCGCAATCGACAGATTGGCCGGATGCAAAACGGTTTGCCGTTTGGCGGGCCACAGCGGCATGCGGCGCGGCAGCGGATAGCTTTTACTGATGTCACGCAGCACCAGCAGCGGCGGCTGTTCAACCGGCGCAATTGCCTCAGAGATTTGCGTCGCTGAAGCGGCAATCAATTTGCGTGTGTAAGGATGCGTTGGCGCGCCGAGCGTGCTCAGCACCGCGCCCTGTTCAACCAGTTGCCCTTGCTGCATCACGCAGACGCGATCGGCGTAGCGCGCCACCACAGAGAGATCGTGGGTGATCAATAAGATCCCCATGCCCATCTCTTGTTGCAGTTCCTGCAGCAGCGCCAGAATCTGCGCCTGAATAGTGACGTCCAGCGCGGTGGTCGGTTCATCGGCAATCAATAATTCCGGCTGACCGCTAATGGCACTGGCGATCATCACACGTTGACGCATGCCGCCCGACAGCTGATGAATATACTGCCGCGCACGCTGTTCGGGATTGACGATGCCAACGCGTTCCAGCAGCGCTATCGCTTCCTGCTGCGCCTGTTTCCAGCTGAACTGTCGATGCCGCACCAGCACTTCGGCAATCTGCTCACCAATGCGCAGCGTGGGATTCATGCTGGTCATCGGCTCCTGAAACACCGTGGCGATGCGGCAGCCGCGTAATTGCTGGGTCTTACGCGTATCCAGCGGCTCACCATTAAACACCACGCGGCCACCACTCTGCTGCACGCCCGTAGGCAGCAAGCTCATCAGCGCCAGCGATGTTAAGGTTTTACCCGAGCCCGACTCGCCGACTAACGCCAGGATTTCCTTGCGATCAAGATCAAAAGAGACGTTATCCACCAGCAAGCGCTGATCGTGAGTGTGCAGCGAGAGGTTTTCAACCGAGAGCAAGCGCGTGTTAGTCATCTGGCAGGGATTCTCAACAAGGAAAAATACAGGATATATCCTGAACATAGCACGAACAAGACCGTTCGGTTATGGCACTGCGTGTTGCGGAATAAGCGTGCTTGATGGGTTTAACATATTCCATATTAACGGCGATAATCGCCGTCGATGAGCAAAATGGTAAACTTTTTCACACCATTGGTTTATATTTATCCATATCGACGGCAATCATTGCCGCCAATTACATGATTTTCAAACTGGTGACCTATGCTCAATGCTGAAAGTAGAAAACTGCTAAGGACCTTGATTCCTTCTGGGTTAATCGCGACGAAAGCATGGCTGCAAGAGAAAGGTTTAAACCCCCATTTTGTTGATAATGCAGTGAAGAGCGGCACCTTGATATCGCTTAAACCCGGTGTTTATACGCGTGAAACTGAACCTCTACAGTGGAAAGGCGTGATGACTTCGTTGCAAAGAATGCAGGAACATCCCGTTCATGTCGGAGGATTAACCGCTCTGGAGTTAGAAGGTTTGGCGCACTATCAGTCGCGTGGAAAATTAACCAGTGTTCAGATCTACTCAGAGGCGCAGCTGCCGGCCTGGTTAAACAAACTCGATATCAATACGGATTTTGATTACCACGGCACACGCAAAATTTGGCCGCAATCACTCATGTATGAGAGGAAATTTCTCCGCGAAGAGGTGTGGCATGAATCTTTACCTGCCTTGCGCTATTCCGGCCCTGAAAAAGCCATATTGGAAGTGTTAACCGATGTACCCAAAACGATCAGTTTTGAACATGCAGATCAACTCATGCAAGGACTCTCAACATTGTCGCCACGTAAAATAGACGCACTTTTGCGAGCCTGCTCCAGTATTAAAGCAAAGCGATTATTTATGTGGCTGGCTGAAAGACATAATCATGCATGGCTTAAACACCTGCAGCCGGAAGCGTATGATTTTGGCGCCGGAAAACGTGAGCTCGCCAGATCTGGCCGACTTGATAGTAAATGGAACATTACTGTTCCAAAGGAGATGTGACCGATGGACAGAACGAGTATCTATTATCGGCAGGTACAACTGCTGCTGCAAATTCTGCCATTTATCTCTCTACATGATTGTTTTGCCTTAAAAGGTGGAACGGCAATCAATCTTTTCATCCGGGAATTACCGCGTTTATCTGTGGATATCGACCTCGTATTTTTACCGGCATTAGATCGCATCGAAGCATTAGCTGCGATAAAAAGTGCATTGAATGAGATTGCTGAAGAAATAAGCATCAAGCTAGTCGGCAGCAGCGTTATTCGTTCTTATGAAGATAAAAATGATGCATTACGGCTTACTGTGAATCATGCCGGCGTGCAAATTAAAATTGAATTGTCACCGGTGTTACGTGGAACCGTGTATGAATCCAGAATAATGCAGGTCTGTGAATTGGTTGAAGATGAGTTTGGTTTTAGTGAAACCAACGTCGTTTCATTTGCCGACCTGTATGCGGGAAAGATTTGTGCGGCGCTTGATCGACAACATCCCAGAGACCTGTTCGATGTCAAATTCCTGCTCGAAAATGAAGGGTTAACAGAGGCGTTACGCAAAGCATTGTTGGTTTATTTGATCAGTCACCCTCGCCCGCTAGCCGAACTGCTGCAACCGCAGTTAAAGGACATTTCAGGCATCTATGATGGCGAATTTCGTAACATGGCGGAAATAGATGTACCCTTGCATGAACTTGAAGGAGCCAGAGGTCATTTAATTGATACGATTAATACTGCAATTACGGATAAAGAACGCAGGTTTCTCCTCTCTTTCAAAAATGGCCAACCCGATTGGTCGCTTCTGGAGTTATCGAATATCGATCAACTTCCTGCCGTTCGCTGGAAACTGCAAAACTTAGCGAATATGCCCAAATCCAAACATACGGCTTCAGTTAATAAGTTGAAGAGCGTTCTGCAAATTATTTAGCATTAGGCTTCATGCGCAGTTACCCGCGCAGTAGCAAGATACGCCAACACCGCGCCGCTGCACTTATCCTTACGACTGACCATCATTAAATTCGCCGATAACTCAGCTGAGTCCAGCGTTCGATAAACCACGCCGGGGATCGCCACTTGTGTTAACGGTGCTGGCACCAGCGCGATACCCAGCCCGGCACCGGCCATGGCGAGCACGCTTAGCGTGCTGGAGATGCGATACGCGATATGCAGCCTGTCCCCTAACAGTCGATGTAAAGCGGCGTCAAAATGTGACTGACCTTCATGGGTGGCGTACATAATCAGTGGCTGATGCGCCAGCATCTCAATAGTTACGCGCGGCTTCACCGCCAGCGGATGATCGCTGGACATCACCACCACGCGTGGCCACTCGCCAATTAAGTCATACGCCAGCGCAGACGTCGGTTCTGGATGATAGTCAGGCATATATCCGACATCGAGCATGCCGTTGTTAATCGCCTCATGTTGCAGATGCGGCGCCATCTCCTGACACACCAGTTCCGCCTGCGGATATGCATGATGAAAGGCGCGTATGTCGCGCATCAATCTGCCGCTAAACACGGCGTTGCCAGCGAAGCCAACGCGTACCCGACCAATTTCTCCGCGCATTGAACGTTGAACCACGTGACGGGTGTGCTCAGCTTGCTCCAGCGTCCGTCTCGCCTCGGCCTGCAATAGCAAGCCCGCTTCGGTGAGTTCGACGCGACGACTGGTGCGTAAAAATAGCGGGCCGCCTAGCTCAGCTTCAAGCGCTTTAATCTGCATACTCAATGCCGGTTGCACAATATTCAGCCGTTGCGCCGCGCGGCCAAAATGGCCCTCTTCAGCAACAGTTAAAAAGTAGCGCAGATGACGCAATTCCATATTCGCCCCATTAATCACTAAAAATGATTGATCCGTAATTTCTATCTATTTGAGTTTAGCGTAGTCAGCGCACAAACTGAACGCCGTCAACTTACAGGAGCTACAACATGCAAAACCAACTTCAGGATCGCCAACAACTCAATGACCTTATGAATGGCTGGATGCACCGCGATTTGGGCGAATGGGATCAATTACGCGATCTGTTCCACGCCGATGGCACGATTGAAATTACCTGGTTTGAAGGGCTGGCAAGTGACTTTGTCACGGGTTCAATGCGCATGGGGAAATCCGATCTTCGCACCAAACACTTCATTGCCTCTCCAGCGATCACCTTCAACGCCAGTGGCAACAAAGCGATTCTTGAAACCAATGCGATGATCATTGCGGAGAATGTGCAACTGAATGTCGGCTGTGAATGCCACAACCGCTTTTATGACATGGCTGAAAAACGCGACGGTGTGTGGCGACTGGTGCGTCGCCAAAGTATTTACGATATGGGGACCTTTACCTTCCCGCTGGGTCTGGTGGAAATAGACCACGCCGTGGTAGCGAAATATCCGCGTGAATACGCCACACTGGCGTATCTGCTGGAGAAGAGCGGCTTCCCGTTACAGCGCGTTTTTGCTACGCGCGGCAGTGAACTGGAGCAAAACATCAAACGCGATGCTAAGCAGTGGTTGGCCGTTTAACTAAACCTTTTCCTGCGACAAACTCAAAATGGTGCGGATATTCTGCGCGGTGGTAGCAATGATATCGATCGCGCCAGTGCGAAGTGCACCGAGGATCGCCATCGCTTTGGTATTTTCTGCGGCAATGGCGATCACGCAGGGGATTTTGCGCAGCTCATCAATGCTCAGACCAATCACGCGATCGTTCATCACGGTATCGACGTGTTGTCCCTGTGAATTAAAGAAGTCATAGCCGGCGACATCGCCCGTCACGCCCTGATTAACGCTGGCGTCGATGATTTCGTGCGGCGTGAACCAGCCGAGCTTCACCATATAGCTGTTTTCATTCATGTCACCGATGCCCACCAGCGCCACATCCGCTTTGCGCGCGCGGTCCAGCGTCTCTTTGATGGTGCCGTTTTGCATAAAGGCATCGCGCAGCGCGCGGTTTTCAACATAGGCGGGCGCATACAGCGTTTCGCTGATGCCACCAAACTTCTTCGCCAGACGACGGCTGATATGATCAGCATTGATGGCATCGCCTGGACGATGCGTGCCGCCAATGCCGCTGATGAACAGGCAGTTACGCGTCGGTACCTGGCCGGGATAATCGGCGACAGCGGCAACGTTGCGCCCTTGCCCAACGGCGACAATGGCGTCGTCTTTCAGCGACTGCGCTAAATGTGACGACACCAGCGCGGCAACCTGACGTCGCTGCTCTTCCTGATCGGGCTGATCGAGCGCTATCAGCGCACGTTGCAGTTGTGGGAAGCGATTTTGCAGCTGTTGTTCAAGGCGGGTACTAAAGACGGGATGGTAACGCACGTTGATTTCGACGATGCCCTCTTCGCGCGCGCGTTTGAGCAGTCGACCGACTTTAATGCGGGAAATACCAAACTTACGCGCAATCTCCTCCTGGGTGATTTCGTCCTGATAATAGGCGACAGCTATTTCCGTCAGTAGCTCGGAGTCCTGAGAAAGCGTGTTTTTTTCCATCCGTAACCTGTCTTTTGTTGAAATCGTGCGCACGGGCGCAAGCGGATCGTTGTAGGGTCGCCATTAATGGCGACCAGGGATTTTGGGAAGGAGTTATATCATTGATACGACTCGCTTCGCCAGACAACAGCGCCGCGAGTCGATCGAGCATCACGCTTAGCGCTTGATGGCGTCGATTTTCAGCATACGGGCAATCACGATATCCAGCTCTTTCTGATCGAAGATCTGTTTCCAGTCAGGTTTCACAATCTTCTCACGGCCGTACTCCATGGCGATCATGCAGGCATCCGAGAACGGGTTAGTCGCGCGGAACGCCACGGCCAGCGCGATTTGAATGTGGCCGTACAACATCGCTTTGGCCGCTTCTTCCGGCACGCCGCTGTGTTTCACTGTTTCGTTCAGCGCTTCTTTCATGAACGCGCCGACCATGCAGGCCACGGTTTCCACCAGCGTGGGTTCCAGATACGCCAGCTGCGTCACGGTGACCCAATGCACTTGCTCCACCGGCCCGTACATCACGCTGATCACCTTGCTCAGCTCGGCTTTCTGCTCATCTGAACCGGTTTCATACGACGCCGCTACGTGCTGAACCGCCGCAATCCCGCCGAAGGCATCGGCATGTTCTTCTTTGGTGTAACGCTCAAGGAATACCGACGGATGGCAAGGATGCGCCACCGCGTATTCAATGCCATCGCGATGGGCAATCAAATTGGCGTATGCCGCTGCGGGGTCCAGCGTCAGCAGAATCGCGCCCGCTTTCATCTGTGGCACCACGCCTTCAGAGACTTTGCCCAGCACGATATCCGGCACCGCCAGAATCACCACGTCGCTCAATGGCACCACGGAGGCCGCATCAGAGAGTTCACGCCCCTGCGCGCTTACCTGCTCTTGCGCCTTCGGTGAGTTCTCACAGTAAAACACCTGGTAATCGCTTTTCTGGAAGTTGGCAGAAATACGCATACCCATTTTGCCGCCCGCGCCAATCACGGTGATGGTTTTAAGTTGCACGCTCATGTTGTTACTCCTGATCTTGTTTACTACGTAAGAATTCAACGGTGCGGCGAGTCCATTCGGCTTCTCGCTCGCAGGTCAGCGCGGCATCGTCCTGCCACGGCAACCAATGTTCGACGATTTGGTTAATGCCTTTATCCGCCGGGCGCACACTGGCGATCATCCGGTCGTAATCCAGCAAGCCTTCGCCCATCGGGCAACCGGCAAAGGTAAAGCCAACCCAGCCATCACGTCGGGTGAAAGCAAAGTCTTTGATGTGCAGATTGCCGACGCGCGCGGCGGTGTTGGCAATCACCTGCTCTGGCAATTCGAGTCCAGCGACACAGTTGGCGGGATCGAGACACACGCCGAGCCACGGCGACAGGAACTTGTTGATCACCGACATCATCGCGCCGCTGTTCACCTGTTCGTATGTCTCCAGACAGAGACGCACCTGCTGGCGGGCAAAATCTGGCAACACCGCGCCAATCAACGCGGCAGCTTCGTCGAGCGAAGGACGGTGATCGGCGGTGTAGAACATCGAACGTATTACGCGCGCATCGAGGATTTCCGCCATATGCAGATAACGACGCAGATGCTCGGTGCCAAGGCCGCGCGTGCCGAGTTCCAGCGTGATACCGAGCGCATCGGCCTGCTGACGTAGCGCCAGCAGTTGTGCGTCAGACCAGCTTTCAATCGCCGGGTAGTCGCAGATTTGAAACACCGACACATCGAGATCGGCGGTCTGTTGCAGCATCTGCTCCAGCGTCAGCGGATGAGGTACTTTCGACGACATGCGCCAGAAAAAGGCGTAGGTACTGAGTCCGATACGGCTCATCAACCGAGCTCCTGAGCCAGCTCACTGGCTTCATCAATAATTTGTGCCAACGCGTTGGGATCGTGAGCAAAGCGCCCCAGGAACAGGCCATTTACGTCCGCGCCAAGGCGCTGAATCAGTCCCGGCCCCGCGCTGCCGCCGTAGATGATTTTGAGAGTGATGCCGGACGGCGTGGCGAGCTGCTGCAACCCGGCGCACACTGCGCGGATGTAGCTGTCCGGTGCCGGTTGCGGCGCACCAATCGCCCACTGCGGTTCGTAGGCAAAGAACACTTCGCCCTTTAAGCCCTGCTGCGCCGACTCGGCCAGCGCTTCGGCCAGCTGCTGCTGGCACAGCGCGATCGCCTGCTGCGGTTCTGACTGCACTTCTTCACCGATGCACAACACCGGCGTGATGCCGTGACGCAGCGACATCGCCACTTTGGCGGCGATTTGCACTTTATCTTCGTGGAAATGACGACGGCGCTCAGCGTGACCAATTTCGGCCAGCGAGCAGCCTAACTCCTGCAACATGCTGGCGCTGACTTCGCCGGTCCAGGCGCCGTTCTCCGCCTGGCAAACATCCTGGCCGCCAAAGCGCACCGGTGTGTTAGCGAAGATCTCTGCAACCGCCGGAATCGCCGGATAAGCCGGTAACACAAACAAGCCCACTTCGCCGTTTTTCACCGCAGCATGATTGGCTAATGCCGCCACATCGCGACACCATTGCAAAGTTTGCTGATAACCGAAGTACATTTTCAAACTGACGCCGAGCCAGATTTTTGGCTGAGACATGCTTCAAGCTCCTTGTTCAGAGGCACTGTGTTCTTTTAGCAGATCGCCGACGGTATTGACGATCAATGCCAGCGAAATCGCTCCGGCATCCGGCGTGCCAACGCTTTTTTCTGCCAGCGGACGCGCGCGCCCCATTTTTGGTACCAGCTGCGCGGTGTCCTGCGCAGCTTTATCGGCCACCTGCGCAGCCTTCAGCCAGGCGTCGGTTAACGACGCGCCAGCGGCAACCGCTTCGTTCAGGCTGTCGCTAAACGGCACCAGCACATCAACCATGGTTTTATCGCCGACGCGCGCTTTACCAAAGTGCATGATGCCTTCTTTCGCTTCACGTACGCCGGTGGCCACGCGCTGCGCATCTGGCGTTTGACGATCGCCAAGCGCGGTACCCAACGCGGTAAGCGCCACGCCCCACAATGCGCCCGAGGTGCCACCGGCTTTATCGGCCCAGGCATCCGCCGCGCGGCACAGCAAGCTGCCCGCACCGGCACCACGCGCCGCAACTTCACGCGCCTTCTCAACCGCGCCCAGTACGCCGCGCTCCATGCCGATACCGTGATCGCCGTCGCCGGCCACCGCATCGATATCGCCAAGACGCTCAGCGTTACGCTGTAACATTTCTGCCACTGCTTCGAGCAGTTGCAGCACGCGTTTCGCGCTCTCTTGCGATTCGGCTGTAGCTGATGGCAAGGCTTCTTCCGTGCTTTCAACCAACTCTGAGGCGCTTAACGGCTCGGCCACCAATACGCTGCCTTTACGGTAAGCGGGCGTATTGGTCGGCGCACGCCACAAAGTTTCCAGCTGATCGTCCAGCCACATCAGCGTCAGTGACGCACCGGCCATATTGAAGCTGGTGACAAACTCACCGACGTCGGGCTCAACCACCTGCAGCTTAGCCGCCTCCAGCAGTTGTGCAACGCGACGATAAACGACAAACAGCTCTTCATATTTCACCGAGCCCAGCCCATTGAGGATCACCGCCACGCGCTGACCTTCGGCCTGTGGGATATCGGCTGGCAGTTCATTGAGCAAGCGCTCCACGAAGATTTCGGCCAGCTCATCCGCGCTTGGCATGTCGGTCTCTTTGATCCCCGGCTCGCCGTGAATGCCGAGTCCCAGCGCCATGCGCCCTTTTTCTACTTCGAACAGCGGATGCGAAGCGCCTGGCAAGCTGCAACCGGAAAACGCCACGCCAAATGTACGCGTGCGGTTATTCGCGTGCTGTGCCAGCTGCAACACCTGTGATAAATCGTGACCCGCTTCAGCTGCGGCGCAGGCGGCTTTGAACACGCACAGATCGCCTGCCACACCGCGACGCTTCTCCAGCTCATCTTTACCCGCGCTGGAGATATCGTCGGTTACCGCCAGCACTTCACAAGCGATGCCTTCCGCGCGCAGACGCTCGCAGGCCTGGCCGAAGTGCAGCACATCGCCAGCGTAGTTACCGAACATCAGCAACACGCCCGCGCCGTTATGGGCCGCACGCGCCACGTTGTAGATCTGCTGCGCCGACGGCGATGCAAATAAGTTGCCCATCGCCGCGCCGTGCGCCAGACCTTGTCCAACCAACCCGGCGAACGCCGGATAGTGACCGGACCCGCCGCCCACAATCACCGCCACCGTATTGGGCTGGCTGCGGGTGCTGCGCACCACGCCTCCGGCGACCTGACGGACTTTATCGGCGTTGGCGGCAACAAAGCCTTCGATAAGCTCAGCGGCAAAGGCTGAAGGTTGGTTAAACAGGTACGTCATATTAATGCTCCTGAGCTAAAGAGGTCGGCTGAGACGGCGAGCGACGGCGATTAAGTAACAGCATGAGGAACGCGGACAGCAGCATGAATCCACCTACCACAAACATCGGCAAGGCGTAGCTGTTGGTGGCGTCATGCAGTGCGCCGGTGATGTAGCCCGCAGAGAAGCCCGCTACGTTTCCTAAGGTGTTGATCAAGGCAATGGCTGCGGCGGCAGATGCGCCGGTCAGGAATTGCGTCGGTAAGGTCCAGAAGTTCGGCAGCGCGGCGAAGATGGAGCTGGCAGTAATCGCAATCACCATGATGGTGGTGAACGGCGAATCCATATACAGCGCCAGCGGCACGCTGATGCCGCCTGCCAGCGCCGGAATGGCGATGTGCCAGGTTTTGCAGCCGCGACGTGTGGCATCTTTCGACCAGAAGAACATCACCACCGCCGCGATCAGGTACGGCACGCCGGTAATCAGCCCTTTCTGCATCACGTTAAAGATGGTGCCAAACTGCTGCTGGAAGCCCGCGATGATGGTCGGCAGGAAGAACGCCAGCGCATACAGGCCATAAATAAAGCCGAAGTAAATCAGGCACAACATCCACACGCGGCCGTTACCCATCACCGAACGCAGGCTGTGTTTTTGATGGCCCTGCTTCTGTTGATGCTCGGCTTCCAGTTCGGTGGTCAGCCAGGTTTTCTCTTCGGCGGTCAGCCACTTGGCCTGACGCGGCGAATCCACCAACCAGAACAGTGCGACGATACCAATCAGAATCGCGGGAATTGAGACACCCATAAACATCACGCGCCAGCCTTCCATACCAAACAGGCCGTGCTGCTGAATCAGTGACGCGGCTAAAGGTGCACCGAACACCACCGTCAGCGGCTGAGCAAGATAGAACAGCGACAGGATTTTGCTGCGATGACGTCCCGGCACCCACATGCTGAGATAGAGAATCGCGCCAGGGAAGAAGCCGGCTTCGGCGATACCCAGCAGCAGACGCAGCGTATACAAGCCTTCCACACTGCTCACCCAGGTGAACAGCAGCGAGACAATGCCCCAGCTGATCATGATGCGCGCCAGCCAGCGACGCGCGCCGAACTTATGCAGCGCGAGGTTGCTTGGTACTTCCAGCAGGATGTAACCAATAAAGAAGATGCCCGACGCCAGGCCAAACTGCAGCGCGGTGAGGCCTAGGTCTTGCGTCATGCCGTTGGGGCCGGCAAACGAAATCGCGGTGCGATCGAGGAAGTTGATAAAGAACATCAGCGCCACGAACGGCACTAAGCGCCAGGAGATTTTTCTGATGGTGGATTGTTCCACCGCCGTCATTGTTTGTTGGTTCATAACGCACCTCCACGACGTGCGTGAGTGATCATTTCTTTATGTGGTGTTGACCAAACGCCAAAGGGGCGCTGGCTGCAGGAGTACTGAGAGGTACGGTGTAAATGACACATGTTCGAGTCCTCGATGGGTCTTCTTGTACATTGGTATAGTCATGCGAACATATGAACACTACACGGATATTTGTGCATCTCTCAACTGCAACACGCGAAAGTGTGAGCGGCTTCATGAGATTTGATTTTGGTCAATTTATCGGATTACTGCGCCCATGCGGCGCGGCACAGGCGGTTTAGCAGGGTTTCCTGAGGAATTCAGGCGCGATCCTGAAGGCAATTCATATGAACAACCATTGAACATATGATTGTGTTTATGGCAGGCTAACCATGAACATCTTCTCGCCTGCTGAACAAACGTGCAGGCGTCATTGCACACCCTGCTGGAGAACGACGATGAAAACTATCGCAATTGGCGCCGATGATGCGGCTATCGAATTGAAAAATGTGATTAAAAAGCTGCTGGAAGAGAAAAAGTATGTGGTGACGGATTACACCAATGACGCGCAAAACGACCGTCCGATGTACCCGGATGTGGCATTTGCGCTCGCCACCGCCATCCAGAAGAATGAATTTGAGCGCGGCATTTTGCTGTGCGGCACCGGTATCGGTGTGGCGATTGTTGCTAACAAGGTGGAAGGCGTGCGTGCAGCGCAGTGTCACGACACCTTCTCTGCCGAGCGTGCTCGCAAGAGCAACAATGCGCAGATCATGACCATGGGCGCGCGCGTCATCGGGCCTGAGCTGGCGAAGAACATCGTGAATGCCTGGCTGGCATCGGAGTTTGAAGGTGGCGGCTCAACCGCCAAAGTTGAGAAGATCGGTTACTACGAACAAGTATCTCACGCTAAATAAGCGCCGACGTCGCACCTCTGGAGAACCTTATGTCTACACGCCGGGAAAGAGCCAACGCCATCCGCGCTTTGAGTATGGATGGCGTACAACAAGCCAATTCGGGACATCCGGGTGCCCCGATGGGCATGGCGGATATCGCTGAAGTCTTGTGGCTCGACTTTTTACAGCACAATCCACGCAATCCCAACTGGGCTAACCGCGACCGCTTTGTGCTGTCGAACGGTCACGGCTCAATGCTGATCTATAGCCTGCTGCACCTGAGCGGTTACGATTTACCGCTCAGCGAATTAAAAAATTTCCGCCAGCTGCACTCCAAAACGCCGGGGCATCCGGAATACGGTTACACCGCAGGCGTTGAAACCACCACCGGCCCGCTGGGTCAGGGCATTGCGAACGCAGTCGGTTTTGCCATTGCCGAGCGCACGCTGGCGGCGCAGTTCAACCGTCCGGGTCATGACATCGTAGACCATAACACCTACGTGTTTATGGGCGACGGCTGCATGATGGAAGGCATCTCACACGAAGTCTGCTCCATCGCCGGTACCCTGAAGCTGGGCAAGCTGGTTGCCTTCTATGATGACAACGGCATCTCCATCGACGGTCACGTTGACGGCTGGTTCACCGACGACACCGCTAAACGCTTTGAAGCCTACGGCTGGCACGTGGTGCGCGGCGTGGACGGTCACGACGCAGACGCAATTAAGAAAGCGGTTGAAGAAGCCAAAGCGGTTTACGACAAACCTTCGCTGCTGATGTGCAAAACCGTGATTGGCTTCGGTTCGCCGAACAAAGCCGGTACGCACGATTCGCACGGCGCGCCGCTGGGTGCCGATGAAATCGCGCTGACCCGCAAGCAGCTGGGCTGGAACCACGATCCGTTTGAAATCCCTTCAGACATCTACGCGCAGTGGGATGCCAAAGAAGCCGGCCAGGCGAAAGAGTCTGCGTGGGACCAGAAGTTTGCGGCCTACGCCGCTGCACATCCGGAACTGGCTGCGGAGTTCAAACGTCGCGTCAACAACGAGCTGCCAGCTAACTGGGCCAGCGAGTCGCAGAAATTTATCGAGCAGCTGCAGGCCAATCCGGCGAAAATTGCCAGCCGTAAAGCCTCGCAGAACGCCATCGAAGCCTTCGGTAAAATCCTGCCGGAATATCTGGGCGGCTCCGCTGACCTGGCGCCAAGCAACCTCACCATGTGGTCCGGTTCTAATCCGATCAATGAAGACGCGGCGGGCAACTACATTCATTACGGCGTGCGCGAGTTCGGTATGACCGCCATCGCCAACGGCCTGGCGCTGCACGGCGGTTTCCTGCCGTACACCGCCACCTTCCTGATGTTCGTCGAGTACGCGCGCAACGCCGCACGTATGGCCGCGCTGATGAAAATCCGTCAGATCATGGTCTACACCCACGACTCGATTGGTCTGGGCGAAGATGGCCCGACGCACCAGCCGGTTGAGCAGATGGCCAGCCTGCGCGTGACGCCGAACATGAGCCTGTGGCGCCCGTGCGACCAGGTTGAGTCAGCGGTGGCGTGGAAGTACGCTATCGAACGTGTTGACGGCCCGTCGGCGCTGATCTTCTCGCGTCAGAACCTGGCGCAGCAGGATCGCAGCGCTGAGCAGCTGGCGAACGTGGCGCGCGGTGGTTACGTGCTGAAGGACAGTGAAGGTACGCCAGAGCTGATCCTGATCGCCACCGGTTCAGAAGTGGAGCTGGCGGTGGCTGCTTATGAGCAGCTGACGGCGGAAGGTCGCAAGGTGCGCGTGGTGTCTATGCCATCCACTGACGCCTTCGACAAGCAGGATGCGGCTTATCGTGAATTCGTGCTGCCGAAAGCGGTTGCCGCCCGCGTGGCGATTGAAGCGGGTATCGCGGATTACTGGTTCAAATACACCGGCCTGAACGGGGCGATCGTCGGCATGACCACCTTCGGTGAGTCAGCGCCTGCGGATCAGCTGTTCAAAGAGTTTGGTTTCACCGTTGAGAACGTGGTTAAAACGGCGAAATCGATTCTGTGATTTGAGGTCGCCATAAATGGCGACCCTACGGTTTTTTGGCGCGGTTTTCGTAGGGTGCGCATTCATGCGCACCTGGTCGCCATCAATGGCGATCCGACAAAATCAAGGGCGACTCAGTTGAGTCGCCCTTTTTACTACGCGGTAATACGAATAATTTTTTGCGTCATGCTCATGGCGGAATCAAACGGGCTGGTATTGCGCACGATTTTCACCATAACGCTGGCCCCCACCCACAGCTGATAAAGGCTTTCCGCCACACGGCTCGGTTTATCATCGATAACTAACGAACCTTCCTCAACACCCGCTTCTAACGCTTCCGCCAGTCGCGCGATAATGCCGGCCGTGCCCGTCTGTAACGTGCCGCGCATGCTATCCGACAGATCGGCAACTTCCGCGCCCAGCTTCACCGCCAGACACTTGCCCTGACAATCGGAGAACGATTGCGATTCACGCCACAACTGCCAGTAATTCATCAGCCGCTGCGCCATCGTCAGGCTTGGCTGGCTTAATGTCGCATCAAGCTCAGCCAGATAATCATCGAAATAGCGCGCCAGCATATCCACCCCAAAAGCCTCTTTCGAGCTGAAGTAGTGATAGAACGAGCCTTTTGGCACACCGGCATCGGTGAGGATTTCATTTAATCCGACAGCCGAAAAACCCTTGCCGGCCATAATGCGTTGGCCAGTGGCAAGGATGTGATCGCGGATTTCATTGCTATGCAATTGGGATGAAGTAGTCATAGCGTTAGATTACCAAATACTAGACCAGTCGTCTATGCACTGAACATGCGTTTACTACTGCGATAAGCTGCGTGCCGCTTTCTCGATCACGGCCGCAATTTCTTTCGGCTGTGAAGCATAAATCGCATGATTCCCTTTCAACTCCGTTACGCTGCTATGCGCACGTTGCGCCATAAAGCGTTCCAGCTGCGGATTGATCGCACGATCTTCGGTTGCTACCACCGCCCAGCTGGGTTTGGTTTTCCAGGCTGGCGCACCGGCCGGTGCAGCAAAGGCCGCGACGGCAGGCATAACCTGAGAGCGCGCCAGCAAGTCGGTCTCTTTAACGGGCAGATCGGCGGCGAAATCAGCGTGGAATTTTTCCGGTTTCAAATAGAGATAATGGTCAGGAGTTTCGGCGATGGATTGCGCGGCGGGCGGATATTTTTTCGCCAGACTCAACAGCGAATCCCCTTGATCTGGCTGGAACGCGGCAATGTACACTAAGCCAGCAACCGACGGATCGTTACCCGCATCGCTGATAATCATGCCGCCGTAACTGTGTCCGACCAGCAGCGATTTACCCTGCTGCAATGCCAGAACGCGTCGGGTGGCCGCCGCATCATCAGCCAGCGAAGTTTGCGGCTCCTGCACAATCGACACTTTATAACCGGCTTTATCGAGAATGCGTGCCACCGGATTCCAGCCCGAGCCATCCACAAACGCACCGTGAACCAGCACAATGTTTTTCACCGGATCAGCCAGTGACGCCTGCGCATACACCGACAGCACTGCGCCTAACGCTAACGTGGTTAATGATTTTTTAAACATGATTTTTCTCTCCACAATTTTCACGATGCAAAACAAAGAAGGCGGACAGCGGTTCGCCTCCCGATGCGTTTATTGCGCCAGTTGCTTGATCAACTGTTGCGCCGTTTCTGCTGAAGAAGTTGGGTTTTGTCCAGTAATCAGCAAACCATCGCTGACTACATAAGAACTCCAGTCCGCGCCTTTCGAATACAGACCGCCCTTCGCAACCAGCTCGTCTTCCACCAGGAAAGGCACCACCTGAGTCAGGCCGACCGCTTCCTCTTCGCTGTTGGTAAAGCCGGTGACTTTACGGCCTTCTACCAGCGGTTTTCCTTGCGGCGTTTTGACGTGACGCAGCACACCCGGCGCATGACACACCAGCGCAACGTGCTTATTCGCGGCCAGGAAGCCTTCGATCAGCGCGATGGAGTGCTGATCTTCTGCTAAATCCCACAGTGGGCCGTGGCCGCCTGGGTAAAACACCGCGTCGAAATCGGCTGGCGATACGCTGTCGAGACGTACAGTAGAGGCGAGTTGCGCGGTTGCTGCGGCATCCGCTTCAAAACGATGCGTTTGCTCGGTCTGGAAATCGGGCTCATTGCTTTTAGGATCTAACGGCGGGTTGCCCCCTTTCGGCGACGCCAGCGTGATTTCTGCGCCAGCATCTTTGAATGCGTAGTAAGGCGCGGCCAGCTCTTCCAGCCAGAAACCGGTTTTACGTCCGGTATTACCCAATTGGTCGTGTGAGGTTAAAACCATAAGAATCTTCATCATCAATCTCCTGCTTGCTGGATTTAAACATCTAAACTAGACCAGTCGTCTAGCGCTTGAATTCAAAGTAACAGCTAATAGACCAGTCGTCTAGTGGCTAAATCATTTTTTTACTGAAATGAAATGCGCCGCTGTTTCTTATCTTTCGATTAGCTTAAGCGTACTCTATCCCGATTTGCCCTTTCTCACGGAACCGAAAAATCATGTCCACCCTGCGTTTGCTGATTTCTGACTCACACGATCCCTGGTTCAACCTCGCGGTAGAAGAGTGTATTTTCCGCCAGATGCCGACAACGCAGCGCGTGCTGTTTCTCTGGCAGAACGCCGAAACGGTGGTGATCGGCCGCGCCCAGAATCCGTGGAAAGAGTGCAATACGCGGCGGATGGCGGAAGACGGCATCAAGCTGGCACGGCGCAGCAGCGGCGGCGGCGCGGTGTTTCACGATTTGGGTAACTGCTGCTTTACCTTTATGGCTGGCAAACCGGAATACGATAAGTCGGTGTCAACGGCGATTATCCTGCGCGCGCTGGAACAGCTTGGCATTCCAGCTGAGGCTTCGGGTCGCAACGATATCGTGGTGAATGTGGATGGCGAGGTGCGCAAGATTTCCGGATCTGCCTATCGTGAAACGCCGGATCGCGGTTTTCATCACGGCACATTTTTGATGGATGCCGACCTTTCGCGTCTCGCCGATTACCTCAATCCAGACATTAAAAAATTACAGGCGAAAGGCATTACCTCGGTGCGTTCACGCGTGGCCAACATTGCCGATTTGGTGCCGGGCATCAGCTTTGACGCAATCTGCCGTGAGGTGATTGCCGCGTATTTTGCTTACTATCAGGAAGAGTGCGAACCGGAGCATATCTCCCCCGCCGCACTGCCTGATTTGCCCGGTTTCGAAGAGCAATTTGCGCGGCTAAGCAGCTGGGAATGGAATTTTGGTAATGCACCGGATTTCTCGCATCTGCTTAATGAGCGCTTTGTCTGGGGCGGTGTAGAGATCCATTTTGATGTGGAGCGCGGCGTGATTTCTCGCTGCCTGATTTTCACCGACAGCCTGAACCCTTCGCCATTAGAAGCGCTGGCATTACGTCTGCAGGGCGCGGTATATCGTCCTGAAACCATGTTGGCGCAATTAACGCTGTTGAAAACGGAATATCCGGAACAGCTTAATGAATTAAGCCAGCTGGAGAGTTGGTTGGTGGCGAGTGTGAGCTAAGTGGAAATCGGTCGCCATAAATGGCGACCCTACATTACTTATTCTCGGGCTGTGCGACTAAATCAGGTTCCTTACCCACCAAAATCAACGTCAGACTAAATGACATGATAAGCGCAATGGCGACGCCGGAAACGGCCCAGATAAAGTACGGGCCAATATAGGCCGGCAAACTGAATATACTGGAAAGAATGTAGCCATATAAACGCACGCCAAAGAAACCGATAAAGGCTGAAGCCAGCGCACTGGAAACCGTTGCCGCGATAAAGGCTTTTTTGTAGCGCGTTAACACGCCAAACAGCGCTGGTTCCGTGATGCCTAACAATGCTGAAATCGCGGCTGAAAGCGTGACCACTTTGTCCTGACGATTTTTACTTAATTTCCAGATGGCAAATGTCGCGCCGGCAATCGACATATTTGCCATAAACATCATCGGCATCAACATGTCATAACCGCGATCGCTGAAGTTCTGTAGCGCAATCGGTGTCATCGCGTGATGCATGCCGGTCAGCACCGCCACCGGGCGAATGGCGCCGACAATTAAGCCAGCAAAGCTCGCTGAAATACTGAATAAGCCCTCAATAAACAGCGCCAGACCTTTGCCAAGCCAAATCCCCATCGGGCCAATCACCACCAGCGCGGTCAATGCTGCAAGGAACAACGTTAAGGTTGGCGTAAATACGGTTTTCAATACTTCCGGCATAATGCGATCCACCCAGCGGTGAATATAACTGAGCGCCAGGATAGAGAAGATGACCGGGATAACGCTGGAGGCATAATTAAATACCGAAACTGGCAGCACGCCCATCAGCCAAAACGCGCTCACTGCGCCCTCCTGATGCGCCGCCAGCGCTTTTGCCGCATCGATTAAAGAGGGATACATTAAACAAGCCGCCACGGCCGCGGCTAAATACTCGTTGGTTTTAAATATTTTGGCGGCGGAGACCGCTAAAAAGAACGGCAGAAAATAGAACACGCCGCTGGCGATTAAATCAATCACCATCACCGTGTCGCTTTTGGCCGAGACCAGCTGCAACGCCACTAATCCAGCCAGCAATCCTTTGATCATCCCTGCGCCGGCAATGGCGGGAACAATCGGTCCAAACACGCCCGAGACGGTATCCATAAACAGCGATATCAGGCTTTTACGTGTTTTCTCATTTTGCGCAGTTTGTACGCCATCGTTATTTAATACCGGAACGATTTGCTCATACCAGCTATTGACCTTGGGCCCGATAATAATCTGGAATTGTTCGCTCTGCATTTGCGCGCCGAGTACACCGGGCAAGGTTTTAATTTCGCTCTGGTTAACTTTATTGTCATCAATAAGGTCAAAGCGCAGACGCGTCATGCAATGCCAGACTTTATTGATATTATTCTTCCCACCCACTAAGTGGATTATATTTTTTATTACTTCCTGCGTTCCCATACATGCTCCTGAGGGAAGAAAAACAGCCTGATGAAATCTGCACTGGATGGTAATAAATGACACCAGACAAAACAAACCAATAAATCATGACTGCGATCACAAAACCCGCCGCATCAGGGCCATTAAGCCATAAATTGGCAGATTGGTCTGTTTTATAGCGATAAAAACTCTGATTTACTGACCAATATTTATTGCCCAAAAAAGGGTTTGCGTCGCAATAAAAACCCAGTAATGATACGGCAAAAATAGCTTATCAACATGCCTTGATATTGCGTGCAGTCACTGCACCACAGGAGTATTTCTCGTGACCCCAACCATTATTGAAAGTATTGAGTGTTTTATTACCCGCCCCGATCGTCATAATCTTATTACCGTACGTGTCACCACCAATAAAGGGATTACCGGTCACGGCTGCGCCACCTTTCAACAGCGTCCTTTAGCGGTAAAAACCATGGTGGATGAGTATCTGGTGCCGCTATTAATGGGACGCGATGCCAACAATATTGAAGATCTGTGGCAGATGATGAACGTTAATGCCTATTGGCGTAACGGGCCGGTAACTAACAATGCCATTTCGGGTGTGGATATGGCGTTGTGGGATATCAAGGCGCAGTTAGCAGATATGCCTCTTTATCAGCTGTGGGGCGGCAAAGCGCGCGATGCAATTGCGGCTTACACCCATGCCAGCGGTGAAACACTGGACGAACTTTATACCTCAGTCGATAACGCCTTAGAGAAAGGCTATCGCCATATCCGCTGTCAGCTGGGTTTTTACGGCGGAACGCCCAAAGAACTCAACGCACCGGAAAATAGCACGTCAGGCGCTTATTATTCGCAGCAAGAGTACATGGCAAATACGGTTGAGATGTTCCGTGCGTTAAGAGAGAAATACGGACATCGTTTCGAAATTCTGCATGACGTGCATGAGCGCCTATTCCCGCAGCAGGCGATTCAACTGGTGAAACAGCTTGAGCCGTATATGCCCTATTTCCTTGAGGATGTGCTTCCTCCCGCGCAAACCGGCTGGTTGGAGCAGCTGCGTCAGCAAAGCGCGGTGCCATTAGCGCTAGGTGAATTATTTAATAATCCAGCGGAATGGCACGAGTTAATTGTGAATCGTCGCATCGACTTTATTCGTTGTCACGTCTCGCAGATTGGGGGCATTACGCCAGCGTTAAAACTGGCAGCGCTGTGTCAGGCATTTGGCGTGCGACTGGCATGGCACGGACCGGGCGATATGACGCCGATTGGCGTAGCGGTAAATACGCATCTGAATATTCATCTGCACAATGCTGCGATTCAGGAATTTATTCCGCGCTCAACGCTGACGGATGCAGTTTTCCCTGGCGCGCCGGAGATTAAAAATGGCTATATTTATCCGCCACAAGCATCAGGTATTGGCGTCGGATTTGATCAAGCGTTAGCGGAAAAACATCCGGTGGTTTATCGTCCGCATGAATGGACGCAAAGTCGACTGCCAGACGGCACCATTCACACGCCATAATTTAGCGCTGTTGCTGGCGGAAACGTAGATTATCCGGGTTATGCGGAATCAAATAGGTGCAGGTGTAATTAATATCAACGATGTCGCTGATTTCATACACCTGCCCGCCTTGCAAAATACCACGGTTAATAATGTGCATTGCCGGACTGCCCTTTTTACAGCCCAGTAACGTCGCCTGTTCGCGATTAACGCTAATCGCACGGTAGCTGGTGAGTAAATGTGAGATTTGATAGCCTTTGGACAACACATATTGCTGTATCGATCGCTCAATAATGTCACCGTTGAGATCGCTAAATAAGGTTGCTGGCATACGCGATATTTCAATCTGCACTGCCACATTATCCACATAGCGCAGGCGGGAAAACTCCCAGATAAAAGCATCGTCGTTAATAGCGAATATCTGTTGCTCGTCACTGTCCGGGCGTCTTTTACGCAGACTGATGGTGCGATAACGCATTTGATCGAAACGCTTTTCGGTGATCGAATTATACACCAGCGGGTTATTGCGCACCGTCTCGTTAATCCAAATGCCCGATCCCTGCACGATACGCACCGCACCGATACTGACCAGCTTCTCCAGTGCTTGCCGGATGGTGAAACGCGATACGCCATACTCTTCGGCCAGCTGGCGTTCAGGCGGTAATTTGCGGGGTGCGGAGGTATCTTCCTGATAGATCTTGCTTAGCAAATCCTGGATTATGAACTCTTTCTTTTTCATGGGATTAGCCTGCTCCTTTGTTGTGTTCGCAGATGATAACACGATGTTATGCGGAGGAAGGGTTAGGTGCGCATCAATGGGCTTAGGTCGCCATGAATGGCGACCCTACATGTATTATTGCACCAGAAAGGCGATTAGCGTTGCATCCCTTTCTCCCGTCAGCGCGGGTAATGGCGCGGTATCGCTCACGGAATCGCCCTTATGCAACCGTTCATTATCGATACGCACAATGCCGTCCAGCACGGTAATCCAGCTGGAATAGCCTGCACGCTGTGGCACATCCACCTGTTGGCCGCGCTCAAGTTTCAGGTCATAAATGTATATCGCCTGATTGAGCGCCAGCGGCGCCTCGCTGCCGTGCGGCCCTGCCAGTAACGTCCATGCGTTTGCTGCCGCACCGTCCACACGGGTAAAGGTATTCACCTGCGGTTCACCGCCGGTTTGCGCTGGGCGAATGGTGGCCTGCAGCAGTTCGGTTTCGATAAAAGGCGCAGACTCGGCAAAGCGCATCCCGCTACCGGCACTCAGCAGCAGCGCGCGTTTGGCGTTGAGGGAATGCGTTTCTCCCTGCTCGGTGCTGTGCAGCAGCGAACCGCGCCAAACGTAGCTGAAAATCTCACTGTCCTGATGCGAATGCAGCGGAATGGTGGCATCCAGCTGCAGCGTCATTTGATCGACAATCTCCAGCGGGCCAAACGCTTCACCGGGACGCTGACGTCGAATGTTAAAAGGACCATATTCAAACAGCTGATCGCGTTGGGCACGCAGGATGTTCATGGTGTTATTCCTCAATGATTTTTCTCTGTCCACCATCATAGAGATCGGGAAAACCATGAACAGCAGGCAAAACTGCTCGCTTAAACCAAAAAAACTGAACGACGATAAAGTGCCGCAATAATCAGAGCAGGTTAATGCTTTTATTCATCGCCAGCGCAAGTTTAATTGCGTAAAATAGCCGCTTTATTCTGCGAGTGTAATAATCATGAACCGAAGCGAACAGATCCTGGCCGCCGCCGAGCAGTGCATGCGGCAAAAAGGTTTTCACCAGACATCGATTCAGAATATTGCCACTCAGGCCGACGTCAGCATCGGTTTAATTTATAAATATTATAAAAACAAAGAGGCGATCATTGAGGCATTAGTCACCAGTGTGGTGCAGCGGATGATCGCGCTATTGAATGCCGATTTCGAACGTATCGCGCATATGAAAGGACAGTATCACGAAGCGGAAGATATTGTGCCGGCGGCCGTGGAAAACAGTATTATTCTGCTGATGGAAGTGTCGTCTGAAGCCACGCGTAATAATCGTATTCAGCAAATTATGTTCGATGCATGGCATGAGCTTAAAAATAACTTTATCGCTCAGGAGCAGGCGCTGCATCCCGAGCAGGACGCCAATGCCATTCACACCCGCTTATATGTAATGTCGCTGATTATTGATGGCATCATTATTCGCCGTTGTATGAAGCAGCGCGATATCGCGCCGGTCTTTATGCCATTTTTCAATGCGGTGGTGAATGACGTCTACCCGCACAGTGCTGCCTGATTTCAACCGAACAGATGCTGGCTGAGAATGCCGTTCACGCGCTGCATTTCATTCTGATCAAGGTCGCTATCGCCAAAGGCGCGGCAGGCGACACCATCCACCAGCAGCAATAAAAATTGAATGCGGTTGGCACGTTGCGTTGCGTTGGTTTCAGCTGTTTGTACGGCAAAACGCACGTCTAATTCGGCAAGTAATAATTGCTCTTGCTGGGCCAGAATAGTGCGCACAGATTCATTTCGCGACGCCTCAGAATACATTTCCAGTAATAATTTCCGGTCCTGACTCGGCCAATGCTGCCAGAATGGGGAATCGGCGTTGATAATATCCTGAGTCGATTGTTGCGCAGGTAAATGTTGTACTAAAAACTGGCGCCAGTTGTGCGCGATGCTTTTGATTGTTTCCGTGACAATGAGCTCTTTACTGCTGAAGTAACGATATATTTGCCCTGCCCCTAAAGCGGATTCACGGCTAATATCCGCCATGCTGGCGCCATGAAATCCGCAGCGACTGAAACAGACTTTTGCCGCATTAATAATCTGCTGCTGACGCTGCAAAAAGAATTCGTCATGTTCAGAGTGGCTCACATTGGCTCCGAAAAAGAATTTATCGTTTTAATTGCGTTATCATACGCGATGCGTATCCGGTGAGAAACCATGACAATGTTTCCAATATTTGCGGTTGGTGCGCATAAATGCGCACCCTACGAAAAACGCGCCAATCCTTTGTAGGGTCGCCATTTATGGCGACCGAAAGACGATTAACTGACGAGCATTACGCAATTATTGCGTGCTCATTATTTCAGACTCTTTCAACGCCGTGCCGCCGCCCATCACTTTATAGAAGGTGATCAAATTCAGGTAGTAGGCTTGCTGCGTACTCACCAGACTGGTGCGGGCACTGTACAGCGTACGCTGCGCAGTCAAGGCATTGAGATAAGTATCAACGCCGTTGCGATAGCGCAAATCCGCCAGATGGTAATAGGTTTGCGACGCCGCCACATTACTCTGCTGACTGCTGAGCTGATCGTTGATGGTGCCGCGACGCGCCAGCGCATCCGCCACTTCCTGGAAGGCGGTTTGCACCGCTTTCTCATACGCCGCCACGTAATACTCTTTCTGTGCTTTGGTGTATTTCAGGTAAGAAACGTTGTAGCCACCCTGGAAAATTGGCAGCGAAATGCTCGGCGCAAACGACCAAATGCCCGCTCCGTTTTTAAACAGCGTCGAGAGATCAGCACTGCCGACGCCGCCGCTGCCGGTCAGCGTAATGCTCGGGAAGAAGTTGGCACGCGCCGCACCAATACTGGCGTTGGCAGACTTAAGATTGTGCTCGGCTTGCAACACATCAGGGCGATTCAGCAGCGCATCCGATGAGACGCCCGCCGGCACCTCACGCAAGGCGTTACCAATCGATTCAATGCTGTCAGGCAGCAGATTATCCGGCACGCTGCGGCCCACCACTAAATCCAGCGCATTTTTATCCTGCGCCACCAGCGTGGTGTAGCTGGCGACATCGGCCTGCGCAGATTGATAAGTGGTTTCCGCAGACGAGACATCCACCATCGAAGCGATGCCATTTTCCATCTGCTTACGCGTGACCTGCCACGATTGACGCGCGCTCTCGGCGGTCTCTTTGGCAATCGCCAGATTGCTGCGATCGGCGGCGAGTTGCAGCCAGTAATCCACCGTGTTGTACAACACCGTCAGACGCGTACTGCGCGCGCCCTGCAGCGTGCCGAGATAAGTTTCATACTGTTCGCGCGTCAGGCTCTGGTTTTTGCCAAACAGATCGAGTTCAAACGAACTGACGCTGCCTTCCGCCGAATAGCTATTGCTGATGGCGGTTTGATTGCCTTCGCCGGTTAAAGCGCGTGAACGCGTGCCGCTCACGCCTGCGCTGATGGTCGGGAACAGATTGGCGCGCTCTTCGCCATATTGAGCATGTGCAGACTTCACGCTGGCCACCGCTTCACGCAAGTCGCGGCTGCTATCCAGCGCCATCGCCACCACCTGACGCAGTTTGGCGTCGAGCACATAATCCTGCCAGCTCAGGTCGCGGTAGTTGCTGGCCTGCGTGCCTTGCAGGGAACGATAGGCATCACCGCTTGGCATCTGGCTGCTGACCGCGCCTTGCGGGCGGTCATAGTGCGGATCGAGTGAGACACAACCCGACAGCAGCGCGGGAATTAATACCATTAAGAGTTTTGCCGACATGTTATTCCCCCCGCCTTCGCCACAGATTGATGATTATCGTCATGCGGAATCGCCGGGAAGACGCGACGCACCAGAACAAAGAACAGCGGAACAAAGAAGATCGCCAGTAAGGTAGCGGTCAGCGTGCCGCCAATAATGCCGGTACCAATCGCAATGCGGCTGTTGGCGCCCGCGCCAGTGGAAATCGCCAGCGGAAATACGCCAGCGGTAAATGCCAGCGAGGTCATGATGATGGGGCGCAGGCGCATCGATGCCGCGTGCGTCGCCGCCTTCACCAGGTTTTCCCCTTTGCGGTAATTGTCTTCGGCGAACTCAACAATCAGAATCGCGTTCTTCGCCGACAAGCCAATGATGGTTAACAGCGCCACCTGGAAATAGACGTCGTTTTCCAGTCCGCGCAGGCTGATCGCCAGCAACGAACCGATCACGCCGAGCGGCACCACCATCATCACCGAGAACGGTACCGACCAGCTTTCATACAACGCCGCCAGACACAGGAACACCACAATCAGCGAGATGCCATACAGCGACATCGCCTGGTTGCCGGAGAGTTTTTCCTGATAGGACAAGCCGCTCCACGCAAAAGTGGTG
The DNA here is from genome assembly GCF_024707505.1 of Pantoea sp. SOD02. GTDB lineage: Bacteria > Pseudomonadota > Gammaproteobacteria > Enterobacterales > Enterobacteriaceae > Pantoea > Pantoea symbiotica. Next base: position 1,984,782 of record NZ_CP102604.1, on the reverse strand, counting down.
CCCGCCGGTAGCTTCGCCGCCAGTTTTTCCATCGCGCTAATCGCATCCCCGGAACTCTTGCCTGCCGCCGCCGAACCTTCGATTTCGTAGGAGGCCAGGCCGTTATAGCGTGACAGCACATCCGGGCCGTACGCCCATTCGGACGAGGCAAACGACGCAAACGGCACCATGGTGGTATTGCTGTTACTATCGCTGCCGCGCACGTACCAGTGATCGATATCTTCCGGCTTGCTGCGGAATTGCTGATCGCCCTGCATATAGACCTTTTTCACTCGGCCACGATCGGTGAAGTCGTTAATGTAGCTGCCGCCAATCGCCGCACTGAGCGTGTCGTTGATGTCGCTGATGGTGAGCCCCAGCGACTGCGCTTTTTCATCGTCGATATTGACCTGCAGCTGCGGTAAATCCGGCAAGGTGTTGGCACGCACCGCACTGAGCAGCGGATCCTGATTGGCTTCAGCAATCAGTTGATTGCGCATCTTCAGTAACTGGTCTCGCCCGGTGGTGCCACGCGCCTGCAGCTCAAAGGTGAATCCGTCCGACTGCCCTAAACCGGACACCGACGGTGGCGACAGCACGAAGATCTGCGCATCACGAATGCTGGCCAGGCTCGCCATGGCACGTGCGGCAATCGCATCGGCACTGTTTTCTGTACCTTTTCGCTCGCTCCAGTTCTTCAGCGAGATAAAGCCAATCCCGGCGTTCTGGCCGCTGCCGGCAAAGCTGAAGCCGTTCACCAGCATGCTGACGTTGACGTTGTCTTTTTCTTTAGTGGCAAAGTATTCCTGTACCTGACGACGAACCTCGCTGGTACGGTTTTCCGTCGCGCCCGGTGCCAGCTGATATTGCACCATGATGTAGCCCTGATCTTCAGTCGGCAGGAAGCCGGTCGGCAAACGCATGTACATCACCGCGCAACCAATCAGCAGCACCGCATAGAGCAGCAGATAGCGCACCGAACTGTGCAGCACGTGACCAACGCCGTTGTGATAACGCGCTTGTACGCGCTCGTAGCTGCGATTAAACCAGCCGAAAAAGCCCTTTTTGCCGCCTTCTTCGTTATGCGGTTTGAGCAGCGTGGCGCACAGCGCTGGCGTCAGCGTAAGCGCCACAATCACCGACAGCACCATCGAGGAAACAATGGTGATGGAGAACTGACGATAGATAACGCCGGTTGAGCCACTGAAGAAGGTCATCGGCAGGAACACCGCCGACAGCACCAGCGCGATACCAATCAACGCGCCGGTGATCTCTTTCATCGATTTCTCGGTGGCCTGACGCGGCGGTAAACCCTCTTCGCGCATCACGCGCTCAACGTTCTCCACCACCACAATCGCATCATCCACTAACAGCCCGATGGCGAGCACCATGCCGAACATGGTTAAGGTGTTGATCGAGTATCCGAACAGCGACAGCACGCCAAAGGTTCCGAGCAACACCACCGGCACGGCAATCGCCGGAATCAGCGTGGTGCGGATGTTCTGCAGGAACACGAACATCACGATCACCACCAAAATCACCGCCTCAATCAGGGTTTTCACCACCTCTTCGATCGAGATTTTCACGAAGTCGGTGCTGTCGAGCGGATACGCTACTTCATAGCCCGCTGGCATGCTGCTGCGGAATTCGTCGATGGTGGCTTTCACCTGTTCAGCGGTTGACAGCGCATTGGCGCCGGACGCTAGCTGCACCGCAATCCCCGAAGCCGGATGACCGTTGGCCAGCACGTTGGCGCTGTAATCCTCATCTCCCATTTCTACGCGTGCCACATCGCTAAGATGCACCACCGAGCCGTCGCTTTGGCTTTTCAGCACGATATTGCGGAACTGTTCCGGCGTTTGCAGACGCGAACGCGAGCGCACGGTCGCCACCAGCTGCTGCTCTTTGCTGGCCGGTTGCGCACCTAGCTGACCCGATGAAACCTGGGTATTCTGGCTCTCCAGCGCGCTTGTGACATCGGAAGGCATCAGCGAATAGGAGGCGAGTTTGGCGGGATCGAGCCAGATGCGCATGGCGTATTCGGCACCAAACACCTCTACGCTGCCGACGCCCGGCACGCGCGCCAGCGAGTCTTCCATGTTGCTGACCATGTAGTCCGCTACATCGGCTGAAGTACTTTTGTTGGTTTTATCGTACAGCGCCAGAATCAGCAGGAAGTCGCTTTGCGCCTTCTCTACCGTCACGCCTTGCGTGGTGACGGACGTCGGCAAGCGGCTTTCGGCCTGCTGCACTTTGTTCTGCACCTGCACCTGCGCAATGTCCGGATCGGTGCCCTGCTGGAAGGTGACGTTGATTTTAACCTGGCCGGTTGAAGCGGTGCTGGTGGAATCGAAATAGAGCAAGCCGTCGATGCCGGTGAGCTGCTGCTCGATCACCTGCGTGACGCTGCTTTCCAGCGTTTCCGCCGATGCACCGGTGTAAGTGGCCTGAATACTGATCTGCGGCGGCGCGACGTCGGGATACTGCGCAATCGGCAGACTTTTAATGCTGAGCACGCCGAACATCATGATGCAGATGGCGATCACCCAGGCGAATACCGGGCGGCGGATAAAGAACTGAGCCAACATAATTACTGGCCTCCGCTGCTGGCGCTGTTCGGCGTCACTTCAACTGCTTTCACCGTCATCCCGGCCTGCACTTTGGCGGTGCCTTCAACAATCAGCTTGTCGCCGCTGTTCAAACCGCTGGTCACCAGCCAGGTGTTGCCGATAACCCGATCGGTCACCACTTCCCGGCTCTGCACTTTGTTCTCTTTATCCACCACCAGCGCCGTGGCGTTGCCTTTGGCATCACGCGTGATGCCCTGCTGCGGGGCCAGAATCGCATCGTTTTTAACCCCGTTGGTGACGCTGGCGCGCACATACATGCCCGGCAATAATTCATGCTGAGGATTGGGGAAGATCGCGCGCAGCGTGACGGTTCCGGTGGCTTCATCAACCGCTACTTCGGTCAGCTCCAGCTTGCCGGGATGATCATAATTGCTGCCGTCTTCCAGTTTTACTGTCACCGGCACCACATCGCCGCTCTGCTGTAAAGAAGCCTGCTGACGTTTCAGTTTCAGCAGTTGCACGCTGGATTGCGTGAGATCGACATAGATCGGATCGAGCGCGCGAATGGTCGCTAGCGCGGTGGTTTGCGCTGAGGTCACCAGCGCGCCCGGCGTTACCGACGAGATGCCGATGCGGCCTGAAATCGGCGCTTTGATTTGCGTGTAGTTGAGGTTGATGCGGGCGCTTTCGACGGCGGCACGATATTGATCAACCGACGCCACGTTTTGTTGATAGGTTGCCAGCGCATCGTCGGCATCCTGGCGCGACACGCCGTTCTCTTTCACCAGCGCGCTGTAACGCGCGGATTTTAACTGGCTGCTTTTGACTAACGCCTGCGCATTTTTCAACTGCGCAACGGCCTGATCGTAACTGGCCTGATAGCTGGCCGCATCAATTTGATAAAGCACCTGACCAGCCTTGACCTCATCGCCTTCAGTAAACAGGCGTTTCTGGATGATGCCGTCCACCTGCGGACGCACTTCCGACACCATGCTGCCCACTACACGTCCGGTGAGCTGGCTATCGAGCGTCACCGGCTCGGTTTGCAGCGTTTTCACGCCGACTTCGGTGGTCATCTCGCCCGCTGGCGGGGCGCTGTTCTGGTCACAGGCGGCGAGCAATAACACCAGCCCGGCGATGGCCGTGCGCTGAAAATTCTTCATGAATAATCCTGTAGTGAACGTTCATTCTCAGTTTTAAGTCTACCAAATCGCAGAAGTGGGCGTATGTCAGGAAAATGAAAAGAGCGATCCTGAAAAGCGGCAGCAGAAAAGCGTCCTCTTTGATTGAGGATTTATAGTGGTTAAATCGCGATAGGTTACAAAGTGTTGCTAAAGATAATGAGTAATAAGCATTAATGCAAATGATTATTATTTACAGGTAAGCTGTAGGGTCGCCATTTATGGCGACCTCAAGCCAGGTGCGCATAAATGCGCCCCCTACGAAATATGACTTACAACCTTCAACGCCAGCTGCGGGCTGGTTAATGGCTGACTACCGGGGCTAAAAAGCTTTGCCGCAGCCGCCATCGAGACCTGGGCCAGCGCCACGTGATCCGCGCCCTGCTGTTTACCTTCTGCCACCGCTTGCGCAATCATCTGCAAATACACATCCTGCTGGCCAGCTTTAAACGCCGCCCAGGCGCCAGAAATCAGCTGCACGTCAGGATGCTGTTCAACCGGCAGCGTCGCTGGGCAAAACAGCGCGCGCGTCGCCGCTAGCGTGGATTCTGCCGCACACAGCACCAGCGATTTTCCCGGCAAACGGTGCACCGCATCGGCCAGCATGCGATCGGTGCGATAAACCGGGCAATCATGCCCTTCAGCGTGAAAACCATCGGCAACCGGGCCCAGCGTCGAGCAGGTAATCAGAATCGCGTCGAACCATGGCATCAGGCTGTGTAACAACTGTTCCAGCTTGTGCTGTTGCGGCGCTGTCATGCCACCTGTCAGCTCGGCTTCCGCCAGCAAATGCGGCATAACAATATGGCTAAGGGGATTATGGAGGGCCAATGAGCGCGCAGCGTCATCGAAAATAGCGATATTACTGGCGGCGGTATGCAGGCAGGCGATGGTCATACAATTCCTTATCAGTGGCGTCTCGCACAGAGGCTCAATATAACCTGATGAAAACATAAAAGGCGCCACAACGGGCGCCTTGATCTATTTTGTTGCGATTACTTCAAACGAAATGCCACAACGCTGTCACCCGCTTGGGTGCCGAGCGAACCGTGACCGCCTGCTGCAATCACCACGTACTGCTTACCGTCTTTGCCCATAAAGGTAGACGGCGTGGCTTGCGCACCGGCACTCAGCTCGGTTTGCCACAGCAGTTCGCCGGTGGTGCTGTCGTAGGCGCGGAAGAAGTTATCCGCGGTTGCACCGTGGAACACCAAATCACCCGCAGTCAGCAATGGACCACCGTGCGCCACCATGCCCATCGGGAAACCGATTGGGAAGCGGCCAGGCAGGAAGCTGGTCTTCAGGTTTTTGGTGACGCCGACGCGACGCAGCCATTCGGTTTTACCGGTCTTCAGATCCACGCCCACCATGCGGCCCCAAGGTGGCGCAACGCATGGAATACCGAGGCCAGAGGCCATCTGCTGGATATGAATCGCGTAATCACCGTGGAAGTTTTCATTCCAGTATGGCGTGCCATCTTTGGTGAACAGGCGCTCAGTGGCGGTCTGCTCGCTGCGTTTGATCAGGTTGTACTTGTAAGCCAGACGTACTGGCGCGGCAATCAGCATTTGACGCTGCGGATCGACGGCAACAGAACCCCAGTTGAACACACCAATGTTGCCAGGGAAGATGAGCGAACCACCTTCAGTTGCTGGCGTCCACGGATTGCCATCATAGCGCAAGCTTCGGAAATCCATGCGGCATGACATCTGGTCAAACGGCGTGATGCCCCACATTGACTTCTCAGTCAACGGCTGCGGGATGAAGTTCAGGCTGGAAACCGGCTGGGTTGCCGCAAATTTCTCGCCTGCGACGCCACCTTCAGTGGAGACCTTCACCTGATTTACCGGATACACCGGCTGGCCGGTAAGACGGTTCAGCACAAACAGGTTGCCGGTTTTGGTCGGCAGGATCACCACAGGCTGCTTCTGGCCTTGATAATCGATGTCCACCAGCGAAGGCTGTGACGGATTATCGCGGTCCCACAAATCGTGGTTGGAGCTCTGATAGCGCCATTTGAACGCACCGGTTTGCAGATCCAGCGCCACCAGCGCATCGCGGAACTTCTCGGTGTTGCTGTTCGGATCGCGTTCAATGCCCACTTCATCCGGTGAAGCGTTACCAAACGGTACGTATACCACGCCGTTTTTCAGGTCAGCACTCAGCGTGCCCCACGCCACTGGCGTGTCCTGCGGGTAGTTTTGACCGGCAGCGATTGGTGCGGTGTTTTCCGGGTTGGCCGGATCAAAATTCCACACCAGACGACCGCTTTGCACGTCATACGCACGAATCACGCCTGACGGGTTGCCGCTGTTGAAGCCGTTATCCATCACGGAACCGCCAACGATCACCAGCTTGCCCGCGACCAGCGGTGCAGCAGTTTGCATCAGCGCATGTGGACGCACTTCACCCATATTGGCGTGCAGATCAACCACACCGTTCTGACCGAAATCAGCACACGGTTTACCGGTATCGGCATCCAGCGCAATCAGCTGCGCATCGGTGGTGGCGTTAAAGATACGCTTACGGCAGATAGCCGGATTCGCTGCGCTATCCTGCGCGGCAACCGGGGTTTCTTCGTAGTAGCTTACGCCGCGACAGGTTTGATGCTGCTGCAGGTAAGAGCGATCTTTATTCGGCGTGAATTTCCACTTCACCGCGCCGGTTTCCGGATCAAGCGCGTGCACTTCGTTATGCGGCGTACAGAAGTACAGCATGCCGTTGGCTTTCAGCGGCGTGGCTTCGAAGGTGTATTCGGTAGCATCCGCATCCTGACGCAGATCGCCAGTATGATAAGTCCAGGCAACTTCGAGGTTTTTGACGTTCTCTTTGCTGATCTGATTCAGCGATGAGAAACGCAGGCCGTCAGACGAACCACCGTACGCGGTCCAGTCGTTAGCAGCGCCCTGCTCGCTGTTCTGTTCGCGGGCATTGCTGATGGTGCCTTGCTGCGGAATCGGATCGTAGAAGCACAGACCAATCACCACCACAATCATGATAATCACGGTGCCGCCGAGGAAGCCGTGGAAACGGCGTTCGCCGCGATACAGCGGTTTCACCACCCACGGCATCGCCAGCCACAGGCCGATCACACCGAACAGGTCACCGCGTGGGATCCACTGCCATTTATCAAAGCCCACTTCCCAGATAATCCAGGCGAGCGTAATCCACATCAGCACCGCATACAGCGCCAGCGCGCTGCGCTGGTTGCGGAACAGTAAAATTGCGGTAATAAGTAAGCCCACCGCCATCAGCGCATAGAAGGCGCTGCCACCCAGCATTAACAGCTTGCCGCCCATGTACAGCAAGGCAATCGCCAGAATCGCGAGCACGATACTGGTTAGTTTGTTAACCATGCTAATCCCTCAACCATTTTCATCGAAAAACCTCAAAAATAACCCCACATAAAATCAACAGAATTTTAACGTACGTTACCGTTTAGTAAAAACCCGTTGCGAGGTGTGTCGTTAGCTCCGCTAATGAATGTAGTTTGGCTAATGGCTGCCAGCTACCGCCTCGCTCAATGCGTGACTGAAATCACGTTTCATTTTCGTTGAGAGAATTAATCATTAGTCAGGAAAATTCGCATTTTTTGATAACGGGAAATGGCGAGAGTACGCGATTTGCTGGCTTTTGCGCCTGAGACATAACCTTGTGCGGATTTATTACTACGCCCGCTGTAGTTGAAAACTTACGCTGTTTTCTTTTTACCCGGGAAACGTTATGAAAATCACTTTATTAGCTTGCTCATTGTTGCTCCTCACGGTGACTTCACAGGCTGCCAGCAACGAACTGATCGTTGGCGATCAAAAAGGTAATGCTCGCGCGGTGATGTCCGCCGCCGGCGAGCTCAACAATGTGCCATATGAAATCAAATGGTATGAGTTCCCCAACGCTGCGCCACTGCTGGAGTCGCTCAATTCCCAGCATCTGGATGCCGGATTGGTCGGCGATGGTCCGCTGTCATTTGCCGTGGCGGCGGGCGCGCAGATCCGCGCCATTCAGGCATCGCAATATCTCGGCAATGCCATCGGGGTGAAAAACAACAGCGCCTTGCACAGCATCGCCGACTTAAAAGGTAAAAAAGTGGCGACGGTAAAAGGATCGTCCGGACAAAATATGGTGCTGAATGCGCTGCACGAAGCGGGTTTGCCAGACGACAGCGTCAATTTTGTCTTTACTACGCCGTCGGAAGCAACGCTGGCGCTGGATAATGGCGCGGTGGATGCGGTGGCAACCTGGGAACCCTATGTGTCATTTGCCGTGGCGCAATCCGGCGATCGTATCGCCATCGATGGCAAAAACTCTCCGGTTTCAAACTATCTGGTGGCGACCGATAGCGCCATCGCCAGCAAGCGAGAGCAGCTCGCAGACTTCCGTCAGCGCCTGATCCGCGCACGCGCTTGGGGCGTGGCGCATCCACAAGCGTACGCCAGCGAGATCGCCAAACTGCTGCGTCTGCCAGATGCGGTTGCGCTGAGCAAAGTACAGCGTGAAAACAACGCGCCGGTAGAAGATTACGCCTTGGTGGAAAAACGCCAGCAACTGGCGATTGATACCTTTACCCGCGGCGGCCTGATCAAACCCGGCTTAAAAGCCGACAAACTGGTGGATGCCTCCTTCTTTAACGCCAACGGGGCCGCCAAACCATGATGAATCTGGCGCTCTACCTCGACTCCGGTATTCATCAGGGCGGCTGGCGTCATCCCGATTCGGCTGCGACCGGTGGCAGCAGCTGGCCGCTGTATCGCAAAATCGCCCAGCGCGCCGAAGCCGCAAAGCTGGACATGATTTTTGTCGCTGACAAGCTGGCGATTGATGATGTTTATGGCGGTCATCTGGCACACACCGTGCAGCATCGTCAGGTTGGCTGGTCTGAACCCTTAACATTATTAGCCGCGCTGGCGGCGGTGACTGACCACATCGGACTCGGCGGCACGGTTTCCTCTTCCTATTCGGTGCCGTATACCACCGCGCGTCAGTTGGCCAACATCGACCATATCAGCGGCGGGCGCGCGGCGTGGAACGTGGTTACCTCGCTGAGCCACGCCGAAGCGCGCAACTTTGGTCGCAGCGAACACTTCAGCCATGAGGATCGCTATCGCCGCGCGGCCGAATTTATCGACGTCATGAAAGCGCTGTGGGACAGCTTTGAAGAGGACGCGCTGATTCTGGATAAAGCCCAGGCGCACTTTGCCGATGCATCGCGCTTCCATCGACTTGATCATCAGGGTGAATCTTTCGACGTGCAGGGCCCGCTGAACCTGCCGCGCCCGCCGCAAGGGCATCCGGTGGTGATTCAGGCTGGCGTCTCGGAGGCCTTTATCGATCTGGCGGCGCAACAGGCGGAAGTGCTGTTTGTGGTGCAACCCAATCGGGAACGCGCGCAGCAGTTCTATCAAACCCTGAAACAGCGTGCGCTGCAGTATCAGCGTCAGCCCGATCAACTGCGCATTCTGCCTGGCATGGTGCCGATTGTCGGCACCACGCAGCGCGATGCCGAGGAGCGTGCGGAATACCTAAAATCATTGATTACCGTGGAATCGGGCCTGAGCTTTGTCTCGGCCAGCATGAATATCGATTTGTCGCAGTATCCGATTGACGGTCCGGTGCCGGATCTGCGTGAAAAGATCACCGGCAGTAAAGGCCGTTTCCAGTACGTGATTGCCAGCGCCATTGAGCAGAACCTGACGCTGGGTGAGATGGCGAAACGCTACGCGGAAAGCTTGTCTTTCCCGGCGCCGACCGGCACAGCGGATAGCATTGCGCAGCAGATGATTGACTGGTATCAGCATCAGGCCTGCGATGGTTTTGTCATTTTGCCCACCTACATTGATGAGAACGAAGATCGCTTCCTCGAACAGGTTGTACCGCGCCTGCAGGACGCGGGCGTCTTCCGCAACGACTATCAGCCGGGTACGCTGCGCGATCGTTTAGGCTTAGTAAAGCCGGAAAATCGCTTTCACAGTTAGACATTAATTGAAATAACTTAATAGATTATAAAAGCACCGCTGCGATTATTCCTGGCAACGATTATCGCAGCGGTGCGAATAAGCGCATTTTTATTACATTTTCATTTCCGTAGTCTTTATTTAAGATTTTTTGAATTGATTAACTATTACGACCCAATACCTTTTTGAGAGTTTCCTCAGCCTGTTATCACCGATTGAGCGTGATATAAATCACATAACTGCTCTGCGGCAAGTCCGCTATAAAAAAGAAGGTTATGATGATTAGCGCAGATTTCTTTTATCGTAAATTACGTTTTCCTTTTAAACTCACACACGCTGCTTTTAAGTTTCCGGTTGCCAACGCGCATGCCCGGCAATATCAGGTGATGTCGCCTGAACAAACCATTGACCTGCTGCTCAACAACGACAAGCTCTCCATAAGCCGCTATGGCGACGGCGAACTGGAAATGACCTTGTTCAAGAATATCGGTTTTCAATCTTTCGATGAACGTCTCTCGATTCGTCTTAAAGAGATATTACGTCGCGGAAGCCAGCCGAAGAATACGTGCTTATTGTGTTTGCCCGATGCTTTTCGCGGCACCTCGAATATGCGTTTTGGTTCGGCCCTATTCTGGTTTTTTCATAAAGCGTTTTATTTCCGCCATTATGAAGCGTTATTAAAGAAAGATTATCGCTACGGTAATACTTCAGTTACGCGTCCCTATCATGATTATAAGGATAAGCAACAGGCTGCTCGTGTGTTTAATAAGTTCAGGCAACTGTTCAGTGACAAAAAGATATTAATTGTGGAAGGTAGCGGCACGCGTCTCGGCATCGGCAACGATTTGCTCGGCGGCGCGCGGGAGATTAAGCGCATCACCACGCTCAATCGCAACGCCTTCTCGGTTTACAACGATCTCTACAGCGCCGTCCTGGCGCACGCACGCGAGTACGATATGGTACTGATGTCGCTCGGCCCCACCGCAACGGTGCTGGCTTACGATCTCAGCCAGCATGGCATTCGCTGTATTGATACCGGCCACATTGATATCGAGTATGAATGGATGCGTAGTGCCGCGCGTGACAAGGTGCAGGTGGCTGGCAAGAACGTCAATGAAGTTGGCGTGTTGCTCAGCGACGATGCGCGCGACGCCGATGAGCACTATCGCCAGCAGATTTTGTTGCATGTCGGGCTGCCACAGGAAGCGGTGCTGTCGGCGATGGTGATGCATCCGCCGGTCTAATCCACATCGCAAGCAATCGCAAAAACAGGGTATTTTGAGATTGCTTGCGATGACGTTGTTACCCTTCGCGCTTTTTCAGCCACTCTTGCAGCTTGCGCAGTGAAACAGGCGCCTGATACACCGTTCCTTTCCCCTCCTTGAGTGGACGCAACAATCCCTGTTCGGTGAGATTTTTCAGGCGCGCACGCGCGGTGTTATCCGCAATGCCGAGCCGCGATTTAATCCCGGCAGAACTGAGTAATGAACCCGGCGCATTCAGTGCGATTGCCATGATATCCAGCTCACCTTTGGCTAAGGTCATATTCTCTTCCACCCACGTCACCAGACGCTCCCGCTCTTTGTGCAGCGTGGCGATTTGCTCGGTGAATGCATTAACCGCGCGCATCACCACTTCACACTGAAACTGCACGAAATAGGTCAGATCCATCTCATCGGTTTCGCTGTACAGATAGGAGATGCCGTACTTTACCGATGCGGCTTTCAACAGCTTGCTAATAGAGATGTAGCGGAATGCGCTATAACCGTGACGAATCAGATGATGGTAGAACAGCCCGCGCGCGGTGCGACCGTTGCCATCATTAAAGGGATGAATGTAGCCGATGGCAAAGTGCATTACGCAGGCGACCAGCAACGGATGCGTGCCCTGCTGCTCCAGCCACGCAACTTCGGCGCATAACGCGTCCAGCAGGCTATTCAGCCGCTGATAATCCGGCGGCTGATGAATGATTTCGCCATCCCGCCCGGCAACAAACACATCGTTATTGTCACGCACGGCGCCGGGCCGATATTTGTCATCATTAATGCCAGCGCAGGCAATGTGATGAATTTCCAGAATATCGGCGCGTGTTAACGGCGCATCACCCAGCGTGGCAATGTGCTGCATTAACCGCCAATTGCCCATGATCATGCTTTCATCTTCGTTGCGCGGTGCACGCCCCACCGCCAGCAACTCCATCGCCACCCGCGAGGTTGTCGCCGCGCCTTCCAACTGACTGGAGGAAATCGCCTCTTCCATGATCAGCTGAGACATCAGGTAAGAAGCCGCGTCCTCATCCGTCGGTTCGCCATTGCGCGCAAAGGTCATACGATCGACCACCGACATCGCCGCCGTGATTTTGGCCGTGAGGTTACAGGTCACGGTTTGATCGGCGATCACAAAGTGCTGCGCGCTGCTGCGGCGCTTGAATTTCAATGCGCTCCACAGTTTCTCACGCATCTGGCCATCACTGACTCGACGATACAATTCATCGAAATGCAGATAGCGCTCATCCCACTCGGCATGACTAGCGAGGAGCGAATTAATCTCACTGATACTTAACGAATCAATAAGTTGAGCAGGCGGACGACGCAGTTTCATCTCAAGCAATCTCAAAAACAGTGTATTTTGAGTTTACTTGATATTAGCTGCGACGACAAATGGCGCTTGCAGCGCGCTTAGCTGCCGTGTCGCTGGCAGAAAGCGCGGAGATCGGATGACTGGAAATCCGCCAGATTCGTCATTAATTTCTCCAGCGGCCAGTTCCACCAGGCAATTGCCTGCAGTTGTGCGGCAATATCCGCAGCGAAACGCGCACGGATCACTTTGGCTGGCACGCCACCGACAATGGTGTAAGGCGGTACATCTTTCGTCACCACCGCACCGGCCGCCAGCACCGCGCCATCCCCCACCGTTACGCCCGGCAGAACGATCACGCCATGCCCAATCCACACGTCATTACCAATAATCACGCGATCGGCGCGTCGCTCGGCAAAGAAGCCATTATCGCGCTCCGCCTGCCCATCGTAGTATTCCGGGCAGTAGGTGAAACGGTGCTGCGAAGCGCGGTCCATCGGATGATTGGGCGCGCCAATCCGCACATGATTGGCAATGGCGGTAAAGCGCCCAATCTGCGCATCGGCGACACAGCAGTGCTCACCGAGATAGGAGAAATCGCCGAGTTCGCTATATTCGATATAGGTTTCGGCCAGCACTTCACATTGCGCGCCAATCTGGGTTTCGCGCATACGCACGCTGGGATCGATAACGGTGTGTTGCAGTTTTGCCGGTTGCACAGCAGCGAGTGCCATAATCAAAGCTCCGTGTGGTCAGATGTCTGGATAAGCGGTTGCGACTGGGCAACCGCGAGCCATCACGCTACAGCGACAAGATGACAGAAATGCTATTGTGCGCATCTGCAATGGGCGATTTGAGGAAAGGGAATGAGAACACCGTGGTCAATACTGGCGCTGTTGTGGTCAGCCGGACAGGCATCTGCCGCGCTGCCCGCCGACATTAAAGCCGGTGATATTGTGCAAGTGCAGTTAGCGCAACTCCATCCGACGCAGGCCGCGATTGGCTATCGTCAGCTGGATTACAAACAACATCGTTATGAAGCCGAACCGAAAAAGCTGTTTGATGATTATTGCGAAAGCATGGGTCAGAAAGGCGTCGATAAATTTGATAGTAAATCACGTCTCTCGCAGCCCAGCAGCTTCAGTTGTAAAGCGCCGGTCGGCAGCGAACCTGGCCCGATGAAAACGGCGGTGATTGCACCGGATAATGTGCTGTACCTTACCGATGGTCATCATACTTTCAGTAATTTCGCCGATATCGCCGGTCTCAACACGCCGGTGCAGGTACGCATTACCAACGACTTCCGCAGTCTGAAAACCATGTCCGCCTTCTGGCAAAAAATGGAAGCGGCACATCTGGTGTGGCTGGACACGCCATCCGGCAAAATTAAACCGGATGCGCTGCCGAAAGAGCTGGGCCGCCAGCACATGCAGAATGATGAATATCGCTCGCTGGTCTATTTCGTGCGCGATATTGGCTTTGATAAAGAGCAAAATCCGCCGCCGTTCCTCGAATTCTACTGGGGCAAATGGCTGGAAACTCAGCTCCCACTGAAGAACTTTGATCTCAACAATCGCGGCGGTTACGCCAAAGCGCTGGAAATCATCGCTGAGAAGATGACCAGCGTGCCAAAAGACATGGTAATTGCGCACAGCGATAGCGGCCCGCTGACGGCGGATCGGTTAGGCGCACGCAAGAAAGTGAACGAGAAGAAGCTGGAAAAGCTGATCTCCGATGACGGCAAATTGACGTGGGCCTTCGCACATTAACCATACGGTCGCCATAAATGGCGACCGTACAAAAGGTTGCCGCGTTTTTCGTAGGGTGCGCATTCATGCGCACCTGCATACATATGCAAATTAATGCTTGAATCAAAAATTACGCTTAATCAGCACTTTTGCCAGACGTTACACCAACTCGCAGTTTTTCACATCCGCAGACGGCGCTAACAGGTTTTTATCAAAGACGCGCAGTTCTACAGCATCACGAATCCGCATCGGCCAGTCGGGATTCGCCAGTGCGCTTTTGCCAATCGATACATAATCCGCGCCCTGCTCCAGCGCCGCCGAGCTGGAATCCGCGCGTGCTATTGAGATTGCCTTGCGAGATGCGCAACCGCAGCTGCTCGGCGTCTGGGCGCTGTTTCCCACCGCTCGCCATTTGCCAACGCGCGTCACGGTCTTTCTGAATGCCCTGAAACAGGCGATGGCGTGAGAATTCAGAAAAAGCTAACGGCGATCGTGGTTATAGTTATTCACTTATTGAGATCACGGAGGCCAACAGTGAAACCTGAAATCCATACGCTTGCTTCAACTGAGATTTACCGTAACCGCTGGTTAACCTTGAAAGAGGACAAAATCCAGCGCGCCGATGGCAGCGAAGGCATCTATTCGGTGATTGAGAAGAATGATTTTGTGGTGATTTTGCCAGTCGAGGATGACTACATTTACGTGGTTGAACAGTTCCGTTATCCGCTGGGTGAACGCACTATTGAACTGCCACAGGGAAGCTGGGAACTTGCGCCCGATGCCGCGCCTGAAGATCTTGCCGCTGGCGAGCTACTAGAAGAAACCGGGCTCATTGCCGGGCAGCTTGAACACGTGGGTTATCAAAAATTAGCGCAAGGTTACTCCGCACAGGGCTATCACATTTACCTGGCGCGCAACCTGAGCTATCAGGGACAAAATCTGGATGCAGAAGAGATTGGATTAACCGCGAAAAAAATTAAAATCGATGCGTTTCTTGAACTGATTCTGGCAGGAAAGATCACCGACGCAACGTCGGTGACCGCGTTTCTATTGGCGCGTGCGAAAAGGTTAATCGACTGATCTATCGGCTTTATTCCAGGTGCGCATTAATGTGCACCCTGCGAATACAACATCGATGTAGGGCCGCCATTCATGGCGACCCATAACAAAGATTACGCCGCAGCAATATCTGCCAACACCGCTTCTGCCTGCGCCTTATCCACCGCTACGCCATCAATAAACAACTGACGCTGTTCACCCGGCGGCAACGTAACGTTCAGCGTTTGCCAGGCTGGCTGGAAGCTGCCTTTGCGCTGGAAGTTAAGGTGGATTGCCTCAGCATCACTGCGCATTTCCCAGTTGAGCCACAGCGCATTGCCCTGCTGATAACCCCAGCTTTCACCATCATCCTCAAACAGCACACCGTGGCTGACGCCTTTGCCTTTGAGCGGGAACAGCTGCAAGGTGCGGCGATCGTCAGTTTTAGCATCAACATGACGCAGGCGCTCGCTGAGCGGTAAGCCCGCACCGGCACGCACCAGCATCGGCTGGGTTTCCAGCGGTGCTGCCAGCGTGATCCATTGACCGCCGCTGTACCATTGCTGAGTGGCAAAGTCATACCAGCCGGTTTGGTTGTCAGGCAGCCACAGGCGACGTTCGCGCTGACCGGGCTCAACCACGCTGGCCACCAGCAGATCGCGGCCCAGCATAAACTCATCACACTCGGCGAACGTCTGCGTATCCTGTTCATGATCGAGGAAAGTCGGACGCAGCATCGGTTCATCGTCAGCATGCGCCTGCCACAGCAGCGTATAGAGATAAGGCAGCAGACGATAACGCAGCTCAATTGCGGCGCGGATCGCTGGCGTGGCCGCCGGATACATCCAGGGTTCATTGACGGTGTGATCGTCATTCCACGAGTGAATAGTGAAACGCGGATGCATCACACCGTTCTGTACCCAGCGCACAAATAGTTCTGCATCTGGCTTATCGCCAGAGAAGCCACCCACATCATGTCCCACGTTGTACAAACCGGACAGGCTCATGCCCAATCCCATGCGGATGTTGTAGCGCAGCGTGGTCCAGTTGGTGCGGTTATCGCCACTCCAGGTTTGCACGTAGCGCTGCATCCCGGCGCAGCCCGAACGGGAAATCAGGAACGGACGCTTTTCTGGCGCGAAGCGCTGCTGCGCTTCCATGGAGGCGCGCATCATCAGCAGCGGCATCACCGGGCGAATGTGCTTGATGGCAATCGGCGTGCCGAAACCATGGCAGCGCGCTTCGCCATCCCACACTTCATATTCGTTGTTATCGTTCCAGGTGGAATCGATGCCCTTTTCCAGCAGCTGTTTCGTGACGTTTTCCTGCCACCAGACAACGGCTTGCGGATGGGTAAAATCGAGATGTGAACCTTCATCATCCCAGAACACCGAACGCTCGGGCGCATCCTCTTCCGAGTCACGAATAAACAGGCCTTGTTCCGCCACTTCGTTGTAACGCGGATGATCCTGCAACAGGCACGGTTTGATATTAGCGGCAAGGCGCAAGCCCGCGTCGTGAAACGCCTGGCTCATCACTTCCGGCTGCGGCACTTTGTCGTAGTTCCAGTTGAACACGTAGCGCTTGTTGTTAATCGAGGTGTAACCGGACGAGAGCTGGAACGAATCGCACGGAATATCGTGTTCTTCACACAGGCGGATGAAGTTCATCAGCTGATTTTGCGCGTCCGGCGCATCGGTGTAATGCATGGTTGAACCGCTGTAGCCAAGGCTCCATTTCGGGCCGAACAGCGTTTTACCGGTCAGACGCACAAAGGCTTTGGTGATATCCAGCACCTTGTCACCGACAAACAGGTAATAGTCGATATCACCGCTTTCAGCCTGCCAGCGGCGATACGGCTTGTGATAGTTATCGAGCTCATTACCGAGATCAAACCAGCTGCTGCTGAGGTTATCGTAATAGAGACCAAAGCTGACGTCGGTGCGGCGCGTGATGGTAAACGGCACATGCTTGTACAGCGGATCGGTCGCGGCGGCGTTGTAGCCCATCGCGTCAAGGTTACGCATCTCGTAGCGCTGACCGTTACGCTGCAAATCGCCGCTTTTCTCGCCGAGGCCGTAATAACGATCGTCGTTCATGCGGCACTGATAGTGCGCCACGCCATCGCCGTGCGCGTTGATTTGATAAGCGCTGGTTGGACGGTCACAGGTCAGCAACTGCCATGCGCCGTGGCTGTCGCAATATTGCCACTCCAGCGCCAGCGGTTGATGCACGATCACCCGCAGCTTATCGGTGGCGACCACCAGCGTGTCGCCCTCTTCTTCCAGCGTGAACGATGGCAAGGCGAAGCCGGCCAAGCTGTCGCGCTGACGCCCTTCCCACGGCACATCGCTTTCAGGCGCGATGCTCCAGGTGCGGTCAAGGCTATACGCGCCCTGACGTTTAATCACCACGCGGAACATGCCCGTTTCCAGCACATACAGACACAGCGTGTGTTTGCCGTCGACGGTTAACGCCACGTGGTGCGCATCGGAACCGGCTAATGACCAATTTTTTAACGTTTTCATCGTTACCTACTTTTTCATGCGCGCTGTGCGCGACGTTCAGCAATAAAAGCAATCAGGAATATGGCGCCAATCAGGTCGAAGAAGCCCATGGCGACAAACAGCGGATTAAATCCAATGGTGTCGGCGGTAACGCCGATCAGCAGTGAGAACAGGAAGCTGGAAATCCACGCGAACGAGCCGCGCATGCCGTTGACGGTGGCCATCTGGCCTTTATCAAACTTCTCTACCACCAGCGCGCTCAGCATGCAGGAGATGATCTGATGACCGAAGCCACCAATTGAGATCAACGCAATCGCCATATACGGATCTTTGGTCATCGCCACTGCGGCCAGAGACAGCATCAGGAACGCGCCGGTAACTGAACTGGCGACTACCGAGTTCACCTGGGTGAAGCCAAAAATTTTGGTGTAAAGGCGCGTCAAATAGCCGCTGGCGGCGCTGCCGAGGTCGGCGGCGAGGAACGGCAGCCAGGCGAACATGACGATCTGTTTCAGATCCATGCCGAGCTCTTTTGCCAGATAGAGCGGCACCCAGAAACTCAGTACGCCCCACGCCGGTTCGGCCATGAATGCCGGAATGGCAATGCCGTAGAAACGCTTGTTCTTCGATACGGTTTTCAACGCGGTAAAGAATGGCAGTTTCACTGCCGGTGGTTCGTTGTCCTGGCGGATGAAATCCAGTTCGGATTTCGACAAATTAGGGTGCTGATCGGGATCGCGATACAGCCACCACCACAGCAACACCCAACCCAGTGCCAGCGCGCCGGTGAACAGGAATGCGCCCTGCCAGCCGCCAAACGCCGCATGGGCAAAGTAGATAATCGGCGGTGCCAGCATAGCGCCGAGGGAGAATCCGACACCCGCCCAACCCGCGGCGATAGGACGCTCTTTTTTCGGGAACCATTCACCAATTACTTTGGCGTTGGCTGGCGTGGCAGCGGCTTCTGCGCTGCCCATAACAAAACGCAGAATCGCCAGATGCAGCCAACTGCCCGCTCCAGCATGGAATAAACAGGCAATGGCCCACACCGAGGCGCAGATCAGGAAGCCTACTTTCAGGCCAATCACATCAATCAACCAGCCACAAATCGGTTGGAAGAACGTATAGGCCAGCTGGAAGGCACCGACGATGTAGGAATATTGCTCGGTGGTGATGTTAAGGCTGTCTTTGAGCTCTGGGGCCAGCAGCCCTAACGAGTTACGCGTGATGTAATTGACCGTCACGCCGGCTAAGAACAGCACCAGCACCCACCAGCGCAAATGGCGGAAGGTGCGTTTGGTGCCAGCGGCGGTTATCCCTGGATTTAAACTGCGGTTCATCTGATTCTCCGTTAGTGAGTCATTTCTAACCATCCGCCAGGAGTGAACCACAGTTGCGAAAAGTGGTCGCCAGCTCGATGTCGCAAATGTGATCTGGTTAACCAAAATCACTCACCAGGTTGACTTAACCGGACAAAGAGCAGAGTTTTAACCGCGAATCGCGTGGTTAATGTTTGAAGTAACACGCTAGCAAGGAATATTGGTCAACCAATCGTGAGTGAGGTAACAACATGAAGCAGACCTGGCGCTGGTACGGCCCCAACGATCCTGTCTCTCTGGCCGATGCGCGCCAGGCGGGCGCAACCGGCATCGTCACCGCACTGCATCACATTCCCAACGGCGAAGTGTGGTCAGTCGACGAAATCATGCAGCGTAAGGCGCTGGTCGAAGCCGCAGGTTTGGTGTGGTCGGTGGTGGAAAGCGTGCCGATTCATGAAGAGATTAAAACCGGCAGCGGCCGCTGTCAGCACTGGATCAGCAACTATCAGCAGTCGCTGCGTAATCTGGCGCAGTGCGGCATCAAAACCGTGTGCTATAACTTCATGCCAATCCTCGACTGGACGCGTACCGATCTCGAATATCGGCTGCCGGATGGCGCGAAAGCCCTGCGCTTTGATCAGATTGAGTTCGCGGTATTCGAACTGCACATTCTGCAACGTCCCGGCGCGGAGCAGGATTACAGCGTGGAAGAGATCGCCCAGGCCGCTGAACGCTTTGCAACGATGAGTGAAGAGCACCGTAACCGCCTGATGCGTAACATCATTGCTGGTTTGCCGGGCGCTGAGGAAGGTTACACGCTGGATCAATTCCGCGCCCAGCTGGCGCGTTATGAAGGCATCGGTAAAGCCGAACTGCGTGAGAACTTTGCCACTTTCCTGCGTGCCATTGTTGCGGTTGCGGAAGAAGTGGGCGTGCGCATGGCGGTGCATCCGGACGATCCGCCGCGGCCGATTCTTGGTTTGCCGCGCATTGTTTCCAACGCTGACGATCTGCAGTGGATGATCGATACCGTCAGCAGCCCCGCCAACGGATTCACCATGTGTACCGGCTCGTACGGCGTACTGGCAGAGAATGATTTAGCCGGCATGGTCAAACGCTTCGGCCCGCGCATCTACTTCGCGCATCTACGATCCACCAAACGTGAAGAGAACCCCAACAGCTTCCACGAGGCCGCGCATTTAGGTGGCGATGTGGATATGTTTGCGGTGATCAAGGCGATTGCCGAAGAGGAACAGCGCCGTAAAGCTGCGGGCGAGGAAGATTTGATTCCAATGCGTCCCGACCACGGCCACCAAATGCTGGATGACCTGAAGAAGAAAACCAATCCCGGCTACTCGGCGATTGGTCGACTGAAAGGATTGGCTGAAATTCGCGGTGTCGAACTGGCGATCCACCGCGCCTATTTTGCTCAGGAAGCCCAATAATGCGCTTTATGGATGAAGATTTTCTGCTGCAGAGCGACATCGCGCGGCGCTTGTACCACGACTTCGCTGCGGACATGCCGATCTACGATTATCACTGTCACCTCAATCCGCAGGAGATTGCTGAAGATCGTCGCTTTGCCAACCTCGGCCAAATCTGGCTGGAAGGCGATCACTACAAATGGCGCGCGCTGCGCGCTGCGGGCGTGGATGAGTCGTTAATTACCGGCAAGAACACCAGCGACTACGACAAGTATCTCGCGTGGGCGCAAACGGTGCCCAAAACCCTTGGCAACCCGCTTTATCATTGGACGCACCTTGAGCTGCGTCGTCCGTTTGGCATCACTGATACGCTGTTTGGCCCGGACACCGCGCCTGCTATCTGGCAGCGCTGCGCTGAACAACTGGCGACGCCGGAATTTTCCGCGCGCGGCATCATGCGCCAGATGAAGGTGCGCATGGTGGGCACCACCGACGATCCGGTTGATTCGCTGCGCTATCACCGCCAAATCGCCGAAGACAGCAGCTTTGATATCGACGTTGCGCCGAGCTGGCGTCCGGACAAAGTCTTCAAAATCGAGCTGGAGGGTTTTGTCGACTATCTTGGTCGTCTGGAAGCCGCCGCCGATGTCGCCATCGACAGCTTCGATGCGTTACGCCGCGCGCTGTTACGACGCCTTGACCACTTCTCCGCTCACGGTTGTCGCGCATCGGATCACGGTATCGAAACCCTGCGCTTTGCGCCGGTGCCTGAAGACAGCGTGCTCGATACAATTTTGGCGAAACGTCGCCGTGGCGATGTGCTGGATGAATTGGAAATCGCCCAGTTCAGTAGCGCAGTATTGGTGTGGCTCGGCAGCGAATATGCGCGGCGCGGCTGGGTGATGCAGCTGCACATCGGCGCGATCCGTAACAACAGTACGCGCATGTTCCGCCAGCTTGGGCCAGACAGCGGTTTTGATTCGATTGGCGATAACAATATCGCCTGGCCGCTGGCGCGCCTGCTGGATGCAATGGACCTCAACGATCAGTTGCCAAAAACCATTCTCTATTGCCTCAATCCGCGTGATAACGAAGTGCTGGCCACCATGGCGGGCAACTTTCAGGGCGCGGGTATCGCTGGCAAAGTGCAGTTTGGCTCCGGCTGGTGGTTCAACGATCAGCGCGACGGCATGCTACGTCAGCTCGAGCAGCTGTCGCAAATCGGCTTACTTAGCCAGTTTGTTGGCATGCTGACCGATTCGCGCAGCTTCCTCTCCTACACGCGCCACGAATACTTCCGCCGTATTCTGTGTAATCTGCTGGCGCAGTGGGTGGAAGATGGCATTGTGCCGCATGATGAGCCGATGCTTGGCAGCATGCTGCGCGACATCTGCTTCAATAATGCCGAACGCTATTTCGCACTTAACGCTTAGTCATTAAGGCCTAGTCACTGCACGTCGTGACCAGGCCGATTCTTATTCGCTATGCTATAGTGCGCGTCTCTGAGTGAGGCTGTATCAGAGGTTGTGAATCCTTTAACACACAGAAAAGAGCACGATGAAAACTCAAACTTCAGCACAGCGCCCTTATCAGGAAGTCGGGGAAATGCTCCGCCAGATGATCACGCAGAAGCAGTATGCGGTGGGCGAACGGCTGCCGCCGGAGCGCGAACTCGCCGCGCTGCTGGACGTGACGCGCACGCTGGTGCGTGAAGCGCTGATCATGCTGGAGCTGGAAGGATTAATCGAGGTGCGTCGCGGTGCGGGCATCTACGTGATTCACGACTCGCCGCAACAGCCCGTTTCGCTTCACAAGGCCAGCAACGATGCCGGACCCTTTGAGATGTTGCAGGCGCGCCAGTTGCTGGAGAGCAATATCGCTGAGTTTGCTGCGCTGCAAGCCACGCGTGAAGACATCATGAAGATGCGCCAGGCGCTGGAGCTGGAAGAGAAAGAGCTGGCTTCCGGTGCGGTCAACCAAAGCGAAAATGGCGATCGTGATTTCCATCTGGCGATTGCTGAAGCCACGCACAACAGCATGCTGGTTGAGCTGTTTAAACAATCCTGGCAATGGCGTGAAGATAACGTGATGTGGAGCCAACTGCATCGCCACCTGGTCAACAACAATTACCGCAAACAGTGGCTCGACGATCACAAAAAGATCCTCGCGACGCTGATCAAAAAAGACGCGCGCGCCGCCAAACTGGCGATGTGGCAACATCTGGAAAACGTGAAACAACGGCTGCTGGAGTTCTCAGACGTCGATGATATCGATTTCGATGGTTATCTGTTTGAATCCTGGCCGCTGTACGCCACCCATAATCCGCCTAACTAATTTGCGTTTCCTCTTTTGACGCTACGACAGTAATAAGGTCAACCACATGCTGCGGGAAAACTTCAACGACCTGATCTATTTAGTGATGGTGGCGCGCGAATGTAGCTTCACGCGCGCCGCAGCTAAATTAGGCGTGTCGCAATCGGCATTAAGCCACTCGATTCGCGGTCTTGAAGAGCGATTAAACACGCGTTTATTAACGCGCACCACGCGCAGCGTCGCGCCAACCGAAGCCGGTGAAAACCTGATTCAAAGTGTGGCGCCGATGATGGCCGATATTGAGAAAGCTCTGCTGCAACTAGCCGATAATCAGGGCAAGCCGTCAGGGAATATTCGTATTACCGCTGGTGAACATGCGTTGTCTTCGACGTTGTGGCCGCTGCTCAAACCGTTTCTGCAAACCTATCCAGAAGTGAATGTGGAACTCTCTGTCGATAACACCTTAACGGATATTGTCAGCGGGCGTTTCGATGCTGGCGTGCGACTGGGTGAAAGCATTGAGAAAGATATGGTGGCGGTGCGAATCGGGCCTGACTGGAAAATGGTAACTGTTGCATCGCCTGACTATTTGCAAAAACACGGCATTCCCACCACGCCCTACGAATTGCAGAATCACAACTGCATTAATATGCGCCTTCCTACGCTGGGAGGATTATATAGCTGGGAGTTCAGCAAAGATGGCAAAGATATTCGCGTTAAAGTTGAAGGGCAGCTGATATTTAATAATCTGGCTTCGCGTATTGATGCGGTACTGTCCGGCATGGGTATCGCTCATGTCCCCGAGGATACCGTTAAACAGCACATCGCCACCGGCGAACTCCAATGCCTGCTTGAAGACTGGAGCGAACCTTTTAGCGGATATTATCTCTATTATCCGAGCCGCAAACAGCACACCGCCGCGTTTGAGAAATTGATTGAAGCCATTAAATATAAGGGCTGAAAGATCGTCAATTGAGCCTTTAGGTCACCATAAATGGCGACCCTACAATGAGCACGATTTTGTAGGGTCGCCATTCATGGCGACCTCAGCTAATAACATCAACTCACCACGCTCAATGCCAAATCCTTCGCCAAAAAGAACGGCCGCAAATATGCCACGCTATTCGACAGCGGCAAGATTTCATCGCTGAGCTGAATGCCGATGGTTTCCCGCAAATAACGGCGGCGGGTTTCGATGCGTTGCCACAGCGCCGGATATTGATTGCGGATGTCGCTTTGCAGCGCCGCATCAGCCAGCAGCACGCACTCTTCGGCGCTGGCACCGTTGTAGCCCGGCACCGATGGGATGATATCAATTTGCAGCATCATGCCGCTTTTGAGCAATTCGGTGGAATGATGATAAATCGGTGAAGACATCCACTCTTCATCCGCCACCAGATGTCCCGGATTGAGATGCCAGCCGAAGCGCTCTTTTGGCAACATCTGCTCGATAAGCTGATACAGTGCCCCGCCGCTCATGCCGCAGCGAATATTTTCCAGCCACGCCACCACCGCCGAGAAATAGGGTTTGGCGATGCGATCCAGATAATCTTGCTGGCCTGGCGGCAGTTCGCTTTGCTCGGCAATGACGAAACCGCTGCGGCTGGAGAGCCCGCCTTTGAAGGCGGTAGTCAGCGAGATCGGATCGCCGCGTTGCACTTTTTTGTAAGTCGGATAGAGATTCGCCTTGTCGAAACGGCTGCCGGTCGCGGCGATGGTCACCACCGTGTTGCATTGCCCTTCCGCCTGAAGTAACGCGCCCAACTCGGTTTCACGCACGCCCACCTCGATGGCATTTAGCGCCTCCAGCATGCAATTTGATGCGAGGTTTGCGCCATATTCGTAATGCGCGATTTCATTGGCATTGCAGGTGGTGCGCGCGCCGTGATCGCCAATAAACAAGTGGATGGCATTTTCTAATAAGGCGTTATGGCTGAGCGTGCGCTGGATGGCGTCGACAATAAAGTACGGCAGATCAAACATAGCGCGCCCATTGCCCGCAGCAGGCGTAAACATCTTCCAGCCCACCAGCCCGACTTTATCACCGTTGGCTAAGCCAGCGTCTTTGAACAGGCTTTCCAGCGGCGCTTCATTGTCCATGGGCTGATTGGGTAGCGAGAAGTATGGCGTGTGCACCAGCGCAGCAGAGGTGCGTGAGAAGCGCGCCATTTTGAGGTTTTCGTTACCCAGTACCAGCGTGCAATCCCCGAACTGATTCAGCAGCAGCAATCCTTCTTCGAAACGCGGGATAAATCCGGTGAGATATTCGAAATTGCTGCCGTGTTCCTTGTCGGCGTAGATCACCAGCCAGTCAAAACCCTCGCGCTGCATGCCCGCCAGCAGCGTGTTTTTGCGCTGCAACAGCGTGTCATCGGTGAGAAAAACCGGTTCCACGTCGCTGAACTTCACCGGCGCGCTAATCGGCCCAAACGTGATTGCCATGATGCACTTCCTCGCATTACAGAATGAGATGAGGATAGTAGCGTTTTTAGCGCAGCGGATTTTGATCCACGCGAAAAAAGGCGGAGGGGTGAGCTCCGCCTTGTCTCAAGTTCCGATCAGTGTGCCTGACCGGTCAGTTGCAAAAGGGCAACGATGATTTGAAGAATGATGCGGACGATGTCCAGCAGCAATCGAACAAGTTCCATCACTTTCCTTCTCCTCTGAGAGGAGCGCGCCTTTCAGCTGCCGGGGCTTTGACTCCACCCGCCGACCGCCTAAGCACAATTGTGAGGAGTGCTGAGCGGCTCTCATTGTAAAAGCCACAGGCCAGCACCACCTGAAACCTGCCGGGATTTGACTATCCGCGCCCCTGGAGTCATCAGAAAAACAATGAGGCTTCGCTCGTCACTCAACACCTGTATAACCATACAGTATTATGGCAAAACTTGAAATATATCGCCGCACATTTTATTATCGCCTTTGTGAGGAGTGCTGAGCACCCCGTTCGCGGCGCGGTTACCAGCCGGTTAGCGAACATAAAAAAAAGGATTTGGCTTAATGCCAAATCCTTTTTTATTGCCCGCGATTGATTATCTGGCGGAACTGATACGCCAGATGGTATTTCCCGCATCATCGGCAATCAACACGCCGCCCTGCTGATCGGTGGCTAAACCCACCGGCAAACCGCGCACCTGCTTCTGATCGTCCGTCAGGAAACCAGTCACTACCGGCTGTGGCTGCCCTACCGGTTTCCCATTCTCGAATTTCACCCACACCACCTGATAGCCGTTGAGCGGCGTGCGGTTCCAGCTGCCGTGCTCGCTGATAAACGCGCCGCCACGATACTGCGGCATATTATCCGCGCCGTAGAACAACAGGCCGAGCGGTGCAACGTGTGAGCTCAGGGCATAATCCGGTTTGATCGCTTTCTCCACCAAATCTGGCCTTTGCGGCTGCGCGCGTTCATCTACATGCTGGCCATAATAGCTGTAGGGCCAGCCGTAGAAGCCTTTGTCCTGCACCGACGTCAGGTAATCTGGCACTAAATCCGAACCGATCTCGTCGCGTTCATTAACGACAGCCCACAGCTTGCCGCTTTGCGGCTCCCACTGTAAGCCGGTTGGATTGCGCAGGCCGCTGGCATAAATCCGGCTGGCGCCGCTGGCCGCATCCACTTCCAGCACTGCCGCACGGCGATACTCTTCGCCAATGCCGTTTTCCGTCACGTTACTGTTCGATCCCACGCCGACATAAAGCTTACTGCCGTCGGGGCTGGCGAGCAGCGATTTGGTCCAGTGATGGTTAATCGGCCCGCCCGGCAGTTCGGTCACTTCCACCGGCGGCGTGCGGATCTCGGTTTGCCCGGTCTCATACGGGAATTTCACCAGGCTATCGGCATTCGCCACATACAAGGTGTTGCCCACCAGCTGCATGCCAAACGGTGCGGTTAGATTTTCGATGAAGCGATGTTGCTCCCATTTGCCGTTAACGTTACGCAACAAGGTGATGCGATTACCGCCCGCGCCGCCTTTGCCGGACGCTTTCTGCACCAGTCCCATGATCAACTCTTTGGGCGCGCTGATGGTTTTAGCCATGCCATTGGATTCCGCCACCAGCACGTCATTGTTCGGCAGCACCAACACCTGACGTGGATGCTGCAGATTTTCGGCGATCTTTTCGATCTTCAACCCATCCGCCACTTTCGGCATTTCACCGGCTTTCCACGGCGTGCCTTCCGGAACCTGCATCGGCGGCATAAAGAAGTTTTGCGCCTGCGGCAGTTCAGGATTTGGGCCAATTTGCTTTTGAGGATCGATCAGCGCCCCGTCGTCACAAGCGCTGAGCAGCATCGCGATGGCTACCGCGCTGAGTAAGTGTTTCATACGCGACCTCCTTGCGTGCGACGTTCGCGCAACACCAGCTGCACGTTAGCGATCAGCAGCAGCGCTACCACCAACGTCGACAGCGTCACGCCCAATGGCACCACCGCGTACGCATCGCGACTGTGAATAAAGGCATTAACCACCGCCAGTACGATTGCCAGCAGCGACAGCCAGAAATGGGTTTTCTCGTTTGGCCGCGCGCCGCGGAATAAATAAATCAAACTGATTAATCGTGGCAGGATAGCCAGCACCAGACCAATGGTGATCAGCCAGCTGGCCGATTTGGTCCACATGATGACGAAGGTTTGCAAATAGAGGATATCGAAAAACCAGGCGGCAACAAAAAAGCCCAGCGGCAACGGTTCCAGCAGCGTATACAACGTCACACCGAACACCGATCTTCCTGAGGTATGAAACATTACTCTCTCCCTTTTACCGTATTAACATCAGATGGTGCACGCGTTTCGCTTTTCTGAAACAACGCGCCACCACCTGTGAAATATTAGTAAAGATAAACAGTAACGTTTAACACTTATCTAACACGTTCAAACTTAAGACTTATCTGCCGGCAGGCTTACCCAATAACCGGGCTGATAAGGCAATGGCAGGAACTTTTCGTGGAACTCACGGAACGTGGCGTCCGGATCGAGATCGGCAAACAGTTCAGGATGCAGCCACTTCGCCAGCGCCTGAATCGCGACAAACTGATACGGGCTGTCGTAGAACTGATGCCAGATGGCATGCGCGTTACCGTTGTGCGCTACCGGCAGCGTTTTGAAGGCATCACGCATCATCAGCAGCTGCAAACGCGCTGTCGCTTCTTTCACATCCGCACCGGGACCCACGCCGACCCATTTGCCAACGGTGTTGTAGTTTTTCCAGTTCGCACCGGTTACCACCACCACATCGGGACGGCTAGCGATGATCTGCTCAGGATTGAGCGTGCCGAAGGTGCCTGGAATCAGGTCTTTGGCAATATTGCTGCCGCCCGCCAGTTCCACCATCTGACCAAAGTTCTCGTTACCAAACGACATGCAGCACTCGTCGGTGTAGCCGCCAGCACGATCAATCATCACTTTCGGGCGCGTGCCGTTGAAGTTCTTCAGGCGATCGGTCACCTTTTCGATTTGCGCACGGCGGAACGCCACGATCTCTTCGGCGCGCTGCGGATTGTTGACCAGCTCGCCCATAATGCGAATGCTTTGCTCAGCATGTTCCATCGGCTTCTCGCGGAAGTCGATAAACACCACCGGCACGCCCACCGCTTGCAACTTCTCGATCAACTTGCCTTCGTCGGTCGCGGCTTTGGATTCGAGGTTCATCAGCACCAAATCCGGCTTAAGTGTCAGCGCCTGCTCGACGTTAAAGGTGCCATCTTTCGCGCCACCAAAGGTCGGCAGCTTTTTGATCTGCGGATATTTCTTCTCATACGCCATATAGCCGTCGTAATCGGCTTTATGGAAATCGTCGCGCCAGCCCACCACGCGCTGGAACGGCGCGGCAGTATCAAACGCCGCCAGCAGATACATCTGACGACCTTCGCCGAGAATGATGCGTTTGGATTCTTCTTTGACTTCAACCTGTCGTCCAGCCACATCGGTAATCGTTTTAGCAGAAGCGTAACTCGCCACCGCCAGTAACCCCAGTGCAAACAGCCATTTTTTCATTTGATCTACCCGGAATGATAATGATTATTATTAAAATTTCGCGGCGTCACTATTACCTGGCTGACAGCAAATGAAAAGCCCAGGAGACACATTTTTTTACATTCCCTCAGAGATTTCCCACTGTGCAATCGCTCACAAAATGCCCTTCATTCGTGAAAAACCTCACAGTGTACCGGGCAAATGCCCAATTAATCGCCGCGCTATCCCGCGCTTTGGCTAATGCGTAAACAAAATGTGAACGCTAAATTACAAAATGAAACGGCGTTTTATTTTTTATGTTAATGCCCAACTGGGCAAGCTACCGAGTTGAAGGAGGAGTTACCGTGAAGATCAGTGCCATTGATGTCACCCTGTTTAGCTACCCTACGCGCCGCGTCTCTGACAGCGCCGGACATTCGCATCCCGGCGCAGAGACCGATGCGCAAATGGCGCTGCTGACCATCACCAGCGAAGATGGCGATTGCGGCTACGCCTTCGCCCCGGCCGAAGTGATTCGTCCGCACGTGGTAAACGCCTTCTTCCGCAAAGTGCTGATTGGGCAAAATGCCTTTGATCGCGAACGTCTGTGGCAGGATTTGGTGCACTGGCAGCGCGGTAGCGCCCATCAACTCACCGAACGCGCGTTATCGGCGGTGGAACAGGCGCTGTGGGATTTGATTGGCCGCAAACTCAAGCAGCCGGTGCATAAGTTGCTCGGCGGCTATCGCGAGAAAATCCCTGCTTACGGCAGCACCATGTGCGGCGATGAGCTGGAGGGCGGTTTATCCACCCCCGACGAATACGCGCAGTTTGCCGAAAAGCTGGTCGCGCGCGGTTATCAAGCCATCAAACTGCACACCTGGATGCCGCCGGTGTCATTCGCGCCAAGTCCACAAATGGACATCAAAGCTTGCGCTGCGGTGCGCGAAGCGGTTGGTCCAGACATCGCCCTGATGCTCGACGGCTATCACTGGTACAGCCGCAGCGATGCGCTCACCATCGGTAAAGCATTGGAAAAACTCAATTTCGCCTGGTTCGAAGAGCCGATGGAAGAAGAAAGCATGGCGTCGTACGCGTGGCTGGCGGAAAACCTCAGTATTGATGTGCTCGGCCCGGAAAGTCTCGGCGGTAAACACCACAGCCGCGCCGATTGGGTGCGTGCCGGTGCCTGCGACATTCTGCGCGCCGGTGCGAACGGCGTTGGCGGCATCTCCGCCACCATGAAGGTAGCCAGTCTCGCCGAAGCCTTTGGTATGGATTGCGAAGTGCACGGCAACGGCGCCGCCAGCATCGCGGTGGTTGGCGCCATCCGCAACTGCCGCTGGTACGAACGCGGTCTGCTGCATCCGTTCCTTGATTACGAACAGCCACCCGCCTATCTCAACGCGCTGGTCGATCCGATGGATGCCGACGGTTTTGTGCATCTGCCAACGCGCCCTGGACTTGGGGAGGACATCAATTTCGCGTGGATTGAGACGCACACGCTAAATCGCTGGTAAGCGCCCAACACAAGCAGTACGGCAAAAAACTATAAACCTCTGACCTGCTGGACTTTGCTTATGAACCTGATGAACCCCTGCAGAGCGTGGTGCGCCGCGCTGCTGCTGCTCACCTGTAGCCCGTCGCTACTGGCGTCCACGCCAGACGACCAGCTAATTGTGGGCATGAACATGAACAACTTACTCACACTCGATCCCGCCGCCATGACCGGCAATGAAGTGGTCGGCATTGTGGTTAATCTCTATGACGGTTTAGTCGAGTTAGATCCGCAACAGCTCACCAACGTGCGCCCGGCGCTGGCGGAGCGTTGGGAGATCAGCCCCGACAATCGTCAACTCACCTTCCATCTTCGTGACAATGTCACCTTCCACTCCGGCAATCCGTTGAGCAGCGCCGATGTGATTTGGTCGATGCGCCGCGTGCTGCACCTTAATCTGGCGCAGGCGTCGGTATGGAAATCTTACGGCTTTAGCAAAGAGAACGTGGATCAGATGATCACCGCGCCGGACGCGCGCACGGTGGTGATTCGCCTGCCCAAGCCTAACGATCCCAAGCTGGTGCTCTACTCGCTGGCAGCGCTCGGCAGCATGGTGGTGCTCGACAGCAAAACCGTGCAGGCGCAGGCGGTGAATAACGATTGGGGCAATCGCTGGCTCACCACCCATGAAGCGGGTTCCGGGCCGTTTCGCCTGGATGTGTGGCAGGCCAAAGATGTGCTGCGCATCAGCCGCGATGCCAATTACTGGCGCGGTGCGCCGAAGTTGACGCGCGTGGTGTTCCGTCATCTGCAGGAGTCGCAAACCTTGCGCCTGATGATGGAAAAAGGCGATCTTGATATCGCCAGCAATATGGCGATCCCCGATGTGAAAGCGCTGCGCCACGATCCCGATCTCACCATCGACGCGGTACAAAAAGGCACGATTTATTACCTGGCGATGAGCATGAAAGACGATCACTTCGCCAATCCGCAGGTGCGCGAAGCGCTGCGTTATCTGGTGGATTATCAGGGGATTAACAAAACGCTGATGGCCGGTTACGGCACGCTGCATCAGCGGCCGATTCAATCCGGCATGCCGGCGACGCTGCCCGATCCGG
The DNA here is from genome assembly GCF_024707505.1 of Pantoea sp. SOD02. Classification (GTDB taxonomy): domain Bacteria; phylum Pseudomonadota; class Gammaproteobacteria; order Enterobacterales; family Enterobacteriaceae; genus Pantoea; species Pantoea symbiotica. Next base: position 1,953,609 of record NZ_CP102604.1, on the reverse strand, counting down.
GCTACAAGCTGGATGTGCCACGCGCCAAAGCGCTGCTCGCCGCCGCCGGTTATCCCAACGGTTTTGATACCACGCTGCGCGTGCTGGCCGATCAGCCGTTCCTTAATGTCGCCATTGCGATTCAGTCCACGCTAATGCAGGGCGGGATTCGCGCCAAAATCATCACCGGCACCGGCAACCAGATTTACGGTGCGATGCGTGAACGCCAGTTCAACCTGCTGGTGGGACGCGGCGGCAGCGGCGTGGAGCCGCATCCGCACTCCAGCCTGCGCGCGCTGGTGTATAACCCGAATAATGCCGATAGCGCGCGACTCACCAATTTTCAGGGCTGGCGCACCGGTTTTTATGACGCGCAGCTGAACAGCATGATCGATAAAGCGCTGCTGGAGCGCGATATAAAACAGCAACAGCAGGATTACTTCGCCATCCAGCAGCGCTACGACCAGCTGATTCCGGCGCTGATGCCAATCTCGCAAATGACCGATTCGGTGGTGGTGAATAATCGCGTGCAGGATTACGTGCCGCATCCGTCGGCCACCACTTTCCTGCGTGACGTTTGGAAAACGCCAGACAGCCTGGCGGGAGGTGCGCAATGAAGCTAACAAAAAGCCACTGGCGACGCCTGCGTAGCCGCAGCGTGCAGGTCGCGATCACGCTGTTTGGCCTGCTGCTGCTGACCTTCTTTATTGGTCGCGTGATGCCGCTCGATCCGGTGCTGGCGATTGTCGGGCCGGATGCCGACCACAACACCTATCAGCAGGTTTATCACCAGCTCGGCTTCGATAAACCGCTGTGGGTGCAGTTTGGTATCTATCTGCAAGGCCTGCTGCACGGCAACCTCGGGCTGGCGCTGCTGACCGGCCAGCCGGTGATCAACGATATCCTGCGCGTCTTCCCGGCCACGGTGGAACTGGCAACGCTGGCGATTGTGATCGGTACCGGCCTCGGCGTCCCGCTGGGCGTGTGGGCCGCCGCGCGTCGCAACAGCGTGATTGACTATCTGGTGCGCATCATCAGCCTGGCGGGTTACTCCACGCCGATCTTCTGGGTGGGCATGGTCGGCCTGCTCTTGTTTTATGCCCATCTCGGCTGGGTCGGCGGCGCCGGGCGTGTTGATTTCAGTCTCGATGGCATTGTGCCCCGTCGCACCGGTTTTCTGCTGATCGATGCCTTGCTGGTTGGCAACTTTACGGTGTTCAGCAATGCGCTCACTCATCTGATTCTGCCCGCGTCGCTGCTCGGCTTTCACTCGCTGGCTTACATCAGCCGCATGACGCGCAGCTTTATGCTGGCACAGCTGTCGCAGGAGTTCATTTTGACGGCGCGGGTGAAAGGCCTCAGCGAATGGCAGGTGATTTGGCAGCACGCGTTCCGCAATATTCTGGTGCAGCTGCTGACGGTGGTAGCGCTGGCGTACGGCTCGCTGCTGGAGGGCGCGGTGCTGATTGAAACCGTGTTCTCGTGGCCCGGTTTTGGCTCCTATCTCACCGGCAGTTTGATGCTCGGCGATATGAATGCGGTGATGGGCTGCGTGCTGGTGGTCGGCCTGATTTTCGTGCTGCTCAATCTTCTCTCTGACCTGCTCTATCAGGTGTTCGATCCGAGGACCAAAGTATGACGATTTCTCTCGATACGCCGTTAGCCAGCCAGACGCGCGAACGGCTGGCGCGCTGTCGCCGCACCGGCGCACGTATCGGCCATTTTCTCTGGCAGATGGCGCGCAACCCGTTAACCGCGATTGGCGGCGGCATCATTTTGCTGCTGCTGATAGTGGCGCTGTTCGCGCCGTGGATCGCACCCTACCATCCGCTGATTCAGGATCTCAACAATGCGCTGACGCCACCCAACGCGCAGCACTGGTTTGGCACCGATGAGTTTGGCCGCGACATCTTCAGCCGTCTGGTGTGGGGCGCGCGCATCACGCTGTATATCGTGCTGCTGGTATCGATCACCGTTGGCCCGCTGGGTTTGCTGCTCGGCGTCACCGCCGGTTACTTCGGCGGCAAAGTCGATAGCGTGTTGATGCGCGTCACCGACATCTTCATCTCCTTTCCGAGCCTGGTGCTGGCGCTGGCGTTTGTCGCCGCGCTCGGTCCGGGACTGGAGCATGTGGTGATCGCTATTACCCTCACCGCCTGGCCGCCGATTGCACGCCTGGCGCGCGCCGAAGCGCTGTCGCTGCGCCAGGCCGATTTTGTCTCCGCGGTGCGCTTACAGGGCGCCTCTTCACTGCGCATTTTGTGGAAGCACATTGTGCCGCTGTGCCTGCCGTCGGTGATCATCCGCATCACCATGAATATGGCGGGCATCATCCTCACCGCTGCCGGACTGGGTTTTCTCGGTTTGGGGGCGCAGCCACCGGATCCGGAATGGGGTGCGATGATCGCCAGCGGCCGCACTTACATGCTGGAGTGTTGGTGGGTGGTGACGGTGCCGGGTCTGGCGATTCTGATCAACAGCTTAGCGTTCAACTTCTTAGGAGATGGCTTACGTGACATCCTCGATCCCCGCAGCGAATAACGCTGCACCGTTGCTCGACGTGCAGGATTTACAGGTCAATTTCGTCAATGGCCGGCTGGTGACGCCCGCCGTGCGCGGCATCTCCTTCCAACTGGGCAAGGAGAAACTGGCGATTGTCGGCGAATCCGGTTCCGGCAAATCCACCGTGGGCCGCGCACTGTTACAGCTGCATCCGCGCAGCGCGCAGGTCACGGCGCAGCGCATGCAGTTTGGTGACGTGGATCTACTGCGCGCCACGCCAGCACAGATGCGCGCCATTCGCGGCAAGCGCATCTCAATGATTATGCAGGACCCGAAATACTCGCTGAATCCGGTGGTGCGCGTGGGCGAGCAAATTGCTGAAGCCTGGCGCAGCCATCATCCCGGCCAGCGCGAGGTTGCGCGGCAGCGAACGATGGAGATGCTCGAAGTGGTGCAGGTGCGCGATCCGGGCCGCATCTACCAATGTTATCCGCACGAAATTTCCGGCGGTCAGGGCCAGCGCGTGATGATCGCCATGATGCTGATTACCGATCCTGAACTGCTGATTGCCGATGAGCCCACTTCGGCGCTGGATGTTTCGGTGCGTTTGCAGGTGCTGGCGCTGCTGGACGATTTAGTGAAACAGCGCGGTCTGGGGCTGATTTTTATCAGTCACGACATCAATCTGGTGCGGCGCTTCTGTGACCGCGTATTGGTGATGTATGCCGGGCGCGTGGTGGAGTCGCTGGCGGCCAGCGAGCTCGATCAGGCGCAGCATCCCTATACACAAGGCTTACTCGCCGCGCTGCCGGATATGGATCAACGTCGCGCCCGTCTGCCGGTGCTGCAACGTCAGGCCAGCTGGCTGCAACCCTAAGGAGCAATGATGAACGAGATGATCCGCGTAAGTAATCTCAACCTCAGTTTCGGTGAGGAGGAGCGGCGTAATCAGGTGCTGTTCGACGTTAATTTGTCGATTCGTCAGGGTGAAATTTTTGGCCTGGTCGGCGAGTCGGGATCGGGTAAAACCACGGTACTCAAATGCCTTGCCGGGCTGTTTACTCAGTGGCACGGTGAGCTGGCGATTGATGGCGTGCCGCTCGAACATCGTATCGCCCGCGAGCGCTGCCGCAGCGTGCAGATGGTGTTTCAGGATCCCTACGGATCGCTGCATCCGCGTCACACCATCGGCGATATTCTCGAGGAGCCGCTACAGATTCACGGCATCGGTCAGCGCCAGCAGCGCGTTATCGCCATGCTGGAGAAGGTCGGCCTCAATCGCGCGTGGCAAACCCGCTATCCGCATCAGCTGTCCGGCGGTCAACGCCAGCGCGTCGCGATTGCCCGCGCGCTGATTCTGGAACCGCGCGTGCTGCTGCTGGATGAACCGACCTCGGCGCTGGATGTCTCGGTGCAAGCGGAGATCCTCAATCTGCTCAGCGATTTGCAGCAGCAGGAGAAACTGACCTATCTGATGGTGACGCACGATCTCGCCGTGGTGGCGCATCTGTGCCATCGCGTGGCGGTGATGCAGCACGGCAAAGTACTGGAGACGCTGGATGTCGATGCGCTGGTGCACAATCGCGCGCAGGTGGCCTATACGCAGATGCTAGTGGATGCGAGCCGGCAGGATAACGGGGTTTTGGCGTAGGGTCGCCATTTATGGCGACCACTTTACCAGGTGCGCATGAATGCGCACCCTACGAAAAACGCGCCAGTCCTTTGTAGGGTCGCCATTTATGGTGACCGAAACGCACGCAGTAGTTGAATGAGTTTATGCAAAGCTCACCCTATCAAATCACTCGCCAATAGCCGCCCCTAGCCGCCCCCACTCTTTCCAGCCGATGATGTGATTGGAGGAGTTTTAAATTACGCTCAATGGTTCTGCTACTCACTCCCAACAACTGAGTCAGATCAGCAATGGTCATATCAGGTGATTTACTCAGGGCAGCAAATATTTTTACGGCGGTGGCAGGAAGTTTAGCATTATTTTTCTCCGACATTTTCTCCGACGCTTTCTCCGACATTTCTAATGTCGAAATGTCGGTAGAAGAAGAGTGCAAACCAATACCTTCAACTAATGCTTCAATCAACTTTTCCAGCATGAAAGCGATAAACGGAGTGCAATCACTGGCCCGATCACATTCGCCTAAAACGCGATAATAATGCTGCTGCTGATTATGGATCAGCGTTTCAACCGGAAGCCAGGCGAACTCAGGACGCCATTCGCTGAGAATTAATGTTTGCCATAATCTTCCCATGCGTCCATTGCCATCGGTGAAAGGATGAATAAATTCAAATTCATAATGGAAGATAGAGCTGGCAATTAACGGGTGAATATCTGTGCTTTTTAGCCAATAGAGCAAATCCCCCACCAGGCGTGAAACCTGGTTCGCCGGTGGTGCCATATGGATAAGTTGCTGTTCGCGATACACCCCAACATTGCCATTACGTAATTGACCCGGCGCATCGACCAGTCCCATCATCAGCAACTGATGCGCCGCCAGTAAATCGGCTAGTTTTGCGCTTTGCCAGTCATTGAGCTTTTCATAAGCCAGAATAGCGTTGCGCACTTCCTGAATATCTTTAGCCGGAGCCAATACACGCTTGCCTTCCATGATCGCTGTCACCTGCTCGGTTGACAGACTGTTGTGCTCAATCGCCAGTGAAGCCTGAATGGTACGAATGCGATTCTCTTTGCGCAAAAGCGGTGAAGATTGTTCTGCCTGAGCAGCCCAGCGGCCTAGTAATTCACCTACTTCAATCACCCGATTCAGGATGGTTGGCGTGATGGTGTAAGGCGGCTGATAACCTGCCATGCGTCTCTCCCTTGATGATTGCTGATATTTACCAGACGGCTACAACGATGAAATTAAGCGTGACCTGCGAGGATATTACAATTTTGGTCATCGTGTGATGGGGAAAATGAGATTTCAAATCTGGAAGTGAAAAACAACAAAGCCAGGTTTCCCTGGCTTTGCTCAAACCGTATTGATTACTGCGCCAGTTCACGCACAAAACCCACGATTTCCTGATTCTGCCCATGCTCAAACAGGCAATGCTGCAAGCGCGGGCCGCTTACCGCGGTCTTCACCAGTTCAGGATCGATGGCGCGCAGTGAGTCGAGGTAATTCTCTTTCAACAGCGCGGCTTTCACCTCGTTCAGGATACCTGCGTTGCGCACCTGTGGTTCTTTGCGCTCAGGCGGATAACCGTGCCCTTTTTCGCCGGTGAAGGCTTTTTCGAAGATAAAGCGCAGGTTCAGTTCCGCGCCCCAGCCGAAGCCTTTAGCGAACGGCAGCGACAGCGCATTCCCGTTGTTGATTTGCGCAAACAGATAGGCATCTGCTGGATCGATGCAGTAACCGCACACCACGCCGGGATGCAGGTTCAGCGACATCAGCGTGCCCTGGCCGGTGCCGCAACCGGCTACCACGAAGTCTACCGCTTTGCTGTTAAGCAGTACGTTGGCCATGATGCCGAGGTGGATATAAGTAAGATGGTGATCCTGTTCGTCGCTCATACCGACGTTAAACACCTGATGCCCGAGCGGTTGCGCCACAGACTGAAGCTCTTTCAACACCGTTGCGTTCTTCGCAGCCTGGCTGTTTTCCATCATCAAAGCGATTTTCATGATCCATCCTCAGATTAAATTGAAACACCGTTTCATTTTAATCAAAGATCGTTAAAATGCAGCCTTTAAATGCCTTTTTGACTGTGAGTTAAGTCACACATTGACGATGCAACCTGCAAGGAGAAACCATGTTTATCTATAAAAGCGCAACCCAACTGGACGATTTAGGCAACGGCGTGACGCGCCGAATTCTGGCGCACGGCGGCACCATGATGGCGGTGGAAGTCACCTTTGAGCAGGATGCTGTTGGTCCGCTGCATCACCATCCGCATGAGCAGCTCACCTACGTGTTATCCGGACGTTTTGCCTTCACCATTGATGGCGTGACCAAAGAAGTCAGTGCCGGCGATACGCTGTATAAAGCGCCGAACATTGTGCACGGCTGCGTGTGTCTGGAAGCGGGCGTATTGCTGGATACGTTCACGCCGCAGCGCGAGGATTTTCTGGCGGCACCGTAACGTGCCGCCAGAGAGACTAGCGGGAAGCCCACCAGAGGCGCAGCTTCAGCCCCCAAGCGCTGGTCCAGCCGCTGCTGGTGCTAATGACTTTGCCCTGATGCAGCACGATAAAGGTCGGCGTGGCCTGAATATCCCAGCGCTGGCCGATCGTCCCGCTCTCATCGTTGATCGCCACGCCTTGCAGCCCTTTCTTCTCCAGCCAGGTTGCTACGCGCGTATCGTTACCGGATCGCAGCGCCACGCTCGCCACCTTGTAACCTTGCTGGCTCATCGCCGCCACGGTTGGCGTGGTGAGTTTGCATACGCCGCACCAGCTTGCCCAGACGTAAACCAGCAATGGACGATCCTGACTGAGCTCCGCCAGATTAACCTCGCCTTGCAGCGAGGTGAGCGGCTGTTGCGCCAGGTCGGCAGGCAGCTGCGGTGCACGCAGCCAATCCATGCCCCACAGCGCCGCCGCGACAATCAGCACTAAGAGCAGCGCCTCACGCAGCAAGCGCTTTAGTCGACTCATGGCTTCGCCTGCAGCGCGCCTTTCACTGCCGCTTCCAGTTGCTCATACGGCACCGCGCCACTGATCATCTGGTCGCCGACCAGCGTCGCTGGAGTGCCCTGTACGCCGAGCTGCTGCGCCAGCGTCAGGTTGCTGTTGATGGTGTCGAGGCTCACTTTGCTTGGCTCTTTCAGCTTTATGCCGGTTTTCTCCAGCGCCGCGTCGATGCTAGCGGTATCGTGATTGCCCTTTTTCGCCATCAAACGTTCATGCAATTTGAGGAAGTTTTTCGGCTGCTGCTCCCACACGGTGAGCGCCAGACGCGCCGAGGTGAGTGAGGTTTCAGAGCGATACGGCAGCGGTTTAATCACCACCGCGACCTGCGGATGCGCTTTCAGCAGTTTTTCGATATCGGCTTCAAACTTCTTGCAGAATACGCAGTTGTAATCGGTGAAGTAGACCAGCGTCAGCGCCGGTTTCTCAGCACCAATGCGCGGTGAACCGGCATCATTGAACAGCGCATCGTGGTTTTTCTTCACCATCTGCGCCACCACATTTTGCTGCTGTTGTGCGGCCTCTTTATCAAACGCATCAGCGGCTTCCGCCAGAATCGACGGATTTTGCACCAGGGTTTCACGGATCAGTTCTTTAATACGCGCTTCCTGCTCAGGGGTAAAAGGCGCGGCCGCCAGTGCAGGCATGGCAAGGAACATCAGTGGCAGTAACAGGGATTTCTTCATTATTTTTTCGCCTCAGAGAGAGTGGAGATCACCGCTTCACGACTCAGCAGCGGTGACAAAATCTGGCCTTGCGGCAGTGCCGGGCCATAAATTTGGTTAAAAGGGATCGCCACGCGGTCGCGGCGGCGCAGGAATTCACCGATGGCAGGATCGGGCTGCGTCCAGTCGCCGCGCAGCAGCACCACGTCATCGGCTTTTAGCGCAGCACGCACATCGGGCTGATTCAGAACGCGGGATTTGTTCACTTTGCAGGTGATGCACCAGTCGGCGGTGACATCGACAAACACCCGTTTATTCTGCTCGAGTGCCTGATGGATCGCCGCTTCGGTCAATGGCTGCCAGTGCAGCGTCTCCTCTTCCGGCGTGATGCGCGTCATCAGGAACAGCGCACCGGCCAGCGTCAGAGTGATAAACACCACGCCCACCTGCTGCAGCGCGCGACGCTTCACCAGCCAGCCACACAACACCGCGAGTAACATACCCGCCAGCAACAGCGCGAAGGTGCTGCCCCAATGCGGTACCAGCAATGTCACCAGCCAGAAGGTGGCGAGCAGCATAAACAGGCCGAGCACGCTGCGCAGATGCACCATCCAGCGCCCCGGACGCGGCAAACAGCGCGCCATGCCCGGTAACGCCGCCACCAGCAGCCACGGCAAACTCATGCCGACGCCGAGCGCGACAAACAGCAGCCACAGCTGCGGCAGCGGTGACGTCAGCGCATAAGCCACCGCTGTACCGAGAAACGGCGCGCTGCACGGCGTAGCCAGCAAGGTGGCAAACGCGCCCTGACCGAAGTGACCAAGCAAGCCGTCGCCGCCCTGCGTCGCCAGTTTGGTATTCAAACCCGACGGCAAGCGGAAATGCAGCAGATCAAACAGACTGGCGCTGAACAGGAACATCACCAACACCATCACCAGCAGGAAGCCGCTGCTCTGGAACTGAATGCCCCAGCCAAGCGCCTGCCCGCTGAGACGGAGTCCGGTCATCAGCAGCGCCAAAAGCAGGAAGGAGAAAATGATCCCGGCGCTGGAAGCGAGAAACTGCTGGCGCGTCTGACGCTGCGTTTGCCCTTGCTGCTGCACCAGGCTGCTGAGTTTGATCGCCAGCACCGGCAACACACACGGCATCAGGTTGAGGAGCAAGCCACCGAGCAGCGCCAGCAGCAACACCGACCATAAGGTCTGCGCGCCATCGCCGGATACCAACGCTTCCGCGCCAATATTTATCGCGCTTTGCTGCGCAATCCCACCATCGGCCACCACCAGCGACAACGTTTTGCCGCGCAGATCCGGAGCCGCTTCGCCCCATTCATCGGTGACCGCCACGCGTGCGCTGAGCGTGTCGCCTTTCACACTGATTTGCGGTGCCGCCAGCATGCTGCCCTGCGGATAATCGAAGAACAGTTCAGGTTGTTGCCAGCCGCCCTGACGCTGTGCGCGAATCTGCAATTCGCCATTCACAAAGCTGGCGTCGAGTTGATCGGTTAAGCCGCTAGCGGCCGGAATGCGTCCCATCGCTTCGGCGAAATCGCGGGCAAAATCGGCGTCAGCGGGCTGCGTCAGATCGAGGCTGAAGGGGAAGTCGGTGAGGATGCAGACATCGCTACAGGTCGAGAGCGTCAGCGTTCCCGCGAGCTGTTGGCTCGACAGTTTCGCCAGTTCGATCGGCAGCGTGATATCGCCTTTGTAGCCTTGTGTGGTCAAGCCGCTAACGTCAAAACGTTCGGGCGCAGGCCAGAACCACTGCGCCTTTACATCCGGCGTTTGCCAACGGATTTCCGGCGCAACGCCGCCTTCGCCTGGCGTACGCCAGTAGGTTTTCCAGCCAGGTTGCAGGCGAATATCCAGCAGCAGTTGCTGATTATCGTTGTGGCTGGCGCTGCGCAGGCGCACTTCGGCATGGCTATTTTGCGCATTACGCAGCCAGCCGGTGTCTGCCGCCTGCGCAGTAATCGCGCAGCTCGCCAGCAGGAGCAACAGGCTCCTGATCAATACAGTCATGTGAATTCTCCAGTGAATAACAGGGTTTACGCGATGTAACGCGCAGGTGTTATTCCCGGAAGACGCAGAAGGTCAGATGCCGCCGTCGCAGAGGCGGAAACAGCGGTGCGCGGCGATAGCCGACGGAAGTGGTGGTTTGTGTAAAGGTGGCGATCAGCGCCAGCAACAACAGCAGGAAAGGCAATGCGGTATCAAGGATGGGTGCAGCGGCACTCAGCGATTTGGCGCTCAGCGCACAAGGTTTTTCACTGCCGCTGGCATCGTCACTGCTGTGAGTTTGCGCGGACGCGCTGACCTGCGCTAAAGGTGCGGAAGGCAAATTGAAGCTGCGCTGGACGAGACAAAACGCCAGCACCAGACAAACCAGTGCCAGAATCCATTTTGCGCGTGATAGCGATATCGTCATGCCGCAGCCTCAGAGAAAAGTGCGGGCATTTTAAGCATCCGCAGCAGAAACACCAAGCTTTGCTGTGTAAACTTTTGTCTTTGTGGTGCGAGCGTCGTAGGGTCGCCATTCATGGCGACCTTGTCAATCACCGCACCCGGCTAAACAATGTCATCCACCACGCCGCCATCGACGCGCAGCGCGGCACCGGACGTCGCGGATGCCTGTTTCGAACAAACATACACCACCATGTTCGCCACCTCTTCCACCGTAGCAGCACGCTGGATCACCGAACTCGGACGCTGAGCCATCACAAACTCTTTCGCCAACTCTTCCAGCGGCTTACCGGTGCGTTTCACTTCATCTTCCATCATGGCAGCAAAACCATCGGAGAGCGTTGGGCCCGGCAACACGCTGTTCACCGTCACGCCGCTGCCCGCCACCACTTTCGCCAGCCCGCGCGCCAGCGACAGCTGCGCGGTTTTACTTACGCCGTAATGCAGCATATCGGCGGGAATATTCAGTGCTGACTCTGAAGAGATAAACACCACGCGGCCCCAACCGCGTTTCACCATCTCCGGCAATAAAGCCCGCGACAGGCGCACACCGGACATCACATTGGTTTGCCAATAGGCATCCCAGGTTTCGTCATCCACTTGATAAAAATCCTGCGGACCGTAAATCCCAGCGTTATTCACCAGAATATCGATTGGCGGCAAACCGTTGAGCAGTTGCTTAACACCTTGTGCACTGCCGAGATCGGCGATGAAGGTATGAATTTTCGCCCCCGCGACTAAGCCGTTGAGCTTCTCGCGCGCACGACTCACCGAGGCTTCACTGCGCCCGTTCAGCACCACTTCCGCCCCGCTGGCCGCCAGACCTTGTGCAATGGCAAAACCGATACCGCCGGTTGATGCGGTAACTAAGGCTGTTTTTCCGTGTAGATCGATATTCATCATGCTTTCCTCTGTGAGCGTAATCACAAAAGCTTGGTTGATACTGCCGGATATGCATTGACAAATCATGCGGTTATTATCACGACAAATGATTAACGCTGGCCTGCACCCCGCGCTGACCTGACCACCAGGCAATGCCCAACGCAATGACCAACAACAGCAATAACACCGGGGCAAAACTGCCGATACCGAGATTTTGCAGTAACACGCCACCGATCATGCCGCCGCCAGCCATCGCCAGATTCCACACCGTGACCAGCATCGATTGCGCGACATCGGTCGCGGCACCGGCGCGATTCACCATGCCGGTTTGCAACAGCGTCGCCGCCCCACCAAATGCCAATCCCCACAATGCCACCGCCAGCCACACCAGCTGCACGCTCGCCGCATTCAGTTGCAGCAAAAACGCAGCCACCATGAAAAGGCCGATGCTGATTAGCGTGAGCGGCTGTAAAAATCGGTCGACGAATATGCCGGTGACAACGATGCTGACCAGCGAGCAGAGGCCAAACAGCAGCAGTATCGCGTCAGTTCGCGCCATTAAGCCCGCAGGTTGCAAGAAAGGTGAGATGTAGGTGTAGAGAATGTTGTGCGCCAGAACGATGCAAAGCACCAATAACAATACGCTGCGCACGCCGGGTAAACGCAACACAGCACGCAGTGGCCTTCGTTGCTGGCCCGATTGTCCCGGCTGCTCCGGTGCGGTCAGACGCAGCACCAGCATCAACAGCAGTGACAACGCACTGAGCGCCATAAAACTCTCGCGCCAGCCGATGGCATTACCGACAAAAGTGCCAAGCGGTACGCCGATGGAAAGCGCCAGCGGCGTGCCGGCCATCGCAATGGCAATTGCTTTGCCCTTTTGCTGCGCAGGCGCCATCGCTGCCGCGTAGCCCGCCAGCAGCGCCCAAAGTACGCCTGCTGCAGCGCCTGCAACCGTGCGCGCCACTAGCAGCAAGGTGTAATCACGGGCAATGGCCGTCACCAGATTCGCCACGGTAAAACCGGCCAGCGTTAACAACAATAAACGGCGGCGGCGCATTCCTTGCAACAGTGTCATCAGCGGGATGGCGGCCAGAAAGGAGCCCACCGCATAGGCGGTTATGCTCTGCCCAGCCGCAGCGGCTGAAATGGCAAAATCCTGCGCCATCGGCGTCAATAATCCGGCGGGAAGTGCTTCGGTAACAATGGTGACAAACGCCGCCAGACTTAGCGCCAGCAGCGGAATCAACGGTAAGCGATCTCTCATTGTTCCTCCCACAACCCCTGATACACCGCGTCACGCAGTTCATTAACAAACGCGCCTAACAAGCTAATGGTAGCCGCACTGCCTTGCGCCACCAGCACCATTGCAGCGGTGGAAACGATCAGTTTGCTCATCGACGCGAGACGGAAATGCCCCCTTTTCGCCATCGGACGCTGATTTTCCCGATCGGCCCATCCCGCCGCCTGGTGATAAATAATCTCGCCGCGCTGCGCGACCATCACCTCTACCCCGACTAAACGCTGCTGGTCCAGCGCCTGCTGAATCACAGTCTGAAGTAAACCCTGCATGCTTTTCTCTCCTCAATAATGAATGACATCACAGTAGCCACTTCTCAATTACGGAAAAAGCGGGGTATATTTCTCGACTTAACGGACAATAATGTCCGCAATGGCGGAATCACATGGACAGTCTGAACGGGTTTGTGGTGTTCGTGCAGGTCGCTGAAACCCGCAGCTTTGTTGCTGCCGGGCGTCATTTGGGGATCTCTGCTTCTGCGGTGGGGAAAAGTGTGGCGCGGCTGGAGGAGAAACTCGGTGTCAGGCTGTTTCACCGCAGCACACGTAGCATCACGCTGACTGCCGAAGGCTCCCTTTTCCTGCAGCGCAGTCGCCGCATTTTGGCGGAGATTGAGGCTGCCGAAAGCGAACTGTCACAGGCCGCTGGGCGCCCAAGTGGGCGTTTGAAACTGAGTCTGCCGATTGTAGGATCGCTGATCTTGCCGGTATTGGGGGATTTTATGCGGGCATATCCGGAGATTCAGCTCGATCTGGATTTCAGCGATCGCGTGGTAGATGTGATTGCCGAAGGGTATGACGCAGTGATGCGCGGCGGTCCGCCAATGGATTCACGGTTGTCGGCGCGTAAACTGGGCTATGCCTACTCTGTTGCAGTCGCATCGCCGGACTATCTGGCCCGACATGGTGAACCCAAAACGCCTGAAGAGTTGACTCAGCACGCTTGTTTGCACTATCGCTTCAACACCACGGGCAAGCTTGAGCGCTGGGTACTGCGCGGTTACGAAGATGAACAGGAACTGACGCTGCCCACCACCATGATTTGTAACAACATAGAAACCCGCGTCTGCTTTGCTATGCGTGGCTTAGGCATCGCCATGCTGCCGGATTTCTCTATTCGTGAGGCACTGGCACAAGGCACGCTGCGTGAAGTATTGAGCGACTTCGCCTGCCACCGTAACGTATTCCATTTGTTGTGGCCCGCCAGTAAATATCCGTCGCCAAAAGTACGTGCGCTGATCGACTTTCTCAGCGCACGCGTTTTTCAACCCGAGGCCGATAAAGCCGGTTGAGCGCTGATCGGCAGCCGCAGTTGGCGCTGCAACCAGGCGCAGGCCGCCGCCTGGTCCGGGTTGCGCGCGTTAAGCTGCAACACCGGACCCAGCGCCATCGGCTGGGCGGTTTCCGCCAGCTTGCGCAGTTCTGGCAGATACTCCGCGCCCGGATGTCCCGGCATGCGATCGGTTAAACGTGCCTGATAACGCGCCACCGCCTCATCTGGCGTGATCGCCAGCCACAACTCCAGCACCCGCGTCACGCCCGCCTGTTGCAATCCTTGCTGCAACACCTCTTTCGGCTGGAAGCCAAACCAGGCATCGATAACATAGATGCAACGCGTCGGCGCTTGCGCCACCACTTGCCAGATCGCCTGATACGCCGCACAGCCTAGCTGTCGATTGCGCAGGCGATCCACCGGCGCAAAGCTGGCCATAAACGGCTCTTTCAGGCTATCCAGCGTCAACACCGGAAAACCGAATTGCTCGGCCAGCGCGCGCGTCAGGGTGCTTTTGCCGGAAGCCGGAATGCCGTTCACCAGCACCACCATCTTCTCTTCAGTGTCGGTTGTCATAGGATCTCTATCACCTCCGCAGCACTGCTGGCGTTGCGCAAGCGCACCAGCGTCTCCTCATCTTCCAGCAGCGTGACAATCGCGCGGATGCCCTCTTCAATGTGGGCGTTGCTGTCACGCGCACCGAACATAATCACAATATCGGCTTTGTCGCTGCCGTCGAAGGAAATCGGCTCATCCAGCACAATCATGCTGAAACAATCTTTCAGCACGCCGGTTTCCGGCCGCGCATGGGGAATGGCGATGCCCTCCTCAAACACGTAATAAGCGCCATGCTCCAGCGTGTTGGCGATCACCGCTTCCGGATAACTGGCTTTGATGTAACCGCCGTTCACCAGCGGCAGCGCCGCCAGCGCGATCACCTCGCGCCAATCCCTGGCGCTGATCCCCACCTGAATCGCACTTGCCTCCTGCAGCAGCTGTTTAATACTCATACTGCCTCCTTAAAATGATTTGCGAATGGTGTTGCGCAGTTCATCGATTTTGACAAACAGCGGATCAATTTCCTGACGAAAGCGGCGGCTTTTCGCAAAGATATTTAATGCACGATTATATTCCAGCATTAATTGTTTTTGCGTCTCTGTCGCCTGCGGGTTATTGGCTAACTGTTGTTCCAGTTCACTTATTTTCCCGCTGATGGTTTCAGCCTGAAGATCTATTTCCTGTGAATCCTGGCTCTTATTATCGGAGCCCTTTTTCAAGAATCCAAACATAGCGTCTCCTGCCCCGAATGGCGCCGGGCACCTCAGGTTATTACGTCATGAGTGAGTCGGAATTAGCGGAACAGCTGAATCTTTTCTACCAGCACATTGGTTACGGCATCGTTGGCCGGCACAAGGAAATTACGCACGCTGTCGTTGACCTTGCCCTTTTCAAATGTCTGCTTGCAGTTTGCGACCCACTGCACATTCATCTCGGTGCCGACGTTGACTTTCTCAATGCCGCTGCGCACCGCAAGACGCATATCTTCATCGCTGACGCCGGTTCCGCCGTGCAGCACCAGCGGCGTTTTAGTGGCATCGGTGATATCCGCCAGGCGCTGATGCTGAATATGCGCTTTGCCGGTATACAAGCCGTGCACGGTACCGATGGAGATGGCCAGCATATCGACGCCGGTTTCATCGACAAAGCGTTTGGCTTCATCGACGGTGGTAAACGCCGCATCGTTCATTTCCACTTCTTTGCCATCTTCCGAGCCGCCAATCGCGCCCAGTTCAGCTTCTACCGAAACAGCCAGCGGGCGCGCCATATCAATAACACGTCGCGTATTGGCGATGTTCTCTTCAATCGGCAAATGTGAGCCGTCATACATAATTGAACTGAAGCCTGCATCCAGCGCAGTTTGAATCGCGTCTAAATCCGAACAGTGATCGAGGTGCAAACAGGTCGGCACGTTACGGCTTTCTGACAGTGAGCGAATCGCATCCACCAATAATTTGTGTCCGAGATATTTGGCGGTGCCGGTTGAGATCTGAATCATTAATGGACTATTGGTTTTCTCCGCCGCTTTAAAAAAGGCCGGCAGCATTTCCAGGCAGTGCAAATTAAAGGAACCGAGCGCTTTAAATTCACGTTCTTTAGCCACCTGTAACAGATCGGTAAAGTTATAAAGTTTCATGGAGCTTTTCCTCATGGGATTTAGACTTAGTGGATTTTCCGTTAACAAACCAGGCGATGAGAGTAATGAAGGCAATAAACAGCGCGACGAACAGCCAGTTATTCTGGAATGCATGGCCGAGCACCAGGCCGGTACTGATGACATCCGAATCACTGAAGGTGACGCCGGTAAAACCGTAACTTTCCAGCATCGGCACCAGAATCGCCGGCAGGAAGGTGATGAACAGACCGTGCACGAAACCGCCGATCATCGCCCCGCGACGACCACCAAGCGCATTACCAAACACGCCTGCGGTGCCACCGGCAAAGAAGTTGGTCAGCAGACCTGGCAGAATCATCGCCAGACCAAACATCGGGAACACCAGCATGCCCACCACCGAACCCAGCGTGGTGGCGAGGAAGCCGACGATCACCGCATTCGGGGCGTATGGGAACATCACCGGGCAGTCGAGCGCCGGTTTCGCATCCGGAACCAGACGCATGGCGATACCACGGAAAGCCGGTACCAGTTCGTTCAGCAGCAGACGCACGCCGCTATACAGCACAAACACACCGCACACGAATTGAATCGACTGCATAAAGGCGTACATCAGATAGTTCATGCCGTTGCTGTACTGGCCGATAAATTCCGGACCGGCGGCGACCGCAGGAATCAGGTACATCGGCACCATCACCACCGCCATCGACAGATAAGTGTCCTGCAGGAATTTTAAGTTGTCGGGCAGTTTGAGGTCTTCCGTGGAGCGCGAACCTTTGCCCACCACCTTCGCCACCGCCGCCGTCAGCAGGTAGCCGATGGTGCAGAAGTGACCGAGCGCCACGTCGTCGGAATCGGTGATACGACGCACCACCGGTTGTGCCAGTGCAGGCATCACGACCGCCATAATGCCGCCAAAGATGCCGCCGGTAAGGATCAGAGGTAAGCCTGTTAGCCCCGCTTTATAGCCAATCACCGCACCGATGGTCGCCATCCACAGCAGCGCCTGACCGGTAAGGAAGATGTATTTGAACGGTGTCAGACGCGCAATGATGATGTTGACGATAAAGATCACCAACAGCGTCAGCGCCACTTCTGAACCCAGCTCGCGGTTTGCTAACCCGGCAATGGCGGCAACGTCGGTGATATAACCCTGCATGCCAAAACCGTGGGTGAAAATGGTGTTCAGGAAGGTCAGCGTACCGACAATAATGTTGATACCGGCCATCATAATTAAGAAACCAAGCAGGGTTTTAAAGGTGCCTTCCACCACCTTGCCCGCTGATTTTTTTTGCAGTAGCAGACCAATCAGGGCAATAAAGGCGATCAGAATTGATGCCTGCCCTAATAAGTCTTTTACCAGGAAGTCGATCACACTATTCATGATTAGCAACCTTTAAGTTACGTTCTTTCATAAACGCCACGATTTTCTCTTCAATTTCCGCTTTGTCGGTCAGCTTATTGAGAATAATCACCCGTTTAATCTGTTCCGGGCTGGCATCGGCATTTAACACATCAGCAAAGGCTTTCTGGGTTAAAATCATGTCGGATTTAAAGGCGTTGGCTTCAGAAATGGTGGTGTGATCGATATCAGCATCAATTTCGAGTTTCTTTAATACTGACTTGGCGCTCATCTCAATCGCAAAGCTTGAACCCAAACCACATCCACAGACACATAATATTTTCAGCATGGCTATTTCCTCACAGAATTTGCAGTTGTTTAGCGAGTTTATAATGATGCCCTTCCGTATCGACCAGGCGTTTTTTCATGCTTATTAAATCAATCGGAATCGGTCGATTACTGCCATTAATAATCACCGCTTTGTTGCGCATTCCCGACTGAATACAACGCGCGACTTCACTGGCCATAATGGTGCCCTGATAAATCTCTTCACAGGTAGGATCGCCATTACGCAGGCCATAACCGATAATTGTTTTACGAATACGCACACCAATTAACGGTTCAATTTGTTTAATTAAGGTATCGATAGCGCCCTGAAAGCCCGGCGAATATTCACGGGTGTAGCCTTCCGAACACAAAATAATCACGCTGTTCTGCGCCGCCAGCCGCTGCGTGATGCGCTCGGCCAGCTCTTGTGGCGCAATCTGGCATTCCGGGATCAGCGCGAAATCCGCATTGGATTTGATCGCCGACTGCAAGGTTAATTCACCGCAATAACCGCCAAGCAGCTCCACCATAAACACACGACCGGTTAAGGCGCGGCCGGTATTGCGTAATTTCGCCACCTCTTTTAAAACCTGCTCGCAGGCGGTGGAGAAACCGATGCTGTAATCACTGCCAAACACATCGTTATCGATGGTCATGCCGACGCCAAAACAGTTAACGCCAAATTCGCTTAGCGTATGCAGGAATTGTAATGAGCCATCGCCGCCCGCCATAATTAATACATCGATGCGCAGCGACTTAAGATGTTTGGCGATGGTTTCATATTCTGGACGAATTAATTTTCTATTGGTTCGTCCCGATTGCATCACCGGAATAGCAGCGATGGCGTAATCCACTAAATCGCGCTGGGATATTTCCTGGTGATTGTTTTCCAGCAAGCCCGGAATGCCACCGTTAAATAACACCATTTCCGCCTTAGTTAAGCGCGATATTTGATACACAAAGTTATTAATCCCGGTAACATCGCCACCGCTGATCACTATGCCAATTCTCATTGTCATCACCCTTTATGCTGTGCGTCTGGAATTCATTCTTCCGATTAACGACATTGTTATTTGCAACGAATGTCACACTTTTGCGATGAATTCCCCGAGTGAGATCATTGACAGCATCCAATACAGGCTAGATTTTGTGATATAAATCACATGTCACTTTTCACCTTAAATCATTAATAACAAATAAAATCATATAGTTATATTCATTTTGCGCAGTAAAACCGGCGACTTAAATAAACACCCTACTCGCTGTTTTTCTTTCGATCTATTTTGTGATTTCCCGCGCATTTTTATCGGTTCCTGACGCTTATTCCGTATCAGATAAAGGGATAATGATTACGTGCGTTATTTATGCGTCAGGGCCAGTGAATGATTGACTCAATGCCGATGCACTTGTCCAATACCGTGGCAGATAAAGAATAAAGAAGAGAAAAAATGAGCATGCAGAAGGATATGTTGCGTAAGTTGGCAGAGGTGATTGACGAGAAACAGGTATTAACCCATGCGGATGATAAAGCCTGGTACATAAAGGGATTCCGCGTCGGACGCGGTGAAGCGCTGGCGGTGG
This sequence comes from Pantoea sp. SOD02, assembly GCF_024707505.1. GTDB lineage: Bacteria > Pseudomonadota > Gammaproteobacteria > Enterobacterales > Enterobacteriaceae > Pantoea > Pantoea symbiotica. The sequence goes on along the minus strand of NZ_CP102604.1, from coordinate 1,934,488 downwards.
CGTTACCGCAAACACTGTTGCAGCTGTGGCAAACGCTGCAGGTTTGCGTGGCGCACGATGTCATTGTGCTGATGCAGGCGTCGAATACCGGTGTTACCGGCGGCTCAACGCCCGACGGCAATGATTATGACCGCGATATAGTGATTATCAGTACCCGCCAGCTCAAAGGCGTGCAGGTGATCGATCAGGCGCGTCAGGTGATTGCTTTCCCTGGCACCACCTTGACCGAACTGGAGCACACCTTGCAGCCGCTGGGTCGTGAACCGCACTCGGTGATTGGATCATCCTGCATCGGCGCTTCGGTGGTCGGCGGCATCTGTAATAACTCCGGTGGCTCACTGATTCGGCGCGGCCCCGCTTTCACCGAAAAATCCTTGTTCGCCCGCATTCATGACGATGGTCGTTTAGAGATGGTCAATCATCTCGGCATCGAGTTGGGCGACACGCCAGAAGTGATGCTGGAAAACCTGGCGCAGCAGCGGTATCAAACCGGCGAGCAGCCCGACTGGCAGGGAAAAATCTGGGCGGATGATTATGCCGACCGCCTGCGAGATGTGGCCGCAGATTCCCCGGCGCGTTTCAATGGCGATCTGCGTTACCTGCACGACAGCTCGGGCAGCGCCGGCAAAGTGGTAGTGTTTGCCGTGCGCTTGCCGACCTTTGAAGCCAGCACCGGCAGCGATACCTTTTACATCGGCACTAACGATGAGAGCGTGCTGGTGGCGCTGCGCCGTTTCCTGCTAACGAAGATGAGCGAGCTGCCGTTGCAGGCGGAATATATTCATCGCAACGCCTTCGATTTAACCGTGCGCTACGCCAAGCATATGTATTTGGCGATCCGCAAACTGGGTCCGCAGGCCATTCCGCAGATGATGGCCAATAAAGCCAAATGGGATGTGCGCGTCAGCCACCTGAAATTCCTGCCGCGCAATTTTGTTGATCGGGTGCTGCAATTTTTCAACCAGCTAACGCCGAGCTTTATCGCGCCGCGCATCATGGATTACCGCAGCGAGTATCAACATCATCTGATGATCAAAGTGGAGTCGCCGCAAACCGCAGAATTACAAAGCTTGTTACAGCAGTTCTTTGCTGAGCAGCCAGGTGGCTTTTTCCACTGTAATTCGCGTGAAGCGGCGGATGCGTTTTTGGTGCGTTTCGGCGTGGGCGGTTGCACCATTTCCTACTGCGATGCGCTGGGCTACAACCCCAACGAACGGCTGGTGGCATTTGACGTGGCGCTGCGCCGCAATGACGATGCATGGCGTTTGACGCTGCCGGATCATCTGGCGGCCCAGGTGCAGGTTGATTCATGCTGCGGGCACTTTTTCTGCTTCGTCAATCATCAGGATTACGTGCTGAAACCGGGTTACGACGCGAAAGTGTTTAAGGAAGAGGTGAAGCGCTATCTGGAACAGCGCGGCGCGAAGTATCCCGCCGAGCACAATGTTGGACATCTTTATCAGGCATCGTGTGAACATGTCGAGCACTGGAAACAGCTCGATCCCACCAACAGCTGTAATCCGGGGATTGGTAAAACCAGTAAGAAGAAGTTTTGGCGGGAGATGTAGCCTCGGGGTTTTGTAGGGCGCGCATTTATGCGCACCTGGTCGCCATAAATGGCGACCCTACGACAACGGTGCGGGTTTCGTAGGGCGCGCATTTATACGCACCTGGTCGCCATAAATGACGACCCTACGACAACGATGCAGGTTTTGTAGGGTGCGCATTTATGCGCACCTGGTCACCAAAATCAACCAGCGATGCCGTTCGCGCAGCAGACGCTGGTGCAGTTGCTCAAGCTGCGGCAGCGTCAGAGCCTGAATGGCAGCGCGATTGAGCGTCGCCAGGCCGTGCTGCTGGCGCAGGGTTTCGAGTGCGGCATCGCCATTGTCTTTGCTTGCGCACTGCGTTAGTAAGCTTGCCTGCCATGCCGCCAGCTTTTCAGGGGAAACTGCCGCGATCTCGGCAACCATCTCACGCATAAAGCGTTTGCAGTGACCCAGCAACGCGCGCCAGGTGATATCCGGCGATTGCAGTGCCAGCATTAAGCCATCCACATCTGCCACCCGTTGATAACGCGCCGACACCACATAACCAATTTGCTGATCCACGCGCAGCCGCTGGAAGAAACGCGTTTCCAGCATTAGCGCCAGCACGCGTAAAGCGGCCAGGGCGGCATCGTCGGCGTGCGGTAACGGCATAAACAGCAACAGAGCCTGATCGGGTCCGTCGCAGTCGATGGGCACAATGCCGCGTTGTAATTTTGCGGGCGGCGTGTAGCGCGCCAGATCCGGCGCAAAATCGCTGAGCAGATGCGCCACGCGCTGGCTTAATGCGCTATTGGTGCCGCACCATGCCGCCAGCCATTGCGGCGAGGGCGATGGCTTAATCAAGCAAGTTGGCAAAGCGGCGAGCAGCTGACGAATGACGATGGAGTGCGTTGTCGCTACGGATTGCGTAAGCACCGGTGTGTTCAGCGCCCGTAATGCCTGATACACGCTTAACAATGCACGGTCTTCGGATGCGGGCAGATTGAGCAGCAACTGCCAGCTTCCCTGCGTTTGTTGCCAGGTGCCATTGCCGCCGGCGTGGCGCAGTTCTGCGAGCACTGGACGCAACTGGCGCTGCCGCGCCTGCGCTTCTTCATCGCTCAAGGTTTGATAAAACGCCGGACGCAGCAGCAACGTCTCAACCTGTTTTACCGGTGCAATCAGCGGCAGTTGCTGCGCCACCGGCGGAAGACGGGGGAACTGAATTTCCGCCGAAGCGGGATAGAAGTGAAACACTGCGGATTCTGTCGCATCCGGCAACGCCGGCAGCCACTCGGCCAGTTGCAGAGTAAAGCCTTGCGTCTGATGCGGTGCGCCGTCGATGTGGTGCTGCGTGAGCAGACGCGTGCGCGGCCAACACGGCAACGCGGCGGCAAAATCCGTGAAGTTATCTGAAACCGCTAAACCAGGCGCGAAACCCAACGCGTGGCCGCGCAACTGTTCCAGCGGCGACAAGGCCGCGAAGTCCTGCTGCGCGAGTTGCGCGTAATGCTGCAGCTGAATCGCATTACACTCGATTAACGCAGCCAGATGCTGCCAAACGCGTTGTTCAATCTGTTGCGCCAGTTCCGAAGAAATGCGCGTTGCGCTAAAACGCAGCGCCAAAAATGCGTGTTGCTCATCTTGCCATAACCATTGCACGTCAAGGGCTTCACATAGCGCCTCAGCCCGCAATTGCGCCAGCAAACTGCACGGCGCTTCGTCTTGCCAGAACCTCTTAAGCAAGGTGACATTGTCACGAACAGTCTGTTCATCGCCCGGGATCAATAACGTCAGCCAGAAGTTTTCTTCACCGCCTAATTGCAGCAAACGATCGCCGGGCAGCAGCGCGGGTTCTACAGCCGCAGCGCGTTCTCCACCCGCCAGCAAACTGCCGCCATAGCGTGCCGCCAGCTGCGTTAGCTCGTCAAGCGATTGCGGCCCTTGCAGCCAAAGCTCCATATTTTCAGCGCGATAGAAGCGGCAATGAAAATCGCGTAACGCGGATTGCAACTCCGTGACATTGTCACCAAACGCAAGCCGACTGCCGACACGGAAGCGTTGAAAGCGTCCCTTTAGCTTATTTAAGATGGCGGCTTCACTCAGCGTGTCGGCATGGTTTTGCAGCAGTTGATACTCTGCCTCAATCACCGCCGCTTCCTGCTGAATGGCCTGCGTCGACAGCAATGGCGACGCCAGCATATCGCACAGCCGCTGCACGCCTGCTGACAACGCTGAAGCTGGGAGCTGAAAGAAATAGGCGCTGCGGCTCAACTGTGTGGTGGCATTCACCTGTCCGCCCTGCTGCTGCAGCCACGGCATCAGGCGATCCTCGCCGTTAAAACCTTCACTGTCGCAGAACAGCAGATGTTCCAGCAGATGCGCCAAACCCGGCCAGCGATCGGCTTCATCCAGACTCCCGGCCTGCACGCGCAGCAGCGCCGCCGCCTCACGCGCGTCCAGCTGATGATAAAGATGGCAGCGCAGGCCGTTGGCGAGCGTCAGCTGGCGCGCCTTCATCAGGTGACGCGCTGCTTAAAGATCAGTTCGGAGTTGCTGCGATTGCGAAACTGCAGCTGCTGGATTTTGATATCGCTGCAGTTGGCTTCACGCCGTGCTTCGAGGATCTTGCCGTGATGCGGCGATTTGCTGCACACCGGATCGGTGTTATCCGCATTGCCGGTCAGCATAAAGGCCTGACAGCGACAGCCGCCAAAGTCTTTCTCTTTCTCATCGCAGGAGCGACACGGCTCCGGCATCCAGTCAAAGCCGCGATAGCGGTTGAAACCAAAGGAGTTATACCAGATATCGTCCAGCGTGCGTTCCAGCACCGACGGGAACTCGACCGGCAGCTGACGCGCGCTGTGGCACGGCAACGCGGTGCCGTCTGGCGTGACGCTAAGGAAGATCGATCCCCAACCGCCCATGCAGGGTTTCGGGCGCTCTTCGTAGTAGTCCGGCGTCACGAACAGCAAATTGGTGAGATTACCGGTGGCGCTCATGCGCTGACGATAATCGGCCACCACCGCTTCGGCGTTGGCGATCTGCTCGCGCGTCGGCAGCAAACCTTCGCGATTGAGCTGCGCCCAGCCGTAGAATTGGCAAGTTGCCAGCTCAACATCATCGGCTTCCAGTTCGATACAGAGATCGATGATTTTGTCGATCTGGTCGATATTGTGGCGATGCAGCACAAAGTTCAGCACCATCGGATAGCCGTGTGCTTTCACCGCTTTTGCCATCTCCAGCTTCTGCTGGAAGGCCTTTTTCGACCCGGCCAGCGCGGCGTTGAGCGTTTCATCGCTGGCCTGGAAACTGATCTGAATATGATCGAGCCCGGCATCGGCAAAGGCGTCGAGTTTTTTCGCCGTCAGGCCAATGCCGGAGGTGATCAGGTTGGTGTAGAAACCGAGATCGCGCGCGGCGCGGATCAGTTCCGGCAGGTCTTTACGCGTCAGCGGTTCGCCGCCGGAAAAACCGAGCTGCACGCTGCCCATGGCGCGCGCCTGACGAAACACCTCAATCCACTGTTCGGTGGTCAGCTCTTTCTCCTGCTGGGAAAAATCCAGCGGATTGGAACAATACGGACACTGCAGCGGGCAGCGATAGGTCAGTTCTGCCAGCAGCCACAGCGGCGGCGTCACGCTTTTACTCGGGTTCACGACACTGTATCCATTTTTGTTCGATGGCTGATTGCAGGAACTCTTTAACGTCATCGCCGACGCCGCCCGCATCCGGGAAACGCGCATCCAGCGTGGCAACAATCGCCGCCACATCCTGTTTGCCATCCACCAGCTCGAGGATCGCCACAGCGGTTTCGTTCAGTTTGGCCATGCCTTCAGGATAGAGCACCACATGGCTGTCTTGCGCCGCTTCCCACTGCATGCGGTAGCCGCGACGGAAAGCGGGAATCACATTATCTTTCATATTGTTATACCAGTCTTGTGCTGTGCCAGGACACCTGATCGGTGACCGTATGATAAGGCGGACGTTGCAGCGCATACGCCATGGTCATGGCATCGAGCATGGTCCAGAGAATATCGAGCTTGAACTGCAGGATCTCCAGCATGCGGTTCTGCTGTTCGGCGCTGGTGAACACCTCAAGCGCCAGCGCCAGTCCATGCTCCACATCGCGGTTCGCCTGGCTCAGACGGCTGCGGAAGTAGAAATAGCCTTCCTCTTTGATCCACGGATAGTGCTGCGGCCAGCTGTCGAGGCGCGACTGATGAATCTGCGGCGCAAACAGTTCGGTCAGCGAGCTGCAGGCCGCTTCCTGCCAGTTTGCACGACGCGCAAAGTTAACGTAAGCGTCCACCGCAAAGCGCACGCCTGGTAGCACCAGCTTCTCCGACAGCAACACCTCACGATCCAGGCCCACCGCTTCACCCAACTGCAGCCAGGCTTCAATGCCGCCTTCGTGACCGTTGCTGCCGTCGTGATCGAGGATGCGCTGCACCCATTTACGCCGCGTCGCCGCATCCGGGCAGTTCGCCATGATCGCCGCGTCTTTCAGCGGAATATTGGTCTGATAATAGAAGCGGTTCGCCACCCAGCCCTGAATCTGCTCGCGCGTCGCATCGCCGTTGTGCATGGCAATGTGATACGGATGATGAATGTGGTAGAACGCGCCTTTATCGCGCAGCGCCTGCTCAAACGCGGCGGGCGATAACGCTTCAGTAATGATCACGATGCAAACTCCTGCAGATGAATCGCCATGCCATCCCAACTCACTTCAATGCCCTGCTGCGTCAGATAGACGCGCTGCGGCGATTGCTCATTAAGGATCGGATTGGTGTTGTTAATGTGAATCAAAATCTTGCGTTTGGCCGGCAGCGCGGCCAGCAGCGCCATCAAACCTTGTTCTTCAGCCAACGCTAAGTGGCCCATCGCTTTGCCGGTATTTTTGCCGACGCCGGTAGCGAGCAGCTCGTCGTCCTGCCACACAGTGCCATCAATCAACAGGCAATCGGCTTTTTGCAGCCACGGCATGATCACCGCATCCGGCTCACCCAGTCCCGGCGCGTACAGCAGCGTTTGGCCGTTGGCGGTGTTTTCAATAAACAGCGCCACGTTGTGGCCCGGCAGCGGGCGATCGCGATACGGCGAATACGGTGGCGCGTTGCTGAGAATCGGAATCGCGGTGAACTGCAAACTGTGGCAGACATCGACGCGAAACGGTTCCAGCGGCGTTAACGCATGATGCTGCAAGCCACCATTCCAGTGCTGCAGCATGGTGAAAATCGGGAAGCCGCTGGTGAGATCGCCATGCACTTCCGGCGTGCACCATACCTGATGCGGACAACCTTCGCGCAGGCTCAGCAAGCCGGTGGTGTGATCGATTTGGCTGTCGGTCAGAATGATGCTGCCAATTGCCGTGCCGCGCAGCACACCCTTTTTGATCAGTTCTGGCGTGTGGGCAATTTGCTGGCTGATGTCCGGCGAGGCGTTACACAACACCCAATCTTCACCGTTGTCGCTGACAATGATCGAAGATTGCGTGCGCGCCTGCGCCTGGATGCTGCCGTTACGCAGGCCGCTGCAATTGGCACAGTTACAGTTCCACTGCGGGAAGCCGCCGCCCGCTGCTGAACCGAGGACTTTAATAAACATGAAAGTTGACCAGAGAGAGAAAACAAAATGCCCGCACGAACGGCGGGCAGAAGTCTTAGCGGTTGGAGATGTACAGAGTCACTTCCAGGCCCAGACGCAGGTCAATAAACGCAGGTTTTTTCCACATAATGGTCTTCCTCATAAAGCAAAAACGCAGAGAAATCTCTGCTGAAGAGAATTGCGGCTGTGACGTAGATCACATCGCAATCCGTACGCGCGCAGATGTTGCGCCAATGTAGCGAGCAGATCAACCCTGATTCGGTAAGGGAATTGTGCTAATCCTGCCAAATTTGTTGCAACACGCGCTGCCAGTTGCCCCATGCGAGCTGCTCAAGTGCTGTTTGATCGTAGTCGAATGAACGCAACAACGCATAAAGATGCGGTAATCCACTGACATCTTTCAGCGCATCAGGCACGCTAATGCCGTCAAAATCGGAGCCCAGCGCCACATGATCGCGGCCCATTATCGCGATCAGGTGCTCAACATGTTTAACAATTTCGATCAATGCGGTGTCGCTGTCGCGTTTTCCGTCGCTGCGCAGGAAAGCGTTGCCAAAATTCACGCCCACCACGCCGCCGCTGTCGCGAATGGCGCGCAGCTGATCGTCAGTAAGATTACGCGGCTGCGCGCAGAGCGCATGCGCATTGGAGTGCGTCGCCACCAGCGGCGCAGTTGACAGGCGCGCGGTGTCCCAGAAGGCTTTCTCGTTCATGTGCGACATATCGATCAGCATGCGATGGCGGTTGGCTGCGTCGATCAGCTGCTCGCCTTGTGCGGTCAAACCCGGTCCGCTGTCCGGCGAGTTGGGGAATGATCCACTGACGCCTTCGCCAAAGCGATTAGGCAGATTCCAGAACGGCCCGATGCTGCGCACGCCCGCTTTATAGAACGCATCAAGCGCAGCGCCATCGCCATCAAACCCATCTGCGCCTTCAATGTGCGCCACCAGCGCCAGCACGCCGTCCGCACGACAGGCAGCAATATCAGAGGCACGGAGGCATAAACGCGCGCGACCGTCAGATTGCGCCGCCAGCGTTTTCAGGATGTCGAGCTGCTGCCAGAGAATATCAAGCGGTTCGAGATTTTCCTCCGCTCGCTGCGGCGCGACCTCTTTGACATAACGCTGTGGCGGCACGAACATCGCGAACAGCCCACCGGCAAAACCGCCCTGCTGCATGCGCGGAAAATCGAGGTGGCCCTTTTCGATGCCGTGAAAAAATGCCTGCGCCGGATCATCGCGATGATGCAGCCACAGATTGAGAAGCAGGTCGTTATGACCGTCGAAGGTTTTTAGCAACATGGGGAGATCTTTGGCGAAACAACATGCCGCCATGCTACGCGCGCGCTGCTGTTTCGCCAAATATAGGCGCACAAAGGGTTAGTTCTGCGCAACCTTTAAGCCGTGATAGAAGGTTGGTTTCACATCCAGATGCTGCTGGATCAAACCGTATTTCTGGTAAAAATCGGCGGTCTCCTGCTGCTGGGCGATGGTGGCATCATCAATGCTCTGCCAGTGCGATTTGCGCCGTGAGAAGGATTTCGCCGCCGCTTCTTTCGGGAAGCCGATGATTTTCGCCAACGTAGTGGAGTACTCATCGACATGGCTGTTGGCCCAGCGATCGGCCGCCGCTAAGCGATTGACGTAATCCTGCAGCGCCGCGCGTTTGGCCTCATCTTGCAGTGCAGCGTCGGTAGCGGCGAGGAAACTGTTGCCGCTGGACAGCCCGACGCCGTTAACCAGCACGCGGCCGGTATGGGTCACTTCCGCCAGCGCGGTATAGGGATCCCACGTTGACCAGGCATCCACCGAGCCGTTTGCCAGCGCAATGCGTGCATCCGCCGGCGTTAAGAAGCGCCACTTGACCTCTTTATCGCTGACGCCCGCCTGCTCCAGCGCTTTAAGCGCCTCAAAATGGCCAATCGATCCGCGTCCAGTGGCGATGTTTTTGCCCTTCAGCTCGGCCACGGTTTTGATGGGTGAATCCGGGCTGACCAGCACCGCCAAACCTTCGGGTATCGACTTACTCACCGCCACCGCTTTCACCTGCGAACCGGCCGCCAGCGAGAACAGTAGCGGCGCATCGCCGATAATACCGGCATCCACCGCACCGGCATTCAGCGCTTCCGCCAGCGGTGCCGCCGCCGGGAACTCGGCCCATTCGATTTTATAATTGAGATTGTTCAACTGCTGCGCCGCAGCCATTTCCGCGTGCATATTTCCCTTCTGATCGGCAATGCGTAGCGTCACTGTTTCTGCCGCTGCCGCGCCGCTCGCTGCCACGATCAATAGTGCCAAAGCTGCTCTTTTCATTGTGTTTTATCCCATCGCGCAAAACCCCAGCCTAACCCGCGCGCGCCAAATGACCGATGCCGATTTCGCATGAGATATGCCGACAATGGTATATAGCGGTGAGATGCCGCTCAGTTAGGCGCGGAGCAGCTTTCGTTCGCCATGTGCTGGGGCAGTTGCAGTAACTTTGTGCGGCGACCGAGAAGAGGACGCCTCAACACCCGCGCTGCTGCATCAATGCATTATTTTGACTCACAGTCGTTACAAATCCCGTAGGGTCGTCATTTATGGCGACCAGGTGCGCATGAATGCGCACCCTACGAAAAACCAGTTTGAGAACTGTCATCACAGGCAGCGGTGTTGCGCGCCATCCGCAGCGCCGAGCGCAGAGTGACGGCCAGGATGAGCCGACACGACGTCGGCGAAAGCGCGGATTGCTAAGGTCCGCGCCTTCGGACCTTAGCCCGGCCGCCTGCTTCAGGCATTCTGAAACTGCCAGATGCTTAGCGGGCGGAACCACTGCGATGCCAGTACACAGCTTATCTAATAAGCATTACGCCATTTATGGCGACCAACGGCATGACCGCGCGGTTGTCACTTTTGCGCGTGTGGTTGTCAGCAATGCGCGAGCCGGGCCGCGTGCTGCTGGGTGAGACTGAATACAACATCACAAGGAGATCGTTATGCTCACGCAACCCGCTACAAAATACCGCCCGCTTCCGGTCATCGACTTACCCGATCGTCAGTGGCCATCGCGCCAGCTGACGCAGGCACCGCGCTGGCTCTCTACCGATTTACGCGATGGCAATCAGGCGCTGGCGACGCCGATGGACAGCGCGCGCAAGCTGGAGTTCTGGCAACTGCTGCTGCGCTGTGGCTTCAAGGAGATTGAGGTGGCCTTTCCGGCGGCATCGCAGACCGATTTTGATTTTGTCCGTTTGCTGATTGAGCAAAACCACATTCCAGACGATGTGGCGATTCAGGTGCTGACCCAGGCGCGCAGCGACCTGATCGATCGTACCTTTGAGGCGCTGCGTGGCGCAGCGAACGCCATTGTTCACCTGTACAACGCCACCGCGCCGCTGTTCCGCGAGCGTGTGTTCCGCCAGAGTAAAGCAGAAATTATTGAACTGGCCTGCGCCGGTGCACGGCAAATTCGCGCCCGCTGCGAAACACAAAAGGATACCGCGTGGACCTTCGAGTATTCGCCAGAAACCTTCTGTTTTACCGAGCCGGAGTTTGCGCTGGAGATTTGCGAAGCGGTGGCGGCGATTTGGCAGCCGGGACCGGCGCGTCCGATGATCATCAACCTGCCTGCCACCGTCGAAGTGAATACGCCGAACGTCTACGCCGATCAGATTGAGTATTTCTGTCGCCACTTCAGCCAGCGATCGCAGGTGTCGATCAGCGTGCATCCGCATAACGATCGCGGTACTGGCATTGCCTGCGCCGAGCTGGCGCTGCTGGCGGGTGCTGATCGCGTCGAAGGCTGTTTGTTCGGCAACGGCGAACGCACCGGCAACGTCGATATCGTCACGCTGGCGCTCAATCTCTATACCCAAGGCGTGGCGCCGCAACTCGATTTCAGCGATATCCAGCAGGTGCTGGAAGTGGTGACGCGCTGCAACCAGCTGCCGGTGCATCCGCGCCATCCGTATGCCGGTGAGCTGGTGTTTACCGCCTTCTCCGGTTCGCATCAGGATGCGATTCGCAAAGGCTTTGCCGAACGCGCTGAGCGTGAAGAAACCCTGTGGCAGATGCCGTATCTGCCGCTCGATCCGCTGGATATCGGCTGCAGTTACGAAGCGGTGATCCGCGTGAACAGCCAATCAGGCAAAGGTGGCGCCGCGTGGCTGCTGGAGCAGAATCACGGCCTGCAACTGCCGCGCGGCTTGCAGCAGGATTTCAGCCGACTGGTGCAGCAGCAAACCGACCAGCACGGTCAGGAGATGACGCACCATGCGCTGTGGCAGCTGTTTTGTCAGCATTACGGTTTAACGCAGCCTGCACGTCGTTTGCAGGAAGCGGAAAGCCACAGCGACGATAAAGGTGAAACGCGTTTCAAAGCGCGACTGCAACAGGGCGCGCAGCCGGTGACGCTGGAAGGCAAAGGTAACGGCTTGCTCTCTGCCGCCGTCACCGCGCTGCGTCAGCGCTACGACATCGTCATCACCATCGAGGATTATCACGAACACACGCTGGGCAAACGCAGCGACAGCCGTTCGGTCACTTACATCAGTTGCATTAACGCACGCGGTGAACGCGCGTGGGGCGTGGGTATTGATAACGATGTGGCGCGCGCGTCATTGCAGGCGCTGCTCAACGCAGCGCACGCTTTTCTGCCGCAGGAAAGTAGTTCGCTGGCGTAACGCCGAGCACGCGACGAAACATCGCACTGAAGGCGCTTGGGCTGTCGTAACCGAGATCGAGCGCCACCGTCAGCACGCTATCGCCCTGCGCTAAGCGGGTTAACGCCACGCTCAGTCGCGCGCGGCGCACCCAGTCGCTGAACTGCAAACCGGTTTCGCGGCTGAAATGGCGCGCCAGCGTGCGTTCGGCCACGCAGAGTTGCGTGGCGGCGCGGGCCAGCGTCCAGTTTTCGCTGGGCGCTTGCTGGATGTGCTGGCACAGACTCAGCAAACGCTCGCTTTCCGGCAGCGGCAGGCCAAACGGCAGCACATCCATTACGCGAATTTCATCGAGGATTAGCTCGTAAATACGCTCGGCGCGGCTGCCGGGAACGTACTGCTCCGGCAGCGCCAGCGCGCTGACAATCAACTCACGTAGCAGCGGCGAAATCTGTACCACCTGACAACTGGCGGGCAGATCGGCGCGCGCCAGCGGATCAACAAACAGCGTGCGCGCAGCGACTGCACCGACGATGTGCAGCGCGTGACGCGTTCCCGCCGGCAGCCAGACGCCGCGACTCGGCGGCACAATCCAGCTGCCGTGCTGCGTTTCAACTTTCACCACGCCGCTCAGCGTGTGGATCAGCTGCGCGCAATCGTGGTGATGCCACGGCTCCGCGTCGCCATGCGCATAATCATGCGCATAGGGCACCAGCGGACGATGGGCGAAGTCGAAGTTGAGTCGCGCACTCATGTTAGCGTTTCAGATATTGATAAACCGCTGCCAGATCCTGCTCGCCGTAACCGGCGTCCACCGCTTGCTGCCAGACATCTACGATGTTTTCCAGCGCCGGCAGTTTGCTGTCGCCTGCCGCATCCAGCGCCAGTTTGGCGTCTTTCAGCGCCCACACCAGATGCATCTGCGGCGTGAAATCGCCGCTGGCGATCATGCCGAGTTTCATTTTGGCGTACGGTGCCGCCAGCGGACCGCCATCCAGCACTTTCCACAGATCGTCGGTGCTGAAACCAAACTCTTCCGCCAGACGCGTACTTTCCGCCAGGCTCTGCATCAGACCAATCAACCAGCTATTCACCACCAGCTTCATGCGCGAGCTAGCGCCCGCCTCGCCCAGCCACTGCGTGCCTTTACCAATCGCGGCAAACACCTGCTCGGCGGCCTGCGCTTTGCTCTGATCGCCGCTGGCCATCACCAGAATTTGCGCATTTTCTGCCGGCGCTTTGGTGCCGGAAACCGGTGCATCGATAAATACCACGTCCGGGCGCGCGCTTTTGAATTCGGCGATCAGTTGATCGGTGGCTTCCACGCCGATAGTGCCCATCTGGCAAATCGTCGCGCCCTGCTTAAGCGCGCTGCTGGCGTCGTTCAGCGCCTGACGCGTGGTATCGCCGTCGGCCAGCATGGCGATCACCACATCTGCGCCACTCACCGCTTGTGCGGCGCTATCGGCCAGCGTGATGCCAGCATCCAGCAGATCTTCGCCTTTGGCGCGTGTACGGTTCCAGCCGCGTACCGTGAAACCTTTTTTCAACAGGTTAGCGGCAAACGCATGGCCCATCGCGCCTAATCCCAGTACCGCGACCACAGGTTGTTGACTCATCATTCCCTCTCTTTTGTGCTTTCAGACAAAACCGCCAGACTGACAGAATTTCCCTGACGCAGCCAGGCCAGAGATGCGATGAAAAAACATTTTCAACACCGCAATTATTAATAATCCGTCATACTATTAACGCTTTTCAAACAAATGATAAAACGATTAACATACGCGCCATTAATGTTCCATTCGGTACATTCCACGCCCTTTTTACGGTCTTTCATAATGAAAATAGCTTTACTGCGACAGGCTTCGTTGCTGATGCTGCCTGCGATGTTGCCGGTCTCAGCGCTGGCGGCGAACGCGGCCAATAACACCATGGTGGTGAGCGCGGCGCCGTCCGCATCCGGACTTTCTGAACTCGATACGCCAGCCGCAGTTAGCGTGGTTTCCGGCGAAGATATGCGCCATGCGGCACCGCGCGTCAATTTGTCAGAAAACCTCAGCAGCGTGCCGGGTTTGCAGATACAAAACCGCCAGAACTATGCGCAGGATTTGCAGATTTCGGTGCGCGGTTTTGGTTCGCGTTCCACCTTCGGCCTGCGCGGCATTCGCATGTACGTTGATGGCATTCCAGCGACCATGCCTGACGGCCAGGGACAAACCTCTAATATCGATATTGGCTCAATCGATCACATCGACGTGCTGCGCGGCCCGTTCTCGGCGCTATATGGCAACTCGTCGGGCGGCGTGATTAACGTTGAAACCGAAACCGGTCAGCAACCCACCACGCTGGAAGCCAGCAGCTGGTACGGCAGTTACGGTAGCTGGCGCAACAGCGTTAAAGCCAGCGGCGCGACCGGTGACGGTACGCAAGCCGGCGACGTTAATTACACGGTTTCCGCCTCACGCTTTACCACGCACGGCTTTCGCGATCACAGCTCGGCGCAGAAAAATCTCGGCAACGCCAAACTCGGCGTGCGCATTGATGATGTCAGCACCCTAACGCTGCTGTTCAACAGCGTGCACGTTGATGCGCAGGATCCGGGCGGTTTGACCGCCGAGCAGTGGAAAGACAATCCGCGCCAGGTCGCCAGCAACGTGACTTTGTACGACGCGCGTAAAACCGTCGATCAAACCCAGGCGGGCCTGCACTATCAGCGCCAGATGAGTGAAAACGACGACCTGAGCGTGATGATGTACGCCGGTGAACGCGAAACGACGCAGTATCAATCGATTCCTAAAGCCACCCAGTTGCGCCCAGGTTATCCCGGCGGCGTCATTTCTCTGTCTCGTCATTATCAGGGCATCGATACCCGCTGGACGCACCGCGACGCGCTGTTCACCATTCCGGTGACCTTCACCGGCGGCCTCGACTATGAAACTATGACCGAGAAGCGCAAAGGTTATCAGAACTTTAGCGGCGACGAATTGGGCGTACAGGGCGAGATGCGTCGTAACGAACGCAACCTGATGTGGAACCTCGATCCCTATATGCAAACCGCGTGGCAGCTGACCGATAAACTGTCGCTGGATGCCGGCGTGCGTTTCAGCACGGTGAATTTCGACTCCAATGACTATTACGTCACCGACAGCGATCCGGATGACAGCGGCAATCGTCGCTACCATCGCTGGTTACCTGCCGCGGCCCTGAACTACGCGATTGATAACAGCTGGAACGCCTACGTTTCTGCTGGTCGCGGCTTCGAAACGCCGACGCTGAATGAGTTGTCCTATCGCGCCGCCGATCAGGCCGGACTGAATCTCAACCTGCAACCCGCCACCAGCGAAACGGTTGAACTGGGCAGCAAGAAACGGATCGGCAATGGCCTGTTAACTGCGGCGATTTTCCAGACCGATACCAAAAACGAGATCGTTTCTGACAGCAGCTTTGAAGGCCGCACCAGCTACAAAAATGCCGGTGAAACTCGCCGTCGTGGATTAGAACTCGGCCTCGACCAGCAGTTTGGCGAGAGCTGGCGCTTCAAAGCCGCATGGACCTTGCTGGATGCCCGCTATCGCTCCAACGCCTGCGGCACCGAAAGCTGCGACGGCAACCGCATTCCCGGCATTGCCCGTAACATGGCCTACGCCGGTCTGGCTTACGCGCCCGATCAAGGCTGGTATGCCGGAACCGATGTGCGCTACCTGAGCGATATCGCGGCGGATGATGAGAACGATGTGAAAGCGCCGTCTTACACCGTGGTCGGCGTAAACAGCGGTTATAAGTGGCTGGTGCAGAACTGGACGCTGAATCTGTTTGGCCGCGTCGATAACCTGTTTGACCGCAACTACATCGGTTCGGTGATCGTCAATGAAAGCAACGGCCGCTATTACGAACCGGCACCGGGCCGCAATTACAGCGTGGGTCTGACGGTGAGTTATGCGTTTCTGTAAATAAACTTTAATGCCGGTGCGCATAAATGCGCACCCTACGAAAGCCTCGCCAATTACCGTAGGGTCGCCATTATTGGCGACCTTTAAGCCAGGTGCGCATGAATGCGCACCCTACGATGAACCTTACTTCAACAACGCCAGCACATCATCGGTTGTGCCGGTTTCGCCCAGGCGCGGGAAGATGCGCTCGACGCTGTTTTTGTGCGTTTCGGCATTCAGGCAGGTCATAGCATCGGTTGCCAACGTGACGTTGTAACCCAATTCATACGCCTGGCGCGCCGTGGATTCCACACCGATGCTGGTGGCGATACCGCAAACAACCACTTGCGTGATGCCGCGCTGCTGCAGCTGCTCATGCAGATCGGTGTTGTGGAATGCGCCCCAGGTTTTTTTGGTGATGGCGATATCACCGCGCTGCTGCGCCAGGTCCGGCACCAAAGTAGCCCAATCGGCAGGCAGATCGCCACCATGCTTCGGCTGCTCATTACGGCCAGGTGCGCCGCCCGCAACGTTGACCAGCACCACCGGGCGCTTTTGCCCACGGAAAGCATCGGCCAGACGCGCTGAGCGCTCAATCACTTCATGCGCCTCTAACGGTGCGACAGGCAGCGCAACGATGCCGTTCTGCAGGTCAATTACAATCAGCGCGGTGTTGTCGTCAAGGGTAGTTAAAGCCATGTTGAGTCCTCTCAGGATTATTGGTCGGCAAGTCGTTGCAGTAAGGGAATCGCGGCCAGCAGCGTTTGTTGTTCCTGCGCATTCAACTGCGTCGCGATGCTGTTGAGCAGCCAGTCATCACGTTGTGCGCGGTTGGCGGCGATCAGTTTCAGGCAAGCATCGGTAGGTTGATAACGGGTTTTGCGGCCATCCTGCGGATCGGCGGCGCCCTGCACCATACCCAGCGTTTGCAAGCTGGCCACGGTGGCGCCCATCGACTGCGTGCGCACACCTTCCAGCGTAGCCAATTCCGTTACCGTCATAGCTCCCTCGCGCACCAGATAACCGAGGACCGATACCTGCGGCCAGGTGAGATCGCCCGGCGGCGCCGATTCACGCAGGCGACGCGCCAGTTTGCCATTGATGCTGCGCAGTAACGCCGCCGCGCTGTTGAGGTCGCTCATGGCACCTTCTCCTTACTGATGAGCCGCGAGTATATAAATACGAAGGCAAACTGTGTAGTTTACCTTCGTATCAATTTGTAATTGTGATGTGTTGTGAGTTGGTCGCCATGAATGGCGACCCTACGGGCGTTGCAGATAATGGATCAAACTGTGGAAACGCAGCGGCGTGCTGAGAGGATTGCGGTAGCTGTGCGGCGTATCGGCGGCGAATTGGCTGGCTTCACCCGCGAGCAAACGCCGCCATGTGCCTTCCACGCCCAACAGCAGTTCGCCCTCCAGCACCACCACTTGCTCAATCACCCCGCTTTCATGCGCCGATGAATCGCTCTGCGCGCCACCCGCTAGCGTCACTTCCAGTAGATCAAAACGCAGTTTGGCATCGTACGGCAGCAGCGGCTTAACCTGCATCTGCGCATTAGGCTGGCTGAAGGTCGCCACGTTGCCCGGCGGTTGATCGCTGCCCTGCACAAAGAAGGAAAACGGCACGTTAAAGCCGGTGGCGATTTTCCACAGCGTCGCCACCGTGGGGCTCGATTCGCCGCGCTCGATCTGGCCTAGCATCGCTTTGCTCACGCCGGTGCGATCCGATGCCAGCGTCAGGCTCCAGCCGTTGGCCTGACGCAGCTGCTTCAGCGCCAGACTCAAATGTTGATGCAAATTTTCCATGTGTTCTCCCGAAAAGCTCGCGCGCAGTGTAACACTTGTGCGCTATAACGCTCCATGCCACTATGTGCGTTATAACGCACAACTGGATGTGACCTGATGACAACCGCCACCAAGCGCAGTGCTTTCTCTTTCCCGATGCTGATTTCTGGATTTATCGCCGTGCTGGTGGGCTACAGCAGCACGGCGGCGCTGATTTTTCAGGCGGCGCAGGCGGCGGGCGCTTCGCCGGAGCAGATTGGTGGCTGGCTGTCGATGCTTGGCGTCGGCATGGGATTGGCCTCGTTCGGCTTATCACTGTGGACACGCATGCCAATCCTCGCCGCATGGTCAACGCCTGGCGCGGCGCTGCTCGCCACCAGCGTGCAGGGTTTGACGCTGAATGAAGTGGTTGGCGTATTTGTCGCGACTAACCTGCTGATTGTGTTGTGCGGCGTCACCGGCCTGTTTGCTCGTCTGATGAATCACATTCCGCAGTCGCTGGCGGCGGCGATGTTGGCCGGGATTCTGCTGAAGTTTGGCATCGGCACCTTTAGCGGTTTGCAGAGCAATTTCGCGCTGTGCGGCAGCATGTGTCTGGTGTGGCTGTTGAGCCGTCGCTGGCTGCCGCGCTACGCGATTATTCTGGCGTTGATCGCCGGCGTGCTGGTGGCGCTGGGCCAGCAATCGATCCACTTTCCGCCGCATGCGCTGGCGATCAATCGTCCCGAATTCATCATGCCGCAGTTTAATCTGGCAGCGCTGATTGGCGTGGGGTTGCCCTATTTCCTCGTCACCATGGCGTCGCAAAACGCACCGGGCATCGCCACCTTGCAGGCGCACGGTTACCAGCCGCCGGTTTCGGCGCTGACCGGCTGGACCGGATTTATCGCCTTAGTGCTGTCGCCGTTTGGTGGATTTTCGGTGTGTATCGCCGCCATTACCGCCGCCATCTGCATGGGCGACGATGTCGATCCGAATCCGGCGCGCCGCTGGATGGCCTCCGCATTGGCGGGCGTGTTCTACCTGCTGACCGGATTTACCGGCGGATTGATCGCCATCATGCTGAGCGCCTTGCCGCCGGTATTGATCGCCACGCTGGCCGGTTTGGCGCTGCTGGCCACGCTCTCCGGCAGCTTGCAGCGCGCCTTAGCGGAGCCGGATCAGCGCGATAGCGCCATCGTGGCGTTCCTGATCACCGCCAGCGGCATTTCGCTGTTGGGCATCGGCTCCGCCTTTTGGGGCTTGCTCGGCGGCATGCTGACCTATTTGATTCTTTCCCCACAACGCCGCGCTTAAAATTTCAGCAATCTTCTCCGCACCCGGGAAAAACGCCCTGTTTTTCCCCCTTTATCAGCCGTTTGATTTCGCAGCATTTGGCTTAAGATCACTATCATCGCCAAAAACACACACTGTTCTGCCTCAGACAACCACCGATAAGGGCCCAACGAGTGGCAAAAACTTTTCTGCGCAGCGGCAATCTGGACACGGTACTGGCACTGGGTGAAAACGGCCAGCCGGTCTGGACGTCCGCGCTGCAAATCCGTGAAACCCTGCGCCTGCGCCGCCAAACCACGCTGGCCAATTGCCTCGCGATTCCGCAGGTCAACGAGCGCGGTGACCGCCTCGATTGGTACGCCCCGTTTAATGGCAAAGTAAAATCCTGGCTGGGTGCCAGCGATCACGAGCGCCGTCAGGCGCTGGAACTGCTGACGCTCAACCAGCAAGATTTGCAAGCGCTGAGCCTGCGCGCGCGCGACGCGGAGAATCCGGCGATGCGCTTGTTTGGTGCGTTGCTGAGCAAGACGTTGCAGTTCCCGGATCAGCAGTACGTTTATCTGGTGGATGGCAAACCGGTGATCACCTTCTGGGGCTTTGTCGATCCGCAGGCGCGTTCGCGTGATGACGCGCTGGCTTGCCTGCGTGATTCGCTGGAAGATGAACTGCCGCCGCTATTGCCGGAACCGCCAGCGCCCGCTCCGCTGGTGGTGGCACCAGTGATTGCGCCGCTGATCGACGTGCCGCCTGCTGCTGCCGAACCGCTGATCGAGCCGGAACCTGAAGTCGAAGAACCAGAAGCCGAAGTCATTCCTGAGCCAGCGCCTGAACCGGCACCTGTTGTGCCGCCACGTCGCGCCTTTGCCGTGCGTCCACTGATGCTGCTGTTGCCGGTTGCGGCGGTGGTCGCTGCGGGCGTCGCCTTCTGGCTGCACAGCGCACCACAACCGGCTGCGATTAGCGTTGCCGATGTGCCTGTGCCGGTGAGTAAGCCGCCAGCCGTGATGGTTAAAGCGGAAAAGCTCGCCGCCACGCTGCCACAAACCGCCGCCACCGTCATTGCCGCCCCAGCGCCGGTTGCTGCGCCTGTCGCACCGCCTGAGGTGGTCGCTGAACACACCGAACCGGCCAAAGCCGATGATTTGGTGATGACCACCGAAGACGCGCGCGTTGGCTCGGTGAAATTTATCAATGGCACCTGGCGCGTGACCTTGCGTCAAACCAATCTGCCGACCGGCAAACCGCCAAGCCTGCGCTATCAGATCCGCAACGGCAAAGGCTCCGCCACCATTACCCAGGGCGACAACATCCGCTGCAAAGCCGATGTCACCGCCGCGATGACCAGCGCCGGCAGCATGGAAGTGCGCAGCCGCTATACTGCGACCTGCAGCGATAAATCGCGTTACCGCATGCCGGAACTGGTGTGTAAAGCCGGTGATGGCATCGCCAGCTGTACTGCGCAATACGGCGCAGATCAGGTCTTCCCGTTGACGATTAAGCGTGAGAGTAAGTAAACATGTTGGCTCCCCTCATCGATGACAAACAGAAAATCACGCTGATTGAAGATAGCGGTGTGCAGTTTCTTGATTTCGGTTTGCGTTTGCCTGCGTTGCAGGCTCGCCGCCAGTTCGTGCGTCAAACCGCCAACGGCCCGCTGCTGCGCCTCAACGTCGACGGCAACAGCGGCAAGTTCCTGCTCTATCCAGAAGATGGCGGCGCGGCGGAAGTGGTGCGACCGGAAACGGATATCGCGCTGGCCGATTCGCTGAAGCTGCTGGCTCATCAATGGCTGCCGCTGCCGGTGCTGCGCTGCACCAGCGGACGTCGTTTTATTGGCGGCCCGGATAACTGGGCGCGTCTGCATCTGGCGCCGCTCGCCCAACCTGATGCGGCAGGCAACACTCATCGCATTACCCTCGCCTTCGATACGCGCATTGTTTCAGAACAAGATGGCGGTGAGCAGCACGGTTTAAGCAAAGCCGATGCGCAGAACGGCGTCAGTTTCGCCCTCGCCTGGCACAACTACGAGCTGGGCGAATTTCTTGATCACACCTGGGTCGATGGCTGGCTGCGTGAAACCTTTAGCCAGCAAGTGCATGCGCTGGAATCACGCCGTGAGCAGGAGCTAAACCAGGCGCTGCGTGAGTTCGAATATCAGGCGCACTATCTCAACCTGCTGGAACTGCTGGGCGAACAGCTCGATCTGGCGGAGATCTATATTCAGGCGACGTCGCTGCAAACGCCGGCGGTCAACGTCGATATCATTCTCGACGTCGGCAACTCGCACACCTGCGGCATTCTGGTGGAAGATCACGCCGAAGAGAGCAGCGGCCTGCGTCAAACCTACGAGCTGCAGCTGCGCGATCTCTCTGAGCCGCATCAGGTGTACAACGAACTGTTCGACAGCCGTCTGGAGTTTGCGGAAACCCGTTTCGGCAAGGCTAACTTCTCGCTAGAGAGCGGCCGTGAAAATGCCTTTATGTGGCCGTCGCTGACGCGCGTGGGCCGTGAAGCCAGCCGTCTGGCGCTGCTGCGTGCTGGCACCGAAGGCAGCACCGGCTTGTCCAGTCCGCGCCGCTATTTATGGGATGAAGCGCGCTATCAGCCAGGCTGGCGCTTCAACGCCAACGGCAGCAGCGATGAGCCGCAGGCGACTGCGCTGCCGTTCACTTTACTGATCAATGACGAAGGCCAGCCGCTGCACGCGCTGGCGGAAGACGATCGTCTGCCAGTGTTCTCCGCCAGCTACAGCCGCAGTTCGCTGATGACCTTTATGCTGTGCGAACTGCTGGCGCAGGCGATGATGCAGATGAACAGCGTGGCGCAGCGCCAGCGCATGCCGCAAAGCCAGGCACCGCGCCAGCTGCGTCATGTGATTCTGACGCTGCCGTCGGCGATGCCGAAGCCGGAGCGTGAGATTTTCCGTCGCCGCATGCAGGAAGCCATCGCGCTGGTATGGAAAGCCGAAGGCTGGCATCCCGCCGAAGAAGAGTTCACCGCCGCCAGCCAGGCAACCAGCCTGCGTCCGGTGCCGGATGTGCAGATGGAGTGGGACGAAGCTACCTGCGGTCAAATGGTGTGGCTGTTCAACGAAACTCAGGTCAACTTTGCTGGTCGCGCAGAAGATTTCTTCAGCAGCATGGCGCGCCCGGATCGCCCGCGTGAAGTCGATGAGCTGCCGGGTAAAAGCCTGCGCATCGCCTCGATTGATATTGGCGGCGGCACCACTGATTTAGCCATCACCCAATATCGCCTCGATGACGGCCAGGGCAACAACGTCAAAATAACCCCGCGCTTGCTGTTCCGCGAAGGCTTCAAAGTCGCCGGTGACGATATTCTGCTGGACGTGATTCAGCTGTGGATTCTGCCGGCATTGCAGCAGAGCTTGCAGAAAGCCGGATTGCAACTGGCCGAACCGCTAATGAACAAGCTGTTTGGTCACGACAGCCGCATGGACGGTCAAGCCACGCTGCGTCAGCAAGTGACGCTGCAGCTGTTTATTCCGCTGGCGCAGGCGGTGCTGGAGCAGTATGAAAACTGGGATCCGCTCGACAGCCACAGCGAAATCAATGCGCTGTTCGGCGAGCTGGTGCCACAAAAACCGGCCAGCAGCGTGCTGGCGTTTGTGAACGGTGAAATTCAGCGCACGCTCGGCGGCGATAGCCGTTTCGATCTGCTTCAGGTGCCGCTGGTGGTCAGCATGGCGCAGCTGCACGGCGAGTTCCTGCAACACCGCATGGCGATTATTCCGGCGCTGCGCGCGATGTGCGAAGTGGTGTCTTTGTATCAGTGCGATGTGCTGCTGCTCACCGGTCGCCCGTCACGCTTCCCCGGCATTCAGGCGCTGGTGCGCCATCTGCAACCCTTGCCGGGCAGCCGTATTTTGTCGCTGGAAGGCTATCACACCAGCGACTGGTATCCGTTCAACAAGCAAGGCCGTATTGATAACCCGAAATCCACCGCCGCGGTGGGCGCGATGCTGTGCCTGCTGGCGCTCGATTTGCGCCTCAGCAGCTTCTGGTTCCGTGCCGGTGATTTCGAACCTTACTCCACCATTCGCTATCTCGGCGTGCTGGATGAGACCTCGGCGCTCAGCGACGACAATCTGTGCTACAGCGAAATCGACCTCGACAGCAGCAGTTTCGCGCTGGATCGCAAAAGCAGCTTCCGCATTCGCGGCAACGTTTGCCTTGGCTTCCGCCAGCTGGAGAACGATCGCTGGCCGGCATCGCCGCTGTATAGCCTGAGCATTGTCGACCCGACGCTGGCGCGTCAGGTTGCCGGTGAAAGCGTACTGCGCATCAAGCTGGCGGTGCAGCCGGGCCCGGATAATCTCGGCCCTGAACGCTTAGTGTTAAGCGATGCACGCATGGATGACGGCACGCGCGTGCCGCTGGAGCAGCTGAGTCTGAAACTGAATACGCTTTCCGCCACCGGCAACGCGAATGCGCAATATTGGATCGACAGCGGGAGCGTCTGCAAACGATGAGAACTGCCAAAAAAGCCTCGCCGGTTACGCCCGCGAAACGTCTGAGCCTGATGCAGGAAACGCTGGATGGCGCGCTGAACTGGGTGGAAACCCATCAGGCGCACGCACCGCGTCTGGCGCTGGAAGCCGAAACCCTGACGCTGCAGCTGCGCCGCGCGCGGGTGGAAAGCCATGCACTGGCGCGCCAGCTGGCGCGTCCGGTGACGCTGGCGCTGTTTGGTCAGTCGCAGGCGGGCAAAGCCTGGCTGCTGAGTGAGATGGTCGGCGATGCGCAGGGCCAACTTATTGCGCGTCTCGGCGATAAAACCCTGAACTATTTCCAGAACATCAATCCCGGCAATCTCGATTTCGCTATCGCTACCCGCTTCAGCCATCAGCGCGAAACCCAATCCAACGCCTGGCCGCTGGAGATGACGCTGCTGAGCGAAGTGGAACTGATTCGTTTGATGCTGGCCTGCGCCAAAACCGAGCTTCAGCCCGACACCGTGCAGATCGATGCCGCTTTGCAGCGTTTGCAGCGCCATCGCCAGGATGAACCTCAGCCGGGCCTCGACAGCGATGCGCTGATCACGCTGTGGGCTTGGAGCCGTCGTCATCATCGTCATGCCGAGATTCTCGATCGCCACTTCTGGCCGCAGGCGATTGCGCTGGCGCCGTGGCTCAACGTCGACGATCGCGTACAGCTGTTTGCTCTGCTGTGGCCGGGCCAAAACGCGCTGAACGAAAGCCTGCGCAGCCTGATGCACTTGCGTCACCAGCTGCGCCACGCACCGCGCGTGTTAGCACCGCTTAGCGTGCTGGTGGACGATGCTGCGCTGCCGGCAGAAAAACTGATTGGCAACGATGCCGACTGGCAAGAAATGATCGAAGTGTGTCCGATCGTCGCCAATCGCGCGGGGAAAGCGCAGCATGTGCCGCTGGGATTGCTGTCGCTGCTGACGCTGGAGATCACTTTGCCGCTCAGCTCCACGCCGCGTCAGGCGCTGTACGATGATGCGGATATGCTCGAGCTGCCCGCGCCGGGCACGCCAGCCGATCGCGCCCAACAGGATGAACTGGCGCAGCTGCGCAAACGCGATCCGCTGCGCGCCACGCTGCTGGAACAGAAACGTGCGCTGCTGCCGGGCCTGTACGCCGCGCGTCAGGGCATTGATTTGATGCTGATCTGTACCGCCGCCAGCCAGCGTCAGGATACCGATGTCGCCGCCAGCGCGCTGCGCGAGTGGCACATGCATCAAACCATCGCTGCCAGCGGTGAAAAGCCGCGTCTGATTTGGGCGATCACGCCGCATGACGCGCGCTATCAGCAGCAGCAGATTAACGTTGATGAAGCGGTGCAACGGCAGATTGGTCAGCCGGGACAGAGTTGGGGTTCGATGCTGGCGCTGGATCGCGCAGGCGTCGATCGCATGGGCAGCTGGTTGCAGGATGAGATGCAGCCGGAAGCGCGCCGCGATCGTCTGGCGCTGCAGCTCGGCGCGCTGCAGCAGAAGCTGGTGGAACGTTTGCAGCCGTGGACCGAATCCAGCGCCACGCCAGAACAGGCGGCACGCAAGCAGGCGATCTCCGATACGTTGCTGAAATGTTTGCAACATCGCACCGGTTTGCACGGTGAACTGCTAGAACGTTTGCAGCCGTCACGCGAAGCGGTGCGTCAGCTGTGGCTGAGCCAAAGCAGCAGCAATCATACTCAACATAGCGCCAAAACCGCAGCCGCTGAGCAGAGCTATTTTGGCATCGGCTTCGAGTTCGATCTGTTTAAAGACGAGCCGGTGGCCGCCGCTGAGCCGCGTAGCTCGGGCGGTCAGCGCGATCAGCAATTTCCGCAGCAGGTGTTTGCGCTGTGGCTAGAGCATTTGCGTCAGTTGCCGGAGAGCCGCAGCCTGCTGGCACTGCTCAACGTCGATAAACCGACGCTGGAGATGCTGGTGGAAGAGTTGATTACCGCCAGCTTCCGTCTCAAAGTGCTGAGCAAACTGCAGAGTGCGCTGAATGAGCCGGATGCGCAGGCCAGCGCCCACGAAGCGCGAACCGATCGTCAGGTTTCTCGTGCCATGACGGTGCTGGGTGATTTTGTCGCGTGGCTGGGCTTTTTACAGCGCCCGGAGAGCGAACGTCCTGAAAGTCGCGTCAATCGCGGTCAGACGATTTTTGCCCGTCCGCCTGCACCAAGCGTCAGCTTCTCGCCGGGACAGCGTTTGACGCGTCTGTCGGCCGCACCCGCCAATCATACCGCTTACTACATCTATGACTGGCTGGTGGGGTTGAATTCGGTGATCGTTGAGAATAACGGCTATACCGGCGGCGGCGATTTGCCCGCCAATGCCCGCCAGATGCTGGCGATTTTGCTGTTACCGCTGCACGCGTAATTTACTCGCCACGCACCAGGCGCAGCTCGCCTTCTAACTGCTGCTGCGCCTCTTCCAGTAACGCCAGCACCGGCGCGAATTCGGCACTCTCGTTGGCGTCATCGGCATGCGCTAAATAGAAAGTCGCCGGCAGCGCCATGCCGCCGGTCAGCCAATCCCACAGCGCATCAAGATTGTTGCCGAAATCCACTGGGCAGGCACTTTGCTGCACCAGCGCGCGGTAAAACGCCTGGCGATCCGACAAGTTTTCAAAGTCAAAATGGAGCGTCAACATGGTTAAGGCACCTGTTTGAAGCTGCGATAGTGATCGGTGGTGAGGAAAATCAGCCCATCGGAAGAGTAAAGCAGACGATCGGCATCGCGGTGACCGCAATCGTAATTCACGTCCGCTTCATACCACTGCCTGCCCGCCTGCATCGGCAACCTTTTTTCACGATTGCTGAAACGATCGCCGCCAATCGCGCGGCCCGGCAATACCTCACACAAGTTGCCCTTGCTGGGATTCCAGCCCTGACGACGCGCTTCATTTTTGGTGAGATAGAGATCGGGTAATTTGTGATGCTGCTGCACCCAACGCGCCACGGTGTTGGCATCGGTGAGCTGCGAGATATCGGGATGGCTGGCTGACCATTTATCGGACAAACGCGGTTTCAGCCCGAGCCACAGCGCGGCGAGGACCAGAATTAAGGCAATCCAGAGTTTTTTTGACATGGTGGCATCCTGAAAAACAGGACGACGATAATAACAGATTTAAGGCAGGGAAAAACGCGGGCCAGCACTGCTGGCCCTGGCGGGGTTTACTGCATTGCGCTGGCGGATGGCGCGGCGTGACGACGCCATGCTCCCGGCGCTACGCCATACTGGCGTTTGAAGCTGCGGTTAAACGACTGCTGCGAGTCGAAACCGAGTGAAATCGCCACGTTAAGAATCGGTTCATTGCTGGTGGTCAAGCGATCCGCTGACTTTTTCAGCTTCTTCTCACGAATGTATTCGCCCAGAGGCAAACCCGTGTGCTCTTTGAACATACGTTGCAGGTGCCATTTCGAATAACCGGCGCGCCCCGCTACGGTATCCAGATCCAGACGCGTTTCAATATTGTTGTCAATCCAGTCGATTAAATCGTGAATAAATGCGGTGGTCATCATCTCGTTTTCTCCGGTCGCCGTTGCGAACAGTATCAGTATCAGTTGCAATTACACTTTAAGGTTGAACGACTATGCCAGTTAATGCAAGTTTTATTATTGCATTAAATGCCGCACTGCGCGTAGGGGCTTTGATCCTTCTGCAACGTAATGATCAAAACAGCACATAAAGTGTATCAGATATTCTTGCAGATGCAGTTTGAGCAAGCCTACACTCGTGGCGTTTTAATGCAATCATAAAAGTTGCAGATTTTTCGTACGTCTCCTTTCTTTTTCACCAATGCGGAATAACAACAATGCATCTGCAAACATATAGGGTTCAATGGGCGGTAAGCCTGTCAGGAGTGATGTTGCTGGGAAGCCTGCTGGCCGGTTGCGATCGCGGGGTGGCGCAAAACGCCCCGCCGCCGCCGCCCGAAGTAAGTGTCGCGCAGGTGGTAGAGCAGAAAGTCAGCCAATGGGATAGCTTCAATGGCCGTTTCGAAGCGGTGCAGAGCGTGCAGCTGCGGCCGCGCGTTTCCGGCTATATCGATCAGGTTAATTATCGCGAAGGCGACGAGGTGAAAAAAGGTCAGGTGCTGTTCACTATTGACGATCGCACCTATCGCGCCACGCTCGAGCAGGCGCAGGCTGAACTCGCCAATGCGCGCAGCCAGGCCACGCTGGCCCGCAGTGAATCGGCGCGTACCGATAAACTGATCGGCACCAATGTGGTGTCACGCGAAGAGTGGGAACAGCGTCGCTCGGCGGCCAATCAGGCGCAGGCCAGCGTTCTGTCGGCACAGGCGGCGGTAGATATGGCGCAGCTGAACCTCGATTTCACCCGTGTCACCGCGCCGATTGAAGGTCGCGCCAGCCGCGCGATGATCACCACCGGCAACTTAGTTACCGCCGGTGACAGCGCCAGCGTGCTGACCACGTTAGTGTCGCAGGATCGCATGTACGTCTATTTCGATGTCGATGAAGCCACCTATCTGCATTATCAGGCGATGGCGCGTAAAGGCGAAAATCGCGGATCGCTGCCGGTGGAAGTGGCGTTGACCGGCGAAGAGGGTTTCCCGCATCGCGGCACCGTGGATTTCCTTGATAACCAGCTGACCGCCAGCACCGGCACCATCCGCATGCGCGCCTCGCTGGATAATCAGCAGCGTCAGTTCACGCCAGGCCTGTTTGCCCGCGTGCGCCTGCCGGGCAGCGCCGACTTCACCGCCCTGTTAATCGACGATAAAGCCGTGCTCACCGATCAGGATCGTAAGTACGTTTACGTGGTTGATGCGCAAGGTAAAGCCCAACGCCGCGATATTCAGGCCGGTGATTTAGCCGATGGCCTGCGCATTGTGCAGCAAGGCCTGAAACCTGGCGACAAGGTGATCGTTAACGGCTTGCAAAAAGTCTTTATGCCTGGCATGCCGGTGACCGCCCAACCGGTGGCGATGCGCTCCGCTCAATAACCTTCGAGACTGCCTTTTATGGATTTCTCCCGCTTTTTTATCGACCGACCGATCTTCGCCGCGGTGCTGTCGATTTTGATCTTTACCACCGGACTGATCGCCATTCCGCTGCTGCCGATCAGTGAATATCCCAACGTGGTGCCACCCAGCGTGCAGGTGCGCGCGGAATATCCCGGCGCCAACCCCAAAGTGATTGCAGATTCCGTGGCGACGCCGCTGGAAGAAGCCATTAACGGGGTAGAAAACATGATGTACATGAAATCCGTGGCCGGTTCTGATGGCGTGCTGGTCACCACCGTGACCTTCCGTCCAGGCACCGATCCGGATCAGGCGCAGGTTCAGGTGCAGAACCGCGTGGCGCAGGCTGAAGCGCGTCTGCCGGAAGAGGTGCGACAACTCGGCCTCACCACGCAGAAGATGTCACCAACGCTGACGCTGGTGGTGCACATGTTCTCGCCGCACGGCAAGTACGATTCGCTCTATCTGCGCAACTACGCCACGTTGAAGGTGAAAGATGAACTGGCGCGCCTGCCGGGCGTGGGTCAGATTCAGATCTTCGGGGCCGGTGAATACGCGATGCGCGTGTGGCTCGATCCCAATAAGGTGGCGGCGCGTGGCTTGACCGCGTCCGATGTGGTCAGCGCTATGCAGGAGCAGAACGTGCAGGTTTCTGCCGGTCAGCTTGGCGCGGAGCCGCTGAAGAAACAGAGTGATTTCCTGCTGTCGATCAACACCCAAGGTCGTCTGGAGAGCGAAGAGCAGTTCGGCAATATCATCCTGAAAACCGCCGACGACGGCACGCTGGTGCGCCTGCGTGATGTGGCGCGCATCGAGATGGGTTCCGGCAGCTACGCGTTGCGTTCGCAGCTGAACAACAAAGATGCGGTGGGTATTGGTATCTTCCAGGCGCCGGGCGCCAATGCTATCGACCTGTCGAATGCGGTGCGCGACAAAATGGCTGAACTGGCAACCCGCTTCCCGGACGATGTGCAGTGGGCCGCGCCGTACGATCCAACGGTGTTTGTACGTGATTCTATCCGTGCCGTGGTGCAAACGCTGTTCGAAGCGATTGTGCTGGTGGTGCTGGTGGTGATTCTGTTCCTGCAAACCTGGCGCGCGTCGATCATCCCGCTGCTGGCGGTGCCGGTTTCGGTGGTCGGTACCTTCAGCATCCTCTATCTGCTCGGCTTTTCGCTCAATACCCTGAGTTTGTTCGGGCTGGTGTTGGCGATCGGTATCGTGGTGGATGATGCCATCGTGGTGGTGGAGAACGTCGAGCGTAATATCGAACAAGGCTTGTCGCCGACGGCGGCGGCGCATCAGGCGATGCGTGAAGTGTCCGGACCGATTATCGCCATTGCGCTGGTGCTGTGTGCGGTGTTCGTGCCGATGGCGTTCCTGTCCGGCGTTACCGGTCAGTTCTATAAGCAGTTTGCAG
Organism: Pantoea sp. SOD02; assembly: GCF_024707505.1. Lineage (GTDB taxonomy): Bacteria > Pseudomonadota > Gammaproteobacteria > Enterobacterales > Enterobacteriaceae > Pantoea > Pantoea symbiotica. The sequence continues at coordinate 1,904,833 of NZ_CP102604.1, read as the reverse complement.
TGACAATTGCCATTTCGACGGTGATCTCCGCCATCAACTCGCTGACGCTGTCACCGGCGCTGGCGGCGCTGCTGCTGAAGCCGCATGATGCCGCGAAGGATATGCCGACGCGTATTATCGATCGCCTGCTCGGCTGGCTGTTCCGTCCGTTTAACCGCTTCTTCCAGCGCAGTTCGGATGGCTATGAATCGCTGGTGGGTAAAACCTTGCGTCGTCGTGGTTCGGTGTTCGGCGTGTACGTGCTGCTGCTGGCCGGTGCGGGCTTTATGTTCCATACCGTGCCGGGCGGCTTTATTCCGACGCAGGATAAGCTCTATCTGATTGGCGGCGTGAAGATGCCGGAAGGTTCATCGCTGGCACGTACCGATGAAGTGATTCGCAAGATGAGCGAAATCGGCATGAACACTGAAGGCGTGGCCTATTCGGTCGCCTTCCCCGGTCTGAATGCGTTGCAGTTCACCAACACGCCGAATACCGGTACGGTGTTCTTTGGCCTGAAACCGTTCAACGAGCGTAAGCGCAGTGCGGCGGAGATCAATGCCGAGATCAACGCCAAAATCTCGAAAATCCAGCAAGGCTTTGGCTTCTCGATTATGCCGCCGCCGATTTTGGGTCTGGGACAAGGTTCGGGTTATTCACTGTATGTGCAGGATCGCGCAGGCTTGGGTTACGGTGCGCTGCAAACCGCCATCAACACCATGACGGGTGCGGTGCTACAAACGCCGGGCATGATGTTCCCGATTTCATCCTACCAGGCCAACGTGCCGCAGTTGGATGTGCAGGTGGATCGTGATAAAGCCAAAGCGCAAGGCGTGTCGCTGACCGAACTATTCAGCACGCTGCAAACCTATCTGGGATCGTCGTACGTTAACGATTTCAATAAGTTTGGTCGTACCTGGCGCGTAATGGCGCAGGCGGACGGCGATTTCCGCGATAGCGTGCAGGATATCGGTAATCTGCGTACCCGAAACGATCGCGGCGAAATGGTGCCGATTGGCAGCATGGTGAATATCACCACCACGTACGGCCCGGATCCGGTGATTCGCTATAACGGTTATCCGGCAGCGGACCTGATTGGCGATGCCGACCCACGCGTGCTCTCTTCGGCGCAGGCGATGCAGAAGCTGGAAGAGATGTCGACGCAGGTGCTGCCAAACGGCATGAACATTGAATGGACCGACCTGAGCTATCAACAATCAACGCAGGGCAATACTGCACTGATCGTCTTCCCGGTCGCCGTTTTACTGGCGTTCCTGGTGCTGGCAGCGCTGTATGAAAGCTGGACGTTGCCGCTGGCGGTGATCCTGATTGTGCCGGTCACCATGCTCTCTGCGCTGGTCGGCGTGTGGCTGACCGGTGGCGATAACAACGTGTTTGTGCAGGTTGGGCTGGTGGTGCTGATGGGGCTGGCGTGTAAGAACGCGATTCTTATCGTTGAGTTTGCGCGCGAGCTGGAGATGCAGGGCAAGAGCATTGTCGATGCGGCGCTGGAAGCCTGTCGTCTGCGTCTGCGTCCCATCGTCATGACCTCGATTGCCTTTATCGCCGGTACCATTCCGCTGATTCTTGGCGAAGGTGCAGGCGCGGAAGTGCGCGGCGTTACCGGAATTACCGTGTTCTCCGGCATGCTGGGCGTGACACTATTTGGTCTGTTCCTGACGCCGGTGTTTTATGTGACGCTGCGTAAGCTGGTGACGCGTAAGCAGCCACAGGGTGAAGTGCAAACCGTGTAAGGGTTTTAGGTGAAATGAACAATCCGGGCCAAGTGCCCGGATTTTTTATAAATGTGCAGCCTACAGAAACCTTGTCAAACAACCGTAGGGTCGCCATTTATGGTGACCAATTCGCTAAAAATGAAGTGCAATACGCCAATGTGCATTGGATTTGATGGCTGGAGTTCGAAGCAATAAAAAAGGTCGCCATGAATGGCGACCCTACGGGGTGTGGTTTTAGCGACCTTTCTTACACAGATCAGCGAGTTCGAGATCGGGCAGCTCTTCGCAGTTGCTGGTGTCGTTATGCTTCAGTTCGGCCAGCGCGTCCGCGACGGTGCGGGTTTCCAGCACTTTTAACGACGCTTCTTCAGCCTCTTCCGCAATCGATTTGAAATACCAACACAGGTTGGCACTGACCAGACAACGCGGTGCCACATCAGGGCGCGATGCCCAGAGTTTTTTATCTTCGATCACAGAAGTATAAATGTCGCGCAGCGTGATCTCAGCGGCCGGGCGACCCAAATGAATCGAGCCGGTACGGCCAAGCGTTGAGACGATGATGCCGTCACGCGTGAGCGGAACCATAAGTTTCCGAATGAAACTGGGGTTCGCTTCAAGACCATACGCCAATATGGCACTGGTCGAGCGTTTACCCAGTTGCTCCGCCATCGCTACGCTCAAAACCATCTGCAAAGCTGTCGGGAAGCGGTAATCAAGCATTTCAATATCCTGAGTTGCGGTTATCTTGTTGTTTTTATGCCGCGACAGTGAGTAATCAATGAGCAATAAATATAACAAACACTGTTGCTTTTTAGAAGTCAACGTCCGTGATCCAGGCACGTATTCCCCATTTAATCGGGCAGAAGCGCACAGGCTGCTTAGTTTATCACTCCCCTTTCCGACTGTGGGATGGCCTGCGGCAACTTCTGCTGCAAAAGCACCACCAACAGCACGTTAATCAACGCCAGAACGCATAACAACCACAGCGTGGCGCTGGCTCCGAGGTGCTGAAACACATAGCCGCCAACCAGCGGCGTCAATGCCTGGCCGATTAAAGCGGGACGCGCCATGCGCCCTACCACAATCGCGTAAGCCTCTGGTTTGACCATCACCAGCGGTAAAGTTCCCCGCACAATGGCACGCAAACCATTCCCGGCACCGTACAGCACCATGCTGAGCACCGCAAACTGCGGATAACACGCCAGCAGCAGCAAGCCGAGCGCCACTAATCCCACCGAGAAAAAGGTGGTCCAGATCGGGTGACCACGCTTAAAGGCGATATCCACGATGCGTGATCCCACCTGACACGGGCCGAGAATCGCGCTGATGGCCAACGCCGACGCTAGCGTGTGGCCGCTGGCCTGCAGCAAGGTGATCAGCTGCACCGAAATGGCCGTCATGATCACCGATGCGAGAGTGAAGATGCTGCATAGCAGCCAAAACAGCGTTGGCGCCAGTTCGTCGCCCTGCGCGGTTGGTTTTGCTTTGGCGGCGGCGATTTTACCTTCCGGCGCGGGAAGCGCGTAAAGATACGCGGGCAACACTGAAACACATAGCAATCCGGCGATAGCAAAACAGGCGCCGCGCCAATCCAGCCAGTGAATCAGCAGCGCGGTGCCCGGCCACACTAAGGTGGTACAAAAACCGGAGATCAGCGTGATGCCGGTAATCGCACCGCGCGCCTGGCCGCCGTAAAGCGTACCGAGCGTGGCAAACAGCGCATCGTACAGGCCCATCGCCATGCCAATGCCGATAATCAGCCAGGCAAACAGAAACAGCGGCAGGTTATGACTCAATCCCATAATCACCAGACCGAGCGCCATCACCGCCCCGCTCGCCGCCAGCAATGCGCGGCCATAAGTGCGGGAAATCAGTCGCCCGCTCAGCGGTGCCAGCAAACCGGAAATCAGCATGCCGAGCGATAGCGCGCCATACACCCATTGTTGCGACCAGCCGGTTTCCGCCACGATGGGATTAGCCATCACCGCCATAAGATAGAAGGATCCGCCCCATGACAGGATTTGCACTAATCCAAGCGTAACGATGGCGGCGGCAGGTGGCTTTGGCTGAGGCTTCACAACAATTATCCATTAGCAGGCAAAGCATTGTTATAACACGTTCATCCCGCTGGAAAAATCCCGCCGTTGGCTGCTTAACAAAATCCTTGCGCTGCGCTGGCAGACCGGCACCTAAGCCAGTACACTTAAAAGTATGTTGTAACTATGGAGGCCATTTATGGCTCGTTATGATTTGGTTGCCGATCTGCACGACTGCGTCAACGCGCTGGAAGCGGGTCTAGGTGCGTTGCGTCAACAGATTGAGCAGCAACCGCTGCTGATTGCGCGCGTGTTTGGCCTGCCGGAAATTGAGAAAGGCCGCGAGCATGATGAAATTGAACGCATCGCGGTGACGCAGCATCTTGGCAAAACGGCGCGCGATATGGCGCTGGCGCACTATTGCCGCCTGTTTATGCAGCATCAATCGGAAAAGCTCAGCACCAAAGCTGCCGTGCGCTTGCCGGGCGCGATTTGCATCGAAGCCGATGGCGATGTGCATGAACAAATTACGCAACAGGTTGCGGAGATAAATACCCTAAAGCAGCGGCTGGAACAGCTGATTACCGTGGAGTCGGGCTTGCCGAGCGAGGCGCGTTTTGAGTTCGTCCACCAGCATCTGCGCGGGTTAATTACGCTCAATGCTTACCGCAGCGTGACACTAATGAATTCGCCAGACAGTTTGCGCTTCGGCTGGGCAAATAAAAATATCATCAAAAACGTCACGCGTGATGAGGTGGTTGAACAGCTGGAGCGCAGCCTGAAGGCCAATCGCGCTCAGGCGCCGTGGACGCGTGAGCAGTGGGCGGAAAAAGTGCAGCTGGAGCTGGAAGCGATCCTCGCGTTACCGGCGGGTGCGAAACTGAAAATCAAACGTCCGGTTAAGGTGCAGCCGATTGCCCGCGTGTGGCGCGCCAGCGAAAAGAAACAGGTGCAGCTTGCCTGCCCTTCTCCGCTGCTGGTGCTGTGCCGCGATCGCACCCAGGTACCGATTCTGGGTGAGCTGCTGAATTACGATGCCGATAACGTGGCTTATCGCCACAAACCGCTGGCCGAGCCGCTGCATCTGATCATTCCGCGCCTGCATTTATGGAGCGATCGGCAGGTTTAAAAATAAATTTCAAAATCACTGCATCCAATTCATCACCTGTCCTCGTATATCAGAGTGTGAGCAACTTCTTCGCTCCCTACTACGAGGATTTATGATGAAAAAGCTAATGGGCATTGCAGTCGTATCCAGCACTTTACTGTTCACCGCAGGTGCATTCGCCGCGATGGATAATGGCTCCGTGATGGTAGGCGGAGCGGCGATGTATCCGCAAAAGAACATCGTTGAAAACGCGCTGAACTCTAAAGATCACACCACGCTGGTTGCTGCTGTTAAAGCGGCGGGTTTGGTGGAAACCCTCGAAGGTAAAGGTCCGTTTACCGTCTTCGCGCCAACCAATGCCGCCTTCGCCAAGTTGCCAGCGGGCACCGTTGATAGCCTGGTGAAACCGGAGAACAAAGCGAAGTTGACCAGCATCCTGACTTATCATGTGGTGGCGGGCAAATACGACATGAAAGCGCTGGAGATGAAAATCAAGCAAGGTGGCGGTCATGCCGAGCTGAAAACTGTCAACGGCCAACCGTTGTGGATTATGAATAATGGCCCGCACAATATTCAGCTGAAAGATGGTCAAGGCAATGTGGCGAATATCAGCACTTATGACGTCAATCAGAAAAATGGTGTGATTGATGTGATTGATACCGTCTTAATGCCTAAGTAATTGCCTATACTCGGATTGGGCATTTTAGCCAACCGGGAAGATTATGGATAATAGGCTAACAGAACAGCTAGTGACGTTATTGCCGGCGATCGCACAGGGCGATCGCCGCGCGTTTGAACAACTCTATCGACTGACTTCGCCACATCTTTTCGCCCTCACCCTGCGTATGTTACGCCAGCAAGGCTGGGCTGAAGAGGTGCTGCACGATTGCTATCTCACTATCTGGAACCGCGCCAACGCCTATGATGCCGCCCTTAGCGCGCCGATGACATGGATGACGCACATTGTGCGCAATCGCTGCATTGACGGGTTACGCAGCGGACAAGCGCGCATGACGCTAAATACAGAAGAGTTTGACGATCTGCTGCAGATAACGGCGGAAGACGAACAGAATACCTGGCACGATCCGGCGCAAGCCGATCGCCTGCGACACTGCATTGGTCATCTGAGCAGCGAACAGCAGCAAAGCATCACGCTCGCCTATTATCAGGGGATGTCCCACAGTGATATTGCCGCCTGGCTGCAACAGCCGGTTGGCTCGGTAAAAAGCTGGATTCGCCGCGCGCTGGAGCATCTGCGGGAGTGTGTGGGCCTATGAACGATAACGTACAACGTGATGATGCCTTAGCGGCCGAGTATGCGCTGGGTACTTTAAGCGAGCTGGCGCGTTTGCGCTTTGAGCGCCGGCTGCGTAACGAGCCCGAGCTTGCGGCTAACGTCGCACGCTGGCAAACCATGCTGGCGGGCCTTGATAATCAGCTTGCGCCGGTCACGCCGCCGGAAAAGGTGTGGAAGAAGATTACGTTGAGCTTGCCCGAGCAACGCGCGATTCAAGCCAAACGTCATTATGCCGGCTGGCTGGCGGCCGCCAGTATCGCGGCGATCGCCCTGCTCGCCTCACTGTTCCTGCAGCAGCCGACGTTAACGCCGTTGACGGTACTGAACGATGCTCAGCATCAACAGCAATGGGTGGTCAGCGCGGACAGCAAGCTGGCGCAGCTGAGCCTAACGCCGTTACATCCGGTGGCCATCGCCGATAACAACAGTTTGCAGCTGTGGCTGATTCCGCCGGGCAAAGCGCCGATTTCGCTGGGTTTACTGAATAACCAGAAGGCAACCGATGTTGCGTTGAATAGCACGATTTCCCGCTCAGGCGTGATCGCTATCAGCCTTGAACCGCGCGGCGGCTCGCCAACTGGGCAGCCAACCGGTCCGGTGTTGTATAGCGGTCAGCTGTAAACGAAAAAGGCCGTTCAAATGAACGGCCTTAGCTTGTTCAGCAACTATTGCTTCATGCTGCCAACCATCTCTTCCGGACGTACCCACTCATCGAACTGCTCTTCGGTCAGATACCCAAGCTTCAACGCCGAGCCTTTTAGCGTCAGGCCCTCTTTATGGGCTTTCTTGGCGATTTCCGCCGCTTTGTCGTAACCGATATGGGTATTCAGCGCAGTCACCAGCATCAGCGATTCGTTCAGCAACTGATCGATGCGCTCGCGTACCGGCTCAATGCCAATCGCGCAGTGGTGATTGAAGCTGTCCATACCGTCGGCCAGCAGACGCACCGATTGCAGGAAGTTGTGGATCACCATCGGACGGAATACGTTGAGCTCAAAGTTGCCGGACGCGCCGCCAATGTTCACCGCCACGTCGTTGCCCATCACCTGGCAACACAGCATGGTCAGCGCTTCGCACTGCGTCGGGTTCACTTTGCCCGGCATAATTGAGCTGCCAGGTTCGTTTTCCGGGATCGCCAGTTCGCCGATGCCGCAACGCGGGCCAGAAGCCAGCCAGCGTACATCGTTGGCAATTTTCATCAACGAAGCCGCCAGACCTTTCAGCGCACCGTGCGCGTGGACCAGCGCATCGCAGGTCGCCAGCGCTTCAAACTTATTCGGCGCGGTAACAAACGGCTGTTTGGTCAAATCGGCCAGCGCTTTCGCCACGCGTACCGCGTATTCCGGATGGGTATTCAGGCCGGTACCAACCGCCGTGCCGCCCAGCGCCAGCTCCGCCACGTGCGGAATACTGTTTTCGATGTGCTTAAGATTGTGCTCGAGCATCGCCACCCAGCCGGAGATCTCCTGGCCGAGCGTCAGCGGGGTCGCATCCTGCAAGTGGGTACGACCAATCTTGACGATATCTTTGAAAGCGTCGGACTTCTCACTCAGCGTCTTTTTCAACACGTGAATCTGCGGAATCAGCTGCTCCCGCACGGCGATGACCGCGGCCACGTGCATGGCGGTGGGGAACACATCGTTGGAGCTTTGGCTTTTATTCACGTCGTCATTGGGGTGCACCAGACGCGACATGCCACGCTCGCCGCCAAGAATTTCACTGGCGCGGTTGGCCAGCACTTCATTCATGTTCATGTTGGTCTGGGTGCCGGAGCCAGTCTGCCAGATCGCCAGCGGGAACTCGTCGGTGTGTTTATCTGCCAGCACTTCGTCGGCGGCTTTAAGAATCGCCTGAGCGCGATCGGCAGGAAGCAAGCCGAGATCCTGGTTCACCTGCGCCGCCGCACGCTTGGTCAGCGCCAGCGCATGCACCAATGCCACTGGCATTTTCTCGGTTGAGATTTTGAAATGTTCCAGCGAACGCTGGGTTTGTGCGCCCCACAACTTATCTGCCGGTACTTCGATAGGTCCCATTGAGTCTTTTTCAATGCGATTGGCTGCCATGACTACGTCTCCTTAGCTCAGATTTTGAGGTTTCCGCTCTAAACGCCTTCCCGCGACGCCGTTGAGCGAGCAAGATTGTCACATACAAGAATTTAACATTATGCGAGCCTATCGCCTTTATTGCACTTGTTCGTGTATTTTCTATGGCACTTTCTGCTTTAATAAGCCTATTTACTTACGGTTATTAAGGGTAAACGATGCAAAAATTGAACAATTCGCTGCAAAATTACGCCTGGGGCAGCAAAACTGCGCTGACAGAACTCTACGGCATCGAAAATCCACAAGGTTTGCCGATGGCGGAACTGTGGATGGGCGCACACCCGAAAAGCCCTTCGACCGTTGAGATCAACGGTGAAGCGCGTTCGCTGCGTGAGGTGATTGATGCCGACAAAATCGCCACGCTAGGCAATGCGGTGGCGGAACGTTTCGGCGAGCTGCCATTCCTGTTTAAAGTGCTGTGCGCCGATCAGCCGCTGTCGATTCAGGTACATCCGAGCAAAGCCGCTGCTGAAGAGGGTTTTGCGCGTGAAAACGCTGCTGGCATTCCACTCAGCGCCGCTGAACGTAACTATAAAGACGCCAATCACAAGCCCGAGCTGGTGTATGCGCTGACGCCATTCCAGGCGATGAACGGTTTCCGCGAGCTGCATGAAATTGTTTCGCTGCTGGAACCGGTGGCCGGTGCGCATCCGCAAATCGCTCACTTCCTCGAGAATGCTGATGAAGCCAATCTGGCAAAACTGTTCGCCACGCTACTTTCGCTGCAGGACGAGGCCAAATCGCGCGCTATTGGCGTGTTGAAATCGGCGCTCAACGCGCGTGAAGGCGAACCGTGGCAGACGATCAAATCCATCGCCACCGATTATCCGGACGACAGCGGGCTGTTTTCGCCGCTGCTGCTCAATGTCATCACCCTGCAGCCGGGCGAAGCGATGTTCCTGTTTGCCGAAACGCCGCACGCGTATCTGAAAGGCGTGGCGCTGGAAGTGATGGCGAACTCCGATAACGTACTGCGCGCCGGTCTGACGCCGAAGTTTATCGATATCCCGGAACTGCTGGCTAACCTGAAATTCCAGGCAAAACCGGCTGCGACGCTGTTGACTCAGCCGCAGCACGACGGCGAAACCCTGAACTTCCCGATTCCGGTTGAAGACTTTGCCTTTGCGATTCATGGGCTTTCCGCTGCGCCGCAAGCGCTGGCACAAAACAGCGCTGCCCTGCTGTTCTGCATTGAAGGCCAGGCGGTGATTGAGAAGTCCGGTCAACAGTTGGTGCTGAAGCCGGGTGAATCCTGCTTTGTCGCTGCCAATGAGTCGCCGGTCAACGTGGCGGGCACCGGTCGTCTGGCGCGCGTATTTAATACGCTCAACTGAGTTCCGGTGACGCTGCCAGCATTAACTGCTATTCTTTCAAACTATTAATTTAAAACGCCTGCGGGCGTTTTTCTTCACCCGTCGCGCACCGACCAGCGGCGTGCGGACGCAAGGATAAGGACGACACAGCGATGAAAAAGACCCAGGTTGCCGTAGGTGTAATTGTGGCGCTCGGCGTGATTTGGACTGGTGCTGCATGGTTTACCGGTAAACAACTGGAAAGCCACATGGATCAGATGTTGCAGAATGCCAACGCGCAGCTGAATGCTTACGCACCGAACAGCCGACTGACGCTGAGCTATCAGGATTATCAGCGCGGCGTGTTTAGCAGCAAAACCAAATTGGTAGTGCAGGCTAGCTCGCAAACCAATGACAACCCGCTGTTGAAGCCAGGTCAAAGCATCGTGCTGAACGAGACTATCGATCACGGTCCTTTCCCGTTCGCCCAGTTGAAGCGCGGCAGCCTGATCCCAAGCATGGCGTCGGTGCACACCGAGCTGGAAAACACCGATGCGGTGAAGAAACTGTTTGAACTGACCAACGGCAAATCGCTGGTTAATGCTGATACCCGCGTCGGTTACAGCGGTGCGACCAATACCGATCTCAACCTGCTGGCGGTGGATTACAACAATCCGCAGACCGGCGATCGTCTGGCCACCAACGGCGGCACGCTGAACATCAGCGCCGACAGCAAAGGCGACAAAGTCAGCCTCGACGGCGACTTCTCCAGCATCGCGGTCACCAGCAAAAATCAGGTGGAACAGCCAGTGCTGTTCACGCTCAATGGCCTGAAGCTGAGCGGCGATACCCACCTCAGCCCGGAAGGCGTGCGCGTTGGCGATCAGTCGATCTCTCTGGATAAACTCGATGCCAGCATCAACGGTCAGGAAGGTTTGTCACTGGAGAAGCTGAAAACCACCTCTTCCTTCGACAATAAAGAGGGCAAGATTGGCGGGCAGCTGGACGTCAACGTTGACAAGATCACCCTGCAGAAGCAGCCATTTGGCGAAGCTAAGCTGGCGATGAAGTTTGCCCAGTTCGATGCGCAGGCGGTGAAAGCCTTCTCCGATACTTACAACGCGCAGATGCAGGATCTGCTGAACCAGCCGGGCGTGGCGGAAGATCCAATTCGCTATCAGGCCAGCGTGCAAACCATCCTGCGCAATAACCTGCCAACGCTGTTGAAAGGCTCGCCAACGCTGAGCATCGCGCCGTTGAGCTGGAAAAATGACAAAGGGGAAAGCACCTTTAACCTGAACGTCGGCTTTAACGATCCGGCCACCGTCACCGGCGAAGCGCAGAGTTTGGGTGCCGCAGTGGATCGCGTGCTGAAAACCCTCGACGGCAAGCTGGCGATCAATATGCCGATGGCGACAGAAACCATGCGTCATGTCGGTCTGGCGGAAGGTTATCAGGGTGATGATGCGCAGAAGCTGGCGGATCAGCAGGTGAAAGGTTTAGCGGCGATGGGCCAGATGTTCCGCCTGACGCAGCAGCAGGATGACAACATCGTCACCAGCCTGCAATACGGCAACGGTCAGGTCACCATGAACGGCGACAAGATGACGCTGGAGCAGTTCTTGTCACGTTATATGCTGGGCGCACCGACCAGCGAAGGCATGCCAGAGTAAATCGAGGGGCGGCCAATTGGCCGCCCTTAAACTTCCCCGCGCATCAGCTGCGGCGGCACAATCAAGCTTTGAATCTCCGCTTCCGGCTGCGCCAGCCGCTGCAACATCCGTTCCGCCGCCCTTCTTCCTACATCACGCGCTTCGCTACTGACAAAGGTCATGGTGGGATCGTGCAACTCCCGCTGCGGATCGTCATTAAAGCCCACCAGCGCCAGTTGCTGCGTGTAGTAGCTATCCACCGCGCCTTCACCAAAGGTTCGCCCGCAACGTAACGCGCCGAAATAGCAGCCGAGCGCGGTGCTACCGTTATGCGCCAAAATCGCCGTAATGCCGGGATGTTGGCGCAACAACTGCAGCGTCAACGCCGACACGCTTTGCTGGCGATCGTCACACTCAATAATCCAGTCGGATCGAAACGGCAAACCGTATTGCAACAAAGTGGCGCAATAGCCGCCAATCCGCTCGGCGCGCGTCAGAGACGATCCCAAACCGCCCATCCAGGCGATGCGCTGATGGCCCTGACGAATCAGATACTCCGTCGCCATACGCGCCGCCTGGCTGTTATCAGGGCGCAATGAGTCGACATTATCCAGGCTGCTGGCGCGCGAGGCACAGACTAAGGCGATGTTCTGTTCCTGCGCCTGCGGCACCAGCGTTTCCGCCTGCGCCACCGCACCGCCGAGCACAATCCCTTCCGCGCCCTGCGCCACCAGCGTGTCAAAACAGCGTTTAAGATGTTGGCCGTGCTGACCGCTTTGTGTCAGCACCAGCACTTTGCCCTGCTGCTCCAGCACTTCGCTGAGTCCGGCCGTCATCGCGGCATAAAATGGCTGGCTGAGATCGCGCACGATCAAGCCAATCACGCCGCTTTCGCCGCCGCGCAAGATTGAGGCCGAACGATTACGCACGTAGCCAAGCTGCTCAATCGCCTGATTGACACGTGTGGCCGTAGCGGGCGAAATGCGCCCTTTGCCGGAGAGCACCAACGACACGGTAGAGACCGACACCCCGGCGACCAACGCCACATCATGAATAGTGGTTTTCTGCTGGGACATAGCGTTCCGTTACCAACGTCCAAATTCAAAGAGGTAAAACGTTACACTGATTGCACCAAAAATAAAGTCTGCAATTAGTCACTCTTTGTGATTATAGCCACAAAAATAAGTGGTAAAACGTTTTATCATCCTTGACCACATTGAAGCCTTTAACTTTTATTGCCAGGAGAGTCTATGTCCGCCAGTCGTCCCAAAATGTCACTTTGGGAGTTTTTCCAAAGTCTGGGCAAAACCTTTATGTTGCCCGTCGCACTGCTCTCGTTCTGCGGCATCCTGCTCGGCATCGGCAGTTCGCTCAGCAGCGGCGATGTGCTCACGCTCATCCCCGCGCTCGATCAGCCTTTCCTGCAATATATGTTTATCTGGCTGGCGAAAATCGGTTCCTTTGCCTTTAGCTATCTGCCAGTGATGTTTGCCATTGCCATTCCGCTCGGTATGGCGCGCGAGAACAAAGGCGTGGCAGCGTTTGCCGGTTTTGTTGGCTATGCGGTGCTGAACCTGAGCATCAACTTCTGGCTCAACATCAACGGCATTCTGCCAACCACCGATGCGGCGGTACTGAAAGCCAATAACGTACAAAATATTCTCGGCATTCAGTCCATCGACACCGGTATTCTCGGCGCGGTGATCGTGGGTATCGTGGTGTTCTGGCTGCATGAGCGTTTCCACAACATTCGCCTGCCGGATGCGCTGGCATTCTTTGGCGGTACGCGCTTTGTGCCGATCGTCACCGCGATGGCGATGGGCGTGCTGGGCTTAGTAGTTCCGCATATCTGGCCATTCTTCGCCCGTGCGATTACCGGCCTCGGCTGGGTGATTAACAGCGCCGGTGAATTTGGCCCGATGATTTTTGGTACCGGCGAACGTCTGCTTTTACCGTTTGGTTTGCAGCACATTCTGGTGGCGATCATCCGCTTTACCGATGCGGGCGGCACCATGGATGTGTGCGGTAAAAGTGTCAGCGGTGCGTTGACCATCTTCCAGGCGCAGCTGGCTTGTGCGGATACGCACGGCTTTGCCGAGAGCGCCACGCGCTTCCTGTCGCAGGGTAAAATGCCGGCCTTCCTCGGCGGTTTGCCGGGTGCAGCGTTGGCGATGTATCACTGCGCCCGTCCGGAAAACCGTCATAAAATTAAAGGCCTGCTGATTTCCGGCGTGGTGGCTTGCGTCGTGGGCGGCACCACAGAACCGCTGGAATTCCTGTTCCTGTTTGTCGCGCCGGTGCTGTATCTGATCCACGCACTGCTGACCGGTTTAGGCTTCACCGTGATGGCGATGCTGGGCGTGACTATCGGTAACACCGATGGCAACGTGATCGACTTCTTCGTCTTCGGCGTGCTGCACGGCCTCTCCACCAAGTGGTATTGGGTGCCGGTGATTGCTGCGGTGTGGTTCGTGTCTTATTACGTCATCTTCCGTTTTGCCATCAGTCACTTCAATATCAAAACGCCAGGTCGCGAAGTGGAAACCAACAGCGTGGAGCAGCAGGTTAATCGCGCAGCTGTCGGTAAATCCGGCTTCAACACGCCAGCGATTCTGTCGGCGCTGGGCGGCGTGGAAAACATCGCTTCACTGGATAACTGCCTGACGCGTCTGCGCATTACCGTGGTTGATATGAGCAAAGTGGATGATGCAACGCTGAAAGCCAACGGTGCGATTGGCGTGGTGCATGTCAATGCCACCAATCTGCAAGTGGTAATGGGCCCGCAGGTGCAATCCGTCAAAGATGAGATGGCACACCTGATGAGCGCGACGGTGTAATGATGCAAGGTTTTGATTTCAATCAGGTGGTAGATCGCCACGGCAGCTGGTGTACGCAGTGGGATTTCGTGGCCGATCGTTTCGGCGTGGCGAACTTGCTGCCCTTCACCATCTCCGACATGGATTTCGCCACCGCGCCTTGCATCATCGAGGCGCTGCAACAGCGCCTCACGCACGGGGTGTTTGGTTACAGCCGCTGGCAGCATGACGATTTTCTTTCTGCCATTCAACATTGGATGCGCAGCCGTTTCGCTACTGAAGTCGCGGCAGAATCGCTGGTTTATGGCCCGTCGGTGATTTACATGGTGGCGCAGCTGTTGCGCCACTGGACGCAGCCGGACGAAGAAGTGCTGATTCACACGCCCGCTTACGATGCGTTTTACAACACCATCAATGGCAATCAGCGGCGCGTGCTGGAGCTGCCGCTGCAGCGCCATGGAAGTGAATGGCTGTGTGACATGGCGGAGCTGGAAACTTTATTGGCGCGTCCGCGCTGTAAAGTGATGCTGCTGTGCAGTCCGCATAATCCTACCGGCAAAGTGTGGCGCGAAGACGAGCTGCGCCAGATGGCCGCGCTATGCGAAAAGCATGGCGTGAAGGTGATCAGCGATGAAATCCATATGGATATGGTGCTGAGTGATGCGCGGCATACGCCGTGGAGCCAGGTTGCGCAGTCAGATTGGGCGCTGTTCACCTCGGCCTCCAAGAGCTTCAATATTCCGGCGCTGACCGGCGCGTGGGGCATCATTCCGGACGAGCGCGATCGTCAGGCGTGGTTCCACGCGCTGAAGCAGCAGGATGGTTTATCCTCGCCGGCAGTAATGGCGCTTGCCGCCACCATCGCCGCGTATCGCGATGGCGCGCCGTGGCTGGATGCGCTGCGTGCCCATTTACGTGGCAATATGCAGCACATCGCGCAGCGCCTGAATACGGCATTTCCGCAGCTTAACTGGCAGCCGCCAGCCGCCACTTACCTGGCGTGGATCGATCTTAATCCGCTTGGCATTGACGAACAGGTGCTGCAACAGCGTCTGATTCATCAACACAAAGTGGCAATCATGCCCGGTTCGACTTACGGTGCAGCCAGCCGCGGTTATGTGCGTCTCAACGCCGGTTGCCCGCGCAGCAAGCTGGATGATGGGCTTGATCGTCTGATCGCCGCGTTAAAATCGTTCTGAAATGCGACGGATGCTGATTAATTCAGCATCCGTTTTCCTGTTTGCGCAAATCGCTGGCGCTGTTGCGCAAGATGTTTTTATAATCCTCTGCACTTTATGAAACTTAAGCGAGTGCGCCATGATTGATCTAAAACTCCCCCTCACCGACATTCACCGCCACCTTGATGGCAATATCCGCGCACAAACCATTCTCGATTTAGGTCGCCAGCATAATCTTGCGCTGCCCGCTGATACACTTGATACATTGCGTCCGCATGTGCAGGTCACCGCGAATGAACCGGACCTGGTGAGCTTCCTGCAGAAACTCGACTGGGGCGTGAAAGTGCTGGGCGATCTTGATGCCTGCCGTCGTATCGCGCTGGAAAACGTCGAAGATGCGGCGCGCGCCGGCATTCACTATGCGGAACTGCGCTTCTCACCGGGCTATATGGCGATGACCCACAAGCTGCCGATTGCCGGCGTGGTCGAAGCGGTGATTGATGGCGTGCGCGCCGGTATTCAGCAATACGGCGTCGATGTGCGCCTGACCGGCATTATGAGCCGTACCTTTGGTGACGAAGCCTGCCTGCGCGAGCTGGAAGGTTTGCTGGCACATCGCGATGGCATCACCGCCGTCGATTTGGCCGGTGACGAGTTGGGCTTCCCAGGCAGCGAATTCCTCAGTCACTTTAATCGTGCGCGTGATGCCGGTTTCCGCATTACCGTTCACGCCGGTGAAGCCGCAGGCCCGGAAAGCATCTGGCAAGCGATTCGCGAGCTGGGCGCAGAGCGTATTGGTCACGGCGTGAAGGCGATTGAAGATCGTGCACTGATGGATTTCCTTGCCGAGCAGCGTATTGGTATCGAGTCTTGCCTGACCTCGAATATTCAGACCAGCACCGTATCGTCGCTGAGCAGCCATCCGCTGAAAACCTTCCTGCAGCATGGCATTCTCGCCACCATTAACACTGACGATCCGGCGGTTCAGGGCGTTGAGTTGGCACATGAGTATGAAGTGGCGGCACCGCAAGCGGGATTGACGGCGGAAGAGATGCGTCAGGCGCAGGATAATGGCGTAACCATCGCGTTCCTGAGTGATGCCGAGAAAGCCGCGCTGCGCGCACGCGTGGCGGGATAAAAAAAGGTGCGCATAACGCGCACCTTACATTGTAGGGTCGCCATTTTTGGCGACCTTTTCACAAAATTAACGCAACGACATAGTCTGGCGCTTCTCGGCGGACTGCAAGCCCAGCTCGATTAACTCCATCACCTGAATCGCTTCTTCTGCCTGTACCGGATTTGCACCTGTGCCCGCAATTGCATCACGAATACCTGCGTAGTACGCCGGATAGTTGCCTGGCAAAGTCAGAAGCTCTTTCTCCACCATCACATCGCCTTCCGCCAGCGTCAGCGTACCGTTGCGCATGTCGTAGCCCCAATCTTCCTGCGGCGGACGTTCACCCGCTTTCAGACGATCTTCCTGAGGATCGAGGCCGTATTTCACGTAGCTGCCGCGCGCGCCGTGCACCACAAAGCGTGCTGATTCCGCCGCCACCAGCATGCTGGCGTGCAGCACCACGCGGCGCGTTGGATAGGTCAACACGGCATGGAAATAATCGGTGGTTTGTGCGCCTGGACGCAGCTCTGCCATATCGACATTGATGGCGACCGGCGTGCCAAACAGCTGCAGCGCCTGGTCTAGCACGTGCGGTCCGAGATCGAACCAAATGCCACTGCCCGCGCCTTTCATTTCACGCCAGCGCTGACGCACTTCAGGGCGGAAACGGTCAAAGTGGGATTCGAAGTAACGCACTTCGCCCAAGGTGCCGTCGTTCAGCAGCGATTTCAGCGTCAGGAAATCGCTGTCCCAGCGGCGGTTATGGAACACCGACAGCAGCAAACCTTTAGCTTTCGCCAGCGCATCCAGTTCACGCGCCTGTGACAACGTCACGGTAAATGGCTTATCGACCACCACGTGTTTACCGGCGTTAAGTGCGGCTTTAGCTAAGGGAAAATGGGTGTCATTCGGGGTCGGAATAACAATCAGTTGCAGTGTCGGGTCATCCAGCAGCGCCTGTGGATCGGAAACCACCTGCACTGACGGCCAGTCAGCATGCACTTTGCTGGCATCGCTGCTCGAGATCGCCGCCAGCTCAACATCCGGCGTACCGGCGATCAAGGGTGCATGAAAGGTTTTGCTGGCAAAACCGTAGCCGATTAGGCCGACACGTAATTTATCGCTCATTCTCATTCCTCTTGTTCGTTACCAGACTGATTTAAGACGAATCGGTCTATAAGAACAAGGCGGAATCACCTGAAAACTCAGGAAATAGCACTCCGTGCGGATTGCCAGCTCTCGTGAGCCACCAAAGCATCCTGCGCATCATGGCTGCGGCGGCGGAAGTCGCTGGGGCTGACGCCAACGCGTTTACGGAACACGCGCGAGAAGTAGAGCTGGTCATCGTAGCCCACTTCGCGGCCAACAGAAGCAATCGGTTCCTGAGTGGTTTGTAGTAGCAGTTTGGCGCGGATAACCCGCTGATCTTCGCGCCAGCGCAGCAGATTAATACCCATTTGCTCGCGGAACAGATGCGCCAGCCGTGACGGCGACAGGCAAACATGGCGCGCCACTTCTTCAATCTTCACTTCACCCGCCAGATGATTGGTGACGTACTGGCAAGCTTCAATCACGCGTGGATCGCGAATCTGTTGATGGCTGCGCGGGTCCTCTTCCACCGCGCGCAGCAGCAGGCGCTCCAGCAGGTTCATCGCCAGCTCTTCAGCGAAGCGACGTCCGGAGTTGTGGGTTTGTTCGATGCTGGCGAACAGGCGATCAAACTCGGCGCGCTGCGCTTCTGACAAATGCAAACGCCCCACGCCCTGGCTTTCATCCTGCCATTGCAGCCAATCAGTCCAGTAGGCGCGCGGACGGAAATAGACCCAGCGATGGAACCAGCACGGACTATCGGGTGCGCGGCCATAATAGTGCGGGGTTTTCGGTTGAAACAGCAGCAAATCGCCCGGCTCGCAGTCGAAGGCGGATTCACCATCAAACACGCGGCCCTGACCTTTAATGGTCAGATTAAGGATGTAGCCTTTCATGCCGTGCGGACGATCGATAAAGAAATCGAGCGCGTCATTGGCGTTAATCGGCGTCAATCCTGCCACCAGCCAGGCATTGAACGCATAGCCCGGCAATAAGGGATTCTGCTGCTCACTCGGGGGTTCACGATGGTACATAGTGGCCTCACTTATCGCGTGAAATGCGGCGAGCGCGCCCGCTATCCGGCGCGCTCAGCCTTGGTTATCAGGCGGCTTTACTTTTCTGTTTGTAGCGGTCAAAAATCACCGCCGCTAACAGTATCAAACCGCGCACCACATACTGTGAGAATGGCGAGATATTCAATAAATTCATCGCATTCTCAACCGTGCCCAGAATCAGCACGCCCGCTACCACGTACGAAATTTTGCCGATGCCGCCTTTCAGCGAAACGCCGCCCAGCACGCAAGCCGAAATCACAATCAGCTCGTAACCGAGCGAGGTCATTGGCTGGCCGCTGGTCATGCGCGACGCCAGAATGATGCCCGCCGCCGCCGACACTAAACCCGACAAGATGAAGATGATGATGCGCGTTCGCACCACCGGCACACCGGCCAGTCGCGCGGCTTCTTCGTTGCCGCCAATTGCCAGCGTATTGCGACCAAAGGTGGTTTTGTTCAGCAGGAAGCCGAACAGCACCATGGTGGCAATGGTCAGCCAGATTGGCGCCGGCACGCCGAGCCAGTTGGCGTAGCCGAGGGTAAAGAAGCGCTCATCTTCAATGCCCACCGCTTTGCCGTCGGAGAAGATATAAGCCAGGCCGCGCACAATCTGCATGGTGGCCAGCGTGGTGATTAAGGCGTTGATTTTCAACCGCGCGATAACAAAGCCGTTAATAAAGCCAGTGGCCATGCCAAGCAGTAAACCGGCCGCGACGCCAATCCACAGGCTTTCGGTCATGTTGATCACCACTGCGGTGACCACACCGGCGCAGGCGATCACCGACGCCACGGAGAGATCAAAGTCGCCTGAGGCGAGGCAGAACAGCATGCCGCACGCCACCATGCCGGACATCGACATCGCCAGACCAAGCCCTTTCATATTGATGATGGAGCCAAAATTCGGCACGAAAATGGCACAAACGATAAACAGCAGTGCGAACACCACCAGCATGCCGAAGTTGTCCCAAATCCGCCCGAGTTGCAGCCCGTTGCGCTGCACCGGTGGCGTGTTGGAAGTGGTAGATGAAGCCATTATTGCTCTCCTTTACATCAGGCCACGGCGGCCGCTTGAGTGGTTTTCGGCATCGCCAGGCTCAGCGTCAGCTGCTCTGTGGCCGTGTCGTGGGACAGTTCACCGGCAATTTCACCTTCACGCATCACCAGAATGCGATCGGCTAATCCCATCACTTCCGGCAAGTCGCTGGAGGCAAACAGCACCGCAATGCCTTTTTTCGCCAGGGCATAAATCAGGTTGTAGATTTCGTGTTTGGCACCGACGTCAATGCCGCGCGTTGGCTCATCGAGCAGAATCACGTTCATCTCTTCCGACAACCAGCGGCCCAGAATTGCCTTCTGCTGGTTGCCGCCCGAAAGGTTCATGATCAGCTGCTGCGGACCCGGCGTTTTGATGTTGAGTGAACGAATGTGGATATCGGCGTTTTTCGCCTCCCAGCTCGGTTTGATCAGACAACCGGCGGTGAGATTGTGGCGACGCGCGCTGATGTTGATGTTATCGCGCACCGAATGCACTGGAATGATGCCCTCAGATTTGCGATCTTCCGGACACAGCATGATGCCGGCGCGGATAGCGTCGATCGGCTGGCGAATGTTGAGCTTTTTGCCATCCAGCGTCACGGTGCCGCCGCGCAGTTTGGTGGCACCGAACAGCCCTTTCATCAGTTCGCTGCGTCCCGCGCCAACCAGACCAAACAGACCCACGATTTCACCGGCGCGCACCGTTAACGAAATCGGCGTGCGCACGCCCTTCGCCTCCACCGCGTCCAGCTGCAGACGCACCGGGCCAAGTTCACGCGGCGCGTAACCATAAATATCCCCAAGATTACGTCCCACCATCGCCTGCACCAGATCGTCGTGATGGGTGTTTTTCATGTCGGTGAAGGTGCGCACGTAGCGACCATCTTTAAACACGGTGATGGCGTCGCTGAGCGCAAAAATCTCTTCCATGCGGTGCGAGACATACAGCACGGTGCGCCCCTGCTCGCGCAGCTGACGGATGACGCGGAACAAGTGTTCAATCTCGCGCGCCGACAGCGAGCTGGTCGGTTCGTCAAAGGCGATGATGCGCGCGTTACGCGCCAGCGCTTTGGCGATCTCCACCATTTGCCACTGGCCGAGCGACAGGTATTTCAGCGGCATATCCGGATCGATGTCCATGCCGAGATTTTGCAACTGCAAACCGGCTTCATAGCGCAGCAGTTTGCGATTCACCAAACCGCGCTTGTGCGGCAACTGGCCGAGATAGATGTTCTCCGCCACGCTCATCTCCGGCACCAAGTGCAGTTCCTGGTAAATGATCGCCACGCCCGCGTCCAGCGCATCTACGGTGGTGTTGAAACTCTTCGGCTGGCCTTTAATGCGAATCTCGCCGCCGCTCGGCTGATAGCTGCCGCTGAGGATCTTCAACAGCGTCGATTTACCAGCACCGTTTTCCCCCATCAGCGCGTGCACTTCACCGGCACGGCAGCTGAATGAGATATCCTGCAGCGCTTTCACGCCAGGAAAGGTTTTGCTGATGCCATGAAACGACAGAAAGGCTTGATCAGTGTTCATGGAAACTCCTAAGTCATTGGCCCTGCGCATGAATGCGCACCCTACAAAACCGCATCGTAGGGTCGCCATTTATGGCGACCTTCCAAAACCGCTGATCCTTACTTCAGCCCTTTCTTATCCAGCTCGGCTTTGAAGTTATCGCGGGTAATCAGCACCACATCGGTGACTTCGGTGAACTTCGGCGGCTCCTGATCTTTGGTTACCCAGTTGTAGAGCATCTGGCTGCTCTTATAACCGTGCACGTCCGGGCTTGGCAGCAGCGAACCGTAGAAACCGGTGGCGGAACCTTTCGACAGCTCACTTACCGCATCAACACCGTTGATGCCGATACCAATCACATCGGGCGCCTTGAAGCCCTGACCTTCGGTGGCGCGTACGCCGCCCAGCACGGTGTTATCGTTCATGCCGAGAATCAGCCAATGTTTAACTTCCGGATGCTGCACCAGCAGCGAGTTACCGGCGTCAAACGCGCCAGGAATATCGTTGGATTTGGTTGGTACCTGATAGATCTGCTTCTCCGGGAAACCGGCAGCTTTCAGCGCGTCCATCGAACCGCTGGTGCGACGGCGGGCGGTGTCGAGCTCGTTGGCGGTGATGGCCATCACGCCGGTCTCTTTCACATCCCAACCGCGTTTCTGCATCTCTTTATACAGTTCTTGTCCCTGACGCTCGCCGATCTTGGTCGCGGCCATCATCACTAATGGCACGGTATCCATCGGCTTGCCTTTGGCGGTGACGAACTGGTCATCGACGGCGATCACTTTCAAGCCGTAACCGCGCGCTTTGGCGACAATCGCCGAGCCGAGTTTGGGATCCGGCGTACAGATAACGAAGCCTTTCGCACCGCTGGCGGCCAGGCTATCGATAGCGTTGAGGGTTTTCTCGCCGTCAGGCACCGCAATTTTGATCACTTCGAAACCGAGATCCTTGCCGGCTTTATCCGCGAATTTCCATTCGGTTTGGAACCAGGGCTCTTCCGGTTGTTTGACAAGGAAACCGAGTTTCATGGTCTCGGCGATAGCGGATTGTGACATAACCGCAGCGAGACCAACCGCCGCCAGCGTTTTAGTGAATTTATGCATGATGCTCTCCGGCACAATGTTGTTTTAGGCTGTTATTAACCAATCGGTGTAAACGCTACCAATCAAATAATTCTGTTGGGTACAGCTAAAAATCAGCGCGTTAGCACAAAGGTTGTACAAAGGCTGCGCAAACGCTGGGCTAGTTGTAGCGGGAATGGAGATGAAAAATGTAGAGCGGTATCACATCCCAAAACGATGACAAAATCCTCCATATATTCAGCAAATTTAACCGGTCGTTAACTTTTGCTATGGATCACACATCCTCGCCGATGGCAGAAAAGTGCATATTCTCAGCGACTGATGACTAACCGCTTCTGCCGCCCCATTCCAGGATAGAGCCAGATAACTCACACAGGAGAATCCCAATGGGTGCTGGCACCATAACAATTGGGCTGGATTTCGGCAGTGACTCGGTGCGTGCGCTGGCCGTGGACTGTCACAGTGGCAAAGAGCTGGAAAAAGCGGTGGTCAACTATGCACGCTGGGCCAACGGCGAATTCTGCGACGCGCACGCCAACCGCTTTCGTCACCATCCGCAGGACTATATTGATGCGTTAGAACAGGCGATTGTCACCGTGGTTAACGCCTTAACGCCTGAACAGCGCGCCGCCGTGGTCGGAATTGGCGTGGATTCTACCGGCTCGACGCCCGCGCCCATCGATCGTAATGGCAACGTGTTGGCGCTGCGCCCGGAATTCGCCAATAACCCCAACGCGATGTTTGTGCTGTGGAAAGATCACACCGCGATTGAAGAAGCCGAAGAGATCAATCAGCTGTGTCGAAGCGGTCGTTTCAACGATTACACCCGCTATATTGGCGGCGTGTATTCGTCGGAGTGGTTCTGGGCCAAGATACTGCACGTGTCACGCGCAGATGCTGCGGTACGTGACGCGGCAGTGTCTTGGGTGGAACTGTGCGATTGGGTGCCCGCGTTGCTCAGCGGCACCACCGCACCCGCGCAATTGCGTCGTGGACGCTGTGCCGCCGGGCACAAATCACTGTGGCATCCGGAGTGGCAAGGCTTGCCGCCGGCTGACTTCTTCCGCGCGCTCGATCCTCTGCTGGTCGAGCAGCTTGATTCTCCCCTGTTCGCAGAAACCTGGACCGCCGATGTGCCGGTTGGCACGCTCAGCAGCGAATGGGCGCAGCGCCTTGGCTTATCAGAAAAGGTAATACTTTCGGGCGGCGCGTTTGACTGCCACATGGGCGCGGTCGGTGCCGGTGCGCAGCCTTATACGCTGGTGAAAGTGATTGGCACCTCAACCTGCGACATTCTGATTGCCGACAGCGACACCGTTGGCGACCGCGCCATTAAAGGCATCTGCGGCCAGGTGGATGGCAGCGTGGTGCCGGGCGCGATTGGCTGCGAAGCCGGTCAGTCGGCGTTTGGCGATATTTATGCCTGGTTCAGCCGTTTGCTCGGCTGGCCATTGCAGCAGGCGGCGCAGCAACATCCCGAGCTGCAACCGCAGTTAGCCGCGCTGCAAAAGGATCTGATCCGTAATCTCACCGAAGCCTGGGCGGCCAATCCGCAGCTCGATCACCTGCCGGTGGTGCTCGACTGGTTCAACGGCCGCCGCACGCCGGATGCTAATCAGCGCTTAAAAGGCGTGATCACCGATCTTAACCTTGGCACCGATGCGCCCGCGCTGTTTGGTGGCCTGATCGCCGCGACCGCGTTTGGCGCACGCGCCATTATGGAGTGTTTCGAACAGCAGCAAATTCCGGTGCAGAGCATCCTGACGCTCGGCGGCATCGCCCGCAAATCCCCCGCCATCATGCAGGCGTGCTGCGACGTAATGAACCGTCCGCTGGATATCGTCGCCTCTGACGAGTGCTGCGCGCTCGGCGCCGCCATTTTTGCCGCCGTCGCTGCGGGCGTGTATGCCGATGTGCCTGCCGCCCAGCACGTGATGGCCAGTCCGATTGATGTCACGCTGCAACCCAACGCCGAGCGCGTGGTGGTTTATCAGCAACTTTATCAACGTTATCAAAACTGGTGCCAGGCCGCTGAACCGCAGTATGCCGCACGCACCGCATCCGCTGAGTAAAGGAGAGATTTAATGGAACAGCACAACGCACAACAGGTGTGGTTTGTAATTGGTACGCAGCACCTTTACGGCGCGGAAACCTTGCGTCAGGTTGAACAGCACGCTCGCCAGGTAATGGAGGGCTTGAATCAAGCTGGCACTTTGCCGGTGTCGCTGGTGCTGAAGCCGCTGGTGAAATCACCGGACGAAGCGCTGGCTCTGTGCCGCGATGCCAACCACGACAATCAGTGCGTCGGCATCATTACCTGGCTGCACACCTTCTCGCCAGCCAAGATGTGGATTGGTGGCCTGAGCATCCTCAATAAGCCGCTGCTGCAATTCCATACCCAGTTCAACGCGGAGATTCCGTGGGACAGCATGGATATGGACTTTATGAACCTCAACCAAACCGCTCACGGCGGCCGCGAGTTCGGCTTTATCGGCGCGCGCATGGGTTTGCAGCACAGCGTGGTGACGGGTCACTGGCAGGATAAAGCCAGCCAGCAGCGCATCGGACGCTGGATCAATGCCGCGCTGGCAAAACAGGCCAGTCAGCAGCTGAAAGTGGCGCGCTTCGGCGACAACATGCGCGAAGTGGCGGTAACTGAAGGCGATAAAGTTGCGGCACAGATTCAGTTTGGTTACTCCGTGAATGGCTGGGGCGTGGGCGATCTGGTCGAGGTGGTCAACAGCGTTAGCGATGGCGACGTCAATGCGCTGATCGACGAATATGAAAGCCAATATCGCTTTACCGATGTAGCAGCGGTTAACGGCGAAAAGCGTCAAAACGTCCTGGATGCGGCACGCATTGAGCTGGGTCTGAAGCGTTTCCTCGAAGCTGAAGGCTGCAAAGCCTTCACCACCAACTTCCAGACCTTGCACGGCATGACGCAACTGCCCGGTTTGGCGGTGCAACGCTTGATGGGCCAGGGCTACGGCTTCGCCGGTGAAGGCGACTGGAAAACCGCCGCGCTGCTGCACATCCTCAAAGTACAAGCGGGCACGCGTGCAGGCGGCACTTCCTTTATGGAGGATTACACCTATCACTTCTCACCGGGCAACGATTTGGTGCTGGGCTCGCACATGCTGGAAGTGTGCCCGTCCATCGCCAAAGAGGAGAAGCCGCTGATTGATGTGCAGTTCCTCGGCATTGGTGACAAAGCCGATCCAGCGCGCATGATCTTCTCCACGCCAGCCGGGCGCGCGGTGAATGCCAGCGTTATCGATATGGGCGATCGATTCCGTTTACTGGTGAATGTGGTGGACGCCATCGAACAGCCCAAACCGCTGCCAAAACTACCGGTGGCGCGGGCGCTGTGGCGTGCCCAGCCGTCGCTGGCAACGGCCTCCGAAGCCTGGATTCTGGCCGGCGGCGCGCACCACACGGTGTTCAGCCAGGCGCTGGATCTGGATGATATGTATCTGTACGGCGAGCTGAACGGCATTGAAGTGCTGGTGATTGATGAGGAGACGCGCTTACCGGCATTTAAAGATGCGCTGCGCTGGAATGAGGCGTATTACCGCCTGGCACGTTGAAATTGATTGAAGCTAAAAAAGCCGCGCTTATCGCGGCTTTTTTATTGGCAGTGGTCGCCATGAATGGCGCCCCTACAAGTGAATCTTCGTAGGGTGCGCATTCATGCGCACCTGGGATAAAGCAGCGATGAAATTATCCACGAGGTCAGGAAAGGCCAGCCCGAAGAGCAAAGCGTCCGAGCCATGGATGGCGAGGCCGATCTGCAGGGATGCAGGGTTTCTTTGCGATCGGGCTGGCCTTTTCTGGCCTTTGCGCCGATCCAAAAGCCACAAAGCAAACCAGGTGGCCATAAATGGCCACCCTACAAAACTACGAGGTTAATCTTTTGACAGGTGCGTTCTGCTGGCGATCCCACATAACCGTTAACAGGCGTTGCAGCGCGATAAAGGCGAACAGCAGAATGCCGATGGCGATCTTGGTCCACCATGAACTCAAGGTACCGTCGAAGTTAATCCAGGTCTGAATCAATCCCTGAATCAACACGCCGAACAGCGTGCCCAACACCGTGCCGACGCCGCCGGACAACAACGTCCCGCCAATCACCACCGAGGCAATCGCGTCCAGTTCCACACCCAATCCCGCCAGCGCATAACCCGCCGAGGTATAAATCGAGAACACAATGCCCGCCAGCGTCGCCAGCGTGGTCGACAACATATAAATCTTAATGGTGGTCGCACGCGTGGACACGCCCATCAGCTGCGCCGAAGTCAGGCTGCCGCCAATCGCATATACCTGATTACCAAAACGCGTGCGGTGCGCCAGAATAATGCCGCCCAGCACCACCACCAGCATAATCAGCGCCAGCAAGCTCAAACGCCCGCCGCCGGGGATCTTCCACGCCAGACTCGACAGCGTGGTATAGAGCGGATGATCGATAGGAATCGAATTCTCCGACACCAGATAGCTGCAGCCGCGCAGGAAAAACATCCCCGCCAGCGTAATGATAAAGGCCGGGATTTTCAGCGCATCGATCAACCAGCCCATCATCGCGCCAAACAGCGCGCCCATCGCCAGCACCAGCGCAAACGCCAGAATTGGATCGAGATGATAATCGCCAATAACCCGCGCGAGGAACACACCGCTAAAGGCGATCACCGCGCCCACCGACAGATCAATCCCGCCGGACAAAATCACGAACGTCATTCCCACGGCAATAATGCCGAGGAAGGCATTATCGGTAAGGATATTGCAGATCACGCGCGTTGAGGCGAAGCCGGGAAATTGACTCAGGCAAAACAGATAACCCGCCACAAACACCAGCAGCGTGATCATCAAGGGCAGATGACGTTTAATCATTTCGGGCGTCTCCGTTTCAACATGGCAATAAAGCGTGGCGACTGCAGCAGCAGCACGCACATCACCACCACCGCTTTCACTACCTGATTGAGTTCAGGCTGGAAGCCGGACAGCAAAATGCCGGTATTCATCGACTGAATAATCAACGCGCCAATCAGCGACAGCACCAGATTAAAGCGTCCGCCCATCAGCGAGGCACCGCCAATCACCACCGCCAGAATCGCATCCAGCTCGAGCCACAAACCGGCGTTATTGGCATCGGCCCCACGGATATCTGCCGCGACGATCATGCCCGCCACCGCCGCACACATGCCGCTAATCACATAGGTCGACATCACCACCAGCCAGCCATTCACACCGGCATTGCGCGCCGCGCGCAGGTTGATACCCACCGCTTCGATAAACAGTCCGAGCGCGGTTTTGCGCGTCAACAACCACACCACTAACGCCACCAGCAGCGTAATCCATACCGGCACCGGCAACAGCCACAGCGAACCGCTACCAAACCACGCCAGGCTATCGCTGTTGAAGGTGACGATTTGCCCCTGCGTAATCAACTGCGCCACGCCACGTCCCGCCACCATCAAGATCAAGGTGGCGACAAACGGCTGAATTTTTAGTAGCGCCACCAAAATGCCATTCCACAAACCGCAGGCCAGACCGGTACCGAGCGTCACCAGAATGATGAACGGCAAACTGTGTCCCGCCACCGTCAACGTTGCCGCCGTCGCGCCTGCAATTGCCATCACCGCGCCCACCGACAGATCGATGCCGCCGGTGGCAATCACCAGCGTCATGCCGATCGCCAGCAGCGCCACCGGAGCGGCGCGATTGAGAATATCAATCGGACTGCCGAACAAACGGCCATCCTGAATGTGAATGGCAAAAAAGTTATTCGCCACCAGGCTATCCACCAGCAGCACCAGAATCAGCGCCACAATCTGCGGCATGCCCGGCGGCAGCTTCGGCTTACGCCGTTCGGGTTTGTCATGTGTCATAGGGGATTCAAGCATATTGTGCTCCTCCGTCAGCGATGGCGTTGACGATCGCGGCCACCGACAGCTGCTCCAGCGGGATTTCGGCCACCTGCTTCAAATCGCGCATAATCAACACGCGATCGGCATAGCCCACCAGTTCTTCGAGTTCAGAGGAGATAACCAGCAGCGCCAATCCGTCGGCGCACAGGGTTTCAATTAAGCGAATGATCTCGGCGTGCGCGCCCACATCGATGCCGCGCGTTGGCTCGTCGAGGATCAGGAATTGTGGTTTGGTCACCAGCCAGCGCGACAGCAGCACCTTTTGCTGGTTGCCGCCGGACAACAGCTCAACCGGCTGATCGGCATGCGGCGTGCGAATGCCAAGGCTCTTGATAAAGCGCTCGGCGATCTCCTGCTGCTCACGACGCTTAATCGGTCGCAGCCAGCCGCGCTGTGCCTGCAATGCCAGAATGATATTTTCGCGTACCGATGCGCCACCAATGATGCCGTCGGTTTTACGATCTTCCGGACAGAACCCCATACCAAGGCGCGAGGCCTTCGCGGGCGTGCGGATGTTCTGCACTTTGCCCTTGATAGTTGCAGTCCCGCGATCGGCGCGGCGGATACCAAACAGCACTTCGGCGGTTTCGGTACGACCGGAACCGAGCAATCCGGCCAGGCCTACCACTTCCCCCGGACGCACCTGCAGGTTGAACGGTTCAATGGTGCCCTTCTTGCCGTAATCTTCAAACGACACCACCGGCTGATTGCTGCGCAGCGTGCTGCCCTGACGCTGCAAAGCGGTTTCCAGCAACTCGCGTCCCAACATCAGCTTAATCAGTTCAATCTGCGGCAACGTGGCGGTATCGCGCGTGGCAATAAACTGGCCGTTACGCAGCACGGTGATGCGATCGGTAATGCGGTAAACCTGGTCGAGAAAGTGGGTCACAAAAATCAGGCTCATCCCTTTGGCTTTCAGCTGCGCCATCAGGGTAAACAGCATCTCGACTTCGTTGGCATCAAGGCTGGCGGTCGGTTCATCGAGGATTAGCACCTGCGCGGAGAGATCGACCGCGCGGCAAATCGCAATGATCTGCTGCATCGCCACCGAGTAATGGCCCAGCGGACGCGTCACGTCGAGCACGAAGCCGTAATTGCGCATCAGCGCATCTGCATCGCGCACCATGCGCTTGCGATCGATCATGCCAAAGCGACGCGGCTCGCGGCCAATGTACAAATTATCCGCCACCGACATATTCGGCAGCAGATTCACTTCCTGATAAACGGTGCCAATGCCCATCTCCTGCGCATCAGCAGTATTGTGCGGCGTAATCGCCTTGCCATTCAGGGTTACGGTGCCGGCATCGCGGGTGTAAACGCCGGTCAGGACTTTAATCAGCGTAGATTTGCCCGCGCCATTTTCGCCCAGCAGCGCCATGATCTCGCCCTTGCGGATGCTGAACGAAACATTATCCAGCGCCTTCACGCCGGGAAAGCCTTTACTGACGCCGCTGATGGTCAGCAGTGCGGTTTCATCGGAGGTGCTCATCGGGTTCTACCTCGCCTTACGTCATCAAAAACCGCCCCGAAGGGCGGTTGCGGGGATCAGTAACCCATGCCTTTTTTGGTATCGAGCTGTGCCTGCGCGGAGTCCGGCAGATACAGTTTCGATTCTGTTTTGATGATTTTCGGCGGCATCGTGCCGTCTTTCTTGAATTTCTCCAGCGCGTCAAATGCCGGCCCCGCCATGTTTGGCGTCAGCTCCACGTTGGCATTGGCTTCACCGGCCAGCATCGCTTTGTAGATATCGGGCACGCCGTCAATCGAACCGGTCAGGATATCTTTACCTGGTTTGAGGCCGGCTTCTTTGATCGCCTGAATGGCACCGATCGCCATATCATCGTTATGCGCGTAAACCATGCAGATGTTCTTGCCGTTGTTTTCCGCCTTGATGAAACTCTCCATCACCTCTTTACCTTTGCTGCGGGTAAAGTCACCGGACTGCGAGCGAATCACTTTGATGTTGTCGTGTCCCGCGATGGCTTCGGCGAAGCCTTTCTTACGGTCAATCGCTACGCTGGCGCCAACGGTGCCTTGCAGCTCGACGACGTTACATTTTTTGTCCGCAACAGTTTTCACCAGCCAGTCACCAATCAACTTGCCTTCCAGCACGTTGTCAGCAGTGACCACCGCCATGTACAGCGATTTGTCTTTCACCACGATGGCGCGGTCGAGTAAGAACACCGGAATTTTGGCATCTTTGGCTTCTTCCAGTACCGGCTCCCATCCCGTTTGCACCACCGGCGCAATGAAGATGGCATCAACGCCCTGCGCAATGAACGAGCGCACCGCTTTGATTTGGTTCTCTTGTTTCTGTTGGCCATCGGCGATTTTCAGTGTGATGCCGCGCTTTTGCGCTTCACTTTTTGCCACATTGGTTTCTGCTGAACGCCAGCCAGATTCCGAGCCAACCTGTGAGAAGCCTACCGTCATATCAGCAGCCAACACCGACGTACTCAGTGCCGAGCTCACCATGGCGGTCAAGAGTAAACGTTTCCACATAATTTCATTCCTCTGAAGGGAGTGTGTTGTAGGGGTACAAAACGCGAATTAAGCCTGGCTGAAAAGCGCGTAAACAAGCGCGACTTACTTCACAAATCAGAGTGAATTAAAGGAGTTACGCGAACGAGCAAGGCTTTAAGGAGAGTGCCGTTATGGACAAAATGCCTGCTAATTATTGCGCAGGTGGTTAAATAAATGTAATAAACAGAATCGGTTATGTTTCTCACTACTGGAAACGATTACAGCGGGTACGTAAAGAATGGTTATTGACTGTCCGGACAATCAATTATTGGTTTTGTGACTGCTCGCACAGATTGTGAGTGCTGGTTTCATGGCGTGTGCATAAATTTGCCGACCAGTCGCGAATAATTAGCGGATTCGTCAGCAGCACGATCGGAAATAACTATTATAGAGACGGATAAATAATGGCTAACCAGTATGGATTAATTAGTGTGAGATTTTCTCACATACCCGCTAATTACCGGCCTGAATTTGCCTTAAATCGCTTTTCAAATACGCGTTTAAAACGTTTAAAAGGCAAAAAAGTGTCGTTTCATGAGCGAATTAGCGCATGTTGTCTGAATTTTGTATTTTTTTACAAGTCGCGTATGGACTCTCGCTGCGTGCTCCCTATACTTGGGCACTTCCGAGTACTTTATATTTAAATGGCAATCATGACTGCGTTAGATTACCTGCTGAAATTCCGCAAAGTGAATAATCTCGATAGTCTGGAAAAACTCTACGACCATCTTAATTATTCGCTGACTGATGATAATGAGATCATCAATATGTATCGCGCTGCCGACCATCGACGTGCTGAACTGGTCTCTGGCGGACGTCTGTTCGACATGGGCCGCGTGCCTAAAACCGTCTGGCGTTACGTGATCTAATTGATTTATCCCCTCTTTATCTGCGCTCTTGCGTTGTCCAGGTCGGGCGTGCCCCGTTTGGACATGATACGCTCTGCATCGCCCTCTTTTCTGCAAACAGGATCTTCCCGATGACCGAACAGGTGTTCCCGCCGCGTATCGCTGGCTGGTTATTGCTGCCGCTGGCGTGGCTGATCATGACCATGCTGACCAGCGCGCTGGTAGTGGCGATGTATTTGAGCCCGCTGTTCAATCCCGAATTGCGTACTACGCTGTTTTCAGACGGCGGCATTTTGCTCACGCAATGGTCGATCTCACTGCTGACCGCCGCAGTGGTTTGGCTTTACAGCATGTGGGTGTGCTGGATTTTCTGTAAACGTTCGCGTCGCTTACCGCGCCACTACATTCTGTGGCTGTTGATGACGATTTTGCTGGCGTTAAAAACCTTTGCCTTCACGCCCGTTGCCGACGGCAAGGCGATTCAGACGTTGCTGCTGTCGCTGTTGGCTGCGGCGGTGTTTGTGCCCTATTTCAAACGCTCTCAACGCGTTAAACAGACGTTTATCCAGCCATAATGATGTGAGTTTCGTCAGCAATTTAATTCTGAGTGCTCTCAACGACCACACAAACCCGGTGAAGGTTGAGATGCACCTCTCAATTCCGGATAATAGACGCCTTTCGGCTTCCCAGGTTAAAAAATGACCGATTACTTACTTCTCTTTATTGGCACAGTGCTGGTGAACAACTTCGTGTTGGTCAAATTCCTCGGCCTTTGTCCCTTTATGGGCGTGTCAAAAAAACTGGAAACGGCCATCGGCATGGGACTTGCCACCACTTTCGTGATCACGCTGGCGGCGATCTGCGCCTGGCTGGTGAACCACCTGATTCTGGTGCCGCTCGATCTGGTTTACCTGCGTACCCTCGCCTACATCCTGGTGATTGCTGTTGTCGTGCAGTTCACCGAAATGGTGGTGCGCAAAACCAGTCCATCACTTTATCGCCTGCTGGGTATCTTTTTGCCGCTGATCACCACCAACTGTGCGGTGCTGGGCGTGCCACTCTTAAGCGTTAATTTGAATCACACCTTCCTGCAAGCGGCGCTGTACGGCTTCAGCGCGTCACTTGGCTTCTCGCTGGTGATGGTGCTGTTTGCGGGTATGCGCGAGCGTCTGGTGCTGGCGAATGTTCCTGCACCGTTTAAAGGCAACTCGATTGCGCTGATCACCGCTGGTTTGATGGCGCTGGCCTTTATGGGCTTCACCGGGCTGGTGAAATTCTAATGACCGCGATTTGGATTGCGATTGTCGCGCTTGCTGCTTTGGGCCTGGTGTTTGGTGCCCTGCTCGGTTACGCCTCGCGTCGCTTCGAGGTGGAAGAAGATCCGATTGTTGAACAGATCGATGAGATTTTACCGCAGAGCCAGTGTGGGCAGTGCGGCTATCCCGGCTGTCGTCCGTATGCCGATGCGGTAGGTAATAACGGCGAAGCCATCAATAAATGCGCGCCTGGCGGCGAGCAGACCATGCTCAAACTGGCCGCGCTGCTCAACGTTGAACCGCAACCGCTCGACGGCGGCGCAGAAGTGCTGGAGCCGATACGTACCGTGGCGTGGATCGATGAAGAGAACTGCATCGGCTGCACCAAATGTATTCAGGCTTGCCCGGTGGACGCCATCGTCGGTGCCACGCGCGCCATGCACACCGTGCTGAGCGACGTCTGCACCGGCTGCGATCTCTGCGTTGCGCCTTGCCCGACCGACTGCATTGAGATGCGCCCGGTTGCCACCACCACGGCCAACTGGAAGTGGAATCTCGACACCATTCCTGTACGGGTGATCCCGGTAGAAACAACCCATGCTTAATTTGTTCAACCTGTTCCGCAAAGAGAAGCTGTGGGATTTTCAGGGCGGCATTCATCCGCCGGAAATGAAAACACAGTCCAACGGCACGCCGCTGAGTCAGTTACCGCTGCCTGAGCGCTTTATCATT
Organism: Pantoea sp. SOD02; assembly: GCF_024707505.1. GTDB lineage: Bacteria > Pseudomonadota > Gammaproteobacteria > Enterobacterales > Enterobacteriaceae > Pantoea > Pantoea symbiotica. The sequence goes on along the minus strand of NZ_CP102604.1, from coordinate 1,871,464 downwards.
CCGTTAAAACAGCATATCGGCCATGAAGGCGAGATTTGCGTGGCGCCCGGCGACAAAGTGTTACGCGGTCAGCCGCTGACCTTTGGCGGCGGACGCATGCTGCCGGTACACGCTCCGACATCCGGCACTATCGAAGAGATTGCGCCACACATGACGGCGCACCCTTCTGGCCTCTCAGAGCTGTGCATTTTCCTGCGTGCCGACGGCGAAGATCGCTGGACGACACTCGATCCGCAGCCCGATTACCGCGCCCTGTCGCGTGAAGAGGCCGTAAAACGCATTCACGATGCCGGCATTGCCGGTTTAGGCGGCGCGGGCTTCCCGACCGCCACCAAACTGCGCGGCGGCCTGCGCGGCGTCAAAACCCTGATCATCAACGCCGCCGAGTGCGAGCCTTACATCACCGCCGATGACCGTTTAATGCAGGATTGTGCCGCCGAAGTGCTGGAAGGCTGCCGCATTCTGGCGTGGGTGTTGCAGGCGGAACGCGTGCTGATCGGCGTTGAAGATAACAAACCTGAAGCCATTGCTGCGCTGAAGCAGGCATTGGGTGGCGATCGTGAATTGCAGATTCGCGTCATCCCCACCAAGTATCCTTCTGGCGGCGCGAAGCAGCTGACGCAGATTCTTACCGGTCTCGAAGTGCCACACGGCGGACGCTCCACCGATATCGGTGTGTTGATGCAGAACGTCGGCACTGCATGGGCGGTAAAACGCGCCATCGTTGACGGCGAACCAATCACCGAACGCGTGGTGACGCTGACCGGCGAAGCGCTGGCGCGCCCACGCAATGTCTGGGGACGTCTCGGTACGCCGGTGAGTCACCTGCTGCAGCATGCCGGTTTTACGCCGGGATCGCGCCAGATGGTGATCATGGGCGGTCCGCTGATGGGCTTTACCCTGCCGTCGCTCAACGTGCCGCTGGTGAAAATCTCCAACTGTATTCTGGCGCCGTCCGCCAGCGAAATGGGCAACGATCAGGAAGAACAATCCTGTATCCGCTGCAGCGCCTGCGCTGATGCTTGTCCGGCCAAGCTGCTGCCGCAGCAGCTGTTCTGGTACAGCCAGGGTGGCGATCACGAAAAAGCGCGCGCGCACAATATTGATGACTGCATTGAGTGTGGTGCCTGCGCTTACGTTTGCCCAAGTAACATTCCGCTGGTGCAATATTATCGCCAGGAGAAGGCTGAACTGCGCGCCATCGACCTCGAAGCGAAACGCACCGCCGAAGCGAAAGCGCGTTTTGAAGCGCGTCTGGCACGTCTGGAGCGCGAAAAACAGGCGCGTGAAGCGCGTCATGAAAACGCCAAACAGCGCGTGGCGCGCAGCGACCAGGGTGAACGGGACGCTGCCGTGGCACGTGTGAAAGCGCGTCAGGAAAAAACGCCGGAGCAGGATGCTGCAGAGCGCGAAGCGCGTCACGCGCAAGCCTTAGCGCAGCAGGCCGAGAAGCAAGCTGAAACTCAGGCGCTGAGTCGCCAGTCTGGCGATCCGCGTAAAGCGGCGGTGGAAGCGGCAATTGCGCGTGCGAAGGCGAAGAAAGCCGGCGCACCTGCGGCTGAGGTAGCGCCTGCCGCTGAACCGGTAGCTGAAGTCGATCCGCGCAAAGCTGCCGTTGAAGCGGCGATTGCTCGTGCGAAAGCGAAGAAAGCCGCCGCTGCCGCTGAACCTGCACCTGCCGAGCCGCCAGCTGACGCGCCTGCTGCTGAAATCGATCCACGCAAAGCTGCCGTTGAAGCAGCGATTGCCCGCGCGAAAGCGAAGAAAGCCGCCGCTGCCGCACAACCTGCTGAACCAGCGCCAGTCGAGCCGCCAGCTGACGCTCCTGCTGCTGAAGTCGATCCGCGCAAAGCTGCCGTTGAAGCGGCAATAGCGCGCGCTAAAGCCAAAAAAGCCGCTGCGGCGGCTGCGCAGCAGACTGAAGCCACATCTCCTGAAGTGGAGGCTGCTGCCTCTCCTGACTCCGCCGACCCACGCAAAGCGGCAATTGCCGCTGCGGTCGCCCGTGCCAAAGCGCGTAAAGCGCAGCAGCAGCCTTCTACGACTGAGGATTAAATGGCTTTTCGTATCGCAAGTTCTCCCTATACCCACAACCGCCGCAGCACCGGCAATATCATGCTGCTGGTGGTGTTGGCCGCGCTGCCGGGCATGGCAGCACAATGGTATTTCTTTGGCGTGGGTTTTTTAATTCAGGTTTTGCTGGCAACCGCCACCGCGTGGGCCACCGAAGGGGCGATTCTGCGCCTGCGCAAAACGCCGGTGGTTCCGACGTTATCCGATAACTCCGCCCTGCTCACCGCCTTGTTGCTCGGCATTAGCCTGCCGCCGCTTGCGCCGTGGTGGTTGGTGGTATTGGGTACCATTTTCGCCATCGTCATCGCCAAACAGCTGTACGGCGGTTTGGGGCAAAACCCGTTTAACCCGGCGATGGTGGGTTACGTGGTGCTGCTGATCTCTTTCCCAGTGCAGATGACCAGCTGGCTGCCGCCCGATAGTTTGCAGGCGATCAAACCTGGCCTGCTGGATTCGCTCAGCATGATCTTCACCCATCACACGCTGGCCGGTGAAACCATGCAGCAGCTGCAACTCGGCGTTGATGGCGTCAGCCAGGCAACGCCGCTCGATACCTTTAAAACCGGTCTGCGTGCCGGACACTCCGCCGATCAGTTGCTGGCGCAGCCGATTTACAGCGGCGTGTTAGCCGGTCTCGGCTGGCAGTGGATTAACCTCGGTTATCTGCTGGGCGGCGCGCTGCTGCTGGCGAAAAATGCCATCCGCTGGCACATTCCGGTCAGTTTCCTCGTCTCGCTGGCATTCTGCGCCACGCTGGGCTGGCTGTTCTCGCCGGAGTCGCTTAACTCACCGCTGATTCACCTGTTCTCCGGTGCCACCATGCTTGGCGCGTTCTTTATTGCCACCGATCCGGTAACGGCATCGACCACCAATCGCGGACGCCTGATTTACGGTGCGCTGATTGGTTTGCTGGTGTGGCTGATTCGCAGCTTTGGCGGCTATCCAGACGGCGTCGCCTTCGCGGTATTGCTGGCCAATATTTGTGTGCCGCTGATTGATTACTACACCCAGCCGCGCGTTTACGGCCATCGCAAGGACTGAAGATGATCGAAGCTATTCGTAAAAATGCGGTGACGCTGGCGGCGTTTGCGGTGATCACTACCGGCGTGACGGCGGTGGTTAACTATGTCACCAAACCGACGGTGGAGCATCAGACCGCACTGCAACAGAAAAATCTGTTAGATCAGGTGGTGCCGACCGATCTGTACGACAATCACATCCAGCAAGAGTGTTATCTGGTGACCGATGCGGTGGCGCTGGGCAATGGTAAACCGCATCATCTCTATTTAGCGCGTAAAGGCGATCAGCCAGTTGCGGCGGCGCTTGAGACCACCGCGCCAGACGGCTATTCTGGGGCGATTCAGATGTTGGTCGGGGCCGATTTCCACGGCAAAGTGCTGGGCGTGCGCGTGGTTGAGCATCATGAAACGCCGGGCCTTGGCGATAAAATCGAACTGCGTATTTCAGACTGGATCAACAGCTTCAATGGCAAAGTGATCCACGGCGCTGATGACAAAAATTTTGCAGTGAAAAAAGACGGCGGTGAATTCGACCAATTTACCGGCGCAACCATTACGCCACGTGCGGTGGTAAATGCCACTAAGCGCACCGCGCTGCTGATTGAAACACTGCCAGCGAAGTTATCTTCGCTGCCTGAATGTGGAGATGCAAATGAGTGAAGCCAAGAATTTACTGGTCGGCGGCCTGTGGAAAAATAACTCCGCGCTGGTGCAGCTGCTCGGCCTGTGTCCGCTGCTGGCGGTCACCTCAACCGCCACGAATGCCCTCGGCTTAGGCCTGGCGACCACGCTGGTGCTGACCATCACCAACAGCGCAATTTCTGCTTCACGTCGTTGGGTGCCGGCTGAAATCCGTATCCCGATTTACGTGATGATCATCGCCTCGGTGGTGAGCTGCGTGCAGATGCTGATCAACGCCTACGCATATGGTTTGTATCAGTCGCTCGGCATCTTTATCCCGCTGATCGTCACCAACTGCATCGTGGTGGGTCGCGCCGAAGCGGTCGCCTCGAAGAGCAGCATTCCGCTCTCCGCGCTGGATGGTTTTGCCATCGGTATGGGCGCAACCTGCGCGATGGTGACGCTGGGTTCGATTCGTGAACTGATTGGCAGCGGCACACTGTTTAACGGTGCGGATCAGTTGCTGGGGCCGTGGGCCAAAGCGCTGCGTATTGAAGTGGTGCATTTTGATTCCCCCATGCTGCTGGCGATGCTGCCACCGGGCGCCTTTATCGGCCTCGGCATGCTGCTGGCGGCGAAATACCTGATCGATCAGAAGATGAAACAGCGTGCGGCCACACGTGCGGCGGCGCCTGAAGCCGAGCCGCAAGGCGCAACCGGGAAAGCGGTGTGAATAAAGAGAAACGCGCGCAAATCCTGACGCGCCTGCGTGATGAGAATCCGCATCCAACCACAGAACTGAATTTCAGCTCGCCGTTTGAGCTGCTGATTGCGGTGTTACTCTCCGCGCAAGCCACCGACGTTAGCGTCAACAAAGCCACCGCGAAGCTCTATCCGGTGGCGAATACGCCAGCAACCATTCTGGCGCTCGGCGTGGATGGCGTGAAGGAGTACATCAAAACCATCGGGCTGTTTAACAGCAAGGCGGAGAATGTCATCAAGACCTGCCGCATTCTGTTGGAACAGCACAGCGGCGAAGTGCCGGAAGATCGTGCGGCACTGGAAGCGCTGCCGGGCGTCGGGCGCAAAACCGCCAACGTGGTGCTTAATACCGCTTTTGGCTGGCCGACGATTGCTGTCGATACGCATATTTTCCGCGTCAGCAATCGCACCCGCTTCGCGCCGGGTAAGAATGTAGAAGAAGTGGAAGACAAACTGCTGAAAGTGGTGCCGGCGGCGTTTAAAGTCGATTGCCATCACTGGCTGATTCTGCACGGTCGCTATACCTGCGTGGCGCGCAAACCGCGCTGCGGATCCTGTCTGATCGAAGATTTGTGTGAATTCGACGCCAAAACCGAACTCTGAGTCGCTGCCGATAAGCAATCTCGCCCTCGCTTATCGGCAGTTTGGCGATCCTGCCAGCGTACTTACGCTCGAATCCTCTACTTTAGCGCCCTGCACGGCTGGCCTGCTGCGCGTGGCGATGCAGTTTGCTCCTATTAATGCTTCCGATCTGATTCCGATTACCGGCGCCTATCGCCATCGCGTCTCGCCGCCGGTCATCGCTGGCTATGAGGGCGTCGGTACGGTGATGGCTGCTCCGCCTGCGTTTAGCCATTTGCTCGGTCAGCGCGTGCTGCCGCTGCGAGGCGCGGGCACCTGGCAACGTTATGTCGATTGCGATCCGCTGATTGCGGTGCCGGTTCCGCCCGACATCAGCACTACGCTGGCGGCGCGCGCTTATATCAATCCACTGGCGGCCTTGCTGATGCTCAAACAGTGGTCGCCAGCCGGTAAACGCGTGTTGATCACCGCAGGCGGTTCCGCTTGTGCCCTGTTACTGGCGCAGTGGGCGCGACAGATGGGCGCGAGCAGCATCGCCGCGATTCATCGTGCGCCGCAGCATGGCGCACGCTTGCAGCAATTGAGCATCGTTGCGCTGGCTGAAACGCAGCGGGCCGAAATTGCTGCTGCAGCGCAGCAGTGCGATCTGGTATTTGATGCCGTGGGCGGCGAAATCGGCCAGTTGATTTGGCAATCATTATCTCCCGACGCTGAATTCATTGCTTATGGCGTGCTGAGCGGCAAGCCGGTGCGAGTTAATGCGCCACGTCCGGCGCTGCACTGGTTCCACGTTCGGCATACGCTGGAGGATTTAGCGCATCAGGATTGGCAACGGTTGTTCAGTGAGCTCTGGCCGCTGTTGCGTGCCAGTGAGTGTGGCGAGGTGGAGATTTTCCCGCTGGCGAACTGGCGGGATGCTATTCAGTGCTATCACCAATCGGGGCGGGAGCGTAAGCCGTTGTTGCAAATCAGTTGAAAGCGGTCGCCATGAATGGCGACCCTACGTATTTAAACTGCGGCGGCCTGCAGCCACGCGACTACCAGCGGCGAAAGCCGGTTTTGTAACGCTGCACGTTCGGACTGGAACAAGGTAGCCACAAAGAACGGGTGATCGGTCAATTCAATGCCGCGCACGTCGCCGTCCAAATCCCAGGAAGTGATCTGCAGATTCTGTGTCGCTAGCGCTTCGCTGAACTCAGGGTTGACGCCAAAGTTGCAGTGGTAACCCTCATCGCTCTGCAATGCGCCGTAAGCCTTTGCAATACGTGAACCCGGCTGGAAGGTGACGCTTCCGCGCTGTTCCACCAGTGAACAGGCCAGCGGCGCAATCACCCAACGACCGCTGGGATCGGTTTCCGCATGCGCCGCATCTTCCCAGCCCAGCACATTGCGCGCGTACTCCACGATGGCGTACTGGAATCCGCCACACGAACCTAAAAATGGCTTACCGCTTTCCCGCGCCCAGCGAAGAGTGGCAAACACGCCCGCGTCATTGAGATAAGGACTGCCCGGTACCAGCCAAATCGCCTGGTAATCATTGAGGTTGTGCTGGTCGAGCTCGAGAGTGGCAATCCAGCCGGCGCTAACGTTAAGGGAAAGGGTTTTTGCAGCGAGTTGTACGGCGGGAGGAATGGCTTGATGCGCAACGGCATCAGCACGGTAATCGCCAATCAGGGCAACACGAATCGACTTCATCATGACTACGTCCTTTCAGGGAAAAAAGGAGGTTACAGCAAAGTTAACGCGCTGTCTAAACGCCTTAAATGCCGTTTTTTGCGCCTTTCGTTTCTACGCATTGCGCTTATGGCGACCTGTTTATCTGGCAAATAATGGACACAATCGCGCTAATATTCGTCAGATATCAGCTACGCAAACGTTTTCTTCTTTTACCTTGCTAATTAATTCACGGTTTTGTGCGCAGGATCAACTAATTAGCGTTCTGGAATCTTTTGACTGCTTATTACGCTCACCAATCAAGCTGTTGTGCTTATATTCTGCACAACAGCAATAATAATCTCTGTATAATTTATGAACTTTAGCGTTATATTCCAACAATGTCTCTCTGAGCAGTTTATATCAGGAAAATGATCTTCCAGATCTGCATTTCACCTGTTTATCCTGATACAATGCCACGCAGCGAGATTTAACACTGATTTACAACTTTGTATAACGGCATTACCCCTACCTATTGCAAGTATTTCAGCGTGTAGAAAATGCTTGCCCTGTTGGACTGATTCAGCCAAATTAGTCGCCGTTTTTCCTTTCTAATAACAATGTTGCGCGGGATTACCCAGCCCGACGCAGACTTAATTCCTGTCGCAAAACAGGCTATGTTAAAACTGAGGTACACGTGTCAACTGCAAACAAACACACTGACGGGGCGCCAAGCCTCAACGCTTTTAAGCAACCGAAAGCGTTTTATCTGATCTTCTCCATCGAACTGTGGGAACGTTTTGGTTACTACGGTCTGCAAGCCATCATGGCGGTTTACCTGGTTAAACAGCTGGGCATGTCCGAAGCGGACTCCATTACGCTGTTCACCTCGTTTAGCGCGCTGGTTTATGGTTTAGTCGCCATCGGCGGCTGGCTCGGCGATAAAGTGCTGGGTACCAAACGCGTTATCGTACTCGGCGTGATGGTACTGGCGCTGGGTTATGCGCTGATTGCCTTCTCCGGTCATGACACCTCAATGGTGTACATCGGTATGGCGACCATCGCGGTGGGTAGCGGCTTGTTTAAAGCTAACCCGTCTTCCCTGCTGTCGACCTGCTATGAGAAAGATGACGCGCGCCTCGACGGTGCCTTCACCATGTTCTACATGTCGATCAACATCGGTTCGCTGTTCTCGATGATGCTGACGCCGTGGCTGGCTGCGAAATATGGCTGGGGCGCGGCGTTCTCGCTGTCGGTTGTCGGTCTGGTCATTACGCTGCTGAACTTCCTGTTCTTCCAGCGTGTGGTGAAAAACTACGGCTCCAAGCCGGATTTTGCCCCGCTGCAGATGGGTAAACTGCTGATGACGCTGGTTGGCGTGGTAGCGCTGATTGCGCTGGCGGCTTGGCTGCTGCATCACCAGAGCATCGCACGCATGACGCTGGGCGTCATCGCCGCAGGTATCGTGGTGATCTTCGCCAAAGAAGCTTTCGCGTTGAAAGGTGCGGCACGTCGTAAGATGATCGTGGCCTTCCTGCTGATGGTAGAAGCGATTGTGTTCTTCGTGCTCTATATGCAGATGCCGACCTCACTCAACTTCTTCGCTATTCGTAACGTTGAGCATGCCATTCTCGGCATCACCTTTGAGCCAGAGCAGTTCCAGGCGCTGAACCCGTTCTGGATTATGCTGGCAAGCCCGATCCTGGCGGCGGTGTATAACAAGCTCGGCGATAAAATGCCGATGCCACACAAATTCGCCTTCGGTATGGTGCTGTGTTCAGCGGCCTTCCTGGTGCTGCCGTTTGGTGCCAAATTTGCCAACGAAGCCGGTATCGTTTCGGTGAACTGGCTGATCCTCAGCTATGCGCTGCAGAGCATCGGTGAGCTGATGATTTCCGGTCTGGGTCTGGCGATGGTGGCACAGCTGGTGCCACAGCGTCTGATGGGCTTCATTATGGGTTCCTGGTTCCTGACCACCGCAGGTGCAGCAATGATTGCGGGTAAAGTCGCCAACCTGATGGCAGTGCCGAGTGATGTGACCGATCCGCATACTTCGCTGGCAGTTTACAGCCATGTGTTCCAGCAGATTGGTATTGCTACCGGCGTGATTGCCCTGCTGATGTTGATCACCGCGCCATTGCTGAACCGCATGACGCAGGATGACAGTCAAACTGAACTGAAACGCGCTAGCGCCAATCAGTAATGAGAAAGCCGGGCTTGTCCCGGCTTTTTTCTGCCTGCTATTCACATTTGCTTTAACGATTTCTGCTGCTCACACTTCGCTTTTCGCTCACTTAACTTCATGATGTCGGCTCACTGTAAATCAGAGTGGAAGAAGCATGGACAGGTTTGATGAGCTTGAGGTGTTTGTCGCGGTTATCCAGCAAGGCAGTTTGGCTGGCGCCGCGCGTTTATTGCAGCGATCGCCACCGGTGATCACTCGCACTCTTAATACCCTCGAAGCCCGTCTCGCCACCACCCTGATTGAACGCACCACGCGCCAATTGGCACCCACCGAAGCCGGCTGGCAGCTGTTTGAGCAGGCGCAACGGGTGTTGAGCGATTATCAGCGCGCCATCGACAGCGCTCACCACAGCGGCCTGCATGGCTTGCTGCGTTTAACAGCGCCGGTGCAGTTTGGTCGTCGCCACGTTATGCCCTTGGTGAATGCCTTCCTGCAACAGCATGCGGAGATGCAGATTGAAGTGGTGCTCAGCGACACCTATCAGGACCTGATCGAAAACGGTCTTGATATCGCGCTGCGCATTGGCGAACTGCAGGACTCTTCGATGGTGGCGCGTCAGGTTGGCACGGTGCGTTCAACGCTGGTTGCCTGCCCCGACTATCTGCAACAGGCTGGCACGCCTCTTCATCCCACTGAACTGACTCAACATGCGCTAGTGACGAGCCTGCGCCATACGCGCGAGTGGCGCTTCGCCCAGGATCTGCGCGTGCGCATCACGCCGCGTCTGCGGGTTAATGATGTGGAGAGCCAGCTGGAAGCGCTGCGCAGCGCACACGGCATTGGACGGCTGCTGTCGTATCAGGTTCTCGACGATATCCACAGCGGAAAACTGCTGCGTTTACTGCCTGAATGGGAGCCGGCACCGTTGCCGGTACAGTTAGTCACCCAGCGCGTGAAGAATATGACGCCTAAAGTGCGGCAATTTTGGGATTTCGCGCTCGAAAAGCTGCCATTACTGCCATGCTTTGCTGAATAAACCTGAACGGTGACCGCAATTCCTGATCGCTGTCACTGGCAAAAATCCCTGGCAGACTTATGCTGCTTCGATCACCACAACACTCAAGGAGAAGCCATGATGAAACTCTATTGTAAGCCCGGTGCCTGTTCGCTATCACCGCATATTGTCGCGCTCGAATGCGGACTGGACTTTACCCAGGTGAACGTGGACCTGCAGAAGAAAGTGACCGAGCAAGGAGAAGATTACTGGCAGATTAACCCGAAAGGACAAGTGCCGGCGCTGCAGTTTGATGATGGCAGCATCCTGACCGAAGGCGTGGCGATTGTGCAGTATCTGGCGGATCTCAAGCCGGATCGCAACCTGCTGGCCCCGACCGGCAGCCTGACGCGCTATCACACGCTGGAATGGCTGAGTTATGTCAGCAGCGAACTGCACAAGGGTTTTAGCCCGCTGTTCCGTCCTGATACGCCAGAAGAGTACAAAGCCATTGCGCGTGCGCAACTGGAGAAGAAGTACCAACAGGTGAATGAGGCGTTGCAGGATAAACAGTGGCTGCTGGGATTGCGTTTTACCGTTGCCGATGTGTATCTGTTTGTGGTGACGCGCTGGGCTAAAGCCATCAAGCTAGATTTAGCGGGACTGGATGCGCTGGAAGCCTGGTTTAGCCGGGTTGCGGAGCGCCCGGCGGTGCAGGCGGCGTTGAAGGCGGAAGGTTTGGTTTAATTCGACGTCATTCTTCCACGGATCGCTATTCGCTATTAATGCGCACACCCCATAACGTAGGGTCGCCATTAATGGCGACCTCAATTACAGGTGCGCATAAATGCGCACCCTCCGGGAATTTACAGCTTTTCTGCCGCGAAATGCTGCGTCGGTTTGGCAATCGCATCCTGCGCGGCCACCAGCTGCAACTCGTACTCGCCCATTTCGTGGGTTTTCAGCATCACTTCATACACCGCCGCAGTGATGTGCTCCAGCGCATCCTGCAGCGACTTACCGTGCAGCAGATCGACCAGCAGCAGGCCGCTGGTGAGATCGCCCACGCCAACCGGCTGACGCACGCCAAAGTCCACCAGCGGACGGCTGATGTGCCAGCACTCATCGGCGGTCACCAGCAGCATCTCAAAGCGGTCGCTGCGGCGTCCGGCGCGTGCCAGATGTTTCACCAGCACCACTTTCGGGCCTTTGCTAATCAGTTCTCGTGCCGCAACCACCGCTTGCTCCACGTTGGCCACTTCATGCCCGCTGAGCATCTCCAGCTCCAGCAGGTTCGGCGCGATGATGTCGCTGGCGGGCAACGCCATTTTGCAGTGAAACTCCGCCACGCCCGGCGCCACAATGCAGCCTTTTTCCGGATGGCCCATCACCGGATCGCAGAAGAACCATGCGTTCGGGTTGGCTTCTTTCACCAGACGCACGATCTCCAGAATCTGTTCGCCCTGCTCCGCCGATCCTAAATAGCCACTCAGCACCGCATCACAGGTCTTCAGGCGATCAACTGCCGCAATGCCTTTAACGATGTCGGTCAAATGCGTGGCGGGCATCACAGTGCCGGTCCAGTGACCATACTGGGTGTGATTAGAAAATTGCACGGTATTCAGCGGCCAAACGTTTGCGCCCATGCGGCGCATCGGGAATTCGGCAGCGCTGTTACCGGCGTGTCCGTAAACAACGTGAGATTGAATTGCGAGAATATTTTTCATTTTGCCCTGTACTGCTGTCTTGCCATAAAAAAGGGCCGGAAGCCGGCCCTGAACGCTTACTGCCAGTTAATCAGGCAGTAATGTTTTTTACCGCGACGCAACAACGTGAAACGTCCAAACAGTTTATCGCTGTCGCTGAAACGGTACTCCGCATCTGACTGTTTTTCGCCATTCAGCGAGACCGCGTTAGAACCGATCATGGTGCGCGCCTGGCCGCGTGATGGCACCAACTCAGCCGCCACCAGCGCCTGCTGCAGATCGTCTTCTGCCGTCAGCGTGATGGTTGGCATGCCGTCCTGCGCCAGCTGCTCGAAGTCGGCTTCGGTCATCGCACTCAAACTGCCAGAGAACAGGCTCTCAGTGATGCGTTTTGCCGCCGTTAAGCCGCTTTCGCCGTGCACCAGACGCGTGACCTGCTCAGCCAGCACGTACTGCGCGCGTGGCGCTTTGCCGCTGTTTTTGTCCTCTTCTTCCAGCGCATTGATCTCTTCAATACTCATGAAGGTGAAGAACTTCAGGAAGCGATACACGTCTGCATCTGCGGTGTTGATCCAGAACTGGTAGAACTTGTACGGACTGGTTTTCTTCGCATCCAGCCACACCGCGCCACCTTCGGTTTTACCGAATTTGGTGCCGTCAGATTTGGTGATCAGCGGTACGGTCAATCCCCACGCCTGCTGCTGATGCAGACGACGCGTCAGGTCGATACCAGAAGTAATGTTGCCCCACTGATCGGAACCGCCAATCTGCAGCACCACATCGTGACGCTTGTTCAGCTCAGCAAAGTCATAACCCTGCAACAGGTTGTAAGAGAACTCGGTGTAGGAGATGCCCTGATCTTCACGGTTCAGACGCTGTTTCACCGCTTCGCGGTTGATCATCTGGTTGACTGAGAAGTGCTTACCGATATCGCGCAGGAAGGTCAGCACGTTCATGCCGCCAAACCAGTCGTAGTTGTTCGCGGCAATCGCGCTGTTGTCGCCGCAATCGAAGCTGAGGAAAGGCGCGACTTGGTTGCGGATCTTGTCGACCCACTCGCCAACGGTTTCAGCGGTGTTAAGTTTACGTTCTGCTGCTTTAAAGCTGGGATCGCCAATCAGACCGGTGGCACCACCCACCAGCGCGACCGGCTTGTGTCCGGCATCCTGAAAACGTTTCAGGCAGAGCAGCGGCACCAGATGGCCCAAATGCAAGCTATCAGCGGTAGGATCGAAGCCGCAATAGAGTGCAATTGGCCCTTGCGCCAGTCGCTCTGCTAACGCTTCTTCATCCGTTACCTGGGCGACTAAGCCCCTTTCTTGCAATTGTTGTATCAGGTTACTGCTGGTCATCACTGACTCCAAATTGATCAGACTGCACCTAGGCTGGTACACAGCTTTCCGCCGACGTGCGGAGACGAAAAAAAAGAGGGCTATAGCATAAAGCGCTGACGCCAACTGCGCCAGCGTTGAAAGGGGATAAAACGCAGTTTTACGGGGCTAAACGGTCAATCGACCAGCCATTGTCATTACGCTGGTAGAGGAAGCGATCGTGCAGGCGATGTTCGCCGCCCTGCCAGAACTCCACGGTGTGGAATTTGACGCGGTAACCGCCCCAAAAACTCGGAACCGGCACTTCGCCCTGCTGGAATTTCTGTTTAAGTTCGAGGAACTTGCCTTCCAGCACGCCGCGCGCCGAAATGCGGCTCGACTGCTTCGACACCCACGCACCAATCTGGCTATCACGCGGGCGACTGCTGAAGTACTTCAGCACCTCGAGCGGCGACAGTTTTTCCACTTCGCCCAGCACCATCACCTGACGCTCCAGGAAATGCCACGGGAAGTGTAGCGAAATACGCGGATTTTCTGCCAGCTGCAGCGCCTTGCGGCTGCCGAGGTTGGTATAGAACACCATGCCTTGCTCGTCGTAGTGCTTAAGCAGCACGATGCGCTGATAAGGCTGGCCGCTGCTGTCAACGGTAGCCACCGTCATCGCCGTCGGATCCGGCAGTTGAGCGGTGCAGGCTTGCTGCAGCCACTGCTCAAACAGTGCCAGGGGATTATCGGGCAGATCTTTACGTCGCAGCCCGCCGCGAGTGTATTCACGACGCAGATGGGCAATATTTTGCAAGCTGTCACTGTCGCTCATGCTGTTTCTCTTTCTCTAACGTTTACTGAGCGGAGGTATCCGCGTTCTGCAATTCACAATCATTAATCACGATTTTGTTATTACGTTCAACAAAAGCGCCATTGCCTTTTGACCAGAAGACGTAAGTGCCGTCACTGTAGCGCGCGCCGGAGGCCGAGACCGTTTGTGCCAGCGTCAGCGGCTTGCCATCCAGAATAAAGCTCACCTGCTGCTTTGCATTATCCTGGGTGACCGTCAGCGGCAGGGTGCCGCACTGGTAGCGCAACTGTTGTGGCGTCTCTTCCTGTTTATGCATCATGCCGCAGCCACTCAAGATCGCCACGCTACTCAGCATCATAATTGTTTTTTTCATCTTCACCTCTTAACGAATAGGTCGGGGATTGGCCGGATAAATCGCGCCCAATACACTCATCTCCCGCGCGCCGGTTACCGCTGGCAGGTTGCCCGGTAAGCCATTTAATGTGCGAAACGCCAGCCAGGCAAAGGCCAGCGCTTCCATATCATCACCGCTGATGCCTGCTTCGTCGGTGGTACCCACTTCAGTACCCGACAGATGCGTGGCGAGGCGCGCCATCAGCAGCGGATTTCGGCTGCCTCCGCCGCACACCAACAGGCGATCGCAACCGTCGTTGAGCTGCACCTGCTGCGCGATGGTCAACGCCGTCAGCTCAGTCAACGTGGCTTGCACGTCTTGTGGTGCCAGCGCCGGGAAACGCTGCAACTGCTGCTCAATCCAGCTGAGATTGAAATATTCGCGTCCGGTGCTTTTTGGCGGCGGCAGCGCAAACCACGGATCGCCTAGCATTAACTCCAGTAGCGCCGGAACCACCTGACCGCTGCGCGCCCAGCCGGCATCTTTGTCGTATGGCAAACCTTTATTGCGCCAAATCCACGCATCGATCAGCATATTGCCCGGTCCGGTATCAAAACCGCGCACCGGCTGGCCGGGAATTAATAGCGACAGATTGGCGATGCCGCCAATATTCAGCACCATGCGGCGCTCGACGCTGTCCATTAACAGCGCCTGATGGAAGGCCGGCACCAGCGGCGCGCCCTGCCCGCCGAGCGCCATATCGCGGCGACGAAAATCACCGATCACCGTTACGCCGGTGGCCGCCGCAATCTGGTTGTTATCGCCAATTTGCAGCGTATTCGGCGCATCACTTTGCGGCTCATGCCACACCGTTTGTCCGTGGCAGCCAATCGCCATAATGTCGCTGGCTTCCAGCGACTGCTGGTGCATCAAGGTCAATACCGCCTCGGCGAACAGTTTGCCAAGCCGCGTGTCCAGTTGTCCGAGCTGCGATAGCGTCAATGATTGTCCCTGACAAATGGCCAGCACCTGCTGACGTAATTCCTGCGGGATGGGATGACAATAGCTGGCCTGCTGCGCCACCATTTGCCCATCAATGGCCGCCAGTACCACGTCCACGCCATCAAGGCTGGTGCCGGACATCACGCCAATATAGCGTCCTGATTTCATAGCGGTTCACTCCCTTAACATCATCTGGCTTAAGCCTGGCAAATTACCGGGGCTAATTCTATGATAAAATTCCGCTTTTCAGCGTCACTGCGCACTGTGTTCCAGCTCAGAAATATTTTCTGCAGGTAATTGAATTTTTGTTGATGGGAGACGGTCTATGCTTCGCCCCAGCCGCGTATTATACGGACTTAGAGTCATTTGCCAGTTTTCTGTCTTATACTCTGTGCAGTACAGGATGAGAAATATGGCGTTTTTTTGCATTAAGGAGCGTTCTGATGATTAAGCGTTTTGTAGCCGTGGCGTTGACCGGCTTAACTCTGGCAGGTTGTGCCAACGACAGCACCCTTTCCGGTGACGTTTACAGCGCCAACGAAGCTAAACAAGTACAAAGTGTTTCCTACGGCACGCTGGTTTCGGTGCGTCCGGTGAAAATCCAGGGCGGCGATGAAAACAACGTGATTGGCGCAATTGGTGGTGCGGTGCTGGGTGGTTTCCTCGGTAACACCATTGGCGGCGGCAGCGGTCGCAGTCTGGCAACCGCAGGCGGCGCGGTACTCGGTGGCGTAGCCGGTCAGGGCGTGCAGGGTGCGGTTAACAAATCTGACGGTGTCGAGCTGGAAATCCGCAAGGATGATGGCAACACCATCATGGTGGTGCAGAAGCAAGCTGCCACCCGTTACTCGGTTGGCCAGCGCGTCGTGATGGCGTCAAACGGCAGCCAGGTTACCGTTTCGCCACGTTAAGCGTAGAGATAAAAAAAACCGACGCCTGGCGTCGGTTTTTTTATTTCTCGCGGTTGTGAAATTCGAGAATGTTTTTTTCCAGCCGCGCAATCAGCGTCACCATCTGATTGATCTCTTCCAGGCTGATGCCGGAAAGAATGTCATCACGCGTGGCATCAATCACATTCTCAACCTGCTCGATGATCGGCTCAGCTTGCTTGGTCAGCTTGATGCGCTTGGCACGGCGATCGTTGGCGCAGGTGGCGCGAGTGATCAAGCCTTTCTCTTCCAGCTGATCCAGCGTGCGCACCAGTGAAGGCTGCTCAATGCCGATGGCTTTTGCCAGCTGAATCTGAGACTGCTCTGGCGGGAGTTGATGAATGTTGTGTAACGTCACCCAGTGTGTTTGTGTCAACTCGAGCGGTTTTAAACGCTGATCGATTAACGCGCGCCAAATGCGCACCAGGCGAGACAGATCGGTTCCCAAGGGCGTATCCATTGCATCTCCTTATAATTAGCTTGCTAGCTATTAAGCCAGATTTTACACTATTCTGCGAGTTTACCTGGCAAATTACAAATACCAGGCCTGCATATACGCTTGCCGTCTACGCTCTATTTAGATGATTCCCGGTCAAAAAGGATGATGACACGTGTCCCTAACCGCTTTTTCCCCCAGCGCCCCGCTTACCGACCTGGTGTTCGGTGCGTCGCTGTTTTTCCCGCCGCTGTTTAAAGCGGTGTTACTCGGATTCTTTTTCTGGTTGTTGATTCACCCGCTGATACGCGGCTGGATCTACTCCGGCGATGTCTGGCATCCCACCTTAATGGACCTTTCCCTGTTTGTACTGTGCGTCGCTGGCGCATTGTGGTTACTGAGCCTCGGATAAATCACTATGAAATTCAACCCTTTTAAGTATTTTTCAACCCTAGTGATCTTTGCGCTGGCCCTGCTTGCCGGATGGTGGATGTGGAATTACTACATGCAATCGCCGTGGACGCGTGATGGCAAAGTGCGCGCCGAACTGGTGGATATCACGCCGGAAGTGTCCGGGCGCATCATCGCCCTGGAGGTGCGTGACAATCAGTTCGTGCATAAAGGTGATGTGCTGCTCAAGCTCGATCCGGTGCCGTGGCAAATTGCGCAGTCCAACGCCGAAGCGCAGTTAGCCAAAGCGCAGGCCGATCTGGCAAAAGCACAGCACGAAGCCAATCGCCGCGCCAGCCTGCCGCGCAACGTCATTTCAGCGGAAGATATGGACGCCGCGCGCTTAACCGCCAATGCCGCCGCATCAACGGCGAAAGCGGCGCAGGCCAGCCTCGATCAGGCACGCTGGAACCTCGATCAAACTACGATTACCGCGCCCACCGATGGCTGGATCAGCAACCTGACGCTTCGTACCGGCAACTATGCCAGCGCCGGTACGCCGCTGTTTGCGCTGGTCGACAGCCACTCTTATTACGTGATGGGTTATTTCGAAGAGACTAAGCTGCGCCATATTCAACCCGGCGCTGCGGCGCAGATTGTGTTGTACAGCAACGGTGCGCGTTTGCAGGGCAAAGTGGAGAGTATCGGACGCGCTATTTACGACCAAAGCGTCGCCAGCGATGGCGGTTTGGTGCCGGATATCAAGCCTAACGTGCCCTGGGTGCGTCTGGCGCAGCGCGTGCCGGTGCGCATTCGCTTAGATGCGTTGCCGGAAGGCGTGCCGCTGGTGGCGGGCACCACCTGCACCATCTCGATCGCGCACTGAGGTTGTGATGAATTTTCAGTGGCTGGCCTGGCAAAATCTGCCGTGGATAAAAGCAAGCTGGGGCGAGTGGCGCTACGCGCTGCGTAATGGCATTGCGATGTGTCTCGCCTTGACCATCGCTTATGCGCTGCAACTCGATGAACCCTACTGGGCCATGACATCGGCGGCGGTGGTGAGTTTTCCCACCGTCGGCGGTGCCATCAGTAAAAGTCTGGGGCGCATCGTTGGCAGTTTACTCGGTGCCAGCGCCGCGCTGCTGATTGCCGGACACACGCTAAACGAGCCCTGGCTGTTTGCCTTTTTCATGGCCGGTTGGCTGGCGTTCTGCACCTGGATCGCCAATCACTACCAAAACAACGTGGCCTACGCGTTTTCGCTGGCGGGATATACCGCCGCCATCATTGCCTTTAGCAGCGTCAATATCACCGATGTCACTCAGCTGTGGGATATCGCCCAGGCGCGCGTTTGCGAAGTGATCTCCGGCATTCTTTGCGCCGGATTGATGATGATGATTCTGCCCAGCACCTCGGATGGCAATGCACTGATGAGTTCACTGCGTCAGATGCACGCGCGTTTGCTGGATCATGCGGTGTTATTACTGCAGCAAGGCAGCACCGATAACGTGCGCACCGCCCATGAAAATGTCATTAGCCAGATTCTCACCATGAACCTGCTGCGCATTCAGGCGTTCTGGAGCCACTATCGCTTCCGCCGTCAGAACAACGTGCTGAACTATGTGCTGCATCAGCAGCTGCGTCTGACCAGCGTGCTCTCCAGTCTGCGCCGCATGTTGCTGAACTGGCCCGATGCGCCGCCTGAACTTTACGATGCCATGGCAAAACTGCTGCACGAATTGGCGCAGCCGCACTGCGACAAATACCGTTTGGCGCTGATTTTGCGTGGCATCACGCCATCAGCAACCGGTGATTACCGCCAACGCGCCTTCGTTCAGCGCCTGCGTTATTTCTGCTGGGTCTATCTCAACGTCAATCGCTGGATTCGCCTGATTGAACGCGCCGATGCCGATACCCGTTTTCAACCACCGTATGCGCCATCGCTGGCGCGCGAAAGCGACAGTGCTGAAGCCGGCTGGAGCGCCCTGCGCACTTTTAGCGTCATCATGCTGGGCTGCGCCTTTTGGATCACTACGCAATGGGATTCCGGTGCCGCCGCCCTGACGCTCACCGCCATCGCGTGCGTGCTTTACTCTTCCGCGCCTTCGCCGAGCGGCAGCGTCTCGCTATTACTGAAAACATTGCTGTGGCTGTCGCTGTTTAGTTTTGTGCTGCAGTTTGGTTTGATGGTGCAAATCAGCGCGCTGTGGCAGTTTTTGCTGGTGCTGTTCCCGCTGTTACTCACCTTGCAGTTGTTCAAACTGCAGCAGAAGAAACGCGCGGGAATGTGGGGGCAATTCATTGTATTTATGGGATCCTTTATCGCCGTCACCAATCCACCGGACTGGGATTATCAAAGCTTCCTCAATGACAATATCGCCAAGGTGTGCGGCGTACTGCTGGCGTGGCTGGCGTTTCAGGTGCTACGTCCCAGTTCCGATGCGCGCCGCAGTCGTCGGCATATTCGCGCCTTGCGCCATGCATTTCTCGATCAGCTACGCCGTCAGCCGCGTCTGAGCGAAAGCCACTTTGAATCGCAGATTTATCATCATATTAGTCAGCTGAGTAACAGTCGTGACGAGCAGGCGCGCGTTTGGCTGCTGCGCTGGGGCGTGGTGCTACTCAACTGTTCCCACATTGTCTGGCAGCTGCGCGAATGGCAGCCGACGTCGGCTACGCTCGGGCAAATGCGCGACAGCAGCCTGCAGGATCTACAACGGATTATGAGCCTGCGTGGCGTGCATCACACCGCGTTGCAGGCCACGCTGGATGAGCTGGAAACCATGATTAACCAGCTGCAGCAGCAAGCAGAGAGCGAAGCCAATACGCTGGCGGGTATTTTGTGGCGCCTGCGCTGCTCACTCGCCCAGTTGGCGCAGGCGGTGCCGGATTAATCACTGACAATATTGCGTGGTCTGGCGATTAAAATCATCCTGCAACTGCTGCAGCGATTTCTGTCCTTCGAAGCGGGTTTTGTCCTGATCGGTCATCGGTTCAATCACCAGCGCCTTCTCTTCTGAAGAGTAGATAAAACGTCGATACAAGGTGGTGCCGGTGAAACTTTTACCCTGAATGCCACCGCATACCACCGTCATCGCATGATGATAGGTTTCGCTGTGGGTGAAGTTAGTTTCGGTCGCGCTGCGCAGAACGTTTTCGCAGCCTTTGGCTTCAAGACGATGAAGGGTGTGCTGTGTCAGCCACTCACGGCCGCGCGCAATTTTTTCACACTCAACACGCAGTGGATTGGTATCGATGGTGCGTTGTAGTTGTCGACTGGCATCTAAACGCAGCTGTGTGTCGTTGGGTTGATCGCATCCCACCAGCAATAAACATAACAACATCATCCCACGCGGTTTCATTCCTGCCCCTGAAGGTTTTATTCCTGAATCAATATCATAGGACGGAAAAACCGCTGAGAGTAGCAAGAAAATGGGTCAATTTTTTTCAAAGTAAGGAAATCAGGGCGACAAGCTGCTGCCGCCCACGAAGTTAAATTACACCGCAGGCAAAACGCGCCCCGCCGCCGCCGAGCGGTTGCGGATGGTCGGCATGATTATCGCCGCCCACATGCACCATCAAGGCTTTACCTTTGATTTCACTCAGGGATTTGATGCGTGGCGCAACCACCGGATAATTCGCCTTGCCATCTTCGGTTACAAACAGCGCAGGCAAGTCGCCAAGGTGACCATCGGCGTACGGGCCAAGATGCTTGCCGGTTTTTTGCGGGTCGAGATGTCCGCCCGCCGCACCGGCCGCCACCGTTTTACCGTCCGATTCGCCCGGTTCACAGCTGCCTTTGGCATGCACGTGGAAACCATGAACGCCCGGCTTTAGGCCGCTTAACGCTGGCGTAAATTGCACACCGTACGGCGTTTCGCTGATAGTGACTTTGCCGATTGCCGCTCCGATGCCCTGCGCGGTGGTTTCGTGCAGCGTGACTTCTTCTGACGCCGCCTGCGCGCCTGCGGCGCAGGCCAGAGCCAGCATAACAATGAGGGTTTTCTTCATAACGTCTCCTTACGGTTAGATTCCCTGTAAGCCTGGACTGCTTTCATCCAGGCTGCCGTAATTTGACGCAGCTTTACGCTTTAGGGCACATCGTAGCCGATGGCGGCTTTGCGGATGCGGAACCATTGCTGGCGATCGAGGGTTAACTGGCAGGCGCCAACCGCTTCTTTCACACGTTCAATTTTGCCTGATCCAATAATCGGCAGCGGAAGGCTTGGCAGCTTCATCACCCATGCATACACCACTTGCTCGATATTGCTGGCGCCAATCTCCTGCTTCACCTGCTCCAGCTCATCACGCAACGGCTGATAGTGCGGATCGTTAAACACGCGGCCGCCACCGAGGCAGGACCACGCCATTGGGCGGATGCGGTTTTGCTGGCACTGATCGAGCGAGCCATCCAGCAGCGACGTTTGCTCCAGCGGGGAGATTTCCAGTTGATTAGTGACCAGACTAAATGGCAAACGCGATTGCAGCAGCGTGAACTGAGACGCAGTAAAGTTAGAGACGCCAAAATGGCGCACTTTGCCGCTCTGATGCAACGCCGTAAAGGCTTCGGCAATTTCATCCGCGTCCATCAACGGATCCGGGCGATGAATCAGCAGCAAATCGAGGTAATCGGTATTGAAATGGCGCAGCGAATTTTCGGCGCTGTGCAGAATGTGGCTGGCTTCGGTGATGTAGTGACCAATGCGGTGTTCGGGTTTGGCGCGTGTCGCAATGCCGCATTTAGTGACGATTTGCAGCTTTTCACGCAAACCCGGCGCGAGGCGCAGTGCTGCACCAAAGGCGGCTTCACACTGGTAATCGCCGTAGATATCGGCGTGGTCGACGGTGGTGATGCCCAGCGCTAAATGGTGCTCAATAAACTGCACCACTTGCTGCGGCGTCATGCCCCACTCCATTAAACGCCAGTAACCGGCAATCAGCGGTGAAAAGGACGGTCCCTGCGGTGCAATAGCCTGCGGTTGTAACATGGTTAAACTCCCCTAAACACGATTCCAGATAACGAAAGCGGGAGTATAACGGAAAGGCAAATCGTCGTTTTCTTAAAACAGTTCCGGTTGTTGTGGATCATGATCTTCATCGACTTTTTGCTGGCGCTGCAGACGCAAAAAGCGTTGCCGGCACAAGCGCAGCACATCACGCTTTTGCGCATCGCTGAATTTCATCCAGTTAAAGCGCTCTTCCCGGCTGCGTAAACAGCCACGACAATAGCCACGTGCGTCACTCTGGCAAATGCCACGACACGGGCTAGGAACGGGGAAGAACTCTAGTTGCTCGGCCACATGCACTCCGCAATTAACATCTCAAATCACATTGATAACAGCTTAATGACATTGTGCAAAGAGTATACGGGCATTGCGCATAATCAAGCCATCGCGGCATTTCGTTACGCCTGTTTACCAAAATGCCAGCATTTAAAGGATTTGGATTGCTTACGTTTAATCTTCGTTAAGGTTTTCCTCATCTTGTCTTCATACGATTGTCACATTACCTCTTACCGTTGAGTTTTCATGAGATTCCCGATCACCTTTCAGTGCGGCACCAACGGATTTAATCTTATTGCCGCCCTGTTTTTCGCATTAGTCCTGAATGCCCTTTTCTTGCTGCGCGCCTGGGAAATGATCCCTTACGATCACGTCCACGATTATCTGTTCGCCGCCAGTATTCCGCTGGTGCTCGCCTCGGCTTTCTATTTTCTCTTCTCGCTAGCCGCCTGGCCTTATCTGCGCAAACCGTTGCTAATTGCGCTGGTATTGGTTAGCGCCGCCGCCAATTACTTCATGCACAGTTTTGGCACGGTGATCGACACCAATATGATTCAAAACGTCTTTGAATCCGACCCGCAGGAAGCCGGTGCGCTGATCAGCAGTCGCTATCTACTCTGGATGCTGTTGATGGGAATGGTGCCGGTTGTGCTGATTTGCGGCGTGCGCATCAATAATGGCACGCGCTGGTGGTGGAATCTGCTGCAACGCCTGACGGGCGCACTGGGCGCAATATTAATCATATTGCTGATGGCGGCGCTGTTTTACAAAGATTACGCCTCGCTGATTCGCAACAATAAAAACCTGATCAAGATGATTACTCCGGCCAACGTGGTTAGCGGTACTGGCCACTATGTCGATCAACGCTATCTGCAAGGTAGTCAGGAATTGGTAAAAATTGGCGAGGATGCCCACAAAGGCCCATTAATCTTCGCAGCAACCAAGAAAACGCTGGTGGTGTTAGTGGTGGGTGAAACCGCACGCGCCGAGAATTTTTCGCTGGGTGGCTACGCGCGTGACACCAATCCGGAGCTGAAAAAACAGCAGGTCATTTACTATCCCAACGCCACTTCCTGTGGCACAGAAACCGCCATATCGGTGCCCTGCATGTTCTCCAATATGCCTCGCGTGCATTACGACGCAAATCTGGCGCACCATCAGGAAGGCGTGCTTGATATCCTGGCGCATGCCGGCGTGAGCGTGCTGTGGCGCGAAAACGATGGTGGTTGCAAAGGCGCCTGCGACCGCGTGCCGCACACCGATATGACGCAGTGGAAACTGCCGCAATATTGTCACGATGGGTTTTGCCAGGATGATGTTTTGCTGCATCGTCTTGATAACTATGTTGATAGCCTACACAACGACGGCATTATTGTACTGCATCAAATGGGTAGCCACGGTCCAGCCTATTATCAGCGTTATCCGGCTGAGTTCCGCCGTTTTACGCCCACCTGCGACAGCAAACAGATTCAGGATTGCGATCATCAGGCATTGGTAAATACCTACGATAACTCGCTGCTGTATACCGACGCCATGCTGAGCCGCACCATCGATAAGCTCAAAGGCCTGAGCGATCGCTTTAATGTGGCGCTGGTCTATCTCTCCGATCACGGCGAATCGCTTGGCGAACGTGGGATGTATCTGCACGGTGCGCCTTATATGTTTGCGCCCTCGCAGCAAACACACATTCCTCTGCTGATGTGGATGTCACCGGGATACGCGGCGGCGAATCACATCAATGAGGCCTGTTTGCGTCAGCAAGCTGCCGATGCAAAGGTGTCGCAAGATAATCTTTTCCATACGCTTTTAGGTATGTTCAATATCCAGACGCAGCAGTATCAACCGCAGCTGGATATGAACAGATCGTGCCAAACCGCCGCCTGAGGGTTGCGCTAGACTGACTGGTCTAATAACCTGCGACCCATGAACAAGACTCTGCAACGCAACGATACCCGTGAACATCTGCTCGCTATTGGCGAGCAGGTTTGCTTACAGCGCGGCTTTACCGGCATGGGTTTGATCGAGATGCTGGCGCTGGCGGAAGTCACTAAAGGCTCGTTCTACCACTATTTCGGTTCGAAAGAGGCCTTTGGCGTGGCGCTGATTGAGCGCTACTTCGCCCACTTCCAGCAACAGATTGATCAGCAGCTGAATCTGCCCGGTTTACCGCCGAGCGAACGCCTGTTAGCGCATTTCCGCTACGGCGAAAGGCTGTTTATCGAGCAAGGTCATATTGTTGGCTGCCTTGGCGTGAAATTGTCAGCCGAAGTGTGCGATCTCTCCGAACCCATGCGCGATGCCCTGCAACAGGGTGCCAATGCCATCATCGCTGCCTACACGCGCTGTTTGACTGAGGTAGCAGCTGAGCAGCCGCTGCCGTTTGGTCAAACGCCGCAGCAGCTGGCGCAGCGCTGCTACTTGTTGTGGTTGGGAGCCAGTTTGCAGAGCAAGATTTCCCGAGAGCCGGGCCCGATTAGCCTGGCGCTCGACACCATCGAACAGTGGCTGATAAGTCACTGATTTTTAAAAATTGTCGTTACTAGACGACCGGTCTTCCTGGAGCAATCAATATGGCGAGTAAGCAGCTGTTCTCCCCACTCAAAGTGGGCGCGATTACCGTATCAAACCGCATTTTCATGGCTCCGTTGACGCGTCTGCGCAGCATTGAGCCGGGCGATATTCCGACGCCGCTGATGGCTGAATATTATCAGCAGCGCGCCAGTGCCGGTTTGATCATCACCGAAGCCACCCAGATCACTTTCCAGGCGAAAGGCTATGCCGGTGCGCCGGGTCTGCACACACAGCAGCAAATTGCCGCGTGGAAAATGATTAACGAAGGCATTCATGCCGCTAACGGTCACAGCGCCGTGCAGCTGTGGCACACCGGCCGCATCTCTCATAATAGCGTGCAGCCAGAAGGCAAAGCGCCGGTCGCACCGACCGCGCTGGCGGCAGGTACGCGCACTTCCCTGCGCGCTGCGGATGGTTCGGTCTACCGTGAAGACACCTCAGTACCGCGCGAGCTGTCAGTGGCTGAAATTCAGCAAATTGTTAAAGATTTTGGTCAGGCCGCCGCCAATGCGCGCGAAGCCGACTTCGACCTGCTGGAGCTGCACTCAGCGCACGGTTATCTGATGCATCAGTTCCTCGCACCCGGCTCAAATCAGCGTAGCGATGAGTACGGCGGTTCGATTGAGAAACGTGGTCGTTTCGCGCTGGAAGTGGTGGATGCGGCGATTGCTAACTGGTCTGCCGATCGTATCGGTATCCGCGTTTCGCCAATCGGTGCCTTCCAGAATCTGGAAAATGGCCCGGAAGAAGAGAAAGCAGCGTTGTGGTACATCGCCGAGTTGGGCAAGCGCGGCATCGCCTATCTGCACCTTTCTGAGCCAGACTGGGCAGGCGGACAGCCATACAGCGATGCATTCCGTGAGAAAGTGCGTGCGCTGTTCCCGGGCGTGATTATCGGTGCCGGTGCTTACACCGTTGAGAAAGCAGATGATCTGATTGCACGCGGCCTGATTGACGCGGTGGCGTTTGGTCGCGACTTTATCGCTAACCCGGATCTGGTTGCTCGTTTGCAGCAAGATGCGCCACTTAATCCGCAGCGTCCTGAGAGCTTCTACGGCGGCGGCGCGGAAGGCTATACCGATTATCCAACCCTGTAAGAAAATGGCTGCCGCGTCGGATAGGCGGCAGCGTTGTTTCATCAGTGTGTATACTTAGTTGTCTTGTCATTCACTGATGACGTTTTAAAAAAGAGGATGTTATGCGTTTACTTCACACCATGTTACGCGTTGGCGATTTGCAACGTTCTATCGATTTTTACACCCGCGTGCTCGGCATGCGCGTGCTGCGTCAGAGCGAAAACACCGAGTACAAATACACGCTGGCATTCGTTGGCTACACCGAAGAGAGCGAAGGCGCGGTGATTGAGCTGACTTACAACTGGGGCGTGGATAAATACGATCTCGGCAACGCTTACGGCCATATCGCGCTCGGCGTGGACAATGTGGCTGACACCTGCGAACGCATTCGCAGCGCGGGCGGCAACGTGACGCGTGAAGCGGGCCCGGTAAAAGGCGGTTCTACCATTATTGCGTTTGTTGAAGATCCCGACGGCTACAAGATCGAACTGATTGAAAACAAACATGCCGGTCACGGCTTAGGCAACTAAGGTTGCTGGTCAGCCTGCTAATTGCAGGCTGACTTCCCTCTCCTGCTGCACCCTCCTGCGATTTTTGCCATAATGCGCGCTGCCCTATTTATTGCCATGAGATCCTGATGTCTGAATCGAACGCTTTAAACGCTCTCCACCAACGCTTCCGCGGTTTTTATCCTGTTGTGATCGACGTTGAAACCGCAGGTTTCAATGCACAAACCGATGCACTGCTGGAAATTGCAGCCACAACGCTGAAAATGGATGAAGACGGCTGGTTGCACCGCGATGAAACGCTGCACTTCCATGTGGAACCGTTTGAAGGCGCCATTCTAAATCCTGCGGCGCTGGCGTTTACCGGCATCGATCCCACTAACCCGCTGCGCGGTGCGGTAAGTGAATACGAAGCGCTGCATGCGATTTTTAAAATGGTGCGCAAAGGCACCAAAGATAGCGGCTGCAATCGCGCGATTATCGTGGCGCACAATGCCACTTTCGATCTCAACTTCGTGATGGCGGCCGCAGAGCGCGCCAGCCTGAAGCGCAATCCGTTCCACCCTTTTGCTACCTTTGATACCGCAGCATTAAGCGGCTTAGTGCTGGGGCAAACCGTGCTGGCGAAAGCCTGTAAAGCGGCGGGAATGGAGTTTGATAGTACGCAAGCGCATTCGGCGCTGTATGACACCGAGCAAACCGCGACGCTGTTTTGTGAGTTGGTGAACCGCTGGAAACGCCTGGGCGGCTGGCCGCTGGCTTTCAGTGAAGAATCCGCAGACGACGCGTCTGCCGAGTAAGCAAAGAAAAGGCCGACATTTGTCGGCCTTCTGCATTATTCCGCTTCTTTATACTTCTCAGCGGTCTCTTTCAGCAGTGGCTGAAGTTCACCGCGCTGGAACATCTCAACGATGATGTCGCAGCCGCCGACCAGTTCGCCATCGACCCACAGCTGCGGGAAGGTTGGCCAGTTAGCGTATTTTGGCATTTCAGCGCGAATGTCCGGGTTCTGCAGAATGTCCACGTATGCGAAACGCTCGCCACACGCAGAAAGCGCCTGCACGGCTTGCGCCGAGAAACCGCAGCTTGGCAGCTTTGGAGAACCTTTCATGTACAGCAGAATCGGGTTTTCTGCGATCTGACGCTGAATTTTTTCAACAGTACTCATTATTGCCTTCCTTAATCTTCTACTTCGTGTTTGTTTATTGTAGCGATTTCGCTCCCGGACTGAAAACGGGATTTTGCGTTTGCACTGGCTAATCGCCATGTTTGTTAAGTTAACGCATGACAAATAACATTTTCATATCATTAATTGGCATTAATAAATTAATAATTAGCAATAGCTTCGCTGCGTTAACCAGCTGAAATCGCTCATTTTTGCTACAGAATCAATCTGGTAACATATTAATGGAAAAAGGCCTTACCTTTTGGAAAAAAAGTGGATTAGAATTGCCTCGGCGCTGATCGCTTGATCAGATTTCTCTCACTTTAACGCAGTCTGCTTTCATTCAGCCTGCTTAACCTGTAACCGGATTATGCGTCTACTAATTACGCTTTTCATACTGGCTTTCGCCCAACTGTTTTTTAATGTGGCTGCTGCATCTCCGCATGCGCCCGTTAATGCCAGTTCGCTTAAAGCAGAGAAAAAGAGCGCACGTGAAGACGAGCGCCGCAAACGACGCCCGGTGAAAACCACCACCAAAAAATCGCGCCTGACTGCTGTTCAAAAATTCAAACTCAAAAAACAGACCAAAACAGAAACCGCGCTGCACAAAACCACCAGCAAAAAATCCCCGCTGAAACTCTCTGCTAAGAAATACGGTCATCAACGTTTAGCGAAGAAAACACCTGAGATCGCCGTCGATGATGAAGCATTAGCCCTGACCGGCATCAAAATGAGTAAGGCGCACCGCCAGCGTTATCAAAAGGCGCGTGAAACGGCGATGACCAAATTAATGGGCCAACTCGGCAAACCTTATCAGTGGGGCGGCACTTCGCCACACACCGGTTTCGACTGCAGCGGCTTAGTGTGGTACGCCTATAAAGATCTGGTGAAATTCAAATTCCCGCGCACCGCCAATGAGATGTATCACCTGCGCGATGCGGCACCGATTAAGCGTGAAATGCTGGAGAAAGGTGATCTGGTGTTCTTCCGCATCAATAATCGCGGCACTGCCGACCATGTTGGCGTGTATCTCGGCAACGGGAAATTCATTCAGTCGCCGCGTACCGGCAAAGATATTCAGATTAGCGCACTGGGTGAGGATTACTGGCAAAAACACTATGTGGGCGCGCGTCGTATGATGACGCCAAAAACTATTCGCTAGCTGTTGCGCAACAATCATAAAAAAGCCGGATGCTGTTCTCAGCTCCGGCTTTTTTGTTAATGCATGATCGCGGTAAAGCTGAAGGCGATAATCATCAACAGTGCGCCAACGGTGGTCATTAGCGCCAGCTTCAGGTCGGTATTCATCACAACTCCTTAGTCACACAATTATTAGGGTTAAGGCGATTTTCGCACAGCAATGGGCAAAAATCTCGTGTTATCCGCGCCAGCTTGTTAGAATCGCCGCCTTTCGTTGCGCAACAGATTTTGCGCGTGCTGTATTTACAGCGTGATGAAGTGATTTCGCCTGCTAAAACACACCGTTTTGCCCGCTTTTTTGGGCTATAAAAGCATTAGCAGACGCAAACGTTTAACAATATACTTATCAGTAAGTTGCGATAAGCCCAGGAGTACCATTTTCATGGCAACAATTAAAGATGTCGCAAAACGCGCGGGTGTCTCAACCACCACGGTTTCGCATGTCATCAACAAAACGCGTTTCGTTGCGGAAGAGACGCGTAACGCCGTATGGGAAGCGATCAAAGAATTACACTACTCGCCCAGTGCCGTGGCGCGTAGTCTCAAAGTTAATCACACCAAAACCTTAGGTTTGCTGGCGACCTCCAGCGAAGCGCCCTATTTCGCTGAAATTATCGAAGCGGTGGAGAACCGTTGTTTCGAACGCGGCTACACGCTGATTCTCGGCAACGCGCATAACGATCTGCAAAAGCAGCGTGCTTACCTGTCGATGATGGCGCAAAAGCGCGTCGATGGTTTGCTGGTGATGTGTTCTGAGTATCCAGACGATTTGCTGCAGATGCTGGAAGAGAACCGCAACATTCCAATGGTGGTGATGGATTGGGGTGCGTCGCGCGGTGATTTCACCGATACCGTGCAAGACAATGCGTTTCAGGGCGGCTATCTCGCCGGGCGTTATCTGATTGAACGCGGCCATCGCGATATCGGTGCCATTCCCGGCCAGATGGAGCGCAATACCGGCGGCGGACGTCACGCTGGCTTCCTGCAGGCGATGAACGAAGCGGGCATTACGGTGCGTCCGGAATGGGTAGTTCAGGGCGACTTTGAACCTGAATCGGGCTATCAGGCGATGCAGCAGATTTTAAATCAGAAACAACGCCCAACTGCGGTGTTCTGCGGTGGCGATATCATGGCGATGGGCGCGATTTGCGCTGCTGATGAGATGGGCTTGCGCGTACCGCAGGATATCTCGGTCATCGGCTACGATAACGTGCGCAACGCGCGCTATTTCACGCCAGCGCTGACCACCGTGCATCAGCCAAAAGCCGAACTGGGTGAAAAAGCGCTGGAAATGCTGCTGGATCGCATCACCAGCAAACGTGAAGATCCGCAAACCATCGAAGTTCAGCCAACGCTGATTGAACGCCGTTCGGTGGCGTACGGTCCGTTCCGCGACTATCGCCGCTAAGCCGACACTTCGCTGAGCCATTCGTGGTTCAGCGTTTCGGCATCCCCGAGATAAGCCAGTAACCATTCCAGCGCCGGTGACGCGCGCTGTTCTGACCAGCTAACGCAGCACGGACTGTCCGGAAAGGCTTGCGGCAGTGCCAGTTCGACCAGTTTATGGCTATCCAGCAGCGGACGTGCCAGATGGCCCGGCACCATTCCAACGCACAATCCTGCCAGCAAACAATCCATTCCGGTTTCCCACTCTGGCACCACCAGACGTCGCTGATTATCCAGCGTCCAAGTCATACGGCGCGGCAACGCACGCGAGGTATCTTCCAGCACCAGCGATGGCCATGCCCGCAATGTTTCATCATCCAGCTCCCTGCTGTTAACCAACGGATGATCGGGACTCACTACACAACGCCAGTTCAGTGCGCCCATATCCTGAAAGGCAAAACGTCCGCCCACCGGAATCGCCTGGGTTGCGCCAATCGCCACATCAACCCGGCCATCAGCCAATGCATCCCATACGCCGTTGAACACTTCGTAGCTGATAATCAGCTCCATATCGGGAAAATGGCGATAAAAGTCCTTCACTAACTGCCGCGTACGCTGCGGTTTAACAATGCAATCAACCGCGATGCTTAGCTCCCCGCGCCAGCCATTCGCCAGTTGCTGACACTGTCGGCGGGTTGCCAGCATTTTTTTGATAACAGATCGCCCTTCACGTACAAAATGCTCGCCCGCCGGTGTCATCACCACTTCGCGGTGCTGACGCTCAAACAGCGGCACCGCCAGCCAGCTTTCCAGCTGGCGCACGGTATAGCTGACGGCAGAAGGCACACGATGCAGCTCCTGCGCTGCCGCACTAAAACTGCCGGTGCGCGCCACCGCATCTACCACTTCAAGCGCATATTCTGACCACATAATTTTGCCTTCAAAAAATTTAACAGCACTATGCAAATATTAGCGTTTCACAAAGCGCGTTGCATCCTTTTACACTCCCCGGCGTTCAACCTGCCCAAATGAGAATCACCATGTTGTCGTCTAAAGCATTTATGCCTTATCTCGCCGTGCTCAGCATGCTCGGCTTTCTTGCCACGGATATGTATTTACCCGCCTTTGGCGATATGCAGCGTGATTTCGCTAGCGCACCTGGCACCATTAGCGCCAGCCTGAGTCTGTTTCTCGGCGGTTTCGCCTGTGCACAGGTATTTTGGGGGCCGCTGTCAGATCGTTACGGCCGTAAACCCATTTTGCTGGCCGGTTTAGCCATCTTCGCCCTTGGTTGTCTGGGAATGCTTTGGGTGACCGATGTCCGCCTGATGCTGGCGCTACGTTTTGTGCAGGCGATTGGTGTGTGTGCGGCTGCGGTGAGCTGGCAGGCGCTGGTAGTGGATCACTATCCAAAAGCCAAAGCCAATAAAGTGTTTGCCACGATTATGCCGCTGGTTGCGCTGTCTCCGGCGCTGGCACCGCTACTCGGCGCCTGGCTTATCGGCCACTTCCACTGGCGCAGCATCTTTATCACGCTAACGCTGGTTGCCGTGGTGTTGCTGATCGGTACGCTGCAGTTAACCTCGCCTAAGCGCGAGAAAGTTGCGGCAGGAAAACAACCCGGCTGGTTGACCTTGCTGGGTACTCGCGTTTATAGCGGTAACGTCTTGATCTACTCGGCGTGTTCAGCGAGCTTTTTTGCCTGGCTGACGGGATCACCTTTCATTCTCGCCGCTGCTGGCCTGACGCCGGGTGATATTGGCCTGAGCTATATTCCGCAGACCATTGCGTTTCTGATTGGCGGCTTTGGCTGCCGCACGCTGTTAAATCGTTATCAGGGCGCGCAACTGCTGCCGTGGTTGCTGGTGTTGTATAGCCTGAGCATCCTGAGTCTGTTTGTCATCGCCCTGATGCCTTCCGCGCCGCTGTTTGTGCTGTTGATGCCCTTCTGCGGCATGGCGCTGGCCAATGGTGCGATCTATCCGATTGTGGTTGCCAGCGCATTAGCGCCCTTCCCGCACGCCACCGGTAAAGCCGCAGGATTACAGAACTTATTCCAGTTAGGATTATGCTTTGTTGCCAGCCTGCTGGTCTCCGCCGGTCTTGAGCAGGCGTTGTTCAACACCACGTTAGTGATGGTCGCTACCGTGGTACTGGCGTGGGCGGGCTTTGTCTGCCAGCGATCGCTAAACGCACAAAGTGATATTGCCCACACTTCCCGTCCCTGCGAAGATAATCTCTAAGCCAACGCTTTTCGTTAGCAAACTAACGATAACCCGTTGAATATTGACCCACGTGAGCATATACTCTGTGGGTCAGTAATTCTGTATTAAATCAATAATATAAATGTAATGCCTTTAGCGACACTGTCGCGGGATGGCGTCTGCACATTATCCGGTGCGGCGACCCACTTTTCTGCTCAAATTCATACCTCTGTACTACGTCGTACAACGTCGGATTTCTGGCGCACGGATTTTCCGTGAGTTCTCTCACAGGTCTTGGGAAATTGGCTATTCTTTTTCTCAGGTTCAGATCGGAAGGTGATGGAGAAGCTATGAGTTCATCTGTTATAGAAGAAGTGAGCCTTGAAGAAAACCATTGGTATCGGATCGTCAATGAACTGCTAGAGCGGGCTGATATTGCAGTTAATGGCACTCGTCCCTGGGATATTCAGGTAAAGCATCCAGATTTTTTTAAACGCGTTCTTGAGGAAGGATCGCTCGGATTAGGTGAAAGTTACATGGATGGTTGGTGGGAGTGCGAACAGCTCGATATGTTCTTCCATCGCGTTTTAAAACACCATCTGGATAAACAATTACCCCGGCATTTTAAAGATACGTTGCGCATCGCCGCCGCGCGTCTCACTAATTTGCAATCAAAAAAACGCGCCTGGATTGTGGGTAAAGAGCATTACGACCTTGGTAATGATCTATTCTCACTGATGCTTGATCCTTATATGCAATATTCCTGCGGCTACTGGAAAGATGCTGATACCCTGGAAAACGCGCAGCAAGCCAAACTGGATATGATATGCCGCAAGTTGCAACTTGAACCGGGTATGACGCTGTTGGATATCGGTTGTGGCTGGGGCGGACTGGCAGAATACGCTGCGCGCCATTATGGCGTCACGGTGCATGGCGTGACTATTTCAGCAGAGCAACAAAAACTGGCTCAACAACGCTGTGAAGGACTGGATGTCACTATATTACTGCAGGACTATCGCGACCTGAATAATCAATATGATCGCATCGTTTCTGTCGGTATGTTTGAACATGTCGGGCCGAAAAACTATGCCACTTATTTTGATGTTGCTGACCGCAACCTCAAACCAGACGGCATATTTTTGCTGCACACCATTGGCGCCCTCACCACAGATATGAATGTCGATCCGTGGATTGATAAATATATCTTCCCGAACGGTTGTTTGCCGTCAGTGCGTCAAATCGCTGACGCCAGTGAGCCACATTTCGTCATGGAAGATTGGCATAACTTTGGCGCAGATTACGATACGACGTTAATGGCATGGTATGAACGTTTTCAGGCGGCGTGGCCGCAGCTGGCTGAGAAATATGGCGAACGTTTTAAACGAATGTTCGACTATTATCTCAACGCCTGCGCCGGTGCGTTTCGTGCCCGTGATATTCAGCTGTGGCAGGTAGTATTCAGTCGTGGCAAGGATGGCGGTTTACGCGTTGCGCGTTAATAAGCTTTGAAATGAATCAAGGCGCCACATGGCGCCTTTTTTAACGGTATTATTCTGCGCTAGCAATCTGCGCCAGTGCAGCGGCTTCACGCTGCGCTAATACGCGCTCAACCGTTTCCACAATGGCCTGCGTATGCGGATCAATCTCAATATTGACCTTATGACCAAACTTCTTCGCGCCTAAAGTGGTGCGCTCCAGCGTTTCCGGAATCAAATGCACACAGAATTTGCTTTTCGTCACGTCGCCAACGGTCAAACTAATTCCATCGATACCCACGAAACCTTTGTGCAGAATATATTTGATCTGCGTGGCGTCCTGTAATTTAAACCAGATTTCGCGGTTGTTTTCTGACTGGATGATTTTGCAGATTTCCGCCGTGGTCATAATATGGCCAGACATTAAATGGCCGCCAATTTCATCACTGAACTTCGCGGCACGTTCAATATTCACCACATCACCCACCTTTAATTCACCCAGGTTGGTAATGCGCAATGTTTCTTTAATCAGATCGAAGCTGACCAGATCACCGTTAATCTCGGTTACGGTCAGGCAGCAGCCGTTGTGTGCCACCGATGCGCCCAGCGCCAGGCCCGGTAACAGATCCTCCGGTAAGCGCACAATATGGGTACGAAACAGATCTTTCTCTTCAATGCCGACAATTTCTGCCGTGCCTTGCACAATTCCAGTAAACATGATCTCAGCCTCTGCAAAGTTTGCGTCAGTTTATCACAGCTTGTTGGCGGCAGCTTAATTTGGCGGAGTTCAAACTTTACACAAATTGCTAAACAAAATGCGATCAACGTTTGGCGGAAGCCAGCGCTGCCGCTACACTATGCCGCGCATTCTTTGGGGATTTCGCCCCGCTCTCTTCTTTAATTAAGCAGGTGTAACGTGCAGAAGTATTTTACAGAAGCGCGTCAATTGCTGGCCCTCGCGATCCCGGTCATCCTTGCTCAGGTGGCCCAGACGGCGATGGGATTTGTAGATACTGTTATGGCCGGTGCGGTAAGCGCCACGGATATGGCCGCCGTTGCTGTCGGCACCTCTATCTGGCTTCCCGCCATTCTGTTTGGTCATGGTCTTCTACTGGCTTTGACGCCTACCGTTGCGCAACTCAACGGTTCAGGACGACGCGAACGTATCGCGGAACAAGTGCGCCAGGGATACTGGATGGCAATTGCCGTTGCGCTACTGATTATGGTGGTACTGTGGAATGCCGGTTATCTGATTAACACCATGCATGACATCGATCCTGAATTGGCCGCCAAAGCCGAAGGATACCTGCATGCGTTGCTGTGGGGCGCGCCGGGTTATCTGCTGTTCCAGGTGATGCGCAACCAGTGTGAAGGTTTGTCGAAAACCAAACCGGCGATGCTGCTCGGCTTTCTCGGTCTGATGGTGAACATTCCGCTCAACTATGTGTTCATTTATGGGCATTTCGGTATGCCGGCCTTAGGCGGCGTCGGCTGCGGTGTGGCGACGGCGTCGGTCTATTGGGTGATGTTCCTGGTGATGCGCTTCTGGGTTAAACGCATGGCAAGCATGCGCGATATCCGCATGAAAACGCGTTGGTCCGCACCGTCACGCGCAATTTTGTCACGCCTGTTCACGCTGGGTTTGCCGGTGGCATTGGCGCTGTTCTTTGAGGTGACCCTGTTTGCCGTGGTGGCGCTTTTAGTATCACCACTCGGCATCGTCAAAGTGGCCGGGCACCAGATTGCGCTCAACTTCAGCTCGTTGATGTTCGTGTTGCCGTTGTCGCTCGGCGTGGCCACCACCATTCGCGTTGGCTATCGACTCGGACAAGGTTCAGCCGAACAGGCGCGCGTTGCCGCGTGGACTGGCCAGGGAGTCGGCATCAGTATGGCGGCCATCACCGCGCTGTTTACCGTGATATTCCGTCATGATATCGCCGCGCTGTATACCGCAAATCCTGAAGTCATTACTCTTGCGGCGCAACTGATGCTGCTGGCGGCGATCTATCAGTTCTCAGATTCGATTCAGGTGATTGGCAGCGGTATCTTGCGAGGATATAAAGACACGCGCTCGATCTTCTTCATTACTTTTATCGCGTATTGGGTGCTGGGTTTGCCGGTGGGTTATGTACTGGCGATGACGGATTGGGTATTGCCGAAACTCGGTCCCGCCGGTTTCTGGTGTGGCTTTATTATCGGCCTGACCTCCGCAGCAGTGATGATGATTTGGCGCATCCGTCGTTTGCAGCGCCTGCCTGCGCAAGTGATTTTGGCGCGCGCCGCGCGCTAAGTGGCTGGTAACGGCGAAAAAAACGACGCATAGCACAGTTGCTGGTCAGTCGTAGGGGAAAAACACTTTTTCCCCTTGCCAGCATCACGGCCTGCCGTTAATATTCGTCCCCGCTGTCGCCCTGACAGCGTGTTGCGCTCTTAGCTCAGTTGGTTAGAGCACCACCTTGACATGGTGGGGGTCGATGGTTCGAGTCCATTAGAGCGCACCAAGTGCGTCCGTAGCTCAGTTGGTTAGAGCACCACCTTGACATGGTGGGGGTCGGTGGTTCGAGTCCACTCGGACGCACCAATTATTGAATATTCTGCATGCGCTCTTAGCTCAGTTGGTTAGAGCACCACCTTGACATGGTGGGGGTCGATGGTTCGAGTCCATTAGAGCGCACCATTCTGGTTTTATCTCCTTGCGCAACACCTTTTTCTTGATCTGCATCGTCTTTATCACGCCGCTTTTATATTGGTTTTCGCATACTTAGCGACTATACTATGCCGCGTTGTTCCACCTGAAAGGTTTCAGCGCTAACGTGCCTATGCAAACAACTCCAATGATTTGCGCAACACTGATCACTCAGTTCCCTCGCGTACTGCATAACTTCTCTGCACGCTTTGCTTTCGTCTCCTATTCTTATTTCTGTGAAATCCGTTCCAACACCATAAATATTCTCACTTCGGTGCCATGCGCATCGAATCCCGACCTTTATCATCCATCACAACTTATAGAAAACCTGACATGAAAAAGACCAAAATCGTTTGTACTATCGGTCCAAAAACCGAATCTGAAGAGATGCTGACCCAACTGCTGGAAGCGGGCATGAACGTGATGCGCCTGAACTTCTCGCACGGGGACTATGCTGAACACGGCCAACGCATTACCAACATGCGTGCCGTTATGGAAAAAACCGGTCGTCAGGCCGCTATTCTGCTGGACACCAAAGGTCCGGAAATTCGTACCATGAAACTGGAAGGCGGCAACGATGTATCGTTGAAAGCGGGCCAGACCTTCACCTTCACTACCGATCAGTCGGTGATTGGTAACAGCGAACGTGTTGCCGTGACCTACGCCGGTTTCACTGAAGACCTGAAAATTGGTAACACCGTGCTGGTCGACGATGGCTTGATCGGTATGCAGGTGACTGAAGTCACTGAGAACTCAGTGATCTGTAATGTCCTGAACAACGGCGATCTGGGTGAGAACAAAGGCGTTAACCTGCCAGGTGTCTCCATTCAGCTGCCTGCACTGGCGGAAAAAGATAAGCGCGACCTGATCTTTGGTTGCGAGCAGAACGTTGATTTCGTCGCCGCTTCATTTATCCGTAAGCGTTCTGACGTGCTGGAAATCCGTGAGCACCTGAAAGCACACGGCGGCGAACACATTCAAATCATCTCGAAAATCGAGAACCAGGAAGGCCTGAACAACTTCGACGAAATCCTCGAAGCGTCAGACGGCATCATGGTTGCGCGTGGCGACCTCGGCGTTGAGATCCCGGTTGAAGAAGTGATCTTCGCGCAGAAGATGATGATCAAAAAATGTAATAAAGCCCGCAAAGTGGTGATCACCGCGACGCAGATGCTGGATTCAATGATCAAAAACCCGCGCCCTACCCGCGCAGAAGCTGGCGACGTGGCTAACGCCATCCTCGATGGTACCGATGCGGTGATGCTGTCTGGTGAGAGCGCGAAAGGCCGCTATCCGCTGGAGTCGGTCACCATCATGGCGACCATCTGTGAGCGCACCGATCGCGTGATGAAATCCCGCATCGATTCATTGCAAGACTCACGCAAGCTGCGCATCACCGAAGCAGTGTGCCGCGGTGCGGTTGAGACTGCAGAGAAGCTGGAAGCACCACTGATTGTTGTAGCTACCGAAGGCGGTAAATCTGCCAAAGCGATCCGTAAGTATTTCCCGGATGCCACCATTCTGGCGCTCACCACCAACGAAACCACCGCGCGTCAGCTGATTCTGAGCAAAGGTATCGAAACCCATCTGGTGACAGAAATTGCCTCAACTGATGATTTCTATCGCATTGGTAAAGAAATGGCGCTGGAAAGCGGATATGCGCAGAAAGGCGATGTTGTGGTAATGGTTTCAGGCGCATTAGTACCAAGCGGAACGACAAACACCGCTTCTGTACATGTAATCTGATTAGCAACTGAATTTTTATTAAAAAGCGCCTTTTCCAGGCGCTTTTTTTATTGCTGATGTAATACAAAAACCAGAAATTTCCAATCGAAATTAACTATTCAAAATCTCGTATGATTAAGGTTAGTCCGATTAAATCTCTCTGTTTTAGCTAATTATTTTCATCTTCTTCTGTGAAATGCTGTTTCTTTGAGCGAACGATCAAAATTAAGCATGTTCTCATCAAAAATTTATTCTCAACTCAAAAAGCTTTGTGTAATACTTGTAACGCTACATGGAGATTAACTCAATCTAGAGGGTATAAAGAATGAATCGCACTAAACTGGTACTGGGCGCTGTAATCCTGGCTTCAACTATGCTGGCTGGTTGCTCAAGCAACGCTAAAATCGACCAACTGTCTTCAGACGTTCAGACTCTGAACGCTAAAGTTGATCAGCTGAGCAACGACGTGAACGCAATCCGTTCTGACGTTCAGGCTGCTAAAGATGACGCAGCTCGCGCTAACCAGCGTCTGGACAACCAGGCTCACTCTTACCGTAAGTAAGAGTACTGGTTGAAAAATGGTGCCCATGTGGCACCATTTTTTTTGTCCGGATTCTGCGTTTATCTGGTCCGAATTAGGGTTGCGCTACTGCTTCACCTACAGCTTCAGCACTCTGATTAGTTACCGGCTCACCGCTGCTCACTAACACCGGCATTCCTGAACGTCGGGCTATCACTTCCTTAATCAACGCGGTATCGCTCTTCTCACTCTTTGAGAAGGCTTTCAGCTGCGCAGACTGTGCAATCGGCATGGTTTGTGGATCATCCTTATCATTGCGCGATAAAGGCTGATGCACTTCAACGTAGCGCTTACCGTCGGGCTCAATGGCATATTTGATGGGCTGGTTGATCACCTGCACGCGCGTTCCTTTCGGCACGCTGTTGAACAGCGCTTCAATATCATCCGGTCGCAGGCGAATACAGCCAGAACTCACGCGCATACCAATACCAAAGTCAGCATTAGTGCCGTGAATTAGATACTGACCGGTGCCGCGCGCCAGACGCATCGCAAACAGCCCCATCGGGTTATCTGGCCCAGCGGGCACCACGCCCGGCAAAGTGATGCCCTCTTTGGCATAGCGCTTGCGGATATTGGTGGTTGGCGTCCAGGTAGGATTAGGGATTTTCTGGCTGATGCTGGTGACCATGGTTGGCGTCATGGCGCCCAATTGGCCGATACCAATCGGATAGACCACCACACGATCTTCACCTTTCGGATAGTAGTAGAGCCGCAGTTCCGCGAGGTTAATCACGATACCTTCGCGTGGCGCATCAGGCAGCAGCATCTGCAGCGGCACGGTTAATTGTGTGCCGGCCTTTGGCAGCCAGGGATCAACGCCTGGATTGGCTTCCAGCATGCCGAGCATGCCTATCTTATAATGCGCGGCAATGCTCTCCAGCGGCCGTTTGTCATCCGGCACGATGGTTAGGGTATTCTCGCCAATTAAACGGCTGTTATCGGCTGGTAGGGGATATTCCGTAGCAAATGCAGGTGCAGAGAGTCCGCAACAGGACAACAGCAATGCACCGGCTAAACGTAAGGCTGGTTTCATGCAATTTTCTCTTTGTCGGATAGAACAGACCCCGGTCAAGCCGGGGTCTGGAGAGTGTAACTTAGCTGAGGGTCTGAGCGTTATGCCGGATCGCGCGGATCATGGCTTCCAGACCCTGTGAACGCGAGGGAGTGAGATGTGAGGTCAGCGCCAATTCGCCGAACCAGTGACGCACATCGAGATCGAGAATCTCTGGCGCCTTAAGCCCCTGATACAGGCTAAATACCACTGCAATCAACCCTTTAACGATGGCGGCATCACTGTCACCTTCGAAGGCGATAGTGCCATCGGCCTGCGGGGTCATGCGTATCCACACCTGGCTCTGACAGCCTGAAATCACGTGTTCTGGCTGCTGTAAGCTTTCGGAGGATTCTGGTAATTTCCCACCGAGTTCAATGATGTAGAGGTACTTCTCTTCCCAGTTAGCGCAACGATTAAAGTTACGAACCAGTCTCTCTTTATCTGGCAAATTCGCCATGAATCACTCCTGAAATCTGCTCAACCGCCCAGCAGACGATGAATACGGGTCAAACCTGCGGCCAGGCGATCGGCTTCTTCTTCGGTGTTATACAGCGCGAAGGAGGCACGACACATCGCCGGCACCGCATAATGACGCATCAGCGGCATTGCGCAATGATGGCCGGTGCGGATCGCAATACCGTATTGATCAAGGAAACTGCCGACATCAAACGCGTGATGCTTGCCGAGGTTAAAAGCCACCACGCCGCTACGACTCTCCGGACCGTAAATCACCAGATCCGGCACCGAAGCCAGTTTATCCAGCGCATAACGCATCAGCATCGATTCGCGCTGATGAATAACGTCCAGGCCCAGTTCGCTGATCCACGTTAACGCCGCACCCAAACCAATGATACCGCCGGTATTTGGCGTGCCCGCTTCGAAACGCCATGGCGTACTGTTAAAGGTGGTGCCGGTTGGCAGCACCACTTCAGAAATCATCGAACCGCCGCCTTCCCACGGTGGCATGATCTCCTGCAACGCTTTACGCGCGTACAGCACACCAATACCGGTCGGACCATAAATTTTATGGCCGGAGAAGGCGTAGAAGTCACAGTCGATATCCTGCACATCCACCGCGTGATGCATCACAGCTTGCGCGCCATCCACCAGCGTAATCACGCCAGCGGCTTTCGCTTGCGCCACGATGGCTTTCACAGGATTGACGGTGCCGAGCACGTTTGAAACGTGGGTCACCGCCAGCAAACGAGTGCGGCCATCAATCAAGCCGCTCAGCTGCTCCAGCGCCAGCTCGCCCTGCGCATTTAGCGGCAGTACGCGAATTTCTGCGCCGGTACGCTGTGCCACCATCTGCCACGGTACGATGTTAGCGTGATGCTCCATCTCGGTGATGATGATGTTGTCGCCTGGCTGCAGCTGACTGCCGCCCCAACTGTTAGCCACCAGATTGATGGCTTCCGTGGTGCCTTTGACGAAGATGATCTCTTCAGGCGAAGCGGCGTTAAGAAAACGCGCTGCCTGATGACGCACGTTCTCCATGTCAGTGGTCGCCTGCGCGCTCAACGAATGGATACCGCGGTGCACAGCTGCATAGCCGTGCTGGTAGAAATAACTTTCCGCATTGATGACCGCGAGCGGGCGCTGTGCGCTGGCCGCGCTATCAAGGTAGGCCAGCGGATGTCCGTTGACCTCACGTTTCAGAATCGGAAATTCCGCTCTGATGCGTTCGAGATCGAAACTCATGACTCAACTCCCGGAATACGCGCGGCAATGCGCTGCAGCACCACCTGACGCAGTACCGGATTCTCCAGCGTTTCGGTGAGTTCAGCGGCAAATGCATGGATGATCATACGCTGTGCGGCGGTCTCATCGATGCCGCGCGAGCGCAGATAGAACATCTGCTCTTCATCAATACGACCAATGGTCGCACCGTGACTGCACTTCACGTCATCAGCATAGATTTCCAACTGCGGCTTGGTGTCCACTTCAGCCAGACGGCCCAGCAACAGGTTGTTGTTGGTCATCTGTCCATCGGTTTTCAGCGCGTGCTGTGCCACTTTAATCATGCCGTTGAACACCGCACGACCTTTATCGCGCGCGATGACTTTGTGCATCTGACGACTGGTGCAGTAGCCTTTGTTGTGCTCCAGATAGCTGCGGGTATCGCACACTTCCTGATTCACCGGCAACGACAAGCTGTTGATCGCCAGATTGGTATTTTCGCCATTCAGCTGCGCGCTGGTGTTGTGACGCGATAAGCCCGCCCCCAGCAGGAAGCTGGTGGTGGCTACATTCGCATCACGGCCCATCACCACGTCATTGTGCGCGAAGTGGTAAGCCTTCTCGCTCTCAAATGACAGTTTGATGTGCTGCAGTTTGGCATTGTCGGCCACGTCGAACGTGAAACGCGCGCCGGTAAAGTGCGCCACATCATTCAGCGTAACGTAGTGCTCAATCACTTCCGCTTCTGCGCTGGCTTCCAGTTGCAGATGGTGGCGATGATGCACGGTGTTAGTGCCCGCGTCCTGACCACTGGTGATGTGCAGCAGATAGAGCGGTTTAGCCGCTGATTTGCCACGCGCCAGACGAATGGTGGTGGCTTCTTCCGCCAGGCTTTCGGTCAGATGCAGGAACACTTCCGGCTGAATCGGTGCCGGCAGCGGACGACGCTCAGAAGCCTGCGCATGTTGAATTTCAAACAGGCCGGTATCACGGCTGCTCAATTCGGCCTGAAAGCGACCGTCAACAAACACCAGACGCACCGCATCAACCGGCAGCGCCAGCGCTTCAACTTGCTCCGCGCTCACTTCCTGCGGCTGCGGCAGCACAAACTGCTGCGCCAGCAGGCCATCAAGCGGCGTGTATTTCCAGTTTTCATGCTTACGCGTCGGCAGGCCGACACGCATCAGTTGCTGCCAGTGCTGCTGCGCCTGTAAAGAACGCACGTCACCGCGCGATTCAAACAGGTGATGCCACTGCTGCAGGGCGTTATCACTCTTGGTCGGTAAGCCAGCCATAGCCTTGCTCCTCCAACTGTTTCACCAGCGAGAAGTCGCCAGATTTAACGATCTTGCCCTGATACAGCACGTGTACGTGATCCGGCTTGATGTAATCCAGGATGCGCTGATAGTGCGTCACGATGATGAATGAACGCTTACCGTCGCGCAGGCTATTAACGCCTTCGGCCACGATTTTCAGCGCATCGATATCCAGACCGGAGTCGGTTTCATCAAGGATGCACAGCTCAGGTTCCAGAGCCGCCATCTGCAGGATGTCGTTACGCTTCTTCTCACCGCCGGAGAAGCCCACGTTCACTGAACGGGTCAGCAAATCTTCTGGCATCTTCAGCAGCTGGATTTTATCTTCGATAAAGTCCTGGAAGTCGAAACGGTCCAGCGGCTCCTGCTCACGGTATTTACGTACCGCGTTGACCGAGGTCTGCAGGAAGAACTGGTTGCTGACGCCCGGAATTTCTACCGGATACTGGAATGCCATGAAGATGCCTTCACCGGCACGCTCTTCTGGCTCAAGTTCCAGCAGATCTTTGCCCTTAAAGGTGACAGAACCGCCAGTGACTTCGTAATCTTCACGACCAGCCAGCGTTGCAGACAGGGTACTTTTACCTGAACCGTTCGGTCCCATGATGGCGTGGACTTCGCCCGGTTTTACTTCAAGGTTCAGACCGCGCAAAATCTCTTTGTCTTCAACGCTAACCTGCAAATCTTTAATGCTTAACATACTCTTTCCTTCACATTGCTTCCGGCAACGGGCATCAGCCCACACTGTGCTCAAGGCTGATAGCTAACAATTTTTGCGCTTCCACGGCGAATTCCAGTGGCAGCTCGGAGAAAACGTCTTTGCAGAAGCCGTTAACGATCATTGAGATCGCATCTTCTTC
The DNA here is from genome assembly GCF_024707505.1 of Pantoea sp. SOD02. Lineage (GTDB taxonomy): Bacteria > Pseudomonadota > Gammaproteobacteria > Enterobacterales > Enterobacteriaceae > Pantoea > Pantoea symbiotica. Next base: position 1,827,885 of record NZ_CP102604.1, on the reverse strand, counting down.
GCTGATGCCACGCTGCAGGCAGTAGAACATCTGATCTTCACCGATGCGCGAGGTAGTGGCTTCATGCTCCAGATGGGCGGTGTTGTTGCGCGTTTCAACATACGGGAAAGTGTGCGCACCGCACTCGGCACCAATCAGCATCGAATCACACTGGGTGAAGTTACGCGCGTTGGTGGCGGTTGGCATGATTTTCACCAGGCCGCGATAGGTGTTCTGGCTCTTACCGGCGGAGATACCTTTCGAGATGATGGTCGACTTGGTATTTTTACCAATGTGAATCATCTTGGTACCGGTATCCGCCTGCTGGCGGCCCGCAGTCAGCGCGACTGAGTAGAACTCACCAATCGAGTAGTCACCGCGCAGAATGCAGCTTGGATATTTCCAGGTGATCGCCGAACCGGTCTCAGACTGTGTCCAGGACATCTTGCTGTGATCGCCTTCGCACAGGGCACGTTTGGTGACGAAGTTGAGGATACCGCCCTCGCCTTCGCCGCCTGGGAACCAGTTCTGCACGGTGGAATATTTCACTTCAGCATTCTTGTGGATGATCACTTCTACCACTGCGGCGTGCAGCTGATAGGTGTCACGCACCGGTGCTGAGCAACCTTCGATGTAGCTGACGTAGCTGTCTTCATCAGCGATCAAGATGGTGCGCTCGAACTGACCAGTTTTTGCCGCGTTGATGCGGAAATAGGTCGACAGCTCCATCGGGCAACGTACGCCTTTCGGGATGTACACGAAGGTTCCGTCAGAGGCCACAGCGGAGTTCAGCGCGGCAAAGAAGTTATCGTTTGGCGGCACGACAGTACCGAGATACTTCTGCACCAGCTCTGGATGATCGTGAATCGCTTCGCCGAACGAGCAGAAGATAATGCCCTGCTCCGCCAGCTTGCCGCGATAGGTAGTGGAAACGGAGACGGAGTCGAAAATCGCATCCACCGCCACTTCACGCCCTTCACGCACCGGAACGCCTAACTGGTTGAACGCGTCTTCCACTTCCTTCGTCAGGTAGTCGCTGGAGGCGACGCTGCCGGAGGTTTGGGTCGCGCCAGGTTCAGAAGCACAGCTGTCATCGCAGTTGCCGCAGGACGGCGCGGAGTAGTAGCTGTAATCCTGATAATCCAGTTTTTCGTAATGCGCTTTCAGCCAGTGCGGCTCTTCCATTTGCTCCCAGGCGCGGAACGCCTTGAGACGGAATTCAAGCATCCATTCAGGTTCGTTACGTTTAGCCGAAATGGCGCGCACCACATCTTCATTGATGCCGTGAGCAAATTCTTCGGTTTGTAACTGGGTAAAGAAGCCCTCTTTATAGTTGAGCTTGCCTTCCCACATTTGTACATCATCAGATGCTTCGGTGTGTCGTGACATGTTTTACTTACTCGACGCCAAAGCTTTCACCGCACCCGCAGGCGTGTTGAGCTTTAGGGTTGTTGAATTTAAAAATCTGGTTAAGACCTTCGCGGACATAATCCAGCTCGGTACCGTCAACAAACGGCATCGCCTGAAGTGGCACAAACAGTTTTGCGCCGAATTGCTCAAACTGCAGGTCGTCATCGGCAGGATCTTTTACCAGATCCATAACGTACCCAAAGCCGGCACAGCCGGACGTTTTCACACCCAGTTTCAAGCCCTTGACTTCAGGGTCTTGTTCTACCAGGTTAAGAATCTGTTTCGCTGCCGATTCGGTCAGCGTGAGCCCTTTCCAGACGAAATCTTCGGGTGAAAAGGAGTCGGCATTTACTGATGACATTGTGCTACCTCGTATGTCTGGGCCTTTTCAGGCTATCCCCCTATGGTAGTGATATCAGATATCACTTCAACCTCTTGTTTTGCAGGGATAATCATCTCGTGCTATTTTTCACTGCTGCTTTATTAAGCATAGTCGCTTCAAAGCAGATTGACGGCGGCATTCCCGTGCGCGCCTGACCTGCGTAACCCGTTAAATTGCCGCAAAATTTTTAAAATCAATTTTACGATTTAATCCTGATTGATAGGTTACGCCTTTCTACAATGTAAAGAAATTGTTATTGCCGATTTTAGTAACAGGCAGAAGAAATCAATAAAATTTCACAGCGGGAATTGCATTCCTGACGCGGTTGAATATGATAATGATTATCATTAACCTAAAAAGGTGGCGATATGACGCTTACCGTCTCAGCCTGGTTACAACATAAAATCGACGAATATAAGTTTTCGGTGCGCGATATCACCGTTGACTTCTACATGGCTCAGGCAAAGCTCAACCGCACCGATTGCACTCTCGACCAACTGCGTCGCTTCAACGACACCTGCCTCGATATGGCAGAAATCTGCGAACTTAACGGCGACGATCACAGCTTTCTGCATGCCATGGGCAAGCTCCATCACCGCTTAGTGCAGGAAATGGGCAATGCCGATCGTGACCGTTTGTTCCGGATTCAGGCCTATCAACTGGCGCGCCTGTCATTAACACGTTTGTGTCATCAACTGGCGCTCAGCGGCGAGTGGGATCAAGCTACCCGCCTGCAGAGTGATTTTGTTCGCCACGCAGGCTGGATATTCTAATCCAGCTTTGTGACGTCTCCTACAATTTGTTTACATCATTTCCAGTAACGCTTGCAGTGGATGACGCATGCCATTGCCCTCTGCGCGTTTTACCTGGCTACGACAGGAAAAGCCGGTCGCGAGACAGCGTTGACGCGGCAGCTTTTGCAGCTGCGGATGCCAGGAAAGCTCGTAAATCCCCAGCGAATTCTCCAGGTTTGCGCTTTCGTGACCATAGGTTCCCGCCATGCCGCAACAACCGACATTGACGTTTTCCAGCTTCGCGCCAAAGCGCGCAAAGATGCTCTGCCACTGATTCGGCGTGGATGGCAGCGCGGTCACTTCAGTGCAGTGCGCAAACAAATACCAGGCTTCGCCGCTGGCGGTTTGTTCCGCGCGTGGAGACAACGCGGTTTGCAGCCACTCGTGCACCAGCTGCACGTTAAACTCGCCGCGCTGCTCGCCCAGCACCTGATTATACTCATCGCGATAACAAAGCACGGTCGCCGGATCGACGCCAACCATCGGCATGCCCAGTTTCGCCACGCGGTTGAGGAAATCGGCGGTTTTGCTGGCGGTACGTGCAAAGCGTTGCAGGAAGCCTTTCACATGCTGCGCCTTGCCGTTCGGTGAGAACGGCAGCAGCACCGGACGATAACCGAGTTTCTCAATCAGCTTGACGAAATCGGTGACCAGCTGCGCCTCGTAATAGCTGGTGAAAGGATCTTGTACCACCAGCACGCAGTTTTCGCGTTGCCCCGCATCCAGTGCTTCTAACTGCTCCAGCGTCAGGTTCATCGCCGGATGACCGCTTAACTGCTGCTTGAGGCTTGGCGATGACAGGAGCGGCAAATCCACCATGCCGATATGCGTTTTGCTCAGTTCGCGCATCCACGGCTGTTTGAGGAAGAAGTTGAACACCTTGGGCGCTTTAGCCATCAACGGCGCGTAACTTTCCACTGTGGCCACCAGATGATCGCTCATCGGACGCAGATAGCGAGTGTGATAAAGCTGCAGGAAGCGTGAACGGAAGTTCGGCACATCAATCTTGATTGGACACTGCGTCGAGCAGGCTTTACACGCCAGGCAGCCCGACATCGCCTCTTTCACTTCGTGCGAGAAGTCATATTCGCCCTGGTTTGCGTGCCAGGTATTACGCGTGCGCTGAATCAGCGTACGCAAGCTCGCGCCCTGTTTGGGCAGCGCCTGCTCCAGCTGTACGGGATCCACGCCCTGCTCGGAGAGCAAGCGCAGCCATTCACGCGTCAATGTCGCGCGACCTTTCGGTGAGTGAATGCGGTTGCGGGTGATTTTCATCGATGGGCACATCGGGCTACGCGCATCAAAGTTGAAGCACAAACCGTTGCCATTACACTCCATTGCGCCACGCCACTCGTTGCGCACCGTGACGGGAATCTGCCGATCGTAGGTGCCGCGTTTCACTGCATCAACCTGCATCATCGGTTCATCACTGCCCAGCGGCGTACAGATTTTGCCGGGATTCATGCGGTTGTCAGGATCGAAGGCGGCTTTGATGCGGCGCAATTCGTTGAACAGCGTTTCGCCAAAAAATTCCGGGCTGTACTGCGCGCGAAAGCCTTTGCCGTGCTCGCCCCACAACAAACCGCCGTAGCGCGCAGTCAGCGCCACCACTTCATCGGAGATCTGCTTCATCAGCAGCTCTTGCTGCGGATCGCACATGTCCAGCGCCGGACGCACATGCAGCACGCCAGCATCCACGTGACCAAACATGCCGTAGCTCAGGCCGTGGCTATCGAGCAGCGCACGAAAATCGACGATATAATCCGCCAGCTGTTCTGGCGGCACGGCGGTATCTTCGACAAACGGAATCGGCTTGGCGCGCCCTTTGGCGTTCCCCAACAGGCCAACCGCTTTTTTGCGCATATTATAGATGCGCTCAATGCCGCCTAAATCGTCACACAATTGATAGCCGATCACGCCGCCCATCTGCTGCTGCATCAGCTCATCTAAACGCTGGCACAGCGTGCTGATTTGCTGCTCAATCAGTTCGCCATCATCACCGGCAAACTCCACAATGTTGAGGCCGAGCATCTCTTTGTCTGGCACATCGGTAATTAATTCATTCACCGAATGCCAGACGATATCTTCGCGCGCCAGGTTCAATACTTTCGAGTCAACGGTTTCCACCGACAGCGCTTTGGCTTCCACCATAAAAGGTGCGTTCCGCAGGGCCGAGTCGAAGGAGTCGTATTTGATGTTCACCAAACGGCGCACTTTCGGGATGGGCGTGATGTCGAGGCGCGCTTCAGTAATAAAGGCCAATGTACCTTCCGCGCCGCACAGCAGACGCGTCAAATCGAATGTCTGTAAATCGTCGCTGAAAACATGACGCAGGTCGTAGCCGGTCAGGAAGCGATTGAGTTTGGGAAATTTCTCCAGAATCAGATCGCGCTGTTCGCGGCAGCGGCTAAGCACCTGCTGATAAATGCGCCCTTCCGCCGTTGGCGTGTTCGCCAGTTGTTCCGCCAGTGCGGTCGGCATGGCACGCGTATCCAGGATATCGCCGCCCAGCAGCACCGCACGCAGACCTTCAACGTGATCGGAGGTTTTGCCATACACCAGCGATCCCTGGCCCGATGCATCGGTGTTGATCATGCCGCCAAGCGTGGCGCGGTTGCTGGTGGAGAGCTCCGGCGAGAAGAAGAAGCCATAGGGCTTGAGCCACGCATTGAGCTGATCTTTCACCACGCCCGCTTCAACACGCACCCAACCTTGCTCGGTGTTGATTTCCAGGATGCGGTTCATGTAGCGCGACATATCCACCACGATACCCTGATTGAGCGACTGCCCGTTGGTGCCGGTACCGCCACCGCGTGGCGTAAACACCAGGCTGGTAAAGCGGGTTTCACCGGCGAGGCGCGCAATCAAGGCTACATCCGCCGTCGAGCGCGGAAACAGCGCCGCATCAGGCAGCAGCTGATAAATACTGTTGTCGGTGGAAAGCGAGAGGCGATCGGCATAGCTGGTGGCGGTATCGCCGGTAAAGCCTTGCTCTTTTAAGGACTGCAGGAATGTCAGCACCAGTTGAACGAGGCCCGGTGCCTGAGAAATCTGTGGGATCATTATTGAGTGACCGAGATGTTGTAAACGTTTGCGTCGTAATTTTTTTCAGCCATTGGTTTTATCATACTTTTCCGCTGGCTGCTGTTTTTTCAGGAAAGCGCGCCGCCGTCGCTGCTTTTCCTGTTTAATTTTCAGGAAATAGATCATCATTAATCAGGGCTGTTCAGCCCCACTCTGAAGGATTCAATCGAGGTTAACCGTTGTGATGAAAGACCTGCAACGCGGTATGGATTTACCGCAAATGCTGTTTTCACTGATGTTCATTCTGATCATGATCATCGCCAGTCTGTGGGTGGTGCAGCCCTTTATTCTCGGCTTCGCCTGGGCCAGCATGGTGGTGATCGCCACCTGGCCGTTGATGATTCGTCTGCAACAAATGTTATGGGGACGCCGCTCACTGGCGGTTATCGCCATGACCATTTTGCTATTACTGCTGTTTATTATTCCTATCGCCCTGCTGGTCAGCAGCCTGATTGATAACAGCGCGCCGGTGATTGCCTGGGCAACGCAGCGCCATCTGGTGATGCCAGACTTCGATTGGTTGCGACAGATTCCCTATGTCGGCAGAAAACTCTATTCCAGCTACCACAAATTAGTGGATGGCGGCGGCGCGGCGATGCTCAATCAGGTGCAGCCTTATATTGGTCGCACCACGGGCTTCTTCGTGGCGCAGGCCGGACACTTTGGCCGCTTTATGATGCATCTCATCGTGATGCTGCTGTTCAGCGTGCTGCTCTACTGGCGCGGCGAGCAGGTGGGTCACGGGATTCGTCATTTTGCTTATCGCATGAGCGGACGCCGGGGTGATGCCGCCGTGCTGCTGGCTGGTCAGGCAATTCGCGCCGTGGCGCTCGGCGTAGTGGTCACCGCACTGGTGCAGGGCGTACTCGGCGGCATCGGTTTAGCCATTTCCGGCATTCCTTACGCCACGCTGTTAACCGTGCTGATGATTCTGACCTGTCTGGTGCAGCTCGGACCGCTGGTAGTGTTAGTGCCAGCAATTATCTGGCTCTACTGGAGCGGCGATACCACATGGGGCACGGTGCTGTTGGTATGGAGTTGCGTGGTCGGTACGCTGGACAGCGTGTTGCGTCCGATGTTGATTCGTATGGGCGCCGATTTACCGATGATCCTGATTCTCTCCGGCGTTATTGGCGGATTGATTGCTTTCGGCATGATTGGGCTATTTATCGGTCCGGTGGTATTGGCGGTCTCTTATCGTCTGGTTTCGGTGTGGATGCATGAAGCACCTGAACCGGATGACGATATGCAAACCGCCATCGAAGCATTAGACGATCACGAAGAAACGCAACGTTAAGTTCGTAGGGTCGCCATTCATGGCGACCTGATACACCTGAATGCCCACCCTACGTAAATGCACAAAGTCTCCGTTTTACACTGGCCTTACTTTAACCCGCCTAATGCCTCAACTTCGTCACCTTGCATTCCCTACCGATAATAATTTTTTTCCATAAGCGATTTTTAAGAAAAAACGCAGTTTTAGGCGCTTTAGGTGGGATTCGCTTACGGAATGATTATTTTTGCAGCTGAAATAGCGGTAGATCACTAAGAAAATCACCACGAAAGGTTATCAGCTTTAAACTAATAAGAGGATTCTTAAAGACGCCAGCGGGCCTGATCAATAACATGTTTCCTATGTTTGGAATCAAGCTACTGATTTTTAAACAACCTTATTCCCCTGAGTAAAGTGAAGAATTGCTGTGTGTAGTCTTTGCCCATCCCCTGTGATGGGCTTTTTTTTGGCTTTTTTTCAGGCAAAACAACAAGGCCAGCAGCGCTGGCCTTGATAATTACCTTAATGACACGTCAAATTCTCATTTAAAGCATCAAATTGCCGCTTGGTTAATGTTTCGCAGCGTTGAGCTCTGCCAAACCTAACCAGGTTTCAACCACGGTATCCGGATTCAGCGACAGGCTATCAATGCCCTGCTCCATTAACCATGCCGCAAAGTCCTGATGATCCGACGGGCCCTGACCACAAATACCAACATATTTGCCCTGCTTTTTCGCCGCTTTGATCGACATCGACAACAGCGCTTTCACCGCATCATTACGCTCATCAAACAGCGCGGACACCACGCCAGAGTCACGATCGAGACCTAGCGCCAGCTGCGTCATGTCGTTTGAGCCGATGGAGAAGCCGTCGAAGTGCTCGAGGAACTGCTCAGCCAGCAAGGCGTTGGACGGGATCTCACACATCATGATCACTTTCAGGCCGTTCTCGCCGCGCTTCAGACCGTTTTTCGCCAGCTCGGCGACCACCGCTTCGGCTTGATCGACGGTACGCACGAACGGAATCATGATCTCAACGTTGGTCAGTCCCATTTCATTTCGCACGCGCTTCACCGCTTCGCACTCCAGCTTGAAGCAGTCGCGGAAGTTGTCAGCAACGTAACGACCGGCGCCACGGAAACCGAGCATCGGGTTCTCTTCTTCCGGCTCATAACGCTCGCCGCCGACCAGGTTGGCGTACTCGTTGGTTTTGAAATCCGAGAGACGAACAATCACGCGCTTCGGCGCAAACGCCGCACCCAAGGTCGCAATCCCTTCGGTTAGACGGCCGATGTAGAACTCAATCGGATCATCAAAGCCTTTCATCATTTGACGAATCTGCTGCTGCAGTTCCGGCGTTTGCTGATCAAACTCCAGCAGCGCTTTCGGATGCACGCCAATCATGCGGTTAATGATGAATTCCAGACGCGCCAGCCCGACACCTTCATTCGGCAAGCAGGCGAAATCAAAGGCACGATCCGGGTTACCAATGTTCATCATGATCTTCAGCGGCAGTTCCGGCATGGTATCGACTTGCGAGCTGGTGACTTCGAAATCCAGTAGTTCGTCATAGACATAACCGGTATCGCCTTCGGCACAGGAAACCGTGACTTTATGGCCATCTTTCAGGTGATCGGTGGCATCGCCACAGCCCACCACCGCCGGAATGCCCAATTCACGCGCGATGATTGCCGCGTGGCAGGTACGACCGCCGCGATTGGTGACGATGGCCGAGGCTTTCTTCATGATCGGCTCCCAATCGGGATCGGTCATGTCGGTCACCAGCACATCGCCTTTTTCAATGCGGTGCATCTCGCTGATGTCGTGAATAACTTTGACTTCACCGGCACCGATGCGATGACCAATGGCGCGGCCCTCGACCACCACTTTGCCTTTGCCCTGCAGCGTATAGCGCTCCATCACCTGACCGTTGGAGCGCACCGTTTCCGGACGCGCCTGCACGATGAACAGTTTGCCGGTGTGGCCATCTTTCGCCCACTCAATGTCCATTGGGCGTTTGTAGTGCTGCTCAATCAGCACCGCCTGACGCGCCAGCGCCTGCACTTCGTCATCGGTTAAGCTGAAGCGATCGCGCTGTTCCTGCTCGACATCTTCAATGCGCACCTGCTCGCCATGCTCCTGCGAATCGGCATATACCATGCGCAACTTTTTCGAGCCCATGGTGCGGCGCACAATCGCCGGACGGTTGGCTGCCAATGTCGGTTTGTGCACGTAGAACTCGTCGGGGTTAACTGCGCCCTGCACCACCATTTCGCCCAAACCAAAGGCTGAGGTGATAAACACCACCTGATCGAAGCCTGATTCGGTATCAATGGTAAACATTACGCCCGACGAGGCGAGATCCGATCGCACCATGCGCTGAATACCGGCCGAGAGCGCTACGCCGCGATGGTCGTAGCCCTGATGCACACGGTAAGAGATAGCGCGATCGTTAAATAAAGAGGCATACACGTGCTTCACCGCGATGATCACCGCGTCATAGCCCTGCACGTTAAGGAAAGTCTCCTGCTGGCCGGCAAACGAGGCGTCGGGCATATCCTCGGCGGTGGCTGACGAGCGCACCGCAAAAGAGGCGTCGGCATCATCAGCAGAGAGTTGTTCGTAGGCGCTACGAATCGCCGCTTCCAGCTCAGGCTGGAATGGCGTATCGACCACCCATTGACGAATCTGTTTACCCGCTTGCGCGAGTTCAGCAACATCATCAACATCCGTTTTATCCAGCAAATCATAAATACGCTGGTTCAGTCCGCTTTGATCGAGGAACAGATTAAACGCATAAGATGTGGTCGCATAACCGTTTGGCACGGAAACACCCAGCGACGACAAATTCGTAATCATTTCTCCCAGGGAAGCATTCTTGCCTCCCACCCGATCAACATCATGCATGCCAAGCTGGTTGTACCAGAGCACTAGCGACTGTTGGTCTTGATTGGACATTGAGATTATCCTTTTAAATGATGTGAATACACATGGAACATTTTGCTATTCGCCAAAACAGCCTGGCACAACCGATTAATAAAGACTAAGTGTTGAATCGTTAAAGCAGGAAAAGAAAGGCAAAATCGGATTAGTACTTAGAATTAATAGAGTTGCGCAACCGGGCTATTTCACGCTAATGGATTGCTGCAACGATATTTTTCCCTTTTTCAGAGGGTTAGCGATTGATTTTTGTTGCGCAACGGCTTCACACTTTATTTCATGCGCGAAAAGGAAAATGCGCGAAAATAACGCTTTTCAAAACAGCATTTCATCTAATATTGATTATTCGCTGATTCATCTTTGTGAGCGCAATAGCGGACAATATGGATATTTCATTTTACTATTAATTAAAATGAAATATTGTCATCAATAATTTAGGCATTGATACGCAAGAGGATATTTGCACAATGAACACTGAACGCAGCGTATTCTACATTTCTGATGGCACCGCCATAACCGCCGAAGTACTGGGCCATGCGGTGTTATCTCAGTTCCCGGTGATGGCCCACAGCGTGACGCTGCCGTTTGTTGAGAATGTGCAGCGCGCTCAAGCGGTTAAAGCACAAATCAATGCGCTCTATCAGCAGAGCGGCGTACGCCCGCTGGTGTTCTTCTCCATTGTCACGCCCGATGTACGTGAAATTATTCTGGAGAGCGAAGGCTTTTGTCAGGACATCGTGCAGGCGCTGGTGGCACCGCTGCAGAGCGAGTTGGGCGTGGCGTCAATGCCAGTGGCGCACCGCACACACGGTTTAACCGCCAGCAACCTCGGCAAATATGACGCGCGTATCGCGGCCATCGATTACACCCTTGCGCATGATGACGGCATTTCTTTGCGCGGTCTGGAAGATGCGCAGGTGATTTTGCTCGGCGTGTCTCGCTGCGGGAAAACGCCCACCAGCTTGTATTTAGCGATGCAGTTTGGCGTGCGCGCCGCTAACTATCCGTTTATCGCCGATGATATGGATAACCTGAAACTGCCGCCGGCGCTGCGTGCACATCAGCATAAGCTGTTTGGGTTGACCATCGATCCTGAACGTCTGGCGGCGATTCGTCAGGAGCGCGCGGAAAATACCCGTTACGCCTCGCTGCGCCAATGCCGTCTCGAGGTGGGCGAAGTGGAAGCGTTGTTCCGCACCAATCAGATTCGTTATCTCAACAGCACCAACTATTCGGTGGAGGAGATCGCCACCAAAATCCTCGACATTATGGGCCTGAACCGCAACATGTATTAGGTGTTGCTGCCGGTCGCCATAAATGGCGCCCCTACAAAAACCGCACTACACATCCGTAGGGTCGCCATTTATGGCGACCTGATCTCACTGTAATTCCAATGTAAAGCCACGCTTCCGTCCGATTTGATGACCTTTGTTTTTAGCAGGTTGAATTCGCAGGCTATTAGTTTATTGTGACCACCATCACTTCCCGGTATTTCACCGCTGCGAAGAAAAAATTTTTGAGAATCCCAATGAACAAAACTGATGAACTGCGTACCGCGCGCATCGGTAGCCTGTTAACTCCGGCTGCGCTCGCGCATGAACACCCTATTTCGGCAGAAATTGCCGCCAACGTCACCGCTTCCCGTCAACGCATCGCGCGCATCCTAACCGGTGAAGATCCGCGTCTTTTAGTGATTATTGGACCTTGCTCTCTGCACGATCCTAAAGCGGCGATTGAGTATGCAGAACGACTGAACGTGCTGCGTGAGCGCCATAAAGATCGTCTGGAAATCGTGATGCGCGCCTATTTTGAAAAACCGCGCACCGTGATTGGCTGGAAAGGCCTGATTTCCGATCCGGATCTGGATGGTAGCTATGATGTCAATCGCGGCATCGCCATCGCGCGCAAACTGCTGCTGGATATCAACGCGCTCGGCATGCCAACCGCCACCGAATTCCTCGATATGGTGATCGGCCAGTTTATTGCCGACCTTATCAGCTGGGGCGCAATTGGCGCGCGTACTACCGAAAGCCAGATTCACCGTGAGATGGCATCGGCGCTCTCCTGCCCGGTCGGTTTCAAGAACGGCACCGACGGCAACGTGCAGATCGCCGTCGATGCGATTCGCGCCGCGCGCGCAAGCCATATGTTCCTGTCACCGGATAAAAACGGTCAGATGACCATTTATCAAACCAGCGGTAATCCGCATGGTCATGTGATCCTGCGCGGCGGTCGTCAGCCGAACTATCACGCCGAAGATGTGGCAGCAGCGGCGGCCAATCTGCGCGACTTCAATCTGCCGGAGCAGCTGGTGATCGACTTCAGCCACGGCAACTGCCTGAAGCAACATGGTCGTCAGCGTGATGTTGCCGATGACGTGGCGGCGCAAATCCGTGCCGGATCGCGCGCGGTCGCGGGCGTGATGATTGAGAGTTTCCTGCAGGAAGGAAATCAGAAAGTGGTGAGCGGTGAAGCGCTGACTTATGGTCAGTCGATCACCGATCCGTGCCTCGGCTGGGAAGACAGCGCCGAGGTGCTGGCGAAACTGGCTGCCGCTGTCGACAGCCGTTTTTAATTCCGACCTAGCTGGAACAACTCACTTCCAGCGTTTTGCCCCACTCTGGTGGCCGTTGACGCAACTCCGCGCTGACGGCCGCATCGCTAAACGGCTGCTGTAAGGCGCTGTGCAGTTTGGCTAACGCCGTGGTCTCGCCGTTCTCAACCTCTTCAATCACCTGCTGTGCCAGATAGTTGCGCAATACCAGCGCCGGATTAGCCGCCTTCATCACCGCCTGACGCTGCGCATCGCTGGCGTGATCTTGCAACAAACGCTGACGATAATCGCTGTACCAGCGATCAAAAGCGTCCCGATCGATAAACTCATCCCGCAACGGCGAACGGCTTTCATCTTGCTGCGTGTCGCTTAGCATGCGGAAGGTCAGCGTGTAATCACTGCGTTCCGCCGTCATCATCGCCAGCAAGCCGGTCAGAAGCGTGTTGTCATTGGCATCCGCCGTCAGCAAGCCGAGCTTGGCTCGCATCTTCTCGCCCCATACGCGCATCAACTCGTTTTCATAATGACCGAGCGCCAGTTTGAGTTGCTCGGTGGTCATTAAGCCCGACAAGGCGTGCGCCAGGCGATTAAGGTTCCACAGGCCAATCATCGGCTGATTTTCGAAGGCATAGCGGCCCTGATAATCACTGTGATTACAGATGTAATCCGGCTGATAGTCGTCGAGGAAACCGTACGGGCCGTAATCCAGCGTTAAGCCCAGAATCGACATGTTATCGGTGTTCATCACACCGTGCGCAAAGCCTACGCTTTGCCAATGGGCGATCAGGCTGGCGGTGCGTTTGACGATATCGGTGAACCACAGCAGATAACGGTCCGATTCCTCTTTCAGCTGCGGCCAGTGATGGCGAATAGCGTAATCCGCCAGCTGGCGCACTTTGTCTTGTTCACCGCCGTAATAGAAATGCTCAAAATGGCCGAAACGCAGATGGCTGTCGGCAATGCGCATCAGCATCGCACCGCGTTCCTGGGTTTCGCGCAGCACCGGCTCATCTCCGATGGAGAGCGCCAGCGCGCGCGTGGTGGGTATGCCAAGATGATGCAGCGCTTCGGAAGCGAGGAATTCGCGTACGCTGGAGCGGATCACCGCGCGGCCGTCGCCCATGCGCGAATAAGGGGTTAATCCAGCGCCTTTTAAGTGCCAGTCGAGCTTGCGACCGTTTGTCAGCTGCTGTTCACCCAGCAGAATGCCGCGCCCATCGCCCAGTTGTCCGGCCCAGACGCCAAACTGATGGCCGCCATACACCTGCGCCAGCGGCGACATGCCGGGCAACAGTTCGCGCCCTGACCACACGCCATGCCCGTTGCCGGCGAACAGCGCATCGCCTAAACCCATCTCTTGTGCCAGCGGCGCATTGTGATAAAACAGCCGTCCACCTGCCAACGGCGTTGGGTCCAGCGCGGTGTAGAATCCGGCTAATTCTTGCTGCCAGCTATTGGTAAATTGCATCGACACTCCGGAAGGTGCTCTTAACGAAGGCACCCGCATTGAGTTTTAAGATAACCAGGATTGTAACGCCGACGCGGCGCGGAAGACAGGCGAAAGGATTACTGCTGCGAAGGCGTGTGTAAATTCAGATCGGAATAGATGAGATCGCTAAGGCGTTCAGCTTTAACAACCGGGAACAAACTGCCCTGCAGCTGCGCACCGCTCAACGTGCTCATCTTTTCCATCATTTGGTTATCGTCAATACCACAAATAATGATCTGCTCCGCAAAATCAGAAAAATTATTGATAACCGTCTGAATAAAAGGCGTAAACGAGGCACGTTTTGCCAGGTTCTGAATAAAGGCTTTATCCAGTTTTAACACGCTAAACAGATTATCGTAGACCGCCGTTGCCGGTGCTTTTCCTGCACCAAATTGTGAAAGCGATAAACGAAATTCACTTTGTAATGCGGCGAGCAACGGATGGGATTTACCCAAAGATAATTGCGGAAACGTTTCGCTGATATCCAAAACAATAAAAGGAATTTGTCGGAATTTCCTTAACAGAAATTCGCTGGCTAAAAGTGTATTGGCCATGGAATCATCAATACGTACCAAAGCGGTAATTTGATTAATCTCAAAAAAGTCGCGGTACTTTTCCAGCAATGAAAGCTGGCTCTGCAGCAAACGTAATTGCTGCGCATCGTCCAATTGTGGCAATAGCAAATCCTGCGGCAGCGTAATAGGTGCGCTGTCGTGGACAAATTGCGTCACCAGCTCGACCGCAGTCAGCTGGCCCGCCAGAGAGTAAACTGGATAAAACCAGGTTTCCGACTGATAGTCGGCAGACAAATGGACTTTCATTTTTCAAGCCAGAAGCAATGGCAATTGGCGCATCGTATATCAACGAATACCACCAGGCAATAGGACCAAACGTTTGAAGAGGTGCCGTTTTAGGTCTTATTACGCCGATTTAAGCCGCAAATAATACTTAAGCCAAATAAGCCGGGGTTAATGTCCATACCAATTAAATAAATTTAGCTTTATTATTAGTATTAAATCGATGGCGGGTAAAGTGCCATTCTAAATGATAGTTAAATATCGGCACGATTCGGAATTAATTCAGGGTGAGATAACCTTTCTTTTTCCGCGTCTTTATTAAGCGATATAAGCACTATTTAGATGCGACGCGCCTGCCAAAATACTTTGCGCCAGTAAACGTTATCCAGCGAAGAGCGGATCACACCCTGGCTGGTCGAGGCGTGAATAAAGGTGTTGTCGGTATCGTAAATACCCACGTGCAAACCGTTTTCTCCGCTGCCGGTTTTGAAGAACACCAGATCGCCCGGCAGCAGATCGCCTTTGTCGATGCGCGTACCAATGTCGGTTTGGTCAATGGTCGAGCGCGGCAATTGCATCTCGAATTTATCGCGGAAGGTCAGGTAGACGAAGCCGGAACAGTCCACGCCACCGCGGCTTAACCCGCCGTAGCGATACGGCGTTCCGCGCCAGCGGCTCAGCTGATCGTTGAGTTGGGCAATCACGGTGATGGAATCAGAAAGGCGACCATTAGGCGGCGGCGCATGATGGCTACAGCCCGCCAGCAAGAGTGCCAAAATCAAAATTGTCAGCCGCATCAGCCTTTTCCTCTCTCCCTCGTCCGGCTGACACTTTAGCGGCAAAGCGCCACGGCACGCAATCCTCAGTCAGGGAATAAACAGCAGCGGGCCTTGTGCAGTATCGATTTGTTCAAACGGGGTTTGATAAAGCGGTGCTAATTGCGCAGCGGTCAGCACGTCACGGGCGCTGCCCTGACGCACCACCGCGCCTTGATGCATTAGCCACACGCGATCGGCATGGCGCAAGCTGTGGTTGAGGTCGTGCCCGCTGGCAACAATCGCCAGTCCGCTGCGACACAGTTCAGCCAGCAACTTATCAACTGCACGCTGTTGCGCCACATCGAGTGCGCTCATCGGCTCATCCAGCAGCAGCAGCTTGCCGCGTGGATTGATCGCCGGATGAACCTGTAACACCACGGCAGCCAGCCGCACGCGTTGCCATTCGCCACCAGAAAGCTGAGTCAGACTGCGCGTCAGCTTGTCCTGCAGAGCTAACTGCGCGAAAACATCCAGTAAAACGCGGTCCGTTTCCGCCGTCTGGGCGGAGATATGCATGCGTAAGTAATGCCATACCGGCATTTGTCCCGGCGCCATCTGCTGCTGCGGCAGCCAGCCGCGCAGCTGAGCCAATGCCGCACCGTTTAACGTGGACAGAGGCGCGCCATCCAGCACAATGCTGCCCTGACTCGGCAACAAACCGGACAGCACGTTGAGCAAGGTACTTTTGCCAGCACCGTTCGGCCCCACCAGATGTACTAACTCACCGGCGTTAACGCTAAGTTCGACGGGAGCCAGGCGCCCTATGACGCTGACTCCCTGACACTGCAATAGCATTTACCCGGCCAGCGCCTGCTCAACACTTTTCAGGATGATCGGATCGTCCGGCGTCATATCCGGTGAGAAGCGCGCAATCACTTTGCCCTGCTTATTAATGAGGAACTTCTCGAAGTTCCACAGGATATCGCCTGGCGCTTTCGGCGCGCGGCCTTTGCTCTCCATGCGCTCAAGGAAACCGCTGCCTTCCGGGCGCTGCGCCACTGGCTGCGCCGCCGTCAGCTGCGCATAGAGCGGATGACGATGTTCGCCGTTGACGTCAGTTTTATCGAACATCGGGAAAGTCACGCCGTAGGTGGTGCTGCAGAAGGTTTTGATCTCTTCGTTGCTGCCCGGCTCTTGCTCGAGGAACTGATTGCACGGGAAGCCCAGCACGCTGAAGTTCTTATCCTGCCAGGCTTTCTGCAGCGATTCTAACTGTTCGTACTGCGCCGTCAGGCCGCATTTCGATGCCACGTTCACCACCAGCAGCACCTTGCCTTCATAGGCGGCCAGCGAGGTTTTTTCACCGTCCAGCGTCACCAGTTCTGTTTGATAAATGCTCATAGTCGATTCCTGTTGTTGATAACACGTTGCCAGCCGTAGCTAGCGCGAAGACTTCACTAATAACACGATAAACAGCGGCGCGCCGAGCGTGGCCGTTACCACGCCAATTGGCAGTTCGGCGGAGGTTAACACCAGCCGCGCAATAATATCCGCGCCCAGCAGCACTGCGGCACCGGCTAATGCCGCCGCAGGCAACAAATAACGATGATCGCTGAAACCACTGAGACGCAATAAATGCGGGATAACCAGACCGACAAAGCCGATTGCCCCCGCCATCGCCACGCTCACGCCCACCAGCCAGCCCATTGCCAGCACCAGCAGGTTGCGCCACAGCAGCAGTGGTAATCCGAGCTGACGCGCCGAGGTTTCACCTAGCGCCAGCAAATTCAGTGTGCGTGCGGTAGCGATCAGCAGCAGCGTAACCGGCAGCAGCGCCAGCATCATCCAGCCATAGCGCCAGTCGATGCCGCTAAAGCCGCCCATCATCCAGTACATCAGCTGGCGCAGATCGAGGCTGGTGCTAAAGTACACCGCCCACGTCATGATGGCGCTACAGATAATGCCGAGCGCCACGCCGGTTAACAGTAGTCGGCTCACCGAGAGTTGTTTGTGAGCGAAATGCAGCAGAATCAGCGTGATCAGCAGCGCACCGGCCATTGCCGCCAGCGCTAAACTCCATAACGAACCGTTGCCGAGCATTACGCCCAATACCAGACCAATCCCCGCCCCATTCGACACGCCCAGTAAGCCAGGTTCCGCTAACGGATTGTTGAACAGCGCCTGCATCACCACGCCGCACACCGCCAGCGCCGCACCCACCAGCAGCACCGCCAGCGTACGCGGCATGCGCAGTTGCCAAACGAATAGATCGCCTTGCGCCGAAAACCATTGTGTGGGGGAGATCCAGCTATCACCGGCAGACAGGCTAAGCCCAATGAGCAGCAACAACAGCGCACTGAGTGCGATGAGCCAGCGCTGGCTGCGGCGATTTGCCTGAGAAGCAAGCTGATCCAGCAGAGTCATAGATAAGATTGGCTGAGAAAACAGAGATTTGATTGTAGTGGGATTACAGCAAAAAGAAAGCGGCGCTGTGGAGGCGCCGCCAGAGAAGCATTACTGATGCGGAGGAAGCGGCTGACCGTGGTTATCACGCTTCTGCTGATTATCATGCTGATCGTGATGCTGCGGTTGCGGCTGATGCTGTGGCTGACGTTTGTCATCCCGATGCGGTCCATTGCCCGGATGCTGCGCCTGCCAGCCGTTACCGTTCCAGTAACCGTGCGGACCTTTGGTGCCAATCCGCTGGTTATGGTGCTGCTTCCACCACGTTGGTGCACGCCAGTCGTAACCATCCCAATAGTAACCACGCTTATCCTGATCGCCGATATGAATCGAAACGCCCGGCGTGTTGATGTTGACGGAAACATTGGCGCTAGCCAGCAGCGGCATGCCTAACAGGATGCTTAATAAAAGTGCTGTCTTTTTCATTATTCAAACCATTTGCTATGTGATGGCGCTGTTATAACAAAAGTGTCGACGCCGTCACTATCAGTGAGGACCGATTTTCGCCCTATTTTCCGGATACTTACGAAATCCTTACATCGTGGATAAATCGTGTAGAATGACCAAATTTAAGGCAAAAAAAAGGCCGCTAAGCGGCCTTTTTGTCGTACTGAAATTAGTCAGCATCCTTGGGT
The DNA here is from genome assembly GCF_024707505.1 of Pantoea sp. SOD02. GTDB lineage: Bacteria > Pseudomonadota > Gammaproteobacteria > Enterobacterales > Enterobacteriaceae > Pantoea > Pantoea symbiotica. The sequence goes on along the minus strand of NZ_CP102604.1, from coordinate 1,809,328 downwards.
GTCGCGTTCTCGACGCGACTTTTCAACTTCTGTCCCGGACGGAATGTCACCACTCGGCGCGCGGTGATAGGAATATCTTCCCCCGTCTTCGGGTTACGGCCCGGACGCTGGTTTTTGTCACGCAGATCAAAATTACCAAATCCGGACAGTTTTACCTGTTCTCCGTTTTCCAACGCGCGGCGAACCTCTTCAAAAAAAAGTTCTACCAACTCTTTGGCATCGCGTTTGCTCAACCCGAGTTTTTCAAACAGGTACTCTGACATTTCAGCTTTTGTAAGCGCCATAGGTTCAATCCCTCAAGGTTGCCTGGAATCGCTCTTTTAATGCCGCAACGCATTTGGCAACGGTCGCGGCAATCTCCTCTTCTTCGAGTGTCCGGCTGGTATCCTGCAAAATCAGGCTAATCGCAAGGCTCTTTTCACCCTCGTTCACGCCCTTACCACGGTACACGTCAAACAAGTTTACGCCAACTACCTGATTTACGCCAACTTTCTTACACTCCGCAATGATATCTGCTGCAGGCACGTTTTCAGCCACGACAACGGCGATATCACGACGGTTTGCCGGGAAGCGGGAAATCTCGCGCGCATCAGGCAGGACGCGGTCTGCGACCTTATTCCAAAGCAGTTCAAACACTAAGGTGCGCCCGTTAAGATCCAGCTTACGTTCCAGCTCTGGATGAACCACCCCGATAAATCCGATTCGTTCGCCGCGTAAATAAATTGCGGCGCTTTGTCCTGGATGCAGCGCCGGATTGGCTTCCGCACGGAAGGAAATCTCATCAAGTTTACCGGTCAAATCCAGCAGCGATTCTAAATCGCCTTTCAAATCATAGAAGTCAACCGTCTGACGCGCCAGATCCCAATGCTCTTCATAGCGATTACCGCTTAAAACGCCGGCCAGCATAAGATCCTGGCGGATACCCAGATCGGCCTGTGTATCAGGAACAAAGCGTAAACCGCTCTCAAACAGGCGTACGCGGCCCTGCTGACGGTTTTGGTTGTACACCACCGCGCCCAGTAAGCCGGTCCACAGCGACAGGCGCATGGCCGACATATCGCTGGAGATTGGGCTTGGCAGGATCAGCGCTTCTTCGCCAGGATGCAGCAACTGCTGCATTTTTGGATCGACGAAGCTGTAAGTAATCGCTTCCTGATAGCCTTTATCCACCAGCAGATTTTTCGCACGCTTCAGCGACAGGTCAGCTTCACGATGTTGCGTCATGATCAGGCTGGCTTTCACCGGCACATCAGGAATGTTGTTGTAGCCGTAAACGCGTGCCACTTCTTCGACCAGATCTTCTTCGATGGCCATATCGAAACGCCAGCTTGGCGCCACGGCTTGCCACTCGCCTGCACCGACCTTCACTTCACAACCGAGACGCGTCAGGATGTCAGTTACCTGATCGTCAGCAATCACGTGACCAATCAGGCGATCGAGCTTTTCACGGCGCAACGTGATGGTGGCGCGTGGCGGCAGCGCGCTTGCGTCAGTTTGATCGATGACCGGGCCCGCTTCGCCGCCACAGATGTCGAGCAGCAGCTGCGTCGCGCGTTCAATCGCTTTGTGCTGCAGAGCCGGATCGACGCCACGCTCATAACGATGTGATGCATCGGTATGCAGGCCTTGACGGCGTGCACGGCCGGTAATCGCCAGCGGATCAAAGTAGGCGCATTCGAACAGCACGTTTTGCGTCTCTTCATTCACACCTGAATGCTCGCCACCAAAGATGCCGCCCATCGCCAGCGCTTTGTGGTGATCCGCGATCACCAGCGTGTCGCTGCTGAGTTTAGCTTCGGTCCCATCCAGCAGCGTCAGGGCTTCGCCCTCTTCTGCCATACGCACCACGATGCCGCCGTCGATACGGTCGAGATCAAAGGCGTGCATCGGCTGGCCAAGCTCCAGCAGCACAAAGTTGGTGATATCAACCACCGGATCGATTGAACGAATACCGCAGCGACGCAGCTTTTCACGCATCCACAATGGCGTAGCGGCTTTGACGTTGATACCTTTCACCACGCGGCCAAGGTAGCGCGGGCACGCGGCGGTGGCATCGACGCGAATCGGGAAAGTATCGGTGATGGTGGCTTTTACCGGCTCAATGGCAGGCGCCGTCAGCGGCAAACCATTCAGTACCGCTACATCACGTGCAACCCCGATGATGCCCAGGCAATCGGCGCGGTTTGGCGTGACGCTGATTTCGATGGTGTTGTCATCCAGCTGCAGATAGCTGCGGATGTCGGTACCAATTGGCGCATCGGCTGGCAGCTCGATAATGCCGCTGTGATCGTCGGAAATACCCAGCTCAGAGAAAGAGCACAACATGCCTTCAGAGGGTTCGCCACGCAGTTTTGCCGCTTTGATTTTGAAATCGCCCGGTAGCACAGCGCCAACGGTCGCCACTGCTACTTTCAGGCCCTGACGGCAGTTTGGCGCGCCGCAGACGATATCCAATAGGCGATCGCCACCGACGTTGATTTTGGTGACGCGCAGTTTGTCGGCGTTTGGATGCTGGCCGCACTCAACCACTTCACCCACCACAACACCGTTGAAAGCGCCAGCAACCGGATCCACGCCGTCCACTTCAAGGCCAGCCATGGTGATTTGCTCAGACAGCGCAGCGCTATCCAGGGCTGGATTTACCCATTCGCGTAACCAGAGTTCACTGAATTTCATTGGATAACCTGCCCTTATTTAAATTGTTTGAGGAAACGTAGATCATTTTCGAAGAAGGCGCGCAAATCGGTCACACCGTAGCGCAGCATAGTGAGACGCTCCATGCCCATGCCAAACGCAAAGCCCGAATAAATTTCCGGATCGATGCCGACATTGCGCAACACGTTCGGGTGCACCATGCCGCAACCCAGCACTTCCAGCCACTTGCCGTTTTTACCCATCACATCCACTTCTGCGGACGGTTCGGTGAACGGGAAGTAAGAAGGACGGAAGCGAATTTGCAGATTCTCTTCGAAGAAATTGTTCAGGAAATCGTGCAGCGTGCCTTTCAGGTTGGTAAAGCTGATGTCCTTATCGACAATCAAACCTTCCATCTGATGGAACATCGGCGTGTGTGTCTGATCGTAGTCGTTACGATAAACACGGCCTGGCGCGATGATGCGGATCGGCGGCTGCTGGTTTTTCATGGTGCGAATCTGCACGCCTGAGGTTTGGGTGCGCAGCAAACGCGTGGCATCGAACCAGAAGGTATCGTGATCGGCACGTGCCGGGTGATGGCCGGGAATGTTCAGCGCATCAAAGTTGTGGTAATCGTCTTCAATTTCCGGACCTGTCACTACCGCGAAACCCAGTTCGCCGAAGAAGGTTTCAATACGATCGATAGTGCGGGTCACCGGATGCAAGCCGCCATTCTCAACGCGACGGCCAGGCAGCGACACGTCGATGGTTTCCGCAGCCAGACGCGCATTCAGCTCGGCGCTTTCCAGCGTATCTTTGCGCGCGGTAAGGCGATCCTGCACTTGCTGTTTGGCATCGTTGATGACCGCACCCGCTGCCGGGCGCTCTTCTGCTGGCAGTTCACGCAGGGTGGTCATTTGCAGCGTCAGATGCCCTTTCTTACCCAGAAATTCGACGCGCACGGCGTCCAGAGCAGCGATATCCGCCGCCTCGTCGATGGCGGCCGTGGCACGAGCCACCAGGTCTGCGAGTTGGGACATGATTTCCTCTTCTTCCAGCCGGGCTGGTCAGTTCTCGTTGGGATCAGCTGATCCGATTAAGTGTCGCCAGAAACAAAAAAGCCTCCACGAGGGAGGCTTTTAGCGCGATTTTTCGTTTCTTTTCTTATGCGCAAAAGCCCCTGATGTTCAGGCGCTAAAGTAAAAAAAGAAACGGAAAATAGCAGCATTCATGCTTGCGTTACCTTGTCATATTTAGAAACCGCACTATTGAAATGCGCAGCGGCCAAAATGTCAATCTTTTGCGTGAGTTGCGGGTAATAAAAAAGGGAGCAAGCTCCCTTTTTCAACTGACTTACGCCAGAGCTGATTTTGCTTTTTCAACAAGTGCAGTAAATGTCACTTTGTCGAATACAGCGATGTCAGCCAGAATCTTACGGTCGATTTCAATAGAGGCTTTTTTCAGGCCATTGATGAAACGGCTGTAAGAGATACCGTTCTGACGAGCCGCAGCGTTGATACGCGCGATCCACAGTTGACGGAACTGACGCTTACGTTGACGACGGTCACGGTAAGCATACTGACCAGCTTTGATAACAGCCTGGAAGGCAACGCGGTATACACGTGAACGTGCACCATAGTAGCCTTTAGCTTGTTTTAAGATTTTCTTGTGACGTGCGCGAGCAATTACACCACGTTTAACGCGAGCCATGTGAGCTCTCCTATATCATATTCTGTGATTTCCCCTTCATCTTTCGTGCCGCAGCGGCGTTGGCTGTCTTCATTCATCCCAGTCACTTACTGATGTAAGCTCAGAGATTCATTCAGTTGCCGCCTTGCTGCAACCCGAAATCTATCGGGGAACTAAACTAAAAAAATTTTACTTATGCGTACGGCAGGCAGGCAATAACCAGACCCAGATCGCCTTTAGACACCATGCCTTTCGGACGCAGGTGACGTTTACGCTTAGTAGACTTTTTAGTCAGAATATGACGCAGGTTCGCGTGCTTACGCTTGAAGCCGCCAGAAGCGGTCTTCTTGAAGCGCTTAGCGGCGCCACGTACAGTTTTAATCTTTGGCATTTTTACAAATATCCACTTCGCATTGTTAATAAAATGAATCAGACAGGCGAATAAAAATCCGCACAACGCAAGCGCTGCGCGGCTTTATTACTTGAAGGCCTACTGTTTCTTCTTAGGAGCGAGCACCATGATCATCTGACGACCTTCGATCTTCGAAGGGAAGGATTCGACAATCGCCAGATCCATGTCTTCACACAGATCTTTACGGACGCGGTTAAGCACTTCCATGCCGATCTGCTGGTGCGCCATCTCACGACCGCGGAAACGCAGCGTAATTTTGGCTTTATCGCCCTCTTCCAGAAAGCGAATCAGGTTGCGTAGTTTGACCTGATAGTCGCCATCATCGGTACCAGGACGGAATTTGATTTCCTTAACCTGGATAACTTTCTGCTTCTTCTTCTGTTCCTTAGAAGACTTGCTTTTTTCATAAAGGAACTTGCCGTAATCCATGATACGGCAAACCGGCGGTTCGGCGTTCGGGCTGATTTCAACTAAATCTACGCCGGCTTCTTCAGCTTTCTCAATGGCTTCACGCAGGGTGACAATGCCAAGTTGCTCGCCGTCTACGCCAGATAAGCGCACTTCGGTAGCACGGATTTCGCCGTTGATACGGTTCGGACGTGTTGGTTGTACTCGTTTTCCGCCTTTAATAACCTGTTTCCTCTAATTGGTGAAGATGTCGGCTGCGAATCTCTTGTTGCAGCTTCTCAACAAACACATCTACGTCCATGCTCCCAAGGTCTTTACCACGGCGGGTGCGCACGGCAACTTTGCCTGCTTCCACCTCTTTGTCACCGCAAACCAGCATATAAGGGACGCGACGTAATGTGTGCTCGCGGATTTTAAAGCCTATCTTCTCGTTTCTCAAGTCCGCTTTGACACGAATACCTGCATTCTGCAGTTTCTTTGTCAATTCGCTGACGTATTCTGACTGACTGTCGGTGATATTCATCACCACAGCTTGCACTGGTGCCAGCCAACTCGGGAAGAATCCAGCGAACTCTTCGGTCAGGATGCCGATAAAGCGCTCCATTGAACCGAGAATTGCGCGGTGAATCATCACCGGTGTCTGACGATCGTTGTTTTCACCGACAAAAGTCGCGTCCAGACGTTTCGGCAGGGAGAAGTCTAGCTGAACGGTACCACACTGCCAGGCGCGGTCGAGACAATCGTACAGGGTAAACTCAATTTTAGGGCCGTAGAAGGCGCCTTCTCCCGGCTGATATTCGAATGGAATGTCATTCTCTTTCAGCGCTTCTGCCAAATCCACTTCCGCACGATCCCACATTTCGTCGGTACCGATACGTTTTTCCGGACGGGTCGACAGTTTCACCACGATTTTTTCAAAACCGAAGGTGCTGTACATGTCGTAGACCATGCGGATACAGCTGTTCACTTCATCACGTACCTGATCTTCGGTACAGAAGACGTGAGCATCATCCTGGGTAAACCCGCGTACGCGCATCAGACCATGCAAGGCACCTGATGGCTCGTTACGATGGCAGCTACCAAACTCCGCCATACGCAGCGGCAGGTCGCGGTAGGATTTCAGACCCTGATTAAAGATCTGCACGTGGCCTGGGCAGTTCATCGGCTTGATGCAATATTCACGGTTCTCTGAAGAGGTGGTGAACATTGCTTCTTTATAGTTCTCCCAGTGCCCGGTTTTTTCCCACAGCACGCGGTCCATCATGAACGGACCTTTCACTTCCTGGTAGTCGTACTCTTTCAGCTTGGTACGCACAAACACTTCCAGTTCGCGGAAGATGGTCCAGCCGTCATTGTGCCAGAACACCATGCCCGGAGCTTCTTCCTGCATGTGGTAGAGATCAAGCTGCTTACCGATTTTACGGTGGTCGCGCTTCGCCGCTTCTTCCAGACGCTGCAAATAAGCAGCCAGCTGCTTTTTATCCGCCCAGGCCGTACCGTAAATACGCTGCAGCATTTTGTTATCGCTGTTGCCGCGCCAGTAAGCCCCGGAGATTTTCTGCAGTTTAAAGTGATGGCAGAAACGCATGTTCGGCACGTGCGGACCGCGGCACATGTCGATGTATTCTTCATGGTGATACAAGCCAGGACGATCGTCGTGGCTGATGTTCTCGTCAAGAATGGTGGTTTTGTAGCTTTCGCCACGCTCAGCAAACACGTCACGTGCTTCCTGCCAGCTCACCTTTTTCTTCACCACATCGTAGTTGCTTTCAGCCAACTGGTGCATACGCTTTTCCAGCAGCTCAAGATCTTCCTGGGTTAAGGTATGTTCCAGGTCGACGTCATAATAGAAACCGTTATCAATCACCGGACCGATAGCCATCTTGGTGTTTGGCCACAGCTGCTTAATCGCATGCCCTAACAGGTGCGCGCAAGAGTGACGAATGATTTCTAAACCGGCGTCGTCTTTAGCGGTAATAATCGCGACCTGAGCGTCTTCGGTGATCGGATCAACCGCATCAACCAACTCGCCATTCACGCGACCCGCGATACAGGCTTTCGCCAAACCCGGTCCAATATCCAACGCAATATCCATCACGCTGACCGGACGGTCAAAGCTGCGCTGGCTGCCATCAGGAAGAGTAATTACTGGCATTTCATATCCTTAATTGCAGTGGTAAGCCACACGAAAGCCTACATGCAAAAATGAGTTTTGTAGTGTGTAACCCGGCGTGATGTCAGACCCACGTTGTCGGAATGACGCCAGGAATGTAAAGCGGCGATGATAATAGCAGCTTTCGCCGCCGATCAAAACCCGTGCGGAAATTCGCTAAGCTAAAGAGAAATAAAAAAAACCGCTGCGAGGCACAGGCCTGGCAGCGGTGATTCACATCCGTCTCGCTTACATTGAGTATGAGAGCTGGATCGTGGTTTTGGTATCGGTACGATCCGGCGCAGATTCTGGCGGATTGTTGTTCCAGGTCACGTTGTAGCCCAACTTCAGCGCGAAGTGCGCATTGATGGCCACCTGCAGTGCAGTCTCTGAGTTCAGCGTGGTGTCTTCACCGAAGCTGCTCAGCACAGAAACACCCTGGATAAATTTGGTGGTATCTGTCAGCTGCCATTGATAACTCACTGCACCATAACCCAATGCTTTGGTTTCATGGCCGCCTTCATGGAAATCGTCGTAACGCACACCCGGACCGAATTCAGCACGCAGAGAGTGAACTGGACCGTTAAGGATCTGACGACCGTAACCGGCGGTCAGTACATCGCGTGAGTCATAACCGTTGAAACGGTCGCTCAACCAGCTCGCCTGACCAAACAGGTAATCGGCGCTGTTGAGGTTATAACGGCTACGGCCACCGATGTTGTAGGTCTCAGATGAACGCTCATCGTTAGAGGAGTTGTTCGAGGCGTTACCCCACAGGCTCAGTGCGGTGTTGGTTTGGTACCACGTCATATTGGTAGCCGCACTCAGCGAAGAACTGGTGGTGTTACCGGTTTGAGCCAGGTAACCCGCTGACGCACTGCCTTCAAACGGTTTTTTCGCCGTTGAAGGGTCATCCATGGAGGTGAAAACGGCGTTATCTGCAAATGCCTGGTGACAAAATGCTCCAGCAGAGAGCAATAAAACAGCGGACAGCTTGTTAAAGGCTTTCATTAAAAGTAACCCGTACGACAGTTTAAAAAACGAAGAGTCTGAAGCGTTTCTCCGGTCAATCAATGCAATTTACCGTAAGTTTTGTAAAAAAATATGTACCCGCAAAAAAAGCCAGGAAAGTCGCTGGACCGCTCTTTTAATGGGACTTTTCCCATTTTCGTTGCGCATTATAGGGGGCAATTACTTAAATAGCAGCCCAAAAACCAGAAGAATTTTCTGAACTTTTTTGACAGAGCTTTACCTGCCATTCCTGCTGATGAATCGCCTAAAATTCGCTCTATCCTGCCCGCTGGTCTACGCTGAAATCTGTTCGATAACAATGAGGTGAATAATGAGTGACCATGATGTCAAACGTTACATTGTCACGCTAAAGTATCAGGAAAATGGACTTGGCGACTTGCAGTCAGTGAATAGCGCCATGATCAATGGCGGATATAGCACCACGTTAAGTGATGATGAAGGTCATCCGCATGAGTTGGGCACTAACAGTTTCGGCATTGTCAGCGCGTTAGAAGAGCATGAAGTGGCGGAGCAGGCCGCGGGATATGCGCAAATCGCTCTCGAACACAAACCTGAAGTCACCGTCACCACGCTTGAGGCATTTTTGAAAGAACAATCCTGACGCAGTGCAAAAAACGGCATCGACGCCAGGTTTGCTCAGGTTTTGCGCGTTACAATCGAACTCACGCAGCGAACAAAGAGGATTACCCGATGTGGTCAGCCATTAGTCGTCTGTTAAGCGAGTACGCCGGTGATGCTGAAATCATCGACCGTCAGGAACTTCCCGGTGGCGATGTCCATCCTGCCTGGCGTATCCGCTATGGCGAGTTAGATGTGTTCGTCAAATGTAACACCCGCGACATGCTCACCTTGTTTAGCTGGGAAGCCGATCAACTCGACCTGCTGGCGCGCACGCAAACCGTTCGCGTACCGAAAGTGTATGGCGTCGGCAACGATCGTGATACCAGCTTCCTGCTGCTGGAATATATTCCGCCTCAACCCTTTACCGATCAGAGTGCCTTCCAGCTCGGTCAGCAATTAGCACACTTGCATCAATGGAGCGAGCAACCGCAATTTGGTCTTGATTACGACAACAACATCACCACCTCTCCTCAGCCGAACAGCTGGTTACGCCGCTGGTCAGTGTTCTTCGCAGAGCAGCGCATCGGTTGGCAGCTGCAACTGGCTGCGGAAAAAGGCGTGCATTATGGCGATACCGAGCTGATTGTCGATTGTGTGCAGCGCACGTTAGCCAACCATCATCCGCAACCCTCTTTATTACACGGCGATTTGTGGCCCGCCAACTGCGCTGGCAGCGCAACCGGTCCGTGGCTGTTCGATCCCGCCTGCTATTGGGGCGACCGCGAATGCGATCTGGCGATGCTGAGCTACTACGCCGATTTACCGCGCCAGATTTATGATGGCTACCACGCGGTTTGGCCACTGGAGGACGGATTCTCACAGCGTCAGCCGGTTTATCAGCTCTATTACCTGCTCAATCGCGCCAATGTGTTCGGCGGCAACTGGACGGGCGAAGCGCAGTTCGCCATCGGCCAGTTGTTAGATGAAGATGTGTTGGGAGAACGTCAGGCCAGACCGGCCTGACGCGTTACAGCATGCCGAGCAGCTTCAGCACAAAGTAGCCGGCAATCGCGATAATAATCGGCAAAATGTAGAGCGGAAAAATCTGCAAGAAAATGGTGTGACGCGGCATATGGATTTTCTCTTCCAACTGCGCTCGCGTACGCCCTTCACTGCCTTTGGCTTGTTCCATGATCAGCTGATCTTCAATGCCCTCTTTAATATGGCGCGACTGACGCCACATCCGCGCACCCGAAGCTTGCAGCGCAATGCCGACAAAAATCAGGATGTAGATCAGCCAAAAGCCGATATTCGCGCCGCCATTAAACTCCGGCACCGGCGAGTTTTGCCAAAATACATTGAGGAACGGCGTATTGAACTTCACCATGTCGACCATAACATGGACAAAATCGAGCATCACGGCATCAATGCCTGGCTGCTTTTCACTGTGCTTAAACATAAAGCCCAGCAGCGAAATAAGGGTGGATAACAGTGCTGGTATAAAAATCACCCAGCCAGCCACTCGCTTAAGGATGGCGATGCGGCCAGCCTGTTGGTAAGTCATGGTGTCTCCCTAAACCGATAATAGTTTTGCCTAAGTCTACCTGCACTACTGCAATTTTTCCTGAAAAATGCGTGGCCTGCCGCAAGTCGGCTTTCTCCGGCACTCGTGCTAAGGTAAGCCAAATTTCCAAGGGAGCAGTTGTATGTCATATCGTCGTCCTGTATTGGCCGCCATCTTTGATATGGACGGATTGTTGATCGACTCAGAACCGCTGTGGGATCAGGCGGAATTGGATATCTTCGCCAGCCTTGGCGTTGATATCACCCGGCGTCACGAGTTGCCCGATACGCTGGGTCTGCGTATCGATCAAACCGTGCGCATGTGGTTTGAAGCGCTGCCGTGGAACGGTCCGGATCAGCAGGAAGTCACCCAACGCATCATCGCCCGCGCGTTGGCGCTGGTGGAAGAGACGCGTCCGCTGCTGCCTGGCGTGGAGCAGGCGCTGCAACTGTGCCAGCAGCAAGGCTTGAAAATTGGCCTCGCCTCCGCCTCACCGCTGCATATGCTGGAGCGCGTGCTGGAGATGTTTAATCTGCGCAAATACTTTGATGTGCTGGCGTCTGCAGAAGCGCTGCCGTACAGCAAGCCACACCCGCAGGTCTATCTCGACGCCGCAGCCAAACTGGGTATCGATCCGCTCAACTGCGTAACGCTGGAAGATTCCTTCAACGGCATGATTGCCACCAAAGCCGCACGCATGCGCTCGATAGTGGTGCCAGCGGCCGATCATCGCGATGATGCACGTTGGTCACTAGCCAATGTGATTCTTGATGATTTAACCCAGCTCAAACCCGAGCATCTGCACGGTTAACCGCAGCCCGCTTATCGCGGGCTTTTTTGTGCAATTTGATCGCACACGCAAATAAATAAAACATCGTTTCATTTTTATTGAATTCACATCTCATCCTACTTAAGATGCCCAAAGACCCGCATCGGGACCACTTCCTTTGACTCTTGAGAGGCCTGAGATGGACATTCGTCAAAGCATTCATAGCGAACATGCCAAAACGCTGGACACTGACGGCCTACGCCGTGAGTTTCTTATCGACAAGATTTTCGACGCCGACAATTACACCCTCACTTATAGCCATATCGATCGCATCATCATCGGCGGCGTAATGCCGGTGCAGAAATCCGTGACCATCGGCCATGAAGTGGGTAAACAACTGGGCGTCAGTTACTTCCTCGAACGCCGCGAGCTCGGCGTAATCAACATCGGTGGGCCGGGACTGATTGAAGTGGATGGCAGTACCTGGGAAATCGGTAATCAGGAAGCGTTGTATGTCGGACAAGGCGCGCAGAGCGTGATTTTCCGCAGTAGCGATGCCAATCATCCGGCGAAGTTTTACTACAACAGCGCGCCGGCACACACTCATTATCCGGACAAAAAAATCACCCTCGCCGAAGCGGTGAAAGCCACGCTGGGCGACGCGGCCACCTCGAACCGCCGCACCATCAATAAATTCATCGTGCCCGACGTGTTACCAACCTGCCAGTTAACCATGGGATTAACCCGCCTCGATGACGGCAACCTGTGGAACACCATGCCGTGTCACACCCACGAACGCCGCATGGAAGTCTACTTCTACTTCGATATGGCCGACGACAGCGCCGTGTTCCACATGATGGGCCAGCCGCAGGAAACGCGTCATCTATTAGTGCACAACGAGCAGGCGGTGATTTCACCGAGCTGGTCGATTCACGCGGGCGTCGGAACGCAGCGCTATACCTTTATCTGGGGCATGGTGGGCGAAAACCAGGTTTTCGATGACATGGACCACGTCGCCATCAGCGCGCTGCGCTAACAAGGAGCGAATCATGATACTTAACGCATTTAGTCTTGAAGGCAAAGTCGCACTGGTCACCGGTTGCAATACCGGTTTAGGACAAGGCATGGCGCTGGGTTTGGCGCAGGCAGGTTGTGACATTATTGGCGTCAATCGCGCTGGGCCAGATGATACGCAGGCAAAAGTCGAGGCGTTAGGCCGCCGTTTTTGGTCGATTCAGGCCGATCTGACTAAACCGTCCATCGTGCCGCACATTGTTGAACAGGCGGTGGCGCATGCCGGCCGTATCGACATCCTGGTGAATAATGCCGGCATCATCCGCCGCGAGGATGCACTCAACTTCAGCGAACAGGATTGGGATGATGTGATGAACATCAACAGCAAAAGCCTGTTCTTCCTGTCGCAGCAGGTCGCGCGTCAGTTTATCGCGCAAGGTAACGGCGGCAAGATCATTAATATCGCCTCGATGCTGTCGTTCCAGGGCGGCATTCGCGTGCCTTCTTATACCGCATCTAAAAGCGCGGTGATGGGGTTAACCCGCCTGATGGCCAACGAATGGGCCAAGCACGGCATCAACGTTAACGCCATTGCGCCAGGCTACATGGCCACCAATAACACTGAACAATTACGTAGCGATGAGTCACGCAACGAGGAAATTTTGGGCCGCATTCCATCGGGTCGCTGGGGCGTCCCGGACGACATGATGGGCCCGATTGTCTTCCTCGCCTCCAGCGCCTCCGATTATGTGCAAGGTTATACATTGGCAGTCGATGGTGGATGGTTAGCGCGCTAAGCTAACCCGTTCTTTTCCCGCGTCATTGTGACGCGGGAAAGTGAAAAATATTAACGCTTCGTTACAGCGTCACCATTCTCATTCACTGGATAAATCCCTATACTGGATGCATCGACAGTTTTATGCAGCCAGGTTTCATCATGACGGCCGAAGGCCATATCATTTTTGCCATTGCCAGCGCCATTTTTGCCAAGCGCGCGGAGCTGACGCCAGTTTTGGCCAGCGCCGATTGGTGGCATTTAGTGCCTGCTGCGCTGTTAACCTGCCTGCTGCCTGATATCGATCACCCTAAATCCGTGTTAGGCCAGCGATTAAGGTGGCTGTCGCATCCCATCGCCCGCGCCTTTGGTCATCGCGGCTTTACCCACAGTTTGCTGGCGGTAGCGGTGAGTTTGTGGCTATTCCAAATCAATGTGCCCGCCGACTGGTTTCTGCCCGCCGATGTGTTGCAAGGTATGACGCTCGGCTATCTCAGCCATATTGTCGCCGATATGCTAACGCCCGCTGGCGTGCCATTGCTGTGGCCTTGCCGCTGGCGCTTCCGTTTGCCAATCCTCAATAGCCAGAAAGGTAATCAGCTGGAGCGCGCACTTTGCCTGGCGCTGGTCGGTTATGCGTTGTGGTTCCCGCCCGGTATGCCCTCTTTTGGTGCCAACGGCTGGCCGGAACAACTGTTCAATACGCTACAAAATGGCGTCGGTCGGTTGGTTAATAGTCAAAGCGGTCAATAACCAGTCGAATCAAGCGATAAAGTTATAAAACATTCTTTTTGGGTATAAGCCCGCCCCACGCTGAACTGATAACATTCTAAATATTCCCTAACGGGGACTTACTGTTTTACGTGCCATCCCAGGGCGATGGCACGTCACACTCTGGAGTTGAGCATGGATTTTCCCCTCATTATTAATATCGTGGCGTTTATCGCGCTGCTGATTCTGTTGAATCGCATTGGCAACCAAAGCTGGAGCCTGTCAAAGCGCGTGTTGACCGGATTAGTATTCGGTGTGGCCTTTGGTCTGGCGCTGCAAACAATTTATGGCGAGAACAGCCCAACCGTGAAAGCGTCGATTGGTTGGTTTAACATCGTCGGTAACGGCTACGTGCAACTGCTGCAGATGATCGTGATGCCGCTGGTGTTTGCCTCGATCCTGAGCGCGGTCGCGCGTCTGCACAATGCCTCATCGCTGGGTAAAATCAGCGTGCTGACCATTGGCGTACTGCTGTTTACCACCGCCATCTCCGCGCTGGTCGGCGTGCTGGTGACTGGCCTGTTTGGCCTGAGCGCGGAAGGTCTGGTGCAAGGTGCGCAGGAAACCGCCCGTCTGAGCGCGATTCAGAGCAACTACGTAGGCAAAGTGGCTGACCTCAGCACGCCGCAGCTGCTGCTCTCCTTTATTCCTAAAAACCCGTTTGCCGATCTGGCAGGCGCCAATCCAACCTCGATCATCAGCGTAGTGATTTTCGCCGCCTTCCTCGGTGTTGCGGCGCTGCAACTGCTGAAAGATGACAAGGTAAAAGGCGAGCGCGTGCTGGTGGCGATCGATACTCTGCAATCCTGGGTGATGAAGCTGGTGCGTTTGATCATGAAGCTGACGCCGTACGGCGTACTGGCGCTGATGACCAAAGTGGTGGCCGGTTCCAACCTGCAAGACATCATCAAGCTGGGTGGCTTCGTGGTGGCTTCTTATCTCGGTCTGGCAATCATGTTTGCCGTGCACGCGCTGTTGCTGTCGGTTAACGGCATCAACCCAATGCGCTTCTTCCGTAAAGTGTGGCCGGTGATCACCTTCGCCTTCACCAGCCGTTCCAGCGCCGCCAGTATTCCACTGAACGTGGAAACGCAGACGCGTCGTCTGGGCGTGCCGGAATCGATCGCCAGCTTCTCGGCGTCGTTCGGTGCCACCATCGGTCAGAATGGTTGTGCGGGTCTCTATCCGACCATGCTGGCGGTGATGGTTGCGCCAACCGTGGGCATCAACCCGTTTGACCCAATGTGGATTGCGACGCTGGTGGGTATCGTGACGCTGAGTTCTGCTGGTGTGGCAGGCGTCGGCGGCGGTGCAACCTTCGCTGCACTGATTGTGCTGCCTGCTATGGGCCTGCCGGTGACGTTGGTCGCGCTGCTGATCTCCATCGAACCGCTGATCGATATGGGCCGTACCGCGCTCAACGTAAATGGTTCAATGACCGCCGGTTCACTCACCAGCCGCTGGCTTGGATTGACCGACAAAAAAGTGCTGGAGAGCGACGAGCACACCGAACTGGCACACCGCTAACACTCCTCAATACCACAACGGCAGGCCAATTGGTCTGCCGTTTTTTTATGCCTGTAGGGTCGCCATTCATGGCGACCTCCCACCATTTCCTCCCCAATTCCACCCAATCATGGCGCTAGCGTCAGGAAAACGTTAAGCATGGTAAACAGAGGAAAAATCAGCTGCTTTTCGCTTGAGTTTTCGCTCAGGAAGGCCAATTCTGCTGTCAGTCACAGCAGGAGAATCACCGATGAAAACAGTTATCGCCTCGGTGCTGGCGTTAACCTTATTAACACCAGCAATCAGTTTCGCCCATCCCGGCGGTTGGGGCCCCGGTCCAGGTCCGCATTGGGGTGGAGGTCCACATTGGGGCGGTCCCGGCCCGCTGCGTTTCTTACCGGAAGCGGCAACCGCAGTGTTGCTGGGCGGCCTGACCTATTACATGCTGAACGGCAACTACTATCAGCGCCAGGGCGACACTTATGTGGTTGTACAGCCGCCTGAAGCCCCGCCGGGCGGCGGAATGCGCGTGCTGGATTTCAACGGCAAGCGCTATTACGTGCAGGAAGGCCATTACTACCAGCGCGAGATCGATGGTGATTATATCGAAGTGCCGCGTCCTTACGGTTTATAAGCGCCACAACGAAAAACGGCCCGTCAATGACGGGCCGTTTCTTATTCTGCTGCGATTACTGAGCCGCTTGCGGATCGGTATCGTAGTCTTTACAGCTCTGGAAACCATAGTTCATGACGCGACCGGTATCGTTATAGCTAACGAAATAGGTCTGCGGTTTGCCGTCGCGCTCGCCAATCACGTAAGTCTGGCAAGTACCGCGGGCGTGAACCATGGTAATTTCAGTAGATGCTGGACCGGCAATCTGGCGAACCTGATCGCGCGTCATGCCTTTCTTCACATCCTTCACAACCGGCTTGGTTACGTAGCTTTCAGCTTTGTCATAAGTCGTACAACCAGACAGGGCTGCCAGCGTCATAGCGGCAGCGATACATCCCATCACTTTATTCATGTTGTTGTTCCTCGTTTTTTGTCCATGTGGAATAAGCCTGGAACATAAATCCAGATTTATCAACTTTATGGGACAAATTCAGCCAAATTCCGAAGCGTTAGGATTTGGTAAAAATGCTGTGTTGATGCGCTACGGTTCGTATAATCACCCGCGAAAAAATACCTATAGCAATGAATAAAGACAGAGGATTAATGACACCTGCACCTTCTAATCGGCTGGTTTATGCCATCACGCTGGGCTTGCTCGCTGCACTCGGGCCACTCTGTATCGATCTTTACCTGCCGGCGCTGCCGGAACTGGCGCGCGATCTGCACACCGAAACCGCCACCGCGCAGCTGAGCCTCACCGCCGGCTTGCTCGGTTTGGGTGCCGGTCAGTTGCTGTTTGGCCCAATGAGCGACAAGTTTGGTCGCCTGCGTCCGCTGCTGTTATCGCTGGTGCTGCTGTTTATTGCCTCGATTGGCTGTGCGCTGGCAAAAGACATCAACTCGCTGTTAGTGGCGCGTCTGTTTGAAGGATTGGCGGGCGCAGGCGGCGCGGTGCTGTCGCGTGCCATTGCCCGTGATATGTACAGCGGTCATGAACTGACGCGTTTCTTTGCATTGCTGATGCTGGTCAACGGTTTAGCGCCAATTGGTGCGCCGGTGCTGGGCGGTGCCTTGATGACAGTGCTCAACTGGCGCGGCATTTTTGTGGTGCTTGGCTGCATAGCCATCGTGTTGATCTTTCTCGCCCGTTGGAAATTACACGAAACCTTACCGCCTGAGCGCCGCAGTCAGGGCTCGATCTTTTCTACCTGGGCGGCGCTCGGCCAGGTCGTCACTCATCGTCAGTTTATGGGCTTCTGCCTGACGCAAGGTTTTATGATGTCCGGCATGTTTGCCTACATCGGCGCGTCGCCGTTTGTACTGCAACAGCTGTACGGCCTGACACCGCAAGCCTTCAGCTTCTGCTTCGCTGCTAACGGCCTCGGCCTGATTATTGCATCACAAACCAGTGCGCGCCTCTGTCCGCTGTGGGGTGAATACCGTGTGCTGAAAGGCGGCCTGACGCTGGCGTTTGTCGCTTCGAGCTGTTTGCTGCTGGCGGGACTGACAGGCGCCGCGCTGCCGATTCTGCTGGTCGCGCTGTTCTTCACCATTGCCAGTAACGGCGTGATTGCTACCACCGCTTCTTCGCTGGCGATGCAAAGCCAGGGCCAGCGTGCGGGCAGCGCCTCGGCGGTGATTGGCGTGTGCATGTTCACCTTTGGTGCCATCAGCGTGCCGATCACCGGCCTGGGCGGCACCTCGGTGGCGAGCATGACCGGCACCATCTTTGGCTGCTTTATGCTGGCGATTGTGTCGTTCAATTTGCTGGTGCAGAAGGCAAAAAACGCCTGATTTGCCAGCAAATAACCTGAACAACAAGCCGTGCGGCTTGTTGTTTGTGGGGAGAGGCGTTAGCTTTAGCAGATGATTCGCATTGTGCCGTCAGGCTACTGACTTGAGGAGAGGTTCATGTCACTGCAACAGGAAATCATTGAAGCCCTTGGTGTAAAACCGGTTATCGACCCGCAGCAGGAGATCCGCGTCAGCGTTGATTTTCTGAAGTCTTACCTGAAAGCCCATCCCTTTTTGAAAACGCTGGTGCTCGGCATCAGCGGCGGCCAGGATTCGACGCTAACCGGCATTTTGTCGCAAACCGCGATTCGCGAACTGCGTGAAGAGAGCGGCGATAACGATTACACCTTTATCGCCGTGCGTTTGCCGTATGGCGTGCAGGCCGATGAGCAGGATTGTCAGGACGCGCTGGCGTTTATCCAGCCGGACCGCACGCTGGTGGTGAACATCAAAGAAGCGATTCTGGCCAGCGAACGTGCGTTGAAAGACGCAGGTATCACGGTGTCGGATTTTGTACGTGGCAATGAAAAAGCGCGTGAGCGCATGAAAGCGCAGTACAGCATCGCCGGCATGACCAAAGGCGTGGTGGTCGGTACTGACCATGCGGCAGAAGCGATCACCGGTTTCTTCACCAAGTACGGTGACGGCGGCAGTGACATCAACCCGATCTTCCGTCTGCACAAAGGCCAGGGCAAACAACTGCTGAAAACGCTGGGCTGCCCGGAGCACCTCTATCTCAAACATCCGACCGCCGATTTGGAAGATGATCGTCCCGGCTTGCAGGATGAAGTGGCGCTTGGCGTAACTTATCAGCAAATCGATGCTTATCTGGAAGGCAAAACCATCGATGCCGCTGCAGCGAAAACCATCGAAGGCTGGTATCTGAAAACCGAACACAAACGTCGCCCGCCGATCACCGTGTTCGACGATTTCTGGAAACCGTAAGTTACGCAAGTGCGCATAAATGCGCCCCGCCAAATCACCGTAGGGTCGCCATTCATGGCGACCTAATTCAAATCAGAACCTAAAGTGGCGAGAAAAAGCGCAGTTTGATACACTGGATAGACAACCAGTAATTGGAGTGTGCTTTGGTCAGACGTGCAGCCAGCCACCGCCTCGATTTCGATGCGGCAGCAATCTATCAATACCCCGAACATTTACGTCAGTGGCTGGAAGGTCTACCCAACCAGCCGGGCGTCTATACCTTTCACGGTGAAAGCGAAAAGCTGCCGCTGTATATCGGCAAAAGCGTTAACCTGCGCAGTCGGGTGATGGCGCATTTCCGCACGCCGGATGAAGCCAAAATGCTGCGTCAGGCGCGACGCGTCACCTGGATTCCCACGGCTGGCGATGTCGGCGCACAGCTGCTGGAAGCGCAGATGATCAAAACGCAACAGCCGCTATTTAATAAGCGCCTGCGTAAGAATCGCCAGCTCTGTTCGCTGCAGCTGGGCGACGGTGCCCCGCAGGTGGTGTACGCAAAGGATCTCGACTTCTCGCGCTCGCCCAATCTTTATGGACTGTTTCGCAGTCGCTTTGCGGCGCTGGAGAAGCTAAAAGCCATCGCCGATGAGCAGCGTTTGTGTCACGGCTTGCTGGGCCTGGAATCGTTACGTCCGGGACGCGGCTGTTTTCGCGCCGCCCTGAAACGCTGCGCCGGTGCCTGCTGCGGTAACGAATCGGTTGCTGAGCATCAGCAGCGCTTGCATGCGGCGTTAGAGCAGATGCGCATTCAGTGCTGGCCGTGGCAAGGCCCGGTTGGCATGGTGGAAACGGGCACGGACATTACACAAATTCATGTGATCGATCACTGGTTCTGGCTGGGATCGGTAAACAGTGAAGCCGAAGCACGCCAGCTGCAGCGCGCCTCGCACGGCTTCGATCATGACGGCTATAAAATCCTCTGTCGTCCGCTGCTTTCTGGCGTGTTCCCGCTGATCGAGCTGTAAAAACAAAACCGCCGAGGTTGCCCAAAGCATCAGATGCGATGGACAACCCCGGCGGTCTCTATTCAGTTAGCGAAAGAACTTATTCAGCATCAGCCGGCGGTGGCGTCATTTTGCCATCGTGCGGGCCTTTCTCGGTTAAGCGCTTCTCAAAGTTGGCGTTGTACTGTTTCTTCTGCTCTGGTGTCAGCACGTTGTAGATCTTGTTCTGGGTTTCCATCATCTGCAGCGCGCGGTCTTTGGCGTTCGCTGTCATCTTCTCAGCCTGCGCTTCGGCTTTCGCACGGTCGAAGGTATCGGAAGCGATGATGGCATGGTCAGCACGACGCTCTTCCAGCGACGGGCGTTTCATATCTTTGTGACCATCACGCAGAATAGTTTTGATCTGCGCTTTCTGCGCGTCGGTCAGGTTCAGACCTTTAAACATCATCTCCATACCGTGATGGCGCATCGGCGGCTTGTGCATCGGTTTTTCGCTGCCTGCTGGCGGCGGAGTCAGGTTGTCTGCCGCTGCATGGACGATATTTGCAGCACCAAGAGCCATTGCGGTAGCCAGGAACACAGAAGTTAATTTACGCATAATATTGTCCTTACTTATCAGTTTAATGACGACAGCCTGTGTCGCGTCTTCGGAAACAAGCATACGACGCTGAACGTCAACTACTCAGAGGCTGAGTAAAGCCCTGAAAGCATAAAAGACAGAGATCAGGCAATCATGGAGAGAAAGAGAAGAAATGCGTGAGGAATTGCAAAAGTTTATGACAATCAAGGGAAAAACGCAGGAATTAAGGAGGAGTGTAACGGTATTGTCGGTTTTCAGGAAGGGAAATGTCGGCGATTAATCCCGTTACGCACCTCGTCCATTGTAGGGTCGCCATTCATGGCGACCCACTACATAAAGATCACAACGCCAGCGCCTGCGTCTGTTCATTCTCCTCCACCAGCATCAGCCCGGCGCGCAATCCCGGCGCGACATTCGGATTCGGGAACAGTACATACTCGCGTGCCTGCTGCACGTAGTAACGCCGATCGCCCTCTTCCGCCAGCAGCGTGCCCTGCGGGAAAGCGGTGAAGTTCAGCGTCTCTGGCCCCATGTGCAACACAAACTTATCACCGTGGCGGGTCAGCTGCTGCGCCACGCGATAATGACGCGGCTGCTCGCGCACCTCCGGCAAGGTCTCGCCATACAGCAACGCCGCCAGCGCCCGTTGCACGCCGCTAAACTGACTCAAATCGTTCTCACCAAACGGCAAAGCCTTGCCAAGCTCCAGCGTACAGCTCGCCGCATTATGGTGCTCGCAGCTGTAATGGGTGAAAGTGCCGCCCGGTGAACGATGGAACACCAGCGCTTCCATCTCTGCCGCCGCCAGCCAGTGCATAAACTGTTCGGGCCACGGATTGGGATTCAGCGGCATCACGCCAAAACGCGCATGATACGAGCCGCGAATCGCCGTATGCAGATCGAGGTGCCAGCGCACTTCGTGATCGAGACAGGCACGCCAGAAACTCTCCAGCTCCTGCTCGAGCTGCAGCACACGCTGCGCTTCCGGTACATCAGCCACCTGCTGCCAGCGGCCACCAAACAGGCGGTTGATATCGTATTGCTGGTAGCGCTTGCCGCTGCGCAACGCGGCGGGATTACCTAAAATCACCAGCAAACGCACCGCCAGCGGTTTCTCGCCTTTCAATAATGGCGTCAGCAACAGATTGAGAATCTCAACCGGCGCGGTTTCGTTGCCGTGAATGCCCGCAGAGAGCACCAGCGCCTGCTGCGTGGGCGTGTGCGGCGTAAGGGACAGAAGTCCCTCGTTATGCCATTGCCAACTCAGATGATCGTTGCTGCCCTCTCTTTGCTGTGGCGGCTCACCAGACAAGGTCTGCTGTAAAAAATCCTGCATGTTCACTCCTTTTTAACGACGTGGGGCGAACCTCTCACCCCGGCGTTAACGCTGAAACGCGTAGACACTGCCTAAGTCTAGCAGCTTCGTCAGCTCATCCAGCGCGGTGCGCCCTTCACGCAGCAGTTGCGGGTCGGCTAAATCGGCCTGGGTTAGGCGATCGCGGTAGTGGCGATCCACCCAATCGTTGAGCGTGGCAAACAGGCGATCGTTCATTAGCACCGCCGGATTCAGCGCCTGACGCTCGGTTTCGGTTAACACCACGCGCAGACGCAAACAGGCCGGGCCGCCGCCGTTGAACATGCTTTCACGTAGATCGAAAACTTTCAGTTCACGAATCGGCCCGCCACTCTCCACCAGCTCGGTGAGATAACGCCACACGCCCGCATGCTGGCGCGACTCTTCGGGCAGCACCAGCAGCATACCGCCGTCGGCACGCTGCAATAGCTGGCTGTTAAACAGATAGGTATTGACCGCATCGGTCACCGAGACTTTATCGCGCGGCACTTCAATCGGCTGGAAACCGTTGACGCGCGCGGCGAGGTCGTTCAGCAACTGCGGCTGATTAACAAAGGCATCCTGATGGCAGAACAGCACCTGCTGATTGCTCACCGCAATCACATCGTTATGAAACACGCCCTGATCGATCACCGCCGGATTTTGCTGGGCAAACAGCGTGCGTTGCGCATCGAGCTGATGTAAACGCGCCACCGCTTCGCTGGCTTCACGGGTTTGGCGCGCCGGATAACGTGCCGGTGTTGCGCCCTGCTGCTGACCATCGCGGCCATAAATAAACAGCTGCACGCCCGCATCGCCGTAATCACTGCCGAAGCGATTGTGATTGGCCGCGCCTTCATCACCGAATTGCGCTACCTGCGGCAGCGCATCGTGCACGCTGAAGTGCTGAGGGTTACGGAAAATGGCGCGCAGCAGATCGGCAGTTTCCGGCGCCTCAATGGCGCGATGGAATTTGTTATTCAGATTGGCAACGGTGAAATGCACGCGACCATCGGCGCTATCCGCCGACGGCGACACCGTGGCGGCATTGGCCACCCACATTGCTGAGGCGGAGCTGGCCGCCGACAGCAGCTGCGGCGCCTGCTTCGCCGCCTGCGCCAGCACCTGCTCATCGCTGCCGTTAAAACCGAGCTGGCGCAGCAGCGGCAGATTAGGACGCTCGTGCGGTGGGATCACGCCCTGCACGTAACCCATATCCGCCAGCGCTTTCATCTTCAGCAAGCCCTGCTTCGCCGCCAGACGCGGGTTCGAAGGTTGCAGCTGATTGCGCGTCGAGGCTTCATTACCAAACGACAATCCCGCGTAGTGATGTGTCAGACCGACCAGCCCATCAAAGTTAGCTTCAAACGCTTTCATTATTTCGCTCCCTGCGCCGAGAAATCGAGGCCCGGCGATAAACTGCCCGGCAGCGCCAGGCTTGGGCTCTCCAGCGACGCCATTGGCCACGCGCAGTAATCAGCGGCGTACCACGCACTGGCACGATGATTCCCCGAGGCGCCAATGCCACCAAAAGGTGCGGTGCTGGCCGCGCCGGTCAGCGGTTTGTTCCAGTTAACAATACCGGCGCGCGCCTCCAGCAACAGCTGATCAAACTGCGCACGCTGCGGCGAAATCAGGCCGCATGACAAGCCATAGCGAGTGTTATTGGCGATGGCAATCGCCTGCTCGAAGCTGTCGTAGCGAATCACCTGCAGCAGCGGACCAAACACCTCTTCATCCGCTAACTCTTTCACTTCGGTCACATCAATGATGCCCGGCGTAATGATGGCGCTGTCGCGATCCGGCCAGTGCATGCCGAGCAACACTTTCCCGCCCTTTTCCACCTGCTGCTGCCAGGCAGCAAAAATATGTCCGGCGGCGACGGGTGAAATCACGCTGCCCATAAACGGCTGTGGCTCGGCATTCCATGCGCCAGGCTGCAAGCGCGCGCTGACTTCAACCAAACGCTGCAGGAAGGCATCGCCCGCCGCGCCGCGCTTCACCAGCAGACGACGCGCACAGGTGCAGCGCTGTCCGGCGGTAATAAAGGCCGACTGAATAGCGATATGTACCGCACCATCGAGATCGGAAGGATCTTCGACAATCAGCGCATTGTTGCCGCCCATCTCCAGCGCCAGCATTTTTTCTGGCTGCCCGGCGAACTGACGATGCAGGTGATAGCCGGTGGCGGCGCTGCCGGTAAACAGCAGTCCATCAATTTGCGCCGCATTCGCCAGCGCCTGGCCGGTTTCACGACCGCCCTGCAGCAGCGCCATCACGCCCGCCGGTAAACCGGCTTGCTCCCACAGCTGCACGGTTTTTTCTGCCGTCAGCGGCGTCAGCTCGCTCGGCTTAAACACCACGCAGTTCCCCGCCAGCAGAGCCGGCACGATATGGCCGTTCGGCAGATGGCCAGGAAAATTATATGGACCAAACACCGCCAGCACGCCGTGCGGACGATGACGCAACGAGCTCTCGCCGTCGGCCTGTTCGCCGGTGCGGCTGTGATAGGCCTTAATCGAAATGGCGATTTTATTGATCATCGCCTGCACTTCGGTCAGCGTTTCCCAGCGCGGCTTGCCGGTTTCCTGGGCGATAGTTTCCGCCAGCGCGGTTTTATGGCTTTCAAGCAGACGGGCAAAACCTTCCACCAGCGCCTGACGTTCCGCAAACGGTTTTCTCGCCCACTGCGGGAACGCCGCGCGCGCCGCTTCACAGGCCGTAGCCACTTGTGCTGCCGATGCCGCTTTGCCCTGCCACAGCGTTTCGCCGGTTACCGGATTGTGTTTGCTCAGGGCATCAGCGCCGCCGGTTAGCCATTGACCTTGAATAAAATGCGTCATGCTTTTTTCTCCTCGCGACACAGCGTGACCACACGCAGTTGATCGCCAATGTTGCAGTGCAGCGCCGCGCGCTGGCTTTCAGTCAGTTTTACCGTGCCAGATGCCATATCCACCGGCAGCAGCGCCACGCGGAAATGCTGGTAATCGGCGTTCGCCACCAGACACAGCGGCCAGCTTTCATCGGCGGCACCGCTTTCAGCGGTTAACTGGCGACTCTTGCGAATGGCACGGATGCGATCGATTTCGCACTCCAGCGTCGGGCCGCCGTCGAAGATGTCGACATAGTTGAGATAGCGGAAGCCTTCCGCCTCCAGCACCGCACGCGCCGGTGCGGTTTTCGGATGGACTTCGCCAATCACTTTTTGCGCCGCTTCAGACAGGTAATGAATGTAGAGCGGATGTTTGGGCATCAGCTCGGCGATAAAGGCTTTCTGCCCGGTGCCGCTGAGGAAATCGGCTTTGCTGAACTCCATCGAGAAAAAGCGACTGCCGACACTGTCCCAGAAGGGCGAGTGACCATTGTCATCACTGACGCCACGCATCTCCGCCACCACGTGCTTCATAAAGCGGTCGCGGAAGTTGGCCATAAACAGAAAACGCGATTTCGACAGCAGATGGCCGTTTTTGCCATCGCGGTAATCAGGATCCAGGAACAGCGTGCACAGCTCGCTGCTGCCGGTATGATCGTTGCTCAGCGACAGCGTCGGCAGGCTGGCATAGACATTCAGCTCTTTCGAAGCGTGCACCTGCGTGCCGACGCGAAAGTTGTACCAGGGATCCTGCAAACCTACCGCCGCTTCGATGGCGCAAATGCCGACGGCGCGATTGTCTTCGCTGTCGGCCAGCACAAACACATAGCCTTGCTCGGCAGGCGGCAGCGCACCTTGCCAGGTGAGCAGCGAACGCTCAATACGGGCTTTGAGCGTATCGCTATCCGCAGGCAGCGAGGTTAAGCCGCCTCCGGTTTTGCCCGCCAGCGACAACAACTGCGAGAGATCGTCACGTTCGACGGGGCGAATCACCATCATGATGTGGCTCCTTTGAGCACGCGTTCACAGGCACGTTCGAAGCGTGCCAAACCTTCTTTTACTTCACGCTCGCTGATGTTCAGCGCTGGCGCGAAACGTACCACGTTGGCACCGGCAATCAGCACCATCACGCCCTCTTCGGCCGCAGTGAGGTTGAACTGTTTGGCTTTACCGGCGAAATCGTCGTTCAGCACCGCGCCAATCAGCAGCCCCAATCCGCGTACTTCTTTAAACACCGGCAGACGCTGGTTCAGTTCCTGCAGCGCAGTAACAAACCATTGATGGCGCTCGGTCACGCCGGCCATAAACGCTGGCTGGTTGATCAGCTCCATCACTTTGCCCGCGACTGCGCCCGCTAGCGGGTTGCCGCCGTACGTGGTGCCGTGCGTGCCCACGCCCATTACCTGCGCTAAATCTTCACGCGTCAGCATGGCGCCAATCGGGAAGCCGCCACCCAGCGCTTTGGCGGTGGTTAACACATCCGGCGTCACCCCATAATGCATGTAGGCGTACAGTGAACCGGTACGCCCCACGCCGCTCTGTACTTCATCAAAAATCAACACCGCATGATGCTTATCGCAGAGTTCGCGCAATCCGCGCAGGAAAGACGGATCGGCTGGCAGCACGCCGCCTTCACCCTGAATCGGCTCGACGATCACCGCGCAGGTTTGGTCATTGATCAGCGCGGCCGCCGAGGCCAGATCGTTGAAATTAGCATGCTCAACTGCTGGCGGCAGCGGCGCAAAATCACGGGAATAAGCCGGTTGTCCGCCCGCTGTCACGGTAAACAGCGTGCGACCGTGGAAAGCATTATTAAAGGCAACGATGCCATTTTTCTCAGCACCGAAACGGTCATGCGCGGTTTTACGCGCCAGCTTCAGTGCTGCTTCATTCGCTTCAGCGCCGGAGTTACAGAAGAAAACGCGGTCGGCAAAGGTGGCATCAATCAATTGTTTGGCGAGACGCAGGATCGGTTCATTGGTGTAGCCGTTACCGGTATGCCACAGTTTGCTCGCCTGTTCGGTTAGCGCCTGCTGCAACGCGGGATGCGCATGACCCAGGGCGTTAACCGCAATGCCACCGGCGAAATCGATATACTCTTTACCTTGCTGATCCCACAGCGTAGAACCTTCAGCACGAACCGGTACAAAAGCCGCGGGTGCATAAACTGGCATCATCCATTGATCAAAATTTTGACGCGAAACCTGCTGTGACATAGCCCTTTCTCCTGCTTCACACCCGGTGAAGCCTTTGTTTTGAAATTGTTAAAAATGTTAAGTGGCAGCTCTACTGTATCTTGCAGATAGCGTGCCAGCCAGCCGCAAAAATGCATAAACGCCTTGCCACTACGAAATATCAATAACTTAACCAGTGCGGCTATTCACATTAATTGCATAAAAAGTGAATATCAGTCTGATGCAGGCTGAATAGCAGCAATTTATTTAGCGGATTTATGCATCCGCAAAATGAAATATTGCTTTTGTGATCGGGCAGGAAATATTTCGCCAAATTAATGCGATAAACGCACTTTTTTGGGGCGAAATGTGCCTGATTGGTGCAGGAAAGTGTTAGCGCGGTGCAGATTTAGCATGGAGTAGATTAATCGGTCTTTAACATTTACATGGTCAAATTGAATATTATTTCGCCAGTTCGTTATTAAACGAAACCAAAATAACATTTTGTGACCAAGGTTATTATCAGAACAGAAATAAACAGACACAAAGCCATGAACCCGATAATTACCATGCTAACGATTAGCTGGATTCAGATATTTGCTATTGAACAATTATGCATAGGCTTGTGCTATTTCACGAACAAGCTAGTTACTTTATTTACGCATCTTTAATTTTTAAATTATCGAATAAAATCATTAATATAACTATTTAAACATTCATATCCCTTGTTGTTTTAGGGATAAGTTTAACCAATACAAAATTCCATATAATGGAATTTAAGATTAAAAATCACACAAAAAGTTAACGAGAAATATTTAGTTACATATATTGCACTGTCGATCTTGAACCTTTTGTGTCATTTTCTTTTCACCCCGAATAAGGGGACAAAATTAAAAAATATCACAGGGTAAAAATTAAATGATGAAGCGCTCCTTACTGGCAGCAGTGATGCCTTTACTGCTGGGACTTTCTTCGGCTCAGGCCGCCGAAATCTATAACAAAGATGGCAACAAGCTAGACCTGACTGGCAAAATTAACGTCTCGCATCTGTTCTCAGATAACGATGCAGCAAATGGCGACACCTCGTCTTATACCCGTCTGGGTTTTAAAGGCGAAACCAAGATCAACGATCAACTGACCGGTTACGGCCAGTGGCAGTATCAGTACAGCCTGACCAACTCTGAAGGCAGCGATGCCAACGTCGGCAATAAAACCCGTCTGGGCTTTGCCGGTCTGAAGTTCGGTCAGTTTGGCTCGATCGATTACGGTCGTAACTACGGCCTGATTTATGATGTGCTGGGCGTTACCGATATGCTGCCATTCTTCGGCGGTGATTCCGGTTATACCGATGCGTTCCTGTCTGGCCGCTCTGGTGGCGTGCTAACCTGGCGCAACAAAGATTTCTTTGGTCTGGTGAAAGGCTGGAACGTTGCAGCTCAGTACGAAGGTAAAAACGATCGTAGCGATCAAACGCTTACAGTGCGCCGTTCAAACGGTGATGGCTTCGCGCTCTCTACTTCATACGACTTCGATTTCGGTCTGAGCTTGCTGGGTGCTTACGCCAGCCTGGATCGCACCAATGCGCAGAACCTGGCAGCGCGTGGTGACGGTGAAAAAGCGCAGCACTGGACTGCGGGTGTGAAATACGACGCAAACCAAATTTACCTGGCAACCATCTACGGCGAAACGCTGAACGCGACGCCAATCACGGGTGGTTTTGCTAACAAAGCGGTTAACTTTGAAGCGGTTGCACAGTACCAGTTCCTGAACGGTCTGCGTCCTTCAATCGGCTACGTATCCTCTAAAGCTAAAGACGTTGAAGGTATTGGCGACGCTGACATCTTCAAATACGTTGGTGTTGGCGGGACTTACTACTTCAACAAAAACATGTCTGTGTATGCTGAATACAAGATTAACCTGTTGAAAGATAACAATGCGCTGAACATCCCAACTGACGATGTCACCGCAGTAGGTCTGGTTTACCAGTTCTAAGTTGCTTTACCCTCATTGCTATTCGGCTAGTGTCGGCTGAATATGCGCAAAGGGCAGCGAAAGCTGCCCTTTTTTATTGGCGTGATGCGATTACGGCGCCATCAAATCAAAGCGATTGTCATCACCCTGATCCAATGAGAACGGCGGCTGCAATTGCAGGACGATTTCGTTCGAAGTGACGCGATTCTGTTTGCTGTCTTCTAATACCACCGACAAGCGATAACTGTTATGCGCGCCAGGCGAGCTATCCCACGCGGGCAAGATTACGCTCCAGCCTTGAGGATCGTTGGGATTAGCACCCGGCGTCAGGCTCAGTGCCTGCGTATCGCCCTGCCACATCACTTTAGCGATCGGATTGGTGCTGCGGATCTGCAATTTCAGCGGCAAACTTTCTCCGCCATTCAGCTGCCACGGTGGCGTGGCGAGAAACACCGACAGCGTTTTACGCTGGCGATATTCCAGCACCGGCGTATAGCTACGCGTCACGTTATCATAGCGACTTCCGCGCAGTGAGTGCGCCGCCGCCACGTTATCCGGACTAAGCTGCTGGCTGAGCGCCACGCCAAAGCGATAGTTGAGGCGCAAACCGAGCTGATCCTGGCTCTCACCGCTGTCGCTGGTTTTGTGGCTGGCGGATAAGGTCACCAGCGGCACGGGCGTGTAAGTGACGCCAAAGGTCAACGCCGACGGATTGTGGTAGCGATTGCCGGAGCTAAACAGATCGACGTTATCGCCAAGATATTGCTGCCAGCTCACTGATGCACCGAGCTGGCGATACTGCGGCAAATAGCCCTGGGTGGTGAAATCGTAGCCGCGCGCCATACGCTGCTGCTGGAAAGGATTGCGATCCTGCCAGCCTGAGAGCGGCGTGTAATAGTTGGCGGAGAAGCGCAGATAATCGCCCCACGCTTCGGTACCCAGCGAGGCGCGCTGCAGGCCGCTGCTGAACATGCGGTCCACAAAGCCGTTGTAGCCCAGCTGCCATTTACCCGCCATCCAACGCTGGCCGAGACCCACATTGCCCACCAGCCCATCATCGGTTTGATGGAAACCCACCTGGCTGAAGGTCAAATAGCGATAGTTATCTGCCCACGGCGTCAGCAGCGAAGCACCGCTGCCGTTAAAGTTGCCATCGATGTCCACGTTGAAGTCGATCTGCGCGTTGCCATACGGCGACAGCAATGATTGACCTTCATTGACCAGACGATTTCCTACTTCATCGCGGAAATGATTAAAGGCCCAAAGACCGGCCTGCTGGCTTAACGAATTGTCGTCTGTGCTGTTCTGGCTGGCTTCGCCAATGCTTTTGGCAATGGTCGCCAGCTTTTTGTTGAACGCTTCGGTTTCGTCCTGATATCCCAACGCAGGTAACTGATCGGCCATTTTCTGAAAACGTGTGGGATCGCTAAACGGCGCATCGGCGAGTTTAGTGTCAGAAATCAACGCCAGCGCAGGCGCGGATGCAGCAAGTAATGAAAAACCAGAGAGATATCGCACGCTTTTGAGTGATAACAAAGTAGATAACATAGCTAAAAATAGGGTTCGACCCAGTTCAGAATTTGAGGTGGCTCACAAAAGTGCATAAGTCTACCCTAGCATATTCTGATGCAAGTGCCGGAAATGTCTGGTTTCGATTAAGACAATGGCGGGTATTTTCGGATTTGTAGAGTGCGCATTCGTGCGCATCTGGAAACCAGGTCGCCATAAATGGCGCCCCTACGGATGCAGCGATTGTTTCGTAGGGTGCCCATTTATGGGCACCTGAAAGCCAGGTTGCCATAAATGGCGCCCCTACGGATGCAGCAATTGTTTTGTAGGGTGCCTATTTATGGGCACCTGGAAATCACGTCACCATAAATGGCGCCCCGGCGAATGCAGCGATTGTTTCGTAGGGTGCCCATTTATGGGCACCTGGAATACCAGGTCGCCATAAATGGCGACCCTACGGATGCAGCGATTGTTTCGTAGGGTGCCCATTTATGGGCACCCTACGGTGAACTATCAGGAGAAGATTAAACCGCCATCCACATTGATGGTCTGCCCGGTGATATAGCGTGCATCGTCAGAAGCGAGGAAAGCCACCAAACCGGCGACATCTTCCGGCTGCCCCGCGCGCTTAAGCGGGATATTTTCCACCCACTCCGCCATAAGCTCGCCTTTGCCATACTGCTTTTTATCGCTGCTGAGGATCTCGCCCCACACGCGATCGTTGTAGTCCCACATTTCACTCTCGATGATGCCCGGACAGAAGGCGTTCACCGTGATATGCCATGGCGCCAGCTCCAACGCCAGGCTCTGGGTAATCCCGATCACGCCCATCTTGCTGGCCGCATAGTGCGGGGTATAAATGAAACCCTGCCGTCCCTGACCGGACGAAGTGTTAATCAGGCTTCCGCTGCCCTGCTTGACCATATATTTCGCCGCTTCGCGGCAGCACAACCACACGCCCGTGGTGTTCACCGCAAGGATCTTCTCGAAATCGCTTTTCGGCATCGAGTCGAAGCGATCGATGGTGATGACGCCCGCATTTTGAATCGACACATCAATGCTGCCGAAACGCTCAGCCGCCTGCTGATAGAGCTGCTTTACCTCATTTTCATCGGTAACATCGACCTGCAGCGCCAGAATCTCACTACCAAACTGCTGCTCGATTGTCTGCGCAGTGCTGAAGACGCGCTCCGAATTTGACACCATCACCAACCGCGCGCCGTCGCGGGCAAAACGCGCCGCAATGCCAGCGCCAATACCTCGGCATGCGCCGGTAATCACCACCGTTTTTCCACTAAAATCGCGTGTCATATTGCCTCCTGTTATCCATGTGTCGCTTCAGGCAGGGCGGCCGATTGCTGCTTTTTTTCATGTCTGCGCAGCAGCACCACCTTACTTTGTAATTTTTGCTGGAACTGGTCGATCACCACCGCAGTAACAATCACCAGACCTTTGATCACCATCTGCCAGAAATCGCTGACGCCCATCATCACCATGCCATCGGCGAGGAACACGATGACAAAAGCGCCGATAATCGAGCCCGAGACCCGCCCGCGTCCGCCCGCCAGCGCCGTGCCACCCAGCACCGTGGCACCGATGGCGTCCATCTCAAACATGTTGCCGGTCATCGGGTGCGCGGTTTGCAGCTGTGACGCCACAATCAAACCGACCAGCGCGGCGCACAAACCGGAAAAGGCGTAGACAAACACTTTGACCTTGATAATCGGCACACCCGCCAGGCGCGCCGCCGATTCGTTGCCGCCGGTGGCGTAGATGTATCGACCGAGCGGCGTTTTGCGTGTCAGATACAAACCCAGCAGCAGGAAGCCGAGCATCATCCATATCGGGATATACACGCCCAATACCGAACCGGAACCGAGCAAGGCGAAACCGGTGTTGCCGAGCGCTGGTGTGCCGACAAGGTTGGCATAGGTGCTGCCATCGTTGAACAGCAGTGCCGCGCCGCGTGCCACGTACATCATGCCGAGCGTACAGATAAAGGGCGCTACGCCGAGTCGCGTGACCACCGTGCCATTAATCAGCCCCAGCGCCACGCCAAACAGCGCCACCACCAAAATCACTTCTGGCACGTTGAAGAACAGCACGTTGCCGCCCCATAGCGGTACGCCGTTAGTAAGCAGCGCACCCGCTACCATGCCGCATATGCCCGCCACCGCGCCCACGGACAGATCGATGCCGCCGGTCAAAATCACCAGCGTCATGCCGATCGCCAGCAAGCCGGTGATCGCCACATGCTGCGTCATGATCAGCAGGTTGGAGGTGGTGAGAAAGTTAGGCACCATAAAGCTGAAGAAACTCACCACGATTAATAAGGCAATAAAGGTGCGCGCCTTAAGCAGGTACATGTAG
Source organism: Pantoea sp. SOD02 (assembly GCF_024707505.1). GTDB lineage: Bacteria > Pseudomonadota > Gammaproteobacteria > Enterobacterales > Enterobacteriaceae > Pantoea > Pantoea symbiotica. The sequence continues at coordinate 1,776,897 of NZ_CP102604.1, read as the reverse complement.
ATCAGGTATTTTTGATTCATCGTTTTACTCTCCAGCGGGCTCAATCATGCGGCGTTGAGGCGCTAATCAGGGCTTCGCGCGTGGCCGCCGCGCGCGGTAAATCGGCGGTGATACGACCATCCGCCATCACCAGAATGCGGTCAGCCAGCGCCATCACTTCATCCAGCTCGGACGAGGAGAACATCACTGCCAATCCCTGCTGCGCCAGACTGCCAATCAGGTGATAGACGTCGGTTTTGGCGCCCACATCGATGCCGCGCGTCGGCTCATCCAGCAGCACCACCTGCGGCCCGGTCATCAGGGCTTTGCCCAGCACCACTTTTTGCTGATTGCCACCGCTTAACGAGGTGATCGGCAATTCGGCATCGCTGACTTTGATGGCGAGATGGCCAATCATTTCATCAACGCGGCTCTTTTCTTTGTGCGGATTGAGCATGCGCCAGCAGCGGCGGAAGCCGCGCAGACTGAGATCGCTGAGCGTCATATTGGCGGTGATCGACATCAGCTGCACCACGCCTTCGGTTTGACGATCTTCCGGCACCAGCGCGATACCTTTTTTCAGTCGCTGCTGGAAGCTGCGCTTCTCCAGCGCTTCGCCGTTCAGACTGACGCTGCCCGACTGACAGTGCATCATGCCAATCAGCCCTTTGAACAACTCGGTGCGCCCGGCGCCCAGCAAGCCGTAGATGCCAATCACTTCGCCTTTGCGCAGCGAGAAAGAGACATCATTGAGTTTGTAGCCGCCATTTTGATGTAGCGCGGTGAGCCCGTTCACGCTGAGTACCGTTTCGCCCTGGGTCGCTGGTTGGTAATCGAAGTGTTTCTTCTTGTCACCCACCATCTGCTCGATGATCCACGGAATCGAGGCGTCGCGGACTTCGCGTTCACTGATAAAGCGTCCGTCGCGGAAGATGGTGATGTGATCACCAATCTCCATCAGCTCTTCCAGTCGATGTGAGATATAGATGATGGTGACGCCGCGCCGTTTTAGCTGGTCAATGACGTTGAACAGCACCTTCACTTCTGACTGGCTGAGCGCGCTGGTCGGTTCATCCATGATCAGCACGCGCGTATCTTTTGACAGCGCGCGGGCGATCTCCACCAGCTGCTGATGGCCGATACCGAGTTCAGCCAGTGGCGCGTAGGGATCGACATCCAGTTCCAGCCGTTCCAGCAGCGCTTTGGCCAGTGAATATTGGTACTTTTCGTTGATCACACCGCGCTGGAAAAACTCATTGGCCATGAAGATGTTGTCCATCACATTCATGTTGGGAAACAGGTTCAGCTCCTGAAAGATAATGCTGATGCCCTGTTTTTCCGCCTGATGTGTGGAGCTCAGCGACACCGCTGCGCCGTCCAGCAGAATCTCGCCCGATGACGGAATCTCCACGCCCGCCAGCATTTTCATCATGGTGGATTTGCCGGCGCCGTTTTCGCCAATCAGCACGTTAACCTTGTTGCGATAGACGCGGTAATTAACCTGATCCAGCGCGGTGACGCCGGGATAGATACGCGACACGTTGCGGGTTTCAATAATCACGTCATGTTGAGGCTGTTGCATATCCGCTCCTTACTGACGTGTAATCGCCGCAGGTGTCACATTCGGCACCTGCTCCGGCATATCGAAGCTGCTAAACACGCCTGCAAGCTGCACTTTGTCACCCACTTTGGGCTTGAAAGCACTCATCATGTTCGCCGCTTGCTGATTGATTGCGCGGCTGTAGTCGCCGAACAGCACCTGATCGTTAAAGTCCTGATAGCTGGCACCTTTATAGGCATCACGCAACACCGTGCCGGGAAAAATCGGGCCAACCTGCACCGTGATGTTGTCACCGGACACATCCTTGACCGTCATCCGGCCATTACGCGACGTGGTGTTGACGGCGGTGACTTCGCCGCTCACGTTGACACTGAACACACACGGGTTCTCTTCCTGACTGCGATAGCCGTAGGTTTTACAGGCGCTATCAAAATCTTTGGCGGACTTAAGCGCATTCAACAACTCAGCCACCGGCTTCGCATCATGCTGAATCTGCGGCACCAGCTTCTGTTGCCACGTTTGGGCAATATTGCCCATTTTGGGATTGGGAGGATTTTTCAGGTCGGCCAGCTCCTGCTGCGACACAATGCGGCAACCGCTAAGGATCACGACAGGAAGCAGTAACCAGAGTCGTCTGTGCATCACATTCTCCTGGGCGCCCGATAGACGGGCGCACCGCATTGATTACGACTTGAAGTTAAAGTCCTGCACGCCTTTGGCGTTGTCTGGCGTGATGAGAATGCCGCGGAACATCACGCGTTGCTTCTCAGGCTTGGTGCCTTTCTGAATAAAGTTGTCGAGGTCGGTCACGCCCTGTGCGGCGATGGCTTGCGCCTGCAGCATCACTGTGGCTTTCAGGTCGCCTTTTTCCACCGCGTCACGTTCATCATTGCTGCCGTCAATGCCGACCACGATGACGTCGTTACGGCCCGCCGCTTTCAATGCCGCAATCGCGCCCAGCGCTACCGGACCGTTACCGCAGATCACCCCTTTCACATCCGGATGCGCCTGCAGAATGCTGTCCATAATGCGTTTGCCGTCAATCAGCGTGCCTTTGGCATCCTGACGCGCGACGCTTTTCATGTCTGAATATTGGTCGAGCACCTGATGGAAGGATTTAGAGCGTGTGACGCAGTTGTTGTCGGCAAGGTTGCAGGTGAGTTCCGCGTAACTGCCCTTCTCCCCCATTTTCTCAACAAACACGTTGGCCACGTCAGATCCGGCCTGGAAGTTGTTGTGGGTGATTTGCGCCAGCGCTACGTCGTCTACCGGGATTTCACGGTTGATCAGCACCACCGGAATGCCGGCATCTTTGGCTTTTTTAATGGCGGCCACGCTGGCAGTGGAGTCGGCGTTATCCAGCACGATGCCCTGCACCTTTTTGCCGATGGCGGCATCAATCAGTTCACTTTGTTTTTTCACATCTTCGCCATGCGACAGCACGCTGGTTTTATAGCCCAGCTGCTGCGCTTTGAGGTTGGCACCTTTGGCTTCGGAGGCGTAATACGGGTTATCCAGCGAGTTTACCAGAATCATGATGGTGCCTTTATCGGCAGCGAAACTGGCTTGGGAGATCATGCAACTGGCAATGGCAGTTAACAGCAGGGTACGTTTTTTCATGGTGAGGTTCTCTCATTGTTATATTGGGTCACGCAGGGTCAGCCGTTCTGGTGTTGGCGCGGCTTACCAGATGGTAAAGCCACCGTCGATCATTAAATCTGCGCCGGTGATCATGTCGCTGCCGTTGCTGGCGAAGAACAGCACTGCGGCGGCGATTTCGTCGGTATAGGCAAAGCGTCCGAGTGGGATCAGCTTTTTCATCTGCTCGCCCTTCTCGCCGCGCCAGGCTTTTTCACCCATCGGCGTCAGCACCACGGTGGGCGATAAGGTATTAACGTTGATGCGATAGGGAGCGAACTCTTTAGCCATCACTTTGGTCATGCCGAGCAGACCGGCTTTGGCTGAGGTGTAGGCAACGTGGTTATCGATCGCGATAGAAGCGGCCTGCGAGGCGATATTGATGATTTTGCCGCCGTTACCGGCGCGCACCATGCGTTTACCGGCCGCCTGCGAGCAGAGGAAAGGTCCGGTAAGATTGACGTCGATCTGCTTCTGCCACTCGGCAAAATCGGTTTCTAACACCGGTTGCAACATCACGTAGCCCGCGCAGTTCACCAGGATATCAATCTGACCGTAATGCTGTTCGACGTTATCAAATGCCGCTTCAACCGAAGCTGGGTCGGTCACGTCGCAGCACACCAGCAGCACACGATCGGCAGCAAACTGATCCTGCACGCCAGCCACTTTGTCGCTTTCGAAGGGCGGATAGAGCAGCGCCAGCCGTGCGCCCTTCTCCAGCAGCATGGCATTACTGGCCATCGCAATCCCGCCCAGCCCGCCGGTGACCACCGCCACTTTGCCGGTTAAATCCTGCTCAATGTTCACGCCGTAGCGCAGGTTAACGTCATATTCCCCACTCATCGTCTCTCTCCATAATGGTGTACGGCGGCTCTGGTTACGGCTGGCCGGGTTATCGTTTTGGCAAATATCATTTTCGAACAAAAATATAAGCTATCGTTTAATAATGGTTTGTGGAGGAGATCAAATTTCATACAAATCGCAGCAAGAAAAATTATCCCCATGATTTTATTAGATTTGCTTAAATTGCTGAATTTATGACATGGAGAGAGCTGCTAGTGGCTTTCTGCGAAATCAATCGCATAGCAAATGATGATTTTCATTCGAAAATGATTAGTTCTGGAAGCTGCCTCGCAAATGCCCAAAACGCAGAGTAAAATCAGCTCGGGTTTCCTTATTGGCGAAACCAGACCGTGATTGGAAAGAGGGAGCATTTCGATTGAAAAGCAAAACTGAGCAGCTGGCTGATATGCAGCAGCGCCGTGAGAAGATTCTGGAGATGATCCGCGAAGACGGCACAGTCACGGTTAAAGCGCTGACCGACACCTTCGGCCTGACCGAAGCCACCATTCGCACCGACCTGCGCATGTTGCAGCAAGAGGGCCACGTGCAGCGTTATCACGGCGGTGCCACCTTGATGACCGGCAAGCAGAATACCGGCGCAATGTTGCTGGAGCGTCAGACGCATCTTGAAGAAAAACAGGCGATTGGCCGTCTTGCCGCGCAGCATGTAGAAAATGGCGATACGGTGATTTTCGATTCCGGTACCACCACCACGGCGATTGCCGAGGCGATTAGCCATATTCGTCGGTTATCGGTGATTACCACGGCGGTGAATATTGCGCTGAAGCTGGGCGGCGAGCCGGGCATTAATATTTTGCTGACCGGTGGGACGTTCAAGTTCCCGACGCTTTCGACTTCGGGCGAGAAAGCGGCTTCGTTTTTCGAAAACGTGCTGGCTGAAAAGCTATTTCTTGCCACGGCCTGTATCTCGCCGCGTCTGGGGTTGAGCTTTCCCAGCGAGACCGATATCAAGGTGAAAATGGCGATGATCAAGTCAGCCAACACCGTGTATGTGGTGGCGGATTCCAGCAAGATCGATAAGGTGTCGATGTTCGCGCTACCGTGTGACTGGAGCCATATTCACTATCTGATTACCGATAGCGGTATTTCTCCGGCGCAGGTTGCGGCGTTTGAGGCGTTAGGCGTGGAAGTGTTGGTGGCGCAATTGGCATTGGCGCAGAAGCGCGCGGTGTAAAACCAGGTGGGCATAAATGCCCACCCTACGCGGTTTTGTAGGGTCGGCATTGATGCCGACCGCTCGCTAACCGTTAAAACCCTAAGCTATCCAGCAGGTCATCAACCTGATCCTGGTTCGCCACCACGCCAGGTGCATTGGCGTGGATCTGCGGACCGTTCAGCAGGCTGTTGCCCTCTTTACGCGCCGCGGCGTTGGCTTCTGGCATATTCTCCAGCAGCACCATCAACAGCTGACGCTCGATCTCCTGGATCACATCCATCATGCGCTTGATCACCTGACCGGTCAGGTCCTGGAAATCCTGCGCCATCATGATTTCGAGCAACTGCTTATTGGTGTACGACGTGTGTCCCGGAACGTCAGTCAGGAACTGGCGCGTATCCGAAACCAACTCGCGCGCATCAGTCAGTTCAATCGGATTTTCAAACCACGCATCCCACCGGCCTTTCAGCTGGTTGGCGCCGGCTTCCATTTGGTCCTGGTGTGGCTGCGCTGCATCAACGCAGTTCAACGCACGTTCTGCCGCTTGCGCCGTCATTTGCACAACATAATCCAGACGATCGCGCGCGTCAGGAATGGCTTCCGCCGCTTCAGCAATCGCCTGGTCTAACCCCAGCTCACGCAGACTGTCACGCAACATGCGCGTCAGTGAGCCGATGCGGGTAATAATGTCGTGTGCCGAGGCTTCTTCGGTTGATTTCGGAAGGTCGCTCATCACATCTCCTTACATACCCAGTTTTTCGAATATTTTGCCTAACTTCTCTTCCAGCGTGGCCGCCGTGAACGGTTTCACCACGTAGCCGCTGGCGCCCGCCTGCGCGGCCGCGATGATGTTCTCTTTCTTCGCTTCTGCGGTCACCATCAGCACCGGCAGTTTATTCAGCGTGGCGTCAGCACGAATGGTTTGCAGCAGCTCCAGACCGTCCATGTTCGGCATGTTCCAGTCGGAAACCACGAAATCAAAGCCACCGGCACGCAGTTTGGTTAGGGCATCGACGCCATCTTCTGCTTCTTCGACGTTGTTGAATCCAAGCTCTTTCAGCAGGTTACGGACGATACGACGCATCGTATTGAAGTCATCCACCACCAAAAAGCGCATATTTTTATCAGCCATATCTACTCCCGTGTTGTCTCGTCCAGCAGGACGGGCTCGTTAAATTCGCAATGCCTGTCCGGCGCTAATTTTCGCCAGCATGTGCTGACTGATGTGGCCTAAATCGACCACTTCACTGGTGCCGCCCATCGCAATCGCTTCGCGCGGCATACCAAATACCACGCAGCTGGCTTCATCCTGCGCGATGGTCCAGGCGCCCGCGCGATGCATTTCCAGCATCCCGGCCGCGCCGTCGTTACCCATCCCGGTCAGAATTACACCCACCGCATTTCGTCCTGCGTGCACCGCCACCGAACGGAACAGCACATCTACCGATGGCTTGTGTCGGTTCACTGGCGGACCGTCATTCAGTTTCACCACATAGTTGGCACCGCTACGGCCCAGCTCCATGTGCATCGCGCCTGGCGCAATATAGGCGTGGCCCGGCAGAATACGCTCGCCGTCTTCCGCCTCTTTCACGGTGATCTGGCACAGCTTGTTAAGGCGCTCGGCAAACGAGCGGGTAAAGCCAGGCGGCATATGCTGAGTAATCAGCAGCGCCGGGCTGGTCGCCGGCAGCGGCTGCAGCACATGGCGGATCGCCTCGGTGCCACCGGTAGAAGAGCCGATGGCGATCAGCTTTTCACTACTCAGCAGCGGACCCGCTTTCAGCGTCACCGGCATCGGCGTGGAGGCACGCACATGTAGCTTGGCGCGTGCGGCGGCGCGGATCTTATCGGCAATCATCTGGCTGTATGCCAGCATGCCTTCGCGAATACCGAGCTGCGGCTTGGTGACGAAATCCACCGCACCCAACTCGAGCGCGCGCAGCGTTACTTCTGAACCTTTACCGGTCAGCGAGGAGACCATCACCACCGGCATCGGGCGCAGGCGCATCAGCTTCTCGAGGAAATCGAGGCCATCCATACGCGGCATCTCGACATCCAGCGTCAACACCTGCGGGTTGTACTGTTTGATTAAATCCCGCGCCACCAGCGGATCTGGCGCACTCGCGACCATCTCCATATCGGGATGGCTGTTGATGATCTCGGTCATCAACTGTCGCATTAGCGCAGAGTCATCCACGCACATCACGGTGATTTTGCTCATCGTCTTTCCTTGCTCAGTCCATAGACTGTCTGTCCACGCAGCCAGAACTCTTTGCTGATCTGACTAAAGTTCTCGGAATGCCCGGCAAACAGCAGACCGCCGGGTTTCAGCAGGGGCACGAAACGGCGCAGAATCTGTTCCTGCGTCTCTTTATCGAAATAGATCATCACGTTGCGACAGAAAATTGCGTCGAACGGACCCGGCAACGCCCAGTCGTTAGCCAGTAAATTCAGTTGCGTATAGTTCACCATGTTGGCGAGGTCGGAACGCACGCGCACCATGCCTTCGTGCGGACCGGTGCCGCGCAGGAAAAAGCGCTGCAGCTGTGACTGCGAGAGCGTACGTAGCTCTTCCTGGCGATACACGCCCGCCACGGCTTTCTCTAACACCTGCGTATCGATATCGCTGGCATGGACCTGGAATTTACCCGGACCGGTGCCAAGCGTTTCCGCCAGCGTCATGGCGATGGAGTACGGCTCTTCGCCGGTTGAGGCGGCGGTGCTCCAGACGCTGTAATTACCCGTGCGCTTACGCGCATGATCCGCGAGGATCGGGAAGTGATGCGCCTCGCGGAAGAAAGAGGTCAGGTTGGTGGTCAGCGCGTTAATAAACGCCTGCCACTCCGCACTGTTTTGGTCCTGCTCCAGCAGCGCCAGATAGCGGCCAAAGTCATCAATATTCAGCATGCGCAGACGACGTACCAAACGGTTGTAAACCATCTCGCGTTTGTGGTCGGCCAGCACAATACCTGCGCGCTGATAGATCAGCTGGCTAATGCGACGAAAATGCGTATCTGAGAGCGGTAAGCGCTGCACCATTTGCGAGAGCAGCGTGGTCGCTTCACTTTGATCCAATAACGTCGATTTCTTCATTTCAGGTCACCCGGCAACAAACTGTTTAAATTGTGATACTGCGGTTGCTACTGTGCTGCCAGTCGCGCCATTCTTATGGGCCGCCTTGCGGCGGCCACAAGGATTAAAAGGTTTCCCAGTTATCGTCCGTGCTACGTGCGCCTGCCGGTGCCAGTGCTTTTGGCGTGCCAGAACGCAAATTTTTTGCCGCTGTAGATACGTTAACGGCCTGAACGACAAATTCTTTACCGATATTGAACACCGCAACTGACTGTTTCAGTCGGCTGGCCTGATCTTCCAGCGCCGCTGCCGCAGTTGCAGACTCTTCGACCAGCGCGGCGTTCTGCTGCGTCACGCGATCCATCTCGTTCACCGCCAGACCGACCTGATCGATACCACGGCTCTGCTCGTCCGACGCCGAGGCGATTTCGCCCATGATGTCGGTGACGCGCGTAACCGCATTCACGATGTTGGTCATGGTTTCCCCGGCGCTCTCCACCAGCACAGAACCGGTGTTGACGCGGCTGACCGAATCTTCGATCAATCCTTTAATCTCTTTCGCCGCTTGTGCGCTGCGCTGTGCCAGACTGCGCACCTCGCCCGCTACCACAGCAAATCCACGTCCCTGCTCACCGGCGCGCGCAGCTTCTACCGCGGCGTTCAGTGCGAGGATATTGGTCTGGAAGGCAATGCCATCGATCACGCTGATGATGTCAGCGATTTTCTTCGAGCTGCCGGTAATCTCTTTCATGGTGGTAACCACGCCATCCACCACTTTGCCGCCCTGCTGCGCGGTTTCCGAGGCGGTGAGCGCCAGCTGCGACGCCTGACGGGCGTTTTCGGCGTTCTGCTTCACGGTGGCGGTCAACTGCTCCATGCTGGCAGCGGTCTCTTCCAGCGAAGCCGCTTGCTGCTCGGTACGCGAGGAGAGATCGTTGTTGCCCATGGCGATTTCGCTGGCACCGGTGTAGATGGCATCGGAACCGTCACGCACGGTACGCACCGTCCGCGCCAGCTCTTGCTGCATCTCTTGCACCGAAGTGAGCAGCTCGCCCATCTCGTTGCGCACCGTGATGTCGACCTGCTGCGTCAAATCGCCGCGTGCGATGTGACGAATGTGCTCGATGCTCTGCTTCAGCGGACGGATCAGCACCGTACGCATGCCGCTCCACACTAGCGCAATCACCAGCAAGGTCACCAGCAGCGTGCCGACCACCAGCATGATGGACTTGGTATACGCCGCGTCATTGGCTTCAATGCCCTGATTGGCGAGCACAATGTTGTAGCTCAGCCACGCGTTGTAATCTTTGGCAAATTTGTCCTGGAATCCCTGCGTCGGCTGATCAACAAATCCTTTGAAATTTCCGCTACCGAGGAAATCGATCAACTCACCCAATGCACCCCGATAGGCGTTGTAGTTGGCCTGCAGCGTCAGCACGTTCTCGGCCTTTTTGCCCTTTTCAGACAGGTTGGCGTTAAATTCGGCAAAACCCTGATCGGCGTTCTTCAACTCCTCACTCGCCAGCGCCACCAGATCTTTCACGGTTGCGCCTGAGCCAGCCTGCTGACTGTCCAGCAGGTAACGGATCCCCGCACGGTTCAGCGTGTTACGCGCCTGAACCAGCGATACCCATGAGGTGCCCATCGCCCGCTGCAGCGTGCTAAGACGCTGGTTATAGGCAAAATTATCTTTATCGGCTTTGACCGTGGAGTAGAACACCCCACCGGAGAACAGCTGCAGTAAGGCAAACAGCGCCAGCACGCACAGCAGGCCGGATACAACACGAATACGACTAAACATAAACACCTCATTGGTTGGCGGATCGCCTCTGTTATCGGCGCTCAAAGAGGGATCTTTATGTGTGTTCGCAGGGGTTGGACCAGCTTGGGGATGAAAAAGGTCGCCATAAATGGCGACCTTACGGGGGATTTTGTAGGGTCGCCATTTATGGCGACCTGTTACTAACGGTTAAAACGTCTCCCAGTTGCCGTCACTCACCGGCGCGGCAGCCGCTTTGCGCGGTGCGCTGGCGATCTGACGTACCATGCTCGCCTTCGGTTGCGCCTGCGCGGCGCGTGGAATGCGGAACACCGATACCGACTGGCTCAGGCGGCTCGCCTGCTCTTCCAGTGACGCAGCAGCAGCAGCGGACTCTTCCACCAGCGAGGCGTTCTGCTGGGTGACGCGGTCCATCTCGGTCACCGCTTGTCCTACCTGATCGATACCACGGCTCTGCTCATCCGATGCCGAGGCGATTTCGCCCATAATATCGGTGACGCGCGTGACGGCGCCGACGATATCATTCATGGTCTCTCCGGCGGTGCCAACCAGCTGCGAACCGTTGTTGACGCGGTTGACTGAGTCTTCGATCAAGCCTTTGATCTCTTTCGCCGCCTGCGCACTGCGCTGCGCCAGGTTACGCACTTCACCTGCCACCACGGCAAAACCACGGCCCTGTTCACCGGCACGCGCCGCTTCAACCGCCGCGTTCAGCGCCAGGATGTTGGTCTGGAAAGCGATGCCATCAATCACGCTGATAATATCGGCGATCTTCTTCGAGCTGCCGGCGATATCCTGCATGGTACGCACCACGCCATCGACCACCTCGCCGCCCTTGCGTGCGGTATCGGACGCGCTGAGCGCCAGCTGCGATGCCTGACGCGCATTTTCGGCGTTCTGTTTCACCGTCGCGGTGAGCTGCTCCATGCTGGCTGCAGTCTGCTCCAGTGAGGCGGCCTGCTCTTCGGTACGCGCAGAGAGATCGTTATTCCCGGCGGCGATTTCGCTGGCGCCGGTGAAAATCGCATCGGAACCGTCACGCACATTGCCGACGGTGCTAACCAGTGACTGCTGCATCTCGTGCAGACTGCCGGCTAACTGGCTCATTTCATTGCGCCCTTCCACCACGATATGTTGCGTGAGATCGCCAGCAGCGATATGACGAATATGCGCCAGCAGCTGATGCAGCGGCTGAATCAGCACGCTACGCAGACCAAACCAGCAACCAACAATCACCGCCACCACCACCAGCGCCACGGACGCCAGCAACCACATCATGGTCTGGAAGGCGCGCTGGTTTTGCGCCACGCCTTCTGCCGCCAGTTTGCTTTGCTCAGTCCGCCACTCTTCGTAAGTGGCTTTCATCGCCACCTGTTTCGCTTCGATGTTCTGCGCAAACATGCCTTGCAGATCGTTGGCTTTCAGGCGATCCAGCATGGCTTTCAATCCGTCGTTAAAGGCGGCGTAGTTCGCTTCCAGCTTATCGCGCAGCGCTTCCGGCAAGCCCGGCGTGGCCGGTAAGTCGTAGTAGCGTTGATAGTGACCGGCAGCCACGTTGAGCTGCTTTTCAGTTTGCGCAATTAACGCTGCCAGCTGGCCGCCATTCGCCTGCGCGGCCATGGTGCCCTGCATACGCAACATGGCGCGGTTGAGTACCGTGCGGGTTTGGTTCAGTTCAATCCAGGCATCGGACATCGCGCCGACGTTGTTGGAGGAGATCTGCGCTACCGCAAACGCCTCTTTATCTTTTTGTAAGGCGGACCAGAACAGGCCACCCGACAGTAATTGTAAAGCGCCAAAAACCAGCAATACGGCGATGAGGCTGGTCACTACATTGATTCGTTTTAACATGGGTTCTCCAGGGGATGCGTTTCGGCTCCCCCAGTTATCGACCGGTAATCTGAATATTTCAGGGTGCTTAAGCTACTTTACGAATTAAAACTCTGCGTTTGAGCATGATTGCAGTGTTTTATAACTAAAAAAATTAACAATAAAAAAAATGCGCCTTTTATCGGGTTAGCGATAAAAGGCGCATTTTTTTAATGTTGGTCGCCATGAATGGCGACCCTACAAGTAAGGTGTGCGTAGGGTCGGCATTTATGCCGACCGCTATTTAACGCGTTAAAACGTCTCCCAGTTGCTGTCACCCGCCGCAGCGGTCACCGCTTTACGCGGTGTGCCCAGCGTTGGTGGTGCGATCTGTGGATGACGCACGCCTGCTTTGGCCTGCGGCTGCGCTTGCGCCGCGCGCGGTACGCGGAACACTGCTACCGACTGGCTCAGGCGGCTGGCCTGCTCTTCCAACGATGCCGCCGCCGCCGCCGACTCTTCCACCAGCGAGGCGTTCTGCTGCGTCACGCGATCCATCTCCGTTACCGCCTGACCGACCTGATCGATACCACGGCTCTGCTCATCCGACGCTGAGGCAATTTCGCCCATGATGTCAGTGACGCGCGTCACCGCATTAACGATATCGCTCATGGTTTCACCGGCGGTGCCAACCAGTTCAGATCCGCTGTTCACACGTTGGACGGAATCTTCAATCAGCCCTTTGATCTCTTTCGCTGCTTGCGCGCTGCGCTGGGCCAGATTACGCACCTCACCGGCAACCACCGCAAAGCCTCGGCCCTGCTCACCGGCACGCGCCGCTTCTACCGCCGCGTTCAGCGCCAGGATATTGGTCTGGAAAGCGATGCCATCGATCACGCTGGTGATGTCGGCGATCTTCTTCGAACTGCCAGCGATGTCGCTCATGGTGCGCACCACGCCTTGTACCACGTCGCCGCCCTTCTGTGCGGTTTCGGAGGCGCTCAATGCCAGCTGCGACGCCTGACGCGCGTTTTCGGCGTTCTGCTTCACGGTGGCAGTCAGCTGTTCCATGCTGGCGGCGGTCTGCTCCAGTGAAGCCGCCTGCTCTTCGGTACGTGCCGAGAGATCGTTGTTGCCCGCAGAGATTTCGCTCGCCCCGGTAAAGATGGCATCCGAACCGTCACGCACATCACTCACCGTGCGTACCAGCGACTGCTGCATCTCATGCAGGCTTTCCGCCAGCTGGCTCATTTCGTTGCGCCCTTCAACCGCGATGCTCTGCGTTAAATCGCCCTGCGCAATGTGCTGAATATGCTGGATGTTCTCATTAAGCGGCTTGATGAGAATTTTGCGCATGCCAAACCAGCACAGCACAATCACCGCCACCACAATCGCCAACACCGCGCCTAACAGCCAAATCATGTGGTCGTAGGCTGAGCTGTTGGCTTCGACACCCGCAGCGGTCAGGCGATCCTGATCGGCACGCCACTGGCGATACTCTTTCAGGAAGGCGTTTTGACTCGGCGCAACCGGCGCTTTGGCTGCCTGATCGAGATCTTTTGCCACCAGCGCATCGTGCAACTGGCCCAGCGCGCTGGCATAGGCGGTATAGGTTTCATCCACACGTTTATTCAGCGCGGCATCCTGTCCCGGCGTGTCCGGGGTGGCTTTAAACAGCTGATAGTTATCGGCAGCATCTTTCTGGAAGGCTTTGCTGTCGTCATACAAACCAGCGATATCCGCTTCACTGCCGGTGAGTTTGCTGGTTGCCATACGCAGCTGAATGCGGGTTAACACCACACGGCTCTGGTTGAGGCTCATGTAAGCGTCGTTGATGGCGGCAGTGTTTTTGCTCGCCAGTTGTGAAACGTTAAAACTGTTTTTGTCATCGCTTAACGCTTTGAAAAACAGTGAGCCGGATGCCAGCTGTAAAAAGCCAAACACCAACAACACCAGCAATAAGCTGGTGACCACGCGGATTCTCGTAAACATAGTTTGCCCTGGAAAATGAAGAAAAATGGTACAGATCAGTTATCGACCAAAGGCGGAGAATATTGAGGGGTATTGCAGAGGTTTTTCGCGGTTTTGTTGTTGATTTGTAAGGAATTAATTCACGCGCGTGATGATAACGGGCCGCAGCAGCGCGGCCCGTTGCGGGGATTATGCGGTACGCAGGTTATCCACCAGCGCCATCTCTTCGCTGCTCAGCAGCTTTTCGATGTCGACCAGAATCAGCATACGTTCACCCAACGCGCCGAGACCGGTCAGGTACTCGGTGGACATGGTGACGGCGAACTCCGGTGAAGGGCGAATCTGCTCTTGCGTCAGCGACAGCACGTCAGAAACGCCATCCACCACGATGCCTACCACGCGATGCTCAAGATTAAGCACGATCACCACGGTGTTCTCGTTGTACACCACATCCGGCTGCGAGAACTTCACGCGCAGGTCGATGATTGGCACGATCACGCCGCGCAGGTTGGTCACGCCTTTGATGAATTCCGGCGTGTTAGCGATGCGGGTTACCTGATCGTAACCACGAATCTCCTGCACTTTCAGAATGTCGATGCCGTACTCTTCGTCACCCAGTGTGAAAACTAAGAATTCCTGGCCCACGGTTTCGCCAGCGATTTTGGTCACGGTTGCCATGTCAGTCATTTTTTTACCCTTTCGTTATCTATTACGCTGCGGCACCGGCCACACGCTTTTCACGGTTCAACGATTGCAGTGCTGAGACATCCACAATCAGCGCCACGCTACCATCGCCCAAAATGGTGGCGGCAGAGATGCCCGGCACTTTGCGATAGTTGCTTTCAAGGTTTTTCACTACCACCTGATGCTGACCAATCAGCTGATCAACCAGCAGCGCATAGCGACGGCCTGCGCTTTGCAGAATCACCACGATGCCTTGGGTGGCGTCGGTTTTGGCGTTCTGCACCTCAAACACATTCCACAACTCCACCAGCGGCAGATATTCGCCACGCACTTCCAGCACGCGCTCGCCACCGGCCAGCGGTTTCAGCTCTTCGGCGGTCGGCTGTAGCGATTCCATCACCGCGTTGAGCGGCAGAATGAACACTTCGTTAGCCACGCGCACTGACATGCCGTCGAGGATCGCCAGCGTCAGCGGCAGCAGGATGCGAATGGTGGTGCCTTTGCCCTGCTTCGAGGAGATTTCGACGTGACCGCCCATCTCCTGAATATTACGTTTCACTACGTCCATGCCCACGCCACGGCCCGACACGTCGGTGACCTGCTCGGCGGTGGAGAAGCCCGGCGCGAAGATCAGCATGCCGACTTCTTCGTCGCTCATGCTGTCGCTGACCGGCAGACCAGACGACAGCGCTTTCGCCAGAATACGTTCGCGGTTCAGACCGGCACCGTCATCGATCACTTCGATGCAGATGTTGCCGCCCTGATGTTCCGCAGAGAGCGTCAGGTTGCCGACGGCGGTTTTATTCGCCGCCAGACGTTTTTCCGGGGTTTCGATGCCGTGATCGAGGCTGTTACGCACCAGATGCGTTAACGGATCGATGATGCGTTCAATCAGGCTCTTATCCAGTTCGGTCGAGCTGCCGAGCAGCGTCAGTTCAACTTCTTTGCCCAGCTTGCTGGCCAGATCGCGCACCAGACGCGGGAAGCGGCTGAAGACATACTCCATCGGCATCATACGAATCGACATCACCGATTCCTGCAGGTCGCGGGCATTACGCTCCAGCTGACCCATGCTGTTCAGCAGGTCGCCGTGCGCCACCGGATCCAGCGCGCCGGAGCGTTGCGCCAGCATCGATTGGGTGATCACCAGTTCGCCAACCAGGTTAATCAGTTGGTCAACTTTCTCTACTGCTACGCGGATGCTGCTGGATTCGCTGCCTTTAGCCGGTGCGGCGGCACGCTTAGGTTCACGTTTCACCGCTGGCGTAATGTCGGTCACGGTGGCGGTTTGCACCGCTTCTGCAGCCACTTCCGCTACCGGCGCTTCAGCAACTGCCGCCGCGCCTGACGGGAAGTGGATCTGTGCTTCGTCCAGCACAAAACACAGCACCGCTACGATGTCATCTTTGCCGACGCCATCAATGGTGACTTCCAGCGAATTGGCGCCTTTCACCACGTTGCTGACGGTGCCCAGATTGCCGAGCTCTTCCAGCATCAGCTCCGGCTCTTTCTCTTTCAGGTCAAACAGTTGCAGGCGCAGACCGCTGGCCGCAACGGCTGCAGCAATCTCAACCACTTCGGCGACTTTCGGTGCTTCAGGCACAATGCCTTTCGCTTCCAGTGCCAGCTGACGCAGCGCTTCGCAGATGTATTTAAAGCTTTCTGCATTCGGCTCCTGCGCCGTTTTATAGGCATCGAGCTGTTCTTG
Organism: Pantoea sp. SOD02; assembly: GCF_024707505.1. Classification (GTDB taxonomy): domain Bacteria; phylum Pseudomonadota; class Gammaproteobacteria; order Enterobacterales; family Enterobacteriaceae; genus Pantoea; species Pantoea symbiotica. The sequence goes on along the minus strand of NZ_CP102604.1, from coordinate 1,760,675 downwards.
CATAATATCTTTGGTTTCCAAAAACAGGTTGATGATATCGGTGCTGAGCTGCATCTCGCCGCGGCGCGCACCATCCAGAATGTTTTCCAGGATGTGGGTGGTTTCCTGTAAAACCGTAAAGCCAAACGTACCGGCTCCGCCCTTGATGGAGTGGGCGGCGCGGAAGATGGCATTCAACTGCTCGGAATCGGGCTCCTGGGGATCAAGTCCCAACAGGTGTTGCTCCATATCCGCTAACAGCTCATCGGCTTCATCGAAAAACGTCTGGTAAAAATCGCTGATGTCCATGCTCACGGGATCACCTCGGCTGTGAGGGTTGGTCTGGTGTCACCGCGCTCGCCGCGGGCGTCGCCGCTGCCGCAGGGGCCGTTGCAGCAGCCGGCGCAGCCGGTGTCGCAGAGGAACCTGTTGGGGCAGTCGACGCAGCCGGTACAGCGGGTGCGGTAATGTCGGGAATAATTTGCGCCGGGTCGCTTACCTGAACGGCATCGCTCTCGGCATTCTCTTTTTCAATCGCCGCTTCGGTGTCGTGATTCAACACCAGCAGGCTAATGCGGCGGTTGACTGCATCATTAGCACCACGGTTTTTCAGCTTCATGGTGTCGGCCATACCGACCACACGCAGCATTTTGGCGCCGTCGAGGCCACCAATCACCAGCTCGCGCCGTGAGGCATTGGCACGATCCGCCGACAGTTCCCAGTTGCTGTAGCCACGGTCGCCGTTGGCATACTGGAAATCATCGGTGTGACCCGCGAGGCTGATTTTGTTCGGGATATCATTCAGTACCGGCGCGATAGTGCGCAGGATGTCGCGCATGTAAGGCTCCACGTCCGCGCTGCCGGTTTTAAACATCGGGCGGTTCTGGCTATCGATAATCTGAATGCGCAGTCCCTCTTCCACCATGTTGATAATCAGGTGCGGGCGCAGCGCTTTCAGACGCGGATCGGCTTCAATCAACTGGTCGAGCTTTTCACGCAGGCGATTCAGACGGATCTCCTCCAGCTTCTTCTTCTGCGCATCCATATCGACAATCTTCTTTACTTCACCCTTTTGCTGCGTTGGATCGTCGCCGCCGCCAGGGATCGGGCTTTCACTGTCGCTGCTGCGCTGACCGCCGGTTAACGCCACTTTCAACGGCGTTTTGAAGTATTCCGCAATTTGGACCAACTCTTTGGGGCTGGAGATGGAGAGCAACCACATCACCATAAAGAACGCCATCATCGCCGTCATAAAGTCGGCATAGGCAATCTTCCACGAACCGTGGCTCCCATGGTGACCTTTATGTTTGCGCTTTTTAACCAGCACAATGGGGCGATTGCCTGCTTTCATGAATTCTCATCCGAAGTTTGTTTCGCCGGGTTCTTGGCGTTACGCACGTGCTCTTCCAACTCTGAGAACGATGGACGCTCGGCGGAGTACAGCGTTTTACGACCAAATTCCACGGCGATTTGCGGCGCGTAACCATTGAGGCTGGAGAGCAACGTCACCTTCACGCACTGCATCATCTTGGTGGTTTCGGCACATTTCTGACGCAGCACCGACGCCAGCGGAGAAATAAAGCCGTAAGCCAGCAAAATTCCAAGGAAGGTACCGACCATCGCGTGGGCTACTAACGCACCCAGTTCGGCCGCCGGACGGTCGGCTGATGCCAGTGCGTGCACCACACCCATTACCGCCGCGACAATACCGAAAGCCGGTAAGCCATCACCCACCGCCGATATACTTTGCGCTGGTACTTCGCACTCGTGCTCATAGGTCTCGATCTCTTCATCCATCAACGCTTCGATTTCAAAAGCGTTCATATTTCCGCTGACCATTAAACGCAAATAATCGGTAATAAAATCGACTAACTGTTTATCGGACAAAATACGCGGATAGTTAGCGAAAATTTCACTCTGGCTGGGATCTTCAATGTCGCGTTCTAATGACAACATGCCTTGCTGACGTGATTTCGCCATCAGGCGATACAGCAGCGCCATTAAATCCATGTATACCGCTTTGTTATATTTCGAGCCGCGCATTAACAATGGCAGCGCTTTTAATGTTTTCTTAATCGATTTGCCATTATTGCCGACTAAAAAGGCACCAATACCGGCACCGCCGATAATGATCAGCTCCGCCGGTTGATATAGCGCGCCTAAATGTCCGCCGACCATCGCGTAGCCGCCCAACACGGAGCCGACGACCACGATATAACCCAGAATTATCAGCACAAAAAATCCTTACGTCCGTAACGTGTTGATGGAAGTTAAGCCAGAGAGCCGCAGGTGTTATTCGTTTATCGCAGGCAAAAAAAAAGCAGCGGTATTAACCGCTGCTGGATGTTTTCCACGATGCGAACAAACTTAAACGGCGCGTTTAACCTGTTCATCCAGCAGTTGTGGAAAGGTATCGGCAGAATCTGCAGAAAGTTTACGTCTTTTTACGGCACGTGATGGCGGCTGGCACAGGCTGCAGACAAAGCTGCCGACGGGCTGGTGCGCGTGGTTAATAAAGCTTCCACCACAGCACTTACAGTCAGAAAGTTCCAGCATGCCGCTTTCAACGAATCGCACCAGGGTCCATGCACGCGTTAGCGCCAACAGCGGGCCCTCGTCCGATTGCGGACACTGCTCAAGATACAAGCGATAAGCTTTGATTACCGCTTCAACGCCACTGTTCAAGCCGGTTTTCAGCAGGAACTGCCAGGCGTTACAGAACATAGAAGAGTGGATGTTTTGTTCCCAGGTCATGAACCAATCAGTAGAGAATGGCAGCATGCCTTTCGGTGGTGGAGCACCACGCAGTTCTTTATACAGTTTAATCAGGCGACCACGGCTCAGCTGCGTTTCACTCTCCAGCATTTGCAGTCGTGCGCCCAACGTAATCAGCTCCATTGCCAGCTGAATATCGCGCGCTTCCTGAACAATACTTTTTTCGGTCATTAAACTGCCCTCTTCTTCGCGGAGACGTCATCTTTAGACGCATTCCGCAGCAGGCGGCTGGATAATAAAATACCGGTGTGGATTTGCTGCAAGTCATCCACGCGTGACTCTTGAGTCAAACGATTAATATGGTTGTGATCGGTAAAACGGAACTGGCAAACCAGTTGATTGGTTTCCGCTAATTTTACCATCTCAGGTAAGGTTAATTGCGACAATGCATCAGCCATCGATTCATCGATGCCTAAACGAAACATTGCTGAAGCTTTTTCCTGGTTAATTAAACGCTGAGCAAGAAGCAAATATGACAGATTGATGTCATATATATGTTTTAGTAATTCTGATGTACCCATTTTTTTCCATCCTGATAGACGCGACACATATACGGCCACAGAATTAAATTGTTCTATGGTTCGGGCTGCTGGTTGGTAAATCTAAAGATGGCAAAAAATAATCAGGCTTGAGCCAACGCGTACCTAACTGTTTCACTTCCCGTCAGGACACTGATCAGTAGTAATCAAAACTCCAGGCCATTCTTTGCTTGAGTAGTAACCATCTTCCGTGACGTCTGCTTACAGTTTTTTAAGACTAATCTGAAAACAAGGCAAATCTATATCGTCTGATTTCGACATACAACGTGAGTGGCGCGAAATTTTAGATAAAGTGTGATCTGCGTCACACTTTTAAGGCAAATTTTTTCGCTAACCCTTCAGCATCGCTTTTCTGTTGTCTGTTTTTTGCGCGATTTCTGATTATTTCTTTAATATTTTGCTGAAGTAAGGCGGATTTTAGGCTCTGCGGAAGATTGTCATTACAACGCGATCAGATATCTGTTTTGTTGGAATTAGAGTGCTATAACGCGCCATATAAAGAATTATATGCAGCATAATACTCTGAATTAGCACGAAACTATTCGCTTCTAAATTAATCACTTACAGGGAATATTGCCCATGTGCCGTAAAGCGAGACGCTAGCGAAGCGTGAAGACTGGGCGTAGAGCGCCTGGGAACTGTCAATGGATTGTAGGGAGTGTTTAGCGCACGGCAGGGGATGTAACAGAGCGTTACATTAGAGAAATGAATGAATCGGTGTTTTTTCGGTTTGCTACGCGATTACTATCGGCGTACCACCTGAGATCTTTAGGGTTGAGATGAAAAAAAGCTTTTTTGACCTTTCGATTGCGTGCTTTTTAACCAAAATGTGCGCTTTTTGCTGATGAGTCAGCGCATTAGCGCTTAAAGAAATGAAATCGATTTCGTGAAGTTAGGATGGCGCGTGAAAACGCTGTGCAGTGAAGCAGAAATGAGGTTGCGATGGATGGCGTAATAGCAGGAAGTTTTTGGTGAGGAGATTGTCATTGACGGCTGGGAGTTTTTGGAAAGAAGGTCGCCATTAATGGCGACCCTACTTGTTGGGTGCGTGTTACGCTAATTTCGGAAAGGTAGCGACTTTATTTGCCGTGCCGTGATCGTCACTGCGTACCGGCAACGTATTTAAATCTTTCAGGAAGCTTTCGCGCCAGTGCGAAATATCCTGTTTACGCAACACCGCCATCATGTCGTTATAACGCGAAATACGTTCGGTACGCGGCATGGTCAACGCGCGGTCCAGCGCCGCTGCCACCTCATCACGATCGTATGGATTGACGATCAGCGCCGACGTCAGCTCATTGGCCGCACCGGCAAAGCGTGACAATACCAGCACGCCAGGATTATCCGGGTCCTGCGCGGCCACATACTCTTTCGCCACCAGATTCATGCCGTCACGCAGTGGCGTAATCAAGCCGACGTTGGTGAGACGGAAGATCTTCATTAACAGGCGGCGATCAAAGTGCTGATTGAGGTAATAGAGCGGCGTCCAGCCCAAGGTGCCGTATTTACCGTTGATGCGCCCCGCTTCCGTTTCCAATTGGTGACGGATGTCCTGATAAGCCTGCACGTCGCCGCGCGAAGTGGGCGCAATTTGCGAGTAGCGCACATTGCCGCGATGCTGCGGGAAATTCGCCAGCAAGGCTTCAAAGGCGAGGAAACGCTCCGGCAACCCTTTGGAGTAATCCAGACGCTCGCAGGCGATGATGTTCTGCAAATCGCCCAAATCACGTTTCATCGCCGCCATTTTCGGTGGCAGTGGCCCTTCCGCCATCTCTTTAATGGTGTCCGGCTCAATACCAATCGGATAGACCTCGGTCATAAAGGTGTTGCCGAAGGCGCGATGCTTCTTCTCTCCTTTATTCTGCAGCTGCGTCAGCTGGCTCAGGCTATCGAGGAAGGCAACGCGGTCGGATTCTGTCTGGAAACCCAGCAGGTCATAGTCGCACAGCATCTCCAGCAGTTCCTGATGCGGCGGCAACGCGTTGAAGATCTCAGGCGTTGGGAACGGGATATGCAGAAAGAATCCGATGCGGTTATTAATGCCCTGTTTGCGCAGTTCGGCGGCAAACGGCAGCAGATGGTAATCGTGGATCCACAGAATATCGTCAGGCTTGAGCAGCGGTTTAAGGCGCTGCGCCAGCAAGGTGTTGACGCGGCAATAGCCATCCCAGGCTTCGCGCTGATACTGCACCAGATCGAGACGATAGTGGAAAGCCGGCCAAATCACGGTATTGGAGAACTGGAGATAATATTGATCGTAATCGTTTTGATTCAGCGGCAGTGACGCGTAGGTAATGCCGTCTTTTTCGATCTGCGAAAGTTCTTCATCTTCCTCTTGGCCCGAGAATTCGCTGATCTCTCCGTTCCAGCCAAACCATAATCCTCCGGTATCTCGCAGAGCATCCAAAATACCGACAGCAAGCCCGCCTGCGCTGGCCTTGCTACCATCGGGAATCGCGATACGGTTAGATACGACGACTAAACGACTCATAACCTAAACTCCTTACCCACATTGTCATGTTCTAGTTGTAATAATAGTTGTTCAAGCCAGTGCCATACGGCCTCAACGCTGTCGAGGCGATAGCGTGCATGACTGGCCCCTTCACCGACTTTGACAGAAATGCCCTGCATGGCGTTGACCGCGAGAAATCCTTTTTCGTCTGTCAGGTCGTCTCCCACAAATACCGGAATGCGTCCGGCAAAGGGCGCTTCCTGCATAAATTCACGTACGGCGGCACCTTTATCGATGCCTTGCGGCTTCAGTTCCACCACGCATTTGCCTGGCTGTAACGCCAGCTCGGGAAAGCGTGCGACGGCGTCTTCGGCCAGCTGCATGATGGCGTTTTCATACTGCGGCGCATTGCGATAGTGCAGCGCAAACGCCATGCCTTTCACTTCTAAAAGCGTATTCGGCCATTGATCCAGCGTCTGCTGCAGTTCGGTTTGCAGCGTTTGCGCCACATCGCCCGGCAAGCTGTGGCGATGAATGCGGCCTGCCGCATCGCGGCGTTCTGCACCGTGCACACCAGCGGCTGGCGCTTCGAGGGGTGCCACTAAGGCGTCAAGTTGCGCAATTGGACGTCCGGAAACCAGCGCGACTGCGCCGTGGCTGAGATTGGAAATTTGTTGCAGGAGCTGGCGTACCGAGGCGGGAATGGAGACCGACTCGGGCTGCGACTGAATCGCTGCCAGCGTGCCGTCGACATCAAAAAAGAAGGCATAAAGTCCGCCACTTAACGACGGCAAGGTGCTGTTCTGATTAACCGCGGGGGTCACGACTCTTCTCCTGTCTTGTGGAATTTACCATCACAGGATGTTCGGAGGCTGGCTGGGCGATCGAGGCGGTTACAACCGCAGAAGTGTGTGCGAGGAGGTTTTGCAGATAACACGGAATTTCGATAGATAACTCTCCACAAACAAACATCATTTGAACTCACTCGCCAGGCTGACTGCGAACATCGTCAGCTTTAAGTGTAGACGCAGATCACGATATTGCCAGATTCATGCGGCTTCGCTATAGGATAAGTGGCAGTTTTAGGGGTTATGCCGCAAAAGAATCGCCTCACGGGTTTTTCATACGCTTCGCTTATTTCTGGCAGTATTACGCCCTTCTCCCGCCTCAATTCCCGGATTATGCCGACTTGCATCCGCCGCGCGGATTATCATATGGTGCGTTTACCGTGCGGCTACAGCGCGGAAATAGAGCCCTGAACCGCATAGATCACGGCTTTTAGATCCATTCAGGCAGGAATCCGGATGATGGAAAACCGATCGACATCACATTTTTCATATGTCATGGCGGGTGAACGACGATGATCCCGCAGAGTTACAGCCAACGCGTTCACTTCTATTACTGCATTCTGGTCGCCCTGAAAATCAACGCTAAAACTAAGAAGTCTGGCGGCGTGCGCGGCAAGAATAATTTCCTGCTGAAATGGCTGCGTAATGCGCAGAACAACACCATTTTCCCGCCGGATATCACCAGCGAGATTGAGTGGCTGCGCGCCAAGATCATCAGCTCCGGGCCCGACACCGACCTGGAACCAATGCTGCAATATGTCTACGACACCGCAAAGCGTGCCGAGACCCTGCGTTTAGGTTCGTGATTGTTGCGCCGGTTCGCCGGCGCGTTTCCTGCGTAGTTCTACCTATTTCCCTGCGTATTCAACCGCATGTTTTCCCCCTCTCGCATTACCTATGATTCGTCATCAGGAACAGTCGCGTTCCTGCTTTCCACCTGACGAAGAGAATGGATTCAGATGAAATTAAAACTATTATGCTGCGCGCTGCCGTTGATGATCATCGCCGGTTCGGCCGTGGCAGCGGATGTGAATCAAGGCTATTACGCTTCGGCGAAATATCTGCAAAACCAACAGAATGCCAAAGAGATGAACACCAGCGCGCGTCCGGGCGTCGGACAGTTTGTCGCGGGTAACGAGAAGGCGCATCAGGCCACTGCCGCGCTGGCACTCGGTTATCAATGGGGCAACGGCTGGCGCACCGAAGGTGAATACACCTTTGGCCAAAGCGCGGAGTTCACCAGCGGTTCATCCACCTTCGCCACCAGCTATAACCATCTGCAAACTGACGTGCAGCGCCTGATGTTCAACCTCTATCGTGATATCGAACTTGGCTATAACGTTTCGCTGTACGGCACCGCGGGCGTGGGCGTGAGCAAAATCAAAGCAGGCGGCTGGCAAGGCGTGCCATCGCGTGAGTACGCCTCAAGCACGCAAAACAATCTCACCTACAGCATTGGTGCCGGTCTGAGTTACGCGCCAATTGATCGCATCGCCATCGACGTCGGTTATCGCTACGTGGATATGGGCAAGATTGAAAGCGGCTATAACAACTTCGTTAATGCTCGCGGTTATAAGGATGAGCAAATGAAAGCCCATCTGGTTGAGAACCAGTTCACGCTGGGCGCACGCTATTTGTTCTGATGCGTTAATTTTTCGACTTCCCCTGATCTCGCGTTGGGGGAAGTTTGCCCGCAAAATTCCAGACCTGCGGAAACCACGTTTTTATTGAGAAATCTCAATACCTGCCCGCCGATTACCCCGTAGATCTAGATCAGGTTAAATCTTCTTATCTTGATGAATTTAATCGAAAAAACATAAATATGGCATCTACGTGAAGGTAATTAATATGATTAACAGAATGATCCTCAATGAGACCGCTTATTTCGGTGCGGGCGCGATTAATTCGATTGTCGATGAGATTCACAAACGCGGTTTTACTAAAGCGTTGGTGGTCACCGACAAGGATTTGATCAAGTTTTCGGTCGCCACCCGCATTACCGATCTGCTGGCGCAGCACGACCTCAGTTTCGAGATCTATGATGAAGTGATTCCTAATCCTACCGTTGATGTGGTGCATGCGGGCGTCGATGCTTTTCGTCGTTCGGGTGCCGATTATCTGATCGCAGTGGGCGGCGGCTCGCCGCAAGATACCTGCAAAGCCATCGGCATGATGATTGCCAATCCCGAGTTCAGCGATGTGCGCATGCTTGAAGGCGGCGCCGCCACGCGTAATCCTTCCGTGCCGATCATTGCGGTACCGACCACCTCGGGCACTGCGGCGGAAGTGACCATCAATTATGTCATCACCGATGAAGAGAAGAAGCGCAAGTTCGTCTGCTACGACCCGCACGATATTCCGGCGATTGCTATCATCGATCCCGACATGATGGCCAGCATGCCCGCCAGCCTGAAAGCGGCAACCGGCGTGGATGCGTTGACCCACGCCATTGAAGGCTACATCACGCGCGGTGCGTGGGAACTCACCGACATGTTCCATCTCAAGGCAATTGAAATTATTGGCCGCTCGCTGCGTGACTCGGTCAAAGGCGTGCCGGCGGGCGTTGCCGATATGGCGCTGGGTCAGTACATCGCCGGAATGGGCTTCTCGAATGTCGGATTAGGTCTGGTGCACGGTATGGCGCATCCGCTGGGCGCGTTTTACGGCACGCCGCACGGTATCGCCAATGCAGTCCTGCTGCCGCACATCATGGCGTTCAATGCCGAGCATACCGGCGAGAAGTACCGCGCTATCGCGCATGCACTTGGCATGGAAGGTGCCTATGCCTGTTCATTAGCCGACGCACGTGCGCTGGCGATTGATGCGGTGATTACCCTGAACCACGATATCGGTATTCCGCTCAGACTGCGTGATATCGGCATGCAGGAGCAGGATGTGGATGCGCTCGCTGCCGCCGCCTTCGCTGATGTGTGTACGCCGGGCAATCCGCGTGAGTGCAGCGTTGAAATGATTAGATCGCTTTATCGTGAACTGTTCTGATTAATGCTAAATAGGCAATGCTGAATGAACAGCATTGCCTGTTATTAGCCGCATCGGTTATTCCCGTTTTATCGCCAATTACGCTAGGTCTATCGGCAGATTAATCTGGAAATTTTGCTTAATATTCGGTTATGAGGCGTTCTCTTTGCAGGATGTGCCATAGTTCATGTTGATATGAAATATAAAGGATCCTGCTATGTTTGGCTTTTTAACCTCTCTTTTTGGTAGTCCAGAATCATTAGTGCAAGTCATGACGCGCCAGGACATTCAGGAATCGATTGAGGAAGGTGACAGAATTATTATTGATGAAGACGGTAACGCTTCGGTTAATCCATTGAGTCCTGAAGTACAGCGCGATTTTGCCCATCATGTCAGCACATTAAAGGATATTTAAATGGGCACGGCGATATTTATGGTAATGATGGTATGCGGTTATTGGTATACTAGCCGCGACATGTCGAGCCGTTTGAAAATTAAGCGCTCTTTTGGCTGGGATGTCTATTTTCTTATTGCACTTTATGGCTGCATATTTGTACTGCAAGGCGTGTTGGCGACCGCCATTATCTGGCTGATTCTGCTGGCCGCATCCGGTGTGAACAATGCCTTTGCCCTGACTTCTGCGGAGAATGTGCACTGGAACGTCGATTTCATGACGTGGAGTTTTTTAGGCATTCAGGCGCCGGTAGTGCTGATGTTGGCCTTTGCCATTCTGTTCTGCATGTATCGATCCAATTGGGCGGTGAGCGCTCGGCTTAACGCCGGTGGGCGCAAAGAGCTGTATCAGCGCCTTTCACGCTCCAACGGCATTGAACAATTATTGCTGCAGTGCATGGAGGAAGGCGAACTGGCGTGGGTCACGCTGAAATCGCGCCGTATCTATATCGGCATGATTCACGCGGCGACCTTTGAGTATGCCAATACCGCCAATATTGTGTTGATCCCGATGCTGAGCGGCTATCGCGATTCACGCACGTTAAATCTGGCAATTGAGCATAATTACAGTAAGTGGTACCACAATCACGACATTGATTTCTCTTCGTCGCCGAAAAGTGCCCTTGAGTTTCGCAAAGTGATTATGGTGCACCAAATAGAAAGTTTGTCGCTGTTTGATCCGGCTAGCGCCAGCGCATTAGCCATGGATAAGCAAAGCGGTAATAAACGCAAATGGATTAGGAAGTCTGCGCCTAAACGCGACTATCCATAATTTAATAATCAAAGATGCTGGCTTAATTTTTTATGTTGTACCGAGCCAGCAACACTCCATAATAAGTCAAAATAATAAGGTAATCATGATGGACTTTAAAAAGTTCGAGGCCACTCTTCAGCTGTGGGGGGATTTACACTTCACAGGAATTGAATTACAACAGCGTGATAATAAAAGCGAAATTTACGCCACCGGCACCAATAATCATACCCAGAGTCAACTTTATATTTGCACGCTTTCTACTGAGATTGCGTCACATATTCAGTTAAAACAGTTTCGCACATGGTTACACAGAATTAACATTGGTAAAGCAAAACGCCGGTTGGCTCTGTTACGAAAGGAGTAATGACATTGTCCCCGCGTGGGGGACAGCGGAAAATATCAGGCGTCGTCAGGCGTATAGCCCACCACAATTTCCAGCGTTTTGCGCAGCACATCGGCTTCAGCATCACTTTCTGCGGTTTCCAGCGCCATAATCAGACAAAGAATAATCGATTTATTACTGACGCGCCCTTCCGTGGCCAGCACGTGGCGGATAACCCTATCCAATACGGCAGCTTCGTTTCTTAACGTACTGTCTGCATTGCGAAAATGCTCTGCCAACTCGGTATCAGGCAGTGCAGCATAGAGGTTATGATTTTCCGACATGATTCCAGTCCCGTGATTGCGTGTGTGCCCGCATTGCTATGTCCTAAACGCGAGCCAATCGGTCAATGTTTACGATTGTTGCCAGACTGCTGGTTATGACCAAACAGCTGGAGAACGTTATCTCTTTGCGGCTGCTCTTCGCGCAGTTTTTTCCCCGCCGAAATGCTGTTGCGCACATCGGTGATGGCGGCAGTAATCGCCTTACGCTGTTCGTCATCGGTGCTCTGCTGTTTCATCAGCGTCAGCTGATCCATCAGCGCCTGAGTATTAACGGGACCCGGCTGCTGCAGCAACGCCAGCGCGGCTTCGCCAATAATTTCATCGATTATTTTCTGCTGTTCACTTCTATTCATAACGAATCATTCATAACGAATCTCTGATCGCCGCTTCGCCCCGGTGCGGGGCGAAGCCAGTGTGGGAGCGTATTCAGAGTAAAATTTTAATACTTGTACAAGTTTGACGTCTGACAGGCTCTCAGCTTTCGCGTTCGAATAATAAGCCAATCAGCTGATGATAATGATGCTCTTCTTCGGCATTGGCGGCCAGTTCCAGTCTGCGCAGCAGCTTGGTGCAGAGCGATTTGCGGTTGAGATTACGGCCTTCGCGTAAGATTTCAACCACGATCTGACCCAATGTTTCCTGCTGCGATGGCAGCGACGCTTTGCTGAAGTAGTTGGCAATGGCCTCGACTGAACTCGGCGTGTATCCGTTCTGACGCATAATTGACCCCAATAATTAAAAAAGTTAGGTCATTTGACCTAAGTAAAGTTGTACAGATAGCAAAAAGCTGTACAAGGAGCTTACTCAAGTTAGCAGGCGGGATTTGTTGCAAAAAGTGCTAATAAAGGTGAATTAGGATAATTGGAAAGCTTTTATTTCCAAATCCGTGCGCTCAGCGCCGAAAGTCATCGACGCGTGAGCTTATTGGGATGGTCAACTGTCGTCGGCGTCGGCCGAGGGCATTCTGACGCTGCCTTCCTGACGGCTCAACCCGCGCAACGCGGAATGGACGCGGTTATCGCTGCCCGCCGGTTGACGGTGCGTGAGCAACCATTGCTGAGCCTGGGCAATGCGCTGCTGCTGTTGCGTGTTTTGCTCTTTTCTCGCCATGCGCGCGAGTTCTGCCAGCAGTGAGGAGACGCTGACATCCTCACGACGTAGCAGTAACGCATAGGCCGCTTCGCCGATAATTTTAGGTTGCGAATCTGACATCTTCTACCTCCTGAGAATATGGGCTTACGCTTGGTTCTCACTACTCACTATAGATCATCAGCGTGGCGCCTTGTTAACAGAAAGCTCTGGTTATCTTGGGTTTTTGTTACTAACACGTTATGGTAACTGCCCTTCGGTGGCCTCTGCTCGCACCGACGATGTGATTAATAACAAGAATGAAGCAAGGAAATCTGGCATGGAGTTCACCATACGCAAAGCCAAGGCAGAGGATGCAGAGCTGCTGCACCTGCTGGGCCGCATGACCTACAGCGCGCATTTTAAACATATGTGGGTTTCCGCAGAAGAGCTGGATGCCTTTATCGACAAGGAATATGGTCTGGCGGAGCTGAATAGCAGCCTGGCGGCCCCCAACGAGAGCTGGCTGATCGCCGAGACCGACAAGCCGATTGGCTTTGCCAAAGTCACCTGGAACACACCGGTACCGGATTCCAGCATGAGCGGCGCGCTGCTGAATAAGCTGTACCTCAATCCGGAAGAAACCGGCAAAAACTACGGTCGCTGGATGTTCGAGAGCATCATCAATGAGGCGCGCGACAAGCGTGAAGGCTATCTGTGGCTGGAAGTGTTAGGCGATAACGTGCGTGCACGTAAGTTTTATGAAGCCTTTGGCATGCAGCACATCAAAGACATTCCGTTTGTCACCGCTTCGCAGCAGAGTATTCTGCAGATCATGGGAATGATGATTTAAGCGCAGCGGCAAGCTATTTGGCACAAAATAAATTCCCTTTGTTGCCAACTGTTTTGCAAATCATTGCCGGTTCTGGCTTGATCAAACTGCCCAATCGACATTACTGTATGCATATACAGTAATGATTTGAGATCGCAGCCATGCAGTTTTATCAGCCCGCGGAAATCCGCGCCATTCTCGCCTTACCCTTGTTCATCAGCCGCGTGCCCTGCGGCTTTCCGTCCCCGGCGCAGGACTACGTTGAACAACGCATCGACCTCAACGACTTTTTAGTCGATCACCCCAGTTCAACCTACTTCATCCGAGTCAGCGGTGACTCGATGATCGACATTGGTATCAATGAGGGCGACATGCTGGTAGTGGACAGCTCGCTGAAACCCAAGCACGGTGACATTGTAGTGGCTTCGCTTTCCGGCGAGTTCACCGTGAAACAGTTGATGCTGCAGCCTTACCTGCATCTCAAACCGATGAACGCAACCCATGCGATTATTGCCATTCCTGACGCCGATGAGTTTGAAGTCTTCGGCATCGTTAAACACGTGATTAAAACCATAGGCCGCTGATGTTTGCCCTGGTGGATGTGAACTCGTTTTATGCCAGCTGTGAAACGGTGTTTCGCCCGGATCTGCGTGGCAAACCGATTGTGGTGCTGTCGAATAATGATGGCTGCATTATTTCCCTGAGCAGAGAAGCCAAGGCGCTGGGCATCAAGATGGGCGCGCCCTACTTCAAACATCGCGAAGAGCTAATGCGCCATAAAGTGGTGGTGTTCTCGTCTAACTATGCGTTGTATGGCGATATGTCGCGCCGCGTGATGGAGACGCTGGCGCTGATATCCACGCGTGTGGATGAGTATTCCATCGACGAAGCCTTCGTTGATGTCACCGGCATCAACGCCTGCATGACGTTTGAACAGTTAGGCTGTGATATTCGCGACCGCATTTATCAGGACACCCATCTGCGCGTGGGTGTCGGCATTGCGCCGACCAAAACCCTCGCCAAACTCGCCAACTGGGCCGCCAAACGCTGGACCAAAGCCGAGAACGTGATGGATCTCTCTTTGCCCCGCCGTCAGCGCGAGTTGATGAAACTCGTCAAGGTTGAAGAGGTGTGGGGCGTGGGCCGTCGCTTATCGAAAAAGCTCAACCTGATGGGGATTAACACCGCGCTGGAATTGGCAGAAACCCCAACCGCGCTGATCCGGAAACACTTCGGCGTGGTGCTGGAGCGCACGGTGCGTGAATTATGTGGCGAGTCTTGTCTGGCTTTTGAGGAGGTGATTCCCAACCGACAAAATATTCTCTGCTCGCGCTCGTTTGGCGATCGTATTACCGAATATCAGGATATGCGCGAAGCCATCGCCAATTACGCCGCGCGTGCCGCAGAGAAGCTGCGCAGCGAGCGGCAATATTGTCGTCATATCGGTACGTTTATTCGCACCAGCCCGCACGATCCGCATCATCCTTATTACGCCAATGCGGCCAGTCAAACCTTGATTACGCCGACCGCTGACAGTCGCGATATTATTCAGGCCACGCTTAATTGTTTAGATCGTATCTGGGTTCCCGGTAAGCGTTATATGAAAGGCGGCGTGATGCTGGGCGATTTCTTTAGCGATGGCGTGGCGCAGTTTGATCTGTTTGCGGAATATCAGCCGCGTCATAACAGTGACCAACTGATGGCCCTGATCGATAAGATGAATGCCCACCAGCGCGGCGCGCTATGGTTTGCCGGGCAAGGCATTCAGAAACCCTGGTCGATGAAACGCGAGATGCTGTCCCCGGCGTACACCACGCGGCTGGCGGATCTGCCTGTGGCGAAGTAACCGCTTCACGCTTGAATTACGCGCATGCCAATGCGATATTCAGGCCCTGACACAGCCACAGCTTAATAACATCCGGAGAACCTATGTCGAATGAAGAACGCGTAAACGAGCTGGAAGAAACGGTAAACCAGCTGCAGATTGAAGTCGCTGCCTTGCGCGAGTTAATGATTAAGCAGGTGGCGGTAAATAACATCACCTTCAAAGGGAAATATGATGAGGTGATTATTCAGCTGGCGAAAGAATATGAAGAGCGCGGCTTAGAGGACGAAAGGAATAGCCAGATGCACGAAGCGCTGCGTCAATATATCAAATACCAGCTGCCTGCCGTGGAATAAGCCCACGCTTATTTCTGCTCTTCTGGCATCGAGGCGATATCCATGCCTTTCGCCCCATCACGCCCTTCACGCTTTGCCTGATACAAAGCATGATCGGCGTATTCCAGCAGTTTCACGGCGCTCACCGCCGCCGCCGTAACGGTGGTGGCGCAGCCGGCACTGAGCGTGACATGCCCAACGGGCGAGGCAACATGGGGAAGCTGCATCACCCTCACCGCTTCAACCACGCGATTGGCAATGGTCATCCCTTCGCCAAATGTGGTATCCGGTAATATCAGCGCAAACTCCTCGCCGCCATAACGCGCGGCCATGTCTGAACGTCTTCCGGTTACAGACGCCAGAACCTCGCCAACCACTTTCAGGCACTTATCCCCGGCAATGTGACCATAGGTATCGTTGTAGTGTTTGAAGAAATCGATATCCATCATGATAAGCGAGAGCGGTTTGCCGCTGGCCGCCGCATGGGTTAACGCTTCACGCAGGAAACGATCAAATTCCCGGCGATTCGCCAGCCCGGTTAAGCCATCGACATGCGCGAGTTTGTTCAGCGTCAGGTTGGCGTTGTGCAGTTCGTCACGCAATAGCGTCAGCTCCTGCTGATAGCGCAACACGCGGCGCGCCTGACGCAGCTGGAAGGTGCCGAGTAAGATGATGGTCAGCAGCAGAATGATGCTGAGCAGAATATCCTGCGCCCGACCGTTGACCCACACGTGGAACAGATCGTCGCTGTTGTAACCCGCCGCAACAATAATCGGATAACGATCGGAACGGGCAAAACCAAAAATACGCGGTTGGCCATCGAGCACCGATCGCCACTGCCCGCTGCCACGATCCATCTTAGCCAGCATCTCCTGAAACAGCGGGCTGGCCGAGAGATTCTTACCGATGAAACTGTCTGGCATCGGACGCGCATAGAGCACGGTGCTATCGGCCAGCATTAACACCAGCACATCGCGTGCACCGATCTCATAGTAGCTGTAGAAGCGACGGAAAAAATCCACCTTGATGGTGGCCAGCAACACGCCCTTAAATCCACCACCCGCATCACTGACGCGCAGGGAAACGGGGATCACCAAATCGCCGGTGCTGCGGCTGGTGATCACCGGGCTAATATGCACGCTGTTACGATGGTTGCTGCGCTGAAAGGTGAAGTATTCACGATCGGAGTTATTAATATTGTTGGGCACACGTTCAGCAGAGGTCGCAATCCACTTGCCCTCGGCATCGTAATAGAACAGTCCATGCAGTTGTGGCAGACGACGTTGCAGTTCGCGCATGGTGTTACTCAGGTCAGCACCCTGAATATGTGTGGCCAGCTGTAGCTGGAGATCACGCTGCATCTGCCGCAGCGACAACTCCGTCTGCAGAAAGGTATCTTCCGCCTGGCGCGACTGCGACAGCGCCAAATTCATCGCCGTTTGCTGCGTTTGTCGCACGGTGCCGAGCCAGTCTTCGCGCAGGGTCCAGATGCTCATCCCCACGACGGTGATAATCAAAAAGAGACCGGACAGCACTATACTTTGCTGCAAACCTGCGTCAGATGTCGCCCTGGGATCCATTTTTCTTTTTAACTGCATGTTGTCCTCTGTTTTCAAGCTACAACAGAGTTAAGCATGTAATTGATGCAGCGCGGGATGAGGCGGATATTTTTCGGACCATCGATAACTCATATGACCAGTAACCAGATATTACTGTAGTATAGCTTCACCACACACAGTGGCTGCACTACGGCACGCGTTTACAACGAGATCATTCGGTAGTCACATCGACCAGCCCGCAAATTGCGGGCTTTTTTTATTTGAGATGCAGGGAAAGCGGACGGAGCAGAAAGCGCCGTCCTGAAGTTTTATGCTGCGACGGTCAGCGCTTTTTTACTGCGCGACCAGACGCGATGAGATGCCATCAACGCGAGGAAATCCGCCATAAAGCTGCCTTCGGCTTTCACCGCTTCCACCAGCCCTTCCTCGGTTTCATTATCCTGCACGTTGAACTGCGCTTTGAACCGGCGCGCATCACCGCTCAGACCAATGGCTTTAAGATGCTTGTACGCTTCCAGCAGGAAATAGCGCGCATCGCCGCTCAGCAGCAACGCATCAATATTGCCATCCGGCACAATCACCGCATCAAAGGTCAGTGAAGGAAGACCGGTAAAGGTGGCATCAACCGGCAGCACCGAGCCGTCATCAGCCAGCACTTGCCCCATATGTGCCGCCAGGATTTTGGCATGCACGCCCTGCGCTTTTAGCGCCTGCAGAATCGCCAGCACGTCGGCAGCTTTCACGCCATCGCTCAACATTAATGCGACCTGACGGCCTTTAATATCGCCGCTCGGTTGTGCGTACAGGCTGAGACTTTCGTCCTTTTGCAGTCCATTGACATCCTTCGGCGGCGCGGTTTTCAGCTGCTCATCACTTAGCTTCAGACCGAGATTTTTCGCCACGGCCTGCGCCAGCGTGACATCAATCTGCAGAAGATGATCGACCACGCGCTCGCGGATATAAGGACGCGCCACCTTACTGAGCTCAAACGAATAAGCGCCAATAATGTGCTGCTGCTCTTCCGCCGTCTGGCTCAGCCAAAACAGCCGTGGCTGTGAGTAATATTCGCCAAACGATGGGCTGCGCTCGCGCACCTTGCTGCCTTCAATGCGTTCCTGATAACTCTCAAATCCGCCCTGTTTCGCCGCTGGCGGCACTTCACGCGGCCAGTTGTTGTTGATGGAGTTCGGTTCGTAGTTGGCCGGATTGGTATTGATTTCCGTACGATGCATGCCCTGACGCTGGAAGTTGTGGTACGGGCAAACCGGACGATTGATCGGAATCTCATGGAAGTTCGGCCCACCCAAACGGCTGATTTGCGTATCGGTGTAGGAGAACAAACGGCCCTGCAGCAGCGGATCGTTGCTGAAATCCAGCCCCGGCACAATGTGGCCCGGATGGAACGCCACCTGTTCGGTTTCAGCGAAGAAGTTGTCCGGATTGCGGTTGAGCACCATTTTGCCAACCAGCTCAACCGGCACCAGCTCTTCCGGAATCAGTTTGGTGGCATCGAGAATGTCGAAATCGAACTTGAACTCATCCTCTTCCGGGATCAGCTGCAAACCCAGTTCATATTCCGGGAAATCGCCGGCTTCAATCGCTTCCCACAGATCGCGGCGATGGAAGTCAGGATCGCGGCCGGTCAGCTTCTGCGCCTCATCCCACAGCAGCGATGCTTTGCCTGCCACCGGTTTCCAGTGGAAACGCACAAAGGTAGATTTACCCTCGGCGTTAATCAGGCGGAAAGTATGGATACCGAAACCTTCCATGGTGCGATAGCTGCGCGGAATGCCGCGATCCGACATCGCCCAGATGACGTTGTGCAGCGTTTCCGGTTGCAGCGACACATAATCCCAGAAGGTGTCATGCGCACTTTGCCCTTGCGGGATTTCGTTGTGCGGCTCGGGTTTCACCGCATGCACAAAGTCCGGGAATTTATGCGCATCCTGAATGAAAAACACTGGCGTGTTGTTGCCGACTAAATCAAATACGCCCTCATCGGTATAGAACTTGGTGGCGAATCCACGGATATCGCGCACCGTATCAGCCGATCCTGCACCACCTTGCACGGTGGAAAAACGCACGAAGACGGGTGTGATTTTTTCGGCATCGCTGAGGAAGCCTGCTTTGGTCAGTTTTTCCAGCGAGCGGTAAGGCTGGAAATAGCCGTGCGCCGCCGAACCGCGCGCATGCACGATACGTTCAGGAATGCGTTCATGGTCAAAATGCGTGATTTTTTCGCGCATGATGAAGTCTTCAAGCAGCGTGGGGCCGCGTGCACCGGCACGCAATGAGTTCTGATCGTTGGCGATGCGCGTGCCCTGATTGGTGGTCAGGTCAGCGTTTTCACCATTTTTACGGTACTCATCGAGCTGCTCAAGCTTATCGTTTTGCGTCGCGGGCGCTTTGAGGCTGCCAGGCGCGGTGGGCTGTTTGCCCGGCGGTGTAGGTTCGGCGGCAGGTTTATGTCCACCATCATGCGGCGCTAAGTCACCTAAACCCGGCTCAGAGGTTTCTGGCCCTTTGTGCGGCGCGGTATGGGTTAAATTTTGCTCTTTTTTATCTTTCGACATTTCACATGCTCCTCCAGTTAAGACCCTATTAACTGTAGAGCAAAAAAGCATTTAAATTTCCGCTTCGCTTATAAATGATGTTTAAAGAGATGAATGGCGTTGATTTGCCGTGAAGTAAATTTAAGCGAAGCGTTTTATATTTTTATGCCCATTTCACTTTCTGTACAAAATAAATACTTTTCATACCCGATTAATTAGCCAGGGCTCTAACGTGTAAACAGACGTAATTGTGCCAGGATTAAACATCATGGATAAATAAATAGCGGGTGAAGAGATGAAGCAACGTGTTTTAGCGTCGTTATTAATGCTGTTAAGCGTGGGTGCCAGTGCGGCACAAGGCGGATTCGAGGCCGGAGAAAGCGCACCGCCACAAAGTAAACAGGATGCAGGCTACAAAGGTTCTGAAGACACGGGCCAAACGCCGATATCACGCATTCGTGATTTTCGTCAGGGCGGATATGTCACCTTAGAAGGTTACATCGTTAAAAAATTAAAAGATGAGAGTTACGAATTCCGGGATAATACGGGAACCATCACTCTTGATGCTAAGGCCGAAGCTTTTAAAGGCAAAACGTATAAGGCTGATGACAAAATTCGCGTCAGCGGAAAAGTTTATGGTCGCGGCGATAATTCTCATTTAAACGTAACGCGTATTGATGAGCCTTAATTAATTAGCGGCGGCGTTATGCCGCCTGCCACTCCTTCACCAGCGTTTTGACCAATTCAGCAGCCGGCATTTCCCGCGCCAGCATCGCGCCCTGTCCGGCCCACTGCGCGCCAAAGCCGTGCACGCCTTTGGCAGCCGCTGCGGCGGCAAGCGCTTTGCCTAACGCATAGGTGAGTGGATAAGGTGGAATGGATTCCTGCGCAAATTCGCGCGCCAGGTGGCAGAAATCGTTGGTGAGACATCTTGCTGAGCGGCCAGAGATGGCGGCGATCATCTCGGTGCTATTGGACTGCTCGCTTTTCAGCGCCTGACGATAAGCCGCATTGGCAGCGGATTCCGGGCACAAGATAAACGCGGTGCCCAGCTGAACGCCCGCCGCGCCCAATTTGAGCATGGCGGCAATGCCTGCGCCGTCCATCACACCACCGGCGGCAATCACCGGCAGGCGCGAAACCTGGCGAATGGCCTGCACCAACGTGAAGGTGCTGAGCTGCTGATCGTCGCCTTGAGGATGGAATATCCCGCGATGCCCGCCCGCCTCAATGCCCTGCGCCACAATAAAATCGATGTCGGCGGCTTCAATCGCCTGAGCTTCGCGGATACTGGTGGCGCTCGCCAGCGTGATAATGCCGCGACTTTTCAAACGCTGCACGAAAGCGGCGGACGGCAAACCAAAGTGGAAACTCACTGCGGCGGGCGCGGTTTCCAGCAACACCTCCAGCATCGCGTCGTTATCGACAAACGTTTGGTAAATCTCCGACAGCGCATCCGGCGGTGTCGCTTCATAGCGAGCAAACACCGGCTGAAAGCGGGCGATCCACGCTTGTTCTAGCTGTGGATTGCGCTGCACCGGCGCGTGGCAGAAGACGTTGACGTTAATCGGCGCGGAGGTCAGCGAAAGCGTTTTGCGGATCATGATTTCCGCCTGCTGCGGTGTTGAGGCACCCACGCTGATCGATCCCAATGCGCCGCTGTTACTCACCGCCGCCGCCAGTTCCGGCGTGGAGACGCCGGCCATTGGCGCCTGAATGATCGGATAAGTGAGGTTAAGCTTCTGGCACAGCGGATAATTCATTTTTGCCTCCCTGCTTAATTAACGGTGATTCACCACGTTAAACCCTTCATCGCTGTGTGGCGCGACGAAGTAACTGCTGATCAGCGCAAACTGCGCATCGGTGGCGGCGAAGTCGTGCTGGCCGGATGCATTGCGCGCGTGCAGCCGCGATTTACACAGTTCATCGGGCACATCGAGGAAATGCAGTTGATGTTCAGCCTCGGCGCTGTGGATCACCGCCTTCATCCACTGGCGTTGAGCCACGGTGTTGGCGGGGAAATCCAGCACCACCGACACGCCACACTGCAACAGCGAAATAAGATGCGGCGTCATCGCATTACGCAGCTTACCGGCACAGCGCACGTAATCCGCTACATCCTGCATCTCTTCAGCAAACAGATGCGCCAGCCAGGCATCTTCACTGATGATCACCGCGCCGGTTTGCTGCGCCAGTTGATGAGCCAGCGTCGATTTTCCGGCTGCAATTTTACCGCACAGCAGATGCAACACAGGACGAGATGTGGACGCGCACGCAGATTCCATAAAACAGCTCCAGATAAGATGACGCATTAACATGCCGTGAAATGCCAGCCCAGTAAAGGGTCGCAGCTACACTTAGAACATCTGTACCTACAACAGGAGAATCCCGATGCATAAAATCGACTTTCCGGTGAGTAAAGCGCGCAAATATCTGGAGCCGGGTCCGGTGGTGCTGCTGAGTTCACAGTTTGAGGATCACCGCGACATCATGACGCTCGGCTGGCACACCATTCTGGAGTTCTCGCCCTCGCTGGTTGGCTGCATGATTGCCGGCGGCAATTACAGCCATGAACTGATTCGCCAGAGCGGACAGTGCGTGATTAACGTGCCGTCGGCCAATCTGGTGGATAACGTGGTAGCGATCGGCAACAGCCACGGCGATCGCCTTGATAAGTTTGATGCCTTTAACCTGACGCCCGAACCGGCCAGCGTAGTCAATGCGCCGTTAATCGATGAGTGCTTTGCCAGCTTCGAGTGCCAGCTGTATGACGATTCGATGGTGGATAACTACAACTTCTTTATCTTTGAGATCGTCAAAGCGCATGTGGCAGAAACGCCGGAGTTCCCACCGACGCTGCACTACACCGGCGAAGGACGCTTTAGCGTGATGAGCAACTTGCGGCTCGACAAGCGCAGCGACTTTAAGCCAGAAATGTTAATTTAACTGCTTGAATTGATATGGGCTTGCCCCCACTTTTAACCTTTCGCCCTGACAGGAGTAAATATAATGGCAACCGAATATGCGGTGATCGCTGGTGGCTGTTTCTGGTGTACTGAAGCAGTGTTTAAAGATGTGATTGGCGTCGAGTCAGTCGAGAGTGGTTATACCGGCGGCGCACGTCCGAACCCAACCTACGAGCAGGTGTGCAGCGGCGCGACCGGTCATGCCGAAGCGATTCGTATCGGTTTCGATCCGCAACAGGTGAAGTATGGCGATCTGCTGGATATCAGCTTCGCCACCCACGATCCGACCACGCTGAACCGCCAGGGCAATGATGTGGGCACCCAGTATCGTTCGGCGATTTTCCCGGCGAATGCTGAGCAGGAAGCCGAAGCGATTGCCGCGATTGCGCGTGCGCAGGAAGGACTGAGCGATCCGGTGGTTACCACCATCGAGCCGCTGAAAGAGTGGTATGCGGCGGAAGGTTATCATCAGGATTATTGGGAAGGCGCAGGTCAGCGCAACGGCTACTGCATGGCGGTGATCCCACCGAAACTGCAGAAGCTGCGTAAGAGTTTTGCCAATCGGGTTAAATCGAGTTAATTCCCGCGTGAGTTCAGACGGTCGCCATGAATGGCGACCGTACGTGATACGCGACCTTCTGCAGTTTATCCGTCATAATACACGCCCTCTTCTCCTCTGAGAGCGATCATGTCTTCTTCACAGCAAGGAATCGCGGCGCGCAAGCAGCCGATGAAGCTCAATACGCTGGTCACTCTGATGCTCAGCGCGGTGATTGTGCTGGTGCTGCTCAGCGTGCATATGTTCTATTTCTTCCAGATTGGCGCCGCGACCCGCGCGCAGCTGGAGGACAAAGCGATGGCGGTGGCGCGCACACTGGCCAAATTTCCTGAGATTCAGCGCGCGCTGATATTGCCGCCAAATGCCACCAGCATCCAACCCATTGCTAAAGCCGTGCAGGAAAGCAATAACCTGCTGTTTGTGGTGGTGACCAACATGGATACCATCCGCTATTCGCACCTGAATCCTGAACTCATCGGTCAGCACTTTATTGGTACGGATATTGAGCCCGCGATACGCGGCCATGAAAATGTCTCCGTCAATCAAGGTGTACTGGGCCGGGCAATGCGCGTCTATACGCCGGTCTATAATGCGCAGCATAAGCAGATTGGTGTTGTGGTAGTGGGCATTTCACTCAGCGCCGTTACCGATCAGATTAATCAAAGCCGCTGGAGCATCTTGTGGACTATCCTGATTGGCACCTTTGCGGGCGCCATCGGCACCTTTGTATTGGTACGCGTCCTGAAGCGCATCCTGTTTGGCCTTGAACCCTACGAAATTTCCACCCTGTTTGAACAGCGCCAGGCGATTCTCAATTCGCTAAAAGAAGGCGTGGTAGCAATGGACGATCAGGCGCAGGTGACGCTGGTCAATCAGGCGGCGCGTTCGTTGCTGAACGATTCGATGGGCACCATCAGCGGCGACCGCATCTACGATGCCTCGGTGATCAACCATCATCTGCAGGATGTGCTGCAAAGCGGGCGCGCACGGCGTGATGAAGAGTTAAATGTGAATGGCCGCGTGTTACTGAGTAATACCGTGCCAGTGCGCAGCCAGGGACGGATTATCGGCGCGGTCTGCACCTTCAGGGATAAGACGGAAATCAGTCAACTGATGCAGCGCTTGACGGGCATGGTAAACTACGTCGATGCGCTGCGTGAGCGCTCGCACGAGTTTATGAACAAGCTGCATGTGATCCTCGGCCTGCTGCATATGAAAAACTACACGCAGGTGGAAAGCTACATTCTCAAAACCGCCAATAATTACCAAACTGAGATCGGTTTCCTGCTCGATAAAATTAAGTCTCCGGTGATTGCCGGTTTCTTGCTGAGCAAAATCAATCGCGCATCGGATTGCGGTCATCGCCTGACCATCAGCGATGCCAGCTTCCTGCCTGACAGCGGCAATGAGCAGCAGATGGCGGCGCTGATTACGGTGATCGGCAATCTGATTGAGAACGCGCTGGATGCAATGAGCGAGCAGGTAGAAGGCGAGATTCACGTGATGCTGCACTACCAAAACGGTTGGCTAACCTGCGAAGTGAGTGATGATGGTCCGGGCATTGAAGCCGATCATCTCAGCACCATTTTCGAAAAAGGCTTCTCCACCAAAGGTGAAAACCGTGGTGTCGGGCTGTTTCTGCTGCAGCAGCAAACCGAAAATATCGGTGGCAGCGTGAGTGTCGAGTCAGAACCCGGCGTGTTTACCCAATTTTTAGTCCAACTTCCCTGGGATGGAGGAAACCAATCCGCATGATCAATGTGTTAGTGGTCGATGATGACGCCATGGTCGCCGAGCTTAATCGCGCGTATATCGGCCAAATTCAGGGCTTTCACTGTTGTGGCACCGCCTCAACCTTGAAGCAGGCGAAAGAGATCCTGTTCAACAGCGATACCGCGGTCGATCTGGTGCTGCTGGATATCTATATGCAGCAGGAAAATGGCCTCGATCTGTTGCCGGAGCTGCGCACGGCGCAGAGCGCGGTGGAAGTGATCATCATTTCGTCTGCCGCTGATGCGGAGAATATCAAAACCTCGCTGCACTACGGCGTAGTGGACTACCTGATCAAACCATTCCAGTTCCCGCGTTTTGAAGAAGCGCTGACCGGCTGGCGGCAGAAGAAGTCGCTGATGGACAATCAGCATTACTATCAGCAAGCGGATGTGGATCTGCTGATTCACGGCAGCCCGGCGACGCAGCACGACAACAAGCGCTTGCCAAAAGGCTTAACGCCGCAAACGCTACGCACGCTGTGTCAGTGGATTGATGCGCATCCGGGACACGAATTCTCCACCGACGAACTGGCGGCTGAAGTGAACATCTCGCGCGTATCCTGCCGTAAATACCTGATTTGGCTGGCGCAGATTAATATTCTGTTCACCAGTATTCACTACGGCGCGACCGGTCGTCCGGTGTACCGCTATCGTCTGCAGCCGGAATACCATTCGCTGCTGCAGCAATATTGTCAGTAACGCAGCTGCCAGTCGAAATCGAGCTGCTGGAAGTGGAAATGATGCGGCGAGGAGCAGATGATCTGCCGATCGCGCGTAACGAAAACCGCGTCGATGTCGGGCTGGTCAGCGAGATAAGCCAGCCCTTGCTCCACGCCCATGCCGTAGAGCAGCGTGGTGTAGATATCGCCATCAATTGAGCGATCGGAAATCACCGTCACGCTCAGCAGTTCGTTATCCAATGGATAGCCGGTTTGCGGATCAAAAATATGGTGCCAGCAGCGGCCATCCAGTTCGAAGTAACGTTCATAAATCCCCGACGTCACCACCGATTTGCCCTGCACCTGCAGCACGCCTAACAGCTCATCATCGCGACCAAACGGCTTTTTCAGGCCAATGCCCCAACCTTGCGGCTCGTGCGGCGGCGATCCCAGCGTTTGCACATTGCCACCCAGATTGATCAGCGCCTGCTGCACGCCCTGCTGACGCAAAAACGCCTGCACGCGATCGGCGATGTAGCCTTTGGCGATGGCACCGAGATCGATCTCCATGCCCGGCTGTTGCAAAAACACGGAGCGATCGGCGGGATTGAGCAGCACCTGATGCGGATCGGTCAGTTTCAGCAGTGAAGCGATTTCCAGCGCAGGCGGTACGGCGCGACCCTGAAAGCCAATTTTCCAGCGTTTTACCACCGGGCCAATAGTGAAATTAAAGGCGCTATCCGGCAGCAAACTCACCGCGTGCGCCACGCTGATTAAGGCGAATACTGGCTCGCTGACGATCACCGGATGGCGGCCTGCGGCGTGGTTGATCGACATGACTTCGGATTCAGCGCGATTAACGGTGAACAGGTTTTCTTGCTGTTTGATCAGTTGAAAGACGTGGCGGGCAAGCGTGGGATTGTCATCGAACAATTTGAGCAGAATGGGTGAACCCATCAGAACGGCAGAGTAAGAAAAAACGCCAGCGGTCATTGCATGCCTCTAAATAAAACGATGCCCGCACAAGGCGGGCATCTTTACAGCTTAATGTCCTAACGCCAGTTTAGCCGCGTTATGACCGGCTTTGATACCGAAGATGATGATATCAGCCACCGCGTTACCGCCGATGCGGTTGGCGCCGTGAATGCCGCCGACCACTTCACCCGCCGCCCAGGCACCTGGAATCACCTCTTTCTGCGCATCCAGCACCGCGGTATCGGTGTTGATGGTCACGCCGCCCATAGTGTGGTGCACGCCCGGTGCGATACGAATCGCGAAGTACGGTCCTTTATTCAGCGGGTGACGCAGCGCAGTCTTACGACCGAAGTCTTCGTCATCCTGCTTTGCCACGAACTCGTTGTAACGACCCAGCGTGGTTTGCAGCGCCTCCTGATCCATGTTGAGTTTCACCGCCAGCTCGTGTGGCGTTGGTGCGCTGATAACAAAACCTTTGGCGATGTATTCGTCAGCCGCTTTGTTGTTGGCGCGTACCTGCTCATCAAACACAATCCACGCACTCTTCTCTGGCAGCGCGATGATCTCAGCGGAAACTTTGTCGCGGGTTTCCATTTCGTTGTAGAAACGCTTGCCCGCCTGGCTCACCAAAATCGCCCCGCCGCCGCGCATCGCTTCGGAAATCAGGTACGAAGTGGTTTGCTCAACCGTTGGGTGAATCTGGATTTCGCCCATATCCACGGTATCCGCACCGATGTGCTGCAGCATGGCGATGCCGCTGCCGGTGGCGCCTTTGTGGTTGGTGGTGACGAAACCGTCCAGCTCAGGGCGATATTTCACTACCATTTCGCGGTTGGCACTGAAGCCGCCGGTCGCCACAATCACGCTTTTGGCGTTGATAATGCGGCTGTCATTGTACTCATCCACCACTTTCACGCCGGTGACCGCGCCGTTTTCCACCAGAATTTCCGCTACCGAGGTTTCCAGCAGCACTTCGATATTGCGCTGGTTAACGTTTTTCACCAGGCCGCTGATCAGGAAGCCGCCGACCGCAGAGCGATCTTCCGGACGGTGCGTACGATCGATGCTCATGCCGCCGGTGATGGTGATGTCGCACAGCTCGATCTCTTTCGCTGCCAGCCACTCAATCGCTTCGGGCGCTTGCTCAACGAACTCGCGCAGCAACACCGGATTGTTTTTGAATTTGCCGCCCTTCAGCGTCTCTTCGTAGAACAGCTCTTTGCTGTCTTCGATGCCTTTCAACTTCTGATAACGGGTTTCCGCTGCGTTCATGCCGACCGAGGCCTTGATGGTGTTACCGCCGATGGTTGGCATCTTCTCGATGATCACCACGCGTGCGCCATCGTCATGCGCCTGAATCGCCGCCGCCAGACCGGCACCGCCGGTGCCCACCACCACCACATCATAATTGACCGGCGCGTTCGGGTTACCGCCCTCTTCAATCACATACTCTTTGCTTGAGGTGGTCATGGCGCGCGATACCGCTTTTTTCAGCGCTTCACTCTGCGTGGTGGCGCCGGTGATGGCATCCACGTGCGGGCTGTTCGCCACCAGAATGCGTTCACGCAGGCTTTCGAAGGTGCTGGTGAAGTCGACGTCGAGACTCGGATCCGGCACCAGAGAGATATCGGTGAT
This sequence comes from Pantoea sp. SOD02, assembly GCF_024707505.1. Lineage (GTDB taxonomy): Bacteria > Pseudomonadota > Gammaproteobacteria > Enterobacterales > Enterobacteriaceae > Pantoea > Pantoea symbiotica. The sequence goes on along the minus strand of NZ_CP102604.1, from coordinate 1,732,493 downwards.
ACGGTCGGTGTCGAGCGTAACGTTGATTTTCAGCTTCAGCGCTTCGGCTTCCACTTTCGCCTGATAAACGCCCGCTTTGTATTTACGGCCGGTATCGCTGGTGTCACGGATCATCGCATCCACCAGCGAGAAGCGCCACAGCGGTTCTGGAATGGTCAACTCTTCGCGCTTGGTGCTGTCGATATACAGCTCCATATGCTGATTCTTGATGACGCGATCGGTCCAGTCCGGATAAGCGATGCAGGCTTTACCGACTGCTACTAAGTCGAAACCGTGCTCCAGCGCGTTCTCGGCATCTTCTTTATTGACGATGCCGCCGACGCCAATCACCGGCACTTTCGCCAGATTAGGAGAGCGTTGCGCCAGATATTTGGTGATCAACGGCGTTGGATCCTGAGTGTCAACAATTGACGGGCGCAGCAGTTGGCCAACCGAGAAGTGCACGTAATCAAGACCGCGCTCTGCCAGTTTCTCCAGCAGGTAAAGCGTGTCGTCCCAGCGGATGCCCGGCACTTCCAGCTCTTCCGGTGAGAAGCGATAACCGATGATGAAGTCTGCCGCAGCAAAGCGGTCCGCCATCTTGTGGGTAATTTCCAGTACTTCCAGTGGGAAACGCGCGCGATTGTCGCGGCTGCCGCCCCATTTGTCGTCACGCTGGTTAGAGTTTGGCGAGTAGAACTGCTGGATCAGATAGGTGTTGGCACCGTGGATCTCCACGCCGTCGAAGCCGGCTTTAATCGCACGGTTCACTGCATCACCAAACTTGGTGATCATCACATCCACTTCTTCTGCAGTCAGCGCCTGAGGTTTGGTGGCACCGTCACGCGGTGCGGCGATAGCGCTTGGTGCGACCGGAGTTTTACCGCCGATCAGCGCCGGTTCCACCATGCGGCCGCCGTGATAGATCTGCAGAACCGCTTTGGAGCCTTGCGATTTGATGGCGTGGGCAATTTTCGCCAGACCGGGGATTTTGTTGTCGCTGTCGATACCGAGCGCACCTGGGAAAGCAGGTCCACGGTTATCAATAAAGCAGCACTCTACAATTACGGTACCGATGCTGCCGGCACGCACGCGATAATATTCGACAAGGTCACTGGTAACACCGCCATCGTAATAACCGGTACAGGTGGTCATCGGCGCCATAACCAATCGGTTTTTAAGCACCGCACCTTTCGGTAGCGTAAGCGGATTAAGAATCGGGGTGAGCGTATTCATGATGAGCAACTCCAGAATTAAGAAACTTTGTATTCAATTCTTTGGCGGTTCGGAGACATTTATAATTATTTGAGTGGTCCGATTTCATGGCGTAAATATACCATTTTATTTACTTACATAACCTTATTCGTTAGTTATATAAGTTTTACGCATGGAAATAATATTTGATACCTATTGCTGAAAGTTGCGCTGAGCTAAGTTTTAACCAAGACTTGACAAAAATCAACTTTTTCCTTACATTTAAAACAAATCCAGCCTTATCATAAAGATAAACCGTCTCCTTTCTCTGTTTTTTGCTTGATTTGTGCCGTTTTATTCGCCTCACACAGTTAATTTTCACCTAATGGTTCATTTATTAAGGCGTGCATGTTTAAAGCAAAAAAACCACGAATAAACTTTATTGATCTGGATCAAAATAGATATTTTAATTAATCGCATCATAGGCGCATCCATTAGATAATTCGCGCATCAAATTTTGTAAATAGCGATTTATTAAAACTCAGTTTTAAATGTCACGACTAATCTGTTAAAAGAGTTTTGTAACTAAAAAAACCAGCTTGGTTCGGGGCGTATATACGCATTCTCCATAACTTGCAGACAAAACTATGAACACACAAACAACCCAGAGTGAATCCCTCACCGCGCCTCCCGCGGCACCGGGGAAAAAAAAGAACCGCCTGATAATGTTGTGCCTGCCAATTATTGTGGCTGTGCTGTTGCTGCTGGTGCCGACTCCTGCGGGATTGGAACCTTACGCATGGCACTTCTTCGCCATTTTTGTCGGGGTTATTGTGGGACTGATTTTCGAACCGCTGCCGGGCGCCGTTATCGGTTTAACCGGCGTGGTGGTGATTGCGCTGTTCAGCCAGTGGGTGCTGTTTAGCCCGGCAGAACTGGCGGATCCCAAGTTCAAAACCGCTGCGCAGTCGTTCAAATGGGCGGTAAGTGGCTTCGGCAACTCTACGGTCTGGCTGATCTTCGGTGCCTTTATGTTCGCCGCCGGCTACGATAAAACCCAGTTCGGTCGCCGCCTGGCGCTGATTCTGGTGAAATATCTTGGCCGCCGCAGCCTGACGCTGGGTTACGCCATTACCTTCGCTGACCTGTTGCTGGCACCGTTTACGCCATCCAACACCGCGCGCAGTGGTGGTACCATCTATCCAATCATTGCTAACCTGCCGCCGCTGTACGGTTCAAAACCTAACGACCCAAGCGCGCGTAAGATTGGTTCTTACCTGATGTGGGTGGCGATCACCGCCGCCTGTATCACCAGCTCAATGTTCCTTTCAGCTCTGGCGCCGAACCTGCTGGCACTGGCGCTGGTGAAAAGCGTGGTGGGCTTTGAAATCTCATGGGGCATGTGGTTCCTCGCCTTCCTGCCGCTGGGTGTGCTGCTGATTCTCACCATGCCGCTGCTGGCTTACTGGCTCTATCCGCCAGAAGTGAAAGTGAATGATGAAGTGCCGCGCTGGGCGACTGCCGAGCTGGAAAAACTCGGCAAGCTGAAACGCAACGAAATCCTGCTGCTGGGCTTCGTGGTTGCTGCGCTGATGATGTGGATCTTCGCCACCGCATGGATTGAACCGGCAATGGCCGCACTGTTAGTCATCGTGCTGATGCTGTGGACCGGTGTACTAAACTGGAATGACATCACCAGCAATAAAGCCGCATGGAACACCTTCGCCTGGTTCGCCACGCTGGTCGCGCTGGCAGATGGTTTAGCGCGCGTCGGCTTCATCGCCTGGCTGGGTAAAGAAGGTGCGATGCTGCTGCACGGTTACGATCCTCAGGTTTCTGCGGTGGTGCTGTTAATCGCCTTCTACCTGCTGCACTACCTGTTCGCCAGTACCACCGCGCACACCACCGCGCTGCTGCCAGCAATGCTGACTATCGCCGCCTCAATCCCGGGCATCAACATGCCGGTATTCTGCTTGATGATGTGTGTTTCTCTGGGTGTGATGGGCATTATCACCCCGTACGGCACCGGCCCAAGCCCGATTTATTACGGTAGCGGCTATCTGCCAACCAAAGATTACTGGCGCCTGGGCACCATCTTCGGCGCGCTGTTCCTGGTTCTTCTGATGGTTGTCGCCTATCCATGGATGGTGATGATGTTCTGATGATGTTGCTTCGATGTTAAAAACGGAGCCGCGCATTACCGTGAAAATGTTATGATGCTCGCCAGTCAGCCCCTGCGGAGGGCTGGCGAGAGAAAATCGAATAACAGACTGCCTAATTTGTCGCCCGTCATGCTGGCGGGCAACACGAAGCTAAGTGAGCCAACATGTCGAACAAACCCTTCTATTATCAGAATCCCTTTCCTCTCGCCAAAGATGATACCGAATACTATCTGCTGAGCACTGATTACGTCTCGGTGGCCAACTTCGATGGCGAAGAAGTCCTGAAAGTCGATCCCAAAGCGCTGACGCTGCTGGCGAAGCAGGCATTCCACGATGCCTCTTTCATGCTGCGCGCCTCGCATCAGGCGCAGGTCGCGTCAATTCTTGCCGACGACGAAGCCAGCAAGAACGACAAATACGTTGCCCTGCAGTTCCTGCGCAACTCTGAAATTGCCGCCAAAGGCGTGCTGCCAACCTGTCAGGATACCGGCACCGCTATCATCATGGGCAAAAAAGGCCAGCGCGTCTGGACCGGCGGCGGCGATGAAGCCGCACTGTCGCAAGGCGTCTACAACACCTTTATTGAAGATAACCTGCGCTATTCACAGAATGCCGCGCTGGATATGTATAAAGAGGTGAATACCGGCACCAACCTGCCGGCGCAGATTGACCTATATAGCGTTGATGGCGACGAATACAAATTCCTGTGCATTGCCAAAGGTGGCGGCTCCGCCAATAAAACCTATCTGTATCAGGAAACCAAAGCGCTGATTACGCCCGCCAAGCTGAAGAACTATCTGGTCGATAAGATGATGTCGCTGGGTACCGCCGCTTGCCCGCCGTACCACATTGCGTTTGTGATTGGCGGTACTTCAGCCGAAGCCACGCTGAAAACCGTCAAGCTGGCCTCAACCCACTATTACGATTCGCTGCCGACCGAAGGTAATGAACATGGTCAGGCCTTCCGCGACATTCAGCTGGAAGAAGAACTGCTGAAAGCCTCGCAGGAACTGGGCCTCGGCGCGCAGTTTGGTGGTAAATACTTTGCCCACGATATCCGCGTGGTACGTCTGCCGCGTCATGGCGCATCCTGCCCGGTAGGTATGGGCGTATCTTGCTCAGCAGACCGTAACATCAAAGCCAAGATCAACCGTGAAGGTATCTGGATTGAGAAGATGGAAGACAATCCAGGCCGCTACATTCCGGAAGAACTGCGTCAGCAGGGCGAAGGCGAAGTGGTGCATGTCGATCTGAACCAGCCGATGAGTGAGATTCTGGCGCTGCTGTCGGCTTATCCAGTCTCAACCCGCTTGTCACTTAATGGCACCATCATCGTGGCGCGCGACATTGCCCACGCTAAGTTGAAAGAACGCATCGATAACGGCGAAGGTTTGCCGCAGTACATCAAAGATCATCCGGTCTATTATGCGGGTCCGGCGAAGACGCCAGAAGGTTATGCCTCTGGTTCACTCGGCCCAACTACTGCAGGTCGTATGGATTCCTACGTTGACCTGCTGCAGGCCAACGGCGGCAGCATGGTGATGCTGGCGAAGGGCAACCGCAGCAAGCAGGTTACCGATGCGTGTCATAAACACGGCGGCTTCTATCTGGGCAGCATCGGCGGCCCGGCAGCGGTGCTGGCACAGCAGAGTATTAAGAGTCTGGAATGCGTGGAGTATGCCGAGCTCGGCATGGAAGCGATCTGGAAAATTGAAGTGGAGAACTTCCCGGCGTTCATTCTGGTGGATGACAAAGGCAACGACTTCTTCCAGCAGATTCATAACAACTGCGCCGCCTGCGTGAAGTAATCTACGCATCGCACCGCAAAAAAGCCGTTATCGCGTGATAGCGGCTTTTTTATTGCGATATTTCTGACGAATTGATCATTAAATGAGGCAAAGCAGAAAAGTTAAAAACGGAATTGGCTCTCCAGCTGACGCAATGTTTCCATCCGCTGCGCCGTGGCGACTTCGCGTGCTTTCACTTCCAACAGCAGGTCAGCATCGTTCTGACCAATTACATACACCGCCTGACGTCCAGGCAGGTTAACGGTAATAATATTTTGCTCCACTCCGTCCAGCATCTCGTCATGCTGTTCCAGGTAGTTATACAACGTGTTCATGGGTTCTCCTTGAAAATAGGTGGGCTATTCTGCCCAATCGCCTCCTTTAAACACACAAGACCTGGCTTAAAGATGCCACTTCCATCAGAAGTTTCTGGCGATAGAGTCATCCTGCGGTCGTAAGATGACGAAGAGATGAAAAGGCAGCGGATCACTCCGCTGCCTTTTATCATTAGAAGAAACCAAGCGGTTGCGTGCTGTAGCTCACCAGCAGGTTTTTAGTCTGTTGATAATGGTCGAGCATCATTTTGTGGGTTTCGCGGCCAATACCCGATTTCTTATAGCCGCCAAACGCCGCGTGCGCCGGATAGAGGTGATAACAGTTGGTCCACACGCGACCAGCTTTAATCGCGCGGCCCATGCGATAGGCGCGGTTGATATCACGCGTCCAGACGCCGGCGCCAAGCCCGTAAATCGAGTCATTGGCGATAGCCAGCGCTTCGGCTTCATCTTTGAAGGTCAGCACGCCAACCACCGGGCCAAAGATCTCTTCCTGGAACACGCGCATGCTGTTATCGCCTTTCAACAGCGTCGGCTGGATGTAGTAGCCGCTTGCAAACTCTTCGCCCACTTTCTCTACGCCGCCGCCGTGCAGCACCTGCGCGCCCTCTTGCTGCGCAATCTCCAGATAGGAGAGGATTTTATCGAACTGCTGCTGTGATGCCTGCGCACCAATCATGGTTTCGGTATCAAGCGGATCGCCACGTTTGATGGTTTTAATACGCTTCATCACCGCCGCCATAAACGGCTCAAAAATCGATTCCTGCACCAGCGCACGTGATGGACAGGTACAGACTTCCCCCTGATTAAGGAAGCCGAGCACCACACCTTCGGCCGCTTTCTCAATGAAACTCTCTTCGGCATCCATGATGTCTTCGAAGAAGATATTCGGCGATTTACCGCCCAGCTCAACGGTGGACGGAATCAGACTTTTCGCCGCCAGCTCCAGAATATGGCCGCCGGTTGCGGTGGAACCGGTAAAGGCTATTTTGGCGATGCCCGGATGCGACGCCAGCGCTTCGCCCGCCTCTTTGCCGTAGCCGTGCACCACGTTAATCACGCCCGGCGGCAGCAGATCTTTGATCACTTCCATAAACAGCGTGATCGACAGCGGCGTTTGCTCGGCCGGTTTTAGCACCACGCAGTTGCCTGCGCCCAGTGCCGGTGCCAGTTTCCATGCCGCCATCAGCAGCGGGAAATTCCAGGGAATGATTTGCCCGACCACGCCCAGCGGTTCGTGGAAGTGATAGGCGGCGGTGAACTCATCAATTTCAGCAGCGGTGCCTTCTTGCGCACGCACGCAGCCAGCGAAATAGCGGAAGTGATCGACCGCCAGCGGCAGATCCGCTGCCAGCGTTTCACGCACCGGCTTCCCGTTATCCCAGGTTTCGTTGACCGCGATGTATTCCAGATTCTCTTCCAGCCGGTCGGCAATTTTCAGCAGCACCAGCGAGCGTGCCTGCGGTGAGGTTTTGCCCCACGCATCGGCAGCGGCCTGGGCGGCAGCCACGGCGTTATCGATATCGGCACGATCCGAGCGTGGGAACTCGCCAATGGTGGAAGCATTAATCGGTGAGGTGTTGACGAAGTAATTACCGTTCACCGGCGCAACAAATTCGCCGTTGATAAAGTTGCCATAACGCGATTGCAGAGTAATGAGAGAACCTTGTTCTCCCGGAGCAGCGTAACGCATGGTGTTTCTCCTTGCGGACAGAGTGGCGATTAACAACTATGAAACCTGTTATTAACATTGAGCGATCAACGTCAGCCTGTCAGATCGCAGAAGGGGAAACTGTGACCGCATCGAAGGAAATCCGGCACAGCCCATCGCTTTACGATTTTTCACATTGCCCTAAGTTTCAGCCAGGTCTTGTATGCCTAAAATGCAGCCTGTGTATCATCCCTGCTCCGTTACGGAAAATTCCGAGTTTTCCCGGTTATGCCGCAAAAAGCGGAACATGGGCGAAATATGTGGTCAATATGAAGCAGGATACTAACCAGGAGAAACAGATGTTGGCTTCAGCCCTGACGTTAATGCGCGCCAAAGCGAACTTTGTTCAGCAATTCATCCGTAACCCGCGCAAAATGGGCAGCATCACGCCCTCTTCCGCCGCGCTGTGCCGCACCATGTGCGATGCGGTGAATTGGGATAACAGCCTGCGTATCGCCGAACTCGGCGCCGGTGATGGCGTACTCACACGCCACGTGCTGTCGCGTATGTCACCGCAAGCTCAGTTGGATGTGTTCGAAATTAGCCCGGAACTGGTGAAAAGCCTGCGGGGATTGCCCGATGCGCGCATGCAGGTACGCGCATGCTCGGCAGAATATCTCGCGGGGGAATATGATGTGATTTTCTCTGGCTTGCCGCTGCTGTCGTTACCGCCCGCCACACGCGACAATATTCTCAGCGCGGTGCATGATGCGCTGGGTCCACGTGGCGTATTCGTGCAGTTTCAATACACCTCGTTTACCCAGCCAAATTTGTCACGCTACTTCACCTGGGAACGCCAGCGGGTGCTGAAAAACATGCCACCCGCGTGGGTTTATCGCTGCACGCGTAACTACGCGCCCTGAACCTGTGCGCGCGGCTGCGGCCGCGTTTGCAGCCAGAAGCGGCGCAGCAGTTCACGCGACCAATCTTCCCCCGCCAGTTGCGTACCATCGTCACTCACGCCCGCGGGTAAACAGGCGCTCATAATGTCGCGGGTAAATTCCGGATGGAACTGTACCGACAGCGCCTGCGGCGAATAACGCAAAATCTGACAGCCATCCTGCGCCGAACTTGCCAGCACCTGCGCATGCTGCGGCGGCGTTAGCACCGATTGCCGATGTGACAACCACGCCTGAAATTCACCCGGTAACGCAGCCAGCCACGGATCGTTGTGCGCCTGCGCGCTACGCGTCAGCGGTTTCAGTCCACGCTCCCAGCCATGCGGGTTATCGCCCACTTTGCCACCCAGCGCATACGCCATCAATTGATGTCCGTAACAGACGCCAAGCAGCGGCAGATCCGCTTCCAGCGCGCCACGAATCCAGGCGGCAGTGCGTTCGCTCCAGTCAGCGTGATCGGTAACCATCGCCCAGGAACCACTGAGGATCGCGCCACTGACGCGGTCAAAGGCCGGTAAATCATCACCCAGATGCGGACGCACAATCACATAGTCATCAGGCTGCAATTGCAGCGCGTCGATAAACCAGCGGGGTTGTTCACCAATTTGCGCCACAACCTGCGGCGGGGGAACTTCGAGTTGAATCAGAGCAAGAGGTAAAGCGCGGGTGTGTGTCATGCCGAATACGGTCCTCATTATGGTCGCCTTTCGGACGTCCACTTTGACAGTAAATCAGCGACATGTCTTATTTTTTTCCTGCATAAGCTAATGCTTATGCGAAAAAAGTTTTGTCAGACATGTCCGAAGTCGACGGCTTCATGCCATCATTAGCCGGTGATAATCTTTATACAGCGTGAAGGAAGACCTCGTGGCAGTGCGGCATTTTTTAATGGTTCTGATGGTGGTTTCCATCTGGGCTTTCAACAACGTGGCGGTGAAGTGGGGATTGCTGGAACTTCCGCCGCTGTTTCTCACCTGGATGCGCTTTGTGGTGGTGGCGATTGTGCTGGTGCCGTTTTGCCGCATCACGCGCGCACAATTGCCGTGGCTGCTGACGCTGGCATTCACCTTTGGCTTTATGCACTTCTCGCTGCTGTTTGTCGGCATGCGCTACACCGATGCCGGCACCGGCGCCATCGTGGTTCAGCTCGGCACGCCGATTGCCATGCTGCTGGCGATGGTGATTTTGAAAGAGAAATTGCGGCTGGTGCAGCTGATCGGCATCGCCATTTCGCTAAGCGGCGTCGCGGTGCTGTCGGGCAGCCCTACCATTCCGGCCTGGTGGGTGCTGTGTATTCTGCTGTGTAGCGCGTTTGGCTGGGCAATCAGCAATATGATTGTGAAAAAATCACCGCCGATAAAACCGCTGACGCTAACCGGCTGGATCTCCTTCCTCGCGGTGCCGATTGTCGGTGCCGCTTCGTGGCTGACCGAATCCAACCAGTTTTACGCATTAAGCCACGCCGGCTGGCGCGGCTGGTTTGGCATTCTGTATAGCGCGCTCGCCTCGTCAATTGTCGCCTATACGCTGTGGTATGCGCTGCTGAAGAAGTACAACGTCAACCTGATCATGCCCTATTCGCTGCTGACGCCGGTGCTGGCGGTGTTGATGGGCGTTTTTGTCTTGGGTGATAGCATGAACAGCTTTAAGATTCTCGGCGCCTCGTTAGTGGTGTTGGGTACCGCAATTGCGGTGATCAATCTGCGCAACCTGCGGATGCACGCGCGTTTCCCGCGCTTACGCCGCCGATAATCCGCTCTGCTATGCTTGAGTCTCGCGCGTTATCCGGAGACTCAACATGGATTCTCAACGTGCTGCCGCACTGTGGCAGCAAATGTGGCAGGGATTGCGAGGCGCGGACCCGCTTCCCTCGCCTACTTTTCTCCAGCCCGACACCTTTTCCTCTGCCTTTGCCGTCAGCGAACTTGCGGCCACCAGCATTGGTCTTGCCAGCCAGGCACTGAGCGATCTGCTCGGCCGGGCCGCGCCGGTCAGCATCAATGTCCGTCTCGCCTCGCGCTGGTTTCAGCACAGCCTGATCCCGCTTAATCGACCACCTGCCGCGCTGTGGGATGAATTCGCCGGTGATTACGCCAGCGCCGACGGCTGGATCCGCCTGCACACCAACGCGGCTCATCATCGTGCGGCGATGGAGCGCGTGCTCGGCCAGCATGCTAATCGTGCCGCACTGGCCGATGCAGTGGCACGCTGGCCCGCCGCTACGCTGGAACAGGCCGTGATTGATGCTGGCGGCTGCGCCGCGCAGATGCGTAGCGAAGCGCAATGGCTGCAACATGCGCAAGGCCGCGCCGTGCAGCAGGAAGCGCTGATTGCCCAACAGGCCACCGACGCTGCACCCGCGCCAGCCTGGCTATTATCGCCCGCGCGGCCACTGCTCGGCGTACGCGTATTGGATCTCACGCGCATCATCGCCGGTCCGGTGGCGACGCGTTTTCTCGCCAGCCTCGGCGCGCAGGTGCTGCGTATCGATCCGCCCGACTGGCACGAACCAACGCTGGAAGAGGAGATCACCTGTGGCAAACGCTGTGCGCGGCTTGATATCAAATCCCGCACCGGGCGTGAACAGCTGCGCCAGCTGTTGCAGCACAGCGATGTGCTGGTACACGGTTATCGTGCCGATGCGCTGGAAAAACTCGGGCTGGATGCTGAGACGCGCCGCAAACTCGCGCCGGGCTTAGTGGATGTCAGCCTCAATGCGTGGGGCTGGAGCGGGCCGTGGCGCAACCGCCGCGGTTTCGACAGTCTGGTGCAGATGGGCTGCGGCATCGCCGAACAAGGCATGCGCTGGAGCGGCAATAACAAGCCAACGCCGCTGCCGGTGCAGGCGCTCGATCACGTCACCGGTTATCTGATGGCTGCGGCGGTGCTGGAAGGTTTACGTCAGCGGTTGAACAATGGCGTTGGCTGGCAGGCGCGCTTATCGCTGGCGCGCACCGCTCGGCTGTTACAGCAGTTCGGTGCCGCGCCGGAGAATGTGCAAAACGGTATCCACGCGCAGCACGATGACGCGTTGAGCGCGATAGAGATTAATCAGTGGGGAATTGCCGAGAGATTGCGTGCCGCAGCGTATTTGCCCGGCACGCCAATGATCTGCGCGACGCCGGGCGTGAAGCTCGGCAGCAGCGCAGCCAGCTGGTAACGGTTAGGCCTCGTCGCCCTGCTCTTCGTTCAGCTCGTCGTACATCGCCTGAATCGCCTCACGGCTTAGCGCCGCCAGCGTGCGATAAAACGCCGTGGTAGCATGCGCTTCCACTTTGCCGAGGAACGCGCCGCACCACGGCAGCAGATAATCATCAAACAGCGCCAGCTGCGCGGCGGATTCATCTTCCGCTGACTGATCTTCCAGCCACGATGCTGCCAGCAGCAGCACGCCAAAATGATCGGCGGGTGCTTCGCTCAGCGGCATGCCGCGCGCGCTGAGAAATGCACGCACGTCCGCTTCAGCAACCCCGTTCGGCCACTGAGATGCGTACGGCGGCACGCTGCAGTCGCTGCCAACAAACAGCGCGTTGTAGTCGGCGGCCAGCGCCTGCGGATCGCTATTCTGCTGCAGGCGCGTCAACAGTTCATCCTGCTCCAGCGGCCACTGCTGTTGCAGTTTGCCTTCACGCAGCAGAGTGAACAGTGGCACCAGCAGCGGATCCTGCGGCTGGCGATTAAACAGCGAGCCGATGACGCGGCAGAGAATGGAAAACTCATTCATGCAACAGAATTCCTTGAGGCAAAAAAGTTAAAAATCAGCAAATTCGGCAATCGTTTTACCGGTGCGCAGTTCGAGGAAATCGAGCAGGCGACGCGGCGTGACATTTAACACGCGATCTTCAGGAAAATCCACTTCGCTGGTGATGCGCAGGCAGTGTTCGAAATTTCCCAGCGTAAACGCCGTATGCGAATCGGAGCCAAATGCCAATTTACCCCCCGCATCGCGCACCGCTTCGGCAATAGCGCGACAGTTCGGTTCGCTGCCGAGGCGCGAATGGGTAAAGGAGGAATTGTTGATCTCCAGCGCCACATCGTAATGCGCGGCGGCTTCGGCTATTGCGCGGATATCCACCGGGAATTTCGGGTTGCCCGGATGCGAAATGATATGCACCAAACCGCCCGCCATCGCCGCAATCATCGCTTCGGTGTGATGCTTTTTATCACGCGGTGCATAAACCGGCTCGTGGAAGCCCGCAACGATCAGATCCAGCGCATCGAGCATCGGGCCGCTGCAATCGATCTCGCCCTGCTGATTTTTGATGTTAGCTTCAATACCGCGCAGCACGCCAACGCCATCAATCACCCGCGGCCAAATGCGCATGTTAACGAAGTGCCAATAGTGCGGCGCATCGGCCATATCCGGACCGTGATCGGTAATCGCGAACAGCTTCAGGCCGTTCTTTTTCGCCTGCGCCACATAATCATGCAGCGTGCTGTAAGCATGCGTGCTGGCAACGGTGTGCATATGTAAATCAACGGGATACATCTTCATCTCCTGACCCAATGTGAATTAATAACCGCGCTGGCGATCGACCAAACCACCCGGCTGTTGACCTTGCTCCAGAGCAAGTATGGCATCCGCAATGTAATCCATCGCCTCGGCTGGCAAGGTAATCGCTGCAGTATGTGGCGTGATTGTGACATGCGGATGAGACCACAACGGATGATCGTGCGGCAGCGGCTCGGTCTGGAACACATCCAGCGCGGCGGCGGCCAATTGACCGCTGTTCAGCGCCGCCAGCAGATCGGCTTCCACCACATGCGCACCGCGCGCCAGGTTAAGGAAACAGGCACCGTGCGGCAACGCGCTGAGCAGCTGACTATCAATAAGGTTGGTGGTTTCCGGCGTGGTGGGCAGCAGATCGATCAGCACCTGCGTGCCCTCGAGGAAGGCATTGAGTTGATCGCGGCCATGGAAGCTTTGCACGTCGTCGATGTGCTTCGGCGAACGGCTCCAGCTGCGTAACGGGAAGCCCCATTGACGCAAACTCTCCAGCACGCTGCGGCCTAACACGCCCGCGCCGAGCACGCCAATGGTGAAGTTCTCGCGATCCAAACCATCCAGCTCCTGCCACTGCCCCTGCTGCTGCAGTTGACGGTATTCCGCGAAACGGCGGAACCAGCCTAGCACGCACCAGTTGGCGTACTCCTGCATCTGGCGCGCCATGCCGGTATCTTCGAGGCGGAATAACGGCACGTTGTCAGCCAGCATTTGTGGATTGTCACGCAGCTGCTTGAGGATCTCGTCCACGCCCGCGCCCATGGCAAACACGCCTTTCAGTTGACGCCCCGCCAGCATCTCAACCGGCGGCGAACGCACCACAGCGTAATCGGCCGGCGCGTTGTCGCCCGGCTGCCAGTAACGCACGCGCGCCTCAGGTAAACGCTGATGCAAACCTTCCAGCCAGCCCTGCGGCGCCAGCGACGGGTGATACCAGATAATCTCCATTCGACTCTCCTTTTTTTTGCTTCAGCCTCAGGCAAATAGCCGAACAGGGCAAGCAAAAACCTTAGCCTTGATGCAATTTCTCGCGTGATTAATTCCGGGCGCTTCACATTTCCACCGCTGTACAAGGCTAAGCGGTGCGATTGCGACTAAAGTTGTTCGGGTGGTCAATGCGTTAGCACACCACCTTTTCGGACAAGGAGAAAAACCGATGATAAAAAATGCCGTATTCACGCCCGCGCGTCTGACCTTTTTACTCAGCGCCGCGTTGCTGGCCTCTGCCAGCGCCGCGCACGCCGATGACCAAAGCCGCATGCTCAGCAACCAACCGCAGCCGCCAGATGTGCGTCTGGGACCGCTTTTCAATGCCGTGCAGCAGGCGAAATTTTATCCGGACCAGAAAACCTTCGCCGATGCGGTGCCGAAATCTAATCCCTCTTCGATTCTGGCCGACTGGCAGATGCAGAAAAGCCAGCGCAACTTCGATCTCAAGCATTTTGTCGACAGCAACTTCACGCTGCCAAAAGAGGGAGACAAATATGTGCCGCCCGCCGGGCAAAGCCTGCGCGAGCACATCAACGGTTTATGGCCGGTGCTGACACGCACCGCGCAAAGTGCCAGTCAGTACGATTCGCTGCTGCCGCTGCCGAAACCTTATGTGGTGCCTGGCGGCCGATTCCGCGAAGTCTATTACTGGGACAGCTACTTCACTATGCTCGGCCTGGCGGAGAGCGGTCACTGGGATCGCGTACAGGATATGGTGGATAACTTCGCCACCGAACTCGATAAATATGGCCATATCCCCAACGGCAACCGCAGCTACTATCTCAGCCGCTCGCAGCCGCCGTTCTTCAGCTTGATGGTTGACTTGCTGGCAACGCACAAAGGCGACGATGTCTATCGCCAATACTTGCCGCAGCTGCAGAAAGAGTACGATTACTGGATGGCGGACAGCGACAAAGTTGCAGCCGGCCAGGCCAGCAAACGCGTGATTAAACTTAGGGACGGCACGCTGCTTAACCGTTACTGGGACGATCGCGATGCACCGCGCACCGAATCCTGGCTTGATGACGTCAACACCGCGAATAAAGCGCCGGATCGTAATAAGCAGCAGGTTTATCGCGACTTGCGTGCTGGCGCGGCATCAGGCTGGGATTTCAGTTCGCGCTGGTTCACCGATGCGCACAATCTGGCGTCGATTCGCACCACGCAGCTGGCGCCGGTCGATCTTAACAGCCTGATTTTCCACCTTGAACAGGCATTGTCTAAAGCGTCCAAACTGGATAAGCAGGATGACAAAGCCAAACAGTTCGCGGCGGATGCCGAGAAACGCCAGGCGGCGATCAATCGCTATCTTTGGGATGACAAAAAAGGCTGGTACGCCGATTACGATTTCCAGAAGAAGCAGGTTCACTCGCAGCTGACCGCCGCCACGCTGTTCCCGCTCTATATGCAGGTGGCGAGCGATAAGCAAGCTGAGCGCACCGCTTCCGCCGTCGAAAAACAGCTGCTGAAACCGGGCGGCCTGGTGACTACTACGGTGAATAACGGCCAGCAATGGGATGCGCCAAACGGCTGGGCGCCGCTGCAATGGGTCGCGGTGGAAGGTCTTGAGCATTACAAGCAGCCGAAACTGGCGCAGCAGATTGGTCAGCGCTTCCTGCAGAACGTGCAGGCAACCTATGACAAGGAGCATAAGCTGGTCGAGAAATATGTGGTTGAAGGTGCGCAGTTGGGCGGTGGTGGCGGCGGTGAATATCCGCTGCAGGACGGCTTCGGCTGGACCAACGGTGTGACGCTAAAGCTGCTCGATAAGTACTGTCCGAAAGACAAAACCTGTAATAACGCCGGTGATATCCCCAATATGCCGGTTTTGAGTAGCGCGAAGTAACATATTTCCTGATCCATACGTAACCGTCGTAGGGTCGCCATTTATGGCGACCATTAAACCAGGTGCGCATTAATGCGCACCCTACAACCTCATATGCTTGCACGCTAATCCCGCCCTGCCTGTGCATTTTCCTCACAACCCTCTTACAACAAACTCACATCTTGAAACACTCGCGACAAAAGATAATAATTCTCAATCTAATATCGATAGCTATTCCCATTAAAATATCAGGAACCTCTCATGACCTCGCTGTTTACCCTTAACCGTGGCCGCGTTCTGTGCGCGCTTGCGCTGGCTTTACCCGCTGCAAGCTTCGCCGAAGAGTCGATTGTCGTCACGGCGCAACCGCAAGAGAGCGCCACCACGCCGACGCAGGGCTATCTCGCCACGCGGAGCAGCGGCGCCAGCAAAAGCGATCAGCCGCTGATTACCACGCCGCAGTCAATTTCGGTGGTAACGCGTCAGCAGATGGAAGATCAGGGCGCGCAGGATCTCAATCAGGCGCTGGGTTACACGCCGGGCGTGTTCACCAACTTTGGCGGTGCCGCCACGCGTTACGACACCATCGCGCTGCGTGGTTTCCACGGCGGCGATGTCGACAACACCTTCCTCGATGGCCTGCGCGTAATGAGTGACGGCGGCAGCTTCAACATCCTGCAGGTGGACAACTGGTTCCTTGATCGCATTGATGTGATCAAAGGTCCCT
The DNA here is from genome assembly GCF_024707505.1 of Pantoea sp. SOD02. Classification (GTDB taxonomy): domain Bacteria; phylum Pseudomonadota; class Gammaproteobacteria; order Enterobacterales; family Enterobacteriaceae; genus Pantoea; species Pantoea symbiotica. The sequence goes on along the minus strand of NZ_CP102604.1, from coordinate 1,716,380 downwards.
CCTCCGCGCTTTACGGCCAAACGGTGCCGGGCGGGTTAGTGAACATGGTGAGCAAGCGTCCGCAGTTTGCCGAAGAGGGTCACTTCCGCCTGTCGAGCGGCACCAACGCCACCAACAGCGCCGCCTTTGATTACACCAACGCCATCAACGATCAGTGGGCGTTTCGCTTAACCGGCATCACGCGCAACAGCGATACCCAGTACGATCACACCCGCGAAGAGAAATATGCGATTTCGCCACAGCTGATGTGGCAGCCAAGCGAAGACACCAACTTAGTGCTGCGCGCCTATCTGCAGAAAGATCCATCCGGCGGCTATCACGGTTCGGTACCAGCGGAAGGCACGCTCTACAGCCATAACGGCCGCAAGTTGAGCGACAGTTTCTACGAAGGTGACAGTTCGCTCGATCAGTTCAAACGTCGCGAGCAGATTTACAGCTATGACTTCTCACACCGCTTCAACGAAGTCTGGTCGGTCTACTCCACCGGCAGCTACAGCCACTCGAATACCGATCTCGATCAGGTTTATCAAATTGGCTGGAACGCAACGAATCCTGACCTGCTGAACCGCTACTACTCTGGCGAGCGTTCATCACTGAGCGCATGGGCTAACGACAACCGCTTGCAGGCTGATTTCGCTACCGGCGCGGTGCAGCATCGCGTGACGTTGGGCGCAGAATACCATCGCTATAAAAACGACATCACCGAAGCCAGCGGTGCCGCCAGCGCGCTGAATGCGTGGAACGGCGAAGAAGTGGGCATCATGCCGGACTTCGACTGGACATCGCAGACGCGCCGCTACTATCAAACCGGTTTGTATCTGCAGGATGAGTTGCAGCTCGATCGCTGGCATTTGGACTTATCGGGACGCTATGACCGCATCGTGTCGGAAAACGGCACCAGCCGTCGTCAGGACGATCACATCAGCGGTCGCGCCGCACTGCTGTATGCCTTCGAGAACGGCATCTCGCCATACGTCAGCTGGAGCCAGGCGATTACGCCGGCCTCGTTAACCGATCCGCAGGGCAATCAGCTGAAACCGACTACGTCTGAGCAATATGAAGCGGGCGTGAAATATCAGCCGGTGGGCACGCGCGATATGTACTCAATCGCCGTGTACGATTTGACTCAGGACGATGTCGCCAACCGTAACGTGCTGGACGGCACGTACACGCCTTCGGGCAAAGTGCATTCGCAGGGCATTGAACTCGAAGCCCGTAATCAGCTGACGCAGCGTTTCAGCACCATCGCCGGCTACACGCTGAACCATCTGCGCTTCAAAGATTCGGTGGACGGTAACGATGGCCATACGCCGTATGTCACGCCGAACAGCATGGCATCGTTGTGGGGACATTATCAGTTTGACTACGGCTTGAGCGCCGGCGCCGGTGTGCGCTATATCGGCAAACAGTGGGCGAATAACGAGAACACCACGCGTCTGCCATCCGTGACGCTGTTTGATGCGTCAGTTCGCGCCGATCTGGGCGCATGGAACTCACAGCTGAAAGGCGCATGGCTGCAGGTGAATGCCAACAACCTGACTGATAAAAAGTATCTGGCCGCTTGTTATGGCACCGGTTACTGCTATCGCGGTGCCGAGCGTACTGTGATGGCTACGGTGGGCTACGACTTTTAATCAGACATAAAAAAATCCGCCATCCTTTACGGAATGGCGGATTTCATCAAATCTCTATGCTGTTAACTTCGTACTTTACGGTAAATCCACAGCACCACAATGGCACCAATCACGGCCACCACGAAGCTACCGAAGTTGAAACCGTCAACTTTACCGAAACCAAACAGGGTACTGATCCAGCCACCGACAACCGCACCAACCACACCCAGAACCACGGTGATGATAAAGCCGCCGCCATCTTTACCCGGCATAATCCACTTCGCGATAATCCCGGCAATCAGACCAAAAATAATCCATGAAAGAATACCCATGTACTGCTCCTTACGTTATTAATCAATGTGTTCACCGCCTCTAGTATAGACGGGATTTTATGATCTGCCTCGCAACTTACCGCAGTAAATAATCGTTAGCTAACTAAAGGTTAGCGCAGCAACGCCGATAACTGACGAACAGCATTGTCAGTCGTGAAAATAACAATCGGATAAGTGGAGCAGGACGTGGGAGAAGCCGATAAAGAACAATACCTCAAGCGAGGCACGTTAGCGGTTTTGGGCGTGATGAAGGATCTGTTGCGTTTTCAAACCCCGTTGATGGTGAATTTTTCGCGCGGTCAGTTTATCAGCCGCATGCTGTCAGCCGATGAAGATCAGGTGATCTTTGACCTTGGCAGCAACGCGCTGGATAACGATTTAGCGCTGCAAGGTGGTGAAGTGAATATCTTTGCCGAAACGCACGGTGCCAAAGTCGAATTTAGCTTAATCGGTTTACAACGTATCGAATTCGAAGGCTTGCCCGCTTTTGCTGCGTCGCTACCCGAACTGGTGTGGCAGATTCAACGTCGTGAGTTTTTCCGCGTCAATGCGCCGCTGGAGCCGGTTTTTTATTGCCACAGCCATTGGCCGGATGGCAGCACTGCGCGCTTCCGCCTGCAGGATCTGTCATTGGGCGGCGTAGGCGTGCTGCTGGACGAAGCGCTGCCAGAAGGCCTCAATCGCGGCGATACCTTTAAAAAGCTGCGCGTTGACCTGGCTGAGTATGGCCACTTTGAGGTGACAGCACAGCTGCTGCACATTGGTGAGCGCACCATGGTGACCAGCAAGAATGAAACCCGCGTCACTCCGCGCCTCAGCTTCCGCTTTACCGCCATCGAACCGATTCAGGAACGCCAGCTGCAGCAGGTGATTTTTGCGCTGGAACGTCTGGCGCGCGACAAGGCCAACCGTTTCCAATAGCTTCGTTCAATTTTATGGCGTAATGCTTGTCAGCCAGGCGTGAATCGGTCGCCATGAATGGCGACCCTACAAAGGATTGGCGCGTTTTTCGTAGGGTGCGCATTCATGCGCACCTGCATACATATGTAGATTAATGCTTAACTGAGCGGCTTTACGCCACTCATGGCGACCAATCCCCCAGATCCACACAAAACCGCACCCATCAATGCGGCTGATAACGGCAACGCGCCACCGCATCCAGCCAACCGTGATAATTCTCCTGCATGCTTTTCGCCTGATCTTCACGCGGCGTGATCACGCTGCCGCCCTGCAACGCCTGCATCTCACTGCCCTGCTGCCACCAGCCTAAGGTGCGGCCCGCTAATAGCGCGGCACCCAGCGCAGAAACTTCGGCCGTCGGTACGCGTTTCAGTGGCCGCTGCAACACATCGGCCTGCATCTGCATTAACCAGCCGTTTTCCGTGGCGCTGCCATCCACGCACAGCGCAGGAAGTTGCACACCGCTGGCCTGCTCCATGGCAAAAAACACGTCGGCGATCTGGAAAGTGATCGATTCCAGCGCCACGCGCGCCAGCACCTCCGGCGTTGCCGCATCGGTCAAACCACACACCATGCCGCGCGCTTTCAAATCCCACCAGGGTGCGCCGAGACCAGAGAGCGCCGGTACAAAATAGATGCCCTGGTTGTGTTCGCTGCACTGCGCCAGCGCGGTGAGTTCTCGTGGATCCTTGATGCCCAGCATGCGGCCCAGCCACGCCGCACCGGAACCGGTGTGGGTAATGTTGCCTTCAAAGGCATAGCGCAACGTGCCGTCGTGCCACGCCACCGTGGTGCTAAGGCCATTTTCCGTCAGTAGCGGCGTTGCCATCGACATCATCAATGACGAACCGGTGCCGTAAGTGGCTTTGACCACCTCTTCGCTGCCACTGCGCTGCGCTTGCAGCGCGGCGTGCGAATCGCCGATGCGCGACAGAATTGGCGTGCCAGGCGCTAAACCGGGAATATCGTTACGTGTCACTACACTCTGCTCGCTGGCCGAGGGCACAATCTGCGGCAGTGCTGCACGGGGAATATGGAACAGCGCTAACAGTTCCTCGTCCCAATCGCCGCTGTGCAGGTTGTAGAGCTGGGTGCGCGCCGCATTCGCATGATCGGTGACAAAGCTTTCGCCGCCGCTCAGCTGCCAGCTCAGCCAGCTATCCACGGTGCCGATACAGAGTTCACCGGCCTGCGCACGAGAAAATCCGTTCGGCAGCGCGGCCAGCATGCCGGTGAGCTTACCGGCCGGAAACATCGGATCGACCGCCAATCCGGTAAGCCCAGTGATGCGCGGCGCTTTACCCGCCACACGTAAATCGCGGCAAAACGCCTCCGAGCGGCGATCCTGCCAGCTGACCAGCGGTGTCAGCGGCTGACCGTTATGTCTCTGCCAGATCAGCACCGATTCGCGCTGGTTGCTGATCGCCACTGCCGCAACTTGCGCACCCGCACACTGCGCCAGACAATCGCTCACCGCTTGTTTCACCGCCTGCCAAATCGCCAGTGGATCCTGCTCCGCCAAACCCGGCTGAGGATGTTCCAGCGTCAGCGGCTGGCTGCCGCGCGCCACCACGTTCCCAGCACGATCGACCGCAATCGCTTTCGCGTTGGTGGTGCCTTCATCAATTGCCAGTATCACCGAACCTGCCATCTTTACGCTCCTGCACAGATGCGTGCTGCACTCTTCACTACGCTGGCGGCATCAATGCCATGTCGGGCACGGGTTGAGGCGCGATCGCCGGCAATCGCGTATTCGCCATCGGGGATGCCCAAACGCAGCAGCGGGATGCCACAGCCGCCTTCCGCCAGCACTTCTGCCACCAGGCTGCCGACGCCACCGTTGACGTTGTGTTCTTCCACGGTAATTACCGCTGGATAGTGATTTAACAGCTCGCGCAGCTGTTGGGTATCACAAGGTCGAATCGATGGAATGCTGATCACACCCGCTGTAATGCCTTGCTCATGCAGTTGCTCGGCGGCGTGAACCACCTCGTGAACCGTCGAGCCCATCGCCACCAGCACAATGTCATGACCTTCACGTAAAACGTCGATTTGGCCAGGACGGAATTGGTAGTTCTCATCGTGCAGCTGCGGCAGATCTTTACCGTCCAGACGGATATACACCGGCCCGACATGCGCCAGCGCATACTCAATAATCTGGCGGCACTCCAGCGGGCAGGATGGCGCGTAAATTTCGATGTTGCCGAAGCCGCGCATCACCGCAATGTCATCGATGCTGTGATGGGTGCTGGCGAGCGGGCCGTAGCTGGCACCGGCATTCAGGCCAAACAATTTCACGTTAGTGTTGTTGTAGCAGACGTCGACTTTAACCTGCTCATTGGCGCGGGAAACCAGGAACGGCGCGGCGTTGCAGGTCACGGCCACTTTGCCGCCAATCGCCAGGCCAGCGGCGGTACCCACCAACGTTTGTTCGGCGATACCCACGTTAATCAGCCGGTCGGGAAAGGCTTTGATAAAGGGCGCAATTTTGGCGGTTGAGGTGGAATCGGCCACCACCGGCACTAAATCGACGCCGCGATTAACCGCATCAATAAATGCCTCGACCATTACCGTCGCCAGGTGTTTTGCATTACTCATCTTTCAACTCCTCCAGTGCCAACTCAATCTCTTCCCCTTTCGGCACGCGGTGATGCCACTCCGGTTTGCCCTGAATAAAGGAGATGCCGAAGCCTTTTTCGGTGTGCGCCACAATCACCTGTGGCTTGCCGCTGTTGCGCGGCAGGTTTTCGATGGCTTCAACCACCGCCGCCATGTCATTACCGTTGCACTCGCTCACCTCCAGACCAAAGGCGCGCCATTTATCCGGCAACGGATCGGTGTTCATGATGTCGCGCGTGTGCCCCGCCAGCTGCAACTTGTTCTTGTCGTTGATGATCACCAGGTTATCGAGGCCGTAATGCGCCGCTACCAGCGCCGCTTCCCAGTTGCTGCCTTCTGCCAGCTCACCGTCGCCGGTAACGACAAAAATACGTCGATCGCTGTTATCTTTCTTCGCCGCCAGCGCAATGCCGACCGCCACCGGTAAACCGTGGCCCAGCGCACCGGTATTCAGCTCAACGCCTGGCGTTTTTTGGCGCACCGGATGGCCCGGCAGATGTGAATCCGAATGCTGATAGGTCGGCAGCCATTCGGTCGGGAAGTAACCGGCTTCAGCCAGCACGCAGTAATAACCGCCCACCGCATGGCCTTTCGACTGGATATAGATGTCGCGCTGCGGATCGTTGGTGCGATCCGGCGCGCAGTTAAGAATGCGAAAATAGAGTGCGGTGAGGATCTCCACCTGTGAGAGATCGGCACCGGTATGCCCGCCCGCCGGGCTGCCCGCATTGAGCTGAATGATGCGGCGGCGCACGGCGCGCGCTTTCGCTGCCAGATCCGCTACCGAATATTTGAAAGGATTCATAGACACCTCTGAATTTTAAAGCATGGATGAATATTTATTCGTAATGGAGAAAAAAAGGTGCAGACAATCAGCGCCTGCACCCAACCGATTAACTTTTTGCCGGGCTACCGCCCTCCTCAATCAGCGCTTTCTGCGCCACCACCGCCGCTTTCTGCTGCATGCGGCTCTGCATTTGGTCGATGATCACCGCCACGATAATCACGATGCCTTTGATCACCATTTGCCAGAACTCGCTCACGCCCATCATGATCAAACCATCAGCGAGGAAGCCGATCACGAAGGCACCAATCAGCGTGCCGAGAATGGTGCCGCGTCCGCCGGCCAGCGAAGTACCGCCCAGCACCACTGCGGCAATCGCGTTCATTTCAAAGGAGGTTCCGTTCGCCGGATGGCTGGCTACCAGCTGAGACGAAACCACGATGCCGGCAATTGCCGCGCAGAAACCGGAGATGGCATACACCCAGATTTTCACCGACTTCACTTTCACGCCGGAGAGTTCAGCGGCGCGTTCGTTATCGCCAATCGCGTAGACCTGGCGGCCAAACGGCAGACGGCGCGCAACGTAAGCAATCACTAGCGCCAGCAGCACCATCATCCAGATGGCCCACGGCAAACCGAGGAAATAGCCCGCGCCAATTTTGTCGAATCCGGTATTGCCGAGCATTTCATTGCCTTGCAAACCGGGAAAGGTTTCGCCGCCCGAGGTGAGCATCGCCGTGCCGCGCAGGATGTACATGGTGCCGAGCGTGCAGATGAACGGTGCCACGTTATAGCGGGTAATGATCCAGCCATTTGCCGCGCCAATCAGGCCGCCAATCAGCAACACAATCGGTACGATCAGCCAGACGCTGGGGAAGATGGCGATGCCAAACATCGGCAACACAATGCCTTTGGTGATCAGCCAGCCGGCGATCATGCCGCACAGGCCGAGTGTTGCGCCGATGGAGAGATCGATGCCCGCCGTGATGATGACAAATGTGATGCCGAGCGCGAGGAAGGCGTTAATGGCGATGTGTTTCACCATGATCACCATGCTGCCCACCGCGAGGAAATCGGGCACCGTGATAGCGAAGAAACCGACAATCAGAAACAGCGCAATAAAGGTGCGCAGTTTGAGCAGCAGCAATATCAGGCTTTCGCGTGAGTTAAACGCTTTAGCTGGCGATGCGAGCGCGAGCGCGCCGTTGTTTTTCATATCAGAACCCTTGTGCGCTTGCTTTAACCAGCGCCGCCTCTTCCGCTTCAGCACGCGGCAGGTCAGCAGTCAATTTGCCGCCGGACATCACAATGATGCGATCGGCAACGGCCATGATCTCTTTCAAATCAGAGGTGGAGAACACCACCGCAATGCCCTGCTCGGACAGCTTCACCATCATGCGGAACACTTCGCCTTTCGCACCCACGTCAATGCCACGGCTTGGTTCATCCAACAGCAGCAAGCGCGGATTGGTCAGCAGCGAACGGCCAATCACCACCTTTTGCTGATTGCCGCCGCTCAGCGCGCTGATGGCGACATCCGGCGAAGAGATTTTGATCGCCAGATTGCCGACGGTGCTGGTCACCACTTCGCGTTCCGCCTGCTCTGAAATCACCGTGCGATGCGACAGACGCTGCCACAGGCTGGCGATGGTGAGATTGCTCGCCACCGATGAGATGGGAAAAATGCCCGAGCGTTTGCGATCTTCCGGCACCAGACTCATGCCCATACGGATGCGTTCTGCGGTCGGCAGACGCGTCGGCAACGGTTTGCTGTCGAGCCACAGCTTGCCGAGATAGTTACGCTGCGTGCCAAGCAAACACTCAAACAGCTCGGTGCGCCCCGCGCCCATCAATCCGTAAATGCCGACGATCTCTCCGGAACGCACCTGGAAGCTGACGTCATCCACCAACGTGTTGCCGTTCGGGCTGACGCAGGTGATGTGTTCGGCTTCCAGCACCGGCGCACCAAACTGGCGGTCCGGCGGCAGAAAGGTGCCCACCGGTTCGCTACCCAGCATTTCGCGTACGATCCACGGCACGTCGATATCGCTGACCTGCGCTTCGGCCTGAAAACGCCCGTCGCGCAGAATGGTGATCACATCGCCAATCGCCATCAGCTCTTCGAGCCGATGCGAGATATAGATGATGGAAACGCCCTGGCGCGTCAGTTCGCGGATCACCCGAAACAGGATCTCCACTTCGGTTTTGCTCAGCGCCGAGGTCGGTTCATCGAGGATCAAAATGTCGGCGTCCTCCGCCAGTGCTTTGGCGATCTCGACCAGTTGCTGCTGTCCGACCTTCAGGCTGCCAACCTTCTCATCTGGTGAAATAGGCTGATCGAGGCGCTGCATCAGCGCGGCGGTGCGGCGTTTCTGCTCGACTTCATTGATGGGCCGAATGCCGCTCTGAATTTCGCGGCCGAGGAAAATATTCTCCGCCACGCTGAGGTTTTCAAACAGATTGAGTTCCTGATGCACCATGCCGATGCCGTGGCGCGCGGCGTCTCGCGTGCTGTGAAACGCCACTTTGTTGCCGTTGAGGAACATTTCTCCGCTGGTCGGCTGCTGCACCCCGGCGAGGATCTTCATTAGCGTCGATTTCCCCGCGCCGTTCTCGCCGATGATGACGTTGACTTTGCCGCGCCACACGCGGTAATCCACACGATCCAGCGCTAAGGTGCCGGGAAACAGCATCGACATCTGATTGGCCTGCAGAATGATCTCGTCGCTCATCATGGATTCCCCTGCTGCAGCTCAATCGCCACCACATCATCCACCGTGCCTGCGCCCATGCTGACGGCAAGCAGCGCCTGCGCCGGTTTGCCCACCCAGCTGGCATCCACCGCTGGCAGCTGTTTCACCGCATGGCGATTCAGTGCTTTGGTCAGTTGCGCGTATTGCACCTGATTGGTGAACTCTTCAAAGCGGAAACCGGCCGCATCGCGGATGGCGTTGCCGCGCAGCACCGGACCAATCAACACTTTCACCGGCTTGCCGTTGATGGTCATGGTGAGGCTGCGTTCCCGATCGTTGCTGTTGTCAAACGCCGTCACAGTGCCCGCTGCACGCACAAACACGCTTTCGCTGCCGCCGGCTTTGACGGTATGGCTTTTGGTTTCCATATCTGCCCAGCTCAGCGCCTGCTTCTCAGCGGGCTGCTGCACGCGGCTGGCCCAGCTTGACTCCGCGATCTGCTGCGGCGTTTGATCGCTGTAGCCCGGTTTGGCGTTGGGATCTTTCGGCATGATGGGTTTGCCGTCGGCATCCAGATCCACCACGGTGCAGGCGGCTAACATCAGCGTCAGCAGCGCCACCAGCATGCCGCTCAGCGCTTTCCCCTTCATGCCGACCTCCATGTTATTGCGCCAGCTTGAAGGTTTTCAGCTTCGAGGCGTTGCTGTCGTCAATCAGCACGCAATCCATCAGCTGCTTCTCCTCTTTCTGCGCTTTGCCGTTCTTCAGGTAGTAATCCACCTGCTCAACGGCCATCTGCGCCTGATCCCAACCCGGCTGCAGCACGGTGGCTTTGATGTTGCCTTTATTGAGGATGGAGTCGCGGGTGTAATCGCTGCCGTCGAAGCCGACCACAATCACATTGGTTTTGCCCGCCGCTTTCAGCGCCGCTTCCGCACCAAGCGCCATGGTGTCGTTGCCGGAGATCACGCCAACGATATTCGGGTTCTTCTGCAGGATGGTTTCCATGCGGCTGAAGGCTTCGGTTTGGCTCCAGTTGGCACTCTGCTGTGCCACCATTTTCAGATCGGGATAATCATCCAGCACGTCGTGATAGCCCTGCGAACGCACGCCCGCATTGGTATCCGACTCTTTGCCCAGCAGCTCGACGTAATCCCCTTTGCCGTTCAGCAGCTTGGCGAATTTCTCGGCACCGAGCTGTGCGCCCTGATAGTTGTTGGAGACGATTTGCGCCACGGCGATGCCGGTTTTGTTGATTTCGCGGTCAATCAGGAAGGTAGGAATGCCGGCATCTTTGGCTTTTTGCACTGGGCCAACCGTGGCATCCGCACCGGCGTTATCGAGGATGATGGCTTTGGCTTTGCGCGCGATGGCGGTTTCGATCAGCTGGTTTTGCTTATTCACGTCATCATCGTGTGAGGCCACCAGCGTGGTGTAACCGAGCGCTTTGGCTTTTTCCTGCGCGCCATCGGCTTCCGCTTTAAAGAACGGGTTGTCATGCGATGGCGTAATGATGGCCAGCAATCCCTTATCCGCCGCCAGCGACGCCGCTGAGATCATCATGATTGAAGCAAGTAGAGAGACTTTGAGGACAGAGGCTTTCATTTGTTATCTCCGATTGAATATATATTCAATTGCGATTTTATATGCATAATGACTATGCGCTGGCTTTCTGAGCACGTCCATTGCCCGATCCTCAAAAAGCGAAAACGATCACAAAATGTTCTGCGTTGTTATTTATGACAGGCTGATTAACAATACCAGGCAGGTTAAGAGAGAGAAAAAACCATGGCAAAACAGGATGAACAGCGGCTGATGGTGAAAATCGCCACGCTTTATTATGTGGAAGGCAGGAAGCAGTCCGACATTGCGCAGCTGCTGAAGCTGTCGCAATCCTTTGTGTCGCGCATCCTCAATCGCAGCGTGAAAGAAGGTGTGGTGAAGATCAGCGTGGTGCCGCCGGCCAATGTGTTCCCTGAGCTGGAAAAAGCCATTGAGCAGCTGTATCAACTGCCGCAGGTGATTGTGGTGGATGTGCCGGATCAGGCGTCGGCGTTGCAGATCAAACAGGCGATCGGTTCCGCTGCCGCGCACTATCTGGAAACGCGGGTGCGCGCCGATGAGCTGATCGGCATTTCATCCTGGAGCGGCACCATTCGCGCGATGGTGGATGCGCTGCATCCGCTCAGCGCGCCGTGCAAAGGCGTGATTCAGCTACTGGGCGGCGTGGGCGCCAACGGCAATGTGCAGGCCACGATTCTGACGCAGAATCTGGCGGCGCTGCTGGATTGTCCGGCGTGGCTGCTGCCGTCGCAGTCGATTGAGCATTCGGTGCAGGATCGCCAGCGTTTGTCGGTTAATCCCGATGTTGCGGTGGTACTGGAAAAGTTTGATCAGGTGGATCTGGCGATTGTCGGCATCGGCGATCTCGAGCCTTCCGCCCTGCTACGCAACTCCGGCAACTATTACGACGGTGAAATGTTGCAAACGCTGGCCGAACGCGGCGCGGTGGGCGATATCTGCCTGCACTATTTTGACGCCGATGGTCAGCCGGTGCTGAGTGCAGAGGAAGATCCGGTGATTGGCATGGAGCTGGCGCAGGTTAAACGCTGTCCGCAGGTGGTGGCGTTAGCGGGCGGCAAAGAGAAAGCGCAGGCGATTCGCGGGGCGTTGCGCGGCGGTTATGTGCAGGTGCTGATTGTGGATTATCCTACGGCGAGATTGTTGGTGGAGGGTTAGTTTGGTGCGGTTATTGGCAAGGTCGCCATGAATGCTGCGGTTGTGAATAAGGTCGCCATGATGGTGCGGTTATTGGCAAGGTCGCCATGAATGGCGACCCTACTTCAACCGATGGTGCGGTAGGCGGTGGTGACTTTCCACAGATAACGCGGGGCCTGCGCCGCCGGATGTTTGTTCTGTACGTACTGGTAGAACTCGTCCGGCGTCATGGAGTTGATCATCGCAATAGCACGGTCGCGGTCACGCGAGAAGGTGCGCAGCAAGGCGCCCGCGCCGTTGGCATAGGAGACAATGGTGGCGTAACGCAGCGTCAGCGGATCACGAATCCCGGCTAATGCAGAGTCCTGCAAAATTTTCAGGTAGGCGGCGCCGATATCAATGTTCTTCGCCGGATCGCGCAGCTCGGAAGAGGATGGCTGACCATGACGGCCCTGAGTGCGATAAACTTCGCGGCCTGCAGTTGAGGCCTTAATTTGCATCAGACCGACAGCATTGGAACGGCTCACCACAGTGGGATTGCCTCCGGATTCGACACTAATAATGGCGCTGATTAACTTCTCATCAACGCCATAATGACTGGCGGCATCTTCGGTAAACATTGACCATGCATCATTCACTTTCGACGGCGGTGCCTGGGTCAACGGCGTATTCTTCTCGGGCAGTGCCGGTTTTTCCGGCTCGCTTGAACAGCCAGCAAGCAGCAGTGCAGAAAGCATAAGTAGGCGAATTTTCACTGATTTTTGGTTCCGCAATAGGGTTGGCGCAAGCTATCATACCTGGCGCAGCGCGATGCAAAATTACCGTTTATCCTAAATCGGTAAAAAACCTTATGCTACCGTGACTTCGATAACGCATTTCGTCATCATCGGCAGGCCACTCTACAGCAGGATGGAAGTTATGGTTACTCCCCGCACGCTACGTCTTATCGCCCCTTCCGGTTATTGCCACAATCAGGACGCCGCCCAGCGCGCGGTGCATCGTTTACAGGCCGTAGGCCATCATCTTGAGAATCTCTCCGCTATCACCCGCCGCTTTCAACGCTTTGCTGGCGATGATGCGCAGCGGCTGAATGATATCAATGCGCTGGCTACGCTGGAGGCGCTGCCTGATATCGTGCTTGCGGTGCGTGGCGGCTATGGCGCTTCACGCTTGCTGGATAAGATCGATTATGTTGGTCTGCAACGTCGATTGCTCAATCAACCGGTGGCGCTGTGCGGTCACAGCGATTTCACCGCGCTGCAGCTGGCGTTGCTGGCGCAAATCGGCCTGATTACCTTTAGCGGTCCGATGCTGGCCGGTAACTTTGGTGCAGAGACATTATCTGATTTTACCGAGTCGCACTTTTGGCAAACGCTAACATCACCTACAGTCAATCTAAGCTGGCCGAGCACAAGCCCGGATCATGGCCGCTGGCAAGGCACCTTGTGGGGCGGCAATTTAGCGATGATTTGCTCGCTGATTGGTACGCCATGGATGCCGCAAATCGAAGGCGGGATTCTGGTGATCGAAGATGTGAACGAACATCCGTTCCGCATCGAGCGCATGCTGATTCAGCTGCAGCAGAGTGGCATTTTGTCGCGCCAGCAAGCGATTATTACCGGCAGCTTCACCAGCACATCGCTGTCGGCGTATGACAACGGTTTTGATTTTGCCACCGTGTGGCAGCGCATCCGTGATGAGTTTCAGATTCCGGTGATTAGCGATCTGGCTTTTGGACACGATGCTGATACCGTGACGCTGCCGCTGGGTGCCAGCGCCACGTTGCAGATTGAGAATGGAGAAGCACAGTTCGCCTTCACCGGCCACCCGACATTGCGCTAACGTTTTGCCGCAGGAGACCGACAATGAAGCCACTGTACGACGACTTGTGGATCTCCACGCCAGAATTCCCCGCCGAAGAGACGGCGAGTGATCTAATGATGCATGGCTTTATGCTGTGCCACCCACGCGGCAATTTATTGATTGGTCGCGTGGAGCATCCACTCGACCATGAGTTCCTCAACGATGCCGGCGGCGTCATTCGCCACTATTTGACCCACTGGCATGAAGCTGCGCCGGGCGCGATCGCCATTCAACAGCGCTTTAATAGCGCGCTCTATTGCCACAGTCGTTCGCTGGGACCGGTTAGTTTAGTGATTGAGCCTGACGAAACCTTTACCCAACAAGAGACGCACTTCGGCGATTTCCACCTGTTGCCGACGCCCGGACATACGCCTGGCAGCAGTAGCTACCTCTATCACTCGCCGCTCGGCCAGACTTACCTGTTTGTCGGCGATACGCTGACCCGCGACTACAATCGCTGGATCAGCGTGCTGATGCCAGACAGTAATCCCACCGAACTGCAGCAGTCGCTGGAGCTTTATCGCTCATTGCGTCCCGATGTGGTTTTGATGAGCACCACGCGTGGACATCTGTCGTGGGCCAAAGTGAATTTGCAGAGCTGGCTGGCAGCCATCGATGAGGCGGAACAATCACCGCTGGATTTGCGCCAACGGCAACTGATCAAACAGGGTTATTAACTCACGAATTTGGGCGGGCACTGTCGTCGTAGCGTTCCAGCGACAAAATCTGTGCATCGCGCTTATCGGTACGGCTGCAGGGCAACAGCTTGTTGCTGTTGGCGTAGACGAAGAAGGTTTCATCGTTATTTTTATTCACGATTAACTGATCGCCATTACGAAAACGGGTGATGGCAACTTTGTCCCCGCCTTTCAGGCTGGTGCGCTGCTGACCAGCAGCAATCTGGAAGTGGCGCGTCGGCCACATTAAGGTACTCAAACCATACTCGGCACGCGATACCGTCATGGTGGGACGGCCGGGACAGGTAATTTGATATTCGGTTTCGCTCCAGGCGGGCGCAATCTGACAAGCCAGCACGCCAACGGCCATAACTATCGCCTTCATTGGGTTCTCCGCTGAGGTTAAATGATGATTTCGTGGAGTGATTGGCTTTACTACTGCATTCCATGAACGTTATCTAACAGCAGCAAAGCCTGGTACATCAAACGTGGCGAGATTTCGCAGGAGTAGGAACTACTCAGCAGCCACTTGCGCCGCGACCAACATCAATGCCAGCCCGGCCTCTTCGGCTTCAAAACGCTGCATCACTTCCTGAATGGCCGCTACGCAGTTCATTACCTGCTTCTTTTTGTCGGCTTCTAATTTGTCGATCGCGTGCTGAAGAATCATTAAACTCGCTTCTTCTTCTTTCATTAATTTACCCTTGTTTTGCTTACCCGGTGCGCAACGCTGGCAAGAATACCGTTTCTCTGCTAGTAAAGTCACCCCTTAACATTCCTTCCGCTTAACGATTATACAAATGACAAATGGGAAGCAGCGCCAGACCTGCTATGATCCACTTATCAGTACGCATTGGCGTGCCATTGCAAACCAGGGAATGAAGCAGGTGCTCATGTGGCGAATCACGGTTGTACTCACCCTTTTAGTTTTAGCTGGCTGCAGTTCCGCACCGAAAGGTGTCGACTGTCCGGGCGAAGTGTCGACGATTTATGGACAATCGATGGGCAATACGCAGGCGCGCATCTTTGATTTGGTGAACGCCTTCGCCGTCTCGCGCGACGGCGTGAAGGTGCAAAGCGGTACGCTGCACTCCACCGATCGCTTTCAGTACGTGCCTTCGGCCATCACCGCAGAAGGCTTCTACGCGCAACGGCTGTCTGATAAACAGTTCCGCCTGATCAATCCCTATCAGAACACCATGATCACCTGGACGTGCCCATAAGCCGTGCGTCGCAGTGCGAGATGGTTTATTGTCTGACCATCTCACGCTGCGGACCTGCCTGATGGAAAAGAGTCTGGATAACAACGGTTATATCGATTTCCCCTTCCCGGCCAGTACTAATGCGGATGGCTCGGTGAATCCTTGTGGATTCGACCTGACGCTGGAAACCGATCGTATTGATGAGATCACCGCCGGTAAACATTCCGAAAATATGCGGCGCCTACTGGAAGAGGTCAATTTGCAGGAGGGCTTGTTTATGACGCTGGCCTGCGACTGGCAGCAGCGTGACGACGGCGTGTGCGGCTTTATCGATGTGGCATTTCGTCCGACGACTGCAGGCTTTAACACGGATGAAACACAAAGCCTCGATCAGGCGTTTGAAATCTACCTCAGCCGACAAGAGAAGCAGCACAATATGCAGAGCGGCACGCTGATCAATTATGCGCGTGCCGTGTTGGATTGGGGTTGGTCACCGCTGCAGCAGCGCCACATGCGCTATGAAAAAGTGACCTTGCGCTATTACTGCCAGCAGGCCGACGATGCCGAATGGTGTTTTGATCATCTGCGTCACTTCCTTGTGAGCTGGTATCCGGCTTATCGCGGAAAGCCTTAGTTCAGACTATTGCGTCCCGCCTTTCTGCTGCGCGCAGAATTTTTGCTTACTGCAAACTGCTGTTACAACCTTTACCGCTGCGTCATTTGCTGCCTGCAGTTTCTCTGACTACGCTTTACAAGACATTCACCACGATCAGGGAGTAATTATGAGTGACAAAGCGGAAGCAAAATTGAATGAAGCGGCAGGTGCCGTTCAGGAAAAATTTGGCGAATTCACCGGTTCACGCCGTCAGCAAGCCAAAGGTGCGGCGCGTCGTTATCCGGCTCAGGCTAGCTATGCGGTTCAGGATGCAGCGGATTGTGTGGTGAAATCGGTACGCGATAATCCCGCGACCGGCCTGGCAGTTGCAGCAAGCATTGGTGTGATTGTCGGTTTTCTGCTCGGACGTAAGTAATCTGTAAATGGGGCCTTAAGGCCCCAATTTATTGGCGATGTCCAACATCCTCAACGCGTTCCTGAATATGCTCATCCGGCGTTTCAGCCACATCTGCAGTGCTGTTTTCCATCTTCAAATGAAGATCGTGCTGCATGGTGAGCGTTATTAAGCCTGAGGGCTGGGCGCAAGCCGCCATGGACAGCAGCAGAAAAAACCATGCAACGATAACCTTCTTTCCCATCGTTTTCTTACCAGCAAGCTGAGATTTGTCGGCTCAGATTGCCCGAATAAGTGCAAATCAGCGTCAACTTTCCGCAAAGCTGTGTAGTCAGTTATGTATAACTAAACTTGCGCGCGCCGTGCTTTATAGCGCGCAACCATGGTCATCAGCGCCTGATAAATTAATCCCGCATACAAGCTCATCACGATCACCATGCCGATCTCTTTGCCCTGCGCCTGCCACGAAACAAACCACATAAAAATGCCCCACAACAGGGAAAAAATCAGCCAGCCTTTGACGAACTTGATTACACCTTGCATACCACCTCCTGAATCGTAAACGCTGAAGATAGCGGTTTAGTCTTTAATTCACACTGCCATCAGCACGTAAATGTTAACTGATTCAAACTTCCATGAAGTGAATTGTAAAGCAACGCAAAGTGATAGGAATACGCTGCACATATTGCAATTTAGCTCTGCCGCAACTTTGACGTCATCAGGTTAACTTAAGCGCGGTTAAGCACGCCATAGGCAAGGTAGGACGATTGCACAGGTGTGTATCGTGTGTATAATTTGATGACAGGGATGGCGATGAAAAGCTCTGAGCTAATTAAAATGCTGGTGAACACCGGATGGAGTCTTGAAAGAATCAAAGGCAGTCATCATCAGTTCTCCCATCCTGATTTCAGTTATCTCATCACCGTTCCGCACCCGCGAAAGGACCTAAAAACAGGAACGCTGATGCAGATTTTGAAGGACGCCAAACTTAAATAGCGCGATAACGCCCTACTAAACTCAGCCACAGGTGAAAATTATGTTGTATCCCGCCTTTGTTGAAATTGATGTTGATGGCTCTGCCAGCGGTTTCTTCCCTGACGTAACCGGCTGCTACTTTGCTGGAGATACGCCAGAGCACACCCTTTACGATGCCCAGTCTGCGCTGAGTGCGCATTTTGAATTAATGGCAGAGAAAAGCATGCTCATTCCCGAACCTTCGCAGAATTGGATCACCGATTTTAGCCAGACAGGAATTTGGATTTATGTTGAGATCGATATTACGCGCTATCTAGGTAAATCTGAGCGCATCAACATCACTATGCCGAACTTGTTGATTGAGAAGATAGATCAGGCCGTGGGGAATGATGCGCGCTATAACAGCCGCAGCCACTTTCTCGCTGAAGCCGCGCGTAAAGCGTTATCACACTCTTAACGTGTCACGGCGCAACAACGCCTTTGCGCACGCGTCGCATATCGCCTTCGTCGCGTTTATGTTTGAATTCCCGCCAACACTGTCCGGCATGTGGTTGAAATGAATTATTTAAGCAAGATACAAAGTTTTATTGAGGGCAACACGGTGCTGTCGGCCGCGTTTAGCCTGGTGTTACTGATGTTTGCCGGCATGATCGCCCATCTGATCTGTAAATTCTTTATTGTGAAGGTGGTCAGGAAGGTGTTCTTCAGCACGCACAAGAATCAGGTGCCGCTGGATAAGGACGTCAGGCTGTCGGAGAAGCTCTCTAACTTTATCCCGGTGATCACGGTCTATTATCTGCTGCAGTTTATGCCAGATTTACCAGAGCATCTGTTGATTGCGATAAAGACTATCTGCGGCATTCTGTTCTTCGTCTATTTATCACTGTTCTTTACCGAAGTGCTGGAGATCGTTAATAACTCCTATTCGAAAAAAGCCAAACGTAAGAATCACTCAATCAAGGGTTATATCCAGGTCGGCAAGATTCTGGTGCATATTATTTCGGCGATCATGATTCTGGCGATTATGTCGAATAAATCACCGGTGATTATTATCTCCAGTTTGGGTGCGGTAGCGGCGGTGTTAATGTTGGTGTTCCAGCATACGCTGATGTCGCTGGTGGCCAATATTCAGGTGTCCTCTAACGATGTGTTGCAACTCGGTGACTGGATTGAGATGCCTGACAATGGCATTAGTGGCGAAGTGATCGATATCGCGCTGCATACCATCACCATTCGCAATTGGGACAATACGCTGTCGCGCATCCCGACCAAAAACTTCCTCACCGAAACCTACACCAACTGGCAGGCGATGTTCTCCTCCGGCGCGCGCCGCATTATGCGCAGTTTCCATCTTGATCAGATGTCGATTCGTTTTCTCGATCACGATATGGTGCAGCAGATGAGCCAAATTCGCGGTGTCAGTGAGCAACTCTCGGCGCTGATGGATGGCCGCGACAGCAATGCGGTGGGCGAACGCTGGTTTGCCGAAAACGGCATCACCAATCTGACGGTGTTTCGTAAGTACCTGACGGCGTGGCTGTCGCAGCGTGACGATATCAAGAAAGATATGTATATCGTGGTACGCGCCATGAAGCCTTCACCCGAGGGCTTGCCGGTGGAGGTTTATTGCTTTACTTCGTCGGTACTTTGGGTGGATTACGAGGATTCTCAATCGGCCATTTTTGAGTATATCTACGCGATTGTCGGCCACTTCTCGCTGCGGATGTATCAGCAGCCGGGCGGTAGTGATTTCTGGCGGCTGTCGCAGGAGCGAGCTCAGATGGCAAAGTCCAATGAGCAGCCAGTCGATTGACGCAATAAAAAACGGGAGCCACTGGCTCCCGTTTCTTTAATGTTCGTAAGCCAGTGGCTTTATCTAATGACATGTTGGTGAGAACGATGATTTTACAACTTTATTTGTTGTGAGCCTCCATGTAAAATTCCCCACTATTTTTAAAATAATGATGTCCTCATGGCTAACATTTCACTATGTTGAAATTATTCTCACGTTTTTTATCAGTAGGCATCATTAACACCTTGATCCATTGGATGGTGTTTGCAGCCCTGTATTCTCTGAATATCCGCCAGTGGCTGGCGAATCTGTTGGCTTTCATTGTCGCCGTAACATTTTCATTTTTTGCTAACGCACGCTGGACGTTTAAAGCCGAAGCGACAACTTTCCGCTATGTCATCTTTGTTGCTTTTATGGGCATGATGGCCGCAGGTATTGGCAGTTTCGCCGATCATACGCATATTAATCCGATTATTACGCTTATCTCATTTTCCATAATAAGTTTGATATTCGGCTTCATCTATTCAAACTTTATTGTTTTTAGGGGGAAAAATGAAAATTTCTCTGGTGGTGCCAGTCTTCAACGAAGAAGATGCAATACCTATTTTTTACCGGACCGTTAAAGAAAAACTTTCTTCTTACAATCTTGAAATCATCTTTATCAATGATGGCAGTACTGATAGCACAGAGCAGATTATTAAATCGATTCAGAATAATGACGAATCTGTATTAGTCATCAATTTTATTCGTAACTTTGGTAAAGAAGCCGCGCTGCTCGCTGGACTTGAACATTCTAGTGGTGATGCAGTCATTCCGGTTGATGTTGATCTTCAGGATCCCATTGAAGTCATTCCTTTGCTGATAAATAAATGGCAAGAAGGCTGGCCGATTGTGTTGGCCAAGCGCAATGATAGGCGTAGCGATAGTCGTTTTAAGCGAAAAACTGCTGCATGGTTTTACAAGTTACACAATAAAATTAGCTCACCAAAATTAGAAGAAAATGTTGGCGACTTTCGTTTACTTTCTCGTGCAACTGTCGAAAACATTAAGCAATTGCAGGAACGCAATCTGTTTATGAAAGGTCTTCTGAGTTGGGTGGAAGGTGATTCTGCCATCGTTGAATATAGCCGCCCAGCGCGCATTGCCGGAGAGGCAAAATTTAATGGATGGCGACTTTGGAATCTGGCTCTTGAAGGGCTTACCAGCTTTTCAACATTTCCGCTCAGAGTGTGGACCTATATTGGTTTTTTTGTCGCGTTCTTGTCGTTCGTTTATGGCGCATGGATGATTATTGATAAAATAATATGGGGAAATCCTGTTGCCGGATATCCGTCACTACTGGTTTCAATACTCTTTCTAGGTGGCATTCAGTTGATAGGAATAGGTGTATTAGGTGAATATATTGGCAGGATCTATATTGAAACCAAACACAGACCTCGATATATAAAAAAGGAATCAAATGACTAATATAGTCTGCAATAACTTTAAAATTTATTTTTTATTAGCCGTGGCCTTGCTCGCCAGTTATAGCCCTGTTTTTCTCTCGAGCTATGCTTTTTCGGATGATTGGTACTATCTGTTCAGCTCTCAGACTGATCCAGTCAGCATTTTTAAATGGGATATTCTTTCAGGAAGGCCGGCCTACGGCGGTTTGCGCTATTTACTCTCATTCTTTATATCCAGCGTGGACTCGTTAATACTGTTAAGACTGCTATCCGTTTCTTCTCTTATCATACTAAGCTGTTACTTTTACAAATTTATCTCTGATAGAAATATTCTCAAAAATACTCTTCAGAGATTGATATTCTCATTAACGATCTGTTTGCTGCCCTCTTTCCAGGTATTCAACTCGTGGTCAGTATGTTTTCCTTTTGTCACCTCTATTATTCTTGCTGGATTGAGTTACTCAGCACTAACTACATTGCGCGGCATTTCAGGGATTATGTTATCAGCATTGCTGATCACGTTCTCCTTCGCTATTTATCAACCCACTGCAATGTGTTTCCTTTTTTTTGCATTTATGGACACTTGCCTGACTTCCCGCAAAATTAAAAAAAAGGAACTCATTCGTACTTTTGCAATGATTTTCTTTGGTATGCTGATGGCATTAGTATTAGCTAAAGCCATTCCGCTCCTGTTATTCGGCGAGACACTTTCAAGAAGTAACATCACCATTGATCTTATAGGAAAGATTAAATGGTTCTTTGTAGAACCATTAAAAAATGCCATCTGTAATTTTGACACCGGCAGAAAAGCACTCTCGATCATTATATCGTTGGGTTTTATCTTTATCGGATTGAAAAACATTAGCGAGAATGGCAAAGAAAAAGTATTTTTATCTTTCCTCTTCGCTGCTGCAGCAGTGACACCAAACTTGCTGGTGACAGAGAGTTGGGCGGCTTACCGTACTATCAGCGCGCTCTCGCTGATTACCACTTCTTGCTTCCTTATCGGGCTATTCTTTATTATCGATAAAATAAAATACTCAGGAATCATTTATCTATTGCTGCCTGTCGCTGCAGGATGGCTTGCAGCCAGCAAAATTAAAGAGGGGTTTTCTTCGCCTCAGCAAAAAGAGTATGCACTTTTACAGGCCGAAATCACTAAAGTGGTGCCAAAAGATTTCGATGGCACTCTTTACTACCGATTAAATACTGAGAATTTGCCAAAAATTGCAAAATCATCGAAATATGATGAGTTTGGTTCTTTATCTTTAGGCATGCCGTGGACATTTGCTGGTATGGCATACACCGTAAAGAAAGAAGCAGGTATGAATTTCACTCTTCCGGAATCGCCAGTGATCACCGGAAACGACAACTGCCCAGGCAAGTGCATTATTATTGATGCTCAATCCGTACTGGCAATGAAATAAATTTTTAGCTGTAATAGTTGCTCATTTTGAAGCAAAAAAACGGGAGCCATTGGCTCCCGTTATGCTTTCTGCCTGAGTGGCAAATTACATGTTGTTGATGATCGCGTCACCAAACTCTGAACATTTCAGCAGTTTAGCGCCATCCATCAGACGTTCGAAATCGTAGGTCACGGTTTTGTTAGCGATAGCGCCTTCAACACCTTTAACGATTAAGTCAGCCGCTTCGAACCACTCAAGGTGACGCAACATCATTTCTGCCGACAGAATCACTGAACCTGGGTTCACTTTATCCTGACCTGCATACTTAGGTGCTGTACCGTGTGTCGCTTCGAACAGAGCACATTCGTCACCGATGTTTGCGCCTGGTGCGATACCGATACCGCCAACCTGTGCCGCCAGGGCATCAGAGATGTAGTCACCGTTCAGGTTCATACAGGCGATCACGTCGTATTCAGCTGGACGCAACAGGATCTGCTGCAGGAAGGCATCCGCGATCACGTCTTTAACAATGATCTCTTTACCGGTGTTCGGGTTCTTGAACTTCATCCACGGACCGCCATCGATCAGCTCGCCGCCGAACTCTTCTTTCACTAACTGGTAGCCCCAGTCTTTGAAAGAACCTTCGGTGAACTTCATGATGTTGCCTTTGTGAACCAGGGTCAGAGAATCACGATCGTTGGTGATGGTGTATTCAACTGCTGCGCGCACCAGACGTTTGGTACCCTCTTCCGAGCATGGCTTAACGCCGATACCGCACTGCTCAGGGAAGCGAATTTTCTTCACGCCCATCTCTTCGCGCAGGAACTTGATCACTTTATCCGCTTCTGGCGTGCCCGCTTTCCACTCGATACCGGCATAGATATCTTCTGAGTTTTCACGGAAGATCACCATGTCGGTTTCTTCAGGGCGTTTAACCGGGCTTGGCGTGCCTTTGTAGTAGCGAACCGGACGCAGACACACGTACAGATCCAGCTCCTGACGCAGCGCAACGTTCAGAGAACGAATACCGCCGCCAACTGGCGTAGTCAGTGGGCCTTTGATGGCAACGCGATATTCTTTGATTAAATCGAGGGTTTCCTGCGGCAGCCAGACGTCCTGGCCGTAAAGTTCTACTGATTTTTCACCAGTATAAATTTCCATCCAGGAAATTTTACGCTCGCCGTTGTAGGCTTTCTTCACAGCGGCATCAACCACTTTCAACATTACCGGGGAAACATCAACACCGATACCGTCACCTTCAATGTAAGGAATAATCGGGTTATTCGGAACTGTAAGTTTTCCCTGAGCCAGGGTGATTTTTTGACCTTCCGCCGGAACAACTACTTTGCTTTCCATCAACCTCTCCTTCGAGCGATTTTTTGTTAATGATTTGTAAGATGCGGGTCAATACTACTTGATTATTTCCGCTACGCCAATCACCGTAGTTTCGCGCTATAATGCGCCGAATGTTTCTGACTGCAAAGCCCATGCGAAAAACTTCTCAACGAATTCACCAGGATAAGCGTGCGAACGCCCCAACACGTAAGCCCGTGCGCCGTGATACCCGTCCGAAAGGCCCAAGACGCGTCATACTCTTTAACAAACCCTTCGATGTTTTGCCGCAATTCAGTGACGAAGCCGGACGCCGCACGCTGAAAGATTTTGTGCCGATAGGCGACGTGTACGCCGCAGGCCGCCTCGATCGCGATAGCGAAGGATTGATGGTTTTGACCAACGATGGCGCGCTGCAAGCCGCGCTGACGCAGCCTGGCAAGCGCACCGGAAAGGACTATTTTGTGCAGGTGGAAGGCGTGCCGCAGGAATCAGATTTATCCCTGTTACGCAACGGCGTGACGCTCAACGACGGCCCAACGTTGCCGGCAGGCATTGAGTTAGTGGACGAGCCAGAATGGCTGTGGCCGCGCCAGCCGCCGATTCGTGAACGCAAAGCGATCCCCACCAGTTGGTTGAAAATCACCCTGTTTGAGGGCCGAAATCGCCAGGTGCGCCGCATGACGGCCCACATCGGTTTTCCGACATTGCGCCTGATTCGCTTTGCGATGGGCGAACATCAGCTAGGCGATTTAGCGCCGGGTGAATGGCGCGATATCAGCGCAGCCATTTAATAACTTTTAGTTAACAATTTCGGAGGAAGGATGTTTAAACCTCATGTAACGGTCGCCTGCATTGTGCAGGCACAGGGACATTTGCTGGTGGTTGAAGAGCGTGTGCACGGTCGTATTACCTGGAATCAGCCCGCCGGACATCTTGAGGCCAATGAAACCCTGCTCGAAGCCGCGCAGCGTGAATTGTTTGAAGAGACCGGCATCGACGCCCATCCCGAATATTTCCTCGGTGTGCAGCAGTGGATTGCCCCAGACGATACACCTTTTGTGCGTTTCCTGTTTGGCCTCGATCTGGCCGAAAAAGTCGAAACCTCGCCGCACGACCGCGACATCGATTGCTGCTGGTGGTTGCCGCCAGAGCAGATTCTGACGGCGAATCGCCTGCGTTCACCGTTAGTGGCAGAGAGCGTGCGGCTGTGGCAACAAGGCGAGCGTTATCCGCTGCATCTGGTCGCGCCGTTCCAGTGGCCGTTTCATGAGGGTGCGCGCCCCGCTTCTGCATGATAGAATGCGCCGCCTGTTTTTATCGTAATTTAAGAGTGCGTCATGTCTGACAACAGCCAGAAAAAAGTGATCGTCGGAATGTCCGGCGGCGTCGATTCTTCCGTTTCCGCCTGGTTACTGCAGCAGCAGGGCTACCAGGTTGAAGGCCTGTTCATGAAGAACTGGGAGGAAGACGATGGCGAGGAGTATTGCACCGCCGCCGATGATCTGGCTGACGCACAAGCCGTGTGTGACAAACTCGGCATCAAACTGCACAAAATCAACTTCGCCGCTGAGTACTGGGATAACGTGTTCGAGCACTTCCTGGAAGAGTACAAAGCGGGTCGCACGCCGAATCCCGACATCCTGTGCAACAAAGAGATCAAGTTCAAAGCCTTCCTCGAATTCGCGGCGGACGATCTCGGCGCAGATTTCATCGCCACCGGCCACTACGTGCGCCGTCAGGATGTGGACGGTCAAAGCCGCCTGCTGCGCGGACTCGACGGCAACAAAGATCAGAGCTATTTCCTCTACACGCTCAGCCACCAGCAGATCGCGCAAAGCCTGTTCCCGGTTGGCGAACTGGATAAGCCGGAAGTACGCCGCATCGCTGAGCAGCTGGACCTGATCACCGCGAAGAAGAAAGATTCCACCGGCATCTGCTTTATCGGCGAGCGCAAGTTCCGTGACTTCCTTGGCCGCTATCTGCCTGCGCAGCCGGGCGAAATCGAAACCGTTGACGGTGAAATCGTCGGTGAACATCAGGGCTTGATGTATCACACGCTCGGCCAGCGTAAAGGCCTGGGCATTGGCGGTCGTAAAGAGAGCAACGACGATCCCTGGTATGTGGTCGACAAAGATGTGGCGCGCAATCGTCTAATCGTGGCGCAAGGCGGCGAGCATCCGCGCCTGATGTCTGTGGGGTTGATTGCCCAACAGCTACATTGGGTCGATCGCCAGCCGATTACCGCCTCGCTGCGCTGCACGGTGAAAACCCGCTATCGTCAGACCGACATTCCGTGTGAAATCATTCCGCACGGCGACGACCGTATTGAAGTCCGTTTTGACGAGCCGGTTGCGGCCGTCACGCCAGGCCAATCTGCCGTGTTTTATCTCGGTGAAGTGTGCCTCGGCGGCGGCATTATCGAACAACGCCTGCCTCTGGCAGAAGCCTAAGGTCGGCGCTGCCCGACGCGATGACAGGAGTTAAGCGTGGCTAAGAACTATTATGAGATTACACTGGCGCTGGCGGGCGTATGTCAGGCCGCCCATGTGGTGCAACAGCTCGCGCAGCAGGGACATTGCAATAACGCGGCACTGAACGTGTCGCTGCGCAGCCTGATCGATCTCAATCCCGGTTCAACGCTGGCGGTGTTTGGCAACGACGAAGCCAATTTGAAGGTTGGATTAGAGACCTTGATGGCGGTGCTGAACAGCAGCAATCGTCAGGGCGCCAGCGCAGAGCTGACGCGCTACACCTTAAGCATGATGGTGCTGGAGCGTAAACTGCACGGCAATAAAGCCGCGATGAACACGCTGGCACAGCGCATCGGCCAGCTTGATCGCCAGCTGGCGCATTACGAACTGGAATCAGACACCATCACCAGCGCGATGGCTGGCATTTATGTCGATGTGATTAGCCCGCTGGGCCCGCGCATTCAGGTGACCGGTTCGCCGCAGGTATTACAGAATTCACAAGTGCAGAGTAAAGTGCGCGCCGCCCTGCTGGCCGGCATTCGCTCTGCGGTGTTATGGCAGCAGGTTGGCGGTGGCCGACTGCAGCTGATGTTCTCGCGCCAGCGCTTGCTGAGCGAAGCCAAAACCATTTTATCCCGCCTGGGCCCGGCGTATTAAGCGCCGCCCCGGCATAATTGTTAAACGATTCAGGAGTTGCACTGATGGAATTATCCTCTCTGACCGCCGTTTCACCTGTCGATGGTCGTTACGGCGATAAAGTCAGCCCACTGCGCGCCATTTTCAGTGAGTTCGGTTTGCTGAAATTCCGCGTTGAGGTTGAGGTTCGCTGGTTACAAAAACTGGCTACGACTGTAGAGATCAAGGAAGTTCCTGCATTTGATGCCGACGCAAACGCTTTCCTTGATGCCATTGTCGCCAATTTCAGCGAAGACGACGCGGCGCGTATCAAAACCATCGAGCGCACCACCAACCACGACGTCAAAGCCGTGGAATATTTCCTGAAAGAGAAAGTGGCCGATATCCCTGCGCTGCATGCGGTGTCTGAATTCATCCACTTCGCCTGTACCTCCGAAGATATCAATAACCTGTCGCACGCGCTGATGCTCGAAACCGCACGTCGTGATGTGATCGTGCCGTTCTGGAACAAACTGATCGATGCAGTTAAAGGTCTGGCGCACGAATACCGTGACATTCCGCTGCTGTCGCGCACCCACGGCCAGCCAGCAACGCCATCGACCATGGGTAAAGAGATGGCGAACGTGGCGTATCGTCTGGAGCGCCAGTTGCGTCAGCTGAGCAAGATTGAAGTGCTGGGTAAAATCAACGGCGCGGTCGGCAACTACAACGCCCACATCTCGGCTTATCCGGAAGTGGACTGGCACCAGCTGAGCGAGCAATTTGTCACCTCGCTGGGCATCACCTGGAACCCGTACACCACGCAGATCGAGCCACACGATTACATCGCTGAGCTGTTTGATTGCATCGCGCGTTTCAACACCATTCTGATCGACTTTGATCGTGATATCTGGGGCTACGTCGCACTCAATCACTTCAAGCAGAAAACCATCGCCGGTGAAATCGGTTCGTCTACTATGCCGCACAAAGTAAACCCGATTGACTTCGAAAACTCCGAAGGCAACCTCGGACTGGCTAACGCGATGATGCAGCATCTGGCGAGCAAACTGCCAGTTTCACGCTGGCAGCGCGATCTGACCGACTCCACCGTGCTGCGTAACCTTGGCGTGGGTATCGGTTATGCGCTGATCGCCTATCAGGCCACGCTGAAAGGCATCTCTAAGCTGGAAGTGAACCGCGATCGTCTGCTGGACGAACTGGACCACAACTGGGAAGTGCTGGCTGAGCCGATCCAAACCGTGATGCGTCGTTACGGTATTGAAAAACCGTACGAGAAGCTGAAAGAGCTGACGCGCGGTAAACGCGTTGATGCCGCCGGCATGCAGACCTTTATCGATAGCCTCGAGCTGCCGGAAGAGGAGAAAGTGCGCCTGAAGCAGATGACGCCAGCCAACTACCTTGGCCGTGCGATTCAGATGGTTGATGATTTAAAATAGTCGTCAGCAACAGGTGTGTTTTATTTGGGTGCGCATTAATGCGCACCCTACGACATCCGCGCTGTAGGGTCGCCATTTATGGCGACCTGATGTCTTCCAACATTGCCCGGTGTTAATCTGCGGTTTAGCTGCCTTCGCATATACTCATTCCATCATCACTACGTTCGAAGCTAAGGAAATACTATGCGTGTACTGGTTGTGGAAGATAATGCGCTGCTGCGCCATCACCTCGCCGTGCAGCTGCGTGACATGGGCCATCAGGTCGATGCTGCAGAAGATGCCAAAGAAGCGGATTATTTCCTGCAAGAACATATCCCCGACATCGCGCTGGTCGATCTTGGTTTGCCGGACGAAGATGGCATGTCGCTGATTCGCCGCTGGCGCACCGATGCCGTTCGCCAACCGATTCTGGTATTAACCGCTCGCGAAGGCTGGCAGGCTAAAGTAGAAGCGCTGGAAGCCGGTGCCGACGACTACGTGACCAAGCCGTTCCACATTGAAGAAGTGGCTGCACGCTTGCAGGCGCTGATGCGTCGCAACAGCGGTCATGCATCGCAAATTATCTCTATGCCACCGTTCCAGGTCGATCTCTCTCGCCGTGAACTGACGGTGCAAGACGAACCGGTAAAACTCACCGCCTTCGAGTACACCATCGTCGAAACTCTGATTCGCAACGCCGGTAAAGTGGTAAGCAAAGATTCACTGATGCTGCAGCTCTATCCCGACGCCGAACTGCGCGAAAGCCACACCATTGACGTGCTGATGGGTCGTCTGCGCAAAAAAATTCTGTCACTCTATCCGACCGAAGTGATCAACACCGTGCGCGGCCAGGGATATCGCTTTGATCTCTGATTTATGACGTGGTTACAACGCTTACGCCCCTTCTCACTTCGCGCCCGTTTCCTGTTGGCGACGGCCGCGATCGTACTGTTTTTGTCGCTCTCCTACGGCATGGTCGCCGTGGTCGGCTACGTTGTCAGCTTCGATAAAAATACCTATCGCGTGATGCGCGGCGAGAGCAATCTGTTCTTCACGCTGGCGCAATGGCACGACAATCAGCTCACCATTGGTCAGCCCGAGCGCATGACGCTCAATTTCCCCACGCTGGTCTTTATCTACGATGAACACGGGAAACTGCTGTGGCAGCAGCGCGACGTGCCGGATATCCGCAAAAAGATTCGTCGTGAATGGCTGCTCAAGCCCGACTTCTACGAAATCGACACCAGCAATCGCACCAGCATGGCGGCGATGGGCAATAACCCGCAGGCGAAAGAGCGACTGCACGCGCTGGATAGCGACAGCAATGACACCTTCACTCACTCGGTCGCCGTCAATCGCTACGATGCCACCACCAACTTACCGGCGTTAACCATTGTGGTGGTCGATTCGATTCCGCAAGAGTTGCAGCATTCCGATGTAGTGTGGTCGTGGTTCAGCTATGTGCTGGCGGCGAATCTATTACTGGTGATTCCGCTGCTGTGGCTGGCGGCACACTGGAGTTTGCGGCCGATTGGCGATCTCACTTCGCAAGTGCGCGAGCTGGAAACCGGCCAGCGCGAGAATCTCGATGACAATCCGCCGCAGGAGCTACGCAGCCTGGTGCGCAATCTTAACCTGCTGCTAACCAATGAACGCCAGCGCTACACGCGCTATCGCACCACACTTTCGGATGTCACCCACAGCCTGAAAACTCCGCTGGCGGTGCTGCAAAGTACGCTGCGATCGTTACGCAATGGTAAAGAGTTAACCATTGAGCAGGCCGAACCGGTGATGCTTGAGCAGATCAGCCGCATCTCACAGCAGATTGGTTATTACCTCCATCGCGCTAGTATGCAGGCCGATCACAATCCTCTGCAGCGCGATTTGCATTCGGTGTCGGCGCTGCTCGATAGCCTCTGTTCGGCATTGAATAAGGTCTATCAACGTAAAGGCGTGGCGATCACGCTGGATATCTCGCCGGAACTGACCTTTATCGGCGATAAAAATGACTTTATGGAAGTGCTGGGCAACGTACTCGATAACGCCTGCAAATATTGCCTCGAATTTATTGAAGTCACCGCGCGCCAAACCGACAACACTTTGCATCTGTTTATTGATGATGACGGCCCCGGCATTCCGGAAAGCAAACGCGATTTGATCTTCGTGCGCGGTCAACGCGCCGACACCTTGCGTCCCGGTCAGGGATTAGGGTTAGCCGTGGTGCGCGATATCCTCGAACAGTACGCCGGTCAGGTGATTGCCACCACCAGCCCACTCGGTGGCGCGCGCATGGAAGTGATTTTCCAGCGCCAGGAAGTCGAGCATCACCGCGAGTAGAAAGGGACGCGGGCTGTTATACTTGCCATCATTCTTTGCAGCAAACGGACTCCCCATATGGACTATCAGCTCGATATCAACTGGCCCGACTTTATTCAGCGCTACTGGCAGAAACGCCCGGTGGTGCTTAAACGTGGATTTAAAAACTTCGTCGATCCTATTTCTCCTGACGAGCTGGCTGGTCTGGCAATGGAAAATGAGGTGGATAGCCGCCTTGTCAGCCATAACGAAGGCAAATGGCAAGTCAGTCACGGACCGTTTGAAAGCTACGATCATCTCGGTGAGAGCAACTGGTCGCTGCTGGTGCAGGCGGTCAACCATTGGCATGAACCTTCTGCCGCGCTGATGCGCCCATTCCGTTTCCTGCCCGACTGGCGCGTTGACGATCTGATGATCTCTTTTGCCGTGCCGGGTGGCGGCGTGGGCCCGCATTTCGATCAGTACGATGTGTTTATCATTCAAGGCACTGGCCGTCGTCGCTGGCGCGTGGGTGAAAAAGTGCCGTTGAAACAGCACTGCCCGCATCCGGATCTGCTGCAGGTTGAGCCGTTCGACGCCATCATCGATGAAGAGATGGAGCCCGGCGATATTCTCTATATTCCGCCTGGATTCCCGCATGAAGGCTATTCGCTGGAAAACGCCATCAACTATTCGGTTGGTTTCCGCGCACCGAACGGTCGCGAGCTGATCAGCGGTTTTGCCGATCACATGCTGGCCAACGAATTGGGCAGCTATCGCTACAGCGATCCTGATGTGCCATCGCGTGAATGCCCATCGCAGATCCTGCCGTCTGAACTGGAAGGTATCCGCAAAGTGATGATGGATGTAATTAACCAGCCAGAGCAGTTTAATCAGTGGTTTGGCGAGTTTATTTCTCAGTCACGTCACGAACTGGACGTCGCGCCGCCGGAGCCGCCGTATCAGCCGGATGAGATTTACGATGCATTGCAGCAAGGCGATGCGCTGACCCGTCTCGGCGGCCTGCGCGTATTGACCATCGGCGATGTGGTGTTCGTGAACGGGGAATCGATCACCAGCAGCCATCCGCATGTGCTGGCGGCATTGGCGCACAATCATGTGCTGACGCTGGAAGATTTCGGCGATGCGCTGGATGATCCTTCACTGCTGGCGCAGCTGGCGGCGTTGGTGAATAGCGGATATTGGTTTTTCGGCGAGTAAGCTGGCGTTACGGTCGCCATGAATGGCGACCGTACGACGTTGTAGGGTGCGCATTTATGCGCACCTGGATACTGTTACTTTTTCTGTCCCGCCAGCTCAGCCAAACGCACAATCACATCCACTGACTGCGCCATCACATTAAGTGAGGCGAACTCGTGCTTGCCGTGATAGTTGTAGCCGCCGGTAAACAGGTTCGGGCACGGCAATCCTTTCCACGACAACGCTGAGCCGTCGGTGCCGCCGCGAATTGGTTTGACGTTCGGTTCAATGCCACAATCGCGCATCGCCTGCAGCGCTAACTCAATAATGTGCGGATGCGGTTCAACCTTCTCGCGCATGTTGCGATAGCTATCGCTGATTTCAACTTTCACCGAACACTCGCTTTGCAGCCCTTTGCTGACGCGCTGGCCAATCTCTTCCAGCAGCTGTTTACGCTGTTCATAGTTGTCGGCATCAAAATCACGGATCAAATACATCAGCTCGGCATGCTCAACCGTGCCTTTGATGGTGTGCAGATGGAAGAAGCCTTCGTAGCCTTCGGTGAACTGCGGCTTCTCTTTGGCAGGCAATTCCGCGTGGAAGCGCATCGCCAGATCCAGAGCATTGACCATCACATTTTTGGCGCTGCCCGGATGCACGTTGTTGCCTGTGATTTTGACCATTGCGGTGGCGGCGTTGAAGTTCTCGAACTCAAACTCGCCGAGATCGCTGCCATCCACGGTATACGCCCAATCGGCGGCAAAACCTTCAACGTCGAAGTGAGATGCGCCGCGACCAATCTCTTCATCCGGCGTAAAGGCCACGCGAATCGCGCCGTGTGGCGTATCACTTTTTGCCAGACGCGCCATCGCGGTCATGATCTCGGCGATACCGGCTTTGTCATCTGCGCCGAGCAGGGTTTTGCCATCGGTGGTGATCAGCGTATGGCCGATCAGCTTATGCAGGATCGGGAACATCACCGGCGACAAGATTTCATCGCCGTTGCCGAGCGCGATATCGCCACCGCGGTAGTTTTCAATAATCTGCGGATTGACGTTTTTAGCGGTGAAATCCGGTGAGGTATCCATATGCGAAATAAAGCCGATCACCGGCGTGGCCCAATCGACGTTAGCCGGCAAGGTGCCCATCACACAGCAATGATCGCTCAGAGAGACATCAACAAAGCCCAGCGCGATGAGTTCTTCCTGTAATTGACGCGCCAGCGTCCACTGCCCTTCGCTGCTTGGCACCTGCCGTGCCTGAGGTTTTGACTGAGTTTCTACTGCGACATAACTGAGAAAACGCTCAAGTAATTGATCCATCTGTCATCCCTCTAAAGAACCTGCGTCATTATCATGGTGGTCTAACGACACCATGTTGCGTCAAATCATTATCCTTCAGGTTAGCTCTCTCAACGTGAATTGCGCTGAAAATTAGCTCACGCTCACCTGTCCGACTTATCCGTTACGCATACTCCGGCATTTTTCAGAGTTTTCAAGGTAAATCCGTGGCAAAACATGGCATTGACACATTTTTGCGGTATCATCGCGCCCTTCATCACAGCAAGCGGCCACCAGCGGCTATGCTGTAACCTGATTCACCATCAGACTGAGTGACTAAAATGACGCAAACACGCGCCCCTGCGCTGGTTACGCTTTCTGGCATCAGTAAAGCTTTCGATGGCAAAAGCATCATCTCTGACTTCGACCTGACCATCCGTCACGGCGAGTTCATCACGCTGCTTGGCCCTTCCGGCTGCGGAAAAACCACCATATTGCGACTGATTGCCGGGCTGGAAGATGCCGATCGCGGTCACATCATTCTTGATGATAATGACATCACCGATCTGCCCGCCGAGCATCGCAACATCAACACCGTGTTTCAGAGCTACGCGCTGTTCCCGCACATGTCGGTGTTTGAGAACGTCGCCTTTGGTCTGCGCATGCAGAAAACCCCAGCGGCCGAGATCACCACGCGCGTTAACGATGCGCTGGCGATGGTGCAGCTGGAGAGTTTTGCCGATCGCCGTCCGCATCAGCTTTCTGGCGGTCAGCAGCAGCGCGTGGCGATTGCGCGCGCGGTGGTCAATCGCCCGAAAGTGCTGCTGTTGGATGAGTCGCTGTCAGCGCTGGATTATAAGCTGCGCCGTCAGATGCAAAACGAGCTCAAAGCGCTGCAGCGTAAGCTCGGCATCACCTTTGTCTTCGTCACCCACGATCAGGAAGAAGCGCTGACCATGTCCGATCGTATCGTGGTGATGCGCGATGGTCGCATCGAACAGGACGGCACGCCGCGCGAGATTTACGAAGAGCCCGCCAACCTGTTTGTCGCGCGCTTTATCGGCGAAATAAACGTGTTCGATGCCGAGGTGCTGAACAGCGAGCATGCACCCACTATCCGCGCGCGCGTGGAAGGGCGTGAATGTGAGCTGCAGTGTGATTTCCCGGTCAGCGCGGGCGATAAGCTGCACGTGCTACTGCGCCCGGAAGATCTGCGCGTCGAAGAGATTGATCACGACAGCCGCAGCGACAACCTGATCGGCTACGTGCGCGAGCGCAATTATAAAGGCATGACGCTGGAATCCACCGTGGAGCTGGAGAACGGCAAGCTGCTGACGGTGAGCGAGTTCTTCAACGAAGACGATCCCGATTTTGATCACTCGCTGAACCAGAAAATGGCGGTCAGCTGGGTGCCAAACTGGGAGGTGGTGCTGCCGTATGAAGTTGATGCGTAACCGTCTGCAGAAAGTGATTGTCGCGCTGATCGTCAGCTGGCTAACGCTGTTTGTGCTGCTGCCTAACCTGATGATCTTCGCCACCAGCTTCCTGACGCGCGATGATGCGCATTTTGTCAGTATGGCCTTCACCCTTGATAACTACACGCGACTGCTGGATCCACTTTACGCCGATGTGCTGCTGCACTCGCTGAATATGGCGTTTATCGCCACGCTGTGCTGCCTGTTGCTGGGTTATCCGTTTGCCTGGTGTCTGACGAAACTGCCGGCGCGCCTGCGTCCGCTGATGCTGTTCCTGCTGATTGTGCCGTTCTGGACCAACTCGCTGATCCGCATCTATGGCCTGAAAATCTTCCTCAGCACACGCGGTTGGCTGAATGAATTTTTGCTGTGGCTCGGGGTGATCGATAAACCGTTTCGCATCATGTACACCTCGGAAGCGGTGATTCTGGGACTGATCTACATTCTGCTGCCGTTTATGGTGCTGCCGCTCTACTCCAGCCTGGAAAAGCTGGATAAATCCTGCCTCGAAGCGGCGCGCGATCTCGGCGCCAGTAAAGTGAAAACCTTCTTACGCATCATTCTGCCGCTGACCATGCCAGGCATTGTCGCCGGTTGCCTGCTGGTGTTTATCCCGGCGATGGGCTTGTTCTTTGTGGCGGATTTGCTGGGCGGCGCGAAAAATCTGTTGATTGGCAACGTGATCAAGAGCCAGTTCCTGAATATCCGCGACTGGCCATTCGGTGCCGCCACCAGCATTGTGATGACGCTGCTGATGGGGCTGATGCTGCTGGCTTACTGGCGCGCAGCGCGTATGCTGAACAGCAAGGTGGAACTGCAATGATGGCGCGCTGGTTACGTGGCGGCTTCATGGCCGTGATTTACGCCTGGTTTTATATCCCGATCATCATTCTGATCGTCAACTCCTTCAACAGTTCGCGTTTCGGCATTAACTGGCAGGGCTTCAGCACGCAGTGGTATCGCCTGCTGATGAACAACGACAGCCTGATTCAGGCGGCACAGCATTCATTGCTGATGGGTGTGCTCTCCGCCAGCTGCGCCACAATTATCGGCTCGCTGACCGCCGTCGCGCTCTATCGCTATCGCTTCCGTGGTAAACCGTTCGTCAGCGGCATGCTGTTCGTGGTGATGATGTCGCCGGATATCGTGATGGCGATTTCGCTGCTGGTGCTGTTTATGCTGCTGGGCATTTCGCTTGGCTTCTGGTCGCTGCTGTTCTCGCACATCACCTTCTGCCTGCCGTTTGTGGTGATCACCGTCTATTCGCGCCTGAAAGGGTTTGATGTGCGCATGCTGGAAGCCGCCAAAGATCTTGGTGCCAGCGAAGTCACCATTTTGCGCAAAATTCTGCTGCCGCTGGCGCTACCGGCGGTCGCAGCGGGTTGGCTGCTCAGCTTTACGCTGTCGATGGACGATGTCGTGGTATCGTCGTTCGTCACCGGCCCAAGCTTCGAAATTTTGCCGTTAAAAATCTACTCGATGGTTAAAGTTGGCGTGTCACCGGAAGTGAACGCGCTGGCGACAATTTTGCTGCTGCTGTCGCTGCTGTTGGTGGCGCTCAGTCAGCTGTTGCTCCGTGATAAAACCAAATAGAGGATAATCGATGAAAAATTGGTCTCATTGGCTGGCGGCTGGGGCGCTGGCATTGGGCATGCAGAGCGCGCAGGCGGATGCCGGCAAAACGCTCTACTTCTATAACTGGACCGAATACGTGCCGCCGGGACTGCTGGAGCAGTTCACTAAAGAGACTGGCATCAAGGTGATTTACTCCACCTACGAATCCAATGAAAGCATGTATGCCAAGCTGAAGACCTGGAAAGATGGCGCTTACGATTTGGTGGTGCCTTCAACCTACTTCGTCGCCAAGATGCGTAATGAAGGCATGCTGCAAAAGATCGATAAATCCCAGCTCAGCAACTTCAAAAATCTCGATCCTAACCTGCTGAATAAGCCGTTTGATCCTAATAACGATTACTCGATCCCGTATATCTGGGGCGCCACTGCCATTGGCATCAACACCGACGAAGTAGATGCCAAAAGCATTACCCGCTGGGCTGATTTGTGGAAGCCAGAGTATAAGCAGAGCCTGCTGCTGACCGACGACGCGCGTGAAGTGTTCCAGATGGCGCTGCGCAAGCTGGGCTATTCGGGCAACACCCGCGATCCCAAACAGATCGAAGCCGCTTATGAAGAGCTGAAAAAGCTGATGCCGAATGTGCTGGCGTTTAACTCCGATAATCCGGGCAACCCGTTTATGGAAGGCGAAGTGAACGTTGGCATGATCTGGAACGGTTCCGCCTACGTTGCGCGCCAGGCGGGTACGCCGCTACAGATTATCTGGCCGCAGGAAGGCGGGATTTTCTGGATGGATAACCTGGCGATTCCCGCCAACGCCAAAAACCGTGAAGGCGCGCTGAAGCTGATTAACTTCCTGCTGCGTCCGGATGTGGCGGCGCAGGTGGCGGAAACCATTGGTTATCCCACACCAAACCTGGCGGCGAAGAAGTTATTGCCACAGGAAGTGGCCAACGATCCTTCGCTTTATCCTGCTGAGGATGTGATTAAAAACGGCGAATGGCAGAACGATGTCGGTGAAGCCAGCGTGCAGTATGAGACGCTGTTCCAGAAGCTGAAGGCGGGACGTTAATCTTTCGTAGGGTCGCCATTCATGGCGACCTGGCATGCCAGGTGCGCATAAATGCGCACCCTACGACAATCGCTACTTATACAACCCACGCAAAAACGTATGCACAAACTCTGGCACCACTTCGCTTGCTAAGCCGTAATGACTCTCGGCAAACTCATTGCCGACCTGGCTCGGTTCCAGGTTCAGCTCCACGGTATGTGCGCCCTGCAGTTTCGCCTCGTGGACAAAGCCAGCAGCGGGATATACGTGGCCCGAGGTGCCAATGGCGATAAACAGATTCGCCTGCTCAATCGCCTGATAAATCTCCTCCATTCCCAGCGGCATTTCACCAAACCACACGATGTGCGGGCGCAGCATGGCCGGGAACTGGCAGCAGGTGCAGCGATCGTCCGGGGTTAAATCTTCCGTCCAGTCCAGCACTTGTCCACTGCTGACGCAGCGCACCTTCAGCAATTCACCATGCATATGCAGCACGCGCTGGCTGCCGGCGCGTTCGTGCAGGTTATCGATATTCTGCGTCACCAGCAGGAAGTTATCGCCCAGCACCTGCTCCAGTTCCGCCAGCGCTTTGTGCGCCGCGTTGGGCTGAATTTCGGACTGCTGTAGCTGCTGGCGGCGCGCATTGTAAAACGCCTGCACCAGCGCCGGATTGCGTTGAAAACCTTCCGGCGTAGCGACATCTTCCACACGGTGCTCTTCCCACAAGCCATCGGCGGCGCGGAACGTGCGAATACCCGACTCAGCGGAGATACCCGCGCCGGTCAGCACCACCACGCGCGGTTGCGGATGCGCGGCCAGTTCAGCTTTGCGATCGCGCTCGAAGATGCGCTGGCGAAAGCGCTGATGCACCTTGCGGCGGTTTTTTTTGTCGCGGGCGAGTCGTAGGCGGCGGCGCGGTATGCGCATAAAAGCTCCTTATCTGCGGCGTTTATCGCCGCGCGTCGGGTATTTTTCGGGCTAATCTGCCCGATAATAGCAGCCGCACGGCGGCTGCGTTTTATCTTTACTGACCGCTAAGCACGCGGGCCGGATCGATACGGCTGGCGCGACGTGCCGGATACCAGCTGGCAATCAGGCTCAGGACAATCGCGGTGCCCAGCACCGAAATCACATCAATCCAGTGCAGTTCGGACGGCAGGAAATCGATAAAGTAAATATCGCCCGCCAGCAACTGATGCCCGGTCAGGTGCTCAAACACGCGCATTACCGGCGTGAGATTGAGCGCCACCAGCACGCCGACCACCACGCCGCTGACGCTGCCAAGCAGGCCCGCCAGCAAGCCATACCAGATAAAGATGGCGCGAATCAAACCATCTTTGGCGCCCAGCGTACGCAGCACCGCGATGTCGCTGCTCTTGTCTTTCACCGCCATCACCAGCGTCGAAACGATGTTGAAGCAGGCCACGCCAATCACCAGCACCATGGCTAAATACATAATGGCGCGAATCATCTGGATGTCACGGTACATGTAGCCGTAAGTGCCAATCCAGCTCTTGATATAGACGTAAGAGTGCGTCACTTCACCGGCGTCTCGTACCAGCTTCTGCGCCTGGAACGGGTCATTCATCTTCAGCGCAATACCGCTGACGCTGTCGCCCATATCCAGATACTTCTGCGCATCGGCCAGCGGCACCAGCGCCAGGCTGTGATCGAGCATGCCGCTCAGTTGCAGCACGCCGCTGACCTGCAGACGAATACGTTTCGGCTGCAACAGCTTATTCTCGCCATCGTTATTCGGGATCATGATGGTGATCCAGTCGCCCTGTTTAACGTTGAGCGATTTGGCGATGCCGCCACCCAGAATGATCTGCTGTTTCCCGGCCGCGAACTGTGACCACGCATCACCGGCAACAAAGCTCGGCAAGGCGCTAAGACGCGCTTCCTGCTGCGGATCGACACCTTTCACCTGCAGCGCTTGCAGCTTCGCGCCGCTCTCAATCAGCCCGGTGAAGTTGATGTAGGGCGCGGCAGCGGCAATGCCAGCAACCTGCTCAATCGGCGCGATCATCGGTTGCCAGTTGCGGAACGGCTGATTCACCGGCTCGATTTCACCGTGCGGAACCACCGCCAGAATGCGGTTGTTAAGCTCACGCTCAAAGCCGTTCATGGCGCTCAGACCGATGATCAGCACCGCCACGCCAAGCGCGATGCCGATGGTGGAGATGATGGAGATCAGCGAGACCATGCCACCACGCCGCCGACCGCGGCTAAAACGCAGCCCGAGCAGCAGGGATAATGACGAAGCCATCAGATCACTCCCAGCGTCAGTTGGTCGCTCAGCTCACCGTCGCGCATCTCCATCTGCCGGCTCAGGCGTTTGGCCAGCTGCAAATCGTGCGTCACCACCAGGAAAGCGGTGCCCTGCTTGACGTTCAGCTCGCCCAGCAGTTCGAAAATTGCATCGGCGTTGCGCGCATCGAGGTTACCGGTGGGTTCATCCGCCATCACCAGGCGCGGACGATTCACCAGCGCGCGGGCAATCGCCACACGCTGACGTTCACCGCCCGACAGCTCAGAAGGCCGATGCGCAGCACGTTTTTCCAGTCCTACCGCCGCCAGCATTTCACGCGCGCGTGACTCCGCTTCCGCTTTGCCGATTTTGCCAATCAGCAGTGGCATCGCCACATTCTCCAGCGCGCTAAAGTCCGGCAGCAAATGGTGGAACTGATAGATAAAGCCGAGTTCGCGGTTACGCAACTCGGCTTTCGCGGCGGACGACATCGCGTTTAGCGATTTACCATCAAAAATCACATCGCCCGAGGTAGGCGCATCCAGGCCGCCGAGCAGATGCAGCAAGGTACTTTTACCCGAACCGGAACTGCCGACAATTGCCGTCAGTTCACCCGGCTGCAGGCTGAAAGCCACATTGCGCAGCACATCGGTCTGCACGCTGCCTTCCTGATAGCGTTTGCACAGGTCACGACACTGCAACAAAGGAGTATTACTCATAACGTAAAGCCTCAGCGGGTTGGACGGCGGCAGCGCGCCACGACGGATAAAGAGTAGAGAGCAGCGCGACGGCCATTGAGACCAGCGCGATGGTGATCACCTGCAATACGTTGATGTCGACCGGCAGCGCCGCGCCATCGAGGAACAGGCCAATTACCGGCATCAAATTATTCAGTTGGCTGGCAAGCAGCACGCCAAGCACGGTGCCCAGCAGCGCGCCAATAATGCCGGCGCTAGCGCCCTGCACCATAAACACCGCGACAATCTGGCGGCGGGTCAAACCCAGCGTTTGCAGGATCGCCACTTCGCCCTGCTTCTCCATGATCAGCAGGCCGAGCGAGGTAATGATATTAAAGGCCGCCACCGCGATGATCAGGCTCAGCAGCAGCCCCATCATATTTTTCTCCATGCGCACCGCCTGGAACAGATCGCCTTTGCGTTCGCGCCAGTCTTTCCACGTCAGGCCATCCGGCAGTTTCTGCTGGCTGAGCGCATCAACGCTCAACGGCTTATCCAGCCACAAACGCCAGCCGGTGATGTTGCCGAGCGGATAGCGCATCACGCGTGAAGCATCCTGCTGATTGACCAGAATCTGATAGCCATCCACTTCGCTGTTGGCGGCATAGGTGCCGGCCACGGTGAAAATACGCTGGCTCGGCAAACGCCCCACCGGCGTGAACTGGCTGACCGACGGCACCATCAAACGCAGCTGATCGCCACGCTTCACGCCCAGCTGTGCAGCCAGTTGCTCACCGAGGATGACGTTGTACTGGCCCGCTTGCAGCACGCTTTGTTGGGTGTTGACGAGGAACGGTGTCAGCGGATCCTGTTCGTCAGGATTGATACCGAGCATTACGCCGACCGAGACATTACGCGCGCTTTGCAGCACCACATCGGCGGTAGTGAGCGGAGCGATGCGCTTGACACCTTGCAGTTTGAGATCCTCAGCTGGCAATTCCTTCGGATTGATGCTGCCCTTGTCGCTGGTGATCAGCGCCTGCGGCATCAGGCCGAGGATATTGCCTTCCAGCTCGCGCTCGAAGCCGTTCATCACCGATAACACGGTGACCAGCGCCAGCACGCCGAGCGTGATGCCGATAGTAGAGAGCCAGGAGACGAAGCGACCAAAGCGGTCTGAGGCACGTCCACGCATGTAGCGCAAACCGATGAATAACGCGACTGGTTGATACATGAGATCCGTCTTGGCAGTTGCCTGAAAATAAGTAGTGGGATGATAAAGGAGGCGTCCCCTTTATGAAACCTCTAACCCTCTGAGTCTGCGGCAAAGTTGTGTCAAAAACCGTACCAGCCAACGCTTATGCATAAAATTGCGACAAATTAATGATGTTATTTGTACGTTTATTAGTCATAGGCTGGCGTAGACTTAAAGGTGAATTACCGTAGGCGAGGAGGAGTACACCATGTTCAAGTTCCCCAAAAGCAGTATTGTTAAGCACAAATCGGGTGAAATTAAAGGCGAGATCGTTAACGTTTTTGAACAGGGAGATGCGCCAACCGGCTATTACGTGAAGTGGGACGACGGCAATCACAGCTACCATCTGGAGAAAGAGCTGTCATGGGCCAATGTCGATCGCCCACGTATGCACTACACCCAGCAATCGAGTAAGTGATTCGTGGGGGTTTTGTAGGGTCGTCATTTATGGCGACCTGGCAGAAACTCCGAAACGACAGATGATCCTCAGGGCGGATTATGGAATGATGACGCCCTGTAATCCAAGGAGAGAATGTCGAGATCCCATGTCGGAACAGAGTCGTTATACCCTGCCAGTCAAAGCCGGCGACCATCGCCAGCTCGGCCAGCTAGTCGGCGCCGCGCAAGCGCTTGAGTGTGCCAGCATCACCGAACGCCACAGCGGTCCGGTGTTGATGATTACCCCGGATATGCAATCTGCCTTGCGTCTGCAGGAGGAGATACGCCAGTTCACCGATCTGCCGGTCACTAACCTCGCTGACTGGGAAACCCTGCCCTACGACAGTTTCTCGCCGCATCAGGACATTATCTCTGCTCGCCTCTCCACGCTGTATCAGCTGCCCAACTTAACGCGCGGTATGCTGATTATGCCGGTCAACACGCTGATGCAGCGCGTTTGTCCGCACAGCTTCCTGCACGGCCATGCGCTGGTGATGCAGCAAGGGCAAAAGCTGTCGCGCGATGCGCTGCGCGATCAGCTGGAGCAGGCTGGTTATCGCCATGTCGATCAGGTGATGGAGCACGGCGAATACGCCACGCGTGGCGCCTTGCTCGATCTGTTCCCGATGGGCAGCGATCAACCTTATCGCATCGACTTCTTTGATGACGAGATCGACAGCCTGCGCCTGTTTGATGTCGATACCCAGCGCACGCTGGAAGCGGTTAACGCGATTAACCTGCTGCCGGCGCATGAATTCCCCACGGATAAAGCCGCCATCGAACTGTTCCGCAGCCGCTGGCGCGAAACCTTTGACGTGCGGCGCGAGCCGGAGCACGTCTATCAGCAGGTGAGCAAAGGCACGCTGCCCGCCGGTATCGAATACTGGCAGCCGCTGTTCTTTGAGCAGGAGTTGCCGACGCTGTTTAGCTATCTGCCCGCCAATACGCTGCTGCTCAACAGCGGTGATTTGCTGGCCAGCGCAGAGCGCTTCTGGCTAGACGCTAACGCGCGCTTTGAGAATCGCCGAATCGATCCAATGCGTCCGTTGCTGGAGCCGGTAACGCTGTGGCTGCGTCCCGACACGCTAATGAGCGAACTGAAAGCCTGGCCGCGCATGCAGCTAAGCAGCGACACGCTGCCGGAGAAAGCGGCAAATACCAACCTGGGTTATCAGCCGCTGCCGGAATTAACCGTGCAGGCGCAAGCCAAAGCGCCACTCGATCTGCTGCGTCAGTTCCTTGAACAATTCAGCGGCCAGGTGATTTTCTCGGTGGAGAGTGAAGGCCGCCGCGAAAGTCTGCAAGAGCTGCTAACGCGCATCAAACTGCGTCCGCATGCCATCGATCACTTTGATCAGGCCGCCAATCAGCCGCACAGCCTGATGATTGGCGCCAGCGAGCGCGGCTTTATCGATACGCAACGCCAGCTGGCATTGATCTGCGAAAGCGATCTGCTTGGCGAGCGCGTCAGTCGTCGTCGTCAGGATAATCGCCGCACCATCAATCCTGATGTGCTGATCCGCAACCTTGCCGAGCTGCATCCCGGCCAGCCGGTGGTGCATCTGGAGCACGGCGTTGGGCGTTATATCGGCCTGACCACGCTGGAAGCCGGCGGCATCGTGGCTGAGTATCTGATGCTCTCCTATGCGGGCGACGCCAAGCTGTATGTGCCGGTTTCATCGCTGCATCTGATTAGCCGCTATGCCGGTGGCGCCGATGAGAATGCGCCGCTGCATAAACTCGGCAGCGATGCCTGGTCGCGCGCGCGGCAGAAAGCCGCCGAGAAAGTGCGCGACGTAGCGGCCGAGCTGCTGGATATCTATGCTCAGCGCGCGGCCAAAACCGGCTTCGCCTTTAAGCACGATCGCGATCAGTATCAGCTGTTCTGCGAAGGCTTCCCGTTTGAAACCACGCCGGATCAAGGTCAGGCGATCAACGCGGTGCTGAGCGACATGTGTCAGCCGCTGGCGATGGATCGTCTGGTGTGCGGCGACGTCGGCTTTGGTAAAACCGAGGTGGCGATGCGCGCCGCGTTCCTCGCGGTTGAGAATGCCAAACAGGTCGCGGTGCTGGTGCCCACCACCTTGCTGGCGCAGCAGCATTACGACAACTTCCGCGATCGTTTCGCTAACTGGCCGGTGCGCATTGAAATGCTATCGCGCTTCCGCACCGCCAAAGAGCAGAGTCAGGTGCTGGAGCAGGCGCGCGAGGGCAAAGTCGATATTTTGATTGGCACGCATAAGCTGCTGTCCAACGACCTGAAATGGCACGATCTCGGCCTGCTGATTGTCGATGAAGAGCACCGCTTTGGCGTGCGTCACAAAGAGCGGATCAAGGCGATGCGCGCTGATGTCGATATCCTGACGCTCACCGCCACGCCGATTCCGCGTACCCTGAATATGGCGATGAGCGGCATGCGCGATCTGTCGATCATTGCCACGCCACCGGCACGACGCATGGCGGTGAAA
This sequence comes from Pantoea sp. SOD02, assembly GCF_024707505.1. GTDB lineage: Bacteria > Pseudomonadota > Gammaproteobacteria > Enterobacterales > Enterobacteriaceae > Pantoea > Pantoea symbiotica. Next base: position 1,672,469 of record NZ_CP102604.1, on the reverse strand, counting down.
ACCTTTGTGCGTGAGTACGACAGTTTGGTAGTGCGCGAGGCGATCCTGCGTGAAGTACTGCGCGGCGGCCAGGTTTACTATCTCTACAATGACGTCGAAAACATCGAAAAAGCGGCGCAGCGACTGGCCGATCTGGTGCCGGAAGCGCGTATTGCCATTGGTCACGGCCAGATGCGCGAACGCGATCTCGAGCGGGTGATGAATGATTTCCACCATCAGCGCTTTAACGTGCTGGTGTGTACCACCATCATCGAAACCGGTATCGACGTCCCCAGCGCCAACACCATTATCATTGAACGCGCCGACCACTTTGGTCTGGCGCAGCTGCATCAGTTGCGTGGCCGCGTGGGACGTTCGCATCATCAGGCCTATGCGTGGCTGCTGACGCCGCATCCAAAAGCGATGACCACCGATGCGCAGAAGCGTCTGGAAGCTATCGCGTCGCTGGAAGATCTTGGCGCCGGTTTTGCGCTGGCAACCCACGATCTGGAGATTCGCGGCGCGGGTGAACTGCTCGGCGAAGATCAGAGCGGCCAGATGGAAACCATCGGCTTCACGCTGTATATGGAGCTGCTGGAGAATGCGGTCGATGCGCTGAAGGCGGGCCGCGAGCCGTCGCTGGAAGATCTCACCAGCAATCAAACCGAAATCGAACTGCGCATGCCTGCCCTGCTGCCGGATGATTTTATCCCGGACGTGAATACCCGCTTGTCGCTCTACAAGCGCGTAGCCAGCGCGGCGGATGAGCAGGATTTGGCGGAGCTGAAGGTCGAGATGATTGACCGCTTCGGCAAACTGCCGGATGCCGCACGCAATCTGCTGGATATCGCCGGGCTGCGTTTAGTGGCGCGCGAGTTGGGGATTCGTAAGATCGAAGCCAGTGACAAAGGCGGTTTCTTTGAGTTTGCGCCGCAGAATCAGGTTGATCCGGGCTGGCTGATTGGCCTGCTGCAGAAAGATCCTAAGCAGTGGAAACTGGATGGCCCAACGCGCCTGAAATTCACCCGCGACATGGCGGACCGGAAAATCCGTATGGAATGGGTGCAGGGTTTTGTCAGTGAGCTGGCGAAAAATCGGGTTTGATGCCGTGTTGCGGAAGGTCGCCATGAATGGCGACCCTACGGTGGTTTACCGAGGTTTTCGTAGGGTGCACATTCATACGCACCAGGTCGCCATGAATGGCGACCCTACGGCCGAGATGATGTGTGATACGAAAAAAGCGCCTTGCGGCGCTTTTTTGTTACTGCTGCTGTGATGCATCTTTGCCCAATTAGGCCTGATTCGAATTCAGGATCAGCTGACCATTACGGTCGAGCGGAATGCGGGTGCCAGGGTCGTTTTCCATGCGGATTTTGCCCTGCTGGTCGCCTATTTTATAGGTCACGTCATAACCCAGCATTTTTTCCTGTTTATCGTATACCGTTTTGCAACGTTGCTCGTTGGTGGTGTAAGTGTCGCGATCCTGCAGCGCACCCTGTACCTGATTACCACCGTAACCACCGGCCAACGCGCCCGCTACCGTAGCCACATCGCGTCCGCGTCCGCCACCAAACTGATGGCCCAACACGCCGCCAGCTACTGCACCCAGCACCGAACCGGCAATGCGATTCTCATCCTGCACCGCACGACGATGGGTCAGCGTCACATTGCGACACTCCTGTCGCGGCTGCTTGATGCTCTCTTTGATCGGCGTCGCCGACAGAACTTGTGCAAACTGCGGGCCGCGATCGAAGACATCCATGCTGGCGACTGCGGCAACGCCTAACGCTGCTGCTACGCCGATACCGATACCCGCTAACATTGATTTATTCACAGGAATGTCCTCCTGAAGGTTGTTACCGCGCATTCCTGCCGCTACGAAATCCTGATGTAGCCGAGGCATAACCGGCGTGCGCGCCGCGCCGTGTTTGTTGGTAATAAGTTTTACAGATGGACCGTAATTGCAACATCAGATTAATGGAGGAAACGCAGCGGAAACCCATCAGGGCCAGCTTTTAGGAGAGTTCTGAGAGCGGGTGAAATAGTGCCGTAACCTTAAGCTGAACGTGCAGTTTTCAGCGGGTTACGGCAGCTGACGTGGCGTGGGGCGGCATTCACCGCCCGAAAATCATCAGTGCAGCTTGAGGCGCGGACGCAGTACGCGGTTAAGACTGCCGACCAGCATCATCAGACCGGTCTTGAAGTATCCGTGGAGCGCAATCTGGTGCATACGATATAGAGAGATGTAGACAAAACGCGCAATGCGCCCTTCCACCATCATCGATCCGCGCATCAGGTTACCCATCAAACTGCCCACGGTGCTGAAGCGCGACAGCGATACCAGCGAACCGTGATCTTTATAAACATAGGCTTTCAATGGTTTATCTTTACGCTGTGCAAGGATGTTCTCCAGCGCGCGCGACGCCATCTGATGCGCTGACTGCGCGCGCGGCGGCACGAATCCGCCACCCGGCAGCGCGCAGGAGGCGCAGTCACCAATCGCGTAGATGTCGTCATCCAGCGTAGTTTGCAGCGTCTCTTTCACCACCAGCTGATTGATGCGGTTGGTTTCCAGTCCGCCAATCTCTTTCAGGAAATCTGGCGCTTTGATACCGGCCGCCCACACCATCAAATCGGCCTCGATGAATTCGCCGCCTTTGGTATTCAAGCCGTTTTCGGTGGCGCTGGTGACCATGGTTTGCGTCAACACCCGCACGCCAAGTTTGGTCAGCTCCTGATGCGCCGCCGCTGAGATGCGCGGTGGCAGCGCAGGCAGAATGCGTTCACCGGCTTCCACCAGCGTGACGTTCAGCGAGCTGCTATCCAGACCTTTGTAGCCGTAGCTGTGCAGCTGTTTCACCGCGTTATACAGCTCAGCGGAGAGTTCCACGCCGGTAGCACCGCCGCCGACAATGGCGATATTGACCTTTTCCAGGCTGCCTTCGCTAGCCGAGAAACGCAGGAACAGGTTGAGCATTTCGTTGTGGAAACGACGCGCCTGATGCGGGTTATCAAGGAAGATGCAGTGATCTTTCACGCCCGGCGTGCCGAAGTCATTTGAGGTGCTGCCAAGTGCGATGACGAGGCGATCGTAGGCCAGCTCACGCTGCGGCACTAACAACGCGCCTTCCGCATCGCGAATTTCAGCCAGCTCAAGGGTTTTGTTTTCACGGTTGATTTGCGTCAGCGATCCCAGCTGGAACTGGAAGCCGTGATTACGCGCGTGCGCCAGATAGCTCAGCGCATCAATCCCTTCGTCCATCGAACCGGTTGCCACTTCGTGCAGCAGCGGTTTCCACAGATGACTGTGGTTACGATCGACCAATATGATCTCGGCCTTTTTCTTGCGTCCCAGCTTGTGACCGAGCTGCGTTGCCAGCTCTAAGCCGCCAGCACCACCGCCGATAATAACGATTTTTTCCATAGATGTAGTCAACAAAGACCCCCTCAAAGTTGTAAACCAATAGTTAATTAATGGTTAATAAAAACCTTAATAAACATAGGGTTGGCGACGTTAAATCGCGAGCTGAGGGCAGAATATCACGGCGTCAAAGACATCACATAAGAAAATTGATGTACATCAATCTTTCAGCAGCATTATCAGAATGTTACACATTTTATGCGCCGCGTCACACGGCGCACCGACAGTCAGGCGAGGAGTTTGAAGGCTTTGATGCGCTGTAAATGCGGCGCGATGTTCTTGAATTTGTGGCTGGCTGCGTCATCCCAGATGATTTCATAGAACGGCTGCAGATACGCCGCGCTGCGCTGATTATCCAGCGCTTCATCCTGACGAGATAAAATCGCCAGACACTTATCGCGGTTCTTCTCGCGGAAATCGTTCACGCATTTGGTAGCAATATCGAGATACTCTTCCGGGCGATCGATTTTGCCTTCCATGTTCTCAAACGGGAACAGATTGGGATTGAAGATCACCTGACGCATGCCACACAGGAAACCAATGCGCTCGGCCCAATAACCGCCCAGCCCAACCCCGCAAATCAGCGGATGCGCATCGTCGCCTTGTTGCAGCAGCTTGTCGCACTCTTTCAGCAGAAACTGCATGTCGTGTTTGGGATGGAGAGTGCTGTAGCTGACTAATCTGACGTCCGGGTCAATAAACTGCAGCTGCAGCACCTTTTCATGGTTGCCCGGACTGTTGGAATCAAAACCGTGCAGATAGATGATCATGATTTTCCTCAGCGTGGAATAAATCCGGGCAGCGCGGCTTATCTGCCCGAAGCTTTGTGCGCCAGCCAGCGCTCTTGCAATGCGCTGAGCTGACGCTGATTTTGCCGCCAGCGCTCGCTTGCCAGCAAGCTTTGACGGGTAAAACGCCCTTGATGGTATAACTGCGTCACGCGCTCTGCCCCGATCGGCGTCAAGTTATCCAGCACGCTCACCGCGCCGGCGCGCTGATTGCACACCAGGATCATATCGCAACCGGCATTCAGCGACTGCTGTGCGCGTTCAGCGTAGCTGCCCATCACGGCGGCACCTTCCATCGACAAATCGTCGGAGAAAATCACGCCGTTGAAGCTGAGCTCTTTGCGCAACACGGTTTGCAGCCAGTACGGTGAACCGCTGGCGGGCAACGGATCCACCTCAGTATAGATAACGTGCGCTGGCATCACCGCATCAAGCAGTTGCTCATCGATCAACTGCTTAAAGATCGCCATATCATGTTGACGCAGCGTGGCGGCATCGCGATTGTCGCGCGGCGTCTCTTTGTGCGAATCCGCGCTGACTGCACCGTGACCGGGGAAGTGTTTGCCGGTAGTTTTCATACCCGCTTCATGCATACCGTTGATAAAACGACGCGCGACTTGCAGTGCGATGGCCGGATCTTCATGGAACGAACGGTCGCCAATTGCCGCGCTGATGTGACCAATGTCGAGCACCGGCGCGAAACTGATGTCGATGTCCATGGCGATCATTTCCGATGCCATCTGCCAGCCCGCCTGCTGCGCCAGTTCACCGGCACTGTTGAGATCGTGCAGCGCGGCGAAGGATTGCATGGCCGGCAGCTGCGTGAAGCCGTCGCGGAAACGCTGCACGCGCCCGCCTTCCTGATCCACCGCGACCACCAGACGATGGCGCGACGCGGCGCGAATCTGGCGCACTAGCTCTGCCAGTTGGTCGACATCGTGGAAGTTGCGGGCAAACAGAATCAGTCCGCCTACCAGCGGATGCTGCAGAATTTCGCGTTCTTCGGCGTCCAGCTCATAGCTTTCGACGTCGAGCATCAGCGGTCCAGGCGTATTCATGGTCATGATTAAAATCCTACGTTAAAGGTCGTGCCAGCTGGCCTGCGCCAGCTGTTGTAAGGTGTCATCCTGGCTCTGCTCGGCGCGCAACTGATACCAGCTGGCCATCAGCAGTTGCAGCCACGGCTGCCAGCGCTGCATCTGCCGCGCCAGTTCATGCTCATCCAACTTCGCGCGCGCGGCGTACTCGGCAATCCACGCTGAACGCGTATCGCCATCAACCGCACAAACCGCCGCTAGCTCCAGCGCCACGTCGCCATCGGCGGCATATTCCCAGTCGATCAGGCGCAAACCGGCAGGCGTGGCAATCAGGTTGCCGGCGTGGACATCCATATGCAGCGGTGCCAGGCGCAGCGGCTGCGGTTCGCCCTGCTGTAATAAGCGTTGCAGACGACGTTGCCAGCGCCAGTGACGCTGCTGGCAAAGTTGCCAATAGCGCTGCAGCAGCGGCGCTAATCGTAAACGGTAGCCGGTGAGCGGCTGTTGATGCAGGCGCTGCAGCAGCGCCACAATCGCCTCCCGCTGCGCGTTAAACTGAGCGGAGATGAGCACCTCGCCCGGCAACCAGCTTTGCAGCAGCCAGGGATCGCGCCACGCCAGCGGCTGCGGCCCGAGATCTGCATATCTGAACTGCTGCAGGATGCGGTATTCGCGCTGACGATCAACAAACGGGATCGGCTGCGGCGGCGCACGTCGCGCCAGCAACGCGCCCTGCGGCATCTGCACGCGCACGCTTTGCCCGCTCAGTCCCGGCAGCGCGAAAAAATGACCGGCAGCTTGCGCCGTCGGCCATTGTTGCTGAATCATGTTTTGCAGCTGAGGATCAGGGTTGAGCAACACCGTTTCCTGACCAGATGATTTCACCGGTTTGTACCAGCATCAGCTGCATTTGCAGCGTTGGTGCTTTCACATCGCCCTGCGCATTGCTGTAGAGCACATACTGCGCGTTAACGTTGCGCGCCAGACCAATCGCTTTACTGCGCGAGTTGAGGCTGTCATCCGGCGATAAGCCCAGCGTCTGTTTGGCCTGCGCCAGCTGTTCGGGAGTGATCAGCGTGAACTTGCCGTTGTTGGCCAGCGCATTCTGAATCGCATCGGTGGCTTTGTCAGTTTGCAACGCGCCATTGGTGCTGTTCTTAATGCGATCCACCAGCAGCACGCTGCCAGGATTCACGCCTGAAGATTGCACCATCTTGCCGACCAACGGCTGAACGCTGGCATCCCAGTTAATGGTTTTCAGCTTCGGTGGCTGCGGCACGGTTTCTGGCGGCGGCACCGGCTGCGGCGTCGGTTCGACCGGCTGAGTCGGCGTAGTCGGCTGCGTGGGTTCTACCGGCGCTGGCGTCTGTTGTTTCACCACACAACCGGTGAGCATTAGCGCAAATAACAACGCGCCCGAACGTTTTACACTGCGAATCACAGCTTACTCCTCAAAGATAAAGATAGAGACGCACCTTACTGGCGGTCGGATTGCCCATTTGTGAGGCCACTTCTACGCTGCCATGCGCCGGGACAATTTGGCTCTGCGCCGGCTCTTCCGGCGTGATTTCCAATCCTTTGTCGTCGTACCAATAGAAACGATAGTGCACTTTCACCGGCGTTTCCCGCTGGTTATACAACACGCTCATGGCACGCTGCTGACCATCTTGTTCGGTCAGTTTCGGATCATCGGTAATAATGCCCGCAGATAATACTGACGATTCCATTACCAGCGACTGCGAGGTATTAATCATCGGCTTATCGCTACTGCAACCTGCAAGGGTCAGCAACAGCAAGCCACTCAGCCATTGACGCATCAATTTGTCCGCCTGAGTTAGATGGCCAGCATTGGGCCCAGCGGCTGACCGCCGACCAAATGCATATGGATGTGATAAACCTCCTGACCGCCATGACTGTTGCAGTTCATGATCAGACGATAGCCATCTTCGGCAATGCCTTCATCACGGGCAATTTTGGCGGCCACGGTGATCATCCGGCCCAGCGCCTGCTCGTGTGCGGCCTGCACATCGTTGGCGGTGGGAATCAATACGTTGGGGATGATCAGAATATGGGTGGGCGCTTTGGGCGCGATATCACGGAAGGCGGTGACCAGTTCGTCCTGATAAACCACGTCGGCGGGGATTTCGCGACGGATGATTTTACTGAAAATGGTTTCTTCAGCCATGGTGCATTTCCTTAAGCCTGAGTTCAGTCAGGCAGTATGCGTGAGGAATTCCATTTCTTTCAACCTCAGGACCACATTTCCTGTATTAAATGACTGCCTTTAAGCCGTTTTCTCCCTTCGCCACGCATTGTGCTGCAACTCGCATTTCTAACATCTCATTAACCACAAAAATGAAACACTGTTTTATAAATTAGAGATATCACGCCATTTTCTTTGTGATTTTGCCACTCGCCTTCAAGTCATTGCGAAATCACGAAGGTTTGCACGCTTAAGCCGCTCTACTTTCAATCCAATCCGAGCAAGTTGTACGGAGTGATGAGGGATGTGTTTACCGACTAATTCAAGGAGAACCTGCCATGCGCTCTCGTAAGATTGGCCTGGGCCATTATCTGGCCTATGGGTCCGGGGATTTCCTCGGTGCAGGCACCACGGCGTTAACCGCCGCCTGGCTGCTCTACTTTTACACCACCTTTTGTGGGCTCTCGCCGATTCAGGCGACCTTCATTTTTGCTGCCGCTCGCGTGCTGGATGCGGTAGTGAGCCCGCTGATGGGATTTCTGACCGACAACTTTGGTTCGACCTGGCTCGGCAAGCGCTTTGGCCGCCGCAAATTCTTCATTCTGCTCGGCATCCCGTGCGTGTTCAGCTACAGCCTGATGTGGGTTGGCGACATGAGTTTCTGGTGGTATCTGCTGACTTATCTGCTGTTCGATATGGTCTACACCATGATTCTGGTGCCCTACGAAACGCTGGTGCCGGAGATGACCGATGATTTCAAACAGAAAACCCGCTTCTCTGGCGCGCGTATTGGGTTGGCGCAGCTGTCGGCCATTCTGGCGGCGTTCCTGCCGGGCGTGCTGATTGGCTGGTTTGGCAAAGATAATCCGATCTCCTTTTTCTATGCCAGCCTGGTGTTCTCGGTGATTTGTGCGCTGGTGTTAACGCTGGTGTGGCTGTTTACCTGGGAACGCGATCCCGACGATTTCTCTGCCGAATCGCGCCGCGCAGAGCAGGAAAAATCACAGCTAACCTTGCTGCAGAGCCTGAAACGCCTCTACACCGAGCTGGCCTCAACGCTGCGCATTCGTATTTTCCGTCAGCATCTTGGCATGTATCTCGGTGGCTATATCGCGCAGGACGTGTTTAACGCGGTGTTTACCTGGTATGTGGTGTTTGTGCTGATGCAAAGCGCGCAAATCGCCTCCAACCTGATGGGCACCATGGCGGTGATGCAGTTTATTGCGGTGATGGCGATGATTCCGCTGTGTATCCGCCTTGGACCGGCGCCCGCTTATCGTATGGTGGTGGTGCTGTTTGGTCTGAGCGCCCTTTCCTACGCCGGATTGTGGTACACCGGCATGAACGACAACTTCGCCTTGCTGGTACTGATTTCAGGCCTTGCTGGTCTTGGTCGCGGTGGCATCAACTATGTGCCGTGGAATACTTACACCTATATCGCTGACGTTGATGAAGTGATTACCGGTCAGCGTCGCGAAGGCATTTTTGCCGGCATCATGACGCTGACGCGCAAAGCCTCACAAGCAGGTGCGGTGATGTTCGTCGGTATCGTGTTGCAGCTGGCGGGCTTCTCTTCCGGCAAGGCCACACAAGTCCCGGCTGTCGGCCATACCATTCTGGCGATCCTCAGCGTGGGCACACTGTGCGTGCTGGCCTGCGGCTTCATTATTTCACTGCGCTTCAAACTTAACCTGCAAACCCACACGGTGTTGCGCGAAGAGACATTGAAAATGCGCGAAGCCGGACGCGTGGTGCCCGAACGCATTACGCCGCAAGCGCGTGAAGTGGTCGAAATGCTGGCGGGCATGCCGTATGAAAATCTGTGGGGCAATAACAACGTCGGGTATCTCAACCGTCATAAGCCTGCCGCACCGCCGCTGCCGACTCAGCCACGATCTTTACCTTCTCTCTCTACCCTGATTAACGATAGGAATGAACCATGACTGTATTTCCTGTGAAGCACAGCGCGTTACTGCGCCAGCCTGAATATCTGTTGCCACGTACTGAGCTGGTGCAGTTGATTCAGCGGCTAACCCATAATCTGGTGAATATTACCGATCACAGCGGCGAGTTTTTACTGCGCCTTGATGATGGCCGCGTGATCGATACCAAAGGCTGGGCCGGTTGGGAATGGACACACGGCATCGGCCTGTACGGCATGCTGCACTACTATCAGCAAACCGGCGATCAAGAGACGCTGAAGATTATCGATGACTGGTTCAGTACGCGACTGGCGGAAGGTACGCCAACCAAGAACGTCAATACCGTTTGTCCGTTCCTGACGCTGGCGTATCGCTATGAAGAGACGCGAAATGCCGCATGGCGGCCGGTGCTGGAGCGTTGGGCCGAATGGGTGATGTATGAGATGCCGCGTACCGAGCAAGGCGGCTTGCAGCACATCGTTTACAACAACGAAAACACTCAGCAGCTGTGGGATGACACCCTGATGATGAGCGTGATGGCGCTGGCGAAGATTGGTCAGTTGCTGGAACGTCCGGAGTTTGTCGAAGAAGCCAGCTATCAGTTCCTGATTCATACCCAATATTTGATGGATCGCCAAACCGGTTTGTGGTTCCACGGCTGGACGTTTGATGGGCGGCACAACTTCGCCAACGCACGTTGGGCGCGCGGCAACAGCTGGCTGACTATCGTTATTCCTGATTTCCTCGAGATGATGAACTGGCCGGAACAGCATGCCACGCGGCGTTTCCTGCAGCAGGTGCTGGAGAGCCAGGTGAAGGCGCTGAGCACCTGTCAGCACAGCAGCGGTTTGTGGCACACCTTGCTTGACGATCCCAACAGCTATCCTGAAGCCTCCGCCACCGCTGGTTTCGCCTATGGCATTCTTAAAGCGGTGCGCAAACACTACCTTTCGCCCGAATATTTGCCGCTGGCGGAGAAAGCATTGCGTGGCGTGATCGGTAATATCGATGAGGATGGGGAACTGAAGCAGGTGTCGTTCGGAACGGCGATGGGCAGCGATCTGGAGTATTACCGTCAGATACCGCTCACCTCGATGCCGTATGGTCAGGCGATGGCGCTGCTGTGTTTGACGGAGTATTTGCGGGTTTATTTATAAATAAAAAATGCCCTCATTTGAGGGCATTTTTACGCACCGAAAGTGAAGTGCGATGAAGCGGCGGCAGAGGAGTAAAGCGTCCCAAGCCAGGGATGGCTTGGGCCGAGCCCCAGGGATGGTTTATGGCGTCTTTACGATCTGACGCCGCTTCATCGCACCGGCTCTGCCTGCCCTTTATCGTTACATGCTGCGGATATAGTCATCCATTTCAGTTTTCAGGTTATCGGACTTAGTGCCGAAGATCGCCTGAACGCCTGAACCTGCTACCACCACACCACGTGCGCCAAGGCTTTTCAGTTCAGCCTGATCAACCTTACCCACATCTGCCACGCTCACACGCAGACGCGTGATACAGGCATCAAGGTTAGTGATGTTCTCTTTACCACCAAACGCGGTAACCAGTTTGCCAGCCATTTCACTGCCAGTTGCGCTGCTCTGCTCCATCGCGGTGTCCTCACGGCCAGGGGTTTTCAGATTCAGTTTCACAATCAGGAAACGGAATACGGTGTAGTAAATCAGGCCGTAGATGATACCCACAATCGGGAACAGCCAGATTTTGCTGCTGTTACCGCTCAGCACGATAAAGTCGATCAGACCGTGTGAGAAGCTGGTGCCATCACGCATACCCAGCAGGATACAGATTGGGAAGGCCAGGCCCGCCAAAATCGCGTGGATCACATACAGAATCGGCGCCACGAACATGAAAGCGAACTCGATTGGCTCGGTAATTCCGGTCAGGAACGAGGTCAGCGCGGCTGAGATCATGATGCCGCCCACTTTGGCGCGGTTTTCTGGTTTAGCGGTGTGCCAAATCGCAATCGCTGCTGCTGGCAGACCGTACATTTTGAACAGGAAGCCGCCTGACAGTTTGCCTGCCGTTGGGTCGCCCGCCATGTAACGTGGAATATCACCGTGGAACACCTGACCTGCGGCATTGGTGAACTCACCAATCTGCATCTGGAAAGGTACGTTCCAGATATGGTGCAGACCAAACGGCACCAGTGAACGCTCAATCAGACCGTAAAGGCCAAAGGCGACGACTGGGTTTTGGTACGCAGCCCACTGTGAGAAGTCCTGAATCGCGGTACCGATTGGCGGCCAAATGAATGACAGCACTACACCGGTGAAAATCGCGGCCAGACCGGAGATGATCGGCACAAAGCGCTTGCCGGCAAAGAAGCCGAGATACTCAGGCAGTTTGATGCGGTAGAAGCGGTTAAACATATACGCCGCGATGGAACCGGCGATGATCCCACCGAGCACACCGGTATCGGCAAGATGCTTGGCCTCGATTTCTCCGGCAGGCATATGCAGTACCAATGGCGCAACCACCGCCATGGTTTTCACCATGATGCCGTAAGCAACCACAGCCGCCAGCGCAGACACGCCGTCGTTATTGGTAAAGCCGAGCGCCACACCGATCGCAAAGATCAGCGGCATATTGGCAAACACCGAACCACCCGCTTCGGCCATGACGTGGGAAACCACTTCCGGCAGCCAGCTAAAGTTTGCTGAACCAACACCTAACAAAATACCGGCAATCGGCAGAACCGATACCGGCAACATCAGCGATTTACCTACTTTCTGCAGGTTCGCAAATGCGTTCTTGAACATAGAAACTCCTGAGTATGAGTGCAATTTTTTGCGCAGTGCGCATGGCTTAGGGGGAGGATCCTTCGCCGGGGTGACGCTGAGCGTCTTTTGATTTATTACGAAGAGTAAAATAAATCGCTAATTGTTAAATTGACGGCCATCACATTTCGCTAAGAGCGGCCTCTTCCTTTCAGTCATTTCTGACTGATTTGCGCTAATAAACAGCAATAAATCACTGCCTGCGTCCAGTCAGACGCAGTGCAGTTGGGTTATTTTTGATTAATTACAGCCTTTGAAATAAAGCGGTTAGCCGCCGAGACGACTCATCGGGATGTGGAACAGGCGGGAGAAGTTTTCAGTGGTGGCAGCGGCGAGGGTTTCGATATCCACGCCTTTTAATACCGCCATGTAATCTGCCACATCACGCGTAAACGCTGGCTGATTCTCTTTACCACGGTGCGGTACCGGCGCCAGATACGGCGAATCGGTTTCTACCAGCATGCGATCAAGTGGCACATAGCGCGCCGCATCGCGGATCTGTTCGGCGTTACGGAAGGTCAGAATGCCAGAGAAGGAGATATAAAAACCAAGATCCAGCAATTTGGCTGCCGTTTCTTTGTCTTCGGTAAAACAGTGCAGCACGCCGCCACATTTCTCCACCTGCTCTTCGCGTAGAATTGCGAGCGTGTCTTCACGCGCATCACGCGTGTGCACAATGATCGGTTTATTCAGTGCGATACCGGTACGAATGTGCTCACGAAACGAGACTTGCTGCTGCGCTTTGGTTTCCTGCTGATAGAAGTAATCCAGCCCGGTTTCACCCAGCGCGACCACGCGATCCTCGGCGGCCAGACGGCGGAACTCTTCGACGTCGTACGGCGCTTCCTGGTTCAGCGGATGCACGCCACAAGCCAGCGCGACGTTTTCACGATCGCCCACCAGCTGTTTGATTTTGTAGTAATCCGGCAAGGTGGTGGCAATTGCCAGCATAAACTTCACATCACGCGCCGCCGCTTTGGCGATGACATCATCCAGATCGCGATGGTGTTTTTCATAATCGAGGCCATCGAGATGGCAGTGGGAATCGACAATAAACATAGAGCTCTCTTTTCGCTTAGCCGACCGTTGCCGGAGTCAGTAAACGTCCCCAGGCGAGTAAACGATCGGTCAACATTAATTCACGGTTGAGTGCGGCGACATGTAACAGCTGTTCGCGGCACTGCATCCATTGCTGTGCGCTGCTGTTAAGCGCACTGCTGTTCATTCTTTGCGCCAACTGCGTAACTACATCCGGACGATCGCCGTTGCTCAGCCACTGGCTGGCGCCCTGCTGCACTTTCATCGCATCCACCAGCAGCGAAATCAGCCAGCTGAGGCGTTCGGCCACATCTTCGCTGTTCAGCGCGGGTAATAGCTGCAGTACATCACCGTTAAGCGCTTTGATCAGCGTTTCGCACAGCGTTTCACGCGCCTGCCAGCGCTCGGGCTGCAACAGCGTCAAGGCGGCGGCGGGTGCGCCATTACTCAAACGTAAGGCGGCGCGCAGCTTCTCTTCCGGCTGCGGTTGCTGTTTCTGCAGCCATTGCAGGCTATGCGCCTCTTCCGGCGGCGACAGATGCCACGTCATGCAGCGACTGCGCAGCGTCGCCAGCAGGCGCGAAGGTTCGCGCACGCTGAGGAAAAACCAGCAATTCGCCGGCGGCTCTTCCAGCGTTTTCAGTAATGCGTTGGCGGCGGCTTCTGTCAGCTGCGCGGCATCGGGCAACCAAACGATCTTTGCGCCGCCCTGCTGGGCGAAGTGATACAGCTTTTCAGTGACGTCGCGCACCGCATCAATACCAAGCGAGGATTTCCCCTTTTCGGCTTCCAGGCGATACCAATCGGGATGCGTATGCGCCTGCATTAACTGGCAGCCGTGGCAGTGGCCACAGCTCTTCAATCCTTCCGGCTGCAAACACATCAACCAACGGCTTACGCCCCAGATCAACGCATCGTCACCCATGCCTTCAATGGCCTGCACCAGTAAGGCGTGATGCGCCTGGCCGCTTTGATGGCGGGCGATAATTTGTCGATAAGGCTGATTCAGCCACGGATACCAGTTCATGCGGATTGGCCTGCCAGCCAGCTACGCAAGGTGCCTTGAAGTGACGATGTCACGTCTGCAATATTTTGCGTCGCATCAATGGTTAGAATTGAGGGATCCTGAGCGGCTAAAGCCAGATAGCGTTCACGCGTGCGCTCGAAGAACCGTAATGATTCCTGCTCTATACGATCTAACTCACCGCGAGCGCGGGCGCGTTGCAGGCCAATTTCTGGCGTTACGTCGAGATAGAGTGTGAGATCGGGACGGAAATCGCCCAGCACCGCATCGCGCAGCGTGGTCATTAGCTGTGCATCCAGACCTCGTCCGCCGCCCTGATAAGCTTGTGAGGAGAGATCGTGACGATCGCCGACCACCCAGGCACCGCGTGCCAGCGCCGGTTTGATCACGTTCTCTACCAGCTGCACGCGTGCCGCGTACAGCATCAGCAGCTCGGCTTTATCGGTCACCTGCTCGCCATCAATGCCCTGCTTGACCAACACGCGCAATTGCTCTGCCAGCGGCGTACCGCCCGGCTCGCGCGTAAAGACGACATCATTAATGCCATGCTCATGCAGCACAGCAACCAGCGCATCGCGCGCGGTGGTTTTGCCTGCACCTTCCAGGCCTTCAATGACGATAAACTTACTTTTCATTTTTTTCCTTCATTGCCAGCCGGTAAACCTGCACCGCTTTATTGTGGCTGGCCAGATTGGTGGTAAAGGTGTGTCCACCTTTGCCATCCGCGACAAAATAGAGGTAATTGGTTTTTTCCGGATGCGCAGCCGCTTCCAGTGAAGCACGGCCCGGCATCGCGATCGGTCCCGGCGGCAAACCGCTAATGGTGTAGGTGTTGTAGTCGGTTGGCGTTTCCAGATTTTTACGGGTTAGCGTGCCGGTGTAGCTGTCGCCCATACCGTAAATCACCGTGGGATCGGTTTGCAGTTTCATCCCGGTACGCAGGCGATTAATAAACACCGACGCCACGCGCGCGCGCTCTTCGCTCACGCCAGTCTCTTTCTCAATGATCGATGCCATGGTGACCATGTCCTGATCTTTCTTGTAAGGCAGATTCTCCATGCGTCCCTGCCAAATCTCATCGACCAGCTTATTCATGCGCGCGTGGGCACGTTCCAGCAGCGCCACATCGCTGGTATTGGCAGTGTAGAGATACGTATCAGGATAGAAGCTGCCTTCCAGTTGGCCCACGTCGAGTTTGAGCGCAGCGGCAACGCTGGCAAATTGATCGTCGGTCAGCGTGTGTTTCAGGTATGGCGCTTTACGCAACTCGGCTAACCACTCGGTAAGACGAGAACCTTCAATAAAACGCACCGGGAATTGCGCTTCTTTACCGCTTGCCAGCAATTGCAACAACTGACGCACCGTCATACCGGTTTCCAGACGATAGGTACCGGCCTTAAAACGCGCCAGTTCCGGTTCAAGCTTCAGTAACGGGCCAAACCAGATGCTTTGCGGAATGATGTGCTGACTTTCGAGTTGCGCTTCCAGTACTACACGGCCGCTGCCAGCCGGCAAGGTGTAAATGGTTTCCTGCTGCAGTGTTAGGGGCGTATCAGCTAACCGTTCAATCTGCCAATAGCTAAAGGCGGCGGCGAGTCCTGCGACTACCACAACGCCTGCGAGAATTTTTTTCATTCGAGTCATGATGCTTCCATCGTCGGGCAACTGGCGCGCAGTTGCTGATACAGCGAGCGTGCGGTAAACGAAACGTCGTCAATTTGTCGCACGGGTAAAACGGGCATCAGGGCGTTGCATATCACCACTTCATCGGCGTTCAACACGTCGTCCCTGCTGCCATCAATTAGCTGACAAGTCTGGCCATTCGCGGCCATCTGCGCCATCAGATAACGACGCATAATACCATCCACGCCAGCCTGCCCAAGCTTAGGTGTAAAGACGTGGTTGCCTTTGCGCCAGAATAAATTGGCCGCACAGCATTCCACCACCGTCCCGTTAGTGTCAAGCACCAGCGCCTCGTCGCCGCCCGTCTGGTCAAGATGCTGGCGAATCAGCACCTGTTCAAGGCGATTCAGGTGCTTTACGCCGGCCAGCAATGGATTGCGTGCCAGGCGTATTGGGCTGGTGTGGAGCACAGCGCCCTGCTGTTGCAGCGTGGCGTAATGCTGTGGCCACGGCGAGAGCGAAAGGATGCGCGTCGGCGTTTGGCAGCCTGCGCGGCTGTATCCGCGTCCTCCTGCGCCTGCCGTCAAAATCACCTTGAGCACTGCCTGCGTTTGTTGCGCAGCGGCGTGATGCATTTCTGCGGCGAGTTGAACTAGATCAGGTGCATCCATCAATAACCGTGCGCAGCCCTCTTTCAGCCGCTGCAGATGCGCATCCAGCATAACAATATGGCCGTTGATCACTGCAGCAGTGGTAAAACAGCCATCACCAAATTGCACTGCGCGATCGCGTGCTGAAAGCTCGGTTTGCGGTATGCCGTTTATCCACATGTTGGCCGCCTTGATTAGCCCGGTAGAAAATATAAAAAAGGCCCGCAATGCGGGCCTCTGTATGGCTGAGGAGCGATTAAACCTTGCGGAAGATCAGCGAGCCGTTAGTGCCGCCAAATCCAAAGGAGTTACACAAGGTGTACTCCAGTCCGCTGACCTGGCGCGCCGTATGCGGCACGAAGTCCAGATCGCAACCTTCGTCAGGATTGTCGAGGTTGATGGTTGGTGGAATCGCCTGGTCGCGCAGCGCCAGAATCGAATAAATCGCTTCTACTGCGCCCGCAGCGCCCAACAGGTGGCCAGTCATCGACTTGGTGGAGCTGACCATCACACTGTGAGCTGCCGCACCAAACACCGATTTCACCGCCTGCGCTTCCGCTTTGTCACCGGCTGGCGTCGAGGTGCCGTGCGCGTTGACATAACCAATCTGCTCAGCGTTCAGCTGCGCGTCACGCAGCGCGTTAACCATCGCTGCTGCTGCACCTGAACCGTCTTCCGGAGGTGACGTCATGTGGTAAGCATCGCTGCTCATGCCGAAACCAATGATCTCAGCATAAATCTTCGCACCACGTTTCTTCGCGTGTTCGTACTCTTCCAGTACGATAATGCCAGCACCGTCACCCAACACGAAACCGTCACGATCTTTATCCCACGGACGGCTTGCCGCCTGAGGATTGTCATTATGCGTGGAGAGCGCACGCGCAGCACCAAAACCACCGACACCTAACGGCGTACTGGCTTTCTCCGCACCACCGGCCAACATCACATCAGCATCGTTATACGCAATGATACGCGCCGCATGACCAATGTTGTGCACACCGGACGTACAGGCAGTTGCGATAGAGATGCTTGGACCTTTCAGGCCGTACATGATGGTGAGGTGACCTGCAACCATGTTGACGATGGTAGAAGGCACGAAGAATGGGCTGATTTTGCGCGGTCCACCGTTGACCAGCGAGCTGTGGTTATCTTCGATTAAACCCAGTCCGCCAATACCAGAACCGATTGCCGCACCAATGCGACCAGCATTCTCATCGGTTACGACCAGACCGGAGTCTGCCATAGCCTGAATGCCTGCAACGATGCCGTATTGGATGAAGTCATCCATCTTGCGCTGATCTTTGCGCGAGATGAAATCATCGCAATTAAAATCTCTTACTAAGCCCGCAAAACGCGTTGCATAGGCACTAGTATCAAAATGGTCGATCAGGCTAATGCCGCTCTGACCGGCAAGGAGAGCACTCCAGGTAGACTCTACGGTATTGCCGACAGGAGACAACATGCCAAGACCAGTCACAACTACACGACGCTTAGACACGCACGTCCTCCAGGGAGGGAAAAAATAACGCTATGTGGGGCATACATAAAACTCAGGCGGTCGAGGTGACCGCCTGAAGATATTCATTAGTCGTGTTTATGACTATTGATGTAATCGATCGCTGCCTGAACGGTAGTGATTTTCTCAGCTTCTTCGTCTGGAATTTCAGTATCAAACTCTTCTTCCAGAGCCATTACCAGCTCAACGGTGTCAAGAGAATCTGCACCAAGGTCTTCAACGAAAGAAGCAGTGTTAATCACTTCGTCTTCTTTAACACCCAGCTGCTCAGCTACGATTTTCTTAACGCGTTGTTCGATATCGCTCATACTATTTAATTTCCTATCAAAACTCGCTTTCGCGATGGTTTTCGTAGTGTATAAAATGTTGAAAAAGATGCAACAAAATCCCGGCTGGTCGAACCACGATTTTGAGTTATTCTGCGGTGTTTGCCGCAGATAAAGCAAATGTTTTCGTGATTATCAGACCATGTACATGCCGCCATTGACATGAAGCGTCTCACCCGTGATGTAGGCTGCTTCGTCAGAGGCTAAGAATGCAACAGCATTGGCAATTTCCTGCGGGTCACCTAAACGACCTGCTGGAACTTCTGCCAAAATACCCGAACGTTGATCTTCGTTCAGTGCACGCGTCATGTCCGTCTCAATAAAGCCCGGAGCCACGACGTTTACAGTAATGCCACGTGACGCAATTTCTCGCGCCAGTGATTTGCTAAAGCCAATCAAACCTGCTTTTGCTGCCGCATAGTTTGCCTGACCCGCGTTACCCATGGTTCCAACTACAGAACCGATGGTAATGATACGGCCCACGCGTTTTTTCATCATGGCACGCATAACCGCCTTAGAAAGACGGAAGACAGATGTCAGGTTGGTATCAAGGATATCCGCCCACTCATCGTCTTTCATGCGCATCAATAGATTGTCACGCGTAATGCCTGCATTATTGACTAAAATGTCCACTTCGCCAAATTCGGCGCGAACTTGTTCGAGGACGCTCTCAATTGAGGCGGCATCAGTGACGTTCAGCAGCAGGCCTTTGCCCTTGTCGCCGAGGTAAGCACTGATTGCTTCCGCACCGCTTGCACTGGTGGCGGTTCCCACCACTTTGGCACCGCGCGCAGCCAGCGTTTCCGCAATGGCGCGACCAATTCCACGGCTTGCACCGGTAACCAGCGCTACTTTACCTTCAAAGCTCATGTTTTTCCTCTTATTCCTGTGTAAGTGCAGCACTTAGTGAAGCAGTATCGTTCACCGCAGCAGCACTCAGGCTATCCACAATACGTTTGGTCAGACCGGTCAGGACTTTACCTGGACCGACTTCCAGCAATTGCTCAACGCCCTGCGCAGCAATAAACTCGACCGATTCAGTCCAGCGCACCGGGCTATACAGCTGACGGACCAGCGCACTACGGATCGCAGCAGCTTCAGTTTCACACTTCACGTCGACGTTATTTACCACTGGTACCGAAGGTGCATTGAAGGTGATCGCTTCGAGCGCCACCGCCAATTTATCGGCCGCAGGTTTCATCAACGCACAGTGTGATGGCACGCTGACTGGCAGCGGCAGTGCACGTTTGGCACCGGCAGCTTTACAAGCTGCACCTGCACGCTCAACCGCTTCTTTGTTGCCAGCGATAACCACCTGGCCCGGCGAGTTAAAGTTAACCGGTGAAACCACCTGGCCTTGAGCACTCTCTTCGCAGGCTTTACGGATGGATGCGTCATCCAGGCCGATAATCGCCTGCATAGCGCCAGTACCTTCCGGTACCGCTTCCTGCATCAGTTTGCCGCGCAGCTCAACCAATTCAATGGCGTCTGCGAAATTCAGCACACCGGCACATACCAGCGCCGAGTACTCACCGAGGCTGTGGCCGGCCATCATGGTTGGCTGCACCGCATTTTTGCTCTGCAATACGCGATAGATAGCAACAGAAGCCGCCAGCAGCGCAGGTTGCGTCTGCCAGGTTTTATTCAATTCTTCAGCCGGTCCCTGCTGGACCAGCTGCCATAAGTCATAACCCAGCGCATCAGAAGCTTCACGGAAAGTGGCTTCAACCTGCGGGTTTTCAGCAGCCAGCTCGGCTAACATGCCGACGGTCTGCGATCCCTGTCCTGGGAAAACATAAGCAAATTGCGTCATCTTTCGTTCCTGTCAATCAAAAGCGAACCAGCGCAGAACCCCAGGTGAAACCACCACCAAAGGCTTCCAGTAGAATCAGTTGTCCCGGTTTGATACGGCCATCGCGCACCGCTTCGTCCAGTGCACTTGGCACTGACGCGGCCGAGGTATTACCGTGACGATCCAGCGTAACGACAACTTTATCCATGCCCATGCCGAGCTTTTTGGCGGTTGCGCTAATAATGCGCAGGTTCGCCTGATGCGGCACCAGCCAGTCGAGCATTTCACGATCAAGATTGTTGGCTTGCAGGGTTTCATCAACAATGTGCGCCAGTTCAGTCACGGCCACTTTGAAGACTTCATTGCCCGCCATCGTCAGATAAGCAGGCTCATCCTGATGGGCACGATCCTGATACGGCAGCGTCAGCAGTTTGCTGTAACGACCGTCGGCGTGCAGATGGGTAGAAAGGATGCCTGGCTCTTCGCTCTGGCTCAGTACCACCGCGCCCGCGCCATCACCAAACAGAATGATAGTGCCACGATCGTTAGGATCGAGCGTACGTGCCAGCACGTCTGCACCGATCACCAGCGCATGTTTTACCACACCATTTTTGATGTATTGATCGGCAACGCTCAGTGCATAGGTGAAGCCCGCACAGGCAGCGGCCAAATCGAAGGCAGCGCAATCGTTGATCTCCAGCATTTGCTGGATCATGCACGCTGAACTAGGGAAGGCATGGCTGGAAGAGGTGGTTGCCACAATGATCAGGCCAACGTCGCTCGCATTCACACCCGCCATTTCCAGCGCGCGCTGTGCTGCAGTGAAGCCCATAGTAGCAACGGTTTCTTCCGGAGCGGCAATACGGCGCTCACGGATGCCGGTACGGGTGACAATCCACTCGTCCGTCGTCTCGACCATTTTTTCCAGATCCGCATTGGAGCGAATCTGCTCAGGCAAATAGCTGCCCGTACCGATAATTTTGGTAAACATCTACGCTTTGTCACTCCTGGCTAATACAGTGTCAAGGCGCGCAGCAATCCTCTCTGGGACTTGCTTTCGCACCGTCTGCTCTGCCTGCTCTATCGCCACGGCAAATGCACGTTGATTCGCCGCACCGTGGCTTTTGATCACTGTCCCGCGCAATCCTAACAGACAAGCGCCATTGTACTGGTCGGGGTTGAGATGGCCGAAACGCTTTGCCAGACGCTTTTGAATCCAGCGCCCCAACAATGTTAGCCACCAGGCCCGTTTTTTTCCTTCCTCTGAAGATTTGATCAGAGAGAGGAACATTCTTACCACGCCTTCCATGGTCTTCAACGTGACGTTACCAACGAAGCCATCACAAACCAGCACATCCGTCTTGCCGGTGAGGAGATCGTTCCCCTCAAGGTATCCAATATAGTTGATTTGCGGTGACGCTCGCAGCACCGCAGATGCGGCGCGGATTGTTTCTAATCCTTTGGTCTCTTCCTGACCAATATTCAGCAGCGCCACACGCGGCTGGGCGATCTCCAGCACTTCTTCTGCCATTACAGCGCCCATGATCGCAAACTGCACCAGCATGGCGCTGTCAGACTCCACGTTAGCGCCAAGATCAAGCACCACCGTTTTGCCATGCTGCTGATGCGGCAACACCGTCATCAACGCCGGACGCTCAATGCCATCCAGCGGCTTTAATAACATTTTCGCCAGTCCCATCAGCGCGCCGGTATTTCCGGCACTGACACAGGCTTGTGCTTTCCCCTCTTTCACCAACTCTAACGCCACACGCATGGAACTGCCGCGGCTATTACGAATCGCCTGAGAAGGTTTGGCATCACTTGCAATAACCGATTCGGCAGGAATAACCTGCACACGCCTCTGTAACGAGGAATCTGCTTTGGCAAGAAATGACGAGATGATGTCGGGATCGCCGACCAGAAGAAGAACCAGCTCCGAATGAGAGGCCAGTGCCTGCAAGGCTGCAGGCACTGTCACGCAAGGACCGAAGTCCCCGCCCATGGCATCAACTGCCAGGGTCAAACGTGTCAAGGTATCGCCTTGTGTAATCGCGAGGATTACTTGGTGATAACCTTGCGACCGCGGTAGTAACCATCCGCAGTGATATGGTGACGCAGATGAGTTTCGCCAGAAACTTTATCTACTGACAGAGCAGCAGTGGTCAGAGCATCGTGTGAACGACGCATACCACGCTTAGAACGGGTTGGTTTATTCTGTTGTACGGCCATGGACCTTACTCCTATTACTTACGCTTTAAACTGGCTAATACGGCAAAGGGATTTGGTTTTTCTGCCTCTGGAGGCAGTTGACCAAACACCATGTCCGCGTCGGACACTTCACAGTGTTCAGAATCATGCACCGGAACCACGGGCAGCGCGAGGATGAGCTCATCTTCGATCACTGCCAGCAAGTCGATCTCACCAAAATCATTGACATCAACTGGCTCGTAGGCTTCCGGTAGTGCCTCGGCCTGCTCATCAGAAGAGACAGGACTGAAGCAATAGCTTACGTGAACATGACGTGGAAACGACTGGTTGCAGCGTTGACATGACAGAGTCACCTGCACTTCGGCTGTTCCTTGCAGAACGGCGAGGCGCTGGTTATCAACCGCAAACGACATATCGCATTCAACTTCACTGTCCACACTCACGACCGTTTCGGCCAAGCGCGCCACCAATTCAGGTGCATAAACACCATGATAATCAAGGCGTTTTTGCGCGGCGCGGACCGGATCGAGCGTCAGGGGTAATTTTACCTTTTGCATAGGGCGCGCATATTAACTTTGTAACGTCATAGAGTCAAAGAAAAAGGCCGGTTTACGGCATCTTTCACCCGTTAGTCGCATCCAGTGCGGCGCATAGTTTAAAATGACTGTCATCTTTACGCTATCTATTCTGAAAAAAAATGACGACACCTTTGGTTTTAGCCTCTACCTCCCCTTTTCGTCAGGCGCTGCTAAGCAAACTGGGCCTGCCTTTTATTACCGCCGCCCCAGATTGCGACGAATCCCCGCTACCGCATGAATCGGCCCCTGAGCTGGTGCAGCGTCTGGCATTAGCCAAAGCGCAGGCGCTGGCCGCACGTTACCCGGACAGCTGGATAATCGGGTCCGATCAGGTTTGTGTGCTGAATGGCGAGATAACCGGCAAACCGCACACTGTGGAGAAAGCCTGCCAGCAACTTGCGGCGGCCAGTGGCAACGCCATCACCTTTTATACCGGTCTGGCGCTACTGCAACCGCAGAGCGGCAAACAATCGGTCATTTGCGAACCCTTTACCGTGCATTTCCGCGAGTTGAGTGCTGAAGAGATTCGTGGCTATGTCGAAAAGGAGCAGCCGCTGCAGTGCGCCGGCAGTTTCAAAAGTGAAGGATTGGGGATTTGTTTATTTGACAGGCTGGAAGGTCGCGATCCCAATACCTTGATTGGTTTACCGCTGATTGCGCTAGATGAAATGCTAAGAAAGGTGGGCATCAACGCATTGTGTTAATGCCCGGATAATCAGGCTTTTTTCTGACGCAGTTTGGCGAGGCAATTCTTCAGTGCGCCATCCAGTGGCGCTTCCATCCGTAACACTTCTCCGGTGTTAGGATGGGTGAAGGTCAACGCGGCGGCATGTAAGAACAGGCGCGACAAACCGGTTGAACTGAGCTGTGCATCAAACTCGCGGTCGCCGTAACGATCGTCGAAGGCGATCGGGTGGCCGCCATGAAGCGTATGCACACGAATCTGATGGGTACGACCGGTCACCGGGCTGGCTTTCACCAAGGTCGCGAAACCAAAGCGCTCTTCGACTTTAAAACGCGTCTCAGAAGGCTTGCCTTCCGCACTAACGCGCACTACGCGCTCGCCGCTCTGCAAAATGTTCTTCAGCAGCGGAGCCTGCACCACTTTCAGATGCGATGGCCAGTCACCGCGCACCAGAGCAAGGTAATCCTTCTGCATGCCCTTCTCGCGCAGCTGCTCATGCAGCGAGCGCAAAGCAGAACGCTTCTTCGCCACCAGCAGGATGCCAGAGGTATCACGATCGAGGCGATGGACTAACTCAAGGAAACGCGCTTCCGGACGCAACGCACGCAGCCCTTCAATCACACCAAAACTTAATCCGCTGCCGCCGTGCACCGCCGTGCCCGACGGCTTATTCAGCACCATCAGGTAATCATCTTCATAGAGAATGGCATTGGTGAGCGCCGCGACTTTATCCAGCTTAGGTGAAACCGTGTTCTCTTCGCGCTCGGCAACCCGCACCGGCGGAATACGCAGCTCGTCGCCATCCTCCAGCTTATACTCAGGTTTGACGCGCTTTTTATTCACCCGCACTTCGCCTTTACGCAAAATGCGATAAATCATGCTTTTCGGCACGCCCTTGAGCTGGGTGCGCAAAAAGTTATCAATTCGTTGTCCGGCATTTTCAGCCGTGATGGCGACATACTGTACGCCGGGATTCTCTGTTTTCATGGCGGCGATTCTAATTAGTGTCCCTGGATAGCGCCACCCCTTTTTCTGTGCTTAACTCTCTCTTTGTCGCGTGATGAAACGGTGAAAATGGCGACATTTTCAGCGATGCGATGATTAGCCCTGCAAATGAACAGGTTATGGACGAATAAACTTCTCAGCTTGGCAAAAGTCGCCTTGCTTAATGTTGGTTAGCAATGGAATAATGCAGGTGTTTCTGCCCTGGAAAGATTCAGGCAGGAAAAAGAGCGAAATAAGTCATTTTGCCGGATTGAACGGACACGCAGCAATGGCGTAAGACGTAATGTTAAATCAGGCACTTAGCGGGCTGCGGGTTGCGGCCTGGACGACAGACTAGGATGTGTGGATTTTTGAATACTCTGTAACATTTCCACCTTCAGGCGCTGGATTTCCTTATGAAAAACAGGCCACCGACAAGATTTGCGCCCCTTTAGCCGCCGACAACCGTGAGGTTGACGTCAGTGCATTAAGACACGGGGCCATCGGTTGATTCTCGTCCAGGGTAACGATGCCCGCAGCTAGATCACTCATGTGAGAATAACGAGTAAGTCACGATGAAAAGAATGTTAATTAACGCAACTCAGCAGGAGGAGTTGCGCGTTGCCCTGGTTGATGGACAACGTCTGTACGATCTGGATATTGAAAGTCCTGGACACGAACAGAAAAAAGCCAACATATACAAAGGTAAAATCACCCGCGTTGAACCCAGCCTTGAAGCTGCATTTGTCGATTACGGTGCAGAACGTCACGGTTTCCTCCCTCTGAAAGAAATTTCCCGCGAATACTTCCCCGCCAATTACAACGCACATGGTCGTCCGAATATCAAAGATGTGCTGCGTGAAGGTCAGGAAGTTATCGTTCAAATTGATAAAGAGGAACGCGGTAATAAAGGTGCAGCACTGACCACCTTTATTTCTCTGGCCGGTAGCTATCTGGTATTGATGCCGAACAACCCACGTGCCGGTGGTATTTCACGCCGCATTGAGGGCGACGATCGTACCGAATTAAAAGAAGCACTTTCCGCACTGGAACTTCCAGACGGCATGGGATTAATCGTTCGCACTGCGGGCGTAGGCAAATCTGCCGAATCACTGCAGTGGGATCTCAGCTTCCGTATGAAGCACTGGGAAGCCATTAAGAAAGCCGCAGACAGCCGCCCGGCGCCTTTCCTGATCCATCAGGAAAGCAACGTTATCGTGCGCGCCTTCCGCGACTATCTGCGTCAGGATATCGGTGAAATCCTTATCGATAATCCAAAAGTCCTGGAACTGGCTCGTCAGCACATTGCTGCACTGGGTCGTCCAGACTTCAGCAGCAAAATCAAACTGTACACCGGTGAAATCCCGCTGTTCAGCCACTACCAAATCGAATCGCAGATTGAATCAGCCTTCCAGCGTGAAGTGCGTCTGCCATCAGGCGGCTCGATTGTTATCGATAGTACCGAAGCCCTGACGGCGATTGATATCAACTCCGCACGTGCAACTCGCGGCGGTGATATCGAAGAAACCGCCTATAACACCAACCTGGAAGCGGCCGATGAGATCGCTCGCCAGCTGCGTCTGCGCGATCTCGGCGGCCTGATTGTTATCGACTTCATCGACATGACGCCAGTGCGCCATCAGCGCGCGGTAGAAAACCGTCTGCGTGAAGCGGTGCGTCAGGATCGTGCGCGTATTCAGATCAGCCACATTTCACGCTTCGGTTTGCTGGAGATGTCGCGTCAGCGTCTGAGCCCGTCACTGGGTGAATCCAGCCATCACGTCTGCCCTCGCTGCAGCGGTACCGGCACCATCCGTGATAACGAATCGCTGTCGCTGTCTATTCTGCGTCTGATTGAAGAAGAAGCGCTGAAAGACAACACCAAAGAAGTGCATGCCATTGTTCCGGTTCAGGTCGCCTCTTACCTGCTGAACGAAAAGCGTGATGCCGTTAGCGCCATCGAAAAACGCCAGGGCGGCGTGCGTGCCATCATCGTGCCAAACGATCAGATGGAAACGCCACACTACTCGGTACTGCGTGTTCGCACCGGCGAAGAGACGCAAACGCTGAGCTATCACTTACCGAAACTGCACGAAGCGGAAATGGCGCTGCCTTCTGAAGAAGAGCACGCTGAGCGTCGTCGTCCGGAGCAGCCAGCATTGGCCGCCTTCGCGATGCCTGATGCGCCGCCTGCGCCGGTTGAAGTGGTGAAAGAGTCTCAGCCTGCAGCAGAAGTGAAAACCAAGCCTGCTGTTGCAGCACCAGCGGTGACTAACACCGGCTTCGTGGCACGCCTGCTGAGCGGATTGAAGAAACTGTTTGCCGGTGATGCGCCAGCTGCGGCTCCTGCTGAAACTAAACAAGAATCCCCAGCCGTTGTTGCTGCTGAATCTGAAAATACCCAGCAGCGTGGCGAACGTCGCAACAATAACAACCGCCGCAACAACCGTCGCGAACGTACTCCGCGTAATGGCGAGAATGGTCAGGTGCGCGAAGGTCGTGAACCGCGCGAGCCGCGTGAAGCACGTGAGCCACGTGAAGCCCGCGAACCGCGTGACAATCAGGACAATCGTCGCAACAAGCGTCAGAACGAGCCGCGTGAAGCGCGTCCGGTCCTGAGCGATGAAGCACTTGAGCAACGTGATGAGCAGCAACAACAGCGCCGCGAACAGCGTGCCGATCGCCAGCGTCGTCGTCAGGAAGAGAAGCGCACTCAGCAGCAGGATCAGAAAGCCGCTGAGCCGGTTGTTCAGGCTCCTGTTGTTGACGAAAACGTCGAGCAGGAAGAAGAACGCGTTCAGGTTATGCCGCGTCGTAAGCAGCGTCAGCTGTCACAGCGCGTGCGTGTGGGCGATACCACTGAAATTGCTGCCGAAGCGCCAGTGGTTCATGAAGCCGCCGTTGAAACTGCGCCGCGCGCTCAGTACCACGAACATCCTGAAGCCAGCAATGACGAGCAAGATGATAGCGATAACCGTGATAGCGCCAATATGCCGCGCCGTTCACGTCGTTCACCGCGTCACCTGCGCGTGAGTGGACAGCGTCGTCGCCGTTATCGTGACGAGCGTTACCCAACGCAGTCTGCAATGCCGCTGGAATCTGCTGCTGCCTCACCAGAAATGGCGTCAGGCAAAGTGTGGATTTCTTACCCGGTTGCGCAAGCGCAGGAAGAGTACAGCACGCAAGATGCGATGCATGAAGTGTCGGATTACGGCTACCAGCAAGCCGCAGATGCCGAGGCTCAACCCGCTGCAGTTGAACCGGCCGCTGAGCAGGTTGCCGCTGAAGAAGCTGTGCATCATGCTGAACCACAGGCACATACCGATGTTCCAGTGGTAAACACTGATGACGTCACGCCGATTGCCGCGCCTGTCAACGAAGAGCCAGCCGTGATCTCTGCTGCTGATGAACAAGTTGCACAGGAAACTGCGGCTCAAGCGGAACCGGCTGTTGTCGTTGAAGAAGCGAAGCCTGAAGGTGAAGTCAGCGAAGTCGCTGCGGTTGTAGAGCAGGCGCCAGCTGATGTTTCTCCAGCAGTGGAAGCTCAGGTTGAAGAAGTGCTGGCTGCGCCAGTCGCGGCTAAAGCGGAAGTCACGCCGGTCACTGAACCTCATGCGCCGGTTGCGGCTCGTGATACCGCAGTTACCACGGTAGAGACGCGCTTCAAGCACCACGCTACCGCACCGATGACCAAAGCACCGGCTCCGGCGTGGGAACCTGAACCGGTTCGTAACAGCGACTGGGTCCGTCCAGCCTTTGGCTTCGAGGGCCGCGGCTCTGCCGGCGGTCACAGCGCGACGCATCAGGCCACCGCCCCGGCAACACGTCCGGAAAGCGCGTAAGCTAAAACACGCCAGTAAACAGCAAACCCCGGCCAGTCCGGGGTTTTTTATTGCCTGCGGTCGCCATAAATGGCGCCCCTACAATGCGCGGCATTACACCAAACCACTGTAGGGTCGCCATTTATGGCGACCTGAATAACAGGCAAAAAAAATCCCACAGCCCCGAAAGGCGGTGGGAGAAACTAAGCGCACCCGGTTAAAGTACGCTCAAAGGTTCAGGTCAATTACGAATTAAGCTGGAACAGCGACATCTGCGACATATCCGTGAAGGTCTTATACGACGCCTGCAGCGCTGTCTGTTGCATGGTGTAACTGGAGATCGCTGAGGTGTAGTCAACCTCAACCAAATCACTCATCTGCGACGCCATGATGGTGTCACGATCGTCACCTTGCGCATCCAGCGTATCCAGTTCAGCTAACTTCGTACCCACGGCAGAACGCACGGTTAACACGTTGTTCAGAGAGTTGCTCAAACCACGGTTAGTCTTGTCCAGGGCATCCTGGAAAGTCTGTTTCGTCGCGGCATCAGCGTCATCCTGCGGCACTTTCAGCGCGGCAATGGCGCTATCCAGCATGTTAAACAGGTTAGTTTCGCTGGCGCTGCCATCGGGCTCGGCTTTCGCGTTTCCGGTGATCGACATAAATACCGAGTTGCCGGTATCGCCCACCGTCATGGTGCGGCTAGAGTCCACTTTCTGCGAAATAGCGTCGGTGCCGCCGGTGTACGTCACGCCGGTACCTGAATCGGTAAACGGTGCGGTATCGGTTTTGTAGCCAGCAAAAATGTAGCGGCCGTTGCCATCCTGGCTGTTCGCCTGGTTGAGCAACTGCGCACGAATGCCTTCTAACTGCGTGGCAATGGAGCCACGGTCATCATCACTCAGCGTACCGGTTGAGCCGTAAACGATCAGCGTCTGCGCATCCTGAATACTGCTGGTGACGCTGGAGAGCGCATTCTCTTCCATCGACAAGCTTTGATCGGCGTAGCTGCGTGCCGTTGCATACTGGCTGCTTTGCGCCTGTGACTGCGACAACACCACAGAACGTGCGGCGGCAATCGGATCATCGGATGGATTGCTAACGCGGCGGCCGCTGGAAAGCTGCTCACCCACTTTCAACCAGGAAGACTGCGAATCGGTAATCCCGCGTACCTGCTGGTTAAAAATCATATTAGTACTTAAACGCATGGGCTTTTATCCTCTCTGCTTAGCCGCGGATGTCCATCAGCGCATTGAAAATGGTGCTCGCCGTTTGCAGCACCTGCGCATTAGCCATGTAAAATTGCTGATACTTAGTCAGGTTGGCGTACTCTTCATCGAGGTTAACGCCGGAAACGGATTGCTGACGATCGGTCAACTGATTAACCACGTTTTCCTGAGTGGTGCTTGCCGTTTCCAGCGAGCTGGTTTTGTTACCGATGGTGCTAACGATACTGGCGTAAGCCTGCGCGATGGTGGCATTGCCGTTCACCAGGTTGGCGTCCTGCAGGTTCAGCATCTTTTGCGCGTTGGTGTTATCACTTTCACCGCTGGTCGCCGAGGATGCCGCCGCAATCTGCGACTCATCGGTAATCGCTACCGTCATGCCAGCGATCACGTTCTGTACCGGTTTCACCAGGAAGCTATCTTTTGCACTCGCGCTGCCACTAACTGTCAGATCAAGACCATCGAAGCTCAATGTGGTATTGCCGCTGCCATCCGTGCCTTGCGTCGGAGTGATTTTCACGTTGTCCGACATGCGCGTCACAGACCAGTTGCTGCCGTCATAGCTTACGGTGTAGTTCGAGGCTTTTAAGGCGTTGCTGTCTGACCAGGCCGCGCTGACTGTCGCGGTGCCGGTGTTCTTGCTGTTGCTGACCACCGTTGGGCTGCCGATGGTGAAGAAATTGGTTCCCTGATTACCGTTGCTGTCGTAACCCTGAGTTTGCACCGCGTTGAAGCTGGTGGTGAACGCGGCAGCCAACTGACCCAGCTGATTCTGCGCGGTATCCAGATCCTGGGTACGGAACGCCAGCAAACCGCCGAGCGAGCCGGTGGTGAGGGTTTTTTCCGGGATTTCAACGTTACCCGCCAGCTTATCGACATAGCCAACCGTGGTGCGCGATGGATCGCTGCTGGAAGGCATCGCCACCAATTGCGTGGTGTTTTTGCCGTTAACCAGCGTCAGGCTGCCCATAGAAACCACATAGCTGCCATCCTGCTGCGACACGCTCACGCCAACCACATTGTTCAGGTTGTTGACTAACTGATCGCGCTGATCGAGCAGGTCGTTTGGCGCCGTACCACCGCCAGTGGTCAGCTTCGCGATCTGCGTGTTGAGATCGGCGATTTGCTTGGTATAGGTATTAATCTGGTCAACGCTGGAGCCAATATCAGTATTCACGCTGCTCTGCATGTTGTTGAGATACTGCGCGGTGGTCTGGAACTGGTTCACCAGGCCTTGCGCATAACTCAGCATCGACTGACGTGCCGACGGATCATCTGCGTTACTCACCACGCTCTGCACGTTGGTGAAGAAGTTCTGGATCGACGTCGACAGGCTGGTGGTCGAGGTAGAGAGCAGATCATCGATATTGGAGATCTGCGAATATTGGGTGTTCACCGCACTGTAATTGGCGCTGGCGCCACGCAATTGCGCGGTAATGAACTGATCGTATTCACGTTGCACACCGGTCACGTTGACACCATTTCCGTAGTAGCTGCTGCCGGAGAGCGTGCTGTTGGCCTGGCTCAACAGAATAGTCTGACGCGAATAGCCCGCTACCGTGTAATTGCTGATGTTGTTACTGGTGGTGCTTAATGCAGCCTGTGCGGCGCTCAGCCCACTCATCGCTGAGTTAATTATGCTGGACATCTCGGTTCCTTAATTTCCCGTTAACCGGGCTGGCAGTCATCAGTGCGATTGCGCGGGCGGTGAACGCCCGCGGCATGTGATTGTTATCGGCGTGCTTAAGTGAAACTTGAGAGCAAAAATCAGAACAAATCGGTGATGTCGTTGCTGTACGCCTTAACCACTTTTTCGCCCATGTTTTTGAATTGCTGGATCATTCCCACCAGTTTCTGCGCATACTTTGGATCGGTAGCGTAACCGGCGGCCTGCAAGGCACGCGCGCCCTGCTCGGCGCTCGGTGCGTTGGCAACGGCGGCATAACGAGGATTGTTGGACAGCAGTTTGACGTAGTCGCTGAGCGCTTCCATATAGGAGCCATACACACGGAAACTGGCGCGCACTTTCTTCGCCACGCCGCCTTCGTATTCGGTGGTCATGATATCGGTGGTTTCGCCCTTCCAGTCGCCGCTCGCCTTGATGCCAAACACGTTGTAACTCGGCTTGCCGTCGCGCGTCAGAATCTGTCGCTGGCCCCAACCGGATTCCAGCGCGGCCTGCGCCAGAATCAGGTGATGCGGAATGCCGCTCTGCTGGCTGGCGACCTGCGCCGGCTGCGCCAGCTGCGCGATAAAGTCATTGCTGTCGCTCGGCAAACTGCTGGGCGAGACCGGCAAACGCGGCACCGCTTTACGCACCATCTGCTCCAGCTGATTCGACGGCAGATTGCTATAGATGAAGCTGTTATCCAGCTTCATCGGCACCGTACCGGCGGTTTCGTCCGGCTCCTGAGCGGGCTGCATCTGTTTAACGATGATATCGGCCATGCCGAGACCACGCTTGCCGATGTCTTGCGCAATCTGCTGATCGTACATCGAGGTGAAAAGCCGCGTCTGATCGTTGCTCAGCAGGCCATCCTGCGGCAGCGCTGCGCGCATGCTTTTCATCATCATTTGCACGAACATCCCTTCCACCTGCTTGGCCACCTGCATCGCCTTCCCTTTCGGGTCGGCGGCGGCTTCGCGTTTCAGGTCGTTCAGCGAGCGGCTGTCATACGCCGCATTCACCAGCGATTGCGTATCGTTCATCAGATAATTTCCAGTTTGGCGCGCAAGCAGCCTGCGCTTTCCATCGATTGCAAAATCGACATCAGCTCAATCGGTGACGCACCCAGCGCATTCAGCGCACGCACCACGTTGTTGAGGTTGGCGCTGGAGTTAACACGTTGCAGCGCGCCGCCACTCTGACGCAGATCGATCTGGGTATTGTTAGTGGTCACCGTCTGACCACCCGCCAACGGCGTATCAGGCTGGCTGACGTTCTGCTGCTGATTGACGGTAACCGACAGATTGCCCTGCGCCACCGCACAGGTGTTCAGCGTCACTTCGCGGTTCATCACTACCGAACCGGTACGTGAGTTGATAATCACCTTGGCATCTTCCAGCGGCACCGAAACGTCGAGGTTTTGAATTTCAGCCAGCAGACGCACCTGAGAACTGTTATTCGGCGACACGCGGATCTGCACGGTGCGCGCATCCAACGGTTGCGCGGAGCCAATACCACGGCTGTTAATGGCGTCGGCGATGCGCTGCGCCATGCTGAAGTCTTCATTATTTAACTGCAGGTTGATGGTGTTCTGGCTACCAAAGTTGCTCTGCAGTTCACGCTCTACCGTTGCGCCGCCGGTAATACGGCCACCGTTCAGTTGGTTAACCTGTACGCTGCTGCCACCGGCTGAAGCGCCGGCACCGCCAACCAGAATGTTACCCTGCGCCAGCGCATAAACCTGGTTATCGACGCCTTTCATCGGCGTCATCAGTAGCGTACCGCCGCGCAAACTTTTGGCGTTACCCAGCGAGGAGACCACCACATCAACGGTTTGGCCCTGACGCGCAAAGGTCGGCAGTTTGGCGGTGACCATAACGGCCGCCACGTTTTTCAGCTGCATGTTGGTACCCGCTGGCAAAGTAATGCCGAGCTGGGAGAGCATGTTGCTCACGGTTTGCGTGGTAAACGGGGTTTGCGTGGTCTGGTCACCGGTACCATCAAGGCCCACCACCAAGCCGTAACCGATCAGCTGGTTATCGCGCACACCTTGTACGGAGGTCAGATCGCGGATGCGATCAGCATGCGCCAGCACGCTAAAACCAAGCAGCAAACCAAGGCACAGGCGAAGCAGAGTCGTCATATTCATTCTTAATACCTCTTACATCGGCGAGACGTTCAGGAAGAAACGCTGGAACCAGCCCATCGTCTGCGCTTCATTGATATAACCATTTCCGACGTACTCAATACGTGCATCGGCCACCGCGGTGGAGAGCACCGCATTGCTGGCGCTGATGGTGCGCGGGTTAACCACGCCCGAGAAGCGGATGAATTCGGTGCCCTGGTTAATTTCGATCTGTTTCTCACCCACCACGCGCAGGTTGCCGTTCGACAACACCTGATTGACGGTGACGGTGATGGTGCCCGTAAAGGTGTTATTCGCCGTGGCGCCACCTTTGCCGGCGAAATCATTTTTGCCATTGGCATCCAGCGTGGCTTTTTCGCCACCGGCACCCACCAGACCACTGAGGCCGGTTGGTACACCTGTCACACCAAAACTGTTGCTGCCATCGCGGCTGGCGTTGGCGGAAGAACTTTTGCTGGCGCTGACGTTTTCCTGCAAGGTGATCGTCAATGTGTCGCCAATGTTGCGTGGACGGCGATCCTCAAACAGCGGCTGATAGCCGTAGTTCAGCGGTGCGACGCCCTGAAAAATGGAACCGTTCACCACTGGCGGTGCGGATGGCGTCGGCTCTGCCGTTGTCGCCCCTTGCACCAGTGGCGTGCGCGGAACCAGCGCACAACCGTTAAGAGTGAGTAGCAGCGTGGCTACCAACCAATGACCAGGCTTGAGAATCACTTGCTTCGCCACGGAGTTCTAACCTTATTCATGTTGCTTAATCAGGCCAGCCAGGCTGGCCCAACGACACCAGCATTACAGCTGGGTTAACTTCGCCAGCATCTGATCGGAGGTGCTGATCGCTTTACTGTTGATCTCGTAGGCGCGCTGCGTCTGGATCATGGTGACCAGCTCTTCCGCCACGTTGACGTTCGAGGTTTCGACATAACCCTGATACAGCAGACCCGCGCCGTTCTGGCCCGGCGTGCTCTGCGTTGCCGCACCGGATGCCTGCGTCTCCTGATAGAGGTTTTCACCCTGGCTATTCAGGCCCGCATCGTTCATGAAGGTGCTGAGCGTCAACTGACCGACCTGCGCCGGGTTGGTCTGGCCCTGCTGCGTCACGCTCACCACGCCATCGCGCGAGATAGTGATGCTGGTGGCGTTGGCCGGAATGGTGATGCCTGGCTGAACCGGATAACCGGCGTTTGTTACCAGCTGACCGTTCTGGTCAACCTGGAATGAACCATCACGGGTATACGCCGAGGTGCCGTCTGGCATCTGCACTTCGAAATAACCCTGGCCGTTGATTGCCACGTCTTTCGAGTTGCTGGTCTGCGACAGGTTACCCTGCTGATGCAGACGTTCGGTGGTGACAGGACGCACACCGGTACCGATCTGCAGACCTGACGGCAGCGTAGTTTGCTCCGACGACTGAGTGCCCGGCTGACGCAGGGTTTGGTACATCAAATCTTCAAATACCGCGCGCGAACGTTTAAAGCCGTTGGTGCTCACGTTCGCGAGGTTGTTGGAGATGACGTCCATGTTGGTTTGCTGAGCGTCAAGACCGGTTTTGGCGATCCATAAAGAACGAATCATGGTGTTTTCCTTACGCCTTAGCTGCTCATGTTGAGCAAGCTGTTAGCTTTTTGTTCGTTTTCATCGACGTTGGAGATCACTTTCATCTGCATCTCAAAACGTCGGGCGTTGGCGATCATATCGACCATGGTTTCCACCGGCTTCACGTTACTGCCCTCCAGCACGCCAGGCATCACCGTCATGGTGGCATCGTTCGCCAGCGCAGCGCCGCGCGTCGCCTGGGTTTGCTGGTTAGGACGGAACATGCCGTCATCACCACGTTGCATCTCTTTACCGGTGGCGCGCACCAGCTTCAGGCGACCAATCTGCACCGTGGCATTGGGTGCATCACCGGCGTTACGCGAGGTGATAGTACCGTCCGCCGCGATGGTCAATTCAGCACCTTGCGGGATGGCGATCGGACCGCCATCGCCCATCACGGGATTGCCCTGAATGGTCAAAATACCGGTCGAGCTGATCTGCATGTTGCCGTTGCGGGTATAGGCTTCGGTACCGTCAGCGGCACGCACTGCCAACCAGCCATCCTGCGCGACACCCACATCCAGCGTGCGGCCGGTGTTATCCATTGAGCCCGGTGACATATCGGCGCCCGGCGTGGAAGCGGCAACCAGCGTACGCGTTGGCAGCGACCAGCCGCTGACCGGCACTGCGCGCAACGCGTTGAGCTGAGCACGAAAGCCCGGCGTTGAGGCGTTGGCGAGGTTGCTGGCCGTTACCGACTGCTGCTCCAACGTCTGACTGGCCGCGCCCATAGCGGTATATATTGCGTGATCCATAAAGCAATCCCGTTAGCGAATTAACGTAAGTTAACCAGGGTGTTAAGAATCTGGTCCTGAGTTTTGATGGTCTGGGCGTTAGCTTGATAATTGCGCTGTGCCACGATCATGTTGACCAGTTCCTGGCTCATATCGACGTTAGACGCTTCCAGCGCGCCAGCGGTTAATGAACCGTAGGTGCCGGTGTTCGCCAAACCGATCGCTGCCTGACCCGAAGAGCTAGTCGCAGACCAGACGTTGTCGCCTTCAGACTTCAGACCTTCCGGGTTAGAGAAGCTGGCAAGCACCACCTGACCCAACAGCTGGGTTTTCTGGTTGGAATAGGTACCGGTGATGGTGCCGTCATCGTTGATGGCATAGCTGGTCAGATCGCCTGGCGCATAACCATCCTGCGTTGGGTTACCGAAGGTAGTAGCACCAGTGTTCTGCTGCAGGCTGCCGCTCATGTTCAGCGTGATAGCCTGGCCCGCAGCGGCACCGTTGCTGCCATCAATAGAAAGGCCAACGGTGGTTGCGCCATTGACGCCACCCAGGCTAGTCATATTCCCGCTTTCGTCGAAGCCAACAGCAAAATTACCGGCGCTTTTACCGGTAGTAGAGTCAATCGCATGTACTGACCAGGTGTTATCCGCAGTTTTGACGTAGTACAAATCCAGCGCGTGGTCATTACCCTGTGAGTCATAAACGGTCACGGTGCTTTTAGCGTTATAGGTATCAACTGCCGACGCATCGAATTTGGTGTCATCCAGCGCGGTGCTGGTGGAGTTCAGGTTGGCAACCTGTGTCGCCGTGGTGGTCGCGCGGGCTGACATCTGGGTGGTCGGTACACTCAGCGCCACCGGGTTAGCACCGGTCTGAATGGTTGGCGGCGTGCCAGTTGCAGGATAGCCGGTGACAGATAAGCCCTGGGTGTTGACCAGATTACGGTTGGCATCCAGCGTGAACTGGCCGTTACGCGAGTAGTAAACTGCGCCGCTGGTGTCGGTCATACGGAAGAAGCCGTTGCCGCTCAGTGCCACATCCAGGCCACGGCTGGTGGTGGTGGTGGTACCGTCGTTAAAGTTCTGAATCACCGCTGCAACCTTGGTACCCATACCGACGTTTGAACCGGCAAACATGTCGGCAAACGAGATGGTGCTGGATTTAAAACCGGCTGTGGCGGAGTTGGCGATGTTGTTACCGATGACGTCGAGGTTACTGGAGGCAGCACTCAGACCACTCACCGCTTGTGAAAAAGACATAGTATTTCTCCTGCTAAAAGGTTAATCAGAGAATCTGACGAATTTCATCGAGGGTTGCGGAGCCCATGGTGCCGAGATCCAGTTTTGCGGTGTCATCCACTGTGCTGACGCCATTGACGTAGGCATAGTTAAGCGGCTGTGCCACCAATTGGGTGCTGCCATTGCTGGCGGCCAGTGAAACGGTATATTTGCCATCTGGCGCAGTGCTGCCGTCGGTCAAGGTGCCATCCCATGAGAAGGTGTGCACGCCTGCAGTCAACGCACCCAAATCGATAGTGCGAACGGTCGCGCCGCTGGCATCTTTGATGGTAGCGGTGGTGGCGGTTGACGCGGTGGTCAATTCCACACCAAACGGCGTGGTGGTGCCGCTGCCGACCAGAACCTGGCTGCCGTTTACCATCACGCCGTGACCGATCAAGGTCGCGCTCTGCAACGACTGGCTAGAACTAATCTGACCCGAGATGGATCCCAGCGTGGTATTCAGCTTTTCAATACCGCTCAGGGTGTTGATCTGTGCCAACTGGGTGGTCAGCTGGCTGTTATCCATTGGATTGGTGGGATCCTGGTTCTTCAGCTGTGTAACCAGCATGGTCAGGAACTGATTCTGCAAATCTTGCGCGCTGTTACCCGTGCTTGAGCTGCTGGAGGAGCTCAGAACCGTTGGGTCGAGTGAATCATTTACGCCTACTGCAATGCCCATCATGTCTCTCCGTTATTGACCCATGGTGAGGGTTTTCATCATCATCGACTTCACCGTGTTCAGCACTTCAACGTTGGCCTGGTAGCTGCGCGACGCGGACATGGTGTTAACGGTTTCGGACACAACATCAACGTTTGGCATCTTGACGTAGCCCTTCTGATCCGCCAGCGGATTGCCTGGGTCATACACCAGTTTTGCCGGAGTAGGATCGTTAACCACGCCTGCGACCTTCACGCCGCCGGTCGCTGCACCTTGTGCGGCGTCGGTCTGGAAAATCACCTGCTTTGCCACGTAAGGCTGGCCATCAGGGCCGGTTACGCTGTCGGCGTTGGCCAGGTTACTGGCGCTGACGTTGAGGCGCTGTGATTGCGCTGTCATCGCAGAACCGGCGATATCAAAGATATTCAGCAATGCCATGCTTATTGCCCCTGCAGAACGCTCATCATGCCTTTGATCTGGCTACTGATGAGGGTGAGATCGGTTTGGTATTTCAGGCTGTTATCAGCAAACTGCGTACGTTCGCGATCCATATCCACGGTGTTGCCATCCGCGGCGGGTTGATCGGGAATGCGGTACAGCAGATCCAGTGACGGCTGAGAGTTGGTTTGCGCTTCAATGTGGCGTGAGGACGTCACATTCAGCGCCAGACTGCTGCCTTCGGCGCGACCGTTTTGCATCACCTTGCTCAGTTGGCTGGCAAAGTCGATATCCCGCGCCTGGTAGCCCGGGGTATCGGCGTTGGCAATGTTTGACGCCAGGATTTCCTGACGCTGAGCACGCAGGTTTAACGCTTCAGTACCAAATCGCAGCGCGGCATCGAGTTTGTCGAGCATGCTTCCTCCGCGAATGAGAATTTTGAGTTGACAGCTTAAGTGGACAAATGCAAGGGCGATCGTCTGAATAGCAGCAAAAATGACGGCTATTTTTGACATTGATTTTTTTGCGCGAGGCGTAGACTCGGTGCCATCTTCTCGTCAGGAGGCGTTATGCGCAGATATTCCACTTTGCTAGCCACACTTTTGCTGGCACTGGCGCTACCCAGTTCTGCCGCGGACCTTACCGCGCAGTTAACCCAATTTTTTAAGGCGCGCGACCCACAACATGCCGCCGGCATGACGGTGGTGGTACGTACGCCGCAGGCGCAGTGGCCAAACTGCGAAACCCCTGAGCTGCAACTGCCGGGTAATAGCCGTCAGTGGGGCAACATCAGCATCGCCGCTAACTGCGATCAAAATCGTCGTTTCCTGCAGGTGCAGGTGCAGGTCACCGGACAATATCTGGTGGCGAGCCGTCAGGTGGCGCGCGGCAGCAATCTCAGCCAGTCTGATGTGCGTCTGGAAACCGGGCGGCTGGATGAACTGCCGGCGCGCGCCTTGATGGATAGCAGCGGCGTCATCGATGCCGTCGCATTGCGCGATATCCCGCCAGGACAGCCGGTGACTGCCACCATGGTGCGCCAGCCGTGGCGCGTGAAAGCCGGTCAAAATGTGATGGTAGTCGCCAGTGGAAACGGGTTTAATGCCAGCAGCGAAGGACGTGCGCTGAACAACGCCAGTGCGGCACAAATGGTGCGCGTGAGGATGGGAAATGGTCAGGTTGTCAGTGGTCGCGTCGACGCGGATGGGAATATTCTGATATCGCTATAAAGCGTTAAAGAACCCTGTTGTTCTGCCGATAGAGATATCAACAAAGACATTACCCTATGCTGACTCAGTTGGCTGACCCCCAACTGACCTTACAGGAGCCTTACCATGAGCATCGACAGAACGCAGCCTACGAATCCGGTTAGCACTGTTCAAACACGCGATACCAACGATAACAGCAGCAAAGTGCGTCAGAGCGCGACGCCAGCAGCCAGCACCACCAGCGAAAGCGGTGCGGAAGTGAAATTGAGTACCGCGCAGGCGCAACTGATGCAGCCTGGCAGCAAAGACATCAATACAGCGCGCGTTGAGCAGCTGAAGACGGCCATTCGTAATGGCGAATTGAAAATGGATACCGGTAAGATCGCCGACGCGCTGATCGCCGATACCAAGGCGTATTTAGAGGGTAACTAATCCCAATGGACAATCTGCTGATCACCTTAGACAAAATGCAGGACGTGCTGACATCCCTTGCGCTGGTAATGGATGAAGAACAACAGCAACTTTCTGCCGGCCAGGTTAATGGCAACATGCTGCAGCGTATTTCTGAAGATAAAAGCGCGCTGCTGACTACGTTGAATTATCTGGACGAGATGCGCCGCACCACCGAGAAATCCCTCGGTACGCAGGCGCCCTATGGTGATCACAGCGATCGCGAAAACCGCTGGATGCGTATTCAACAGCATACGCGCCGCTTGCGCGATGCCAATACGCATAACGGGATTTTGTTGCAGCATCAGATTGGCTTCACCAATGAAGCATTGGCGGTATTGCGCCCGCACCAAACGCAGGCATTTTACGGGCCGGATGGTTTGGGTAAAGGTCAGGCGACGCTGAGTCGTAAAGGGTAAAAAAAGTGGGTTTGAAGAGGCTGCTATCTTTCGGGATGGCGGCCTTTTTGTTTTGGTTTTAAGTACAGCGCACAAGAGATAAACAGCAGGCGGGAGCTTGTTTTGGGCAGGCATCCGCAGCGCTGAACTGAGAAAGGAAGCCAGGATTTGCCCGCAGGACGCGGGCGAAAGGCTCAGCCGGGACAAGGAAGTCCCGTCTGAGCCGGTCCGTCAGGCTGACGTACGAAGTGAAGGAACCGCGAAGCGGCGCGAGGACCGCCGGACCAAAACAAACTTCCGTCTGCGTGAGAGCTGGTTTTTTACGCCATAGTGCGGCGCGCGAAGTCGCGCGGGCGGAAGCCGAGCAAGCCAAGCATCACAAAGTATGAGCCACCGCCGATAGCGCAGACCGCCGCCAGACGAATCAGGCGCCACCACATCTGCCCCTCTTCCCATGCTGGCATGACCTGCAGAATGCCCAGCAATGCTGCGGCCATCACACATACCGCAATCAGTAAACGAGTCAGGAAACTGAACCAGCCAGGCTGCGGCTGGAAGATATCCTGCTTACGCAGTTGCCAGTACAACAGCGCGGCATTCAGACAAGCGGCAAGACCAATCGACAGCGACAAACCGGCGTGTTTGAGCGGGCCAATAAATGCCAGGTTCATCAATTGCGTCACAATCAGCGTCACGATGGCAATTTTCACCGGAGTCTTGATGTCCTGACGAGAATAGAAGCCGGGTGCCAGTACTTTCACCACGATCAGTCCCATCAAACCTACAGAATAGGCAATCAGCGCGCGTTGCGTCATCAAGGCATCAAAGGCGGTGAATTTCCCGTACTGGAACAGCGCGACCGTCAGCGGTCCGGACAAAATCCCCAGCGCCACCGCGCTCGGCAACGCCAGCAGGAAGCAGAGACGCAGGCCCCAATCCATCAACCGTGAATACTCTTCCTGGTTGCCACTGGCAAAACTCTTCGCCA
Source organism: Pantoea sp. SOD02 (assembly GCF_024707505.1). Classification (GTDB taxonomy): domain Bacteria; phylum Pseudomonadota; class Gammaproteobacteria; order Enterobacterales; family Enterobacteriaceae; genus Pantoea; species Pantoea symbiotica. The sequence goes on along the minus strand of NZ_CP102604.1, from coordinate 1,631,297 downwards.
GCGAGGGCAGCAAAATGGTGCCCAGCGCCACGCCCAGCACGCCGGAAGGAAACTCCATCAGACGATCGGCGTAGTACATCCACGAAACCGAACCGGAAACCAGAAAGGAGGCGAAGATGGTGTTGATGATCAGTGAAATTTGACTGACCGACACGCCAAGAATCGCCGGCCCCATTTGACGCATCACTCGCCACACGCCCGCATCGCGCAGATTCAGACGCGGCAGAACCAGCATGCCAATTTTCTTCAGGTGCGGCAGTTGATAAAACAGCTGCAACACGCCGCCCAACACCACGGCCCACGCCAGCGCCATCACCGGAGGATTAAAATGCGGCGCAGCGAAGACGGCAAAACCAATCATGCTGATGTTGAGCAGCGTCGGCGCAAACGCCGGCACGGAAAAACGGTTCCAGGTATTGAGGATGGCGCCCGCCAGCGAGGCCAGCGAGATCAGCAGAATATAAGGAAAGGTGACGCGCAACAGCGCGCTGGTTAAAGCGAATTTATCAGCGGTATCGGCAAAGCCTGGCGCCGTCACCACAATCACCCAGGGCGCAGCAATCATCCCCAACACGGTCACCACCGCCAGCACTAGCGTCAATAAACCGGAAACGTAGGCGACAAACACCCGCGTGGCATCTTCGCCCTGCTTGCTTTTATATTCCGCCAGGATTGGCACGAACGCCTGAGAAAACGCGCCTTCGGCAAAAATGCGGCGCAGCAGGTTAGGCAGTTTGAAGGCAACAAAGAAGGCATCGGTTGCCATCCCCGCACCGAAAACGCGCGCCACAATGGCATCGCGGGCAAAGCCCAGTACGCGGGAAAACAAGGTCATCGAACTGACCGCAGCCAGCGATTTCAACAAATTCATATTGAGTGGCGCATCCTGAAAAGTGTCGGAGAAATGAGCGACTTAGCGCGGACATCCCGTGATGTCCGGCGATAGTCTACTGACACGGCGGGAAATGACCAGCATTGAGTGTTACAAGGGATTATTCACGTTCGGCATCGCGCCACAACTTTTCCACCAGACGCTGCGCCGCCAGCGCCTGTTCACCACTGGTTTCAGGCATCGTCTGATTTTCAACACACTGAATGAAATGGTGCGCTGCGCCGCTAAAACCGCGCTGGGTAAGATGGCTTTGCCACGCGGGCGGCACATCACGCACGATGCCGCTGCGGTTTTCCTGCTGCCAGTCGCGCATCTCGTTAATTTCGATGTAATCACCGTCACAGATGGCGCTGACCACTTCGCGTTGCGTCCCGGCGCGACGATGCATGCTGGTGGTGATTTGCAGCGAACCGGCGGTGAAATGGTGTTCGGCGTACAACATCGCGCCATCGTCATTGGTCTCGATATGTCCCAACTCGCGCGTCAGAGTGCCGCCCGCCAGCCACAGCGCGGTATCAACCACGTGCAGATAATCATCCAGCAGGGTAAAACGCAGATCGTGCGGGCCAACGCTATCCGCGCGATGCTTCTCAATACGCAGCGAGGCCGCGCGTGGCATGTCATTTTTTAGCTGCTGGTAACGCGGCGCAAAACGGCGATTAAATGCCACCATCAGCTTGCGCTTATGCTTGTCCGCCAGCGCCACCAGCGCTTCGGCCTGTTGCAGCGTTTCGGCGAGCGGTTTATCGACGCACACATCTTTTCCCGCCAGCAATAGCGCTTTGACCACTTCGTAATGGCTGGCGGTGCTGCTGTGAACAAACACCGCATCGCTGGCTGCGGCCAGCGTATCCAGTTGACCAAAATAGGGGATGCGATAGCTATCGCAAATCGGTTGTGCCTTTGCCTGATTCGGCGAAAAAGCGCCAGCCAATTGCCAGCCGCTGGCCTGCGATAACACCGGCAGCCACGCTTTCTGCGCGATACCGCCTAAACCTACAATGCCAATGCGCAGCGTCATATCAGTGCTCCTTTTGCAGCAGCTGTTGCAGTTGCGACTGCAACTGAGCAACCGTTTCTTCAAGTTGCGCGACACGCGCGGTTAAATCGTTATTGTCGCTCGCGGTTTCTGCGCTGGCCGCGTCTTCCACCACTTCGCCGCCAAACAGATGCATATAGCGGCTTTCACGTTTGCCCGGTTCGCGCGCCAGGCGCACCACCATTGGACCATCATCGCGCGTGCTCAAGCCGTTAAGCGTCTGCTCGACCTCATTCATATCGCTGAATTCATGCAGACGGCCGCTGCGAGTACGCAGTTCGCCCGGCGTCTGAGCGCCGCGCAGGAACAGCAGAGTCAGGACGGCGACTTCAGCGCTGCTCAACTGCAAGTTGCCGAACGCGGAATTACAGAAACGCTGTTCATACTTGCTGACGCGCTGGCCGAAGCCGTTATTGGAGGTCACCAGATGCTTTTTCACTAGCTCATCGAGCTGCGTTTGCACCTCCATCTCGCTGAGATTCAGCACCGGTTCGCGGTTGGATTTCTGATTACAGGCGGTGACGACGCCATTGAGGGAGAGCGGATATTGATCCGGCGTGGTGACCTGCTTCTCCAGCAGGCATCCAATTACGCGCAGCGCCTGCGCGGATAAAGCCATTTTCATTGGGGGAATCCTTTTTTATTGTCCACGACGATCCGGGGTCCACTCCCGGTAGGTCAGCGCAGTCAGGACATGATCCTGCCAGCGCCCATCAATCAATAAGTAATCTTTGGCGTAGCCCTCTTTTTCAAATCCGAGACGCGCCAGCAGATCGCCACTGCGCTGATTGTGCGGCATGTAGTTTGCCATAATGCGGTGAATGCGTTGCTGGCGTTGCATATAGCGAAGGGTGGTCGTGAGCGCTTCAAACATCAATCCCTGACCTTGCCACTTCTCGCCCAGAGAATAGCCGAGATAGCAGGCGTGAAACGATCCGCGCAGCACGTTGCTATAGTTGGCCACACCACGCACTTCGGTCTCTTCCGGGTCCATCAGCACAAAATAGTAGGCTGAGCCCTGTTTATGCATGTCAGCGATCAGTCCGAGGCGTGCTTGCCAACCTGAAGGATAACAGTGGCTCTCGTCGCGCACCGGTTCCCACGGCTTGAGAAACGCACGATTTTCAGCGTAATAATCCGCTAATCGCCAGGCATCGCGTTCGTGTACTAAACGCACCACTAAGCGATCGGTAGTGAGGCGCACGCGTGGGCCAGCAGAACGATAGCCAAACATCATGACTCCTGAAATCCATAACTTAAGAAAGATGTACGCCAGCGGCGATACTTCTCACTATAACCGTCACCCCGCTTGCGGTAAAACCCTTGAACGCGTTCCTCCGGATTCATCCTGATTTAGGATTAATATTTCTGCTGATTCGATGAAAAAATATCATCCTGATAAAGCTGTTTTTCGCCCCTGAGCAGGCGGAAAATAGACCAATTGGTCTCTTTTCTCCTCTCACTTGCTCAGGAATTAGCATGTCTCGGGTTGCGCGGGCACGACGCCTCGGTAAAACATTTCTTTTAGTGGATAACATGCTGGTTGTGATGGGATTTTTCGTGGTATTTCCTCTCATCTCCATCCATTTTGTCGAACAGCTGGGCTGGGCCGCATTGATGGTCGGCATTGCGCTTGGCTTGCGGCAGTTCGTCCAACAGGGATTCGGCATCTTCGGCGGTGCGATTGCCGACCGTTTTGGTGCGCGTCCGCTGATCGTCACCGGCATGTTAATGCGTGCGGCGGGTTTTGCCTGCATGGCGCTGGCGCATGAACCCTGGCTGCTGTGGTTCGCCTGTTTACTTTCCGGTCTTGGCGGCACGCTGTTTGATCCGCCACGCAGCGCGCTGGTGATGAAACTGGTGCGCGCACGCGATCGCGGCCGCTTCTTCTCACTGCTGATGATGCAGGACAGTGCCGGAGCGGTGCTGGGCGCGCTGATTGGTAGCTGGCTGTTGGCGTGGGATTTCCGCCTGGTGTGCTGGGTTGGCGCGGCGGTGTTTGTCGCTGCTGCGCTGTTCAACGCCATTTGGTTACCGGCGTGGCGTATCTCAACCGAACGCATTGCGATGCGTGAAGGGATGCAACGCGTCTGGCAGGATAAGCGTTTTCGCCTGTATGTACTGACATTGACCGGCTACTACATTCTCGCCGTGCAAGTGATGTTGATGCTGCCGGTGATGGTGAATCAGGTGGCCGGTGCGCCTGCTGCGGTGAAGTGGATGTACGCCATTGAAGCGCTGCTGTCATTAAGCCTGCTCTATCCACTGGCACGCTGGAGCGAAAAACGCTTCCGCCTGGAAACGCGTCTGATGGCCGGTTTGTTCCTGATGACGTTCAGTCTGCTGCCGGTTGGCATGACCGACTCGCTGCCGTCGCTGTTTATGCTGATCGCCATCTTTTATCTCGGCTCGATCATTGCTGAACCGGCGCGTGAGACACTCAGCGCTTCGCTCGCCAGCTCCCGCGCACGCGGTAGCTACATGGGCTTCAGCCGTCTCGGCCTCGCCATTGGCGGCTTGATCGGCTACTCCGGTGGCGGCTGGATGTTCGATATGGGCCAGCAATGGGCGCTGCCGGAACTGCCGTGGATGCTGCTGAGCAGCGTCGGCATGATCACCCTTTTGGCGCTGTGGTGGCAGTTCCAGCCGCGTTCGGTGGCGCCAGCGATTTTCAGCAGCTAGTTTGCCCCTGCCACAGATCTCTTCCATACTTCCCGCACGTCCGAAAAAAGGGTGACCTCCGTCACCCTTAGAACCACAGGAGAAACGGGATGAAACTCTACATCTACGATCACTGCCCTTTCTGCGTCAAAGCACGCATGATTTTCGGCTTAAAAAATCTGCCGTTAGAACTCATCGTTATGCTGAATGACGACGAGCAAACACCGAAAAAACTGATCGGCCAGAAAATGGCGCCGATTCTGCAAAAGGCCGATGGCAGCGCGGTACCGGAAAGTATGGATATTGTGCGGCTGGTGGATAAATACGATCACGAGCCGCTGCTCAATGGCAAAAGCAATCCGGCGATTAGCGACTGGCTGCGCCATGTAAATGGCTACGTGAATAAGCTGCTGCTACCGCGCATTGCCGATGCCTCCTTTGCCGAATTCGCTACGCCGGAAGCGCGCAGTTACTTTAGCGAGAAGAAGCAGGCCAGCGTCGGCGATTTCAGCGAGTTGCGGAAACACGCGCCGGGCTTAATCAAAAACATCAGCGACGATTTGCGCCAGCTCGATAAGCTGATCGTCAAACCCAATGCGGTCAATGGCGAACTCTCAGAAGATGACATTCATCTGTTTCCACTGCTGCGTTCCTTAACGCTGGTCAACGGCATTGAGTGGCCGAGTCGCGTTGCCGATTATCGCGATAATATGGCGAAACAAACTCAGGTCAATCTGCTCTCCTCCATCGCCGCATAATCCTCATCCACGAGAGGCGCTCCGGCGCTTCTCATCTCTCTCCTGGTGACAGGTGCCGCTGATTCAGGCAGGCTATCGCTGTTTTGCCGTTTCGATCAGGATGAGGACTATATGAAAAAGGCGTTTACCGGGCTTGTCGCCCTGCTTTTTGCCGTGCTACTCAGCGGCTGTAACCAATTGACGCAATACACCATCAGCGAACAGGAAGTGAATCAGGCGCTGCAAAAGCGCAATAACTTCGAAAAAGACATCGGTGTTTCCGGGCTGGTGAATGCGCACATTGTGCTGAGCGATCTCAACAGCCAAATTGGCCGTGAAGAACCCGGCAAAATCACCCTCTCGGGTAAAGCCAATATCAATGTCAGCTCGCTGTTTGGCCCGCAACAGGCCGAAATGCTACTGAAGATGAAGGCGCAGCCGGTTTACAACGCACAGGAAGGCGCGATTTATCTGCATGATATGGAGATTGTCGATGCGCAGGTGCAGCCGGAAAAAATGGCGTCGATCATGAAAACCCTTACGCCTTATCTCAATGAGTCGCTGAAGCGCTACTTCAATGAGAAACCCGCCTACGTGCTGAGCGCAGACCGCAGCAAAGGCGAAGCGCTGGCGAAGAAACTCGCTAAAGGGATAGAAGTGAAACCGGGACAATTGGTGATTCCGTTTACTGATTAATCCGCGCAGCCGCACCTTCGGGTGCGGTTTTTGTTTGTCACAATAAAATCCCGTGCAAACGGTTGCCCACATCCTTATGATTACTCCCCGGCCTAAACGTGCCTCTCGTTTTCTTCTCAGCCGGAGTCTTTTTGAATGACAGCCCAACCTCAGCAAATCACCATCCGCCGCCCTGACGACTGGCATATCCATCTGCGCGATGGCGCGATGCTCAACGCCGTACTGCCTTATACCAGCGCAGTAAATGGTCGTGCGATTGTCATGCCTAACCTAGTTCCACCGGTTATTAGCGTGGCCGCTGCCGTGGCTTACCGCGAGCGCATCATGGCTGCGTTGCCTGCTGAGCATGCTTTTACTCCGCTGATGACCTGCTATCTCACCGATTCACTCGATCCCGATGAGATCGAACGTGGCTTCCGTGACGGCACTTTTACTGCTGCCAAGCTCTACCCTGCGCACGCCACCACCAACTCCAGCCACGGCGTCACCAATATCGCCGCGATTGCGAAGGTGCTGGATCGCATGCAGCAGATTGGCATGCCGATGCTGGTACACGGTGAAGTGACTGATTCTCATATCGATATTTTTGATCGCGAAGCGCGCTTTATTGAAACCGTGCTGGAACCGCTGCGCAAACAGTTCCCGGCGCTGAAAGTGGTGATGGAACATATCACCACCAAAGAAGCAGCAGAATATCTGGCTGCCGGTAACGAACTGCTGGGCGCCACCATTACGCCACAACACCTGATGTTCAACCGTAACCACATGCTGGTTGGCGGCGTGCGTCCGCATCTCTACTGCTTGCCGATTCTGAAGCGCAATATTCATCAGGAAGCGCTGCGTAAACTGGTCGCCAGCGGTAATCGTCGCGTATTCCTCGGGACCGATACCGCGCCACATCTGCGTCACCTGAAAGAAGCCAGTTGCGGCTGCGCCGGTGTGTTCAATGCGCCGACCTCATTGCCTGCTTACGCCACGGTGTTTGAGGAGCTGAATGCGCTGGAGCATTTCGAAGCCTTCTGCTCGGAAAATGGCGCGAACTTCTATGGTTTGCCGCTGAATGAAGGCACTTTGACGTTGGTGCGTGAATCCTGGCAGGTTGAAGAGAGCATTGCCCTGGCGGATGACACGCTGGTGCCTTTCCTTGCCGGTGAAACGCTGAACTGGCGCATCAAAGAATAATTTTCTGCTGCTTGCCTTCGGGATAATTATACTGTACAAATAAACAGTATATTATTCCGGAGGCTTCTATGCGCGTTGAAATTACCGTAGCAAAAACTTCGCCCCTTCCTGCAGGTGCACTTGATGCACTCAGCATCGAACTGGTTCGTCGCATTACGCAGGATTTCCCTGACGACGATCATCACGTCAAAGTGCGTTATGCCGGCGGCAACCAACTTAGCGTGTTTGGTGGCTGCAAAGAGTCACGCGAACGCATCAGCGAACTGTTACAAGAAACCTGGGAAAGCGCTGACGACTGGTTTAATAACGATTAACAGCCACTGTGCCGTTTTTGCCGGGTTTCGCCACCCGGCTTTTTTGTTTTTATTTCCCTCTCGCCAGAAAAACTTCCTGCATCTAGACTCATGTTAAACGATCCCCTATTCTTGCCTCGTCATGCTTACAGGAGGTGTTTTACATGACTACTGAAAAACCAGAAGAGGCGATGACCTTCGGAGAGTTGCTGGCATTTATTGCTGAGCAACAGCGCCGCTTAACCGTATTAGAAAATGCGTTTGCCACCTTGACCTTCTGTCTCGACGATCGCGCCAATCAGTTGCTGGTCCACAACCTGACGCTGGAAGCGCAAAACCAGAACCATGACGAGCAGTTACAGCAGCATTTTACCCGGCTGGCGGAAGAGATTCAGAAGCGTCACGGCCTGCTGCCGAGCGAGCCACACGCCTAAAAGATTCTCTTTTTTCGGCCTAAAGTTTTCTCTTATAAAAGCCGATAATTTCGTAACTACTGCCAGTAATATTTCCAATAAAATGCCTGACGTTTCGGGCATTTTATTATTCGCCATAACGTCAATGTGAAGCGCATTTATTTTCACTCAGATTAGGTTCGTCATACCTTTTAACTATTGTACCCGCTATTTCATGTTATAATTGTTTCGCTAGTGCACGATACAGCCGCATTGAACCTCAAGAAGCACTTCGTTTAACGAGTAATACGGAGGTTATAATGGACAGAAATAAAGACGTCATCCAGACTCATCCGTTGGTAGGATGGGACATCAGCACCGTAGACAGTTATGACGCCATGATGATTCGCCTGCACTCGCTCTCCTCGCAGGGGCAGAAAGAAGAAGAAGCTGACGTGGGCCCGACCTACTGGCTGACCACCGATGTAGCCAGACAGTTCATCTCTCTACTCGAAGCTGGCATTGCAAAAATAGAGTCTACCGAGCAGTACCTACGCGACAATCAAAAGCATTAATTTCTACTATCGCGTGAAAGGGCACCCAACAGGGTGCCTTTTTCATGGGCGCTCTCTTTTGATATGCTATTGAAAAATTTCGCCGTTTTGCTGGAGTGATGTCGTTATGGTTTATGATCTGATTGTGGTGGGAAGCGGTTCGGTAGGCGCAGCAGCCGGGTTTTACGCCACGCAGGCTGGCTTATCGGTACTGATGATTGATAGCGCCCATCCCCCGCACAGCCAGGGCACGCATCATGGCGAAACCCGCCTGATTCGGCATGCTTATGGCGAAGGTGAACGCTACGTGCCGCTGGTGCTGCGCGCGCAGACGCTGTGGGATGAACTGGAACGCCAGAGCGGCGAGCGCATCATGCATCGTAGCGGCATCCTCAACTTAGCGCCTATTACCTCCTCCTTTATTCAAAATGTCATCGATAGCGCGAAAGCATGGCAGCTGGATGTGAAAATCCTGCAAGCCGATGAAGTGCGCGCGCGCTGGCCGCAGTTCACGGTGCCAGATGGCTATATTGGCGTGTTCGAACCTAACTCCGGTTTCCTCAAATGCGAGCAGGCGGTGCGCAGCTGGGTGCAGCTGGCGGAACAAGCCGGCTGCGCGCAGCTGTTTAACTGTCCGGTGACAGAAATTGGTCGCGATGGCGATCTGCAGCAGGTCACCACCAGCGATGGCATTTTCCGCGCGCGTAAATTGCTGGTCAGCGCCGGAACATGGGTTAGCCAGTTGGTCGCTGATCTGCCGGTTGCGCCGGTGCGTAAAGTTTTTGCCTGGTATCAGGCAGATGGTCGCTACAGCGAGAACAACAAATTCCCCGGCTTTACCGTAGAGATGAGCGATGGCAGCCACTTCTATGGCTTCCCAGCGGATAACAATGCGCTGAAAGTGGGACGTCACGATGGCGGCCAATTAATGCAAACGCCGGCAGACCGCAAACCTTTTGGCAGCATCGCGGTGGATGGTAACGAGTCCTTTAACTTCCTGCGTAAATTCCTGCCGGGCGTGGGCGTCTGTTTGCATGGCGAAGCCTGCAGCTACGACAATACGCCGGATGAAGATTTCATAATCGATACGCTGCCCGGTGAGCCAAATCGCCTGATCATCACCGGTTTAAGCGGGCATGGTTTCAAATTCGCCAGCGTGTTGGGTGAACTTGCCAGTGAATTTGCCCAGAACAAACCATTCTCTTTCGATATTAAGCCCTTCTCACTCGCGCGATTTAACTGATGCGCAGATGCCGGCGCTCATTCCGCGCCGGCAAGATTGACGCAAGTTGACATTTAATTACCTAAATAAACATTCAATGCAGCGATATGCCGCATTTGGTGTAGTCAATATGCAATACCCCGCAATAGCCCTCATGTTTTAAGTCATCCCTTCAATTATCCTGACTGAGTTTTAATTAAATCCTCATTTATTCCGAAGATGATTTTCGACTTTATAGAAAAGTAAGGTTAATTGATCTTTCATTGCAAAATGTAGATGCTCATTGCCACTTATTTCATTCCTGGAACTTCATATGTGGCGTAATTCCACACAGCATTTCGGCGCTGTCTCCATTTTATTGCATTGGCTTATGGCGCTGGCTATTTACGGTATGTTTGCGCTGGGTTTGTGGATGGTCGGATTGGGTTATTACGACGGCTGGTATCATGACGCGCCCGAAATTCATAAAGGCATCGGCATCCTGCTGTTCGCTGCGCTGCTGCTGCGCCTCGGCTGGCGAATTATTTCACCGCCACCCAAACCGTTGTCGAGCTATTCCCCCGCCGTTCGGCGCGGTGCCACTGCCGCGCACTGGATGTTATACGGCTTGCTAATTGTGCTGCTGTTCACCGGTTATCTCATCTCCACCGCCGATGGCAAACCGATCTCAGTATTTGGCTGGTTTGAGGTTCCCGCTCTATTCAGCGGTGCCGCGCAGCAAGCGGATGTGGCGGGTGACATTCATCTTTGGCTAGCGTGGGGTTTAGTGCTGTTCTCTGCACTGCACGCGCTGGCAGCCCTGAAACACCATTTAATCGACCGTGATGTGACACTGAAAAGGATGTTGGGTTACCGCATCCCGTTAACCTCTGAAAAGGAAAAGTAACATGCTAAAGAAGACATTATTGGCCGTAGCCGCGGCCGGCTTATTGAGCGCCAGCCTGACGGCCAGCGCAGCTGACTATAAGTTTGATAAGGAAGGCCAGCACGCGTTTGTTCAGTTCCGCATTCAGCACCTGGGCTACAGCTGGTTGTACGGCACCTTTAAAGATTTTGACGGCAGCTTCACGTTTGATGAAGCCAATCCTGCAGCAGATAAAGTCAACGTGACCATCAACACTAACAGCCTCGATACCAACCATGCTGAGCGTGATAAACACCTGCGCAGCGCGGATTTCCTCAACACCGGTAAGTTCCCGCAGGCGACCTTTGCTTCTACCGCTGTGAAGAAAGACGGCAAGGATTACAAAATCACTGGCGACCTGACGCTGAATGGCGTGACCAAGCCCGTGACGCTGGATGCAAAATTGATGGGAGAAGGCAAAGATCCGTGGGGCGGCTATCGTGCAGGATTTGAAGCCAGCGGTGAAATCGTGCTGAAAGAGTTCAACATCAGCAAAGATCTTGGCCCGGCATCGCAGAAAGCTGAACTGATTATTTCGGTGGAAGGCGTGCGTAAGTAAACCAAATGCAGCCTGAAGTCCGCTGACTTCAGGCTGTTTTGCGCTTATTTTTTATCTGGCGCGGGAATCGCCATCGTCATGTTCAGCAAACCGCGTGATTTGTTAAACACCTTGTTGCCATTTTCACGGCCCGCACGGCGTGCGCGCTGCTCTTCTGGCGACAACGTTGACTCTTCCATGCAGATTGGGCTGCAGCAGTTGTTGTACTTTTCAGCACAGCTTGGGCACTGAATGAACAACAAGTGACAGCCATCATTGATGCAGTTGGTGTGGCTATCGCAAGGCGTGCCGCACTGATGACAGCTGGAAAGAATATCGTCGGAAATGCGTTCGCCCATGCGTTCATCAAAGACAAAGTTTTTGCCTTTGAAACGCACCGGTAAGCCCTGCTCGCGCGCGCGACGGGTGTATTCAATAATCCCACCTTCAATGTGATAAACATCATTGAAGCCGTTGTGCTTCATCCAGGCGCTGGCCTTTTCACACCGAATGCCGCCAGTGCAGTACATGACAATCTTTTTATCTTTCTTATCCTGCAGCATATCAACAGCCATCGGCAGCTGATCGCGGAAGGTATCGGCCGGCACTTCCATGGCATTATCGAAACGCCCCACTTCATATTCGTAGTGGTTACGCATATCCACGAACAGCGCATCCGGATCGTCGAGCATCGCGTTAACGTCAGCGGCTTTCAGGTAAGCGCCCACATCGCTGGCATCGAAGCTATTGTCTTCAATCCCATCCGCCACAATGCGCTCACGCACTTTCAGGCGCAGCACCCAAAAAGATTTACCGTCATCATCCAGCGCAATGTTCATGCGCAGGTTATTCAGCGCTGCATCAAAGGCATACAAGGCTGCCTTCATTTTTTCGTAGCGGCTGGCTGGCACGCTGATTTGCGCGTTGATACCTTCATGCGCGACATAGACGCGACCAAACACCTTGAGTTTGGTTAACTCAACGTAAAGGGCATCACGGAAGGCTTTAGGATCGGCAATCTGGAAGTATTTATAAAAAGAGACTGTGGTACGTGGTTCGGTTTCCGCCAACATACGTTCCTTCAGCTCTTTATTGGAAACAAGGTTATGTAACACTGGCATGGTGTTCGTCCTGTTAGCAATCAGAGAAATTTAGCGCGCGTATGATACCCGAATTCTGCCGGATACAAAAATTTTGGTGTGATAAGCCTGACGAGTGCAATTACAGGCGCATTTCTGCGACACAATTGCGTTTTCGTGCGCATACCTGCTGCCAGATAGCCGTCCACGGTCTATGCTTGATTTCAGCCAGAATGAAAAAATGGCATAATGACAAAAAATTACAGAAACCGGACTCTCTGGCATAAGACGCAGGATACTGACATTTCCATGACTCAACTTCCCAAACTCACCCGTGAACTCCTCTATCCACGCTATTGGCTGACCTGGCTCGGCATTGGTTTTCTCTACTTGTTAGTGCTGTTGCCCTATCCGGTGTTGCATGCCATTGGCTGTGGACTGGGTCGCATTGCCATGCGTTTCATGAAACGTCGTGTTGAAGTGGCGCAGCGCAATCTGGAAGTGTGCTTTCCCACCATGCCAACCAATGAACGCGACGCGATGGTGAAGCACAACTTTGAATCGGTGGGCATGGGACTGATTGAAACCGGCATGGCGTGGTTCTGGCCAGACTGGCGCATCCGTAAATGGGTCACCACCAGCGGCCTGGAACATGTTGCTAACGCGCTGGCAGAGAAGCGGGGCATATTATTAATTGGTATGCACTTTCTGACTCTGGAATTGGGCGCGCGGGTATTTGGTATGCATAACCCAGGCATTGGCGTGTATCGTCCGAACGACAATAAGCTCATCGACTGGCTGCAAACCTGGGGCCGCATGCGTTCCAATAAAAGCATGCTGGACCGCAAAGATCTGAAAGGCATGATTCGCGCCATGAAGAACAACGACATTATCTGGTATGCACCGGATCATGATTATGGCCCGCGCAGCAGCGTATTTGCGCCTTTCTTTGCGGTTCAGGACGCGGCGACAACCACCGGTACCCATATGTTGATTCGTCTGGCAAATCCCAGCGTGGTGCCATTCCTGGCGCGACGTCTGCCAAACGCACGCGGCTATGAGCTGAAAATGATGCCTGATATCCGTGATAAATTTACTCTGGAATCAGAACTTGAGACCGCTGTAGTGATGAATAAAGTGGTGGAAGAGACGGTGTTACTGGCTCCAGAGCAATATATGTGGCTGCATCGTCGTTTTAAAACCCGTCCGCAAGGTGAGCCTTCGGTTTATTAATGTGATGTGGGGCATGATTGCGCGCCCCACGCCCTTCAGCAGAAATTTACCTTATTACGTGATTTTATCCGGTTATTAACCAGCTAATCGGTCCAGCTTGAGCTTGGGCTAATTGTTCAGTTAGCACCACTCTTAACCCATCAAATCCTTCTTTCTTAGCTATATCTTTGCAAGAAATTAATCTTTCAAGGCAATGCGCCGGCAAAAAACTGCGCTAGTATTTGATTCTGCCGCAGCTTGATCGGAAATATTTACTAATCAAAATATGCCGTTTCGGACCTGTTTTTCCCAACATCCAGGGCTATTCCTATTTAATTTTACTGAACCCTTCGGCCTCGCTTATCAATGCAGTAAAATTAACTTACTAAACAAGGTATTGTCTTAATAAAAATACCCATATTCCTTTTTGCGAAAAAATTCCGCGTCTTTATATCCTTATGGAATTTGTCGGCAAATTCGAATCCAGTTAATTTCGTGATGTCAGTTAGAACATTAAGTTCACTTTTAAAAAATATAAAAAGATTACACACAGCAAATATATCTCAGGACAATCATAAAATGAATAAAGGCATCTACTACTACGTGACGATCAGTACCGATCAGGAAGGTTATCATCTTCTGCATCGAAAAGAGTGCAAACGGCTACCCGTAAAGGAGGATATGGTTTTTATCGGCACTCTGTATAACTTAAATCAGGCATTATCAACCGCTCGTATTAATTTCAAAAAGGTTAAGCCCTGTATTAAATGTTGTATTCGTTACTCTGCTCCAATTATTCATGAATCTGTACGTCCGGTATTACACTTTCCTCAGAAAATAGCCTGACCGGTTGGGCGGTTGAATTTCATGCAACCGCCCAACCGATATTCCCTTTGCGTCCTGCACTTCACGATTTTTCGTCTATCCTTCTGTGAAATCCCTTTTTTACAGACATGGAGTTGATGATGAGCCTGTTTAGCACCCTTGAAGAAGCCATTGAAGCCGCTCGCGAAGAGTTCCTTGCCAGCCAACCTGAGATCGCTGAAGAAGATGCCAGCGTCAGCCAGTTTGCCCTGCAGAAGTATGTGATGCAGGATGGCGACATTATGTGGCAGGCCGAGTTTTTCGCTGAAGAGGATGGCCAGGGTGAATGCCTGCCGATCTCCAGCGGAGAAGCCGCGCAGGCCATTTTTGACGGCGATTTTGATGAAGTCGAACTACGTCAGGAGTGGCAGGCGGAAAATACGCTGCACGAATGGGATGAAGGCGAATTCCAGCTGGAACCTCCGCGTGACCTTGAAGAGGGTGAAGCTGCGGCGCAAGAGTGGGAAGACGACAACAGCCCTTCTGACAATCTGTAATAACGCTTATTCGTACGGGCCGTGACTGGCATCCACGGGCAGTAACAGCGTGTCCATGACCAGCGATAGCGGCAAATCGAGAATGGTCAGCACACGCCACGGTCCGTCACGAACGTCCCACTGCACGCCGGGATAGTATTGATTGCCGTGACCTTGGCCAGGAAAGGTGCGGCTGATGATACTGCCACAACCAGTGAGCAGAAGAATGGCGGCGCTAAGCGCGGTTATTTTCAGGAAATAATTCACAACATTTACTCACAATGAACTGGCGTTAGTTTAACTGCCTGTGAGGTGAAATACCTACTCCTGACGCGTAAAGATTGCGTCATATTCCGGGCGAAAAAAAAGCGGCATCTCTGCCGCTTTTCACTTTCTCATCTTTAGCGCTGTGGCAGCGCCTCTGGATTGAGCTTCAGCTTCTGATAGCTTTCCACCCACTGATGATATTTGTCCGCGCTTTCCCACAGGCGTGAGTGCACACGCGCCAGCACCACTGGATCGCTGATCAGCTGCAAACGCTGCTCGCGGTTCAGTTTCTCTGGCGCATCACTCAACGCCTG
This sequence comes from Pantoea sp. SOD02, assembly GCF_024707505.1. Lineage (GTDB taxonomy): Bacteria > Pseudomonadota > Gammaproteobacteria > Enterobacterales > Enterobacteriaceae > Pantoea > Pantoea symbiotica. Next base: position 1,615,975 of record NZ_CP102604.1, on the reverse strand, counting down.
ATCGACACGACGGTCACGCGCATGGTCCAGCAAATCACTCTGCTTATGACGCGATGTTGCCATCGCCGTCGCCAGCGCGTTAAACGCCGGGTTAAACAGCGCATGCATAAAGCCATTTTTCAGCGCGCGTTGACGGTTGATCTGCAGGTAGTGATCGGTATCGACCAGCTCTTTTGGTGGCTCATACTCTTCCGGGATCAGGAACAGTTTGGCGTTCTTACTCTTCTGCCCTACCGTTGCACGGCTCGACATCACCGACACAAACGGAGACAGGATCAGCGAGAAGACGATCGGCGACAGCCACCACAGGAAGTTCAGGTCGAGGAAGCCCATTCCGCCTGCCCACACGATACCCAACAGCATCTGTGAACCATGACGACGGAAAGCTTCGCTCCACGGCGTCGCATCATCATCACGCTGCGGCGAGTTCCACACCACTTCCCAGCCGAGGAATGCACTGACCACGAACACGGTGTGGAACAGCATGCGTACCGGCGCCAGCAGCACCGAGAACAGCATTTCCAGAATTAGCGAGAAGAACAAGCGGATGGCGCCACCGTAAGGTTTCGCTCCCTTGAACCAAATCAGCACCACGCTCAATAGCTTCGGCAGGAACAACAGCACCAAAGTGGTTGAGAACAAGGCAATCGCCAGATCCGGACGCCACTGCGGCCACACCGGGAACAGCTGGCGTGGTTGTAGGAAGTAGGTCGGTTCCATCAGCGTGTGCACCACCTGCAAGGCAGTAGACAGCGCAAGGAACATGAACCACAACGGAGCAGAGAGATAAGACATTACGCCCGTCAGGAACACCGCACGGTGAACCGGGTGCATCCCTTTTACCAGGAACAGACGGAAGTTCATCAGGTTACCATGGCACCAGCGACGGTCACGCTTCAGCTCATCCAGCAGGTTCGGCGGCAGTTCTTCATAGGAGCCAGGCAGATCGTAGGCGATCCACACGCCCCAACCGGCACGACGCATCAGCGCGGCTTCAACGAAGTCATGCGACAGGATCGAACCGGCGAAGGAACCTTCACCCGGCAACGGCGCAAGCGCACAGTGCTCGATAAACGGCTGCACACGAATGATGGCGTTATGGCCCCAATAGTGTGATTCACCCAACTGCCAGAAGTGCAGACCGGCGGTGAAGAGCGGACCGTACACGCGCGTGGCGAACTGCTGGCAACGGGCATACAGCGTATCCATGCCTGATGCTTTTGGCGAAGACTGGATAATACCGGCGTTCGGGTTAGCATCCATCATGCGCACCAAGCCGGTAAGACACTCACCGCTCATTACGCTGTCGGCGTCCAGCACCACCATGTAGCTGTAATTGCTGCCCCAGCGACGGCAGAAGTCATCGATGTTGCCGCTTTTACGCTTCACACGACGACGACGGCGACGATAGAAAATCTTGCCCGCGCCACCGACATCACGTACCAGCTCCATCCAGGCTTTCTGTTCGGCGATGGCGATATCCGCATCGTAGCTGTCGCTCAGAATGTAGACGTCGAAGTGCTCGGCGTTGCCCGTACGTTTGACCGATTCCCAGGTCGCACGCAGGCCAGCAAACACACGTTCTACGTCTTCATTACAGATCGGCATAATCAGCGCAGTACGATGTTCCGGATTCAGCGGTTCATCGCCGGTGGTCGAATACGAAATGCTGTATTTGTCGCGACCAATCAGCAACTGCAGGAAGCCCATCAGCGCGGTCCAGAAACCGGCTGAAACCCAGCAGAACAGAATGGCGAACAGGAACAAAATCCCGGTCTGCAGGATATACGGCAGAATCAGCTCAACCGACTGCAGCCAGTTCTGGTTGAACATCTCGATCGGATCGATCAGCGTCCAGCCCTGATACGGCAGAATGGTTTTCATGTACCAGGTTGCCACCACGGTCTGCAGAATCGTCAGAATCAGCAGCACATAACGACGCATGGAGCCAACGTGGCGCCACTTATCTTCGGTTTTCTGCTCTTCAACGGTGGCATAACGCGGATTGGATTTCTGGCCGCGCAGGGAATCCCAGGCGCGCGCAATCGGGTTGGTACGCCAGATCTCCGGGAACATCAGCGAACGCTTCACTTTCGGCATCGCCTTGAGTGTGGTGCGGTCGAGATAATCCTTGCTGAGCTGCTGACCATCCGCAAGTGAGTCCGGCCAGGCCATTTGCACACGGGATGACACCGATTTCAGCGGCGCATCATCCGGGCGCTCGCTGGCGGCGTTATCCTGCCCCAGCGACGTATGAATAGCGTGGAACGCCTGCGCATTCTGTAGCGAATCGCTCAGACGGGCGCGCCCTGCCGCATCAAGCGGCAGAGCCTCCACGTAAGATTGAGGTAGAAATATCGATTTATTCATTGGCAGGTAGCTGATAGCTCCAGGTTTCCGTCAATGTCTTGTCGCCGCTCACCAGCGCCGCACGCATCTCAGTCGGCTGCTTGTTATCTTTCACACGCAGACGCAACACCAGACGCCAGCCTTTGGTCACCGGGTTGTAGCGCACACTCTGCTCAACCACGTCAGCGTTATTACCCACGCTCACCTGCGGTGCCACTTGCGTATCTTCCGGCAGCTTGCTCATCGCTTTGCCAACGAAATCCACGGTGAAGGCGATAGAACCATCAGGTTGACGTACCAGATTCGACTGCTTCACATCACCGGCAGAGCGCAGCGTGTCTTTCACCCAGGCGATATCGTCGGAGTGCAGCTGATTCTCGTCACGGGTGAAGTGCAGACGATACTGGAAGTTCATCTCTTTGCCTGGCTCAGGCAGTTTTTCCGGCGTCCAGAACGCAACGATGTTGTCGTTGGTTTCATCCGCGGTTGGAATCTCTACCAGCTCAACGCGACCTTTGCCCCAATCACCCTGCGGCTCAACCCAGCCACTTGGGCGCAGATCGTAGCGATCGTCGAGATCCTGGAAGCGGCTGAAATCGCGCGTGCGCTGCAGCAGGCCAAAGCCTTTCGGGTTTTCAACGGTAAAGGTGCTGACCGCCAGATGTTTCGGGTTATTCAGCGGACGCCAAATCCATTCACCGTTGCCAGCATGAATCGAAAGACCATTCGAATCGTGCAGCTCTGAACGGAAGTTAGTCACCGGCGAAGGCTGGTTAGCACCAAACAGGAACATACTGGTCAACGGCGCAACGCCCAGTTTGCCGACGTTATCACGCAGGTAAACTTTAGATTGCACATCAACCGTCGATTCTTTGCCCGGTTTGATGATGAAGCGATAGGCACCGGACGCACGTGGTGAATCCAGCAGCGCATAAATCACCAGCTGTTTGTCCTGCGGTTTTGGACGTTCAATCCAGAACTCTTTAAAGCGCGGGAACTCTTCGCCGGACGGCAAGGCAGTGTCAATCGCCAGACCGCGCGCCGAAAGACCGTACACCTGGCCTTCGCCAATCACACGGAAATAGCTGGCACCGAGGAAGCTGGTGATCTCGTCGTCTTTGCCCTTTTTATTTAAAGGATACAACACCTTAAACCCAGCAAAGCCGAGGTTTTTGACTGAATCAGCATCGTGTTTTACGTTGCCGAAATTGAAGTAGTCAGGGTTATATTTAATTTCACGTACTGAAGACGCCGTCACTTCGTTAATTTTCACCGGCGTATCGAAATACATGCCCTGATGATAGAACTCAAGCTTAAACGGCGTGCGCAGTTTGCCCCAATAAGCTTTGTCGTGGTTAAACTGGATCTGCTGATAGTCAGCAAACTTCATTTCACGAAACTGAGAGGGTAAATTGCTTTTTGGCGCTTCGAAACTTTTCCCTGCCAACGCCTTGGCTTGTTTTGCAACATCATCAATGTTAAACGCCCAACTATTGTTGGCATACATAGCCAGCAGAACTGCCGCGCCTACCCAGCGCATCTTTACCAGTCCCACTTTATTATTCACATTATTCAGCACATCCCCCCCTTTCGTGTGCTTAGATCAAACCCGATTATCTTAAAGGATTATTCGGTTTTCCGACAGCGTATGTAATAGATTGTTCCGCTGATTTGTAAGCTGAAAGTGTGCTTTTAGGATAATTAAACCCCGCAAAATCACATACAGATTCACCTGATAGTATACCCTGTTTACAGCCGGTAGAATTTTCCTTCGGCATAATCCGGTTTCAGGGTGAAACCGGCAAGTAAACTGACTATTGGAAGATTATGAGTTCAGCAAAACCCGAACGTGAATATTTCCTCGATTCGATTCGCGCATATTTAATGTTATTAGGCGTGCCTTTTCACGTCTCCCTGATTTACTCCACGCAAAAATGGGCTGTGAACAGCCATGACGCATCGATGTGGTTGACGGTGTTGAATGACTTTATTCACGCCTTCCGCATGCAGGTGTTCTTTGTTATCTCAGGCTATTTTTCCTACATGCTCTACTTACGCTACCAGCCGCAACGCTGGTTGAAAGTGCGTCTGGAGCGTGTCGGTATCCCGATGTTGACCGCCGTTCCGCTGATTACGCTGCCACAGTTTTTCATCACTAAAAATCTCACCGATAAAATCGGCGACTGGAGCAGTTTCTCGCTGTACGACAAGTACAACACGCTGATGTGGGAGTTGATCTCGCATCTGTGGTTTTTACTGGTACTGGTGATTTTGACCACGCTGGGTATGGTGGCGTTTCGCTGGCTAAACAAGCAGCAGCGCAGCATCAATTATCAGCAAATTGGCTGGGGTAAACTGACGCTGGCGCTGCTGATTTATGCGTTGATTTGGTGCGCCTTCCGCCGCGTGCTGTTTTATTTCGTCCCGGCCGTTTTTGCCGATGGCCTGTTCAGCATTGCCGTGATGCAAATGCTGATGTTCCTGCCGTTCTTTATGCTGGGCGCGCTGAGCTGGAAGCATCAGGCGCTGAAGGCGCTGTTTGTACGCTTTAATCCGGTGATGTGCTTTGGCGCTATCGCGGTATTTATCGCTTACAGCCTGAATCAGCGTTACAGCAGCGGTGAAGGTTGGCTGTACGAGATCGATATGATTATTTCGACGCTGATGGGTTTGTGCATGCTAAACGTCTGTTTTAGCTTCGGGCACAAGCTGCTGAACAGCCATTCGCCGCGCATTATGTATCTGGTGAATGCTTCGCTGTTTATCTATCTGGTGCACCATCCGCTGACCATTTTGTACGGCATCTACATCACGCCGCACATCGGTAGCGACACGCTCGGTTTCTTTGTCGGCTTGTTGATGGTGTTTGGCGTGGCGTTTACGCTGTATGAAATCCATCTGCGCATTCCGCTGCTGCGCTTCCTGTTCTCCGGTAAGCCGCAGCAGCAAAAGAAATAATCGGTTAACGCAGCAGACTCAAGCCAGAAATGCCTGGTTTTCCAGGTGCGCATAAATGCGCACCTGGAAAACCGGGCCCAACTTTTGTAGGGTCACCATTTATGGTGACCCAAATTATAACAACCACTCAACCGGCAAACGCCACACCAAACGCACCAGCAAGCGCTGCAGCAGCGTGCACTGCGGTTCGTGTTTATGCACCACTTCGCCCTGCTCGTTCGCAAACTCCACCCAATTGACGCGTCCCCACTTATCCAGACGCAGCGTCCAGGCGCGATCGCGCATCCCGGCAATAAAGCGCTGATGGGTTTGCTGCGCCAGGGTTTCACTCTCAATCACCAAACCCATTTCGGTGTTTAGCATGGCGGAACGCGGATCGAAGTTAAACGAGCCGATAAACACTTTGCGATTGTCGACGGTGAAGGTTTTGGCATGCAAACTGGAACCCGAATTACCGGTGATGCCGCGATCGTGTGGCGCGCTTTGCGGATTATCCTGCGGCTTCAGTTCATACAACGCGATACCGTGGCGCAGCAGTTTTTTGCGCCAGCGCGCATAACCGGCATGCACCACCGTGACGTCATTCGCCGCCAGCGAATTGGTGAGTATCGCAATCTTCACCCCGCGCCGCTTCAACGCCAGCAGCTGCGCCACGCCAGCACGCGTCGGGACAAAATAGGCCGAGATAATATCGAACTGCTGCTGCGGCGTGCCAATCACTTCCAGCATGCGCTGAGGCAGCAAACTGCGGCGTTTTGCTTTGCCGAGCCCTTTACGCGGATCGTCGCTCAGCAGGCGCGATTCCGCCCACGTCATCTCCAGCTCGCCCTGCTCCATCTGGCTGATAAACGATGAATGCTCCAGCCGCGCCAGATAGCGCTCTACCGCTTCACTCTGCTGCCACTCTTGCGGCAAGCGCACCGCCTGATGCGCATCGCCGCTCACGTCAACCACCTTGCGCAGCGGCGAAACGGCTTTACTGCGCCAGTAGCGTTCGAAATCCTGTGTCACTTCGTCCACCACCGGACCAATCGCCAGCACATCGAGATCGGTAAACAGCGGCTCATCGCCGGTACCAAAATATTCGTCGCCGATATTGCGCCCGCCCACCAGCGTCGCCGCGCCATCCACCGTCAAACTTTTATTGTGCATCCGCCGATTGAGGCGGGAAAAATCGGTGAGATAACCGAGCGCGCGCAAGGTGCGGAACGAGAACGGATTGAACAGACGTACGGCGATATTGGCGTGGCGATCGAGTTCCGCCAGCGTTTCATCCAAACCCGGCGTGTTGTTGTCATCCAGCAGCAGTCGCACCTTCACCCCGCGCTCGGCGGCATCCAGTAGTGCGCTAAACAGTAAGCGGCCGGACATGTCGTTGTGCCAAATGTAGTACTGCACATCAATGCTGTGCTGCGCCATGCTCATCATCTGATAGCGCGCAGCAAAAGCGTCCAATCCATCGTTAAGCGGATGAATGCCGCTCATGCCCGGATGCCGCGCGCAACGCGCCTCAACACTCGGTTTCAGCCCGTTGCCCGAATGTTCCTCAGGCGGCAAAGAAGTTGCTGCTTCACTCATAGTGAATCCCTGAAAGCTGTGGACCTATTATTGTTGGTATCAATGCGCTAACAAGCAATCGGAGGCTTCCTTTTCTGCCCGATGGCGCACCGTCAATTTAGTCTAGACTTAGCCAGGCGTTCTGCATTCTGCATCCGGCGTTCACCGTGAGGAGAGGATTATGACTCAGCAATCCCTGCGCCATCACCCTCAGCTGTTCCGCAGTTTCTTTCAGGGCAGTTTTCCCTGTTCAACCGCCTGTCGTGCAGGCGGACGTCGGCTCGATATGGTGATCAGCAGCGGCCACGATATGCTGCTGGAAAAAGATTATGCCGCGTTAGCGCAAGAAGGTTTGCACACCGCGCGTGATGGCGCTCGCTGGCATCTGATTGAAGCCGTGCCCAACACATATGACTGGCGCACCTTTCTGCCGATGGTGCATGCCGCTGCGCGTCACGACATGCAGATTATCTGGGAGCTGGCGCACTTTGGCTATCCCGATCACCTGGATATCTGGAAAGCCAGCTTTGTCGATCACTTCGAACGCTTCGCCCGCGCGATGGCGCAACTGATGCGCGATGAAGGCATCGAACAGCCCTTTTTCACGCCGATTAACCAAATCTCATTTTGGTCGTGGGCCGGCGCGGACGTTTCCTGGCTCGATCCCTACGCCAGCGATCGCGGTCGCGAGCTGAAGCGCCAACTGGTGCGCGCCTCGCTGGCGGCGATGCACGCCATCCGCGAAGTCTATCCCGATGCCCGTTTTGTGCTGACCGATCCGCTGGTGCAGGTGGCGACAGATCCTGAGAATCCCGACAGCAAACCCTACGCCGACGCGCAGCATCAGGCGCAATTTGAGGCCTGGGATTGGATTGGCGGACGCGATGCGCCGGAACTGGGCGGTCGCGCGGATTTTCTCGATATTCTGGGTCTCAATTACTATCCCGACAATCACTGGTTTTTCTCAGGCGAAACCATTCCGCTCGACCATCCAACGCGGCAACCGCTGCACCGTTTATTAATGCAGTGCTGGCAACGCTATCAGCGCCCGATGATTTTGGCTGAAACCGGCGCTGAAGGTGATGCGCGTGCGCCCTGGCTGCGTCACATAAGTGAAGAAGCGCGTCTGGCGCTGGATCAGGGTGTGGCGCTGGAAGGAATTTCGCTCTATCCGGTGGTGGAATATCCAGCGTGGGCCGACGATCGGCGTTCACCGGGCGCGCTGTTCGGCCTCGGCGATCCCAATGGCAATCGCACCTTGCATGAGGCGCTGGCGCTGGAGTTGCGCAGTCAACAGATTAAGTGGCAGAACTGGCAGACAAAAAGCTAAGACTGTTGCGTGGTGGTTGGTTTTTGCGGACAGGTTTGCACATCAAGTGAAGGATCAGCCGGATGACGTACGTCGGTGAGCCAGGTCATAGTGAAGAGAAATACCACGCCAATTAGACAGGCGGAGAGCAGGCCAATTATGGCGATCAGTTTGTCATCTCTGGATTCCATCGACATCTCCTTGCAGGCTTCCTTTTCCCGGTGCTGACCTTAACTCATCCACAGCGTAATCATCAGGACGAAGATTATAAGCGTAACCGAAGTGACTGCAAGTACCACAATAGCGAAGAGCGCGTCGTCGAGCGGCTGCCGATAAGGTTCGTCGTGGTCGTCTGGTGGTGCAGGTGAACTCATGATGACTCAAAAATAAAGGCGAGTTTTCGTGCAGGATTGCCGCTCAGAGTGTAATGCAATGTGCTCTAAGTTACAGGATTATTTCTTGCGGAAAAAATAACGGGGCGCAAGCGCCCCGTGAAGAACAGATTAGAAATCGTAGCTCAGTGAAACCTTCACCGTACGCGGTTCACCCTGAGACAAATAGGTGCCGCTGTCATCGACGTTGGCCCAATATTTCTCATTGGTGACGTTATCCACGCCCACGCGCCACACCATATCGTTCTGGTTAACCTTCATGCGGTAACGCAGACCCAAATCCAGCGTGGTGTAATCATCCAGCTTCATGTTGTTTGCCAGGTCAGCGTATTGCGAACCGGTGTAGTTCAGCAATGCCGTGGCAGTCAAACCGTCCACCGGCTTGATGTCATACTCCGCACCCAGCGCCGCAGTAAAGCGCGGAACGCCAATAGCGTTTTTGCCATTCTGATCGCTGTCACCGGTTTTGGTCATATCCGGATCGATCCAGGTGGCGCTGCTGTTGAGACGCAGGCCCAGCACCGGCTCACCGAATACGTTCAGCTCCACGCCACGGTTACGCTGCTCGCCATTCAGTTGGTAAACTGAATTGTTCAGCACGCCAACCGGCTGTTTGATTTCAAACAGCGCCAGCGATCCGCCAACGCGGCCAAAGTCCGCTTTGACACCCACTTCGTTCTGCTTCGCGTGCACGATGCCGGTCACGCTACCGTAGTTGGTGGCGGTAAACGGCGCGGCGGTGCCCGGCGTCAGCGATTCGGTATGGTTGGCATACAGCGAGATATTTTGCGTGGCTTTATACAGCAACCCGTACGCTGGCAACCAACGGCTGCTGTCGAAACGTGTCGCGGTATCTTCTGCGCCGTCATAACCGTAGTTACGCACCACCACCTTCTGATGACGCGCGCCGACAGTTGCCAGCAAGGTGTCATCAAAGAAGCCCAGCGTATCGCTCAGCAGGTAGCCCTGCGAACGTGAACGGTACGTGGTCAGTGGATCGCTGAACTTAGCGCCACCAGCAAACACGCTATCCGGTTCGGCCACATCCTGCGGATTATAAATGTTCACATTGGCATCGTTGCCCGACGACATGCGATAGCTGTTTTTCGCATTCGCGGTCATCGCTGAATAGCCGAAGTTCACTTTATGCGTCACTGGACCGGTGGTGAAATCACCACGCAGACCAACCATGCCGCTCATGTTGTCCTGCACGCGATTGGTGCGGAAGCGGCCAATGGTGGCGTTGCCAGCGCTATCGAGGATCTTCGGAATGCCGTAGTTGCCCACTTCATGGGTGTGCTGCGCGCCGAGGCCCGCATAGGCGGTCCACTGATCGGTGAGATCGTATTCGGCTTTCGCCAGACCAAACTCCGACTCGATATCGCTGAACACCCAATTCTGGCTGTAGTTTTTCGAGTTGGACGGCACATCAGGAATGAAATCGATGCCGCTGATGTTGATGCCGTTACGCGCATCGTGGAAGGTCTTTTTCTGGTAGCCGACGTCGAGCGACGTACGCAGACGATCGCCACGATAATCCAGGCCGAGTGACGCAGCGGTGGTGCGTTTCTTCTCGCCATCCACCTCAGTGCCGCCTTCGCGGTTAACCGCATTCAGACGCACACCAAACTGGTTATTGTCGCCAAAACGACGGCCGATATCGGCGGTGCCGCCCACTTGTGAACCGGAAGTGTAATCCACACCGATGCGCGTCAGTGGCGTATCATCAGCGTGCTTCGGCTCAAGGTTAATCATGCCGCCGACGCCGCTTTCCGCCGAACCATTCAGCAAGGCGTTAGCGCCTTTGAAGATCTCCACGCGATCGATTAGCGAGGCATCCATCACCTGACGCGGCACGATACCGGCCAGGCCGCCGTAAGTCATGGCATCGCCATCCAGTTTGAAGCCACGAATGCGATAGCTCTCGGCAAAGTTGCCGTAGCCTTTCAGATTCTGCACGCCAGCATCGTTACGCACCACATCACCGATGGTTTGCGCCTGCTGGTCCTGAATCATTTTCGAGGTAAAACCGATGACGTTGAACGGCACGTCCATGGCGTTTTGCTCACCCAGCATGCCGAGACGGCCGCCGTGCGCAACCTGGCCATCAAGGAACGCTGGTACCAGATCGTCGCCGCCTGGTTTGAAATCGGTTTGTGGTGTCGCGGTCACGGTCAGCGTCTGCTGCTCATTTTTCGCGTTGGTTTGAGTTGTGGTGTTGGTGGTAGCAGCCATCACTGGCAAACAACCGGCGCTGACCATAACGGCCAACAGCGTCGGTTTCAGTCCGGGATTGAAAGGCATAGCGCGCATGGGATCCCCTAATGCAAACGAAGTGATAATCATTATTATTGCGGTTTGCGATTATGCGCAGTCGTTGCCCGAAAGCAAGAAAAATCCTACTTTCTGCGTTCATATCATGGAGGAGTGGTGCATTAGATACCCTGCCCGGTCTTGTAGGGTCGCCATTCATGGCGACCAATGCTTATCACTGAAGAAAGGGTTTTGCTTTGAATAGGTAGCGGGCTCTGACACATCTGCTGCGTCACGGGCCGTCCTCGCGCCGCTAGCGCGGTGCCTTCGGCTTCCACGTCGTGCCAACGGACCGTTCGCGGATCGGCCTTCCCTGGCCGCCCCCGAACTGCCTCACGCATCCATGCGTGAGGCTCCTGGCCCAACGTAAAAGCCTCAGCGCTGCGAATAGCCCTTTTGCCGCAGCAGACGCGCCAGCGCCTCTGGCAACTGTGCCCTTTTCAACAACATGTACCGAAGCTTACGAGCAGGCCAGGTGCGCTTTTGGTTAGGCAATCCGCAGCGCTGAACGAAGCGAGGAAGCCAGGAGAGCCCGCAGGACGCGGGCGAAAGGCGGAGCCGGGACAAGGAAGTCCCGTCTCCGCCGGTCCGTCAGGCAAACGAGCTAAGTGAAGGTACCGCGTAAGCGGCGCGAGGACCGCCGGACCAAAAGCGCATCTGGCATGCGTTCGTCGCGGACTTAACTAACAAGCGCCATTCATAGCGACCTGCTATCAGACCTCGCGCCAGCGTTTAAACACCAACGAGGTATTAATACCGCCAAACGCAAAGTTATTGGATTGAATAAAGTCCGTCTCAATCTGGCGCGCTTCGCCGATGATGTAATCAAGTTCACCGCATTCCGCTGCCGGTTGCGACAGATTCAACGTGGGCGCAAACCAGCCTTCGCGCATCATCTCAATGCTCATCCAGGCTTCCAGCGCCCCGCACGCACCCAACGTATGACCAAAGTAGCTTTTCAGCGAAGAGATTGGTGTGCTATTGCCATAAATCGCCGCAGTGGCCTGACTCTCGGCGATATCGCCGCGATCGGTGGCGGTGCCGTGGGCGTTGATATAGCCGATCTGCTCCGCCGTAACACCGGCGGTTTTCAGCGCACGCTCGATACAAATCTGCATGGTTTCCCGCTGCGGCTGGGTAATATGCGCGGCGTCGCAGTTGGTGTGAAAACCCACCAGCTCCGCGTAAATGGTGGCTCCGCGCGCCTGCGCATGTTCCAGCGATTCGAGAATCAAAGTGCCGGCGCCTTCGCCAATCACTAAACCGTCGCGCTGCTGATCAAACGGCGCGGGCGAGGTGTGCGGCGCGTCGTTGCGCTGGCTGGTGGCAAACAGCGTATCAAACACCGCTGCTTCGGATGGACACAACTCTTCTGCACCACCCGCCACCATCACGGTTTGATAACCGTGGCGAATCGCTTCCCACGCATAACCAATCGCCTGGCTGCCCGAAGTACAGGCGCTGGACGTCGGGATCACCCGGCCGCGCAGGCCGAAAAACAGGCCCGCATTGACGGCGGTGGTGTGCGGCATCATCTGCACGTAAGTGGTGCCGGTGATGTTGTTGGTGTGCTTTTCGGTCAGCATGGTAGCGAACTCACTCACCGGTCCGGTGCTGCCGGTTGAGGATCCGTAGGCAATGCCGGTTTCACCGTTGGTCAGCACCGGATGGTCGATCAAACCGGCCTGTTCCAGCGCGAGTTCGGTCGCGCGCGTCGCCATCAGTGAAACGCGGCCCATCGAGCGAATGCGTTTGCGCGTGTAATGCGCGGGAGGCGTGAAGTCGTCCACCGGCGCGCCAAGCAGCGTGTGCAAGCCGTCGTAAACCTGCCATTCCGGCATATGACGCACCGCATTTTTGCCCTGCCTGATCCGCTCAGCCACCGCGCTCCAGCTCTCACCAAAGGCAGTCACGCCGCCCATGCCGGTTACCACTACACGCTGAATCACAGCATACCTCCATTGATTGAAATCACCTGACGCGTGACGTAGCCCGCGATGTCCGACATTAAGTAGCTGGCCAATCCGGCGACTTCATCTGCCGCGCCCATGCGCTTCATCGGAATCAGCTTCATTGCTTCATCAATCACCAGCGGCTCAAGATCGGTCATGCCTGTATCAATCAAGCCGGGGGCGATGCAGTTCACGGTAATTTTGCGTTTCGCCAGCTCAATTGCCAGCGCTTTGGTGGCACCGATGATGCCCGCTTTGGCGGCGCTGTAGTTGACCTGGCCGCGATTGCCCATGATCCCCGATACCGAAGAGAGCGTAATAATACGTCCGCCCTTGCGCAGGCCAATCATCGGCATCACGCACGGATGAATCACGTTGTAGAAGCTGTCGAGATTGGTGTGGATCACGCTGTCCCACTCATCATCGGTCAGCGCCGGAAACGCCGCATCGCGCGTGATGCCCGCATTGCTCACTACGCCGTAATAGGCGCCGTGCGCGGCGATATCCTGTTCAAGTGCGCTGCGTGTAGCCTCGCGCTGCGCCACGTCAAACTGCAAGGTGCGTCCACATCCGCCCGCCGCTACAATCTCTGCCAGCGTCTGCGCTGCACCGGCGCTGTCGCGGTGATAATGCACCACAATCTCAAAGCCATCCTGCGCCAGACGCTGTGCAATCGCGCGGCCAATTCCTTTACTTGCGCCGGTCACTAAAACGCTGCGTGTCATGGCTGAATTCCTTGTTGCAATTGAATTAACTCGTGTTCATTGGGCTGATAAGTATTCAGCCGCCCACTGGCGATGATCGCCTCACCGCAGCGGATTTCCCCTTCGAAGCTGCCCAATCGGTCGTCGCGCATCAGCAGGCGCATTTCAACGCACAGCTTGCTGTTGGCGGCGAAAGCGGCGCTGCTGGCACGATAGCCGCGTCCGCCCAGCAGCATGCCGGGACGAATCTCACTGTCGCCGCGCTGACGCGCATGAAATCCCGACCAGACGCCAACGGTCTGCGCCATGATCTCCACGCCGTACCACGCCGGCAAATCGCCCTGCGGGGTGAGAAACGGCGCCAGCACGCCCGTTGCGTTGATGCTGACTTCGCAGATCACGCTGTCGTCGGTGACCTGGATGACGCGATCCAGCAGCAGCATCGGCGCGCGATGCGGCAGATAGGCATCAACCGGCAGAAAATCACTCATGAGGCTTTCCTACAATCAGGCAGGCATTGTTCCCGCCAAAAGCAAACGAATTTGAAGCAATCACCGGACGCGCCAAAGGCTGCGGCGCGGTGATCAAACCGCATTCTGGCAGCGAGGTATCGCGTGCCACCTGCGAGAAATCCTGCGGCGGCAGCGGCAGATTCTGCTGCAGAATCAGTGCAGCCAAAGCCGCTTCGGTCGCGCCCGCCGCGCCCAGCGTGTGGCCGGTAAGGTGTTTGGTTGAACTGCACGGCACGCGGTCGCCAAACAGGCGATGAATCACTGCAGATTCCACCTGATCGTTCAGCGGCGTAGCGGTGCCGTGCAGGTTGATGTAACCGACATCCTGCGGCTGTAAACCCGCCTGTTGCAGCGCCATCCGCATAGCGCGCTCGGCACCGATACCTTCCGGATGCGGTGCCGACATGTGCCACGCGTCCGACGATTCACCGCAGCCGAGCAGCGCCAGCGGCTGCTGTTCGCGCGTCAACAGTAGCAGCGCGGCAGCTTCGCCAATCGAAATGCCGTCGCGATTGGCGCTAAAGGGCGCGCAGTGACCTTCAGAGAGCGAATCAAGGCTGGCGAAACCGTTAATCGGCATGCGGCTCAGCGAATCCGCGCCGCCCACCAGCGCCACGTCCGCTAATCCGGCATCAATCAAACGTTGGCCGCTGATGATCGCACGAGCACTGGAGGAGCAGGCAGTCGAAATGGTGTAAGCCGGACCATCCAGTTCTAGATAGTGTGCCAGGAAGCGCGACGGATCGCCAAGCTCCTGCATGCGGTAATCGTAGCCCGGCAATGCGTCATCCACCTGACGATCGCCTTCATCGACGCCGGAGGTGCTGGTGCCGAGCACAATCGCCACGCGCTCGCGGCCATATTGTGCGATGGCCGCATCCAGTGCCGGGCGTATCTGCGCCAGCGCAGCCAGCACCAGCTGATTGTTGCGGGTGTTATGCGCCGCCAGCGCGGCAGGAATCGGCGGCAACGCGCCCTGCACTTCGCCCAGCCAGCAGCGTTTGCCGTCTTGCAGCCAGCCGTCGCGCGGCTGCATGCCCGGCGCTTCACCGGCTTGCAGCTGCGCGGCAATCTGCGCCAGGTTATTGCCCAGCGCATTCACCATGCCAAAAGCGGAGATGTAGATCATGATGACGCATCCAGATGTTGGATTTGAATCTGATAGCCAAAAGCACGTTGATCGATGCTGATAGGCTCACGCATCTCGCCGCGCTGCAGATAGCGAATCAGCGTCACCACCTTGCCGGACGGATCGCGCAGCTCGCGGCGATCGTCGATGTCGGTCAACGTCCAGCCGCGCGGCAACTGCGGCTGCCACGCGCTGATCGGCCAGTGGCTGAGCATTACATCCGCCAGCACCTGACTGGCGGGCGGCATTTCCGGCAGCGCCATCATCTGCTGCGTGTGAATGCCGTT
Source organism: Pantoea sp. SOD02 (assembly GCF_024707505.1). Taxonomy (GTDB): domain Bacteria; phylum Pseudomonadota; class Gammaproteobacteria; order Enterobacterales; family Enterobacteriaceae; genus Pantoea; species Pantoea symbiotica. The sequence goes on along the minus strand of NZ_CP102604.1, from coordinate 1,600,513 downwards.
TTTATCATAGGTGACGCGGAACAGGCGGATGCCAAGCGATGACAAACCGGCGAGGCTCAGCTGTTGCGAATCAGCGCTCAGCAGCACCAGCAGCGACTGGGTTTTGCCTTTGGCGTGGCCGGTCAGCAACTGCTGCTGCTGAAACGCTGGCGAAATACCCGGCGCTGGCAGCGTGACGCGCACGCCCGGTTTCAGCCACGCGCTCGGCCGATTGAGATCGCTCTGATGCTGCGCGCAGCCGCTTACCAGCAGGCTCAACAGCAGCAAAATGCCCATTTTCATCGTTGCTTCCTTTTCCCCGGAGCCAGCGCCAGCGGCGCCAGCAAGAATGCACAAAAAATCCCGCTGCACAGCACGGTACCAAAACCGCTGATGGCCGCAGTGCTGCTGAACACCAGCATGCCGAGCGTCAACAGCGTGGTCATCATCGCCAGCGTCACCGCCAGCATCGAGGTTAACGGCGTGCCGCGCGGATTGCTGAAGAACAGCGTGTAGTTGATGCCGATGCCCAGCACCAATATTAACGCCAGCAAGGCAAACAGATTGAGGCTCGCGCCGATCCAACCCAGTGTCGCCAGCGCCGCCGCCAGCGACAGCCACGACGGCAGCGCGCTGCGCATGCCTGCTTTCACGCCCAGCCGCAGCATGTAGCTGGCGGTAATCAGCAATAACGCCAGCGCCAGCAATCCGCTCAGCAGCGTGCGCCAGAAGCGGAACAGTTCATCGTAGCTGGCCTTGCGATCGACCCAGCTGACGCCCGCCTGTTGTGACGCCAGCTGCTGCAGCGCGGTGCTGTTTTTAACGCCGCCGATCGGCACCAGCACGCTGCTGCGTCCGTCCGGCAGCGACAACCACAGCAGCCGCCAGCCTTCACTCAGCGGGCTCGCCAGCCAGTCGGCGGCGGTCACCGGCATGGCGCTGAGATTGGCATTCGCTACCGTGATGCCCGCCTGCTTCAATTGCTGCAGAATGGTGGGTGCGGCCTGTTGTAGCAGCGCCACATCCTGCTGCTGCTGCGCCAGCGAACTGAGCGGCAGCACGCGATAACTGCTAAACCAGCCTTGCTGCTGCGCCTGCTGTAGCTGCGGTGCCAGCGCGCTCAGCCTTTGCAGCGCTTGCTGTTCATCATCGCCCCACACCACAAACCAGGTTTGATCGGCCTGCTGACCGGTCAACTGCGCCAGCTGGCGATCCTGCGCTAACAGTTGCGCCGGTGCGCTTTGCAGATGGGCAATATCATCATCGACCTTAAGTTGCAGCATGCCGCTCAGCGCATAGATCGCTACCAGCGCCGGTAAACCGCACTTCAGCCAGTTATTGCGCCGCCACGCGGCCAGCCAGCGCGCCAGCCACACCATTGCCGGAATCGGTCGCACCGGTAAACCGCGCACCAGCCACGGATAAAAACCGATCACCGTCAGGCAGGAAGCGCTCAATCCGCTGGCAGCAAACACCGCCAGCTGGCGCAAGCCGGGGAACGGTGCCAGCAGCATCAGCAGCCAGGCAATCGCCGTGGTGCCGAGCGCCAGCAACAGCGTGCCGCGTACCTTATGCAAACTTTGCCACGGCGTGGCCTGCTCGCCGTGCACCATGCGTTCCGTCAGGTAGTAAAGCGTATAATCGGCCGAGATACCGACAATGCTGAGGCTCATCACTAACGTTGTCAGATGCAGCTCACCAAAACAGAGCAGCGTTAGCACCGTGCCCGCCATCGCGCCAATCGCCACCGACAGTGCGCACAGCGCCAGCGGTCGCAACGAACGGAAAACCAGCCACACCAGCAGCAGCAATCCCGCTAATGTCGCACTACCGAGGGTTTCGACATCATGCTGCGCGCGCTGGCTGGCATCGTCGCTAAACAGCACCGTGCCACGCGTCAGTAATTGCGCATCCGGCCAGCGGGTTTTCAGCTGCTGCTCCAGCTGATTGAGCGCGGTCACCAGCTGATGGCTCTCTTTGATACTGAAAGCATTGCTCGCCAGTTCGCCGTGCAGGAAATACCAGCGGCGCTGCTGCGCATCGTTGACCGTCAGCCAGCCGTTATGCAGTAGCATTTTGTTGGCACTCTGCTGCAACGCTAATTGCGCGCCGCGCACCAGCAGTAGCGGATCGTTGCCGATCTCTTTGCTGCCGACGCCCGCGAAGGCCGAGAACAGCTGCGCCAGAATCCAGTCGGCCTGCGCACCGCCGCCGTTCTGCATGCGTGTGCGCGTAGCCGGATCGATCAAGCCGTTGCGATGCTGAAAAGCATAGGCGCCCCAGCGCTGCATTTGATCGTCATCCAGCGCGCCGCTGACCTGTTTCAGCATCGGCAAGGCTTGCAGCTGCGCTTGCCACCAGGCCGCGACCGCATCGCCGTCTTGATTGTTGGCGCTCACCAGCCACACCAGTTGACGATCGAGGCGCTGCATAAAGCCGTGCTGGATCTCCGCCGGTGCCTGGCCGAGGTTCTGCTGCGGCAATAACGCCAGCACGCTGCTGTTCAGCTGGCTGCGCGGCAGCAACATCGCCAGCGCCAGCGCTAACGTCAGGCATACCGCCAGCCATAGCAGCGCAACGGTTTTCTCACTGCGCTGGGGCAAAACGGGCTCGCTCTTCATCGGTTAACTGTTTAGGTTCGGTGCGGGTATCGCTCAGCGTGATCTCGGTTTTATCGCCCTGCTTGTCATCCAGCGTGATGCGGTTGAGGAACGCTTCGCCCTGCAGATCGATACGGTTAAAGATCTTATTTAACGGCGCGGCTTTCGGCGTCAGGCCAAGCTGCCAGCGGTTGTTGCCCTGATCGTGGAAATCGAGCTCAAAGTTCTCGCGCAGTACCTTTTCATCCGCCTGAAACAGCGCGCGCAACAGATGGTTGAACTGGAACATCTGCGGATTGCTGTCGGCAGTGATAACCTGCGGCGGCTGGCCGCTCATGCTTTGCACCATGCGCTTGTCATCGAGGATCAGCATCAGCGGGAACGGCGTGGCTTGCTGCCACCACAAACCCTGCTGCTGGGCGATCAATAGCTGACCGCGTGACACCAGCGGCTGCGCCATGCCAGCAATGGTGCGCACCTGAACAAAATTGGCGCGGATCACCGGTTGGCTGGCGAAGCGCTGTTGCAGCTGCTCGATCGTGACCGCGCTGGCGTTGGCACAGATCACCAGCAGCAGCAGACAAAGGATTCTGATCACGGTTTCACTCCCAGGCGTTCAAACAGAATATCGGGCGAGACAAAACACATCTCCTGCGTGGCCGCATTTACCGCCACCTGCAGCGTGTGTGCTTTGGTGGTCACCTGCCCCGCCGCGTTGCGGATCACGTAATCGATGCGCAAACGGTTTTCGTATTCGCTGATACTGGCGGCGACGCGAACCACCTCTTCGCAGCGCAGCGGCTGGCGGTATTTCACGTGGGTATCCACCACCGGCCAGACGTAGCCGCTGGCGGCCATTTCGCCGTAGCTGTAATTGACGCTGCGCAGCAAGGCTTCGCGCGCCACTTCAAAGAAGCGGAAATAGTTGCCGTGCCACACCACGCCCATCGGATCGCAATCGTGAAACGACACGGTAATTTCCACCTCAGCGCGGTAGTTGCTTTCACTCATCGCGGCTTTTCTCCTCGGGCAACGTCCAGAAATCGTAAAAGTTAAACCAGTCCAGCGGCGCCATCAGCGCGTGCTGTTGTAGCCGTTCGGCGTAGCGATCGACCGTGGCTTGTAACGCCTGCTGGCGCTGCGCACGCGGCAGCGAGAGCGGATCGGCGAAGGCTTCGCAATGCACTCGCAACCGGCCCTGTTCACGCAGGGCAAACATCAGCAGCACTGGACAACGCAACGCCGCCGCCAGCACAAACGGTCCCTGCGGAAACGGTGCGCGCTGGCCCATAAATTCGCTCCACACTACGCGACGCTCGCCGCCACGCTGGCGATGCACGGCGGTGCGATCGCCAACAATCGCCACCCATTCACCGGCATCCAGTTTTTGCTGCAGCAGAATGGCGGTTTCCGGGCCGATATCGGTGACCGGCATCAGATTCACGCCCGCCTGTGGCGCAATGCTCTCCAGCACCTCGCGGAAGCGCTGCGCATTGTCGGTAAACACCAGCGCGTTAATCACCAATCCGCTGACCTGTTTGGCCATCGCGCGGCAGGCTTCGATATCACCGAGATGCGAGGCGAGAATCAAATGACCTTTGCCTTCGGCGGCGCGAATGGTGGCTTCAGCACCGGGCGCGAAATCGATATCTCGTCCCCATTGCAGATCGCCGCGCCAGCTGGCGACTTTATCCAGCATGCTGTAGCCGAAACGCAGAAAGTGACGATAGCTGTTGAGCGGCGCAGGCAGCGCGATGTTCTGCTGTTGCGCCACCGCCTGCACCCGAGTCAGCCACTGCTGCGAGGCGGCGCGCGCGGTGCGTCCAGTTAGCCAGTAAACCGCCACCACTGGCCACAACAGTAAGACAAAAGGTAAGCGTCCGGCACGCCGATAGAGCCACAGCATAAAGCGTAAACCGCTCTGACCGCGCCGTTCCGGCGTCGCCGACCAGTGCTGCGCATCGCCACGCTGACGCAGCAATTGCGGGATGCGCGGCAACATGCCGAAGAACAGCCGTGTGTGCATCCATGAGATGCGCAGGTTGTCACGCAGCGCGTCAAAGTGCGACACGCCGCTGGCCGGATAGGTCACGCGCGTGGTGATAAAACGGCTCGGCGTGCCCTGCCAATAGAGACGCACCATGATTTCGGTATCGAAATCCATGCGCTGACCAATCGGGCGGCGATCGCACAACGCCAGCGACGGTGCGAGCGGATAGACGCGGAAGCCGCACATGCTGTCTTTCAGCGAAAACGACAGCGTTTCGACCCACACCCAGAAATGGGTGATGTAGCGACCATACAGGCGCGATTTGGGAATCGAAGCGTCGTAAAGCGGCTGACCGGAGATCAGGCAGTGCGAATAACGCTGCGCTTCGGCTAACATACGCGGCGTGTCTTCCACCTGATGTTGGCCATCGGCATCGAGCTGCAGCGCATGGCTAAAACCCGCCGCCGCCGCCGCGCGCAAACCGGCAATCACCGCCGCGCCTTTGCCCTGATTATGCGGCAGCGTCAGCACCTGCAACTGTGGCGCATCCAGCGCTGCAATCTGCTGTTTGGTGCTGGCATCGCTGCCGTCATCCACCAGAATCACCGGCAAATTAAACGGTGCCAGCCGCGCCAGCACCGACGCTAGCATCGCGCCGTGGTTATAGCAGGGAATTAATACGCAAGGCATGAAGTCAGGGCTTAACACAGGCGGATCTTCCCGCTGCTGGCGATCGTTGCCACGTCGCCGTTGATCAGGCTGTAGCTGAAACTGAGCAGCGATTTTTCTGCCTGCCACTGCAGCTGTAATTGCAGTTCAGCATCCGGCGGCACCGGCTGCTGAAACTTGATATTGTCGATGGCGGCAAAGGATTTTCCGACAGCTAAACGCGTCAGGCCGTAATGCAGCGCCCAGTCGAGCTGCGCCACGCCCGGCAAAATCGGCAGCGTCGGGAAATGTCCACGGAACCAAAACAGATCGGCGGCAACGTGCAGGCGCAATGTCAGTGCATCGCTCTGCTGTTCGGCATGCAGTTCAACCGGCAACATCAAACAACTCCTCAATTTGTGGCCAGGCGCGTTTACTTTGTGCGGTGACAGGAATGGTTGTCACCACGCGCCAGTAGCGCGGCATCGCCACCGGCTCCAGCCAGGGTTGCAGCGCGCGTTTCCACTCAATTTTTAGCTGATGCAGCGTCGCCGCATCCAGCATTTCGGGCAGCGCCAGCACCACGCCAATCGCGTGGCGACCGTGACGCTGAATCGCCAGCGCGGCGGCATCGTCCACCCCGGGCAACGCCAGCAGGCGGCGTTCAATTTCACTCAACGAGACGCGCTTATCTTCAATCTTCACCACGCGATCCTGACGTCCCGCCAGCTGAAACTGCCCGGACGGTTGCTGCAAGATACGATCGTCAAGCGCGCAACCGGCATCGGTTTCCAGCAAAGCGGAAAACACCCGCCAGCGTCCGGCTTCCTGCTCACGCAAGGTAATTTGCGGGAAACAGTGCCACAGTGCGTTCTCCTCGCTGGCGCAGCGCCAGCCAATCACACCCGTTTCAGTGCTGCCATAAATTTCATCAACCGTGCAGCTCAGCGCCTGTTGCGCATGCTGCGCCGCCGTCCACGGCAATGCGCCACCGGCGGAGACGATCAGCTCACAGCACGGCCCGGCCAGCGCCGGATCGAGACGACGCAAAAACGCTGGGCTGCTAATAAACGCGTAGCGACGATCGGGTGATTGATCGGCCAGCTGTTCGCTGTAGAAAATTTGCTGCGCGGCAAAGGGTAAACCCAGCGCCATCGGCAGCACGATACGAAAACTCAGGCCATACAGATGTTGATGGCTGACGGAGGCAATCACATGGCAATCACGTAAGCGTGCGCCCCACAAGGTGTTGAGCCAGTGGGCTTCGAGATCCAGCGCGCGCAGCGATTTCACCACGCGACGCGGCGTGCCGGTCGAACCGGACGTAAACAGCACCAGCGTGGCGTCGGTGGCGATCGGCGGTAATGCGTCGCTCGCCAACGCGCCATCCCAGTACAACTGCGGCAAGGATACCGCCAGCGGCATATCGCTGATCACGCCATCGAGGCTATCGGCCATCTCTTCCAGCTGGGCCGCGCGACAGTGTCCGGGGATCACCGGCGTTTTACCGGCGTGCCACAGCGCCAGCAGCGCGGCAGTGAAGGCATAACTGTTATCAAAGCACAGCGCCCAATATTGGCCGGGCTGATTTTGCAGCCGATCAACCAGCGCCTGCACCTGCTGACGCAAGATATGCAGCGTATATTGCTGTTGGCCGTGCCAGGCCACAATGCGATCCGGCGCGCTGAGCCAGTCGCGAAGGCTATGTAGGTTCATGCCTGTTTCCTTATGCGCTGACGCAGCAGCCATTCGCCGCCCATCAGCGTGCCCATCAGCAAATAGCTGATGCACCCATTCCAGAGTGTCCAAAGCGTGACATCATTGAGCAGGCAGGTGAGCAATGCCACGCTGCCGTTGAAGATGAAAAAGCCGCACCACACTTGCGTCACGCGGCGGGTATAACGCACCGCGCGCGGTGGCAGATCCGGTTCGCGCAGCCGCGCCAGCCGCTCCACCAGCGGCATTGGGCTCCACAGCGACGCGCCAAACAGCAGCAGCATCAGCGCATTGACCACCAGCGGATACCACAACAGCAGATGTTGCGATCGCAGCAGCAGGCTGGCGAGACATAACGCGCTGCCGACCAGCGCCAGCAGCAGCATCACGCGCGCCATCGGCCTGGCGGCGCGGCGCAGCGTCCAGACGCGCAGCACAAACAGCAGCGCCAGCAGAGCCGTCACGCCGCGCCACTGTGGCTGGGTGATGGTTAACCACACCAGAAACGGCCACGCCAGCAGCGCCACGCCGTTTAGCAGCCGCAGCAGCATACGATCAGGCTTCGTCGCGCATCAGTTGGTCGACGGCATCCACCACGTCCTGCACGGTACGCACCGCGCGGAAGGTTTCCGGTTTGATTTTGCGGCCGGTACGCTTTTGCAGATGCACCACCATATCCACCGCATCGATGCTATCCAGCTCGAGGTCTTCATACAGGCGAGCGTTCGGACGAATATCCTCCGGCTCAATTTCAAACAGCGAGGTGAGCAGCGAAGCCACTTCCTGGTAAATTTCGTTTTTGTTCATCATGTTGACTGTTCTCAGGCTTGCTGTTGTTCAACAAACGCGGCCAGTGTAGCCACGGAAAAAAAGTGCGCGCGCAGCGTTTCGCTCTCGGCTGAGAGCTGTACGCCGAAGCGATTTTTCACCGCCAGTCCCAGCTCCAGCGCATCGATTGAATCGAGGCCCAGCCCCTCGCCAAACAGCGGCGCGTCGGTTTCGATGTCGTCAGGGCTGATATCTTCCAGATTCAGCGTGTCGATAATCATCTGTTTGATGTCGTTAATCAGTACTTGCATAACTTAGTTGGTCTCGTCAGGCACCAGCGCCTGTTGCAGATGACGCGTCAGACGACGTGCAGCCAGCGGCTGCGCATCCTCTTCAGCTTCACTAAAGGCGTGGCTAGCAATACGCGATTGTACGCGTACAGTAAAAATCGGTTTAACCAGCGGAATCTGATACCAGCGGCTTTGCTTATCGAGCATGCGCTCGGTGCAGCTAATGTGCACCACGCGCAGATCGCAGCCAGCGCGCACCGCAATGTTGGCAGCTCCGCGCTGTAACTTCAGCGGCTCGCCATAACGCGTGCGCGTACCTTCCGGGAAAATCAGAATGGTATCGCCGCGCGCCAGACGCTGTTGGCTGTCCGGCAGCAGCGTATCGGCTTCGCTGTTAATCAGGTAATCGGCGGCGCGAATCACGCCACGGAAGAAAATGTTGTGCTGCAGCTCGGCTTTCACCAGGCAATCCATCTCCGGCAGCACCGACGCGATCATCACGTAATCGATCAATGACGGATGGTTAGCGACGATCAGGCAGCCGCGATCCTGCCGCAGCTGTTTTGCGCCAATGATCTGGTAATCGTACACGCCGACAAAACGGCAGAAACGCAGGAAGCAGCGGAAGCTCCACGCAATGCTGCTGCGGGCAATGTGGCGACGACGCAGCCCATCGCGCTGCACCAGCAGCAGAAGATTGAACCAGATCAGCGATAGCAGCAGGCCGCCCACGCTGAACAGCGTGAAGCTGACGGCGGTCATTACCAGCCGCCAGTAATAGTTGAAACCAGGACGCGCCTGCGCCAGCGAATTATCCACCATGCTGACGCTCCCAGTGCCATTGATGGCGTTCGCCAGCCACGCTAAAAGCAGGCGTGTTGTGCAGCATCGCCGCCAGGAATTGCAGGCTTTGCGGCAGCTCATCATGCGGATCGGCGAGTTTGCCCGCCTGCGCTTCGCAGCGCCACGCCTCGCCCGCGCGCAGCAGCAGCGCCACCGCGTACGGCGCATTAAAGCGATCGATTTCCGGCAGCCACGGACGATAGTAATCCGGCACCACGCCGTCAAAATCCACCAGCAGCACCTGCGCGTAACCCGCCTGATGCAGCGTCGCTACTTCAATCAATCCTTGCTGGAAGCTATCGATACCGGCCGAAATCGAGGATGAAACCAGCGGCTGACGCGCAGCGATGGTCAAACTGCCCACCGCAGAGTTGTGGACCGACATGGCGAAATCGGTCGGCGACAGCGCTTGCTGTTCCGCCAGCGCGGTGAGAATGCGCAGATTGCGTTCCAGTTCGCCGTGGCGACTGGTGAAGACGATGGCGTCCACGCTTTGCCGCGCCAATAGCGCCAGCCCGCACTCAACCGCTGCACGGCTGCCTGGGCTGAGACGACGCGCGGTCATCATCGGCAAAAATTGGGGTTTCGCGATGGGTTGCGTGGCATCTAACGCCGGAGCCTGTTGCGCCCAACGTTGCCACTCTTCTGCGGTGCTGTTGCCCGGCGCGATGGCGTGCCAGTCAACAAGGGAGTAAGCGAGTTTCATACCTGTATTCTTTCTTCAGCCTCAGGGATGGTCAGATTTTCGCTGCGCGGCATCCCTTCCTTGCTCTCAATACCCGTCATCCCATGCGGATGTCGCCGATTAACAAGGCGGGCACATGGCCCGCCTGTTTCTATTTCGGCAGCGTGTCGGCTAACTTTACAACATTATGTCAGCAATCACGCTTCGCGCTTATTTAGCGGCTTCGACCGCCAGACGCGTTTGAATGCCCTGGCTCAGGTTCTGAATCCAGCGGTTGTAATTACGGTGAATCTGACCGCTACCGGCTTTCAGATTCTGGCTGCTGACATACTGGATTTGATAGCTATTCGCGGTGTAATTCACGCGAATATCTGCGGTATGTCCGCGCTCGGCCAGGTGACCATTCATCTCGCCTGGACCGGCTGGCGTCATCACCCAATGGTTAGCGGCACCTGACTGGATAATAGCCTGCTTCATTTGATCATCCGAGTAGCTTTGACCCACGGTCTGGCTAACATTCTCGATCGGCGCGGTACGTGGCGCGCAGCCGGTTAACAGGACCGCAGATACTAACAAAGCCAAACCGATTTTCTTATTCATCATTTCCTTTTCTTCCCCTGTCTTTGCAAGCCGCCTCAGTGAGCGACCGCGCTGGTAAACTTACCAACACTGTTCCGTTCAGACTGTGTAAAGCGGGCGGATAATAACATTATTTGTAAAGACAAGTAAAAATAAGCATGAATCACTTAAGAATCGTTTAATGCCGATTTAAAACTATTCACAGGCCCTCTTACGGCGGAATTTCTACCGAAAAATGGCCTTGTCGCATGATGTTTAACCCTGCCAGCCGCCACCGAGCGAACGATAAAGATCGATTTGTGCCAGCAGCAGCGTATTTTTCACTGACACGATATTGAGCTGAGTGCTGAACAGCGTGCGCTGGGCGTCCAGCTCATCCAGATAAGAGGCGTAACCGTTTTGATAGCGGTTATGCGCAATGCGATACGCTTCCGCCACATAGCCTTCCTGCTTCTGCAACTCTTCAAGCTGCTCCTGACTGCGGCGAATGGCATCCAGCGCGTTATCCACATCGGAGAACGCATTGCGCACCACCTTCTCATAACCGTAGAGCGCTTGATTGCGCGTCGCCATCGCCACATCAACCTGTGCTGTCAGCGCTTCGCGATTCAGCAGCGGTGCCAGAATGCTGCCGCCAATGCTCCACAAACGGAACGGATTATCCAGCAGCTGATGAAGTTCGCCGCTTTGCAAGGTGCCGCTGGCGGTGAGATTAAGCGACGGCAACAATTTGGCCTGGGATGATGCCAGTGACGCGTCGGCGGCCAGCAGCTGTCGCTGTGCCTGCACGATATCCGGCCGGCGATTCAGCAACTGCGATGGTAGCAGCGATGGCAAGGTTTGCGGTTTGATGTGGTCGAACTGGCTACTGCGCGCAATTTCACGCGGGTTCATGCCCACCAGCACGCTGAGCGCGTTCTCCTGCTGCTCGATCTGATGCTGCAGCTGCGGGATCTGCGCTTTGGCGGTTTGATATTCCGAGGCGGCCTGCATCCATTCGAGACGCGAGGTGTAGCCGGTTTCAAACTGGCGCTGCGCCAGATTGAGCGAGTTTTCGCGCGTTGCTAACGTCGCTTCAGTGACGCGTAACTGCTCATCAAGTGCGCACAAGCTGAGATAGCCCGATGCCACCGAACTGGCGACGGTGAGCTCAGCGGCAGACGCGGCGGCACGCTGCGCATCCAGCGAAGCTTGCGCGGCGCGAATGCTGTTGCTGCGGCTGCCCCATAAATCCACTTCATAGTTGGCCTGCAGCAATCCCTGAAACACCGCGTTTTCATACGGCTGACCGGTGGCCGCCGACAGCGCACGCTGATGCGTGGCCGCGACGCCCGCCGACAGCGTTGGGAAATTGTCGCCCTGCGCGGCACGTAATTCGGCACGGTATTGATCGACGCGTGAACGCGCCGTGAGAATATCGCTGTTGTGCTGCAACGCCTGCGTGACGAGGCGATTGAGATCGGCATCGCCAAAGTTCTGCCACCATTGCGCTTCCGGCAGCGCATGTGGGCCGACCTGCTGACGCCAGCTATCGGGAATCGGCAACGATGACGGCGCTTTTTCCACTTCCGTCGCACAGCCGCCCACCATTAATGCCACGCACGTGGCTAACAGTAAGCGCTTCATGGCGCATCCTTGTGCGGTTCAGCGGCGGTATCAATGCTCACTTCCACCGACATGCCGGGGCGCAGTGCGTGCAGATCGTCGTTAAGAATTTTGATGCGCACTGGAATACGCTGGGCAATTTTCACAAAGTTGCCGGTGGCGTTATCCGGCGAGATAGCGCTGAATTCGGAACCGGCGGCAGGCGAGATAAACTCGACGCGGCCATCGTAATGCCTACCGTCCAGCGCATCGACGCGGATGTTCACCGGCAAACCGGGACGCACGCGCGCCAGCTGGGTTTCTTTGAAGTTGGCGATGATCCATTTGTTTTCCGGCACCACCGAAGTCAAACGCGTGCCCGCGGTGACATAGGTGCCTTTACGCACCGACAACTGACCGAGCTGGCCGCTGTCCGGCGCGATGATGCGTGTATTGGCCAGGTCGATGTTCGCCAGCTCTAACGCCGCTTGCGCACTGGCGACATCGCCTTGCAGTGAAGCCTTATTTACCACCACGGTTTGCAGATTCTGTTGTGAAACGGCGACCTGCGCATCCGCCTGACGCAACTGCGCCTGCGCCTGGGCATTCGCCGCGCGCGCCGCGTCACGTTCACGTACCGACAGCGAACCGTCAGCCGCCAGATTTTCTACACGCTTGAGATCGAGGCTGCTTTTCAGCGCCTGCGCTTTGGCATTTTCCAGTGCCGCTTTGTTGCTGAGAATGTTGGCTTCGGCACTTTTACGCTGCTGCTGGTTATTATTCTGCGCGGCGATTTTCATATCCAGCTGCGCCTGCGCCTGATGCACGCGCTGACGGTAAATACGATCGTCGATGGTCATCAGCAGCTGGCCTTTGGTCACCGGCTGCAAATCCACCACGTTAACCTCGGTCAGATAGCCATTCACCTGCGGGCTAATAAAGGTCACCTGGCCGCGTACGTAGGCGTTTTCCGTCGACTGAACGGTGCTGGTGAACGGCCACAGCTGCCAGGCATACAAAATCACCAGCACGCCGACGATAACAATGCCGCTGCCGGCGGCGATGGAAAGAATGCGTCGGCGGTTGGTGCGCTCGCGCTCTGCCGCCTGAATGTCGTCCTGTTGGCTCATGAATTCTCCGTCGGGTTTACTGGTTGTGCCGCATTCATTTTGGTCTGACGCCAGTTGATATAGCGTAAACGCGTCAGGCGATACAGCACCCAGATTAAGGTGATGAAGGCCAGCGCGGCGGTAAGAAGATAGGTGTCGTTATAGGCCAGCACGTTGGCTTGCAGCGTCGCCACAATTTGCAGCTGGCTGCTGCTTTGCGCGCTGAGCAGAACGCTATCCGGCAACTGGCTGCTGAACAGCGAACTGTACTGGCTGAGGCGTTCGGTAACGTTGGGATCAAGCTGCGACAGCTGATCGCCCAATAAGCTGGAGTGATACTTTTCGCGCCACGTCTGGAACGTGCCGAGAATGGCTGCGCCGATCAAGCCGCCTAAGTTCTGGCTCATGCCAAACAGCACCGAGAAGCTCACCAGGTTCTTCGGCTGCGTCACCACGCCGCCAATCCCCAGCAGCATGGCTGGCCCGAGGAAGAAGGCGCTGCCGAAGCCGAGTAAAAACTGGCTAAAGTAGAGATTATTGGCTCGCGTCAGCGGGCTGGATTGCGCATCCATGAGTGAGGCGACGATCATCACCACCAGCGACGCGACAATCGGCCAGCTCAGATGCGTAGGTTTGATGGTTAACGCGCTGGCGATCATGCCGCAAATTACCCCGGCGATGATCGCTAACGCCAGACCGCGCATCTGATCGTTGAGTAAGCCCAATTGCTGCAGGAAACCCACCGCGCCGGTGTTTTGTTCAGCCAGCAGAATACGCATCATGATCATCACAATGCCGAGTCGCACAATCATGCCGTTACTCAGCCAGCGTGTGTTGATCAACGGATTCTTGCGATTGTGCTCGACGACGATCGCCGCCACGATTAATACCAGCGCCAGCGCCAATGCCACACCGAGCCACGGCGTGCTGAACCACCATTCGATGCGTCCCAGCGACAGCACCGCACACAACAGCGCCATGCCAGGCGCCATCAGCATAAAGGTGAGGAAATCCATCTTTTCAAACGCTTTGATGCGGTCGCCGGGCGGCAGTTTTACCACCAGCACGCAGCCCAGCGAGATCAGCGCCAGACCGAGTTCAAACAGGTACAAACCGCGCCACTCTTGCAGTTGCAGTAGTTCAGTGGAGAACAATCGTGCCAGCGGAATCGCCAGCTGCGACGCGGTGATGCCAATCACCAGGGCTTTAAGCCGATGCTTCGCGGGCCACGCCTGAATCTGGTAATAGATGCCGAGCGAACTCAACGCCGCACCAACCATGCCGTGCGCGGTGCGCACAATGATGGCCGAGCTGAGATCGTTGGCCAGCAGGTGGAAAAACGCCACGATCACATACAGCACCAGAAATGCTTCGGTGAACAGCCGCAGACCAAACTGCTGGCGGAACTTCACCAGCAGCAGGTTGATGGAGATGTTGCCCATCACATACACCGCAGGCAGCCAGGCGATCTCATTGCTGTAGGCGCCAAAAGTGCCTTGCAGATTGGTGAGGTTGGCAGAGACCAACGCGTTACTCAACGCGCCGGTAATTGAGATCAGTAAGCCGATGATGCCAAACGCGATGCGCTTCGAGGGCGAATGCAGCGGCGTTGAGGGCGAGCCCGGTAGCATCGGCTTTTCATGTGGCAGCCATTCGCGTGGAGCATAAGGATTACGTTTCGCCACGGTTAAACGCTTCCCAGACGCGCCAGCAGTTGTTTCAGCACCTGTTCCGTTATCGCCAGCGATTCGGGATCGATATCCGCCAGCAACTGCGCACGTAGCTCATCGGCCTGGGTTTTCACTTCGGCAAAGGCCACGCTGCCTTGCTCCGTCAAAATCAGCAGGCGCTTGCGGCGATCTTCCGGCGGCTGCACGCGCGCCAACAGCTGCTGCTTCACCAGGCGATCGACCAAGGGCACGACGCTGGCCTCTTCCAGACCGAGCAATTGCGCCAGGGCTTTTTGCGTTGGCGGCTCGGCGGCGGTAGCGACGCTGGCAATCGCCATCCAGCTGCTCATACTTAATCCGCTCTCTTTGAGGCGACGATCAACGGCCAAACGCCACGCGTGCGCGGTGAGATGCAGCAAACGAGAAAAGGGTTGCGGATAGTCGCTCAAAACGTAGTGGCCTAATGGTTAGGTATCTAACTAAACGGGAGCGTTATTATAGGCGAAGCCGCTCACCAATGAAAACCTTGCTTACATTAGCAAACGTAGTTGGCACGGCAAAAAAATCTCCAGCTTTCTGTATCAGTTGTACAACTCGCGGATTTTTTTGCTGTTCCTGCATAGGTTTGTATAGATTTTAGAAAACATTACAAATTATAACTCTTTGTTAAATATACATTAGCACAAATTGCTTAAGATCCTTGTTGTACAAGTTACTCCAGATTGTATAAGTTTACATCCCGCGAGCCAGCTGATGGCTCCGTAACGAATGATGCACTTTGCGTCGCCTCTGAAGGTGTTGTGGATTTCCACCTTCAGAGGTGTCTTTTTGCGTTGGTTGATGAGTTGGGTGGTGCGCGTCTGTCCGCGTGCACGTTTTTTCATCATGGAGCTGAAGGCACATTGCCATCAGGCCGATCTTAAGGGCTTCACATATGCAAAACGCCGCAAACAGTAGCGCTGCCATCGCTGACTACTTCAAACTGGCCGGTAACAGCGACAGCAGTGAGATGGAAGTTTTCGGGCAGATCATCGCCGAAATCCTGCAAGCCGGTATGCCGGTTTCCAATAAAGCGATTATTGCATCGCTGATTAACCGTCTTGAGATGGAAAGCGATGTGATTCAGCTGGATATTTATCGCCACCTGCTTGAATTGGTTGTGAATAAAACACCTGACGATCTCGCGGTCTAAAGCCGGATTCCAGGGATGGAATCACCCTCATCTGCCCCAACGCGCTAGCGTCTAATCTTATTGCCCGGTAACATCCTCTCTCGAAAATTCAAACTGGTTACTGCCGTACCGTGACGGTATGCGCACAATAATAAAAGAGCCTGCACAATCTATGAGCCAACCAACTGAGCGCGCCACTACGGTGGAGAGCGATATCACCGTGGGGCGCGTATTACGTTCGCCTGCCCTGCTAACCCGCGAGTTTCTGGCCGGCATTATCACCGCGCTGGCGCTGATCCCTGAAGTGATCTCCTTCTCCGTGATTGCCGGTGTCGATCCCAAAGTCAGCCTTGTGGCCTCTGTGGTGCTGTGCCTGACGCTGTCGATTCTGGGCGGCCGTCCGGCGATGGTTACCGCTGCAGCCGGTTCGGTGGCGCTGGTGATCGGCCCGATGGTGCATGCGCACGGCGTCGAATACATTCTGCCCGCCGTGATTATGGGCGGCATTATCCAAATTATCTTTGGCCTTGCTGGACTGTCGCGCATGATGCGCTATATCCCGCGCTCGGTGATGATCGGCTTCGTCAACGCCCTCGGCATCCTGATCTTCTTTGCGCAAGTCCCGCACGTTTGGGGGCAATCCACTTTGGTGTGGGCTCTGTTTGCCGTGACGTTGGCGATTGTCCTGCTGCTGCCGAAAGTGCTGAAAAGCGTCCCATCACCGCTGGTCGCCATTGTGGTGGTGACGGCTGTAGCGTTGCTGCTCGGCTATCGTGTACCGAACGTCGGCGATGAAGGGCCAATGACTGCTGGTCTGCCTGGCTTCACCACCTTATTGGTGCCAATCAATCTACACACCCTGCAAATTATCTGGCCAACCGCCTTGAGCATCGCCTTTGTTGGCCTGATGGAATCGCTGCTGACCGCCAAACTGGTGGATGACATCACTGATACGCCTTCCGGTAAACGCCGCGAATCCTGGGCGCTCGGCGTTGGCAACATTCTGGCCGGCTTTTATGGCGGCATCGCCGGTTGCGCGATGATTGGTCAAACCATCGTTAACGTCGAGCTGGGCAAAGCGCGTACGCGTGTTTCAACTATCGCGGCGGGTATCGTGCTGCTGTTATTAGTGACCGGACTGAGCCAGATTATGGCGCAGATCCCAATGGTGGTGCTGGCGGGCATTATGATGGTGGTGGCGGTGAAAACCGTGAACTGGCACAGCCTGCAACCGGCAACGTTGAAACGCATGCCGTGGTCTGAAACCTTTGTAATGGTGCTGACGGTGGCGGTCACCGTGTGGACCGGCAACCTGGCGATTGGCGTACTGGTTGGTGTAATTCTGGCAATGATGCTGTTTGCCCGCCGTATCGCCCATGTGATTCACGCAGAACGCCACTTGAGCGACGATGGCGAACAGGTCAATTACACCGTGCGCGGCCCGCTGTTCTTCGGTAGCAGCAATGATTTGTTTGAGCACTTCAATTACGGCCACGATCCTAAATCTGTCACTATCGATTTAACCCATGCGCAGATTTGGGACGCATCCAGCGTGGCGGCCCTTGATGCCATCGAATATCGCTATCAGCGCCATGGCGCGAAAGTCACCTTTATTGGGCTGGATAACCGCAGCAGCGATTTCCGCGAGCGGCTGAGTGGGAACTTGGGATAGCAATTATTAGGATTGAGACGAAAAACGCCGGAAATCCGGCGTTTTTTATGCTTATCAACGCGCTTCGCTTGCGTAATTAGCTGTTACTGACTTTGCTTACCTCAAGGTCAATCCTTTGATCTCTTTGAGATTGGTTACTCAATCGCTCATTTATGAGGAGCAATAGATGAAAGTTTTAGCAAAAGCAGCATTGGTGACGTTAACGTTGGTCTCGTTGGCGGGCTGTATGCACAAAAGTGATGCGGTCGGCGGCGATGGGCGTCCACATGCGCCAAGTAACCAACCAGTGCCAGGCGCCAGCGAAGGTGCGGGTCCGGTGGGACAACCACAATCGTAATGATTTGCCCGGCTTTGCCGGATTTTTTATTGAATTTAGTAAAAGACAAAAACAAAAAAACCGCCCTTGGGCGGTTACGACATTACTGCTTATTGCTTTATTTTATTCGTTTTATCAACTGCGAATATGGTGCCCGGGGCGGGACTTGAACCCGCACAGCCATAAGCCGAGGGATTTTAAATCCCTTGTGTCTACCGATTTCACCACCCGGGCAGGGTGTAAATTGGAGGCGCGTCCCGGAGTCGAACCGAGGTAGACGGATTTGCAATCCGTTGCATGGCCACTCTGCCAACGCGCCTTTAATCTGATATGTAATTCGTTGAATACGAATTACTAAATTTGGAGCGGGAAACGAGACTCGAACTCGCGACCCCGACCTTGGCAAGGTCGTGCTCTACCAACTGAGCTATTCCCGCATAATCTTCGCCTGCTTATTTGCTGCCGTATTACCTGCAAATTTACAAAGGAGATTCTGTATTTCTTCATCGAACTTACTGATTTAACTCAGCTTCTTGCAGACTCGCTGCTGTTCGATGCGATGCATTCTACTTATCTGACGCAGTGAGTCAATATAATTATCCACACACTGCGTCCGTTTGCTGCTTTTTAAATCGCATCGATCAGCTATCGAGCAAATCGCCGCGCGCCGCGCTCAAATACTGGAACATTGACCAGAAAGTCAGCACCGCGGCGATGTACAGCGCAACCACACCCACGCCAACTACTGTGGCTTCAGGACGCCACAGCAAGGCGAACAGCGAGAACATCTGCGCGGTGGTTTTCACCTTGCCGATCCACGACACCGCTACGCTGCTGCGTTTGCCAATTTCCGCCATCCACTCGCGCAGCGCAGAGATTATGATCTCGCGTGCGATCATGGTTGCCGCAGGCAGCGTAATCCACCACGCGTGGAAATGCTCTGCCACCAGCACCAGCGCAATCGCCACCAGCACTTTATCCGCCACCGGATCGAGGAACGCGCCAAAACGCGTGGTCTGCTTCCAGCGACGCGCTAAAAAACCATCAAACCAGTCAGTGACCGCAGCAATCACAAAGATCAGTGCAGTAGCAAAAGGAGCCCATTGAAATGGCAGATAAAACGCCAGGACAAAGAAGGGAATAAGTACGACTCGAAACAGGGTAAGACACGTCGGAATGTTAAATTGCATATGCCAGTAACTGTCTGGTGTGAGTAGGGTTTCATGTATGTTCCTACATTGCCCCCCCTCTTTCAACGTTAGTGTTTCAGTGAGTAGAAGATTTTTTCCGCCAGCGCGGTAGAAATTCCCGGCACTTTGGCGATCTCATCGACGCTGGCATTCATCAACGGTTGCAGGCCACCCATATACTTGAGCAGCTGTTGGCGCCGTTTTGGCCCCACGCCTTCAATGCTTTCCAGTGCGCTGGTGTTCTTCACTTTGGCGCGTTTTTTCCGGTGACCTGAAATCGCATGATTGTGAGAGTCATCACGAATATGCTGGATCACATGCAGTGCAGGCGAGTCCGGCGGCAAGGAAACGCCCTCACCTTCCGCTTCAAAGAACAGCGTTTCCAGCCCGGCTTTACGATCGCTACCCTTCGCCACGCCGAGTAAAATCGGACGATCTTTATCCCACGGCACATTCAGCTCGGCGAACACCTGTTTCGCCTGCGCTAACTGACCTTTACCGCCGTCGATGATAATCACGTCGGGGATTTTGTCCTCTTCCAGCGCTTTGCCATAACGACGGCGCAGCACCTGATTCATCGCCGCGTAATCATCGCCCGGCGTGATGCCTTCAATGTTGTAGCGACGGTAATCGGAACGCAGCGGACCATCACGGTTAAACACCACGCACGATGCAATGGTCTGCTCGCCCATGGTGTGGCTGATGTCGAAGCACTCCATGCGATGAATGGTGTCGAGCTCGAGGAACGTCGCCAGCGCCGCCAGACGCTGCTGAATGGTCGAGTGCTGCGACAGCTTGGTAATCAGCGCCGTCGCCGCATTGGTACGCGCCAGTTTCAGGTAGCGCGCGCGGTCGCCACGCGGCTTACTTTGAATATTCACTTTGCGCCCCGCCAGCACGCTAAGCGATTCGGCCAGCAGCTCGCGTTCTGGCAGATTAAAGTCCAGCAGGATTTCCGCCGGCAAAGTGCGCGCTTCACTGCCTTGCAGATAGAACTGGCCGACAAAGGTTTGCACCACTTCGGTCAGTTCGGTATCAGCGGGCACTTTCGGGAAGTAGCTGCGGCTGCCGAGCACTTTGCCCTGACGAATAAACAGCACGTGCAAACAGGCCATGCCGGCATCAAAGGCCACGCCCATCACATCCAGGTCTTCACCCTGATTGGAGACGAACTGCCGCTCGGTAACACGCCTTACCGCCTGAATCTGGTCACGTAAGATCCCCGCCTCTTCGAAGCGCAGCTCCTCACTGGCCTTTTCCATGCGTTTGACCAGTTGATTGATCACCTGATCATCTTTGCCCGCAAGGAACAGACGCACGTAATCGGTTTGCTGCGCATATTCCTCTTCGCTGACCAGCCCCGAAACGCAAGGCCCAAGGCAGCGGCCAATCTGATACTGCAAACACGGGCGCGAACGGTTGCGATACACGCTGTTTTCACACTGACGAATCGGGAACACCTTCTGCAACAACGCGAGGGTTTCACGCACCGCATAACCATTTGGAAACGGCCCAAAGTATTCGCCTTTAGCATGCTTCGCACCACGGTGCATCGCCAGGCGCGGATGGCTATCGCTGCTGAGGAAAATGTAAGGATAGGATTTGTCATCGCGCAGCAGCACGTTATAGCGCGGCTGGTAGAGCTTGATGTAGTTATGCTCCAGCAGCAGCGCTTCCGTTTCGGTGTGCGTCACGGTGACGTCGATGTTCTGGATGTTGCTGACCAGCACTTCAGTTTTGCGACTGCCCACCTGCGTACGGAAGTAGCTGGTCAGGCGCTTTTTGAGGTCTTTGGCTTTACCAACATAGATCACCGTGCCGGTCGCATCGTACATACGGTAGACGCCGGGTTGGCTGGTCACGGTGCTGAGAAAGGCTTTGGAATTGAAGACGTCACTCACTACTGATTAATGGCTCCGCATTGAACAGGCCATGTCGAATGGCCAAATGCGTTAACTCGACGTCGCCACTGATATTCAGCTTACTGAACATGCGATAGCGGTAACTGTTAACGGTTTTCGGGCTGAGACTGAGTTGTTCGGAGATTTCCGTCACTTTCTGCCCGCGCGTGATCATCAGCATAATCTGCAATTCCCTTTCCGACAAGCAGCTGAAGGGTGATTCGGCTTTTTGCGGTTCGATCTGGCTGAGTGCCATTTGCTGAGCAATATCCGAGGCGATGTAGCGTTGCCCCGAATGCACCGAGCGAATCGCACTTACCACTTCCTGCGGCGCGGCACCTTTGCTGAGATAACCTGCTGCGCCCGCCTGCATCACTTTTGCCGGCAGTGGATTTTCGGTATGAATGGTGAGCATGATAATGCGGATGTCGGGGTTAAAGCGCACAATTTTGCGTGTTGCTTCCAGGCCGCCAATACCGGGCATGTTCATGTCCATCAGCACCACGTCAACCGGATTGCTGCGGCACCATTTCACGGCGTCTTCACCGCAGGCCGCTTCACCGGCTATGACGAGTCCTTTCATATCTTCCAGAATGCGGCGAATACCGGCGCGGACCAGTTCATGGTCATCAACAAGAAGCAGGCTGATCAACGGGACGTACTCCGCAGGTTAAGAAAGGGAAATATATTTCAGAGCGGCTATCTTACCGGTTTTCAGGTGGAAAAAACATCTATCGCCACAGATAAATCTCAAATGAAATGATGCAAATCAATAACATTCTTTTGAACTTGCTTTTACAGCACGGGGCAATAACATGCAAAATTAGAGAAGTAAAATTGTGACTAATATCATTAAGTTATAATTTATAGCTCGATTTTGTTGTCGCACTCTGTTTGCCGGGTAAATAACAGCTAAACGCTAATTCTGATTGCTGACAAATAGCGCAATAGGCAATTAAATCGCGGTCTGGATTTTACCGCTTCGCCTGCATTAAAATTCGTCTGACAACCATATGATATACTCTCTTTTTTACGCACAGGAAGAATGTGTCTACATTGAGTAACACCACCAAGGAGTCAATTATGAGTGATGAAGATTTCGCAACTTCACGAGACACGCAGGCGCTGGCAGACGAAGTCGCCTGTCTGAAAATGATGGTGACGCTGATTCTGAAAGGAATGGGCCAAGCCGATGCCGGTAAGGTGATCATCAACATGGAGCGTTATGTGCAAGCTTCGTTAGGCGATAAGCCGCAGGCGGAAGTATTTAACAATACGATTCGTCAGATCAAAACTGCTTACCGTCAATAAGCGATATGCCCCGCGCGCGATGCGCGGGGTATTTAGCTGTGTGATTGCCAATTCACTGAAACACCCAGCGATGGCAGCACCTCTTCCGGGCTAAAGCGTCGCGTACCACGATACTTATCCGCCAGCGCAGGTTGATCAACCGGAATGCGAATGGCAAACAGATTGTCTTCAGATTGGATCAAGCCCGGTGAGAGCGGTTCGTAGACCACCTGATGCTGTTCAAACATCTTCTCAAGCATCGGCGTCGCCGAACTGATCAAATACTCCATGCCGCTCAGTTCTGCTAATTGCACCGAGTGCCACAAAATACTCAGTGGCAACTCAGCGTCTACTTCAAGACGCGCCGAGAAGCGCGACATTTCCCAAACCTTTTCCTGATCGAAAGGCAGAACAAAACCTTCAGGCACCTCAGGTTCATGCCACGGTAACAAGCGTGCGCAACCACAAATACCCTGACGAGCGTTCCAGGCAATCAACCAGGTAACATCCGAGCGATCAAACCGATCGTATTCTTGCCCTGGCGTACTTAATCGCGGTGGAATCGACCACCCTTCACCGCGCGCAAACACGCTATAGCGATACGTTCCCAGTTCTGCCAACAGTGAGGACGGCATATCCTTAAGCTGTGTTTGAATTACTTTCATCATGCGCCTCTGACATCCCCATGTATGCAATGATTTCTTTGAGCCAGCCTGGCAACATTGCGCGCAGGGTAGACAACTGACACTAGAGAAGGAACTACTAAAATTAGTAGTTGCGTTTTCGTTATATCAGGCCAACCGCTGCGGCATAACAGGCAATCTGCGTTTTATTGGAAACATTAAAACGCTTTTGCATATTCTTTTGGTGAAAATTCACCGTATGTTCAGATATGGCTAAAATAAGTGAAATTTCCGCAGACGTTTTTCCTTCTGCCGTCCATTTCAGAATTTCTAATTCACGCTGACTAAAATCGTTAGATAAAACGACCATAGAATCGTCATTCAGACGCTCCAACACGCGCAAACTCAGTTCCGCCAGAAGATGCAGTTTCACCTCTAACTGTACACGTAAGTGTTGGGTCTTACTGTGAAGCGTCGATGCAATTGATAATATACCAATGGTACGATTTGGTGCCATTGCTGAGCAGGAAAAGCCGCTCATTAATCCTGCGGCGTTAGCTTCCGCCCATAAATTACCCGCACCGGTAAATAAATCGCGCGTCCATTCCACACCGCGTCCCGGCCGCTGACAGAGTAATAGCACCGGATCGACCGCATAATAGTTCTCACTTTCATAGCGTTTTACCCAGCTTTCCGGGTACGTACTGAACAAAAACAGGCGCGGCCGGGTAAAAGGTACCGGATGCTGAACCAAAAAAGCGAAGTAATCAAAACCCAGCTTTTCAATCTGCTGTTGCAATAGCGATTTCAAATGCGCCACTTGCGTTAGCGCCAGAAATTCATTTTCCATTTCGTCTCGCCAGACGAAATAATTATCGGTCGTCATTATTGCCTTAGCGCTGTTTCACGCTTTTACATTCTGAAATTGATTCGTGTTAACGCAAAAAAAATAAATTAGCCAGACAAAAAATATTGATTGAAAAGAGAGCATATTTTCCAGCAGCGGGCATAACTCTTCTAATGTCAATGCTTTAACGTAATGGAAATGTGTAAGTTCACGCTATTTGTTAACAGGTTCACAACTTTAATTCCTCAGCAGATTAGAATAGGATTTTTCTGAAGTAGTTTCAATCACCCGTTTGATTGAAAATGGACGTTAGATTGATAAATTTTTAGCATCGTCATTAACTAAAATTAACGCATGGCAAAGCATATTCTTTTGCTATCAACGCCATTTCTACAGTGCATTAGTTTTTACTTAATCTTAATCCCACCTATTTCTGCGGTTAAGATGATGCTTTTAGTAATGATGTGATTTCTCTCATGCTGATTCACGGCTACGCTTAATACTCGCGGCATGAGAAATGAAGGTAAAGAGGCAATGGGGGACAATGCGACAGAACGGCTCACACGTATTGTCACAGGTAGGTGGGAAACTTAGCGGAACAGACTATGTTGAACCAGTTGGCATTACCTTTCCTTGTTCTGGGCGGCTGTACTGCCCTGATGATTCTAAAAGACCTGTTCCGCCATCCGCATCCTGTCGCGGTGATGA
Organism: Pantoea sp. SOD02; assembly: GCF_024707505.1. GTDB lineage: Bacteria > Pseudomonadota > Gammaproteobacteria > Enterobacterales > Enterobacteriaceae > Pantoea > Pantoea symbiotica. The sequence continues at coordinate 1,576,334 of NZ_CP102604.1, read as the reverse complement.
ATATCATTTGGCCTATTACTGGCTTGTATATGCCTTTTATTGGCTGGATAGCCTGGTGGTACTTAGGCCGCAAGCCTTCACAACAGCAAAAACTTGCGCTGCTGGTTCCCCAAAAAATACGCAGTAATGCCAGCTGGCAAACCATATTTATTTCCACTTCATTATCCGCAGCGGCCTGTATATTCGGCGATATAATGACAATCCCGATAGTCACATTACTAAAACAATTTGCCTTTAATCCAACGATTGGGATGCAGGCGCTTATTTGCATTATCGTTTCATTGTTCATCGGATTACTATTTCAATTCCTGGCGATTCGTCAACGTGAAAAACATTCATTTGGCAGCGCATTATTATTGGCGTTGAAAACCGAGATTTTCCCACTGCTGATTTATCAATTAGGTATTTTTATCTTTATGGCATTGGCCCTAAAGTTTGTGCTGCACGAGCAAGTCAATCCGCTGCTGGTGGCATTCTGGTTTATGCTGCAGCTGGCAATAATGATTGGCTTTATTTTCTCCTGGCCGGCTAATCATTTCCTGATAAAACGTGGACTTAATCCTGCGGTATAGCTAACGACAGTAACCTGAGCCGCGCATGCCGAGATGAAAATGGCTGGCATGCGCAGCGTTGTAATCAGGCCCCAGCGCATTACCGAATGTGGCGCAGCCGTTACGCCACAGCGCATGCAGTCCTGCCGCCGCATCCTCCGGCTGTTGCCAGTTTTTCCCTACCTGTAACCAACGCCCGCTCGCCAGCTGAAATCCGGTTATATCCCAGGCATCAGCGCTGGCGTGCTCACTCAAACGCCCTTCCTGACGATGATAGATATTGCGACAAGCGTAGCTGCCAACATGGGCAATGCGTTTCAGCGGGCTGTCAAAACCGGCCTGGCGCAACGCGCTGTCGCTGTTAATCACGAACATGGTGCTGGTCACCGCCATTGGACAGCTGGCGAGAAAACTGCTGCTAAGAGAAACATCGCCATAGCCGCTGATGCGTAGCGGCTGCTCAATCGGACAATCACCCTGCATCGGCGGCACGGCGCGAAACTGCACCAGCCGCTGTTCACTGGCTTGCCGCATCACCGCCATGCAGGCGGCAGGATCGCCACTCAGCTTTTTCAACTTGTAGCGCGTCATCCAACCGGGCGGATCGGTGACCTTAAGCGGCGTGAAGGGATTCCACTGAGGCGGCAGATGGGTTTTCAACCACGGCAAACTGAGCCAGCCGCAAACAGCCAGCAACGCGACGGCGAACAGAGCGCGCACAATGCCTCACTTTTCCTGATGAAATGAACTAACAAGTGTAGAAGTCATGCGTGCGGAAAGTGACGTAAATCGCTTAATTGTTGAAGATTTACGCAAAATGACTGCGCTTTAAACTCTGTAAATAATTACTGACACAGCAAAGCGCGTAAAAGGTCACAAAGGGGGAAAAACCATTACCGACACTGCTTAGCTTTCCACTATCTTATGCCACTTGCCTATACAACGGCTCATAACGATTGCCCTAAATAATTCGAGCCGCAGGAAGGCGGCAAGTGTGTGAATCCTCAGGAGCTTACTTTAGTAAGTGACTGGGGTGAACACGCGTAGCCAACGCATCTGCGGCTTGAAGTATGACGGGCAAAACAGCCATTAGAGCTGACATAGCTGACACAACATCCCGACAGGAAAGAATAATTTATGGTTGATCAATCAAAAGAGGCGCTCATTGAGGCCGAACAGCCGGATAAACTCCAGCGTAGCCTGCATAATCGTCACATCCAGCTGATTGCCATCGGTGGCGCCATCGGCACCGGGCTGTTTATGGGCTCGGGTAAAACCATCAGTCTGGCGGGTCCGTCGATCATTTTCGTCTATATGATCATTGGCTTTATGCTGTTCTTCGTCATGCGCGCCATGGGCGAACTGCTGTTATCCAACCTCGAATACAAATCCTTTAGCGATTTCGCCGCTGACTTACTTGGTCCATGGGCGGGTTATTTTACCGGCTGGACTTACTGGTTCTGTTGGGTGGTGACCGGGATTGCCGATGTGGTCGCCATCAGCGCCTATTTCCAGTTGTGGTTCCCGGACTTCTCCATCTGGATGAGCGCTCTGCTGTGCGTCTTTGTCTTCCTGGCGTTGAACATCGCCACGGTGAAGCTGTTTGGTGAGATGGAGTTCTGGTTCGCGATTATTAAAATCGTCGCCATTGTGGCGCTGATTATTACCGGCATTGTGCTGGTGAGCATGCATTATCCGTCGCCGAACGGTGGCACCGCTTCCCTGAGCAATATCTGGGATCACGGCGGCATGTTTCCGAAAGGACTAAGCGGCTTCTTTGCCGGCTTCCAGATTGCGGTTTTCGCCTTTGTCGGTATTGAGCTGGTTGGCACTGCGGCAGCAGAAACCAAAGATCCGCACAAAGTTCTGCCACGCGCGATCAACGCCATTCCACTGCGTATCATTATGTTTTACGTGCTGGCGCTGATGGTGATTATGGCGGTAACGCCGTGGAATCATGTGCTACCAAATCGCAGCCCGTTCGTTGAGATGTTTGTGCTGATTGGCTTGCCTGCTGCTGCCAGCATCGTCAACTTCGTGGTGCTGACCTCCGCCGCCTCTTCCGCTAATAGCGGTATCTTCTCCACCAGCCGCATGTTGTACGGCCTGGCGGAACAAGGCGTGGCGCATAAAGCCTTTGGTCGCCTCTCAGCGCGTGCGGTGCCAACCACCGGCCTGTTCTTCTCCTGCCTGTGTTTGCTGGCCGGCGTGGCGCTGATCTACCTGATTCCGGATGTGATGACAGTGTTCACCATGGTCACTACGGTGTCGGCGATTCTGTTTATGTTCGTCTGGACCATCATCCTGTGCAGCTATCTGGCGTACCGTAAGCAGCATCCACAACGTCATGCCGAATCGACGTTCAAAATGCCGCTGGGTAAGTTTATGTGCTGGGCGTGCATGGCGTTCTTCGCCTTTGTGCTGGTGCTGTTGACGCTGCAGGAAGATACCCGTCAGGCGCTGATGATAACGCCGCTGTGGTTTGTGATGTTGACCATGGGCTGGTTGTTACGTCGTCGTAAAGCGTAAAAGTTACCGGTTGCCATGAATGGCGTAATGCTTGTTATTTAAGGCAATCGCCCGTGCGCTGGCCGGGGACACATTTGCCAGAGGCGCTGACGCGTCTGCTGCGGCAAAAGGGCTATCCGCAGCGCTGAGGCTTTAACGTTGGGCCAGGAGCCTCGCGCATGGATGCGTGAGGCAGTTCGGGGCCGGCCAGGAGGGCCGATCCCCGAATGGTCCGTCGGCACGACGTGAAAGCCGAAGGCACCGCGCTAGCGGCGCGAGGACGGCCCGTGACGTAGCAGATGTGTCAGAGCCCGCACGGATAGCAATCCTAAAGAAAAATGCAACCAGATAGCCATAAGCATTGGTCGCCATAAATGGCGACCCTACAAATCAGAGTCGCTCGCGGAGTTTGTGCCATGCCTGCGCCAGCGAGGGCCGCATCGAAGGTTCACGCTGAGGAGCCACTTCCGGCGACTGCGGCGATCCCAGATTAAAGGTAAAGGTGTAATCCGGCTCTTCACCCATGCGCAAATCGCTGATCAACGTACGATCGCCCTGCTGCTTCATCGCGTAAAAACCATGACTAAACCACGCCACACGCTCGGCGTGCCATTGCCCTTTGAACGGTGCAAACAGCGCGGGCTGACGGTCGTGCCAGCTTATCTGCAGCGGACGCCCGGGCGACAATAGCGACCAATAGGCTTCGCCATAACGATCCGGCGTCATGATCACCGTGCGCCACACCAGCGTATTAAACGCGGTCGGCGTCACCAGCAATTGCTCGGGCTGCACCGATTGCTGCGTCAGCGCTTGCTCAATGTGCTGAGTCGCGATGCTTTGTGCCACCATGCTCCAGCCGAGATAGAGCGTACTCACCAGCAATCCCGCCTGATTCCAGCGCAAACCCACCGCATCACGCCGCCATAGAGCCACCAGCAGCGCAATCAGCAACGGCAAGGTATACAGCGGATCGATGATGTACATGCTGCCAATGGCATAGGGGAAATCGGTGAGCGGCAGGCCCAGCTGCGTGCCGTAAACCGTGGTGAGATCCAGCAGCGGATGCGTTATTAGCGCCAGCCACATCGCCAGCGTCCAGCCGCGCCAATGTGCGCGACTGCGTGTCGCACCAGCCACCAGCCAGCCGAGCAGCGGTGCAAATAAGGTGAGGAATATCAGCGCATGACTTTCGGTACGATGCAGCGTCATATTGCGGATAGCATCGCCGTGATCGATAAACACATCGAGATCCGGCAAGGTGCCCGCCACCGCGCCTACCAGCGCCGCTTGCCACAGCGGAACGCGTTTGCCCATCACCGCAACCGTGACCGCCGCGCCTAACGTCAATTGTGATAACGAATCCATGCACTCTCCTTGAACCAGCGGGATCAGCGCACGCGGATCCCTTCAATAATCATGCGTTGCACATTTTCCAGCGTCTGTTCAAAGAACGCCGCATCGTTCAACGTCTGGCCGGTAATCGCTTCCACCTGCGAGGCGAAATCCGCATAGTGCTGCGTGGTCGCCCACAGCAGGAAAAACAGGTGCTGCGGCTGCACGCCCGCCAGCCGCCCTTCAGCGATCCACTGCTCGATAATCGCCGCTTTCTCATCCACCAGCGCTTTTAAATCACCGGCCAGTTCACCTTTCAGCAGTGGCGCGCCTTGCAACATCTCAAGGCAGAACAACCGTGAAGCTTGCGGATGATCGCGCGAGACTTCCAGTTTGAGCCGAATGTATTGACGAATGGCCGTCAGCGGATCGTGATCGTGCTGCAGCGCACGCAATGGTGCCAGCCACACATCAAGAATCTCTTTTAAAACGGCCACATACAGCACTTCTTTCGACGGATAGTAATACAGCAGATTGGTTTTCGAGACGTCGGCACGCTCCGCCACTTTATCCAGGCTGGTGCCGTGAATGCCGTATTGCGAGAAGAAGGCTAATGCCGCTTCCAGAATGGCTGCCCGCTTTGCGGCGACCGCACGCGAACGGCGTCCCGGTTTTTTTTCATCGCTTTTCACACTGTTACCTCTTCCGTCCTGCGTGAACGCATCATAACAAAGGCCCTCTTTCCTGCCTAATCGCCTGCCTGCACCTTTTTTGACCATGTCGCGCATGAAAAACGTGCAGAACGTTTTGACCAAACGGTCTGAATTGGACCAATTACTCCAGCTTACAAATATCGCTACTTTTAACACATTGTTATTTAAGTCTTTTGAAAATGTGGCACAGCCTTTGCAATTTTGTGATGGAGCGCCGCCCGCAGGATGCGTGCAGGAAGCAGCGCAGCGCGTGAAGCAGTCCCCGTCTAATGCAGAGAGGTTTCACATGAAAATTGGCGTCTTTATCCCGATTGGTAATAACGGCTGGCTGATCTCCACCCATGCGCCGCAATACAAACCGACCTTTGAACTGAACAAAGAGATCGTGCTGAAAGCGGAGCATTATCATTTCGACTTTGCCCTTTCGATGATCAAGCTGCGCGGCTTTGGCGGTAAAACCGAGTTTTGGGATCACAACCTCGAATCCTTCACGCTGATGGCGGGACTCGCGGCGGTGACCTCACGCATTGAGATCTACGCCACCGCCGCCACGCTCACCTTACCGCCCGCGATTGTGGCGCGTATGGCCTCCACCATTGATTCCATCTCCAATGGCCGCTTCGGCGTCAACCTCGTCACCGGCTGGCAGAAACCCGAGTACGAGCAGATGGGCTTGTGGCCGGGCGATGCCTACTTCTCCAGTCGTTACGAATATCTGACCGAATACGTCACCGTGCTGCGCGATCTGTGGGGCACCGGCCAGAGCGACTTCAAAGGCGAGTTCTTTACTATGAACGATTGCCGCGTCAGCCCGCAGCCGCAGAAACCGATGAAAGTGATCTGCGCCGGCCAGAGCGATGCGGGCATGGCGTTCTCGGCGCAGCATGCCGATTACAACTTCTGCTTTGGCAAAGGCGTCAACACGCCAACCGCCTTCGCGCCAACCGCCGCGCGCATGAAACAAGCTGCCGATAAAGCGGGCCGCGACGTCGGTTCTTATGTGCTGTTTATGATCATTGCCGCCGAAAGCGACGAAGCCGCACGCGCCAAATGGGAGCACTACAAAGCCGGAGCCGATGAAGAGGCGCTCGCCTGGCTCACCACGCAAAGTCAGCAGGATACCAAATCCGGTAGCGACACCAACGTGCGCCAGATGGCCGATCCAACTTCCGCCGTCAACATCAACATGGGCACGCTGGTGGGTTCTTACGCCAATGTGGCACGAATGTTGGATGAGGTTGCTTTAGTAGATGGCACGCAAGGCGTGTTGCTCACCTTCGACGACTTCCTGCAAGGCATCGAAGATTTCGGTGAACGTATTCAGCCATTAATGCAGTGTCGTCACGATTTAATCGCATCCCAGCAGGAGGTTGCCTGATGAGTACCGTTGTTTGCGCCCACACCTCAAGTTTACCGAACGTCACCTTGCCGGCGCGCCCGGAAGCCATCGCGCTGCCGCCTGCGCAAAGTGCGCTGATTGTGGTGGATATGCAGAACGCCTACGCCACGCAAGGCGGCTATCTCGATCTGGCGGGCTTTGATGTCTCCGCCACCAAACCGGTGATTGCCAAAATTCATCAGGCGGTCACCGCAGCGCGTGCCGCCGGGATGCAGATCATCTGGTTCCAGAACGGTTGGGACGACCAATACGTCGAAGCCGGTGACGCTGGATCCCCTAACTTCCACAAATCCAACGCGCTGAAAACCATGCGCAAGCGCCCGGAATTGCAGGGCACGCTGCTGTCGAAAGGCGGCTGGGATTATGCGCTGGTCGATGAACTGGTGCCGCAGGAAGGCGATATCGTGCTGCCGAAACCACGCTACAGCGGCTTCTTCAACACCTCGCTCGACAGCATGCTGCGCAGCCGCGGCATCCGCCATCTGGTGTTTACCGGCATTGCTACCAACGTCTGCGTGGAATCGACGCTGCGTGACGGCTTCTTCCTGGAGTATTTCGGCGTGGTGCTGGAAGACGCGACCTATCAGGCAGGTCCGGCGTTTGCGCAGCAGGCGGCCATTTTCAACATTGAAACGTTTTTTGGCTGGGTCAGCGATACCGACACGTTCTGCGAAACGCTGAAAAGCTAACGCCTCGATTCACCTGCACATCAATAACAAGAGGATTTCACCATGCCTAAAAGTGTGATTATTCCGCCCGGCAGCGGTACGCCAATCGCGCCATTCGTGCCCGGCACGCTAGCTGACGGCATTGTGTACGTCTCCGGCACCTTGCCGTTCGATGCCAACAACAACGTGGTGCACGTCGGTGATGCCGCCGCGCAAACGCGTCACGTGCTGGAGACCATCAAAAAGGTGATCGAAACCGCCGGCGGCACGATGGACGACGTGACCTTCAACTCGATTTTTCTCACCGACTGGAGCAACTACGCGGCGATTAACCAGATCTATGCCGAGTACTTCCCCGGCGATAAACCGGCGCGCTTCTGCATTCAGTGTGGCTTAGTGAAACCGGATGCGCTGATTGAAATCGCCACCGTTGCGCATATCGGCAAACAGGAGGCGTGATGCATCTGGAGATTCAGGGTTTAACCACTGAAGATGCGCCGACGCTGGTGCTCGCCTCTGGTTTAGGCGGCGTCGCCGGTTTCTGGCAGCCGCAGCTGGCGGCGCTGACGCCGCATTATCGCGTGGTGACCTTCGATCAGCGCGGCACCGGCCGCAGCGCAGATACGCTGCCGGACGGCTACAGCATGACGATGATGGCGGCGGAACTGGCGGAGGCGCTGGAACAGCACGGCATTGAGCATTACGACATTATCGGCCATGCGCTGGGCGGCTTAATCGGCCTGCAGCTGGCGCTGGACTTCCCGCAGCGCGTGGGCCGCGTGGTGGTGATCAACGGCTGGCTTTCGCTGGATGCGCACACGCAGCGCTGCTTCCAGGTGCGTCAGGATCTGCTGATGAACGTCGGCGTCGAAGCCTTTGTGCGTGCGCAGCCGCTGTTCCTCTATCCCGCTGAATGGCTGGCGCGCAATCAGGAGCGCATTAACGCGGAAGATGCGTACCATGTCGCCCATTTCCAGGGCATGGAAAACCTGTTGCGCCGCCTGCATGCGCTAAAAAGCGCGGATTTCCGTCCACATGTGGCGCGCATCACCCAGCCGGTATTAGCGATTTGCAGCCAGGACGATCTGCTGGTGCCGTGGAGTTGCTCACCACAGCTGGCGCAGGCGCTGCCTAACGGCAGCCTGATTGAGATGGCATGGGGCGGACACGCGATGAGTGTCACCGATGCCGACAACTTTAATGCGCTGCTGCTGCGCTGGCTGGCCGACACGGCTGCGCCTGCTCAGCGTGCGGCCAGCTAATCACAGGAGCAGCCAATGAGCGTGCATGAACTGCCGGTTTTACCCGCTGTAGAACGCGATGCATTTCGCAACGCGATGGCGTGCTTAGGCGCAGCGGTAAATATCATCACCACCGACGGCCCCGCCGGACGTGCCGGTTTTACCGCCTCGGCGGTGTGCAGCGTGACCGATACGCCGCCAACGCTGCTGGTTTGTCTTAATCGCTCAGCGTCGGTGTGGCCGATTTTCCGCGACAACGGTTATCTGTGCGTTAACACGCTGGCCGCCGGGCATGAACAACTCTCGACGCTGTTTGGCGGCAAAACGCCAATGGCAGCACGCTTTGCCGCCGCTGACTGGCACACGCTGGCCAGCGGTTCACCGCTGTTAGACGGCGCGCTGGTGTCGTTTGATTGCAAAGTGGCGCAAGTAGTCAGCGTGGGCACGCACGACATTCTGTTTTGCGAAGTGCAGGCGCTGGTACGCAATGATGAAACCCACGGTCTGGCATGGTTTGACCGTGGCTATCATCACCTTTTACGGCAGGACGCCCGCTAACGCCGCCTTGTGCGGCCCGCTTTCACTGACACCCTGGAGATGACGATGGCGAGTTCCTGGTTCCCCCGCTGGCAGAAAAAGTCAGCCTTGAACGATGATGGGCTGATTGCGCCGGACGAAACGCTGCCGTTTGCGCAGACAGTCGTCCTTGGCCTGCAGCATGCTGTGGCAATGTTTGGCGCAACGGTGCTGATGCCGTTGCTGATGGGACTGGATCCCAATCTGGCGATTCTGGTTTCGGGCATCGGTACGCTGCTGTTCTTCCTGATCACCGGCGGACGCGTACCCAGCTATCTCGGATCCAGCGCGGCGTTTGTCGGCGTGATCATCGCGGTAACCGGCTTTAACGGCCAGGGACTCAACCCTAATCTGGCGCTTGCGTTGGGCGGCGTTATCGCCTGCGGCGCGCTCTATACCGTGATTGGCCTGATCGTGATGAAAGTCGGCACCGGTTGGATTGAACGCCTGATGCCGCCGGTGGTCACGGGCGCGGTGGTGATGGCAATTGGTCTGAACCTGGCACCGATTGCGGTGCACGGCGTTTCCGGCTCGATGTTCGACAGCTGGATGGCGGTGATGACGGTGCTGTGCATTGGTCTGGTCGCGGTGTTCACGCGCGGTATGATCCAGCGCCTGCTGATTCTGGTCGGTCTGATTGTCGCGTGGGCCATCTACGCGCTGCTGACTAACGTGATGGGCTTTGGCAAACCGGTGGATTTCAGCGGCCTTGCCAGCGCGCCATGGTTTGGTCTGCCGCACACCACCGCACCGATCTTTGATATGCAGGCCATCGTGATGATTGCGCCTGTAGCGATCATTCTGGTGGCGGAAAACCTCGGCCACATTAAAGCCGTAGCGGGCATGACCGGGCGCAACCTCGATCCCTGGATGGGCCGCGCCTTTGTCGGCGACGGTTTGGCAACCATGCTGTCGGGATCTATCGGCGGCAGCGGCGTCACCACTTACGCGGAAAATATCGGCGTGATGGCGGTAACCAAAGTCTATTCCACGCTGGCCTTCGTGGCCGCCGCAGTGATCGCTCTGGTGCTCGGCTTCTCACCGAAATTTGGCGCGCTGATTCACACCATTCCCGGTCCGGTGATTGGCGGCGCATCAATTGTGGTATTTGGTTTGATTGCGGTGGCAGGCGCACGCATTTGGGTGCAGAACCACGTGGATTTCAATCAAAATGGCAATTTGATCATGGTAGCGACCACGCTAGTGCTGGGCGCGGGTGATTTTGCGCTGAAGATTGGCAGCTTCACCATTGGCGGCATTGGCACTGCAACCTTTGGTGCCATCATTCTGAACGCCATTTTGCAACGTCGCGGCGCCGCACTGGCGAACCAGGCGGCGCGGCAACATCCTTAAGGTTCGAGCGGTGCCTGATCGGGCACTGCTTTCTTGCGACGAATACGCAGCTCGCTGACGATCACGCCACAAACAATCAATGCCGCGCCCAACAGTGCCGCCGCAGGTAAACGCTCACCCGCCAAACGTCCCACCACGCCCGCCCATACCGGTTCACCGGCGTAAATCACCGTGGCACGCGTCGGTGAAACACTGCGTTGCGCCCAGTTCATCGTCACCTGAATCAAGGCGCTGGCTGCGCCCAAACCCAACGCGCTCAACAGCAGCGGCGTTGACATAGCGGGAACCGATTCGCCATTCGGGATCATCAGAACAAAAGCGCAGGCCGATGCCACCATCAGCTGAATCAGCGTTACGCGGCGCACATCAACTTGTCCGGCATAACGGCTGATCAGGATAATCTCCGCCGCAATCGCCAGCGTACTCAGCAAGGTAGCGATCTCACCGGCATTCAGCGTCAAACTGCCATCCTGTGGACCGGCCACCAGCACTAAACCGGTAAATGCCAGCAAAATGCCCAGCCACGCCATTAATCCCGGCGGACGGCGCAGAAATAACCACTGCAGTAGCGGCACCACCGGCACATACAGCGCGGTAATAAATGCTGACTGGCTGCTGGAAATGGTTTGCATGCCCCAGGTTTGCAGACCGTAGCCGCCGGCAATCGACAGGCCGATCAGCGCGCCGGCTTTGATTTCCAGCCAGGTCACCTGCTTAAGATATCGACGGAAGAAAAAGGCCAGCAGCAGCGATGCCGTGGCAAAACGTAATCCGACAAAGAAGAATGGACCGGAATGCGCCATCGCGCGGTGTACCACCAAAAAGGTGCCGCCCCAAACCATGGTAATAAAAATGAGCACCAGCTCCTGACGCGAAATACGCAGGCTGAGACGAGAAAAGGAAGCGGACATAACGCACCAGAATAATCAGTTGGCGGTCAGTTTGCTCAGAGAGCGGGGAAATTGCAATGCTTGTTACCGCCGGGCGAACCCGGCGGCCGGGGATTAACGGGCAGTCGCGTTATTTCTTGCCGCGGCTGCGTCCCCCTTTTTCACCGGCTACAGAAGCGCGCTGTGGGTCGTTTCTGAAATTACCCCCGCTGTTTTTGCCGCCTTTGCGACCCGCTTCTGCGGCCCTTTCACGGTCCTCTGCGAAATTGCCTGATCCTCCACGATGTTCGGCCATCATTTCCTCCAGGGATTGAGCATTCAGATTAGGGGCTGATCACGATGCTGCCGTGAAAAGCACGGCGGCGGACATTCCACACGCCTGATTAAATAATAGACAACGCAACGGTGAGATCGGCCTGATATTCATAATTTGAAACAGATAATTCACTAATTTATCTGCGAAAAACCAAATTTACCGCCGCGTTACAAGCAGTTAGCCGACACTTATTGGCACCTGCTTAACCTCTGTACAGCAGCCTGCGCAGGCTCTTCTATACTTCTGATTACTCATCACCCCAGCAGGATGAAAACTATGGCAAAGATTTTGGTGCTCTATTATTCGATGTACGGACATATTGAAACCATGGCGCAAGCCGTGGCCGACGGTGCAAAGAGCGTAAGTGGCGCGGAAGTCACGATATTACGCGTGCCGGAAAGCATGGATGCCGAGCGTTTCGCCCAGGTTGGCGGCAAAGTGAATCAGGCCGCGCCTGAAGCGAAACCGGAAGATTTGCCGCAGTACGATGCCATCATCGTTGGCACACCCACGCGTTTCGGCAACATGGCGGGCCAGATGCGTAACTTCTGGGATCGCACCGGCGGTCTGTGGGCTTCGGGCGCGCTGTACGGCAAAATCGCCAGCGTCTTTGCCTCTACGGGCACCGGCGGCGGCCAGGAGCAAACCATCACCTCCGTCTGGACCACCCTCGCCCACCACGGCATGGTGATCGTTCCTATCGGTTATGGCACGAAACAACTTTTTGACATTTCTCACGTACGCGGCGGAACGCCTTACGGCGCGACTACGCTGGCGGGCGGAGATGGATCACGTCAACCTTCGGCGGAAGAACTGGATATTGCCCGTTATCAGGGTCAACACGTCGCCGGACTGGCGGTTAAGCTGCAGGGATAAAATCCACAACAGGAGATCTTCATGACAACAGAACAGTCGAAAGAGCATCACGTGGGCGAATGGGCATCACTGCGCCACACTTCACGCGAAATCGCTGAAGCCATTTTTGAGGTAGCCAACTACGACGAACGTTTAGCCGAGCAGATCTGGAGTCAGCAAGGCAGTGATGAAGTGCTGATTCGCGCCTTCAAAAAGACCGACCAGGATGTTCTGACCTGGGACGACAAAACGGTCGAGCGGAAAAACGTTTGAGTTACAGGCGGGCACTGTCCCGCCTTTGTTACCTTTACATCACCAAGGAGCCTTGTATGTCTGCCTATCAAAGTATCAATCCAGCCAATAACCAACTGCTAAAAGCGTGGAACGAGCACGATGATGCCTATGCACAACAGGCACTGAAAACCGCAGATTCGCTCTATCATTCCGCGTGGAGTAAAGGCGATATTCAGCCGCGTTTGCAGGTGCTGCATCGTTTAGCCGACCTGATCGACCAACGTGTTGAAGAACTGGCGACCATCGCCAGTAAAGAGATGGGCAAGTTAATTGGGCAAAGTCGCGGTGAAGTGAAAATTTGTTCGCAGATCGCCCGCTACTACGCTGAACATGCCGCGACATTTTTACAGCCGCAGCCCTACGCCAGCGATGTGGGCGATGCCTGGCTTGAGTACCATCCGATTGGCGTGATTGTCGCGGTTGAACCGTGGAACTTCCCTTACTATCAGCTGATGCGCGTACTGGCGCCAAACCTGGCGCTGGGCAATCCGGTACTGGCAAAACACGCCAACATTGTGCCGCACTGCGCCGATGTATTTGAAAAGCTGGTGGAAGAAGCCGGTGCGCCAAAAGGCGCGTGGACCAATTTGTTTATCTCTACCGATCAGGTTGCGGATCTGATCGCCGATCCACGTGTGCAAGGTGTGGCGCTGACCGGTTCCGAACGTGCCGGTAGCGCCGTGGCGGAACAGGCCGGTAAACATCTGAAGAAATCAACGCTGGAACTGGGCGGTAACGATGTGTTTGTGGTGCTGGACGATGCCGATATCGATGAAGCGGTTCGTCAGGGCGCGCAGGCTCGCCTCAGCAACTGCGGCCAGGTGTGTACCGCTGCCAAACGCTTTATTCTGCACGAGAAAATTGCCGATACGTTTATGGCCAAATTTAGCGCGGCTCTGCAATCGGCCACGCCGGGCGATCCGCTCGATGAGAAAACCACGCTCGGTCCGCTCTCTTCTAAAGATGCGCGCGATCGATTAGTGAAGCAGGTTGATGAAGCGGTAAAAAATGGCGCGCGCTTGGAATTTGGTGGACGCGCCATTGATGGCGTCGGCTGCTATTACCAGCCAACGGTGCTTACCGGTCTAACGCCAGATAATCCGGCTTATTATCAGGAGTTCTTTGGTCCGGTGGCACAGGTGTATGTGGTGGCGGACGATCGTGCCGCTGTGGCGCTGGCGAATGATTCAAATTACGGCTTGGGCGGTTCGGTCTGGACCAAAGACATTGCGCGCGGCCGTAAGATGGCGTCGCAGATTGAAACCGGCATGGTGTTCATCAATTCGCAGAGCGATACCTCAGCAGAGCTGCCGTTTGGTGGCGTCAAACGTTCCGGTTACGGGCGAGAGCTGTCGGATTTGGGTATTAAAGAGTTCGCTAACCAAAAATTGGTTGTGGTTGCCGGTTAAGTTCACAGGCATAAAAAAACCCCGCTTCGGCGGGGTTTTGTTTTTTCAGCAAACTCAGTTGCTGGTCGCCGCTTTGGCCGGCTCTTCTGGCTTGGCTGGCGTGGCATCGGCTTGTGCTTTCTGTGCAGCAGCCGCATCGGCCTTAGCTTTGTCATCCGCTGCTTTTTGGGCGGTGGATTTCTCGGCTTTGGCTTTCTCGTCAGCGGCTTTCTGCGCTGCAGCTTTATCCGCCTTCACTTTCTCTTCAGCCGCTTTCGCGTCTGCAGCCTTCTGTGCTGCGGCTTTATCTGCTGCTGCTTTGTCTGCAGCCGCTTTATCGGCAGCGGCCTGATCGGCTTTCTGCTTGGCATCATCTGCGGCCGGTGCGGCCGCCGCTGGTGCTGGCTGTTCTGCCGGAGCTGGTGCAGCAGCAGGCTGAAGTGGCGTACCTTGCAGAGCGCCATTGAGTGCGCCGGTGAATTGATCCCAGCTGCAGTAGCCGTTGGCATCCGTTTCACAGCCTGCCAGTTGCAGCGTGACGCGCTTCGGTGGATTTTTCAGGCTCAGCACGTCGGCATCGCGCAGCTGATCGGCCGTTTGATAGACGTACTCAATTTTCAGCAGATCTTTGTTGTTCTTCACATCGTGCCAGCGTTCGAATACCACCTGGCCGCCAATTGGCGTTTTCTCATCGTTGCCCGGCAACTCATAAGGCTTAACCTGCAGTGCGCTGAGTAACGATGCGATGTTTGAATCATGACCGACCATCAACGTCACTTTTGGCGCGTTGGCTTTGTCCTGATCGACTAACTGGCTGCGGATGTAATCCACCAGCGGTGCGGCCACTTCGCGCGCCACTTCAGGAGAGGCGAACAGCGCATCCTGATAACCGTTTTTGATCGACGCCAGCTCTTTCCACTGCTCAGGCGTTTTGATCTGGCCCCAGGCAACCTGATCGGCCGGGAAACCTTCGTAATATTGCAGCGTAAACGCATCCACCAGCGAGTTGCCGATTTTAAGCGGACCGCTTACGTTTGGCTCTTTACCGTTATCCGCGCTGAAGGTGTTATCGCCGCTGCTTAAATCACACTGCTTTTTGCCGTTACAGGCCGGGGCAGATTTGTAATCAACGATTTTTTCAAGGTGCTGGAAGGCAGGTTTCAGTGCCAGCTTTTCATTGGCGGCGGTCATGGCAGCCAACGCTTTCTTGTTGAATTCATCGCTGCCGTCAGTGACGACCGGATTGAAGATAGGATCCATGGTGCCCATCGCATCCTGATGCGTTACCGCGATATCACAGCCAGGGAAAGCGCCAGTGATAAAGTACTGCGCGGTCGCCACGGTGCGCTGCAGGCTGTTGGCATAGACAAAGATGTTGCTGCTGTCCGGGCAAGTACCGTTCTGGACTAAGCCCTGCTGTGCCAGCCACTGACGGGTGTAATTACCCATGTAGACTTCCAGCACGCCACCTTTAGTGGTGAGCTCACCGCCCGCTACATCCCACTGCGGCCAGCTCTTCTTGGTGGATTGTTCCAGTACGCTGCCGTTATTGGCGAGCGGCGCACGCAGGTTATGACGGCTTAACATCAGCACCTGCTGGAGTTGCATATCTCCATCCGCAGCATATGCGGACATGCCCATCGGGAGCGCAGCGATGACTGACAACGCGCAAAGACTCAGTTTCTTGATCATTGTGCCTATTCCATAATTCATCAGTGAAACACTCTGGCTTTCAAACGATTAGCCCGCCAAAGAGCGAATTACCGCACAGTGTAACTCAGCTTGCATCGGAAAATCGCCAGATGTTTGCAAAAAACCGTGCATGGAATATAGCAGTAAACGCGCGTGGCGTTGGGCAATGGCAGCAGATTGAAAAGCAACGCGATGTTTTTCGGAATCTGTGAACGCAGAAAAGCAAAAAGCCCGCATTTCTGCGGGCTTCTTTAATATGGCGGAGGAACAGAGATTCGAACTCTGGGATGGTTTCCCATCGACGGTTTTCAAGACCGTTGCCTTAAGCCACTCGGCCATCCCTCCGGGGATTTTTTTGTTGCGTCATCACTCAGCAAGAGTGATGGCGGAGGAGGAGAGATTCGAACTCTCGGATGGTTTCCCATCGACGGTTTTCAAGACCGTTGCCTTAAGCCACTCGGCCACCCCTCCGCAATGAGGCGCACTATAAACATCCCCCATAACGATGTAAAGCCTGCAATGAATCGTTCGGCTGAAAAACAGCCAAATTCTATTTTTTCGGCGTCAATTTCGCCATTCTGCTCAGTGAAACAGCAATTTATCGCGTAAAGATGGGTAAAACGCCTTTTCTGTCTTTCAGGCGCTGCGTATCCTCGTGCCATATTTGGTGTTTCTCTCTTTAAGGAGCGCGTGATGGAAAGAGTTTTTAGCTCGTCGCAGCAATCGTTAGTCAGCACCCACAAGGTGCTGCGCAATACTTATCTGTTACTTGGCTTTACGCTGGCCTTCTCGGCGGTTACCGCAACACTTAGCACCGTGTTTGCGTTGCCTTCACCGGGTCTGATTCTGATGCTGGTGGGCTTTTATGGTTTGATGTTCCTGACGCATAAACTAGCTAACAGCCCAGCAGGTATTCTGGCCGCCTTCGCCTTTACCGGTTTCCTCGGTTACTGCCTTGGCCCAATCCTCAGTTCGTTCCTCACTGCGGGCATGGGTGATGTGATCGCCATGGCATTAGGCGGCACCGCATTGGTGTTCTTCGGTTGTTCGGCTTATGTGCTGACCACGCGCCGTGATATGTCATTCCTGAGCGGCATGATGATGGCCGGCTTTGTGGTGCTGCTGGTGGCGGTTGTTGCTAACATCTTCCTGCAACTGCCTGCGCTGCATCTGGCGATTAGCGCCCTGTTCATTCTGTTCTCTGCCGGTGCCATTTTGTGGGAAACCAGCAACATCATTCATGGCGGCGAAACTAACTACATTCGCGCCACCGTGAGTCTGTATGTCTCGCTGTATAACATCTTTGTTAGCCTGTTGAGCCTGCTGGGCTTCGCTAACCGCGATTAAGATGCCGTAACAGTTATCAAACCCCGCTTCGGCGGGGTTTTTGCTTTTTATGGCCGGGCGAATTTACAATGTATCGATTAACGCAATGAGGAATGACTGTGAATTTTGCCGGTAAAGAGATTGCCACCGATGCGGAAGGCTATCTGAAAAATAGCGCGGACTGGAGCGAACCGCTGGCCGCCGCTATTGCGGAGCAAGAGGCGATCGTGATGAGTGAAGCGCATTGGGAAGTGGTGCACTTTGTGCGCGCGTTTTATCAGGAATTTAATACCTCGCCGGCGGTGCGCATGCTGGTGAAAGCTATGGCGCAAAAGTATGGCGAGGAGAAAGGCAACAGCCGCTATCTGTTCCGCCTCTTCCCGGAAGGCCCGGCGAAGCAAGCGACCAAAATTGCCGGATTGCCGAAACCGGCCAAGTGCCTGTAATCAGCCGGTGGTGAATTGCGTAGGCACTTCTCTGGGCTGATGCGGCTCCACCAGCACTTTGTCCACCCGCGCGCTACGCGGCCCACCCGCTTTTAGCCAACTGATCAATTCATCGACCTGCTGCGCTTCACCGGACGCCAGCACTTCAACGCTGCCGTCCGCCAGATTGTGCGCATAACCGTTAAGATTCAACTCTCTGGCTTGCGCTTGCGTGTGGTAGCGAAATCCCACGCCCTGCACGATGCCATGCACCCAAATTTTGCAGCATGTGGTTGCCATTACGTTCTCCCATCACCTTGCGTTGCAATTTGCCGCCATCCGCCGGAAAATGGCGCCTCATTTTTTCAGGTAAGCATAGCAAACTATGACCGTTCGATTGATTCTCGCAAAGGGACGTGAAAAATCCCTGCTCCGCCGCCATCCGTGGGTGTTCTCTGGTGCCGTTGCACGTATGGAAGGTAAAGCCCAGTCTGGTGAAACCATTGATGTCTGTGACAGCAA
Source organism: Pantoea sp. SOD02 (assembly GCF_024707505.1). GTDB lineage: Bacteria > Pseudomonadota > Gammaproteobacteria > Enterobacterales > Enterobacteriaceae > Pantoea > Pantoea symbiotica. Next base: position 1,558,285 of record NZ_CP102604.1, on the reverse strand, counting down.
TGGCAAATGGCTGGCTCGCGCCGCGTATTCTCCGCAATCACAAATTCGCGCACGCGTCTGGAGCTGGCAACAGGATGAGTCAATCGACATCACCTTCTTCGTGCGCCGCTTTGAGCAAGCGCAGCTGTGGCGTGACTGGCTGGCTAAACGTGATGGGCTGGACAGCTATCGCCTGATTGCCGGTGAGTCCGATGGCATGCCGGGCGTTACCATCGATCGCTTTGGTAATTTCCTGGTATTGCAACTGTTGTCTGCGGGTGCCGAATATCAACGTCCGGCTATCGTATCAGCCTTGCAACAGTGCTTCCCGGATTGCGCTATTTACGATCGCTCAGACGTCGCGGTGCGTAAAAAAGAGGGACTGGAGCTGGCACAAGGCCCGGTTTCGGGTGAACTGCCGCCAGCGCTGCTGCCGATTACCGAACACGGTATGAAGCTGTTGGTGGATATTCAAGGCGGCCATAAAACCGGTTATTACCTTGATCAGCGTGACAGCCGTTTTGCCACGCGTGGCTACTCAGAGAATGCACGCGTGCTGAACTGCTTCTCTTACACCGGTGGATTTGCGGTTTCGGCCTTGATGGGCGGCTGCCGTGAAGTGATCAGCGTTGATACTTCGCAGGACGCACTCGACGTGGCGAAACAGAACGTTGAGCTCAATAGTCTGGATGTGTCGCGCGCCCAGTTCGTGCGTGACGATGTATTCAAACTGCTGCGCCGTTATCGCGACAGCGGCGAGAAGTTCGATCTGATCGTGATGGATCCGCCGAAATTCGTTGAGAACAAGAACCAGTTGATGGGCGCGTGTCGCGGCTATAAAGACATCAACATGCTGGCCATTCAGCTGTTGAATCCCGGCGGCGTGTTGCTGACCTTCTCCTGTTCTGGCCTGATGCCGACCGATTTGTTCCAGAAAATCATCGCGGATGCCGCCGTTGATGCCGGGCGTGATGTACAATTTATAGAGCAGTTCCGTCAGGCAGCCGACCATCCAGTGATCGCCAGCTATCCTGAAGGGCTTTATCTGAAAGGTTTTGCCTGCCGCGTGCTGTGACTTGAAAACGCTGTCCCTGCCTCCATATTGGTTACAGGGCAGTCTTTTGGGAGGTCACAATGATTACGACTAAATTTGGAATTGGACAGCAGGTCCGACATCGTCTCTCCGGGGTGCTCGGCGTTATCGTGGATGTCGATCCGGAGTTTTCGCTTGATGAGCCAGAAGTTGATGATGTCGCTGCCAGCGAAACGCTGCGCGCCGCGCCCTGGTATCATGTGGTGATGGAAGATGAAGAAGGTGATCAGGTGCATACCTACGTTGCGGAAGTTCAGCTGGCGGGAGAAACCTCCTTTGAACATCCCGAACAACCTTCAATGGATGAGCTGGCCGCGTCAATTCGGCAGCAGCTGCAGGCACCCAGCCTGCGACATTAATGACAACGGCGACTCAGGTCGCCGTTTTTGTTTTAGCGCGTGATACCTAACCGCGGAATTTCAATCTTCGGACAGCGATCCATGACTACGGTCATACCCGCGTCCTGCGCCAGCACCGCCGCCTGCTCATTAATCACGCCCAACTGTAACCACAATGTATCCGCCCCAATGGCAATCGCTTCCTGCGCTACGCCCCACGCCGCTTCGGCATTGCGAAACACATCCACCATATCCACTTTTCCAGGTACATCCGCCAGCGTGGCATAAGCGGTTTGACCAAGAAGTTGTTGACCTGCCAGTTTAGGGCTCACTGGAATCACGTCGTATCCCTGATCGAGCAAGTATTTCATCACGCCATAGCTTGGGCGATCGGGACGATCGCTGGCGCCTACTAATGCGATACGTTTGGTTTTAGTCAGCACATCGCGAATCGTTTGATCATTCATCTTTTTTCTCCTGGTTCATTCGCTTAAGTGTAGATGGCATTGCGCATTAGGCTGCAACTGCCGGGCACGAGAACTTTGCGCAGCAGCACGAATAAATATGTAAAAATGTAAATTTACTGCCATAATGTAATACTTTGCTACACATAATCGATTTACCCCCTTCTGCCGGGAGTTGAAATGAAGCTGTCTTTAACTGCTACGAGTTTACTGCTGTTGCTCGTATCAGCCTCATGCCAGGCCATCACTCTCAAGCTCGATCCCGAGATCGAACTGCTGGTGCTGGACGGGCGTAAAATCTCTGGCTCGCTGCTGAAAGGTGCTGGCAGCCTTGAGCTGGAGCGTGGGCAGCATCAGTTTCTGTTTCGTGTGGAAAAACCGGGCGCTGACGCCGCGCACTTTCAATCCGTGCCGATGATTGTCACTTTTAACGCCAACGCCCATTCGGTGGCGATTCGCTTGCCCGCGCTCAATAATCGTCGCGAACGCACTACCTTCGACAAAACGCTCAACTTCCAGCTGATTGATGAACGCGGCATGGAGATCACCAGCCTGCGCGACCATTTGCCAAAGGAAAGTGATAACGATTTCGAAAAGGCGATGGTGAATTATAATCGTGATGCCCACGCCGCTTCGGTTCCGCGTTTTGCCTTACATTCGCTGAGCGTGAGCGAGGCGCAGTTGAATATGGACTACGCCTGGCAGGACGTTAGCGATCTCCCCTCTTTGCAAGGCTGGTTCAAGCGTTTTGATGCCGCCACACGTCTGCGTTTTATTAGCTGGATGAAAACCTTACGCACAAGTTGATAGTGATGAAACGCCAGGGGTAAACTCCTGCATTAACACATAATGCATGAGAAGAAACAGGAAGCCCTATGGAGCAGACCGTTCGTACCCTTCAGGTTCAGAAACATATCGCCCTCGTTGCACACGATCACTGCAAAGCCTCGCTGCTTGAATGGGTGCAAATCAACCAAAGCACGCTGCAAAAGCATGTGCTTTACGCTACCGGCACCACCGGCAATCTGATTAATCGTCATACTGGATTAGACGTTAACGCCATGCTGAGCGGCCCGATGGGCGGCGATCAGCAAGTGGGCGCGTTGATTTCGGAAGGCAAAATTGATGTGCTGATTTTCTTCTGGGACCCGCTGAATGCGGTGCCGCACGATCCGGATGTCAAAGCGCTGCTGCGCCTCGCCACAGTGTGGAATATCCCGGTGGCTAATAACCGCACCACCGCAGACTTTATTATTCAGTCACCGAAATTTGCCCAGCAGATTGAGATTCAGATTCCAGACTATCAGCGTTATCTCGCCGAACGTCTGAAACCCTAATCATCAAGCCTTACGGCTTTGCGGCACACCTAACTCGCGCAGGTGTTCGACAAATACCGAAGGCCGATCTTTATCAAACATTAGCCATACCTGCTGGCGCGCGCGCGTCATCGCCACATACGCCAGCCGCCGCTCCTCCGCATCCGGGAAATCTTCCGGCTGCGGCAGCAAACCCTCTTCCATGATGGATTCACGCGCTTCTGCCGGAAAACCGTCGCGTCCCTGATGCAGCCCCAACACAATGACGAAGTCCGCCTGTTGGCCTTTGCTGGCATGAATGGTCATAAAATCCAGCTTTAACTTTGGCCAGCGCGTTTTGGCTTTATCGAGAATTGCTGGCCGCAAATGGTGGTAACGCGCCAGCAGCAGCACGCGTTCATCGGGTTTGGCATAGCCGCTCAGTTTATCGAACAGCGCTTCCAGTTGCTCCTGCGGCAGCAAAGTCACCGATTTTTTATTGCCCTTGCTCAAGCTATTTAGCGGCTTGCGCAGCTGATGCGGGTTTTGCTGCACGAAGCGATTGGCAATCTCACCAATGCGATCGTTAAAGCGATAGGTGGTATCCAGCACGCAGCGATCGCCATCACCGAAATAGTGATGGAACGCGGTGGTCAGACTCATTTCGGCACCGCTGAAGCGATAGATTGCCTGCCAGTCATCGCCCACCGCGTAAAGGCTGGTTCGCTTGTTTTGCTGACGCAGCGCCGTCAGCAGTGCGGCTCGCTGCGGTGAGATATCCTGGAATTCATCGACCAAAATATGCTTCCACGGACTGATAAAGCGCCCTTTCTCCAGAATGGCAATCGCCTGATGAATCAGCCCTGAGAAATCGACCGCGCCTTCCTCTTTCAGCGCGCTTTTCCACGCTTTAAGCAGTGGCGCCATCAGTTTGACGCGTTTGCTGAAGTTATCGCGCTGCGCTTCTGCCACATCCGCGATCATTGCCGCCTGCGCGCCGCCGTGCATGCGCATCAAACCCAGCCAGCGCTCCATGCGCGATGCGATACGCTGCGCCAGTTTGTCATCCTGCCAAAACGGACCTTCGGGGATTTCCCACTCCAACTCATCCTGCAACCACTGACGCCAGCCGCTGGCCTGCGCTTTTTTGCTGTTGCACTGCTCACGCCAGGTCTCAATTAGCAGCTGTCGCCGCGCCTTGCTGTCGCTCTCCAGTTTGCTGATTACCGGTTGTTTGTTACTGCCTTCGCGGATGATATGCAGCGCCAGCGCATGGAAGGTACGCGCCTGAATCGCGCTCTCGCCAAGACGCGTTTGAATGCGGTCATTCATCTCTTCTGCCGCCTGACGACCAAACGCCAGCAGCAGAATTTGATCCGGTTGCGCCAGTTTGCGTTTCAGCAGCCAACCCGCGCGCGCCACCAGCACCGAGGTTTTGCCGCTGCCAGCACCCGCCAGCACCAGCAGCGCATCTTCGCCATTTACTACAGCTTCACATTGCGATGGATTGAGCGGCGTGGTTTCAACCTTGGAGAAGAATTCGTGATAATCGCTGAGGATCTTGCTGGTCCATTCACGATTGCGTTGGCGAATGGCCGTTTCACCCTGATCCAGCCATTGCTGGCAGAATTCCCAGCGTTCACGGCAGTTTTCAAACTCGGCAATACGCGCGAGGGGCAACGGCAAGGCAGAAAACTGGCGCGTAATGCTCTCTTTCACCGCGCTCAGCTCACTGCGTTTCAACCAGCGATCCTGCTGTGTAAAGGCGAGGATTTCCTGCTCCAGCGCGGCGAGCACCTCGGCGCTCACCTCGCTCATCTCCTGGCTCCACTGCTGCCAGGCGTGCTGCAAGTAATGGAAAAAGCGCTGCGTTTCCTGCCATTCGGTGCCATGCAGGCGCACCACTTTCTCATCTGGCAGCAGAAACTCCAGTTCGCCCCACACCATGCCGCGCTTGCAGGCAATGTTGAGCAACTGGTTAAACGGAATCAGATATTCATGGCGATCGCCACTGACTTCCACGCCGGCGGCCAGCAAGCGCACCCGATTATAGGGATGCTGTGCCAGACGTTTACCCATTGATGTTGCTTTCAGTTCCATGTCCGCACCGTCATGTGGAATTCGATATCGCGCAGTTTACCTGTCAGACTCTTGGCGCTCCAGCCTTAAAAAGAGCTAAACTTGGCGCCACATATTGCGGATTGCAAAAGGAAAAACACGTTTATGCGTACCGTACTTAATATTCTTAATTTCATTCTCGGCGGCTTCTTCACCACCCTCAGCTGGCTGTTCGCCACGCTGGTGAGCATCGTACTGATTTTCACGCTGCCGTTGACGCGTTCCTGCTGGGAAATCACCAAGCTGTCTCTGCTGCCTTTTGGCAACGAAGCGGTGCATGTCGATGTGCTGCGCCCCGACAGCAAAAGCCATGTGATGAATACTGGCGGCACCTTCCTCAACATCTTCTGGCTGATTCTGTTTGGCTGGTGGCTGTGTCTGGCGCATATCTCGGCCGGTATCGTGCAGTGTCTGACTATCATCGGCATTCCAGTTGGCATCGCCAACTTCAAAATCGCCGCGATTGCGCTGTGGCCGGTGGGCCGTCGCGTGGTCTCTGTTGAAGAAGCCCAGGCCGCGCGTGAAGCCAATGCGCGTCGCCGTTACTGAGGCCGTTCAATGATTCATGACGCCTTGCCAGGCTGGCGACGTTATCTGTTTAACAGCAGCCTGCGCTATTTGCTGCGCATCTTCTTTGCCTTAACCGGATGCGCGGCGGTGCCGTGGTGGCTGCACCAAATCGAGTGGACCATTCCGCTGACGCTGGGTGTAGTCGCTGCGGCGCTGGCGGATCTCGATGATCGCTGGATTGGGCGTGTACGCAATCTGTTGATCACGCTGGTGTGTTTCTGTATTGCTTCGGTGTCGGTGGAACTGTTGTTCCCCCATCCGTGGGCATTCGGTTTGGGCCTGGCGCTTTCCAGCTGGGGCTTTATTTTGCTCGGTGCGCTGGGACAGCGTTATGCCACCATCGCCTTCGGTGCGCTGCTGATTGCGGTTTACACCATGCTGGGCATCGGCTTATTCCCACAATGGTGGATGCAGCCAGCGCTGCTGTTGATTGGTGCCCTCTGGTACAACTTGCTGACCTTTATTGGCCATTTGATGTTCCCGGTGCGCCCGGTACAGGAGCAGCTGGCAGGCAGTTTTTCCCAGCTGGCGCGTTATCTCGAAGCCAAAGCGAACCTGTTTGATCCCGATGGCGGCGATCAGGATGACGCCACGCTGGTTGCCACGGCGATGGTTAACAGTCAGTTGGTGGCACAGCTGAATCTCACCAAAAGCACCATTCAAAGCCGTTTGCGTGGTGATCGCGGTTCACGCAGCACGCGCCGCAGCCTGCACTACTATTTTGTCGCGCAGGATATCCATGAGCGCGCCAGCTCCTCGCATCTGCAATACCATCTGCTGCGTGATAACTGGCGTTACAACGAAGTGCTGTTCCGTTTCCAGCGCCTGATGAATATGCAAGCGCGTGCCTGTCGGCAGCTGGCGGAGACCATTTTGCTGCGTCAGCCGTGGCATCATGACAGCCACTTTGAGCGCACCTTCGAACGGCTGGAAACCGCGCTGCAACGTCTTCAGCAGAATGAGCCGCAGGATCCACACATTCACGCGCTGTTTTGGCTGCTGCGTAATCTGCGTGCTATTGATGCTCAACTGGCGTCGATTGAATCAGAACAGATGCTGGCCGAACCGTCCCCGCAGAGCGATCACCATCTATCACGGGAAGGACTCAGCGGCTGGGCGGATATCCGCTTGCGGCTCAGTCGCCATCTTAGCCCGCAATCTGCTCTCTTCCGCCATGCGGTGCGTATGTCGCTGGTGCTGTGCGTTGGCTACGCCTTCATTAAAATCACCGGCGTCGATCGCGGTTACTGGATCTTGCTGACCAGCCTGTTTGTCTGCCAGCCCAACTACAACGCCACCCGACGACGCCTGGCATTGCGTATTGGCGGCACCTTAGCCGGCATTGCCATCGGCCTGCCGGTCTTGTGGCTAGTGCCCTCGATTGAAGGCCAGCTGGTGCTGATTGTACTGAGCGGCGTGCTGTTCTTCGCCTTCCGCCAGATTCAGTATGCTCAAGCCACCTTGTTTATCACTTTGCTGGTTCTGCTGTGCTTTAATTTGCTCGGCGAAGGTTTTGAAGTGGCGCTACCGCGCGTGGTGGACACCTTACTGGGCTGCGGTCTGGCGTGGCTGGCCGTGGCCTTTGTCTGGCCAGACTGGCGTTTTCGCAAAATCACTGCCGTTGCCGATCGTACACTGGATGCGAACTGCCGCTATCTGGATGCGATTATGGAGCAATACCATCAAGGCAAGGACAATCGTCTCGCTTATCGTGTGGCACGTCGCGATGCGCATAACGCCGATGCCGAGCTAGCGTCAGTGGTGTCAAACATCCGTAGTGAACTCAAGCTACAACAACCGCTACGTGAGAATGCGTTTCGACTGCTGTGCCTGAACCACTCCTTCCTCAGCTATATCTCCGCATTGGGAGCGCACCGCGAACATCTCGCGGATAGCACCTTGCTTACCTTACTGGATGACGCCGTCTGCTTCATTGAAGATGTGCTGCAGATCGACCGGGTTACGGATGCTCAAGCCACTGAGATGCAGCAGGCGCTAATGCAGCGCATGAGCGAGATGAAAAACAGCCCGGATACACGCGCACCACTAGTGATTCAGCAATTGGGCTTGTTAGTCGCGCTGCTGCCTGAAATCGCCCGTCTACGCCGTACCCTCGTCAACGATTAAAGCGGTTGATGCTCCGCCGCGTGCTGGCGGAGCATTTTTAGATACCAGGTATAAAGCTCTTGCCTGATTGCGCTGGGTAACGCTGCTTCATGATGTCCTGATATTGCACCTTCCAGCGCCAACAGCGTTTTTAACCCAATGTGCTTATTCACCGCCCGCAGTTTCAGCCAGCTTTGTCGCGACCCTGTTTCACACAGCAATTGCACCGAACTGATCCCTACCTTATGCAGCATCAACTCTAATCGCAGGCTTAAATTCGGCAGATCTTTCAGACGCAGCGAGACAAGTCTGGTAGCCGCTTCGTCCTGTGCGGCACGCAGAGAACATGCTGACAGCTGCAATAACTGTTCAGGGTTTTGCCACAATTGCGTATCCACTTTGAAGTAGCTCAGTGTCACCGGCACGCCACGCTTACGGTACACCAGCGGTTCCAGTGAACGCTGTGCGTTATAGACGTGAAGCGCCTCGCTGGCTCGAAGATAGAGTGCATCCTCATTGATATACGCAAAAATTACCTTCTCAACAGTCAGTGCATAACCACCAAATTGCGTGCGCGATTCAATTTTACCTAATGCTGCCAACTGCGCTTTCGATTGCTCAACTACCGGGTTATATCTCTTCATAACGCCCCCTTCAATGGATTCCATGCGCGGGAAATTTCCTATAAAAGCTCGCAGATTCATCTGGTTAGAAGATAAAAAAAACGATTTAGCTGTTCAATGAATAAAAGCAGGCGGGCGGTATCTTGTGCAGAAATTGCGAGGCGTTTTCAGAAATTGAGGTTGATCTTTATCCAGGAAGTCATTACTGTACATCCATACAGTTCATTACTGAGTGATTAAATTATGCGTACTCAATTCTCTGGCTCTGCTGACCGTTCAAATCGTTTCGCTTCATCCAGCTTAGCGCAACCTTCGCTGGGTGGAATCACTGAACTGCGTTCCAGCGAACAACCTGGAATGATGCAACTTATGCTGTTGCCGGTACTAAAACAGCTTAGTGAGCAATCACGCTGGCAGCTGTGGCTCACTCCAGCGCATAAGCTGAATCGTAACTGGATGCAGCAGTCGGGATTGCCGTTAGAAAAGAGTATGCATATCACCGAATCTGAGCGTTTTAACACCGTGGAAAGTATGGTGAAAGCATTACGTACGGGTAATTACAGCGTCGTTCTTGCCTGGATTCCGTACGAATTGAGTGATGAAGAGCGATTAGAATTGGAACAAGCAGCGGCGGAAGGTGAAGCACTCGGTCTGATTTTGCGTCCGCAGGGACGTCAATATGCCCCTTCCAGACAACCTAACTCAGCAAAAATTCCGTCTGAATTGTTTCATTAAGTAAATTCCAGGAATTTTCTCAGCATTTTTTTTGCATAAGTTGCATCTAAGCTACTGATTCTTTTCCCGCCAGCTATGACAATGGCTTAGAAGCTTTTTTGTTTTCTAATACCGAAGATTTAGCCAGGTGATTTGTTAAAATGTGTGTATAAATCGCTGTTTTTTTGCTGCCCGGCGTCACATCATACTTGTAAGTTTCCAATCTCGTTGTAGACTTTAGCTCGCCAGGGTGCTCAATAACCTCCGTTTTTTCGGTAGAGTCAAAAGCGAGCGTTTAGACCCGGCGAAGGATTAACACAAAGAGCAACCTTTTTGCTCATTGCCTATTTGGATGATAACGAGGCGCAAAAATGAAAAAGACAGCTATCGCAATTGCAGTGGCACTGGCTGGCTTCGCTACCGTAGCGCAGGCCGCACCTAAAGATAACACCTGGTACACCGGTGCTAAACTGGGCTGGTCTCAGTATCACGATACTGGTTACTACGGTAACGGTTACGAGAACAACAACGGTCCAACTCACGAATCTCAGCTGGGTGCTGGTGCATTCATGGGCTACCAGGCTAACCCGTACCTGGGCTTCGAGCTGGGCTACGACTGGTTAGGCCGTATGCCTAACAAAGGCAGCGTGACCAATGGCGCGTTCAAAGCACAAGGCGTTCAGCTGGCTGCTAAACTGAGCTACCCAATCACCGAAGACTTTGATGTCTATACCCGTCTGGGTGGTATGGTATGGCGTGCTGACTCTACTCAGACCAACCCAACTACTGGCCGCATCAGCGACCACGACACCGGCGTTTCTCCGCTGGCTGCTGTTGGTGTTGAATACGCACTGACCAAAAACTGGGCGACTCGCCTGGACTATCAGTGGGTTAACAACATCGGTGACGCAGGTACCGTTGGTGCGCGTCCAGACAACAGCATGCTGAGCGTCGGCGTTTCTTACCGTTTCGGTCAGGAAGAAGATGCAGCGCCAGTTGTAGCTCCGGCTCCAGCTCCAGCGCCAGTTGTTGAAACCAAGCGTTTCACTCTGAAGTCTGACGTTCTGTTCACCTTCAACAAGGCAACTCTGAAGCCAGAAGGTCAGCAGGCTCTGGATCAGCTGTACAGCCAGCTGAGCTCAATGGATCCGAAAGACGGTTCTGTTGTAGTACTGGGCTTCACCGATCGCATCGGTTCAGAGCAGTACAACCAGAAACTGTCTGAGAAACGTGCTCAGTCTGTAGTTGATTACCTGGTATCTAAAGGTATCCCTTCTAACAAGATCTCTGCACGCGGTATGGGCAAATCTAACCCAGTTACTGGCAACACCTGTGACAGCGTGAAAGGCCGTAATGCCCTGATCGACTGCCTGGCGCCAGACCGTCGCGTTGAAATCGACGTGAAAGGTATCAAAGACGTTGTAACTCAGCCACAGGCTTAAGTTATCACGCAGTAAAAAACCCCGCTAAGGCGGGGTTTTTTTATGGCTGAATGTAATGAGAACGAAAAGAATTCTACTCTTTTTCCGAGCCACCATTCCCGAGGATCGCCTGCAGATCTTGCTTCAGCGTAGACATCTGGCTGGCATACTTCTCTTTGCGTTCGGCATCTTCAATCAATTGGACGATAGTTTCTGACAGCGTATTACTCCGACGCTGCGCCAATCCTGCCAGACGCTGCCACACCAGATATTCCAGATCGATCGATTTCTTACGCGTATGTTGATGCTCGGCATTAAAGTGACGCTTACGGCGCGCACGTATCGTCTGCTTGAGACGATTCTCCAAATCAGGATGAATGTGCTGGGCGATCCACTCGTTAACCTCAACCGGGCTATTTTCCATCGATAGCAGCGTATCAACCGCAGCTTGCGCCGCGCTAAGCTCAAGATGACGGGTGATCAGTTCACCCTCCCGATGCTTTTTCACCAGGTATTTCCACTTCCATCCACTTTCAAGATTTTCGAGTTGCTGGTATTTCATCGGAATCTCATCGTGATCACGTAACAAACTAAGAATAACAGCTTTTTTCCTGGATGCAGCAAGGAAAAACATGTTGCAGCCGTCACAATCCGGGCCGGAACTCCGCCGTGATTAACCGGGTTGATTCCTGTATAATCGCGCTTTTCCTAAATCAGACTAATGCGAATATTTTGACCAGCACTCAAATTACGTGGCAAGCCCTGCAGCCGGATAGCGACCGCTACCAATCCATTTTCTCGAACGTCTCACTGGAAGATTGCGATAGTCTTGCCGCGGTTCAGCCGCGTCTGCTGAATGCGCTGGCGCATTTGCATCATCAAACCCTGGGTTTTCCACTGCTGTTATTGCGCAGTCAGGAAAATAGCGATTACCTGGCCTGCATCGCCGATGCAGCGCAGCGTTTCCAGCCGGATGAGATTGCTCTCTACGGTGGTGACTATCATGTGATGGGCGACAACGTTAGCCTACTCGCGCCCACCGATATCAATCGTCCGTTTACCAGCCAGGGCGGCGTGCATTTCGCCGACTGGATTGAAGCTGAGCAACTGTTCGGTTGCGTACGTCAATATAAAGACCGTGTGCAGCCTGAACCAGGCTTACTGCATCGCGCCAATGGCGGCACGTTAATACTTGCGGTCAATACTTTGCTGGCACAGCCGCTGTTGTGGCTACGTCTGCGTAAGTGCATTGAGCAAGGTCGCTTCGATTGGTATTCACAGGATGAGCGTCAACCGCTGCCCGTCGCCATTCCCTCGCTACCGCTGCAAGTGCGTCTGGTACTGTGTGGCGATCGTGATGCACTGGCCGCCTTCCAGGAAATGGACGTCGAAGTTCATGAGATGGCGCTGTATAGCGAATTTGAAGAGAGCTTACAGATTCTCGACGAAGACGACATGACGTCATGGTGCCAATGGACGCTAACCCAAGCTGAACAAGCCGGATTAGCGCAGCCTGAAGCGGATTTCTGGCCATTGTTGATCACCGAAGCGGCACGCATGACCGGTGATCAAGACACCTTACCGCTTTGCCCACGCTGGCTCCGTCGTCAGCTGCAGGAAACGGCGCTGCATGGCGACAGCATCAATGGCGAAGCGTTAAAAGAAGCGCTGGAAGCACGCCAGTGGCGTGAAGGCTTCCTCGCCGATCGCATGCGCGATGAAATTCTGCTTAATCAGATCATGATTGAGACCGAAGGCGAAGTGGTTGGCCAAATCAATGGCCTTTCAGTGGTTGAGTTCCCTGGTCATCCGCGTCCGTGGGGCGAACCTTCACGCATTACCTGTGTGGTTCATCCGGGCGATGGCGAGTTCACCGATGTGGAGCGTAAAGCTGAATTGGGTGGCAACATTCATGCGAAAGGCATGATGATTATGCAAGCCTACCTGATTGCCGAGCTGGAACTGGAACAACAGCTGCCCTTCTCGGCTTCGCTGGTGTTTGAACAATCCTATTCCGAAGTAGATGGCGATAGCGCCTCACTGGCCGAACTGTGTGCGTTAATCAGTGCGCTGGCTAATCAGCCGGTTAATCAGCAGATTGCGGTAACCGGTTCAGTCGATCAGTTTGGTAACGTGCAGCCCGTCGGCGGCCTGAACGAAAAAATTGAAGGCTTCTTCCACATCTGTAACTCACGTGAACTGACCGGCAAGCAAGGTGTGATTTTCCCTGCCAGTAACGCGCGTCATCTCAGTCTGAATCAGGATGTAGTGGAGGCGGTTAAAGCCGGACAATTCCATCTCTGGGCCATTGAGAGCGTAGATGAAGCGCTGCCGCTGCTGACCGGTATTGCCTGGCAGAGTGAAAGCGGCGAATCATTGCTTAGCACCATTCAGGAACGCATTACCCAGTTGAACCAGCAGGAAGCTCGCCTGCGTCCATGGCCATTACGTTGGCTCAACTGGTTCAACCACAGCTGATAAGATTGCTCAGCGTACAACTGTTCGCTAATATTCGGGCTTCACTAAAAGAAGGCATATTGAGAACATGGTAGATAAACGCGAATCCTATAGTAAAGAAGACCTGGTTGCCTCGGGTCGCGGCGAACTGTTTGGCGAAAATGGACCGCCGCTTCCATCCAACAACATGTTGATGATGGACCGCGTGGTCAAAATGACCGAAGATGGCGGTAAATTCGATAAAGGTTTCGTAGAAGCCGAACTGGATATCCGCCCTGACCTGTGGTTCTTTGACTGCCACTTCATTGGCGATCCGGTGATGCCGGGTTGTCTTGGCCTTGATGCGATGTGGCAGCTGGTTGGTTTCTACCTCGGCTGGCTGGGCGCAGAAGGTAAAGGCCGCGCATTGGGCGTGGGTGAAGTGAAGTTCACTGGACAAGTCCTGCCTACCGCGAAGAAAGTGACCTACAAAATTCACTTCAAGCGTGTGATCAACCGTAAACTGGTGATGGGCGTGGCAGATGGCGAAGTCTTCGTTGACGGGAACCTGATTTACTCTGCGACTGATTTGAAAGTAGGTCTGTTCAAAGACACTTCAGCTTTCTAATCCTTCCAAACGAAAACCTCCGCACGCAGCGGAGGTTTCTTCCTTAATGATAGACATCCAGCAGTGCTAGGCCACCGCTGACCTGTCCTCCATGGCTTGACGCCAACCTCCCAACCAGTGAGACCGTGCATCGATCAATTGATAAGGGCATATCTCTTTTGAACGCCCTGTAATCCCGGCTTGGTAGCCTCGTGAATGTGCTCGTTCCAGGCGGTCTCTCTTCTGTCTCTTCATGCCTCGTTTCCCTCATTTTTCAGGTCTGGTGGAATCTGGGTGGAAAGAAAGAGTGGCGATATAATGTTCAACCACAGTAATGTTCTAACCCGATGCAGAAGAAAGGTCAATGCGCAAAATTCACGCCAATGTCATGTTTTTGACGTTAAAGTGCCATGTGGAATTGTCAGTGGAATGTCTATCTGGCTGATTAGACAATAAAAAAAGCCCCTGATTTGACTGCGATCACACTACAGCAAATCAAGGACTTAGCATAAGCATCGAACAAATCTTAATTTAGCGAAACGACACTATTTGCGATTTGTTGCGCCGTTTGCTGCCAGCCGAGAGCCAGAGTACGCACCAACGCATCATAGCCATCTTCAGTTTGCGGCAGCGTCAGATTAAAGCCATGTTTGATTAGGCGCCCTTGATGCTGCAGTAACCATTCGCCACTCACCACCACTTGCCCATCGTAACGTCCCTGGAAACCGGTGACATTGACGGAAAGCGTATCGTGGCTATCGCCCAGCGGAGCACCAGCAACCAAACGACCAGGCAGCGCTTTGCTGAGATTACTGATCAGCGTTTGCTGCAGCTGTTGATCAAGCGGACTGGCCCACAGGTTATTGGCCGCAATCACGTACTTCACATCGCTGGTCTGATACACCAGGCCATTGCCCGCCATATAATCCGGCACTGTCACCTGCTCGACCCAAATCATCGGCTGTCCAGTGCCAGCGGCACTTTCAACGCGCGCCACATTATTGCCCGCCGGCAGCTGATAATAGGTATTTTCAATGGTGCTACTGCAGCCTGCCAGCAGCAACAGCGCCCCGATAATTAGCCCTTTTTTCACTGTTTCGCCCTCTTTGGCTGTGGATCCTGGCCCGGCTTGGCTTCAAACACCAGCGCGTTACTTTTGCTATTCAGCGTTTTCAGCACCGGCTGCAGTTCACGCAGCACCTGATCAAGCCGCTGCATGTCGCCTACCAGTTTGCTGTAAGCCGGCGAACCTGGCTGCAGCCCTTTCATAATACGATTCAGTTCGCGCAGGGTTTGCTGCATATCTGAAGGCAGCGTTTTCATCGCCGGATTCGCCGTTACCTGATTGAGGTTATCCAGCGTTTTTTGCAGCTGCTGCAGCGTGCGCTGGCTCTCTTTCAAGGTACCGGTGGCTTCGTTCAGCACAGGATTGAGTGGCAAACCATTAATCTTATCCAGCGCCGCCATCAATTTCTGCTGAATCTGCGCCAGGCCGCCGCTGACGGTCGGAATCACTTCCAGTCCCGCCACTTCGTTCGGGCCTTTATACGCCGGTGCGTTGTCGTAGAAATCAAGATCGATAAACAGCGCGCCAGACAGCAGGTTACCGGTCTTCAGCGTCGCACGCAGACCGCGTTTTTTGCCTTCTTGCAGATGCTGCTCAAGATTGAAATCCCCGCCCAGACGATTAACAAAACGGTCCGGCTCAATGCGAATCAGCACCGGCACACGATAGTCAGTATTCAGCGCCTGATTCACACCAGGAATCATGTAAGGCACTTGTGAAACCGTACCCAGACGAATACCGCGGAACTCAACCGGTGCGCCAACCTGCAAGCCACGAATCGAATCGGTGAAGAACAGCAGGAAATCGGTGTGAGCACTGTAGAGCGAATCCTGGATGCTGCGCTGATCGTCGTACAGATGGTATTCCGCTTTGTTCTCCGCAGCACGGCCCAACTCAGCGCCGTCCGGCACGTCAAAACTGACGCCGCCGCTGAACAGCGTGGTGAGCGATCCCATCTCTACGCGCATGCCGGAAGCCGACATATCCACCGCAATGCCGCTGTCTTTCCAGAAGCGCACGTTGGTGGTAATAAGGCGATCATAAGGCGCCGAGATAAACAGCTGGTAAGCCATCATGCGTTTATCGGTATCAAAGGTGCTGGTTTCAACCGAGCCGACACGATAACCACGGAACAACACCGGATCGCCCGGATTCAGCTGTCCCGCTTTCTTACTGTCAAGCGTGACACGAATGCCTTTGGCATCCGGCGGCGCTAACGGCGGCGCATCCAGCAGTTGGTATCTCTCTGGCTTATCGCCCTTCGCGCCCGGCTGCAGTTCGATGTAAGCACCCGACAACAAGGTACCTAAACCGGAAATACCTTCGCGGCCAATTTGCGGTTTGACCACCCAGAATGCGCTATCGCCTTGCAGCAACTTTTCCATGCCGGAGTTGAGACGCGCTTTGATCTCGACGTGATGTAGATCGTCGGTCAGAACCGCGCTTTCCACCACGCCGACGTTAACGCTGCGGCTTTTAATGGTGGTTTTACCGGCTTCAATGCCTTCCGCATTCTCGGTAATCAGCGTGACTTCCGGGCCCTGATGGCTGAAGTGATAAAAAAGAATCCATCCGCCTATTAACAGCGTGATGATGGGTACAATCCAGACCGGTGACCAGCGTTTAATCTGGTCGACCTTAGCAGTCCCGTGATGGTTGTCCGTCAAGACGCGGCTCCTTACGTTCAGTTTTTCGTTGTCGATCCCACAGCAGGCGCGGATCAAAGGTCATGGCGGCGAACATCGTGAGAATCACCACCATGGCAAACAGCAGCGCACCCGGCGCAGGATACACACTCATCAGCCTTCCCATCCGCACCAGCGCAGAGAGAACGGCGATGACAAACACATCAATCATTGACCAGCGGCCAACGAACTCAACCACCTCATAAATCACGTGCATCTTTTCATCATCGCGCCCGCCGCGTCCGCTGCCGTGCCAGCACAGCCAGGCGATCGCCAGCATTTTCAGCGAAGGCACCATGATGCTGGCGATGAAGATCACCAGCGCTACCGGCCACGAACCGTCGCTCCACAGCAAAATCACCCCGGCCATAATGTTCGAGGGATATTGCGAACCGAGTGTTTCGGTCACCATGATCGGCATGATATTTGAGGGAATGTAGAGCATCACCGAGGTGATCAGCAGCGCCAGCGTCCATTGCAGACTGTTCTTACGGCGCGCATGCGCCTTCACACCACAACGCGGGCACGCCAGTTGGTCGGCGGGCAGAATAGCAGTACAACAAGGACAACTACGCAAACCCTGTTTTAAGCCGCTAATACCGGCCAGCGGCACTTTCGGCAGTGGCGGTAACGGATCGATACGTTGCCACACCCAGCGGCGATCAACACATTGAAACGCCCGCAGATGCAGCACGCAGAACAGACACCACGGCCAGAAGCTGCTGCCGAGGCCAATTTCACCGTACGCCATCAGCTTAACGAAACTGACCAGCACGCCAGCCATAAAGATTTCCGCCATGCCCCAACTACGCAGCTGAAACAGCACGCGCGCCAACCCAAGCCGCAGGTTATGCGGCATGCGAACGTTATTGACCAGCAGGATAATGGTGATCATGCAGAAGGCGGGAATGCCCTGCACAAACAGCAGAAACAGCGTTGCCAGGCTGCGGTAATCTTCACGATCCATCACCTGCGGAATTTCGAGCAGCGATATCTGGCTGCTCAATCCCGCGACGTGCATATTGATGAAAGGAAACAGATTGGCCAGCACCAGCATAAACAGCGCCGAAAGGGCGTAGCCGGTCGGACGTCGACGCGGCTCCTGCCAGTTGGCTTGCAGCGTGGTGTGACAACGCGGGCAACGCGCACGGCTGCCGACCGGTACAGCGGGCAGCTTTACTGTTAAATCACATTGTGGACAAAGACTCCACTGATGCGCTTGATCCGCTGCACACATGCTGACTCCTTCCGATTACGCGCCGTTTTTCAGCGCTTCCAGCTCTTCCCAACGTTCAAACGCCACTTCCAGTTCCTGCTCGGTTTGCGCTAACGCATCCAGAACCGGCTGGGTTTTATCGTGTGGCTGGCTGAAGAAGTCCGGATGACTCATTTTAGCCTGCAACTCACCGATGCGGGTTTCCAGCTGTTCCAGTTTTTGCGGCAGCTGTTCCAGTTCACGTGCCAGGTTATAGCTTAGCTTGTTGGCCGGACGTTTGGCGGCGTCACTTTTCTCTGCAGTTTTCGCCGGTGCAGCCGATTTGGCCTGAGTGGCTTTGCCCTGCTTATAAGCCGCGCGCTGCTGCTGTGCATCGTGATAGCCACCAACAAAGGTACCAATTTCGCCGTTTCCTTCGAAGATCCAGCACTCCGTCACGGTATTGTCGACGAATTGACGATCGTGGCTCACCAGCATCACGGTGCCCTGATAACCATCCACCAGCTCTTCCAGCAGCTCCAGCGTTTCGACGTCGAGGTCGTTGGTCGGTTCATCGAGAATCAGCAGGTTGCTTGGCTTGAGGAACAGACGCGCCAGCAGCAGGCGGTTACGTTCACCGCCGGACAAAGCGCGCACCGGCGTCATGGCACGTTTCGGATGGAACAGGAAGTCCTGCAGGTAACCGAGCACATGGCGCGGTTTGCCGTTAACCATCACTTCCTGCTTACCTTCAGCGAGGTTATCCATCACGGTACGATCCGGATCCAGCTCAGCGCGGTGCTGATCGAAGTAAGCGATTTCCAGCTTAGTACCGCAGTGCACACGACCGCTGTCGGCTTTCAGCTGATCCAGCATCAAACGCAGCAAGGTGGTTTTACCGCAACCGTTCGGGCCAATCAGGGCGATTTTGTCGCCGCGCTGTACCTGAGTAGAGAAGTCTTTCACCAGGGTTTTGCCACCCACGCTGTAATTGACATCTTCCATCTCAAACACGATTTTGCCGGAACGTGCCGCTTCGCCGACCTGCATATTGGCTTTGCCCATCACTTCACGGCGTGCAGAGCGCTCGTTACGCAGCGCTTTCAAGGCACGTACGCGGCCTTCGTTACGCGTGCGGCGCGCTTTGATGCCCTGACGGATCCACACTTCTTCCTGTGCCAGCTTGCGGTCGAACTCGGCGTTCTGCATCTCTTCGACTCGCAGAGCTTCTTCTTTACCGGTCAGGAACAGATCGTAGTTGCCCGGCCAGGAAACCAGCTTGCCGCGATCGAGATCGACAATACGCGTTGCCATGTTGCGGATAAATGAACGGTCATGCGAGATGAACACGATGCTGCCGCTAAAGGTCTTGAGGAACGTTTCCAGCCAGTCGATGGTTTCGATATCGAGGTGGTTCGTCGGTTCGTCGAGCATCAGCACACGCGGGTTGCTCACCAGCGCGCGGCCCAATGCCGCTTTACGCAGCCAGCCGCCGGAGAGCGAAGACAACTCGGTATCCGCATCCAGACCAATCTGCAGCAGCACGTCGTTGATACGACTATCCAGCTGCCATAGGTTTTGATGGTCAAGAATGGTTTGCAGACGGCCCATCTCGTTGAGGTTCTTCTCGCTTGGATCTTCCATCACCAGATGGGAAATCGCGTGATAAGCCTTAAGATGCTCAGCCTGCTCGGCCACGCCTTCGGCAACGAAGTCGTATACGGAACCGGTAATGTTGCGTGGCGGATCCTGTTGCAGACGCGCCACCACCAAATCCTGCTCATAAATGATGCGGCCATCATCCAGCGGCTGTTCGCCGTTGATGATTTTCATCAGCGTCGATTTACCGGCGCCGTTACGGCCAACCAGACAGACGCGTTCGCCCTCTTCGATATGCAGTTCGGTGTTATCCAACAGCGGCGCATCGCTGAACGAGAGGTAAGCGCCATGGATACTGATCAGTGACATAAAACTTATTCCTTACCGGCGTGGCTAACCAGCCAGCAGTTGTGAATTTGACGGTTGCGCGCGAAATCCTGCGACAGCGTTTTTTGGGTAATTTCCTGCGCCTGCAGACCCAGACGTTCTAAGCCGTCGAGATCCATTTTGAAGCCGCGCTTATTGTTGGAGAACATAATGGTGCCACCGCGACGCAGCAGACGTTTCAGGTTCTGCATCAGCATCATGTGATCGCGCTGCACGTCGAAATCGTCTTCCATGCGCTTTGAGTTAGAGAACGTCGGTGGATCGATAAAGATCAAATCGAACTGTTCGTCACTCTCGCGCAGCCAGCTCAGGCAATCCGCATGCATCAGGCGGTGCTGACGGCCGGTTAAACCGTTAAGACGCAGGTTGCGCTCGGCCCACTCGAGATAAGTACGCGACATATCTACGGTGGTGGTGGTTTTCGCGCCACCCAAACCGGCGTGCACGCTGGCGGTGCCGGTATAGGCAAACAGGTTGAGGAAATCTTTGCCTGCGCTCATTTTGCCCAGCATCTGGCGCGCGATACGGTGATCGAGGAACAAACCAGTATCCAGATAATCGGTGAGATTCACCAGCAGGCGCGCATCAAATTCCTGTACTTCGAAGAAATCGCCCTTCTCGCCCAGCTTTTGATACTGGCTTTTACCTTTCTGACGCTCGCGGGTTTTCATCACCAGACGATTCGCCGGAATCTCCAGCACGCTCAGCGTGGCGCTGATCACATCGAACAGACGCTGACGCGCTTTGTTGGCGTCCACGGTTTTCGGCGGCGCATACTCCTGAATCACCACCCAATCAGCGTAACGATCGACCGCCACGTTGTACTCAGGCAGATCGGCGTCATACAGACGATAGCAGTCGATATTCGACTGACGCGCCCATTTATCCAGCTTCTTCAGGTTCTTGCGCAGACGGTTAGCAAAATCTTCCGCGATCTGCGCGCCGCCTTCTGCGCTGGTTGCAGCCAGCTGATAGTTTTTCTGCACGCACTCAAGCGGGCCGTTTTTGGCTTTAAACTGGCGATCGGCACGCAGTTGCAAGCAGCTCAGCAGCTCTGGCGAAGCGCTGAACAGCGACAGATTCCAGCCGCCGAAATTCTGCTTCATGATGCGGCCCAGCTGGCTGTGCAAAGCAATCAGCGCTGGTTCGCTTTCCAGACGCTCACCGTACGGCGGGTTGCTCAAGACCGTACCGGTGATCTCTTTACCCGCCAGCGGATTCTTCAGCTTGATCACATCCTGCTGCGCGAAGGTGAACAGCTCGAACACGCCTGCACGACGAGCATTGGCGCGCGCCGATTCCAGCACGCGGCTGTCATTATCGTAGCCATAGAAACGGGCGGTCGCAGCGGCGGTGCCGACGCGTGCGCGCTCTTTCGCGGCAGCATGAACCTCCTGCCACACCGCCTGATTGTGTTTCTTCCAGCGATTGAAGCCCCAATGGGTACGCAACAGGCCAGGCGCGCGATCGCAGGCGATCAACGCCGCTTCCAGCAGCAGCGTACCGGAACCACACATCGGATCGACCAGCGGCGTGCTGCTCTGCCATCCGGAACGCATCACAATCGCCGCCGCTAAGGTTTCTTTTAACGGCGCGGCGCCGGTTTGCTGGCGATAGCCGCGCTGATGCAGTGAATCACCGCTCAGATCCAGCGCGATGCTGACGCGATCTTTGTTCAGCCACGCATTGATGCGGATGCCCGGCTGTTCACGATCAACGTTCGGACGTTCCAGGTTCTGACGGGTAAAGCTGTCCACGATGGCATCTTTGATACGCAGCGCACCGAACTGGCTGTTGCGGATCACCTCGTTGGTGCCGCTAAAATGGATGGCAAAACTGGTGTTGCTGTCGAACATCTCGGTCCATGGAATACTTTGCGCACCCACGTAAAGATCGAGATCGCTCCAGACGCCAAATTCTCCCAGCGGCAGCAAAATGCGCGAAGCCAGACGGCTCCACAGCAGGCTTTGGTACATTACATGGTCGTCGGCCTGAAAGTGGACGCCGCCCTGCACCACCTGCAAATCCTGCGCACCCAGCGCGTCTAGCTCACTTTTCAACAGCTCTTCGAGCCCACGCGCCGTACTGGCAAACAGAGAATTCATATCGTCACTTTTTACTCTTGCTTAAATTGCTGCGCATTATAGCGAATCAGCGTGCTATGTCATAAAGTTAGCTTCTTTTAAACTTATGACCCTATTTCTGGAGTGGTGATGATTACGCTTTCACGCCTTTACATCCATCCCGTTAAATCTATGCGCGGTCTGCAACTGTCACATGCGCAGGTGCTGGAAAGCGGTCTGGGCTTTGATCGCATCTTTATGGTGACCGAACTGGACGGCACGTTTGTGACCGCGCGCCAGTTTCCGGAAATGGTGCGTTTCACACCTGCGCTGCTGCCGGATGGCCTGTTTTTACAAGCACCGGATGGATCGCAGGCGCTGATTCGCTTCAGTGATTTCACCGCTGAGCAGTCACCTACCGAAGTATGGGGCAATCATTTTACCGCGCGTATTGCACCGGAAACGATCAATAGCTGGTTGAGCACCTTCTTCCCGCGTCCGGTGCAACTGCGCTGGACCGGCGCGGAACCGACGCGCCGCGTGAAACGTTTTGATCACGTGCCGCTGAGCTTTGCCGACGGTTTTCCCTACCTGCTGGTGAACATGGCCTCATTGCAGGATCTGCAACAGCGCTGTCCGGCCAGCGTGCGCGTTGAGCAGTTCCGACCCAATCTGGTAGTAAGCGGCGCGGCCGCGTGGGAAGAAGATAGCTGGAAGCGTCTGCAAATTGGCGAGATCACCTTTGAGATGCCGAAGCCGTGCAGCCGCTGCGTGTTTACCACTGTCGGCACCGAAACCGGCCGTAAACATCCTAATGGCGAACCGCTTACCACCTTGCAGGGTTTCCGCAGCGCGCAGGATGGCAGCGGCGACATCGATTTCGGTCTGAATTTGATTGCGCTCAACAGCGGCATTATTCGCGTCGGCGATGCGGTGACCATTTTAGAGAAGCAAACGCCGCGCGCTTACGGTGCGGGTGCCGTGGTCGAAACGCTGGCGCCGGCCGCCAGCAGTCACAGTACAGTAACCATTGATTATCAGGGTGCGCGCTTTAGCGGCGACAATCAGCAAGTGTTGCTGGAACAGCTGGAGATGCAGGGTTTCCGCATTCCCTACTCATGCCGCGCCGGACTTTGTGGCAGCTGCAAAGTGACGTTGGTCGCGGGTGAAGTGAAAGCACTGAAGAAAAGCGCTGTGCGCGCAGATGGCACGATCTTAAGCTGCAGCTGTATTCCGGCAGGCGATATCGAACTGGCGTAAGCCGATTACACCGCCCGCGCAAAGTGGGCGGTTTGTTCCTGCTGCTGTGGACGTAAACGATCGTTCATGATCTTGATCGCATCACCCAACTGCATACCTTTACCCGCCACGGTTAACGCATTTTGCGCTAATAAGCACAGCGCCGCATTTTCACCGCTTTCAACCACAAACAGTCGTGCCTGCTCGCCGCTATCGGCCAGCGTCACCGCCACCATATCGCCCGCAGCCGGCTGCCAGCTGTGCGCGTGATTAGTAAAGTGCCAGCTTTTAGGCATCAAGGGTTTGAGAAAACGGCTGGCCACCAGCGCGTTTAAAACTAATTCGGCACGCTGATCGCCTTTTAATCCACTCTGACGGCAACGTTCTTCAAAAGTAAAATAGAGCGCGGCGTCATCAACGCAAAAGCCGCTGATATTAAATGCATCAGGCGTCAGCATTTTGCGCGAGAAGCGCGAGCGAAATAACATGCCGTCGGCTAAATCCAGCATCATGCGGTCATGCTCTGCGTCGAAATACCAACGCCAGTTGTCATCAGGTTTGATTTTCATGATCTGCCCTGTGGTTTATCGCTGCGCTAAATGGCGCTTAATTAAAAAAATAAAGCTGAGAAAAAGCTGAAAAATGCACCAGCAGGACAAAATATAAACGAGCCGAAGGGATAAATAAACCCCTCGGCGCAGTAAAGTGGGAAATGTCTTAGAGGTGGGTCACGATATCTTTAATTAAGCCTGGGCCTTTATAAATAAATCCGGAGTATATCTGCACTAATGTTGCACCTGCGGCAATTTTCTCGCGCGCAGAAACCAGCGAATCAATACCACCGACGCCAATAATAGGTAAGCGGCCCTGCAGCTCTTGCGCCAGGCGGCGAATCACTTCGGTGCTGCGTGATTGCACCGGACGACCACTTAATCCACCCGCTTCTTCGGCATATTTAAGGCCGGTCACCAGCGAACGATCGAGCGTGGTATTGGTGGCAATCACACCATCAATATTGTGGCGCAGCAAACTGTCAGCAACCTGGATCAATTCTTCTTCGGTAAGATCCGGCGCGATCTTTACCGCCACCGGCACATATTTAAGGTGCCGTTCTTGCAGCTCTTGCTGTTTTAATTTGATGGCAGAGAGAAGATCGTCCAGCGCTTCACCATATTGCAGCGTACGTAATCCTGGCGTGTTCGGTGAGGAAATATTGATGGCAATATAACCGGCGTGGGCATATACCTTTTCCATGCAGATCAGATAATCGTCTTTGCCATTTTCCACCGGCGTATCTTTATTTTTGCCAATATTGATGCCGAGAATGCCTTTAAAGCGCGACTTTTTGACGTTGGCAATGAGATGATCAACGCCGTGATTATTAAACCCCATGCGGTTAATAATCCCTTCCGCAGGCACTAAGCGGAACATACGCGGTTTATCATTTCCCGGTTGCGCCAGCGGCGTTACCGTTCCCACTTCGACAAAACCAAAGCCCATCGCGCCGAAGGCATCAATGCACTCGGCATTTTTGTCGAGGCCGGCCGCTAAGCCGAGCGCGTTCGGGAAGGTTAATCCCATGCAGGTGACCGGACGGGATGGCAGCGACTGGCGAATCAGCCCTTCCAGCGGGGTGCCGCTGATAAAACGCAGTTGTTGAAAGGTGAGTTCGTGCGCACGCTCAGGATCAAGCTTAAACAGCGCCGGCCGGACGATAGGATATAACATGCACTCTCCTCAATGACGGAAACCAGGGAAGTCGGGGTGCACGGGAAAATGTGCGCCAGAATGGTAAGGTGCTCTGGCGCAAAAGTAAATTGTTCTACTGCATCACAATTTGATCGTTATCAGCGTCGTGCAGAATAGCGGCCAAGCTGTTCACGACACGCCTGCAGGCCACTGTAAATCGTCGGGCAGTACCACATCAGCTTCAGACGCGCGCTGTGCTGCAACACATTGCGCACCAGCTGATTCACCTGCGGCTGCCAATCTGTCGGAATCACCATGTGATTTTTGCGGATCTGCGCCAGGCAGCTGTGCATCACCGTTTGGTAATAGCTATCCAGCAAGGCTGCATCCACCGGCAATTGCTGGTCACGCAGGAACTGTTCGCTGCTTTCACGCGCAATAAAGTAGTTTTTCACGTAGGAAAAATCGCGCGTGCTTTGCGACAGCGAAGTCAGCATAAAGCGCTTGTAATAATAGCTTTGGCTAGTGCAATAGATGTTACGCGCCTGCAGATAGAGCGCAAACATGTACGGTGCATCTTCATGGTTCTGGATCGGCAGAAACTGCAGCGCCAGTTGATCAATTAAGCGACGCGAAATGATGCTGCTCCACACCACGCGGTGCGCCGACTGATGCTGCATCAGCGTACGCAAGCTGGTGCTGCCGCCGGGCAATAATCCACTGACGTGACGCTGATGAATGGTTTGATAGTGACGCTGCGCGGCGGGCAGATCGAAGAACATTTTTGCGCCAAAGCAGAACAGGTCAATATCCTCATGGCGCGCCTGCACGCGACGGAAGTCGGCGAACAAGTCAGTGGAGACAAAATCATCCGCATCCATGAAGTAAACAAAATCGCCGGTTGCTACTGAGAGCCCTTTCATACGCGCGGCACTGACGCCACCGCGCTCACCGCTCAGCAGCATCACCTGCGGATGCTGGGCCGCAAATGCCGTTAGCCAGGCCACGCTGCTATCGCTGGAGCCATCGTCGATAACAATGATCTGTTCCGGCGGCGATGACTGCCGCAACAAAGAACTCATCGCTTCTGGCAGCCAGGGCGCGCAATTCCAGTTCGGAATGATGACCGAAACCGTAGGGATACGGTGAGATGACATCATGCTCATCCTCTTTCCTCAACGTTAAACAACGGAATTTTGAGACGCTTCAACACCACGCTGTGCAGCAGGCAGCAGACACCAAGATTGAACGCGCCAATCAAGCCGAGCCACAGCAGGTTGATCCAACGATTTTGATTCCACTCGATCGGCAAGAAAGTGCTTAACCAGGCGATGGCGGCGGATACCGCCCAAATCAGCATTACGTCGCGGGTTAACCAGGTGAAATGAATGCCAGGCGCGAAACGGCGATGCACCAGCCACGCCCAACCCACCAAATAGAAGATGTTTTGCCCCAGCCACAACCAACCGGTGCCCAACGCGCCGTAGTGAATAGCGCACCAGATGTTGAGCGGCACCAGCAGCACGGCAAAGCAGGTGAAGCCTTTCATGTGCAGCTTGAGGTTGCCGTTGATGTATTGCAGGTGATAGAGCAAGCCACAGATGGCCTGAATGCCGCTGCCCAACGCGTACAGGCTGAGAACAAACGACATCTCATCAACAATCTGACTCTTCTGCGTCCACGCCCACAGCAGCGGGCCGGCGTAACAGGCGATAGTGATGCTGAGCGGTGCCATAAAGATCGCCACCGCCTGCGTGGTGTAGCGATAGAGTTTCAGCGACTCCGCATCGCCCTCTTTACGAGTTTTCATGCCGGTCATACGTGGCACAATCGCCTGCATTATCGGACTACTGAGCAACAGAATGCCGGTCGCAGCCGTCGCCACCACGGTAAACGAACCGTATTCGCTTAGCGGCAGCGTCTTAGAAAGTACCAATCGGTCGATTTGCGAAATAAAGGTCCACACCGCACTGGAGAATGCCGCGCTGAGGGCAAAACGAATAAAGGGTTTCAGTACCTCTTTCAGATCGCCGCGCTTCTCTTTGCGTGCCGCCTTTGGAATCAGCTGGCAGGACTTGTAGATACAGCAGGCCGCTTCGGCAATCGACACCAGCAGCTGCCAGATAAAGAACGCCAATACCGGATTGGAGAAGAACTGAATCACCAGCACTGCGCCGAAGGTGCGTAAGGTGGTGATGACCAGGTTGACGCCGTTCAGCCAGACTTGATGTTCGAAGCCGACAATCACGCTGCGATACGGACTGGTGCGCCAGCGAATCGCGGCGGTAATCACCATAATCGCCACGGCAATCACCACATCACCCGCCGGAAGATGACGCGCATCCAGCCAGTGCGTGGCAATCCACGGCGTTGCCAGCCAGCCCAACACCACCAGCACAATGGTAGAGAACAGGAAGAATTTGGTCAGCGTGGCAAACAGCGCCGGGAACCAGACGAATTCCGACTGATTGGCACGATAGCGCGCCGCTTCCCGCATTAAGGTGGTGGAAACGCCGGCATCGAGTAATTGCAGCCAGGTTAATAAGATCGAAAAGAAGCCCACTAAACCGTAGGCTTCCATTCCTAAGTGTTGAATATAAAGTGGTACAACCAAAATACCTGACAGCGTCAGATAGATTTGACCAACATAGTTGGCAATCGCGTTACGTTTTATAGACATAGGTGTTTTGGCATCTGGGGATTATCTCAGTGGCCTTAAGCGTGACATAAAAGTATTCACGCGCACACCGGAGTTATTCTTAAAATTAACCTTGGTGCTAAGCGCCCAGCCTTTTTCTCATTTTCATCATGGAGAAATAGATGTCAGGTTGTTTCAACATAAGTTTTTCCATTGCACCCTTGGCCGGGAAGTTTTCCGCAAAGTAGGTTAATGCATGGCGGGTATTATCTGAGAATTTCGCCGCGCCACTTAACTCGTACTGGACTAATTGTAATAAGCCGCTGCGTAAATAACTTTCCCGATAGCGGTTTCGCTCCGGAATATAGTGTGACAAACGCGTGAGTTTTTCATAATCAGTAATAAATTGCTGATAAGTTAAGCGCGGCACGGCATCGGCTTTGGTGGTCAGCGACGCTTCGCTGGCGTAGTCGAGCACCCACGCCGTTTGCGTATGCAGTAATCCGGCCAGCATCACATCCTGAATACGTGTCAGCGGCGCACCCACGCGGGCCAGGCCAGCACGCAAGATCACCGCAAAGCCGCCCTGCTGCCACCAGCGTTGCTCATGCAGTTGCTGAAACAGCTGCAGAGACGAGTGTAAGCCGTTCGCCAAGTCGCGCTTCGCCAGCGAGATAATAAAGCAGTTCAGCTCTGGACGCTGGTCACTGAGCTTCGCCACATCCTGCAGCAGGCTGGCCGGCAAGGCGCTGCGCTCCGCGCTGAACAGCAGGAAGTCATCTTCTGCCGGCGTGCTGTGTGGGAAGGTTGGTAGCAATGAAGAAGTAAGATGCGCGCCTGCGGCATCGGGTTGCAGCCAATAACACACCAGCTCTTCTTCTGGTTTAGGTGAGGGTGAGATGCGATTGAAGGTGGCAGGCACGACCTGCTGCTCAGTTAAATCCTGAGCAAATGAAGAACTACCCATATTTATCTCCCTAAGAATAAATTAGCTTGCCGCAACGGCAGTTCACGCCACAAAACGCGGGCGTAAATAAATAAGTGAAATATCGTTATCGTGTTCTAGCGGAAATTAGCTCAACCAATTATAAACAGGCCGGGGATTGTAATTCCAACCACTAATAGCATTAACACGTAACTTAAGAGATTCATTGTTTAGCGCGACTGCATGAAGTGTGAAGTTGATCTGCGCAAATTTGCATTAGTTGTAACCAGCGAGATGAATGGCACGTATTTTATTAACCTTTATTCGCGTTTCGACATAAATTTCGCGAAATAAAAACCACGGTATATTAGGAAACAATCAAAGCTTGCTAAGTTTAATCCGATTCATAAAAAAATGAATAGTGGTGAATTGATGGTTTTTCCCCATATCTTTCAATAGTAACCACCGCATTTATCCGGTATCCACGTGGTCTGTGTAAATATATTTCTCCGGTTACTCCTCTGTTTTACCCATGCATTACGACCCTTAATCATTAAACTCAGTCCAATGGGCCTCAGGATTTATATAACCGCCTACTTCCTGCACCGCTTTTCAGATTATGCCTAAGTACCCATCGGCAGCTTTTTTACCCTTCCTTTATATGTCGCTGGCTATCCCATTTTGCGACTTAGGATTACCAGATAAATCATTTAAGCCTCGCTGCCTGCTCTGACAGTATTGAATACATCAGTTCTGAATATCAGATAATCAATAACTTTCAGTTATAAGGAGTGACCATGCGGGTTATTACGCTGGCGGGCAGCCCTCGCTACCCTTCACGCTCTACTGCGCTGCTGAGCCTTTGCCAGCACGCGCTGGAAGCACGCGGCGTTGAAGTGATTCCGTGGAATATTCACAACTTCCAGCCTGAAGATTTGCTCTATGCACGCTTCGATTCACCTGCCTTAGCCGCGTTGAAAGCTGATTTGGCGCTGGCAGATGGCGTGATTGTCGCCACGCCTATTTATAAAGCTTCGTTTTCTGGCGCACTGAAAACTCTGCTCGATCTGCTGCCAGAGCGCGCGCTGGAGCACAAAGTGGTGCTGCCACTGGCAAGCGGCGGCAGCGCGTCACATCTGCTGGCGGTGGATTACGCGCTGAAGCCGGTGCTGAATGCGCTGAAGGCGCAGGAAGTGTTGCACGGCGTGTTCGCCACTGACGGCCAGATTACTGATTACGATCGCCAGCCGCTGCTCGATCCGCTGCTGTCGCAACGCATTGACGAAGCGCTGGATACCTTCTGGCACGCGCTGCATCGTCGCCACCAACCCTACGCACAAGCGGTATAAAGGAAGAGAGATGAAAAGGATATTGACGGGTTTACTCATGCCAGCCGTAGCGGCACTGTTCACCTTGAGCGTGAGCGCCCAGGGCGCCGACGCACCCGAACAGTTGCGTATCGGATATCAGAAAGGTTCGGTGAGCATGGTTTTGGCGAAAACCCATAAGCTGCTGGAGCAGCGCTTCCCGCATACCAACATCAAGTGGGTGGAATTCCCGGCTGGCCCGCAAATGCTCGAAGCGCTTAACGTCGATAGCATCGATTTGGGCAGCACCGGCGATATCCCGCCGCTGTTTGCCCAAGCTGCGGGTGCCGATCTGCTGTACGTCGGCTCGGAGCCACCCAAGCCGCAGGCCGAAGTAATTCTGGTGCCGAAAGATAGTCCGATTCACAGCGTGGCCGAACTGAAAGGCCATAAAGTGGCGTTCCAGAAAGGCTCCAGCTCGCACAACTTGCTGTTGCGTGCGCTGGAACAAGCCGGACTGAGCTTTAAAGATATTCAGCCAACCTATCTGACGCCCGCCGATGCGCGCGCCGCGTTCCAGCAAGGTGACGTCGATGCCTGGGCGATTTGGGATCCTTACTACTCCGCCGCCCTGCTGCAAGGCAACGTGCGCGTGCTGGCCGACGGCAGCAAACTCAATCAAACCGGCTCCTTCTATTTAGCCACGCGCAAATACACCGAAGCTAACGGCGCCTTCGTGCAGCAGGTTCTGAATACCTTCAGCGACGCCGATGCATTAACGCGCAGTCAGCGCGACCAGAGTATCGATCTGCTGGCAAACGCCATGGGCTTACCGAAACCGGTAATTGCCAGCTATCTCGACCATCGTCCACCCACCACCATTACGCCGGTCAGCGCCCATACCGCGCAGGCCCAACAGCAAACGGCCGATCTGTTTTATGCCAATCATCTGATGCCGGTAAAAGTGAATATCGCAGACCGCATCTGGCATCCACAATCCGCCCAGCCCAAAGGAAATTAATCATGAGCGTATCCGTATTTTGGTTTCTCCCGACGCACGGCGATGGTCACTATCTTGGCACAGCGGAAGGTTCGCGCCCGGTTGATCATGGGTACCTGCAACAGATTGCGCAGGCGGCGGATCGCCTTGGCTTCGGCGGAGTGCTGATCCCCACCGGCCGCTCCTGTGAAGATGCCTGGCTGGTGGCAGCATCATTGATTCCGGTGACGCAGCGTCTGCGTTTCCTCGTTGCTCTGCGTCCGGGCGTGATTTCACCGACGCAAGCGGCGCGTCAGGCCGCCACGCTGGATCGTCTGTCGAATGGTCGCGCGCTGTTTAATCTGGTTACCGGCGGCGATCCGGAAGAGTTGGCCGGCGATGGCGTATTCCTCGATCACCGCGAACGCTATGAAGAATCCGCCGAGTTTACCCGCGTCTGGCGTCGGGTTAGCGAAGGCGAAACGGTCGATTACGAAGGCAAGCATGTGAAGGTGCGCGGCGCGCGTCTGATGTTTAAAGCGGTGCAGGAACCGCGTCCGCCGCTGTGGTTTGGCGGATCGTCGGATGCCGCGCAGGATCTGGCCGCCGAGCAGGTTGATGTTTATCTCACCTGGGGCGAACCGCCCGCGTTAGTTAAAGAGAAGATTGAGCAAGTGCGCGCCAAAGCGGCAGCGCAAGGCCGCACCGTGCGCTTCGGGATTCGTCTGCATGTGATTGTGCGTGAAACCAATGAAGAAGCGTGGCAAGCGGCGGATCGCCTGATTGCCCATCTCGACGATGCCACCATTGCCAAAGCGCAGGCGGCGTTTGCGCGCACTGATTCAGTGGGACAGCAGCGCATGGCCGCACTGCACGGTGGGCGTCGCGACAAGCTGGAGATCAGCCCGAATCTGTGGGCCGGTGTCGGTCTGGTGCGTGGCGGCGCGGGAACCGCGTTAGTGGGCGATGGCCCAACCGTAGCGGCGCGCATGCAGGAGTATCAGGATCTCGGCATCGAGACCTTTATTCTCTCCGGCTATCCGCATCTGGAAGAGGCTTATCGCGTTGGCGAGTTGCTGTTCCCGCACCTCGATTTAGCGATTCCGGAAGTACCGAAGCCGCGGGTAGTACAGGCGCACGGTGAAGCGGTGGCCAACGATTTCACACCGCAAAAAGTGTCGCAGAGCTAAAGGAGCCGATGATGGCGAACGTTAAAACCAAGCTGACGAATGCTGTACTGCCCTGGGTTTTACCGGTGGTGCTGATTGCGGTGTGGCAACTGGCATCGCAAGTGGGATGGCTGTCGACGCGTATTTTGCCGTCGCCAGAAAACATCCTTATCACCTTCTGGAAGCTGACGGTGAGCGGTGAACTGTGGCAAAACCTGGCGATCAGCAGCTGGCGTGCCGCCATCGGTTTCTCTATCGGCGGCTCGATTGGTTTGATTCTGGGATTGATTACCGGCACCTCGCGCGTCGGTGAACGCTTGCTGGATACCTCGGTGCAGATGCTGCGTAACGTGCCGCATCTGGCGCTGATTCCGCTGGTGATTCTGTGGTTTGGCATCGACGAATCCGCCAAGATTTTCCTCGTGGCGCTCGGCACCTTGTTCCCGATTTACCTCAACACTTATCACGGCATTCGTAACATTGATCGGGGTTTAGTTGAGATGGCGCGCAGCTACGGCTTGTCTGGCTGGAGCCTGTTCATTCAGGTGATTCTGCCAGGTGCGCTGCCTTCTATTATGGTTGGCGTACGTTTTGCCCTTGGCCTGATGTGGCTGACGCTGATTGTCGCCGAAACCATTTCCGCTAACTCTGGCATTGGTTATCTGGCGATGAACGCCCGTGAATTCCTGCAAACCGACGTGGTGGTGGTGGCCATCATTCTCTATGCCCTGCTCGGCAAACTGGCCGACGTTGCAGCACAACTGCTGGAGCGCGTCTGGCTGCGCTGGCATCCAGCCTACCAATTGAAGGAGAACGCATGAGCAACGCAACCCTAAATCCGGCGCGTTTAAATCGCGGTACGCCGGTTGGTGTGAATGGCGTCAGCAAGCAATATGGCGATCGCACCATCCTGAATAATATCGATCTGCATATTCCGTCCGGGCAGTTTGTCGCCGTCGTCGGCCGCAGCGGCTGCGGGAAAAGTACCTTGCTGCGTCTGCTGGCGGGACTCGAATCTACCACGCGCGGGGCGTTGCTGGCGGGCAATGCGCCGTTATCCGAAGCACGCGAAGATACGCGTTTGATGTTCCAGGATTCACGCTTACTGCCGTGGAAAAAGGTGATTGATAATGTTGGGCTGGGACTGAAAGGTCGCGAATGGCGCGCCGCCGCGCTGGACGCGCTGGAAGCCGTGGGATTGGCGGACCGCGCCTACGAGTGGCCTGCTGCGTTGTCCGGCGGGCAGAAACAGCGTGTGGCGCTGGCACGTGCGCTGATTCACCGTCCAGGTTTGCTGCTGCTCGATGAGCCACTCGGTGCGCTGGATGCGTTGACGCGCATCGAAATGCAGGGATTGATTGAGTCGCTGTGGCAGCAGCATAACTTCACCGTGCTGCTGGTGACGCACGATGTCAGCGAAGCGGTGGCGATTGCCGATCGCGTGCTGCTCATCGAGGAAGGACAGATTGGCCTGGATTTGCTCGTCGATTTGCCACGGCCACGCCGTCGTGGATCGGCACGTCTGGCGGAGCTGGAAGCGGAAGTACTGGATCGGGTGATGAAGCGTGGCTCGTCAGAACAGCCGTTGAAGTTTGCGCAGCAGAGTTAATGATAGAGGTCGCCATAAATGGCGACCCTACGGTTACTTTTACGCATTCAACGCTTTGGTGATCTTCTCGTACAGATCGCCAGACAGCTTATCCAGCCCTTTCAACGTTTCCAGCGCCTTACGCATCAGCGCCTGACGATCGGCATCGTAGCGTTTCAGGCGAATCAGCGGCTCGATCATCCGTGCAGCCACTTGCGGGTTGCGCGTGTTCAGATCGGTCAACATCTCCACCAGGAACTGATAACCGCTGCCATCTTTGGCGTGGAATGCCGCTGGATTGCCTGAAGCAAACGCACCAATCAGTGAACGGATACGGTTCGGGTTGCCCATGGTGAACGAACGGTGATTCAGCAGCTTACGCACGTTGCTCAGCACATCCGCCGCTGGGCTGGTGGCTTGCAGCACAAACCATTTATCCATCACCAAACCATCCTGATGCCAGCGCTCATCATAGGCTGCCAGCAGTGAATCGCGGCACGGCAGATTCGCCGCTACCGCTGCAGCCAGCGCCGCTAACGCGTCGGTCATGTTGTTCGCCTGCTGATATTGCGCCTGCACCAGCTTGTCGGCCTGTGCCGCATCGGCAAACGCCAGATAGCCGAGGCAGACGTTTTTCAGCGTGCGCTTGCCAATCTCCGCATGCTCAATTTTGTATTCGCCGCTTTGGTTGGCCAGATAGAGCGCGAAGAATTCGTCACTCAACTCTTTAGCCAGCGTACGTACCAGCGCATCGCGTACTGCCGAGATCGCCAGCGGATCGATGACATCAAACAGTTCGGCGATTTCATTCTCAGACGGCAGCGACAGAATCAACGCTTTCAACGCTGGATCGCCCTGCTCATCCAGCAATACCGCGCGGAACGCGTCAGCCACATGCAGCGGCAGCGACAGCGGCTGACCCTGCTGATGGCGCGCCACGTTGAGGCGAATGTAGGTCGCCAGCAGGCTTTGCGCCGCATCCCAGCGCGCGAAGTCGTTGCGCGCGTGGCGCATCAGGAAGGTAAGTTGTGCGTCGCTCCATTTATAATCGAGCTTCACTGGCGCAGAGAATTCACGCAGCAGCGATGGCACCGGCTGGAAATAAACGTTATCGAAAATAAAGGTCTGGAACTCTTCGGTAACGTTCAGCACGTGATGCACCGGATGACCGTTATGCTGCAGCGGAATCACCTTGCCTTCGTTATCGTACAGTTCGATATCCAGCGGAATGTGCAGTGGCAGCTTCTCTTTCTGCTCGGCGGTGGCCGGCGTGCGCTGAGTGACGTGCAGCGTGTATTGCTCCAGCTCTGGATTGTAGTCATCGCGCACTGTCAAAATCGGCGTGCCCGCCTGGCTGTACCAGCGGCGGAACTGCGACAGATCGACATTCGACGCATCTTCCATCGCCTGCACGAAATCATCACAGGTTGCGGCGCTGCCGTCGTGACGTTCGAAATAGAGTTGCATGCCTTTCTGGAAATTCACTTC
Source organism: Pantoea sp. SOD02 (assembly GCF_024707505.1). GTDB lineage: Bacteria > Pseudomonadota > Gammaproteobacteria > Enterobacterales > Enterobacteriaceae > Pantoea > Pantoea symbiotica. The sequence continues at coordinate 1,523,504 of NZ_CP102604.1, read as the reverse complement.
GCCCAGCAAGGTGTGCATCATGCGGATCACTTCTGAACCTTTTTCATACACCGTTAAGGTGTAGAAGTTGTTCATTTCGATCACCTGATCCGGACGGATCGGATGCGCCATTGGGCTGGCGTCTTCCGCGAACTGCGCACCGCGCATCACGCGTACGTTATCGATACGGTTCACCGCGCGCGAACCGAGATCGGAGCTGAACTCCTGATCGCGGAACACCGTCAAACCCTCTTTCAGGCTGAGCTGGAACCAGTCGCGGCAGGTCACGCGGTTGCCGGTCCAGTTATGGAAATATTCGTGACCGATAACGGCTTCAATACCGAGGTAATCTTTGTCGGTGGCGGTTTCAGCTTTCGCCAGCACATATTTGGAGTTGAAGACGTTGAGGCCTTTGTTCTCCATCGCGCCCATATTGAAGAAATCAACCGCGACGATCATAAAGATGTCGAGGTCGTACTCGAGGTTAAAGCGCTCTTCATCCCACTTCATGCTGGCTTTCAGCGAGGTCATTGCCCAATCGGCACGATCGAGATTGCCGCGATCGACAAAGATCTCCAGCGCCACATCACGACCAGAGCGGGTAGTAAAGCTATCGCGTAGCACGTCGAAATCACCCGCCACCAGCGCAAACAGGTAGCACGGTTTCGGGAACGGATCTTGCCACTTCACCCAATGGCGGCCATCTTCATTGCGCCCGCTCTCCAGCTTGTTGCCGTTGGAGAGCAAATAAGGATAACGCGCGGCATCGGCAATGATGGTGGTGGTGAAGCGCGCCAGCACGTCCGGGCGATCGAGATACCACGTAATGTGGCGGAAACCTTCAGCTTCACATTGGGTACAGAGCGCCTCGCCAGATTGGTATAACCCTTCCAGCGCGGTGTTTTTATCCGGATGAATGTCATTAATGATGGTCAGAGTGAAGTTGTCCGGAAGCTGGCTGATGAACAACGCGCCCTCTTCTTCGCGGTAATGCGACCACGGATTGCCATCCACCGCCAGCGATACCAGTGTGAGATCTTCGCCATCCAGACGCAGTTCCGCACCCGGCGCACCCAGACGCTTCAGCTGACTGACCGCCGTAACGCGCGTCGAAGCTGCATCCAGATCAAAAGTCAGGTCGATATCGGTAATGGTGTAATCCGGCGCACGGTAATCGTGGCGATATTTAATTTGCGGCTGTTGCGTCATGAGTCCTTCTCGCATCGTTAAATCGTTAATATGTTGACCCGTCAAAGTCTAAGCGGGTTGTGCCTCGGTTGCCACGGTCAATGCGTGCGTTCGTTGAAAAGGCTACAATTCATTAACAATGGCACAAATGACCCTCGACCTGCCACCCGCAATTATGGTGTGATCGCGGTCATTACTGTTTTATACTCCTGCGTCTTTATGACTTTGTTGAACACCGGGCTCTGCTCCGCGGAAGAGGATGCTGAAACGCACCATGACTGGACATGCTTCCCCGATTTTGACCACGCTGCTTGATACCGATGCGTACAAGCTTCATATGCAGCAGGCCGTCTATCATCGCTATTATGATGTCCCGGTTACGGCGGAATTTCGCTGCCGTGGCGACGAACTGCTCGGTATTTATGCGGACGAGATCCGCGCACAAATTGAAACCCTGCAAACGCTCGCCCTGAGCGACGATGAGTATCACTATCTCAGCGGGCTGCCTTTCTTCCAAAGCGACTACCTTAACTGGCTGCGCCAGTTCCGCCTCGATCCGTCACAAGTCAACGTACGTAACAACAACGGCCATCTGACGATTCAGATCAGCGGGCCGTGGCGTGAAGTGATTCTGTGGGAAGTGCCGCTGCTGGCGCTGATCAGTGAGGTGGTGCATCGCCATCGCACGCCGCAAATGGGTGTGGATCAGGCGGTTGCGCACTTGCAGCACAAGCTTACGGATTTCCGTCAGCAGGTCGGCGATTTGGATATGTCACGCTTCCAGCTGATGGATTTTGGTACGCGTCGTCGCTACTCCAAAGCCGTACAGGAAGCGATTGTCGCTACGCTCAAAGCGGAATTTCCTTGGCTGGTTGGCACCAGCAACTACGATTTGGCGCGCCGCCTGCAGCTTAATCCGGTGGGCACGCAAGCACACGAATGGTTCCAGGCGCACCAGCAAATCAGTCCGGTATTGGCGAACAGCCAACGTGCGGCGCTGCAATCCTGGCTGGATGAGTATGACGACCAGTTAGGTATCGCCCTGACCGACTGCATCACCATGGATGCCTTCCTGCGCGACTTTGGTCCAGGCTTTGCTCATCGTTATCAAGGCCTGCGCCATGACTCCGGCGATCCAGTGGAATGGGGTGAAAAAGCCATTGCGCACTATCAGCGTCTGGATATCGATCCGAAAAGCAAAACGCTGGTGTTCTCAGATAATCTCAATCTGGATAAAGCGCTGGCACTCTATCGTCACTTTGGCCAACGGGCCAACGTGGTGTTCGGTATCGGTACGCGCTTGTCCTGCGATATTCCGGGCGTGACGCCGCTGAATATCGTGATCAAACTGGTGAGCTGCAATGGCAAACCGGTGGCAAAACTCTCCGACAGTCCCGGCAAAACCATTTGCCAGGATAAAGCCTTCGTGCGCGCCTTGCGCAAAGCCTTCGATCTGCCGCTGGTCAAAAGAGCCAGCTGATTCTTATTGCAGGGTGCTTGCACCCTGCTTTCACGCAACAAATCTCCGATTAACCCGGCAATTTTGCTTGTTTCCTGTCGGCTCGCAAGTAACATAGCAAAACCCTGAAAAAGGGTTTTTATCCACCTTCTTTTATATATAGAGAGAACTTTATGAGCGTTGTGCCTGTAGCGGATGTACTGCACGGCCGTGTCGCGGTTGACAGTGAAGTCACCGTACGTGGTTGGGTGCGTACCCGAAGAGATTCCAAAGCTGGTCTTTCCTTTATCGCCGTTTACGACGGTTCCTGCTTTAATCCCGTTCAGGCCGTCGTCAATAATTCTCTGAATAATTATCAGGATGAAGTGCTGCGTCTGACAACCGGTTGCTCGGTGATCATTACCGGCAAAGTGGTCGAATCTCCAGGCGAAGGCCAGGCCTTCGAGATGCAGGCAACCAAGGTTGAAGTTACTGGTTGGGTTGACGATCCGGATACCTATCCGATGGCGGCGAAACGTCACAGCATCGAATACCTGCGTGAAGTGGCGCACCTGCGTCCGCGTACCAACCTGGTGGGTGCCGTGGCGCGCGTGCGTCATACGCTGGCGCAAGCGCTGCATCGCTTCTTCCACGAAAACGGCTATTTCTGGGTTTCGACTCCGCTGATCACCGCTTCGGATACCGAAGGTGCCGGCGAGATGTTCCGCGTTTCAACGCTGGACCTGGAAAACCTGCCGCGCGATCCGCAGGGCAAAATCGATTTCGATAAAGACTTCTTCGGTAAAGAAGCGTTCCTGACCGTATCCGGCCAGCTCAATGCCGAAACTTACGCCTGTGCGCTGTCGAAGGTGTATACCTTTGGTCCAACTTTCCGCGCAGAAAACTCCAACACCAGCCGTCATCTGGCGGAATTCTGGATGCTGGAGCCGGAAATTGCTTTCGCAACGCTGGATGATGCCGCAGCTCTGGCTGAATCCATGCTGAAATACGTGTTCCAGGCCGTTCTCAACGAACGTGCTGATGACATGGCATTCTTTGCCGAGCGCGTGGATAAAGATGCCATTGCGCGTCTTGAGCGTTTCGTGACTACCGACTTTGCTCAGGTGGATTACACCGATGCGGTTGAAATCCTGCTGAAAAGCGGCCAGACCTTCGAGAACCCGGTTTCATGGGGCGTGGATCTGTCATCCGAGCACGAACGTTACCTCGCAGAGCAGCATTTCAAAGCGCCAGTGGTAGTGAAAAACTATCCGAAAGACATCAAAGCTTTCTATATGCGTATGAACGAAGATGGTAAAACCGTGGCGGCGATGGATGTTCTTGCGCCGGGCATCGGCGAAATCATCGGTGGTTCACAGCGTGAAGAGCGTCTGGATGTGCTGGATGCGCGTCTGGCGGAAATGGGTCTCAATAAAGAAGATTATTGGTGGTATCGTGACCTGCGTCGTTACGGCACCGTGCCACATGCTGGTTTTGGATTAGGTTTCGAACGATTAATCGCCTATGTCACCGGCGTACAAAATGTAAGGGATGTTATCCCCTTCCCACGTACGCCACGCAATGCGAATTTCTAAATTTAGCGATTAATTATAAGTAATTCATATATATAAAGAGGTCGGCCTAGCCGGCCTTTTTTTATTTTTGTAAATTTAGAGTTCTCTCACAAAGTTCCCAATATCTTACATTTTGTAATACATATTTTCCTTTTGATACTTAATCGAGAGATTTGAATCATTTTCGGGCTAGAATTAGCAACCCTGTGATGGAAAGATGCGTGCAGACACAGGAGACATCAAACTTCTTTCAAGGTTCTGTAAAGATTTCTTGGCAGCAGTGGCAGATGTCCAAATAACTCCAATGAGGGTAATAAAAAATGATGAAGCGCAACATTCTTGCAGTGGTTATCCCTGCTCTGTTAGCTGCCGGCGCAGCAAACGCAGCAGAAATCTATAATAAAGACGGCAACAAGCTGGACCTGTACGGTAAAGCTGTTGGTCTGCACTATTTCTCGGATGACGCTGGCAGCGACGGCGACCAGACTTATGTTCGCTTCGGCTTCAAGGGTGAAACCCAAATTAATGACCAACTGACCGGTTACGGCCAGTGGGAATACAACATTCAGGCTAACAACTCTGAAGGTTCTGATGCGCAAGACGGCAACAAAACCCGTCTGGGCTTCGCAGGTCTGAAATTTGGCGATGCGGGTTCAATCGACTACGGTCGTAACTACGGTGTTGTATATGACGCAATTGGCTGGACTGACGTTCTGCCAGAATTCGGTGGCGACTCAGGTTACTCAGATAACTTCATGAACGGTCGTAGCACCGGTCTGCTGACCTACCGTAACACCAACTTCTTCGGTCTGGTTGACGGTTGGAACTTCGCAGCACAGTACCAGGGCAAAAACGATCGCTCTGATATCCGCCGTGCAAACGGTGACGGCTATGGCCTGTCAACCTCTTACACCTCACCAATCGGTGTTGGTGTAGCTGCAGCTTATAGCAGCAGCGACCGTACTAACCTGCAGTCTGCTGGTTCAGTAGTAGATAGCAATGGTGATGTAGTAGCGACTAACATCGGTGCAGGTAAGCGTGCTGAAAACTGGGCTACCGCTCTGAAATATGACGCAAACAACGTATACCTGGCTGCAATGTACGGTGAAACCCGTAACTCAACGCCAATCTCAGGTGCGCAAGCTACCTTAGCTGATGGTACTCAAACTACCGTTTCTGGCTTCGCTAACAAAGCTCAGAACTTCGAAGTTGTAGCACAGTATCAGTTCGACTTCGGTCTGCGTCCGTCCATCGCCTATGTTCAGTCTAAAGGCAAAGACATCGAAGGCGTTGGCGATGCTGACCTGGTTAAATACATTGAAGTGGGCGCAACCTACTACTTCAACAAAAACATGGCTACCTACGTTGATTATAAAATCAACCAGTTGAACGATGACAACCCACTGGGTCTGGCTACCGACGACGTTGTTGCACTGGGTCTGGTATACCAGTTCTAATCACCCGATTAGATTTGCGTAATACCTAAAAACGGAGCCTTCGGGCTCCGTTTTGCATTTCAGTGATCGGCTTCGCAATTAGCTTTTCTACTTTATCCTGCCGACATATTTCTTTTTTATATCAGCGGTTGGCAAGCGTGCCGACTGACGTTAACCTGATAGCTCATTTCGCTAAAGTTCACCCAAACGGAACTGACTCATGTTTGAATCGATCTCTGCCGCACCCGCCGATCCTATTCTGGGACTGGCTGACCTTTTTCGTGCCGATGACCGGCCGAATAAAATCAATCTTGGCATTGGTGTTTATAAAGATGAAACCGGTAAAACGCCGGTCCTCACCAGTGTCAAAAAAGCTGAGCAGTATTTGCTGGAAAATGAAACCACCAAGAACTACCTGAGCATTGATGGTCTGGCGGATTTCGCACGTTGCACGCAGGAGTTACTGTTCGGCAAAGAGAGCGCACTGATTTCAGCCGGTCGCGCCTGCACCGCACAAACGCCAGGTGGCACCGGCGCCCTGCGCGTAGCGGCAGATTTTCTGGCAAACCAGACCAGCGTAAAGCGCGTTTGGGTGAGCAACCCAAGCTGGCCGAACCATAACAACGTGTTCAACGCTGCTGGCCTTGAAGTGTGTGATTACGATTATTACGATGCAGCGAGCCACAGCCTGGATTTCGACGCGATGGTGGCATCACTGCAGGAAGCCAAAGCGGGCGATGTAGTGCTGTTCCACGGCTGCTGCCACAACCCAACCGGCGTTGATCCTTCTGCAGATCAATGGCAGCAGCTGGCGCAGCTGTCGCTAGAAAAAGGCTGGCTGCCGCTGTTTGATTTCGCCTATCAGGGCTTTGCTCGCGGTCTGGACGAAGATGCTGAAGGGTTGCGTATTTTTGCCGCTTCACATCAGGAACTGATCGTTGCCAGTTCTTATTCGAAGAACTTCGGTTTGTATAACGAGCGTGTTGGTGCATTGACGCTGGTTGCTGCGAGCAGCGACGTGGCGAAAACCGCGTTTAGCCAGGTGAAATATACGATTCGCGCCAACTACTCAAACCCGCCGTCACACGGCGCGGCAGTAGTCGCCACCATCCTCAGCAACGATGCGCTGCGTACCATCTGGATTCAGGAGCTGACCGATATGCGTCAGCGCATCCAGCGCATGCGTCAGCTATTTGTGAACACGTTGGCGGAGAAAGGTGCTAATCAGGACTTTAGCTTCATCATCAAGCAGAACGGCATGTTTTCGTTTAGCGGCCTGACCAAAGATCAGGTGGTACGTTTGCGTGAAGAGTTTGGTGTGTATGCTGTAAATTCTGGTCGCGTTAACGTGGCAGGCATGACGCCAGATAACATGTCGGCGCTGTGTGAAGCGATTGTCGCGGTTTTATAAATCAGGCGGCGAATAACGACAAATGGGCCGAAGTGGCCCATTTTTTATTCTTGCAGGAACGGATTGCTGAGGCGCTCACGACCTAGCGTCGAGATTGGCCCGTGACCCGGCACGAAAGTCACATCTTCGCCTAGCGGCAGCAGCTTCGCTTTAATCGCATCGATTAGGTCGCTGTGGCTACCCTGTGGGAAATCGGTGCGTCCCACGCCACCGTTGAAAATCACATCCCCTGAGATTAGCAGACGTCCAGCACGATCAAAGAACACGATGTGTCCCGGCGTATGGCCCGGACAAAGCAGTACTTCCAGCACGACATTTCCAACCTGAACAGTTTCACCCTCTTCCAGCCAGCGGTCAGGCGTCAGCGGCGCGCATTCAGGTAATCCAAACATGCGGCTCTGTGTAGGCAGATTGTCTAACCAGAAAGCATCAAGCGGATGCGGACCGACAATCGGCACCTGATAATGTGCCGCAAGTTCCGCAGCGGCACCAACGTGATCAAGATGTCCATGTGTGAGCAGGATTTGTGACGGCGTTAAACCACGTTCTGCCAGCACGGCTTTGATGGTTTCTGCATCGCCGCCGGGATCGACCAATGCGGCTTGTTGGGTTTCGTCATCCCAAATAACTGAACAGTTTTGGGAAAAAGCCGTAACCGGAATAATTTGGTAATTCATAGCGCTCCATGACCGACACACGCAGCGCTGCCGGTATCAGGACCAGTGCCTTGCAGGCCCGGTATCTATGTGTACGAAGTTGCTGCGCGGGTAATATCCTACACCACCGGCGCGCATAGATAACGCCGCTTTGCGAACATTGCTCAACGAAATTCCCTCAATGTGGAAATCCATCGCTTGTCCTTTGGTGTGATAGCTTTTTTTCGCCACGCCCGGACCCGATTCACGCAGCATGGTGTTGGTGGCTAAGGTGCGGTAACCCGAGATCAACTGCACCGGCTTACGCGTATCGAGCAACGTTTGCAGGCGGTAAAGCTGATCAAAAAGATGGGGATCGATGTTCTTCACCTGATTCGCGCGGTAATCACGGAAAAAGTGATTTAAGCGGGCTAACTCATCCTTGTCATAACGCTTACCGTTAAAAAACTCCGTTTTAAGGGTTTCGCCGGTGTGAAGGTTACTAAGTGTCAATACTCGAGGGCGGGCGGTGGAAAGCGAAGCCAGAGCGGAGCCAGGAAGCAGTGATAATCCTGCAGCTGCGCCTCCAATCAAGAGTAATCGACGACGTTGAGAATCAATATTAGCCATGAAGCGAGGTTACCTAGTCTAAAGCGGATAAAATATGTGCGAAAAATACACAAGGCCGAACATTAACGTCCGCCTAAGACTCAGTCAACCCAGAATATGTTGCAGAAGACCAAAACCAGCTCAAAATCAAATTTTCGAGACTGGTCTTGGTTAAATTCATGTGAAGAGAAAACAGCCAAATCAAGTACTAGAGTAACAATTGGCCGGCTTTATACAGCACCTGACTGCCGGAACGCGCAGGGTTATCATAATTGTAAATATCTGTACGATATTGCGGAAGTCCATCATCTGCAACCCAGGCGGTGAGGTAGTAAAGGTTCACTGGTATACGATGGCGAATCGGCACATAACGGGTATTCCCCTCTTTCAATGTGTCCGAAATACGGCCGTCATTCCAGCCCACATCCTGCAGTAGCAGATCGGCCAATTCCGAGGCTTTATTGACGCGCACACATCCGGAACTGAGCGCACGAATATCACGCTGGAACAGATTATGGTTTGGCGTATCGTGCAGATAGATCGCATCCGAACTCGGCATATTGAATTTGTAGCGACCCAGCGAGTTAGTCGCGCCTGGCGCCTGACGAATGCGATATGGGAAGCTCGCCGCCGACACCATATGCCAGTCAATCATTGAAGGATCGATCACTTCCGCATCCGCGCTCCAACCCGACAGCAGCGTATAACCGTGTTTATACAGATAGCTCGGATCTTGCTTCACCTTCGGCACAATATCCTGGCGCACCAGCGTGGTTGGCACATTCCAAGGTGGATTCAGCACCACATTATTCAGCGCGCTGCGCATCAGCGGCGTTTTGCGGTCGGGACGACCCACAATCACGCGTGATGACAAAATGGTGGCACCATTGTTGTAGTAGGTCAGCGAATAGTTGGGAATGTTTACCATGATGCCGTTATGCATATCATCCGGCAGCAGACGCAGACGCTGAATATTGAGCGCCAGCAGCGAGGCGCGCATCTGCGGCGGCACATTCAGCCATTCACGTGTACGCGGACCAATTGCGCCATCATCGGCCAAGCCTTGCCAGTGCTGGAAGCGTTTCACACCTTCCACCAGTGCAGCGTCATAGACGTTGGGGCCGGTTGCCGCTGGATTGGCAGCCACATTATTAGCGACTTCAGGCGCAGCAGCGAGTGCCGGAGCCGCATCAATATCATCAAAGTTCGCCGCTGACGGGCTCACCGCCACCGGCTGATTGCTCTGACTCACCGGAACCGGCGCCGTGGGTACTGCATCTTCCGCCGGCGTTGGCGTAGTGCTGTGACTGGCGGTCAACATGCCGGTGCGTTGCAGAATCTCACGCAGCGCAGGCACATCATTGCTGATTTGTCCTGGGCGCAGCGTAGCGGTATCACGCAATTGCGGCCACGGATGATGATCGTTTAGCAACGTTTTCAATGCATTATGCATCGGTAGATATTGCGGATGCTGCGGCTGCAGTGACACCACGAAAGTACGGCTTCCGCCGCCGTTCACCGCATTCTGCCATTGATTGATGGCGGCCAGCGATGGCATGGTCAGCTTGTACGGCACGTTGCTGTAAAGCCAGGTTTCACCCTGCGTCGGCACATTGGCAACAAATTGCAGATAGCCAAGCATTGCATCACTGAGCACGATATCGCGCGCCAGGCCTTTAATGTTCGGATTGGTTAGCCGCTCCACCCAGCGAGTGAACTGCGGCTGCACGCCTGAGAGCGCCACTTCCGCAAGCTGCTGCTGGAAAGCCTGCACCGCTTGCTGGTCCTGCCACAGCGGCGCCATGTCACGTGACGCATAAATGCCGGCCAAGCCTGGCAGGTAGAAGGGTTGTTCAGTGGCGCTAAACGCCTGCTGAATCTGTTGCTGACTGGCAGCAACCGACATCGAACTATGATGCGTCGAGTTGGGTAGCGTGGAGGTGATGGCCGCATGGCTGACAGCCAGCGGCGATAATACCAATGACAAACCGAGTGCTACTGCAGCACGGCTCATTTTGCGCTTATTGTTTAGCAACATCCCTGCCCCCTTCTCACCAATGACATAGCGCCCTGTGATCGCCATGTACAGCCATACTCTTAATGTTGAGTATACGAATAAAAAACGGCATCTGCCTCTAAGTGCAGATGCCGCATACAGATTAAACGTAGTGCTGTTTTTTAACCAGATTAAGCGCTATGAATTCTCATATTCAAGACCGACCTTAGGACTTTGATCCTTGCTCGGTGCAGGATCCGCCGAGAAGCCGCGCAGACCAACCACATGCACGTGTTCGGTGTTATTGAACATTTTACGCACCAGTTTGTAAGTGGTGCCTTTTTCCGGGCTGATATTCTCTGGTGCCGCGATGATCAGCTGCATCTCCAGACGTTCACATAGCTCAAACAGCGTGGCAATTGAACGCGCATCCAGACGTGCCGCTTCATCAAGGAACAGCAGACGACACGGCGAGATATCTTTGCCGCGCAGACGACGTGATTCCTCTTCCCAGCTCTGCACAACCATCACCAGAATCGACATCCCGGTACCGATCGCTTCACCGGTCGAAAGCGCGCCACTTTCTGCACGCAACCAGCCATCAGAGCCACGATTCACTTCCACTTCCATCTCAAGATAGTTGCGGTAGTCGAGCAGCTCTTCACCAATGGTTTGCGGCGTACGCTGGCCCATATCGATCTGCGGATTTAGGCGTTGATAGAGTTTCGCCAGCGCTTCCGAGAAGGTTAAGCGGTTGCTGGTAAACAGATCCTGATGCTGTTCATGCTCTTCCGACAGCGTATCCAGCAGCGTTGAGTGCGCTTCACGCACGTTCACGTTGAGGCGCACGCTGCGCACCTGACCAAAGCTCACCGCCTGCAAGCCCTGGTTCAGCTGACGAATACGGTTCTGCTCGCGCTGAATGGTTTTGCGAATGATGTTCGCCGCGCTGCGTGAGCTGATTGCCAGCGTCTGTTCACGCGCCGTCAGCTCTTCGGTCAGACGATTCAGCTCGATTTCCATCTGCTCGATGGCTTCAACTGGATCGTCGGTACGAATGATGTCCTGACGAATACGTTCGCGCAGATGCTGATACACCGCGATAAAGAACTGAATCTTACGTTCCGGACGTTTCGGATCTTCCGACATGCGCAGCACATCGCGCAGATGCTCGTTATCCGCTACCGCCAGACGCAGCGCACCCAGCGCCTTATCCGACATCGAACGCAGCTCATCGCCGCTGAGATAGGCCAGCTCGCGACGATGCAGACGACGCTCAACGCCGTTCTCTTTAACCAGACGCAACACCGTGCACCAGCCGGCTTTCGCGCTGACAACCTGCTCACGAATCTGATGATAATCGCGTTCCAACTTGCGCAGTTTCTTCTGCAGGCTGTCCATTTCGGCTTCACAGAAGGTGATCTGTTTTTCCAGCTGGTTGCGACGCGCACGGTTGTGGCTCAACGCGCTGTACAGCTCATCACGACGAATGCGCGCACGCTCTTCTGCGCTGGCATCGGCATGCACGCCGATGTCCTGCATCTCTTGCTGCAACTCTTTCAGCATGTCGCGTTTGGCATCGTAAGAACTTTTCAGCGAAGCCAGCACCTGTGAATACTGCGTCAACTGCGCCTGATGTCCACGCAGACGTTCACGTGCGCGGCTGCGCTCACCTTCCGCCTGTTCCAGACGCTGACGCAACTGTTCATTGAGATCGCTGTTGCCGCCCAACATGCCAGCCGAACTTTCATAGCTGAAGTGCGCACGACGCTGCACCACTTCGGTCAGGGCAAAGGCCTGTTGACGCGCATCGCGCTGCTGCTGCTGTGCCTGCTGATAGTCACGTTGCAGCTGATCGTGCTGCTGCGGATCGCTTTGCAGTACAGAAATCAGCGGCTCCAGCTTGCTGAGTTTGTTGCCGTGCTGATGCAGGAAGCGCGCGGCTTCCTGCGCTTCTTCCACGCGCTCGCGGATCTCTTCACAGCGATCGCCAAGCGTGTCGTCGAGCAGCAGATTAACGCGCGGCAACAGGCGGTTAAGCTGGCTGACGCCCTCTTTTGCCTGCTCAAACTGCGCACGCTGCTGCTGATTGTCGTTTTCATGCTGCGCCAGCGCCCGCTCCAGCTCGCCACGGCGGCTGTTAAGCTGACGAATCTGCGCTTCTGGATCTTTATCAAACGCCACTGCTAAATGGCTGCCGATGAAGCGGCTGAAGGATTGATGTAGACGCTGGGTTTTCTGCACATCAAACGACAGCGTGGCATAACGCTCAGCCAGCTGTTCACGTTCGTTGTTCAGCAACTCAAGCTGGTTTTCACGCGCCGCGCGACCAAACAGCGGCACTTTCGGGAAGCGGGAGTAGCGCCACTGACGCTCAGCCACTTTCACTACCACCGCTTTTTCCAGCTCTTCGACGCTAAATACGCTGTCGTCAAAGGCTTGCGGATCACCTTCAATCAAATAGAGATCTTCCGGGCACTCGTCTAAACCGTCGAGCAAGTCGCGCACCAGCGACAGATCCGGCACCACGATGGCGTGGCGCGATGGGCCGTATAACGCCGAGAAGTACGGCGCGTCATCCAGCGTAACGTCATCATAAATTTCCGACAGCAGTACGCCGCCAAAACGTTCTGCCAGCTGCGTCAGGCGCGCATCTTCCGCGCCGCCCGGCTGGCTCAGCCGTTCAATCTGCTGTTCAACTTCACGCTTACGCGCGGCCAGCTCGTCGCGTTCAACCGTGGTTTCACGCTCGCGCTCCAGCAGTTGCTGCATAAATTCAGTGATCTGCTGGCTGCTGGTCAGCTCCTGACCGGTTTGCTCGCTCAGCTGCGTCAGAATTTCCTGCGCCGCCAGCCAGTGTGGCGCACGCGCAGTCAACGCGGTGATGCGTTCACGCAGCTGCTCCAGCTCCTGACGCATCAACATGCGGCGTTCGCCGGCATCGGCGACGCTACTATTCAGCTGTTCAATCTGCGCTTCAAGTTCACGCTGCAAGCCGTCCAGCGCATCCGCATCGTATTGCTGGCCCTGACGTTTGCAGAAATCCGCCAGCAGACGCTCGGCATCATGCTGCTCACGCAGACGGGTTTCTAATTCATTGAGGCGCAGACGCAGCGAGGAGAGTTGTTCGGCATGATGGCGCTGATTGCCGGCGTCACGCAGTAAATCACGCCCCACTTGCCACGCATCCTGACGACCGACGTCACCGGCGATGCTGGTGACTAACGCTAACGCTTGCTCAAATTGGCTGTGCGCCGCTTCGGCGACGCTCAGCTTCTGTTCGAGACGCAGCAGGCGCTCGGTGGCTTCCTCTTCACGCGCCTGGAAGGTTTCCTGCCTTTCAGCGGCGTTATCAATAGATAAATCGGGCAGTTGACACTGCGTACGTGCTTTCTCCAGCGCCTGCAAGGCTTGCTGATACTGAATGGCACGCGTCTGCTGCACGTCGAGCGCTTGCTGGAAGTCGGCAAGCTGGCTTTTCAGCTCATCCACTTCCACTTCAGCCGCTTCGGCGCGTGCTTCATTCTCTTCCTGCACTTCACGCGCTTCGGCTACAACTTCATTTTGCTCTTCAAGGCGATAAGTCAGCTCTTCCAGATCGGCATCGTAACGCTCAATCTTCTCCTGCTGGCGCATGGCGGTTTGCACCAGATTCAGGTGGTCGCTGGCGCCCTGATAATCGCTTTCCAGATCGCTCTCGGCACCGTTGTGCTCGGACAACTCACGCGCCATTTCAATGTGGCGATACTGCTCGGAAATCAGCTGATTGCGGCTGGTAAACAGCTCATTACGCAGCTGCAGCGCGCCGTCGAGGTGAATGCGACGCTCGTTGGCGTGGCGCATGTAGTCGGCGGAAACGTAGCTGGTAGCTTCCGAAATCAAATGCTTAAACAGATCGCGATCCGATTGGGTAACGCGAATCGCTTCCAGCGTCATGCGGTTTTCCCGCAGCGCGGCTTCCATATCCTGGAAGGCTTTACGCACGCCGCCGTTTTCTGGCAGCAGGTAATCGCGCAGCGAGCGGGTGATGGCGCTAGAGATACCGCCGTACAGTGAGGCTTCGATCAGACGATAGAACTTGCTGCGATCGCTGGCGTTACGCAGACGACGCGGCACCACGCCGAGCTCGAACAGCACCGCATGATAATCGGTGACCGAGTTGTACTGTTTGAACTGCACGCCTTCCTGCGCTTCCACGCGCTCCTTCACTTCCGTCAGCGGCAATACGCGCGCCTGACGGTTGTTGAGGATTTCGGTCAGCATATCGGTGGCCTGTGAATCGCTCGGCAAGCCGTGAATACTGAATGGCTTGATATCGACCTTTTTATCGCGTCCCGCTACCTGCTGCAGACGTACGCCAACAATCACGCGTTGATGGCGTGAGTTGACCACATCAAGCACCGAATAACAGACGCCAGCGCGCAGCTTGCCGTGCAGGCCTTTATCACGCGAACCTGAAGTTGCACCGGCTTCGGTGGTGTTACGGAAGTGCAGCAAGGTTAAGTCAGGGATCATCGCCGTAACGAAGGCGGCCATGGTGGTGGATTTACCCGCACCGTTACCGCCCGAAAGCGTGGTGACCAGTTCATCAAGATCAAAAGTACGGGCAAAGAAGCCGTTCCAATTGATCAGCGTTAGCGAACGAAATTTACCGCGTTCAATCATGCTTGTTCATCCTCCGCGTTATCACTCGCGTCGCTTTCAGCGTCAATATCGTTATCTGCTTCATCGTTTTCTGCCGCAGCCGGCGCGCTTTCCAGCGTCATCGCTTCACCGTCACGAATCAGGCGCAGCTGCGCTTCACGCGCATCGTCACCGCTGCGCACGTCGGCGCCAAAGCGGAACACCGATTCGGTGATGCGGAATTTGCTGCTGTCGTTGCCCATAAACCACACCATGCCAAGACGGCGCAGGCGGCTCAGCGACGCACGCATTTTTTCCTGCAGCTTGGCGCGGTCAAGATCGGAACCGGTGGAACGCTGATTTACCAGCTTGAGCAATTTGCTCTCATCGGCCAGCGACAGCAGTTCGTCATACAGCTCTTGTTGGGTAAAAATCCCCTCATTCGCCAGACGTTCCGGGCTGAGATAGAGATAGCAAAGAATTTTGCCCACCATCATATCCAGCTCGGACAGCACCGAGCGCGGAATCAAGGTGGTTGAACGCGGACGCAGATAGAAGAAGCCTTCCGGCGCGCGGATCAGCTCAACGTTGTAGCGCGCGTAAAACTCTTCGAGAAATTCCTGGTAATCCATCAGGAAGGCATGATTATCCAGCTCTTCAATGCCAATGTGGCGACCCGCGCGTAACTGGCTATCGAGCGCCGGGAAAATCGGGTTTGCCAGAGCCAATGCCAGTTTGACTGGCATCACTTGTTCAATATTTGTCGATGACATGTGCCTGCACCTTGGCTCCGTAATCATTAATGGCCTGCCATTGCGCAGGCAGACCGGCTAAATCAGCTTCGGCCACGCCGAGTCGCACCGCTTGATCGATGACGATACGCGCCAGATCAAAGTGGCGCGCGCGCGGATACTGCGACAGATAGTCGCGCATCACCGTGGCAAGATGGAGCGGCTTCTGCTCCTGCTTATAAATTTGCAGCGCCTCTTCGATCATCGCGGCCAGTTGCTCACGAATCTCATTAAACTCTTCGTATTCCATTTCCGGCGGCAGCTCGCCCATTACCTCGTCATTACGCAGCGTCATCTCTTCATCGCGCATATCGTAAAGACGATCGGCATTGGCGTAGGTCAGCGCCCACGGCTGATCGAAATAGTTTTGCACCGACAGGCGTAAACGCTGCGCAAACACGCGGTTCTTATCCATGTCGATGGCGGTACGAATAAACTTGTGTACGTGGCGGTCGTAGCCGATCCACAGATCGATAGCCTGCTGGCCCCAGCTGATAATGCGATCGAGCTTGTTTTGCAGGTCAAACACCAACTTATCGACAAAGCCCAGATCCGGGCTGCTTAGCGTCGCATCCTGAATGCGCAGTAAATTGGCCTGCAGCTTATCGCCCGCCGCTTCCAGCGTATCCTGCAGTTCGCGTAGCGTACCGGAGGTTTCCGACAGCAACATTTCACAGCTGGAGATCGCTGCGCGCCAGTCTTTGTTGAGCAGATCGGCAATATCGGTTTTCACCGCTTGCTGCTGCTCATCCATCAGACGTTGCGTCATGTCGATGCTATCGAAGATTTCCGCCACCGAATATTTCAGTGGTGCAAACACGTTGCGATGCCAGTGGAATTCGTCACCGTCTTCTTCGGCGGCGTCTGCGGCACGTTTTAACTCTTGTGCCACAATCGACAACTGCATCGACAGGCGCAGCGTGGAGAACTCGCGCTGACGGATGTAATAGTCGGTAATGCCGATGGCGAGCGGCGTCAGACGATAGATGGCGTGGCCTTCCGTCAGCTCGCTGGTAAAGCGATTAAGCAAGCGCTGACGCACCATGTCATTGATGGCGTTGTTGGCACGGACCTGCACGGTTTCGTGGGTTTGTTCGAATGCTTTGCTAACGTGACGAAACGCGTCAATCAGCTCGCCTTCACTCATCTCGCCGTCCATGCGCTCACCGTTTAAGGTGGCGATGGCCAGCAAAAAGGCCAGACGTTCTACCGGCAGCGCAAGCGAAAAATCGTTCTTGCGCGCCCATGCCACCAATTCGGGGACCGTCTGGGAAAATTCGCTCATAGTTGATCCTTCTAGCTGGGTTTGCGCGCGGTCACGTGGATATAGCGCCCTAAACTTAAAAAGGGCTCCTGGCGACAGAAACGCCGTTCCATCTCAATGATTTCCTCAACGCTCTTCCCTGCGCCGGGTTGCGGCTTCATGTAATCACAGAAGACGCGAATGCCCGCACGCCGTTCAATTTCAAATCCGCAGTTTGTCAGCCAGCGCGTCACATCATCGGGATCGCGCGGGAAATCGGGCGACAGCGTTCGCTTTTTGCGTTTGCTCATATTGGCGCGCATATAGCCGAAATTGCCGAGCGTCAGGGTGCGGAAGGTTAAGCCGTGCGCGTTATAAAACATCAACGACAGCACGCCGCCGGGCTTGAGCGTGTGCCACAGCGCTTGCAGCACCTCTTCCGGATGCGCGACCCATTCCAACACCGCGTGAAACAATACCAGATCAACCTGCGTATCCAAATGTTCGCCCACCTGCTGGGCGCTAATTTGTTTGAATTGCATGTTGTGGCTCACACCTGCGGCGAGCGCATGGGCTTCCGCCAGCTTCAGCATCTCAGCAGAGAGATCGCACAGCACTACCTGATGACCGCGTGCCGCCAAGCCGCTTGAGACTTGTCCCACGCCGCCGCCGGCATCCAGCACCTTCAAAGATCCGGCAGGCAGTGTCGGTAACAGGGCTTCCAGCTCGTCCCAGACAATCGCCTGGCGCACTTGCCCTTTGCGCGTGCCATAAATGTTCTGTGAGAATTTGTCCGCCAGATCGTCAAAGTTACGATCCTGCATGATGATGGCTCCGCTTTGCTGCATTCAACTTGTGCTATTTTGTCACAGGCTCAACAAGAATGAACCTTTCATGCCGCAGTAACCGTCTGGCAGCTGTTTTTTTGGACAAAAGAGGCCATATTCGATGTTTTTCGCATTTAAAAAAGTCATTGGCGGGATGTTGCTCCCCTTGCCGCTGCTGTTATTGCTGATGGCGGCAGGACTTTTGCTGCTCTGGTTCAGCCGCTGGCAAAAAAGCGGCAAAATCCTTATCTCTTGCAGTTGGCTGCTACTGCTGGTGTTAAGCCTGCAGCCGGTTGCCGATCGCCTGCTGTCACCGCTGGAAAATCATTATCCCACCTGGAACGGTAACGAGCCGGTCGATTATATCGTTGTGCTTGGCGGCGGCTATACCTTCAATCCGAATTGGGCGCCGAGTTCAAATTTAATCAGTAATAGCTTGCCGCGCGTGGCTGAAGGCGTGCGTCAGTGGCGGCGCTATCCGCAAGCGAAAATGATCTTTACAGGCGCAGCAGCCGGCGAAAACCCACGCAGCAGCGCCAGCGTGGCGGCTGAAGTGGCAGAAAGTCTGGGTGTGCCATCAGAAGCGATTATTCAGTTGGATCAACCACGGGATACGATTGGTGAAGCACGCGCGGTGAAACAGACGATTGGGGAACATCCGTTTTTACTGGTGACCTCCGCTAACCATCTGCCACGTGCGATGCAATTCTTCCAAAGTGCTGGCATGAATCCTCTGGCTGCACCGGCGAACCAGCTGGCGGTGACATCGCCGCTCAACTGGTGGGAACGCGCGATTCCGTCACCGCTGTGGCTCGGTCACAGTGAGCGAGCGATCTATGAAACGCTAGGACAGATCTGGCAGAAGCTGCGCGGTGACGATCTCACCTCAACCCAGCCAAGGGAGTAATTGCGCACGAGCATGATCGAAGCGCGGGCGGTCAAACTGTCCGCTGCTGACCAGCGTGTCGACGCAATCCCACAGTTGATACAACCAGCGTCGCCAGAGGAAACCTTCCGCCACGGGCGCACGCTGCAGATAGTGTTGCAGCAATGACGCTTCTGCGCCGCTATCCGCCAGGCGCATCAGATCATATTCGCGTGGTGCCCAGAGAATGTTGCCCGGCTGCATCATCGCAATCAGCTGATCGCTGTGCGCATCTTTCAGCATGCTGGCTAAGCGCAAATTGCCATGCATCAGCACGCAGGGATCGTCAAAGCCGTTGAAAAGACGCGGTAATAGCTGACGGCTGCGAAACAGAATTTGACGGTCTTCCAGTGTGAAAAACGGCGGTGACAGATAACCCAGCGTTGACCACAATACATCCACCCGCTGGCGATACCATGCGGGCCAGCTATTCTCCTGCACGCTGTCCACGCTGCCGACTAAGCCATGGCTGTCGATGCGATGCCACGCCAATACGCCTTCGACGATCTGCTCGCACAGCTGTTCCCAGCGTGCTGCGCTGCGTGCCGGAGCTTCCGCCGAGACGCCGTTAAAGCGCGCCATCAGCAACATTTCATGTACCGGCTTTTGCTGGCTGAGCACCAGACCAAACACTGCGGGCACGGCAATTAAGCCATCATGGCCGAGCATGGTCAGCTTTTTGGCTTCCAGCGCAGCACGTCCCTGATGACGAAAATACTTTACCACCAGCGGCATCGGTTTACCGGCGTTATCGTATAGCGCATACAACCGCGTGTGCGTATTCTCGCTAATGGTTTCGAGACGGCTGATGCATTCACCGAGCACCAATGCGAGTTCTGAACGGAGCTGTTCCATGCAATATCCTCCGAAGTCAAAGGGCTGGAATATGCTGGAGGTGATGGCGGCGCAAAGCTTAGCGCCAGATCAAACTTTAAGGCCAGCGAGAGCCGCTGGCCGGTCGGAGATTAACCCTGCATAGCGAGACGAACCCGCTCAAGGTCTTCCGGCGTATCCACCCCAACACTTGGGATAGCTTTTGCCACCGCGACGTGAATCTTTTCACCGTACCACAGCACGCGCAGCTGTTCGAGCAGCTCAATGTGCTCCAGCGGGCAAGGTTCCCACGCGATATAGCGACGGATAAAACCGGCGCGATAAGCGTAGATACCAATGTGGCGCAGCAGCGTGTCGCCAATCTGCTCGCGCGATTGAGCATAACGCTCGCGATCCCAGGGAATGGTGGCGCGTGAGAAGTAAAGCGCATAACCTTTGGCGTCCATCACCACTTTCACCGCGTTCGGGTTAAAGGCTTCTTCTGCATCGGTGATCGGCACCGCTAGCGTCGCCATTCCGGCTTCAGATTGCGCCAGATTAACTGCCACCTGACGTACAATCTCCGCCGGGATCATCGGCTCGTCGCCCTGCACGTTAACGATGATGGTGTCGTCGGCAAACTGATACTTCTCGACCACTTCTGCCAAACGCTCGGTGCCAGACTGATGATCGACCCGCGTCATGCACACTTCGCCGCCCGCTGCGGTTACCGCCGCCGCCACATCCGGATGATCGGTGGCGACAATCACGCGATCGGCACCCGATTCACGCGCGCGTTCCATGACGTGCAGCACCATCGGTTTACCCTGAATATCCACCAGCGGTTTGCCGGGCAGACGCGTTGAAGCGTAACGCGCGGGAATAATGGCAACAAAACTCATGGATGGATCTCTTCAACAGACAGCGTACGCGCTTCCACTTCCAGCAGCACTGGAATGCCGTCACGTACAGGGTAAGCCAGGCCATCCGGTTTACAGATCAGCTCTTGCTGCTCTTTGTTGAAGTAGAGTTTTCCGTTGCATACCGGGCAGGCAACGATTTCGAGTAAACGGTGATCCATAATCTTCTCCATTCAGGACCGATTCAGGCGGTTAGCATATCATAATAGCGTGCGCGTGAATGGCGCACTCAAGCCAGACAAATGGCGGCTTTATTCACCAATCGACCAGCGATTTGACCAGGCAGCCAGCAGTTCTGCCGGCGCATTTTCGATAATCACTTCATTGGCACCTTGCCACGCAGCAAAGCGATTGATGGCTTTTTGTACGTCACTAAGGAAAGTGTTACTAACGCGCATGCCTTCTTCCAGCCAGAATGCACGAATGACCAATTGTTGTGCCTGACGCTCCATTTTGGCGTCGATGCGCGCTTTCAATACGCCGCGATGTAGCACTGGAAGGACAAAATAACCATATTTGCGCTTCTCTGCTGGCGTGTAGCACTCGATGCGGTAATCAAAATTAAACAGCTCCAGCGCACGACGACGATCCCATACCACCGGATCAAAGGGTGACAACAGCGCGGTATGCGTAGCCGAGAGTGGCTTTTCCAGCAGCGGCAATAACGCGTGGTGTAGCCACATTTCACCCAGCTGCTCGACCTCAATGCGAACTATCTCTCCGCGTGCGGCGGCATCCATGAGCCACGACTTGAGTGGTGCGCGTTTGAGGCGATAGTAATCAGCTAGCCAACTATCACGGAAAATGCCGAGGCTGCGTGCGCTGTGACTCAACATTTTTATGACGGCTTCGTCTTCACTCAGTGCATGCTGTTCATCAATCCAGTCCGGCATTACGCGGCTGTGCAGATCGTAAACCCGCTGGAAGTTGCGCCGCTCCACCACCATCAACTGACCGGCACTGAACAAATTCTCCAGATGACGCTTATGCGGCTTCCACGCCCACCAGCCTGGTTTGGTCTGTTTATCATTGCTGAAATCGGCAGCACGTACCGGACCATTGGCGGAGATGTGTTGCAGAAGGTCAGTGATTTCCTGTTGATGTTCCTCAACCCACTGTTGGTTGTACTTCCAGCCAAGTCGCTGCGGTTCCAGCATGCGATGGCGCAGCAATGGGTAATCTTCGACAGGTATAAAACAGGCTTCATGCGCCCAATATTCAAATAACGCGCCAGATGTCAGCGCCTGTTCCAGCCAATTGGCCTGGTATGCGCCAAGGCGGCTAAACAGCACCAGATAAGGACTGCGAGCCACCACATTGATGGTATCGATTTGCAGCAAAGACATTTGACGCACAGTGGCGTGAATATCGCTAAAGCGCGCTCGGCGGCCCAGAGGACGTAACAGTCCCTGAGCAGCCAGATGAAGGTGACGAGCAGTTTGTAACGAGAGGGAAGCGACGCGGTTCATGACTCAGTTCCCTTTTCGGAGGTTAGCGCGAACGGGCGTCGCGCGCGTTGCTGCAGAGATGAGTGATATCGTCTAACAAGGTTGCCACCGTCGTGCCCTGCAGATGCGCATCTACCGGCAGATACCACCAGTTTGGGCGAGCAAAGCCACGGCATTTCACCGCATCTTTTTCCGTCATCAGCAAGCACTGTTCTGCCTGAGTCAGACGTTGCAATTCGTCTTCGCTGTAAGCGTGGTGATCGGCGAAGGCAATTTCTGCCACCGGCTGAATACCTTGCTGTTTGAGCGTGTTGAAGAAGCGCGGCGGATGACCAATACCGGCCATCGCGACAATTTCCGGCAACTGCGCTAAGGCTACGGTTGCGCCGCTGATTAGGTTTACCGCCAGACCGGGCTGCAATGTCATCGCAATTTCGCCCGCCTGCGCATCACCACCATTCACGATCACCGCATTCACCGTCTTAAGTCGCGAGGCACGTTCACGCATCGGCCCAGCCGGTAACCACCACCCATTGCCAAAACGACGCATACCATCCACCACCACGATTTCACGATCGCGCTGCAGCGCGTAATGCTGCAGGCCATCATCGGTAATGATCACATCCAGATCGTGCGCAGCGAGCAGACCTTCTACCGCCAGACGCCGCTGCGGTGCAACCGCGACTGGCACCTGCGTACGCTGAGCGATTAAAACAGGTTCATCGCCAGCCTGCGCCGTGGGCGTTTCAGCGGTAACCAGCAGCGGATATCGTTCAGCTTTTCCGCCGTAACCCCGCGACACCACGCCAGCACGTAAACCGCGTTGTTGCAGCGCCTGCACCAACCAAATCACTACGGGCGTTTTACCATTCCCGCCTGCAGTGAGGTTCCCCACCACAATCACCGGGCAAGACGCGCGCCAGCTTTTTCGCCATCCGCGCTGGAAGCTGAGGCGAATCAGCGAGGTGATCGCCCCATAAAGCAGACTCAGCGGCCATAGTAGTAGCCATAACGGCGAGCGCCCGCTCCAGATGCGTTCAATCATTGACCGAACTGCAGCTTGTGAAGCTGCGCATAGGCGCCCTTCTGTTCCAGCAGCACGCTGTGGGTACCGCGTTCGACAATGCGACCATCTTCAACCACGACGATCTCATCAGCTTTTTCAATGGTCGACAGACGGTGCGCAATCACCAGTGAAGTACGGTTTTTTTGCAGCTCATCAAGTGCGGCCTGAATCGCACGCTCAGATTCGGTATCCAGCGCTGATGTGGCTTCATCGAGAATCAAAATCGGGCAGTCACGCAATAACGCACGCGCAATTGCAATACGTTGACGCTGACCACCGGAGAGCAGCACCCCATTCTCACCAATAACGGTATCGAGGCCTTTATCCATCTTCTGGATAAAGTCCATCGCATGCGCCATAGTCGCAGCCTGCTCGATTTGCTCGCGCGTGTATTGACCATTGCGGGCATAAGCAATGTTGTTAGCAATGGTGTCGTTGAAAAGGTGTACGTTCTGAGAAACCAGCGCGACCTGGTTACGCAGTGAGCGCAGGGTGTATTCACGTAAATCATGACCATCCAGCAAGATTTCACCGCTGTCGATGTCGTAGAAGCGCGTCAACAAACTGGCCATGGTGGATTTACCTGAGCCGGAACGACCGACCAGTGCAACCGTTTTACCGGCAGGCAGCGACAGATTGATATCGCGCAGCGCAGGGATTTCACGGCCTGGATAGGTAAAGGTCACGTTACGGAATTCAACATCACCTTTAGCGCGATCCATCTCACGCTTGCCGTTATCCACTTCCTGCTCACTGTCGAGAATCGAGAACAGCGTCTGACATGCCGCCATACCGCGCTGGAACTGCGCATTCACGTTGGTCAGTGACTTCAGCGGACGCATCAGGGCGATCATCGATGAGAAGACCACGGTGATAGTACCGGCTGTTAATGTCTCCATCACGCTTGGGAAGCTGGCGGCATAAAGCACAAATGCCAGTGCCAGTGAGGCAATCAACTGAATCACAGGATCAGAAATTGAAGACGCCGACACCAGTTTCATGCCTTGCTGACGCATTTTATTGCTGACCTGAGAAAAACGGTTTGCCTCAACTTCCTGACCACCAAAAATCAGCACTTCTTTATGCCCTTTCAGCATCTGCTCGGCGCTGGTGGTGACCTGTCCCATAGTGTTCTGCATGTTCTTACTAATGCTGCGGAAACGCTTGGAAACGGTACGAATAGCAAAGGAGACGATCGGTGCCAGCACAATGAGAATTAAAGAGAGCTGCCAGCTGTAATAGAACATCATAATGAACAGGCCAATGATCGAGGCCCCTTCACGCACCACGGTAACCAATGCGCTTGAAGAAGAAGAGGCAACTTGCTCAGAATCGTAGGTGATGCGCGATAGCAGCGTACCCGTTGATTGCTGGTCAAAGAAGGTTACCGGCATGCCCATCATATGCCCGAACAGACGGCGACGCATGTTCATGACCACGTTGCCGGAAACCCATGAGATGCAGTAACTGGAGATATAGCTGGTCACGCCACGCACCAGCATCAGGCCGATTACCACTAACGGCATCCACAACATTACGGATCTGTCAGCTTTACCGAAACCATCATCCAGTAAAGGTTTCAACAGAGAGAGCATCAGGGTATCGCCTGCCGCATTGAGTATCAGCGCCACCGCTGACACATACAGGCCAGCCTTGTGGGGCGCAATCATCGGCCAGAGTCGACGGAATGTCTGCCACGTTGAGAGATCTTTATCTTGATGCATTATTTATTCACGCTGTTTGAAATAGCCGCTCATTCTACCTGGAATCGCGTTTGACGCCAAACCACTGATGGTACCAGCGAGGCTTTATTTGCTCTCTTAAGCCCTTAATTTGCCAATGACCTTGTCTGATACCCACATGAATCTGCCCCGATTGTGCCGTGTCGTGCCACATATACCCTTGCTGACGATAGCGCTGCACCACGGCTGGTGCAGGCATACGCCAGGCGTTATAACGCGCCACCGAAGCGAATGCCGCCTTACCAGCAACATTACGTAACAGTAACGCGCCTGACGAAGTGCGACTGCCATGATGCGGCACCTGCAAAATCGTCGCGTTGAGCGCATCTTTTTCCAGCGCGACAATTTTTCTCTCGGCTTCTAACTCAATATCACCGGTGAGCAATACGCTAAATTGCCCGTCATCGACTCGCACCACACACGAATCGTTATTTTGTCCCTGGGTCTGACTCTTTGGCGGCCACAAGGCGGTAAATTGCAATTTGCCCCATTGCCACTGCTGGCCACGGAAGCATGGCAGATGTCCCTTTTCCGCTAAGGCACTTCGAATTGCTACCGCTGGATTTACTTTGAGCAATGAGTGTAGCCCACCACGGTGATCCAGATGCTTGTGGCTTAGTATCAGAGAATGAAGGCTTCTGCCGTGATACTGCAGCCATGGCAGGATGACGCGTGAACCGGCATCATCTTGCTTCCAGCCCGGTCCAACATCATATAACACCACTTCATTGCCTTGCGTAATGGCAATAGCCAGGCCGTGCCCCACATCAATCATGTCGATTTGCCAATCATCACGCTGAGTAGTGCTGCGCCAAAGGATGATCGCGAGTACCAGGCTAAAACACGGCATAAGGCTGCGATATATCAGCTTGCTACGCCAAAGAAGTAATCCCACCCACAGCAGCACGATCGCGGGTAAGGTATCGCTCCATGCCCACCAGCCCGCGGGTAACCACTGCAGCACGAGCAATATTTTGTTTATTGAAAGATCCGCCAGATACCACAGTCCCGCTGAAATCGGCGGCACAGGCAAGAGCATTGCCAGCAATATCAGTGGCACCGTGACAAATGACACAACCGGCACCGCGATCAGATTTGCCAATAAAGCACTCAGGCTTATTCCCTGAAACAAGAAGATTTGTAGCGGAGCCATGAGGATCATCATGCCAAGCTGCAGATGCAGCAATTGCAGTAGCAGCCATCGACGCTTTGCGCGCAAGCGATGCGGCAATGGAAACCATTGATACCAGACAATCAGCATCGCGACCGCCAGCGCTGACAACCAAATGCTTTCTGACAGAACGGTTAAAGGATCAAGGGCCAGCAATGCGCCAATACACAACGTCCAGACTTGCCAGCCACTGAGTTGCCAACCAACGCTACGAATACCTGTCCAAAGCATGAGCGCGATAATCGCGCGCTGGGCCGGTGCATGGCTGCCAGAAACCCATGTGTAAATGGCTGCGGTTATGATGCTAATCAGCAGCGGAAACAAATAGCCAATCAAATGAGCAGGTAAAGTCACCTGGATTGCACGTGATAATAGCCATCCAACGCTGGCAGCTAACGCAATGTGCATGCCTGAGATGGCCATCAAGTGGGCGGTGCCTGTTTCCCGCAGCAACTGTCGCTGCTCTTCGGTCATGTTGGTACGTATACCAAACGCTAAAGCCTGCATGATTGCGGGTTGCTGGAGCGTATCAAATTTAGGTAAATGATAATCAATAAAACGCGTGCGCCAGTTGCAGGTTAGCGATTCCGCCTGCTGACTGATGATGCGACCTTGCAGCGGAGTGTGATTCGACAAAGCAAAGCGTTGCAGATCGAACTCCCCTTCGTTCAGTCTGCCGTGCACGGCACGCAGCCGCAATTTCATCTGCCAGCGCTGACCGGCACAAAATGGTTGGTCTGTAGAAGCATTATTGAGCGTGACAAATAGAGGAGGAAATTGATAACGCTGACCGACACGCAGGATTTGCGCTGTCAGCTGCTGCTTCTGTTCACGCACTTCAGTGATACGCACCGTGGCTTCAATAGACGCGGCAGCCAGTTCCTCAATGCTATTAACCATCTGCCGAGCTTCATTCAATGTCCAGGCCAACATTAACAGAGCAATCCCTAATATCCGCAGAAACGTGATTGGCATCAACCCGAGTAACACCGCGAATCCAACCATGATGAGTATTACGCTGGCGGCGGGTATGTGCGGCAATATGCCCAACGGCAACGCCGAGGCAATCATCAATCTCGCCAGAACAATCCAGTTCATATGCATTAGTAATCTCCCTCATTGGGGGAAGAGTTTGCAGTGAAGATGGGGGATTTGCTTCAGTGAAAAGAGTGTGTGTCGCGATGGATTCAGAGAATTTTGCAGAGATTACATTGGTGGGACTTCATTTTGGAAAGCAGCTCGCAATTCTGCATACTGCAAGCAAAAAAAACGACACCCTAAAGTGTCGTTTTTATCGTTCGGTAACGGCTTAGCCGTAGATGTTCGCACGGTCACGCAATTCTTTGCCCGGCTTAAAGTGAGGAACGTATTTACCTTCCAGATCCACTTTGTCACCCGTTTTCGGGTTACGACCCGTACGCGGTGCACGGTAATGCAAAGAAAAGCTGCCGAATCCCCGGATTTCAATGCGCTCGCCCTGGGCCAACGTAGTGGCCATGTGCTCAAGCATCTCTTTGACCGCATCCTCAACGACTTTCGCCGGAATATGAGTATGCTGGCCAGCAAGTCTTTCAATCAGTTCTGACTTGGTCATGTAACCTCCGGTTAATCCTTATTGGGAAAGGTATGACAGCTTTTACCGAAACCGGACGATTTTCATCGTCCGGTGCCTTAGGTCGATTACTCGCCTTTAGCCGCTTTGAACGCTTCAGCCATCGCGCTAGAGAAGTTGCTGCCTTCATCCTGTTTGGTGTTAACAGTGTTGATAGCTTCTTTCTCATCAGCCTGGTCTTTAGCACGAACAGACAGGCTCACAACGCGGTTCTTACGGTCAACGCCGGTGAATTTAGCTTCAACGTCGTCGCCAACACTCAGAACCAGAGTTGCGTCTTCGATGCGGTCCAGAGAAGCTTCAGAAGCGCGCAGGTAACCCTCTACGCCGTCAGCTAATTCTACTGTAGCACCTTTAGCGTCAACTGCAGTGACTTTACCAGTCACGATAGCGCCTTTCTTGTTCAGGGTGATGTAGTTGTTGAATGGATCTTCAGCCAACTGCTTCACGCCCAGAGAGATGCGCTCACGCTCTGCATCAACCTGCAGTACAACGGCAGCGATTTCGTCGCCTTTTTTGTACTCACGAACGGCTTCTTCGCCAGTCGCGTTCCAGGAGATGTCAGACAGGTGAACCAGACCGTCGATGCCACCGTCCAGGCCGATGAAGATACCGAAGTCAGTGATTGACTTGATTTTACCTTCAACGCGATCGCCTTTGTTGTGGGTCTCAGCGAACAACTGCCATGGGTTAGATTTGCACTGCTTCAGACCCAGGGAGATACGACGACGCTCTTCATCGATGTCCAGAACCATTACTTCAACCACGTCGCCTACGTTTACAACTTTAGACGGATGGATGTTTTTGTTGGTCCAGTCCATTTCAGAAACGTGTACCAGACCTTCAACGCCTTCTTCGATTTCTACGAAGCAGCCGTAATCAGTCAGGTTGGTTACACGACCAGTCAGGCGGGTGCCTTCTGGATAGCGCTTAGCGATAGCCACCCAAGGATCTTCGCCCAGCTGTTTCAGGCCCAGAGATACACGGGTACGCTCGCGGTCGAACTTCAGCACTTTAACAGTGATTTCGTCGCCCACGTTGACGATTTCGCTCGGATGCTTAACGCGTTTCCAAGCCATATCGGTAATGTGCAGCAGGCCGTCAACGCCACCCAGATCCACGAATGCACCGTAGTCAGTGAGGTTCTTAACGATACCTTTAACTTCCATGCCTTCCTGCAGGTTTTCCAGCAGCTGATCGCGCTCAGCGCTGTTCTCAGATTCGATAACTGCACGACGTGAAACCACGACGTTGTTACGTTTCTGATCAAGCTTGATTACTTTGAATTCAAGCTCTTTGCCTTCCAGGTGCAGAGTATCGCGAACCGGACGAACGTCTACCAGTGAACCTGGCAGGAACGCACGAATACCGTTCAGCTCAACTGTGAAGCCACCTTTAACTTTGCCGTTGATAACACCGGTAACAGTTTCAGCGTCTTCGTAAGCTTTTTCCAGCGTGATCCAAGCTTCGTGACGTTTAGCTTTCTCACGGGACAGCAGGGTTTCACCGAAGCCGTCTTCTACTGCGTCCAGCGCAACGTCAACTTCGTCGCCTACCTGGATTTCCAGTTCGCCGGCTGCGTTCTTGAACTGCTCTGCAGGAATTGCAGATTCAGATTTCAGACCCGCATCAACCAGAACTACGTCTTTGTCGATAGAGACAACAACGCCACGAACGATGGAACCCGGACGGGTTTCGATTTCTTTCAGGGACTCTTCAAAGAGTTGAGCAAAAGATTCAGTCATATTGATAATCTTAGGATTCTTCAATTTAACGTCCACCTGACTTCATTGTCGGATGGGGTTGTTTCACATGCCCTGCACCGGGTCCTTGGTACAGGGTTACAGCAATTCGGTTGCCGAAAGATTAAATGCCGAGCTTTTGCTTAGCATAATCAAGTGCCTTTTCAATCACTTGCTCAATCGACATACTGGTTGAATCCAGTACCAGAGCATCTGTGGCAGGCACTAAAGGTGCGATGGCACGATTACGATCGCGGTCGTCGCGTTCCTTTATCTCGGATAAAAGGCGATCAAAGTTAACATTAAAGCCCTTCTCCTGCAACTGTAGCATACGGCGATGCGCACGCTCTTCCGAGCTGGCGTCAAGGAAAATTTTCACTGGTGCATCTGGGAAAACCACGGTTCCCATATCTCGTCCATCAGCGATTAAACCGGGCTCTTCGCGGAATGCACGTTGGCGACGAAGCAACGCCTCACGCACCCGCGGGAAAGCGGCGACGCGCGATGCGGTGTTGCTCACTTCTTGCGTGCGGATTTCACCGGTAACGTCTTCACCTTCAAGCACCACCTGCATTTCACCGTCAACCGACAGAAAACGCACATCAAGATGCGCGGCAATCGGAACCAATGCTTCTTCAGACTCAATATCCACCTGATGGTGAAGTGCAGCCAATGCTAAAACGCGATAAATAGCGCCAGAATCCAGTAAGTGCCACTGCAACGACTCCGCCATCGCTTTACATAAAGTCCCTTTACCTGCGCCACTTGGCCCATCGATGGTAATAACCGGGGCGATTGCCGTCATTGTTCTCTCCTGTTGCTGCGTGCTTATTGTCAGCCCTTCCAGGCCGCCTGGATTGCGCGGCATTATACGCTGCCTGCATCAGGTTAGTTACCCTTTAGCGTAGACATCGCTAGAAATATAGACAGATTCAGAACAATTTCCGCCTGATAAGGCCAAAGGAGAGCAAAGAAACCCGGCGTAGTGCGCCGGGTTAGACGATCAGGAAGTATGACTGATTTTCGCCAACTGCTGGAAATAGCTTGGGAAGGTTTTCGCGGTACAGCCTGGATCAAGGATGGTTACCGGCGTATCAGACAGAGCCACCAGCGCGAAGCACATCGCCATGCGGTGATCGTTATAGGTACCGATATCCGCATGTTGCAACTGAGCCGGCGGTGTCACACGAATAAAGTCGTGTCCTTCTTCCACTTCAGCACCGACTTTACGCAACTCAGTCGCCATCGCAGCCAAACGATCGGTCTCTTTTACACGCCAGTTATAGATGTTGCGCATCAGCGTGGTGCCTTGTGCGAACAGTGCTGTGGTTGCAATGGTCATTGCCGCATCGGGAATATGGTTCATATCCATATCGATTGCCGTCAACGATCCACGCGTACAGGAGATGTAATCATCGCCCCACTCAATCACTGCGCCCATCTTTTCTAGCACATCAGCAAAACGAATATCGCCCTGCACGCTGTTACGGCCGATACCGGTTACACGCACGGTACCACCTTTAATGGCAGCCGCAGCGAGGAAATAAGAAGCAGAAGACGCATCACCTTCCACCAGGTAATCGCCCGGAGACTGATACTGTTGCTGCCCTTTGACCACAAAACGCTGATAGTTCTGGTTATCAACGTCCACACCAAAGCAGCGCATCAGGTGCAAGGTAATGTCAATATAAGGCTTAGAAACCAGATCGCCTTTAATGGTGATGATGGTGTCTTGCTGCGCCAGCGGCGCGGTCATCAACAACGCCGTCAGGAACTGGCTGGAAACGCTGCCATCAACGCTGACTTCGCCTCCAACAAAACCGCCATTGAGGCGTACTGGTGGGTAATCGGTCTGCTCAAGATAGTCGATCTTTGCTCCGCCCTGACGCAGTGCATCAACCAGGTGACCAATCGGACGCTCTTTCATGCGTGGCTCGCCAGTCAGGACAATTGACTGCTGGCCCAAACACAGCGCAGCGGCCAATGGACGCATCGCAGTGCCTGCGTTACCCAGAAACAGCTCAAGTGACTTTTCAGCGCGCAAAGGTCCCGCGTTACCTACTACTTCGCATACGGTGCGATCGTCAGAGAGCGTGTAGCTGACACCCAGCGCTTTCAGGGCGTTCAGCATGTGCTTAACGTCATCGCTATCGAGCAAATTAGTCAGGCGAGTGGTGCCTTTTGCCAGCGCGGCCAGCAAGAGAGCGCGGTTCGAGACGCTTTTTGAACCCGGTAAATTTACCGTGCCGTCAACGCGAGCAATCGGTTGTAGAGTCAGGGAGTCCTGCATGTGAAACCAAATCTCCAGAAAATACGAGACCCCATCATGTGACGGGGTCTGATACCAGACAAGCTGGCATGAAAAAAGCAATTAACCGTGGCGACGTTCGAAGTCAACCATGAACTCAGTCAGTGTTTTAACGCCTTCCAGCGGCATCGCATTGTAGATCGATGCACGCATACCGCCAACCACGCGATGGCCTTTCAACGCATGCAGACCAGCCTTGAGAGACTCTTCCAGGAACACTTTGTCCAAAGATGAATCGGCTAACTGGAATGGAACGTTCATACGTGAACGGTTTTCGCTCGCGACATCGTTGCGATAAAACGCGCTGTTATCAATCACGCCATACAGTAAGTCGGCTTTTGCCTGATTCAGCTTGTCCATCTCGGCCACGCCGCCCTTCTCTTTCAGCCATTTGAATACAAGGCCAGAGAGATACCATGCGAAAGTTGGCGGGGTGTTGAACATCGATTCGTTTTCGGCCAGCACCTTGTAATCAAGGATAGAAGGCACATAACGCTGTGCTTTACCCAGCAGGTCTTCGCGCACAACCACTAAGGTTAAGCCCGCCGGGCCAATATTTTTTTGCGCGCCAGCGTAGATTACGCCATAACGACTCACATCGATTGGACGAGACAAAATAGTAGAAGAGAGATCGGCAACGACGATCTTATCGCCAAAATCTGGCTCTTCATCGATAGCAATGCCATCAATCGTTTCGTTCGGGCAGAAATGGACGTAAGCCGCATCATCATTCAGCTGCCATTCACGCATTGGTAATAAAGCACGTTTACCATCACGAGTGGTTTTTATATCAATGGTATTTGGCGAGCAGAATTTTTCGGCTTCTTTAATTGCGCTGTGAGCCCAGTAACCGCCGTCAATATAATCTGCGGTTTTTGCGTCACCCAATAGGTTGCCGGGGATGGCCGCGAATTGTGCACGCGCACCGCCGTGGCAGAATAAAACTTTGTAGTTGGATGGGATCTTTAGTAGATCGCGAAAATCTTGTTCTGCCGCTTCTGCAACAGCAATAAACTCTTTACTGCGGTGACTGATCTCCATCACCGAGGTGCCTAATCCGTGCCAGTTTGTCAGTTCTTGTTCTGCGCGACGGAGCACTTCTACCGGCAGCATAGCCGGGCCAGAGCTAAAATTATAAACCTGAGTCATTTCCCCTCACCACTGTCATATCGAACGGTTATGAATACCCCACCGGTTTTATCATTGCCTCCAGATGGCTGCAATCATTAATCCGGCAGCGATCACATTTCCAGAGCCAGCTCCACCGCAGCTTATGTCATAAATGCATTAAGCTGTGGAATTTTGTGAGGTAGTTCCAGAAAGAAAAAGCGGGGAGCGGAATAGCGTAAAAACCTTAACCAGACTGAGATAAATTTGGCTGACTGAATAGCGAAGCACGCATAAAACCCGTATTATTGCGCGCTTTACGCCCACCCCTTTGACTTAAGAGAGCGCCACCATGACGCAAACGTTTATCCCCGGAAAAGACGCCGCACTGGAAGATTCCATTGCTCGCTTTCAGCAGAAACTGCAAGACCTTGGTTTCAATATTGAAGAAGCTTCCTGGCTGAATCCGGTGCCACACGTCTGGTCAGTACACATTCGCGATCGCGACTGCCCGTTGTGCTTTACAAATGGCAAAGGTGCTAGCAAAAAAGCCGCTCTGGCTTCAGCACTGGGCGAATATTTTGAGCGCCTCTCTACTAACTATTTCTTCGCCGATTTCTGGTTAGGTAAATCCATCGCTAATGGCGATTTTGTTCACTATCCGAATGAAAAGTGGTTCCCGCTCACTGAAGACGACAGCCTGCCAGAAGGCATTCTGGATGCGCGCCTGCGCAAGTTCTATGATCCTGATGAGAGCCTGGGTGCTTCTGAGCTGATTGATCTGCAATCCGGCAATGACGAGCGTGGGATTTGTGGCCTGCCATTTACCCGTCAATCTGACCAGCAAACGGTTTATATCCCGATGAACATCATCGGTAATCTGTACGTTTCGAATGGTATGTCAGCCGGTAACACCGCGAACGAAGCGCGCGTACAGGGCCTGTCTGAGGTTTTTGAGCGCCATATCAAGAATCGCATCATCGCCGAATCCATCAGCCTGCCAGAAATTCCAGCAGAGGTGATGCAACGTTATCCTGGCGTAATTGAAGCGATTGATCGTCTGGAAGCAGAAGGTTTCCCAATCTTCTCTTACGATGCTTCACTGGGCGGTAAATATCCGGTTATCTGCGTAGTGCTGTTCAATCCAGCAAATGGTACCTGTTTCGCTTCATTTGGTGCACATCCGGACTTTGGCGTCGCACTGGAGCGTACAGTTACTGAACTGCTGCAGGGCCGTGGTCTGAAAGATCTCGACGTGTTTACTCCGCCGACGTTTGATGATGAAGAAGTGGCGGAACACGCTAACCTGGAAACGCATTTCATCGATTCAAGCGGTCTGATTTCATGGGATATGTTCAAAGACGATGCTGACTATCCTTTCGTCGACTGGAGCTTTGCGGGTACCACGCACGAAGAGTTTGATACGCTGATGGCGATCTTCCGTGCGGAAGATAAAGAAGTCTATATCGCTGACTATGAACATCTGAGCGTTTACGCTTGCCGCATTATCGTTCCTGGTATGTCTGATATTTATCCAGCGGAAGATCTGCTGCTGGCGAATAACAGCATGGGTGCACCACTGCGCGAAACGCTGCTGGCGCTGCCGGAAAGCCAATGGGAACCTGAGGCCTATCTCGAGCTGATCGTGCAACTGGATGAGGAAGGTCATGATGACTTTACTCGCGTGCGCGAACTGCTGGGTCTGGCATCAGGCAAAGATAATGGTTGGTACACGCTGCGTATCGGCGAGCTGAAAGCGATGCTAGCGCTGGCAGGTGGCGACCTGGATCAGGCTCTGATCTGGACTGAATGGACGATGGAATTTAACCAGTCCATCTTCAGCGAAGAGCGCGCTAACTACTATCGCTGCCTGCAAACCTTGCTGCTGCTGGCAATGGAAGAGGAACGCGATCCGCTTCAATATCATCGTGCCTTTATCCGTATGTATGGCCAGGCGGCAGTTGAGGCCGCTTCAGCGGCTATCAGTGGTGAAGCGCCTTTCTATGGATTGCAAGCGGTCGATTTGGACCTCAAAGCATTCCCTGCGCATCAATCATTACTCGCTGCCTATGAAAAACTGCAGACAGCTAAGCGTCGTTATTGGTCACAAAAATAGCCTTAACGCTTTAAGTCTTATCCATAGAAATTAGCGTATTGGTAAATGGCACTGAAAAAAATCAGTGCCATTTTTTTATTTTGACCATGCAAAGATATTAAAGCGTATTATTGAATAACAATTAAGCTTCATTCGTTAATGATATTTAACAAAACCCAGCCTTGACTGCATCCGACTTCAACTTATTTTGTATAAATTAAAAATTATTTATTTTAAATAATTCAATTATTTAATCACAAAATGCATGCTTTATCGCTTCGCTTATCAGTAACCTTCCGGTCAAATATGATCCACATCAATTTCTGACCTATACTCCTTTGTTAGTATCTTTACAGGCAATTTTTGGAGAGCGTTAGTGTGAAAGCTGACAACCCTTTTAATTCATTATTACCGGCGGCAATGGCGAAAGTTGCAGAAGAAGCCGGCATATATAAAGCTACTAAACGTCCTTTAACCACATTCTTCCTTGCCATTACTGCTGGCGTATTTATCTCAATTGCATTTGTCTTCTATATCACTGCAACTACCGGAAGTGGAGCCATGCCCTACGGCATAGCAAAACTGATCGGCGGTATCTGTTTCTCACTCGGTTTAATGTTAGTGGTCGTGTGTGGCGCTGACCTGTTCACCTCAACTGTTCTGATCGTGGTGGCAAAAGCCAGCGGCCGAATCACCTGGCTGCAACTTGGTCGACATTGGTTGACCGTCTATATAGGTAACCTGTTTGGCGCGCTGTTCTTTGTAGCGCTGATCTGGCTGGCCGGTGAACACATGGTGGCGAATGGTGCCTGGGGCTTAAACCTTCTGCAAACCGCTGACCACAAGATGCATCACACCTTTATTGAAGCAGTCAGTCTCGGCACGCTCGCCAATTTGATGGTTTGCCTGGCGGTATGGATGAGTTACTCCGGCCGAAGCCTGATGGATAAAATGTTTGCGATGATCTTACCGGTAGCGATGTTTGTTGCCTGCGGCTTCGAACACAGCATAGCCAACATGTTCCTTATTCCGATGGCCATTGTTATCCGTGATTTTGCCAGCCCGGAATTCTGGCAAATGGCTGGTGCAAGCGCAGCACAGTTTCCCTCACTCAGCGTTAGCGATTTTATTCTTAATAACCTTATTCCCGTAACCATCGGCAACATTATTGGCGGCGGATTATTAGTCGGTTTGACCTACTGGGTAATCTATCTGCGTGGCGATGAGCCGGTGCATTAATGAATTGGTACTGGCGTGCTGAAGCAGCGCGCCATACGTCAAAGTCTCCCTAAATAAGGCAGGTATATCATGTCCGAACTGAATGAAAAAATGGCGTCAGCCTGGGAAGGATTTAGCGCCGGCGAATGGCAGAACAGCGTCAACGTCCGTGACTTTATCCAGAAAAACTATACACCGTATGAAGGCGACGAGTCCTTCCTCGCGGGCGCGACTCCAGCCACAACTAAGTTGTGGGACAGCGTGCTTGAAGGCATCAAAATTGAGAACCGCACTCACGCGCCGGTGGATTTTGACACCGATTTGGCTTCAACCATCACCTCTCACGACGCCGGCTACATCAGCAAATCGCTGGAAAAAATTGTTGGTCTGCAAACTGAAGCGCCTCTGAAACGTGCCATCATCCCGTTCGGCGGCATCAAAATGGTTGAGGGCTCTTGCAAGGTTTATGGCCGCGAACTCGATCCCGCGTTGAAAAAAGTCTTCACTGATTACCGCAAAACCCATAACCAAGGCGTATTCGATGTTTATACCCCAGACATCATGCGCTGCCGTAAATCAGGCGTACTGACGGGTCTGCCTGATGCCTATGGTCGCGGTCGTATCATCGGTGACTATCGCCGCGTCGCGCTGTACGGCATCGATTACCTGATGAAAGACAAAGTTGCTCAGTTCAATTCTCTGCAAAGCGATATGGAGAATGGCGTTGACCTCGAAGCCACTATTCGCCTGCGTGAAGAGATTTCTGAACAGCATCGTGCGCTGGGTCAAATCAAAGAGATGGCTGCGAAGTATGGTTCAGATATCTCGTTGCCCGCTACCAATGCACAAGAAGCCGTTCAGTGGACTTACTACGGCTACCTCGCGGCGGTGAAATCTCAGAATGGTGCGGCGATGTCCTTTGGTCGCGTATCCACCTTCCTTGATGTGTACATTGATCGCGATATTCAGGCCGGGAAACTGACTGAAGAAGACGCACAGGAACTGATTGACCATCTGGTGATGAAACTGCGTATGGTTCGCTTCCTGCGTACGCCTGAATACGATGAGCTGTTCTCCGGTGACCCAATCTGGGCAACAGAATCATTAGCGGGTATGGGCGTAGATGGCCGTACTCTGGTGACCAAAAGTACCTTCCGTTTCCTGAATACGCTTTACACCATGGGTCCATCTCCGGAACCAAACATGACCATTCTGTGGTCTGAAAAACTGCCGGTTAACTTCAAGAAATACGCCGCAAAAGTTTCTATCGATACATCCTCATTGCAGTATGAGAATGACGACCTGATGCGTCCTGACTTTGACAACGATGACTATGCTATCGCCTGCTGCGTTAGCCCAATGATTGTCGGTAAGCAGATGCAGTTCTTCGGTGCGCGTGCCAACCTGGCAAAAACCCTGCTGTATGCAATCAACGGCGGCGTTGATGAAAAACTGAAAATGCAGGTTGGTCCGAAAGAAGCGCCAATCACTGACGAGATTCTTGATTTCGACATCGTGATGGAGCGTCTGGATCACTTCATGGATTGGCTAGCGAAGCAGTACGTCACCTCCCTGAATATCATTCACTACATGCACGATAAGTACAGCTATGAAGCTTCACTGATGGCACTGCACGACCGTGACGTTTATCGCACCATGGCATGTGGTATCGCGGGTCTGTCTGTTGCCGCTGACTCACTTTCTGCTATCAAATACGCCAAAGTGAAAACCATCCGTGATGAAGATGGTTTAGCGGTAGACTTTGAAATTGAAGGTGAATATCCGCAGTTTGGTAACAATGACTCGCGCGTTGATGACATGGCGTGCGATCTGGTTGAACGTTTCATGAAAAAAATTCAGAAACTGCAAACCTACCGCAATGCGGTGCCAACTCAGTCAGTACTGACCATCACTTCTAACGTGGTTTATGGTAAGAAAACCGGTAACACGCCAGATGGACGTCGTGCGGGTGCACCGTTCGGACCGGGTGCTAACCCAATGCACGGCCGTGATCAGAAAGGTGCAGTAGCTTCATTGACCTCGGTCGCGAAACTGCCCTTCGCTTATGCTAAAGACGGCATCTCTTATACCTTCTCCATCGTGCCGAATGCACTGGGTAAAGATGATAACGTGCGTAAAACTAACCTTGCTGGCTTGATGGATGGATATTTCCACCATGAAGCTAACATTGAGGGCGGTCAGCATCTAAACGTTAACGTGATGAATCGTGAGATGCTGCTGGATGCGATGGAACATCCTGAGAAGTATCCTCAATTGACCATTCGCGTATCCGGTTATGCTGTTCGCTTTAACTCGCTCACCAAAGAGCAGCAGAAAGATGTAATTACCCGTACGTTCACTCAGTCGTTGTAATAGCACTTTACTGAGATTAAAAGGCTCCTGCGGGAGCCTTTTCTCCACAAGTCCGTTTTGCCAGCTTGCTGGTGCTGGCGACCTGGCAAAATCGACTTTCACTTTTAGAGCACGACATAGATTGTGCTGCCTGAGGTTCAGGCTCACCTGGAGAACCCATCGCAATGTCAACCATCGGTCGTATCCACTCCTTTGAATCCTGCGGCACCGTTGACGGCCCAGGCATCCGTTTCATCACCTTTTTTCAGGGCTGCCTTATGCGCTGCCTGTATTGCCATAACCGCGATACATGGGACACGCATGGCGGTAAAGAAGTTACCGTTGAAGAGTTGATGAAGGATGCGCTCTCATATCGTCACTTTATGAATGCATCTGGCGGCGGCGTGACGGCGTCGGGTGGCGAAGCGATCTTACAAGCCGAGTTTGTGCGTGACTGGTTCCGCGCCTGCCAGGCTGAAGGTATTCACACCTGTCTCGACACCAACGGTTTTGTTCGTCGCTACGACCCAGTGATCGATGAATTACTGGATGCCACAGATTTGGTCATGCTCGACTTAAAACAGATCAATGATGATGTGCATGAAGTTCTGGTGGGCGTTTCCAATCATCGTACGCTGGACTTCGCGCGCTACCTGCAGAAGAGAGGCAAACGCACCTGGATTCGTTACGTTGTTGTGCCTGGTTACTCTGATGATGATGATTCCGTGCATCGCTTAGGTGAGTTCACTAAGGATATGGATAACATTGAGAAGATTGAACTGTTGCCTTATCACGAGTTAGGCAAACACAAATGGATTGCCATGGGTGAAGAGTACAAGCTGGATGGTGTTAAGCCGCCGAGTAAAGAAACCATGGAGCGAGTGAAAAATATCCTCGCCAGCTACGGTCATGAAGTGATGTATTAACCGCAAACAAAAGGGGAGCCGCTGGCTCCCCTTTTTACTATTTCATATTAATGCGTTAAGCATGTGCAACCGGCGTTGCCTGATGATCGGCTTTACGCAGCAGCATCACCAGATATACCAGTGCAACTGCAGCTATCATCACAAACAGCAAGCGATCAGAGTAGTTTTGCATCAGCATTGACGTCATTCCCGGCCCCACCAAACTGCCCACGGTATAACTGAACAGTAATGCCTGATTCATCGCCACTAACTCATGATGCGCCACGGTTTCGCACGCCCATGACATTGCCACCGGATAGAGAGTGAAACCTGCCAGACCCAGTACAAAAAGTGCTGGCGCCATCGCAGCATCACCCAACATGGCAATCGCACCCAGAATAACCACAAACACTTGTACACGTAGTACCATCAGGCGACCAAAGCGATCGGCTAAACGTCCTACTGGCCACTGGCCGACAATACCCGAGCTGACCAGTAACGCCATCCAGTAACCGACGGTTGCATCACTCATGCCCTGATGCGACAGATACAAAGGCATCAAGCCATAAAGCGAGCCGAGAACGATACCGGAAATGATGCAGCCATTGATGCCGAGACGTGAACTACGACGGCGCAACATCACCCAAAGGTGACCCGTTGAAGCCTCTTCCGTCGCAGCGCTGGCATTAACATGCACAAATACGACCGGCAACACCGCACAGATAATCAGCGCAGTAACCCACGGAATCACGTGGAGCAGCTCTGTCGACACACGACTCACCAACAACTGGCCGGCAACCGTGCCGAGGTAGTAGATGATCATATATGACGCGAGCAGCTGACCACGATTACGTACGGTACCGCTGCATAATAAGGCGCTCTCAACCACCACCCAAATCAGTGCACAACCCACACCTGCGGTGAAGCGCAGCATGGTCCAACTATAGAAACCATCCAGCATCACCATGCCCATGGTCGCCACGGCGAAAAGCACACTGGCGAGGTAGAAACAGCGATTAAAACCGTAACGCGTGATCAACCAGCCCGCGAGCAAAGTGCCCAGCAAATTACCGGTGTAATACGATGAGCTAGCCATACCCACTTGCCAGGTTGGCAATTGATCATGGGTAAGCCATAGCGGTACCAGCGTATTAAGCACAGCAATAGACACCGTCATGAGCATTAAGCCGCAAAGCAGCAAAACGACGGGGCGCGACCAGGTTGACATAGGGAATAAAACCAAAAGAGATGACGATAATTGCGCGCAGTTTGCCATTTGCTAATTTAAAGTCAATGTGCAAAAAATCGTCGCCGCACGATTTGCTGCAGCACAATTTATTTTATTTATCTTCAGCGGGTTAGAGGCAGGATGAAAGATAACAGGCAGGCATCTATCTAATTGAATTTATGATTTTTAATGGTTAACAGCCATTTATTGTCGATGACGTTTATTTCTGATTAATTCCGACTAAAAAATAATTCTTTTTCAGCTTAAGAAACAAAAAACCCGGCATTGCCGGGCTTATATAATTGCGCGTTGATTAGCCAACGAATTCCAGTCCGCCCATGTAAGGACGCAACACTTCAGGCACCTCAATGCGGCCATCTGCTTGCTGGTAGTTTTCCAGCACAGCAACCAGAGTACGACCAACCGCCAGACCAGAACCGTTCAGCGTGTGCACCAAACGTGGTTTCTTGTCGGTTTTGCTGCGGCAGCGCGCCTGCATACGACGAGCCTGGAAATCACCCATGTTGGAGCAAGAGGAGATCTCACGATAGGTGTCCTGTGCTGGCAGCCAAACTTCCAGATCGTAAGTTTTGGCAGAACCGAAGCCCATATCGCCGGTGCAAAGCAGCACTTTACGGTATGGCAGATTGAGCAGCTGCAGCACTTTCTCTGCATGGCCGACCAACTCTTCCAGTGCGTCCATAGAAGTTTCAGGCGCCACAATCTGCACCATTTCCACTTTGTCGAACTGGTGCATACGGATTAAACCGCGCGTATCACGTCCGTACGAACCGGCTTCAGAACGGAAGCATGGCGTGTGTGCGGTGAGTTTGAGCGGCAAAGATTCTTCTTCAACGATTTCATCGCGCACCAGATTGGTCAGCGGCACTTCAGCGGTTGGGATCAACGCATAGTTGCTGCTACCTGCTTCTTCGCCCAGCGGCTTGGTATGGAACAGATCTTCACCAAATTTCGGCAGTTGTCCGGTTCCATACAGTGTTTCCTGATTAACCAGATACGGAACATAGGTTTCAAGATAACCGTGCTGCTGCGTGTGCAGGTCAAGCATAAACTGGCTAAGCGCACGGTGCAGACGCGCAATCTGGCCCTGCATCACAATGAAACGTGAGCCCGTCAGTTTAACCGCTGCGGCAAAATCCAGACCTTTGGCGGCTTCACCCAGCTCAACATGGTCTTTTACCGGGAAATCGAACTGGCGCGGCTGGCCCCAGCGGCTGACTTCCTGGTTCTCACTGTCATCTTTACCCAACGGGACTTCGTCAACCGGGAGATTTGGCAATGCGAGGGCAAAGTCACGAATTTCGTTCTGCAGGGCATCCAGTTCTGCTTTAGCCGCATCCAGGCGTTCGCCCAGTGCGTTCACTTCCTGACGCAGCGGCTCGATGTCTTCCCCACGTGCTTTGGCCTGACCGATGGATTTGGATCGGGAATTACGCTCAGCTTGCAGATTCTCAGTTTCTACCTGCAAGACTTTACGACGCTCTTCAAGCGAACGTAAGGTTTCCACATCCAGTTTAAATCCTCGGCGTGCCAGTTTTTCTGCGACTGCGTCTGGCTCGTTACGCAGCAGGTTGGGATCGAGCATGCTAATCCTGTGTAATAAAAGGTTGATTGAACGAATGGCGGGACTTGCATCCCTATGGAATGCAATGAAATCCTTGCTCACCTTACCGTAAGGTGTTTATCAGCGGTAGCGTTTTATCGGGCTATTTTGATCCTGCTCAGCCAGCCAGGCGAGTTTTTCGCCAATTTTCCCTTCAAGCCCGCGATTAGTCGGTTGATAGTAGCGTGTCTGCGCCATTTCTGGCGGGAAATAGACTTCGCCAGCGGCATAGGCGTTAGTCTCGTCGTGCGCATAGCGATACTCTTTACCCAGCCCCATCTCCTTCATCAATTTGGTCGGAGCATTGCGTAAATGTTCCGGCACATCGTAGTCAGGAAATTCGCGGGCATCGCGCATCGCGGCTTTGAAAGCGGTGTAAACGGCATTACTTTTGGGTGCGCTGGCAAGGTAGACAATCGCCTGCGCAATCGCCCTTTCGCCTTCAGCTGGACCGACGCGGGTGAAGCAATCCCAGGCCGCTAACGCAACCTGCATGCCGCGCGGATCGGCGTTACCCACATCTTCCGAAGCGATAGCCAGCAAACGGCGTGCGACATACAGCGGATCGCCACCGGCGGTGATGATTCTTGCATACCAGTAAAGTGCCGCATCAGGTGCTGAACCGCGTACCGATTTATGCAGAGCGGAGATCAAATCGTAGAAACGATCGCCTTTGTTATCAAAACGCGCCGCTCTTTCACCGGAAACTTCGTTAAGCAATTGTGGCGTTAATTCACGCTGTCCTTCGGCGTTACTTTCGGCCATATCCGCCATCATTTCCAGCGTATTCAGTGCCCGACGCGCATCCCCGTTCACCAACTCTGCAATCATGCGGCGCGTATTATCCGGCAGCACAATATCGCTTTTGCCATAACCGCGATCGTCATCATGCATCGCCTGCAGCAAAACCTGTTCGATATCAGCAGTGGTGAGAGATTTGAGTAGGTAGACACGAGCACGCGATAGCAGCGCCGAGTTGAGCTCAAACGAGGGATTTTCGGTGGTGGCACCGATAAACGTGATGGTGCCATCTTCAATATGTGGCAGGAATGCATCCTGCTGACTTTTGTTAAAGCGATGAACTTCGTCGACAAACAGAATGGTGCGTCGGCCCACCTGACGATTTTGCCGGGCGCGCTCTATCGCTTCACGAATCTCTTTGACGCCAGAAGTCACCGCAGAAATCCGCTCAACATCAGCTTTACCGTAATGGGCGATGATTTCGGCTAATGTTGTTTTCCCTGTCCCCGGCGGTCCCCACAAAATCATCGAATGCAGATGCCCGGCCTCAATAGCGCGCGGCAGCGGTTTACCGGGCGCCAGCAAATGCTGCTGCCCAATGTAATGTTGCAGCGTAGCTGGCCGCATACGTGCGGCCAGCGGCTGAAACTCATTCAAAGGTGCGAAATCCAGAGACAGGTTACTCACCGTGACCTCACTGACGTTGATCGTCCACCGTTACCCCTTTTGGCGGCGTAAAGGTGAATTTGTCTGGGCTAATGGCGCCGTTGTTTTGGCTCTTCAGCTGATAATCGCTGTGCTGACCATCTTGCTCAATCGCGCTGAACTTATTGATGGTGCCAGACGATGTCACATTGATGGTGAACTGCTTGAGGTTGCCATCACTGCTCTTCGGCGTTAGCTCGAAGTTATCACCCTGCTGCTTGATGTTGTACTGTTTCCAGTCGCTTGGTTGGTTACGCGCAATCAGCATAAATGGCGTATTGCTGGCCGCATTTTGCAGCAGGCTAACGCTGGCTTGTTCAACGAAGGGATTGTAGAACCACAGGTTTTTGCCATCAGAAATAATTACGCTTTCGTCCGGCGCGGTCATGTGCCAGTTAAACAAACTTGGGCGCTTAACCCACAGCTCACCTTCACCATCCTGCACGTTAGCGCCGCTGCCATCGGTCACTTTCTGACTGAAGCTGGCATGGAAGCTGTTCACTTTATTGAGACGCTGTTGCAGATCGCTGGACGCATCCGCCAATACTGATGCGGAAACAAAACTGGCCAACAGGCCACAGGCAATAACGCGTAATTTCATCTGATTCGATTCCTTATTCATTGTTTCCCGACACTTACTGCATTAAATGCAGTTGCCGTCCTGTCTCTTCGACAGGAGAAAAAGCCGAAAGCTCCCGAAGATATGGGGATCGACCAACAGATAAACAATGGGCCAGTGTTAACTGGCCCATAAGCAGACAATCGCACGCGATAATTTACATTTCGTGTGGCGGCGGTGAAAGCACTTCACGGTTGCCATTGTGTCCCGGTTCAGAAACGATGCCCTGCGCTTCCATCTGCTCGATGATGCGTGCAGCACGGTTATAACCAATACGGAACTGGCGCTGAACCCCAGAAATGGACGCCCGGCGTTTTTCCACCACGAAAGAGACAGCCTGATCGAACAGCGGATCCAGCTCTTCATCACCCATCATACCGCCAGCCGCGCTATCGCTCTCTTCACCAGCGGTGATGCTTTCGATGTATTGCGGGCGACCACGTGCTTTCCAGTCCTGAACGACAGCATGGACTTCCTGATCGCGCACGAATGCACCGTGCACACGCACTGGCATTGAGGAGTTTGGCGGCATGTACAG
Organism: Pantoea sp. SOD02; assembly: GCF_024707505.1. Lineage (GTDB taxonomy): Bacteria > Pseudomonadota > Gammaproteobacteria > Enterobacterales > Enterobacteriaceae > Pantoea > Pantoea symbiotica. The sequence goes on along the minus strand of NZ_CP102604.1, from coordinate 1,478,875 downwards.
CATGTCACCCATGCCCAGCAGCGATTCCGCACCGCCCTGATCGAGGATGGTGCGTGAGTCGATCTTACTGGAAACGGTAAAGGCGATACGTGTCGGGATGTTGGCTTTGATCAGACCGGTAATCACATCGACCGACGGACGCTGTGTCGCCAGCACCAGGTGAATACCCGCCGCACGTGCTTTCTGTGCCAGACGAGCAATCAACTCTTCAACTTTCTTACCGACCGCCATCATCAGATCGGCAAATTCGTCGACCAGTACCACGATATAAGGCAGTTTTTCCAGCACCGGCGGCGTGGTGTCCATGCTATCGCCCGGCTTCCAGAACGGATCGGGAATCGGTCGGCCCATCGCCGCAGCCTGCTCAATCTTCTCGTTATATCCGGCAAGATTACGCACGCCCAATGCAGACATCAGCTTATAGCGACGCTCCATTTCACCAACACTCCAGCGCAGCGCATTAGCCGCATCTTTCATATCGGTAACCACTTCCGTCAGCAAGTGCGGAATGCCTTCGTAGACTGACAGCTCAAGCATTTTCGGGTCGATCATGATAAAGCGTACTTCTTCCGGCGTGGCTTTATACAGCATGCTGATGATCATGGTGTTAACGCCCACCGATTTACCGGAACCAGTGGTACCGGCAACCAGCAAGTGAGGCATTTTCGCTAAATCAGCCACAACCGGCTGGCCAGCAATGTCCTTGCCCAACACCACTGCAAGCGGTGACGGATTTTCACGGAATTTAGGGCAATCCAGCACTTCGCGCAGATAAACGGTTTGACGATGTTTATTTGGCAGTTCAAGCCCGACATAAGGCTTGCCTGGAATCACCTCCACCACGCGCACGGCAACCGCTGACAGTGAACGCGCCAGGTCACGCGACAAGTTAGAGATACGTGAGGCTTTAACGCCTGGCGCTAAGTCGAGCTCAAAACGGGTGATGACTGGCCCAGGCGAAATACCTACTACTTCCGCCTTCACACGATAATCAGCCAGTCGAGCCTCAACCAGTCGCGCCGTTTGCTCAAGTGCAAACATATCCACCGGCTCTTCTTCTGCCGGTGGTGACGTGAGCAGATCCAGCGTTGGCAGCGGCGTAGAGGGTTTTTCCAGCGGCTGTTCATGGCGAACCAGGAACGGATGGAACAAACTATCCTGCGCTGACGCAGCAGGTTTCACTGGTGCAGGCGGCGCAGAATAGGCTTCCTGTTCCGGTGACGACCACGGGCTAGATTCAGCACTCAACGACGGTAATGACGCTGGCTCCGGCGCAGCGGGTTGCTGCCACTGCGCAGGTTCTTCTGGCTCTGGCGTTGCAGAGATCGTAAACAGCGGCTCGCTTGGGCTGTCGTCGACCAGATCTTTCATTGGCGAAAAATCAAAAGCAGACGATGTGTCCAGATTAAAGACCGGCGCTTCTTTCACTTCAGGTTCGTTATAGCGTTGCTGCTGCTGATCGGCGAACTGACGTGCCAGTTGAGCCTGCTGCAATGCATCTTCATCCTCAGGCTCGGACGCATCCTGCCAGCTTTCGCCATAACGATTCTGCTGCTGTGATGCGAAGGCTTCACGCAACTGCGCCTCTTGCAGCTCACCATCATCTTCCTGTGAAGGAACGCTGTAAGACGCGGTGACTTCCGGCTGTTGCTGCTCAGCATCTTTAGCCTGCTCTTCCGCCATGCGCTGCGAAGGCAACTTAATGCCGTACGACGCTAACTCGCGTCGTGTTGGCAACTTAACCTTATTCGGACGCGGCAATTCTGGACCAATGCCCTGCTTGACCTGCGGGTTGTAATCACGCTCAGGCACGATATCGAAAGCAGGCGAATAAGCAGCTGTTGAAGATGCTGCTTTTACTGCTCCCGCAGCTAATGATGAAGCGGCGACACTATTTAAAGGCGCTGAAGATGGAGCGGCATCCTGCCAGTTGCCCATTCTCGGGCCCTCATCGTCATCAGCCGGCGAAAACGGTGAAGGTGCCGGTTCATTTGGCATCTCGAAACGATAGAGCGGCGTAGAAGGCTGCGCGATCGGTTCAGGCGCCGCAGCGACAGGCTGTGGAACCGAAGTTGGCTGGGCAGCAGATTCAGTAACGCGCGGCATTGCGGCGGGTTCTGCAGACGCACTTGCCGCAGGCTGCGTGGTTGCCGGGGTTTGCTGTGTGGCTTGCGTGGTAACCGCAATCGCAGCGGCAGTTGCCGCACTGGCCTTAGCTAGTAGCGGATCATCGCCCAACTCTGCAACAACGGGTTCGCTAATCTTGCGCGGTTTGGCTAACAAGACATCGTCTTCTTCATTTGCAGGCTGTAAAGCAGGCATAGAAGGCGACACCTCATCAGCCTGCTCTTCGTCGTCGTATTCTTCTTCCTGCCAGGGTTCGTCATGCCGTGAACGGTTGCTGGCAAAGGTCAGAACACCCATTACCACGCCGCCGATCTTCTCGGCAATCGTCAGCCATGACCAACCGGTATAAAGGGTGATCCCGGCAGCCCAGACGCAAAGCAGCGTTAAAGTGCCGCCAGCAGAACTGAACCACGGCGCCATCGCATTACTGACCAGGCTGCCAATGACGCCGCCGGAAGCAAAGTACCAGATATCATCAACGTTGAGCGCCGCAAGACCACAAGTCGTCACCACCAGGGCCAGTACGCCAATCAGACGTAAACCAACGGCAAAGTAGTCGATGTAATCCTGACGATCGCGTTGGCGGAAGGTGATCCAGCACAGACCAATAATGACGGGAGGAATGGCGTAAGCCATCACGCCAAAAATGAACAATAGCGTATCGGCCAGCCATGCGCCGACGCTACCACCCAAATTATGGATAGGTTCGTGCCATGCGGTTTGTGACCAGCTTGGATCTGAAGGGTTAAAACTAACCAGCGACACCATCAAATAGATGGCGAACAAGGCCACAAGAATGAGCAACGCTTCCAGCAGACGACGTCCACTGCTCAGCGGTTGTAACGAAACATCTTTATCTTCTGTATATTCCTGGCTCAAGAGAACTCTCCAGGTGCCTGTAAATTAAGAAGGCAACAACGTCGGGCATGCCCGACGCTGGTCCTGTATGAATTCACAGGAGTGTACCGAAATCCTGCAAGCTTTGCACCTGCCCTGCACTACCGGGTTTTGATCACCAGACGATTGCTCTGTTTGACCTCTTCCATCACCACGTAAGTACGGGTGTCGTTTACGCCCGGCAGACGCAGCAAGGTTTCACCCAGCAGTTTACGATAGGCGGACATATCCGGTACACGAGTTTTCAGCAGGTAGTCAAAGTCACCGGAAACGAGGTGACACTCTTGAGTTTCCTCAAGTTTTTGCACAGCGGCGTTAAATTGTTCAAACACATCTGGCGCACCACGATTCAGAGTAATCTCAACGAAAACCAGCAGTGAAGCATCCAGATAATGGGGATTGAGCTGCGCAGTGTAGCCCAGAATGAAGCCTTGACGTTCGAGGCGGCGTACGCGCTCAAGACAAGGAGTTGGCGATAATCCAACACGTTTGGAAAGCTCGACATTGGAAATTCGACCGTCTTTCTGCAGTTCATTCAGAATATTTCTGTCGATACGATCTAAATCTTTTCCGGGGCGTTTCTTATTGTCTACCATTATTATTGTCTCTCTTAATTCCTTCCCTTTACCTGCCACACCCTGAAAACGCTCATTGTTCAGGGCCTTACTGAAGTGAAGACCATAAGCCTGTGCAGTAACGCGTCCATCCGTATGACGCATGTTGTCTGTCCACATCATGCGTCACTACCAATGTCAGGCTGAGTTTATTCGGCTAAAAAGGCCAAAACAGAAATGAAATTCTGTTTTGAATCGCTAAATATTCTCTGCTTCTCCCAATGTTTTCGCAAAAGCGCAGGCGATTGTCAAAGTAAAACATCCAAATTCAGTACAAGATGCCAGATAGAGTTCTGGGTTGCTGTTTTTAAATGAGAATTTTTATGCTGCTGCACCACTAATTGCCGAGCATTGCCCCCTTTTGGCGCAACGCGCGTGCAAAATTTACACTCATCGTCTACGCCGCTCGCAGTGATTGTTAACAAAATTGCTGAAGCCTTTTTTTGCGACGTTAATTTCCCTACAATCAAAAACTATGTTGTCAGAAAAATTGAGGAACGCATGAGTACGGCCAAACACAGTAAGCTGCTCATTCTGGGCTCCGGCCCTGCCGGTTACACTGCTGCGGTATATGCAGCGCGCGCTAACCTGAATCCGGTATTAATCACCGGGCTGGAAAAAGGGGGTCAGCTCACCACCACCACCGAGGTGGAGAACTGGCCAGGCGATGCAAACGATCTGACCGGTCCAGCGTTGATGGAGCGCATGCAAGAGCATGCTGAGAAATTCAACACCGAGATCATTTTTGACCACATTCATACCGTCGATTTGCAGAACCGTCCGTTCCGTTTGGTCGGCGACAGCGGTGAATACACTGCTGATGCGTTGATCATCGCAACTGGCGCCTCAGCGCGTTATCTCGGTCTGCCATCAGAAGAAGCGTTCAAAGGCAAAGGCGTGTCTGCTTGCGCGACCTGTGACGGTTTCTTCTACCGCAACCAGAAAGTTGCCGTGATTGGTGGAGGCAACACTGCCGTTGAGGAAGCACTTTACCTGGCTAACATTGCCGCTGAAGTGCATCTGATTCACCGTCGCGACAGCTTCCGCGCGGAGAAAATCCTCATCGATCGCCTGATGGAAAAAGTGCGTAATGGCAACATCGTGCTGCACACCGACCGCACGCTGGACGAAGTGGTTGGCGATCAAATGGGCGTGACCGGCTTGAAGCTGCTGTCTACCAAAGGTGAAGCGGCGGAATCACTCGATGTCGCTGGTCTGTTTGTCGCTATCGGCCACAGTCCAAATACCGCAATCTTTGATGGTCAGCTGGATTTAGAAAATGGCTACATCAAAGTGCAGTCTGGTTTGCATGGTAACGCCACTCAAACCAGCATCCCAGGCGTGTTCGCTGCCGGCGATGTGATGGATCATATTTATCGCCAGGCCATTACCTCTGCCGGTACCGGCTGTATGGCTGCGTTGGATGCGGAACGCTTCCTCGATGGACTGGTTAAAAACGATAAGTAAGTTGTTAATAACCTGATCATAATAGCCTAAAGGCGGCCAGTTTTGGTCGCCTTTTTTGTTACCTGCGTGCTACAGTTCACGCGCCCGACATTGCTGGGTTTTCATCCGGGATTCACATCTCTTTTGAGTTACCAAACGGCATCGCATGAACAAATCACGGCAACAAGAACTTCTCCGCTGGCTCCGTCAGCAACGTCATCACGGTGCGCGCAACTTGCGTGTAGCTTCGCTGTTGGGTTTTGCTGGCGCACTGGTCATTATCGCCCAAGCCTGGTTAATGGCTTCACTGCTGCAAAATCTGCTGGTCGCGCAACAACCTCGTGCATCACTGCTCACCGATTTTCTGTTGTTGCTCCTGTGCTTTGTCTTACGTGCTGGATTGCATTACGCCCGCGAAATGGCAGGACATCGCGCTGGCGTCGCCATTCGCCGTGCGCTGCGTCAGCAGGTTCTGGATCGCCTCAATGTGCTCGGTCCCGCCTGGATTCAGGGCAAACCCGCAGGCAGCTGGGCTACGCTGCTGCTCGAGCAAATCGAAGAGATGCAGGAATACTACGCGCGCTATCTGCCACAAATGTCGCTGGCGGTCTTTATTCCATTAGCTATTTTGATCGCCATTTTCCCGATTAACTGGGCGGCAGGATTGATTCTGCTGGTGACCGCGCCACTGATTCCCCTGTTTATGGCGATGGTTGGTATGGGCGCGGCGGATGCCAACCGCCGCAACTTTGTTGCTCTCGCAAGGCTGAGCGGTGATTTTTACGATCGTTTGCGTGGACGTGAAACGCTGCGCCTGTTCTATCGCGCCGCGGCAGAGCAAGAAGCGATTGCCGCCAGCACCACCGATTTCCGTCAGCGCACCATGGAAGTGTTGCGACTGGCGTTTCTCTCTTCCGCCGTGCTGGAGTTTTTTGCCTCACTGGCGATTGCTGTCGTCGCGGTCTATTTCGGTTTTTCTTACCTTGGCGAACTGAATTTTGGTCATTACAGCACCGGCGTAACGCTGTTTGCCGGTTTTCTGGCACTCATTCTGGCGCCCGAATTTTTCCAGCCGTTACGCGATTTAGGCACTTTTTATCACGCCAAAGCGCAAGCGATTGGCGGAGCTGATGCGCTGGACCAGTTTCTACGTGAAAGTCCCGATCCAACCTTAGAACACGCTTCCCGCGAGCTTTCCCTCACGGCACCGCTACACCTTCATGCGCAGGACCTAGTGGTAATGACAGCCAGCGGTGAAGCGCTGTCTCAATCGCTGAATTTTACTCTCAACGCCGGTAAACGCGTGGCGTTAGTAGGACAAAGCGGCGCAGGGAAAACCGCGCTGATGAACGTCTTGCTGGGTTTCCTGCCTTATCAAGGATCGCTGCAGATTAGTGGACAGGAGCTGCGCGATATCAGCCGCGACAGCTGGCAAAAACATATCGCCTGGGTTGGCCAAAATCCCCATTTACCCGCGCAAACGCTGCGCGAAAATCTGCTGCTCAATAGCCGCATTGATGACGCTACGCTCATGTCGGTTCTACAGCGCGCGGGTGTTGATGAATTTTTAGATCGTCTGCCACAAGGATTAGATACCGTTTTAGGCGATGGCGGCGTGGGTCTTTCCGTCGGTCAGGCGCAGCGTATTGCCGTAGCGCGTGCATTGCTTAAACCAGCGCAATTGCTGCTGCTCGATGAGCCCGGTTCCGGGCTGGATAGCCAGAGCGAGCAGCATGTCATCAATGCCTTGCAACAAGCAGCCACTCAGCAAACCACGTTGATGATCACACACCAACTTAACGAGCTCGCGAGTTGGGATGAAGTGTGGGTGATGCAGGCGGGGCAACTGGTGCAACAAGGTCCCTGGCAGCAGCTGATTGAACAAGATGGACCACTGCGCGAAATGGCGCAGCATCGTCAAAAGGAGATCGCATAATGAACGATTTATTGCCTTTCCTGCGTCTGTTTAGCCGTCATCCATGGCGTTTAGGACTTGGCGTTGTTCTTGCCATCATCACCTTGCTTGCCAGTATTGGACTGCTTACGTTATCCGGCTGGTTCCTCGCCGCCTCTTCACTGGCGGGCGTAGCGGGACTTTACACGTTCAACTATATGTTGCCCGCAGCTGGCGTACGTGGCGCGGCGATCACGCGCACGGCTGCGCGTTATTTTGAGCGACTGGTGAGTCACGATGCCACTTTCCGCGTGCTGCAACATTTGCGCGTGTTCACCTTTGGCAAAGTCATCGCCCTCGCGCCGGAACAGCTGGCTCGTTTTCGTCAGGGTGAATTACTCAACCGCTTTGTCAGCGACGTCGATACACTCGATCATCTCTACCTGCGTGTGATCTCACCGTTGATTGGCGCAGCCGTGGTAATTGTGGTGGTCACCTGCGGCTTAGCCTTGCTGGATGTACCGCTAGCTTTGCTGCTCGGCGGCATCATGCTATTGACGCTATTGCTTATGCCGCCGCTCTTCTGGCGGCTTGGCACTTCAGCCGGACACCAGATTGCCCAGCATCAGGCCAGCTGGCGCATGCAATTGACGCAATGGATTACCGGTCTGTCTGAGCTGAAAATTTATGGCGCTGCACATATGTGGCGCGCCCAGCTTGATAGCGAAGAACTTAACTGGCAACAGGCGCAACGCAGGCAACATCGCCTGCAGGCGCTGGCGCAAAGTCTGCTGCTGGTCATCAGCGGCGCAACGGTGACGCTGTTGTTATGGATCTCCGCCAATGACGTGGGGGGAAACAGTGCACCGGGCGCATTTATCGCGCTGTTTGTGTTCTGCGGACTGGCGGCATTTGAAGCGCTGGCCCCGGTTGCAGGAGCGTTTCTGCCGCTTTCGCAGGTGACCAGCGCCGCTAAGCGGGTCCAGGAAATCATTGAACAGCCCGCCGCAATCCGTTTTCCCAACGCTAAAATCAGTAGTGCATCAGGTATCAGCCTGAAAATGGAGAACATCAGCTTCAGCTATCCGCAGCGTCCTGAACCGGTGTTGCAGAATTTCTCTCTATCGCTAAATGCAGGCGAACATCTGGCGCTGCTCGGTCCAACCGGCTGCGGCAAATCCAGCCTACTGGCGCTGATTACCCGAGGTTGGGAAGCGCAACAAGGTTCGATTAGCCTGAACGACAGCGATATCGCTTTATGGGATGAAGCTTCGCTGCGCAGCCGCATTAGCGTGGTAACACAGCGCGTGCATCTGTTTAGCCAAACGCTGCGCGATAATCTGTTGCTGGCAAAACCTGATGCCAGTGATGAGCAACTGGTTGATGCATTAAACAAGGTCGGTCTGGCTCATCTGGCCGAGCACAACGAAGGATTGAACGCATGGATGGGCGATGGCGGTCGACCGTTATCTGGCGGTGAACTGCGTCGTCTGGCAATTGCGCGCGCTCTGTTGCACGATTGCGATTTGTGGCTGCTGGATGAACCCACTGAAGGTCTTGATGCCAGCACCGAGCAGCAGATTCTGACGCTATTGCAGCACGTCACCCGTGGTAAAACGCTGATTATGGTGACGCATCGCTTAAGCGGTTTAGATGCCATGGACCGTATTTGCGTTATGGATCAGGGACAGATTATTGAATCCGGTTCGCACGCCGAATTAATCTCAAAAGCAGGCCGCTACTGGCGTTTCCATCAGCGCTTTACGCTATAGTCTTAGCCAACAGCCCTGAGTGTGATTGACGCAATGAGACTGATACAGCTTTCACGAGATTCATTAAATTTCCCACCACCGGAAATGGCGCTGCGCGAGCCCAATGGATTATTGGCGATGGGCGGCGATCTCTCCCCTGCTCGCCTGATGAATGCTTATCAGCGTGGAATTTTCCCGTGGTTTTCTCCGGGCGATCCGATTCTTTGGTGGTCGCCGGATCCTCGCGCGGTAATGCTGCCAGAATCTTTCCATCTCAGCCGCAGTATGGCGCGCTTCCATAAGCGCTCACCGTATCGCGTCACCATGAATCATGCTTTTCCGCAGGTACTGGAAGGCTGTGCCAGTGGTCGACAGGAAGGGACGTGGATTACTTTTGAAGTGAAACGGGCGTGGTTACGATTGTACGAACTGGGCCATGCACATTCGATTGAAGTCTGGTGCGATCAGCAACTGGTCGGCGGGATGTATGGCCTGGCGCTGGGGCAAATTTTTTGCGGTGAATCGATGTTTAGCCGCCAGGAAAATGCTTCGAAAACCGCACTCTGGGTATTCGCGCAACATTTTCTCGCGCATCAGGGCCGACTGATTGATTGTCAGGTACTGAACCCGCATACCGCTTCCCTGGGTGCGGTTGAAATTCCCCGCGTCGATTATCTACAGTACGTGCAAACGCTGGCGTGGCAACCGGTTTCCGAGAGTTGCTGGCAAACACAAACCCTTTTTTGACATCGGTCACCGATGTTTTGCACACAATTCCCGACAAAAGTGATACAATAAGCGAGTTTGGTATGTCGTCCGCGCTTCGCTGTGGCGAGCCGGAATTGCCAGGTTGGGAATCTCACACATTTCCCGAAGCTGTTTTGATTGTGCAACTGATGCCGATTGCTACAGATTCTTAGCCCGCTAATCCCCCGCAGACGTCAAAAAACACCCTAATTTATCCGTACTGCACGCGCAACGGCGCGACGCACGGCGAAGCGTTGGCAAAATCATCAACGGTTCTTTACATAAATCATGGAATTCGGCATTATCTTGCCGGTTCAACAGTTTGGTAGTACACCCAGAGGATTCGATGGCCAAAGAAGACAATATTGAAATGCAAGGTACCGTACTGGATACGTTACCGAACACCATGTTCCGCGTAGAGCTTGAAAACGGGCACGTGGTTACCGCTCATATCTCCGGTAAAATGCGCAAAAACTACATCCGCATCCTGACGGGCGACAAAGTGACTGTCGAGTTGACCCCGTACGACCTGAGCAAAGGCCGCATTGTCTTCCGTAGTCGCTAAGTAAATATTCACATCTCGCGATGGTTATATTTACATAGCGCGAAAAAAAGGCCGGATTCGCATCCGGCCTTTTTCATATCTGCATTTCGCTTAGTGCACCGTACCTTCGGTTTTACGTTTTTCCGCACTCAGGAAGTGGTAAGTAAGCTGGTTTTTATCTTTATCCAGCGCTACTGATACCGATCCACCATCAACCAGCGAACCAAACAGCAGTTCATTCGCCAACGGTTTCTTCAGATTTTCCTGTACGGCACGTGCCATCGGACGCGCTCCCATCGCTTTGTCGTAACCTTTATCAGCCAGCCAATCGCGCGCATCATCGCTAACTTCCAGCGATACGCCCTTCGCATCCAGCTGAGCTTGCAACTCGACGATGAATTTATCCACTACCTGATGAATCACTTCCTGAGACAGGTGACGGAACCAGATAATGTTGTCGAGACGGTTACGGAACTCTGGCGTAAAGATCTTTTTGATCTCTTCCATCGCGTCAGTACTGTTGTCCTGATGAATCAGACCAATCGACTTACGTTCAGTCTCACGCACACCGGCGTTGGTGGTCATCACCAGCACTACGTTGCGGAAGTCTGCTTTACGGCCGTTGTTATCGGTCAGCATACCGTTGTCCATCACCTGCAGCAGCAGGTTGAAGACATCCGGGTGCGCTTTCTCAATTTCATCCAGCAGCACCACAGCGTGCGGATGTTTAATTACCGCATCTGTCAGCAAACCGCCCTGATCGAAGCCAACGTAGCCCGGAGGCGCACCAATCAAGCGGCTGACGGTATGACGTTCCATATATTCGGACATATCGAAACGCAGCAGCTCGATACCCAGCGCTTTGGCTAACTGGACAGTAACTTCTGTTTTACCGACACCGGTTGGGCCCGCAAACAGGAAGGAACCAACCGGTTTACGATCCTGCCCCAAACCTGCACGACTCATCTTGATTGCTTCAGTCAGTGCTTCAATCGCATTATCCTGACCAAACACCAGCATCTTCAGACGATCGCCAAGATTTTTCAGCGTATCGCGATCGGTTGCTGACACACTCTGCTCAGGAATACGCGCAATACGCGCCACCACCGTTTCGATATCCGAAACGTTGACGGTTTTCTTACGCTTGCTGACCGGCACCAGGCGCGCACGCGCACCGGCTTCGTCGATCACGTCAATAGCTTTATCCGGCAGATGACGATCGTTGATGTATTTCACCGCCAGTTCCACCGCCGCACGCACCGCTTTCGCGGTATAACGCACATCATGGTGCGCTTCGTACTTCGGCTTCAGGCCGTTGAGAATCTGCACGGTCTCTTCCACAGAAGGCTCGGTAATATCGATCTTCTGGAAACGACGCGCCAGCGCACGATCCTTCTCAAAGATATTGCTGAATTCCTGATAAGTGGTTGAACCCATCACGCGGATTTTACCGCTGGAGAGCAATGGTTTGATCAGGTTTGCCGCATCGACCTGGCCACCCGATGCTGCACCAGCACCGATAATGGTATGAATTTCATCAATAAACAGGATGCTGTTACTGTCCTGTTCCAGCTGTTTCAGCAGCGCTTTGAAACGTTTTTCAAAATCACCACGGTATTTGGTACCCGCCAGCAGCGAACCGATGTCGAGTGAATAGATGGTGCACTCTTTCATCACTTCCGGTACGTCGCCCTGCACAATGCGCCAGGCAAGCCCTTCAGCAATCGCAGTTTTACCCACGCCCGATTCACCCACCAGCAGCGGGTTGTTCTTACGACGACGGCATAATACCTGAACAGTACGTTCCAGCTCTTTATCGCGGCCGATCAGCGGATCGATTCCGCCGACACGAGCAAGCTGATTAAGATTGGTGGTGAAGTTTTCCATACGATCCTCCCCGCCTGCTTGCTCTTCGTTAACCGGATTCTCCGCATTGTTCTGCGGCTGGCCGGGTTCGTCTTTACGCGTACCATGGGAGATGAAGTTCACCACATCGAGGCGGCTCACTTCGTGTTTGCGCAGCAGATAAGCCGCTTGCGACTCCTGCTCGCTGAAAATCGCGACCAGCACGTTCGCGCCTGCGACTTCGCTGCGACCGGAAGACTGGACATGGAATACCGCGCGCTGCAACACGCGCTGGAAGCTGAGCGTAGGTTGGGTATCGCGCTCCTCTTCACTGGCAGGCAGCACCGGCGTGGTTTGTTCGATGAAGGCTTCGAGTTCCTGACGCAGAGCCACGATATCCACCGAGCAGGCTTCCAGTGCCTCTCTGGCCGACGGGTTACTGAGCAATGCCAGCAACAGATGCTCGACGGTCATAAACTCATGACGGTGCTCGCGCGCTCTGGCGAAAGCCATATTTAAACTGAGTTCCAGTTCTTGATTGAGCATTTGGCACCTCCCCCAATTATCGCTCTGACAACCTATCTCCTATATGGAGATGGCTTCAGGCTTTTTCTAGCGTACACAGCAACGGATGTTCATTATCTCGTGCGTAATTGTTCACCTGGGCTACTTTGGTCTCCGCCACTTCTGCAGTGAATACACCACAGATTGCTTTTCCATGGTAGTGAACTTTCAACATCAGCTGCGTTGCACGTTCAATATCATAAGAAAAGAACTTTTGCAGAACGTCAATAACAAATTCCATAGGTGTATAATCGTCATTGTTCAGAATGACTTTATACATTGAAGGCGGCTTTAACCCTTCGCGTACTTTATCTTCGGCTAGATGTTCAAAATTAAGCCAGTCGTTTGTGTTTGCCATAATGTTCCGTCGAAATTCTGCGTTACGGTTGTGCACATCTCTGCGCCCATTCCTAAAGTTTAACATGCCTGTCAAGCCGGTTTTCAGATGATAAAAACTGGCCCTAAAAGCACATGCGCGACCTGTATCACAAAATTTGCAATAGCGTTAACTGCCTCAAATTTTGATGAATTTATCCCTGTCCGCCAGGGCCGTTTGCTTGACGATAAGGTCCGTTTCTCTACATTCTACTAACACAAGCTGATTGAGTTTTAAACAAACTCGACTCACAGCTTCAATGACCTCACCTACTTATCAAAATGTCTTGCGAGGGAAGTAAAAGCATGGAGACGGGTACAGTAAAATGGTTCAACAACGCCAAAGGCTTCGGGTTTATCTGTCCGATTAGCGGCGGCGACGATATCTTCGCACACTACTCCACGATTCAGATGGAGGGATACAGAACGCTGAAAGCTGGCCAGCAGGTTCAGTTTGATGTCCATGAAGGACCAAAAGGCAATCATGCCAGCCTGATCGTGCCCTGTGAAGCCACGCAAGCCGCGGTCGCTTAACGCGCATGCTGTTTCACGTATTCTGACCACTCCCGAAAAAAAATGCCAGCCGCAGACGCTGGCATTTTTATTTGGCTCATCTCACCCTTTCCTCAATCCGCCCGACCGCGCGCCAACCACATCACGTGCGCAAACAGTTGATCCAGCAACGGCGGGATCGCCTGTGGCCCGCGCTCAGCCGCAGCCATCGCGACGGCAATCGCCAGCTCAGGTTTCGAGCTGTGCTGAATGGCTTTACTAATAATACGCCGCGTATTCATCGGCGCGTTTAACGGCAGGTGCGCCGTCTGGTGATAAACATCGCTGAAGCCCTGCTTATAGAGAAAATGTTCGATATCCGGTGCCGGGAACTGCGTGAGATGATCGCTCTCCCGCGCCGCCGATGGCAGCTGACTGCGGGCGGTAGCTGCATATTTGCTGCCCGCCTGGTCGCCATCGGTCAGCACATGCCAGGCGATGCCCATACGTTGGGCAAACTTCAGCAGCGGTTTCAAACCCGATTGCGCAAACTCAATTACTTTCACCCCTTCCGCCGCGAAGTGATAGCCACGCTGCCGCGCCAGCTCATTGATAATCCACACTTCGGTCTCGCCTTCCACCAGCAGCCAGCAGCGGGCAAACAGCGCTGAAGGACGATTAACGCGGATGTGGAAACCGATACGGCGGCTCTCTTCAGCACTTAAACCTTCGGGTCCAATGCGCCATGCCGCCACACGCGCGGGTTCGCGCACCAGCCGACAGATATTCTCCAGCGGCACCTGCGATAGCAGTTCGCCCGAGTTGGTGGTGGCGATTTTTTGCAGCGGCATCAGCTCCAGTAAATTCCACGCCACCGACAGCATAATGGGATGCAGCCGCGTTTCTGGATCTTCCACCAGCAGCAGCGGATGCGCGCCCGCTGGCAGCGGTTCGTTGCCGTGCGCCTGAATCAACAGCGAGAACATACGCAGCAAAATCACCTGACGACTGCGCGATTCCGTACCGGCAATCAGGTGATTAAGTTTATCCAGCGAACGCCAGCCTTCGCTGCCATCGCGAACTTCCGGTGCCACGCGCGGCGCGCTACTGCCTGATTGCTGCACCAGAAAATAGTGTTCCAGCAGCTGCTGCATGGTGTGCAATCCCTGACGCAACAGATCGTCGCTCAGCGTTTGAGGACGCACCACCAAATCGCGCGTCAGATTTTCCACTTCCTGTGCCAGTGCCGTCAGCGTCGTCGCGCGGCGTTCCACATCGCTGTCCGCATGGCGGTTACGACGGCCAAAACGCGCATCGCGTAAACGCAATACCGGATAATAAGCGCGCAGATGTGCCAGCGCCGCGTCGGTGCCCGCCAGCGGCAACACATCGTTATGTTGATCGATGAAACGCCAGGTAGTTTTTACGCCCTGATCCTGACGCTTAGCGCGAGTGCTGAAGCGAATATAGCGGCCATGCTCATCGTGCTGCCAGAAAGGCTGAAACAACGCGCTTTCATCATCGCTCTGAGCGCGAAAACGAAATATCAGCTGCAACTGACGCATGCGGGCATCAATATCGCCGGGAGGAAAGTGAAAGTCGTGTTCAGTGAATTGATAAGGCTCGGCGGCAGGCGCCAGCAACAGCGTCAGTGCATCGAGCAGGCTCGATTTACCCCAGGCATTTTCCCCAATCAGCAAATTGGTGTTGGTCAACGGCAATGACAGCCGATTAATGCCGCGAAAACCGTGAATATCGATATGTTCCAGAATCATCATACATTCCATCCGATGCTTTGCCTGAGCATGGTCCGCCACGCTGCGTTGGTCAAGTCAGCGCCGGGGGAAAAGGTTTACACTTCAACCGTTTTTCGCTAGCGTGGCAGCCCGCCAATCATGGATAGAAAACCCACATGTACGGATTGATTATCATCCTTTTGCCGCTAATTCTTGGCTATCTGCTGCCGCTGCGGCACACCACGCTTTTACAGGCGGTTGGCCGCACGTTGAGCGCGCTGGTCTACATCATTCTGTTCTTTATGGGCACCAGCCTGGCGTTTCTCGATAACCTGAGCAGCAATTTGCTGGCCATTTTCCACATCGCGCTGGTGAGCATGCTGAGCATTCTTGCCTGCTCGCTGCTAGCGCTGTGGCTGCTGGAGCGACGCTGGCCGTGGCGTCATCAGCACAAACCTCAAGCGCTGCCGTCAAGGCTGCATATGGCGCTGGAGTCGCTCAAGTTGTGCGGTTCGGTGCTGGCGGGCTTTCTGCTTGGTTTGAGTCAGTGGGCACCGCTGCGTCATGCCTCGACCATCAGTGAATACGCCTTGATGCTGATGCTATTGCTGGTCGGTATTCAACTGCGCAGCAGCGGCATGACGCTGCGTCAAATCACCATCAACCGGCGCGGCA
This sequence comes from Pantoea sp. SOD02, assembly GCF_024707505.1. Classification (GTDB taxonomy): domain Bacteria; phylum Pseudomonadota; class Gammaproteobacteria; order Enterobacterales; family Enterobacteriaceae; genus Pantoea; species Pantoea symbiotica. The sequence continues at coordinate 1,463,168 of NZ_CP102604.1, read as the reverse complement.
TGCTGGTAGCGCTGGTATCGCTGTGTAGTGCACTGGTGGGCGGCATGATTGCCGCGCTGCTATTAGATCTGCCGATCAAAACCGGTCTGGCGTTAGCCAGCGGCTTCGGCTGGTATTCACTCTCCGGCATTCTGATGAGCGAATCTTTCGGCCCGGTGATAGGCAGCGCCGCCTTCTTCAACGACCTGCTGCGTGAGCTGATCACCATTATGCTGATTCCGCTGCTGATAACGCGTCAACGCAGCATGACGCTGGGTTTGAGCGGTGCGACCTCAATGGATTTCACCCTGCCGATCCTGCAACGCACCGGCGGCATGGAAATCGTGCCCGCCGCCATTGTGCACGGTTTTATTATGAGTTTGCTGGCCCCAATCCTGATCGCCCTGTTCTCGGCATAACGCATTTTTTCACGGCTGCACGCCAGCTTCATCGTCTACGCTTTCTGACTGACACGTTTTCGCCATCGGCATGGATGGCTCAACACCAGAAAGGAGCATAACGATGAAGCAAACTGTGGCAGCAATGCTGGCAAAAACCCTGGAAAACGCCGGCGTGAAACGCATTTGGGGCGTCACCGGTGACTCACTTAACGGGCTGAGCGACAGCCTGAATCGCATGGGCACCATTGAATGGATGCCAACGCGCCATGAAGAAGTAGCGGCGTTCGCCGCCGGCGCCGAAGCCCAAATCAGCGGCGAGCTGGCGGTATGCGCCGGTTCCTGTGGACCGGGCAACCTGCATCTCATCAACGGCTTGTTTGATTGCCACCGCAACCACGTTCCGGTATTGGCGATCGCCGCCCACATCCCTTCCAGCGAAATCGGTAGCGGCTACTTCCAGGAAACTCATCCGCAAGAATTGTTCCGCGAATGCAGCCACTATTGCGAGCTGGTGTCCAATCCGGAGCAGCTGCCGCAGGTGCTGGGCATTGCGATGCGTAAAGCGATTCTCAATCGTGGCGTATCGGTAATTGTGATCCCCGGCGACGTGGCGTTGCAGCCGGCGCCGGAAAGCGCACGTAGCGAATGGTATCCACCGCAGTTGCCGCATGTGGTGCCAACCGCCCGCGAAGTATCCGCCTTAGCCGAAACGTTGAATGCAGCAAAAAATATCACCCTGCTGTGCGGTAGCGGTTGTGCTGGCGCACACGCCGAAGTGGTGAAGCTGGCAGAAACGCTGAAAGCGCCGATCGTGCATGCGATGCGCGGTAAAGAGCACATCGAATACGATAACCCTTACGATGTCGGCATGACCGGATTGATTGGCTTCTCCTCCGGTTTCCACGCCATGATGAACGCCGATACCTTAGTGCTGCTGGGGACACAATTTCCCTATCGCGCCTTCTATCCGGCCGATGCCAAAATCATCCAGATCGATATCAATCCCGGCAGCCTCGGATCGCACAGCCATGTCGATATGGCGCTGGTCGGTGACATCAAAACCACCTTACATGCGCTGCAGCCACAGCTCACCAGCAAAACCGATCGCCAGCATCTGGATAAAGCGCTGGAGCATTATGTCGATGCGCGTAAAGGGCTGGATGAGTTGGCCACCGCCAACGATAAGTTGGCGATTCACCCGCAATATCTGGCCCAGCAAATCAGTGAATATGCCGATGATGACGCCATCTTTACCTGCGACGTCGGCACACCAACCGTGTGGGCGGCGCGCTATCTGAAGATGAACGGCAAACGTCGTTTAATCGGCTCGTTCAATCACGGGTCGATGGCCAACGCCATGCCGCAGGCGTTAGGTGCGCAGTCGCTGGACAAGCAGCGTCAGGTGGTTGCGCTGTGTGGCGACGGTGGTTTTAGCATGCTGATGGGCGATTTCATTTCGGTGGCGCAGCTGAAACTGCCGGTGAAACTGGTGATCTTCAATAATAGCGTGCTGGGCTTTGTGGCGATGGAGATGAAAGCTGGCGGCTATCTAACCGATGGCACCGATCTCGAAAACCCTGATTTCGCCGCCATTGCCGCCGCCTGCGGCATCAAAGGCATTCGCGTCGAGAAAGCCTCCGATCTCAACGGCGCGCTGCAGGAAGCCTTTGCGCATGATGGTCCAGTGCTGCTTGACGTGATTACCGCCAAGGAAGAGTTGTCGATGCCGCCGCAGATCAAAGCCGAGCAGGCTAAAGGTTTTAGCCTCTATATGATGCGCGCCATTCTGAATGGACGTGGTGATGAGATCGTGGAGCTGGCGAAAACCAACTGGCTGAGGTAAAACAATTCAGGCCAAACATGATGATAACGCGGGCGCTCTGCCCGCTTTTTTATTTCAGGAGAGCGACGTGATCGATTTACGCAGTGATACCGTAACCCGCCCGAGTGCTGCCATGCTCGATGCCATGATGGCAGCCGAAACCGGCGATGATGTCTACCGCGATGACCCCACCGTACACGCACTGGAAGTCGAAGCCGCACGCTTGAGCGGCAAAGCCGCTGCCCTGTTCTTCCCCACCGGCACGCAGGCCAATCTGGTGGCGCTGCTGTGCCATTGCCAGCGCGGCGATGAATATATCGTGGGTCAGCAGGCGCACAACTACAAATATGAAGCCGGTGGTGCAGCGGTGCTCGGCAGCATTCAGCCGCAGCCGATTTTGCACGCCGAAGATGGTTCCCTGCCGCTGGCGGATGTAGCTGCCGCCATCAAACCCGACGATTTCCACTTCGCCCGCACGCGTCTGTTGAGCCTGGAAAATACCCATCACGGTAAAGTGCTGCCGCTCAGCTATCTGGAGCAAGCCTGGACATTCACCCGCGAGCGCAAGCTGGCGCTGCACATTGATGGCGCGCGTATTTTTAACGCTGTGGTGGAACAGAACGTTGAACTGGAAGCGATTGCACGTTACTGCGACACCTTAACCATCTGTCTGTCAAAAGGGCTCGGCACGCCGATTGGTTCGCTGTTATGTGGCGATGAAGCCTACATTGAGCAAGCGCGTCGCTGGCGCAAAATGACCGGCGGCGGCATGCGCCAGTCGGGCATTCTGGCCGCTGCTGGCCTGTATGCGTTAAAGCACAATGTCGCGCGTCTCAAAGACGATCATGACAACGCGGCATGGTTAGGCGAGCAGCTGAGTGCCATCGGTGTTGAGGTGATCAATCAGCACACCAACATGCTGTTTGTGAAGGTGCCAACCGAAAAAGTTGAAGCACTGAAAAGCTGGATGCAGTCGGGCGATGTGTTAATCAGCGTCGGGCCCGTGACGCGTATTGTCACGCATCTGGATGTCAGCCGTCAGGATCTGCAACGGCTGGTCGCGCACTGGCAGGCGTTCCTGCAGCAGTAAACAAACATCGTAGGGTCGCCATTCATGGCGACCACTGCTACTGCGCCGCACCGTACTTCGCTAATAACGCACGCGCAATCGCCAGGGTTTCCGCATCGGCGATGCCGCGATAATCACGCGGTCGGAAATGCATCTGAAACGCCGCAATCAGCTTGCGCTGCATCTGCGGCGTGGTTGCCGCCGGGACGTCGTAGCCATAGCGCTGCAGCGCATCCAGCAATTCTGCATGATCCACGCCCTCATCCGCCGCGCGTCCGTTAAGATAGCGCTGCACCGTTGCCTGCTCGGGCCACGCGCCTAAACCTTGCTCTGCCAGTTGCTGCCACGGAAACAGCGGACCGGGATCCTGCTTACGCTGCGGTGCGATATCGCTGTGTCCGACCACATTTTCCGGCGCGATACCGTAGCGCTGGGTGATGTCTTCCACCAGCGCCATCAGCGCGCTGATTTGCTGCGGCGTAAAAGGCTGCCACTGCAAACCCGTCAAAGTACGACGATAACCGCTGTTAACAATTTCAATGCCAATCGAGGTGTCATTGATGCGCGTTGCGCCGCGCCAGAAACTCGGGCCCGCGTGCCATGCGAGCTGGCTTTCCGGCACCAGCTGCCACACCACGCCCTTGCCGTTTTTCTGCGGCGGATGCTGCGGAATCAGATAGTGCGCGCTAACGTCACGATCGGTCAGCGTCGCCAGCGAACTGGAGAAATCTTCGGCAGTATAGTGAATCACCACCACCTTAATGCGCGGTCGCGCGCCCTGCGCCGGATGCGCGGTATCGACCCAATAACCGTGGCGCGCTTCAATTGATGACTGACAAGCGCTCAGTAACAGCGCCATCGCCAACAGAACCACCACGCGCATTAGCGAATAATCACGGCGGTGCCGGTGACGCTCACCATCAACATGCTGCCCTCTTTGCCCACGGTTTCGTAGTCGATATCAATGCCCACCACCGCGTTGGCGCCGAGCGCTTTGGCCTGCTCTTCCAGCTCTTTGAAGGCGATCTGGCGTGCTTTACGTAACTCTTTTTCGTAGGCGCCAGAGCGGCCACCGACGATATCGCGAATGCCGGCGAAGAAATCGCGGAAAATATTGGCGCCGAGAATCGCTTCTCCGGCGACCACGCCGCAATATTCACTGATGCTGTGTCCTTCCAGCGTGGGCGTTGTAGAAAATTTCATGATGTTCTCCTTTTCTGAATCAGCTCGTAGCGCTTAAAAGCAAGGCTATACTCTATGCTAAAAATGGCGCTTTGCCAGTGAACAATAAGGAAATCGAGATGAGAAACAATGCCTTTGCGCTGCTTATTCCCGCAGCGTTGCTGCTGAGTGCTTGTACCACCGTTGAGCCGGTCATTAAGGATAATGGCCCGCGCACCGCTGCCTGTGTTGAAGGTGGTCCGGACAGCGTGGCACAACAGTTCTACGATTTACGCGTCAGTCAGCCGACACAAGGTTTGCCAGACAGCAACACGTTGGCGAAATATCGCCCTTATCTGAGCGATCACCTGTATCAGAAGCTGCTGAGTGCCAGCAGCCATAACCCGAAACCGGCGGCATGGAGCCAGGGCGATCTCTTCTCCAGCCTGGCGCAAGGCCCAACTTCGGCGGAGGTTGCCAGCGCATCCACCATTCCTAATCGCGACGCGCGCAATATCCCGCTGCGCGTTGAGCTGAGCCGCGATAACAAAACCTGGAAAGATGAAGTGCTGATGATTCACGAAGGCACATGCTGGGTTGTTGATGATGTGCGTTATGTCGGCCAGGTGCCACACGTCGGTGGCGGTTCGCTGACGCAGCTGCTGGAAGCGAAAAAGTAACCGTTTACTTTTCGCGCAGTTAACACCATTGATTAGCGCGCCGCATCCTTGCGGCGCTTTTTGTTGATATTTTGTGAACTAAATAGGGCTCGCCAGCCCTCATCCACCTTGAGTTGCGCGATATTGTGCTACGCTTTGGAGGTTTCACTGCTCTTTAATAAATATTAACCCACCACAATTGCATAACTATTCTGGTGACGTTAAAATCCGCGACACTAATTACTATTCATTTTTTGCGCATGAGTATTCAACTAAACGCCATAAACTGTTTTTACGGTGCCCATCAGGCGCTGTTCGATATCAACCTGGCTTGTCCGCAGGGTGAAACGCTGGTGTTGCTCGGCCCGAGTGGCGCGGGTAAAAGTTCGCTCCTGCGCGTTCTCAATTTGCTGGAGCAACCGCGTTCCGGCAGCCTGCAGATTGCCGGCAACCAGTTTGATTTCACCAAAGCCCCTTCCGACAGCGCGATTCGCGAGCTGCGGCAGAACGTGGGCATGGTATTCCAGCAATACAATCTGTGGCCGCACCTTAGCGTGGTGCAAAACCTGATTGAAGCACCGTGCCGCGTGCTCGGTCTCAGCAAAGATGCCGCGCGTGCGCGTGCGGAAAAGCTGCTGGATCGTCTGCGCCTGACGCCGTACGCCGATCGCTTCCCGCTGCATCTTTCCGGCGGCCAGCAGCAGCGTGTCGCGATTGCCCGTGCGCTGATGATGGAGCCGCAGGTGCTGCTGTTTGATGAACCGACCGCCGCGCTCGATCCCGAAATCACTGCCCAGATCGTCAGCATTATTCGTGAGCTGGCACAGACCAACATCACACAAGTGATCGTCACGCACGAAGTGGAAGTGGCGCGTAAAACCGCCAGCCGCGTGGTGTATATGGAAAACGGTCACATTGTTGAACAAGGCGATGCCAGCCACTTTACACAGCCGCAAACCGACGCGTTTGCTAATTATCTTTCGCATTAAGTCAGGATGCTTCTAATGAAAAAAGTTGTAATTGCTGCCCTCCTTGCTGGCCTGAGCCTCAGCGCTTCAGCGGCACAGACATTGCGTTTTGCTACCGAGGCTTCTTATCCTCCGTTTGAATTCGTCGACTCTGATAACAAAATTCAGGGCTTTGATGTCGATCTGGCTAACGCGCTGTGTAAAGAGATGGATGCGACCTGCACCTTCACCAATCAGGCGTTCGATAGCCTGATCCCCAGCCTGAAATTCCGTCGTTTTGACGCGGTGATGGCAGGCATGGACATCACGCCAGATCGTGAGAAGCAAGTGCTGTTCTCCAAGCCGTACTACGACAACTCTGCCATCTTCATTGCGCAGAAAGGCAAAATGGCTGACGTGGCCGCGCTGAAAGGCAAACGTGTTGGCGTGCAGAACGGCACCACGCACCAGAAATACCTCTCTGACAAGCACAGCGACATCACCGTTGTGCCTTACGACAGCTATCAGAATGCGGTGCTGGATCTGAAAAACGGTCGCATCGACGCCGTGTTCGGTGACACCGCCGTGGTCAACGAGTGGCTGAAGCAGAACGCCAACCTCGCGCCGCTGGGTGAGAAAGTGACGGACAAAGATTACTTCGGTACCGGTTTAGGGATTGCCGTGCGTCAGGGCAACAGCGAGCTGCAGGGCAAGTTCAATGCGGCGCTGGAGAAGATCAAAGCTGACGGCACTTACAAAACCATCTATAGCAAATGGTTCCAGCAGTAATTTCTGATGAATGAAATGATTCCACTCGCAAGCGCCGCCGGTATGACCGTCGGCCTTGCCGTTTGTGCACTGATCGCCGGCCTTGTGCTGGCGATGATGTTTGCTGGCTGGGAATCGGTACGCTGGAAACCGCTGGCGTGGATCGGTACCGCGCTGGTCACGCTGATTCGCGGCCTGCCGGAAATTCTGGTGGTGCTGTTTATCTATTTCGGCGCTTCTCAGCTGCTTCTGACGCTCTCCGATGGCTTCCACATCAATCTCGGCCTGTTCAACATTCCGGTGCAGGTGCAGATTGAAAACTTCGACGTCAGTCCCTTTCTGTGCGGTGTGATTGCGCTGGCGATGCTCTATTCCGCCTATGCGTCACAAACCCTGCGCGGCGCGCTGAAAGCGGTGCCGGTCGGCCAATGGGAATCGGGCCAGGCGCTGGGCATGAAGAAGTCGGCGATTTTTCTGCGCCTGATCATGCCGCAGATGTGGCGCCACGCGCTGCCCGGTTTGGGCAACCAATGGCTGGTTTTGCTGAAGGATACCGCGTTGGTATCGCTAATCAGCGTCAACGATCTGATGCTGCAAACCAAAAGCATTGCCACCCGCACCCAAGAGCCGTTTACCTGGTATCTGGTGGCGGCGGCGATCTATCTGATTATCACGCTATTCAGTCAGTTCGTGCTGCGCCGCATTGAATTGCGCACCACGCGTTTTGAGCGAGGGGCTTAAGCATGCTGGATTACTTACCCGAGCTACTGAAAGGGTTACACACCAGCCTGACGTTAACCGTGGCTTCGCTGATTGCGGCTTTGGTGCTCTCTGTGCTCTGCACCATCGTGCTGGCGCTCAAAGTGCCAGTGCTGAATTGGCTGGTGAAAGGCTATATCACCTTGTTCACCGGCACGCCGCTGCTGGTGCAGATCTTTCTAATCTATTACGGTCCCGGCCAGTTCCCCAGCATCCAGAACGTTCCTTGGTTGTGGCATCTGCTGTCGCAGCCTTGGTTGTGTGCACTGCTGGCGCTGTCACTCAACAGTGCGGCTTACACCACCCAGCTGTTTTACGGTGCGGTGCGTGCCATTCCGTCCGGTCAATGGCAATCCTGCGCGGCGCTCGGCATGAATCGCAAAGATACGCTGCGCATTCTGCTGCCGTACGCCTTCAAGCGCGCCCTGTCGTCCTACTCCAACGAAGTGGTGCTGGTATTCAAAAGTACCTCGCTGGCTTACACCATTACGCTGATGGAAGTGATGGGCCACGGGCAGCTGCTATATGGCCGCACTTACGATATCTCGGTGTACGCTGCCGCTGGCCTGATCTATCTGGTGGTTAACGGCTTGCTGACGCTGATGATGCGTTTGGTTGAGAAGCGTGCGCTGGCATTTGAGCGCCGTAACTGATGCCACCACAACAGGCGCCTGAAACGGCGCCTGTTATCATTTAAATTAATAAGCAAAAATATTGCATATAAATTCATTAACTGGCATCGTGTAACCCGTTCCGTCTCTGGCATGGTTTACAGGAGTTACATAATGAAAAAATGGATCGTTGCTGCTGCACTGGCAACTCTGGCAATGAATGCTTATGCGGCCGAAAAAATCCGCTTCGCCTCTTCCGCAACTTATCCCCCGTTCGAATCCCTTGATCACGACAACCAAATCGTTGGCTTTGATATCGATCTGGCAAAAGCACTGTGCCAGCAGATGAAAGCGGATTGCACCTTCACCAATAACGCCTTCGATAGCCTGATTCCATCGCTGAAATTCCGTCGCTACGACGCGGTCATTTCCGGCATGGACATCACCGCCGATCGCAGTAAGCAGGTCGATTTCACCCAGCCTTACTACGCTAATTCGGCGATTGTGATTGCGCATAAAGGCCAGTTCACCGATTTCAGCCAGCTGAAAGGCAAACGTGTTGGCGTTGAGAACGGCACCACGCATCAGAAATACCTGCTGGAGAAACATCCAGAGGTGATTGCGGTGGCGTATGACAGCTATCAGAACGCGATTCTCGATCTGAAAAACGGTCGGCTGAACGGCGTGTTTGGTGATACGGCTGTGGTGAATCAGTGGCTGAAGGCCAATGACGATCTTAGCGCGGTCGGCGAGCACATCACCGATACCGACTTCTTCGGCACCGGTTTAGGCATTGCAGTACGCAAAGGCAATGAGCCGCTGCTCAACGAGCTGAACAGCGCGTTAGTGGCGTTGAAAGCCAACGGCACCTGGCAGCAGATCAATCAGAAGTGGTTCCCGGAATAAGCATTATGGGATAGCGTGGCGGGCGCCAGACAGGTTCTGCACGTCCTCCGTTCCGGTGAACGCTACGCTGTTCCACCCTTCTCACCCTTCTTAAGCAAGCACAGCACTTCAAAATGCGCAGTATGCGGGAACATATCGAACAGCTGCACGCGGCTCACGTCATACTCCGCCAGACGCGCAATATCCTGTGCCATGCTGGTGGGATTGCAGCTGGAATAGAGAATGTAATCCGGTGCCATTTCACTGAGATAAGCACACAACTCCTCACCAATACCGCGACGCGGCGGATTCACCAGCACCAGCTGCGGCACCGCTTCCCGCGACGTGGCGAACTGGGTGGAATCCAGCGCGGCAAAACTCACTTTTTCTAATCCCAGCTGCTGAGCCGACTGCTGCGCACAGGCGATGGCTTCGGCATTGATTTCGATGCCGGTCAGCTGCATCTCCGGCGTTGCGCAGTGCAGACCAAATCCCCCGACGCCACAAAACAGATCCCACATGCTATTAACCGGCAACTGCGCAACCCAATCACGCGCGGTGGCGTAGAGATCGGCTGCAACCTGTGGATTGGTCTGGAAGAAGCTTTGCGGACGAATATACAGTGGCACCTGATTAAAGCGCTCGGCCAGCGTCTGATCCGGCGTCAGCGCAATCTCTTCATCGCCTTCAAGAATCGCCATATGCACCGGCTGAATATTAGCGGAGATCACCTTCAGCTGCGGCAACTGCTGTTGCAGCCACGGCAAGGCATCGCGCAGCTGCTGCAGCTTACTGGTGGATCGCAGCACAAAACGCAGCATCATGCCGCCCTGCGTACTCTCCGTCAGCAGCAGGAACTTCAGCTCACCGCGTTTACGCACTATGTTATAGGGCGTTAAACCGGCGCGGGCGATAAAGGGTTTGAGTAGCGTGAACACCGCGCTGAAGCTGTCGGGATAGAGCGGACAAGCACAGAGATCGACCGGTTCACCGTCGCGCGACACCATGCCGAAAATCGGCCGCTCCACGCTACCGCTCACCACCATTTTGGCTTTATTACGAAACCCTTGCTGCGCGGATTGCACCGGCGGCAGCCATTCGCCTACCGGCCTCTCAGCCAGCAGTTGTTCCAGCAGCGACTGCTTGTCGTTGAGCTGTTGCGGATAGGGTTTTTCCAGCCACTGGCATGAACGACAGCGACCGGCATCATAAAGCGCGCAATGCATGCAAATGCCTGTATTCAGAATCGGGAGAAAAAATGGGGGGCGATTGTATCACCGGTGCCGGAAAAAAGCGCGACTGCTAGCGGGCACAAACAGTAGCGCTAGCACCAGCACATCCGGCAGCTTTTGCAGCAGCGTGTGATGAATGATCTGCGCATTACTTTCGCCGGGGATGCTGAAAATTTCCGGGTAGATCCAGCCCACCGATGCCATCAACATGTAGATCAGCACAATGATTTGCGTCGCGACATAGCCCCAGCGCCCACGATTATTGCCGCGCATCAGGGTAAAGGCGCAGCGCAGTTCAAACAGGAAAATCAGCTGGCTGGCGATAAAGATCAGTGTGGAATCCCAGGCTTGCGCGCTGCGATGCACGAAATTGGCAAGTTCGTCGTAACCCAGTTCGTTGGCCAGCATCAACACGCTGAGGCAGCGCGTAATGATGATGGCGCAGCCCGCCACCATTACCGGCACCGGCGTAGCGTTAATCATTGAACCGTGTTTCAGGGTTTCCGACATGGTATTGCTCCGTAACTGAGGTGCGCATAAATGCGCACCCTACGACGTAAGGTCGCCATTAATGGCGACCTTAATGTTACGGCGTTCAGCCACGTTTTGCTTTCTGAATATCGCGTAAACGCTGCTTTTCTTCGTGCGCCATAAAGCGCCAGGCGATAAAACCGACTAAACCGACGACAAACAGAATCAGCGAGGCTAAAGCGTTGATCTCTGGATTGACGCCACGACGCACGGTAGCGAAAATCGCCATCGGTAAAGTGGTCGCGCCTGGGCCGGTTACGAAGCTGGCAATCACCAAATCATCCAGCGATAGAGTAAACGCCAGCAGCCAACCGGTGACGATAGCGGGCGCGATCATCGGCACGGTGATCACGAAGAACACTTTCACCGGCGTGGCGCCGAGATCCATCGCCGCCTCTTCAATCGAGCGATCCAGCTCGCGCAGACGCGAGTTGATCACCACCGCCACGTAAGCGGTACAGAAGGTCACGTGCGCCAGCCAGATAGTCAGCATGCCGCGATCGCTCGGCCAGCCAAAGGTATTGCCCATCGCCACGAACAGCAGCAGCAAGGATAAACCGGTGATCACATCGGGCATTACCAGCGGCGCCGTCAGCATAAAGGCGAAACCGTTATGCCCACGGAAGCGACCAAAGCGCACAATCACCACCGCCGCCATGGTGCCAAGCACCACCGCCATGGTGGCTGAGAGCGCGGCGATGGTCAGGCTGAGACCCACCGCATCCAGCATCGCCTGATCCTGAAACAGCACCTTGTACCAGTGGAACGAGAAGTTCTCCCACACCGTAACCAGCGGCGAACTGTTGAAGGAGTAAACCACCAGCAGCAGCATCGGCGCATACAGGAACATAAAGCACAGCACCAGAATCACGGTGCGCCACGGAGAGCGAATGGTCGGTAACTGGCTCATTCTTTCTCTCCCACTTCACGGTTCTGGTGCTTGTGGAACCAGATAATTGGCAATATCAGAATCAACAGGATGATCACCGCCAGCGCGGACGCTACCGGCCAATCGCGGTTGTTAAAGAATTCCTGCCACAAAATACGCCCAATCATGATGCTGTCCGGACCGCCGAGCAGTTCCGGGATCACGTACTCACCGACCGCCGGAATAAACACCAGCATTGAGCCAGCAATAATTCCGCCTTTGGTCAGCGGCACAATCACGCTGAAGAAGGTTTTCAACGGACGTGCGCCGAGATCCAGCGAGGCTTCCACCAGCGAATAATCAATACGCGTCAGCGCGGTATAAATTGGCAGCACCATAAACGGCAGATAGCAGTAAACGATGCCGATATACACCGCCGTGTTGGTGTAGAGGATCACCAGCGGATGATCGATAACGCCGAGCCACATCAAGAAGCGGTTGAGAATGCCGTTGTTGTTGAGCAGGCCCATCCACGCGTACACGCGCACCAGGAATGAGGTCCACGACGGCAGGATCACCAGCAGCAGCAGAATAGTGCGCATCGAAGGCTTGCTGTGCGCCACCGCCCACGCCAGCGGATATCCGATCATCAGGCAGATAATGGTGGAGATGCCCGCCACTTTCAGCGACGTCAGATATGCGTCGGCATACAGCGGATCGTCGGTCAGCGTGAAGTAGTTACCGAGGTTGAGCACCAGATTGAGCTCGCCATCGGCCCAGGTGACCAAATCGGTGTACGGCGGAATGGCGCGCGCAATATCGGCGAAACTGATCTTTAGGACGATCAGGAACGGCAGCAGGAACAGCAGGATCAGCCACAGATACGGCAAGGCAATCACCAGCTTGCGGCCATGCTGCATCTTGATGCGCGTTGCCCAGCGCTGCAGCGGCGTGCCCACCACTTCGGGCTCGCTGCGTTGAGAAATCTGGCTCATATCGCCCCCTTAAACCGTCAGAACCACACAGCTGTCGGCGTCCCAGCAGAGACGCACTTCATCGCCCCACGTTGGCGCGCCTTTGCGGTAGCGATGGGCGTTTTGCAACTGTGCGCTGATCATCTGACCGCTGCGCAGACGCACGTGATAAATCGACAGGTCGCCGAGATAGGCGATGTGAACCACTTCACCCACGGCAAAGTTACAGCCATCGGCAGGCACTTCTTCGCACAGCATCACTTTTTCCGGACGCAGCGCCACGTGCACCGGCACGTTATCCACCACTGAGACATCGGTCTGCACTTTCAGCGGATGCACTAAGCCTGGCGCGTCAATGATCAGCGCGTCTTCACCGCGCTCGCGCAGCAAGCCTTCAAACACATTCACTGAACCGATGAACTCCGCGCTGTAGCGGCTGGTTGGATGCTCGTAGATCTCTTCCGGCTCACCAATCTGCACGAATTTGCCACGGTTCATGATGGCGATACGGCCCGCCATGGTCATTGCCTCTTCCTGATCGTGCGTTACCATCACGCAGGTAGCGCCGACACGCTCGAGAATATCGACCACTTCATGCTGCATGCGATCACGCAATTTTTTATCCAGCGCGCCCATCGGTTCGTCGAGCAGCAGCAGCTTAGGGCGTTTCGCCAGGCTACGCGCCAGCGCCACACGCTGACGCTGACCGCCAGAGAGCTGATGCGGCTTACGCTTCGCGAATTCCTGCATGTGCACCAGCGACAGCATCTCTTCGACGCGGCTAGTGATTTCGCCTTTCGGCAGTTTGTCCTGCTTCAGGCCAAAGGCAATGTTCTGCTCCACCGTCATGTGCGGGAACAGTGCGTAGGACTGGAACATCATGTTGATTGGGCGCTGATACGGCGGAACATGGGAGAGATCCTGGCCATCCAGCACAATCTGGCCGCTGGTTGGCGGTTCGAATCCCGCCAGCATGCGCAGCAAGGTCGATTTGCCACAGCCGGATGCGCCCAGCAGCGCAAAAATCTCACCTTTGTAAATGGTCAGACTGACATCATCCACGGCGTGCTGGCCGTCAAAAGATTTGGTCAGGTTGCGAATTTCCAGCAGCGGCGTCATCGCCTTAGCCGTTTTATTTGGGGGGCGGGGAATCGCGTCGTTCACTAACATTTCTCCGGCGCTAAAATCGCGCGGCACAGCCAGCCGCTAAAAATGGCACAACAGAGGCCATCACTGCGCCTCTGCTGTCGTCTTCAGGCAATAATCGTTCAGAACGAATTACTTACCACTTTTTACTTTAGTCCATGCACGGGTACGCACACGATCCAGTTTCGGATCCTGGACCTTGAGCACAAACAGTTTGGCCATGGCATCCGGCGTTGGGAAAATGCCCGGATTGTTACGCACGTCCGCATTGATCAGCGGCAGCGAGGCTTTGTTACCGTTGGCATAGTTCATGTTGTTGGAAACATCAGCGATGACTTTGGGATCCATCATGTAGTTGAGGAATTGATACGCCCCTTCCACATTTTTCGCGTCTTTAGGAATCGCAAACATGTCGAAGAACGCCAGTGCGCCCTGCTTCGGCACGATGTAGCCCAGATGCACACCGTTGTTGGCTTTATCCGCGCGATCTTTCGCCTGCAGGATATCGCCCGACCAGCCAATCGCCACGCAGATGTTGCCGTTCGCCAGGTCGTTGATGTACTGCGACGAGTGGAAGTAACGGATGTTTGGACGCAGTTTCAGCAGCAGATCAGTCGCCGCGCCAGAGTAATCTTTCGCGTCAGAGCTGTTTGGATCTTTGCCGAGGTAGTTCAGCACGGTAGCGAAGATCTCTTCCGGTGCATCAAGGAAGGAGACGCCACAGCCTTTCAGTTTTTCCAGGTTTTCTGGTTTCAGCACCAGATCCCAGCTATCCAGCGGTACATCTTTGCCCAGTGCGGCTTTCACTTTATCGACGTTGTAGCCGATGCCAGTAGTGCCCCACAGATAAGGAATTGCGTATTTGTTACCCGGATCGTGCTGGGCTACTTTCGCCATCAGATCGGGATCAAGATTTTTGTAGTTCGGCAGCTTGCTCTTATCCAGCTCCTGGAACACGCCCGATTGCAGCTGACGCGCGAGGAAGCTCGACGACGGCACCACCACGTCATAACCGGTGCTACCGGCCATCAGTTTGCCTTCCAACACTTCGTTGGAGTCAAAGACGTCATAAACCACTTTATCGCCGGTCTGCTTTTCGAAGTTCGGCACGGTATCCGCCGCGATATAATCGGACCAGTTATACACATGAACCGTACTACCTTCGGCCTGCGCACCGCCGGCCGCAGCCATCAATGCACCAGCAACCACACCTGACAACCATTTTTTACGTTGGTTGAACATGTTTTACTTCCTCCTGAGCGGGTCATCACAACGCTGCATACACGGCGATCCGGACGTTGCGTTTTCTGTTAAATCACAGGCACACAATGAATCAATATTCAGCGGGAGTTTAATAGCAAAAACCTATACCTGCGCTGAGGTTGCACGTCTCAAGCAGCCCCGCAAGAATAGCCCCCCCGCACCACCTGCACCAGATCCCAGCTTAAAAAACGCCTTTTCGCGATAAGTTATGCATGTTTCTGCTATGGGGTTTGGCGTTAGTGGCATAAAGCACGACTAATATCTGGCAATAAAGGGCAAAGTGCAGAATAAAAAGTGGTGGGGCAAAAATGAAAACTGCCGCAAAAAGCGGCAGTTAGCGAGGCGGGGAACTCAGTGCAGCATCGCGTGGCTGCTGGAGCTGGGTTGTCGCTCCTCTTCTTCTTCTACCACCAGCAAGTGGTTAGCAAAGGCTTCCATGATCACCATAGAAACGCCCTCTTCACTTTGCTTCATAAAGTGGGAGAACTGACCGAAGGTTAATCCGGCGCTGGTACTGATCGACTGGCAGACAATCAGCTTCGGCAGATTGTCGTCCTGAATATCAACAAAGGCTTTAATGGTCAGCGAGCTGGCGTTGATCTGCGATAAATCGCCTACCAGCGGAATCAGCGCCGTCGGTTTTACTTCTGCCAGCGCGGAGAAGAGGATAACGTTATCCACCAGGTCAATTTTTGCATCAAACACCCCGTCAAAATTCTGCATATGCGGCAGATGCAGTGCCTGACAGGCATCGCATTCGAACCAGGTGATATTTTGTTGATCCAGCCAGCGACGCAGCACGTCAATGTCCGGAACGACCAGTGAATCCATCGTAATATCCTGTGGGGTGAAGAAATGAGCGCCTTAGCTTACGGAAAAACCGATCTGGATGCCACGAAAACCGCTGAAAAGCGCGGGTTAGCCGCCGGTTTTAGGACGATAGCCGGGGCAGGCGTGCTGCTCAATCCACTTGATCATCATGGTGGCGATATCTAAACCGGTAATGCCCTCAATTCCTTCCAGTCCGGGCGAGGCGTTCACCTCCATAACCAGCGGTCCACGATGGGCGCGCAGGATATCCACGCCAGCCACCTCAAGCCCCAGCGTGCTGGCGGCTTTTACCGCGATATCCCGCTCCTTTTCGGTGATCTGCACGGCGCGCGCTTTACCGCCGCGATGCAGATTAGAACGAAAATCGCCCTCTTTCGCTTCGCGCTCAATCGCCGCCACCACTTCATTGCCAATCACCAGGCAGCGAATATCACGTCCTTGCGCTTCCTTAATGAACTCCTGCACCAGAATATGCGCATTGAGGCCACGAAAAGCGTCAATGACGCTCTCCGCCGCCTGCCGCGTTTCCGCCAGCACCACGCCGATGCCCTGCGTGCCTTCCACCAGCTTCACCACCAGCGGCGCACCGCCCACCATCGCAATCAAATCATCGGTATCATCCGGCGAGGAGGCAAAACCGGTGATCGGCATATCAATGCCTTCACGCGCCAGCAGCTGCAGCGAACGCAGCTTGTCGCGCGCGCGGGTAATAGCGACTGATTCATTGAGGGGATAGCTGCCACGCACCTCAAACTGGCGCAGCACGGCGGTGCCGTAAAAGGTGGTGGCGGTGCCAATGCGCGGGATCACTGCATCAAAATGCCCAAGCGTCTCGCCGCGATAGTGCACCGCCGGTGAATCGGAATTGATGTTCATGTAGCAGGAGAGCGGATCGATGATCTGCACTTGATGACCACGCTCCTCCGCGGCGTCGCGTAGACGCTTACACGAATAGATCGATCCATCGCGGGTGAGAATGGCCATTTTCATTGCAGAGTTCCTTGTGCTTAGCGCGTCGCCCAACCCTGCTGATGCAGGTAATCCAGTATGAAGGGACGCGTTTCTTTAATAATCAGGCGCTGAATCAGCTGGCTCCAGGTTTCGGAACGCTGGTTGCTATCACGTTGCTGATAATAGGCAGTAATTTGCTCATCGTACTGTGCCAGCACCTTTTTATCGACGGGCTGATAACTATTTTCATGCACCAGCATCGCTTGCGGCATACGTGGCTTGACGTCTGGCGCATCAGCTGGATGACCGACGCAGAAGCCAAACAGCGGCAACACAAACTTCGGCAGCTCCAGCAGCTCGGTTACTTCAGCGATGCTATTACGAATCCCGCCAATGAATACGCCGCCAAGGCCCAGCGATTCCGCCGCCACCATGGCATTTTGCGCCATCAGCGCGGTATCAACGCAGCCGAGCAGCAGCTGTTCAGCGCGCCCGAGTTGCGCGTCTGGGCAGATCTGCTGATGACGATTGAAATCCGCGCAGAACACCCAAAACTCCGCTGCCGCGCTGACCCAAGGCTGGCCGCCGGTCAGCTGTACCAGCTGCTCGCGCTTTGCGGGATCGGTAATACGAATAATCGAGGAGCACTGCAAAAAGCTGGAGGTCGAAGCCGCTTGTGCCGCTGCAATAATGGCGCTGCGTTGCGCCTCATCAATGCCCTGTTCGGTAAAAGCGCGAATGGAACGGTGGCTGCACAGTAAATCGATAGTCGGCGTCATAAATCCTCTCCGGTGGTTACTTCTTTTTGTTGGAATGATTGAACAATTGTGGAGCCATCGCCTTCGCCGTGCGCCACATCATCATCCACGCGGCAGGCAGCATCAACGCGATGCCGAGAAAAAACAGCAGCGTCGCCAGCGGCTTTTTCGCGATGAAGTCAGGTGCGCTCACCCAATCGTTGGTGAGCAACAATGCGCCAATCACGGCAAGCACGCCGAGCACTTCGAGCAATAACACGGGTTTCGGTAATGTGGCGAGATCACGCATGCGAGGGTTCCTTGGCGTTCATTCAGTTTTAGCGTCTGCATAGGCAGCAGGTATCAGAATAACAGGTAACTTCTTCTTTCATTAAGCAGGATGGGCGGGCATGATGTGACGCATTATTCACGCTGTGATGTGATTCTAGTCACAAAACAGCAGCGGAAGGAGAGAAGCAATGATTGCAGTGATTTTTGGCCGTTCTAGCTGCCCTTACTGCGTACGTGCGAAAGAGTTGGCCGCCAAGCTGACCAGCGAGCGCGACGATTTTAACTATCAGTACGTTGATATTCAGGCCACCGGCATTACTAAAGCCGATCTGGAAGCCCGTGCCGGCAAGCCGGTAACAACCGTGCCGCAGATTTTCCTCGACGATCAGCACATTGGTGGTTACACCGAATTCGCTGCCTGGACCAAAGAAAACCTGGGTATCGAAGCGTAAGAGAACGGGCCTGCGGGCCCGTTTTTATTGGTGCTATTCGGCACGCATCGCCAGCATAATCCGCAGCAAGCGCACCAGCAGCGCACCACATCCCGCCCAAAACAGCGCACTTAAACTCCAGGCCACAACCAACAAGCCGCTATGCGTCATTGGCACCGCCAGCATTAACCACATCATGCCCAGCAGCGTACCGCCCAGCGCCACCCACAAGGTGCTGATCAGCGGACTTTCCGGCTGCAGTAGCGCCATCAAACATCCCGGCAGTAAAAACAGCAGTAATTCTGGTTGTCCGCGCACGGCTTGTTCACTGGCGGCGGCCCAGAAATGATGTGCATAAATAAACACCAGCGTATAAAGCATCACGCCCAGAATGGATGCTGGCCAGCGATTATTGCGCTGCAACATAATTATCCTCAACTTTGACGTTAACAATTATGAAACTTTTTCTGCCCTGATGCGCACGACTGGAAATAAAAAGAAACAGCTGGAGGCGAAAGGAATGAAAACTGCCGATAGCTGAGGGTGTTAATTATGATTAGAATGACGCCGCTTTAGATTTCGGCTTGAACGCTTTTGTTGCAGGAACCTTAACGTTCGGCACAAGATAGCGAAAAAAGGTCCTCTCATCAACTGGTTACAGGTTAAGAAGAAGTTAAACCGTGAACATTAACGTCGCAGAATTGTTAAGCGGAAATGACGTTCTGTTATTATTTGTCGTTTTAGCACTCGGACTCTGCTTAGGTAAATTACGCCTCGGCTCGGTCCAACTCGGTAATTCCATTGGTGTCCTGGTTGTTTCGTTGATTTTAGGTCAACAGCATTTCGCCATTAATACTGACGCATTAAGTCTTGGCTTTATGTTGTTTATTTTTTGTGTCGGCGTGGAAGCCGGACCTAACTTTTTCTCGATATTTTTTCGCGACGGTAAAAATTACTTCTTCCTGGCGATTGTCATGGTGGTCAGCGCGCTGTTAATCGCCCTGACGCTTGGCAAAGTATTCGGCTGGGATATTGGTTTAACCGCAGGCATGTTAGCCGGTTCGATGACCTCGACGCCGGTGCTGGTGGGCGCTGGCGATACGCTGCGGCAAAGCATCAGCGACAGCCATCAGCTCACGTTGATGCAGGATAATCTCAGCCTCGGTTATGCCCTCACCTATCTGGTAGGTTTAGTCAGCCTGATTTTTGGCGCACGCTATTTGCCGCGCCTGCAACATCAGGATCTACCGACCTGTGCGCAGCAAATCGCACGCGAGCGCGGCCTCGACGCCGACAGTCAGCGCAAAGTGTTTCTGCCGGTGATTCGCGCCTATCGCGTCGGCCCGGAACTGGTGGAGTGGAGCGGCGGCAAAAACCTGCGCGAGCTGGGCATTCATCGCCAGACCGGCTGCTACATTGAACGTCTGCGCCGCAACGGCATTCTCGCCAGCCCGGACGGCGACGCGATGCTGCAGCTGGGCGACGATATCTCACTGGTGGGCTATCCCGATGCGCACGCGCGTCTTGATCCCAGCTTCCGTAACGGCAAAGAGGTGTTCGATCGCGATCTGCTGGATATGCGCATCGTCACCGAAGAGATCGTGGTGAAAAACCACAACGCGGTGAACAAGCGCCTGAGCCACCTCAAACTGACCGATCACGGCTGCTTCCTCAACCGCGTGATTCGCAGCCAGATCGAGATGCCGATCGATGACAGCATTATGCTCAACAAAGGCGATGTGCTGCAGGTAAGCGGCGAAGCACGCCGCGTCAAGAGCCTTGCCGATCGCATTGGTTTTATCGCCATTCACAGCCAAATCACCGATCTGCTCGCCTTCTGCGCCTTCTTTATCGTCGGCTTAATGATCGGCATGATCACTTTCCAGTTTAGCAATTTCAGCTTTGGCATCGGTAATGCCGCCGGTTTGTTGTTCGCGGGCATCATGCTCGGCTTTATGCGCGCCAACCATCCGACCTTTGGCTATATCCCGCAGGGTGCGCTGACGATGGTGAAAGAGTTTGGTTTGATGGTGTTTATGGCGGGCGTTGGCCTGAGCGCGGGCAGCGGTTTGCAGCACGGTTTTGGCAGCGCCGGAGCATTGATGCTGGTGAGTGGCTTACTGGTGAGTTTGCTGCCGGTGGTGATTTGCTATCTGTTCGGCGCTTATGTACTGCGCATGAACCGCGCGCTACTGTTTGGTGCCATCATGGGCGCACGCACCTGTGCGCCGGCAATGGAGATCATCAGCGATACCGCGCGCAGCAGCATTCCAGCCTTAGGCTATGCAGGAACTTATGCGATTGCTAACGTTTTGCTGACGCTGGCTGGCACCTTGATCGTGATAATCTGGCCGCTTTTGCCTTTATAAAAATATTTTCGCGCTGTCCAGAACTTTCTTTGGGGGGCGCAGTCTGAATAAGTGCCACTGCTTTTCTTTGAAATCCCCAAATTGTGGAGCCCGCCGGTCACTGACTTGCGGGTTTTTTTATGGCTATTTCGCCAGCTTGCCAAAATCCCCTTCGTCATCCTCTTGCTACGCCCTGTTTTAATTAAACCGTCACGCAACTTTCATCAAAGTTAAACACTCCAACAACCCGCAATAAGTTTAAGAGCGCGACTATGTACTCATCAGTGGCCCGCTTTTAATCTATCCAGCTTATTTTGCAGCCATATTTGCGCTGCTGTTTTTCGGGTAAACAAGACGAGGACAAGGAATCGTGATGGAAGCACTGAACCACACGCTTTTTTTATGGATCAACGCCACGCAGGATTCGCCACAGTGGCTGATCAGTCTGGCGACCTTTATCGCCAAAGATGTGATTGCCATCGTGCCGCTGCTGATTGTGGCGCTGTGGCTGTGGGGACCGCGCGAACATGTTCAATCGCAACGCGCGCTGGTGTTGAAAACCGGCATGGCGCTGCTATACGCGCTGAGCATCTCATGGTGCGTCGGCCAGCTGTTGCCACATCCGCGTCCTTTTGCCATAGGATTCGGGCATCAGTTCTTATCTCACGCCGCAGATGACTCTTATCCGAGCGATCACGGCACCACCATTTTTACCTTTGCGCTGGCATTTATCTTCTGGCATCGCTTGTGGTCGGGCGTGCTGTTACTGGTGATCGGCAGCGCCATTGCGTGGTCACGCGTCTACCTTGGCGTGCACTGGCCCATGGATATGCTGGGCGGCTTTTTGGTTGGTTTGCTGGCGTGTCTGGCATCGCACATGGCGTGGCAGCTGTATGGCGAGCGCATGCTGGCGTTTACGCATCAGGTGTATCGCGCACTGTTTGCTATGCCGATTAAGAAAGGGTGGATACGTGAGTGAGGGATGAGGTCGCCATGAATGGCGACCCTACAACACGGTGCGCTTGATGCGCACCGTTTTTTATTAACTAAACCACTTCCCGAACCAGCCGTGGAATTTCATCATAATGAAGTCCCAAATCCGGCCAATAAAGCCGCCTTCCGGCACCGCTTCCATCGCCACCAGCGGGCGTTGTTCAATGGTTTTGCCATCCAGCTGGAAATCGATAGTGCCCACCACCTGATTCTTCTCCAGCGGCGCTTCCAGCTGCGGTGAATTCAGAGTAAAGCTGGCCTTGAGGTTTTTCATCTGCCCTTTCGGCACGGTGATGGCAGCGTCTTTTGCTACACCGAGATTCACCTGACTATGATCGCCAAACCATACGCGCTGCTGTGCAAACGGCTTGTCGGCCTTAATCGGCGTCACGGTTTCATAGAAACGGAAGCCCCACGTCAGCAGCTTCTCGCTTTCACGGAAACGGGTAGCATCGGTTGCCGCACCGAGCACCACGGAAATCAGGCGCATATCACCTTCGGTTGCCGAGGCCACCAGATTATTGCCTGCGCCGGAGGTGTGACCGGTTTTAATACCATCCACCTTCAGATTAGTGCTCCACAGCAGACGGTTACGGTTCATCTGCTTAATCTTATTGAAGGTGAACTCTTTTTCGCTGTTAAGCGCATACTCTTCCGGTACATCGCTGATCAGGCGCTGGCCGATAATCGCCATGTCACGCGCGGTGCTGTATTGTCCTTCAGCGTCCAGGCCGTGCACCGTCATAAAGTGGGTATTTTGCAGGCCGAAGGCTTTGACGTAGTTGTTCATCAACCCAATAAACGAATCCTGGCTGCCCGCGACATAATCAGCCAATGCGATACAAGCGTCGTTGCCAGATTGAATCACCACGCCTTTATTCAGTTCAGAGACCGGAATGCGATCGCCAGGCTTGAGGAACATCAGCGATGAACCGCGCAGTTTGGGATTGCCAGTTGCCCATGCATCCTGGCCGATAGTGACCATGTCATCGTTGGTAATCTTGCCCGATTTCAGCGCCTGGCCGACCACATAGCTGGTCATCATTTTGGTCAAACTGGCGGGATCGAGGCGCTGATCGGCATTGGATTCCGCCAGCACTTTGCCGCTGTTGTAATCCATTAAGATCCAGGCTTTAGCGTCTATCTGCGGAGCGGCTGGAGCTTGTTCTGCCAGCGTTGAAATAGGAATGAAAAGTAATAATAGTGACGATGCAGCCAGCGGCCGCCATGCAGTAGCGAAGGTGTTTTTTCTCATGAGGATGACCAGATTGTCCTTGTTAAATCTTGGTTTTTTGCAGATAAGACATGTCTCATCCCACGCTAACGGTTCAGGCCAGCGAAAAAAACCGTCCAATCGTAAAGTTTTATAGAGTTTATTAGAGTAACCCTGGCACCAACCGCGCAGCGCCGCCACTTTTGCCCATCTGACTATTGAAAAATTTTGCGTGTAATTCCGATTTTTCGCAGAACGGTTAAGCCAGTCACAAATTTCCGCTAACCTGAATTCAGTCAGCCTGAGGAGAGCCGCGATGGACTTAGCCATTTTCGATTTGGACGAAACCCTGATTTGTGAAGACAGCACCAGCCTATGGCTGCGCTGGTTGGTTTCACAGGGATTTGCCCCCGAAGAGATCATCCAGCAGGAGAAAATCCTGATGGAAAAATATCACACTGGTACGTTATCGATTGAAGAGTACATGAATACCACGCTGGCGCCACTCGCCGGTATGGCCACTATGACCGTTGAAGGCTGGGTACGCCGCTTTATCCATCGCGACATCATGCCGCGCGTGTTCCCCGCCGCCCGCGAGCGCATTGAGTGGCATCAGCAGCGCGGCGATACGGTAATGATCATTACTGCCAGCGGCGATCATCTGGCGGTACCGATCGCCGAGCGCCTTGGTGTTCACGGCGCACTGGCAATTGGCGTTGAAGTGGTGGATGAACGCTACAGCGGGCAAACTTACGGCACCATGACCTATCGCGAAGGCAAAGTGACGCGCCTCAGCGACTGGAAAGCGTTACAGCAGGATCAACGCTTTGAACGCACCTGGGCTTACAGCGATTCAATGAATGATTTACCGCTGCTGGCGCATGCCGACCATGCATGGGTGGTGAATCCCAATCCGCTGCTGCTGCAGGAAGCACAGCAGCGCGGATGGGAAGTGTGTAACTGGGCGCGCTAAGTTAACCGCGTGGGGCGCTGGCGGCGTCTGGCAGCCCCACTTTTAGCAGCTTGCCGTTAGACTCATCGGTTAGCACGTAGAGATAACCATCCGGGCCTTGTCGTACATCACGAATACGTTCGCCACGATCCTCCAGTAAGCGCTGCTCCTCCACCACTTTCTCGCCATTCACCTGCAAGCGAATCAAACTCTTCTCCTTCAGCGCGCCGATAAACAGTGAGTTTTTCCACTGCGGGAAGCGCGCGCTGTTATAGAACGCCATGCCGCTGATGGCCGGCGAGACTTTCCAGTAGTGCAGCGGTTGCTCGGTACCTTCGACTTCACTGCCTTTCGCTTCCGGCACTTTCTCTCCGCTGTAATCAATGCCGTACGTCGCCAGCGGCCAGCCGTAATTTTTGCCCTTCTCCGGGATGTTTACCTCATCGCCGCCGCGCGGGCCGTGTTCGCTTTCCCACATTTGCTGCGTCCACGGATTGAGCGCCAGCCCTTGCGGATTGCGCATGCCGTAGGACCAGATCTCAGCGCGCGCGCCCTGGCGATTAACAAACGGGTTGTCCGGCGGGATTTCACCGTCTTTGGTCAGACGCACGATTTTGCCGGAGAGCTTATCCAGCTGCTGCGCGCTGCTGCTGGCGAAGTTGTCACCGAAGGCGATATAGAGAAAGCCCTGACGATCAAACGCCAGTCGCGTGCCGATATTGGCGCCACTCGACAGCTTTGGCGTTTGCTCCAGCACCACTTTAAAGTCGCTCAGCTGGCGGTTGTCATTGCTTAATCGGCCATAACCCACCACGCCGCCGGCGCGACCGCTGGCATCGGCGGTGGTGTAGCTGAGCCACACGCGGCGGCTTTGGGTAAAGTCCGGCGCCAGCACCACATCCAGCAAGCCGCCCTGACGATTCGCCCACACCTTCGGCACGCCGCCGATCGGTTGCGACAGGCCTTTGCCCGGCTGCCAGCTGCGCAGCTGGCCGGATCGTTCAGTAATTAACAGCGTTTGATTGTCGGGCAGAAAAGCCACGGACCACGGATGATCGAGCTTGTCCTGTAGCAACTGAACCTGCACATCGGCGGCGAATAACGGTAAGGACGTGCTTAAAGCGCCAAACAGCAGCGCGGCGGGCAGTAAACGCATGGCATTCTCCTTTATCACGGTCTGCCGTTAAGGGTAGTCAGCGCGTGACAAAGGATGTGCAGGATTTACAAAACATTAAGCCCGGCACACGGCCGGGCACAGGTTCACGGCACGGAGAACGCCAACGTGTCGCGCACCATCTCATCGATGCCTGGACGGAGATCGGTGAGGGTAATTGGCGTGTTGTTATTCGGTAGGGTTTTGCCGAAGGCTTTGCGCACTACTTTAATCATCGGCTTGCCGGTTTGTGCATCCACCGCTTCGATTTCGAGGAACAGCGAGCTCTCTTGCGTGCGATGTCCGGTGGCCGCCATGGTGCTGGCAACAACGGCGGCAATCGGCACCACTTCGTAGAACTGCACGCCTTCATTCTCTGCCGATACCGCCGTAATCGCCGCTTTCACCAGCAACGTACGCGGGCCTTTGGTGGTCACCAGCGGCTTGCGTTCAGAAATCGCCCGCTTCAGCTGGCTATCGGTGTAACTGCGCACCTCATCCAGCGTTTGCTGGCTGATACGCGCAGTCGGGTGCGCCGCCGGATAATAGACCACCGGCGTGTAAACCACGCCTCGATAATCAGCATCGTGATAGTCGGGAGAGATCCAGCGCAGCGTCGGTTTACCGCTTGGCGATTGGGTCGATTGCAGCTGACTATAATCGCCGAGGAAGCCGGAATATTGTTTTTTGTCGGCCACATGAGAGGTACAGCCCGCAGCCAGCAGCGCCAGCGTTAACACGGGAACACAAAGGGGAAATCGCATGAGAGAGCCCTTATCAGAGGTAATTGCTTCTCAAGTGTAGAAGTTGGTTTTCAGCGCGGGAGGAAATATTAGCGAAATGCGAGGAAAAACCACCTGCATTGCAGGTGGTTAGGCGGAATTACTCGAAGCAGGTTTCCGGGTTTTCCGACAGTGAAATAAAGGATTCACCGCCTTTGGTCAGCGCAATGATGCCACCGCTCTCAATATCATAAACCCACCCGTGCAGGCGCACTTTGCCTTTACGCAGCGCGACCGCCACAGAAGGGTGTGTTTTGATATTGTGCAGCTGCGCGATCACGTTCTCTTTCACCATTTCGTTGAGACGTTTCTCAACCGAATCGTAGTTGCGCTCTTCCACCACCGCTTTCGCCGCGTTGGCGTAGTGCAACCAGTGATCAACCGCTGGCATGGTTTCCAGATCGGCATTGGAAGCAATCGCGTTCATGGCACCGCAGTTGGAGTGACCACAAATAATAATTTCGGTCACGCCCAGCGCCACTACTGCGTACTCAATGGTGGCAGACACGCCGCCCGGCTCTGGACCAAACGGTGGCACGATATTACCGGCGTTACGGATCACGAACAGCTGACCCGGCTCCGACTGCGTCACCAGCTCTGGCACCAGACGGCTGTCTGAGCAGGAGATAAACAGGGCTTTGGGATTTTGGTTGGATGCCAAACTTTTGAAAAGATCCTTCCTTTCAGGGAACACATTCTGTTGAAAATTCAGAAAACCTTTGACGATCTCTTGCATATGTCTGCTCTCACATTATCCACTTCTGCCCTGGCAGTGAGGATTCACTATCAGTGCGATTTGAAATTTTCAGTGAAGATAAGTACTTACCTTTACCGACCCAACATTTAAGCAAAACACGTCAGCTTACACAACTCGGATCACGTTCGCAGACGAGCAACTCAGGCACGGCGCTTAATGAGAGCGCGCGTCGCTCACTGAGTTAAGCATATCTACAGCACAATGGTTGTCGATAAGGAGATTCTTACACAGCCTATACATTTTCCTCTGCAACCTCTGTACAATCGCCCCCCTATCCACACTAATTATGATGAATTTTTAACCTTATGAGCCAAGTCAAAAATCCACCGCGCGTGGGGTTCGTCTCCCTCGGCTGTCCGAAAAACCTCGTCGACTCTGAACGCATCCTGACGGAGCTGCGTACTGAAGGCTATGACGTGGTGCCACGCTACGATGATGCGGAGATCGTCATCGTTAACACCTGTGGATTTATTGATAGCGCCGTACAGGAATCTCTGGAAGCGATTGGTGAAGCGCTGAACGAGAACGGCAAAGTTATCGTCACTGGCTGCCTCGGTGCCAAAGTGGATCAGATCCGCGAAGTGCATCCGAAGGTGCTGGAGATCACCGGCCCGCACAGCTACGAGCAGGTTCTGTCGCACGTGCACACCTATGTGCCTAAGCCGGAGCACAACCCGTTCCTCAGCCTGGTGCCAGAGCAAGGCGTCAAACTGACGCCGCGCCATTACGCCTACCTGAAAATTTCCGAAGGCTGCAACCATCGCTGCACCTTCTGCATCATTCCATCGATGCGTGGCGATCTGGATAGCCGTCCAATCGGTTCGGTACTCGACGAAGCCAAACGTTTGGTCGAAGCCGGCGTGAAAGAGCTGCTGGTGATCTCACAAGACACCTCCGCTTACGGCGTGGATGTCAAACATCGCACCGGTTTCTGGAACGGATCGCCAGTGAAAACCAGCATGGTGAGCCTGTGCGAGCAGTTAGCCAAACTCGGCGTGTGGGTGCGTCTGCACTACGTTTATCCGTATCCGCATGTGGATGACGTTATTCCGCTGATGGCTGAAGGCAAAATTCTGCCGTACCTCGATATCCCGCTGCAGCACGCCAGCCCGCGCATCCTCAAGCTGATGAAGCGTCCAGGCGCGGTAGAGCGTACGCTGGAGCGCATTAAGCGCTGGCGTGAAATCTGCCCAGAGCTGACGCTGCGTTCAACCTTTATCGTCGGCTTCCCTGGCGAAACCGAAGAAGATTTCCAGATGCTGCTCGACTTCCTGCAGGAAGCGCGCCTCGATCGCGTTGGCTGCTTCCAGTACAGCCCAGTAGATGGCGCAACCGCCAACCAGCTGCCGGATCAGGTACCGGATGACGTGAAGCAGGATCGTTTTGATCGCTTCATGCAGCTGCAGCAGAGGATCTCCAGCGAACGTCTGCAGGAAAAAATCGGCCGCGAAGTGCTCGTGCTGATTGATGAAGTCGATGAAGAAGGCGCGGTCGGCCGCAGCATGGCTGACGCGCCGGAAATTGATGGCGCGGTCTATCTGAACGGCGATCGTCAGGTGAAAGTCGGCGACGTGGTACGCGTTAAAGTCGAACACGCCGACGAATACGATCTGTGGGGCACCCGCGTTTAACCATACTTCTGCTGGTGCGCACGTTTGCGCGCCAGATAGTCAGTATCCGCGCGCAGTTTATCCCAGCATGCTTTGAAAACGGCCGCCGCAGCGGCCTTTTCTTTTTCTGTGGTACGCGGCAATTCGTTGCCGGCCTCGTCATATTTTCGTCCGCCCTGATGATTGCTATAGCGGCGCGCACGCGTGTACCCCATCTGAATATATTTGCGCGCCATGTCCATGCCGACAAAATCGTCCTGCGCGCGATACGCTTCAAATAACTGCATAATCTGCTGTGAAGATTGTTTTGCCAGCTCGACGGTGCGAAAACGCCAGTGCGGCAGAATCTCACTTTTGTAAGGTTCGACCATCAACACGCCCTGCTCGCCGCGCCCCACCTGATACAGCTCTGGCTGCTGGCGAAAATCGATGTGCTTGAAATCCTGCTCGTAATTAAACGCTTTCATCTGTTTTTTCCCGCCTCTCATCATCCCGTGACGTAATTATTTCCCGCTGGCACTTAAGCGATTTCGTTTTACACCGATAACATAACTATCAGCCTACTTTCACCGAGATTCACATATGTTAAAACGAATGAAAATTGTGACCGCCATTATGATAATTCTGGTGGTTTTCACTGCAATGCAGGCGATCTCAGGCTCTCTGTTCTTATCTTCTTTAATAACAGGACAACATAATTTCACTACCAGCGACCAACTTTCACACCAACAACGCGAATTAGCGGATGGCTGGCAAACGCTGGTGAAAACACGTGTCACTATCAACCGTGTTGCAATTCGTATGTTAAAAAATCAAACGGATGAGGCTTCGCGCGCGGCCATCGACAAACTTCTCACAGCAGCCAGCATTTCGCTTGATGAAGCTAAAAGCCATTTCGATCTCTATAAAGGCTTTCCGCGTCTTACAGGACAAAGTGCGGACTCTGCAAGTTTAGTTGAAGGTCGATTTGTCGCGTATGCTGACCTGTTGAACCAGTCGGTTAAATTCCTGAAAGCGAATGATTACGCCGCATACGGTGAACTCGACGCGCAAGAGGCGCAAGACGCGCTGGAAGTAGCCTACAAACAGTGGCGCGAGCAGAACGTGCAACTGTTAGCGGAGCGCAGCGCAGAAAACGTCAGCACCTATCATCAGATGCTTGTGATGATGGCCGTGATGGCGGTGGTTGTGGTGCTGTTACTGGTTGCCGTGTGGATTCTGGTGCGTCGTATCCTGCTGGCACCGATGAAGCAGGTACAGCAGCAGATGGAGCGCTTCGCCGACGGCGATCTCTCTGGCAGTTTGCAGGTGGAAGGCCGCAGCGAAATGGCATCGATTGCCGCCAGCCTCAACCACATGCAGCAGTCGTTGCTCAGCACCATCAACAATGTGCGTGATAGCGCGGATGCAATTTTTGGCAGCGCCAGCGAAATTGCCACCGGCAATAACGATCTCTCTTCACGCACCGAACAACAAGCGGCATCACTGGAAGAGACTGCGGCGAGCATGGAAGAGCTGACCGCGACGGTGAAACAGAACGCCGATAACGCGCGTCAGGCGACCCAGTTGGCGAAAACCGCTTCGGAAACCGCCGATAAAGGCGGCAACGTGGTGGATGGCGTGGTGAAAACCATGCGCGATATCGCCGACAGCTCAAAGAAAATCGCCGATATCACCAGCGTAATTGATGGCATTGCATTCCAGACCAACATCCTCGCGCTTAACGCAGCGGTAGAAGCGGCGCGTGCCGGTGAACAAGGGCGCGGTTTTGCCGTGGTGGCAGGCGAAGTGCGCAATCTGGCACAGCGCAGCGCCCAGGCGGCGAAAGAGATCAAACTGCTGATTGAGAATTCCGTGCAGCGCGTCAACACCGGTTCACAACAGGTGAGCAGTGCCGGTGAAACCATGCAGGAGATCGTCAGCGCCGTCACCCGCGTCACCGATATCATGGGCGAGATTGCTTCGGCATCCGATGAGCAGAGTCGCGGCATCGACCAGATTGGGCAGGCGGTGAACGAGATGGATCGCGTCACGCAGCAGAACGCCACGCTGGTGCAGGAATCCGCTAATGCGTCGGCGTCGCTGGAACAGCAGGCCAGCAGCCTCTCTTCTGCGGTGGCCCGCTTCAAAACCGGCACGCGCCAGGCCGCTGCGCCGCAGGCGAAAGTGGTGAAACCGGTGATGACGCCAACCCGCGCCGCACCTGCCGCCGCGCACAGTAATGACAATTGGGAAACGTTTTAAGGGCGGGATTGTGCGGTCGGTGAAAAGGTCGCCATGAATGGCGACCCTACGAATGATCGATGAAGGTTTTGCACGGCGGAAACGAGCACGTTTTTGTAGGGTCGCCATTTATGGCGACCGAACCACCATCAGGTCTTCAATTTCGGATCCAGCGCATCACGCAAACCATCACCTAGCAGGTTAAACGCCAGCACGGTAAGGAAAATCGCCAGGCTTGGGAAGATGGCGACATGCGGCGCAATCACCATATCGGCGCGCGCTTCATTCAGCATTGCGCCCCACTCCGGCGTGGGCGGCTGCGCGCCGAGGCCAAGAAAGGACAAACTCGCCGCCGTAATAATCGATGTACCAATGCGCATGGTGAAATAGACCACAATCGACGACACCGTGCCGGGCAGGATGTGACGCATGATAATGGTCCAGTCCGACGCACCAATGCTGCGCGCCGATTCAATATAGGTTTGATGTTTCAGCACCAGCGTATTGCCGCGCACCAAACGGGCAAACGCCGGAATGCTGAAGATCGCCACCGCGATAATCACGTTGCTCATGCCGCTGCCCATAATTGCCACCACCGCAATCGCCAGCAGAATGCCGGGGAACGCGAACAATACATCGCAGATGCGCATGGTGATGCGATCCCACCAGCCTTCGTAATAGCCCGCCAGCAGACCTAACACGGTGCCGATCAGCGCGCCAATCGCCACCGAGAAGAAACCGGCAATCAGCGAAATGCGCGTGCCCACCAGCACGCGGCTGAAGATATCGCGCCCCAGTGAATCAACGCCAAACCAGTGCATCAGCGACGGCCCTTCGTTCAGCCGGTCGTAATCGAAATAGTTTTCCGCATCAAAAGGCGCAATCAGCGGCGCGATAAACGCCACCACAATCAGCAGCAGCACAAACAATCCGGCCAGCAGCGCCACATGCTGACGGCGAAAGCGCCGCCAGAATTCGCGCCACGGCGTGCGTACCCGGTTTTCCGTGATAGTCGGCATGGTTTTCAATGCCGCGGCTCGTCGCCAGTTCTTCAATTGCGACTCCTTACTTGTAGCGAATTGCCGGGTTGATTGCCGCGTACAGCACGTCGACAATCAGGTTAATCAGAATGAATTCCAGCGAGAACAGCAGCACTTCGGCCTGAATCACCGGGTAATCGCGCATCTCGACCGAATCCACCAGCAAGCGGCCTAAGCCTGGCCAGTTGAACACCACTTCCACCACAATCGAGCCGCCGAGCAGGAAACCAAACTGCAGGCCCATCATGGTAACCACTGGGATCATGGCGTTACGCAGGCCGTGTTTCACCACCACCAGCGATTCGCGTACCCCTTTGGCGCGTGCGGTGCGCATGTAATCTTCCTGCATCACCTCCACGAACGAGGCGCGGGTGAAGCGCGCCATCACCGCCGCCACCGCCGCACCCAAGGTGATCGACGGCAAAATGTAGTGTTTCCAGCTATCCGCGCCGACGGTCGGCAACCAGCCGAGCTCGACGGAAAACACCTGCATCAGCAGCATGCCGAGCGCAAACGCCGGGAACGAGATGCCCGACACCGCCAGCGTCATGCCGATGCGATCCGGCCAGCGATTGCGCCACACCGCCGAGGTGATGCCAATCGCCATACCGAAAATCACCGCCCACACCATGCTGCTCAGTGTCAGCCACAGCGTCGGGAAAAAGCGCGCGGCAATTTCATCAATCACCGGACGTTTCGAGACCAGCGAATGGCCGAAATCGCCTTGCACCGCATTAATCATAAAGTGCCAGAACTGCTTGATCAGCGGCTGATCGAGGCCGAGATCCTGACGCACCAGCGCCACCACCGAAGCATCCGCTTCCGAGCCGGCAATCAGGCGCGCCGGATCGCCCGGCAGCAAATGGACGAACAGGAACACCAGCACCGCCACAATCAGCAGCGTGGGAATCAGTCCCAGTAATCGTTTGAGAAAATAGTTGAGCATGCGAAGTCCTGCGCAGCATCGGCCAGCCCGCTAAGGCTGGCCGCGTCTGTTACTTCAGATCGGCCTCATCAAAATTGAATGAGGTATCGGGCATGACATAAAAACCGCTGAGGTTTTTATTGTTGGCTGACAGCAGTTGTTCCACCACCAGCGGGATCCACGGATGGTCGTTCCAGATGCGATCCTGCGCGTCTTTGTACAGCTTCGCTTTCTGGTCGCGATCGGTGGTTTTCAGCGCGTCGGCGAGATCTTTATCCACCTGCGGATTGCTGTAGAACGCGGTGTTGAAGATCGCTGGCGGCCATGAGGTGGTGGCGAACAGCGGCGTCAGCGCCCAGTCGGCTTCACCGGTTGAAGCTGACCAGCCGGTGTAGAACATGCGCACACCGCTCTCTTTCTGCCCTTTGCTCTCCACTTCAGCGGCGCGTTGACCGGCATCCATCGCCGTCACTTTCACCTTCACGCCCACCTGCGCCAGCTGCTGCTGGGTGAACTGCAGCACTTTCTGCGCAGTGCTGTGGTTATGCGACGACCACAAGGTGGTTTCGAAACCGTTCGGGAAGCCCGCTTCCTTCAGCAATTCGCGCGCTTTGGCCGGATCGTATTTGATCGCCGGATAACTCTGCGCAAAGTCGATGCTCGGCGGCACGATGCCGGTAGCTGGCGTGGCGTATCCGGCAAAGGCGACTTTCGCCAGCGCTTGACGGTTGATCGCATACTCCAGCGCTTCACGTACTTTCGGGTTATCAAACGGCTTTTGCGTCACGTTGAGGCTGATGTAGCGCTGCATGATCGATGGCGTGGTGACCACATCGAGCTTGCTGTTGCCTTCCAGCAGTTTGGCCTGCTCGAACGGCACCGGGAAAGCAAAGCTCGCTTCGCCGGTTTGCAGCATCGCCGCGCGGGTGTTGTTATCCACTACCGGACGCCAGGTAATGCTATCCAGCTTGGGATAGCCTTTTTTCCAGTAGCCATCCCACTTCTTCACTTTCACGAAGTCGGTCTGGTTCCAGGTATCAAAGGCAAACGGGCCGGTTCCCACCGGATGGAAGCCGATATCCTTGCCATATTTTTTCAGCGCGGTTGGCGAAATCATCACCGCCGCCGGGTGCGCGAGATTATTAATGAAGGCCGAGAACGGCTGCTTCAGAGTGATTTTCACCGTGCTCGGATCGACCACTTCGGTGGTGGCGATATATTTAAACAGGTTATAGCGCTTGAGATGGTTATCCGGATTGCTGGCGCGATCGAGGTTTACTTTTACCGCTTCGGCATTGAAGTCGGTGCCATCCTGGAATTTCACGCCGGGACGCAGCTTGATGGTGTACGTCAGACCGTCGCTGCTCGCCTGATAGCTTTCCGCCAGCACGTTGATCAGCTTCATGTCTTTATCGAAGCCAAACAAGCCCTGATAGAAGGACTTCGCCACCGCCTGCGACAGCGTATCGTTCGCGTCATATGGATCGAGCGTGGTAAAGGTCGAGGCCACCGCAATCACCGCATCTTTCGCCGCCCACGCGGGCAGCGCCAGCGCCGAACTCAACAAACCGGCAGTGATAACCCCTTTTCGCATAATATGGTGCATCGTTATCGTTCTCCTGTAATCCCTGTCATGCGCGACATCCAAAGATGTGCGGTTGTTTGCTGCTCAGGCGCCACTAATTGCGTGTCGGGCGACAAAATGGCCCGGTGCCACTTCCAGTAAAGGCGCCACTTCCGGCTCATCGCCCAACGGGCGAATCGGGCTGGGGATCTCATCCACCATCAGCGCCCGCTCACGATGCCGATGCGCCGGATCGGCCACCGGCACTGCGGCCATCAGTTTTTTGGTGTACGGATGGCGCGGCTGCTCAAATACTGCCTGGCGCGGCCCCATCTCCACGATCTGTCCGAGATACATCACCGCCACGCGATGGCTGATGCGTTCCACTACCGCCATATCGTGCGAGATAAATAAGAAGGCGATACCAAATTCACGCTGCAAATCGAGCATCAGGTTGATAATTTGCGCCTGAATCGACACGTCCAGCGCCGACACCGACTCATCGGCGATCACCACTTTGGGATTGAGCGCCAGCGCGCGTGCAATACAAATACGCTGGCGCTGGCCGCCGGAAAATTCGTGCGGATAACGCTGCGCATGTTCCGGCAGCAGACCCACGCGCTCCAGCAGCCAGGCAACGCGTTTCTCCGCCTGACGGCGATCCAGCGTTTTATGCACCAGCAGCGGTTCCATGATCGAGAAACCCACTGTTAAACGTGGATCGAGCGAGGCGTAAGGATCCTGGAAAATAAACTGGATATCGCGGCGCAGCGACGCCAGCGCATTGCCCTGCAGCGCATCGATGCGTTGGCCGTCAAAGGTGATGGTGCCGCCCTGGCTAGCCACCAGCCGCAGCAGTGAACGTCCGGTGGTGGATTTTCCGCAGCCGGATTCGCCTACCAGCGCCAGCGTTTCACCGGCATGGAGATCGAAACTGACTTTCTCCACCGCGTGCACGCGACGCTTGACGCGATTGAGTAAGCCGCCGCGAATATCAAAGCGCGTGACTAAATCACGCACCTGCAAAATTGGCGGTCGATCGTGACGCACCGTGTCCTGCGGCTCGGCTTTCTCTTCGCGGCCGTTGCTGTGCAGTAACGGAAATTTGGCCGGTAACGGCTGGCCGTGCATCGCGCCCAGTTTGGGCACCGCCGCCAGTAACGCGCGGGTATAAGGCTGTTGCGGTTCGGCAAACAGCTGCTGCACCGGCGCGCGTTCCACCACATCACCGCGATACATCACCTGCACGCGATCGGCCATCTCCGCCACCACGCCCATATCGTGGGTGATAAAAATCACCCCCATCTGCATCTCTTTTTGCAGCACGCGGATCAATTGCAGAATTTGCGCCTGAATGGTGACGTCGAGTGCGGTGGTGGGTTCATCGGCAATCAGCAGCGCCGGTTTGCACGACAGCGCCATGGCAATCATCACGCGCTGACGCATGCCGCCTGAGAGTTGATGCGGATAGCGTGATAACACGTTGTTTGCTTCGGGAATGCGCACCAGATCGAGCATGCGCCGCGCTTCCGCCAACGCCTGCTGATGACTTTTGCCCTGATGCAGACGGATGGATTCCGCAATCTGCTCGCCAACGGTGAATACCGGATTGAGCGAGGTCATCGGCTCCTGAAAAATCATCGCCATATCGGCGCCGCGCACTTTGCGCATCTGACCGTTCGACGCGCGCATCACATCCAGCACCTCGCCATTGCGACGACGCAGCTGGATTTCACCGCTCACCTCGCCGCCGGCCTGCTGAATCAAACGCATCAGCGCCAGCGAGGTGACAGATTTTCCCGAGCCCGATTCGCCCACCAGCGCCAACGTTTCACCGCGATGCAGGTCGAGCGACAGGTTGCGTACCGCTTCGGTAATGCGCCCTTCATGCTCAAAGCGCACGTTAAGATCGCGCACCGCCAGAACCTGCTCCGGCGCAAACTGCAGCTGTTGGTCCGTCATGCCTGCTCCTTAGCTGTCGCGGTAAATCGCTACCTCAACGTCGCCATCCACATAGGCGAATCCGCGATACATGCCTTCGCTGTTAAACGGCAGCGCCACATTGCCTGCGGCGTCAATCGCAATCAGCCCGCCGCTACCCTCAAGCTCCTGCACTTTGTCATGAATGACGTTGGCAGTGGCCTGTTGCAGCGAGCGTCCGGCGTAATGCATCTGCGCCGCTACGTCATAGGCGGCTAGCGTACGGATAAACACTTCGCCGGTGCCGGTACAGGAAACCGCCACTGTGTCGTTGCTGGCGTAGCAGCCCGCGCCGACCAACGGTGAATCGCCCACGCGTCCGGCCTGTTTGTTGGTCATGCCGCCGGTTGAGGTGGCGGCCGCCAGATTACCCTGAAGATCGAGCGCCACCGCACCGACAGTGCCGAATTTGCGATCCGGGTCCAGCGGATCGTTGCTGTGACTGTTTGCTTCACCGTCGTGGTCCAGCACCATCTGCTGGCTGTGCAGCGCGCGCTGCAGCTGTTCCCAGCGTTCCGGCGTGGAGAAGAAATCTGCCTCGACCGGCGCTAAGCCTTGCTCGGCGGCAAAGGCTTCTGCGCCCGCACCGATAAACAGCACGTGCGGACTGTTTTCCAGCACTTTACGCGCCGCCAGAATCGGATTGCGGATGTGGCTGACGCCCGCGACCGCGCCGACGTCCAGCGTGCGGCCATCCATAATGCTGGCATCGAGTTCATGCGTGCCCTGATGAGTGAATACCGCGCCCTTGCCTGCGTTAAACAGCGGACACTCTTCCAGCAGGCGCACGGCCTCGGTAACGGCATCCAGCGCACTGCCGCCGGCGGCCAGAATTTGCTGGCCGGCGGTAACGATTGCGCTGAGTTGCTGACGATAGTGCTGCTCTTTTTCGGCGCTCATTGCCGCACGCGTAATCGCGCCCGCACCGCCGTGAATTGCGATAACTGCTTTAGCCATAACCGGTACCCTGTGAAGGAATCAGAACCAAAAACACTGATTTAGAATGGTTTTCATCTTTTTTTGGCAATTTTCGACTATAGAAAGGCACCCTCATCTTGTAAAGCAGAAACTGCCTGCGCGGTCATAACCTTTTATTGTGGATTATGCTTTTTTGGTTGTGAGTGGTTTTTCCGGTCGCCATAAATGGCGACCCTACTAATACACGCGCAATATTGTAGGGTCGCCATTTATGGTGACCGAAAATTCAATAAGCCGTAACGTGAAATACCCCTTCCTGACCACCAACTCTCGCTTAACGGCCACGCATTACCCATAATAGACCGCATCTGAAATTAACCAGGCAGAGATGGACATGGAACCTTTTACCGCAGGATTAATCTCCCTCGAAGACGCGCAGCAAAAGATGCTGCTACAGCTGACGCCGATCAGCGATTCGCTTAACGTCTCGCTGTTTGAAGCCGCCGGACGTATCACCGCGAAACCCATTAACTCGCCGCTCGATGTGCCCTCGTTTGATAACTCGGCGATGGACGGTTACGCGCTGCGTTTGGCCGATATCGCGCCTGACCGCGTGTTACCGGTGGCCGGTAAAGCGTTTGCTGGCGCGCCGTTTAACGGTGCCTGGCCAGCGGGCAGCGTGATCCGCATCATGACCGGCGCGCCAATCCCGGCCGGTTGTGATGCCGTGGTGATGCAGGAGCAAACGGAGCAGCGCGACGGCGGCATTGTGATTACCGCGCCGGTGCAGGCCGCGCAGAACATTCGTCGCATCGGCGAAGACATTCAGGCGGGCAAACAGGTGCTGGACGCCGGTGTGCGTCTCGGCGCGGCCGAGCTGCCGCTGCTGGCGTCGCTGGGCATTGCTGAAGTGAGCGTGCTGCGCAAACTGCGTGTGGCAATTTTCTCCACCGGAGATGAACTGCAAGCGGTCGGCCAGCCGCTGGCGGAAGGCCAGATTTACGACACCAACCGCTTTACCGTGGCGTTAATGCTCGACAAGCTCGGCTGCGAAGTGATTGATCTTGGCGTCATTGCCGACGATCAGGTGGCGCTGCGTACCGCCTTTACCGAAGCCGATCGTCAGGCTGATGTGGTGATCAGCACCGGCGGCGTGTCGGTTGGCGAGGCCGACTTCACGCGTGCGATGCTGGAAGAGCTTGGCGCTATCACCTTCTGGAAACTGGCGATTAAGCCGGGTAAACCTTTTGCTTTTGGGCGTCTGGCAAACAGCTGGTTCTGCGGTTTACCGGGCAATCCGGTTTCTGCGGCGGTGACCTTCTATCAATTAGTCCAGCCGCTGCTGGCCACCTTAACCGGGCAAACCACGCGCATCATGCCGCTGCGCCAACGCGCACGCGCCACCCAGCGTTTGAAGAAATCGCCGGGGCGTCTCGACTTCCAGCGTGCGATTCTCAGCCGCGGTGATGATGGCGTGCTGGAAGTCCGCAGCACCGGTGCGCAAGGTTCGCATGTGTTCAGCTCGTTTGCGCTCGCCAACTGCTTTGTGGTGCTCGAGCGCGATCGTGGCGATGTCGAACCCGGCGAATGGGTGGAGATCGAAGCCTTTAATACGCTGCTGGAGGGCTAATGAGCGTTGAGTTGAGCGATGAAGAGATGCTGCGCTATAACCGCCAGATCGTACTGCGCGGTTTTGATTTTGATGGCCAGGAG
The DNA here is from genome assembly GCF_024707505.1 of Pantoea sp. SOD02. Classification (GTDB taxonomy): domain Bacteria; phylum Pseudomonadota; class Gammaproteobacteria; order Enterobacterales; family Enterobacteriaceae; genus Pantoea; species Pantoea symbiotica. Next base: position 1,424,681 of record NZ_CP102604.1, on the reverse strand, counting down.
AAGCTGAAAGCATCACGCGTGTTGGTGATCGGCCTCGGCGGACTCGGCTGTGCAGCAGCGCCCTATCTGGCATCGGCGGGCGTGGGGCATCTCACCTTGCTCGATTTCGATACCGTTAGCCTGAGCAATCTGCAGCGCCAGATCCTGCACAGCGATGCGAAGATTGGCATGGCAAAAGTCGCCTCGGCGCAGCAGCAGTTAGCCGCAATTAATCCGCATTGTCAGTTGGAGCCAATTGATGCACAGCTGGACGACGCGCAGCTCAGCGCATTGATTGCACGTCACGACGCGGTGGTGGATTGCACCGATAACGTCGATACCCGCGAGCAGATCAATCGTCTCTGTTTTCAGCACAAGGTGCCACTGATCTCCGGCGCAGCGATTCGCATGGAAGGCCAGCTCAGCGTCTTCACCTGGCAGCCCGGCGAGCCGTGTTATCGCTGCATCAGCCGTTTGTTTGGCGATCAGGTGTTAAGTTGTGTCGAAGCGGGCGTGATGGCACCGCTGGTTGGCGTGGTTGGCGCGATGCAGGCGATAGAAACCTTAAAAGTGCTGACGGCTTTCGGTCAACCCGCTAGCGCGCGCTTATTGATGTACGACGCGATGAGCGCGGAATTCCGCACGATGAAGGTGGCGCAAGACGCGCACTGCGAAGTGTGTGGTAAATAACGCGCGCATCCCTGCGCGCCCCGTAGGGTCGCCATTCATGGCGACCTGGTAACGAGCAGCACTACTCTTGCGGGAAAATGGTGCCTTTATTCATAATCCCATGCGGATCAAACGCGGTCTTCAGCGCCTGTAAAATCGGCCAGGCGCTGCCGTGCTCCTGTTGCGCCCACTGCACGCGATGCTTCCCAATGCCGTGGTGATGTACCATCGAACCGCCCAGCTTCAGCGTCTCTTCCACAATCATGCCGTTAAGCGGCACATGGTATTTCGCCATCTCCTCTTCCGGGCGGCAATCCACCACGTTGTAGTCATACACGAAATACATATTGGTGCCGTTGATGTAGCTGTGCGACGAGTGTCCGCCGAGCATGGTGATGTCTTGCGCATGCGGAAATTCGTTGCGAATGCGCTTCAGCACGTTTTCGTAGATGGCATTAATGGTTGACCAGTCGCCCGACACTTCGGTGGTGAAGCCCATGTTGCCGGTGCGCATAATAAAGTCGCGCTCGGCCTGCACTTTCTCCGGTCCCCAATTAAGGTTTTCGAACCAGTTTTGGATCAGCTTATTGTCAACCGGCTGACACTCGCGGTGCTGCGCCACAATCGCCTCAATGCCTTTCCCGGTGGCTTCGCTGATCCCGCGCGTCCCTTCCGCCATGAAAATCAGTACGCATTTGCCTTTCGAGAAGTGACTGAAGTGCTGATTAGCATCCTCAGGATCGTAGAGACGCGCAATCGACGGGCGATAACCATCAACCATCACTTCACGCAGGATGGCGAAGCCGGTTTTCATCGAATCAAGCAGATAGCCATAAAAACGGTTATTTTCTGGCTGATATTTAAACATTTTCACCGTGACTTCGGTGATGTAACAGAGCGCACCTTCGTTACCGATAATCACATGGCGAATATCCGGACCTGCCGCACGACGCGGAACGTTTTTGATGCGGGTGATGTCACCGTTCGGGAACACCGCTTCCAGTCCTACCACCATATCTTCGATGGCGCCATACAGCGTGGAGAACTGGCCGATACTGCGCGTGGCGACCAAGCCGCCCATCTGCGCTAACGGCTTCGACTGCGGTGAATGGCCGGTGGTGTAACCCTGGGCGCGCAGCTGATTTTCCAGCACTTCCAGCGTTACGCCACACTGCGCGGTAACCTGCATGTTCTCGATATCGATGTTAATGACCTTATTCATGCCAGAACCATCCAGCACCACCGAATTCGGCGCAGCGGTTTCCAGCCCGCCTTCGGTGGCCGATGCGCCGGTACGCGGCACGCCGTTAATCTGGTGGCGATTCATTAAGGCCAGCACCTCGGAAACCTGCTGGGTGTTTTGTAATTTCACCACCGCTGCCGGAATGGGCATAGTATACACGCCGTGAATATCGGCATATTTACGGAACCGATCGTGGCTGCTGCGCTTTAATTCTGCTTCATCGGTAATCACCTGCTGCGGACCGGCGATCTCTTTTAATTGTTCAACAATAGCTTCGCGTGAAAGCGTCATAATTTATTCCTCAATTTTTAGCGAACGCGGTAGCCGCCATCGACGACTAACAAATGACCGTTAACATAATCTGATGCGCGGCTGGCTAAATAGACCATCGCGCCCATTAAATCCTGCGTATTTCCCCAGCGATTAGCGGGAATATGATCCAGCACGCGTTGATTGGTTTCAGGATTGCTACGGGTATTTAATGTAATCGGCGTCGCGTAATAACCCGGCGCAATGCCATTGACCTGAATATTGTGTTGACCTAACTCGTCACAATAGGCTTTGGTTAAACCGGCAATCGCATGTTTGGTGGCGGCATAGGCGGGCGATCCTTGTCCTCCTAGCCAGGAGAAGAGCGAGCAAATATTAATTATCTTGCCCGACTTTTGCGGCACCATTATTTTTGCCGCCTGATGACTCATTTCAAATGCTGCGGTGAGATTCACCTGAATCATCGGATCCCAATCCTGTCGATCAAATTCCAGCACCGCATTTAACTTACAGATTCCGGCGTTATTCACCAGAATATCCAGCCGACCAAAGCGTTCCAGACATTCGGCAATAATGCGTGCCGGTTCGCCCGCTTGCGTGATATCGGCTTGCATGAACTCCGCCCGAACGCCACAGCTTTCAATCAGTTGGCGCGTTTCGGCATTGGCAGGTGCCAGATCCGGAATAAACACGTTGGCACCCGCTTTGGCTAACGCCACGGCAAAGGCCTGGCCGAGACCGCTGTTGCCGCCGGTGACAATGGCGCTTTTGCCATGCAACCCAAAGAAGTCGAGAGAAAAACTCTCCAGCGCTTCCGTCGTCATGATTTCACCTCCTGGCTAAATAACGGGCAATAAAAAAGGAGAAAAGCAAGCTCCTTCGCGGTGAAGCGAAGAAGTTACTTTTCTCCTAATCTCGAGTAACTGCCAATTACGCTAGCATGGCGAATTAAAAATAAAAAGCGATCGTAATCACAAAAGTTATTGCAACAAAAGTATGCGCTAATCACGCCATATAATTTACTGCGCACAAATTAAATAGGATAAAACCGAGAGCACAGTGAAACTGGCTTTTGTGATTTTCTTCACAACGCAAACTCCTGGCTGCGTGTTAAAAATGGCGTCCGTTACTGTCTGAGACGAAGAGAAAAGTAACTTTCCGCAATTGCGGAGAGGATGCTTTTCTCTTTTTTTTGTTTCTAATTTTGGGGATTTGAGATGCACGCTAAAAATACCACGCGCTGGCTAACCCTGGCGGTAATAAGCATCAGCGGGGGCATTAGTTTCGATCTCGCCTATTTACGCTATATCTATCAAATTCCCATGGCGAAATTTATGGGTTTTTCCAATACCGAAATTGGTGTCATTATGAGCACCTTCGGTATTACAGCGATTTTACTTTACGCGCCTGGCGGCATCATTTCTGACAAATTCTCGCACCGCAAAGTGATGTCCGGCGCGATGATCGCCACCGGCTTATTGGGCATGATGATGGCAACTTATCCGCCGCTGTGGGCAATGTTGCTGATTCAGGTTGCCTTCGCCATCACCACTATTTTGCTGCTGTGGGCCGTATCGATCAAAGCCGCATCGCTGCTCGGCACACGTGAGGAGCAAGGCAAAATCATGGGCTGGATGGAAGGCCTGCGCGGTGTCGGCGTGATGGGCCTGGCGCTGTTTACCGTGTGGGTGTTTTCACGCTTTCATCCGGACGATCCCAACAGTCTTAAAGCGGTGATCCTGATTTACAGCGGCACCTATATTGCGCTGGGGATCGCCTGCTGGTTTCTGGTCAGCGATGGCTTTGCCCAGAGCGGCGACGAGGCACAATCTGCCTTTAGTCTGAAGCATGCGCTACGCGTGCTGAAAATGCCCACCACCTGGTATTGCAGCATGATCATCTTCGGCGTCTATACGCTTTACGCCATTCTCAGCTACTCCACCAACTATCTCTCCGAGATTTACGGCATGTCGCTGGTCGCCGCCAGCTATATGGGCATCATCATCAACAAAGTGTTTCGCGCCATTTGTGGTCCAATGGGCGGCATGCTCACCAGCTACAGCCGCTGGCGTTCGCCAACGCGCGTGATTCAGGTATTTGCTTTCGTGAGTTTCACCACGCTGATTCTGCTGTGGCTGGTCACACGGCAGCCGGTGAGTTTAGTGCTGGCGATTGGCCTGATTCTGTTGATGGCCTTTACCTGCTACGCCTCGCGCGGGCTCTACTTTGCCTGCATCGGCGAAGTGAATACGCCAAAACAAATTCTGGGCACCACCATCGGCATCTGCTCGGTGATCGGTTTTCTGCCGGATGTATTCGTCTACCCGATCATTGGCCACTGGCAGGATACGCTGCCGCCCGCCCTCGCCTATCGCAATATGTGGATGATGGGCGCCACGGCCAGCGTCTTGGTGCTGGTGTTTACCGCATTATTAATGGGACAAATCAAGCGCGTCGCGGCTGCGACAGCGCTGGCAAAAGGAGTCTGATATGTCTGGCTATTTGATGGGCATCGATGTGGGCACGCAAAGTGCCAAAGTGGTGATCTTCCAAACGGATGGCAAGGTGCTGTGCAGTGCTCAGCAACCGCTGCGCGCGCTGGCTATTCCGCAGCCAAACCGTGCTGAACATCCTGACGACGATCTCTGGACATCGGTGCAACAAACCTGCCGCGCGGCAATGCTGCGTTTTCATCAGTTGGGCGGGCAACCGCATCAGCTGCTGGCCGCCGGGTTGTGCGTGATCCGCTGCTGCCGTGTGCTGATGCGCGCCGACGGTGAACTGGCATGGCCAGTGATCAACTGGATGGATGTGCGTCTTAATCAGCCTTATCAGCACGAAACGGCTTATGGCGACGTGCGCTGGATCACCACTACATCCGGCTATATCACCCATCGTCTTACCGGGGAAACGCGTGATACCAGCGCCAACTATATTGGCTGCTGGCCGATGGATGATGTGCATCAGGATTGGGATAACGCGCAGATGCCAGCCTGCAATCTGCGCCGCGAACAGCTGTTTGATGTGGTGCGGCCCGGCGACGTACTCGGTCAGGTAACGTCTGCCGCCGCCAAAGCCAGCGGCCTGCCGCAAGGCTTGCCGATTGTGGCCACCGCGCATGATAAAGCGGTGGAAGCCTTGGGCGCGGGTGCGTTAGCCGACGATGAAGCGCTGATCTCACTCGGCACGTATATCGGTGCGATGGTGCACGGTGATGAAACTCCGCGCAGTAGCGATCACTTCTGGCCGTTTCAGGCCGCGCTGCCACAACGTTTTCTCTATGAATGCATGGGCGTGCGTCGCGGCATGTGGACCATCAGCTGGTTCCGCGATCAGTTTGGCGCCGCCGCGGTCCAGGATGCGCAGGATCGCGGCATCGACATTGAGAGCTTGCTGAGTGCCGAAGCCAGTCGCGTACCCGCAGGCAGCGACGGGCTGATCACACTGCACGATTGGGCAGCACCGGCGCACGCACCTTGGCGCAAAGGGGCAATCATCGGATTCGATGGCCGCCATACGCGCGCGCATCTGTTCCGCTCGCTGCTGGAGGGCATCGTGTTCACGATGAAGAATCATCTGGATCCGATGATGCAGGCGCTGGAGCGCCCGCTGGCGCAGCTGGTGATTTCGGGTGGCGGTGCCAATAGCGATCTGTTTATGCAACTGTTTGCCGACATCTTTGGCGTGCCAGCACGACGTAATGCCATGCGCAGTTCAGCGGCGATCGGCTGTGCCATCAGCGCGGGCATGGCGGTTGGCGTGTGGAAAGATTACGCCGATGCGGTGGCAGCGCTGGTGCAGCCGGGCGAGACCTTTATGCCCAACGCCACGCATCATGCGCACTATCAGCAGCTCAACCAGCAGGTTTATCAGCAGTTGCATGCGGCGCTGGATCCGCTGTTACAGCGTTTGAGTCCGCTGGCCTGATATCCAGGTGCGCATGAATGCGCACCCTACGGAATAGCGGCAGCCAATGGCCAGACTCCCGCATTGGTCGTGGACACCGCCAGCGCGCCGGCTGCCAGCGCCAGACGCGCATCCTCTTCATCGCACACCAGCCCGCCGGCAATGATCGGCTGGCTGATGCGTTCGGTGATCCAGCCCAGCACTTTCGGCATACAGCCCGGCAGGATTTCAACAATATCCGGCGCTGACTGCGCTACTTGCTTCTCAATGTTGTTGAAGGAGATGGAGTCAAGCACGAAGAGCCGGTGAATCGCCCAGAAACCGTGCTGGCGCGCGGCTTTCAGCATCGCCGGTTTGGTGCTGATGATGCCATCCGCCTGGGTGACGATTTTCAGAAACTGAATCACCACTTCCTGACGCGAGCTGCCTTCCAGCAGATCGACATGGACGAAGGCCATTTTCCCGGCCTGTTTGATCTGCCCAACGATACGCCCGATGTTGCAAATGTTGCCGTAAAGCACCGACACCACCTGACAAGGTGAATCCAGCGCCTGTTGCAGACTTTGCGCATCTTTCACCGCCGCCACTACCGGCGCGTTCTTTAACAACTCAACTAAATCCACTGCACACCACCTTTTCCATTAAAGCGTCATCGTGGCAATCGGCGCGGCAGCGTTAAAACGCTGCATCTCCGTCAACAGCCAATCGCGAAATACGGTAACACGTGGCAGCGTCTGTTTGCCGCCCGGTACTTCCAGCCAATAGCCGTTCGCGCTGGCGAGCATCTGTGATGACACCTGCACCAGCACGCCATTGTTCAGTTCATTACGTACCATCGCACGATCCAGCACCGCATAACCCGCACCGGTCACACAGGCGTTAATCACCTGATCCTGAGTACTGAAGGCCAGCCCGTTATCTTCCAGCGCCGGAGCTTCACCGCAAGCCTGACACCAGCGCGCCCAGTTATCCAGCCGGCTGTCGCCATTGAGGATATGCAACTGCGGCATCAAATTGATATCCGGCCAGGCCCCATCCAGCATCAGCAGCGGACTGGCCACCAGCACCAGGGTTTCATGGCACAGCCATTCCCCTTCGCCGCCCGCCGCCTGCGCCTCTTCCTGCGATCCAAAGCGGATAGCGCAGTCAAAGTCGCTGTATTTCTGGCGCGCTTCACTGATCAGCATGATTTGCAGATGGCGATGCTGCTGACGCAGCGTGACCAGCCGTGGTGCTAACCAGCGCGTGGCAAAAGTAGGCGCAACCTGCAAACGCAGGTGCTGGCGCGGATTGTGTTGTTGCACGCCGCGCACGCCCTCTTCCAGCAAATCCAGCGACTGCCGCACCACCGGCAGCAGCTGGATCGCTTCCGGTGTAAGCAGTAAACCGCTATGGCTACGCACGAACAGATCTTTGCCGAGGAAGGTTTCCAGCTGACGCATCTGACGACTGGCGGCGCTCTGCGTCATGAATAACGCATCGGCGGCTTTGCTAAAACTCAGGGTGCGACAGGTCTCTTCGAACAGCCGCAACATATTGAGAGAAGGTAACTTTCTCATCTCTGCCTCCGGCAGACATGGGTGAAATGTTGCGCCAATGTAACCACAGCCCTTTCAGCCAGGGAGAATCAAACGCCAATTTTATGAGAGCAATCACAGGAAATTGCGGAATAGGGGTATGAGTTTTTCGCACTCGCCTGCGCCCGGTTCAAATGTCACAGTAATTTCGCATCCAGATAACAATAAAATAACAATCATCTCTCCAACCAGAAGGAAGGAATATGAAGCAAACCACTCTGATGGATGACGTACCCTTAAATCGCTTTCACCTCAAAATCACCGGTTTAACCTTCGGCGCGCACCTTACGGATGGCTACATTCTCGGCTCCGTTGGTTTTGCGCTGACACAAATGACGCCGCAGATGAACCTGTCACCGTTCTGGCAGGGGATGATCGGCAGCTCCGCCTTAATCGGCCTGTTTCTTGGCAGCTTGATTCTTGGCTGGATCGCCGATTCCGTTGGCCGCCAGAAGATCTTCTGCTTCAGCTTTATTCTCATCACCCTCGCCTCCGGCATGCAGTTCTTTGCACAGTCGGCAGAGCAGTTGTTCCTGCTGCGCGTGCTGATTGGCTTCGGCCTCGGCGGCGACTTCGCGGTCGGTCACACCATTCTGGCGGAGTTCGCGCCGCGTAAGCATCGCGGCGTGCTACTTGGCGCATTCAGCGTGTTGTGGACGGTTGGCTACGTGGCGGCGAGTTTTGCCGGACATCTGGCGCTCAACGCACATGCCGACGGCTGGCGCTGGCTGCTCGCCTCTTCGGCGTTACCGGCGCTGGCGATTCTGCTGCTGCGCATCGGCACGCCGGAATCCCCGCGCTGGCTGCTGCGTCGTGGGCGAAGGGAAGAAGCGCTGGCGATTGTCGCGCGTCTGTTTGGCCCGAATGTGACCTTGCCGGAAGAGCGCCAGCAAGCACCCGATGGCGGCCTGAGCGCGCTGTTCAGCCCACGCTATCGTCGTCGCACCGCCTTTAACTGCTTGTTCTTTGTCTGTCTGGTGATCCCCTACTTCGCCATTTACACCTTCCTGCCGGCGATTCTGCGTCAGATGGGTTTGGATCAGGGATTCGCCACCGATTTGCTGTTGAGCGGCCTGTTATTGGTTGGTGCGGTGTTGGGCATTGTGCTTACCGCCATGTGTTCACGTCGCGGCTTCCTGATTGGCTCGTTCATCTTCCTCGCCGCCTGCTTATTACTGCTGAGTCTGCTGCACAACAGCGCGGGCGTCTGGCTGATTGTGCTGTTCGCGGCTTTCACCTTAGTGATGTCGGCAGTGAGCAACCTGGTGGGCGTGTTCCCCGCCGAAAGTTTCCCAACCGATGTGCGCTCACGCGGCGTGGGTTTCGCCACCTCAATGAGCCGCCTTGGATCGGCGGTCGGCACGTTATTGCTGCCGCTGGCGATTGTGAATTACGGCATCGGCGGCACCATGGCGTTACTGGCCGCGATTCTGGTGCTGGGTGCATTGGTTTCCATCGCCTGGGCACCAGAGACCAAAGGATTGACGCTAACCGACGCGTCACAAGACACACCGCCGGCTGACAAATCGCTCAGCCCGCACGCTTCAACTTCAACGCAACAGCTGTAACGGGAGGCAATAATGGAAATGTATATCGGTGAAGGTTTTGCAGGCGACGGCGTGAATGCCTCGCACATCAATATCATGATTGGACCGCGTGACGGCGTGGTGGGACAGGCGTTCTCCACCAGCCTGGCCACGCCATCGCAAGGGCACTGTCCCTTTATGGTGGTGATTAAACCCAATGTGCCGGCCAAACCTATGACCTTGTATGTGAATAAAGCCGCAATTGATGGCGAACTGCACGGCAACGCCACCTGGGGCGCTTCGCAAGCGGCGATTGCCAAAGCGGTCACCGAGGCGCTGCTGAAAGGTACGCTGCCCGCCGAAGCCGAAGATGAGTGGTGCATCGTCACGGCCAACTGGGTGAATCCCGGCTGTACCGATGTGGATGAGGTGTTCGCCAATAACTATCGCGCCTGCACGGTGGCCATTGAGGCGGCAATGGAAAAATTACCGGGCCGTCAGCAGTTGCAGCAGGCGCTGTCGCAGTTGGGCAATCCGTTCTATACCCCGAAGTAACAGGAGTTGCAGCATGGAATACATCAATCTCGGCCACAGCGGTTTACGCGTATCCCGTCTTTGTCTCGGCACCATGAACATGGGCAGCAAAAGCTGGAAACCGTGGATTTTTGATGAGGCGCAGAGCGAGCCGATCATTCGTCACGCGCTGGAAAACGGCATTAACTTTATCGATCTGGCTGATTTCTACTCCAGCGGAGCCGGTGAAGAGGTGGTAGGCCGCGTGCTTAAGCGCGTGGCACAGCGTGACGAACTGGTGCTGACTACCAAAGTCGGTTATCCGCTTGGCGGCGGGCACAACAATCAGGGCCATTCGCGTAAGCACATCCTCGACAGCATTGACGGCAGCTTGCGCCGCCTCGGCACCGATTATGTCGATATGTATATGCTGCACTATTTCGATGTGAATACGCCGATCGAAGAGACGTGGGAAACGATGAACAGCATCGTGCGCAGCGGCAAAGCGCGCTATGTCGGCGTTTCCACCATGTATTGCTGGCAGCTGGCGAAAATTTTGTGGTGCTGCGAACGCAACGGTTTTGTTAAGCCCATCAACATGCAGTTGCAGCTTAACTGCGCCTATCGCGAAGAGGAGCGTGAAATGCTGCCGTTCTGCCGCGATCAGGGTTTGGGCGTCTCGGTGTTCAGTCCGTTAGCGCGCGGTTTGCTGAGTGGCGATGTGCAGTCGGTGCGCAATCAAACCGACTTCTTTACCCGCGAAATGTATGGCGATGAAGCCTCATTGCAGATCGCCGAATCGGTGGGCCGCGTGGCATCGGCGCGAGGACTTTCCAGCGCGCAAATCGCGCAAGCCTGGGTGCTGTCCCATCCAGGCGTGGATGCGATGCTGGTCGGGGCCGACAGCGTAGCGCAGCTGGATAGCGCGATCGCCGCATTGGATACACCGCTGGATAGCGAAGAGCGTTTCGAGCTGGAACGCAATTACACGCCATGCGATGTAATTAACGACTACACCGCCGGTAAACGCATTACCCGCCACAGCCGCGCGGCACGCACGGTGTTTGCCGATCAGATTCAACCTGCGAGGAATATTGCATGACAACTTCACTGCTACGGACCGGCTGGTACTGCGATGGACAATGGCTGGAGAGTGAACACACCTATGAGGTGAATAATCCGGCCGATGATAGCGTGGTGGCGCGCGTTGCTCACGTGGGTGAAGCCGAAACCACGCGGGCGATTGAGGCGGCTACTGCTGCCCTGCCCGCCTGGCGCGCCCTGACCGCCAAAGCGCGCGCGGTGATTTTGCAGCGCTGGTATCAATTGATAGTAGAAAACCAGGAAGCGCTGGCGCAATTGGTGGTGCAGGAACAGGGCAAAGTGCTGGCCGAAGCGCGTGGCGAAGTGCTGTACGCCGCCAGCTTTATTGAATGGTTCGCCGAAGAAGGCAAGCGCGCCAACGGCAAAACCATTCCGTCCACCAAAGCGGGCAATCTGATCCTGACGCTGAAACAGCCGGTTGGTGTGGTCGCCGCCATCACGCCGTGGAATTTTCCGCTGGCAATGTTGACGCGCAAACTGGGCCCAGCACTGGCGGCGGGTTGTACCGCCATCGTTAAACCCGCCAATGAAACGCCGCTGTCGGCTTTTGCCTTGCTGGTGCTGGCGGAGCAAGCCGGCGTGCCTGCGGGCGTGCTGAATGCCGTCAGCGGCGCGACCGTGGAGATTGGTCATACGCTGACGCACGACGATCGCGTGCGCAAAATCTCCTTCACCGGCTCAACGGCGGTGGGAAAATTGTTGATGCGTGATGCCGCCAGCTCGGTGAAAAAGTTATCGCTGGAATTAGGCGGCAACGCGCCCTTTATCGTGTTCGACGATGCGGATATTGATGCAGCGGTAGAAAACGCAATGGCGGCAAAATTCCGTAACAGCGGGCAAACCTGTATTTGCGTGAATCGCTTTTACGTGCAGGACGGCGTTTACGATCGTTTCGTCAATAAACTGGCCGATGCGGCGCGGGCACTTAAAGTGGCGCCGGGTTTGACGCCTGGCGCACAGCAAGGACCGCTGATCCATCGGCGCGCCATGGAGAAAGTCGAAACCCATGTTAAGGATGCGGTGCAGCGTGGTGCACGTTTGCTGTGCGGCGGTGAGCGTCATGCCCTGGGCGGCAGTTTCTATCAGCCTACAGTGCTCGCCGATGCCAATGAGCAGATGCTGCTGGCGCATGAGGAAACGTTCGGCCCGGTAGCCGCCTGCTTCCGCTTCACCACTGAAGATGAGGTGATCGCCCGCGCCAACGCCACGCCATATGGATTGGCGGCTTATCTGTGGACGCGTGATTTAGCGCGCGCGCTGCGCGTCACGCCACAGCTTGAAAGCGGCATGGTGGGCGTGAACGAAGGGATCATTTCCACCGAAGTGGCACCGTTTGGCGGCGTGAAGGCATCAGGTTTGGGGCGTGAAGGCGCGGATGTTGGGTTGGACGAATATCTGGAAACGCAGTATGTGAATATTGGGCAGATTGGGGGATAGGAGGATTTGCTGCTCTCCCGAGTAAGGTTGAGGGAATGACGCCCGATCGCAAAGGATAACCGCATCCATGCTGATCGGCCTCGCCATCCATGGCTCGGACGCTTTGCTCTTCGGGCGTCACACCCTCACCCATCAAGCAGAGGTGCGGTTGTTGAAATACCGCACCTGACGAGCATAAAGGCGTGAATGCCGGGTCCGGAGTAAAGCGTCCGCCGCAGGGATGCGGCGGACGAGGCTACAGGGATGTATTTACGCCGTCTTTACGCAGCGACCCGGTATTTTCGCCTGATCAGCGCCGAAACCTCACCAGCCTTAAACAATCCCCTGGCTGCGCAGGTAATCTTCATAGTTACCGGTGAAGTCGATAATACGATCGGCTTTCATCTCCATCACGCGGGTAGCCAGCGAGCTGACAAATTCACGGTCGTGCGAGACGAAAATCAGGGTACCTTCGTACATCTCCAGCGCCATGTTGAGCGACTCGATCGATTCCATATCAAGGTGGTTAGTCGGCTCATCCATGATCAGGATGTTCGGCTTCTGCATCATCAGCTTGCCAAACAGCATGCGGCCCTTCTCACCACCCGACAGCACTTTGGCTGGCTTATTGATCTCGTCGTGACCAAACAGCAGGCGGCCAAGAATACTGCGCACCGCTTGTTCGTCATCGCCTTCCTGCTTCCATTGGCTCATCCAGTCGAATACCGTCAGGTCTTCAGCGAAGTCTTCCGCGTGATCCTGGCCGTAATAACCAATACGCGCATTCTCGGACCATTTCACTGTGCCGCTATCCGGCGTATGTTCACCGATCAGCGTTTTCAGCAGCGTGGTTTTACCGATACCGTTGGCACCGAGGATCGCCAATTTCTCGCCGACTTCTAACATCAGGTTGAGTTTATTAAACAGCGGACCGTTATCAAAACCTTTGGTCAGCGCTTCAACTTCCAGCGCATTACGGAACAGTTTCTTATCCTGGTCAAAACGGATAAACGGGTTTTGACGGCTGGAGGCTTTAACTTCTTCCAGCTTAATTTTATCAATCTGCTTGGCACGCGAAGTCGCCTGACGTGATTTAGAGGCATTGGCGCTAAAACGGCTAACGAACGATTGCAGATCGGCAATTTGCGCTTTCTTCTTGGCGTTATCCGATAATAAACGTTCGCGTGATTGAGTAGCCGCGGTCATATATTCGTCATAATTACCTGGATAAACGCGCAGTTCGCCGTAATCCAGATCCGCCATATGCGTACACACCATATTCAGGAAGTGACGGTCATGCGAAATGATGATCATGGTGCTGTTACGTTCGTTGAGCACTTGCTCCAACCAACGAATGGTATCGATATCCAGGTTGTTGGTCGGTTCATCGAGCAACAAAATATCCGGATTAGCAAATAATGCCTGCGCTAAAAGCACACGCAATTTCCAGCCCGGCGCAATTTCGCTCATCGGACCGTAGTGCTGCTCCACCGGAATGCCAACGCCCAGTAATAATTCACCGGCACGTGATTCTGAACTGTAACCGTCCATCTCGCCGTATTCGACTTCGAGATCGGCGACTTTATAGCCTTCCTCTTCGCTCATTTCCGGCAAAGCATATATACGGTCACGCTCTTGCTTCACTGCCCACAATTCATTGTGGCCCATGATCACGGTGTCCAGCACACTATATTGCTCAAAGGCAAATTGGTCCTGACGTAACTTACCGATACGCTCATTAGGGTCGAGGGAAACATTTCCACCCGTCGGCACCAGGTCGCCGCCCAGTATTTTCATAAAGGTAGATTTACCGCTGCCGTTCGCACCGATTAAACCGTAACGATTACCGCCGCCAAATTTAACGGAGATATTTTCGAACAGCGGCTTACTGCCGAACTGCATGGTGATATTGCTGGAAACTAACACGGCATTGACCTTTGTTACGCAGTGGAGGAAAAAACAGCGGGCATTATGCCAGAAGCGGGCACCCGTACGCCACCTCTGCGCCAGAGGCAGAGAGGGTAATCGGCTGAACGTCTTGAGCTAATACAAAAAAATAAATAAAAAAGCCGAAGGCGTTGGCCTTCGGCTCCCACTTACAAGGATTGTGCGGATTATTTGATCAGGAAAGTATCGAGGCTTTTACCTGAATCCAGCGCTTTTTTAATCGCAGCTGGGGTACGGCCCTGACCGGTCCATGATTTTACTTCACCGTTTTCGTCGGTGTAAGAATATTTTGCTGGACGTGGTGCACGCTTAGCGCGTTTTTTACCAACTTCCAGAGCACCCAGTAATTCGTTCGGGTCAATACCGTCAGCCAGCAGCATTTCGCGATATTTAGACAGCTTCTCTTCTTTTTCGCGGTTCTGCGCTTCTTCTGCGTTTACTTCGTCACGACGTTCAGTCACAACAACAGTTAATTTTTCCAGAATTTCTTCCAGATCGGTCAATGGCAGTTCACGAGCCTGCGCACGTAATGTGCGAATGTTGTTCAGAACTTTAAATGCGTCACTCATCACAATGTCCTTGCTTAAGGGGGTTAAATAAACTGTAGTGGCAAGATTACCTAATTCAAATAAAAAAATAAATTAATTTTATTGTCCGGATTTATCTGAACTTGCTTACCTAATTCTTACATTGAGCTTTAAAACGGGTAAGGTTGCTTTAATTAACCCTGAATTAACAACTCAAGGTTGTTCCTTATGGAGGAACTGGAATCGATTTCAGTCCGATATTCTCAGGTAATAAACAACCATTTAGGCGCTATTGCGTGCTGCAGCATTAGTGAGCATAAAGGTAAGCAAGGATTAATGGTGTAACGAAAAACCTATTTTCATTGTGGAGTAATATATTGCTGAGGATGAGAGAAGAATCTCATTTTTTCTTATCGTGCCGATAAAAAAGCCGGTGGTTAACCGGCTACTAAGGGAAATTAATGCACTTCCGTCGCGGGACCAAACACTGAATAGTCTGGCAGATTGACATTTTGATAAGGTTCCCAGCCACCGCCCAGCGCTTTATATAACGCCACTAAATCGAGTGCACTTTGCATGCGCGCCTGCGTCGATTGCGCTTTAGCTTGCGCCAGTTGTCGCTGCGCATCTAATACATCGAGGAAAGTAGAAATACCCTGACGATAACTGTCGCTGGCTAAATCAAATGCGCGTTGCAGTGCGCCGGTGGTTTCATCCAGTGCAATAACCTGCTGTTGATCGGCGCGATAACTAACCAGCGCGTTCTCCACATCCTGCAGCGCGGTTAATACCGTTTGACGATAATCAAGCGCCGCGCTGGCTTGCTGCGCGCGCGCCAGTTTTACGCTGGAGACTAAACGGCCGCCCTGAAAAATAGGAATCGACAGCGACGGCCCAACGCTGAAGAAGTGGCTGCTCCAGTCATCCAGATAGCTGGCATCGGTATTTCGCACACCCAGTTGCCCGGTGAGCGACAAGCTAGGGAACAGATCGGCAACCGAAACGCCAATGTTCGCGGTTTCCGCATGCAAGGTCGCTTCGGCCTGACGAATATCCGGACGTCGCCGCGCCAGCGTGGACGGAATGCCCACCGGCACCAGTTTCGGCAAATCGGGCAGTGGTTTGATGTTCATCAGTTCATTATCCAGCGCGCCCGGCGTTTTACCCAGCAGCACCGCCAAACCGTTCATCGCCTGCTGCTGCTGCGCCTGATATTGCGGCAGCTGCGCATTCAGTGAGGCCAACTGCGCGCGGGCGTTTTCGACATCCGTGGTCGGCGCTAAACCGTTTTGCTGCTGGCTTTTGGTCAGTTCCCAGGTTTGCTGAGCCACCTCGATCTGCTGCTGTAAGGTCGCCAGCACCGCCTGCGAACCGCGCAGTTGCAGGTAGGCACGCGCGACTTCAGCTTCCAGCGAGACCAGTGCATCGTTGCGCTGCTCAATAGCCGCCTGCTGCTGCGCATCCGCGGCTTCCATCTGGCGGCGTACTTTGCCCCACAGATCCAGCTCCCAACTGGCGTCAAAGCTGCCCTGATAAAGAGTAACGGAATGATCTAAACCGTTGAGCTGGCTGGCGACATCGCTATCAACCTGATCATAAACGCCGTTGGATTTCAGCAAGCCTTTCAAACCCAGCTGCTGACGCGTGACCTTTGCCGAGCCGTTAAGCGACGGGAATAAGCCACCGCGCGCCTGCGCCAGCTGCTCACGCGCACCGGCAATACGCAGTACCGATTGTTGCAGCGTTAAGTTGCCGGCAATGGCGCGCTCAATCAGGCTATCGAGCTGCGGGTCGTTAAAGCTTTTCCACCACAGCGGATTGGTCGCCGCCGCCAGCGGCTTAGACGCTTGCTGTGAAGGCAAATCGTGGTAGCCGCCCGGCGTGTGCGCCTGCGGCGGCTGATAATCAGGTCCTACGGCGCATCCGGCCAGCATCAGTGACAGCGCCAGCAACGTCAGTGACGGCTGAGATCGCGAAATCATTTTCATTTTAATGTGCTCCTGCACCGCCTTCGCTCTTAATCGGCGAAAGCAACCAACAGAATGGAATCAATAGCAGCGCCACAATACTGAGGCCCATAAATACGTCGATGTACGCCAGAATACGCGCCTGGGCGATCATCTCCTGATAGAGCTGCCCGCTCGCCAGCACCAACGGATCGCCCACGGCGGTGGTGAAATTGCGGATCGAATCAGCCCAGTGTTGCAGCGTGAGATTGTAAGGCTCGTTGAGCGGCGACATGTTGTGCACCATGCTGGCCGAACGCGTCTGCATACGTTCGGTAATCCCCGCCGTCGACAGCGAAATGCCGATCGAGCCCGCAACGTTACGGAACATGGTGAACAGCGCCGAAGCATCGGCGTTTAATCGCTGCGGCACGGTGATAAACGCAATAGTAGTCAGCGGCACAAACAGGAAGCCAAGGCCGATCGACTGCGCGCTGCGCATCATCACCAGCGTGGTGAAATCGACGTTAGGCGTTAACGTGGTGGAATAGAAGAAGGCGCTGGCAAGACAAGTGAAGCCGAACGCAATAATGTAGCGCGTTTGCACGATCGGCATCAGCTTCAGCACGATGGGTATCGTCAGCACAATCAATATCGCGCCGGGCGACAGCACCAGCCCCGACCAGGTTGCGGTGTAGCCGAGATCCTGCTGCGCCAGTTGGGGAAGCACCACCGAACTGCCGTACAGAATCATCGCCATGCCCGCCATCAGCAAGCCCGCCACCCAGAAGTTGCGATCTTTCATTACGGTGAGATCAACCACTGGTTTGCGGGCATACAGCAGCCAATAAATGGCGCCAATAATGCCGATCACCGCCAGCATGGCGAACAGGCGGATAAAGTGCGAGGCGAACCAATCTTCATCTTCGCCACGATCGAGGAACACCTGCAAACAGCCCAGCCCCAGCGTGATCAGGCTGATGCCGATGTAATCGATCTTCAGGCGGCCTTTATCCCACTTGCGTTCCCACGGCGGATCTTCCAGCAACTGATAAATCGCCATCACCGTCAAAATGCCAACCGGAATATTAATGAAGAACACCCAGCGCCAGCTGTAGTTGTCGGTGATCCAGCCGCCAAGCGTCGGACCAATTACCGGCGCGACGATAATCGCAATCGACGACAGGCCAAAAGCTTTGCCGCGATCTTCCGCTTTGAAGTAATCGAGCAGCACCGATTGCTGCACCGGCTGCAATCCGCCGCCAAAAAAGCCCTGCAGCACGCGGAACAGAATGATCTGCCACAGTTCCGTGGCGATGCCGCACAAGAAGGAGCAGATGGTGAACATCACGATGCAGATCAGGAAGAATTGTTTGCGGCCAAACAGGCGGCTGAAGAACGCCGAGATCGGCAGTACGATGCCGTTGGCGACCAGATAAGAAGTCAGAACCCAGGTCGATTCGTCGTAACTGGAGGAGAGCGAGCCGGCAATGTGCGGCAGCGCGACGTTAACGATGGTGGTGTCGAGGATCTCCATAAACACCGCCAGCGTCACCGTAATAGCGACCAGCCACGGATTGCTGGCCGGACGCCAGCTTTCGCTCGCACTCATTCCACTGTGACCTTCGGCTCAACCGACAAGCCCAGCGGCAGCGGATGGTTAGGATCCAATCCTTTATCGATGACGATTTTCACTGGCACGCGCTGCACGATTTTCACGTAGTTGCCGGTGGCGTTTTCCGCCGGGAAGGTGGAGAAGCGCGAACCGGATCCCATCTGCACGCTATCCACATGCCCTTCCAGCTTCATATCCGGCCAGGCATCGACACTGATTTCCACTTTGTCGCCCGGCTTCATGCGCGCCAGCTGCGACTCTTTGAAGTTGGCATTGATCCAGATTTCAGGTGAAACCAGCGAGAATAGCGCGCTGCCGGCCTGCACCAGCGTGCCGAGGTGCACGTTACGCTTGGTGACGAAGCCATCGTATGGCGCGCGAACCTGAGTATAAGAGAGATTCAATTCGGCGGTGTTGAGCTGCGCCTGCGCCTGCTCAACTTGTTGCTCACGCGCTTCAACATTGGTTTCCTGTTGGCGAATTTGCAGCTTCACCTGAGAAGCCACTTCAACCTGCGCTTTAGCGCTTTGCAGTTGCGCTTCAGCCGAACGCAGCTGCGCGGCGGCAGTATCAATATTGCGCTGTGAAGTGGCTCGCGGATCAACGCCGCGCTGGCGACGATAATCGGCTTGAGCGTTGAGCAAGTTGGCCTGCGCTTTGGCCTGATCGGCGAGCGCTTGATCGCGCTGCGCCGGATATTGTACGCGAGATAAGGCTAACTGCGCCTGCGCCTGATGCAGCTGCGCCTGTGCCAGACCAAGCTGAGCTTTGGCCTGATCGCGCTGCGCTTCGCTGTCGCGCGCATCGATCTCCACCAGCAAATCGCCCTGCTTCACGCGCTGGTTATCGCGCACCAGCAGCTTGACCACGTAACCGGCCGCTTTCGGCGCGATAGTCACCGCATTGCCTTCGGTAAAGGCATCGTCAGTGCTTTCAATATTGCGCGTGGTGAGCCAGAACCATAATCCCACCACGATCATGATCACCACCACAATGGCGAGAAAAATCAGTGGCTTCTTTCCGGGGCGTTTACGTTCTGGTTCGTTGTTATCTTGATGGGTATTCGAGGTGTTTTGCGGATCCTGCTGATCGCGTTCAGACGGTTGATTCTGGTTTTCCATAATTTTTCATCGTAGGCGGTTGTCCCGATTCCCGGGCAAAAACGGTCAACATAACCTTAGATGGGAAACTGACAAATGCCAATGCAACTTTACACAAGCCGACATTGGCATGGCGCTAACGTATGAGGTGTAACAGCAGCCATCCACCCAACATCGACCAGCCCAGCATCGGGATGGAAAACAAGTGGAAACGCCACCAAACACGCGCGTCCTGTGCCATACGCAAGGCAATCAGGTTGGCGAGCGATCCTGGTAATAAGCCAAACCCGCCGATATTCACCGCCCACGCCAGCACGTCGGACGGTGGCACTTTCTGCAAAAGCAGAATGGTGGCGGGAACGTTACTGATGAATTGCGACAGGCCAATGGCCAGTAGATAGAGTCCGCCCTCGCCTAGCTGACCAATAGCGGCAAAATGCGGCTGCAGCCAGGACAAATGCATCAACAGGAAGACATCGATAAACATCGCCACGAACACCAGCAGCAAACTCCAGTCGATGCTGATCAACACGCTGCGCGCCATAATCAGGAAACAGGCGGCCACCAGCAGCAACGCCCAGCCGGTCATTTTCAGCTCGAGCGCCACGATAAACACGATGTACAGCAGCACGCTGATCATGAAGAGCGGCTTCTGCCATGTTTGGCTTTCGGTTTGGTCATGTTTCTGGATTACGCGCGCCGGGAAACTCCACCACGTCAGCGCCATTAGCGTGAGCATTAAAAATGCCGCCAGCGGCGCCATTTGCGCAATGAAGCCTGGCACGCTGAGCGTACCGTGACTCCACAACAGAATGTTTTGCGGGTTGCCAACCGGCGTCAGTAAGGAACCTGCGTTCACCGCCAGCGCTTCGAAAATGATCAGGCGGGAAATCGGCAAGCGCGAAAATTTGCGCAACGTTAGCGTCAGCGGCACCAGAATAAACAGCGCAACATCGTTGGTGAGAAAAGTAGAGAGCAACGCGGCGGCGCACACCATGAATAGCGCGAGTGCGCGTTCATGCTGAAAGCGCTGAATCAGGCGCGCACCGAGCACATCAAAATAGCCGCTGTTCTCTAGCCCTTTGGTCAACATCAATAAGCCGGTGAGCGTCATGATGGTGTGCCAGTCCACCGCAGCAGGCAGTTGCGACCAGCGGAAATTCGCCAACGGCAACATGATCACACCCAACAGCAATAACAAATGCAAAATACGATCGCGCATTAAGGAACGAAGCAGATTGGGCATGATGGCGGAAGGCCTTGTAGTTAGCGACTCTCGTAGAATTTCTGGAACACGGCCAGGGTTTCATCACTGACGTGATGCTCCAGGCCTTCTGAATCACGGCGCGCGGTTTCCGGGCTAACGCCCAGCGCCAACAGGAAGGTTTCAACAATATGGTGGCGAACGCGGCTCGCTTCCGCCAGCTTCTCTCCTTCGGCGGTGAGGAACACGCCGCGATACGGCACTTGCTCAACTAAGCCGGTGGTGCCAAGACGCTTCAACATTTTCGCCACGGTCGGCTGGGATACGCCCAAACGTGCGGCCATATCCACCTGACGCGCTTCGCCAAATTCGCGAATCAAATCAGAGATTAATTCTACGTAGTCATCGATCAGCTCACGACGATGCGCCTCGCGCACCTGACGAAATCCTTCGACATGCTCCTCTATCTCTTTTAGCGGGCCCTGGGGCATGTTGGTGGCGATTTTTGCACGACGACTCATCTAACTTCCTCTTTATTATCTGCCGCACTTTACCTGCGGTGCGGGCTGGCTGCGCCCATTGTAAACCAGGCACAAATAAGCACAAATTTTTCCTAAATAGTGTTGGCTAAAGAGTATAGCCAGTGCTATCTTTGTTGATAATGTAAGCGAATAGCTTATAAAGGCTACAAAGAAATTGTCGTCATTCACTCGGGAGGTGAACATGACTACCATGAAAAACTGCCTCGACTGTGGCAAATGTTTCCAGGCTGAACAGAGCAAACCGGCTTTTGAGCTGAAATCACTGCTGTGCCTGTTTACCCGCTCGCCGTTTGCGCTGCGTTTGATGCTGATTGAAAAGCTCACCGGCAAACAGCTGGTTGAACGTCCGTGCCCAAACCTGATCTGGCGCGGCTAACGTTCCCGACTTCCAATAAAACCCGCTCACGTAGCGGGTTTTGTGTTTCTGGTAGCCGGTAAACCATATTTTGCGCCCATAAAAAAACGGCCCCGAAGGACCGTTTATTGTGCAACTGGTCTAAGCAAGAACTTAGAAGCTGTAACCTACGCCAGCAATCCAGGTGCCAACGTCGACGTTGCGGATACGGCTCTGCTCGTAACCTACGTCAACTGCGATGTTCTCGATTGGGTTGAACTGCATACCCGCACCGTAAGAGAAACCGTAGTCGCTTGAATCAGACTTAGAACGTACTGCGGTATCGTTCTGCTGGAATTTGCCGTAGCCCACACCAACAACACCGTAGATGCTTGCCCAGTCGTTCAGACGGTAAGCTGGACCACCGGTGATGCCGTAGTACTGAGCTTTGTTATAAGCGCCAGCATCAGTACGATCTTTCTCGGTGTAGGTGAAAGAACCGATCCAACCCAGTGGGTTAGAACCGTCTTCGTAACGATATTTCAGGTTGAAGCCGTTTGCTTTGTTAGCAACGCCTTGATAATCGCTCTGAGCGTAACCACCGGTAACGGTGCTTTGTGCCATGGCAGAACCTGCAGAAACTGCAAGTACACAAGCCAATGCTGAAAGACATGCAATTTTTTTCATAACCACCTCAAATGTGAATATACTTCTCTCCTGACAACGCTGTAAATATAACAAAAAACAGCAAGAAACTCTGCCCGCATTTTGTTGTCTAACAGATTGTTTGGTGTAACAGAAAGTTAATGAAGTTTCCTATGTCATTCATTTTACTTATAAAAACCATCATATTCCTGCAACATAAATTCCGATCACAAAAAATGCCTTTAAGTAAATTCCTAAACTAACCTGACGTTTCTTTACGGAAATGGCCCTAAAAATGGCCAAATTCTGACCTGTTAGCGCTTTTTAATTCCCCGATTCGCGTCTCCTTATTTGCTGAAGATTCCTTTACACTGAGCGCTTGTTACCCTGCTGTTAATAAATAAAGGACTGGATTACAGGATGTCTGCGCCTCAAACGACCAAAAATATGGCCCCGGTGTTGTTCCCTATTGCCGTGCTGCTGATTGCCATGCTTTCGCTGCAAGGCGGCGCTTCGTTGGCAAAATCACTGTTTTCCACCGTTGGCGCGCCCGGCATTACCGCGCTGCGTCTTGGTCTTGGCACGCTGATTCTCTGCATCATCTTCAAACCCTGGCGTTTGCGCTTTACGCGCGAGCAGCGCAAACCGCTGCTGATGTACGGTTTAGCGCTTGGCTGCATGAACTATCTCTTCTATTTAGCGATTCGCACCGTGCCGCTGGGCGTTGCGGTTGGATTGGAGTTTCTGGGTCCACTGACGCTGGCCTTGATCGGCGCGCGTCGTCCGCTTGATTTTATTTGGGTGCTGCTGGCGGTGGTAGGTTTGTGGTTCCTGTTGCCAATCGGTGAAGGGATGAGTCATATCGATCCGCTCGGTGCGCTGTTAGCGGTAGGCGCGGGTGCCTGCTGGGCAGTCTATATTCTTGCGGGTCAGCGGGCGGGTGCGGAACATGGCCCGGCAACCGTGGCGATGGGCTCGCTGATTGCCTCAGTGATCTTTGTGCCGCTCGGCCTGACATTCGCCGCGCCGGGCATCTGGCATTGGGAAGTGCTGCCGTTAGCGCTGCTGATCGCCCTGCTCTCGAGCGCCATTCCCTATTCTTTAGAGATGATGGCGCTGACGCGACTGCCGGCGCGCATTTTCGGCACCTTAATGAGTCTGGAACCGGCGATGGCTGCGCTTTCAGGCATGTTGTTCCTCGGCGAACTGTTAACGTTGAAGCAGTGGATGGCGCTGCTGGCGATCATCATCGCCTCGGCAGGATCAACGCTGACCATGAAACAAAAGAGCGCAAAAATAAGCGAAGTGGATATCAATCATCCGCAATAAATATTCAACACGTTAGCCTGCTTTGCTGCAGGCTAAATATAGAAGCATTCTCATTTTCATTTTTAATGTGGCGTTAGGATTTCTCCGTTATTATTTTGCAACACGATTAATAAATAATTAACAAAACCCGCAACCTTCTGTTTTACTTCAACTAAAACTTAAACCGCACAATCCCTGAGCAACATTAAGGTTTATCTATTCCTGTCATTGATTTAATCAATCCTGCAGATTAAAAAACTGCTGCTATACTTATTTCCGTGCTTGATTAGGACAACCATCAATAAGAGGACATTAATGATGAGTACCGCAAAACTGGTTAAAACTAAATCGTCTGATCTGATTTACACCCGTAATGACGTCGCTGACAGCGATAAAAAAGCGACCATCGAGGTGCTCAACCGTCTGGTAGTGGAGTTTATTGACCTGTCGCTGATCACCAAGCAGGCGCACTGGAATATGCGTGGCGCTAACTTTATTGGCGTACATGAGATGCTGGATGGTTTCCGTGCGGCCATTACTGATCACCAGGACACTATCGCTGAACGTGTGGTTCAGCTAGGCGGCGTAGCGCTGGGTACCACTCAGATCGTTAACGATAAAACACCACTGAAAAGCTATCCGTTGAACATTCACAGCGTGCAGGATCACCTGAAAGCGCTGGCTGATCGTTATGCGATTGTGGCGAATGACACGCGTAAAGCCATTACTGAAGTGAGCGATGAAGACACCGCTGATATCTTCACTGCGGCATCGCGCGATCTGGATAAATTCCTGTGGTTTATCGAATCGAATATTGAATAAATTTCAGTGTTATAACGAAGGCGGGAATTCCCGCCTTTTTTACGTCTGTAACATTGTGGTGCTTTTTTTGACGTCGTTAACAATTCCTTAATCCCTTCTTTCGCTCTCCCCGCCCTTGGTGCACACTGTGCCTGCACCACAACAGCACCATGCACCAAAATGAAGCACCAATAAGGTGCAAAACTTTTCTTCTGCGCAAAATCGTGTCAGCAAGTGCTTAAAACTACTGATTTCCTGCAAAATGAAAAGTTGGCATAATTTTTTCATATGATACGCCGTACAGCAGGCCACAAGGCCTGAAGGGTAATAAGGAAAAAAATGATGAAGTCATTGATTAAAGTCTCCGTGGCCGCGTTAGCGCTGGCCTTCTCGCTTTCTTCCACCGCAGCAGACAAAAAACTGATCGTCGCGACCGACACCGCATTCGTTCCCTTCGAGTTCAAACAAGGCGATAAATACGTCGGTTTTGATATCGATCTGTGGGATGCCATCGCGAAAGAATTGAAACTCGATTACGCCTTCAAGCCAATGGATTTCAGCGGCATCATTCCTGCGCTGCAAACCAAAAACATTGACCTGGCGCTGGCGGGTATCACCATCACCGAAGAACGTAAAAAAGCCATTGAGTTCTCTGACGGCTACTACAAAAGCGGCCTGCTGGTGATGGTGCGCGAGAACGAAAAAGACGTGAAGAGCATTGACGATCTGAACGGCAAAGTGGTCGCGGTGAAGAGCGGCACCGGTTCGGTTGATTACGCGAAAGCGCACATCAAATCGAAAGATCTGCGTCAGTTCCCGAACATCGATAACGCTTACATGGAGTTAGGCACTAACCGTGCTGACGCTGTGCTGCACGATACCCCGAACATCCTGTACTTCATCAACACCGCTGGTAAAGGCCGCTTCAAAGCGGTTGGCGAGTCGATTGAAGCGCAGCAGTATGGCATCGCGTTCCCGAAAGGCAGCGACGATCTGCGTGAAAAAGTGAACGGCGCACTGAAAACCCTGCGCGACAACGGCACTTACAACACCATCTATAAAAAATGGTTCGGTACTGAACCAAAATAATTGCGGCT
This sequence comes from Pantoea sp. SOD02, assembly GCF_024707505.1. Lineage (GTDB taxonomy): Bacteria > Pseudomonadota > Gammaproteobacteria > Enterobacterales > Enterobacteriaceae > Pantoea > Pantoea symbiotica. The sequence continues at coordinate 1,399,412 of NZ_CP102604.1, read as the reverse complement.
TAAGCCGATTTTTACAGCAGGGAGTCTAACACTCCCTGCTTTTTACATTTCCACGCAACAGATTTTGGAGTCACACCATGGAGTTTGACTGGAGCGTCATTTGGCCTGCCCTGCCGATTTTAATCGAAGGTGCCAAAATGACCCTGCTGATCTCGGTCCTCGGCCTGGTCGGCGGTTTAATTATCGGCTTAGTTGCCGGTTTTGCCCGCGCCTACGGCGGCTGGATCACCAACAACATCGCCTTAGTGTTTATCGAACTGATTCGCGGTACGCCAATCGTGGTTCAGGTGATGTTTATCTACTTCGCCCTGCCGATGGCTTTCCCGGATCTGCGTATCGATCCGTTCAGCGCGGCGGTGGTCACCATCATGATCAACTCCGGCGCCTACATCGCAGAAATCACCCGCGGTGCGGTGCTGTCGATCAACAAAGGCTTCCGTGAAGCGGGTCTGGCGCTGGGTCTGTCGCGCCGCGAAACCCTGCGTTACGTAATCATGCCGCTGGCGCTGCGCCGCATGCTGCCGCCACTGGGTAACCAGTGGATTGTCAGCATCAAAGATACGTCGCTGTTTATCGTGATTGGCGTGGCCGAACTGACGCGTCAGGGTCAGGAGATCATTGCCGGTAACTTCCGCGCGCTGGAGATCTGGAGCGCCGTTGCCATTATCTATTTGGTTATTACGTTGGTGTTGAGCTTTGTGCTGCGCCGTATTGAGAAAAGGATGAAAATTCTGTGATTGAATTTAAAAACGTCTCGAAGAATTTCGGCCAGACTCAGGTTCTGCACGACATCAACCTGAAGATTAATCAAGGCGAAGTGGTGGTGATTATCGGGCCGTCCGGTTCCGGTAAATCCACGCTGCTGCGTTGCATCAACAAGCTGGAAGAGATCACCACCGGTGACCTGATTGTCGATGGCATGAAGGTTAATGATCCGAAAGTGGATGAGCGCCTGATTCGTCAGGAAGCGGGCATGGTGTTCCAGCAGTTCCATCTGTTCCCACAGATGAGCGCGCTGGACAACGTCGCCTTTGGCCCGATTCGCGTGCGCGGTGCGAAGAAAGAGGAAGCGCATAAGCTGGCGCGTGAATTGCTGGGTAAAGTTGGCCTCGCCGAGCGTGCACACCACTTCCCGTCTGAGCTTTCTGGCGGTCAGCAACAGCGCGTGGCGATTGCCCGTGCGCTGGCGGTGAAGCCGAAGATGATGCTGTTTGATGAGCCAACCTCTGCGCTGGATCCCGAGCTGCGTCACGAAGTGTTGAAAGTGATGCAGGATCTGGCGGAAGAAGGCATGACGATGGTCATCGTGACGCACGAAGTCGGATTCGCCCAGAAAGTGGCTTCGCGTCTGATCTTTATCGATAAAGGCACCATTGCAGAAGATGGCAACCCGGACGAACTGATCACCAACCCGCCAAGCGATCGTCTGCGCGAATTCCTGCAGCACGTCTCCTAATCCGTAGGGTCGCCATTCATGGCGACCTTTTTACTATCCCACCTTGCCCCACGCAATTTTCCTTTCAGAATCCTAACCTTCCATCACTGACTATACTTCTCTCTTGTGCCGCTGCGCGAAGCTAAAGGAGAAAAGCGATGTCGTCTGCCAGCCCACCATGGCGTTTAGCCATGTGGTTACTCTTAAGTTTGTTCACTCTGTTTCTCATTCCCCCGGCGCAGGCGGTTACTCTGCCGCAGGCGGCCGTTGCAGCTCAGCAGTCACAAACCCCGGCAACGAATAGCACAGCTGAAAGCGAACCCAGCTTAGACGAGAAAAAAGCCGCCTATGCCGCGCTGGCGAATATTCTGGATAACAATGCCTCGCGTCAGGAGCTGATCGATCAGTTACGTCAGGCGGCGAACAGCCAATCCACCAGCGAACCGCCGGTGCTGGCACCGCCGCAGGCTAATGAAGAAGATCCCACGGTGCTGGAGAGCGTCACCAGCGTGACGCGTGAATATGGCGGCGCGGTAGCCGCGCAGTTTATCCAACTGCATGACAACATCACCAACGCGCCACACAAAGCCTTTAACCAACAAACCTTCCTCAACGCGCTGAAATACTTTGCCGCCCTCGCCGCCTCGGTGTTTGCGTTTTACTGGCTGACACGCCGTATGATGGGGCCGATCTGGCGACGCATGGGCCGCTGGGGACGCAATCAAAACCTTGAGCGCACCAAGTGGCTGCACCTGCCCGCTACCATCTTGATGGCCTTTGTACTCGATATTGTGCTGCTGGCGCTGACGCTGTTTGTCGGGCAGATCATCAGCGACAACTATCACAACAACAACCGCACCATCGCCTATCAGCAAGGTTTGTTCCTTAACGCCTTTGCGTTGATTGAATTCTTTAAAGCGGTGCTGCGTCTGATTTTCTGCCCGCGCTTCCCCACGCTGCGCTTCTTCCACTTAACCGATGCGCGCGCCAGCTACTGGAACACACGTTTGAGCTGGCTAAGCGGCATCATCGGTTATGGTTTACTGGTGGTGGTGCCGATTGTCTCCAATCAGGTCAACATTCAGGTGGCGGCGCTGGTCAATATGCTGATTATGGGGATCATGACCGGCTGGGCGCTGTGGCTGATTTTCCGCAACAAAAACAACATCCATCAGGAGTTGTCGCGTCTCGCCGATCGCAGCATGAGCTTCTTTGCGCTGTTCATCCGCGCCTTCGGCATGGTGTGGCACTGGCTGGCCAGCGCCTACTTTATCGCGCTGTTCCTGTTCTCGATCTTCAATCCCGGCGACAGCCTGAAGTTTATGATGTCCGCCACGGTGCGCAGCCTGGCGATTGTGGTCATCGCCGCACTGATTTCCGGCATGCTGACGCGCTGGATTGGCAAAACCGTCACGCTGTCGCCCGATATGCGCCGCAACTATCCCGAGCTGCAAAAGCGCGTCAACGATTGGGTGAAAGCGCTGCTGAAACTGGCGCGCGTGGTCACGGTATTTGCCACGCTGTTGCTGCTGCTCAACGCATGGAATCTGTTTGATCTCTGGCACTGGCTTACTCTTGGTACCGGCCAAAAAATGGTGGATGTCCTGATTCGCATCGTGATGATTGTGCTGCTGTCGGCAATCGGCTGGACGCTGCTGGCGAGTCTGATCGAAAGCCGCCTCGCCTCGGATTCGCACGGCCGCCCAATGCCGAGTGCGCGCACCCGCACGCTGCTGACGCTGTTCCGCAACGCGCTGGCGGTGGTGATCAGCACCATCACCATTATGATTTTGCTGTCGGAAGTGGGTGTGAATATTGCGCCGCTGCTGGCCGGTGCCGGTGCGCTTGGTTTGGCGGTGTCGTTCGGTTCACAAACGCTGGTGAAGGACATCATCACCGGCATCTTTATTCAGTTTGAGAACGGCATGAACACCGGTGATTTAGTCACCATTGGCCCGATCACCGGCACGGTGGAGCGCATGTCGATTCGCTCGGTGGGCGTGCGTCAGGATACCGGCGCGTATCACATTATTCCGTGGTCATCGATCACCACCTTCGCCAACTTTGTGCGCGGCATCGGATCGTTTGTGGCGAACTACGATGTGGATCGCAGTGAAGATACCGAACGCGTTAACCAAACGCTGCAGGGCGCAGTGAAAGAGCTGCTGGAGAACCCGGAGATTCGCGGCATGGTGATTGGCGAGCCGAGCTTTGCCGGATTAGTGGGATTAACCAACCAATCCTTTACCGTGCGCGTGTCATTCACCACCCAGCCGCTGAAGCAGTGGACGGTACGTTTTGCGCTGGATGATAAGGTGAAGAAGCATTTTGATGCGGCCGGCATTAAAGCGCCGCACCAAACGGTGGAAGTGATGCAAACCGGCAGCGATATTGCCTCTGCTGCCAGCTTACCGGCGTTGCCGCCGGCGCAATAAGCTTAGCGTTTCAGCCGTTTGGCGCGTGTTGCCGGCGGCTGGAACGTCCAGGCGATAAAGCGGCTCTGCTTCTGCCCTTGCGCCATTTCGATGATGCGTACTTCATAGGCATCAAGATCGCGCAGCTGGTCGCGCAGCGCCGGTAAATTCTCTTTGCGCGAGACCAGCGAGGTGAACCAGATAATATGGTCGGAGTGCGCCACGCTTTCAGCGATCATCTGGCCGACGAACTTGCGCTCGCCACCGTCACACCACAATTCATTATGATGACCACCAAAATTGAGCGGCGCGTTTTTGCCCAGGCCGAGGTTACGCGTTTTACGCTGACCTACGGTGGTCGCCTCTTCCGCAGATGCGTGGAACGGCGGATTGCACAGCACCGCGTGATAGCGCTCATTCTTATGCACCACGCCAGCGAAAATCGCCGAGGTATCCTTTTGCCGACGCAGACGCACGGCGCGCTGCAAGCCCGGATTGCTCGCCACAATCTGTCCCGCAACGGTAATCGCTTCGGCGGTGATATCGGTGCCGGTGAAGCGCCAGCCATATTCGGCGTTGCCAATCAGCGGATAGATGCAGTTCGCGCCGCAGCCGATATCCATCACATCCAGATCGCGTGGCACCACGCCGCCGTTATCGCTTGCCAGCAGATCGGCCAGCGCGTGCACATAATCAGCACGGCCCGGCACCGGCGGCGTCAGATAACCTGCAGGCAATTGCCAGTTGAGGTTATAGAACAACTTCAGCAGCGCCTGATTCAGCAGCATCACCGCTTCAGGATCGGCGAAATCCACCGACAACTCGCCGTAGCCGTTGGGACGCACTTTCACCGCCAGCGGCGGATGGGCTGCGGTCAGAGCAGCAAAATCATAACGGCCTTGATGGCGGTTACGCGGATGGAAAGGTGACGTGGCGGCTGGCTTGTTCATAGTTTCTCCGGAAAATAGCGCGGGCGTAAGATACTCTGGCTAGCGGCATCGCACAATGCGCTTAATCGAATTCACCGTATTAGATGAGATTAGTGCACCACACTCAGGTTCCCTTATAAGGATAGTTATGACTCGTCAGCGTTACTCTTATCAGCCTCGCGCTGGTCACGGTTTGCCGCACGATCCGTTGAACGCGATTGTGGGCCCACGTCCGATTGGTTGGGTTAGCTCACAAAGCGCCAGCGGCGTGCGCAATTTAGCGCCCTATAGCTTCTTTAACTGCTTCAATTATCATCCGCCCATTATCGGTTTCGCCAGCAGCGGCTGGAAAGACAGCGTGCGGAATATCTCCGAGACCAAAGAGTTTGTCTGGAATCTGGCGACGCGTCCGCTGGCCGAGGCGATGAATGAGAGCTCCGCGTCGGTGCCGTCTGATCAAGATGAGTTTGCGCTGGCGGGATTAACGCCGCTCGCCGCATCACACGTCAATGTCAGCATGGTGGCGGAAAGCCCGGTGAATTTTGAGTGTAAGTTGACGCAGCTGATTCAACTGCAGGATGCGCAAGGCAAGCCGATTGATAGCTGGCTGGTGATGGGCGAAGCGGTCGCCATTCATATTGATGAATCACTGCTGGAAGAAGGTATCTATCAAACCGCCAAAGCGCAGCCAATCCTGCGTGCCGGTGGCCCGTCGGCCTATTACGGCATCAGCGAAGAACTGCGTTTCGATTTGGTGCGGCCGGATGCGCGCCGCTGATCAGCTAATCGTCGGCCAGGTCGCCATAAATGGCGCCCCTACGACCGGGTTTTGTAGGGTCGCCATTTATGGCGACCGCGTTACAAACCGCTTTTCAAAACCTGCACCGCACGCGCAATCTCTGGCGCCAGCCAGCGATCTTCCTGCCAGTTAGCCACCACCGCGCGCAGGCGACGTAATGCCTGCGCCGTCCCTTGCGCCAGCTGCTCTTCACCGTGGAAATCCAGCGCCTGCGCCGCCAGCAGATACTCAATCGCCAGAATCTGCCACACGTTGCCCACCAGCTTCAGCAGCTTGAGTGCCGCGCCGGTACCCAAGCTGAGATGATCCTCCTGCAAACCCGAGGTCACATAATTATCCAGCACCGCCGGTTGCGCCAGCTGACGATTCTCCGCACAGAGTGATGCCGCCACATACTGCGCAATCATCATGCCGGAATTGACGCCCGGCTGCGCCACCAGAAACGCCGGTAAGCCGCTCACCAATGGATTGACTAACCGATCCAGCCGCCGCTCAGCGATGCTGCCGACTTCCGCCATGGCAATCGCCAGCAGATCCGCCGCCATCGCCACCGATTCGCCGTGCGGATTAGCCTGCGACACCACGCGCCAGTTATCCGGCGTGCCGAGCACCAGCGGATTATCGGTGCAGGCGTTGAGTTCGTTTTCAATCTGGCGCGCCGCGTGATCGAACTGATCGCGGCTGGCGCCGTGCACCTGCGGCATTGAGCGTAAACTCAATGCATCCTGGGTTCGAATGCCGACGCTGGTCGCCAGCAGCGGGCTATCACTCAGAAGTTCGCGTAAACGCTGACCGCTCAATTGCATGCCCGGACTGGCTTTCAGCGCGATCACCTCGGCATCAAAGGCCACCAGCTGTCCGCGCAGCGCCTCGAAACTCATCGCGCCGGTGACATCCGCCCAATCCAGCAAACGCGCCGCATCATCCAGCGCCAGACAGGATAACCCGGTCATGCACGGCGTGCCGTTGACCAGGCTTAAACCCTCTTTGGCACCCGGACGATAGGGCTGTAATCCCGCCAGCGTTAACGCCTGCGCGGCAGGCATAATCTGGTTTTGATACTCCACGTCGCCAACACCAATCAGCGCCAGACCGATATGCGCCATATGGCTGAGATAGCCCACCGAACCTTGCGACGGCACCTGCGGTGTAATCTGCTGATTGAGCAGCGCCAGCAGATGCTGCACCAGCGCCACCGACACGCCCGATTTACCGTGGCTGTAATTGGCGATTGCCGCACACAGAATGGCGCGCGCCTGCTCACGCGTCAGCAGCGGGCCGACGCCACAGGCGTGGCTCAGCAATGTGTTGCGCGACAGCTGGCTGAGCTGATCTTCCGGCAGCGTGATATTGCACAGCGCGCCCAAACCGGTATTGATGCCGTAAGCAATCTGGCCGCTGGCGACAATCTCATCGACAATCGCGCGCCCTTGCGCAATGCGCTGCCAGGCGCTGACGCTCAAACTGAGTTCCGCGTCGTGCCGCGCCACCTGCACCAGCTCTTGCCAGGTTAATGGGCCATCGCCCCACACCACGGTCATGCTGGCTGCTCCGCGCCGTGATGGCTGGAGATAAACTGCTTAAAGCATTGCGATCCCTGGTCGCCAAACATCTCTTCTGGCGCGCCCTGACAATCAATAGTGCCCTGATGCATAAACACCACGCGGTTAGAGACATTACGCGCAAAGCCCATTTCGTGCGTCACCACCAGCATGGTGCGCCCTTCTTCGGCCAGGCTGCGCATCACTTTCAGCACTTCGCCCACCAGCTCCGGATCGAGCGCTGAGGTCGGTTCATCGAACAGCATCACTTCCGGATCCATCGCCAGCGCGCGGGCAATGGCCACGCGCTGCTGCTGGCCGCCCGACAGCTGCGCCGGGTAGAAATCTTTGCGATTGAGTAAGCCGACGCGACCCAGCAGCTGCTCCGCCTGGGCGATGCAGCTTTTCTTGTCGCGCTTCAGCACATAGTGCGGCCCTTCAATGACGTTTTGCAGCACCGTCATGTGTGACCACAGATTAAAGCTCTGGAACACCATGCCGAGGCGTGAACGCAAACGCTCAATCTGCTTCGGATTGGCCGCCAGCTGATGACCGCGCGCATGGCGTTTCATCTCAATGGTTTCACCGCCGACGCTAACTACGCCAGCGTCCGGCGTTTCCAGCAGGTTGATGCAGCGCAGCAAAGTACTTTTGCCCGAGCCGCTGGCACCAAGAATCGAGATGACATCGCCTTTATGCGCCTGCAGCGAAATGCCTTTCAGAACTTCCATCGCGCCAAAGGATTTATGGATATCGGTGGCGGATAAGGTAACGGGTGATGTGGAATGCATATTACTCTCCGGCAAGCGGTTTAACGGCGGGCAACGGCTTTTTTGCGACACGATGCGCCGGGGTCAGACGACGCTCTAACAGCGCGTACAGCTGGACGATAATAAAGTTGAGAATCAGGTAGATCGCCGCCGCACAGACAAACACTTCCATGGTGCGATAGGTACGCTGAATGATCTGCTGCGCCACGCCGGTCACGTCCCAAACGGTGACGAGGCTGGCGAGCGCGGTGGATTTCACCAGCAAAATCGCTTCGGTGGAGTACGCGGGCAGCGCATAGCGCAGCATGATTGGCGCGATAATGCGGCGCAGCAGCAGCCAGCGCGACATGCCGCAGGCGAGGCCCGCTTCCACTTGTCCAGCTGGCACCGCGAGCAGCGCCCCGCGCAAGATCTCGGCGGTATAAGCTGCTGTACAGAGTGACAGCGCCAGTACCGCGCAGATAAAGGGTTCGCGCAGGAACGGCCAGACGAAGCTGTGGCGGATCACGCCAAACTGCCCAAGACCGTAATAGATGAGAAACAGCTGGATCATCAGCGGCGAGCCGCGAAACACCAGAATGTAGCCGCGCGCGAAACCGCTCAGCACGCGCCAGCGGCTCATGCGCAGGGACAAAATACCAATCGCCAGTAGGCCGCCGCAGATAAAGGCGCTGATAAACAGGCCAAGCGTCACCGGCAGTGCGGCGCTCAGCTTGAGAAAGGTATCAAAGAGAAAAGCGAAGTCGATCATGCTGCTGCTCCTTAATGCTGTGCCGCAGTGCGACTTTGCCACGCACGACCAAGGCGTGATTCCGCCCGACGAAACGCATGATTAGACACCAGCGTCAGCACCAGATAACAGGCGCCGCCGATCAGATAGAAAGTGAAGTAATCGCGCGTGGATCCCGCCGCAACCTGGCTGGCGCGCATCAGTTCGACAATGCCGGTGACCGACACCAGCGCCGAATCTTTCAGGCTCATCTGCCACACGTTCGACATGCCCGGCAGCGCATAACGCACCACCTGCGGCAGCAGAATGCGTTGCGCGATACGCCAGCGCGGCATGCCAATCGCCACCGCGGCTTCCACCTCGCCTTTCGACAGCGCCAGGCGCGCCGCGCGATACACTTCACCCTGATAGGAACCAGAGATGAGCCCGATAGCCAGCGCACCAATCAGGAACGGCGGCGCTTCGATAAAGCCATCCGCGCCGAACATCTGCCCAACCAGCGTAATCAGGCCTGATCCCCCGAAATAGAACAGGTAGATCACCAGCAGTTCCGGGATGCCGCGAAACACCACCGAATAGCTTTCACCCAACCAGCGCAGCCAGCGCTGAGGCGATAATTTAGCGGCCGCCACACCGGAACCGACCACCGCACCAATCATCAGCGCCACCAGCGACAGCAGCAGCGTGGTGCAGGCGGCACTCAGGATCAGGCGGCCCCAACCATCAGCACCAAAACTCAGCAGGCTCATCATCTTTCACCTCACTTACGGGGTTACGTCAGTTTTAAACCACTTCTCACTGAGCTTTTTCACCGTGCCGTCAGCCAGCGCGGCATGAATTGCCTCATCCAGCTTGGCCTTCAGGTCGTTATCCGCCATGCGCACGCCCATCGCTTCGCCTTCGCCCCAAATTGGGCCGCCGAGCTGTGGACCGCTAAAGATCAGATTGTTGTTCTCTTTGCGCGCCAGCATCGATTGCGCAAAGGTCACGTCATCGAACACCGCATCGATACGGCCCGATTGCAGATCGAGCATCGCGTCCGCCGACGAGGTGTATTCGCGTACGTCGGCATCGCCTTTGAAGTACTTATCGATAAATGGCGTGTAAACCGTGCCGGAAGCAATACCAATGGTTTTACCCTTCAGCGCCGCCTTCAGCGGAGCAATTGCCGCGTTGATCTCTTTCTCATCGTCATGCAGCTTGATGATGTTGTGGTCGGCCGGCAGCAGCGGATTGTCTTTGGTGGTGATAAAGGTGGCGGGCGTTGAAGCGTATGGCGTGGTGAAGTTGACCACTTTTTTGCGGTCCGGCGTGATGACAATCGCATCCATGATCACGTCATATTTACCGGCGTTGAGGCCAGCGATCATGCCGTCCCAGTTCTGCACCACCAGCTTGCACTGAATGCCCATGCGCTTGCACAGGTCTTCCATCAGTTCAGGTTCAAAGCCGCCTAACTTGCCGCCCGGCAGCGTCAGGTTCCAGGGTTCATAGCTGCCTTCGGTAGCGATGGTGATCGATTTCCACTCTTTCGCCTGTACGGCAATGCCGCTCATCATCAGGCTGGCAAACAGGGTCGTGAGGCAAAAACGGCGAATCTGAACACGGTGCGTCATGCGGCTTCTCCTGGCTATTAATCGAGTTTGTCAGTCTCTGCTTGTGCAATATTTGCAGATGACCTTTCATGTATATACAAGTTAGCGTGCGGCAGATCATTGTCGGCATAAGCTTTTTGTGAGCCAGCCAGTATAAAAATTGATAATCGCTGCGTGGTCTTTACTTGTACATACAACCTAGCAAGCGCTATGCCAAATCGGCAAAGCCGCAAAATCAGGGGGATTGTCACGGGATGGACGTAATGTTGCACTGTGATGCAGCAGAGAATGCATTGCGATGGTGCAGTAGGGTCGCCATTCATGGCGACCGCCTAAATGTACTCACAGCGTTAATTGGTCGCCATGAATGGCGACCCTACGAATGTGGTTTTTATTGAGGTTTACCCGCTGCAAGAAACGCCTGCATCAGCGGTTTCAGCACCTTCTGCAGCTGCGAAGCGCGATCCTGCTGCCAGGCAAACGGCGGGGTTTCATCCATATAATTGAGCTGCGCCAGCTCCAGCTGCACCGCCTGCACGCCCTGCTCCGGCTGGCCGTAGGCGCGGGTAATGTAGCCACCTTTAAAGCGCCCATTCGCGATCCAGCTGTAATCTTGCTGCTCGCTGCAAACTTGCTTAATCGCCTCGATCACCGCCGTTGAACAGCTGGCACCATCGTTGGTCCCGATGTTGAGATCCGGCAATCGTCCCTCAAACAGGCGTGGGATCACCGAGGCGATTGAGTGCGCATCAAACAGCAGCGCGTAACCGTGCTGCGCTTTCAGCCGCGCCAGCTCCTGTTGCAGCTGCTGGTGATACGGTTGCCAGATGGTGTCCAGATAACCCTGACGCACCTCGGCGCTCGGCGTTTTACCCGCAGCAAAAGTTGGGCTGCCGTCGAACAAGGTTTCCGGATATAAACCGGTGGTCGCCGTGGTGTAGAGAGGCTGATTATCCGCCGGGCGATTGAGATCGATAACAAAACGCGAATAGTGACCAATCAACACGCTGGCACCAAGATCGCGCACAAAATCGTACAGCAGCGGCAAGTGCCAATCGGTATCCGGCAGGCCGCGCGCTGCGTCGCTCAAACCGGCATCCACTTCCGGCGTTAATTGCGTACCGGCGTGCGGAATGCTGACCAGCAGCGGAATCTTACCGGCGGTGAAATGAAAAGGTGTCATTGCGCTTCTCCACGATAAATAACCTGGCACGGCAATTCGCCGCCCAGCCAGTAAACCAGCTCTGCCGGACGCGCCAGCGGCCAGTGAACAAAATTCGCGACCTTGCCCGCTTCCAGCGAACCGTGCGAGTGCTGTAATCCCAGCGCTTTGGCGCCCCACAAGGTCACGCCCGCCAACGCCTCTTCCGGCGTCAAACCAAATAGCGTGCAGCCCATATTCAGCATCAGACGCAGCGAAAGCGCCGGTGACGTGCCCGGATTGGCATCGCTGGCCAGCGCCATCGGCACGCCGTGTTCACGGAACAGCGCCACCGGCGGACGCTGAGTTTCGCGCAGCAGATAAAACGCGCCCGGCAGCAACACTGCAACGGTGCCGTGCTGCGCCATCGCCTGCGCGTCGGCTTCGGTAGCGTATTCCAGATGATCGGCGGAGAGCGCACCGTAACCCGCCGCCAGCGCCGCGCCGCCGAGCGCCGAAAGCTGCTCGGCATGCAGTTTCACCGGCATGCCCAATGCTTCGGCTGCATCAAATACCATGCGAACTTGCTCAGGAGAAAAGGCCAAATGCTCGCAAAACGCATCTACCGCATCCGCCAAACCTTCGGCTTTCACCTGCGGCAGCAGGCGCTGGCAGATGATATCGATCCAGCCTTGCGGATTGTCTTTAAACTCCGGCGGGAAGCCGTGCGCGGCCAGGCAAGTAGCTTGCACATCGGCGGGTACCGTTTCCGCCAGCTCACGAATGGCACGCAGCATGGTCAGCTCGCTGGCTTCATCAAGGCCGTAACCGGATTTTATCTCCACCGTGGTGACGCCTTCTGCCAGCAGGCGCTCCAGCCGCCAGCGCGCACTCGCCACCAGCTCTTGCTGGGAAGCGGCGCGGGTGGCACGCACCGTGGAGAGAATGCCGCCGCCCTGCGCAGCGATTTCTGCATAGCTCACGCCATTGAGACGCTGCTCAAACTCCTGGCTGCGATCGCCGCCAAACACCAGATGCGTATGGCAATCCACCAAACCAGGCGTGATGATGCCGCCGGAAAATTGGTGCTGTTCACGCGCGGCAAAAGCCGGGCATTCGCTGCGCGGCCCCACCCAAATCAGTTTTCCCTGATCGACCGCCAGCGCGCCGTCGGCAATCAGATTGTAGTGTCCGTCACGCATCGTAACGATGTCGGCCCCCAGCCATAGGCTGTCGATCTGCTCTGCTTCTGCCATCCCACTCCCCTTCGCGTTCGGCGATTTACACCAGGCTTCAAAGTATGTATATGTATATACAACCTTTCGCCATGCAGGATCAACCATGACAACCTATTTTGCCCCACGCGCGCTGCTGGCCGACGGCTGGCATGAGCGCGTGCTGATTACCACCAACGCAGCCGGACAGATTACACAACTCGCGCCCAACAGCGAGCCCGGCGAGGCCACGCGTCTTGCCGGACCGGTGATTCCAGCGATAGCGAATCTGCATTCACACGCCTTCCAGCGCGCGATGGCAGGACTGGCCGAAGTGGCGGGCGATCCGCAGGACAGCTTCTGGACATGGCGCGATCTGATGTATCGCATGGTGCAGCGCCTGTCGCCCGAACAGGTTGGCGCCATCGCCACGCATCTCTACATCGATATGCTGAAAGGCGGCTACAGCCAGGTGGCGGAATTCCACTATTTGCACCACGATGCGCAGGGTAAACCCTATGCCGATGATGCCATGCAGTTAGCACTGATGGCGGCGGCAGATAACGCAGGCATCGGCCAAACCTTGCTGCCGGTGCTCTACAGCTACAGCGGTTTTGGTTCGCAACCGGCCAGCGACGGCCAGCGCCGTTTCATCCAGCAAACTGACGCCTATCTGCAACAGCAGCAGCGCGTGGCAAGCTGGAGCGCGGATAAGCCGCTGCTTAATCATGGCATCTGCTTCCATTCGCTGCGCGCGGTGAATGAAGCGCAGATGCATGAGGTCTTAGCCGCCTGCCCGCAGGATGTGCCGGTGCACATTCACGTCGCCGAGCAGGAGAAAGAGGTTAACGACAGCCTGGCGTGGAGTGGCGAACGTCCGGTGGCCTGGCTGCTCAACCGCTTCAAGGTCGATCAGCGTTGGTGTTTGATTCACGCTACCCATCTTGATGACGATGAAATTCAGCGCATGGCGGCGAGCGGCGCGGTGGCGGGCTTGTGTCCGACCACCGAAGCCAACCTCGGCGACGGCATTTTCCCGGCGGTGGAATACATCGCGCGTGGCGGCCGCTGGGGCATTGGCTCCGACAGCCACGTGTCGCTCAGCGCATTGGAAGAGCTGCGCTGGCTGGAGTACGGTCAGCGACTGCGCGACCGTCGTCGCAACCGCATCACCTTGCCCAATCAACCTTCCGTCGGCGATCTGCTGTGGCAGCAAGCCGCACAGGGTGGTGCGCAGGCGTGTGGCTTATCGGCTGGTGAACTGGCGATTGGCAAACGTGGCGACTGGCTGGTGCTGGCAGAAGACGCGTTCCTCAGCAGCGTCAGCAGCACATCACTGTTAAACCGCTGGCTGTTTGGCGGACAGCGCGAACAGATCCGCGACGTGTTCGTGGCGGGTAAACAGGTGATTAGCGCAGGCCATCATGCGGCAGAAGAGCACGCAGCGATCCACTTCGCTGAGGCGATGAGGGCATTACAATGAGAACCCGTTTTGCCTATGACCAGCTTCCGGTCAGCCGCTGGCGCAACGGCGGCGGTGAAACGCGGGAAATCGTCAGCTATCCGCCGGGCGACGCACAGTTTGCCTGGCGCGCCAGCATCGCCACCATCTCCGCCGACGGGCCGTTTTCGCCCTTCCCCGGCATCGATCGGGTGATTACCTTGCTGCATGGCGACAGCGTTTTACTTGAGAGTGAACAGGCTCAGCAGCACTTAACTCCGCTGCAGCCGTGGGCGTTTCCCGGTGAATGGGCAATTGAAGCTAAAATTTCGGGCAGCTGTCAGGATTTCAATATCATGACGCGGCGCGACAGCTGGCGTTCTGCGGTGAGCATCGCCCAGGAAACGGTCAGCAGTGAAAACGGCATGGCGTGGGTGGTAGCGGGCACATGGCAAACATCGACCGGAGAAAAGCTGGCGGTGGATCAGGGGATGTGGTGGCTGGATGAAAAGCTACAGCTGGCACCACAAACGTCGGATGCCAGACTATTATTTGTCACGCTTAACCGTGTCCTCTAAAGCGACCCAGCAACTTATAGCGCGATCCTGGATAAAGCAGGCGCGCGTAGGTCACAATCTTGTTGTCGCTCCACGTCTGACGACGAATCAGCAAGCACGGCTCATGTTCATCCAGTGCCAGATGCTTACGCTGGCGCAGATCCGGCAGCACCGCTTCAACAATATGCTCACCGGCGGTCAGCGGGGCGACGCGCATCAAATAGGTGTACGGCGTCAGCTGATGATAATCCTGACTGAGATAATCCGGTGCCACCAGCGGATTGACCAAACGATCTTCCAGCTGCACCGGCAGATCGTTTTCGTAATGCACAATCAGCGAATGGAACAGCGTTTGCCCGGTAGATAATCCCAACACCGCCGCCTGTTCGGGATCGGCCTTCATCTGCCCAATCGACAAAATCTTGCAGCTGTGACGATGACCGCGCTGCGCAATTTCATCGGCGATGTTGTGCACTTCCAGCATCGCGGTGTAGCCCTTCATCTCAGCGACAAAGGTGCCTACGCCCTGCATGCGCACCAGAAAACCTTCGCTGGTGAGCTCACGCAGCGCGCGGTTAATGGTCATGCGACTGACGCCCAGCTCGTTCACCAGTTCACTTTCAGACGGCACGCGCTGATTGGCTTTCCAGTGGCCTTCACGGATCTGGCTAACGATTGCCTGCTTCACCCGCTGGTAAATCGGCGCAGGCTCATCGCCCATCGCCGCAGCCAGCTGTGCTACTGCTGTTTGCTCCGCCATTTCCTGTTCCTTTAAAGAATAATGCCCAAAGTTTACTGTCTCAGCCGGTAAATGTATATACATCTAATTGTGCAATCCGCCCAGCATTGGTGCAGCTTTCGTGCCATTGCGGTGCAATCACGCTGCGGTTGCGCCTGTTTCACCGCTTTGCGCCGCATTTCACAGAACAAGAACAATCTGGCATAGCGCTTGCTACTTGTATAGACAAGATTAGACACTTATGCTTCACTCATCGCAATCCACGGCAAATCGGACAGCCACATCGCAAAATATCGGCGTCCGATTCATGCCAGATCACTTGTATAGACAGGAGTAGACTATGTCAGGTTCGGTTCAGGAAATTCGCCTCGTTCCCGGTGAAGTGGACCTCGCGACCTTGCGCTGCATTTATCAAAGCAAGGTAACGCTCACGTTGGCCGATGAAGCGCGCGCAGCGATTGCCCGTGCCCATGAAACCGTTGATGCCATCGTCGCATCCGGCAAAGTGGTTTACGGCATCAACACCGGTTTCGGCAAGCTGGCGCAGACGCAGATCCCTTCGGCGCGGCTGGCAGAGCTGCAGCGCAATCTGGTGCTGTCGCACAGCGTTGGCCTGGGCGATTTGCTGCCGGACAACGTGGCGCGGCTGGTGGTTGCCACCAAAATTATCAGCCTGGCGCGCGGTCACTCTGGCGTGCGCATCGAACTGATTGAAGCGCTGCTGGCGCTGTTCAACGCGGGCGTGATGCCGTGCATTCCGGAGAAAGGATCGGTTGGCGCGTCAGGCGATCTGGCGCCGCTGGCGCATATGTCGCTGATGCTGCTGGGCGAAGGTCAGGTACGCGTCGATGGCGAATTAATTCCTGCAACTGAAGGCTTAGCGCGCGTTGGCCTGCAGCCGATTGTGTTGGGCCCTAAAGAAGGCCTGGCGTTGCTCAACGGCACGCAGGTCTCTAACGCGCTGGCGCTGCGCGGTCTGTTCGAAGCGGAAAACCTGTTCGCGGCGGGCCTGATGGCCGGCGCGCTGTCGCTGGAAGCCATTAAAGGTTCGGTGAAACCTTACGATGCGCGTATTCACGAAGCGCGTGGTCAGGTTGGACAGATTAACGTTGCCGCTGCCGTCTCCTCTTTATTATCCGGCAGTGAAATCCTCGGCTCGCACACCAACTGTGGCCGCGTGCAGGATCCCTACTCGATTCGCTGCGTGCCACAGGTGATGGGCGCCTGCCTGGATAACCTGACGCACGCCGCGCGCGTATTACAGATTGAAGCCAACGCCGCCTCCGATAATCCGCTGGTGTTCAGCGACAGCGGCGATGTGATTTCTGGCGGTAACTTCCACGCCGAGCCGGTGGCTTTCGCCGCCGATATTCTGGCGCTGGCGATTGCCGAAATCGGCGCGATCTCCGAGCGTCGTCTGGCGCTACTGCTGGATACCGGTCTTTCCGGTTTGCCGCCGTTCCTCGTCAATGATGGCGGTGTTAACTCCGGCTTTATGATCGCCCAGGTTACCGCAGCGGCGTTGGCATCTGAGAACAAATCGCTGGCGCATCCGGGCAGCGTGGATAGCTTGCCGACCTCCGCTAACCAGGAAGATCACGTTTCGATGGCGACCTACGCAGCCCGCCGCCTCGGCAGCATGTGCTTCAACACCGCTGCTGTAGTGGGTATTGAAGCGATGGCCGCTGCACAAGGCATCGATTTCCATCGTCCGCTGCAGAGCTCGCCGACGCTGGAACAGGAGATGAGCCGCATCCGCGAGAACGTGGCCTTCCTCGATCACGACCGTTTACTGGCGCCGGATATCGAATCCATGCGTCTGTGGGCCAGCGCATCCGCATGGCCTGAATCCCTTACCGCGCTGCTGCCAAGCCAGCGTAAGACTGTTAATTAAGGAATCGATGATGAGCGAAACTTTGACTCAGGCTGTAGCCCGTGAAATCCGTGCGCCGCGCGGTAATGAATTACACTGCGCCAACTGGTTGATTGAAGCGGCTTACCGCATGATCCAGAACAACCTCGATCCTGACGTGGCGGAACGCCCGGAGGATTTGGTGGTGTACGGCGGCATCGGTAAAGCCGCACGTAACTGGGAGTGCTTCGAGCAAATTCTGCGTTCATTGCGCGCGTTGCAGCCGGAAGAGACGCTGTTGATCCAGTCCGGCAAGCCGGTGGGTGTGTTCCGCACTCATGCCGATGCACCGCGCGTGCTGCTGGCTAACTCGAATCTGGTGCCACATTGGGCCAACTGGGATCACTTCCACGAGCTGGATCAAAAGGGCCTGATGATGTACGGCCAGATGACCGCCGGTTCATGGATCTACATCGGTGCGCAGGGCATCGTACAAGGCACTTTTGAAACCTTCGCCGAAGCCGGTCGTCAGCATTACGACAGCAACCTCAGCGGCCGCTGGATCCTCACCGCCGGTTTAGGCGGCATGGGCGGCGCACAACCGCTGGCTGGCGTGTTGGCCGGTGCCAGCGTGCTGGCGATTGAGTGCCAGGAATCACGCATCGATTTCCGTATCCGTACTCGCTACGTTGACCACAAAGCCTACACGCTGGACGAAGCGCTGGCGCTGATTGACCAGGCAAACAAAGAGAAGCGCGCCATTTCTGTTGGCTTGCTGGGTAACGCCGCTGAAATCATGCCGGAGCTGGTGAAACGCGCCAAAGCGGGCGGCATGAAACCGGACATCGTCACCGATCAAACTTCGGCGCACGATCCGATTAACGGTTATCTGCCGGTCGGTTGGGATGTGGCGCGCTGGGAAGCAGAGCGTGTCAGCAACCCGAAAGCGGTGGAGAAAGCCGCGCGCGCCTCAATGGCGGTGCATGTGCAGGCGATGCTGGACTTCCATCACATGGGCGTGCCGACCGTGGATTACGGCAACAACATCCGTCAGGTGGCGCTGGATGAAGGCGTGAAAAATGCCTTTGATTTCCCTGGCTTTGTGCCGGCCTATATTCGTCCGCTGTTCTGCGAAGGCAAAGGCCCGTTCCGCTGGGTGGCGCTTTCAGGCGATCCGGAAGATATCTACAAAACCGATGCCAAGCTGAAAGAGCTGTTCCCGGATCACCAGAATCTGCACCGCTGGCTCGACATGGCGCAGGAGCGCATCGCCTTCCAGGGCTTACCGGCGCGTATCTGCTGGCTGGGTCTCGGCGAGCGTCACAAAGCGGCGCTGGCGTTCAACGAGATGGTGCGTAACGGCGAGCTAAAAGCGCCGATCGTCATTGGTCGCGATCATCTGGATTGCGGTTCCGTGGCGTCACCGAACCGTGAAACCGAAGCGATGAAGGATGGCTCGGATGCGGTATCGGATTGGCCGCTGCTGAATGCCCTGCTGAACACCGCCGGCGGCGCGACCTGGGTGAGTCTGCATCATGGCGGCGGCGTCGGTATGGGCTTCTCGCAGCACTCCGGCGTAGTGATCGTGTGTGACGGTACTAAAGAAGCCGATGCGCGCCTGGGCCGCGTGTTGTGGAACGATCCGGCCACCGGCGTAATGCGTCACGCGGATGCCGGTTACGAATTAGCGCAAAACTGCGCCCAGGAACACGGCTTAAACCTGCCGATGCAGAAATAACGTTCACCTCGCGCAGTATCATCTTAGGGTCGCCATTCATGGCGACCTCTTTTATTAAAACCCGCATATTCCATTCCGCTATACCCTATAGCCAAATTATTCCGTTCCGCGATAGACGCCGCCATGCGCTTGCCACTACAGTAAATGCATTATTTCGCAGCGAATGCTGCTAATGGAGAGCCTTACTTTATGAGCCTGCCTGCAGCACTGCTGGAAAACGCCCTCGACTGGCGTCGTCAGTTACACCAACATCCTGAACTGGGTTACCAGGAGCAGCAGACCAGCGAGCTCGTCGCGAAGGTACTCACCGATGCCGGATTACAGGTGTTTCGTGGCTTAGCCGGCACCGGCGTGATCGGCACCTTAGAGAACGGTCCCGGACCGGTTATTGGCCTGCGCGCGGATATGGATGCGTTACCGATCACCGAAAAAGGCGCACCGCAGTGGAAGTCGCAAAAAGCCGGCGTCATGCACGCCTGCGGCCATGATGGTCACACTTCTATTCTGCTGGCTGCGGCCTGTCAGCTGGCGGCCACGCGCAACTTCAGCGGCACCATTCACTTCATCTTCCAGCCCGCCGAGGAGAATCTGGGTGGCGCGCGCAAGATGGTAGAAGAAGGTCTGTTCCAGCGCTTCCCGATGGATGCGGTGTACGCCATGCACAACTGGCCGGGCATGCCGGTGGGCACGCTGGCGGTGAACCCGGATGCGATGATGGCGTCACTCGACTCGTTCGAAATTACGCTGCACGGTAAAAGCTGCCATGCGGCGATGCCGGAAAGCGGTGCCGATCCAATGGTGGTCGCTGCCGAGCTGATTCTGGCGCTGCAAACCATTCCGTCGCGTCGTCTGTCGCCGCTGGCTTCGGCGGTGGTGAGCGTGACGCAGATTCACGGCGGTGAAGCGATTAACGTTATTCCTGAGCAGATTGTGTTGCGCGGCACGGTGCGATGTTTGCAGACCGACGTGCGCAATCGCGTGCGCGGTCTGATTGAGGATTTTGTCACTACGTTGCCGCGCCCGTTTGGCGTCAGCGGCGAGATTCACTGGTATCCCGGTTATCCGGTCACCGCCAACCATGCAGAGCAAGCTGAACAGGTGCGTGCGGTGGCGGTTGATGTGCTCGGCGAGTCGCAGGTGCACTGGCAGGTGAACCCTTCAATGGCTTCGGAAGATTTTGCCTGCATGATGGAAGCCTGTCCCGGCGCCTATTTCTGGCTCGGTGCCGATGGCGCAACGCCGTCCGCCCCGCTGCATAACGCCCATTACGACTTTAATGATGAGCTGCTGCCGATCGGTATTACCTTCTGGCAGCGGTTGGTGGAGAGCGTGTTAGCGAAAACGTGATGGCGGTCGCCATGAATGGCGACCCTACGAAAACCTTGCGATGCGCCTGGCAGAACTCAGATTCCCGCCTGTTTTAACCGCCCTTCCGCGTCCGCCATGCTGGCAGATTCCCCGGTCGCCACCAAACAACACGCCAGCTGCAAACGCAGCGCCTGCGGCACCGCGCGCTCCCCGGCTAACACCTGATTGATCCACACAGCGGTATCCTGCGCGCTTTTGCTTTCCGGCAGTTCCACACTCACTTCCGGCTGGCGTTCAACCCACACTTCCGCTTCTGCACCCACACCGCGAATATAGTTAATCGCCGGGCAGCGCTGCGGATTGGCATACACCTCGCCTTCGGTGCCGTTGAGCAGAATCGCCGGTGCATCGATATCCTGGAAGAATTTCCCCACGCGCGGCACATATTCCGGATGCGAGACGCTGGCCAGGCGCAGCGCGGCGCGTTCGGCAAACGGCGTCGCCAGTTTCGCCAGCGTATGCGCACTGTTACGCACGCCCATGCGCCAGCGCAGCGACAACTGTTGCGCCATCGGCGCGCACAGATGATCAATGGTGATAAATGCCAGCTCGCCGTTATCCAGCTTCGCCTGCGCCTGTGCGGCGGAGGTTATGGGCGCGATGTCCAGCGCCGCCAGCACCGCTTCGGTGGTGATGCGGGTGGGATCGTCGCTAACGCCATGCAGCAGCACCGGGAAGCCGAGTTTCACCAGCAACAGTGCCAGCAGCGGCGTCAGATTGCCCTGACGACGCGCACCATTGTAGCTGGGAATAACAATCGGCATCGGACGATGAGCCGGTGCCTGCAACCGCATCATCTGCTGCTGCATCGCGTGGTAAAAACCGCGCATCTCCTCTTCGCCTTCACCCTTGAGGCGCAGCGCAATCAGCACGCCACCCAATTCCAGCTCCGGCACTTCACCGGCCAGCATCGCGCTGTAAAGCGCCTGCGCGGTGTCGAAATCGATATCGCGCGCGTGATTTTTACCGCGCCCAATCTCTTTAATGATTTTATTCAGTTCCATCAGGCATTCCCGCTTCCAGGGCGCGCCGCCATGCGGCTGCCAAAGTTAGATTTTCTTACTGCGACTTTTTTTCGGCTTGTCACTGCTGGCTTCCGGCATCGGCGGTTGCTCAATCGGGAACACCGGTAACGCGGCCAGCAGTCGGCTGCCATAAGCTTTGTTGAGCAGGCGGCGATCGTAAATCACGATTTCGCCAAAGCAGCTGTGGCTGCGAATCAAACGTCCTACCTGTTGAATCAAGGTAAAGGAGGCGCTCGGCAAGCTCTGCACCTCGAACGGATAACGTTTCAGGCTCTTCAGCCATTCGCCCTCGGTCAAAATTACCGGACTGTCTACCGGCGGAAAAGCGATTTTATGGATATGCACCTGCGACAGCAGATCGCCTTTCAGATCCAGCCCTTCGGCGAACGATTGCAGGCCAACTAAAATGCTGGTTTTACCGGCTTCGACGCGTTCCCGGTGCAGCGCCACGAGGCGCGAACGTGGCTGGTCACCTTGCACCAGCATTGATAAACGCAGCTCCGGAATGTGCGCGACAAACTGCTGCATCGCGCGGCCGCTGGCAAACAGCACCAGCACACCTTTGTGCTTCTCTTCGGCGATCTGCTGGCGGAAGAAGCGCGCCATCTCCGCGATGTGCTCCGCTTCCTGCGCCATCTGCGGCTCAAACTGCATCTGCGGAATCACCAGTTTGCCCTGATCGATATGGTTAAACGGTGAATCCAGCGCCACAAAGCGGTCGCCAGCCTTCTCGCTCAGGCCGGACATCTCCTGCAAACGGTTAAAGCTGTTGAGCGATCGCAAAGTGGCCGAGGTCACCACCACATGCGGGATTTTGCGCCACAGGATTTTTTCCAGCTGATCGCTCAC
Source organism: Pantoea sp. SOD02 (assembly GCF_024707505.1). Lineage (GTDB taxonomy): Bacteria > Pseudomonadota > Gammaproteobacteria > Enterobacterales > Enterobacteriaceae > Pantoea > Pantoea symbiotica. The sequence continues at coordinate 1,377,275 of NZ_CP102604.1, read as the reverse complement.
GCGGATACCCGCACAGTGGAACAGCAGATGCGCTTGGCCTTCACGGATCTCGCGCGTAATCCACTTCGACACCGGCGCATTCGAGGCTTTCTCCATCGCTGCCAGCCGCCACAATTTACTGATTGATTCGAACCAGCCGAAGTGGCGATTAAGCTGAATAATCGCTTTATGCAGCCGCATGATGTCAGCTTTACCGGTTTGATCGCCCAACTCATTGAGCAGGCCTTCGCTCAGGCCACGCAGCGCATCGCTCAGTTTGAACAGCCGCGCGCACAGGCTCAGCAGCTCTTCCGGCAATTCACCCAGCACAAAGCGGAACTCGCCCGGCTGATTATGCCCCGGCAGCAGCGGATTGAGCGCATCGCAGAGAATCTGCAGCAGCTCGCGCATTTCATCGCAGTGGCCTTTCAGGCGTTCCGGATTGGTGAGCGGCGGCGGCGATTTCGGGCGGAACTGCGCCATGATGGTTTCCACCAGCCGCACAAACAGATCGAGTTGTAAGCTGCTCCAGCCAGGCGTGATCTCTGCGCTCATCTCCAGCGCATCGCGCGCCACTTCCGGCAGATGATGGCCTTCGTCCAGCACCAGCATCAGGTTTTTCGCCGGTGGCAGCACCGATTCATTCTCCATCGCCGCCATCACCAGCGCATGGTTGGCGACCACCACATCCGCCTGCTCAATTTCTCGACGCGCGACAAAGAACGGGCATTCGCGATACCAACGGCAGTGATGCCCGAGGCAGTTAGCTTTATCGGTGGAGAGGCGTTGCCACAAGCTGTCGTCAATGTTGACATCGGTGTGATCGCGCAAGCCATCCCAGCGGTAGCTGCTGAGCTGCTTCTCCAGTTTGGCGCAGAATTTCTGCTCCTCTTTCGAGCCGGTGACCGCCTCTTCATCAAGATAGAGCAGCAAATCGCCCTGCTGATCTTCGGTCGCCGCCAGCGCCGCAAGGTTGCGCGGACAGACATAACGTCCACGGCCAAAGGCGGCGGTAAAAGTAAGATCGGGGATGATTTTCTTCAGCAGCGGCAGATCCTTGGTGAAGATCTGATCCTGCAACGCCACGTTGGCGGTGCTGATCACCAACCGCTTCTCCTCGGCGCGGCTCACCGCAATGCCGGGAATCAAATAAGAGAGGGTTTTGCCGACGCCGGTTGGCGCTTCAATCGCCAGATGACGCCCTTCGTCACCGGCCAGACTTTTCGCCACTTCGGCAATCATCTGGCGCTGCGGCGCGCGCGGGATAAAGTCAGGAACCTGCTGCTGCAGCGCCTTATACCATTGCGCAATCTGGCTTTTTATCGCTGCTGTCAGGGCCATTTTCGTTACTGTTTGCTGAATTGGCCTGTATTTTTACACAGTATTGGCGCAGCGTCAGCTTTCGCTGCTATTTTTTCGCGCTGGATTCAGAATTTCACGCATCGCACGGATCAAGGTTTCCCGCGCGCGCCCACGGCGGAACGCAAAAGAGAAAGGCGCGCGGAAGTGGAAATGGTGCGGCAGCAGGCGGCGCAGCGCGCCCTGCTGTTCCCAGCTGCGCGCATAGTGTTCGGGTAAATAGCCGATGAAGCGGCCTGAGAGAATCAGCGTCAGCTGCGCTTCGATGCTCTCCACCGACGCATTGCTCTGGCGGAAGCCACGCTTGTTAAGCTCCTGCTGATTCCAGTAACGCCGCGTCACCATGCCGGTTTGCTGCACGGTGCGCACATCCGGATGACCTTCAGCCAGCGGATGCGCCGGGCTGCAATAGAGCCAATGCTGCTCTTCATACAGTGGAATGGTCACCAAATTGCTGGCGCGCAGCGGGAAGTGACCAATCGCCAAATCGAGCCGATCCTCCAGCAACTGCTGCTGCAACTCATTGGGATCGCGTACGCTCAGATTGAAAAACACCGCTGGAAAGCGCTGATTAAAACGCGCAATCGCAGCGGGCAGATCCAGCGTGCTGTCTGTGACGGTGGCATCCACCACGCCGAGCGAAAAAGTGCCGCCCTGCGCGCTTTTCAAGGTTTCCACCTGCTCTTGCCAACCCACCAATGTCGCCAGCATCTCCTGGCTGTAGCGATAAAACTGCTCGCCTTTGCTGGTCAGGGTAAAGCCGCCGCGTCCGCGCTGACAGAGGATAAAACCGAGCTGAGTTTCCAGCTCGCTCATGTAGGCGCTGATGGCGGGCGTGGTCATGTTCAGCGCCTGCTGCGCGCGCGAATAGCCCTGATTTTCCACCACGCTGGCGAACACCTGCAGCAGTTTAAGGTTGGGAAGCGTCTGCACCGATTTTCCTTCAGTGATTGCTGACTAAAGTTAAGTAATCTCTGAAGTGATTATCTGCTGTCAAGGATTTTTCCGGCGCGCGGGCTGGGTAATGATGGGTTTCACCTGACTGAAGGAGTGCGTGATGACCGATTTTCCCCAGCCGCAAGGCGGCAACGAGATGCCCCGTTTTGCCGGACGCGGCACCATGATGCGTTTGCCCGCCGCTGACACACCGGCCAATTTGGATGTGGCGTTCGTCGGCATTCCGCTGGATATCGGCACCTCGCAGCGCAGCGGCACGCGCTATGGCCCGCGCGCCATTCGCGCCGATTCCGTGATGATCCGCCCGTACAACATGGCCACCGGCGCCGCGCCCTTTGATTCGCTGCGCGTCGGCGATCTCGGTGATGTGCCGATCAACACTTACAGCCTGCTGAAATCGGTTGATATCATCGAAAACTATTATACCGAGCTGAATAACTGGCCGATTATCCCGTTAACGTTGGGCGGCGATCACACGCTGACGCTGCCGATTTTGCGCGCGCTGGCGAAGAAGCATGGTCCGATGGGGCTGATTCACATTGATGCGCACACCGATACCAACGACGAGATGTTTGGCGAGAAGATCGCGCATGGCACCACGTTCCGCCGCGCGGTGGAAGAAGGCCTGCTCGACTGTCAGCGCGTGGTGCAGATTGGGCAACGTGCGCAAGGTTACGCTGCCGACGATTTTCAGTGGGGCGTCGATCAGGGCTTCCATCTGGTGCCCGCCGAGCAGTGCTGGTATCGCTCTATGACGCCGCTGATGGCCGAGGTGCGCGCGCGTATCGGCAACGGCCCGGTGTATCTCTCTTACGATATCGACAGCTTCGATCCCGCATGGGCGCCCGGCACCGGTACGCCGGAAGTGGGCGGTTTAACCTCAATGCAAGGGCTGGAGATCGTGCGCGGCTGCCGTGGACTCAATCTGGTGGGCGGCGATCTGGTGGAAGTCTCGCCGCCGTATGACATCAGCGGCATGACCTCGCAGCTGGCGGCCAATATCCTTTATGAGATGCTGTGCGTGTTGCCCGGCGTCCGTTACACAGAGAATAAGTGATGACACAACAGAATCTGGTGTTCCCGGCGCGCGTGCTGCGCGGTGCGGGCGTGATCAATCAATTAGGCGCGATCTGCGCCGGGCTGGGCCAGCGTGCGCTGCTGATTGGCGGCCATCAGGCGTTGCAGGCGGTTGAAGCGCAGGTTCGCGCGCAACTGCTGGCGGCCAATATCACGCTGCTGGCGCAAGAGTGGTTTGGCGGCGAAACCTCCATCAATCACATCGATCGTTTAGCGGCGCTGGCAGTTGAACTGCACGCCGAGGTGCTGATTGGCGTCGGCGGTGGTAAATCGCTGGATACGGTGAAAGCGGTTGGCGCACAGCTCGGCTTGCCGGTGGTGACGCTGCCAACCATCGCCGCCACCTGTTCTGCGGTAACGCCGCTGAGTATTCGTTATGACGACAACGGCAATTTCTTCGATATCTTCCCACTGCCGCAGGCACCAGCAGCAGTAATTATCGACAGCGAGCTGCTGGCAAAAGCGCCCGCCCGCTGGCTGGCCGCCGGGCTGGGCGATACGCTGGCGAAGTGGTACGAATTCCGTGCGGTCAGCGCACGCCATCCGGCACGCGACGGCAATGCGCTCTCGTCACTGGCGCACAGCCAGATTTGTTATGACGTGATTGCCGAACACGGCCCGGCGGCCTACGCCGCAGTGCTGCGCGGTGAGAGCAGCGCGTCGCTCGATCAAGTGCTGGATGCGATTTTCACCTGGGCAGGATTAACCTCGCTGATGAGCAACGGCGCACACGCGGCAGCTTCGCACGCGATTTATGAAGGTTTTACCTTCTGCGATAAAACCCGCGAGTTTGGTCATGGCTTGCTGGTCGGCTTCGGCAACCTCTGTTTGCTGGCGCTGGAGAACCGCGCCGATGAAGAAGTGCTGGATGAGATGCGCCTAGCGCGCGACTGCGGCGTGCCGCTGACGCTGAGCGAGATTGCCGAGCTGGATGAGCATGAGCTGGCGCTGATTGTGCGTGAATCGGTGCATGCGCCGGATATGGAGAACATGGCCGAAGCGGTGACCGAGGCGCGCTTGCTGGCGGCGATGGCGAGGATTGAGGGTTTGGCGGGCAGGGTTTAATAGCGGTCGCCATTAATGGCGACCCTACGCTGAAATGTGCGGATTTTGTAGGGTCGGCATTCATGCCGACCTGACTGAGCGTGAGCTGGCGGCGATGGCGCGGATTGAGAGGTTGGCGGGCAGGATTTAAAGCGGTCGCCATTAATAGCGACCCTACGGCGAAATGCGTGGATTTTGTAGGGTCGGCATTCATGCCGACCTGACTGAGCGTGAGCTGGCGGCGATGGCGCGGATTGAGAGGTTGGCGGGCAGGATTTAAAGCGGTCGCCATTAATAGCGACCCTACGGCGAAATGCGTGGATTTTGTAGGGTCGGCATTCATGCCGACCTGACTGAGCGTGAGCTGGCGGCGATGGCGCGGATTGAGAGGTTGGCGGGCAGGATTTAAAGCGGTCGCCATTAATAGCGACCCTACGGCGAAATGCGTGGATTTTGTAGGGTCGGCATTCATGCCGACCTGGTTTTACCTCAGCGCCAACAACCCCACCACTTCCCTTACATCCGCCACTTCATCCAGCTCCAGACACACCGCCTCGAGCCGTTCGACTTGCTCCAGCGGCAACACGCGCGCGGCCAAACTGCGGTACTTCGCCAACAGCGCATCCAGCGTGAGCGGATTGGTCGGCGCGCCTGACGGCACCGGCACATGCTGCTGCCACTGCGCGCCCTGCACGGTTTCCAGCCGCACCCACGGTTCATCGTCGCGGCTCTGCTGCGCATCGATCACCAGCTCAATACGCGCCAGCAACGCTTCCACATCAGGATGCAGCCGTTTGGCGTCGTCATAACTCGCCAACTCCGCCGAGCCGTAAAGCGCACGCGCCGCCAGCGCATACGGCAGGCTCATCTGCGCCGCCGCCAGGCTGTGTAACTCACGTCCGCCACACATCTCCAGCAGGAACGGATTCACGCCCACCATGATGCGCGCGATCTGCTCTGCGCGCACATCATGCTGGTGTAGCAGGAGCCCCAGCGCATCAATCGCCGCGTGGGTGCCACGGCACGAGGCGTAAGGTTTGATCGAGCAGCGCGCCAGTTTCCACACGTCGCCGAGATCCGCCTTTAAGGCCTGCGGCTGCTGAGTATCTGCCGCTAAAGTTTGCAGGAAGCCGCCCCAGCGCGGTTCAAACACCGCCGAAGGGCCGCTGATACCGCGCTGTGCCAGCAATGCGGCTTGCACGCCACCTTCTGCGGCGCGCGCGGCATGCAGTTTTTTGGTATGCGAGCCGTCGTGAATAAAACCCCACAAACCGCCGCTGAAGCTGGCAGCAATGCCCAGCGCAGACGCACACTGCACGCGATCCAGCTGCAGCAGCGAACACACCGCCGCCGCCGCACCAAATACGCCGCAGCTGGCGGTAGAGTGCCAGCCTGCGCCGTTGTGCGCCGAGTACCCGCCGCAGGCTTCTAACACGCGGCGGCCGACGTCATAGCCGATCACCATCGCCACCAGCAGCGCTTGTCCGTCCACCGGCTGCGTCGCCAGTGGCAAGGCTGCCAGCAGCGCCGGAATGACTACCGCGCCGGAGTGATCGCAGCCGCCAGTGTCGTCGAGTTCATACATATGCGCCGCCACGCCGTTCAGCCACGCCGCCTGACGCGGATTGGCCTGCTGCGCGCTGCCCCAAATCTGCGCCTGCTCGCGTCCACCTTCGCCCTGCACCAGAGCCAGACATTCGCGCCAAATCGGGCTGTCGCAGCCCGCCAGCGAAGCACCGAGCGTATCAAGCAAATGACGTTTCGCCTGCTCCACCAGCGGCGCAGGCAGTTGTGCAAAACGCGTCTCGGCGATAAAGGCCGCCAGTTGATCAAGCGTGCTCGCCATGCGCACCTCCGATGATGCGAGTAAACACTTCCGCCGGATGGGAGACATCGTTATCCGGCTGCGTCTGCCAATGCGCCGCCGCCTGCTCAGCGGTGGCGATCCACACGTTGTGCTGTTGCAGCGTGTCGAGCAGCGCCCGCAGCAGGCCAATACGTCCGGCGGTGCCGATAATTTCCGGATGCAGGCGCAGCAAGTAGCACAGACCAAAGCGGTGGAAGCCGTGGAAATCCTGCGTCATATTCGCCAGCGTTTCCGCATAAGGTGCGATGCGCGATTGCCCTGGCGGAATCGCCGGGCTGAGGTTGAAGGCGAAATAAGGCTCATCTTCCAGCGTGTAGTGCATTGGCAGTTCCACCAGGCGCGTGCCGGGATGGAAGTACGGCAAATCGTCGCCGCGCCAGCTCGATGACCAGCGAATACCGCGTTCTATCAGCGCCTCGGCCAATCCCGGTTTCCACTGCCCGGCGGGCGTGCGGAAGCCGATAATTTTGCGCCCAGTAATTTGCACCAGTTTGTCGCAGCCGCGCGTCACGCTGGCAATTTGTTGCTCCAGCGTGAGTAACGAGAAATCTTCATGCATATCGCCGCTGCAGGCAATTTCATGGCCGTCGGCCACCATGCGCAGCACCAGTTCCGGCTGCTCTTCGGCAACAATCGCGGGCATACACCATGTGGCTTTAAGCTGTTTTTCCGCCAGCAGCGTTAGCAAGCGATCAACGCCGCGCAGCGTGCCGTAGCGCCACACCGACAGCGTTTTATCGCGCCCCGCCACCGCCGGTGCCTGGGTGAGAATGCCGTGAATGTCGTTGAAGTCGATGGTGAGGATCGCCGCCGACTGGAAGCCCAGCGGCCAGCGTGAAGGTTCAGTCATGCTGTTGCTCCTGCAAATACCACTGCGCCACCGCATCGCAGCGCGCGAACCACACGTCATCGCGCGCCGTCATATGTTCAAACAGCTGTTCGAGCAGCAAAATGCGTCCCGGCTGGCCGGAGATTTTCGGGTGGAACAACGTGGTGAGGCACAAGCCTTCATCCATCGCGCCATCGAACTCGCGCTGCCAGTTATCGCGCGTGTGCGCATAGCTGGCGATGCGGTCGCCGCCTTTGGGGAAATCGGGCTGGCGCGTGTAGGCCAGCGAGGCGTAATCGTCCATCTCCCATTTACCGGGGATCTCCACCAGCGGCGTATGGCCCGCCACCGGAATGCTGTAAGGACGATCGTCGCCGCGCATGCTGCTGGAATAAATCACGCCCGCATCGCGCAGGATTTGTGGCGTTTCGGCATGCCAGTCGCCCGACGGCGTGCGAAAACCGCAGGCGGTGATGCCGAGAATGTTGTGGAAAATTTCAGCGGATTTCGCCATTACCGCACGCTGTTCATCCGGTGATATCGCCCAGAAGGATTCGTGGCGATAGCCGTGATAGGCCACTTCGTGGCCCTGTTCGATAATCGCCTGACACTGCTGCGGCCACTGCTCCACCACCCACGCCGGTACAAAGAAGGTGGCAGGAATATTGAAGGCGCGCAGCAGGTCAAGCAGACGCCCGAGCGCGCGGTACGGCCCGTAAGCCCCAAAGGTAAAATACTCTGGCGTTGACCACAGGCTGCCATTCAGCATGGCATCGCCGGTGGGACCGTCGAGGTCAAACGCCAGCGCCATACAGCCGCGTTTACCCTGCGGCCAGCGCACTGCGCCCGGTTGTTGCATCTGCACGCTCCTTAGCCCTGGTTAACCGTAGCCTTCGCCACGCCGTTGTCTGCCAGGCCCCATTTGCCGAGGATTTTCTGGTAAGAGCCATCGGCAATCATCGCGTCGATCGCCGCCTGAATCGCCGTGGTCAGTTCGCCCGCATCTTTACCAATCGCCATGCCGGTGTACTGGAAGGAGAAGGCTTTATCCAGCGCCTTATATTTGCCCTTTTCCAGATCCATGATGTACGGCAGGGTTTCACTGCCCTGCACCACGCCATCCAGACGATTCTGGCGCAGCTGAGTACGCGCATCGGCGGTACCTTCGGCGCCTACCACGATGATCGCGGGCTTACCGGCCGCTTCACAGTGCGCTTTTGACCAGTTGGCAATTTCCAGTGGGAAGGTGGTGCGACGGCTGGTGCCGACTTTCTTGCCGCACAGATCCATCGCGCTGTTGATATCGCTGCGCGCGGATTGGGTATAGAACTGCGGGCCAGTTTTGAAGTAGTCGATAAAGTTAACCACCTGCTGGCGCTCTTTGGTGTCCGTCATGCCGGACATCACCAGATCAACACGCTTGGTCACCACCGCGTTCACCATCTGCTCGAAGGCGATCTCCTGCCAGTTGATCTTCACGCCGAGCTTTTCACCAATCGCCTGGCCGAGATCGTAATCCACGCCGGTCAGCTGGTTAGTGGCCGGATCTTTGAAATCCATTGGCGGATAGTTCGGCATGATCGCCACGGTCAGTCCTTTCTCTTTGATCGCAGCAGGTACGGCGATATCTGCCCAGGCAGAGGATTGCAGCAAAACGGCGGCACTGATGGCACTCAATAACAGCTTTTTCATATTCACCCCGGTAATGTTAAAGAAGAATCGCGTTAATAAAGTTTTTCATCCGTGGATTTTGCGGGTTCAGCAGAATGTCTTCCGGTGCGCCCTGCTCGATAATGCGTCCCTCGTCCATAAACACCACCTGATTGGCCACCTCACGGGCAAAGCCCATTTCGTGCGTGACCACCAGCATGGTGGTGCCCTCTTTTGCCAGCTGACGCATCACCGCCAGCACTTCGCCCACCATCTCCGGATCCAGCGCCGAGGTGGGTTCGTCAAACAGCATCAGTTTGGGTTTCATCGCCAGCGCGCGGGCAATCGCCACGCGCTGCTGCTGGCCGCCGGAGAGCGACTGCGGATAGTCGTGCGCTTTGTGCGCCAGACCGACGCGATCGAGCAGCGCCATCGCCTCTTCGCTGGCTTCGCGCCTTGGGCGCAGCAGCACGCGACACGGCCCTTCGATGATGTTCTCCAGCGCGGTTTTGTGTGGGAACAGGTTAAAGCGCTGGAACACCATTCCGGTTTGCAGGCGCTGACGCGCAATCTGCTTGTCGCTCAGCGCATGCAGTTTGTTACCGGCGATGCGATAGCCCGCCAGCTCGTTGTCGACCCAAATTCCGCCTTTATCGACCTTCTCCAGCTGATTAATGCAGCGCAAAAAGGTGCTTTTGCCGGAACCGGACGGACCGAGGATGCACATCACCTCGCCGTAGTTCACTTCGAGGCTGACATCCTTCAGGGCGTGGAACTGGTCGAAATATTTGTTCACCTTGACGGCGCGCACGATGTTTCTCATGTTGGGCTCCTGATTACTGACGCTGACGATGGCCGCGTGAGAAATAACGTTCCAGTCGGCTCTGTCCAAACGACAACACCGTGACCACAATCAAGTACCAAATACCTGCCACGAACAGCAGTTCCATTACGCGCGCGTTGGCGAAGTAGATGGTTTGCGTGTTGTAGAGCAGTTCGGAGTACTGAATCATGCTGGCGAGACTGGTGGTTTTGATCATGCTGATAAATTCGTTGCCGACCGGCGGCAGAATCACGCGCATCGCCTGCGGCAGAATGATGCGATGCAGCGCCTGCAGACGTGGCATGCCGATGGCTTTCGCCGCTTCGTACTGTCCGGTATCCACCGACAGCAAGCCCGCGCGCACCACTTCCGAGGTGTACGCGCCTTGATTGATGCTCAAACCGAGCAGCGCGGCGAGAAACGGCGTCATGATGGTGACGGTTTGCACGCTGAACACACCCGGAATGCTGATGGTGGGAAACACCAGCGCGAGGTTGAACCACAGCAGCAGCTGCAAAATCAGCGGCGTGCCGCGAAAAATCCACGCGTAGCCCACGGCGATGTAGTGCAGCACCGGATTGGGCGACATGTACATGATGGCGGTGATGACGCCAAACAGTACGCCCAGCCCCATCGCCAGCACCGACATGATCAGCGTGTTGACCACGCCGTTGAGGATCGCCTGAGCGGTAAAGAACTGGCCGACAAACGACCATTCGATATTGCCGTGGGCAAAGGCGTTCACCAGCAGCGCCAGCAGCACCAGAATCACCGCCGACGCGGTAATGCGGCCGTAATAACGGCGCGGCACCACCTGATAACGATCGAGATCGTAATGCGTCTGCTCGCGGCTATTGTTCAAACCCGGCTCAATCGGCGTTGATTGCGACATAGAGCTCTCCTCAGGCGCGTGGGCCAGCGTAATCTTCAGTCCAGCGCTGCTGGTCCTGCATCAGGGTTTGCAAGCGCGCCAGTTGCTCACGCACGCGTGCCGGTGCGGTACCGCCGTAGCCGCTGCGGGCCGCCAGCGCCGCTTCCAGCGTCAGGGCGCTGCGTACTTCCGGCGTTAAGCGGGCATCCACCGCGTGCAGCTGCGCATCGCTGAGATCCGACAGACCGCAGTTTTCGCGCTCGCACAGCTGCACCAGCTGGCCGGTGATCTCATGCGCTTCGCGGAACGGCACGCCGCGCATCGCAAGCCAGTCGGCCACTTCGGTCGCCAGCGTGAAGCCATCCGGCGCCTGCTCACGCATCACGTCGGTGTTGAATTTCAGCGTCGCCATCATGCCCGCCATCGCTGGCAGCACCAGCAGCAGCGTATCCACCGCATCAATCACGTTGCGTTTGTCGTCGCTGAGGTCGCGGTTATAGGAGAGCGGCATCGCTTTCATGGTGGTGAGCAGCGCCATCAGGTTGCCGACCAGGCGGCCAGAGCGACCGCGCGTCAGTTCGGCGATGTCCGGGTTTTTCTTCTGCGGCATGATGGAACTGCCGGTGGCGTAGCTGTCGTGCAGCTCGACCCAGCGGAACTGGCGGGATGCCCACATGCACACCTCTTCGCACAGGCGTGACAGGTTGATGCCGATCATGCTGGTGACGAACAGGAATTCAGCGGCGTAGTCGCGGCTGGCCACGGCATCGATGGAGTTTTCACACGGCGCGAGGTAGGCGAGATCGGCGGCGGCTTGCTCCGGCTGACGCGCAATGGCGGAACCGGCCATTGCCGCAGCACCGAGCGGACAGCGCGCGCTGCGGCGATCCCAATCCTGCATGCGTTCAATATCGCGGGCGAAGGATTGCGCGTGGGCCAGCAGCTGATGGCCGAACACAATCGGCTGCGCCTGCTGCAGATGTGTGAAACCGGGTGCGACGCTTTCGGTGTGCTGCGCCGCCTGCTCGACCAGCGCCTGCTGCAGTACCAGCAAGGCGCTGACCACTTTGCGGCCGTTGTCGCGCAGGTAAAGACGCAAGTCGTTAACGGTTTGATCGTTGCGTGAACGCCCGGCGCGCAGCTTGCCGCCCAGCGGGCCTAAACGCTCGGTCAGCGCGCGTTCGATAAAGGTGTGCACATCTTCGTCGGCGGCAATTGGATGCAGCTGACCGGCGCGATAATCGGCGTCTAAGGCGTCAATGGCGTCCAGCATGGTGCTGAGCTCTTCGGCGCTCAGCAGTTCGCCGCGCGCCAGTTCACGGGCATGCGCCCGGCAGCCCGCCAGATCGTAAGGTGCCAATGCAAAGTAATAATCCGGGCTACGAGACAGCGCGGTTAAACTCGCCGCCGGTGCCGCTTTGAAACGCGCGCCCCATAACAGTTCGGCATTATCAGACATGCTATTTCCCCTTACAGATAATCATCAGCGATATGAAAAAGATATGGGTGAGCCAGTTGAGATAATAAAAACTTATTTTATGGCTACACTGGTAAATAGGGCCTATTTCAGGTTCACTGTACTTTCACCGCAATTATTCCGGAGTTGAATAGCAAAAATGGAAAGTAAAGTTTCCCAGTCCGGAAACAATGCAAATAATCGCAGCGATAATGCGGTTCTGGCACTGAGTAATATCGATTTAAAATTACTGCGGGTATTTAAATGCGTGGTGGAAGCCGGCGGATTAACCGCTGCCAGTCACGAACTCAATATTGGTTTGGCGGCGATCAGTAAACAGGTTTCCGATCTGGAAATTCGTCTCGGCATGACATTGTGCAGCCGTGGACGCGAAGGTTTTGAGCTGACGCAATACGGCATCAACGTCTATCAGGCCACGCTGGAGCTGTTCGTCTCGCTGAATCTGTTTCGCGAGCGGCTGCACAACAGCCGCAATGAACTGCTGGGTGACATTGCCATTTGCGTGGTGGATAACACTATTTCGGATCCGCAATCACCGGTCACCGCCGCGGTGCAACAGCTGCACCAGAAAGCGCCAAAGGTACAAATTCGACTGCAAACCGCGCAATTAGATGATATTGAACGCGGCATCAGCGAAGGCCGTTTTCATTGTGGCATTGCACCGGTTTATGAAATGAAAAGTGATTTTGATTACTTCCCGCTTTATAAGGAATATTCAAAATTATATTGCTCCATGTCACATCCTTTATATTCCGGCTCGTGTGATAAAAACATCTCACTGGAAATATTACGTGAGCAGAAAATCATTAATCATTTATATGTGACGCCACGCGACGATCGTCGCATCATTCCGTTGCAGGACAGCGGTGCGCAGGCAGTTCAGGTTGAATCTGTCGCCATGTTGATTTTAACCGGCCATTTTATTGGTTATTTACCGGATCATTATGCCGCCGCGTTTATTGCGCGTGGTCAGCTGTGTGAGTTGGGCGATGATTCGATTCGCCGTGAAAACCCGTTTTGTTTGATGATGAAGAAGGGCCGCAAAATAAACCCGATTATCCGGCTGTTTATGCAGGCGCTGGGCGTGGCAGAGGGAGAGGCGGCGCACTGATTTGGTGCAGAGTTTTGTACAGGTCGCCATGAATGGCGACCCTACCGTAGGGGCGGCATTTATGCCGACCTGGTCAACGCAGCAGCTTAAACATCACCGTGGTCGCATCCAGCACACCTTCAGTTGACTCGGCATACATTGGAATCGACCCCGCAATCTGCCAATCCATCGACAAATACAAATCCGTCGCCACGTCGCCGCTGCGCGTGTCCAGCACCAGCAAGGTTTTGCCCTGCTCTGCCGCCAGTTGTTCGGCCTGCTGCATCAGGCGGCGCGCAATGCCCTGCCGTCTGGCGCGCGGATGCACCAGCAGCTTGCTGATCTCCGCACGATGGCGACCGTTCGGCATCGCGCTGAAACCTACCATCACCGTCGCCACAATCACGCCCTGCTGATACGCCACCAACAGCTGATTGTCGCCGCTCGCCAGGCTGTAAATTTTGTCCTGCCAGAAACGCTCAATGGCCGCGCGATCGCTGGCATCAATAAAGCCCACGCTGGCGCCGTCGGCGACGCAGCCCTGCAGCACATCACACAATGCCGCCAGCAGCGGCTGCGCCTGGGTGGCGCTGAGACGTTCGATGTCAATCATGGTTTGCATACCACCAAAATGTAGCGCGCGCCGCCTTCGGCATGGGCGGCAAACGCGGATTTGCCAGTGAGGTGGAAGCGCAGACAGTCACCCGCCTGCAGCGTCCAGTGTTGATCGTCCATGCTGATGGTCAGCTCGCCCGATTGCAGCCAGATGTGCTGCTCCAGTCCCTGAATTGGCGGCGCGTCGTAATCAATACGCGCACCGGGACGCAGCACGCCTTCCACCAGTTCCGCTTTAAAGTGGCTGGCGGGCGGTGATACGTTGCGGCGCTGGAAACCGCTGGCGTCGTCGCGCCACACCGGCTGTTGCTCCGTTTTCAGCAGCAGCGCGGCCTCCTCTTCCACCTCGCTGAGCAGGCGCGACATGGTCAATCCATAAGCCACGCAAAGCCGGTTAAGCAAAGCGGCTGTTGGGCTCGTTTCAGCGCGTTCAATGCGCGACAATGACGCCCGACTGATGCCGGTCGCCATCGCCAAATCATCTAATGACCAACCGCGCTGTACGCGTAATTCGGCCAGTCGTGCCGCCAGTCGATCGTCGGTATCCGAAGCAGACATCTTTACCTCTCATTTATGGGAAATAAATCTCATATGTGAGATAACACTACGAATCCTAAACAAGGTCAAGTTGTACAACTAAAAAATCGTTGTACAACCCAAGCGTGGGGGTTAAGGTGTTGTTATGCAGGTCAGTATTTTCGAGGAGTCTATGGCCTTATACAGTATCGGGGATGTGGCCGAACGCTGTGGAATCAACCCGGTAACGCTTCGCGCCTGGCAGCGACGTTACGGTCTGTTAAAACCCCAGCGCACCGAAGGTGGTCATCGGCAGTTTGATGATGAAGATGTTCAGCGTATCGAAGAGATAAAACGCTGGATAGAGAGCGGCGTGCCCGTCGGCAAAGTAAAAGCGTTGCTGGAAGGTGCTACCGTCAATGTGCATGACGGTTGGTCGGCGCTGCAGGAAGAGTTGATGAGCGTGCTGCGTCACGTTCGCCCAGCAAAACTGCGCGTCAAAATTGCCACCATTGGCCGGGAACATCCGGTAGATGCGCTGATCGATCACGTGTTCGTGCCGGTTCGTCAGCGTCTCGGTTTAGATCAAAATACTGCGCGCACCATGTGCAGCCTGCTAGATGGCGCGCTGATTGATTATGTGGCGTTTTGTCTGGCCGGTGGGCGTAAAAAAGCCGGTAAAGATGCGCTGATGATTGGCTGGGCGGTGGAAGATCGTACCCGCATCTGGCTGGAAGCCTGGCGTTTGTCGCAGCAAGGCTGGCGCATGGATGTGTTGGCGGAACCGCTGGACATGCCGCGCCCTGAGTTATTCCCCGGACAAAACCTGTTTATCTGGACCGGCAAAAAGCCGACGCGTCGCCAGGTCGAACAGTTTGAGCACTGGCAGGCACAAGGTTTTGCCATTCACCTGCACGATCCCGCGTAACTAAAAATCGCACACACGGCCTTTGCCTGGCGTGGTGTGCGCGTTATCATGCCGCCCTAAATTTCTTTTCTCAGGTCTCCACATGAACTGGAATAAACTCCTCATCGGTTCCCTGTTTGCCATCATGGCGCTTGGCGGCATGGGCGGCATGATGCTGGTCGGCTACAGCCTCATTGTGCATACCAACTAAGTTTGCGCTGCACGCGCTCTAGCAGGCGATCGCAAATCAACGCCAGCAGCGCCACCAGCAGGGCGCCCTGAATCACATAGGCGGTGTTAAAGCCGCTTAGACCGATAATCACCGGCGATCCAAGACTCTCCGCGCCCACCGTGGAAGCGATGGTTGCCGTGCCGATGTTGATCATCACCGAGGTTCGCACGCCCGCCATAATCACCGGTGCTGCCAGCGCCAGCTCAATCTGCCACAAGCGTCGCCACGGCCCCATGCCAAGGCCGACCGCGATTTCACGATTGCTGGCCGGTACGCTATCTAAGCCCGCCAGCGTGCCCTGTAAAATCGGCAGCAAGCCGTAGAGAAACAGCGCCATCACCGCGGGCGTCGCACCAAATCCCATCACCGGCACCGCAATCGCTAACACCGCAACCGGCGGAAAAGTCTGCCCGGCCGCAGCCACCGTTTCCAGCAGCGGACGAAAGGCGCGACCGGCGTGACGCGTAGCAAACACCGCACAGCCAACGCCAACCAGCAACGCCAACAGGCTGCCGCTGACCACTAACGCCAGATGCGCCAGCGCCAGCCGCCAGAAACTCTCCTGCTGATAGAGCGGACGCTCCAGCTGTGGAAACCAGTGGGCAAACAGCGGACCGCTGTGCGGCAAGCCCCACAGCAGCAGCAGAAAAGCCGCCAACAGCCAGTAAAGCGGATCGCGTAACAGCCGCATCAGCTCGCCTCCCGCTGGCGCAGCAGATCGCTGAAGTGCAGCACGCCGAGCGGCTGCTGATGTTGATCGATCACCGGCAATTTGTCGGTGCGGCGTGCAATAAACTGCGACAGCGCTTCACGCAGCGTCAACGATGCGGCAATCGGTTCGGCATCGAGCCATTCACCGCGTCGTGCCGCGCTGCCCGCACGCCCCAGCGCCAGCAAACGCACGCCGAGCTCGCTGCGACCAAAGAACTCGCGGGCAAAGTCATTCACCGGCTGCGTCAGCAGATCGATCGGCCTGCCCTGCTGCACGATTTCTCCGCCGTCCATCAGCACCAGCTGATCGGCCAGCGTCAGCGCTTCGTCGATGTCATGCGTCACCAGCACCACGGTACGACCGGACATTTTCTGGATGCGCAGCATCTCGTGTTGCAGCGCCAGACGGTTAACCGGATCGAGCGCGCCGAAGGGTTCATCCATCAGCAGCAATTCGGGATCGGCCGCCAGCGCACGCGCCACGCCGACGCGCTGCTGCTGTCCGCCCGACAGCTGATGCGGCATGCGCGTCGCCAGATGGCTATCGAGATTGAGCAGCGCCAGCAGCTCTTCGACGCGTTGGTTGATCTTCGCCTGCGGCCAGCCGAGCAGTGACGGCACGGTGCCGATGTTCTTCGCCACGTTCCAGTGTGGAAACAGGCCAATCGACTGAATGGCGTAGCCGATGCGGCGGCGCAGCGCGCGCGCATCCATGGTTTCGATGGCTTCTCCGGCAAAGCGGATTTCGCCGCTGTCGTGCTCCACCAGCCGATTGATCATCTTCAGCGTGGTCGATTTGCCGGAACCGGACGTGCCGATTAGCACGGTAAAACTGCCCTTCTCAATCTTCAGCGACAGGTTACGTATCGCCTCTTTGCCGGCGAACACTTTGCTCACCTGGTGAAATTCAATCATGACGTCTCTCCAGCAGTGCCGACAGTAAACGCAGCAGTGCATCAAAAATCACCGCCAGCGCCACCACCGGAATCACGCCCAGCAGCACCAGATCCAGCGCGCTGCTCAGCAATCCCTGAAAAACAATGGCGCCGAATCCGCCTGCCCCAATCAGCGCTGCGACCACCGCAAGGCCAACGGTTTGTACCACCACCACGCGCAGCCCGGAGAGCCACACCGGCAGCGCCAGCGGCAGCTCGGCGTGCCAGAACTGTTGCCACGCACTCATGCCCATGCCGCGCGCGGTTTCACGCACTTCCTGCGGCACCTGCTGCAAACCGGCCACCACGCTGCGCACCAGCGGTAACAGCGCGTAGAGCACCAGCGCAATCAATGCTGGAGCGATGCCGATGCCGCTGATGCCCCAGCGGGCCAGAACCGGGAAATGCGCCACCAATCCTGCCAGCGGCGCAATCAGCAAGCCGAACAGCGCCACCGACGGCACGGTTTGGATCAGATTGAGCACGCTAAACGCGGCGTTTTGCCAGCGCGGACGGCGCGCAATCGCCAGGCCGAGCGGCAAACCGATGATTACCGTCGGCAGCAGCGTGCCGCCCAGCAGCCACAAATGCTGCGTGAAGGCCGCGTCAAACACCGCCGTACGGTTGGCGTACTCTTTCATAAGCGAGAGACGATCGAGATGACCGCTGAGTAACAACACCAGCGGCAACAGCCAGATTTGTAGATTGAGCACAATCCGCCACGGCGTACTGCGCGTGATTTGCCGTATCGCTTCCGCCGCCAGCAGCAGCGCCAGCGCCGCCGCGCACCACAAGCCGCTACCAAACGCGGTGCGTGCCAGCGGGCTGCCGCTGTTCGCCAGTTCGCTGGCCTGCTGTCCGGCTAGCCAGATGAGCAAGACCAGCAGCAACTCCGCAGCCAGCAGCACCGTTATCGCGTGGATGCGGCGCGGGGGCCACCACAAGCTCTGCCAAAGCCACAGCAGCGGAATCAACAGCAGTGCGCTGTTGGTCACCTGCCAGAAGGTCAGCGGCTGGCCCGATACCAGCCGATTGGCAGCAAAGCTCAGCAGCGGTAAGGCAAACAGCGCCAGCGTGATAAGCGTGATTAACACCAGCAGCACCGGCTGCTGGCGCGGTCTGAGTAACAACGACGACACTGCTTACAGCAACTTATTGGTCTGTAACCACTGTTTCGCGACCTGGCTGGCATCCTGACCATCCACCGCGATCTGCGCATTTAGCTGCTGCAGGGTTTTCTCATCCAGCTTGCTGAAGACCGGCTGCAGCCAGTTGCCGATGTCAGGATATTGCTTGAGCACGCTTTCGCGGATCACCGGCGCAGGGGCATAAATTGGCTGTACGCCTTTCGGATCGCTCAGCGTTTGCAGGCCCAGCGCCGCCACTGGACCGTCGGTGCCGTACGCCATCGCCGCGTTCACGCCGGAGGTTTGCTGCGCTGCCGCTTTGATGGTCACGGCGGTGTCACCACCGGCCAGCGACAGCAGCTGCGCCTGCTCAAGCTTGAAGTTGTAGGCTTTTTCAAACGCCGGTAAGGCATCGCTACGTTCGATAAATTCCGCCGAGGCGGCCAGCTTGAAGGTGCCACCTTTTTTCAGGTAGGCGCTGAGATCGTCCAGCGAGTTGAGGTTGTTCTTCTGCGCTACGTCGCCGCGCACCGCAATGGTCCAGGTATTGTTGGCCGGCGCGGGCGTCAGCCACACCAGATGATTTTTCTCGGCGTCGAGTTTCTTCACTTTCTCGTAGCCCTGCTGAGCGTTTTTCCACGCCGTGTCTTTCTCATCGTTGAAGAAGAACGCGCCGTTGCCGGTGTATTCCGGGTAGATATCCAGCTCGCCGGCGGTAATCGCACCGCGTACCACTTGCGTAGTACCGAGCTGGATTTTGTTGACGGTTTTTACCCCGTGCTTGTCCAGCACCTGCAGGATGATGTTGCCGAGTAGCGAGCCTTCGGTATCAATCTTGGAACCGACTTTGACCGGATCCGCCGCCTGCGCTGCACCCACGCTCATTGCCAATGCAATCATTCCCAATAAACCCTGCTTTATCATCTCGCTTCCCTCATTTGTTTTCATTGTGTGACTATCAAGCGTAGCCTGGCGAATCGGGATGGGCGCGGTCAAGCGGCTTACTTCGTGCTTTTTTTGCTATCAATATCGCAACGGTTATAACCAAAACGCAGCACATATAACCAATTGGAATTTTCGATGCTTCGGTGGCGGCTTATGCTCACAGTCCCACTCATTACAATAAATTACAAAACATCATGACCGACTTAGCTTCTCCGGCGCACGTCGCGCAGGCAGGGAATACACCAACCGGCGAGACCAAATGGATCCGCAGCGCGGCCGACGTCTCCGGACTAGTCAACAACAGCGACGAATCGCGCAGCAACGCGCGCATCGTTATCGCCATTGCGCTGGGCGGCGTATTTCTCGACGCCTACGATCTCGGCGCATTAGCCTTTGGCATCAAAGACGTGACGCGTGAGTTCCAGCTTACGCCAGCGGGCACCGGCATGGTGGCATCGGCGATTACCTTTGGTGCGATTGTCGGGGCGCTGATTGGCGGCTACCTCACTGACAAAATTGGCCGCTATCGTGTGTTTATGGCCGATATGTTCTTCTTCGTGGTGGCAGCATTGGCCTGTGCGTTTGCGCCAAACGAGTATGTGCTGGCCGGCGCGCGCTTTGTGATGGGCCTCGGTGTGGGGATTGATTTGCCGGTGGCGATGGCGTTTCTCGCCGAATTTTCCAAGCTGCGCGGGCAAGGTAACAAGGCCGCCAGCGTGGCGATGTGGTGTCCGACGTGGTACGCAGCGATCAGTATTTCCTATCTGCTGGTCCTGCTGCTGTATGCGGTATTGCCCGAAAGCCACACCGATTGGCTGTGGCGTTTGATTCTGGGATTTGGTGCGGTACCTGCGCTGCTGATCATCGCCATTCGCAGCCGCTACATGAGTGAATCACCAATTTGGGCAGCCAATCAGGGCAACCTGAAGGGCGCGGCGGAGATTCTGCGCAACTCCTACAACATCAACGCGCAGGTGGCGGATGACGCCGATCTAACGCCGCAGAAAGCGGTGCGCAAAGCCAGCTGGCGCAACTACGGCGCGCTGCTGCAGGGCGTTTATCGCCGTCGTACGATTCTGGCTACCGTCACCTCGATCGCCTCGTCGTTTGCCTATAACGCGGTGGCGTTTGGTTTGCCGGTGATTATCTCCAGCTTCTTTGCGCAATCGATGCTGACCACCATTCTGGTGTCGCTGGCGCTGAATCTGCTGTTTGCCTTTGTCGGCGGCTTGCTGGCGGTGCGGCTGGTGCCGCGTCTAGGCGCGTGGAAGATGTCGGTGGCCGGTTACGCCTGTCAGTGCGTGGCGCTGCTCGGGTTGGCATTGATTGGTCGTCCGGAAGGCGGCGAACAGGCGGCAGTGGCGATTGCCATGCTGGCGCTGTTCCTGTTTGGTCAGGGTTTTGGTCCCGGCTCGCACACCATGACGTTTGCCTCGCTGAGCTATCCGGCTTCTCTGCGCGGTGTCGGCGTCGGCTTCAACCAGACGCTGATGCGCGGTAGCTCAACCGTGTCGCTGTTTGCTTTCCCGCTGCTGGTGGCGGCCTTCGGCACTGGCGTGTTCTGGGTGATTTTCCTTGCGCCGCTGATTGGCTTACTGGCGCTGCTGGCGATTCGCTGGGAGCCGTCGGGTTACGACGTGGATGCGGAAGATTTTCAGTGATGGATTAACAGAGGTCGCCATAAATGGCGACATCACCTCGTAGGGTCGCCATTTATGGCGACCTCTGCCATTACGCCGTCAGGCGAAACTCCCCAAGCGTATTGGGGATTCGCGGGAAGGTATGCAAAAACCACGGCGTGAACTGCGCCGGATTCTCCTGCATCTCCTGCTGAATCTGCGCTATCGAACGGTAGCACCACGCGTCTGCCTCTTCCGGATTCAGCACCGGCTGCTCGTCGCTGATGGCGAAGAACACGTGGCCATATTCATGCTCGGTTAACCCGTTGCTCAGCGGCAGGTTGTAGCTCAGCTCAAACACCGGTGTTAACGCCACATTCATGCCCATCTCTTCACGCAAACGGCGCTCGGCGGCGTCGCGCGTTGATTCCTGCGGATAGGGATGACTGCAGCAGGTGTTACTCCACAAGCCACCACAGTGATATTTACTGCTGGCACGGCGCTGCAGCAGCACTTCATGGCGCGAATTGAACACGTAAACCGTCACCGCGCGATGCAGCAATCCTTTTTCATGCACTTCCAGCTTTTCCATTTTGCCGATAGGACGATCGAGGTGGTCAACGAGAATAACTTCAATGGCGGGCATGACAACTCCTTCGGAAAATTCGCAGCTATTGTACACAACCTCCACAGGGTTGATGGAGGAAATAGCGCACATTCCGTGCGTTAACGTGGGCACACTAAAGCGTAGCAGCCGGCGGGCAATTCAGCATAAAAAGGCGGGGAACGGCGTTAATGGAGGAGATGTGTGCGGAGGGTGAGAAGGTCGCCATAAATGGCGACCCTACGGGAGAGTTGTGGCGGCCGCAATTTTTCGACGGCCGGGAGATTTTGTAGGGTCGCCATTTATGGCGACCGCATCCAAAAACTTACAACTTGAAACTCTGCACCACCTGCTCCAGCTGCACACTCTGCTGCTGCATCGACTGCGCGGCGGCGGAAACCTGCTCGACCAGCGCGGCGTTCTGCTGAGTACTGCCATCCAGTTGAGTAATCGCCACGTTCACCTGATCGATGCCCATGCTCTGCTCGCGGCTGGCCGACATGATTTCGCTCATCAGCGTGGTCACGCTGCTGACGCCCTGCATCAGCTCATCCATGGTTTGCCCGGCCTGCTCCACCAGCTGGCTGCCGGTATCGATATTCGCCACCGACTCCTCAATCAGCTTCTTGATTTCACGCGCTGAGTTAGCCGAGCGCTGTGCCAGGTTACGCACTTCCGATGCCACCACGGCAAAACCGCGACCCTGTTCACCGGCGCGCGCCGCTTCTACCGCGGCGTTCAGCGCCAGGATGTTGGTCTGGAAGGCGATGCTGTCGATGACGCTGATGATATCGACCACTTTGC
Organism: Pantoea sp. SOD02; assembly: GCF_024707505.1. GTDB lineage: Bacteria > Pseudomonadota > Gammaproteobacteria > Enterobacterales > Enterobacteriaceae > Pantoea > Pantoea symbiotica. The sequence continues at coordinate 1,355,237 of NZ_CP102604.1, read as the reverse complement.
GCGATGAGTGATTGATCGCGCCCATGGTGGTGACCACCTGACGCACCACTTCGGTGCCGCGTGCGGCAACCTGCGATGCGCCATCCGCCAGCTGGTTTGCGTGCGTGGCGTTGTCGGCGTTCTGCCGCACCGTGCCGGTCAGCTCTTCCATCGACGCCGCCGTTTCGACAATCGAACTGGCTTGCGATTCGGTACGCGCCGAGAGATCGGCGTTGCCGCTGGCGATTTCACGCGAAGCCGCCGTAATCGCCAGCGCGCTGTCGCCCACCTGACGCATCAGGCCTTGCAGATAAGCAATGAACTGGTTGAAGCTCTGCGCCACGGCGTTGAACTCCGGGCTGTTGCTGGCAGGCAGACGCTGCGTCAAATCGGCGCCGCCGGTTGATAAGGCTTCAATGTTGCTGTTCAGCACGGCGAGACGTTTCATCATGGCACGCACGAAGCCAAGCAGCACCAGCAGCAGGATCACCGCCAGCGGAATCTGCACCAGACCAAGACGCGTCAACATGCTGTGGGTTTGTGCATCCAGCAAGCTCGACGGCACATCACTGGCGAGATACCACGGGCTGCCGGCAATCGCCTGCACGAACAGCGTGTGTTCGCCATCTTCACCTTCAAAGGTGGTTTGCGCGGGCTGGCTGCCCGCCTGCGCCAACAGACCTTTCAGCGCCGATGCCATCGGCAGCTGGGTATCCGCGAGGTTTTCCAGCTTCGGCGCGCCATCTACCAGCGCGGCGTTACCCACCACTTTGCCGTCAGCTTCAACGATCAGTACGCGGCCCTGAATCGCCTCACCCATCTGTTTTGCCAGCTGGTTGAAGAAGCCGAGCGTCACGTCAATGGTCGCCACGCCCCACGCGGTGCCATCGCGATAGATCGCCATTGCGCAGTTGGTACGCGGCTGCGGGCTGGCGGCATCCTGATAGGCTTTCGCCCAGGCGCACTGGCCTTTAGGCGCGGCTAAACCATCTTTGTACCAGGATTGCTCCCAGTATTTGTCGGCGGCATCCGAGTTCCAGTAGGTGTTGACCTGCAGCTGGTTGCTGGCGTTGCGCGCAAAGAATGAGCTGTTTTTCTCTTTGGCCGGATCGCGACGGTTCGGTAACGGCCAGATGCCGCCGCCGAACACATTGCTGTCCTGATATTGGTTAACTAAGGCGGGCAGCAAGGTATCGATGGCTGCGCTGTCCATCACGCCTGCGGCTTCGGTAATGGCGCGCTGCTGCGCCTGTACGCGGTTCATCTGCTCGACAATGCGACCGGCCAGGCCGTCCACTTCGTAACGCACCAGACGACTTTCATTTTCGGAGAGTTGCGGCGCGATGAACTGATTGATTACCAGCACGGTAACCAGCATCAGACCGGCAAAAAAGGCGACAAGCGTCGCGGTGAAACGGGATTGTGTTGTTTTGAACATTATGTGTGCCCTTACCCTGGTTGGCGAGTTGCCTGATCGAGGTTAACGGCGTGTTAATAGGGAACTTGAGGTGAGCGGGATCACAAAGCAGTGAAATAGTTGATTTGGGTGATAATTTAAAACCGTAGGGTCGGCATTGATGCCGACCTGATTTACGGTGCGGGGGTTTCCACCACTTCCTGCCGTGGCCGGAACACATGATTATTACCGTCCGCCAGCAAACGCTGCAGCAGCTGTTGTCCACCGCGATCGTCAGCCTGAGCAAACTGGCGTTCGGCTTCGGTAATCGGCGTGGACCACAGCAGATTCACGCGATCGCCATCGCGTTTTGGCAAGCGGAACTGCGCCGCTTCGGGCGCTAAATCATTCGCCAGCAGGAAACTTTCAAAGCCCACCGGTGCCACTTCCGACGCCAGCGTATGTCCTTCGCCAATCCAGGTCAGGCGCGCCCACGGCAGATGGGCAAACTCAGCCAGCGCGCTCGCCATCTGCACCGCGTTGGCTTCGGTCATCACTTCACCGTCTACCGCCATCGCCAGCTCGACGCGGCGATACTGCGGGGCCAGCTCGTCAAACAGATGATCCACCTGCGGCATCGGACGAATTCCCATTCCCAGGGTGAGGAAGTACCAAACGCCGTTATGCAAGTGCTGCGAAATCGCCATCGGCGGCCAGTTGCCCTGATCGATGGAGTAATATTTTACCGACTCGCCAAACTGCGCCTGATAACACTGCATCAGCTCGCGCTGCACCACATCCCACAAATGACCGTCGTGCCAGTCGCGCCAGAAGTGACGCTGCTGTTCAGCGCGCGCGTAGTAATCGTTGGTGGAGGCCGATCCAAGCGGCGCAGTCAGGCGATTCTCTTTGATGCAGGCAGCAGAAAAACTCACCTGCTTATCCTGATACAGGCTCCAGCCGGGGATCACCGCCAGCAATTGGCCGTAATACCACAGCGCTGCGCCGTCGTCGCTGGGCTCCCACAGCACCTGTAATCCCGCCGGATCGAGCATCGGCTCGGCTTCCAGCGTGCGGCAATACTCGGCACTCAGCAGCGGCGCGATGCCCTGCTCCATCGCTTCACGATCTTCCTGCGCGGGAGCAGGCAGCAGGTTACGCAGCCAGCAGCCGCGCACCGCGTATTGGCTGCGAAACAGGTCATTCGGCCAGATATAAAAATAAGCCGTACGCGCATCCTGCTCGACGATCGCGGTTAGTGTGTGTTGCTGATTCGGCACCTCAGCAATCAGAGGTTGGTGGGTCATAACGCCTCGATATTACCTGGAGGAATCCATTTTCCCCGAGAATAGAGCAGGATCGGCACTCGTGCCATGTGACACAAGGGTAAAACTCTCAAAGTGCGGTGGGAAATAGATGAGAGCGGCTTATGTATCGCCGCTTAACTGGCTGACAAGCTTCAGATTAATTTGCGATTCTTTTACAATTTCGCGTGATATTGTTTGCACATTCGCCTCTTTGGAGCTGCCATCATGGTGCTGCAAAACCTCGATCTGAACCTGCGGGATGTGGTTATTTTCGTGATGTTGGTGTGGCTGTTTATCCGCTATACGTGGGTGATGTCGTCGCTGACCTTGTTGCTAAGCGGCGTGGCATTGCTGGTGTTATTACCGATTGATATCTATTACAGCTTGTTGCCGCTGGCGCTGATTGGCCTCGGGCTTGGCATGTTGCTGCATCATTATCAGCAACGTCAGCTGGCGTTAAAACGTCAAGCGCGCACGCCGCGCACCTACACGAACAAGCAGGATGAACTGCATCTGTAACCTTTAGCGGCCCATGCGCTGCATCGCACGAGTATAAGCGCCGCGCTGAATCGACCAGCGCAGCAGTGCGGCGATCACCGCCATTTCCCGATCGACTCGCCACTGCGTCAGCGGCGCAACCGGCTGCTGGATCTGCTGTTGCGCCCAGTCCGGCAGCAATCCCATCCCCGCTTTCAGCATTACGCGCATGGCCGGTTTTGCCTGCCAGCTGGGCGCGGGCGCGTTGATCAATAACTGCATCACCTCCAGCGTGCGCGCATCGCAGATCAACTCGGGCCGCATCATCTGAAGATATGCCTCAACCGCCTGCACGCTTTTCGGCACCCGCTGCGCACCCAGCGCTTCAGCAACTAATGCCGCTTCCTGATAGTAACGATCCTGATCGGCGAGGCTGAGATGCGAATTTTTATAGCGCAGATGCGCCGCCAGAAAGCGGCTGGTTTCCGCGACGTGCACCCAGGTGAGCAGATGCGGATCGCTGGCGGCATACGGCTTGCCCGCGTTATCGACACCGGTGACGCGCAGGTGAATACGTTTGACGCGGTCGATCAAGATATTGGCATCCACGGTGTTACCGAAGGTGGTGACGGCAATAAACTGGCTGGTGCGGCGCAGGCGGCCCATCATGTCCTGACGGAAATTGGAGTGATCCCACACGCCCGCCAGCGCCGCCGGATGCAGCATTTGCAGCATCAACGCGCTGATGCCGCCGCACAGCATGGAGGTGAAGTCGCCGTGGACGCGCCAGATAACGTGATCCGGGCCAAATAAGCCGGGATCGCCAGGCGGTTGCGAGATGTCGAATTCGTTGAGTGACAGGCCGTTGAGGCGGAAGACTTGCTGTTGGATGCGTTCGCGGATGTTCATGGGTTTGTGCGCTCATTGACCTGGTCGGCATGAATGCCGACCCTACAAATCAGTGAAGCATAACATGTAGGGTCAGCATTCATGCTGACCGGACCAAAGAGCGCCACAAGCTTACTTACAGATAATCAAACTGCGCATCCTGAGTGCGCACCGAATCCAGTCCAATCATTACATTGATTTTGCCTGGCTCGGCGATGTGCTGCATCTTCTGGTTCCAGAATTTCAGCGCATCAACGTCGATCTTAAACTTCACGGTCTGCGATTCACCGGCTTTCAGCATGATGCGCTGGAAGCCACGCAGCTCCTGCACCGGACGGCTGATGCTGGCCACCGGATCGTTAAGATAGAGCTGCACCACGGTCGCGCCATCGCGTTTACCGCTGTTGGTGACGGTCACTGACGCTTCCACCGAGCCGTTACGCGGCATGGTGCGTGAAGACATCTTCACCGGCGATACAGTAAAGGTGGTGTAGCTCAGACCGTAACCAAACGGATAAAGCGGACCGTTCACCGCATCGTAGTAATGCGAAGTGTACTTGTTCGGTTTGGCGAAGTTGTAGGGACGACCGGTTGGCAGATGGTTGTAGTAAATCGGAATCTGGCCCACGGAACGCGGGAAGGAGACCGGCAATTTGCCTGACGGGTTGTAATCGCCAAACAGCACATCAGCGATCGCGTTGCCGCCTTCAGTGCCGCTGAACCAGGTTTCCAGCATCGCATCGGCTTGCTTATCTTCATTCACCACCGTCAGAGGACGGCCATTCATCAGCACGATCACCAGCGGTTTACCGGTGGCTTTCAGCGCCGCCAGCAGCTTCTGTTGGCTAGGTGGAATAACGAGATCGCTGCGACTGGAGGCTTCATGCGCCATGCCTTGCGCTTCGCCGACGGCGGCCACCACCACATCAGCTTTTTTCGCCTGTGCTACCGCTTCATCAATCAGCTCCTGCGGCGAGCGCTTATCCACGCTTACCGCTTGCTCATACAGATTGAGGAAGTCCTGAATGCCTTTGTTGTCGCTGATGTTAGCGCCTTTGGCGTACAGCACCGTGCCTTTGCCGGCCATCGCATTACGCATGCCTTGCAGCAGCGGGATCGATTGTTTCGCTACACCAGCCGCCGACCAGCTGCCCATGATGTCGCGCTGGCTATCCGCCAACGGCCCCACCAACGCAATGGTAGCGTCTTTCTTCAGCGGCAGCGTTTCACGCCAGTTTTTCAGCAACACAATGCTTTTGCGCGCCACATCACGCGCTTCGGCGCGGTGCAAACGACTTTCGGCATTGGTGTCCTGCGGATCGCTCTCCTTCGGCCCTAAATGGCTGTAAGGATCGTTAAACAGGCCCATGTCATATTTGACGTTCAGCACGTGGCGCGCGGCATCATCCACTTCCGCCATGCTCACCGCGCCGCTCTTCACCAGGCCCGGCAGGTATTTGCTGTAGTATTCGTCGCTCATGCTCATGTCGATGCCTGATTTCATCGCAATGCGCACCGCATCCTGCGGATCGCTGGCTACACCATGTTTAATCAGTTCTTTAATCGCACCGTGATCGCTAATGGTGATGCCTTTGAACTTCCAGTCGCCGCGCAGGATGTCTTTCAGTAGCCAACTGTCTGCCGTGGCCGGCGTGCCATTCAGCGAGTTGAGCGCCACCATCACGCCACCGCTGCCGGCATCCAGTGATGCTTTATACGGCGGCAGATAATCCTGGAACAGGCGCTGCGGGCTCATGTCGACGGTGTTGTAATCACGTCCGCCTTCCACTGCGCCGTAGGCCGCGAAGTGCTTCACGCTGGTCATGATCGAGAAGCGATCCGCCGCGCTTTTGCCCTGCATGGCTTTTACCATGCTGCTGCCCATTTGTGCGCTGAGGAAGGTGTCTTCACCGAAGCCTTCCGAGCCGCGTCCCCAACGAGGTTCGCGTGACACATCAACCATCGGTGCCCACGTCATATTCAGGCCATCATCTGCGGCTTCATAAGCAGAGACGCGTCCCACCTCAGCGATGGCATCCAGATCCCAGCTCGCCGCCAGGCCAAGTGGAATCGGGAAGATGGTGCGCTGACCATGCACCACGTCATAGGCGAAGAACAGCGGAATTTTCAGGCGGCTGAGCTGCATCACCTGATCCTGCATGGCGCGAATATCCTGACGCGTCACGGTGTTGAAAATTGCCCCGACCTGACCATGCTGAATCATGTCGCGAACCGCCGATTTTGGCGTATCCGGTCCTACGCTGATCAAACGCATCTGCCCGATTTTTTCATCAAGGGTCATTTTGCTGAGCAGCTGATTCACAAAGGCGTCGCGCGCCTGTTCAGTCATCGGATGTGGGCCAAACAAGTCGTCCGCGAAAGCGGGTTGCATGGCTAAGGAGACAGCGAGGCTAACAGAGTAAATCCATTTCATCAGGTCGGGTTCTCTTAAGTGACTGCGCAATATCGAAATAACCGGGGCAGTTTGCCACAAGATGAGGATAGCAGGTAGCCGCCATGTCACACCGCGACCCTGTCGCTGACGCGTGCTACAGTAAATGCGCCATGTTAAAGACAAGGATAGGCCAATGAATAACAACACTTCGCACCCTACTCTGCTCGCCGAACTGCGTCGTCTGGTCGGATCGTCGAACCTGTTAACCGACGCAGAACAAACCGCGCGCTACCGCAAAGGTTTTCGCTCCGGCGAAGGCGAAGCGCTGGCGGTGATTTTCCCCGGTTCGCTGCTTGAGCTGTGGCGTGCGTTGCAGGCGCTGGTGAGCGCCGATGCGATCATTTTAATGCAGGCCGCCAACACCGGTCTGACCGAAGGTTCCACGCCGAACGGCAACGATTACGATCGTCCGGTAGTGATCATCAGCACCTTGCGTCTGGATAAGTTGCAGCTGATCGACAGCGGCAAACAGATCCTCGCCTTCCCCGGCAGCACGCTGTATCAGCTGGAAAAAGCGCTCAAACCGCTTGGGCGCGAGCCGCATTCGGTGATTGGTTCCTCCTGCATTGGCGCCTCGGTGATGGGCGGAATTTGCAATAACTCAGGCGGATCGCTGATCAAACGCGGTCCGGCCTACAGCGAAATGGCGCTGTTTGCACAGATTGATGCCAGCGGCAAACTCAAGCTGGTAAACCATCTCGGCATCGATCTTGGCCATTCTCCGGAAGAGATGTTGGGTCGGCTGGATGACGATCGCTGGCAGCAGAGTGATGTGCGCTGGGACGAGCGTCACGCCTCGGATCACGAATACGCCGAGCGCGTGCGCGATATTAATGCGCAGACGCCAGCGCGCTTCAACGCCGATGAGCGCCGCCTGTTTGAAGCCTCCGGCTGCGCCGGGAAGCTGGCGGTGTTTACCGTGCGCCTGGATACCTTCCCCACCGAACCGCAGCAGCAGGTGTTCTATATCGGCACCAACAATCCGGCGGAGCTAGGCGATATTCGTCGCCATATTCTGGCGGAGTTTACCCATCTGCCGGTGGCGGGCGAATATATGCACCGCGACATTTTCGACATCGCCGAGGTGTACGGCAAAGATACCTTCGTGATGATCGACAAACTCGGCACCGACAAAATGCCGCTGTTTTTCACTCTCAAAGGCCGCGTGGATGCCTGGCTAGGCAAGCTGAGCTGGGTGAAACCGCATCTCACCGATCGCCTGTTGCAGCGCGTCAGCGGCTGGCTTCCGGCGCATCTGCCCAAACGCCTTAAACTGTATCGCGATAAATATGAGCATCACCTGATGCTCAAGATGTCTGGCGACGGCGTGGCCGAAGCGCAGACTTATCTGACCGAATATTTCCGCGAAGGCGGCGGCGCGTTCTTCGCCTGCGACGCCAAAGAGGGCGCGCACGCGTTCCTGCATCGCTTTGCTGCCGCCGGTGCTGCAGTGCGTTATCACGCGGTGCATGCCGATGAAGTGGAGGACATTCTGGCGCTGGATATCGCGCTGCGTCGTAATGATGAAGAGTGGTTTGAACGCCTGCCGGCCGAGTTCGATAACGATTTAAGCCATCGTCTCTATTACGGCCACTTCTTCTGCCACGTGTTCCATCAGGACTACATCGTGAAAAAAGGCGTGGATGCGCATGCGCTGAAAGAGAAGATGCTGGCGATTTTAGCCGCGCGCGGTGCCGAATATCCGGCCGAACATAACGTCGGCCATCTGTATCAGGCAAAACCGCAGCTGCAGGCGTTTTATCAGCAGCTCGATCCTACCAATAGTTTTAATCCGGGGATTGGCAAAACCAGTAAACAGAAAGGTTGGGCGGTGAAGGTTTGAGACCGATCGGTTGTTGTTAAGGTGGCCATGAATGGCCACCCTACGGATTTATGGCAACGGATCGCTTTGCTGATCTTGTGCCGCAGCCATGGCGCGGCGCTCGATAATCATGGTTTGCGGCGTTGACAGCATAATGCCCTCTTTGCGCAGACGCGTCAGAATATCGAACAGCAAATCACTCTTGGCACCAGAAATCTGGCGCTGACCCGCCACGTTACCGGTGACGCTTAACACGATGCCCGCCGGCGTCAAATCTTTAAACGACACTGACGGCTCTGGCGTCTCCAGAATGCGTTCATTCTCCTGATACACTTCCAGCAGAATTTCACGCACGCGCACCGGATCAATATCCAGCGGGAAGGTCAGCAAGATGGTGACCACGCCCTGCGCATTGCCCATGGTGGCGTTACGCACGTTCTGCGAGATAAACTGCGAGTTCGGCACAATCACCGTCGATTTGTCGCCCAGCTGAATTTCGGTGGCGCGCACGTTGATGCGACGAATATCCCCTTCAATGCCGCTGATGCTCACCAGATCACCCACTTTTACCGGACGCTCGGTCAACAGAATCAGGCCAGAGATAAAGTTCTTCACGATCTCCTGCAAACCAAAACCGATACCGACCGACAAGGCGCTGACGATCCACGCCAGCTTGTTCCACTGCAGGCCCATAATCGACAGCGTCAGCAGGATGATCAGCACGTAACCGATGTTGCTGAACAGCGTCACCAGCGACACGCGCATACCAACGTCCATGGTGGTTTTTGGCAGGAAATCTTTATCCAGCCAGCGACGCACCGAACGCAGCACGTAAATGCCCACCACCAGACAGAGAATCGCGTTGACCATGTGCGCCGGCACAATGTTCAGCGACTCCAGCCCTTTACCGCCCCAGAATTCAATCACCTTCTGGATCAGCTCAATCGGCGTTGATGAAGCAAAAGTGCCGTTCAGCAGCGCCAGCGCCAGGATCGCAATCAGCAAGGTTTTACCCAGCGCGCTGAGCAGCGTCGCCGCCTGTTGCAGGTAGCGCTCATCAATATTCAGCGTGGTTTGCAGGCGCTTGCCGGTGGCATTGCTGGTGGAGAACAGGCTTTCGCAGCCGTCATTCACCAAATGGCTGAGGAAGTAGAACGAACCAAACAAGATGCCGCACCAAATCACCTCATAACTGAGGAAGCGCGCCAGCGTGACGTAACCAATAATCAGCGATATCAGAATGCCCAGTGCCGTCAGCATCAGCGCCAGCTGCACCAATCCCACCAGCGTTGAACGCGCTTCAGGCTGATGGCCTTCCTGCACCATGCGGCGGCGTACGCGGTTGATGCGCATGCCGATCGCCAGTCCGGTGCTGCCGATCAGCAGCGCGGTCAAGCCGTTAGCAAAAATGGTGGTATTCAGGCTGGTGCCAACGCTGTAGTTGAAGGCTTCCACCGTCTGGAAAACGAACACCAGCGCCGCAGTGAATGGCGGGAACGGTTTTAGCGCCTGCGCCACTTCGTTAGAGATGGCCGGCAAACGCCAGCTTGGGCGACGGGTTGAGAGGAACGCGCGGCCTAAACCGGCAATCAAGCCGCAATAGACGCTGAGCTGCACCAGACGCTCGACAAAATCCTGCACATCGCCAGAGACTTCGTCGCGGCGCGTAAAGGCCAGCGCGATGAAGTTGAAAGTCAGGACCACCGCCGCCAGCGTGGTGAGCGCGGTGGTGGCGGCGAGGAAGCTGCGACGTAAGCGCCCTTCCGGCATTTTATGAATGCTGACCCAGGCAAAGAACTCTTCGCTGTAGCGGCGTCCCAGCGTCATCACCAGCATCGCCGCAAACAGCCAGGCGATGGTGCCAAAACGCCAGCCCGACTCCCACGACAGCGCGGCGGTGTCCTGCAATTCGGCGATAAAATCGCTGATCTTCTCGCCATCGAGATCCTGGCTGCTCATCACCGGCGCCCAGAAGCGCGGGCCGAGGATACTGCCAGAGTTCAGCGCCAGCTGGCTTTTCAGCTGGTCACGACGCAGGTTGACGATCTGCGATGACAGCACCAGCGCACCGTTTTTGATGCCATCAGCTTGTTTGATCTGATCGTCCAGTTTGGCTTTCTGGCTCTCCAGCGCCGCACGTTTGCGCGTCACTTCGGGCGTCTCTTTCACGCCGCTGTCGGCTTTGGGTGCCGGGCCGAGCACCGCTAACTGGGCATCCAGCTGCTGACGCTGCGGCACTAAGGCCTGGCCGAGGGTTTCGGCATTACCGGAAAGCTCGAGCGCCATCTCATTGAGCTGGTTGAGCTGGCTTTCATTGGTATCGCCTGAGACCTGGCCTTTAATTTTGTCGAGAATTTTCTGCATTTTAGGCAGCTCGACCGAGGCGTTAACCTTGGGCGCGGCGTCTTCTGCCTGATCGTTGGGCGGCGTATCAGCGGCCACGCTCAGCGTGGGGGCTAACAGCACAAGCAGCAGTAAAAACGGGGTAAACAGATGACGAAACTTGAACATATGAATGAGATTCCAGCGCAATAACAGCCGATAAACGCAAGTGCGATCGTGAATGGCGGCTAGTTTAAGACGTTGCCGACACTGAAACTATAGGAATGAAGGTGTAAAACTTTGGCGCTAACGATAAGAAATTTTGTCGGTAGCCGGGGTAAATCAGGTCGCCATTAATGGCGACCCTACGACAGATTGCAGCTTACCTGCGAATGATTATTCCGCCTCGCTGTTGCTGGCAGTCAAACCGGACTTCTGCTTTTTATACGCCAGCGCAGCGGCCGGAACCGGTGCGGCTTTGCCGGTTTCCAGCCAGTCGCGCAGGCGATTAGCATCGGCGAAATGGGTGTATTTGCCAAAGGCATCCAGCACCACCAGCGCCACCGGGCGGTTGTTGATCACCGTGCGCATCACCAGGCAGTGCCCGGCTTCGTCGGTGTAACCGGTTTTGGTCAGCTGAATACGCCAGTCGTTTTTGTACACCAGATGATTGGTGTTACGGAACGGCAGCGCGTAGTTCGGATGTTTAAATACCGCAGTATCTTCTTTGGTGGTACTCAGTTCGCCAATCAGCGGGTACTGACGCGTGGCTTTCACCAGCTTAACCAGGTCTTCAGCACTGGAAACGTTCTGAATCGACAGGCCCGTCGGCTCCACATAGCGCGTGTGCGTCATGCCGAGTGAACGCGCTTTGGCGTTCATGGCGCGGATAAACGCATCGTAACCGCCTGGATAGTGATGCGCCAGACTGGCGGCAGCACGGTTTTCCGAGGACATCAGCGCCAGCAGCAGCATGTTGCGGCGGCTGATTTCGCTGTTCAGTTTGACGCGGGAAAACACGCCGCGCATTTCAGCGGTATGGCTGATATCCACCGACAGCATCTCATCCATCGGCAGCTTGGCATCCAGGACCACCATCGCCGTCATCACTTTGGTGAGTGAAGCGATCGGACGTACGCGGTTAGGATGGCTGGAAAACAGCACTTTGCCGTTTTCCAAATCAACAATCATGGCACTGCCGGAGGCGATTTGCGGTTGGGCAATCGGCGCCAGGTTAGAGAGTGCCGCCGGCGCAGCGTGCGCGGGCGTTACAGCGGCTGGCGCGGCGACAAACAGCGCCAGCGACAGCAAGGAAATACGCATTTTTGCAGACATCGTGTCAAAAAAATCCGGTAAGGAGTTTTGCGCTGTGTTGAGACACAGGCCGCCCGCAACAATCCAGACAGGATGCGGGCTGGCAGCAGTATCATACGCACTTACCTGAGAAATTTCTTATCGAGATTGTTTCTGGGCGTTAAAAAGGTCGCCATAAAAGACGACCTTACGGGTTGGGTGCGTTTTAGGGGAAGGTCGCCATGAATGGCGACCCTACGGGGTGGGTGCGTTTTTTGTAGGGTCGCCATTTATGGCGACCTGGCTAACCTCAGAACAAACGCGGCCCGTAACCCCATAAAACCACCGTCAGCGCCAGCAGCACCTCAAACACCAGCACACCAATCGCCAATGTTGAACCGGAGAAACGCAGGCTCTCTTCACGGTCGATGCTCAGGAACACCGGGATGCCGACATAAAGCAGATAACCGGTGTACACCAGCGCCACCGCGCCCGCCAGCACGCAAAGCCATACCAACGGATAGAGCGCCACCAGCCCGCTGAGAAACAGCGGCGTTGCCACATAGCCGGCAAACACCGTGCAGCGCTGCAGGCTAGGACGCTGCGGATAGTTACGCGCCATCCAGTGGATCACCCGCCCCATCACTGCCACGCCGCCGAGAATAATCAGATAGAACAGAATGCCGAGACCGATACCGGTCAGTAGATTGAGTTGTACGAATTGCCCTTCGCCCAGATTCCAGCCCAGTTGCGTGGTCCCGATAAAGGCGCAGATCACCGGGATCGCCGCCATTAGCAGAACATGATGGGTGTAATGGTGCGAAACGCTCTCATTTTCCTGTTTAATATCGCGCATTTCCTGACCTGGATGCGCCAGTAAACCCCAGACATGATTCATACATCTACTCCTTTGCTGCGATGGGCTGCCCTTACAGCTAACGGCCTGATCAACGGAGGCAGCGTTAACTCAAGTATAATCGTCAGCGCCGTTTTTGCGGGTCGCCACACAAATTAAGCCGCTGGTATACACTAATAGCGATTTCACACTTTGCAGGGAGGATAATTTGCATCTTGATATCAATGGATTAATCACCCAATACGGTTATCTGGCGCTTCTGATTGGTTGTATCGCCGAAGGGGAAACGTTCACGCTGTTGGGCGGTGTGGCGGCGCATGAAGGCTTATTGCACTTCAGCGGCGTGGTGCTGGCGGCAATGGCGGGCGGCATCATTGGCGATCAGCTGCTGTTCTGGCTGGGACGTCGTTATGGCACGCGTATTTTGCGCCGTTTCAGTAAACATCAGGAAACCATCGGCAAAGCCAATCGGCTGATTCGCAAACATCCCAGCCTGTTCGTGATTGGCGTGCGCTTTATGTATGGCTTTCGCATTGTCGGGCCGATCATCATCGGCACCAGCCATCTCAAGCCGCTGCGCTTCTTTATTCTTAACGTGATTGGCGCGGCGCTGTGGTCACTGATCTTTGTTTCGCTCGGCTACTTCGCCGGACAGATCGTCGCGCCCTGGCTGCACAAGATCGATCAGCACCTCAAGCCGGTATTATGGCTGGCGGCGGCGGTGATTTTCGGCATTGTCCTGCGCTTTATCATTCGCCACTGGAACCGCCGCCGCGCCGGTTGATTACTGGTGGTAACCCTTAAACTGCGGATTGGCCAGCATAAAACCACCGTCGACAATAAACGATTGTCCGGTGGTATAGGTTGCCCACTCCGAGCAGAGCCACGCCACTAAACTCGCCACTTCGCGCGTATCGCCGGGACGCCCAATCGGGATTTCCGGCATGCGTCGCCCTTGCTGATCATCTTTCATATCGTTCATTGCAGTGGCAATTGCGCCCGGCGCGACCGCGTTCACCAGAATGTGGTGCGGCAACAGACTCAACGCCATCGACTTGGTCAGGCCACCAAGCGCATGTTTGGCGGCGGTATAAGCAGTGGCATCCGGCAGCGGCGTGTGTTCATGCACCGAGGTGATGTTGATGATGCGTCCGCCGTCGCCCTGATCCACCATATGGCGCGCGGCAATCTGCCCGCACAGAAACGCGCCATCGACATCCACATTGAACACTTTGCGCCAATCCTCAAAGGTGACGTCGAGAAAGTCGGCTTTGGTCATCACGCCGGCGTTGCTCACCAGCACATCGATGCGCCCCAGCGAGTTGATCAGCTGTGCCAGTTGCTGCGCGCCAGCTTGCGGATCGGAGAGATCGACCTGCCGCACCTGCGCCTGCTGTCCACGGCTCTCCACCATGCGTGCGGTTTCCTGGGCGCCCTCTTCATCCGAACTCCAGGTGATGCCAAGCGTATAGCCCGCTTCGGCCAGCATCACCGCACAGCTGCGACCAATGCCAGAACTGGATCCGGTAACCACAGCGACTTTCTGTTTTCCTGAGCTCATAACATTCTCCTGATTGAGGGTGTCTTTACAGTATAGAAGTTATCCTTCTGTGCCTCGGGGCCGCCGAATCTGCCGTTTCGTCTATAGTTAACAATTACATACGCATTAGGGGGCACGATGAGCGAGATAAAACGAAGAATAGACGACCACGGTGTGATTGGTGATTTACGCACCTGCGCCCTGATCGCGAATGACGGCACCATCGATTATTTGTGCTGGCCCGAGCTCGATAGCGCGTCGGTTTTCGCCGCCTTGCTCGACAGCGATGAGGCTGGCCTTTTTTCTCTCGCGCCGGACTGGAAACATGCCCGCCAGCAACAGCTTTACCTGCCGGATACCAATATTCTGCAAACCCGCTGGCTGGATGACGCGGGCGTGGCAGAGATCACCGATTACATGCCGATTTGCGATGAACACAGCAAAGTGCCGCGTATCGTGCGTCGTGTGAAGATGGTACGCGGCACGGCGAAGTTTCATCTGCTGTGCGCCCCGCGCCATGACTATGCACGCGCCGAAACCACCACCGAACTGCGGCCCGGCGGCATCGCGTTTCTGGCGCCCGGACAACCCACGTTGCGCCTGAGCGCTACAGTGGTGATGACGCGCGAAAATCACAGCGCGGTAGCGGAATTTACCCTGAAAGCCGGTGAAACCGCCGAATTTGTCTTTGGCAACGATGACGATGCCAACGTGGCCAAGATCGCCACCGAGCAGTGTTTCCATGACACGCTGCAATACTGGCGACGCTGGAGCAGCCACAGTTCCTATCGTGGCCGCTGGCAGGAGATGGTGACGCGTTCGGCGCTGGCGCTAAAGCTGCTAACCTCGCATCAGCACGGTTCAATCGCCGCGGCCGCCACCTTTGGCTTACCGGAAGAGTTGGGCGGCGAGCGCAACTGGGATTATCGCGCCTCGTGGATCCGCGATGCCTCATTCAGCATGTACGCGCTAATGCGCCTCGGCTACACCGAAGAGGCGCGTGACTTCACCAAATGGGTCGGCCGCTGCGTTGAACACAGCCACGACGACACGCCACACTTACAGGTGATGTATCGCCTCGACAGCGGCACCGAACTGCACGAAACCGAGTTGCTCAATCTCTCTGGCTACGCCAATTCACGCCCGGTGCGCATCGGCAATGATGCCTGGCGTCAGACGCAGCTCGATATTTACGGCGAGCTGATGGATGCCATTTATCTCGCCAACAAATATGGCGAAGCGATTTCACATCGCGGCTGGAAGTACGTCTCCGATATGATCGATTACGTCTGCGTTAACTGGAATCAGCCCGATGCTGGGATTTGGGAGATGCGCGGTGAGCCGGAGCATTTTCTGCATTCACGCCTGATGTGTTGGGTGGCGCTCGATCGTGCGCTGCGATTAGGTATGAAGCGTTCATTGCCGATGCCGTACGAACGCTGGGATAAGGTGCGCAGCGAGATCCGCGATGATATCTGGCAAAACTTCTGGAACCCGGAACTGGGCCATTTCACCGCTACGCGCGGCGGAACCTTCCTTGATGCTTCGATGCTGCTGATGCCGCTGGTACGCTTTGTCAGCTCCACCGATCCCGACTGGATTTCGACGCTGGACGCGATTAAAACGCATTTGGTGAGCGACGGTTTAGTTCGACGCTATAACATTCATGAGACGCCTGCCGATGCTTTAACCGGTGGCGAAGGATCCTTTGCCGCCTGTTCATTCTGGTATGTGGAGTGTCTGGCGCGTGCGGGTCGCGTACATGAGGCACACTTTGAGTTCGAAAAGCTGCTGAGTTACGCCAATCCGCTCGGTCTGTATGCCGAAGAGTTCACTTCGCACGGCGAAGCATTGGGTAACATGCCGCAGGCGTTGACGCATCTTGCATTAATCAGTGCCGCTTTTTTCCTCAATCGTAAACTGAGTAATGAAGTGACGCTGTGGCAGCCGTGAAAATTCACATTTTGGGCTGCGGATCCAAGAGAATTGTCTGGTAAAGACAAGGAATTGCGTAAAGTATCTGCAGCCAGTAAAAATCCTGATTTCCATCAATGCGTCAATGCACATATAATGCGCAGCGGGTCATACTGACCACGATGGATTCGACACACTGACAAGCCTGAAACATGGCCATAACGACTTGAAAAACATGAAAATGAGCATTCGCGCGTTCGCTTCACTCGCCCTCGCACTGGCGGCGTTCAGCCAGTCGGCATTTGCAGTAGTCTATCCGCTGCCGCCGGCTAACAGCCGTCTGATCGGCGAAAACATTGAAATCACCGTACCTGATGACAGCAAACTTCCGCTGGAAGCCTTTGCTGCTCAGTATCAGATGGGCCTCAGCAACATGCTGGAAGCCAATCCGGGCGTTGACGTTTATCTGCCGAAAGCTGGCACTAAAATGATCATCCCACAGCAGCTGATTCTGCCTGACGCGCCGCGTGAAGGCATCGTGATCAACAGCGCTGAGATGCGTCTTTATTACTACCCGAAAGGCACCAAGACTGTGGTCGTGCTGCCAATCGGTATCGGCGAGCTGGGTAAAGATACGCCGATCAACTGGACAACGGCGGTTGAGCGTAAGAAAGATGGCCCAACCTGGACGCCAACCAAAGCGATGCACGCAGAATATGCGGCACGCGGCGAGAGCATCCCTGCGGTGTTCCCGGCTGGCCCGGATAACCCGATGGGCCTGCACGCGCTCTATATTGGCCGCCTGTATGCGATTCACGGCACTAACGCCAACTTCGGTATCGGTCTGCGCGTGAGCCACGGCTGTGTGCGTCTGCGTGCTGACGACATCAAATGGCTGTTCGACAACGTGCCGGTTGGTACGCGCGTTCAGTTCATCGATCAGCCGGTGAAAGCCACCGTTGAACCAGATGGTTCGCGCTATGTGGAAGTGCACAATCCGCTGTCGACCACCGAAGAGCAGTTCAACTCACGCGAAGTGGTGCCGATCAACCTGACTTCCGCTGTGACCAAAGTGATTGCTGATGCCAGCACCAACCAGGATGCGGTCAACAACGCTATCCAGGCGCGTAACGGTATGCCGATCAAGATTAACGGTCCAGCAGGCGAAGTTCAGCCAGCACCGGTTCCGGTTCAGGAGTCTTCTGACGCATTGCCTAAAGAAGAGCCAATGACACCGCAAGGTATCAACGGTGCAGCGCCAGCGGCGCAGCCGACTACCAGCCTGTAATCGCGGTTTAAGATGTGAAGAGCCAGCCTGCGGGCTGGTTTTTTTGTGCCTGCTTTAAGAAGGTCGCCATAAATGGCGACCCTACGGAAACGGCAAGATCGCCATTCATGGCGACAGCGTCCGTTCCGGGTTTTGTAGGGTCGCCATTTATGGCGACCTTGCCAAATCAATCCCGCGGTCGTCGAAACGCCAGCCAACCCGCCACTAACGTAAACGCCAGCACCACCAACACCAGCAGCAAAAAGCCGTGCGGATTATTCGCCAGCGGAATCCCGCCCACGTTCATACCAAAAAATCCCGCCACGATATTGATCGGCAGCGCCAGCACGGTAATCACCGTCAGCAAAAACAGTGTGCGGTTGCTCTGCTCCATCAATCGCGCGGCAATCTCTTCCTGCAGCAAGCGAATGCGTTCCATCAAACTCGCCAGGTCATTCAGCGCCACGCTGAACTCTTCGGTGAAAATCCGCAGCTCGCCTAATGGTTCACGCTTCAGCCATTTGGGCGGACGATTCAACAGGCGAAACAGCGCCGCCGGTTCCGGTGCCAGTAAACGCTGCACGCGCAACAGCATACGACGCAGCTGCCCAAGCTCGCGGCGGTTGGTTTTGATCGCCGCACTCAGCAAGCGCTCTTCAATCGCATCCACCGCCTGACTGGATCGCCGCACCACTTGCTCCAGCTGCGCTTCCTGCTCGCCAAGCAGCCACAGCAGCATCGCATCCGGCTCCGCGAACTTCAGCCGATCCATCTGCTGATGCATGCGCTCAATCATGCCAACCGGGCGAAAACGCGCGGTAACCACCACACGCGGGCAGCACCACATCCACAGCGTGGCGTTCTGCGTGCTGCGTTCCTCTTTACTGAAAGTCACGTCATTGAGCACCGCCAGCAGCGCATCGTTTTGATGGGCTAAACGGGTGCGCGGCGAAGCGGAATGTATCTCGTCGAAAAAGTCGTGGTCTACGCCAAAGTGGTCCTGAACCCAACGCTCTGCACGTGCGTGATTAAGGTTGATGTGCAGCCAGATAAAGTACGATTCCGGCAGCTGCTGCTGCGCCAGCTGGGCCGCTTCACGCGCATTGAGGCGCTGGGGCGGCGACGCGGGGGTAAACAGATAACCGTGAATCAATCCGGCGACTTCGTTGTTGAAGTCCGGCAGCGAGGCGAGTGGTAGTACGGGCTGGAGCATTAGCAGGTCATTCCGCAACGGTCAGATCCACAGCGTGCGACAGCTTTGTTGCAGCACGATGACACAGCGTGATCGCCATCATCATTCTGTCATACAAACCACGTATCACACTGCCAGTAACGGGTGCCGTTCGAGCATCGTGATTTAACACTGAGGTGTTTTATGGCTGAAAACAGTTTACCTGCATCGACCTCCTCGTCCCACAGCGGACGCCCGAACCTTAACCGCGGCAACGGTCCAGCCTCACGCCTGATCTTTGTACTGTTGCTGATCGCTGGCCTGATGTATGCCGGCATTAACCTGTTTAATGATGTTGAAGAGACTGGCGCGCCGGTCACCAGTTATACGCCATTCGTACTGCTTGGCGTGGCGCTAATCATCGCGCTCGGCTTTGAATTTGTGAACGGTTTCCACGATACCGCCAACGCCGTCGCCACGGTGATCTACACCCATTCGCTGTCGCCGGGCGTGGCGGTGATGTGGTCCGGCTTCTGTAACTTTATGGGCGTGCTGCTCTCCAGCGGCGTGGTGGCGTTCGGCATTATCTCGCTGTTGCCGGTGGAGCTGATTCTGCAGGCGGGCAGCGGCCACGGCTTTGCAATGGTATATGCGCTGCTGTTCTCGGCGATTATCTGGAACCTCGGCACCTGGTATTTCGGTTTGCCGGCCTCCTCTTCGCATACGCTGATCGGTTCGATCATCGGCGTCGGCGTGGCGAACGCCTTGCTGCATGGTCGCAGCGGCACCAGCGGTGTGGACTGGGATCAGGCGATTAAAGTCGGTTATGCGCTGCTGCTGTCGCCAATTGTCGGCTTCGTCTGTGCCGCCCTGTTGCTGCTGGCGATGAAAGCCTTTATCCGCAATCGCCAGCTGTATGAAGCGCCAAAGGGCAATCAGCCGCCGCCGTTATGGATTCGCGGCTTGCTGATCCTCACCTGCACCGGCGTCTCTTTCGCGCATGGCTCGAATGACGGCCAAAAAGGCATGGGCTTAATCATGCTGATTCTGGTCGGCACCATGCCGATTGCCTATGCGCTGAACCGCTCGCTGCCGCCGGAGCAGATTCCGCGCGTCGCCGCCTTAACTCAGGTGACGGAACAGCAGCTGCTGACGCTGCAACCCGCGCCCGCCGCCATGCCCGCGCCGCGTGAAGTGCTGACCGAATTCGTGCGCACCAACCAAAATCGCCCGCAAGTGTTGCCGGCGCTTGGCATGATGCTCGGCGATATTGGCGATCAGATTCGCCGCTATGGCGCGGTTGAGAATATCCCGGCGCAGGCGGTGACCAACACGCGTAATGACATGTATCTGGCATCGGAAACCATCAAGCATCTGCAAAATGCCAAGGTGACGCTACCGGAAGAGACCGCGCGCAACCTGGCGGCGGTGAAGAAAGAACTGGATGCCGCGACGCGCTTTATCCCGATGTGGGTGAAAGTGGTGGTGGCGATAGCGCTGGGCCTCGGCACAATGGTCGGCTGGCGTCGCATTGTGGTAACGGTGGGCGAACGCATCGGTAAAACCCATCTCACCTACGCGCAAGGGGCCAGCGCCGAACTGGTGGCAATGGCGACCATCGGCGCGGCGGATGTGTTTGGCCTGCCGGTTTCCACCACGCATGTGCTCTCTTCGGGCGTCGCCGGTTCGATGGCCGCCAACCGTTCAGGTTTGCAACTTTCCACCATCCGCAATCTGGCGATGGCGTGGGTGCTGACGCTGCCGGTTTCTGTTTTACTTTCGGGGCTTCTTTACGCCCTGTTTATCCACCTGTAACGGGAGAAAATAATGGCGACACACGACAATAGCTTCCACAGCGAGACCTTTAATCAGCGTCTGCTGCAGGAGTTTTACGACAGCTACGACGAAGAGCTGGAGATGGAGCTGGATGACCTGCGTTTTAACGACAGCGACGAGCCGCAGGCTGATGACGATAAAGCCTTTCGTCGTCGTTATTTCCGCGAACTGCTGCATCTGCAAGGCGAGCTGGTGAAGCTGCAGGATTGGGTGATGCGCACCGGACATCGCGTGGTGATTCTGTTTGAAGGGCGCGATGCGGCGGGAAAAGGCGGCGTGATCAAACGTATCACTCAGCGTCTCAATCCGCGTACCTGCCGCGTAGCCGCCCTGCCCGCGCCCAACGATCGTGAGAAAACGCAGTGGTATTTTCAGCGCTATATCGCCCATCTGCCGGCCGCCGGTGAGATCGTGATGTTTGACCGCAGCTGGTACAACCGCGCGGGTGTCGAGCGCGTAATGGGTTTCTGCAACGAAGATGAAGTGGAAGAGTTTTACCGCAGCGTGCCGGAGTTTGAAAAAATGCTGACGCGCAGCGGTATCCAGATCATCAAATACTGGTTCTCGATCACCGATGAAGAGCAGGAGCTGCGCTTCCTCAGCCGCATTCACGATCCGCTTAAACAGTGGAAGCTGAGCCCGATGGATCTCGAAAGCCGTCGTCGCTGGGAAGATTACACCGAGGCGAAAGAGGAGATGCTGGAGCGCACCAATATTCCCGAAGCGCCGTGGTGGGTGGTACAAGGCGTGGATAAGAAGCGTGCGCGACTCAACTGTATCAGCCATTTGCTGCAGCAGATGCCATACGAAGAGAGCGAAGCCAAACCGATTATGTTACCGCCGCGCGAACGTTCTGAAGACTATCGCCGCGCGCCGGTACCCGAGCACATGGTGGTGCCAGAGAAATACTAAAGCGCTTGCGCGGCCGTCTGGCGGCCGTGCTGTTGGTGCAGGCGCAGCGTGATGACAAACGCGCCGAGTACCATCAGCGCCGCCGCCAGATAGACCGATTGCATGCCCCAATGACCAATCAGCAAGCCCGCCACCGGTCCGGTTAATCCCAGCCCTAAATCGAGAAACGCCGAATAGGTGCCAAGCGCCGAACCCTGATCCTGCTGCTGGACGCGCTTCACCGCCTCAACGCCCAGCGCCGGGAACACCAGCGAGAAACCGCCGCCGGTAAGGAACGCGCCCAAATCCACCAGCCAGATACTGTCGGCCTGCCAAATCAGCAGCAAGCCGGCACACTCCAGCACGAACGACACCAGCGCCACTTTCAGGCCACCAAAACGCGTGATGTAGCGGCCAAAACCGAGGCGCACAATCACAAAGCCGAGGCTGAACAGCGTCAGCGCGAACGCGGCTCCGCTCCAGTCGCGGCTGGCGAAATAGAGGGTGATAAAGGTGGAGATTACACCGAAGCCGATGGTGCCAAAGCCGAGCGCCAGACCAAACATCCACACGCGGCTGACCACACGATGAAACGGAATGCGCACGCCGGCGGTAACGCTGACGCCCGCTTTGCGGCTCGCCATCCAGAATCCGGCAACGCCCATGATCGCCACCAAACCGGCAAAGCCACTAATGCCAAACCACTGATTAAGCAGCACGCCGAGCGGCGCACCAATCGCCATGGCGAAATAGGTCGCCACGCCGTTCCACGAGATCACGCGCGCGGTTTGCAGCGGGCCGACAATGTTCATGCCCCACAGCGTGGATCCGGTGCTGCTAAAACTTTCACCGACGCCGAGGAACAAGCGGCCCGCCGCCAGCAGCGCCAGGCTCAGCAGCGGCATATCGCTGCACAGCGCGGCGATAATCGATAGCACGCCGCTCATGCCGCAGAACACCAATCCCATCATCACCACGCGTTTTGGACCGTAGCGATCCGCCAGACGACCGGAATGCGGACGGCTTAACAGCGTGGCGAAGTATTGCAGGCTGATGATCAATCCGGCGATGAATGAGCTGAATCCAAGCTGGTTATGCACGAATCCCGGCAGCACCGCCAGCGGCAAACCCACCGAAAGGTAGCAAAAGAAGGTGAAGACAATGACGGAGAGAATACGTTTATTTAACTGAGCGTTACTCAGTACAGCGGCGTCAGACATGGAAGGTGGCGTCGGGCATGATGATGAAATTGAACGACAACTATAACCTTAGCCTGCTAATAGATCGCGGATTTTTTAGTTATAAAGTTTATATGCACTTGTGTGAGAAGGTCGCCATAAATGGCGACCCTACGAGGATTTGATGATTGCTGATGCATGCCGCTCAATCGCGGTGGCGATTTCGGCGGAGACTTTGAGGGTGCGAACTTCGCTGAATAAGCCGTCGGCTTGGTGATACGCCTTGCGCAGGTAGCCAAGCCACTGCTTGATGCGCGCCACGTGATACATGCCGGTATCGCCCTGCTTTTCCAGCTGAGTGTACTTCAGCAACAATGCGACCACGTCAGACCACGGCATCGGCGCTTCGTTGTACTTCACCACGCGCGCCAGATTCGGCACGTTGAGCGCACCGCGTCCAATCATCACCGCATCGCAGCCGGTAATGCGCATGCAATCCTGCGCGTCCTGCCAGTTCCAGATTTCACCGTTGGCGATCACCGGAATGCTCAGACGCTGGCGGATTTCGCCAATCGCCTGCCAGTTAATGCTCTCGGCGCGATAGCCATCTTCTTTGGTACGACCGTGCACCACCAACTCGCTGGCACCGGCTTGCTGCACCGCATCGGCGATTTCAAAGCGACGATCGCCGGAATCCCAGCCCAATCGTACTTTCACCGTCACCGGCAAATGATCCGGCACCGCTTCACGCATCGCTTTCGCGCCGCGATAAATCAGTTCGGGATCTTTCAGCAAGGTGGCACCGCCGCCGCTGCCATTTACCAGCTTCGACGGACAACCGCAGTTGAGATCGACGCCCCAGGAACCGAGTTCCACCGCGCGCGCGGCGTTCTCTGCCAGCCATTCGGGATATTGCCCGAGCAGCTGCATGCGAACGCGCGTGCCTGACGGCGTGCGGCTGTGGTTATGCAGCTCAGGACACAAACGATAGAAGGATTTTACCGGCAGCAGCTGATCGACCACGCGCAAAAACTCGGTCACGCATAAGTCATAATCATTAACCCCGGAGAGCAGCTCACGCACCAGCGAATCAAGCACGCCCTCCATCGGCGCCAGCAAAACCCTCATGACGTTAGGCGTTCCCGGTTTTCTTCGGTGCCGGACGACGACGACCGCTGTTGGCGGCTGGCGCGGCCTGGCTTGCGCCCTGCGCTGGACGACGCGCTGAACGCGCTTCACCCTGCGGACGTGGTGCGTTGCCGCTGTGCGGGCGAGAGACGTTGCCGCCCTGTCCGCGACCCTGCCCTTGACCGCGTCCACCTTGACCGCGACCGCCGCCCTGCTGCTGACGACCGTTCTGGATTGGCTCGGCTTTGATGCTTGGATCGACTTCGAAACCAGGCAGCTCGATGCGTGGGATTTCACGCTTCAGCAGACGCTCAATGTCACGCAGCAGTTTGTGTTCATCAACACACACCAGCGACAGTGCCGCGCCGGTAGCAGCCGCACGGCCGGTACGACCGATACGGTGCACGTAATCTTCCGCCACGTTTGGCAGCTCGTAGTTCACCACGTGTGGCAGCTCTTCGATATCCAGACCACGCGCCGCGATGTCGGTGGCAACCAACACGCGAATACCGCCAGATTTGAAGTCAGCCAATGCACGGGTACGTGCGCCCTGGCTCTTGTTGCCGTGGATCGCGGCGGCGGTGATGCCGTCTTTGTTCAGCTGTTCAGCCAGGTGGTTGGCGCCGTGTTTGGTACGGGTGAAGACCAGCACTTGCTGCCAGTTATCACGACCAATCATCAGCGACAGCAGTTCCCGCTTGCGCTTCTTATCCACGAAATGCACTTGCTGTGAAACCTGCTCAGATGCGGTGTTACGACGCGCAACTTCAACCTGTTCTGGGTTGGTGAGCAGTTTTTCCGCCAGCGTTTTGATCTCGTCAGAGAAGGTGGCAGAGAACAGCAGGTTCTGACGCTTAGCAGGCAGACGCGCCAGCACGCGACGGATGTCGTGGATGAAGCCCATGTCGAGCATACGATCCGCTTCATCCAGCACAAGGATTTCAACCTGTGACAGATCAACCGCGTTCTGGTGTGCCAGATCGAGCAGACGGCCCGGTGTTGCTACCAGCACGTCAACGCCGCCGCGCAGTTTCATCATCTGCGGGTTGATGCTCACGCCGCCGAAGACCACCAGCGAACGGATATCCAGATATTGGCTGTACTCACGCACGTTCTCGCCAACCTGAGCCGCCAGTTCGCGGGTCGGGGTCAGAATCAACGCACGCACCGGACGGCGGCCACGCGCCGTGGACGGTTTTGCAGTCAGACGCTGCAGCAATGGCAGCGTAAAGCCGGCGGTTTTACCGGTGCCGGTTTGGGCGCTCGCCAGCAGGTCACGACCAGCCAGCACCACAGGAATTGCCTGACGCTGAATTGGCGTCGGCTCTTGGTAGCCTTGTTCTGCTACCGCACGCAAAATATCGGCACTTAAGCCGAGAGAGTCAAATGACATGCAGGTGTATTACTCCGAACCGTCCTGATCGCCGTAGGCGATGTAGTTTTCAGGAGGGATATGACGCAAGCGCGGGGCTCACGTGTGAAAAGGGCACAAACTACCATGCGTAAGGGCGCGAGTTTAGCAGCTTTCCGCGCGTACAGCATCCATAAAAAAAGGAGCCGCATTTGGCTCCTTTTTGTCAGGTCCGCAGGGTTGCGGTCCCTAATTGATCAACTGCGCTTCTTCTCGATGCGCTGGACCGGCTCTTTCGCCAGCAGTGATACCAGCGCCGGTCCCACCAACATCACCACGCCGAGGATACCAATCAGCAGATTGTTGTGGATAAAGCGGGAGATCAGGAACAGCGTTAACATCGCTGCGCCAAAGTAGTACGTGGTGGTCACCTCTTCGAGGGAATCACCCATTCTACGTAAACGGGCACTACGCTGCATGACCAGCATGGTAATAAATACCACCGCATAAGCTGCCACCAGGGTACTGCTCACTTCAACCAGCGCCCTATGTTTCCAGCCCCAAACCAGCGCGGCAATCACCAGCAGGTGCATTGCAATGTGCAAACAGGTTTGTCCGGTAACAATCTGAACACGATTAGACCATTTCATTCTCTTCTCCTGGCAGACCCAACAGGTCGCCCAAGTGTATCTGGCTGGAGGCCAGACGAACGTCCTCAATGTAAAGCAAATTTCGGATTACGCCCTAATTTTCTGCCCTTAACACCACCCATTTGTGACAAAGACTACACTTTGTGCTGTTGATGATGAAAAGGAGCGCGTCGAAGTATGCCACAAAATACGCAAGGATTTTCATTTAAAGTCCTGACGATCAATACCCACAAGGGGTTCACCAGCTTTAATCGCCGCTTTATCCTGCCGGAATTGCGTGACGCTGTCCGCGCGACATCAGCGGATATTGTCTTCCTGCAAGAGGTGATGGGCACCCACGCTATCCATTCACTGCACATCGAAAACTGGCCGGAAACCTCACATTACGAGTTTCTGGCCGATACCATGTGGGACGATTTCGCCTATGGCCGCAACGCCGTTTATCCCGAAGGACATCACGGGAACGCGATATTGTCACGATTTCCCATCGTTGAATATGAAAACCGCGATATTTCCGTCGCCGGAAGTGAAAAGCGCGGCATGTTGCACTGCCAAATTCGCCTGCCGGATCGTGCTGAGCCGCTGCATGTGTTCTGCGTGCATCTCGGTCTGAAAGAGAAACATCGTCAGGCGCAGATGAAGATGATGTGCGACTTCATCGATACGCTGCCACCCGATGCGCCCTTGGTGGTGGCCGGTGATTTTAATGACTGGCAGGTCAGCGCTAATCGCTTTCTCAAGCGCGCGGTGGGCTTAGAGGAAGTGTTCAGTATCAAAACCGGCCGCCCTGCCCGCACCTTTCCGGCACGTTTTCCGCTGTTAAGGCTTGATCGTATCTACATCCGCAACGCCACGGTAAGTAAGCCGTGGGCGCTGCCGGTTAAACCTTGGTCACACCTGTCCGATCATGCGCCATTAGCGGTGGAGATTTTCCTATGAGTTTCAATTGGCGCGACGGTAATCAGCTCCGTTTGCTTGAGAACGGTGACGCATTTTTCCCGCGCGTGTTAGGCGCGATTCAGCGCGCCGAGCGCACGCTGCTGCTGGAAACCTTTATTCTGTTTGAAGATGAAGTGGGTAACGACCTGCACGAAGCGTTGCTTAACGCAGCGCAGCGTGGAGTGAAAGTTGAAGTGATGGTCGATGGCTACGGCTCGCCAGATCTGTCCGATCGATTTGTTAATAGCCTGACCGCCGCTGGCGTGCGCTTTATCTATTACGATCCGCGTCCGCTGGTGCTCGGCATGCGCACCAACGTGTTCCGTCGTCTGCACCGCAAAATTGTGGTGGTCGATGAAGCGATCGCCTTTGTCGGCGGCATCAACTTCTCCGCCGAGCACAACACCGATTTTGGCGCGCAAGCCAAACAAGATTATGCGGTGGAGGTGAAAGGCCCGGTGGTGCTGGATATTGCCCAATACGTGCAGCAACAGATGGGCAGCGAACAGCACACGCGGCGCTGGTGGGGCGCGCGTTCACATCGTCCGGCGGTTAACGCCATGCCCGGTGAAGCGCAGGTGCTGTTTGTCTATCGCGATAACGACGAACACCGCGACGACATTGAGCAGCACTATCTCGCCATGCTGCGCAAAGCACAGAAGGATGTGATCATCGCCAACGCCTACTTCTTCCCCGGCTATCGTTTGCTGCGTGAGATGCGGAGCGCGGCACAGCGCGGCGTGCGCGTCAGGCTGATTGTGCAGGGCGAACCCGATATGCCGATCGTTAAAGTTGGCGCCGAGCTGCTGTACAACTATTTGGTCGATGGTGGCGTGGAAGTGTATGAATACTGCCGCCGCCCGCTGCACGGCAAAATTGCGGTGCAGGATCAGCAGTGGTCCACCGTCGGCTCGAGCAACCTCGATCCATTGAGTTTATCCCTCAATCTGGAAGCCAACTTGATGGTGCACGATCGCGCCTTCAACCAGACGCTGCGCGACAATCTGGAGTTGCTGATTCAGCAGGACTGCGTGCGCGTGGAAGATGACAAGCTGCCGCCGCGCAACTGGTGGCAACTGACCAAAGGCGTGATTGTGTTCCACTTTTTACGCCACTTCCCGGCTATAGCCGGTTGGTTGCCTGCGCATACGCCGCGCTTGTCGCAGGTTGCGCCGCCGGTGCAACCTGAAATGGAAACCCAGGATCGGGTTGAAGCCGATAATCCAGGAGCGAAACCTTAATGTCGAAAAAGAATCCGCGCTGGCAACTGGCGAAGAAAATCCTCACCTGGCTGTTTTTTATCGCGGTGATTGTGCTGCTGGTGGTGTATGCGCGCAAGGTGAATTGGGAAGACGTCTATACCGTCATCGTCGGCTACAACCGCTATGTGGTGCTGAGCGCTGCCGCGCTGGTGGTGGTGAGTTATCTGACTTATGGCCTTTACGACCTGATTGGACGCGCGTACTGCGGCCATAAGCTGGCGAAGCGTCAGGTGATGCTGGTGTCGTTTATCTGTTATGCCTTCAACCTGACGCTCAGCACCTGGGTTGGCGGCGTGGCGATGCGTTATCGGCTCTACTCGCGACTCGGTTTGCCGGGAAACACCATTACGCGCATTTTCTCGCTGAGCATCGCCACCAATTGGCTCGGCTATATTCTGCTGGCCGGCGTGGTGTTTGCGGCGGGCATGGTGCCGATTCCTTCCGGCTGGTTCATTGGCGAAACCACGCTGCGCATTATTGGCGCGGTGCTACTGGTGATGGTGGCGGTCTATTTGTGGGCGTGCGCCTTTGCGAAGAAGCGCCGCTGGACGGTAAAAGGCCAGCACCTGCAGCTGCCTTCGCTGCGCATGGCGCTGTTCCAGTTTGCCGTCTCCTGCGCCAACTGGATGGTGATGGGCATGATTATCTGGCTGCTGCTGGCGCGTCAGGTGGATTATCCGATTGTGTTAGGCGTGCTGTTGATCAGCAGTATCGCGGGCGTGATTATTCATATTCCGGCCGGGATTGGCGTACTGGAAGCGGTATTTTTGGCGCTGCTGAGTGGGCAACATGCCTCGCACGGCAGCATTATCGCGGCGCTGCTGGCTTACCGCGTGCTCTACTTTATTCTGCCGCTGTTGGTGGCGCTGGTGCTCTATTTGTGGCTGGAGAGCCGCGCGAAGCATTTGCGGCAGAAGAATGAGCAGAAGATGGAGAAATCGGTTTCGCGGTAAATATCCTCGTAGGGTCGGCATTTATGCCGACCTGGTCGCCATGAATGGCGACCCTACGAAGATATACGAGGATTAGCGGCGGTTGCCGAAGATGCGCAGCAACATCAGGAACAGGTTGATGAAGTCGAGATACAGCGTCAGCGCGCCCATGATGGAAGTGCGACGCAGGTTCTCTTTATCATTGACGTTGATGTTCTCGCCAATCGCCTTCAGCTTCTGCGTGTCATAGGCGGTTAAGCCGACAAACACTACCACGCCGATATAGGTAATCGCTTGCATTAGTGCCGAGCTTTTTAACCAGAAATTCACTAGCGACGCCAGTACGATACCAATCAACGCCATAAAGAGCAGACTGCCCAAACGAGTTAAGTCACGCTTAGTGGTGTAACCATATAAACTCATCGCACCGAACATACCTGCCGTTATAAAGAAGGTGCTTGCTATGGATGTGTCTGTGTAAATACGGAAAATACTGGCTAAAGTCAGACCCGTGAGTGCTGAATAGAGCATAAAAAGACTGGTTGCTACTGTGCCACTTAAGCGGTGAACCATGCCCGACAACACAAAAACCAATCCCAATTGCGCAATAATCAAGCCGTAAAAAACAACTCGGTTAGCAAAAATGAAAAACATAACCTGATCGTTGTTCGCAGCAAACCACGAAACAAACGCGGTGAGCAGCAAGCCGCAGGTCATCCAGCCATACACCTGCGCCATGTAGGTCTGCAGCGAGGTGGATGCCTGCTGCACGATTGAATCATTACGTGGATATCGATCCATGAAGCGCCTCATTAGCTTTTACGTTAACAAACTCTGTAAGTGTGGAGTGTACACCCGTTTGCGTCAACGGCGCGTCAAGCACTGTTGATAGCGGCCATTAACGCGCTGGGCAAACCACGCGGTGGTGAGATTGCGGGTGATTTTCGGGCTCTCCAGCTTGATGCCCGGCAGCATTTCGCGCGGCAGACGTTTTCCGGCCATCTTATCGGCAAGAATAAAGGTCTGCTTCCACAGCGTGCTTTTGGCAAAATCTTCGCTGTCGCCCTTCTCCAGATCGCGGCGGATTTCACGATTGCTCATATCCAGCTGCTTGCTCAGACTGCGTACCGCCAGTTCGGTGGAGCCGGCCTGCTCGCTGCCATACATAATCAAGTCGCCATCCAGTTCCAGCTTGATGCCGCTGGCGCGCGCAATTGCCGCCTGGAATGCCGCGTTGCGACTGGCGTACCAACCGGCGTTGAAATCAGCAAAGCGATAGAGCGGCTGGCTATAATCAGCTGGATAGCCGAGCAGATGCAGCGTGCCGAAGTAGATACCACCGCGACGGGTGAAGACTTCTCGACGAATCGAACCGTCAACCGCATACGGATAGCCTTTGGCGTGCGCTTCCGCAAACTCAATGCTGACCTGCATCGGCCCGCCGGTATGAATCGGGTTAAGGTTGCCAAACAGTTTCTGCCCCATCGGCACCATATCGATGAAATCATCAAAGATGGCGCTCAGTTCTTTCTCGCTGCGCACTTTATCCAGACGCGCGGCATAGCTTTCACCGTTCGGCGATTTGATCAGCAGCGCGGTGCGCACCAGAAATGCCGGAACGTGTACTTTGGCGGCGCGGCGATCGATTTCGCCCCATGCGATTTTCGGTAAGCCCGGTACTTCCGCATCAGCACTGAAGTTGGACTCCTGATCGGTGACGGCAATTACCGCGCAGATGTTGCTGACGCTGGCATCGATTTGCTGCACGCGGAACGCGGTATAGATGTCGTCGGCCCAGGCGGACTTTTGCTTAACGTCGCTGGGCAACAACTGCTGGATTTGGCTTTTCACATCGGCGGGCTGACGTGCAGGCACCTGCGGCTCTTTTTTGGTGCTACAACCAACCAGCACCAGCGCAGCCAGCAATGCTGCGCCTTTCATCATCTTGCTCGTGTTCATCCTGCTCCCTGACGCCAACAAAAACCGTACCTTAACGTTTTCAGTGGCCTGCCGCTATCGGAGCCGGAGGATTTTGCGCGCTAGCTCCAGCGCTCAGCAGCCTGATGATCGCTGTCGCGGGCATCGACCCAGCGATCGCCTGCAGCGGTAGCTTCGCGCTTCCAGAACGGTGCGCGGGTTTTCAGGTAATCCATGATGAACTCAGTGGCAGCGAAGGCGCTGCTACGATGCGCGCTGCTGACGCCCACAAACACGATCTCATCGCCGGGGAACAGTTCGCCAACACGATGAATCACCGTGACCTGCTGCAGCGCCCAGCGCTGACGCGCATCTTCAACAATATCGGCCAGCGCTTTTTCCGTCATGCCGGGATAGTGCTCCAGCGTCAAGGCCGCCACGCTAGCGCCGAGATTGTGATTGCGCACTTTGCCGGTGAAAGTGACAACCGCGCCGTCGCTGTCATGGGCGGCGAGTTTTTCGTACTCTTCGCCGACGTTGAACGGCTCTGAACCCACACGAATCCGCGTTTCCATCATCAGCCTCCAGTGACCGGCGGGAAAAAGGCCACTTCATCACCGGCACGCAGCGGATGAGTCATCGGCACCAGCGTTTGGTTTACCGCCGCCAGCAGCTTGCCAGATTCCAGCGCCAGCGCCCAGCGATCGCCCTTCTCCGCTAACGCCGCGCGTAATGTCGCGACGTCATCATATTCTGGAGCCAAATCAAGTGAGCTGGTGCCGGTCAATTCACGCACCTGAGCAAAAAACATTACCTTAATCATGGCTCACCGCCTTGAAGTCGCCGGACTTGCCGCCGCTTTTAGTCAGCAAACGCAATTGGTCGATGACGATGTCTTTTTGCACCGCTTTGCACATGTCATAGATGGTCAGCGCCGCGACGGATGCCGCCGTCAACGCTTCCATCTCGACGCCGGTTTTGCCCGTCAGACGACACAGCGAGGTGACGCGCACGCGATTGTGCTCGGGTTCAGCAATCAAACTGACTTCCACTTTGCTCAGCATCAGCGGATGACAGAGCGGGATCAGTTCCCAGGTACGTTTTGCCGCCTGAATACCGGCGATGCGCGCGGTGGCGAAGACGTCACCTTTGTGATGGCTGCCGTCAATAATCATCTGCAGCGTTTCGGCGCTCATCAGCACCAGCGCTTCGGCCTGCGCTTCGCGCACCGTTTCGGTTTTGCCAGAGACATCCACCATGTGGGCTTCGCCAGCGGCATTGATATGAGTTAACGATGACATGCTTACAACTTCTTCAAATGTGAGACGAAATTACACGGACGCGTACGCGCATCCAGTTGATCTTCAATAATGCGTTCCCAGGCGCTGCGGCAGGCGTTGGTCGATCCCGGCACGGCAAAAATCAGCGTCTGATTGGCTAATCCGGCCACCGCGCGCGACTGCAGCGTTGAGCTGCCAATCTCTTCATAGGAGATCATGCGGAACAGCTCACCAAAGCCTTCGATTTCGCGGTCCAGCAGCGGCAGCAACGCTTCTGGCGTGCTGTTTTTGCTGTTGAAGCCGGTGCCGCCGTTAACGATCACCACTTGCACATCGTCGCTGGCGATCCAGCGCGACACAGTGGCGCGAATGCGATAGCGGTTATCCGGCACAATCGTGCGATCCACCACCTGATGCCCGGCTTCCGCCAGCGCTTCACGCAGATAATCGCCGGATGTGTCATTGCTGGCATCGCGGCTATCCGAGACGGTCATCACCGCCACATTTAAGGCGACAAATTCGCCAGAAGGTTTACCCATGGCCGTAACTCCTGTGTTTAGCCACCAATAAAGGAGAGATTTTGTGTGATGCCGGTGTTGCCCTGATGCAGGAAATGCGTCTGCTTTTTCTGTCCAAGGCTGTGCGCAATGCGTGCCTGCAACGCATCTTGCTGATCGTCAGAGGCCAGCAGATCGCGCAGCGACACGCCGCCATCGCCAAACAGGCACAGATGCAAATTGCCCAGCGCCGAGACGCGCAGGCGGTTGCAGCTGGCACAGAAATCTTTCTCGTACGGCATGATCAGGCCCACTTCGCCCTGATAATCGGGATGACGGAACACCTGCGCCGGGCCGTCGCTGCGACCGCGCGGCTGGCGTTGCCAACCTTGCATGATCAGCTGATCGCGGATCACTTCACCGGAGATGTGATGACGGCGGAACAGATCGCTGCCTTCGCCGGTTTCCATCAGTTCGATAAAGCGCAGTTGAATCGGTCGCAGGCGCAGCCACTCAAGGAAGGTGCTGAGACTGTGGCTGTTCACATCGCGCATCAACACGCTGTTGACTTTCACCTTCTCAAAACCGGCATCAAAGGCGGCGTCGATTCCCGCCATCACCTCGGCAAATTTGTCCTGGCCGGTAATGGCGTGAAACTGGCGTGCGTCGAGGCTATCGACGCTGACGTTGATGTGGGTGAGACCGGCAGCGCGCCACGCACGTACGTCACGCGCCATGCGGTAACCGTTGGTGGTCATCGCGATCTGGCGAATAGCGGCGTTTTCTCGCACGGCGGCGATGATGTCGGTGAAATCGCGACGCATAGAGGGTTCGCCGCCCGTCAGGCGCACTTTTTCCGTGCCCGCAGCCGCAAAGGCACGCGTCACGCGACGAATCTCATCCAGCGAGAGAAAGCTTTTATTGTGCGTACCGTTCGGCTTGTAGCCATTCGGCAAGCAGTAGGTACAACGGAAGTTACACACATCCGTGACCGACAGGCGCAGATAGTAAAAGCTGCGCGCGTAGGCATCTGTAAATTGTGGCACCTGAACACCTTTCCAAAGTCGGGAGATGCAGTCATTTCTTTCTGCACCCTGGCAGCTCAAGGCTGCGGCCTGCATTCCATATCTTTAACGACTTAGGAAACCAGGCTTGGGAGTTTGTTGTCATTATGGACAACACGGTTAAAACGAATGGTAGCGCGATTAGCGATTCGCATCCATCAGTGAATTTCGCTATATATCTTGATGTATAACGTGTTTTTCACCGCATTTTCGCGACAGGATACGGTAAAATGCATCACAGATATTGATGCACATCAGTTCAACTACGCCTCAACGCGAGGACGTCAGTGACAAAGGAGAAACATGAATCGAACCCTGGCAGATTTGGACCGCGTAGTGGCATTAGGTGGCGGACACGGTTTGGGCCGCGTGATGTCGGCGCTGGCACCGTTAGGCTCGCGCTTAACCGGTATTGTCACCACCACCGATAACGGCGGATCCACCGGCCGCATTCGCCGCTCGGAAGGCGGCATTGCGTGGGGCGATATGCGCAACTGCATCAATCAGCTGATCACCGAACCGAGCGTCGCCACGGCGATGTTTGAGTATCGCTTCACCGGCAATGGCGAGCTGGCCGGGCACAACCTGGGCAACCTGATGCTGAAAGCGCTCGATCACCTAAGCGTACGCCCGCTGGAAGCCATCAATATCATTCGTAATCTGCTTAAGGTTGATGCGTTTCTGATTCCGATGTCGGAACAGCCGGTCGACCTGGTGGCGCAGGATGGCGAAGGCAATATGGTGTACGGCGAAACCGCGATTGATGAGATGAAGCAGCCGCCCGAAGAGTTGATGTTGCATCCCAATGTATTGCCGACTCGCGAAGCGATTGAGGCGATAGGCGAAGCGGATTTGATTCTGATTGGCCCCGGCAGTTTTTACACCAGCCTGATGCCGATTCTGCTGATGGAAGACATGGCGCGCGCGCTGCGTCGTACACCTGCCACCATGGTGTTTATTGGCAATCTGGGCCGCGAACTGAGCCCGGCGGCAGCCAGCCTGAATGTGGCCGATAAGTTGGCGATTATGGAGAAAGCGATTGGCAAGCGGGTGATTGATGCGGTGGTGGTCAGTCCGGCCGCCGATATTCGCGGTGTGGAAGAGCGTTTAATCATTCGCGAACCGCTGGAAGCCGCCGACATCAAATATCGCCACGACCGCCAGCTGCTGCGTATCGCGCTGGAACACGCCATTCAGGCCGTGTAGGGTCGCCATTTATGGCGACCTGGTTACAACCATCACGATTATGGCGACCTGGCTACAACCATCACGAAGCCGCAATAAACAGCTCACGCAATTGATGTAACTGATCGCGCACGCTGGCGGCTTCTTCGAACTCCAGGTTCTGCGCGTGTTGCTGCATCTGCCCTTCCAGCTCGTGAATTTTCTTCTGCATCGCCTGCGGCGTAAGCGCCATATAGTTAGCTTCGGCTTCTGCCGCAGTGCGTGACGCGGTTTTGCCTTTGCCGCGCGTTTTCACCACGTTTTTACCGAGCTCAAGAATATCGGTGATCTTCTTGTTGAGCCCTTGCGGTGTAATGCCATTCTCTTCGTTGTATTTCTGCTGCTTCTCACGACGGCGCTCGGTTTCGCCCATCGCGCGCTCCATCGACGGCGTGATTTTGTCGGCGTAGAGAATCGCCCGGCCGTTGATGTTACGCGCGGCGCGGCCAATGGTCTGAATCAGCGAACGCTCGGAACGCAGGAAGCCCTCTTTATCGGCATCGAGAATCGCCACCAGCGATACTTCTGGCATATCCAGACCTTCTCGCAGCAAGTTGATGCCGACCAGCACATCAAATTCGCCGAGGCGTAAATCGCGGATAATCTCCATACGTTCCACGGTATCGATATCCGAGTGCAGATAGCGCACCTTCTCGCCGTGCTCCACAAGGTATTCGGTGAGATCTTCCGCCATACGCTTGGTCAGTACGGTCACCAGCACGCGCTCGTTGATTTCGACACGTTTGCGGATTTCCGACAGCAAATCGTCCACTTGCGTCGCCACCGGACGCACTTCCAGCACCGGATCCAGCAGGCCGGTTGGGCGCACCAGCTGATCAATCACTTCGCTGCCTGATTTTTCCAGCTCGTAATTGCCCGGCGTGGCCGACACATAAATGGTTTGCGGCGCGGCCGCTTCAAACTCTTCAAAGCGCATTGGACGGTTATCCAGCGCTGACGGCAAGCGGAAACCGTATTCCACCAGCGTCTCTTTACGCGCGCGGTCACCGCGATACATGCCGCCAATCTGCGGAATAGTAACGTGCGATTCGTCGACCACCAGCAAGCCATCCGCCGGTAAATAGTCGAACAAGGTCGGCGGCGGCTCACCCGGTCCGCGACCGGAAAGATAGCGCGAGTAGTTTTCGATGCCGGAGCAGTAACCCAACTCGTTCATCATTTCGAGATCGAACTGCGTACGCTGGGAAATACGCTGCTCTTCAAGCAGCTTATTGTTCTCCAGCAGCACTTTGCGGCGGATCACCAGCTCATCTTTGATCTCTTCCATCGCTTGCAGAATGCGTTCGCGCGGCGTCACATAGTGCGTTTTTGGATAAACGGTAAAGCGTGGGATAACAGAATCAATCTGACCGGTGAGCGGATCAAACAGCGACAGCCTTTCAACTTCTTCATCGAACAACTCAATACGCAGCGCGATGTCATCCGATTCGGCCGGGAACACATCAATCACTTCGCCGCGCACGCGGAAGGTACCGCGCTGGAAGGCTTGATCGTTGCGGGTATATTGCAGTTCCGCCAGGCGACGCAGAATGCTGCGCTGATCGATAATCATGCCGCGCGTCAGGTGCAGCATCATTTTCAGGTAGAGATCGGGATCGCCCAAGCCGTAGATCGCCGAAACCGAGGCCACCACAATCACATCACGACGCTCCAGCAGTGCTTTGGTCGCCGACAGACGCATCTGCTCAATGTGTTCATTCACCGAGGCATCTTTCTCGATAAAGGTGTCAGAACTCGGCACATAGGCTTCAGGCTGATAGTAATCGTAATAAGAGACGAAAAACTCCACCGCGTTATCCGGGAAAAACTCCTTCATCTCGCCGTAGAGCTGCGCTGCCAGGGTTTTATTCGGCGCCAGCACCATGGTCGGACGGTTGAGGTCGGCAATCACGTTCGCCACGGTAAACGTTTTACCAGAGCCCGTCACGCCCAACAGCGTTTGATGCGCGAGTCCATCTTCCAGCCCCTCTTCGAGACGGCGAATCGCCTCAGGTTGATCGCCTGAAGGCTTGAAAGCGGAGTTGAGTTTAAAGGCTTTGCTCATGTTTTAGCGGTTCCAGCAGATGAAGTCGGCGGGCAGGCTGCTAATTCTACTCTGCTATGGCGAATTTGCCAGAAAAAAATACTGGACATAATTACAGTAACCTTGCACGATAATGGAACCTGAAGCCGATTTTCTTCAGTGCAATTTAAGCGGCAGCCAGCAAGCTCTTGTTGCGCAATGTTATCCCCAAGCGGAGGACGCTTTTAACATTTGTCAATAGAGTGTCATTAAATTGCAGTCCGATGACAAGCCAGATAATTCGCATGCTTGATTTTAACTAACCTGCTGTTTTAACTGACATTGACTCAAAAGCCCAGTTTCTCATCATAATGTATGAAGGCCGCGAATTTACTCGCTTGCACACGGTTTTCAGTCGCTAATGCACAAGGTTATCCACAGTAATGGTGGATAAGTGAATCCAGCCCCGAGCCCATCGGCTGTGTATAATTTTCTCTCGCCCATTCTTAAGCGCGAAAAAAAATTTTTTCGCATTTATTTTTCTCCTTCTGCGTGCCGCATTAACCCTTCTTTTTCCCTGTTTACCTCTCCTTGCCGGGAGAAAAGCCAGGCTTTAAGACCATTTATTTCCCCGGTTATTGCCTTACGAACGATCAAATGCACCAGAAACGTTAAGCAGTCAGCACCGTCAAAGTGCAGCTAATTTATCACCGCCGGCAATTGTTAAGCGTTTCTCAACTTTTAGCGGTTGATTTGTCAGGTTTCCGACCTGGAAAGAGTTAAATTCCTAACCTGGCCTGGGAATTGCAGTGTTTGCTATATGGAGTGACGAGTCCATATCGGCGCTTGCCGACGACAGCGGTGTCCATCAATCGTGCACGACTGTATGCCAGACGACACAGAGCGGGAGCATTCAGGCTAATAATCTGGAAGGAGTATGTCAGATGCTGAGTTTACGTTCGGTGAATCAGTTTTACGGTCAAAATCACATTCTGTGGGATGTGGATCTCGATCTGCCGCCGGGCACCTGCACCGGTGTGTTGGGCAGCCCCGGCATGGGCAAAACCACGTTGGTGAACTGCATTATGGGCCGCCTGCCGATTAACAGCGGCTCGATGACCTGGCAGGAAGATGGTGCGCCACCGGAAGATTTGCTGCTGCAACCGGCCGAAATGCGCGCGCGCACCGGCATTGGTTACGTGCCGCAAGGACGGCATATTTTCTCGCAGATGAGCGTGGAGGATAACCTGCTGATCGCCCTGATGGCGGCGCAGGACGATCGTAGCCGCGCCATTCCGGAAATGGTTTTTGACCTGTTTCCAGCGCTCTATTCATTGCGCCATCAGCGCAGCGGCGAGTTGCCGATGGAACAGCAGCAACATTTGGCACTGGCGCGTGCGCTGGTGCTGCAGCCCAAGCTGGTGATTCTGGATGAGCCAACGGAAGGGATGTCGCCATGGCTGGAAGAGGAGATGGGCAATCTGATTCGTCGGCTAAACCGTGAGTATGGTTTAACCATTTTGCTGCTGGAGCAGCACGTGTCGTTTGTCCGGCGCGTCGCCGACTATTTCCTGCTGCTGCATCGTGGGCGTAACGTGGCGCATGGCAAAGTGGCGCAACTGGATGACATCACCGTTAATAAGTGGTTAACGGCGACGTAGATAGCCAGGTCGCCATAAATGGCGACCCTACGGTGTTTGATGTGGTTTTGTAGGGTCGCCATTTATGGCGACCTGGCTCATTTATTGCGGCAACCTCAAATAACGCCCACATTCCGCCTGTTCGGCCTCATCGCTAAGGTGCGGGATCTCACCCAACAACGGCGCATCAATGCGCTGACGCAGCGTAGCCATATACTCCTGATGGCGTTTGCCGGGCGGTTGAATATCATTGGCAATCCAGCCCGCAAGGCGTAATCCGCGTGTTTTGACCGCTTCGGCGGTGAGCATCGCATGGTTGATGCAACCAAGTTTCACGCCCACCACCAGAATCACCGGCAATTGCTCGGCTTCCACCCAATCGGCGTACGTTTGTGTCTCCGACAGCGGCGTAAACCATCCGCCTGCGCCTTCGACTAACACCCATTCCGCCTGCTGCTCCAGCGCGCGCAAGCCTGCTGAAAGCGTGGCAAAAGTAATCGGTCTGCCCTCTTCCGCGCTAATGATATGCGGCGAGGTCGGCTCGACAAACGCCAGCGGGTTCACCTGCTCATAGCTTAACGCCAGGCTGCTGTAGCGCTGCAACGCCAGCGCGTCGCTGTTGCGGATGCCTTGCGGCGTGATCTCGCAGCCGGATGCCACCGGCTTGTAGCCTGCGGTGCGTAAACCGGCGGCGCTCGCCGCCTGCAGCAGCGCACCGCTGGCCACGGTTTTGCCCACTTCGGTATCGGTTCCGGTAATAAACCAGCGTGTCATTTGCTTAAAACTCCATACATCAGATGATAACTCAGGCGATAACCCGCCTCGTCCTGCGGCCAGTGCTGCTCAAGCTGTGCCAGCTGAGCGCGAGTCAGTACGCTGGCGCCGCGTCCGTCGTGCAGATGCGTGGCACCAATGCCTTTCAGCGAGCGCATAGCGCTGAGCGCCGTGGGAAAATGCAGCGTGATAACCTGCTGCTGCTTAGCGATCGGCAGCGTCGTGATGGCCGCGTCAAACTGCGCGGCGCTGAGGAAACGGTTGGCGTGCTGGCGACCATCCAGCTGCGCCCACGCGTGATGCACTTCGTGCAGCGACCCGTCGAGCAGCGTGGAAAATAGTACCGTGCCGCCTGGACGCGTGACGCGTAAAAACTGCAGCAGCGCGGTGTGCAAGTCGCTGCTCCACTGAACCGCCAGATTGCTCCACACGCCGTCAACGCTGGCGTCTGGTAGCGGCACCTCATCAATATCGCCCAGCAGATAGTGTTGCGCCGATTGCTGATCGCGTGCGGTTTGCAGCATGTTGGCCGACAGATCAAGCGCCGTCAGCGTGCGCCCGCGATCGCGCCAGTAACGGCTATACCAGCCGGTGCCGCAGCCAGCATCCAGCAGATGCGGGCCAAAACCGGCGGGCGCCAGCGCCAGCAGCGCATCACCGCTCAGCCGCTGTAACTGCGCGTGCTGCTCGTAATGCGCAGCCGCACGACCAAAAGCGTTTGCCACGGCCTGCTTGTTAACCTGCAGCGTCATACAGCGCCTCCAGCAGACGATCAATATCATCGGTGTGATGCGCAGCGGTGAGCGTGATGCGTAGCCGCGCGGTGCCCGGCGGCACGGTCGGTGGACGAATGGCGCTTACCCAGCAGCCGGCCTGCGCCAGCCGCTGCGACAACGCCAGCGCCGCGCTGTTTTCGCCAACGATCAGCGGTTGGATGGCGCTTGCAGAGGCACCTAATTGCCATGG
Organism: Pantoea sp. SOD02; assembly: GCF_024707505.1. Lineage (GTDB taxonomy): Bacteria > Pseudomonadota > Gammaproteobacteria > Enterobacterales > Enterobacteriaceae > Pantoea > Pantoea symbiotica. The sequence goes on along the minus strand of NZ_CP102604.1, from coordinate 1,314,998 downwards.
CAAATCGGCGGCTCCCGCACGGAAACGCGCAATGTGGCTATGCAACTTTTCGCGCAGCGCATCGCCTTGTTGAATCTGCCGCAGTGCCGCTAGCAACGCGAAGCACTGCGCCGGTGGCATCGCGGTGGAGTAGATGAGATGGCGTGAAAACTGCTCGACATAATCAGCAGTGGTGTCATCACACAGCAGCGCCGCGCCGCTGACGCCAAACCCTTTGCCGAAGGTGACGATAAGCAGTTCCGGCTTGACCTGCTGCTGCCAGCAGCTGCCGCGCCCTTGCGCACCGGTGACGCCGATGCCGTGCGCATCATCCACCAGCAGCCAGCCGTTACCGCGCCACGTCTCTTCTGCGATAGCTGCCAGCGGTGCACTGTCGCCATCCATGCTGAACACGCCTTCGGTCACCACCAGCGTGCCGCCATCCGACGGCGTTGCCAGCAGCTTCGCCAGACTTTCCGGCTGATTGTGGGCAAAGCGACGCAGGCTCGCCGGGCTGTGGCTGGCGGCATCCAGCAGTGACGCGTGCGCCAGCTTATCGGCGAAGATGCGATCCTGTTTTTCCGCCAGCAGATGGATCACCGCCTGGTTGGCGGCGAATCCCGAAATAAATAGCAGCGCGCGCGAATAGCCAAGCCAGTCCGCCAGCTCCGCTTCGAGCTGCGCATGATGGCGGCTGTAGCCGGTGACATGACCGGATGCACCCGCACCCGCGCCTGATTCGGCCGCGCCCTGCTGCCAGGCAGCGATTACCGCCGGATGCTGACTCAAGCCGAGATAGTCGTTGCTGGAGAAGTGGCGATAGCGCTGCCCTTCGAGCGTAATCTCCCGCACGCTGTTGTGCTCAACGGGACGCCGCAGCCGCCAGCCATCCGCGGCACGCCGCGCCGCCAGCGCCTGATCGATACGTTGTGACCAGCCCATTTACACAGCCGCGTTGTAGAACTGCTCGGTATCCGCGTGCAGCAGCTGCTCGCTGAGCTGATATTGCTGCTCGTTGTCACCGGCGGTTGTCGCGGTATGCTCCGGATTCAGGCCCAGTTTGCGGAACAGAATCAGGTCTTTATCCTCTTCCGGGTTTGGCGTGGTGAGCAGTTTGCAGCCGTAGAAGATTGAGTTAGCACCGGCCATAAAGCACATCGCCTGAGTTTGCTCGCTCATCTGCTCGCGACCGGCTGAAAGGCGCACGTGCGAGGATGGCATCATGATGCGCGCCACCGCGATGGTGCGGATGAAGTCGAAGGGTTCGACGTCGTCGTTATCGGCCAGCGGCGTGCCTTTGACCTTCACCAGCATGTTGATTGGTACGCTCTCGGGCGGCGTCGGCAGATTCGCCAGCTGCACCAGCAAGCCCGCGCGATCCTTCACCGTTTCACCCAGACCTACGATGCCGCCGGAACACACTTTGATGCCCGCGCCGCGCACTTTATCCAGCGTATCCAGACGTTCCTGATAGCTGCGCGTGGTGATGATGTTGCCGTAGAACTCTGGCGAGGTATCGAGGTTGTGGTTGTAGAAATCGAGTCCGGCTTCGGCAAGACGCTGTGCCTGGCTGCCATCCAGCGTGCCGAGCGTCATGCAGGTTTCCATGCCCATCGCTTTCACGCCCTGTACCATCTGCTGCAGGTAAGGCATGTCGCGCTCGTGCGGGTTTTTCCACGCCGCGCCCATGCAGAAGCGGCTCGATCCCGCCGCTTTGGCTTTGCGCGCCGATTCCAGCACCGCATCCACTTCCATCAGCCGTTCTGATTCCAGACCGGTTTTGTAGCGCGCGCTCTGCGGACAATATTTACAGTCTTCCGGGCAGGCGCCGGTTTTGATCGATAGCAGCGTGCTGACCTGCACCTGACGTGGATCGAAATGTTGACGATGCACTTGCTGCGCTTCAAACATCAACTCAAGGAAAGGTTTATCGAAAAGTGCCTGAGCTTGTGTCAGTGTCCAGCGGTTTGCCATTGCTTACTCCAGAAAAAGGGGGTTCATCCCGACGATTAACGCGGTTATACTTGTAAACTAAATCTTTTTAAAATGGTTTACAACTCACATGTTCACTCAGGACGACCTCAACTTTGACCGCCAGCATATCTGGCATCCCTACACGTCGATGCGCGATCCCCTGCCCTGTTATCCGGTTGTGGCGGCGCACGGCTGCCAGCTGCAGCAGGCCGATGGACGTGAACTGGTGGACGGCATGTCGTCGTGGTGGGCGGCGATTCACGGCTACAACCATCCGCGCCTCAATCAGGCGTTACAGCAGCAAATGACGCAGATGTCGCATGTGATGTTTGGCGGCATTACCCATCCGGCGGCGGTGGAACTGAGCCGCCAGCTGGTTGCCATGACGCCTGAGGCGCTGGAGTGCGTGTTCCTCGCCGATTCAGGTTCGATCGCCGTCGAAGTGTCGATGAAAATGGCGCTGCAATACTGGTTGGGACGCAACCAAACGCGGCAGAAATTCCTCACGCTGAAGCGCGGCTATCACGGCGATACCTTTGCCGCGATGTCGGTGTGCGATCCGGAAAATTCGATGCACAGCCTGTGGCGCGGCTATCTGCCGGAACATCTGTTCGCCAACGCGCCGCAGTGTGCTTTCAATGATGAGTGGAACGAGGCGGATTTCGCCGATTTCGCGCAGCTGGCCGAAATCCACCATCGCGAGATTGCGGCGGTGATTCTGGAGCCGATTGTGCAAGGCGCGGGCGGCATGCGTTTCTACCATCCGCGCTATCTGCAGCAGGTGCGCGCACTGTGCAATCGCTACGGTTTGCTGCTGATTGCCGATGAGATCGCCACCGGATTTGGCCGCAGCGGCAAGCTGTTTGCCTGCGACCATGCGGGCATCACGCCGGACATTCTCTGCCTCGGTAAAGCGCTGACCGGCGGCACCATGACGCTCTCCGCCACGCTGACCACGCGTGAAGTCGCGGATACCATCAGCCGCAGCGCAGCGGGCTGCTTTATGCACGGCCCCACCTTTATGGGCAATCCGCTGGCCTGCGCGGTGGCGGTGGAAAGTCTGAAAATGGTGAATGAAGGGCATTGGCAGTCGCAGGTGGCACAGATTGAACAGCAGCTGCGCGCCGAGCTGCTGCCGCTGCGCGGTCATCACGCGGTGGCCAACGCACGTGTGCTGGGCGCGATTGGCGTGATCGAAACCCACCAGCCGGTGAACATGGCGGCGTTGCAGCACTTCTTCGTGGAGCGCGGCGTGTGGATTCGTCCGTTTGGGCGATTGATCTATCTGATGCCACCTTATCTGATTTCTGCCGCCGAACTGACGAAACTGACGCAAGCGGTCGGTGCGGCACTGGATGTTGCGGCGCATTTCCACCATGATTGAGGGCACTGCACAACCAATAAGGAGCGATCATGCGCGTAGTTAGCCAGGATTTTAACGACGGCGATAAGATGCCAGAGCGGCACGTTTTCAACGGCATGGGTTACCAGGGTGACAATGTGTCACCGCATCTGGCGTGGGATGATGTGCCGGCGGGCACCAAAAGCTTTGTTGTCACCTGCTACGATCCCGACGCGCCAACCGGTTCCGGCTGGTGGCATTGGGTGGTAGCGAACATTCCGGCAGAAGTCACCGAGTTGCCGCAGGGCGCCGGTTCCGGCGTGGCGGAACTACCGGAGAGCGCGATTCAGACGCGCACCGATTTCGGCCAAACCGGCTACGGCGGCGCAGCGCCACCGCAGGGCGAATCGCATCGCTACATCTTTACGGTGCATGCGCTGGATACGGATAAGATTGACGTAGATGAAGGCGCGAGCGGCGCGATGGTGGGTTTTAACGTGCATTTCCACGCGCTGGCCAGTACGTCGATTACAGTGAAGTACGCGTAATAAAAAAGGTCGCCATAAATGGCGACCTTACAGCAGATTTATGCGCATCTGGTCGCCATGAATGGCGACCCTACGAGATGTCAAAGCTGGTGGATTACCACCCACATTGGGCCTTGTCCTACTGCGTAACGCGCCAGCGGATTAAGCAGGCCGCGCTCCTGAATCTTATACACTTCGATGTGGTGCGATTTTTGTCCCGCTGCCACCAGATATTGACCGTTGTGATCAATATTAAAGCCGCGCGGCTGGGTTTCAGTCGGCTGGTAACCTTCAATCGCCAGCACCGAACCATCTTCACTGATGCTGAACACCGTAATGGTGCTGCTGGTGCGGTCGCAGGCATAGAGGAAACGGCCATCCGGCGTGATGTGGATGTCCGCCGCCCAACGCGTATCGCTGAAATCCTTCGGCATCATGTCGAGGCTCTGCACCCGCTCAACCTGGCCGTGCACATTGTTCAGCGCCCAGACATCGACGCTGCTATCCAGCTCGTTCACCACGTAGCCATACGCGCCGTTAGGGTGGAACGCCATGTGACGCGGACCCGCACCTTCAACGGTGGTGACCTGCGCTTGTTCACGCGGGGCCAGCGTGCCGTCTGCGTTCAGTTGATACAGGCAGATGCGATCCTGCTTCAGTGCCGGAACAAACAGCGTTTGGTTATTCAGGTCGATATTGGCGGAGTGGCAACCGTCCAACCCGCTGATCACCTGACTTGGCGCTTGCGGCAAACCATCGCTGCCAATCGGGCTGATGCTGACGCAGGCATCGTTGTACGAGCCGCAGAACAGATAATTACCATGACGATCGGTGGAAATGTGAGTTGGGCTGCCCGGCAGCGGCGCTTCACCGGCGAGGCTCAGCGAACCGTCGGCCGCAATGCGGAACGCCAGCACGCGAAAATTCGGACGAACACCTACATAGAGGAAATCTTTCTTCGGGCTCACCACCATCGGCTGCACCTGGCCGGCAACATCCGTTACCTGCAATAACGTCAGTGCGCCATCTTCCTGCAACTGCCAGGCATGGATCTGCTGGCTCTCGGGACTGGCGGTATACACGACTTGTTTCATGCGTTTTCCTTATTCGCTGCCTGATGAAAGGGATAACTGTAGCGCGTTTCATTTTGTCGCGCTGGATTCATTTGTGCCCTGTTTTTTGTCTCAGGGCCGCTGCCGGGTGTAGACTCAATGCTTTGCCAACTCCCGGACGGAAAGTGTAATGAGCTACCGCGTAATCGCCCTTGACCTCGACGGCACCCTGCTGACCCCGAACAAAACCATTCTGCCTGAATCCATCGAAGCGCTGGCCCGCGCGCAACAGGCGGGCGTGAAAGTGTTGATCGTCACCGGTCGCCACCACTGCGCTATCCACCCTTTTTATCAGGCACTTAAGCTGGATACACCCGCAATCTGCTGTAATGGCACCTATTTGTATGATTATCCGGCGAAACAGGTGCTGGCCGCCGATCCACTGGATAAAAGCAAAGCCGCGCGTGTGATCGAGATGCTGGATGAGGAGAACATCCACGGTCTGCTGTATGTCGATGATGCGATGCTCTACCAGACGCCAACCGGCCATGTGACGCGTACGCTGAACTGGGCGCAATCGCTGCCGGAAGCGCAGCGTCCGCTGTTCCTGCAGGTGCCAAGCCTGGCGCAGGCGGCGATTGACGCTGATTCGATCTGGAAATTCGCGCTGTCGCATCCCGACACCCGCGCGCTGCAGCAGTTTGCTGAACGCACCGAAGCCGAACTCGGTCTGGCGTGTGAATGGTCGTGGCACGATCAGGTGGATATCGCCAAAGGCGGCAACAGCAAAGGCAAGCGTCTGGCGCAGTGGGTTGAAAGTCAGGGCTTTAGCATGCAAGACGTGCTGGCGTTCGGCGACAACTACAACGATCTCAGCATGCTGGAACAGGTGGGATTAGGCGTGGCGATGGGCAATGCCGATGACGCCATCAAAGCGCGCGCCAAAAAGGTGATTGGGACCAATCTGGAGCCGGGCATCGCCGAAGTGATTTATCAGGAAGTTCTCTAGTTAACCCTCCGCATCAACGCATTTCGGTCACCATAAATGGCGACCCTACAGATGTTTGGTGCGGTTTTGTAGGGTCGCCATTTATGGTGACCTTTTGTTATGCCGCTATCGACACGCTCTTAATCTGCGCATACAGCCACTGATCGGGCCGAATCCCCAACTCATCACGCGCCCACGGTGAAATACGCGCCCACAACTCGCTGATGCCAATACGCAGCTTCACTTCCACCTGATCGTCAATCTCCAGCAGCTCAACCACCTGCGCCGGCAAAATATTGCGGATCGAGGTATTGTGCGGCGGCTGCAAGGCCAACGACACATCGGCCGAGGCGATTCGAATGCGCAGCGGCGTTTTCAGCGGCTGATTCACCCTGCTCACCCAAATATGCTGATCGCCCAGCGACAGCGCGGTCATCGGGTAATCGGGATGCTGCTCCAGCACCTGCACGCGCAGCACGCTGGTGCGCTCGGCGAGTGGCAGCCACGGACGCATCGCCGAACTGCTCCACACTTTCTCCAGCGGACCAAAAGCTTTCACCTGGCCGGCATCCAGCACCAGCACGTTATCTGCCAACTGCAGGATTTCATCGAGGCTGTGCGACACGTAAAGAATCGGGATATCGACCTGCTTTGCCAGCTTTTGCAGATAGGGCATCAGCTCACGTTTGCGCGGCAGATCGAGCGATGCCAGCGGTTCATCCATCAACAGAATATCGGGCGCGGTCAGCAAAGCGCGGCCAATTGCCACGCGCTGTTTTTCACCGCCCGAAAGCGACGCGGGATAACGCGTTAGCAGCGACTCTAAACCGAGCAGCGCCACCAGCGCGTTGAACTGCGGCTTCATTGAGGGCGCCATGCCGTATTGCAGATTGCCGCGCACGCGATAGTGCGGGAACAGTCGCGCATCCTGAAACACATAGCCGATGCGGCGCTTCTCTGGCGGCAGATTGACGCGCGTTGTCGAATCGAACAGCAGACGATCGTTTAACTCAATGCGCCCGCTTTGCGGCTGGGTTAATCCGCCAATCGCGTTAATTAACGAGGTTTTGCCCGCGCCTGATACGCCGAAAATGGCGGTGATGCCGCTGGCGGGAATGTTGACGTTGACGTCGAGCAGGTGATCGCCCAACTGCTGAGAAAGATGCAGATTTAGCATTATGCCGCTCCCAGCCGTTTACAGCCCCAGCGCGCCAGCAACTCAGACGCCACCAGCGACATCAGTGCTAACGCTATCGCCACCGCACAAAGTCGCGCTGCGGTGCCTTCCGCACCCGGCGTCTCAATCAGGGTAAACATCGCCGACGGAATAGTGCGCGTCTCGCCGGGAATGTTGGAGACAAAAGTGATGGTGGCGCCAAATTCGCCCAGCGAGCGGGCGAAGGCCAGCACCGTGCCGACAATAATGCCCGGCAAGGTGAGCGGAAGTGTGATGGTGAAAAACACGCGCCAGCGCCCGGCACCCAGCGTGCGGGCGGCCAGCTCCAGTTTGGTATCCACCGCTTCCAGCGCAAGACGAATCGCGCGTACCATCAGCGGAAACGCCATCACCGCCGAAGCGATCACCGCGCCGCGCCAGCTAAAGGCAAAGGTGAAGCCAAACCAGTCATACAGCCATTCGCCGATAAAACCGCGACGGCCTAAAGCGATCAGCAGCAGATAACCCACCACCACCGGCGGCAGCACCAGCGGCAAATGGACGATGCTATCCAACAGGGTTTTGCCCGGAAAACGGCAGCGCGCCAGTATCCAGGCCATCATGATGCCAAACGGCAAGCTGCAGATCACAGCTACACAAGAAACTTTCAGGCTGAGAAAAACGGCCTGCCATTCGGGATCGCTCAATATCATTTCTTCGGCGTGAATCCATACTGTTTAAACACGGCAGCGGCATCCGGCCCCTGCAAATAGTTGTAGAAGGCTTCTACCGTTGCGTTCTGATGTTCTTTGACAATCGCCATCGGATATTCCACTGGCTTGTGGCTATCTTCCGGGAATCGTCCCACGACCTGCACTTTTTGGCTGGCCACCGCGTCCGAACCATACACGATGCCGTACGGCGTTTCATTACGCTCAACCAATGCCAGCGCGGCACGCACATTATTAGCCGGCGCTAGCTGCGGAGATAAAACGTCCCACGCGCCGAGTTTTTGTAATGCTTCTTTGGCATAAATGCCAGCGGGCACGTGATCCGGATCGCCCACCGCCAGCCGCTCGCCTTTCAGCAGGCTTTTCCAGTCGGTTTTGCTGTCAATCGTGACCGATTTTGCCGCGTCGCTTTTCGGTGCAATCAGCACCAGATCATTGCCAAGCAACGTATAGCGCGTGCTGGTTACCACGCTGTTTTTCGCCACTACATCGTCCATCCACTGCTGATCGGCAGAGATGAACAGATCGGCAGGTGCGCCCTGATCAATCTGGCGCGCCAGCACCGAAGAAGAGGCAAAAGAAGAGACCACTTCTACGCCACTTTTCTTCTGATACTGCGTCGCAATTTCCTGCAGCGCATTGGTCAGCGATGCCGCCGCGAACACGGTAATTTTCTCTGCGGCCACAGCGTGACCGGCCAACGAAACGCTTAAAACGGTTGCAGCAGCCCAGCGGTAATTGATTGTTTGCATTTGTTGCTCCTTGTTACGTTATATATTTGATAATACAACGTGAGCACAAAGCATGTCAGCCGCTATTTGGTGACGTAGGGTCGCCATTTATGTCGACCTGGACGATGGGATATATATCGGCAGGATTTTACAGAAGTTCAGAAACAAAACGCCCGCAGGAAGCGGGCGTTGAGAAATTAGTGTTGTGAGCTGTTGGCAGGACGATCGTCGCGGCGGCCAAATTTTGAGATGACGTTGAAAACTTCACCCAGGCCGTAAATCAGACCGAGCATAATAGCCATCACAATCGGCACCATGATGATAGCCACAGCCAGGCTTTTTAACAGTTCCAGCATGGAAACCTCACGCAGAAAATAAAAAAGTGATTGTAACGGTTAGCGAAAAAAACGCACTGCCCTTTTCGTGCTTTTACTTTTAAGCAGTAAACTGAGCTGATTAACCTAAGGAGCTGACATGCAGGCAGAACTTTCTCTCCATATTCGTCTTCAGCAAAAGCTGTTTGCCGATCCGCGCCGCATCGAATTACTGAAACGCGTGCAGCAAACCGGCTCGATTAGCCAGGGCGCGAAACTGGCGGGCATCAGCTACAAAAGTGCCTGGGATGCGATCAATGAGATGAATCAGCTGGCCGATCAAACGCTGGTCGATCGCGCGACCGGCGGTAAAGGCGGCGGCGGCGCGCAGCTGACGCGTTATGGCGAGCGCTTGATTCAGCTGTTCCAGTTGATGGAGCAAATTCAACAGAAAGCCTTCGATGTGCTGCAAAACGACAGTTTGCCGCTCGACAGTTTGCTGGCGGCAATTGCGCGCTTCTCGCTGCAAACCAGCGCGCGCAATCAGCTGTTTGGTACGGTGCTTGCCAGCGATCATCAGCAGGTGCAGCAGCACATTGAGGTGCTGCTCGCCGATGGCGTGACGCGCCTGCAGGTGGCGATCACCGCCCGCAGCGCTGAACGGCTACAGCTCGACAGCGGTAAAGAGGTGCTGGTGCTGATTAAAGCGCCGTGGATTCACGTCAGTCACGCCGCCGACAGCAGCGATAATCAACTGGCCGCGCAGATCAGCGCCATTGCGCCCGGCGATCAGGTTAGCGAAGTATTGATGGCGTTGCCGAGCGGCGAAACGCTGTGCGCTACCGTCACCAATGACGCGGTGAAACAGCAGAATCTGCAGGTTGGTGCCAGCGTCACCGCCAGTTTTAATGCCGAACACGCCATCATCGCCACACTGCTCTGAAATCCACGCCATGATTTGACTTCGCCTACATCGCTGGCTAAAACTGAGCAACACGATGCATAAAACGGAATAGATCATGGCTTCATTGCAAATTTCGCAAGGCACGTTTCACCTTAGCGACACCCGAGCACTCTCCCTCAACGATTTAACCCTCAACAGCGGCGAAAGCTGGGCGTTCGTGGGCGCCAACGGCAGCGGCAAGTCATCACTGGCGCGCGCCCTCTCCGGCGAGTTGCTGCCCGGCAAGGGCAGCGTGCAGCAGGATTTTCAGCGCCGCACGCGTCTTTCGTTAGAGCAGCTGCAAAAACTGGTCAGCGATGAGTGGGAACGCAATAACACCGATCTGCTGAGTGAAGGCGAAGACGATACCGGCCGCACTGCCGCGCAAATCATTCAGGACGAAGTGAAAGATGAGGCGCGCTGTCAGGCGCTGGCGCAGCAGTTTGGCATCACTTACCTGCTCGATCGTCGCTTCAAATATCTCTCCACCGGCGAGACGCGCAAAACGCTGCTGTGTCAGGCGCTGATGGCGCAGCCGGATTTGCTGATCCTCGATGAACCCTTCGATGGGCTGGATGTGGCGTCGCGCGCCAGCCTGGCGCAAACCCTCAATGATTTGCATCAAAGCGGTTACAGCGTGGTGCTGGTGCTTAATCGCTTTGATGATATTCCCGATTTTGTCGAGAAGGTCGGCGTATTAGCCGAATGCACGTTAACCCACGTGGGCGAGCGCCGCGCGATTCTGGCTGAAGCGCTGGTGGCACAGCTGGCACACAGCGAGAAACTCGAGGGCATGGCGCTGCCGGAAGCGGATCAGCCGGATCAATTGCCGCAGCTGGCCGAAGATGCGCCGCGCGTGGTTCTGCGCAACGGCGTGGTGTCGTACAACGATAAAGCGGTAATTGATGGCCTGAACTGGCAGGTTAATCCCGGCGAACACTGGCAAATCGTGGGGCCGAACGGCGCGGGTAAATCTACCTTGCTCAGTTTAGTGACCGGCGATCATCCGCAGGGTTACAGCAACGATTTGACGCTGTTCGGCATCCGACGCGGCAGCGGTGAAACCATCTGGGATATCAAGCAGCACATTGGTTATGTCAGCAGCAGCCTGCACCTCGATTATCGCGTCAGCTGCAATGTGCGCACCGTGGTGCTCTCTGGCTTCTTCGATTCGATTGGCTTGTATCAGGCGGTGTCCGATCGGCAAAAAGCGCTGGCGCGTCAGTGGCTGGCGTTGCTCGGTATGGATAATCAGCTGGCCGATGCGCCGTTCCACAGTTTGTCGTGGGGACAGCAGCGGCTGGTGTTGATTGCGCGCGCACTGGTCAAGCATCCTACGTTATTGATCCTTGATGAACCGCTGCAAGGACTGGATCCGATTAACCGCCAGTTGGTGCGTCGCTTTGTCGATGTGCTGATTGGCGAAGGTCGCACGCAACTGCTGTTTGTTTCCCATCACGCCGAAGATGCCCCGCAGTGCATCACCCACCGTCTGAGTTTTGTCGCGCAGGAACAGGGTTACGGTTTTCTGCAAGAGTCGCTGCGTTAATTAGCGGTCGCCATGAATGGCGACCCTACGAAGGCCTACCGTGCAATAAAGCCATTGCCAAAATAATTCGTGCTGCTGCAAGGCGGCAAGCAGGCAAGTCCCCAGGAGCTTACATCAGTAAGTGACTGGGGCGCGCATGCGCAGCCAACGCAGCAGCAGTTCGAAGTATGAAGGCAATGTAACCGCTACCATTTCATTGCCTGGTAAGTAAGCAAATAGCACTGATAACCCCACAAAATGAGAATCGTCACCTTGTGTAAACGATACCATTTATCCAGACTGGATCACGCTTTCACGCTGGTCTTTGTGCTACTTTGATCAAAATCATTTTTATCTGTTTGCCGTTTACCAGGACTCATCATGGAAAAATTTAACCCGGTCGATCATCCGCATCGCCGTTATAACCCATTGATCGATCAATGGGTGCTGGTCTCACCCCATCGCGCTAAGCGTCCGTGGCAAGGCGCGCAGGAAACCCCGGCGCTGGAGCAGCTGCCGGCGCACGATCCTGACTGCTTCCTCTGTGCGGGAAACACTCGAATTACCGGTGACAAAAACCCCAACTATAAAAGCACTTACGTGTTCACCAATGACTTTGCCGCGCTGATGACCAATACGCCAGATGCACCGCAAAGCGACGATCTTTTGATGCGCTGCGAAAGTGCGCGTGGCACCAGCCGGGTGATCTGCTTCTCGCCGGATCACAGCAAAACGCTGCCGGAGCTGCCGCTGAGCGGACTGGAAGATATCGTGCGTACCTGGCAGGAACAGACCGCCGACCTCGGCCAGCACTATCCGTGGGTGCAGGTGTTTGAAAACAAAGGTGCGGCGATGGGCTGCTCCAATCCGCATCCACACGGTCAGATTTGGGCCAACAGCTTCCTGCCGAACGAAGCGCAGAAAGAAGATGACCATCAGCGTCACTATTTTGCCGAGAAAGGCACGCCGATGCTGGTCGATTACGCCGCGCGTGAAATGAATGATGGCAGCCGCACGGTGGTGGAAACCGAACACTGGCTGGCCGTGGTGCCGTGGTGGGCGGCGTGGCCGTTTGAAACCTTGCTGCTGCCGAAAGCCCATGTGAAACGCATCACCGATCTCACCGAGCCACAGCGCACCGATCTGGCGCTGGCGCTCAAGCAGCTCACCAGCCGCTACGACAACCTGTTCCAGTGCTCATTCCCCTATTCAATGGGTTGGCACGGCGCGCCGTTCAACGGCGAAAGTAACGATCACTGGCAGCTGCATGCGCACTTCTATCCACCGTTGCTGCGTTCAGCCACGGTACGCAAATTTATGGTTGGCTATGAAATGCTGGCCGAAACCCAACGTGATTTAACGGCGGAACAGGCAGCTGAACGTCTGCGTTCTGTCAGCGATGTCCATTTCCGCGAGGCGCAATAAATGTCATTAAAATCCATTACTCAACAGGTATTCGCTGACACCTTCGGCTATCCAGCCACGCACAGCATTCAGGCGCCGGGCCGCGTCAATCTTATCGGCGAACACACCGATTACAACGATGGCTTCGTGCTGCCGTGCGCCATCGATTATCAAACCGTGATTGCCTGCGCCAAACGCGACGATCGTCAGGTGCGCGTGATTGCCGTCGATTACGACAATCAGCAGGATAGCTTCTCACTGGATGCGCCGATCGAGCCGCTGAAAGAGCCAATGTGGGCCAATTACGTGCGCGGCGTGGTGAAACATCTGCAGAAACGCGATGCCAGCTTTGGTGGCGTCGATATGGTGATCAGCGGCAACGTACCACAAGGCGCGGGCCTGAGTTCTTCGGCGTCGCTGGAAGTGGCGGTCGGCACCGTATTCCAGCAGCTGTATGCATTGAATCTGGACGGCGCAGCGATTGCGGTGAACGGTCAGGAAGCGGAAAACCAGTTTGTCGGCTGCAACTGCGGCATCATGGATCAGCTGATCTCCGCGCTCGGTCAGCCGGATCACGCCATGCTGCTGGATTGCCGCACGCTTGGCACGCGCGCGGTATCGATGCCGGAAGATGTCGCAGTGGTGATCATCAACTCCAACTTCCGTCGCAGCCTGGTGGGCAGCGAATACAACACGCGTCGTGAGCAGTGCGAAACCGGCGCGCGTTTCTTCAATAAGCCGGCGCTGCGCGATGTGACGCTGGAAGAATTCGAAGCCTCAGCAGGTGAACTGGATGCATTGGTAGCCAAACGCGTGCGTCACGTCATTACCGAAAATGCGCGCACGCTGGAAGCAGCCGATGCCTTAAGCGCTGGCGATTTGAAACGTATGGGCGAACTGATGGCCGAATCGCACGCCTCGATGCGTGACGATTTCGAAATCACCGTGCCACAAATCGACCAACTGGTTGAGATTGTGAAAGCAGAAATCGGCCCGCGCGGCGGCGTGCGTATGACCGGCGGCGGCTTTGGTGGCTGCATCGTGGCGCTGATGCCGACCGATCTGGTCGATGCGGTGAAAGCGGTAGTGGCCGAGAAGTATGAAGCACAAACCGGCATCAAAGAGACCTTCTACGTGTGCAAAGCGTCCGCAGGAGCAGGCCAATGGTAAGTGATGTGAATTCCCACGCGCCAGACGGGCAACCGTGGCGCATCACTGTGCTGCGCAATCGCAACGGCATGGTCGCGACCTTTATGGATTGGGGCGCGACCTGGCTGTCAGCGCGCGTGCCAATGCTGGATCACAGCGTGCGTGAAGCGCTGCTCGGCTGCGCCACGCCGTCCGATTATCTGCATCAGGATGCCTATCTTGGCGCGACGATTGGCCGCTACGCAAACCGCATCGCCTCGGCCGAACTGAAGCCGCTTAATCTGTTGCTGGCAGCGAATCAGGGCGCACATCAGCTGCACGGCGGGCCGGAAGGTTTCGATAAACGTCGCTGGCAGATCCTCAGTCAGAGCGAAAGCGAGGTGCACTATCGCCTCGATTCACCGGATGGCGATCAGGGTTATCCCGGCAATTTGATCGCCGATGTCATCTATCAACTTGATGATGATAATTGCCTGTCGATTCGCTACGAAGCGCAAACCGATAAGCCCTGCCCGGTCAACCTGACCAACCATGCTTACTTTAATCTTGATGCGCATCATGGTGATGCGCGTCAGCATCGCTTACAACTGCACGCCGATCGTTACTTGCCGGTGGACAGCGAAGGTATTCCTAACGCGCCGCTGAAAGAGGTAGCGGGAAACAGTTTTGATTTCCGCCAGCCGAAGCGCGTCGCCGATGAGTTCCTCGCCGATGACGATCAAAAAGCGGTGAAAGGCTATGACCACGCCTTTTTGCTCAACACCGCTGGCGACAGCAGCCAACCCGCCGCCCATTTGTGGTCTGCGGATGGCAAGCTGGAGCTGAGCGTGTTTACTGCCGCCCCGGCGTTGCAGTTCTACAGTGGCAACTATCTGGCGGGAACACGCGCCCGTGAGCAGGACAGCTATACTGCTTTCCAGGGCATCGCTCTGGAGAGCGAATTTTTACCGGATTCGCCCAACCATGCAGAGTGGCCGCAGCCCGATTGCTGGCTGCAACCCGGCGACAGCTGGCAGTCCGTGACGCGTTATCGCTTCACGCCGCACTGAGCCACCGGATGAAAAACGCGCACTGCGCTGCCGACAGGCTTACGCCGTGCGTTGTTTTCCGCTATGGTATGGCGCTATTAGTGAGCCGCTTCTCAGTGGCCGCAGCCGGTTTCAATACTAATCGTAAATCGAGCATTAAGGAGTAAAGCTATGGCCGTAACTAAGCTGGTACTGGTGCGACACGGCGAAAGCCAGTGGAACCAGGAAAACCGCTTCACCGGATGGTACGACGTTGACCTGTCTGACAAAGGTCGCACCGAAGCCAAAGCAGCCGGTCAGCTGCTGAAGAAAGAAGGTTTCGTGTTTGATTTCGCTTACACCTCAGTGCTGAAGCGCGCTATCCACACGCTGTGGAACGTGCTGGATGAGCTGGATCAGGCTTGGCTGCCGGTTGAGAAAACCTGGCGTCTGAACGAGCGTCACTACGGTGCGCTGCAAGGTCTGGATAAAGCAGAAACCGCCGCTAAATACGGTGACGAGCAAGTGAAACAGTGGCGTCGTGGCTTTGCCATCACCCCACCAGAGCTGGATCGCGCTGATGAGCGTTTCCCTGGCCACGATCCGCGTTACGCTTCATTGACTGACGCACAGCTGCCAACCACCGAAAGCCTGGCGCTGACCATCGAACGCGTGATTCCTTACTGGAACGAAAGCATTCTGCCGCGCATTAAGAGCGGTGAGAAAGTGATCGTTGCTGCACACGGCAACTCACTGCGTGCGCTGGTAAAATACCTCGACAATCTGAGCGAAGACGAAATCCTCGAACTGAACATCCCAACTGGCGTGCCATTGGTGTATGAGTTCGACGAGAACTTCAAGCCGCTCAAACGTTACTATCTGGGTGATGCTGACGAGATCGCTGCGAAAGCGGCAGCCGTAGCAAACCAGGGTAAAGCGAAGTAAGCGACCGCTGAAACGCAAAAAGGCCAGACGCGAGTCTGGCCTTTTTTATTGCCGCAAGGCTTAACCGCGACGCTGTTTGACCGCCTGAGCCAGCTGACGCAACGCTTTCTCGGTGTCTTCCCAGCCGATGCAGGCATCGGTCACGCTCTGGCCGTAAACCAGCGGTTTGCCGCTTTCGAGGCTCTGATTGCCTTCCACCAGATGACTCTCGATCATCACGCCAGTAATCGCCTGCTCACCGCCGGCAATTTGCTGCGCCACGTCATCAGAAACGACCATCTGACGCTGGAACTGCTTGCTGCTGTTGGCATGGCTGAAGTCGATCATCACCTGCGGACGCAAGCCTGCTTTCTCCAGACCGGTTTTCACTGCCGCCACGTGTTCAGCGCTGTAGTTCGGCTCTTTGCCGCCGCGCAGAATGATGTGGCAATCTTCGTTACCGCTGGTTTCGACAATCGCCGAGTGACCATATTTGGTGACCGACAAGAAGCAGTGTGGCGCGCTGGCGGCACCAATCGCGTCAATCGCCACTTTAATGGTGCCGTCGGTGCCGTTTTTGAAGCCCACCGGGCAAGAGAGACCGGAAGAGAGTTCGCGATGCACCTGCGATTCAGTAGTACGTGCGCCAATCGCGCCCCAGCTCATCAGATCGGCCATATATTGTGGCGTGATCATGTCGAGGAACTCACCCGCTGCAGGCAAACCGATATCGTTGATATCCACCAGCAGCTTGCGCGCCAGACGCAGGCCGTCGTTGATCTGGAAGCTGCCATCCATAAATGGATCGTTGATCAGCCCTTTCCAGCCCACCGTGGTGCGCGGTTTTTCAAAGTAAACGCGCATCACCACTTCGAGATCGTCTTTCAACTCATCACGCAATTTCAGCAGACGCGCGGCATACTCTTGCGCAGCCTGGGTATCGTGAATCGAGCACGGACCGATCACCACCAGCAGGCGATCATCTTCGCCATGCAAAATGCGGTGAATCGCCTGACGTGACTGCGCAACGGTTTCGGCAGCTTTATCAGTGGCGGGGAATTTCTCAAGCAAGGCAACAGGAGGAAGTAACTCTTTGATCTCTCTGATGCGTAAATCGTCGTTCTGGTAATCCATACACAATTCCATTCAAATTTCTGGCCCAACGTCCGTCGGGCGCAACCCGCCCACTTTAGCCCTTCACGCGGTAGGTGTAAATTACGCACCGTGGCTAAAATGTATATCTCAAGTTTGCATTTATATATCTATGCACTAAGCTTTTTAAATGTAAGCACTAAGGAATTAGGTGTTTACAAAATTTAATATTTAAGCGAAGCGTATAAGGTGGAATTTTATTCCATCGCGGCACGCTATTTTCGTCAATTAACACCAGTGCGTGTTTGACGGCAACTATCCATTAATTACTGGAGCATAATGATGAATAAGTTTGCAATGATCTTTCTGACGGCAGCGATGACTTTAGGTAGCGGTGCTGTAATGGCTGCAGACAACAATGGCGCGGCTAACGCTTCAGCAGAAGCAGGCGCAGCAGCGGGTGGTGCAAAACAGAATCTGCCACCGAATAACGTTGATAACAGCAAAATTAATAACGGCAGCATGAATACCAACAGTGCCGCAACCTCAGGTACACATACGGGTAATATGACTGCAGAGCAGATGCATAAAAATTCGATGTGTAAAGACGGCAAATGTCCTGACATGAACAAAAAAGTCCACACCAAAGAAGGTGGTGGCAAAGTTAAACACAAAACCGATGGCACCACGCAATAAGTAAGTCATGGGTATCAATCGGGAGAGCTTCGGCTCTCCCTTTTATTTTGCCCCCCGCCCTTTTCCGCTATGCTGAAGCAATGAAATTCACAGGAACTGATTCATGGCTTCATTGCTGCTTATTGATGATCACCCGTTAGTTGAAGTCGCACTGGAAGCGGCTTGCGTTAACGCTCCCATCACGCTGAAAATTCACGCCGCTGGCGACGAAGCTCAGGCACGCCAACTGCTGCTGCAACATCCCATCGATTTAATTGTGCTGGATATTGGCCTACCCGATTGCGACGGCCTTGAGCTGCTGCGCCGGTTACGCGTGCGCAATCAGCACTGTCCTGTGTTGATCTATTCCGCGCAGCGGAGCCGCCACACATTGCTCAGCGCAGTATCGCTGGGCGCCGCCGGTTACGTGGTGAAAAGCCAAAGCATGGCGCAACTGCTGAGTGCGATTCTGGCGGTGCTCGGCGGCCAACAGGCATTTCCGCCGCTGCCAGAGCGTATAGAACTGCCGTTAACCGAGAAGGAGCAGCAGATTGTTGCGCTGCTGGTGCGCGGACTATCGAATCTGCAGATTGGCGAGCAGCTGCACATCAGTAATAAAACCGTCAGCACCCACAAGAAGAACATCCTGGAGAAAACCGGCGTGCAATCGGTGGTTGAACTGGCTGAATTGTGGAAAGCGCAGCAGTGAGGATATGGCTGCTCCTCAGCCTGTTGGTGCTGAGTGTGCTGGCGAAAGCCGATCTGCAACCCGCCAGCAGCGTGATGTTACCCGCGATGATGCCAGCGCCGCACGCTGAGCCGTGGCCGGGTGCAACCTTGCGCGTCGCGGTGCCGGCACAGAACAGCGCGCCCTGGGCGATGCGCATTGGCGATCACATCTGGGGCATCGACGCCGACTATCTCAGCGCGCTTAGCCAGTTGACAGGTACCCATTTCACGCTGCAAAGCTATGCCGATCGCGCGCAGCAATTGGTAGCCTTGCAGCGCGGCGAGGTGGATTTGGTATTAAGTAATCAACACGCCGAGCTGCCGTCCGATGTTCTGCTCAGCGACAGCTGGTACAGCAGCCCGATTCGTATCTATCGCAACCGGGATAATCAGCGCGCGGTGATGTTCAACAGCGATACCGCGCAACTCACCATTGCCGAGGCGACGTTAGCACAATTGCCCGCCGAATTTGTCCAGCAGCATCGCTGGCATACCTTGCCGGGCGATCTGCAGGCGCTGTATGCGCTGCTCAATCAGCAGAGCGATTACCTGGTCGCCGATGAAGCCAGCGCCGGTTTCCTGCTGGGCCAGCTGCAGCAAGGACAAATCTACCAAATCACCGCCGATCCCGGCGCGGGCGAACTGACGTTACGTGCGCTGGCGCGCGATGCCGCACTGATCCACTGGCTTAACAGCCAGCTGCGCCTGCTGCCCGCCGAATTTAGCAGTCGCGTCCAGCAGCGCTGGAGTCCGCCGCTGCTGCGTTATCAGGACACGCAAACATTGATGCTGTCGGCTGGCGAAAAGCAGTGGCTGGCGCAGCACAACGAGATTCCGTATGCGGTTGAGGCAGATAATGCGCCATGGAGTTATCGCGACAGCAACGGCAATGCGCGCGGCTTTGGCATCGACCTGCTAAACGCCCTAAGCCAAAGTACCGGCCTGCGTTTTACCCCGCGCTGGGTCAACAATCCGCAGCAGGCCGCCACGCTTTTGCAGCAACAGCAGGTAATGCTGAATCTGTTACAGCCGCTGTATGGCGACGATCCCGGCAGCAACACCTTGCCGGTATGGCGCGCCATTTGGGGAATTTACACGCTTGCCACCCATCAACCGATGAACTGGCAATCGTTACAGGGCCAGCGCGTGGGCGTGTTACGCGACGATCTCGCCTCACGTTTGCTGCCATCTGGCGTTACGCCACAGCCGTTCGACGACCGGGCGCAACTGTGGCAAGCGCTGAATAGCGGTCAGATTGATGCGCTGGTGGATAACGTGCTGTCCGCGCGCTGGCGTATGGCGAGTCACGAAGATAATCGTGTGCATTTGGCGTTTGCCGCCAGCGATATCGCCTGGCCGCTGGCACCGCAGGTAAGCGCTGAACAGCCTGAGCTGCGCGCCCTGCTCGACCATGCATTGCAGCAGATCCCGCCCGATACGCTCAATCAGATGCGCGTCAGCTGGTCGCAGCCGCCGCAGCCCGGCACCACGATGGCGATGCGCAATATTCCGCTGATGATTTTGATCGCGGCTGGCGTGATTATTCTGTTGCTGCTGGGTTTGCTGGCGCGTCGTTACTGGCAGCAGCGTCGTGATCGATTGCAGCGTGAACAGGCCGAACGCGCCAATGCCGCCAAGAGCCAGTTTCTCGCCACCGCCAGCCACGAATTGCGCACGCCGATGCAGGCGATTCTCGGTTTGCTGGAGCTGGAACAGCAGCAGCACCCGAGCGAACGGCTGGCGCTGATGCACAGCAGCGCGCGCTCGCTGATGGCGCTGCTGAACGACTTGCAGGATCACGCACGCATTGAGAGCCAGAGCTTCCGCCTGGCGCCGCGCCCGCTCAATCTGACACTTTGGCTGCAGCAACAGCAGCAGTTCTATCATCCCTTGATGCGCGATGCCGGGCCAAACCTGATTGCCGAAGCCCTGACGCCGTTGCCTGCCAGCGTGTTACTGGATGGCGATCGCCTGCAGCAGGTGGTGAATAATTTGGTCGCCAACGCCCTGAAGTTTACCCGCGAAGGCGAAGTGCGCCTGTCGCTGGCGGTTGATGCGCATATCCAGCTTACGGTGGCCGATACCGGCAGCGGCATTCCGTTAAGCGAGCAGGCGCAACTTTTTGAACCCTGGTACCAGGCGCCATCCGGCAAAAGCCATGCGGTACAAGGTAGCGGGTTGGGTTTGTTTATCTGTCGCGAGATTGTGCAACGGATGGGCGGTACGTTAACGCTCACTTCAGAGCCCGGCAGCGGCACCACGGTCAGCGTGCAGTTGCCGTTAGTACTGAGCGAAGAGCCTTTAACCGAGCGCACAGCAAGCTGGCCACTTTACCCGCAGCTGCGCGTAGCGATCGTGGATGATCATCCAACCAATCTTTTAGTGATGCAGCAGCAGCTGGCGAACTTTGGTGTGCAGGCGCAATTATTTGAAGAGGGCCGAGCGCTGCTGCGCGCCGATGCCCAGCGCGCCTTCGACATTCTTTTTATCGATCAAATGATGCCGCGCCCGGATGGTTTAACGCTGCTGCGCATTCTGCGCCGTCGCCAGCGCCAGCGCGGTACCGCCACGCTGCGCGTGCTGTGCTCTGCGGATGTTCAGTTGCTGAAAATCGCCCTGCAGGACGATGAAGCCTTGCTGCTCAAACCCATCGAGCTTGATCATCTGGCGCCGCTGCTGGCGCGCGCGATAAAAGATCCGCTGGATTTGCTGCCAAACAGCTTGCTGATTTTGGCGCAGAATAATCAGGCGTTTATTCCACGCATCTGCCAGACCTTGCAGCGCACGCTGCAACAGGATCGGGATTCGCTGATCAGCGCACGCGATAAGCAAAACTGGTCAGCGCTGGAACAGGCAGCGCACCGCATGAAAGGCAGCTGGTTGATGCTCGGGATGGATGAGGTTGCCGAGCGCTGTCAGCAGTTGATTGTGCAGACCAAACAGCAGCAGTTGCCGCTTGATGATCTCAATTTACTGATATCATTAACAAACAGGTTACTTAAACAACTGGAAAATTATGGCACACACTCATTCCCACGGCGCAGCTAACAGCAACCGCACGCGGCTGGCAGCGGCGTTTGGCGTAACGGCGCTGTTTATGGTGGCGGAAGTGATTGGCGGGCTGGTTTCTGGCTCGCTGGCGCTGCTGGCCGATGCCGGACATATGTTGACCGATGCCGCCGCACTGCTGATGGCGTTACTTGCGGTGCAATTTGCTCAGCGCAAACCCAACGCGCGTCATACCTTCGGCTTGCTGCGCCTCACCACCTTAGCGGCATTCGTCAACGCCATTGCGCTGCTGGTGATAACGGTGCTGATTGTCTGGGAAGCGCTGCGTCGCTTCTACGAGCCACAGCCAATCGCTGGCGGATTGATGCTTGGCATCGCCATTGCCGGTTTGCTGGCCAATCTGCTGTCGTTCTGGCTACTGCATCGCGGCAGCGAAGAGAAGAATCTCAACGTACGTGCGGCGGCTTTGCATGTGCTGGGCGATTTATTGGGTTCGGTCGGTGCGATTGTCGCGGCGGTGATCATCATGCTGACCGGCTGGACGCCGATCGATCCGATTCTGTCGCTGCTGGTGTCATTGCTGGTGGTGCGCAGCGCCTGGTCGCTGCTGCGCGAGAGTCTGCATGAGCTGCTGGAAGGTGCGCCGGGTCATATCAACGCGGATAAGCTGTCGCGCGAGCTGACGCGTAATATCGATGAAGTGCGTAACGTGCATCACGTTCATCTGTGGCAAGTAGGTGAAAAACCGGTGCTGACGCTGCATGTGCAAGTGATTCCGCCTTACGATCATGACGGCCTGCTTAAGCGCATCCACCATTATCTGCATGAGCACTATCAGATTGCCCACGCCACGGTGCAGATGGAGTATCAGCCGTGCAGCGGACCGGACTGTGAGCTCTGTTTAGATAACAGCGCCACGCAGCACGATCACCACGACCATGCTGCGCTGGAAGGTCATGCTCATCACCATCACTGATGTGACAGCGCGCGCGAGCCATGTTCGCGTGCGCTTTGCATCCACAGACGCGAACCGTTAAGCGCAATCAGCGTCAAAATCGCGTACTCGAGTGACATGGCATAAACGCCCTGACGCGCAAAGATCATCACGCTAATCACGTTGATCACCACCCACAACAGCCAGTTCTCAACGTATTTACGCGTCATCAAAATCATCGCCACAATCGATAACACCATCATGCATGAATCCCAGAACGGGAAAGCGTCCGGCTGCAGCTGCGGCATCGCCACGTTAAGCCCCACGCTTTGCATGATGCCGACGGCTGTTTTGGTCAGGAAGGCAAACACCGGATCGATATAAAACGTCATCAGAGCAATCGCCACCACGCACGCCGCGCCCCAACCCAAGGCTTTTGAGCGCGGCAGCCAGCGAATTTGCAGCTCAGTTTCGTTGTTGGCGGTTTGACGACTCCACGCGTACCAGCCGTAAACGTTGGCGACGAAGAAGAACAGCTGCAGCAATAAGCTGGCGTAGAGCTGAATCTGGAAGAAGATCACCGCGAAGAGCGTGACGTTAATCAGCCCGAAAAAGTAGTTGATGATTTTTTCCAGGCTGGCGAGCCAGATACACAGCAAGCCAGCGATGGTGCCAACGGCTTCGATCCATGAGAGATCGTAGCCGCCAACGCCTAGCGGAATGTGAACCAGAATATTTTGCGTGCTAAAGAAGTCCATATAAGGTGCCTGTGTAACGGGAGCCCGTCATGCATTCCCTTTGATTTTAAGTTTGAGATCTGCAGCAAAGGATAGCATGCGATTAAGCGGGATCAACGCGGCCTCGCGCAGCGCATCATCGACATGGATTTCATGCTCGCTGCCGCCTCGTTCCAATCCTTCGGCAATCGCTTTCAGGCCGTTCATTGCCATCCACGGACAGTGCGCACAGCTGCGGCAGGTTGCGCCCTCACCTGCGGTTGGCGCTTCCAGCAACTCTTTGTTCGGCACCGCCTGCTGCATTTTGTAGAAGATGCCGCGATCGGTGGCGACGATCATCTGCGGATGCGGCAAGTTTTGCGCCGCCTGAATCAGCTGGCTGGTGGATCCCACCGCATCGGCCAGATCGACAATCGCCTGCGGTGATTCAGGATGCACCAGCACCGCCGCATCCGGATAGAGCGCCTTCATGCGTTGCAAAGCCTGCGTTTTGAATTCGTCATGCACGATACAAGCGCCCTGCCAGCAAAGTACATCTGCGCCGGATTTTTGCGTGACGTAGCGGCCAAGATGGCGATCCGGTGCCCATATGATTTTCTCGCCTAGGCTGTCGAGATGTTCAATCAGCTCAACCGCGATGCTTGAGGTGACGACCCAATCCGCGCGCGCCTTCACCGCCGCCGAGGTGTTGGCATACACCACCACGGTGCGATCGGGATGCTGATCGCAGAAGCGGTTAAACTCCTCAATTGGGCAACCGAGATCGAGCGAGCATTCCGCCTGCAAGGTGGGCATCAGCACGGTTTTTTCCGGGCTAAGAATTTTTGCGGTTTCGCCCATAAAACGCACGCCCGCCACCAGCAAGGTTTTGGCGGAATGTGTGCTGCCGAAACGCGCCATTTCCAGTGAGTCCGATACGCAGCCGCCGGTCTCTTCCGCCAGCGCCTGAATCTCAGGATCGGTGTAGTAGTGCGCCACCATCACTGCATCACGTTCTTTCAGCAAGCGTTTGATTTTGTTTTTGTAATGGGATTTTTCATCGTCACTGAGACGTGCCGGTTTCGGCGGGAAAGGATAGATCGCGCTTTCAGGATGAAACATCAGACTCATGACACGGCTCTCGTTTTCTCAATTTAACAAAATTGCCTGTTACGGCAATGATGCGGCATCAAAACCGCCATCGTGTTTTATATGCTAAACACGATAGCGGAATTACGCGAGAGTGTCGTCTCTTTTTTGCGCGCTCTAAAGCAACAATGTGCTCTTTTGAGGGCTTTCCAGCTCCAGCAGGAAAGCTTTAACGCTGAGCCCGCCCGCAAAACCGGTTAGTTTGCCGTTGCTGCCAATTACGCGATGGCACGGCGCCATAATCGACAGCGGGTTTTTACCGTTGGCTGCGCCCACGGCGCGCACAGCTTTGGGATTGCCGATCTGCTCGGCAATTTGCAGGTAGCTGCGCGTTTCACCAAATGGGATGGTGAGGAGTGCTTGCCACACTTTTTTCTGGAATTCGGTGCCGACGGTGTCGTACGGCATATCAAACTGCTGACGCTCACCGGCGAAATATTCGCGCAGCTGGCGTTCAGCCTCACACAGAATCGGATGCTGATCGTTACGGCTAATCGGCTTCAACGGCACGCGCTGCGCGCCTTCGTTTTCCCACAGAATCGCCGACAATCCCTTATCGGTGGCAACAAGCGTGAGCTCGCCAACGGGCGTTGCGATGATTTTGGCATGATACATGGTGCACCTCCGGCTTAATCTCTGCTGGCGATTATCGCATTTCCGCCGCAGGAAACTGGCTGTTTTCGGTCATCAGCATAAACTGGTTAGCTGTCCGAAAGCAGCGAGTTTTCCTGTTCAGCTTGCGCGACCATGCCGTTTATTTGCCGGAGACGATGATGTTTGATGCTGAAATTGCTTACCAGGCGCTGACGTCGCGCGATAGCCGCTTCGACGGGCTGTTTTTTGTTGGCGTGACATCCACCGGCATCTATTGCCGCCCCATTTGTCCAGTAAAAGCGCCGATGCAGAAGAACTGCCTGTTTTTTAGCAGTGCAGAAGCCGCCGAGAAAGCGCACTTCCGCCCCTGTTTACGCTGCCGCCCGGAACTGGCACCCGGCTCTGCGCCGGTGGATAGCCATCACCGCATTGCCGATCGTTTAATTCGCCGCATCGAAGAGGGCATGCTGGAAGAGCAGGAGACGCTGGCAGACATCGCTAGTGAGTTTGACTTGAGTGAACGTCAATTACGTCGCGTGGTGCAGCAGGAACTCGGCGTATCGCCTTTAGAGCTGCGTCAGACACGTCGTATGCTGCTCGCTAAGCAACTTCTGACGGAAACCTCACTACCGGTAACAGAAATTGCTTACGCCAGCGGCTTCCGCAGTCTGAGGCGTTTTAACGATGTGTTCCAGTCGCGCTATCGCATGACGCCTTCCCGCCTGCGTAAACAGAATCAACCCGACGCCGTGAAGACCGCGCAGGAGAGCGCCGAACTGCGCCTGAGTTATCGGCCGCCTTACGATTGGGATGCGATGCTCGATTTCCTGCAGCAGCGCGTGATGAAGGAGGTGGAATGGGTAAACGAGGGCATTTATCACCGCACCGTGGCGCTGGGCAATTGTCGCGGCTGGGTGCGCGTGAGCCATGTTGCGGATAAACAGTCGCTAAAGGTGCAATTCACAACGTCGTTGACGCCGGTGCTGCCCGCTTTGCTGCGTCGTCTGCGCGACCTGTTCGACCTGGATGCACAGCCACAGCGCATAGCAGAGCATCTAAGCCACGATCCGCTTTTAGCCGAGAGCTTGTCGCGCTTTCCCGGTCTACGCGTTCCTGGTGCGTTTGACGGCTTTGAGTTGGGTGTGCGCGCGATACTCGGCCAGCAAGTTACTGTGAAAGCGGCAACCACGTTAAGTAGCCGAATGGCACAGCGCTTTGGTGAGCCGCTGGTAACGCCATGGCCAGAACTTTCGCGTTTGCCGCCGAATGCGGAGTCGCTGGCGGCGGCGAGCATCGATGATATAGCAAGTCTGGGGATTGTCAGTGCGCGTTCACATGCCATTCAGGCACTGGCGCAGGCGTGTGCATCTGGCGCATTGCGCTTTAACGGTGCGGTGAATCCGGACGTGGTTCAGCAGCAGTTACTGGCGCTAAAAGGGATTGGGCCGTGGACGGCAAGTTATATCGCGATGCGCGCACTGCGTTGGCCTGATGCGTTTCCCAAAGAGGATATTGCGATTCGTAATAACCTTGGCGGCGTGAGTGCCAAAGTGGCGGAGCAGTTATCGCAGGTTTGGCGACCTTGGCGCAGCTATGCGGTGCTGCATATTTGGAAAAGTCTGACGCCGGTTAAGGTAAAAAAGTAGATTGGGCTTAAAAGCTTGCCAACCAGCCGAAAGAACCGGGCGGTTCCGTAAAGTCGCCGTGGATACATCCCTGTAGGCTCTGCCGGCGCATCCATGCGCCGGAAGCTTTACTCCACCGCCCGGTCCTTCCGTCTTCGTTAAGCATGGGTGCGATTATTTAAAGCAACATCGAAGCTTAAGGGCCAGAAAAGGCGGGAGCGGAAGGAGCGAAGCGTCCGAGCCATGGACAAAAACGCCGGGAGCGTTTTTGCACAACGCGAAGCGTTGCCCGCTTGCGGGCGAGCCTCATGGATGAGGCGAGTACTTGCGAGGCCGATCTACAGGGATGTGAGGTTTCTTCGCGATCCGCCCCGCCTTATCTGGCCGGTGCACCATCTCAAAGCAAATCCACCTAACATTTAAAAAAGCCTAAAAAGCAAAAAGGCGCCTTTAGGGCGCCTTTCTACATAACTGGTGGGTCGTGCAGGATTCGAACCTGCGACCAATTGATTAAAAGTCAACTGCTCTACCAACTGAGCTAACGACCCGCTGTGGGGCTTACAACCTTTACTTGATGGTGGGTCGTGCAGGATTCGAACCTGCGACCAATTGATTAAAAGTCAACTGCTCTACCAACTGAGCTAACGACCCATCAAGGTTGTGAAGCTTACTGAAGAAATCATCTCACTTACAACGGGTTGAGATGGTGGGTCGTGCAGGATTCGAACCTGCGACCAATTGATTAAAAGTCAACTGCTCTACCAACTGAGCTAACGACCCATCTTCAGTGCTGCCGATACTTGTTAAGATATGTCCCGGCAACGGCGGCATATATTACTGATTTAGCGGGAGGGCGCAACCCTTATTTTCCACTAAATGTCTCAATTGCTTACCTTTCATGCTGTAAGACCAGAAATCACACGAAATCCGGTCTTTTAAGCACAAATTACAACCCGGCAAGACGTTTTTGCGCCTGCTTAGCAGAATCACTATTTGGGAATTGTTTGATCACTTGCTGGAAGACAGCCTTGGCTTTCGCCGTGTCGTTCTTCTCTTGCATGATCACGCCAACCTTAAACAGCGCTTCCGGGGCTTTTGGCGATTTCGCGTAATTTTTTACCACAGTGGCAAAATAATAGGCCGAATCGTCTTTTTTACCCTTGTTGTAATACAGCTGACCCAGCCAGTAATTGGCATTCGGCTGATAGGTAGAATCAGGATATTTCTTCACCCAAGCCTGCAGGGCAGTAATCGCCTGATCGTACTGCTTCTTCTCCAGAATCAGCGCAACGGCAGCATTGTAATCCGTGTTGGCATCGCCGGTTTGTGCTGGCGCGGCCGCACTGGCGTTAT
Organism: Pantoea sp. SOD02; assembly: GCF_024707505.1. GTDB lineage: Bacteria > Pseudomonadota > Gammaproteobacteria > Enterobacterales > Enterobacteriaceae > Pantoea > Pantoea symbiotica. The sequence goes on along the minus strand of NZ_CP102604.1, from coordinate 1,287,373 downwards.
CGCTGCTACCGCTTTCAGCCGCTGCGGCACCCGCAGCGCCCGCAGCAGCGGCATCCGCACCACCGCCGGCCTGCGCACCGTTACTGCCGGAGCTGAGGCTGTCGATTTGCTGATAAAGCTGTTTCTGGCGCTCGATCACCTGATTAAGCTGATAGCTGTTTTGCTGGATTTGCCCGCGCAGCGAATCGATATCGCTTTGGTTGTCGCTCATCTGCTGCTGCAATTGCTGCAGAAGCTGAGCCTGGGCATTTGAGATACGTTCAAGAGTGGTGACGCGGTCTTCGACCGAGCCTGAGCCAACGCTACTGATTGACGCCTGGGCATTAGCAGCCCCCAAAGGGGCCGCTAAACCAACCAGTAACGACAGACTCAACAGATGAAGTCTGAAGTTACTCATCATGATATTTTCTTAGTAAACCAGTACGGCACGACGGTTTTTAGCGTAAGCCGCTTCGTCATGACCCAGTACAGCTGGTTTTTCTTTACCGTAAGAAACGATAGACATCTGGTCAGCAGAAACACCTTTGCCTTGCAGATACATCTTAACGGCGCTTGCACGACGTTCGCCCAGGGCGATGTTGTATTCTGGAGTACCGCGCTCATCCGCATGACCTTCGATGGTCACTTTGTAAGACGGGTTGCCACGCAGGAATGCAGCGTGCTGATCCAGCATCTGAGCGTAGTCAGAAGCCACGTCATACTTGTCCAGACCGAAGTAAACGATGTTGTTCTGCTGCAGCTGCTGCATCTGCAGGCGCGCTTGCTCGTCAGAAGACATGTTACCGTTCTGACCAGCACCGTAAGCACCGTCGTTAGCGCCCATACCAGTCTGATCGTTGTTGTTGTTTTTGTGTGAGCTACATGCAGCTACTGCGATAACCGGCAGAGCCAGCATCAAACCCTTCAGCACTTTGTTCAGTTGCATTTCTTTATCCTATTATTTTGTTTGCCATACATTTTAATCCCCCGCCGTGCAGGGGATCTATGCATCACAGATACGGCGACCAGGCAGGGAATTTGACCTGTCCATCAGTTGCCGGAAGACGCGCTTTGAAACGCCCGTCGGTTGAAACCAACTGCAACACGGAACCCATCCCCTGAGTAGAGCTATAGATTACCATTGTGCCGTTTGGCGCCAGACTCGGCGTTTCATCCAGGAACGTGTCCGTTATTGTTTGAACGGCTCCCGTTACCAGATCCTGTTTGGCGACATGCTGAGCGCCACCGGCGCTGCTGATCATCACCATAGTTTTGCCGTCGGTTGACACATCCGCATCCTGGTTTTGCGCACCTTCCCAGGTAATACGTTGTGGCGCACCGCCGTTGATACCAACTTTATAAATCTGAGGCGCACCGGCCTGATCCGAGGTGTAAGCCAGCGTCTGGCTGTCCGGGAACCAGGTTGGTTCAGTGCTGTTGTAGCGACCATCCGTCACCTGACGCGTCTGACCAGAAGCCAGATCCATCACGTACAGGTTCAGGCTACCGGTTTTCGACAACGCGAAGGCCAGTTTAGAACCATCTGGTGAGAAGGCTGGCGCACCGTTGTGTCGTGGATAAGAAGCCACCTGACGGATTGCACCGTTAGACAGCGTCTGCACAACCAGCGCAGATTTGCCGCTTTCGAAGGTCACGTAAGCCACTTTGCTGCCATCTGGCGACCAGGCCGGAGACATCAAGGGCTGCGGTGAACGGTGAACCACAAACTGGTTGTAGCCATCGTAATCAGATACGCGCAGCTCATACGGGAACTGACCGCCGTTGGTCTGCACCACATAGGCAATGCGGGTACGGAATGCGCCTTTAATGCCGGTCAGCTTCTCGAACACTTCGTCACTGGCGGTGTGCGCTGCATAACGCAGCCACTGCTTAGTCACTTTATAAGAGTTCTGTGCCAGCACGGTGCCTGGTGCGCCGCCGGTATCCACCAACTGATAGGCAATTTGATAGCTGCCGTCAGCGTTTGGCGTTACCTGGCCGACCACGACCGCATCAATACCCAATGCGCTCCATGCGGCAGGTTGAACTTCCTGCGCGCTGGCTGGCTGTTGTGGCAGACGAGAACGATCGAGCGGATTGAATTTTCCGCTGTTGCGTAAGTCAGCAGAAACGATCCCGCCGATGTCTTCTGGTGCCGCGCCTGGGCCAGCCCATTGGAACGGAACCACACCAATAGGGCGTGCGGTGTTAACGCCCTGTGTAATTTCAATACGGACTTCTGCATGAAGCATTGCTGCCCACAGCAGTACAAAAAAACCTAAGGTTACACGAAGTGCCTGCTTCATTTTTTCTCCCTTACCTGAACCAGAGGTTCATGATAATTCGCACAGTTCCTGAAAAACACGAGTACTTATAGAGTACGGCGAGCTAACCATAGTTCAACCTGCCGTACGTTACTGCATTATTCTGGTTTGAAACGCATAGGTGCGTTTTTAAACACTTCATACACCGCCTGCGAAGGCGGCTTTGGAATACGCGCCTGCTTCGCGGCAGCGATTGCTGCCTGACACAAGGCTGGATCGCCACCTTCCGATTTAACATCAATCAGTAAACCATCCGGTGCCAGCTTGATGCGCAGGTTGCACTCTTTACCTTTATACAAATCAGCATCGTAGAAACGGCTCTGAATCGCGCCGACCACTTGCCCCAGATAATTATTGATATCTGCGCCTGACGCGCCAGCCTTCTTCTGATTACCCTGCCCTGCAGCGCCACCCGATGCGGTGCCGCTTTTCGGTGCATTCTTACCAGAAGACAAACCACCTAACAGGTCATCAACCGCATTTTCATTCTTCGCAGCTTCAGCGGCGGCTTTTTTGGCATCTGCAGCAGCTTTGGCTTTTGCATCCGCTTTGGCTTTCGCAGCCGCATCGGCCTTGGCTTTCGCCTCGGCTGCAGCCTTCTCTTTCGCTTCAGTTGCAGCTTTTTCTTTTGCCTCAGCAGCCGCTTGCTCTTTAGCCTCTTTCGCTTCCTGAGCCGCTTTCGCCTTCGCATCGGCAGCAGCCTGAGCTTTGGCTTCAGCATCCGCTTTGGCTTTTGATTCTGCGGCCGCTTTTGCCTGCTGCGCCGCTTTCTCTTTGGCCGCTTCAGCAGCGGCAGCTTTGGCTTCCGCGTCCGCTTTCTTCTTCGCGTCAGCTGCGGCTTGCTTAGCTTCTTCTACCGCTTTGGCTTTGGCGTCAGCGGCTGCTTTTGCTTGCGCATCGGCTTCCGCTTTGGCATCCGCCTTGGCTTTCGCTGCAGCGGCTTCGGCAGTTTTCTGCTGTTCCTGCGCCTGCTTAGCGGCGGCTTCAGCGGCTTTCTGCTGCTCGGCCTGCTGCTTCGCCTGCTCTTTGGCTTCCTGCTGGGCCTGCAAGCGCTCTTTTTCCATCTCTTTCAGGCGCTGCTGCTCAGCAGCTTGTTTCTGCTGTAACTCTTCGGCCTGCTGCTGCGACTGTTTCTGACGCTGCTGCTCGGCGCGCTGACTGTCTCGGTGCTGATTCTGCTGGCGGTTATACTGCTCAACCACGGCGCCTGAATCGACCATCACTGCGTCAATATCACTGCCACCGCCACCGCCGCTGGATTCGATTTTTTCGTTAAACGAGCTCCAAATCAGTAAGGCGATCAGCACGATGTGCAGAATCACCGAAACGATTATTGCGCGTTTTAACTTGTCGTTCTGCTCGGTTGCCTTCGACACACTCGGTTCCCAAAAACGGTTCGCTTTAAATCGGCTGCGTCATCAAACCGACAGATTTCACGCCTGCCTGATGTAACAGGTTCAGCGCCTTGATGATTTCGTCGTAAGGGACGTCTTTCGCACCGCCGATCAGGAAGACCGTTTTCGGATTGGCTTCAATCCGGCGCTGCGCTTCGCTCACCACCTGCTCCGGCGGCAACTGCGTCATACGATCGTGATCCACCACCAGGCTGTACTGGCCAACACCAGACACTTCAACAATCACCGGTGGATTATCATCAGTTGAGACGGTTTTTGAATCTGTCGCATCCGGCAGATCCACTTCCACGCTCTGGGTAATAATCGGCGCGGTTGCCATAAAGATGAGCAGCAACACCAACAGCACGTCCAGCAGTGGAACAATGTTGATTTCCGACTTAAGGTCGCGTTTACCGCGACCACGGGTTCTGGCCATCGTAAACCTCGACTTACTTCGTGTTTTCGGTGGAGAAAGCCTGACGATGCAGGATAGCCGTGAACTCTTCCATGAAGTTGTCGTAGCCCTGTTCCAGCTTGTTAACGCGCTGGTTCAGACGGTTGTACGCCATAACGGCAGGAATGGCCGCGAACAGACCGATTGCGGTAGCGATCAACGCTTCGGCAATACCCGGTGCAACCATCTGCAGCGTGGCCTGTTTTACCGCACCGAGGGCGATAAAGGCGTGCATGATCCCCCACACCGTACCGAACAGACCGATATACGGGCTGATTGAGCCAACGGTGCCAAGGAAAGGAATGTGAGTTTCCAGCGTTTCCAGTTCACGATTGAAGGAGATACGCATCGCACGGCTCGCGCCCTCTACCACGGCTTCTGGCGCATGGTTGTTAGCACGGTGCAAGCGCGCAAACTCTTTGAAACCCGAATAGAAGATTTGCTCAGATCCGCTCAATTCATCGCGGCGTCCCTGGCTTTCCTGATACAGACGAGACAACTCGATACCCGACCAGAACTTATCTTCAAACGCTTCGGCTTCGCGCCCCGCCGCATTCAAAATGCGCGTACGCTGAATAATGATCGCCCATGAGGCAATAGAAAAGCCGATCAAAATCAACATGATAAGTTTGACCAGAAGGCTCGCCTTCAGGAACAAATCAAGAACATTCATGTCAGTCACTGCTTGAACTCCGCGACAATAGACTTGGGAAGCGCAATTGGCTTCATTAGATGTGGGTTGATGCAGGCAATCAGGACTTCTGCTTCATTTAGCACTTTGCCTTCTGCATTCACGATACGCTGCGAGAACGTCATCGTTGCACGCGTCATTGAGGTCACTTCTGTTTGAATTTCCAAAAGATCGTCCAGACGTGCAGCCGCAACAAAATCGATCGTCATGCGTCGTACCACAAAAGCCACCTGCTCTTCCAACAGGACCTGCTGATTGAAATGGTGCTGGCGCAACATTTCGGTACGTGCTCGTTCATAGAAAGCAAGATAACTGGCGTGGTAAACCACACCACCGGCATCAGTGTCTTCGTAATAGACACGAACCGGCCAGCGAAACAGCGTAGTACTCACTCTACATCCCGGTCTCATTTTAAACGTTGCTACTATACGCAAGTGAGATCGGCTTGGGAATGGTCCGCCAGAGCCAAGCGAAAATAATTATCACAGGTTAACAACTGGAAGGATTTATAGGATGTTTCTTGACCGGGCGCTGACAAAACCTCACGCCAGCGCCTGAAAATGCAGCGTTTTTAAGTCCTGAACCTGGACTTAATGGTAGAACCAGGAAATTCCTGCCAACAAAATCAACAGAGCGGGCAGAGGTGAGAATAGAGCCTGCCAACGCGTTTGTTGTGGACTGAATCCGGTGCCGTGAATCACGCCGGTACACACAGCCCAAATCAGCAGCAATCCGTGCCATATCGCTAAATCACTGGTACGCGCAGCAAAGCGCGAAGGTTGCCAAATAACGCAGCCCGCCAGCCACAGTGCAAGAATTAACGAAAGGGCCCGAAGTGGGCCCTTGTCCATCAGACGATACAGCGTCCGAATCATTGTGCGCATCAGACTTGCTCGTCCTTCGCGCTGCTCTCTTCAACATGCTCCAGCGCCAGCGCCGTAATCACACCGAACGCACAGGCCAGCAAGGTGCCAAGAATCCAGGCAAAATACCACATGCTCAATCTCCTTAATCAGTACAGGGAGTGCGTATTGCTCTCAATGTGTTCTTTGGTGATACGGCCAAACATCTTGTAATAACACCAGGCGGTGTACGCCAGGATAATCGGTACAAAGATGATGGCGGCAATGGTCATCACTTTCAGCGTCAGCAGGCTAGAGGTGGCATCCCACATCGTCAGGCTGATGCCTGGCACGGTGCTGGATGGCATGATGAACGGGAACATCGCAATCCCGGCCGTCATGATTACACACGCTAAGGTCAGTGAAGAAAAGATGAATGCCCAGGCACCTTTTTCCATGCGCGAGCACAGAACGGTAAGCAGCGGCAGCACTACGCCCAACAGCGGGAACAGCCACAATACTGGCATCTGCTCGAAGTTCACCATCCATGCGCCCGCTTCACGCACCACATCTTTACCCAACGGGTTGGATGCGGCGTGATGATCGATAACGCTCTTCAGCACATAACCATCAATGCCGTATTTCACCCACACACCGGCAAGGATGAAGCACACCATCATCACCAGCGCCGAGATTTGCGCGGTGCTGCGGCTGCGGACGTGCAACTCACCGGCAGTACGCATCTGCAGATAGGTTGCGCCCTGCGTCAGAATCATTGCCACACTCACTACGCCCGCCAGCAGGCCAAACGGATTCAGCAGCTGGAAGAAGTTGCCGGTATAGAACAGGCGCAAATATTCGTCAGCATGGAACGGCACGCCTTGCAGCAGATTGCCGAACGCCACGCCAATCACCAACGGCGGGACAAAGCTGCCGATGAAAATGCCCCAATCCCACATGCCACGCCAGCGCATATCTTCAATCTTCGAACGGTAATCAAAACCAACAGGACGGAAGAACAGTGAAGCCAGCACCAGAATCATTGCCACATAGAAGCCGGAGAACGCAGCGGCATACACCATTGGCCATGCGGCGAACAGCGCGCCACCGGCGGTGATCAGCCAAACCTGGTTGCCGTCCCAGTGTGGCGCAATGCTGTTAATCATGATGCGACGTTCAGTATCGGTGCGACCCAAAATGCGGGTCAGCATACCGACGCCCATATCAAAGCCATCGGTGACCGCAAAACCAATCAGCAACACGCCAATCAGCAGCCACCAGACAAAGCGCAATACTTCGTAATCAAACATGGTCGCTCTCCTTATCCACGCGCCGGCTGAGATGATGTTTTCAGCGTTTCATGATGATAGCGGCCGGTTTTCAGGCTGCTTGGACCGAGGCGCGCGAACTTGAACATCAGGTACATTTCCGCCACGAGGAACAAGGTGTAGAGACCGCAAATCAGCGTCATTGAGAACAGCAGATCGCCGACGGTCAATGAGGAGTTAGCGACTGCGGTTGGCAGCACCTCACCAATTGCCCACGGCTGGCGACCATACTCAGCAACGAACCAACCCGCTTCAATCGCAATCCATGGCAATGGAATGCCGTACAACGCGGCTTTCAGTAACCAGCGCGACTTGCCGATACGGTTACGAATCACGCTCCAGAAGGAGAGCGCAATGATGCCCAGCATCAACACACCGCCCAGCACCATGATACGGAAGGCGAAGTACAGCGGTGCAACACGTGGGATTGAGTCTTTCGTCGCTTTCTGGATCTGCTCTTCGCTGGCGTTAGCCACATCCGGCGTATAGCGCTTCAGCAGCAGGCCATAACCCAGATCCTTTTTGCTGGCTTCAAACTGGCTGCGCACAGCAGGATCTTTGCTACCACCGCGCAGTTCGTTCAGCAGCGCGTACGCTTTCATGCCGTTACGAATACGCACTTCATGCTGCGCCAGCAGATCTTTCAAACCGGTGACTGGCGTATCGACTGAACGCGTAGCGATCAAGCCGAGCAGGTACGGAATCTGAATCGCATATTTGTTTTCCTGGGTTTCCTGGTCCGGAATGCCAAACAGCGTAAACGCAGCTGGAGCCGGTTGGGTTTCCCATTCCGCTTCAATCGCCGCCAGCTTGGTTTTCTGCACGTCGCCGATTTCATAACCAGATTCGTCACCCAGCACGATCACCGACAAAATCGCCGCCATACCGAAGCTGGCTGCGATAGCAAAGGAGCGTTTAGCGAAAGCAATATCGCGCCCTTTTAGCAGATACCATGCGCTGATACCAAGGATGAACATCGCACCTGTGGTGTAGCCAGCGGCCACGGTATGCACAAACTTCACCTGCGCAACCGGGTTTAGCACCAGCTCGGAGAAGCTCAGCATCTCCATACGCATGGTTTCAAAATTGAACTCGGAAGCAATCGGGTTTTGCATCCAGCCGTTCGCCACCAGAATCCACAGCGCGGACATATTCGAACCGAGCGCCACCAGCCAGGTCACCGCAAGGTGTTGCACCTTGCCGAGGCGATCCCAGCCGAAGAAGAACAGGCCAACAAAAGTGGATTCGAGGAAGAACGCCATTAAGCCTTCAATGGCGAGCGGCGCACCGAAGATATCGCCGACATAGTGTGAGTAATATGACCAGTTGGTACCGAACTGGAATTCCATGGTCAGGCCGGTAGCCACGCCGAGCGCAAAGTTGATACCAAACAACTTGCCCCAGAACTTGGTCATATCTTTATAAATTTGTTTACCCGTCAGGACATATACGGTTTCCATGATCGCCAATAAAAACGCCATACCCAGCGTTAATGGCACGAACAGGAAATGGTACATCGCCGTCAGGGCAAACTGTAAACGCGACAGCTCGACAATATCTAACATGATGACTCCTTGCTCCTCGCATGAACTTCCCCTGCGGATGACAACGGCAAACAACAGACATTGACGCGCAGAATAAGATTCAGGAACGACTGATTATTGATTCCAGTTTTGTTACTGATAGTACAGAGAAAGCTGTTGCCCGAAGAAGGCGAGTAACAGTGATAAAATTCCCTTAAAAACCGATCTTTTCAGTCAATTTTAAGCAGGAGTGGAATGAGGAGGCGGCAGAATTGATATAACAACGCCTGGCACAAACTCCTGAAAAATTATGACGAAGACTGAATTGATGCAGCGCAATTTATACCGGTTAGTTGCTGTTTTGCTAGCGGTAAAGTTTCCTATAACTCGCTATTTATTGATCTGGATTAAGACAATAAATTTCCAGATATGTAGTGTTAAAGTGGTTGTTAATTAGATGTCACAACATCATCATATAATTAAGAATATAATTACCTTTTCCGCAATTATTTAACCTCGATCTGGAAAGTCGTGTGCCAATTGTTTGACGAAGATCCAGCGTCTTTTCCCTTCTTTACCCTGATGACAGAGTAAGCATAGCCGCTGTTTTTGAAACCGTTACGCTTTTTGCCCCTGTTTTCGGCGGGTTATTACCAAAAAAAAACCACCCGAAGGTGGCTTTTTAATGTCAGTCAACACTGGCTTATTTAATTGGCAGAACCGCTTTAACCGCGTCACCAATGTCTGCCAGGCTGCGTACGGTTTTCACACCGGCCGCTTCCAGCGCAGCAAATTTCTCATCAGCAGTACCTTTGCCACCGGCAATGATGGCGCCTGCGTGGCCCATACGTTTGCCTTTCGGTGCAGTCACACCCGCGATGTAGCCGACAACCGGCTTGGTCACGTGTGCTTTGATGTAGGCTGCTGCTTCTTCTTCCGCGCTACCACCGATCTCACCGATCATCACGATCACTTCGGTCTGTGGATCTTCCTGGAACAGTTTCAGGATGTCGATGAAGTTAGAACCTGGGATCGGGTCGCCACCGATACCTACGCAGGTTGACTGGCCGTAGCCGATGTCAGTGGTCTGCTTAACGGCTTCATAAGTCAGCGTACCTGAACGCGATACGATACCGACGCGGCCTGGCTGGTGAATGTGGCCCGGCATGATACCGATCTTACATTCGCCAGGCGTGATCACGCCTGGGCAGTTCGGGCCGATCATGCGTACGCCAGCTTCATCCAGCTTCACTTTCACGGTCAGCATATCCAGCGTTGGGATACCTTCGGTGATGGTGATGATCAGTTTGATGCCCGCATCGATCGCTTCCAGAATACCGTCTTTGCAGAACGGCGCTGGAACGTAGATAACGGTGGCGGTTGCGCCGGTCGCTTCTACTGCTTCACGCACGGTGTTGAACACCGGCAGTCCGAGATGCGTGGTGCCACCTTTGCCTGGCGTTACACCGCCAACCAGCTGCGTACCATAGGCCAGCGCCTGCTCAGAGTGGAACGTCCCTTGACCACCGGTGAAACCCTGGCAAATGACTTTGGTGTTTTTGTCGATCAAAATGGACATTATTTACCCTCCGCTGCAGCTACAACACGCTGTGCAGCGTCTGTCAGGCTGGTTGCTGCAATGATGTTCAGACCGCTGTCCGCCAGTTTCTTAGCGCCCAGCTCGGCGTTGTTACCTTCCAGACGTACCACAACTGGCACGTTCACACCCACTTCTGCCACTGCACCGATGATGCCGTCTGCGATCAGGTCGCAACGCACGATGCCGCCGAAGATGTTAACGAACACGGCTTTTACCGCATCGTCAGACAGGATGATTTTGAAGGCTTCGGTCACGCGCTCTTTGGTTGCGCCGCCGCCAACGTCCAGGAAGTTTGCTGGCTCACCACCGTGGTGTTTCACGATGTCCATGGTGCCCATCGCCAGACCAGCGCCGTTCACCATACAGCCGATGTTGCCATCCAGCGCAACGTAGTTCAGTTCCCACTGCGTTGCATGTGCTTCACGTGGATCTTCCTGGCTCGGATCGCGCATTTCACGCAGTTCCGGCTGACGGAACAGTGCGTTACCGTCTGCACCCAGTTTGCCATCGAGGCAGATCAGGTCGCCCTGCTTGGTGATCACCAGTGGGTTGATTTCAACCATCGCCAGATCGCGCTCGAGGAACATGGTCGCCAGACCCATGAAGATTTTGGTGAACTGGCTAACTTGCTTACCGGTCAGGCCGAGTTTGAACGCCAATTCGCGGCCCTGATACGGCTGTGGACCCGCTAATGGATCCAGCGCCATTTTGTGGATCAAGTGTGGCGTTTCTTCTGCCACTTTCTCAATCTCAACACCGCCTTCAGTCGAGGCCATGAAGATCACGCGACGAGTCGCACGGTCAACAACCGCACCCAGATACAACTCCTGATCGATATCAGTCGCGGCTTCAACCAGAATCTGGTTTACCGGCTGACCGTGCGCATCAGTTTGATAGGTCACCAGACGTTTGCCCAGCCAATGCTCAGCAAAAGCACGAATGTCTTCTTTGCTGTTAACCACTTTCACGCCACCCGCTTTACCGCGGCCACCGGCATGAACCTGACATTTCACTACCCACGGACCTGCGCCGATTTTAGACGCGGCTTCTTCAGCTTCACGTGGCGTGGTGCAGGCATAGCCTGTCGGTGCTGGCATGCCATAGCGTGCAAACAGCTGCTTCGCCTGGTATTCATGTAAATTCATGATGTTCTATCCATTCAGGTATGAGTTTGGGCGCGCCTTCACACCGCGCGCCCGGCGAAATTAGACGTCCAGCAGCAGGCGAGCTGGATCTTCCAGCATCTCTTTCACCGCGACCAGATAGCCAACGGATTCACGACCATCAATCAAACGGTGATCGTAAGAGAGCGCCAGATACATCATTGGCAGAATCACTACCTGACCATTGACCGCCATTGGGCGATCTTTGATGGCGTGCATGCCCAGAATCGCGCTCTGCGGTGGGTTGATGATTGGCGTAGACATCAGCGAACCAAACACACCACCGTTGGTGATGGTGAAGTTACCGCCGGTCAACTCTTCAACCGTCAACTTGCCGTCACGGCCTTTCACCGCCAGCTCTTTAATTTTCTTCTCAATGTCGGCCATGCTCAGCGCATCAACATCTTTCAGCACTGGCGTTACCAGACCACGCGGAGTAGAAACCGCAATGCTCACATCGAAATAGTTGTGGTAAACCACATCTTCGCCATCAATGGACGCGTTCACTTCCGGGAAGCGTTTCAGCGCTTCAACCACCGCTTTGATGTAGAAGGACATGAAGCCCAGACGCACGCCGTGACGCTTCTCGAACGCATCGCCGTACTGCTTGCGCAGGTCCATGATTGGCTTCATGTTGATTTCGTTGAACGTGGTCAACATCGCGGTGCTGTTTTTCGCTTCCAGCAGACGCTCGGCAACACGCTTACGCAGACGCGTCATCGGTACGCGTTTTTCGCTGCGGTTAGCCACAGCGGCCTGCGGTGCAGCAGCAGCGGCTGGCGCTGGTGCGGCTTTGCCACCGTCGGCTTTCTTCGCCAGATGTTTTTCCACATCTTCACGCGTCAGACGGCCGCCAACGCCGGTGCCTTTGATCTGGCTGGCATCGAGGTTGTTTTCAGCAATCAGACGGCGAACCGCTGGGCTGAGCGCGTCGTTGCTCTCTTCTTCCAGAGAAGCGGTTTGACGCTGTGCTGGTGTAGACTCTTTACTTTCCGCTTTTGCCGCAGTCTCTTTCCCGCCGCTGTTGCCCTCTTTCAGACGGCCCAGAATCTGACGAGAAGTGACGGTAGCGCCTTCATCTTCCAGCACGGCTTCCAGAATGCCGTCCGCTGAAGCAGGCACTTCCAGCACCACTTTGTCAGTTTCAATCTCTACCAGTACTTCATCGCGGCTCACGGAGTCGCCGGGTTTTTTGTGCCAGGTTGCAACCGTTGCGTCCGCTACGGATTCAGGCAAATCGGGAACGAGAATTTCTACGCTACTCATTTTCTTTCCTTTTTATTAACCAAGGTTCAGCGCGTCATTAACCAGGTCTTGCTGCTGTTTTTGATGTACGGACATGTAGCCCACGGCCGGTGAAGCAGAAGCCGGACGGCCTGCATAACGCAGTGACGCACCAAATGGAACCACTTCGCGGAAATGATGCTGACTGCAATACCATGCGCCCTGATTCAGCGGCTCTTCCTGACACCACACGAAATCCTGCACATGAGCATAGTTTTTCAATACGTCCTGCACGACTTTGTGCGGGAACGGATAGAGTTGTTCGATACGCACGATAGCCACGTCGGTCTGCTCGTTTTTACGACGCTGCTCCAGCAGATCGTAATAAACCTTGCCCGAACACAGCACCACGCGTTTAACCTGCTGCGGATCGAGATCGTCGATCTCACCAATCGCCGGCTGGAAGCTACCCGTCGCCAACTCTTCCAGGCTGGAAATCGCCAGCGGATGACGCAGCAGTGATTTTGGTGACATGACGATCAGCGGACGGCGCATACCGCGCAGCGCCTGACGACGCAGCATGTGGTAAACCTGCGCTGGCGTTGAAGGCACGCACACCTGCATATTCTGTTCAGCACAGAGTTGCAGATAACGCTCCAGACGCGCTGAGGAGTGCTCAGGGCCCTGACCTTCATAACCGTGCGGCAGCAACATTACCAGGCCACACATACGGCCCCATTTCTGCTCGCCGGAGCTGATGAACTGGTCGATCACCACCTGCGCACCGTTGGCGAAGTCGCCGAACTGCGCTTCCCAAATGGTCAGCACGCGCGGTTCTGCGGTAGCGTAACCGTATTCGAAGGCCAGCACCGCTTCTTCAGACAGCACGGAATCCCACACTTTGAACTGACCCTGACCGTTATGGACATGGTGCAGCGGCGTGTAGGTTGAGCCGTTGGTCTGGTTGTGGATCACCGCATGACGGTGGAAGAAGGTACCGCGACCGGTATCTTCACCGGAAAGACGTACCGGAATCCCTTCGTCAACCAGCGTGGCGTAAGCGAGGTTTTCAGCACCGCCCCAGTCGAACGCTTTGTTGCCTTCGGCCATCTCTTTGCGATCGTTGTAGATCTTGGCCACGCGAGACTGCACTTCTACCGATTCCGGTACGCTGCTGATGCGGCGCGCCAGTTCCTGCAGGCGTTTCAGTTCCACGGTTGCCGGGTAGCTTTCGTCCCACTCGTGGTTCAGATATGGCGACCAGGTGAACGAATGCAGGCTCATCGGACGCCATTCCGGCACCACGCATTCGCCTTCATCCAGCGCGTCGCGGTACAGGTTAACCATCTCGGTGGCATCTTCGGTGGTCGCAACACCTTCGCTTTCCAGCTGATCGGCGTAGATTTTACGCGGCGTTGGATGCTTTTTGATTTTCTGGTACATCAACGGCTGAGTTGCACTTGGCTCGTCGGCTTCGTTGTGGCCGTGACGGCGGTAGCACACCAGATCGATAAACACATCACGTTTAAAGGTGTTGCGATAATCCAGCGCCAGGCGAGTCACAAACGCCACCGCTTCTGGATCGTCCGCGTTAACGTGGAAAATCGGTGCCAGCACCATCTTGCCGATATCAGTACAGTACGGCGTAGAACGCGCATCTTTCGGGTTGGAGGTGGTGAAACCAACCTGGTTGTTAATTACGATGCGAACGGTACCGCCCACTTCGTAACCACGCGCCTGCGACATGTTCAGGGTTTCCTGCACCACGCCCTGACCGATAACGGCAGCATCACCGTGAATGGTGATTGGCAGAACTTTGTTGCTGCTTGGCTCAGCCAAGCGATCCAGACGCGCGCGCACCGAACCCATCACTACCGGGCTCACGATTTCCAGATGCGACGGGTTGAACGCCAGCGCCAGATGCACCAAGCCGCCTTCGGTTTCCACGTCAGACGAGAAGCCCATGTGGTACTTCACGTCGCCGGTGCCGAGATGTTCTTTGTGCTTGCCGGAGAACTCGTCAAACAGATCCTGCGGCTTCTTACCTAAGACGTTGATCAGTACGTTGAGACGACCACGGTGCGCCATACCCAGCACCACTTCGCGCGTACCGCTCTTGCCGGCGTGACGAATCATCTCGCGCAGCATTGGCACCAGCGCATCACCGCCTTCCAGCGAGAAGCGCTTCGCACCCGGGAATTTCGCGCCCAGGTATTTTTCCAGGCCTTCTGCCGCGGTCAGCTCTTTCAGGAAACCTTTTTTCTCGTCGCTGCTAAAAGACGCGTGGCCCACCACCGATTCCAGACGCTGCTGAATCCAGCGCTTCTCGTCGGTGTTGTTGATGTGCATGTACTCTGCACCAATCGAGCCACAATAAGTCTGCTGCAGCGCCGCAAACAGATCGGCCAGCTTCATAGTCTCTTTGCCGATAGCAAAAGAACCTACGTTAAAGCTTTCCTGAAAATCGGCGTCGGTCAGATCGTGATAAGCCGGATCGAGGTCGGCTACCGTGTCCTGTTTCCACAGGCCAAGCGGATCGAGGTTTGCATGCTGATGGCCGCGGAAGCGGAACGCATTAATCAGCTGCAGCACTTTAACCTGTTTGGAGTTGGTTGCCGGATCGGTCACGGTTGATGTGTAACGCGTGGCGTCTTTAGCCAGGCGGCGGAAGTAATCACGCGTGGTGGAGTGAAATTGCTCAGGTTTCACGCCAGTGCCCGGCAGCTGTTGGAACAGCTCGCGCCACATGTCATCAACTGAGTCAGGATCGGTCAGGAAATCCTCATAGAGTTGCTCTATGTAAGATTGGTTCGCGCCGGCCAGCCAGGAGGAGTCCAGCCAGGGTTTCATCGCGCTGTTCTGCATTGTGATCCCTTAAGCATTAATCTGCTTTTTATGAGGTTTCATTTTTTACCGCTTACGCGGCTTGCCGTAGTGAGTTCAGCGATACGAACCTGTGCGCTACCGGCGCCTGGCTCGTAAGGGAACCTTTATAAGCGTGGTCAGCACCGCGCTTATAGAGGCTTCCGTAAACATCCGGGAACCTGGGTTCCCGGAGAGTGACTTTCTGTTACGCCCCGCGTTGCAGTAGCATCGACTTAATATGGCCGATGGCGCGCGTTGGGTTTAGGCCTTTCGGGCACACGCTCACACAGTTCATGATGCTGTGACAGCGGAAAACACTGAAAGCATCGTTTAGATTGTCGAGACGCGCATTGGTTTCCGTGTCGCGGCTGTCGATCAGGAAACGGTAAGCGGCCAGCAGGCCAGCCGGACCAACAAACTTGTCCGGATTCCACCAGAACGACGGACACGACGTTGAGCAGCAGGCGCAGAGAATACACTCGTACAAACCGTCCAGATGCTCACGCTCAGCAGGGCTCTGTAAATGCTCGCGTGCCGGTGGATTTTCCCCATTATTCAACAGGAAAGGCTTAATCTTCTCATACTGTGCATAGAATTGTCCCATGTCTACCACGAGGTCGCGGATCACCGGCAAACCAGGCAGTGGACGGATAACAATTTTCTTCGTGCCGTTACCCAGCGCAGAGATTGGCGTGATGCATGCCAGACCGTTTTTACCGTTCATGTTCAAACCATCTGAACCGCACACGCCTTCACGGCATGAGCGACGGAAAGCCAGCGTTGGGTCTTTCTCTTTCAGACGAATCAGCGCATCCAACAGCATCATGTCGCGACCATCTTCCGACTCCAGCGTGTATTCCTGCATACGCGGTTTGTCGTCGACTTCCGGGTTGTAACGATAGATAGAAAATTCGAGTCTCATGATGATCTCCGCAATTAGTAGGTACGCGCTTTCGGCGGGAAGGCCGCACGCAGTTTCGGTTGCATGTTCACCTCACGGCGCGTCATGCTTTCCGTCTGCGGAACATAGAGACTGTGGCACAGCCAGTTTTCATCATCGCGATCCGGGAAGTCGAAGCGGCTATGCGCGCCACGACTTTCGGTACGGAAGTTGGCGGCGACAGCAGTGGCGTAAGCGGTTTCCATCAGGTTATCCAGCTCGAGGCACTCGATACGCTGGGTGTTGAAGTCCGGCGAACGGTCATCCAGACGCGCCGATTTCAAACGCTCACGAATCACTTTCAGCTCTTCCAGACCTTCACGCATCGCATCACCATCGCGGAATACCGAGAAGTTGTTCTGCATGCAGCGCTGCAGCGCTTTACGGATTTCGACAGGATCTTCACCGGTGGTGTTATTTTCCCAACGGTTGAAGCGCGCCATCGCTTCATCAAGATTTTCCTGCGTGGCTTCACGCAGTTCGCCCTGCTCTTCAATACACTCCAGCAGATGCACACCGGCTGCGCGGCCGAACACCACCAGATCGAGCAGCGAGTTGCCGCCGAGGCGGTTAGCGCCGTGTACCGATACGCAGGCGATTTCGCCGACAGCGAACAGACCCGGAATCACCTCATCCTGGCCCTGCTCATTCACGCGCAGCGCCTGGCCGGTCACTTTGGTCGGCACGCCGCCCATCATGTAGTGGCAGGTTGGGATCACCGGAATCGGTTCTTTGATTGGGTCAACGTGTGCAAAGGTACGCGACAGCTCAAGGATGCCAGGCAGACGCGATTCCAGTACATCGGCACCGAGATGGTCGAGCTTCAGTTTAATGTGCGGACCCCAAGGGCCATCGCAACCGCGACCTTCACGGATTTCCACCATCATTGAACGTGCAACCACATCACGACCCGCCAGATCTTTGGCGTTCGGCGCATAACGTTCCATGAAGCGTTCACCGTGTTTATTCAGCAGGTAACCACCTTCACCACGGCAACCTTCAGTAACCAGCACGCCCGCACCGGCAATACCGGTTGGGTGGAACTGCCACATTTCCATATCCTGCACCGGCACGCCTGCGCGCAGCGCCATACCAACGCCATCACCGGTGTTGATGTGGGCGTTAGTGGTGGACTGGTAAATACGGCCCGCGCCGCCGGTCGCCAGAATGGTGGCCTTGGCTTTGAAATAGACGGTTTCGCCGGTTTCCATGCAGATAGCCGTACAGCCGACAATCGCACCGTCTTCGTTTTTCACCAGATCCAGCGCATACCATTCGGAGAAGATGGTGGTTTTGTTCTTCAGGTTCTGCTGATACAGCGTATGCAGCAAGGCGTGGCCGGTACGGTCGGCCGCAGCAGCGGTACGCGCCGCCTGCTCACCGCCGAAATTCTTCGACTGACCACCAAACGGACGCTGATAGACGCGGCCGTCATCAAGACGGGAGAAAGGCAATCCCATATGTTCCAGTTCCAGAATCGCTTCTGGACCGACATGACACATATATTCGATCGCGTCCTGGTCGCCGATAAAGTCGGAACCTTTGACGGTATCGTACATGTGCCATTCCCAGTTATCGTCATGGGTGTTACCCAGCGCGACGGTAATACCGCCCTGCGCCGATACAGTATGGGAACGGGTTGGGAAAACTTTGGATAACAGGGCACAAGTCTGGCCCGATTGGGAGATTTGCAAGGCGGCGCGCATACCTGCGCCACCTGCGCCGATCACCACGGCATCAAATTCTCTGACTGGCAAACTCATTTACACACCCCACACCACAACAAATCCATAAATTGCGTACGACAGCAGCGCAACCACAATCACAAACTGCAGGAGCAAACGGGTTGCTACTGGTTTCACGTAGTCAGTCAGCACTTGCCACATTCCAATCCAGCCGTGGATGAGAATCGAGAACAGCGTCAACATAGTGAACACTTTAGTGAAGGCGGATGAGAAGAAGCCATGCCAGACGTCATACGTCAGCGTGCCTGTCATCACGACAAAACCGAGGATGTAGATGATGTAAAGCGTCATTAAGATTGCAGCAGCACGCAGTAACAGCCAGTCATGGATACCGTTGCGTCCTAATGCAGAAGCATTGCTTACCATACGAGGACTCCAGCCAAAATTGAGAGCACGACAGTGATAACAAAAGCCGCTTGCGCGGAACGGGTTCCCACCTGCAGGGTTTCTTCCATAAAGCCAAAATCAGCCAACATATGACGAATACCGCCCACGACGTGATACGCCAGCGCAGTTAAAATGCCCCACATGATGAATTTGGCAAAGAAGCTATCCATGATGGATGCCGCTTGCTGGAAGCCTTCAGGAGAAGAGAGGGAGAGACCCAGTAACCAGAGCAGAATTCCGAGAGCGACAAAGGTGATCACGCCGGAGACGCGGTGGAGAATGGACGATATTGCAGTAACGGGAAACCGGATCGTCGAGAGATCCAAGTTAACAGGTCTTTGTTTTTTCACGGTTTTGCCCACACAGCTCTTTTTTATTTTGCTTCCTCCGGTCCTGAGTTGCATCAGAGACACAGCGTGTGTTCAGACTGCAACCGCCACCAAAATAGCAACATCCAGTGTTAAATAAAGCGGGTAAAACGCTGGGTGGCTCCTGGTGTCAGGGTGTTCCGGAGACCTGGCCGCAGTATAGGAGGATCACATTCTGATTACAATTCCCCTACAATCTCTTTGGTCACATTTAGGCTGAACAGTGATCACCTTCACGAATTTCACAATTTATACATTTTTAATTATCTGATTTGACAAAGAATCAACATTTCAGTTACAAACAATCGCATTAAAGCCCTATGATGCACAAAAGTTATGGGGATACACTTTCCCCTAAGCTCAAGTTATGTAACATTGCCAATACAAGTTATATAAAGCATCAGGTTATTGGTTACCAAGAAGTTATGTCGTGACAGGAACTTTAACATCCTCGATGTGCAGCATGTCATGCCCCGATGCCACCGAATGGCCCAAATTCAGCGTTTACTCTGTAACCTTGCCTAACCAACGTTACCGTAGAGTGATGCTGGGAAGATTGTGGTTTTATGCAACATGGAGGCTATTCTGGTGTCTAAGATCCTTACCTTAAAGGCGCTATGGAGACGAAATAATGACAGATAAAAAAGTGACGCTAACCCTACAAGATAATACGTCTGTTGAACTGGACGTGATGCAAGGCACGCTGGGACAAGATGTTGTTGATGTCCGCGCCCTTGGCTCTCAAGGCCTGTTCACCTTCGATCCCGGCTTCACCTCTACGGCGTCCTGCGAATCTAAAATCACCTTTATTGATGGTGACGAAGGTATTCTGTTACACCGTGGTTTCCCGATTGATCAGCTGGCAACCCACTCAAACTATCTCGAAGTGTGTTACATCCTGCTTAATGGCGAAGCCCCGACCCAAGCCCAGTTTGAAGAGTTCCGCACCACTGTTACCCGCCACACCATGATCCACGAGCAAATCACCCGACTGTTCCACGGCTTCCGCCGCGATTCGCATCCAATGGCGGTGATGTGTGGTGTGACCGGTGCGCTGGCGGCGTTTTATCACGACTCTTTAGACGTCAACATTGAACGTCACCGTGAAATCGCTGCGTTCCGCCTGCTGTCGAAAATGCCGACCATGGCGGCGATGTGCTACAAGTATTCGATTGGCCAGCCGTTTGTGTATCCGCGTAACGACCTCTCTTATGCCGGTAACTTCCTGCACATGATGTTCGCCACGCCGTGCGAAGAGTACAAAGTGAATCCAGTACTGGAACGCGCGATGGACCGTATTCTGATTCTCCATGCCGACCATGAGCAGAATGCTTCAACCTCTACCGTGCGTACCGCAGGATCTTCAGGCGCGAACCCGTTTGCCTGTATCGCCGCCGGTATCGCTTCACTGTGGGGACCGGCGCACGGCGGTGCCAACGAAGCGACACTGCGCATGCTGGAAGAGATCAGCACCGTTGATCACATCCCTGAGTTTGTTAAACGTGCGAAAGATAAGAACGATTCGTTCCGTCTGATGGGCTTCGGCCACCGCGTGTATAAAAACTACGATCCACGTGCCACCGTGATGCGCGACACCTGTCACGAAGTGCTGAACGAACTGGGCATGAAAGATGATCTGCTGGAAGTGGCGATGGAGCTGGAACACATCGCGCTGAACGACCCGTACTTCATCGAGCGTAAACTCTATCCAAACGTCGATTTCTATTCAGGCATCATTCTGAAAGCGATGGGCATCCCGTCTTCCATGTTTACCGTTATCTTCGCGATGGCGCGTACCGTGGGCTGGATTGCACACTGGAAAGAGATGCACGACGAAGGCATGAAAATAGCCCGTCCGCGTCAGCTGTATACCGGTTATACCGAGCGTCCATTCACCTCGGCGCTGGATAAATAAGAGAAAGGCGGCCATCTGGCCTAATGCTGGTCAGTTAAGCCAACGACAAGTGCGCCGGCCGGAGACACTTTTGGTCCGGCTGTCCTCGCGCCGCTAGCGCGGTACCTTCACATCGCTCGTCTGCCTGACGGACCGGCGGAGACGGGACCTCCTTGTCCCGGCTCCGCCTTTCGCCCGCGTCCTGCGGGCTCTCCTGGCTTCCTCGCTTCGTTCAGCGCTGCGGATTGCCTGACCAAAAGTGTCCCCGGCCTGCTCATAAGCTTCAGTGTGTGTTATTGAAAAGGGCATATTTGCCAGGGGCGCTGGCGCGTCTGCTGCGGCATAAGGGCTATTCGCAGCGCTGAGGCTTTTACGTTGGGCCAGGAGCCTCACGCATGGATGCGTGAGGCAGTTCGGGGCGGCCAGGACGGCCCGTGACGCAGCTGATGTGTCAGAGCCCACACCAGATTTAAAAAGCATTAGGCCATCTGGCCGCTTTTCTTATTACGCTACAACTGGCATCCCGGACACCAGTAAAACGGCCGCGATGACAGCACGCCCTTCTCAATCACCGCTCCACATCGCCGACACTGTTTGCCCTGCCGATGAAACACTTCAAAGCGAAAAGCTGCCTCTTCGTGATACTTCTTCATGCTGCCACGCATCTGATACGACAAACGCGGCACCGCCAGCATCGCCTCACTTAATGCCGTCAACTGCTGCTCGCTGAGATCCTGCGCCCGATGCGACGCCAGCAATCCGGCGTGCCACAAAATCTCCACGCGCAGATAATTGCCGAGGCCGGCTAAAAAGGCCTGATCGAGTAACAAGCCGCTGAACTGGCGACGGCGAAAACGCGGCGACAGCAAACGCTCGCGCACCTCTTCCACCGTTAAACTGGCATCCAGCACATCCGGGCCTACACGTTGCAAAAACGGATGCGCCGCTAAGGTATCAGCATTGAGCAGCTCAATATCCGACGCGCTATACAGCAAAATGGTTTTATCCGCGGTAGCGAGCCGCACGCGCAGCTGGCGCGTGGTATTCAGCTGCGTGCCGGTGGGCACCACGCGCCACACGCCGTACAGCTGATTGTGGCTGTAGAGCGTCAAACCGTTAGAGAAGTGGGTGAGCAACGCTTTACCGCGTGTTTCGAAGGCGTTGATGGTGGTATCCATCAGCGCAGGTTCGTAGGTTTTCAGCTGTGGAAAGGCAAACCACACATCGGTGAGTGGTTTGCCGACCATTGCCTCTGCCAGCTGATCCGCCGCGCGACGGATCTCCGGTCCCTCAGGCATAACAACTCCTGTTAATGCGTGGCGCCACCGACGACGCGGATATCATTTTCGGTACTCAGGATCACCTGCAGCGAAGTTTCCAGCGCCTGAATCACGCTAGACGTCGCCATGCTGGCCACGCCCGGATGGTGCACCGCTTGTTCCGGCATATACGGTATGTGGATAAAACCGCCGCGCGCCTTGCTGTTGGTGGTGTGAATCCAGTGCAGCAGGCTGTACATCACGTGATTACAGGTGAAGGTACCGGCGGTTTGCGATACCGAAGCCGGTACGCCAACTTCGCGCAGCGCGGCAACCATCGCTTTGATCGGCAGCGTGGAGAAATAGGCCGCCGGGCCATCCGCTTCAATCGGTTGGTCGATCGGTTGCTGCTGGTTGTTATCCGGAATACGTGCGTCGTCCACGTTAATCGCGACACGTTCAACCGTAATATCGGCGCGGCCGCCAGCTTGCCCAACACACAACACGCGATCGGGTTGAATCTCGTCCAGCGCGCGCGTCAGCACTTCACCGCAGGTAGCAAACACCACCGGCAACTGGCGTACCACAATGCGCGCACCGGCGATCTCTTTGCCGTCGAAGGTGCGCACGGCTTCCCACGAAGGGTTGATAGTTTCGCCACCAAAAGCCTCAAACGCCGTCATTAACACCGTTTTCATTGCAACCTCACAAGAACATCAGGAAGTAGAGCAGGAAAATATTCACTACCAACAGTAGCACACCGGTTGGCACCTGAGCCTTGATCACCGCGTTGCGGTCCGGCAGCTCCAGCAGGCGAGCGGGCACGATGTTGAAGTTGGCCGCCATCGGCGTCATCAGCGTGCCGCAATAGCCGGAGAACATACCAATCGCCGCCATCACTGCCGGATTGCCGCCGTGCTGCAGCACCAGAATCGGAATACCAATGCCGGCGGTCACAATCGGGAAGGCAGCGAACGCATTGCCCATCACCATGGTCAGCAACGCCATACCCACCGCATAGACCGCGACGGCAATCAGGCGATTATCCACTGCCAGATACTGCTCGGTGAGGTGCGAAATCGCCGTGCCGACACCGGCGCTGGTGAACAGCAGGCCAAGCGTGGCCAGAATCTGCGGCAGGATAAACGCCCAACCCACCGCATCCAGCAGACGACGGGTTTCCTGCATCGACTGCAGCGGCTTTTCATGGGTAATTTTCAACGCGATCAGCCAGCCCAGCAGGCAGCCAATCATCATGGAGAACAGCGTCACCAGCGTGGAGTGATTACCGGGACCAAACACCGTGTCCTGCAAGCCGGGAATATGGTTAAACGCCAGCACGCCAATCACCGTTACCAGCGGAATCGCCAGCGCTGGCAGGAACAGTTTGTTATGCAGGCGTTTAGCGCTTTCCTGTTTCTGCTCGTCGCTGCGCTGATGATAGCGGCCCAGACGCACGCCACCGAAACCGGCAATCAGCGCCATTAACACCACGGCCACGCCCACGCCGATATGCAACCAGCGGCGGCCCAGTTCAGCATCGCCTGCCCATTGACCCATCAGCTGGTAAGCACCCTCACCAATCAGGAAAATCAGACCATACAATGCCCAGAACAGCCCGGTGGTAAAACGACGCGGGTTAGCGCTGTCACGCCAGGAAAGCACGGCGACCACCAGCAGGATCACGCCTGCCAGCCACATCAAATATTGTTGCTGGAACATTACTTCCCTCCTTTGGCGTTCAGCGCCTGCTGGTTCAACGCGCCTAATTCACGCGACAGCTGGCGATCAAGACGCACCAGACGAGCTGAATGAATGAGGAAAGCACAAAGGGCGGTCGGGATGCCCCACAACGCGATATGCAGCGGTTCGGTGCTGATACCGGCAGATTCCTGCATAAAGTTATGCATGAAGATAATCGCACCAAAGGCAACGAAGATATCCTCGCCGAAGAACAGACCAATGTTATCGGTCGCCGCAGACATGGCGCGCAGACGATGGCGCACGTCTGGCGGGACTTCACCGTAACGGTTTTCGGTAGCGCCTTCAGCCATCGGTGCCAGCAGCGGACGTACCATCTGCGGATGGCCGCCAAGACTGGTTAAGCCCAGCGCGGCGGTGGCTTCACGCACAAACAGGTAGACGATCAGTAAGCGGCCGGCGGTAGCGGTTTTGATCTGCGCGATCCAGCTTTGCGCGCGCTCTTTCAGACCATGACGCTCCAGCAAACCGATAACAGCCAGCGGCAGCAGCAGAATCAGCGGCAGGTTGCGCGTATTGAGGAAGCCTGAGCCGAGTTTTTCAAGAATGTCTGCCAGCGGCAGGTGCGCCGCCAGCCCGGTGACGAAGCCCGCCACAATTACCACCAGCACCGGGTTAAAGCGCAGCACAAAACCCAGAATGATGGCGGCAATACCCAACAGCGGCCAGAGGTTTACCACGTTATCCATGTTGTTCCCTTATGTGAAAAAACAAAGCCCGGCGTGATGCCGGGTAATGAGTAAAACGTTATGCGCTGGTGACAGCAATCTGATGTGTCGCAAAGGCGGCGCGAAGCGTGCGGGCGAACTGCAGCGCGTGTGCGCCATCGCCGTGTAAACAGACGGTTTCGGCGTTAACCTTGACCCATTCTCCGCTGATGCTCTGCACCTGACGCTGCTGTACCATCGCCAGCGTTTGCGCCAGCGCCTGATCGGCATCTTCAATCATCGCGTGCGGCTGGCTGCGTGGCACTAACGCCCCGCTCGCCAGATAGCCGCGATCGGCAAACACCTCTTCGCGGGTGCGCAGACCATGATGCGCCGCCGCCGCAATCAATGCGCTGTCCGCTAATCCCACCAGAATCAATCCGCTATCCACGGCTTTCACCGCGCGCGCAATGGCATCCGCCAGTTGCGGATCGCCCGCCGCCTGGTTGTACAGCATGCCGTGCGGCTTGACGTGCACCAGCCGTTCGCCTTCGCTCTCCGCAATGCTTTTCAACGCACCAATCTGGTAGATCATCTGCGCATAAACGGTTTCCGGCGGTAGCTGCATGGCGGTACGACCAAAGTTTTCCCGATCGGGGAAACTTGGATGGGCACCAATCGCCACGCCAGACGCTTTGGCCCAGCGCACCGATTGCAGCATGGTTTGCGCATCACCGGCGTGGAAGCCGCAGGCGATATTGGCTGAACTGACCAGCGTCAGCAGTTCCTGATCGCTGGCGCTGCCTTCGCCGAGATCTGCGTTAAGATCAATCTTCATGTGCCAATCCCCAGGCTATTTGGTCGAAGGAACGTTGCTGATGCTGTTTGGCGTGAATCGCGTCTTCCAGCGTGCAGTGGATAAAGTGAATCGGTTCGCCGAGGCGAATTTGCGCCAGATGATAGAGATCGGCTTCGATGATGCAGGCAATGCGCGGATAGCCGCCGGTGGTTTGTGCGTCCGCCATCAATACAATCGGCTGACCATTAGGCGGCACCTGCACCACGCCAGGCACTAAACCGTGCGACAGCAAATCGCGTGTTGCATCGCGATGCAGTTGACGTCCCTGCAGGCGATAGCCCATGCGGTTACTTTGCGGACTGAGCTTCCACGGGCTGCGCCAGAAACCCTGCTGCGCCTCACGCGAGAACTCATTATATTCCGGGCCCGCTAAGGCGCGGATGCGGTTGCCCCACAGCAGCTGCCGCACGCCGGCTTTATCTTTGAAGTCGCGCGTCGGTTTACCCAGCGGCAGTTCATCGCCGTCCTGCAGCTTACGTCCCTGCCAGCCACCAAACGCCGCCTTAAGATCGGTACTCAACGAACCGAGCATTTCTGGTACGGCAAAACCACCGTTGACCGCCAGATAGCTGCGCATGCCGCGCGTTGGCGTTGCCAGCGTCAGCACCTGCCCTTTTTTCACCGGCAGGCGCCAGCCGGTCCAGACCGGTTTGCCATCCAGATCGGCATTGCAGCCCGCACCCGTCAACGCAAACCAGCCATCGCGGGTAAACTGCGCTTTAAATTGCCCCAGCACGATTTCCAGCACCGCGCTCTGCTCGGGGTTGCCCACCAGCATATTGGCGGTACGCATTGCTGGTTGATCGAGTGCGCCGCCCACGCTGATGCCATATTGGCGGAAGCCGGTGCGGCCATGGTCTTGCAGCGAGGTCATCATGCCCGCGCGGAGAATTTTCAACATACGCCCTCCTGCTGCGGCACAAAGCGCACGCTATCGCCGGGGCGTAACAGTGTCGGTGGATGCTGAAGTGGATCGAACAGGCTAAGCGGTGTGTGACCAATCAATTGCCAGCCGCCAGGCGCGGCTAAGGGATAGATGCCGGTTTGGCTGCCGCCGATGCCCACCGAGCCGCTCGGCACAATCACGCGCGGCTCAGCGCGGCGTGGCGTGTGTAAACGCTCATCCAGACCGCCGAGATAGGGGAAACCAGGCTGGAAGCCGATGAAATAGACCACGTAATCGATGCTGCTGTGCAGTTCTACCGCTTGCTTTGGCGTCATGTTGGCGCGCTCGGCGACCACTTGCAGATCGGGTCCGCCTGCGCCGCCGTACACCACCGGGATTTCAACCCGACGCGATTCCGGCAGCTGCGCTTCGCTCTCTTCCCACCAGCGCTGCAAACGCTCGATGGCGTCCAACGCATTGAGTTGCGGGTCGCGCAGCAGCAACGTCAGGTTGTTCATTCCAGGAATCACTTCCTCAACCTGCTCGTTCTGCTGCAGTCGCTGACACAATCCCCAGATGCGCTGCTGGCTGGTCAACGAAACCGGCGGTTCCAGTTCCAGCACCACCGCGCGCTCACCTAGCAGATAACAACGTGCTCGTTGCAAAAACAACCTCCTGGTCAAATTCAAAACATAGCGTAGGGTCGCCATTCATGGCGACCGGGCAACTCGTTTATGCGTAAAGGCAATAAGTTATGCGAAAGTGACAGAGATGTGTCAACAGATTTGCGCCCTTAAACGCAGGTTAAGGGCGTGAGAATGGAAGAATCAGGCAGGATTATCGATGTCGATAAAGGTCACATCAAGGCCATGATGGGCGGCTAACCACTCGCCCAGCGCCTTGATGCCGCCGCGTTCGGTCGCGTGGTGTCCGGCGGCAAAGAAGTGCAAACCTTGTTCGCGCGCGCTGTGGATGGTTTGCTCAGAAACTTCGCCGGTAATAAAGGCATCAACGCCAAAGGCTGCGGCGCTATCGATAAAACCCTGACCGCCGCCGCTGCACCAGGCAACGCGCTTGATCAATGCCGGCGCATTATCGCCGCAGTGCAGCGGTGTGCGACCTAATCGCTGGGCAATTTTCTGCGCCAGCGCCGTGCCACTCACTGGTTCTGCCAGCTCGCCCCACGGCACCAGCGGTTGAATCTCGCCTTTCACTTCAATATCAAACAGGCGCGCCAGCTGCGCGTTATTACCTAACTCGGAGTGCGCATCCAGCGGCAGATGCCAGCCATACAGGTTAATATCATTGGCTAACAGCGTACGCAGACGCTGGCGCTTCATGCCTTTGATTACTGGCGCTTCGCTTTTCCAGAAGTATCCGTGATGCACTAGCACCGCATCGGCGTTGCGCTTCACCGCTTCATCCAGCAGCGCCTGGCAGGCGGTGACGCCGGTGATGATGGTTTTGACCTCGGCGCGCCCTTCAACCTGCAAACCGTTCGGCGCATAGTCGCTGAAGGCGCTGTTGTTCAGCTGCTGATTGACGATCTGTTCTAACTCGACATTATTCATTACGGCTCCCTGACCGCCTCAAGCCGCGCTGCGAGCGCGCTCAAAGGCGTCTAGTGTCTTTTTACGTGCGTCCTTATGTTCCACGATTGGCGCGGGATAATCGAGTTTCTTGTTATTTTTCTGCGCCCACACCTGCGGCTGATGGATATCGCTGTCGGGCACTTCCTTTAATTCCGGCAGCCACTGACGGATAAACGCGCCCTGTTTATCAAAACGCTCGCCCTGCGTGGTGGGATTGAAGATACGAAAATAGGGCGCGGCATCAGTGCCGGTTGACGCGGCCCACTGCCAGCCGCCGTTGTTAGCGGCCAGATCGCCATCGATCAACTGCTGCATGAAATAGCGCTCACCTTCACGCCAGTCGATCAATAGATCCTTCACCAGGAAACTGGCAGTAATCATGCGCAAGCGATTGTGCATCCAGCCGAGCGTGTTGAGCTGACGCATGGCCGCATCAACGATCGGATAGCCGGTTTTACCCTGCTGCCAGGCTTTTAGGTGCGCTTCGTTTTGCTGCCAATCGACATTGCGCGTCCAGTCGACAAACGGCTGATGCTTACACAGCGCAGGAAATGCCACCATCAGATGACGATAGAATTCGCGCCAAATCAGTTCGTTCAGCCAGGTAAAAGCCGTGCCCTCGTTAAGCGCATCGGGATGCTCTTTCAATACGCGATGCAGACACTGACGCGGCGACAACACGCCGATCGCCAGATAGGCCGATAACCGACTGGTGCCGTCAATGGCCGGCAAATCACGTTGATCCGGATAATGTTGCACCGCCTGTTTAGCGAAGTGGCGCAGCTGTTTTAACGCGGCCTCTTCCCCTGCCTGGAACAAGCTGTCATCAAAAGCTTCACAGGGATAATCAAAGGCGGGGATCTTCTTTTTGATGCTGACGGGCGCGCCGTCACGCGCTTTCGGCGCGTGATAACACTCCGGCAAGCCCTGATGCAGGCGACGAACAAAGGCTCTGCTGAACGGCGTGAACACCTTGAACATGGTATTGCTGCCGGTTTGCACGCTGCCCGGCGGCAACAGTAGGCTGTCGTCGAATCCCTGACAAATCACGCCCTGCGCATCCAGACGTTTTTCTGCCCTGGCATCGCGTTCTCGTTCGTTGATTTCGTACTGATAGTTGTAGAACAGCGCATCAACCTGCTGCTGCTGGCAAAATTCCGCCAGATAATCAATCGAAGCGGCAAAGTCATCACACTGATGGAAGTGCAAAGGAATGCCGCGTTCGGCCAGCGATGCCTGCAACAAACTGAGATTTTGCTGGATGAACGCCGCCTGCTTAGGTGCCATGTGGTGCTGCTGCCACTGCTGTGGTGTGGCTATAAACAGCGCCATCACTGTAGCCTGGCTATCGCGGCAGGCAGCGGCCAGCGCCATGTTGTCATTGATGCGCAGATCGTTACGCAACCAAACTAAATGGGTGGTCATAAAGCCCCGAAATTATTGTCCGTAGCGCAAACGCAGCGCTTCCGGATAAGGATCAAAGTAGCGCTGTTGTGCCAGCCACGGATGCGGATATTCCGCCATGTAGTGTTTCAGCATGGTGATCGGTGCTAACAGTGGCTGCACGCCAAGACGATAGCGATCAATCAGTTGCGCCAGCTCCTGACGCTGCGGCGAACTCAGCTGCGGACGGAAGTAGCCTTGTACATGCATCAGCACATTGGTGTGATTACGTCGCGATGCTTGATGTGACATCAGGTGCATCAGGCGATTGCGGTACTCAAAGGCGTAATCCTCCAGCGAATCCCACTGATCCATCGCCGCGACAAACCGACCCATTTCGCGATACTCATCCTGCGCGTGAGAAAGCAGCAGCAATTTGTAGCGGCTATGGAAGGCCATCAGCTTGTGGCGCGATAATCCGCTGCGCCACATTTCGTTGAATTCATGCAGCGCGTAAACGCGGCCAATAAAGTTTTCACGGATAGCGTCATCGTGCAAACGACCATCCTCTTCCAGCGGCAGCCACGGCATCTCTTTCTGCAGAAATGCAGTAAACATGCCGGTGCCTGCTTTACGGTTGTTGTTGGTTTCAGGCTCGTAAACGCGGACGCGTTCCAATCCACAGCTTGGCGATTTGGCACACAAAATGTAGCCGCACAGATGATGCAGCGATTTGACCCGCTCAGCGGACCAGCGCTGCATCTCTTCTGTCACCTCTTCGCCGCCATCTTTACTGAAACAGAGATGGATATTTTCATCGCTCTCTTTTACCAGCCGCAAAGCCGGACGCGGCGTCGGTAAGCCAATCGCCATTTCGGGACATACAGGTTCAAAGCGCACAAATGGCACGAGTTCGTCGGTGGCGAAGGCAAAACGTTTGTGGCCGCCATCAAATCGGACGTTATCTCCGAGCAGGCAAGCGCTGATACCAACAGGAATTTTCTCGCTCATACTTGTACAACCTCAGAAATCTTGTAGAGGTTTTAAGTGTAGCTGAAATGCGCGTGGATAACAGCGGGAACGCGCGGTAGGCATGAAAATTATCGATAAAAAAACCCGGCGCTTCGCGGGAAGTCGCCGGGTTAATACTGCGCTGAAATTGCTTACCAGTGAATGCCGGCAGCCGCTTCCGACTGCGCCAGCCAAACCGGTTTAGTGCTGGTTTTGCACCACATACGATGCAGGTAACTGTACAAACGCGCGCGATCCGAGCGGAATAACATCACTGGCAGCGCCAGTAAACCGATTGCTACCACCAGCACGCGGCGCAGTACGATTTTATACAGTGGATATGCTCGATCCATTCTTTGGCCCCCTTGTGGTAAACATTGCGTTGAAATGTGATCTGGTTCAGATATTACCCGTTGTTGTGTAATTTTACTACTCATCCGACCACTTTATTTGCGCTTTTTTCCATCAATTTAAGTGGTGATGAAATTTAGTTACAAGATTGTAAATTTAACGATCCCTTCAAGTTAAAAACTTCGTGACGGACGCCGGGCCGCTTTATTGCTAAAGTGATGCGTTAACTTTTTTGCCGCTGGAGGCAGCGTGACGACCATCTTGATAGTGGAAGATGAAAAAGAGATTCGCCGTTTCGTGCGCCTGGCGCTGGAGAGCGAAGGCCTTAAAATTGTGGAAGCGGAGCAACTGCAACGCGGCCTGATTGAAGCGGCAACGCGTAAGCCCGATCTGGTGATCCTCGATCTCGGCTTGCCGGATGGTGATGGCAATGACTTTATCCGTGAAGTACGCCAGTGGAGCAGCATGCCAGTGATTGTGCTGTCTGCGCGTAGCGATGAGCAGGATAAGATTGATGCGCTGGATGCTGGTGCGGATGATTATCTCACCAAGCCGTTTGGCATTGGTGAACTGCTGGCGCGCGTGCGCGTGGCGCTGCGTCGCCATCAAAGCAGCCAGCCTGAACCGATTGTGAAATTTGGCGAAGTCAGCGTCGATTTGACGGCGCGCCGCGTGCTGCGCAACCAACAGGAAGTGCATTTGACGCCGACCGAATTTCGTCTGCTGAGCTTGCTACTTAATAATGCCGGAAAAGTGCTGACTCAGCGTCAGTTGCTGAATCAGGTTTGGGGCCCAAATGCGGTGGAGCACAGCCACTATTTACGCATTTATATGGGCCACTTGCGGCAGAAGCTGGAAGCGAATCCCACGCAGCCCAGCCATTTGCTGACCGAAACCGGCATCGGCTATCGATTTATGCCATAAAAAAAGGCCGCTAAGCGGCCTTTTTTCTTCACCGCCCTATCAGGCGTTTTTCAGTACTTCGCTAACAATCTCAACCGCTTCTTTCTCGATTTGCTGACGATGTTCAGCACCCAGGAAGCTTTCGCAGTAGATTTTGTAAGCGTCTTCGGTACCTGATGGACGCGCGGCAAACCAGCCGTTTTCCGTCATCACTTTCAGACCACCGATTGACGCACCGTTACCCGGCGCGGCAGTCAGGCGTGCGGTGATCGGATCACCCGCCAGCGTATCAGCGCTCACCATTTCTGGTGACAGCTTAGATAGCGCCGCTTTCTGTGCCGAAGTGGCCGGAGCCTGTAGACGGTTATAGCTTGGCGCACCAAAGCGC
The DNA here is from genome assembly GCF_024707505.1 of Pantoea sp. SOD02. GTDB lineage: Bacteria > Pseudomonadota > Gammaproteobacteria > Enterobacterales > Enterobacteriaceae > Pantoea > Pantoea symbiotica. The sequence goes on along the minus strand of NZ_CP102604.1, from coordinate 1,255,612 downwards.
TCAGCCAGCTCGTCATAATGCTGCTGCGGGTTCTTGCCAGTTACTGCGGTGATTTCAGCGGCCAGCAGACACATAATGATGCCGTCTTTATCGGTTGACCAGGCTGAGCCATCGAAACGCAGGAAGGATGCACCCGCGCTCTCTTCACCGCCGAAACCGAAGCTGCCATCGAACAGACCATCAACAAACCATTTGAAACCAACCGGTACTTCTACCAGCTTGCGGCCAATGTCGTTGACGACGCGGTCAATCATTGCGCTGGAAACCAGAGTTTTACCAACAGCAACCTCTTTGCCCCACTGTGGACGATGCTGGAACAGGTAGTTGATCGCTACCGCCAGATAGTGGTTCGGATTCATCAGACCCGCAGGCGTGACGATACCATGGCGGTCGTAATCAGGATCGTTACCAAAGGCCAGGTCGAATTTGTCTTTGTACGCCAGCAAACCGGCCATCGCGCATTCAGATGAGCAGTCCATACGCACCACGCCATCTTTATCAAGATGCATGAAGCGGAAAGTCTGGTCGATCGCATCGTTAACGATGGTCAGATCAAGCTTGTAGTGCTCAGCAATGCGCTGCCAGTAAGCAATACCTGAACCGCCTAATGGATCGACGCCAATTTTCAGGCCGGCTTTCTGAATCGCCGCAAAGTCGATGACCTGCGCCAGACCTTCAACGTACGGCTGGATCAGATCCTGCTCAACGATATGGCCGCTTGCCCATGCCTGATCCAGCGGCAGACGTTTCACGTCTTTCAGCTCGCCTTTGATCAGCTGGTTAGCGCGATCTTCCACCACTTTGGTGACGTTGGTATCAGCCGGGCCACCGTTTGGCGGATTGTATTTGATACCGCCATCTTCCGGTGGATTGTGCGAAGGCGTGATAACGATGCCGTCCGCCTGCGCGCCGCCGCGTTTATTGTGCTCAAGAATCGCGTTAGAGATCGCAGGCGTTGGCGTATAGCCGTTGTCCTGCTGCACAATCACGTCCACGCCGTTAGCGGCCAGCACTTCCAGCACGGACAGAATCGCCGGCTCAGACAGCGCATGCGTATCTTTACCGACGTAGCATGGACCGGTGATGCCGTTCTTTTTGCGCTCTTCAGCAATCGCCTGCGCGATCGCCAAAATGTGCTGTTCGTTGAAGCTTTGGCGTCCCGCGCTGCCGCGGTGGCCTGAAGTGCCAAATTTCACCGCATGATCCGGATTCGCCACATCGGGCTTCAGGACATAATACTGCGAGGTTAATTGTGCAACGTTAATCAAATCGCTCTGCTGGGCAGGCTGCCCGGCACGGGGGTGATTGGCCATTGGCGCTTCTCCCTGACGCTTCAGTTAAATGGTGCCGCGAACTTTCTCTGTCAGTTCCTGTGGGAACTGCATAGCCAGCATGATGTGTTCCACCATGCTGCATTTGCGACCTGTATTGGTATTCGTGATCACCCAGTACGGCGTGCCGGGAACGTGCTTCGGCTTGGTATGGGTGCCATTTTGCAGCAGCGTGTGCTCGTCGCCCGCAAAGTAGACGCGGGTACGGCCCTGCAGCGAGGCAGTCGCTTCAGCAAACGCCGCCGGATCAAGACGATAGAGCGTTGACAGTACCAACATGAAGCGGTTAACCGCCTTATTCTGCTCGGCATATTCATCGGAGAGCAGCAGCTCACGTACCGCGCGGACGCGATCCTGAGGACGCGCTTCGCGGCTGGCAGGTTGCGCTTCTTTCACTGATGCACCAGCGGCGGGCGCAGCAGGTGCGCTCTGTCCGGCGGTGAACTTCAACATGCGGCGCAAAATATCAGAGGCGCTTTCACCAATGTGCTGCGTGTGGCTGGCAATATAACGGTAGAGTTCTTCGTCAACTTCAATCGTTTTCATCTTTTTCCGTACGATTCTGGCAAATGACAGAACCACGCATTAGTGCAACGGCCTTAGCAAAATCCAGTCGTGCAAAACGTGAGCGGGTTCTAACATAAGGATTATAAAGTTAAATCCGTGGCAGCCGATAGCGTTGGCAACGTTTCCGGGCAAAAGTCGGAATATGCCCTAATGCCCACCGGCCTGACTGCTGGACAGGTGAATCCATGATAACCTAAGCCAAGGTCACAACCGTAAGAACTTTAGCCATGATTTTGAACGCCCGTCTGCAAACTGAACAATCTGCCCCCGATGCCACGCCGATTCTGTTAATCCATGGTCTTTTTGGCAGCCTTGATAACCTCGGCGTGCTGGCGCGTGGGGTGCGTGATGCACGTCCGACGCTGCAGGTTGATGTGCGCAACCACGGCTTGTCGGCACGTAGCGATGAGATGAATTATCACGTGATGGCGCAGGACATCGTCGAAACGCTGGATGCGCACCAGATCGACCGCACTGGTGTGATTGGCCATTCGATGGGCGGCAAAATCGCCATGGCGCTCAGTGCCATCGCGCCGAAACGCATCGAAAAAATGGTGATGATCGATATCGCGCCCGTTGATTACCAAACGCGCCGCCATGACGAAATTTTTGCCGCTATTCGAGCCGTTACTGCCGCAGGCGTCACGCGCCGCAGTGAGGCCGCTGAGGTAATGCGCCAGCATATTGAAGAAGAAGGCGTAATCCAGTTCATCCTCAAGTCGTTCGCAGAGGGCGAATGGCGCTTTAATGTGCCGGTGTTGTGGGATAACTACAGCACCATCTCCGGCTGGAAAGAGATTCCTGCATGGCCGCATCCGGCACTGTTTATCCGCGGCGGCGATTCGCCTTATCTGGATAATCAGCATCGCGATGCGCTGCTGCGTCAGTTCCCGCAGGCGCATGCACATGTGATCAGCGGAGCTGGACATTGGGTGCACGCCGAGAAACCCGATGCGGTGTTACGCGCCGTTCGGCGTTTTTTTAACCTGTAAAAGCAAAAGCTTGCCGCTTGCGCTTTAGGGTTGGCGTCAGGGAAGGCGCTGGAGTATGATGTCGCGCTAAAAATTTGCCACGGATATTTTTTCGCCGTGGTCGGGCCGATAATGTTTTAATCGCGCAGCGCCTTTCCGCCGTTCGCGCCCACTCAGTTTTACAAACCATGGCAAAAGAACAGACAGACCGCACTACGCTTGATCTCTTCGCAGACGAGCGGCGTCCTGGTCGCCCGAAAACCAGCCCGCTGACGCGTGATGAACAGTTACGCATCAACAAACGCAACCAGCTCAAGCGCGATAAAGTGCGTGGGCTGCGTCGTGTTGAGCTGAAGATGTCGAGCGAGGCGGTTGACGCGCTCAGCACGCTGGCCGATCAGCAAAACATCAGTCGCAGCGAATTGATTGAACAAATGCTGCTGGCACAGCTCAAACTGTCGTAACGCGCGAAGACCGCACGCTGGAACACAAAGTCACGGCTTTACAAGTTCCGCACTTTTTACCGGTCTGCTATTATTCGCATAACTGTGCAGTCAACTGACTTACTTTCACAATCAGGATTCAAGAGGTTACCTAACCCATGGCAATCGTAGGCATTTTCTTCGGCAGCGATACCGGCAACACTGAAAACATTGCAAAGATGATCCAGAAACAACTGGGTAAAGATGTCGCCGAAGTGCATGACATTGCTAAGAGCACCAAAGAAGATCTCGATGCATTCGACATCCTGCTGCTGGGCATTCCAACCTGGTATTACGGCGAAGCGCAGTGTGACTGGGATGATTTTTTCCCGACGCTGGAAGAGATTGATTTCAATGGCAAGCTGGTAGCGCTGTTTGGTTGTGGCGATCAGGAAGATTACGCCGAGTACTTCTGTGACGCGATGGGCACCATCCGTGACATCATCGAGCCAAACGGTGCGGTGATTGTTGGTCACTGGCCAACCGAAGGCTATCATTTCGAAGCCTCTAAAGGTCTGGCCGATGACAAAAACTTCCTGGGTCTGGCGATTGATGAAGATCGTCAACCAGAATTGACCAACGAACGTGTTGAGAAGTGGGTGAAGCAGATCTTCGATGAGCTGCAGCTGAAAGAGATTATTGAAGCTTAATTCCCTGCTCTGCCCGATGTGCGCGCTGCCTCACATCGGGCAACGGAATTTCCTATAAAAATAATAGCTACGGTTTTTTAACTTTTCCCCGCAAATCTGTAGAATACCCGCAATGGTCATCCGCTTATTCCTCTGGCAGTAGAATGAGGCTGAGTGAAATGGAATCCAAAACCCAAGCGTCCTGAAGACGTTAGTGACTTATCCTTACAACCTTTGGTGATTAAGGACGTTGCCTTGGTTTTCATTTCACTGCTTGAGTTCTATAATGAGACGCAAATGAGAATGCGCGTTGACCTAAACATTCAAGGCCCCTGCGCCGCAAGTGACTAGCAAAGTAACAGGACAATATCCGCATGACTGACAACAACTCCGCATTGAAGAAGGCTGGCCTGAAAGTCACGCTACCCAGACTGAAAATTCTGGAAGTGCTTCAGGGACCCGGCCCCGAGTCCCATCACGTCAGTGCGGAAGATTTGTATAAGCGCCTGATCGATATGGGCGAAGAGATTGGTCTGGCAACGGTGTATCGCGTTCTTAACCAGTTTGACGACGCGGGCATCGTAACCCGTCATAACTTTGAAGGCGGCAAATCTGTCTTCGAATTGACTCAGCAACATCACCACGATCACTTGATCTGCCTGGATTGTGGCAAAGTTATCGAATTCAGCGATGAATCAATCGAAACGCGTCAGCGTGAAATTGCCACTCGCCACGGCATCAAGCTTAGCAACCACAGCCTGTACCTGTATGGTCACTGTGCTCTGGGAGACTGCCGCGAAGACGATACGCTCCACGATAAGTAATTGAGTGTGCTATGCAGTATAAAAAAACCGGCTTAAGCCGGTTTTTTTATGTCTGAAATCAGGCAACGAGCGTTTCCTGCAAGTAGCGCCAGCGCGGAATGGCGCTGCTGCAATCCAGTACCGCCAGAGAAATGCGGGTCTGATTGGTGCCATTCATCATCTGCAATTCACGATACTGAATTGTGACTTCGTCGCTTTGCTGCGAAATGATGGCGTGCTCACTGGTGGCAATTCGCATTCCTTCACGCTGCCCCTGCAACTGGCGAAACAGTGTTTCCATCTCATTAAGATCAAGCTGTTTACCCTGTGGCGTGACCATTTTGAAGTCGGGATGAAAGTACGACAAGAACAGATCAATGCTGTCATCACTGCCTTCTGCCTGATTGAAAATACGTTCGATAAGCTGATGTAAAACCACCACGCTATGTTTGGCTTCCAGGGCGAGACTTGTCATTTTTTATCCTTTGATTACCCGCAGAGCAACGGCTGAGAGCGCATAGCCTACCTGAAAAAAAGTTTTTCACACTGGCAAATGGTTTAATTTTGCTAAAGTCAGAATAGTCGCAAATAAGGAATTAAAGGCTAATTGCAGCGGGCAGCATAAAAGGTCGTATCTGGTTAAATCGAGACAATAAAAAAGGGCGATTGCTCGCCCTTTCATGATCTTATCGTGCTAGCGACAAAATGTATTAATCGCCGATTTTTGCCCAGGTATCACGTAAACCAACGGTGCGGTTAAACACCAGTTTGGATGGCTGTGAATAGACGCTATCAGCACAGAAATAGCCTTCGCGTTCGAACTGGTACGGTGCCATTGGATCGGCTGCACGCAAACCTGGCTCAACGAAGCCCTGCTTGATTTCCAGTGAACTCGGGTTGATGGTGGTGAGGAAATCCTCCGCCGCGCCCGGATTTGGCACACTGAACAGACGATCGTACAGGCGGAATTCCGCTGGCAGCGCGTGAATTGCAGAAACCCAATGGATAACGCCTTTCACTTTACGGCCATCGGCCGGATCTTTGCTCAGCGTATCAACGTCGCAGGTACAATAGATGCAGGTGATATTGCCTTCATCATCCTTCGCCACACGTTCGGCACGGATCACGTAAGCATTACGCAGACGCACTTCTTTACCCAGCACCAGACGTTTGTACTGCTTGTTGGCTTCTTCACGGAAGTCCGCGCGATCGATCCACACTTCACGGCTGAATGGCACTTCACGCGTGCCCATCTCCGGTTTGTTCGGATGATTCGGCATGCTGATGATCTCTTCGTGACCGGCAGGCAGGTTCTCGATCACCACTTTCAACGGATCCATTACGGCCATCGCACGCGGTGCGTTTTCATTGAGATCGTCACGAATGCACGATTCCAGTGAAGCCATCTCAACGATATTGTCCTGTTTGGTCACACCAATACGGCGGCAGAACTCACGGATAGAAGCGGCGCTGTAACCACGACGACGCAGACCAGACACGGTCAGCATGCGCGGATCGTCCCAGCCTTCGACAACCTTCTCGCTCACCAGCTGAGTCAGTTTACGCTTCGACATCACCGCGTATTCCAGATTCAGGCGTGAGAACTCGTACTGACGCGGATGCACCGGAATGGTGATGTTATCCAGCACCCAATCGTACAGACGACGGTTATCCTGGAACTCCAGCGTACAGAGAGAGTGGGTAATGCCTTCAATCGCATCCGAAATGCAATGGGTGAAGTCGTACATCGGATAGATGCACCACTTGCTGCCAGTCTGATGGTGATCGGCAAACTTAATGCGATACAGCACTGGATCGCGCATCACGATGAAGCTGGAAGCCATGTCGATTTTGGCACGCAGACAGGCTTTGCCCTCTTCGAAACCGCCATCGCGCATCTTCTGGAACAGCGCTAAGTTCTCTTCCACGCTGCGATCGCGATACGGACTGTTTTTGCCCGGCGCCGTCAGGGAACCGCGATATTCACGGATCTCATCTGCTGACAGTTCATCAACATAGGCCAGGCCTTTGTTGATCAGCTCTACCGCATAGTTGAACAGTTGGTCGAAGTAGTCTGAGGAGTAACGAATGTTGCCGCTCCACTCAAAGCCCAGCCATTGCACATCACGCTTAATGGATTCGACAAACTCCAGATCTTCTTTTACTGGGTTAGTGTCGTCGAAACGCAGATTGCACTGACCTTGGTAATCTTGCGCGATACCAAAGTTCAGGCAGATAGATTTCGCATGGCCAATATGCAGATAACCATTGGGCTCAGGCGGGAAACGGGTATGCACACTGCTGTGCTTACCGCTCGCCAAATCTTCGTCGATGATCTGACGAATAAAGTTCGTTGGGCGGGCTTCAGCCTCACTCATCTCAAAATCCTCAAAAACTATAACGGGTGATTTGTACCACGAAGTAACGGAGTATGATCCACAAAGCGCAGGAGGGAAACAACCGTTTGTTGGTCGTTTTAAAACAAAAAAGGCAGGAATCGCTTCCTGCCTTCTGGCTCAATCACAAGGACTTAGCCTTTAACCTCGTACAGCGGGGTTTGGCCTGCAACCACTGAACCGGTTGCCAGTAAATTCAAACCAGCGAAATCATCGCTATTGCTGACCACAACCGGACTGATCATCGAGCGGGCGTTGGCATTGAGGAAGTCCAGATCCATTTCCAGGATTGGCTGGCCTGCAGTGACCGTTGCACCCTCTTCAACCAGACGCGTGAAGCCTTTACCTTCCAGTGCCACCGTATCCAGACCCATGTGCACGACGATCTCGACACCGTTTTCCGCTTCGAGGCAGAACGCATGGTTGGTATTGAAGATCTTCACCACGGTTCCGGCGGTTGGCGCAACCACGGTTTTACCGGTTGGTTTGATCGCCAGACCATCGCCGACTGCCTTGCTGGCGAACGCTTCGTCAGGCACATTTTCCAGCGCAACAATGTCACCGGTTACCGGCGCCAGCAGCGTGGCAATCACGGCTTTTTCACTGTTCAGCACGGCCTGAGGTTTTACTTCAGCAGCAGGCGCAGCCGTTGACGCGGCAGCGGATGCCGCAACCGGGCCTTTGCTCAGGACAGTTTTCATGGCCATCGCAATGCTTTCTGCCTGGGTACCGACGATAACCTGCACGCTCTGCTTGTTCAGACGAATCACACCGGAAGCACCGAGACGCTTAGCCACACCTTCATTAACCTGCGCAGAATCTTTAACGTTCAGACGCAGACGAGTGATGCAGGCATCGATGTGGGTCAGGTTTTCTGAGCCACCCACAGCCGCAATGTAACGACGTGCCAGAGATTCTGTTTGGCTTTCACCGCTGCCGCTGTTATCGACATTTACGTCATAACCATCGGTTTCATCGCCCGCAGAGAGTTCGCGGCCCGGCGTCATCAGGTTGAATTTCTTGATGGTGAAGCGGAACACCGCGTAGTAGATAACGAAGAACACCAAACCTTGTGGGATCAGCATCCACCAGTGCACCGCCAGCGGGTTACGCGTTGACAGTACCATATCCACCAGACCCGCACTGAAGCCGAAACCGGCAATCCACTGCATGCTCGCGGCGATGAACACTGAAAGACCGGTCAGTGCCGCGTGAATCACATACAGCACCGGTGCCACGAACATGAAGGAGAATTCCAGCGGTTCGGTGATACCGGTAAAGAAGGCTGCAAAAGCCGCCGCCAGCATGATACCGCCGACTTTGGCGCGGTTTTCTGGGCGGGCGCAGTGGTAAATTGCCAGCGCTGCACCTGGAAGACCAAACATCATGATTGGGAAGAAGCCCGCCTGATAACGACCGGTGATGCCTGGGATACCGGTACCTTCAGCGATAGACTGCGCGCCGCCGAGGAATTTAGGAATATCGTTAATGCCAGCAACGTCGAACCAGAATACCGAGTTCAGTGCGTGATGCAGACCAACAGGAATCAGCAGACGGTTAAAGAAGGCGTAGACGCCCGCACCGATTGAACCCATTTTCTGGATATGTTCACCAAAGCTTACCAGTCCACCGAAAATGATCGGCCAGATGTACATCAGCACGAAGGCGACGACAATCATCAGGAAGGAAACAAGGATCGGCACCAGACGGCGGCCGCTGAAGAACGACAGCGCTTTCGGCAGCTCAACATGGCTGAAGCGGTTATAAACCTCAGCAGAGAGAATCCCCACCAGGATACCAACAAACTGGTTATTAATTTTACCGAAGGCGGCAGGAACTTGCTCCACCGGTATTTTCTGAATCATCGCTACCGCAGCCGGTGAACAGAGTGTGGTCACCACCAGGAAGCCGACGAAACCGGTTAACGCTGCTGCACCATCTTTATCTTTTGACATACCGTATGCCACACCAATGGCAAACAGCACGGACATGTTGTCGATGATCGCCGAACCGGATTTGATCAGCAGTGCCGCCAGCGCATTACCTGCGCCCCAGCTATCTGGATCGATCCAATATCCGACACCCATCAAGATTGCCGCTGCCGGCAGAGTCGCTACCGGCACCATAAGCGCGCGGCCGACCTTTTGCAGATATCCTAATACACTCACCTTATTCTCCCCCTATGAGACTGGCGTTTTGCCGTGGCGCAGGTTGATTTTATTATCCCGTCGCCCGGTACCTTGATGACACTTTTCACCACGAGGCGCAGTGTAAAGACAAATTAATTCGCCTCGCAAATTAAAACCACTACAACTGTGACTTTAATCACCAAAATGGTGGTTTGATAATGCGAAATGCTAGCCAGCACCACAAACTTATTTTATGATGAAAAATATCGAGTCGCACTTTTCCCGGATGGCTACTCTTAAACGCATTACGCTTAAAGGCAGAAAACTGTCAGAGAAACGGCAACTCCACATTTCCAATCTTAATTGAGGTGAAGACATGAGACTGATCCCTTTGGCCACACCGACCCAAGTGGGTAAATGGGCTGCACGCCACATTGTTAACCGCATTAATGCGTTTAAGCCTAGCGCAGAACGTCCTTTCGTGCTGGGCCTGCCAACCGGTGGAACACCGCTGGAAGCTTACAAGCACCTGATCGACATGCACAAAGCGGGCCAGGTTAGTTTCGAGCACGTTGTCACCTTCAATATGGACGAGTACGTTGGCCTGCCAAAAGAGCATCCTGAAAGTTACCACAGCTTCATGTACCGTAATTTTTTCGATCACGTTGATATTCAACCGAAAAATATCAATCTTCTGAATGGCAATGCCGAAGATATTGACGCAGAATGTCGCCAATACGAAGAGAAGATCCGCGCTTACGGCAAAATTAACTTGTTTATGGGTGGCGTAGGCAACGATGGTCACATCGCCTTTAACGAACCGGCTTCTTCACTCTCCTCACGTACCCGCATCAAAACCCTGACGCACGACACGCGCATCGCAAACTCACGTTTCTTTAACGGTGATGTGGATCAGGTGCCGAAATACGCCCTGACGGTCGGTGTCGGTACGCTGCTGGATGCCGAAGAAGTGATGATTCTGGTTACCGGCCATCTGAAAGCGCAAGCGCTGCAGGCGGCGGTTGAAGGTAACGTCAACCACATGTGGACCATCAGCTGCCTGCAGCTGCATGCCAAATCTGTCGTGGTCTGTGACGAGCCAGCAACCATGGAATTGAAAGTGAAAACCGTGAAATATTTCCGCGAAATGGAAGCGGAAAATATGAAAGGTGTGTGAGAACACGTTGTAACAAAACCTGCTGCGTTCAGGCAGCAGGCCTAGCCGGGAGAGAGAAACGATGTACGCATTAGTGAACGGCCGGATTTTTACCGGCCATGAAATTCTGGACAATCATGCGGTTGTGATTGCAGATGGCCTGATTGAGCGCGTGTGTCCGCGTGATGCCCTGGACGCGGCAATTGCACAGCAGGATGTGGCTGGTGCGTTTATCGCTCCTGGTTTTATTGATTTGCAGCTCAACGGCTGCGGCGGCGTGCAGTTCAACGATGACATCAATGCATTGAGCGTTGAAACGCTGGAGATCATGCAGCGCGCCAACGAGAAATCCGGCTGCACCAGCTATTTGCCGACGCTGATTACCAGTACCGATGCGCTGATGAAACGCGCCGTCGAAACCATGCGCGCCTATCTGGCGAAGCATCAAAATCAGGCGATTGGCCTGCATCTGGAAGGTCCGTGGCTGAATAAAGCCAAGAAAGGCACGCACAATCCTGAGCTGATTCGCCTGCCGGACGCCGAGTTGGTGGATTTCCTCTGCACCAATGCCGACGTCATCACTAAAGTCACGCTGGCACCTGAAAATGCAGGCAGCGAAGTGATTCGTAAGCTGCGCAATGCCGGCATCATCGTTTCAGCCGGTCACTCCAACGCAACCTATGAAGAAGCAAAAATCGGCTTCAGCGCGGGCGTCAGTTTTGCCACGCATCTTTATAATGCTATGCCAACCTTCGCCGGGCGTGAGCCAGGTCTGATCGGTGCGCTGTTTGATTCGCCTGATGTATACTGCGGCATCATTGCGGATGGTTTACATGTCCATTACGCTAATGTGCGCAATGCAAAACGCATTAAAGGCGACAAACTGGTGTTAGTTACGGATGCCACAGCACCGGCGGGCGCGTCGATTGATCAATTCATTTTTGCAGGCAAAACAATATACTATCGCGATGGCCTGTGCGTGGACGAGAACGGTACGCTGAGCGGTTCTGCCTTGACCATGATTGAAGCGGTGCAGAACAGCGTTGAACATTGCGGTATCGCTCTTGATGAAGCGCTGCGTATGGCAACGCTCTATCCGGCGCAGGCGATGGGTGTGGAGAAGCAGTTAGGCACGGTCGAAGCAGGAAAAGTCGCCAACCTGACTGTCTTTACCCGCGATTATCAAATCACTAAGACGTTCGTCAACGGAGACAACGTCCTCAGCGAGTAAGCATTGAATGACCACTGGCGGCCAGTCTCAAATAGGAAATGTTGATCTTGTTAAACAACTCAATAGTGCTGCCGTCTATCGGCTAATCGATCAACAAGGGCCGATTTCGCGCATTCAGATTGCCGAACACAGCCAGCTTGCGCCCGCCAGTGTCACTAAAATTACCCGCCAGCTCATCGAGCGCGGCCTCATCAAAGAGGTGGAGCAACAAGCCTCCACCGGTGGGCGCCGCGCCATCTCCATCATCACTGAAACCCGTCATTTTCATACTATCGGCGTGCGCTTAGGACGTAATGACGCGACGTTGACGCTGTTTGATCTGAGTGGGAAATCGCTGGCGCAGGAAGATTATCCGCTGCCGGAGCGCACGCAGGAAACGCTGGAGAATGCGCTGTTCAATGCCATCAGCGCCTTTATGGCGGCGCATCAGCGGAAGATTCATGAACTAATTGCCATCTCGGTGATTCTGCCTGGTTTGGTTGATCCCATTAACGGCATCATTCGCTATATGCCGCACATCGCGGTAAGTCACTGGCCGCTGGTTTCCAGCCTGAAAAAACGCTTTAACGTCACCAGCTTTGTGGGCCATGACATTCGCAGCCTGGCGCTGGCCGAGCACTACTTCGGTGCAAGTCGCGATTGCGCAGACTCCATTCTGGTGCGTCTACACCGCGGAACCGGTGCCGGAATCATCGCCAACGGCCATATTTTCCTCGGCAGTAACGGTAACGTCGGCGAGATTGGCCATATTCAGGTCGATCCGTTGGGTGAACGTTGCCACTGCGGCAACTTTGGCTGTCTGGAAACCATTGCAGCGAATGGCGCGATTGAAAACCGCGTGCGTCACCTTCTCAATCAAGGCTATCCCAGTTCATTAACCTTGAATGACTGCCTGATGCCACAGATTTGCCGCGCCGCTAACCACGGCGACGCGCTGGCGTGTGAAGTGATTGAGTATGTCGGCCGCTATTTAGGAAAGGCGATTGCTATCGCCATCAACTTGTTCAATCCACAAAAAGTGGTGTTGGCCGGTGAAATCACTGAAGCCGATAAAGTGCTGTTTCCTGCCATTGAAGGGTGCATTAATACGCAGACGCTTCCCGCTTTCCGTAAAAACTTGCCGGTGGTGCGTTCCGAGCTCGATCATCGCTCGGCGATTGGTGCCTTTGCGCTGGCAAAACGCGCTATGCTGAATGGCATTTTGCTGCAACATCTGCTGGAAGAGTAATCACTAGCCTGCTTGTTTAGCGGGCCCGACCGGATGCAATTTATGACGATTAAAAGCGTAATCTGTGACATCGACGGCGTGTTGATGCACGACAATACCGCCGTTCCCGGCGCGAACGAATTTCTGCAGCGCATTCTGGCGAAGGATATGCCGTTGGTAGTGTTAACCAACTATCCTTCACAAACCGCGCTGGATCTGGCGAACCGTTTTGCCAACGCCGGCATTGACGTACCCGATTCGGTGTTTTACACCTCGGCGATGGCCACCGCCGATTTCCTGCGCCGCCAGGAAGGGAAAAAAGCCTACGTGATTGGTGAAGGTGCGCTGATTCATGAGCTGTATAAAGCCGGCTTCACCATTACTGATGTCAATCCAGATTTCGTCATCGTCGGTGAAACGCGCTCCTTCAATTGGGAAATGATGCATAAAGCTGCTTTCTTCGTGGCCAATGGCGCACGTTTTATCGCCACCAATCCCGATACCCACGCGCGCGGCTTTGTTCCGGCGTGCGGAGCGCTCTGCGCTGGCATCGAAACCATCTCCGGCCGTAAACCGTTTTATGTCGGCAAGCCGAGTCCGTACATCATGCGCGCGGCGTTAAACAAGATGCATGCGCATTCGGAAGAGACGGCCATCGTTGGCGATAACCTGCGTACAGACATTCTGGCCGGCTTCCAGGCAGGTCTGGAAACCATTCTGGTGCTGTCTGGCGTATCAACGCTGAGTGATATTGATGCGATGCCTTTCCGCCCGGATTGGATTTATCCTTCGGTTGCCGATATCGACCTGTTCTGATTCCAGCCATCACCTCTTCTTATAGCCCTGCTCATGCAGGGCTTTTGTTTTTTCTGGGGTTAAGACTGACTTTGTTGCTCACGGCATGACCACAAAACGAACAAAAATGCCATTTCATTAGATACCATCTAAAATAACCACGTATTAATTGAATAATATTCAATATTACTCGCTCATCAACATTCTTTTTATCAAAGAATCGCAATTTTGCTTGCGCTAACACCACCATTTAGCGCATTTTCTTATGCATCACGCAGTCAAGGCTGCCGGACAAACGTAGAAATAACTTCGCCACAAGGTGAGATCAGGAGTCAGTTATGTGTTCAATTTTTGGTGTGCTGGATCTGAAAAGCGATCCTATTGAGCTGCGCAAGAAAGCGCTGGAATCTTCTCGTCTGATGCGTCATCGCGGCCCGGATTGGTCAGGTGTTTATGCAGATGATAAAGCCATTCTGGTGCATGAGCGTCTGTCGATTGTTGACGTTAACAACGGCGCACAGCCGCTGTATAACGCTGACCACACCCACGTACTGGCTGTTAACGGCGAAATTTACAACCATCAGGCGCTGCGTGCTGAATTAAGCGATCGTTACGCTTTCCAGACCGGTTCTGACTGTGAAGTTATCCTCGCGCTGTATCAGGAAAAAGGCGTCGAATTCCTCGACGAACTGCAAGGCATGTTCGCCTTCATCCTGTGGGACAGCGTGAAGCAACAATATCTGATTGGCCGCGATCACATCGGCATTATCCCGCTGTATATGGGCAACGACGAGCACGGCAACCTGTATGTCGCTTCCGAGATGAAAGCGCTGGTGCCGGTGTGCCGCAGCATCAAAGAGTTCCCGCCGGGAAGCTACATGTCGAGCGCCGATGGTGAAATCCGTCGTTACTGGCAGCGTGACTGGATGGAATATTCCGCCGTTGAGCACAACACCACGGATGCCGCCGAACTGAAGCATGCGCTTGAAGAGTCCGTTAAAAGCCACCTAATGTCTGACGTGCCTTACGGCGTGCTGCTGTCTGGTGGACTGGATTCATCCATCATCTCTGCCGTGACCAAACGCTTTGCTGCAAAACGCGTGGAAGATGCGGATAAAAGCGATGCATGGTGGCCGCAGCTCCACTCCTTCGCGGTTGGCCTGGAAGGTTCACCCGATCTGAAAGCCGCGAAATCGGTCGCTGAACATCTCGGCACCGTGCACCACGAAATCCATTTCACCGTGCAGGAAGGTCTGGATGCGATTCGTGACGTGATTTACCACATCGAAACCTATGATGTGACCACCATTCGCGCCTCTACGCCGATGTATTTAATGTCGCGTAAGATCAAAGCGATGGGCATCAAAATGGTGTTGTCCGGTGAAGGTGCAGATGAAGTCTTTGGCGGATACCTCTATTTCCATAAGGCGCCAAACGCCAAAGAATTCCACGAAGAGAACGTGCGTAAACTGCTGGCTCTGCACATGTTTGACTGTGCTCGCGCCAACAAAGCGATGTCCGCCTGGGGCGTGGAAGCGCGTGTACCCTTCCTCGACAAGAAATTCCTCGACGTGGCGATGCGCATCAACCCAGCAGACAAACTGTGCGGCAGCAACGGCAAGATGGAAAAACACATCCTGCGCGAATGCTTCTCTTCTTATCTGCCAGAGAGCGTGGCGTGGCGCCAGAAAGAGCAGTTCTCTGACGGTGTTGGCTACAGCTGGATCGATACGTTGAAAGAAGTGGCGGCGAAGCAAATTACCGACCAACAGCTGTCTACTGCGCACTTCCGCTTCCCGTACAACACGCCGAACTCGAAAGAAGCGTATCTGTATCGCGAGATCTTTGAAGAGTTGTTCCCGATTGCCAGCGCCGCAGAGTGCGTGCCGGGCGGTCCATCAGTGGCCTGTTCTTCGGCTAAAGCGATTGAGTGGGATGAAGCCTTCAAATCAATGGATGACCCATCAGGTCGTGCCGTTGGCGTGCATCAGTCCGCTTATAAATAAGGTTTTTACTCAACAAGATAAGGGGCTCAATCGAGCCCCTTTTTTATGCAATCTGTCGTGCAACCTTTGAAATTTGCCGAATAAATCACCAGCCTGGTTACAAGCCAGACAAACAGGCGTTTTAAGGCGAAAAACGGCAAAAAAATTGTTGACGCTACAAGACTCAATACGCATAATGCGCCCCGCAACGCCGATGAAGGTTACGCGAAAAAGATGGCTACGTAGCTCAGCTGGTTAGAGCACATCACTCATAATGATGGGGTCACAGGTTCAAATCCCGTCGTAGCCACCATCTTTTTGCGGGAGTGGCGAAATTGGTAGACGCACTAGATTTAGGTTCTAGCGCCGCAAGGTGTGCGAGTTCAAGTCTCGCCTCCCGCACCATTTCAGTCTTCGGCAGCCGGATGGGGTATCGCCAAGCGGTAAGGCACTGGTTTTTGATACCAGCATTCCCAGGTTCGAATCCTGGTACCCCAGCCAATCCGGATTATGTTGTGGATACAAAGTCGACGAATGGGATATCGCCAAGCGGTAAGGCACCGGTTTTTGATACCGGCATTCCCTGGTTCGAATCCAGGTATCCCAGCCATCGTCGGACGCAGTAAGCAGTACAAAGGCTACGTAGCTCAGCTGGTTAGAGCACATCACTCATAATGATGGGGTCACAGGTTCAAATCCCGTCGTAGCCACCAAATTATTGGGGTGTCGCCAAGCGGTAAGGCTCTGGTTTCTGATACCAGCATTCCGGGGTTCGAATCCCTGCACCCCAGCCAAAAAAGACAATTTGATAAAACACCTATTGGGGTGTCGCCAAGCGGTAAGGCACTGGTTTCTGATACCAGCATTCCGGGGTTCGAATCCCTGCACCCCAGCCAAATTGCACAATAAAGCCCGCTTATGCGGGCTTTATTGTTTTCTGCGTTCGGGGATTAATCATGAGCGCATAAATGCGCTCCCTACGATCACAAACCTAATGCGTAACGTAGCACTTTGCGTTTCAACGCTCCGGCATTCTCGGCCGCAATCAGCGCCAGGTTACGTGCAAAGCGCAGCGGCGGCAGCTTATTGCTAAACGCGAAGTAGAACAGATCCATCCCACCTTGCATCAGTAAATTGTCTTTATAACGCTGGCGATGATAGCGCTGCAGCACAGCGTCCGATGACCAGAGTTCAGCCTGGTTGCGCGCTTCGACCAAGGTCGTGATCAACGCATCCACATCCCGATAGCCCAGATTAACGCCCTGCCCGGCCAGCGGATTGATGGTGTGCGCCGCATCGCCCACCAGCGCCAATCCCGGCATCACATAACGTGTGGCATGACGCCGCACCAACGGGAAAGAGGCGGCGGTTTTCACCCGAATGCGCCCAACACGTGCTGGGAAGTGAGCATAGATCTCTTTCTCCAACTGCTGGAGCGGCAAACTTTGCAGCTGGCGGATGCGCGCGGGCGCGTCGTACCACACCAGCGAAGCACGACGATCAAACAGCGGCAGGAAAGCGCGCGGCCCTTGTGGCGTAAACTGCTGCCAGGTGGAATCGCCAGCATCCTGCTCGCACTCCACGCTGATCAGCATGCAGGATTGCGCATAGTTCCAACCCCGTACGCCAATGCCCGCTAACTGCCGCACACGCGAGTTGGCGCCATCTGCGCCGACCACTAAACGCGCATCCAGCGTTTGACCATTATCCAGTTGCACATGCCAGCCGGCGCGATGCGGCTGCAAACCCTGTAAACTCGCCGGGCAGATCAGCGTGATGCCCTCTTCCTGCATTTTTTCCCACAGCGCACGTTGCAGCACGCTGTTTTCCACCATAAAGCCCAGCTCAGGCAGCCCAAGCGACGCCGCATCAAACTTCACATGCGCGTTTTGCCACTCCCAGGTTTCTAGCTGGCGGTAAGGTGCACAGCGCATCGCCTGCACGCGCGGCCAGACATTCAGTTGCAGCAGCAACGCTACCGAAGAGGCACCAATGGCGGAGATGCGCACATCCGGCTCGCTGCTGGCATCAAAGATTGCGGGTTCCGCCCGTTCAATCACCGCCACGCGAAACTGCTGCTGCGCCAGGCCACATGCCAGCGCCGCACCGACCATGCCACCACCCACGATCACCACATCAAAATGTGAATCCTGCATCGACTCTAATCCTTCTTTTTGCCGTGAGGCCTTCCAGCATCACGTTGATAGCTAAAGTGTACCGGAAATTAGCCGCGCGATGCGATGCAGATGCGTGAAGCCTGGTAACAACAGAGGCGAAGCATTACAATACGCGCCCTGCACTTCGCTTGAATCAATGGCTAGTTCGATGACCAAAAAACTGCACATCAAAACCTGGGGCTGTCAGATGAATGAATACGATTCATCAAAGATGGCCGATCTGCTGAACAGTACTCACGGCTACACCCTTACCGAGGAAGCTGAAGAGGCGGACGTTCTGCTGCTCAACACCTGCTCTATCCGTGAAAAGGCGCAGGAGAAGGTTTTTGCTCTGTTAGGCCGTTGGAAAAAGCTGAAAACAACCAATCCCGATCTGATAATCGGCGTGGGTGGCTGTGTCGCCTCGCAGGAAGGCGAACGCCTGCGTCAGCGCGCCAGTTACGTCGATATCGTCTTTGGCCCGCAAACGTTGCATCGCCTGCCGGAGATGATCAACACCGTGCGCGGCAGTAAAAGCCCGGTTGTTGACATCAGCTTCCCGGAAATCGAGAAGTTTGATCGCTTGCCAGAACCGCGCGCCGATGGCCCAACCGCCTTTGTGTCGATCATGGAAGGCTGCAACAAATATTGTACTTTCTGCGTGGTGCCTTACACGCGCGGCGAGGAAGTCAGCCGTCCAAGCGACGATATTCTGCTGGAAATCGCTCAGCTTGCCGCTCAGGGCGTGCGTGAAGTTAACCTGCTGGGCCAGAACGTCAACGCCTATCGCGGTGCCACTTTTGATGGCGATATCTGCACCTTTGCTGAATTGCTGCGCTTAGTGGCGGCGATCGATGGCATTGACCGAATTCGCTTCACCACCAGCCATCCGATTGAATTCACCGATGACATCATTGAGGTTTACCGCGATACGCCAGAGCTGGCGAGTTTTCTGCACCTGCCGGTACAGAGCGGTTCGGACCGCATCCTGACGCTGATGAAGCGCGCGCACACCGCACTCGAGTACAAAGCGATTATCCGCAAGCTGAAAGCCGCGCGTCCAGATATCCAGCTGAGCTCGGATTTCATCATCGGTTTTCCCGGCGAAACCCAGCAGGATTTTGAGCAGACAATGAAGCTGGTTGGCGAAGTGAATTTCGATGTCAGCTTCAGCTTTATCTACTCCATGCGTCCAGGCACGCCGGCCGCCGATCTGCCCGACGATGTGACAGAAGAGGAAAAAAAGCAGCGCCTCTTCATTCTGCAGGACCGCATCAATCAGCAGGTGATGGCGTGGAGCCGCCGCATGCTGGGCACCACACAGCGCGTGTTGGTAGAGGGCATTTCACGTAAGAATGTGATGGAGCTGACCGGCCGCACCGATAATAACCGCGTGGTGAACTTCGAAGCGCCGGTTGAGATGATCGGTAAGTTTGTTGATGTCGAAATTGTTGATGTCTATGCCAGTTCCCTGCGCGGCGTGCTGGTGCGCACCGAAGATCAAATGGCGCTACGTGTGGCCGAAAGCCCGGCTTCGGTGATTGCTCGTACCCGCAAAGAGAACGACATCGGCGTCGGCATGTTCCAGCCTTGAAACCTCGAACGTTGAGCGACAGCGCACAACGCGCTGTCGCCTGTTTCATCCCAAAGCCCTTGCTTTCCACAAGTGCTGCCCAAATATCGTTTCTGAAGCTTGCGCCTCGGCGTAGCGCCATAAATAATTCCATAAAGATGTTGAGAGATTGCTCTTCAGCATCCGGCACACTTTTTCAACTGGCCCTGAGTGACCTTAAGGATTCATTTGAATATCGAAACGCGTGAAATCGCCCTTGAACCGGCAGATAACCAACGACTGATGAGCTTGTGCGGTCCGATGGATGACAATGTGAAACAGCTGGAGCGCCGTTTGGGCCTTGAAATCAAACGCCGCGATAACCAGTTCACGCTCACTGGCCGCTCGCTGTGCGTGGACGCCGCCGTCAATATCCTGCGCACGCTGTACGTTGATACCGCCCCGATGCGCGGTCAGATCAAAGATATCGAACCGGACCAGATTCACCTGGCGATCAAAGAGAGCCGCGTGCTGGAACAGAGCGCTGAGAGCGTGCCGGAGTTCGGCAAAGCGGTGAACATCAAGACCAAACGTGGCGTGATCAAACCACGTACGCCTAATCAGGCGCAGTACATCGCCAATATCTTCGCACACGACATCACTTTTGGTATTGGCCCGGCCGGTACCGGTAAAACCTATCTGGCGGTCGCTGCGGCAGTGGATGCGCTGGAGCGTCAGGAGATTCGCCGTATTCTGCTGACGCGTCCGGCGGTTGAAGCCGGGGAAAAACTCGGCTTCCTGCCCGGCGATCTCAGCCAGAAGGTCGATCCCTATCTGCGCCCGCTATACGATGCGTTGTTCGAAATGCTCGGCTTTGAGCGTGTAGAGAAGCTGATTGAGCGCAACGTGATTGAAGTGGCTCCGCTGGCCTATATGCGCGGACGTACGCTCAACGACGCCTTTGTGATTCTCGATGAGAGCCAGAACACCACCATCGAGCAGATGAAGATGTTCCTGACGCGTATCGGCTTCAATTCCAAAGCGGTCATTACCGGCGACATCACGCAGATTGACTTGCCGCGCAGCACCAAATCCGGCCTGCGCCACGCCATTGAAGTGCTGGCAGAAGTCGATGAGATTAGCTTTAACTTTTTCCACAGCGAAGACGTGGTGCGTCATCCGGTTGTCGCACGCATCGTGAATGCTTATGAAGCCTGGGAAACCGCCGACCAGAAACGCCGTGATCAACAGGCAGAAGAGCGCAAACGCGAAGCTATCGCAGCTCAGCTTGCCAGCCAAACCAGCCCGCAGGAGCGTTCATGAGCGCGGTGATTCTTGATTTACAACTGGCCTGCGCCGATGAAAACCATCTGCCGGCAGAGAGTGATTTTCAACGCTGGCTGGAAGCGGCGGTAACGCCGTTTCAACCAGAAAGCGAAGTCACAATTCGTCTGGTGGATGAAGCTGAGAGTAATGAGCTTAATCTGACTTATCGCGGCAAAGATAAGCCGACCAACGTGCTGTCATTCCCGTTTGAAGCACCGCCGGGAATTGAACTGCCGTTGCTCGGCGATTTGATTATTTGCCGCCAGGTTGTCGAGCAAGAGGCTGCTGAACAAGGCAAAACCGTCGAAGCTCACTGGGCGCATATGGTAGTGCACGGTACACTGCATCTGCTGGGTTACGACCATATCGAAGATGAAGAAGCCGAAGAGATGGAGGCGCTGGAGACCGAGATAATGCTTGCTCTTGGTTATCCTGATCCGTACATTTCGGAGAAAGAAGACGCCTGAGCCGCTGGTTCAGGTTATTGCGCTGCTGGCGCGGATGCCGGCAGCCCCAATCCCTCATTAGAGAGAACTAAATAAAAACGCCATGAGCGACGACCATTCTCAAAACAGCGACGCACCCAGTAGTAAAAAGGGATTTTTCTCCCTGTTAATCAACCAACTGTTTCACGGTGAACCTAAAAACCGTGATGAACTGCTGGGGTTAATCCGCGATTCTGAGCAAAAAGAGCTGATCGATCAGGACACCCGCGACATGCTCGAAGGGGTGCTGGATATTGCCGAACAGCGCGTGCGCGACATCATGATCCCACGCTCGCAAATGATCACCCTGAAACGCAATCAAACTCTGGAAGAGTGCCTTGCGGTGATTATTGAATCTGCGCACTCACGCTTCCCGGTGATCAGCGAAGACAAAGATCACGTTGAAGGCATTTTGATGGCCAAAGACCTGCTGCCGTTTATGGCCAGCGCGTCTGAGCCGTTCAGCATCGAAAAAGTGCTGCGCACCGCTGTAGTGGTACCTGAAAGCAAGCGCGTCGATCGCATGCTGAAGGAGTTCCGCTCGCAGCGTTATCACATGGCGATTGTCATTGATGAATTTGGTGGCGTTTCGGGTCTGGTGACCATTGAAGATATTCTTGAGCTGATTGTCGGCGAAATTGAAGATGAGTATGACGATGAAGAAGATCGTGATATCCGCCAGCTCAATCGTTACACCTATACCATGCGCGCCTTAACGCAAATTGAAGATTTTAATGAGGTCTTTGGCACCGATTTCAGCGATGACGAAGTCGATACCATTGGCGGATTGGTCATGCAGGGATTCGGCCACCTTCCCGCTCGCGGCGAAAGTATTGTCATTGATGGCTATCAGTTCAAAGTCGCCATGGCTGACAGCCGCCGTATCATCCAGGTGCATGTAAAAATTCCGGAAGACTCACCACAACCGCAACTGGAAGACGAATAATTTTATGGCTTTAGCCTCTCTTTACTCGCAGCAGCGGGTTCGCCTGCTGCTGGCGTTAATTACGGGTGCCATTGGCACCCTTTCCTTTTCCCCCTACGATTTCTGGCCCGCAGCGTTAATTTCGCTGTTTGGTCTGCAACTGTTGCTGCTGGAACGCCGCACTGCGCAGGCAGCAGCGATCGGCTTTGTTTGGGGCTTTGGACTGTTTGGCAGCGGTATCAACTGGGTTTACGTCAGCATCGCCACCTTTGGCGGCATGCCCGGCCCGGTGAACATCTTCCTGGTGATTCTGCTGGCAGCCTATCTGTCGCTTTATCCAATGCTGTTTGCCATCGTGCTCAACCGTTTCTGGCCGCGCGCCACAATCTGGCGTTTGGCTTTAGCGGCACCAGCACTGTGGCAGATTAGCGAGTTCCTGCGCGGTTGGGTGCTCACCGGTTTTCCGTGGCTGCAGTTTGGCTACAGCCAGATCGATGGTCCGCTAAAAGGCCTCGCGCCGCTGGCCGGTGTGGAAACCATTACTTTCCTGTTGATGGTGATCGCGGGTCTGCTGGTGCACGCACTGCATCATCGTACTGTGAAAAGTTTGATTGCCGCCGCGTTACTGCTGTTATTGCCGTGGCCGCTGCGCATGTTGCAGTGGTATCAACCGCTGCCGGAACGCAGCGTTGATGTTGCGATGGTGCAAGGCAATATTCCTCAGTCGATGAAGTGGGATCCGCAGCAACTGCTGAACACGCTGCGCGTTTACACCTCATACAGCCAGCCGTTTATCGGCAAAGCACCGATCATTATCTGGCCCGAATCAGCAATTACCGATCTGGAAAGCAACCAGCAACCGTTCCTGCGGGCGCTGGATGCAGACCTGCGTGCACGCGGCAGCTCACTGATTACCGGTATCGTGGATTCACGCGTAGAAGGCGATAATCGTTATCACGATTACAACTCTGTGATTGTGCTGGGTGGCGAGCAGCCTTACAGCTATCAGAGCCAGAACCGCTATCAGAAGAATCACCTGGTGCCATTTGGTGAGTTTGTGCCGCTGGAAGAGTTGCTGCGTCCGCTGGCGCCGTTTTTCGATTTGCCGATGTCCTCTTTCAGCCGTGGCGCCTATGTCCAGCCGCAGCTCAAAGTGTCGGGTTATAACCTGACCAGCGCTATCTGCTATGAGATCGTGCTGGGTGAGCAAGTGCGCGCCAACTTCCGCCCTGATACTAACTTCCTGTTGACGATCTCCAACGATGCCTGGTTCGGTCACTCCATCGGGCCGTGGCAGCATTTCCAGATGGCGCGCATGCGTGCACTGGAGCTGGGACGTCCGTTGCTGCGTTCCACCAATAACGGTGTCACAGCGGTGGTGAATGCCAACGGTGAGGTGCAGAAAGAGTTGCCGCAGTTCACCCGTGATGTACTTGAAGCCAAAGTGACACCAACCACCGGCGAAACACCTTATGCCAAAGCAGGCATCTGGCCGGTGTGGATGCTGACGCTGATTGGCATTGTGTTGGCCATTCTGCGCCGTCGCCACTAGTTGAGGCTGCTATGCAAACAGGCGAAGTGAATACTTCGCCTTTTTTATGCGCTGTTTTCTCTTCCTTCCGTTGTGCTTTCCCCGATTCTCTGCTGGCTTTTTACACTTATTCATCGTGCTGGCACGATCATTGCTACTTATTTCAGTGATTTTCGCAAACATCGGCTTTTGTCAGCGTAATGCAACCTTTACGCACTAATTTATGGCAATGATGCGCACTCTATTAGCGCATTGGTGAATTTTTGCCTTTTATTGGTGCGGAGCGGCTCGCAAAAAAGAAACTTTTTTGTTTCATTGCGTTAACAATTCGCTATGTTAATCACTATCCTGCGTGCAGTTGCGCTATGGGATAACTAAAAAAGCAGCACGAAATACACACAACATCACAATCTGCGCAGTTTATGTTCTGCGCGACATCCATACGAAGGAGTTGGAACATGCAGATACGCAAAGTGGCATTATCTCTTTTGCTGTTGGGAGCAGCAGCGGGAGCGGCCCAGGCGGAAGATCTCACTGGTACCCTGAAAAAAATCAATGATAGCGGCGTGATCGTCGTTGGGCATCGTGAATCATCAGTTCCCTTTTCTTACTATGACAACCAGCAAAAAGTGGTTGGCTATTCACAGGATTATTCAAACGCCATCATCGCGGCTATCAAGGCCAAACTGAATAAGCCTGATTTGCAGATTAAAATGCTGCCGATTACCTCGCAGAACCGTATTCCACTGTTGCAGAACGGGACTTACGATTTTGAGTGCGGTTCTACCACTAACAACCTGGAACGCCAGAAGCAAGCGGCATTCTCTGACACCGTATTTATCATCGGTACGCGTCTGCTGGTGAAAAAAGGCGGCGACATCAAAGATTTCCCAGATCTGAAGGGCAAAACCGTTGTCGTGACCTCCGGTACCACTTCTGAAGTTCTGCTGCACAAGCTGAACGACGAGCAGAAAATGGATATGCGCATCATCAGCGCGAAAGACCATGGCGATTCTTTCCGTACGCTGGAAACCGGTCGTGCTGTGGCCTTCATGATGGATGACGCGCTGCTGGCGGGTGAACGTGCCAAAGCCAAGAAGCCAGACAACTGGGACATCGTGGGTACACCGCAGTCGAAAGAAGCTTACGGCTGCATGCTGCGCAATCAGGATCCACAGTTCAAACAGCTGATGGATGAAACCATTGCTAAAGCGCAGACCTCTGGCGAAGCCTCAAAATGGTTTGAAACCTGGTTCAAACAGCCGATTCCACCAAAGAATCTGAACCTGAACTTCGAACTCTCAAGCGATATGCAGGCCCTGTTCAAAGCACCGAACGACAAAGCACTCTGAATTAACAACGACAACAAGGGCAGCCCCGCTGCCCTCTCGATTGCTGAACATGCGGTGCGGACAGACAGACTGTAACAGGCCGTTCCCCTGAAGCAGGATGCAAGACACCGCTCAACAATCTTATGGGTAGCCTCGCTACCCTTTTTTTACCGGAGCTCGTTATGGGTATCGATTGGAACTGGGGCATTTTTCTTGAACAGGCCCCGTTCGGCAATACGACTTACCTCGGCTGGCTGTGGTCCGGTTTTCAGGTCACCATTGCGGTGTCCTGCTGCGCCTGGATTATCGCCTTCCTGGTAGGTTCCTTATTTGGCATTCTGCGTACCGTGCCCAACCGCCTGCTGGCGGCGATTGGCACCTGCTACGTGGAGCTATTCCGTAATATCCCGCTGATTGTGCAGTTCTTCTTCTGGTATCTGGTGGCGCCAGAACTGGTGGGCGAAAAGCTGGGGATGTGGTTTAAGTCTGAGCTGGATCCAAACATTCAGTTCTTCCTCTCTTCAACTATCTGTCTGGGCTTGTTCACCGCTGCGCGCGTCTGTGAACAGGTGCGCGCAGCGATTCAGTCGCTGCCACGTGGTCAGAAAAATGCGGGTTTAGCGATGGGCCTGACGCTGCCGCAAACCTACCGCTATGTGCTGTTGCCGAATGCGTATCGCGTGATTGTGCCGCCGATGACTTCGGAAATGCTTAACCTGGTGAAGAACTCGGCGATCGCCTCGACCATCGGTTTGGTGGATATGGCGGCGCAGGCCGGCAAGCTGCTGGATTACTCCGCGCATGCCTATGAATCCTTTACCGCCATCACTCTGGCGTACGTCGGCATTAACCTGGTGATCATGCTGATTATGAGTGTGGTAGAACGCAAAATTCGCCTGCCTGGCAATATGGGAGGCAAATAATGTACGAGTTTGACTGGAGTTCGATTGTTCCCAGCCTGCCTTACTTATGGAATGGGTTAATCATCACCTTCAAGATCACCGCGATTGCCGTGGTGTTTGGCATTATCTGGGGCACGATTTTGGCGGTGATGCGTTTGTCGCCGATCGCGCCGGTGCGCTGGTTTGCCAAGCTGTACGTCAACCTGTTCCGCTCCGTACCCTTGGTGATGGTGCTGCTGTGGTTTTATCTGGTTGTGCCCGCGTTCCTGCAGCAGGTGCTGGGCTTATCGCCTAAATCGGATATCCGCCTGATTTCCGCCATGGTGGCATTTGCGCTCTTTGAAGCGGCGTACTATTCGGAAATCATCCGTGCCGGTATTCAGAGCATCTCACGTGGGCAATCCAATGCCGCGTTGGCGCTCGGCATGACGCACTGGCAATCGATGAAACTGATCGTGCTGCCGCAAGCGTTCCGCGCCATGGTGCCGCTGCTGCTAACCCAGGGCATCGTGCTGTTCCAGGATACCTCGCTGGTCTATGTACTGAGCCTGGCTGATTTCTTCCGCACCGCGTCAACCATTGGTGAGCGTGACGGAACCCAGGTTGAAATGATTTTGTTTGCTGGTCTGGTCTACTTCGTGATCAGCCTGAGCGCTTCGCTGTTGGTTACCTATCTGAAAAGAAAGAGGACGGTTTAAATGATTAGCCTGAAAAATGTTTCAAAGTGGTATGGGCACTTTCAGGTGCTGACCGACTGCTCCACCGAAGTGAAAAAAGGTGAAGTGGTGGTGGTCTGCGGTCCGTCTGGCTCAGGTAAATCAACGCTGATTAAAACCGTGAACGGCCTGGAGCCGATTCAAAAGGGCAGCATTCAGGTGACCGGCACCGAAGTGAACAACAAAAAAACCAACCTTGCTCAACTGCGCAGCAAAGTCGGCATGGTGTTCCAGCACTTTGAGCTGTTCCCGCATCTCAGCATCATTGAGAACCTGACGCTGGCGCAGGTTAAAGTGCTGAAGCGTGATAAAGCGGCCTCGCGTGAGAAAGCACAAGGCCTGCTAAAACGCGTTGGGCTCTCTGCGCACGCGGATAAGTTTCCGGGTCAGCTTTCTGGTGGTCAGCAGCAGCGCGTGGCAATCGCGCGTGCGTTGTGTATGGATCCAGTGGCGATGCTGTTTGATGAGCCGACATCAGCGCTTGATCCTGAAATGATCAACGAAGTGTTGGACGTGATGGTTGAGCTGG
Source organism: Pantoea sp. SOD02 (assembly GCF_024707505.1). GTDB lineage: Bacteria > Pseudomonadota > Gammaproteobacteria > Enterobacterales > Enterobacteriaceae > Pantoea > Pantoea symbiotica. Next base: position 1,228,477 of record NZ_CP102604.1, on the reverse strand, counting down.
CGAATGAAGGCATGACCATGATGGTGGTGACGCATGAGATGGGCTTTGCGCGCAAAGTTGCCAACCGCGTGATCTTTATGGATGAAGGGAAAATTATCGAAGACACCAATAAGGATGACTTCTTTAACAACCCGCAATCCGATCGTGCCAAAGACTTCCTGGCGAAGATTCTGCACTGATTCAATATCCTCAAGCCAGGTGCGCATTAATGCGCACCCTACAAAATCACCTCACTTTTGTAGGGTCGTCATTAATGACGACCTGGCTACCTTTCATCAGGGTTCAAACGGCTGACGCTGGAACTGATCGTGCCCACACTCCGGGCAGCGCGTTAAGCTCTCTGGCGTATAAATCGCCCGCGTGAAGCCGCACTTCTCACAGACTAAATTCCCCAGGCCGACCACTTCGCCGCTCTGGTAAACGCCGTGATGGCGCAAATCCTGAAACACCTCACGCCACTCGAGCTGACTTTTATCGGTGATATCCGCCAGTTCTTTCCATAGGCTTTCGCGAATCACGCGCAAAAACACCGAATCGCCAACCACATCAGAAGACTCCTGATAGCTCAGCGCAAACTCGTGTAAATCGCGGCGCACGGCGCGCATTACTTCATTCACCTCGGCGGGCGACAGCGTTTTTTTCGCCAGCAAACTTTGACGCGCCTCGGCCACCAGCGCATCAACATCGCGCTCGCCATGATCCAATCGCTGGGATAATGCTTCAATCGTTGCACGGTATTCCTGCGCCACGTTATTCATTTTGTTCTCCTTTCCGCTGCGGATACTGCTGTTAAGTTTAGCGGTTTTGTCACAATTGCATGGGCAGCAACCGGAGAAATCACAAAAGGGTGAAAGCGGCGGCGCATTCGGCAGAAATCCGGCCTGCGAGGGCGTGAAAAGTTGTTGAGGCGCAGCCTTATGGGTATGCTATGCGGATCTAAAAGTATGCTTAGCGATTTTCACAAAGGACCACAGGCAGCCATGCAAGAGCAATACCGCCCGGAAGAGATAGAATCCCGCGTCCAACAGCACTGGGACGAAAACGAAACCTTTAAAGTGACCGAGCAGGAAGGCAAAGAGAAATATTACTGCCTTTCGATGCTGCCCTATCCTTCTGGCCGCCTGCACATGGGTCACGTGCGTAACTACACCATTGGCGATGTGATTGCGCGCTACCAGCGTATGCTCGGCAAAAACGTCCTGCAGCCGATTGGCTGGGATGCATTTGGTCTGCCAGCCGAAGGCGCTGCGGTGAAAAACAACACCGCGCCTGCACCGTGGACCTACGACAACATCGCCTACATGAAGAACCAGCTGAAATTACTGGGCTTTGGCTACGACTGGAGCCGCGAACTGGCGACCTGCCAGCCAGAATACTATCGCTGGGAACAGTGGTTCTTCACCAAGCTGTATGAAAAAGACATGGTCTATAAAAAGACCTCGGCGGTGAACTGGTGCCCGAACGATCAGACCGTACTGGCCAACGAACAGGTTATCGACGGCTGCTGCTGGCGCTGCGATACCAAAGTTGAGCGCAAAGAGATCCCACAGTGGTTTGTAAAAATCACCGCCTATGCGGAAGAGCTGCTCAACGATCTCGATAAGCTGGAAGATTGGCCGGAGCAGGTCAAAACCATGCAGCGCAACTGGATTGGCCGTTCTGAAGGCGTGGAAATCACCTTTGACGTTGCCAACAGCGCCGAGAAGCTGACCGTTTACACCACTCGTCCAGACACCTTTATGGGCGCTACTTATGTGGCAGTTGCCGCAGGTCATCCACTGGCGCAGCAAGCTGCTGCCACTAATCCTGCGCTGGCTGAATTCATCGACGAATGCCGCACCACCAAAGTTGCCGAAGCTGATATGGCAACGATGGAGAAGAAAGGCGTGGCCACCGGCCTGTTTGCTATCCATCCGCTGACCGGTGAAGAGATTCCTGTGTGGGTCGCTAACTTCGTATTAATGGAGTACGGCACCGGCGCAGTAATGGCCGTTCCAGGCCACGACCAGCGTGACTGGGAGTTCGCCACCAAATACAACCTGAACATCAAGCCAGTCATCCTGAATCTTGACGGTTCAGAACCGGATGTAAGTGCTGCCGCAATGACCGACAAAGGCGCGCTGTTCAACTCAGGTGAATACAACGGTCTGGATCATCAGGCGGGCTTCAACGCCATCGCCGATGCGCTGGCAGCTAAAGGCGTGGGCGAGCGTAAAGTGAATTACCGTCTGCGCGACTGGGGCGTTTCCCGTCAGCGTTACTGGGGCGCACCAATCCCAATGGTAACGCTGGAAGATGGCACCGTAATGCCAACGCCAGAAGATCAGTTGCCGGTTATCCTGCCAGAAGACGTGGTGATGGATGGTATCACCAGCCCAATCAAAGCCGATCCTGAGTGGGCCAAAACCACCGTTAACGGCCAGCCGGCGCTGCGTGAAACCGACACCTTCGACACCTTTATGGAGTCATCCTGGTACTACGCGCGCTATACCTGCGCCAACTACCATGAAGGCATGCTGGATCCGGCGGCGGCGAACTACTGGCTGCCGGTCGATCAGTATGTTGGCGGTATCGAACACGCCATCATGCACCTGATGTATTTCCGCTTCTATCACAAGCTGCTGCGTGATGCTGGCCTGGTCAACTCGGATGAGCCAGCCAAACGCCTGCTGTGTCAGGGCATGGTACTGGCTGATGCGTTCTACTACCTCGGCGTGAACGGCGAGCGCAACTGGGTTTCTCCGGTTGACGTCACCGTTGAGCGCGACGAGAAAGGCCGCATTATTAAAGCCATCGACAACGAAGGTCGTGAAGTGGTTTACGCCGGCATGAGCAAAATGTCGAAGTCGAAAAACAACGGCATCGATCCACAGCTGATGGTTGAGCGTTACGGTGCAGATACCGTTCGCTTGTTCATGATGTTTGCTTCGCCAGCAGAGATGACGCTTGAGTGGCAGGAATCGGGCGTTGAAGGTGCCAACCGCTTCCTGAAGCGCGTATGGAAACTGGCTTACGAACACATTGCCAAAGGCGCGACCGTGGCGCTGGACGTCCACAGCCTGGATGACGATCAGAAAGCGCTGCGTCGCGATCTGCACAAAACCATCGCCAAAGTGGCCGATGATGTGGGTCGTCGTCAGACGTTCAACACCGCCATCGCCGCTATCATGGAACTGATGAACAAGCTGATCCGTGCCCCGCAAGAGAGCGAGCAAGACCGCGCGCTGCTGCAGGAAGCGCTGGTCGCTGTGACGCGTCTGCTCTATCCGTTCACCCCGCACGCCAGCTATGTGTTGTGGCAAGCACTGGGCGGCGAAGGCAGCATTGACGAAGCCAGCTGGCCGGTAGCCGATGAAGCGGCGATGGTGGAAGATTCGCTGCTGGTAGTGGTGCAGGTGAATGGCAAAGTGCGCGGCAAGATTACCGTTGCGACGGATGCCACGCAGGAGCAGGTGCAGGCGCGTGCTGCGCAGGAGCATTTGGTGGCGAAATATCTGGATGGCGTCACCATTCGTAAAGTGATTTATGTCCCTGGCAAACTGCTTAACCTGGTCGTAGGTTAAGTTCAGGAGGAACTGTGCGACAACTGATTATCAGGCTGTTTGTCCTGCTTGCGGTATTGATTACCGCAGGCTGTGGTTTCCACCCGCGCGGCACCACTTCGGTGCCGAGTGAGATGAAAACCCTTATCGTCCAGAGCGGCGATCCCTATGGTCCACTGGCGCGAGCCGTGCGCCAGCAGCTGCGCATCAACAATGTCACCATCATTGAAGACAGCAAAGCGGCCAGTGCCAAATATCCAACACTGCGTTTGGGTGCTGAAGGCCAGGGACGTGATACCGCATCGGTGTTCATCAGCGGTACTACCGCAGAATACTCGCTGGTAATGACGGTCACTGCACAGGTTCTGCTGCCGGGTAAAGGTATCTACCCGATCAGCACTACCGTGTATCGCTCTTTCTTCGACAACCCGAACGCCGCACTGGCGAAGGATGCCGAACAGGATATGATCGTGCAGGAGATGCGTCAGCGCGCGTCCGAGCAGTTAGTACGTAAACTGCTGACCGTGCATGCCGCGCAGGAAAGCAACAAAGATACCTTGCCGCAGCCTGAGACGATTGCACCGGGACAGAACTCACCGGAAGTGTCCTCTTCGTCAGCCACCAGTCTGCAATGATCAGGATTTATCCTGAACAACTGAGCGCGCAGCTTCGAGAGGGGCTGCGCGCCTGTTATTTTCTCACCGGTAATGAACCTCTGCTGATTCAGGAAAGCGCGGATGCGATCCGTGCTACCGCCAGCGCACAGGGCTTTGAAGAGCACTTCAGCGTCACCATTGATGCGCAAACGGATTGGGATGCGATCTTCGTCAGTTGCCAATCGCTTAGCCTGTTTACCCAACGCCAAACTCTGACGCTGCAACTGCCTGAAAACGGTCCAAACGCCGCTATCGCCGAGCAGTTGGTGAAACTCTCTACGCTGCTGCACAGCGATATTTTGCTGGTGCTGCGCATGGCGAAATTGACTAAGGCACAGGAGAACAGCGCCTGGTTCAAAGCGCTGAGCGCGCAAGCGGTGTTGGTACCGTGTCAGACGCCTGAACAGGCACAGCTGCCGCGCTGGGTGGCAAGTCGCGCCAAAGCGATGAAGTTGAGCGTCGATGATGCAGCGATCCAGCTGCTTTGCTACTGCTACGAAGGGAATCTGCTTGCGCTGTCGCAGGCGCTGGAACGCTTATCGCTGTTGTGGCCGGATGGTAAATTGACGCTGCCGCGCGTCGAGGCCGCTGTCAACGATGCCGCGCACTTTACGCCATTCCATTGGGTGGATGCGCTGCTGGCGGGAAAAAGTAAACGCGCCCTGCACATCCTGCATCAGCTGGAGAAAGAGGACAGCGAAGCGGTGATTCTGCTGCGCACGCTGCAACGCGATTTACTCACGCTGCTGCATCTGCAACGTAATCAGGCGAAACAAGCGCTGCGCACGCTGATGGATCAGCAGCGTATCTGGCAAAACCGTCGCGCGCTGTTTACCGAAGCATTACAGCGCCTTGATGCGCAGCGTTTACAGCGTGCGGTGCATTTGCTGGCAGAGCTGGAACTCAGCATGAAGCAGGATTATGGCCAAAACCTGTGGCCGCAGCTGGAAACGCTGTCGCTGCTGCTGTGTCACCGCGATTTCCCACTGAGCTTTACCGATGTCTAAACTCTACGCCCTGTTTGGCGGCACCTTCGATCCGATTCACTACGGCCATCTCCGCCCGGTAGAAGCGCTGGCCCAGAAAGTGGGTTTGAAAAAGGTCACATTGCTACCCAACAACGTGCCGCCGCATCGCCCGCAGCCGGAAGCCAGTGCGCAACAGCGCGTTGAGATGCTGCGCTGTGCCATCGCCGATCGCCCGCTGTTTGATATCGATACGCGTGAACTGGAGCGTGCAACGCCGTCATGGACGGTGGCTACGCTGGAAGCACTGCGTGCGGAACGCGGCACAGAACAGCCCCTCGGGTTTATCATTGGCCAGGATTCTCTGCTAACGTTAGCCAAATGGCATCGCTGGCAAGATTTGCTGTCGCTGTGCCATTTGCTGGTGTGTAAGCGTCCGGGTTACGCCACCCAGATGGAAACGCCTGAGATGCAGCAGTGGCTCGATGAGCATCTCGCCGATGATGTGCAGCAGCTTCATCACTCACCTGCAGGACACATCTGGCTGGCAGATACGCCGCTGCTCGATATTTCCGCCACCGAAATCCGTCAGCGCCGCCATGCGGGAATCTCCTGCGCAGATTTATTGCCCGATGCAGTGATCGGCTACATCGATAGCGTTGGCTTATATCGCAGCTAAAGGCAGCATGCTATACTGCGCCGCTTCATTTTCGGCTACCTTTCTCGCATCGTTAGCCCGTCCGTAATCACCTGTTTTTAAGGGGAACCTTTTGCAAGGTAAAGCACTCCAAGAGTTCGTTATTGATAAGATTGATGATCTCAAAGGCCAGGACATCATTGCTATTGATGTTCAGGGCAAATCCAGCATCACCGATTGCATGATTATTTGCACCGGCACTTCAACACGTCACGTCGCTTCTATCGCCGATCATGTGGTGCAGGAATCGCGCACTGCCGGCCTTAAGCCGCTGGGTGTTGACAGCAAAACCGCCTCCGATTGGGTGGTCGTTGACCTGGGTGACGTGATTGTGCACGTGATGGAAGCAGAGAGCCGCCAGCTGTACGAGCTGGAAAAACTCTGGAGCTAAGACGTGAAACTGCAGCTTGTAGCCGTCGGCACTAAAATGCCCGACTGGGTTCAGACCGGTTTCATGGAGTATCTGCGCCGCTTCCCGAAAGATATGCCGTTTGAACTGATCGAAGTGACTGCTGGCAAACGCGGCAAGAACGCCGACATCAAACGCATTCTGGAAAAAGAAGGTGAAGCGATGCTGGCCGCCGTGGGTAAAGGCAATCGTATTGTCACGCTGGATATCCCCGGACAGCCGTGGGAAACCCCGCAGCTGGCGCAGCAACTTGAACGCTGGAAACTGGATGGCCGCGATGTCAGCCTGTTGATCGGCGGTCCGGAAGGACTGGCGCCCGCGTGCAAGGCCGCTGCCGAACAAAGCTGGTCACTGTCAGCGCTCACGTTGCCACATCCGCTGGTGCGTGTGCTGGTAGCGGAAAGCCTGTATCGTGCGTGGAGCATCACCACGAATCATCCTTATCATCGTGAATAAACGCCTGACAACCCCAGACAATAAATGTAGCGGATGAAATTACAGAGCAACGCCTTTCGCGATTACACTGCCGAACAGAAACTTTTTGTCCGCCGAGCATTGGTGGCTTTTGTTGGCATCCTGCTGCTCTCCAGCATTCTGGTGGTCAATATGTACCACCTGCAAATTCTGCGCTTTGACGACTACAGCACCCGTTCGAATGAAAACCGCATCAAGCTGGTGCCGGTGGCGCCGAGTCGCGGCATTATTTTTGATCGTAACGGCGTGCCGCTGGCGTTAAATCGCACCATCTATCAGGCCGAACTGATGCCGGAAAAGGTCGAAAACCTGAAGCAGACCTTACAGGATCTGCGTCCGGTGCTGGATCTGACCGACGACGATATCGATGCGTTTGAAAAAGAGCGCAAACGCTCACGCCGCTTTACCTCGATTCCGGTCAAAATCGGTTTAAACGAGGTGCAGGTAGCGCGTTTTGCCGTCAATCAATACCGTTTTCCTGGCGTGGAAGTAAAAGGCTACCAGCGCCGCTACTATCCTTACGGCCAGACGCTGACGCACGTGGTGGGCTACGTCTCCAAAATTAACGATCGCGATGTCACGCGCCTCGATCAGGAAGGCAAATGGCCAAACTATGCGGCCACGCATGATATCGGCAAGCTTGGCATCGAGAACTATTACGAAGATGTGCTGCACGGCAAAACCGGTTATGAAGAGGTTGAAGTTAACAACCGTGGCCGCGTCATCCGCCAGTTGCACGAGCAGTCTCCGCAGGCCGGACGCGATATCTATCTGACGGTTGACCTCAAGCTGCAGCAATACATCGAAACCTTGCTGACCGGCAGCCGCGCGGCGGTAGTAGTGAGCGATCCGCGCACCGGCGAAATCCTTGCGCTGGTGTCAACGCCGAGTTACGACCCAAACCTGTTTGTCGACGGCATCTCCAGTAAAGATTACAAAGCGCTGTTGAGCGACGAAAACCGTCCGCTGTATAACCGTGCGCTGCAAGCTTCCTATCCACCGGCTTCTACGGTGAAACCTTACGTTGCCGTGTCGGCGCTGAGCGCAGGCGTGATCAACCGCAACACTAGCCTGTTTGATCCCGGTTGGTGGCAACTGCCCGGCTCAGAAAAGCGCTATCGTGACTGGAAAAAATGGGGCCACGGACGCCTGAACGTCACCAAATCTCTGGAAGAATCGGCGGATACCTTCTTCTATCAGGTCGCTTACGATATGGGCATTGATCGCCTGTCAGAGTGGATGACCAAGTTTGGTTACGGCCATCGCACCGGCATTGACCTGCCGCAGGAGAGCGCGGGCAACATGCCTACGCGCGAGTGGAAGCTAAAGCGCTTTAAGAAGCCGTGGTATCAGGGTGACACCATTCCGGTTGGTATCGGCCAAGGTTACTGGACCGCGACGCCGATTCAGATGAACAAAGCGATGATGATTCTGATTAACGACGGCGTGATCAAGGTGCCGCACTTACTGCGCGCCACGCGTGAAGGCCAAACCATGGTGCCCTATCGCCAGCCGCCGGATGCACCGATTGGCGATATTCACTCAGGCTACTGGGAAATTGCTAAAGACGGCATGTATGGCGTAGCGAACCGCGCCAACGGTACGGCACACAAGAGTTTTGCCGATGCGCCTTACAAAATCGCCGCTAAATCCGGTACCGCGCAGGTTTACGGTCTGAAAGAAAATGAAGTCTATAACGCTCACAAGATTGCAGAGCGTCTGCGCGACCATAAATTAATGACCGCTTACGCGCCGTACGATAAGCCGCGCGTGGCCGTCACCATGATTCTGGAAAACGGCGGCGCAGGTCCGGCTGTCGGCACTGTGATGCGCCAGATTCTCGACCACATTATGTTAGGCGACAATAATACCGTGCTGCCAGAAGCCGTACCGACGCCGCCCGGCTACGAAGGTGAATAACAATGTCCATGAACGATAGTCCGCAGAAAAGATCGATCTGGACGCGCATCCATATCGACCCGCTGTTTATGCTGATCATTCTCAGCTTGCTGACCTACAGCGCCATCGTCATCTGGAGTGCCAGCGGACAGGATCCCGGCATGACCGAGCGTAAGTTCGGGCAGATCGCCATGGGAATCGTCATCATGCTGGTGCTGGCGCAGGTGCCGCCGCGCGTTTATGAAAGCTGGGCGCCCTATCTCTATATTGTCTGCGTGATATTGCTGATCGCGGTGGATGCATTTGGCCACATCAGTAAAGGCGCACAGCGCTGGCTCGATCTTGGTTTTGTGCGCTTCCAGCCCTCGGAGATCGCCAAGATTGCCGTGCCGCTGATGGTGGCGCGCTTTATTAACCGCGATGTCTGCCCGCCGACGCTGAAAAACACCGGCATCGCGCTGGTGCTGATTTTCATGCCAACGCTGCTGGTGGCTGCCCAGCCTGACTTGGGTACGTCGATTCTGATCGCCGCTTCCGGACTGTTTGTGCTGTTTTTATCCGGTATGAGCTGGAAACTGATTGGTATCGCCGTGCTGCTAGTGGCGGCCTTTATCCCGATTTTGTGGTTCTTCCTGATGCACGATTATCAGCGCGACCGCGTGATGATGCTGCTGGACCCGGAAAGCGATCCGCTCGGCGCCGGTTATCACATCATCCAGTCGAAGATTGCTATCGGTTCCGGTGGCCTGCGCGGCAAAGGCTGGCTGCACGGCACCCAATCGCAGCTGGAATTCCTGCCTGAGCGTCATACCGACTTTATCTTTGCCGTGTTAGCGGAAGAACTTGGCCTGGTTGGTGTGTTGTTATTGCTGGTACTCTATTTGCTGCTGATCATGCGCGGACTGATTATTGCTGCGCGCGCGCAAACCACTTTTGGTCGCGTGATGGCGGGCGGTTTGATGCTGATTTTATTCGTTTATGTTTTCGTTAACATTGGCATGGTAAGTGGTATCTTACCGGTGGTTGGCGTACCGCTGCCGCTGGTGAGCTACGGCGGATCGGCATTGATTGTGTTAATGGCTGGATTTGGCATTGTGATGTCAATCCATACTCATCGAAAAATGTTATCTAAAAGCGTTTAAGAGGCTGCACATGCGTAAGGACTGGCTTGGGGTTGCACTGGCATCATTGGTACTGGCTGCCTGTTCCACACCGGAACCGCAGAATAATACTGCGCCACCGCAACCGGCCTATAACGGCCCGGTAGTGGAAATTCCTGGCGTTGAACCACGCTATGAACCGATCAATCCTTCCACCAGCCAGGATTACAGCGTCAACGGTAAAAACTACCGCGTGATCAAAGATCCTTCGAACTACAGCGAAGTGGGTTTAGCCACCTGGTACGGTGACGAAGCGCAGGGTAATCGCACTGCTATCGGTGAATCTTACGATCCGGAAGCCATGACCGCCGCGCATCCTACGCTGCCGCTGCCGAGCTATGTGCGCGTGACTAACCTCGCCAACGGTCGCCAGATTGTGGTGCGCGTTAACGATCGCGGTCCTTATACGCCAGGCCGCATTATCGACCTGTCGCGTGCGGCGGGCGATCGCCTGAATATCTCTAACAATACTCGCGTGCGCGTTGATTACATCAAAGTGGCGCCGGATGGCTCAGTTTCTGGTCCCGGCACCATCGGTACCACCGTCGCCAAACAGAGCTACGCCCTGCCCGCACGTCCGGATCTCGGCGGCGGCATGGTGATGATGGGCGGCAGCGCCAATACTGCGCCAGCGCCTGCACCGCAAGATGTGCGCGCGGTGGATAACAGCACCTTGCAAAGCAGTGACAGCATGGGTGCGCCAGTTCAGAGCAGCGGCTTTCTCGGCGCACCGCAGCCGTTAGCCACGGGTGTGCTGGAAGGCAGCGAGCCGGTTGCCGCGCCAGCAGCACCAGCCTCTTCCGCGCCAGCCGCAGCAGCAGCGCCTGCCAGCAGCCAGAATGCCCATGCCGGCAGCGGTTATGTGGTGCAGGTTGGCGCGATTAACGATCCAGCGCGGGCGCGCCAGCTGGCGGAAAGCCTGGGTAAACGTTTTGGCGTACCGGGTGCCGTTGAAGCCAATGGCAACGTCTATCGCATTCAGTTAGGTGGCTATCAAAGCCGTGCCGAAGCCGCCGCGTTGCAGCAGCGTCTGAACACTGAAGCGCAAATGAGCTCATTTATTACCACTGCCCGACCATCGATGTAACGGACAGTGACATTTCCTGCTGAAACTGATTTGCAAAGCAAGATGTCGCCCGATCGGGCGTTTGCTATAGTTAGGCACTTTTTTCACTCTAAACCCACGGATGTTGTAGTCCTGAACATGAATACGCTGAAACCTTCTCGTTTTCTGAAACGCCTGACAGTGGGATCACTGGTCGCCCTTTCTCTCAGCCATGTCGCTTTTGCGGACGATGTTAACCTTAAGACTATGATTCCGGGCGTGCCGGACATTGATGCTGAAGCTTATGTGCTGATCGACTATAACTCCGGCAAAGTGCTGGCCGAAAAGAACGCGGATGCACGCCGCGATCCGGCAAGTTTGACCAAAATGATGACCAGCTACGTGATTGGTCAGGCGGTCAAAGCGGGCAAAATCCATAACGATGACATCGTGACCGTGGGCAAAGATGCCTGGGCAACCGGTAATCCGGTATTTAAAGGTTCATCCCTGATGTTCCTGAAGCCAGGCGATCGTGTACCGGTTTCTCAGCTGACGCGCGGCATCGTGCTGCAATCAGGTAATGATGCTTGTGTGGCGATGGCGGATTATGTTGCCGGCAGTCAGGACGCGTTCGTTAACCTGATGAACAACTACGTTGGCGCATTAGGCCTGAAAAACACCCATTTCCAGACCGTGCACGGTTTGGATGCGGAAGGCCAATACAGCTCGCCGCGCGATATGGCGTTGATCGGCCAGGCGCTGATCCGTGACGTGCCAGATGAGTACGCGGTTTACCGTGAAAAAGATTTCACCTTTAACAACATCAAGCAGACTAACCGTAACGGTTTGCTGTGGGATACCAGCCTGAACGTGGATGGCATCAAAACCGGTCACACAGACGCAGCGGGCTACAACCTGGTTGCCTCTGCCACTGAAGGCCAGATGCGTTTGATCTCCGCAGTGATGGGCGGTCGTACTTATAAAGGCCGTGAAACCGAGAGCAAGAAATTGCTGACGTGGGGCTTCCGCTTCTTCGAAACCGTGGCACCGCTGAAAGCAGGCAAAGAGTTTGCGTCTGAGCCCGTGTGGTTCGGTGACAGCGATCGTGTTCAGCTGGGCGTGGAAAAAGATGCCTATCTGACCATCCCACGTGGCCGCATGAAAGACCTGAAAGCCAGCTACGTGCTGAACAACACTGAACTGCACGCACCGCTGCAGAAAAATCAGGTGGTGGGCAGCATCAACTTCCAGCTGGATGGCAAAACAGTTGAACAGCGTCCGCTGGTGGTGCTGAACGAAGTGAAAGAAGGCGGTTTCTTCGGCCGCATCATCGATTACATCAAACTGATGTTCCACCACTGGTTTGGCTAAGGCGCGCTTGAAAAAACGCCAATTTGCCCCCAAATAAGCTACTATCTTTGCTCCCGCCTCGGCGGGAGCCTGTTTTTTTAAGCACCGGAGTCAATGTATGAAAACCAAATTGAATGAACTGCTCGAATTCCCTACGCCTTTCACCTACAAAGTGATGGGTTTGGCGCAACCGGAGCTGGTTGATCAAGTGGTTGAAGTGGTGCAGCGCCACGCGCCAGGCGATTACAAACCGGACGTTAAGCCAAGCAGCAAAGGCAACTATCACTCGGTTTCCATTACCATCATCGCCACCCACATTGAGCAGGTTGAAACCCTGTACGAAGAGCTGGGCAACATCGAAATCGTGCGGATGGTGCTGTAATTCTGGCGCTGGCAAAGTCCGCTTTGCCAGCGTTATACTCTGCCTTCCACTCTTTACCGGATCTCTGCTTTGTCAGCTAATACGCTTCTTGTTCGTCAACTCGGCCAGCGCGATTGGCAACCCATCTCCGATGCGATGCATCACTTTACCGATCAACGCGACAGCAACACCGCCGATGAAATCTGGCTGGTGGAACATCATCCAGTGTTTACCCAAGGTCAGGCAGGTAAAGCCGAACATCTGCTGATGCCGGGCGATATTCCAGTGGTGCAAAGCGATCGCGGCGGCCAGGTCACCTATCACGGCCCCGGCCAACAGGTGATGTATGTGCTGATCGACGTGAAACGTCGCAAGATGGGCGTACGCGAGTTAGTGACAGCACTGGAAGAAACGGTGATCGCCACGCTGGCCGACTATGACATCAGCGCGCGTGCGCGACCGGATGCGCCAGGCGTGTACGTGGGCGATGACAAGATTTGCTCGCTGGGGCTGCGCATCCGTAAAGGCTGCTCGTTTCACGGCCTGGCGCTGAATGTGGCGATGGATCTCGCGCCCTTTCTGCGCATCAATCCCTGCGGATATGCCGGAATGCAGATGACGCAACTCAGCCAGCTGCAGTCGGGCGTCACGCCCGCCGATGTGCGGCCGCGTCTGGTGCAGCATTTCGCCCGTTTAAGCGGATTTACCCAACTGGAATGGCAAAGTGATGCCGCAGTCTGACCTTGACTGTACGTGCGCATTTACAAAATTGTAACTTTTGCACTGGCTAATCGGCTGCTTATGAACAGACGAGATGATATAATTTTTGCCATATTTTCAAAAAAAGTTGAAAGCCTGGTTCTCAGTTTGAGTGAGGAAGCTTTCAAATCGCAATCCCGACCGGAACCTGCAGATTTATGAGTAAACCAATTCAGATGGAACGTGGCGTCAAGTATCGCGATGCCGACAAAATGGCGCTGATCCCGGTGAAAACCGTGATGGTTGAGCGTGAAGAAATTCTGCGTAAGCCGGAATGGATGAAGATCAAACTGCCTGCAGACTCCAGCCGCATTCAGGGCATCAAAGCCGCGATGCGCAAAAACGGTCTGCACTCGGTGTGTGAAGAAGCCTCATGTCCTAACCTTGCAGAGTGTTTTAACCACGGCACCGCGACCTTTATGATCCTCGGCGCGATTTGTACACGTCGCTGCCCATTCTGCGACGTGGCGCATGGTCGTCCGAATATGCCTGACGCTAACGAACCGCTGAAACTGGCACAAACCATCGCCGATATGGCGTTGCGTTATGTGGTGATTACTTCGGTGGACCGCGATGACCTGCGCGACGGCGGTGCTCAGCATTTTGCTGACTGCATCAGCGCTATTCGCGAAAAAAGCCCTACCATCAAAATTGAAACGCTGGTGCCGGACTTCCGTGGTCGTATGGATCGCGCCCTGGAAATTCTCACCGCAACGCCACCGGATGTGTTTAACCACAATCTGGAAAACGTGCCGCGCGTTTACCGTCAGGTTCGTCCGGGCGCCAACTACGATTGGTCACTGAAGCTGCTGGAGCGTTTCAAAGAAGCGCATCCGGATATCCCGACCAAATCGGGTTTGATGGTAGGCCTGGGCGAAACCAATGCCGAAATCGTTGAAGTGATGCGCGATCTGCGTCGCCACGGCGTCACCATGCTGACGCTGGGACAGTATCTGCAGCCGAGCCGTCACCACTTGCCGGTACAGCGCTATGTTAGCCCAGCCGAGTTTGATGAGATGAAAGAAGAAGCGATGGCGATGGGCTTCACCCATGCCGCCTGCGGCCCGTTTGTGCGCTCGTCTTATCATGCTGATATGCAGGCCAAAGGTCTGGAAGTTAAGTAATATTCCTCGCGATTGCGTTCTTAATAGGGCGCAATCGCAAAAATCCCCCGCCCCCACTTAATCTTTGTCGCAAACCTGACGCTTTAACCGCTGAGGCCATAAGAGCCTATTTCGCTTTTTCTCAGTGTATTTTTTTGAAGGTCAGATTATGCAAACTTCCTTTCATAGAAAGGCGCTCGATGTACTACGAGCACCGGATGTGTCAGGTCCATCCTCAGAGGCGCGGCACTATGGCGCATCAGAAGAGAGCCTGGAGGCGCTAAAAACGCGCACCACGCCGAAAGACATCACCAATCCCTATACGTCAGCGCACGCATCTTGTGCCAATGCGTTTATCGCTACCGCCATCAGCATTGAGCATCGCTACAACGAGATGCATCTGCAACTGCCACTTGTTGGAAATAATGGGGTTAACGCGGAAGCGGCCCTTGCTCAGCCCGCAGTGGCGATCCTGCCAGCAAGCTCACCGTCCCCAACTCTGCACGTGGCGCATTCATTGATTGCAGATGATACTGAAAATCAATGGAACTTTGAGTTGCTGGGGACGGATATTGCATTGCCAGTTTCATCAAACTGGGCAGCAGAATCCAATCCGCAATCTGTTGATGTGGCGATACATGAACTTTTGGTATTGCCTGAACAGGCTGCCAGCGAGCCGGCGTCGTTGGTAACGATCACAACGCATGCCGCAGTGGAGAGCGAGGTAACCATCAATCGCGATACCCAGGATGAAAACGGCAATACCCTATTCAGTGGTGATGCACCTGTGGGTTCTATCTTGCGCTTTTACATTGATGATGTGTTGGTTGGAAGCCAGGAGATTGCGGATGACGGTCAATGGCAGTTTGCACTGCCTGCGGATTTGCCCGCCGCTCAGCATACCTTCAGTGCCATGCCGACGAGTGCGCAGGGTGTCGTTGGCAGCAAAGTCGATTGGCTATTTATCATCGAAGCCAAACCCAGCATCATTCTGTTGCCAATTGAGGAAAGTCAGCTGGATATCATTGATGTCGCGCTAATCGACTGGGTCGCTCCACAGGATGAAACGCCAGCGTCACTGTTGCCGTTGGTCTTAACTGACCTGATGCTAGATGACTGGCAAACCCAGGATGGGATCACTACCTATCCATCAATGGTTCACACCAGCTTGTTTGATCTACATGAACAAGATGTTACCAGCATTGCCTGGCACTAAGACGCACAAAAACAAAAACCAGACTGGCGACAGTCTGGTTTTTTATCAACGTAATAAATATTTACACTTATTGACGTTCGGCGCAGAGATTACTCTTTGTGGCTGACACGTTCAGCAGGTGCTTCTTCAGCGCTGCTTTTGGATGCGCCGGATTCATCATCTTTCATGGCTTTCTTGAAGCCTTTGATTGCGGAACCCAGATCGCCACCCAGTGAACGTAACTTGTTGGTGCCAAAAAGCAGTACGATGAGCGCACCGATGATCAGCAGTTTGGCAATACTGATACCTTCCATAATTTACCTTTCAACCAATGTGAAAAACGGACCTGACTATTAACGCGCAGTTTATAAACGGCCTCAACTGCAATCTGTAACAGAGTGAGACCGCCCGCCTAAATAAAGCGGCTGAGAAAAGCCTGCGTGCGCGGATGCTGTGGATTACCAATCACCTGCTCGGGACTGCCCTGCTCCACTACCACGCCACCATCCATAAACACCACGCGATCGGCCGCCTCACGCGCAAAACCAATTTCATGGGTCACCACAATCATGGTCAGCCCTTGATCGGCTAAGGTGCGCATGGTGGCCAGCACTTCGCCGACTAACTCCGGATCGAGTGCCGAAGTCGGTTCATCAAACAGCATCAGCGCCGGTTTAATCGCCAGCGCACGCGCAATCGCTACACGTTGCTGTTGACCACCCGACAGATGACGCGGCCAGGCATCAGCTTTGTCACTCAATCCCACGGTCGCCAGCAGTTCACGGGCATGCTTGAGCGCGTCCTGCCGCGCAAATTTGTGCACACCAATCGGCGCTTCAATGATGTTTTGCAGCACCGTCATATGCGGATAGAGATTGAACTGCTGAAACACCATGCCGATTTTCTGACGCTGATGAGCAATTTTACGCGCCGACAGCCGATGCAAAATACCGCGCTTCAGCTCATAACCGATCTGGTCATCACCCACCATAATCGAACCGGCATTCATGTCTTCCAGATGATTAATGCAGCGCAAAAAGGTAGATTTACCCGAGCCCGATGGTCCGAGAATTACTACCACTTCACCCGGAAACACATCGAGATCGATGCCTTTCAGCACTTCGTTATCGCCATAACTCTTCTGCACATTCCGCGCACGCACCAGCGGCTGAACTTCACTCATACATCCTCCTTCAGACGGTGCGCGACGGCTGGCGCGGCTTCGTTAGCGGCAACACGACGTTTGTTCACCACCGTGCGGGTGGTGCCGCGTGCGTAGTAACGCTCGATGGCGGACTGACCCACGTTGAGAATCGAGGTGATAAACAGATACCAAATCACCGCGACCATCAGCATCGGAATAATTTCAAAGGTGCGGTTATACACGGCCTGCACCGAGTACAACAGATCGCCCATGGCGATCACACTCACCAGCGACGTCGCTTTGATCATACTGATCAACTGGTTACCGGTTGGCGGGATGATCGAACGCATCGCCTGTGGAATGATTACACGTCGCAGCGCACGGCTGCGGCTCATGCCAAATGCCTGGGTGGTTTCAACCTGACCGTTATCCACTGACAGCAAGCCGGCGCGAATGATCTCGGCCATATAGGCCGCTTCATTAAGCGCCAGTCCGGCAATTGCTGCGGTCAATGGCGTAATCAGATCGTTAGTATTCCAGCTGGCAAAGGTGATATCCGTCCACGGAATAGTGATCGAGATCGTGGGAAACAGCGTCGACAGGTTGTACCAAAAGATCAGCTGCACCAGCAGCGGCGTACCACGGAAAAACCAGATGTAGAGCGACGACAAGCCGCTCAGCAATTTGTTTTCCGAAAGACGCCACACGCCCAGCAACAGCCCCAGCAGCGTGCCGAGAATCATCGACACCACCGTCAAGCCGAGCGTGACCTGCAGGCCTTTCATCACCGAACCTTCGGTGAACCACTGCAGCACCACGTTCCACTCAAAATTGGGGTTGGTCGCCACCAGCCAGAGGAAGTTTGCGGCAATAACCAGCACCAAAATCCATGAGATCCAGCGCCCATACGTGGGCGCACTGCGGGCAAAAGCCACATCGCGCTGCTGCACGTCGGCCTTATCCCTGGCTCGCGAATTGTTGGTGACCGGACTCATTTTGCTGCCCCTTGCGCCAGGTTACGTCCCGGTTGCTGCAACACGTTGCCGTCTAACTTCCACTTCTTCATGATGGCCGCGTAGGTGCCGTTACTGAACAGCTCTTTGTAAGCATCCAGCACTACGTTGCCCAGCTCCGATCCTTTCGGTACCACGGTGCCCTGGAAAATGTCGCCAAAGCCGTTTTTCTTGCCTTTGCCCGCCAGCTCCAGCTGACCATTAGCCTGTTCGATGAAGTAAGTCAGCGGCGCCTGCGACGAGAAGAAGGCATCGGAACGTTTTGAGCGTACGGCTAAAATCGACGACGGCTGATCGGTGAAGGATTGCACCACCACCGCCGGTTTACCCGCCGCGACACAGGCATCGGACTGCTTGCGAATCACCTGTTCCGCTGAACCCGCCGCCATCACCGCAATGCGTTTGCCGCAGGTATCTTCCAGACCGTTGATTTTGGATGGATTGCCTTTCTGCACGCCAAACACCACGAACTCTTGCACAAAGTCGATAAAATCGACCTTCTGCTGACGATCCGGATAATCCCCAATCGGCCCAATCGCCATCTGGTAACGGCCGGAATTAATGCCGGTGAGCACGCCCGATAAACCGCTCACTGTGGCATGTTCAATCTTCACACCCAGCAGCTGTGCCAGCGCTTCGGTGAGATCGGCGGAGGCGCCGTCCATTGAGTGCGGACCGTTAACGATCTCGTACGGAGGAAAGGAACCGTTGTTTACCGAGACCATTTTGCCGCTGCTTTTAATCTCTGCTGGCAGACGGTCGTGCAGTGCCTGATCCACTTTTTGCGCCGGAATAGCGCCAGCTGCCTGAGCGAAACAGGCCGTCAGGCCCAATGAAAGCGCGATGGCGGTAGCAATAGTTTTCATCAGTCAGATTCCCCAGCGATCAAAGTGGTTTAAGTTCAGGACGGGCAAAACAGCGATTCTCCAGCACCGGCAGTACGCTGCGTGCATAGGCGATGCGCTGTGGATCGAGATCGGCAAACACCAGCGCGGCTGATTCCGGCGCTTTGGCAATCGCCACGCCCAACGGATCGATCACCAGACTGTTGCCGATATTGCGTGGTCCGCATTCGCCCACCGCCACCATGTAGCAGGTGTTTTCCAGCGCACGCGCGGTGGTCAGCAATTCCCAGTGCATCTCTTTCAGCGGACCTTTTACCCACGCCGCTGGCAGCACCAGCACATCGGCGCCGTCAAGCACTAAGCGACGCGCCAGCTCCGGGAAGCGCACGTCGTAGCAGGTCATCAACCCGACTTTCATGCCTGCTACGTCAACCAGCGGCGGAATCTCACGTCCTGGATTGACGCGCTGCGACTCCTGCATGGCGAAGGCATCGTACAGGTGCAATTTCACGTACTCAGCGATGATTTCGCCGTTGCGAATGGCGATCAGCACGTTGAGCGCCTTCTGCCCTTCGGTCGGCACGTGTACGCTCATCATGGTGGTCAGGTTGTTGCCTTTGCTAACCGCCAGCAGCTGAGTGACGAAAGGACCATCCAGCGGCTGCGCCGCTTTCAGCACCAGATCTGGATCGGCGATATCACGCGCCAGCACGCCTTCCGGCAGCACCAGCAGATCCGCGCCGCCCGCCAGCGCCTGGTTCATCAGCCCGATGCAAATATCGGTGTTTTCCTGCCATTCGCGGCTGACGGCAAATTGCCCCATTGCTACTTTCATCATTATTCTCCTCGCGCCGCAGCCGGGAAAATCGCTTCCGGCGTCAGCAATGTTTGGGTTAGGCCTTGCTGGAACAGCTCATTCGCAAAATCGGCAATCATCTTTTTGTTAACCGAAAATCCGTTCTGATTCCAGTTGGCGGGTAATTCCTGCGCGGTGCGCCGCAAATCGTCCAGCAGCCATGGCGTGGTGTCGGCGTATTTCTCGCGCTTCTTCATCCACATCTGGTACGAACGATCGATGATGTCGCTCAGCGCCTGAGGCAGCCACGGATGCGCCTCGGCTAAGGCAGGCTTCAGCGCCAGTAAATGAATGCCCGGCACATAGCCGACGCGATTAAAGTAGTCACGCTCGGCTGCGGCAAAATCAACCTGCAGCTGGCGCAGACCTGAATCGGCGAGGAAGAAACCTTCCGGCATAAAGGGCGTAAAGACTGCATCCAGCTCGCCCGCCTTCAGCAGTTCAATCAGTGGACGCTCGCCTGGCGCCGGTTCAATTCGGCCCGGACGACCAAAACCGGCCAGACGATCAACAATCGGATGATCTTCGGTCAAACGTCCGGCAAACCAGTACGCATCATCAATCTCCACGCCCGCTTCACGCAGCACGGTACGCGTCCAGGTGTTGCCCGAGTCCTGCCAGCCGGTAACGCCGATCTTTTTGCCTTTCAGCTGCGCTGGCGTGGTAATCGGGCTGTCGCTGCACGTAATGATGCAGCGCTGGCGGAAACCGCGCATCAGGAAGTGTGGCAGGCCCAGCAGCGAAGTGTCACCTTTAGCCCGCGCCTGAGCAAAACGGCTAAACGACACTTCACCGGCATCGTATTTATCGCTGGTGGCGAGGTTATCCACCAACGTGCCAACGCGATCGATCTCCAGCGTGAAACCTTCCGGTTTGAGATCGCCGAGTGCCAGCGGTGTGAAGTAATCCCAGTCACGTACCGCCAGTCTGATGGTTACCATAGTTATACCTTCCCCGTCTGTTCTGCCAGCCCTGCGGCTGTGATTATTTATGCAGCAAATAGTGCTTGAATTTGAGTCTAAAACGCGAATACTAATCTGAACAATCTATTATTTGTTACTGAACAAAGGATTTTCTTATGACGCAAAGTGTGGATTTGGAGTGGCTTAGCCAGCAGATCACGGATGCCTCAGTCAAAGGCATCACGCATGCGGCATCAACACTGATTCGCGATGGGCAGATTGCGGTAGGCATGCAAATGCCAGCGGTACGCGAGTTGGCTGAGCGACTGGGCGTGAGCCCGGCAACGGTTTCCGCTGCCTGGGCGCAACTGAAGAAGCAGAAAGTGCTGGCGGGGAAAGGTCGCAGCGGTGTGTGGGTGAGCGGCAACAGCGTAATGCCGCGTCCGATTCGTTTCGAGAAGATTGGTAATTACGGTGAGAATGTTCAGGCGTCATTGGCGATGGCCTCACCAGATCCAACGCTGTTGCCGGATCTGCGGCAGGCGATGCTGGCTGGCATTGCCTCACCGCAACTGAATAGCTATCAGCGCGAGGCGATTTCACCGCAATTGCAGGATGCCGTAACGCCGCGCTGGCCCTATCCCGCCGAAGCCTGGCTGGCGACCGACGGCGGTTTTGATGCCATGAACCTGATCGTGCAAACCTTGCTGTCACCGGGCGATCGTGTGGTAATTGAAGATCCTACTGCCACGCGATTACTGGATATTTTAGACAACATTGGCGCTGAAATTTTACCATTGCCATGTGATGAACAAGGGCCAATTCCCTCGGCGCTGAGCACGCTGATGCAGAAATCTCCGGCGATGTTTATCTATCAACCGCGTACTCATTCAGCCACCGGACACAGCGTAAGTCAGCGTCGCAGTGCAGAGCTCGCACGCGTGCTGGCAAACAGTAGCACCATCATTGTGGAAGATGATGGCATTGGCGATCTGTCGCGCTGGCCGGTGTTTAGCCTCGGCTTCCACTATCCTGAACGCGTGCTGCATGTGCACTCGTTTTCCAAAGCTTATGGACCGGATTTGCGTCTGGCGGTGTTATCAGGCACTGCGGAAATGGTGAAACGCCTGCAAGCGTGGCGCAATTTTGGCGTCAGCTGGACCAGCCGTATTTTGCAGGATGCCGTGGCGTGGATGCTCAACGACGAGCAGACTCAGCAGCGTATTCAGCAGGCCAAAGCCACTTACGCGCAGCGTCGCCAGCAGTTGCTGGCAGCGCTGGCGAAACGCGGTTTAGTGCTGGAGGAGCGCGATGGATTAAGCGTGTGGATTCCAGTGGAATCGGAGCAGTACGCGATGATCACGCTGGCTGCGCGGGGTATCGCCGTGCTGCCCGGTGAACGCTGTAGCATTAACAGCCGGCAATTTATTCGCGTCAGCGCGGCGCTGCTGCCTTTTGTACAACTCGACAGCATCGCCGATGCCATTGTAATTGCCAGCGGACGCGAGCTAAATCTTAACCCAGATCTTTAATGTGATAGCGCGGTGATTCCACATAGCCTTCGCGCGCATAGAATTGATTGGCTTTGAGGCGCGATGAGTGGCAATGCACTTCCATGCGATCGCAACCACGTGAACGCGCCAGCTGTTCGGCGTGATTCAAAAGCTGCTGTCCGCTTCCCTTGCTGCGCTCGCCTTCGGCAATACAGAAGTAGCTGATGCGGGCAAAATCGCCGGCCAATGCCAGCTGTGGAATAAAGTGCAACGACAGAAATCCCAGTACTTGATTGCCGTGTTCGGCGACCAACAACGTTTCATCGGGATGATCAATAAGCTGAGCCAAACGCGTATCAATAAATCCTTCCGTCGCGCTATAACCTAATTCGGTTAATAACGCGCTCAATGCAAAACTGTCTTTTGCCTGTGCCTGACGTATGTTCATCCTGCCTCCTCATTTTCCCTGAGCAGTTATATAGCGTTGCCGGATAAAAATCTGCAAGTAAGCATTGGTGTGGCTGTGTTACGGAAGCTATCTGTGAGATGTGCCGCAGAATCTATGTGCAGACAAAGTAGCGAGCTGATTTAAGCATAAAAAAAACCCGCCAGGAGGCGGGTTTTCAGAATTCGAACTGTTAAATTACAGTGCGATAACGTTAGCAGCTGATGGGCCTTTAGCACCGTCAGTGATTTCGAACTCAACGCGCTGACCTTCAGCCAGAGTTTTGAAACCGTTGCTGTTGATTGCAGAGAAGTGTACGAATACATCTTTGCTGCCATCTTCTGGAGTAATGAAACCGAAGCCTTTCGACTCATTAAACCACTTTACGTTACCTTTGATCTTAGACATCTATATTACCTTTACATGAAAAAAGGACACTAAACTGTGTCGACGTCTAGTACAGCAATTGCGGTGACATTTGTCCAGTGCGATTTGATGAAAAAGTGATAAATATTGATTTTTTGCATGCCGATCACACTTTCTGAACGCTACTAACGCTTAAAACTCAAATCTCAGCCAGGCAAAATAGACATTGCCGTTATTGTAAGTGCCGGGAATATAAGTCATTTGGAAAGTGGCTGGACCATATCCAATTGATGCTAAAGGTAATATCAGTGGAACCGGAATGTATTTCCAGTTATCCCTCGCCGTTACGCCCGCCGTATATCCCGCACCCAAATGGAAGTTTTGATCGCTAAGCGGTCGCCATGTCGCTTCCCAACCGTAACCACCAATTGGCTCCCATTTGTTAAACGAGTCTTTAAACGCCATCAGGTACAGGCCGTGCCAGTTGCCTTTTTCATCCCAGCGTGAAACACCCGCACCCGCGCCCCACGGGCGTTCGTTGTACTTATCAATGTGTTCATCGTCGTAAGTCCAACGGTTATGCCAGGTAATCGCCGGCAGATAAAAATCGTAACTCTGCGGCTGCGACCAGGTTTGCGACACGTTGTCGCTAAAAGTGTTCCAGCCAGATTTGATGGCTTGTGAAGTTGTAACCGCTGATGCTGAAAATGAGACCGATAAGGTCAAAATGCAGCCTAACAACGCTGCAGAAAAGTGCCGATTCACAACGTAATTTCCTGTTAAGTCATGCTGAAAAATTATTACCTGAAGGCATATTTTTCAGCTTCCTGTACGACGAGTTCCTAAAGTAATTGCCAGGATAGTAATAAAAAATGCGCTTAATCTCTCCAGGCTAATTCTTGGATGTTGGCGAATTTTACCTCAAGCAGGACGTGAAATTGAAACGTCAGATAAACGGATAGGCATTACCGCGGAATGTACATAAAGTGCAAACCTGCTGTAATGATAACGGCAAGCAACAAGATAGCTTTCAGAGACTTAGCGCAAACAATTCACATACGGAATAAGTTAATAAAATTTATCAATTGAACTCATCAGACGAATAAGATAAATCTCGATACTCCAGGACGGAGATGGGGAAAAAACTGACATGACCATTCGTTGTAGCCGCTGCGGTTGCGCTAAATTTTTTTACACCTTATCGGACTGCGAAAAGGTCGATTCGACAAATCATCATGGCGCCTGCTGCGCACGATGTCAGAAACCGCTAAATCTGCACGATTTCATTCTGCCTGTCTCGTCCTGTAAAGACAGCGAAAAATCCTATGCTGAATAAAAATTCAGGCACCCGCAGGTGCCTGTCGTTGTCAGAAAATCAGTTTAAAGACGCCTGTAATTGTCAGTAATCCAACGATGAAGATGATGGCGATGACCCACAGAATTATTTTCATTGTTCGCTCCTTCAAGTATGAAAAATAACGTGTCTGTTAACCAGTATAGATGATCATTCTGCCTTCGCTGGGCGCTGCGAGCGTGGTCACAGCCCTAAGTTCTCATTTCGTCTGACGCAGATTATTTTTTGCGAGACGGGTCGCAGCATTCGCTTTTCCTTCCCCTTATTACCGCACTCAGCGCCCGTCTACAGGCTAAACTTACTTCGCCTGGAGAGGCCTCAATTGTTATCAATGCCTACGTAACAAGGAGATTCTTATGAGCACGATTAATACCAGCATGGGGCGTTACAGCCTTAAGGCAAAGGATTACGGCAACCACATCAGCGGCAGTATTGCGATAAATGATGAAGGTGGCACGCAACTCACCATGCAGGAGTTTGAAGAGCATTATCTTGACGATGTCGTCAACAATGTCATTTATCCGGTCACCGGCGGGAATCGAGAAATTACCCGCGCGTTACGTGATCAAATGGTCAAAGCGGGTTTTGAACAGCCGCACTGAGTTTTTGGGCCACACTTTGTGGCCCTTTACTTCTTTATCGCTGACTTGCGGTTATTACTGGTTTCGTCGCAGGATGCAATATCGTTCATGATAAGGAGATTAACCGCGTGAGTACTCTGCATCTTATTCCCCCTTCCCGCCTTCATCAGTTTGTTCAAGCCATTTGGTCACATGCTGGCAGCAGCGCCGAAGAGGCGCGCCTGGTCGCTGACCATTTGGTGGCTGCGAACCTGGCGGGCCACGATTCACACGGCGTTGGCATGATTCCGAGCTACATGAATTCGCTGGCGCAGGGCTTTTTGCAACTCAACCAACATGCCAGCGTGGCAAAAGACGCCGGTGCGGTGTTGACGCTGCATGGCCATAACGGTTTTGGTCAGGTCGCGGCGTTTAAAGCGATGCAGCTTGGCATTGAGCGCGCAGCCAAACTTGGCATTGCAGCGGTTGGTTTACACCATTCGCACCACATTGGTCGCATCGGCCATTGGGCGGAACAGTGCGCAGCCGCCGGTTTTGTCTCGTTTCACTTCGTTAATGTGATGGGCGATCCCATGGTGGCGCCTTTCAACGGTAGCGATCGTCGTTTTGGCACCAATCCGTTCTGCGCCATTTTCCCGCGTCGCAATGCCAAACCGCTGCTGCTCGATTTCGCCACCAGCGGCATCGCCTTTGGTAAAACGCGGGTGGCGTGGAACAAAGAGCAGCAGGTCGCGCCAGGTTATCTGATTGATCATCAAGGCCAGCCGACCACCGAACCGGGCGTGATGCATCAGGCGCCGTATGGTTCGCTGATGCCGTTTGGTCTGCACAAAGGCTATGCGCTGGCGACCATGTGCGAAATCCTCGGCGGCGCGCTGTCGGGCGGCCGCACCACGCATGATGACACGCTGGTCACCAGTCACGATGCCATTTTCAACTGCATGACCACCATCATCGTTAATCCGGATGCGTTTGATGCGCCCGCAATGCAGGAAGAGGCAGAATCATTCCTCGATTGGGTGAAACAGTCGCCGCAAAGTGGCGATGCACCGATTCAGGTGCCCGGCGAGTGGGAAGAGCAGAACCGTGTGATCCGCGAACGCGATGGCATTCCACTGGATAGCAATAGCTGGGAGCAAATCTGTGACGCGGCGTTACAGGCAGGTATGCCGCAAGAAGAACTCGCGGCCTTCCGCGCCTTAACGCAGTAAACCGCAAGCGGCTGAGGCGTAATGCCTCAGCCTTGATACTTAAATGACGCTGGCAAGCAGTAAACAACCCACCAAACCGCACACTGAAATGATGGTTTCCAGTGCTGACCAGGAACGGAAAGTCTCGCCGATGGTCAGGTTGAAATACTCCTTAAACAGCCAGAAGCCTGGATCGTTGACGTGAGAGAAAATCACGCTGCCAGAGCCGACCGCAATCACCATCAGTTCCGGGCTGGCGCCGCTGGTGACGATCAACGGTGCGACAATACCGCCAGCCGTAATCGCCGCCACGGTCGCGGAGCCCAGCGCAATACGCAGCACGGCTGCAATCGACCACGCCATGAAGATGGGCGACAGATTGGTTTCATGCATCATGCTGGCGATGTATTTATCGACTCCGCTATCCACCAGCACCTGTTTAAACGCCCCGCCACCGCCAATCACTAACAGCATCATCGCGATGATCTTGATCGAATCGGTGATGGTGCCCATCACTTCATCCATGCTGCGGCCACGGTTCAGACCGAAAGTGAAGATGGCGATCAGCACCGCTATCAAGGTTGCCATGATCGGGTCGCCAAAGAACTCGGCATACGGTAATAACACGTGACCTTTCGGCAGCAGCATTTCCGCCACTGCGCGCAATGCCATCAGCACCACCGGCACCAATGCCGTCCAAACGCTGACGCCAAAGCCAGGCATCTCAGCTTCAGTAAAGGTTTTCGGGTTCCACAAGCCTTCCGGGATCGGCTTATCAATGCCTTTCAGGAAGCGCGCATAAACCGGACCGGCGAGAATAACGGTTGGAATCCCCAGTAGCGTTCCGTACAGCAGCGTTTTACCCATATCGGCGTTGAACAACGTGGCGATCGCGGTTGGGCCCGGATGCGGTGGCAGGAAGCCGTGCGTAACGGAAAGTGCTGCCGCCATCGGTACACCCACGTACAGCAATGGCACACGTGCGGAAGCGGCGATGCTGAACACCAGCGGCAACATCAGCACAAAGCCCACTTCATAGAACAGCGCAAAGCCGACAGTGAAGCCGGTCAGCACCAGCGCCCACTGAATATGCTTCTCGCCGAACTTAGCGATTAACGTGGTGGCGATGCGCTGCGCCCCGCCGCAATCCGCCAGCAGTTTACCCAGCATCGCGCCGAAGCCCATGATCAGCGCAAGGCTGCCCAAGGTGCCGCCGACACCGGTTTTAATCGATACGATAACTTTGTTGACCGGCATGCCCTGCATCATGCCTACGGCCAGCGCCACCAGAATCAGCGCGATAAATCCGTTCAGTTTGAAACGAATCATCAGCAGCAGCAGTAACGCTACGCCAATCGCCACATAGAGTAATGGCATAATTTTTCTCCACTTTTGCGCGCGGTGAATCACCGGCAGCGGTTTATTATGGTTATCCCAGAGGACATGAGAATCAACAGCGTGCGCCGCAGGAAAACATCCTGCTGAGCAATGTTACGGGTATCATGTTAAGGGTAACATTGTGCACAAAGCACCAGCCGCAGCGGCGGAATTTCTGTTTTGCGAAGGTGATCAACTTTTTGCCTGCGCGTTATCAGAATGTTTGCAGCGGGAGTGTCACGGCTTTTGGTTACACTAAGGTCTTTACGCCAAACAAGAAGGACATGCAGGTGAGTGAGAATCTGATCGAGTTGTACAGTAATCAACAAACCCTGTTTGGTCGCGGCAGTATTGACCAGCTGATTCCGCTGCTGGCGGCCAGTACCCAGCCGACGCTGCTGTTTTGCGGCCGCTCATTCCTTAACGGTCCAGCCTGGGCGCGCCTGGGTGCCGCGCTCAACGATCAGATCATCGGTTACGAGATCGTCAGCCATGAAGCCTCGCCGGATGAGATTGATGGTTGGGTGCGACGCTGGCGCGGCCATGTTGATCGCGTGGTGGCGATTGGCGGCGGCAGCGTGCTGGATGCGGCCAAAGCCTTCAGCGCGATGATGCAACATCCGCTGAATACCGCACGCTATCTGGAAAAAGTCGGTGATACGCCGGTGCAAGCGGTGACTCTGCCGCTTATCGCCATTCCTACCACGGCGGGCACCGGCAGCGAAGCCACGCAGAACGCGGTGGTGACCGATCAGCAGCACATTCAGGTCAAAGCGTCGCTGCGCCATCCGGTCTTTGTGCCGCAGGTCGCGATTCTCGATCCCGATCTGCTGAAAGGCGCGCCAGACAGCGTGCTGGCAACCTGCGCCATCGATGCCTTCACCCATTTATTCGAAGCCTATCTGTCGCGCAAAGGTAATCTGTTTACCCAGCAAACCGCGCTGAATGGGCTGCGACTGTTCTTCAAAGCGTGGCCGGATTTAAACCGTGACGACGAGCGTGGTGATGCCGCGCAAGAAGCGATGATGATGGCGTCGTGGTTGGGAGGCGTGTGTCTGAGCAGTGCCGGATTGGGCGTGATCCACGGTATTGCTGGAGAGCTTGGGGCGATCAAACCGTTCCATCACGGCGAAGTGTGCGGACGCTTACTGTTCCCGTTCCTCGACGTGCTGGCGGAAACCGAACATGCTGAGCAGCAACGTTTGATGGCGCAGCTCGGTCAACAGCTGTTGCCTGATGATCCCGCGCCGCCCGCGTTGGCGTTGAAAGCCTGGATCCAGCAGCAGGCGATCGTGCCGTTCTGGTTAGACGGCCCAACGCTGTCAGCCACCGACGTGGACTGGATTGTGTCGCGCGCCAATAGCAAAAACGGTTGGGTCAGCTACGACGCACCCACGTTAACCGAGATGATCGCCGCCGCCTGGCGCATCGTCTAAATGATAACGGGCAGCCAACGCTGCCCTCATGCTCGTCAGTTAAGCGTTTTTCGGTCACCATAAATGGCGACCCTACAATGAATTGGCGCATTTTTCGTAGGGTGCACATTCATGCGCACCTGCAAGCATATGTAAATTAGCGCTCAGCCACTTTAAACATCGCGATCTCTTGCGCCAACTGCGCCGCTTCATCACGCAGCGCTTGGGTATTTTCGGCGGTTTGCGTCACCAGCATCAGGTTCTGCTGAATACCGCGCTCCATCTGCGATACCGCCAGCGTCACCTCCGCGATACCTTTGCTCTGCTCATCACCGGCCACGCGCATCTCGCTTACCACTTGCTTCACTTTATGCACGTCGGTGACCAGTTGCGAAAGTTGCTGCCCCGCGCCTTCCACCAGCTTACTACCAGCCAATACGTTGCTGTCGGAATCAGCAATTAGCGCTTTAATTTCCTGCGCCGCCGTGGCGCTGCGCTGGGCTAAAGCCCGCACTTCCGATGCCACCACGGCAAAACCGCGTCCCTGCTCACCGGCGCGCGCCGCTTCCACCGCCGCATTCAGCGCAAGGATGTTGGTTTGAAACGCGATGCTATCGATCACCGTCAGAATTTCTGCCACACGGCGCGACGAGGATTGGATAGCGCCCATGGTGCTCACCACTTCGCCCATCACGTCGCTGCTGCTGCGGGCAATCTGCGCGGTCTGTTCGGCGGCAGCATCGGCCAGTCGGGTATTTTCGGCGTTTTGCTGCACGGTCGCGTTAAGCTGCTCCATCGCCGCCGCGCTCTGCTCAAGCGCCGCAGCCTGTTCGGCGATTTTCTCCGACAGCGCGGTGTTACTGTGCGCCAATCCTGATGCATTGGCCGCCACCGTTTCGCCGCTGCACTGCACGCGAGTAATCACGCCCGCAATCTTATCGACAAAGCTGTTGAATGCACCGGCGATATCCGCCAGCTCATCGCGTCCACTTTTGGTCAGGCGGCGGGTTAAATCGCCATCGCCATTGGCAATCTCATCCAGCGCAGCATGCGTGGCCTTCAGGCGCTGGCCAATACGTTTGGTAAACGCCCAGGTTAACAGCAGCAGCACGATCATCGCCGGAATCAGGAAGGTGAAGATGTCGCGCATCATGGTGCGCGCAAGACCGCTAACCGCACTTTCCGGTGTTACAAGGCCAACCACCCAACCGGTGCCGGGCATGCGGAACAGCGTGACCTGCGCGCTGGTGTGCAAGTAGTCGTCATTAAAATTC
Source organism: Pantoea sp. SOD02 (assembly GCF_024707505.1). Classification (GTDB taxonomy): domain Bacteria; phylum Pseudomonadota; class Gammaproteobacteria; order Enterobacterales; family Enterobacteriaceae; genus Pantoea; species Pantoea symbiotica. The sequence goes on along the minus strand of NZ_CP102604.1, from coordinate 1,198,607 downwards.
GACAGCTGCAACACCTTGCCATCGCCTTTTAACTGAGCGATACGTGCGGCCAGCGGCGTCAGCCAACTGGATTTTTCCGCCAGGCTACTTAAGGTGGTGAGCGATTTCAGATCCTGGCCTGGGTAATAGAGCAGATTGCCCGCGCTATCGAGCGCAAAGGCGTAGCCGCCGGTTACCTGCCCTTTCTGCTGCATAAAGCCCGCAAGATTGTCCAGTTGCACATCCAGCGTCGCGACACCGGCAAAACGATCGCCCGCCGTGTACGGCACGCTGCAGGTCACCATTTTCACGCCGGATACCGGATCCTGGTAAACCTCCGACCAGCCGCAATGATCGCGTGGTCCATTGCGCACCGCGCTGTACCAGCTTTCCTGTTGATAGCCGTTGCCCGCAGGCAGGTTGTAGTCATCGGAGTAGGCCAGCGCGCCATCACTCTGCCGCGCCCAGAAGAAGCTGCGACGCTGCACACCGGCGCTAAAAGCATCGGGTTCCGGCCACACGCCGCCGCCGGCAATGGTTTTATTGCCGCTGCTATTGATGATTTGCGGGAAACTTTGCTGCCACAACGTGGCATCGTGCGGCAACACTTCAGCAAGGCGCGCCATGCTGACGGCTTCGCCTTCAATGCGCACCAGTTGCTGATTTAATTGGCTGACCAGATTGCTTCCGGCCTGCTCAATCAGCGTATGGCTGGCCTCGATGACGCGCGGTTGGCCACGCAACAACAGAACGGAGAACACCACTGCGGTTGTGACGCACAGTAATATCAGGCCACCCAGCGTCATGCGGGTAGCCAAACGGGTTGGCAACATAATTTATCCTTTCTAACCGACTGCATTAACGATTGAGATAAGAAGTGCCGCTCAGCGGCGAATTGTGCGTTCCGTCACAATCGAATATCGGCAAAGCAAAGAATAAATTCAGCTATAAATGACGATCAGATGACAAACGGCGGTTTGCCGGCCAGCATCTGCTCAATCACCTGTAAAACGCCCTCGTCGTTATTACTCGGCGCTTCAAAGCGTGCCGCCTCTTTGACCTTCTGAGATGCGTTCGCCATGGCAAAGCTGAAGCCAGACTGCTGCAGCATTTCGAGATCGTTACCACCATCGCCAAACACCAGAATTTCACTGCGTTCGATGCCCCAGCGTTTGCCCAGCAGATCGAGGCCGTGACCTTTGTGGTTGCCAGGCACAATCAAATCCACCGAACCGTGACCGCTGGACGTGGCGGCCGCCGCCCCCTGATGCAGACGCTCAATGTCCGCCATCAGCGGTTCCACGTAATCATCAGACAGATTTAACGCGAACTTAAACAACTTATCGCCCGCCACTTCATCGAGGCTGCGAATCGCCTTCAGGCGATGGCAGTAGTGACGCATTTTCACCAGCCACTTTTCATCGAGGCCTTCGAAGTAGTACGCGCTGTCGCGTCCGCACAGGATGTAACGCAGTTCGGGATAATTACCGTTGTGCAGCGTATCCAGCACCGCATCAATATCCGGGCGGGAGAACTCGCCGCAGAATAACTCTTCATCACGATCGATAATCCACGCGCCGTTCTCCGCCACGAAGGCAATTTCGCTGGCGATCTCAGGGAAGAAGGATTTGAGTTGGTAATATTGGTTGCCGCTGGCTACCACAAACTTGATGCCGCGCTGCTTCATTTCCTGATAGCAGGCGTTAAAACGCGCGCGATTGTACTGTTTATTGTCGTCGAGAAAGGTGCCGTCTTTATCCACCGCCACCATTTTTACCACGGTCATCATCACTCCTTAACGTATCGAAAGGAAAAACGGGTCGCAGAGAGAATAACCTGGTGAGCGGATAAAGCGGAGAGAAACACGGATGGCCGAAGCCATCCGCTGGGGAAGATTAGTTGAAGGCGCCGTTGAGCAGAATCGCGGTGATGATGCCGGTTGCTGCAGCCACCAGCACGTAATTACCATCGATGTAAGCCCAATGCTCACCACGCGGTGGCTCATACAGGCCACGGTCGCGCCAGTCATCTACGCGATAGTGCGGACCACGAAACTCTGGCGGTGCCGGATAGCCGCGACGGAAATCATGGCCGCCCCAGGCGAAGCGGTCGCCGCCACGATGCCCTTCCGGCATCCGATGGTCAGCGTAATGGTCGTGACGATCCGGGCCAGGTCCGCGATCGTGATCGTGGCCACGGTCGTGATTATCACCATTATCACCGCGATCCGGTCCGCGGTCGCCGCCATGATCCGGGCCACGTCCATGGTCCTGATGCTGGTCGCCGCCGTGCGACTGCCAGCGCTGGTCACCTGGGCCGTCTGCCCAAGAGACGCTTGAAAACAGTGTGCTGCATGCAATAAATGACGCAATAAGACTTAGTGTTGTTTTTTTCATGGTGTTGCCTCCAATGATAACGGCGGTTGCTGTGCCGTTGAGCATTACTATTGATTAAATGGAGACAGAAAAGCATTTCCAAAACTCTTAAAAACCGGATACTTACAGGAAATTACGTCAACTTATCACTTTCTTAACGATTGTGTATTTTCTGACATTAGCTGGATCGAACGGACGCATGCGCGTTTATTGGGGAGAAAGCGGGGAATATAAAGAAAAACCCGATCGCAAGGATCGGGAGGATAATTCAATTTCCATAAATTGCATAAAGGGGTAAACCCTGCAAAAGTGAGGGTAAAACTGAAGCACACAACGCCACATCACTAGCATTGCCGGTAAACAATACCATTTAAAATTGAAAAGTTCTTTTGAAAAGGGCTACTTTTCAGAAAAATACGTAAAAATTAACCGACAAGATGAAATAATATTTTGCGAAACGTTGTTTCAAGTTAAATAAGGTCTGTGCTCTGACCAGATTCAGCGTGACATAAATACGACCGCCAGAAAGCAACATTAACGTCATAATCAAAAAGAAAAATAACGCATAAAATCAATGAATTTTGACCAGGCACCCGCTTTTCATGCTGCATTATGCGATCAGAGTTCAGTGTAATTCATCATTCACCCGCCATTATTAAGATACAATCCCTTTCCTGCCCCCATTAATTCATACCAGTGATTAATATCGCGCTTAATATATTCTCTGTTGCGCAACACGTTAATACTGTGATTTCGACAGCGTCGTTATTTAAGGAAAACGTTTACATGGAAAGAATATTAGTCAGTGCTTGCCTGATGGGATACGCGGTGCGCTATAACGGCAGCGATAAGAAACTTATCTCCGACACCTTAGCGCGCTGGCGCAGTGAACAACGTCTTGTCATCCATTGCCCTGAACTGGCTGCGGGCTTAAATACGCCACGTTTACCCGCAGAAATTCACGGCGGCAGCGCAGAACAGGTATTAACCGGCGCGGCGCGCATCCTTGAATCGGATGGCCGCGATGTTACACAACATTACGTGCTGGCGGCGTGGCTAGCGCTACGTGCGGCGCAAGACGCGCGCTGTCGCTTTGCCCTGCTCACCGATGGCAGCCCAACCTGCGGCAGCCAGCGCATCTATGACGGCAGCTTTAGCGGCCAGCAGCGGTCCGGTCACGGCGTCGCAGCAGCATTACTGCGTCAGCATGGGATTGAAGTGTTTGCCGAATCACAGCTCACTGAGCTGATTCAGCGGGTCGCTGACGCCGATAAATGTCGCGTCGTCGATGCCGGATGACGCGCTAACGCAGCAGCAGGACGAATCGGTCGACGCACCAGTTCACCGCTGCAATTAGGGCAGCGCTGCGCCAACGCGCCTTCCGCGCAGGCAACACAAAAGGTGCATTCAAACGAACAGATGCGTGCATCAAGCGACTCCGGCGGCAGATCTTTATCGCAGCATTCGCAGTTAGGACGTAGTTCCAGCATGATTTCCTCCGGTGAGTTTCAGCCACCATCATCACTGTAATAACGCCGCAGCACCAGCCAGTGAACAGACATCAGCCGGACAAATCGGGACATCGTTTGTCTGCTCTCGTCATACGCTTAAGCGAACCATCTGCCCTAAAAACATTACATTCCCCGAAAGGCGTTCTATAGTTCAATCGCCTTATCTACTAACGAGACACTGTAATGCGTATTAAAGGACTTAATTTAGGCTTCTTTATCGTTATTTTGGCGATTGTCACCTACGCCTTTTTTGATGTGCTGACACCGTATTTTTCTGCCATTTTCTGGGCCGCGATTCTGGCGGTGATCTTCCATCCGCTGAAGTCGCTGTTGCGTCGTAAAATGGGCGATCGTAACGGTCTGGCTGCGTTTGCCACGCTGCTGATTATCTGCCTGATTGTGTTCACGCCGCTGGCGCTGATCACCTCTTCGATGGTGGTTGAAGTCAACACGGTTTACACCAAGCTGCAGAACAACTCCGCGCAGTTCCCGACGGTGTTTGCCGATCTGCTGCAACATCTGCCTTCGTGGGCGCGCAACTATCTCGCCGATAACAACCTGAACAACGCGCAGGAGATTCAGCAGAAGCTCTCTGGTTTTGCGCTGAAAGGCGGCCAGTACATGGCGGGCAGCGTGTTCCTGATCGGCAAAGGGACCTTCACCTTTACCGTTGGCTTTGGCGTGATGCTGTATCTGCTGTTCTTCCTGCTGAAAGATGGCGCCTGGCTGGTGAATTTGATTCTGGAAGCGCTGCCACTTTCTACCTACGTGAAACATCATCTGATGATGAAGTTCGCAGCGGTGTCGCGTGCCACGGTTAAAGGCACGGTGGTGGTTGCGGTAGTGCAAGGTGTGTTGGGCGGCATCGCCTTCTGGATCACCGGCATTGACGGCAGCTTGCTGTGGGGCACCTTGATGGCGTTCCTGTCGCTGATTCCGGCGGTCGGTTCTGCGATTGTTTGGGTACCGGCAACCATCTTTTTCTTCGCCACCAGCGCCATCTGGAAAGCATTATTCCTGATTGGCTTCTTCGTGGTGGTGGTTGGTCTGGTGGATAACATCCTGCGTCCGCTGCTGGTCGGTAAAGATACCAAAATGCCAGACTATCTGATCCTGATCTCCACGCTAGGCGGCATGGAAGTGTATGGCATCAACGGCTTTGTCATTGGTCCGCTGATCGCTGCGCTGTTCATTGCCTGCTGGAATCTGCTTTCCGGTCGCGATAACCGCGAGAACTCTGAAGAGATCGACGAAGAGTTTATCGAAGAGGGTAAAACCCGCGAGGAAGAGGGCAAAATCCGCGAGTAAGCGTTTCAAACGGCTACCGTTTATCGGTAGCCGCATTCCCGCATGAGAATATCGTCCCGCCATTTGCTATCATCGTTGCATTGATTACGGCTTGCGACAAAAGAGAACAACATGTCCATGGAATCCTCCTTAGCGCGTGAAAATCAGGTTCTGTCAGTCTTCGATTTCGACGGCACGCTGACTATTCACGACAGCTTTATCCCCTTTCTACGCTTCAGCTTTGGCAAACGTGCGTTCGCACGCAAAATTGCCCGACTGGCAATGCCAACGCTGCGCTGCATGCGTAAAAAGCTAACGCGTGATGAGTTAAAAGAAGTGTTGATTCACACCTTTTTAACCGGCGTTGAGGAGAAATGGATTCGCCAGCAGGCGCAACTGTTTTGCGCGGCCAACTGGAACAAGTTGATGCGTCCAGCCGGACTGTTAGCGGTTGCCGCTGAAGTTAACTCCAGCGCGGAAGTGACCATCTGTTCCGCCTCGCCTGCGATGGTATTAGAACCGTTCGCCGAGCGTCTGGGCATCAACCTGATCGGCACCCAATTAGAAGTCGTCGACGGCATTCTTACCGGAAAGATTACCGGCCACAACTGCCGCTGCGGGCAAAAGGTTAAGCGACTGGAAAACGTTTACGGCCCGTTGCATAACTATCACCTGCGCGCCTGGGGCGATACGCGCGGTGATTTTGAATTACTGGCCGCCGCGCAGGATCCACACTGGCGTCATTTCCATCCAACGTGGAAAAAACGCCGCGTGCCAATGGAAAAACTACGCATGCTGCGTCTGGATCCGTAGGGTCGCCATTCATGGCGACCGATTCAGACAGCAAAAAGCCCCGGACCAGCCGGGGCTTTGTTAGCAATGCTTTAAATCAGACGCTCACGCCGTGCTGCGAAGCCAGCGCTGACAGACCGCCTGCGAAGCCCTGACCTACCGCTTTGAATTTCCACTCGTTGCCATTGCGATACAGCTCACCGAACACCATCGCGGTTTCAGTAGACGCATCTTCAGACAGGTCGAAACGGGCGATTTCAGCGCCGTTGTCATTGTTGAAGATACGCATGAAGCTGTTGCTCACCATGCCGAAGTTCTGCTTACGCGCTTCTGCATCATAAATGGTGACCGCGAAGACCAGCTTTTTCACGTCAGCCGGTACTTTAGACAAGGTGATTTTAACCTGCTCGTCATCGCCGTCGCCGGCACCGGTGCGGTTATCGCCCTGATGCTCAACGGAACCACAAGCGCTCTGCTTGTTGTTGAAGAAGATGAAGCTGGCATCGCTCAGCACTTTACCGTCGTCACCGACCATAAACACTGACGCATCGAGGTCGAAATCCTGACCATCTGTTACACGTGCATCCCAACCCAGACCCGCCATGGCAACATTCATGGTTGGTGCTTCTTTAGTCAGGGAAACGTTACCGCCTTTTACCAGAGAAACTGCCATTTTAAAGCTCCTGCTTTTAATTGGATGATGCGGGCAGCGCGTGGCTGCCCGTGTTAATTAAGATGCGTTGATGCCGTACTGAGCACATACCGAGGCGAGGCCGCCAGCATAACCCTGGCCTACCGCGCGGAATTTCCACTCGGCACCGTTACGGTACAGCTCACCAAACAGCATCGCGGTTTCGGTGGAGGCATCTTCAGTCAAATCGTAACGCGCTACTTCACTGCGATCGTCATCGTTCACCAGGCGGATAAACGCGCCGGAAACCTGGCCAAAGCTCTGACGACGGGTCTGCGCATCATGGATGGTGACCACAAACACGATCTTGTCGACGTCGGCTGGAATCAGGTCCAGTTTGATTTTCAGCGATTCATCATCGCCATCGCCTGCACCGGTACGGTTGTCACCGGTGTGCGAAACAGAACCGTCGGAAGAGACCAGGTTGTTATAGAAAATGAAGTCAGCATCGCCACGAACTTTGCCGCTGGCGGACAGCAAGAACGCTGACGCATCAAGGTCAAAGTCCTGACCATCGGTGGAACGTGCATCCCAGCCAAGGCCAACGAGGACGTTTTTCATGGTTGGTGCCGCTTTGCTCAGCGAAACGTTACCGCCTTTAGAAAGAGAAACGCTCATTGTAATTACCTCTTGGTTAATGATTTTTCAGACACATTACTGGCAGAAGATCAGCTCTCTTCTTTTTCCTCGGGTTTACCGGGGAACATCACGCTGAGTACGATACCGACAGCCAACACGCCGAGTACCACAAACAGGCTGGCGCTAGCAGAGATGCTGTAGCCGTGATGCCAGATATGATCGGTAGCATTCAGACCCAGTTTCACCGCGATGAAGAACAGCAGCACGATAACGGCTTTCTCGAGGTGAACCAGATACTGCTTCAATGCTTCAAGTACAAAGTACAGCGTACGCAAGCCGAGGATGGCGAACATCATGGCGCTATACACGATCAGCGGTTCACGGCTTACTGCGATAATCGCCGGCACGGAGTCAAAGGCGAACATCACGTCAGAGAGTTCAACCACCGCCACACACAGCATCAACGGCGTGGCATACAGCGCCGCTTTCTTGCCGCGACCAACCGTCACATCTTTGTTTTCTGGCTTCTGCAGCTCTTCATCGACTTCCTTTTGATTCAGCAAGAAGGCGTTGCCACGCATTTTTGGCCAGATAGGGAAGAAGCGCTTCACGCCGCGATAGGCAAGGTGCTGCGAGTAATCTTCGATCTCGTCGCTGTCGTCGCCGCTTTTCAGCATCATCACTGCGGTCCAGGCTACGATCAGCGCAAACACGATTTCGACGTATGGACCGAGGCTCAGCAAGCCGGTACCGATCGCCACGAAGATGCCACGGAATACGATGGCACCGATGATGCCCCAATAGAGCACGCGGTGACGGTAGCGGTCCGGAACAGCAAACCACGAGAAGATCGCCATCATGACGAACAGGTTATCAACGGAGAGTACTTTCTCCAGCGCGTAACCGGTGACGAACAGGCTGGCAACTTCAGCGCCGTGATGGATATAGAGGAAACCGGCGAAACCCATCGCCACAGCTACCCAAAACACCGACCACAGCGCCGCGCTTTTCAGCGAAATCGGCTTGTCGCCGCGGTGCATGAACAGGTCGATAAAAATAGCTCCTACTGACAGCGCGATGAAAACCGCGACTGTTTCAGCGGGGAAGCCAATGTGCGTAGACACCATGATGAACCCTTAAAAGATAAAAAATTACAGACCAAATATTGCTGGATCAAAGCCCAAAGCGACGGCGATCTCGCGCACCGCTTTCTGCTCGTCAGCATCAAAATCACCATCACTCTTACCGACAGCAATACCTACGCGGATCGCCAACTGTGCGGCTTCCGGCTGATCTTTCAACGCCATGATGTACTTCATGGTTTCGCCCTTGCCGATTTCCAGATCGAAATCGAAGCTGCTCACCAGCTTGTTGAAGAACTCAATCACTTCATTGGTATCAAAAACTTTCAATTCTTCAGAGGCACGCAGAAAACCGATCATCTTCTGCTTCTCTTCCGCGCTCACGCTGCCGTCTGCCACCGCAATGCGTGCGCAAACCGCTACCGTGCCCTGCATAAATTTCTTGTTCTTATAGCGGCTAACTTGTTTGGTTAATTCATCGCGGCCGGAATTAAATGCGCCTTTAACCTTGTTGAAAAAGCTCATAGTGAATCCTCTGTCTGAAATTATTTGGAACCGGCTCGCCAGTTGAATCCCCAACCGAAAGCTTTATCCATATCGGAATGCCCGTTAAAGAACTGATTGATACGCTCGACGCGGATACTGCCGTTCTCATTGACCAAACGAGCAATCGCACACATGTTGCGGCGATTCTCCCCTTCAGTCATACGCGTTTCAATCGGTGGCTGGTCTGGAATGTGCAGCGTCACTACGCCATCCGTTTTGTCCCAGCTCGCCGCACCTTGATAAATGAAGGCGAAAACCAACACTTCGCGAATCTGACTCCATTCGCGACCGTTGATGTGCAGCCATTCGCCATCGGTCACTTCGCCGGTACGATCATCGCCCTGCAAGTGTACGAAAGGTTTGGCATGCATGGCGCCAAAATTGCCGCCCAGCGCCTGGATCACACCGCGCGAACCGTCTTGCAACTCAACGAAGGCGCCGAGATCGAGATCCACGCCTTTGTTGCCGCCGAACAATCCGCGCAACCCGCCGCCACCGCTGTTGGTTTCACGGTGCCAGTTCAGATTGATGCGGATCTCACCGAAGTTATCGCGCTTGGTCAGGCTGATGGCGGGCTTCTCTTTGGTGAGAGAAACTTTGCTCAGATTGATTTTTGCTGGTGCTGGAGCCGGTGCCGCCTGCGGTGCAGGTGCAGGCGTTGGTGCAGGCGCAGGTTCCGCTATATCCACACCAAAATGTTCCGCCAGCGGCTGCAAGCCGCCGTTGAAACCCTGCGCAATAAAGCGGAATTTCCACTCATTATTGCGACGGTAAAGTTCGCCGAGGATCAACGCCGCTTCCTGACGTCCCACCAGCTCCACGTTACCGCTCAGCAGCACGTTGCCGCCCTGCTCGACCTGAATCGCCAGACGTTGCAAGCCCGACACGTTGCGCCCGCCGTCACAGGTGACGGTGAAGGCCACTTTCTGCACGTCAGGACGCAAGCGGGTGAGATCGACGGAAAAGGCGGAGTTGTGCCCTTCGCTTTTCAGGCAGATGGTGCGGTCATCGTTATCCGGCTGGCCGTAGAACACCATATCGGCATCGCCATTAACTTTGCCGCTGGCGAACAGACGAAAGGCGGAAGCATCAACGGCGGCGCCAGCGAGCACGCGCACCGTCAGCAGATTTGCAGGAACGGGAGCATTGCTCCCCGGCGTCATATTCATCAGCGCACCACTGCGGCAACGATGTCGTTTTGCATCGCATCGATGGTACGACCGGCACTCGCGCGGCCATGCGCCGTGAAGTCCCACAGTCCGCCGTTGCGGTGCAGCGAAGCAATCACGATGCCGGTATGGCTGCCTTGCTCAGTCAGCTCATAGCGCGCCAGCTCTTTGCCGTTTTGATCAACCACGCGGCAGAAGGCATTTTCCACTTCGTTGAAGGTTTGGCCCTGGAAGCTGTTCACGGTAAACGCCAGATACTCAACGTTGGCAGGCAGACGTGATAACTCAACGTTGATCACTTCATCATCGCCATCGCCTTCGCCAGTACGGTTATCGCCGCTGTGTTTAACCGCACCACATTTGGAGGTTAATGCGCGGAACCAGATGGTATCAATGGCATTACCGGATTGATCCAATAATACGCAGCTGGCATCGAGATCGATGGAATCTCCGCCGCCGCCAAATAGCTTGCCTAACAAGCCTTTCTTTTTAATTGGATCCCAGCCTAAGCCGAAATGTAATTTATTCAGCGAAGCGGTTTGTTTGCTGAGTGAGACCGTCTGATTCTTGCTTAATGAAACCATGTCATAATTCCTTCAAACAGGTTTGAAAAGGGTTTTATATTTGCATCAAATTCCATGAGGGCAAAATCATATCATGAGGATATTCATGAACAGCATTAATTTTCACAGCAATTTCATGAAACACAATAAAGCGTTGCAGAAGAACAACTTAAGAGAATCCAACTCAATTAGGCAACGCACTAAACATGACAATTCTTTACATTAAAATTCATAAGGTTACGTTAGGGTAAAAAATCATATTATGATTGACTCGTTTCGAGGTGAGAAATAAACTCGCAAGCCATAACCCAGCCACCAGCCTCTTGCGGAAATAATTAGAAATGTCTCACAAAATTTGGCTAATGGAAGGTTTATCCTCCCAACGCGATATAATTAATGGCATTACATCTACAGCTAAAAAACATAACTACAACGTGTCGATTTATGCATCACATCGCCAATCGCGTAATGAAATACTTTCTATGGCGGATCATGCATTAATTGAACCTCATGATATTAATCAGCGCCTCGAATTTATTCTTTCTACCGTCAAAAAATACGCCATTCAGGCGATCCATACCGGTCGACATGCGCATTGGTTTGAAGCCCATCGCGCCGCTATTGAAGCCAGCGGTGCGCGCTTAACCACCGGCGCACGCGAGGTCGCCATGCTGGATCTGGCCGATGACAAAGTCGCGTTTGCCCACCATATGAAAAGCCTGAATTTGCCGGTGGTGCCTTCACTGCGCGTTGATTCACCCGTACAGTTGCGCGAGTTGATCGCCCGTAAGCCCTTTGGCGATCTGCCGCTGTGCGTTAAGCCGGTTACCGGTATTTATGGCATGGGATTCTGGCAGTTTGATGAAAGCGTCTCACCGATGGCGGCGTTTACTCATCCGGACGCGCGCCGGGTGAAAGCCGAATACTACTTACAGGCGCTGGAAGCCGTCGACAGTATGGAGCCGCTGGTGCTGATGCCCTATTTGCCGGGCCCGGAATATTCGGTTGATATGCTGGCGGAAAACGGCAAGGTGCTGGCCGCCGTGGCGCGCCGTAAAGAAGGTGCGCTGCAGTATCTGGAGAACAGCGGCGAAGCCTTTGAGCTGGCGCAAGCCTGCGCCGCCGCAATGGGCGCAGATGGTTTGATCAACGTACAGACGCGCAATGATGCCAGCGGCAAACCGCTATTACTGGAGATCAATATGCGCCCTTCCGGCGGCATTGGTTACACCCGTTTCAGCGGCGTAAATCTTCCCGGCTTGTTTACCCTGCGCCAGCTAGGCTTGATCAGTCAGCAGCAAGCGATCGACGATGCCCGCAGCGACTTCACGCCAGCAACCGTCCGTGCGCTGAGCGACGTGGTGGCGTACAACCCCGTCCTGTCCAACCAGGTTCAATGAGGAATTATCCATGACCACACTTTGGAGCAGGACGCTTTCATGCGGCACGCTGAGCGTTACGCCAACCGGCGGCATCAGCGCCATCGATGATCTGTTTGAGATCGCTGAACGCCGCAATCCCAAGCGCGCTTTTCTGTTCGTCAGTAAAGTGCTTGGCCGCCACATTCCGGTCGCACCGGAGAAAATGCGCGCCGTTTATCGCCAGCTGGCGGAGCAGTTCCCGCCGCTTTCTGACGGCCCGGTGCTGTTTATCGGCATGGCGGAAACCGCCGTTGGTCTGGGCGCAGGCGTATTTGATGAAGTACGCCAGCGCGTGAGCGAACCGGTCTATCTCACCTCGACGCGCCATCCGCAGCAGGCGGATTTGCTGTGCGAGTTCAAAGAGAATCACAGCCACGCCACCGATCATCTGATTTATCTGCCCGATGATACGCAGCTGCGCCAGCGCGTGCTCAACGCGCGCACGCTGGTGATGATTGATGACGAAGCTACCACCGGCAACACCTTTATTAACCTCCTCGAAGCGCTGCGCAACGATGGCGGTTTAAAGCAGATCGAGCAGGTTATCGCCGTCACGCTCACCGACTGGAGCGGCGATGCGTTACCCGCGCGCTGTCCGGTGCCGGTGCGCACCGTATCGCTGGTGCAAGGCGACTGGCACTGGCAGCAGGATCCTGACGCCGCGCTACCGCCGATGCCAGCGGTGGCGCTTAACGATGCCGCCACCGTGCCAATAACCGGCAAACAAAGCTGGGGCCGACTCGGCATGGAAACGCCAGCGGGCGATCTTGGCCGTGCGATTCAGACGCATCCGGGAGAAAAAATCCTCGTGCTCGGCAGCAGCGAATTTGTTTGGGAACCCTTCTTACTGGCCGAACGTCTGGCAGCACAAGGCGCTGAGGTGAAATACAGCTCCACTACGCGCTCGCCGATCGCCACCGGATTTGCCATCGAATCGGCTATCGCCTTTGGCGATAACTACGGTCTCGGCATCGCCAATTTCGTTTACAACGTGGCACATCAGCAGTTTGACCGCATTTTGCTGTGCATCGAAACGCCGGTCGACAGCGTGGATCCGCTGTTAACCACGGCACTGGCCAAGGTTGCGCCACAGGTGGAAGTGATTAGCTATGAATAAACCGGTAATTTTTTCCGACCTCGACGACACGCTATTTCAGACGCGCCGCAAAATGGTGGACGAGCTGGATCTTGAGCCGTTCCGTACTGGCGCGCTCGATCTCAGCCTGCAGCCGCGCAGCTTTATGACTGAAGAACAGTCGATGCTGGTCGACTGGATGATCGAGCAGGCTGATTTAATCCCGGTCACCGCACGCGGCACCGAAGAGATCGCGCGCGTGCAGATCCCATTCCGTTCGTGGGCAGTGACCACGCATGGCGCGGTGATCCTCAACCCGCAAGGCGAGGAAGATGCCGAATGGCGCGCGCACATGCTGGAAAAACTGACGCCGTACGGCCCGGCGCTGCTCTCGATGCAGCAGGCGATCACCGACCTGATGGCAGAGCGCGACATCAACGGCTGGGCGCGCATCAACTATGAATATGGCGTCACGCCGATCTATCTGGTGATGAAGCACCGCGACAGCACGCGCCTCGAGGAGCTTTACGCCATCGCAGATGAAATTGAGCAACGCTTCCCCACCGCCGGCTATTACATCCATCGCAACAGCAACAACGTCGCCTGGCTGCCGAACGTGGTGGAAAAAGGCTTAGCCGTCAGCTACCTGCTGGAAAAACTGCGTAACGAGCGCGGCGTCTTCCCGGTTATTGGCCTCGGCGACAGCCTCAGCGATCACCGCTTTATGAAGCTGTGCAACTGGTACGGCATTCCGCGTCAAAGCCAGTTTGCCGAACGCATCAACCAATCCATATTCGGAGAACAATCAGATGGTGAATAACCTGCCTTTCTCTGGATCGTACCAAGCTGGCGACGTCGAATTCCTGCTCAAGCCGGTGGAGATCGACATGACGCCGGTGGAGCAAAAAGAGCAGCTGATCCAATCCGGCGCGCGCCACTATTCCGAGATGTTGAGCCAGGAACCGGAACCGACGCGCTGGCACCTTAAGCTGTTTTCCCACGCGCTTGACGAAGGTGCCGGACGCCTGGCGAAAGAAGTTACCATGCTGGCGCGGACGCTGGCACAGCAGTTTGGCGACACGCCGATTGTGCTCGCCAGCCTGGTACGCGCCGGCGTGCCGCTCGGCGTGATGCTACAACAGGCGCTGCGCGCGATGGGCCGCGAATCCTACCATTACGGCATCAGCATCATCCGCGATCGTGGCATTGATCAGGCCGCGCTGGAGATCATCGAAGCGCGCCACGGCACCGCAGGCATTGTCTTCGTCGATGGCTGGACCGGCAAAGGCGCCATCACCGGTGAGCTGATCCGCAGCCTCGAACATCGTCCCGGCTATCCGGCGCAACCGCGCTTGGTGGTGCTGGCCGATCCTTGCGGCAAGGCGTGGCTTTCGGCCAGCGATGATGACTGGCTGATCCCATTTGGCATTATGGGTGCGCCGGTGTCGGGCTTGATCTCGCGCTCGTTGTGGTCTGAACAGGGCTTGCACGGCTGCGTGCAGTGCGATCATCTGGCGCAATACGATTGCAGCCAGCAGCTGGTGAATACCGTGGCGGAATACGCGCTGTCGCTGGATGTCAGTGCCCTGCCCGCCTGCCAGCAGAATCCACAACATCAACAACAACTTGTGGCACAAAGTGAAGCGGTGATCGCCATGCTGGCGGCGCGTTATCAGGTGAACAGCATCAACCGCATCAAGCCGGGCATCGCCGAAGCCACGCGCGCCGTGCTGCGCCGCGTGCCGGATCAGGTGCTGGTCCGTTCGGTGAACGATCCCGACGTGGCGCTGCTGGTCTATCTTGCCCAACAAAAAGGGCTGAACATCACAGAAGCGGGTGCCGATCTTGGGCAATACCGCGCCGTGACGATAATCAAAAAGGTGCTGTGATGAACGGCCGTCTCTCTCCGTGGCGTTTGGGCGCGACGCTGTATATGCCGGCGGTGCGCAGCGATATCGTCGATGCCATTCTGCACAACAAAATCAGTGGCCTGCGCTCGCTGGTGATCTGCCTGGAAGATGCGGTCAGTGATGCGGATTTGCCGCAGGCGCTGCACAATCTCCAGCAAATCCTGCATGTTTTGAATGCCGAACAGCGCGCCAATGGCAACGCGCAGTGGCCGCTGGTGTTTATCCGTCCGCGTAACAGTGAGATGGGCGCGTGGCTGGTGGAAAACCTCAACCTCAGCGCGATAGACGGTTTTGTGTTGCCGAAATTCACCGCCGATTCCTTACCGCTGTGGTGGCAGATTCTCGAACCGAGCCATCTGTGTATGATGCCGACGCTGGAAACCGAAGAAGTTTTCGACGTGGTGGCAATGCGCGAACTGGCCCTCACGCTGCAAAACCATGCTTGCCGCGAGCGCGTAATCGCCCTGCGCATCGGCGGTAACGATTTGATGAATGTGCTGTCGCTGCGCCGCTCGCGCCACTTCACGCTGTATGACAGCCCTATGGGTTACACCATCAAAATGCTGGTGGCGGTATTCGCGTCGCGGGATTTTGCGTTGACCGCGCCGGTGTGCGAACACATCGAAGATCAGCAGATTATGGATCAGGAACTGGCGCTGGATATCGCACACGGTTTGGTGGGCAAAACCGCTATTCATCCGAGCCAGATCGGCAAGATTCAGGACATGCTAATGGTTTCCGCCAGCGATCAGGCGGATGCCTTCCGCATCCTCAACTCAAGCCAGGCGGTATTTAAATCGCAAGGCGCGATGTGCGAACCGGCGACACATCGCCGCTGGGCCGCCGCCATCCTGGCCCGCGCGCAGGAATATGGCATCGCACCCGATACCCGCTCTGATGGCGCGTTGATGCTGGTAACCTGACAAACCCCGTAGGGTGGGCATTCATGCCCACCGCGTTACCACCGAACCACAACCCAGATGTAAGAAATTTCGCACCCTATTTACCTGATATTTAAATACCCTCTGATACTGTCGAAAACCGTTTGCCAGGAGGGCGATAAAGACCATTGATCACTAACGCAGGCCTCAATCGACCATGCAACTCAGTACCCGACAGACACGCGTATTTATGCTCGCCTCACTGCTAAGCAGCGGCAAACCGGTCGCATCCAGCCGCATTCTCGCCTCGCTCGACTGCTCCGAACCCACGCTGACGCGCGCACTAAAAGAGCTACGTGAATCCTGGTCTGCGGAGATCAAATACAGCCGCCTAACCCACTGCTACCAACTTACTGAACCCGGCAAACTCGATAAGAAAAGCCTGCGCCATATTAATGAAGCGCTCAAACTCAATGCCGAGCTACAACAGAGTGAAACCGTCAGCCGGGTATTTCTGGATAAAGAGAAAAAGAAAGCAGTGTCGCTGTCGTTGCGTATGTCTGTTTTAAGGAAAATCGACCAGGTTGTAAGACTGAGTGAAACGACACGGAGCGATGCGGTGGAGATGCTGGTTGAGAGTGGGCTGGATGAGTTGATTGAGAAATTAAGACTTGAGAAAAAAAAGGCATAAAACTTCTCTACTACAAAACATTTAATTACTCAATTATAATTTAAATATACACAAAAAACTCCAATCCTTAAAATATAGTTTATGATCCTAAATTACCCATTAAGGAGATGTTATGGTCACAAGAGACGAAATGAAAAGTTGGATTATTATTTGTTTAAAAAACCGCAATGGTTGCGGCTGGCCCCGAGAAGTATCGAAATACATTTGGGATAATTATGAACTAGAACTAAAAAATTCCGGTGATATTTTGTACACATGGCAATATGATCTTCGGTGGGCTGCTCAACAATTGAGATATGAAGGCATCCTTAAACCTGTAAACGGGCGACGAGATTTGCCATGGGAATTGGCTAAGTAATAATACATAAAATGCTGCCACACTCTTCCCCCCTGAAATTAACAATAATAATTAACATTATAGCCTATACTTCCGGGAGGATATAAAAAACCAAATAAAGTCAAGTGGCTATATCATTTAACAGCAAATAACATAATTTATATGACCACCACAAAAAACCCACCATATTTGTGGTGGGTGTTATTAATTTACTTCGATGCACTTATAAAAGCTTTAACCAACAGCATTTAAATTAATTCACCCACGAAGCTCACCACTCCATTTCGTTAAAATGCTTTCAGACGAAACATTTATTTCATTTAAAAGTAATTTTCTTTTTTCTTTATCATGTTCTTCATGAGCGGCCATGACCTTTTCAGCAAGAAAAATATGATTGCAATCTTTGCTGTCAAATTCTGGTAAATCTAAATGTTTAAATACATCTGCAACCTGTATGGAAACATTATGTGCATTGATCCACTCCTGAACAGTTTTTGAGTTTAGAAGACCACAGAGATAAAACGCTGTTGCTTTATCATCAAAAGCTGAAAAGTAAATCTTATGATCAGGAACATAAGGGCGAATGCCCATTATTGGAACATCAGAACTACCAGCCACTGCCGCATAGAAAGATGAAGACATTTCGGGCCAGATTACCTTCCATGGTTTAAAGGTGTATTCCCCAACATTATAAATGGCATGAAAAGGTGCACCTTTCATTTGTCGGCGATAAGTTGAACGTTCTCTTAAAATCGATTCAAAAGAATCAAACCATGCTGCAGTTTTTTTCAGAGAGTAGTTTTCAATTCTTTCCTCTGCCTTAGCATAATCCGTGTTCGATATCCCTACATTAGGAACAAAAGTAAAAAGACGGTCTTCATTGTTAAAGTCTGGCGCGTTGATTTTGAGATAACATTCTTCAAAATCACCAGCCCCTTTGATGAGAGGATACAAGTCCTCCGGCTCTACCCATGCTTGTTTAACGGGTCCTATATCTTTTTTTCCTGCCTCGGGTCGACTTCGTATCAGTACAGAAGTGTCATTTACATTGAGGATAGGCACAAAAAAAACACCATTAAGGTCCGTAGTAATTCCCTTACGTCCTTTAGTCCATGAACATTGGCGAGATAAATATTTAATTGTCTCAAATCTACCTGGATCTAATATTGCCCAAGGCGAACCAGATTCGCTAACCGGAAAGGCTTCTTTTTCATCATACCTTATGGTTTCTAACACAGAGTCAAGAGATTTGGATGTTTTAACTACGCGTTTTTCACCTAAATTCGGGCCCCATACGCGATATGACACCGGATAAGTTGGTTCATTTTCAGACTTTCTAAAAACAGCAATAGTCGTATGGTTACTGGCATCCTCGAAAGGCTTAAGAGCTTTCATATCATCTACCGATACTGGCTCAAGATAGAATGATTCATCTCTCAAAGGTTCGAGTTTAAAAGTTCTGAAACCAGCAGATGAAGGATTTTTGAACAATGTTCCAGTAATAACAAATGCCAGTTGTCCTCCAACACTTAACCATTTATCAGCGACGGTATAAGTAATCATTGCGGAAATATCGAGCTCATTTCCACCATGCATACGGGTCTTCGAAAAAATACCGTATTGTTCACACGTGGGTTTCACACGTTCACGATAAAGGTCGGGTAATTTTGACCATCTGACCCATGGCGGATTACCTATGACAAGGTCGAACTGACCCGCAGTTGCTGACCAAAAAAAGTTTCTAACTATCCTGAACCATATACCATTCCAGTTTTGGTGATGAAGATTTAAAATCTGATCGTACGTATAGCGAAGAGGCGCATCCCACTCTTTGAGTAATTTTTCATTAAAGAACCCTCCTTTTCGAGCCTTATTCATGGATTCATCAAAATCGAGGCCTACTTCAACATCTTTTCCCATACGATTAAACATCACATCTAGACTTACACGGTCGAGTGCCAGTTCTAATGGTAAATGAATATCGAGCTTTGCAAACTGACTGCCAATACGATATTGAATTATTGGCTCAGAGCTTTGAGGCGATGGAGCTGGAGAATAAATAGCATCAGCCATTAGAACAGGTACTTCGAACTCGTGACCGGGACATTCTGTTAGTAAATCTGCTACTTCAATAAGGAAATTTACCCTCGCTGTCTGCACAGCCAGAGGATTAAGATCAAACCCCCAAACACTTTCACATAATAAATTTAGAGTTTCTTTGGCGCTTAATTTTTTTGATTTTGCGATCTGTCTTTTCTTACGAATTACAGCGAGTAAAAATGCACCGGAACCACAAGTCGGATCGAGCACACGCTGGTTCATAATATCAGGAGAACTGACTTTATTTAGAGTGAAATCAACGAGCCAGTCTGGCGTATAGAACTCACCTAAGCTCTGACGTAACTTACCTGGCACTAATCCCTGATAAAGGTCACGGAGCACATCTCGCGTTTGCGATAAATGGTCAAGACGATATAAAGACAGGATAGAGAGTAAACGTCTTAGAGTTGGAAGTAGCTCAGGTAGAGTGTTGAGACTGGCAACATCGAGGTACCAGCTAAATATAGCTTCTTCAACAAAACCATTTATTCCCGCATCCTGAAAGATGGCTGAACGCTCTATATCAGAACTGAGAAACTCAAGCATCTGTGAATCATTCTTCAAAGCTGCCATACTCTGTGCTGGCTGAGAAGTTGATGTAAGCCCGTGCGCCGATACGATTTCTGCTGCTAAGAGCTTAATAAGCAATGAGTTATACGTATGAAGAACAAACAGCCGAGCAGAAATGGATTCTGATGCCGCACCGGACCATATAAAATTTAATTCTTTTGAAATAGATTCAGCTTGAAGAATTGAAAGATCAGCAACTTGCCCATACAAAGTTCGCCACTCTTCGAATAGCATCTTTATTTTATTATTTCCGCTAATGGCAAGCTGTTGTGAAAGCCCATCAGAAAGCTGCTGCATAAATGCTCGCGCGTTTGCAGAACCATGACCGAAATCAGCAAGCAGGTTTTCTGTTGTAAGCCCTTTTCGTGTATCTGAACGAAGAGCATCAACCACCATCTCAACAGATTCAGGTGAAAATGGCATTAAATGTTGTGAATGAATGATGCCATCGATTACTTGCGCAAAACAGATATGCTCTCCATCGATTGCAATGCCGATGAAATCTGATTCGGGAATTTTGGTTTCACCAGATTTTTTTATAATATAAGGAAGAAGTCGCTCATTGATTGCGTTATGAAAAGCAGAACTGTCTTTTTTTCCTTTGAAATACCCCGGAGCTTTATATTCAATGATAACGTGATTATAACTTGCATCATTACGATCTCGTTCAGCAAAAAGATGTAACCCCGTTGCGTCTTCTAAAGCTTTATTCCAGGCGAATCGAACTTCCTCCTCCCCTTTCCAGGGCTGAAGACGTTTTTCTTGGATGGAGTCGTAAGCGGATTGCTTCATGTTTTAAGGCCTAATTTCAGGGGATAATGTTAGCAACGGCATATTATGAGTGTCATGAAACACTACATCAAGGTTTATTTAACAATAATATTTTTGTTAGCTAAGAAACAGTTAGGCTTTGTTACCCCTTGATTCAGACTCACATAATGACTGAAATACCTTTTGATTTTTCTAAAATTACTCGAACCAGTTAGATTATCTGACCCTATAGTTATGCCATAAATGGCACTAATGGAAAACATACATCCTTAGGGTATTTTCTTTTTAGGCTTCCCATTAAAAAAACTATTGCACTATAAAACCATTATAAAACTCATTCAGTTACAAAATCAAACCAAGAGACCAATGAACTAAAATTATAATAAGAAACAAGCAGCTTAATTAAAAGATACCAAGTCAATTAACATACCATTCTTATTTAACCACTTAGCGTTCAAAATAAATAAACACCACTAATGCTCAACTTCAAACATCTGAAAAGATCATTACTTGACCTTTGAATTAAAAGGTGACTTTTGCATAAATTACACCATATCTAAAAATTCAATTTGTCATTATTAAAGAACTGTCATTGGAATGTTAAAATATAATTAGTGGTTCGAAAGTTAAAGCATTATCCATATATATTAATTCAAGGCCAAGACAGCATCATGATTGGGGCGGTGAAATTAAGTTTTGCGACTGAACACATTTCAAATTTTTAAATTTCAACAAGTTAATTCACTGACAAGAAAAATGAATTTGAAAAGGATGTTTATAGCAGAAGAAATGGTACGCCCTACAGGATTCGAACCTGTGACCTACGGCTTAGAAGGCCGGTGCTCTATCCAACTGAGCTAAGGGCGCATAGTGATTGGGTCGGATTATACGTCCAGCGGCTCGCGCGTCAACGTTTTTGCCCTTGAACAGAAGCGGAGTGCTGCCAGATTAACCAAAACCCCTTAATGCCGCTTGCGCCATTCGCTTAACGACACCAGATTCCCGCCCTGCTCCGTTTCGCCTTCCAGCTCAATCCCTTGCTGCGTGAAGTGCGCATTGTACTGGTCGCGCAGCACATGCAGTTCCTGGCTATCCGGCTCCAGCTGACGCAGAAATCCCAACGCCAGCAACAGCTGCTGCCTCGAAATCAACGCAGAAAATCCAGCCCGGCTCAAAATGCCATGCCAGCGCTGCCTATTTTCGTCGCTGCCATCGACAATCAGCACCTGCCAAATCAGCAGCACCGCCGCGCCATTGTGCAGATGCGTGTCGTTATCGCCCGTGATGTAATCGGTAAACTCTTTTGCCGCCTCTTTGCCCATCAGCGACAACATTGATTCGATATGCACCGGCGGCAGTTGCAACCGTTTATTGAGCGCCTGCACCGCATGGCGCGAGCTGGCTGTCAGCAGCTGAAAACCTACCACGAACACCACCGCCAGCGTGGCGAGAATTAACCAAATCATCACGTCATCCATCTCATTCACTGCCGGGCATCATAAGCGCTAACGCGGGCGGGCGCCACGGCGAAAAATCGGGAAAGCGGCGTTGATGGCGAATCTCTACCTGACAGCCGCACGCGCTTCTGACAGAATAGGCGCCATCCCCGATCTAACCCTCTACAGATGGATTTCCTCTCTGATGGCAGCAAAAATTATTGACGGTAAAACGATTGCGCAGCAGGTGCGCCTTGAGGTTGCCGAAAAAGTACAGCAGCGTCTGGCGGCCGGTAAACGTGCGCCCGGTTTGGCAGTTGTGCTGGTGGGTGAAAACCCGGCTTCGCAGATTTATGTCGCCAGCAAACGTCGTGCTTGTGATGAAGTGGGCTTCATCTCCCGCTCATACGATCTGCCCGCCACCACCAGCGAAGCCGAGCTGCTGGAGCTGATTGATACGCTCAACAACGACAACGATATCGACGGCATTCTGGTGCAGCTGCCGCTGCCAGCCGGCATCGATAACGTCAAAGTGCTGGAGCGCATCGTGCCGGACAAAGACGTGGATGGCTTCCATCCGTACAACGTCGGTCGTCTGTGCCAGCGCGCACCAAAGCTGCGTCCGTGTACGCCGCGCGGCATCGTCACCTTGCTGGAGCGCTACAATATCGATACTTACGGCCTGAACGCCGTGGTGGTTGGCGCATCGAATATCGTTGGCCGTCCGATGAGCATGGAGCTGCTGCTCGCCGGTTGCACCACCACCGTGACGCACCGTTTCACCAAAGATCTGCGTCATCACGTTGAGCACGCCGATCTGCTGGTGGTTGCAGTCGGCAAGCCGGGCTTTATTCCGGGCGACTGGATCAAGCCGGGCGCGGTAGTAATTGATGTAGGTATCAACCGTCTCGACAGCGGCAAAGTGGTCGGCGATGTGGAGTTCGAAGCGGCTGCTGAGCGCGCCTCTTACATCACGCCGGTTCCAGGCGGCGTCGGTCCAATGACGGTCGCTACATTAATCCAAAACACGCTGACGGCGTGTGAAGAATTTCACGACATTGAGGAGGCATAATGGCCAGTTTTTCTCTCGGTAAACATGCCCACGTTGATTTGTGCGACCTGCTGAAACTCGAAGGTTGGGTGCAAAGCGGTGCGCAGGCGAAAGCCGTGATCGCGGAAGGCGAAGTGCGCGTCGATGGCGCAGTTGAAACGCGTAAGCGCTGCAAGATTGTTGAAGGCCAGAAGGTTGAGTTTGCTGGTTTTAAGATTACGGTTGTAGCGTAGTTAGGTGGTGGTCGCCATGAATGGCGACCCTACAAGACCCGGGTTTCCCCTTCAATTTGCTCCAGCTCGATGTGATTCACCGCCGTATGCTGCGCAATCAGCGTTGCCAGTTTCGGTGAATGGCTGGTGATCCACAGTTGGCTGAACTGGCTGGCTTCGGCAATCAGTCGCGCCAATGCGGGCAGCAAATCTTCATGCAAACTGTTCTCTGGTTCATTCAGCGCCATAAACGCCGGCGGACGCGGGCTGAGCAGCGCCACCACTAAACAGAGAAAGCGCAGCGTGCCATCCGAGAACTCGGCGCTCTCTAACGGACGCAAAATCCCACGTCGTGACATCAGCATCTGAAAACGTCCATTCTGCACATCAACGTGAAATTCCGTGTCAGGAAACGCTTCGGCCATCACTTCGTGCAGCAACTCGACATGACCGCGCTCAACGATAGTGGCCCAGGCAGCCGCCAGATTACTGCCATCATGGCTCAGCACCGGCGCGCGTACGCCAATCTGCGGCGCACGAATCGGTGAACCGGGCCACACAGCAAACTCATGATAGAAACGCCACTGACGCAGCCTTTCGCGCACCTGCGAAAGCTCCGGATACAGATGCGGTTCGCCCAGTTGCCCAAACAGTGACTCTTCGGGATGCAGCACCGCCGGATAGGCTACGCGCTCGCCCTCAACGTTATGCAAAAAGGCGGTCTGATTTTGCCGCTGCATGATGCAGGAGGAAGGACGCCGCCGTTGGCCGCTCATCCATAAACGCTCCTCTTTCACCAGCGGATCGAGATTGAACATGCTGGTGACGAGCGGCTCAGGAAAACCGATATCGAGTTGATAATCCATATCGTCCATTACCACCGCCAGCGCCAGACGTTTGGGATCGTGGCGACGATCGCCGCGCCGCAATCCGCCCGCCCACATCGCTTTCTGAATGCCGCCCTCTTACGCCAGCGCCAGCGCTAAGCGTCCGCTCGCCGCTTCGTGCAGCAGTCGCACCGCTTTATACAGGTTGGATTTGCCGCAGCCGTTCGGACCGCTCACCACGTTGAGCTGCTGCAGCGGCAGCGTTAGGTCGCGCACCGAGCGGAAGCCGTGAATATGAATCTGTTCAATCGCCATCAATAAAAAAGGGCGATTTCTCGCCCTCTCCGGTTATTTGCGTCGCCAGCTGGAACCTTGCGGCCCATCCTCAACGATTACGCCCAACTCATTGAGCTTGTCGCGCGCCACATCCGCCTGCGCCCAATCTTTGGCTGCACGCGCGTCGGAACGGGCTTTCACCCAATGTTCGATTTCCGCCACTTCATCGTCATTCACCTGCGCACCGCTTTGCAGGAACTGCTCGGGATCCTGCTGCAAAATGCCCAGCACGTTAGCGATCTGGCGCAGTTTCGCCGCCAGCGCATCAGCGGAAGCTTTGTCTTCGGTCTTCAGACGATTCACTTCACGCGCCATATCGAACAACACCGAATAGGCTTCCGGCGTGTTGAAGTCGTCATCCATCGCAGTGCGGAAACGCGCTTCAAACTCTTCGCCGCCCGCCGCCGTGGCGTTGGCATCGGTATGACGCAGCGCGGTGTACAAACGCTCGAGCGCCGCACGCGCCTGATTGAGGTTATCTTCGCCGTAGTTGAGCTGGCTGCGATAGTGGCCCGACATCAGGAAGTAACGCACGGTTTCGGCATCGTAGTGCTGCAACACATCGCGCACGGTGAAGAAGTTATCCAGCGATTTCGACATCTTCTCGCGATCAACCATCACCATGCCGGAGTGCATCCAGTAATTCACATACGGGCCATCGTGCGCACAGGTGGATTGCGCCACTTCGTTTTCGTGGTGCGGGAACATCAGATCCGAACCGCCACCGTGAATGTCGAAATGGGTGCCGAGCTGTTTGCAGTTCATCGCCGAACACTCGATGTGCCAGCCTGGACGGCCATTGCCCCACGGCGAGTTCCACGCTGGTTCGTCGGCTTTGGACATCTTCCACAGCACGAAGTCCATTGGATTGCGCTTCACATCCGCCACTTCGACGCGCGCACCGGCCTGCAGCTGCTCCAGATCCTGACGCGACAGCGCGCCGTAATCTTTGTCGCTTAACACGTCGAACATCACGTCGCCGTTGTCCGCCACGTATGCGTGCTTACGTTCAATCAGCGTGCCGACCAGCTCGATGATTTCGTCGATATGGCGGGTGGCGCGCGGCTCCAGATCCGGCGGCAGAATGCCGAGCGCGGCGAAATCTTTGTGCATCTCGGCGATCATGCGGTTGGTCAGCGTTTCAATGCTTTCACCGTTTTGATTGGCACGTTTGATGATTTTGTCATCGATATCGGTGATGTTACGCACATACTTCAGCTGATAGCCCACATAACGCAGATAACGCGCCACCACGTCGAATGCCACAAACGTACGCCCATGGCCGATATGACAGAGGTCGTAAACCGTGATACCACACACGTACATACCGATTTGACCGGCATGGATGGGTTTGAATTCCTCTTTCTGTCGACTCAGGGTGTTATAAATCTTTAGCATTGAACGGTTCCGTTTTAATTACGTGTGCGGGATTCGAACGTGATAAATGTGCATTGGGTTTAATACGGTCACCATAAATGGCGACCCTACGAAATACTGTCCGGTTTGTAGGGTCGCCATTTATGGTGACCGAAACAACCTCGCTTAACCAGCCAGCATCAAGCCGGTTATTGTGCCGTATTTTTCTGACTTGTGCATCGCTCGGTTGCCAACTGCCGTCCGGTTACTGACGCGTTATTGGAAATTGTGATATAAGAAGCGTCTACAAAAATGCCCCGCCGCCTTGCAGGCGCGGCAGCGACACTGACGACAACCTTGACAGGAAGAAAATAATGGTCACTTTCCAGACGAACCATGGCGATATCGTAATTAAAACTTTCGATGACAAAGCGCCGGCTACCGTGAAGAACTTCCTGGAATACTGCGCGGAAGGTTTTTACGATAACACTATCTTCCATCGCGTAATCAACGGTTTCATGATTCAGGGCGGCGGTTTTGAGCCTGGCATGAAGCAGAAAGATACCAAAGCAGACATCCGCAACGAAGCGAACAACGGCCTGAAAAACACTAAAGGCACGCTGGCGATGGCGCGCACTCAGGCTCCACACTCTGCCACTGCCCAGTTCTTCATCAACGTGGCAGACAACGACTTCCTGAACTTCCGTGATGAAAGCCTGCAAGGCTGGGGTTACTGCGTGTTCGCTGAAGTGGTTGAAGGCATGGACGTGGTTGAGAAAATCAAAGCGGTGAAAACCGGCCGCAGCGGCATGCATCAGGACGTTCCGGTTGAAGATGTTGTCATCCAGAAAGTGACTGTTAGCGAGTAATGTCGCGCACGCTGTTTATCGCAGATCTGCATCTGTGTCATGAAGAACCGGCAATTACTGCCGGTTTTCTGCATTTTTTGCAGGGTGAAGCGCGTTCCTGCGATGCGCTTTACATCCTCGGCGATCTGTTTGAAGCCTGGATCGGCGACGACGATCCTAATCCGCTGCATCAGCAAATCGCTGCGGCGCTCAAGGCGCTGCCGGTACCGAAATTTTTCATCCACGGTAATCGAGACTTCCTGCTCGGCCAGCGTTTTGCGCGGGCTTCTGGTATGACGCTGCTGCCGGAAGAAAAGGTACTCGATCTCTACGGACATCGCGTGTTGATCATGCACGGCGATACCTTGTGTACCGACGATGAAGGTTATCAGCGTTTTCGCGCCAAAGTGCATCAGCGCTGGTTGCAGCGCCTGTTCCTCGCGTTGCCGCTGCGTCTGCGCATGCGCATTGCCGCACGCATGCGTAATGGCAGCAAGCAGGCGAATCAGCACAAGTCGGTCAGCATCATGGACGTTAATCAGTCCGCAGTGGAAGCCGCGATGACGCGCCAGCAGGTGCCTATTTTGATTCATGGCCACACGCATCGTCCCGCCATTCATCCCTTCCCGCTGCACGGCGAAAACGCCCAGCGCGCGGTGCTCGGTGCCTGGCATGAGAACGGATCGATGATTCAGCTTGATGCCAGCGGCGTAAGCCTGATCGAATTCCCCTTCTGAAATCCGGGCGTAAATGCCCGTTTTCCGCCTACGCAACCGTTTTCCTTGCTGCCATCTCATGCTATTCTCTGTGCCCTTCTTCGCCTGCCCGCCCGGCCAGGTTCGTTTGCATATTCACAGGAGTTGACCGCATGTCATCCAACGCCGCCCCGGCCCGTATCGCCATTGTCATGGGTTCCAAAAGTGACTGGGCTACCATGCAGTTCGCCGAGGAAATTCTTAACAGCCTGGATGTTCCCTTCCACGTTGAAGTGGTCTCAGCTCACCGTACGCCCGACAAACTGTTCAGCTTCGCGGAAACCGCCGCTGAAAACGGTTTTCAGGTGATCATCGCCGGTGCTGGCGGTGCTGCCCATTTGCCGGGCATGCTGGCCGCGAAAACGCTGGTGCCGGTGCTGGGCGTGCCCGTGCAAAGTGCGGCGCTGAGCGGCGTCGATAGCCTGTACTCCATCGTGCAGATGCCGCGCGGCATTCCGGTCGGTACGCTGGCGATTGGTAAAGCCGGTGCCGCTAACGCTGCCCTGCTGGCGGCGCAGATTTTGGCGATCCACGACAGCGCGCTTTCAACGCGCATCGCCAACTGGCGTCAAACGCAGACTGATGAAGTGCTGAACAACCCGGATCCGCGGGAGGACGCATGAAGCCGGTTTGCGTATTAGGAAATGGTCAGTTAGGCCGCATGCTGCGCCAGGCGGGTGAACCGCTGGGCATCGCGGTCTATCCGGTGGGTCTGGATGCGGAGCCTTCTGCGCTGCCGATCGCCCAAAGCGTGATCACCGCCGAGATTGAACGTTGGCCGGAAACCGCGTTAACCCGCGAACTGGCGAGCCATCCGGCATTTGTGAATCGCGATATTTTCCCGCGTCTCGCCGATCGTCTGACGCAAAAACAGCTGCTCGATCAGCTGAACCTCGCCACCGCGCCGTGGCAACTGCTGGCCGCTAAAGCCGAGTGGCCAAACGTGTTCAGCACCTTGGGCGAACTGGCGATTGTTAAGCGTCGTACCGGCGGCTATGACGGCCGCGGTCAGTGGCGTTTGCGCGCCAACGAAACCGATGCGCTGCCGGATGAGTGCTACGGCGAATGCATCGTTGAGCAAGGCATTAATTTCAGCGGCGAAGTGTCGCTGGTCGGCGCGCGTGGACACGATGGCAGCACGGTGTTTTATCCGCTGACGCATAATCTGCATCAGGACGGCATTCTGCGCACCAGCGTGGCGTTCCCACAGGCCGATGCCGCACAGCAACAGCAGGCAGAAGCGATGCTCAGCGCCATCATGCATGAGCTGAAGTATGTTGGCGTGATGGCGATGGAATGTTTCATTACGCCAGAAGGTCTGCTGATCAACGAGTTGGCACCGCGCGTGCACAACAGCGGTCACTGGACGCAGAATGGCGCATCAATTAGCCAGTTCGAGCTGCATCTGCGTGCGGTGTTAGGTCTGGCGCTGCCAAAACCGGTGGTGTTTGCGCCGTCGGTGATGGTGAATCTGATTGGTACCGATGTGAATCTGGCGTGGCTGCAACAGCCGCTGGTGCATCTGCATTGGTACGACAAAGAGGTGCGCGAAGGCCGCAAGGTTGGGCACCTTAATCTGACCGATAGCGATCATGGTCGTCTGACGTCAGCGCTGAATGCGCTGGTGCCGCTGCTGCCGGAAGTGTATGCGAGCGGAATTGCGTGGGCGGTTGAGAAGTTCTGATTAGCCAGGTCGCCATGAATGGCGACCCTACGTAGATTGATGTGATTTTGCCGAACGCGCATTCCTGTGGGGTTTTCGTAGGGTGCGCATTTATGCGCACCTGGTTACGCCACCATCGACAATTTAGGCACTGAAGCTTCTGAACAGCGCCTTCTGTTTTAATAGTCGAATACCCAACCAGGCACCGCACAGCGAGAGCAGCAGCGCGCCGCCGATCGGCAAGGCGAACCACAACGTCCAGTCTGGCTGCCACGGGAAATCGAAGATCTTGCGCTGCAAGCCCCACAGCGCCGCTTCCGCGCCCAGCGCTGCTGCAATCCCCGACACCACGCCAAGCAGCGCAAACTCGCACCATAACGTGCCGCGCAGCAAGCGCTTGCTGGCACCGAGCGTGCGATAGACCACCAACTCCTGCCGACGCTGACGCATGCCAACCTGAATCTGCGCCAGCAGCAACAACACGCCGCACACCGTCACCAGCACCACCATCACTTCCAGCGCCTGACTCACCTGCGTCAGCACCTGACCGATCTGGCGCATCATGCTGCCAATATCCAGCAGGCTCAGCGTCGGGAATGCGCGATTAAGTTGTGCCAGCAACGCCGGATTGCTCTCCATGCGGAAGCTGGTCAGCCAGGTTTGTGGCTGCTGATCGAGTGCGCCCGGCGGGAAGATAAAGAAGAAGTTCGGCCGCAGACTTTCCCAATCCACCTTGCGCAAGCTGGTGATTTTGGCGCTGAACTGCTGGGTGTCCCCGTTGAAGGTTAAGCTATCGCCGAGCTTCACGCCGAGGCGATCCGCTAACTCCACTTCCATCGATACTTCACCGGCCTGCGGCGGCCAGTTACCGGAAATCAGCGGATTGTGATCCGGACGTTCCGCTTGCCACGTTAGATTGAGTTCGCGATTTAGCGCGTTATCCAGCTTAGGATCGGCCTCTTTGCCGTTCAGTTCGGTCAGGCGCGCACGCACAATCGGGTAGAAGGTTTCCGGCTTAAGCTGATGCTCACTCAGGAAGTCGCGCACCTGTGGCACCTGCTCTTTGGTGATGTTCAGCAGGAAATAGTTCGGGCTATCCGGCGGCAGTTGTTGTTGCCAGCGATCCAGCAGATCGCCGCGCATCACCAGCAGCAGCGCCAGCAACATAAATGACAGCGAAAACGCCGCCAGTTGGCTGAGCGTCATTGCCGGTTGACGCAGCAGACGGTTAATCGCCAGCCGCAGCGCCAGATTGCGCACCACCAGCCGACGCAGCAGCAGCAAGGTGCCCCAGCCGAGTAACGCCAGCAGCAACGCCAGCATCACCACGCCCGCCAGCAACGCCCACAACATTTTGCTGCCGCCCATCAGCAACGCCAGCAAGCCAATCACCACCAGCGTCATCGCAGGTAGATAGATGCGCAGCGGCCAGACGTTCGCCACCGCATCCCGGCGCAGCACGCGCAGCGGTTGCGTCGCCATCAGCAAGCGGTACGGACGCAAACCCACCAGCAGCGAAATCACAAACATCGCGCCAATCGCCCACAGCCACGGCCAGAAACTCGCCGCAGGCAGCGCGCCCGGCAGCACCGGTTTCAGCATCAGCAGCAGAATCACTTCAATGCCCTGCCCCAACGCGCTTCCGACAATCGCTGCCAGCAGCAGCACCGCCAGCCACTGACCGATAATCAGCCGCTGCAGCGCTTTACGGGTTGCGCCCAGGGTTTTCAGCACCGCCACCAAATCGTAGCGACTGCGGCAGTAATGACTCATCGCCACCGCTACCGCAGCAATCGCCAGCATCAGCGTCAGCAAGGCCGAGAGCAGTAAAAATTGCTGCGCGCGCTGCATTGAGCGGCCCAGTGCATCTTCCGAGTTATCGACGCTGATCCAGCGCTGATCGGCTTTTAGCTGTGGTTCGATCCAGCAGTCATAGCGCGCCAGCGGTGCCGGTTCGCCGGAGAATTTGTAGCGCCAGCTCAGGCGACTGCCCGGCTGCACCGCACCGGTTTTCTCCACGTCAGCCAGATTCATCAGCAGACGCGGCGCGGTCTGAAACGGATTAAAGCCGCCATCCGGCTCCTGAATCACTTCACCAGCAATGCGCAGCGTGGTGTCGCCGACATCCACACTATCGCCCACTTTCAGATTCAGCAGCGCCAGCAAACGCGGCGCGGCCAACACCGTGCCCGCTTGAGGGCGTAAGCCCGGCGGATTAGTTTGCAGCGTGCCAAACATTGGATAGGCATCATCCACCGCTTTAACGTCCGCCAGCTGCGGCGTCTCTTGTGCGAACGTCATGGTCATAAAGTGCAGTTGGCTGCTAACCGACAGCCCTTCTTCACGCGCTTTATTCAGCCACGCGTCCGGCGCGGGCGAGGTGGTGCGCAGCGTGCGATCCCCCGCCATAAAGTCGCGGCTCTGCTGGCTTAAGCCTTTTTCCATACGATCGCTGATCGATCCCAGCGCTAGCACGCAGGCCACCGCTAAAGTGAGCGCCATCCAGACAATCAGCAGCGAGGGCGAACGCCACTCGCGCCAGAACCAGCGCCAAATCATGACTCCTCCCACAACTTGCCGTCGCGCAGCCGTAGGCGGCGGTCGCAGCGCGCTGCCAGTTGTTCGTCGTGCGTCACCAGAATTAGCGTGGTGGCAAAATCGCGGTTGAGGGAGAACAGCAGATCGGCGATGCGATCGCCGGTTTTGCGATCGAGGTTTCCGGTGGGTTCATCGGCAAACAGCAGGCCGGGACGACCGCTAAAGGCACGCGCCAGCGCCACACGCTGCTGTTCACCGCCAGAGAGTTGGGCTGGCAGATGGTGCAGACGATCTTTCAAGCCCAATAAAGTTAACAACTCCACCGATTGCGAACGACTTTCGCGATCGCTGTCGCCACGCAGCAACGCCGGCAGCTGCACGTTTTCCAGCGCGTTCAGCGTCGGCACCAGCATAAAGGATTGAAACACAAAGCCCACTTCGCGTGCGCGCAGTGCCGCACGCTGCTCTTCGTTCATGCTGTGCAGCGGCTGGCCAAGCAGATGCACTTCGCCGCTGCTACCGTCGTCCAGTCCGGCCAGAATGCCCAGCAGCGTGGATTTGCCAGAGCCGGACTCGCCAATCAGCGCGATGGTCTCAGCTGGTTTGACAACCAGCTCAACTCCGGTAAGGATGGTCAGCTGATGCTCTCCCTGACCGACGGACTTAGTAAGATGATGAACTGCAACAATGTTTTCCGCTGGCATTATCCCTTCCTGTTGTTATTGCTTCTGCTGGTGTCCCGCATCGCCGCCGCCGATACCTTGCTGGTATTGGGCGACAGCCTGAGCGCCGGGTATCGCATGTCGGCCACGGCGGCCTGGCCGAGCCTGCTGAATAAAGAGTGGCAACAGCAGCCCAAAGTGGTTAACGCCAGCATCAGCGGAGATACCGCAGGACAAGGGCTGGCGCGTTTACCGGGCCTATTAAAACAGCATCAACCCCGCTGGGTGTTAATCGAATTGGGCGGTAACGATGGCCTGCGTGGTTTCCCGCCGCAGAATATCGCCGCCGATCTGACCAAAGTGATCGACGAAGTGAAAGCCGCTAAAGCGCAGCCGCTGCTGATGCAGATTCGTCTGCCGGCCAATTATGGACGTCGGTATACGGAGGCGTTTAGCGCGATCTATCCGCGCCTGGCACAGCAGTACGACATTCCTCTGGTGCCCTTCTTTATGGAGCAGGTCTACCTGAAGCCGGGGTGGATGCAGCAGGATGGAATTCACCCCAATCCGGATGCTCAGCCGTTTATCGCCAACCTGATGGCGACCGAACTGGCTCCGTTAGTAAAGCATGATTAATGCAGACGCGTGATTTTTAACGGGTAAAAAAATGCAAAGAACTATTCTTATCACCGGCTGCTCGAGCGGCATTGGTTTGGTCGCCGCAAATGACCTTTTATCGCGCGGCTATCGCGTGCTGGCCGCCTGTCGCCGCGCCGACGATGTGGCACGTATGGAAGCGCTGGGATTTATTGGCGTGCAGTTGGATCTTGATGATGCCGCCAGCGTCGATGCCGCCGCCGACCGCGTGCTGGAACTCACCGATCATCGCCTGCACGCGCTGTTTAACAACGGCGGTTTTGGTCAATATGGGCCGCTCAGCAGCGTTTCGCGTCAGCAGTTAGAGAAGCAATTTTCCACCAACCTGTTTGGCACTCATCAACTGACCATGCGCTTGCTGCCCGCGCTGCAAGCCAGCGGCAACGGACGCATCGTCAATACCAGCTCGGTGCTGGGACTGATCTCCACGCCGGGTCGCGGTGCCTATGCCGCCAGCAAGTGGGCGCTGGAAGCCTGGAGCGATGCGCTGCGTCTCGAAGTGCGCGACTCTGGAGTGCGCGTCAGCCTGATTGAGCCGGGCCCGATTAGCACCCGTTTCACCGATAACGTGCATCAGGGCCAGCAGGATAAACCGGTACGCAATCCGGGCATCGCCGCGCGTTTTACCCTGCCGCCAGAATCGATTCTGCCGAAGCTGCGCCACGCGTTAGAGAGCAAACATCCGCGCCTGCGCTATCCGGTGACGCTGGTCGCCTGGGCGATGAGTCTGCTGAAACGTCTGCTGCCAGGTTGGATACTGGATCGCATTTTGCGCAGCAACTAAGCTGCAACGCAGAATCAAACTTGAACCGGGGCAGCTTGCCCCCATATCCTCAACACACTTTCTGACAAGAGACGTATTCATGTCACACGCTTTGATTATCGACATCAACGAATCCAACCTGCAGCAGACCTTAGAACAGTCGATGCAGCTGCCGGTGCTGTTTTATTTCTGGTCCGAACGCAGCCAGCACTGTCTGGAACTGACGCCGGTGCTGGATCGCCTGGCGCAGGAGTATGCCGGTCAGTTTATTTTGGCGAAGCTGGATTGCGATAAAGAGCAGATGGTGGCATCGCAGTTTGGCCTGCGCTCCATTCCAACCGTTTACCTGTTCCAGAACGGTCAGCCGGTGGATGGCTTCCAGGGACCGCAGCCGGAAGAGGCGATTCGCGCCCTGCTGCAAAAAGTGTTGCCGCGTGAAGAAGAGGTTAAAGCGCAGCAGGCGATGCAATTGATGCACGAAGGTAAACCGCTGGAAGCGCTGCCGCTGCTGAAAGACGCCTGGCAGCTGAGCAATAAAAACAGCGAAATTGGTTTCCTGCTGGCGGAAGTGCTGATCACCCTGAACCGCAGCGACGAAGCCGAAACCGTGCTGGATGCTGTGCCGTTGCAGGATCAGGACACGCACTATCAGAGCCTGGTTTCACAAATCGACCTGTTAAAACAGGCCGCCGATACACCAGAAATTCAGCTGTTGCAGGAGCAGTTAGCCAGCGATCCGACCAATGCCGAGCTGGCTGCTAAACTGTCGTTACAGCTGCATCAGGTTGGCCGCAATGAGGAAGCGCTGGAGTTGTTGTTCAGCTTCCTGAAAAGCGATCTCAGCGTCGGCGACGGCCAGGTGCGTAAAATGTTCCAGGAGATTTTGGCCGCACTCGGCACCGGCGACACCCTCGCCACGCGCTATCGCCGCCAGCTTTACTCGCTGCTGTACTGATCGGTACCGCGCGTTAAACGGGCCGAACGACTCGGCCCGACAATCTGACAGCCAGGAGGTTATATGTTAACGGTAATTCCCGTCATCATTGTGCTCGCACTCGTTACCGTGTGGGCCGGTGTAAAAATTGTTCCACAAGGTTATCAGTGGACGGTAGAGCGCTTTGGCCGTTATACCAAAACGCTGGAGCCTGGCCTCAATCTGCTTGTGCCGTTCATGGATCGTATTGGTCGTAAAATCAATATGATGGAACAGGTGCTCGATATCCCTTCTCAGGAAATCATCTCCAAAGACAACGCCAACGTCACCATTGATGCGGTGTGCTTTATCCAGGTTGTCGATCCGGCGCGCGCCGCCTATGAAGTCAGCAATCTTGAACTCTCGATCCTCAATCTGACCATGACCAATATCCGCACCGTGCTCGGCAGCATGGAATTGGATGAGATGCTGTCGCAGCGCGACAACATCAACACGCGTCTGCTGCATATTGTCGATGAAGCCACCAATCCGTGGGGCGTGAAAATCACCCGTATCGAAATCCGCGATGTGCGCCCGCCGCAGGAATTGATCGCCGCGATGAACGCGCAGATGAAGGCGGAACGTACCAAGCGCGCCGATATCCTTGCCGCCGAAGGGGTACGTCAGGCGGCGATTTTGCGCGCCGAAGGTGACAAGCAATCGCAGATTCTCAAAGCGGAAGGTGAACGCACCTCCGCCTTCCTGCAAGCCGAAGCCCGTGAGCGTCAGGCGGAAGCGGAAGCCACGGCGACGCGCATGGTTTCAGAAGCGATAGCCGCCGGTGATATTCAGGCGGTGAACTACTTCGTGGCGCAGAAATACACCGACGCGCTGCAAAAAATTGGCGAAGCCAACAACAGCAAAGTGGTGATGATGCCGCTGGACGCCAGCAGCCTGCTCGGTTCAATTGCCGGTATCAGTGAGTTGCTGAAGGAGAGCCGGACGGAGCGCCGACCATGATCCTGATGGAGCTGATTGCGCATCCACATTGGTTCTGGCTGACGTTGGGCGGCCTGCTGCTGGCCGCCGAAATGCTCGGCACCAGCGGTTATCTGCTGTGGAGTGGCTTGGCCGCCGTCGCGGTGGCGCTGATCGAATGGTTGTTTCCCATATCATGGACCAGCCAGGGCATTGTGTTTGCGGTGATGACGCTGCTCAGCGCGTTTTTCTGGCATCGCTGGATGCGCTATCGCGAATCGTCGCAGGTTGCCAACACGCTTAACCAGCGCGGCAATCAGTTAATGGGCATGCAGCTGACACTGGATAACGCGCTGAAAAATGGCCTTGGTCACGTGCGTATTGGCGACAGCAGCTGGCGCGTGCAGGCGGATAGCGATCTGCCAGCGGGCACGCCAGTGATTGTCACCGGCGTAGTCGGCATTACGCTGATGATTCAGCCACGCTTTCCATCGGCCTGATGGCAGCAACCGGCAAGATGATTGATGATCGGGCACTCGGCGCTGTCATCGCCGGGACAAGCTTCCGCCAGCTCCAGCAAGCGCGCGCGCATCGCATGTAACTCTTCAATGTGCGCAGCAATCTCGTCGGCTTTCTGCAAGGTGCGCGCTTTAACATCGGCGCTGTGGCGCTCGGGATCGTTGAACAGCGTCACCAGTTCACGGCACTCTTCCAGCGTAAATCCCACCTGACGCGCCTGACGCAGCAGATTCAGCTCATCAATATGGTGCGCCGCGTAATGACGATAGCCATTGTCACTGCGCGACGGCGGCGTCACCACGCCCTTCTCCTCGTAGAAGCGGATCGCTTTGCTGGTGAGTCCGGTTTTTTTTGCCACATCGCTGATGTTCATTTTTCCCCCTTGACCTTCCATTCAGGGGAAGGTTTAGGCTTTAGTTCTAATGCAATTTTTGCATGCAGTCAAAATCATTACCTGAGGAGTTAACCATGTCACATACCCAACTGCTGGCGCTGGACGGCTTGTCCTGCGGCCACTGTGTTAAACGCGTCAAAGAAGCGCTGGAGCAGCGCAGCGATGTTGAACAGGCTGACGTCACGCAGCAAGAAGCGCGCGTCACCGGCGCGGCGAGCGCCAGCGATCTGATCGCGACGGTTGAACAAGCCGGTTATCACGCGGTGCTGAAAGACGGCGCAACCAGCCCAAAGCCTGATCCGTTGACAGCTACAGAGCCGCCGCCGGAGGCGCTGACAACGGAGTCGCAACCGGCACCATCCACTGAAGCGGTGCATCACTTACTGATTGGAGGCATGAGCTGCGCCAGCTGCGTGAGTCGCGTGGAACAGGCGCTGCAAAAGGTGTTGGGCGTCAGCCAGGCACGCGTGAATCTCGGTGAGCGCAGCGCGCTGATCATCGGCGATGCAAGCGCCGAAGCGCTGGTGAGCGCTGTCGATCAGGCCGGTTATTCCGCTGAAGTGATCGATGACGAACAAACCCGGCGCGAACGCCAGCAGGTCAGCGCGCAGCAAGCCATGCGTCGCTTTAGCTGGCAATCGGCGCTGGCATTGCTGCTCGGCGTGCCGATGATGATTTGGGGCATGCTCGGCGACAACATGATGCTGAGCGCAGATAACCAAACACTGTGGCGCACGCTTGGCGTCATCACCTTGCTGGTGATGGTGATTGCTGGTGGGCACTTCTACCGCAGCGCGTGGCGCAGTTTGCGTCACGGTACCGCCACCATGGATACGCTGGTGGCGCTGGGAACCGGCGCGGCGTGGCTCTATTCGATGAGCGTTGCACTATGGCCCGAATTCTTCCCGCATCAGGCGCGTCATCTCTATTTCGAAGCCAGCGTGATGATCGTTGGTCTGATCAATCTCGGCCACGCGCTGGAGCAGCGCGCACGCCAGCGCGCCTCGAAGGCGCTGGAACGATTACTGGATTTAACCCCGGCGCAGGCGCGGGTCATTAGCGATCAAGGTGAAACGCTGCTGCCACTCAGCGAAGTTGAGTCCGGCATGACGCTGAAACTGGTGACCGGCGATCGCGTGCCGGTGGACGGTGACGTCGCCAGCGGCGAAGCCTGGCTGGATGAAGCGATGCTGACCGGTGAAGCGGTGCCGCAGGCCAAACAGCCGGGCGATAAAATTTTTGCCGGTACGCTGGTGCAAGACGGCACGCTGCACTTTGTGGCGCGCGCCACCGGTAGCCACACCCGGCTTGCGCGCATCATCAATCTGGTGCGCCAGGCGCAAAGCAGCAAACCGGATATTGGCCGACTGGCCGATCGCATCTCTGCGGTATTTGTACCGGTGGTGGTGGCGATTGCGCTGCTAAGTGGTTTGATTTGGTATCTGGCGGGTCCGCAGCCGCAGCTGGCTTACACGCTGGTGATTGTGACGACAGTGCTGATCATCGCCTGCCCTTGCGCTTTGGGTTTAGCCACGCCGATGTCGGTGATTGCAGGCGTCGGACGCGCCGCTGAGCTGGGCGTGCTGGTGCGTGACGCCGATGCGCTTCAGCGGGCCAGCGAAGTCGATACCATTGTGTTTGATAAAACCGGCACCCTGACACGCGGCACACCGCAGGTCACTGATGTGGTGCTGTATGGCGACTGGAATCGCGAACAGGTGCTCAGCGCGGCGGCGCAGATGGAGCAAGGCTCCAGCCATCCGCTGGCTAAAGCCATTCTCGATGCTGCGCCAGCGGTGAACGCCGAAGCGGTTAAGCAATTTCGTACAATACGCGGCAAAGGTATCAGCGCTACAGTGGCCGACAGAACGCTGCTGCTGGGAAATCAGGCGCTGCTGGATGAGCAGCAGATTGATTATCGCGCCGCGCAGGCCGACATCGAACGCTTCGCCGAGCAAGGCGCAACGCCGGTGCTGCTGGCCGATAATCAGCAGCTACTGGGATTGATCGCGCTGCGTGACAGCTTGCGTCCCGAGAGCAAAGCGGCGCTGCAGCGTCTGCATCAGCAAGGTTATCGCCTGATTATGCTGACCGGCGATCACCAGAAAACCGCGCAGGCGATTGCCGCCGAAGCCGGTATTGATGAAGTGATTGCCGGCGTGTTGCCGGATGGCAAAGCGCAGGCGATTACGCAGCTTCAGCAGCAAGGCCGCAAAGTGGTGATGGTCGGCGACGGCATCAATGATGCGCCCGCGCTGGCGCAAGCCGATGTCGGCATTGCCATGGGCGGCGGCAGCGATGTGGCAGTAGAAACCGCCGCCATGACGTTGATGCGAAACGATCTGCACTGCGTCGCCGATGCGCTGTCGATCTCCAGCGCCACGCTGCGCAATATGCGGCAAAACCTGTTGGGTGCCTTTATTTACAACAGCCTGGGAATTCCAATTGCGGCGGGCGTGCTCTATCCATTTACCGGCGTGCTGCTGAGCCCGATTGTCGCGGGCGCGGCGATGGCGCTGTCATCAATTACCGTGGTGAGCAACGCCAACCGTTTGTTGCGCTTTAAGCCCGCGCAACGGCAATAGCCATTACAGCCCTGTTTTTCATCGGATGAAATCGCTAGCATGGTTTTTTGCCTTAAAAAGGACAGGGAATGAGACACGGTCTGTGGCACAGCATCCAACAACGGATCGCGACCCTTTTCCCGGCCAGCTACAGCTGGCCGGCGATGGATATTCAGCTGGGCGATCGTCGTTTGCATCTGGCGGGCAGTATTCACATGGGCACGCGCGATATGCAGCCGCTGCCTGCCGGGCTGTTGCGCCAGCTGCATAAAGCCGATGCGCTGATCGTCGAAGCCGATATCACTCAAGGCGGATCGCCGTTCAGCAATGATGATGAACATCCGCCGCTGGCCATGCGGCTCGACGACGAGGTGCTACAGCGTCTGCAGGCCTTATGCGATGAACTTTCGCTGTCATTGAGCCTGTTCGATACGCTGCCGTTCTGGCAGATCGCGCTGATGTTGCAGGCGCAACAGGCGCAGCGGCTGGGATTGCGTCCGCAGTTTGGTATCGATTATCAGCTGTTGCAGGCGGCCAAAGCGGCCAACAAACGCATTATCGAGCTGGAAGGTCCGGAAACGCAGATCGCCCTGCTCAAATCGCTGCCGCAGGATGGTTTGCCGCTGTTACTGGATACGCTGGAGCATTGGCACACCAACGCGCGCCTGCTGCAAACCATGATCAGCTGGTGGCTGGATGCGCCGCCGACGCAGCAACCCGTGGCGTTGCCCACCACTTTTAGCAGTGAATTGAACGACACACTGATGCGCAACCGAAATCAGCACTGGCGCGAGTTGCTGCTGGCGTTACCGAAAGGTCGTTATGTGGTGGCGGTGGGCGCGTTACATCTGTATGGCGATGATAATCTGCCGGATTTGCTGAAGGGTTAACGTATTGGTCGCCATAAATGGCGCCCCTACAAAAACACACCAAACATCCGTAGGGTCGCCATTAATGGCGACCTACATTCCAGATGTGCTCAAAATACAAAAAAAGAAGGCCAATAATGATATTGGCCCGTCAAAGAGGAATTTGTTTATGATTTTGGTTATCACCAACAATCTCTTGCTGGCGCGGGCCAATTCTCGCGCAAAGTTCAGAATTTCGCCACTGTTTTTCCATCAAAACTGAAATAAGAATTTTCCTAACAAGGACCGATCATGACGCCTGCGGTAAAACTTCTGGAAAAACAAAAAGTCACCTTTACCCTGCATCCGTACGACCACGATAGCCATGAAACCAATTTTGGTGATGAAGCGGTGCGTAAGCTGAATCTGGATGCGCGTCAGGTGTTCAAAACCTTGCTGGTGTCGCTCAACGGCGATGCTAAAGCGCTGGCGGTTGCGGTGACGCCAGTCTCAACTCAGTTGGATCTAAAAAAGGTCGCCAAAGCGCTGGGCGCGAAGAAAGCGGATATGGCCGATCCGCAGCTGGCACAGCGCGTAACCGGTTATCTGGTGGGCGGCATCAGCCCGTTAGGACAGAAAAAACGTCTGCCAACGGTGATCGATCAGCAAGCGGCGGAGTTTGCCACCATCTTTATCTCCGGCGGCAAACGCGGCTTGGATCTGGAGTTGGCGGCACAAGATTTGTCTCGCCTGCTGGACGCGCCGCTGGCCGACATCGCGCGGCGCGATTAATCGGGCTGCTGGGCGCAGAGTTGATCGATCATCCAGCGCCCGGCCGGTCCCGGCGGATTACGTCGTGACCACACCACATCAACCGCAATATGCTGCGGCCAGCCCGGCACCGGCAACTCCTTCAACACCTGATGCCCAAACTGCTCCACCAGCCAGCGCGGCAATATACTCCAGCCAAAACCCTGCTCTGCCATCTCCAACAGCAACAAATAAGATGGCGCCGACCACACGCGTCCGGCGGGCAAAGGGTCGCGATTTTGCACCCAGGTATTGAGCCGCAGCTGACGTAATTGGCTTAGCTGCTCGTCACTCACCTGCTCCAGCTGCGATAAAACATGATCCTGATGCAGATAGATCGCCATCTGCGCGCCAACCTGTAAACGCGCCATCGCCAAATCGGTCGGCAGCTTCGGCTGCGCCCGCACCACGCCAAGATGCACGCGTCCAGCCTGTAACAGATCGAGTACATCTTCATCCTCGGCGATCATGCATTCGAAGGCGATCTCGGGATAAAGCTCAGCAAAACGGGTGAGCAAAGTGACGTGATGATCGGCTTGCCAAAAGTCGGAAATTGCCAGACTCAGACGCGGCTCGACGCCATCGGTAAGGCATTCTGCCAGTTCGTCCAGTCGCTGACTGGCGGCCAGAATTTGCTGAACCTGCGCAAAGGCGCGCTGACCATATTCGGTTAATACCGGATTACGTCCGCTGCGATCAAACAGCGTGAAACCGAGATCATCTTCCAGATTCGCGATCGCGTTACTGATGGTGGACTGGCTTTTAGCCAACGCGCGCGCCGCCGCCGAAAAGGAGCCGCTGGCCACGGTTTGTACAAACGCTTCAAGGGATTCCGGGGAATACTTCATGGTGAACCATCGCTTTTATCGATAGGTGATCATTTTATCTTAGCATCACACAGTGCGAAAATGCGGGTTATCACTAATAAGGAGGTTTATATGCGTACCCGTTCGCTGAAAGAACGTTTTTGTCATGCCGCAGGCTTTGAAGGGTTGGCACTTATCACTGTTGCGCCGCTGGCTGCCTGGATCATGGAGAAACCGCTGTTTCAGATGGGCGCGCTGGCGATTATGCTGTCGACCGTCGCCATGCTGTGGAACATGATCTATAACAGCGGTTTTGATCGTATCTGGCCGCCGCAGGTCAAACGCGGATTTGGTTTGCGCGCGATGCATGCGCTGGGTTTTGAAGGCGGGTTTATCCTGATTGGCTTGCCGATTGCCGCCTGGATGCTGAATATTTCACTGCTGGAAGCCTTTGTGCTGGAAGTGGCGTTCTTCCTGTTCTTCCTGCCCTACACCATGGTTTACAACTGGATGTGGGATAAGTTGCGCCACCGTTGGGTGACGCAGAAATCCTGTCAGGCTTGAGGTGCTCATTTCGAAAGAGGTCGCCATGAATGGCGACCCTACGTGTGCAGAGTTCAATGTTGCTGTGCGGCGCGCGGCCAGATCCACGCCAGAATCATCTGCGGATAGCTTGGCTTGCGCTGCTTCTCCTGCGCTTTGTTGCGCTCTTCAATTTGCGCTGCAGTCAGATGCACAATCCCGCTCGGTTGATAATCACTCACTTTTAAAGGCGAATGCTGGCTGACGTAGTCACGCAGCACATCCGCATCGCGCTGCCCGCTGTTGCTGAAACCGGCATGAGTTTCAATATTCGGATAGCCGTCGCCGCCGCTGGCGTTAAAGCTGTTGGTCGCCATGCGGTAGGTTTTATCCTTTTGCAGCGGTTCGCCGTTAATCTTCACGTCGCTGACGCCTTTGCCATCCGCCACCAGGCTGATGTTGCTGAACTGCGCGAAGCCGCCGGAATCCACTTTGATGTTGGCCACAGTTGCCAGATAACTCAGCAGTTCATTGCCGCTCAGCGTAACTGAGACCACCTGATTGCCGAACGGCTGCACCTGCAGCAAATCGCGCCAGCTGAGATTGCCCTGGGCCAGCGAAGTACGAATGCCGCCGCCGCTCATTACCGCAAAGTCCGCTTTGGTTGCCGCCATTTGCGCGCGCAAAATCAGCTGCCCAAGATTGGTCTGCTCGAAGCGTACTTTGTCGCGCTCGCCGACAAACACGCCGTCGCTGCTGCCGACTTTGACATCCAGCTTCTTGCCGGCACGCAGTTGGAAAGGCGTTAACAGCTTCATCATCGCGCTGTTCGGGGGGATCTGTTCCTGCCAGGTGAGCCAGGATTCGCTGCCATCAAGATTCTTCACTTTGTGCTTGAGGTTAACCGGGATCAGCTGGTAATTCTCCAGCGTCAGCTCGCCATTGCGGAAGGTGAAGTCGCCGCGTCCAACAAATTTGCCCCACTCTTTCGCCTGCATGATCCACACGCCGTTTTGACGATCCGGCTGGCAAGGCTGGCCCGGCTGATAATCTTTTAAGCTGACGTTCTCTTTCTCCATGCATACCGCATCCTGCGAATGGCCACCAATGATCACGTTGATGGTGCCCGGCGGCAGGCTGCGCGCCAGCTCCACGTCACCCGGCGCATTGCTGCCGTGCTGGCCGTCGTCGTAATGGCCCATGTGCGTCAGCGCGATGATTACGTCAGGCTTTTCGCTGGCGCGTAATTCCGCCACCGCTTTTTCGGTCTCTTTCACCGGATCGCGAATATCTATCGTCGCAATATTTTCTGGATTGGCGATACGCAGCGTGTCGGTGGTGGTCAGGCCGATCACCGCAATCTTCAGCCCCATGCGGTTAAAGGTCGCCCACGGCTTGAATAAGCGTGTGTCGGTGCCTTTTTGATAGATGTTGGCCGAAAGGAAAGGAAACTTGGCCCACTTCTGCTGCTTTTGCAGCACGCTAAGCGGTTTATCGAATTCGTGATTACCCAACGCCATGGCGTCATAGCCCACCAAGTTCATGCCGCGAATGTCGGGTTCAGCATCCAGCATGTCTGACTCGGGCACGCCGGTGTTCACATCGCCCGCCGACAGGATCAGCGCTCCGCCACCTTTGGCCTGCACATCATAGCGCTGTTGATCCATCAGCGTTTTCTGCGCAGCGAGGCCATATTCGCCCTGCGCGTTGGTCCAGTAGCGACCGTGATGATCGTTGGTGTGCAGAATACTAAAACGATAACTGCGATCCGTTTGCCACGCCTGCGCCAGCATCGGCAGCAGTAACACTGTCAGCGCCAGCCAGCGCCCCTTTCGCGGTGATAAAAACAAAGCCGATCTCCTTATTCTGCGTTTTTCCACTGAGCGGTGGACTTAATGTGCGTTATCGCCCTTCTGTTTCGCACAGATGGCAGGCTAACTCAAGATGAAACTGGCAAAGCATCAATCAAACAAGCTGCAAAACCGCCTGGCGCTTCATTGGATAACCCAATTCTACGCCTGGCGGCGACTTTATCGACTTAGGACCGCTTTAACCGCAACAACACCTGCTGCGAAGCCAGTTTCCCGTCGCAACTATTTTTCCGCGCCACCCTTCATTCTGCGTATTTCCAGCCGATATAGTGAGATAACTGACGAAAATGGAGCTTCAGCTGCGTTTTAGTCTCATTTTTTCAATTTAGTGCGTTTTTACCGCTCAAATGTTTAAACGCGGTCAGTGATTGTGCATTACACTAGGTTGTTACAAGCGGATACATTTGCACACAAGGAGACAGGCATGCATCACACCACACCGTTGATCACTACCATTGTCGGGGGGCTGGTCCTCGCATTTCTCCTTGGTATGCTGGCAAACCGCCTGCGCATCTCACCGCTCGTCGGTTACCTATTAGCTGGCGTATTGGCCGGCCCTTTCACGCCAGGCTTTGTTGCGGATACCAATCTTGCTCCAGAACTGGCTGAACTCGGCGTAATTCTGCTGATGTTCGGCGTCGGTTTGCATTTCTCGCTGAAGGATTTGATGTCGGTAAAGTCTATCGCCATTCCCGGCGCCATCGCGCAAATCGCCGTGGCAACGCTGCTGGGAATGGGGCTTTCCTGGACAATGGGCTGGTCGTGGATGACCGGTCTGGTATTTGGTCTGTGTCTTTCCACTGCCAGTACCGTGGTGCTGCTGCGCGCGCTGGAAGAGCGTCAGCTGATTGATAGCCAGCGCGGGCAAATCGCCATTGGCTGGTTGATCGTGGAAGATTTGGTGATGGTGCTGACGCTGGTGCTGCTGCCAGCGATTGCGGGCATGCTGGAACAAGGCAACGCTAGCCCAACGCTGCTGTTGTGGGATCTGCTGCTGACCATCGGTAAAGTCGTCGCCTTTATGGTGCTGATGATGGTGGTAGGCCGTCGCGTGGTGCCGTGGATTCTGGCAAAAAGCGCCGCGACCGGTTCGCGTGAGCTGTTTACCCTTGCCGTGTTAGCGCT
The DNA here is from genome assembly GCF_024707505.1 of Pantoea sp. SOD02. Taxonomy (GTDB): domain Bacteria; phylum Pseudomonadota; class Gammaproteobacteria; order Enterobacterales; family Enterobacteriaceae; genus Pantoea; species Pantoea symbiotica. The sequence continues at coordinate 1,153,823 of NZ_CP102604.1, read as the reverse complement.
GGCGCTCGGTATTGCCTTTGGCGCCGTTGAATTCTTTGATGTCTCCTTCGCCCTCGGCGCTTTCTTTGCCGGCATGGTGCTGAACGAATCTGAACTCAGCCACCGCGCGGCGCATGATACCTTGCCGCTGCGCGATGCGTTTGCGGTACTGTTCTTTGTATCCGTCGGCATGCTGTTTGACCCAATGATCCTGATCGAACAGCCGCTGGCTGTATTGGGCGCGCTGGCGATTATCGTACTGGGTAAATCCATTGCCGCCTGGCTGCTGGTGACGCTGCTTGGCCATTCTCGTCGTACCGCGATGACCATTTCGGTGAGCCTGGCGCAGATTGGTGAATTCGCCTTTATTCTGGCCGGTCTCGGCATCTCGCTCGGCATGCTGAGCGAGGAAGGACGCAATCTGGTGCTGGCGGCGGCGATTCTTTCCATCATGCTTAACCCGATTCTGTTTAGCGTGCTGGAACGTTACCTCGACAAAACCGAAACCATCGAAGAGCAGACGCTGGAAGAAGCGATCGAAGAAGAGAAGCAGATTCCGGTGGATATCTGCAATCACGCGGTGCTGGTTGGTTATGGCCGCGTCGGCAGCCTGCTGGGGCAAAAACTGTTGGAAGCGGATGTACCGCTGGTGGTGGTTGAGAACTCCCGTCCGCGCGTTGAAGCGCTGCGCGAGCAAGGGATCAAAGCGGTGCTGGGCAATGCGGCGCGCGTCGATACCATGGATCTCGCCCGCCTCGACTGCGCCCGCTGGCTGCTGCTAACCATTCCAAATGGCTACGAAGCCGGTGAAGTGGTGACGGCGGCGCGCGAGAAGCGTCCGGATATAGAGATTATTGCGCGTGCGCATTATGACGATGAAGTGACCTACATTATGGAGCGCGGTGCTAATCGCGTGGTAATGGGCGAACGTGAGATCGCCAACAGCATGTTGCATGTGCTGGAAGAAGAGATTGCGCAGAACCCGATTGTGCGTGAGTGCCCGATTTAAGTGAGTGCGGTCATTGGGAAGGTCGCCATGAATGGCGACCCTACGTTTTATCTGTCCCAGTATGACTCTTCTAAGCTGTCTTCCCGCTCCGGCAGGCCGCGCGTCAGACGCGGTGAATGCTGGTTCAGCACCTGATAACTTACCCGGTTTGCGTATTTACACACCTGTGCCAGTGACGAATAGGTCAGGTAGGCGCGGCCGTGTTTGCTGGAGTTAGGCACTTTTTGGCGGTGGAAGTTGTTGGCGGTGATGTCATGCAGCAGCGCCGCCAGCGCACCATCGCCCGCGCCGTTGGTGTTCATGATCTTCTCTGGCCCGCCCATATAAGGCGCGATATGCGAGAAGATGCGCAGCGGCTGATCGCAATCCTTGTGGCGCATCGCGCGGCTAAATTCATATTGGTTGAACTCAGCCAGCGCGCCCGGCAGCAGCGGATGATTGGTTTTACGTTTGTACTCTTCTTCGGTGAAACCGGCCATGTACAAACCGGTTGGCCCGGCGGTGCACAGCACCAAATCCACCCAATCCAGCGCCATATTCGACGCCAGCAGCGGATCCTGTTCACCAGTCAGCGCAAAGGCTTCTTCTTCGTTCATCGCCACAATCGAGACGTGATCGCGCAGGAAATCGCGCCAGAACTGCGGGTTATCCTGAATCACGTATTTGGTGCCGAGCGTCAGCACCACCGGCACATTGTGCTTTTTGGCGTATTCGATGGCGCGCAAGGTGGCTTCCGGCATCGGTTCGCCCGGCTGGCAACGTACCAGATACGAGGTCAGCACCAGCGCCGATGCGCCCGCAATCACCTCTTCCGGAATACTGTTGGCCTGCAGCTGATTCATTAAGCCGGGACTGATGGCGAAGGTACGTTCGCCCTGCTCGCCAATCAGCGTGAAGCAGCGGCCAATCGCGCCATCAACGCCCTGCAGGAAGTTAAGATCCATGCGGCTGGAGGTGTTGCACAGGTAGCGATAAGCGTAGCCGCCGATTTGGATGTTATTGCACATCACGCCGAGCAGCACTGAGCGATCATCCGCCAGCACCGAGTAGTTATGCAGGGTATTTCCGATGGTGCCACCGGCAAATTGATGGCTGATGAGCTCTTCACGCATCAGTTCGTTGTAGAGCGCCTCGGCGGTAGCATCATCGATCACCAGCGAGTGACCGGCGCTTAAGCCGTAACGCTGCAGAAAGTCGTCGTCGACTTTAGCTTCAATATCCACCAGCGTCTGGTCGATACCCACCACCCAACTGCCCTCTTCCTGCTCTTGCTGCGTTGCTTGCAGCAGCGGATCGCGCGCGTTGACGGGGAAATAGTGTTTGGATTTGCGTTTGCCGGGAAATTTCATCGAGAGTGCCGTCAGGGAAAATCAGGCAGAGAATGATATCACACTCTCTGCCACACCCTTAACGGCGCGCGTTGACCAGCTGAACCATCATTTCAATGTGCTCAGCATCGTCGTTGAGCGCAGGAATGTACTCGAACTTTTCGCCGCCGGCATGCAGGAAGATCTCGCAGTTTTCACCGCTGATCTCCTCCAGCGTTTCGAGGCAATCCGCGGCAAAGCCCGGACTCATCACCTGCACGTGCTTGATGCCTTTGGCCGGCAAACTCTTCATGGTTTCGTCGGTATACGGCGTCAGCCACGGCTCGCGACCAAAGCGCGACTGGAAGGTCATCATGATCTTGTGCGGCGCAATACCCAATGCCGCGGCCAGCGCGTCGGTGGTGTCTTTGCAGCGCAGCGGATAATCGTCGCCTTCATTGGCGAAACGCTGCGGAATGCCGTGATACGACAGCACCAGCAGATCCGGTTCGCCATGCAGCGCAAACGAGCGCTCAACCGAGGCTTTCAGTGCGGCGATGTAAGCCGGATGCTCGGCGTAATCGCGGATAAACGCCACTTCCGGCAGTGAACGCAGCGGTTTGAAGCTGGTGGCTAAGCCATCCCATACAGCGGCAACCGTTGAGCAGGAGAACTGCGGATAGAGCGGCAGCACGATGAGTTTGGTTACGCCCTGATCCAGCAAGCGTTTTAACGCGCTGTCGAGGCTTGGCTGGCCGTAGCTCATGCCCAGTTCAACCGGCATATCGAGGCGCTGCGCCAATGCGTCACGTTGACGCTTGCTGAACACCATCAGTGGTGAACCTTCATCCATCCACACGGAAGCATAAAGTTTCGACACGCGTGGCGAACGGAAAGGCACGATGATGAAATTGAGAATCGGCCACCACAATAAGCGCGGTGTATCAACCACTCGTGGATCGCCGAGGAATTGTTTCAGATAGCGTTTAACCGCAGGTGTTGTGGGTGCGTCTGGTGTGCCTAAGTTAACCAGCAAAACCCCGGGCTTTTCTTGCCTCATTGTATTTCCTTGATGTCGAAACGAATGGGTCGAATGCAAAATCAGGGGGAAATTGTAGCGGAAATCGAGGGAGGGGAAAGCAATTGCTGCAAAAGGGCCGGACAACCGGCCCTATCAACGCATTAACCGAGAATCGTGGCCAATTGCGTGCTCACTTCAGCGACAGGACGCGTGCCGTCGATTTTGTGATATTCAGTGTTGCCGTCTTGCGCTTCTTTGCCGTAGTAGGCAATCAGCGGCGCGGTCAGCTGATGGTATTCAACCAGACGCTTACGCACGGTCTCTTCCTGGTCATCTTTACGCGTGGTCAGCTCTTCGCCGGTCAGGTCATCTTTACCTTCCACTTTCGGTGGATTGTAAGTGACGTGATACACGCGGCCCGATGGCGTGTGTACGCGACGACCAACAATACGATCCACAATCAGCTCGTCCGGTACAGCGAACTCCAGCACGTAGTCAACCTTGATGCCCGCTTCTTTCATGGCGTCAGCCTGCGGGATAGTGCGTGGGAAGCCATCGAGCAGGAAACCGTTTTTGCAGTCTTCCTGCGCGATACGCTCTTTAACCAGCGCAATCACCAGCTCGTCAGTCACCAGTTTACCGGCATCCATGATCGCTTTTGCCTGTTGGCCCAGTTCCGTACCTGCTTTAACTGCCGCACGTAACATGTCACCGGTGGAGATTTGCGGAATACCGTATTTCTCCATGATGAATTGAGCCTGAGTGCCTTTACCTGCGCCCGGAGCTCCGAGCAGAATAATACGCATTGCGTAATTCCCCTTGCGAATCGCATTGTTCAATCTGAGAAGGCGAAGAACATACCATTATGGCCCGCGCACCACAAGGAAACGGGCGCGCTCGCCACGAAAGGTCTACTTTGACCTGCTTTGTCAGCAAATACCAGCAGAGTGCCCGTTTTTAGGAATCACGGCTAAGCATGAGTGCGTCTTTGAGACGTTTTTTCAGTACAGGCGTGACGTTCAGCTGTTTGTTGACGCCGCCGCGCACGTCGGCGCGCAAGCGTAAACGCGCCTGTTGCGGCAACACCTGAATATCCTGCGGCAATTCACTGGCATTGAGGCCGTTCGGCAGCGGAAAAAGCGCAAAGGGTAAACCCGGTTGCTGAATGGAATGCAGGATGAAAGGCGAGTCGAGTGCGATATTTTCCACCATCGCAATATTGAACGGACGCCATTCGCTGTCCTCGATCATCGTCAGCGCCTGTTCTGGTGCGTCACGAAGCGCTAATCCTTGCTCAAACAGCCGCAGTTCGCTGCGCACCAGCGTGCTGAAATCGGCAGTGCGCAACGCGATCAACACCAGATCGCCGCATAATGCCGCGTGACGATCGAGGCGAGCAACAAACAGGCGCGCATCGCTCACCAACCGCTTGTGCAACTGCGTGGCAAACGACTCCGACGCATCGGTAACGCCGTGGCTTTGGCATTCGCTTAGCGCCCGCACACGACCTTGCTGCATATCGACATGATCCACTAACGCAATGTTGCCCGCCGTCATCGGCAAAGTGTGCAGCACGCTGAGTTCGCTGACCGGATGGTGCGAGGCATAGCGCGTTTGATTACGTGATTGTTCCTGACGGAGAAACAGCTGGGAAAGCAGCACCCGCGAGATATGCAAAGAGGGTGCAAAGAAGAGATCGTAATTTTCAAGCCGGTAATGACGGGAAAGCAAGCCGCGAAGCTTATCGCGCGCCGCCGCCGCCCTGGCAGTAGCAAGTTGTGGAGCCATCGCGTGATAGGTCTCTTATTATTGTGCTGTGTGTGGGAGGTGAAACCTGCGGTGATAGTCGGCGTGAAACACAGAGAGCCGGAGCCGTCAACCCGCCAGAATCTGGGGGAAAGGTTAGGCCAATGCGGCTGGACATTAAAATGATATAAACTGACAATCCCTGTTAGGTTTTTACACAGGGGACGAGTATGACCGCGCTTCCATCGTTACGTGCACTGCACTATTTCCACCAGGCGGCACTGTATAGCAGTTTTAGCGTTGCGGCCGAACGTCTGCATGTCACCCATAGCGCCATTAGCCATCAGGTTCGACAACTGGAGAGCTGGATGGGGAAGCCGCTGTTTGTGCGCACCAATGGACGCGTCAAATTAACCTCACACGGTGAACGTTTGCTGGTGAGCTGTCAGAAAGCTTTTAGCGAACTCTCAACTACCTGCGAAAGCATCCGTACCGGCATGCGCCATCACCTCAGCGTCTCCTGCGCGCCCAGCTTTCTCTCGCAATGGCTGATTCCGCGTATTGCCAGCTTTTATCAGCGCTATCCCGATATAGAAGTGCAGTTTCAGTCGCTGGTGGAGATCGACCAACTGCGCAGCGAGCACACCGATGTGCTGATCCTCAGCGCCGAGCAGTCGCCGGATGACGATATTGATGCCACTTTGATCAGCGATGATTACATCGGCCCGCTGTGCGCCCCGCAGTTTGCTGCCCGTTTTCAGAGCGAGCAGGATCTCGCCTCGCTGCCGTTGCTGCACGCCGATACGCGGCTGCATGCGTGGGCCGAATGGGCGAAAACCAGCGGCGTGCGCGGCAATTACTGGATCGGCAAGCATTTCGATAATTTGACGTTAGGCATTCAGGCGGCGAGAAATGGATTGGGCGTGATTATGGCGCCGCGCTTGCTGGTGCGTCAGGAGTTGAGTGACGGCACCTTGATTGCGCCGCTGGGCTTTGTGCGTGTTGATCGCGCCACTCTGATGATGACCAAGACTTCGCGCCAGCACGATGCGGAGATTACCTTGTTTCGCGATTGGTTGCGGGATCAGGCACAGATTTAAGAGCAGATAATAAAAAGGTCGCCATGAATGGCGACCTTACGGGTTTGGTGCGATTACGCCGTCAACAACTGGTTCATGCGACGGATAAACTGGTTTGGATCGTCCAGCGTACCGCGCTCGGCCAGCAGCGCCTGATCCAGCAGCAGCTCAACCCACTCGGCAAAGCGCGTTTCGTCCTGGGTGTCGGCCACGCGTTTCACCAGCGTATGATCCGGATTGATCTCGAAGATGTACTTCACTTCCGGCACGTCCTGACCCGCTGCGGCAAACAGTTTCGCCATTTGCGTGGTCATTTCGTTGGCATCGGTGGTGACGATCGCTGGCGTGTCGGTGAGTCGATGCGTCAGACGCACCTCTTTCACACGCTCTCCCAACAGCGTTTTCACACGCTCAACAAACGGCTCCAGCGCTTTCTCCGCTTCTTTCTGTTCTTCGGTCTCTTCGTCGGCCAGTTTGCTCAGCGAATCATCCGCTTTGCTGACTGACTGGAAGGTTTTGCCGTCGAACTCGGTGAGGTAGCTCATCATCCATTCGTCGATGCGATCGGAGAGCAGCAGCACCTCGATGCCTTTCTTACGGAACAGTTCCAGATGCGGGCTGCTCTTCGCGGCGGCATAGCTGTCGGCGGTGATGTAATAAATCTTATCCTGACCTTCCACCATGCGCGTCAGGTAGTCGTCGAGCGAAATGGTCTGCTCGGCGCCTTCGCTCTGGCTGGTGGCAAAGCGCAGCAGTTTGGCAATCTGTTGCTGGTTAGCGTTGTCTTCTGCCGGGCCCTCTTTCAGCACCAGACCGAACTCTTTCCAGAACTGCTGATATTTTTCTGCGTCGTCTTTCGCCAGTTTTTCCAGCATCTGCAGGCTACGCTTGGTCAGCGCGGCGCGCAGGCTCTGGGTCACGCGGCTGTCCTGCAGGATTTCACGCGATACGTTCAGCGGCAGATCGTTGGAATCTATCAGACCACGCACGAAGCGCAGGTAGTTCGGCATGAACTGCTCGGCGTCGTCCATGATGAACACGCGTTGCACGTAAAGTTTCAGGCCGTGCTTGCTGTCGCGATTGAACATGTCAAACGGCGCGCGTGATGGCAGATACAGCAGGCTGGTGTATTCCTGCTTACCTTCCACGCGGTTGTGGCTCCAGATCGCCGGATCGCTGAAATCATGGGCGATATGTTTGTAAAACTCGTTGTACTCGTCGTCGCTGATCTCGGACTTGTTACGCGTCCACAATGCCTGGGCTTTGTTGATCTTTTCCCAGGTGATGGTGTCGCTCTCTTCGTCTTTGCTTTCGATTTCGACCGGCAGCGCGATGTGATCGGAGTATTTGCTGATCACGTTACGTACGCGCCACGCATCGAGAAAATCGTCTTCCCCTTCACGGAAGTGCAGCGTGATTTCGGTACCACGATCGGCTTTCTCAATCTCCGCCAGCGTGTATTCGCCTTCGCCGGCAGATTCCCAGAACACCGCTTCATCGGCTTTAGCGCCAGCGGCGCGGGTGCGCACGGTGACTTTATCCGCCACGATGAACGCCGAGTAGAAGCCCACGCCGAACTGGCCGATCAGCTGGCTGTCTTTCGCCTGGTCGGAGCCCATGGATTCGAGGAAGGATTTGGTACCGGATTTCGCGATGGTGCCGAGGTTCTCAATCACCTCATCACGGCGCATACCGATGCCGTTATCGCTGAGCGTCAGCGTGCGGTTTTCCGGGTTGACCGAGATACGTACGCGCAGGTCGCCGTCGCCTTCATACAGATCGGGCGTCGACAGCGCGCGGAAGCGCAGTTTGTCGGCGGCATCTGAAGCGTTGGAAATCAGCTCGCGCAGGAAAATCTCTTTATTTGAATAGAGCGAATGGATCATCAGGTGCAGAAGTTGTTTTACCTCTGACTGGAAGCCACGCGTCTCTTGTCCTTTCATGGTCATTGCTACCTCAACTGAATCGGGGTTGATGATACGTTGAGAGAGAAATGGGGATGAAGGGCAGGATTTCAAGCCGATGTCTGCGAAGACATCGGCAAGTGATTAGAAATTAATCTTGTGGCGTCCGGCGAGCGAGTGCGACAGCGTGGTGCCATCGACCATTTCCAGCTCACCGCCAACCGGCACACCGTGCGCAATGCGGCTGGCATCAACGCCATATTGTCCGCACAGCTCGGCGATGTAGTTGGCCGTGGCTTCCCCTTCCACCGTGGGATTGGTGGCGAGGATCACTTCGGTTAAGGTTTCGCGCTCGAGACGCTGCTCCAGCCGATCCAGACCGATATCCTGTGGACCAATGCCATCCAGCGGTGACAAGTGGCCCATCAGCACAAAGTAGCGGCCGCCAAACTGGCCGGTCTGCTCAATGGCGTGGATATCTGCCGGGCTCTCCACCACGCAAATCTGGCCGTTTTGCTGACGACGCGGATTGGCGCAGATGGTGCAGATTTCTTGCTCGGTGAAGGTACGGCAATCGGCGCAGTGGCCAATTTCCGACATGGCGCGGGTCAACGCCTGCGCCAGACGCATGCCACCGCTACGATCGCGCTGCAACAGCTGAAAAGCCATGCGCTGCGCCGACTTCGGGCCAACGCCCGGCAGGCAGCGCAACGACTCCATCAAAGATTCAAGCAGTGGACTGGTTTGCATCAGAACGGCATCTTGAAGCCAGGTGGCAGCTGCATACCTGAAGAGACCGCAGCCATCTTCTCTTTCTGCGTTTCGTCGATACGACGTGCCGCATCGTTGAAGGCCGCAGCGATCAGATCTTCCAGCATGTCTTTGTCATCTTCCAGCAAGCTTGGATCGACTTCGACACGACGGCAGTTGTGCGCACCGTTGATGGTTACTTTAACCAAGCCAGCACCTGATTCACCGGTCACTTCGATCGCGGCGATCTCTTCCTGAACTTTGGCCATTTTGTCTTGCATCTGCTGGGCCTGTTTCATCAGGTTGCCCAATCCGCCTTTACCAAACATAGTTTTCTCTCTCTGCTGGGGCTGCGCGCATTTGACGCGCGGCAGCATGTTCACACCGGTCGAATACTCTCTTCATCCAAATCGGCATCGAAGAATCGACGCAATGTCTGAATATGGGTATCACTTTCGATCGACTGCCGCGCCTGCGACAGCTTCTCTTCATAAATGGCCTGGCGCCACTCCAGTGGCGTCAATACCGTAGGATTATCGTCTTCAATAATGGTCAATTCAACCGGCTGACCGGCAGACTGACTCAACGCGTCCGCCAGCGCTTGCTTGGCAGATGCAGAATTCAGATGGCGCTGGCTGCTGCGCAGATGCAGCGTAATGCCATTCTCGCCCACCTCTTTCCACGCATTGAGCGCCACTTGCTGCACCAGTTTCGGCAGCGTCAGCGCGGCGATTTCTGCGGCCCACGCATCGCGCTGCTGGGCTTCTTCCGCCAGACGCAGCGCCAGCTCTGGCGTTTTCTCATGCTCCAGTGCCGAACGCAAGGCTTTTGGCGTCGCCACCGGCTCCGCTTTAACCTCAACCGGCAGCTGCGTTTTCCAGCGATAGGCTTCCGGTTTAGCCGGAGCTTTTACCGTGGGTTCAGACGCACGTTGTTGCACACGTTCAGTGACGCTAGCGAGACGTTCCAGCGCCGGATTCGCCGGCCGCGCGGAACGCGCTGCCGGCTCACTCTTTTTTGCTTTGCCGGCTCCCTGACGCAGCAACTGCGTTCGCGCCTGTAACAACTGGCTGGTGGAGTCGGGTAACGGATCGGGCGCAGGCTGCATGTCTGGATAATCATCCGACATTGGCGGCGCGTCATGGTTCGGCGGTGCCATCTGCGGCTGCGCAGCCGGAGCGGGCACGGCTTTTGGTGAGGCTTGCGGCGCCGCAACCTGCGGAGCAGCTTGTGGCGTCAAGGTGGGACGCGCCACCGGCTCGGCAATCGTTGCCTGCGGATGGAAGGCCAGCGCACGCAGCAGCGTCATCTCCACGCCTAAGCGCCGATCCGGTGCCAGCGGCAGATCTTTACGTCCCATCAACAGCGTTTGGTAATAGAGCTGTACATCAGCCGGTGGCAGCACGCGCGCTAATTCACGCAGGCGATCGGCCTGGCTAAGATCGTCCTCACTGAGCGAGCTCGGTAACAGCTGCACCATCGCAATGCGGTGCAGCAAACGCAGCATCTCAACCAGCAGCGCTTCCCACTCCACCCCGCGCGATGCGGCCTGATTCAGCAGCGCCATCACCTGTTCGCCCTGCCCCTCCACCAGCGCTTCAATCAGCGCCAGCGGCTGTTCGTCGTCGAGTGTGCCGAGCATTTGTGCCACGGTGTCACGCGTTACGCTGCCCTGCCCCATGGCAATCGCCTGGTCGGTCAGGCTCAGCGCATCGCGCATACTGCCGTCAGCGGCGCGCGCCAGCAGATGCAGCGCGCGCGGTTCGGCAGCAATCTGCTCCTGCTGCAACACATGCGCCAGCTGCTGCTGGATTTGCTCAACGTCGAGCGCTTTAAGATGGAATTGCAGGCAACGTGACAGAATCGTCACCGGCAGCTTCTGCGGATCGGTGGTCGCCAGCAGGAATTTAACGTGCGATGGCGGCTCTTCCAGCGTTTTCAGCAGCGCGTTGAAGCTGTGGCGCGACAGCATGTGCACTTCATCGATCAGATAGACCTTGAAGCGACCACGCGCGGGCGCGTACTGCACGTTATCGAGCAGATCGCGCGTGTCTTCAACTTTGGTGCGTGAGGCGGCATCGATCTCAATCAGATCGACAAAGCGGCCCTGCTCGATTTCGCGGCAGTTGTCGCATTGTCCGCACGGCGTTGACGTGATGCCGGTTTCACAGTTAAGGCCCTTCGCCAGCAGACGGGCGATCGAGGTTTTACCCACGCCGCGGGTGCCAGAAAAGAGATAAGCATGATGGATTCGTCCCAGTGACAACCCGTTAGCCAGCGCAGTCAGCACATGTTCCTGACCGACTACGTCAGCGAAGGCCTGGGGACGCCATTTTCGCGCAAGTACCTGATAGCTCATGTGGATTCAATCACTGGAATTTAGGGAGAAGGGAGAAAATGCAGCTTCGCAAACCCTGTTTATTTTGGCAGTAGTTTAACAGCCACCAGCGGATCAGCAACCACTAACTTTGCAGAGGTGGCGCCCCGCCGCATAGCGGAGCGCGCAGGCCTTAGTGGCCGGGGAAATTCACCAGGCTGAAGCACTCGACGCCCATGGCGGTCAGGCGGGCTTCGCCGGTCAGGTCAAACAGATTAATCACGAATGCGGCGTCTTTCACTTCACCACCGGCGCGGCGGATCAGTTTCACCGTTGCTTCCAGCGTGCCGCCGGTTGCCAGCAGATCGTCCACCACCAGCACCACATCGCCTGGCTTAATGGCATCTTTGTGCAGTTCCAGCGCATCGGTGCCGTATTCCAGCTCATAGCTTTCGCTGAAGGTTTCACGCGGCAGTTTACCTGGCTTACGCACCGGCACAAAACCCACGCCCAAACCCAGCGCCACCGGTGCGCCAAACAGGAAGCCACGCGCTTCCGTTCCCACCACCTTGGTGATGCCTTTGTTACGATAACGCTCAACCAGAATGGCGATCGACGCGGCATACGCCTGCGGATCTTCCATCAGACTGGTTACGTCACGGAACAGAATGCCCGGCTTCGGATAGTCAGGAATGCTTTTAATGCTGTTTTTGATGAGTTCAAGCTGCTGCGCAGTTGCGGTCATAAATGTTACGCCTGGAGAAAATATCTAATACGCGCAGCTTCTCTAGCGCCAAACCCCGGAAACCGGGTTAAGCGAAGTCGTTTATAAGGGAAGCCACGCACGAAGATGCCCAAATCTATGCAAATACCCGGCTAAATGCAACCCTCACGCTACTGTTGTGGCGGGCTGGCATCCTCGGCAACAACCGGAATGCGCCACATGAAAAGCAGCAGCATGCACAGCATCGCGCCTAACAGAATGCGTACCCACAGCAGGTTCACCAGATAAATCGAGATTGAAAAGGTAATCACAATCAGCAACATGGCGCGAATCTTGGCACCAGGCGGCATGGCACGATGCTGCTGCCAGTGACGAATGTAGCGGCCAAACGGCGATTTCCACAGCAGCCAATGGTGGAAACGCGGCGACGAGCGGGCAAAACACCAGGCCGCCAGCAACACAAATGGCGTCGTAGGTAATAAAGGTAATACAATGCCCAGCGTACCTAGCACAATCGCCAGCCAGCCAAGGCTCAGTAGTAAAATGCGCTGCATGCCTGATGCCTGAATGAGTCAAAACAGCGTTACGTTAACACAGTCGGAAACAGAGTGATGCCCCAACCGCCCGCACAGCAGCGTCTCCACGCCATGTTAGATCTACTGCGCCAGCAGATTGCACAGCAGCCGGATGGTGCCTGTCGTCAGCCGCGCTTTGACTCTCAACTGTTTCGCACTAGCGGCACGCGTCTGGCGGATTATCTGCGCGAACTGGAAGGCAATATTACACAGCTAACCGCAGCCGATACCGATGTGGTACGTCGTCAATGGCTGGCGGAGAAAGTGTTGGATCAGATTGCCGCCTTGCAGCGCGAATGCCAAAGCCAACAGCTGCGGGTTAAGCGCGAGCGGCCACGCGTCGATGCGCGCCAGACCAAACGTGAAGAGTATCAAGGCTACGAAAAGCGCTTACTGGCGATGATTCAACAGCGCGAACAGCATCTGGCGCGCGCCGAAACCCTTAGCGTTCAGCAGCAGCTAATTCGTGAAGTTGATCAATTGCAGGAGCGCCTGGCACGTTGCCGCGCCGCCATCTACAAACTGGAGTTGCCTTCTATGCCACGCTAAACGTGGCGCTTTTTCCTCTATACTCAGTGCGGAGAGAAAAAGGAGAAAAATCATGACGCTGGTTTTTTGGATTGTAATTGGTTTAGCGGCAGGCTGGCTTAAGCGGGTGATTTTTCCCGGTCGTCCGGGAGGATTTGTGCCTACGCTGGTGCTGGCGGTGATTGGCGCGCTGATTGGCGGCTATATCGCTACCTATTTCACCACCGGCGATCTGGCCGCCTTGCATCCAGCCGGTTTCGCCAGCGCGCTGCTGGGCGCACTGTTAATGCTGCTGGTCGCGGCGAAATTACGTATTTAGGAGAAACAATGTCACTGGACAGCGCACCCGACGAAATCAAGCTTGCCGTCGATCTGATTCAACTGCTTGAAGAGAATAATGTTCCCACCGCCACCGTGCTGGCCGCGCTGGCAATTGTTCAGCGGGATTATCAACAAAAGAAAGCGGCGGAAGATGCTGCTTAACGTGGCCCGGTGGTAAGTGTTGGACTAAGGCGCAACATATCCAAAAATGCATCCACCAGCTGCGGCGCATCGGCAGCCAAATCATAAGCCTGCGGATTGAATAACCAGTTTTCCATCATGCCGTTGATGTAGCCACACATCAGACGTGCAGACTGCCGCGTATTGATGTTACCGGGCAACTGACCGACCTCAATACACTCTTTCAACACCACTTCAATGCGGTCGTAACACTCCAGCAGTAAGCTTTGGCGCATATCCTGTAACGTCGACATTTCGCCAACAAACTCACACTTATGGAAGATAATCTCCATTAATGCGCGTCTTTGTGGATCCTTTGCTGTGGCGTCAAGGATATAGATCAACATTGAACGTACAACAGAAAGTGGATCACCCGGGTATTTTGTCTGATACTCAAGTTCCACATCGTCCAGCCCAGCGTCACAACGTAGCCAGATTTCATGTAAGAGATCGGCTTTGTTTTTGAAATGCCAGTAGATAGCCCCGCGCGTGACGCCGGCCGCTGTTGCGATATCCGCCAGAGACGTGGCGGCCACACCATGTTCGGAAAAGTGTGCTAATGCGGCGTCAAGAATTTGATGCCGTGTTTCAAGAGCTTGCGCTTTGGTTTTTCGTGCCATGCTGGGCTTTTTTTACAAACTTGTAAGTTTACATACATTTGTGAATGTATGTACCATAGCACGACCCGTGTTTTAACGCAGCAATGGGTTTATCGGTTTGTGATCCATTGATCATTTGATATCGGACACTAGAGGTTTATTTATGAATAAAAACAGAGGATTAGCGCCTCTGGCGGCCGTCCTGATGCTTTCAGGCAGCTTTTTGTTAACAGGATGTGATGATAATAAATCCCAGCAAGCCGCCCAGCAGCAGCCCCCAGAAGTGGGTGTTGTGACGTTAAAAAACGAACCATTGCAAATTACCACTGAGCTGCCGGGCCGTACCTCGGCTTTCCGCGTTGCGGAAGTTCGCCCTCAGGTGTCAGGTATTATTCTCAAACGTAATTTTGTTGAAGGTAGTGATGTAAAAGCCGGTCAGTCGCTGTATCAGATCGATCCCGCCACCTATCAGGCGGCATACGACAGCGCTAAAGCGGATTTAGCCCAGGCTGAAGCCAATGCTCGCGTGGCGCAGTTGACCATCACGCGCTATAAGCCGCTGCTGGGTACCAAGTACATCAGTCAGCAGGACTATGACACCGCCGCAGGCACAGCAGCCCAAACTGCTGCAGCCGCACAGGCTGCGCGTGCCAACGTTGAAACCGCACGCATCAATCTGGCGTATACCAAAGTGACCTCGCCAATCAGCGGTCGTATTGGTAAATCGTCAGTGACCGAAGGTGCGCTGGTTTCGAGTGGGCAAACTACCGCGCTGGCCACCGTGCAACAGCTCGATCCTATGTATGTCGACGTGACCCAATCCAGTGATGAATTCCTGCGTTTGCGCGCAGAACTGGAATCCGGTCAGCTGAAACAGAACGACGGTAAGGCCAACGTCACCCTGCTGATGCAAAACGGTAACGCATACCCGCAAACAGGCACATTGGAATTCTCTGATGTGAGCGTGGATGAAACCACCGGTTCAATCACGCTGCGCGCCATCTTCCCGAATCCGGACAATCGCCTGCTGCCAGGTATGTTTGTTCGCGCACGTCTGGATGAAGGCACCAATCCAACCGCATTGCTGGTACCGCAACAGGGCGTAACACGTACCCCAACCGGTCAGGCAACGGCGATGGTAGTGGGCGCGGATAATAAAGTGGAATCTCGTAATATCACCGCTAATCAGGCATTTGGTGACAAATGGCTGGTAACGGAAGGTCTTAAAGCAGGCGATCGGGTGATCACCACCGGTATCCAGCGTGCCAAACCGGGTGCGCAGGTGACGCCACAAGAAGTCTCCGATGATGCCAAAGCTGCACCAGAATCACCGTCTGCTAAATCATCGTCATAACAGGAGCCACTGATACATGGCTAAGTTCTTTATTGATCGCCCCATTTTTGCGTGGGTGCTCGCCATCATCATCATGTTGGTTGGTGTGCTATCGATTATCAGCCTGCCGATTGAGCAATATCCCAATGTTGCGCCGCCGGCAGTTGAGATCCAGGCGACCTATCCGGGTGCTGATGCGAAAACGCTGCAAGATTCGGTGACGCAGGTCATCGAGCAAAACATGAACGGTATCGATGGCCTGATGTATATGTCATCGAGCAGTGATTCGTCGGGCACATTGACGCTGACGCTGACCTTCCAATCCGGTACTGACGCAGATATCGCGCAGGTTCAGGTACAGAACAAACTGCAGCTGGCTACGCCGTTACTGCCACAAGAAGTGCAGCAACAGGGGATTCAGGTTAAGAAATCCTCCAGCAGCTTCCTGATGGTGGCAGGTTTCGTCAGCGATAACGACAACATGACGCAGAACGATATTTCTGACTATGTTGCTTCGAACATCAAAGATCCGGTCAGCCGTATGCCGGGGGTTGGTGATACGCAGGTGTTTGGTGCGCAGTATGCGATGCGTATCTGGCTGGACCCACACAAGCTGAATAACTACTCACTAACGCCAGTGGATGTCATCAGCGCATTGAAAGTCCAGAACACCCAAATCGCCGCTGGCCAGTTGGGAGGTACGCCACCTGTACCTGGTCAACAGCTTAATGCCTCGATCATTGCGCAAACCCGTCTGACTTCAACAGATGAGTTCGGCAAGATCTTGCTGAAAGTGAATCAGGATGGTTCCCAAGTGCGCCTGCGTGACGTGGCGAAGATTGAACTCGGTGGTGAAAACTACGAGATCATCGCGCGTTATAACGGTAAGCCAGCTTCTGGTATCGGTATCAAACTGGCAACTGGCGCTAACGCGCTGGATACCGCCGATGCGGTAAAAGCTGAGCTGGCGAAACTGCAGCCGTTCTTCCCGGCAGGCATGAAAACGGTTTATCCGTACGACACCACGCCGTTCGTGAAAATTTCGATTTTCGAAGTGGTGAAAACGCTGTTTGAAGCGATCGTGCTGGTGTTCCTGGTGATGTATCTGTTCCTGCAGAACTTCCGTGCGACCTTGATTCCAACCATCGCCGTACCGGTAGTCTTGCTGGGTACTTTTGCTGTCATCAGCGCCTTTGGTTACTCGATAAACACCCTAACGATGTTCGGGATGGTGCTCGCCATCGGCCTGTTAGTGGATGACGCCATCGTGGTGGTCGAGAACGTTGAACGTGTTATGGCTGAAGAGGGTTTACCGCCGAAAGAAGCCACCAAACGTTCGATGGAGCAGATTCAGGGCGCGTTGGTCGGTATCGCGTTGGTGCTATCAGCGGTATTTATCCCGATGGCATTCTTCGGCGGTTCAACCGGTGTCATCTATCGCCAGTTCTCGATCACCATCGTTTCCGCGATGGCGCTGTCGGTGCTGGTGGCGTTGATTCTGACTCCAGCGCTTTGTGCCACCTTGCTGAAGCCGGTGGAAAAAGGTACCCATGGTAAAACTACCGGCTTCTTTGGTTGGTTTAACCGTGTGTTCGATAAGAGCACCAACCACTATGTTGATAGTGTGGGCCACATCGTTCGCAGCACCGGTCGTTACCTGCTGATTTATCTGGTAATCGTCGTCGGCATGGCCTACCTGTTCATAAAACTGCCTACCTCATTCCTGCCGGAAGAGGATCAGGGGCTGTTACTGGCTCAGGCGCAGTTGCCAGCGGGTGCAACCCAGGAACGTACGCAGAAAGTACTGGATCAAGTTACTGACTACTTCCTGAATAAAGAGAAAGACAGCGTGAATTCGGTGTTTACCGTTAACGGCTTCGGCTTTGCCGGTCGTGGACAGAACACCGGTATCGCGTTCGTCAGCCTCAAGCCGTGGGATGAGCGTGGCGATGCCAGCCTGAAAGTGCCTGCGATTGCCGGTCGTGCCATGCAGGCGCTCGGTCAAATCAAAGATGCAATGGTGTTCCCGTTCAACCTGCCAGCGATTATCGAACTGGGTAACGCCACCGGCTTTGACTTCATGCTGACCGATCAGGGCAACCTGGGCCACGAGAAGCTGACTGCCGCGCGTAATCAGCTGTTTGGCATGATCGCCCAGCATCCGGATACGCTGGTGGGCGTGCGTCCAAACGGTATGGAAGATACGCCACAGTACAAACTGATTATCGATCAGGAAAAAGCGCAGGCGCTGGGTGTGTCGCTGTCAGACATCAACACCACGCTGGGCGCCGCATGGGGCGGTTCTTACGTCAACGACTTCATCGACCGCGGTCGCGTGAAGAAAGTGTACGTAATGGGCCAGGCCGATTCACGTATGTTGCCGGACGATATCAGTAAGTGGTTCGTGCGCAACAGCGGCGGCACTATGGTTCCGTTCTCCGCCTTCTCTTCGGCGAAGTGGCAGTACGGCTCGCCACGTCTGGAGCGTTACAACGGCTTGCCATCAATGGAGATTCTCGGCCAGGCTGCACCAGGCAAGAGCTCCGGTGATGCCATGAACCTGATGGAACAGCTGGCAGGAAAACTGCCTGCGGGAATCGGTTACGACTGGACCGGCATGTCCTATCAGGAACGCTTGTCAGGTAACCAGGCACCGGCGCTGTATGCTATCTCGCTGATTGTGGTGTTCCTGTGTCTGGCCGCGCTGTATGAGAGCTGGTCGATTCCGTTCTCAGTGATGTTGGTGGTACCGCTGGGTGTTGTCGGCGCACTGATCTTCACCACGGCGCGTGGCTTGAGTAACGACGTCTACTTCGTGGTGGGCTTGTTGACCACCATAGGATTGTCGGCGAAGAACGCCATCCTGATTGTCGAATTCGCCAAGGATTTGATGGAGAAGGAAGGCAAAGGGCTGGTTGAGTCAACGCTGGAAGCATCCCGTATGCGTCTGCGTCCGATTCTGATGACCTCGCTCGCCTTTATCCTCGGCGTAATGCCGCTGGCGATCAGCACCGGTGCTGGCTCTGGCGCGCAGAACGCGGTAGGTACCGGCGTAATGGGCGGGATGGTAACAGCGACCGCGCTGGCTATCTTCTTCGTTCCGGTGTTCTTCGTGGTGGTACGTCGTCGCTTCAGTAAGAACAAAGGTGACCTCGAACAAGGTCATCCGGTAGAGCACAAACACTAAGTTCTACCCTTGCCTAAAAGGCCGCTGATGCGGCCTTTTTTATTGCTGCTTCCCTGCCCCGCCAAAATCCCTGCGTTTTTCACGGTTGCAATCAGCCACTCTCGGGCTCATAATATTGTTATAGTATAACATTACATAACGAGGTTACTATGAAACCGAATATCCATCCCCTTTATCGCCCAGTGGTGTTCCACGACACCTCGGCCAACGAATACTTCAAAGTCGGCTCCACTATTAAGACTGAGCGCACCATTGAGTTTGAAGGTGAAGTGCTGCCGTATGTCACGCTGGATGTCTCGTCAAAATCCCACGTGTTCTACACCGGCAAACAGAAAGATTTCGCCAAAGAAGGCAGCACCGCGCGCTTCAACCAGCGTTTTGGCAGCTTCCTGTCGCGCAACAAGTAACGCTGGAGAGAAGAGATGCAGGTATTGAGTTCATTGCGCTCTGCAAAGACGCGCCATAAAGATTGCAAAGTCGTGCGTCGTAAAGGTCGCATTTATGTGATTTGCAAAACCAATCCGCGCTTTAAGGCGGTTCAGGGAAGAAAGAAAAAAAGGTAGGAAAGTGTCGTGATAATTGGCCGGGATGCTCCCCGGCCTTTTTTTTACTTCATACTATGCAGAATGGCGTCCACATTGTGTTTGAACGCAGCAACATAGGTCGCTGCCGGGCCATTCGCTTCCGACAGCGCTTCAGGATAAAGTTCCCCGCCCGGCTGTGCGCCGGTTTCGCTGGCAATCTGTTTTACCAGACGCGGATCGGTTTGATTCTCCATGAAGTAAGTTTTGATGTGCTCGGCCTTCAGCTGTTTGATGATCGAAGCCACATCGCTGGCGCTGGCTTCCGCTTCTGTAGAGAAGCCCACCGGCGCAAGGAAACTAACGCCATAACGTTGGCCAAAGTAGCCAAAGGCATCGTGGCTGGTCAGGACCTTACGTTTGTTCTTCGGTACTTCAGCAAAGGCGGTTTTCGCCCAGCTATCTAGCTTTTGCAACTGCTGAATGTAGCTTTCCCCGCTTTTGCGAATATCCGCCGCATCTTCAGGATCGGCTTTGATCAGCGCATTCATCACATTGGTGGCGTAGATCACACCGTTTTGCATGCTGTTCCACGCGTGCGGATCGGTGACGCTTTTACCGTCCTCTTCCATCTTGCGCGTGTTAACACCGTTCGAGGCCACTACGATGGTGCCTTTATAACCTGACGCGCTAATCAGGCGATCCATCCAACCTTCCATGCCCAAACCGCTGACAAACACCACATCCGCTTTCGACAGCGCCTGGCTATCTTGCGGCGTCGGTTCGAAGGTGTGCGGATCGCCGTTCGGGCCGACCAGCGATTTCACGTTGACGTGATCGCCACCGACCTGTTTAACGATATCCGCCAGCACGGTAAAACTCGCCACAACATCAACCCTCTTCGCCAGCGACAGTGGGCTAATCAGCATGGCGCCAATCGCCAGACTCAGCGGTAACTTTTTCATTCATATCCCCTTATTGGTTTCGTTATCGACGGCGCAACAGGCCGCCACATGGTCCTGTCAAAACAGAAAGCAGAAACAGCACCGCAGCACTCAGCACCACCGCCGGTCCAGCCGGCAGCGAGAAATGCCACGAAAGAATCAAACCGATAAATGCAGAGATGATCGCCAGCAGCATGGCGATGCCGAGCATGCAAGCCAGATGGCGACTCCAGAAGCGTGCGCTGGTGGCCGGCAGCATCATCAATCCCACCGACATCAGCGTGCCCAGCACCTGAAAACCCGCCACCAGATTGAGCACCACCAGCATCAGGAACAGACCATGCACCAGCGGTGCGCTCCATTTGCCCTGTGCGCGCAGGAAATCGGGATCGAAGGCATCGATCACCAACGGACGGAAGATCACCACCAGCAGCAGCAAGGTCGTAGCGGCAATGCCGCCAACCAGCAGAATTGCCGCGTTATCCACCGCCAGCAGCGATCCAAATAACACGTGCAGCAGATCAACGCTGGAACCACGCAGTGACACCAGCGTGACGCCGAGTGCGAGAGAGCCGAGGTAGAAGCCCGAAAAACTGGCATCCTCTTTGAGGTGCGTATAACGGCTGACCGCCCCCGAGAGCAGCGCCACCGCCAAACCGGCAATCAGGCCGCCAATGCCCATCGCCACCAGCGATAATCCCGACACCAGATATCCAATCGCCGCTCCGGGTAATACCGCATGTGATAGCGCATCGCCGACCAGACTCATGCGGCGTAGGGAGAGGAAAACGCCCAGCGGCGTGGCGCTAATTGCTAATGCAATGCAGGCCACCAACGCACGGCGCATGAAACCAAATTCGATAAAGGGTTGAAGTAATGTCACGACGCTACCCTACGCAACGTTGGCGTTTGTGCGGAATCAGCGTCATCGAGCGATAACACATCCTGAAAATAGCGCGCCACCAGCGGCCGATCGTGTAGCACCACTAATAATGTGGTGCCCGCCTGCTGCTGCTGTTCGAGGATCGACATCAGTAAAGTGACGGTTTGGCTATCAATGCCGTTGAAGGGTTCATCCAGCAGCCAGAGCTGACTGCGCTGCAACATTAGGCGCGCGAACAGCACGCGCTGCAGTTGTCCGCCAGATAAAGTGGCTGGCTGCGCATCGGCAAATTCACGCATTTGCACCGCATCCAGCGCGGCATCAATTTCCAGACGTAAGGCGCGATTAATGCCACCAAACCAGCCGCAGCGTGGCCAACAGCCCATCGCCACCAGTTCATAAGCAGTAAGAGGAAAGCGGGTTTCGAGTTCACTGCGTTGTGGTAACCAGCCCAGCGCTTTACGTGGGATCTGCAATTCGCAGCTGCCGGAAATCGGCGGCAGTAAGCCGGCAATGGTTTTCAATAAGGTCGATTTGCCGGTGCCATTAGCGCCAATCAGCGCCGTCATGCTGCCCTTTGCCAGCTCACCATTAACGACAGGCGTCACCGCACGGCCTTGATAACCTGCTTGTAAGCGGTTGAAATGCATCATTTCTGCATGCCCCACCATAAGGCTATTGCCAGAAAGGCAATCAGCATCAGCGCAACCAGCAAACGGCCGCCCAGGGAAAGAAGTAAACCGCTGTGATTCATACTCATCAACCAAAAATGTTATAACATAACAATTATGTTACCCGAATCTTCCTCTATTGCGCCCGAGCAAAAGTGTTTCAAAAGTTGATCGCTCAAGACGATTACCGCTGTAATTCGCCGTTTCGCCATGATTGAGTTATGAAACCCATCACAACGATTACTCTTTCTGTTTATTAGCGACTTGCAATGTCACCCAATAAGCTCAATGATAGAAACATCATTCTTTTACTGGATACAAAATGCCGTCTATTATTCATTGTGATATTGCTGTGGATGAGGACGATTGCGAAAAGTTGGTAAGAATTATCCAGGGGAATATTCTCAAAATAGCCGAGGCATTAGCCGGTGATTTACAGTGGTATTCTCAAAACGCGCAATTAGTTCCCGAGAGCTTCCAGATTATTTCTATTCAACCAACCAACAACAATCGATTTAAAATGCTTTACGATTTCAGCTGGAATTTATTTAATCCTTGCCTGGATTTAAATGAAACGTTTAAGCGTCGTGAAGAAGTGTTGTTTCAGGTAACGCCCGGCGCGCTGGTGTTTGAAGTGATTGACAATGAGCGCCCCTCTCCTGCCGACGAATTGTAATATTTGGTAATTGAGGTGAGCAAAGCTAATGATTGTGGATTACATTTAAGGAGTCGCTGAATTCAATTTTATTCGAGATCGCTTCCTGGTAGCTTTTCCTAATCTCGCCGCGCTGCGGTAACTGTGCTAGCTATGGAGGGGAAAAAGATGGACGAATACTCACCGAAACGGCATGATATTGCCCAGCTTAAATACCTGTGTGAGAACTTGTTCGACGAAAGTATGGCGACATTGACTGATAGCCATCATGGTTGGGTTAATGATCCTACTTCGGAAAGCAATTTACAGCTCAACGATTTGATTGAGCATATCGCTTCTTTCACGATGAATTACAAAATTAAGCACGTTGAAGATGAAGCCCTGATTACGCAAATCGATGAATATCTTGACGATACCTTTATGCTGTTCAGCAGCTATGGAATCAATACTCAGGATCTTCAACGGTGGCAGCGTTCAGCAAAACGTTTATTTAATCTGTTTGCCGAAGAGTGTGCTTATCTCCAACAACCTAGCCATTCCTTTTAGCACCAGACTGAGACCGGTTTATTTATGAGCAACCAAGCCTTAACCAAAACAGATTATTTGATGCGACTGCGCCGCTGTCGCTCAATCGATACCCTTGAACGGGTTATCGAAAAAAACAAGTATGAATTACCTGATAATGAACTCGCGGTATTCTATTCGGCAGCCGATCATCGTCTGGCTGAACTGACCATGAATAAGCTTTACGATAAAGTACCGGTTTCTGTCTGGAAGTTCGTCCGCTAAGTTTTTCCCCTAACAGCCGCTCTGCACCATCATCGTATTAATCAAGGATTGAATCACAGGCAAAGGATTGCCAGATTTCTCTGTGCGTAAAATTCTGTGGAGTATTAGGCGGGTACAAAATGGTGGGGGCCCTGCCAGCTACATCCCGGCACACGCGTCGCCTGCTGCGGCTGCTTCCTTCCGGATCTGACCGAGTTCACAAGTTAGCATTGCGGGAGAACCAACAGGGCCCCCATTGACAAGCCCTCATTTCGAGAGCGCAGGCATTATCAAGTATGCCCCTGGCAATTGCAAGCGCAGGCCCGACAACCGTTGGTTTCTTGCACAAGCACACAGCAATGCGCTGATGTCTACCCTTCTGCATGCTAAAGTTTGCCCTTTCCTGATGAAAATAGGTGCGCATATGAGCGACCAAAACAATTTCTCTGAGCGCGTGTGGCAAATCATTGCAGCCATTCCGCCAGGAAAGGTCACCACTTACGGTGATGTTGCACAGTTGGCCGGTTCGCCACGCGCAGCACGTCAGGTAGGTGGCGTATTACGTCGTTTGCCGGAAGGCAGTAAATTACCCTGGTTTCGCGTTATCAATCGCCATGGCCGCATTTCACTGCAGGGCGACGATCTGTTTCGTCAGCGGGATGCGCTGGAAGCGGAAGGGATTGAAGTGAGCGATGCTGGGGAGATTGAGCTGGAAAAATATCGTTGGGAAATTTAGCGGTGCGATATGTCGCGCACAAGCCCGCTGCCGTTCCGTAAAGCCGCTGTCTCGTCCCTGATCGCTCGGCACACGCCATCCATGGCGTGTGACGCTTTACTCCACGGCAGCGGGCCTGTGCGCTTGGCCTATGCCGTTTGGTAGATTACAAACTCGTCGGTGCCGGCACCGAAGACGATGGCGTCACCTGCGTAGGTGAAGTCGAAGGCACGGTTGTTGCGGCACCCGGCTGGGTTTGCATCGCGACGTTAGTCACAGGCACCAACAGCAGTTCGGCTTTTGTTCCGCCCTGATTAATCACCGGTTTCACCGTATCGGTGATAAACGCCAGCTTGCCATCAATCGAAATCGCCGCACTTAACAGAATGCGCGCGTTCGGCTGGATGTCAGCCGGATTGAACGGCAAGACAAACTGGAACGGTGACTGTTTGCCTTCCGTACGCACTACGCGCTGCGACAACACTTTCGAAGGCGCATCGGCCAGCGATGCATCAGACAGCGTTACGGTTAGCACGGAATCCGGTGGCAGCGCGATGCGCTGGCGGATATACACCGAACCACTGACATTCGGCTGCGCAATGGCGGCCTGCTGCCCCGCTACCGCTGAGCCGAGTGTAGGTGTGGCCACCGGCTTGCTATGGTCCGCACAACCGGTAATCGCCGCTGCCAGGGTCATACCGCTAATAACTTGCCAGATTTTCATCGATGTCGTCTCCTTATGAACACTATGATTGTCGGCGGTAAATTGAATGCTTAGCTTTTCAGCCGCCGAATGACCTTAATTCTGGCACAAATATCGGCATTGCGCCTAAACCTTCCGCCAGCCCACTGAAATCGCGGCAAAATCATTGACGGAAACTGGTCGGATCTTTCACACTGACGCGATTAGTCACGCTGAGGAATCCGCTATGAGCCAGGCACTGCACAACCTGCTTAATTTATTAAATCTGGAAAAACTGGAAGAAGGCCTGTTTCGTGGTCAGAGCGAAGATCTTGGTCTACGCCAGGTGTTTGGTGGCCAGGTAGTTGGCCAGGCGCTGTATGCCGCGAAACAAACGGTGCCGGAAGAGCGCATCATTCACTCTTTCCACAGCTATTTTTTGCGTCCAGGCGATAGCCAAAAAGCCATCATCTATGATGTCGAAACGCTGCGTGACGGCAAAAGCTTCAGCGCACGCCGCGTCAGCGCGGTACAGAATGGCCAACCGATCTTCTACATGACGGCCTCGTTCCAGGCACCTGAAAGCGGCTTCGAGCATCAGAACAGCATGCCGCAGGTGCCGGGCCCGGATAATCTGCCATCGGAACAGGATTTGGCGAAAAAGCTGGCCGCCCATCTGCCTCTCAAGCTGAAAGAAAAATTCCTCGCTGAGCGTCCGCTGGATATTCGTCCGGTACAGATTCATAATCCGCTAAAAGGCCATGTCGATGAGCCGCTGCGTCAGGTGTGGATTCGTGCCAATGGCGATTTACCGGCCGATCGTCGTATCCATCAATACCTGCTGGGATATGCCTCGGATCTCAACTTCCTGCCGGTGGCGCTGCAACCGCACGGTAAAGGCTTCCTCGAAGCCGATATGCAGGTTGCCACCATCGATCACTCAATGTGGTTCCATCGCCCGTTCGACTTGTCTGAATGGCTGCTGTACAGCGTGGTGAGCACCTCCGCCTCCGGCGCGCGCGGTTTTGTGCGTGGCGAGTTTTATACGCAGGATGGCCGACTGGTGGCGACCACGGTACAGGAAGGCGTGATGCGCCAACGCGACGCATAAAAAAAGGGGCGATATTATCGCCCCTTCTGCTTTTTATAATTTTAGCGCACTGCTCTTCTTCAGCCCGGCTGTTACTGGTTGTAAGCGTTCTCGCCGTGGCTGTTCACATCTAAACCTTCACGTTCCTGATCTTCCGGAACACGCAGGCCAACAATCATATCTGCCAGTTTGAAGCCAATGAAGGCCACAACTGCAGTCCAGACGATGGTCACGCCCACGCTGAACAGCTGAATCCAAACCTGATGGCCCATGGTCACGCCTTCTGCGTAGCCTACGCCGCCCAGTGAAGAGGACGCGAACACGCCGGTCAGGATACAACCGAGGATGCCACACACGCCGTGCACACCGAACACATCACATGGGTCATCAACACGCAGCCATTTCTTCAGGGTAGTTACGCCCCACAGACCGGCTAAACCACCCGCCAGACCGATAATCAGCGCGCCGCCGACACCGACATAACCACAAGCTGGGGTAATCGCCACCAGACCAGCGATGAAGCCTGAGCAGGCACCAAGCAGAGAAGGTTTACCACGTACCGCCCACTCGCCGAACACCCACGACAGCACCGCACCCGCCGTAGCCACTACGGTATTCAGGAACGCCAGCGCAGCGATTTCGTTAGCTGAGGAAGCAGAACCGGCGTTGAAGCCGAACCAGCCCACATACAGAATCGCGGTACCGAGGAACACCATCGGCAGGTTATGTGGTTTGAAGGCTTCTTTGCCGAAACCAGCACGTTTGCCCACCAGGTAAGCACCCACCAGGCCAGCAACTGCAGCGTTGATGTGAACCACGGTGCCGCCCGCGAAGTCGAGCGCGCCATCTTGCGCCAGCAAGCCACCTGCCCAAACCATGTGTGCGATTGGCAGGTAAGCCAGCGTCAGCCAAACCACCACGAAAATCAGTACCGCCGAGAAGCGAATACGTTCAGCCAGCGCACCGACAATCAGGCCGACGGTAATACAGGCGAAGGAAGCCTGGAACGCAACGTGAATGTACTGATAGAAGCTGCCCATCACCGCTTTCAGCTCAATATTTTTCAGCATCGCCCACTGGAAGCTACCGAAGAAGGAGTTGCCTTCACTGAAGGCCAGCGAGTAGCCGTAAATTACCCACAGCACGCACACCAACGAAAAGGTCACTGCAACCTGCGTCAGCATCGACAGCACGTTCTTACCGCGGATCAAACCGCCGTAGAACAGCGCAATGCCTGGAATCGACATAAACAGTACCAGCGCGGTACAGATCATCATAAAGGCGTTATCGGCTTTATCCGCGACGGCAGGCGCTGCCGCCATCGCCAGAGAAGGTAACAGCGCAAGGCTGGTGAGGCCCAACTTCGTTATCAGTTTATTCATTTCTTTCCATCCCATCACAATTCAGAGCCCCAGTTACAGTGCTGCTTCGTCGGTCTCGCCGGTACGAATACGAATGACGCGCTGCAGTTCTGCGACGAAAATCTTGCCGTCGCCAATTTTGCCGGTATACGCGGCTTTGCTGATGACATCGACCACTTCATCAAGTTGGTCGTCCGCAATAGCGATATCAATTTTTACTTTAGGCAGGAAGTTAACGCTGTACTCGGCACCGCGATAAAGCTCTGCGTGACCTTTCTGGCGACCGAAACCTTTAACCTCGGTAACTGTCAGTCCCTGAATGCCAATAGAGGATAAGGCTTCACGCACGTCCTCCAGCTTAAATGGTTTGATTACCACGGTAACCAGCTTCATACGTTCCCCTCCGGATAAGAAATTGAGTGAGTCTTCGCGGACACGTAGGGATATAAGCAAAGGCTGTGCCATAAATAAAAAAAGGGGAATGTCAGTAGCATAGGCGCGCTGCATCACGCTTCGTTATGTGAAGCACAGCGCAGATTGGGGAGCAGGAATAGGAAAGGTGTTGCAATATTGCACTTCTTTGGTGCTTCAAGCCTCAAAGAAGTGCATCAATACAGAACATTCCGATAAAACTGTGCAAAAAAGGTGCAATTCACCCTTCAGCTTGTACGGGGATGCCCGCCGCGAGTTCATCGCCGGCCTGCTGTAGCTGATACATCTGCCAGTAACGGCCCTGCTCGGCCAGCAGCTCAGCATGTGTACCCCGCTCCACCACCTGACCGCGATGCAGCACTAAAATCTGATCGGCTTCGGTGATGGTGGAAAGGCGATGCGCAATCACCACCAGCGTGCTGTGCTGACGTAATGCACGCAACGCGTGCTGAATCGCCTGTTCCGTACCGGAATCGATATTGGCCGTGGCTTCATCGAGGATCAGGATTTGTGGCAATGACACCAACACGCGCGCCAGCGCCAGTAGCTGTTTCTGCCCAACCGACAGATTATTGCCCTGCTCGCCTAAACGCGTATGGATGCCATCCGCCATGCTGCGCGCCAGCGGTGCCAGCTGCACTGTCTCCAGCGCCTGCCACACCTGTTCTTCCGGGATATCGCGCCCTAAGCGCACGTTGGCCAGCAGCGAATCCGCCAGCACCACCGGATCCTGTTGCACCATCGCAACGCTTTGACGTAAAGCGGCGTGCGACAGCTGCGGCAGCGGGCGACCATCCAGTTCGATGCTGCCGCGCGTCACCGGGTAATAGCCCATCAGCAAATTCGCCAGCGTGCTTTTCCCGCTGCCGGTGTGTCCCACCAGCGCAACAAAATTACGCGCGGGCACTTCAAGATTGATGTTGCTGAGCACATCGCGGTTATCGCGATAGGCAAAGCTCACATCACGCAGCGAGATGCTGCCAGATGCCAGCGGCTGAATGTCATTGCCGTAACCTTGCTGTTCCGCATCCATCAGTTCAAAGATGCGCTCGCCAGACACCACCGCTTGTTGCAGCATCGACTGCTGCGTGGTGAGTTCAATCAGCGGCTCGTTGAGGCGGCCAAGATAGGTAATAAAGGCGTAGAGCACGCCAACTTCAAACACGCCTGGCGTGGCGAAGCTGAACAGCATCAGCAAACCGCACAAAATCATGGCCGAAAACAGACTCAGCAACGGGCGTAACAAAAAGCCATCCAGCCGCAATGTTTCCATGCGCGCCAGATAGTGCGAACGGCTGGCTTCGCCCATGCGCTCACCAAAGCGCGCCTGCTGGCGGAACTGCTGGATCACGCTCATGCCGTTGATCACTTCATTAAAGCCGTTGTTGATGTCCGCCAGATAGCTGCGCACGCGACGCGCAATCGGCGTGCTGAAGCGCTGATAAATCAGCATCACCGTCAGCACCAGCGGGAAAATCACGATCGCCACCAGCGCCATACGCCAGTCGAGAGAGAACATCGCCACCAGCATCGCGCCAATCAATGCGGCGGCGCGCAACACCGTTGCTACCACGGTGACGTAGAGATCTTTGATCACTTCGGTGTCGTTGGTGACGCGCGAGATAATTTGTCCGACCGGCTGCGTATCGAAGGCGCTGAGCGGCTGGCGCAACGCCGCGTTCATCACGTCTACGCGCAATTGCTGCACCACGCCAATCGCCGCGCGGTTAAACAGCAATGCCTGAAAATAGTGCAAACCGGCAGCCAGCAATTGCAGCAGGATAAAGCCCACCAGCAGACCAGCGACGATGCCCCACGGCATCTGATGTTTCGCCACCAGATTATCGATGAAGTAGCTCACCAGCACCGGTCCGGTCACTTCGGCCGCAGCAGCAATCCACAGCATGCCGACCGCCAGCCACAGCGATTTACGCCACGGTTTGCCATACGCTAGCAGACGTTTTAGCGTCGGCCATAAACGTTGTGATTTAGCCACGGCTTGCTCCTTCTGCCACTTCATCATCATCCAGCGCGGCTTCCAACTGCTGATAACGGTACATATCGCGATACCAGCCCTCTTTAGCGGCCAGTGTGTCATGATCGCCGCGCTGCGCCACGGCGCCCTGCTGCAGTACCAGAATTTCACTCGCTTCAGTGAGCGCCGACAAACGATGCGCGCTGATAATCAAGGTGCGCCCTTTACCCCACTGACGCAGGTTATGCAGGATGTCATGTTCAGTACGACCATCAACCGCCGACAGCGCATCATCCAGAATCAGGATTTCCGCATTCAGCAGCAGCGCGCGTGCAATCGCAATGCGCTGCTTCTGTCCGCCCGATAACATCACGCCGCGCTCGCCCACTTCGGTCTCATAACCTTGTGGCAGACGCAGAATATCATCGTGCACGCAGGCCATGGTTGCCACGCGCTCCAGCTCTTGCTGCGTCGCATTCGGACGGCCCAGCGCCAGATTGGCGGCGATGGTGTCGGAGAACAGGAACGGCGTTTGGCTGACCACCGCCAACCGGCTGCGCCAGCTATCGAGCCGCAACTGCGGCAGCGGCGTATTGTGGTAGCGAATATCGCCTTGATCGATGTCGAAGTGGCGCTGAATCAGGCTCAGCAGCGTGCTCTTGCCGCAGCCGGTTGGCCCGCATAAGCCAAGCATCTGGCCCGGTTTTAACTGGAAGTTAACATGGCTCAGCACCGGGCCAGAACTGGCCGGATAGCGGAACTCACGAATGGCAACTTGCATCACACCAGGTTCGGGCGGCAACACTTTCGCTCCATCTTCAACTGCAGGCGCTTCCGCCAGCAAGGAACGGATACGGCTCCACGCCGCACTGCCGCGCTCAACGATATTGATCATCCACGCCAGTGCCAGCATCGGCCAAATCATCAGGCCGAGGTACATCACAAAGCTGGTGAGCTGCCCGAGCGTCAAACTGCCGTTCCACACCATCCAGCCGCCACCGGCAATCGCCAGCAGGTTGGAGAAGCCGACGGCGATATAAATGATCGGATCGAAACGCGCATCCACGCGCGCCACATGCAGATTTTTCTTGCCGGTATCGGCAGCGATGCCAGCAAACTGCTGCGACTGATGATCTTCGAGGCCAAAGGCTTTGATCATGCGAATGCTGGTCAGACTTTCCTGGGTTTGATCGTTCAGACTGGAGAACGCCGCCTGCGCCACTTTGAAACGCTGATGCAGGCGTGCGCCATCTTTCTGAATGGCGAAGGCCATAATCGGCATGGGGATCAGCGCCAGTAACGTCAGTTCCCAGCTGATTTGGGTGCTCATCACAATCAGCACCACCAATCCCATCACTAGCGAATCCACCAGCGTCAGCACGCCTTCACCGGCGGCAAACACCACGCGATCCACATCATTAGTGGCGCGGGCGATCAGATCGCCGGTGCGATGACGCAGATAAAATGCCGGATGCTGACGACTGAGCTGACGATAGAAATCTTCACGTAGCTCAACGGCTAATTGGTAGGATGCGCCAAACAACAGCACGCGCCAGACATAGCGCAGCAGATAGACGATCACCGCCGTCACCAGCATCACGCCGATCCACATAAAGATCTGCCCGGCGCTTAAATTATGCTGGGTAACGCCGTCGACAATCACGCCAACCACGTGCGGTGGCAGCAATTGCAATAAGGCAATAACGATCAGCAAGCTGACGGCGCCCAGATATCGCCGCCACTCGCGCAGGAAATACCAACTTAACTGGCTGAATAATTGCACAAGCGTGTCTCTTTCTGTGCCCGCTAGGGCGCTACCGGCAAGGCGGTGGTGTATTTAATCTCTTCCATGGCAAAACTGGAGGTCACATCCATCAGTCCTGGCACGCCGTTCACCAGACGCTTATAAAAGCTGTCATAACTCTTCATGTCCGCGACCTGAATGCGCAGCAAATAATCGTACTCGCCCGCCATGCGATAAAACGCCATCACTTCCGGCATTTGCTGCACCACGGCGACAAATTGCTTAAACCACTCGCTGCTGTGCTGCTGGGTTTTGACAAACATAAAGGCGGTGAGTGACAGACCAATTTTTTCGCCGTCCACCAGCGCCACGCGCGCACGAATAATGCCATCATCTTCCAGTTTTTTCAGGCGTTTCCAGCACGGCGTGGTGGTGAGGTTCACCGCATCGGCCAACGTCTGCAGCGACAAGGTGCAATCCTGCTGCAACATTGCCAGCAAAGTGCGGTCAGTTTTATCTAACATTTGCCACTCCGGGAGAAAATTTTTCTCTAATCTCGCCATTATAGCGCGGTTTTAGCAACCTCTTTTTCCTGCCAGTGCCTTACACTGTGCGCAATAATGATTACGGAAATGCCACATGCAAACGCCCTGGGTTCGCCACGCCATCAATGAAATTAACGCCGATTTTCAGCGATCTGCGGATACGCATCTGATCCGCTTTAAGCTGGATGATTTTCCAGGCATTCACTTCTATCTCAAGGATGAAAGCACGCATCCCAGCGGCAGCTTAAAACATCGCCTGGCACGTTCCCTGTTTCTCTATGGACTGGCGAACGGCTGGATCCATGAAAATACGCCGATCATTGAAGCCTCTTCCGGCAGCACTGCGGTATCGGAAGCTTACTTCGCGCGCCTGCTCGGCTTGCCGTTTATCGCCGTAATGCCGGCCAGCACCGCGAAACGCAAAATCGAGATGATTGGCTTTTACGGTGGTGAGTGTCATTTCGTAGCCGATCCCTGCCAGCTGTACAGCGAATCCGAGCGTTTAGCACGTGAACTGAATGGCCACTTTATGGACCAGTTCACCTACGCCGAGCGCGCCACCGACTGGCGCGGCAACAACAATATTGCAGAAAGTATTTTCCGCCAGATGTCACACGAACCGTTCCCGGTGCCGCATACGGTGATCATGAGCGCCGGTACCGGCGGCACCTCGGCAACGCTGGGCCGCTATATCCGCTATCAGGGCCATGACACGCGCCTGCTGGTAGTCGATCCGCAACATTCGGTGTTCTTTGACTACTGGCACAGCCGCGACAAAACGTTGCGCAGCGAACGCGGCAGCCTGATTGAAGGCATTGGTCGTCCACGCGTCGAACCGTCGTTTTTACCCGACGTCATTGACGAAATGATGAAAGTGCCAGATGGCGCGACCATCGCCGCG
This sequence comes from Pantoea sp. SOD02, assembly GCF_024707505.1. GTDB lineage: Bacteria > Pseudomonadota > Gammaproteobacteria > Enterobacterales > Enterobacteriaceae > Pantoea > Pantoea symbiotica. Next base: position 1,121,377 of record NZ_CP102604.1, on the reverse strand, counting down.
ATGCTGCAGTTGGAAAAGGTGCTTGGACGTCGCCCTGGCGCCTCAACCGGCACCAACTTCTGGGGCATGATGCAGGTGGCAAAACGCATGCGGGAAAACGGCGAGCAGGGTTCTCTGGTGACATTGCTGTGTGACAGCGGTGAGCGCTATCCGGACACCTATTACAATGCGCAGTGGGTAGAGCAGAATATCGGCGACATTGCGCCTTGGGTGCGAGAGCTGCAATAAAAAACCGGACGTCCTGTCCGGTTCACTGTAAGCCTCAGCATTCGGGGGAATAATCGAGGTGTGGTGTGGTCATCCAGTGATTAAGGTAGTGAGACACCGCCTGTGTCTCGCAATGTCCGATAATCGGTAAATGGGGCAACGACACTTTCAGTTGATTCATGGCGTTGCCCATAATGAAACCGCTGCCAACGCGCTCCAGCATTTCGCGATCGTTCATGGCATCGCCAAACGCCATACAATCCGCCAGCGACAGCGAAAGATGCTGGCACAAACGTCCCAACGCCGCGCCTTTATGGCAATCAACCGGCAACACTTCCAGGCAATCCCACGCTGAGAAACAAATATTTGCCCGCTCGCCCAACGCGGCCTGCAATTCACTTCTTAGCGCCTGCAACATTTCATGCGGCGCAATAAAACAGATTTTGGTGACTTCATGCGCCGACATCTGACGCAAATCACGCAGCTGATAGTGGAAGCCGCTCATCGCATGCGCTTCCAGCGCACCGAGCAGCGGTTTATCGGTAAACCAGCCTTCATCGTTGAAAATATGAATCGACGCTGGCGTTTGCCAATGGGTATGAATCACCTCTTCCGCCACTGATGGCGATAAATCGCAGCCGTAAAGCTTATTGCCTTCCAGATCGTGAATACGCGTGCCGTTGCCGGTAATCAGCCAGGCAGGCAAGGTGATTTGTTCGCGTACTCGCTGCATATCCATAAGATGACGCCCGGTGGCAAACGCCAACGTGACGCCGCGCTGATGTAACGCATGCAGGCTTGTCAGCGTTTCATTTCCTAATCGATGCGAAGGCAGTAACAGCGTGCCATCCATATCAAATGCCGCGAGGCGAGCCATGCGAATTCTCCTGTCTGAGTGAGGCAGTTACTATCGCCTGGTAATTACGGAACTAATAGTGAATACTTTTAAAAAACTGTTCCGGGTTTAGCGATGCGCGAACTTCATCGGGTTAATCAATTCCAGCGCCTGTGGCAACTCAGCCACGGCGAAACACAACGCCTCAGCGTCGCTGCGATGGCGCAACACTGTTTTTGCAGCGAGCGCCATGTGCGCACGCTGCTGCGGCAGTGGCAGGATGCCGGCTGGCTGCAGTGGCGCGGAGAATCCGGACGTGGCAAACAGGGCGAGCTGACTTTTCTGCTGTCGCCGGAACAGCTGCGCCAGCAATTGTTAACGCAGCAACTTGATGCCGGCGAGGCGGTACAGGCATTGCAGGTGCTGGATCTGCATCCCGAGCGATTAGTGAAAATGTTGCGGCCGCTGATGGGCGGTCAGTGGCAGAATCAATCGCCGGTGCTGCGCATTCCTTATTACCGCGCGATGGAGCCGCTGCGTCCACTACAGCTAACCGGACGCGCCGAGCAACATCTGGCGCGTCAGGTTTTCTCTGGGCTAACACGCTTTCGCGATAACGATGTTGAAGGCGATATCGCTCACCATTGGCAGCACGATGCCAGCGGCCGTGACTGGTACTTCTGGCTGCGCCCGCAGCTCAGCTGGCATAACGATGAACCGGTGCAGGCGGCGCAGTTAGTTGAGCAGCTGCAGCAGATCATGCAATCGCCGCGCGGCTCGCGGCTGCTGGCAGCGATTGAACGGATTGAAGCGCCGCATCCGCTGGCGATACACATACAACTGCGTGAAAGCGATTACTGGCTGCCGCAGCGTCTGGCGCATCAATTCTGTCTGTTACCTCATCCTGAATTCGCCGATGTCGGTAGCGGGCCGTGGAAACTCACGCATTTCACTGCTGAAATGGTGCGGCTGGAGAGCCATGCGCGCTGGCATTTGCAGCGCCCGCTGATCCAGCGGATGGAATACTGGATCACGCCGCAGCTGTTTGATCGTGACCTCGGCACCAGCTGCAGCCATCCGGTGCAAATCGCCATTGGCGATCCTGACGAACTCGGCTCGCTGCGGCCGGTTGATCGCAGTATCAGCCTGGGATTTTGCTATCTGGCGCCACGCATCTCGGCGCACTTCAGTGCCGAGCAGGCCCAATCGCTGATTGCCCTGATTCAGCGCAGCGGCGTTATTCAACAATTACCGCTGGATGAGGGTTTGATTACACCGAGCCACGAGCTGCTGCCTGGCTGGCCGGTACCGCGCGCAGAAAGAGTGAGAATTTCACTGCCGCCGACGCTAACGCTGCATTACCACCTGCCGGTCGAACTGCATGTGATGGCGCAGGCGTTGATTCCACTGCTGGCACAACATGGCTGCGCCCTCACCTGCATTTTCCATGACGTAAAAAGCTGGCGTGACGATATCGATCTCAGTGAGGCCGATGTGGTGATGGGCGATCGACTGATTGGTGATGCGCCGTTGTTTACGCTGGTGAACTGGCTGGAGAACGACCCGGTCTGGCAGCCGCTGCGCCAAAAGATACTGCAAAAGCCGCTTAGTGCCATTGCCCAACAATCTGATGCGTTGCAGCGTGGTGAATTAACTCAGCAACTGTTTCAGCAGCTGATGTGCGACGGCCATTTACTGCCGCTGTTTAACTATCGCTATCAGGTTTTTGCCCCGCCCGGCGTGGAGGGCATCCAGCTAAATAGCCTGGGCTGGTTTGATTTCACTCGCGCCTGGATTCCGCCGCCAACCACAGCTAACGCTGTTCAGCCTTCCTTCGAGCCAGTACCATAAGCGCACAGATTTTTGAGGAAGAAAAAATGAAACGAGCCGTTGTGGTATTCAGTGGCGGGCAAGACTCCACCACCTGTTTAATTCAGGCGCTGCAACACTATGATGAAGTGCATTGCGTTACTTTTGATTACGGCCAGCGCCATCGCGAAGAGATCGAAGTTGCGGCTGAGCTGTCGCACAAGCTGGGCGCACGGGCGCACAAAGTGCTCGACGTTACGCTGCTCAACGAGTTAGCCGTCAGCAGCCTGACGCGCGACAACATTCCGGTGCCAACCTACGATCCGAATGCCAGCGGTTTGCCGAGTACCTTTGTGCCGGGCCGCAATATTCTGTTCCTGACACTGGCATCCATTTATGCCTATCAGGTCGAAGCTGAAGCGGTGATCACCGGCGTATGCGAAACCGATTTCTCCGGCTATCCGGATTGCCGCGATGAGTTTGTTAAAGCACTGAATAACGCTGTAAGCCTCGGCATGGCGCGCAATATTCGCTTTGAAACGCCGCTGATGTGGCTGAACAAAGCAGAAACCTGGGCGCTGGCCGATTACTGGCAACAACTGCCGCTGGTACGCGCTGAGACGCTTACCTGCTACAACGGCGTAAAAGGTGATGGCTGCGGCGAATGCGCGGCTTGCCATTTACGCGCCCGTGGCCTGGCAGATTATCAGGCGAACGCGTCGGCGGTGATGGCAGCGATGAAAGAGAAAAGCGGCCTCAACTGATTCAGACCGCAGGGTAAACTGGCGTCATCGGCGCCAGTTATTCATTTTCGACCATCAATGACGCCAGACGCTGGTGTAACTCTCCTTCCAACGGCACTGCTTTTTGCGTGCGCAAATCAATACAGACAAAGGTCAGTGCGGCATCGGCTACCACCGAATTATCGCTCGCCAGCAAGACACGCTGGGCAATTACACCGCTTTTACCGCCGAGCTGTGACACTTCACTTTCAATGTTCAGTACGTCGCCCAATACCGCCGGACGACGATAGTTGATGTTGATATTCACCACCACAAACGCCAGCTGCTGCTCCATCAGCCAATGAAACGCATCGACATCCTCCAGCCACTGCCAGCGCGCCTCTTCCAGAAACTCCAGATAGCGCGCGTTATTCACGTGCTGATAAACATCCAGATGATAACCGCGCACTTTAATTGTGGTTTGCATTATTGCTCCTGTTCAGGCTGAGAATGACAACTGGTAAGACCTGTTGAGCATAGCACAGCCTGAATCCGTGCTTTTTCAATCCTTCAAAGTCGCGAGACGCTTCACAGTTTAAGCCGAGCGCTGTTGCGCTCAATCAGTGCGCTACCGATACCCGGCACCTCCTTGAGTTGTTCAATAGCGGTAAACGGGCCGTATTGTTCTCGATAACTGACAATGGCCTGCGCTTTCTTCAGTCCGATGCCGTTCATACCGGCTGCGAGCTGTTCGGCTGTGGCTGAATTGATGCTGACCTGTCCTTCGTTTGGCGTGGAGACTTGCGTCGCCTGCGTTTCACTGGGACTTTCGGCAGCCGCCAGTCCGGTGGTATAAACTGCGCCGCCCAGCGCCAGCGTAATGCATAGGGCTTGAAACGTTGATTTCACCATGCTGTGTTTCTCCTTGTGTTTGACAGCAACAGCAGGGTGTCACAGCTCAATTCAACGCTCAAAAGGACAATCTCAGAAATGGAAAAGGCCGCATAAGCGGCCTTTCGGGTATTGCAGTGGTTTAACTTTTTTTGTGAGGCTTACTGGTTTTGTGCGGCGGCGCCGTACTTAATCTTCGCCTCTTTACGCAGGTTTTCCAGCAGCGCTTCAAAGGCGATTTGCGCGTTATTTTGCGTTACGCCTTTCACCATCTCATCGATCTGCGCCTGCGGCATGTTGCCCGCGCTAACTTTATCCAGCGCGATCAGTACCACATTGCCCTGCATATCTTCACTCACGCCCCACGACGGTTTATTGTCGGCAGGTTGTGGCAGATTGAAGGCCGACTGAGCCACCGGATCCTGCGCATTGCGATCAAACGATTTGCTGGCGCTGAGCGTTAAGCCTGCAGCTTTCAACGCATCCGCTTTACCGGCTTTCAAATCGGCCAGCAGTTTGTCTGCCTGCGCTTTTGCCTGCTGCGTCGCTTTATCATGCTTCAGTGAATCTACGATCTGCGCCTTCACCTGATCCAACGGTTTCACCGCTTCCGGTTTGTGCTCGCTGATACGCAGTACAAAGGCACGATCGCCATCCACAGAGATGATGTCGGAGTTGTTACCCGGCGCACCATTCTGGCCCACTAAACCACCGTTGAAGATGGCTTGCTTAACCTGATCAAAGTTCAACTCATCTGGCAGGTTGTCGCGTGTGATCCAATTGGTTTCTACCACTTTCAGGCCGGAAGCCTGCGCCGCGCCGGCCAACGATTCGTTATCGTTGCTGGCTGCTTCGCTTACTTTCTGCTGAATTTTGTAGAAGGCATCAACCGCTTTCTCTTGCTTCACTTTATCGGCAACGATGTCATGAACATCGGCCAGCGGCTTAACCTGCTCCGGCTGGATGTCATCCAGGCGCACCACGAGGTAGCCAACCGATGATTTGATGGCACCGGAAAGCTGACCTTTCTGCGTCAGATTGGCGTTTTTCAGCTCGTCTGGCGTGGTGCTCGGCTCCAGCCACCCCATATCGCCACCTTTGCGGGCTGAGATTGGGTCGATAGATTTGCTTTTCGCCAACGCGGCGAAATCTTCGCCTTTCTTCAGCGCATCAACCACGGCGTTAGCATCGGCTTCCGTCTTGGTCTGGATCACGCTGTAGCGATTACGCTGCGGCTGTGAATAATCCGCTTTGTGTTGATCGTACCAGCTCTGAATGTCCGCTTCACTGGCCGTTTCCTGCATGCTTGCGGCATCCATTTTGATGTAGCTCACACGGAACTGCTCAGGCGCCATGAAGCTATTCTGATGCTGCTGGTAATACTGGCTGACTTCGTCGTCGCTGACCGTCTGTTTAGCCGCCAGCGCGTTGACATCAATCACCGCCTGACGCACTTCACGCTGCTGTGACACCAGATCCACCAGCTTGCTGGTTTCGCCTTTCAGCATGAAATCGGTGTTAGCAATCGCGTTGATCAGCTGCTGCGTCGCCAGCTGCTTGCGCAGCGCTTCGGCATATTGATCAGCCGTGAAGCCCATGCTGGTGATCAGGCCGCTGTATTTGGCGTTGTCGAATTTACCGTTGGTCTGGAAAGCTTTCTGATTGAAGATCGCCTGTTTTACCTGATCATCGCTGATGCCGATGTGCAGATCTTTGATGTACTGATCAAGTAACGCCTGATCAATCAGCTGCGACAGCGCCTGCTGACGCATCTGCTGCATGTAGCCTTCGTTGCTGGCTAACTGCGAGAACTGATCGCCCAGCATCTGCTGCTGACGATTGCGCTCGTTGTTAAAACCCTGCTCCAGCTCTGCACGGCTGATCTCGTGGCCGTTAACTTTGGCAGCATAATCACCGCCGCCGCCGATCAGGTAGTTGCCCACCCCGGTGAGTACGAAAGACAGGATGATCAATCCCAGAATAATCTTGAGCACGACATGATTCGACGCCGCGCGTAAATTGTCCATCATGGTATGACAACACTCCGCTGTAGTGTGAATGTAAAGCTCTAACACGATGTCATCATCGTGCAACTGCTGTTCAGGCTGGCAGTTGGCAACCATGCGGAGACAACAACCAAAGGCTATCGCCGCGCATCAAGAATAAAAAAGGCACATCAAAAATGATGTGCCCGTATGTTACATGAGAACGGCTTTTGCGTCCTCAATCCACGGAAGAAAATGCTTCAATGGATGTATCAGCGGTCATTAATTGACGGAATCTTTCAGTGCTTTACCTGCACGGAAGCCCGGAACTTTACCAGCCGGAATGGTGAGCTCTTTACCCGTTTGTGGGTTACGGCCGGTGCGAGCTGCACGCTCACGTACAGAGAAAGTACCGAAACCAACCAGTGCCACTTCATCACCGCCTTTCAGAGCTTCGGTAACGGAGTCCATGAATGCATCTAAAACACGTCCCGCTGCTGCTTTAGAAATGTCAGCATCTGCAGCAATTTTGTCGATCAACTGTGACTTATTCACTCTCTTCATCCCCTCTTTTATTATTCACATCGCACCCGCGCTTCCCGCCCGGTGCGAACGCGCAGCCAGTTATATCAAGCCTGTGGAGCTGAAACAACGGTATTCATCTTAATCGTTGATCCAGCAGCCCACTAAGTTAGCGGCACAAAAAAAAGCTGGCAAGCACCATTTTGCCTGCCAGCTTCGCTTTTTAACGGTTTATGCCGCTAATCACTATTTTGCGGTCGCAACCTGCATGCCGTAAGGCGCATTTTCCAGTGCCAGGTTGAGCACTTCTTCAATACGCTTCACCGGATGAATCTCCAGATCGGCAATCACGTTCTGTGGAATATCTTCCAGATCGCGCTTGTTTTCGTCCGGGATCAGCACGGTTTTGATGCCGCCACGGTGTGCCGCGAGCAACTTCTCTTTCAGGCCACCAATCGGCAGAACCAAGCCACGCAGGGTGATTTCACCGGTCATCGCCACATCAGAACGCACCGGGTTACCGGTTAAGCATGACACCAGCGCGGTACACATAGCGATACCAGCGCTCGGACCATCTTTCGGCGTCGCACCTTCGGGTACGTGCACGTGGATGTCGCGTTTTTCGTAGAAATCCCCGTTGATGCCCAGTTTCTCTGCACGCGCGCGCACCACAGTCAGCGCCGCCTGAATCGATTCCTGCATAACTTCGCCCAGCGAACCGGTATACGTCAGCTTGCCTTTACCTGGCACGCAGGCGGTTTCGATAGTCAGCAGATCGCCGCCCACTTCCGTCCACGCCAGACCGGTCACCTGACCAACACGGCTTTCGCTCTCTGCGCGACCATAATCAAAGCGCTGCACGCCAAGGAAATCCTTGAGATTGTCGCCATTGATTACGATGTGTTTTTTCGACTTATCCATCAGCAGCGTTTTAACTGCTTTACGGCACAGCTTGGAGAGCTCGCGTTCCAGACTACGCACGCCCGCTTCACGGGTGTAATAGCGGATAATGCCAACAATCGCGCTGTCGTCGACAGTGATCTCTTTCTCTTTCAACGCATTGCGTTCAATCTGCTTCGGCAGCAAATGTTGCTTCGCGATGTTCAGCTTTTCATCTTCGGTGTAACCGGAGAGACGAATAACTTCCATACGGTCAAGCAACGGCGCCGGGATGTTCATGGAGTTTGAAGTCGCCACGAACATCACGTCTGAGAGATCGTAATCCACTTCCAGATAGTGATCGTTAAACGCGATGTTCTGCTCTGGATCCAGTACCTCAAGCAGCGCTGAAGCCGGATCGCCTCGCATGTCAGAAGACATTTTGTCGATTTCATCCAGCAGGAACAGCGGGTTTTTGACGCCCACTTTCGCCATTTTCTGGATCAACTTGCCTGGCATAGAACCGATGTAGGTACGACGATGTCCGCGAATTTCCGCTTCATCACGCACGCCACCCAGCGCCATACGCACGTATTTACGTCCGGTGGCCTTAGCAATCGATTGACCCAGCGAGGTTTTACCCACGCCTGGCGGTCCAACGAGGCAAAGAATTGGGCCTTTGATTTTGCTCACGCGACTCTGCACCGCAAGATACTCAAGGATGCGGTCTTTGACGCGTTCCAGACCGTAATGGTCGATATCCAGCGTTTCCTGCGCTTTACGCAGGTCTTTTTTCACCTTGCTGCGCGCCACCCACGGAACCTGAACCATCCAGTCGATGTAGCCACGCACCACGGTCGCTTCTGCAGACATCGGCGACATCATCTTCAGCTTCTGCAATTCAGCTTCAGCTTTTTCACGCGCTTCGGTCGGCATTTTGGCCGCTTCAATCTTACGTTTCAGCGCCTCGTACTCATCCGGCGCATCATCCATTTCGCCCAGCTCTTTCTGAATGGCTTTCATTTGCTCATTCAGATAGTACTCACGCTGGCTTTTCTCCATCTGCTTTTTAACGCGGTTGCGAATACGCTTCTCAACCTGCAGCAGATCGATTTCAGATTCCATCATCGCCATCAGATATTCCAGACGTTCGTTGACGTCGGACATCTCCAGCACGGACTGTTTATCAGCCAGTTTCAGCGGCATATGCGCTGCGACGGTATCGGCCAGGCGGGCCGCATCGTCGATGCTGTTGAGGGAGGTTAAGACCTCAGGTGGGATTTTTTTATTGAGCTTGATGTAGCCTTCAAACTGGTTGATGGCCGTGCGTACCAGCACTTCCTGCTCGCGCTCTTCAATTTCTGGCGAGACAAGGTATTCGGCCTGGGCAACGAAATGGTCGCCATTATCAGCCAGCGTGGTGATGTGTGCGCGTTGTAAACCTTCAACCAGCACTTTTACCGTGCCGTCTGGAAGTTTCAGCATCTGCAATACAGAAGCGACGGTCCCTACTGAGAAGAGATCGTTAATGCCAGGTTCATCCGTTGAAGCCTCTTTCTGTGCAACCAGCATGATCTTTTTATCATGATCCATCGCGGCTTCGAGGCACCGAATCGATTTTTCCCGACCAACAAACAACGGAATTACCATGTGCGGATAAACCACCACGTCGCGCAACGGCAACACGGGGATTTCAATGCGTTCAGAACGCTCAGGATTCATAGAGCTCTCTCTTAGTTTAATGTCCGCCAGGTGATGGGTACCGCGCAATAGAGGTTTTGCAGTTAAACCCACAGGATATTGAGTATATGGGGATGCTTGTACGACATTCAATGTCACTGGCGAGAGAAAAACAAAAGGGGAAAGATTTTTCCCCTTTTTTAAGATAACAACGTGGTGCGATTGTTTATTTATTCACCAGAAGCCTGGGCTTCATGCTTTCCATAAATCAACATCGGTTCGGATTGACCTTCAATCACTGATTCATCAATCACTACTTTTTCAACGTCATCCATTGAAGGCAGGTCGTACATGGTTTCAAGTAACGCACCTTCAACGATAGAACGCAAACCACGCGCACCGGTTTTACGTGACATCGCTTTTTTAGCGATCGCCGTTAAGGCTTCGTCGCGGAATTCCAGTTCTACACCTTCCAGATTGAACAGCGCCTGATACTGTTTGGTCAGCGCGTTCTTCGGCTCACGCAGGATCTGAATCAGCGCTTCTTCACTCAGTTCGCTCAGCGTTGCCACAACCGGCAGACGACCAATGAACTCAGGAATCAGACCAAACTTGATCAAATCTTCTGGCTCAACCTGCGACAGCAATTCGCCTTCGCTCGCCTTCTGGGATTTGCCCTTCACGGTTGCGCCGAAGCCGATGCCGGATCCGGTTTCAACACGCTGGGAAATCACCTTATCGAGACCGGCGAATGCGCCACCACAGATAAACAGAATCTTGGAGGTATCAACCTGCAAGAACTCCTGCTGTGGATGTTTGCGTCCGCCCTGCGGCGGTACGGCAGCCACGGTGCCTTCAATCAGTTTCAACAGCGCTTGCTGTACGCCTTCGCCCGAGACGTCACGAGTGATCGACGGGTTGTCAGACTTACGAGAAATCTTGTCGATTTCATCGATGTAGACAATGCCGCGCTGCGCTTTCTGCACGTCGTAATCGCACTTCTGCAGCAGCTTCTGGATGATGTTTTCAACGTCTTCACCCACGTAACCCGCTTCGGTCAGCGTGGTGGCATCCGCCATGGTGAATGGCACATCCAGCAAGCGCGCCAGCGTTTCTGCCAACAGTGTTTTACCGCTACCAGTTGGACCGATCAGCAAAATGTTACTTTTGCCCAGTTCAATGCCGTTGCTGGTATCGCCATTACGCAAGCGTTTGTAGTGGTTATATACCGCTACTGCCAACACTTTCTTCGCCCTTTCCTGACCAATAACATAATCATCAAGGTGATGGCGGATTTCATGCGGCGTCGGCAGTGAGCTACGCTCGCGATGCGGCGCAACTTCCTTAATCTCTTCACGAATGATGTCGTTGCAAAGATCAACGCACTCATCGCAAATGTACACTGACGGCCCGGCAATTAGCTTACGGACTTCATGCTGGCTTTTGCCGCAGAAAGAGCAGTACAGCAACTTACCTGAACCGTCTTTGCGCTTATCTGTCATCAGCTAACCTCTTTTCTTTCTCAGACCAAATTTGTTGTACGGCGCTGGCCGTACATCAACGGCCGATATGCATTCAACCCATCTGCCTGCTCCCCGTTAACTATAGCGTAAGGGGCAGACAGATGTGTCTTATTGGCGATGCGTCAGGATAGAGTCAACCAAACCGTACTCAACCGCTTCGCTCGCAGAGAGGAAACGATCGCGCTCGGTGTCGCGTTCAATCTCTTCCAGCGATTTGCCGGTGTGCTCTGCCATCAACTCATTCATGCGCTGCTTCACTTTCAGAATTTCGCGCGCATGGATTTCGATATCCGTCGCCTGGCCCTGATAGCCGCCCAACGGCTGATGAATCATCACACGTGAATTAGGCAGGCAGAAGCGTTTGCCTTTGGTGCCTGCGGTCAGCAGGAACGCACCCATTGAACAAGCCTGACCCATACAGATGGTGCTGACATCGGGCTTGATAAACTTCATTGTGTCATAAATCGACATCCCAGCAGTAATCACGCCGCCTGGCGAGTTAATGTAGAGGTAAATGTCTTTTTCAGGATTCTCAGCTTCCAGAAACAGCATCTGCGCCACGATCAGGTTAGCCATATGATCTTCAACCTGACCGGTCAGGAAGATCACACGCTCTTTGAGCAGGCGAGAGTAGATGTCGTAAGAACGCTCGCCGCGCGAGGTTTGTTCGACCACCATTGGCACCAGCGCCATGTGCGGTGCAGTAAATTCACGATCGCCACTGTATGACATTACCGTCTCCTGATAAATTTCATTGGCAACATTCTGTACCGATTTTACGTAAGCCGAAGCGCAAACACTACGTGCCACGGTCTCAAACCGAAATAACAACCCGGTTAATCAGTCAGTCTCACTGTTTTCATGCATTCTCCCTGTATCTGGGGATGCTGCCCAGTTGTTTCAAGCATAACAACCTTTTGCCCATTCGCTAACACGGAAAAAGAGCTTAGCGGATAATTTGCCGATTAATTAAGCAAATAGAGGACAAATCAGTGTACTTAACGCCAGAAACGAAAAAGCCCGCGACTTTTCAGTCACGGGCTTAGCACTAACGGTTAACGAATGAATCAGGCCGCAGAGGTCTGGTTCATCAGTTCCTGGAAGTTAGTGGCTTTATCGGTCACTTTCGCTTTCGCCAGTACCGCTTCAACCGCTTGCTCTTCCAGAGCCACGTTGCGCATGTTGTTCATCAGCTCGCTGTTCTTGCTGTAGAACTCGATCACTTCCTGCGGATCTTCGTATGCAGAAGCCATCTCTTCGATCAGCGTCTTAACGCGATCTTCATCAGCCTGCAGTTCGTTGATGCGAATCACTTCGCCCAACAGCAGACCCACAACTACGCGACGTTTAGCCTGCTCTTCGAACAGTTCACGTGGCAGTTCCAGCGCTTGCTTCTCGTTGCCACCAAAACGCTGTGCAGCCTGACGACGCAGAACGTCGATTTCGCTGTCGATCAGCGCAACCGGAACGTCGATGTCGTTGGCGTTAACCAGACCGTCGATTGCCTGAGTCTTCACGCGGTTACGGATAGCACCTTTCAGCTCGCGATCCATGTTCTTACGCACTTCTGCACGCAGACCGGCAACTGAACCATCTTCCACGCCAAAGCGCTTGATAAACTCTTCAGTCAGCTCTGGCAGTTCGCGGGTTTCAACTTTCTTCAGCACGATTTCGAACTTCGCATCTTTCCCTTTCAGGTTTTCTGCGTGGTAATCGTCTGGGAATTTCACGTCGATAGTGAAGGTTTCGCCGGCTTTATGGCCAACAACGCCCTCTTCGAAGCCTGGGATCATACGACCCTGGCCCATTGCCAGCACGAAGTCAGAGGCTTTGCCGCCTTCAAACTCTTCGCCGTCAACAGAACCGCTGAAGTCGATGGTCGCGCGATCTTCAGCTGTCGCAGCTGCATCGCTCTCTTTCCAGGTCGCCTGCTGCTTCTGCAGGGTTTCCAGCATGGTATCAACGTCAGCGTCAGTCACTTCTACTACTGGCTTCTCGACTTCGATTGCGTCCAGGCCTTTCAGCTCAACTTCTGGATACACTTCGAACTCAACCGCGTAGGTGAAGTCTTCGCCTTCTTTATATTCGCCCGGCACATAGTTTGGTGCGCCAGCCGGATTGATTTTCTCTTTGATGATGGCGTCAACGAAGTTGCGCGTCATCAGCTCGCCCAGCACGTCCTGGCGAACAGAAGCACCGTAGCGCTGAGAAATGATGTGTGCCGGCACTTTGCCTTTACGGAAACCGTCGATACGGACTTTCTTAGCCACTTCCACCAGTTCTTTCTTCACTGCGCTTTCGATGCTGTCAGCTGCAACAGTAATCGAAATGCGACGGCCCAGACCCTGAGTGGTTTCTACTGAAACTGTCATCTTGTTACCTCAAAAAATCACGTGCTCGGTCAACTTCAGACACCACACATAAAATGCGCCGTATCCAACAACCGGGACGGCCTCTGCAGGCAGAACCTAATCCCTGTCACCAGAAGCGTCCCGAAGACATTCCGGAAAAATAGACGCAGCATTATAGCGGCATCGCTGGAATGAGTCGAGGCTGCAAACTCACCACTTTTTAGCGGTTTTGCTGCTTTTTTGCGCCGTAGATCGCGTTTGAGTGTAATAAATGAAAAGAAAACGGCCCGCAGGCCGTTTTTGAGGATGAGGTAGAGGGGAATTCAGGCAAGCGTGCCAGCACCGCGACAATTCGGTGAAGCCAAAACCGTATCCTGCAATCCATCCCACTCTTTTTGCGTATAAGTATGCAGTGCCAGCGCGTGTACGCTGCCCGCTAATTCGGTTGCCAGTTCGCCATAAATAGCGCGATGACGTTGCAGAAAGCGCTGACCGGTAAATCGATCGCTGACAATCACCACTTTAAAGTGACTTTCAGAACCGGCGGGCACGTTATGACGGTAGCTTTCATCATGCACTTCAAGATGTGCAGGCTCGAAAGCGTTACGCAACTTTTCTTCTATTTGTTCGCGAATCATGATTAACACTCCTTTCCGGCGAGCGCTGTGCCCATCTGTTTAAATATTAGTAGGTTTTTTACCGCTTCCGCAGCTTGGCCGTAAATAAATCCGCCAGCGCTGCGCATAGTAACCTGCTTATCTTGCAGGTCAACCGGCTGGCTTTTCATCCTGTCCGAAAAAAGCCTTTACAATCAATTTCCATTCGCCCGGGGCTTTTTTCACCGCTGCGCAATGCTATGATGGCCGCAGTTTTGCAAACCAACCCATATGCTAACGAGAATGAGTATGTTGAAAAAACTGTTATTCCCTCTGCTGGCTGCTTTTATTTTGGCCGGCTGTGCCAGCAACAACACCACGTTGGATATTCAACCGAAGATTCAACTGCCGCAGCAAGATCCAAGCCTGATGGGCGTCACCATCAGCGTTAACGGTGCTGATCAACGTTCCGATCAGGCGCTGGCCAAAGTGAACCGCGATGGTCAGTTGATCACGCTGACACCATCCCGCGATCTGCGCTTCCTGCTGCAGGAAGTGTTAGAGAAGCAGATGACGTCGCGCGGCTACATGATTGGCCCAAGCGGTGCCGTTGATCTGCAGATCGTGGTGAATGGTCTGTATGCGGATGTGACACAAGGCAACGTGCGCTACAGCATTACCACCAAGGCGGATATCTCCATCATCGCTACCGCGAAAAACGGTAACAAGCAGGTAAAAAACTATCGCCAGACTTACAGCGTAGAAGGCGCGTTTACCGCCACCAACGCGAAGATCACTAACGCGGTTAACTCAACGCTGAGTGACGTGATTGCTGATATGGCGCAGGACACCAGCGTTCACAACTTCATCAAACAGAACGCCCGCTAATTTCCGCAGTAATTTGCCCGGCGACGTTTCGCCGGGCTTCATTTCAGGTTGGCTATGACATCTCACTATCTGCGTATTTTTACCCAACGTAATGCGGCGGTATTGCTGCTGCTGGGTTTTGCCTCAGGCTTACCGCTGGCGTTAACCGCCGGGACGTTACAGGCATGGATGACGGTAGAGAATGTTGACCTGAAAACCATCGGTTTCTTCTCCCTTGTCGGCCAGGCTTACGTGTTTAAGTTCCTGTGGTCGCCGATGATGGATCGCTATACGCCACCGTTTCTCGGTCGCCGTCGCGGCTGGCTGCTGGTCACGCAGCTGGCGCTGATTGGCGGCATTATCGCCATGGGCTTTATGCAGCCTTCGCGTGACTTAACGCTGCTGGCTGCGCTGGCGGTGCTGGTTGCCTTCTGTTCGGCCTCGCAGGATATCGTGTTTGATGCCTGGAAAACCGATGTGCTGCCGCCTGAAGAGCGCGGCAGCGGCGCGGCGATCACAGTGCTGGGTTATCGACTGGCGATGTTGATTTCGGGTGGGCTGGCGCTGTGGTTAGCGGATCGCTATCTCGGCTGGCAAGCCACTTACTGGCTGATGGCGCTGCTGATGTTGCCGGGCCTGATCGCCACCTTACTGGCGAAAGAGCCGGAGATGCCGGCGCGCGAACCGCATTCGCTTCGCCAGGCCGTGACATTCCCGCTAAAAGACTTTTTCCAGCGTAACAACGCCTGGCTGCTGATCACGCTGATTATCCTTTATAAGCTTGGCGATGCGTTTGCCGCCTCGCTCACCACCACTTTCCTGATTCGCGGCGTCGGTTTTAGTGCTGGCGATGTCGGCCTGGTGAACAAAACGCTTGGCCTGCTGGCCACCATCATCGGCGCGCTGTACGGCGGTGTGCTGATGCAGCGCCTGAGTTTGTTCCGCGCCCTGATGATTTTCGGCGTGCTGCAAGCGGTGTCGAACTTTGCTTACTGGTTGCTGGCGGTGACGCCACCGCACTTGTGGAGCATGGCGAGCGCGGTGTTTATTGAAAACCTGTGCGGTGGCATGGGCACTGCGGCCTTTGTCGCATTGTTAATGACGCTGTGCAACAAGTCCTTCTCTGCAACGCAGTTCGCGCTGCTCTCTGCCCTCTCCGCCGTGGGTCGCGTTTACGTCGGTCCCGCTGCCGGTTGGCTGGTTGAACTGTGGGGCTGGCCGACCTTCTATGCTTTCACCGTGTTTGCTGGCGCACCGGGATTGCTGCTGTTGTGGCTGTGTCGCGGCACCTTGCACAGCATGCAGCAAAGCGGGGAGTTTGTGATGCGCAGCTTGTGGCCGCAAGGTTACCGCTGGACGGTGCGTCTGTTTAGCATTGGCTGCGGCTTGCTGGCCTTATGGCTGCTCGCATTAGCACTCAATGCCAGCGGAGTTGTGCAGCTCAATACGCTGCTCACGCCAATGTTTGAAGCCGGAATGGCATTTGCGCTGTTGGCTGTCGCACTCGGGGTTATTTTGGATAGTTTGGCATTAAAAAAAGCGGCGCGGGAAAATCTGGGTTAAGTAAGCCAATTTTCGTGACGAAATAATCGGCTAAAAAATATCAGTCGCCGATTTTACCAATAGCATTTTTTTTAAAGCGAATTAGAAACATTAAATTAACAACTGCTGGCGAATATTTAAATCCGGTGCGCAATTACTTTGTATAAAAGACATCGCTGAAATGATGCAGAAATGTTAAATAAATGAGTATTAAGAGTACGGTTTATACTTTCCCTGATTTTTCTGCGGTTTCTACCATTGGTTTTTGTTATATTGATGCCAACTGCTTGTCGCAGTTAATAATTTGTCACCCTGCGTAACATCTGTGACACCCTTAGCAAAAGGTGTCAACAGCCTTCTGACACATCCTTAAGCTGGTTTACACTGCATAAACCTTCCCGTAAAATGCGCGCACACTTAAACGACAATAGAGCCCTTTGTCATTGAGGTCGTTAAATGAGACTCAGTAAATACAATAAAAGTTTGGGGATTTTGTCATTAATTGCAGGCGCTGTATTACTCAGTGGCTGCGATAGTGCGTTGTTAAATCCCAAAGGACAGATTGCACTGGAGCAACGTTCGTTGATTCTGACAGCTTTCGGCTTGATGATGATCGTCGTTATCCCGGCAGTCTTCATGGCAGTATTCTTTGCCTGGAAATATCGGGCAACCAATACTAACGCAACTTATAGCCCTAACTGGTCACACTCGAACAAAGTGGAAGCCGTGGTCTGGACCATTCCGATCCTGATCATTATTTTCCTCGGCGTTTTGACCTGGAAATCAACCCACGCGCTGGAGCCGAGCAAACCGCTGGTTTCTGACGTTAAACCGGTTGAGATCGACGTAGTGGCACTGGACTGGAAATGGCTGTTCATTTACCCGGAACAGGGTATTGCAACCGTAAACCAGATTGCCTTCCCGGCAAACACTCCGGTGAACTTCAAGATCACCTCCAACTCCGTGATGAACTCCTTCTTTATTCCTACTCTCGGCAGCCAGATCTACGCGATGGCCGGTATGCAGACCAAACTGCATCTGATCGCCAACGAGCCAGGAACATTTGACGGTATCTCTGCGAACTTCAGTGGTCGTGGTTTCTCTGGCATGAAGTTCAAAGCCATTGCAACTAAAGACGATGCGGAATTCCAGCAGTGGGTTGCCAAAGTTAAAGCGGCACCTAACGTGCTGAACACCATGGATGATTTCGAGAAACTGGCTACGCCAAGCGAAAATCACCCGGTGGAATATTTCTCTACGACGAATCCAGAACTGTTCAAGCAAGTTATTGATAAGTTCAAGATGAGCCACGGGAAGATGGACATGCCAGAGCATAAAGGCATGGACATGAGTCACGCCGCTTCCGCGGGAGCCGAGGAATAATACGATGTTCGGAAAATTAACACTGGATGCAGTGCCATACCACGAACCCATTATCGTGGTTACGGTCGCCGCTATCATCTTAGGTGGTCTGGCACTGGTTGCTGCGATTACCTATTTTGGTAAGTGGCAGTACCTGTGGTCAGAATGGTTCACCTCCATCGACCACAAAAAACTGGGTATCATGTACATCATCATGGCTTTCGTCATGTTGCTGCGCGGCTTTGCCGATGCGGTAATGATGCGTACCCAACAAGTGATGGCTTCCGCTGGGGAAGCCGGCATACTACCGCCGCACCACTACGACCAGATCTTCACCGCTCACGGCGTGATCATGATCTTCTTCGTGGCGATGCCATTCGTGGTAGGTCTGATGAACATCGCGGTACCGCTGCAAATCGGTGCACGTGACGTTGCCTTCCCGTTCCTGAACAACCTGAGCTTCTGGTTTACCGCGATCGGTGTGATCCTGGTGAACATCTCTCTGGGTGTGGGCGAGTTCGCACAGACCGGCTGGTTGGCTTATCCGCCGCTTTCGGGTGCGGAGTACAGTCCTGGCGTCGGGGTCGATTACTGGATCTGGAGTCTCCAGCTGTCCGGTATCGGTACGACACTGACCGGTATCAACTTCTTCGTTACCATTCTGAAGATGCGTGCGCCGGGCATGGACCTGTTCAAAATGCCGGTATTCACCTGGGCATCACTGTGTACTAACGTCCTGATCATCGCTGCGTTCCCGGTACTGACCGTTACGCTGGCACTGTTGACGCTTGACCGTTACCTTGGCTTCCATTTCTTCACCAATGAAATGGGCGGTAACATGATGATGTACGTCAACCTGATTTGGGTCTGGGGTCACCCGGAAGTGTACATCCTGGTTCTGCCGGTGTTTGGTGTCTTCGCTGAAGTCACTGCTACCTTCTCTAAAAAGCGTCTGTTCGGTTACACCTCTCTGGTGTGGGCGACCATCGCGATTACCGTCTTGTCGTTCATCGTTTGGCTGCACCACTTCTTCACCATGGGTGCGGGCGCGAACGTAAACGCCTTCTTCGGTATCATGACGATGATCATCGCTATCCCGACCGGCGTGAAAATCTTCAACTGGCTGTTCACCATGTATCAGGGTCGCGTTGAGTTCCACTCAGCAATGCTGTGGACCATCGGCTTCCTGGTTACCTTCTCGATTGGTGGTATGACAGGTGTTCTGCTGGCGGTTCCGGGTGCGGACTTCATTCTGCACAACAGCCTGTTCCTGATCGCGCACTTCCATAACGTGATTATCGGTGGTGTGGTGTTCGGTTGTATGGCTGGCGTGACCTACTGGTTCCCGAAAGCATTCGGCTTCACGCTGAATGAAAAATGGGGCATCCGCGCGTTCTGGTTCTGGATCATCGGCTTCTTCGTGGCATTCATGCCGCTGTATGCGCTGGGCTTCATGGGTATGACGCGTCGTATCAGCCAGGACATCGATCCTCAGTTCCACTCACTGCTGGTCGTTGCAGCAGGCGGTGCAGCGCTGATCGCTTGCGGTATCCTGTGCCAGATTACCCAGTTCTACGTTTCTGTGCGTGACCGCGACCAGAACCGTGACCTGACCGGTGACCCGTGGGGTGGACGTACGCTGGAGTGGGCAACCTCTTCACCGCCGCCGTTCTACAACTTTGCTGTTATCCCTCATATCCACGAGCGCGATGCGTTCTGGGAAATGAAAGAGAAAGGCGAAGCGTACAAGCAGCCAGAAAAATATGAAGAAATTCATATGCCGAAAAACAGCGGCGCAGCCATTGTTATCGCGGCCCTGATGACTGTCTTCGGTTTCGCTATGATCTGGCACATTTGGTGGCTGGCTGGCCTTACCTTCCTGGGCACTATCGTGACCTGGATTGTGAAGAGCTTCGATGAAGACGTGGATTACTACGTACCGGTTGCCGAAGTCGAGCAGATCGAGAAGAAGCACTTTGACGAAATCAGCAAAGCAGGTCTGAAATAATGTCAACTGAAACTGCAAAACACCACCACGACGCCCATGCGGAGCATGGGCATCACGATGCAGGAGCCAATAAAGTCTTTGGCTTCTGGATCTACCTGATGAGTGACTGCATTATCTTCGCAACCCTGTTTGCGACCTATGCAGTAATGGTCAATAACACTGCCGGTGGCCCGGCAGGTAAAGACATCTTCGAACTGCCGTTCGTCCTGGTCGAAACCGCGCTGCTGCTGCTCAGCTCCATTACCTATGGTATGGCAGTGATTGCGATGAACAACCAGAACAAGGGCTCGGTCATCAGCTGGTTAGCGTTGACCTTCCTGTTCGGTGCTGGCTTTATCGGCATGGAAATCTATGAATTCCATCACCTGATCAAAGAAGGCTTCGGTCCTGATCGCAGCGGCTTCCTGTCAGCGTTCTTCACGCTGGTCGGCACGCACGGTTTGCACGTGACCTCTGGCCTGATCTGGATGGCAGTGATGATGTTCCAGATTTCTAAACGTGGTCTGACTGCAACCAACCGCACCCGTATCATGTGCCTCAGCTTGTTCTGGCACTTCCTGGATGTGGTTTGGATCTGCGTATTCACCGTTGTCTACCTGATGGGAGCCATGTAATGAGTCATTCTGTTAACGAACATGGCGCTTCGCACGGTAGCGTGAAGTCTTACATGATCGGCTTCGTCCTCTCTATCATCCTGACCGGTATTCCGTTTTGGATGGTAATGGATGGCGGCGCTTCACACGGCACTATTCTGGGTGTGGTTCTGGTGTGTGCGGTAGTTCAGGTGCTGGTTCACCTCGTCTACTTCCTGCACTTAGACAGCAAATCAGAAGGTGGCTGGAACATGGTGGCCATCGTCTTCTCAGCACTCATTATCTTGATTGTTGTTGTAGGCTCACTGTGGATTATGTGGAACCTCAACTACAACATGATGGCCCACTAAAGAGTCGCGTAATGATTAAGCAATACCTGCAAGTAACAAAACCAGGAATTATTTTCGGCAATTTAATTTCTGTGATCGGTGGATTCCTGCTGGCTTCGAAAGGCAGCATTGATTACACCCTGTTTCTCGCCTCGCTGGTTGGCGTATCGCTGGTTGTCGCATCAGGTTGTGTTTTCAACAACGTGATTGACCGCGATATCGACATCAAAATGGAGAGAACGCGGAACCGTGTTCTGGTCAAAGGCCTGATCTCGGCGAAAGTAAGCCTGGTTTATGCAACCGCATTGGGTATTGCTGGCTTTGCGTTGCTGTATTTCGGCGCTAACCCGCTGGCCATGTGGCTGGCGGTGATGGGCTTCGTGGTTTATGTAGGCGTTTACAGCCTCTATATGAAGCGTAACTCTGTCTACGGCACGCTGATTGGTAGTCTCTCTGGCGCTGCGCCGCCGGTGATTGGCTACTGCGCAGTCACCAACCAGTTTGATGCTGGCGCGTTGATTTTACTGGCTATCTTTAGCCTGTGGCAGATGCCGCACTCCTATGCGATTGCCATCTTCCGCTTTAAAGATTACCAGGCTGCCAATATTCCGGTTCTGCCGGTGGTGAAAGGCATTTCAGTGGCAAAAAATCATATTACGCTGTATATCCTGGCGTTCATGATTGCCACGCTGATGCTGACCCTTGGCGGTTACGCGGGCTACAAATATCTGGTGGTGGCTGCGGCCGTTAGCGTGTGGTGGCTCGGCATGGCACTTTCAGGTTACAAAACCTCAAACGACAAAGTTTGGGCGCGTAAACTGTTTGTGTTCTCGATTGTCGCTATCACCGCCCTGAGCGTGATGATGTCGGTTGATTTCATGACGCCAGCGTCGAAAGATTTGCTGACTTACGTCTGGTAATTCAGCTCCGCAAAACCAGAAAGGGCGCGAATTTCGCGCCCTTTCTTTTTGTTACCACTGCTTAAGAACAAATGTTTTACCCGCCCTGCCCTGCTGCCTAGAATGGGCGCAGTATAATTTTGAGGTAAACATGAACGACAATAAAATGACGCCAGTAGAGCTTCGCGCTACATGGGGTTTAGGTACCGTTTTTTCCCTGCGCATGCTGGGAATGTTTATGGTCTTGCCGGTACTCACCACGTACGGCATGGCGTTACAGGGCGCCAGTGAAACACTGATTGGTCTCGCAATCGGTATCTATGGTTTGGCACAAGCCATCTTCCAGATTCCATTTGGTCTCCTCTCCGATCGCGTCGGCCGTAAGCCACTGATCGTCGGCGGACTGCTGCTGTTCGTTTTCGGCAGTGTTATTGCTGCCACCTCCGATACCATTTGGGGTGTGATTTTAGGTCGCGCATTACAAGGTTCCGGCGCGATTGCCGCAGCGGTAATGGCGTTGCTGTCGGACTTAACCCGTGAACAGAACCGCACCAAAGCGATGGCGTTTATCGGCATCAGCTTTGGCGTCACCTTTGCCATTGCAATGGTAGTTGGCCCGATTGTCACCCACGCGCTCGGCTTGCACGCGCTGTTCTGGATGATTGCTATCCTCGCGACGCTTGGCATCGTCATCACCTTATTAGTGGTACCGAATGCGCCAAATCACGTGTTGAATCGCGAATCCGGCATGGTGAAAGGCAGCATCCGTGCGGTGCTGACCAATCCAAAACTGTTAAAACTGAATATCGGCATTCTCTGCCTACACATTCTGTTGATGTCGAGCTTCGTGGCGCTGCCGGGACAGTTTGAACAAGCCGGTTTACCGGCGGCAGAACACTGGAAAGTTTATCTGGTGACCATGCTGGTGGCGTTTGTCGCCGTGGTGCCTTTCATTATCTATGCCGAAGTGAAACGCCGCATGAAGCGCGTGTTTGTCGGCTGCGTGGCGATCATCATCATCGCGGAAATCGTATTGTGGGGCGCGGCAGGCCACTTCTGGACGCTGGTGATTGGCGTGCAGCTGTTCTTCCTCGCCTTCAACCTAATGGAAGCGATTCTGCCGTCGCTGATCAGTAAAGAGTCGCCGCCGGGCTACAAAGGCACCGCGATGGGCATCTACTCGACCAGCCAGTTCATTGGCGTGGCGATTGGCGGCAGCATGGGCGGATGGATCTATGGTCATGTTGATGCACAAACCGTGTTCCTGGTCGGCGCGATTGTCGCAGCAGCGTGGCTGTTTGTGGCGATGTCGATGCAGGAACCACCGTATGTAAGCAGCCTGCGCATTATGCTCAGCGATGCGGTGCTGGCGGTGCCGAACCTTGAGAAGCGATTGAAAGCGCAGCCCGGCGTGGCGTCGGTGTTTATCGTGCCGGAAGAGAAAAGTGCCTACATCAAAATCGACAGTAAAGTGACGAGCCGCGTCGAACTTGAAGCGCTGCTCGCCAGCTGTTAAATGACAAGCCCGACCTTCGCGTCGGGCTTTTTGTTACAGCGACATATCCACCACGATGCGCCCTTCAATCTTGCCAGCGTGCATACGCGCGAAGATATCGTTGATGTTCGTCAGCGGTTCAACCGCCACGGTCGCTTTCACCTTGTGACGACCGGCGAAATCCAGCGCTTCCTGCAGATCTTTGCGCGTACCCACGATGGAACCGCGCACCGTAATGCCATCCAGCACCATATTGAAGATCGACAGATCGAATTTGCCCGGCGGCAAACCGTTCAGCACCATGGTGCCGCCACGACGCAGCGTACCAATCGCCTGTTCGAATGCTTTCGGTGAAACTGCCGTCACCAGCACGCCATGCGCGCCGCCGAAACTCTTCTGGAACAATTTGGCCGGATCGACATTTTTCGCATTCGCTACCACGCTGGCACCGAGACGTTTAGCAAACTCAAGCTTCTCATCATCGATATCTACCGCCGCCACATTCAGACCCATCGCCACCGCGTACTGCACCGCCATATGCCCTAAACCGCCGATACCGGAAATCACCACCCAATCGCCGGGTTTGGTGTCGGTCATTTTCAGCCCTTTATACACGGTGACGCCCGCACAGAGGATCGGCGCGATTTCGTTGTAATCGACGTTATCCGGGATGATACCGACATAGTTGGCATCGGCGAGGCAATATTCCGCGAAGCTGCCATTCACTGAGTAACCGGCATTTTGCTGCGATAGACACAGCGTTTCCCAGCTATCCAGACAATGCTCACAATGGCCGCACGCCGAATAGAGCCACGGCACACCAACGCGATCGCCCATTTTCAGGTGCTTAACGCCCTCGCCCAGCGCCACAACCTGGCCCACACCTTCGTGACCCGGAATAAACGGTGGATTAGGTTTAATCGGCCAGTCGCCTTCAGCCGCGTGGAGATCGGTATGGCACACGCCGGTAGCCGCGATTTTCACCAAAATCTGCCCCGGCCCGACCTGCGGCACCGGCACCTGCTCAATCACTAACGGTTCACCAAAAGACTTCACAACAGCGGCTTTCATGGTGGTTTTGATTTGCATATTCATCTTTCACTCTCCATTTGATCGGATGCGGACTTAGAACAGGCCCAAAGGCGCGGTGCCATAGCTGACCAGCAGATTTTTGGTTTGTTGATAGGCGCTGAGCGCCATCTTGTGCGTCTCACGGCCAACACCCGATTGCTTATAGCCGCCGAATGCCGCGTGAGCGGGATAGATGTGATAGCAGTTGGTCCAGACGCGACCGGCTTTAATGCCGCGTCCCATGCGATAGGCCAGGTTGGTATCGCGCGTCCACACGCCCGCACCAAGGCCGAACTGGGTTTCATTGGCGATGGCGAGGGCTTCTGCTTCATCCTTAAAAGTAGTGACACCAATCACCGGTCCAAAAATTTCCTCCTGGAAACAGCGCATCTGGTTAGTTCCTTTGATTAAGGTCGGCTGAATGTAGAATCCGTCATTCAGTTCAGCGGCCACGCTGGCGCGATCGCCACCGGTGAGAATCTGACCGCCTTCGTCGCGTGCGATGTTGATATACGACAGGATTTTATCGAATTGCTGGCGTGAAGCCTGCGCACCAATCATGGTGTCGGTATCGAGCGGATCGCCACGACGAATATTGGCCACCTTCGCCATCACGCGATCCATAAAGGGTTGATAGATCGATTCGTGAATCAAAGCGCGTGACGGGCAAGTACAGACTTCGCCCTGATTAAAGAAGCCGAGCACTAACCCTTCCACCGCTTTCTCAATAAACTCATCCTCGCCCTCCATTACATCGGCGAAGTAGATATTCGGCGACTTGCCGCCCAGTTCAACGGTACAAGGAATGATGTTTTCAGCAGCGCAGGCCATAATGTGACGACCAACTGGCGTTGAACCGGTAAAGGCGATTTTGGCGATGCGTTTACTGGTCGCCAGCGCTTCACCCGCTTCACGACCAAAGCCCTGCACCACATTCAACACGCCAGCCGGGAACAGATCGCCAATCACCTCCATCAGCAGCGTAATCCCCAGCGGCGTCTGTTCTGCCGGTTTCAGCACCACACAGTTCCCCGCCGCCAGCGCCGGCGCCAGTTTCCACGCCGCCATTAACAGCGGGAAGTTCCACGGAATTATCTGCCCAACCACGCCGAGCGGCTCATGGAAGTGATACGCAACAGTGGTTTCATCGATCTCCGCAGTGCTGCCCTCTTGCGCCCGCAGGCAACCGGCGAAATAACGGAAGTGATCCACCGCCAGCGGCAGATCGGCATTCAGGGTTTCGCGGATCGGTTTCCCGTTATCCCAGCTCTCCGCCACCGCCAGTTTTTCGAGATTGGCCTCAATACGATCCGCCACCTGCAGCAGGATGTTGGCGCGATGCTGCACGCTGGTTTTTCCCCAGGCATCGGCCGCCTGATGCGCTGCATCCAGCGCTAAATCGATATCGCGCGCATCCGAACGCGGGAACTGCGCAATATCGCTGCCATTGACTGGCGAGGTGTTGGTGAAGTATTGGCCGCTGAGCGGCTCGACGAATTTGCCCGCAATATAGTTGCCGTAAGTCGCCTGAAATGAAACCAAAGCGCCGGGCGTGCCGGGATATGCATAACGCATCGCAAACTCCTTTATGTAGGGTCAGATAATCTGAAAGGTCAGTCGCCATTCAGAGAACGTGCTGTCAAAGGAGCTATTGCAGCGGGCGTGCCAGCTTTTTTCATCAGTCGTTTATTTGAAAAAATACACATTCAATCATTAAGTTATAAATACACGTGCGGCTTGGTTTGCAGATGTTGTGCAGAAAAGTTCACCATCTGTGTTGCGTATCGCAACAGTACAGAAACCGACCCGCTACAATGCTGCAACACTTTCGCTTGGGCATGAGGTCATCAATGCAGGGAAATCCATCCGCGTCTGCCGTTAACGCCAATCCGCTGTTAAGCGACTCCTGGTTTCGTAGCCAGCTGTATGGTCTCGATCGCACCGCCGATGATTTTCCTCGTGTTCGCCAGGGTGAACTGGCCGATGTGCTCGCCAGCAATGCCGGGCTGCAGCAGTTCGCGCAGCCGGTTATTAAACAGCTGGCGCAGAAACTGGCCGAGAAGCAATCGGTGGTGATTCTGTCGGATGCCACCGGTTTGGTGCTTAATACCTTTGGCGATATGCCTTCGATGGAAAAAGCCCAACGTTATGCGCTGGCTCCGGGCAATTTGTGGAGTGAATGCGGGCGTGGCACCAATGCGATTGGCACCGCGCTGGCGATTGATGACGGCTGCGAGATTGAAGGTCATCAGCACTTCCTGACGCTCAATCAAGGCTTGTACTGCGCGGCGATGCCGCTGCAAATGCCGAACGGCCAAATTGCTGGCGTGCTGGATATTTCCGGCCCGGCGCACTTCCCGCATCCGCAAACCTTTAATTGGGTGAAAGCGGCGGCGAAACAGATCGAATACCTGTGGGTAAAACAGAGCCTGCACCCGCAGCAATGGTTGATGAGCCTGCATTTGCAGCCGCAGGGCATCGATACCAGCGATGAACTGCTGCTGGTGTTCTCAGATAACGTCCTGACGGCCGCTAATCGTCTGGCGATGCGCGAACTGGCGCTGAGCGTCGAACAACTCGGCAGCGTGACCTTTCAACAACTGTTCCCGCAACAGCAGCAGCAAGCCAACACCATTCCCGTTCCGCTCGATTACGCCACGCAGCGCTACTATTTCCGCCTGCACGCGCCGCAGCGCAGCCATTTTGCCACGCCGAGCGAACCCGCCAGCGATCTGCCCTTCTTGCTGGGCCGCGATGGCGAGAAGATGGTGCGACTGCTCAATGCCGGCGTTTCACTGTGCATTCACGGCGAAACCGGCAGCGGCAAAGAGTATGTCAGCCGCGCACTGCATCAGCAGAGCCGCTGGCGCGAAGGTAAATTCGTTGCCATTAACTGCGCGGCTATCCCAGAAGCGCTGATTGAATCTGAGCTGTTTGGCTATCAACCCGGCGCGTTCACCGGTGCCAGCAAGAATGGCTATATCGGTAAAATCCGTGAAGCGGATGGCGGCGTGCTGTTTCTCGATGAAATTGGCGATATGCCGCTGGCGCTGCAAACCCGCTTGCTACGCGTATTGCAGGAGAAAGAGGTGGCGCCGCTCGGCTCCAGCCGCAGCTGGCCGGTAAATTTTGCAGTGATCAGCGCCACGCACCGCGATTTGGCACAACGCGTTGCCGAAGGCGAATTCCGCGAAGATTTGCTCTATCGCCTGCAGGAATTCTCGATGACCATTCCGCCACTGCGCGACTGGCCGGATGTAGAGGGTTTTATCAGCCGTTTATGGCTGGAGCTGGGCGGCGCGGATCGAGATATTCAGCTTTCACCTGCTTTATTAACAGCACTGGCACAGCTGCCATGGCCGGGTAATGTGCGGCAATTGCGCAGCTTGTTACGCGTGCTGCTGGCGCTGGCGGATGAGGGTGAGGAAGTGACTGAAGTGCATTTGCCGGCCGAGTATCGTCGCGCGGCGTTGCCGCCACAGCCTGATCGGCAGAGTCATGATGAACGATTGATCAGCGAAACGCTGCAGCGCTTTAATGGCAATATCAGTAAAACAGCGGAAGCCTTGGGCGTCGCGCGCAGCACGCTCTATCGTCGTGCGGCGCGCGACAAACGCGATTAGTCGCGGAAGTTTTTGAACTGGAAAGGCTGACCGAGGTTGCCACCGCGCACCAGCGCCATCGCACCTTGCAGATCGTCGCGTGACTTACCGGTTACGCGCAGTTCTTCACCCTGAATCTGCGTCTGCACCTTCAGCTTGCTGTCTTTAATCAGCTTCACCAGCTTTTTCGCGATATCGCTTTCGATACCTTTCTTCAGCTTGGCTTCCACCGACCAGCTTTTACCGCTGTGCACGATCTCTTCTGGCACTTCAATTGCCGCGCCTTCAATGCCACGCTTCAGCAGCTTTTCGCGCAGAATATCCACCAGCTGCTTAACCTGAAAATCAGATTCGCTGCTGAGTTTGATGGTCTCATTCTTTTCGTTGAGCTCAATGGTTGCACTCACGTTACGGAAATCGAAACGGGTTGAGATCTCGCGGCTCGCATTCTCCACGGCATTTCGCACTTCCGACAATTCGACTTCGGAAACGATATCGAAAGATGGCATCTTTTCTTCTCCTGATACTAAAGTGACATGCATAATACGCGTCTTGTGGCGCTAATAAAACACGATACATGGAAAGCTATACTTACTCGTAACGTGAAAACAGGAACCCGCCCACGGGAGGCAAAATGAAAATTACCGTGTTGGGGTGTGGCGCCTTAGGTCAAATTTGGCTCGCCGCTCTCGCCCGTCAGGGACATGAGGTGCAGGGTTGGTTACGTGTGCCGCAGCCGTATTGCTCCGCCAACGTGGTCGATCCACAAGGCCAGGTGAGCAATCACACCTTTATCGCCAACGATCCGCTGTTCCTCGCCGAAAGCCAGCTGTTACTGGTGACGCTCAAAGCGCCGCAGGTTTCCCCTGCAGTGAAAAACCTGCAAAGCGTGCTGCCGACGCACGCGCCGATTCTGCTGCTACATAACGGTATGGGTACGCTGGAAGAGTTGAAAGATCTGCGTCAGCCGCTGCTGCGCGGCATCACCACGCACGCCGCGATGCGCGACGGTACGGTGATCAAACATATCGCACACGGCATCACGCACATTGGCCCTGCTAATCGAGAGAGCGCCGCGCTGAGCGATATCGCCGATATTCTGCATCAGGCGCTGCCGGATGTGGCCTGGCATGACAACATCGCCGCCGCCAGCTGGCGCAAGCTGGCCATCAACTGCGTGATCAATCCGATGACCGTTGAGCACGATTGCCAAAACGGTGCGCTGCGTGCCTGGCCGGAACAAATAGCAATGCTGTGCGAAGAGATCGCCTGGGTGATGGAGCGCGAAGGCCAGCACATGGCGGTGGATAATCTGCGCGACATTATTTACGACGTGATTGATAGCACCGCTGCCAATACCTCATCGATGCTGCAGGATGTGCGGGCGCAGCGCCTGACCGAAATTGATTACATCACCGGTTACCTGTTGCGTCGCGCCCGCGCGCAGGGCATTTCACTGCCGGAAAATACCCGTTTGTACGATCTGATTAAACGTAAGGAGTCCCACTATGAGCGCGAACGCATCGGTTCTGGTTTGCCTGGCACATGGAAGTGAGGAGACCGAAGCGGTCACCACTATCGATTTGCTGGTACGCGGCGGATTAAGCGTCACCACCGCCAGCGTGGAGAGCGATGGCACGCGTGAGATCGTCTGCTCGCGCGGTGTGCGGCTGCTGGCGGATGCGCCTTTGGTTGAGGTCGCGGATAACGACTACGATGCGATTGTACTGCCCGGCGGTTTGAAAGGCGCGGAGACTTTCCGGGACAGCCCGCTGCTGGTGGAAACCGTGCGCCAGTTCCATCTCTCCAGCAAAATCGTGGCGGCGATTTGTGCCGCGCCGGGCACGGTTTTGGTTCCGCACGATCTGTTTCCCGTCGGCAATATGACCGGTTTTCCCGGCCTGCGTGACACCATTCCAGACAGCAAATGGATGGAGCGCCGCGTGGTGTGGGATCCGCGCGTTAATCTGCTGACCAGCCAGGGACCGGGCACCGCCATTGATTTTGCGTTGAAGCTGATAGATTTGCTGGTGGATAAAGAGACCGCGCGTGAAGTGGCTTCACAGCTGGTGCTGGCGGCGGGAATTTATAATTATCAGGAGTTTGAAGAGCGTTAATTGGCAGAGGTCGCCATAAATGGCGACCCTACTTATTACGGGCGATAAACTTTTACGTTTTTGAAGCCCTGCTCGTGCAGATAGAGCGCCTGCAGGCGACTCATCACACCGCGATCGCAATACAGCAGCCAGGTTTTGCTCTGGTCCAAATCGCCAAACTGGGTGCTGAGTTTGTAGAACGCCAGAGGTTTGACCTCAACGCCTTCCAGTTCCAGCGGTTTCGCGTCCTGCTCATCGGCCGAACGGATATCCAGCACTACGTCGTTGCTGGTGAAGGAGTCAACGGTTTCAACTTCCACCACTTCTTCTTCCGTCTGCTCGGCGATTTCACGGATATCGACGTTGCTGGCTTCCTGCACCACACGATTAAGGATCTCGAAATCGAAGTTTTGCTCTTCCGCTTCGATCTTCCCTTTCACCGCTTTAACGGTTGGGCTTTTCGAAATCACGCCGCAATATTCTGGCATGGTGCGAGCAAAATCTTCGGTGCCGATCTTACGCGCCACATCAATGATGTGCTCTTTATCATGGGAGATCAGCGGACGCAGAATCAGCGTATCGGAGGCGTTATCGATCAAACGCAGGTTAGTCAGCGTCTGGCTGGAAACCTGACCCAGCGCTTCGCCGGTCACCAGCGCCTGCACACCGTAACGTTCCGCCACCATCGACGCCGCACGCACCATCATGCGCTTCAGCACCACGCCCATTTGGCCGTCGTCCACTTTTTCCAGAATCTCACCGACTACCGGCTCGAAGTTGATCGCCACGAAACGTACGCGGTGCGAACGACCAAAACGCTGCCACAGGTAATGCGCAACCTGACGCACGCCAATCTCGTGTGCCGCACCGCCAAGATTGAAGAAGCAGTAATGCACGCGGCAGCCGCGACGCATCAGCATGTAGCTCGACACGCCAGAGTCGAAACCACCGGAAATCAGTGACAGAACATCTTCCTGGGTACCAATCGGAAAACCGCCTAAGCCTTCATAGCGCGCGG
Source organism: Pantoea sp. SOD02 (assembly GCF_024707505.1). GTDB lineage: Bacteria > Pseudomonadota > Gammaproteobacteria > Enterobacterales > Enterobacteriaceae > Pantoea > Pantoea symbiotica. The sequence continues at coordinate 1,090,495 of NZ_CP102604.1, read as the reverse complement.
TGATCAGCAACAGGCGATCGTCTTCAATCTCCAGATTCACCGTTTCGTCCGGGCGATTGAGCTGCACGCGCGCGCTGGCGATGTGCTGATTAAGGCCGCCGCCAACGTAGCGTTCCACGTCCTGCGAGCTGAAGCTGTGCTTGCCGCGACGCTTCACGCGCACGCAGAAGCTTTTGCCTTCCAGACGCTCGCGGTTCAACACCAGCGTCTGCTCGAAGATATCGTGCATATCGGTGTAGGCGCGGTCTTCCACCGCCAGCACATGGTGAATACCCGGAATGCGCGTTAATTCGGTAACGATGGTTTCACGCAGCGACTCATTTTTGGAACGCAATTCGATGTGGTCCCAGTGACGCACCACTTTGATGTCTTCATCGACAGTGCGCAAAATATTACGAATGCTGCTGGTGAGAATTTTGATAAAGCGCAGACGCACCGACTGACTTTTGATGGTGATTTCTGGGAACAGCTTGATGATAAACTTCATGGCGACAGGGGTTCGTTTGGGCAAATAAGTGCTAAAAGCATCGGCACTTAGCTGTTAAAATCATATAATTGCGGGTTGATTCAGGAGCCCCCGCATCCGAGGCGCAAAAGTATATCACCTTTGCTGGGTGACTGCTTCTGCAACCGCAGTCACATTCATTATTTTGCTAATTAATCCCTGTCGGCTACCATGACCGATTGCAAGATAATGTCCTAACCTGTGAGTCGACACTGATTATGCCGAAAAAAGCCGAAGCGCCTGCCAGTTTTGAAAGCGCATTGCAGCAGCTGGAACAGATTGTCAGCCGTCTGGAAAGTGGCGAGCTGCCGCTGGAGCAGGCGCTGAACGAATTCGAACGCGGCGTACAATTGGCACGTACCGGTCAGCAAACCCTGCAGCAGGCAGAGCAGCGCGTGCAAATCCTGCTCAGCGACGAGAAAGATGCCGCCCTCGCCCCTTTTACCCCGGAAAATGAGTAATGGATTTCGCTAAACTGCTGAGCGCGTACCATCAACGCGTCAATCAGGCCTTGACGCGCTTAATAGATCCACTTCCTTTTCAGAGTTCTCCTCTGGTTAATGCCATGGAGTATGGGGCATTATTAGGCGGTAAACGTCTGCGTCCCTTTCTGGTGTACGCAACAGGCGAAATGCTAAAGGCCGATGCGGCCAGCCTGGATGTGCCGGCTGCTGCCGTGGAATGCATCCATGCTTATTCCCTGATTCATGACGATCTGCCGGCGATGGATGACGATGCGTTACGCCGCGGGCAGCCAACCTGCCATATAAAATATGGTGAAGACACGGCGATTCTCGCCGGCGATGCTCTGCAAACTCTGGCCTTTTCGATTCTGGCCGATCAGCCAATGCCTGGCGTCAACGCCGAAGCGCGTATTGCGATGATTTCCGAACTGGCGCAGGCCAGCGGTGTGGCAGGTATGTGCGGCGGTCAGGCGTTGGATTTGGCGGCGGAAGGCAAAAGTATCGATCTGGCGCAGCTGGAACAGATTCACCGTCATAAAACCGGCGCGTTAATTCGTGCAGCGGTACGTCTTGGCGCATTAGCCGCCGGCGAGCGTGGCCGCGCCGCGTTGCCGGTGCTGGATACCTACGCCAACGCCATCGGACTGGCGTTTCAGGTGCAGGATGACATCCTCGATGTGGTCGGCGATACCGCCGTGTTAGGGAAAACACAGGGCTCAGATCAGGCATTAGGTAAAAGCACCTATCCTGCACTGATGGGGCTGGAAAATGCCCGTAGTAAAGCCTGGGATCTTTATCAAGAGGCGCTCGGCGCGCTCGATATTCTGGCGGCACAGTCTTACAACACAATCGCCTTACAAGCGCTGGCAAGCTTCATAATTGAACGCGATAAATAACTTTCATAATGAGTCTCTGATGAGTTTTGATATTGCAAAATACCCGACACTGGCGTTAGCCAACACGGTTCAGGAATTACGTTTATTACCGAAAGAAAAACTTCCGGAGCTGTGTGACGAACTGCGTCAGTATCTGCTGGATAGCGTGAGCCGTTCTTCCGGCCACTTTGCATCGGGTCTGGGCGTCGTCGAGCTAACAGTGGCGCTGCATTATGTTTATAACACCCCGTTTGATCATCTGGTGTGGGACGTCGGCCATCAGGCTTATCCGCACAAAATTCTGACCGGACGCCGCGATCGCATCGGCACCATCCGTCAGAAAAATGGCCTGCATCCGTTCCCGTGGCGCGGTGAGAGTGAGTACGACGTGTTAAGCGTGGGCCACTCTTCCACCTCAATCAGCGCCGGTCTCGGCATGGCCGTTGCCGCCGAGCGTGAAGGCAAAGGCCGCCGCACCGCCTGTATCATTGGCGATGGCGCGATCACGGCGGGCATGGCGTTTGAAGCCATGAACCACGCCGGTGACATCAAGCCGGATATGCTGGTGATCCTCAACGACAACGAGATGTCGATCTCCGAAAACGTCGGCGCACTCAACAATCGTCTGGCACAGATTCTGTCCGGAAAAACCTATTCACGCCTGCGCGAAGGCGGCAAGCGTGTATTGGGCGGTTTACCGCCGATTAAAGAGCTGGTGAAGCGCACTGAAGAGCACCTGAAAGGCATGGTGGTGCCGGGCACGCTGTTTGAAGAGCTGGGCTTTAACTATATCGGCCCGGTGGATGGCCACGACGTGCTGACGCTGGTGAGCACGCTGAAGAACATGCGCGATCTGAAAGGTCCGCAGTTCCTGCACATCATGACCAAAAAGGGCAAAGGTTATGCCCCGGCGGAAGAAGATCCGATCACCTGGCATGCGGTACCGAAGTTCGATCCCGCCAGCTTAGCGCTGCCGAAAAGCGTGCCGGGCTTGCCAAGCTACTCGAAAATCTTCGGCAACTGGCTGAGCGAAATGGCCGCTGACGATGCGCGCCTGATGGCGGTAACGCCAGCGATGCGCGAAGGTTCCGGCATGGTGAGCTACTCGCGCGATTATCCGCAGCAATATTTTGATGTGGCGATTGCCGAGCAGCACGCCGTGACGTTTGCGGCGGGCATGGCGATTGGTGGTTACAAACCGGTTGTGGCGATCTACTCAACCTTCCTGCAGCGCGCCTACGATCAGCTGATCCACGACGTAGCTATCCAGAAATTGCCGGTGCTGTTTGCCATCGATCGTGGCGGCATTGTCGGCGCGGATGGCCAAACCCATCAGGGCGCCTTCGATATCGCGTTCTTACGCTGCGTGCCAGAGATGGTGATCATGACGCCAAGCGATGAAAACGAATGTCGTCTGATGCTGTACACCGGTTATCACTATCAGGCTGGCCCAAGTGCGGTGCGTTACCCGCGCGGCACCGGAACCGGCGCAACGCTGGAACCGCTGGCGAGCTTGCCGCTGGGTAAAGGCATCGTGAAGCGTCGCGGCGAAAAGCTGGCGATCCTTAACTTTGGTACCTTACTGCCAGAAGCCGCTGCCGCGGCGGAAGCGCTGAATGCCACGCTAGTGGATATGCGTTTTGTGAAGCCACTCGACGAAGCATTGATTGCCGAGCTGGCGGCCAGCCACGATTCGCTGGTAACGCTGGAAGAAGGCGCCATTAAAGGCGGCGCCGGTAGCGGCGTCAACGAGTACGTGATGGCAAAACGCCTGCGCGTGCCGGTGCTGAATCTCGGCCTGCCGGATGAGTTCATCCCACAAGGTACGCAGGAAGAAGTGCGTCAGGATTACCAGCTGGATGCCGCCGGTATTCAGCAGCAAATCGCTGACTGGCTCGCCCAGTAATCTGCCCGACTCGCTCACCGCCCGGTGAGCGAGCCTGCTGCTATGCTTAGGGAACGATTTTCCCTCAAGCATAAGAGCAGGAGCCCAAATACATGAAAACCATTCCCTTAGGCCAGACCGACTTACAGGTTTCGCGTCTCTGTTTAGGCTGCATGACCTACGGCGATCCCACGCGCGGAAACCACGCGTGGACGCTGCCCGAAGAGAGCAGCCGACCGCTGATCAAGCAGGCGCTGGAAGCCGGCATCAACTTCTTCGATACTGCCAACAGCTATTCCGACGGCAGCAGCGAAGAGATCGTGGGCCGCGCGCTGAAAGATTTTGCCCGCCGCGATCAGGTTGTGGTTGCCACCAAGGTTTATTTCCCGCTGAGCAATCTGTCACAAGGTTTATCGCGCAAGAATATCCTGCAATCGATTGATGACAGCCTGACGCGTCTTGGCATGGAGTACGTCGATCTGCTGCAAATCCATCGCTGGGATTACGACACGCCGATTGAAGAGACGCTGGAAGCGCTGCATGAAGTGGTGAAATCCGGCAAGGCACGTTACATCGGCGCATCATCAATGCACGCATCGCAATTTGCTCAGGCGCTGGATCTGCAGAAGCAAAACAACTGGGCGCGCTTTGTCAGCATGCAGGATCAATACAATCTGATTCAGCGTGAAGAGGAGAATGACATGCATCCGTTGTGTCAGCGCGAAGGGATCGCGGTGCTGCCGTGGAGCCCGCTGGCCCGCGGTAAACTCACGCGCCCATGGGGCGAAACCACCGCACGTTCGGTATCGGATAATGTGATGGAGAAACTGTATACCGGCACCGAAGAGAACGATGCGGCGATTGCCGAGCGTCTGGCTAACGTTGCCGCCGATAAAGGTGTGACGCGCGCGCAGGTGGCGCTGGCATGGCTGTTACATAAACCGGCGGTCACCGCGCCGATTATTGGTGCCTCACGCGAGCAGCAGTTCGCCGAGCTGGTGAAAGCGGTGGATGTGGAGTTGAGTGAGAATGAAATTGCCGAACTGGAGACGGTGTATCAATCGCATCCGGTGGTGGGATTTGAGTGATTGAGGAACCAGATCGCCATAAATGGCGATGTTTTGTAGGGTGGCCATTCATGGCCACCTCATTCACTTCACACCGAAATGATCAAACCCTTTCACATCCACGCTGCGCGGCTTGCCGTTTTCCAGCAAACTCAGCCCTTCCGATTCCGGTGCAATCTGACCAATGCAGGTATAAGGCACACCAAAATGCCCCAACGCCACATCGAGTGCGCCACGGTTCACTTCCGGCACGGTAAAGCACAGCTCGTAATCTTCGCCGCCGCTCAACGCCCATTTCAGCACCAGCTCAGGCTCGAAGTGATCGCGCAGGGCTGCTGATAGCGGTAACGCGTCGAGATTGATGCGAGCGCCAACGCGGCTGGCGGTCAGCACATGGCCGAGATCGGAAATCAGGCCATCAGAGATATCGATCGCCGAGGTCGCCAGTCCACGCAGCGCCTGGCCTTGCAGCACGCGCGGCATCGGACGCAGATGGCGTTTGATCAAGGCTTCATGCACCGCCGGATCGTTCAGGCGATGACGATGCTGCAGCAGCGACAAACCGGCTGCGCTATCACCCAAGGTTCCGGTGACAAAAATCCAGTCGCCGGGCTTCGCACCCGAACGTTTCAGCGCCCTTCCCACCGGCACTAAACCGTGAATGCCGAGCGTCATGCTCAGCGGTCCGCGCGTGGTATCGCCGCCAATCAGCTGCATATCGTAGTAATCCAGCAGCTCAAACAGGCTATCGCTAAAGGCCGCTACCCACTCTTCATCGATTTCAGGCAGCGTTAATGCCAGCGTCAGCCAGGCCGGATCGGCGCCCATGGCGGCTAAATCGCTGAGATTAACGGCGACGGCTTTGTAGCCGAGATCGGCGGGATGGATATCACGTAAGAAGTGGACGCCCGCAACCAGCGTGTCGGTGCTGATGGCAAGTGTCTGTTTTTCTGGCACGTTGAGTAACGCGCAGTCATCACCAATTCCTTTCTCCACATCGCGGCGGGAGCTGGTGACGCGGTTAAAGTAACGTGCGATCAGTTCGAATTCACCACAAGACATAAGTCAGGTCTCAATGAGAAAAAGGCCGGAAAACCGGCCTTTAAGACTATTTTTTATTCGGTCGAATTTGCGGGGCAGCTTTGTCGAGGACACCGTTGACGAATTTGTGGCTGTCTTCAGCACCAAACACTTTTGCCAACTCGATGCCTTCGTTGATGGCCACTTTATACGGCACATCAGAACGCTTGCTCAGCTCATACAGCGAAATACGCAGGATGGCTTTTTCTACCTGGCCCAGCTCTTCCAGCTGACGCGACAGGTAAGGCTTCATCAGACCGTCCAGGTACGCGCTGTTAGTCGCCACACCGGCCAGCAATTCGCGGAAATAGCTAATATCGACGTCTTTGACGTCTTGTTCCGCCAGAAACTGGTATTCCACATCGGCAATGTCGTTCTTGGACAGCTGCCAGGAGTAAAGCGCCTGGACAGCGCACTCACGGGCGCGACGACGAGCAGCAGGTTTCACAAAATTCCCCTTACAAAAATCAGGCTTTGATGGCTTTCAATACGTTGATCATTTCGAGTGCAGTCAGGGCCGCTTCGGCACCTTTATTACCTGCTTTCGTGCCGGCGCGTTCAATCGCCTGCTCGATATTTTCAGTGGTCAACACGCCGAAGGTCACCGGGATTTCGCTGGTCATCGCGACGTGCGCAATGCCCGAGCTGGCTTCACCGGCCACATATTCGAAATGTGCGGTGCCGCCACGGATCACGGTGCCCAACGCAACAATGGCGTCGTGCTTACCGGTTTTCGCCAGCGCGCGTGCTGCCAGCGGCAGTTCGTATGCACCCGGAACCCAGACAACGGTGATGTTATCTGCTTTCACCTGGCCGATGCGCTTAAGTGCGTCAATCGCGCCGTCCAGCAGGCTGTCATTAATGAAGTTGTTAAAACGCGCAATTACGATGGCAATGTTTGCATCAGGCGTGGCAACAGGAGCTTCGATAACTTTCATACATATCCTTTGGGTTGTTTTATGGCCCCGCAGAAGGGGGCGGATTCTATCATACTCTTTGGCGACGCGCTCAGGCTTTTCCGCGCGCTTTCAACGCGGTGTCAGCGTCAGGCGCAGGTCCTCGCCAACCCGGCGTACATCGCTAAAATTCAGGGCCGGCGCATCGGCCAGCTGTTCCAGTCCCGGCAGCGTACACAGGCCGCGAGCGGCATTGCCTAACAGCTTCGGCGCCATGTAAACGATCAGCTCATCTACCAGCCCCGCTTGCAGCAACGCGCCCGCTAAACCGGCACCGGCTTCTACCCACACGCTATTGATCTGCCGCTTACCGAGCAACATCATCATCGCTACCAGATCAAGCTGTTCGCCACGCTGCGGCACGGCGATCTGGGTCACGCTGGCCGGCCACGTAAGCTCATCGGGTTCGCTGCGCATCAGCCAGGTTTCGCCCGGCTGGTCAATCAAGCGGTGTTGCGGCGTGACGCGCTGTTGACTATCAATCACCACGCGCACCGGCTGCCGCAGCTGGCTTTCATCGAGCTGCGCACGCACCTCTTCACTCAATTCACTCCAGCGCACCGTTAACGATGGGTTATCCGCTAACACGGTGGCGCTGGTGCTAAGAATAGCTGAACTCTGAGCTCGTAAACGTTGCACATCGCGCCTTGCGGCTGCGGAGGTGATCCACTGACTTTCGCCACTCGCCATGGCGGTGCGCCCATCAAGGGATGCGCCGAGTTTTAGCTGGATCCACGGGAATCCGGTGCGCATGCGTTTCAGAAAACCCCGGTTCAGCGCTTCCGCTTCGTTCATCATTAGGCCATGACTGACGTCAATGCCCGCCTGCTGTAAACGATAGAGTCCACGTCCCGCCACCTGCGGATTGGGATCTTGCATCGCGGCGACTACGCGCGTCACGCCAGCGGCAATCAGCGCATCGCAGCACGGCGGCGTACGTCCATGATGACTGCAAGGTTCCAGCGTGACATACGCGGTTGCGCCAGCGGCACGTTCGCCCGCCATACGCAGCGCGTGCACTTCGGCATGCGGTTCGCCGGCGCGCTGATGCCAGCCTTCGCCGACAATCTCGCCTTCGCGCACAATCACGCAGCCGACGTTGGGATTAGGTGTGGTGGTAAAGCGTCCGCGGCGCGCCAGTTCCAGCGCTCGCGCCATAAAGCGTTCGTCAGTCATGGATTAGTCCTGTAGGCGGGCGATCTCTTCACCAAAATCGCGGATATCTTCGAAGCTGCGATAGACCGAGGCAAAGCGAATGTAGGCGACTTTATCGAGTTTTTTCAGCTCATCCATCACCAGATTGCCGATCAGTGCGCTTGGCACTTCGCGTTCGCCGGTGGCACGCAGCTGAGTTTTAATATGATTGACCGCGCTCTCAACCGCATCGGCGCTCACCGGGCGTTTTTCCAGCGCCTTGATCATGCCGCTGCTGAGCTTGTCTTCATTGAAAGGTTCACGCACATCATTGCTTTTCACCACGCGCGGCATCACCAACTCCGCCACTTCAAAGGTGGTAAAACGCTCATGACACACCAGACACTGACGACGGCGACGCACCGACGATCCTTCACTAACCAGACGAGAATCAATCACTTTGGTGTCCACAGCGGAGCAGAATGGGCAATGCATGAGGCTTCCTGATGCGAGATAAATAGGCCACACAGTGTAGCGCGATCGCGCCACAAAATGTATGTGTGTGGCACATAATGTGTGAATAGCGATTTGTGACATTAAGCCAAATGCAAGACATCTCCCTCATGTTCCCTCGTCAAAAAACCACTACGCTTAGAGAGCCGCCAGCAAGGCGGCCAACATCATAAAAATCTGGAGGATGTATGGGTCTGTTTGATTTCGTGAAAGATGCTGGAGAAAAACTGTGGGATGCCGTGAGTGGCGGTGGCGACGATGCCAGCAAGAAATTGCAGGATCACATTAACAAACTCGGTTTGCCCGACAGCGATAAGGTCAAGGTAGATGTGAAAGGCGACACCGTTACGGTAACCGGTGATGGCATTTCTCAGGAGTTGAAAGAGAAGATTCTGGTTGCAGCCGGTAACGTCGCGGGGATCACCAAGGTCGATGACAAGGTCACCACCAGCGATGCCGCTACGCCCGCGAAGTTCTACACCGTTAAAAAAGGCGATACCTTGAGTGCGGTATCGAAAGAGGTCTACGGAAATCCTAATCAATACAACAAGATTTTCGAGGCGAACAAGCCAATGCTGACGCATCCTGATAAGATCTACCCTGGCCAGGTTTTACGAATTCCCGAATAAAGAAAGGACATTGCATGACGATCAGGACGTTTTGGGCTCCGGCAGCACTCTCTTTGCTGGTTCTCAGTGGTTGTAGTTCAACGCCGGTTTCACCGCAGGTCAAAGAGTTGCATCAGGAAGTGAGTCAGCTTAACCAGCAGATGCGCAAACTGACCAATCAGGCAACGGCGCTGGAGATTCAGGGACAGCTGAACAGCCAATCCACCCAAGGCGCGTGGCTGTTGCCGCAAGCCAATACGCCGGTAGAACTGCAGACGCAGTTGGGTAAATTGCGTTTGTCACTCTCGCAGGTGGCGGGTGAAGCCAGCGGTAGTCGCGCCAACCTGAATATCCGCTCGACCGATGACCAGCCGATTCCGGCACTGCGCGCTACCGTGGTTTGGGGCGAAATGGATCCGGCCAGCGGCAAACCGCTTAACGCGGGCAGCCTGAGCCAGACCATCGACGTTCCGGCCGAGTTAATGCCACGCAGTTCGGTTAGCGTGCCGTTGCGGCTCAGCGGCTTAACCCCGGATCAACTCGGCTACGTGCGCGTGCATGAAGTGGAAGGCACAGCGGTAAATAAAACCGCGCCTTGAATACGCACGCTGTAGGGTCGCCATTTATGGTGACCTCTGTGCACGACGTCCTGATCGACAGGCATAAAAAAACGGGCTGCCACTGGCAGCCCGTTTACTTTCTGACTCAGCGTTACGGCAGAATCGAAGGCTGATCTGCGCCCTCTTTTTCCACTTTCTGCACCAGCATATGTTCACGCTTCATGCCCAGTTTCAGCGCCAGCGCTGAAGAGACATAAATCGATGAAATGGTACCGATGGTGACGCCGATCAGCATGGTCAGTGAGAAGCCTTTCAGCAACGCACCACCAAACACGAACAGGATCATGATCATCGCCAGCGTAGTGATGGAGGTGATCAAGGTACGGCTCAGCGTCTGGGTCAGCGATACGTTGGTGATGTCGTAAGAAGAACCGCGACGAATCTTGCGGAAGTTCTCACGAATACGGTCAGATACCACGATCTTGTCGTTAAGCGAGTAACCAATCACCGACATCAGCGAGGCGACAATCGTCAGATCAATTTCAACCCGTGACAGCGCCAGAATTCCGCAGGTGATGATCACATCGTGCGCCAGTGCCAGTACGGTGCCAAGCGCCAAACGCCACTCAAAGCGGAAGCCGATGTAGATCAAAATCGCAATCAACGCCGACAACAGCGCCATCGCACCGGCCTGCGCCAGATCGCTACCCACGCTTGGGCCAACAAACTCGACACGCTTCACGGTGGCGTTCTGCTGCGTGGTCTGGCTAATGGAAGCCAGCACTTTGTTGCCCAGTTCGGTGCCAGCATTGCCGGTCGCCGGAGGCATACGCACCATCACATCGCGGCTGCTACCAAAGTTCTGCACCAGCGGCTCTTCAAAGCCCGCTTTGACCAAACCTTCACGCAGCGCGTCGAGATCCGCTGGTTTTTCCAGGTTAATCTCAATCACCGTTCCGCCGGTAAAGTCGAGGCCCCAGTTGAAGCCTTTGACACCAACGATGGCGATTGACGCCACAATCAGCAAACCGGAGATGATGAAAGCCAGCTTATCCCAGCGCATAAAGTCGACGACTTTACGCCCGTGGTTTAGCTGCTCAATACTATATTCCTGTGCCACAACGCACTCCTCAGATAGACAGCTTGTTGATGCGTTTGCCGCCGTACACCAGGTTAACGATGGCACGGGTGCCGACGATAGCGGTAAACATCGAGGTTGCGATACCGATAGCGGTAGTAATCGCAAAGCCTTTGATTGAACCGGTACCGACCGCATAAAGAATGATGACTTTAATCAGCGTAGTGACGTTGGCGTCGACGATACTGGAGAAGGCGCCTTTATAGCCTTCATGAATCGCCTGCTGTACCGAGCGTCCGTTACGCAACTCTTCTTTAATACGTTCGTTAATCAACACGTTAGCATCGACCGCAACCGCCAGCGTCAACACGATACCGGCAATACCCGGCATGGTGAGCGTTGCGCCTGGTAGCAGTGACATGATGCCGACAATCAGCACCAGGTTACACAGCAGTGCGCTGGTCGCGATAAGACCAAACTTCTTGTAGAACACCACCATGAACAGAATGGAGGCAATCAAACCCCACAGGCAGGCTTCAAGGCCTTGTGTGATGTTCTGCTGACCCATGGTTGGGCCGATAGTACGCTCTTCTACAATCTGGATTGGCGCAATCAACGCACCCGCGCGCAGCAGCAGCGACAGCTGACGTGCTTCGTTTGGATTATTGATGCCGGTGATACGGAAGCTGTTACCGAGGCGCGACTGAATGTTCGCCACGTTAATCACTTCTTCCTGTTTCACCAGAATCGAACGGCCGTTGGCATCTTTCTTACCGCTGTCTTTGTACTCCACAAACAGGGTCGCCATCGGCTTGCCGATATTGTCCTTGGTGAAGTTCGACATCATGTTGCCGCCCGCGCCATCCAGTGAAATGTTCACCTGCGGCTGGTTGTACTCATCCATGCTCGACGTGGAATCGGTGATGTGATCACCGGTCAGAATCACACGCTTGTACAGCACCACTGGCTGGCCTTCGCGGGTTTTCTTCACTTCCGAATCGCCCGGCACACGTCCGCTGGCCGCTGCAGTTGGATCAACGCTGGTGTTCACCAGACGGAATTCCAGCGTGGCAGTTGCGCCCAGAATCTCTTTAGCGCGCGCGGTGTCCTGAATACCCGGCAGCTCGACCACGATGCGATCAGAACCCTGACGCTGCACCAGCGGTTCGGCAACGCCGAGCTGGTTAACACGGTTACGCAGAATGGTGATGTTTTGCTGCACCGCATATTCACGCGCTTCGCTCAGGCGCGCATCGCTCATCACCGCACGCAGCGAATCGCTGCCCTGGCTTGAGATCACCAGATCGCGGTGGCGAGTAGACAAGTAGCTGATTGCCGCGTCACGGCTGGCGCCGTCACGGAAACGCACTTCTACGCCATAGTTCGCGATTTTATTAACGGTGGTATACGGAATGCTTTTGTCGCGCAGATCGCTGCGCAGGCTGTCGGCGTTCTGCTCTTGCAGTTTGCCCAGAGCCGTATCCATATCCACTTCCATCAGGAAGTGAACGCCGCCGCGCAGATCAAGACCGAGTTTCATCGGTTCCGCGGCCAGCATGCTCAGCCAGCGAGGGGTTGCCGGCGCGAGGTTGAGTGCCACAATGTAGTCTTCGCCCAGCGCGGTGGTGATAGCATCACGCGCGCGCAGCTGCACATCCTGCGTTGCAAAGCGGGCCAGAATGGCACCATTTTCCAGAGCGAGGGATTTGCTCTCGATATTGTCTTGTTTTAATACGGTCTGGATCTGATCCAACGTTTGCTCACTGGCGGCGCCACCGCGCGCACCAGTGATCTGAACGGCCGGATCCTCACCATAAAGGTTAGGAAGCGCATAGAGCAGGCCGACGAGAATCACGACGACCAGCATGATGTACTTCCACAAAGGATAACGGTTTAACACGGCAGTTCCCTTCGGGAAGAAAAAATTACAGCGCCTTCAAAGTACCTTTCGGCAGAACGGCGGCCACGAAATCACGTTTAACAACTACTTCAGTGGTGTCGTTCAGGGCAATAGAAACATAGCCAGTTTCTGCCACTTTGGTCACACGGCCAACTAAACCACCGCTGGTCAGCACTTCATCACCTTTAGAGATGGAATCCATCAGCTTCTTGTGATCTTTAGTACGCTTCTGCTGCGGACGCAGAATCATGAAGTAGAAGATCAGACCAAATACCACCAGCATGATCACCAGAGAATACGGACTTCCCTGAGACGGTGCGCCTGCTGCGGCTACGGCGTCAGAAATGAAAAAGCTCATTAAATTTCCCTCATTGATGAATTATCAGACGTTCAGCGGAGGAACCGCCTTCCCCGTCCGTTGGTAGAACTCGCTAACAAAGTGCTCTAATTTACCCTCTTCGATAGCCTTACGTAAACCGGCCATCAAACGCTGGTAATAGCGCAGATTGTGAATCGTATTCAGGCGTGCGCCCAGTATTTCGTTACAGCGATCAAGATGATGCAAGTAGGCGCGGCTATAATTGCGACAGGTGTAACAATCACACTCTGCATCCAGCGTAGCGGTGTCATCTTTATACCGGGCATTACGAATTTTCACCACGCCATCCGTAACAAACAGATGACCATTACGCGCATTGCGCGTTGGCATAACGCAGTCAAACATATCGATACCGCGGCGAACGCCTTCCACCAGATCTTCTGGCTTGCCGACGCCCATCAAATAACGCGGTTTGTCTTGCGGAATTTGCGGACAGACGTGCTCCAGGATTCGGTGCATGTCCTCTTTAGGTTCACCCACCGCCAGGCCGCCCACAGCGTACCCATCAAAGCCAATCTCTACCAGACCTTTAACGGAGACATCTCGTAAATCTTCGTAAACACCGCCCTGAATAATGCCGAATAATGCATTTTTATTGCCAAGCGAATCGAAGCGGTCACGGCTGCGCTGGGCCCAGCGTAATGACATCTCCATCGAACGTTTGGCGTAATCCCAATCTGCAGGATATGGCGTACATTCGTCGAAGATCATTACCACGTCAGAGCCGAGATCGAACTGGATCTCCATCGACTTTTCCGGATCGAGGAAAATCGGGTCGCCGTTAATCGGGTTACGGAAGTGCACGCCCGCTTCGGTGATCTTGCGAATATCGCCGAGGCTGAACACCTGGAAGCCGCCGGAATCGGTGAGGATCGGGCCTTGCCAGTTCATGAAATCGTGCAGGTCGCCGTGCAGTTTCATGATTTCCTGACCTGGGCGCAGCCACAGATGGAAGGTGTTGCCAAGCAGGATCTGCGCGCCGGTCTCTTTTACTTCTTCCGGCGTCATGCCTTTCACCGTGCCGTAGGTGCCCACGGGCATAAATGCCGGGGTTTCAACAACGCCACGATCAAAGACCAGACGGCCACGGCGCGCGCGCCCGTCGGTAGTATCTAATTCAAATTTCACATTAACCTCATTAGATAATCAGAGAAACAGTCTGATTATTAAGCCCCAACGGTTTCGTCAGGTGCCTGTGGATTACGGGTGATGTACATCGCATCCCCGTAGCTAAAGAAACGGTACTGCTCTGCCACCGCGCTGTGATAAGCCGCCATGGTGTGCTGATAACCGGCAAAGGCCGAAACCAGCATAATCAGGGTCGATTCCGGCAGGTGGAAGTTGGTGATCAGCGCATCGATCACCTGATAGTGATAGCCGGGATAGATGAAAATCTGCGTGTCATCGAAGAACGGGGCAATCAGCGCGTCCTGGCTGGCCTTCGCGGCGCTCTCCAGCGATCGCACTGAGGTGGTGCCCACGGCAACCACTTTGTTGCCGCGCGCTTTACACGCCAGCACCGCATCCACCACATCCTGCGGCACTTCCGCGTATTCGGCGTGCATGATGTGATCTTCAATGGTTTCCACGCGCACTGGCTGGAAAGTCCCTGCACCGACGTGCAGCGTGACGAACGCCATCTCGACGCCTTTGGCTTTCAGCGCCTCCAGCAGCGGCTCGTCAAAGTGCAAACCGGCGGTCGGCGCGGCGACGGCGCCCGGACGAACGCCGTACACGGTTTGGTACAGCTCACGGTCAGCATCTTCATCCGGACGATCGATATAAGGTGGCAGCGGCATATGGCCAACGCTGTTGAGAATATCCAGCACTGCACGGTCGTCTTCGAAAGCGATCTCAAACAGCGTGTCATGACGCGCCACCATTGTGGCTTTAACGCTTTCGTCATCGCCCAGCAGCAACTCTGCGCCCGGCTTGGGCGCTTTAGAAGCGCGCACGTGCGCCAACACGCGTTTGTCGTCCAGCATGCGCTCAACCAGCATCTCGATTTTCCCGCCGCTGGCTTTACGGCCAAAGACGCGCGCCGGAATCACGCGGGTGTTATTGAACACCAGCAGATCGCCCGGATTGAGCTTATCCATCACGTCTGTAAATACGCCGTGGCTTAATGCGCCACTTGGGCCATCCAGCGACAGCAAGCGGCAACCGCTTCGCTGCGCCTGCGGATAGTGGGCGATTAAGGATTCTGGCAACTCAAAGGTAAAATCGGCTACGCGCATGCTTCACTTCTTCAGGACTTAAAATCAGGCGGCATAGTCTAGCGGAAAAGCGGCAAATTCTGAACAACTGGCTGAGTTTCTGTGATTCTGCTTTTACACAAAATAATTCCAGGTGCAGGTAGGCGGTGAACGAGAGCAGCCAACGCACCTGTAACTTGAAGTATGACGTGTATATAATGCGCCATGAACTTTCTCGCTCACCTTCACCTGGCGCAGCTGGCTAACAGCTCTTTGCTGGGCAATCTCATGGCCGATTTCGTGCGCGGCAACGTGCAATCACAATGGCCTGCGCCGGTGGTGGCTGGCATTGCCATGCATCGTCGCCTCGATGTGTTAACTGATAATCTGCCCGAAGTGCGTACTGCGCGTGAGCTATTTCGCCCGGAAACACGCCGCGTGGCGCCCATCACGCTGGACGTTATTTGGGACCACTTCCTCGCGCTGCACTGGGAGAAAATTCACCCGACACAATCGCTGGTAGCGTTTACCGCTGCGGCAGAACAAGACATCGTGCCGCAGCTGGCGGGCACGCCGGAAGGTTTTATCGAACTGAATACAGTGATGTGGCGCGAACGCTGGTTTGAGCACTATGCCGAACCGACGCGGCTGGCGCGGGTGCTAAACGGCATGGCGCATCGCCGTCCGCGTCTGGCCGCGCTGCGCGATTCCTATCAGGATTTTGTTGATCACTATGATCAGCTTGAGCCGCTGTTTTTTCAGTTTTATCCGCGCTTAATGGCCGCCGCGCGGGCGCAGAAATTGTAATATTAGGTAATTCAAGACCTGTCTGTTGGACGGGAAATTTCCCATCCCCTACCCTTCGTGGCCTTAATCTTCGTCACACTTAGGGAAATCTCATGCAGCATCTTATTGCAAACCGGCTCGCAGAAGCCGGTCTTAGTTACACGCACATCATGGCGTTAGGGATAGTGATTGCCATTATCTTTGCCATCTCGTTAATCACTCATGCCATTCTGCACCGCGCCATTTTACCGCTTCTGCGTCGTTCTACCGAGAAAAGCAGCCGTCAGTGGCCGAAGGCGCTGATTAACAGCCGCCTGTTTAGCCGCAGCGTATGGCTGATGCAAGGCGTGCTATTCAAATTACAGACCGAACTGTTCCTGCACGACAGTTCTCAGATCTATCCTGCGCTGCTGATTTTCGCCCAGCTGTGGATGATGATCTTCGCTCTGCTGATGCTGTTCTCGCTGCTGGATCTGCTGCAGCAGCTCAGCGCAAACAGCATGCTGGCGCAGCAATTGCCGCTGCGCGGAATTATCCAGAGCGTGAAATTGATCGCCGCCATTTTAATGGTGATCATGATTATTTCGCTGCTGTTGGGTAAATCGCCTGGCGTATTGATCACCGGTCTCGGTGCCATGACGGCGGTGCTGATGCTGGTATTTAAAGATCCGATTCTCGGTCTGGTGGCCGGCATTCAGTTAGCCGCCAATAATATGCTGAAAATGAATGACTGGCTGGAGATGCCGAAATATGGCGCGGACGGTGCGGTTATCGATATTTCCCTGACCACGGTAAAAGTGCGCAACTGGGATAACACCATCGTGACCATTCCGGCTTATGCCTTAATTTCCGATTCCTTTAAAAACTGGCGCGGCATGTCGGAATCCGGCGGACGTCGCATTAAACGCAGCATTAATATCGATACCACCAGCATCACTTTCCTTGATGACGCCATGATGCAGCAGTTGAAAAGTGCGCATCTGCTCACGCCCTATCTGAATAGCAAAAGCGAAGAAGTGGCCGCGTGGAATGCGCAGTTGGGCTGTGATTTGGATTCACCGCTCAATGGTCGTCGTCTGACTAACGTCGGCACCTTCCGCGTCTGGTTGCAAAGCTGGCTGGAACAACATCCGCGCATTCATAAAGAGATGACGTTAATGGTGCGTCAGTTAGCACCGGGTGAAAACGGTTTACCTGTTGAGGTATACGTATTCACCAACACCACGGTATGGGCGGAGTATGAAAATATTCAAGCGGATATCTTCGACCATATATATGCGGTTCTGCCGACCTTTGGTCTGCGCGTACACCAATCGCCAACCGGTAACGACATGCGCCAGATTGGCGTGAGAACTCGCCACTAACGCTTCATCCCGCATAACCCGCCAGTGAAAATAAAAATTTCGCTGGCGGGCCTTCTCCCCCTCTTGTCACGCGCGAACATCTACGGCTTAATGAAACCTTTCTTAACTTTTGTTAAGTCCGTCACACAGCCAATACGCCATTTTTGGCGTCTGTTGTCGCTTCGCCAGCCTAAAAATCATAAGAGGGAAAGATGTCATCAGCTTCGCTTACCGAACTCGACGCACGTTATCATTTCGCCTGTGATGTTGCCAAAACCGCCGCCAGTCGGGCTTTATCCTGGTATCAGCAACGTCATCAATTAGTGGTTGAGCATAAGAAAGATCTGCAGGATGTGGTCAGCGAAGCCGATCGCAACGTGGAGGAATTGGTCAAGCATCTGATCCACGAACGCTTTCCTGACGATGCGGTGCTGGGCGAAGAGAGCGGCGGAGAAACTTCTGGCGCACGCTTTATCTGGGTGATCGATCCGATTGATGGCACCAGCAGCTTCCTCAATGGCTTGCACAACTGGTGCGTTTCGCTGGCGATTGTTTGTGAAAACGAAGCAGTAATCGGCGTGGTGTGCGATCCCAATCATCATGAAACCTTTCACGCCTGCCGAGGCAAAGGCGCCTGGGTAAATGATAAACGCATTCAGGCGCACAGCGCGCAGCAGCTCGATCAGGGATTGCTTGGTCTGAGCAGCTCCAACAGCCAACCGGTTGAACCTCTCACCACCTTTATTGGCGCATTACTGGCGCAGGGCGGCATGTTTATCCGTAACGGTTCGGGAGCGTTAATGAGTGCGTGGGCGGCTGCCGGTCGATTAATTGGTTACTACGAAGCGCATATGAATCCGTGGGATGGCTTGCCGGGCATCGTGCTGATGCGTGAAGCGGGCGGCATCACCAACGATTATCTTGGCAATCAGGGTTTGCAGAACGGCAATCCGGTGTTGCTAGCAAATGCGGTGATTTATCCGCAGCTGAAAGCGCTATTGCCTGCGCACGCTTCGATATAATTTCACTTCTTAGTTTAAGCTCGATAAATAATTCGGGCTTAACATTCACGCTTATTCACTTAAGATACACGCAAGTAATTTCTGATCCCCCATGAGATTCCTCTCTTTTTTTCCTTAATGATCCCACTCTAAATAAAAATGAGATATGCTTCTTCGGTCAAACATCCCTTAGTTATACTTATTTTCTCCTTTTGAAGTCTTTTCGGCGACAGGACGCGCCGAATTATTTTTTTCTAAACGCTATTCGTCCCCACCTAAAATTAATATCAATATGGATTTTGATTATGACACCCTCTCACCGCTATCGTGCGGACATTGACGGCCTGCGCGCTGTTGCCATTATTCTGGTTGTGTTATTCCATTCCGGTGTTTCCGCGTTAAACGGCGGTTTTATTGGCGTTGATCTGTTCTTTGTTATTTCTGGTTTTCTGATTGGCGGAATCATTAGCAAAGAAATATCTGAAGGACATTTCTCGTTTTATCAATTTTATTTGCGCCGTATTCGCCGTATCGCGCCCGCGCTATTTTTTATGATGGCGATATTGCTGTTGCTCGGATTTATTCTGCTTTCACCACTGGAGTTTAGCCAGCTGGCGAAATACAGCGTGGCGGTATTTATCTCCGTGCCCAATATGTTATTGCTGAAAAGTGGTGACTATTTCAGCAGCGATGCCGATCTCAATCCGCTGTTGATGACCTGGTCACTGGGCGTCGAAGAACAATTCTATATCGTGCTGCCGTTTATTCTCCTGCTGGCGGCACGCCTAAAGCGCTCAATGGCGAGTGTGGTGCTGGTACTTAGTGCGCTGTCGCTGGCGGCCTGCATCTGGCTGACACCGCTTGCCAGCACCCATGCGTTCTACCTGTTGCCGACGCGTGCGTGGGAAATGGGTGCAGGCGTGCTAATGGCTTTGTGGAAGCCAAAGCCGCTGGAAGGGCGAGCGGCTAACCTGCTCAATCTGCTCGGCTGGTTGCTGATCGTGGCCGCCAGCCTGATGCTCAGTAAACAAGACAGCTTCCCCGGCTGGCTGGCGCTGATCCCGGTACTGGCTGCCTGTCTGATGATTGGCGCACGCAGTGAGCTAAATAAACGATTACTGGAAAACGCGCCGATGCGCTTTATCGGCAAAGTTTCCTATTCCTGGTATTTGTGGCACTGGCCACTGCTCAGTCTGGCGCGCATTTGTAGCGACCATCCGCTCAGCGTCTGGCAAGGATTGACCATCAGCGGCGTAGCATTGGGCATTGCCTGGCTGTCATGGCGTTTTGTCGAGCAGCCGTTCCGTCAGGCAGGCAGCCGCACGCGTTGGGTTATTCCCGGTTATTGCGCCTCATCGATGATTGCTGCCGCTGTGATGGTGCTGCTGTGGCAAACCGGCGGCATGAAGTCGCGCGTGAGTGATGTGGTGGTGAACGGCGAATCATGGAAGATTGCGGCGCAGCGCAATCCGTGTCTGCTGGATTACGGCCCTAACTTCCCATCGCAACTCGCCGAGTGTCAGCCGGTAACTGATCGTCCCGGCATCGCGTTGATTGGTGATAGCCACGCGGCCGCCCTGCGCAGCTCGGTAACAAGCTACGCCTTGCGCCAGGATAAGCCGCTGTTCCAGCTCACCAAAGCCTCGTGCCCTTTCCTGCTTGACGCCACGCGCGTGGTCAGCCAAATGCCAAAACACGCGCAGCAGTGCATCAACTTCAATCAGGAGGTACTGAAGCTGGTGCTGAGCGACAAGATTGATGAAGTGGTGATCAGTGCTTATTGGGCGGCTGGCATGAGCCTGTTGCCGGGCGAAGGTTTCAGCGCCATCGGCGATGCCCAGCAAAGTAATCTGGAAGCGCTCAAACGAGGCATGGACGCCGCGTTGGCACAGCTGCGTCAGGCCGGAAAAAAAGTCACCGTGATTGATGGAGCGCCAACAATAGAGATCGACCCTTTGCGCTTCAGCCATAACCGTAACATGCCGATTCGTCGCGAACTGAGCGCTTTACTGGGCAACGGGGAAGCACCGCCGCGATTAAGCGAACGCACCACACTTTTTCAGTTACCCGATGAAGCGGTTGAGGCATTGTTGAAAAGCTATCAGCAGCAAGACGTACGCGTGCTGACGCTACGCGACAAGTTGTGCAATGAGCAGGGTTGTATGATCATCAGTGAAGGATTGCCGCTCTATTACGACCACAATCATCTGAGCCCATTGGGTGGTGAGATTGCGTTAGGAAAGAATTGGTAAAACAGGATGAACGGGGCGCCGCAAAAAGCGCCCCGTTCACTCATCATCAGCTTTTACGCTTTTTCACCAGCGGCCACGCCAGCAACAGCAGCGCAATCCAGCTGAAACCAACGTACAGCGATACGCGCGTATCCGGGAAGTAACCAATCAGTCCAATAATGAAGGCCAGGAACAGCACGCCGAACCATGCGGTGGTGCTGCCGCCCGGCATGGCAAAATCCAGCTTGCCGGCTTGCTCTTTACCAATCTTGCGGCGGAAGGCGATCTGCGAAAGCAGAATCATGATCCACACCCAAACGGTAGCAAAGGTCGCCAGCGAGGCGATGACCAGGAACACTTTCTCCGGCATCAGGTAGTTGAGATACACCGCAATCAACATCGCCAGCATCATCACCAAAACGGTCACCCACGGAATCCCGCGATTCGATACCTTCTGGAATACCTTCGGTGCGTGGCCCTGCTGCGCCATGCCGTGCAGCATACGTCCCACGCCAAACACATCGCTGTTAATCGCCGACAGCGACGCCGTCAGCACCACGAAGTTCAGGATCGATGCCGCCGCCGCAATGCCCAAATGCTGGAAGGTCAGCACGAACGGACTGCCGGAAGTGCCCACCTGATTCCACGGATATATCGACATGATGACGAACAGCGTACCAACGTAGAACACCAGAATACGCATCGGTACGGAGTTGATGGCGCGTGGAATCGAGGTTTTCGGATCTTCCGCTTCACCGGCGGTAATGCCGATAATCTCAATCCCGCCGTAAGCAAACATCACCATCTGCAGTGACAGCAGCATGCCGACGATGCCGTGCGCGAAGAAGCCGCCGTTAGTCCACAGATTGTGAATGCCGGTCGGCTGGCCGCCGTTGCCGATGCCCCAGAAAATCATGCCGAAGCCGGCGATGATCATGATGATGATGGTGGCGACTTTGAAGAAGGAGAACCAGAACTCCACTTCGCCAAACACTTTCACGCTCATCAGGTTGATGGCGCCGATAATCAGCACCACGCTCAGCACCCAAATCCAGTGCGGCACATCGGGGAACCACACGCCCATGTAGATACCAAAAGCCGTTACGTCGGCAATCGCCACAATCAGGATTTCAAAACAGTAAGTCCAGCCGGTGATGTAACCCGCCAGCGGGCCGAGATAATCCTGCGCATAGCGCGAGAATGAGCTGGCCTGCGGGTTGTTGACCGACATCTCACCCAGCGCACGCATGATGATGTACGCCACCGCACCGCCGATGATGTACGCCAGCAGCACGCTTGGGCCTGCCATTTTGATGGCATCCGCCGAGCCGTAAAACAGCCCGGTGCCAATCGCCGATCCCAGCGCCATAAAGCGAATGTGGCGCGTGCTCAGTCCGCGTTTGAGCTTATTGGTTTCTTGCATAACACTCAGTACCTTGAAAATGAAAAACCACGGGCAAGCCCGTGGTTGGAATTAACAGCAATGTCGCTTACTGATGAACTGCGACCTGCTCACGTCCTTTTGCCCGATCAACCACCGCAGCAATCACCAGCATCGCCAGCGATGGCGGCAACCAGGAGAGTCCCTGATCGGCCAGCGGCAGATGCTGACTGAACAGCGGCAACACGTCTTTAAAGCTGGTGGTTTTGATGGCATCAACGATACCGAACAGCAGGCTTACCAGCATGGTCGGCGCGATGATACGCGAACTTTTGTTCCAGAGCTTCAGCGTGAAGCTCAGGACCACCAGCACGATGCATGGCGGATAAATCGCCGTCAGCACCGGAATCGAGATCTGAATCAGATGGCTCAGGCCGAGGTTCGACACCACCATTGAGAACAGACCCAGAATAAATACCAGCGTTTTATACGACAGCGGAACGTATTGCGCAAAGAATTCTGCACAGGCGCAGGTCAGGCCAACCGCCGTCACCATGCAGGCGACGAAGATCAGCGCGGCGAGGAAGAAGCTGCCCATGCCGCCAAACGTCTGCTGCACGTAAGCATGCAGAATCTCAGCACCGTTGGCGCTCTGCGCCACTAATGCGCCGCTATCGTTACCGAGCTTGAACAGCGTCAGGTAAATCAGCGTCAAACCGATACCGGCGATGATGCCCGCCAGCATGGTGTAGCGCGTCAGCAGTTTGGCATCCTCAACACCGCGAGAACGCGCTGCATTGACGATAACGATACCGAACACCAGCGCACCCAGCGTATCCATGGTCAGATAACCATTGACGAAACCGCTGGAGAAGGCCGCACGCTGATACTCTTCGGTACCCGGCGAAACGCCACCGGCAGGCCAGATCAGTACGGCAACGCCGAGCACAATCAGCGCCAGAATTTTCAGCGGTGCGAGGAAGTGTCCAACGGTATCCAGCAGTTTGCCCGGATACAGCGAGATGCCGATCACCAGCGCGAAGTAAATAAGGCTATAGATGAACAGCGGCAGCGCGCCATCGCCGGTCAGCGGTGCAATACCAACGGCAAAGGAAACGGTAGCGGTACGCGGCGTGGCAAACAGCGGGCCAACAGCCAGGTAACATACGGTCGCCAGCAGCAAGCCTGCGGCTTTACCAATCGGTGAGCTCAGCGCATCAATGCCGCCGCCCACGCGCGCCAGCGCGATAACGGTGATCACCGGTAAGCCGACAGCGGTAATCAGGAAGCCGAAGGCAGCAATCCAAACGTGTTCGCCAGACTGAATCCCCACCATCGGTGGGAAGATGATATTTCCTGCGCCAACGAACAGGGCAAACGTCATGAAGCCCAGCGCCAGGATATCCTTGGAGGTTAAACGATGTGTCATAAACTTCTGTACTGCCTGTAGCTGATGTTGCGGTGGAAGTTGAGTTCGTGTTGTCCTCTGGATGCGCTAAAACAAGGACTTATTCGGCAAGACCAGCGTGTTATGCGGGACTAATCGTTAAAGCGCAGGTGATTTAATCTACTTTTCTTCTGTTCGCAGAGGGATAAATCGACAACGGCGCAAATTAGAACGTTTATAGCGAAGAAAGGCAATACGGGATCGGAAAACCAGAAGGATATAACAAGATAGCGGGAGAAAGCAGTGAATCACGGTGGAATTGTAGGAAAACACCTCAGATGATTTGCTAAAAGTTTCCTCAGCGCGGGAGATCTCTTTGCATAAATCGACCTGCAGATGCACAAAAGGCGCGATTTACGCGCCTGTTTGGCTAACTTTACGGAATTACCAGACTGTTCTTGCTATATCGACCACCAGACGAATCTTCTGCCACTGCTGCTCTTCGCTCAGGCTGTTGCCCTCTTCGGTAGAAGCAAAGCCACACTGCGGGCTGAGGCAGATTTGATCGAGGCTGACGAACTGTGCTGCTTCCTGCAGACGCGCTTTTACCTGTTCCGCATCTTCCAGCTCGCCGGTTTTGGTGGTGATCAAACCCAGCACCACTTGCTGATGGCCAGGCTTGAGGAAGCGCAGCGGCTCGAAGCCACCGGAACGTTCGTTGTCATACTCAAGGTAGAAAGCATCGATATTCACGCCGCCAAACAGCACTTCAGCGACCGGCTCATAACCACCTTCGGAGATCCAGGTTGAGCGGAAGTTACCGCGACACACATGCAGCCCGACGGTCAGATCTTCTGGCTTACCTTCCAGCGCGGTATTCAGCACCTCAGCATAGATGCGCGCCAGTTCCTGCGGATCTTCACCACGTTCGCGGATCTGCTGCTGCTGTTCGGTAGAGCACAGATACGCCCACACCGTGTCATCCAGTTGCAGATAACGGCAGCCTGCTGCGTAAAACGCTTGAATTGCGTCTTTGTAGGTCTGCGCCAGATCGGCGAAGTAATCTTTCAGTTCGGGATAGACCGTGGCATCGATCACCTTGCGGCCACCGCGGAAGTGCAGCACGCTTGGGCTGGGAATGGTCATCTTGGCAACCGCATCGCCCGCTACGCTTTGCAGGAAGCGGAAATGATCCAGCATTGGGTGTTCAGGATTAAAGGCTACTTTACCGGTGACTTTCACGCCGTGCGCTTTGGTCTGCACGCCATTGAACTGAATGCCCTGCTCCGCTTCGAACAGCTCAACGCCGTGCAGATCGCCGAAGAAATCGAAGTGCCACCATGCGCGACGGAATTCACCATCGGTAACGATCTGCAGACCGTTGGCGCGCTGCTGCTCCACCACATGACGGATTTCACGATCTTCCACCTGACGCAGTTGATCAGCATTGATGTCACCATTGGCAAACTGCACACGCGCCTGCTTGATGGCAGCGGGACGCAGAAAACTGCCGACGGTATCGGCGCGGAATGGGTTGTGACGTGGCATCTTATCTCCTCGCTGAGCGCTTAGTTGCGTCAGGGTATAATTTCACTGGGTTATCTCAGCCATCTGGACGGCTATATGTCCAAGAAGAATGCCACGCTGTTACAATTTCGGCAACGGAAGAAAATTCAGCTTACATGAAACTATTTCATGTTCAGATGCACGTTCTTCAATTTCCCTCAATGGCCGCCCGCGCTTGCGCCATCTGGCTATCTGACAACGGCAAATAGCCAGCTTCGCTCACCCGACGCTGGCCTTGTGGCGACAACACCTGATGCAGAAAGGCATTCACCAACGGAGGCAGCGGTTTGCCGGGCGCTTTGTTGACGTAGATATAGAGCGGGCGCGACCACGGATAGCGGCCGCTGCGAATGGATTCGGCATCCGGCATCACGCTGTCGCCGTTCGTCGTGACCACCGGCAGCATTTTCACGCCGCTGAGATGAAAGCCAAAACTGGCGTAACCGATGCTGTTAGGCGTGGCGGCAACGGCTTGCACCACCGCAGCGGAACCGGGGAATTCCGCGACGTCAGCACGAAAATCGCCTTTACACAGCGCCTGCTGCTTGAAGAAACCCCAGGTACCCGACGCCGAGTTACGGCCATAACGTTGGATGCTGCGCGTTGCCCACTGGCTGTCGCTCAAGCCGAGATCGCCCCAGCGCTGCAGCACCTGCTGTCCGCCGCACAGACGCGTGATGGAAAACAGCGCATCGAGTTGTTGCGGCGCGATACGCGGCAGCGGATTGTCCTGATTGACCACCACCACCAGCGCATCCATCGCCACCGGCACCGCCAGCGGCGGATAGCCGTAGCGCGCAATGAAAAGTTGACGTTCGTCGATCTGCATCGGGCGGCTCATCGCGCCCAATTGTGCAGCACCGGCGGCCAGCGCGGTCGGTGCGGTAGACGATCCCGCCGCCTGCACCTGAACGTTCACGCCCGGCGACTGGCGGCTAAAATCCTCGCCCCATAAGGTCATCAGATAACCCAACGTATCCGATCCGACGCTGCTCAGATTGCCGGTTAGCATGGTTTGTTGGCCGTGTGCTAAAGCAGAGCAAAGCAACAAGAGGGATAGCAACAGCGATTTCATTGGCGATTCCGCAATTTAATGAGACGCCTATTCTGGAGCGGCGTGATTTATCGCGCAATAAATTGCGTAAAGGTTGTCAGTTAAGCGCGAAGCGGTCGCCATGAATGGCGACCCTACGAGACTTGTAGCGATGGCGAGTCAAAATTATGCCTTGATGGTGCAGCGCGGGTGTTGAGGCGACATCCTAACCCGCTGAACGAATGAGGGATTCCAGGGCGAGCCGCATGGATGCGGCGAGAGGTGGCGCTGAGCAGGAGCGAATCGCCACCGGTCCGTCAGGAATCGTGAATGAGTGAAGGCACCGCGCAGCGGCGGGTTGGGCTGGCGCAAGGCCCGGGAGTGCAGAGGGCGCGGCCAGGCGCTCTCTGCTCGGTCGCCGCACCAGGGTGCTGCAACTGCCTGATTTCAAGGCGAACGAAAGCCGCTCTGTGCTTAACTGAGCGGCATTACGCCATGGATGTGCAAACCTTAATTAACCCGCTCTTGCAGAGCGCTAGCCACAATCAACCTTGGCGGCAGCAGGAAGCTGAAACAGGTTTCCTGATGCGGCACGCTGGTGATCTCCAGCCGCGCATTATGATGGCCCAGCGCGTGCTTCACGATTGCCAGCCCCAACCCGCTGCCGCCGGTGGCGCGCGAACGCGCTTTGTCCACGCGATAGAAACGCTCGGTAAGACGCGGCAGATGCTGTTCGCTGATGCCCGGCCCGTCATCACACACCTTAAACTGCGCGCCTTGTTTGGTACGCAGCCAGCTGATGTCGATGCGCGTGCCATCCGGCGTGTGATTCACCGCGTTGTAGACCAGGTTGGAAATGGCGCTACGCAGCTGCTCATCATTGCCGAACACTTTCAGATGCGGATCGGTATGGAAATGGATGGTGTGACGTCCCTGACTCAGCGTTTCCGCTTCACGCTGCAACAGCAGCAGCATGCCCGGCACATCCACCGTCTCTTTCAGATCGATGGCTGGTGCCGCTTCAATACGCGACAAAGTCAGCAACTGCTTCACCAGGCTATCCATGCGACGCGTCTGCTCTTGCATGGTGTGCAACGCCTTGCTGCGCGTGCGCTCGTTCATCACCGCATCGTCCATCATTTCCAGATAACCCTGCAACACCGTCAACGGCGTACGCAGTTCATGACTGACGTTGGCAAAGAAGTTGCGTCGCGCGCCTTCCAGCTGGTGCATCTGAGTGACATCACGCGCCACCATCAGCCACTGACCTTCGCTGTAAGGCATCACGCGGAATTCCATATGATGCTGATTATTGAGGATCTGCGTCAGCGGCGTATCAAACTTGCGCTGGCGGATATAGCGGGAGAATTCAGGATAACGCAGTAAATTGAGGATGTTCTGGCCATTATCTTCCGGCCAGCGCAAGCCAAGATGCTGTTGCGCCAAACCGTTGCACCAGAAAATGGTGCCCTCTTCGGTGGTCAGCACCACCGCATCCGGCAGCGATTCGGCACCGCTGCGGAAACGTTTGATCAGATTGCCCAGCTCGCGGCGACGCCGCCGGTTGCGTAACTGCATCTGATACAGGCCATAAAACAGCGGTTCCCAGCTGCCGCGTCCGGTGGGCGGCGTCATTGAACGATCGACCCACAGCCAGTGCGACAGACGCATCAGATTTCTGAAGTGCCAGAACATCACGCCGGTCACCGCAATCAGCAGCAGCCACGGCAGATATCCGAACAACAGACCCAACACCAGCGCAGGTAAACAGACCAGCGCCAGCTCGGTCAACAATCTCTTCCAGGAGAGTCGTTCCAGCACGGTAAAAACTCCGTTTACGTTTAGTAGCGGGCAGAGAAACGATACCCTGTTCCGCGAACGGTTTGAACCATGCGATCGTGGCCGGTCAATTCCAGCGCTTTACGTAAACGGCGAATATGCACATCGACGGTGCGATCTTCGACATACACATTGGTGCCCCAAACGTGGTTCAGCAGCTGTTCGCGACTGTACACGCGTTCCGGGTGCGTCATAAAGAAGTGCAGCAGTTTGTACTCAGTCGGCCCCATCTCCAGCGGCGTGGTTTCCGACATCACGCGATGTGAGGAAGGATCAAGGCTCAGGCCCTGCATCTCGATCACCTCTTCCACCGCCATCGGTGAAATACGGCGCATCACCGCTTTGATACGCGCCATCAGCTCTTTGGGTGAGAATGGCTTGGTGATGTAATCATCCGCGCCCACTTCCAGACCGCGCACGCGATCCTCTTCTTCACCGCGCGCCGTCAGCATCATCACCGGGATGTCGCGCGTCATGGCTTCACGCTTCAAATGCTTAATAAACTGAATTCCGCTGCCGCCGGGCAACATCCAGTCCAGCAGAATCAAATCAGGCCAGGGTTCGATCAGCTTACCAATCGCGCTGTCATAATCTTCCGCCTCAATAGGCTGGTAATCATTCTGTTCCAGCACGAAACATAACATTTCACGGATGGGAGCTTCGTCTTCCACAACCAAAATGCGCTTAGCCATTGTAACTCCTGCTAGTGTGACAACGTGTCACTGGGATTTGCGGCGCCATTATGCGTCAGTTTTGTGACACTTTTATGAAAAAGCCGCCCTAAGATAGATAGATAAAAAACAGAAATGTGACAATAAAAATCTGCTTTTTTTCTTTGTGATCTTAAGTGGTTATAATTCGCCTTCGCTAAACAGAGCACGGAGCAAACATGCGCATCATTCACACCGCTGACTGGCATCTCGGTCAGTTCTTTTACAGCAAAAGTCGCGCGCGGGAACATCAGGCGTTTCTCGACTGGCTGCTGGATCAGATTGTGCAGCATCAGGTGGATGCGCTGATTATCGCGGGCGACCTGTTTGATACCGGTTCGCCGCCGAGCTACGCGCGTGAAATGTTTAACCGTTTTGTGGTGGCGCTGCAGCCAAGCGGCTGTCAATTGGTGGTGCTGGCGGGCAAT
The DNA here is from genome assembly GCF_024707505.1 of Pantoea sp. SOD02. Classification (GTDB taxonomy): domain Bacteria; phylum Pseudomonadota; class Gammaproteobacteria; order Enterobacterales; family Enterobacteriaceae; genus Pantoea; species Pantoea symbiotica. The sequence continues at coordinate 1,061,591 of NZ_CP102604.1, read as the reverse complement.
CACGATTCGGTGGCGACGCTGAATGAATCGCGCGAGCTGCTGGCCTGCCTAAATACGCAGGTGATCACCAGCGCCACACCGCAGGGCGAGCAGCAGGTGTTAACCCTGAAGCAGCGCGATGGCGCGCCGGGTGCGCTGCTGTGCGCCATTCCTTATCTGCGTCCGCGCGATATTTTGCGCAGCCAGGCCGGCCAATCCGGCCGCGAGAAGCAGATCTCGCTGCTGGAGGCGATCGAGCAGCATTATCAGCACTGCTTTGCCGCCGCACAGTCAATGAACAGCGAGCTGCCCATTATCGCTACCGGCCATCTCACCACCGTTGGCGTCACCAAAAGCGATTCGGTGCGCGACATCTATATCGGCACGCTGGATGCCTTCCCGGCGCAGGCGTTTCCACCAGCGGATTACATCGCGCTCGGTCACATCCATCGCGCCCAGCGCATCGCCAACAGCGAACATATTCGTTACAGCGGCTCACCAATTCCGCTCAGTTTTGATGAGCTTGGCCGCGAGAAAAGCGTCTTCCTGCTGGAATTTGGCGACAAGCTCAAGGAAGTGACGCCATTGACCATTCCGCACTTCCAGCCGATGCAGATGCTGAAAGGCTCGATGGCGGAAATTGAACATCAGCTGGCGCAGTTCAGCGAAAGCACCAGCGAGCTGCCAACCTGGCTGGATATTGAGATCACCACGCAGGAATACCTCAGCGATCTGCAACGTCGCATTGAAGCGCTGACCGAAAATCTGCCGGTAGAAGTGCTGCTGGTGCGCCGCAGCCGCGAACAGCGGCAGCGCAGTCTCGAGCGGCTGGAGAACGAAACCCTGAGCGAATTAAAAGTGGAAGAAGTGTTTGCCCGCCGACTGGCGCAGGAAGATCAGCTGGATGCCGAGCAGGCCGAGCAGTTAACGCAGCTATTCCGCACCCAGCTTGCTGCGCTGGAGAATCCATCTGCATGAAAATATTGACGTTACGTTTTAAAAACCTCAATGCGCTGCGCGGCGAATGGTTTATCGATTTCCGCCGTGAGCCCTTTGCCAGCAACGGATTGTTTGCCATTACCGGCGCCACCGGCGCGGGCAAAACCACCTTACTCGATGCGATTTGTCTGGCGCTCTATCACCAAACGCCGCGCCTCGGCACGCTGTCACAAACCCAGAATGAGCTGATCACGCGCGACACCGCCGAGTGTCTGGCAGAAGTGGAGTTTGAGATCAAAGGCGAAGCCTGGCGCGCCTTCTGGAGCCAGAACCGCGCGCGCGGTCAGGCCGACGGCAAGCTGCAGGCACCGCGCGTCGAGCTGGCGCGCGTCGCTGATAATCAGATCATCGCCGATAAAGTCGGCGACAAGCTAAAAGCGATTGAAACCCTGTCGGGACTCGATTTCGCCCGTTTTACCCGCTCAATGATGTTGTCGCAAGGCCAGTTTGCCGCCTTCCTGAATGCCAAACCCGGCGAACGCGCCGAATTGCTGGAAGAGCTGACCGGCACCGAAATCTACGGGCAAATCTCCGTGCAGATTTACGAACGCTGGCGCACCGCACGCAGCGAGCTGGATACGCTGCGCGCCCGCGCCGGTGGTATGTCGCTGCTCGATGAAGCGCGCCGTGCAGAGCTGACGCAGCAGCTGGCAGAACTCGCCGTTCAGGAGAAATCACTAAGCGAACAGCTAACGCTGGCGCAGCATCAGCAACAATGGCTGGTGCAGCAGCAACAGCTGACGCAGGAACAGCAACAGGCCGAACAGACGCTGCTTGCCGCGCAACAGGCGTGGCAGCAGGCGGATGGCGATCGTCAGCGGCTGGCGCGGGCCGAACCGGCAGAAAAACTGCGCGAGAAGCTACAGCAGCGCGAACAGCTGCAGGGCGATCTCCGCACGCTGGAACAGCAATCGCAGCAGCTGCAGGCGCAACAGCAGCAGGCCAAAACCGCGCTGCAACAGGGCGAAAGCCATTATCAGGCCGCGCAGCAGGCGCGCGAGCAGGCGATACAGCAACAGCAGCAGATCGAAACGCTGCTGACCGAGCAGGTTATCCCGCTCGATCAACGCATTACCACCCTCTCGCAGCAACTGGATGAACAGCAGCGGCTGCATCTGCAGCAGCAACAGGCGCTGCAAACCAGCCAAACCGCGCTGAGCCAGCAACAGCAGGTAAGTGAACGTTTACAACAGCAGCTGGCGCAGCAGCAGGAATATCGCGCCCGCGAAGCCGCCGTCGCCCATTGGGGGGCGGAACTAACGCGCTGGCAGGCGGAGATCGCCCGACTGGATGAGCGCGAACAGACGCTGACGCAGCTCATCGCGCAGCAGCAACAGCAGCGCAGCCAGCTGGAGCAGCATCAGCAGGCGCAGGCTCAGCGTGAACAGGCGGCGCAACCGTTGCAGCAAGCCGAAACTCAGGCCGCGCAGCAGCGTCTGCAAGCGGAGCAAGCACTGACTTCGCTTGAAGCCGAGATCGGCAGCGCGCAGTTGCGTGCAGACCTGACACAACATCAAACGCAACGTGCCGCACGCCAGCAGCTCAGCCTGCTCGCCGCGCAGTGGCGCGCGTTGCAGCCACAGCGCTTGCAGCGTCAGCAGAAACTGATGCAGCTTCAGCAGCAGCATCAGGAAGCCGAACTGGCGTTACAGGCGCTGCGCGACGAGTACAAACGGGAACATCAGGCGTTGCTTGATGTGCGCAAAATCTGCGAGCTGGAGCGCACCATCGCTCAGCTGGCCGACGAACGTGCCAAACTGCAGCCGGATCAGCCCTGCCCGCTGTGCGGCTCGTGTCAGCATCCGGCTATCGCGCAATATCAGCAGCTTGAGCCCGGTGCCAATCAGCAGCGTTTAACTGAGCTGGAAACGCGCGTGGCGCAGCTGAAAGAGTCCGGCACCGCCAAAGGCGAGCAGCAGAAGCTGTCGCTGCAACAGCAGCAGGCGTTGCAGCAGGAAATCGCTGATTACGACCAGCAACTGGCAACGGTCAACACCCAATGGCAAGCGCTGAGCGGTGAGCTGGCACTTACCTGCACACTGGAGCAGCAAGACGATTTTGCGCAGTGGCAACAGCAGCAGGATGCGCAGGAACAAACGCAGCAACAGCAGCTGCAGACACGGGAAGACGCCGCGCGTGCGCTGCAGCAGGCGAAGGATGCACATCTGCAGCAGCAACAGCTCTGGCAACAACATCAAAATCAACAGCAGCTGGCGCAGCAGCAGATCGTCAGCACGCAGCAGACGCTGGATGAAATCAGCCAGCGCGAAGCCAGCGAACGCAGCGCCATGCAGCAACTGGCGCAGCAGCTGGAACAACAGCTGGCGCAGCATCAGCTCAGTTTGCCAGACGCGGCTGAGCGGGAAAGCTGGCTCCACACGCTACAGCAGCGCTGGAGCGCATGGCAGGAAAATGAGCGCTTACACGGCGAGTTGCAGCCGCAGCTGGCAAAAGCCGAAAGCGAGCGCAGCAGCCTGCAGCAGAATCTGGCGCGTGAACAGCAGCGGCTCGATGAACTGCAGCAGACGCTCAGCGCGCTGCAACAGCAGCGCCAGCAGCAGCAACAACAGCGTCAGCAGCTGTTTGGCGATCGTCGGGTGGCGGAAGCCCGACAGCAGCAGCACGCCGCGCTGCAACAGTGTGAACAAGCGCTGGCGCAACAGCTACAGCAGTGGCAGCAGGCGCAAAGCTCGCTGCACAGCCTGAATGGCCAATGTGAGCAGATCGCGGCGCAGCAACAAACCTTGCGTGAACGCGCTGCCGCAGCCGAAAGCGCCTTCCTCGCCGCGCTGCAGCAGAGTGATTTTGCCGATGAAACGGCGCTGCGTGCCGCCCTGCTGGATGAGCGCGAGGTGCATGAACTGCGCCAACAATTGCAAACGCTCGATCAGCAGCGCCAGCAGCAGATTACTCTCAGCGAACAGCTCACTCAGCGCTGCACGGCGCATCAGCAGCAGCGCCCGGCCGATCTCAGCGATGAAGTCTCCGCCACTATCCAGCAACAGCTGGAACAGCTGCGCGTGACTTTACGTGACAATGCCCGTCAACAGGGTGAAGCGCAGCAGCAGTTGCACAGCGATGCGCAACTGCGTTCACAGCAACAATCGTTGCTGACGCAAATTGCTACCGATGAAGTAGAGCTGGCGCAGCTGGGCCGCCTGAACGATCTGGTAGGTTCGGCTAAAGGCGATAAATTCCGCCGCTTCGCTCAAGGCCTGACGCTCGATCATCTGGTGTGGCTGGCGAACCGCCAGCTCGATCGCTTGCACGGTCGCTATCTGCTGCAGCGCCGCGTCAGTGAAGAGCTGGAGCTGGAAGTGGTGGATACCTGGCAGGCCGACGCCACGCGCGATACCCGCACGCTGTCGGGCGGCGAGAGTTTCCTCGTCAGCCTGGCGCTGGCGTTAGCGCTGTCGGATTTGGTGAGTCATAAAACGCGCATCGAATCGCTGTTCCTCGACGAAGGCTTCGGCACACTGGATGCCGAGACGCTGGACACCGCGCTGGATGCGCTCGATGCCCTGAACGCCAGCGGCAAAACCATCGGCGTGATAAGCCATGTCGAAGCGATGAAAGAGCGCATTCCGGTGCAGATCCGCGTCCGCAAGATGAACGGTTTGGGTTACAGCAAGCTGGAGTTGCCGGGAGATCTAGCTTAAAAACGCAAAATTCGTAGCGGCGCGATTTATCGCGCTTATTACAGCGGTGCCCATCCGAAAAGAGCGCGATAAATCGCGCCGCTACGATTCACTGCGTTCTCTTATCGCGTACTTGCCAACTTATAACGCGGGCCGACCAGCAAACCGCCCTGCTCGTTCTGCGCCAACAGACGGGCGCTGGTCACCCCGGCGATGGTGTGTGCCTTATCCGTCACATTGCTGGCAATCTGCTTGATTGCCGCTGACACCAACATGCCAATAATGCCGCCGTTATTGTTGTTGCCATCTTCCGCGTCGCTGGCGGTGGCAATGCCTTGCCAAATCTCTTTACCGCTGCGCAGATCCACCAGACGCGCCGTCGCCGACACCTTGGTCACACTCTGGATCACCTGATAGCTGCTGCCGTAATCGGTCACGGAAATATACAGCGCGCTGTCGGCATGGAAGATGTCATGCAGGCGCTGCGGGCTGACAGCCTGAATTTCATGGCCATTGGTCAATCCGTTCTGCTGGAAGGTTTCATCCACCACCGCCACCGGGAACACGTAATAGCCCGCTTCCGCCAGCGGACGCGTTACCAGCGAGGTGAAGCTGTTCGCCGCATTCACATCCGGCGCGCGGTTATCCGCAGGCAGCACCAGAATCGAGGCCGGTTTGCTGGCGCGGAAGGCGCTATAGTCGTACGGTTTTTTGTGCGCGCAGCCGGTCAACAGCAGCGTGGCGAGCATGCCTAAAGAAACAATCAGCTTTTTCACTGAGCAACTCCTTGTTTTTTCTTCATCAGAAAGTCCATGTATGGCGCCGATTCCGGGAACAGCTGCTTCTCGGTAGCAAACTGGCCGAAGGCTTTATCGGTATCTCCGGTTTTGGCGTACAGCAAACCGAGCTGCGCGTGCAGGCCCGGCGCGACCGGTTTGTTGACCGATTTGGCTTTTTCAATATCCAGATTCAGTGCTTCGATCTGCTTCTGCGGGTCGCTATCTTTTTTGTAGTAGCTGTAGATCTGCTGCTGATAATCGCCCCAGTAATAGATCGGTTCCGGCCCTTTTGGCGCACAGCCTGCCAGCACGCCCGCAGCGATCAGCGCCGCACTCAGTTGCAACATTTTCATGCTCAATATCCTTATTTCGCCGGGCGCCATGCGCCGCTGTTAATGCCATCCACTAAATGATCAACCGCTTCACGAATCGCCAGATCCATCACTTTGCCGTTGAGGGTTGAGTCATAGCTGGCGGTACCGCCGAAGCCGACGATCTCACGCGCTGACAGCTTGAATTCACCCGCGCCCTGCGCGCTGTACACCACTTCTGAAGTGGTGACATCCACCACATTCAGGTTGACTTTGGCATAGGCGATCTGATTTTTACCGCGCCCCAAAATGCCCCACAGCTGCTGATCGCCCACTTCTTTGCGACCGAATTCGGTGATATCGCCGGTGATGATGTAAGTCGCACCTTTGATGTTCTGCTCGCTCTTCTTAAAGCCCGCTTCCTGCTGCAACTCTTTCAGGTTGCTGCGATCCAGCACGTTGAAGCGATTGGTCTGCTGCAGGTGCGTGACCAAAATGGTTTTCGACTGATTGCCAAGACGATCAACGCCATCAGAGAAGATGCCGTTCATGTACGAGGAGCGGTTATCAAACTGGCCAACCGCAATCGGGCTGCGCACGCCCTGATACGCGGGCTGGCTGGCCGCACGCACCTGTGGTGCTTCAATCGCGCGTGACGATTCGGTCGCGCAGCCGCTGAGCAGCGTGGCGCTTAACAAGGAGAGTGCCGCAAGGGCATATTTTTTCTGCATTTCTAATCCATGAATCAAAAGGGGATAAAGCCGCGAGGCTGCGGCAAATTCTGGTTCTGCCGACAGTCAGAGTAATGCCATAGCATTGGTTGAGTCGGTCTGTAGACTGTCGGCAGTGAGGGAAAGGATCTTTAGTGAAAACACAGGCACATTAATGAATTTAATTAATCGAATGGCGGGATTATTGGGCGGGTTAATGATTGTGGTGGCGCTCAGCGCTTGTCAGCATTCTCAGCCAAAGCAACAGGATAGCATCATCAATCTGTGCCAGCCGCAGAGTGCGCCGGGCAGCGCATCCTGCAAATGGGCTGATGAGATGCAGCATCAGCTTAATCAGCATTTCCGCGATGCGCGGCGTTATGTCGGTCAGCAATGTCTGGTGCGGCTCGAGTGGCAAAACAGCGGGCGCTACGCGGTGACGCAGACACAAGGTGACGAAACGCTGTGTCTGCGCGCGTGGCAGTTGATTGGTCAAAGCAAAGATTTACCGCCGCCGCCGGATGCTAGCCAGCCAGCGTGGTTCGGTTTTGCTCCGGCGACGCCAAGCCATCCTGGCGCCACTGGCGCGGGCTGATGCCAAACCAGCGGCGGAAGGCGCGGGAGAAGGCGCTGACTTCGGAGTAACCGAGCAGCAGCGCCATTTCTGATATCGGCAGCTGCTTCTGTTGCAGATAATGCGTTGCCATCTCGCAGCGCACCTTGTCCACCAGCGCGGTGAAACTGATGCCCTCTTCGCGTAGCCGCCGTTGCAGCGACCAGCTCGACAAGCCCATTTTTTCGGCAATCTCTTCCAGCACCGGTTCGCCCTGCATCAGCGACAAATTCACCTGCGATCGCGCCTGTTCCACCACGCTCTGCAGGCTGGCAGAGCTGTTCAGGCGGCGAATGGCATCCTGCATCACCATCAGCAGCATCGGATCCTGTTCTGGCATGCTGCGCAGCAGATCGCGTTTCGGGATCAGCAATGAGTTGAAGGGTTGATCAAACCACACCGGCGCATCAAACACTTTGCAGTGCTCGTGCCACTGCTCCGGGCGCGGATGTTCGAAATGCACTTCGCGCGGCGCCCAGTTTTTGCCGGCGACGTGGCGGATCAAGTTAAGGAACATGCCGAGCGTTAGTTCCGCATCCTGACGTCGTAACAGGATCGCGCCGTGGCGTACCTGATAATCGAGCCGCCAGCACTCGCCTTTGTCCACCAGCCGCGTCAGCGTGTCGTGCTGATGCCACGGAAACGCATTCACCACGTTATGCAGCGCCTGCTCCAGCGTCGGTGAACAGAGGCCGATATACCCAATCAAGCCTAATGACTGCGGTTTGAACTGCTTGCCGTAATGCAAACCGAAGTTATCAAAACCGGAATGACGTGCCGCTTCTTCCATCACGCGACAGTAGTTCACTAAACCCAGGCTCAGCGTGGGGCTCGCCAGCAGTTCGGAGTTAATGCCGCTGATGCCAAAGATGCGATCGACATCGCCGCCTTTGTCAGTGATAAATCCGCTCAGTCCGGTGGCGGCCGCCGCCAACACGCCGCGGTTGCTGGCGCTGACGGACAAGGCGCTGAAGGCTTCAGTGGGTGTGATGAGTGATTGCATCGGAACCTCTGCGTGTGGCGCGAGTGAAACAGGTGGAGGATTCCAGCAATTTTCGTACCAGGCGAGTCATTCGTGGATTTTGTCGTAGGGTCGCCATTAATGGCGACCTCAATTGCGCCGCGACAGCGCAAAGCTGCTCACTGCTGGTGCATCAAACGCCGACCGGCAGCTGATTAGTTTCCAGATAACGTCGGCAGAGGCGCACCGAGTGATCGGCCCAGCGCGGCCCGAGACTCAGCGCCATTTCCGTTTCCGCGTGCGATCCCATCCACGCCGTCATCTGAATACGGCGCTGGATCAGCAGCGTCGGCACCAGCGCCATCTCTTCATCGCTGATATGCGCCACTTTTTCGTAACCGAGGATCCAGTTATCCACCCATTCGGCGGCGCGCGGATGATGCTCAACGAAACTGATCGCCGCCGCCAGATCGTGCAGATACCAGCCGAGTCCGCAGTCATCAAAATCGATCACCCGCGTTTCGCCTTTATGCAGCAGTAGATTGGTCAGACGCAGATCGGCGTGGATCAAACCATAACGATCCGCCCCTTTGCCAAAGCCTTGCAGCTCTTGCCCGACGCGCGCCACCGCTTCGGCGACGATGCCGTGATCGGCCGGATTGAGGTTCGGCGCATCCTGCCAGCGTCCCCAATGGCTATGATCGCTGACCATGGTGTGATGATCCCAAATGATGCGCTGGAAACCGGCCGGTTTCTGCCATTTGCGGCTGTGCTGATGCAGGCGCGCGGTGATGTGACCGAGCTGCTGAAACGCTTTGGGATCGACATCGGTGGTAGGCATGTCACCGTCGATCCAATGGAACAATACGGCGTAGCGCTCTGCGCCATTTGCCATCTGCAGCGTCAGCACAGTTGCGCCATCGCTGGCCGGGATCGCCTGCGGCACCATGATGCCGATATCACGTAACGCATCCAGCCACAGCAGCTCGCTCTGAATGTCCGCTTTGCTGTGATAGTTAGGACGATGCAGACGCAGCGCATAGCGTTTGCCCGCCGCCTGCAACAGGAAGGTGGCATTTTCCGAGCGGCACAGCAGCTTCAGTTCGCCGCGCAGTGCCGCGGGATAACTGGCCAGCGCCTGATGCGCCAGCAGGGTGATTTCAGCATCGGTTAAGGTATCGGATTGTTCGGCACTCATTCATCAATCTCCAGCATCAAGCAAGTGGTATCAGCATGGGATGACGTCGTCCTGACTGCTTGACCGCAGACAACCCAAAGTTGACCGCAGCGTGCATCTGGCACTTTTCTTGCCTCAGAGTTGACCGTGGAGGACAAAACTCACTGCGCCCGCGTCAAGTTTTCCCGCGCCAGCCAGCGGCATTATCACTTCACTGTAGCGCAAAGATAAAAAAGCGCGGTGAAGCTGCCGCACCAACAATGACGACGGGGAAAAGACGATGACGAATAAGCTCAAACCCACGCTGGGCACCCTGCATTTGTGGGGCATTGCGGTTGGACTGGTGATTTCTGGTGAATATTTTGGCTGGAGTTACGGCTGGGGCGTGGCGGGCACGCTGGGATTCCTGATCACCACCGCGATGATCGCCACCATGTATACCTGTTTTATTTTCAGCTTCACCGAACTGACCACCGCGATTCCGCATGCGGGCGGCCCGTTTGCCTATAGCCGCCGCGCGTTCGGTGAAACCGGCGGCTTGATCGCTGGCCTCGCCACGCTGATTGAGTTCGTATTCGCACCGCCGGCGATTGCCATGGCGATTGGCGCTTACCTCAACGTGCAATATCCCGATCTCAATCCGAAAACTGCTGCGGTCGGCGCCTATATCGTCTTCATGACGCTGAACATTCTCGGCGTCAAGCTGGCGGCGATGTTCGAATTGGTGGTCACGGTGCTGGCGGTTCTGGAGCTGCTGGTGTTTATGGGCGTGGTTTCGCCGGGCTTCAGCATTGCCAACTTTGCCGCTAACGGCTGGGCGGGCAGCGATCACTTCGGCATGCCGGCGATGTCTGGCATCTTCGCCGCGATTCCGTTCGCTATCTGGTTCTTCCTGGCAATTGAAGGCGCGGCGATGGCGGCCGAAGAGGCCAAAGATCCGAAGCGCACCATTCCCAAGGCCTATATCACCGGCATTCTGACGCTGGTGGTGCTGGCGATTGGCGTGATGCTGCTGGCCGGTGGCGCTGGCGACTGGCGCAAGCTGTCGGACATCAACGATCCGCTGCCGCAGGCGATGAAGATGATCGTTGGTGAAAACTCCAACTGGATGCACATGCTGGTGTGGATTGGTCTGTTTGGGCTGATTGCCAGCTTCCACGGCATTATTCTCGGCTATTCGCGCCAGTTCTTCGCCCTCGCCCGCGCCGGTTATCTGCCACAGAGTTTGGCCAAGCTGTCGCGCTTCCAGACGCCGCACCGCGCGATTATCGCCGGGGGTTTGATTGGTATCGCCGCCATCTACAGCGATGGCTTTATCAATCTGCAAGGCATGACGCTGACCGCCGCGATGATCACCATGGCGGTGTTTGGCGCGATTGTGATGTATCTGATGAGTATGCTGAGCCTGTTTAAACTGCGCCGCACTGCGCCGGAGATGGAACGCAGCTTCCGTGCGCCGGGCTATCCGATTGTGCCCGGCATTGCGCTGGTGCTGTCGCTGGTGTGTCTCGTAGCGATGCTGTGGTTTAACCCGGTGATTGGCGGCCTGTTTGTGGCGATTATGGCGGTGGGATATGTCTACTTCCTGGCAACCAAAGCTCAGCGCGATAACGCGCCGCAGGATTCGATGTTAGTGGGTGAGTAATGTTAGCAGGGGGTTTTGTAGGGTCGCCATTTATGGCGACCTTTTTACATCAACTCACGCTTTAACCGGCCACAACCACGCTGCCCCACGCACACCGCTCGAATCTCCGTGCACCGCCTTCAGCACCGGTGTTTCACATTCGCGGCCAAACACCCACTGCTTCATCAGTGCCGGCACGGTTTGATACAGGCGATCGTTATTACTCATGCCGCCGCCCAGCACAATCACATCGGGATCAAGCAGATTCACCACCTGCGCCAGCGATTTCGCCAGACGCATTTCGTAGCGATTCATCGCCAGTTCCGCCACCGGATCCTGCTGCTCAATCAGCTTGATGATCTCCGCACCTTTCAGCGCTTTACCACTTAGACGCTGATAATCGATAGCGAAACCGGTGCCCGATACAAAGGTCTCAATGCAGCCCTGCAAACCGCAATAACAGGGCACTTCCGCGCGATGGCGCAGTTCATCTTCGTCCATCCACGGCAGCGGATTGTGGCCCCACTCACCGGCATTGCCGTTACCACCAATGCGCGACTCACCGCCAATCGCCACGCCCGCGCCCGATCCGGTGCCAATGATCACCGCGAACACCAGCGGCTGACCCGCGCCCGCGCCATCCACCGCTTCGGAAACCGCCAGACAATTCGCGTCGTTGGCGATGCGCACGTCACGATTCAGCGCCTGCGCTAAATCCTTATCCAGCGGCTGACCGTTCAGCCAGGTGGAGTTGGCGTTTTTCACCCGCTGCGTGTAGGGCGAAATCGTGCCGGGAATGCCGATGCCGACCGTGCCCTGCTGGCCGGTTTTCTCCTCCGCCAGCAGCACTAAATCGACAATCGCCTGAACCGTGGCAGCGTAGTCGTCACGCGGCGTGTTAACGCGATGACGAAACAGCTCCTGACCCTGATCCGACAGTGCAATCACTTCAATTTTGGTACCGCCTAAATCAATCCCGATACGCACGATTTATTCCTCATTATTCGTTCTGGTGACAAATACAGTAGAAGGCTGAATCGGGAAAGGCAATGAAACCAATCCGATGTTTCGCTATCATGCGCGCTGACTTTGAGACTTGTGCGCCCGATCGCACCCACGGTAAGGAATCCCGATGTTGTGGTTTAAAAATATGATGGTTTATCGTCTGAATCGTGACATTCCGCTGTCCGCAGACGATCTGGAAAAGCAGCTCGACGCCTTCACCTTCTCGCCGTGCGGTAGCCAGGATATGGCGAAAACCGGCTGGGTTTCACCGATGGGCAACCGCAGCGAAGCGCTGACGCATGAAATCAACGGTCAGATGGTGATTTGCGCGCGCACCGAGCAAAAAATTCTGCCGTCGCCGGTGGTGAAGCAGGCGCTGGAAGCCAAAATCGACAAGCTGGAAGCGGAACAGAGCCGCAAGCTGAAGAAGACTGAAAAAGATTCGCTGAAAGATGAAGTGCTGCACAGCTTGCTGCCACGCGCGTTTAGCCGTTTCAGCCAGACTTATATGTGGATCGACACCGTTAACAACCTGATCATCGTCGATTGCGCCAGCGCCAAGAAAGCCGAAGATACGCTGGCGCTGCTGCGTAAAAGCCTCGGTTCGCTGCCGGTGGTTCCGTTAACGCTGGAGAATCCGATCGAGCTGACGCTGACCGAATGGGTGCGCTCAGGTGAACTGCCAGCCGGTTTCGCCTTAATGGATGAAGCCGAACTGAAAGCGATGCTGGAAGATGGCGGTGTGATTCGCTGTAAGAAGCAGGATCTGATTTCCGACGAGATCGCCACGCACATTGAAGCCGGTAAAGTGGTCACCAAACTGGCGCTCGACTGGCAGGAACGTATTCAGTTCGTTATCGCCGATGATGCTTCAGTGAAGCGTTTGAAGTTCAGCGACACGCTGCGTGAGCAGAATGATGACATCGACCGCGATGATTTCGCCCAGCGTTTCGATGCCGATTTCATTCTGATGACCAGCGAACTGGCCGCGCTGATCAGCAACCTGGTTGAAGCGCTAGGCGGCGAAGCGAAGCGTTAATTCCCTCGAACCAGGTCGCCATGAATGGCGACCCTACGACAGACCTGCGCGGATTTTCGTAGGGTGCGCATTCATGCGCACCTATTGCTCAGCAATAAAAAAACCTGCTCTTCCAACAGAAGTCGCAGGTTTAAGATGTTCTAAATCTTAAGTTTAGAGATAGCGGCAGAGATAGGAAGAAGGCTCGGCCACCTGCAGATGGAATTCGCTCTGGCCTGGCACGCTGAACACAGCGCCGGCTTCATACCATTTCCACTCGGTTTCACCCGGCAGCAGCACTTTCAGCGCGCCGCTCACCACCGTCATCTCTTCCGGTTGGTTGGTGCCGAAGGTGTATTCACCTTCGGCCATCACGCCAACGCTGGCACGGCCAATGGTCACGCTGTCGAAACCAATGGATTTCACTTTTCCGTCGAAATACTCACTTGTATTGAGCATATTACTTCCTCACAGCACATTATCGTGACTGGCAGATTACTAAGGAACTCGCTGATCTGTCACGCGAATTAGCGCCACAGATCGCAACTTGTGATCTCTCCGCATTAGACGATCAATTCTGCCGCCAGCTTGGCGACCAGCACGTTCGACAGCAGTACCGGAATGCCCAGCATTTTCTGCAGGAAATCACGGTGCTTCTGGTGATAGCCGATGCAATCCAGCACCACCACATCCGCGCCCTGCTCCTGCAGCGACAATCCCGCTTCCACCAAATCGGCCTGCTCCGCCAGATAGGGACTGGCGACGGCAAAGCACGGCGGCGTATCCAGATTGCGCCACTTGTTGGCCTGCTCGGCAATCTGCTCTGCCACCGGCACCACAATGCCGACTTTGTGTTGTTGCACAATCGCCTTAACCAGCGGCGGGATGATGCGATCCGGCTCCAGCAGCAAGGCGGATTGGGTTTTCAGCGCGCCAAATTCGCCGGTGCACAGCAGCAGAATGGTGTCGTAGCCCTGCTCTTCCAGCGCGTTGATCTTACGTTGCAGTCCCTGCTCCACTTTTGGTCCCGACAGGCGCACCTGCTCGCCGCTGAGCATACGCGACACCAGCACCGTTTCGCCCGGCGTGGGCGCATACTGCTGCTCGACTTCGGTCAGCGTCAAACCGTCGAGTAAACCGGCATGCGCCACCTGATCGGCAGGCAGATGTTCCAGCAGCAGCGGCAGAATGTCGCTGCGCGGTGATTGACCAATCGTCAGTGTGACCAGGGAGATATTCATCATCAGGCTTTCCGGGTGCGCAGATGGCTGAGACTACCATACAAAGAGAGCAGCAGAGCGTACTCTTGCGCGTCGTAAAAGTGACAGGTTTCACGCCCGAACTCTTTCGCCACTTCCACCGCAAACTTCACCGCTAAAGCGATATCCACTTCGTGGCTCGCGCCGGTGCCGCAGCCTGGCACCACCGATTCAGCGCAGATCGCCACGCCCACCACCGGCACATCCGTCGCGGTGGAAGGCTGCAAAATACTGTTGAGGTGATAAACCCCGTTGCCGTATGGCGTGATGTCCTGCGTGGTGATCGGGAAGGTGACCGCCGGTTTGCCGCTGGTCATCTCCATGATGCGCAGCAGATCTTCTGAGACGCGCAGGATGTAACCCTCTTTCACCGTCGGCGACAGCGCGTAACCTTTGTGATTGAGGATGCGGTTACCTTTAGTGGTATCGATCGACAAAATCGCATCGACACCCGCAATCACTTCGTTGTCATTCATGGTGATGTCGTCGCACGGCGAATCCATGAAATCGACCGGTTCGTGCGGACGGGTTGGCGCATCCGGGCAGATGTGGGTCGTGATGATCACATCACCGGCCAGCACGTCGCCTTTGGTTTGCATCTGCGCCAGTTTCAAGGCACTGCTCACCGCCGCGACTGCGCCATCGGCGTCTGACACCATCCCAATACGCGTTGGACGCGCACCGATACCGCCAAGACGCCCAATGATGCCAAGCGTTGGTGCGTTGCCGCCGTTGCTTTTTCCCTGCGCACCGGGAATGTCTATACGAACGAAATCGGTCCGCCCTTTTGGCCCGGTGACGCGTTTCGTGCTGGCGGTGACGCCCGGATAGGCCGCGAACAAATCAACTACCTGTTGGCCATCAATGTAAGCGCTATCGAGTAACTCAAAGACCTGCAGTGTCTGCTGTAAACTCATAATGAATTCCCTGGATTATTTCTTGGTGCCACTGGCAAAGAGTGAATGGAAGAAGCTGTAGAGCGCGTCGCCCGCGATAAATCCAGCGGCCATCACCTCCATCGGTGAACGTCCACGCTCGCCCCACACGCGCAGGATGATGATGCGCAGCGTGATGCCCACCATCACCGCCCAACCCGCAGCGGCGTTGTTGATCAATAAACCGGTCGCCAGCAACACACCAAGCTGACGCTTCGGTCCGCCGATCAGCTGAATGATGGCGCCCGGAATCGCCCACATCAGCAGATTTCCAGCAATACCCGGCTCGGCTCCGGCCTGAATGGTTTTGGCATAGACGCGCGCCACCGGCGGCAGCAGATTCTCGGCAAAGAAAATCGTGTGCGCATACCACACCACGGGAATACAGATCACAAAGGCGATCATCGCGGCGATCAGCTGGATGCGGCGACCCCACAGCTCTTGCTGCACATCGGCACCGTTGCCGCGCAGGATAAAGCCGGCTTTCAGGTCATAACCCATATCAGCAAACGCCGGACCGGTGGCGGCAGTAAAGCCGCACAGCAGGCACAACGCCAGCGGCGGGAAGCCAAGCAGAATGCCGAGAATCAGGGTAATCAGCGCCACCGCGAAGGCCGGGAACCAGCCCGAGTGCATGGCGGCAATACCGACAATCAATTCATGCACGAAGGCAGCAAAGGCGGCGTAGAGGATAAACAGCACCAGCATCGGCAGGCCCATTTGGCTCCACAAACCGCCCGCCAGCGCCAGCAGCGTGGAGATGACGATGTAGCCGACGGTGCCGAAACCCAGCGAACGTTTCACTTCGTTGTCGCTGCGGCTGACGTTGACCTGATCATTGCGGCGGCTGCGAATCACCTGCACCACCTGAATCAACGCCACCAAACCTGCACCAACCATCACGCCGTGCGGAATATAGAGCGCGTTGATATCAATGCCAGCAACCGGTTGCGCGTAAGCACGTAACAGGAAGCCAATACCGAGCATGCTCAGCGCCCAGATATTGCCGATAAACGCGGTACCAAATGCTGACATGGGGATCTTCAGCATCGAACCGACGATGCCGCCGACAATGCCCACCACCAGCAACCATGCCTGACGACCACCTTTATCACCGGCTTTGATCGCTTCGGCTGCCGCCACGCCCGGCGGCCATGCATTGCTGGCCGGGAAGACGCGCGTATCAAACAGGCGATAGAGTAAATAAGCATCGAGCAGCATCGCCGCGCTGACGCCGACAAACAGCGGCAGCACCAGCTGCGGCTCGCCCAGCGCCCACGGCACCGCGATTGGCATCAGCAGGCTGTTGGCGGCACCGAAGGTGGCAGAAGAGATGGCGGTTTGCGCGAGGTTTTGGACTTCAATGGAGCGATAGCGACGAAACCATTGCAGTGGAATACGCGCCAGCAGCATGGCAAACAGCGCGCCGATAATAGAGGTATTGGGTGTCACCCCAATGGTGGTAATAAGCTGAACCCCAATGATGGCGCCTGCAACGGACAGCAGAACCAGCATTAAGGCAACGCCAACACTTTTTATTGGATTATTTTGACGCATAAGATCCCCGTATTTTCACCCTGTAGAAAACGCGTTAATTCGCAGCGCCCGACACGCGGGACATCAACGTTTTTATATTAATCGTTCCCTGATTATTGAAATAAGCAGGTCCGAAGACCTGCTATTTCCCTGGTGTGGCGCGAATAAACGCCTTCAAAACTAAAATAGGGTTTCCTGTTTGGACAGGATTATGCGCCGTACTTTTCGGCCATCAGTGCAGCCGTTGCGCGTAGTTCGCTGAGCAGCATCTCCGGATAACCGGGCGCCGCTTCTTGCGATAAAAACGAGAGACAAAGCGCGGCACTTTCACCGCGATGTTTATTGGTTACCGCAACCGCTAACGAGCTGATGCCTGGCAGCGTCTCATTGCGCGCCAGTGCCCAGCCTTGCTGGCGAATCACAGCTAACTCCTGGCATAAGGCATCCACACTCAGTGGCGAATTCATCGACGCCGCCTGCCAGTTGCTGGCAAAACGATCGCGAACTTCTTCATCACTGAGCTGCGCCAGCAGCACGCGTCCGGTCGAGGTGCCGGTTAATGAAACTCGCGTGCCCGGCGGCGTCACCAGTTGGGTGAAGAAACGGCCGTGATACATGCGCATCACCAGCACATCGTCACCATCCAGCACCGAGATATAGCCCATGCAGCCGCTGCTGGCCGCCAGACGCGCCATCGGCGCCGACGCGCTATCCACTAACGGCGTCGACAGATAGTGACCCGCCACCGACAGCAGCACGCGACCAATTTGGAAGCAGCGACTTTCGGTGTCACGCTCAAGTAAGCCTTCACTTTCCATGGTCGCCAGCAGGCGCGATACCGTACTTTTCGGCAAGCCCAACGCATCCACCACCTCGGTAAAGGTTAAGCCGGGATGGCCCTGCGTCACGCCAAAGCGCTGAAACAGCTTCAGTACGGCGGAGGCATTTTCGAGTGTGGTCATGGTGTCGGTTTCACTATATGGAACTGAGTTCCTCTATCAATAAACAGAAAGTAAAGCGCTACGCTTTTGCGGTCAAGCGCAAATTTTAAGCCGGACGTTTCTGGGGGAATTTAAGGCAGAATAAAATACGGCGTGAAGTGGGAAATAAATGACGTAATCAGGTGAGTTAAATATTCAGCAGGAAAGTGTGTAACTTTTTTGGAATATTGCAGTTTTTCGGCTGAGATTCTTTACCCTAAATAGTTCAAGCTGCAGGAAGGCGGCAAATGTGTGAATCCCCAGGAGCTTACTTAGGTAAGTGACTGGGGTGAACACATGCAGCCAACGCACCGGCAGCTTGAAATATGACGGGTAAAGTTAATCTTTATCGGCATCTTCATAGCGCTCTTTTGCATCTTGCGCTTCGGCTTCAGTTTTGTGTTCGCTAATTAACGTATCGGGTTTGGGATGGTCGGCACGTAATTCATACCAGGTGACGGTTTGATCCGCCGAACCTTTTTCAACGGCGACAATACGCGCGACGCGCGGATAGGGTGGTTTAGTTGGCATCGTTTTCCCTCTTCTATCAGTTGTCCACAGACAGCGGTGATCCTCTGCCTAACGCTAAGTATAGACAACTGAGGATCGCTGCAAAAAAACAGAGAGAAATCTGAGGGTTTAGCTGGCGCGCGCCAGAGAAAGCGATTGCAGAATTTGCTCAACCACGCGATCGGGCGATTGCATCGCGTTGACTTCATGATGCGCGGTTTGACGATACAGATGGGCACGCTCACGCAGGATATCGCCCATCTCTTCGGCAATCGGGCGGCCGGTTAACGTAGGACGCTGCGCTGCTTCCGGCTGATGTTCCAGACGATCGGCCAGCACTTCTGAGGGCGCATTCAGCCAAATCACCTGGCCGTGTTCGCGCATAAAGCGACAATTCACTTCAGCCAGCACCATGCCGCCGCCGGTAGCGATGACCGTATTCGGCGCGGTGACCGCACGCAGCGATTCCGTTTCGCGGGCGCGGAAACTATCCCACCCTTCAGACGCCACAATCTCCGCCACGCTGCGTTGCGTAGTGAGTTGCAGATAGTGATCGGTATCGTTAAAGGCATAGCCCAGCGCTTGTGACAGCGCCTTGCCAACAGTGGTTTTACCGCAACCGCGTGCGCCGATCAGATAGATGGGTAATGACATCCGGGCTCATCCTCCGCCGTAATGTGCCGCACGGGCAACGTCATCAGGTCAATAATGCGTCGCATAATACCTGGATTTTATTTTATCAGCCACCCGCGAGGCACGATTTACGCGTATTTCAGTCACATCTTAAGCTAGCCGTTTGAAAAGCCAGCGAAAAACAATGAATGAATCGTGCATCGGGCCAAATGTAACAGCGGCCAACATTTCCTTACCAGGCCGCTGATTTACTTTCTCAAGTCGCGCCCTCATATATGAGGCATACCTTAAAGGAGGGTTCCCCATGCAAAGCGAAGAACAACAACTGATTGAAAATCTGTTCAGCCGACTGAAACAGGCTGAAACGCAAAGCGGCCCGCGTGATGCTGGCGCAGAGCAGTTAATCAAACAGCATTTACAGAATCAGCCCGGCGCGCCTTACTACATGTCGCAGGCGATCCTGATTCAGGAAGCGGCGTTGAAAAAACTCAACGCGCAGGTTACGGATCTGGAAAATCGTCTGGCGCAGGCGCAGCAGCAACAGGCACCGCAGCAGAGCAGCGGCGGTTTTCTCTCAAGCTTGTTTGGCGGCGGATCGCGCCCGGCAGCGCAACAGCAACCGGCGTGGGGTAATCCACCGCCGCAGCCGCAACAGCAGTATGCGCCAGCGCCACAACAGCAATATGCTCCGGCGGCACGCGGCACCGGCTTCCTCGGCGGCGCATTGCAAACGGCAGTTGGTGTGGCGGGCGGCGTGGTGATGGCGGATATGCTGACCAGCATGTTCCACCATTCACAGCCAGAAGAGATCGTTAACATCATCAACGAGCCGGCGCTGCCGCAGGTGGATAACAGCCTCGACACCTTTAACGGCAACGACAGCAACAACGCGTTCCTTAACAACGATAATTCGGGTTGGGATAACAACGTTGCGGATAACAATGATTTCGGCGATTTTGGCGGTGACTACGATGACGATGACAGCTTCGTTTGATTAGCGCTGACGTAACCACTTATCCAGTTCGTTAGCAAACAGTTGGCGGTCGCGTTGGCTCAAGGTCGACGGGCCGCCACTCTGAATCCCGCTGGCGCGCATCGTCTCCATAAAGTCACGCATGGTTAAGCGCTGACGAATGGTGTCAGTCGAGTAACGTTCTCCGCGCGGATTCAACGCCGCAGCGCCCTTCTCCAGCACTTCCGCAGCCAGCGGAATATCGCCGGTGATCACCAACTCGCCAGGCTGCACCCGTTTCACAATCTCGTTATCCGCCACATCAAACCCGGCAGCGACCTGTAGCGTTTTCAGCCACGGCGACGGCGGCACGCGCAGCGGCTGGTTGGCGACAAAGGTCACGGTAACTTTGGTGCGCTCGGCCGCGCGGTACAGCACTTCTTTGATGACATTGGGACAGGCATCCGCATCAACCCAAATCGACATGATGAATCCTTCTTAACCGGCAATGAGGCTGATCTTGCCGTGCTGCGGCAGAATCGCAACTGTTTTTGCTGGCCGCCCGCCTTGTTATTAATCCCTGCTGACGTAAGCTTACCCCCACAGAAAATGAACCACTTAGAGGATAAAGCGATGCTGGAGAAGAAAATCGGGTTTGTCGGCTGCGGCAATATGGCGAAAGCCATTATTAGCGGACTGGTCAACAGCGGGCAGATCGCCCCCGCCAATATCTGGGTATTCGACCGTAAGCCCGCCACCAATCAGGCGATGGCGCAGCAATATGGCGTCACCGCCGCAGATAGCGTGGAAAGTCTGGCGCGCGAAGTGGATATCCTGTTTGGCGCGGTGAAACCTAATGTGATTCTCAAAGTGCTGAAAGATCTTGCCGGCCAGCTGAAGAAAGATGTGCTGGTGGTCTCGATTGCGGCAGGCGTGACGCTGGATTCTCTGGCGTCGGTGCTCGGCCACGATCGCAAAATCATCCGCGTGATGCCCAATACGCCCTCGCTGGTGAACGAAGGCATGACCTCGGTGACGCCAAACGTGCTGGTGGAAGCGCATGAGGTGGATGAAGTGGTGGGGATTTTCGAGAGCTTCGGCAAAGCGGCGGTGGTGAATGAATACCTGATTCACGCGGTGGTTGGCGTCAGTGGCTCAGCGCCAGCGTATGTGTTTATGTTTATCGAAGCGATGGCCGATGCAGCGGTGCTCGGCGGCATGCCGCGTGCGCAGGCGTATCAGTTCGCGGCGCAGGCGGTAAAAGGCTCGGCGCAGATGGTGCTGGAAACCGGTAAGCATCCGGGCGAGCTGAAAGATATGGTGTGCTCGCCAGGCGGCACCACCATCGAAGCGGTGAAAGTGCTGGAAGAGAAAGGCTTCCGCGCGGCGGTGATTAACGCGATGCAGCAGTGTATGGCGAAGTCAGAGGCGTTGAGTAAGCAGTGATCGTAGTTGTAGGGTCGCCATTCATGGCGACCTTTGAACACCGATTCTACCCCTGATACGCCTCATACAACGCAATACCCTGCGCCAGCGTCATGGGCTGCTGCATCTCCTGCACCAGCGCTGCCGTCAGCGTATACAGCCCGGCAGAACATACCGCCGCAATCATCCCTTTCTGACAATAAAAAGCGATAAACTGCTTATTCTGCAGCGATCCTAGCAACCGGTAATCATCCCACTCTTCCGCATGCCCCAAATACTCATAACGCGTCCCGTAATGCGCGGTCCAGAAGAACGGCACGCGATCATACAGGATCTGTTTCCCTAACATATTCAGCGCCGCGATGCGTCCTTGTTGATGCGCCACGCGATAGTGCTCAATGCGTTGTGGGCCATGCACCGACGGATAGCTGGCGATATCACCGGCCACCCAGATGTTATCAGCTACGCGCAGCTGGCTGTCGGTAAGCAAACTGCCATCCTCTTCCAGCGGCAGATCGTGGATGAATGTTGTCGCTGGCACCACGCCTGTACCAAACAGCACCAAACTGGCATCGACTTTTTTGCCACTCTTTAGGCGCACCGCATTCACTTTGCCCTCGCCTTCCAGCGCCACCGGATCGCCTTCGACAAACTTCACGCCGTTGCTGCGATGTAGATCGTAAAAATGGCGGCCAATCTCTTCGCCAAACTGTTTAGTAAACGGCAGCGGATGGCGCGCAATCACCGTGACATCAACATCACGATTACGCAGCGATCCCGCCATCTCCATGCCAATAAAACTGTTGCCGATAATCACCAGTTGCTCGGTCTTATCGACTTCCTTTAGTAGTTCATCGGCCTGATTGAGCGAGCGCAACAGATGCACGCCGTCGAGATCTTTACCCGGTATATCCAGCGCTTGCGGCACGCTGCCGCTGGCAATCAACAGTTGGTCAAACTTCACCTGCCGGCCGCCTTTAAGGATCAGCGTTTGCTCAAGTACTTTGAGCTGCTCGACATCGCCCTGAATCCGCTCCACCGTGCCCAGCACATCCTGCTTCAGCAGCTTCGGTACATCTTCAATCGCCATTTTGCCTGAAGGCACGAATTTGCTCAGCGCGGTGCGATCGTAAGGCGCAGCCGATTCCCGCTCAATCAGCACGATGTGCCCGCTAAAACCTTCATCGCGCAGCGTCCAGATCGCCGCGCTGCCCGCCGCGCCCGAGCCGAGAATCACGCAAACCGGCGACTCACCTTGTGCGGAAGACACACTGGCGGGCGACATCGCCTGCGGGCTAACCAGCACTTTACCCTGTTCAATGCGCACCGGATAACGCTTCAGATTCGCCAGCGCCAGCGGCTCGCACATCTGACCATCCTGTAGCTGAAATACCGCTTTGTGCCACGGACAGATCAGCTTGTCGCCACACACCGCGCCCTGCTCTAACGGCGCACCGGCGTGCGGACATTTGGCCTGAAACGCCTGCACACGCTCATCATCACGAATCAACACCACATCGGTGTCGCCGACGGTAAATTTGGTGGGTTTGCGCTGCGCTAGCGACTTGAGTTCCACGACAGTTTGATAGCTCACGTTAGGCCTCCTTTCTTCTGGTTTTTGATGTAAACAGCAAATCCCTACAAAGAGTAAGCCTGGCAAAGCGTGGTGATTTGTCCGCAACAACAAAGCGCAGCGAGAGGTAAGTCGTTGTTTAATCGCTAAAGATAATCTGCGTTTTCACTCCACACCGCAGCGCCTTGCTTCACACAGCCGCGCAGCGCCACGCTGCCATCCGGCTGAGCAGCAAGCAGCAACACATCGGCGGGAGCGCCGCAGGCTAAACCTTGCTGCTGCGGCAGATTGAGCTGGCGCGCCGGACGTATGGAGGCCATCTCAATCGCCTGCGCCAGCGTCGCCAGTTGCTGGCGCAGCAGGAAATTCACGCCCTCCAGCAAACCACGCGCCGATCCCGCCAGCAGTTGCGGTGCATCGGCGATGCTCAGGCGTCCGCTGGCGCTGAGCTGCACGCGGCCACCAATCGCCGTGTCATAGATGCCCGGCGGCTGCCCGGCAAACGAAGTGACGTCACTGACCAGCAACGCTTGCTCGCCTTTGGCACGCAGGAACACTTTCAGCACGTCCGCCGGCAGGTGATCGCCATCGGCAATCAAGGTAGCCGTCAGCGCATCTTCAGCCAGCTGCTGCCAGATGTAATTGGGATGGCGTGGCAGTTGCAGATGCGCGCCGTTACCGAGATGAGTGGAGAGCGTGGCACCCGCGTCAACCGCCGCATGAATTTGCTCTGGCGTAGCGGAAGTGTGCCCAATGGCGACGCGCACCTGCTGCGCCACACAATGCTTGATCAGCGCATCGCTGTGCGGCCATTCCGGTGACAGCGTCAGCAGGCGAATATGCTGCTGCGCTGCTTGCTGCCAGCTGTCGAACAGCGCGATATCCGGTGCGCGAATCGCCTCGCGCGGATGCGCGCCGCGCGGCCCATCTTCAGGCGACAGAAACGGTCCTTCCAGATGAAAACCGGGCACGGCGCGTGCCACGTCAGGATGATGCTGGCAGGCGCTGGCGAGTCGCTGCATCGCCTGCGCAATCTCCTCCGGCATGGCGGTGATCACCGTCGGCAAAAAACTGGTGACGCCCTGCTGCCACAGCGCGCGCGTGGCGTGCAGCACATCCTCTTCGCTGAAGGGAAAATGGTTGAAATCGACGCCCTGAAAGCCGTTGACCTGCAGATCGACCAAGCCCGGCGCGAGGATAATCTCCTCTTCCAGTTCGCTCAGCGCGCGCACATCGATAATGGTGCCGTGCTCAATTTCCAGCTCAATCGGTTGCAACGTGCGGTAATCACGGCCGCGCAAAATGAGGTTAGTCAAACGTCACCTCCGGGCAGGCATCGCTGTCGGTATAGAGCGTGCAATCGGCATGCTGGCGCAGACACGTCGCCGGACAGGCGGTGGAGATCGCATCATCAAGCGTTGCCCGCACCGCCGCGCGTTTAGTGGCGCCCGGCACCATGCAGAACAGCCGCGTTCCGCTCATCAGCGCGGGAATCGTTAGCGTCACGGCATGGGTAGGCACCGCAGCGAAAGTGGCGAAACAGCCATCGTTGACCTGCTGCTGGCGGCAGGCATCATCCAGCTGCACTACTTTCACAGTGAAAGGATCGCTGAAGTCGGCCACCGGCGGATCGTTGAAGGCTAAATGGCCGTTCTCGCCAATGCCGAGACATACCGCATCAATCGGAGCGGCATTAAGTTTTTTAGCGTAATCCGCACAAATCATGGCAGGATCGCCGCAAGAGGGGATCAAATTAACTTCGCCAGGCTGCACCACATCAAAAAGTTTCTGGCGTAAAAAGTGGCTAAAACGCTGTGGCGCATCCGCCTCCAGCCCGATGTACTCATCCATATGGAAGGCGTGAATACGCGACCAGTCGATATCTTTCGCCGCAACCAGCGCGGCGAGAAACTCATTTTGCGAAGGCGCGGCGGCAAACACCATGCGCACCACATGCTGTTTACTCAGCCGTTGACGCAGAAACGCGGCCACATCCTGAGCCGCATCCGCACCCAACGCCGCGCGGCTGGCGAAGCGTTTGATGTGTAAGCGATCTCGGGTTCCCTGTTGTAATAGCGTCATGTTATCCCTCCTGAGAGACGTTGCTTTTGTGCGCCCAGCGCTGTGCGGCGGGCGCATCCTGATCCTGATTGAGTGCATTCAGCAGCTGATCCACTTCCGGACGAACCGGCGCGCGGCGCAACCAGCCCATCACCACAAACAGCACCAGTGAAGACATCACTGGCGCGGCCACCACGGTGGCGGTGCTGACATCGGTAAAGATGAATTTCACGCAAAAGAAGGTGCCGACGCCAATCGCCCAACTCACCAGTGCGGCGGCGCTGCCGCTGCGACGAAACGCCGGCAGCAAACCCAGCAGCATGGGAATGGAGATCGGCCCCACTAAGCCGCCAAACCAGATGATCAGCAGCGACAGCACGCCGCCGAAGTGGCTGGCGTTCATGGCAATCACCAGCGTGGTGATAATGAAGAGGAAAGCGGTGAGCCGCGCCACCAGCAGCGAGCTTTTACCGCGCTGAAAGCGTTTCGGCAGCATGCCAGGCAGGATATCGCGCGTCACCACGGCGGTAATGGCGTTGGCATCCGAAGAGGTCATCGATAGCGTGTGAGTAAACATCGCCACCAGCACCAAACCGACTAAGCCATTCGGCAGCAGTTCCATCGCCATCATCGAATAGGATCGCGACGGATCGCTGAGATTTGGGAACAAAAGCGGCGCCGCCCACATTGGCCAGAACAGAATCAGCGGCCAGATCAGATAGAGCGCGGCTGAGAGACGCGCCGCTTTGCGCGCATCGCGGCCAGCGGGCGCGGCAATAAAGCGCTGCGCCAGATTCCAGGTGCCACCGTTGTAGCTCAGCGTGTAGATGACAAAATAGGCGAGAATAAAGCCGATGCTGTACGGCTCCTGAATAATCTGCGTGTGGGTTGACGGCAGCTTCTGCCAGATGGTGAACAGCTCAGCAAAACCGCCGAGATGCACCGCCACCGCTATCACCATCACAATCGCGGCGACAAACTGCACCACGAACTGACCGAAGTCGTTGCAGGCATCTGCCCACAATCCGCCCATCACGGTGTAAAACAAACTCAGCGCGCCGGAAACACAGATGCCGATCAGCGGATCGAGTCCGGTGAAGACGTTAATAATCACCGCAATTGCCGCCCACTTCGCGCCAACGTCAAAGGTTTTCAGCAGCACGCCGCTCCACGCCAGCACCATTTGCGTGGGCAGGTTGTAGCGCGTGGCGAGATATTCCATCGGCGATTCGATGTTCATATAGATACGCAAGCGCGCCCAGCGCGGCGCGAACAGGCGTGAACCGATCAACACCGCGATAGCGATGGGAAACGCCCACCAAAAATAGATGGTGATGCCCATGTTGTAGGCCACCGCCGCATAGGCGACAAACACCGCCGCGCTGTAGCCCGACATATGATGCGACACGCCCGACAGCCACCACGGCATTTTGCCGCCGGCGGCAAAGAAATCACGCGTGCTGCCCACCTTGCGCATCGCCCACAAGGTTATAGCCACAATCATCAGCGCATAAAGCGCCATCACAGCATAATCAAGCACATTCATAGCAGACTCCACAGGTAAAGGCTGCCCAACGAACGGTCCGGCTTCGCGGGGATTAGGCGTTCAGAATAATTAGTCATTATTTAGGACTAAAGCATCCTGGCAGCGTTATCGGTGCAGTTTTGTGATGAGGATCCTGATATGAGTTTTTCCTCTGACGTGATAAGTAAAATTAAATACCACTGCGCTGCAGCTTACAGCAATAAAAAAAGGGTTCACGCTAAACATGAACCCTTATTACTTTTCACGCAGGTTTGATTTAATAAAACGGGGCTAACCGTTAATTAAATCAGCTTTTCTTCAGGCACGAACTCATAAACGTTTTACGTGCATCGCCGGTGAGCTTTTTATCGCCCGCATCAGCATTACAGGTTTTCATCTTCATTTGTTGCGGCGTCATGTTGCCCATTTTGCTGTCTTTTTTCAGACAGTCACTCATAAAGCTTTTACGCGCATCGCCTTTCAGATTTTGTGTACCGGCGCTCTGGTTACACATGGTCATTTTTTCCTGCTGTGCGGTTTTCTCAGCCGCACTCGCACCACCTGCGATCAGCAAGCCTGCTGTCATTATTGCCAAAAGACACGATTTCATTACCGGATTCTCCATAGCATTATTGCCACCTAAGCATGGCACGGAATAAGCAAATACGAGAAATCGATAATGACATTCGCCTGAAAAAACAGGCGATAGCCGTTAAACGCGGGGATGATGCAGCAACTTCTCTACGTAATTACGCAACATGGTGGTATCGGGCGTTTCAGCAGCGGGGGCGACGGGCGGCATGGCTAATTTAATAGCGGCCTCAATGTCGTGGAATTGTTCGGGATTCAGTTTGCGCAGCATCGCGGTTAACACGATTTCTAACGCCTCAACCTGAACCACTAATTCTTTAGACTCTTCTTCTTTTTCAGCCAGCTTTAGAAGGAGTTCCGCAATCAGGTTTTTCATGCGACAAGCTCAATGAGAGAAGAAAAACAGACGTTAGCATTGCGCAGAATAAAACAACAAGGATTTTTAAGGGTTTTCAGAAAAAAACAGCCAAACGGCAGAATAAAAAAACCGGCTAGATTTCAATATGTAATAGCGAAACGTTTCACTGGACGTTTAAAGATTTATTGAAACGTTTCGCTTACCTATACCCTAAATAATTCGAGTTGCAGGAAGGCGGCAAGTGCAATCATCCTCAGGAGCTTACTTCAGTAAGTGACTGAAGGTGAATGCACGCAGCCAACGCACCTGCAGCTTGAAGTATGACGGGTATTAATGTGGGCCCATAAATCCGCGTCCCGGACCGCCACCACCATGACCGCCGCCCCAACCGCCGCCGCCCGGAGGTGGGAAAATACAACCGCTCAGCGCGGTGACCAGTGCCACAACTGCGGCGATTTTAATAATACGGACCATAATTACCTCGGAATGGTGAAATCGGGCTGAGTGTATGAGGCCGCATCGGGCGCGACAATACAGAATTCTCCGCAACAAGGCGCTATTCATCTCTGCTCACCACGCTTAACAATTCACTGGCACTAAAGCGGCAAAAACATCACACAGGCGGCGTCGATTGGTGCCAACATGCTGCGCAAAATTGCCGTCGAACACTTTACAGCCGGTGTAATTTCACGCAATGTGAGCGCATTACAATAAATGAGATCTCATCATGAGCTTATCTGCTGTATCCCTGAGTGAAATTCTGGCGCGCCGTGACTGGGAAAACCCGGTGATAACCAGCCTTAATCGGTTGGATGCGCATCCGCCGTTTGCCAGCTGGCGCGATGAAACCAGCGCGCGCGACGATCGCCCTTCGCCTTCGCGCCAGTCATTAAATGGCCAATGGACCTTCAGCTACTTCACGCAGCCTGAGGCGGTGCCACAAAGCTGGCTGCTGCAGGATCTGCCCGGCGCCGATGCGCTGCCGGTGCCCGCTAACTGGCAGCTGCACGGTTTTGACGCGCCGATTTATACCAACGTGCAGTACCCGATTCCGGTTACGCCACCTTTAGTGCCGCAAGAGAATCCTACTGGATGTTACTCGCTCACATTCAAAGTCGATGCTAACTGGCTGCAACAGGGCCAGACGCGCATTATCTTCGATGGCGTGAATTCGGCCTTCTTCCTGTGGTGTAACGGCCAGTGGATCGGCTATTCGCAGGACAGTCGCCTGCCCGCCGAATTTGATCTCAGCAACGCGTTGCAGCCCGGCCAGAACCGTTTAGCCGTGATGGTGCTGCGCTGGAGCGATGGCAGCTATCTGGAAGATCAGGATATGTGGCGCATGAGCGGCATCTTCCGTGATGTCAGCTTGCTGCATAAGCCGGAAACGCAACTGGCCGATGTGCAGATAGAAACCGCGCTGAGCCCGGAATACCTGCGCGGCGATCTGCGCGTTAGCGTCAAAATCCACGCTGGCGATCGTCAGCCCACACAATGCCGCTTGCGCGTCAGCTTGTGGCGCGGTGAGAACTGCATTGGCGAGCAGGAACAGGCACCTGGCAGCGACATCATCGACGAACGCGGACATTATCCTGAACGCGCCTTGCTGATCTTGCCGGTCAACCAGCCGCTGCTGTGGAGCGCCGAAACGCCACATCTTTATCGCGCGGTGGTGACGCTGCTGGATGAAAATGGCAACGTGCTCGAAGCCGAAGCTTACGACGTTGGTTTTCGCCGCGTCAGCATTGAAAAAGGGCAACTGTGCCTGAACGGTAAGCCGCTGCTGATTCGCGGTGTGAACCGCCATGAACATCACCCGGAAAACGGTCAGGTGGTGGATGAAGCCAGCATGCGCCGCGACATCGAGCTGATGAAACGCCACAACTTCAACGCCGTGCGTTGCGCGCACTATCCCAATCATCCGCTGTGGTATCGCCTGTGCGATCAATACGGTTTGTATGTGGTGGATGAAGCCAATATCGAAACGCACGGCATGCAGCCAATGAATCGCCTCTCCAGCGATCCGCGCTGGTTCGCCGCCTACAGCGAGCGCGTCACGCGCATGGTGCAGCGCGACCGCAATCATGCCTGCATCATTATCTGGTCGCTGGGCAACGAATCCGGTCACGGCAGCACGCATGATGCGCTCTATCAATGGGTGAAAAGCAGCGATCCAACGCGTCCGGTGCAGTACGAAGGCGGCGGCGCCAACACGGCCGCCACCGATATCGTCTGCCCGATGTACGCGCGCGTCGATCAGGATCAGCCTTTCCCAGCGGTACCCAAGTGGTCGCTGAAAAAGTGGATTGGTCTGCCGGGCGAAACGCGTCCACTGATCCTGTGCGAATACGCGCACGCGATGGGCAACAGCTTTGGCGGTTTCGCTAAATACTGGCAGGCCTTCCGCCAGTTCCCACGCTTGCAGGGCGGTTTCGTCTGGGATTGGGTTGATCAAAGCCTGACGCGCTATGACGATCACGGCGAAGCCTGGCAAGCCTACGGCGGGGATTTTGGCGATACGCCAAACGATCGTCAGTTCTGCATGAACGGGCTGGTTTTTGCCGACCGCTCCCCGCATCCGGCGCTGTTTGAAGCCCAGCGCGCGCAGCAGTTCTTCCAGTTCCAGCGTGACGCTAACCAGCCGTATCGCTTTACCGTCAGCAGCGAATATCTGTTCCGCCGCAGTGATAACGAAGTGCTGCGCTGGTCGATTGAGCAGGATGGCGTTGCCATCGCCAGCGGTGAATTGCCGCTCGATCTCGCCGCACAAGGTAGCCAGACGTTTACGCTGCCGGCGAGGGAAGATTTGCAGGGCAACGCGTGGCTGAATCTCGCGGTGCATCAGGTCAACGCCACGCCGTGGTCCGAAGCGAATGCGCGCGTTGCCTGGGATCAGTGGCCGCTGCCCGCTGCGCTGCCGGTGCGCGTTATAGAGACCGGTGCCACCGCGCCGGAACTGATCGCCAATCACGATCTGGTGGCGGTGGTGCTGCCGCAGCAGCGCTGGCACTTCTCGCGCCGCAGCGGTGAGCTGGTGCAATGGTTTGTCGATGATGAAGAAACCCTGCTCACGCCGCTGCAAGAGTGCTTTATTCGTGCACCGATTGATAATGATATCGGCACCAGCGAAGCCGCCAATGTTGATCCTAATGCGTGGGTCGAGCGCTGGAAGCGTGCGGGCTACGATGAGTTGGATGCGGTGTTGGTGGATATGCAGGTCGATAGCCTGAAACACAGCGTGCTGATTGAAACCTGGCATCAGTGGCACGCCAACAGCCAACTGGCTTTTACCAGTCACAAACGCTATCAGATCAGCGCGAACGGTGAGTTGTCTATCAGCGTCAATGTGGAACAGGCCGCCGGTCTGCCGCCGCCGGCACGCATCGGGCTGCGCTGCCAACTGGTCAAGTCACCGCAGCAGGTGAGCTGGCTTGGTTTGGGCCCGCACGAGAACTATCCGGATCGCCAGCTGGCGGCGCAGTTCTCAGGCTGGCAGCTGCCGCTGGCGGCGCTCAACACCGCGTATGTGTTCCCCGGTGAAAATGGCTTGCGCTGCGGCACGCGTCAGTTACAAAGCAATGGCTTGCAGGTCCGCGGTGATTTCGCCTTCTCGCTCAGTCGCTTCAGCCTTGAACAACTGCGTGCGACCTCGCATCGTCACTTACTGCAACCAGAGGATGGCTGCTGGCTGCACCTCGACGGCTTCCACATGGGCGTCGGCGGTGACGATTCATGGAGTCCAAGCGTTAGCCCGGAGTTTTTGCTTTCTCAGCAGCGCTGGCACTACGCGCTGACGTTGCGTCAGTAGGTTTTTCCGAGCTGTCACGGTGGCTCAAAGGGGGAGTCAGCGTGGTTTTCGGGCGGCGATAGAAACGGCGCAGGAAGATCACGTTGACCAACACCACCATCGCCGTGGCGAAGAACACCCAGCGATAACCGGTTGCCGCCGATACCGCCGCGCCCAGCAGCGGACCTGCCACATTCCCCAGATACATAAACGATTGGTTGTAGCCGAAAATACGCCCGGTGACGTTATCGCGTGAATGCCGCACCAGCAGCGTTTGCACCGCTGGCATCATCGCGCCATCAGCAAATCCCAGCAGGAAGCGCAGCACGCCCAACTGCGTCGCGCTGGTGACAAACGACATCGCCACCAGCAGCAGCAACGACACAATCATGGTGGCGATCAGAATGCGTTGCGTGCCAATACGATCGCCGAGTTTACCCAGCCGTGGCGCGGAGATCAGCGCCGATACGCCCGGCAGCGCGGCAATCACCCCGCTGAGAAACGCGATGTTCTGCGCATTCGGTGCCAGCTCGCGCACAAACAGCGTCAGGATCGGATTCACCGAGCCGTTACACATCTGAATCACCATGGTGGTGAAGAACAGGCAGATCATTAAGCGCGGATTATCGAGGCTGCGAAACACTTCGCGCCCGCTCAACTTGTCCTGCTTGCTGACCGGCGTATAACCGGTCTCTTTTATCAGGAACAAGGTGACGAGGAAGCTCACCATCAGCAGCACCGCCGTGACGATAAACACCATGCGCAAACCGAGCCAGTCTGCCAGCAAACCGCCAATCATCGGCCCGAGGATCACGCCGCTGATCTGCCCGGTGGAGACACAACTCAGCGCCCAGCCGCTGCGTTCGCGCGGTACCTGCGCCGCCACCAGCGCCATCGCATTGGGAATATAGCCGGAAGTGAGGCCCATTAGCGCGCGCAGCAGCAATAGCTGCCACGCCTGGGTGACAAACGCCTGTAGCAGAATCACCGCGCCCATGCCGAACGAAGCGCGCAGCAGCATCAGCTTGCGCCCTTTGCGGTCGGCAAGGCTGCCCCACAACGGCGCGACGGCGGCAGAAACAATGAAGGTGACGCTGAAAGTGAGTCCAGACCAAACGCTGAGCGCGTTACCGCCACGAATCCCGAGTTCTTCAACGTACAGCGGCAGGAAGGGAATGATCTGACTGATGGCGAGACCGGTAAAAAAGCAGCCAAACCAGACGGATATCAGATTAACTTTCCAGGACTCGATGGAGCGTAACATGGGCGCGGGCATCAGAAGAATGAAACGAGGGTTCAGTCTAACAATCTCATAACATTACCGGACGGCAAAACATGGCATGGGCGAAAAAACGCAGTTTTACACTGTCGAGCGTGATTCTGCTCACAGCAAATCATGTCTGAGGGCCGTTTTTTAGTGTCTTTATGTGCTGAAACAATGCTTGCCGCAAGATAAGCGCATCGCGACTGCAGGCAAACGTGAAAAAATATGTCTACACGTTACTGACAATATTCCACACCGCATCTATGTTTAAAAAACCACCAGTCATCACTGGCGACGCGCTGTCTGTTCTGGACAGTCCGCATGATTAACCTTTATTTCCCCATGCTGCCATTATCCGGCGGTGGGCATCGTTGTCTCTGCGGAGGTCAGCTATGAGAACCCAGCCTAACAGCGCCAGTCGGGCGATTACCGACTACTTCAATAGCCCAGCCTGGCATGCACCGCATGAGAGCGACATGTTGGCGGCGATCATGCGCGAACTGATGGATGACGGACAGCCTGCCACCAGCAAAGCGATTATTGCGCGCGTGATTGATAAGCTGGAATTTGAAGGGGATGAACAGCAGCTGCAAAGCTATCGCAACTTACTGGCAAAACTGCTGGAATCGGGGCCGCAGCAATAGCGGCCCACGCCATTATTTTACCGTACGCAGATGGTCGGCTTCGCTGACAAACGCCTTACCGCTCTGACGCTGGTACAGGCAGAGTTCGCGCCCGACCTGGTTCTTCATATGCTTCTGCGGATAGCGACCTTCCAGCAGTAGCGCATCAAAGCCCACGCTATCGTCATACTGAATCGGCTTGCCCACCACTTTCACTGACTTCAGGCCGCTGGCCTTGAGACAGCTTTGCTGCATGTTCTTGTCGTTTTGCTGCCACGCCGCTTCGCTCGATGCCTGCGCCAGCGGGCTTAACATCAGCGTTAACAGCAGCAATTTTGCACTCTTTCTCATCATCACTCCTCTATCAGCCTTACAGGCCGAAAGATAAAAAAATTCCCGCCGAAGCGGGAAGAAATAAGACGAGC
The DNA here is from genome assembly GCF_024707505.1 of Pantoea sp. SOD02. Lineage (GTDB taxonomy): Bacteria > Pseudomonadota > Gammaproteobacteria > Enterobacterales > Enterobacteriaceae > Pantoea > Pantoea symbiotica. The sequence continues at coordinate 1,028,340 of NZ_CP102604.1, read as the reverse complement.
ATTGCATATTCGAGAGTGACGAGGAAATCTCCGTAGTGCGCAGTTATCCTCGCCCGGCGCTGTGACAGCCAGATGACAATGCAATGTCGTTTTGGTGTTATCCGCAGTAAACCCGGGAAATCTTACCGCTTTGATCCGCTGCGAAATTTATGCGGCGCAGATTGAAATCCATCGTTACCGCTGAATTCCACGGAATGGCGCGCACCGGCACCGCGAAGCGTTTGCTGTCGAGTGTTGATAATGGCTGACCAACGTAGTTTTGATATTGCGATGCGCCGCACTGATCGGTTTCCGGATCGTGGCTGGCAGCAGCGCTGGTGTCAGGTTTGCTGGCGGACTGGCAGGCGCTGAGGGCAAATAAGGCCGTTACCAGTAGCGCTTTTCCATAATGGGTCACAAGTTTCTCCTCCTGGATTAATAGACAACCGGTTTTTGAGAGTAGCAAAGCGTGACCGTGAAGCGGAAATATTTACAGCAGATTGGTCGCATAAATTCGCTCTAAAGCACGATCTTCCTCTCAAAAGTTAGGATTAATCGCACGCACTGTCTAAACATCACGCGTCGGAACACTACAATTAACTAAGAATTTTCTTAGTTAGGAGGCGTTATGGAACTGGTGATTTTTGTTGGCTTCGCGGCGCTGATGACGTTTGTTGCGATCAGAGTGCGTTAAGCGATTTCAAAGGATGGTCGCCATAAATGGCGACCCTACAAAGGATTGACGCATTTATGCGCACCCTACGATGTAACTTCTTCCTGCAACCGCGCATTAAACGCCGCCAGCGGCATAGGCCGCCCAAGGAAATATCCCTGCCCTTCCTCGCACGACAGCGCTTTTAGCTCTTTCAGCTGTGCTTCGGTTTCAATCCCTTCTGCGGTAATGGTCAGCGCAAACGCGCGTGCCAGACCGACAATACCCGCGACCACCGATTGCGCCTGCTGCGATTCCGGGAACTCCTTCATCCATGAACGATCGATCTTCAGACCGTTGAACGGGAAGGTTTTCAGATAACCCAACGCCGCATAGCCGGTACCAAAATCATCCACCGTCAGCCGCACGCCAAGCGTGCGCAGGCCTTGCATGATCTCCAGTGCACGATCCGGATTTTCAAAAGTGACGTTTTCAGTGATCTCCAGTTCCAGCCGCGTGGCCGGTAATCCACTCACCTCCAGCGCATGCGCCACGCGCTGCACCAGATCGTTATTACGAAACTCAACCGGCGAAATGTTGACGGAAACATAGCGCTGCTCGCCCCAGTCGCGGGCGTCCACGCAAGCACGCATCAGCACCCAATCGCTGATCGCCGCAATCAGGCCGTTCTCTTCCGCTAACGGAATAAAGCGATCGGGCGTGATCCACTGATCGTCGGCTATCTGCCAGCGAATCAGCGCTTCCGCACCGGCCAGTTGCCCACTTTGTAACTGATAGCGCGGCTGATAATGCAGCGTGAAGGCGTGATTGTGCAGCGCAGCTTCAATCGCCTGCACCATATCGCGTTTTGACTGCAGATGGTTCGCCATATCGCTGGAGTACCACACCCACTGATCGCGTCCGGCACTGCGCGCCTGAGCCAACGCAATATCGGCCAGGCGTAACAGCGCTTCCGGATGCGCTGCATCCTGCGGTGCCGAAACGATGCCCATGCTGGCGGTAAGGCTGATCTGATGCGAGCCGCTGATAATCGGTTGATGCACCATGCGCTGCAGCGCACGACAGCGATATTCAACGCCAGCGCGCGTACTTTCGCGCAGCAACAAAATAAAGGCATCGCCGCCGAGCCGGGCCGCCAGTTCATTCGGCGCCAGCAGGCTTTTCAGCCGTTTCGAGATCTCATTCAGTACTTCATCGCCGACCGCGTGGCCCCACGTATCGTTGATCGGTTTGAACTGATCGAGATCGAAACTGATAACAAACAGCGGATCATCCTCGCTAACGCTCTCCAGATAGGCGGTTAAATACTCCTGCAGCTGCATGCGGTTGGCGAGGCCGGTCAGCATGTCATGGCGTGACAGAAACTGAATGCGCGCTTCGGCATCCACTTCGTGGGTGATATCCGAAACCGTGCCGCGAAAACCCGAGCGCAGGCCGTTACGCCGAATGGCTTTCGCCATTAACTGTCCAATGCGTCGCTCGCCATTCGCCGACATAAACTGGCAGCGCAGCGGCACGTGCTGCACCTCTTCACCCTGGCGCATCAGCCACGAGACCAGGGAATGGCTGGGATGGCTGAGCAGTTGATCGAGCGGACGCCCCATCCAGCTTTTCACTTCATGGCCGGTGACCGCGGCAAAGCGCGACGAGAGATAACACAGACGGCCCTGATCGTCGATTTCCCAGATCCAGTCCGAGGCTGCTTCCGCCAAATCGCGAAAACGCTCTTCGCTGTTGGCTAATTCACGCTGACTGATCGCCAGCATTTCAAAGCGCCGATCGGAGATCACCGCATTATGCAGCGCATGACGCAGCACGCGACGCGTCACCAGCGCCACCGCCAGCGCGGTGAACAGCAGCAGCGGCATCATCAGCCAGATCACGCCGAAACCCGGATTTTTTGGCTGCCAGCGCAGCACCAGCGGTTCGCCCTGCAGCACCGGCTCCACCAGCCGAGGTTCAAACAGCGCATCGTTCAAACCGCTAGCGATACGCGGTTCAATCACATTCAGGGATTTGCCCAACGCTTGCAGTTTGTCTGGGCTGAAAATGTTAACGAACACCATCACCGAAGCGGGGCCGGGAATAGTCGGCAAATCCGGCACTTTGCCCGGCGTAATCGGCGCCGCTACCAGAATGGCCGGATGGTTCTCCACCTTGGCATTGCGTGCCACGGCATCATGCAGCGTACGTGCCGTGCTCACTAAAAGGTCACTTTGTGCGCCTAACCAGCTTTCTAACGTGACATCGGATAATTTGCCGCGAATCACCGCGTAACGGGTTTTCCCCTTGCCATCGACCACGAACACGCCATCGTAGTGATACTCCTTGTAGAGCCCCGGACCAAAGTTCTCTTCATCCCACGCCCAAACCTTATTGACCGTCAGATGCAGGTTTTTCCAGCCTTCGCCCCAGTTTGCGTAATCGCGCGCATCGACGATCATCTCCTGCTGCTGTTGCTGCCACGCCTGACGCAGCAAATTGGCATCCTGCTGGATGGCGTCGATATTTTGTCGATGGGCGATAACCAGCACCATCACTACAGAGAGAAGCAGCACGCCAAACAGCAGCGAGGACAAGGTGCGCAGGCTGCGCCGCGTTACCTGTACCGTGTGTGCTTCCATGTTGGCCCTGGCGGCCAGTGCCGCGTGCCGGTGAAACTCAGAATTCATGCGCAATGCTCGCGAAATACAGGCAGCAAAAAAGGCGGATGACAACGCAGACTGCGCACATCTCCACCCTGTAAGGGTTTGAAAGGTTATCGGCCCGGAGTGCCGCAGATTTAGTCTTGTTGGTGGAATATTTGAGCAGCGCAAATGTGCAGCACGCCACCTCGACAGCGTTGATCGGCGTTGCTACTATGCGCTCTCCTCTGCTCGCTGAGTCGCCTATGGACACCCAATCCGACAAAGTTACGTTGACGCTGTTTTACGTTGGTAGCTTTGTGGTCTATTACCTTGTGACCATGTTGGTTACGCTGTTTCCCAATTACGGGATGCTGCGCACCAACGGCTTGCTGATGCCGGTGCTTTGCCTGGTGGAGTTTGCGGTGATCTATCCGCTGTACCGTTTTTACTGTCAGCGTCGCAGCGATATTCCGCTGGGGTATGTGCGTCCGATGCAGGCGCTGCTGTTTATCGGTTTGCTGTTTGCATTGATGGTGGCGCAGACGCAGTTTCTGCAACCGGAAGGCTGGCTGATTGCGCAATCGCAGCAGGGACGCAGCTCGATGCTGATTCTGCTGCTCACCGCTGTATTGCTGGCGCCGGTGTTTGAAGAAGTGCTGTTCCGCGGATTTTTACTGCAAGGTTTTCTGCTGTGGGCGCCGAGAAGTCGTTTTGCCTGCATGCTGCTCACTTCCCTGCTGTTCGCCGTGATGCATACTCAATATGTGCACTGGGAAACGCTGGTCGCCTTAACGCTGTTTTCCCTGCTGCTGTGTTATGCGCGTTTGCGCAGTAACAGTCTGGCGCTGCCGATTTTCCTGCACACGCTGAATAATTTGATCGCTATCCTGCCCGCCTGGTATTTCGCCTGATCAAGCAAAAACAGCCATCCTGAGATGGCCGTGAATGATCCTCACACCTGCGTCAAACCGCCATCCACACAGAATTCTGCGCCTGCAATGTAGCTGCTCTCGTCACTGGCGAGGAACAGCGCGACGTTGGCCACTTCTTCGGGTTTGCCCATTCTGCTGAGCGGAATAGTGCTGGTGATGCCGTTGCGCACCTCTTCAGAAGCCGCCTGCATCATATCGGTATCGATGGGGCCGGGCGCCACCACATTAATACGGATGCCGCGCGCGGAGAGCTCGCGCGTCCAGGTGCGGGCAAAGGATCGCAGCGCGGCTTTGCTGGCGCTGTAAACGCCGTAACCCTGGGTGCCAATCACATCGGCAATCGAACCCATCAATACCACGCTGGCGCCGGGCTTCAGCAGTGGCAATGCTGCCTGCAAGGCAAACACCGGCGAGCGCACATTAAGGCCGAAGATTTGGTCAAAATGCCCGGCGCTAATCTCATCAATGGTGGCGTACTCCGCCATGCCAGCGTTGATTACCAACACATCCAGCTGGCCGGATTCGCGCCTGATCGTCTCGATAATGCGCGTTAGTTCACTCTGCTGGCTCACGTCGGCACGCAGCGGATGCGCGTTGCCGGTGATGCTGCTGCTGGCGGCCTGTAACTCTTCTTCGCGGCGCGAAGTAAACCAGGTTGTCGCGCCCTCACTGGCGAAACGCTGGCTGATCGCCAGACCAATTCCCTTTGCGCCGCCCAGCACCACCGCCACTTTGTTATCCAGTCTGCTCATCTGCTCTCTCCTGTTTGGGTAGAAAGCCGATGGTATATATTTTATACTTAATAACAATTACGCACTTTGTTTATACCAGATATCGCGGAGTATATCGCCATGGCGGAGATCGACGGTAACAGCTTGAGAGATGTAGGAAAAACCCGGCCGGTGCTGGAGCACATCACCAATAAATGGTCGATTTTAATTCTCACCGTGCTTTGTACTAAGCCGTCGCGTTTTAACGAAATTCGTCGTCGGTTGGATGGCATCACCCATAAAGCGTTGGCGGATGCGTTAAAGCGGCTGGAGCGCAATGGGCTGGTGAATCGTGAAGTGTTAAACACAGCGCCAATCGGTGTGGAATACAGCCTGACGCCGCTGGCGCAGACGCTGCAGCAACCGTTTATCGCGCTGTATGACTGGGCGCTGGAGCATGGTCCATCACTGGAACGCGCGCAGGAAGAGTACGATCGCAACCACGCAGATGAGCCCGCGTAGGGTCGCCATTCATGGCGACCAGGTGCGCATGAATGCGCACCCTACGAAAATCGTGCTGCGGTGTTGTAGGGTCGCCATTCATGGCGGCCAGGTGCGCATTAATGCGCACCCTACGAAAATCGTGCTGCGGTGTTGCAGGGTCGCCATTAATGGCGACCGCTGGCAAAAAAATTACTCTTTTTCCGCTTCGAAATGGTTTTTGAACTGCTCGTAGATCGAAATCATGTTAGAAGCATCACCCTGCAGCGGGCTCAGTTTTCCGGCGCGCACCAGTTCAATCACCAGCTGCAAGGCGGCTTGTTTTGGGTTGCTGGCTGGCTGGGCAATTTCGTTCGACATGTTAACTCACTCATCGTTTTTATCAGGGCCGCATAGTTTAGCCCAGATTGAGCTACGGTTGCGCGCCGCGATGCGTATAATCTTGCAAGCGGACACGAAAGCCGCTCAGGGTGATAATTGACTCTCAAGGCGTTTAGCTATACTGGATCAAAAAAAGGGAACGACCAGCCACACATTCCGTACCAGCGAGAAGGTGTTAAAGGAGTCTGATTATGCTGATTGGTTTTGTTTTGTTAGTGAGCGCGTGTGGGCATGATGCCTGTGATGCCTTGCCGGTTTCAGAGCGTATCTATCCGACCAAAGTGGCCTGTGAGCAAATGGCCGATCGCATCCATAAAGTGCGGCCAAACGTGGTCTTACTTTGTGGCGAAGTGCACCGTTAATTCGGTGCCAGTTTTATTACAGTCGCGCAAATATTAGCCAAACGGCATTGCAAGAATGGGTTGTAGCGTTCAAAATATAAGCTGCTTTTCACTATCACCGTTGTGAATCCAATGAAAACATCTCGCCCCCGTCGTCCAAACGGACGCTGGGTTTACTACATTTTGTATGATGGCATTCTCTGGCCCTGCCCCGTACGTTGGGAATGGGAGAGCGGCTTCGGCGGCTGGCTGCCATTCTATTTCTCGCCCACTTTTGAGTTCGTGGCGGGCGATCCACGCAAGGCCTATCGCATTGCGCGCAGCAGCGTGCGTAACGTACGCCAGACAGACGGTGAATTCGCCTGATTGATTAGCCAATCTGCCATGGGAACCACGACGCCGTAAGCAGATAATGCAGTAACTCCAGTACCAAAATCACCATCACCAACACACCAAGCTTGTGACTGCTGATCCACTCTTTCATCCCCATATCATCGCCGCCCAGCGAATTAGCATCAGCGCCCCGCAGATGCACAACAGCACCACGATCATTTTCCAATGTTTGGTTGCAGCCAGTTTTTTTGCCACGCATCCTCCAGACGACAGAAAGCAACGATGCGCCCTAAGGCGCACCGTTGATTCTAACGCTGGTCACCCATTTGGGCGATTATTTATTCAGCGTGTAGTCGAGCGTGATTTCAGCATTCAACACCTGAGATACCGGGCAGCCCGCTTTGGCTTTCTGGATAATCTCATCAAACTTCGCCTCATCAATGCCGGGTAACACGATGGCGCTGGTCAGTGCGATTTTAGTAATGGCAAAACCGTCGCCCTTTTTATCCAGCGACACATCAGCGGTGGTATCAATGCTTGTTGGCGGATGTCCTTCATTGCCCAACATCAATGACAACGCCATGGAGAAGCAAGCGGCATGCGCGGCACCAATCAGCTCTTCCGGGTTGGTGCCCTTTTCGCCTTCAAAGCGGGTATTGAAACCGTAGGGTTGATTGCTCAACACGCCGCTTTCGGTACTTACCGTACCTTTGCCTTTAATGTCGCCTTCCCAATGGGCCGATCCTTTCTTATGAATGGTCATGTCATTCCTCCTGTTGTGTTCGACAGGTACTGAGTATAGACAACATGACTCATTCTGCTGGATTAGCTCACCGCGCGAGGACGTGCCGGACTCAAGCCCGCCTCGCTCAACAGCGCGTTAGCCTGCACCAGCGAAGCCTGGGTAATCTCTTTGATCGATTTCGCGCCGGTCAGCGTCATCGCCACTTTCATCTCTTTCTCAATCAAATTGAGCAGATTTTCGACGCCACGCTGACCGTGCGTTGCCAGCGCATAGACAAACGCGCGTCCCAGCAGCACGCTGTCGGCACCGAGAGCGATCATGCGCACCACATCCAACCCGCTGCGAATGCCGCTGTCGGCGAGAATCGTGATATCACCTTTTACCGCATCGGCAATTGCCGGTAATGCGCGCGCCGACGACAGCACGCCATCCAGCTGTCGCCCGCCGTGATTCGACACCACAATGCCATCGGCACCAAAACGCACCGCATCGCGCGCATCTTCCGCATCAAGAATGCCTTTGATCACCATCGGGCCATCCCAGAATTCACGAATCCACTCCAGATCTTTCCAGGAAATCGACGGATCGAAGTTGTTCGCCAGCCAGCCTATGTAATCTTCCAGCCCGGTCGGTTTGCCGAGATAAGTGGAGATATTGCCGAGATCGTGCGGACGGCCATGTAAACCGACGTCCCACGCCCATTGCGGATGCGTTGCCGCCTGCCAGTAACGACGCAGCGCCGCATTTGGGCCGCTCATGCCGGAGTGCGCATCACGATAGCGTGCGCCCGGCGTCGGCATATCGACGGTGAACACCAGCGTGGTACAGCCGGCGGCTTTGGCGCGCTCCAGCGCATTGCGCATAAAACCGCGATCGCGCAGCACATAGAGCTGGAACCACATCGGACGATTAATCGCTGGCGCGACTTCCTCGATGGGGCAAACCGACACGGTGGAGAGCGTAAACGGAATCCCTTTCAGCGCCGCTGCGCGCGCCGCCTGCACTTCACCGCGTCGCGCATACATGCCGCATAAGCCGACCGGCGCTAATGCCACCGGCATCGACAGGGTTTCGTTGAACAGTTTGGTTTCAAGGCTCAGTTCCGACATGTTTTTCAATACACGCTGGCGCAGCGCCACGTCGGAAAGATCGGCTACATTACGCTTCAGCGTGTGCTCGGCGTAGGCGCCGCCATCCAGATAGTGAAACAAAAACGGTGGCAAGATGCGTTGCGCCGCGGCGCGATAGTCACTGGCAGCAGAAATGATCATCCCTTATTTTCCTTGTGCTGAGGTCATTGGTGGCCCGGCAGACGCGTAATGCGCGCCTGGCGCGCCTCATCTTCATGCAGGGTTTTCATGGTGGTGTGAACAAAACCAAGGTGATCCATCGCCGCCTGGCGCGCTGCTTCCGCGTCACCGGCCATCACCGCATCAAATATCGCCTGATGCTGTTCGTTAAGACGATTGAAAATCACCGGATGGGTATACATGCGCTGGCGGCTGTGCAGCACCGAGGATTGCAGCAGATCGAAAAAGCCGCGCATGGTCTGCAGCAGCACCACGTTGTGCGAGGCTTCGGCGATGGCGAGGTGAAAACGCAGGTCGGCCTGCGCCGCGAGATCGGCATCGTCACTTTGCTTAATCTTCAGCAATGCATCAAAAGCGAAGCTCAGTTTCTCTTTATCCGATTCGGTGGCGCGCAACGCCGCGTGCCACGCGGTGCTGGCTTCTATTGCGTGACGCGCTTCGAGGATGTCATAACGATAATCGGGATCCTCCGCCAGCAGCTGACGAATCGGCTCAACGATGCGCTGTTCCGACCACGGCTGTTGCGGCTGACACAGCCAGGTGCCGCCGCCGCGTTTACTGATTAACACGCCGCTGCTGATCAGTTGCTGGATCGCCTCGCGCAGTGACGAGCGCGATGAACCGAACTCCGCAGCCAGCGCGCGTTCGGACGGCAGCCGCATGCCCGGCTCCAGCTGGTGTTCTGTGATCCAGGCGCAGAGCCGCGCCCGCAGCGTGTTTTCCGTCATCGCATTATCCTGTGTGAAGCATGCCCGTCACGCTGAATTGGTAGGACCAAAATGCAGCGTGGCGGGCTTCGTGGAGGAGAATGGTTAATGCTTTGTTATTTCGATGCAACGAAACAGGTGGGATTTTTCATGTTATGTGACGACGCGGCCACAATTGCGCCTTGCGGTAGGACCAATTACGCCGTAGTCCGACCAAAGGCCCGACCATAACTGCGTGGGTGAAAGCGCAGATTCAGCACGATCAGTCCGACAGTCACCGCCGTCTGCATCATCCAGACGCTCGAGAAACTGTGCGTTAACGCCTGCAGCTGACCGGCGATAAACGGCATGCAACCCGCGATGATAAAACCTGCGCCCTGCATAAACGCCACCAGCCGCGCACCGGCCTGCGGATGCGGCAGGTGATCGAGCGCCAGCACCATCGCCAGCGGAAACGCCGCGCCTAGTCCAAATCCGGCAATTGCCGCCCACAACCACGGCGCAAGCAGCGGAGCAAACAGAAAGCCGCTCATACCGATCAGCTGGCAAACCAGGCTGATAATCAGCTGTGGACGCCGATCCGCCTTACGCGCCAGTAGCGGCATCAACAGCGCACCCGCAACCTGACACATAATCATCGCACCGAGCAGCGATCCGCCAGCCTGCGCCGACCAGCCAAGATGATGATAAGCATCCGGCAGCCAGGCAACGCAGGTGGCGTAACCGCCGTTCACCAGGCCAAAACTGATCGCCAGCGTCCAGGCGCGCGGCGTGCGCCACAATGACGGCAGCGCAACGTTTTCCGTGCTGGCTGCGGTTGGCACGCGCACATACAACCACAATCCAATCGCCAGCAGTACCGGCAGCGCCCAGCCGGTTAGCGCCAGCGACCAGCCAAAATGCTCGCTCAGCCACGGCGATAATGCCGCCCCCAAACCGCCGCCGCCCATTAGCGCGCCGGCCCATAATCCGGTGACTGGCGCGCTGCGCTGCGCAAAGCGCTGACGAATCAGGCCCGGCATCGCCATTTGCACCACGCCCACGCCGAGCCCGCCAAACAGCGCGCTAACCACCAGCCAACTGCCGCTGTGGATCACGCCACGCGCCGCCAGCGCCAGCAGCAGCAGCGTCAATCCGGCCAACAGTAAGCGTTGCAGCGGCACGCGCTGCATCAGCGAAGCGCTCAGCAGCGCGACCGCGCCCATCATCACCATCGGTACCGCAGGCAGCAGCGAGGCCGCCAGTGAAGAGAGTCCCATCGTCTGGCGAAGCTGGCCGAGTAATGGACTAATAGAAGTGAGTAACGGTCGCATATTCAGCCCAGCCAACACCAAAGCGCCGAGCGTTAATCCGTCATAATGTCGATTCATACACAATCCTGCTGCAAAGAGATTGTCAGCATCGCAGTAGTGGTTACTATTTGGAAATGAAATAACACCATAACGACCAGTGGAAAAATGAATCGTCAGCCGATGTTTACCCCGCAGCAACTGCTGAGTTTTGTCGCAGTGTGCGAAACCGCCAGCTTTACCCGCGCCGCCGATCGCGTGCATCTGTCGCAATCCACCGTCAGCCAGCAGGTGCGTCGGCTGGAAGAGATGATCGGTAAACCATTGCTGCAGCGCACGTCGCATCAGGTGGCACTCACTGAAGAGGGCGAGAAACTGCTGGGCTATGCGCGCCGCATCATCGCGCTGAATGGCGAAGCGCACGACGTGCTGAGCGACAAATGGCGCGACGGCGTGTTGCGCCTCGGCGTGCCAGAAGATTTCGCCGCGCCGACCGCCGGTTTGCTGGCCGAATTTAGCCGCGAACATCCACAACTGCGCCTCGATGTGATGAGCGGCATGTATGTCGATCTGCATCGCGCCTGGCAGCGCGAGGAGCTGGATATCATGCTGATCAAGCAGCCGGGCGGCGAACGTCCGCTAGCTTCGCGCCCTGAACCGCTGCTGTGGCTGGACAGCGCCGCATATCCCTGTTTTGAGCAAACACCGGTGCCGCTGGTGGTGTTCCCGCAGCTCGGTTTGTATCGTGAAGAGATGGCGCAGACGCTGGATAGCCTCGGCCGCAGCTGGCGTATAAGCTACAGCAGCTCCAGTTTGGTGGCGCTCGCCAGCGCCAGCGCTGCCGGATTGGGCTTAACGCTGCTGCCCGCCAGCTGCCGCTTGCCTGAACATCGCGTATTGGGCGAAGCCGATGGTTTACCCACCATCAACCATTTCGAACTGGCGCTGTTTTGCCGTGCGCCGCAGGACGATCTGCAGCAGGCGTTAGCTGCCGCGCTGGTAACCTTTTGTCAGTTGCAATGGCAGTGATTTTTCCACTGCTAACCAGTGGCAAATATCGCAGCGCGCTGCGTTGAGTTTTGCCAGATTAAGCGTTTCTCATTTGATGGAACCTCTGATGCAACTGACCTCTCCCAGCCGTCGCGAATTCCTTAGCCTGACCGCCGCCGGTAGCCTGCTGGCCGCCGGCATTAGCTATGCTGCGCCCGCTTCACCGCTGCTCGCCAACAGCACGCAGCCGCACACGCCGCCACCGCGTGTTGCCCATTACCAACTGCTCAATGTCCGCCTCGAAGAGGGCTTTGAGCGCGACGGTAAAGAGGTGATTGCCACGCGCACCGCGCTGTACGACATCACCATCAAAGACGGCACTTTTGCGGCGATTGATGCCGCAGGCAAAGCGCGTAACGCCGCCTTGCCACAATGGGACGCCAACGGCGCCTTGCTGCTGCCGCGCACCCGCGACATGCATATCCATCTCGATAAAACCTTTTACGGTGGCCCGTGGGAAGCGCCGCGTCCGCGTCAGGGTAAAACCATCATGGATATGATTGCGCGCGAACAGGTATTGATCCCGCAACTGCTGCCGACCTCGCAGGCGCGTGCCGAAGCGATCATTGGTTTGCTGCACAGCAAAGGCACCACCGAAGCGCGCAGCCACTGCAATATCGATCCGGTCAGCGGCCTGAAAAGCCTTGAGCACCTCAAACTGGCGCTGGCGAATCATCCGGAATTCCCGTGTGAAATCGTTGCCTTCCCGCAGCACGGTTTGCTGCACTCGAAGGTCGATGGCTTGATGCGCGAAGCGATGCAGATGGGCGTGCAGTTTGTTGGCGGACTCGATCCCACCAACGTGGATGGCGCAATGCAGGCGTCGCTGGATGCGATGTTCCAGATCGCTCTCGATTTCCAGCGCGGCGTGGATATCCATCTGCATGAAACCTCGCCATCCGGCGTGGCGGCGATTCAGTACATGATCGATACCATCGCGAAAAATCGGCAGCTCAAGGGCAAAGTGACGCTGAGCCACGGATTTGCGCTTGGCACGCTGGAAGGCAAAGCGCTGGATCAGATGATCGCCGGCATGGCCGAGCAGCAGATGAGCGTGGCCTCGACCATTCCGATTGGCAAACTGACCATGCCGCTGCCGCAGTTGCAGGCGGCGGGCATCACGGTGATGACTGGCACCGACAGCGTGATCGATCACTGGTCACCGTTTGGCACCGGCAGCATGCTGGAGAAAGCCAACTTGTACGCGCAGCTGTATCGCGGTTCCGATGAGTTCGGCTTGAGCCGCGCGCTGCATATCGCCACCGGCGGGATTCTGCCGCTATCGAATCAGGGCGAACGCCAATGGCCGAAGGTCGACGATGAAGCCAGTATGATGCTGGTCGATGCCAGCTGCTCCGCCGAAGCCGTCGCCCGCATCTCCCCGGTACGCGCCACCTTCCACCGCGGATTGCCCGTATTCAGCGCCTGATGTTCCCCCGTAGGGTCGCCATTCATGGCGACCGTCTCAATGCACGCACCGTTTACATGGCGACCATCTCAATGCACGCACCGTTTACATGGCGACCGCCTCAAAATCCGCACCAACAAAAAAGCCTCCGCAAGGAGGCTTTACGTACGACATAAACAGGGCGGCATGCGCACACCCGATGAGTGCTGGATTTTACGAAAGCATCTGAATCGCCAGCGCGTACAGCCGCTGGTTTTCATCGTCACTGACAGGCTCTTCTTCCGCATAACAGGCAATCATGGAACTCACTTTATCCGAGGATAAGGTTTCTCCATGCACATGCAGCGTTAACACGGCGCGGCCGACGATTTTCAGAATGTCTTCGTTTTGTCCCTGGACAGAATGACTCAAAATGACCTCTGAAATATTATGGGTTTTTAATAATTAGCCAAATGGCGCGCTAAATATAAAGCAAATCAGCCATTCGTTTTAATCAGAATTTTACCTAACCGCAGCCATTCATTAGCGAGACACCTCTAAAAAGGGTGCCAAAAGACGTGATAACAGTTGTTTCATAACGCTAATTCTCACTTTTCGTTAAAGATGTCTTTTTTTAACGCAACTTCCCAGGATTAAATCAACCTTAAAAGCATTAGAACTTCGCACCATTGAATGCCTAAAAAAGAGACAAGTCTGGTATAACGCTTACTGATTTCAAGTGGGAACCAGCGGCGCTTTTGCCATTGCCGATCACGCCCCTTTCTGCCAGACTGACCGCCGCAATCCTACCCGCAATTAGAGACTTTCCCGTGACTGCTTTTTCTACCCTGACGCAACTGCCCGCCAGCCAACTCGATAACCTGCGCGAGATGGGTTTCGACGCCATGACGCCGATTCAGGCCGCTTCCCTGCCCGCTATTCTGGAAGGGCGCGACGTGCGTGCGCAGGCGAAAACCGGCAGTGGCAAAACCGCCGCCTTTGGCGTGGGTTTGCTGAACCGCATTGATAACAGCCAGTTCCACACCCAGGCGCTGATACTGTGCCCGACGCGTGAACTCGCCGATCAGGTCAGCAATGTGCTGCGCCAGCTGGCGCGTTTTACCCGCAATATCAAAATTCTGACGCTGTGCGGCGGCCAGCCAATGAGCGCGCAGCGCGATTCCTTAGTGCATGCGCCCCACATTGTGGTCGGCACGCCGGGTCGTTTGCTCGATCATCTGAAGCGCGACAACCTCGATCTCAGCCAGCTGCAAACGCTGGTGCTGGATGAAGCCGATCGCATGCTGGAGATGGGTTTCCGCGACGATATGGAAGCGATCATCGGCTTTACGCCGGAAACGCGCCAGACGCTGCTGTTCTCTGCCACTTGGCCGGACACCATCGCCAGCCTTAGCCAGCGTTTTCAGCGCGATGCGCTGGCGGTCGCCACCGAAGATAAAACCGAGTTGCCGACCATCGAGCAGCAGTTTATTGAAGCCAGCGCCAAAGAGCGTCATAGCCTGCTCGGCGCGCTGCTCAGTCAGCAGCAACCGGCCTCCTGCGTAGTGTTCTGTAACACCAAGCGCGAATGTGACGACGTTGCCGCCGCGCTGAATGAACGTGATATCAGTGCGTTAGCACTGCATGGCGATTTGGAACAGCGCGATCGTGAGCGCGTGCTGATTCGCTTCGCCAACGGCAGCATCCGCGTATTGATCGCCACTGACGTGGCCGCGCGCGGCTTGGATATTAAGTCGCTGGCGCTGGTAGTGAACTTCCAGCTGGCGTGGGATCCGGAAGTGCATATTCACCGTATTGGCCGTACCGGTCGCGCCGGTGAAAAAGGTCTGGCGGTGAGCTTTGTCGCCCCCGACGAAATGGTGCGCGCCAATGCGCTGGAAGAGTATCTGCAGCAGAAGCTCAACTGGGTTTCCTCCAGCACGCTGAAAGGTACCAGCGCCAAATCGCTACCGGCGACCAAAATGACGTTGTGCATTGATGGCGGCCGCAAAGCCAAAATCCGTCCGGGCGATATTCTGGGTGCATTGACCGGTGAAGCCGGTTTCAGCGGCGATCAGATCGGCAAGATCGATATGACCGCTACCCACGCCTATGTGGCCATCGACGCCGCTCAGGCGAAGAAAGCGCTGATCAAGCTGAAAGAGGGCAAGATCAAAGGCAAAAGCGTGCGCGCCATTCTGCTGAAGTAAGTTGTACCCGCGTGAGGGCGATCGCCCTCACGCTAAAATTTCCGTTATCTCCCCTTCATTTTTTTTCTCTTCTGCCGATAAGTTAATCATGGCGATATTGCCCTGCCCTTTACCCAGCCCAGATCTGCTCCGAGGCCATGATGGATAATTTTCAGAAAGAGATCGATGAACGCGCCAACCTTGCGCTTTCCAATAAATTCGAACTGCTGTTGTTCCGACTGGGTTCCGATCAGCTGAAAGGCAAATCTGAGCTGTACGGCATCAACGTGTTTAAACTGCGTGAAATCGTGCCGATGCCAACCATCACCCGCGCCGCGGGCATGCAATCGCCGCTGCTCGGCATGGCGAGTATTCGCGGCCAGTTTATTCCGGTTATCGATCTGCCTGCCGTGACCGGCTGCAAACCGGAAACCGGCCTTAACCTGCTGCTGGTGACGGAATATGCACGCAGCACTCAGGCGTTTGCCGTGGAATCGGTGGAGAACATTGTGCGTCTCGACTGGAGCCAGGTGCATACCGCTGAAGCGGGCATCGGCAGCCGCAACATCACCAGCATCGCTTGTCTGGATACCGATGGTCAGAGCAACAATTTGGCGATGGTGCTGGACGTTGAGCAGATTCTGTATGACATCATTCCTTCGGTGCGCGGCGTTGAACCGAGCGCAGAGACCGCCAAAGACTTCAATCTCAAGCCAGGTCAGGTGGCGATTGTGGCGGAAGATTCCAAAGTGGCGCGTCAGCTGCTGGAGCAAGGCCTGAAAAGCATGGGCATCCCGGCGATTATGCACAACACCGGTTTGGAAGCCTGGATCAAAATTAATGAGATGCAGAAAGAAGCGGCTGCCAACGGCGAATCGATCCACGATAAGATCGCGCTGGTGCTGACCGATCTCGAAATGCCTGAAATGGATGGCTTTACCTTAACGCGCAACATCAAGCGCGATAACAACCTGCGCCAGATTCCGGTGGTGATCCACTCGTCACTCTCCGGCAGTGCCAACGAAGATCACGTGCGTAAAGTCGGTGCCGATGGTTACGTGGCGAAGTTCGAAATCAACGAGCTGTCGAATGTGATTCATGGCGTGTTGAAAAAGCCGCGTTAATTACCGTAACGCCACCATTCATGGCGTAATGCTTGTCAGTTAAGCCAACGACGCTTGCGCTGGCCCGGGACACTTTTGGTCTGGCGGTCCTCGCGCCGCTATCGCGGTGCCTTCACTTCGCTCGTCTGCCTGACGGACCGGCTGAGACGGGACTTCCATGTCCCGGCTCAGCCTTTCGCCCGCGTCCTACGGGCTCTCCTGGCTTCCTCGTTCCGTTCAGCGCTGCGGATTGCCTGCCCAAAAGTGTCCCCGGCCTGCTCGTAAGCTTCAGTGCGTGTTGTTGAAAAGGGCACATTTCCAGAGGCGCTGGCACGTCTGCTGCGGCAAAAGGGCATTCGCAGCGCTGAGGCTTTTACGTTGGGCCAGGAGCCTCACGCATGGATGCGTGAGGCAGTTCGGGGCCGGCCTGGACGGCCGATCCGCGAACGGTCCGTTGGCACAACGTGGAAGCCGAAGGTACCGCGTTAGCGGCGCGAGGACGGCCCGTGACGCAGCAGATGCGTCAGAGCCCGCACCAAATTCAGGGAAACATGATTTCAGTATTACGCCATTCATCTCAACCAGTTAACCAGGTGCGCATGAATGCGCACCCTACAAAATCCCCAGCATTCCCGTTCAGCCAAATCTCAATGTTAACGTCATTAACCAAACTGTGACGTACCTCTAAAAAATTAAAGTTAAAACATTAACAACCGATAACTGATAGCGCTTGCGCCGGTGCTGCCATACCAGTTTTGTCACGCTGCGCAACGATTTTCATCTTACAAAACATCAACCTGATGCGGGCGCCTTGCCTGCTTGTCCGTCTTGAAAACATCAATTTTTGGCATTACGGGGAGATCCAATGTTGAGCTTAAAAAATATGAAGGTCGGCGTCCGTCTGGGCATCGCCTTTGGTTTAGTGGTGGCACTGTTGGTCATCGTCGGCGTCACGTCGATTACCAAAATCAATAACATCAAAACCGGCATTACCTCGATCGTTGAAGATCGCTATATGAAAGTACGCCTCGGCTTTGACGTGCGTGACGGCGTAAACGAACAGATCAAATACCTGCGCGGCATCGTAATTGATACCACGCGCCCGCAATTCAACGAAAAACGCTACCAGCAGTTGGCGGACGCCACCGATAAAACCAACAGCGCGATGAATAAAATCAAAGCGGTGCAGGTGACTGAAGTGGGTAAAAAGAAGATTGCCGGTCTGCTAGCCGCCAGCGACAAGTTTGAAGCCGAGAAGAAAGAGCTGCTGGATCTGGTACGTGCGGGCGATGCTGATGCCGCCAGCGCTTATGTGCTGAAATCCATTACCAGCACGCAGAATGCCTTTCTCGATAGCGCCGTGGCATTTGCTAACTCGCAGTCACAGCAGTTGGAGCAGGAAGGCGCACGAATTATTGATAACGGCTCATCAGCCATTGAGATGACGCTGATCTTCTCCGCCATCGCCATTGCGGCCGCCATCGTGCTCGGTTTTATGCTGACGCGTTCGATTGTGCGTCCGCTGAATGAAGCGGTGGAAATCGCCGGGAAAGTGGCGGCAGGCGATCTGAGTTCACATATAGAAGTGAGCGGCAAAGATGAAACGGCGGTGCTGATGCAGGCGCTGCAGGCGATGAACGACAACTTGCTGACCATCGTTTCCGATGTACGCGCCGGTTCCGATACCATCGCCGTGGCATCAAATCAGATCTCCAGTGGCAACATCGATCTCTCGTCGCGTACTGAACAGCAGGCCAGCTCGCTGGAAGAGACCGCTTCAGCGATGGAGCAGATGACCGCCACCGTCAAGCACAACGCCGAGAACGCGCGTGAAGCCAATCAGCTGGTGGCCAATACCTCCAACGTGGCGAAGCAAGGCGGCGTGGTGATGGAACAGGTGATCGAGAAGATGGAAGCGATTACGCTCTCTTCGAAGAAGATCGTCGATATTATCAGCGTGATCGACTCCATTGCTTTCCAGACCAACATTCTTTCTCTTAACGCCGCCGTCGAAGCCGCACGCGCCGGTGAGCAAGGCCGTGGTTTCGCCGTGGTGGCTACCGAAGTGCGTAATCTGGCGGCGCGTTCGGCGTCTGCGGCCAAAGAGATCAAGGTGTTGATCGAGGATTCTGTGGCGCAGGTGGATGAAGGTAGCCGTCTGGTGACGCACGCCGGTTCAACCATTGGTGAAGTGGTTAACAGCGTGAAAAGCGTGGCGGATATCATGAGCGAAATCACCATTGCCAGCAGCGAGCAGAGCAGCGGGATTAGCGAGATCAACTCGGCGATTACGCAGATGGAAGCGGTGACGCAGCAGAATGCCGCGTTGGTGCAGGAAGCCTCAGCGGCGTCTCAGGCGTTGCAGGAACAGGCCGATCGCCTGGCGCAGTCGATGAGTGTGTTTAAAACGGCGGCGGTGTAAAGATAAACAGGTCGCCATGAATGGCGACCCTACAATGCTAACTCACCAGCGACCAGGCAATCGACGAAATCGCCAGCACGCCGACAATCACCACAAACACGTTACTGATCTTCCCGCTGTACTGACGCATCGCCGGCACTTTCTGGATGGCGTACATCGGCATCAGGAACAGAATCATCGCGATGATCGGCCCGCCCAGTGTTTCAATCATGCCCAGAATACTGGGGTTCAGCGTCGCCACCAGCCAGGTGGTCAGCAGCATAAACGCGGTGGTCAGGCGATTCAGGCGCTGCGGCGTGACGGTTTTTCCGCGACTACGCAGTGACTTCACCACCATGCCGTTAAAACCTTCACGCGCTCCCAGATAATGCCCGAGGAACGATTTGGTGATCGCTACCATCGCAACAATCGGCCCCATCCACGCAATCATCGGCACATTAAAGTGGTTGGCTAAGTAAGACAGAATAGTGATGTTCTGATCTTTCGCCGCCTGCAGATCGGCCGGCGACAGACTCAGCACGCAGCTGAAGACAAAGAACATCACCGTCACTACCATCAGTAGATGGGCGTTGGCCAGAATGCGCGAACACTTCTTCTCCGCACCTGCGCCGTACTCATCGCGCTTAGCCACGGCAAAAGAGGAGATGATCGGCGAATGGTTGAAGGAGAACACCATCACCGGTATCGCCAACCATAGCGTCATCAGAATGCCGTGGCCGCTTACATTCGCGTTCAACGATAACGTTTCCAGCGCCGCGCCATGCCAGTGCGGCACCAGATAAGCCGCCAGCAGCATCAGCACCGCCACAAACGGGAACACCAGAATGCTCATCGCTTTAACAATCATCTGCTCGCCAAAGCGCACCACCGTCATCATGCCAATGATCAGAATTAGCGACAGCAGCACACGCGGCGGCGAAACCAGCCCCAGCTGATGCACGATAAAGCTATCAACAGTATTGGTGATCGCCACGCTGTACATCAGCAGGATCGGATAGATGGCAAAGAAGTAGAGCAAAGTGATGACCTTGCCAGCGCCCACGCCGAAGTGCTCTTCCACCACTTCGGTGATGTCTTCGCCGGGATTTTTACCGGAGAGTACAAAACGCGTTAACGCGCGGTGCGCGTAATAGGTCATCGGGAAGGCAAGAATCGCCATGATAATCAGCGGAATCAGCCCGCCTGCACCGGCGTTAATCGGTAGAAAAAGCACGCCCGCACCAATCGCCGTACCGTACAGACCCAGCATCCACACGGTATCACTCTTACGCCAGCCCTTAGCCGCCGTTTCTACGGTGCCAAGCGTACCGGTTTGTGAGTTGTCCATCTGTCTCTCCAGAATTTCAAGCTTTATCAACACGCAGCCACAAGGATGGCTACTAATCATGGCGTAGGCTGCTCCGCCCGGCCGGAACGCAAAGGATGACGCTTCATGAGATGAAATTCACGCATCCTGATGTTTTGCGCCGCACTAAATGCACGAAACATGCGCGCAATCGATTGCATGGGGCGCTATTTGACATGAGACGCGGGATGAGTGCAAGAAGGAGAAACCGAGAGTGTGCAGAAAGACGTGCGGAGAGTGGAAAGGTGTGGCAACGCTGGGCTGTTGCCACGGGTAGAGCTGAGAACATCGGGTGAAACTCCCCCGGCAACTAGCCTCTGTACAGCAAATGCGTCCAGAGACTAACACCGGGAGAATTTCAAATCAGAATGCGCGCATCCTGTAGAGTGCATAAAGAAAATAGTACGCTGTGAGTGTATTCAAATTCATAATCATGTACTTCAATTTTTCATTTTTATTCAGCAGAATGAAAATACCTTTTGAGTATTTACCCCGCTTTATTTCATTAATTTCCTGGGCAATATCCGCAGGTGAAAACGAAGAGTGATACATAGCCGTCACGATTTGCATATCCAGCGCGAGCACACGTTTGGAAATGCCCTTGAGGAAATAATCGAGATTGCTGGACTGATATTTACTGATGATCGAATCATACAGTGCAGTGAGAAACTGTTTACGCACTTTCAGTTCACTGTATTGCACTTTACGCTTCGATAATGAACCCTCCACATCTTCATAATGATAAGCAGCGCCCGGCGTGACCAGGAAATTGCTAATGCAGCTGAAGAATTTAAGGTTAAACAACAAATCCTCGCTCATGGAGATACCCTCCAAAAAGCGCAGGTTCAACTCCTCAATAATCTGACGGCGATAACATTTGTTATGCAGATAACCGATGTTATCACTCATCTCCAGCTCACCAAGCACATAAGGAATGTCCTCGTTGCTGAAGAAGCCCGCCTGCGACACTTTCCCTACGCGATTGTCGTTGAGGTTTCCCACCATCAAATCAACTGATTCCGCTGGCCAGGCATCGAGATTCTGTTTGAAGATCATCAGGAAGTTATCGTCCACCCAATCATCCGCATCGAGGAATAACACATATTCACCGCTGGCCTGCTGCATGCCGCTGTTTCGAGCAGCGCTGACACCGGCATTAATTTGGTGAATTACCGTGACCTGCGAATATGCGCTGAACTCCTGCAGAATATTTGCGGTTGTATCGCTGCTACCATCATTAACCACAATCACTTCGTAACTGCTGAACGTCTGTTTAAGCACGCTCAGCAAGGTACGTTTAATGGTTTTTTGTGAGTTATAGACGGGAATGATAAGACTAAATAGTGGTTTTTCATTCATGATAAACTCTCTTTACTGTCTGAGGTTTTGATATTGTTGAATAACAGCCATAGTTTCCTGGGGTTGATAAATATTTGATGAATACGCATTACCGGTTGAGCAGGGAAAAAGTAATTAAGCAGGGAGAACGATAAAAACTCGGTTAATACCACGCTCATGGCCGCGCCATTTAAACCGAAGTAAGGAACCAATAATAAAGAGGAGGCCACGCAAATTAATAACACCACGAAGGTTTTCTTCACTAAATAGCGATATCCGTTGTACTTAATAATGAAACGATCCATTACGCTGCTCAGCACCGCGCACATCGCGCCGACGCTGAGTAACAACGTTGGCGCGACCGCATCGAGATACTCCGCACCGTAGAAGTCACGGATAAACCATCCGGACAATAACCAAATCGCCAGAATCACCAGCGACGAGACACCAATCACCAGCAGATGTAATTTCTGTGCTTTGATAATTGATTGCCGATCGTCACGCTCGGCAAAGAACGCCGGGAAAAAGGAAGCCAGCAATGCATTGGGTAAAAATACCCACGCAGTGGCGAGCGTCAGCGCAACGGAAAAAATCCCCGCCTCTTTCACGCCAAGGAAATACGACACGCTGATTTGATTAACGCGGGTATAAATCGCCACCGCAATCACGGAAAACACCAGTGAAATACCCGACGCCACCATATAGCGTGAATATTTCTTCATCTGGCGCAGTGCCGGAATCGGCACCTGACGGTGATATTTCAGGAATATCGCCAGCTTGATGGCAAACGGAATAAAGGTCGCCAGCACGATAGGAATCGACAACAACTGCGGATCCAGACCGTAATACGAAATAAAGAAACGTACGGTTAAACTGATGGCCAAACCCGCCAGATTAGCGATCACATTCAGGCGCGCATTCAGCATCGCCTCGTTGTAGATATTGACCAGATCCAGCGAAGAGAAAAGACAGGCAATCGCCGCCGCGCAGATAAACACCAGCGCTTCAGTGCTCCACTCTTCGCCCATAATCAACATGCCGCTGGCCGCCAGCACGCCATAAATCACCAGCACCAGCAGAAAGGTCGCCATCATTAAGCGCATGCCAGAGTGATGATTTTGCGATAAGCGTTTCAGCAGAATCACATCGCTGCCCATTAACGCGATGCTCTGGATGAACTGAAATACCAGCATCGAGATCGAGATAATGCCGAAAGTGGTGGGCCCAACGTATTTCGCCACATAGGAGGTGACAAATATCAGGCCGAATACCGCAATCAGCTTTTCAGCGATCATCCACATGGAGTTTTTTAATTTATCTTTCACAACTTAACCTCAGCGTTTATTTCTGTGCCAGCCGGCGCAGACGCGATACCAGTCGTGGACTGACAAAAAACAGCGCAAAGTACAGGCTCCACGGATTGAACATCAATCCTGATGTGAAATAGGACTTAAAGCTGCGACGGTAGAGCGAAATATATTCATCAATAAAGGCGCGGCTGAATCCGTCGCTGTGCAGCGCTTTATAGATATAAGATGAGGTGACTTTTAAATAGAGATGGTAATAACAGCGGCTATGCTGGGCGGATAAAAACGCCTGCATGCCATTAAATGAACGCGCAAAGGAGAAATGCTTTTCCCGTAATGCCGATCGCGTGGCGGAGTTGGTGGATTCCACATAGTGATAAACCACCTGCTGGGTGAAGACCACCTGACGATCCTGTTGCAGATGCAGGTAATTGATCACGAACAGCAGATCTTCGAAGTTATAAATCTCTTCGTTAAAACTGAGCTGATGCTGACGAATCACATCACCACGAAACACCTTGTCGCAGATACCGTGACGCGGATTGAAATAGAGCAGATCGTTGATCGCCGCTGAAGCGCTCAGCTGGCGCGTGTCAGTCGTGTTGGCCGGGAAATCGAGCGGCTCGCCTTGCGGCGTGAAGTGCTGCGATTCGCCGCCCACCATCGCGATGTTGTTGTGCATCAACCGCACATAGGTGGCAAACGCGCTGGCTGGCAGAAAATCATCGGCGTCTAAAAAGCACAGCAGTTTGCCGCGCGAGGCACGAATGCCCTGATTGCGCGCCGACGAGACGCCGCCATTGGCTTGGTCGATGATATGAAAATGCGGGTAATGGGCGTAATTCTGTAATATCGCGAGCGAGTTATCGCTGGAGCCGTCGTTAATAAATATCACTTCAAAACGGTTCTCTTCCTGCTGAAGCAGGCTATCAATGCATCGTTCCAGATACGCCGCGGCGTTATACACCGGCACGATGACGCTGATTAAAACGTCGTTAACGGGATTTTGCATATAACCTCTGGACTCTGTCGGAGTAAAAGTTGCGGGCGAAAAAAGTAATCTATGAACATTGCAGTGATTAACACTACGCGTTGCTTGCGCCCGGCTTAACATTTGTTGCTTGTCTATTTCAGAGTTTCCTCAGGTCAAATAAAACTGGCCTTTAATTCTCTCTAAAAAGTTCACTAAATAAGATAATCGCCAAATAAACCGTGCAGTTTCATTCTGTTTTCGTCAGCTAAACCAGGCAGGCTACCGCCCCAGGCTTGCAGCTACCTGTATACTGACCACAGTGAAACCCCTATTTTTGGCGTAAAGAGGCTGCGCTGCGCTCATAAGAGTTCAGTTAATTTTCAGCCGGTTACGTTTTTTTCTTTTGGTAATTTGGCTTAACGCCATTACCACGCCAATCATGACGTACTTAAATTAAATTTTTATCTGCCTGGTAATGAACGTTAAAAAACGCTGGCGTCTTTATCGTGCTCATCACCAAAAACAAGAAATGCCGACCGGGGCTGAGAAGGTGCATCCAAAGACGGGCCTTCTCAACGAACGTCACGACATTAACGATATTTGCTGTATGCCCTGCACTTTAATTACGCTGGCGCGTCATTCGCGCGCCGATAAGTGCAAGTGGCGTTAATTCAGTGTGGCTATCGCAGCCGCACTGCAAGAGGCTTGATGCCCAAAATTTGCGATCTAATTCAAAACTTTTCCCGGCATTCTCACCACTCGGGGTTATAAGGTCAATGGCTGCCGGGTTAAAACGGAATTTACTCAGAGAAAGGATGGATTAAATAGCGGCGCATAGATTAGCCGTGGTGAATTGGTTTTTTATTCATTGATTAGCGTCGCAGCAGGCGATCTCCAGGAATAAGATGGGAATATCTCTGACATCGTGCCAACAGAAACCAGCGCCTAAGCCGCGCCGGGATTGAAGCCAGCTCACAACTCTGATGTTAGCCTGTCACAGCGCGCATTTTCGCGTGCTAGTCTCCAGCCATGCCTCTCTCCAGTTTTCCTTTACTGCAGGTTGTATGAAACGCAGATTATCTTTTCAGGTAAAACTCTTCCTGTCGCTGGTGCTGTTTTCCTGCCTGCTACTCGCCTTGCTGGGCGCCATTCTGTTTCATTTTATCGATCGTCAACTGCATCACGATTTGGGACAGCGCGCGCGGGTGCAGGCCAGTGAGATTGCGCTGATGCCCGGTCTGGCGGAGAAAGTGGCGCGCCGCGACATCGCCGGCATCGCGGCGTTGATCCAGCCGCTGCGCAACCAAAGCGATGCCAGCTACATCGTGATTGGCGACACGCAGGAACAGCATCTCTATCACTCGGAATCACCGGAGCGCCTCAATTTACCGATGATTGGCGGCGACAATGCCGAAGTGCTGCAGGGCAAAACCATCATCTCGGTGCGCAAAGGCGGCATCGGCGTATCGCTCCGCAGCAAAGCGCCGATCTTTAATACGCATCATCAGGTAATCGGCATTGTTTCGGTGGGTTATCTCACCTCCTATATTGCCAATATCAATGTCAGCCTGCTGTGGCAGGCCAGCTTGTATGGTGTGGCGCTGTTGCTG
Organism: Pantoea sp. SOD02; assembly: GCF_024707505.1. Lineage (GTDB taxonomy): Bacteria > Pseudomonadota > Gammaproteobacteria > Enterobacterales > Enterobacteriaceae > Pantoea > Pantoea symbiotica. Next base: position 1,003,088 of record NZ_CP102604.1, on the reverse strand, counting down.
CTGCTGTTTATCTTTTCGTGGATGTTTAGCCGCAACCTGAAAAAACAGATGTTCTGGCTGGAGCCGAAAGATATCGCCCTGCTGGTGCTGCAACAAAAAGCGCTGCTGGAAGCGATGTATGAAGGGGTGTTTGCGGTGAACGCGGAGCGGCAGCTAATTCTTATTAACCGCGCTGCACGCGAGTTGCTGGATATCCAGCAGAGTGAGAGTGAACTGCTGGGGAAACCGCTGGATCAGGTGCTGCAAATCCATCCGGCGTTTTTAAGCCAGCATGAGGTGAAAACTCATGACCACATCACCGTGCTCAATCAGCGTCAGGTGATTGTTAACCGGGTAGCGATTGAGCTGGAACCCGGCGAGCCAGGCGGCTGGGTGTGCAGCTTCCGCGATAAAAACGACATCAACACATTGAGCAGCCAGCTCAGCCAGGTGAAACGCTACGCGGACAATCTACGCATCATGCGGCATGAACAGCTGAACTGGACCGCCACGCTGGTCGGCCTGCTGCAGATGCAGCGCTATGACGACGCGATGCGCTACATCCACGCGCAATCTGCCGGCGCGCAGCAGGTGCTGGATTTTGTCTCGGCGCGCTTCACCTCGCCCGCACTGTGTGGGTTGCTGCTGGGGAAATATGTCAGCGCGCGGGAAAAAGGCGTTGAGTTAAAATTCGATCCCGCCTGTCAGCTAAATCGCATTCCTGCCGCGCTGAGTGAAACGGCGTTGATGTCGGTGATCGGCAATCTGCTGGATAACGCGGTGGACGCCACGCTCAACGCCAGAACGCCCGCGACACCGATTGAGTTATATATTTCTGGTCGTAATCAGGAGCTGTTAATCGAAGTGGCCGATCAGGGTTGCGGCATTGATGACAGCATCAAACCGCACTTGTTTGAGCAAGGCGTCACCAGTAAACCCAACAGCGGCGACGATATGCTTGGTGCAGAACACGGCATCGGCCTCTATCTGGCGGCGGGTTATGTACAGCAGGCAGGCGGCAGCATTGAGATCAGCGACAACTCACCGCAGGGCACCATTTTCTCGGTGTTTATCCCGTTCCAGCCCGCCGCGTTAACAGGACTTTCTCATGAATAATGCTAAGCCGCTTGATGTGGTGATTGTGGAAGATGAGCCGCATTTGGCCGATCTGCATCGTGAATATATTGAGCAGAACTTTCATCTGCGCGTGGTCGGTATTGCCGCTACGCTGGCACAGGCGCGCGAGCTGATTACATTACATCAGCCACGGCTGCTGCTGCTCGATAACTATTTGCCGGATGGTCAGGGCGTTACGCTGATTGACGATCCGCTACTGAAGCGCTTTGAGTGCTCGGTGATTTTCATCACCGCCGCCAGCGACATGCAAACCTGTAGCCACGCGATGCGCAGCGGCGCATTCGACTACCTGCTGAAACCGGTGTTTTTCCATCGCCTGCGCGCATCGCTGGAACGCTTTATGCTGCAGGTGCAGACCATGCGTCAGATGAAAAACGTTGATCAGCAGGCGCTGGATAAGCTGTTTAATTTGCCAACCAGTGATGTGCCGTCAGCGCCTTCGACCAAAGGGATTGAAACCATTACGCTCGATCGGGTGAAGAGCTTTTTTAGCGCTGCACCGGAGAGTAGCTGGTCAGTTGAACAGGTGGTTGAGCGCGTTGGCATCAGTAAAACCACCGGTCGTCGTTACCTGGAATATTGCGTGGAGATCGGTTTTATTGGCGTCGAAATGCAGTACGGCAACATCGGCCATCCGCGGCGTCTGTACCGCAAAATCCTGTGATCTTGCGCAGATTTCGCGCGCGGCCGGTCGTGGTTTTTATGGTGTTAATTGCCTAAACGACGCCAACAATCACACTTCGTGAAGATAACAATCCGTCACCTCTTGTGTGGAAAAGTCGATAGGCTATGTTGACCTTTAGTTCCTCAAATGTAACTAAAAGGTTAATTATAATGTCGAACACTTTCCCTCTGTCTCTGATTGCTGCAACTGTTTTTGTCTCTATGTCAGCGGTTGCTGCCCCGCCGCAAGGCTATCCAGCGGATTATCAAAGCGTGATTGATGCCGCCACGAAAGAAGGCAAAGTGGTGGTTTACTCCACCACCGACACCAAAGCTGCGGGGCCGCTGATCAAAGGTTTTGAAGAAACCTATCCCGGCATCAAAGTTGAATATAACGATATGAACAGCACCGAGCTGTACAACCGTTTTATCAGCGAACAAGCCTCGGGCGGCACCAGCGGCGACGTGGTGTGGAGCTCCTCAATGGATACCGGTCTGAAGCTGGCGACCGACTACGCGCAGGAGTACAAATCACCTGAACTGGCGCAGCTGCCGAAGTGGGCGGTGTGGAACAACAAAGCCTACGGCACCACCTACGAACCGGTGGTGTTCATCTATAACAAGCGTCTGATCCCGGCCGGTGATGTGCCCGATTCACACGCCGCGCTGGCCAAGCTGATCGCCAGCCAGACCGACAAATTCAAGAGCAAAGTTACCACTTACGATATTGAGAAATCGGGACTTGGTTTCATGCTTTCAGTGCAGGATTACAAAGCCGATCCCAACTACTTCAAAACGCTGGCCGACGTGGCGAAAGGCGGTTTAGCCGTGCAGTCCTCCACCGGCACCATGATGGAAAGGGTCTCATCCGGCGAAAACCTGATCGGCTTCAACATCCTCGGTTCTTACGCTGAAGCGCGCGCTAAAACCGATCCGTCGCTGGGCATCTCTTATCCGAAGGATTACACGCTGGTGCTATCACGCGTTTCGTTCATCAGCCAGCAAGCGCAAAACAGCCATGCCGCCAAACTGTGGCTCGATTATGTGCTGTCTGAGAAAGGACAAAGCATTCTGGCTAATCAGGCCGACATCCCTTCCCTGCGCAACGATATTGAAGGCAAAAACGACATTGATGGCATGACCAAAATGTTGGGCAACGCGCTGAAACCGATCCCGGTTGATGAAAGCCTGCTGGAATATCTGCAACCGAAAAAACGTCTGGATTACATCAAACAGTGGCGCGAAGCCGCCGGTAAATAACCGCAGTTATCAAGTGCGGCGACTGCGCCGCGCTCAGCTTTCTCTTATCTGATTTCGCCATTCAGGGTCTCAATATGCGTGCATTGCATAGAAAGTGGCAAAGCCTGCCGCGCGGCGTTGTGGTGCTGATAACCGCGCTGGTTATCTACATCCCGCTGTCGTTTATCGTCATACAAAGTTTCTTGTCCGCGCCGTTCTTTGCGCCGTCGAAAGAGTGGAGCCTGGAATCGTTTGAATTTATTTTCACCGATCCCGACTTCTACAAAGCGCTGCGCAGCGGATTTATTCTCGCCTTTGGGCTGGTGATCATCGCCATTCCGCTGGGCGGTATTCTGGCGTTCCTGATGGTGCGTACCGATTTACCCGGCAGACGCATCATTGAGCCGCTGATCCTCGTGCCAATTTTTGTCTCGCCGATGGTGCTGGGCTTTGGTTATGTGGTGGCGGCGGGCCCGGTGGGATTCTTCTCGCTGTGGGCGCAATCACTGCTCGGGTTCGTGCCGTGGAATATCTACGACATGTCGAGCATCGTGGTGATCGCTGGCCTGACGCACGTCCCGCACGCCTATCTTTACATCTCTTCTGCCCTGCGCAGCGTGGGATCGGATGTGGAAGAAGCCGCGCGTATTTCGGGTGCTTCGCCGTTACAGGTGATGACGGCGGTGAGTTTGCCGATGGTACGCCCGTCAATTCTGTATGCCATCGTGCTGCTGTTCTTCCTTGGGCTGGAAGTGTTCGGTTTGATGCTGGTGCTGGGCGATCCTGAAGGCAACATGGTGCTGGCCACTTATCTCTATCAGCTGACCAATAAACTCGGCACGCCGTCTTATCACCTGATGGCTGCGGTGGCGGTGGTGCTGATTTGTATCACCATTCCGCTGGTGATGCTGCAACGCCGCCTGATGCGCACCGCTAACCGCTTTGTCACCGTGAAAGGTAAAGCCTCGCAGGCGCGAGCGCTGCCGCTGGGAAAATGGCGCTGGGTGGCGGGCGCAGTTGTGGCGTTCTGGCTGACAGTGACCATTGGCGTGCCGTTGCTGGGCGTGGTGCTGCGTGCGTTTATCTCTAACTGGGGCGTTGGCGTTTCGATCTGGGATGAGCTGTCGATCAAGACCTTCCAGACCATCTGGGCGCAGCCCAACCTGCTGCGCGCAATCGTCAACTCAATGGCGATCGGCGTGATCGGCGGCGCGCTGGCGGTGGGTTGTTATCTGTTTATCGGTATCGCCATGCACCGTAAACCCGATAACACTACGCGCTTCCTCGATTACAGCGTGCTGGTGCCGCGTGCGGTGCCGGGCTTGCTGGCCGGTCTGGCGTTTCTCTGGGTGTTTCTGTTCCTGCCAATGTGGCTGGATAACTCGCTCAAATCGGGCTGGCTATCGGATTTCGTCTGGTCGCAGTGGCTGCGCGATCACCTGATCGTCTGGCTGCGTTCGCTGCGCAGCACCATCTTCAGCGTCTGGCTGGCCTACACCGTGGTGTGGATGGCGTATGGCCTGCGCCTGATCTCCTCAACGCTATTACAAGTGGGTCCAGAACTGGAAGAAGCGGCGCGCAGCACCGGCGCTACGCGCGGACAGATTACGCGTCACGTCACCATTCCGTTATCACGCTACGGCCTGATTGGCTCATGGCTGCTGATGTTCCTGATTTTCGAGCGCGAATATTCCACCGGCGTGTATCTGCTTTCACCCGGCACGGAAACCATCGGCTCAATGCTGGTTTCCCTGTGGGCGGCGGGCGCGATTGATATCGTTGCCGCGCTCTCCTTTATTAACATCCTGCTGGTAGTGGTTGGCTTGGGTATTGCCCTGCGATTTGGAGTCAAATTACATGATTGAATTATCGGTCGAGAACCTGCACTTAACGTACGGCGACAATCCGGTGCTGAAAGGCGTGTCGATGAATTTGCAGCGCGGCGAAGTGGTTTCCCTGCTTGGGCCGTCTGGCAGCGGTAAAACCACGCTGCTGCGCGCGGTTGCCGGGCTGGAGAAGCCAACTCAGGGCACCATTGTGATTGGCAACAATACGGTTTACGCCGGTACGCCGCGTAGCGAGATCCCAGCGGAAGAACGTAATCTGGGATTGGTGTTCCAGTCCTACGCGCTGTGGCCGCACAAAACCGTGTTTGAGAACGTGGCCTATCCGCTGAAGCTGCGCAAAGTGGCGGCGGCGGAGATCACCCAACGCGTGCAGGATGTGTTGAACCAGCTTGGCCTCGGCCACCTTGGCAAACGCCATCCGCACCAGCTTTCTGGCGGTCAGCAGCAGCGCGTGGCGATTGGCCGGGCGCTGGTGTACAACCCGCCGGTGATCCTGCTGGATGAACCGTTATCAAACCTCGATGCCAAACTACGCGAAGAGGCGCGCGTGTTCCTGCGCGAGTTGATCATCAAACTGGGCTTGTCGGCGTTAATGGTGACGCACGATCAAAATGAGGCGATGGCGATTTCAGACCGTATTTTGCTGCTCAATAACGGCAAAATCGAACAGCAAGGCACGCCGCAGGAGATGTACGGCTCGCCGAAAACCCTGTTCACCGCCGAGTTCATGGGCAGCAACAATCGGCTGCACGGCAAAATCACCGAGCTGCGCGACGGCAAAGCGTGCATCGAGGGCAAAGGCTGGGCGTTGTGGGGATTAGCGGGCGCGGGCGTGCAAAACGGCCAGGATGCCACGGCAGTGATCCGCGTCGAGCGCGTGAAACTGGTTGAGGGGCCGGGCGAAAACCAGCTGGAACTGCCGCTGCTCACCAGCATGTATCTCGGCGATCGTTGGGAATATTTGTTCCGCACCTCCGGCGATGATTTTGTGATTCGCGCCTACGGCACCGAGGTGCGCGATCCACAGCACTGCCATCTGGCGCTGCCGGAAAACCATGTGTGGATTTTCCCGAAAGGGTGATGTTCAACCAGGTCGCCATAAATGGCGACCCTACGGATATAAGGCAAGGTTTTGTAGGGTCGCCATTCATGGCGACCTGGTAAATCACCGCACACTATTCAGGAAATTTTTGCAAAAAAAAAGCGAGGCCGAAGCCTCGCCAAAAAGATGCCAGCCCTCAATCGTAATAAGGAAGTTTACGATCGACACCGTTAATGTTGACCAGCACAAAGCCCGTCGGCGCGGTGGCGTTGGTCGGCGTGCCGGCTGCCGTCGCGACAGTTAGCACCCCTTTCTCATTCGCCCCAATTCCCGCCAATCCGTTATGCAGACCAAAACGTGCCGCCGGTTTGAATCCACCCATTTTGGTGGTATCGGTCACCACCGAGAAGTCCTGCTGGAACAGCGAGCAGGAACCGGTATCGAAACGCGTTGGACCGGTACATTTCAGGTTGAGCATGGTATCGCCACTGTTGGCGCGCAGTTTTACCCACACCGCTGCATAGGTGGTGCCAACGCGGCTGTAGCGAATATCCAGCACCGCAGGTTGCCCCATGTGATAGGCATCGGCCCACACCGTTTCCAGGCGCTGCAGATTGACCCAGGTTTTACCGGTCGCCGCCACGTTAACCGGCGAACCGGCGGTGCCGGTGGGCTGAGTGGCATCCGCTTTACCAATAAACTCCATTACCCATTGCTGGTTGGCGTTCGGGAAGAACAGCTGCCCGACGCGGTACCAATTATCGGTATCGGTGTTATTGGTAATTTTGTAGCCGCTGTAATAGCCGGCGCGCAGCGATCCGGTCATGAAGGTGCCGTAGTTTTCGTCGCGACGATAGCCATATTCAAAGGTGGACAACCAACGTCCGGCGGCAGCATCCAGACTGAGTTTCGCACCGGATTGCAGGTTGAGTTGGCGGATCACCACACGCGCATTGTTGAGATTCAACGGCGTGCCGCAATCCTCAATGTTCAGCGTATCCACCGTCCAGCCGCCGTCAGAGAGATCGCCCGGATTACGCGTGTGTTCGATCCACACGTTGCGAATAATCCCCTGCGTCACACGCGGCATGTAGAGCGTGGCGTCGCCGTAACCGGTCTGGAAGTTACAGTTACACAGCTCAATCGCCGTGGAGTGATCCCACGCGCCTTTCGGCGAGTTTGACCAGCCGACATCAAATACGCGCGCATAGGTATACAGGGTGTAAATCTGGTCGAATTTACTGTCGAGGGTATCCAGCACTTTGATCACCGTACCGCCGTTATTCTGCGCGCGGAAACAGTAGATATTGACGGTGGTGCCTTCGATGCAGGTGTTTTCGAAGAACGGCTGCACGTTGCTGCACATATCGGAGGTGATGGTGCTTTTGTTGGTGGTGATATCGGCGGATGCCTGGCCGTTCCACGCGATACCTCGAATGGAGGTACGACGCGCCTTCACCTTGAACACCGTGTTGGCACTTTTGTCGGAAATAATGGTGGTACGCGGCAGCGAACCCAGCTCCACATCATCACCTTGCAAACCGAAGAAGGCGCGCTCGGTGCCGCTGATATCGATTGGGCTGATCAGGAATTTACCGCCAGGGAAACGCACCGGCAACGCGGTGATATTGCCCGAATAGTTTTGCGTCCACGCCAGCATGCGGTTAAAGGCATCGGTATCGTTGGCGTAACCATCGCCTTTGGCACCGAAGTGATACACGTTGATCTCCGACGGATCGTTAATCACGCGTTTCCAGTAAAAACCGTTACCGATCACCAGCGTACCGCCATCTTCGACCGCCGTTGTGGTGCCGATAAAACCGGTGAAATCACCGCCACCGTGGAAGGTGGAGTCCGCGTTGTAACGACGTAAGAATGCCAGATCGCCGTTTTTGGCCGGAACAGTGGTGCGCAGTTCTGCGTAAGAGTTAACTTCGATCATTATAGCCTCCTCGGCTTTTCGGGTAGGTAATGCAAATGCAAGAGAGCAGCGTTAGTGAGCTGGTTGGCCGCAGTGCTGATCCCAAAGATCGTTGTGATTGTTGATGGCGCGCACGGTGCGAATGTCCATGCGCTCGGCGTCATTGCCGTGGGTGTAAATCGGGGAAAAAAGGGTGCAGGCTGAGTCGATTACGACGGGAGCTTCAAGGCTGGTGGTATTTCGACTGCTGCAACTTGTCGCGAGCAGCAGCGTCATCAAGATTAAGGTTGCTGGCTTCCACACGTTTGGCCTCCTCGCGCAGCTGTTGCTGCTGCTGGTTAACCGCTACCGCTTGCGCCGCGGCTTTATCGGCGCGCTCGACGGCGGATTTGGATGCTTGCTGCACCTTGCCGATTTTCTTGCCACCGAAGTAGCTGGCGACCAGCGCGGCAATCACGCCCGCCAGCGAGGCCAGCCAATGCCAGCTGCCGCCGAGCAATGTGGTGAGAAGTGTCATGCTTTTTCCTCCATGGCGATTTTCTGCTGGTTAAGGCCTTTCTGGCGGACGAACTGAGCAATCACGCCCATCGCCACCATAAAGGCCCCAATCAGCCCCAAATAGTTATGCGGCAGAATCTCTTTCACATCGGGCGGCATGCTGTTCCAGGCATCAAGCGCAGCGCTGGGAAACGATTGCACCCACGCACTGAGCATCGAACCAAGCGACGCCAGCCACACCGACCAGGTTTTGAATAACAGCCGCGCATGTTTGACGAACTCCAGCGTGGTAAAGCGCTGCATGATCAACACCACAATGATCACCAGCAGCACCGCAATGATAAAAATCAGCAATTTCAGATTCATAGCAGCCCCCGATAGATGTCATAGGTGCCGCTGCGCATCACTTCGGCATGGCGCCGCGCGCGGCCCGAAGTTTGACGCGCCCACAGGCTATCGAGCATGGCGTTCGCCGCGCTGTTGAAGTCGCCCTGGGTAATCGCGGTGAGCATGCCGCGAAACATCGCCAATCCATCGATACCCAGTTGATAGCCCATGCTGATCAGCACATCGCAGCGCGCTTCATTGCATTTGGCCAGCGCCTGCTGCACCAGCGCACGTTGATGCATCTGCTGCACCTTGCCCTCGACAATGCACTGCTTCCACACATCGCCCACCGGACGCGGCACCTGGAAGATGTAGTTGCTGAGCGAGGCACCTTTGGGGCCAATGCGAATGCCGCCCGCGACCGTGGGGAAACCCTGCGTGTCGAGATAAGGCGCTTCGCGGTAACCCTCTTCAAAATTCAGGATGGCAATAATCTGGCTCATAGAAATTCCTCTTTGACGGGCGCAACAGTCCGAAAATGGCTGCGCAAAACGGCAAAAAACATAAATTCCGCTGATCGTTTAAAACATTGAGCGCGTTATCAGATAAGCGAAACGCTCAAGAATGGTTAAACAGTGAGCAACAATGAAACGTTCCGTTTAAAACTGGGGAAAGTGATGCAGGTTTAGCGCACGGCGTACAAATAAACATGGGGCAAACAGCAGTTATCAACGCTCGCCTGTTCCTGCTGAACGCGAACGGGCGCTAACACGGCGCAATCAACGCGCGACAGCGTCTGGCGCTGGCAGATACGCTCAGCAGTACGCAGGGTGACATTTTCGTATTCGATGCCAAGTGCGCTATCGATGCTGCGCTTAAGGCGGCTGAGGGACTGGCGTCGCCGATGGCGGCGCGTGCGTGCATTGCCGGTAAATACTGACTTCCCGTACTGAATAATCGCCATAACTCCTCCTGTTAATGAGTCTTTGGCGATGGGGTGGCAGGCATGGCGATGCGGCTGATGCCGACGCGTTCGCTGTTCCTCTGGAAAATACTCGACGTCAACTCGCCCGGCTGCATTCGCGACCAGGGTGAAGTAGAGGAGAGTGAAAAACAGAGGGCAACTGACAACGCTGCAAAGTGCGTATCCACCCCATCCCAAAGTTCACTAACTTTGGATGGTATGTATCGCGCTTGTGCAGCGCCTCAATTGTTTAAGAGCGGGCTCATCCGTGAGCAGATATGTTGTCCATCCATGCTCAAATTATTAACAGGTTCTAATGCATTGGCAAACACCAATGGTTAATTTTTTATTTACCATCAGTTAAATTTATGATTTCAGCCAAAATATTTTTTTGTCGCAATCTGGCGTTTTGTGATCAGCCTAGAATTTGATAATCCCGCGCCTGGCTCATGATCACCCGCGCCACCACTTGCAGCGTCCTGGCTTCTTCCAGCGTGAGATACCAGGTTTCATAGCGCTTGTTATCGGAGATCACCGCGACTTTTTTGTGCTGAAGTTGCAGGCGTTTGAGATAGAGCTGATCGTCAAGCGTGAACAGATAAATGCCATCGCCGTCGAAGCGATGCACGCTGATATCGACAAACAGCTGATCGCGCGGCGCGAAGGTGCCAGCCATCGAATCGCTGTTGAGCGCGATGAGGCGAATGTTTTCAGCCGGGCGGCCGTTAAACAGCACCCGCGCCTCTTCCAGCCCATATTCAATGGCTTGAATGGTCTCCACCAGTTCATCGCGCGTAGAACTACTGCGCACGCCGTGCTGGCCGATATCCAAACTTTCAACGCGAAACAGATGCTGTGGATTCACCAAACTGCGCTGCGTTAGCAAAACGGCCGGTTTTTCCATGCCAAATTGCAGCCACTCAACGCGCACGTCGAGTAACTGGCTAAGCGCCAGTAAATTATTATCATCAGGTATCGATTGTCCGTTAAACCATTTCCACACCCCCGGCGTTGAGATCTTGCATCCCCTCTCTTGCAGCGCAAGCGCAACCTGTTTGTTTCGTCCATGTCCGACAATTCCCGCGCTTTCGCATGCGGCAATCAGCCTGGCAGTGAATGCTTGTCTCGTACTCTCTTTTTTAACCATCAGTTAATAATCTGCCTTCAGTAAAAGACTGAATGTTATTTTCATTTTTGCTACCAGTTCATTTTATATTACCGGCAGTTTACTACCCAACCGCTTTTATCAATGAAGCTGGACAATCATTATCCCTTTCGGTTAGGCCGAAACCAGTGTTCAGTGCTATATCGCTTGTTCTGACAGGGGTTTTCAGGATTGTTCTGTAGCTATAAGACCAGCATCTAAAGGAAAAAATGGGTGAAAAGCCGCGAGCCCGCCATAGATGACAGAAATAAATCAAAAAGCTCTTGGAATGAGTGGATCGAAAGCAAAAAAAATGGGCACCGTTTTCGGTGCCCATTGTCATGCAGAGGCGAACATTAACGACGCAGCGTATCGTCGCCCCAACCTATCCATTTGTAGGTGGTCAACGCTTCAAGTCCCATTGGACCGCGCGCGTGCAGCTTCTGCGTGCTCACCGCCACTTCGGCACCCAGGCCAAACTGGCCGCCGTCGGTGAAGCGTGTGCTGGCGTTAACGTATACCGCCGATGAGTCAACCTGGTTGACGAAGCGATTGGCGTTGCCAATGCTGCGCGTCAGAATGCCATCAGAGTGCTGCGTGCCGTGTTCACGGATATGCGCGATGGCTTCATCGATATCCGCCACCAGCTTGACGTTCAGATCGTTGGACAACCATTCGTCATCATAATTTTCTGCTTTCACCGCCACCACCTCGGCAGCACCGTTTTGCAGCAGCGCCAGCACATTTTCGTCGGCGTGCAGCGCAATCTTCTCCTGCGCCATGCGATGCAGGAAAGCCGGAATGAAGTTGTCCGCCTGATCGCGATGGATCAGCAAGGTTTCGAGCGAGTTGCAGGCGCTTGGACGCTGCTTCTTGGCATTAACGATCACTTCCAGCGCCGCCTCAGTCTCCATGGTTTCATCGAGATAGAGATGGCACACGCCGATGCCGCCGGTGATCACCGGAATGGTGGAGTTTTCACGGCACAGCTTGTGCAAACCCGCGCCGCCGCGTGGGATCAGCATATCGACATAACGATCGAGCTTCAGCAGCTGATTCACCAGCTCGCGATCCGGGTTTTCAATTGCCTGCACCGCGCCCGCCGGTAAACCGTGCTGCGTCAGCGCATTCTGGATCACGCGCACCGTGGCGGCGTTGGTGCGATAAGTCTCTTTGCCGCCGCGCAGAATCGCCGCGTTGCCGGTTTTCAGGCACAGCGATGCCACATCAACAGTCACGTTAGGACGCGCTTCATAAATCACACCAACCACGCCCAGCGGCACGCGACGACGCTCAATGCGCAGGCCGCTATCAAGCTGGCCGCCGTCAATCAGCTGACCGACCGGATCGGCCAAACGACACACCTGACGCACGTCATCGGCAATGCCTTTCAGGCGCTGTGGGTTGAGCGTCAGGCGATCGAGCAGCGCTTCGCTCATGCCGTTTTGGCGCGCATCCGCCAGATCCTGCTCGTTGGCCGCCAGAATGTCCGCGCTTTCCGCTTCCAGACGATCGGCTATGCTCAGCAGCACCTGATTTTTTTGTTCGGTGGAGAGTTCCGCCAGTTTGTACGACGCAGCACGCGCCGCTTTACCCATCTCTTCTAACATCATCCGCTCCTTAACTGACGATCATGTCGTCGCGGTGTACCGCTACCGGGCCATATTCGTAACCGAGGATCTCGCCGATTTCCTGGCTGTGATGACCGGCGATCATGCGCATGGCATCGCTGTTATAGCGCGTGACGCCGTGGGCGATATCGCGCCCTTGCAGGTTGCGAATCCGGATCACTTCACCGCGCGAGAAGTTGCCCTGCACGTCACGGATGCCTTTTGGCAGCAGCGAACTGCCGCGCTCCAGCATCGCGGCCAGCGCGCCATCATCAATGGTGATTTCGCCTGCCGGCGGTGCGCCAAAGATCCAGCGCTTACGGTTCTCCAGCGGCGACTGCTGCGCGTGGAAACGCGTGCCGACCGGTTTGCCATGCAGCACATCGCTGATCACGTCCGGACGACTGCCTGCAGCGATGATCACATCGATCCCCGCGCGACAAGCAACGTCCGCCGCCTGCAGTTTGGTCGCCATGCCGCCGGTTCCCAGGCCAGATACGCTGCCGCCCGCGAGCGTGCGTAACGCATCATCAATTTGATGCACGTCGCTGATCAACTCTGCTTCAGGATTGGTGCGCGGATCGGCGGTGAACAGCCCTTGCTGATCGGTCAGCAGCAGCAGCTTATCTGCGCCACCGAGCATTGCCGCCAGCGCCGACAGATTGTCGTTGTCGCCCACTTTAATTTCGGCGGTCGCCACCGCATCGTTCTCGTTAATCACCGGTACGATGTGGTTGTCGAGCAGCGCGCGCAGCATGTCACGCGCGTAGAGGAAACGTTCGCGGTCTTCCATATCGGCGCGCGTCAGCAGCATCTGCCCGATGTGAATGCCGTAAATCGAGAACAGTTGTTCCCAAAGCTGGATCAAACGGCTCTGCCCCACCGCAGCCAACAGCTGCTTTGAGGCGATGGTAGGTGGCAGTTCGGGGTAACCAAGGTGTTCGCGTCCGGCAGCGATCGCGCCAGAGGTGACGATAACAATGCGATGGCCTGCCGCGTGCAACTGCGCACACTGACGAACCAACTCCACCATGTGCGCCCGATTCAACCGACGTGAACCGCCGGTGAGGACGCTAGTACCCAACTTGACCACAAGGGTCTGACTGCCACTCATGTTTTTCCTGCCATGTAAGAAAAAAATCTGCGAAGGGACGTTTTATCAGGAGTGAGCAAGGAAGCCAACAACAGCAAGGGGAAAAGCACAAAAATCCCCTGACAATGCGGTAGACCAAAAGTTCGCGATTAACAAGAAATCCGAAAAACTGTCATAAAACTTTCATCACCTACCGGTAAAAAGTTCCGTGTTTTACAAAACCTTTCACGGGTACAACAAATTTTACTCATTGGGATTGATAGCAAAATGAAGAAGAGCACACTGGCATTAGTTGTATCAGCGCTGGCACTGGCTTCCACCGCAAACGCCGCAGAAGTTTATAACAAAGATGGTAATAAACTGGACTTCTACGGCCGTGTTAAAGCTGAACACTACTTCAGCGATAACGCGTCAAGCGACGGCGACAAATCTTACGTGCGTATCGGTTTCAAAGGCCAGACGCAGATTAATGACCTGATGACCGGTTACGGTCAGTGGGAATATCAGTACAACGTAAACAACTCTGAAGGTTCTGATGCCAACGCAGGCAACAAAACCCGTCTGGGCTTTGCCGGTCTGAAATTCGGTCAATACGGTTCATTCGACTACGGTCGTAACTACGGCGTGCTGTACGACGTAGAAGCCTGGACTGACGTATTCCCAGAGTTCGGCGGTGACGGTACGGCGCGTACCGATAACTTCATGACTGCACGTGCAACTGGCGTGGCCACTTACCGCAACAGCAACTTCTTTGGTCTGGTTGATGGCCTGCGCTTCGCGCTGCAATATCAGGGTAAAAACGACTCTACCAGCGCCAACGCCCGTGGCAGCATCACCGATACTTCGCGCCAGAACGGCGACGGTTACGGTGCGTCACTGGGTTACACCATCGCTGACACCGGCATCAGCCTGATGTCTGCCATCACCTCTTCTGACCGTACTAACCAGCAGCAGCTGCAAGCGCTGGGTAGCGGTGATAAAGCGGAATCATGGGGCGCGGGTATCAAGTATGACGCTAACAGCATCTACCTGGCTTCTATCTACACCGAAACCCGCAACATGACGCCAATCGGCACGCGTGGTTTTGCTAACAAAGCGCAGAACTTCGAAGTGGTCGCGCAGTATCAGTTCGACTTCGGCCTGCGTCCGTCCCTCGGCTATATCCAGACCAAAGGCAAAGACATCGAAGGGATCGGTGACGAGGATCTGGTTAAATACATCGACGTGGGCATGACTTACTACTTCAACAAAAACATGTCGACCTTCGTGGATTACAAAATCAACCAGCTGGATGACAACAACAAGCTGAACCTGAACAACGATGACGTTGTTGCAGTTGGCCTAACCTACCAATTCTAAAATACTCTTCATCCTTCACGCTGCAGGGGCGTTGGCTGCGTGTGTTCACCCCAGTCACTTACTTCAGTAAGCTCCTGGGGATTCACACACTTGCCGCCTTCCTGCAGCGAGAATGATTCGAGTATTGCTGTACCCTCGCTGTGTCTATAAAAAAAGAGCCGGCTCATCACCGGCTCTTTCCTGTTTAAACCCTTAAATACCTATCAGGCGCTCAGTTTCACCGGCTCTTCTTTAAAGCCTTCCGCCGGTCGCAGATCGAGTTTCTGTTCCAGCAGCATCGCTTTCAAGCGCTCATGGAAATTACGCAGTGTGCTTTCCACTTTGGCATTGTTCTCTTTGCCTTTGATGGTTGCTGCGCCCCAATCACCCGCTTTATCAAACAGGCCAAAATGATATTCGTAAGTGAAGTGATCTTCATAGGCTTCCAGCGTCATCCACCAGCCCCAAAACTCACGTAGCTCTGGTGCAGGCTTGACGTTGACACACGCTGCCAGGCAATCGAAGAAGAAGCGTGTCTCTTCACATTTGCCTTCACGGATATACGGCCCCAATTCGGTGAAGCGCTTAAGCAGGCGACTACGGGGGTGACCACTCGGTAATGTCATCTATTTTCCCTTAACCCTTTAAATTGCACTTCCAGCTTTCCATTAAACCTAAAAATGGAAAATCCCGGATATAAGTAGTAGCAGAGTTCAGGGATTTCGCCAGCTAGCTTTTCAACTGTTTTTCCAGCCAGTCACAAATTTGATTCAGCGCTTTGTCAAAACTGGCAAAAACCGGCTTGGCAGGAATCGCCAGCGTCTTGCCCTGCGAGGAGGAGTTGGCGATCAACTGCGCGTCCGCTTCCGGACCGAAAATATCATCGGGCCAATAAGCCGCCAGCATCGGCGTTGGCGTGCGGCGGCCGAGCAAGCCTTGCACCTTCAGGGAGTAGCGATTGAGCTCAATGCGCAGATTGCTGTCCGAAGTTGACGACATACCCAGGCGGCTCGCCAGCATATCCATATACATATCCGGCAACTGCTGCTGCTGTTGCGCATCGACAAACACGCTGTGCACCATCGCACCCAGCGTCGCCACCGCGCGCACTCGCGGCACTTCCAGATAGGCCAGACGCGTCGCCACGTTGGCACCGAAACGGTAGCCCAGCAGCGCCACGCGAGTGTGATCGATCCACGGCACATTGCTCAGTTCACGCAGCACCTGCTGATGCACCTGGCTGGTGTCCTGATTGAGCATCCATTTGCTACTGAATCCTACCGACGGCATATCCAGCGTCAGCATGGCGATACCGCGCGGCGCGAGATAGTCGTGGAACAGGCGATAGTGATCGCTCTGCAGCGAATCAAGGCCGCCGCACAGCAGCACCGTGGGATATGGCGCCTCAGCCTGCGCAGGCATGTGCAGGAAGCCCGTTACCGGACTGCCGCCGCTCATTGGGAAGGTCAGGGATTTCAGTTCGCCCGGCAGACGCTGCGTGGCCTCTTCGTAGGCGCGATTGGCCAGCACCTGCGCCTGGTCCGCCAGCTCATCGCCTTTAATATAAGGATAAGCCGCGAGGCTGAACAGATTGGCGGCGTGCAGCCAATGCTGGCCTGCATCGTCATGGTTATCACTTTCTAACGCGCGCTGCTGCCAGATGGCCGCCTGCTTCGACCACTCGTAATTCCAGTTGCCACCGCGATAACCAATCACGGTATCGAGCAAGGCTTCATTGGTACGCTCAAACTCGCTTACCGCGATACGCGCCAGCACTTCGCTGATCTCCTGCGGCGACAACCCGCGCCACGTCCACAGCAACTTGTTCAGCATGCGATACCAGCCGCGCTGAGTATCACCTTCAAGGGCGTTATGCACCTGCACGGCGGCGTGATGCTGGCGGTGCACTAGTGAGGAGGTTTCCGGGTGTTTAAAACGCGGTTTGAACAGTTCTTCGCTCAGGTTTTTATCAGACATCTCAGCTATTCTCCTGCCAACAACGTGGCGATGGCTAAGAGTGTACTGCACCCGTGATACGCGCGCGAGGCGCAGAAAGCACAACGCCCGGCATAACCGGGCGTTGTTTGCGATGCATCAATCAGGCGCCTTTGACGATTGGCGGGATGTAGACCACGCCCATGTCCCAAGGCTGCTCGATCCAGGTGTTCTGCGGGATATCGACAATGTAGTCGTCCACCAGCGCACGACCAGCTGGCTTGGCGAAGATAGTGCAGAAACGCGCTTTTGGATACATATCGCGAATCGCCTGCGCGGTGCCGCCGGTATCCACCAGGTCGTCAATCACGATGAAGCCTTCACCGTCGCCTTCGGCGCGCTTCAGCACTTTCATTTCGCGCTGATGATCGTGATCGTAGCTGGAGATGCACACGGTATCGACGTAGCGAATACCGAGTTCACGCGCCAGCAGCGATGCCGGAACCAGACCACCAC
Source organism: Pantoea sp. SOD02 (assembly GCF_024707505.1). GTDB lineage: Bacteria > Pseudomonadota > Gammaproteobacteria > Enterobacterales > Enterobacteriaceae > Pantoea > Pantoea symbiotica. The sequence goes on along the minus strand of NZ_CP102604.1, from coordinate 985,835 downwards.
GGCTTACCGCGATGATACCTTTCCACTGTTCCACAGGAAGCAGGCGCTGGGCCAGTTTACGGGCATGGATTTGCAACATGTCCCAGGTTACGACGTATTTTTCGCTCATATAAAGGAATCCCGGCCAAGAAACTTGGCTTAAAAAATATGCAAGGGGGAAAAGGTTGCGCGAGATTATAAGGATCTGACGCCTTAAAAACCAGCATCTGTCTTACTGGTTGCAGGTTTTTAGCGCGGCTGATTACGCACCCGGCGAGAAACAGTGATATTCTCAGGCCCATCACGTCAGATGTTCTGACGACGATTTTTACTGGAAACCCGCGTGCGTGCGGTCTGTCCGCCACGCTGACACAGGAGATGCATGGTGTCTGAATTGTCGCAACTTTCACCCCAACCGCTGTGGGATATTTTTGCCAAAATCTGTTCCATTCCGCACCCTTCTTATCACGAAGAAGCACTGGCCGAATACGTTGTCGGCTGGGCAAAAGAGCAAGGTTTTTGGGTTGAGCGCGATCAGGTTGGCAACATCCTGATTCGTAAACCCGCTACCGCCGGTATGGAAAAACGCACGCCGGTGGCGCTGCAGGCGCACCTCGATATGGTGCCGCAGAAGAACAATGACACGGTGCATGACTTCACCAAAGATCCGATTCAGCCGTACGTTGATGGCGAATGGGTGAAAGCGCGCGGCACCACGCTGGGCGCCGATAACGGCATTGGTATGGCGTCTGCGCTGGCGGTGCTGGCTGACAACAGCCTAATCCACGGCCCGATTGAAGTGCTGCTGACCATGACCGAAGAATCGGGTATGGATGGCGCCTTTGGTTTACAGCCGAACTGGCTGCAGGCCGACATTCTGATCAATACCGACTCGGAAGAGGAAGGTGAGATCTACATGGGTTGCGCCGGTGGTATCGACTTCATCACCACCTTACTACTGACGCGTGAAGCGATCCCTGCGGGCTATGAAACCCTGAAGCTGACGCTGAAAGGCCTGAAAGGCGGTCACTCCGGTGCTGATATTCATCATGGTCTTGGCAATGCCAACAAACTGCTGGCACGCTTCCTCGCGCTGCACGCGCGTGAACTCGATGTGCGTTTGATCGAATTCACCGGCGGTACGCTGCGTAACGCTATCCCGCGTGAAGCTTTTGCTACGCTGGCGATCGACAGTCATAAAGTTGACGAACTGAAATCGGCTGCGGCCCATTTCCAGGCAACGCTGCTGAACGAGCTGGGCGTGAAAGAGAAGAACATCGCCGTCGTCGCTGAGTCGCTGGCGCATCAAGGCCAGGCGCTGAACGCTGACAGCCGCGATCGTTTCCTCAACCTGCTCAACGCCACACCAAACGGCGTGATCCGTAACTCCGACGTGGCGAAAGGCGTGGTGGAAACCTCGCTCAACGTCGGCGTGGTGACTATGGACCAGAGCAATGCCGAAATCATCTGCCTGATTCGTTCACTGATCGATACCGGCAAAGATTGGGTGGTTGAAGTGCTGACCTCGCTGGCCGATCTGGCCGGAGCGAAAAGCGCACCAAAAGGCGGCTATCCGGGCTGGCAGCCTGATGCCGATTCACCGGTGATGGCGCTGACGCGTAAAACCTACGAAGCGCTGTTTGGCAAAACGCCGAACATTCAGGTGATTCACGCCGGTCTGGAGTGTGGTCTGTTCAAGAAGCCGTATCCGAACATGGATATGGTTTCGATTGGCCCAACCATTACCGGCCCGCATTCGCCGGATGAGCAGGTTCACATTGAAAGCGTGGGTCTGTACTGGAAGCTGCTGACCGCGCTGCTCAGCGTGGTGCCAGAAAAAGCGTAAGTTTTGAATTTCGCGACAAACCCGGCTTCGGTCGGGTTTTTTTATGCCTGCGGGTCAAGATTGTTTGGTCACCATAAATGGCGACCCTACAAAACTGTCGTAGGGTCGCCATTTATGGTGACCTGGTTCCACAGCATAATCCCCTGCTAATCCTGATTGCCGCCTCCTAATTACCCCAACTCTTGCCTGCTCTCCAGATTTAGCCGCCATCACATCCAGATGTCTGGATGGCTAATAACATTCCGTGCTAGCTTATGCCCTTTCGTTCGTTGCCCAGCGTGGTGGTTCAGGAAAAAATGCCCCCAACTCAACTAATTAAAGGCCCGGCTCAATGAGTGCGATCAACCGCCTGGAGATGCGTAATATCTCCATTGCCTTTGGCGGTTTCGCCGCGCTAGCGCAGGTGGATTTTCTGACCGAAGGTGGCTCGGTGCACGCGTTAACCGGCGCTAACGGTGCCGGAAAATCCACGCTGATGGCGGTGCTGGCTGGCGCACACGATCATTACAGCGGTGAGATTCTGCTGGATGATGTGCCGGTAACCATTCGCTCACCGCGCGATGCCAAAAAGCTCGGCATTCATCTGGTCCAACAGGAAGTGGATGTGGCGCTGGTGCCACAGCTCAGCGTGGCAGAAAACATTCTGCTCGATCGTTTAGCCGAACCGGGCCACGCCTACAACTGGCGCGAGATTCGCCGCCAGGCACGTGCGTTACTGGCGCAGCTGGAAGTGAACATCGACGTTAATCGTTTGGTCGAGCGCTGCTCGCTGGCGGAGAAACAGCAAATTTTGCTGGCGCGCGCCCTCTCCCATCACTGCCGCTTCCTGATCCTGGATGAACCCACCGCCCCGCTCGACCAGCATGAGAGCGAGCGCCTGTTTACCGTGGTGCGCCGCTTGCAGTCCAGCGGCATTGGCGTGGTGTTTATCTCGCACCGCATTCATGAACTGAAAGCAATTTGCGACCGCTTAACGGTGCTACGCGATGGTCGTCTGATCGAAAGCAGCCCGATGGCAGCGCTGAGCGGCGAGCAGATCGTGGAGAAAATGCTGGGACATCGGCTCGACGATGTCTTTCCGCCGCGGCGCGCCCGTTCGCCACAGCCGCTGCTGCTGTCGGTGGAAGGCTTACACGACGATCGATTACTGCAGGATATTTCGCTGCGTCTGCATAAAGGCGAAATCCTTGGCATTGCTGGTATGGCGGGTGCCGGTAAAACCGAGCTGTGCAAAGCGCTGTTTGGTGCAAGCAAAAGCCGTGTAACGCAGGGCGAACTGCACGGCAAACCGTGGCGACCGCGTTCACCGCACGACTCGGTTGAAAACCGCATGGCGCTGGTGCCGGAAGAGCGCCGCAAAGAGGGCATTTTCATCGATGAACCGGTGAGCATGAATCTGAGCATCAGCGCCGATAACAGCTTCTCACGCTGGAGCCTGTTTGGTCATCGTCAGGCGTGGCGCTGGGCGGAAGAGGTGATTCAGCGCCTGAATGTGCGTACCACCGGACCGGGGCAAATTCTGCGTCGCCTGTCGGGCGGCAACCAGCAGAAAGTGGCGATTGGCAAATGGCTACGCAATAACGCCGATGTGCTGATTTTTGATGAGCCGACGAAAGGCGTCGATATCAAAGCCAAAACCGATCTGTTCACACTGATTGATGGCTTAGCGCGCGAAGGCAAAGGCATCATTTATGCCTCGGGCGAGTTTTCTGAATTGGTCGGTCTGTGCGACCGCATTTGTGTGCTCTGGGATGGGCGCATTGTGGCAGAGATGGAGGGCACAGCAGCCACAGAAGAGGCACTTCTGCTTTATTCCACCGGAGGAACACCTGCGTGAGCAGCAAAGAACTATCCCTAAACCCGCAGCCTTCTCTGCGCCATCAGCTGTTTGATTTCCTTTATAAGTGGGGCATGTTGCTGACGGTGGTGATTCTGATTGCCGCATTTGGTCTCGCTTCGGACAGCTTCCTCGAACCGACCAACATCATCAACATCCTGCGTTCCATTGCCATCGTCACGGTAATTGCGATTGGCGTGTCGATTTCGCTGACGGTGGGCGGCTTTGATTTGTCAGTGGGATCAACCGCCTCGCTGGCCAATGCGCTGGTGATTTCATTGTTCGTCTGGCACGGCTTTGGCACCACCGAAGCCATCATTATTACGCTGCTGCTGTGTACGTTGGTTGGCTTGTTCAACAGCTTCCTGATTGTGGTGCTGCGCATTCCCGACATGCTCGCCACCCTCGCTACGCTGTTTGTAATTCAGGGCGTGGCGATGACCTACAGCTTTGGCGGTTCCATCACCGAGAATATGGTGCTGCCGAGCGGCGACATGGCCGAAGGCACCATTCCTGCAACCTTTGGCCTGCTCGGCCAAGTGCCGACCATCGTGATTATCATGCTGGTGGTCACCATTGTGGCGCAGCTGGCGCTGTCGCTGACCAAGCACGGCCGTCGTATGTATGCGCTGGGCGGCAATCCTGAAGCGGCGCGTCTCTCCGGCATTCGCACCACGCGCTATCGCGTGCTGGCGTATGTGCTGGCCTCGCTGCTGGCAGGTTTGGGCGGCATTCTGCTGGCGTCACGTATCGGCTCTTCACAGGTGAATGCCGGCGGCGGTTATCTAATGGATGCCGTAGCCGCAGCGTGGATCGGTTTCTCGCTGGCCGGTTCGGGCAAACCCAATGCGCTGGGTACCTTGGTGGGCGCGATCATTCTAGGAGTGTTGCAGAACGGGCTGGTGATGTTGTCGGTGCCCTATTACGCGATGGACATTATTAAAGGTCTGGTACTGGCGCTGGCGCTAGCGATGACTTACATCCAGCGCCGTTAAGGCGCGCTTAATCAGAAAGAGATCATAATGAAAAAAATTACCCTTTCGCTGCTGGCGGTAAGCCTGCTCAACGCCAGCGCCGCCTTCGCCGATGCCACAGTGCCTGCGGTGATCGCTAACCATGAAGGCCCGGTACGCATCGCCATCATCCGCAACCTTGGCTCCGACGATAACACCACGCAGTTTGTAGCCGGTGCGATTCAGCAAGGCCGCCAGTTGGGCTTTAAGGTCAGCACCTTCCTCAGCAACGGCGACGATGCGCGCTTCCAGGATTTCGTTAACCAGGCGATTAGCCAGAAATATGACGGCATTATCTTGTCGCACGGTAAAGATCCCTACTCGACTGCGCTGGTGCAGCGTATCGCCGCTGCGGGCATCAAGCTGTCGGTGTTTGATACGCCGGTTAATACACCGGTAGAAGGTGTCACCGTGACGGCGCAGGATGATGCTTCTTTAGCTCAGGAATCGCTGGGACAGATCGTTAAAGATTTCAACGGCAAAGCCAACATCGTCAAACTGTGGGTGGCGGGTTTCCCACCGATGGAGCGTCGTCAGGTAGTGTATGAAAAAGTGCTCAAGGAGAATCCGGGCATTCATCAATTGGAAACCATTGGTGCCGTTTCCTCTGACGTGCAAGGCGACACCGCCAATAAGATTGGCGCGATTCTGGCGAAATATCCGAAAGGTAAGATTGATGCAATTTGGGGCGCCTGGGATGCCTTTAGCCAGGGTGCGTATAAAGCCCTGCAGGAGAATGGCCGTACCGAGATCAAATTGTATAGCATCGACGTATCCAATCAGGATCTGCAGTTGATGCACGAGAAAAACAGTCCGTGGGTGCAAACCGTGGCAGTGGATCCGAAAACCATTGGCGCAGTAAATATGCGTCTGGTGGCGAACAAGATTGCGGGCGAAACTACACCGGCGACTTACGAGTTTAAAGCGTCATCAATTTCCCAGCAGCAGCTGAACAGCCAGCAAGGCGCGGTCAACGTGGCGTCGCTGAATAAGATCATTCCTGGCTGGGGCGAGAATAGCGATTTCATTGCGCCGTGGTTTGCGACGCTGGAAGCGAAGTACGGGAAGAAGTAGTTTTCATCCACTGACGTGAACGGTGCGGGTTGCCCCTCACCCTAACCCTCTCCCACTTGTGGGAGAGGGAACCGATCGGCGCGTTTTGCTTTTAGGCGCGCACAATCTCACAATCCCAGCACCAACTGCCGCTCCAGTTGCGGATCCACCATCGTGACATGCAATCCCACCAGCCGTACACCGCGCCCTGCTCGGCGTTCATCCCACGCCTGACGCGCCACCGCGATCATGTCGTCTTTATTCAGCACCGACCAGACATGCTCCTGCGTGGTTTGCTGGAAATCATTGAACTTGAGTTTCACACCTTGCCGGGCGATCTGTTTATCCGGCTTGATGGCGGTTAAGCGGCGATCCAGCTCGGCATAGAGAAAATCAATAATCTCCAAACATTGTTCCCAGCTGTGAATATCTTCCATCAGCGTGCGTTCAACGCCCAGCGATTTGCGTTCGCGCTCAACCACCACATTGCGCTCATCAACACCGTTGCTGCGCTCCCATAAGATGCGGCCAAACTTGCCAAAGCGTTTAAGCAGCAGCGCCAAATCGGCACGCTGCACATCGGCGCAGGTACGCAATCCCATCTCTTCCAGCTTTTTAGTCGCCACTTTACCGACGCCAGGAATTTTGCTCAGCGGCAGCGTCAGTAAAAAATCAGACATCGCGTCAGGCGTAATCACATATTGCCCGTTGGGTTTGTTGAGATCGGAAGCGATCTTGGCGAGGAACTTGATCGGCGCGATTCCTGCTGAAGCGGTTAAACCGGTTTCACGCAGGATATCGGCGCGAATCGCCTGCGCCATCAGCGTGGCCGAGCCGTGACAATGCAGGCTGTCGGTGACATCTAAATAGGCTTCATCCAGTGACAGCGGTTCAATCAGCGAGGTGTAGCGCGAGAAGATGTCGCGAATTTGGCGGGACGCTTCTTTATAGGCATCAAAGCGACCAGGCAGCAGCCGCAGATGCGGACAAAGTTTGAGCGCCATGCCGGTTGGCATTGCGCTGCGCACGCCATATTTACGCGCCGGATAGTTGGCAGTGCTGATCACACCGCGCTGCACGCGACTGCCGCCAATGGCGATTGGAATATCACGTAAAGAGGGATCGTCGCGCATCTCAACCGCTGCGTAAAAGCAGTCCATATCGACATGAATAATTTTGCGCATACGCCCTCCCGAATACTGGATAAGTATACAGCAGCGAAAAATATCAGCAATATTTGTTGATAGCGAGATTAAAGTTTACAAATTAGTGGTCGTATTCCTTTTAGGAACGCGCCATTTTCTCGGACACTGGCTTGATTAAAAGCCAGACAATGTTAATGTTGCGCTGCGATAGCGGATATTTCCGATAATGCAATACCCGGACGCTCAGCGTCATCGTCTCTCTTCAATTCAAGGTATCTACAGAATGGGCAGAATCGCATTAACGCTTGCGATGATTCTTATGCCGCTCCTTAGCTGGGCAATTAACCCCGAGCCTACGCAACCGCTGGCTCCGGTGAGCAAAGAGTTAAAGAAACAACTAATTGGCACCCCCGTTTTTATTCAGATTTTTAAGGAAGAGCGTACGCTGGAACTGTACGGCAAAATCGGTAATGAATATCGTCTGCTGGACAGCTATCGCATCTGTAATTTCTCTGGCGGTTTAGGACCTAAACGTCGTCAGGGCGATTTCAAAAGTCCGGAAGGCTTTTATAACGTCAAGCTGAATCAGTTGAAACCGGATAGCCGTTTCTATCGTGCTATTAACACCGGTTTCCCGAATCAATACGATCGCGCTAAAGGCTATGACGGCAATTATTTAATGATTCACGGTGATTGCGTATCGATTGGCTGCTACGCGATGACCAATGCGTCTATGGATGAGATCTTCACCTACACCAATGCCGCGCTGCGCAATGGTCAGCAGGAAATTCAGGTCAACATCTATCCGTTCCGCATGACCGACAGTAATATGCAACGTCATAAATACTCGACGTACATTAACTTCTGGCGTGAACTGCAGCCGGGCTATGCGTACTTTGCCAAGTACCGTGTGCCGCCAACGGTGAATGTGACGGCCACCGGCCAATATGCGGTGAACAGCACGCCGGTAATCTCTACACCGGATGCTGCCTCGAAATCATTCCTGGCGCTCACCCAGGCAAAATAATGCCCACTCGCCTGGCACTATCCGGTGCCAGGTTTCATTGCCTGTCAGCGGTTGCGTGGCAATCACCGTCACCACATCTTGCGGCGTAGTCTGCTGCTGAAAATCAATCTCCACATCCTGATCGAGCAACGTGGCTTTGCCAAACGGCGCACGGCGCGTAATCCAGTAGAGATTGGTCGAACAAAACGCCATCAGATAGCGCCCATCCGATAACAGCATGTTGAACACGCCCTTCTCTCGCATTTCTGCTGCCAGTTCGGCAATGTAGCGGAACACCGCTGGCCAGTTGCCCGGCGTGCGTGGATAGCGCTCGGTCAGTTTGTGCAGCATCCAGCAGAACGCTTTTTCGCTGTCGGTTTCGCCAATCGGACGGAACGGCCCGGTATCCAGCTGACGATAACCTTTAAGCTGACCATTGTGTGCGTAGGTCCAGTTGCGGCCCCACAGCTCACGCGTGAACGGATGGGTATTTTCCAGCGACACTTCACCGCGATTCGCCTGGCGGATATGCGCCACCACGGAATGCGATTTAATCGGGTATTCCTGCACCAAACGGGCAATCGGCGAGTTAAAGCTCGGCTGCGGATCTTTGAAGGTGCGGCACCCTTTTCCTTCGTAGAAAGTGATGCCCCAACCATCTTTGTGCGGCCCGGTTCCACCGCCACGCTGCACCAGACCGGTAAAACTGAAACAGATGTCCGTGGGGACATTGGCGCTCATCCCGAGCAATTCGCACATAGCAACCGCCTTAAGTTAGATCCTCTCGCGCACGGCGAGAGGAACGCATCATTACTTAACCATCTCTTTTTCAATCAACAGCATCAGGATGTGGATCACTTTGATATGGATCTCCTGAATGCGGTCGGCATAGCCAAAGTGCGGCACGCGAATTTCAATATCCGCTGAACCTGCCATCTTGCCGCCATCTTTACCGGTCAAAGTAATCACTTTCATGCCTTTCGCGCGCGCAGCTTCCACCGCTTTGATGATGTTGGCAGAGTTACCGGAGGTTGAGAGGCCCAGCAGCACATCGCCTTCGCGACCTACCGCTTCGATATAGCGCGAGAACACATAGTCGTAGCCAAAATCGTTGCTGACGCAAGAGAGATGGCTGACATCAGAAATGGCAATCGCCGGGTAGCCAGGACGGTTTTCACGATAGCGCCCAGTCAGCTCTTCAGCAAAATGCATGGCATCGCAGTGCGAGCCGCCGTTACCGCAGGAGAGCACCTTGCCGCCCGCTTTGAAGCTGTCGGCCAGCAGCACTGCGGCGCGCTGAATCGCGTGAATGTTGGCTTCGTCACTCAGGAAGTTGTTAAGCGTATCGGCTGCTTCATTGAGTTCTGAGCGAATAATGTCCTGATACATAGGGATGTCCTTTAGAGGAAAGATTGACCCGGCAAGTTTAACGGAATGGGGCTACGCCGCAAAGCGCCTGCATTCAGTAAAAGCGCGGCGCTTTGAGGAAGTTTGGCAGTTGTTGCGCATCGTGCAACGAATTTGTGAGATGTGTTGTAATTGCGATGTAAACAGATTGATAAATTTTGCCCCATATTCTAAACCTACACCCATAACAGGTCAGACCTCTTACTACTTATGGAGTGGTTCATTATGTTGGTTGCCTCAATCGTTGCGACGCTAATCCTGCTTAGCGTGTTGTTCTACCACCAAATTTCTCTTCAGCTGAGCAGCGTGATTCTGCTGCTGTGGACTGGCGCGCTGGCGGCCGCTGACGTGTGGACACCGTGGATGCTGCTGCCGCTGGCAATCATTCTGCTGCCGTTCAACCTGCCAATGATGCGCCGCAGCATGTTCTCGAAACCGGCGCTGCACAGCTTCCAGAAAGTGATGCCGCCGATGTCACGTACCGAAAAAGAGGCGATCGACGCCGGCACCACTTGGTGGGAAGGCGATCTGTTCCGCGGCAAACCGGACTGGCAGAAGCTGCATAACTACCCGCAGCCGCGCCTGACCGAAGAGGAGCAAGCCTTTATTGATGGGCCGGTGGAAGAAGCGTGCCGCATGGCAAATGACTTCGAAATCACCCATGAAATGGCCGATCTGCCACCGGAGTTGTGGGCGTATCTGAAACAGCATCGCTTCTTCGCCATGATCATCAAGAAAGAGTATGGAGGCCTCGAGTTCTCCGCTTATGCGCAGGCGCGTGTGCTGCAGAAGCTGGCGGGCGTCTCTGGCATTCTGGCGATCACCGTCGGCGTCCCCAACTCACTCGGCCCAGGCGAACTGCTGCAACATTACGGTACCGATGAGCAGAAAGATCATTACCTGCCGCGTCTGGCGCGCGGTGATGAGATCCCTTGCTTTGCGTTGACCAGCCCGGAAGCGGGGTCGGATGCCGGCGCGATTCCCGATACCGGCGTGGTATGTATGGGTGAATGGCAAGGTCAGCAAGTGCTGGGCATGCGCCTCACCTGGAACAAGCGCTATATCACGCTGGCACCAATCGCCACCGTGTTGGGTCTGGCGTTCAAACTCTCCGATCCGGATCATCTGCTGGGCGATACCGAAGAGCTCGGCATCACTTGCGCACTGATCCCGACGCACACGCCTGGCGTGGAGATTGGCCAGCGCCACTTCCCGCTGAACGTGCCGTTCCAGAACGGTCCGACGCGCGGTAAAGACATTTTTGTACCGATCGATTTCATCATTGGCGGCCCGTCAATGGCCGGTCAAGGCTGGCGCATGCTGGTGGAATGTTTGTCCGTTGGTCGTGGTATTACGCTGCCTTCAAACTCAACCGGCAGCGTGAAAAGCATTGCGCTGGCGACCGGTGCATATGCGCACATTCGCCGTCAGTTCAAAGTCTCTATCGGCAAAATGGAAGGGATTGAAGAGCCGCTGGCGCGCATTGCCGGTAATGCCTACGTGATGGATGCTGCCGCGACGCTGATCACTAGCGGCATTATGCTCGGTGAAAAACCGGCGGTGCTGTCGGCGATTGTGAAGTATCACTGCACCCATCGCGGTCAGCGCGCCATTATCGACGCGATGGATATCGCTGGCGGTAAAGGCATTATGCTGGGCGAAAACAACTTCCTGGCGCGTGCTTATCAGGGCGCACCGATCGCCATCACCGTAGAAGGCGCTAACATCCTGACGCGTAGCATGATCATCTTCGGCCAGGGCGCCATCCGTTGCCATCCTTGGGTGCTGGAAGAGATGAATGCCGCAGCGAAAAATGATTTAGTGACTTTTGATCGCGCGCTATTCAGCCATATCGGCCACGTTGGCAGCAATAAAGTGCGCAGCCTGTGGCTGGGCTTAACCGGCGGTCGCACCAGCGCCACGCCAACCCGCGACGCCACGCGCCGCTACTATCAGCATATCAACCGTTTGAGTGCCAACCTCGCGCTGCTGTCAGATGTGTCGATGGCGGTGCTGGGCGGCAGCCTGAAACGTCGTGAACGCATCTCGGCGCGTCTCGGCGATGTGTTGAGTCAGATGTATCTGGCGTCGGCCACCTTGAAACGCTATGAGGACGAAGGCCGCAACGAAGCTGATTTGCCGCTGGTACATTGGGGCGTGCAGGATGCGCTGCATCAGGCCGAAGTGGCGATGGATGATTTGCTGCGTAACTTCCCGAACCGCATGGTGGCCGGTGCGCTGCGATTGGTGATTTTCGCCGGTGGTCATCACTGCCCGGCACCGTCCGATAAACTGGATCACAAACTGGCGAAACTGCTGCAACTGCCTTCCGCGACGCGTACCCGCTTGGGCCGTGGCCAGTATCTGGCACCAAGCGCACATAATCCTGCGGGTCAGCTGGAGCAGGCGCTGCAGGATGTGATGGCCGCCGAAGTGATTCACGATCGTCTGTGCCAGCAGCAGAAAAAACACCTGTCGTTCACCCGTCTGGATGCGCTGGCGCAGCGTGGTCTGAAAGAGGGCTGGATTGATGAGAGCGAAGCGCAGGTGCTGATCCGTGCTGAAGCCAGCCGCCTGAAAGCGATTAACGTCGATGATTTCGCGCCGGAAGCGCTGGCAGTGCCAAAGCCGCAGACGAAAACCAATTCGCGAGCCAGTGAAGCCGCCTAAAACACAAAAGCCTCCGCAGGGAGTAATGCCAGTCAGTTAAGCCTGACTGGCATTTTTTCTTTTGGCTGTCGGGTACTTCCAGGGCCTCTCTTTCACCACTCTCGGGAACGACCTCTCCCGTCGCCCCGGCAGTTTGACTATCTGCGCCATCGCGCCCACATTTTTCACCAGTTCCAGGATCCGCCCCGGTAACGCGCCCTCAAGCGTCCAGAGCAGCTTCATTACCCAGGCTGCAGACTCGCTGAAGCTCAGCTGATTAGGCCAGTATCCCTTAAGCGTCGACGCCATTTTTATCATCTGATATCTCACCAGATTATACGCAAGCAGCACGCCCCACTGCTCCTGACGCACAATCTCCGGTTTTTTGCTGCGCAGCGTCAGCCGGTTATTCTGCAGCCCCTGCTTGATTTCCCGATACCGGAGCTCTCTACTTCGGCGACGGCGCGCACGGCGGCTTCACTGCAGCTGAGTTTGGTGGCGGCGTTCTTAAAATCCTGATCGGTCAGCGTCTGCGACATAACGAATATCCTGTTTGTGTCGCACGTCTTGCGCGAAAGGGGGGTTGTTCGTTGAGATTCTATATCTCTCGTTATTGTTTTAACAACGCCAATAGCAAAGCGTGATCGTAAAAGCTGTATTGATTACCAACTCTAATTATTTTTGGTCCTGACAATCTGAGGGATGTAACATAAACATCAGTTACTACATGGATTAAAGGTTAGGGATTAACGATGCCAATTATCGGTAAGATGATTTTGAACGGCGCAGATTTCGTGCCGTTGAATCTGTATGGCGTGGGCGTCTTCATGGCGTTTTCCGGGAAAGGTGCCTACAGAAATATTCCTGCATGTATGGCCGTCCCAAACGTTGGGCCTATCCCACCGGGTAAATACTGGATTGTTGAGCGTGGGAGGGGTGGCCTGCTTTCATGGGCTAAGGCAAAGTCACAGGATTTATATAACCGCGTTTTTAACGGTGCTGAATTTGATCGCGACGAATGGTTTGCTTTATATCGTGACGATCTGAGCATTGATGATGAAACGTGGATTAATGACGTCAAACGCGGATTATTTCGCCTCCATCCCGGCCGCGTATCTGAAGGATGTATAACTCTCCACCTTAATTCAGACTATGCGCTAATTCGTAATGCCCTTCTGAGAACAGCGCCGATCTCGGTTCCTTGCATGAAAAATTTAATGGCGCGCGGATACATTGAGGTGGTTGCCGGTGGTTATTCAAACACTTGCCCGTAGAGCGGCCAAAGTCGCTTTTTTTCTCGCGCTGATGCTCGTTGTCGCCCGTACTCTGGGCCCGCCAGAGTTATGGTTTAACGAACAATTAGCCTTGAAAATCGGCCAAATGATCTACGGGAATGAAGAGATTGGAGCGGATCGTTTTTACGACATCTATTTCTACATGTCCGTATGCACAGTGATTCCCATCACGGTTGTTATTTACATTTTAACAATGAAGTTAATCAAAAAAATAAGGAGCAAATAAATGCCAATTCCTCCGTATATGTGGCTTAAAGACGATGGTGGCGCGGATATTAGAGGTTCTGTCGATGTTCACGAACGTGAAGGCAGCATTGAAATTATCGGCCTGAGCCACGGTATTAACCTGCCGGTAGACACCGCTAACGGCAAAATAACCGGCACGCGCCAGCATTCATCAATGATGATCGAGAAAGAGATGGATAGCTCAACGCCTTATCTCTATAAAGCAGCGGCCACCGGCCAGACGCTGAAAAGCGCCGAAATTCGTTTCTACAACATCAGCGATGCGGGCCAAGAGGTGTGCTATTACACCGTGCTGATGGAAAACGTGAAAGTCACCGGCGTTAACTGCGGCGTGGCCAACACAAAACTGTCGGGCAATGACAAGCTGAACCACACGGAAAGCGTCAGCCTGCAGTATGAAAAAATCACCTGGCGTATTGTGGATGGTAATATCCAGTACACGGACGCATGGAACGAACGTCCTTCTGCGTAATCCGTTAGTAATTAACTTTCACTCAGCAAATAAAGTTTTTCCAATGAACTTCGAAGAATTTTATGCATTGCCACAGTCTGAACGTGACAAAATGATCGCAAGCGCTGATGTTTTTAGCATCGACTTAAACGTGAAATAAAAAAAGCCCCGGAAACGGGGCTAATGCCAGTCAGTTAAGCCTGACTGGCATTTTTTCTTTTGGCTGTCGGGTACTTCCAGGGCCTCTCTTTCTCCACTCTCGGGAACGACCTCTCCCGTCGCCCCGGCAGTTTGACTATCTGCGCTATCGCGCCCACATTTTTCACCAGTTCCGGGATCCGCCCCGGTAACGCGCCCTCAAGCGTCCAGAGCAGCTTCATTACCCAGGCCGCAGACTCGCTGAAGCTCAGCTGATTAGGCCAGTATCCCTTAAGCGTCGACGCCATTTTTATCATCTGATATCTCACCAGATTATACGCAAGCAGCACGCCCCAAAGCTCCTGACGCTCCATCTCCGGTTTTTTGCTGCGCAGCATCAGCCGGTTATTCTGCAGCCCCTGCTTGATTTCCCGACACCAGCATTAACCCGCCTGACGAATCCGCGCAATCAGCGCATCCACATCGGCAATATGATCGGCAGCCAGAATCAGCGTGCGACCCAGCGTGATACAGCTGCGAATGCACTCGGTGCGCATGGTCTGATCTTCGATCTGTTTGAAGTCCGCAACGTGAGACATCCCCACCGTGCGGCGGATCAACTCAGTACCGCAGTAACCCAAGGTATCGCGCCACACTTTGCGCAGGAAGGATTCGGCATAACCGGGATAAGCCAGCGCCACATCGCGGGTTTTCTCTTTTGCCAATTCCACAAAGCGGCTGGCAAATTGATTGCACACTTCCTGTACATCGCTCAGACGACGTTCACGCCCTTCTGCCGCCTCACGCGGTGCCATCAGGCCCGGCAGGCAGCAGTAATTAATCAGCAAGTTGCCAATCGCGCTGCCAACGTCAAAACCAATCGGCCCAAAGTAACCGAACTCCGCATCAATCACTTTCAGGCTGCCATCGGCGACAAAGATCGAACCGCTATGCACATCGCCATGCAGCAATGCTTCCGCATCGGCGAAGAAGCGATGCTTGAGGCCGGCCACGGCGATTTTTAGCGCATCGTCGCTACGCAGGCTGACCACCAGCGATTCCAGCGCCGCAGGATATTTATTGCGCTCATGATCGATAAACGGATCGTTGAAGAATAAGTCTTCAGTGATTTCGCACATTTCCGGATTAATGAAACGCGCCACTTCGGCTTTTTTCTTATGCGGATGCAGGAAGAAATCAGAGGTATGGAACAGCGTCTGCGCCAGATACTCGCCAACCTGGCGGCCGGCCTGCGGGTAATAAGCGCCCTTCACCAGCTCGCTGCGCCAAATACGGTGGCTGGAGAGATCTTCCATCGCCATCACCGCCAGTTCGGCATCGTAATGGGTGACGTTGACAGTGTGCTGCGGGCAATGTTTGTAGTGTTCAATCAACGTCTGCGCTTCGAGACGCGCGCGATCCAGCGTCAACGGCCAGGATTCGCCGACGCAGCGCACATACGGCAATGCCTGCTTCACCACCACGCGACTGCGGCCTTGGTTATCGAAAATCTTAAACACCAGGTTAAGGTTGCCATCACCGATCTCTTCGGCGCGCACCAGCGCAGACGGATCGTCCACGCCGCCAAATTGTTTCGCATATTCCACAGCATCGGCAGCATTGAACGTACGGTATTGCGACATTGCCTGTTCCTCGATTATCGATAGTAATAAGCCGTTCAGACGTCTATACATCCGTTACGCATGTTGGCACAATAGCCAGCATTAACGCAACAGGGATTTCACACCATGCAAACACTTCGTACCACCAGCCTTGAGGTCAACGATAATCAACTGTGGATCCTTGACCAGCAGGCGCTGCCACAGCAACAAAACTGGCTGCCTGCGCACAGCGTCGCGCAGTTGGTTGAACACATTCACGCCTTGCGCGTGCGCGGTGCGCCACTGATTGGCCTCTCCGCCAGTTTGTTGCTGGCGCTGCTGGGCGAGCAAGGCGCAGCGCGCACGGAATTAGCGGCGGCGCTGGAGGTGCTGCGCGCAGCGCGCCCAACAGCTGTGAACCTGATGAATAACCTGGATCGCATGAAAGTGGCGTTGGCCGAAAGTGATTTCGTCGCGGCGTTGAGCGGCGAAGCGCTGCGTCTGGTGGCCGAAGATAAGCAACTGTGTGACAACATCGCGCGTGCGGGTAGCACGCTGGTGAAACCGGGCAGCCAACTGCTGACGCACTGCAATACCGGCGGGCTGGCGACTGCCGGCGTCGGCACTGCGCTCGGCGTCATCTCCTACGCTCATCAACAAGGCCTGGTGAAAAATGTCTGGGTAGATGAGACACGACCGCTGCTGCAAGGTGGTCGCTTAACCGCGTGGGAACTGGGTGAACTGAACATTCCTTATCAGCTGATTACCGACTCAATGGCCGCCAGTTTAATGGCGCGCGGCGTGGTCGATGCCATTTGGGTCGGTGCGGATCGTATCGCGGCGAACGGTGATGTCGCCAACAAGATTGGCACCTATAGCCTGGCCGTGCTGGCGCACTATCACCGCATTCCGTTCTACGTCGCCGCACCGCACACCACGCTGGATCGTCAATGTCCGAACGGCGATGCCATTCCTATAGAGCAGCGTGCCGCCAGCGAAGTGACCGGCGTATCAGGCAGTTTTGGTAGCGTGCAGTGGGCACCGGAGAATGCGGCAGTCTATAACCCAGCCTTTGATGTGACGCCAGCGGCGTTGATTAGCGGTTGGGTGCTGGATACTGGCGTGGTGACGCCAGCGCAAGTTCATGAGGGGATTTTTCAGCCGTAGGGGAATGGGTAATGTGCGGTTGATAAAAAGGTCGTCATGAATGACGACCCTACAATCACGCCAAGCGCGGATACGCATCGGCAATCTTGTCGCCGGTGAAATTCGCGACCCAACCTTCCTGATTATCGAAAATACGGATCGCGGTAAAGTGCGGCTCAGAACCCATATCAAACCAGTGCGCTGTGCCAGCCGGCACTGAGATCAGATCATTCTTCTCACACAAAATCTGATACACCTCACCATCCAGATGCAGACAGAACAGCCCTGAACCTTCAACGAAGAAACGCACTTCATCTTCGCTGTGCGTATGTTCGTTGAGGAACTTGGTGCGCAGCACCTCTTTCTGCGGATTATCCGCACGCATGCTCAGCACATCCCAGCTCTGATAGCCCTTCTCGGCCACCAGACGATCAATCGCATGTTGATAGGCCTTGATCACCGTCTCTGCATCGGGATTCGCACCCAGATCGCGATCGGCTTCCCAGCGTTCAAAGCGCACGTTTTTCGCGTTGAGACGATCGCGAATCGCCTCGGCATCGGTGCTGTGCCACACCGGTTGATGGGCTTCGGTATCGGTAAAAATGGTCAGTGCACTCATGTTAAATCGACTCCGGTTTAATCTGGGAAAAATCGTTGACCTGGTGATGGCGACTGGCGTTGTCCGCCTCGCCACGAATTAACTGCACGGTATGCCAGCCCGCATCCGCTGCTGCATCCAGCTCCTGATGAATATCTGACAGGAACAGCAATGACGCAGGCGCAAGGCCGATTTTTTCTGCGATATTGCGATACGATTGCGCTTCACGTTTCGCGCCGACGCCGGTATCAAAATAGCCGCTGAACAGCGAGGTTAAATCACCTTCATCACTGTAGCCAAATAACAGTTTTTGCGCGGCGACCGATCCCGAGGAATAAACATACAGGCCAATCCCCTGCTGCTGCCAGCGCTCAAAAGCCGGCAGCACATCGGGGTAAAGGTGGCCGGTGAACTGGCCTTCCACGTAGCCGGCGCGCCAAATCATGCCCTGCAAGGCTTTGAGGCCCGGCGACTTGCGATCCTGATCGATATAATTCGTGAGCGTGGTAATCAGCTCCTCCAGCGAGGCCTGAGGCGCACCAGACTCTTCACGCACCGCGTTGAGTGCGGCGGCGACGTTTTCATCCGCGTGATTTTCCCGCACATACGCTGCTAAATGCTGGCGCGCATAAGGGAATAACACCTGATGTACAAACTGGATATCGCTAGTGGTGCCTTCAATATCGGTAACAATGGCGCGAATCATTTGGCCTCCAGCAGGCGACGTTGCAGCTCACATTCAAACAGAAATTCCAAACCTTCCAGATGGCGACGCGCTTCGTTCACGTCCTTGCCCCAGCAGGTCAAACCGTGGCCGCGCAGCAGAAAACCATATTGCAGCGGCGTATCGGCGGCAAAAGCTTCGATACGCTGCGCCAGCGCCGAAATGTCCTGATCGTTATCGAACATGGGGATGGCGACGGTATTCAGATGCGTCTGCTGCCCGGCCAGGGTTTTCTGCATCTCATAGCCGCTGAGCAGCAATGCATCGCCCTTCTCCACTCGCGACAGCACCGTCGAGTTAACCGTATGCGTATGCAACACCGCGCCCGCCTGCGGAAAAAGACGGTAAATCAGGGTATGCAGGCCGGTTTCCGCCGATGGCGTGCGCCCCGATGGCACCGCGTTGGTGGCGATCTCAACCTGGATAAAATCATCACGCGTCAGGCTGCCTTTATCTTTGCCGGACGCACTCAGCAGACAATACTCCGCGTCCTGCCGCACCGACATATTACCGCCGGTTGCGGGTGCCCAGCCTTTGCCACCAATCCAGTGGCAGGCGGCCACTAAATGTTCCAGTGGAAGAAAATCCGTCATAGCGATATACAGGCTCCGCAGGTTAGTTTAGACGTCTAAGCGTCTCGATTGCCAAATGTTAACATCCTGTTTATAGTGGCAGCAACACAGGGTTTCTCCGCAACGACATTCGCGCTTAAGGCCACAAAACAATGACGCAGCACAACCTGATCCCCGAGAGCAAATTACCGGCGCTCGGCACCACCATCTTTACGCAAATGAGCGCGTTAGCGCAGCAGCACAACGCCATCAACCTTTCGCAAGGCTTTCCCGATTTTGACGGTCCGCGCTATTTGCAGCAGCGCCTGGCGCATCACGTCAGCCAGGGCGCCAACCAATATGCACCGATGATCGGTGTACTGCCACTGCGTGAAGCGATTGTTGAGAAAACCGCTGCGCTTTACGGCCACACGCCTGACGTCAACAGCGATATCACCATCACCGCAGGCGCGACCGAAGCGCTCTACGCCGCAATTACCGCATTGGTGCGTGCCGGAGACGAAGTGATCTGCTTCGACCCAAGCTACGACAGCTACGCGCCTGCCGTGCAGTTGGCGGGGGGCGTGTTGAAACGCATCGCCCTGCAGCCACCGAGTTTCCGCGTTGACTGGCGCGAATTCCGCAGCCTGCTGAGCAGCAAAACCCGCTTAGTGATTCTCAATACGCCGCACAATCCGTCCGCCACGGTGTGGCGCAAAAGCGATTATGCCGAACTGTGGCAGGCGATTGCTGAGCAGGAAATTTATGTGCTGAGCGACGAAGTGTATGAGCACATCTGTTTCGCCGAAGCGGGCCACGCCAGCGTGTTGGCGCATGCTGAACTGCGTCAGCGTTCGATTGCGGTATCGTCATTTGGCAAGACCTTCCACATGACCGGCTGGAAAGTAGGTTACTGCATCGCACCGGCGGCGATCAGTGCTGAAATCCGTAAAGTGCATCAATATCTGACCTTCTCGGTGAATACGCCAGCACAGCTGGCGATTGCCGATATGCTGCGTCAGGAGCCTGAGCACTATCGTGAACTGCCGGAATTCTACCGCGCACGCCGCGATCGCTTTATTCAGAAGCTCTCCGCCAGCCGTTTCAAAGTGCTGCCGTGTGAAGGCACTTACTTCCTGCTGGTCGATTACAGCGCGATTTCCGATCTGGATGACGTGAGTTTCTGCCAGATGCTGACCAAAGAAGTCGGCGTGGCGGCGATTCCGCTGTCGGTATTCTGCGCCGATGCCTTCCCGCACAAGCTGATTCGCCTGTGCTTTGCCAAACAGGAAGCGACGCTCGACGCCGCTGCGGAGCGCTTATGTCAGCTTTGAAAATTACCGTTCTGCAGGAAACCCTGAGCTGGATGGATGGCGCAGCTAACCTGCGTCACTTCGATGGCGTGCTGAAAGGCATTGAAGGCCGCGACATCATTCTGCTGCCGGAGATGTTCACCACCGGTTTCGCCATGGAGGCCGCCGAAAGTTCGCTGCCGCAGGATGAAGTCGTCGCCTGGCTGCACGCGCACGCACAAACCAGCAACGCGCTAGTCGGCGGCAGTGCGGCGATCCAGACGGAAAAAGGCGCGGTGAACCGCTTCTTGCTGGTCGAGCCGAACGGCACGCTGCATCAGTACGACAAACGTCATCTGTTCCGCATGGCCAATGAGCATCAGCACTATGTGGCGGGTGAAACGCGCGAAGTGTTTGAGTGGCGCGGCTGGCGTATTCTGCCGCAAATTTGCTACGACCTGCGCTTCCCGGTGTTCTCTCGCAACCACAACGATTACGATCTGGCGCTCTATGTCGCCAACTGGCCGGCTCCGCGTGCGCTGCACTGGCAGTCGTTGCTGTTAGCACGTGCGATTGAAAATCAGGCTTACGTCGCCGGTTGCAACCGTGTCGGCAGCGATGGCAATCAACATCAATACAGTGGCGACAGCCGGATTATTTCGCCGCTGGGTGAGATTATGGCGAGCGGCGAGCCTTTTGCACGCGCACGTCTTGATGCAGAGCTCTCGCTGGAAGAGCTGCAAGCCTACCGCGAACGCTTCCCAGCGTGGCGCGATGCGGATGGTTATACGCTGAAGTAATAAAAAAAACCGGCAAGCCGTAATGCTCGTCAGTTAAGCGTTTTTAGGTCACCATAAATGGCGACCCTACAAAGGATTGGCGCGTTTTTCGTAGGGTGCGCATTCATGCGCACCTGCATACATATGCTAATTAATGTTTAACTGAGCGGCATAACCCCGGCAAGCCGGGGTTTATTTTTGATTGCGTAGATTACAGCTCGAAGCGATCCAGATTCATCACTTTGGTCCATGCGGCGACGAAGTCGGTCACGAACTTCTGCTTCGCATCGCTGCTGGCATATACCTCAGCCAGTGCGCGCAGAATAGCGTTCGATCCAAACACTAAGTCGGCACGTGTGGCACTGAACTTAACTTCACCGTTCAGACGATCGCGGCCTTCAAACAGCTCTTCGCTCTCGTCGGTGGCTTTCCACGCGGTGCGCATGTCGAGCAGATTGACGAAGAAGTCATTGCTCAGCACGCCAACGCGATCGGTGAACACGCCGTGCTGGCCGCCGTCGAAGTTGGTGCCCAATACGCGCAGCCCACCAATCAGCACCGTCAATTCTGGCGCGCTCAGCGTCAGCTGCTGTGCTTTGTCTAACAACAGCGTTTCGGTTGAAGAACCTTTCGGGCTGCGACGATAGTTGCGGAAACCATCGGCCAGCGGCTGCAGGAAATTGAACGACTCAACGTCGGTTTGATCCTGACGCGCATCAACACGGCCCGGCGTAAATGGCACTTGCGTTGCCACGCCAGCGGCTGAAGCGGCCAGTTCGATACCTACGCTACCCGCCAGCACAATCACATCAGCCAGCGACGCTTTGCCGGATTCCTGCTGAATCTTCTGCAAGGTTGGCAGCACATCATTGATTACACTGGCATTCACCGCCCAATCTTTCTGCGGCGCTAATGCCAGACGTGCACCGTTGGCGCCGCCACGTTTGTCACCGCCACGGAAGGTCGATGCTGAAGCCCAGGCCACTGAAACCAGCTGGCTGACGCTCAAACCTGAAGCAGCAATGCGCGCTTTAATCTCGCTGATATCAGCAGGCGTTGGCTGATGAATCGCCTGCGGTAACGGATCCTGCCACAGCAGATCTTCCTTCGGCACTTCCGGACCGATGTAACGCGCTTTTGGTCCCATATCGCGGTGCGTCAGTTTGAACCACGCGCGGGCAAAGGCTTCATTGAACGCCTGCGGATCGTTGAGGAAGCGGCGCGAAATCTTGCTAAACTCTTCGTCAAAACGCAGCGTCAGATCGGTTACCAACATGGTCGGTTTACGTTTTTTCTCCGGATCAAACGGATCCGGGATAATCGCTTCCGCATCAACCGCTTCGAACTGGATCGCGCCCGCTGGACTGTGCGTCTGTACCCATTCGTATTTGAACAGGTTCTCGAAGAAGTAATTGCTCCACTGCGTTGGGGTTTGCGTCCACACCACTTCCAGACCCGAAGTGATGGCATCTTTACCTACGCCGCTGCCGTAGCTGCTGGTCCAGCCAAGGCCCTGCGCTTCAATCGGTGACTCTTCAGGATCCACGCCAACGTGGCTGGCTTCTGCCGCGCCGTGAGTTTTACCCAAGGTATGGCCACCAGCAATCAGCGCCACGATCTCTTCGTCGTTCATGCCCATGTTGCCGAAGGTGGCACGAATCGCTGGAGCAGCTGATTTCGGATCGCCGCTGGCTTCCGGACCTTCCGGGTTAACGTAAATCAGACCCATTTCGGTGGCGCCCAGCGGTGCATTGGCAAGCGCTTCTGGATGGCGATGCGCCAGCCATTCAGTTTCATGGCCCCAATCCACATCCATATCCGGTTCCCACACGTCTTCGCGACCGGCACCAAAGCCGAAGGTGCGGAAGCCCGCGTTTTCCAGCGAGACGTTGCCCGCCAGAATGTAAAGATCGGCCCAGGAAATTTTCTGACCGTATTTCTGCTTCACCGGCCACAGCAGGCGACGCGCTTTATCGAGGCTGACGTTATCTGGCCACGAGTTCAGCGGAGCGAAACGCTGCTGACCACGACCTGAACCGCCGCGACCATCGATGGTGCGATAGGTACCCGCGCTGTGCCACGCCATGCGAATGAACAGCCCAATATAGCTGCCCCAGTCGGCTGGCCACCAGGATTGCGAATCGGTGAGAAGTGCGCGGATATCGGCTTTTAATGCGGAGTAATCCAGCTTGCTGAATTCGTCGCGGTAGTTGAAGTTGTCACTGAGCGGGTTGGAACGGTTGGAGTGCTGGTTTAACAGGTCGACGCGTAACATATTGGGCCACCAGTCGCGGTTGGATGTCCCGCCACCGGCGCCACGCGCCAGAACACTTTTCTCTTCAGACGCCCCGTGATGAAAGGGGCACTTGCCTGCGGCTGCTGCATTATCGTTATTGTCGTGCGTGCTCATGTTTATCGGCTCCATTGGCTTCACATTGCTTTCTAATATGCGACTAAGATTAGCTGCACTTTAGCCAAGAATATATTTGGATGAACCGAAGGTTTTGATAGTTACTGGCTTTCAAGCGCAGCGCGTGATGCGCTTCGCAAAAACAGGTCGCCATGAATGGCGTAATGCCGCTCGGTTAAGCGCGGAGCGACTTTCGTTCGCCATTTTCTGAGGCAGTTGCAGTAACTTCATGCGGCGACCGAGCAGAGGACGCCTGGCCGCGCCCTCTGCACTCCCGGGCCTTGCGTCAGCCCAACCCGCCGCTGCGCGGTGCCTTCACTCATTCACGATTCCTGACGGACCGGTGGCTATTCGCTCCTGCTCAGCGCCACCTCTCGCCGCATCCATGCGGCTCGTCCTGGAATCCCTCATTCGCTCAGCGTGTTGGGATGTCGCCTCAACACCCACGCTGCAGCAACTATGCATTTTTTTGACTATCCATCGCTACAAATCCCGTAGGGTTGCCATTTATGGCGACCTGGTGCGCATGAATGCGCCCCCTACAATCAGCTGCCGCGATAGGTTGACCATGACCACGGCGAGATGAGAAACGGCAGATGATAATGGCTGCCTGTGGCACCAATCACGAAATCGATCTGCGCGCTCACGTAAAGCGCATCGCGCCCTTCGGCAGCAAAATAGTCGCCGATCTCTGCCGTCAAACGATAATGACCCGGTGCCAGCGGTTCGGGCGTCAGATCTTTAATGCGTCCGTCGCTGTCGGTTTTGCCTTCCACCAGCGGCAGCCAGCCTTCCGGGCTGTTCTGCTCGAGCGAAACCGCCACGCCGATCGCCGGTTTGCCCAGCGCGGTATCGAGAATATGCGTCGTAATGGTGCTCATGTGATGCTCTCCTTCAGCCGCAACAGGGTAATTTCTCGCAGCTGCGCCAGCGCTTCACGCTGTTCACTCGCTGCATCGTTGTTAAGCCGACGCTGCAATTCCGCCAGCATCTCTTCGCCGCTGCGCCCTTTGGCGCGAATCAGAAACACCCGGCCAAAGCGCTGCTCATAGGTTTGATTGCCCGCCAGCATCGCCAGTTGCAGCGCGCCGTCCGCTTGCTGCATCGCCGACTGCTCACTGCGCGACAGCGTGGCCTCTTTGTCCGCGCCCGCCACTTTGTCGCCAATGCGCGGATGGGCACTCAGCGCCTGCTCAAGCTCAGCGGCTTGCCAAAACTGCGCCAGGCGATCGGCTTCTGCCTGCAAAGCCGCAACGTCGGCATAAGGCCGTGCCGCCACCAGCGCCTGTTGCCAGCCGGGAATCGCCACGCAGTGGGCAATCGCCGCCTGTGCGGCTTCGGGTAACAACTGATTAAAACTAACCAAATCCATCTTTATTCCTTAGCGCGGGCAATATCGCAAACCGCTTGTAGATACGCCTGCACGCCCAGCGCCACATCAGCGATTTGTACCGATTCCGCCGGATGATGGCTGATGCCGCGATGGTTGCGCACAAACAGCATGCCAACCGGCCAGCACTCAGCGATGGCAATCGCATCGTGTCCCGCGCCGCTTGGCAGCGACAGGCTGCGCCCTTGCACGGTTTCTACCGCGTGGCTCAGCGCCTGCTGCAAGCGCGCATCACAGGCGGTGGCGGCAATCTGGTAATACGTGTTGGAGTTGAAGGTTAAGCCGCGACGCAGCGCAATCGCCTGCGCTTGAGTGAGCAGCGTGGAGAGCAAACGCTCCAGCGGTTCATCCTGCGGACCACGCACGTCGAGCGACAGCTGCACTTCGCCGGGGATCACGTTGACCGCGCCCGGCAAGCAGCTCAGCGTGCCGACGGTCGCCACCAGCTGCGGATCGTGCTCCTGCGTGGTGTGTTCAATAAACATCATCCATTCGGCGGCAGCGGCAAGCGCATCTTTGCGATGCGTCATTGGCACGGTGCCCGCATGGCCGGCTTCACCGATAAAACTGCAATTCAGACGACGCGCGCCGTTGATTGCCGTCACCACACCAAGCGCCAAATCTTCTTGCTCAAGGCACGGACCTTGCTCGATATGCAGTTCCAGATAGGCGGCGATCTCATTGACATCACGCGCCGCGTCGAGAATTTTCGCCGCATCGAAACCGACGTCCTGCATCGCTTCTGCCACGGTAATGCCGTTGCCATCCGGATGCGTCACCCAACTTTCCGGCCAGCTGCCGGTGATGCCACGGCTGCCGAGCAGCGTAATGCCGAAGCGCGTGCCCTCTTCGTCGCCGAAGCCGACAATCTCAATCGCCAGCGGTAAACGCTGCTGCCGATCATGCAACCATTGTACGGTTTCGATAGCGCTTAACACGCCGAGCATGCCGTCGTAGCGACCGGCGTTGCGCACCGTATCCAGATGCGAACCGAGCAGCAGCGCCTGCGCGCCCGGCTGCGCCGCTTCGTAGCGACCGCAAATGTTGCCCACCGCATCCTGCCACGTCGTCATGCCCGCGGCCTGCATCCAATCGCCGACGCGCGCGTTGGCGCGCAGCTGTTCCGGCGACAGATAAACGCGCGTCAGGCCATCTTCGCTTTCGCTGATCTCAGCCAGCGCATCACAGCGCGCCATGACGCGAGCGGCGGCGATCTGCGCCTCGCTGGCGGTCATCAGGCTTTTATTCATGCGCGGCTCCCGTAAAGATCCCACGCCGCCTGCATCGCTGCGCCTTGCGTGGTGCGGAAACCAACATGATTCAGCACCGCTTCCAGTGCGCTTAAGGTCATCATCACGCAATCTTTACGCGCGTTGTAACCCATGGTACCGATGCGCCACACTTTGCCGTGCAGCGGACCAAACGAAGTACCGATCTCGATGCCGAAATCTTCCAGCACCAGTTTGCGCACCTGATCGCCATTCACGCCCTGCGGGATCACCACGCCGAGCACGTTATTCATTTTATGTCGTAGATCGCCGAAGGTTTCGAGGCCCATGCCCTGAATGCCTTTCAGCAGCGCATCGCCGTGCAGCTTATGGCGCGCGATGCCGTTATCTAATCCTTCCTGCATCATCAGACGCGCACATTCACGCGCGCCAAACAGCGCGGTAGTGGCTTCAGTGTGGTGATTAAGGCGTTCCGGGCCCCAGTAATCCATGATCATGCCGAGATCGAAATAGTTGGAATAGATCATCTCGTCGTCACCATCCTGATGATCGGCGGTGCGAATGCCCTCTTCCACGCATTTACGTTTGCGGATCACCGCTTCCATCTGCGGGCTCAACGTGATTGGCGAGGTGCCGGACGGTCCGCCGAGGCACTTCTGCATGCCAGCCGACACCGCATCCAGGCCCCACGCATCGGTTTCCAGCGCGTTGCCGCCGAGCGATGCGGTGGCATCGGTGTAGAACAGCACGCCATATTTCTGGCAGATCGCGCCCAGCTCTTCCAGCGGCTGCAGCATGGTGGTGGACGTGTCGCCCTGTACCGTCAGCAGCAGGCGCGGCTGCACTTTTTTGATCGCGTCTTCGATCTGATCCGGCGTAAATACTTCGCCCCACGGCACTTCAATGGTGTGCACTTCCGCACGGCAGCGGCGGGCGATTTCACACAGCAAATGACCGAAACGGCCAAATACCGGCACCAGCACTTTGTCGCCCGGACGGATCGCCGACAGCAGAATCGCTTCGATACCGGCGCGTGAGGTGCCGTCGATCAGCATCGTCCAGCGGTTTTCAGTGCGGAATACGCCACGGTACAGCGCCATCACTTCGTTCATGTAGTGCGTCATCGCCGGATCGTACTGGCCAATCAGCTGACTCGACATGGCGCGCAGCACGCGCGGATCGGCGTTGATCGGGCCCGGTCCCATCAGCAGACGCTGTGGAGGATTGATTTGCGAAAATTGGCTGATATCCATGTTGTATTCCTTAAAGAAAACTTAGAGGCGGACCGTGGAGATAAATTGCTTCAGCTCCGCCGTTTGCGGATTGGCGAACAGCGTTTTGCTGTCGCCCTGCTCCCAGACGCGCCCCTGATGCATAAAGACCACGCGATCGCCCACGTCGCGGGCGAAGTTCATTTCATGGGTGACGAGAATCAGCGTCATGCCTTCGGCGGCCAGTTGCTCCAGCACTTTCAGCACTTCGCCGACCAGCTCGGGATCGAGCGCGGAGGTGATCTCGTCACAGAGTAAAACTTTGGGCTGCATCGCCAGCGCACGGGCAATCGCCACGCGCTGCTGCTGACCGCCTGACAGATTGGCCGGGTAGTAATTGATGCGCTCACCGAGGCCGACTTTCTCCAGCATCTGCGTTGCCAGTTCACGGCATTCGGCTTCGCTTTTCTTCAGCACGCGGCGCGGCGCCAGCATCACGTTTTCCAACGCCGTCATGTGCGGGAACAGGTTGAAGTTCTGGAACACCATGCCGACCGAGCGGCTGATTTCCCGCGCCTGCGATTCGCGGTCGGTAATGGTCATGCCGCCGAGTTTGATGCTGCCTTCCTGATAGCCTTCCAGCCCGTTCATGCAGCGCAGCAAGGTACTTTTGCCCGATCCGCTGCGGCCGATAATCGAGATCACTTCGCCGTGATCGACATCGAGATCGACACCTTTCAAGACGTGGTTGTCGCCGTAGTACTTCTGTACCTGATTAATGGTGATGAGCGGCATTGAATTTTTTCTCCAGGTACTGGCTGTAACGCGACAGCGGATAACACATCAGGAAGTAACCGAGCGCCACCAGGCCAAACACCTTGAACGGCTCATACGTCACGTTATTCAAAATGGTGCCGGCTTTGGTCAGCTCGACGAAACCGATAATCGAAGCCAGCGCGGTGCCTTTAATCACCTGCACGGCAAACCCAACCGTAGGCGCGATAGCGATGCGAATCGCCTGCGGCGCCACCACGCGAAACAGCGTTTGACCAAAGGTCAGGCCGAGACAGCGCGATGCTTCCCACTGCCCTTTTGGCAGGGCGCGAATGCTGCCGTACCAGATATCCACCAAAAACGCGCTGGTGTAGAGCGTTAAGGCCAGCGAGGCGGCGGTCCATGGCGCTACATCGATGCCGAACAAGCCGACGCCGAAGAAAGCAAGGAACAACTGCATCAGCAGCGGCGTGCCCTGAAACAGCTCGGTGTACGCGCGCACAAAGCGCATCGGCCATTTACGCTTCAGCAGGCGCATAAACAGCAGCGGTAAGGTCACCAGCGTGCCGCCAAAAAACGCCACCAGCGAGAGTAAAATTGTCCAGCGCGCTGCCAGCAGCAGGTTGCGCAGGATGTCCCAGTCGGTAAATTGCGTCATCATGCCGGCTGCGCTCCCAACCATTTACGTCCCAGCGCCAGCAGCAGTTGGCGCATGGCGATCGACAACGCCAGATAGATCAGCGTGGTCACGAAATAGACTTCAAAACTCAAAAAGGTGCGCGACTGGATCAGGTTGGCGGCAAAGGTCAACTCTTCGTACGACACCTGCGACACCACCGATGAACCGAGCATCACAATGATGCATTGGCTAACCAGCGCCGGATAAATCCGCTGCAGCGACGGCGGCAGCACCACGCGGATAAAGGTTTGCGTGCGGGTCAATCCCAGCACGCGCCCCGCTTCCCACTGGCCGCGCGGCGTCACCTGAATCCCGGCGCGAATAATTTCGGTGCTGTAAGCGCCAAGGTTAATCAACATCGCCAGCAGCGCGGCTTCGCCCGCCGTCAGTTTCAGACCCAGATTGGGCAAACCAAAGACGATAAAAAACAGCTGCACCACAAACGGCGTATTACGGATCAATTCGACATACAGGCCCCAGATGCGGCTCGCCCAGCTCGGTTTACCGCTGCGCAGCGCCGCGCCGAGAATCCCGAGACTGACGCCGCCTACGGTGGCGAGCACGGTGATCTGAATCGTGACCCACAATCCGGCCAGCAACTCTGGCCAGTGCGGCCAGAGGTCGGCAAAGTTAAGTTGCGCCATGCTTTATGCGCCGAGGTTGGCTGGCAACGGCGCTTTCAGCCACTCTTCCGACAGCTTGTTCAGCGTGCCGTCTTTGATGCCCTGCTCAATCAGCGCATTCACTTTCTCTTTCAGCGCCGGCTCATCTTTTTTCAGGCCGATGTAGCACGGTGAATCTTTCAGCATGAACTGGGCAACCGGTGCTTTCGCGGCGTTCTGACGTGCAATGGCGGCGACAACCAGGTTACCGGTGGCAACGTATTGCACTTGTCCGGACAGATAAGCCGACAGCGTGGTGTTGTTATCTTCATAACGCTTCACCTGGGCGTCTTTAGGTGCGATATCGCTCAACACCATATCTTCCACTGCACCGCGCGTGACGCCGATGGATTTGCCACTCAGCGCTGCCGCATCTTTCAGGGTTTCACCTTTCGGGCCAAATACGCCAAGGAAGAACGGCGCATAAGCTTGGGTAAAATCGATCACTTTCTCGCGCTCGGCGTTTTTGCCCATGCTGGAGATCACCAGATCGACTTTATCGGTCTGCAGATACGGCACACGGTTGGCGCTGGAAACCGGCACCAGCTGCAACTTCAGTTTCATCTGTTTGGCGAGATACTTCGCCATGTCGATATCGTAGCCCTGCGGTTGCAGGTCAGTACCCACGGAACCGAACGGCGGGAAATCCTGCGGAACCGCCACGCGGATCACGCCGCGCTTCTGGATATCCTGCAGCTGATCGGCCATTGCACTCCCGACCTGCGCCATCAGCAA
Source organism: Pantoea sp. SOD02 (assembly GCF_024707505.1). Classification (GTDB taxonomy): domain Bacteria; phylum Pseudomonadota; class Gammaproteobacteria; order Enterobacterales; family Enterobacteriaceae; genus Pantoea; species Pantoea symbiotica. The sequence continues at coordinate 955,989 of NZ_CP102604.1, read as the reverse complement.
TGCCGCGCCCGCTACCGCTAATAATACTTTTTTCATTATGCACCCCGGTGAGTTTACGTGAAACAAAAGATTCTTGGTGAATCATTCTGCAACTAATGTGCCAACCGCAGTGCCGGGAGAAGAAAGGGAAAAAAACGTGGATTTACTGCGTTTCAGGTAAAAAAAACGGGCATCGCGCCCGTTGGAATTAACGATCAAAAACAGTGCAATGCACCATCATGGCGCCCGTTATCGGTGTTCCAGCTCGTCGAGATGTTGATAAAGATCGGCAATTTGATGGATGCGCTGACGGCCCTGCGACAACATTTCATGCAGCAACGCATTCGCCAGCAGGTTAACCAGACTCATGGCGGAGGCGTAGCTATCAAAAGCGGAAACGCTGTCGAGCGGCGCGCAAAGCTGCCAGCGCGCCAGCGTGATAATGCCCTGCGCCTGCGGCTCACACAGCGCCAGCACCGGGATGTTGCTCTGCTGCAGCTGCTGCATCAGCGGACGAATGATGCGTGGTCGGCGACGAAACGCCATCACCACCACGATATCGTCAGGTGTGATATCCACCAGCTCTTCCCCCAGCGTCTGGCCCGGCTGCGGCAGCACATGCACCTCCGGACGCGCCTGCATCAGCTGCTGTCGCAGGTGCAGCGCCACCGGATAGGCGTTACGCATGCCGATGATAAACACCCGTTTTGCCGCGCCCAGCGCGCTAATCACCTCGCCAAACTGCTGCGGATCGATGCTGTTAACCCACTGCGTCAGATTCGCCATCTCTTGCTTATAGTGGCGTGACAGCAAGGTGTTGCCCTGCACCGCATCGCGATTATCGGTGAGCGGCATGCCGCTCTGGCGCAGGATGCGCAGCTCATCGCGCATGTCCTTGTACTTCTCGTAACCGAGACGCTTGAACAAACGGCTAACCGTCGCCTTCGACACGCCGCTCAGTCGCGCCAGCTCGGCGCTGTTGTAGCTGATCAGGTCATCAAAATGGTCAAACACGAAGTCGGCAATGCGCTGCTCCTGCGGCGACAGTTGCGGATAGTGACTACGAAGGCGTTCATCAAGTTGTTTCATCATCGGTCCTGTAACTTTCGTTTCACCACAAGCTAGCATAAATCGATCCAGATTGATGTCCGACCAAAACTGGAACAGCTCTTGCTTAGATTTATGCTGTATTTGCCAGGTGCGCACAAATCCGCACCGCACGGTTGTAGGGTCGCCATTCATGGCGACCGCCGTTCAAATGCACCCTACAAGCCATAACAGAGAAAGAGTTCACTATGATACAGAGCAACATGGCGCCGTTAGGCATGGCCGTTACGCCACATCATCTCGCCAGCGAAAGTGCCTTAGCGGTGCTGCGCGAAGGCGGTAATGCGCTGGAAGCGATGGTGGCCGCCGCTGCCACTATCGCCGTGGTTTACCCGCACATGAACGGTTTAGGTGGCGACGGCTTCTGGCTGGTGGTACCGCCAAACGGCGATCCCATCGCCATTGACGCCAGTGGCGCGGCCGGTTCACTGGCGCATATCGATTTCTATCACGGCGAAACGCATATTCCGCATCGCGGACCCAAAGCCGCCTTAACCGTTGCTGGCACCGTGAGCGGTTGGCAGGAAGCGTTGACATTGGCGCAGGAACTCGGCGCTGCGCCGCTGCCGTTAACCCGCTTGCTGCGCGATGCGATTCGCTATGCCGCCGACGGGATTCCGGTCACCGCCTCGCAGGCCGCCGCTACCGCCGCCAAACAGCATGAGTTGCAGCATCAACCCGGTTTTGCCGCCACCTTTTTACCGGACGGCAGCGTGCCGGTTGCAGGCAGCCGCTTCACCCAACCGGCGCTGGCGAACACCCTGAGCATGCTGTGCGATCATGGACTCGAGAGTTTTTATCGCGGTGAACTGGCGCACCATCTGGCGCGCGAGATGACCGCGCTGGGGATGCCGATCACGCTGGAGGATTTGCAGACGCATCAAGCCCGACGCTGCACGCCGCTGCATCTGGCGCACAGTGAAGGCGATATCTGGAACATGACGCCGCCAACGCAGGGTTTGGTGTCGCTGGCGATCCTCGGCATTACCGATCGACTTAATATGGCTGACGCCGATGAAGCACAAACCGTGCACCGCATCGTCGAAGCCACCAAAAAAGCCTTCGCGCTGCGCGACAAGCACATCACCGATCCGCGCCACATCGACATTGATGTGCAGAGTCTGCTGGATGCTGAACATCTCAGCACGCTGGCGGCGCAGGTGGACGATCACCAAGCGGCTGCGTGGGGCACCGGGCGCGGACCGGGCGACACCGTGTGGATGGGCGTGATGGACAGCAGCGGGCTGGCCGTTTCATTCATCCAGAGCGTTTATCACGAATTTGGCAGCGGCGTGGTGCTGCCTGGCACCGGCATCACCTGGCAAAACCGCGGTGCGGCTTTCAGCCTGCAATCCGACCATTTGCTGGCGCTGCAGCCGGGCAAACAGCCGTTCCACACGCTTAATCCCGCCGCCGCGCGCCTCAAAGATGGTCGCACCATGGTGTACGGTTCGATGGGAGGCGACGGTCAACCGCAAACCCAGGCGGCGATTTTCACCCGTCACGTGATTCAGGGGCATCCGCTGCAACAGGCGGTGAGCGCGCCGCGCTGGCTGCTGGGTCGCACGTGGGGACAATCATCTGATTCGCTTAAGCTTGAAGCGCGCATCGCACCGGAAACGGTGCAGCAGCTGCGTGCACTCGGCCATGAGGTTGAACTGCTGCCCGATTTCAGTGAAGTGGTCGGCCATGCAGGCGCGATCGTCAGACACAACAACGGCATGCTGGAAGGCGCGTTCGATCCGCGCAGCAACGGCAGCGCCGCCGGTTTCTAACGGAGATTATTGATGAGTTCACAACCGGATTGGGCCACCTATATCGCCCAAATGGAGCAGATTCTGGCGCTGGAGCTGGATGATGCGCGTCGCGCCGAGCTGCTGACACAGTTCAACCGCATCGCCGCGATGGCCGAGCCGCTGATGGCGCTGCCGCTCGACGATCGGCTGGAAGTGGCGGGGGTGTTTCATCCATGAAACTGTCGTCTTTATCGATTAACGCGTTGCAACAGGCGCTGAGCCAGGGCGAGATCAGCGCCCGCGATATCGCGCAACATACGCTGGCGGCGATTGAACAACATAATCCGGCGATCAACGCCTGGACCGAAGTCACCGGTCAACGCATGCTGCGCGAAGCCGATCAGATCGATCAGCAGCGCCAGCGCGGCGAAACCTTGCCGCCGTTAGCCGGCATTCCTTACGCGGTGAAAAACCTGTTTGATGTCGCCGGACACAGCACCTTAGCCGGAGCCAGCCTGTTCAGCGAACGCGCGGCGGCACGCGAGGATGCATGGGCGGTGAGCAAACTACGTCAGTCTGGCGCGCTGCTCTCCGGCATGCTGAATATGGATGCCTATGCGTACGGTTTTACCACCGAAAACACCCATTATGGCGCGACGCACAACCCGCGCGATTTAACCCGCGTGGCGGGCGGATCGTCCGGCGGTTCGGCAGCGGCGGTGGCGGCGGGTTTGGTGCACTTCTCGCTCGGCACCGACACCAACGGATCGATCCGCGTGCCCGCTTCGCTGTGCGGCATCTTCGGTCTGAAACCGACCTTTGGCCGTTTATCGCGTAGCGGCAGCCATCCGTTTGTCGCCAGCCTCGATCACATCGGCCCATTTGCCCGTTCGGTTGAAGATTTGAGCCTGGTGTACGACACCTTGCAAGGTGCCGACGCCAGCGATGCCTTCCAAGCCGCGCAGCCCATTGCGCCAGTCAGCGCCGGGCTCAGCAAGGGTGCAGAAGGCGTGCGCAGCGCGGTACTCGGCGGGTTTTTCTCAACCTGGTGCAGCGATGAAGCGCGCGCAGCCGTGGCCGTTGCGGCTAAGGCGCTGCAGGCAATCGACGAAGTAAGCTTACCGAATGCAGAGATTGCACGTTCGGCGGCCTTTATCATGACCGCCGCAGAAGGCGGCAATCACTACTTGCCGATGCTGCGCACGCAGCCCGAGCAGTTCGAGCCCAACTCGCGTGAACGCTTGCTGGCCGGTGCGATGCTGCCTTCGGCGTGGTACGTGCAGGCGCAGCGTTTCCGCCGTCACTTCCAGCAGCAGGTACTGCCGCTATTTGAGCAATTCGACGTGCTGATTGCACCCGCCACACCGTGCACCGCCACCACCATCGGCCAGGAAACCATTCACATCAACGGCCAGCATTTGCCGACGCGCGCCAGCATGGGCATGCTGACCCAGCCGATTTCGTTCCTCGGTTTACCGGTCTGCACCGTGCCGCTGCAAACCGCCAGCGGCTTGCCGATTGGTTTACAGCTGATCGCCGCACCGTTTAAAGAACATCTGGCACTGCGCGCCGCCTGGGCGCTGCAACAGCAAGGGCTGACGCTGCCACAAACCACCTTAATGGATGCCTGAAGATGACACCTGAACATATTGATCGCCCGGCAGTGCTCGCCGAAGTCACCGCCGCCTTTTACCGCTACGAGCAGGCGTTGATTAGCAATGACGTTGAAGTGCTGGATGAGCTGTTCTGGCACGATAAACGCACCGTTCGTTTGGGCGCGGGCGAGAATTTGTATGGCATTGATGAGATTCGCGCTTTCCGCGCGGCACGTCCGTCGAAAGGGTTGGAGCGCGAGTTACGTAATACGGTGATTACCACCTTTGGCGATGACTATGCGGTGTGCAGCACCGAGTTTACGCGTGAAGGCGTGGAGAAGATTGGACGCCAGCAGCAGACGTGGGTGCGATTGCCGTGCGGATGGCGGATCGTCGCGGCGCAGGTGAGTTTGATGAGTTAAGTTGTTAGCGGGATAAATCGGTCGCCATAAATGGCGTAATGCTCGTCAGATAAGCAGTGTACAGGCATCGCAGGGATTCCACCCGCAAGGCATCTGGCAGTTTCAGAATGCGTGAAGCAGGCGGCCGGGATGGTTTTTCGTTGGGAACGTATTCATGCGCACCAGGTCGCCATGAATGGCAACCCTACGGTGTTCGTAGCAATGGAGAATCAGGAAAATGCATAGTTGCTGCAGCGCGGGTGTTGAGGCGACATCCTAACCCGCTGAACGATTGAGGGATTCCAGGGCGAGCCGCATGGATGCGGCGAGAGGCGGCGCTGAGCAGGAGCGAATCGCCGCCGGTCCGTCAGGAATCGTGAATGAGTGAAGGTACCGCGAAGCGGCGGGTTGGGCTGGCGCAGGGCCCGGGAGTGCAGAGGGCGCGGCCAGGCGTCCTCTGCTCGGTCGCCGCACGAAGGTGCTGCAACTGCCTCAGCACATGGCGAACGAAAGTCGCTCTGCGCTTAACTGAGCGGCATTACGCCATAAATGGCGACCCTACAAATTCAGGATGTTGGTGCCGGATGCGTTTCGATCCAGTGATCGGCGATCTGCTGACGCGTACACACCCATACATCTTCATGCTGCTGGATGTGATCGAGGAAGCGCTGCAAGCCTCGGAATTTCCCCGGACGTCCCAGCAAACGACAGTGCATGCCAATCGACATCATCTTAGGTGCGGTTTCGCCCTCTTCGTACAGCACATCAAAGGTGTCGCGCAGATAGGTAAAGAACTGCTCCGCGGTGTTGAAGCCCTGCGGCGAGGCGAAGCGCATGTCGTTGCACTCCAGCGTGTAAGGGATGATGAGATGCGGTTTGACCGTGCCGTCCTGACAAGTGACTTGCGTCCAGAACGGTAAATCGTCGCCGTAATAGTCGCTGTCATAGCTGAAACCGCCCTGCTCGACCACTAAACGTCGGGTGTTTGGGCTGTCGCGGCCGGTGTACCAGCCGGTTGGCGCTTTGCCGAACAGATCGGTTAACACGTCGACCGCCTGCTGCATGTGCTGGCGCTCGGTTTTTGCGTCCATCGCCTGATAGTGGATCCAGCGCCAGCCGTGGCTCACCACGTCGTAATCCGCCGCTTTAATCGCTTCGACGATGTCCGGATGACGCGCCAGCGCCATCGCCACGCCAAACACCGTTAGCGGTAAACCGCGCTTTTGAAACTCATTGTGAATGCGCCAGAAACCGGCGCGCGAGCCGTATTCATACAGCGAATCCATCGACATATGACGATCGGCGTAGCTGGCCGCACCGATAATATCGGAAAGAAACTGCTCGGAACCGGCGTCGCCATGCAACACGTTATTCTCAGCACCCTCTTCGTAATTAAGAACAAACTGCACCGCGACGCGCGCTTTGCCCGGCCACTGCGCATGCGGCGGGTTGCCGGCATAGCCGATCAGATCGCGTGGATAGTTTTTGTTGAAGCTGTACTCTTTCTTTCCAGATACATCATTCATTCTGTAAGTTCCTGTCGCTCAACCAGTGGTTAGTTTAGGTGCTGAAAGGCTCCGCTGAGCGGTTTTTCGAGGGGATAATCGAGATCGCCGTGCTTGCTGGTGCCAAAGCCTAACGCCACCAGCGACTCCACCATTTTTACTGCGGCGCTGACGCCGTCGATCACCGGTATTCCCAGCTCTTTAGTGAGATCCTGCGCCAGCGTGGCCATGCCGCCACAGCCCAACACTATCGCGCCGCTGCCATCTTCGCGTTTGGCCTGCATGCAGCGCTGACGGACTTTCTCCTGTGCCACGCCGCTGCCGTCTTCCAGCGCCAGCACCGGCAGATCGATGGCGTGCAGCGCAGCGCAATGGTGAGTGAAGCCATATTGCTGCAGCAGATGGCGCGCTATCACCAACGTACGCGGCAAGGTGGTGACAATCGAAAAGCGCGTCGCCACCAGCGTGGCGGTCTGCATGGCCGCTTCGGCGATGCCAATCACCGGTCCGCTCGCCAGCTCACGCGCCGCCAGTAATCCCGGATCGCCGAAGCAAGCAATGATATGGCCGCTCACGCCTTGCGCTTTGCCGCGTTTCACCTGCTCCAGCACGCCAATTGCCGCGATGGCTTCATCAAAATGCCCTTCAATCGACTCCACGCCGTGCGTTGGACACACCGCCAGAATCTCAGTGCCCGGCGCGGCGACGGCGCGCGCGGCGGCGCCAATGGTTTCCGTCATCGCTAAGCTGGTGTTGGGATTGATGACCTGAATCAGGCTCATGATGCCGCTCCTTTGTTACCGGCAAATAACCGGGTGAAATCAGGCAAGGTTTCGCCGCTGCGCTCAAAGTGCAGGCTGGCAACAATGTGTTCGAAGTGATGCTGCAGTGCGGCAGTCAACGCCGGCAGATCTTTTTGCCGCAGCAGATCCACCAGCCGATCGTGATGATCGCAACGGCAGCCGCGCTGCCACGGTGCACCGTAAGCGGCGATGACCAGCGATGAACGCTGGGTCAGGCGCGTCACCATATCGGTGAGCACTTCGTTGCCGGAGATCGCCTGCAGCTGAATATGAAAAGCGGCGGAGAGACGAATCGCGGCGGCACCATCGTGCTGGTCGTGTGCTTGCTGCTCTTCTTCAATTAGCACGCCAAGCGCCGCTAAGTGCGGTGCCTGTACGTGGCTCAGCACCGCTGGCAAATTGGCGCACTCTAATAAACTGCGGGTGGCAAAGATGTCGCGGGCTTCATCAACGCCCGGCGTCGCCACCTGTGCACCACGTCGGGGCGACAAGGTGATCATTTGCACCGCGGCGAGGCGTTGCAGCACCTTGCGGATGCCGGTGCGGCTCACGCCGAAGACGTCTGATAACGCTTCTTCCGGCAATTTACTGCCAGGCGGCAACTGATGCTCAACGATGGCGGTCAGCAGCGCCTGATAGATAGGTTCATCGCGATCGTTCAGATCGGCAGCCGTTTTCTGGCCTGTTTCACTCTTCATTACCTGCTCCGGTAAGTGACTGTGTGCTGCACATCGTATACGTGAAATTAATTTTTTGTATACAAGAAATCAATTCTGGCCTGGATCCTGCAATACCGTTTCACGATGTGATTATTATTCCATGATGTAGAGAGGAGCAGGTTTCATGCCAAATCATTCTGAAGTGACCTCTGCGGTGGCCTCTGAAGCCAACGCGCAATACAGTCCACGCCTGTGTAACGAAGATCTGGCGCCGACGCGCGACCAGAACTGGTCGTGGTACAACATCTTTTCTTTCTGGATGTCGGACGTGCACAGCATGGGCGGCTATGTGGTGGCCGCCAGCTTCTTTACCCTTGGGCTGGCGAGCTGGCAGGTGCTGCTGTGCTTGTTAGTGGGCATCTGCATTGTGCAGCTGTGCGCCAATCTGGTGGCCAAGCCGAGCCAGATGGCGGGCGTGCCCTATGCGGTGATTTCGCGCCAGGCATTTGGTGTGTTCGGCGCGAATATCCCGGCGATTATCCGCGGGCTGATCGCTTTCGCGTGGTACGGCATCCAGACTTATCTGGCGGCCAACGCGCTGATGCTGGTGCTGCTGAAGTTCTTCCCAACCCTTAGCAGCATGACGCAAAGCAGCTGGCTCGGCTTATCACAGTTGGGCTGGTGCTGTTTCGGCGTGATGTGGTTGCTGCAGGCGATGGTGTTCTGGCACGGCATGAGCGCGATTAAACGCTTTATCGATGTCGCCGGTCCGGCGGTGTATGTGGTGATGGTGGCGCTGGCGGGCTGGATTGTATACAAAACCGGTTTTGACGGTATCTCCTTCACGCTGGCCAGCAAGCAGTTGAGCACTGGCGAGCAAACCTGGCAGATGATCACCGCCACCGCGCTGGTGGTCTCCTACTTCTCCGGTCCGCTGCTGAATTTTGGAGACTTCTCGCGTTACGGCAAAAGCATGGGCGAAATTCGTCGCGGCAACCGCTGGGGCTTACCGTTCAACTTCTTGCTGTTCTCGATTGTCACCGTGGTGATTGTTTCCGGTACCCAATCGCTGTTCGGCAGAATGATCACCGATCCGATTGAGACCGTCAGCATGGTGGGTAACAACGTGGCGGTGGCGATTGGCCTGCTGACCATGATTATCGCTACCATCGGCATTAATATTGTGGCGAACTTTGTCTCGCCAGCGTTCGACTTCTCTAACTGCTCACCACAGAAAATCAGCTTCCGCACCGGTGGCATGATCGCAGCGGTTGGCTCGGTGTTACTGACGCCGTGGAACCTGTTCCAGTCGCCAGAATTGATCCACTACACGCTGGATGTACTGGGCTCGTTCATTGGGCCGCTGTTCGGCATCCTGGTGGCTGATTTCTATCTGATTAAACGCAGCAAAGTTTACGTTGACGACCTGTTTGATGACACGCCAAAAGGACGTTACTGGTATCGCGGCGGCTTCAATCCGAAAGCGATTGCTGCGCTGCTGCCGTCGGTGGGCATTTGTCTGGTGATCAGCTTTATTCCTTCACTGCATGCGGTGGCGAACTTTAGCTGGTTTATCGGTGTGGCCTTGGGTGCAGGCTGCTATCGCTGGCTGGCGCGCGCGGACCGCGAAGAGTCTGTGGCGGCGTATCGCACGACGGTGGCGGTGCAGAAGGATTAAGTTGGTAATGGTCGCCATGAATGGCGACCCTACGTCGGTTTGGAAAAAGCAAAAAGCCGATGCATTTCTGCATCGGCTTCTTTAAATAGATTGGCGGAACGGACGGGGCTCGAACCCGCGACCCCCTGCGTGACAGGCAGGTATTCTAACCAACTGAACTACCGCTCCGCGCTTTGTTCCCCGTCGAGAACGAGGCGCATATTAATAGCAGCTCTCGTACCCGTCAACGCTTTTTATGTGGGAATGTTTCGTTTGGCGTTTTTTTCAGCTTAACGTCGATTTTCCACGCAAAATCAGCCGTTTTACACACGCCACAGGCAGCTACCGCCCTTCTTCTGCACTAAATCCAGACGACCTTCGTGCGCAATAATCTCTTCATCGCTGGCGCTGACCACGCGCAGGCCTGAACTCGGACGCACTATCCGCTGAATGTTCTCACCGCCGCCCTGATTGTTCTGCTCACCATCGAGTGAAAACGCCAGCGAAGTCTGACCACCGGTCATCATCAGGAACACTTCGGCCAGAATCTCGGCATCGAGCAGTGCGCCGTGCAACGTACGCTTGCTGTTGTCTATCTCATAACGGTTGCACAACGCATCGAGGCTGTTGCGCTTGCCGGGATACATCTTACGCGCCATCGCCAGGCTATCGGTGATCTGGCAGATGGTTTCGGTTTTGCCGATATCCCGCTTCAGCATGCCGAATTCGTAATCCATAAAGCCGATATCGAACGATGCGTTATGAATCACCAGCTCCGCGCCACGGATGTACTCAAGGAATTCGTCGGCGATATCCGCAAACATCGGCTTATCGAGTAGGAATTCGTCGGCGATACCGTGAACGCCGAACGCTTCCGGATCCACCAGCCGATCAGGCTTCAGATACATGTGGAAGTTGTTGCCGGTCAGGCGACGGTTGATCACCTCAACCGCACCAATTTCAATGATGCGATGTCCTTCATAATGCACACCGATCATGTTCATGCCGGTGGTTTCGGTATCGAGGACGATCTGGCGGTTATTTGCAGTGCTCATAGGACTCGTTTTATGTCAGACTTGGCGTTTTGTCAGAAGGAAGTCTACCAGAGATGCGCAAACAGGTAGAAATATTCACCGATGGATCTTGCCTGGGCAATCCCGGTCCCGGCGGCTACGGCGCCATTTTGCGTTATGGCGCGCATGAAAAAGAGTTCAGTACGGGTTATCGCCTCACCACCAACAATCGCATGGAAATGATGGCGGCTATCGTGGCGCTTGAAGCGTTAAAACAGCCGTGTGAGGTGGTGCTCAGTACCGACAGCCAATATGTTCGTCAGGGCATCACCAGCTGGATCCACAACTGGAAGAAGCGCGGCTGGAAAACCGCCGATAAAAAACCGGTTAAAAATGTCGATCTGTGGAAACGCCTCGATGTGGCGCTCAGCAACCATGAAATTAAGTGGGAATGGGTAAAAGGTCACGCGGGGCATCCGGAGAACGAACGCTGCGACGAACTGGCGCGCAGCGCGGCGGGAAATCCTACTCAGGATGATATCGGCTATCAGGTTGAATCCTGATCCCTCACTTCACGAAACTGGCGCGTAACGTTAACCGTTTGACGTAGCTGGCTTTGACTCAGATTCTTCTTCATTTTGGTGGGCGTTAACGGGAACGTGCGTTTACGTGCCACCACAATATTCAAACAACCGAGCGCCGGTAAATGCGCGCTGATCACCCTGCCGCCCTGCCGATGCCACGGCACCACCTGAAAACGCGTGCGGTAAACCACTTCATAATTCAGCAGGCTCAGCCAATCGAGCAGACGAACCTGGCTGAACATGCGTCCACTCCACGGCGCGCGCGAGTGCAAACCCGGAATGCCTTTGCTAATCCCTAATAGACTGAAAGGATTGAAGCCGCTGATGATCATCCAGCCATCGTCGATCAATACCCGATCCACTTCGCGCAGCACGCGGTGCGGATCCTGACTCCACGCCAGCGTGTGCGCCAGCAAACAGGCATCAACTGATTTAGATTCAAAGGGTAATTGCGTGTTATTGGCGATAACCTGTAACTCATCGCCCTCAATGCCCACATTCACCTGATGCGATATGGCACACTGGCTGGTGTTGATTTCTGCGCTGAGGCTGCCAATTTTAAGCATATGAAAGCCATACAGCTTGCCGAGATAAGGCTGTAGTTGCTGAGTGAGCGCGTCGCGAAAATAGTCTCCCATTGGCATATCGCGCCAGGAGCGCGGTGCAGTCAGGATTTGGCGTGTTTTAGCCGGCTTCATGCTCTACCATTTTCCTTTTTCTACGACCTGAGAGGTGTTTATGAATCTTACCAGCATTCCCGCATTGCAGGATAACTACATCTGGACACTGACGGACGATGACAATAACTGTCTGATTGTCGATCCCGGCGAAGCACAGCCGGTGCTGGATAAAATCAGGGCCAATCATTGGCAACCCGTGGCGATTTTGCTGACGCATCATCATCACGATCACGTGGGCGGCGTGGATGAACTGCTGCAGCACTATCCCGATTTGGCGGTTTTCGGTCCACAGGAAACTGCAGATAAAGGGGCAAAGCGTATTGTGGCCGAAGGCGATGAATTTACAGTTCTTGGGCTAAATTTCCGTGTCATCGCAACACCTGGTCACACTTTAGGACATATCTCATATTTCAGCTCTCCTTATCTTTTCTGTGGAGACACGATGTTTTCCGGTGGCTGCGGACGTTTATTTGAAGGCACCGCAGAACAAATGTTCGAATCATTTCAGAAGCTTAATCAACTCCCTGCAGATACTCTTGTTTGCTGTGCGCATGAGTACACTTTATCCAATATGAAGTTTGCTGCGGCTATTCTGCCCCATGACCCTAAAATTTTGGCAAGGTATCAGCAAATTAAGGACTTACGCGCAGAAAACCGCATTACTTTACCGACAAAACTGGCCTTAGAGCGGGAAATAAATTTATTTTTACGCACGCAAGATGCTGATTTACAACAGGCTTTAGGCACTAATGTGTCATCGTCAGCGTTATGGCAAACTTTCGCCGATCTACGCGAGAAGAAAGACCGCTTTTGATATTTGAGGTTGTGTTGTGGTGGACCGTCACGTATAGTTGCTCGTCTTTTAAGCGAACTATTGACACACACATGAAGGCTAAAGCGATCTTACTCGCCTCGGTCTTGCTGGTAGGATGTCAGGCATCAAGGAATGACGCCAATATCCCCGTACAGCATGCCCAGAGTCTGTCTTCAGCTGGTCAAGGTGAAAATGGAAAGTACGGAGATCGATTGTTGTCGCCGCGATGGCAGGATGATGGAACAAGCCTCGCAGAAGATACTGATCTCTGGAATCACATTAGTGACGAGTTGAAGATGGGGATTCCGGAAAACAGCCGGATCCGCGAACAAAAAACAAAATTTTTAAAAAATAAGAGCTATCTCCACGATGTAACATTACGGGCAGAGCCGTACATGTACTGGATAGTCGAGCAGATACAGAAACGTAAAATGCCGATGGAACTGGTACTGCTACCCATAGTGGAGAGCGCTTTTGACCCACACGCAACATCTTCTGCGAATGCCGCCGGCATCTGGCAGATTGTTGCACAAACGGGCAAAAACTATGGTTTGAAACAGAACCAATGGTACGACGGACGCCGCGATGTGGTGGCCTCGACCAAAGTAGCGCTGGATATGATGCAGCGTCTGAACGGTATGTTTGACGGTGACTGGTTACTGACCATCGCCGCCTACAACAGCGGTGAAGGACGTGTGCTGAAGGCGATGAAACAGAATAAGGCGCGCGGTAAACCGACTGACTTCTGGAATTTATCGCTGCCACGCGAGACTACGGTTTACGTACCTAAAATGTTGGCCTTGAGTGAGATTCTCAAGAACAACAAGCGTTACGGTATCAAACTGCCGACCCCGAACGAGAGCCGTGCATTAGCTCGCGTAGAGGTGGGACAGCAGATTGAACTGACGCAGGCCGCCGATATGGCCGGTATGTCTCTCAGCAAGCTGAAGACATTTAATGCCGGTTATAAAAACGGAGCCACAGCGCCAAATGGACCGCACTACATTATGGTGCCGAAGTCCAACGTTGCTAAGTTGCGCGACTCACTGGCTTCCGGTGATATCGCTTCCGTGCAGCCTACCGAGATGGCGAAAGTCAGCGCGGCAGGAAACAGCTACACGGTACGCAAAGGCGACACCTTGTCTGGTATTGCCAGCAAGCTTGGCGTAAGCGTCAGTGCACTGAAACAGCAGAACAATCTGCGCAGCGCTTCAGTTCGTACCGGTCAGACTCTGACCGTGAGCGGCAAAGCGAGCACGCAATTGGCTGATAACGGCAACAGCATCACCTATCGTGTACGTAAGGGTGATTCTTTTGCCAGTATTGCAAAACGTCACGGTGTGAATACCAAAGATGTTATGCGCTGGAACAGTGACGCTAAAGACATTCAGCCGGGCGACAAGCTCACGCTGTTTGTGAATAATAGCGCAACACCTGATACCTAATGCCCCGAAAAGGCTGACTTTTGTCAGCCTTTTTCATTTTCTGCTTCCGCTAAATTCTGCATATCACCTGTTTAGGCACTAACTTACCCTTCGCAGTATGACTTCGATTGTTGCTAGATGGGAGCTCGAGTGTATTGGCTTAACGCTCGATACCGTAGAGAGAGTTGAACTCAACCAATAGCGGATTGTGATCTGATGCGCGCGTCACCAGCACTGAAGCCTCACTGACCTTCATATCACGATAGAAAACGAAATCCAGTGGGCGACCGAAAGCTTTGCGACGATGGTCATCGGTGAAGTTCACTTCACGCAGTGACATCTCCCGCGCAAAGCGATACAGCGCATTCATACGCTGACGACTCCAGGCGTTAAAATCCCCCGCCATGATCACCGGGCCGCGATGATGCTGAATCTGTTCGCCAATCGGCCCGAGTTGTTTGCTGTAGACTTCGACACCGAGACTGAAATTGACTGCATGGATATTTACTACCATCAGCATTTCGCCAGTCGGCAACGGATATGCCGTGACCAGCGCAGATTTGGCTAAACGCAGCAACGGTTCACGCTCGCGAAGTGGGCAGCAATAAACAGGATGCGCAGATGCCAGCGTCATGACGCCAGAAGGATGTTGCGGTAGAACAAAGGCTGGCACCTGATCGGCCGCGAGATAGTTACTGGTGGCGAATTTGACCAGTTCGGGCGTAGCTTGCGCCTCCTGCAGTAGAACAAGGTGGGCATCTTTGCCAAAACCTTGCAGCACCGACATCCAGTCTGCGCGTTGTTGCTTGAAGATATTCCAGACTAAGACTCGCAGTGTGGGATCGGCTGGCAAAGGTGCGCCAGGCGGTAATGCCTGCCCAAGATGCAGCATTGCCCCCGGCGGAAAGATCCGCTCTGCTGGCTGACCTGCTACATAACGCATTGAATAAGTTTTTTTCCGCACTTTCCCGCCTGACTGGTTTACGACTCGTACTTCACCTGACTGTTATAGGGATTTTAGCGCGGGGTTTCAATTGGTGTTCTTGATTGTCGGAATTCGCCTCACAGCATACCAATGCAAAAGCCTGCCAGTTGGCAAGCTTTTGCGCGTGTTATTCCATCGCTATCGCCGTTTGAGGTTTATCGAGTTGACCACTCAATCGCACCAGCAGCAGCGCGCCAAGCACAATCACCGCACCAACCCACGGCGTTTGCGCCAGTCCATAATGCTCGACAATATAACCACCTACTGTGGAACCCAGAGCGATACCGATATTGAAGGCCGCAATATTGAGGCCTGATGCAACATCTACCGCGCCTGGCGCATAATGTTCAGCTTTCTGCACCACGTAAACCTGCAAACCCGGCACGTTGGCAAAGGCGAAGATACCCATAACTAATACTGTTGCCACTGACATAAAGTGCATGCTGGCGGTGAACTGGAACACCATCAGCAGAATGGCCAGCGCCATAAAGATCAGTGTCAAAGCAGGTACCGCGCCACGGCGATCGGCCAGCTTACCGCCCCAGATATTACCAATGGCGACCGACACACCATAACCCAGCAGAATCACACTCACCGCGGTAGGCGAAAAGCCAGCCAGCGACTGCATCATTGGCGCAAGAAATGTGAAGGCAGTAAATACGCCACCATAACCCAGTGCGGTAATCGCATAAATCAGCAGCAGACGTGGATTGATCATCACACGCGCTTGCTGTGCTAACGTTGTTGCCGGTGGTTGAGCAATATTGCGCGGGATAAGCAGTTGGCTTGCCACCAGAGCGATGACGCCCAGCAATGACACAGCCAGGAAACTTTCACGCCAGCCAAAGTGTTGCCCGATGAGCGTACCCAACGGCACGCCAGTTACCAACGCTACGGTCAATCCGCCAAACATGATGGCAATCGCACTCGCTGCCTTCTCATTGCTTACGAGGCTGGTCGCTATCGTGGAACCGACAGAGAAGAACACACCGTGAGCAAGGCCGGTAAGCAGTCGGGCAATGACCAGCGTTTCATAGTTTGGTGCCAACCAGGCAACCAGGTTGCCAACGGTGAAGAGCACCATCAATCCCATTAATAATTGCTTACGCGCTAACTTACCGGTCAAAGCAGTCAACACCGGAGCGCCAACGGCAACGCCCAAAGCATAAATAGAGACCAGCATTCCTGCGGAAGGCAGCGTAATACTGAGTTGTTCAGCGATGGTTGGGATCAGCCCGACAATAACAAATTCTGTCGTTCCGATCGCATAGGCACTGATTGTCAGCGCCCAAAGTGCAAGTGGCATGATTAACTCCCATGAAGTTTTGATGGGCGTTAGTATTGCCTCATGCTTTAATGACAAAAAGATGCAAAGTAAGAATAGACTTTTGCTTTTGGAGGGATAATGAAGGCATCGTCAGATGAGCTTAAGGTGTTTATCGCTGTGGTGGAGAGCGGCAGCTTTAGTCGGGCAGCAGAACAGTTGCAGATGGCCAATTCAGCGGTAAGCCGCACGGTTAAAAAGCTGGAGAATAAGCTAGGTGTCTCGCTCTTGACGCGCACTACGCGTCAGTTAGCGCTCACTCATGAAGGAGAGCACTATTTTCGCCGCGTGCAAAAGTTGATGCAGGAGATGTCGACCGCCGAGGGCGAGTTGATTGAGCGTCAGCTGGCACCTCAGGGCGTGCTACGTATTGATGCAGCTACGCCCGTGATTCTGCATCTGTTACTGCCGATGATTAAACCCTTTCGTGAGCGCTATCCAGACGTCACGCTATCGCTAATCTCTTCGGAGAGCTTTATTAACCTCATCGAACGTAAGGTCGATGTGGCGATTCGCGCCGGCAATTTGACGGATTCTACGTTGCGCGCTCGTCTGCTCTTTATTAGTTATCGCAAATTAGTGGCCACGCCGGCTTATCTGGCGAAATATGGCGTACCAGCATCGGCAGCTGATTTAGTGCAGCATGAATGCCTTGGCTTCGTTGAAACGCCACGCTTAAATCGCTGGCCTGTCGCAGATGAAGGTGGCGAGCTTTATGACATCACGCCGGGTATGTCATCTAACAGCGGCGAAACGCTTAAACAGCTAGTGCTAGGCGACCAAGGTATCGCGTGTTTATCAGATTTTATGGTGGATAAAGAGATAGCTGATGGCACTTTTATTGAGCTGCTAGCTGAACATCGCGTTCCAGTCGAGATGCCCTTTAATGCGGTCTATTACAGCGACTTGGGAGTTAGTCAGCGCGTTCGGGCGTTTATCGATTTTCTAAGTGAATGGGTTAAAGATCAGCCCTGGCGAGTGCAGGGCTGAAGCGGTAAGTCGCGATTAATCCCAGTCTGGTGCCAGACCTTCAGGACTCACTAAACGCTGCTGACGATCCAGCGCGGCAATATTTGCCATATCTTGATCATCTAACTGCAGATCAACTGCTGCCATGTTGCTCGCCAGGTTTTCACGTTTGGTGGATGACGGGATCACCGCGTAACCTAACTTCATCGCCCATGCCAGAACCACCTGAGCTGGAGTAGCTTTGTGCTTCTGTGCAATTGCGTTAATTACCTGATCATTCAGCGCCTCGCCATAAGCCAGCGTCATGTAAGAAGTGATGTGAAGACCATACTTTCTAGCAAATTCAACCACCTGACGGTTCTGCAGGAAAGGATGCAGCTCAATCTGGTTAGTGGCGATATTTTCCGCACCAACCGCGTCAATCGCCTCTTTCATCAAGGCGATTGGGAAGTTTGAGATACCAATCTGACGCGTTAGACCTGCTTCTTTTGCTGCCATCAGTGCCAACATGCTCTCTTTCACTGATACCGCCCCTTCTGGAGAAGGCCAGTGGATCAAGGTGAGATCGACATAATCGGTGCGCAGTTTTGCCAGGCTCTCTTTCAAGCTGGGAATCAACTTCTCAGCATCAAGATTCTCAATCCAGATTTTGGTAGTAACGAACAAGTCGCCACGTGCTACGCCACTTTCAGTGATCGCCTGACCCACAGCTGCTTCATTTTCATAGATTTGCGCGGTATCAATTGTGCGATAGCCAAGTTCCAGAGCAGTTTTAACTGAATGGATTACAACATCGTCTTGCAGACGGAAAGTACCTAAACCAAAGGCGGGGATTGTCATGATTTCCTCATCGGATAGCGTTATGTTTCGATGGGAACTATTCTGGCAGGTTTATTGTTGCTGAAAAATCCGCTTATAAGCAGAAGAATTTTGATTTTTTATCAACAATATTAGCGGAATTACAGACATGAAAAAGCCCTGACTTTTCAGTCAGGGCTTATCAATTAAGTGGCGGAACGGACGGGGCTCGAACCCGCGACCCCCTGCGTGACAGGCAGGTATTCTAACCAACTGAACTACCGCTCCACCGATTCTGTACTGATATCAGACAATCGTTCTGATTTCAGGTGTTTCGCCCTTCCCGCGTCACTGGGAAGGTCACGACCCGATAGCGGGTCTTAAATTGATGCCTGGCAGTTCCCTACTCTCGCATGGGGAGACCCCACACTACCATCGGCGCTACGGCGTTTCACTTCTGAGTTCGGCATGGGGTCAGGTGGGACCACCGCGCTAAAGCCGCCAGGCAAATTCTGCTGCAAAAACGAATAACATTCGCTTCCGCTAAATCTTTAATCCGTAAAACAAGCTGAAAATATCGGTCTCTCAGACCAAAACGCCTCTGGCGTTGTAAGGTTAAGCCTCACGGGTCATTAGTACCGGTTAGCTCAACGCATCGCTGCGCTTACACATCCGGCCTATCAACGTCGTAGTCTTCAACGTCCCTTCAGGACTCTCAAGGAGTCAGGGAGAACTCATCTCGGGGCAAGTTTCGTGCTTAGATGCTTTCAGCACTTATCTTTTCCGCACTTAGCTACCGGGCAAT
Source organism: Pantoea sp. SOD02 (assembly GCF_024707505.1). Classification (GTDB taxonomy): domain Bacteria; phylum Pseudomonadota; class Gammaproteobacteria; order Enterobacterales; family Enterobacteriaceae; genus Pantoea; species Pantoea symbiotica. The sequence goes on along the minus strand of NZ_CP102604.1, from coordinate 937,151 downwards.
GCCATTGGCATGACAACCCGAACACCAGTGGTGCGTTCACTCCGGTCCTCTCGTACTAGGAGCAACCCCCCTCAATTCTCCAGCGCCCACGGCAGATAGGGACCGAACTGTCTCACGACGTTCTAAACCCAGCTCGCGTACCACTTTAAACGGCGAACAGCCGTACCCTTGGGACCTACTTCAGCCCCAGGATGTGATGAGCCGACATCGAGGTGCCAAACACCGCCGTCGATATGAACTCTTGGGCGGTATCAGCCTGTTATCCCCGGAGTACCTTTTATCCGTTGAGCGATGGCCCTTCCATTCAGAACCACCGGATCACTATGACCTGCTTTCGCACCTGCTCGAGCCGTCACTCTCGCAGTCAAGCTGGCTTATGCCATTGCACTAACCTCCTGATGTCCGACCAGGATTAGCCAACCTTCGTGCTCCTCCGTTACTCTTTGGGAGGAGACCGCCCCAGTCAAACTACCCACCAGACACTGTCCGCAGCCCGGATCACGGGCCTACGTTAGAACATCAAACATTAAAGGGTGGTATTTCAAGGTTGGCTCCACGCAGACTGGCGTCCACGCTTCAAAGCCTCCCACCTATCCTACACATCAAGGCTCAATGTTCAGTGTCAAGCTATAGTAAAGGTTCACGGGGTCTTTCCGTCTTGCCGCGGGTACACTGCATCTTCACAGCGATTTCAATTTCACTGAGTCTCGGGTGGAGACAGCCTGGCCATCATTACGCCATTCGTGCAGGTCGGAACTTACCCGACAAGGAATTTCGCTACCTTAGGACCGTTATAGTTACGGCCGCCGTTTACCGGGGCTTCGATCAAGAGCTTCTCCTTGCGGATAACCCCATCAATTAACCTTCCGGCACCGGGCAGGCGTCACACCGTATACGTCCACTTTCGTGTTTGCACAGTGCTGTGTTTTTAATAAACAGTTGCAGCCAGCTGGTATCTTCGACTGGCTTCGGCTCGGGGAGCAAGTCCCTCTACCTACGCGCCAGCGTGCCTTCTCCCGAAGTTACGGCACCATTTTGCCTAGTTCCTTCACCCGAGTTCTCTCAAGCGCCTTGGTATTCTCTACCTGACCACCTGTGTCGGTTTGGGGTACGATTTCGTGTTACCTGGAGCTTAGAGGCTTTTCCTGGAAGCAGGGCATCAGTTACTTCACCACCGTAGTGGCTCGTCGTCACGCCTCAGCCTTAAGACACCCCGGATTTACCAAAGATATCAGCCTACACGCTTAAACCGGGACAACCGTCGCCCGGATAACCTAGCCTTCTCCGTCCCCCCTTCGCAGTAACACCAAGTGCAGGAATATTAACCTGCTTCCCATCGACTACGCTTTTCAGCCTCGCCTTAGGGGTCGACTCACCCTGCTCCGATTAACGTTGAACAGGAACCCTTGGTCTTCCGGCGAGCGGGCTTTTCACCCGCTTTATCGTTACTTATGTCAGCATTCGCACTTCTGATACCTCCAGCACCCCTCACAGGACACCTTCAACGGCTTACAGAACGCTCCCCTACCCAACAACACATAGTGTCGCTGCCGCAGCTTCGGTGCATGGTTTAGCCCCGTTACATCTTCCGCGCAGGCCGACTCGACCAGTGAGCTATTACGCTTTCTTTAAATGATGGCTGCTTCTAAGCCAACATCCTGGCTGTCTGTGCCTTCCCACATCGTTTCCCACTTAACCATGACTTTGGGACCTTAGCTGGCGGTCTGGGTTGTTTCCCTCTTCACGACGGACGTTAGCACCCGCCGTGTGTCTCCCGTGATAACATTCTTCGGTATTCGCAGTTTGCATCGGGTTGGTAAGCCGGGATGGCCCCCTAGCCGAAACAGTGCTCTACCCCCGAAGATGAGTTCACGAGGCGCTACCTAAATAGCTTTCGGGGAGAACCAGCTATCTCCCGGTTTGATTGGCCTTTCACCCCCAGCCACAAGTCATCCGCTAATTTTTCAACATTAGTCGGTTCGGTCCTCCAGTTAGTGTTACCCAACCTTCAACCTGCCCATGGCTAGATCACCGGGTTTCGGGTCTATACCCTGCAACTTAACGCCCAGTTAAGACTCGGTTTCCCTGCGGCTCCCCTATACGGTTAACCTTGCTACAGAATATAAGTCGCTGACCCATTATACAAAAGGTACGCAGTCACCCTGATAAATCAAGGCTCCCACTGCTTGTACGTACACGGTTTCAGGTTCTGTTTCACTCCCCTCGCCGGGGTTCTTTTCGCCTTTCCCTCACGGTACTGGTTCACTATCGGTCAGTCAGGAGTATTTAGCCTTGGAGGATGGTCCCCCCATATTCAGACAGGATACCACGTGTCCCGCCCTACTCTTCGAACTCACAGTATGTGCACTTTCGTGTACGGGGCTATCACCCGGTATCGCGCGACTTTCCAGACGCTTCCACTAACGCACAAACTGATTCAGGTTCTGGGCTGTTCCCCGTTCGCTCGCCGCTACTGGGGGAATCTCGGTTGATTTCTTTTCCTCTGGGTACTTAGATGTTTCAGTTCCCCAGGTTCGCCTCGCAACACTATGTATTCATGTTGCGATGATGCACTGAGTGCACCGGGTTTCCCCATTCGGACATCGTCGGCTGTAGCGGTTCATATCACCTTACCGACGCTTTACGCAGATTAGCACGTCCTTCATCGCCTCTGACTGCCAGGGCATCCACCGTGTACGCTTAGTCGCTTAACCTCACAACCCACAGGCGTTTTGCAACGCTGCAGACTGCAAGCATTTGAGAGACTCGAACGCGTTGTTATTCATTTCCTATTACGGAGAAATGAACCAACACGTCGTTTCAATTTTCAGCTTGTTCCGGATTGTTAAAGAGCAATATCTCACACAAAGCTCGTAAGCTCAGTCTGAGATACTTCGTGGAGACACCTTTCACCTGTCACCAAGCAAGTGGCGTCCCCTAGGGGATTCGAACCCCTGTTGCCGCCGTGAAAGGGCGGAGTCCTAACCGCTAGACGAAGGGGACACGAGTAGTGTCACGACTTCGCAGCCGTCTTGCTCATTACTTTCTATCAGACAATCTGTGTGAGCACTGCGCGGGAAGGTATCTTCAGGTAAGGAGGTGATCCAACCGCAGGTTCCCCTACGGTTACCTTGTTACGACTTCACCCCAGTCATGAATCACAAAGTGGTAAGCGCCCTCCCGAAGGTTAAGCTACCTACTTCTTTTGCAACCCACTCCCATGGTGTGACGGGCGGTGTGTACAAGGCCCGGGAACGTATTCACCGTAGCATTCTGATCTACGATTACTAGCGATTCCGACTTCACGGAGTCGAGTTGCAGACTCCGATCCGGACTACGACGCACTTTATGAGGTCCGCTTGCTCTCGCGAGGTCGCTTCTCTTTGTATGCGCCATTGTAGCACGTGTGTAGCCCTACTCGTAAGGGCCATGATGACTTGACGTCATCCCCACCTTCCTCCAGTTTATCACTGGCAGTCTCCTTTGAGTTCCCGGCCGAACCGCTGGCAACAAAGGATAAGGGTTGCGCTCGTTGCGGGACTTAACCCAACATTTCACAACACGAGCTGACGACAGCCATGCAGCACCTGTCTCAGAGTTCCCGAAGGCACCAAAGCATCTCTGCTAAGTTCTCTGGATGTCAAGAGTAGGTAAGGTTCTTCGCGTTGCATCGAATTAAACCACATGCTCCACCGCTTGTGCGGGCCCCCGTCAATTCATTTGAGTTTTAACCTTGCGGCCGTACTCCCCAGGCGGTCGACTTAACGCGTTAGCTCCGGAAGCCACTCCTCAAGGGAACAACCTCCAAGTCGACATCGTTTACGGCGTGGACTACCAGGGTATCTAATCCTGTTTGCTCCCCACGCTTTCGCACCTGAGCGTCAGTCTTTGTCCAGGGGGCCGCCTTCGCCACCGGTATTCCTCCAGATCTCTACGCATTTCACCGCTACACCTGGAATTCTACCCCCCTCTACAAGACTCTAGCCTGCCAGTTTCGAATGCAGTTCCCAGGTTAAGCCCGGGGATTTCACATCCGACTTGACAGGCCGCCTGCGTGCGCTTTACGCCCAGTAATTCCGATTAACGCTTGCACCCTCCGTATTACCGCGGCTGCTGGCACGGAGTTAGCCGGTGCTTCTTCTGCGGGTAACGTCAATCGGTGAAGTTATTAACTCCACCGCCTTCCTCCCCGCTGAAAGTACTTTACAACCCGAAGGCCTTCTTCATACACGCGGCATGGCTGCATCAGGCTTGCGCCCATTGTGCAATATTCCCCACTGCTGCCTCCCGTAGGAGTCTGGACCGTGTCTCAGTTCCAGTGTGGCTGGTCATCCTCTCAGACCAGCTAGGGATCGTCGCCTAGGTGAGCCATTACCCCACCTACTAGCTAATCCCATCTGGGCACATCCGATGGTGTGAGGCCCGAAGGTCCCCCACTTTGGTCTTGCGACGTTATGCGGTATTAGCTACCGTTTCCAGTAGTTATCCCCCTCCATCGGGCAGTTTCCCAGACATTACTCACCCGTCCGCCACTCGTCACCCGAGAGCAAGCTCTCTGTGCTACCGTTCGACTTGCATGTGTTAGGCCTGCCGCCAGCGTTCAATCTGAGCCATGATCAAACTCTTCAATTTAAGTTTGATTTGCTGAAACAGGTTCAGCGATGCTCATCTGTAAAACGTCATAATGAATTTCATTATGTGTTCACTCGTGAGGCTTTGATATTTTTTACGTCCGGAGACGCTGATATCAATCCTGCGAGTGCCCACACAGATTGTCTGATAAATTGTTAAAGAGCGTTGCGAGCAGCGGCTGAACCGTCTGTCGCGAGGTGGCGTATATTACGCTACTCTCCTTCGGAGTCAAACACTTTTTTCAGCGTTTTCATCCGGCGGGATAAATTTCTTCACTCCCTGCTGAGCCGTCTGCGTTGCCGCTTTGCCGTCTCAGTGGTGGCGCATTATAGGGAGTTATTCGGAGGTGACAAGTGCAAATTTCAAGTTTTTTTCTGTTCGCTTGAAATTTGCGCAAAAGGCCCGTTTTTAGGCCTTTTTGATGCGTGCAGGCAGTTCTGCCAGACTATTAATCACCCAATCTGCCGCTGCTTCACCTTCTGCCGTTACCGGCTTACCGCTACGTACCAGTACTTTCGTACCTACACCCGCTGCTAACGCCGCCTGCATATCTTCTATTTTGTCGCCTACCATATAAGAAGAAGCCATATCGATATCCAGATGCTGCTGCGCGGAGAGCAACATGCCCGGCTGCGGCTTACGGCAATCACACTGCTGGCGATACGCTTCTACTGTGGCATCGGGCAAATGCGGACAGAAATAGATGCCATCCAGATCAACATCGCGATCGGCCAGCGACCAATCCATCCATTCGGTGAGCTGCATAAACTGATCTTCGGTAAACATGCCACGCGCAATGCCCGACTGGTTCGTCACCAGTACCAGCGCATAGCCCATCTTCTTCAGCGCCTGTAACGCTTCGATGGTGCCATCAATGAACTCGAAATTATCGATTTCATGAACATAGCCGTGATCGACATTCAATGTGCCATCACGATCAAGAAAAATAGCCGGGACTTTATTCGCCACGTAGAAACTCCTGCTGAAAATATGTCGCTAAGTATCGCATGATTGCGTATAGCGAGAGAATGGCAGTTTGAATGACTTCCATTGATTTAGCCGTCTGGATGCCTTAACATCCATCCAAATTTCGCACAGCCCTGCTGAGTGAAGCCCGATACACCACGGACTATGCAACACGATAATAAATAAACTAATGATTAAACTTGAGAATATCACCAAAGTGTTCCAGCAAGGTTCACGCACCATTCAGGCGCTATCAAACGTCAGCCTGCACGTGCCTGCTGGACAGATTTATGGCGTCATCGGTTCATCCGGTGCCGGTAAAAGTACACTGATTCGCTGCGTCAATCTGCTGGAGCGCCCAACGTCTGGACGCGTGCTGGTTGATGGCCAGGAATTAACTACCCTTTCATCTGGTCAATTGACGCTGGCACGCCGCCAGATTGGCATGATTTTCCAGCACTTTAACCTGATGAACTCCCGCACCGTCTCCGGCAACGTGGCGCTGCCATTGGAGTTGGGCAATCTTTCACGCGAACAGATAAAGAAGCGCGTTAGCGAATTGCTGGATCTGGTGGGATTATCTGACAAGCATGATAGCTGGCCAGCAAATCTTTCTGGCGGACAAAAGCAGCGTGTCGCGATTGCCCGCGCACTGGCAAGCAATCCAAAAGTGCTGCTGTGTGATGAAGCCACCAGCGCACTGGATCCTGCCACCACGCGTTCGATTCTGGAGCTGCTGAAAGACATTAACCGTCGTCTCGGCATTACCATTCTATTGATCACTCACGAAATGGATGTGGTGAAACGCATCTGCGATCAGGTTGCAGTCATCAGCAACGGTGAGTTAATAGAGAAAGACAGCGTGAGCGAAGTGTTTTCGCATCCTAAAACGCCACTGGCGCAGCAATTCATTCAGTCAACGCTGCATCTGGATATCCCCGACGATTACCAGCAACGCATGGCGCCACAGGCAACGGCCGAAAGCGTGCCGCTTCTCCGTCTGGAGTTCACCGGTAAATCGGTCGATGCTCCGCTGCTGTCTGAAGCGGCCCGTCGCTTCAACGTTAATAACAACATTATCAGTGCGCAGATGGATTACGCCGGTGGCGTGAAGTTCGGCATCATGCTGGCTGAGATGGATGGCAGTGAAACAGATACACAAGCCGCAATTGCCTGGCTGAAAGAAAATCATGTGAAAGTAGAGGTGTTGGGTTATGTCTGAAGCGATGATGTGGTTACTGACGCGCGGCGTCTGGGAAACGCTGATGATGACCTTTGTCTCTGGTTTCTTTGGTTTTGTCCTCGGTCTTCCGGTTGGCGTGCTGCTGTATGTGACGCGTCCCGGCCAGATTCTGGCCAACAACGCGCTTTATCGCGTGCTGTCGGCGCTGGTGAATATCTTCCGTTCGATTCCGTTCATTATCCTGCTGGTGTGGATGATTCCGTTCACCCGCGCCATCGTCGGAACCTCGATTGGCCTGCAAGCCGCTATCGTGCCGCTGACCGTGGGCGCCGCGCCGTTTATTGCACGTATGGTGGAAAACGCCCTGCTGGAGCTGCCAACCGGTTTGATCGAAGCATCACGCGCCATGGGCGCCACGCCACTGCAAATCGTGCGTAAAGTCCTGCTGCCGGAAGCGCTGCCAGGTCTGGTGAATGCCGCTACAATTACCCTGATTACGCTGGTTGGCTACTCCGCAATGGGCGGAGCGGTTGGCGCTGGCGGTTTGGGTCAGATTGGCTACCAATACGGTTATATCGGCTATAACGCGACTGTGATGAACACCGTGCTGGTTCTGCTGGTTGTGCTGGTCTATTTAATCCAATTCTGTGGCGACCGCATCGTACGTGCTGTGTCCCATAAGTAAGCAAGCAACATCAATAGTCCTCTATTAAGGAAGGGATATGTCTTTTACATTTAAAAAGATTGCCGCTGTGGGTGCTCTGATTGGCGCAATTGCGCTGGCAGGATGCGATCAGAAAGCAAAAGATCCAAACCATATTAAAGTGGGTGTGATCGTCGGTGCTGAGCAGCAGGTTGCTGAAACTGCGGTGAAAGTGGCGAAAGAGAAATATGGCCTCGACGTTGAGCTGGTGACCTTTAACGATTACGTGTTGCCAAACGAAGCGCTGAGCAAAGGTGATATCGACGCTAACGCCTTCCAGCACAAACCGTATCTGGATCAGCAGATCAAAGATCGCGGCTACAAGCTGACTGCGGTGGCGAACACCTTCGTTTACCCAATCGCCGGCTACTCGAAGAAAATCAAATCACTGGATGAGCTGCAGGACGGTTCACAGATCGCTATCCCGAACGATCCAACCAACCTGGGACGTTCTCTGCTGCTGCTGCAGAAAGTGGGCCTGATCAAACTGAAAGATGGCGTTGGTCTGCTGCCAACTTCACTGGATATCACCGAGAACCCGAAAAAACTGAAGATTGTTGAGCTGGAAGCGCCGCAGCTGCCACGTTCACTTGATGATCAGCAGATCGCTCTGGCGGTGATCAACACCACTTACGCTAGCCAGATTGGTCTGACGCCAGCGAAAGATGGCATCTTCGTGGAAGACAAAGATTCACCTTACGTGAACCTGATCGTGACCCGTGAAGACAACAAAGACGCTGAGAACGTGAAGAAGTTTGTTGAGGCTTACCAGTCAGACGAAGTGTCTGAAGCGGCCAACAAGATCTTCAACGGCGGCGCAGTGAAAGGCTGGTAATTTTCACCTTTCATGCCTTGCAGGGCGGCTTCGGCCGCCCTTTCTTTTGCCATAAATTGCACCTGACTTGTTATTTATTGTCGTCCTTGTTTCAATAACGCCACTTTTTATTACTTGAGGATGTTGCCATGCGTTTTTTACCGCTCTGCTTGTTGGCATTGATGCTAACCGGGTGTGTGCGTGAATATCACCCGATAAGCAGTGCTCCTTCTCGCCCGCAACAGGCATCCAGCGAGCCAGAACGCAAACCGACGCCACGTCCTGCGCCGGTGAAGATCTACACCGATGCGGCCGATCTGGTCAGCAACCCGTTCCGCGATTTGGGCGAAGTGTCCGCTGAAGATTGCCAGAGCAGCAGCCAGGATTCGCCTCCTAACATTAACACTGCGCGCAAGCGCCTGCAGATCCGAGCGGCCGGCATGAAAGCCAACGCAGTCCTGTTGCATAAGTGCGAAATTGTCACCAGCACGCCGGGATGCTATCGCCAGGCCATTTGTCAGGGCTCTGCACTGAAAGTCTCGAATCAATGAGTGACTTTGCCTTCGCGCAAATCGGCGTGATTCGTTCGCCGTGGAAAGAGAAGTTTGCCGTCCCGCGCCAGCCCGGTCTGGTGCAGGATGGCGGCGGCGAGCTGCATCTGCTGCCGCCTTATAATCAGCCGGAAGCGGTGCGCGGGCTCGAAGAATTCAGTCATTTGTGGGTGCTGTTTGTGTTTCACCAAACCATGGAAGGTGGCTGGCGTCCGACAGTACGTCCACCGCGCCTCGGCGGCAATGCGCGTATGGGCGTTTTTGCCACCCGTTCAACCTTCCGCCCCAATCCTATCGGCATGTCGCTGGTTGAGTTAAAAGGCATTCGCTGCGAGAAGCAGCAGGTGATCTTGCAGCTCGGCAGCCTCGATTTAGTCGATGGCACGCCGGTGGTGGATATCAAACCTTATCTGCCATTTGCCGAAGCGCTGCCAGATGCGCGCGCCGGGTTTGCGCAAGCGGCACCTGATGCCAGTATGCCGGTACGCTTTTCGCCGCTGGCGCAGAGCCAGCTTCAACAGCAGCAGAAAACCTATCCGCAGTTAGCGCGTTTCATTAGCGAGGTGCTGGCGCAGGATCCGCGTCCGGCTTACCGTAAAGGCGAGACCGAAGATCGTGAATATGCCGCCTGGCTACTCGACTTTAACGTGCGCTGGCGCATTGATGCGGCAGGAACCGAGGTGATCGCCCTCGATCCCCGTTAAAACGCGCTTTTGAGTGATTGTTCTCGCTGGTACACTAGCCGCCAGAAAAATTTTGTCAGTCTCCTTCCGTATAAATGGAATCGTAATCAATGCGTACTACTCAATATCTGCTCTCCACTCTGAAGGAGACACCTTCCGATGCAGAAGTGATCAGCCACCAGCTGATGCTGCGCGCCGGCATGATCCGCAAACTGGCTTCTGGTCTTTACACCTGGTTGCCGACCGGTATTCGCGTGCTGCGAAAAGTTGAAAACATCGTGCGTGAAGAGATGAACAACGCCGGTGCGATTGAGATCTCCATGCCGGTGGTTCAGCCTGCCGATCTGTGGGAAGAGAGTGGCCGTTGGGAGCAGTACGGCCCGGAACTGCTGCGCGTTAAAGATCGTCACGAACGTCCCTTCGTGCTGGGTCCAACCCACGAAGAAGTGGTCACCGATCTGATCCGCAACGAGCTGAGCTCTTATAAGCAGCTGCCGATCAATCTGTATCAGATCCAGACCAAATTCCGCGATGAAGTGCGTCCGCGTTTTGGTGTGATGCGTTCACGCGAGTTCATCATGAAAGATGCTTACTCGTTCCACACCACGCAGGAATCGCTGCAGGAAACCTACGACGCGATGTACCGCGCTTATAGCCAAAGCTTCAGCCGTATGGGCCTGGATTTCCGCGCCGTACAAGCTGACACCGGTTCTATCGGCGGCAGCGCATCACATGAATTCCAGGTGCTGGCGCTGAGCGGTGAAGATGACGTGATCTTCTCTAGCGAATCCGATTACGCGGCCAACATTGAGAAAGCCGAAGCCTTAGCGCCGGCTGGCGAGCGTCCGCAGGCAACTGCCGCTATGACGCAGTTCGATACGCCAAACGCCAAGACTATCGCCGAGTTGGTTGAACAACATCAGCTGCCGATTGAGAAAACTGTTAAGACGCTGTTCGTCAAAGCCAGCGAAGAGAGCGGCCACACGCTGGTTGCCCTGCTGCTGCGCGGCGATCATCAGTTGAACGAAATCAAAGCCGAGAAGCTGGATATCGTCGCTGAACCGCTGGAGATGGCGAGCGAAGAACAGATTCGCGCGCTGCTGGGTGCCGGTCCAGGCTCACTCGGCCCGGTCGGTTTAACCATGCCAGTGATCGCCGATCGTACCGTAGCGAAAACCAGCGACTTCTGCGCCGGCGCGAACATTGATGGCAAGCATTTGAGCGGCATCAACTGGGGACGCGATCTGCCAGAACCACGTGTGGAAGATATCCGTAACGTGGTGGAAGGCGATCCAAGCCCAGACGGCAAAGGCACGCTGCAGATTAAACGCGGTATCGAAGTAGGCCACATCTTCCAGTTGGGTACCAAGTACTCCGAAGCGATGAAAGCGGCAGTACAAGGCGAAGATGGTCGTAACCAGGTGATGACCATGGGCTGCTACGGTATCGGTATCACGCGTGTTGTAGCGGCTGCGATTGAGCAGAACAACGACGAGCGCGGTATCATCTGGCCTGCAGCATTAGCACCGTTTGAAGTGGCGATTCTGCCAATGAACATGCACAAATCTTTCCGTGTGCAGCAGTTGGCTGAAGAGCTGTACAACACGCTGCGTGCCAAAGGCATTGACGTGATTCTGGATGACCGCAAAGAGCGTCCAGGCGTGATGTTTGCGGATATGGAGCTGATTGGCGTGCCGCACACCATCGTGATTGGCGATCGTAATCTCGACAACGAAGAGATCGAGTACAAGGCGCGTACCGCCAGCGAGAAGCAGATGATTAAGCAACATGACATCGTCGACTTCCTGGCGAAAGCCCTGAACAAGTAACGCTAAAACGCCTCCAGCCGGAGGCGTTTTTTATTGTACCTTTCCACGCATCGCCTTCACGTTACTGCGCCGGGTTTTACCTTCCAGCCGCCTCACTTTGGAGCCGTGCGTGGGTTTGGTTGCACGCCGAACCTTTTCCACCGTGGTTAACTCCTGAATCAGATTAATCAGCCGCTGCACGGCCGCTTCCCGATTCATTTCCTGGCTGCGATGCTCCTGCGCTTTGATAATCACCACACCTTCTGCAGTGATCAAATGATGACTCGCCGCCAGCAGTCGCTCTTTATAGAACGGCGGCAGCGATGATGCATGAATATCAAACCGCAGGTGAATCGCCGTGGAGGTTTTATTCACATGCTGGCCACCGGCACCTTGCGCACGGATGGCACTGAGCTCCACTTCATTATCTGCAAGTGAAAGCGATCGAGACAGCACAATCATCTGTCACCTGCCGTTTGGCTCGACGTTGCGTCGTGTAATAACCTGTTCATCAACTTAACCTTTTGTGCGCACGCTGCGTGCATGAGACCAGCGCGAAATGTCACTTTTGCCCATTTCCTTGCATCATTCCCGTGACGACCGGGCTGATTTCCATGAAATTCCTGTGATATAGTCGCCTATCATCCAGAGTATCAACTCTGCTGAGGAGGTGTATGTGCAAAAGTATTGTGAGTTAGTTCGCCAGAAGTATGCCGAAATTGGTAGCGGCGACCTTGGGTATGTGCCAGACGCCATAGGTTGTGCGTTGAAGGCTCTCAACGATATTGCCGCTGATTCTGCGCTAAACTCTTCTCTCAGGGAACAAGCAGCGTATGCCGCTGCAAACTTATTGGTGAGCGACTATGTTGACGAATGAAGCCTATAAACCCATCAACTGCGATGATTACGACAACCTCGAACTCGCCTGCCAAAAAAACTGGACGCTGTCGTTAGAGTTAAAAAACGGCGATCAGCTCAAGGCGAAAGCCGTGGACATGGTCTCACGTAAAAACGTTGAGTACCTTGCCGTCGATCTCTCAGGCGAGACCCGCGAAGTGCGGCTCGACCACATCGCCAGCTTCACCCATCCGGAGCTGGGCACCGTCGTCGTTAGCGAAGACGAGTAAAACCTCTCTCGGGCGGGAATCACATCCCGCCCACCTCGCTTAAGGCTTTAACGAACTGTAATACGCCGATAAATCTGCCATATCCCGATCGCTCAATCCTGCCACAAACGCTTTCATCACTTCCGCCTGGCCACCGCTCCGCTCGCCTTTTTTATAGGCTTGCAGTGAATGCAGCAGATAAGGCGCATGTTGCCCGGCCAGATTGGGATAGAGCGGCACCGCGCTTTTGCCCTCGGCGCCGTGACACGCCATGCAGCTTGCCGCTTTTTGCGCGCCTGCATTGACATCGCCGTCGGCCAACGCCGGCAGCGCCGCAGCGAATAACGTCGCTGCCATCCAAAGTTTCATCATTGCTCTCCATTTTATTGTTGTGGTGACCAGATCGCCTGCCAGCCTTGCTCATTGCTGGCAGCGCCTTCACGGGTAATAAACAGTCCCGGCGCGCTAATTAGCGTCTGGTTAAAGTAAATCAACGGGATACGTTCGCGCAGCCAGGGCGCAACGCCCAACTCTTGCCATAGCTTCTTCATCTCGCGGCCACCTGCGCGCCCCTGCAAGTGATAATAACCCTGCGCCTGGAAGCGGACTGTGATCGCTTCATCCGCTGCAGGCTGACGCAGCTCGGCAATCCGAGCATTCGCTTGCAGCGAACCTAAACCGGCCGGTAAATCGAGCGGTTGCGTGTGGTCTTGCCAGGTTAGCGAGTGCTGACTAAGTGAAGGCTGTGGCGTTAACCAATAGAGTTTCTGGCGATAGCGGCGCAGCTCAAAAGCGCTGAAGCGCAAACAGGGTTTAGCATCTTCACGGCTGTTGATGACTTCATCGGTGATGCGTTTCAGCGCCTCGCGCGAAGGCATCGCGCCGCCCTGTTGGGCAATCCAGCGGCGTAACAGCGCATGACGCCGCGCTTCACTCATGTTCATTAACGGTGGGAAGTGCAGCGCGCCCTGCGCATCGCTAAGCTGCGCCAGCTGTTCCGCCAGCAACTCGTCGAGCAATTGCTCCTGTTCGCCACACAGTGCGGCGCTGCGTGCACTGGCGGCGCTGAAGTGCGGCCAGCGGGCCTGCAGCAACGGCAGCACCTGCTGACGCAGGAAGTTGCGGTCATAGCGGCTATCGGCGTTGCTTTCATCTTCAATCCAGCGCAACTGATGATCGGCAGCGTAGTTTTCCAGTTGCTGACGGCTAACGTCGAGCAATGGACGCAGATGCCAATGATCGCCAACGCTGCGCTGCGGCGGCATCGCGGCCAAACCCGCCGGTCCGCTGCCGCGTTTTAACGCCAGCAGCAGCGTTTCCGCCTGGTCGTCGAGGTGCTGAGCGGTAAGTAAGTGCTCACCGGGTTGCAGCTGCTGAAACAGCGCCTGATAGCGCGCCTCGCGGGCGGCCGCTTCAATGCCGTTGGCGCGACCATCAACCTGCACATGCAGCACTTCACAGGGAATCTGCCACTGCTGGCAAAGGTGCTGGCAATGCAGCGCCCAGCTATCGGCATTTGGGCTCAGACCATGATGGACGTGTAACGCGCGCACGCGCAGCGCTGGCTGCTGACGTTGCCAGCAGACCAATTGATGCAGCAGCACGGTGGAATCGAGTCCGCCGCTGAACGCCAGCACATAGCCAGCGTCGGGTGTCAGCAGCGAAGCAAGATGAGATAAAGACATGAGCGCGTTCCGTCCGGGCGAGCCACCGAATTGCGGCTCGCGGCGGACGCTAGTTTACGCCTGATACAGCTCCAGCGGCAAACCGTCCGGATCGGGGAAGAAGGTGCAGGCTTTACCGGTTAACGCATCAATACGAATCGGCTCGCACGTCACGCCCTTCTCCGCCAGCGCCGCAATTGACTGTTCAACATCCTCAACGCAAAACGCCAGATGGCGCAGGCCGCAGGCTTCCGGCCCACTGACGCGTGGCGGCGGCGATGGGAAAGAGAACAGCTCGATGGTGTAAACCCCGTTCAGGCCGAGATCGCCTTTCCACGAGTCGCGCTCGGCGCGGTAATATTCACCCAACAATTCAAAACCCAGCACATCACAATAAAACGCCTTACTGCGCTGATAATCGGTAGCAATAATGGCGATGTGGTGGATCTGTTTTATCTGCAGCATAGCGACTCCGGTTTTCACATAAGCCGCTTACCCTACGTGGCAAAAGCGGCGTTGGAAAGAGGTGATTATCCGACTTCTTCACGCAATACGCGCACCAGATAGCGGCCATCTTCCGTCAGCGTTGCACCGTGAATATCGGTTTCGAAGCCGGGATAGTGTCGACCAATAGTGCAGAGCATCAGCAGAAAATCGAGCACGGAACGGCTCTGTTCCGTAATCATCTCGCCCGGCATCACCACCGGCACGCCTGGCGGATACGGCAGAATCATGTTGGCAGAAATGCGCCCTACCAACTCGCGAATATCCACCGTTTCCACCTGACCTTTCACCTGGCGCTGAAACGCCTGATGCGGCGTCATCTTCATCTCCGGCAGCACGTCGAACGCTTTCAACATCAGGCGCGGCAGATCGTGTTGCAGGATCAACTGATGGATGCCCTGCGCCAGCGTCTGAATGCGCATGTTGCGGTAGAAGTCGGGATCTTCAGCATAGAGATCCGGCAGCATGTTTTTCACGCGCAGGTTGAGATCGTAAGCCCGCTTAAACTCCGTCAGCCCACGCAGCACGCTCATCGCTTTGGTTTTATCAATGCCAATGCTGAATAGGAACAGCAGATTGTACGGCCCGGTTTTCTCCACCACGATACCGCGCTGATCGAGGAACTTAGCCACCAACGCGGCTGGAATGCCCTCTTCCGCCATCTTGCCCAGCTCGCTCATGCCCGGCGTCAGAATGGTGACTTTGATCGGATCGAGATACATATGATCGCGGTCGGCATGAGTGAAACCGTGCCAATCCTCTTCGCCCGGCTGAATCGGCCAGCATTCGGCTTGATCGACCTGCTCCGGCTGCCAGATATCAAAGAACCAGCCTTCGCACTCTTCCCGTAAGCGCTGAATTTCACGACGGAAATGCAGTGCACGTTCAACCGAGCGGTTGATCAATCGCTTACCCGGATTACCGCGCAGCATCGCCGCTGCAGTTTCAATCGACGAGACAATCGCGTAGCTCGGCGAGGTGGTGGTGTGCATCATGTAGGCTTCGTTAAAGGTGTGCTCGTCGTAATCACCTTTGATATGAATCAGCGAAGCCTGCGAGAACGCCGCCAGCAGTTTGTGCGTCGATTGCGTTTCATAGATCACTTTTCCGGGAACACGGTCGCCGCTCATGCCGCTTTTACCGGCATAAATTGGATGGAAATTGGTGTACGGCACCCACGCAGAATCAAAGTGGATCGATGGCACATCCAGCGTCTGTTTGATGAATTGCGTGTTATACAGTAGGCCATCGTAGGTTGAGTTGGTGATCACCGCATGCACCGGCCAGCTGGCGCGCGGCGTGGCGTTGACCTTTTGCTGGATGCTGTCACGCGTAAACTCGCGCTGTGGAATGCCGCCCAAAATGCCCAGCGCGTTGCGCGTTGGTTTGAGCCAGATCGGGATGATGTCGCTCATCATCAGCAAATGAGTCAGCGATTTATGGCAGTTGCGGTCAATCAGCACCGTGCTGCCCGCAGGCGCCGCATACATGCCGACAATTTTGTTCGAGGTCGACGTGCCGTTGGTCACCATGTAGCTTTGCTCGGCGCCAAAGGTGCGCGCGACGTACTCCTCCGCTTCCAGATGCGGGCCGGTGTGATCGAGCAACGAACCCAGTTCTGTCACCGAGATCGAGACATCTGCTTTTAGGGTGTTCGAGCCAAAGAAGTCATAAAACAAGCTGCCCACCGGGCTTTTCTGGAACGCGCTGCCGCCCATGTGACCTGGCGTACAGAAGGTGTATTTGCCCTCTTTAACGTAGGTGAACAACGCTTTGGTCAGCGGCGGCGTGATATTGTCGATGTACTCATCGGTGTACTGACGAATATGCAGCGCGATGTCATCGGCAGCGCTCAAGGCATATTCGAAGAAGTGCAGCGCCATGCGCATCTCGTTGATGCTGACATCCATTTGTGAATGGGTGTTGATGAAAGCATACAGCGGCAGATATTCATTGAGCTGATTGATGTCGCTACACAGCGCCAGACTGTAATCGTCCCAGTCAAAAATCACTCCGCAGATACGCGGATTGTGTTCAATCAACTTCAGCAGGTCGCTGGCATTATTGGGGTAAACGGTTTGGAAGCCTTGCAGCTTAAGGGCAGCATCCAGTTCGCGAATAGGCTCATCTTTGTAAAAAGCGCCGTGCGGTCCCATGATCGCAATAATATTCAATGCTCACCTCCTGTGGTGTTGTGGCACTGAATAAGGATAGCGAAAAGCGCGCGCGGATAAACCTGGAATGCTCTGCTGTTTGGGTTCATCGCGCTTTGGGTTGTGTGCTTGGGCTAAAAAAGGTCGCCATGAATGGCTACCCTACGGAAAACGATGCGGTTTTGTAGGGTCGCCATTTATGGCGACCAATGCGAAATTATCGATTAGCAGGCGTAAAAAAAGCGGACCGAGGTCCGCTTCTTGCTTCAATCTAATGTATCAAGCGTAGCCGTAGTTCATCAGGCGCTGATAGCGACGGTTGAGCAACTCTTCGGTGCTCAGCACATCGAGATCGGCCAGATCCGCTAACAGCTGCTTTTTCAAGCTGGCAGCGATATCAACTGGATGACGATGCGCGCCACCCAGCGGCTCAGGAATGATGGAATCGATCAGCTTCAGCTCTTTCAGACGCTCAGCTGTGATGCCCATCGCTTCCGCAGCCAGCGGTGCTTTGTCGGCGCTTTTCCATAGAATCGACGCACAACCTTCCGGTGAAATTACCGAATAGGTGCTGTACTGCAGCATGTTGACTTTGTCGCCCACACCGATTGCCAGCGCACCACCGGAACCGCCTTCGCCGATTACGGTACAAATCACCGGGATTTTCAGGCCAGACATTTCACGCAGGTTGCGGGCGATCGCTTCAGATTGACCGCGCTCTTCTGCACCCACGCCCGGATAAGCACCCGGCGTGTCGATGAAGGTGATCAGCGGCATCTTAAAACGTTCAGCCATTTCCATCAGACGCAGCGCTTTGCGGTAGCCTTCTGGTGCCGGCATACCGAAGTTACGACGGATTTTCTCTTTGGTTTCGCGACCTTTCTGATGACCAATGATCATCACTGGACGACCGTCAAGACGGGCAATACCGCCGACAATCGCTTTATCATCGGCATAAGCACGGTCGCCAGCCAGTTCGTCGAAATCATCAAACGCGTTGCGGATATAGTCCAGTGTATAAGGACGCAGCGGATGACGCGCGAGTTGCGCCACTTGCCATGCGCCTAAATCGGAGAAGATTTTACGGGTCAGCTCAACGCTTTTTTCGCGCAGACGCTGCACTTCCTCATCCAAATTAATATCGTGTTTCTCATCCGAACGGCCAATCGATTTTAACGAGTCGATTTTCGCTTCAAGCTCTGCGATTGGCTGTTCAAAATCCAGGTAATTAAGACTCATAATGTTCCTGTTTTAGTCAAACTCCAGTTCCACCTGCTCCGATCCTACTAACGACCGCAAATCGTTGAGTAAACGATCGCTGGGCGAAATACGCCACGCTGCACCAAAGCGTAGCTTCGCTCGCGCATCGGCTCTCTGATAGTAGAGATGCACCGGAATGGTCCCGGAGCGATGAGGCTCCAGAGACTGGCGGAGACGGTTTAAAAGCTGGTCATCAATTTGCCTGTCCGTCAGCGAGATAGCAAGTCCGCGCGCGTATTTTTCCCGCGCTTCGTCGATGTCCATAACTTCCCGAGCGGTCATTTTAAGGCCACCGCTAAAGTCATCAAAGCTGACCTGTCCACTGACGATCAGGATACGGTCCTTCTCCAGCAACTGCTGGTATTTATCTAACGCATCGGTAAATAACATCACTTCAAGACGACCAGAACGATCGTCAATCGTACAAATACCAATTCTGTTGCCGCGTTTAGTGACCATCACGCGGGCGGCAATCACCAGCCCCGCCGCGACGGTTACTTTACCACGATCTGTCGGATGCATGTCTTTCAGGCGCATGCCGCCGACGTAACGCTCAATTTCTTTCAAATACTGATTAATTGGATGTCCGGTGAGATACAGACCCAAGGTCTCACGTTCGCCATCCAGTTGAATTTGTTCAGGCCACGGCGTGATGCTGGCGTAGGATTTCTCTACCTGCTCCGGTTCTTCCGCCAGCACGCCAAACATATCGGCCTGGCCGATGGCTTCGGCTTTGGCATGCTGATCGGCCGCTTTTAAGGCATCGCCAAGCGCACTCATCAAGGCCGCGCGATGCGGGCCAAGACGATCGAACGCGCCCGACATGATCAGTTTTTCCATCACGCGACGGTTGATCTTTTTGGTGTCGGTGCGCGCACAGAGATCAAACAGCTCTTTGAAGTAACCGCCTTCATTACGCGCTTCAATGATCGCTTCGATCGGACCTTCACCCACGCCTTTGATCGCGCCGATGCCGTACACGATCTCACCTTCATCGTTAACGTGAAACGGGTAGAGTCCTGAATTGATGTCTGGCGGCAGCACTTTGAGGCCCATGCGCCAGCATTCATCAACCAGGCCAACCACTTTCTCGGTGTTGTCCATATCGGCGGTCATTACGGCCGCCATGAACTCTGCCGGATAGTGCGCTTTCAGCCACAGCGTTTGGTAAGAAACCAGTGCGTAAGCAGCGGAGTGCGACTTGTTAAAGCCATAGCCGGCGAACTTCTCTACCAGATCGAAGATTTTCATCGACAGTTCGCCGTCGACGCCCATCTTCTCCGCACCGTCCTGGAACACCGAACGCTGCTTCGCCATCTCTTCAGGTTTCTTTTTACCCATCGCACGACGCAACATGTCCGCGCCGCCCAGCGTATAGCCAGACAGCACCTGAGCAATCTGCATCACCTGTTCCTGATACAGAATGATGCCGTAGGTCGGCTCCAGCACCGGTTTCAGGGTTTCGTGCTGCCACTGAATATCCGGATACGAAATCTCTTCGCGGCCGTGCTTACGGTCGATGAAGTTATCTACCATGCCCGATTGCAGCGGTCCCGGACGGAACAGCGCCACCAGTGCGATCATATCTTCGAAGCAGTCAGGCTTCAGACGTTTGATCAGATCTTTCATGCCGCGCGATTCAAGCTGGAATACCGCAGTAGTTTCCGAGCGCTGCAGCATATCGAAGCTTTTTTTGTCTTCCAGCGGGATGGCGGCGATATCAATCGGTGGCAAACCCTGCTTTTCACGGCGCGGGTTAATCATCTTCAGCGCCCAGTCAATGATGGTGAGCGTACGCAGACCAAGGAAGTCAAACTTCACCAGCCCGGCATATTCCACGTCATTCTTATCAAACTGAGTAACCGGGAACTGCCCGTTCTCATCACAGTACAGCGGCGCAAAGTCGGTGATTTTGGTCGGCGAGATCACCACACCACCGGCGTGTTTACCGGCGTTACGCGTGACACCTTCCAGTTTACGCGCCATGTCGATCAGCGCTTTCACCTCTTCATCTGCCTCGTAGATCTCCGGCAGCTGCGGTTCAGCCAGGAAGGCTTTCTCCAGCGTCATGCCTGGATCCGGCGGGATCAGTTTAGAGATACGATCAACAAAACCGTACGGATGGCCGAGTACGCGTCCCACATCGCGAATAACCGCTTTCGCTGCCATGGTACCGAACGTAATGATCTGCGATACCGCATCACGTCCATACATATCGGCCACGTGATCGATCACCTGATCGCGTTTCTCCATGCAGAAGTCGACGTCGAAGTCGGGCATCGAGACACGTTCCGGGTTCAGGAAGCGCTCGAACAGCAGGTCAAATTCCAGCGGATCGATATCGGTAATTTTCAGCGCATACGCCACTAATGAACCGGCACCCGAACCACGGCCTGGACCCACGGGAATACCGTTGTCCTTCGACCACTGGATAAACTCCATCACGATCAGGAAGTAGCCGGGGAAGCCCATCTGGTTGATAACGGTGAGTTCAATCTCCAGACGTTCATCATATTCCACGCGTTTTTCAGCGCGCACCGCCGGATCCGGGAAGAGGAATTCCATACGCTCTTCCAGGCCTTCGCGCGACTTCGCCACGAGGAAGTCTTCAGTGCTCATATCACCGGTGGGGAACTGCGGCAGGAAATACTCGCCAAGGCGCACCGTCACGTTACAGCGCTTAGCAATCTCTACGCTATTTTCCAGCGCTTCCGGGATGTCCGAGAACAGCTCGCACATCTCCTCTTCACTGCGCATATATTGCTGAGGACTGTAGTTGCGCGGACGCTTGGGATCGTCCAGCGTGTAGCCGTCATGAATCGCCACGCGGATTTCATGCGCATCAAAATCTTCTTCATTAAGGAAGCACACTTCGTTGGTGGCAACGACAGGAATACCTTCGGCAATTGCCAGTTCGACGGCAGCATGCAGATAGGCCTCTTCATCGGCGCGACCGGTGCGCATCAATTCAAGGTAATAACGATTCGGGAAGTGTTGCTGATAAAAGCTCAAACACTGCGCGACCATCGCGCTATTGCCGCGCAGCAGACTGCGGCCCACATCGCCACGACGTCCGCCAGACAGCAGAATCAGGCCTTCGCCCAGCTCCAGTAGCCAGTCTCGATCGATGATTGGGCCCGCAATGCCGTAACCACGCTGATACGCACGCGAAATCAACAAGGTCAGGTTTTGATAACCGGTGTTATTGGCCGCCAGCAGAGTTAACTGCGTCAGCTCATCGCCCATTAATTCACTGGCAACCTGAAAATCAGCACCAACAATCGGCTTGATCCCCGCGCCATGCGCACTACCGTAAAAACGCACCAGCCCGCACAGGTTGATGTAGTCGGTAATCGCGATCGCCGGCATGCCCAGCGCAGCCGCCTTCTTGACTAAAGGTCCGGTTTTCGCCAGACCATCAACCATGGAGTAATCACTGTGGACGCGCAGATGTATAAAACGAGGTTCAGCCATATCAGTTTCCGGTTAAAACAGCGTCAGGCTATTAAAGCGTAGTTGGCTGGCGGGCTGCCAGCACGTCAGCATCAATCAAGGCGTTACGCACCGGCGCAAAGCTGCGACGATGATGAGGTGTGGCGCCGTGCTGCGTCAGCTTTTCCATGTGCAGCGCGGTTGGATAACCTTTGTGTTGCGCAAAGCCATATTGCGGGAACAGCAGATCCAGCTCGGCCATTTCACGATCGCGCGTGACTTTGGCGATGATCGAAGCTGCACTGATCTCTTTCACCAGGCTATCGCCCTTCACCACCGCCTGCGAGGGCATCGGCAGCGCGGGACAACGATTACCATCGATCAGAACGAAGTCCGGCGCAATGTGCAAACCCGCGACCGCGCGCTGCATCGCCAGCATGGTGGCGTGCAGAATATTGAGCTGATCGATCTCTTCTGGCTCGGCTCGGCCAAGACTCCAGGCCAGCGCCTTCTCTTTGATCTCGTCATACAGCGCCAGACGACGCTTCTCGGAGAGCTTTTTCGAGTCGGCCAGTCCGACAATCGGGTTGGCGGGATCAAGGATCACCGCCGCCGTCACCACTGCGCCAACCAGCGGGCCGCGTCCGACTTCATCAACGCCAGCAATCAGCTGCGCGTTGGGATAGATAAATTCAGCCATTGATGATCTCCAGTACCGCATCCGCCGCCTGCTCATCGGCATTCCAGCGAATCTGTTGATGCAGCTCGGTGAAGGTTTTCAGCAGCGCTTCGCGCTCAGGGCCCGCGTGTAGTAACGGCTCCAGCGCCGCAGCTAACGCTTCGGGCTGGCATTCATCCTGCAGTAACTCTTTCACCAGCTCGCGACCGGCTAACAGATTTGGCAGGGAAACGTAAGGCGTTTTTACCAAACGTTTTGCCAGCCAGAAGGTCGACGGCTTCATGCGATAACCGACCACCATCGGGCATTTCGCCAGCATGCACTCCAGCGCGGCGGTGCCAGATGCAAGAATAGCGGCATCGCTGGCCAGCATCGCCTGACGACCTTTGCCATCCAGCAAATGCATCGGCAGTTCAGGCGCAACTTGCGCTTTGATCTGCTCAAACTGCTCGCGGCGTTTGGCGTTCACCAGCGGCACCACGATTTCCAGCGTTGGATATCGCTGACGCAGCAGCTGCGCGGCGCGCAGGAAATCGGCGCTGAGCATTTCCACTTCCGCACCACGACTGCCCGGCAACAAGCCAAGGCAAATCGCCTCCTCAGCAATACCTAACTCGCGGCGCGCCGCCAACTTATCGGGCTGTAGCGGCATCGCATCAGCCATGGTGTGGCCGATAAAGCGGCACGGCACGTTAAAACGATCGTAAAACGCTTTTTCAAACGGCAGGAATGCCAGCACCAGATTAGTGTTGCGGCCGATTTTGAATACGCGCTTTTGACGCCACGCCCAAACGGAAGGGCTGACGTAGTGAATAGTGCGAATGCCCGCGTGCTTAAGACTTCCTTCCAACGTGATGTTGAAATCCGGCGCATCAATGCCCACAAACACATCCGGCTTGAGTTCGGTGAAGCGCTGCGTCAGGTCACGACGAATGTGCAGCAGACGCCGCAGGCGTCCCAGCACTTCGACGATGCCCATCACCGCCAGCTCTTCCATCTCATACCAGGCTTCGCAGCCTTCGGCCTGCATCAGCGGACCGGCCACGCCAACAAAGCGCGCATCAGGATGGCGCGCTTTTAACGCACGGATGAGACCTGCACCAAGAATATCGCCGGAGGTTTCTCCGGCGACCAAGGCAATCGTTAGGGGACGCGCTGACATGGATTAACGAATCAATCCACGCGTTGAACGGGCAAAGAAGTCATAGAAAGGCTGCACTTCGCTGTGTTGTTTCGCCAGCTCTTCAATCTCTGGTTTCACTTCATCCAGCGTTTTGCCGCTGCGGTACAGCAGTTTGTACGCGTTGCGAATGGCATGCAGCGCTTCTTTGCTAAAGCCGCGACGCTTCAGACCTTCGATGTTGATACCGTATGGCGTTGCGTGGTTGCCCTGCGCAATGACATAAGGCGGCACATCCTGCGCGACGCCTGAACAACCGCCAACCATCACGTGAGCACCAATGGTGCACCACTGATGTACCGCCGTCATGCCGCCGATAATTGCAAAATCATCAACGGTGACGTGACCGCCCAGCGTGGCATTGTTAGCAAAGATGCAGCGATTGCCGATCACGCAGTCATGCGCGATGTGAGCATTCACCATCAGCAGGTTATCGCTGCCGACTTTGGTCACATTGCCGCCCTGCGTGGTGCCACGATGAATGGTCACGCTCTCGCGGATGCGGTTACGATCGCCAATTTCAACGCGCGTCGGTTCGCCCGCATATTTCAGGTCCTGGTTCACTTCACCAATGGAAGCGAACTGGTAGATCTGATTGTCTTTGCCGATACGCGTATGGCCGTTCACCACCACGTGCGATTTGAGAACCGTTCCTTCACCAATTTCCACATTGGCACCGACAAAACAGAACGGACCGATGTGAACATTGGCGCCGATAACGGCACCCTCTTCAATGACAGAACTGGGATGGATATTGGCGGTTGAATCAATCACTTATTATGCCTCCCGGCTACGGGCACACATCATGGTCGCTTCACAGACAATTTTGCCGTCCACGGTCGCCACGCCTTTAAAGCGCGTCAAGCCACGACGGGTTTTCTCGAAGGTCACTTCCATGATCATCTGATCGCCCGGCACAACCGGACGTTTGAAACGGGCTTCATCGATACCAGCGAAGTAATAGAGTTCGCCTGGTTCCAGTTTTCCAACGCTTTTGAACGCCAGAATGCCGGTCGCTTGCGCCATCGCTTCCAGAATCAGAACGCCTGGGAAAATCGGCTTACCAGGGAAATGTCCCTGGAAAAACGGTTCGTTAACAGAAACGTTCTTCACCGCGCGCAGATATTTATGCTCTTCAAAATCCAGCACGCGATCAACCAGCAAGAAAGGATAGCGGTGTGGCAGCAGTTCTAAAATCTCTTCAATTTTCAGAGTATGCGTTTCAGTAGTCAAAATACTCTTCCTGTCCTAAAAAATCTGATGGCAACAATAACACGGCCTGCACCGATCAAAATGATCTTCCGCAGGCCGCAAATTAGTTCGGGGCGTTTCGCTTTCTTACGATACCTGCTGCCATTCTCGGGTTAGCCAAGGTGGCAGAAAATACACTTCTTGTTATGAAAGCGAGTAGCGTGGGATGCGTTTAGTCGTCTTTGCCGACCTTACGTTCGATGGCTTTTAAGCGTTTGCTTATTTCATCGATGTTCATCACCAGCGCTGCTGTTTTACGCCAGGTTTTGTTGGGTTGCAGTGGAATACCCGACGAATACACGCCTGGCTCTGTGATGGGGCGCATTACCATGCCCATGCCCGTTACGGTCACTTTGTCACAGATTTCCATATGGCCGTTAATGACGCTGGCGCCGCCAATCATACAGTAACGTCCAATCTTCAGACTACCCGCCATGATCACACCACCCGCAACTGCGGTGTTATCACCAATCACGACGTTGTGCGCAATCTGACACTGGTTATCTATGATAACACCATTGCCGATCAGAGTGTTATCCAGCGCGCCGCGATCGATGGTGGTACAGGCACCAATTTCTACCCGATCACCAATCACTACGGTACCCAGCTGCGGGATTTTCACCCAATTGCCGCGATCGTTAGCATAGCCGAAACCATCAGCACCAATGACGGTGCCGGACTGAATCAGACAATCCTGACCAATCTGGATTTCGTGATAAATCGTGACGTTAGCCCACAAACGTGAGCCGCGACCGATACGCGTCTGCTTACCAACAAAACATCCTGCGCCAATAACGACGTCGTCACCCAGCTCTACGCCGGACTCGATCACCGCATTTGCGCCTACCGAAACATTCTTACCCAGCTTAGCCGTTGCATCGATCACCGCGCTGGGCGCGATATTCTGCGCGGGCTGCGGCGTGGTGTCCAGCAGTTGTGCCATGCGGGCATAAGTTAAGTAAGGATTTTTCACCACCAGGGCGGCCGTTTTACACCACTCCAGATCCGCTTCCGTCAGCACCACGGCTGAAGCCTGGATAGTAGCGAGCTGCTCGCGGTAGCGGCTGTTTGCAAGAAAAGTGATTTGGCCAGTTGTGGCGGATTGCATAGAAGCAATGCCGGAGATGACGATATCGCCATCTCCGTGCAATTCTGCATCCAACTGCTGGGCTAAATCAGCCAGTCGAATTGATGACATCAATTATTTAACCTGTTTTACAACGTCAGCAGTGATGTCTTTAGCATCAGAAGAAGAGTACAGCACGGCCTGAGAGTCCAGAACCAGATCGTAACCTTCGCTTTTCGCTACAGACTGAACAGCGGTCTGGATTTTAGCCAGCAGCTTGTTACGCTCCTGCATCTGACGAGTTTGGTTGTCTTTGTCAAAAGCCTGTGCTTTTTGTTCAAAGGCAGCACGCTCAGTAGAGATTTGCTTCTCTTTCTTGGTGCGGTCGCTCGCTTTCATGGTCGATGCATTACGCTGCAGATCCTGAATTTCTTGCTGGATCTTCTGCTGCTGAGACTGGAGGTCAGAGGCGCGGCTCTGGAATTCACCTTCAAGCTGTTTAGCAACAGCAGCACGCTGCGGAGACTGCTGGAAAACCTGGCTCAGGTTCACGACGGCAACTTTATCAGCCGCTTGGGCACCCGCAGAAGCAGCTAACGCAACACCCAGAGCAGCAGCACAGAACAACTTTTTCACTATAAACTCCTTACCTCAACGTGTGTGTTTGCAGCGTGCCGCATTATCAGGCAGCACGCATGCAAGACGGTATTTTCACTTCCCTGCTCAGAGCCTTACCAGGTTTTACCAATGTTAAACTGGAATTGCTCTGACTTGTCTCCCTCGACTTTCTTCATCGGCTGGGCGTATGAGAATACCAGCGGTCCTAACGGTGACATCCACTGCAGTGCCACACCGGCAGAGACGCGAATGTTATTAGGATCGCTGTAATCTGGCACACCCGCCGCGCGTGTTTCCGCAGTGTTCTGCCATTTGGTATCCCAAACGGTACCGGCATCCATAAACACCGAGGTACGCACGGAATTCGCATACTTCTCGCTCAGGAACGGCGTTGGCGTGATCAGCTCAAGGCTGGCAATCGCCATGGCGTTACCACCAACCGCATCATCCGACTTACAGACGCCGTTTGGATCTGAGAGATTACAGGTTGACGAGCCATCGTTCAGATACGCAGCTTTAGGACCAATGGTATTGGACTGGAAGCCACGAACTGTGCTCGAACCACCGCCGTAGAAGTTCTCATAGAACGGCATCTCTTTACCATTAAGTCCGTCACCATATCCAACACGGCCACGGCCTAATACTACCCACGTACCATCGCGGTTCAGCGGTACATATTGCTGGCTATCCAATGTCGCTTTGTAGAACGCGTTATCAGAGCCTGGAATCGTCACTTTACCGTTCAGGTTGGTACGGTTACCGCGCGTTGGGAAGAAGCCGCGGTCTAAGGTGTTATAGGTCCAACCGTAGTTGAAGGTGAAATCATCCGCAGAGAAATCACCATCATCATTCAAGCCCTGATGACGACCGACTGAATCCAGATAACGCCACATCGCCACCTGTGGACGCATGTTGGACAGGTCGTTATGCACGTAACCTAAACCAACACGCAGGGTGTTGTTTTCGTTGACCGGGAAGCCCAGCGTACCGTCGAGACCATAACTTTTGTTGGTATAGTCAGACAGAT
Organism: Pantoea sp. SOD02; assembly: GCF_024707505.1. Taxonomy (GTDB): domain Bacteria; phylum Pseudomonadota; class Gammaproteobacteria; order Enterobacterales; family Enterobacteriaceae; genus Pantoea; species Pantoea symbiotica. Next base: position 909,871 of record NZ_CP102604.1, on the reverse strand, counting down.
CCGCGTCATCGGCTTTAAAGTCGTTATAGAACAAACGACCGCCAAGGCTCACACCGTCGACCGTGAAGTACGGATCGGTCAGTGAGAACTCAGCATAGGTCTGGTAATCGTTTTTGGTACCGCTGATGCCAACGGTGTTACCGGTGCCGAGCCAGTTTTCCTGGGTCACACCCACCTGGAAGCTCACGCCACTTTCAGTACCGTAACCAACACCAAAGTTGAAGGTACCGGTGTTACGCTCTTTAACCTTGTAGACCACATCAACCTGGTCTGGTGCACCTGGAACGCGCTGCGTATCCACATCCACGGTTTCGAAGTAGCCGGTACGATTCAGACGCTCTTTACCCTGATCGACGAGGTCGCTGCCCAACCAGGCACCTTCCATCTGACGCATTTCACGGCGCAGCACTGAATCTTTTGAGGTGTCGTTGCCTTCAAAGCGCACTTTACGCACGTAGTAACGGTTGCCCGCATCCACGTTGATATGCAGCTTGACGGTTTTATCAGCATCATTAATTTCTGGCTGCGTCATTACGCGCGGATAGGCGTAACCGTAGCGACCCAGCAATTTCTTGATGTCATCTTCCATTTGGGTGACTTTGGTGCCGTTATACAGCTCACCCGCTGGAATTCTGGTCATCTTTTCGATTTCAGCAGAATGGCCCGCCATGCTGCCGTTCACGATCACGCCGGCAATCTTGTACTGATCGCCTTCATTGATGTTCACGGTGATGTAGATGCCTTTCTTATCTGGCGTCAGGCTCACCTGCGTTGAATCGATGTTGAAACGCGCATAACCGCGATCCAGATAGAAGCTGCGCAGGGTTTCGAGATCGCCCGCTAACTTCTGCTTCTGGTATTTGCGATCGCCCACCACGTTCCACCATGGCACTTCATCACGCAGTGAGAAGCGCGAGATCAGTTCGTCAGAGCTAAACGCTTTATTGCCGACGATGTTGATCTGCTGGATCTGTGCTGAAACGCCTTCCTGGAAGACGAATTTCAGATCCACACGGTTGCGCGGCAGCGGCGTAGCAATGGCTTTGACGCTGGCGGTGTATTTACCGACGCTGTAGTAGAAGTCTTCCAGGCCCTTCTCAATTGAAGAGAGCGTGGTGCGGTCCAGCGCTTCGCCAACGCGCACGCCAGAAGCTTCGAGGTTCTGTTTCAGCTGATCTTCTTTCACCGCTTTGTTGCCGGAGAAAGTGATGTTGGCAATGGTCGGACGCTCTTTCACCTGAACAATCAGGGTTGTACCGTCACGCAGAACCTGCACATCTTCAAAGTTACCGGTGGCGAACAGTGAGCGAATGGTGTTTCTGACATCATCGTCATTCACCGTATCACCGACACGTACCGGCATGCTGAGCAGAGCCGCGCCGACGGCGACTCGCTGGAGACCTTCGAAATGAATGTCCTTCACTACGAAATCGTCTGCACCGTAAACGGTGGCGCTGCTAAACAGCAGCGACGCTATGAGCAACTTTTTCATCGCCATCGTTGTTATGCGTTTTCCTAACACATCCCGCGTCTGTATGCGTTCCAGCTATTACAGACGAGAGAAATCATTGAAAAGTGCAAGCCCCATTAACAGCACTAGCAAGATTGAGCCAATGCGATAACTAAAGTCCTGAACTCGCTCGGACACCGGTCCACCTTTGATCTTTTCGATCGCCAGAAAGAGCAGATGACCACCATCTAAAACCGGCAGAGGGAACAGGTTAATGATGCCCAGGTTGACGCTGATAAGCGCCAGGAACATCAGGTAATAAATCACCCCGTACTCTGCTGATAACCCGGCACCCTGCGCGATCGAAATCGGCCCGCTCAGGTTATTCAGCTTCACATCCCCGATTATCAACTTGCCCAGCATGGAGACTGTTAGCTTCATCAGCTGCCAGGTTTTTACACTGGCTTCGCCGATCGCCGCAAAAGGCCCATACTGCCTTACCGTTTTGTACTCATCAGGCAGCGGAATCACACGCGGTATTACACCCGCGAAGCCTTCCGCTTCCTTGCCCGGTTTCGCTTCCGGCGTTAACGTCAACGCCACAGGTTCGCCGTTGCGCTCGATATCTAGCGCCATGTTTTTGCCCGGATTATCCCGCACCTGTGCCGCAAAAGCCTGCCACTGAGACAATGGCTGACCATCGACTTTAACGATCCTATCGCCCGCTTGCAAACCAGCATTGCTTGCCGGTGAGTTTGCCTGAACTTCAGCTAAGGTCGTTTCAATCTGCGGCCCACGTGGACGAATACCTAAAGCGACCACCGGATCCTGTTTATCAGGCTCAAATTGCCAATCGCGCAAATTTAATTGCTTTTGCTGCGTGGCTTCTTCGCCAAATTGCGAGACGGTAAGCGTGGCATCGCTGTCGCCGATTTTACCGATCAGCGCCATACGCACAGCATCCCAATCAGGCGTTTCGATACCATCTACCGCTTTAAGTTCCATACCGGAGGTAATTTGCGCTTCGGCAGCGACGGAACCGTTCATAATTTCACCAACTACGGGACGCACACCCGGCACGCCGTGAATAAACACGACCCAGTAAGCGAAGATGGCAAAGATGAAGTTGGCGATAGGACCGGCTGCGATGATCGAAGCACGCTGCAGCACGGTTTTATTATTGAAGGCTTGATGACGCAGTTCGGCGGGAACGCTCTCAACGCGTTCGTCGAGCATTTTGACGTAACCGCCGAGAGGAATCAGCGCGATGACATATTCGGTGCCCTGACGATCGCTGCGACGCCACAGCGCTTTACCAAAGCCAATTGAGAAACGTTCGACTTTGACACCGCAGCGGCGCGCCACCCAGAAATGACCAAACTCGTGCACGGTAATCAGCACGCCAAGCGCCACGATAAAGGCGGCAAAACTCCAGAGTATACTCAACATCGTCGGCTATCCTCAGAGGGTGCGGAACACCAACAGCAGCAGGCAGGCAAACACCGGCACCGCAGCAGTCAGGCTATCAATACGATCGAGAATACCACCGTGCCCCGGAATCAAGTTACCGCTGTCTTTAATGCCCGCTTCACGCTTAAACATACTTTCAGTCAGGTCACCCAATACCGATGCCAGCGTGGCAATCACCGCACAGATGATCAGCGTGCCCGGCGCCACCGAAAGCGGTGCCAGCAGGGCAAATAGCCAGGCGATAATGGCAGATGACAACAGGCCACCGAAGAAACCTTCCCAGGTTTTACCCGGAGAAACTTTCGGTGCCAGCTTGTGTTTGCCAAACAGGCGACCAAACATGTAAGCACCAGAATCAGCGCCCCAGACGAGGAACATCACGAACAGCAGCCACCATGCGCCAGCAAAATGATCGGTATCGTAATGATACTGACGCAGCGCCATCATGCCCCAGAAGAAGGGAATCAAGGTGAGCACGCCAAACAGCAGGCGCAGCGTACGCGAATGACGCCACAATGCAGCAGAAGCCGGATAGAACAGCACTAAGATGAGCGCGACAATCCACCATCCCAGCGATGCCCAGAGCGAGCCTTCCATCTGGAATTGGTGCAGATTGCGTTGATAGGGTTCAAGAGTAAAAAGCATCGCGGACAGCAACAGACCGCATAGTACGGCGAGCCAGATACGTTGCTGACGCGTTTTCATGCCAGCAAACTGCCCCCATTCCCAGGCGGCAAGCATGCAGATGATGATAGTGATAATCGCAAAACCGGACAGGGGTAACCAGAACAGTGCAGCGATCACCAGCGGAATCAAAATTAACGCGGTAATCAGACGAGACTTCAGCAAAGGTTACCCCCAAATTGCTTAGGCGCCGCCTGGTGCAGTACCGCCATAGCGTCGCTCCCGCGTAGAGAATGCATTCAGTGCACCTTCAAAAACGTTTTCATCAAAATCAGGCCAAAGAACATCGGTAAACCAAAACTCAGCATAGGCGATTTGCCACAGCAGGAAGTTGCTAATCCGATGCTCTCCCCCGGTCCTTATCACTAAATCCACTGGCGCCAGCTCCTGCATACACAGATACGGAGCCAGGCTTTCTTCGGTAATCTGGTCAGGACGCAGTAAACCTTCCTGAACCTGTTCGGCCAATTTTCTGGCACCCTGGATAATATCCCAACGGCCGCCATAGTTGGCAGCAATGTTAAGGGTCAGTCCATTATTTTGCTGAGTCAGTTCCTCGGCGCGGCGAATGCGTTCCTGAATACGGTTATTGAAACGACTGATATCACCAATAATGCGCAGACGCACATTGTGCTTGTGCAGGCTTTTGACTTCGCTGTCGAGCGCCCAGACAAACAACTCCATTAATGCTGTCACTTCCTGAATCGGACGGCTCCAGTTTTCACTGCTGAACGCATAAAGCGTGAGCGCTTCCAGTTTATGGCTAACCGCAAAGCTGACAGCCCGGCGTACTGATTTTACCCCGGCTTTGTGGCCTGAAATACGCAGTTTGCCCTGATTTTTTGCCCAGCGACCATTACCATCCATAATGATGGCCACGTGACGTGGCGTGCAGTACGACTCGTCATCGATTGTGTTGTGATTGTTGGACGACATAACGCGTAATAATTCCTTTCATCAGAAATGCTGTGGTTTCTGAATACATTGCGCCTGCAGCAAACTCCGGCAAACACGCCAGATGACATCGAAACAATGTCGGGCTGTGAAACGCGAGCGAGCGACTATACCATTTTCACCCAGAGCGAACAAATAGCGGGAACTATCAACCTGCTAAACGAAAGCGCGGCAACAATTCATTGGCACGCACGCGCGCTAACCGATCGATCTCCATCACCTCGTCAATGCTGCCCGGCTCCTGACAACTCAGGGTCGCCAGCACTTCGCTGTTGATGGCGGCGATATCGGTAAAACGAATCTGGTGCTGCAGAAAAGCTGCCACCGCTACTTCATTCGCTGCGTTCAACGATGTCGTAGCGGCCTGACCTGTGGCACAGGCATCAATCGCAAGCTTCAGGCAGGGATAGCGCTCGTAGTCCGGCTCGGCAAACGTCAACGACTTCATGCGAGTGAAGTCGAGCGGCGTTACACCCGCAGAGATACGTGCTGGCCATGCCATGCTGTGCGCGATAGGCGTCCGCATATCCGGAGAGCCCAGTTGCGCCAGCACGCTGCCGTCGCAATAACGCACCATCGAATGGATAACAGACTGCGGATGCAGGATCACCTCCATCTGCGCGTCAGTCGCATTAAATAGCCAGCGGGCTTCAATGTATTCAAGACCTTTATTCATCATGGTGGCCGAATCAACGGAGATTTTACGCCCCATTGACCAGTTCGGATGCGCACAAGCCTGATCCGGCGACATACCGGCTAAATCCGCTAATGGCGTGTCACGAAAAGGACCACCCGATCCCGTAAGGAGAATCGACTCGATGCCGTTCCCCCGCAGATCAGCGTACCCCAACTGATGCTGTATGGAAGCGGGTAAACTCTGAAAAATGGCGTTGTGCTCACTATCGACTGGTAGCAATTGCACCTGATGTTGGCGTACCGCCTCCATAAACAGACGGCCGCATGTGACAAGCGATTCTTTGTTGGCCAGCAGCACGGTTTTGCCGGCACGAATTGCGGCCATGGTAGGCTGTAAACCTGAGGCGCCAACAATCGCCGCCATCACTTGATCCACGTCATCCAGCGCGGCCAATTCGCAGGCAGCCTGAACGCCGGAGAGCACTTCAGTATTAACGTTGAGTGCTTTCAGTCGCTCACGCAGCGCTTGTGCAGATTTCTCGTCGGACATCGCAGCATAGCGCGGTTGGAATTGCAGGCATTGCTCAGCCATCAACGCCACATTCTGGCCGGCCACCAGCGCGGTCACCTGATAAAGTTCAGGATTTGCGGCAATCACCGCCAGCGTGCTGGTACCAATGGAGCCGGTCGAACCCAGCAGAGTTAATCGCTTCATCATGCTATCCCTGTGAAGTCGTGGAGGGTGCCCGCAACGGCGCCGGACACAATGTAAAACGCCGCCAGAGTCGAACACGTCTCGTCTCTGAACGGCGTTTTGAAAAGCAGTTGATGGAATTAGAAGTCCATCAGTTCCTTTTCTTTATCGGCCAATGCCGCATCAACACTCTTGATGTGCGCATCGGTCATTTTCTGGATCTCATCCTGCGTACGACGTTCGTCGTCTTCGCTGATCTCTTTGTCTTTCAGCAGCGCTTTGATCTTGTCGTTCGCGTCACGACGGACGTTACGTACAGAGACACGGCCCTGCTCAGCTTCGCCACGTACGATCTTGATCAGATCTTTACGACGCTCTTCGGTCAGCGCTGGCAGCGGCACACGAATATCGCTACCGGCTGAGCTTGGGTTCAGACCCAAATCAGACGTCATAATCGCTTTCTCAACAGCAGCGCTCAGCGAGCGATCAAATACGTTGATTTTCAACGTACGTGAATCCTCTACTGTCACGCTAGCCAGCTGACGCAGCGGCGTAGGTGTACCGTAATAAGGAACCACAATGCCGTCGAGCAGTGAAGGTGAAGCACGGCCGGTGCGGATTTTGCTGATGTTGTTTTTAAATGCATCCACACATTTTTCCATGCGCGTGTCTGCATCTTTTTTAATGTCGTTAATCACGTTGAAACCCTTGAATTCGGTTGACCTGGCCATTTCCGGGCTAACCGGAAGCGGTATCGATAAACATCGATCATCCTAATTGCTGCGCGATGCCAGAGCATCGCGGCAAAAGAATATACCTTATTTTAACGTGCGTCGGGTATTAATGCGTAATCAGGGTGCCTTCTTTTTCACCCATCACGACGCGACGCAACGCGCCAGGCTTGTTCATGTTGAAGACGCGGATAGGCAGTTTGTGATCACGCGCCAGCGTAAAGGCGGCGAGATCCATCACTTTGAGCTCTTTATCCAACACTTCTGCATAGCTCAGTTGGTCATACAGCGTGGCATCCGGGTTTTTCACCGGATCTTCAGAGTAGACGCCGTCTACTTTGGTGGCTTTCAGTACCACGTCGGCTTCGATTTCGATGCCGCGCAGACAAGCTGCAGAGTCAGTGGTAAAGAACGGGTTGCCAGTACCGGCCGCAAAGATCACGACGCGGTTATTGCGCAGCAGGCTGATCGCTTCTGCCCAGCTGTAGTTGTCACACACGCCGTTCAGCGGAATCGCTGACATCAAGCGCGCATTGACATACGCACGGTGCAGCGCATCACGCATTGCCAGGCCATTCATTACTGTTGCCAGCATGCCCATATGGTCGCCGACCACACGGTTCATGCCCGCCTGGGCCAGACCTGCGCCGCGGAACAGGTTACCACCACCAATAACCACACCCACCTGAATGCCCAATTCAACCAGCTCTTTAACCTCTTGCGCCATGCGGTCAAGCACGCTCGCGTCGATGCCAAAACCTTCGGCACCTTGCAGTGCTTCGCCACTCAGTTTTAGCAGGATACGTTGATATACAGGTTTTGCGTTGGTCGCCATGGTCAGTTCTTCCTGGAAGATATGATGAAAAGGAGAAGTAAAATCTGGTCGATCATCCGCAAAGCCCGCGAGAAAAGCTATTGGGATGAGACTGAAAGTGCTGCACTAAATCGCAGACAAAAAAGAACCGCCTTGTGGCGGTTCTTTCGGACCATTAAGACTGTTTGGACATTGCAGCAACTTCTGCTGCGAAGTCAGCTTCAACTTTCTCAATGCCTTCACCCACTTCGAAGCGGATGAAGTTGATGACGTCAGCGTTTTTCTCTTTCAACGCCTGGCCAACGGTTTTGCTTGGATCGATAACGAAAGCCTGACCGGTCAGAGAAACTTCGCCGGTGAATTTCTTCATGCGGCCTTCAACCATTTTCTCTGCGATTTCTTTTGGCTTGCCAGACTGCATGGCGATGTCCAGCTGAACCTGGTACTCTTTCTCAACCACGTCTGCAGACACGTCTTCTGGCTTAACAAACTCTGGCTTGCTTGCAGCAATGTGCATAGCAACTTGCTTGCTCAGTTCTTCGTCAGCACCGGTGGTAGAAACAACCACACCGATACGTGCGCCATGCTGATAGCTGTTCAGCTCAGCGCCTTCCAGGATAGCAACACGACGGATGTTGATGTTCTCACCGATTTTAGTAACCAGCGCTACGCGTTCTTCTTCGAACTGCGCTTTCAGAACTTCCACATCGGTAACTTTGCCAGCGACAGCTGCATCCAGAACCTTGTCAGCAAACGCCTGGAAACCGCCATCTTTAGCAACGAAGTCGGTCTGGCAGTTTACTTCCAGGATCGCCGCGAAGCCGTCAGCGATTTTGGTTTTGATCACGCCATCAGCAGCAACGTTGCCTGCTTTCTTAGCGGCTTTGATTGCGCCAGATTTGCGCATGTTCTCAATCGCCAGCTCGATGTCGCCGTTCGCTTCGGTCAGCGCTTTTTTGCAGTCCATCATGCCTGCGCCAGTACGCTCACGCAGTTCTTTTACCAATGCAGCGGTAATATCAGCCATTCCAGAATCCTCGATTCGTCTCTGTGTGCTCACACACTGTCAGAAACTTGTTGCGGAAAATTTACTCTGCCCCGCTCGCTCTGCAGTGAGCGTGACAGACTTAGATAAAATAAAGGGGCCTGAACGGCCCCCTTAACAGATAACATCTGATGTCTAAGGGCTCTCAGAAAGAGCGAACCTTATTAAGCTTCAGCAGCTTCTTCAGCCTGCTCAGCCAGATCCTGTGAACGGCCTTCGCGCACGGTAGTGGCAACGGCAGTCAGGTACAGGCTTACAGCACGGATCGCATCGTCGTTACCTGGGATAACGAAGTCAACGCCGTCTGGATCAGAGTTGGTATCAACGATAGCAAATACTGGGATACCCAGGTTGTTTGCTTCTTTGATAGCGATATGCTCGTGATCAGCGTCAACAACGAACAGTGCATCCGGCAGACCGCCCATATCTTTGATACCGCCCAGGCTGTTTTCCAGCTTGGCCAGTTCGCGAGTGCGCATCAGCGCTTCTTTCTTGGTCAGTTTGTCGAAAGTACCGTCCTGAGACTGAGACTCAAGATCTTTCAGGCGTTTGATTGACTGACGAACGGTTTTCCAGTTAGTCAGCATGCCACCCAACCAGCGGTGGTTTACGAAGAACTGGTCGCAGCTCAGAGCTGACTCTTTTACCGCTTCGGCAGCAGCGCGCTTAGTACCAACGATCAGAATCTTACCTTTACGGGAAGAGATCTTTTTCAACTCAGCCAGAGCGTCGTTGAACATTGGCACAGTCTGCTCGAGGTTGATGATGTGAACCTTGTTACGTGCGCCGAAGATGAATGGCTTCATTTTCGGGTTCCAGTAACGGGTCTGGTGACCAAAGTGAACACCAGCCTTGAGCATGTCGCGCATTGAAACAGTTGCCATGATTACCTCTAAAGTTTGATTTGGGGTTGGGCCTCCATGTATCCCATACGACCGACCTCTTTCAAGGCACCCCGGCGTATGTGTCGATACATGTGTGTTTTAGTACACATAATGAGTTTTATGCGTTTCCTGCCAGCCAAACGTCGGTGACAGAGAATCGTCGGCGCGCTTTATACCACAATGCGCAGGAATACGCCAATAGTAGTTGAGCGCCGCAGGCGCAGACAATCGCCATTTGGCAGCCCTTTTGCTGGCTGCTAACATGACTGCCACAGAACTCATTATTGTCGAAAATTTCGACGATTGCGGATTAATTTAATGGCTATTTCAATTAAAACCCCTGAAGAAATCGAAAAAATGCGCGTTGCGGGCCGCCTTGCGGCTGAAGTGCTGGAGATGATTGCACCGCACGTGGTGCCTGGCGTCACCACCGGTGAACTGGATCGTCTCTGCCACGAACACATCACGCAGAAGCAGCAGGCGATTTCCGCCTGCCTCGGCTATCACGGCTTCCCGAAGTCGGTGTGTATTTCGGTGAATGAAGTGGTATGTCACGGTATTCCGAGCGACGATCGTGTGCTGAAAGATGGCGACGTGGTTAACGTCGATGTCACGGTGATCAAAGATGAGTATCACGGCGATACCTCAAAAATGTTCATCGTCGGCAAAGCGACCATTCAGGGTGAGCGCCTGTGTCGCGTGACCCAGGAAAGTCTCTATATCGCGCTGCGTCTGGTGAAGCCGGGGATTCGTCTGCGTGAGCTGGGCCGTGCGATTCAGCAGTATGTCGAAGCCCAGGATTTCTCAGTGGTGCGCGAGTATTGCGGTCACGGCATTGGCAAAGGCTTCCACGAAGAGCCGCAGGTCCTGCATTACGACGCGGATGACAGCGGCGTAGTGTTGCAAGCGGGCATGACCTTCACCATCGAACCGATGGTCAATGCCGGTGATTACCGCATCCGCACCATGAAGGATGGCTGGACCGTGAAAACCAAAGATCGCAGCTTGTCCGCGCAGTATGAGCATACTATTGTGGTGACAGAAAACGGCTGTGAGATTCTGACGCTGCGTGAAGATGACACCATTCCAGCGGTGCTCGAAAACGTCGCGTAATCATCTCGCTGACAGTACCAGGCCGGCTTATAGCTGGCCTTTTTTATGTGCGTAATGAAGAGGCATGTTGATGAGTGGTAGCGTGACCGAAGCAGTACACAAAGGCCTGACCGATTCCCCCGCCAGCTGGCCCGATGACGCCCTGACGCGCGACAAGCTCAAACAGTATCTCGAGCAATTCCAGCAGCATCTGGGCATCGCATTTGACGCGGGCACCGATATCGAATCGCTGATCGATGCGCGCACGCTGTTTATCGACCGCTTATTGCGTCGCCTGTGGCGCTTCTTTGGTTTCGACCAGATGAAAGAGATCGCGCTGGTTGCCGTTGGCGGCTATGGTCGCGGCGAACTGCATCCACTTTCCGATATTGATGTGCTGATCCTCAGCCGCCAGCCGCTGGATGACGCGGCCGCGCAGCGCACCAGCGAGCTGCTAACGCTGATGTGGGATTTGAAGCTGGAAGTCGGTCACAGCGTACGTACGCTGGAAGAGTGCCTGCTGGAAGGCTTATCCGATCTCACGGTCGCCACCAACCTGATCGAATCGCGCATGCTCACCGGTGATGTGGCGCTGTTTCTCGAACTGCAAAAGAACATCTTTAGCGATGGCTTCTGGCCTTCGTCGCGCTTCTTCGCCGCCAAAATTGAAGAGCAGCAGGAGCGCCACCAGCGCTATCACGGCACCAGCTACAACCTTGAACCGGATATCAAAAGCAGCCCCGGCGGCCTGCGCGACATTCACACGCTGCAATGGGTGGCGCGCCGTCACTTTGGCGCCACCACCATGGATGAAATGGTCGGTTTCGGCTTTATCACCGAAGCGGAACGCAATGAAATCAATGAGTGTCAGGAATTTTTGTGGCGCATTCGTTTTGCGCTGCACTTAACGCTGACGCGTTATGACAACCGCCTGCTGTTCGATCGCCAACTGACCGTCGCTCAACGCCTCAACTATTTGGGCGAGGTCAACGAGCCGGTTGAGCGCATGATGAAGGACTTCTACCGCGTTACGCGCCGCATCGGCGAACTCAATCAGATGCTGCTGCAGCTGTTCGATGAAGCGATTCTGGCGCTGTCGACCACTGAAAAGCCGCGCAATATTGATGATGACTTCCAGATTCGCGGTGACCTCATTGACCTGCGCGATCTCACGCTGTTTGAACGTGAGCCGCAAGCCATCCTGCGGATGTTCTACGTGATGGTGCGTAACGAAAACATCAAAGGCATTTACTCCACCACGCTGCGGCAGCTGCGCTATGCGCGCCGCCATCTGAAACAGCCGCTGTGCCAGATTCCTGAAGCGCGTGAAACCTTTATGGCGATTCTGCGTCATCCGGGCGCGGTTAAGCGCGCGCTGGTGCCGATGCATCGTCACAGCGTGTTGTGGGCTTATACGCCGCTGTGGGGCAACATCGTCGGCCAGATGCAGTTCGATCTGTTCCACGCTTACACGGTGGATGAGCACACCATCCGCGTACTGCAAAAGCTGGAGAGTTTTGCCGACGAAGCCACGCGCCCGATGCATCCGCTGTGCGTTGAACTTTGGCCGCGTCTGCCGCAACCGGAACTGCTGCTGATGGCCGCGCTGCTGCACGATATCGCCAAGGGCCGCAACGGCGATCACTCGATTCTCGGCGCGCAGGATGCGCTCGACTTTGCCGAACTACACGGCCTCAACTCCCGCGAAACCCAGCTAGTTGCCTGGCTGGTTCGCCATCATTTATTGATGTCAGTCACCGCGCAGCGCCGCGACATTCAGGACCCGACTGTAATTCAGCAGTTCGCCGAAGTGATGCAGAACGAAAACCGTCTGCGCTATTTAGCGTGCCTGACGGTTTCCGATATCTGTGCCACCAATGAAAGCTTGTGGAACAGCTGGAAGCAGAGCCTGTTGCGTGAGCTGTTCTTCGCCACCGAAAAACAGCTGCGCCGCGGCATGGAAAACAGCCCGGATCTGCGCGAACGCGTACGTCATCATCGCTTGCAAGCACTGGCGCTGCTGCGCATGGAAAACCTCGACGAAGAGCGTTTGCACCATATCTGGAGCCGTTGTCGCGCCGACTATTTCCTGCGCCACACGCCGAATCAGCTCGCCTGGCATGCGCGTCATTTGATTCACCACGATCTCAACAAACCGCTGGTGCTGGTCAGCCCGCAGGCCACGCGCGGCGGTACCGAAATCTTTATCTGGAGCCCGGATCGTCCGCACCTGTTTGCAGCGGTGGCCGGCGAGTTGGATCGCCGCAATCTTAGCGTGCATGATGCGCAGATCTTTACCAGCCGCGATGGCATGGCGATGGACACCTTTATTGTGCTGGAGCCAGATGGCAGCCCGCTGGCCGCCGATCGCCATCCGCTGATCATTCAGGCGCTGGAACAAGCCATCACGCAGAACGAATGGGTGCCGCCGCGTACGCGCCGTCAGTCCGCGCGCCTCAAACATTTCAGTGTCGATACCGAAGTCAATTTCCTGCCGACGCACACCGACCGCCGCAGCTATCTGGAATTGGTCGCGCTCGATCAGCCCGGCTTGCTGGCGCGCGTGGGCGAAGTGTTCGCTGATTTGGGGGTTTCGCTGCATGGCGCACGCATCAGTACGATTGGTGAACGGGTTGAGGATCTTTTCATCCTGGCCGATAGCGAGCGGCGTGCACTTGGGGTGGAAATGCGCAATGTGTTGCAACAGAGGTTGACAGAAGCCCTTAATCCAAACGATAAACTGTGACCTGGCTTTCATCCTACACGTTGCAGGTGCGTTGGCTTTCCTCGCTCACCCCGGTCACATACTGATGTATGCTCCCGGGGATTCGCTGCGTCGCCGCCTTCCTGCATCATGAATGATGTTTGCCAGGTAATTTAACTATGTACGCTATTTGGCGTGCATTCCGCTTTGACAGAATCAGGAAATAAATATGCAACAGTTACAGAGCGTTATCGAATCTGCCTTTGAGCGCCGCGCCGACATCACGCCATCTAGCGTAGACAGCGCGACCCGCGATGCTATCACCCAGGTTATCGGCCTGCTGGATAGCGGTGAACTGCGCGTGTCTGAAAAGATCAACGGTGAGTGGGTAACGCATCAGTGGCTGAAGAAAGCGGTGCTGTTGTCGTTCCGCATCAACGACAACCAAGTCATGGAAGGTTCTGAAACTCGCTTCTACGACAAAGTGCCAATGAAGTTTGCGGGCTGGGATGAAGCGCGTTTCAAAAACGCCGGTTTTCGCGTAGTGCCACCGGCTGCTGTGCGTCAGGGCGCATTCATCGCGCGTAACACCGTGCTGATGCCTTCTTACGTCAACATCGGCGCTTACGTTGATGAAGGCACCATGGTTGATACCTGGGCGACCGTGGGTTCTTGCGCGCAGATCGGTAAAAACGTCCACCTGTCAGGCGGCGTGGGCATCGGTGGCGTGCTGGAGCCGCTGCAGGCCAATCCAACCATCATCGAAGATAACTGCTTCATCGGCGCACGTTCAGAAATCGTTGAAGGCGTGATTGTTGAAGAAGGTTCAGTGATCTCAATGGGCGTTTACATTGGCCAGAGCACCAAAATCTTTGACCGCGAAACCGGCGAAGTGCATTACGGTCGCGTACCGGCGGGTTCGGTGGTGGTTTCAGGCAACCTGCCGTCAAAAGATGGTAGCTACAGCCTGTACTGCGCGGTCATCGTGAAGAAAGTTGACGCTAAAACCCTCAGCAAAACAGGCATTAACGAATTGCTGCGCAGCATCGACTAAGCTTTTCCTGCCTGTAAATCTTCCCGACGGGCCTGCCTACAGGCCCGTAATTATTTGTTTACACTCCCGCCTGAATTACCTGTTTCGCGCCGCGAATTAACACGTGCGTTTATTTTTCAAACAGTTCATAATCCGCGCCAAGTTAACTCCGGTCGCGCACTGTTCATCCCGGTTTTTGTGTCTACAGTTGATTAAGTATGCCGTAAGCGTTCCGGTTGCCGCGTTTTTGCTGCATCCCGAATGATGATGATAGTCCTGCGCGCTCACCCACTCTTAGATGGAATATAAACGCTATGTACGACAACCTGAAAAGCTTAGGTATCAGCTCTCCTGAAGACATCGACCGTTATAGCCTGCGTCAGGAAGCTAACAACGACATTCTTAAAATCTACTTCCGCAAAGACAAAGGTGAATTCTTCGCTAAAAGCGTGAAATTCAAATATCCACGTCAGCGCAAAACCGTCGTCGCCGATCACACCAGCCAGGGTTACAAAGAAGTGCAGGAAATCAGCCCGAACCTGCGTTACGTGATCGATGAGCTGGACCAGATTTGCCAGCGCGACCAGGTTGAAGTGGATCTGAAGCGTAAAATTCTGGCGGATCTGCGCCATCTGGAAAGCGTGGTCTCTAACAAAATCGCTGAGATCGAATCAGACCTCGACCAGCTGACCCGCAATAAATAATTGTTCGCTTATGTTAACAGGCCAGCTAATGCTGGCCTTTTTTATGGCTGCTGATAAGGCAGCGAAAGCAGCCAGGTATCGCGCAGTGCCTGCATCACCGCCCCGCTGTTTTGATCTTTCCATTGCGTCTGCCTGATCCAGTGCTGATAACGCGGCTGCTGCAAACTGTTGTCGGCCATTGAAAGCAAGGGAATGATGCGTTGGCTCACCCGATCGCGGTTTTTCCACGGCCAGACTTTACTGGCATCGCTGTACGGCGCCATCATGTCCAGCGCATCCAGCAATGAGCCGCTTTGCTGTTGCCTGCTATGCCACAAATCACCCAATCCTGCTTTACCGGCCAACTGCGCCAATGCAGTAAGCGCCTGCAGATTGAAGTAGCTGTAATGGAAGGATCGCGTGCGCGCTAACTCGGCGGGCTGGCTGCCATCGGCACGGATTTGCAGCGCAATTTTACTGCGCGCCAATTCCACCATTGCTTTAACCATCTCACGATCGCCGAGATACCAGGCAATTCCCGCCACCTGCGTGCAATACCAACTGCCATGATTATTCGCCGCCGCCGCTTCTTGTAGCGCTAAAGGATTGTGCCGCAGCCAGTGCAGATACTCGCT
This sequence comes from Pantoea sp. SOD02, assembly GCF_024707505.1. GTDB lineage: Bacteria > Pseudomonadota > Gammaproteobacteria > Enterobacterales > Enterobacteriaceae > Pantoea > Pantoea symbiotica. The sequence goes on along the minus strand of NZ_CP102604.1, from coordinate 894,362 downwards.
AAACCAAAAATGCATCGCCTGCTGATCGGCTGGCTGCCAACCGGGCGCATTACGCAGCAACGTCAGCGCATCCACCACGCGCGTGGCAAAGTAGCGTCCATCCAGCACGCCATCATGGCGGCCTGCGGATCGGCCCGGAATTCCCTGTGCAAAGTTTAGATTCGGATGCATGCGGCTGGCGGGATCGATAAACCAGTGGCGCATCATCGCCAGCGCTTTATCGGCATAACGTTGATCGCCAGAGAAATACCAGGCCAGCGTCAGTGCCTGAAAATCAGCGGTAAAGCGCGCCAGCCGCACACCATCACTTTGTTCATTCTTACTGGCGGGATTCACTTCGCCGTCGCGACGTTGCCACGGCAAGCCGTCGGCGCTGCTGTCGTCCGGCCACCAATAGGCGCTCAGGCTTAAATAATCCTGCTTCGATCCGCTCGGCGGCAGCATACCTTTATCGGTGACGCTGGGATTGGGGTGTTTCAGCGCGTTATCCGCCTGCTGCTTTAACTGATGCCAGGCATCGATCGTGGGCGGCGCAGCTTGATGATGTGCCAGCTGCTGCTTAACCCGCTGAAGATCGTTTAAAGTGAGAAAGGCCGGATCGTTAGCCACACTTAGCACGCTATACAGCCACAGCAGCGCAATCCACAGGTTTCTCATTAACTTTGCTCATCCAGTTGTAGCGCCACATACAGCAACAAACGATCGTCGAAGTTGCCCAGATCGAGACCGGTAAGCTCGGAAATACGATTGAGGCGATACTCCAGCGTGTTGCGGTGAATAAACAGCGCGCGCGCCGTAGCGCTGGGTTGCACATTATGGCTAAACCACGCCACCAATGTACGCCGCAGCAAACCATTGTTATCCATGCTTTTCAGCTTCGCCAGCGGGCGCGCCAGTTCGTTGGCCTGCCAGCCGCCGCGTAAACTGTCGAGCAGCACCGGCAGCACCAGATCCTGATAAAAATAGCTGCGCTGTTCTGGCATGCGCTGTTTGCCCACCATCATGGTGGTGCGCGCGGTACGGTACGAACGCGCGATGCTGCCGGGACCGGTAAAGTAGTTGCCGAGCGCGATACGCATCCGCACCTGTCCGCTCTCTTTCATGCGTTGCAGCAGTTGATCCACGCGACGACGATGATCGTCCTGATCGTAGCGGCCATGCGCATTCAGTGCCGGTTTCAGCACCACCATTTCGGTGAGTGAAACAATCGCAATCAGATTGTCACGCTCCGGCGTGGTCAGCAGCGTTTGCAACTGCTGCAGCTCGGACATGGCGCTATCGACGCCAAGCTGGCCGCTGTCCACTTCCACCACCGCCACCACGCGCGGCTGATTGAGATCGATGCCGAGCCGCTGCGCCCATTCGCTCAGCGCTGGCGATAAGGTTTCGCTGCGTACCAGATTCAGCACCAGCTCTTCACGCAAGCGGCTGTCCTGCGCCAGCATATGCAGCAACCGCGCCTGCTCCAGCATCATTTCAGCGGTCATACACACCAACTCACCGTAGTGACGCAGCGTTGCGGGTTGGCCAGTCAAACCGATTACGCCGACGATGTCGCCATCAATACGCAGCGGTAAATTGATGCCGGGACGCACGCCGTGCAGATGTTTTGCCACCGCTTCGTCGATGTCCACCACGCGGCCTTGTGACAGCACCAGCAGCGCGCCTTCGTGCAATTCGCCAATACGTTCACGATCGCCACTGCCGATGATGCGACCGCGCGCATCCATCACGTTGACATTGCTATCAATAATTTGCATGGTGCGGGCAACAATATCCTGAGCCAGTCGCGCATCGAGATGATAGGTGGCCATCAAACACTCCGGAGATAAGGACGAACAGACAGAATACGCATCCGTTAAGGCGCTGACATTGTGCAGTTGCACATAGCCGTGGGGATTATGCGGGATTTGCGGTAAGCGTCACATTCAGTACCGGACATTTGCACAGACACAAAAAAGGCGAGCCGAGGCTCGCCTGTTTTCAACAACCTGAAACTTACTGCATCAGCAGATACAGGCTGTTGTCACCGCGCTGTACGTTCAGTGCCAGCACCGAAGGTTTGGTATCGAGCACTTTGCGCAGCTCGCCAAGGTTAGCCACGGCTTGCTGGTTCACGCCGAGAATCACGTCACCTTTCTTCAGACCGATACGCGCCGCTGCGCTGCCCGGTTTAACGCTATCGACACGCACGCCTTTCTGGCCGTTAGTATCGATATTGCTGAGATCGGCACCTTCAATGCCGGTGTAAATGGTGGCGGACTGCACTTTATCCTGCGAACTCTGCTGCAATTCAACCGTGACGTTCACCGGTTTGCCATCGCGCAGCAGACCCAGCTGCAGTTTGGTGCCAACCGGCAGCGAGCCGACCTCTGCACGCAGCGCCGCGAAGCTGGTCAGCGCTTTACCGTTCATCGACACCACTACGTCACCGGCTTTCACGCCGGCTTTCGCCGCAGCGGAATTCGGCAGCACCTGGCTAACAAAGGCGCCGCGCTGCGCATCGACTTTCATCGCTTTCGCCAGCTCAGAGTTCAGCTCGGTGCCCATAATGCCCAGCTCACCGCGTTTCACCTGGCCGTATTCAACCATCTGCGCGGTCAGGTTTTTCACCATTGAACTTGGGATCGCAAAGCCGATACCGATGTTGCCGCCGTCCGGCGCCAGAATCGCAGTATTAATCCCGATCAGCTCACCGTTAAGGTTAACCAACGCGCCGCCGGAGTTACCCCGGTTGATCGCCGCATCGGTCTGGATGAAGTTTTCATAGTTTTCAACGTTCAGGCCGCTGCGACCCAGCGCTGAAACAATCCCCGAGGTCACGGTTTCTCCGAGGCCGTACGGGTTACCGATCGCCACGGTGTAATCACCGACGCGCAAGATGTCAGAATCGGCAATTTTGATTGCGGTGAGGTTTTTCGCATCCTGCAGCTGAATCAGCGCGATATCTGACTGCGGATCTTTACCAATTACTTTGGCATCGTAGCGACGGCCATCGCTGAGCTGAACCTGAATTTTGGTCGCGTTATCCACCACGTGGTTGTTAGTCACCACATAGCCTTTATCCGCGTTAATTACCACGCCAGAACCGAGCGCACGGAACTGCTGTTTCTGCGCGTTAGCACCGCCATCCGCGCCGCCGCCGTCACCGCCCGCGCCGTTTTGGCACATTGGCGAACTCTGGAACGGTGATCCGTCCTGGCAGAACGGAGAATTATCACCAAAGAATTGCTGGAACTGCTGTGGCATACGCGGTGTTTTAACCGTCGTCGTGCCTTCCACGCTGATACTCACCACGGACGGCATAACTTTTTCCAGCATCGGTGCCAGGCTTGGCAACTGCTGGCTGGAAGAAGAAGCGGTCTCTGCGGCAAATACACTCACAGGGCTCAACGCCGTCGCGCCGAAACTCAGCGCCAACGCCAGCATAATTGTGTTTTTTTTCATTTATCTGTGTCTCTCTAAGAATTACGGCCAGACCATTGCTGTGGTCGTGATGGTGAGATTAAGTTTTTAGCGCGAAGTTCCTAATAAAGTTTTAGGCAAAGGTAAAAAATTGTTCTTCGTCTTTACAATTCTGCGCTTATTCAACCGCCATTAAACGACGATATTCATCCCAGGCATAATTGTCCGTCATCCCGCTAATGTAGTCCTGAATCAGGCGCGCACGATAATAACGTTCCCACAACAGGCGCTGATATTTATGCTCAACAATTAATGAACGCATGTGTTGCTGATAGGCTTTGCGATGTTTGCCGGAAAGCTTATGAAACAGCCGGGTTTCAATTGGATGCTTTGCCAGAAAATCCTCGTTCATCAAAGTGGTAAATTGCTCGTAATCCAGCAACAGCAATGACTGATATATTTCGAGCAAACCTTTAATCACCCGATAACCCTGTAATTCCAGTTGTTCAACTTCCGGATGATTAAACACCTGCTGACGCGCCACCGTTTTAAACAGTTTCAGCAAGCGCCCTTCTTCGCCATCATCTTCCAGCAAAGCATGATTAAAATCGCCTTCGAAAATAGCAGGTAAGTTGTCGATGAAACGCTTAACCGCATGGCTAACCAGCACGTTTTGCACGTTAACCCGCAGCGACATAAAGAATTGATCGCTGATACTGCGGCGTTTTTTCTGATTAGCCTCTTTCCAGGCATCGCCGATGGTGCGGCTGAAAACATCGCCGGTTTTTACCGTGCCCCAGGCATCAAGTAAATGCTTATACAGCGTTTCAACATGGAAGATGTCTTTTTCTACGGCGTCATCCAGATCGGCAATGCAATAAGAGATATCGTCGGCGGCTTCCATTATCCAGGTGAGCGGAAAACGATGGTGCTCTTTTATATTCGTTGCCTCGCGTAACTCAGCCACATATTCACGCTCAGATAAATAGAAACCCGGTTTTTTCATTAATACGCTAAATTCAGCCGGTTTATCGCCTTGCCACCATGCGGGCGCGGTATATTTTAAAATACAGGCGACCTGCGCATAGCTGAGATTGAGTTGCAGCAGCGTATGCACCAGGCGAATCGCCTGGGCGTTGCCCTCGAAATGGCATAAATCTTGACGAATCATTGCATTTAACTGGTCAAAAGCAGATCGCTCTGATTCATCGGCAACGCCCGCCACCAGCGGATCGACCAGCTCGGCAGGCAGATTATCATCGAACCAGTCATTGATCGCCGCTTCACCAAAGTGACCAAACGGCGGATTGCCAACATCGTGCAGCAAACAGGCCATCTCGATCAGGCTTTCGAAGGCACCTTCGAACTCATCCAGTCCATAATTCGCCAGCCCGCCGCCCTGGGTTTTCAACGCTTGCAGAATCTCTTTGGTGATATATCGCCCGGTTTGCTGCACTTCCAGCGAGTGCGTCAAACGCGAACGCACCGCCGCGTTGCGCTCCAGCGGGAATACCTGGGTTTTCTGTTGCAGACGACGAATCGCGGCGGAGTTAATAATACGTCCGCGATCGCTTTCAAAGTGGCGGGTAATAAAGTATTCCCCTTCGGGATCTTTGCGGCTGGTATAAGGGCGGGTGAAACTGATCTTCTTCCTGAAATTGATCGTCGCCATAATTACCCCTTATTTTTTCGTGAATTCTTCCTCAATCAGCCATGTTAGACTATGCCTCACTTTTGCGGGTTACATCCATTAAATTAGCGAGATTCTTATGAAAGTAGGCATTATTGGCGCGATGGAGCAGGAAGTTACTCTGCTGCGTGACAAAATCGAAAACCGCCAGACATTGACGCTGGCCGGCTGCGAAATTTATACCGGCACGCTGAACGGTGTTGAAGTGGCGCTGCTGAAATCAGGCATCGGTAAAGTGGCTGCCGCGCTCGGCACCACCTTGCTGCTCCAGCTGTGCAAGCCGGATGTGGTGATCAACACCGGTTCTGCTGGCGGATTGGCGCCAACGCTGAAAGTGGGCGATATCGTGGTGTCCGATGAAGTGCGCTATCACGATGCCGACGTCACCGCCTTCGGCTACGAGCCCGGCCAGATGGCCGGTTGCCCCGCAGCTTTCGTGGCAGATGACAAACTGATTGCCGCCGCTGAGCTGGTTATCAAGCAGCTCGACCTCAACGCGGTACGCGGTTTGGTCGTGAGCGGCGATGCCTTTATCAACGGCGCGGCACCGCTGGCGCGTATCCGCACCACCTTCCCGCAGGCGATTGCGGTGGAGATGGAAGCGACCGCGATCGGTCACGTTTGCCATCAGTTCAAGGTGCCTTTTGTGGTGGTGCGCGCGATTTCTGACGTCGCCGATCAGAAATCACACCTGAGCTTTGACGAGTTCCTCAGCGTTGCGGCAAAACAGTCTTCGCTGATGGTTGAAAACCTGCTGGTTCAGCTGGCGCGTGGCTAAAATCCTGCTGCTCGGGCTGTTGCTGCTGTGCAACAGCCTGTTCGCCGCCGCGCCGCGCGTTATTACGCTTTCGCCCCATCTGACCGAACTGGCTTTCGCCGCGGGCATTACGCCGCTGGCCGTCAGCGCCTTCTCCGATTATCCCGCGCAGGCTAACGGGCTGGAACAGGTCGCGAACTGGCAAGGCATCAAAGTAGAACGCATTCTGCAACTCAAGCCGGATGTGGTGCTGGCGTGGCGTGGCGGTAATCCGCAGCGACAAATCGAACAGCTGCAACGTTTCGGGATTAAGGTTGAGTGGATCGATCCACAAACCATTGATCAAATGATCGATGCGCTGGCGGCGTTACAGCGCTGGAGCCCGCAGCCACAGCAAGCGATTGACGCAGCGCAGACATTACGTGCGCAGGAAGCGGCGCTGCGCCAGCAGTATCAGCAAAGCACGCCGATCCCGCTGTTTTTGCAGTTTGGTCAGCAACCGCTGTTTACCGCTTCGCGCAACACCATGCAAAACCAGGTCATTGAGCTGTGCGGCGGCAGGAATATTTTTGCCGATAGCAGCGTCAGTTGGCCGCAGGTGAGCCGTGAACAAGTACTGATGCGCCATCCGCAGGCGATTGTGATTGGCGGTAACGCCGCACACGCCGCCAGCATTGCCAAATTCTGGCAGCCGCAGCTGGATGTGCCGGTGATCGCCATCAATGACGACTGGCTGAGCCGTCCGGGGCCTCGCATGCTGCTGGCGGCGAAACAGCTGTGTGCAGATTTACATCCGACGAAAAAAAGCACCAATAAAGATTAAAGATCCGGCAGAAATTGTCGTAAATCATAATAGAAGGCGCAGCGGCCACGTATGCTCTGTGCCCATTTTTAGCGCTTAGCGCAATTTTGTCTTCACCAGGAACTATTCATGACCAGAGCACTGCTGCTGGCCATAGGGCTCGTGATCGCTGCACCACTGAGTGCGGCCACGTCGACCGGCTCTATCGCCGTCACCTTGACGTTATTCTCGCGTTGCGATATCTCGCGCCAGAATGAACACACTCTGCCCACCGTGGATTGTGGACGCCATTTCAGCGCACAGCCGCGCATTACCGAACGTGTGTTAAAACACGATGCCACGCGCCGTGAATCTGCGCGCCTGGTAACAATTGAGTGGTAGGAATCTGGCTACCAGAACGGCAGCCAGAAGCAGCATTAGATGCTGAAGGAAGAACCGCAACCGCAGGTGGTTTTAGCATTCGGGTTGGTCACGATAAAACGTGAACCTTCCAGGCCTTCGGTGTAATCCACGGAACCGCCCACCAGATATTGCAGGCTCATCGGATCCACCACCAGCGCCACGCCTTGTTTCTCGATGGTCATGTCGCCGTCATTCATTTGATCGTCAAAGGTGAAGCCGTACTGGAAACCGCTGCAACCGCCGCCGGTAATATAGACGCGCAATTTCAGCTCGGGATTCTCTTCATCAGAAATCAGGTTTTTCACTTTTTTTGCTGCTGCATCAGTGAATTGCAAAGGCAGCGCTGCTAAGTCGTCACTCATCTTTTACTCCGGGTAAACGTCGAGGTCAGAAAACGACCTTAATCTCGCTATTATCTGCCAGCCGTCCAGTGCAATCAAGTCTCAAGCTTGACACTGCGTGCCGCCGCATGCGCAGGAAAGTATATACCCTAAACTTTAGCGCAAGCCGTTATTCCCGTAGAATGGCGCCAGATTTTTTCCCGAACAGCAGGAGCAGAACAATGAGTAAGTCAGAAAACCTGTATGCCGCAGCGCAACGCCTGATCCCCGGCGGTGTGAACTCCCCGGTACGTGCATTTACCGGTGTGGGCGGTGTGCCGCTGTTCATCGAACGCGCTGACGGTGCGTATCTGTATGACGCCGACGGCAAAGGCTATATCGATTATGTCGGTTCGTGGGGCCCGATGGTGCTGGGTCACAACAACGCCAACATCCGTAACGCGGTGATTGAAGCCGCCGCGCGCGGTCTGAGCTTCGGCGCGCCGACCGAGATGGAAGTGAAAATGGCCGAGCTGGTGTGCGAGCTGGTGCCGAGCATGGACATGGTGCGCATGGTTAACTCCGGCACCGAAGCCACCATGAGCGCCATTCGCCTGGCGCGCGGCTTCACCCATCGCGACAAAATCATCAAGTTCGAAGGCTGCTATCACGGCCACGCCGACTGCCTGCTGGTGAAAGCCGGTTCCGGCGCGCTGACGCTGGGCCAGCCAAACTCGCCGGGCGTACCGGCAGATTTCGCAAAACACACGCTGACCTGCACCTACAACGATCTCAGCACCGTGCGTGCGGCTTTCGAGCAATATCCTGAGGATATCGCCTGCATCATCGTTGAGCCGGTCGCGGGTAACATGAACTGCATTCCACCGCAGCCGGACTTCCTGCCGGGCCTGCGTGCGCTGTGTGACGAATTCGGCGCGTTGCTGATCATCGACGAGGTGATGACCGGCTTCCGTGTCGCGCTGGGCGGTGCTCAGGCCTATTACGACGTGACGCCCGATCTGACCTGCCTGGGTAAAATCATCGGCGGCGGCATGCCTGTGGGTGCTTTTGGTGGTCGTCGCGATGTGATGGATGCGCTGGCGCCAACTGGCCCGGTTTATCAGGCCGGTACTTTGTCCGGTAACCCGATTGCCATGGCGGCGGGCTTTGCATGTCTGTCGCAGATTGCGCAGCCGGGTACGCATAGCACACTGACCGATCTGACCACGCAGTTAGCGCAAGGCTTGCTGGCTGCGGCGAAGGCCGAAAATATTCCGCTGGTGATCAACCACGTTGGCGGCATGTTCGGGATTTTCTTCACCGACGCCGATGAAGTCACCTGCTACCAGGACGTGACTCAGTGTGACGTTGAACGCTTCAAGCGTTTCTTCCATCTGATGCTGGAAGAAGGCGTTTACCTCGCGCCATCCGCTTTCGAAGCCGGCTTTATGTCGCTGGCGCACAGCAAAGAAGATATTCAGCGCACCATTGATGCTGCACGTCGCAGCTTCGCGAAACTGTAAAATTGCTAAATGCGATCCTACGCATTTTCGTAGGGTCGCCATTAATGGCGACCAACATTAAGCCCGCCGCAACAACCAGATAAAATACGGCGCGCCAAAGAAGGTCGCCATCAACCCGGCTGGAATTTGATCCGGGAACGCCAGCATCCTGCCGCACCAGTCGGCGAAAATCATCAAACCGCCGCCCAACAAACCGGCCATCAACACCTGCGGTAACGCACGGCGGAACCCAAGCATACGCACGATATGCGGTGCCATCAGCCCGATAAAACTCAGCGGCCCGATGGTTAAGGTTGCCGTGGCGGTCAATGCCGCCGCCAGCAACAGCAAGCTAAGGCGAGAAGTGGTCAACGCCATACCCGCCGAACGCGCGGTGGCGCTGCCGAGCGGCAACAGCGTTAACCAGCGACTCGCCAACGGCGCCAGCGCAATCAGCACCAAACCCACCACCGCGCTTTGCACCGCCTGCTGCATATTGATGTTGTAGGTTGAACCGGAAATCCAGCTCAGCAAGCCGCCCATGCGCGGATCGCCGCTGGCCAGTAGCACCATCAAAATAGTGACGAACGCGCTGTTGAGCGCCATACCCGCCAGCAACATACGTTCCGGCGAGAAGCCGCCGCGACTCGCCACCAGCATAATAATCATCAACGTCAATGCTGCGCCCAGCGCACCGGCAGGCAACAGCCACGCCACCGCATCGCCCGGCACAAAGAACATCATCACCACCACGCCACACGCCGCACCCGAGCTAATGCCCAGCACTTCCGGGCTCGCCATCGGATTGCCGGTGAGACGCTGGATCAGCGCACCTGCCACGCCGAGCATCATGCCGACAATCAGCGCGGCCAATACGCGCGGTGCGCGCCACGGCAGCAGCTGCTGCAGCATATCGCCGCCCACCCACGTAAAGCCGTGCGCATCGCGACCAAAGGTAATGCCAACCCAGCTGAATATGCCCAGAACCAGTAATCCAATCAGACACCAGCGCAAGACGTTCTGCCGCTCAGCCGGCACGCTATCGCCCTGATTAAGCGCCGGCGGCACCGATCCGGTACGCAAGCGCGGCAACAGCCACAGCAGAATCGGCACGCCGATCAGCGCGGTCGCCGTGCCGGTAGAGACTTCGCGCCAGTGGCCGGTAAGCCACAACACGCACTGATCGGCCAGCCACAGCAGCAGCGCACCGATCAACGGGGCCAGCATCATGCGACTGATCAGGCGACGTCCGCCGAGCATCTTCGCAAGCAGCGGCGCAAACAGGCCGATAAAGCCGATGATCCCCGCGACATTGACCAACTGCGCGCTAAGCAAAATCGCCAGCGCCAGCGCGGCAATACGCGCCGCCGACAGCGCCAGACCAAGATTTTTCGCTACGCCATCATCGAGCCCCATCAACGTCAGCGGGCGCAGCAGCGCCAGCGCCACCACAAACGCCAGCAGCAGACGCGGCCACAGCTGGGCCACGTTGTGTCCATCCAGCTGGTTGAGTGCGCCGGTGCTCCACAGGAACATGTTTTGCAGCTGATCGTGATTGAAGATAGCGAAGATTTGATTCACTGAACCGGCGTACAAACTCAATACCAGCCCAGCCAGGATCAGCGTTACTGGCGACAGACGTTTGCCCCAGGCAACGCCGAATACCAGAATGCCGACCAGCACCGCGCCGCCCATCGCCGCAAACTGCTGCGTGAGCTCGCCGCCCGGCAAATGCCATAAGGTCGCGACGGTAATCCCCAGCTGAGCGCCCGACGACACGCCCAGCGTGGTGGGTTCCGCCAGCGGATTGCGCAGCACCTGTTGAAACAGCAAACCAGCGAGGCCAAGGCCCGCGCCAACCAGCAGCGACAGCGCCAGTCGCGACAGCAAACTGTGATGAAACACCACTTGCTGAATATTGTTGATGTCAGGCGCGAAAAACGCCTGTAACCACTGCTCGCTCGGCAGCGCCTGGCGCAGATTGATCAAGGTTAAGGCCAGCGCCAGCAGAAAGACCGCACTCAGCAGCGCGACGGGAAAGAGACGATTGCGCATCAGTGCGACTCCAGCGCGTGTTCCAGCACGCGGACAAATTTCAGCGCCGAATAGGTTGCGCCGTAATACCAGACCGCCGGCACGCGCTGGAAACGCTGCGCGCGCACAAACGGCAGCGCCTGCCACAGAGCGGTAGCCATCACTTGCTGCATATCGCGATCGTTATCGTGATCGAAGCAGATCACCTGCACATCGCCCACTTCCGCCAGCCGCTCCAGCCCAACCACCGCGCTGCCCCAGAAGTTGGTTTCGCCCTGCCACGCGTTGCTCAAGCCGAGGATCTCCATCACCTCGAGGAACAGGCTGTTTTTGCCGAAGGTAATCGCATGGCGGCTGTCCATCAGCGACATCAGCAGCACCGGACGATCGGCCCACGGTTTGAGGCGTTCACGCGCCGCCGCCAGCTGCTCATCCACATACTGCAGATGCTGCACGGCCTGCGCTTCACGGCCAAGACGCGCGCCGAGCGCCTGCAGCGAGTGACGCGCGGTGCTGAGCGGTTTGCCGTCGCCGCTATTAAGGTCAAAACCCATGGTTGGCGCGATGCGCTGCAGCTTATCCAGCGCCGGGCCGTAACCATTGGAGTGCAGAATGAGCGAAGGTTCGAGCTGCGTCATCAGCTCCAGATTGGGTTCGGTGCGCAGACCGAGATCGATAACGCCGGACGGCAGCTGCGGATCGCCGACCCAAATGTTGTAGTTGTGCATGTCGGCCACGCCGAGTGGCCTCACGCCGAGCGCCATCAGCAGTTCCACCGGCAGCCATTCCAGCGCCACAATGCGCTGCGCATCCGGTACAGCGGCACGCAGCGGCAACACGGACATCAACGGGGAAAGCGCCAGCGCCGTCAGCAGGCGGCGGCGAGAAATGTCGAACATGGCGAGGCCTTAATAAACGAAACTGACGGGCGCGCCGCCCAGCGGATGCGGCAAAATGCCCATCGGAATACCGTAAATGTTGCCCAGCACATCGGCCTGCATGATCACCTCGGGGCCGCCTTCGGCAATCACTTCGCCACCGCGCAGCGCCACCAAACGATCGCAATAGCGCGCCGCCATGTTGAGATCGTGTAGCACCGCAATCACCGTCAGCCCACGTTCGCGGCTGAGACGCTGAATCAGTGCCAGCACATCAACCTGATGGGCGATATCCAGCGCCGACGTCGGTTCATCCAGCAGCAGGCAGCGACTATTCTGCGCTACCAGCATCGCCAGCCAGGCACGCTGGCGCTCGCCGCCGGAAAGGCTATCCACCAGACGACCGGCAAAAGGTTTTAATCCCACCAGCGTAATTGCTTCGTCCACCCGATCGCGATCTTCCTGACCATAACGGCCCAGCGCGCCGTGCCACGGATAGCGGCCAATCGCCACCAGCTCTCGCACCGTCATGCCTTCCGCCGCTGGCAGTTGCTGCGGCAGATACGCTACCTGGCGCGCAAAATCTTTGCTGCCCCAGTTATCTACCGCGTCTTCATTCAGCAATACGCGCCCTTCACTCGCCGCATGGTGACGACCAAGCATTTTCAACAGCGTGGATTTGCCGGAACCGTTATGACCAATCAACGCGGTGACTTTACCCGGTGCAAATGTTAGCGACAGCGGATGAAGCAGCGTGCGGCCAGGCACACGAAAACTGACGTTATCCAGCCTGAAGGTGGTTTCTGCGTGGTGCGGATGCTGCATGATAATCCCTGGTTAATCTGTAGGGTCGCCATTGATGGCGACCTACGTAACACGATTAGAAACGGAAAGTCGCAGTACCGACGATCTGGCGCTCAGCGCCCCAGTAACAGGCGTAATCGCGGTAGCAGCTGGCGACGTATTCACGATCGAACAGGTTATTGACGTTAACGCCGATGCTTGATCCCGGCATGCCAAAGCGTGCGAGATCGTATTTCAGCGCGGCATCAACCGTGGTGTAACCGGCTACGTCGAAGTTTTGGTTCTCGTTCGCTGCGTCATTGGCGCTGTAAATACCTTTGCTTTCGCCGACATAACGTACACCTGCACCCAGCGTCACGCCTGAAAGCGCAGTTTCATGGAAGGTATAATCGCCCCACAGTGATGCCATATGCTTCGGCACCTGATTAGGCGTTTTACCTTTCAGATTGGTGTCTTCGGTATATTCCGCATCAGTGTAGGTATAAGACGCGGTCATGTTGATGTTGGCATTCAGCGCCGCTTTAGCTTCCAGCTCAACGCCACGTGAACGGATTTCACCGCTCTGAATGCTGGCAAATGGATGGTTAACCGTATCCGGATCGGCCGTCAGGTTTTTGGTTTTGGTCAGCTGATATACCGCAGCCGTCAGTACCACCGGACGATCTTTAGGAACGTATTTCACACCGGCTTCATATTGCTTAGCGCGTGAAGGATCGAAGGCTTCACCGCCAAAAGTCGCACCCGCATTCGGGATAAAGGCTTCGCTGTAGCTGAAGTAAGGCGCGATACCGTTATCAAACACATAGTTCAGACCGCCACGCCAGGTGAAAGCCTGATCGTTCTGGCGATCAACGCTATCGGCCACGCGATCGTATACCGAGTTCATCGCGTAATCGTAGCGACCACCGAGGGTTAACACCCAACGATTCCACTCCATCTGATCCTGTGCGTATAAACCGGTTTGGCGTTGCTTATTGAGGTGCTGATAAGGCGTCGCAAACGGCGTCACGCTGTCATCGCCATATTGCGGATTAACAGCATTCAGCGGTGATGCGGTACCAAATTGCGCATTAATATCATTGCGAGTGCGCTGGAAATCGACACCCAGCAACAGTGTGTGATCAACCTGCCCCGTCGCAAATTTAGCCTGCGCCTGGTTATCAACGGCAAACTGATTGAGCTTTTCATCAGAAACTGCTGAACCACGCGTGATTTGCTGCGTTTCTGAGTTAAAGCCATTACCGTAAATACTGCGATAATCCGTTCTCAAATCCGCATAGCGCAGATTCTGTCGCACCGTCCAGGTATCGTTAAAGCTGTGCTCGAAGTTGTAGCCCACCATCTTGGTGTTGCGCGAAATCTTGTTGCTGTCTTCGCCTTCATCAAAGTTGGTCGGCAATTTGTAGCTGCTGCCGTCAGGACGCGTGATGCCCACCACGGTGCCCTGACGCGGCAACCAGCCGTAATAGCCGGTTTCTGGTTCGTTCTGGAAGTAGGTCAGCAGATCAAAACGCGTGTTCTCATCCGGACGCCAGCTGAACGATGGCGCAATGGTGTAGCGCTTCTCTTTGTTCATCTCCTGCTGCGCATCGGCGCTGCGCGCGAGGCCGGTCAGGCGATAGCTGTAAACGCCGTCATCATCCAGCGAGCCGCCGAAGTCGAAACCGGTGGAGAACTGATTATTAGTGCCCATCTGGAACTGCACTTCACGCAGCGTCTCTTGCGTCGGACGCTTACTCACCAGCGAAACGACGCCGCCCGGATTGCTCTTGCCGTACAGCACCGAAACCGGACCGCGCAGCAGCTCAGCGCGCTCGAGGAAATAGGGATCGATAGCAAACTCAGAGTAGTTATCGCCCTGCAGTTTCAGGCCATCAAGATATTGGTTGGTGTTGGTTTCGCTGAAGCCGCGAATAGAAAGCGCATCAATGACATTCGAGCTACCGCGGTTGCCGGTCAATACGCCAGGCGTATAGTTGAAAGCCTCTTTCACGCTGGTGACGTTTTTCATCGCCATCTCTTCCTGCGTGACCACAGAGATTGACTGCGGGTTCTTCTCGATTGGTGTATCGGTTTTGGTGCCGGTGGCGCTGCGTTTGGCCGCGATGGTTGGCGACGGGCCCCATGCATTCTCTTGCGCCACGCCGCTGCCGCCATCGGCGCTGACAACCACGGTATCTTCTGCCAACGCCTGCACGCTGAACGTACCCAGAGTCAGTGAAATAAGCCAAGCCAGCGAACGCGGGCGGAAAAAACAAGGATTGGTGTTTCGCGTATTCATAAATGAGGTCTCTCGAAAAAAGTCGATGCAGGTGAATACAAACGAGAATGATTATTATGACGCACGGATTTTAGGCGAAATAGCGTCGTAATCGCAACGATTAATGGCTGTTCGCGGGGCGTTTGCGCCCAGATCGCGTATATCCATGATCGCGCTTAACTAAAATGCAGGCATGAAAAAGGGCGCCGTAGCGCCCTTTGTATTTCCAGCAACTTACTTGCTGCCGAACATATCCTTTATCCAACCCGCGACGCCGTCAGAATCTTTCTGCTCATTCTGTGGCTGCTGCTGTTGTTGTTGCTGCTGCTGTTGCTGCTCTTGTTGCTGCTGCAACTGCTGCTGCTGTTGCTGAACCTGCTGTTGCTGCTGCTGACACAGCGCGTTTGGATCCAGCGACCACACCGGCAGCGAACGCCATGTGCTGCTGCCGCTACCGCAAACGAAGTTACCGGCGGAATCGACGTTCATCTGCGTGATATCTTCCGGCGGCGTCAACACCAACGGCATCGGCGCCTGGTTGTCGAGATAGCGACGATAAAGCTGCATCGCACCGCTGGCACCGTACAGTTTCGAGGTTTGGTTGTTATCACGACCAACCCAGGTAATCGCCACTTCTTTGCCATCGACACCGGCGAACCAGCTGTCGATCAGGTCATTGGTGGTACCGGTTTTGCCCGCCAGATGCGCTTTAGGATAACGCGCACCCAGCGCACGCGCGGTACCGTGATCGGCGACCTGCTGCATGGTGTAGAGCGTCAGATACGCGGCCTGCGCTGGTTCAACGCGCTGCGCCTGCGGATAGCTCTGATACAGCACCGTGCCATCTTCCGCAATCACCGAACGCACCGCCGACAGCTCAGCGCGGTTACCGCCGCTGGCAATCGACTGGAACGCCTGCGCCACTTCAATCGGCGTCAGGTTCAGTGCGCCCAGCAGCATGGATGGAACCGGATGCAGCTGATCTTTCGGCACACCGAGTTTGTTCCAGGTATCAACCACCGCATCCAGTCCCAGCGTCATACCGAGGTTGACGGTTGGCACGTTCATTGAGTTGGTCAGCGCATCCACCAGCATCACTTTGCCGCTGAAACGACGATCGTCATTCATCGGTTTCCAGATGGTGCCGTTCGGCTGTTTCAGCGCAATCGGCTCATCGGCGATCCAGCTGTTGAGGCGATAGCTGTTCGGCTGGCTCAGCGCGGTGAGATAGGTCGCCGGTTTTGCCAGCGAGCCAATCGAACGACGCGCCTGCAATGCGCGGTTGTAACCCGCAAACTGCGGATCGGCACCGCCAACCATGGCGCGCACTTCACCGCTGAAGCGGTCAACCACCACCATCGCGGTTTCCAGATCTTTCAGGCCACGCTGTTTTTTCAGCGTCGGAATGCCTTCAACCACCGCTTTCTCTGCAGCGTCCTGCGAGATCGCATCCAGCGTGGTGAAAATCTTCACGCCGGAGAGATCTTTCATTTTGTCGCCGAGCTTAGCCTGCAGCTCGTTACGCACCATCTGCATAAACGCCGGCTGTGGCGTGATCACCCCGCCTTTCGGCTGCACGCCCAGCGGACGCGCCGACAGCATGTCATACAGTTCCTGATCGATGACGTTCTGCTGCTGCAACAAACGCAGCACCAGGTTACGTCGCTCCAGCGCCAGTTTCGGGTTACGCCACGGATTGTACAGCGACGCCCCTTTCACCATGCCGACCAGCATCGCCTGCTGATCGAGGCTCAGCTCATCCACCGGACGACCGAAGTAGTACAAGCTCGCCAGCGGGAAGCCGCGGATCTGATCGTTACCAGTCTGGCCGAGATACACCTCGTTGAGATACAGCTCGAGGATGCGATCTTTGCTGTAACGCGCATCCATGATCACCGCCATATAGGCTTCACGCGCTTTACGCCACAGCGAACGCTCGTTGGTGAGGAACAGGTTTTTCACCAGCTGCTGCGTCAGCGTACTGCCGCCCTGCACCGCTTTACCGGCGGTGATGTTGGCGAGGAACGCACGACCAATCGAGTACGGGCTAATGCCGTCGTGCTCGTAGAAGTGGCGGTCTTCCGTGGCGATCAAGGTGCTGACCAGCAGATCCGGAAAACCGGCGCGCGGCACGAACAGGCGCTGTTCACCGTTCGGCGACTGCAACATGGTGATCAGGCGCGGATCGAGGCGGAAGAAGCCAAAATCGCGGCCGGTATCAAGGTTTTTAATCTCGCTCAGCTCATCGTTGCTAAACGTCAGGCGCGCGTTGATCTGCCCTTCTTTGCTGTCCGGGAAATCAAACGGACGACGCAGCAGGTCAATGGTGTTGCCTTTGACGCTAAACTCGCCCGGACGGGTGATGCGCGACACTTCGCGATACTGCGTGCCTTCCAGCAGTGCAATCATCTCTTTTTTGTCGTAAGGCATGCCCGGTTCAAGGCTTACCATGCGGCCATAAACGGCGGCCGGCAGTTGCCACACTTTACCGTCGATGCGGCTACGGATTTCCGAGTCGAGATAGACGCCCCAGGCAGCCATCACAACCACAAAGACCAGGAAGAGTTTAATCAACCAGCCTAACCAGCGACGTTTGCCGCGTGGCGGACGTTTTTTACTTTTTGGTGGCACCGGTCCACTCTCCTCATCTTCTTCATCAAAATCGTCCTGATCGATATCATCATCAAGTTCCCTGCGGCGACCCCGACGCGCAGTGCTGCGCGGCGGCTTTGGCGCTTTTCCTTTGCGCCCAATAGGTTCGCGATCGTTCCCAGACATGCTTTTATTCTCCAGGTATTGCTACGGCGGCGGCCGTTACTCTAACTGCTTTCTCGTGCTACGCATGGCAGAACCCTCTGAATTCGATCCACAGCGTTTCACGATGAAAATTTCTTGGTCCGCCTTGTGGGTAAGGCGTTGGCCGGATCGTCCGGCCACGGATGCTTTGGATAGCGCCCTTTCATCTCTTTCTGCACTTCGGGATAGGCACCGCGCCAGAACGCCGCGAGGTCGCGAGTGATCTGCAATGGACGGTGCGCGGGCGAAAGCAGCTCTAACACCAGCGGTACACGGCCATCGGCCACCGCCGGATTCTGTGCTTCGCCAAACATCTCCTGAATCCGCACCGCCAACGCGGGTGGCTTCTCTGCATCGTAGCGGATCGGCAGGCGGCTTCCGGTCGGCACAGTGTAATGAGTTGGCAGCACAGTATCCAGCCGCTGACGTTGTGACCATGTCAGCAAATGTAATAATGCGCTGACAAGATTGATGCTCTGCAATCCTTTCAGATCGCGCACCGTGCTCATCTCCGGCAGCAGCCAGCTTTCGAGCGTTTCGAGCAGGCTCTCATCGTCCAGCGGCGGCCACGCCTCTTCCGGCAACCACTGCGTGGCACAATGCACCCGCAAGCGTAGCTGCTCAGCGTCTTCTTTCCAGCCCAGCACCGACAATCCTTTTTCGCGGATCCAGCGCAGCATCGCCGGATGCAATATTTCGGCTTCCGGACGCGCCTGCGGCTGTGCTTTCAGGACCAGCGCGCCGATGAGTTCGCGTTTCCACGCGCGCAAGGTGCCTTTCTCCTCGTCCCACTCCACGTCGGTGCGCTGCTCAACTAAGGTTGGACATGCGCGGCGTAGCGCGTCGATATCCACCGGCAGCGCCAGCAACATGCGCGCATCGGCGGCGCTGGCGCCCTGCAGCAGCGTCGGCGCGATTAGCCATTCATAGCGGCTCAAACCATCCTGCTCGTTGAGCATCGCGCCAATGCCGTTCGCCAGCTGATAACGCGCGCTATCGCCACGACGCTGCGCCAGACGATCGGCAAAACCGGTGGCTAATAGCTGCGGGAACAGATCAGGATTAATGGTGCCGCCGCTGGCGTTGAGGCGTTTCTGCCACTGACGCGCACGGCGCTGCCAGTGCGACTGCGGATGATTGAGCGCATCACGCAGATCAACGCTGCCACTGCGTGGAGGATCTTCCAGAATCGCCACCAACAGCGCAGCGCTGGCGATGGCATCGTTGTTTTGCCCGGCGGCCACCAGAATCGCGCTCAGGCGCGGATCGCTGCCCAGCGCGGCCATTTTTCGACCGCGCGCATTGAGCTGGTGATTCTCCAGCGCGCCTAGCTGAGTTAACCGCTCGCACGCCGCTCGCAAGTTGCGCGGCGGCGGCGCGTCAAGCCAGGTAAGCTGCGTCGCATCCTGACATCCCCATTGCAGCATATCGATCTGCAGCGAGGTCAAATCGCTATGGAGAATTTCCGGTTCGCTCTGCGCCGCAGCTCGCAGCGCCTGCTCTTGCGGCAGTAAATGCAGGCAGATGCCCGGTTCTAATCGCCCGGCGCGACCGGCACGCTGCGTCATCGATGCCTGGCTGATGCGCTGCGTTTGCAGCCGCGTCACGCCGCTGCGCACGTCAAACTGCGCTGAGCGCTCCAGCGCGCTATCGACCACTAAGCGGATGCCTTCGATGGTCAAGCTGGTTTCGGCGATGTTGGTCGCCAGCACCACTTTGCGTCGCCCCGCTGGAGACGGCAGGATGGCGCGGCGTTGCGCCTCCAGCGACAGCGCGCCATATAAAGGAGAGAGATCAACCTCGTCATTGACCCGCGCTTCCAGCTCGCGCTTCACCCGCTCGATCTCCGCTACGCCCGGCAGGAACAGCAGCAGCGATCCTGATTCGTCACGCAGCAGTTGCGCCACCTCGCGTGCCACCGCTTCTTCAAATCGTTGCTGGCTGTTGAGCGAAGCATAGCGGCGCGTGACCGGGAAGCTGCGGCCTTCCGAGACGACAAAAGGCGCATCCGGCAGCAGCTGACGCAAACGCTGATTGTCGAGCGTTGCCGACATCAGCAGGATTTTCAGATCGTCGCGCAATCCTTGCTGCACATCGAGCAGCAGCGCCAACGCGAGGTCGGCCTGCAAGCTACGTTCGTGGAATTCATCGAGGATCACCAGCGAAACACCTTCCAGCATCGGATCGCGCTGTAGCATGCGCGTCAAAATGCCTTCGGTGACCACTTCGAGGTGCGTGTTGGCACCGCAGCAGTTTTCACCGCGCATGCGATAGCCAACGGTGCCGCCCGGCTGCTCGCCAAGCAGTTCCGCCAGGCGCTGCGCCACGTTGCGCGCCGCCAGCCGACGCGGCTCCAGCATGATGATGCGGCCGGGCAATTGGGCGTGTTTTAGCAGCTGTAACGGCAGCCAGGTCGATTTCCCTGCGCCGGTCGGCGCCGCCAGCAAAACCTGCGGCGACTGCGCCAGCGCGGCCAGCAACGTAGGCAGCACCTCGCTTACCGGTAACTCACTCAAACTCAACTCCCAAAATGCCTGTGCTAAGATGGCGCGCATTGTAGCACTCTGAGACGCGGATTACCGGAGGCCAACCTGGCAACGCAACGTCTGTTTTTTGCTCTTGAACTGCCCGCTCCGCTCCAGCAACAGCTGGTACAGTGGCGCGCGGATAATTTTGCTGCCGAAGCCGGGAAACCGGTGGCGGCGGCCAACCTGCACCTGACGCTGGCGTTTCTTGGCGAGGTCAGCGATGAGACCTCACGTAAGCTGCAACTGCTGGCCTCACGCATCGAACAACCCGGTTTTGCCCTTGATTTGGATGACGCCGGTCACTGGCCGCGTCCCGGCGTGGTGTGGCTCGGCTGCCAGCGTGCGCCGCGCGGATTACTGCAGCTCGCCAGCTTGCTGCGTGCGCAAGCGGCGCGTCATGGCTGCGCGCAGAGCCCGCAGCCGTTTCATCCACACGTCACGCTGTTGCGCCACGTGGCGCCACAGATCGCGCTACCGCCGCGCGGCTTTCACTGGCGCGCCAATATCCGCCATTTTGCGCTGTTCGCTTCGAACGTCACGCGCGGCCGCACGCGTTATCAGGCGCTGGCCCGCTGGCCGCTACTATCATCCACAGGAGAGTAAATGGAGTTCGATCCGCCACTCAAACCCGCCCGCTTGATCGCCCGTTACAAACGCTTTTTAGCCGATGTGGTTACGCCAGAAGGTGAAACGCTGACCATTCACTGCGCCAATACCGGCGCGATGACCGGCTGCGCCACGCCAGGCGATACCGTGTGGTACTCGACATCCAACAGTGACACGCGAAAATATCCGCACAGCTGGGAACTCACCGAGACCCAACAAGGCCACTGGATCTGCGTCAATACGCTGCGCGCTAATCAGCTAGTGCGCGAGGCGCTGACGCTCGATAACATTCCGGAATTATCCGCTTACAGCCGCTGCCAGCCTGAAGTGAAATACGGCACGGAAAAAAGCCGAATTGATTTCCTGCTGCAAGCGGATGGCCGATCGAACTGCTATATTGAAGTCAAGTCCGTCACCCTTTTACAAGCAGGTAAAGGCTATTTTCCGGATGCGGTGACGGCTCGTGGACAGAAACATCTGCGCGAATTGAGCACTATCGTGGCAGAAGGTCATCGAGCCGTTTTGTTGTTCGCAGTTTTGCATACGGGGATTGAGGACGTTTCCCCGGCACGCCATATCGACGTGCACTACGCAGAACTACTGGAACAGGCGCAGCGTTGTGGTGTGGAAGTTTTAGCGTATCAAGCTCAAATCTCACCGTTAAAGATATTACTGACGCATCCGATTAACGTAGCGTTGTAATATTTATAGCAATTTGGTGTGATAGGAATGTTCTGGGCGAGGCGCTGAATACGCGATTGTTCAGAGGCTTGTCAAGTAGTGGTCAGGAATAATTGCCAACCTTGATTGCTTCTGCTATTTATAGCGGCCTGTTTTTTTCCCTTTATGGGAATCGATAAGCCCTAAATCGTTCGGGTTGTAGGCACACAGTTAACGCACATGCAACTTGACGTATTTAGGGAAGTGCGTGTTATCCAGGAGAAACAACATGCAAGAAGGGCAAAACCGTAAAACATCGTCCCTGAGTATCCTCGCCATCGCTGGAGTTGAGCCTTATCAGGTGAAACCGGGCGAAGAGTATATGAACGACGCCCAGCTAGGCCATTTCCGTAAAATTCTGGAAGCCTGGCGCAACCAACTTCGGGATGAAGTAGATCGCACTGTGTCACACATGCAGGACGAAGCTGCAAACTTCCCGGATCCGGTCGACCGTGCTGCGCAGGAAGAAGAGTTCAGCCTGGAATTGCGTAACCGCGATCGTGAGCGCAAACTCATTAAAAAGATTGAGAAAACGCTCAAGAAAGTGGATGACGACGATTTCGGTTACTGCGACTCCTGCGGTGTAGAAATTGGTATTCGCCGCCTTGAAGCGCGTCCGACTGCCGATCTCTGCATTGACTGCAAAACGCTGGCAGAAATCCGCGAGAAGCAGATGGCTGGCTAATGGCCGTGAGCAAATTGCTACCGCACAGCCGGGAAAATCCCTGTTTTCCCGACGTGCGGTACACTTCGTTATGAATCCTTCACTCTGCATTGGGCGTTTCGCTCCCTCTCCTTCGGGTGACCTCCATTTTGGTTCGCTGATTGCTGCATTAGGCAGTTACCTGAGCGCGCGCGCGCAACAGGGACGCTGGTTGGTGCGCATCGAAGATATCGATCCCCCACGTGAAGTTCCCGGTGCCGCAACGCGTATTTTGCAGCAGCTGGAACATTATGGTCTGCATTGGGATGGCGAGGTTTTGTGGCAGTCACAGCGCCACGACGCCTATCGCGCCGCGCTGAGCTGGCTGCAAACGCATCGACAAAGTTACTTCTGCACCTGCACGCGCAGCCGCATCCAGCAGCTGGGCGGCTTTTATGATGGTCACTGCCGCGATTTGCAGCTGCCGCCTGACAACGCCGCGCTGCGCCTGCGTCAACATGCGCCGGTTAACGGCTTTGACGATCGCCTGCGCGGCCATTTGCAGGCGGAACCGCAGCTGGCGCAGGAAGATTTTATTATCCATCGCCGTGATGGGCTTTTTGCCTACAACCTCGCGGTGGTGGTCGATGACCATTTTCAGGGCGTGACGGAAATTGTGCGCGGCGCGGATTTGATTGAGCCAACGGTACGCCAGATTGCCTTGTATCAGCAGTTTGCCTGGCCAGTGCCGGATTACCTGCATTTGCCGCTGGCGGTCAATCGTGATGGCAATAAGCTTTCCAAGCAGAATCATGCGCCCGCGCTGCCCGATGGTGATGCGCGCCCGTTGTTGGTGCAAGCGTTGCGCTTTCTTGGTCAGCCTGTTTCGCCAGGCTGGCAGGATGAATCGCTGGAAAGCCTGTTGAAACAGGCGGTGGCGCAGTGGAATATCCGTCTGATTCCGTTGCAGAACGGTCTTAAAGAGGATGAAACGACATCACCATTCCTAAATGGTTCTCAACAGGCTATGATTAGCCGCTGATTTTATTAACACCCTTTTTCTCACTGTCGAGGTGTCCCATTTTTACCCGAGTCGCTAATTTTTGCCGGAGAGTCCTCAAGCGTGATGAGGAGGCGCCTGAAGAGGTGGAAGCTGAAAGTCCTGGTCAGATGACTGTCATTCCACGAGAAAGCCACAACATCTCACGCAAAGATATCAGCGAAAACGCCCTCAAAGTGCTCTATCGCCTGAACAAAGCCGGATTCGAAGCCTACCTGGTGGGCGGCGGCGTGCGCGATTTGTTACTCGGCAGTAAGCCGAAAGACTTTGATATCACCACCAACGCCACGCCTGAACAGATGCGTAAGCTGTTCCGCAACTGCCGTTTGGTGGGTCGTCGTTTTCGTCTGGCGCATGTGATGTTCGGTCCTGAAGTGATCGAAGTCGCCACCTTCCGTGGTCATCATCATGAAGAGAGCGAAGAAGATCGCAACAGCTCGCAGCGCGGCCAAAACGGCATGCTGCTGCGTGACAACATTTTTGGCAGCATTGAAGACGATGCCCAGCGGCGCGATCTCACCATCAACAGCCTCTATTACAGCGTGGCCGATTTCACCGTACGTGACTACGTCGGTGGCTTGCACGATCTGCACGAAGGCATCATTCGCATGATTGGCGATCCGGAAACCCGCTATCGCGAAGATCCGGTGCGCATGCTGCGCGTGGTGCGCTTCGCCGCCAAGCTGCAGATGCGTATCGCGGCAGAAACTGCCGAGCCGATCCCGCGTCTGGCGACGCTGCTGAATGACATTCCGCCAGCGCGTATGTTTGAAGAGTCGCTCAAGCTGCTGCAGGCAGGTTACGGTTACCGCACCTATCAGATGATGCGTGAATATCAGCTGTTCCAGCCGCTGTTCCCTACGCTGACGCGTGGTTTCACCGCCGAAAGCGACAGCCTGATGGAACGTATGGTGGCGCAGGTACTGAAAAATACTGACACCCGCATTCAGAATGATATGCGCGTCAATCCGGCCTTCCTGTTTGCCGCGATGTTCTGGTATCCGCAGCTGGAATCCGCCGAACGCATTGCGCAGGAAAGCGGCCTGACCTATTACGATGCATTCGCCTTGTCGATGAACGAAACCCTGGATGAAGCCTGCCGCGCGCTGGCGATTCCAAAGCGTATCACTACGCTGATTCGTGATATCTGGCAGCTGCAGCTGCGCATGTCGCGCCGTCACGGCAAGCGTGCGTGGAAGCTGATGGAGCATCCTAAATTCCGTGCCGCTTACGATTTGATGGCGCTGCGTGCCGACGTGGAAAACAATCCTGAGCTGCAAAAGCTGACGCATTGGTGGGGCGAGTTCCAGGCGGCGGCTCCGGTGCAGCAGAAAACCATGATGACCACGCTGGGCGACGATCCGGCACCGCGCCGCAAACCGCGCCGTCCGCGTCGCCGTCCAACCGGGCCTCGCACTAACAGCCCGCAATGACCCGCGTTTATCTCGCTTTAGGCAGTAATCTGGCCGATCCGCTGCATCAGGTTGATGCAGCGTTGGCCGCGCTAGACGCCATTCCGCATACTTCGCGCATCGCCACCTCATCGCTGTATCGCACACCTCCGTACGGTCCGCCGGATCAGCCCGATTACCTTAATGCGGTGGTGGAGCTGGAAACTACGCTTGAAGCCGACGCGCTGCTTGATCACACCCAGCGCATTGAGCTGGAGCACGGTCGCGTGCGCAAAGCCGAACGCTGGGGACCGCGCACGCTGGATCTCGATATCATGCTGTTTGGCAACGAAACCATTCACACGCCGCGTCTGACCGTGCCGCACTACGACATGCACAATCGCGCTTTTATGCTGGTGCCGCTTCTGGAGATTGCCCCGCAATTGTCGCTGCCGAACGGGCAAGCTTTATCTGCCATTCTTGCCACGCTGGATCGCAGCGCTATCCGTTTGTGGTCTGAGTAAGCCGTAGTACACTGCGCGCATCAGAAAACTCTGGAGCGTGTGATGAAACCAACAACCCTCTCCCATTTACGCCAACTCAAAACCAGCGGCCGCAAATTTGCCACGCTGACGGCGTACGACTTCAGTTTTGCCCGCCTGTTTGCCGATGAAGGCATTCAGGTGATGCTGATTGGTGATTCGCTCGGCATGACCGTGCAGGGACATGAATCGACCTTGCCGGTCACCGTGGACGATATCGCCTATCACACCGCCGCCGTGCGCCGTGGCGCGCCGCTGGCGCTGCTGATGGCCGATCTGCCGTTTATGAGTTACGCCACGCCGGAACAGACGTTCACTAACGCC
Source organism: Pantoea sp. SOD02 (assembly GCF_024707505.1). Classification (GTDB taxonomy): domain Bacteria; phylum Pseudomonadota; class Gammaproteobacteria; order Enterobacterales; family Enterobacteriaceae; genus Pantoea; species Pantoea symbiotica. The sequence continues at coordinate 868,898 of NZ_CP102604.1, read as the reverse complement.
GCACAGCTGATGCGCGCGGGCGCCAATATGGTGAAGCTGGAAGGCGGCGAGTGGCTGGCGGAAACCTTGCGTATGCTGACCGAGCGCGCCGTGCCGGTGTGCGGCCATCTGGGCCTGACGCCGCAGTCGGTGAACATCTTCGGTGGCTATAAAGTGCAGGGCCGCGATGAAGCCGCCGCTGAACGTCTGCTGGCCGATGCGCTGGCGCTGGAAGCCGCCGGCATGCAGCTGCTGGTGCTGGAGTGCGTACCGGTGGCGCTGGCGGAACGCGTCACCAAAGCGTTGTCGGTGCCGGTGATCGGCATCGGCGCGGGCAACGTCACTGACGGCCAGATTCTGGTGATGCACGACGCCTTTGGCATTACCGGCGGCCATATTCCCAAATTTGCCAAAAATTTCCTCGCTGAAACCGGCGACATTCGTGCGGCGATTCGCCAATATATCGCCGACGTTGAAGCGGGCCTCTATCCAGCCGCTGAACACAGTTTCCAGTAAATCAGGAGATTTGCAGTGCTGATCATTGAAACACTGCCGATGCTGCGTCGTGAAATTCGTCGCTGGCGTCAGGCAGGCAAACGTATCGCGCTGGTGCCCACCATGGGCAACCTGCACGACGGTCATCTGACGTTGGTCGATGAAGCGCGTGAGCGCGCCGACGTTGTGGTGGTCTCGATTTTCGTTAACCCGATGCAGTTTGATCGTCCCGACGATCTGGCGCGCTATCCGCGCACGCTGCAGGACGATTGCGAGAAGCTGAATCGTCATAGCGTAGATCTGGTGTTCGCACCCGCGCCGGCTGATGTCTATCCAAAAGGCCTTGATAGCCAAACCTTCGTTGAAGTGCCGGGTTTATCATCGCTGCTGGAAGGTGCCAGCCGTCCAGGACATTTCCGTGGCGTCTCCACCATCGTCAGCAAACTGTTTAATCTGGTGCAGCCTGACATCGCCTGCTTTGGCGAGAAGGATTTCCAGCAGCTGGCGATCATCCGCAAGATGGTGGCGGATATGGGCTTCGATATCGAGATTGTCGGCGTACCAACGGTGCGCGCGAAAGATGGCCTGGCGCTGAGTTCGCGCAATGGCTATCTCACCGCCGACGAGCGTAACATCGCCGCCGGTCTCAGCCAGGTGATGAACAGCATGGCCGAACGTCTGAGCAACGGCGAGCGGCATGTCGAAGAGATTATCGAGCACGCGGAAGTGGCGTTGCGTGAGAAGGGTTTTCGTCCGGACGGACTGGCGATTTGCGATGCCGAAACCTTACAAGCGCTCAACGTAGACAGCCAGCGCGCGGTGATTCTGATGGCCGCATGGCTCGGCAATGCGCGTCTGATTGATAATCAGCAAGTGGATCTGACGGAGTAGTTTTCCGTCGTTTATTGGCAGCTTAACAAGGTTAGACAGTTATGATTCGCACCGTACTTCAAGGCAAACTGCATCGCGTTAAAGTCACTCAGGCAGATTTGCATTACGAAGGTTCCTGCGCCATTGACCAGGATTTCCTCGACGCCTCCGGCATTCTGCAATATGAAGCCATCGACATCTACAACGTCACCAACGGCCAGCGTTTTTCCACCTACGCAATTTCCGCTGAACGTGGCTCGAAGATCATCTCAGTCAACGGTGCCGCCGCGCGCTGCGCCTGCGCTGGCGATATCATGATCATCTGCTCTTACGTGCAGGTCGAAGATGAAGTCGCGCGCAGCTGGCAGCCGAAAGTCGCCTACTTTGAAGGCGATAACGAAATGAAGCGCCTCGCCAAGGCGCTGCCGGTTCAGGTCGCCTGATACAACAAGGGCGGGATTAAATCCCGCCCTTGTTGTAGGGTCGCCATTCATGGCGACCTTCTTGAATATCACTCTAAAACCTACGTACGCAACCCGCGCCCACGCTGAATCAGCGAATACACCAGCGCATAAAACACCACGATAAAGGCGATCAACACCGACAGGGTAAACACCAACGGCACATCGCTAATACCAAGGAAACCGTAACGGAAGCCGCTGATCATATACACCACCGGATTCAGCTTCGACACCGCTTGCCAGAACGGTGGCAGCAACGTCAGCGAGTAGAACACGCCGCCGAGATAGGTTAACGGCGTCAGCACGAAGGTCGGAATCAGGCTGATATCGTCAAAGGTGCGCGCGAATACCGCATTCAGCAGGCCCGCCAGCGAGAACAGAATCGCCGTCAGCAGCAGCGTCACCGCCACCATCGACCACGAATGCACGTGGAACGGCACGAAGAACAGCGAAATCGCGGTCACCAAAATTCCCACGCACACGCCGCGCGCCACGCCGCCGCCGACATAACCGGCGATGATGATATGCGTTGGCACCGGCGCCACCAGCAGCTCTTCAATGTTGCGCTGGAACTTGGCGCTGAAGAATGATGACGCCACGTTAGCGTAAGCGTTGGTGATCACCGCCATCATGATCAGCCCCGGCACGATAAACTGCATGTAGCTGAAACCGTGCATATCGCCGATGCGTGAACCAATCAGGTTGCCGAAGATGATGAAATAGAGCGTCATGGTGATCACCGGCGGCACCAGCGTCTGAATCCAGATGCGGGCGAAGCGATTGATCTCTTTGCTCCAGATGCTCTTGAGCGCCACCCAATACAAGTGCGTCATGCTTTCACTCCTGTTTTTCCCTGTGTCAGGCTGACGAACAGCTCCTCAAGGCGGTTAGCTTTATTGCGCATGCTCAGCACCTGCACGCCCTGCGCGCTCAGCTGGCTGAACACGCTGTTGAGACCTTGCTCGCGCATCACTTCCACTTCCAGCGTAGAGGTATCAACCAGACGATACTGGAAGCCCTCCAGCTGCGGCAGCGGGCTGCGCGGTGCTAAATCGAGAATGAAGGTTTCGGATTGCAGCTTAGAGAGCAGCCCTTTCATCGAGGTGTTCTCCACCAGCTCGCCGCTCTGAATAATACCGATATTGCGGCACAGCATTTCCGCCTCTTCCAGATAGTGCGTGGTGAGGATGATGGTGGTGCCTTTGATATTCAGCTCTTTCAGGAAGCTCCACATCGAACGGCGCAGTTCGATATCCACGCCCGCAGTCGGTTCGTCGAGGATCAGTAGCTTCGGCTCATGCATCAGCGCACGCGCGATCATCAGGCGACGTTTCATACCACCCGAGAGCATGCGCGCACGTTCGTTGCGTTTGCCCCACAGATCGAGTTGATTGAGGTATTTTTCCGCGCGCTTGTTAGCTTCGGCGCGTTCAACGCCGTAGTAACCGGCCTGATTAACCACAATCTGCATCACGGTCTCAAACGGGTTGAAGTTGAACTCCTGCGGCACCAGCCCGAGCTGGCGCTTGGCGTTGACCACGTCTTTTTGCAGGTCATAGCCAAACACGCGCACGCTGCCGCCGGTTTTATTCACTAACGAGCTGATAATACCGATGGTGGTGGATTTTCCGGCGCCGTTTGGCCCCAGCAAGGCGTAAAAGTCGCCCGCTTCCACGTTGAGATCGAGTCCTTTCAGCGCCTGTACGCCGCCGGGATAGGTTTTGGTCAGCCCGGAAATTTCCAGTGCATATGTCATTGCGAATCCATACCTTGTTGTAGAGACATCAAAGGCCTATGAAAATGATAATGCGCACGAACGATGTCGCGGTCATTAACATTAAGAAATCAATGGAGTTTAGCAGAGAGTGAAGCCAGCCCATAAGTCGTTGACTCACGGGCTGCGCAGTGTATCGCAGGCGGGGGAGATTAGCCTTGGACGATTGTGCGGTTATTCACCGGTCGGGATAACTTTGCCAATATACGGCAGATGGCGATAGCGCTGGGCGTAATCGATACCAAAGCCCACCACGAACTCATCGGGAATGGTGAAGCCCACGTATTCGACGGTGACATCCACTTCGCGGCGCTCGGGTTTATCCAGCAAAGTACAAATCGCCAGTGACTTTGGCTCGCGCAGGCGCAGGATCTCACGCACTTTGCTCAACGTATTGCCGGAATCGATGATGTCTTCCACGATCAGCACGTCCTTGCCACGAATATCTTCATCGAGATCTTTGAGGATTTTCACATCGCGGCTGCTCGACATGCCGCTGCCGTAGCTTGACGCAGTCATAAAGTCGACTTCATGCGGCACGTCGATGGCGCGGCACAGATCGGCCATAAACATAAAGGAGCCGCGCAGCAAACCCACCAGCACCATTTCGCTGCCGCTGTCGCGGTAGTGCTCGTTAATCTGCTTGCCCAGTTCGGCAATTCGGGTTGCGATCTCTTGCTCGGAGATCATCACGTCGACGGTATGTTTCATTGCATGCGTCCAGTTACGGTTTTTGGAAAGCCACGGAGTCTATCATAGTCGAGCCAGCGTCTAACGCCGCGCACAGAACGCAAACGATTCCGTGGCGAAATTTATCGCACTGGCGTTAACTGTAGGAACCTGTCCGCCCTTTCACCGCCGAGTTCTGGAGTTCCTATGACCGCTTCATCCAGTAAAAAAACCAAGATTGGTACGCGCGAGTTGCACCCGGAAACGCAGATGCTGAATTACGGTTACGATCCGCAGTTATCGGAGGGCGCGGTGAAACCACCGGTATTTCTCACCTCCACCTTTGTGTTTAACAGCGCCGAAGAGGGACAGGACTTTTTCGATTTCGTCGCCGGACGCAAGCAGCCGCCAGAAGGCAAAAGTGGCGGGCTGGTCTATTCGCGTTTCAACCATCCCAACAGCGAAATTGTTGAGGATCGTCTGGCGGTGTACGAAGGCGCGGAAAGCGCGGCGCTGTTCTCTTCCGGTATGTCGGCGATTGCCACCACGCTGCTGACGTTTGCGCGTCCGGGTGAAGTGATTCTGCATTCCCAACCGCTGTATGGCGGCACCGAAACGTTGCTGAGTAAAACACTGCATGATTTGGAGATAAAAGCGGTGGGATTCAGCGATGGCACCGACGAAGATAAGGTGCATGAAGCGGCGAAACTGGCGTGGCAGCGCGGACGCGTGGCGCTGATTCTGATTGAGACGCCCGCCAATCCGACCAACAGTTTGGTGGATATTCAGTTGATGCAGCAGGTGGCGGATGTGATTGCGCAGCAGCAAGGTTCACGGCCGATTCTCGCCTGCGATAACACGTTGCTCGGCCCGCTATTTCAACGTCCGTTGCAGCACGGTGCGGATTTGTCGCTCTACTCACTGACTAAATATGTCGGCGGCCATTCGGATCTGATTGCCGGTGCGGTGCTGGGGAGTAAAGCGCTGGTCGGCAAAGTACGTTCGCTGCGCAGCGCCATCGGCACGCAGCTGGATCCGCACTCTAGCTGGATGATTGGTCGCTCGCTGGAAACGCTGTCGCTGCGCATGGAGAAAGCCACCAGCAATGCCGAAAAAGTGGCGGCGTTTTTGCGCGATCATCCGCAGGTGGAAAAACTGCATTGGCTGCCGTATCTGGCGGCTGAAAGTCCGGCGGGCAAAACGTATCAGCGCCAGTGCAGCGGTGCCGGCTCAACCTTCTCATTTGATATTCGTGGCGGGCAAGCGGCGGCGTTCCGTTTCCTCAATACGCTGGGACTGTTCAAGCTGGCGGTGAGCCTCGGCGGCACCGAATCGCTCGCCAGCCATCCTGCCAGCACCACTCATTCGGGCGTGCCGCAGGATGTTCGGCAACGCATTGGCATCACCGATGCGACCGTGCGCCTGTCGATTGGTATCGAACATCCTGACGACTTAATTGAGGATATGCGCCTGGCGCTGGAAGCCTCGGTTAACTGACGCTAAAACCGAGCATCATGCCGGTATCTTCATGTTCCAGCAGATGACAATGCGCCATGTAGGCATTGTCGGCGTTAGCGACATAGTTGAAGCGCACCAGCACTTCGCTGCGCCAGCCGTTAACGCTGACCATGTCCTTCCAGCCGGCGCGATGCGGCGCAGGCGGCTTGCCGTTTTCTGACAGGATGCGGAACTGCGTACCGTGAATGTGGAACGGATGCAGCATTTGATCGCCTTCCCCGGAAATCGTCCACTTCTCCAGCTTGCCCAACTCAACATTGAACATTGGTTTGGTCATGTTGAACGCCTGGCCGTTGATCTTGTTGCCGTTGTGGAAATCATAGGCGGCGGTTTTAATGTGGCTGCCGTGATCCATCGCCATGTCGCCATGATCCATCGGCTTAGCGCTGTGACTCATATCCATATTGCCATGATCCATTTTCATATCGCCCATGGCTTTATCGCCGTAGCGATCCATCAACGCCTGCATGCCTTGCTGATCAAGCTGCGGATCCATCATCAGCTGCAGCCAGCGGCTTTGCAGACCTTCGGTGGCAGGAATCGGCGGTAGATCCACCAGCTTGTCCGGCAATGTGCCGCTAGCCAGCACGCGCAGCGGCAAAATATTGACCAGCGGCAGCGGTTGATCGAACGGCGCCAGCGTCATGCCCATTTGCGTGACCGGCAGCGTCACCACGTCAAAGGCTTTGCCATCTGAGGTATCCACCAGCACTTCAAAACGCTCGCCCGGTAGCAGCGGCAAGCTCTCCACTTTCACCGGTTCGGCCAGCAAACCGCCGTCGCTGCCGATCACATACAGCGGACGTTGATCGCTGGTGGCGATATGCAGCGAACGCGCGTTACAGCCGTTGAGTAAACGCAGGCGCAGCCAGCCGCGCGGCACCGCATGCTGCGGATATTGCACGCCGTTGGTCAGCATCATATCGCCGAACCAGCCGACGGCGGCACGCATGATATCGAGCTGATAATCGATTTGCGTTCCCGCTTTATTTAACTGCTTATCCTGGAAAATCAGCGGCACATCGTCTTCGCCCCACTGCATCGGCAGACGCAGCTTGCCGGAGGCTTCATCCTCCAGCAACACCAAACCGGCCAGACCTTGCGCCACCTGATAACCGGTTTTACCGTGTTGATGTGGATGGAACCAGCAGGTCGCGGCGGGTTGGTCGGGCGTGAAACTCACCTGACGCGTTGCACCGGGCGCAATAATCCCCTGCGGGCCGCCATCGACATCGCCGGGAATTTCCAGACCATGCCAGTGCAAGGTGGTGGCTTCTGGCAGCTGGTTATGGATATTCACCGTAACCGCTTTTTCGCGTTGCAGACGCAGCGCGGGCCCGAGCAATCCACCGTTGTATCCCCAGGTTGGCACCGCTTTGCCATTCCATTGGCTGTTGCCGGTCATCGCGGTTAAGTTGTATTGCCCGCGTGCATCAGGCTGCAAAATAGAGGGAATCGGCAATAATGGGCGCGTGGCGGCCATTAGTGAGCGGCTCCACAGCGGCAGCGCACCGGCGGCGCTGAGTGCGGCAGTCAACTTTAGAAAATGACGACGTTGCATATTCTTATCCTTGTCGTGAATAAGGGCACAGCGTAAACCTTTACCCTGCGGGAGGGTCAAGCCCTGAAACAGAATGCGCTGATAAAAATGGTGGGAATGGCCCGAAAGGGCAAATTTAGCGGAATACCGGCAATAACTGTGCTAACGTCAATAAATTGTCCCTTGTTGAGAATCATTATGACGAAAAGCATCAAGATCCTGCTGCTGGCGGGACTCCTTGGCTTCTCCTCCACCAGTTTTGCCCTGAGCGAATCCGAAGCAGAAGATCTGGCCGACCTCACCGCTGTGTTCGTTTATCTCAAGAACGATTGTGGCTATCAGGATTTGCCGGACGCACAGATTCGTAAAGCGCTGGTGTTTTTCGCCCAACAAAACCGTTGGGATTTAAGCAACTACAGCAATTACAACATGAAGTCGCTGGGCGAAGAGAGCTACAAGGATTTGAGCGGCATCGCCATCACCAACGACAAGAAGTGTAAGTCGCTGGCGCGCGATTCGCTGAGTTTGCTGGCTTACGTTAAGTAGTCAGATTGGGTGCGGGCTGATGCCCACACCCCGGCCTTCTCCCACGGGAGAGGGAGCCATTAGGTTAACTGCAAACCCAATCCACGCTCGCGCAGGTCGCGGCATACCGCTTCATCCAGACGCGCATCCGTCACCACATCGGTCAGGCTATCAATCGGCGCGGCGCAATACAGCGACCATGAACCGTACTTGCTGCTGTCAGCCAGCAGAACACGGCGGCGTGCATTGGCCAGCAGATCCATCTTCAATCCGGCTTTATCTTCGGTTGGCGTGGTAATCCCGCGTTCGATGCTCCACGAGTTGCAGCTGACAAACGCGATATCAGGGTTGATGCTGCGCAGCAGGCGACGGCCATGTTCACCAATACATGACTGGCTGGAATCATCAATGCGTCCACCGATAATGGTGGTTTCGATTTGCTTAAACTCGGAAAGAAACAGCGCGATGTGCAGATCGGCGGTGATCACGCGCAGCTTGAGGTGCGTCAGCTGGCGCGCCAGCTCCAGCATGGTCGTACCGGCATCCAATACCACTGCATCACCCGATTGCACGTAGCTGGCAGCAAACTGCGCGATGGCCTGCTTCTCGGCGAGGTTGCGCTGCATCTTCTCCAGCGTGGTCGGCTGATTAGGGATAAAGCGATTCAGCGTGACGCCGCCGTGGCTGCGGCTAATAACGCCCTCTTTATCCAGCTTGATCAGATCGCGGCGGATCGTCGCTGGCGAGGCAGAAATAGCGCTCACCAGTTGTTCAACAGTGACCAAATTATGGCTCTTCAGATAGTCCATAATCTGGTCGAGACGGCTTTGTCCCTTCATATTTCCCTATGCAAGCTGCATCGCGAGTTTAATGGAGATCGCCATGCTCGCAGAGTTCGCTTTACCTGTCCAGGCGATATCAAACGCGGTGCCGTGGTCCGCCGAGGTGCGGATAAACGGCAAGCCAGCGGTGATATTCACACCATCATAAAAACCTAGTAATTTCAGCGGGATGTGCCCTTGATCGTGGTACATCGCTACCACCATATCGTACTGCCCTTCCTGACATTGCAGGAACACGGTATCGGGCGGGCATGGGCCGCTGACATCAATGCCCTGCGCTTTCATCGCTTTGATAGCAGGCGCGACGATGGTGATCTCTTCATCACCAAACAGACCGTTTTCACCGGCATGTGGATTGACGCCCGCCACCGCAATGCGCGGCTTGTCGAAACCAACGCGGCGCAGGAAGCTGTCGGCCATACCGATCACCGTCTGAATGCGCTCGCCGTTTAAGGTATCGAGGAACTTTCGCAGCGCAATATGCGTGGTGACGTGAATCACTTTCAGCTTATCGGTGTAGAGCACCATGGCGTAATTTTTGGTGTTGGTCAGCTGCGCCAGCAGTTCGGTGTGGCCGGGATAAATATGCCCCGCCGAGTGCAGCGCCTCTTTATTTAACGGTGCGGTGGCAATCGCCTGCACCTCGCCAGCCAGCGCCAGTTCGGTGGCGCGTTTGACGCAGCGCCAGGCCAAATCGCCCGCCGCTTTCTGCACCACGCCGGGCTGCAGCGCGGCGGCATCCGCCAGCGGCTCATCAATCACGTTGATAATGCCGGGCGCAAAATGCGCATCCTTGACCTGGTCGAGCACGCGCAGTTCAGCCTGCGGCGTGACATTGAGTCCCATCACCCGACGCAGCGTGTTGGCGCAACCCACCACCACCGCAGGCACGCCCGCTAACTCACCTTCTGCCAGCGCTTTAATGATGATCTCCGGGCCAATGCCCGCCGGATCGCCCATGGTAATCGCAATAATTTTACTCACTCGACTTCTCCTCAATAAAACGAATGGCTTCTACCAGGGTGTTTTCGTCACCAAAGCCACCTGCTTTGGTCATCACCGGCAGGTGTAATTCACTGTTAAGCAAAACCCCGTGCGGCACGCAGCCCGCCACAAGGCCCTGAATCTGGAAACCGCTCGCGCCAAACGCCTGCGCCACGGCAATCGCCACATCACCGCCAGAGAGATAAAGCCCAGCGGGCTGCACCTCGCGGCACACGCGGCGGGTTAACTGCGCGAGAAACTGGCAGATGCGCTCGCCCAATAACTGACGTGAAACCTGATGTTGTTGGCATAACTGCTCGATCTCATGACGCTGGTCGGCGTGTTGCGTAGTGCGCACTACGCAATGCGCGCCGTCGTGCAGCGCCTGCTGCATTGCCTGCTGCCATTGTTCAGCCTGCGGCCAGGCCGGTTGGGCAAACAGTTGGCGGATATCAATATCGATAACGCGGATGTCGCGCTGGCTGGCGAGGCGCGTAATCTGCTGCTGCGCAATCGCGCTCATTGAGCCGACTACCGCCAGCACCGGACGCGGCTGACGCGCCGCCAGCATCGCGCCAAGCGCATCGCTGAGCCCGGAAGCACCGGCTAATAGTGGACGCGTCTCCAGCGTGGCTGCCGCGGCCATTAATAAGGCAATGTCGCCGTCCTGCTCGATATCCACCACCAGCAAACCTTTCTTAGTGGCGAGCACCTGCGCCAACTGGCCGCCGCGCAGCGTAGCGAGATCGAGGGTTTCACCCGGCAAGGTGCTCTGCATCTGCAACCGCGTCAGTACATGGCCGCTGGTGACTGGCGTTTTAGGATCGCTGGCGAATTCGCTGTCGATCAAACGTTGCTGATGGATCCACACTTCACCCGCTCGCGTGGTGCGTCCAAGCTTCGGCACCGCCGGCACCACTAAGGCTAATTTTTTGCCGCTGGCCTGCATCGCGGCGGCGATTTCCGCGCCGGGATTGCCGCGCAGCGTGGAATCAATCTTCTTAAACAACCAACCATCGTTAAGGATGGCCCGATGTTGCTCAATCGCCGCCCGCGTGCGCCGGGCTGCTTCCTGTTCGCTGAGCGCACGGCTATCGGTGCTGATCACCAGCACATCGGCGGCATTAGCGTCATGCGGCGTGCTGCTATCAAACAGCACATGCACACGCGCTCCGGCTTGTGCCAGCCCGCTGCCCGCGTCATTGGCGCCGGTGAAATCATCGGCAATCACCAGGACTGGCGTTTTCCATGGCGGTAAAGTCATGCTCTCTCCTGTTCCGGCCGCTGCCGTGCTGTAATGATTATATTCAATCATGATTGATTATATGTGAGCAAGATCAAATTAATCGAAATCAATTTGTCCTATAAAATTAGGCACTGTAGTGATAGACCTCGCGCTGCTTGAGCAAACTTAATCATTCAGCGCAAAAAACGTAAGGGTAAGAGATGAATATCAACAGCACCGTGATCTGTGGCTTTCAGGCGCTTAATGACCTCAGCTATTTACTGCAAGGTAAAGAAAAAGCGCTGCTGGTGACCGATAAGAATATTGAAGGCATTCCGGCGGTGCAGACGCTGATCGCCCAGCTGCAGCAGCAGATTGCCAGCCTGAGCATCGTCAATACGGTGCCGCCAGAACCCAGCCAACACGATGTGGCAGCCATTGTCGCCGCGCTGCCGAGCACCGATGTGGATCTGGTGATTGGCGTCGGCGGTGGCAGCGTACTGGACGTTGCCAAGCTGCTGTCGATTCTGTGTGTTGATGGCGCACCAACACTGGATGCGCTGCTGGCGGGTGAAAAGCCGCAAACGCGTACCACTTCGCTGCTGATCCCCACCACCGCAGGCACTGGCTCGGAAGCCACGCCCAATGCGATTCTGGCGATCCCCGAGAAAGAGACCAAAGTCGGCATTATCTCGCCGGTGATGCTGCCAGATTATGTCGCGCTGGTGCCAGAACTTACTACCAGCATGCCACCGCACATCGCCTCTTCCACCGGTATCGATGCGCTGTGCCATTTAATCGAGTGCTTTACCGCTACCGTGTCGAATCCGGTGAGCGATAACTATGCGCTGATCGGCATGAAAAAGCTGTTTGCCAGCCTCGAAACCACCATCGCTGAGCCGGATAACCTTGAAGCGCGCCTGAATATGCTGTGGGCGTCTTATTACGGTGGCGCATCGATTGCGCATGCCGGTACGCATCTGGTACATGCAATGTCTTATCCGCTGGGCGGCAAATATCACCTGCCGCACGGCGTCGCCAACGCCATTCTGCTCGCGCCCTGTATGCGCTTTGTGCGTCCGGCGGCGGTGAGCAAATTCGCTCAGGCTTACGATCTACTGCCGGATGCCGATACCTCGCTGGACGACGAAGCCAAATCCCACGCGCTGGTGGCGTACTTTGCCGCGCTGGTGAAACGCCTGAAGCTGCCCGCCAGCCTGGAAGAGCTGGGTATCGGCCCGGATCATCTGCCGTATCTGGTGGAAGCCGCGCTCGACGTGCAGCGCCTGATGAAGAATGTACCGATGAAAGTGGGCGCCGATGACGTACGCAACGTCTACCTGACGCTATTTCCGGCTTTGAATCACTAAGGATTATCGAGGACAACATGAGCAAGAAAATTCAGGGCGTGTTAACCGCCATCGTCACCACCTTCGATCGCGACGGCGCATTCAATCCAGCCGCCCAACGCGAACAGGTTAAACGTCAGTTAAGCGCCGGCAACGGCATCTTCTGCGGCGGCACCAACGGCGAATTCTTCGTGCTGAACGAACAGGAGAAGCTGGCGGTGACGCAAACCTGCGTTGATGAAGTGAACGGCAGCGCGCCGGTGGTGGCGCATATTGGCGAGATCTCCACGCGTGAAACCATTCGCCTTGGGAAACAAGTGGCGAAGCTGGGCGTGGATGCGGTTTCGGTGATCACGCCTTATTTTGTGCCGCTGAAGCAGGAAGAGCTGATCGCCCACTATCGCGCGGTGGCCGATGCCATCGACGTGCCGCTGTTCCTCTACAACATTCCGGCACGCACCGGCAACACGCTGCAGCCGGAAACCGTGCGCACGTTGGCCGCGCACCCGAACATCATCGGTATTAAAGACAGCGCCGGCAGCTACGAAAGCCTGAGCGGCTTCCTGCAAGCGGCTGCAGGAATCGACAGTTTTGATGTGCTGAACGGCCCGGATTCGCTGATTCATCAGGGCTTTGTCGACGGCTGCTCAGCCTGTATTTCTGGTCTCGCTAACGTGGCGCCTAAAGAGATCAATGCGATTTGGGCACGCTTCCACGCGGGCGATATCGAAGGTTCGCGCCTGGCGCAGGAAAACGTCACCGGTCTGCGCACCGATCTGTATAGCGTGGGCTTCTCTCCCGCCGCAGTGAAAAAAGCGGTGACGCTGCTGGGCTTTGAGGTTGGCGACAGCCGCTATGCGGTGAGTTTCTCTGCCGAAGAAGAGCAGAAGATCCGCCAGATTGTGAATCAGTATTTGCAGTAATGCAGGTGCGCCGTTGGTTTGGTCACCCTTAAGGGCGACCCTACGGCGTATGAATGCGCATATGAATGCGGGTACGAACGCACATATGAATGCGGTTTTGTAGGGTCGCCATTTATGGTGACCTGGCCAATTTGGCAGCATTTACTAACCCGGGAAGAATCATGAAAGTCATCTGTACTTCACCGTCATTCGCCAAATACGACGCGGCGCCGATTGAGGTGCTGCAGCAGCACGGTTTTGAGCTAATCACGCTGCCCGCTGATGCGCCGCTGAGCGCACTTGAGCCACATCTGGCTGACACCGTAGCGATGATTGTGGCCTTTACCGACATCAATGAAGAACTGCTGGCATTAACACCGCAGCTGAAAATCGTCTGTAAGCACGGCGTTGGCGTCGACAACATCAATCTGGAAGCGACGCGCGCACGCGGTATTTACGTCACTAACGTGCCGGATGCCAACAAACACGCGGTTGCCGATTTCGCCTTTGCTTTGATCCTCAACAGCGCGCGTCAGATCACCCAGGCCGCCATTGAAACCCGCGCCGGCAGCTGGCCGCGAATTTTTGCCACCGACGTTTATGGCAAAACATTGGGCATCATCGGGCTGGGCAATATCGGTAAGCAGGTTGCGCTGCGCGCCAAAGGCTTCAACATGCGGGTGATCGCGTTTGATTTTTATCCCGATGAGCAGTTTGCTGCCGAGCACGGCATCGAATTCGTCACGCTGGATCAGCTGACCGAAACCAGCGATTTCATCACCCTGCACATGCCGCTTACCGACAAGACGCAAAATTTATTTGATGCCGCACGCCTCAAACGCATGAAGAAAACTGCCTTCCTGATTAATGCCTCACGCGGCGGCGTGGTGAACGAACAGGATCTCTATCAGGCGCTGCTGGATAACGTGATTGCCGGTGCGGCGGCTGATGTGTTTGTGCAGGAACCGCTGAGCGAGCATCCACTGTTTACGCTCAACAACTTCATTCCCACTTCGCACATTGCCGGTTACACCGACGGCGCAATCAGCGCGATTGGTGAACGTTGCGTGTCGCAAATTGTGCAGTGCATCCAACAGGGCGAACGCCCAATCAACGTGATGAACGGGCTGGAATAACACCCCGCCTTTCTCTGTAACCCTTTTTCGAGTGGATAATTATTATGACTAACTCTGCGCGCTCGAGTCGTATCCGTTGGTGGATTGCTGGCCTGATGTGGCTGGCCATCGCCATTAACTACATTGACCGCACCGTGCTCTCGGCAGCGGCACCGCATCTGATCAAAGAGCTCGATATCAATCCTGAAATGATGGGCTTCATCATGGCAGCGTTCTTCTGGTCGTATGCGCTATTGCAGATCCCGGCGGGCTGGTTCGCCGATCGCTTCGGTCAGAAAAAAGGCCTCGGCATCGCCGTCGGCTGGTGGTCAATCGCGACCATGGCGATGGGCCTCGCGACCGGATTTAAATCGCTGCTGGCGCTACGTTTAGCCCTCGGCGTCGGTGAAGCCGCCGCCTATCCCAGTAACGCAGGCATTACCGCGCGCTGGTTCCCGGACCGCGAACGCGCCACGGTTTCTGGCCTGTTCGACAGCGCCTCCAAGTTTGGTGGTGCGGTGGCCATGCCGCTGATTGTCTTTATGATCGCCCTGTTCGACTGGCGTCTGACCTTCCTCGCCATTGGTGCGCTCGGTTTGTTCTGGGTGATTGCCTGGTACTTTATCTACGCCGAGAACCCGGAAGATCATAAGTCGATCAGTAAAGAAGAAGTGCGCTTCATCCGTGACGGCCAGGCGCAGAAGCACGGCGATAAAAGCGTGCGTCCGATGAAGTGGTACAAACTGCTGCGCTACCGCAATATCTGGGCGATGTGCATTGGCTTCTTCACCATCAATTATACCTCCTATTTCTTTATCACCTGGCTGCCGACCTATCTGGTGAAAGATAAAGGCATGGATTTCCTCAAAATGGGGATGGTGGCCGCGCTACCGCTGATCTGCGGCATGGTGATTGAAGTGCTGGCGGGTTGGGCATCGGATCGCATGGTGCATAACAAAGTGCTGTCGCTGACCGCCACACGCAAACTGTTCCTCACCATCGGCCTGCTGATGGCGCTGTGCATCGGCTTTGCTCCGTTCACCGATTCAGTGTTTATGACCGTGCTGCTGCTGTGTATCGCCAAATCCGGCACCACCGTGGCGGCATCACAAGTGTGGGCATTGCCGGGCGATGTGGCGCCGCAAAACAGCGTGTCGATTGTCGCGGGCCTGCAGAATACCGTATCCAACATGGGCGGTGCGGTGGGACCGATAATTACCGGCGCGATTGTTGGCGCCACCGGACACTTTACCTGGGCGCTGGTGTTCTCGGCGGTACTGGTGGTGATTGGCATCCTTAACTATCTGTTCCTGATGGGTAAAGTTGAACCTATCGTTGATGAGGAGCAGGTTTCACATTCACATTCCGTTGCAAGCGGCGCAGCGCGGTAATCGGCTGGGTCGCCATCAATGGCGACCCTACGTTATTTACCGGCGATAAACAGCCGATAAGCGGCAATCACCGCGAGAAAATCTTCGACGCCGCAGAAAGAGAGGCTCTCTTCGTCGTAATAGGTCATGCCCTCTTCCATGCCGTCATCTTCCAGCGCCAGCTGGTTGGCACGAATCATCACCTCTTCTTCATCCAGCCACAGCGTGTATTCATGTCCAACGCGCTGCCACTGATTAATGGTGCCTTTCACCTGCTGGGCGGCGGCCTCAACCTCATCCAGCAACGGCAGATTGTCTTTGACCTCTTCGTTGAACCAGTGCCCCACCGCTTCGTGGTCCATCGACATACGCACTTTGACCTGGCCGGTCAAATCACGCAGAAATTCGTACTCCATGGGTTTGCCTCATACTGATGACGCGCCGTGCGGCACCGTGTTAGTGCATTTTGTGCGCAGCACGCTGAATAAAGTGGGATCGCGCTCGCATTATGCCTGGAGATGTCAGCGGAAAAAAGGGCATAAAAAAAGGGACGATTTTCATCGTCCCCTTGTTCATCCCGTCAGCCGATTAAACAGCAGTCTGGAAGATCACGCTATCCGCTTTTTCAGTGTATTGTCCCAGCTGATCAAAGTTGAGGTAGCGGTAAGTGTCAGCCGCAGTCTTATCAACCTGCAGCATGAACTGCTGATACTCATCCGGCGTTGGCAGCTTGCCAAGCAGCGAAGCGACCGCCGCCAGTTCAGCCGACGCCAGGAAGACGTTCGCGCCGGTACCCAGACGGTTCGGGAAGTTACGGGTTGAGGTGGAAACCACCGTCGCGCCGTCCGCTACACGCGCCTGGTTACCCATGCACAGTGAACAGCCCGGAATCTCGATACGTGCACCGCTCTTACCGAAGACGCTGTAATAGCCCTCTTCAGTCAGCTGTGCGGCGTCCATTTTGGTTGGCGGCGCAACCCACAAGCGGGTTGGCAGCTGGCCTTTATGGGCATCCAGCAGTTTACCGGCCGCGCGGAAGTGACCAATGTTGGTCATGCACGAACCGATGAACACTTCGTCGATCTTCTCGCCCTGCACATCAGACAACCAACGCGCGTCGTCTGGATCGTTCGGTGCGCACAGAATCGGCTCTTTAATCTCGGCCAGATCGATATCGATCACCGCCGCGTATTCCGCATCCGCATCGCCTTCCAGCAGTTGCGGATCGGCCAGCCATTTCTGCATGCCTTCAATGCGGCGCTCCAGCGTACGACGATCGCCGTAGCCTTCCGAGATCATCCACTTCAGCAGCACGATGTTCGAGTTCAGGTACTCGATGATCGGCTCTTTATCCAGCTTGATGGTACAGCCAGCTGCAGAACGCTCCGCCGAGGCATCGGTCAACTCAAATGCCTGCTCAACTTTCAGCTTCGGCAGACCTTCGATTTCCAGCACGCGGCCAGAGAAGATGTTTTTCTTACCTTTCTTCTCAACGGTCAGCAGGCCCGCCTTGATCGCGTACAGCGGAATAGCGTGTACCAGATCGCGCAGGGTGATGCCCGGCTGCATTTCGCCTTTGAAGCGCACCAGCACCGATTCCGGCATATCCAGCGGCATCACGCCGGTCGCAGCAGCAAACGCTACCAGACCAGAACCTGCCGGGAATGAAATACCGATTGGGAAACGGGTGTGCGAATCACCGCCGGTACCAACGGTATCTGGCAGAAGCATACGGTTCAGCCAGCTGTGGATAACGCCATCGCCCGGACGCAGCGACACGCCGCCACGGTTCATGATGAAGTCTGGCAGCGTATGGTGCGTGGTCACGTCAACCGGCTTCGGATAGGCAGCGGTGTGACAGAATGACTGCATTACCAGGTCGGCAGAGAAGCCGAGGCACGCCAGGTCTTTCAGTTCATCACGGGTCATTGGACCGGTGGTGTCCTGAGAACCGACTGAAGTCATTTTTGGTTCGCAGTACGCGCCCGGACGAACGCCGTCTACGCCACATGCGCGGCCAACCATTTTCTGCGCCAGTGAATAACCACGGGTGCTGGCGGCAACATCTTTGGCTTGCACGAACACATCGCTGTGCGGCAGACCCAATGACTCGCGCGCTTTGGTGGTCAGGCCACGACCGATGATCAGCGGAATACGACCGCCAGCACGGACTTCGTCCAGCAGTACGTCGGTCTTCAGCTCGAAGGTCGCCAGCACTTCATCGGTTTCGTGATTGCGCACTTCGCCTTTGTATGGGTAAACGTCGATGACATCGCCCATGTTCAGACGATCAACGTCAAGCTCGATCGGCAAGGCACCCGCATCTTCCATGGTGTTGAAGAAGATTGGAGCGATTTTACCGCCGAGGCACAGACCGCCGCCCTTTTTGTTTGGCACGTAAGGGATATCGTCGCCCATAAACCACAGCACCGAGTTGGTGGCGGATTTACGCGAAGAACCGGTACCGACCACGTCGCCCACATAGGTCAGCGGGAAGCCTTTGGTCTGCAGTGCTTCGATCTGTTTGATCGGGCCAATGTTACCAGCATCGTCGGGTTCGATGCCTTCACGGGCGTTTTTCAGCATTGCCAGCGCGTGCAGTGGAATATCCGGGCGTGACCATGCATCCGGCGCCGGAGAGAGGTCGTCGGTGTTGGTTTCGCCGGTCACTTTGAACACGGTGGTGGTAATTTTTTCAGCCAGTTTTGGACGCTTCAGGAACCATTCGGCATCGGCCCAGGACTGGATGATTTTTTTCGCGTGTGGGTTACCCGCTTTGGCTTTCTCTTCGACATCGTAGAAGTTATCGAACATCAGCAGCGTGTGAGACAGGGCTTCGGCAGCGATCGGTGCTAAGGCTTCATCTTCTAACGCTTCAATCAGCGCATGGATGTTATAACCGCCCTGCATGGTGCCCAGCAGCTCAACGGCTTTTTCGCGAGTAACCAGAGGAGAGTGGGCTTCGCCCTTAGTGACAGCTGCCAGGAAACCGGCTTTAACATACGCCGCTTCATCAACACCTGGTGGAACACGATTGACCAACAGGTCGGTAAGGAATTCTTCTTCACCCGCTGGCGGGTTTTTTAGCAGTTCAACCAGCGCGGCCATCTGGGAAGCATCTAACGGCTTAGGTACGATTCCCTGGGCAGCACGCTCGGCAACGTGCTTACGGTATTCTTCTAGCACGACGTTCTCCTCGCTCTCATTGTATAGCTTACCGGTGCACCCCTTGATGCTGTCGAACAGTAGGGTGAGGTGCCCGGTTCCGCGTGGGGCAGCATAGCAGCATTTCGCCTGATTGTTAATCTGTTTACAAAAAAGCAACATCCGTGCTTTTTTTAGCAGCTTCATCTGCAAATTGAGCGGGATCACATAAAAAAGCAGGCTTTGAAAGCCTGCTAGTTCTCATTTTCGGAGGAGAGTTTTAACGATCGACCAGCACAAACTCGCTGTCGTTATAGCGCTTGCCCAGAATGTTTTTCTCGCTAAACAACTCATCCAGCGTGGCAACATCCGCATGACGTAATGCTAAATCGGCGGCGGCGCAGTTCTGTTCCAGATGGGCGATTTTGCTGGCACCGGGAATCGGCACAATATAGTCGCCTTTGGCCAGCACCCACGCCAACGCCAGCTGAGCGGCGGTTGCGTCATAACCTGCAGCCATCTCAGTGAGCTGATTCACTAACTTTTGGTTATGCGCCTGCGCATCCTGCTGAAAACGCGGCAGTGAACGACGGAAGTCATCTTCCGCTAAGGTTGTGGCGGCGGGGAATTTCCCGGTGAGGAAGCCGCGCCCCAGCGGGCTATACGGGACAAAGCCGACGTTCAGTTCACGGCAGGTAGCGAGGACATCTTGCTCCGGATCGCGTGACCACAGCGAATATTCGCTTTGCAGCGCCGAAATCGGATGCACCGCATGCGCACGGCGCAAGGTGGCGGATGAAACCTCAGACAAACCGAGATACTTCACCTTCCCTTCCCGCACCAGATCGGCCATCACGCCCACCACCTCTTCAATCGACACCGCCGGATCGAGACGATGCTGATAGAGCAGTTCGATGGTTTCCACACCGAGACGTTGCAAAGATCCTTCGACCGCACGTCGAATATGCGCCGGATCGCTATTCACCCCAGTAATTCGTTCCCAACCTTCTCCCTGATCGGTAATGCGAAAACCAAACTTGGTCGCGACTTTGATATCGCTGCGCCCTTTAATCGCTTTTGCCAACAAGCTCTCGTTGGTGAACGGACCATATACTTCTGCGGTATCGAGGAAATTCACGCCCAGCTCAAACGCCCGCGCCAGCGTGTTCAGCGCCTGTTTTTCATCGTTCTGCCCATAGGCGAAACTCATACCCATGCAGCCTAATCCCAGCGCCGAAACCTGTAATCCCTGATTGCCTAATTGACGTTGTTGCATTGTTTAATCCTCTTCGCTGTTGGTGTTAATGTTATAAACCTCAGCAATCACGGCAACAATTGAGGCATTTTTGCCGATTTAGTGAGTAAAACTCAGCAATGAATAAATACCGTGCGTCTATGCAGGAACTGGAGATGTTTGCTGCCATCGCGCAGCATCTGAGCTTTCGTAAAGCAGCGGAGGAGCGCAATGTCACACCTTCCAGCCTGAGCCACGCGATGCGCCATTTCGAAGCGCGTTTAGGTGTGCGGCTGCTCAATCGCACCACGCGCAAAGTGGCGCTCACCGAAGCCGGTGAACGCTTTTTACAGCGCATTCAGCCTGCGCTTGCCGATCTGTCGCAAGCGGTGGATGAGCTCAACGACTGGCGCAGCGATCCACGCGGCGTATTGCGCATTAGCATGCCGCGATCGGCGGAAGCGCTGTTCTTCGATACGCTGATTTTGCCGTTCTTGCTGCGCTATCCCGAGATTACGCTGGAGATCGACAGCAACGATTCACTGCTGGATATCGTAGAGGCCGGATTTGTTGCCGGCGTGCGCTACGGCGATGTGCTGGCGCAGGATATGGTGGCAGTGCCGTTTGGCACAGCGATGCGGGCGCTGGCAGTGGCGAGCCCGGCGTTTATTGCGCAGCATGGTGCGCCACAGCAACCGGCTGAGCTGCTGCAATTTCCGTGCATTGAGCGACGCTTTCCCAGTGGACGACGTTATCGCTGGGAATTCTGGCAGGATGGCCGCAAACAGGAAGTGGCGGTAAAAGGGTCGCTGGTGCTGGATAACAATGAGCGGATATTACAGGCAGCGCGTGCCGGCGTAGGCATTGCCTTTCTGCATGAAGGTACGGTGCGGGAAGATTTAATTCGCGGTGAGTTAGTGGAAATATTGGCAGACTTCACTCAGGTAGAAGAAGGTTTTTGGCTTTACTATCCTAGCCGTAAATATATTTCCGCACCGCTAAGGCATTTTATTGATTGGCTTAAAGAAATTAACTTCCAATTAAAAAAACCATTACGCGATCTATTTAAATGATTGGGTAATATATAAATCCATTAATTAGAAATAATTTAAAAATTAAGATGAAATAAAAGAAGTTTGGCGTAGACTGCCTGCGGGCGCTTGAGGCAACTTGCTTCAAGCTGAAAAGATTGAGGTGGGTTGTGGAGCGTAAAACCGTGCAGTTAACTTTCATTAACCGCACGGGCAAGCGAACTACCCTACACGTCAGAAATGTCAGGGTAGTCGCTTGCTCGTGCTAAATCAAGAGGAACGTGACTATGAAGTCAATATTCAGCAAGCTGATTATCAGCGGGCTCATTCTATTAGGATTGTGTCTGGTTAATCGCAGCTCACTCTGTGAATTACGATTACGGATATTCACTGCTGAATTATCGGCTGTTATGGCTTACGAAGCACAACAGTAAAACTTCACTAGCGGGAGTTCGCTCCCGCTATTCCGGCATGACTCACAAAGTAGCTCACGCGCCTTTTTTACTTGTTTATTTAAATAGAACCACTAATAAAAAACGGCTCCTTAAAGGAGCCGTTAATTTATTCAAAGCGGAAACTTATTTCTTTTTCGCTTTAGGGTTCGGTAGGTCAGTGATGCTACCTTCGAACACTTCGGCAGCCAGGCCGACAGACTCATGCAGCGTTGGGTGCGCGTGAATGGTCAGGGCGATATCTTCGGCATCACAGCCCATTTCGATCGCCAGACCGATTTCACCCAGCAGCTCGCCGCCGTTGGTACCGACAATCGCACCACCGATAACACGGTGAGTTTCTTTGTCGAAAATCAGCTTGGTCATGCCGTCTGCACAATCAGAAGCGATAGCACGGCCTGAAGCCGCCCACGGGAAGGTGGACACTTCATAGCTGATGCCTTTCTCTTTGGCTTCTTTCTCGGTCAGACCAACCCAGGCAACTTCTGGCTCGGTGTAAGCAATGGATGGGATCACTTTCGGGTCGAAGTAGTGCTTCAGGCCCGAGATCACTTCCGCCGCTACGTGGCCTTCGTGCACACCTTTGTGCGCCAGCATTGGCTGACCCACGATGTCGCCGATAGCATAGATGTGCGGTACGTTGGTGCGCATCTGCTTGTCGACGCGGATAAAGCCGCGATCGTCCACTTCCACGCCTGCTTTACCGGCATCAAGGCCTTTACCGTTCGGTACGCGACCAATCGCCACCAGCACCGCGTCGTAACGCTGTGCATCGGCTGGGGCTTTTTTGCCTTCCATCGAAACGTAGATACCGTCGTCTTTCGCTTCAACAGCGGTAACTTTGGTTTCCAGCATCAGGTTGAATTTCTTGCTGATACGCTTGGTGAAGACTTTCACCACGTCTTTATCGGCAGCCGGGATCACCTGGTCGAACATCTCAACCACGTCAATCTCTGAACCCAGCGCTTTATAAACGGTGGCCATTTCCAGACCGATGATACCGCCGCCCATTACCAGCAGACGCTTCGGCACTTCTTTCAGTTCCAGCGCATCGGTAGAGTCCCACACGCGCGGATCGTTGTGCGGAATGAATGGCAGTTCGATTGGACGAGAACCGGCCGCGATAATCGCATTATCGAAGTTAATGGTGGTTGCGCCACCTTCACCTTCAACCACCAGCGTGTTAGCACCGGTGAATTTACCGAGGCCAGTGACCACTTTCACTTTACGACCTTTCGCCATACCCGCGAGGCCGCCAGTGAGCTGGTTGATAACCTTCTCTTTCCACGAACGAATTTTGTCGATGTCAGTTTGCGGCTGGCCAAACACGATACCGTGCTCTTCCAGGGCTTTTGCTTCGTCGATCACTTTGGCGACGTGCAGCAGCGCTTTTGACGGGATACAGCCTACGTTCAGACAAACACCGCCGAGGGTGCTGTAACGCTCAACGATTACGGTTTCCAGACCTAAATCAGCGCAACGGAAGGCTGCAGAGTAACCTGCAGGACCTGCCCCAAGTACCACGACTTGAGTTTTAATCTCTGTACTCATCATGACCTCTTGTTTGATTACCGGCAGTCAGGAGAAAGCTTTTCCCAAGCTCTAATGCCCTATATCCGCCGGGACATTTCACCGCGAGAGTTTACAGAATTGTTAACAAACTGCCAACCGCGGCAACATTGAATGCTTACAACAAGGCCGGCTTTCGCCGGCCTTGATTAACTTCACATCACCAGACGGCGAATGTCGGACAGTGTGTTGTTGATGATGGTGATAAAGCGCGCACCATCAGCACCGTCGATCACGCGGTGGTCGAAGGAGAGTGAGATCGGCATCATCAGACGCGGCTCAAACTCTTTACCGTTCCACACCGGCTCCATCGCTGACTTGGAAACACCGAGGATAGCCACTTCAGGCGCGTTGACGATTGGCGCGAAGTGCGTGGTGCCCAGGCCGCCAAGGCTGGAGATGGTGAAGCAACCGCCCTGCATATCGCCAGCGGTCAGCTTGCCATCACGCGCTTTCTTGGAAATCGCCATCAGCTCGCGAGACAGTTCAGTGATGCCTTTCTTGTTCACATCTTTGAACACTGGAACCACCAGACCGTTTGGCGTATCGACCGCCACACCGATGTTGATGTATTTCTTCAGCGTCAGTTTCTGTGCATCTTCAGACAGTGAACTGTTGAAGCGTGGCATCTGCTCAAGAGCAGCGGCAACGGCTTTCATAATGAACACCACTGGCGTGAATTTCACATCCAGTTTGCGTTTCTCAGCTTCGGCATTCTGCTGTTTGCGGAACGCTTCCAGGTCGGTGATATCGGTTTTGTCGAAGTGCGTAACGTGCGGGATAACCACCCAGTTACGGCTCAGGTTAGCACCCGAGATTTTCTGGATACGGCCCAGTTCCACTTCTTCGATTTCGCCGAACTTGCTGAAGTCCACTTTCGGCCAAGGCAACAGACCTGGCAGGCTTCCACCGCTGGCTGCTGCAGCCGGAGCCGCTTCAGCGCGTTTCACTGCCTCTTTAACGTAAGTCTGCACGTCTTCTTTCAGAATGCGACCTTTACGGCCGGTGCCTTTGACTTTCGCCAGATTCACACCGAACTCGCGCGCCAGGCGACGAATCACCGGCGTAGCGTGTACATAAGCGTCGTTCTCAGCAAACTCGCCTTTTGCATCTGCTTTCGCTGCTGCTGGGGCCGCTGCAGGTTTCGCTGCTTCTGCCGCTGGAGCCGCTTCCTGCTTAGCAGCAGGTGCCTCAGTCGGTGCTGCGCCTTCCACTTCGAACACCATGATCAGTTTACCGGTGCTGACTTTATCGCCAGTCGCCACTTTCAACTCTTTCACGGTACCGGCGAACGGTGCAGGCACTTCCATTGAGGCTTTGTCGCCTTCAACCACGATCAGTGATTGCTCAGCAGCGACTTTGTCACCCACTTTTACCAGGATCTCGGTAACTTCAACTTCATCGCCACCAATGTCTGGCACGTTGACGTCTTTGGCGCCAGAAGCCGCAGGCGCTGCAGCTGGTGCGGCTTCCTGTTTGGCTGCTGGAGCGGCAGCGGCTGGCGCTGCGCCTTCTGCTTCGAACACCATGATCAGTGAGCCGGTGTTCACTTTATCGCCGGTGGCGATTTTGATCTCTTTCACCACGCCCGCGAACGGTGCCGGGACTTCCATTGAGGCTTTATCGCCTTCAACGGTGATCAGCGACTGCTCAGCGGCAACTTTGTCGCCAACTTTCACCAGGATCTCAGTGACTTCAACTTCGTCGCCGCCGATGTCCGGTACGTTGACTTCTTTGCTGACCGCAGCAGCGGCTGCTGGAGCAGGAGCGGCTTCCGCTTTCTTCTCTTCGGCTGGCGCTGGCGCCGCTTCTGCGGCACCTTCAGCTTCAAAGATCATGATCAGTTTGCCGGTTTCTACTTTGTCGCCGGTAGAGATTTTGATCTCTTTAACCACGCCCGCCTGCGGCGAAGGCACTTCCATGGAGGCTTTATCGCCTTCCACGGTGATCAGCGACTGTTCAGCTTCAACTTTGTCGCCCACCTTGACCAGGATTTCGGTGACTTCAACTTCGTCTGCCCCGATGTCCGGTACGTTAATTTCGATAGCCATTACTCTCTTACCTCTTAAGCCAGACGCGGGTTAACTTTATCGGCGTCGATATTGAACTTGGTGATTGCTTCTGCCACCACTTTCTTATCGATTTCGCCGCGTTTAGCCAGCTCACCCAGCGCAGCCACAACCACATACGATGCATCCACTTCGAAGTGGTGACGCAGGTTTTCACGGCTGTCGGAACGACCGAAGCCATCGGTACCCAATACGCGATAATCGCTAGAAGGCACGTAGCTGCGAACCTGTTCTGCGAACAGCTTCATGTAGTCGGTTGAAGCGACGGCCGGTGCTTCGTTCATCACCTGAGCGATGTACGGAACGCGCGGGGTTTCTGTTGGATGCAGCATGTTCCAGCGCTCGCAATCCTGACCATCACGCGCCAGCTCGGTGAACGAGGTCACGCTGTAGACGTCAGAACCGATGCCGTAATCTTTCGCCAGGATCTGTGCGGCTTCACGCACGTGACGCAGAATCGAACCTGAACCCAGCAGCTGCACTTTGCCTTTGCTACCGTCTACGGTTTCCAGCTTGTAAATACCCTTACGGATACCCTCTTCCGCACCCTGCGGCATCGCAGGCATATGGTAGTTTTCGTTCAGCGTGGTGATGTAGTAGTAGATGTTTTCCTGCGCTTCGCCGTACATACGCACCAGACCATCTTGCATGATGACCGCAATTTCGTACGCGTAAGACGGATCGTAAGAGATACAGTTCGGGATAGTCAGCGACTGAATGTGGCTGTGACCATCTTCGTGCTGCAGACCTTCGCCGTTCAGGGTAGTACGACCTGATGTACCGCCAACCAGGAAGCCGCGTGCCTGCATATCGCCGGCCAGCCACATCAGATCGCCGATGCGCTGGAAGCCGAACATCGAGTAATAGATGTAGAAAGGAATCATCGGCAGGTTGTTAGTGCTGTAAGAGGTCGCCGCAGCCAGCCAGGATGAACCTGCGCCCAGCTCGTTAATCCCTTCCTGCAAAATCTGGCCTTTCTCGTCTTCTTTATAGTAAGCAACCTGCTCGCGGTCCTGCGGGGTGTACTGCTGACCGTTCGGGCTGTAGATACCAATCTGACGGAACAGACCTTCCATACCGAAGGTACGCGCTTCGTCCGCGAGGATCGGAACCAGACGATCTTTGATCGACTTGTTCTTCAGCATCACGTTCAGGGCACGCACGAAAGCGATAGTGGTGGAGATCTCTTTGTTCTGCTCTTCCAGCAACGGACGGAACTCTTCCAGCGTAGGCATTTCCAGCTTCTCGCTAAACTCCGCCTGACGCGTTGGCAGGTAGCCGCCCAACTTCTCACGCTGACCGTGCAGATAGTTGTACTCTTCAGACCCTTTCTCGAAGGTGACGTATGGCAGCTCTTCGATTTTGTCGTCGGCAACCGGCACATTGAAGCGATCGCGGATGTAGCGAACGCCATCCATGTTCATCTTCTTAACCTGGTGCGCGATGTTTTTACCTTCGGCAGTGTCACCCATACCATAACCTTTGATGGTATGTGCCAGAATCAGCGTTGGCTGACCTTTGGTGTCCTGCGCTTTTTTCAGTGCTGCGTAGACTTTCTTCGGATCGTGGCCGCCGCGGTTCAGCGCGAAGATCTCTTCGTCTGACCAGTCTTTCACCAGAGCTGCGGTTTCCGGATATTTACCGAAGAAGTGCTCACGCACGTACGCGCCGTTACGGGATTTGAAGGTCTGGTAATCGCCATCAACGGTTTCGTTCATCAGCTGAATCAGCTTGCCGCTGGTGTCCTGACGCAGCAGTTCATCCCAACGACCGCCCCAAATCACTTTGATCACGTTCCAGCCAGCACCGGCAAAGATGCCTTCCAGCTCGTTAATGATCTTACCGTTACCGGTGACCGGGCCATCCAGACGCTGCAGGTTACAGTTGATGATGAACACCAGATTGTCCAGCTTCTCACGGGTGGCGATGGTGATCGCACCTTTGGATTCCGGCTCATCCATCTCGCCATCACCGAGGAAGGCGTAAACGGTTTGTGCTGAGGTGTCTTTCAGACCACGGTGTTCCAGATACTTCAGGAATTTCGCCTGATAGATCGCGTTCAATGGACCCAGGCCCATTGAAACGGTTGGGAACTGCCAGAAGTCCGGCATCAGTTTCGGGTGCGGATAAGAAGAGAGACCTTTACCCTGCACTTCCTGACGGAAGTTATTCATTTGATCTTCGCTCAGACGACCTTCAAGGAAGGCGCGCGCGTAGATACCTGGAGAAATGTGACCCTGGAAGAAAACCAGATCGCCGCCGTCTTTGTCGCTACGTGCGCGGAAGAAGTGGTTAAAGCACACTTCATAAATGGTCGCGGAAGATTGGAAGGAGGACATATGGCCGCCCAGCTCCAGATCTTTCTTCGACGCACGCAGCACCGACATGATGGCGTTCCAACGAATTGCGGAACGGATACGACGTTCAAGAGAGGTGTTGCCCGGATAGTCCGGCTCATCTTCAACAGCAATAGAGTTAATGTAGTTGCTGATTGCAGAGGAACCTGCGGCAACTTTCACGCCACCTTTGCGTGCTGCACTCATTACCTGATCAATCAGATACTGCGCGCGCTCAACACCTTCTTCACGGATGACCGATTCGATCGCTTGTAGCCAATCACGAGTTTCGATCGGATCCACGTCATTCTGTAAACGTTCTGACATGGGGTGTATTCCTTATCTGTGTCTAATACGTTGAAATTATCAGGAGCCTGTCTGCTTGTGCTTTGCTTCTGGTTCACAGCACAAGAAGACAGGCCCGTCGTGTTTTCCGCACGTTCGTTGCCGTGCGTTATTCCTTACGTTGCTGTAAACGACGCAGGGAGCGTTCACGACGACTCTGCTCCCGACTTCTATCCAGCAAGATTTCCTCAATGAACGCCAGGTGACGATGAGATGCCTCGCGTGCTTGTTCTGGCTCACGCGCCACAATCGCCTCGTAGATACTGGCGCGGTGACCGCTCACTTTCGCCAGCATTTCCCGACGAGCGTAGAGCAATTCAAAATTCTGACGGACGTTTTGTTCCAGCATAGGGCCCATGGAACGTAGCAGATGCAGCAGCACCACATTATGGGCCGCTTCTGTGACAGCGATCTGATACTTCATCACTGCATCGGCTTCGGCGTCGAGATCGCCGCTGTCCTGCGCCTGCTGAATATGAACATGGCAGTCGCGGATGCGCTGCAGATCTTCATCGGTTCCCCGCAGTGCCGCGTAATAGGCAGCAACGCCTTCCAGCGCGTGGCGGGTTTCCAGCAGGTCAAACTGAGATTCTGGATGTTCGGCAAGCAGACCGACCAGCGGGTCGCTCAGGCTTTGCCAGAGATTTTTTTGGACGAAGGTGCCACCACCCTGACGACGTAGCAGCAAGCCTTTGGCTTCCAGGCTCTGAATCGCTTCGCGCAGGGATGGACGTGAGACATCAAACTGTTTCGCCAGTTCACGCTCAGGGAGCAGTTTTTCACCCGGCTGGAGCGTCCCTTCCATAATGAGGGATTCCAGCTGCTGCTCAATCGCATCGGAGAGCTTGGGTTGGCGAATTTTACTGTAGGCCATCTTCCCTTCTTATCAGCCAAACGTCCGGAGTAAATTGGTAATACCAATTGAAAAATGGTGCCGGTAAAGTAACAAAGTATTCACCTTGTGTCTATATGGCGGGCTTCACACTTCCGGGGACGATAGCAATGGCGCTGCACTAACTTACCGAAATAAGGTAGGAAAATGTTGGCCTGCGGCAAATGTTAAATAATTGTGTTTTTACCAAACCTTACACTGTGTTAGCGGAGTAAATGGTGCATAACCATAAGCGAAAGCTATTCGTGTTCACGGTTTTTTCATGGCAGAAATAATGCGACGGGCGCGCAGAGGATGCTGCTGCTTTTTCAGTCATCTCTCAGCACAAAAAGCAAAAGCAGGTGCAAAGCGGCGCGCTTATCACTATTCTGAACGCCGTGGTAGCTCATGCATGCACACAGCACGCCAGATACCGTAAAGAAAAGAATACATTAGGTTAAACAGCCTTACAGTGCGCGCACTGCAGGTGCACAATAACAACATCACGAGGTTTGTATGGAACAACAGCATGGCGACACGCTGCATCGCGGCTTAAAGAATCGCCATATTCAGCTGATTGCGCTGGGCGGAGCCGTAGGTACTGGCCTGTTTCTGGGCAGCGCATCAGTGATTAAATCGGCCGGTCCGGCCGTGATTCTCGGTTACGCGATCGCCGGTTTTATTGCCTTTCTGATTATGCGCCAACTGGGCGAAATGGTGGTTGAAGAGCCGGTTGCCGGTAGCTTCAGCCACTTCGCCTACAAATACTGGGGCAACTTCGCCGGTTTCGCCTCGGGCTGGAACTACTGGGTGCTGTATGTGCTGGTGGCGATGGCTGAGCTGACCGCCGTCGGTAAATACGTGCAGTTCTGGTGGCCAGATTTCCCAACCTGGGCCACGGCTGCCATCTTCTTTGTGCTGATCAACGCCATCAACCTGACCAACGTGAAAGTGTTTGGTGAGATGGAGTTCTGGTTCGCGATTATCAAAGTGGTCGCGGTCATCGGTATGATCCTGTTCGGTGGCTGGTTGCTGTTTAGCGGCAACGGTGGCCCACAAGCAAGCGTCAGCAACCTGTGGGATCAGGGCGGCTTCCTGCCACATGGCATGACCGGGCTGGTGATGATGATGGCGATCATTATGTTCTCGTTTGGTGGTTTAGAGCTGGTGGGTATCACTGCCGCAGAAGCCGACAATCCACAAGAGAGCATTCCAAAAGCCACCAATCAGGTGCTGTGGCGTATCCTGATTTTCTATATCGGTTCACTGGCGGTGCTGCTGTCGCTGCTGCCGTGGACGCGCGTAACGGCGGATACCAGCCCGTTCGTACTGATCTTCCATGAGCTGGGCGATGCTTTTGTGGCCAACGCGCTGAACGTGGTGATCCTGACGGCGGCGCTGTCGGTCTACAACAGCTGCGTTTATTGCAACAGCCGCATGCTGTTCGGCCTCGCGCAACAGGGCAACGCGCCGAAAGCGCTGCTGAAAGTTGACAGCCGTGGCGTGCCGGTCGCGACCATTCTGGTCTCAGCCGTAGCGACCCTGCTTTGCGTACTGATCAACTACCTGATGCCGGGCGAAGCCTTTGGCCTGCTGATGGCGCTGGTGGTCTCTGCGCTGGTGATCAACTGGGCGATGATCAGCCTTGCGCACCTGAAATTCCGTAAGAAGAAAGACCAGCAAGGTGTGACCACGCGCTTCAAAGCGGTGCTCTATCCGCTGGGTAACTGGATCTGCCTGGTGTTCCTCGCTGGCGTGCTGGTGATCATGCTGATGACGCCGGGTATGGCGATTTCGGTCTGGCTGATTCCGGTTTGGCTGGTGATTCTGGCTATCGGTTACACCATCAAGAACAAACTACAGAAAGCGTAATGTTGTTCTCTGCCCGGTACGCCGTTGCCGGGCAGCACTTCTGATCTGGCTCACACTTTTCCCCGCCCGCGCGTTTTGTCCATCTACCCGACCATTTGCTCCCCAGCAGATTACTGATTTAGCACAGATAATTCCTGCTCATCATATCGCTGGAGACGATCAATGAAAGGAGCAGCCCTCTCGTTCAGGGAGAAACTGGGATATGGCATGGGCGATGCCGGATGCAACATGATTGGCGGTGCCATCATGCTGTTCCTCAATTATTTCTACACTGATGTATTCGGTTTAGCCCCGGCGCTGGTCGGCACGCTGTTGCTGTCAGTGCGCGTACTCGACGCGGTTACGGATCCGATCATGGGCGCGATTGCCGACCGCACGCAAAGCCGCTGGGGCCGTTTCCGCCCGTGGCTGCTGTGGGTTTCCGTGCCTTACGTGCTGTTTAGCGTGTTGATGTTCACCACACCTGAATGGAGCTACGACAACAAGGTCATCTGGGCATTTGTCACCTACTTCCTGATGTCACTCACTTACACCGCCATCAACATTCCTTACTGCTCGCTGGGCGGCGTGATTACCAACGATCCCGGAGAGCGCGTTTCCTGCCAGTCTTATCGCTTTGTGATGGTGGGGATTGCCACGCTGATCCTCTCACTTTCGCTGCTGCCGATGGCCGAATGGTTTGGCGGCGACAACAAAGCACGCGGCTATCAATTGGCGATGAGCGTGCTGGCGCTGATTGGTCTGGTGATGTTCCTGTTCTGCTTTGCCACGGTGCGTGAGCGCATTCGCCCTGCCACGCCAAGCAACGATGATTTGAAACAAGACCTGCGCGACGTATGGAAAAACGATCAGTGGGTACGCATTCTGCTGCTGACCTTCTGCAACGTCTGCCCCGGTTTTATCCGCATGGCCGCCACCATGTATTACGTCACCTGGGTGATGGGGCAATCAACGCACTTTGCCACGCTGTTTATCAGCCTTGGCGTGATCGGCATGATGTTTGGCAGCACGCTGGCGAAAATCCTCACCGATCGCTGGTGCAAGCTCAAGGTGTTCTTCTGGACCAACATCGCGCTGGCGCTGTTCTCCTGCGGCTTCTACTGGATTGATCCACACGCCACCGTCGCGGTGGTGATCGCCTACTTCCTGCTGAATATCCTGCATCAAATTCCGTCGCCGCTGCATTGGTCGCTAATGGCCGACGTGGATGATTACGGCGAATGGAAAACCGGCAAACGCATCACCGGCATGAGCTTCTCCGGCAACCTGTTCTTCCTCAAAGTAGGATTGGCGGTTGCAGGCGCGATGGTCGGTTTCATGCTGTCAATTTACGGCTACGATGCTGGCGCAAAACAGCAGGCACCTAACGCCATAAACGGCATCATGCTGCTGTTCACGGTGATTCCGGGCGTCGGATATCTGATTACCGCCGGCGTAGTGCGTTTAATGAAAGTGGATCGCAACTTAATGCGTACGATTCAGGCCGATCTGGCGCTGCGCCGTGCCCATTCACACCACGAATCCCCTATCGCGTCCTCTGCGACTGCGCAACCTGGAGAGATCAAATGAGCTGGCCCAATCCTTTTATTACTCAACGCGCCGATCCCTTTATTCTGCGCCATGCCGATGGCTACTACTTTATCGCCTCGGTGCCGGAATATGACCGACTGGAGATTCGCTATGCCTCGACGCTGGCTGGCCTGATTGAGGCAGAAGCGGTAACGGTGTGGCACAAGCCGGATACCGGCCCGTTCAGCGCGCTGATTTGGGCACCGGAGTTGCATCACATCAACGGGCAATGGGTGATCTATTTCGCCGCCGCACCGACGCGTGCAATTAAAGATGGCCTGTTCCAGCACCGCATGTATGCGCTGGTATGTAATGATGCCGACCCGCTAAGCGGTAACTGGCAGCCCTGCCGCCGCGTACATACGCCCATCGACTCCTTCTCTCTCGATGCGACGTATTTCCAGCATCAAGGCAAACACTGGTATCTGTGGGCGCAAAAAGATCCGGCGATTCCCGGAAACTCCAACCTGTATCTCGCTGAGTTACTCAATCCGTGGACGTTGAAAAGCGCCCCGCTGATGTTGAGCCGACCGGAGTATGAATGGGAGTGCGCGGGATTCAGCGTCAACGAAGGACCGGCGGTAATTCAGCATGGCGACAAGCTGTTTATCACCTATTCCGCCAGCGCGACTGATGAAAATTACTGCCTGGGAATATTAAGCATTGATGTGTTAGCCGATCCGCTCAACATCAGCGCCTGGCATAAGTCCGCGCGGCCGGTATTTGCCACCAGCTGGGATAATCAGCAATACGGACCGGGACACAACAGCTTTACGGTGGATGAAGCGGGAAGAGCGGTGCTGGTGTATCACGCGCGCAATTACACCGAAATTGAGGGCGATCCGCTATGGGATCCGAATCGCCATACGCGTTTGAAATACTTTGACTGGCGCGAAGACGGCACACCGGATTTCGGCGTGCCGCCCGCCGATCACACCAGCGTGCCGTAGATAGTCAACAGCGCGACCACCACCACCAGCACCAGAGAAATACGTTTCGCCAACGCCACCGCAACCCGTGGCGTTTCGACTTTATCCATGTGCGGATCGCGTGCCAGCGAGAACTGCGCCAGGCTGGTCAGCACCTGATATTGTGGGCGATGCAGATCGCCCAGCGCGGCAAACCAGGCTGGCAGCGCACGTTCACCGTGGCCGAGCAACGCGTAAGCCACGCCGGCCAAACGCACCGGGATCCAGTCCAGCACATGCAGCAGACGATCAACGCCAGACTGCGAGCGCTCCAGCGGCGAATGATGTTTGGCCAGCCAGCTCTGCCAGGCGCGCAGAAATGCATAGCCCACCAGCAGCACTGGGCCGTAAGGTCCGCCGACCACAAACCAGAACAGCGGCGCAAGATAGAAACGGAAGTTAATCCAAATCAGCGCGTTTTGCAGTTCACGCAGGAACTCGCGCTCACTGCACTCGACCGGCACACCGTGAATCAGCGTCAGTTCGGCCGCCATCGCCTGATGCGCCGCTTCATCGTCATGACTCGCGGCTTTGAGATAACTGTGATAGTGCAGTCGCACCGAACCCGCGCCGATACACAGCAATCCCACCACAATCCAGAACAACAGTTGCGCCACGCCAAACAGAATGCCTTTCAGGCTCCACACCACCAGCCAGACGATCAGCATCGCTATCACTGTCATCATCAGCGTGCGCAGCAGGGAAAAACGCTGGCGGCCACGAAACAGCGGCTCAAGCCGATGATCCAGTTGCCAATGCTCACCCAACTTAAAAAGGCGTTCCCAACCTAAAACTAATAACAAGCTAAACAACGTCATACCTGCTCCTGCTGTCTCAGGGATTCTCCTGCCTGATGGATTCTTTATAGCGCAACCAGTCAAAAGAGGAACCGGGATCGGTTTTCCGCTCTGGTGCGATATCGCTATGGCCGGTGATGCGCGCAGGCGTCAACGGATAGTGCTGCAACAGCAGGTGAGTCACCTGTTGCAATGTCGCGTACTGCGCATCGGTATAGGGCAGCGTGTCGGTGCCTTCCAGTTCAATGCCCATGGAAAAATCGTTGCAGCTTTCGCGCCCTTCAAACTGCGACACGCCGGCGTGCCAGGCGCGCTGATCGAAAGAGACATATTGCACCAGCTCGCCGTCGCGGCGGATTAAACAGTGCGCCGCCACGCGTAAATGGGCGATGTCC
Source organism: Pantoea sp. SOD02 (assembly GCF_024707505.1). Taxonomy (GTDB): domain Bacteria; phylum Pseudomonadota; class Gammaproteobacteria; order Enterobacterales; family Enterobacteriaceae; genus Pantoea; species Pantoea symbiotica. The sequence goes on along the minus strand of NZ_CP102604.1, from coordinate 834,628 downwards.
GCAAAATAGGGATGCGCATCGGCAGGCAATGTGCCGGTAAACAAGCGATCGATCCACGGCCCGCCAAACTCACCGGGCGGTAAGCTGATGTTATGAATCACCAACAGCGAGGGCACTTCATCATTTGGACGCTGATTGAAGTGTGGTGAAGGTACTTTACGCGCGCTGGTAATCCAGCCCTCTTCCAGTTTCATGCTGTTAAATCCTAAGCAAAATCAGGCTGAGAATAACATGTTTCATCCAGCAGACTTGCGACTTAATGCGCCGCTGCAGGTGAGTTCAGGATACTAAACATTTCACCGCGAGCAACTGGCAATGACCGATAAATCAGGCTAAGGTGAGCGCACAAAATCTCGTCTTGTGGAGTGGCAAAACCATGGCAACGCGTCGTTACGATCCCGATCATCGCCGTCAGGAACTGATTAAACGTATTGAACAGGATATCCCGGAAGCCGTTGCCCGGGCGCTTCAGGAGGATTTAGGCGGCGAAGTGGATGCGGATCGCGATATCACCGCGTTGCTGCTGCCGGCAGAAAAACAGGCGGTGGCAAAAGTCATCACCCGTGAAGCCGGTGTTTTTTGTGGTAAACGCTGGGTGGAAGAAGTCTTTATCCAGCTTGGCAATAAAGTCGCTCTTACCTGGCATGTTGAAGATGGACAAACACTGGTTGCCGATCAGCTGCTGTTCGAGCTTACCGGTCCGGCGCGCCTGCTGTTAACCGCAGAGCGCACCGCGCTCAATTTCGTGCAAACACTGTCCGGCGTGGCCACCGAGGTCAGCCGTTATGTGGCCCTGCTGGCGGGCAGCGAAACCCAACTGCTTGATACGCGCAAGACCTTGCCAGGCCTGCGTACCGCGCTGAAATATGCAGTGCTGTGCGGTGGCGGTAACAACCATCGTTTAGGCCTGTCGGATGCTTTTCTTATCAAAGAGAACCACATTATCGCCAGCGGCTCGGTGCGTAACGCCGTAGAAAAAGCGTTGTGGCTCTCGCCTGATGTGCCGGTAGAAGTTGAAGTCGAATCGCTGACGGAACTGCAGGATGCCATCGATGCTGGAGCGGACATCATCATGCTCGATAACTTCAGCCTTGAGATGATGCATGAAGCGGTTGCGCTAACCAACAAGCGAGCTTTGCTGGAAGTCTCTGGCAACGTAACCGAAACCACGCTGCCGCAAATTGCCCAGACCGGCGTTGATTATGTTTCTGTCGGCGCGCTGACCAAACATGTGCGTGCGTTGGATCTGTCGATGCGTTTCCGCGAACTCTAATTCTCTAAGTCTGCCGCCTGTTAGCGCGGCAGATATGCGAGATGGCTTCCAAAACTCTGCTCTCTCCGCTGTAATCCTGACGATTCTCTGCGTGATGCTTTCCAACCTCGCGCAGGCCTGACTTCCGCTTTCCCTCGCCCTTTTCTACCGTAACGGCTCCACTACAAGGAGCCTCACTATGGACAGACAACGCGGTTTTACCCTTATCGAATTGATGATTGTGATTGGCATCGTCGCCATTCTCAGCGCCATCGGTTTACCGGCCTACCAAAACTACCTGCAACGCGCAGCACTCACCGACATGCTGCAAACCATGGTTTCGTACAAAACAGCCGTAGAACTCTGCGCCATTGAACGTGGCGGACCGGCGCAGTGTCAGGCAGGACAACCCGGCATTCCGGTGGCCAAAGGTTCGCGCTATGTGGCAACGCTCAGCGTCGTTAATGGAACCATCAACCTGACCGGCCAGGAAAGTCTCAGCGGATTGACGGTTGAAATGCTGCCAATCTGGAGCGCAACCGATGGCACGTTGAGCTGGCAACGCAGTTGCACCAGCGATAACAGCAGCCTACGCGATAGCTGCCTCGAGCAGTTCCGCTTTGCTGATAAGGATGCCAACTGATGGACAATCCTAATAGTGCGCTGAATGCGTTGTGCGCACGTTATCAGGCGGTGATTCTGCATCACGACGCTACGCTGCTGCGCGTTGCAGTAGCCGACACGCCCGATCCACTGCTGCTGGAGGCGTTACAGTTCGCTAGTCAGTGCAAGGTGGATGTCGAGTGCTGGCCTGCAGCACGCCTTGAGCAGTTACTGCACGAACCGGATGCCGCCGCAGCACCGCGAGAACATGCCAGCGCGGAGTCAGCGATTAACGCGGTCGATCAGATTTTGCGTCAGGCCATTCAGCGCCGTGCCTCAGATGTGCATTTCGAACCACAGCGCCATGGATTGCGGGTGCGCCTGCGCATCGATGGCGTGTTGCACAAACTGCCTCAGCCCTCAGAAGCACAACCCGCTGCGATTTTGGCGCGCCTGAAAATCCTCGGTGGATTGGACATCGCCGAACGGCGTCTACCGCAGGACGGACAGTTTACGCTGGAAATAGACGACAAACTGGCAGCGTTTCGTCTTTCAACGCTGCCGGTAAGTCAGGGTGAAAAAGCCGTGGTACGGCTGCTGCAAAGTGAAAACAGCGCCATCACGCTCGATAAACTCGGCATGCCCGCAGCACAGCTGCGTTTGCTGAAAAGTGCGCTGGCGAAACCGCAGGGTTTGATTCTGGTCACCGGCCCGACCGGCAGCGGTAAAACCTTCACGCTCTATAGCGGATTAAGCGCGCTGAACGTGCCGGAAAAGAATGTATGCAGCGTGGAAGATCCGGTTGAGATCCCGCTGGATGGCATTAATCAAACGCAGATCCAGCCGCGCAGCGGACTCGATTTCAACCGTGTACTGCGCGCCCTACTGCGTCAGGATCCCGATGTGATTATGGTGGGGGAAATCCGTGACGCCGAGACGGCCAGCATTGCCGTCAAAGCCGCGCAGACCGGCCATCTGGTGCTTTCCACACTGCATACCAACTCAACCGCAGAAACGTTGACACGTCTGCGCCAGATGGATATTCCCGGCTATCTGCTGGGTCCCGCTTTGCAGTTGGTGGTGGCGCAGCGTCTGGTCAGGCGCCTGTGCGTGCATTGTCGCCAGCCGGGACAAGCTATCGCCCATCTGCCAGCCGAACTCTGGCCGGGTACGCTGCAAACCTGGCGAGCGCCCGGCTGCGATCACTGCTTCTCCGGCTATTACGGGCGGCTGGCGCTGTTTGAAGTCTTGCCGGTAACCAGCAAATTGCAAAATGCGATATCGGCTGATATGCCGCTGGAACATCTGCTCACGCTGGCAAATGAACAGGGAATGAAAACCTTGCTGGCTGCGGGGCTGGAAGCAGTAAGTCGCGGCGATACGTCCTTTGAAGAGATGCAGCGCGTGGTGGGATTGGGCGATGGCTAATCTCTATCATTTCCGCTGGCAGGCGCTCGATACCATGGGCGTGCTGCAGGAAGGCGAATCACTCAATGCCAGCCAGGATACGTTGCTCAATCAACTCTCCGATCGCGGCATGCTGACGGTGAGCTGGCAGCGTGGAAAATGCTGGCGTTCGCGCGACTGGAAGTGGCAGCAGAAAATCGACCTGGTGCGGCAACTGGCGACGCTGCTGAAGGCCGGCTTGCCGCTGGCGGAAAGTTTGATTCTGTTGGCAGAAGGCCATTCCCATGCCGGTTGGCGGGTATTACTTAAGGGATTGCAGCGCCGCGTTATCGCCGGTGAGCCCTTCTCGCAAGCCTTGAAGGAGTGGCCGCAGATCTTTCCACCATTGTTTCCCGCTTTGATGCAAGTGGGTGAGTTAACCGGCCAGCTCGATGAGTGCTGTCGCCAGTTGGCACAGCAGCAAAGTAAACAGCAATACTTACGGCAGAAAGTGGTCAAGGCGCTGCGTTATCCGCTGTTTATCTTGCTGGTGGCGTTCGCGGTCAGTGCTGGCATGCTGCTGTTTGTGTTGCCGGAGTTTGTCTCCGTCTATGCCAGCTTTGATGCGCCGCTGCCCGCTTTTACTGCCGCAGTGATGTCGCTCTCAGAACTGCTGCAAAAAGCTGCACTGCCGCTGTCGCTGATATGCGCCGTATTTATCGGGATTGTGCAGCAAATTTATCGTCGTTCAGTAGCGTGGCAAAAGCGCGTCCATCAATGGCTGCTGCGCATGCCGCTGTTATCACCGCTGTGGCGCGGCGGGCAGCTCAGCCAGATATACGCCATCCTGCAACTTACGCAGCAATCCGGTTTAACCTTGCTGCAAAGTCTGCAGGCGGTTGAGGTGACGCTGGTTTCCCGGTTGTGGCGCGATGCCATCATTCAGTTGCAGCAACACATTGCTGCGGGTGCGCCGCTGCATCAGGCGCTGCAACAACATCTGCTGTTCACTCCCCTTTGTGCCCAGCTAATCCGAGTAGGCGAAGAAGCGGGTGCGCTGGATGTGATGCTGGCGCGTCTGGCGGAATGGCATGAAGCACAAACGTTAGCGCGCGCTGATGCTCTGGCGGCATCGCTGGAACCGATGATGATGGTGGTAATTGGCGGAATTGTTGGCACGTTAGTAATTGCGATGTATCTGCCGGTATTTGGTCTTGGCGATGCAATTCGCTAACGGGCACGCGCGATGCGCGCCCGTTGTCTGAGATCAACGCGTGAACACGCGGTTCTCTTGTTCAGCGACGCGGATAAAGGTGGTGCGTTTCGTCAGCTCTTTCAATCGTTCGGCACCGACGTAGGTACAGGCTGAGCGCAAGCCACCGAGGATATCTTTAACCGTCTCCTCAACCGGGCCGCGCACCGGTAGGCGCACGGTTTTTCCTTCCGCCGCACGGTATTGCGCAACACCGCCAACGTGGCGTTTCATTGCCGATTCGGAGCTCATGCCGTAGAACAGCATAAATTTCTCGCCCTGATCTTCAACGACGGTTCCTTCGCACTCATCATGGGCCGCAAGCATGCCGCCGAGCATGGTGAAGTCTGCGCCACCACCAAAAGCTTTGGCAATGTCACCCGGAACCGAGCAGCCGCCGTCGCTGACGATCTGTCCGCCTAAGCCGTGTGCCGCATCCGCGCACTCGATAACGGCCGAAAGCTGAGGATAGCCAACGCCAGTTTTAACGCGTGTGGTGCAAACCGAGCCGGGACCAATGCCCACTTTGACGATGTCTGCGCCAGACAAAATCAGCTCTTCCACCATTTCACCGGTGACCACGTTACCTGCGCAGATGGTTTTACCCGGGAAGCTTTCACGTACGCGCAGCAGGAACTGAACAAAGTGCTCAGAGTAGCCGTTAGCAACGTCGATGCAGATAAAGTTAAGCTGCGGCGATAACGCCAGAATGGCGGATAATTTGGTGAAATCTGATTCTGAGGTACCGGATGAGACCATTACATGACCCAGCACCGCCGCTGGCACGCGCTGCACAAATGTCTGCCACTCTTGCACGCTGTAATGTTTATGCACTGCGGTCAGTACGTTAAAACTCGCCAAGGCTTCAGCCATCGTGAAAGTACCGACGGTATCCATGTTGGCGGCAATAATCGGTATGCCGCTCCAGTTCAAGCCTGAGTGTTTAAAGGTGAAGGTGCGTTCCAGTTCAACCTCGGAACGGCTTTTCAATGTGGAACGTTTTGGGCGGATCAAAACATCTTTAAAGCCCAGTTTTAGATCTTCTTCAATGCGCATAGCTGATTATCCTGGTTAGTGACGACGAACCGCGGTTCGGGTAGCGCTCACGGCTCCAGTGTCGTTATCATACGCGCCATTCGTTCCGCGACAAGACTGCGAATTTCACTTTATTTAGGCTACAATCCCTTAAATTTAGCTGAGAAAATTGATTGTGATCATGCTCTCATCTTGCTGTGGTTAATCGCCGCTCACGATATAAATTTTGCGAGAACGCTATGCCTTATACCGTTGCGCTCACCGGCGGCATTGGCAGTGGTAAAACCACTATTGCCAATGCTTTCGCAGCGCTAGGCGTTGATATTATTGACGCTGACGTCATTGCCAGAGAAGTTGTTGAGCCTGGAACGCCGGCCTTAAAGGCGATTGCTCAACGTCATGGAGACACCATTCTGACGGCAGAAGGCACGCTCTATCGTGCACGGCTTCGTGAAATTATTTTCCAGCAGCCGCAAGAGAAGAACTGGCTCAATCAATTGCTTCATCCACTCATTAATGCCCGCACGCAACAATTAAAGTTACTGGCTACTTCACCTTATGTGCTTTGGGTGGTGCCGCTGTTGGTCGAAAACGGCTTACAGCATCAGGCCGATCGCGTGTTGGTTGTGGATGTGGATACCGCCACGCAGTTGCAACGCACACAACAACGGGATGGCATTTCGCTGAGTCAGGCGAAAAATATTCTTGCCGCACAGGCCAGTCGCGAACAGCGCATAGCCTGTGCGGATGACATCATTGATAACAGCGGTACACCTGAGCAGGTGCTACCGCGCGTTGCTGAGCTTCACCAGCGCTATCTGCGCATGGCAGCAACCGGAAAGGATTAACATCATGAGCACAGTGGTTCTGTTTGAACACCCTTTGAATGAGAAGATGCGTACCTGGCTGCGCGTCGAATATCTGATTGATCAGTTGCATGAAACGGTGCCGGTTAGCGGTTCGGTATCAGCACTTGGCGTGTTCCGCATCCTCAGTGATTTGCTGGATATTTTTGAGCGCGGCGATATGCGCACTGAATTGCTAAAAGAACTGGAGCGCCAACAGCAAAAGTTACGCGCATGGCTGGATGTGCCGGGCATTGACGAACTGCGCGTGAATAATTTGCGTCAGCAGTTGAAGCAATACTCAAGCGAACTGATGGCGGCACCGCGCATGGGCCAACAGTTACGAGAAGATCGCCTGGTTGCTCTGGTGCGTCAGCGTCTGAGCATTCCCGGCGGCTGCTGCAGTTTCGATCTTCCAAGCCTGCATATCTGGCTGCATCAGGAACAAGCGGTGCGAGATGTTCAGGCCAATGGCTGGCTGGAATCACTGAATCCGCTGCGTAATGGTTTGACCATGATCCTCGATTTAGTGCGTCAGTCTGGCGTCTTTCGTCATCAAACCAGCCTCAACGGCTTTTATCAGGATAACGCCGAAGGATCTGATTTGCTGCGCCTGCAATTGACGCTGGAAGACGCGCTCTATCCGCAAGTCTCGGGCCACAAAAGCCGTTATGCGATTCGTTTCCTGCCGTTAGACAGCGAACGCGGAGAAGTACCAGCGCGACTAAATTTTGAATTAGCTTGTTGTTAGAGGAAGTTATGCCGGAAGAGATTATTACCGTACCTTGCCCCAACTGTCGTCGCGATGTGATTTGGGATGAGTTGAGCCCGTGGCGGCCATTCTGCAGTAAACGTTGCCAGCTGATTGATTTAGGTGAATGGGCAGCAGAAGAGAAACGCATTCCCAGCAGCGGTGACCAGACGGACAGCGATGACTGGAGCGAAGAACAGCAGTAAAAAGTAAGGGGCTTTCCGCCCCTTCACTTAAATTTCGCCAGCCACTAATCTGCTAATCAGTTCATGGTTCGCAGGCGGAAATTCCTCCGCGACTAAATCCTGCTGTTCGACCCAACGCTGTGGCTGACCTTCGCGGCCATAAGGCTCGCCGTTCCAGCCTTCAACCAGAAAGAAATGCAGCGTAACGCGCAGATCTTCATAACTGTGATCGGCCTGACCAATTGCGCTTGCCGATGTGACTTCAATACCGGTTTCTTCCATCAACTCACGCTTGAGCGCCTGCTCGGCAGATTCATCTTGTTCAATTTTTCCGCCAGGAAACTCCCATTTATTCGCCATATAGGAGCTTGCCGCACGCTGGGCCAGGAAGATTTTACGTTCTGTATTGCGAATGATGCCCACCGCAACCTGCAGGTGTTTCATAAGCTGGATTCCGCTTTTAATAAATGAGCGCTGAGTGTAAATCAGACATGGAGTGATGTTAACCGTTGAGAAGAAAGTGACGTCCCGCGCCGCACAAAAGCCAGTGATTAAGACATGTCGTAATGATCGCAACCGGGAATGTTGGGAATACTCGCAGCCACTTTCTTCTGCCAAACCCGATTACCTATGGAATTCAAAGAAACAACGTTTCTGGCGCAAAATACGCCGGAACAATTACATGCCCTACGCCATCTGGTATTTCATGACATCCTGACGTTAGACAGCGCTCAGAACACCTTAACATGGTGGCCTGAACACAAAGTTATTTCGTTGAATGAAGCGCAAAAACGATTTTTCTCCTGCCTGCTGCTGCGGATTACCTCAAAGCGTCAGATTATTGCCACGGTATGGAATGAGAGCTATCCGAGCATTAGCGACAACAATTACCATCAGCTACTGTTCCAAAGCCGGGCGCTGTTAAAGCGAGCTGGCTTGCCGGATGGTCTGCTGGTGACGCTGCCGTATCATGGCGTGCGCCTAAACGAAGAGAAACTAATGGCGATAACTCGCTAGATCGTAAGCGAAAAAAAGGAGCCCGAAGGCTCCTTTTTTATCAGGCCAGACGACCGTGGCACTGTTTGTATTTTTTGCCGGAACCACATGGGCAAAGATCGTTACGCCCCACTTTACGCTCTCCGCCTTGTGCGGCTAACGCTTCGGCTGCGGCGGTGGCATCATCAACGTGGCTCAGCTGTTGCTGCTGCGCTAAACGCTCTGCTTCCTCACGGCGCTGTTGCTCCATCGCTTCCACTTCTTCTGGCATGCGCACCTGAACTTTGCTCAGGGTGCTGATTACTTCGTATTTCAGTGATTCCAGCATCGCCGCAAACATAGAGAAGGATTCACGCTTGTATTCCTGCTTCGGATCTTTCTGCGCATAACCACGCAGATGAATACCCTGACGCAGATAATCCATCGCCGCAAGATGCTCTTTCCACAACGAATCCAGCGTTTGCAGCATCACGCCTTTCTCGAAGTTGCGCATCATCTCTTCGCCGACCACTTCTTCTTTGGCAGCATAGTTTTCCGCAGCGTGAGTCATGATGCGTTCGCGCAGCGTCTCTTCATGAAGATCGGGCTCTTTATCCAACCACTCAGCAATAGGCAGATTCAGATCAAAGTCGTTACGAAGACGCTCTTCCAGACCGGCAACATCCCACATCTCTTCCAGTGACTGCGGCGGAATGTAGGTATCAATGGTGGTTTTGTAGACGTCTTCACGAATGCTGTTGATGGTTTCAGATACATCAGACACATCCAGCAGTTCGTTACGCTGGCTGTAGATGGCGCGACGCTGATCGTTAGCAACGTCATCGTATTCCAGCAGCTGTTTACGAATATCGAAGTTGCGGCTTTCCACTTTACGCTGAGCGTTGGCAATCGCTTTGGTCACCCATGGATGTTCAATTGCTTCGCCTGGCTTCATGCCCAGTTTACGCATCATGTTCGATACGCGATCTGAAGCAAAGATACGCATCAATGCATCTTCCATCGACAGGTAGAAGCGCGAAGAACCAGCATCACCCTGACGACCCGCACGACCACGCAGCTGGTTATCGATACGGCGAGATTCGTGACGCTCAGTACCAATGATGTGCAGACCGCCCGCAGCCAGCACCGCATCGTGACGCAGTTTCCACGCCTCTTTCATCGCCTGAATCTGTTCTTCGGTTGGCTCGTCCATCGCGGCAAGCTCAGCCTGCCAGCTACCGCCCAGCACGATATCGGTACCACGACCCGCCATGTTGGTTGCGATGGTAACCGCTGCAGGTTGACCCGCCTGAGCAACAATGTCTGCTTCGCTGGCGTGGAATTTGGCGTTCAGTACGCTGTGCTTGATGCCCGCGCGCGTCAGTTCGTTGGAAACGACTTCCGATTTCTCAATCGAAATGGTACCCACCAACACCGGCTGCCCTTTGGCGGTACAGGCACGGATGTCTTCGATAATGGCGTCGATCTTCTCTTTCTCGGTCATGTAGACCAGATCGGCCATATCTTTACGCACCATCGGACGGTTAGTTGGCACCACGATTGTGTCGAGCTTGTAGATGGAGCTGAATTCAAATGCCTCAGTATCCGCGGTACCGGTCATACCGGCCAGTTTCTCGTAGATACGGAAGTAGTTCTGGAAGGTGATGGAAGCCAGCGTCTGGTTTTCGTTCTGGATTTCCACGCCTTCTTTCGCTTCAACCGCCTGATGCAGACCATCTGACCAGCGGCGACCTTGCATGGTACGACCGGTGTGCTCATCAACGATGATCACTTCGCCATCTTTAACGATGTAATCAACATCGCGAGTGAAGAGTGCATGAGCACGCAGCGCCGCAGTAACATGGTGCATCAACATGATATTGGTCGGTGAGTAGAGTGACTCGCCTTCTACCATGATGTTTTGGCTTACCAGCAGCTCTTCGACTTTTACCAGACCGCGCTCGCTCATGTGTGCCTGGCGCGCTTTTTCATCGACCCAGAAATCACCTTCGCCCTGGAAGGTTTCAGAGTCTTCTTTTTCCTGACGCACCAGATGCGGGATGATCTTATTAACTTTGGTATACAGCTCAGAACTGTCTTCAGCTGGACCAGAGATGATAAGTGGCGTACGCGCTTCATCGATCAGGATTGAGTCGACTTCATCCACCAATGCGTAATGCAATTTACGCTGCACACGCTCTTCCGGGCTGAACGCCATGTTGTCACGCAGGTAGTCGAAGCCGTATTCGTTATTGGTGCCGTAGGTAATATCAGCGGCATAAGCTGCACGCTTCGCCACGGCTGGCATGTTTGGCAGGTTGATACCGATGGTCAGGCCAAGGAATTCAAACAGCGCACGGTTATTTTCGGCGTCACGCTGCGCCAGATAGTCGTTGACGGTAACAACGTGCACGCCTTTGCCACTCAGCGCATTCAGATAAGCGGGTAAGGTCGCGGTCAGGGTTTTACCTTCACCGGTACGCATCTCTGCGATGCAGCGCTCGTTGAGCACCATGCCGCCAATCAACTGCACATCAAAGTGACGCATACCGAAGACGCGCTTACTTGCTTCACGTACGGTGGCAAAGGCTTCAGGAATCAGGCTCTCAAGGCTTTCGCCTTTTTTCAGGCGCTCACGGAACAGGTCAGTTTTCGCTTTCAATTCATCGTCAGAGAGCTTAACGAAATCTGGCTCCATCTTATTGATGACGTCTACGATTTTACGCATACGGCGCAGAGTACGATCATTGCTGCTGCCGAACACTTTAGTTAACAATTTGATTAACATAATAAATTTTTCTCAATTCAGCCGTGATCTCACGGACTGCAAAATCTGATACAGGATGTGGAAAAAACGTTAGCAGTTAAGCAATGAAAGGCCCGGCGCGGATGCCATGAATAGCAGCCTGCCAATCAGCAGAGGAATGGATTTGCGGTTCGTTGTGACGCAGGTGTTGTTGCGGCTCAACAACAGCCAGCGCTTGCGCGGGAGAAGTCAGCAGCGCCTGAAGCGAACCAATCAACGCCAGCTTTTGTGCTGCCAGCGGCATAGCTTGATCGGCCTCCGCCTGAGCGGGCGGCGTCATGCTAAACGAAAGGTGGCGAATAACCGTGCGAATCGCATGCTGGTGCCAGTAATCGACGTTAAAATTCGGTCGACGCGCGCTTTCCTGCAGACGAATAAGATGATCAAAGTGGACAACATTGCCGACAAACAGGCTGCTGATCGGCGAATCATTTGCTTTGGGCTCAGCACTTTGCGCGCAGGCAGGCAAACCTAAACTGGCCGCCACCATCCCCAACAGGAGATGTGGCCAGAAATAGCGTCTGCCTAATTGTCGCCAGCGTGAGAAAATCCCGATCACAATCCGTCCACAATGCATTGAATAAAGTGATAAAGCGGTCGCCAAAATTAGCGTTACCCAGCTTATATGAGCGCCAGATGATAGCACTTATGTGGGGCTTCGACACCAGTGATTAAAGGGGCTTCGGCGGAATTCACGTTTTTTTGTACAGGGTTTCGCCACTCACTACAGCGAATTGAGATCGGTTTGGCAGGATTAAAAGCGAGGCAATAAAAAACGGCAGGTTCAACTGACCGGAGAGGGTGTCAGCGAAACCTGCCGTTTTATGTCTGACTTACGCCAGAACTAAATTTGGTGCTTTGAATGCCAGCGGCAGTTCAGCTTCATCTTCGAAGGTCGCCCATTCCCAGGCTTCCTGCTTAGCCAGAACCGCTTGCAGCAACTTGTTGTTCAACGCATGACCCGATTTAAAGGCGGTAAACGCGCCGATAACATTGTGGCCGCACATGAACAGGTCGCCAATCGCATCGAGCATTTTATGACGAACAAATTCGTCTTCAAAGCGCAGACCGTCTTCGTTTAATACGCGGAAATCATCGAGGCCAATCGCACAATCTAAACTACCGCCCAGGCACAGGCCTTTAGACTGCAGATATTCGATTTCACGCATAAAGCCAAAAGTGCGCGCACGGCTGATTTGGCGAACAAAGTTCTCAGCCGAGAAGTTGAGCTGGTAACGCTGCGAGCTTGAGTCAATCGCTGGATGTTTGAAGTCGATAGTAAAGTCGAGTGAGAAACCGTTATACGGTTTGATCTCGGCCCACTTATCGCCATCTTCCACACGCACCGCTTGCTTAACGCGTACGAATTTCTTCGCGCTGTTCAGCTCTTCGATACCTGCGTCCATCAGCAGATAGACAAAAGGCGCGGCACTGCCATCCATAATCGGGATTTCCGGTGCATCAACTTCAACAATAATGTTGTCGATGCCCAAGCCCGCCAATGCGGCGTTCAGATGTTCGACTGTTGAAATACGCACGCCTTCATCATTCACCAGGCAAGTACTCAGCATGGTGTCGCGCACATATTTTGCATCAGCCGGGAAATCTACCGGTGGATTCAAGTCAGTGCGACGATAGATGACCCCGGTGTTAGCCGACGCAGGGCGTAACGTCAGTGTGACTTTCTTGCCGGTATGTAAACCGACACCAGTCGCCTGAACAATACGTTTTAATGTCCTTTGTTTGATCATCGCTTTATCTCGCAATATTACCTGTCCGACCGCCAGTATAAATTACCAGCGGGCGAATACTTTAGCACAAAGAGCGGAGAATCCCAATTCTCGGGATATTCTTAGTCTGCCTGCTTACGCAAGAAGGCTGGAATATCAAGGTAATCGGGTTCTTTGCTGGATGCCGCCGGTTGGTCATTCACCACTTTCGCAGCCGGTTTCTGCTCCTGCGGCAGCGGCGCCATGCCGTGCTGCTGGTAGCGATGATCCATCACTGGCTGAGTGGCCGGTTTGTTGGTCACCAGAGTAATTTCAGGGCGCTTATCCATGCCGATGCCGGTTGCAACGACGGTCACACGCAGTTCGTCGTTCATCTCTGGATCCAGAGAAGTACCGATAACTACGGTTGCGTTGTCAGATGCGAAGGCGCGGATGGTGTTACCCACGGTTTCGAACTCATCAAGACGCAGGTCGAAGCCCGCAGTAATGTTGACCAGCACGCCGCGCGCGCCAGACAGATCGATGTCTTCCAACAGTGGAGAAGAGATCGCCATTTCTGCCGCTTCTTCTGCACGGTCTTCACCACATGCCACGCCGGAACCCATCATGGCGTAACCCATTTCTGACATCACGGTACGCACGTCCGCGAAGTCGACGTTCATCAGGCCAGGACGCGTAATCAGTTCAGCGATACCCTGTACTGCGCCTTTCAATACGTCGTTGGCTGCACCGAACGCATCCAACAGAGAAATACCGCGACCCAGAACTTTCAACAGCTTGTCGTTTGGAATAGTGATCAGTGAATCGACATGCTTCGACAGTTCTGCGATACCCTGCTCAGCAAAAGCCATACGCTTTTTGCCTTCAAAGTTGAATGGCTTAGTCACCACCGCAACAGTCAGGATACCCAAATCTTTTGCCACTTCAGCCACAACTGGCGCTGCACCGGTACCGGTACCGCCGCCCATGCCTGCTGCGATGAACACCATGTCTGCACCATCCAGCGCAGCACGCAGTGCTTCGCGATCCTCTTCTGCAGAGTTACGACCCACTTCTGGGTTCGCACCTGCACCAAGACCTTTAGTGATATTGGTCCCGATCTGGATCGTCTGGCCGACCGCTGTCTTACGCAACGCTTGCGCGTCGGTGTTTACAGCGAAGAATTCCACACCTTCGATACGCTCGCGTACCATGTGCTCTACGGCGTTGCCACCGCCACCGCCGACGCCGATGACTTTAATCACCGCGTCATTGGTTAATTCCATAGGTTCAAACATGATTTCTCTCCGTTATGTGCCTGTCGCCTGGAGATCATAAACATTGCCAGCATGATCTCCTTTTTCAAAAATTAAAATTCTTTCTTCAGCCAGCTGTTGATTCGTTTAAACCAGTTGCCCACTGAAGCACGTTTTTCCGTTTCTGCATCACCGTTCATGTGTGACTCTTTGCCGTAATGCAGCAGGCCAACTGCCGTAGAGTAATACGGCTCCTGCGCATAATCTGTCAGGCCGGTGATGTTAAGCGGCTGTCCGATGCGCACTTGCGTGTGGAACACGCGCTGTGCGCAGGCTGCCAAACCTTCAATCTGCGCCGCACCACCGGTCAGCACGATACCGGCCGCCAGATGATGTTTCACGCCTTGCTGGCGCAGCTGCTCCTGTAATTGCAGAATCTCGTCGTTGACCAGATTCAACAGTTCGGTGTAACGCGGCTCGATCACTTCAGCCAACGTTTGACGCTGCAGGCTACGTGGTGGACGTCCACCTACGCTCGGCACTTCGACATTTTCGTCTTTGCCGACAATCGAGCCCAATGCACAACCGTGACGCACTTTAATCGCTTCTGCGTCGGTCGGCGGTGTACCAAAAGCGTAGGCGATATCGCTGGTTACCACGTTCCCGGCATAAGGAATCACTTTGGTATGACGCAGTGCGCCGCCAGTATAGACAGCGATATCCATTGTACCGCCACCGATATCAACAACACAGACGCCCAGCTCACGTTCATCTTCTGTCAACACTGAGAAACTGGATGCCAGGCCGGCAAAAATCAGTTGGTCAACTTTCAGGCCACAACGTTCAACGGCTTTGACAATATTTTTTGCCATATCGTTGTGGCAGGTGATCAAATGTACTTTCGCCTGCATACGCACGCCGGATAGTCCCACTGGATTCTTGATGCCTTCCTGATAATCGATGGCATATTCCTGCGGAATGACATGCAGGATACGATGCTCATCACGAACGCGAACGGATTTCGCCGTATGCACCACGTTCTCTACATCATCCTGAGTCACTTCCTCTTCCGAAATCGGAACCATCCCGATTTCGTTCTGGCAACTGATATGTTTGCCCGATAAAGCAAGGTAGACCGATGAAATCTGGCAATCCGCCATCAATTCAGCCTGGTCGATGGCGCGCTGTACGCATTTCACCACCGACTCCAGATCGTTTACGCCGCCTTTATCCATGCCACGAGACGGGCAACTGCCCACCCCAATAATATTGACCATACCATCGGGCAGAATTTCCCCAACCAGGGCGGACACCTTCGCGGTGCCAATTTCGAGTCCTACTACCAGTTTTCTGTCCGTTGCCTTGATCATTGTGGTTTAGCCTGTGCCTGGTTCTGTTGCTGATTACTGTCCTGTGGCTCTATCGGTGCAGCGGCCCAACCGACTGCGGCGCCCGAATCGTAGCGCAAATCAACATACGTGATGCGCTGGTTCTGACTCTGGCCCTGCTGCTGCAAATCCGGATAAAGCTCAATAAAACGGTTCAGACGCTTCATGGTATCGCTGCGACCTAATTCGATGCGCACATCGTCACTGGTCACTAATTGCCACGAGCGCCGCGCCGTCATCGACGCGACCTTCAGGGTAAACTTGTTAGCCTTTAACACATCACTCATGGTGTGATAGCCAGCTAACACCTCGTTTTCACTGCCTTCCGGGCCGTACAGCATTGGCAACGCTTCTTTGCCAACGTGACTGGCCGGGACGCTGAAGGAGACGCCATCGGCGTCCACCATGTGTGAGTCGTTCCAGCGTGCCACCGGAACGTACTCCACCAGATTTATCTTCAGCTCATCAGGCCACTGCTTGCGCACACTGACCTGCTTAATCCAGGGTAAACGCTCAATCTGCTGCTGGATGATATCCACGTTCTGCGACATGAAGGTTCCCGGCGCGCCAAGCGATAAAATGGCCTGGCGAATATCGTCATGCGTGGTGTAGTGGGTTTGCCCGGTCACCACCAGCTTCGATAACGGCAAGCGTGACGCGTCATTCATCCACTTCAGCACCACGAGGCCGCCCGCCACCATAATGCCCAGCACAATCAGCAGGAACACCATGCCAAACAGTCGCGCACCGTTGCTACGCCCGGAGCGTGTCCGCTCCTGAGGTTCGCGATTGCGTACTCGTATCGCCGCCTGAGACATATCAGTCAGCTAGCTCCAGAATACGCGCTACCAGCTGCGGGAAGCTGTATCCCGCTTGCTTCGCGGCCATCGGCACTAAGCTGTGGCTGGTCATGCCAGGCGAAGTATTCACTTCCAGCAGTTGGAAGTTGCCCTCACCGTCAGCCATCACGTCGACACGACCCCAGCCGCTGCAACCCAATGCGCGCCAGGCTGACCACACCAACGTCTGCAATTCTGCTTCCTGCTCGGCGCTTAATCCGCTCGGGCAGAAGTATTCAGTATCGTCAGAAATGTATTTAGCTTCATAGTCATAGAACTCGCTGGCGGTTTTAATTCTGATGGAAGGCAGAATTTGCTCACCCACGATGCCCACGGTGTACTCCGCGCCGCTCAGAAAAGCTTCGATCAGTACGTCATCATCATGACGAAAAGCTTCTTCAAGCGCTGCGGGTAAGGCATCCGCATGGTTCACGCGGCTGATACCGACGCTAGAACCTTCGCAGCTTGGCTTCACAAACAGCGGTAAGCCCAGCGCCTCAATGGCGGCGGTGGTATCGGCGTCTAAACCTTGCTCATGCTGCTGACGCGTCAGCCAGACAAATTTGCCTGAGGGTAATCCCCTGCCCTGCCACAGCAATTTGCTGCGCAGTTTGTCCATTGTGATGGCGGAAGCCATCACGCCGCTGCCGGTATAGGGCAGTTGCAGGAACTCCAGCACCGCTTGCAGCGTGCCGTCTTCACCACCACGACCGTGCAAAGCAATAAACGCTTTAGCGAAGCCCTGCTGTTTCAGATCCAGCACCGACACATCACGCGTATCGACCGCATGCGCATCGATGCCCATTTCACGCAGTCCGGCTAGCACCGCCGCACCGGACATCAGCGACACGTCACGCTCTGCCGAAGTGCCGCCCATCAATACTGCAACCTTCTCAGTCATGACGCGCCTCCGTCTTAATGGCAGGCTGCAATTCGTTTTCGGCCAGCTTGCGGGCAATCTTGCCGATGTTGCCTGCGCCCTGCACGATCACCAGATCGTCGCCCGACAGCAACGGCGCCAGCGCATCTGGCAGCGCGTCATGCTCAGAGACCAGAATCGGATCAACCTTGCCACGGTTACGAATCGCGCGGCACAGCGAACG
Source organism: Pantoea sp. SOD02 (assembly GCF_024707505.1). GTDB lineage: Bacteria > Pseudomonadota > Gammaproteobacteria > Enterobacterales > Enterobacteriaceae > Pantoea > Pantoea symbiotica. The sequence continues at coordinate 817,243 of NZ_CP102604.1, read as the reverse complement.
GCTGTCAGCGCCCGGAATCGCGGCTTCACCCGCCGGATAGACATCCAGCATCAGCAACACATCCACCTGCGACAGCACATTCGCGAAATCATCAAACAGGTCACGGGTACGCGTATAACGATGCGGCTGGAACACCATCACCAGCTTCTTGTCAGGCCAGCCTGCACGTGCGGCTTTGATGGTGACATCTACTTCGGTAGGATGATGGCCGTAATCGTCGACCAGCATCGCGCTGCCTGGATTACCGTTAACGGCGGCGGTATCGAACTCGCCCAGCACGTCAAAGCGGCGTCCGGTGCCCTGGAAGCTCTCCAACGCGGCCAGAATCGCGTTATCTTCGATACCTTCCTCGCTGGCGACAGCTACCGCAGCAGCTGCGTTCAGGGCGTTGTGGCGGCCCGGCGCATTCAGCGTCACTTTCAGCACCGGCTTATCCTGACGGATGATGGTGAAGTGCCCTTGTGCGCCACGCTGCTCATAATTCTCGATACGTACATCTGCGTCATCGCTGAAGCCGTAAGTTGTTACCTGGCGGCCTACGCGCGGAATCAGGTCACGAATCACCGCGTCATCCACGCACATTACCGCGCGTCCGTAGAACGGCAGGTTGTGCAGGAAATTAATGAACGTCTGCTTCAGGTTCTCAAAATCGCCCTGATACGTGTCCATGTGATCCGCTTCGATGTTGGTGACAATCGCCACCATCGGTTGCAGATGCAGGAAGGACGCATCACTTTCATCTGCTTCTGCAATCAGGTAACGGCTGCTGCCCAGGCGCGCATGCGTACCTGCGGCTTTAACCAATCCGCCGTTAACGAAGGTCGGATCCAGTCCGCCTTCCGCGTAAATGCTGGTCACCATCGCGGTGGTGGTGGTTTTACCGTGCGTACCGGCAACAGCAATGCCGTGACGGAAACGCATCAGTTCTGCCAACATCTCAGCACGACGAATGACGGGAATACGCTGCTCACGTGCGGCAACCAGCTCAGGGTTATCCTGCGCAACGGCTGTCGACACTACGACAACGCTGGCATCGGTGACGTTTTCCGGACGATGGTTGAAATAAATCGTCGCGCCCAGCGCCGCCAGATGCTGTGTCACCGCGTTCGGTGCCAGATCAGAACCGCTAATGTGATAGCCTTCGTTCGCCAACACCTCGGCAATACCGCCCATGCCAGCACCACCGATGCCGACAAAGTGAATGTGCCGGACGCGACGCATCTCGGGCACAATAGAACGCAGTTTTGCCAATTGTTGTGTATTCATCTGTTTCAATTACCTGTTTTTCCCGTTTGCACCTGCTAAAGGTACGGGCCAAATCAACTGGCCGATTAATTACTTCGCGACGCGCGCCACTTCATTTGCAACCCGCTCGGTTGCATCGGGAATCGCGACCTGACGGGCTTTTTCTGCCATCGCCAACAATGTGGTGCGATCCCAGTGACGCAGCGTGTCCGCTACCACAGCTGCGGTAAATTGCGGCTGCTCGAAAATTTTGGCTGCGCCCGCTTTTTCCAGCGGCAACGCATTCCAGTACTGCTGACGATCTTTGTGCTGAAACGGCACGAAAATCGCCGGTAAACCTGCGGCGGCCACTTCGCTCACCGTCAATGCGCCCGAACGGCACACCACCACATCGGCCCAGGCGTAAGCTTCGGCCATGTCATCGATAAACTCGGTGACTTTGTGCTGCGGCTGGCCCGCTGCGCGGTAGGCCTGCTGCACGGTTTCCAGTCCACCTTTGCCGGTTTGATGCCAAACCGTAATCGCTTCGCCCAACTCTGCGGCCACTTGCGGCACGGTTTGGTTGAGGATGCGCGCGCCCTGGCTGCCACCGACGACCAGCACGCGAATCGGGCCGGAACGTGCGCTCAGACGTTCTGCCGGTAACGGCAGCGCCAACACATCGGTACGCACCGGATTGCCAACCACTTCAGCATTTGGAAACGCACCGGGAAACGCCTGCATCACTTTGGTGGCGATTTTCGCCAGCCACTTATTGGTCAGGCCGGCAATGCCGTTCTGCTCATGCAGCACCACCGGGATACCGCAGCTCCACGCGGCTAAACCGCCGGGACCTGAAACATAGCCGCCCATGCCCAGCACCACATCCGGCTGCCAGCTCTTCATGATGCGACGCGCCTGGCGCCAGGCATTGAAAATGCGCACCGGTGCCAGCAACTGCGCTTTCACGCCTTTACCGCGTAAACCGCTGATGCGGATAAAATCAATTTCAATGCCGTGTTTCGGTACCAAATCCGCTTCCATTCGGTCCGCGGTTCCCAGCCAGCGCACCTGCCAGCCTTGTTCCATCAGGTGATGGGCAACGGCCAGACCGGGGAACACATGCCCGCCAGTACCGCCTGCCATGACCATCAGCCGTTTGCCACTCATCGAGCACCTCGGGTAAACGCCTGCGCTTTCGCCAGGCGCGTTTCATAATCTATGCGCAATAAAAACACGATGGCGGTCGACATGATGATCAGACTCGAACCACCGTAACTGATCAGCGGCAATGTCAGACCTTTGGTCGGCAGCATGCCCGCAGCCGCACCGACGTTAACCAGCGCCTGGAAGCTAAACCACACGCCAATTGAGCAAGCGAGGAAGCCTGAGAAGCGCTGATCGATCTCCAGAGCACGGCGACCAATCGACATCGCGCGAAAAGCGACGAAGAATACCATCAACAGCGCTAAAACCACACCGACATAACCCAACTCTTCACCGATGATGGAGAAGATAAAGTCGGTATGTGCTTCTGGCAGATATTCCAGTTTCTGCACCGAGTTGCCTAAGCCCTGTCCCCAGAACTCACCGCGCCCAAACGCCATCAAAGATTGCGTCAGCTGGTAGCCGCTGCCGAAGGGATCTTCCCACGGGTTCCAGAAGGACGTTACACGGCGCATACGGTACGGTTCAGCAATGATTAGCAGCACCACGGCGAAAATGCCGGAGCCGATGATCGCCAGGAACTGCCACATTTTCGCACCGGCGAGGAACAGCATCGCCAGCGTGGTAACAAACAACACAACCACCGTACCGAGGTCCGGCTGCGCCAGCAGCAGCACGGCCAGCACCACCATCACGCCCATCGGCTTACAGAAGCCCCAGAAGTTGTTACGCACCTCTTCTACTTTGCGCACCAGATAGCTGGCGAGATAGCAGAACAGCGTCAACTTCGAGAGCTCAGCCGGCTGAATACGCAGCGGGCCAAGGGCAATCCAGCGCGATGCACCGTTCACCGAGCTACCGACCACCAACACGATCAGCAACATCACCACTGAAACCATCAGCATCACGTTGCTGTAGCGCTGCCAGAAATCCATTGGGATACGCAAGGTCACCAGCGCCATGCCGAAGGCCAAAGCGATATAGAACGCATCACGCTTGGCAAAGTAGAACGGATCTTCGTTCAGACGTTGGCCAACCGGCATCGACGCCGACGTCACCATCACAAAACCGATCAGCGCCAGACCAAAGGTCAGCCACAGCAGCGTGCGGTCATACAGCACCACCGGCGCATCATCATTGTCGCGTGCGCCCATCACCCAATCGCGCAGGCGCACGGACAGATAATTGGCGATACCGGCTCCAGGAATGCGCATCAGCTCAACTCCTTCGCCAGTTGCGCGAACTGATCGCCGCGCTGTTCAAAATTCCGGAACTGGTCAAGGCTGGCGCAGGCCGGTGATAACAGCACCATATCGCCCGCTTTTACCTGTGCGGCAATTTGCGCCATCGCCTGCTGCATGGTTTCTGTGCGCGTGGCGATCTCCGGACGCAGTGCCGCTAACGCATCGCCATCGCGACCAAAACAGAACAGCTTCACGTTGTCGCCTTGCAGATAGCGCGCCAGCGGGCTGAAATCAGCCGATTTGCCGTCGCCGCCCAGCAGCAACCACAACGTGCCTTTTACCTGTAGGCCGTTAAGCGCCGCTTCGGTGCTGCCAACGTTGGTGGCTTTGGAATCGTTGATCCAACGCACGCCATTGGCTTCATGCACCAGCTGGAAGCGGTGCGCCAGGCCGGTAAAGGTGGTTAAGGCTTTCAGGCTGGAAGCGCGCGGGATGTTCACCGCGTCGGCTAATGCCAGCGCTGCCAACGCGTTGGTGTAATTGTGTTGACCTACCAGCGTCATCTCATCGGTATTCAGGACTTTCTCGCCCTTCGCTCTCAGCCAGGTGCTGCCTTGCTGCTGATTAAGATGATAATCGCCAAGGTTGATGCCGAAGCTCACGCAGCGCTGTTCAACACCCCGCACCGGCATGGTCATGCCATCGTCAGCATTCACTACGCAAACGCTAGCATTCTCGTAAATACGCAGTTTGGCGGCACGATATTGCTGCATGCCCAGCGGATAGCGATCCATATGATCCTCGGTGAGATTAAGGATCGTCGCGGCGGCCGCTTTCAAACTGTGCGTGGTTTCCAGTTGGAAGCTGGAGAGCTCGAGTACATAAAGCTGTGCTGGCGATTTCAGCAGTGTTAGCGCCGGCAAACCGATGTTGCCGCCCACGCCTACCTGCCAACCTGCGGCACGCGCCATTTCACCCACCAGCGTCGTCACGGTGCTTTTGCCGTTCGAACCGGTAATCGCCACAATTGGTGCCTGCGCTTCACGGCAGAAAAGCTCGATATCGCCAATGATTTCAATCCCGGCATCAGCGGCTTCGCTTAAAGCAGGATGCGCCAGCGCGATGCCTGGGCTAGCGATAATCAGATCGGACGCCAGCAGCCAATCGCGATTAATACCGCCAACATAGCGCTCCACCGAGGCTGGCAGCTTGTCCAGCCCCGGCGGCGAGACACGGGTATCCATCACGCGTGGCGTTACGCCTTGCGCGAGTAAGAAATCAACACAGGAGAGGCCAGTAATGCCTAATCCAATGATGACGACTTTTCTGCCCCGATAGTCAGCCATGATTAACGTACCTTCAGCGTTGCCAGGCCAATCAGCACCAGCATCAGCGAAATAATCCAGAAGCGCACGATGACGCGCGGCTCCGGCCAGCCTTTCAATTCATAGTGATGGTGAATCGGCGCCATGCGGAAAATGCGTTGACCGCGCAGCTTGAACGATCCCACCTGCAGAATCACCGACAGCGTTTCGACCACAAACACGCCGCCCATGATTAACAGCAAGAATTCCTGACGCAGCAGCACGGCGATAGTGCCGAGCGCGCCGCCCAGCGCCAGTGAGCCGACATCGCCCATGAACACTTGCGCTGGATAGGTGTTGAACCACAAAAATCCGAGTCCGGCTCCGACAATCGCGGTACAGACAATCACCAATTCACCCGCGTGCCGTAAATAAGGAATGTGCAGATATTCGGCAAACTTGACGTTACCGGTCGCCCACGCCACCAACGCAAAGCCTGCTGCCACGAATACCGTTGGCATAATGGCTAAGCCATCAAGGCCGTCAGTTAAGTTAACCGCGTTGCCGGTACCGACAATCACGAAGTAGGCCAGCACCACGTAGAACAGTCCCAGCTGCGGCATGATGTCTTTGAAGAACGGCACCACCAGCTGCGTCGCAGGCGTATCCTTACCGGCGATAAACAGCGCGAATGCAACGGCCAGCGAAATCACCGACATCCAGAAGTATTTCCAGCGCGCGATCAGCCCTTTAGTGTCTTTGCGCACCACTTTGCGATAGTCATCCACAAAGCCGATGATGCCAAAACCAACCAGTACCACCAGTACGCACCAGACATATGGATTAGACGGATAAGCCCACATCAACACCGAAATGGTGATGGAGGTGAGGATCATCACGCCGCCCATGGTTGGCGTGCCACGCTTGCTGAAGTGTGATTCTGGACCGTCGTTACGCACCACCTGGCCGATCTGCAGTTTCTGCAACCAGGCAATCAGGCGCGGGCCCATCCACAGAGAAATGAACAAAGCGGTCAGCAGGCTGACAATGGCGCGAAACGTCAGATACGAGAAGACGTTAAAGCCGGAATAAAATGCGACCAGATGTTCGGCCAGCCAGACTAGCATGTTCCTTTCTCCTGTAAGCTCTGTACTACCTGCTCCATGGCGGCACTACGTGAACCTTTAACCAAAATAGTGATGTCCTGATGTTCGGATAGCAATGTGCGTAAACGTTCAGTCAGCGCGGTTTTAGTGGCGAAATGCTCGCCTTTCCCGCTGCTTTCGCCAATCAACTGGCTCAGAGTTCCGGTGCTCAGCACGCAATCAATGCCGGCCGCTTTAGCCGCATCGCCCACCTGGCGATGACACAGTTCTGCTTCATCGCCCAGCTCAGCCATATCGCCCACCACCATCACGCGGTAACCCGGCATATCGCCCAGCACCTGCGCGGCAGCCGTCATAGAACCGACGTTGGCGTTGTAGCTGTCATCCAGCAGCAGTTGATTGGCCGCCAGACGAATCGGGAACAGTCGACCAGGAACAGGCTGCAAGGTTTTAAGGCCAGCTTGAATCGCCGTCAGCGGCGCATCCACCGACAACGCCAGCGCTGCAGCGGCTAACGCATTTGCGATGTTATGACGGCCTGGCAGCGGCAACTCCACGGCGATATCACCGCGTGGCGTATGCAGCGTGAACAGCGTGGCATCGGCACGCAGCACGATTTCACTGGAGCGGAACTCTGCATCAGCCATCGGCTGCGGCGAGAAACGCCACAGGGTTTTATCCACAAACTGTGATTGCCAGTTGACCAGATCGTTGCTGTCAGCGTTGACGATCGCAGTACCGTGTACCGGCAAGCCGCCAAAAATTTCGCCTTTAGCTTTCGCCACACCGGCCAGTGAACCAAAGCCTTCCAGATGAGCGGCGGCCAGGTTATTTACCAACGCGGTTTCCGGACGCACCAGATCGGTGGTGTAAGCAATTTCGCCTTGATGATTAGCGCCTAACTCAATCACTGCGTAAGCATGTTCTTTGGTGAGACGCAGCAGCGTCATCGGCACGCCGAAGTCATTGTTCAGGTTGCCTGCGGTGTAGAGCGTTTCACCGCACTGACGCAGAATCGCGGCGGTCATCTCTTTGACCGAGGTTTTGCCGGATGAACCGGTCAAGGCAACCACGCGCGCTTTCGCCTGTTGGCGTACCCACGCAGCGAGTTGCCCGAAAGCAATGCGCGTATCAGCGACAACCACCTGCGGTACAGAAACCTTCAACAGCTTACTTACCAGCAGCGCCTGCGCGCCGTTATCAATCGCATCGTTAGCGAAATCGTGCGCATCAAAACGTTCACCCACCAGCGCCACAAACAGGCTGCCGGCGGTGACTTTACGTGTATCGGTGGTGACATCGGCAATGGTTAAGTCCGCGCCGTGCAGTTGACCGCCGCTGATTTCGGCCAGTGTGTTGAGAGAAACGGGAATCATGCCATCACCCCCAACAAACGGGCGACTGTGTCGCGATCGGAGTAATCCAGACGACGGTTGCCAATGATTTGATAATCTTCGTGACCTTTTCCGGCCACCAACACGATGTCATCCGCGCCGGCTTGCATCACGGCGTTGGTGACCGCCTGCGCACGACCGGAAACCACGCGCGCACGGCCCGGATCGAGCAAGCCGGTGAGAATGTCATTCACAATCGCCATCGGCTCTTCGCTGCGCGGATTATCGTCGGTGATCACCACGATGTCGGAGAACTGCTCAGCAATCGCGCCCATCAGCGGACGTTTGCCTTTGTCACGATCGCCACCGCAGCCAAACACGCACCACAACTGACCTTTGCAGTGCAGACGCGCCGCTTCCAGCGCTTTTTCCAGCGCATCTGGCGTGTGAGCGTAATCGACAACCACAGTAGGTTTTTCTGGCGCAGTAAACACTTCCATGCGACCACACACCGGCTGCAGCTGCGGCGCCGTGGCGACCAGCGCATCAAGCGGATAGTCCAGCGCCAGCAGCGTAGCCAACGCCAGCAACAAGTTGCTCACGTTAAAAGCGCCCATCAGGCGGCTATCAAACTCGCCGTTGCCCCAGCTGGAGCTGAACTTGATGTGCGCACCGCCATCGTGATAATCCACCGCCGTGGCTTTGAGCCAGCGGCCATGACAGCCCGATTGCAGATTGTCTTCCATGGTGACCGCTACTGCATCTGGCAGTTTTGCCAGCCAGCGACGGCCCACTTCATCATCAGCGTTGATGATGGCTTCAGCGACTTGATGCTCAGAGAACAGCAACCATTTAGCCGATTCATAGCTCTGCATATCACCGTGATAATCGAGGTGATCGCGGCTCAGGTTAGTAAACACTGCGGCCGCAAACGGTAAAGCTGCAACGCGATGCTGCACCAAACCGTGTGAGGAGACTTCCATTGCCGTCAGGGTTGCGCCCTGCCCGACCAAATCATTCAGCACATGCTGCACATCCACCGCAGAACCGGTGGTGTTTTCGGTTGCCACCAGTTGACCGTAAAGGCCATTGCCGACCGTGCCCATCACGGCGCCGGTTTCACCCAGCAAGTTGGCCCACTGCGCCATCAGTTGCGTGGTGGTGGTTTTACCGTTGGTGCCGGTAACACCAATCAATTTCAGTTTGCTTGCAGGCTGCTGATAAAAGCGTCCGGCCAGTGCAGAGAGACGCTGCTGCAACTGCGCCAGATAGATAACCGGGACGCCATGCATCTCACGGATATCTCCATCGCTGGCTTCACCTTCGGCTTCGGCAATCACTGCCGCCACGCCTTGTGCAATAGCCTGCGGAATAAAACGACGTCCATCAGCATGATGGCCCGCCACGGCGATAAACAGATCGCCAGAAGCCGCAGCGCGGCTATCTAGTGTCATGTCACGGAGTGGACGCGCCGGCGCACCCGGCACCCACGGGGCCAGTAAGTCGCGCAGGTTACGATCTGTCACTTGATTCCTCACTTCTATTCTTCACCAACTCGTTCTTATCAACTGTCGGCAGCGCATCAGGTTCGATATTCATGGTACGCAACACGCCGCCCATGATGGCGCCAAACACCGGTGCAGAAACCGCACCACCATAATATTTACCGGCCTGGGGATCGTTAATCACCACCACCAGCGCAAAACGAGGACGGCTGGCAGGCGCGACGCCTGCGGTATAAGCAATGTATTTGTTGACGTAACGTCCATCCGGTCCAACCTTCTTGGCGGTACCGGTTTTGATGGCAATGCGATAGCCCTTGATGGCGGCTTTAACCCCACCACCGCCAGGCAACGCAACGCTTTCCATCATGTGCATCACCGTTTTCACCAGGTCTTCCTGGAAAACGCGTTCACCCGCAACCGGCGGGTCAACTTTGGTGATCGACAGCGGGCGATTGATGCCGTAGCTGCCAATGGTCGCGTAGACTCGCGCTAACTGTAACGGCGTTACCATTAGCCCGTAGCCGAAAGAGAAGGTGGCCCTCTCTATGTCAGACCACCGTTGTTTTTGAGGGTATAAGCCACTACTTTCCCCGACCAGCCCCAAATTGGTCGGTTTACCCAGCCCAAAGCGCGCGTAAGTATCTACGAGTGCTGAGGAGGGCATCGCTAACGCCAAACGTGAAACCCCGACGTTACTCGACTTCTGTAAAACCCCGGTAAGGGTCAATTCGTTGTAGCGCGCCACGTCTTTGATCTCATGACCATTTACGCGGTACGGCACGGTATTCAATACGCTGTTCTCTTTCACCACACCGCGCTGCAAGGCCGTCATCACCACCATCGGTTTCACGGTGGAACCTGGTTCGAAGATGTCGGTAATGGCGCGGTTACGCATCACGTCTTTCGGCGTGTTGCTGAGATTATTCGGGTTGTAAGCGGGGCTGTTCGCCATCGCCAGCACTTCGCCGGTGTTTACATCCACCAACACGGCGGTGCCTGATTCGGCTTTGTTGAACGCCACAGCGTTATTCAGTTCGCGATACACCAGCGCCTGCAGACGTTCATCAATGCTCAGCGTGAGATTGTGAGCGGCGCGGCTGTCTACCGAGGAGATATCTTCAATGACGCGGCCGTTGCGGTCTTTTCGCACCGTACGTTCGCCCGGTGCGCCAGTCAGCCATTTGTCGAAGCTCTTTTCGATGCCTTCGATGCCCTGACCATCAATGTTGGTGAAACCAATCAGGTGTGCGGTAACCTGGCCCGCCGGATAGTAGCGGCGCGACTCTTCACGCAGATAGATGCCCGGCAGCTTAAGCTTTTTCACATACTCGCCAATCGCCGGATTCACCTGGCGCGCCAGATAGACAAAGCGCCCTTTTGGGTTGGCGTTGATGCGTGCAGCGAGTTGATCAAGCGGAATCGATAACGCATCTGACAGCGCTTTCCAGCGGCTATCCAGCGAGACGCCGCCGTGTTCGGTCAGCTCTTTCGGATCGGCCCAAATCGCATTCACCGGCACGCTCACCGCCAATGGACGACCGGCACGATCGCTGATCATGCCGCGCGCGGTTGGCACCGATTGCACGCGCAGCGAACGCAAATCGCCCTCTTTCACCAGCTTGTCAGGGTTGATCACCTGCAGCCATGCTACGCGCGACAGCAGTCCGCCCAGCGCCAGTAAAATGCACCCGCACAGTAACGCAAAGCGCCAGCTTACAAAGCTGGCCTTTTCTTCTTGTTTTTTTAACTTCAGCGTTTTGCCTGCGCCACTCATTGAGTTCTGCGATTCCTTATTTCTGCACCACAATATTTTCCTGCGAAGGATCAACATGCTGCATTTGCAGTTTATCGGTTGCTATCCGCTCTACGCGGCTGTGATCGCCAAGTGCGTTCTCTTCAAGAATCAGGTTGCGCCATTCGATATCGAGCGCATCACGCTCCAGCACCAGCTGTTCACGCTGCGCCGTTAATAGGCGCGTCTTGTGCGTGGTGGTCACGACGATCACCGAGGACACCAGCACTGCGATGAGCAGCAACAGCGGGATCTTGCCAAATCGCAGCAGGTCTCCACCGATAACACCGGGTAAGCTGTGGCGCTCGTTGCCAATCATGACGCCGTTCGCTCCGCGATACGTAATACCGAACTGCGCGCACGTGGGTTTTCGTTCACTTCGGCTTCACCAGGAATCAGCTTGCCCAGCGTTTTCAGTTCACGTCCGCCTAAAGCTTTGAGCTGCGACTCGGTCATCGGAATCCCTGCTGGCACCTGCGGACCACGGCTCTGATCGCGCATAAAGCGCTTCACTAAGCGATCTTCCAGTGAGTGGAAGCTGATAATCGACAACCTGCCGCCGGGTGCGAGAACCGATAATGCACCTTTCAGCGCGGTATCAATCTCTTCCAGCTCGCTGTTGATCCAGATACGAATCGCCTGGAAAGTACGCGTTGCCGGATGCTTAAATTTGTCTTTGACGGGCATCGCGGCGGCAATCACCGTTGCCAGCTCTTTGGTGCGCGTCATCGGCTGTTCGCGGTTGCGCTCAACAATGGCGCGCGCAATACGTTTACCGAAACGCTCTTCGCCGTAGGTTTTGATCACGAAAGCGATATCTGCCTCTTCCGCGCTCATCAGCCATTCAGCGGCTGATTGCCCGCGCGTTGGGTCCATACGCATATCCAGCGGCCCATCACGCATGAAAGAGAAACCGCGTTCGGCATCATCCAATTGCGGTGAAGAGACGCCCAGATCGAGTAGAACGCCGTCGATCTTGCCAGTCAGCCCGCGCTCTTCGACGTATTCCGCTAATGCCGAAAACGGCCCGTGCACGATCGAAAAACGAGGATCGTTTATCTCAGCGGCTGCGGCTATCGCTTGCGGATCGCGATCAATCGCTATCAGTTGCCCTTTCTCGCCAAGCTGAGAAAGAATTAAGCGCGAGTGACCGCCGCGACCAAAAGTGCCATCGATATAAATGCCGTCTTCCCTGATATTGAGGCCGTTTACCGCCTCATCCAGCAGCACTGTGGTGTGTTTGAAATTTTCCTGCATAGCTATAGCGACAAGTCCTGCAACCGCTCAGATAAAGGCTCCTGAGCCGACTGTTCTGTGTCAATATCATCCTTAACTTGTTGATACCAGGTCTGTTCATCCCACAGCTCAAACTTGTTGAACTGTCCAACCAGCATCACTTCTTTGGTCAGGCCGGCGTGTTGGCGTAACGTGTTCGCCAACAACAAACGACCCGCATTATCCATCTGGCATTCACTGGCATGTCCTAACAGCAGTCGCTGCACGCGACGCTCGGCTGGATTCATGCTGGATAAGCGAGACAGCTTTTTCTCAATGATTTCCCATTCGGGCAGGGTATAAAGCAGCAGGCATGGCTGGTGGAGGTCAATGGTGCATACCATTTGCCCCTGAGACTCTGCGACTAGCAATTCACGATAGCGTGTTGGTACTGCTAATCGTCCTTTGCTGTCGAGATTGACTAACGTTGCTCCACGGAACATGCCAGCCTTACCCCTCAATCACCCGTTTTCACCACTTTATCCCACTTTTTACCACGAAACGAGTTTACGGAGCCGATGAAATCCTTGTCAAGCCGCAACGGCAAGTGAATATCACTATTTACATCGGGTGAAATTAATCAGAGAGGGAATTAATCGACATGGATTCGCAAAATAAAAAATTAACCTGATGAATAATTGAATAAAAATTTTCGCACATTGAAAAATGGCGAAAAATAAAGCGCTTTTACGCGGAATTATATTTGCCCTGCAATCTGCGACGACGGCGGCATTTTAGGGGATTTCTGAAAGGAAGCCCAGCATCATCGCGCCAGCTCTGCTACGCCTCGCTGCTGGAGATGTAAACAATTAAGAAAAGTCAGCAAGGTTAGATTGTTAGCTGGAGTGGCGATTATTTACGCTTATTTACGCCGGAAGGTTCGCAGGAAATATCTGCAGGTTAAATTAACGCTGGGCAGCGAACTGCCCAACATTTCATTTAGTGCGGCGGCTTAATTGTCCGCGGCGGAATAAATTACGACGAATGCGGGTTAAACCCGGTTTCGGTTTACGCGGTTCATCCAGCGAGGCCAAAACCAGTTCCAGCACGCGCTCAGCTACGTCGCGATGACGCTGCCCCACCGCCAGCACCGGGCACTCAAGGAAATCCAGCAATTCGTGGTCGCCAAAGGTGGCAATCGCCAGATCGGTTGGCAAGCGGCCATCACGCTTCAACGTAACGTCCATTACGCCCTGCAGCAGCCCAAACGACGTGGTGAACAGCGCTTCTGGCATCGGATGATCTTCGAGGTACTTCTCAAACAGCGTGGCAGCGGCGGCACGATCGAAGCTGTTGCAATAGATGTAATCAATGGGCCGTTCGTCGTCTTTCCACGCATCGCGGAAGCCGAGTTCACGCAGGAAACTGACCGACAATTCCGGCAGCGCCCCAAGGAACAGCACGTTTTTCACCGGTAGCTGACGCAATTCAGCCGCCAATGCCTGCGCATCATCCTGATCGGCACCGACTACGCTGGTAAAGTGTTCACGATCCAGCGCACGGTCCAGCGCGATAATCGGTAAAGGATCATTGATCCAACGCTGATAGAACGGATGCTCTGGCGGCAGAGAAGTTGAAACGATGATGGCATCAACCTGACGCTGTAACAGATGCTCGATGCAGCGCATTTCGTTGTCCGGCTGATCTTCCGAGCAGGCAATCAAAAGCTGATAACCGCGCTGACGCGCCTGACGTTCCAGATAGTTGGCAATGCGCGTGTAACTGGTGTTTTCCAAATCAGGGATCACCAGACCAATTGAACGGGTGCGTCCGGCACGCAGCCCAGCCGCGACGGCATTCGGGTGATAGTTGTGTTCACGCACCACCGCCATCACTTTCTCGACGGTTTTTTCGCTGACACGATACTGCCGCGCTTTGCCATTGATTACATAGCTGGCCGTAGTGCGCGACACGCCTGCCAGGCGCGCAATTTCATCCAGTTTCACGGTGACACCTTAATTCTGATAAGCCAGCGCTGGCGAAAATATCCGCAGAGTAGCTATGGGTAAAACATTTGTAACATCTAACCGCAGAACACTACGCCGAGCAACCGCTTTTCTCTCGCATCCTGGATAAGCGCATAAAATAAAAAAACCCGGCATTTCGCCGGGTTAGAATCAGATGAAATCGTTACTTAAGGTGATTAACGCATTACGCGATCGCCGCGCGATACACCCACGATTCCTGAACGAGCCACTTCAACAATTTCTGCCACGTCACGCACGGTGTTAAGAAACGCGTCGAGTTTATCGCTGGTGCCTGCCAGCTGAACCGTGTAAAGCGTTGGCGTGACATCGATAATCTGACCACGGAAAATTTCCGCGCTGCGCTTCACTTCTTCACGGCCGTAACCGCTGGCCTGGATTTTCACCAGCATGATTTCACGCTCAACGTAAGCGCCCTGCCCCAGCTCGCTGACTCGTAACACGTCCACCAGCTTGTGCAGCTGCTTTTCGATCTGCTCCAGCACTTTCTCATCGCCGACCGTTTGAATTGTCATGCGTGATAAGGTCGGATCATCGGTTGGCGCGACAGTAAGGCTTTCGATGTTGTAACCGCGTTGAGAGAACAGTCCCACTACGCGGGACAATGCGCCGGATTCGTTTTCCAGCAGAACCGATAAAATACGACGCATAATTAAGTCCTCTCCGTTTTGCTCAACCACATCTCATCCATCGAACCACCACGAATTTGCATCGGGTAAACGTGCTCGCTGCCGTCAATATTCACATCCACAAACACCAGACGGCCTTTCGCCAGCGTATCCAGTGCCAGCTGCAGCTTCTCTTCCAGCTCCGCAGGATGCGCAATGGAGATCCCCACATGACCATAAGCTTCGGCCAGACGCACGAAGTCAGGCAGTGATTGCATGTAAGACTGCGAGTGGCGACCAGAGTAAATCATGTCCTGCCACTGCTTAACCATGCCGAGGAAGCCGTTGTTGAGGTTCAATACCAGCACTGGCAAATCGTACTGCAGCGCGGTCGACAGTTCCTGAATGTTCATCTGGATGCTGCCATCGCCGGTCACGCAGATAACCGTTTCATCCGGCAGCGCCATCTTCACGCCCAGCGCTGCAGGCAAGCCGAAGCCCATGGTGCCCAAGCCACCGGAGTTGATCCAGCGACGCGGCTTGTCAAACTGGTAATAAAGTGCGGCAAACATCTGATGCTGACCGACGTCAGAGGTGACGTAAGCTTCGCCTTTGGTCAAACGACAGATGGTTTCGATGACAGCCTGCGGCTTGATTTTGTCACTGGTGCGATCGAATTCCAGACACTTGCGGCCACGCCAGCCTTCAATGGTCTGCCACCAGTCGCGCAGGCTATCGAGTTCCTGCTTCGCATCATTTTGCGCCAGCAGCTCTAACATCTGCGCCAGCGTCTGCTTCGCATCGCCGACAATCGGAATGTCCGCGCTGACGGTTTTGGAGATCGACGTTGGATCGACATCGATATGCATAATGGTGGCGTTCGGGCAGTACTTCGCCAGATTGTTGGTGGTGCGGTCGTCAAAACGCACGCCAATACCGAAAATCAGATCGGCGTTGTGCATGGTCATGTTGGCTTCGTAAGTGCCGTGCATACCCAGCATGCCGATGCACTGACGATGGGTGCCAGGGAACACGCCCAGGCCCATCAGCGAGGTTGTCACCGGAATATTAAGTTGCTCAGCCAGCTGCAGCAATTCTGCTTCGCAGCCCGACATAATCGCCCCGCCGCCGGCATAAATCACCGGCTTGTGCGCAGCCAGTAATGTTTGCAGCGCGCGCTTGATCTGTCCTTTATGGCCCTGAATGGTCGGATTGTAAGAGCGCATGCTCACCGTTTCCGGCCAAACGTACGGCAGCTTGTTGGCTGGGTTCAGGATATCTTTTGGCAGATCGATAACCACCGGCCCCGGACGACCGCTGGCTGCCAGCCAGAAGGCCTTTTTCAGCACGGTTGGGATCTCTTCGGCTTTTTTCACCAGGAAGCTGTGCTTCACCACCGGGCGGGAGATACCGACCATGTCGCACTCCTGGAACGCATCGTAACCAATCAGTGACGAAGGCACCTGACCCGACAGAATCACCATCGGGATTGAATCCATATAGGCGGTTGCAATACCGGTAATCGCGTTGGTAGCACCCGGACCGGAAGTCACCAGCACCACGCCTACTTCACCGGTCGCACGCGCAAGGCCATCGGCCATATGCACCGCGCCTTGTTCATGACGGACCAATACGTGGTCAATACCACCGACCGTTTGCAGCGCATCGTAAATATCGAGCACCGCTCCGCCCGGATAACCGAATACCTGCTTAACGCCCTGATCGATTAACGAACGGACGACCATTTCGGCTCCTGACAACATCTCCATTTTCTGCCTCCAGGCTTGAGGGACTGAATCCACTGACGTTCGCGTTTCCCGCACGCCACTGATATCCGGCCCCCGATCGCCAATTAAGATCAAAACCTTATGTTTATGCTCAGAAGGCAGCGTTCTGTCCGCCTTCCAGGTACAGGGAATCTACTTGAGTTAATTATATGAGAGTAGGTCGATTACCATAACCGCAGACAACCCGGCCTGCAAACGCCAGGACGCCACGTCGCGCCCAATCCGGCAATAAAGGCACTGATGCGTGATTATTGCCTGCGAGGATTAAACTAATGCTTCGTCATAACCACAGAGGAAAATGCTGGTTTAGAGATTATTTGCAGCGTGTTCTAAGAAATATGATTTTCATATTGCCTGACCACTCAGTCCACAATCTTTTGTGATAATTACTTTCTGGCGTGATTATCTATAAAACGGTCTAATCACATCATATTCTTCTTAACAACAAGCCTAATCTTGTTTTACCAGCAATGCGCATTGCCGACATAAGCCAATAATTATCAATTAGTTAAAATAAATTCTATTTTCTAAACGATTTTTTAAGTGGATGGAATCACTTATCCTGTTACTAATTAATGCCATTGCTCTGCGCAGCTGAAAAATCACAGCACATCGCCCTTTTTACCTCTCAGAAATACCCTTGCACTTAAGGTTGACTTCATACGTCAATTCCAGTACCAATATGTGCATCCAAAAATTTACGAGGTTTGAATCATGTTTCATTCTTTCCGCCTACTCGGTCTACTACTAAACGCATCCAGTTTGCGCGGTAGACTCGTGGGCGGAATCAATAACTGATTCGAACCTGCAGAAGTTTAAGAAACCCGCGCCAATGCGCGGGTTTTTTTATGCTCGTAGCACCGGCAACGTTAATGCATAAGGAAGATTACGATGAGCCAGCAAGTTATTATTTTCGATACCACTCTGCGTGATGGTGAACAGGCTTTACAGGCCAGCCTGAGTGTTAAAGAAAAACTGCAAATCGCTCTGGCGTTGGAACGTATGGGCGTGGATGTGATGGAAGTGGGCTTCCCCGTTTCCTCTCCAGGCGATTTTGAATCCGTACAAACCATCGCTCGTACCATTAAAAACAGCCGCGTCTGCGGACTGGCACGCTGCGTTGAGAAGGACATTGACGCCGCATACGAATCACTGCGTGTGGCTGAAGCGTTCCGTATTCACACCTTCATCGCGACTTCGCCGATGCATATCGCCACTAAATTGCGCAGCACGCTGCCGGAAGTGATTGAACGCGCGGTGCACATGATCAAACGCGCTCGCAACTACACCGACGACGTTGAGTTCTCCTGTGAAGATGGCGGTCGTACGCCAATCGACGATTTGTGCCGCATGGTTGAAGCCGCGATCAATGCCGGTGCAACCACCATCAACATCCCGGACACCGTCGGCTACACCTTGCCAGGTGAATACGCCAACATCATTGGCCAATTGGTGGCTCGCGTTCCCAACATCGATAAAGCCATCTTGTCTGTTCATACCCATGACGATTTGGGTATGGCGACCGGCAACGCCATCGCCGCAGTATTGGCCGGTGCGCGTCAGGTTGAAGGCACGTTAAACGGTTTAGGTGAGCGCGCCGGTAACTGTGCGCTGGAAGAAGTGATCATGGCGATCAAAACCCGCCAGCAGATCATGAATGTCCACACCAACATCAATCATCAGGAAATTTACCGCACCAGCCAAACCGTTAGCCAAATCTGCAACATGCCGATTCCAGCCAACAAAGCGGTGGTCGGTTCTAACGCCTTCGCCCACTCTTCCGGTATTCACCAGGATGGCGTGCTGAAGAACCGCGAAAACTACGAAATCCTGACGCCAGAATCTATCGGCCTGCACAAAATCCAGCTGAACCTGACTTCCCGTTCTGGCCGCGCCGCGGTGAAACACCGCATGGAAGAGATGGGCTACAAGGAGTCTGATTACAACCTCGACACCTTGTACGACGCCTTCCTGAAGCTGGCCGACAAGAAAGGTCAGGTCTTCGATTACGATCTGGAAGCGTTGGCCTTCATCAACAAGCAGAACGAAGAGCCAGAATATTTCCAGCTGAACGAATTCAACGTGCAGACCGGCTCAAGCGTGACCGCGACGGCCTCCGTGCAGTTGGGCTGCGGTGAAGAGACCAAAGCTGACGCCGCAACCGGTAACGGTCCGGTTGATGCGGTTTATCAGGCGATCAACCGCATCACCGGCTTTGAAGCCGAACTGATTAACTACAAGTTGACAGCGAAAGGCCACGGCGAGAACGCGCTGGGTCAGGTCGATATCGTGGTCAACTACAACGGTCGTAAATTCCACGGCGTTGGCCTGGCGACCGATATCGTCGAATCATCGGCGAAAGCGATGGTGAACGCGTTGAACAATATTTGGCGTGCTAAGCAGGTGGAAAAAGAACTGCAGCGTAAATTTAAAGATCAGAAGGAAACGGTGTAACTATGTCTAAGTCTTCTCATATCGCGGTATTGCCAGGCGACGGAATTGGTCCGGAAGTGATGGCGCAGGCCATGAAAGTTCTCGATGCAATTCGTACGCGTTTCGACATGCGTATCACCACCAGCGAATATGATGTTGGCGGTATCGCCATCGATCGTCATGGTGAACCGCTGCCACCGGCTACCGTTGCCGGCGCAGAGCAAGCGGATGCGATTCTGTTTGGCTCGGTAGGTGGCCCGAAGTGGGAACATCTGCCGCCTGCACAGCAACCTGAGCGCGGCGCGCTGCTGCCGCTGCGTAAGCACTTTAAGCTGTTCAGCAACTTGCGCCCTGCCGCGTTGTATAAAGGTCTGGAAGCGTTCTGCCCGCTGCGCAGCGATATCGCCGAGCGCGGTTTCGACATCCTGTGCGTGCGTGAACTGACCGGCGGCATCTACTTCGGTCAGCCGAAAGGCCGTGAAGGCAGCGGCCCACATGAGCGCGCTTTCGATACTGAGGTTTATCACCGCTTCGAAATCGAGCGCATTACGCGTATCGCGTTTGAATCAGCGCGTAAGCGCCGCAACATCGTTACCTCAATCGATAAAGCCAACGTGTTGCAGACTTCCGTGATGTGGCGCGAGATTGTCAATGAAGTGGCAAAAGATTATCCGGATGTGCAGTTGAGCCACATGTACATCGATAACGCCACCATGCAGCTGATTAAAGATCCATCACAGTTTGACGTGCTGCTGTGTTCTAACCTGTTTGGCGACATCCTGTCAGACGAATGCGCGATGATTACCGGTTCGATGGGCTTGCTGCCTTCTGCCAGCCTGAACGAAGAAGGTTTTGGCCTGTTTGAGCCAGCGGGCGGTTCCGCACCGGATATCGCCGGTCAGAACATTGCCAACCCGATTGCGCAGATTCTTTCGCTGTCACTGCTGCTGCGTTACAGCCTGAATGCGGATGAAGCAGCCGCAAGCATTGAACGCGCTGTCAGCCGCGCGTTGGAAGCGGGTTATCGTACCCGTGATTTGGCCGGTGACGGCAAGGCCGTGAGCACAGATGAGATGGGCAGCATCATTGCCGGTTTCATCGCCGAGGAAAAATAATAAAATGAAAAGCTTATACCAGAAGTTATTTGATGCACATGTCGTCCACGAAACGCCTAACGAAACTCCGTTACTCTATATCGATCGCCATCTGATCCATGAAGTGACGTCACCGCAGGCCTTTGATGGCCTGCGCGCACACGGCCGCAAAGTGCGCCAGCCGTCGAAAACCTTCGCCACCATGGATCACAACGTTTCGACGCAGACCAAAGATATCAACGCGTCTGGCGAGATGGCGCGTATTCAGATGCAAGAGCTGATCAAGAACTGTGCTGAGTTCGGCATTCAGCTGTATGACCTGAATCACCCGTTCCAGGGCATCGTGCACGTGATTGGGCCAGAGCAAGGTATGACGTTGCCGGGCATGACCATTGTGTGCGGCGATTCCCACACCGCCACCCACGGCGCGTTCGGTTCACTGGCATTCGGTATCGGTACTTCCGAAGTTGAGCATGTGTTTGCCACGCAAACCCTGAAGCAGGGCCGCGCGAAAACCATGAAGATTGAAGTGCTGGGCGAAGCTGCGCCGGGCATCACTGCCAAAGACATCGTATTGGCGATCATCGGTAAAACCGGCAGCGCTGGCGGTACCGGTCACGTTGTCGAATTCTGTGGCCCAGCGATCGAAGCGCTGAGCATGGAAGGCCGCATGACGCTGTGTAACATGGCGATTGAAATGGGTGCCAAAGCGGGCCTGGTTGCGCCGGATGACACCACTTTCGCTTACCTCAAAGACAAGCAGTTCGCGCCGAAGGGCGAGCAGTGGGAACAAGCGGTCGCTTACTGGCGCACGCTGAAGTCCGACAGCGATGCCAAATTCGACAGCATCGTCACGCTTCACGCCGAAGATATCGCCCCGCAAGTGACCTGGGGCACCAATCCAGGCCAGGTGATGGCGGTCGATCAAGCGATCCCGAATCCACAATCCTTTGCCGATCCGGTTGAGCGCGCTTCTGCAGAGAAAGCGCTGGCGTACATGGATCTGCAGCCAGGCATCAAACTGACTGACGTAGCGATCGATAAAGTGTTTATCGGTTCCTGCACCAACTCACGTATTGAAGATCTGCGTGCCGCTGCCGCAATTGCCAAAGGTCGCAAAGTAGCGCCGGGCGTAGTAGCGATGGTGGTACCAGGTTCCGGTCCGGTGAAAGCACAAGCCGAAGCCGAAGGTCTGGACAAAATCTTCCTCGAAGCCGGTTTTGAATGGCGTTTACCGGGTTGCTCAATGTGTCTGGCAATGAACAATGACCGCCTGAATCCAGGCGAACGTTGCGCATCAACCAGCAACCGTAACTTTGAAGGCCGTCAGGGCCGCGGTGGACGCACGCACCTGGTGAGCCCGGCGATGGCCGCTGCGGCTGCCGTAACCGGTCGTTTTGCCGACATTCGTGAATTGACTCAGGGAGCGTAAACCATGGCGAACAAATTTACTCAACACAGCGGAATTGTGGCGCCATTAGATGCGGCCAACGTCGATACTGATGCCATCATTCCAAAGCAGTTCCTGCAGAAAGTGACGCGCACCGGTTTTGGCGCGCACCTGTTCCACGACTGGCGTTTTGAAGATGATGCGGGCACAGTGCCAACTGCCAGCTTCGTGCTGAACAAACCCGAATTCAAAGGCACCAGCATTTTGCTGGCGCGTGAGAACTTTGGCTGCGGCTCATCGCGTGAGCACGCGCCGTGGGCGCTGACCGATTTCGGTTTCCATGTGGTGATCGCGCCAAGCTTCGCCGACATCTTCTATGGCAACAGCTTCAACAACCAGCTGCTGCCGGTGAAGTTGAGCGATGAAGAAGTGGATGAGATGTTCAAACTGGTTGCCGCGCAGCCTGGCGTCTCTTTCACCGTGGATCTGGAAGCGCAAACTGTTACGGCAGGCGATAAGACCTATAGCTTTGAAATCGACAGCTTCCGCCGTCACTGCATGATCAACGGTCTCGACAGCATTGGCCTGACGCTGCAACACGAAGCCTCAATCTTCAGCTACGAAACCAATCAGCCCGCGTTCTTACGCTAAGGCAACAAGGGCGACGTGATGTCGCCCTTATCCTTTATACATCCCGCACGCGCGACGCCAATCCCAACGCCAGCACCGCCAGCCCCAACGCCAGCCAGTAAACTGACTCATGACCAAAGCGCTCACTCATGGTGCCCTGAATGATGCCGGCGATAATCATGCCGGTGGAAATCGAGGTGGTGAACAGCGTCGTCGCCGCACCCGCGCGGCCCGGCATTAAATCCTGGAACCACAACATGCCAATCCCTGCGATGATGCCAATAAAGGCAGCGTTAAACAATTGCAGCACCATCAACGCAGTGCGCGACTGGAACATCACCAATCCGAGATAAAACACAATCGCCGCCACCAGCGCCAGCAGCATCAGTTTGCGTTTGCCGGTGCGCCGCGCGTAATGCCCGGCCAGCAGCATGATTGGAATCTCTAGCCCGGCGGCAGTGCCCATCAGCAATCCCGCCAGCTTCTCCGGTAAGCCAAGCGTAGAGCTGATATACAGCGGCATATCAATGATATACATGGTGTTGCACGCCCACATGGTGACGGAGGCGATAAACAGCAACCGCACCTGGCTGTCTTTCCACGGGCTCAGCTGCGTCAGCACCTCTTCAGGCGATGCCACCACGCGCGGCACCGACGGCAAGGTACGCCAGATCAGCAGCATGCTCAGCAGGAAAATCCCCGCCGCCACGCAAAACAGCGTCACAAAGCCGTAGTTGAGCGCCAGCGCAAACGACAGCGGCGGCCCAATCACCCACGCCAGCGACAGCTGCGCACGCATCACCGAGCTGAACATCACCACTTCACGCGCCGACTGATCGGCATATTCGCGCGCGAGCGCAAACACCTGCGGAATCGACACGCTGGCCAGCGCCGACAAAAATACGCCCAGCGTCACCAGCGTTAAATAGTGGCGATTGAAGGCAAACAGCAGCGCATTCAGCGTCGCCATCAGGCAGCAAAACAGAATCAGGTTGCGGCGATCGCCCTGGTTATCGGAGCGTTTCGCCATCAGCAGGCTAATCACAATCCCGGCGATCGCATTGATGGTAAAGAACAAGCCGACCCAGAACGGACTTACCTGCACTTCGCGCGTCAGAAACAGGCTCAGCGTCGGCGCCTGCAGCGCACCAGCCACGCCGGTCATAAACGACACTGCCATAAACGAGAGATAGACCGGATTGATGCGACGTTGACGCGTTAACAGCGATTTCATGCAGAAATCCCTTTGCGAATAAAAAAAGGTAGAGAAATGAGGGTAGAAGATTCTACAGGAAAACGAAAAAAGCCAGCAGATAAAGCGCTGCTGGCGGTGAAAATGCACCCTACTCAGAAAGAGGTTCCACGTCGGCGGAACCGCTGGCAGAGCGCCATTCATTACTGAATGCCTCCCGCTCTTCCATTGCCGTGCAGTATGCCTCTAATATGAGGCAGGAAAAACTGAGCGATTCTGACAAGGAGTTCCCCTTTTATGTCCTCTTCACGTTTGCAGCAGCAATTCATCCGCTTATGGCAAAGCTGTCAGGGGCAGGATCAGGAAACCACGCTCAACGAACTGGCCGATCTGCTGCACTGCTCGCGTCGCCATATGCGTAACCTGCTCAACGCCATGCAGAGTGAAGGCTGGCTGATTTGGCAGGCGGAAGCGGGACGCGGCAAGCGCTCGATGCTGAGTTTCTGCTATACCGGCCTGGCGCTTCAGCAGCAGCGTGCTGAGGATCTACTTGAGCAGGATCGCATCGAACAGTTAGTGCAACTGGTTGGCGATAAAAATCAGGTGCGCCAGATGATCGCGGCACATTTAGGCCGCAGCTTCCGTCAGGGTAAACACATCCTGCGCGTGCTCTATTACCGTCCGCTGCCCAATCTGCTGCCCGGTTCGCCACTGCGCCGCTCAGAAACCCATCTGGCGCGACAAATTTTCAACGGCCTGATGCGCATAAATGAGGAAAAGGGGGAAATCGAACCCGATATCGCCCATCACTGGCAGCAAACCTCGCCGCTGCAGTGGCGCTTCTTCCTGCGCCCGGCGATCCGTTTTCATCATGGTCGTGAACTGGAAATGGAGGATGTGATTGCTTCGCTGGAACGCGTGCGCAGCCAGCCGCTGTTTTCTCACATCAGTAAACTGGAGTCGCCCGCGCCCTGGACGCTGGATATCCATCTGAGCCAGCCGGATGATTGGTTGCCGTGGCTGCTGGCCAGCGTCAGCGCGATGATCCTGCCGCGCGAATGGCCAACGCTGCGTCAGTTTGCCCGCCAGCCGATTGGCACCGGCCCGTACAGCGTGGTGCGCAACCAACAAACGCAGCTGAAAATCGCCGCCTTCGATGATTACTTTGGCTATCGCGCGCTGATTGACGATGTGTCGATTTGGGTGCTGCCGGAGATCAGTGATGAGCTGGTGTATGCCGGAGTGAAACTGCAGGGCGAAACCGCTGACGAAAAATCGGAAGAGAGCCGTCTGGAAGAAGGCTGCTACTTTCTGCTTTACGATCAGCGCTCCGCATTGGGCCGCGATGCGCATTTCCGCCGCTGGGTGAGTTATCTGTTTAATCCGATCGCCTTATTGAATCATGCTGGCGTCGGCTATCAGCGTTACTGGTTCCCCGCTTATGGCTTGCTGCCACGCTGGCACCATCGCCGCGATCTCACGCCCGCCGACAAGCCAGCAGGTTTAACCCAACTGACGTTGAGCTGGTACAGCCATCACGTTGAGCATGAAGGTATCGCCAACGCGCTGCGACCGCTGCTGGCGCAGCAAGGTGTTGAGCTGATCACCCGCGTTGTGAGCTACGAAGAGTGGTTCGAGGGGGAAGGTGAAAGTGACATCTGGCTCGGCAGCGTCAACTTTACCTTGCCGCTCGAGTACGCGCTGTTCGCCCAGCTGTTTGAGCTGCCGTTGATGCATCACTGCATCCCAATTGACTGGCAAGCCGATGCCGCGCGCTGGCGGCAAAAGGATTTACCCTTGGCGGATTGGAGTAAACAGCTGATCGACAGCGACTATCTGCATCCGCTGTTCCATCACTGGCTGCTGCTGGAAGGACAGCGCAGTATGCGCGGCGTGCGTCTCAATACGCTCGGCTGGTTTGACTTCAAATCAGCCTGGTTTGCGCCGCCGGAGCTGTGATCCTTTCGCGCTGTCATATAAATGTCTAGAATGAGCCGTTCTCAACGGGGTGCCTTGAAATCAGGGCTGAGAGAAACCCGTCGAACCTGATCCGGCTAATACCGGCGTAGGGATTTGAGATGTCTCACTCCTCAGATCCTTTGCGACTCGACCTTATCTTCTCCTCAAGGAGCGCAAAGTGTTAAACAAAGTTCTGCCTGTGTTGCTGCTGGTTGCTGCACCGGCTTTCGCTGCCAAACCGGTTCTCACCGTTTACACCTACGATTCGTTCTCTGCCGATTGGGGCCCCGGTCCAGCGGTAAAAAAAGCCTTTGAAGCGCAGTGCGGCTGCGAACTGAAGTACGTAGCGCTGGAAGATGGCGTATCGCTGCTCAATCGTGTGCGCATGGAAGGCAAAAACAGCAAAGCTGATGTGGTGCTGGGGCTGGATAACAATCTGGTGCAGGCGGCGGAGAAAACCGGGCTGTTTGCCAAAAGTAGCGTTGATACCAAAGCATTATCGTTGCCAGATGGCTGGCACAACGACACCTTCATCCCGTTCGATTATGGCTACTTCGCCTTCGTCTACGATAAAAACAAACTGAAGAATCCGCCGAAAAGCCTGAAAGAACTGGTCGAAAGCCCGGAAAAATGGCGCGTGATTTATGAAGATCCGCGCACCAGCACGCCGGGCCTTGGCCTGCTGCTGTGGATGCAGAAAGTCTATGGCGATAACGCGCCTGAGGCGTGGCAGAAGCTGGCACAAAAAACCGTTACCGTCACCAAAGGCTGGAGCGAAGCTTACGGCCTGTTCCTGAAGGGCGAAGGCGATCTGGTGTTGAGCTACACCACTTCTCCGGCTTATCACATTATCGAAGAGAAGAAAGAGAACTACGCCGCTGCCGAATTTAGCGAAGGCCACTATTTGCAGGTGGAAGTTGCCGCGCAGCTCGCCAGCAGCAAACAGCCCAAGCTGGCGCAGCAGTTCATGCAGTTTATGGTTTCTCCGGCTTTCCAGCAGACCATTCCCACCGGCAACTGGATGTATCCGGTGATCAAAAGCGATCTACCAGCCGGTTATCAAACGCTGCAGGTACCCGCCAAGGCGTTGCAATACACGCCAGCCGAAGTGGCCGACCATCGCGCCGCGTGGATCAGCGCATGGCAAAGCGCCGTTAGCCGTTAATGCCCGGCTGGTTAATTCCCGGTAGCGCCATCGCGCTGTTGCTGTGCGCGGTGGCGCTGCTGGCGTTTGGCGCATTGGTGATGGTTGCGCCGGCCACCGACTGGCGTGCGCTGCTCAACGACAGTTATCTGCATCATGTGCTGCTGTTCTCGTTTGAGCAGGCGCTGCTGTCGGCGTTGCTCTCGGTGCTGCCCGCAATCTTGCTGGCCCGCGCGCTCTATCGCCGCCGTTTTCCCGGTCGCAACCTGTTGCTGCGCCTGTGCGCCATGACGCTGGTGCTGCCGGTGCTGGTGGCGGTGTTTGGCTTGCTCAGCGTGTATGGTCGCAGCGGCTGGCTGGCACAACTGTGCGCGGCCATTGGCTTTGACTACCACTTTTCACCGTATGGCCTGCAGGGCATTCTGCTGGCGCACGTCTTTTTTAACCTGCCGCTGGCGACGCGCCTGCTGTTACAGGCGCTGGAGAGCATTCCCGGCGAGCAGCGGCAAGTCGCCGCCCAGCTAGGCCTGCGCGGCTGGAATCTGTTTCGCTGGCTGGAATGGCCATGGCTGCGCCGTCAGATTCTGCCGACGGCGGCGCTGATCTTTATGCTCTGTTTCGCCAGCTTCGCCACGGTGCTGGCGCTGGGCGGCGGACCGCAGGCCACCACGCTGGAACTGGCGATCTATCAGGCGCTGAATTTCGACTACGATCCGGGCCGCGCGGCGCTGCTGGCGCTGTTACAGCTCGGTTGTTGCTTGCTGCTGGTGCTGCTGAGCCAGCGCTTTAGCAAAGCCATTCCCACCGGCAGCCAGAGCATTCGCGGCTGGCGCGATCCGCAGGATTCATGGCAGGCGCGCATCAGCGATACGTTGTTGATTAGTCTGGCGCTGCTGCTGCTGTTACCGCCTCTGGCGGCGGTAATCGTCGATGGTTTGCGCGGCGGCGTCGCCGGTGCACTGCAACAAGCGGCGCTGTGGCAAGCCACCTTTACCTCGCTACGCATCGCCGTGGGAGCTGGCGTGCTCTGCGTGGTGCTGACCATGATGCTGTTGTGGAGCAGCCGCGAGCTGCGTCAGCGCCAAAAAGTAATCGCCGCGCAGGCGATGGAGATGAGCGGCATGCTGATTCTGGCGATGCCGGGCATTGTGCTGGCGAGCGGTTTCTTCCTGCTGTTCAACGCCACCGTAGGTCTGCCGCAGCGCGCCGATGGTTTGGTGATCTTTACTAATGCCCTGATCGCCATCCCTTACGCCATGAAAGTGCTGGAGAATCCGATGCGCGATATCAGCGCCCGTTACAGCCAGCTCTGCGCTTCACTCGGCATCTCCGGCTTCAACCGTTTGCGGCTGATTGAGCTGCGCGCGCTGAAACGTCCAATTGCTCAGGCGCTGGCGTTTGCCTGCGTGCTGTCGATTGGTGATTTCGGCGTGGTCGCGCTGTTTGGCAGCGCCGATTTCCGCACGCTGCCCTTCTATCTGTTCCAGCAGATTGGCGCCTATCGCGGTGCGGACGGCGCCGTCACTGCGCTACTGCTGCTGCTGCTCTGCTTGCTACTCTTTACTCTGATGGAAAAATTACCGGGTCGCCATGCTGACACTGAATAACCTCACTTACCTTTATCAGCATCTGCCGATGCGCTTCAGTTTTGCGGCGCAGGCCGGTGAACGTCTGGCGATCCTCGGTCCGAGCGGCGCGGGGAAAAGTACCTTGCTGAGTCTGATTGGCGGCTTTTTGCCGATCAATCAAGGCGCGCTGGTGATGAACGGCATTGATCATACTCACAGCGTACCGTCGGCGCGCCCGGTTTCCATGCTGTTCCAGGAGAACAACCTTTTTCCGCATCTGACGGTGCAGCAAAACATGGCGTTGGGTTTACATCCGGGCCTGAAACTGACGCGCGAACAGCAGCAGCAAGTCGTGGATATCGCCGATCAAACTGGCCTGCAGGCAATGCTCACGCGTTTGCCTGGCGAGCTTTCCGGCGGCCAGCGTCAGCGCGTGGCACTGGCGCGTTGCCTGCTGCGCAATCAGCCAATTTTGCTGCTGGACGAACCCTTCTCAGCGCTGGATCCGGCGCTGCGCAACGAGATGCTGCAGCTGGTTCGTTCGGTATGCGAAAGCCGTAACATCACCTTGTTGATGGTGTCGCACAGTCTGGAAGATGCTCAGCAGATTGCGCCACGCAGTTTGGTGATCGTCGATGGGCGCATCTACTGGGATGGCAGTACTGAGAGTTTGGTGCGTGGTGAAAGTGAGGCGGCCGCCATCCTTGGCGTGACATCGCGTTAAGCGAAGAAGACTTTCCACAGCAGGTGGCGGAAGATCGGCATCATCGGATGGAACTGGATAGCGATAAACGCGCCCAGGCCAATTGCCGCCATTAGCGGAGCCAGCCAGCGCAGGCGCGCAGTTGGCAGATATTTCGTTGCCCAATCGACGGTTTTCCCGCTGCGCCACCAGCGCCACAGCAGCCAGCCACCGATCCACAGCAGCAGCGCCACCAGCAACAGCAACCACTTAAAGCTGCCGCCCTGTGCGGCCTGCGGCACGTCAATCGCCACGCCCGCCAGAATGCCCGGCATCAAATAAGCGGGAGGCCAGAGAATACAGCCAATCAGGTTAGGCGGCAGGAACTTGCGCACCGGCAACTCCAGCATGCCGGCCGCCAGCGGAATCAGCGGACGCGTCGGCCCCACGAAACGCCCTACCAAAATGGTGAGCATGCTGTGCTGGTGCAATGCATGTTCGGTTTTATCCAGCAAGCCCTTGTATTTTTGGATGTATTTCCAACGATGCAGCGGCCCCTGAAATTTCCAGCCGATGCCATACGAAACCCAATCCCCGATGAGGCAGCCAGCAAAACCTGCCGCCCACGCCGGGTAAAGACCAATTTGTCCACTTCCAACCAGCGCCCCAAGGCTGGCCATTAATACCGTGCCCGGCAACAGCAATCCCACGAAGGCCAGCGACTCAAGGAAAGTCACCAGCGCAACGGCGATCAGCGCGTACTCCAGCGATTGCGAAAACAGGTGTTGAATCCAGGCTTCCATAAATATCCTCTGCGGAATATAGAGGCTGGATTGTCCAGAGCACGGGAGCCAGCGTCAAGGCAAGAATTGTAGGCTTTTCCGTCATCCTTCAAATTGCAGGTGCGTTGGCTGCGTGCGCTCGCCCCGGTCACTTACTGATGTAAGCTCCCGGGGACTTACGCACTTGCCGCCTTCCTGCAATTCGAATGATGTTGGAAAAGGGAACCAAATACACTGTATAAACATCCATGTTATACTCAATGCAATTCATTCTCTGGAGTTAACGTGACCGATCCGCGCGCAGGTTTTCTGCTTACCCGACATTGGCGAGATACGCCGACCGGCAGCGAAGTGGTGCTGTGGCTGGCAACCGACAGCGGCCCGCAGCGGCTGGTGCTGCCTGCTCAGGAATCCGTGGCGTTTGTGCCCGAGGAGTTCCGCGCGCAAACCGAAGCGCTGATCCGCGACGAGCGGCACACGCGTATGCAAACGCTAGAGCTGAAGGATTTCCGCCGCCGCCCGGTGTTTGGCCTCTATTGTCGCAGCAATCGCCAGCTGCAAAACCTGGAAAAGCGCCTGCGTGAAAACGGTATTCCGGTATATGAAGCAGATATCCGTCCACCCGAACGCTATTTGATGGAGCGCTTTATCACTGCGCCGGTGTGGTTTAGCGGTGAAACGCGCGGCGACAGCGTGGTCAACGCGCGCCTGAAGCCGCATCCTGATTACCGTCCGCAGCTGAAATGGGTATCGCTGGATATTGAAACCACCCAGCATGGCGAACTCTATTGCATCGGGCTGGAAGGCTGCGGTCAGCGCCAGGTTTACATGCTGGGTCCGCCCAACGGCGATGCCAGCACGCTCGATTTTGATCTGATCTATGTTGATAGCCGCCCGCAACTGCTTGAGCAGCTCAACGCATGGTTTGAACGGCATGAACCAGATGTGATTATCGGCTGGAACGTGGTGCAGTTCGATTTGCGCGTATTGCAGAAACACGCCGATCGATACGGCATTCCGCTGCGTTTAGGGCGTCAGAAGCAGGCGCTGGAGTGGCGCGAGCACGGCTTCAAGCCCGGCGTGTTCTTCGCACAGGCGACGGGCCGCTTGATTATTGATGGCATCGACGCGCTCAAATCTGCCTTCTGGGATTTCCCCTCTTTCAGCCTTGAAGCGGTGTCGCGCCAGCTGCTGGGCGAAGGTAAAGCCATCGACAATCCGTGGGATCGCATGGAGGAGATCAACTGGCGCTTTGCCAACGATAAACCGGCGCTGGCGAAATATAACCTCAAAGATTGCGAACTGGTGACGCGCATCTTCCAGCATACCGCCATCATGCCGTTCCTGCTGGAACGCGCCACGGTGAACGGTTTAGCGGTGGATCGTCACGGCGGTTCGGTGGCGGCCTTTGGTCATCTCTATATTCCGCGCATGCACCGCGCCGGTTTCGTGGCGCCGAATCTCGGTGAAGTTGCGCCGGAAGCCAGCCCCGGCGGCTACGTGATGGATTCACGCCCCGGCCTGTACGATTCGGTGCTGGTGCTGGATTACAAAAGCCTCTATCCCTCAATTATTCGCACCTTCCTCATCGATCCCGTTGGACTGGTGGAGGGCCTTGCGCATCCGGATGACGCCGATTCGGTGCCAGGTTTTCGCAACGCGCGCTTCTCACGCGAAACGCACTGCTTACCGGCGATTGTCGAGCAGATTTGGCAAGGCCGTGAAGCCGCCAAGCGCGACAACAACAAGCCGCTGTCGCAGGCACTGAAGATTATCATGAATGCTTTTTATGGCGTGCTCGGCACCAGCGCTTGCCGCTTCTTCGATCCGCGCCTCGCCTCATCCATTACCCTGCGCGGCCACGCCATCATGCAGCAAACGCGCGAGCTGATTGAAGCGGAAGGCTTTGATGTGATTTACGGCGATACCGATTCCACCTTCGTCTGGCTGAAAGGCGCGCGCAGTGAAGCGGAGGCGGCTGCGATTGGCCGTCACCTTGCTGAACAGGTTAATGGCTGGTGGCAGCAGCATCTGCAATCGACTTATGGGCTGGAGAGCGCGCTGGAGCTGGAGTATGAAACCCACTTCAGCCGTTTTCTGATGCCGACCATTCGCGGCGCCGAACAGGGCAGCAAAAAGCGTTATGCCGGCATGATTCGCAGCGATGGCGGTGAGCGGCTGGTGTTTAAAGGCCTCGAATCGGTGCGCACCGACTGGACGCCGCTGGCGCAGCAGTTCCAGCAAAATCTCTATGGCCGCATTTTCCGTGGCGAGCCGTGGCAGGATTACATTCGCGACACGGTCGCGCAGCTGCTGGCCGGGGAACTCGACGATCAGCTGGTATATAAAAAACGCCTGCGTCGCGCGCTGAAAGATTATGAGCGTAATGTGCCGCCACACGTGCGCGCTGCGCGCCTCGCCGATGAGCACAACCGCAAGCTGCAGCGCCCGTTGCAGTATCAAAACGGTGGATCGATTCGCTATGTGATGGCAACGGCCGGCCCGGAACCACTTGAGGCGCGGAATACGCCACTCGACTACGATCATTACGTCACCAAACAGCTGCAGCCGGTGGCTGACGGCATTTTACCGTTCGTCGGTGATGACTTTGCTACACTCATTACTGGGCAGCTGGGGCTTTTTTGACAGGTGACGAATGCCTTGCCATCCAGTACCATAGCGCCCTTCCTGATTCTCACCGCACACACAATCTGACCAAACACCCGTTTGGCGGTTGGGTATTGCCTGAGTACAGGTGAACTTCTTTATGGCATGTCAGAGAGTCGAGCAAAAAATATATGGTTTTTACACTGGGTCAACGCTGGATTAGTGATACGGAAAGTGAACTGGGATTGGGCACGGTGGTCGCGATCGATACGCGCATGATCACCATGCTTTTTCCGGCAACCGGCGAAAACCGCCTGTATGCCCGAAATGATTCTCCGGTTACTCGTGTGATTTTCAATCCGGGTGACACCATCACCAGCTACGAAGGCTGGCAGATGTGCGTCGATGAAGTCCGCAACGAAAACGATTTAATGACTTACATCGGCACGCGTCTCGACACCGAAGAAACCGGCGTCGTCATGCGCGAAGTAATGCTTGACAGCAAACTGGTGTTCAGCAAGCCGCAGGATCGCCTGTTCGCAGGTCAGCTCGACCGCATGGACCGCTTTGCGTTGCGTTTCCGCGCGCGCAAATATCACAGCGAGCAATACCGCCTGCCGATCAGCGGCCTGCGCGGTATGCGCACCAACCTGATTCCGCATCAGCTGCACATCGCCCACGATGTTGGCCGTCGTCACGCGCCGCGCGTACTGCTGGCGGATGAAGTGGGCTTGGGTAAAACCATTGAAGCCGGGATGATTATTCAGCAACAGCTGCTGGCCGGTCGTGCCGAGCGCGTGCTAATTGTGGTGCCAGAAACGCTGCAACATCAGTGGCTGGTGGAAATGCTGCGCCGCTTCAACCTGCGCTTTGCGCTGTTTGATGACGATCGCTACACCGAAGCGCAGCACGACAGCGATAACGCCTTTGAAACCGAGCAGCTGATTATCTGTTCGCTCGATTTTGTGCGCCGTAACAAGCAGCGTCTTGAACTGCTGGCCGATGCCGAGTGGGATCTGCTGGTGGTCGATGAAGCGCACCATCTGGCATGGAGCGAAGACGCACCAAGCCGCGAATATCAGGTTATCGAGCAGCTGGCAGAGAAAACCGCTGGCGTACTGCTGCTGACTGCAACGCCAGAGCAGCTCGGCTTAGAGAGCCACTTTGCGCGTCTGCGCCTGCTTGACCCGAATCGTTTCCACGATTTCGGCCAGTTTGTCGAAGAGCAGCAGCATTATCGTCCGGTGGCTGATGCGGTGAGCTCGC
This sequence comes from Pantoea sp. SOD02, assembly GCF_024707505.1. Taxonomy (GTDB): domain Bacteria; phylum Pseudomonadota; class Gammaproteobacteria; order Enterobacterales; family Enterobacteriaceae; genus Pantoea; species Pantoea symbiotica. The sequence continues at coordinate 784,225 of NZ_CP102604.1, read as the reverse complement.
TGCTGGCCGATCACGCCATCAGCAAAGATGAGATGAACCTGATTAACGATCTGATCGGTGAACAGGATATCGAGCCGCTGCTGCAGGTGGCTAACAGCGATCGCGATGGCAAAGAAGATGCGCGTAAAGAGCTGGTCTCAATGCTGATGGATCGCCACGGCACCAGCCGCGTGCTGTTCCGTAATACCCGTAACGGTGTGAAAGGCTTCCCGAAACGTGAGCTGCACCAGATTCGTCTGCCGCTGCCCGCGCAGTATCAAACCGCGATTAAAGTCTCCGGCATCATGGGCACACGCAAAAGCGCAGAAGAGCGCGCACGTGACATGCTGTATCCCGAGCAGATTTATCAGGAATTTGAAGGCGATAGCGGCACGTGGTGGAACTTCGATCCGCGCGTTGAGTGGCTGATGGGTTATCTCACCAGTAACCGCAAAGAGAAAGTGCTGGTGATCTGCGCCAAAGCGGCGACCGCGCTGCAGCTTGAGCAGGTATTACGTGAGCGCGAAGGCATCCGCGCCGCCGTGTTCCACGAAGGTTTGTCGATTATCGAACGCGACCGCGCAGCGGCTTTCTTCGCCTCCGAAGAGGATGGCGCGCAGGTGTTACTGTGTTCCGAAATCGGTTCTGAAGGCCGTAACTTCCAGTTCGCCAGCCGTTTGGTGATGTTCGATCTGCCGTTCAATCCGGATCTGCTGGAGCAGCGTATTGGTCGTCTCGATCGTATCGGACAAATGCATGACATCCAGATTCTGGTGCCGTGGCTGGAGAAAACCGCGCAGGCGGTGCTGCTGCGTTGGTATCACGAAGGGCTGGATGCGTTTGAACACACCTGCCCAACCGGCCGCGCCATTTATGACAAAGAGTACAATCAGCTGATTGAATATCTTGCCGCGCCGGAAAATCCGCAGGGGCTCGATGAGTTCGTCAGCGAAAGCCGTAAGCAGCACGATGCACTGAAATCACAGCTGGAACAGGGCCGCGATCGCCTGCTGGAACTGAACTCCAACGGCGGAGATGCGGCTCAGGAGCTGGCGAATGCCATTGGTGAGCAGGACAACGATACCGATCTGGTTAACTTTGCGCTGAACCTATTCGATATCGTCGGTATCAATCAGGAAGACCGCAGCGATAGCCTGATTGTGCTGACACCATCCGATCACATGCTGGTGCCTGATTTCCCTGGCCTGCCGGAAGAGGGTTGCACCGTGACCTTTAACCGCAATCAGGCGCTGTCGCGCGAAGATACCCAGTTTATTACCTGGGAACATCCGCTGATCCTCAACGGTCTTGACCTGATTCTTTCGGGCGATACCGGCAGCTGTGCGCTGTCGCTGCTGAAGAACAAGGCGCTGCCGGTTGGTACGCTGCTGGTCGAGATGATCTATGTGGTTGAAGCACAAGCGCCGAAAAGCCTGCAGCTCACCCGCTTCCTGCCGCCAACGCCGGTGCGTTTGCTAATGGATCGTGCCGGTAACAATCTGGCGGGCAAAGTTGAGTTCGAAAGCTTTAACCGTCAACTGAATGCGGTAAATCGCCATACCGGCAGCAAGCTGGTGAATGCGGTGCAGCAAGATGTGCACGAGATTCTGACTCAGGCGGAGAAAGCGATCGTGCCAGAAGCGCAGGCGATTATCGCAGCAGCGAAAGTGGAAGCCGAAGAGAAGCTCGGTGCTGAGCTGTCACGTCTCGAAGCGCTGCGCGCGGTTAACCCCAACATCCGTGATGATGAGGTTGAAGCGCTGGAAAGCAATCGCGAGCAGGTATTGGAAAGCCTGGGCGATGCAGGCTGGCGTCTTGATGCGCTGCGCCTGATCGTTGTCACGCACCAATAATGTCCAGGACCGCGACATCATGCTGATGGAAGCTTACAACCCGCCGCTCGAACCCTGGCTGCATATTCTGTATCAGGACGAGCACATTATGGTGGTGAATAAACCGAGCGGGTTGCTGTCGGTGCCGGGCCGTCTGGAGGAGCACAAGGATAGCGTGATGACGCGTATCCAGCGTGATTTCCCGCAGGCGGAATCGGTGCATCGTCTTGATATGGCCACCAGCGGCGTGATCGTCGTGGCCCTGAATAAAGCGGCTGAGCGTGAGCTCAAGCGCCAGTTCCGTGAGCGCGAGCCCTCTAAATACTATGTGGCGCGCGTGTGGGGCCATCCGGCGGCAGAAGAGGGTTTGATCGATCTGCCGCTGATTTGCGACTGGCCGAATCGGCCTAAGCAGATGGTGTGTTTTGAGAACGGCAAAGCGGCGCAGACCGAGTATCAGGTGCTGGAGTATGAAGCGACGAACAGTGCGCGCGTCAAGCTCAAGCCAATTACCGGACGTTCACACCAGCTGCGCGTGCATCTGCTGGCGCTGGGGCATCCGATTCTTGGTGACCGCTTTTATGCGCATGAAGAGGCGCTAGCGATGGCGCCGCGTTTACAGCTGCATGCGGAGTCGCTGACGATCACACATCCCGCGTTTGGCAATAGCATGACGTTCAGGCAGCCGGCGGAATTTTAGCCATAAAAAAGGTCGTCATAAATGACGACCCTACAAAATAATCGTCCTGGAAGACGATTATTTGAACCCCTTCTCCTTACGAATCAAATCGTAAGCCGCCTGAATCTCCTGTGCTTTCTGCTTCGCCATCTCCATCATCTCCGGCGGTAAACCTTTCGCCACCAGCTTGTCAGGGTGATGCTCGCTCATCAGCTTGCGGTAGGCGCGCTTGATGGTGGTGCCATCATCGCTGCTTTTCACGCCCAACACGCTGCAGGCATCTTCCAGCGTTGGACCGCGTTGCGCCTGCTGATACGCGCCGCCACGTGAAGAACCACCGCCGCCAAATTGCTGACCGCCTTCCATCATGCGCAGGAACTGGTCGAACTGCGCGCGTGAAATGCCCAGCTCTTCAGCTATTACATACAGCACCTGACGCTCGTTGGGATGCAGTGAACCATCGGCAAAGGCGGCCTGGATTTGGATTTCCAGAAACATCCGAATCAGATCAAATCGGCCAAAGCAGGCGCTGCGCAGCTCGCGCAATTTACTACGCAGCGGATAGTCGCTCTGCTTGCCTTCACGGAACGCACGCTGCGCGGCAGTACGTGCATCGCCATGCAGCTGCATGCGATCCATAAATAAGGAAGCAATCTGGATATCCGCTTCGGTAACGCGCCCTTTTGACTTGGTCAAATGGCCCATCACCTGGAAGGTGGTACTGAAAAACAGAGTTTGGCGCGCCTGATTATTGGCGAAGTAGCCCTGTCCTTTTACGCTGCGCACTTTGTCAAACATGTGACCAATGATCAGACCCAGTACAATGCCCCAAAAGCCTGCCCCGGAAAATATCCCGAGCGCCAGACCAATTACTTTTCCCCAGTAGCGCATAAACTCCTCAATTCGCCATGCTTGCGGCTGAAAATTGCATTATCATACCTGTCATTTATCTCAGCGCCTAACGGCAACGCGGACAGACAAGGATTAACACTGGCGCAACGCCGGGCAGTAAGTTAGTCTCTGACCGGATTGTCGGCATGATGCCAGTTTTCATGGAATTATCGAAACCGCGTATGAAAAAACGTATACCTACCTTGCTGGCTACCATGATTGGTGCAGCGCTTTATAGCCAGTCATCACTCGCCGACGATCTGATGTCGCAGTGCATGCTGGGCGTGCCGAGTTACAACCGCCCGCTGGTCAATGGCGACACCAACTCGCTGCCGGTCACCATCCATTCTGATTCAGCCAAAGGCAATTATCCGAATGATGCGGTGTTCACCGGTAACGTCGACGTGCAGCAGGGCAACAGCCGCCTGCGTTCCGACGAAATGCAGTTGCATCAGCGTCAGCAAGATGGCCAAACCACGCCGATTCGTACCGTGGATGCGCTGGGTAATGTGCACTATGACGACAATCAGGTCATCCTCAAAGGTCCGAAAGCCTGGTCAAATCTGAACACCAAAGACACTAACGTGTGGAACGGTGATTATCAGATGGTTGGCCGTCAGGGCCGCGGCGATGCCGATCAGATGAAACTGCGCGGTAATAATCGCTACACCATTCTGGAAAACGGCAGCTTTACCTCCTGCTTGCCGGGTTCCAACAGCTGGAGCGTGGTCGGTTCCGAAGTGATTCAGGACCGCGAAGAAGAAGTCGCGGAAATCTGGAACGCCCGCTTTAAGCTCGGCAATGTGCCGGTATTCTACAGCCCTTATCTGCAGTTACCGATTGGCGATCGTCGCCGCTCCGGTTTCCTGATCCCGAATGCGAAATACGGTAGTAATAACGGCTTCGAGTTCATGCTGCCGTATTACTGGAACATCGCCCCGCAGGCCGATGCCACTATCACGCCGCACTATATGGAAAAACGCGGTCTGCAATTGCAGAACGAATTCCGCTATTTGACGGTGTTTGGTGCGGGCTTGATGGAGCTGGATTATCTGCAATCAGATAAACAGTACGACAACGATAAAGCGGTGCGTGGTATCGCACAGAATGATAGCTCCGATCGTTGGCTGTTCTACTGGCGTCATGCGGGCGTTTACGATAAGCACTGGCGCTTTAACGCTGACTACACCAAGGTAAGCGATCCTTATTACTTCAACGATCTTGAGTCGAAGTACTATAGCTCAACCGACGGTTACGCCACGCAGAAATTCAGCCTGGGCTACGCAGATACCAATTGGGACGCGACGCTGTCGACCAAAGACTTCCAGGTCTTTGGTAATACCAGCAACAGCAACGTCTATCGTGCGATGCCGCAGCTCGATCTGAATTTCTATCAGAACGATATGGGGCCGTTTGATGGTCGTATCTTTGCCCAGGCGGTGAAATTTACCAACGTGAATAGCCAGATGCCTGAAACCACGCGTCTGCACGTTGAACCAACCCTGAATCTGCCGATTTCAAACGGCTGGGCAAGTCTGGATACCGAAGCGAAATTCCTGGCGACGCACTATCAGCAAGACGACGTTGAGTACTACAACACCTCGATTAATACCGCTGGCGATAACCAGCTGAAAAACTCGGTTAACCGTACGCTGCCACAGTTTAAAGTGGATGGCCGTTTAGTGTTTGACCGCGCGATGGATTGGGAACCAGGCTACACGCAAACGCTGGAACCGCGTGTTCAGTACCTTTACGTCCCGTACCGTAACCAGAGCGATATCTATCCATACGACTCTACGCTGCTGCAAACCGACTACACCGGCCTGTTCCGCGATCGTACTTACAGCGGCCTGGATCGCATCGCTTCCGCGAATGAAGTGGCGACCGGCGTAACCACACGTATTTATGATAACGATCTGGTTGAACGTTTTAACGTTTCTGTGGGTCAAATCTACTCGTTTACCCCGTCTCGTACCGGCGTAAACCAGACTAACCAAGAAGATGACACCGGCAGCCTCGTTTGGGCCGGCGACACTTACTGGAAAATCAGCGATCGTTGGGGCGCGCGTGGCGGTCTGCAATATGACACCCGCCTCGACAACGTCGCGCAAGGTAATGCGATTGTTGAGTATCGTCAGGATGCTGATCGTATGGTGCAGCTGAGCTATCGCTACAGCAGCCCGGAATACGTGGCGCAGGCGCTGAATAACTCTAACCTGGTGACTGACCCGATCTACAAAAACGGGATTTCACAGGTTGGCGCCACTGCCAGCTGGCCGATTGTGGATGCCTGGTCACTGGTGGGTGGTTATTACTACGATACCCGCAACAGTCGTCCGGCTGAACAGCTGGTCGGCCTGCAGTACAGCTCGTGCTGCTATGCCATTCGTCTGGGTTACGAACGCAAGATCAACGGTTGGGAAAACAACGACAGTAAGTATGACAACCAAATCTCATTCAACATTGAGCTGCGTGGTCTGAGTTCCAACTATGGCTTAGGCACTAATGAAATGCTGCGTCAGGGCATCATTCCTTACCAGCGCGCTTTCTGATGTTGTGATGTTTGACAGGCTCTCCCGCAGTGCGGAAACAACAATGGATAAAGTATGAAGAACTGGAGAATGCTGATTCTTGGTGTAGCGATTACCGCTAACACTGCGTTCGCAGCCCCACAAGTGGTTGATAAAGTTGCCGCAGTCGTGAACAACGGCGTGGTACTGGAAAGTGACGTTGATAACATGATGCGCACCGTGAAATCACAGGCGCAGCAGGCAAACCAGCAACTCCCGGATGACAAAACCTTGCGTCATCAAATCCTTGAGCGCCAGGTCATGGATGCCATCATTCTGCAAATGGGTGAAAGAGCGGGCGTGCAGATTAACGATCAGCAACTGGATCAGGCGATTCAGAACATTGCCGCACAAAACCGCATGAGCCTCGACCAGCTGCGTAGCCGTTTGGCCTACGACGGTATGAACTACAACGTTTATCGTGCGCAGATCCGTAAAGAGATGACGATTGCCGAAGTGCGTAACAACGAAGTGCGTCGCCGCGTCACTATCCTGCCGCAGGAAGTGGATACGCTGGCTTCGCAGGTTGGTGCGCAGAACTCGCAAGGTACTGAACTGAATATCAGCCAGATTTTGCTGCCGCTGTCAGAAAACCCGACGCAGCAGCAGGTTGACGACCAGGAAACGTTGGCTCGCCAATTGGTTGCTCAGCTGAAAGGCGGCGCCGATTTCGGCAAGCTGGCAGTGACTTATTCAGCCGATCCTCAGGCGCTGAAAGGCGGCAACATGGGTTGGGGCAAAATCGAAGAGCTGCCAACGCTGTTCTCGCAGGCGCTGAGCACCGCGAAGAAAGGCGATATCGTTGGTCCAATCCGTTCGGGTGTTGGCTTCCACATCCTGAAGGTGAACGACCTGCGTGGCGAAAGCAAAAGCATCTCTGTAACGGAAGTGCATGCGCGTCACATTCTGCTGAAGCCATCACCGATCCTGACTGACGCGCAGGCGCAGGCGAAGATCGAACAGATCGCGGCCGACATTAAAAGTGGCAAAACCACTTTTGCCGCAGCGGCCAAACAGTTCTCAGACGATCCAGGTTCGGCGAACCAGGGCGGCGATCTCGGTTGGGCATCTCCGGAGATTTACGATCCGGCATTCCGCGATGCATTGTTGAAGCTGCAGAAAGGCCAGGTTAGCCAGCCGGTTCACTCTTCATTTGGCTGGCACTTGATTCAGCTGCTGGATACGCGTCAGGTTGATAAGACCGATGCCGCGCAGAAAGAGCGCGCCTATCGCATGCTGTTCAATCGTAAATTCGCGGAAGAAGCGCAAACCTGGATGCAGGAACAGCGCGCCAGTGCTTACGTGAAGATTCTGGATAACAATGGCCAGTAATTATCGAGTGGTGATCACGCCCGGCGAACCCGCCGGGATTGGTCCCGACCTCACCGTTCAACTGGCGCAGCAAAACTGGCCAGTTGAATTGGTGGTCTGCGGCGACGGCGAGCTTTTGCGCCGTCGCGCTGCTTTATTGGGTTTGCCGCTGACGCTGCGTGATTATCAACCTGCAGCAGCACAACCGCAGCAGGCTGGAACGCTAACGCTGCTGCAGGTTGATACCGCTCAGCCGGTGACCGCCGGTGAACTCAACGTTGCGAACAGCCACTATGTACTGGAAACGCTGGCACGCGCCTGTGACGGCTGTCTGAACGGCGAATTTGCCGCGCTGATTACCGGTCCGGTGCATAAAGGCGTGATCAACGATGCCGGCATTCCGTTTACCGGTCATACCGAGTTTTTTGCCGACCGCGCCGGTGGCGATTTAGTAGTGATGATGCTGGCAACGGAAGAGTTGCGCGTAGCATTAGCCACCACGCATCTGCCGCTGAAAGATGTTTCTGCCGCGATTACCCGCGACACGCTGCATGAAGTGATCACCATTTTGCATCGTGATCTGCAGCAGAAGTTTGGTTTACCGAATCCTCATATCTTCGTCTGTGGCCTTAATCCGCATGCTGGCGAAAGCGGCCATATGGGCCGCGAAGAGATTGATACCATCATTCCGGCTCTCAACGAACTGCGCCAGCAAGGCATCCAACTCACCGGACCTCTGCCAGCCGATACGCTGTTCCAGCCGAAATACCTGCAACATGCCGATGCGGTTCTGGCGATGTATCACGACCAGGGCTTACCGGTGCTAAAATTTCAGGGGTTTGGCCGCGCGGTGAATATCACACTTGGCCTGCCCTTTATCCGGACTTCTGTCGATCACGGCACCGCGCTTGAATTAGCCGGTCTCGGCCAGGCAGAACCGGGCAGCTTTATCACGGCGCTTAATCTCGCCATCACTATGATCAAGAGCAGTAATGAATAATCGCGTCCATCAGGGGCATTACGCCCGTAAACGTTTCGGGCAGAACTTCCTGAACGATCAGTACATTATCGATAGCATCGTCTCCGCCATTCACCCGCAAAAAGGTGAAGCTATCGTGGAAATCGGCCCCGGCCTTGGCGCATTAACTGAGCCGGTAGGTGAACGTCTGGATGAGCTGACTGTAGTCGAGCTGGACCGCGACCTTGCCGCGCGTCTGCAAACGCACCCATTCCTCGGTCCTAAGCTGACCATTTTCCAGCAGGATGCGATGACCTTTGATTTCTCTGCGCTGGCGCAAGAGAAAGGGCAGCCGCTGCGCGTGTTCGGCAACCTGCCGTACAACATCTCGACGCCGCTGATGTTCCACCTTTTCAGCTATACTGGTTCGATTAAAGATATGCACTTCATGCTGCAGAAAGAAGTGGTGAATCGTTTAGTCGCCGGTCCGGGCAGCAAAGCTTACGGTCGTTTGAGCGTGATGGCGCAATACTATTGCCAGGTAATTCCTGTGCTCGAAGTGCCACCAGAATCGTTCACGCCAGCACCGAAAGTGGAATCGGCCGTGGTGCGTTTAGTGCCGTATATGCAACCGCAGCATCCGGTTAGCGATATTCGTCTGCTGAGCCGCATTACCACTGAAGCCTTTGGTAAACGCCGTAAAACGCTGCGCAACAGCCTGGCTCATATGTTTGCGGCTGGTGCGCTGGATCAATTAGAAATCGATGCCTCGCTGCGTGCAGAGAACGTCTCTGTGGCGCAATATTGCCAACTGGCAAACTGGTTGAGCAAGCATCAGGCTGAAACTCCGGAGAGTTGAGTGCATGAGTGAACTGGCCCGCGTCTGTATCCATGTGCATAGTCAGTATGTGGAGTCACAATCCTTGCCCGACGAGGATCGCTACGTGTTTGCCTACACCATCACCATTCGCAATTTGGGGCGCAGCAACGTACAGCTGCGCAGCCGCTATTGGCTAATCACCAACGGCAACGGTCGCGAGACTGAAGTGCAAGGTGAAGGCGTGGTCGGCGAACAGCCGCACATTGCTGCCGGCGGCGAGTATCAGTACACCAGCGGCGCGATTCTGGAGACGCCGATGGGCACCATGCAAGGTCACTATGTGATGGTCGATGATGCGGGCGAAGAGTTCCACGTCGAGATTCCGGTGTTCCGACTCGCGGTGCAAACCCACATTCACTAATTCTCCTCCGCCCGGCACGTCCGGGCGGCGCGTTTTAATCGGACTGACAATGAGTACATACCTGATTGGCGATGTTCATGGCTGTTATGACGAGCTTCGTGCGCTGTTAGCGCAGGTTGATTTCGATCCGCAGCAGGACACCTTATGGCTTACCGGCGATTTAGTGGCGCGCGGCCCCGGCTCGCTCGATGTGCTGCGCTATGTGAAATCGCTGGGTGATTGCGTGCGCCTGGTGCTGGGTAATCACGACCTGCATTTGCTGGCGGTGTTTGCCGGTATCAGCCGCAATAAGCCGAAAGATCGCCTGACGCCGCTGCTGGAAGCCGATGATGCCGATGAGTTGATCAACTGGTTACGTCGTCAGCCGCTGTTGCAGGTGGATGAAGATAAAAAGCTGTTAATGGCGCATGCGGGCATTACGCCGCAGTGGGATCTGGAAACAGCGCAGATGTGCGCGCGTGAAGTGGAAGCGGTGCTCTCCAGCGACAGCTATCCGCTGTTTCTCGATGCGATGTACGGCGACATGCCAAACAACTGGACGCCGGAGCTCAGCGGCCTGGCACGACTGCGCTTTAGCACCAATGCGCTAACGCGGATGCGCTTCTGCTTCCCGAATGGCCAGCTGGATATGATCTGCAAAGAGTCGCCAGAATCTGCCCCGCCACCGCTTAAGCCGTGGTTTAACGTGCCGGGCAAAATCGACAGCGACTATACGCAGATCTTTGGTCACTGGGCATCATTGGAAGGGAAAGGCACGCCAGAGCATGTGATTGGTCTGGATACCGGCTGCTGCTGGGGCGGAACATTGACGCTGCTGCATTGGGAAACCAAACAGTATTACGTGCAGGCATCCAACCGCGAACAGGCGATGGCCGAGAGCGCGGTGAGTGCGCATCCGCCGTTAAGTGATACGCCGTAAATAAAAAAGGTCGCCATTAATGGCGACCCTACAGTTATTTGGCAGGACTTTCGTAGGGTGCGCATTTATGCGCACCTGCCTACATAGGCCATCAATGGCGATCATATGCGTAACGGGTGATCAACGGCGATCAAGAATCTCGAAGCAGTAGCTGTGCGAGTTCTGCTCATCAGCGTCGTGGAATTCGCTGAAGGTTGACTGCCACTCGTCCGGCTCGTAGTCCGGGAACTGCGTGTCCCCTTCCACTTCCGCATCGATATGGGTCAGGTAAAGACGATCCGCGCGAGCCAGCATCTGCTCGTAAACGCGTCCACCACCAATCACCATCATCTCTTCAACATCACCTGCCGCTTTTACCGCCTCTTCCAGCGATGTAACCCAGGTAACGCCTTCGTGGCTGCCGGGCTGGCTGCTGACCACAATGTTCAAGCGTCCAGGAAGCGGACGGCCAATCGATTCAAAGGTCAGACGACCCATAATCACCGGCTTATTCAGGGTATTACGTTTGAACCACGCCAAATCTGCTGGCAGGTTCCATGGCATGGCGTTTTCCATACCAATAATGCGATCCGCTGCCAGTGCCGCGATCAGACTAATCATGTTAAAAGACCTACTGGAAAAAATTGGCGCCATCATACGTAAAGGCGAAACTTTCGTCGATAGGCCGACCCCGCTATTTGCGTAAAGCTCCGATGCCACCGCACTTTTGTTATTGGACAGAGTTTTACACCGACTTTCCCGGCAATAGCGGGGCGAGGAGCCAGAAATTGCTGACGAGGCGGCACAACTCCGCGCGAAACGTCGCATTGTCGGTATCGCAGTGTAAAGAAAAGCGCACTCTGTGCGACAAAAAAAAACGGCTCCCGCAGGAGCCGTTGAGACGCTTTAGAAATCGTAGCGCAGACGCACCAGATTCACGTTGCCCAGTGATTTGTCGGTGCTGGAGGTGATGACATATTCGTAGTCGACACGGAAACCGTAATCCAGCTGCGCACTCACGCCGACGCCGTTATCAATACGTTTGTAGTCACGTCCGTTGACGAACTCCAGACGGTCGCCCATGAAGTAAGGCTGAATAGATTTCACCGCATACTGACCGATTGGGAATTTGTAGCCAGCAAAGTATTCGATGCCCCACGCGTCATCCGCGAAGTAGTTGTTAACGGTGTTGCGTTTGGTTGGTGAGAAGTTCTCATACCAACCGGCACCGGCTGACAGCGTCCAGTTATCCGGCGTCCAGCTGAGCGCAGTGCCATAGATATTCTGGTCATAACGTTTGCTGTCACCATTGCCTGGATTACGGATATCGGCGCGGGTGTAGTTCCACGCGGTGCCCCATGCCAGATCTTTGGTGATGTGGTAGTTCACACCCAGCGAACCGCCGCCTTTACGCTTATAGCGCAGGCCGTTACCTGGCAGGAATTCGTTATCTTCAAACAGGTAAGACGCATACACATCCGCATCGCCGAAGGTGTTTTTGTACTTCAGCATTTTGCGCGAACGGTACGAGCCGTCGTAGTCGCCATTGATACCGTTGCCCGGTGCCTGGGCCAGCATGTCGTAATCCCAGATATCGGTTTTCGCACCAACTACATCGTAGTAAACGCTGTTCTGCTGACCAAAGTAGAGTTCACCCAGGGTGGCGCTTTTGAAGCCGGTATAGAGTTGGCGACGCGAGGTGTTATTCGCACCATCCGCATGATGATTGTCCCAACCCCACCAGGCTGGGAAGTTAACGCCCAGCTCGTAGTAACCCACCCAGCTTACGTCGTCGAACAGGTAATAATTGGCGGTGAAACGGAAACGTGATCCGCCGTCATAGCCATTACGTTTGTACGACTTGTCGTTGACGCCATTCTGATGCAGGTATTGCGGACGAATACTGCCGCCCACTTTGAAGTCGAGACGGCTCAGCGGATCGCCCGCCTGTGGATCCTGCTTGAGTAAAGTAATTTCCGCCTGGCTGGCGAGTGGCGCCGCTGCGAGTAACGCAGCAATAGCGCTGAGAGTGAAAGCACGCATTTGCATTTTTTATATCCCAGTTAAGGTGAGCGCTCTATTGATGAGCGAGCGAAATAGTACGGTGCGCTGACTGGGATCTTATTTATAAATTTGTGCGGATATTCCGAGGTGTAAGCCTTTCCGCATCAACTGATAAAACATATGTCAAATCAATAGGATTTTTACAGATAAGGATATTCAGCTGCGGGGAAAGGCCAAAAAAAACGGCTCCCGCAGGAGCCGCTTTATTACTATCAAACCAATGATTATTTAATTTGCGCGTGCATTTCCTGCACTGAAATCACTTGCTCAGTCGGATCCGCGTTCAGCGCCATCGCCGTGGCAAAGCCGCCGTTCAGCGTGGTGTCGTAATGCACTTTGTACTGCAGCGCGCTACGACGAATCAGCTTGGAGTCTTCAATTGCCTGACGTCCCGCCGTCGTGTTGACGATGTAGGTATATTCGCCGTTCTTCAGACGGTCCTGAATGTGCGGACGACCTTCATGCACCTTGTTCACCAGACGTGGATTGATGCCCGCTTCGCCCAGCACCACTGCGGTACCGTGTGTCGCATCCAGCTCGAAACCAAACTTCTGCAGTTTTGCTGCCAGGTCGACGATACGTTTCTTATCGCCTTCACGCACTGACAGCAACGCGCGACCGGTTTTCTTCATGTTGCTCTGCGCACCCAGCATCGCTTTGGCGAAGGCTTCAGCGAAGGTGCGACCTACGCCCATCACTTCACCGGTAGAGCGCATTTCTGGGCCGAGGATTGGGTCAACGCCTGGGAACTTGTTGAACGGCAGCACCACTTCTTTCACCGAGTAATACGGTGGAATCACTTCTTTGGTGACGCCCTGCTCAGCCAGCGTTTTACCGGCCATCACGCGCGCGGCAACCTTTGCCAGCGCCACGCCAGTGGCTTTCGACACGAACGGTACGGTACGCGCGGCGCGTGGGTTCACCTCAATCAGGTAAACCTCATTGTCCTTCACCGCAAACTGCACGTTCATCAGGCCACGTACGTTCAGCTCGAAGGCCAGTTTTTCCACCTGCTGACGCATCACGTTCTGGATTTCAGTGCTCAGCGTGTAGGCCGGCAGTGAACATGCGGAGTCACCGGAGTGCACGCCCGCCTGCTCGATGTGCTCCATGATGCCGCCAATCAGCACGCGTTCGCCGTCGCAAATTGCATCGACATCCACTTCAACCGCATCGTCGAGGAAGCGATCCAGCAACACTGGCGCATCGTTAGAGACCGATACCGCCGTCTGGAAGTAACGCTTCAGGTCGATTTCGTCGTAAACGATTTCCATCGCGCGGCCGCCCAGCACATAAGAAGGACGCACCACCAGCGGATAACCGATACCGGCGGCTTTCTCAACGGCCTGCTCCAGCGTAGCAACGGTGGCGTTAGCCGGTTGCTTCAGGCTCAGGCGATCAACCGCCTGCTGGAAACGCTCGCGGTCTTCTGCACGGTCAATCGAGTCCGGGCTGGTACCAATCACCGGAACGCCAGCCGCTTCCAGCGCGCGTGCCAGTTTCAGTGGCGTCTGGCCGCCGTACTGTACGATGACGCCTTTCGGCTTCTCGATACGTACGATTTCCAGCACGTCTTCCAGCGTGACCGGCTCGAAGTAGAGGCGATCCGAAGTGTCGTAATCGGTTGATACGGTTTCCGGGTTACAGTTGACCATGATGGTCTCATAACCGTCTTCACGCAGCGCCAGCGCCGCATGCACGCAGCAATAATCGAACTCGATGCCCTGGCCGATACGGTTTGGACCGCCGCCGAGAATCATGATTTTTTCACGATCCTGGTTTGGATTGGCTTCGCACTCTTCCTCGTAGGTTGAGTACATATAGGCGGTGTCGGTGGCGAATTCAGCCGCACAGGTATCAACGCGCTTATAAACCGGATGCAGGTTAAATTGCTGACGCAGCTTACGGATTTCGCCTTCAGAAACGCCCGCCAGCGCGGCCAGACGTACATCAGCAAAACCTTTACGCTTCAGCGCACGCAGGAATTCCGCATTCAGCGAGTTCACACCTTCGCGCTCAACCTGTTCTTCCAGACGCACCAGCTCTTCAATCTGCACCAGGAACCAGCGATCGATGTTGGTGAGGTTGAACACGCCATCAACCGACATGCCTGCACGGAACGCATCGGCGATGTACCAGATACGGTCAGAACCGGCATCTTTCAGTTCGCGACGAATGCGCGTTAACGCTTCTGGATCGTCAAGGCTGACTTTCGGGTCGAAACCGTTGGCACCGACTTCCAGACCGCGCAGCGCTTTCTGCATCGATTCCTGGAAGGTACGGCCAATCGCCATCACTTCGCCGACTGATTTCATCTGCGTTGTCAGACGATCGTTGGCACCGGCGAACTTCTCGAAGTTGAAGCGAGGAATCTTGGTAACGACGTAGTCGATAGAAGGTTCGAACGACGCTGGCGTTAAGCCGCCGGTAATGTCGTTCATCAGCTCATCGAGGGTGAAGCCCACCGCCAGTTTCGCCGCCACTTTGGCAATCGGGAAGCCGGTCGCTTTCGAGGCCAATGCTGACGAACGCGATACGCGCGGGTTCATTTCGATGACGATCATGCGGCCATCTTTCGGGTTCACCGAGAACTGGACGTTAGAACCGCCAGTTTCGACACCGATTTCACGCAGTACCGCCAGCGAGGCGTTACGCATGATTTGGTATTCTTTGTCAGTCAGGGTTTGCGCCGGTGCCACGGTGATGGAGTCACCGGTGTGGATGCCCATCGCATCGAAGTTTTCGATCGAGCAGACGATGATGCAGTTGTCGTTTTTATCACGCACCACTTCCATCTCGTACTCTTTCCAGCCAATCAGCGACTCATCAATCAGCAGCTCATTGGTTGGCGACAGGTCGAGACCGCGTTCGCAAATCTCTTCGAACTCTTCGCGGTTATAAGCGATACCGCCGCCGGTGCCGCCCATGGTAAAGGAAGGACGGATGATGCACGGGAAGCCAACGACTTCGGTAATCGCCAGCGCTTCTTCCATGGTGTGCGCGATACCGGAACGTGCGGTGCCCAGACCAATGCTTTTCATCGCCACATCAAAGCGACGACGGTCTTCGGCTTTATCAATGGCATCGGCAGTCGCACCAATCATGGTGACGCCAAATTCTGCCAGCACGCCCTGACGCTCCAGCTCCAGCGCACAGTTCAGCGCTGTCTGGCCGCCCATGGTTGGCAGTACCGCATCCGGACGCTCTTTTTCAATAATCTTGCGTACCACTTCCCAATGAATCGGCTCGATGTAGGTCGCATCGGCCATTTCCGGGTCGGTCATAATGGTTGCCGGGTTTGAGTTCACCAGAATGACGCGGTAGCCCTCTTCGCGCAGCGCTTTACACGCCTGCGCACCGGAGTAGTCAAATTCACATGCCTGGCCGATAACGATCGGGCCAGCACCAAGAATCAGGATGGATTTTATGTCTGTACGTTTTGGCATCGTGGGCTCCTGATTACTTCGCGTTAGAACGGTATGCTTCGATCAGTTCGATAAAGTGATCGAACAGTGGCGCCGCATCGTGCGGGCCTGGGCTCGCTTCCGGGTGTCCCTGGAAGCTGAAGGCCGGTTTGTCAGTGCGATGAATACCCTGCACGGTTTGGTCGAACAGCGACACATGCGTCACGCGCAGATTGGCTGGCAACTGGCTGTCATCAACCGCAAAACCGTGGTTCTGCGCGGTGATCATCACGGTATTGTTGTCGAGATCTTTCACCGGATGGTTGCCGCCATGGTGGCCGAGTTTCATCTTGATGGTTTTGGCACCGCTCGCCAGCGCTAACAGCTGATGGCCAAGGCAGATACCGAATACCGGAACATCGGTTTTCAGAAACGCCTGAATGGCGTTAATCGCGTAGTCGCACGGCTCCGGGTCGCCAGGACCGTTCGACAGGAAAATACCGTCTGGATTAAGTGCCAGAACCTCTTCCGCCGGGGTTTTCGCCGGTACTACCGTTAGGCGGCAGCCGCGATCCACCAGCATGCGCAGGATGTTGCGCTTGGCACCGTAATCGTACGCCACCACATGGAACGGTAACTCTTCCGCCGTTTTCTGTTCCGGCAGGTCACCTTCCAGTGTCCAGCTACCTTGCTGCCACGCGTAGGTTTCAGCGGTGGTCACTTCTTTCGCCAGATCCATGCCTTTCAAGCCCGGGAACGCCTGCGCTTTTTGCAGTGCCAGTGCGGCATCTGGATTATCGCCCGCAATAATGCAGCCGCTCTGTGCGCCCTTCTCGCGCAGCAAACGGGTCAGTTTGCGCGTGTCGATATCGGCGATACCAACGATGTTATTGCGCTGCAGGTAAGCTGACAGACTTTCTTCACTGCGGAAGTTGCTGGTAATCAGCGGCAGATCGCGAATAACGAGGCCTTGAGCATGGATTTGGCTGGATTCTTCATCGGCGGCGTTAACGCCAACATTGCCGATATGGGGATAAGTGAGGGTAACGATTTGGCGGGAATAGGAAGGATCAGTGAGGATTTCTTGATAACCGGTCATTGAAGTGTTGAAAACAACTTCTCCCACTGCCGACCCCGTAGCCCCGATGGCCCGACCGTGGAATTGGGTTCCGTCTTCCAGAACCAAGAGCGCTGACTTAATCAAAACATCCTCCAGGGAATAAACAGTCACAATATTTGCATATTAATTCAAAAGCAGTGCCAGAATCAATGCAAAACCCGCCTGAGTACTCGAATTTTGGCAAATTGCGCGCATTCTAATGATCGCCCCGCACCTTGTCTACAACATGTGGTTATTTTTTTGTATATTTCGGGCAACTGAATGTTAAAAACGGTGAAAGGCGACAAAAGAGTGAGATAACTCGGAAAAATAATCGGTTGCCTGACGGCAATAATGGCAAAGTGATGCTAACACGCATAAATTTTTGACCAAATGGTCAAAAATAGCCATCGCAAGCCTGATAAACGCTCATTAACTGCAACAAATGAACCCTTCGCAGTGAAAAACAATCAAACCATCCATTTACAGATAAAATAAAGGGCAATGATAACATTGCCCTCGTCAATCAAGGTCTTACCGATTGAAATAACCACATCACGATGGTTCACAACACTCACAACATCGATAAATCCAGCACATTACGCATATCATAAAGGCCAGATTTCTTGTTCTTTAACCAACTTGCCGCTTTAACTGCACCATTTGCAAAGGTCATACGGCTGGAAGCCTTGTGGGTAATCTCTACACGCTCACCAATATCTGCAAACATCGCGGTATGTTCACCCACGATATCGCCGGCGCGCACGGTAGCAAATCCGATGGTTTGCGCTTTACGCTCACCGGTATGACCTTCACGGGCATATACCGCGTGCTCATCCAAATTCCACTTCATGGCATCGGCAATCGCCTCGCCCATCGCCAGCGCTGTACCTGATGGTGCATCAACTTTATGACGATGGTGCGCTTCTACAATTTCAATATCCGCGTAGTCGCCCATTACCTTCGCCGCCTGCTGCAGCAGATTCAGCACCAGGTTGACGCCCACGCTGAAATTGGCAGCGAACACGATGCCAATCTCTTCGGCTGCCGCGCGAATCGCCGCTTTGCCGGCTTCATCAAAACCGGTGGTGCCGATCACCATCGCTTTGTTGTGCTGGCGGCAAAACGCCAGATACTCCAGCGTGCCTTCCGGACGGGTGAAATCGATTAGGACATCGAAGTCGTTAACCACCTTTTGCAGATCGTCAGAGACAATCACGCCCGTTTTGCCGATGCCCGCCAGTTCGCCAGCATCAACGCCCAGCAATGACGAACCGCTACGTGCCAGTGCCGCGCCGAGCGCAACACCTTCCGCCTGCTGTACGGCCTGAATCAAATTGCGTCCCATGCGACCCGGCGCACCAACGATAGCAATGCGGATTTCACTCATAATTATTCATTCCTGATACAAATCTATGCATGTAAAGCGTAAACAGGTTAACGGTCAGATAACAGTCACGCCACAATAATAAAGGGATATAAGAATTTTATGCCAGCCGCGAAACATTATCAGTAAAAGCAATCCCGCATGCTGGAAGTGGGATTTCTGTCTGCGACAGGCAAAGAAAAGGCCGAACAATGTCGGCCTGATTTTACTGCGGTGTGAACCGCTTACTGCACATTACGCACGTCGACGCGCAGCTCTTTCGGTACTTCAAACACAATGTTCTCTTCACGGCCAATCAGCTCAATCGCCGCTTCACCGCCGAGCTCACGCAGACGCTGAATCACCTGCTGCACCAGAATATCTGGAGCAGATGCGCCCGCAGTGACGCCGATGATCTGCTTATCTTTGACCCACTCTTCCTGAATGTCATCAGCCGAATCGATCAGCTTAGCCAGCTTACCAGCACGCTGCGCCAGTTCGGCCAGACGGTTCGAGTTAGAGGAGTTTTTCGATCCTACGACCAGCACCACTTCAGCATCTCGCGCCAGCACGCGAACAGCTTCCTGACGGTTGGTGGTGGCGTAGCAGATGTCATCTTTACGTGGACCGATAATCGCCGGGAAGCGCTGACGCAGTGCATCAATCACGTCCGAAGTATCATCGACTGACAGCGTGGTCTGCGTCATAAAGCACAGGTTGCTCTCATCTTTGACGTTCAGCTTGAACACATCTTCCGGCGATTCCACCAGATACATACCGCCGTTGGGATTGCTGTACTGGCCCATGGTGCCTTCCACTTCCGGATGTCCCGCGTGGCCAATAAGAATCGCTTCAACACCTTTGCGACTGGCGCGCGCGACTTCCATATGCACTTTTGTCACCAGCGGACAGGTGGCATCAAACAGCATGGTGAGATTACGCGCTTTGGCTTCGGCGCGAACCGCTTGCGATACGCCGTGTGCGGAGAAGATCAGAATGGCGTTATCCGGTACTTCAGCGATCTCTTCAATAAAGATCGCCCCGCGCTCGCGCAAGCTGCTCACCACGTAGCGGTTATGCACCACTTCGTGACGCACGTAGATGGGCGCGCCGTACATCTCAAGCGCGCGCTCAACGATGCTGATGGCGCGATCAACGCCTGCGCAGAAACCGCGTGGGTTAGCTAACAGGATTTGCATCGTTGGCCTCCAGCGCCGGATCAATCTCCAGCACTTCAATATCAAACTGAATGCGCTGACCCGCCAGCGGATGATTGAAGTCTACGGTGATTGAGTCGCCGGAAACTTCACGGATCACGCCCGGCATTTCGCTGCCGCCACGGCCGCTGAACAGCATAATGGCGCCGACTTCCGGTTCGCCCGCGTCGTTAAAGTCACGACGCGAGAAGTACTGAACCAGATCCGGGCTGGTGCCGCCGAAGGCATCTTCCGGCTCGAGGGTAAAGGCGTGCTTGTCGCCCACTTTACGCCCCAGAAGCTGCTGTTCCAGCGCGGCTGAAAGGCTGCCATCGCCCAGACAGAACAGCGCAGGTTTGCCGTTGGCGCGCGTGGATTCCGCCGTCGAGCCATCTTCCAGCTTCAGCGTAAAATGCACCAGCAACGCGCTATCGCGCTGAACAGACTCACTCATTTTTTACCCTTTATCTTTTGCCGGTTTGCCGTTCGGGCTGAGAAAACCTTCCAGCACCACCAGCGCCGCGCCGATACAGATGGCACAGTCGGCGATGTTGAAGGTCGCGAAGTGCCAGTCTCCGACATAGAAGTCGATAAAATCGACCACAAAGCCGTGATACGAACGGTCAAACAGGTTACCCAACGCCCCGCCGATAATCAGCGCGTAAGCAATATTGGTTAATTTGTTGCTGGCAGCATTGCGATACATCATCACCAACAGCGCCACGACGATAGCAATGGCGATGCCGGCAAAGAACCAACGCTGCCAGCCGCCTTTGTCGGCCAGGAAGCTGAACGCCGCGCCATAGTTATGCGCATAGAACAGATTCAGGAACGGCATCAGCGGCTGCGTTTCATGCAGCATCATGTTATCCATGACCCACATTTTGCTGCCAAAATCGATGGCGATCACAACCAGCACCAGCCAAAGCCAGCGCAAACCGGTCGAAGAAATAGCTTTACTCATCAGGCAAATTTCCGCTGCTCGCCGTTTCCGGACACGTTAGTGTAGCAACGGCCACATACCGCAGCGTGCTCAGGATTCTGGCCAACGTCAGTAGTGTAATGCCAGCAGCGCGGACATTTCTCGCCTTCTGCTTTGTGCAGCGCGATTTTCAGACCTTTGAACAGTTCGCTCTGCTGCGCTTCATCGCTGGCAGTGGCGTAATCCGCCACGGTTGCGCCTGAAGTTAACAGCACGAAACGCAGCTCATCACCCAACGCCTGCAGCTTGGCGGCCAGCTCGGCATCCGCATACAGCGTGACCGTGGCTTCCAGCGCGCCACCGATGCGTTTATCGCTACGCGCTTGCTCGATGACCTTGTTCACTTCACCGCGCACTTTCAGCAGATCATCCCAATAGGCGTCGTTCAGCGCTTCGTTATCCGCCAGACCAAACAGATCCTGATACCACTCTTCGGTGAACACGTATTTCGCGCGCTCGCCCGGCAGGTAGCCCCAGATTTCGTCTGCGGTGAAGGACATGATTGGTGCCATCCAGCGCACCAGCGCTTCAACGATATGCCACAGCGCGGTTTGGCAGCTGCGACGCGCCAGGCTGTCGCCTTTCGCGGTGTACTGACGATCTTTGATCACATCGAGATAGAACGAGCCCATTTCGATAGAGCAGAAGTGCATCAGACGCTGCACCACTTCGTGGAAATCGTAGTTTTCGTAGGAGTGCACGATATCCTGCTGCGCTGCCAGCGCACGGCCAACCGCCCAGCGATCCACCACCACCATCTCTTCCGGCTTGACGCAATCGGTCGCCGGATTGAAGCCAGCAAGGTTAGCCAGCAGGAAACGCGCGGTGTTACGGATACGACGATAGCTGTCTGCGGCACGCTTGAGGATTTCGTCGGAGACCGCCATCTCACCGGAGTAATCGGTAGAGGCGACCCACAGACGCAGAATATCCGCGCCCAGCTTATCCATCACATCCTGTGGCGCCACGGTGTTGCCGATCGATTTAGACATCTTGCGGCCCTGACCATCCACGGTGAAACCGTGCGTCAGTACCTGACGATAAGGCGCTTTGCCTTTCATCGCTGTGGAGATCATCAGAGAAGACATGAACCAGCCGCGATGCTGATCCGAACCTTCAAGATACATATCCGGCGTATGGCCACCGAATTCCGGACGCGCATCCACTACCGCGTAGCTTGTTGATCCGGAGTCGAACCACACGTCTAAGGTGTCTGGCACTTTAACGTAGTGGTCAGCGTCATCGCCCATCAGATCGCGCGGGTCGAGATCCCACCACGCCTGAATACCGTCCTGCTCAACCAGCTTGGCGACTTTCTCCATCAGCTCCAGCGTATCCGGATGCAGCTGCTCGCTCTCTTTATGCACGAACAGCGCCATCGGCACGCCCCACGTACGCTGACGTGAGATACACCAGTCCGGACGGTTCGCCACCATCGCTTCGATACGCGCCTGGCCCCAATCCGGGATCCACTGCACGCCTTTGATCTCTTTCAGCGACTGTGCACGCAGCCCTTTCTGATCCATGCTGATGAACCATTGTGGCGTGGCACGGAAGATGATCGGCGTTTTGTGACGCCAGCAGTGCGGGTAGCTGTGCAGCAGTTTCTCAACGTGCAGCAGCGCACCCTTCTCTTTCAGCAGCTCAACGATCATGTCGTTGGCTTTGAAGACGTTTACGCCATCCAGCGTTGGGTAGGTGCCTGGCAGATACGCGCCATCCGGACCCACCGGATTAGCGGTTTCCAGGCCGTATTTCTGACCGATAACATAGTCATCCGGGCCGTGGCCTGGCGCGGTATGTACCGCACCGGTACCGGCTTCCAGCGTCACGTGCTCACCCAGAACCACTTTCGATTGGATCTGCTCAAGGAACGGATGCTGGAACAGTTGCAGCTCAAGCGCCGCACCGTTGCATTCGCCCAGTACTTTCCAGTCACTGATGCCGGCGCGCTTCATCACGCTCTCAACCATCTCTTTGGCGAGAATCAGGCTACGACCTTCAATCTGCAGCAGCTGATATTCAAATTCCGGATGCAGCGAAATACCGCGGTTGGCTGGCATAGTCCACGGCGTGGTGGTCCAGATCACCAGTGAAACCGGGCCTTCTGAAGCGGCGACGCCAAACTTCGCGCGCACTGCATCGGCATCAACGGCATTGAACATCACGTCGATAGATGGCGAGGTTTTGTCGTAATACTCCACTTCCGCTTCAGCCAGTGCCGAGCGGCAATCCATGCACCAGTGCACCGGCTTAGCGCCTTTGTGCAGATGGCCGTTGCCGATGATTTTACCCAGCGCACGAATGATGTTGGCTTCGGTCTGGAAGTTCATCGTCAGGTAAGGACGATCCCAGTCACCCAGCACGCCGAGACGGATGAAGTCATTTTTCTGACCTTCAACCTGCTCCGCCGCGTATTGGCGGCAAGCGGCACGGAATTCAGCCGCGCTGACTTTCTCGCCCGGCTTACCAATCATCTGCTCAACTTTGTGCTCAATCGGCAAACCGTGGCAGTCCCAACCGGGAACGTACGGCGAGTCAAAGCCCGCCATGCCTTTCGACTTGACGATAATGTCTTTCAGAATCTTGTTAACTGAGTGACCAATATGAATGCTGCCGTTCGCATATGGAGGGCCATCATGCAAAATAAAGGTTTTTTTCCCTTTCTTGGCTTCGCGGATGATGCCGTACAGGTTGTCATCATACCAACGTTGCAGCATTCCCGGTTCGCGCTTGGCCAGATCGCCACGCATCGGGAACCCCGTTTCCGGCAAATTCAGGGTAGATTTATAGTCACTCATCAGATTCTCGATTCCGTATTTCGGTCATTAAACCGGTGTTTTTAGCCCAAAGAATTGGCGGGCCGTCACCACATCTTTCGCAATTTGTTCTTTCAGCGCGTCCAGCGAAGCGAAACGCTGTTCATCGCGAATCTTCTGTTTCAGCACCACTTCAATGTGACGCCCATAGAGATTCATATTTGTGTCGAGCAGGTGAACTTCAAGCTGCTGACGTAAACCTTTTACCGTTGGGCGCGTACCAATATTGGCCACGCCGGGCAGCGGCTGATCGCCGAGGCCCAACACTTCTACCGCAAATACGCCTTTAACCGGCGTAACGGTGCGACGCAAAGGGAGATTAGCCGTTGGGAAACCGATGGTGCGCCCAAGTGCATCACCGTGCACTACGCGACCTGAGATGCTGAACGGATGGCCCAGCAGCGCTTCGGCTTGCGCAAAATCATCCTGCGCCAGCGCCTGACGAACGGCGGTACTGCTGATGCGCTTGCCGCTATCGCAATAGGTTTGGGTGCTGATGACTTCAAAGCCATACTCCGCACCGGCTTTCTGTAATAACAGGAAATCCCCCTGGCGACCAGCGCCGAAGCGGAAATCATCACCGACGGCCAGGAACTTGACGTTCAGCTTGTCCACCAGCAATTCGGAAATAAAACTCTGCGCCGAATGCGCAGCGAAGCGACGATCAAAACGTACGCAAAGTACGGCATCAACGCCCGCTTGTTCGAGGTACTTCAGCTTTTCACGCAAACGCGTAAGGCGCGCCGGGGCTTTATCGCCGGCAAACAGCTCAAGCGGTTGTGGCTCAAAGACCATCACCACCACCGGCAGATTGCGTTTTCGTCCTTCAGCAATTAATTCAGCCATCAAAGCCTGGTGGCCGCGATGTACGCCGTCGAAATTACCAATGGTCAGGACGCAGCCGCGATGCTGCTCTTTCAGATTATAAATACCGCGGATAAACTTCATGGCTGACTCAAACCGGTGGAAATCGGCGGATTATACCCTTGAATGGCGTTTAGGTTAACCCGTATACGTGCCTTTCCTGCTTCTGGCGCGGCTTATTCCACGCGTAGCCAGTTGCTTAGCAAGGATCTGAAGATTTTTGCTGCGAAATACTGTATTCAACGCCGCGTTGCTGGTAGAATCCTGCGCCATCAATTACGTAATCGAGTGTTGTTTTTAAAACGACGCTTATTTGCACAAATCCATTGACATAAGAAGGCGCAAAAGGCATAGTCCTCGGCCTTTGATTTGTCCATATAGATCACATTTGGGAGTTGGACCTTGGCTAATATCAAATCAGCTAAGAAACGCGCCGTAACATCTGAGAAACGTCGCAAGCATAACGCAAGCAACCGTTCAATGATGCGTACTTTCATTAAGAAAGTATACGCGGCTATCGCAACAGGCGACAAAGCTGCTGCGCAGAACGCATTCAACGAAATGCAACCACTCGTGGACCGTCAGGCTGCTAAAGGTCTGATCCACAAAAACAAAGCTGCACGTCATAAAGCAAACCTGACTGCTCAGATCAACAAACTGGCTTAATCGCCCGTCTGTTAATCGCTTTGTAAAAAAGAACCGGCGCTTAGCCGGTTTTTTTATGCCTGCAATTCAGTGGAAAACAGCGCACTGAAGTCGCGATGGCAGATCCGCTGTACCGCCGGATGCTGAATCATCCGCTCAGCAAAGATCACGTGATACTCCTCCATCACCGCATCCAAACGCCCAATCTCTTTAATAGCATCATCACGGTAAATCTCGTCGCCATACAGTGTGGGAGCCACAAATATCGCGTTGTTCAGCGCACCAAATGCCTTCATTAATGCCGCATCATCAAACTCACCCAGAATCTCCACCTGCATGCTCTGGCTGTGGATCCAGTTCAGCAGTTTGCGGCCCAGCATCGAGCGACGACCCGGAATCAGCAAGCGACGCTCTTCTAGGCAGGCGGGAAACGGCAAAGTCGGTAACGGCGTGTTGCACCAGAAGCTGATCGGACATTCGCCTAGCTTGACCGAAAACAGCCCTTCCTGCTGAGTGGAATCAATTGGGCAATCGGAGAGAATCATATCCAGCTTGTGCTGGCTTAGCTGTTCGAGCAGCATCTCGTGCGTTGACTCAAAGCAGCGCAGATGAATTCGCTCTTCAGCCACCACCGCCGCCTCCAGCACCTTACTCACCAACTGCTTTGACAGCGCATCCGCCACGCCCACATCAAACAGCAGATGCGACTCTTTGCGGTAGTTAACGATATCGAGCATCTCATGACTCAGCATGAACATGCGATCGGCATAGCGGAACACCAGTTGCCCAAGCTCATTGGGCACCAAACCGCGTCCCTGACGGCGAAACAGCACGCCGCCGAGTTGCTCTTCCAGCGATTTAATCTGGCCGGTAACCGTCTGTGGCGCCAGGCACAGCACATCCGCCGCACGCACCACCGAGCCGGTTTTACACACCTGCCAGAAATAGTAGAGATGATTAAAATTGAGCTGATTCATCGGCAAAAAAAGGAGGCTTTCGCCTCCTTCCTCTCTTAACGCAGTTTAATTCGTAGCAGCGTGTAGCCAATGACCGCCGAAAGCAGCGAGCCACTGAGAATCCCCAGTTTGGAGAAGGTCACCAGTTGCTCGTGGGCGGCATCAAACGCCAGCGAACTAATAAAAATCGACATAGTGAAGCCGATACCGCATAGCACACCAATCGCCATGATATCGCGTATGGTGGTACCTCCCGGTAGCACCGCCAGCCGCCACTTGACTGCCAGCCAGCAGAACAACGTGATGCCCAACGGTTTACCAATCAGCAAGCCAAGAATGATGCCCAGCGGCTCTGGCGACAGCGCATCCATAAAGGTAATACCGGTCAGCGAAATACCGGCGTTAGCGAAAGCGAACAGCGGCAGAATCAGCCAGTTGACCCACGGCATCAAACCATGCGCCAGATGCTCGGCCGGAGAATGGCCGTTCTTCTCTTCCAGCGGCACGAAGAAGCCAACAATCACGCCCGCCAACGTTGCGTGGACGCCAGACTTGAGCACCGCCGTCCACAGCACAATACCGACCAACATATAGATGGCAATGTTACGCACGCCGCAGCGATTAAGAATCGCCAGCAGCACAATCGCACCGGCGGCAACACTCAATGACAACACCGAAAGATCGCTGGTATAGAACAGCGCGATGATCACAATAGCGCCAAGATCATCAATAATCGCCAGCGCCATCAGGAACACTTTCAGCGCAGTCGGTACGCGACTGCCCAGCAGCGCCAACACGCCCAAAGCGAAAGCAATATCGGTGGCGGTTGGAATCGCCCAGCCGTTACGCGCAATAGGATCGCCGTGGTTGAAGAACAGGAAAATAAGTCCTGGCACCACCATACCGCCAATTGCCGCGATGACCGGGAAAATGGCGCGATCGCGACTGGCGAGCTCGCCAGTAATCAGCTCGCGTTTCACTTCCAAACCAATCACTAGGAAAAACAGCGCCATCATGGCATCGTTAATCCACAGCAGCAGGTTTTTACTGATGTCTAATGCGCCAAAGCGAATCTGCACCGGCTCAGCAAGAAACGATTGATAACCTTGAGCGGTTTCTGCGCTGTTCGCCAAAATCATCGCCGCAACGGCCGCCAGAATCAGCACCATGCCGTTACTGGCGTCACTGGCGATAAAACTTTTCAGCAAGCTTCGAATAGAACGGGATTTGTTCACAACTCCTCCTGAGTAGAGACATTTAGGCTGAGAAGTGTAGCGATTCAGACACCTCGTTAAAAGCAGCTTATGTCTCGTTAATTGCTCGGTAATACCGATGCATAATCACCTCTTAATGGAATAAGTCCAAATGCAGGTAAAAATAAAGCATATACCAAGCGGCATAAGCCACCAGCAAATACAGGGCAAGCGCCACCAGAAACGCTAATGTGGTACCGCATGCGGTGCGGCAGAGTGGCACCTTGCGCGGCGTGAACAGGACGGCAATCAATGGAATGATAAATAAGAAATGGCCAATGAAATCGATCATACCGAACGGAATAACGGCGGCGATGACAAAGAACGCCATCAAGCCAATACCAGCATAACCCGCTGCACGACCACTAAAGATATGCCAGGCACAGCAAAACTCCACAAAGCCTGCCGCACGGACGAAGAATTCCCAGTCCATGCCCATCGCCAGATAACTATGCTCTTCTAACAGATGGTAAAAGAGATCGGGTTGCATGAATTTTTCAATTGCACCCCACAAGAATGAATATGCCAGCGTAAAACGTACTAATTCAATGGTTAGGCCACGTACTTTATCGCCGCCTAAGGTTTGCATGATCAGATAGACACCGGTGCCAATAAACACCAGATAATCCAGCATATGGAAGGTGCCGTATAATTGGGTGGCGTAGCTGTAAAGGAATAAGATACCAACACCAGCAATTAAACTTGTACGACGGTGAAAAGCGGTCAGAGCAATTAGCGCATGTACATAACGCATCGCCGGATTTTCAACCACTAATTCTGGCGTCAGAATAATATGTGGAAAGCTTAGCGTCAGCGTTAAAAAGAATGCTGAAGTACCATAACGCATTATGGCCGGCACGCAATTCTCCAGCAGCGTTAATTTTGGTTGCCATTCGGGTACATCAACTGGCGATGCCAGTTTACGATCCAGCACCGAGGTTAGAAATATAACAATCGTTGCAAGGGCCAGCAGCCCCATAAACTCCATAGACTGCAGCATATTCAATAGTGAAGCTGGGCGATTCTCGGTGTTGTAATCGACAAACCATTTAACATGCGCAGCGGCAGTTAAAGGCAACAACGACATGAGAATGAAAACTTCCCGTATATAAAACATGATTACTCCAATCAATTAACTTAATATTCACAAGCATCCCTGATGCCGCCATTGCAAATAAATGCACGTATGACCGCCGAGAGATCAATTTAGATATATAGATTGAAGTAGTATTCAAGCCTTGAATTTGAAAGTAAAACCAATAAATAGATTTCACACATCTTTAATGATTATTAAGATGAGTTTAACGGATTTTAATATCATTAATAATGAATATAAAAAAAGCGGAAAGTTTCCTCTCCGCTTTTTATACATCTAAGACGGGATTAACGCGTTAAATCGTCAAAGAACTTCTTCACACCGTCGAGGAAGCTTTTGGAGCGCGGGCTATTTTTCTCGCCGCTTGGGCCACCAAAACTCTCTTCCAGTTCACGCAGCAGCGCTTTCTGTTTGTCGTTGAGGCTGACTGGCGTTTCCACCACTACACGACACAGCAAATCACCTACCGCACCGCCACGCACCGATTTCACGCCTTTACCGCGCATGCGGAACAGCTTGCCGGTTTGCGTTTCAGAAGGCACTTTCAGGTTCACGCGGCCATCAAGCGTCGGCACTTCAATCTCGCCGCCCAATGCTGCCATCGCGAAGTTAATCGGCACTTCGCAGTACAGATTGTTATCTTCACGCTCGAAGATCGGGTGTTTTTTCACCGAAACCTGAACGTACAGATCGCCCGCTGGTGCGCCGTGTTCGCCCGCTTCACCTTCGCCGGTCAGACGAATGCGATCGCCGGTATCCACGCCTGCAGGAATTTTCACCGACAGGGTTTTACTGCGCTCAACGCGACCGTGACCATGGCAAGCATTGCACGGATCTTTAATCACTGAACCGCGACCATGACAGGTCGGACACGCCTGCTGCACGGTGAAGAAGCCCTGACGCATCTGCACCTGACCAGCACCATGACAGGTATGACAGGTCTGCGGTTTGGTTCCCGCTTTCGCGCCGCTGCCGTGGCAGACATCGCACTCTTCCAGAGTTGGAATGCGGATCTCTTTGGTCACGCCGCGTACCGCTTCTTCCAGCGTTAGCTCCATGTTGTAGCGTAAATCGGCGCCACGTGAGGCACGCTGACGGCGGCCACCACCAAAAATATCGCCAAAGACGTCGCCAAAGATATCGCTGAAGTCAGCACCGCCGCCGCCGAAGCCGCCACCACCGCCCATGCCACCTTGTTCAAAGGCTGCATGACCATATTGGTCGTAGGCCGCACGCTTCTGTGCGTCGGTCAGAATTTCGTAGGCTTCCTTAATTTCTTTAAACTTCGCTTCGGCTTCTTTATTGTCCGGATTACGGTCCGGATGGTATTTCATCGCCAGGCGCTTATAAGCCTTTTTGATTTCACGCTCATCTGCGGATTTAGAGACGCCTAAGATCTCGTATAAATCACTCTTAGCCATATTTGTTCTGCCCTTAACATGATCGCACGGGCGTGGAGAGATCTCCTACGCCCGTGCTGGTTTCAACGGCTGTCAGGCCAGCCGTCGCGCCCGGTCAGGGGCAATTATTTTTTGTCTTTAACTTCTTCGAACTCAGCGTCGACAACATCGTCATCTTTCTGTGCAGTTGCATCGCCTGCATCAGCTGCCTGACCTTGCTGCTGTGCCAGCTCCATCAGTTTGCTGGACACTTCCATCAATGCCTGCATTTTGGCTTCGATGTCTGCTTTGTCTTCGCCTTTCAGCGCGGTGTTCAGCTCGGTCAACGCCGCTTCGATTGGTGCTTTATCTTCAGCAGACAGTTTGTCGCCCGCTTCGTCCAGCTGCTTACGGGTGCTGTGCGAAATCTGATCGCCCTGGTTACGGGTCTGAACCAGCTCTTCGAACTTACGGTCAGACTCGGCGTTCGCTTCCGCGTCACGCACCATTTTTTCGATCTCTTCTTCGTTCAGACCAGAAGACGCCTTGATGGTGATCTTCTGCTCTTTACCGCTGTTTTTGTCTTTCGCCGACACGTGCAGGATACCATCCGCATCGATATCGAAGGTCACTTCGATCTGCGGCATGCCGCGCGGTGCAGACTGAATACCGTCGAGGTTGAACTGGCCCAGTGATTTGTTATCGCCTGAACGCTTACGCTCACCCTGCAGCACGTGAATGGTCACGGCAGACTGGTTATCTTCAGCAGTCGAGAACACCTGGCTGTGCTTGGTTGGGATGGTGGTGTTCTTGCTGATCAGCGAAGTCATCACGCCGCCCATGGTTTCGATACCCAGCGACAGCGGGGTAACGTCCAGCAGCAGAACATCTTTCACTTCACCCGCCAACACGCCACCCTGAACCGCAGCACCAACGGCTACCGCTTCATCCGGGTTCACGTCTTTACGTGGCTCTTTGCCGAAGAACTCAGTCACTTTGGCCTGAACCATTGGCATACGCGTTTGACCGCCTACCAGGATCACGTCGTTGATGTCTGAACCAGACAGACCCGCATCCTGCAGAGCCACTTTCAGCGGCTCGATTGAGCGAGATACCAAATCTTCAACCAGAGATTCCAGCTTCGCACGCGTTACTTTGATGTTCAGGTGCTTAGGACCGGTCGCATCCGCCGTGATGTACGGCAGGTTAACGTCGGTCTGCTGCGCTGAAGAGAGCTCGATTTTGGCTTTCTCTGCCGCTTCTTTCAGACGCTGCATTGCCAGCGGATCGTTGTGCAGATCTATGCCCTGATCTTTCTTAAATTCAGCCACCAGATAGTTAATCAGACGGCTATCGAAGTCTTCACCACCCAGGTGGGTATCACCGTTAGTTGCCAGAACTTCGAAGGTTTTCTCGCCATCAACTTCATCGATCTCAATGATTGAGATATCGAAAGTACCGCCGCCCAGGTCGTATACCGCGATGGTGCGGTTGCCCTGACCTTTATCCAGACCGTAAGCCAGTGCTGCTGCGGTTGGTTCGTTGATGATACGTTTTACTTCCAGACCTGCGATACGGCCGGCGTCTTTGGTCGCCTGACGCTGCGCATCGTTGAAGTAAGCTGGAACGGTAATAACCGCTTCAGTTACAGCTTCACCGAGGAAATCTTCCGCGGTTTTCTTCATCTTTTTCAGCACTTCAGCAGAGATCTGCGGCGGTGCCATTTTCTGGCCCTTCACATCAATCCATGCGTCGCCGTTATCCGCGCCGATGATTTTGTAAGGCATGATTTTAATATCACGCTGTACTTCTTCGTCCTGGAAGCGACGGCCAATCAGGCGC
This sequence comes from Pantoea sp. SOD02, assembly GCF_024707505.1. Classification (GTDB taxonomy): domain Bacteria; phylum Pseudomonadota; class Gammaproteobacteria; order Enterobacterales; family Enterobacteriaceae; genus Pantoea; species Pantoea symbiotica. The sequence goes on along the minus strand of NZ_CP102604.1, from coordinate 752,901 downwards.
TTAATCGCAAACAGGGTATTCTGCGGGTTGGTCACAGACTGACGTTTAGCCGGTGAACCAACCAGAGTTTCGCCATCCTGTGCATACGCAATAATCGACGGCGTGGTGCGGTCGCCTTCGGCGTTTTCCAGCACGCGTGCTTTACCACCATCCATAACTGCAACACATGAGTTGGTTGTACCCAAGTCAATACCAATAATCTTACCCATCTAAACATCTCCCACTTAAATTCTTTGCCAATTAGGGTTGTGAAACAGAGATGCGGTCAAACTGACCACTTTCAACTGCTGAAGCAGGCTTTTTTTGCTGCCTCACAACGCTCGATGACAAGTAAATGGGGCCGGTTCGATGCGCATCAAGGGTTAAAACTAAAAAAAATTTCATTCTCTGGTCGATTCAGATCAAAGTTGGCCAAAAAGAGGCCGCTTATTATGCAGCGCCTCGCGCCACCAGCGGTTTGCGCGGGGGTAAAACACTAACAACATCTTCAACGCTGCTTCTGAGGAATTATGAGCAATACCACGCTGGCGAATCCCGCCCCGTTGGGCCTGATGGGATTCGGTATGACCACCATCCTGCTCAACTTACACAACACTGGCCTGTTTGCGATGGATGTGATCATCCTGGCGATGGGTATTTTCTACGGCGGCATCGCGCAAATTTTTGCCGGGCTGCTGGAGTATAAGAAAGGCAACACCTTCGGGCTGACCGCCTTTACCTCTTACGGCAGCTTCTGGTTAACGTTGGTGGCGATTCTGCTGCTGCCGAAACTTGGACTGGCAGAGGCAGCCGACGGCCACTTCCTTGGCGCCTATCTCGCGCTGTGGGGTGTGTTCACCGCGTTTTTGTTCTTCGGCACGCTGAAGTCGCCGAAAATGCTGCAGTTCATCTTCGCCAGTCTGACGCTGCTGTTTGCGCTGCTGGCCATCGGCCATCTGACCGATAACGCGGGGCTACTGCGCTTTGCTGGCTGGATTGGCATTATTTGCGGATCGAGCGCGTTCTATCTGGCGATGGGCGAAGTGCTGAACGAAAAATTTGGCCGCACGGTATTGCCGATTGGCGAGTAAGAAAAGAAAAAGCGGAGCTGTTTGGCTCCGCTTTTTGCCTTATGACGAGTGCAGCGACATATCCAACTGCGCATGCTGCTGACGGCTATAGCGCCACAGCCAAATGCCCACCATAAAGCCAATCACCGCCAGCGCCAGCACATACCAGGCCGGTGCCATTGGCGTCAGGCTCATCATCAGCGTCACGCTAATTGGCGTCAGGCCACCAAAAATCGCGTAAGCAACATTGTAAGAGAACGAGATGCCGGTAAAGCGCACCGCAGCTGGGAACGCGCGCACCATCACAAACGGCACCACGCCTACCACGCCAACGCTCAGGCCCGCTAAGCCATACCAGACAAACAGCATTTCCGGCGTGCTGCCCAGTTGATGGAAGAAGTTCCAGCTGCCGATCGCCAGCAATAATGAGCCGACCATCAGCGATCGCGCCGCACCAAAGCGATCCACCAACCATCCGGCGATAACGCAACCCAGCAGCAGCATAATGGTGGCGAAGCTGTTGGCTTGCAGACTGAGCGCTGCAGGAATGCCGTGCTGTTTCTGCATCAGCGTTGGCGCCATCAAAATCACCACCACGATGCAGGCTGACAGCAGCCAGGTGAGCAGCATCGAAATCACAATGCCGCGCTTATGACTGGCGAGAATGGTTTGCAGCGGCATTTTTTCTGCCAGCGCTTTGCGCTGCTGCATCTGCTGGAACACCGGCGTTTCATGCAGCCAGCGACGTAGATACATCGCCAGCAGGCCAAACACCCCGCCGAGGAAGAAAGGAATGCGCCAGCCGTGATCGCGAATCGCAGCAGGCGATAGCGTGGTGTTCAGCACCGTTGCCACCAGCGAACCGAGCAGAATGCCAGCGGTTAAGCCCGCCGTCAGCGTGCCGCAGGCAAAACCGATGCGTTTTTCGGGCACATGTTCGGCGACAAACACCCACGCGCCTGGCACTTCACCGCCAATAGCCGCGCCTTGCAGCACGCGCATCAGCAGCATCAACAACGGCGCAGCGATGCCGATGCTGGCATAAGTGGGCAATGCACCCATTGCTAACGTCGGCAGCGCCATCAGCAGAATACTGAGGCTGAACATCTTCTTACGCCCTACTTTGTCACCAAAGTGCGCCATGATGATGCCGCCCAACGGACGCGCCAGATAACCGGCAGCAAAGATGGCGAAGGTCTGCACCTGACGCAGCCATTCAGGGATGTCAGGCGGGAAGAACAGCTCTCCGATCACAGCGGCAAAGAAGACGAAGATAATGAAGTCGTAGAATTCCAGCGCCCCACCAAGGGCGGCCAGCGACAGGGTTTTGTAATCCTGTCCATTGAGTCGACGCGTTGCGTGCGTATCCATAATCCAGCGGTATCCAGAGGCAAAACAACTTATGTAAAGATTGGATTACTATACCGTCAATATTTTGCCACACCAGTGCCGCTGGATTTTATGCCTGAAAATGCCGATTTTTAGTCATTTGTCTCACGACGGGCGCTTTTCGGGCGAAAAGCTGCTACCACATCGGCATGTGTTTCCACATAGGGCCCTTCCAGCAGCTGTAAACAATAAGGTACAGCTGCAAAAATCCCTGGCACTTTTACTGTTCCATCTTCCGCTTTCAACCCTTCCAGCGTCTCTTTAATGGATTTCGGCTGGCCCGGCAGATTAAGGATCAACGACTGCTTGCGAATCACGCCAACCTGACGCGACAAAATGGCGGTCGGCACAAATTGCAGGCTGATTTGGCGCATCTGCTCGCCGAAGCCCGGCATTTCACGGTCGGCGACCGCCAGCGTGGCATCCGGCGTCACATCACGTCGCGCCGGTCCGGTACCGCCAGTGGTGAGCACCAGGTTACAGAACAGCTCATCGACCAGCTCGCAGATCGCCTGCTCAATCATGGGTTGTTCATCCGGCACTAAACGCGTTTCGATTTCAAACGGCGTAGCCAGCGCGGCGGCGAGCCAGCTCTCTAACGCCGGAATGCCCTGATCCTGATAGATGCCGTTAGCAGCACGATCGGAAACGGAAATTAATCCAATTCGTAAAGTATCCATAGAGTTATCGCTGTGGTTGGCTGCAAGGCAGCAAATGACGTGGGAAGTAAAAGGATAATACAGGAAGCGGGGGAAAAACGTAAAACCGTGGCAGCCTGTCGCCGCCACGGCCTGTCACCTTACAGCAGTTCGGCGATCATCTTCTCAAGTTTGCCCTGATCGATGGCAAAGTTGCGGATACCTTCAGCCAGTTTGGTAACCGCCATTGGATCCTGGTTGTGCTGCCAGAAGAACTCAGCTTCGGTCATCTTCGCTGGACGCGCTTTCACTTCGCCGGTGTAGCTCAGTTTACGCTCAACGGTACCTTCGCTCTCAGCCAGCTCTTTCAGCAGGCCCGGAGAGATGGTCAGACGATCGCAGCCCGCCAGCTCAATGATTTCGCCAACGTTACGGAAGCTCGCGCCCATCACCACGGTTTCATAGCCGTGTTGCTTGTAGTAGTTGTAGATTTCAGCCACAGACACCACGCCTGGATCTTCGTGTGCTGCGTACTCTTTTTTATCGGTGTTCTGCTTGTACCAGTCGAGGATACGGCCAACGAATGGAGAGATCAGGAACACGCCGGCTTCGGCACACGCACGCGCCTGCGCGAAGGAGAACAGCAGCGTCAGGTTACAGTTGATGCCTTCTTTTTCCAGCTGCTCAGCAGCACGGATACCCTGCCAGGTTGACGCCAGTTTGATCAGGATACGGTCATTGCTAATGCCAGCATCGTTGTACAATTTGATCAGGCTACGCGCTTTAGCGATGCTCGCTTCAGTGTCGTAGGAGAGACGCGCATCCACTTCAGTCGAGATGCGACCTGGGATCAGTTTGAGAATTTCCAGACCAATGTTGACGGCCAGCTTGTCAGATACCAGCGCCAGTTGTTCTTCTTTGTTGCTGCTTTGCTGACGCGCCCAGGTAATGGCTTCGTCAATCAGTTTGCGGTATTCAGGGATTTGAGCGGCGTTGAGAATCAAAGAAGGGTTGGTGGTCGCATCTTGCGGCTGGTAAAGCTTCATTGCCGCGATATCACCGGTGTCGGCGACCACAGTAGTCAGCTGACGCAAGGAAGTAAGTTTGTCCGTCATGGTTCTCTTTCTCTTAGGTTGACTGTCAGGGTGTAAAAGGCTGTTGCGATAATATCACGCACAAGTGACGGCGCAACACCACGAAGTGCCCTTTACGATAGCGCTAACAAATGGGAGCGATTTGCCGATCCATGCCGCTTTTTTGCTACACTCCTTGCGACATTTTTCCCTTCAATTCCCTGATAAACCTGCGGGTCAAAGAGGACGTACACGATGCTGATGGTTATCTCGCCAGCGAAGACACTGGACTATGAAAGCCCGCTGGCGACACAACGTTTTACCCAACCGGCGCTGTTAGAAAAATCACACCAATTAATTGACGTTGCGCGCGATCTTTCACCGTCACAGATCAGCTCACTGATGGGCATCAGCGACAAGCTGGCGCACCTGAATGCCGATCGTTTTAACCAATGGCAGCCGCCCTTCTCGCTGGAGAACGCGCGTCAGGCAATTCTGGCGTTCAAAGGCGATGTGTATACCGGTTTGCAGGCCGAAACCTTTAGCGACGGCGATTTCGACTTTGCCCAGCAGCATCTGCGCATGTTATCCGGATTATATGGTCTGCTGCGTCCGCTCGATTTGATGCAGCCTTATCGCCTGGAGATGGGCATTAAGCTGGCGAATCCAGCCGCTAAAGATCTCTACGGCTTCTGGGGCGATTTACTGACCGAGAAGTTAAACGAAGCGATTGCTGAGCAAGGTGACGATGTGCTGATCAATCTGGCATCCGATGAGTATTTCAAAGCCATCAAACCGAAGAAGCTCAACGCCGAGTTGATCAAGCCAGTGTTCCTCGATGAGAAGAATGGCAAGTTTAAAGTCATCAGCTTCTACGCCAAGAAAGCGCGCGGTTTGATGAGCCGCTATGTGATTCAGAACCGCCTGACCAAGTCAGCGCAGCTGAAGAAGTTCGATGTGGATGGGTATTTCTTTGACTCAGCAGAAAGCAAAGATAATGAGCTGGTGTTTAAGCGCCACGAACAGAAATAAGCAAGCCGCCATGATGGCGGCTTGATCGAGGTCGCCATGAATGGCGACCCTACATTACTTCAACAAAAACGCGCGCAGTTCAGCGAAATCGCCTTTCAGATTGTGCGACAGCAGCGGCAAATCGGCGCGCTCGGCCAGCTCTTTCGGCAGCGGCAGATCCTGACCTAAAATCTCGTCCACGCTCTCTTTGAACTTCGCCGGATGCGCAGTCCCGAGGAACAGGCCGTATTCGCCCTCCTGCAGATTGTCGCGCAGCAGACGATAAGCAATCGCCGCATGCGGTTCAGAGATGTAGCCAATCTCAGCCAGCTCGCGCATGGTGGATTTGGTGGTTTCATCCGTTACAGCGCCGTACGCCAGATCGGTCAAGCGCCAGGTTTTACGGCGGAACAGCTCTTCCACGCGCGGCCAGTTGTTTGGCTGGCTGACATCCATGGCGTTCGACAGCGTTGCAACCGTGGCGTTTGGCTGCCATGCGCCGTTGCCCAGGAAACGTGGCACAGTATCATTCGCGTTGGTCGCCGCGATAAAGCGCTTGATCGGCAGACCCAATGATTTCGCCAGCAGGCCAGCCGTTAAGTCACCGAAGTTTCCGCTCGGCACCGACACCACCAGCTGATTGCGCTTCTCTTGTGGCAGCTGCGCTACCGCTTCGAAGTAGTAGCAAATCTGCGCCAGCAGACGGCTGATGTTGATCGAGTTCGCCGAGTTCAGGCCAATCGCTTTCTTCAGTTCTTCATCATCAAACGCCTGTTTCACCAGTGCCTGACACGCATCGAAATCGCCTTCAACCGCGATGGTTTCGATGTTGCCGCCCAGCGTACAGAACAGTTTCTCCTGCAGCGGGCTGATTTTGCCCTGCGGATAGAGAATCACCACGCGCACGTTTTCCATGCCGTAGAAGGCATGCGCCACCGCTGCGCCGGTATCGCCGGACGTGGCGGTCAGAATGGTGATCTGCTCATCCGCACCACTTACATAGGAGAGCATCTGCGCCATAAAGCGGCCGCCGAAATCTTTGAACGCCAGCGTTGGGCCGTGGAACAGCTCGAGGCAAGCCACATCATCGCTGACCTTCGCCACTGGCGCCGGGAAAGCAAAGGCGTTTTTCACGCGCTCGGCCAACTGATGCGCCGCAATTTCATCGCCAATATAGGCAGAGAGAATTTTGCTGCTGCGGCTGACGAAATCCATCTCCAGCATGGCATCGATATCGGTTAGTTCGAATTCCGGCAGTTCGAGCGGGAAAAACAGCCCTTGCTGCGAGCCGAGGCCCTGTTTAACGGCCTGAGCAAAACTAACCTGCTCGTTGTGATCCTTAAGGTTGTAGAGTTTCATGCGTTATCCCAATTTACGTGCGCCAGCCGTATCAAGACGGCAGATGTGGACGAAACCTTCTTCATTCTGCAGATAGTGCTGGCTCAGCCAGTCCGCCATCCGCTGTGCCGTTGCCATCTCGTTGCAAACAGCGAAAAGTGTCGGGCCGGAACCCGAAATGCCGCAGGCCAGCGCGCCAATATCCTGCGCCGCTTTACGCGCATCGGCGAAGCCTGGCAGCAGTTTGGTGCGATACGGCTCAGCGATAACATCCTGCATAAGTTTAGCCGCAAGCCCAGGCTGACGCGTATGACAGGCGTGAATAAAGCCCGCCAGCAGGCGACCGTGCTTAATGGCATCCTCTTTACGGTACTGTGCCGGCAGAATGGCGCGCGCTTCGGCGGTGGAGACTTTAATCCCCGGGTACGCCATCACCCACAGCCATTCATCAAAGCACGGCACGTCCTGACTGATGATGCCGTTCTCTTCAATCATCAGCTGCACGCCGCCAAGGAAGCACGGTGCAACGTTATCAAAGTGTACGCTGCCGGAAATACGCCCTTCCAGCTCGCCCATCAGCGCCAGCAGTTCGGTATCGTTGAGCGGTTTACCGCAAAATTCGTTCATCGCCATCAAACCGGCAACCACCGAACAGGCGCTTGAACCGAGTCCGGAACCGATCGGCATATTCTTTTCCAGCGTCATCGCCACCGGAACTTGCTTACCAATCGCCTGGCAAAAACGCTCCCAGCACTGATAAACGATGTTCTCCTGCGGATTGGTTGGCAATTTGCTGACAAAGCGCCCGGAGTTCACCAGACTAAAGCTGTCGGCGGCTTCGACGGAAACGCAGTCACCCAACAAGGTACCATCCACCGGCGAAACCGCCGCGCCCAGCACATCAAAGCCGACGCTGACGTTACCTATCGAGGCCGGTGCATAAATTTTTACCATCATCAAACTCCCAACTTCCACGACAGCGTACGCAGCAGGTCAGCAAACACGCCTGCTGCTGTGACATCATTCCCTGCACCATATCCACGCAGAACCAGCGGGATTGGCTGATAGTAGCGGCTGTAGAATGCCAGCGCATTCTCACCGTTTTTCACTTTGTACAGCGGATCGTTGCCGTCCACCGCATCAATTTTCACTTTGCAAACGCCGCCCTCTTCAATCGCGCCGACGAAGCGTAATACTTTACCTTCGTCACGCGCTTTGGCAACGCGCGCGGCAAAGGCGTTATCCAGTTCCGGCAGACGTTCCATAAACTGCTCAACGTCGGCGATCTCGGTCAGGCTGGCAGGCAGAAGCGGTTCGATTTCGATATCGCTGAGTTCCAGCTGATGTCCCGCTTCACGTGCCAGAATCAGCAGCTTACGCGCCACATCGGTACCAGAAAGATCGTCACGCGGATCCGGCTCGGTAAAGCCCATTTCACGCGCCATTTTGGTCGCTTCCGACAGCGAAACGCCTTCATCAAGCTTGCCGAAGATAAAGGAGAGCGAGCCTGACAGAATACCGGAGAACTTGATCAGTTCATCACCGGCATTCATCAGGTTTTGCAGGTTTTCAATCACCGGCAAACCGGCACCGACGTTGGTGTCGTACAGGAACTTACGGCGCGATTTCGCTGCCGCTGCACGCATCTGCTGGTAGTAGTTCCACGATGAGGTGTTGGCCTTTTTGTTCGGCGTGACCACGTGGAAACCTTCAGCGAGGAAATCGGCATACTGATCGGCGACCGCCTGGCTGGAAGTACAATCGACGATCACCGGGTTCAGCAGATGATACTCCTTCACCAAACGCATCAGGCGACCGAGATTGAACGGCTCTTTGGCTTCGTTCAGTTCTGCCTTCCAGTTGCTAAGATCGATACCGTGCACGTTGGTTAACAGCGCACGCGAGTTAGCGATACCGCACACACGCAGATCGATATGCTTCTGTTTCAGCCATGTCTGCTGGCGATGCAGCTGATCCAGCAGCGCCGCGCCGACACCTCCAACGCCGACCACGAACACTTCAATCACCTGATCGGTGGCGAACAGCATCTGATGCACCACCCGCACGCCGGTGGTGACTTCATCGTTGCTCACCACCACCGAGATGGAACGCTCAGAAGAACCCTGCGCAATCGCCACGATGTTGATATTGGCACGCGCCAGCGCCGAGAAGAATTTGGCCGAGATGCCGCGCAACGTGCGCATGCCATCGCCGACCACCGAGATCACCGCCAGCTGTTCCAGCACGTCCAGCGGATCGAGTAAGCCATCTTTCAACTCCAGATAGAACTCCTCTTCCAGCACGCGACGCGCACGCGCCTGCTCGCTTTGCGGTACGCAGAAGCTGATGCTGTATTCTGAAGAGGATTGGGTAATCAGCACCACTGAAATACCGGTGCGTGACATCGCCGCGAAAACGCGCGCCGCCATGCCAACCATACCTTTCATGCCCGGACCTGACACGTTGAACATCGCCATGTTATTCAGGTTGGTGATGCCTTTAACCGGATTTTCATCCAGCTCGCCTTCGCCACCGATTAAGGTGCCCGGCGCTTGTGGGTTAGCAGTGTTTTTGATCAGGCAAGGAATCTGGAACTGGGCGATGGGTGCGATGGTACGCGGATGCAGCACTTTGGCGCCAAAGTAAGAGAGCTCCATCGCTTCCTGATAGGACATCGATTTCAGTAAGCGCGCATCGGGTACCTGACGCGGGTCGCAGGTGTAAACGCCGTCGACGTCAGTCCAGATTTCACAACAGTCAGCGCGCAAACACGCAGCCAACACCGCAGCGGAATAGTCAGAGCCGTTACGGCCCAGCACCACCAGTTCGCCTTTCTCGTTCCCGGCGGTGAAACCGGCCATCAGGATAAAGTGATCGGCTGGGATCTGGCTGGCGGCGATGCGGCGCGTGGATTCGGCGATATCAACGGTGGATTCGAGGTAATGACCAATCGCCAGCAGCTTCTCCACCGGATCGATCACGGTGACTTTGTGGCCGCGCACCTGCAGCAGCGCTTCCATAATCGCAATCGACAGCTTCTCGCCACGGCAGATGATGGCAGCATTAACGGCGTCCGGGCATTGGCCCAGCAGGCTGATGCCATGCAGCACCTGTTTCAGCTGCGCAAACTCCAGCTCAACGCGGGTTTTCAGTCCGTCGTAATCAAAGCCCGGCTGCGCGTCACGCAAGCCTTGCAGCAGGTCGGCAAAAATACGTTCGGCATCACTGATATTCGGCAAGGTGTCGAGGCCGCTGATGGTTTTCTCAATCATCGCCACCAGATGATTGGTAATTTTTGCTGGTGCAGAGAGTACGGTCGCAACCTGTCCCTGTTGTGCATTGCTTTCCAGAATGTCCGCCACACGGAGAAAACGTTCCGCATTGGCTACTGAGGTTCCGCCGAATTTCAGCACTCGCATAGTTAAAGCTCTCCTGAATTTTTGCCGAAAAAAAAGCCCGCACTGTTTAGGTGCGGGCTTTTTTCTTTGTTTTTCCTGTATGCGTCAGCCCGCACCGTTACCTGTGGTAATGGTGGTGGTAATAATAATTGTGGTGTTCAGGCTGAGTTTACGCATTTAGATTTTTTTCTGTCTGTCTTTGTCTTGTCCGTCTGCCTTCCAGAAGTAAAGCAAAGCGCACGTTAAGTCAACGAATTTGTCTTAGCCGTGCCATCCCTGCCGCTGCGCAGTGCTGCGCTTGCTGAAGCAAAAATTATTGCGATCGTTCAGGAGATGCGGCGGATTCCCGCATCAGTCACTAGCAACTCAGGATTTATCCGAGCAATTATCTATAAGTTTTTTTTCTACGTCATGTAACAAGCGATGCAGCATGGCGCTGTCACGCTGTTCCAGCAGGCCAATACGCTGATCGATCCAGTCGGCCATTTTGACGTCATCACTGACATCCAGCTTAACCAGCAACTGGTGGAAGCGCTGGCGCAATGCCTGCAACTGCAGCTCATTCGCCACTTCTGCGGTCTCAGCCGCTATCTGATTAAGCGCTGACAGTTGATAGCAATACACCATCACCGCCTGACCGAGATTCAGCGACGGATAATCATTGGCCATCGGGATGCCGGTCAACAGATCAACCTGCTCCAGCTCCTCATTGGTTAAACCGCTGTCTTCACGGCCAAACACCAGCGCGATGCGGCTCAGCCATTGGCGCTTCTCCTGCAGGATGTTTTCAACCTGCGCAGGCGTGGCGTAATAGCGGAACTTCGCACGGCTGCGCGCGGTGGTCGCCACGGAAAAATCGACATCCTTTAGCGCCTCGCTGAGCGTGGCGTAGGTTTTGACGTTATCGAGGATCTCACCGGCGCCGTGCGCCACGCGGCGTGCTGCCGGATCTTGCCAGGCATCGCTGGCGACAATGCGCAGTTCGCTAAAACCCATGGTTTTCATAGCGCGGGCAGCCGCACCGATATTTTCCGGACGGGCGGGAGAGACAAGGATTAAGGGGAAATGCATGATTTTTCCATCGAACTGTTAACAACTCGCATTATGTTGGCATGCAGCAGAGAAAATACCAACTGCGGCTAGCGGAGAAAATAAGATGTTAATGATGTTAAAAGAGGGATAAATCCAGCTGAAGTGGAAATTAGCAGGCATAAGCAAAATTATATGATCTATTTAATATAAAACCCTTTTCTTTCATATCATTGAAATATAATTTCCTGCGTGTTTTAGTTTTGGTTGTATAAGGGATAAATGTAGCAAAAATGCTGCATTTTGTGAGCTAAACTAGCAATCCTGGAGAAGTTTTTCATAAAAGTGTTAACGTGCTACACTTGCATTTGATATAAGTCAACGAAGCGTTGTTTTTATGCTTATCGGTTGTTGTTGGTGCTGTTAGGTTGCTGTTAATACGGTTAGGATGAGCGCCTGTCCGATATCCTCGGGGCGTGCAAATATCCATCCTGACTGGCTGAGCTAACACTGAAGTTGACGTAGATGGATGGTGTATTCCGAAGATTATTTCGTATACCGGTTGCAGCAAAATAGCGTAACCGACGTACGCCCTGTTTTCGATTTGTTGGCAAATTTTAGGTAGCGAAACATGCAGACCCCGCACATTCTTATCGTTGAAGACGAACTGGTCACGCGTAACACCCTCAAAAGTATCTTTGAGGCAGAAGGTTACGTGGTCTATGAAGCCACCGACGGCGCCGAGATGCATCAGGTTTTGACGGAAAATGACGTCAACCTGGTGATTATGGATATCAACCTGCCAGGTAAAAACGGTTTGCTGCTGGCACGCGAACTGCGTGAGCAAGCAAACGTCGCGCTGATGTTCCTGACCGGCCGTGATAATGAAGTGGATAAAATCCTCGGTCTGGAAATCGGTGCCGATGATTACATCACCAAACCGTTTAACCCGCGTGAGTTGACGATTCGTGCACGCAACTTGCTGTCGCGTACCATGAATCTGGCGATGCCAAGCGAAGAGCGCCGTACCGTTGAAAGCTATCGCTTTAATGGCTGGGAGCTGGATATCAACAGCCGCTCACTGATCAGCCCGAACGGCGACCAGTACAAGCTGCCGCGCAGTGAATTCCGCGCTATGCTGCACTTCTGTGAGAACCCAGGCAAAATCCAGACGCGTGGTGACTTGCTGAAGAAGATGACCGGCCGCGAGCTGAAGCCGCATGACCGTACCGTGGATGTCACCATCCGCCGCATCCGTAAGCATTTCGAATCCACGCCAGACACGCCTGAAATCATCGCCACTATTCACGGCGAAGGTTACCGCTTCTGCGGCGAACTGCAGGATTAAGAGTTGAAAGAAAAAACGCCCGTCAGGGCGTTTTTTTATGTCTGCATTAATGCCACGGCATAATCGGCACGGCGCTCAGCGCATTCTTCGGCGATCCATCCACTACTTTGTCGGAATAGCTTAGGTACACCAGCGCATGGCGTTTCTGGTCAAAGAAGCGCACCACCTGCAGCTTCTTGAACACCAGCGATGTGCGTTTCCTGAACACCACTTCACCTTGCGCCTTGCCTTGTGCGATTTTATCGCTAAGCTCTACCGGCCCAACCTGTTGGCAGGAAATGGCCGAGTCGGACGTATCTTCCGCCAAACCCAATCCGCCTTTGATACCGCCGGTTTTTGCCCGGCTGATATAACAGGTTACATTTTTTACGTCCGGGTCATCGAAGGCTTCCACCACGATCTTATGATCGGGGCCAAACATCTTGAATACCGTGTCTACCGAGCCGATCTCTTCGGCCTGAACGCCAGCACTGAATACATATGTTGCCAACGTGATTATAAGAATACGAGCTATTGTCATTGAGTTACCATTGCCAATCGAATAGATGAGAATGTAATGTACTGTCAATCGAACACAGAACCAAACCTAAACGGGTTTTAACCCGCATTGACTTAGCACACTCGATTAGCAAACCGCCCCCACGCTTTTGTGCATTTCGTGCTATTATTCGACGACTTCATAGTTGCGCCACCAGAGAGTTATGAGGATGTTTTATGGACCAAGCCGGTATCATTCGCGATTTGCTTGTCTGGCTGGAGAGCCATCTGGACCAACCGCTTTCATTAGATAACGTTGCGCAGAAAGCAGGCTATTCCAAGTGGCATCTGCAGCGGATGTTCAAGGAAGTAACCAGCCACGCGATTGGTGCGTATATTCGCGCGCGTCGGCTGTCGAAAGCCGCGGTGGCGCTACGCCTGACCAGCCGCCCCATCCTCGACATCGCACTACAATATCGCTTCGATTCGCAGCAGACATTTACCCGTGCGTTTAAAAAGCAGTTCAACCAAACGCCCGCCTGGTATCGTCGCTCGTCTGAGTGGAACTCGTTTGGCATTCGCCCACCGATTCGTCTCGACGATAACAGCATCCCGGAAGCGCAGTTTGTTACGCTGCCTGAAACGGTGCTGGTCGGCCAAACGCAGAGTTACTCCTGCACGCTGGAGCAGATTTCCAGCTACCGTGATGAGATGCGCATGCATTTCTGGAAGCAGTTCCTGCTGGAAACCGACACGGTGCCGCCGGTGCTGTATGGTCTGCATCAGGTGCGTGCCAGCCATGAAAAGGATGATGAGCAGGAGATTCTCTACACCACTGCGGTGCCCGCCGATCAGCTGGCAAAAAGCATGCAGTCGAATCAGAGCGTAGTGCTGGAGGCAGGAGATTACGTGCAGTTCACCTACAACGGTGCGCGCAGCGCGCTGGGTGAATTCATCCTGCTGCTGTACGGCACCTGCATGCCGACGCTGGGATTAGTGCGTCGTCAGGGACAGGATATCGAGCGTTTCTTCACGCACGGTGGTAAGAAGCGTAGCGAGCCGCCAACGGAAATCCGCTGCGAATACCTGATTCCGATTCGCCCACAAAACCATTAATCGTCGTAAGGTCGCCATTCATGGCGACCTTAGCGCAGAACTGCACGATTTCGTAGGGTCGCCATTCATGGCGACCTCTTTATTTACAACGTCGGATCAACGCTGCAACTCATCCAGCGCAGGCGCATCCAGATGCGACACATCGCCCGCCGTCTCAACCACCCAACCAGCCGCCAGCCACGCGCTCTGCTGATGATCCACACGTGAAATCGAGCAGTTACGCAGACGCAAACGACGTTCCGCATGCGCAGGCAAACCGAGAATAGTGCTGACCAGCACGCCCAGCGCCATACCGTGGCTGACAATCAGCGGACGACTGCCTGCAGGCAGCTCGAGCAGCGCATTCAGCGCTTCGTGCATACGCGCCGCCATTTCCGCCATCGATTCACCACCTGGAATACGCCCCGCCGTGGTGCCATCCACCAGCGTTTTGCGCCAGTTTTCCTCTTCTTCGGTCAAGCCGTCGAGTGGACGTTGTTCCAGGCAGCCCATATTCAACTCGCGCAGCCGCGCATCGAGCGTAACGGTGCAGCCACACGCGTCGGCGATAATCTCTGCCGTACGACGCGTACGTCCCAAATCACTGGCAATCACGTGAGTAATGCCCAGCGATTTCACCCGCTCGCCCACCTGATGTGCCTGCTGCTCACCTTTTTCCGTTAACGGGCTGTCAGACTGCCCCTGAATGCGTCGGGCCGCATTCCATACCGTTTCACCGTGACGAACAAGATAGACCTGTAGCATGCTTAATTTCCGTTATACTGCGACAAATTTGCCTCGAGGGTTCAAACAATTATGTACCATGTTGTCGCAGCCACCATCAACCCGGCAAAAATTCGCGCGATTGCTCAGGCGTTCAACGACGTTTTCGGCGAAGGATCCTGCCACATCGAAGGGGTTGAGGTCGAGAGCGGCGTCGCAGCCCAGCCACTTAGTGATGTTGAAACGCGAACTGGCGCACGCCAGCGCGTAGAGAACGCGCGTCAGGCGCGTCCACAGGCCGATTACTGGGTGGCGATTGAAGCGGGTATTGAAGGCGATTGCGCCTTTGCGTGGATGGTGATTGAAAACGCGCAGCAGCGCGGTGAATCACGTTCAGCTAGCTTTACGCTGCCGCCGATCATCGTGGCAGGCTTAGCTGCCGGGCATGAATTGGGTGATGAGATGGCACGCTTAACCGGCGTGGAAAATATCAAACACAAAGGCGGCGCGATTGGAGCCTTAACCCACGGCCTGCTGAGCCGCTCCAGCGTCTACCATCAGGCGTTGATTCTGGCGCTGTGTCCGTTCACGCATCCGCTGTACAGCCAGCGTTAATCGCGGCCGAGACGCGCTTCCAGCCAGCGTTTTAGCTCTGGCGGCGCCTCTTTCAGGCTGTTGGAGCCACGCGTAATGGTGGCGATGCCCACGCCCAACTCATTCTTCAGTTCACGCTGGCTCATCTCGCCACTCATCAACTCTTCAATAATGCGCAAACGCGTTCCGTAGGATTCACGTTCATCCGGCGTCATCATCAGTTGTAATAACGGCAGCGCCACGCCATCGGCAAAAGCGTTTTGCATCAGTTCGATAAAACGCAGCCAGTTATCTTCAACAGGCTGAGCCGATTCCGGCTGGGAAGAAAGGGGTTGGCTCATGAAGGGCTTCCGTACTCATTAACGAGTACGGAAGCATAGCACAGTCAATACTGGCGATTCCACTCACTGTCGGCGAGAATCTTGTCCGGCTTGCCCATGAAGTAGCGGTAATAGGCATCGTAGGCCAGCACGTTTTTCACGTAGCCACGCGTTTCTGAGAACGGAATGGTTTCGATAAACGCCACCGCATCCAGATTACCGCCGCTGGTTTTCTGCCAGCTGCGCACGCGTCCCGGACCAGCGTTATAGGCGGCCGAAGAGAAGATGCGGTTCTGACCAAACTGCTGATAGACGTACTCCAGATACTGTGTCCCGATCTGAATATTGGTCTGCGGATCCAGCAGCTGGCTGCTGTTCACATAGCCGGGAATGTTATACATTTTCACGGTATGCGTCGCCGTGCCAGGCATCACCTGCATTAATCCGCTGGCGCCCACCGGTGAACGCGCTTTCGGGTTCCACGCGCTCTCCTGACGCGAAATCGCCATCGCATAACTCTGCGGAATACCTTTGTCGCTGGTGTATTGCTGATAAAGGTTTTGCCACGCCAGTGGGAAGCGCTCTTTCAGGCTATCCCACATTTTCGCGGTGATGGTGGCCTGCACGCTGAGATCCCACCAATCCTGCTCGTTGGCGTAACGCGCCAGCATCTGCTGCTGCGAACGGGTTTTGCTGGAGATCAGATTGGCCCATTCGCTGCGCGCCAGGTTATCCAATCCCCAATACATCAGCTCGCGCACGCGCGCCATCTCGGCACCTTGCGTCACGCTGCTGTCGGCTGCCGGTGCCTTATCGACCTGCAACGGATACTCCACGCCCAAGCGCTGCGCCGCGACCATCGGATAGAAGCCGCGTGCCTGCATCAGCTTACGCAGAATATCGTTGGCTTCCTCTTTGCGGCCCTGCGAAATCAGCAAATCCGCCTGCCAGTATTGCCACTCATCTTTCTCTTTGGCCTCCACCGGCAAACGCGCGATCCAGGTATTGAGACCACGACGATCGTTCTGGCTCAGCGCCAGGCGTACGCGGCGCTCCACCAGCGCGGTGGATTCGCTGTTCATCACCACCGCATCACGCCAGCGCGCCTGCTCGCTGGTGAGATCCGCGCCCATCATGCGCCACACCACGGTCTCTTTCAGATCCTGCTCATCGGCCTGGCGCATCTTCTGCGCCTGCACCAGTTGCGGGATCATCATGCGCGCGTTGTCCATATCCTCACGCGCCACGCGGGCGAAGGCGTAGCTGGTCGCCATGCGGGTGAAATCGGTAGGCCCCATGGTGCTGGCAAAGGTGGTAACGGTTTGCGGATTCTGCTGCAGCGCAATCAGCGCGCTGGCGGTGGTTTGATAATCCGCCGGCAGCATTTTCGCCAGGTAATTCACCAGGCTGTCGTTACCGGCTTTCATCGCCAGACGGATGCGTTCGAGGATGGTAATCGGCGAGAGTTGCCCGCTGGCCTGCCATACCGAGAACAGTTTGTCGCAGTCGTTCGGCAACGCGGTGCCGCGCAGCCAAATCTCTTTCGCACCGGCAAATGCCGCCTGCTGCTGGCCGGTGGCCCACTTGGCGTAATACCAGTTACAGCGCGCCTGCACCGGCTTGGGTTCATCCGGGCTGAAGCTGAGCACACCCTGCCAATCCTGGCGGTTCGCCAGCACATTCACAAAGCGCGTTGAGAGCGAGCGCGCCGGTGGCAGCGTGGGATATTGTTGAATAAAGTTCTTCACCGCCAGCGGCGTCTCTTGATCGAGATCCTGCGCCAGCAGGCGATATTGCAGATACGGGTAGAGCGGATAATCCTGCAGCGTCGGCATCAGCTGCGTCACCTGGTCCATCTGTTTGTTATCCCAGGCTTGCTTGATTTGCGCATAGCGCTGTCGCTGCTGATCCAGCGAATCGGCCCATACGCTGCTGGCCGTGCTGACCAGACAGATCCCTAGCATCCAGTAACGCCACTTCTCCATTACGCTCTCCTCTCAGTGCTGCGATCCAGCTCATGCCAGACATCCTTCATGCTAACCAGGCCAACCGTCTCTTGCCATGTTCTTCACAAAATTTACGCTCGCGCACCGCCATTGCGCAGCCTTTGCGCCGCCATTGTGCAATTTATCATCAGAAAAACTTATTACACATCAATTAACTACGCGGTTTCATCGGCTTACAAAAATGGCATGCGCTTTGCTCTGTTGAATTCCATCTTGTATACCAGTTGGAATTCACTCATGGCATCGACCTTTGGCTTTACGCTCCAGGATTGGCAACGCAGTTACCAACAGGATCCACAACAAATTACCGCCTTGCTGGCGGCCCATCTCGACGCAATCGACGCGCAGGATAACGCCTGGCTCTATCTCGCCACGCCCGCGCAGCTGCAGGCACAAATTGAACCGCTGCTGGCGAGCTATCAGCGCAACCCGGCGGCGCTGCCGCTGTTTGGCGTACCGTTTGCGGTAAAAGACAATATCGATGTCGCCGGCTGGCCGACCAGCGCCGCCTGCCCCGCCTTCACCTACACCGCCGATGCCGATGCCTTTGTCGTCGCGCAGCTTAAAGCAGCAGGCGCGGTGGTGATTGGCAAAACCAACCTCGACCAATACGCCACCGGCTTAGTCGGCACGCGTTCGCCATTTGGCGCGGTGAGCAACACCTTCAATCCTGATTACGTCAGCGGCGGCTCCAGCTCAGGTTCCGCGTCGGTGCTGGCGCGCGGTCTGGTGGGCTTCTCGCTCGGCACCGACACCGCCGGTTCGGGCCGCGTGCCCGCCGGTTTCAACAACATCGTTGGCCTCAAACCGACCAAAGGCTGGTTCTCCGCCAACGGCGTGGTGCCGGCTTGCCGTCTCAATGACACCATTTCCGTGTTTGCGTTAACGGTCGAAGATGCCTTCGCGGTGGCTACGGCAGCGGGCGGCTATGACGCGGGCGATGCCTATTCGCGCAGCAATCCGCACACCGCACCAGCCAGCTTCAAAGCGCAGCCCGATTTCGCCATTCCCGCCACGCCCGAGTTCTTCGGCGACAAACAGGCCGAAGCGGCTTGGCTGGCGGCGCTGGAGCAATTGCAGGCTGGCGGCGCAACGCTGCATCCGATCGACTTTTCACTATTCCATCAACTCGCCGAGCAGCTCTATTACGGTCCGTGGGTTGCCGAACGCACCGTGGCGGTGGGCGAGATGATCAATCGTCCGGAAGAGATGGATCCGGTGGTGTACGGCATCGTCAGCAGCGGCCTGAAATACACTGCGGTCGAAGCCTATCAGGCGGAATACCTGCGCGCCGAACTGACGCGCCAGATTCAGCAAACGCTGGCGCAGTTCGATGCGCTGGTGGTGCCCACCTCGCCAACCATCCATACGCTGGCCGAAATGCAGCAGGAGCCGGTGCATTACAACTCGCAGTTCGGTACCTACACCAACTTCACCAACCTCGCCGATCTCAGCGCGCTGGCGCTGCCTGCGCCCTTCCGTGCCGATGGTTTGCCCGCTGGTATCACGCTGATTGCGCCTGCCTGGCAGGATCGTGCGCTGGCCGGTTTTGGCCTGCGCTGGCAGCAGCAGATGGCGCTGCCGCTCGGTGCCACCGGCAAAGCGCAGCCTGCTCAACAAGACGCATTGCCGGTTTCCGCCGATCACGTCCGCGTGGCGGTGGTGGGCGCGCACCTCACCGGCATGCCGCTCAACTTCCAGCTCACTACACGCCAGGCAGTTTTAGTAGAAGAGACACAAACCGCCAGCAATTACCGCCTGTTCGCCCTGCTCGATGGCCCGATTAAGAAGCCGGGTCTGCTGCGTGGCGAAAGCGGTGCGGCGATCACTGTGGAACTGTGGGATATCCCGCTGGCGCGCTTTGGCGAGTTCGTGGCGGAAATCCCCGCGCCGCTCGGCATTGGCTCGCTGACGCTGGCCGACGGTCGCATCGTCAAAGGCTTTATCTGTGAACCGGCAGTGCTGTCGCAGGCGCTGGAAATTACCGAATTTGGCGGCTGGCGCAACTGGCTGGCCTCTCTGGGGAGTAAATAAGCATGTTCAGCACCGTTCTGATTGCTAACCGTGGCGAAATCGCCTGCCGCGCCATTCGCACCTTAAAACGCCTCGGCGTGAAAAGCGTTGCCGTCTATTCCGATGCCGATCGCAACGCGCGCCACGTCAAAGAAGCTGATGTCGCCATCGCTCTCGGCGGCGACAAAGCCAGCGACAGCTATTTACGTATCGATAAAATCCTCGCCGCCGCACAGGAAACCGGCGCGGAAGCCATCTGGCCGGGCTACGGTTTCTTGTCAGAAAGCCTGCCGTTTGCCGATGCCTGTGAAAAAGCCGGCATCGCCTTTGTCGGCCCGACCGCGCAACAGATTGGCGAGTTTGGCCTGAAACACCGCGCGCGTGAGTTAGCTGCCAGCGCGGGCGTGCCGATGACACCGGGCACGCCGCTGCTGAGTTCGCTGGAAGAAGCCTTGAGCGCCGCCGACACCATCGGTTATCCAGTAATGCTGAAAAGCACCGCGGGCGGCGGCGGCATTGGCCTGACGCGCTGCGCCGACGCCGATGCGCTGGGCAATGCGTGGGAAAGCGTACGCCGTCTGGGCGAGCAGTTCTTCAGCGATGCGGGCGTGTTTTTAGAACGCTGCATCGACCGCGCGCGCCACGTAGAAGTACAGATTTTTGGCGACGGCAGCGGCAAAGTAATCGCGCTCGGCGAACGCGACTGCTCGTTGCAGCGCCGCAACCAGAAAGTGGTTGAAGAGACGCCAGCACCGAATCTGCCGCAGGCAACGCGTGAAGCGCTGCTCTCTTCCGCGGTACGCCTCGGCGAGCTGGTGAATTATCGCAGCGCCGGTACGGTGGAATACATCTACGACGCCGAGCAAGATGCGTTCTACTTCCTTGAAGTGAATACTCGCCTGCAGGTTGAGCATCCGGTCACCGAATGCGTCACCGGCCTCGACCTCGTTGAGTGCATGTTGAAAGTGGCCGCTGGCGATGCCATCGACTGGGCGCGTCTGCAACAGGCTCCGCAAGGCGCATCGATTGAAGTACGTATCTACGCTGAAGATCCGCTGAAAAACTTCCAGCCAAGTCCGGGCGTGTTGACCGGCGTCTGTTTCCCGGATGATGTGCGCGTCGATGGCTGGATCGATACCGGCACCGAAGTCTCGGCGTATTACGATCCGATGGTCGCCAAGCTAATCGTGCATGCCGACACGCGCGAAGCCGCACTGGAAAAGATGCAGCAGGCGCTGGCCGCTACCCAACTGCATGGCATCGCCACCAACCTCGATTATCTGCGCCAGATCGTCGCCACCGACGCCTTCCGCAGCGGCAAAGTCTGGACGCGCTTCCTTGATAGCTTCACGCCAGCCGCCAGCGTGATTGAAGTACTGCAACCCGGCACCTTCAGCAGCATTCAGGATTTCCCTGGCCGCCTCGGCTACTGGGATATTGGCGTGCCGCCGTCCGGCCCAATGGACGATTTCGCCTTCCGCCTCGCCAACCGCATTGTCGGCAACCACGACAGCGCCGCTGGTCTGGAATTCACTCTGCAAGGCCCCACGCTGCGCTTCAACAGCGATGCGGTGATTGCCTTAACAGGCGCCGATTGCCCAGCCGACGTCGATGGCGAAAGCATTGCGTACTGGCAGCCCGTTAGCGTCAAAGCAGGACAAACCCTGACGCTGGGCCGCGCGCAGAGCGGCTGTCGCACCTACTTAGCGGTGCGCAACGGGTTCGACGTGCCGGAATATCTCGGCAGCCGCTCCACCTTCTCGCTCGGCCAGTTTGGCGGCCACGCCGGACGCACCTTGCGCGTCGCCGACATGCTGCCAATCTCCCAGCCGCAGCTCGCCGCTTGCACCACGCCCGCGCCGGTCAGCGCACCGCAGGCGCTCGATCATGCGCTGGTGCCGCATTACGGCACCGAATGGCGCATCGGCGTGCTGTATGGACCGCATGGCGCACCGGATTTCTTCACCCAGGCGGCAATTGATGAGTTCTTTGCCAGCGACTGGCAGGTGCACTACAACTCCAACCGCCTCGGCGTGCGTTTGGTGGGCCCGAAACCGACATGGACGCGCGCCAACGGCGGCGAAGCCGGCCTGCATCCCTCCAACGTGCATGACTGCGAATACGCCATCGGCGCGGTGAACTTCACCGGCGACTTCCCGGTGATCCTGACGCACGACGGCCCAAGCCTCGGCGGCTTCGTCTGCCCGGTAACCATCGCCAAAGCTGAGCTGTGGAAAGTTGGCCAGGTGAAACCGGGCGATAAAATCCGCTTCCACCCGATCAGCGCCGACGAAGCGGTGGCGCTGGAAAAAACCCAGGCGCACAGCGTGGCAACCCTGCGCAGCAGCCACGCGCCAGCCTTCGAAGTGCCCTCTTTAGCGGCCAGCGATATCGGTTCCGCCACCTTGCTGGCGGCGCTCCCCGCCACGGCAACCACGCCAGCGGCGGTTTATCGCCAGGCGGGCGACAAATATGTGCTGATTGAGTACGGCGACAACGTGCTAGATCTGGCGCTGCGTCTGCGCGTGCATCTGTTGATGAATGCATTGCGTGAACGCGCGGTGCCGGGCGTGGAAGAGTTGTCGCCGGGCGTGCGCTCTTTGCAGGTGCGCTACGACAGCATGATTCTCAGCCAGAAACAGCTGATGCAGCTGCTGCTGGAACTGGAAGCCGGACTCGGCGATGTCAGCCAGCTGAAAGTGCCATCACGCATTGTCTGGATGCCGATGGCCTTCGAAGACAGCGCCACGCTCGGCGCGGTCGAACGTTACAAAGAAACCGTGCGTGCCAGTGCGCCGTGGCTACCGAATAACGTCGACTTTATCCAGCGTATTAATGGTCTAGAGAGCCGTGAAGCGGTGCGCGACACGATTTTTGATGCCAGCTATCTGATTCTCGGCCTCGGCGATGTCTATCTCGGCGCGCCGTGCGCGGTACCGATTGATCCACGCCATCGTCTGCTGAGCTCCAAATACAGCCCGGCGCGCACCTTTACCGCCGAAGGCACGGTTGGCATTGGCGGCATGTACATGTGCATTTACGGCATGGATTCACCTGGCGGCTATCAGCTGGTGGGCCGCACGCTGCCAATCTGGAACAAGTTCCTCAAAAACGATCAGTTTGCGGCCGACGAGCCGTGGCTGCTGCACTTCTTCGATCAGGTGCGCTTCTACCCGGTAACGGAAGACGAACTGACGCAGCTGCGCGATGACTTCCGTGAAGGCCGCGCCACGGTGCGCATCGAAGAAACGGTATTCGACTTCGCCGCTCATCATCAATTCCTCGCCGAAAACGCCGCGTCAATCAGCGACTTCCGCCAGCGTCAGTCTGCCGCCTTCGAACAGGAAGTGACGCTGTGGGCGCAGGAAGAGCAGAACGCGCCGCTCACCAGCGAGGAGACGTTGGTGGTGGCTGAAGCCGACGACGATGCGCTGGCGGTGTGCGCCGATATGAACGGCAACATCTGGAAAGTGCTGGTGCAGCCGGGCGACGCAGTGGAAGCCGGTCAAACGCTGATCATCGTGGAAGCGATGAAAATGGAGCTGGCGATTGTCGCGCCGCAGGCGGGCACGGTGAAACGCATTGCCTGCCAGGCAGGACGTCCGGTGAGTCCGGGCGATGCCCTGCTGTGGCTGGAATAAGGAGTTTGCATGAACACGAGCCCTCGTAGCAAAGGTCGTCCGGAAGCGCTGGCCGAGAAGGTTTATCAGGCGCTGAAGCAGGACATTTTTGAGTTTCGACTGATGCCGGGCGACCGCTTCAGCGAAAACGAAATCGCCGATCGGCTGGAAGTGAGCCGCACGCCGGTGCGTCAGGCGCTGTTCTGGCTGGAGCGCGAGGGCTACGTCGAAGTGTGGTTCCGCAGCGGCTGGCAGGTGAAGCCGTTCGACTTCGAATATTTCGAAGAGCTGTACGACTTTCGCACCGTGCTGGAGTGCGAAGCGGTGCGCCGCTTGTGCGCGCTGCCCGCACCGCAGTGCATCGACATGCTGACCGCGCTGCAAAGCTTCTGGATCGATGCGCCGCCGCTGGCCGATGGCAAAGCGGTTTCAGCGCAGGATGAAGCCTTCCACATGGCGCTGGTGGCCGCCGCTGGCAATCAGGAGATGGCGCGCATCCACGCCGAACTGACCGAAAAAATCCGCATCATTCGCCGTCTCGATTTTACCCGTGACGACCGAATGGAGGCGACATACCGCGAGCACGCTCAGATTTTACGGGCGATTTTCCAGCAACAAACCGAGGAGGCGCAGCGCATTTTAACCGACCACATCGCCGTCAGTAAGGCAGAGGTCAGAAAGATCACATTGCATATGTTACAGCAGGCTCGACTTCAACCCATTGAATAACAATACAAACATAGTGAGGGGTTTACTGATGAAAAGACGTTCGTTGCTCAAGGCTTTCGCGCTCTCTGCCTCTGTTGCCAGCATGGGCTTTGCCTTCGCGGCACAGGCTGCTGACACCATCAAGGTGGGCATTATGTCCTCGCTCTCCGGCACCATGGCGATCTCCGAAACGCCGCTGAAGGATGTGGCGCTGATGACTATCGATGAGATCAACGCCAAAGGCGGCGTGCTGGGCAAAAAGCTGGAACCGGTGGTGGTCGATCCGGCTTCTAACTGGCCGCTGTTTGCTGAGAAAGCGCGCCAGCTGCTGACCCAGGACAAAGTGGCGGCGGTGTTTGGCTGCTGGACCTCGGTATCGCGCAAATCGGTGCTGCCGGTGTTTGAGGAGCTGAACGGCCTGCTGTTCTATCCGGTGCAGTATGAAGGTGAAGAGATGTCGCCGAACGTGTTCTATACCGGTGCCGCGCCGAACCAGCAGGCGATTCCGGCGGTGGAATACCTGATGAGTGAAGATGGCGGCAGCGCAAAACGCTTCTTCCTGCTGGGCACCGACTACGTCTATCCGCGCACCACCAACAAGATTCTGCGCGCCTTCCTGCACACCAAAGGCGTACAGGATAAAGACATCGAAGAGGTCTATACGCCGTTTGGTTACAGCGATTATCAGACCATCGTCTCCAACATTAAGAAGTTCTCTGCCGGTGGCAAAACGGCGGTGATCTCCACCATCAACGGCGACTCCAACGTGCCGTTCTACAAAGAGCTGGCCAACCAGGGCATTAAAGCCACGGATATTCCAGTGATCGCCTTCTCGGTCGGCGAGGAAGAGCTGCGCGGCATTGATACCAAACCGCTGGTCGGTCAGTTAGCGGCGTGGAACTACTTCGAGTCGGTGGATAACCCAACCAACGCCAAATTCGTTGCGGATTACCGCGCATACGCCAAGGCGCACAACTTGCCGAACGCTAACACCGTGGTGACCAACGATCCGATGGAAGCGACCTACGTTGGCCTGCATATGTGGGCGCAGGCGGTAGAGAAAGCGGGCACCACCGATGTGGACAAAGTGCGCGCGGCGATGGCGGGACAGACCTTTAAAGCGCCAGACGGTTTCACCCTGACCATGGATAAAACCAACCATCACCTGCACAAACCAGTGATGATTGGCGAAGTGGAAGAGAACGGTCAGTTCAACGTGGTGTGGCAGACCCAGCAACCGGTACGCGCCCAGCCGTGGAGCCCGTACATCGCGGGTAACGATAAGAAGCCTGATCATCCGGTGAAATCAACGCAGTAAAGAGTAGGGTCGCCATTTATGGCGACCTTCATCATGGCTGCACCATCCGTACCTCAACCATCAGGGCCAGAACCATGACAATCCGCCGTTATCTCTGCTGTCTGCTGTTACTGCTGCCCTGGCTCGCCCAGGCGGGCGATGGCGCAGACTTCGCGGCCGCCAGCCGCACGCAACAAGCCACGCTGCTCCAGCAGTGGGCCGCCGCACCGCAGGCTAATCGCCTGCCGCTGCTGCAGGCGCTGCGCAATGAAACCGTGGTCATCGACCAAAAACAGCAGCCGTTCAGCAAACATGGCGAGACGTTGCAGCCGCTCGACAGCGCGCAACAGCCCGACGGCGACACCAAAAAGCTGTTTATGAATAACCGCCTGCGCGTGCTGATCGCCAGCGCCCTCGCCGCCCACCAGCTGGTGAGCGACGATGCCGCGATCCGTTTACGTGCCGCACAACAACTGCAAAACGATGGCGTCGCTGACATGCTGCCGCTGATTGAGCAGCGTCTCGCGCTGGAAAAAGACGCGAAGGTGCACGACGTGCTGCTCATGGCAGCGGCCAACCTGCAACTCGCCAGCCCGGATGCCGCGCTGCGCCTCAAAGCCGTCAAACTGCTCGGCGAATCCAGCGATCCCAATATGCAGGCCAGCCTCACGCGCTTAACTCAGGCCAGCAATGAACCCGATGCCAACGTACGTGACGCCGCCGCAGCCAGCCTGAAGCAGATTAAACAGCGTCTGATGTGGGGCGATCTGCTCGGTCAGGCGTTTACCGGCCTGTCGCTGGGTTCGATCTTGTTATTAGCGGCGCTGGGCCTTGCCATTACTTACGGTTTGCTGGGCGTGATCAACATGGCGCACGGCGAAATGCTGATGCTGGGTGCCTATGCGACCTGGTTTGTGCAAAGCCTGTTCCAGCAATTCGCACCGCAGTGGCTGGCGTGGTATCCGCTGCTGGCGCTGCCGGTGGCGTTTCTGGTCACCGCCTGTATGGGCATGCTGCTGGAGCGCACCATCATCCGCCATCTGTACGGACGTCCGCTGGAAACGCTGCTCGCAACCTGGGGCATCAGCCTGATGCTGATTCAGCTGGTACGCATGCTGTTTGGCGCGCAAAACCTGGAAGTGGCGAACCCAGGCTGGCTCTCCGGCGGGTTGCAGCTGCTGCCGAATCTGGTGCTGCCTTACAACCGTATCGCGGTGATCCTGTTTGTGTTTGCCGTGCTGGGCCTCACCTGGCTGCTGCTGAATAAAACCCGCCTCGGCCTTAGCGTGCGAGCCGTAACGCAGAACCGCGCGATGGCCGACTGCTGCGGCGTGCCGACCGGACGCATCGATATGCTGGCGTTTGGCCTTGGTTCTGGCATTGCCGGACTCGGCGGCGTGGCGCTGTCGCAGCTTGGCAACGTTGGGCCGGAGCTTGGTCAGGGCTACATCATCGACTCCTTCCTCGTGGTGGTGCTGGGCGGCGTCGGCCAACTGGCGGGCACCGTGGTGGCGGCCTTTGGCCTCGGCATTCTCAACAAAGTGCTGGAGCCGCAGATTGGCGCAGTGCTCGGCAAAATCCTCATCCTCGTGCTGATCGTGCTGTTTATCCAGAAACGTCCACAGGGCCTGTTTGCCTTCAAAGGGAGGGTGATTGACTGATGAGCCAGCCAATGACGTTAACCATCGCGCGCAAAGCACCGCGCCTGACTATCAGCCTTGGCGTGGTGATCACCGCGCTGCTGCTGGTGCTGCCGTTCTGCGCCCTGCTGCCCACCACGCATCCGCTGGCGATCTCCACCTACACGCTGACGCTGGTCGGCAAAATTCTCTGTTACGCCGTGGTCGCGGTGGCGCTCGATTTGGTGTGGGGTTACGCCGGGCTGCTTTCGCTGGGTCACGGTCTGTTCTTCGCGCTCGGTGGCTATGCGATGGGCATGTATTTGATGCGTCAGGCCTCCGGTGACGGCTTACCCGCATTTATGTCTTTCCTCTCATGGAACGAGCTGCCGTGGTTCTGGGCGGGCACGCAACATTTTGCCTGGGCGCTATGCCTGATCATGCTGGTGCCGGGTGTGCTAGCGCTGGTGTTTGGCTTCTTCGCCTTCCGCTCGAAAATTAAAGGCGTCTACTTCTCGATCATGACGCAGGCGCTGACTTACGCTGGCATGCTGCTGTTTTTCCGCAACGAAACCGGCTTCGGCGGCAACAACGGCTTTACCGGCTTCACCACGCTGCTCGGCTTTAACGTCACCGCGACCGGCACGCGCATCGGGCTGTTTGTCGCCACGGTGCTGCTGTTGTTGGTGAGCCTCGGCATTGGCTTCGCGCTTGCACGCAGCAAGTTTGGCCGCGTGCTGACCGCCGTGCGCGATGCGGAGAACCGCCTGATGTTCGTCGGTTACGATCCCAAAGGCTTCAAGCTGTTTGTCTGGACGCTTTCGGCGGTGCTGTGCGGGCTGGCGGGCGCGCTCTATGTGCCGCAGGTCGGCATTATCAATCCCAGCGAAATGTCGCCGACCAACTCGATTGAGGCGGCGATTTGGGTGGCGCTGGGCGGACGCGGCACCTTGATTGGTCCGTTGCTCGGTGCCGCCATTGTCAACGGTGCCAAAAGCTGGTTTACCGTCGCCTTCCCGGAATATTGGCTGTTCTTCCTTGGCCTGATGTTTATCCTGGTCACGCTGTTCCTGCCGCGTGGCGTGATTGGCTTGCTGCGCCGGAGGCGTGATGACTGAACAACTGTTTACCCAACCTCATCCCTCGGATCGTCATCGTGAACAAACCGATCCGGTATTGCAGCTGGAGAAGATCAACGTGTCGTTCGACGGTTTCCGCGCGCTAACCGATCTCTCACTGAAGATCGGCGTCGGCGAGTTACGCTGCGTGATCGGCCCCAACGGCGCGGGAAAAACCACGCTGATGGATGTGATCACCGGTAAAACCCGGCCGGATAATGGCCAGGTGATCTACGACCAGGATACCGATCTCAGCAAAATGTCGCCGGTAGAGATCGCGCGTGCCGGTATTGGACGCAAATTCCAGAAACCCACGGTTTTCGAAGCGCTAACGGTGTTTGAGAATCTGGAAATCGCGCTGAAAAACGACAAATCGGTGTGGGCCAGCCTGCGTGCGCGACTGAACGGCGAGCAGAAGGATCGGATTGATGAGGTGCTGAAACTGCTGCGGCTTGGCGGCGAGCGTCAGCGCAAAGCCGGTTTGCTGTCGCACGGTCAGAAGCAGTTTCTGGAAATCGGCATGCTGCTGGTGCAGGACCCGCATCTGCTGCTGCTGGATGAACCGGCGGCCGGCATGACCGATGCCGAAACCGAGTACACCGCCGAGCTGTTTCGCAGCCTCGCCGGTAAGCATTCGCTAATGGTGGTCGAGCACGACATGGGCTTTGTTGAAACCATTGCCGATCACGTCACCGTGCTGCATCAGGGCCAGGTTTTGGCTGAGGGATCGTTACGCGAAGTGCAGGCGGACGATCGGGTTATCGACGTTTATCTGGGGCGTTAACATGCTGCAAGTCGCGGAACTGAATCAATATTACGGCGGCAGCCACATTCTGCGCGGTTTGTCGTTTGAGGCGAAACCGGGTGAAATTACCTGTCTGCTGGGACGTAACGGCGTAGGCAAAACCACGCTGTTGAAATGTTTGATGGGGCTGATTCCGGCTAAGTCCGGCGAGATTCGCTGGCAGGATAAAGTGATCAACAGCCGCAAACCGCACCAGCGCGTGCAGGCGGGCATCGCTTATGTGCCGCAGGGGCGCGAAATTTTTCCGCGTCTGACGGTGGAGGAGAATCTGCTGATGGGACTTGCGCGTTTTTCTGGCGCCCAGGCCAAAGCGGTGCCGGAGGAAATCTATCAACTGTTCCCGGTGCTGCGTGAGATGAAAGCACGACGTGGCGGCGATCTGTCGGGCGGACAGCAACAGCAATTGGCGATCGGCCGCGCCCTCGCCTGTTCCCCAAAGCTGTTGATCCTCGATGAGCCCACCGAAGGGATCCAGCCGTCGGTGATCAAAGAGATCGGTGCGGTGATCCGCCAGCTGGCGCAGCGCGGCGATATGGCGATCCTGCTGGTCGAGCAGTTTTACGATTTCGCCGCCGAACTGGCCGACAACTATCTGGTGATGTCGCGCGGCGAGATCGTGCAGCGCGGCGCCGGTTCAAGCATGGAAGCCGATGGTGTGCGCGGATTAGTGGCGATTTAGTGGCATCGTTTTCGTAGGGTGCGCATTCATGCGCACCTGGAGACCTGGTCGCCACAAATGGCGCCCCTACGAATTGTGCATGGAATGGAATTACAAAATCCCGGTTTCAACGCTGAAATGGCGCTGTTCGCCAGGTGCCAGCTCATTCAGCGTGCCGGCGCGCTGCGCTGCTTTAAAACCTTCCGGGCGGCAGGTTGACGGCAGTACATAGGCGGCGACCTGCTGATCGCGGTTATGCAGCATCCAGCGCGTGGCGTGCGGGAACTGCTGGCTGGAGAAGCGTGTCATCAGGGCAAATCCCTGCGGTGAGTGCAGTTCGAACTGCATCTCATCGCCGTACTGCTGGAGATCGTCGGCGAAGAACACGATCTCCGGGTCGCACATCTCCGGCTGATCGAGTTGCTGAAACGCCTGCGGATCGCGCGCCAGTTGATCGGTATACGCGCGCCACTGCGGCGTGGGCTTGACGTGCGCCGGGATCGAGCTGCGCAGCTGGAAAGCATCGGTCGGGATCGATTGCTGGAAACGGCCTTGATCCAGCCAGGCGCTGTTCAGATGACACATATACTGCAGCGGCATCGGCGCACCCGCCAGGTTGGTGACGTTCATCTCAATGTGCAGGCGCGCCGCATTGGCCTCAAGGCGCACCGCCGGTGCGGCAAGATAGTGATGGCCGAAGCCCTTCACATACTCGGTTTCGCCTTCCAGCGACACGCGATCCTCCTCCAGCACCATCCACGCGCTGTCCATGCGCGCGCAGGCCATTTCGCCGTGCAGCGGATGATCGTCGTCTTCCGCCGGGCAACCGTTGGCCAGCAGCCCGGAGTGGAAAGCAAAGCAGCCATAAGTATCAATAATCGAACTGCCGGGCAGCGGCTGCTTAAAGCTGTGGCCCATGGTCAGCGAATGGCCGTCAAAGTTGGCGTCCCACACCATCTGGCCGTAAAACGGCAGCACGATTACCGTGCCGCGTGGGTTGCTGATGCGCACCGCTTCCACGCCTGCGGGATAGCGAAACAGCTCGACGTGAAACGTCTCGTTGCGCAGCAGCGTGGCGGGCGTTTCGTGAAACTGCTCACGACGTAACGGTAAACGGGTTTTCATGGCATCTCCTCGACTAAACGACCGGCCGCTTCCGCCTGCTTTTTATGACGCAGTTCGCCCCAGAAGAAGTAACCCACCCAGGCGAAGCACAGCAGCGAAACGCCGAACGCCAGCTGCATGGATCCCAGATGATCGGAGACGAAGCCCTGAATCGCAGGAATAAAGGCGGCACCGACAATCGACATCACAATAAACGCGCCCGCCACTTCGGTGTATTTGTTATCGACAGTCGCCAGCGTACCGGCGTAGATCGTCGCCCAGCATGGACCAAACAGCGCGCTGACAAAGATCGCGGCATACACGGCGGTAAAGTTCGGCACAAACATCACATACGCCAGCGCAAGAACACCCAGCAGCGAGTAGGCGATCAGCACTTTTTCCGCACGGAAGCGCGTCATCAGGAAGTTGGCGATAAATTTACCGATAAAGAAGCCGATGAAGCTATAAATCATAAAGTTAGAGGCATGACGTTCATTGATCGCGCCAAGCGTCAGCGCCAGACGAATGGTGAACGACCACACCGCCACCTGCATACCGACATACAGGAACTGCGCCACAATGCCGCGTTTGAAATGACGATTCGCCGCCAGATAGCGGAAGGTCTCACCAAGCGACGGCAGGGATTTTTCACTGCTTTCCGGCTTGCAGCGTGGATAACGGGTGAACAGGAACAGCAGCATCACCACCACCAAAACCATCACCAGATATTTGTAGGGTTCCAGCGTGTGCTCGAGCATGGTGAGACGGAACGCATGCGCCTGTTCAGCGTTCATGCCCGCCAGCTGACTTTCCAGGCTGTCACCCTCCTGGAACACCAGATATTTGCCCAGCACGATGCCCATCAGCGCACCGACTGGATAGAACGTCTGGCTGATATTCAGGCGCAGCGTGGCGTGATCGCGATGACCAATCATCGAGCTATAGGTATTAGCGGCGGTTTCAAGGAAGCTCAAACCGATGGCGATGGCGAAAATCGCCGCCAGGAACATGGTGTAGGTCGCCATGTGCGAAGCGGGATAGAACAACACGCAGCCCACGATATACAGCGCCAGCCCCAGCAAAATCGCCAGTTTATAGGTGGCTTTGCGGATCACCAGCGAGGCAGGAATGGCGATCAGGAAGTAGCCGCCGTAGAACGCACTCTGCACCAGCGCGCTGGCGAAATCGCTTAACGCGAACACGCTTTTGAACTGGGTGATCAGGATGTCGTTCAGACTCGCCGCACAGCCCCACAACGGGAACAGGCACGAGAGCAAAATGAACTGGAACAGCGGCGTTTTATTCAGATAGCCATCAGATTGCTGAACAATGTTCGGTTGCATAACTCGACCTCAGTGAACGTTGAGAAAACGCTGGAAGGTTTCCGCGTCGGGATAGGAGCGCTGCGTGCCGCGACCGGTCACGCTGCAGGCGGCATAAGCAGAGGCTTGCGCCATCGCGGCCGGAATATCGCCGCTTTTCACCAGCTCGTGGGCGAAGCAGCCGATAAAGGCATCGCCCGCGCCGCTGGTGTCCACCGCTTTTACCGCAGTGGGTGCAACCTGATGCACGCTGTCGCCGGACATCCACAGCGAACCGCGTCCACCCAGCGTGATGATCAGGTTTTTCAGCCCACGTGTAAGCAATGACTGCCCCGCCAGCTTCACCTCTTCATCGGTGGTGACCGGCATGCCGGTGAGGATCTCCAGCTCGGTTTCATTCGGCATGAAAAAGTCGCATTTGCAGGCATATTCGATATTGAGATCCGCTACCGCCGGTGCCGGATTGAGGATCACTTTGATGTCGTGCTGACGGGCAAAATCAATGGCGTAATAGACGGTTTCCAGCGGGATCTCCAATTGCAGGATAATCAGCTGGCAGCTTTTCAGCGCCTCGGCGGCGACATCAATATCCGCCGGTTTCAGCTGCTGGTTCGCACCTTTGATAATCAGAATGCGGTTCTGTGACTGATCGTCAACGAAGATCGGCGCCACGCCGCTGGAAGTATCTGGCGCGGTGGTGACGAAACGGGTATCAACGCCCTGCTGTTGCAGATTGGCTACGGTATTCGGCGCAAACAGATCGTCGCCGACTTTGCTCACCATCATCACGCTGGCGCCCATCTTCGCGGCTGCCACCGCCTGATTGGCACCTTTACCGCCACAGCCGATAGCAAAATCAGGTGCTTCCAGCGTTTCGCCCGCTTTCGGCAACTGATTGGTATAGGTAATGAGGTCCACCATATTTGACCCAATAACCGCAATATCCATTGTTTTCTCCCGGTGAATTTTAAGCTTTATAATGTTATTAAAATCACAATATCAGGTTAATAAAGTTAATTATGTGATAAATTTCACACCTCAACATCATGACAAAAAGCTGATAAACAGCCATTCATTCATAGAAATGAATGTTATTATTCTAACAATGCAACAACATTGGGCAGGCAACCTGGCGGCGAGCGAAGCGGCTAGAGAGCAACATATTGGCGGCACTGCGTGAGGTTTGCGGGCCGATCTCATTACAGGTAAGATTGAAAACTGGCCTGCTGGATACGTCGCAAATCATTAAAATATGTGAGATTTATCGTGATTTTTGACCAGGCTACTTCGACTTCAGGATTAATTACGCAGAGATGATCATGGAAACCCGGCGCGACGAACGTATTCACAAGTTGGCTCAGGCGCTGAAACGCACCGATAAACTGCATCTGAAAGACGCGGCGCAGCTGCTGGGCGTGTCGGAAATGACCATCCGCCGCGATCTCACTGAACCGGCTTCAACCGTGGTGCTGCTGGGCGGCTATATTGTTAGCGATCCGAAAAGTCACGCCGGACACTACTTCATCTCCGATCAGCACGGTCAGAACGCCGCACGCAAACAGCGCCTGGCGCAGGCTGCAGCGGACCTGATCAGTGAAAATGACACGGTATTTTTTGATTGCGGCACTACGCTGCCGTACATCGTGGATGCGATCCCTGACACCTTGCCGTTCACCGCCATCTGCTGCGCGATGAACACCTTCCTGGCGCTGAAAGAGAAACCGGCCTGCAATGTGATCCTGAGCGGCGGCGAGTTCCACGCCGACAACGCGCTGTTTACGCCGATTGGCGCGCATTCGATCCTCGACGATCTCTGCCCGACGCTGGCGTTTATTTCAGCGGCAGGTATCGATCAGGAACAGGGCGCAACCTGCTACAACATCAACGAGCTGGCGATGAAGCACCACGCGATGCTGCGCGCACGTCAGCGCGTGTTAGTGGCGGACAGCAGTAAATTTGGCAAAGTGCTGCCGGCACGCATTGCTGAACTGCGCCGTTTTGATTTGCTGGTCAGCGATAGCGCGCCCGAACCGGCGCTGAAGAGTTGGCTGACACAACAAAACATCCCGCTGCGTTTGCCATAAGTTGATGATATTGCATGTGGTCACCATAAATGGCGACCCTACAAAAGCGTGCAGATGTGTTGTAGGGTCGCCATTTATGGTGACCGATAAAGACCGCGTCAAGCCGATGTATGACGGGTATGAATAAAGGGTGAAAACAGCTAAACTTCTGTACCTAAAGTTCATAACTCACAGACCAAAAGGCTCAATACAACGTGGCTCAATTCGTCTATAGCATGCATCGCGTCGGCAAGGTAGTTCCGCCGAAGCGTCACATCCTGAAGAATATTTCTCTTAGCTTCTTCCCTGGAGCAAAAATCGGTGTACTCGGCCTGAACGGCTCGGGTAAATCGACGCTGCTGCGCATCATGGCCGGTATCGATACCGATATCGAAGGGGAAGCACGCCCGCAGCCGGGCATCAATGTGGGTTATCTGCCGCAGGAACCGCAGCTGAACCCGGAGCACACCGTGCGTGAATCCGTTGAAGAAGCGGTTTCAGAAGTGGTTGGCGCGCTGAAGCGTCTCGACGAAGTGTATGCGCTGTATGCCGATCCCGATGCGGATTTCGATAAGCTGGCCGCTGAGCAGGGCCGTCTGGAAGAAGTGATCCAGGCGCATGATGGTCATAACCTCGATACGCAACTGAACCGTGCGGCTGATGCGATGCGTCTGCCAGACTGGGATGCCAAAATCGCTACCCTTTCCGGTGGTGAGCGCCGCCGCGTGGCGCTGTGCCGTCTGCTGCTGGAAAAGCCAGACATGCTGCTGCTCGACGAACCCACTAACCACCTGGATGCTGAATCCGTGGCGTGGCTCGAGCGCTTCCTGCATGACTTCGAAGGCACCGTTGTGGCGATCACGCACGACCGTTACTTCCTAGATAACGTGGCTGGCTGGATTCTGGAGCTGGACCGCGGCGAAGGTATTCCGTGGGAAGGTAACTACTCTTCCTGGCTGGAGCAGAAAGATCAGCGTCTGGCGCAGGAAGCTTCTTCTGAAGCGGCGCGTCGCAAATCTATCGAGAAAGAGCTGGAGTGGGTGCGTCAAGGCGCGAAAGGCCGTCAGTCGAAGGGCAAAGCCCGTCTGGCACGCTTTGAAGAGCTGAACAACACCGATTACCAGAAGCGTAACGAAACCAACGAACTCTTCATTCCACCTGGCGCACGCCTTGGCGACAAAGTGCTGGAAGTGACCAATCTGAAGAAATCGTATGGCGATCGCGTGCTGATCGACGATCTGACTTTCTCGGTACCAAAAGGCGCGATTGTCGGCATCATCGGTCCGAACGGCGCGGGTAAATCTACGCTGTTCCGCATGATGTCAGGTCAGGAGCAACCGGATTCCGGCACCATCGAGCTGGGCGAAACCGTCAAGCTGGCGTCGGTTGATCAGTTCCGTGACGCGATGGACAACTCCAAAACCGTGTTTGAAGAAGTGTCTGGCGGTCAGGACATTATGCGCGTGGGCAACACCGAGATGCCAAGCCGTGCTTATGTTGGTCGTTTCAACTTCAAAGGCACCGATCAGGGCAAACGCGTTGGTGAATTGTCAGGTGGTGAGCGCGGTCGTCTGCACCTCGCCAAGCTGCTGCAAGTCGGCGGCAACCTGTTGCTGCTCGATGAACCAACCAACGACCTCGACATCGAAACCCTGCGCGCGCTGGAAAACGCCCTGCTTGAATTCCCAGGCTGTGCCATGGTGATCTCGCATGACCGTTGGTTCCTCGACCGTATCGCCACCCACATCATCGATTATCAGGATGAAGGCAAGGTGGAGTTCTTCGAAGGCAACTTTACCGAGTACGAAGAGTACAAGAAACGCACCCTCGGCGCCGACGCGCTGGAGCCGAAGCGTATCAAGTACAAGCGTATGACGAAGTAAGGCTTTTGCTGTGAAAAAGGCGCCGCATGGCGCCTTTTTTTATGGCTGAATCAACTGCCCAACATCTGCTTCACTAACTCGACGCAGCGCAGGAAGCGCGTGTCGTAGTCATCTTCTTTGACGTGAACAAACTCGATATTGTTTTCACGCAGCATGGTGATCAGCATGGTCTGGAACTCGCGGCGATCCATGGAGCTGCCAAGGCTGCGCAGTCCATCCGCCACCCAGGGCACGTTATTTTCCAGCAAAATTACCAGGTCGAAACGGTACTCATCAATTAACGCCTGCACAAACGGATGCTCGCGTCCTTCGTACTTGAGGCAAAACGCCTGCGTGGTGATGAAATCGGTATCGATAAAGGCGACTTTACTGGCGTACTTCACGGCGAAGTCGATGTACTGTGCCTGGCCCAGCGCGATTTTGTCGTAGTCGGAATACTGCAGCGCCATCTCGTCGCCACCGAGGTGCGAGAAAACATAATCGCGGCCATATTCCCAGGCACTGGTGGTATTGAAGATATTCGCCAGCTTGTTCACCAGCGTGGATTTGCCACTCGACTCGCCGCCCAGCACCGCCACGGTGCGCACGAAGAACGGCTTCACTTCGGTTGGAATGTATTCCCAGTAACGGAACGGATCCTGTCGAATCTGGCCGCCGCTGATATTCATAAAGGATCGATTGGGATCGATCACCACCGCCGGAATGCCAAGGTGCTGTTCGTACATCGCGGCGTCGGGTTCTTCACTGGTATAGACACAATTCGGCTCGATGCCCTGCTCAGCCAGAAAGGTTTTAACGCCGCCACTCCACACATCCCAGCCGTGCGGATAAGGTTCGATGCCCTCTTCATCGAACGAATGGATGCGGATATTTTTCTGGTATTTGAAGGTTTGCAGTAACCAGCGTAATCGATCGCTGATGGTCGGCTGCTGCGACATGGCGCTGTTTTCAAACAGTTCACGATCGCGCGGATCGTCGTGGCCCATGATGATATGCAGTTCATCGACCTGACTGCAGGCACGCTGGATCAGATAGATATGGCCGGTATGCAACGGATAAAATTTACCGAACACCACGCCAACGGTTTTATCGCGGCGCGGAAATTCCAGGCCAAGAAAACGGTGCAGCGCTTCCAGCTTCTGCGCGCTGGGGCTTTTGATTTTGGCGTTAAGCAGCTGGCTTAAATAGCCTTTGGTCATTCCGCTGGCGTCGGCAACCTGCTGCAGCGTGTGGCCTTGCTGGCGAATGGCTGTTTTCAGGTAGTCAAATGATGACATTGCGTGCCTCCTGCGTGGAATAAAGGGCGGTGCGGCCTTTAAGACGGTGCGCATAAATGCGCACCCTACAAATGTAGGGTCGGCATTCATGCCGACCGGTAAAACTTACAACTCATCCAGAATCGCTAACGCATCCGCCAGCTTCTTCGCGCTATACACCTTCATCCCTTCTACCGGCTTCTTCGGTGCATTACCGGCCGGAACGATGGCGCGCTTGAAGCCGTGCTTCGCCGCTTCGGAAATACGCTCCTGACCGCTCGGCACCGGGCGAATTTCGCCGGCAAGGCCCACTTCGCCAAAGATAACCAGATCCTGCGGCAGCGGACGATCGCGGAAGCTCGATACCATCGCCATCAGCAGCGCCAAATCGACGCTGGTTTCGGTGACTTTTACGCCGCCGACCACGTTAACAAACACATCCTGATCCGCCATCTGCAAGCCGCCGTGGCGATGCAGCACCGCTAACAGGATCGCCAGGCGATTCTGCTCCAGCCCCACCGCGACGCGGCGTGGATTGCCCATCATCGAATGGTCCACCAGCGCCTGAATCTCCACCAGCAGCGGACGCGTGCCTTCCCACAACACCATCACCGAACTGCCCGAGGTGATCTCATCACCGCGCGACAGGAAGATGGCTGAAGGATTGCTGACTTCGCGCATGCCTTGTTCGGTCATAGCAAACACGCCGAGCTCATTCACCGCGCCAAAGCGGTTTTTATGGCTGCGCAAGGTACGGAAACGGGAATCGGCATCGCCATCCAGCATCACCGAACAGTCAATACAGTGTTCCAGCACTTTCGGGCCGGCCAGCGAACCGTCTTTGGTGACGTGGCCGACCATAATGATCGCCACGCCGCGCGTTTTGGCAAAGCGCGTCAGGTAAGCGGCCGTTTCACGCACCTGCGCCACGCTGCCTGGCGAAGATTGGATCTCTGCCATGTGCATCACCTGGATCGAGTCGATCACCATCAGTTTCGGCTGCTCCTGCTCGGCGATCAGACAGATCTGCTCGATGCTGGTTTCCGACAACATGTTGAGGTTTTCGGTGGGTAATCCCAGACGATGGGCGCGCATCGCCACCTGTTGCAGTGATTCTTCGCCAGTGACGTACAGGGTTTTCATCCCTTCCGCCAGCTTGCACATCACCTGCAGCAGCAGCGTCGATTTACCGGCGCCCGGATTACCACCAATCAAGATGGCGCTGCCCGGCACCACGCCGCCGCCCAGTACGCGATCGAACTCTTTAAAACTGGTAGAGAAACGCGGCAGGGCTTCGAGGCTGATCTCCGATAGCTTCTGCACGCGGCTAACGCCTGCATTGCCGCCGGCATAGCCGCTCAGACGCTCGTTACGCGCCGCCGCAGGCGAGGCGGCAATGCGCACCTCGGTGATGGTGTTCCACGCATGGCAGGCGCTGCATTGCCCCTGCCAGCGCGGATAATCAGCGCCGCATTCGTTACAAACGAAGGCGCGTTTTGCCGCTTTGGCCAAATCAAATCCTCTGTTAACGCTCTTCGTGAATCAGGCTGCCGGTCAGGATGCAGAACACGCCCATCAGGTCAGCATGGCGGATGATGATTTCCGTCTGCTCATTCACTTTAGGTTTAGCATGATAGGCGATACCCAGCGCCGCCGTTTTAATCATCGGCAGATCGTTGGCACCATCGCCAATCGCCACGGTTTGTTCCGGGGCAATATTAAAGCGCTCGGCCAGATCGTTCAGGGTATCGGCTTTAAATTGGGCATCGACAATCTGTCCCAGCACCTGGCCGGTCAGCTTGCCGTCGCGAATTTCCAGCTCGTTGGCTACAGCCGCAGCTAAATGCAGCGTCTGGCGCAAATAGTCGGCGTAGAAGGTGAAGCCGCCCGAGGCGATCGCCACTTGCCAGCCCAGCGCCTGCAGTTTCTGCACCAGCGTGGTTAAGCCTGGCATCAGCGGCAGCGCGTCGCGCACCTGCATCAGGATATTGGCATCGGCGCCCGCTAAAGTGCCGACGCGCTCGCGCAGGCTGGCTTTGAAGTCCAGCTCGCCGCGCATAGCGCGCTCGGTGACTTCCGCTACCTGCTCGCCGCAGCCCGCAAGTTTGGCGATCTCATCGATGCACTCAATCTGGATCGCGGTGGAATCCATGTCCATCACCAGCAAGCCAGGTGTTTTCAGATGCGGGATTTTGCCGAGCGGTGCGACATCAAAACCGGCTTCATGCGCCAGTTTGCTGGCGCGCGGCGTCAGCGAGCCTGCCAGACGTATCACCTGATACTCATCGACATTCCAGGCGCTGACGATCACCATCGCCGCACCCAGCTTATGCTGATAATCGGTGAGTTTTTGTTTATCGAGCCCGCGCCCATACAGCAACCAGCCAGTTCGACCGGCACGGTAATCCAGCGGCATCACTTCATCACCGCTGAGGGAAAGGGGTAAACCCGGCCAAAGTGAAACATCGGCGGGCAGATCGCACCAGGTAAGACGATTTGGCATTACAGCTCCTGTAGGGACAACAAAACCACGCAAGAGGCTACCTTGTCTGCGCGGGTTCTGGCAACATAATTGCCAGCCTTTCTGCTGTTACATCACACGGGTTTCTGATGGTTAAAACCGCACTGAAATTTCGCCTGCATCGCACGGTGATTGTTCTTATCTCGCTGGCTCTGTTAGTGGTTCTGATGCAAGGTGCATCCTGGTTTAGCCTCGGCCATCAAATGGCACGCTCTGAACAAGTGGAAGAACTGGCGCGCACGCTGACTAAACAGGTGGCGTTTAGCCTTAAACCGTTGATGGATAACAGCGATGATAACCGTACGCAGATTGCCGCTATCCTCAATCAGATGACCGATAACAGCCGCATTCTTGATGCCTCCGTTTACGCCGATGATGGCAGCCTGGTGGCGCACAGCGGTGAAAGCATTAATGTGCGCGATCGCCTGTCGCTGGATGGCAAACGCGCCGGCAGCTACTTCAACCATCAAATTGTGCAGCCGCTGGAAGGCAAAGATGGCCCGCAAGGTTTTCTGCGCGTCACGCTGGATACCCACGTGCTGGTAACGGAATCGCGTCAGGTGGATAACACCACCAACATCCTGCGCCTGATGATGTTACTGGCGCTGGCTATCGGCATTATTCTGACGCGTACCCTGCTGCGTGACCGTCGCACCCGCTGGCAGCAATCGCCATTCCTGCTGACGGCAAGCCGCACGGTGAAAGAGGATAAAGAGAAAGAGGAAGAAGAGGCGCAGACGGCAATATCAGAGACAGAAAAAGAGCGTTAAGCCATTTTATGCAACGTCACTTCCATCGCTTCCAGTTGCTGTAATGTCCGCCCGGCGATGCTGCGGAAGTTCGCGCTAAACGCAGCATCCTCTGCAATCGCCTGCCAGTAGATTTTTGCCATCGCGCTGGCAGCGCGCCACACGGTGCCAGGCAGCGAGAAATCCAACGTCAGTCTAACCTCATCGCGCATGTGCCCCTGAGAATTGGGTGCCAGCGCCATCGGCAGCATGTCGTAGGCCGGTGTCAGGCTAAAACGCTCAACATCGGTAAAGAAGGAGAGATTGCCCGCATGCATGTCGCTATTGGCAATCAACCGGCCAAACGCCCACTGCAAGGTCCCGCGCTCAACCGCCACCGCATCAATTCGCTGCTGACGCTGCAACTCATGTAGCGCATCCGGCCAATGTTGTTGATGACCGATAAATTCTGCACTCACCGCTTCCAGCGAACTCATGCAGCGTCGACCACGTTGATCAATACGATCAAAACGCTGCACTTCGAGGAACAATTGTCCTTCGCTATCAATCAGCTGGCTATGTGCGGCAGGCAATCCCGCCGCCAGTAAATGCTGCAACGCGAGATGTTCAGCACGTAACAAATCACGCCAGCGCTCAGCATTATCACTTTGGCGTGCGGCGGTAAATTTCACCAGACAATGGCGATCGCCATTCGCCGTCGCGGCATAGCACAGGAATTTCGGTTGCTCGCCGCCAGCCGATGAGCCCGGTTCATCTCCGCTCAGCGCCTGCTGGGCCATCTGCGGATAGCGCGCGATTTTTTGCGCCTCGCTGATGGCTTGCGGTGCAGGCTGTTGCAGCCAACGCTGATAAGTCATGTCACCAACCATAAAAGCGCCCGGCATATCAATGCCGCCGTTCGCCAGCGCCATCAGACACTGCTCGTCACTCCAGAGACGAATATCGTCCGTCAGCCCAAGCTGTGGCGCATATTCCCGGCCCCATTGTCGGCCCAGAAACCCCTGCGGACGCATCTCCTGCAGGAACCACGGTAAGCCGTCATAAAAGCGGCCTTGACCGTGCGGGTCCAGATGCAGACAACTGCCCTGCGGCCAGGTTGGCAAGAGAATGCCAGCGGGCGATGCCTGACCTTCAGGAGAAATACGATACAGCGGAAAGCGGCTTTCACCTCGGATTGGTCGCAGTAAGGCGTAACGCGTCGCGCGCGCTTTACCCCATTTGACAATCTGCGGCTGCTGACGCAGTTGGCGTGAAAGCGTGGCCTGGCTGAT
Organism: Pantoea sp. SOD02; assembly: GCF_024707505.1. Taxonomy (GTDB): domain Bacteria; phylum Pseudomonadota; class Gammaproteobacteria; order Enterobacterales; family Enterobacteriaceae; genus Pantoea; species Pantoea symbiotica. The sequence continues at coordinate 711,406 of NZ_CP102604.1, read as the reverse complement.
ATGCAGCCGAGCCAGTAGATCCGCAGCGCTAAGCGGCCCTTCCAGCAGCAAACTTTGTAGATCAGCCATTGCCCTCACCCTGCATGATGAATAGATTCGTGAATAGATTTATGCATAGATAATAACATAAAAAAAGCCCGCACAGCGGGCTTCTTAACATCATCACAATGGTAACGGTGAATAGATACTTTTAACCTTTAGTAATAATCGCTTCCAGCTCGGCCAGCGTCTTCACCTGCCAGGTTGGCGTGATGTGATCGGGTAACGGACGCGTACCGTGATCGATCCAGCAAGTCTTCAGACCGGCATTCATACCACCGAGAATATCCGATTCCGGCGTATCGCCGACCATCAGCACGCGGCTGCGATCCGGGTTGCCCAGCAACGCAAGCGTGTGGTCAAAGATCGCCACGTCAGGTTTCGGTACGCCAACTTCTTCAGAAATTACTAGTGCATCAAACACATCGCGGAAACCCGTGCGCTCAAGGCGCGCCTGCTGTAGTGCGGTGAAACCGTTGGTGATGATGGCGATCTTCACCTTGCCTTTCAGCGTCTCCAGCAGATGCGCTGCGCCCTCGAGCGGCAGGCAGATATCGGCCATCGCGCTGAGGAAATCGCTGTTGAGCACTTCCGGCGCGACGCTAAGCTTTTCGCCCCACAAGGTGAAGCGGCGCGTTTGCAGTTGCAGTGCGGAAATGGTGCCGTTTTGATAATCGACCCACAGCGGCTTGTTGATCGCCTGATAATCGGTGTAATCCTGCGCGGAAAATTGCACGTCATAGCGGGCAAACATGCGCTGCAAACCGGCGTAAGCATCGAAATGGAAAAGCGTGTCGTCTGCATCAAACAGGATGCAGTCCCAATCGTTTAGCATGGTGCTCCTTAAAGGGTTAGCGCCATAATGATGGCATCTTCTCGTCCGCTGGCAGTGGGATAATAGTTGGGGCGTACGCTCACCTGATGGAAATCCAGCTGCTCATACAATGCAATCGCTGGCGTATTTGAGGCGCGCACTTCCAGCCATAGCGTCATGACGTCGCGCTGTTCGAGCTCAGCAATCAGATGCTGCAACAGCTGGCGCGCCAGGCCGCGACGCTGGAAATCGGGATCCACCGCAATGTTGAATAGCGACGCTTCATCCAGCACCACCTGGGTGATGGCGAATCCGGCCAGCTTACCTTCAACATCAATACGGAAATTAACAAAACGTTCGCCTTGATTGCTGCTAAACGTCTGCTCGCTCCACGGAAAGGCATGCGCGCGGCGCTCAATCGCCAGCAGCTGCGGCTGGTCTTCAGGGGTGACTAAAGAGATGGCTGTCATGGTTACACATCTGTTGCCACAGGGCGCGTTTTGCGGCGCCGCTGCTGATCAGTTCATTGAAAACGGCGGTGTTAAAGGTGATGCCGTTGAAGGGATGTTCGCTCTCGACGCCCAGCAGCCAGCCAGCGCAGTCGACCTGCTCCGGCAACATTTGCAGCTGGTCTGGCGTTAACGCCATCACCTGCGCGGGTTGAAGGTTCAGCGCGCGCAGCACGTCGCGAATCAGCGGTTCTTGTAGCGTTGGCGCCTGTTCAGCCACCAAAACCAAACGTGTGTCGGGCAAAAGCGTGACGGCAATTTCCCCTTGCAGCACGCGCGGACGCCGCAGCTGATACTGCGTAATCCCCATTTGCTGTAGAAGCCAGTCGCGCCTTGTGCTCATGCTATTACCCGTTATGCTGCCAGAATGCGACGCTATGCTAGCAAACCCATCGAACATGCGCCAACAAAGCACTATAATCCACGCTCTGATTTAACAGGAGCGTTCCATGTCTGCTTTTACCCCGGCCAGCGAAGTGATTCTGCGCCACAGTGATGAATTTACCGCCCGCCACGTGTTGTTTGCTGGCGACCTGCAGGATGACCTGCCCGCCCAGCTAGAAACCGCGTCGAGCCGCGTGCATACCCAGCAATATCATCACTGGCAGAACCTTAGCCATCGCCTTGGTGAACGTGCGGTTTACAGCATGGTCGCAACCGCTGCCGATGTTGAAGGCTGCGATACGCTGGTTTATTACTGGTCGAAGAACAAACCCGAAGCGCAGTACCAGCTGCAAAACCTGCTCTCTCTGCTGCCGGTCGGCTGCGATATCTTCGTGGTGGGTGAAAACCGCAGCGGCGTTCGCAGTGCCGAAGGCATGCTGGAAGAGTGGGCAACGCTGGAGAAAGTCGACAGCGCGCGTCGTTGCGGCCTGTATCACGGTCGTCTCGATAAGCAGCCGACCTTTGATGCCAGCAGCTACGGCAATACCTATCAGCTCGAGGATCTCACCATCCATACCTTGCCAGGCGTGTTCAGCCGCGATGGTCTGGATATCGGCAGCGATCTGCTGCTCTCCACGCTGACGCCGCACTTCCGTGGCAAAGTGTTGGATATCGGTTGTGGCAGCGGCGTGCTGGCGACCGTAATGGCAAAAGTGTCGCCGCGCGTGCGTCTGTGGCTGTGTGATGTGCATGCTGCTGCGATTGAGGCGAGTAAAGCCACGCTGACCGCCAACGAACTGGAAGGTGAAGTGTTTGCCAGTAACGTGTTCTCTGACGTTACCGGCCGTTTTGACATGATCATCTCCAACCCGCCGTTCCACGATGGTCTGCAAACCAGCCTTGAAGCGGCCAACACGCTGATTCGCGGTGCGCTTAAGCATCTGAACAGCGGCGGCGAACTGCGTATCGTGGCTAACGCCTTCCTGCCGTATCCACAAATTCTCGATGAAACCTTCGGCAATCACGAAGTGCTGGCGCAAACCGGACGCTTCAAAGTCTATCGCGCCGTGTATGGTCGCGGCGCCAAAACACGTTAATTCAAGCGCGGCGGCAGAAACGTTGCTTTTTACAGCGATCGTTTTGCCGTCGCGAAATATGTGTTGACGCAATGAGTAAAATCTCTAAAATGCGCCTCCGTGGTTAGCAATACTTTAGGGTGTTGTTAGTTTGCGATGGTGGCGGAATTGGTAGACGCGCTAGCTTCAGGTGTTAGTGTTCTTACGGACGTGAGGGTTCAAGTCCCTCCCTTCGCACCAAACTAAAATCACACAGTTTATATCTGCGCACTGAGCGATGGTGGCGGAATTGGTAGACGCGCTAGCTTCAGGTGTTAGTGTTCTTACGGACGTGAGGGTTCAAGTCCCTCCCTTCGCACCAATGCGACGATATAAACAGACAACTAAGATGCGATGGTGGCGGAATTGGTAGACGCGCTAGCTTCAGGTGTTAGTGTTCTTACGGACGTGAGGGTTCAAGTCCCTCCCTTCGCACCAACAGTTGTCACTCCTTTCGAGCAGTAAATTCCCAAAAAGATTTTCAACGAACTTCACGCTCTCAGCGTGATGTTGTCGTTTCTGCGATTTGATCAGATGACGTGGAAATTGACCGACACCGCCGCTAATCCGCCCGCCAATGCCAGACAAGATGGCAGCAGGAGATAATGACGCAGGCGATGATGAAACAGCATCACCACGGTCAGCAGCAGCGCCACAATCATCACCACCCGCCATTGACTGAAACTCGGTTCCCATAACGCAAAAACCGGCATTGCTGCGCAGGGTAATAACACGCCCCAGCCGCTATCCAGACGTTTACCCATTATCCAGCTCACGCCCCAAAGTCCGCAGGCGGCCATTATCGCCATGATCATTGCGCAACCCTCAGATGATAAATATTCGCATTATCATATGATAATATTTCTCATCTTGCAGCGAATTTTTTGTCGCAACCCATGCCGGATGACAGAATTACTGGAAAATGCTAAATTGCCGCCGATAACAATATCGCTAACACAACAATAACGTGCTCTCTATCCGGGTAGGTAAACTATTACTTACGGGTAGCGCTTTGATATATCAGGGCTGTCACGAGAATAATAATGAAATTACAATCTTATGATGAGTTGAAACAGAGTAAATATCGGCTGTCGCTGATGCTATTTCTGTTTCTTAATGTCGCCGTTTCGCTTTTTTGCCTGCTGCCGATTTTAGGCAGCGACAGCCCAATCCGCTCGCTGCCGGTGGCCGTTGTGGCGGGCTTCAGCTCCACGCTGCTGGTTATTTGTTTAATGGCGTCAAAACAAAAATTACCGCTATTAAATCCTGTCGCTTTTATATTGGGTGCGCTGTGGGCGTGGCATATTAACCACAGATATCATCTGGTTTACTATTTTGATGGCAGCTTTTTAATTATCAGCCTGTTAAGCGTTTTCTTTATCAGTGCAATTGCGCTGAGTGATTATTTGATCGCATTTTGTTTACACATCACGCCGCCGGTATTAACCGTGCTGTTATTGGATGATGGTCAGCATTTAATGATGATCTTATTCACTATTACGCTGCCGTTAATCGGCTTTTCACTGCACCATTTAATGCGTCGTCGCTTTGATACCTTTACCCGCCGGTTGGTGAGCCAGCTGTATGAGGAAAAAGAGAGCTTCAGCGATTTAAGCATGCTCGATCCGCTTACCGGCTTGTACAACCGCCGTGGATTGAAGAATCGCCTTGATACCATTATGGAAAACCACGCCGGCAGCCACTTTGTGCTACTGCTGGATATCGACCACTTCAAAGCCTACAACGACAATTACGGCCATGCGATGGGCGATCAGGCGCTGGCGCGCGTGTCCGTGGCGATCCGCGACGCGGTACGTTCGCGCGATGTGGTGACGCGTTACGGCGGCGAAGAGTTTCTGGTGCTGATGACCAACGTGAACGCCTCGATTGCGATGAAACTGGCGGAGCGTATTCGTCAGTACGTGGTGGATTTGGAAATTCCGCATCGCTTCAATGAGAAAGTGTCGACGCACGTCACCATCAGCGCGGGGATCGCACCCATCTTCGATGAGGATTTTGACCAGGCGGTGGCCAATGCCGATCGCGCACTGTATGTGGCGAAAAATCAGGGACGTAACACCATTTTAGCGTGGGAAGATTTGCCGAAATTGACGCAGGCGAGTGACAACCTGGCGTAAGGTTTTGCTGGTCGCCATGAATAGCGACCCTACGCATACCTCGTTAAGCTTTGCCACATGTGCAGAAATGTTGTTCAAAACGACGGGAACGATTATCATTTGTCTCTCGATTCCCGTTATCACTCAGGACCGGCATGGCCATCATCACGCGTCAGGATCATCGCTTTAGCGAGCATCCACTGATCTTTATGCAGAGCGATCGCAGTTTAGCGAGCGCACTGGAAGATCTGATGCGCGATCAACGCAGCTACATGCTGGATAACCTCAAGCTCGGCCAACCGGCACCCGCCGGGACCTTAACGCTGGCCGAGTGGTCCAATCCGCTTCACTATCGCCGTCTGACGCAGCGCTACAGCGATTATCTCTATCGCGATCATCCCGATGTGCAGCAGGAAGCTAAGCCGCTGCAGTCACTGTGGGCGCAATGGTATTTTGGTCTGCTGCTGCCACCGCTAATGATGGCGTTATTGCAGGAACCGCGCGCGCTGAACTGCTCGCCACATCTGATTCACGTTGAGTTCCACGAAAACGGTCATCCGTGCGCTTTCTGGCTGGATGTGCAGGAAGATGACGATGCGCGCTACCTCAATGCCCAGCAGCGTATCGATCGCCTGATTCAGCAATGCCTGATTCCGGCAGTGAATGGCATGACGCAGCACGGTGATATCAATGCGAAGCTCATCTGGAACAACATGGGCTTTTCGTTTTACTGGTTCCTCGGTGAGCTGAAAAACCAGCTGCCGGAAGAGACAATTTTGCAGTTAGAGCAGACGCTATTTTTCACTCAGTCACTGCTCGATGGCAGCGATAACCCGCTGTATCGCACCATGATCCCGCGCAATGGCGAAATGGAGCGACGCAGTTGCTGCCAGCGCTATCGCATCCCCGACGTAGAACGTTGTGGTAACTGCACGTTAAAAGCGGTGTAGCACCCGCGCATTCTGTTACAGATTCTCCTTTTCTCCCGTTTACACTTTTCCAGGCTTGTGGCATTTTTTTGGCTCTGTTTTTACCGGAGATAACAATGAGCCTGGAGTCGGTACGGCACTTTTTTGCCGAACATGCACCGGATATCGACATCATCGAGATGCCGGAAAGCACCGCCACCGTTGAGCTGGCCGCACGCGTTCATGGCGTTCAGCCTGGGCAAATCGCCAAAACCCTGTCGCTGAAAGTGAAGGATGCCATCGTGCTGATCGTCACGCGCGGCGATGCGCGTCTCGACAACCGCAAGCTGAAAGCTGCGCTCGGCGCCAAGGCGCGCATGTTAAGCGTGGATGAAGTGGTGAACTGGACCGGACATCCAGTCGGCGGCGTTTGTCCGTTCGGGCTGGAAAATCCGCTGACCGTCTATTGCGATGTGTCGCTGCGCAGCTTTGACGAAGTGCTGCCGGCAGCCGGATCGATTCATAGCGCGGTTCGCATTTCGCCGCAGCGCATGGCAGAACTCACTGCGGCGAAATGGGTTGACGTCTGCGAGGCGCTTTAACGCGGCTCGCGCGCGGCAGCACCGGAGATTTCGATGCCGCGCGTCTCCCGACCAAACGCCACTAACACGCAAATCAGCACCGCCACCGTTCCGGCGACAATCGCCATGCCCAAACCATAATTCCCGCCGTGCGCCTCGGCGATCCGCGACTGCACCGTCGCATTCACTGAGGCAATTAAATTCCCCAGCTGATAGACAAAGCCCGGCAGCACCGCACGCGCGTTGGCAGGCACCAGTTCGGTGAGATAAGTCGGCACCACACCCCACGCGCCCTGCACCATAAACTGCATCAGAAACGCACCGATCCCGATCATCCATGAACCGCTGGAGAAGGCCCACAGCGGCAGCACCGGCAGCGCGAGGAATGACGCCAGAATAATTGCGCGCTTACGGCCAATGCGCTCGGAGAGTGCACCAAAGGTGATGCCGCCCAGCATCGCCGCGATGTTGTAGCTAATAGCAATGATGCTGACGGTGTGCGGATCAAACTGATGCTGCACTTTCAGGAAGGTGGGATAGAGATCCTGCGTACCGTGGCTGAAGAAGTTAAAGCAGGCCATCAGCAGCACCATATAGATACAGATTTTCCAGTGCTGGCGGATAATCGGCAGCAGCGCATTGCTCTCTTTACGCTCGCGCGCCGCCAGCCACACCGGCGATTCCGGCACTTTAAAGTAGATAAACGGCAGCAGCAGAATCGGCAATGCGCCAATCAGGAACATGCCGCGCCAGCCAACCGTTTCGAAGAACAGACCAAAAATCACCGACGCCAGCAGATAGCCGCATGGATAACCGGCCTGGAAGATGCCAGACATCAAGCCGCGCGAGCGATCCGGAATGGTTTCCAGCGCCAGCGACGACGCCACGCCCCAAATGCCGCCCATCGCCACGCCGTAAATCACGCGGAAACCAAGGAACGCCGTGAAGGTGGGCGACCACGCCGAAAGCAGTTCAAACGCCGAGAACATCACGATATTGAGCATCAGAATCGGTCGGCGGCCATACTTCTCCGCCAGCCGACCAAACAGCAGCGCGCCGATCGGTCGCACGGCGAGCGTGAGCATGATGGCGAGGGAAACATCGGAGACGCTGGTATGGAAATACTGGGCAAGATCGCTGAGGACAAACACTAAGATAAAGAAGTCGAACGCATCCAGCGTCCAGCTCGCGAAACTGGCAAAAGCCACGTTGCGCTGGGTCGCAGTCCAGTTGAACATGTTGTTATCCTGTCTGATTAGCTTCCAGATCGTTGGCCGGATTTATTGTAGAAGTTACCGCGCGAATAATTTCACGGGTTACTATTATGTTAACTATTTGTATATAGCATGTCAGAAAGGCGGGCTGTGGCGGGAATTGTCAGCGAGTGATTCGCGGTGTAAAAAAGCGTGTCATGTTGAAGAGGAAGGTCGCCATAAATGACGACCCTACAGTGACGGACGTTACAACTGATTAAACGCCTTTTCGATCATCTCCAGCAGCAGCGCGTTATTGACGGTTTGAATCACATGCACCAATGCGCCGGTCTGCGGCGGCACGCCGATATCCAAACGCAGCGGCGTGCGATAACGCCAGCTTTTGCCACGCGTGGCGCCGGGACGCAGCTCAATATCCACATGATAATCCACGCCGTCGGCGACTCGCTGATTCAGCAGCCACGCCACCACCAGCGCATCATGAATCCAGCAGCCGGGCAAATGGCGGGTGCGAATCGAATAATCGATCCACGGACGTAACGTCTCGCGCACAAACTGTGGCAACGGATGATCGTTAGCGGTGAGTCGCGTGAGATCCTGCTGCGTCATCAAGGTTTGCGTGGTGGCATCCATCGGTACCAGCGTGATGGTCGCGCCGCTGTGCAGTACCTGATGCGCCGCTTCCGGATCGAGGCCAAAATTGGTGTCTTTGATGTAATCATCCAGCGCGAACACGCCGCCCATAATCACAATCTCTGCCACCGATTCTGCCATCTCTGGATAACGCTGCAGCGCCAGCGCCACGTTGGTCAGCGGACCGATCGCCACCAGCGTAAACTCGCCGGGATTGTCACAAATCAGTTGGCCCATTACGCCAGCCGCGTCATGCCCATCCGCCGGAATGCGCTGCGGCTGACGCACGCCGCGCCACAGTTCACCGAGCTTTTCATCGGCAACATGGTCGAGACGCGCACGCCACGGCGCAGGATCTTCGCGCAGTGCCTGCAACGCGCCCTGCACCACCGGAATGTTGCGTCCCAATCGCTGCAGCAGATCTTTGGCTACCTGCGCACCGACCGCGCTCGGCGTATTGCCGGTGACGGTGGTAATCAGTTCCAGCGACAGCGACTTCGAAGCCAATGCTAACGCCAGCGCAAGGCCGTCGTCGGTGTTGGCGCCCGCTATACCGTTTCCCGGATCACAATCGATAATCAATCTTTTCATAGTGTTATAGTTTTATTGTTGTTGAGTAAGCTGGCAGCCACAGGACTCACCGATTTCTAAATGGTGAGGGAATTCCGCCAGCTTCGCGTCGCCATCCCAATTTTTGAGCATGGCAATCGCACTGCGCGCCATATCACGCAGCGGCTGACGGACGGTGGTGAGCGTCGGCACATGAAACGCCGACTGATCGGTTCCGTTAAAACACACCAGCGCGACATCCTGCGGCACGCGCAGTCCATGCTCCGACAGCGCACGAATGCAGCCAATCGCCTGGCCTTCATTACTGGTAAACAGCGCGCGCGGCACACGACCGCTGGCTACCATGCGCTGCGCGGCGTCATAACCGCCCTGCCGCGTGTAGCTGGCCGGAAAAATCATCGCCTCATCCGCCAGCAATCCTTTCTGCGCCAGCGCATCGCGCCAGCCCTGAATACGATCCTGCGCGTTAAGCATGTCCAGTGGACCGCTGATCATCCCAACCTGCTGATAACCGTGGCTGAGCAGATGCGCCGTCACCTGGCACGCCGCTTCGCGCTCATTAACGCGCAGCATGTTGACGCCCGGACGTGGCTCAATGCGATCCAGCATTACCAGCGGCGTACCGCTGGCCTGAATCACATCAATGTAGGGATGGCGATCGACGCTGTTGTAAAACAGGCCATCAACCTGACGATTTAACAGACCCTGAATAATCTCCAGCTCGCGTTTGCGATCGTCACCGGCATCACCCAACAACATGACGTGGCCGTGATTCATCGACTCCTGCAACAGCATGTGCGCCATCGAAGCAACAAAGGGATTACCGATGTTCGGCACCACTAAACCAAAGGTTTTGGTGCTGCCCGAAGCCAGCGCGCGCGCCACCGCATTAGGGCGATAGCCGGTCTGTTTGATCGCTTCCAGCACGCGCTGACGCGTGGCTTCTGCCACCGGTCGCGGGCCGTTATTGATCACGTAACTGACCACCGCCACCGAGGTGCCGGCGATTTTTGCCACGTCCGTGCGCGTTACGTTTCCGGTTGGAGATTTCGCCATTCCTTTGCCCCTGCGTAAATGCCATTGACCGGAATCTCCGGCCAATGGTGATGATGGTTTACGCGATCCTGCTGGTCAGATGGCATCTTCCGGCAGATTGAGATCGCGCCCGCGCGTTTCCGGCGCCACGAAAGTGGTGAGAAAACCGATGCTGGCCATCGCCGTGAAGTAAACCGCAATCGGCCACCAGTGTCCGGTAAACGACAGCAGCGCCGCCGCCACTAATGGCGCGGTGCCTCCTGAAAGGATAGACCCCAGCTCTTTCGCTACCGCCATCTTGGTGTAACGACGCTTCACGCCAAACATCTCGACGCCCCACGCCGCCTGCACGCCGAAAATACCCAGCGATGCCAGCGCCATACCGACCACGATCACCGCCATCACAATCGTTGGATCGCGGCTGTCCATCAGGCTAAAGGCCGGCCAGGCGTAGAACATCAGCAATAAGCAGAAGCAGCGATAAGTGATGCGGCGACCAAAGCGATCCGACAGCCAACCGGCAAACGGAATAATCAGGAAGCCAAGTAAGGACGCGATGAATACCGCCGTGGTGGGCACCGATTTGTCGAGCATCAGCACTTTGGCGACGTAACCGACAATGAAGCCCTGCGCCAGATAAGAAGGGCCGTTTTCGCCGATGCGCAAACCGACCATGGTCCAGAAGGCGCGGGTGCGGCGCCAGAAGCTGCGCGTATCCACTTCTTCTTTCGCCTGCGCCAGCGTGGCGTTTCGTTCGGCCTGCAATTCCGCCTGCTGGCGTTCAAACACCGGCGTTTCACGCAGATTGCGACGAATCCACAACGTCACCACCGCAATCAGCACGCTGCTGAGGAACGGAATACGCCAGCCCCACGCCAGCAAACTCTCTTTGTCCATCTGGATCACCGCCAGCCATACCAGCGACGCAATCAGCGTGCCGCTGTTTGAGCCCAGCGCAATCACCGACGAAACCAAACCGCGACGTTCAACCGGTGCATATTCGCCCAGCATCACCGTTCCGCCGGACAACTCAGCGCCCGCCCCCAAACCCTGGGTAAAGCGCAGCAGCACCAGACATGCGGGAGCCCAGACGCCAATGCTGGCATAGGAAGGAATCAAACCGATCAGTGTTGTGGAGGCGCCCATCAGAATGATGGTTGAGATCATTACCGTTTTGCGTCCCTTGCGATCGCCAATCCAGCCGAACAGCAAGGCACCAATCGGGCGAGCAATAAAGCCCACCGACCAGGTGGCAAAACTCGATAGCAAAGCGATAGCCGGTGTGGCTTCGGGGAAGAAGACGTCACCAAAGATAATGCCGGCGGCGAGGCCATAGAGCGCAAAATCCGCATATTCCATCGCGGTGCCAAGCCAGCAGGAGAACGTGGCGCGCCAGAAATCTTTACGGCCGGAAGATGTTTCAAGCCGCGCGTCGGCAGCTGAGGAGGATGTCAGTGAGCTTTGTTGCGAAACCGTCATAACCCATTCCCTGAAAGAGGTAAAAACAGTAAACGCCCTTCCGTGGGTCAGTTCCCTTGCAACAAGCGGAACTCCCCGGTGGCGACGTTCAGTAGGCAAACCTGGATGAAAAATCAGTAATGAATTCCCTGGTGTTGGAATCCGCTTCTTCGCCTGTTCCCGCCGATGTAATTTTCATCGATCGCATTAGTGAGGCAAATGTAACTGGGTCATCTCAAGGCCAACTTCGTCTCTGGCACCGTGAGTTATCACTATGGAGATAGTCTATCTACGCGCGTAGATAAATCAAGTGATAATAGAGAAATTTATTAGATAAACTTCACTATAACTCATGAAAACAAGGCAAAAATGGCGTCAAATCATGACATTACATCTAATGCATGGTGCAAGAATTGTCTTATTGAAGCTCGATTGACGATTATTGCTTACCATTTAACGGCGCAGGCTAACTCTTCATCGCGCTGTTTTTCGCACAGTTCAGTTAAGGTTTAATGACAAACAGGCAATACTCTTAAATCCCGTCATGGATGCGCGACTTACTCAACGTCTGCATTACACTGGAGCAATACCACTCAGGAGCGCTATGACCATTATTCTTATGCGACACGGTAAACCCGATCATCCGGTCAATGGGCGCTTTTCGGCGCGGGCATTGGCTGACTGGTGTGAAGGTTACGATCAGGCTGATATTTGCGACTCCCCGCCGCCGCGCAGTCAGACCATTGCGCGCCTCGCGAGTGTGATCGCCACCAGCCCGCTGCCGCGCGCCCGTTCGTCGTTAACGCGTCTGGGTTTACAGCCGCACGCGGTGGATGAGGTTTTTAGCGAAGTCGCGATACCGACGTTGCCGTTTGAGCGCCTGCATCTGCCGCTCAACGTCTGGCTGGCGCTATTACGCCTGTTATGGCTGTGCGGCTATAGCGGCCATGTCGAATCGGTGCAGCATGCGCGTCAACGCGCCCGTCTGGCGGCAGATAAACTGGTGACGCTGTCGCAGCAAGGCACGGTGTTATTGGTTGGTCACGGCATTATGAACAAGCTGATTGCGCGTGAGTTACGCAAGCGCGGCTGGCAGGCCGAAAAACATGCCAGCAGCCGCCACTGGAGCAGTGCGATTTATCATCGTCCATTCATTTAAGTTGGAAGTAGCTCAGCACCTCACAACCGGTACCGGCTTGCGGCGTGGCAATCACCTTCATCTGCTGCAAATCAATCAGGCTGAGCGAACCGTCGCCCTCATTCGCAATCAGCAAGCTGTGATTATCCTCACTGAAGCAGCCATCCATCGGCTTATTGCCAACCTGAATGTCGCCGAGCGGATTGAGCAGATCGTCAAACAGCGTTACCACCGGCTCCTGATCGCCAATTGCTACCAACCGCTCGCCGTTGGCACTGAAACGCACTACCTGACAGGGTTGCTGATGGCCCGGTAACCTCAGGCGCTGGCGGATGCGATGACTTTGCCGATCCACCACATACAGCAGCGGCGCATCGGCGGCGCTCGCCACCAGATAAGGATGTTTAGGCGAAGCGGCGATGCCAGAAATTGGGCCGGGCATCAGGATGTTGTCGATAATCCGCCCTTCCGCCTCACACAGATCCACCACGGTAATGCTGGCGTCCTCTTCATTTTCGGTAAACAGCTTGCGACCGCTGGGCGATAAAGTGAGCCGGTGCGCATTGTGCGAAGGTAGCTGAATGGTTTTCTCCACGCGATCGCTAACCGGATCAATCACTGCCACCACCGCGCTGTTTTCACAGCAGAGATAAACTTTACCGTCTCGTCCCAGCTGGCCGCTGTGCGGCGCTTTCAACGGCGACAGATCGATAAAACCGCTGATCTGCCGCAGGCGCAGATCGATGATCGCCACTTTATGGCCAGGATGCGGATTGTCGCCGTGAATGCCGTCGCCGTAGATCGGCACGTAAGCTTTCTCCAGCTGCGGCAGCATCAGAAGCTCGTGTGGACGCGGCGGAAAAGCATTTAACTCTTGCTCAACGGCAAAGGTTTCGGGATTGAGAAACAGCACGCGATTGCCCTGCTTATCGACCGCCAGTAATCCACGGTTGTGTCGCTGCATAGTGTCTCCTTTTGTTGATCACCTGCCTTAAGCGTAGCTAACCCTCACTCAGGGTGGGATTTTCCCGGCAGACCAGCGAAAAATGCAGCCAGGTTAACAAGTGATCTCACGCGCACTTTTTAATCTCACCCGCGACTTACGCCACGCCCTGCTTATTTTATTAGGAATAGTCTTAATGCGATAAAATAGAATAACCAACAATTCACGCGATTATTTATCGTTAATTTAAAGCTTAACGGATCCTTGATTTTCCGGTTTATCTGAAAGGATCAAAAAGTGATAGCCGCATCGCACAGAATGTTTTATTAAGCATAGGAGAGTACTTTTTTTACACACAGCCTAAAGGACAATCAAGAGCGCTCAGCGCCGCGATCAGGGACGCCTTGCCACCATAATCACAATAATCAGGTGCATCATGAATAAAAAACGCCTTCAGCCAGCGTTAACCCTCTGGCATAACTGGAAAAGACTCGCGTTTACCAGCCAGACTTTCCTGCAGAAAAAACAGCATACTGCGCTCTGTGCGCCGGAATACGATCCCAGCGAAGAGGACAATATCGTGTTACTTTCTGGCGAAAAAGATCTGCCAGAGATTCCAAAGAAAGTCTGGATGTATTGGGATAATGAATATTTACCGAAATCACTGGCATTAAATATTAAAAAGATTCGTCAGGATAATCCCGACCATGAAATCCATTTATTAAATCGTTTAACGGTAAAAGAAGTTTTACCGGATTTTATATTCACTTCGCCCCAATTAACCGCCCAGCAAAGAAGCGAAGTGATTCGCCTGGAATTACTGCTGCGCTATGGCGGCATTGCCATTGATTGCAGCACCTTATTATTTGAAGATCTCTCCTGGGTGCATCGCGCGCATCAGGAACGTTGTATGGATGTGATTGGTTATTATCACGAAAACGCCACCGTCAACTATCTCGCGCCGGTGATTGAGAGCTGGTTCCTGGCGGCGACCGCCAATAATCCCTTTATCCGCGAATGGCAAAAACATTACGCGCCGATCAAACATCTCGGCGAACAGAATTACTTCAGTGAATTGACCAAGCGCGATGATTATTCCCTGCTAACGCAGAAGATTGCGCAACCTGAGCAGCAATTAGGTTCACTGGCGCAGCAGATCGCCATGCGCGAACATCGCCGGGTAAATCTCTACCTGCGTAAATGCGAGGCTAACGCCTATTACTATCAGCGTTTAAGCGGCTGGAAGAGCGAGGCGTTTGCCCACGCGGTGCTGTTTCACCAGCGCCCACTCACGCCACCGCCAGTGATTAAACTCAGCGGCAATGAGCAGCTGCATCTCGACTTCAACCTGCGGCTCGGCCATTACAACCGCAGCAGTTTGTTGGGCCAGATGATGCAAACACCTGCGCCGATCGCACTGGCTTCACCCATCAACAAAGCGCGCGCGTAACCAATGGATAAAGGTGGTCACCGCCCGTGGCACCTGTGCGGCATACGGGCGCACCACCCACAACCGGGCGGCGAAGGCATCCACCGCTTGCCACTGCGGCAGCACCTGCTGCAGCGCGCCGCTGGCTAATGCCGCGCTGGCGCTGAAGTCCGGCAGCATCGCAATGCCCAAACCTTGCAATGCAGCATCACGGATCGACTCGCTGTTGTTGGTGGCAAAATTACCCTGAATCTTTACCTGCACGGTTTCGCTGCCGCCGTCCGCTAATCGAAAGCGCCACTGCGGCGACTCGAGTCCGCGCGGGTAATAAAGACAATTGTGCTGCTGCAACGCCTGCGGTGAATCCGGCAAACCGTTCTGCGCCAGATACGCCGGCGACGCCACCAGCAGCGCGCGGGTTTCACACAACGGCAGCGCAACATGCGTTTCCGGCAGGCTATCGCTATGGCGAATCGCCAGATCAAACCCTTCACTGCCGAGCGACACCAGACGATCGGTGACGTCCAGCTGCAAACGCACCTGCGGATAGTCGCGCAAGAAATCCCCGATGATCGGCACCAGCTGCTGACGCGCAAACGCCACCGGCGCCGTCACGCGCACCATGCCACGCACCGGACCCGCTTCATCACGTACGCTGAAAAAGCTCTGTGCGATACGCGCAAAGGGATCGCGCAGCTCATCCACCAGCTTTTCACCGGCAGAGGTCAGCCGCACGCTGCGCGTGGTGCGCTGCACCAACGCCACACCCGCCATCTTTTCCAGCTCTTTAATCTTCTGACTCATTGCCGCTTTGCTGACATCTAATCGTTCCGCCGCGCGCGTAAAACTGCCGAGCTCAGCCAGCACGGTTAACCAGTGCAAATGGACCCAAAGGCTATCTGTTTTAATTTCTTTCATATCGATTGTTCAAAATAATAAATAATCATTTCAACCAGCGCGCTTTTTCTTTCCGGCAGCAAGCGGCAGCATAGAGCCACATCCTACTCTTTTCATGTGAGCAAAAAAGGGGTTTATTTATGCCGTTACTGACATTCGACGTTATTCAGGGCCGTTCAGAATCAGAAATACGCACTTTGCTGGATGCCGCACATCGCGCGGTATTAACCGCATTTAAAGTCCCGGCCCGCGATCGTTACCAGATTGTTCATGAAAACAAAGGTTATCAGATGGTCTTTCAGGACACCGGCTTAGGCTTTGAGCGAACCGACAATCTGGTGATGGTGCGCGTGTATACCAGCCCGAGAAGTGAAGAACAGAAGTGCCTGTTTATGGCAGAGTTAGCGCGCGAGCTGCTGGAAAGTTGCGGCGTTCAGGGCACAGATTTGATGATTAGTTTTATCACCAACAGTAAAGGCGACTGGAGCTTTGCCGACGGCGAAGCGCAATACCTCACTGGAAAACTCTAATCCCTCTTCTCTGCCCTCACTGGCAGCAGCGCATCCGTTGCTGCCAGGCGAAACCACAGTCAGCCTTAACCCGCCTTAAACGAATCGGAATGCATCGCACAAATCTGGTTGGATGTGTTGCAGCCTTGTGACACCCAATATAGATTGACGCAAAATCCCCGCAGAGGGTCGTTGGCGCACGGATTGCGTATTCATTCAACATGAGGATCTAACGTTGTCCGAATTGGTTTCGGTTGTACTCTTTTTGGCTGCGATTGCGGTCTACTCCTCTAAAGCCGGGCGAAATAAATTTTGGTTTAGTCTGATCCTGCTGCTGCTCACGCTGTTTATCGTGCTTAACGTCACGCTGGTCGCCAGTAACTATTTTACCGGCGATGGCATTAATGACGCGGTGCTGTATACCCTGACCAACAGCCTGACCGGCGCTGGCGTGAGCAAATATGTGGTGCCGGCCATCGGACTGATCATCGCGCTGTTCTCGCTATTTTGCCTGCTTTCGTGGTTACTGCGCCGCCGTAAGCGGCCGCATCACCTCGGCTGGAGTTTGCTGGCGATTGCCTGTGCCGCGGGTTCGGTACAAACCACGCCTGCGTTTCGCCAGGTGAAAGAGCTTATCGCCTCACATTCGCGCCTCGCCGATTCGGATTTCGAAAGCTATTACAAAACGCCTAATAAGGTGATCGCTGAGCCCAAGCTCAATCTGGTCTACATTTATGGCGAAAGTCTTGAACGGACCTATTTCGATCAACAGGCATTTCCCGGTCTTGCCCCGGAACTCAGCCGGGAAAAAGATAACAGCATCGATTTCAGCCAAACCGAACAGCTGCCCGGCACCGATTACACCATCGCCGGCATGGTGGCTTCACAGTGCGGCATCCCGCTGTTTGCGCCTTTTGATGGCAATGCCTCGGCTTCGCTCTCCAGCTTCTATCCCCAGAACATTTGTCTGGGCGACATCCTGAAGAACTCTGGCTACGAGAACTGGTTTATTCAGGGCGCAGATTTACGCTTCGCCGGTAAAGACACTTTCCTGCTGTCGCATGGTTTTGATGCGGCCAATATGTATGGCTCGCAGGAGCTGAAAAGTCGCGTCGTCGATCCCAGCTATCGTAATAACTGGGGCTACTACGATGACACGGTGATGGACGAGGTGTTTGAGAAATACGAGGAGCTATCGCGCGCGCAAAAACGCTTCGCATTGTTCACACTGACCGTCGACACCCATCATCCGGATGGTTTTATCTCGCGCAGCTGCCAGCGCAAAAGCTACAGCTATGATGGCAAACCCAATCAATCCTTTAGCGCGGTCGCCTGTTCACAGGAGCATGTGGCGCGTCTGATTGAACGCATCAAAGCCTCACCGTGGTTTAAAAACACCATCATCGTGGTGACCTCCGATCATCTGGCGATGAACAACACTGCGCATCAATACCTGATCAAGCAACCGCGCCATGACCTGTTTATGGTGATTCGTGGCGATCAGCCACAGGCGGAAGTGCTCGATGGCAAACGCAGCACGCTGGATAACGGCGCGACGGTACTGGATATTCTCGGCGGGGATAACGCGATTGGGCTCGGTCGCAGCGGCCTCTCTTCGAAATCGCTGTCAACCGAGTTCGACGACATGGCAAAGCGCGTCACATCGTGGAAAGCGGACATTATTCAGCTGTGGAATTTCCCCAGCAAGATGGACAACTTCACCGTTGATCAACAGAAAAACACTTTCAGCTTCTCTGGCGCGACCTTCAAATTACCGATTCTGTTCCGCGTCTCCGACAAACATGTCGAACCGCTGCCGGAAGGGGAATACTCCGAACCGCTGCGTTATCAGCTGGCGAGTTTTGCTGCCGCCGACAAGTTCGTTTGGGTGGATCGCTGCTTTAAGATGGCGCGCCTGTGGCAGCCAGAGTTGGCGCTGTCGAACGATTTGTGCGTGTCGATGGGACAAATGGGCGCCAAACCCAGCGTAACCCGCATCGATAAACTGCAGTGGAAAGGTAAAGTCAGCTTCCCGAAAGCAGAAGTCAGTGCGGCAACCTTCCAGCTCAACGAGCAGCAAATACGCATTGAAGACAATGCGATTCGCTACAACGCCGACAGCTTCCTGTTAACGGTGCCCGGCGCGCCAAATAGCGTGAAGAGTTTTAAAGGGATATCACGTCCGGAAGAGTGGGGACGCTGGTCGAATGCCAATCTGGCACCGGAAGTGAATATTGAGTACACCGATCCGCTGCCTGAACGCTTTGATGTGGTGATCACCGCGCGGGCGTTCGGTCCGAATGCGCATCGTCCAATTCCCGTGCGCGTTGGCGATCAAGAGCAGCAATTGAATTTGGGAGATGAGTTCTCCACCACCACGCTGCATTTCACCAATCCAACCGGCAGCCGTAATTTGGTTATTGCGCCACCGGAGCCGCAAGAGTCGAATGTCGGCAATATCATCGGCCAGGATCCGCGCAAACTGGGGATCGGCATGGTGGATATAAAAATAATTCCGCAGCCGCAAAGTTAAGCGAATACAGCTGGAGTTCAAGGCCTGCCTGCGTGCAGGCCTTTTTTATTGGCTGAACGTGTTACTCGTTGTACGGATTGATTTTTTTCGAGGCGTCGCGCAAAGTTTGCACACTCAAATAGAGTAACCCTCACAACCGGGATAACCTTCTCCTCAGCAAAGGAGCTAACCGGGAGAGACAAGGATGAGAATGACGATGATAAACACCCATAAAGCCTATCTGGCGCTGCAACAGGCCGGCGTGGCGGATAAGCAAGCTGAAGTAATGGTCGAGATCTTTGCTGAAATGCAGCAAGAAAACTCGCTGACTAAAATCGATCTGTCGCAGGCCATGGAAGGTGTGGTGCGTATGCAGCACGCTACCAATAATCGTATTGATAGTGTGGTGCGTATGCAGCACGCTACCAATAATCGTATTGATAATCTTGAACAGCGATTTGACCATTTTGAGAAAGATGTAACGGGTCAATTTCAGACGATTTATAAGCACTTCGAGAAAATCGATGAGAGATTTGAAAAAATCGATGAGAGATTCGAGAAAATCGACGAGAGGTTCGAGAAGATAGATCAGAGGTTTGAGAAGATCGATCAGAAGTTCGAGAAACTGGATATTCGCTTAGGTGCAATGGATCAGCGTATGGACCAAAACTTCACGGCCCTAAAAAAAGATTCTCAATGGCTTAAAGGAATCCTGATGGCAATCGTCTGCACCATGATTCCTGCCACCGCAAAATATATGTTCATGAGTTAACCGGGCTGCAAGCCCGGCTTTTAATTACCTCTGACGCAGCGCCTCCAGTTTTTCGCGTTGCGCCCCTTCCGCCGTAAAGTTCTCTGCCGCCAGCCAGCGTTCGAAGCCTTGTTTCACCTGTGGCCAGTCGCTGTCGATAATCGAGAACCAGCAGGTATCACGGCTGCGGCCTTTATAGACAATCGCCTGCCGGAAGGTGCCTTCAAACTGAAACCCTAAACGCAGCGCCGCGTTGCGTGATGTCTGATTGCAGCTGTCACACTTCCACTCGTAGCGACGATAGCCCAACTGCTCAAAGGCGTAGCGCATCAGCAGATAGTGCGCTTCGGTAGCCATGCGCGTTTGCTTGAGCAGCGGCGAGAAGGCAACGTGGCCGATCTCCACCGATCCGTTTGTCGCATCAATGCGCATCAACGCCAGGCTGCCAACCGCGCGATTGCTAACCGGATCGATCACCGCGAAATGCATGGGATCGCGCCCATTTTCCAGCTTACGCGCATAGGCAACATAGGCTGCTTCATCGGCAAAAGGTTCGGCAAACATATAGGTCCAGTCACGCCCATCAGCAGTCAGCGCATAGGCAGCATAAAGTTCGCGGCCATGACGCTCAGCACTCAGCGGTTCAAGGCGGCAATAGTCGCCGGTGAAGGTTTCATAGCTCGGCCAGGCGCGGGGTTGCCAATCTGGCAGCGGAAATCCTACCGGTTGTCCGTAAGCATTGGTGTGTTGCGACATTCCTCAATTCCTTTATCAGTCAGGACCAGAAATGCAGAGTGCCACTTTGCTGGCGTGTTAAAAAGCGCCACAATGCCCGAAATTGATGGATCCACGGAACTGCGTAAATGAGTGATATTAAGCTACATCGATTATTGCTGGCCCCGCTGGAAACCAACGGCGAGCAGACGCTGCAACAACAGCTGTTTCAGCGTATCAGGCAGGCGATTCTGACAGGCAAACTCGCCGCCGGTACGCGTTTGCCCGCGACACGCCAGCTGGCCCAGGATCTCGCGGTTTCGCGCAATACGGTGATCGCCGTCTGGGCGCAGCTGCAGGCGGAAGGATTTTTGCTGAGCGACCGCCAGGGCAGTCGTATCAGCAATATGGCGCAGCTGCCGCAGGAAAATCAGTCGCATATCAGCGACGAAATCACCTTGTCGCCGCGCATTGCTGAGCTGCGATCCAGCCATCGCAGCTTCAGTCAGGAGATGGCGCTGCGCCCCGGCGTTCCTTCGCTGGCACATTTCCCGCTGGCTCAGTGGCGGCGGGCGTTGAACCGCGTGATGCTGCATCAGCCGCAGCAACTGCTGGGCTACGGCGACCCGCTCGGTGAACGCACGCTCCGTGAAGCGCTGGCGCAGCATCTGGCATTGGCGCGCGGCGTGCGCTGTACGCCCGAACAAATCGTGATTACCGAAGGCGCGCAGCAGGCATTAACGCTGTGCGTGGCGCTGCTCAGCAGCCCAGGCGACATTGGTTGGGTGGAGGAACCGGGATATCGCGGCGCAAAAGCGGCGATGCGGTTGGGAGATATGCGTATTGAACCAGTAGCGGTTGATGCACAAGGGCTGGCACCGCAGCCGCAGGATTGGCAGCAGCGTGCGCCGCGCCTGATCTACACCACGCCAACGCACCAATATCCCACCGGCGTGATCATGAGCGCACCGCGTCGTCTGGCGCTGCTGGCGGCCGCACGGCAACAGCAAACGTGGATTATCGAAGATGATTACGACAGCGATTTTCGCTACAGCGGCGAGCCGATCGCCGCCATGCAGGGCATGACGCAACCAACGCCGGTGATCTACGTCGGCTCGTTCAGCAAAACGCTGTTTCCGGCGCTGCGCCTCGGCTTTATGGTGCTGCCGCCACAGCTGGTCGCGCCGTTGCGCCCTGCGCTACATGAACTGCTGCGCGGCGGAAATCGTCCTGAACAGCAGGCGCTGGCGCTGTTTTTACGCAGCGGTGATTTTAGTCGTCATCTGAGCAAAATGCGCCGTCTGTACCGTCAACGCCAGACGAGTTTGCGGCAGGCTTTGCAGCAAACATTTGGCGCACAGGTTCCGTTGCTGGGCGGCGAATGCGGCATGCATCTGGTGTTATCGCTGGCTGCGGATCAAAACGATATGAGATTGGTGGATCGGCTGATCCAGAGCGGCTACGCGCCGGGCGCGCTGTCGGGATTTTATTCGGGTGAGCAGAAGCAGCAAGGGATGGTGCTGGGTTACGGTAACACCAGCACCAGCCAGATTACGGCGGGCGTCGCGCAGTTAGCGCGTCTGCTACGCGGGAATTAACCGCGGAAGAAGATTTCGCCTGATTTGCCCATCACGATCTTACCGCTGTCATCGGTGATCAGGATGTAGTTGGCATTGATGTACGCCCAGTGCGTGCCTGGCTGCGGCGCTGGCAGATGGCGTGGCTTCCACTCAACAATGGTGTACTGCTTTTTACGATACTCATCTGGCACCACATCGCCCACTTTGTACTCTTTGTAGTCGATGATGATGGTAGTCAGATCGTAGTTATTCGGAGCCGTCGCATTGCCGCTTTGCGGTGGACGAATTGGCGCGACATCGCCACTGGATTCAGCCGGTTCATTGCTGGCTGGCGCATCGGCTGCCGGAGCCTGCGTTTGCGGGTCTGCGGCTGGCGCCTGGGTTTGGGCATCGGGTGCGGTTTGCTGCACTTGTGGCGGCATCGGTACGGCGTCTGTTTGCTCGCCTTCCGCCAGCGCGGCCGGAGCAAGGCTTAAAGCGCCCAGAAAAATTCCTGCAGAAAGAAGATTGACGTGTGTCCTGCGCATTGGTGATTTCCACTCTGGTTAATTATTAACTGTCCATTTAACTGACAAGTTAAGCACGCAGAAGGTTCCCCCGGCGCGCTTAGCGCGTCAAATTTCGCTGCTCAGCATACCTCAGCTCACGCATTTTTTGGCGCAGTAAAATTGCAAGCAACCATGTTAGTTTTTGTCGTGCGCTTTCTGCGCCAGATCCATCAATAACGCGATGCCCAGATAGTTACTCCAGTTAAACGCGTTCTGCAGCACCACAATCGCATTGCCGTTCTGCTTATCAAAGCCAATAAAACTCGAGTAGCCGCCGATATAACCCACCTGATAGGTGATCTGCTGATCACCGTAACTGTCGGTTACCCAGGCGATATTTTGTGACTGATTGCCGTGCTGCTCGTAGCCGTGATTAACCTGCGAAAACGCCGCGTTGAGCGCAGCGTCTGCGCCGTCATGCAGATGCGCATCCAGATAGCGAATCAAATCGCGCGCGTTGCTGTAGAGGCTGGCGGCCGCCACCATATTGTTGTTAAACGCCCAATCCGGCGTAATTTGCCCGCGAGGAATCAGCTTAGGTTGATCGCCCGCATGGCCGAGCGCACGCCACGGATAGCCACGCAGACTCTGCGGCTTGAAGCTGCTGCTGGTCATGCCCAGCGGCTGGAACAGATTGCGCTGCGCCAGCGTTTCGATGTCCTGATGAAAGCGATGTTTGAGGATGTAGCCCAACAGCGCATAGCCAAGATTGGAATAGCGCGCAGTGGGATGCGCGGGCGCGTCAAAATCGGCCAGATAATCCAGCACTGCGTCGCTGTCGAGGTTGCCGTAAAAGTTCTCGCCGCTACGCAAATAGCCCATAAATTTCATGAACATCGGCAAATCCATATCCTGACGCGGCAAGCCTGACGTGTGCGTCACCAGCTGCAACAGCGTGATGCGTTTGGCATCGTCGCTCAGCGGCACGTTGGGCGGCAAAAGCGTCACGAGCGTATCGTTCCAGTGCAGTTCGCCGCGATCCACCAGCTCAATAATCACCTCAGCGGTGATGCCTTTACTCAGCGAGCCGAGCGCAAATAAGGTATCTGGCGTGATGGGATAACGGTGCACCGCATCGGTGACGCCAAAACTGTAAAATTTAGGCTGGCTGCGTTGATGGATGATGGCGATGCTGATGCCGGAAACCTGCTTCTGCTGCATATAATGGCGCACGATGTCATCGACGTTTTCATTAAAGGTCGCATGCGAAAGATAGACTTTATCGCTGACGGGCGCGGAGGTTTGCGACAAGGTGCCGCAGGCGCTGAGCAATACGCTCACGCCCAGCAGAATGATGCATGTTATTAAACGATGGCACAGCACCCGTTTATTCCTGGCGAAGATAATCATGGCAATGGATTGAGCGAATTTTTATGTTTTTATTAAGGGTGCGACGGGTGTTGGTGGCGAAATATAACACAGAAGAAAGTCAGCGCCACCTGCCAAAAACAGGTGGCGGCGGGGATTATTGATTAACGGGAATAACCGATCCTTTATAGTGCTGGTTAATAAATTCAGCGGTTTGCTTTGACTCCAGATCTTTCGCTAATTCCAGAATGCGCGGATCCTGCGCCAGTTTCGGCGTGGTGACCAGCACGTTGGCATATGGATTATCCTTCGCCTGTTCCAGCGCCAGCGCATCCTTCGACGGCACTAAACCAGCCTGCAACGCGTAGTTGCCATTGATGATCGCCAACTGCGCATCATCCAGCGCGCGCGGCAGCTGCGGCGCTTCCACTTCGATAATCTTCAGATGGTGCGGGTTGTCAGTAATGTCTGCGGAGGTCACCAGCGTATTGGCGCTGCTGCTCTTCAGTTTGATCAACCCATTGGCCTGCAACAGATAAAGTGCGCGGCTCAGATTGGTGACATTATTCGGCACCGCCACTTGCGCGCCATCAGGCAGATCTTTCAGTGATTTCACTTTGTGCGAGTAGATGCCAAGTGGCTCAATATGCACCGTGGCAACCACAGAAAATTTCTCGCCCAGCGCTTTTTCCTGATCGCGCAGATAAGGTACATGCTGGAAGTAGTTGGCATCGACGTCACCGCGCGCCAGCAGTTCGTTGGCGTTGAGGTTGCCGTTGAGTTCAATCACCTTGAGATCGAGTTTCTTGTCGGTCTGTTTGATGTGGTTGAGGATTTCGCTGTGCGGTACGGCATCGGCCGCCACGCGCAGTGCGGCCGCCGAGGCGTAACTGCTGAACACCGAAACCATCGCTAACGCGGCTATCACCTTTTTATTCATCTGCTTCCCTTAGTTTCTTATGATTTAACGCTATTGAGAGTGTCAGCGTAATAACGCTGCGCCACGTCGCGATGCGATCGCAAACGCCCTTTGAGGTAGTTCCAGCCCACTTCGCGCAGCAGCGGATTGCTGGGATCGCTGGTCGGTCCGCGCGCTTCTGCAGCCAGCTGCGGCGGTAACTGATACAGCGGCACTTCGGCATCAAGCTGCGCGCCGAGGAAGAAAGCGATGGAGATGCGCTGCTGATTTGCCGGCGGCGACACCACGCGATGCACGGTGGCGCGCAGATAACCGTTGGTGGCAATTTCCAGCAGTTCGCCGATGTTCACCACAAAAGCGCCCGCTTTCGGCAGCGCATCAACCCACTGATCCGGCGTGACTTCAACCTGCAATCCCGGTTGATCGTCCTGCAACAGAAAGGTCAGAAAGCCGGAATCTTTATGCGCGCCAACACCTTGCTGGCTGGCAGCGGCATCCTGACCTGGATAGCGAATCAGCTTCACATGTTCGTTGGGATGCGTGCCGTACAGCGCATCAAAAGCGTCCGGCGGCAGCGCCAGGGACTTGGCGAAGGCGCGCAGTAAACGCAGCGCCACGTCGGTCATCGCCTGCTGCCACGCGTGGATCACCGGACGCAGCTGCGGCAGCGCCTGCGGCCACAAATTGGGCCCTTGCAGCTGCTTCCATGCCGGATCGTCTGGCTGCAACGTCAGCGCGGCACGTTCTGCACCGATATCAAATTGCTCGCGCTGATCGCGCTGCTCACGGGTATATTCCACACCTGCGCGGTTGTAACCGCGAAAATGCGGCGAATGAATCATCGAAACGCGCTGCTTCTCTTCATCCGGCAAGGCAAAAAAGGCGCACGTGATGCTTTGCACGTTCTGCAATAACTGTGGATTGATGCCATGATTCACCAGATAGAAGAAGCCGACGTCACGCGCGGTTTCGCGCAGTTCGGCAAGGTATTGCGCCTGTTCCGCATCCGGCAGCTCCAGCAGGGCTAAATCCAGTACCGGCAATGTGCTGGCCATAATTTGCATCCTTTATGCAGAAAAATTCTGCCTTTACGCTGCCATCTGTCGACAAAAGCAGCCAATACTGTTGCGCGATAAGTTATGGCGAATCATTTTTAGGAGAGGTTCAGCAATCGATATGCAAAAAGCGATAAATCGCGCCCGCTTCTCGCTATAATCGCCGCCAATTAACTTTGGGCATTGCCCATCAATGAAAGCAGGAGATGCCGTATGAACCAGGGTCCGTTAACCGAAAAAGAGCTGAACTGGCTTGAAGATATGCTGGAGAAATACGGCAACGAACACTCGGTGGTGGACACCGCTGAGCTGGACGGCATGCTGACGGCGCTGCTCTCAGGCCCGAACGACATCGAACCGAGCGAATGGCTGGTGGCGATGTGGGGCGGCAAAAAGCACATTCCAAAATGGTCGAATGAGCGCGAGATGGATCGTTTTATGACGCTGACGTTCCAGCATCTCAACGACATCGCCGAGCGCCTTGCCGAATTCCCGGAGCAGTTTGATCCGCTGTTTGGCACGCAAGAGATGGAAGGCCAGGAATTCACCGTGGTGGAAGATTGGTGCTACGGCTATCTGCGCGGCGTGGCGCTGGATGCAGATTGGTCGCTGCTGCCAGAATCACTGCAGCCGATGATGGCGGCGATTGCCTTGCACGGCAGCGAAGATCATCTGGCGAAGCGCGAAGCCTTCACGCCGGACGAGTTTGAAGCCAGCATCGAGGCGATTCGCCCTGCGGCGCTGGAGCTACATGAATACTGGCAGGAACAGCGCATGGCGCAGCCCGATCCAGAACCTCAACTGCCGCACTTTGCCGGCGAGAAAACCGGCCGCAACGATCCTTGCCCATGCGGCAGCGGTAAAAAATATAAGCAGTGCTGCGGCAAGTAGGGTCGCCGAATTAGTTATTCGTAGGGTGCGCATTCATGCGCACCAGGTCGCCATGAATGGCGACCCTACAAGATTTGCAGCAATTGTGGGTGCCAATAATGCATTTTTGCTGCAGCGTGGGTGTTGAGGCGACATCCTAAACCGCTGAGCGAATGAAGGATTCCAGGGCGAGCCGCATGGATGCGGCGAGAGGTGGCGCTGAGCAGGAGCGAATCGCCGCCGGTCCGTCAGGAATCGTGAATGAGTGAAGGTACCGCGAAGCGGCGGGTTGGGCTGGCGCAAGGCCCGGGAGTGCAGAGGGCGTGGCCAGACGCCCTTTGCTCGGTCGCCGCACGAAGTTACTGTAACTGCCTCAGTATAGGGCGAACGAAAGTCGCTCGGTGCTTAACTGAGCGGCATTACGCCATTAATGCCGACCAGGCGCGCATAAATGCGCACCCTACGGCAGCGATGCCGCTTTCACCTCCGTCACCCAGGTTGGCAACTGCCATGCACCGCCCGCGCGAATCGCGCGGCACATGCCGGTGGTCGCATCGCTGCTCTGCTCAAACGCTTTGCCATCCCACACCCACGCCGCAGTACTCCAGCAGTCGCCGATGCCGCGCCCTTTCTGCGCTTCGGAGATCACACCTTCGCTGTAATCAGAGCCAGAATCCGTCACCAGCTGTGGTGTGCCCTGCAACGCTTTGTCGATCAGCCAATAGCCATAACCTTCGTTATACGCCCCGCGCCAGCACAACGCGGCGATCAGCACGTGCGCATCATCAACCGGCGTTAACGTCAGCGGCTCCGCGCCCTCTTCCGGCTGATCGTCGGACGGTGCCAGATTGTCGCAGCTGTCGTCATCGGTGAGTGAAGCAATCAGCTTTGGCTTCAATAGCGCCAGCTCATCGGCCGTCAACGGACGCGCATCTGCCTTCACCACTTTCACCTGTTGAATCACCGGCATCGCCACCGCTGCCGGTACGCTGTTTTCCGGCTTGTTGCCTTTACGCACCAGCGCGCCCGGCGTGCTAAGACGACCTTGCGCATCATCCATCTTCAGCAGCACCGCAAACGCGCCATTGCTGGAGAGATCGAAAGGCTCCTCGCCACCGCGAAACTCCACTTTGCCGCTGCCTTTAATACCGTTGATCAGCGCCTGGGTTTGTTCATCGGTCAGCGTCCATTCGTCGTTGTCGGCTTTCGCCACGTCGCCCAGCGCACGGTCATCAATCCACAGCGCTAAGTTGTTCACCACTTTAGAATCATCATCGCCGGTATCGGCCAGCACCACGCGACCGTGCGTCACCGCATTGGGGCCACCGGCACGCACCAGCAGCACCGAGCCGCCCGCGCCCTCTTCGGCGCTGTAACCGGCGGCGCGACAGGTCAGCGTGTTATCGCAGGCCAATTCCCAGTCTTTGTGGCTAAAGGAGACGCCGTCTTGATCTGCTAACAGCGGCGCACTCAGGCTGGCAAGTAGCGACATCGCCAGCAGCAATCGGGTAATCATGCCATCTCTCCATAATGGTAAAGGTGGCTAGTGTGATGATTTTTGTGATGCGGGAGAAGTGAATTTTTTGCGGCGAAGCTGATTTAAAGCGCCGCCACAATCTGCTGCCGCAACCACTGCTGAGCCGGGTCGCGATGCAGGCGTTCATGCCACAGCAGCAAAATATCAAAGCCCGGCACCTCCAGCGGTAAATCGATTACCTGAAGGTGCAAAGTTTGACGCACCAGCCGCTCGGGCAGCACCGCCACCAAATCGCTGTTCGCCAGTGTTTCCTGCATAAACAAGAAATGCGGCACCGACAACACCACGCGGCGTGAACGTCCCAGCTTCGCCAGCGCAGTGTCGGTGGCGGCGCTGAAGCCGCCGCCATCCGGCGAAACCATGACAAATTCCAGCTGGCAGAATTGATCCAGCGTCGGCGGACGTTGCAATTGTGGGTGATCGCGCCGTCCCGCCAGCACGTAGCGCTCGCTGAACAGTTTGCGTTGATGCAACGTCGGCGGCGCGTTATCGCCGGTATGAAACACCACATCCAGCTCACCTTTTTCCAACTGCTGCGCTATCAGCGGCGGATTGAGCGCCAGGACCGCCATGCGACTCAGCGGTGCAGCGGCACGAATCAGGTTGAGCGCCGGCAACACTAACGCCGACGAGGTGTAATCGGTGGCGGCGATGCGCCATGTGACTTCGGCATTGGCCGGATTGAAGGTATCGGGCGGCGCGACAGCACGTTCTACCGCCTCAAGCGCCAGACGCAGCGGCTCACGCAACGCTTCTGCACGCGCCGTCGGCAGCATGCCGCGCGGTCCGGGCAACAACAGCGGATCGTCAAAATGGCTACGCAATCGCGCCAACTGAGCGCTGACGGAAGGCTGCGAGAGATGCAGACGCTGCGCCGCGCGCGTGACGTTGAGTTCGGTCAACAGCACGTTGAGCGTCTGCAACAGATTCAAATCCAGCGAGTTGATATTCACACTGTCTATACCTGAGATATCAGCAATTGATTTCTACTATAGCCAGCACCGACTTAATCTGCAGTGGTTTTCATCTCACAGGATTAAGCCCATGAATGTACTGATTGTGTATGCCCATCCGGAACCGCGTTCGCTGAGCGCTTCCCTCAAAGACTTTGCCGTGCAGCATTTAGAGAATGCCGGACATCAGGTGCAGGTCTCTGATCTCTATGCGATGCAGTGGAAAGTGCAGCTCGATGCTGATGACACGCGCGCCCCATTAGTGGGTGACCATTACGATGCGACAGTGGATTCACGCTTCGCCTACGATCATCAGCTGCAGGCTGGCGATATCGCCGCCGAGCAGGAAAAATTACGCTGGGCTGATACGGTGATTTTCCAGTTTCCGCTGTGGTGGTTTTCGATGCCCGCCATCATGAAAGGCTGGTTTGACCGGGTTTACGCCAACGGTTTTGCCTACGGCGTGGGCGAGCACAACGAACAGCATTGGGGCGATCGCTACGGCGAAGGCAATCTTAGCGGTAAACGCGCGATGCTGGTGGTAACGACAGGTGGATGGGAATCGCATTACAGCCCGCGCGGCATTAACGGTCCGATTAACGATCTGCTGTTCCCGATTCAGCACGGCATGTTGTTTTATCCCGGCTTTAGCGTGCTGCCGCCGCTGGTTTTCTATCGGGTACAAAAGTCAGCAGCAGAACGTTTTGCTGGCTGGTGCGATGCGCTGGCCACAAGGCTGGATACGTTGGAAGAGACAGCGCCAATTGCCTATCGTCAGCAAAACGGCGGCGACTATGAAATTCCTGCGCTGACGTTAAAA
Organism: Pantoea sp. SOD02; assembly: GCF_024707505.1. Classification (GTDB taxonomy): domain Bacteria; phylum Pseudomonadota; class Gammaproteobacteria; order Enterobacterales; family Enterobacteriaceae; genus Pantoea; species Pantoea symbiotica. Next base: position 681,546 of record NZ_CP102604.1, on the reverse strand, counting down.
GCGGAGTTTGTAGCGGAAGAGAGCGGCTTTGGCGTGCATGTAAAACGGTGAGAGGTGGCAGGCTCGGCGCTGAGCCTGCTGTTACTCGTAAAGCCAGCGCCCCGCTTTCGCCGATTCAATCAACATTCCCAGCGTAAAATCGGGTACCACCGGCACTTCACGCTTATTGAATGGATTGAGAATCTGCGCCAGCGAAGGTTCATCGGGATAGTAGGTTTCGATGACAAATCCGCCGCGATCGACGCTGAACTCGCCGAAGAACTCATCCATCAGCGCAGCAGCTTCTTCACGTTCGAAGTTGAGATCGCTATCGATATCAATTTGCGGCGTCAGCGTCTTTTGCTTAAACAGGTAAACGCCGTCGTAACGTCGCACCAGCTCGTAGATACGCTGCTCAATTTCAACTGTCATCGCTTCTGCACCTCCACTGATTTCACCGGAGCGCCATTCTGCCATGCAATTTGCTGTAAGTTGTGAAAAAAAGCTGCATCTTTTAACTTTAAGACTAAGCCAGAAGGTATAAAAGTGAGAGATCATCGTTCACTTTCACCTTTTCAATTTGTTCAAAGAAGAACTCAGTGGTGATGGCATTATGTTTGGTGACTGCATGGAAACTGTAAATAATATCAATGATAATTTTTTCACTGATTTCGCCATCAATTTCGATCGCCGCTGCAATCAATGATTTGATTAAAAACCACTCTGCCGTCAATAAATATAACCACGACATTGCGCTGCGCTTGCGTGCATCAGGTAATTGATCGTTATACAAACGATACATAATATAGTTACGCATAACGTGTGGCCGCTCATTGAGCCAGGGTTGTGCGGTAGAAGACCAGGCCTGTGCTAACCGCTCCATACTTGCAGCCACATTATTATTTTCCAGACCGCTGGTTTGTACTTGTAATAACCTGGCAACATACCAATTAATCCGGCCCAGAGAACGGGTAGATTTTCTTGATCCTAAATAACTTTGCAGTCGTAACAGCAATGACCACTGTAATTGATTATCACATTCCAGATTAGCTACATGCTGGGAAATTTCACCCGATTCAATGCTGTGCATCAGGCCATTAAAATAGGCTTCAATATCCTCAACCTGTTGCGGATGTTTCTCCGCAAATAGTAGTAATGAGGCAATGGCATATAAACCTTGCTGCGTCTGCGCCTGACTAGCGTTAACGAGGTGCATGGACATCAGGTTAAGCAACTTATCGTGCTGGTTAACAATGCGCGCCTTATCGGCAACTTTAGCGGTGGTGACATGGCTTATCATCTGCATCGCGTCATCTGCGGTCAGTAAGGCACGCGTGGCTTCCGGGCAAGATAGCGTCAGCGTTTTATTCTCTTCACTTTTAAAACGCTGACTACTGCGTGGATAACTCGCGCACGTTGGGCTCAGGGCAGCAGGTCCCATTAAGGCATGGACCTTACACAGCTTATCTTCGTCCATAAAGCTGCAAACCCGATTTTCATTGAATTTCACCCTGGCCCAATGCACATGGCTTTTCTTCAATAAAACCATGGAATCAGCAGCGATATTCTTAATTTCAATGACCGGGCTTTTGAGATATTTGTTGACCGATTTCTTATCAAAAACAATATTCCATCCTTGGCAGCAATGGTCAATACATTGGCTGCCGGCGCACTGAAACTCAGCAACAAACTTAGGTTCATTGACCGTAATAACTTTCATGATAATTCCTGCAGGTTGAGATTAATAGACGGCGATATTATTCAGCGAAGGCTTCCGTCATCGAATCCATTAACTCCATCTCTTCGCGACTCAATAATTTTTCAATGTTCACCAAAATCACCATGCGTGATTCCAGTACACCAATGCCCATTAGATAACGGCTTGATAGCGTTGATGCGACATCCGGTGTCGGCTTAATTTGATCAACATCCATTGACTGCACATCTACCACGCCATCAACCACAATACCCACAATACGGTCATTAAGGTTTAATACAATGACGACCGTATTCTCATCGTGTTTGGCATCGGGTAAATGGAAGCGCAAACGGAGATCAATAATGGGCACAATGACGCCGCGCAGGTTGGTGACGCCAGTAATAAAATCATGGGCATTAGGAATGCGAGTTACGCGATCGCATCCGCGAATCTCCTGCACTTTAAGAATATCAATGCCGTACTCTTCTTTGCCGAGACGAAATACCAAATATTCCTGTACTACTGCATCCGCATTCGCAGTTTGTTGTCCATTGGATAAAGTCATCGTGTTCTTCCTCTATCACTCATCCAACGCGAGTGAGTTTTTCTTGCTGATTAGTCAAAGTTGCTAGCTCTACTACGTCGAGAATCAATGCCACACTGCCATCGCCGAGAATAGTGGCGGCCGAAACGCCCGGTACTTTGCGATAGTTCTGCTCGAGATTTTTCACCACCACTTGCTGCTGGCCGATTAATTGGTCGACCCACAATGCGTAGCGGCATCCCGCGCTTTGCACAATCACCACAATGCCGTCATCACTGTGAGGCTCGCCAGCAATAGCGAAACGTTGACGTAGTAGCACCAGCGGCAAATATTCGCCGCGCACTTGCAGCAAGCGTTCTTCACCGACAAAACGGCAAAGCATCTCTTCCTGCGGCAGCAATGACTCCATCACCACCCCGAGTGGCAGCACATATATTTCGTCGGCGGCTTTCACCAACATGCCGTCGAGGATGGCCAGCGTCAGCGGTAAAATAATGCGTACTGTGGTGCCATTACCCTGCTTAGACAGCACATCGACATGGCCGCCCATCGCCAGAATATTGCGTCGTACCACATCCATGCCGACGCCACGCCCTGATACGTCGGTGACGCTTTCCGCTGTGGAGAAACCCGCAGCGAAAATCAGCATCCACACTTCATCATCACTGAGGGTATCGCTGACGTTCATTCCCTTGGCGCGCGCCTTGGCGAGAATTTTTTCACGGTTAAGGCCGGCACCATCATCCGTCACCTCAATTACAATATTGCCGCCATGATGTTCCGCAGACAGCGTCAGATTACCGGTGGCGGGCTTACCGTTGGCGACACGCACATCAGCTGCTTCAATGCCGTGATCGAGGCTGTTTCGCACTAAATGCGTCAGCGGATCAATAATGCGTTCAATCAAACTCTTATCGAGTTCGGCTGAACCGCCCTTCAACGTCAGTTCAATCTTCTTATTCAGGCGAGAACCGAGATCGTGCACCAGTCGCGGGAAGCGGCTAAACACGTAGTCCATCGGCATCATACGGATTGACATCACCGACTCTTGCAGTTCGCGCGTGTTACGCTCCATCTGCGCCACGCAGTTCAGCAGCATGTCATGGTTTGCGCCGTCCAGCGCTTGAGTCAGCTGTGACAGCATGGCTTGGGTAATGATCAGCTCACCGACCTGATTAATGATCTGATCAACTTTGCTGACCGCCACGCGAATGCTGCCTGACTCCTGATTGGCCGCGCGTGGTGCTGCGGCCTTCGCTGCAACCTCGGGCTTAACCTCTTTAACCACCTCAGGCGCTGCGGGCGCGGGTGTGGGTTCGTGAGCGCTAATCACCGCTGGTGTTTCGATCGCGATCTGCGATTCATCCAACACAAAGCAAAGCACCGCGCTGATCTCATCCGCAGATGCGGTGGTGGCAAGCGTCACCGTCATGCTGTTCGCGACATTCTCCATTTTCAGGATGTCGCCAAGGTGCTGTAACTCCTCTTGCAGCAGCGTTTGCGCTTCGCCATCGACCCTGCTCAGCGTGATACGCATTTCGCTATTAGCCACACTTGCGGCAACAGGTTGAGGCTTGACCGGCTCCGATGCCGCCATCGCTGGAGCTTGCTCCAGTAATGCGATTTCACGCAGAGCTTCGCAGATATAGCGGAAACTTGCCTCGTCAGGTTCCTCTGAAGCCTGGTAGGCCTCCAGCTGCGCTTGCATAATGTCCTTACCTTCCAAAAAGAGGTGAATAATCGGCTGGGTGAGCACTCGCGCACCACTGCGCGCTTCATCCAGCAGGTTCTCCAGCAGATGTGTGGTTTCTTGCAACGCAGAGAAACCAAACGTGCCTGCCCCGCCTTTTAGCGAGTGAGCGGCACGAAAAATCGCATTGAGTTGCTCAATGTCCGGCGACTCAACATCCAGCTGTAAGAGCTGTTGCTCCATCTCATTCAGCAGCTCTTCCGCTTCGCTAAAGAAGATTTGCGAAAAATCATTCATGTCCATCGGTATACCCCTGAACTGGTTGAAGTGACATATCCGATGGCATCTCGATTGGCTTCCGCTCCAGCGTGTTCTCTTTCAGAATCTCGCGCTCCTTGAGCTGGCTGAGTACTAAAATACTGATACGGCGATTGCGCGGATCGTCAGCGCTGATCTCATCAAGCGGCATACGGCTGCCAGTACCGATCACCCGCAAGAAACGCGCGTCATCCAGCCCCGCGCTAACTAACACGCGGCGTGTCGCATTGGCGCGTCCGGCCGAAAGCTCCCAGTTGCTGTACCCCCCTGCACCGCCCGAATAGGGCAATGAATCGGTATGACCCGTCAGGCTGATTTTGTTAGGCAGCTCATTCAGCAGCGGCACCAACGCTTGCAGAATGCCATTCATATAAGGCTCAGGGCTTTCACTGCCCACTTTGAACATGGGCCGCTGCTGAGAATCGGTGATCTGAATGAGTAATCCGTCGTTGGTTAAGGTCAGGAGAATGTTGGATTTAAAATTATTCAGACGCGGATCGGTCTCGATCATCTGCTGCAATTTCTGCTTAGCCTGATGCAAACTTTCGAGCATTTTTTGCCGTCTCTGTGCATCAATACGGCTTTTAAACACTTCACCTTGCTGCTTAATGATGTCATCGCCGCCGCCTGGTATGACGCTATCGCTAAGGCTATTTTTATTGCCCTGCGAAAGCGCCTGATTAAGCGGCGTACGGAAGTAATCCGCGATGAGTTCTCTGTCCATATCGGTGGACTGCGAAAGCAGCCACATCACCAAAAAGAACGCCATCATCGCCGTCATAAAGTCGGCGTAGGCGATCTTCCATGTGCCGCCATGATGCTCGTGCTTTTTCTTTTTGCGCTTACGGACGATGATAGGCGTAGCGTTTTTCATGCTGCCGCATCCGAAGCTTTAGTTTTCATGCTGGCATTGGATTTCACTTCACGAACGTGATTTTCCAACTCTTCAAACGACGGGCGCTCACTGACAAAAATGGTTTTACGGCCAAACTCCACCGCGATTTGCGGCGCATAGCCATTCAAGCTAGAGAGCAAAGTCACTTTGATGCACTGCAGGATTTTCACTTGATCGCTGCTCTTTTGACGCAGCAACGGTGCCAGCGGCAGCACAAAACCGTAAGCGATGAGAATACCGAGGAAGGTGCCCACCAATGCGTGAGCGATGAGCATCCCCAATTCCGCAGCAGGTCGATCGGCAGCTGCCAACGCATTCACCACGCCCATTACTGCGGCAACGATACCAAAGGCTGGAAACGCATCACCCACCGTATTGAGGCTATGCGCAGGCACTTCCAGTTCCTCTTCGCAGGTCTCAATCTCTTCGTCCATCAGCGCCTCAATTTCGTGCGAGTTCATGCTGCCGCCAATCATCAAGCGGAAGTAATCCAGTACGAAATTGCGGATCATTGGGTCGTTCATCAGACGTGGATAAGCGCTGAAAATTTCACTTTCCAGCGGCTCTTCAATATCTTTTTCCAGCGACATCAAGCCCTGTACACGGCTTTTTGACAGCAGCAGAAACAACAGCGCCATCAAATCCATGTACACCGCTTTGTTGTAGCGACGACCCGCAAAGAGTTTCACCACCGCTTTACCGGTAGCTTTCAGTGCCTTGGCATTATTACCTACGAGGAAAGCCCCTACACCGGCACCGCCGATAATGAGCAACTCAACCGGCTGAAACAGCGAAGCAAGATTGCCCCCTGAAATGACAAAACCACCAAATACAGTTGCTATAACAACAAGATAGCCAATGATAACTAACACAAACGCTCCTTTTAGATTTCAATGCCGATGCTGCAACGAACAGCACCGGCGTAAAGCCATCTTGTGAACTGCACCTGTCATTGGATCAGGCCGTCACCGCCATCAGGTCTGGTGCAGCAAATGGATTAATACGTCCACCGCTGTTCACTTGTGATTTTTTAAATGCACGCGACGGCGGGCTGCACAAGCTGCAGGTAAACGGGTTCTTAATAAACTCCGTGGTCACGACAAAGCCGCCCTGACAAACACTGCAGGCTTTGCGCGAAATAATGCCGCAATCAATAAAACGCAATAATGTCCAGGCTCGCGTCAAACCTAATACCGGCTTGTCATCTGAATTGGAGCAGCATTGCTCAAGGTATAACCGGTAGGTTTTAATCAGCGTCTCAATCGAACGTCCCTTCTCTGTACTCTTCAAATACAGGTAGATGTTGTAAAACATCGAAGAGTGAATATTCTGCTCCCACGACATAAACCAATCTTCAGAAAAAGGCAGCATCCCTTTTGGCGGAGGACAGCCGCGTAGTTCCTTATATAAACGTAATAAACGACGACGGCTCAATGAGGTTTCTGATTCAAGTACCTGCATACGAGCACCCAGAGAAATTAATCCCATGGCGATATTCACATCATGAATCTCTTCCAACAGACTTTTGCTATCACACATTCCAGCCACCTTGTTCTTCTACGACGGGTTCTTCACTCAGCGAGTTGAGTAAGTTTGTTGAAAGAATAATTCCTGTGTGAATTTGCTGTAATGCTTCAATACGCGAGTCTTTGGTTAAATTCTCAATCACCACTTCGTCATCAACGCGTAAACGACAAATAAGCTGATTGGTCGAAGCCAGTTTCATTAATTGCGGCAATGACAACTCTTTTAAGTTATCGATAGTCCCCTCGGACAACCCCAAACGAAAACCGGCGGCAAATTTGTCTTGTCGAATCAGTTGCTGAGCAAGCAGTAAATAGGACAAATTAATGTCATGAATGTGTTGTAGATACTCGTCAAAATTAGACACTGATAACACCTCAACCTTCATCAATAAAAAAGATAAGTCTAAAAGGGTAATGGAACATTACCGGGCTGATGAGAATACTTGCGTTAGATATCGACTCTTACCTTTCTTCCAACAGGATAAGAAATCATCTTCAGGTTTATTCAAACCCTGTAAGTATTCGTCATCAGGAAACGGAGCAAAGGATAGCCACTAAGAATTCTCCGAACAACACACCAGAAAACCCCAATTTCACAAAAAGACATTAACCAAATGATTTTATTGACAAAAACACGTTGTTAAACGTTCTTAATTGTCATGTTATTAACATAAATCCAACTAAAGAGGGTTATTAACATTGTTAATGTTACCTGTATGTTATCATCCTGCAGTGGATTCCATACGACCACGTAATCGCTTTATTGCCAGACTATGTAATTGGCTTACCCGTGTTTCTGTAATACCTAAAATCAACGCTATTTCTTTCATATTGAGATCGTGCTGATAATAGAATTGCAAAATCCTCTGCTCGCGCTCGGGAATAACAGTAATGTGCTCAGCGATCTTATCTATCAAATCCTGCTGTATCGAATCATTGACCGGATTCAATAATTCAGTATCGTCACTGGGATGTTCCCAAAGATCCGCGAAGTTTTCCTGTAGCTCATCCATCGAATACATTTGGCTACTGTTGTTATCCGCCAGCATTTGCTGAAACTCTTTAAGCGACACACCCATTCGTTCAGCAATTTCTGCTTCTGTCGCTTCACCACCTTTTTCCTGCTCGATGTTCTTGATGATTTCAACCATTTCACGTGAGTGTGTTCTCACCCGACGAGGAACCCAATCTCGCTCACGTAATTCATCAAGTAACGACCAGCGCACGCGTTGCACAATCCAGACACTGAGAGTGACGCCTTTTTTAGGATCGAATGTTTCAATTGCACCAAGAAACCCCATCGCTCCCGCCTGAATTAAATCATCCAGCTCGACGCTGGCCGGCAGACGCTTTTGCAAACGCAACGCCTCCTGGCGAACCAAATGATGGTATTTCGTCCACAACGCTGTTTTATCTTCAAGCCCTTCGGCTGTATATATACCATCCACGATTCTATTCACCTCATATTCTCAATGAGAATTATCCGGTGAAAGGGGAAATTCATATAGTGCGATAAGCCCGTATAAAAATGCCCAATCTGCTACTTTATTTGAATGAATTTCCCATGCGGTTAATTAACGCCATGCGTGTCGGTAATTAAAGCGTTAAAAGGTTTCCCACTGTTCGTTGTCTTTTGGATTAGACAAGGAATCACTGCGTGAAGCGGTTATTTTTGCCATCGAGGGAGCTTTACCCGCTATCACTTCTTTGCCAAGAATGAATTGCGCCACGCGTTTTTCCAGGGATTCAGACTGTGCTTCCAGTTCACCTGCCGCAATCGCCGCCTCTTCAACCATCGCCGCATTTTGCTGCGTCACCAAATCCATCTCGTTAACGGCCTGAGATATCTGGTTGATGCCCGCACTCTGTTCATCAGAAGCCGAAGTAATCTCGCCCATGATTTGCGTGACCTGAGCAACTGAACTGACAATCTCTTGCATCACTGTGCTGGCCTGATTCACCTGACGTGAACCGGTATCCATGTTGCTCACACAGGTAGTGATTAATTGATTGATCTCTTTAGCAGCATCCGCACTGCGCTTCGCCAAATTACGCACTTCTTCTGCGACCACGGCAAAGCCGCGTCCCTGTTCTCCGGCGCGCGCGGCCTCAACGGCGGCATTCAGTGCCAGAATATTGGTTTGATTGGCGATGCTGTCAATCACACCATTGATATCGGCGATCTGCCGCGAGCTCACCGTAATCTGCGCCATGATTTGCTCGAGGCTTAGCATCGCCTCGCCACCGTGGCGCGCATTGTTGCTGGCACCTTCTGCCAGTTGACGTGCAGAGTGAGCGTTATCAGCATTTTGACGCACCGTAGTTTTGATCTGCTCCATACTGGCGGCAGTTTGCTGTAGTGCGGCGGCCTGCTCTTCGGTACGAGAGGAGAGATCGTTATTGCCATGCGCAATCTCCTGCGCATTGGAATGAATATGCAGCACGCTTTCACGTATGCCGTGAATGGTATCGGTAAGCGAAGTACGCATCACCTCCAGTTCATGCAACATTTCACCAATTTCATTGGTTTGACCAACAGTAACTTTGTGGCTGAGATCGCCCGAGCCGACACGCTTCAACATATCCACGGTCATCTTCATGCGTTGCACTAAGGTACGGCGTAACCAGATACGCGTAATAAACATCATGATGAGGGCCACAGCAACAATCAGCACGCCGGAGTAAATCATATATTCATAATTTGACTCGGCTTCGTCGATATAAGCCTGACTTTGTTTAGACGTGACGTCATTATATTGTGCGATTTTTTGGCGCAATAAGGTACGAAGTGCCATCTCATCATTGAGGGTTCCGGCATAGCTTTCCGGACTATCTACATGATCGATTTTATCCAGCACCGATTTATACACCGCGTCAAATGCAGCATTTACCTCTGCGCCCGCTTTACTCTCCTCAGGAGAATTAAATGGCGTAGACATAAACTCATCAATACTGATACGTGCTTTATCCAGCGTTACATGTGTCAATTTAACAACGTCTGCTGACTGAGCGCGACCTCTGGCTGCTTGCAGCATCAAGCCATTGGTGTTGGCCATCGCGGCACTGATATTGTAAGCCGCATCACGCACGCGAGCATTATTCTCGGAAGAAACAACAATGCGTTTGAAATTGACATTATTAGAGTAAGAGTCATAAAGGGAAAAAATGACGGTGGCAAATAAAATAGCCGCGAACAAACTGATAATCAGACTGATCGCACTGTGAATCTTAAGTTTTTTAAGCATGACATTCCCTTTCCTGTGAGCCGATTTAAACTCACAGGAAAGACCTGGTTAGTGAAAATTAACTAAAGAGAAGATTATTTATTAAATAAGCTCATTTTCTGCATCGATTGAAATACCAACATCGAAGCATTCAGCGCAAATTCCGACATTTTTGAATCCATAATCAGCGACGTCATGGTGCCGTAATCTGAACCAATCGCATTTTGCACTTTAACGATGGTTTCATTGATCAGGTTATCGCCGGTTAAATCGAGGGAATCAATCTGTTGCATGTTAGTACCCAGCTCTGCCTGGGTTTTACCTAAACGCTCGATACCTGCGCTGACCGCCTTACTGGCTTCACTGAGCGCGGCATCCAACGCCACTTTATCAATAGGTGATTTGTTCAATTCGGTGACGGCTGCATCCAGCTTGCCGAAAATATCCCCAAAAACATCGTCACCTAAATGGCTCACCGTCATTTCAGTGCTGTCTGCCACGGTTTGCTTACGCGCTTCAGTACCGCCCTGGTAATTTCCCGCAGCGTCAAAAGGTGGCGTGTCAGTATGAAAACCCGAGAAGATATAGCGCCCGTTACCATCACGCGTATTTGCCAGGTCTAATAAATTGGCACGAATACCACCAATTTCTTTGCCCAACGCGTTGCGGTCTTCATCGGAATAAGTGTCGCTTTTAGCGGCAACAATTTTTTCCGTCAATGATGTGGTGAGTAAATTTCCCGCCGAACTCAGAATATTATCTTCATGCTGGAGTGCACCGCGTACACCTGAACGCACATTGCTATAAAGCTCTAGTTTGGCTAATGCATCCTGATATTTCACGGCGTCGGTCGCCCCCTGGGGATCATCGGATGCACGCAACAATGATTTTCCGGCCGATAAACGTAGATAAACGTCGTTATTATCACTCACGCGCTTCGACATGCTCTCAGCGCTTTGTTTAAACATATAAAGCGTACTTAATCGCATTATCTTTTCCCTTATTTAATCGTCAACAACGTGTCGAAAAGCGTGGTGGCGGTTTGCAGGATTTGGGCATTCGCCTGGTAATACTGCAGGAACATATTCATGTTCACCGTCTCTTCATTCATATCTACACCCGTCAACGCCTGTTTGGTCTCATACTTAGTATTGAGATCAATTTCGGCCGATTTTAATCCGGATTGCACTGCACGCGCGTTCGCACCGATGGTGCCCACCAGCTTGGTATAAGCATTGGTTAGGGTATTTTCACCAATCAGTTTCTCATCCTGAATCTTCAGCATCGCTTCCAGGTTGTTGTTGTTCGAGGTACCGCCGATGGCGCTGTCAGAAGCCGCGAATTTGCTGGCGCTACTGAGTGCACGGCCAATCCCTTCCGCCATACCGGCTGTTGGGTTGAAACTGAAGCTGTCACCGGCATTGACGCCAACCGGTGGAAGATCGATTTCAACACCATCAAAGCTCAATACGCCGCCTGAAGCGCTAGCTTGCACCGTACGGCCATCCGCTCCGGTGACATTCCAGTTGGCGCCATCAAAGCTAATGGTGTAATCCTCAGCATTGACCGCCTTGTAATCCAATACGCGGATGTTATCTAAACGCCCGGTACCGGTATTATTGGTATTGGCTATGCCCTTCATGTCCGGCAGTGAGAACAGCGGATCGCCCGGATTGCCATCGAGATCGAAACCGGCTTGATGCTGTTCGTTCATGCGGCTGGCCATCTGGAACGCAATCTGGTTCAACTCGTTGCGCGCTACGGCCAAATCTTCATTACGGAACTTGAACAGTCCCGCCAGTCGGCCTTTGGTGATGCTGCTTTCATTGATTGGCGTGGCTTTGCCGTCGCTGCCCACATACGAAACCACAATCTTGTTTGGATCGCTGTCTGAAGGCGCAGTCGCCAGCTTGTAAGCGGTATCACCGGACACCAGCGGACGACCATCTGCCAGAGTGATATCGACACGTCCGTTGATTTTGTTTTCAGTAACATCGATACCAATCTGTTCGCTGAGATTTTCCAACAGCGTATCGCGCTGATCCAACAGATCCGCAGGCGGCGTGCCGTTTTGCGCCTGAATGCGCTCCAGCTGTTTGTTCACTTCCGCCAGCTGTTCGGTGAAGCTATTGATGTCTTTGGCGCTTTGTTCGATATGCGTGTTGGTACTTTTTTCCAACCCAGTCAACCGTTTGCCGCTTTCGTTATAGCGCTGGGTCAGTACACCCAGTGAATTGAATACCGCAGCACGCGATGGGCCATCAGAAGCATTTTCGCTTAACGTAGCCATGGCTTTGAACAGATTGTTCATTGAAACCGAGACGTTATCGGACTCATCACCCAACATGTTGTCGATGTCGGTGAGCTGTTCATGGCGGCCGTTCAGCGCAGCCCAACTGGAGACCGAACCACGCAGTTGTGAGTTAGCAAAGGCATCGTAAGCGCGTTGTACACCGTTCACTTTCGCGCCGTAGCCATAGAAGCCGTTGGCGGTGCTCAAACCACCGGATTCGCCAATCAGGATGTCGCGACGGCTGTAGTTAGGTGACATGCCATTGGTGAGGTTGCTACCCACCACACTCAGGGCCGATTGGGCGGTGCTCAAGCCACTGCGCGCTAAATTAAAGAGGTTATTCATAAGCGTCTAACAGATTCCGTTATCGGTGAACCGGCTAGTCACCGGCTCAAAAATTCATTGTTCTGTTTATTTCATCGGTGATTACAAAATTCTCTAAAACGACTTTCTAAAATAATTTCGAAATATCGCTCTGGTAGGCGGCAACGCCTTGCTGAATATTGCCTTTCACTTTCTGAATAATGGTGATGAGCTTTTGCGCATAAGCCGGATCGGTGGCGTAACCGCCAGCCTGCAGAGCTTTTGCGCCCTGCTCCGGCGTGGTGGATGCCACTACGCGGTTATAGCGTGGATTTTTCGTCAGCAGTTTGGCGTAATCCGACAGCGCGTGTTCATAGGAGTCATAAACGCGGAATGCGGCTTTTACCTTACGCTTCACGCCATCAATGTATTCGGTGGTGGTAATTTCGGTGGTTTTGCCCTGCCAGTCGCCAGTGGCTTTGATACCAAACAGGTTATGACTGGGCGTACCATCGGCAGCAGGAATTTCACGCTTACCCCAGCCGGACTCCAGCGCAGCCTGCGCCAGAATAAGATGCGGATGCACGCCGCTTTGCTGGGCGGCTTGCTGTGCGGGGCGCATCAATCGGCTGATGAACGGATGGGCACCTTCAGTAGGCTGAGCAAAAGAGAGCGGAGCTGGCAAACGCAGCGGGCCAGTAGCGCGTGGCGAGCTGGATTCCCCCACCAGCGACATTGGCCCGCGCCCCGGCGCGCTAACCTGCGTGCTTTCACTTTCACCGCCCAACTGGCGAACGATTAAATCGGCAAAGCCGAGCTGACCACTCCCGGCAATATTTTGCGCCACTTGCTGATCGTGCATCGCCGTGAACATTTCGGATGATTGGCTGTGCATCAACTCGTCTTTGAAGCTGGCATCACGCATGCTCTTCATCATCATTTGCACGAAGATGCCCTCCATCTGCTTCGCTGCTGCTTTGAGCGCGTCAGGCGAGGAGCGCCCCGCCTCGCGCTTGAGCGTATCCAGCGAACGCATGTCGAACGCCGGACGATCATACTTATCGAATTGCTCCATTAGTTGATCTCCAGCTTCGCACGCAGGCAGCCGGCATTCTTCATCGCCTGCAAGATCGACATCAGCTCGTTCGGCGTGGCACCCAGATTATTGAGCGCGCGCACCACGTTGTTGAGATCGGTGCTGCTGCGAACGTTTTGTAGCGATCCGCCCTGATCGCGCACGGAGATATCGGTTTGCGGTGTCACCACGGTTTCTCCGCCACCGAATGGCGTATCCGGTTGGCTGACCACGTTGTTTTGTGTCACTTCCACCGTCAGCGAACCATGCGCTACCGCACAACTATCCAACTGCACATGGCGGTTCATCACCACAGAACCGGAACGAGAGTTAACGATGACTTTGGCATCCTGCACGTTCACGCGGACGGGAATATCCTGAATGTTAGCAAGAAAACGCACGCGTGAAGGGCCATCTGCGGGCGCGAACAGGCGCACCGTGCGCGCATCTTCGGGTATAGCTGCACCGCCGTTGTAGCGGCGATTAATCTCATCACTGATCAGCTGTGCCAGCGAGAAATCAGATTCATTAAGCTGCAAACGCACCACATTCTGGCTGGCGAAATCGTTCGGTACTTCGCGCTCCACCGTGGCACCCGCGCTGATTCGACCGCCGTTCAGTTGATTAACCTGCACACGACTGCCGCCAGCCTGCGCGCCTGCGCCGGAGATCAGCACGTTACCTTGTGCCATGGCGTAGATTTGATTGTCTGCCGCCTTAAGCGGCGTCATTAACAAGGTGCCGCCACGCAAACTTTTGGCGTTACCCAGCGACGACACCACGATGTCGATTTTGTCACCGGAACGGGCAAACGGCGGCAGCTCCGCCGTCACCATTACAGCAGCAATGTTTTTCAGCTGCATATTGGTGCCGGGCGGCACGGCGATACCAAGTTGCGACAACATGTTGTTGACGCTTTGACCGGTAAACGGTGCCTGCATGGTCTGGTCACCCGTGCCATCCAAACCGACGATCAGGCCATAGCCCATCAGCGCATTGGAACGCACGCCCTGCACGCTAACTAAATCGCGAATGCGTTCGGCGTGTGCCAGTTTTGGCAGACTCAGCATCATGCCGTAGAGCACGATGCTGATCATAAGTAGAAAGGATTGTTTTTTCATCGCAGTATCAGAAAGGTGAAAGATTCAGGAACAGACGCTGCAACCAGCCCATTGTCTGCGCTTCATTGATATAGCCATTGCCGACATACTCAATGCGGGCATCCGCCACCTGGGTGGAAGGCACGGTGTTGCTGCCGCTGATGGTGCGCGGATTCACCACGCCAGAGAAACGAATGAATTCGGTGCCCTGGTTGATGGCGATCTGTTTCTCACCCACCACGCGCAAGTTGCCATTGGGCATCAACTCGTTGACGGTCACGGTGATGGTGCCGGTAAAGGTGTTACGAGCAGCGGCTCCGCCTTTGCCAGAGAAATCGTTTTTTCCTTCGGCATCAAAATCGGCTTTGCCATCCCCCAACCAACTGCTCATTTTGGTCGGTACGGCAATCAGCCCCATTCCGGCCGATCCATTACGGTTAGCACTGGCGGAGGAGCTCTTACTGGCGCTTACGTTCTCCTGCAGCAAAATAGTCAGCGTATCGCCAACATTGCGCGGACGACGATCTTCAAACATCGGCTGATAGCCGTAGTTCATTGCCTGGCCCGCCATAAACAGTGAGCCACTGGTGCCTACCGGTGCCATCGGTAATGGTGCTGCCGAAGTGGGCCCTTCCACGAGGGGCTTCTGCAAAATATGCGCGCAACCGCTGATCAACAGCGCGCCTGTGCAAAACAGCACGCGAACAATCACAGCTGGCGAGAGTGTTAGAAATGTATTCATATCGATGTCGTTAACAGTCTGCGGGGCTGCACAGTAGGCAGCGCCCGCAGAGAACGGAAATTACAGCTGCGTAAGACGTTGCAGCATCTGGTCAGAAGCCGATACCGCTTTACTGTTGATCTCGTAAGCGCGCTGCACCTGAATCATGGTGACCAGCTCTTCCGCCACGTTGACGTTGGAGGTTTCCACGTATTTCTGCTTCAGCGTGCCGGCATCTTCCATGCCTGGGTTCAGCTCGTTCGGCGCACCGGAAGATTGAGTTTCGCGATAAAGGTTGCCGCCTGCGCTCTCAAGTCCGGCTTCATTGACGAAAGTCGCCAGGGTCAACTGACCGATTTGCTGCGGCTGCGCCTGTCCGGCCAACGTCACGCTGACAATACCGTCATTGCTGATTTGCAGGGCTTTTGCATCTGGTGGGATGACAATCCCCGGCTGAACCGGATGGCCTTCAGCATTCACCAACTGACCATTTTCGTTTTTATCGAAGTGACCATCACGCGTATAGGCGGTGCTGCCATCAGGCATCTGCACCTGGAAAAAGCCTTTACCTTCAATGGCAACATCGGTTTCGTTGCCGGTTTCGTTGTAGCCACCTTGCGTGTGGATCCGCTGAGTGGAGACCGGACGCACACCGGTACCCAACTGCAAGCCGCTTGGCAGCGTAGTTTGTTCCGATGCCTGTGCGCCGGGCTGACGCATGGTCTGGTACAACAGATCCTGGAATACGGCACGCTGGCGTTTGAAGCCGTTGGTGTTGACGTTCGCCAGGTTGTTGGAAATCACATCCATATTGGTCTGCTGTGCTTCCAGACCGGTTTTTGCAATCCATAAAGAACGGATCATCGTAAAGCTCCTCGGTAGGCGATTAGCCCACGCTCAATAACTGGTTGGCCTTCTGGGCATTCTCGTCGGCGCTGCGAATCACCTTCATGTTCATCTCGAAGCCGCGTGAGTTAGCGATCATCTCGGTCATGGCTTTCACCGGGCTGACGTTGCTGCCTTCCAGCGCTTCCGGGCTGAGACGCAGCGTGTCGTCCTGCGCCAGCGCATTCCCTGCTGCGGCGCGGAACACACCGTCATCGCCGTGCAGTAAATCCGCCATGTCCGCATTAACCATCTTCAAACGCCCCACCGGCACGACTGCGGTTGGATCATCACCCGCACCCAGCGCTGAAATTGTGCCGTCGGCGGCAATGGTGACGTTGGCCTGTGGCGGAATGGTCAGTGGCGCGCCATCGCCCATCAGTGGCTTACCGCCGACACTTAAGGCGCCTTCGTTATCCACTTCGATGGTGCCGTTGCGGGTGTAACCCTCACTGCCGTCTGGCAAGGCCACTGCCAGCCAACCGTTCTGTGGCAGTGCCACATCCAGGCTGCGGCCGGTATGCGTGATCGGTCCCATGGTGTTGTCATGGAATGGCGTGGATTCCGCCACCAGCGCACGGGTTTGCAGGGTTTCGCCCTGAATTGGCACGGCGCGGAAAGCCGCCAGCTGGGCACGAAAGCCAGCTGTCGAGCTGTTGGCCAGATTGTTTGCGGTGACCGCCTGACGGTTCATTGAGGCACTGGCGGCACTCAGGGCGGTGTATATTGCGCGATCCATTCAGCTATCCTTAACGCAGGTTAACCAGCGTCTGGAGTAGCTCAGACTGGGTTTTGATGGTTTGCGAGTTCGACTGATAGTTGCGCTGATAGACGATCATGTTGACCATCTCCTCACCCATATCAACATTCGAACCTTCCAGTGAACTCCCTTTAACGGAGCCAAAGCTGCCGGAACCGGAGGTGCCGAGGAACGGTTGGCCCGACTGTGGCGTCTCCGACCACAGGTTATTGCCTTCTGCTGCCAGGCCACCGCTATTGGCAAAGTCTGCCAGCACGATCTGGGCGATCGTCTGCTTTTTACCGTTGCTGTAAGTAGCAACCACTTCACCGTTATCACCGACAGTAAACGTCTGATATTTGCCCGGCGCCTGGCCATCGATCTCGTTCAGCTTCATCGTGCTGTCACCGCTGTATTTGGTGATGGCAGAGAGATCAATGTCGAGATCCAACGCATTAGCACCATTATATCGGCTACTCTTCACATTGATGATGGCACTCGGCATATCAATATTGCCGTTGGCGTCGAAGCTTAGTGGTAACTCACTCGCGGGACCGACAGCTGGCGAGGTTTCGTCTCGAGCGTAAGCCTTCCACGTACCAGCAGCAGTCTGCACGAAGTAGAGTTTGATGGTGTGCTTATTACCCAAGCTATCCGTTGCTTCAACCTGACTGGTGTAGTTGTAGGTTTCCGGCTTGGTGTGATCGAATCCAACCGTGATGATCGTGTCGTCATCGGCCTGCAGATTTCCGGTGACCGAACCTGTGGTGGACTCTGCTGGCGGCATATCGCCGGTTGGGATCTGGATCGGTCCAACGGGTGCGCCAGGCTGAATCGTTGGCGGCGTGCCAGTAGCCTGATAACCGGTCAGGAACAAGTTGTTAGTTTTGTTGATGATATTGCTGTTAGCATCGAGATCGAACTGGCCGTTACGGCCATAAAACACGCCACCACCCTCGTTCTGCATACGGAAAAAGCCTTTGCCCTGAAGACCAATGTCGAGGTTGCGGCCGGTAAAGTTTAAACCGCCGTCTGCAAAGTTCTGGCTAACGCCCGCCACCTGCACACCTAAGCCAACTGAACCGGCAAAGATATCGGCGAAGGCGATAGAACCACTTTTGAAACCGCTGGTTTGTGAGTTAGCGATGTTGTTGCCCACCACGTCCAGCGCTTTGGCTGCCGCGTTGAGGCCGCTGAGACCTTGAGAAAAACTCATAATAAAATTCCAAAGAAGAGGTAATAACTATTTTTGAATCACAACCACATCGGCCATACCGATCGGATCGTGGTTAAGCAGATGCAATACCGCGCCGTTCGCCGTCATGGTCACGCCCTGCACCTGTTCCTGCATCAAGCCGGAAACCTCAGGGCTTTCGCCTTCGACGTTATTGGCCTTGAAGGTCAGGGTGTATTCGGTGTCCGGCGCCGGGCCAGGTTCTGGCTGGAAGTTCTGCAAATCGTCCAGGCTGTAAGTCTTCACGCCAGACTTCACATTCTTCAGTTCAGAGGTGTAGGCATTGCCTTCAGCATCGGTGAGGGTCACGGTCACGGTGTCGGCGTCGCCGCCCAGCAGGAAGCTGAACTTCTCAGCGCTGTCTGCACCTTCCTGT
Organism: Pantoea sp. SOD02; assembly: GCF_024707505.1. Lineage (GTDB taxonomy): Bacteria > Pseudomonadota > Gammaproteobacteria > Enterobacterales > Enterobacteriaceae > Pantoea > Pantoea symbiotica. Next base: position 662,945 of record NZ_CP102604.1, on the reverse strand, counting down.
TGAATGCCAATGCCGCTGTTGAAGGTGACTTTCGGATCGCCCTCAATCAGCACGCTACGCCCTACCCAGGATGAGGCACTCATGCTGCCGAGCTGCGCCATCATGGCCTGCACGCCGTTCACCGTGGTGTTCAGCTTCTCAACGCCCGCGGCGGTATTGAACTGCGCCAGCTGTGCCGTCAGCTGGTTGTTATCCATGGGATTGGTGGGATCCTGATTCTGCATCTGCGCGACTAACAGCTTCATAAAGCTATCAGTGAGATCGGCAGCGCTGCTGCCATTGCCGTAATCTTCCGATCCGCTGTTGTTGTTTACTGCTGCAACCATAGTGATGAATCCTTACTGACCCAGAGTTAAGGTTTTCAGCATCAGTGTCTTAGCGGAGCTCATCACTTCCACGTTGGCCTGATAGCTGCGCGATGCGGAAATGGTGTTGACCATCTCGTGCACCACATTGACGTTGGGCATGCGCACATAACCCTGTCCATCCGCGAGCGGATTACCGGGCTCATACACCAGACGATCGGGTTCGGTGCTTTCCACCACTTCACGGACCTTGACGCCACCAATGTCATGACCGGCCGCGGGATCGACCGAGAACACCACCTGACGTGCGCGATACGGTTGACCATCTGGCCCCACCGCACTGTCGGAGTTGGCCATATTGCTGGCACTGACATTGAGGCGCTGGGATTGGGCCGCCATGGCCGAACCGGAAATATCAAATATGCTGAATAGCGACATTTCGTATTACCCCTGACTCAACACGGTCATCATTTTCTTAATATCCGCACCGAGGAAAGTCAGCCCTGACTGGTATTTCACGGCGTTATCCGCAAAATTGACACGCTCGCGGTCCATATCCACGGTATTACCATCAGCACTTGGCTGATCGGGCACGCGATATAACAGCTGCGCGTCGTCAAATGGCATCGATTTTCCTTCGATGTGCTTATTGGACGTTAATGACAGTGAGACTGATTGTTTTGCCATAGATAAGTTATCCATGGCCTGCTTTAACTGCTGTGAAAAATCGATATCTCGCGCCTGATATCCTGGCGTATCGGCATTTGCAATATTGGATGCCAATACATCCTGACGGCGTGAGAGTAAACCTAACGCTTCCTGCTGAAAGCGGAAAGCGTCATCAAGTTTATTGACCACTACGCTGACTCCTGCCTCGCTTTATTTTAACTGCGATAGTGTAGACAGCAGTGGTGAAATATCACACTGCAAAGAGCCGACAGAAATAAGCGCTTTTAGCGAATTTAGAAATGGAATTAATTAAGAGGAAATTCGATTGAGGTTAATAGCTGCAAAAGTGCCGCCATTTAACGCATTAAATCATAACCAAACGCGTTTATAATTTAACCACGGCGAATAGCGAGCGCCACTTTATCCGGTTTTAAATAAGGCAACAAGATGAGGCACTCTTTTTTTATTTTCCCATTATTCATGCTGGCCTGTTATGCCACGCGATTGCAGGCCAGCGTTCCGGCGGTACCTTCCGCAGAGCAACATTTGCACGTCCGGCTTGATGCGTTGCTGACGAGCTCAACCAGCGTGAATGATGGGATTGTGCGCACAGCCGAGTTGCTGGCGACACCGACTCAACTCGCCGCCGTCTGCGACAACCCGGAATTAAGCCTGGCAGGCAACGATAACCGGTTAACCGGTAAACGCACCGCTATCGCTCAGTGTGGCAAGCGCAAACACTATTTGCCCATTCGCATCAGTGCCCAAGGGCGCTGGTGGGTGGCTAAACAGAATCTACCCGGCGGCACGGTATTACAACGCAGTGATATTGAAGCGGTCACCGGAAACCTGGATGGTCAGCCTGCCGGATTGGTTTTTGATGTCAGCCACATAATCGGTCAACGCCTGACGCGCGCCATTACTGCCGGCAAACCCTTACTGCAAAACCAGCTGCGCCAGCAGTGGCAACTGCACGCAGGGCAAACGGTGGATCTGGTCACCGTGGGCGATGGCTTCCGTATTCGCTCGCAGGGCAAAGCGCTGAATAATGCAGCCGTGGATGGCACTCTGAAAGTGCAGACGCGTAACGGTCAGACAATAAAGGGAAAAGTGGACGCTGACGGTCAGGTGATGATCTTTTTACGATAATAATTTTAGTTTTTTGGCGAATCACCGATGAGAAAAGTATACGCGAGAGCGAAATGACATGAATGCCGAGGAAGAACGATGATTGACAGCACCCAACCCACTAACCCGATTGGCCCAGTAACCAGCCAGGATCTGCGTACCCGCCCCGGTTCAACCGAGAGCCAGACGCAAACGACGCAGAGCGACAGTAAAAGCTCCGTCACGCTGAGCACCCTGACCAAAAAGATTCAGAACGACGACAGCCGTGATATTGATCATGCACGCGTTGCCGAAATGCGCGCTGCACTAGAAGCCGGTGAACTGCCGCTTGAGCCAACTAAAATTGCTCAGGCATTGGTGCAGGATATTTTTCAGTTTCATTAATAGCAGGACGTTTCCAGGTTATGGACAAGCTGTACCCAATACTGACGCAAATGAAAACGTCTCTGGATGAACTGGAGGCGATCATGATTGAAGAGGTTAATCAACTCAATCGCGCTCAAATTAATCCCGTTTCGCTACAAGTGCTGACAGATAATAAAAGCCAGCTGCTGTCGACCATCCAGTATTACGATGAAATGCGCCGCCAGCAGGAACAGTTGTCAGCAATTGAAGCGCCTTATCAGTCACAATTAAAATTAATGACCTGTTGGCAGCAAGTCACCGAAAAGGTACGCAATACCAAATCACTGAATCAGAAAGTTGAAACACTGCTGCAAAGCCATATGCAAAAAAACCAGCACATGCAGAAAGTGGTCGATCATGTGGGAAATACCAATACATTGTATGGTTCAACAGGTGAGTCCAGCCTGATTCCCACCGGAAGAAAATACAACATCAGCATTTAACCTGTCAGTTGGAACCATCGTTGGTTTATTTACTCGCCTTTTTGAGGCGAGTTTTTTTTGCCTGAAATTGGGCGAAATAAATCAGGTCGCCATGAATGGCGACCCTACGGGAAATAATGGGGGATAACTAAACGGCGTTATAGGCTTGGGCGGATTGGCGTGATTTACGCATCGCGGTCATATCACCGCTGAGGGAATTAAGGCGAGTTTGCATATGCTGACGCAGAACGGCATCCTGGGTAATTAACTGCTGTAAATTATCAGGATTAATCAGATGGCTGATCTCCTGTGGCCGCAATTGTTTCAAATCCCGGCTATAACTTTCCACGCCTGCAACGAATTCATCCCAGCTTTCATTCTGCGCCAGCATCAACAATTGCTGGCTACGAACCAGCAACTGTTCAATCATCTCATCAGACATGACTCACCTGCCGGCCTTGCGGGTCGATGGCTTTCCACGTTTCTGCCATCTCCACCATTAAGGTGATTAACTGTGGCAGCTTTTCGCCAGACTTATTTAGATTGGCTTCCAGCAAATTACGCGACACATATTCGTACAGGCGTTCAAGATCGGCCGGAATTTGCCCACCAACCTCATGATTTAATCCCGCACGCAGGCCATTATCAATAATGTTGATGGCGCGAGAAATCATCTCTCCACGACGCGCAATATTGCCTTGTTGGAAATAGATTTCGGCACGGCGCATCGCGTTAATAGCGCCATCAAAGAGCATGGTGATCAATTGATGTGGCGTGGCGCCAGCAACCTGGCTATCGAGAGAAACGGCGGTGTAGGCACTTTTGCCCTTGTTGGTATACATCATAAAATCCTGCCGGGCAGCATGTCTGCCCGGTTAAGTGGTGATTAGCCCATAATGCCAAGCAATGCGGCTTGCAGTTGCTGGCTCATGCTGTTCATTTCAGTCATTGCCTGGTCGAGACGCAGGAACTCTTTTTCGCTGCGCTTGAGGCTGTCTTCAATACGCTGCTCCATGCGCGTGATCTGCTTAGCTACGCGAGACTCCTGCTCCTTCAGCCCTTTGATGGCAGTGGCAATGGCGCCTTCGGTTTTTGGCGTTTTATCACTGTCACCGAGGTAGCTTTTGAAGACCTCCTCCATACCGGCTTTAATACCGGGATTGCCATCTTTACCGAGGAACAACCCTTCAATCTCTTTCGGATTGTCTTTTAGCGCGGCATCCAGTTTTTTGGTATCAATCGACAAGCTTCCCAAGGTGCCGGTGCGATCGTCGCCGGTATTACCATCAAATTTCACCGTGATGCCAATGCTGCCCAGCGTTTGGAACAGATCGCCCGCTTCGCCATAACTACCCATTGCGGTGGATTTCATCAGGCTGGTCAGACGACGTAAGGTGCCATCACCAAATAGCGCGCCGTTGGCCGGATTCTGCTGTGCGAGATCACCGCTTGAACCTTTTACCGGCTCGCTGTAAGCACTGGCTGTACCTGCTGCGCTGAGGAAGTTGTTGTACATTTTGACGAAATCTTCAATCAGGCTTTTTACCTTGGAGGTATCGGCGGTGACGGCCAGCGTTTCTGGCTTCAAGTCTCCATTGTCGTCTTTTTCGGACACTTCACGCAGTTCAAAGGTAATGCCTTCAATAGCGTCCGCGATGGTGTTGGAGCTGCGCTCAACTTTGGCACCATCAATGGTTAAAATGGCGTTTTGCGCGGCATTGATCTGATAGGCGCTACTTTTATTCCCGCCGTTAGCCGGATCGTTAGGCACTTTAGGATCGTAATTAAGCACGTCAGCCAGCTTGCTGTCGCCGGTGACCTCCATTTTGATCTCGCCATCTGAACCGGTTTTCTTCGAGGTCACCACCAGCTGGAACTGTCCATTCTCAGCGGGCATTACCGATGCAGTAACGTCACCGTTTTTGTCGTTAATCTTTTTAGCGACTTGCGTTAGTGAGGTTTCGTCGTCCTTCAGCTCCACCGCCATGGTTTTGCCATCACCGATGGTGATATTCAGGGTGCGCGTTGCGGCATTACTGCCTAACTGATCGCTGTTGCTGGCTTGAGCAGGCGTGCCGATTTTGTGCGATTTCGCTAACTGCTCAACAATCACCGAATAGCTGTTCGGAATCGCGCCTTTACCGGCGGTGGCTTTAAAGGCTTTGTTATCGCCGATGCTCACGCCGTTAAAACCTTCATCCTCGAGTTTGCCAAGGTTGCTCTTCAAAGAGTCCAGCGAGCTGGAGATCTTGCCCCAGGAGGAAACCTGGCCATTAAAACTGCTTTGCTTAAGTAAATAAGGATTGAGCTTTTTACTCTCTGCGGTTTTCATCTGCTCTAACAGAGCGGGAATATCGAGCCCAGAACCACCAAGCCCTGAAATAGGCGTCGCCATGATGCAAATTCCTGTAAGTGAATAAATGAGGGTTACATTGAATCCCATCGGTATATTTGGCGTTAAGTTTAATTTTTTACGCCAGCAGCAACAATAAAGCTAAAGAGGAAAAGCACAGGCGTGCGCTTATTACGGCATTGATAGCCATAATATCGATATTTAGCGTCACAAATGACGTTAATTCGCAGCTTTAAAATATCTTCAAAAAAATATTTCAGTGATTCCTGGCAACTCCGATGAATAGGGTATGCGCAACAACTCACGCATATTTCAACGGCTGCTGAGGCAGCATTAACTTGCTAAAAGGATATCTATCATGGCCCAGGTCATTAATACCAACGCATTGAGCTTGATGGCTCAGAACAACCTGAACAAATCTCAGACTTCTTTGGGTACTGCTATTCAGCGCCTCTCTTCTGGTATGCGAATCAACAGCGCGAAAGACGATGCAGCAGGCCTGGCGATCTCTAACCGCTTCACCTCTTCTATTCGTGGCCTGACTCAGGCAGCACGTAACGCCAACGACGGTATCTCACTGGCGCAGACTACTGAAGGTGCTCTGGAAGAAGTGACCGAGAACTTACAGCGTATTCGTGAACTGACTGTTCAGGCGAAAAACGGCACCAACTCTTCTGACGACCGTGCATCAATCCAGAAAGAAATCACTGCACGTCTGGACGAAATCAAGCGTATCTCTGAAACCACCAACTTCAACGGCGTTAACGTGCTTGATGGTTCTAAAGACAAGCTGACCATTCAGATCGGCGACAAAGATGGCCAGACCATCGACATCGACCTGACTAAAATGGACCTGGAAACCCTGAGCCTGGATGATTTCGATGCTGAATTCGCTAAGCTGCAGAGCGCAATCGCGGTGAAAGATTCGCAGTTTACTGCTAAGGGTGATCCGCTTGCTGCAGGTACCGGTACAATTGACGTTGGCTTGGGTGATGATTTTAAGCTTGTGGTAGCTGAACACGATAAGATTGTAAAAGCCGTCGATGCAGCTCTGGATAATACAAAGGCTGATGTCATTACTGTTGGCACCGGTGCTGACGCGCGTTTCTTCGTCCAGAACAAAGCGACCAAAGAAATTACTGAAGTTGAAGTAGAATTCGAGCTTGGCACAACCCCTGGTACTGACCCGGCAGTTGTCAAAAACGTTACTAAAGGTGAAGTTCTGAGCGATCTGGATGCCGACGTACTGCTGAACGGCCCAAGCACTCTGACCGATCTGACTAACGTCGCTAAAGGCGGCAAGATGAGCGATGCTGCGGGTAAAGAGTTTGACCTCGATGCAGCACGTCTGGAAAGCATTTCTCAGGCAGCTTTCGGTGCCAGCGCGAAAGATAGCGGCATTAAAATTGTTGCTGATGACAACACGCCAGGTGCTTACTTCGCTATCGACAGCACCGGTGCAGTGAAGTCCTTCGAGCTGGATGCTAACGGCGATGCAACTAACGTTGCTGATGCTGCTGCACGTGATGCACACGAAGTGACTAAAATCGCGACCGGCGACAACCTGCTGGAGAAACTGGATGGCGCGCTGACTCAGGTGACCAACTTCCAGGCTGACCTGGGTGCGATTCAGAACCGTTTCAGCTCAATCATCGCTAACCTCAACACCACCGTCATCAACACCACTGAAGCACGTTCACGTATTCAGGATGCTGACTTCTCGGTTGAAGTTTCTGCGATGAGCCGCGCAAACATCCTGCAGCAGGCTGGCGTTTCAGTGCTGTCTCAGGCGAACCAGGTTCCACAGAACGTACTGAGCCTGCTGCGTTAATCCCGCGCTGATAACAACAATAGATTCTTCACCTCACTTTTTTGGCTGCATTGCCAGTGCAGCCTTCGCCCTCCTCAGGAGGGCTTTTTTTTGCAAAAAATATTTTAGTGATTTTTAAATTCTCCGATGAATAGAGTATGAGTGAAGTGTCGGTGCACTACTGATTCCCGTGCCACGCCCATAATAATAACCAGAGTTATCCTGAAAGTTTGCCCTCCTGTTCGGAGGGCTTTTTTTTCGTTTAATGAGGGCTAATTAATGGCAAGTAGATCGGTCGCCATGAATGGCGACCCTACGATGTGGGTTATATGTAGGATACGTATTCATGCGCACCGGTAAACCAGGCAAGGCGTTTAGGTAGGCAGAAAAGTAGAATATAAAAAAGGCGCGATATATCGCGCCGTAAGATGATATTGGTAAGGTTAACGTCGACTAGCTTTTAGCACGCTTCATTAAGGCATTCGCAACGGTATATAACTCTTCAATCAGCACATTACTGCTCTGCCCATTAGCCGGTAATCCATTTTGTGCCTGCATCATCGCATCAGTGATTAACGCCCGTAGTTCCTTCGAAGAGCGCGCACAGCGTTGCGCTAAATTACGGGCTTCGACGGCAAAAACGCCCTCTTCATCGTGCAGTGCATAGCTGTAGGCACGGCTAGAGAGCGGAACCAACGCGGCTGCACTGTCAGCCATTTGCAGTGAAGCCTGCTGCAGCGCATGCATCCCCTGTACGATGCCGCAGGCACTTTCAGTTAGCATCGCCACGCGATTGGCATTCACTTCCGGTGCCAACAACAGTTGCTCATTTTTTTGCGCAATGGTGTTTGCCGCGTCCGCCAGAGTGCCAACCTGCCCGGCGATCTCCTGTAATAATGCGGGTAAATGGGCACTCTGATCGCGAATCGTCGCATCCTGATGATGCAGCAAGCTGGGCAGCTCTTCATGCAAGCGAGACGTGTGTTGGTGCAAACTGCGCAGCAGTGTTAGCGTCGAGACTAACAATAACGTTGCCAGCGGCCACGGGCGATGTAATACCGTGCCAACACGATCGCCTAAATGGCGGGAGGGGATATCAATCGCCAGTAACCATGGCGTTTCAGAAATGGGTTGCACGATCAGGGTATGTTCACCGCTAGCGGTGCGGAAATGTGCTTGCCTAAGTTTATCGCCAGACTGAGAGAGTAACGTGCGCAACGGCATTGCCATTGGCAGATCGAGATTATTCATCGACTGCAAATTTGGCCCTTCTGCCGCTTCACCCACCACGCGACCATTATTCTCTACAATCCACAATCGTCCACCAACCCGCTCGCCTAATTCTTTTACCAACGCATTGAAAAAATTGCGCTCAAGGCCGGCATCAAACTCGCCGACTTCCGGCAGCGCTTTGTCGAGTGCATAGCTTTTGAGCGTCACGACGTTTTCTGTCATTGAGCGCTGTTGTGCTTCGACACGATCAAGCTGCGTGCGTAATTGGTGCGCCAGGGCATCAACCTGACTGCGTAAGCGGGCATTTTCCGATTTGATAAGAGGGGGGATTATTCCGTACTGAATTAACCCCATCAGCAGGATAAAAACAACAACCAGTATTGAAGTAACTAACATTGAATAAGCGCCTGTAAGAACCATGACAGCACGACACTGTCACTACAGCACTATTTTATTATGGGAAGAGACTCAACCTTATGATTAATAGAGCAGTTAAACCGCCAATAACAGCGCACTTCTGCAGCATGCCCTTTCATCACAAATTCAGTCTTAATTGCGCCTGCTAGTAGATTTTTACAGTCCTGAGACCCGGTTAAATTCATTAGCGACAATGAATCTTCAACGGCTATTTCTCGGAAGAATAGTTCCAGAAATTAACGTTATAAGAAAATTTTCAAGGAAGATTGTCCTAATTTTCAGTTTTAACAAATTCTGGGACATTAATTAATATTAAAAGTCCACTGTTAACCTTAAGCTCGCTCGTTGAAATAATAAGCAACTTGCCCAAAAAACACGCTCATCTAATATAAACTTCCCAATGGTAAGCAAATACTTACTGACAATCGTCCTTACCATGCTAACTCCTTATCCCCACGCATTATTATCTCTTCACCCGCAATAACCACAGAGTAATCAGGGCCAATAATCGCTTGAGTGTACAACGTGAAGAGCGAGTGTTAACTTTATTAATTGCGGAAATCAGGTCATTTGGCAGCAGATAAATTTTAGCCCACTAAAATTAACAATGTTAATTGCATGATGACGACCAGGATAAGGGAGTTGAAAAAAATCATGGCGCACTTAAGAATCTGGCTCGCTTGAACCCAAGATGACAGGAACCGCTTAACACGCATTAATAAAATCAATTATTGCCTGTACTTACGCATTATTAATTAGAAGAATCAATTGTCTATGCTCAACAACATTGCGATTGGATTGTCCGTTACGCTGGATACGCAAACCAGAACCCTAACCCGACTCAGCGATGGCAAGTATGTGAGCCTGCCCGCGTCAGCCTGTCTGTGTTTATATGCTTTGACCGAGGCCAATGGAGAGGTGCTGTCCCAGGAACAGTTGATGGACATAGGATGGCGCAGCTCTGGCGTCGAAGTCACTGACAATAGCGTACGCGTCATGATCAACAAATTGCGCCGCGCCCTCAACGATTTGGAAATACAAAATGATGTCACACTGCTGGCGGTAACGCGCAGCGGTTATCGTTTAATCGTGCGTGAGAGTGGCGTTACACCGCCTCCTGAAGAGGAAAAGAAGTCGGAAGAACCGCTGCACATTTCGCCCAATTCAACGAGCCAGCCAGCACCAGCTCCTCGTCCGTCTCAGGCACCGGCTTTAGCTAAAGTTGTGCGGCAACGTGGCAAAGGGTTCAAAGCGATTCTCGCGCTGTCAGGTGGCGTTATTGCGGGCTTAGTGGTGAGCTTATTCCTGCATACTCTGTTTATTTTGAAGCCAACCAGAATCGACTATGTTCCCTGGTATGGCGAAGGTATTCCACCCAATACGCATGTTGAGGTGCCAAAAGATAAACGTGACTGGACGCAATTGATCGAAGAAACCCTGAAAACTTATACCCGCTATGCCAGTGAAACACATCCAGACGTGAAACCCGCTAAGGTGTTGTATATCACGTTGGGCAGCAGTAAAAGCTTAAACCATCAAGGGCTAATTGCCTGTCAACAACCGCTGCAGGATTCAAATAATGACTGTGAATCGTACTATTTCCGCATTTATTAAGTCGCCGCTTTCGCTACTTTTTCTTGCCGGATTTGTCATCACCTTAGTCGGAATGGCGGTGCGCGCGTACTCTGTTTCACCGCTGAAAGATCAGTGTGATTTTCCCGTTTCTTTCTTCCACATTCGTTCGGACTCAGATGTCACCATGACGCGGGGCATGTATCGCACTTATCGGGATGGTTTTAACAAAGGTCATATGACATTTATCGGCAATATTTCTCATTTCAATCAACAAGGTTTAGTCGCAAAACCCACGCCGGTTAATCGTGAACTGCGTTTCACCGGCGAGGTACACGATAATCAGTTTGAAATGACCGTTGTCAGCCAAAGTCGCCGCCTTTCCGACCATAGCAGCGATCAGGACATTAAGGATTACGTTTTTCCGCATATTGATCCTGGCAGCGTATCAACGTCATCACTCTATTTGCTCAATGGGAAAATGCTGGCGGCAGGGACAGAGACAGTGCCGCGTTCTGGCTGTATCAATTAATCCATTAGCATCCATGGCACTCATGGGTGCTAAGCCAATGCTGCGATAAGTTGGGCGATCATATCGAAACCGCTCGCCATCAGCCGTTCGAAAAATACCGGCAAAGTTTGTGCCATCAGGAACAGCGCCAGCATGCCGACACTGAGTGTCAGAGGGAAACCGACGACAAAAATCGACAGCTGCGGTGTTAAGCGGTTAAGTAAGGCCAACGTCATATTGATACATAACAGTAAGGCAATAATCGGCAGCCCCAGCATTAAACCCTGACTGAAAATGAGCCCAGCGCTGCTCACCAGATAGAGGAAGCCACCCGCATGCAAAGGATCAGCATTCACCGGCAGTGCATCGAATGTTTCAGAGAGCAACGCTAACGTCCAAAGGTGACCATTGAGGGTTAAAAACAACAACGTCACCAGCAGGTTGAGGAAGCGTGAGATCACCGGACTGTTGCCCATACCGGGATCAAAGAAAGTGGCAAAGGAGAGGCCCATTTGCATGCCGATGATCTCGCCAGAGAGACGCACTGCAGCAAACAGCAGCTGCAAGGTCAAACCCATCGCCGCGCCAATCACCACTTGCTTTGCCATTACCCAGACTCCTGTCAAGGTATAGAGCTCAATATGTGCATCCGGCACATTGGCGCCCACCAGCAGCGCAATCAGCATGGCCAATGCGGCGCGTAAACGCTTACTCACCGCCTTCTCACCAAAAATCGGTGCGACATGCAACAGTGCGGCAATACGCACCATGATCAGAAAATAGTGGCTGATCTGCTCGGAGATCTGCTCAAGCGGGATGCCAAACGCCATTAGCCAATCGCATAAGGGATGCTGGCGAACAGAACGCGGGTGTACTCAATAAAAATCTTCAGCATCCACGGCCCCAGAATCACGCCAACACCGACAATCATCAGGATTTTCGGGATGAACGTCATGGTCATTTCGTTTATCTGTGTAGCGGCCTGCAAGATGCTGATAATCAAACCGGTAGCCAGCGCCACCAGTAGCAGCGGCCCGGATATCATCAATCCGACTTTAATTGCCTGCATGCCCAGCACCATTACGCTTTCGGGTGTCATCGGATCTTCCTCAGCTATAGAAGCTTTGGGCCAGCGAGCCCATCAGCAGTTGCCAGCCGTCTACCAGCACGAACAGCATTAATTTAAACGGCAGCGCGATGGTGGTGGGCGGCACCATCATCATCCCCAGCGCCATCAAAATGCTGGCAACCACCAGATCGATAATCAGGAAAGGAATAAAAATGGTGAAGCCAATCTGAAACGCGGTTTTCAATTCGCTGGTGACGAATGCCGGCACCAGAATACTCAGCGGGACGGCTTCAGGACCTTCCATCTCGTCAGATTTAGCGATACGGGCAAACATCGCCAGATCGCTTTCACGCGTTTGATCCAGCATGAAAGCACGCAGCGGCTTCACACCTTCTGCCAGTGCGGTTTCCATGGTAATGCTGTTGTTTTGCAGCGGTTGCCAGGCCTTTTCGTAGATCTGGTTGAACACCGGCGACATCACATAAAAAGTCAGAAACAGCGCCAAACCGACTAATACCTGATTGGGTGGCGCGGTCGGCGTGCCCATCGCATTACGCAACAGGCCCAGCACGATGACGATGCGAGTAAAGCCGGTCATCATCAGCAGCACACCGGGAATGAACGTCATGCCGCTCAGCAGCACCAGCGTTTGCACCGGCAGTGACCAGCCTGCTTCTCCCGCTGGACGCGCCAGCACAATGTCACTGTTGGCCGCGAATGCACTGGCCGCAGGCAACAGCATCATCAACAGCGTCAAGACCAGATAACGCATCTTCATCACTTTGCATCCTTACGGTATTTCTGACGCAAAGTTTCCAGTATCGCCGGGAAGGTAGCGGCCGCTGACGCTGCGCTAATCGCCTCTTCGATTGGGCGCGCTTGCGTAGCCAAACAGTTGATCTGCGTGGCGGTTACGCCCAACACTAAGCGCTGCTCACCTATATCAACCAGCACCACGCGCTCGCGTGCACCCAGCGATTTACTGGCAACCAGATGAATGGCACCCTGGCTATCGGCGAGGCGGCGTGTCAGGCCGCTGCGGCGGAACAGCCATGCCAGCGTCACCATCAGCAGAATCACCAGCACCAGCGCACCGGTCACCGTCATCAACAGAGAATCAGAAGGCAGCGTATCACTGGCCTGGCGGGCTGAGATTAGGGGAGCAGAACTGTTCATTAGCGACTCAGACGATGCATACGCTCTGAAGGCGTAATAATGTCGGTGATGCGAATGCCAAACTTGTCGGATACCACAACCACTTCACCCTGCGCAATCAAGTAGCCATTGATCAGAATATCCAACGGCTCACCGGCTAACCCATCCAGCGAGACCACCGAGCCCTGACTGAGGCGCAGCAGCTCTTTGATCGTCATCTTAGTGCGCCCCAATTCCACGGTCATTTTTACCGGGATATCAAGGATCAGGTTCATCTCTTCAGAAAATTGTGGAACAGCCATTTTATCTGTATTTCCCGCAGCGTGTTGCTCGCTCATCGCATCACCCCAAAGATTATCGATGGACTGATCGTCTGAACCCGACGAGTTATTCATATCGCTCATGGGGAAATTACTCCTTAGTTAATGATGATAATGCGGGCTGAACCATCTGTTCGACCTTGAGTGCATATTGGTTGTTGACCGAGCCATATTTCGCGGTGAATACCGGCACACCGCCAACACAGGCTTCAATAAATTCTTGTTTATCCAGCGATAGCACATCGCCTTTTTTCAACTGCATAACATTGGAAAGCCGCGTATCAACATCTGAGAACTGCGCAACGACCTCCAATTGCGTCTCACGCATCTGGCTGGCTAATAAACCGCGCCAGTTAGAATCTTCATAACGTGAGTTATCCATTGGCGGATTACTTAATAACTCTCGCAATGGCTCGATGGTGCTAAACGGAATACAAATATTAAATTCGCCGCGATGAGAACCGATTTCTACCGAAAATGGCGTAGTCACCACTACATCATTGGGAGAAGAAGTAATATTGGTAAACTTCACCTGCATTTCAGAACGGATATATTCCGTTTTGATTTTATAAATGGTGCTCCAGGCAAACTCATAGGCTTCTCGCGCCATGCTCAACATACGATGAATCACGCGTTGTTCTGTCGGTGTAAATTCCCGTCCATCGGCTTTGGTCGGGAAACGCCCATCGCCACCGAACAGGTTATCTACTGCCATAAACACCAATCCCGGCGAAAATGACATCAGCGATGTGCCGCGTAACGGATTGAGATGCAACAAGTTTAAATTGGTTGGCACCGGTAAATTACGCGCAAATTCGTGATATGGCTGAATATTGATGTTGCCCGCGGTAATATCTGGACTACGACGCAACAGATTAAACAGCCCCATACGAAACTGACGTGCGAAACGTTCGTTGATGATTTCCAGCGAATGAAGTCGCTCACGAATTACCCGTCGCTGGGTATGGGGATCATAAGGTTTAATCCCCACATCTGGTCCGGCACCGAGTGAATCTTCGCTACTCTCTTGATCCGCATTGAGCAAACGATCGATTTCATCCTGAGACAAAAAACTATCAGCCATAATAATTACCGCAGAATAAATTCATTAATGAGAACATCGGAAGGACGCAAGGCTTGATTAGCGTCTAAAGGTTTGCTGAGTTCGGTTTTAATATTCTCAATCAGCTGATTTTTACCTGCATCCGTAGATAAAGATTCATAGGTCTGCTGAGTGAGTAACATAAAGAGACGGCTACGGTATTCTGGCAAATATTTTTCCAACATTAATAATGATGGCTGATCGGCCAGACGTACTGACAACCCTAAAAACAGCACACGGTCAGATTCATTTGCCGTAGGTTTCAAACTCACCGTAAAGGTGTTCATCGACAAATAAAGGGGATCAACAGGTTTGACTGGCTTCGGTTCAGCCTGCTCAGTTGCAGCAACGGCATCCGTGCGGGCAGGCGAGAATTTAAGTTCCCAAATTAAATAGCCAGTCATTGCACAAGCCGCAACAGCGAAGACAAACATTAATATTGTCAGGAGCGAGCGCCCCCCTCCACTTTTCGTGGCGTTGGTTTTTTTATTACCCATGATTCATAAACTCTGTGATAAAGGGGAGGTCAAATTGTCCAGCCATTCATAATATGGCGCATATTGTAGTCCATAAGGTATGCTGAATAATTAGGCGATCAAATTTCATTCCTGTTGCTTATTCAGCACTTCAGGCGAAGGTGTTAATTCCGTAAATATTTCCAGGTGTAGATGTTAATAAAGTGGGCACAATGTCATCTTCTGGCCCTGATTCTTCCGGCTGCGCTTGCGCGTGTGCGGCTTCACCCTGTTGTTCACCTTGTGCGTTGGCATCGGCATAAGGGTTATCGGCGCCTATGCTGGCCTGGCCCAGCTGTAAACCCGCTTCCGCCATCGCCGTGCGCAGCTGCGGCATGGCATGCTCCATCGCCTGGCGGACCAGCGCATGTTCGCTCACGATGTGTACCTGCGCCTGATCCTGATGCACACGCAGTGAGATTTGTAGCGATCCTAACTCTTCTGGATGCAAACGGATCTCAGCGTTATGCAAACCATTGCGGCTAAAAATCGCGATATGCTGACTAACGGATTGCTTCCACTCTGGCGTTTCTGGCGGGTAATGCACACTGGCGGTTGGCATTACACTGCTCGTGGCTAGCGGGCGCATGCTCACCGTGACGGGGGCGGTAACCAGCTGCGGTGACGCCGTTTCAACGGATAATCCAGACTCTACAGCAACAGGTTGAACGGAGGTTGCCAGCGGAATACTTCCCTGTTTCATCATGTTGTTGGTTAACACCAGCGGCTGTTCAGCTGCAGCTGGTGCACTTTTTTTCTGATTAAGCGGCGCTAACAGCGCATTGATTGCCGTCCCTTTCGCCTCGGGGATAGCTGCTTTTCCCTCGTGACCAGAGACGACGCCTGCGACCAACTGCTGCAATTGCCATTGCGGATTTTCATCCCCCAACACCTCAAGCAGTGCGGCTGGAGCGGCTTCATCCGCCTCGACGTCGAGTTCCGGCTCTCGCTGAGACACCAGCGCATTAGTCAGTTGCGCCGCTAACTGAGGAACATCCGCTGCCACGTCCGGTAATAATTCGCTATGCAACGCGGCCAGTAATTGCTCTAAATCACCCAGCTTCTCATCCAGCGTCAGGCCAAATTCTTTATCTGTAAGCTTACCCACTGTCGACTGCAGCTCCTTGCCACCCGCCAGTAAAGTCGTGATATCAATGTTCATAATCTCTCTCTTTTCTGCCCGGCGCGCTGAGCGAACTCATCCATTAACTTTTGTTCCTGACGGCTCTCGACCAGAGCTTGTGCGCTCTCACGTCGTACAATCAGCGTCTCAAAAGCATTCAGCTTGCGTTTGTCATGCATCCAGTTGGCTTTGGTTTTACTTACTGCATGTTCGCAACTGTTGACGTGGTTTTCGTGCTGTTTCACCACTTGATTAAGCGACACGATAAAAGCCTGGTGGTTAACCAAATCCGCCACAGACATTCCTTTGCCCATCATTCCCTGGCGTAAAGAGCGCTGATATTCCTGTTCGTAACCTTTCAATTGTTCATGCTGCTTCACCGCTTGTTGCAGGCTTTGTTGCACGCTACCCAGCGCGCGCGTGGTTTCAGTGAGCTTCTCCTCCGCCATATCGCGCAGCATCGCCATCGGGTTTTTCACTTTCATCACGTTATTCCGTCATGTCAGGGAACAGTTGAGACAAACCAGCGATTGCCGACTCATACGGAGCAGATTCATGAATTGCCTGATGTAGAAAGGCTTCCAGTGCGGGGAAGTGGTTGATCGCCTGATCAAGTAACGGATCGCTGCCCTTCACATAGGCGCCAACGCTGATGAGATCGCGGTTGCGTTGATAGGCGGAAAGCATCTGTTTAAACCGCTGTACCTTGCGGTACTGCGCATGCGGGATCAGTTCCGTCATCGCACGACTAATGGACGCTTCGATATCGATCGCCGGATAATGGCCTGATTCTGCCAAACGGCGCGACAGCACAATGTGGCCATCAAGAATCGCACGCGCCGAATCGGCGATCGGATCCTGCTGATCATCCCCTTCGGTCAGCACGGTATAAAATGCCGTGATCGATCCGCCACCAGGCATGCCGTTACCGGTGCGCTCCACCAGCGCAGGTAAGCGGGCGAAGACCGAAGGCGGATAGCCTTTGGTGGCCGGCGGTTCACCAATAGCCAGCGCCACTTCACGCTGTGCCATGGCATAGCGCGTCAGTGAATCCATAATCAACAGCACGTTCAAACCACGATCGCGAAAATCCTCTGCAATACGTGTGGCATACACCGCGCCCTGCATGCGCAGAATCGGTGACACATCGGCTGGTGCGGCAATCACCACCGCACGTTCACGTCCGGCTTCACCGAGTATGTTTTCAATAAAGTCTTTAACTTCGCGACCACGCTCGCCAATCAATCCCACCACAATCACATCCGCAGTGGTGAAGCGTGCCATCATGCCGAGTAACACACTCTTCCCGACGCCAGAACCGGCGAACAACCCCATTCGTTGACCACGTCCAACCGTGAGTAAACCGTTGATGGCACGTACGCCGACGTCGAGCACGTTCTTAATCGGATCGCGATGCAACGGGTTTAAGGTGGGTGTAAACAGGCCCGCCGCCGGTTTGCCCGGCGGTGCACGACCATCCAATGGGCGACCCTGCGCATCCAGCACGCGTCCCAGCAAATGCGGCCCAACCGGCAGTTGTTTACCGTCGCTGCAATCTGCATCTGGCGCATAAACGCGCGCGCCGGGCAGAATGCCGTCCACGTGTTCCAGCGGCATTAAATAGAGCGTCTGACCGTTAAAGCCCACCACTTCACTCTCAACTTGCGCGATGCCTTTGCTGGTTTGACGTTCAACGATACACAGCGAACCGATCGGCAATTTCAGCCCGACCGCTTCCATCACCAAACCGGTGGCACGCGTCAATTTGCCGTACTGGCGAAAGGCGGGCATTTCGCCGAGCTTCTCTTCCACTCGATCCAGCGCCTGTAACCAGCCCTTTAACTGCTGGCTCATTGTGATAGTTCCTCGCGAGCCAGCTGACACAGCGCCTGCCAGCGCGTCTCCATGCTGGCATCAAACTCCACATCCGGTGACACCACTCGACAACCGCCCGGCGCCAGCTGCGCATCGCTGTGCAGCTCCCAGCCAACCTGCGTGAGGGTTTCACCCAGCGCTTGCGCCAGTTGCGCGCGCTCATCAGGATGCACATAGAGCTGAATAGTACCGTGCAGCAGCGCATCCTGTTTCATCAGGCTGCGAATCTGTTTAACCAGCGCGGTGTTATCAGCCATGTGGATGCTGCCATACAGTTGCTGGACGGCAGTCAGCGAGAGTTGCACCAACCGGCCAGGAATCAGGCTGTCGAGGTTCTCCACTGCCAACTTAAAGTTGCTGATCCAGAGCTCTGCCTGACGCAGCAAAGCTTGCTGTTGTGCCTGCGCTTCCTGCATGCCTTTGGTCAAACCGGCTTCACGGCCTTCACGTACGCCCACTTCGAAACCTTGTTTGCGTCCCTCTTCCTCACCGCGCGTTAAACCCTGGTTAAAACCTTGCTGCGCGGCTTGTTTACGCAGACGTGCCAGCTCGGCTTTGAGTTGCTCGTCCGATTGCGCGTTGTCCAGGCTCGGCAGCGGCGCTTCCACCGCTTCGCTCAGCAAGTTGTCTGGCTGCCAGCTACGCCATTGTGGTGCGCTGGAATTATCAAACGTAGGCATCGTCGCTGCCTCCGATAATGATCTCGCCCGCTTCCGCCAAACGACGCACGATATTGAGGATGGTTTTCTGTTCCGCTTCCACTTGTGACAAGCGCACCGGACCACGTGATGCCAAATCTTCGGTCATCAGATCCGCCTGACGGCGCGACATGTTGAAGAAGAACTTCTGACGTAGCTCCTCGTTGGCCCCTTTCAGCGCCACGATAAGTGTCTCGGTTTCCACTTCCTGCAACAGACGCTGGATGCTGCGATCCTCGACTTCGACCAGGTTTTCGAACAGGAACATCTCATCGATAATTTTCTGTGCCAGTTCGCCATCAAACTCACGAACCGCATCAATCGCCGACTCTTCCTGCTGCGATTTCATCAGGTTAAGGATCTCGGCCGCTGGACGGACACCACCCATTTTGCTGCGCTTGAGGTTTTGGCCATGCAGCAAGTTATTGAGTACTTCTGTCAGCTCCTGCAGCGCCGCCGGCTGTACGCCACCAAAGGTGGCAATACGCAGCATGATGTCGTTACGTTCACGATCTTCAAATTTGCCCAACACATCGGCCGCCTGGTTACGTTTCAGATGGACCAGAATGGTGGCGATGATCTGTGGATGCTCTTCGCGGATCAGATCAAACACCGCTTGTGGATCCATAAAGTTGAGCGTTTCGATGCCGTTGGTGCCTTGGTGCGTATCCAGCAGATCTTCCAGCAGTGACGAGGCGCGCTCTTCGCCCAACGCCTTGATCAGTACGCTGCGCAGGTAATCGTTAGTGTTCATGCTCAGTGCGGCATATTCGGTGGAGTCGTTTTTAAACTCCTGCAACACGCTAGCCATCTGGTCATGCGTGAAACCCGCCATGTTGACCATTGAGCTACTGATCTGCTTCACCTCGTGAGCATTCAGGTGTTTAAACACTTCAGCAGCCAGTTCGTCGCCTAACGTCAGCATTACGATGGCGCTTTTATCTGCGGCATTCATGATTTGTGCTCCTTATTCATCCACTGACGGATAACCAGGGCAATAACACGTGGTTCCTGTTCAGCCAGTTCACGCAGCTGTTGCGAGTTGAGGTCGGTATCTTCACGCTGCTGAGCGCGTGCACGGGCATCTTTCTCGGAGGCGCGTTTCTTCTCGGCCAGTTGCAGCTCGCGTGCCTCTTTTTCCATCTCCAGCTTACGCAGGCTGGTTTCCTGATGGCGAATCCATGCCGGCTGAACCAATTTGCGCCACATTACCCAGGCGATAATCGCAATCACCAAATAACGGGCAATCGACATCATCAGCGCATAGAAGCGATCCTGTTCCCAGAATGGCGGAAGCGGTTCTTCAATCACGCCGTTAAACGGTGAGTTGAGGATATTGACGCTATCACCGCGCCTGTCGCTGTAACCAATCGCCTCTTTAACCAAGGTATTGATACGCGCCAGCTCAGCGTCGTTCATCGGGCCGGTTTTGCCCTCTTCGCCCTGCGGCAGATGGTTAATCACCACCGCGACGGACAGGCGTTCAATCCGCCCCATGTTGGATTTGGTGTGGGTTAAAGTGCGATCCACTTCAAAATTGGTGGTTTCGTCGCTGCGGTTGTTAAACGGCTGACCGCTGTCGCGCGCTGCTGTGTTACCAGTCGCACTGGTTTTTGCGTTCGCATCGCCCGCTTTTTGCAGCGGTTGCGTCATCGGTGCAGTGGCGGGCGTCGGCGGTTGATTGGTCAACGCGCCCGGTACGCCGCCAGCACCGCGTGAGTTACCCTGCTCAGCTGAACTCGCCTGACGGCTGCGAATGGCCATTTTTTGCGGATCGGAATTGGGCTGGTACTGCTCTTGTGTCTGTTCAAGCTGAGTAAAATCAATCTGCGCTGTCACCTGTGCACGCACATTGCTGTCACCCACTAGCGGCGCCAAAATGCGCTGAATACGCTGTTGGTAGTCGCTTTCAATCTCGTTGGTGTACTTGAGCTGTGAGGTTTGCAGACCGCGAACACCGCCTTGCGTCAGCAAATTGCCGCGCTGATCGACAATGGTGACATTCTCGGCTGACAGACCCGTCACGGCACTGGAGATCAGGTGCGTAATCGCGACTACCTGCCCTTCATCCAGCGTGCGTCCCTGAATCAAATTCACCGTCACCGATGCGGTTGGCTGCTTTTGATCGCGCACAAACATTGAAGGCTTCGGCACCGCCAAATGCACGCGGGCCGTCTGGATTGGCCCCAAATTCTCAATAGTGCGTGACAATTCCCCTTCCAGCGCACGCTGGTAGTTGATCTGCTCACTGAACTGGCTGACGCCGAACTTTTCCTGATCCAGCAGTTCGAAGCCCACCGATCCACCTTTCGGTAAACCTTGCTGTGCCAGCTTCATTCGCGCTTCATGCACCTGCGCTTCCGGCACCATAATGATGCCGCCCGGCGTGTCGATGCGGTAAGGCACGTTCAGCTGAGTCAGCTGTGCCACAATCGCACCGCCATCTTCATCACTGATATTGCTGAACAGCACGCGATAGCCTGGCTCTTTAGCCCAAAACATCAGCGCGATGATCACTGACAATGCCGCCGCAGCGACAAAAGCCAATATTATCTTCGGGCTTGAACGAAGTGATGACATCGCGGATTTAATTCGCTCTGTCGGGTTGTTATTTAGACCATTTAATGTGGCACTCATGCCGTTATCCTGTAAGAAATAGCACGCACCATTAATGCGCGTCCGCCGATGCAATTGCCCGACAGATATCTACGAATCAAATTCAAGAGGAATTTTCAGGCAGCCATTATCAGCTGAATGCGACAAATTTTAAGCATAAATAAGCCCGAACTTCTGTTCGCTTATCGCATTTTCTGCCCTATTTACCCGCGTGTTAAGCTGTCGGCGTTTAAAAGATGTGCAATTGAATTGCGCATTTCCTTCGTTAATCCAGGAAGTGAATAATGTCAGCTACATTAATGCGCGGCGTGCTCGATCAGATTCAAACCCAGGCGCAGCAAGCCTCTGGGCAATCTCGCGTAAAATCTGGTGCAGCCGAGAATGCGCCATCATTCTCTGATGCGTTACTTAATAGCATTAGCGAAATAAATAAAACCCAACTTGATGCAAAGAATATGACGCAGCAGTGGATGTCCGGTAGCAGTGATATCGGCCTCAATGATGTGATGCTCTCCATGCAGAAATCTTCTATTTCCTTCACCTTTGGCATGCAGGCGCGTAATAAGATGATCAGTGCTTATCAAGAAATAATGAATACTCCGGTATAAGGCCTGATTTCATTCTATGAACGAAATTAACTCCACTTCTGCGCGCTTATTACGGAATACGTTATCTCTTACGGATAACGAATTAGAGCGTTTCGGGAAATTGATCTATCGACGCGCCGGTATTGTGGTAAATGCGCAGAAGCGAGAGATGATTTTCAATCGTCTTTCACGCCGCGTACGCGAATTAGCATTGAGCAGTTTTAGCGAGTACGCCGCGATTCTGGAGTCAAATCCGGAACATCCCGAGTGGCAGACGTTCATCAATGCACTTACCACCAACCTGACGTCATTTTTTCGCGAGTCGTACCATTTTCCAATTCTGGCGGAACATGCACGCCAGCGCGCCGACGGTTATCGCGTGTGGTGCACTGCGGCATCGACGGGCGAAGAACCTTGTTCGATCGCGATCACGCTGGATGAAGCCTTGGGTGCCACCGTTGCCGGCCCGCGCATCTGGGCTTCGGACATTGATACCGAGGTTCTGAGCAAAGCCGAAGCGGGCGTCTACCGTCTCAGCGATCTCAGTGCGCTGACGCTGATGCAGAAGCGCCACTATTTTTTACGTGGATCGGGAGAGAACAGCGAGCGCGTCAAAGTGAAACGGGAATTGCTGGCCAGCATTCATTATCAGCAACTGAATTTGCTTGATGCACGCTGGTCTGTACCCGATCCCTTTGATGCCATTTTTTGTCGCAACGTGATGATTTACTTCGATACGGCCACGCAGCTCAAACTGCTGCAGCGCTTTGCCCGCATGTTAAAGCCAGGCGGTCTGCTGTTCGTTGGCCATTCAGAACACTTCACTTCCCCGAATCTGCCGCTGCGCCTGCGCGGACAGTCGGTGTACGAACTGACGGAGACCTCGCGTTGAACCGGATACGCGTTCTGGCGGTGGATGACTCTGCGCTGATGCGCAATATGCTCAGCGCAGTGATCAATCAGCAACCAGACATGGAAATGGTGGCAACGGCCCCGGATCCGCTGATTGCCCGAGAACTGATAAAAAAGCTCAATCCAGATGTATTGACGCTGGATATTGATATGCCGCGCATGGATGGGCTGGAGTTTCTCTCACGCTTAATGCGACTGCGCCCGATGCCGGTGATCATGATCTCATCTCTGACGCAGCGGGGTTCCAGCGCCACATTGGCTGCACTGGAACATGGCGCGGTGGATTTTTTAGCTAAGCCGGAAAACCACATTGCCAGCGATTTACAACTTTGGGGCGCACAGCTCGCGGAAAAAATCCGTATTGCCGCCAAAGCCAAAATCAACCGCCACGGCAGTGCGCCTGCCACCAAACTGGCGCAGAGCAATATCAAAGCCGACCAGTCGAGCCTGATTGCGATTGGCTCATCGACTGGCGGCACTGAAGCCTTACGCCGTGTGCTGAAACCGATGCCGCTTAACTGTCCTGGGATTGTTATCGCGCAGCACATGCCTGCGGGCTTCACGCGCTCCTTTGCACAGCGTATGGATTCGCTGTGTCAGATTTCAGTACGCGAAGCGCAGGATGGCGATGCGGTGCAAGCCGGCTGTGCGCTGATTGCGCCAGGCGATTTGCATATGTCAGTGGTGCGTCGCGGCAAAGGTTACGAAGTTCAGCTCAGCGATGCCATACCGGTTAATCGCCATCGTCCCTCGGTGGACGTGCTGTTTGCTTCGGTCGCCCAGCAAGCCGGTAAACATGCCAGCGCCGCCATTCTCACCGGCATGGGCAGCGATGGCGCTCGCGGTTTGCTGACGATGCGTCAGGCCGGTGCTTACACCCTCGCGCAAAGTGAAGCCACCTGCGTGGTGTTTGGCATGCCGCGTGAAGCCATTGCATTAGGCGCAGCATGCGACGTGGTGGATCTGGATCATATTAGCCAGCGTTTGCTGGAGAGTTTTAGCAGTAACAAATCAAAAACTTAAGATTAACGACGTATTGGAGACAACTTACATGTCGGATAAAAACCTGCGTTTTCTGGTGGTGGATGACTTTGCCACCATGCGACGCATTGTACGTAACCTGCTACAAGACCTGGGCTACAAGAACATTGAAGAAGCCGAAGATGGTCAGGATGCGCTGAACAAGCTGCGCGCAGCCGAGTTCGATTTCGTGGTCAGTGACTGGAACATGCCGAACATCGATGGCCTCGAACTGCTGAAAACCATTCGTGCAGACAGCGTAATGGCAAAGTTGCCGGTGCTGATGGTGACCGCTGAAGCTAAACGCGAAAACATCATTGCTGCGGCACAAGCCGGCGCTAACGGCTACATCGTCAAACCTTTTACTGCCGCCACGCTGGAAGAGAAGCTCGGCAAAATTTTTGAAAAACTCGGGTGATAACAATGGCTCCAGAATTAAATTTGCAGACGGATAACCCCAAAGATCTGTTTCTGCGTATTGGTCAACTGACGCGCTTACTGCGTGACAGCATGGCAAATCTCGGCCTGGAACAGGCGATCATGGAAGTGGCAGATGCCTTTCCGAATACCCGCGATCGCCTCAACTATGTCGTCGGTAAAACCTCACAAGCCGCCGATCGCGCGCTGACCAGCGTGGAAGTGGCGCGTCCGTTGCAGGATGCAATGAGCGAGAACGCTGGTGCATTAAGCGAACGTTGGGACGCCTGGTTTGCCGATCCGCAACCGCTGGAAGAGGCGCGTGAGCTAGTGAAAGAGACCCGCGCATTTCTGCATCAGGTGCCAGAAATGACCCAGCAAACCAATCGCCAGCTAACCGAAATCATGATGGCGCAGGATTTCCAGGATCTCACTGGTCAGGTGCTGCAAAGCCTGATGGTAGTGATCACCACGGTGGAAACCGAGCTGATTAGCGTATTGGTTGAGAACATGGGTGAACGCGAAGCACGTGCAGTAAACGGCGATGATCATCTGAAGAATGGCCCACAAATCAATGCTACCGCTGAAGGCATTGCCGCTTCTCAGGAACAGGTGGATGACCTGCTGGAGTCCCTCGGCTTCTGATGACGCCCGGCCTACACCATGTCTGAAGAAAGTGATAACGAAAAAACGGAAGACCCCACACCCCAGCGAAAACAGAAAGCGCGGGAAGACGGGCAGGTTCCGCGATCGCGTGAGCTAACCACCCTCGCCATGCTGCTGGTGGGCTGCGGCCTAATGCTGGCAGGCGGCGATTATCTGGTGGGAAATTTGCTGCATTTACTGCACAACGGCCTGACCTTTGATCGCCTGCTGGTGCGCGATCCGCAGCACATGCTGGATCAGGCGGGTTCATTGCTCGGTATCGCTTTCCTGGCGCTGCTGCCGCTGGTAGGTGGTTTGTACATCACCGCCGTCAGCGCACCGCTGATCATTGGTGGCCTGAACCTGAGCGGCAAGGCAATCAAGCTCAACCTGAAAAAGCTTAACCCGATAAGCGGCATCAAACGCCTGGTCTCCGCCCAGATGGTTTCTGAGATGGTGAAAGCCATTCTCAAAGTCTTACTGGCGGGCCTCGGCGGCGGACTGTTTTTGCTGCACAACAAAAGCAAGTTTATCGGGTTGATGTTTGAACCGTTAGGCATGGCGCTAAGTGATATCAGCAGCATCATGATTGGCTGCATGCTGATCATCATCCTGTCGCTGATCCCGATGGTGGCGTTTGATGTGATCTATCAGCTGTGGAGCAACTGGAAAAAGCTACGAATGACCCGTCAGGAAGTGAAGGACGAGTTCAAGAAGCAGGAAGGTGATCCACAACTTAAAGGTCGCATTCGCCAGATTCAGCGCCAGATGGCGCAGCAACGCATGATGACCGATGTGCCCACTGCCGACGTGGTGGTCAACAACCCAACGCACTATTCGGTGGCGCTGAAGTATCAGGAAGGCAGCATGGGCGCACCGATTGTGGTGGCGAAAGGCAGCGGCTTGATTGCCCTGCGCATTCGTGAACTGGCGGCAGAGAGCCGCATCCCAATGCTGGAAGCCCCGCCGCTGGCACGTGCGCTCTATCGCCACTGTGAAGCGGGCGCGCCGGTACCGACTGAACTGTATAACGCCGTGGCTGAAGTTTTAGCCTGGGTTTATGGCCTGCGCCGCTGGCGTAAAGGCTATGGCATTCGCCCGCAGCAACCCAAAGATCTGCCGGTTCCGGCTGCGCTGGATTTTGCACAAGAGAGTGAGAGTGATGGCTAATATCGCCACAAAATTACGTTTACCTGGTATGAAAGAGACGCAGTGGCAAGTGCTGGCGGGTCCGGTATTGATCATGACCATCCTTGCGATGATGATCTTGCCACTGCCGACCTTCGTACTGGATCTGTTTTTTACCTTCAATATTGTTTTGTCGATCATGATTCTGCTGGTGGCGATGTTCACCCAGAAGACGCTGGAGTTTTCCGCATTCCCGACCGTATTGCTGTTTTCGACGCTGTTACGTCTGGCGCTTAACGTTGCTTCGACGCGTGTCATTTTAATGCACGGGCACACTGGCTCAGCGGCGGCAGGCCAGGTGGTTGAAGCTTTCGGGCACTTCCTGGTGGGCGGCAATTTTGCTATCGGCATCATCGTGTTCATTATTCTGATCATCATTAACTTTATGGTGATCACCAAAGGTGCAGGACGTATCGCAGAAGTTGGCGCGCGTTTCACGCTTGACGGCATGCCTGGCAAACAGATGGCGATCGATGCCGATCTCAATGCCGGTTTGATTGGTGAAGAGGAAGCGAAACGTCGTCGTAAAGAAGTGACGCAGGAAGCCGATTTCTACGGATCGATGGACGGTGCCAGTAAATTTGTACGTGGCGATGCGATTGCCGGATTGATGATCATGGCGATCAACGTGATCGGCGGCCTGATTATAGGCGTGATGCAGCACGACATGTCGGTGGGCATGGCGGGTGAAACCTATACCTTGCTGACTATCGGCGACGGTTTGGTGGCACAGATACCTGGCCTGGTGATCTCCACTGCGGCGGGCGTGGTCGTCACCCGCGTGGTCAACGATCAGGACGTTGGCGAGCAGATGATTGGCCAGCTGTTCAGCTCACCGCGTGTGCTGATGCTGGCTGCGGCGGTGATCGGCTTATTGGGTATGATTCCCGGCATGCCGAACTTTGTGTTCTTGCTGTTCACGGCGGTATTGCTGGGAATAGCCTGGTGGATGCGCGGGCGTGAAGCGGAGAATAAAGCCAAAGGTCTGAATACACCTGACACTTCGCTGCCGGAAGCAGAAACCGCGCAGGTCAACGAAGCCACATGGTCTGATGTGCAGATGGAAGATGAGCTTGGTCTGGAAGTTGGCTATCGCTTGATTCCGATGGTCGATCAGGAGCAAAACGGTCAACTGCTGACACGCGTGCGCGGTATTCGCAAAAAATTCGCACAGCAGATGGGCTTCTTGCCACCTGCGGTACATATCCGTGACAACCTCGATTTGCCGCCAACGCGCTACCGTATTTTGTTGAAAGGCGTGGAGATCGGTCACGGCGAGATCCAGCCGGATCGCTGGATGGCGATCAACCCCGGCTGTGCCGAAGGCGATGTGCCCGGCACCGTGTGTACTGAACCCACCTTTGGCCTGCCAGCATTGTGGATTGATGAAGTGCACCGCGAGCTGGCACAGACGCTGGGTTACACGGTGGTCGATCCCAGTTCCGTGGTCGCTACGCACCTGAATCATTTGATTTCTACGCATACCGAGGAGCTGTTTGGCCGCCAGGAAGCGCAACAGCTGCTGGATCAGCTGACCAAACATGCGCCGAAGCTGGTGGAAGATTTGATCCCTGCGGTGATCAGCCTGACCACGCTGCATAAAGTGTTGCAGAATCTGCTGTCCGAACGGGTGCCGATCCGCGATATGCGCACCATCATCGATACGCTGGCGGAGTTCGCCACCAGCAACAGCGATGCCGATGAACTGACCGCGCGTGTGCGTGCTCGCTTGTCTCGCGCCATCACACAGCAGTGGTTCCCTGGCGAAGATGACGTGCAGGTGATTGGTCTTGATCTGTCGCTGGAGCAGTTGCTGGTGCAGGCGACACAAAGCGGTAGCGCCATCGAACCGGGCATCGCTGAGAACCTGATGAAACAGACTGAGCAAGCGTTGATGCATCAAGAAGGTTTGGGTGCGCCGCCTGTGTTGCTGGTGAATCCATCGCTGCGCCTGATGTTGTCGCGCTATTTACGTCGCATCTTCCCGCAAATGGCCGTGCTCTCCAGTCAGGAGATCAACACGCAGCGCAACGTGCGTATGACGTGGGTGATTGGTGGCAAAGCATGATGCGCGGCATGTGGTTTGCCCTGCTGCTGGTTGCACCTCTGGCATCGGCAGCCGACGGCTCGTGGAGCAGCCAAAGCTTTGGCGGCATGATGACGCGCGGCAAACAAGTGCTGCAAAGTCAGCCGGTACAGCCGGCATCATTACCGCCTGCGGGCGCGGTGGCCAAACAACTGGCGTGGAAAATTACGCCGGATGGCCCAACGCCAATGGGTTTTATGATCAAGGTATGTGGCGGCAATCGCTGCCTGCCATTATCGGGATTGCGCGGTGAGATGGTGCTGCCCGCCGGTTTTCCTGCTGCGGGACCGCTGCGCTTCGAATATTACGCATCGGTGCGTGGCGTGTTGTCGCCACCGCTGACGATATTGAGTAATCAGGTGACTCTTGGATTCAGCGTGCAGAAATAAAAAAAACGCGCCGGATGCGCTAATGCTTGTTAGTTAAGAATGAATCGGTCGCCATGAATGGCGACCCTACGGTGATTTGGCGAGGGGTTTGTAGGGTGCGCATTCATGCGCACCTTGATACATATGCAATTTATTGATTAACTTAGCGGCATTACGCCTGAAGCGAGGTTTTTTTATACTTTGCTATTGAGTTTACTTTGCCAGCGCATCCTGCGCTTCTTTCAACTCTTCACGCGCGTCGGCCAGTTTACGCTGCTGCTTCTCAATTTTGTCGCTACGGCCTTTGGCCTGCGCCTCTTGTAAATCCTGCTCACGCTCCTGCACTTTCAACTGCTTCTCGGCCACTTTTTCCTGGCGCGCTTTGAGTAATCCACTGTCCGTGCAATGTTCGCTAGCTTCACGCAACGCTTTTTCCAAACCCGCGATGCGCGCTGGATTGCCATGCTCACGTGCCATCACCAGTTCTTGCTGAATATCCTGTTTTTTGGCGGCACAACCGGTGGCTGGGTTGGCAGCCTGAACCGAAGTCACAGTCAAAGCGGAGAAAAGAATCGAAAGGGAAATCAGGGTGTTTTTCATGGTGAACTCTTGGTTTAAGTTGATGGGCGCTATTATACGAAGAGTTCTTAACAGGATCTTAAGGGCAACAAATCAATACTAACTTTGATAAGAATTAGTATGGTTTTGCCGTGATAACTACGGGAACGGTATAAATTGAATTATTATAATTATAGGCAGGAAGATTATTAAAAGAAAAAATCTTACCTTTGACATTCAGATAAATCACTCCATTTTCAACCTTAATGAGTGCGTTAGCATCAGAAGTAATCAGAAAAGGCGAATAATCATCACTTAAAGCCTTCTTGAAATCCTCAACGGTTTTACTTGAATCGTATAAGTAATAACGATATGAGAAATCTGTCGTAGCGCCTGCACTTGCCTCAGTAATAAAAATATTAGCCTGAGTATTAACCGCTTGCTCACGGACAATTGATTGTTCCAGCGGAGATAGCTTTGATAACGAGTAAATACCAAAAAAAATTACCATTAAAAAAAACATCATTAAAAAATGACGTTTCTTAAAAACCTGAGCGTTTAGCATATTCAATCCCTGCTCTTATCCAATATTGGTCTTCAGGATCGTCGCCAAATGGGCTTGAACCATACCAACTTCCAAATTCTATGTTACTTGTCCCTGCACGACTTTGCGCCCACCCCGCAGCTCTTAGTAATACAGCGTCAGTTATTCCAGCCGCATGCCCAACAGCACCATAATTGAAGTTCCCAAAATTGGCATATTGTTTACCACTGTAATTTTTATAATCCCATGGACCATGTCCTCTAACTTGACTATAGAACCATGCGTAGGTCATGGCTGACGGCCCTTTGTGTAGGCGGGCTAACATCATATTATTGAGAATTGAAACCCCCGGCGGGCTAAACGAGATAATATCAAATGGAGGCTGCGGCGATGCAGCAAGAGTTGGATAGCGCATTGATTATGCTCTCTCATTCCAGCTATCGGAGAACATAATATTACCGTCACAATATTTCCAGGTAATTTTTTCATATGCAAACTCAACACATTCGAGGTGATTGTGTTTCTCTTTTTCAGGGTCTTTCGTGTCGTGCATTATTGGTGACACACCAATGATTTTCACACCTTCAACCAGGATATTAAAATATTCCACTTCCTGTCCGGAATCATTAATGTGATACCACCTAAATTCAGCTGATGTTAAGTTTTGACCAGTTGCTACAGCCTTGTAAAGATACGGTGATGAAGCATCAAATTCTTTTTGAATGATTATTGGTGCATGCTTTCGTGTACCAGTAGGTTTACCTGTTTGAGGATCAGTTGGGAGTCTAACGTTATGAGAAAATCCGGTAACTTCAATACTGCCCTCACGATTTAGCACATCCACGGAGCCACGAATATCAGCCCCGCCATCATCTTTTAGCCAGAGATTTGCTGGAATAGGCATTTCACATCGTCCTTTTTTTGTTCATCCTTTAAGCGAAGATACACAAAGAAACAAATAACATGTAGTTATTTTGTGGTCTTTTGGGAAAATTGTGATTCAAACATTATTATTAAATTTTGTGGGTTGAGAATTGAAATATTTGGAACTGTTCCCAATGAGAAGGAAAACCCTCAGTTTATATTAGGCGTTCACATAAGAGGATTTGTTAATAATACTGCAATAACAAAGCCATCCTTTTCAATTTGAAAGTATGCTTGATGGAGGATGTGTAATGAACTCCATTTTGTGCATTTTTCTACGGAGCTACAGAGGATTTCAGACACAAAAAAAGCCGCTCGTAAGCGACTTAATTTTGCATCAATCGATGGTGCCGAAGGCCGGACTCGAACCGGCACGTATCTCTACGGTTGATTTTGAATCAACTGCGTCTACCGATTTCGCCACTTCGGCACTGAAGAGGATGCGGAAAACGTTGGGGATTATACCGTTACGAGCAGAGTGCGCAACTGGAATCGTTGGGGATGTGTGCTAAGCGTTGAAAAAAACAGCGTTTCGCAGATAACTGCTTGTTATACCGTCAATCACGCAAACCGAAGTTCAAAAACCAAAACCCAGAACGGTCCCAATTTGCCCCAATCCGCCCGCTTAACTGGAACTTTCCGCAGTCAAACCTCTCTTAACCAAAACTGACGCAGTCAGAACATAAAAGACAACGAGGTTGAGATGAAATTACAAGGCATGATTTGGGGATGGGGCATCGCGGCAGCCATGGTTGCGGGAAGCGCATCGGCGGCAAGCTGGCAGGATCAGCTGAGCAGCGCGGCATCGCAGCTGTCGCAGCAGAACAACAGCACCAGCAACACTAGCACCACGCAGAACGGCGGCATGTCGCTCTCATCGCTCACCGGCCTGCTGAACGGCGGCGATAAAGCGGTGAGCTCCAACAGCATGACCAACGCCGCGGGCGTGATGTCGTATTGCGTGCAGCACAACGTGGTGGATAACAATGTGTCATCGGTGAAGGACCAGGTGCTGAGCAAGCTCGGTTTAAGCACGCCAACGGCACAAGCGCAGAAAACTGATTATCAGCAGGGTTTGCAAGGCTTGCTGAACACCGGCAACGGTCAGCAGCTGAATTTGCAGAGTCTGAGCAACTCGCCGATGGGTGAGAAGCTGAAAACCAAAGCCTGCGACGTGGTTCTGAAGCAAGGCAAAAAATATATCGGCATGTAAGGACGCGCCGATATCAAGGCGCGAGCTGTCCCTCGCGCCTTTTCTTTAACCCAATAACGTTCGCGTCTCCTGTACCGTTCTCTGCAACAACTCCCGCGCCTGCTCCACCGATCGAATATTGGTATAGCCAATCACCAGGCCATAGCGTTTCTGCGTCTGCATGTACCAGCCGGAAAGCGGCAAGACGCGCAGCTGATGCCGCTGCCAAATCTCCGCCAGCGCCGCGTCCTGCGTGCCGCGTGGCAGGAAGGCGACAATGTGCATGCCGCCATCGGTCAGTTCAAAACCAAACACATCCGGGAAACACGCCTGTAAGGCATCCAGCATCATGCGGCGTCGCTGCTGATAAAGAGTGCGCATCTTTTTGATGTGGCGATAGAAATGCCCTTCACTCAGGAACTGCGCCAGAATCTTTTGCGGCAGCAGCGACATACCGGTTTCGAGGATTTCTCCCAGCTCGCTAAAGCGCGCGATGGTCTCTTTCGGCATCACCAGATAACCCACGCGCATCGCCGGCATCATGGTTTTGCTGAAGGTGCCGGTGTAAATCACCCGATCGTGCACATCGAGGCTTTTCAGCGCCGGAATCACTTTGCGCGTGTAGTGAAACTCGCCGTCGTAATCATCTTCAATGATCCAGCTATCGTTGTGTTGCGCCCACTCAAGCAGTTGATGCTTACGTGGCAGCGATAAGGTCACCGCCAGCGGGCTGTGATGCGTGGGCGTGACGATGGCGAAACGCGCATCGGCGTGATAGCGCAGCAGATAATCCACATCCATACCTTGCCGATCAACCGGCACGTAATGCAGATTCGGCGCGATACGCTTCAGCAGTTTTTGCCCGAAGAAGTAGCCGGGATCTTCAAACATCACTTTGTCGCTCGGCTGCGCCAGCACCGCCAGAATCAATCGCAGATTGGCGCGATAGCCGCTGGTGATGAAGATCTGTTCCGGCTGGCAGTTGAGCCCACGCGAGATGTTCAGATAGCTGGCGATAGCCTCTCGCAGCGGCTGATAACCCATAATTGGCGGCAAAATCATCTCATCCGCACGCAAGGTTCGCGCCGCTTTACCGGAAATCAGCAGCCATTTTTTATGCGGAAACTCATCCAGCGCCGGAATGCCCAGCCGCAGCTCGCCTTTTGGTTCACGCAGTGAAGCATCACTGGCTGGCGGCGCTGGCAGCGCTGTTTGCTCGGTCGCTGCCGCCAGAATCAGTTCCGGATTAACGCGCGTGCCCTTCGCGCCCTGGCTGACGAAATAGCCTTCGCCGATCAGGATTTCATAGGCGGCTTCCACCGTCTTTCGCGCCACCCGCAACTCACTCGCCAGCGTGCGGATCGCCGGTACGCGGTCACCCGGCTTCAGTTGCCCTGCGAGAATTTGCTGGCGATATCGCGCGTAGATCTCTTTATATCCCACGCCATGTCCTACCTGTTTTCACGGTTTTTGACCCTTTCCACTCAGACATAGAAGTTTAAGATGCACGCATCAACCACGCAATGCATCGCCATCTCGCTTAAGGAACAATTGAATGAAACTGCTGCACATCAAAGTCAGCCCCGATTTGGCGGGTTCGGCATCGCGCATCGCTTCGGCCCATTTAGTGGGGAAGCTGCGGGCGCAGCATGCCGACCTCGAAGAGACGGTGCTGGATTTGGCGCAACATCCGCTGCCGCATCTGGATGCTTTTACGATTGGCGCTTTCTTTACTCAGCCGGATCAGCGCGATGAAGCGCAACGTGCCGCCATCCAGACGTCGGAGCATTTAGTCGATCAGCTGTTTGCCTGCGACATACTGGTGATCTCCTCGCCGATGTGGAACCTCGGTTTGCCGTCGGTGCTGAAAGCCTGGTTCGACCATATCACCCGCGCCGGACGCACCTTCGCCTTCACGCCGGATGGCTGCAAAGTTGGATTAGTGAACGGCAAAAAGGTGTATAGCGTCGTCGCCAGCGGCAGCGTGTTTGCCCACGGTCCGTTTGTGCAGGATGACCAGTTCACGCCTTACATCCGCGTGGCGCTCGAATACATCGGCATCACCGATGTGGCGTTTATCCGCGTTGACGGCACGCACGATCCCGTCAGTCGCGCCACCGCTTTACCGCATGCCCTGCAATCCATTGAACGTCTATTTTGAACAGAGAGGACAACACCATGACTTCACGCGTTAACCATTTCAAAAACATTCCCGCGCTGGTGAAAACCTTAGGCGATGCCACCGCTGCGCTGGGGAAATCGTCACTCGACACCACCATTAAGCATCTGGTCGATCTACGCGCCTCGCAGCTCAACCAGTGTGCGTTCTGCGTCGATATGCATGTGAAAGAGGCCAAACTGCACGGCGAGCGCGAGCTGCGTCTGCATCACGTGGCAATCTGGCGCGAATCCCCGCTGTTCACCGCTAAAGAGAAAGCGGCGCTGGCGCTGACCGAAGCGTTGACGCGTCTGGGCGATCACGGCATCGACGAAGCGCTGTACAACGAGGTGCGCGCGCACTTCTCTGAAGTGGAGACCAGCGAGCTGACGTTCTGCATCGCGGTGATCAACACCTGGAACCGCCTGATGGTGCTGTCGCAGATGACGCCGGGCGCACTGGACAGCGCTTATGGGTTGGATCGTGCTGATTTACGTTAATTTTTACCGCCAGTAGCCGATGCTGCTGGCACCACCATGTTCATCTGCGCTGCCTGAGGCTATAGTGAGTTTTTGCACCACACAGGACAGCGCACATGAAAGGCATCAACATTGCGATTTACTTCGATCCCGACCAGATTCACATCTGCGTTCACCAGCAGGATGACAGCTATCTCAGCCAAACCTTTATTTACGACGACAGCGTAATTGAAGAGATTTATCAGTGGCTGGAGCAGTTCACGCCTAATCGCACCCACATTTGCCTGATTGAGCACGATACCGCCGATATCCTCGCCGATGAGTTGGTGGATAACGGTTATCACGTCCATCAGGTCACTCAGCACGATCTTTTGACCTGGTTCGCCAACGAACCGCCTGCCGAACCCGATGGTTCACCGGTACGCGCGCTGCTGCGTTATCTGGAAAACGAGCAGCCATCCGAATACCAGTCACGCACGCCGCAGATTGAAGCCTTGATGGATCTGCTGGATGAGCTGGACGATCTCGAAGGTGTGGATGAAGTCGAAGATGAAGACAATCTGCCGGATGACGTGCTGCGCCTGATGAAGCAGAAGAAGATCAGCGCGCAAGACGCCGCCCAGCGTTTGCTGCCTGATGTGAATGAGCGCATTCGTGAGCATTTGATCAACTATCCCGAACTGATGACGCCGGAATTGCTGCAGGATTTCTTCCCCGAGTTGATCGAGGCACTGGATACGCCGAAGCATTGATGTTTGGGTAGGTGCGGTGCGTGACACGGTCACCATAAATGGCGACCCTACGGAGGGCATCGCCGTATTTGTAGGGTCGCCATTTATGGCGACCTGGAATTCTGAGGACATTTCATGCTGGAATTGTTTAAAGCCATCGGGCTGGGATTGGTGGTGATTTTGCCGCTCGCCAATCCGCTGACCACCGTGGCGCTGTTTCTCGGCCTGGCCGGTGAGATGAATTTCCAGGAACGTAAT
Source organism: Pantoea sp. SOD02 (assembly GCF_024707505.1). Taxonomy (GTDB): domain Bacteria; phylum Pseudomonadota; class Gammaproteobacteria; order Enterobacterales; family Enterobacteriaceae; genus Pantoea; species Pantoea symbiotica. The sequence continues at coordinate 627,580 of NZ_CP102604.1, read as the reverse complement.
CGCCAGGCGATGCAGGCCTCGATCTACGTTTTCCTGATCATGATGGTGGCGTGGTACGCCGGCAGCGCGGTGCTGCACACCTTTGGTATCTCGATTCCCGGCCTGCGCATGGCGGGCGGATTGATTGTAGCGTTTATCGGTTTTCGCATGCTGTTTCCGGCGAAACCGGTGGGGCATTCGGTTGAAGCCGAGCATAAGCAGGATGAGCTGGACGCGACCGATAGCAACCGTGAAAGCGTCAACATCGCGTTTGTACCGCTGGCGATGCCGAGCACCGCTGGGCCGGGCACCATCGCGATGATCATCAGTTCCGCGTCGACGGTTAAATCGGGTGTGGACTTCCCGGCGTGGGTAGTTGCCGTTGCGCCGGTGCTGATATTTCTGGCCGTGTCGGTGATTCTGTGGATTTCTCTGCGCAGTTCCGGCGCCATCATGAAGCTGGTAGGTAAAGGCGGGATCGAAGCGATTTCACGTTTGATGGGCTTTTTGCTGGTGTGTATGGGCGTGCAGTTCGTGATTAACGGCGTGTTAGAAGTGATTCACAATTATCATTGATATCAAGACATTAAAAAAAGGTCGCCATGAATGGCGACCCTACGGTTTTATTTCAACGTTTTACGTACTTCTGCTACCTGATCTTTCGTCACCGCTGGCGCATTGTTGCTCCAGCCCTGACGAATAAAGGTTGCCAGTTTAGCCACTTGATCATCATCCAGACGCTTAGCAAAACCTGGCATCGCCAGCGTTGATGGCGCCTTCTCGGTCGATGGCTGCTGCGCACCGGCCAGAATGGTGTGGATCAAACCGCTTGGATCTTTGGCATTGACGATCGTTGCCTGATCCAGCTCCGGGAATATCCCCGGCGCGCCTTTACCAGTGACAAAGTGGCAAGCGCCGCAGTTGTCGATATACAGACGCTCACCTTCCGACAAACCTTTCGCGGCAGTCAGTTTCGCTTCCGTCGCCTGCTGTTTCTTCACGTCATACGCCTGCAGCGCCGGGTTGCCGCCAAGGAACTTCAGATAGGAGGCAATCGCTTTCAGGTCAGCATCGGTCATGTGCGAGCTCGAGTGCTCAATCACTGACTTCATCTCACCGCCCACCGCCGCTTTATCGTTACGACCGGTTTGCAGGTAATCAACGATCTCCTGCTCGCTCCAGCGCGGCAAGCCACGCAGTGACGGCACATCCCAGTTATTCAGGCTGCCACCAGCAAGGAACTGATCGTCGCCACTATCCAGCGCTTTCTCGTTCATGCCGAGGCCGCGTGGCGTATGGCAGCTGCCGCAGTGACCCAGGCTTTCCACGATGTAAGCCCCGCGATTGACCTCTTCTGACGCGCCACCAATCGGCTGGAATGGCTTGTCAGAGGTGAACGCCCAGTTCCAGAAGCGCATGCCCCAGCGCTGGCTGAACGGGAAGCTCAGATCGGTTTCCGGCGGCTGCTCGCTGCTCGGCTTCACGCCTTTCATGAAGTAGACATACAGCGCGTGCATATCGGCGTCGGAGATTTTGGCGTAATCCGGATACGGCATCGCCGGATAGAGACGCGACCCGTTCGGCAACACGCCTTTGCGCACCGCGTCCGAGAACTGCTGCTCGCTGTAGTTGCCGATGCCGTGCTCTTTGTCTGGCGTGATGTTGGTGGAGTAAATAGTGCCAAGATTCGACTCAATCGCCAAACCACCAGCGTAATCCCCTTTACCAGAAACCGTATGGCACGCCATACAGTCGCCGAGACGCGACAGGTATTCACCCTGCTTGATCAATTGAGCTTCATCTTCCGCGTGTGCCTGCACTGCAAAGCTGCCCACCAGCACGGCGTTGGCGATTAACAATGATTTTAATTTCATGCGCTTATGCCTGTACCAGTGGACCGGGATTTTTCAGATAATGTTCTTTAATCGCTTGTGCCGCCATCAAGGTGATCGCGCCGATGGTATCGGTCGGGTTCGCCTGGAAGTTTTGCGGGAAGGCGTTGCCACCAGGCACAAACACGTTATGAACATCCCAGCTCTGCAGGTACTTGTTCAGTGCAGAGGTTTTCGGGTTATCGCCCATCACCGCGCCGCCCACGTTGTGGGTCGAAACGTATTTGGTGAGGTCAAAGTCCGCGCCCATCGGCAGGAAGCTCATGCTCATGCTGTCTGGGTTCAGCTCTTTAGCGATGTTGCCGACGATGCCTTTCAGATGCTGTTGCAGCTTCAGTTCGTTCTCTTTCCAGTTGAACGTCATACGCAGCAACGGCTGACCGCGATGGTCGGTGTAGTTTGGATCCAGATCCAGATAGATATCGCGATACGACTGGCACGTGGTGGTGATGCTGATCTTCATGGAATGGTTGTACCACTCCTCCAGACCTTCCTTGTAACCCATGCCCCAGCTCGGTGTGCCTTTCGGCAACGCAGCTGCCATTGGCGTACCGGTGGCCTGAGAACTGTGGATCTTGGCGCCGCCCAGGAAGCCGAGGCCTGGACCGTCGAAGTTGCCTGGTGAGATGTCGTTGAACATCTGGCCGGTGGCGCCTGCGGTGGCGTAAGAGTTGAAGTTTTTGTCTTTGAAGAACAGAGTTGCGCCGCCGTTCGACAGGAACGCGTAGTTACGCCCCACCACACCTTCTTCGGTGATTGGGTTATACGGCTTGCCGATACCGGAAAGCAGCATCAGGCGCACGTTGTAGAGCTGGAAGCTGGAGAGCACCACGATCTTCGCCGGCTGGAATACTTCGTTGCCGTCCACATCGTAATAAATCACGCCCTTAGCAGTTTTCTGGTCGTCGTGCAGTACCACTTTCACCACTTCGGCGTGCACTTCGTAAGAGAAGTTTGGCATGCGCTTCAGCGCATCCATCACCGCAGTTTGTGGTGATGCTTTTGAGTAGTTGAGGCACGGATATTTCGAGCAGTAGCCACAGTAGTTGCACGGCGCGATCTGGTTGCCATACGGGTTTTTCCACGCGCGCGATACGCAGGCAGAAGGGTTCGGGAACGGATGATAACCCAGCTTGGTGGCCGCCTCTTTGAACATCACGTTGTTCAGCGTGTCTTCCAGCGCAGGCAACGGATAAGGTTCAGAGCGTGGGCCTTCAAACGGATCGCCGCCCGGCAGAATCTGACCGCGCAGGTTGCCGGTGTTACCGGATTGACCGCAGATCAGCTCAAACTTGTAGTAATACGGCTCGATCTCTTCCCAGGTGAACGGGAAGTCCATCACGCGCATATCTTCCTGCAGGATGCCTGGCTTGTAGGCCTCATCGACGTAGGTTTTCAGCTTGATATCGGTTGGGGTGGGACGAATCAGCACCGCCGTCCAGTGCATGCCCGCGCCGCCTACGCCGGTACCCGGCGCAAACGCGCCCCATTTACGGGTGGGCAACGCCGTCTGGCTGCTGTTGTAACGCACGGTGACCGCCACTTCTTTCGGGGTGGCGAACACTTTGTTACGCACGTTGTAGGCGTATTCATCGGCCGGTTTCGGATAGGCGAAATCCGGGTAATCACGCTCGCCGCCGCGCTCTAATGCGCGCACTTCGAGTCCCGCCATCGCCAGTTCGATACTCATCAACGAGCCGGCCCAGCCGAGGCCGCAAACGACGACGTCGACTTCTTTCTTTGTAATCTGTGCCATGTTAATCCTGTCTCACATACCAAAAACGGAGGTGTGCTTACGCGCTTTCACCCAAGAGGCTGACCGGTCCCAGCGGGTACGGCACGTTGTGCTGCTTCACCCATTCGGTAAAGCTGGCGCGTGCGCCCGGGAAGCCGATGGCAATCCAGGCTTTCATGCCTTTGTTGCCGCCGTACATCGGGTCAGCGAGGTAGCCGTGTTTGGTATCTGCAAGCAGTTGGCCGAAGAACTGCGAGGCTTTCAGGTTCTCTTCGCCCAGCGCGGCGAAGTCGATACCGTCGTTTTTGTTCACTTTGGTGAGGACGGCATCTTTCTCTTCCAGTGACAGCTCATGGAACGGTTTCTGGAAGTTGCTTTGCGTCCATTGATTCACCAGCTTGATACCGGTTTGGTACATCTGCTGTGGCGTGAACGGAATTTGATAACCCATGGTGGCAGGCGCATGCACGTTGAAAGGACCTTGCATGTAGATCTCTGCCCCGAACTCCGGGCTGTGCAACTGCTGATCGATAAAGATCGGTACGTTGGTTTCCAGTGCACCTGGCGCTTTACCTTTGCCGCCGGCGGGGATCAGACGATCGGCTGCGGCCAGAATAAATTGCCACTCATCGGCACTGAAAAAGATCGGTTTATAGTCGGCGAGCTCAGGTGCTGCCATTTCCGCAGCTTGCGCCGCAGTCAATCCCTTAAATACCAGGTCACTTAATGGCAAAGCCAGAAGAGACCCAAGTAAAAACTTACGTCTGGTGGTCGGTTTATTTAGAAGCATGGCGCGACGACTCTCACTTGCTAAGAAAGATAATTATTTTTGTTAATAGCTTTATAAATCGGTAAATAACCTGGCAATCTTAGGGATATAGGTATTTCTGAATGTAAAAATTCAATTAAGGATGTGTTTTGATGAAATTCAATCATCATGTTGAATTTAGGTTAAGGCTTGGTAAAAGGCTTTCGAGGCGAAAAACACGGTTTTAACCGTACATTTGATGGGATATTGGCACTAATTAGTGGGCATTTGACCAGGTATTATCGCGCAAAGAAATAATCGCAGAAATGAATCAATGAAAAAAAATCATACTTCCATACCAGAGAATTATTCTCATTTATAACATCTTATTTACTTTATTGACCAGCAGATGAACGATCTATTTCGTGGAAATGACAAGTCGCGCACAAAATAAACGTAATAATACCTCAAGGTAATCAATTGTTATTTTCCGGCACAGCTCAGAACAAACCGGCATTTTGCCAACGCGACGGCAGATATAGAGTGAATTTATCTATCACTCAGGACAATAATAATGCGCTCACTGATTTTGCTCGTCGCTTTATGGGGCAGCAGCTTTGCACTGCACGCCGCCACACCGAAAGATACCCTTGTCGTCGCCGTCCCGCTCGACGGCATTATTAGCTTCGATCCCGCTGAAAGCTTCGAAACCGTCAGTAACAGCGTGCAGCGCAACATCTACCAAACGTTAGTGGAGGCGGATCGTAATGACCCACAAAAACTGGCACCGCTGCTGGCCACCAACTGGCAACAAGGCAGCACGCCGCACAGCTTAGTGTTCAACATCCAACCCGATGCACACTTCTCCAGCGGCAATCCGGTGACGGCGCAGGATGTGATCTTCTCACTGACGCGCGCGGTGCAACTGAACAAAGCGCCCTCTTTCATCCTCGCTGAATTTGGCTGGACCAGGGAAAACATCGCCAGCCAGTTCAAAGTGCTGAATGACCATCAGCTGGAGATTCAGTGGCCGGCGCAGATTGGTCAAAACCTGGCGCTACGTCTGCTGACCGCGCCGGTTGCCTCGGTGGTAGATAGCAAAACCGTGCAGCAACACGTCGCCAATAACGATCTCGGCAACGGCTGGCTGCATACTAACTCCGCCGGCAGCGGCGCCTTTACCATTCAGCAATATGTACCGCAGCAAGCGCTGGTGTTGAGCGCTAACCAACAAGCTAATCCGCAGCCGAAGCTGAAACGCATTTTGCTGAAAGGCGTGGCGGATGCCGGTGCGCGTCGTTTGCTGATTCAGCAAGGCGATGTCGATGTGGCGTACCAGCTTGGCCCGGACCAGATTGATGCGCTTAAGAGCGACAAAAACCTGCGCATTGAAGCCTTCCCATCCAGCCTGGTTTACTACCTCGGTTTCAATACCAAAGACAAAGCGCAACCGGCATTAGGCAATCCGGCGCTGTGGCAAGCCGCGCGCTGGCTGGTGGATTACAATTCCATCTCGAAGGATTTGCTGAAAGGTCAGTACCGCATTCATCAGAGCTTCCTGCCACAAGGTTTTGACGGCGCGCTGGACGATCAGCCGTTCCACTACGATGTGGCGAAAGCCAAAGAGATTTTAGCCAAAGGCGGCATCAAGCCGGGTACCAGGTTTGCGCTGACGGTGATCAATCAGCCGCCTTACATTGACGTGGCACAGGCGCTGCAGGCCAGCTTCGCCAAAGCCGATGTGCAGATTGAGTTGCAGCCGGTGGCGGAATCCGAGCTGTGGAGCAAAATGCGCGGTCGCGATTTCCAGTCGATCTTCATCTATTGGGGCGCGGACTATGTCGATCCGAACACCAACGCCAGCGCCTTTGCGTATAACGTGCCGGGCGGTTCCAAAACCCTGGCGTGGCGCGTCGGCTGGGATATTCCGGATCTGAGTGCGAAAACCCGTGCTGCAGCCGGTGAAAGCGATGCCGTTAAGCGCCGTGCGCTCTATACCGATTTGCAGAAAACCGTGCAGCAGAACTCACCGTTCGTGGTGACGCTGCAGGGCGCACAGCAGGTGGCGGTGCGGAATAACGTGAATCATGTGCAGCAAGGGATCGGCGTGAGTTTGCTGTTTTTTGATACGGTGCAGAAGTAATCTCATTTCAGCGTTATTGTTCGGTGCGCATAAATGCGCACCCTACAAAACCGTAGGGTCGCCATTCATGGCGACCGTTATGAACCTCGACTGACAAACATTACGCGATACACCGCGCCGCTTGCTATCCTTTCTGGCATAACCTATTGCCTGAGAGCGAAAAAATCATGACCACTCCGTTACTGATTGCCCAAACGCCTGACGTTCAACTGCATCTTCTCTCCAACATGGCCAACCGCCACGGTTTGATCACTGGCGCCACCGGCACCGGCAAAACCGTCACGCTGCAAAAGCTGGCGGAATCCTTCTCCGATATCGGCGTGCCGGTGTTTATGGCCGATGTGAAAGGCGATCTCACCGGCATTTCCGCTGCGGGTGAAGGTTCGGAGAAGCTGCTGGCGCGTCTGGCGAAGATTGGCGTTACCGACTGGCAGGCGCAGAAAAATCCGGTGATGGTGTGGGATATTTTTGGTCAGCAAGGCCATCCAGTGCGCGCCACGGTCTCCGATCTCGGCCCGCTGCTGCTGGCGCGTCTGCTCAACCTCAACGAGGTGCAATCGGGCGTACTGCAAATCATCTTCCGCATCGCCGACGATCAGGGCTTGTTGCTGCTGGATTTCAAAGATCTGCGCGCCATGACGCAGTACATCGGCGACAACGCCAAAGCCTTCCAGACGCAATATGGCAACATCAACAGCGCATCCGTTGGGGCGATTCAGCGCGGATTACTGGCGCTGGAGCAGCAAGGTGCTGAACACTTCTTTGGCGAGCCGATGCTGGATATCCGCGACTGGATGCGCTGCGACAGCAACGGCAAAGGCTTTATCAACATCCTCTCGGCGGAAAAGCTCTATCAAATGCCGAAACTTTACGCCACCAGCCTGCTGTGGCTGCTGGCCGAGCTGTATGAGCACTTGCCCGAAGCTGGCGATCTTGATAAGCCGAAAATGGTGTTCTTTTTCGACGAAGCGCATCTGCTGTTTACCGACGCGCCGCCGGTGCTGCTGGAGAAAGTTGAGCAGGTGATTCGCCTGATCCGCTCCAAAGGCGTTGGCGTCTATTTCGTGACGCAAAATCCCGCCGATATTCCCGACAACGTGCTGGGCCAGCTCGGCAACCGCGTGCAGCACGCGCTGCGCGCCTTTACGCCGAAAGATCAGAAAGCGGTAAAAAGCGCCGCCGAAACCATGCGCGCCAATCCGGCGTTTGATACCGTCGAGGCGATTCAGGCGCTCGGCACCGGCGAAGCGCTGATCTCCTTCCTCGATGAAAAAGGCAGCCCATCAATGGTGCTGCGGGCGATGGTGATTGCGCCCGGCTCGCGCATGGGGCCGGTGAACCAGGATGAACGTAACGGCCTGATCAACAACTCGCCGCTGTACGGTAAATACGACACGGAAGTGGATCGCGAATCCGCATTCGAAATGCTGCAAAAAGGCGTGCAGGCCACCACGCAGCAAGCCAATGCGCCAGAAGCCAAAGGCAACAACGTTGCCGTCGATGATGGCATTCTCGGCGGCCTGAAGGACATCTTGTTCGGCAGCACTGGCCCGCGCGGCGGCAAGCGTGACGGCGTGGTGCAGAGCGTGGCGAAGAGTGCCGCGCGCCAGGTCACCAATCAGATCATTCGTGGTGTGTTAGGCAGTTTATTAGGCGGACGACGTCGTTAAAAAAGGAATTATGGATAAATATCAACAACTCAAACGCAGCAAGCGTCTGGCGCTGTCGCTGCTGCTGATTGCGGCAGCGACTTTTGTGGTAACGCTGTTTTTGCCCCCCAACTTTTGGGTACTCGGGCTGAAGGCGATTGCCGAAGCGGCAATGGTCGGCGCATTAGCCGACTGGTTCGCCGTGGTGGCGCTGTTCCGCCGCGTGCCGGTGCCGTTTATCTCGCGTCATACCGCGATTATTCCGCGCAATAAAGATCGCATTGGCGAGAATCTGGGTCGCTTCGTGCAGGAGAAATTCCTTGATACCGATTCGCTGCTGGCGCTGATTCGCCGCCACGATCCATCGCAGATGCTGGCGCAGTGGCTGAACACGCCGGGCAACGCCGATCGTATTGGCCGCCATCTGTTGCAGGTGATGCGCGGTTTTCTCGATCTCACCGATGATCAACGCATTCAGGGTTTTCTGCGCCGTGCAGTGCATCGCGCGTTAGATAAGGTCGATCTCACCCAATCCAGCGCGCTGCTGCTGGATAGCCTGACGAAAAATAATCGTCATCAGGAGCTGCTGGATGCGGCGGTACAACAGCTGCTGCGCCTGCTGCACAAGCCCGGTACGCGCGAGTTTATCGCCGCGCAGATTGTGCGCTGGCTGAAGCGCGAGCATCCGATTAAAGCCAAAATGTTGCCGACCGAATGGCTTGGCGAGCACAGCGCCGACTTGGTGGCGAATGCGGTGGATTCGATACTCGATCAGGTGGCGCTCGATCAGGGACATGAGTTACGTCTCGGCTTTGACCGCGCGGTGCAGCGCCTGATTGAGCGGCTGAAAAGCGATCCTGAGATGGCGGAACGCGCCGAAACCATCAAGAGCTGGCTGAAGGAAGATGAGTCTTTCAATCGCTACATTGGCGAGCTGTGGCAGGATTTACGTGGCTGGCTGAAAGACGACCTGAGCAGCGAGGATTCGCGGGTGCAGGAGCGCGTCCGGCTGGCTGCGCTGTGGCTGGGTGAAACTCTGGCGGCTGATGAAGCGCTGCGCGCTTCCATGAATCAGCATCTGGAAGACGCTGCACGTAGCGTCGCACCGGAGTTTGCTGCCTTTCTGACGCGCCATATTAGCGATACGGTGAAAAGCTGGGACGCCCGCGATATGTCACAGCAAATTGAGCTGAATATTGGCCGTGACCTGCAGTTTATCCGCATTAACGGCACGCTGGTTGGCGGGACAATTGGGCTGATTTTGTATTTGTTGTCGCAGGTGCCGGGATGGATCGAGCGTATTCATTAAAAAGGTCGCCATGAATGGCGACCCTACGGACGTGGAAAGGTCGCCATTTATGGCGACCGCCCAACATTACCGGCGTTTCATCAGCAGGAACAAGCTGATGGCGAAGAACGCGCCGCTTGGCAGAATCGCACCCAGGATTGGCGGCAAACCGTAGACCAGACTCAACGGACCAAAGATCTGATCCAGCACGTAGAACAGGAAACCAAAGCTAATCCCCGTCACCACGCGCACGCCCATTGATACGCTACGTAGCGGACCAAAGATAAACGACAGTGCCATCAGCATCATCACCGCCACCGACAGCGGCTGGAAGATTTTGCTCCACATATTCAGCTGGTAGCGTCCTGAAACCTGGCCGCTCTGCTTGAGGTATTTGCTGTAGTTATACAGGCCGGTGATCGACAGCGCGTCCGGGTCCAGCGCCACCACGCCAAGCTTATCGGGCGTCAGATTGGTTTTCCATTCGCCGCTCAGGGTTTGCGAGCCGGTAATCTGTTTGGCGTCTTGCAGATCCGATTCATCGACCTGCGACAGCGCCCACAGCTTTTTATCCGCATTCCAGGTAGCACTCGCCGCATAGCGAACACTCAGCAAACGGCGTTGATCGCTGAACTTGTAGATGCTGACGCCATCAATTTCGTTATCACCTTTGATGCGCTCGATGTAGATGAAGTCGTTGCCGTCCTTCGCCCACAGACCGTTTTGCGTCGAAACCAGCGAGCCGCCGTACAGCTGCTGCGCACGGTAGTTACGCGCCATCTGTTCGCCCTGCGGCGCAACGAATTCGCCCACCGCCATGGTTAACAGCACCAGCGGAATCGCCGTTTTCATCACCGCCAGCGCCACCTGCATGCGGGTGAAGCCCGATGCCTGCATCACCACCAGTTCGCTACGCTGCGCCAGCGTGCCCAAACCCAGCAATGCGCCCAACAGCGCCGCCATCGGGAAGAAGATTTCGATATCTTTCGGCACGCTGAGCAGCGTGTAGTAACCGGCGTCCAGCGCGGTATATGCGCCCTGCCCGGTTTTACGCAGCTGATCAACGAACTTGATAATGCCCGACAGCGACACCAGCATGAACAGCGTCAGCATGATGGTGTTGAAGATGGTTTTGCCGATATAGCGGTCAAGAACCTTAAACATCAGACCGATCCTCCACGGCTAAAGCGCGCACGGATGCGACGCATCGGCACGGTATCCCACAGGTTCAGCAGCACCGCCAGCGCCAGATAGGAGAAGTTCACTACCCACATCCAGATGGCCGGATCGAAGCGGCCTTTCGCGGCGTTGGAACGCAGCGAACTCTGCAGCAAGAAGAAGATCAGGTACAGCAGCATGGCAGGCAGCATCGACAGCACGCGGCCCTGACGCGGGTTCACCACGCTGAGCGGCACCACCATCAACGCCATAATCAGCACCGCAAACACCAGCGTTAAGCGCCAGTGCAGCTCAGCCTGGAACTGCGGGGTTTTGTTCTGGAACAGCGTGCTGATATCCGCCTGATCGGCATCGTTCGGATCGAGCGTGGCTTCTTTGTAGCCCACCAGCGCCTGATAATTCACAAAGTCGGTGATGCGGAAGTCACGCAGCATCGCCGTGCCTTCAAAACGCGTGCCTTTATCCAGCGTTACCACTTGCGAGCCATCTTTATGCTGCTCCATGTGACCGCTATCAGCCAGCACCACCGAAGGACGCGCATTGCCTTTCGGACGCAGTTGCGCCAGGAACACGTTACCGAAATGGTTGCCCTTCACATTTTCAACAAACAGCACCGCATTACCGTCGCTGGAGGTCTGGAACTGTCCAGCTGCCAGCGCCGCCGCGCCTGGGTTCGCTTTGGCGTTTTGCGTCACTTCCTGCTGATAACGTGAGGACCATGGCCCTAACCAAATGACGTTGACCGCCGCCACAATCGATGTGAACAGCATCAGAATCATCGCGGCTTTGATCAGCACACTTTTCCCCAGGCCGCAGGCATGCATCACCGTGATTTCACTTTCGGTGTACAGCCGCCCAAGGGTCATTAAAATCGCCAGAAACAGGCTTAGGGGCAGGATAAGTTGTGCCATTTCAGGCACGCCAAGTCCTAACAATGTCAGAACTAAGTTTGTTGGAATTTCGCCATCCACCGCAGCTCCCAAAATCCGCACTAACTTCTGGCAAAAGAAGATAAGTAGCAGGATGAAGAGGATAGCCAGCTGGCTTTTGAGCGTTTCCCGAACCAGATATCTAATGATGATCACGCTTAGTACGCCTGTGATAACTTGTCTTTTTGCAGGAAAATCGCTAGTTTCAACGCTTATCAGCCATTTTTCTTCATCAATGGCCGTCATCGTAGCTAAAATAGTATGACGAACGCGTTAGCGTGGTGAAAAAACAACATACTTGTCACCACAACTCATTATGACTACCGGCGTTGAATTGTCATGGCGCCGTAACGAATTAATGAGTTACGAGCGCGCTACATTCTAACGACAGCTTAGGCCGTTGTCTTTAAGATTCAGGAGAGTGCATGGAGTTCAGTGTAAAAAGCGGTAGCCCGGAAAAACAGCGTAGCGCCTGCATTGTTGTTGGCGTTTTCGAACCGCGCCGTTTGTCACCCATTGCTGAGCAGCTGGATAAAATCAGCGATGGCTACATCAGCGCCCTGCTGCGCCGCGGTGAACTGGAAGGAAAAGTGGGCCAAACGCTGCTGCTGCACCATGTGCCGAATATCCTCTCCGAACGCATCCTGCTGATCGGCTGCGGTAAAGAGCGCGAGCTGGATGAGCGCCAGTACAAGCAGGTGATTCAGAAAACCATCAATACCTTGAATGACACCGGCTCGATGGAAGCAGTGTGCTTCCTGACTGAACTGCACGTCAAAGGTCGCAATACCTACTGGAAAGTGCGTCAGGCGGTCGAAACCTCGAAAGAAGCGCTCTACAACTTTGATCAACTGAAAAGCAACAAAGTCGAGCCGCGCCGTCCGCTGCGTAAGCTGGTGTTCAACGTGCCGACCCGCCGTGAACTCACCAGCGGCGAACGTGCTATTCAGCACGGTTTGGCTGTGGCTGCCGGTGTTAAAGCCGCAAAAGACCTCAGCAATATGCCGCCAAATATTTGTAACGCCGCGTATCTGGCGTCGCAGGCGCGTCAGCTGGCGGATGCATACAGCAAAAATGTAACAACCCGCGTTATCGGCGAACAGCAGATGAAAGAATTGGGGATGAACGCTTATTTGGCGGTCGGCGCCGGTTCCCACAATGAATCGCTGATGTCGGTAATTGAATACAAAGGCAATAACGATCCCGAAGCGCGTCCAATCGTATTGGTCGGTAAAGGGTTAACCTTCGATTCCGGCGGTATCTCGATCAAACCAGCCGAAGCGATGGATGAGATGAAGTACGACATGTGCGGCGCGGCGTCGGTGTACGGCGTGATGCGCATGGTGGCGGAATTGAATCTGCCGCTGAACGTGGTGGGCGTGCTGGTGGGCTGTGAAAACATGCCAGATGGCAAATCGATGCGTCCGGGCGACGTGTTGACCACCATGTCGGGCCAAACCGTTGAAGTGCTGAATACCGATGCCGAAGGCCGTCTGGTGCTGTGCGATGCGCTAACCTACGTTGAACGCTTCGAGCCAGAAGTGGTGATTGACGTCGCCACGCTGACCGGCGCCTGCGTGATTGCGCTGGGTCATCATGTCAGCGGTTTGATGTCGAACCACAATCCGCTGGCGCACGAGCTGATTAGCGCGTCTGAGCAGTCCGGCGACCGCGCCTGGCGTCTGCCGATGGCGGATGAGTATCAGGAGCAGCTGGAATCCAATTTTGCTGATATGGCGAACATTGGCGGCCGTCCTGGCGGTGCGATTACGGCGGCCTGCTTCCTCGCGCGCTTTGCGCGTAAGTTTAACTGGGCGCACCTGGATATCGCCGGTACCGCATGGCGTTCAGGTAAAGCCAAAGGCGCAACCGGTCGTCCGGTACCGCTGCTGTCGCAATTCCTGCTGAATCGCGCAGGGTTGAACGGCGACGATTGATTTGGTGATGGCTGTCCCCCTCCTCGGTCCTCCCCCATAAATGGGGGAGGAAGATGCTGCCACATGTCAGTGATGAAGCTGCATGTGGCAGCGTCTCCTTCCCCCACTCGTGGGGGAAGGCCGGGATGGGGGACAGCAAGCACCGCACTCTCATCCAAAGGATCCCATGAAAAACGCCACTTTCTATGTGATGGAGTCTGAGAGCGCCAGCGACGGCCTAACCGCCATCGAAGCATTGGTGTGCTCTCTTGCCGAAACACGCTGGCGTGACGGCAAACGCATCCTGATTGCCTGCGAAAACGAAGAACAAGCCAATCGGCTGGATGAAGCGCTCTGGCAGCTTCCGGCCAACGCCTTTGTACCGCATAACCTCGCCGGTGAAGGCCCGCGTTACGGCGCGCCGGTTGAGCTGGCCTGGCCACAGCGTCGCGGCAGTTCACCGCGCGATCTGCTGATCAGCCTTCTGCCACAGTTCGCAGATTTTGCTACTGGTTTCCATGAAGTGATAGACTTCGTTCCTTATGAAGAATCCCTAAAACAACTGGCGCGCGATCGCTACAAAGCCTATCGCAGCGTTGGTTTCCAATTGAATACGGCGACGCCACCCTCGCCGCAAACGACAGTGTAGAAATGGAAAAGACATATAACCCGCAAGATATCGAGCAGCCGCTCTACGAGCACTGGGAACAGCAGGGCTACTTTAAACCGAATGGCGATACCAGCCAGGAAAGCTTTTGCATCATGATCCCGCCGCCGAACGTCACCGGCAGCTTGCATATGGGTCACGCTTTCCAGCAGACCATCATGGATACCATGATTCGCTACCAGCGCATGCAGGGTAAAAATACCTTGTGGCAGGCCGGTACCGATCACGCCGGTATCGCCACGCAGATGGTGGTAGAACGCAAAATCGCCGCTGAAGAGGGCAAAACGCGCCAGGATTATGGCCGCGATGCGTTCATCGACAAAATCTGGCAGTGGAAAGCGGAATCTGGCGGCACTATTACTCGCCAAATGCGTCGTCTCGGCAACTCGGTTGACTGGGAGCGCGAGCGCTTCACCATGGATGACGGTCTGTCCAACGCGGTGCGCGAAGTGTTTGTCCGCCTGTACAAAGAGAACCTGATTTATCGTGGCAAGCGCCTGGTGAACTGGGATCCAAAACTGCGTACCGCCATCTCCGATCTGGAAGTGGAAAACCGCGAGAGCAAAGGCTCGATGTGGCACATCCGCTATCCGCTGGCTGACGGCGTGAAAACCGCTGAAGGCAAAGATTATCTGGTGGTGGCGACCACGCGTCCGGAAACCCTGCTGGGCGATACCGGCGTGGCAGTTAACCCGGAAGATCCACGCTACAAAGATCTCATCGGCAAAGAGCTGATCCTGCCGCTGGTGAATCGTCGCATTCCGATTGTTGGCGATGAACACGCTGACATGGAAAAAGGCACCGGCTGTGTGAAGATCACCCCTGCGCATGACTTCAACGACTACGAAGTGGGTCGTCGTCATAAGCTGCCAATGATCAACATTCTGACCTTTGATGGCGATATCCGCGAGCGCGCGGAAGTGTTCGACACCAATGGTGAAGTCAGCGACGAGTGCGCCGACGATATCCCGGCACAGTTCCAGAAGATGGAGCGTTTCGCCGCGCGTAAAGCGATTGTTGCTGCCGTTGATGAGATCGGCCTGCTGGAAGAGATCAAACCGCACGACCTGACCGTGCCTTACGGCGATCGCGGCGGCGTGGTGATCGAGCCAATGCTGACCGACCAATGGTATGTGCGCACCGCACCGCTGGCGAAAGTCGCGGTGGAAGCGGTAGAAAACGGCGACATCCAGTTCGTGCCGAAGCAGTACGAAAACATGTACTTCTCATGGATGCGCGACATTCAGGATTGGTGTATTTCACGTCAGTTGTGGTGGGGACATCGCATCCCAGCATGGTACGACAACGACGGCAACGTCTATGTCGGCCGCACCGAAGACGAAGTGCGCCAGGAAAACAATCTGGCCGCCGACGTGGCGCTGCGCCAGGACGACGACGTGCTGGATACCTGGTTCTCGTCCGGTCTGTGGACCTTCTCGACACTGGGCTGGCCAGAGAACACCGAAGCGCTGCGTACCTTCCATCCAACCAGCGTGTTGGTGAGCGGCTTCGACATCATCTTCTTCTGGATTGCGCGCATGATCATGCTGACCATGCACTTCATCAAAGATGAAAACGGCAAACCGCAGGTGCCGTTCAAAACCGTCTACATGACCGGTTTGATCCGTGATGAAGAAGGCCAGAAGATGTCCAAGTCGAAAGGCAACGTCATCGATCCACTGGATATGATTGACGGTATTTCGCTGGAAGATCTGCTGGAGAAGCGTACCGGCAACATGATGCAGCCGCAGCTGGCTGAGAAGATCCGCAAACGTACCGAGAAGCAGTTCCCGGACGGCATCGTGCCTTCAGGTACCGATGCGCTGCGCTTTACCCTCGCCGCGCTGGCGTCTACCGGTCGTGATATCAACTGGGATATGAAGCGCCTCGAAGGTTACCGCAACTTCTGTAACAAGCTGTGGAATGCCAGCCGCTTCGTGCTGATGAATACCGAAGAGCAGGATTGCGGCCAAAACGGCGGCGAAATGAAGCTGTCGCTGGCGGATCGCTGGATCCTGAGCGAATTCAACCGCAGCGTGAAAGCCTATCGCGAAGCGCTGGATAGCTATCGCTTTGATATCGCGGCCAATATTCTGTACGACTTCACCTGGAACCAGTTCTGTGACTGGTATCTGGAACTGACCAAGCCGGTAATGACCAGCGGTAGCGAAGCGGAACTGCGCGGTACGCGTAATACGCTGGTTACCGTGCTGGAAGCGCTGCTGCGTCTGGCGCATCCAATCATTCCTTACATCACCGAAACCATCTGGCAGCGTGTGAAAGGCCTGAAAAACATCGATCACGATACCATCATGCTGCAGCCGTTCCCGCAGTATGACGCGGCGAAAGAGGATGCCGAGGCGCAGGCCGATATCGAGTGGATGAAGCAGGCGATCGTTGCGGTGCGTAATATTCGTGCTGAGATGAACATTGCACCAAGCAAGCCGCTCGACGTGCTGCTGCGTGATTGCTCTGCTGCCGCACAGCGTCGCGTAGAAGAGAACCGCACCTTCCTGTCGCGTCTGGCGCGTCTGGAAAGCCTGACCATTCTGCCTGCGGGCGAGAAAGGCCCGGTTTCGGTCACCAAGATTGTTGAAGGCGCTGAGTTGCTGATCCCGATGGCGGATCTGGTCAACAAAGAAGCCGAGCTGGAGCGTCTGGCGAAAGAGCTGGTGAAACTTGATGTCGAAATCGAGAAGATCCAGACCAAACTGGCGAACGAAGGCTTTGTCTCACGTGCGCCGGAAGCGGTTGTCGCGAAAGAGCGTGAGCGCGTGGCTGAGCTTGAGCAATCAAAAGCAAAACTGTTTGAACAGCAGGGCGTGATTGCGGCATTGTAAGCGCTTCAGTCCAACTGCTTAATCGAAGCCGGGCACTGCCCGGTTTTTTTTTACCGGAAGATAATGATGACCACCGACGCCTCCATCAATTTAAAGGTGCGCCCCATTACCGCTGCCGATAACTCGCTGATCGCGCAGGTGATCCGTGATGTGTCAGCTGAATTTGGCCTGACGGCGGACAAAGGCTACACCGTGTCCGATCCCCATCTCGATCGCCTGTTCGAACTCTACAGCGAAGCCAATAGCGCCTACTGGATTGTGGAACATGATGGTGTGGTAGTGGGCGGCGGCGGCGTTGCTCCTCTGGCCTGCAGCGCGCCGGATATCTGCGAGTTGCAGAAGATGTATTTCCTGCCGCAGGTGCGCGGCTTAGGCCTGGCGCGCGATCTGGCGCTGCGCGCCATGGAATTTGCCCGTCAACGGGGTTTTCAGCGTTGCTATCTGGAGACGACTGGCAGTTTGACGCGTGCGATTAAGTTGTATGAGTCATTGGGGTTTGAGCTGATTGATAACGCGATGGGCTGTACCGGGCATGTGGATTGCGAAGTGCGGATGTTGAAGGTGTTGTGATGATAGAGGTCGCCATGAATGGCGACCCTACGGTTTAGTTGCCGGTTTTTTGTAGGGTGCGCATTCATGCGCACCAAACTGCCGGCACCCCACTATGAAAGCGTAGCTCGCCATCCGGTTCGCTGATTAAGCGCGCTTCTGTTTCACCAAACACCTTTACGCGCGGCGCAATGTCCTTCGGCGAAATCTGCTGTGCCAGCTTCAGGTAATCCTGATAGTGACGCGCTTCCGAGCGCAGCAGCGAAATATAGAACTTCTCCAGCTGCTCATCCAGATACGGCGCAAGGCTGGCGAAACGTTCGCAGGATCGCGCTTCGATGTACGCCCCGCAAATCAGCTTATCCACCAGCGCTTCCGGCTCGTAAGTGCGAATTTCGCGAATCAGCCCTTTGGCATAGCGGCTGGCGGTGATTTTGCGATATGGCAAACCGCGCGACTGCATGATCTCCCACACCTGATAGAAATGATGCAATTCCTCTTTCACCAGCAGCACCATCATCTCCACCAGATCGTCGGCCCACGGCAGTTCGTTGCGCACGATAATGCTTTTGGTCAGATTCTTGTGGGCATTGATAAAGTTACTGTCCTGCTCGTCGCGGTAGATAAAATCTTCATACGGCTTGAGCCACGCCAGAATGGCATCACCACTCGGCTTATCCGCCACGTATTTACGGATGATAAACACCGCAGTTTGCGCGGCCTTCAATTCGCAAACCATGTGATCGGTGAGCAGCAACGTCAGATTATCCGGCTTGCGCGCTTCATGAATCCACGCTTGTGGCGTGCGGCAATGCAGGAATTGATAGATCGGTTCTAATAGCGGAGCGTAATTCATGGGCAGTCTTTGTCTTACGGGGAGAGGTTTCAGGGCGGCGAGCGCCGCCCATTAATGCTTAGTGACGCACACCGTTGTCTTCTTCGTCGTCGATGAACTCGCCATCGTCGTCTTCATCTTCGGCATCAGGGTCTTCAAAGTAGGTGCCCCAACCGTCGTAATCGACGTTGTAGCTGCCCGCCAGATTCACCAGTTGCTCAACCTGCGCATCAATCAGCTCAGGCTTCAACGCGCCTTCGCTCAGGATATCCACACACATCACGGTGGTGCCATCTTCCAGCTCCAGCTCTTCTGGCTCGCTGACTTCGTAGCCCAGTTTGAAGGCATCAACCGCGACCTTCTCCAGCGAGTCAAAGTTGTTGCAGGAGAGATGATGTTCGATAGTGTAAAGCGCATCTGGATCGCTGCCGTCTTCCAGCAACTCTTCAATGATCAGTCGCGTCTCTTCGCGCTGTTCTTCCAGCAATGCTTCATATGCCATGGGTGTGTCCTCAAATATTCGGCTGAATACAATTATTTTCCCACACTGCCTCGCGCGCCACTACACAAAACAACAAGTTTCTTAACGCTGGGGTTGAAAATGCATATTCATACGGTTAGATTGAATTTTAATTCATTTTAATGTGGGCACCCGGAGCGCTGTATGAGTCAGCTACATCAAAGACATTTCCTGAGATTGCTGGATTTCACCCCAGCCGAAATCGATTCTCTGCTGAGTCTGGCAGGTGAATTAAAACACGCAAAGAAAAATGCCAGCGAAACGCAGTACCTGAAAGGCAAAAACATCGCGCTCATCTTCGAAAAAGACTCGACTCGCACCCGATGCTCTTTCGAAGTTGCCGCTTACGATCAGGGCGCTAACGTTACCTATCTCGGCCCAAGTGGCAGCCAAATCGGCCATAAAGAGTCAATGAAAGACACCGCGCGCGTGCTGGGACGCATGTATGACGGTATTCAATATCGCGGTTACGGCCAGGAACTGGTGGAAACCTTGGCGGAATTCGCTGGCGTGCCAGTATGGAATGGCCTGACGACCGAATTCCACCCCACGCAGCTGCTGGCCGATCTGCTGACGATGCAGGAACATTTGCCGGGTAAAGCGCTGAATGAAATGACGCTGGTTTACGTCGGCGATGCGCGCAACAACATGGGTAACAGCATGCTGGAAGCCGCCGCGCTGGTTGGCCTGGATCTGCGTCTGGTGGCACCAAAAGGCTGCTGGCCGGAAGCGGAACTGGTGGATCAATGCCGCGTGGCCGCGCAGCAAACCGGTGGCAAAATCACCCTGACCGAAGATATCGCCGAAGGCGTGCAAGGTGCCGACTTCATCTACACTGATGTGTGGGTGTCGATGGGTGAAGCAAAATCGGTGTGGGAAGATCGCATCGCCCTGCTGCGCCCTTATCAGGTAAACAGCGCGATGCTGGCACTGACCGGCAATCCGCAGGTGAAGTTCCTGCACTGCTTGCCGGCCTTCCATGACGACAAAACCACGCTGGGCCGGCAAATGGCCGAGCAGTACGGTTTGCAGGATGGCATGGAAGTGAGTAATGAGGTGTTTGAGTCTGCGCACAGCATCGTGTTCGATCAGGCTGAAAACCGCATGCACACCATTAAAGCGGTGATGGTGGCGACGCTCGGCAAGCTATGATTGGTCGCGCCGCAAACGTTTACCTCGTGCGCGATATTTGCTTGATGCAAATCAGTGAATGCGTATAATGCGGCCCAATTTGCCGGAGGAAACATGCAACAGCGCAGCGCACAATTTGACGCTCAACGACGCCTGACAGCGGGCGGCGCATCTGTTTCTTTCCGTCATCAATCGATCGTAAAAAAAGCCCCTTAAGCAGGGGCTTTTTTTTGTCCGCAATCCGGCAGCGCAGAGGAGAACGCTATGGCCAACCCGCTATATCGCAAGCACATTATTTCCATCAACGATCTCAACCGCGACGAGCTGGAGCTGGTGCTGCATACCGCCGCCCAGTTGAAAGCCAATCCCCAGCCGGAGCTGCTGAAACACAACGTGATCGCCAGCTGCTTCTTTGAAGCTTCAACGCGCACGCGCTTGTCGTTTGAAACCGCGATGCATCGTCTCGGCGCGTCGGTGGTGGGCTTCGCCGACGGCAGCAACACCTCGCTCGGCAAGAAAGGTGAAACCCTCGCCGATACCATTTCAGTGATTGGTACTTACGTCGATGCCATCGTGATGCGTCATCCGCAGGAAGGCGCGGCGCGTCTGGCGACGGAATTCTCCGGCGGCATTCCGATTCTCAATGCCGGTGACGGTGCCAACCAGCATCCGACACAAACGCTACTCGATCTCTTCACCATCCGCGAAACGCAAAATCGCCTCGATAACCTGAATGTGGCGATGGTCGGCGACCTGAAATATGGCCGCACCGTGCATTCACTGACGCAGGCGCTGGCGAAGTTTGATGGCAACCGCTTCTTCTTTATCGCGCCTGATGCGCTGGCGATGCCGTCGTACATCACCGATATGCTGGATGAGCAGAACATTGCCTGGTCGCGCCACGACACCATCGAAGAAGTGATGCCACAACTCGACATTCTGTATATGACGCGCGTGCAGAAAGAGCGCCTCGATCCGTCGGAATACGCCAACGTTAAAGCGCAGTTCATCCTGCGCGCCGCCGATTTAGCCGGTGCGCGCGACAACATGAAAGTGCTGCATCCGCTGCCGCGTATTGACGAGATCACCACCGACGTGGATAGCACGCCGCACGCCTGGTATTTCCAGCAGGCTGGAAATGGCATCTTCGCTCGCCAGGCACTGCTGGCGCTGGTACTGAATCGCGAACTGGCACTGTAAGGAGCAAAGCGATGACACACGATAATAAATTGCAGGTTGAAGCCATCAAACGCGGCACGGTAATCGACCATATCCCGGCGCAGGTCGGCTTTAAGTTACTGTCGCTGTTTCGTCTGACCGAAACCGATCAGCGCATCACCATCGGCCTTAACTTGCCGTCGGGCGAGATGGGCCGCAAAGATCTAATCAAGATCGAAAACACCTTCCTGACCGACGATCAGATCAATCAGCTGGCGGTGTATGCGCCGCTCGCGACTGTGAACCGCATTGACGAATACGAAGTGGTGGCGAAGATCGCCCCAACCTTGCCGGATCGTATTGACCGCGTGCTGACTTGCCCGAACAGCAACTGCATCAGCCGCAACGAGCCGGTGTTCACCAGCTTTGCGGTGAAAAAGCGCGAAGATGATGTACATCTGAAGTGCAAATATTGCGAGAAAGAGTTCGCGCGCCACGTGGTGCTCGGTCACTGGTAATCGCCCGCGTCGTCCCTATAATGGGACGATTCATTTCGCGGCGGACATCGGTCGGCCGCGCACTTTCAAGGAGAAACAATGTCTCGCGAAATCAGTACTTCAAACGCACCCGCAGCGATTGGCCCTTACGTGCAGGGCGTGGATCTCGGCAGTATGATCATCACTTCAGGCCAGATCCCGGTTGATCCCGCCACTGGCGCCGTTGCCGACGATGTTTCTGCACAGGCACGTCAGTCACTGGAAAATGTGAAGGCGATTGTCGAAGCCGCAGGCCTGAAAGTGGGCGATATCGTGAAAACCACCGTGTTTGTGAAGGATCTGAATGACTTCGCCACGGTTAACGCGACCTATGAAGCCTTCTTCACCGAGCACAACGCCAGCTTCCCAGCGCGTTCTTGCGTAGAAGTGGCGCGTCTGCCGAAAGATGTGAAGATTGAGATTGAGGCGATTGCGGTTCGTCGTTGATTGATCGCGGTGCGTATAAATGCGCACCCTACGCTTTTCGTAGGGTCGCCATTAATGGCGACCTCTGTTATTTAAACGATCGCAGTAACTTCTCCAGCGGCCGCACTAGCGCCAGCACCGTTTCATCCTGCACCTGCGCTGCCGCGTCCAGTTGCGTATGCATCTGCGCCACTTCGCCTGCGCCATACGCCTGATTACGCTCCAGCGCGTTGACCAAATCCAGCCCCATCCGGCTCAGTTCTGTCACTTGCTGCACCTGCTGCTGTAGCGGCTTGAGCTGATAGCTACCCAGAATCAGCGGCATCACCGCATCACTGTTGTTCTGCCAGCGCTGCAGTTGCTGACGGATGGCATGCGCCGCCGCGTGATCGGCGCGATTGGCGATCAAGCGATCAACCTGCTTATCCAGCAAACGCACCGCGTTACTCTCGGCAGGCAACACATCCGCCAAACGATTGAGCGGTTCAAAATAGTCGTAATGTCCCGCCTGGAATTTCAGATGCTGGCGCGTGTAGTACTGCGCCGGTTCCAGCACTTCGGCCAATATACGTAATGGCGTGATGTCGCTGCTGTTCGCCAATCGCATCATCTGCACTTCAGCCTGCTGATGCTGCTGCAAACCGACTGAAATGGTGCCCCAGCGATCCACTGCGCTCAGGCGTTGATACATGTTGTCGCTGTCGGTGACATCCTTTGCCGACCATAACCGCTCAGCCACCACAAAAGCGCGCGGCCACAGGCGCGTATCAATCACCCGGCTATTAACGTTCTCAGCCCACAGCGCCGCTTCGCCGCCAATCAGGTTGTTTTGCATCTGCTCCGGCGTCGGCAATGATGGCGCAATGCCGGTTGGCACTTGCATCAGCTTGCTGCCTTCCGTGGGATAACGCACGTTGCCCACCAGCATATAACCGGTCAGCTTGTCTTGCGTCAGCGTCACCATCGGCTGGAACGGCCCCATCCACGTATCGACGCTAAAGGTCAGCTGCGTTGGCGACAGCCAGCGGATATCGCTGACCATGCGACGTGCTTTGCCGCTGAAATCGATAAAGCCGCGCCAGCCGTTTTTCCCCTCAATCAGCGTAAAGCTGCCTTTCAGCGCGCTGCCTTTCAGGCGCGGCATGGTGAATTGCCAGCTCTGTGTCTGCTCACCGGCTTGCACCTGATCCGCACCGTTAAGCCCTTGCGGCCAGGGTTCATTGCGATAGTGATAGGCGGCGGTTTGCGGCTGATCGAGATAGAAACCGGTGGAGAGAATGCCGCGGAAGTCGTTTTTCGCCACGGTGCCCAACGCATCCTGTCCTTGCCATGATTGAATCAGAATGCTTTTTGGCAGATCAGGATGGTAAACCTCATCCCAACCGATCATGCGGCGCTGATGTGCTTCGAGGATTTTCTCAACGCGCTGGTTAAACCAGGCTTGCAGCGCATACGTATCCTTCAGGCCGTGATCGCGCATAAATTGCTGAATACGCGTGGAATCATTCCACTGGCTTGGATCGACCTCATCGCCACCGATGTGAATGTAGGGATCGGGGAATATCGCCGTTACTTCGCCCATTAAGGTGTCGATAAAGCGGAATACTGCTTCGTTGCTGGGATCGAGCAGCGGCTTAAACACGCCCCAGCCGCGCTCCATCTGATACGGGCCCGGCGCGCTCATCAGCTCCGGCATCGCCACCGCGATCGCTGAGGCATGACCAGGCAGATCGATTTCCGGTACCACGCGCACGCCGCGCTGCGTGGCATAGTGCACTACATCGCGCATCTGCTGCTGCGTGTAGTACAAGCCGTCGCTGGCTTTCTCCTGCAGCTGCGGATAGTGGCTGGAGGCAAAACGCCAACCTTGATCGTCGGTTAAGTGCCAGTGAAACACGTTCATACGCGCAGCGGCGATGCCATCGATTTGCCGCTTAACGGTTTCAATCGGCAGGAAGTGGCGCGCCGAATCAATCAGCACACCGCGCCACGGAAAGCGCGGTTTATCGTCAATGGTGACGTAGGGGATTTCGGTGCCGTTTTCGGTGTTTTCAATCAGCTGCAGCACGGTTTCCATGCCGCGCATCGCACCAAAGCGCGTATTGGCTTTCAGTAACACGCCGTCGCTGTTAACCAGCAGATGATAACTTTCGTCGCTGTCCGGCTGGGGAATCGGATCAACCGCCTGCGCGATTTGCACTTGAATGCTGGGATGATCGCTGGATGCGCTGGCTGGCAGCAGCGGCCAGCCGGTTTGCCGCGCAATGCGCGCGCGCCAGCGCGATTCAGCACCTTCCAGATGATCGCCCGAGATATGCAACGTGAGCTGCGGTGTTAACGCATACGCCCCGCCGCCGCTCGGCTGCACCACGCTTTGTGGCCACGGCATCAGCGGTAAATCTCCGGCGGGCGCGGCGAAGGCGGAAAAAGTCATGGATAAACAACAGGCAAGCAAGGTTCTCTGCAATGGCATCTGGGCATCCTTGTAAATGAAACAGCGGACCAAAATGGGCAAAAGGCCCATTAAACCTGTTTCGCTTTGCAAAGCAAGTGGCGACAAACCGAAATCAAGGCGGGTTAAAACTTTTGTATTTTAACCAGAGTAACCATTGCGCGGCTTTCAATCTTGGTTGTGGCTTCCTTGCTGTAGGTCAAACCGCCTGCGATTAATTAGCGCGCAAACACCATATATAGCGATTACACTCCTTAAAATTATCTACATATAGTTTCATGGAGAAGAAATGGCGACGGTGGTGATTAAGCGTGACGGCTGCAGAGTGCCGTTTGATGCGCAGCGGATCGAGGCGGCAGTAAGCGCGGCCGCGCGTGCGGCACAAATCGATGATACGGCCTGGTGCGCGCAAGTGGCGGCGCAGGTTAGCCAGCAGCTGGCTGAACAGGCCGAAGTGGATATCCGCGACATTCAGTGCGCGGTGGAAGAGACGCTGATGAGTGGACGCTGGCCGCAGCTGGCGCGCGCTTATATCGAATATCGCCATGACCGCGATCTAGTGCGTGAACAGCGCGGTAAACTGCATCACGCCATTCGCGGTTTGGTGGAGCAAACCAACGCGGCGCTGCTCAACGAAAACGCCAATAAAGACAGCAAAGTGATTCCAACCCAGCGCGACCTGCTGGCTGGCATCGTTGCTAAACATTACGCTCAGCAGCAACTGTTGCCGCGCGATGTGGTGCTAGCGCATGAGCGCGGCGACATCCACTATCACGATCTCGATTATTCCCCGTTCTTCCCGATGTTTAACTGCATGCTGATCGATCTGCACGGCATGCTGACCAACGGTTTCAAGATGGGCAACGCCGAGATCGAGCCGCCCAAATCGATCGCTACCGCCACGGCGGTCACCGCGCAGATCATCGCGCAAGTTGCCAGCCATATTTACGGCGGCACCACCATCAACCGCATTGATGAAGTGCTGGCACCGTTCGTTACGCTCAGCCTGGAGAAGCACCGCGCGGTGGCGCAAGAGTGGCAGATTACCGATGCCGAAGCCTATGCGCGCGTGCGCACCGAGAAAGAGTGCTACGACGCGTTTCAGTCGCTGGAATATGAAGTGAACACGCTGCACACCGCCAATGGCCAGACGCCGTTTGTCACCTTTGGCTTTGGCCTCGGCACCGACTGGGCGGCGCGCCTGATTCAGCAATCCATTCTGCGTAACCGCATTGCCGGATTGGGTAAAAATCATAAAACGGCGGTATTCCCGAAACTGGTGTTTGCTATCCGCGAAGGCGTGAATCGTCGGCCTGGCGAAGTTAACTACGATATCAAACAGCTGGCGCTGGAGTGCGCCAGCAAACGCATGTATCCGGATATCCTCAACTACGAAAAAGTGGTGGAAGTCACCGGCTCGTTTAAAACGCCGATGGGCTGCCGCAGCTTCCTTGGCGTGTACGAGGAGAACGGCGAGCAGATTCACGAAGGCCGCAACAATATTGGCGTCATTAGCCTCAATCTGCCGCGTATCGCGCTGCAAGCCAAAGGCGACGAAGCGCAGTTCTGGCGGTTGCTGGATGAACGTCTGGCGCTGGCGAAGCGTGCCTTAATGACGCGTATCGCCCGGCTGGAAAAAACCAAAGCGCGCGTGGCGCCGATTCTGTATATGGAAGGTGCCTGCGGCGTGCGGCTGAAAGCGGATGACGAAGTGGGCGCCATTTTCCGCAACGGCCGCGCCTCGATTTCCCTTGGCTACATCGGCCTGCATGAGACGCTGAATGCGCTGAGCGGCAACGAAGTGCATCCATACGACGCCGAATACCTGCGGGCAAAAGGCGTGGCGATTGTTACCCATCTGCGCAACGCGGTGGATGCCTGGAAAGCGGAAACCGGCTACGGCTTCAGCTTGTACAGTACGCCGAGCGAGAATCTGTGCGACCGCTTCTGCCGTCTCGATGCCGCCCAATTTGGCGTGGTGGCAGGAGTGACCGACAAAGGGTATTACACCAACAGCTTCCATCTCGACGTGGAGAAAAAGGTCAATCCCTACGACAAGATCGACTTTGAAGCGCCCTATCCCACCATCGCTAACGGCGGATTCATCTGTTACGGCGAATATCCCAACATCCAGCACAACCTCAAAGCGCTCGAAGACGTCTGGGATTACAGCTATCACCGCGTGCCCTATTACGGCACCAATACGCCGATCGATGAGTGCTACGAATGCGGCTTTAGCGGCGAGTTCAGCTGCACCAGCAAAGGGTTTACCTGCCCATGCTGCGGTAATCACGATCCGGCGCGCGTATCGGTGACGCGCCGCGTGTGCGGCTATCTCGGCAGCCCGGATGCGCGTCCGTTTAACGCCGGTAAACAGGAAGAGGTGCAGCGGCGCGTTAAACATCTGGAGACAGGAAAACTGGGATGATGCGCATCCACGGCTATTATCCGGTCGATATCGTTAACGGACCCGGCACGCGCTGCACGCTGTTTGTCGCGGGCTGTGAACATCAATGTCGCGGCTGCTATAACCAAAGCACGTGGCGGCTGGATTCCGGCGTGCCTTTTACGCTGGAGATGGAAGAGCAGCTGATCGCCGATCTTAACGATCGGCGCATTCCGCGTCAGGGCTTGTCGCTGAGCGGCGGCGATCCGCTGCATCCGCATAACGTGCCGCATGTGCGTCGCCTGGTGAAACGCGTGCGACGTGAATGTCCGGATAAGGATATCTGGCTGTGGACCGGCTACGAGATGGCGGAACTCAGTGCGGCACAGCGCGAAGTGGTGGATGAGATTGATGTGCTGATTGACGGACGTTTTATCGAAGCGGAAAAAGATGCGCGGCTGCTGTGGCGCGGCAGCCGCAATCAGAAGATTTGGTGGTTACGCCAGCCACAAGGCGAGCACGCCGAGCAGCATGCCGCTGCCTGCCACGCCGATCAGCGCGATCCACAGCGCCCGTGCGGGAAAGGCGCGATGCAGCATCAATAACGACGGCACACTCACGGCGGGCAGCGTGACTAACAACGCCAGCGCGGGCGCAACGCCCATGCCCGCCAGCATCATGGTCTGCACAATCGGGATTTCCGCAGCGGTGGGAATCACAAACAGGCAGCCAGCAATTGCCATCAACATCACCCAAAACAGCGTATTGCCCACTGCGCCATCCGCGTGCGGGAACAGCCAAACGCGGGCGGCACCGAGCAACAATACCGCGATGATATACAACGGAATGGTGTTCCAGAACAGTCGCCACATCACTTGCAGCCAGCGCGTCAGAAACGGCTGCTCATCGCGAGCCGGTATAACGGGCGCGGCAACGGCCTGATCCGGCACGCTGCGCTGCACCAGCCACGCGATGCCCAATACCATCATCAAACCCGCCACCAGCCGAATCGCCGCAAAATTCCAGCCGAGCACAAAGCCCATAAAAATCAGCGTGGCGGGATTGAGTAGCGGATTCGCCAGCCAAAATGCCATCGCCGCGCCGCTGGAAACCTGCGACTGACGCAAACCAGCGGTCACCGGCGCTGCACAGCAACTGCACATCATGCCTGGCAAACCTAATCCAGTGCCCATCAGCGTCGAGCCAAAGCGCGAGCTGCCCATCAGACGCAGCAGCCAGGCACGTGGAATCAGCACCTGCACCAGCGATCCGAGGATCACGCCGAGCACCGCCGCTTTCCACACGGCGAGGAAATAGACCATGGCGTAATCAAGCGCTGCGCGCCACGGTGAGTCCGCCGCATTGGCCAAAATCGATTTACCAATCGAGTGCGTTTCGGCGGCAGTAAAGGCTTTGCCGTAATAAGGCTGCCATTTGACATACCACAGACCGATTACCACCACGGCGAGGAACAGCAGCGGTTTCCACCAGGCGAAGCGTGTCGCTGGGGCGTGAGAGGAGAGTTGGGTCATCACAGAATTCCGTATTCAACTGAATAACGATGCCGCGTTGGGATACGCGGCGGATAGGCCTTAGTGTTATTCAGGTCATTTCATTCCGCCATGTGGAAATCGCTCAAACTTGATCCGGGGCGGAAATTTACCTCTTGCACCTACATGTCGCTGCGTTGCCAGACAATTTTTTTGCCAAAGCCCAGCGCATTGTCGGTCATCTTCACTTCATCGAGCATGATTTCCCACAGCGGCGCAGTGACTTTCTTCGCCACCGGAAAACGCTTCTGATAGGCGTGACGCGCCATCGTTTCCCTTTCTCCGCTTAGAAGCTGAATCACGCCGCGATACTGCACGCCTTTGATCAACAGCACGCTTTTCGGCTGGCCATTCACGGTGCCTGCCACGCGAGGATTTGCCTGGATTAATGCACCATGGCGCGTGTCAGGCTCGGTCATTAGCCAGAACGCCATGTTCGCTGCATCAAACACATAGAAGCAGTTGGCGCACCACAGATCGTCGCCGTGGCTGGCAGATAACGACAGCACATGCTGTTTTTTTAAGTAGCGAATCAGATGAGCATGGTCGGACAAAATCGGACTCCGTGCGGCGAATAGCGATGCGGCCTGAAGCGCGCTACACTGCCTGCCAGCTAATTTTCGAGATGAGTATGATGGAACAAGGCTGGCAGCTCTATCTGCTACAAACCGCCGCAGGCATGCTGTATACCGGCATCACCACCGATGTTAATCGTCGCCTGCAACAGCATCAGCTAGGACGCGGCGCGCGTTCGCTGCGTGGCAAAGGCCCCTTAACGCTGGTGTTTCATTGCGATGCCGGCGATCGCGCTGCGGCGTCACGCCTGGAGTATCAGGTGAAGCAGCTGAGCCGCGCGCAAAAGCTGCTGCTGGTTGCGCAGCAGCCGCCCTGCTTAGTGGCCTGGTTTAGTCGAAACGATTAAACGGCTCGGCGAATTCGATCAGCCCTTCTGCACCGACAAACGCATCGTCAGCCAGTTTGTACACCTGAAAGGCCGCTTCGCTGCCTAACCAACGACAGTGCAAGCCATGACGTGCCGCCGGTTCAAAGCCGAGTGGATTGTAAAACTCAGGATCGCCCAGCACCACCACGGCGCTGTAGCTGAACTCATTAAGTGAATCCAATCCTTCATACACCAGCTGTTTAGCAAGGCCCTGTTTGCGCACCGATTCATCCACGGCGAGCGGCGCCAACGCTACCCAGTTGCGGTCTTCTCCTTGCAGGGTCACCGGACTGAAAGCGGCATAACCCAGCACCTGACCTTCATCATCCGTGGCAACGACACCAAGAGTCAGCAAGCCATCTTCGCGCAGTTGCTGTATCAGTTCCGCTTCGGCAGCGGTAGCAAAACTGCGCTTTAACAGGCTATCGATGCCTGCTGCATCAACGCCAATTTCAGTACGAATCAACATGAGATCCCCGCGCGCGCCTCAGCGGCCTTCGCGTCCTGTTTCATTCCTGCCTCAATAAAAGCAGCGAGCTGCTGCAATCCCGTGCGTAATGGCGTGGGCATGGCATCCAGTTCAATGGCATCCATTAGGTTTTTCACCTCAAGTCCCAGCTCCGTGTCACCTTCAATCACCAGACGGCGTTGAAAGAACAACATATCGGGATCCGCTTTGCGTGCTGCCACCAGCAACAGATCGTTGGCTTCACCGCGAAACCAGACATCAGCCTCGGTGTCGCGCGAAACGGTCAGGCGCCCTGCTTGCAGGGTGGTGATCCAGCGCAGATTCACATCGGCAACCTCGATCCCCAGATAACGCCCTTCCAGAAAGTCTAACTCACCTTCAGACAAAGCATGACGAAATTGCCAGTTTAGGAGTTGTTGCAGAATAGCTTTTTTTAGCGGGAAAGGGGTAATGGAAACGGGTAAAGCAAGGAATTCTGGGCCTTTTTCCACAATCAGACCGCGTAAGCGCGCAAACATCATCGACATTCCCTTCAGAAAATTTCATCTATTTTGCCACATCTGACCGGCGTCGCCTCCACTGAGATCAAGGAAATCGCCGCCTGGCTGGACGAAAAAGCTTCACTCCCGATCATCAATGCCGCTTTCACTGCCTTAAATCAACATTGCTGTCCGGTCAGTTATTTACACTCTTCGGCTTCAGAATCCGGGGAGGAAAATGTATGGAACTGCTGTGTCCGGCGGGGAATTTGCCTGCGCTGAAATCGGCGGTGGAGCATGGTGCTGACGCGGTGTATGTCGGCCTGAAAGACGATACCAATGCCCGCCACTTTGCTGGCCTCAATTTTACCGATAAGAAACTGGCTGAAGCCGCGCGCTATCTGCATCAGCATCGCCGCAAACTGCATGTGGCCATCAACACCTTCGCCCATCCTGATGGGATGAATCGCTGGCAAAGCGCGATTGATGTTGCCGCCCAGAACGGTGCGGATGCGCTGATTCTGGCGGATATTGCCACGCTGGAGTACGCGGCAAAACGCTATCCGCAGGTTGAGCGTCATCTTTCGGTACAAGCCTCCGCCACCAATTTGCAGGCCATTCATTTTTATCATCGTCACTTTCAACTTAGCCGCGTTGTGCTGCCGCGCGTGCTTTCGATGCATCAGGTCAAACAGCTGGCGCGTGAGACGCCGGTGCCGCTGGAAGTGTTCGCTTTCGGGAGCCTGTGCATTATGGCCGAAGGCCGCTGCTATCTCTCATCCTGGCTGACCGGCGAATCGCCTAACAGCGCAGGTGCCTGCTCGCCAGCGAAATTTGTCCGCTGGCAACAGACGCCAAAGGGCATGGAATCACGCCTGAATGAAGTGCTGATTGACCGCTACGCGCCCGACGAGAGCGCGGGCTATCCCACGCTGTGTAAAGGGCGTTATGAAGTGGATAACCAGCTCTATCACGTGCTGGAAGAACCCACCAGCCTGAACACCTTGTCGCTGCTGCCTGAACTGCTGCGCGCCAATATTGCCTCGGTGAAAATTGAAGGGCGTCAGCGCAGCCCGGCCTATGTGGCGCAGGTGGCAAAAGTGTGGCGTCAGGCAATTGATCGCTGCATGGCATCGCCTGAACAGTATGTCGTGCAGGAACCCTGGATGCAGGTGCTGGGCGAGTTATCAGAAGGCAGCCAAACCACGCTCGGTGCTTATCACCGCGACTGGCAATAAGGAGATCGCATGAAATACGCTATCGGGCCGGTGCTGTGGTACTGGCCAACAGAAACGCTGGAAACCTTTTATCAACGCGCCGCCGAGAGCAGTGCCGAAATCATCTATCTCGGCGAAGCGGTGTGCAGCAAGAGACGTGCGACGTCATTCAATCAATGGATGGAGATTGCGCGCATGCTGGCGCTGCAGGGCAAGCAAGTGGTGCTGAGTACGCTGGCACTGCTGCAATCGCCCTCGGAAGTGAAGGAGCTGCGACGCTATGTCGAGAACGGTGAGTTCCTGCTGGAAGCCAATGACATCGGCACCGTGAACATGGCGGCAGAACGCAAATTGCCGTTTGTCGCCGGCCCAACGCTCAATGTGTATAACGCGCAGACGCTACAACTGTTGCTGCAAGAAGGCATGACGCGCTGGTGCATTCCGGTGGAGATGTCCCGCGACTGGCTGATTCAGCTGCTGCAGCAGTGCGATGCGGCGGGCGTGCGCGAGCAATTTGAGGTTGAAGTGCTCGGTTATGGCCATCTGCCGCTGGCGTTGTCAGCGCGCTGCTTTACCGCACGCGCCGAGAATCGAGGCAAAGATGATTGCCAAACCTGCTGCATCAATTATCCCACTGGCCGCCGCGTGCTTTCACAGGAAGGCCAGCAGGTGTTTGTGCTCAACGGCATTCAAACCATGAGCGGCTATTGCTACAACCTCGGCAATGATTTGAGCGGCATGCATAACTGGATCGACATTGTGCGTTTGTCGCCACAGGGCGAAAGTACGCTCGCCGAAGTGGATCGCTTCCGCGCCAACGAAGCCGGTCAGGCGCCGCTGATGATGGCGCGCGGCAGCGACTGCAACGGATATTGGCGTCGCCTGGCCGGGATGGCGCTTGAAGGCGAGCGGTAAAGGCACATTCCGGCTATATTCCTGCGGTTATTAGCAGTTTTAATATGGGTAACGATGAGTAATACTCACAAGCGCAGGTCCGACTAAACACCTGCGCCATCCCTATTTGGAGTGCCCATGTCTGAGAAAAAAACTGTTCGCCTGTCCGTGTTGGATCTGGCGCCTATTCCACAAGGTTCCGCTGCACGCGATGCGTTCCATAATTCGCTGGCGCTGGCCCGTCAATCTGAAGCGCTGGGTTTCCACCGCTACTGGCTGGCTGAACACCATAATATGACGGGGATTGCCAGCGCCGCGACCTCAGTCTTGATTGGCTATCTAGCCGCCAATACCGAAACGCTGCGCCTCGGCTCAGGCGGTATCATGTTGCCCAACCATGCGCCGCTGGTGATCGCCGAACAGTTTGGTACCCTCGAATCACTCTATCCTGGCCGTATCGATTTGGGACTGGGCCGCGCGCCCGGTTCGGACCAACGCACCATGCTGGCGTTGCGTCGCCATCTTTCCAGCGCCCAGGCAGATAGCTTCCCGGAAGATGTTTCTGAACTGATTCGCTGGTTTGACGCCGAAGAGGGTGAACATCCGCCAGTTCAACCGGTTCCGGGTTTAGGATTGAAAATTCCGGTGTGGCTGCTCGGTTCCAGTTTGTATAGCGCGCAATTGGCCGCTCAGCTTGGTTTGCCGTTTGCGTTTGCCTCGCATTTCGCACCCGATCTGCTGTTCCAGGCGCTGCATATTTATCGTGAGAAATTCAAACCTTCGGCGCGTCTGGCGAAGCCGTATGCAATGGTGTGCGTCAACGTGGTGGCGGCCGACAGCGAGCGTGATGCGCGCTTCCTGTTCACCTCGATGCAGCAGCAGTTTATTAATCTGCGCCGCGGCAAGCCGGGTCCGCTGCCCGCACCGGTGGAGAACATGGATAATCTGTGGTCACCGTCCGAGCAATATGGCGTGCAGCAGGCCCTGAGCATGTCGATTGTCGGCGATAGCGATAAAGTGCGCAGCGGCCTCGCTGCGTTGATACGTGAAACCCAGGCGGATGAAATCATGGTCAACGGCCAGATTTACGATTCGCAGGCGCGTCTGCGCTCGTTCGCGATGGCAATGGAAGCCGCGCGCACGCTGTAAACCTCATTGCGGTGGGTTTACCCACTCTGGACCCACCGCAATGGTTCGCGCGTCACGCGCCGGTGACTGGCCGTGAAAGCGGCTGTATTCGCGGCTAAACTGCGAAGCACTTTGATAACCCACCCGATAACCCGCCGTTCCAGCATCCAGCTTTTCAATCAACATCAAACGACGCGCCTCGTTGAGCCGCAGCTGCTTTTGATATTGCATCGGCGTCATCGCCGTTACCGCTTTAAAGTGATGATGCAGCGACGAAATACTCATCCCCACGCTGCTCGCCAGATGATCCATTTTCAATGGATGATGAAAGTTTTCCCTTAGCCAGCGTGCGGCACGCGCCACTTTGTTGCCTGGCCGCTCCGTCAACGCCATGTTGAGAATACGCCGCCCTTCTGGCCCGGTCAGCAGACGATAGAAAATCTCCTGCTCAATTAACGGTGCCAGCGCGGCAATATCCTGCGGGTGATCCAGCAACTCCACCAAACGCATCACTGCATCCACCAACGGCGGCGCAACTTTATGCACGGCGATACCGCGCTCGCTAACCGCCGTGCTGCCGAGATGATGGTGCGGAAAGTGTTCCAGATAACGCATCAGACGCGTTTCATTAATGGTGATGCCTACGCCGAGATTTGGCTTCTCCGGCGTCGCCATCACCACGCAGGATTGCACCGGCATATCGAGCGTCACCAGCAGTAAATCGCCCGGCCCGTAATGCATCACTTCATCGCCCATGCGCAGCGCTTTTTGCCCCTGCGCGATCAGGGCAAAGCTGGCCCAGGTCGCCACATGCGCCAAACTGGTGGGCTGAGAGCTGCGGCCGAAAGAGAGAAAATCGATCGGGCAATAGTGACGACCATCCTGCGGCGCATGGCGGGCAATGATTGCCACCAACTGCTGCCATTGTTCCTGATGAATCATGCGTTCTGCGCTCCGCGATAAGAAATCACTGAGTTGATATTCTCGCTTGTCGCTGGCGTTGCGCCTAGTCCTTGAGCAGCAGATTTGCAGGATCGTGCAAGAAGCTTGCAGGATTGCGCTACCACCCGATTGTATGGACAGCGCATGCTTTATCTTCCCCGAAATCTCAGGTGGAGAGACACGATGAAAACACTTGAAGGCAAAATTGCGCTGGTGACGGGCGCTTCGAAAGGCATTGGTGCCGCCATCGCCATGACTTTCGCGGCGGCCGGTGCTCGGGTGGTGGTGAATTATCTTCAGGACGAAGTGGGTGCGGCGGATGTGGTGACCGACATCCAGGCGCTGGGTAGCGACGCCATCGCCGTCCAGGCTGATATCTCACGCGAGGCCGATGTGCAGCGCCTGTTCGCTAGCAGCATTGAGCAGTTTGGCGCACCCGATATTGTGGTGAATAACGCCGGCATTTTTCACCACGGTGACTTTGCTGACCTTAGCATCAGCGAAATGCAGCAGCAGCTGAATGTGAATCTGCTGGGCACCTTGCTGGTGTGTCAGCAGGCGGCAAAACATTTCCCCGCACGCGGCGGTTCCATCATCAATCTAAGCGCCTTAAACAGCCAACGCAGCACGCCCGGTTCGGTGCTGTGGGCGGCAACCAAAGGCGCGATCGATACCTTGACGCAGGGCCTCGCACGCGAGCTTGGCCCACACAATATTCGCGTCAATGCGCTGGCACCCGGCATTATTTTGACCGAAGGTTTGCTGGCGGCGAAGAAGATGCATCCGGAGTTGAAGGCACAGCTGATTGCCGCAACCCCACTTGGACGCTTTGGCTTGCCGGAAGATGTGGCGCAAGTCGCGCTGTTTTTAGCGTCGGAAGAGGCGGCATATGTTAGCGGTGAACGTGTACTGATTGCTGGCGGCGTGTAAACTTTACTTTCCACAGGCATAAAAAAAGGGACGCATCAGCGTCCCTTTTTACTTTTAGCGTTTAACGCTTATGCGTCACGACGACGTGGTGCAGCTGCGCCTTCTGGACGCGGGCCACGGCCACCTTCACGGCTGAAGCGTCCGCCTTCACGGCCACCTTCACGACGCTCGGAGAAGCGACGTGGAGCGCCTTCGCCACGTGGAGCACCCTCACCGCGCGGTGCGCCATTGCCACGACGTTCGCCGCCAGCAGATGGACGACGTTCGCTACGCTCATGCACCGGTGCATCACCCATCAGCTGCATATTCATCGGCTTGTTCAGAATACGCGTACGAGTGAAGTGCTGCAGTACTTCGCCCGGCATGCCTTTCGGCAGCTCGATGGTTGAGTGAGTACCAAACAGCTTGATGTTACCGATGTAACGGCTGCTGATGTCGCCTTCGTTAGCGATCGCGCCAACGATGTGACGAACTTCTACACCATCATCGCGGCCTACTTCAATGCGGTACAGCTGCATTTCGCCAACGTCACGACGTTCACGACGTGGACGATCACCATCGCGGCTGTCACGGCTTTCGCGTGGACCACGAGAATCACGTGAATCGCGACGCTCACCACGGTCAGGACGATCGCTGAACTCACGACGCGCTGGACGCGGTGCTTCTGGTGGCAGAATCAGTGGACGTTCGCCCTGAGCCATTTTCAGCAGTGCTGCGGCCAGAGTTTCGATATCCAGATCTTCGCCCGGCTGCATTTTGCTCAGCAGTGCGCGGTACTGGTCCAGATCGCTGCTTTCCAGCTGCTGCTGTACTTTAGCCGCGAACTTAGCCAGACGACGCTCACCCAGCAGTTCTGCGTTCGGCAGTTCAACTTCTGGAATGGTCAGCTTCATGGTGCGTTCGATGTTGCGCAGCAGACGACGCTCGCGGTTCTCAACGAACAGCAACGCACGACCTGCACGACCTGCACGGCCGGTACGACCGATACGGTGAACGTAAGACTCTGCATCCATTGGGATATCAAAGTTTACTACCAGGCTGATACGCTCAACGTCCAGACCACGTGCGGCAACGTCGGTCGCGATCAGGATGTCGAGACGACCATCTTTCAAACGCTCCAGCGTCTGCTCACGCAGTGCCTGGTTCATATCACCGTTCAGTGCTGCGCTGTTATAACCGCTGCGCTCCAGCGCTTCGGCCACTTCCAGCGTGGCATTTTTGGTACGCACGAAGATGATGGCTGCATCGAAATCTTCTGCTTCCAGGAAGCGAACCAGTGCGTCAGTTTTACGGCCGTAAGCGGTCCAGTAAGACTGAGAAATGTCTGGGCGCGTAGTCAGGCTTGACTGGATGCGCACTTCCTGTGGATCTTTCATGAAGCGCTTGGTAATACGACGAATCGCTTCTGGCATGGTTGCTGAGAACAGCGCGGTCTGATGACCGTCTGGAATCTGCGCCATGATGGTTTCAACGTCTTCGATGAAGCCCATACGCAGCATTTCATCAGCTTCGTCCAGCACCAGACCGCGCAGGTTAGACAGATCTAACGTGCCACGCTTCAGGTGATCCAGCAGACGACCAGGCGTACCCACAACAACTTGTGGTCCTTGACGCAGTGCGCGCAGCTGTACGTCATAACGTTGGCCGCCGTACAGGGCTACAACGTTAATGCCACGCATATGTTTAGAGAATTCTGTGACGGCTTCAGCAACCTGTACCGCCAATTCGCGGGTCGGTGCCAGCACCAAAATTTGCGGTGCTTTAACAGTGGGATCAATGTTGTTTAGCAGCGGCAGTGAGAAAGCCGCAGTTTTACCACTACCGGTCTGCGCCATACCCAACACGTCACGGCCAGCCAGCAGGTGAGGAATACACTCAGCCTGGATTGGAGAAGGCTTAACGTAGCCCATACCGTTCAGTGATTCGAGGATGTCGGCGTTCAGGCCAAGGTCAGCAAAAGTGGTTTGAATATCAGTCATGTAGTACACGTGCCTCTTAGATTGCGGCGGCCAGTCTACATAACTCGTCGTGAAAACTTTCAGTCATTTTCATCAAAAAGTGTGAACCGGCTCAAATTAGAAGTTTTGACGAACAGAAAAGCCCTCATCTCTGAAGATGATGACTTTACAGGTATTCAGGCAATAAAAGTTCGTCAGCTATTGCTGGTCAGATTCTGATAAATCGTCTTGTGTCTGGCCGAGTTGCGCCAGTTCCAACAATGCGTATCGGTGCTCAACAAAGTTGTTTACGTTGTTGGCCACCGCCAGTTTGAACAACGCTTTCGCGTCGTCCTTCTCCCCCAGACTTAGGTAGTACTTACCTAAATAGAAGTTGGTTTCACTGAGATGTTCAGCGAGCGAGGTGTTATCCGTTGCGTCCGCCTTGAGACGTTCCATCAGCGTTTTTTCACTGATGTCGCCAAGGTAGAACTCGACAATATTCCATCCCCATTGATCGCGAACCGCTTTGTCATGACGCTGTCTCAGCGTAACTTTTGCCTTGTCGGCATCCATATCGCTTTCAACGAGATAGAGCCAAAGGCTGCGGAATGGATCGTTAGGATCGTCTTGATAAAACGCCAGCAGATCATCTTGCGCTAACTTGTATCGACCGCCGTAATAGAGGGCGATACCACGGTTTAAATGCGCATAGTTGTAAGTTGGATCAAGCTCAAGTACAGAATCAAACGCTTCATAGGCAGCATCAAAGTTGCCTGCCTGCGTTAAGTATATACCGAGATAGTTAAATACCTCAGGCATATCTGGTCTTATAGACAGCGCTTGCGAAAAATCGTTCCGCGCTAGTGCCCTCAGACCCAAACTATCATACAACACTCCGCGCTCATATAATAGCTGTGCGCGTTCATCATCGGTCAGGGCACGACTGGCAAGAATTTGTTCCATGCGCGCCAGGATCACCTCTTGCTGCAGTGTGGGCTGCAAAGGTACTGCCAGAACTTCGTTCTTACGCCAATTGGAGTTGCTGCATCCTGCCAGCGTGATAGCTGTCGCAACAAAACACCAGCGCAAAAAAGGCTTCATTTCCCACTCCCGAATACAAACATTGGGACAACCATCCTGTCATCCTCCTGCTGTGCACAAGGATTCCCGCCCTCGCGATGATCTAAACACCTCTCCCCGCAAAGCAGGGAGAGGTAAATCGGTAAACGCTTACTCGGCGTCAGATGCATCAGATGCAGCGGTAGCAACTTCTTCCGCTGGTTTCTGCTCTGTCGCTTCTTTGATGCTCAGGCGTACACGTCCCTGACGGTCCACTTCCATTACTTTCACTGGAACTTCCTGGCCCATCTGCAGATAGTCGGTTACTTTCTCTACGCGCTTATCGGCGATCTGAGAGATGTGAACCAAACCTTCTTTACCGCCGCCGATTGCCACGAAGGCACCGAAATCAACGATACGTGTCACTTTACCTGAGTAAATGCGGCCAACTTCGATCTCAGCAGTGATCTCTTCGATACGACGAATGGCTTCTTTAGCTTTCAGGCTATCAGTTGCAGCGATCTTCACGGTGCCGTCATCTTCGATTTCGATGGTGGTGCCGGTTTCTTCGGTCAGCGCACGGATAACCGAGCCGCCTTTACCGATGACATCTTTGATCTTGTCTGAACTGATTTTGATGGTGTAAATGCGCGGCGCGAACTCAGAGATTTCCTGACGCGGCGTGCTGATTGCCTGTTCCATCACGCTCAGGATGTGCAGACGCGCACCTTTAGCCTGATTCAGAGCAACCTGCATAATTTCGCGGGTGATGCCTTCGATTTTGATATCCATCTGCAGCGCAGTAATACCATCGCGGCTACCTGCTACTTTGAAGTCCATGTCGCCGAGGTGATCTTCGTCACCCAGGATGTCAGACAGAACCACAAAGTTGTCGGCTTCTTTAACCAGACCCATCGCAATACCGGCTACGGCTGCTTTGATCGGTACGCCAGCGTCCATCAGTGCCAGAGAAGCACCACACACGGAAGCCATTGAAGAAGAACCGTTAGATTCGGTGATTTCTGAAACCA
The DNA here is from genome assembly GCF_024707505.1 of Pantoea sp. SOD02. Lineage (GTDB taxonomy): Bacteria > Pseudomonadota > Gammaproteobacteria > Enterobacterales > Enterobacteriaceae > Pantoea > Pantoea symbiotica. The sequence continues at coordinate 588,040 of NZ_CP102604.1, read as the reverse complement.
CACGCACGGTGTATGGGAAGTCAGCTTGCTTAGGCATTACGGCCAGCACGCCACGCTTCGCCAGACGGCCGTGACCAATCTCACGACGCTTCGGTGAGCCAACCATACCGGTTTCGCCCACGCAGTACGGAGGGAAGTTGTAGTGGAACAGGAAGCTATCAGTACGCTCGCCCATCAACTCATCCAGATTCTGCGCATCACGTGCGGTACCCAGCGTTGCGGTAACCAGCGCCTGCGTTTCACCACGGGTGAACAGTGATGAACCGTGCGTACGTGGCAGTACGCCAGTGCGCACGTCCAGACCACGAATCATATCTTTCTCACGGCCATCGATACGCGGTTCGCCACGGATGATGCGGCTACGAACAACGCTCTTCTCAAGGTCGTGTACGATGTCAGCGATATCGCCAGCATCCAGCGTTTCATCTTCAGCCTGCAGTGCCGCGATGGTCGCGTCTTTCACTGCGCCAACCTGAGTGTAACGCTCTTGCTTATCAGTGATGCGATAGGCATCGCTGATGCCCGCTTCTGCCAGGGCAGTAACGCGTGCAATCAGTGCATCGTTAGTTGGCAGTGGCTGCCAATCCCAACGTGGTTTACCGGCTTCGGCAACCAGCGCATTGATGTTTTCGATAACGATCTGCTGCTGGTCGTGGCCATATACCACAGCGCCCAGCATCTGCTCTTCAGTCAGGATGTCAGCTTCTGATTCCACCATCAGCACCGCGTTCTGGGTACCGGCAACAACCAGGTTCAGACGTGATTCGTTGATTTCATCAGCAGTTGGGTTCAGTACGTACTGGTCATTGATATAACCGACGCGCGCTGCGCCGATTGGACCATTGAACGGCAGGCCAGACAGAGCCAGTGCAGCAGATGCACCGATCATCGCAACGATGTCTGGGTTAACCTGTGGGTTAACAGAAACCACGGTCGCAATAACCTGGACTTCGTTAATGAAGCCTTCCGGGAACAGCGGACGAACTGGACGGTCAATCAGGCGTGAGATCAGGGTTTCGCCTTCGCTTGGACGGCCTTCACGACGGAAGAAGCTACCCGGGATACGACCAGCAGCGTAAGTACGCTCCTGATAGTTAACCGTCAGCGGGAAGAAATCCTGACCTGGTTTAGTTTTTTTCTGGCCAACAACGGTAACGAATACAGCAGTGTCATCCATGCTCACCATTACTGCAGCGGTAGCCTGGCGCGCCATCATGCCGGTTTCCAGCGTGACGGTATGCTGACCATATTGGAATTTGCGTACGATCGGGTTCAGCAAAATTTAAGTCCTTAAATTCAGGGGCGCAGCCCATTCTGGCGCGCCGGGGATTACCGATCTTCAGTTGCATCCTCGCGACTAATGACAACCTTAACCGCCCATGCGGTAAAGCCTCTCATTAGCCGCGCGAACCTCTGCAAGCAAAGATCACTCTCTGCAACAATACATGAGTTTGGTCCGGATTGCTGCGGATTGCTCGAAAAAAGGGGCCATAAAGGCCCCCTTTTCGCGAAACTCGCACAAATCTGATCGTCAGATGCGTTTTTTTGCATAGTGCATGCGCTACACCCTTGATCAGATTCTTCAGACTTAGCGACGCAGACCCAGGCTTTCGATCAGACCGGTGTAGCGAGCAACGTCTTTACGCTTCAGGTAGTCCAGCAGCTTACGACGCTGAGATACCATGCGCAGCAGACCGCGACGGCTGTGGTGATCTTTCTTGTGCTCAGAGAAGTGACCCTGCAGGTGGTTAATCTGAGCAGTCAGCAGAGCAACCTGAACTTCAGTTGAACCGCTGTCGTTGGTACCACGACCGTATTTAGCAACGATCTCTGCTTTAGCTTCTACGCTTAGAGACATAATAAACTCCAGTAAATAATGAATGTATGGGTGCCGATCTCTAATTCAGCAGCCCGCTTTTAAAGCCGCGCCATTCTACTCTTCGCCTGATAGCAACGCAAATGCGCCGTTAGGTCAAATGCGAGAGGATTGATTACGCAGGAAATTCTACCACCAGACGACGCGGCGCCACGCGCCCATCCTCGGCGATTTCGGCCATACCAATGAATTTGTGCTCATTACCTTCAGTCACGCGCACCAATCCCTGTTCCGGCGCATCCGCCACCTGAACCGGCATACCCTGTTTAAAATAAGCCGCCACCGCAGGCAGCAAATTCACAATCGGGAACTCTTCTGCCGGGCTATCCATCGGCAGCAATAACGCATCGAGCGCGCTGTAATCTGGCGTTTCCGCCATATTGACGGTGGCCGCCACGTCCTGCAGCTGCTCCAGCGTTACCATTCTCTCGATCGGATAACGCGCCACTTGCAGACGACGCAGCATGATAACGTGCGCACCGCAGCCAAGCCGCTCACCGAGATCGTCGATAATAGTGCGGATATAAGTGCCTTTAGAGACGTGAATCTCCAGCTCCAGCTCATCACCTTCCCAGCGAATAAACTGCAGCTCAAACACTTTGATCGGGCGCGCTTCACGCGGCACAGTAATGCCTTCACGTGCGTACTCGTACAGCTTGCGTCCCTGATACTTTAGCGCGGAGAACATGGTCGGCACCTGCATGGTGTCGCCACGAAAATAGTCCAGCGCCGCATCCAGTGCTGCCTGATCAAAAGTAATCGCGCGCGTCTCAACAATATTGCCGTCGGCATCAGACGTATCAGTGCGTTCACCCAAGCGAGCAATAACGCGATAACGCTTGTCAGAATCGAGCAGATACTGCGAAAACTTGGTGGCTTCGCCGAGGCAAACCGGCAGCATGCCGGTCGCCAGCGGATCGAGGGCGCCGGTATGGCCCGCTTTGTTCGCATTGAACAGACGTTTTACTTTCTGCAGCACATCATTGGAAGATGCACCTTGATGCTTATCCAGCAGAAACACACCGTGGACGTCGCGACCGCGACGACGAGGACGACTCATTAGTCCTCCTTGTCATCTTCCGCCGGGCTATCGCCACGACGCTCAACATCGCTCTTAATGACGTTGCTGACCAGGTTCGACATACGCATACCTTCGATCAGCGAGTTGTCGTAGAAGAAGGTCAGCTCCGGCACGATACGCAAACGCATCGCTTTGCCTACCAGCGTACGGATATAGCCTGAGGCTTCTTTCAGCGCCTTCAGGCCGTTTTGTACCGCTTCTTCATCTTTGTCATTCAAAAAGGTCACAAACACCTTGGCATAGGCGAGATCGCGCGACACTTCGACGCCCGAAACTGTCACCATCATACCAAGACGTGGATCTTTAATTTCGCGCTGCAGGATGATTGCAATCTCTTTCTGCAACTCCTGAGAAACGCGCTGTGGGCGGCCAAATTCTTTTGCCATTATTTCTTTCTCCCAAATAATTCGGGAGGCCAGAGGCCTCCCAAATTGCAACACATCAAATGATGATCAATCGATGGTGCGTTTAATTTCAATCACTTCGAACACTTCGATCATATCGCCAACGCGAACGTCGTTGTAGTTCTTCACGCCGATACCACATTCCATGCCGTTACGAACTTCGTTAACGTCATCTTTGAAGCGGCGCAGAGATTCCAGCTCGCCTTCATAGATAACCACGTTGTCACGCAGTACGCGGATTGGGTTGTGACGTTTGATGTTACCTTCGGTGACCATACAGCCCGCGATGGCACCAAACTTCGGTGATTTGAACACGTCACGTACCGCAGCCAGACCGATAATCTGCTGTTTGAACTCTGGAGCCAGCATACCGCTCATCGCTGCTTTCACTTCGTCGATCAGATTATAGATGACGGAGTAGTAACGCAGGTCAACGTTTTCAGCGTCAATCACGCGGCGAGCAGATGCATCAGCACGCACGTTGAAGCCGAGAATGATAGCGTTGGATGCTGCAGCCAGCGTTGCGTCGGTTTCGGTGATACCACCAACGCCTGAACCGATAATGCGCACTTTCACTTCGTCGGTAGAGAGTTTCAGCAGCGAATCAGAGATGGCTTCGACAGAACCCTGTACGTCAGATTTCAGTACGATGTTGAGCTCAGACACTTCGCCTTCAGTCATGTTGGCGAACATGTTCTCCAACTTAGACTTCTGCTGACGCGCCAGCTTAACTTCACGGAATTTGCCCTGACGATACAGCGCAACTTCACGCGCTTTCTTCTCATCACGTACGACAGTCGCTTCATCACCTGCGGCCGGCACACCGGACAGACCAAGGATTTCCACTGGAATGGATGGACCCGCTTCCAGCACTTCACGACCCAATTCGTCACGCATCGCACGTACACGGCCGTATTCGAAGCCGCACAGCACGATATCGCCTTTATTCAGCGTACCTTCACGTACCAGCACGGTAGCAACCGGACCACGACCTTTGTCGAGGAACGATTCAATTACCACTCCGCTCGCCATACCTTCACGGATAGCAGAGAGTTCCAGTACTTCTGCTTGCAGCAGAATCGCATTCAGCAGATCGTCAATACCGGTACCGGCTTTCGCAGAGACGTTAACGAACATGTTCTCACCGCCCCACTCTTCCGGAAGAATTCCGTATTGGGTCAGTTCGTTCTTAACGCGGTCTGGATCAGCATCTGGCTTATCGATTTTGTTGACCGCAACAACCACTGGCACACCGGCTGCTTTCGCATGCTGGATAGCTTCAACGGTCTGAGGCATCACGCCATCGTCAGCAGCAACAACCAGGATAACGATATCCGTGGCCTGCGCACCACGAGCACGCATTGCGGTAAACGCGGCGTGGCCCGGGGTATCGAGGAAGGTGATCATACCGTTGTCAGTTTCAACGTGGTAAGCACCGATATGCTGAGTAATACCACCCGCTTCGCCTGATGCCACTTTCGTTGAACGAATGTAGTCAAGCAGAGAGGTTTTACCGTGGTCAACGTGACCCATGATGGTAACGACCGGAGCACGAGACTCTTGCGCAGCATCGGTATCACGATCGTCCATTACCGCTTCTTCCAGCTCATTCTCGCGGCGCAGGATCACTTTGTGACCCATTTCTTCCGCGACCATCTGAGCGGTTTCTTGATCGATAACCTGGTTGATGGTCGCCATGGCGCCCATCTTCATCATCGCTTTAACGACCAGAGAACCTTTGATCGCCATTTTGTTGGCCAGTTCAGCAACGGTAATGGTTTCACCGATGACGACATCGCGGTTAACAGCCTGAGCTGGCTTGTTGAAGCCCTGCTGCAGGGTGCTTGGCTTACGATGTTTGCCGCCTTTACCGCCACGAACCTGCGCACGCGCTTCTTCGCGATCGGTTTTGGCTTCAGAATGCTTGTTGCCTTTCTTCACCGGGCGAGCAGCTTTGGTGGTGCGAGCACGTGCACGGCCAGCTTCTACCTGGCGATCGTTCTCGTCTTCTGCCTGACGGGCGTGAGTTGAGGTAGTGACGTGATAGTCGCCTTTATCCTCTTCTTCAGGTTTGGCCCATTCAACAGCTTTTTCTTCAGCCAGGCGGCGGGCTTCTTCAGCCACGCGGCGCGCATCTTCTTCCAGCTTACGGCGTGCTTCTTCTTCTGCTTTACGTTTCAGTTCGGCAGCTTCTGCTTCACGACGGGCTTTATCAGACTGCGCAGCCTTGGCTACTACGTCGGTAGGTTGATTAGTCAATTTCTCTTTTTCCGCTGCTTCACGTTTGGCCTTGTCAGCGGCTTCGCGCTTGGCTTTATCTTCGGCTTCACGTTGCGCTTTCTGTTCAGCTTCGCGACGGGCTTGTTCTTCCGCCTCGCGACGCGCCTGCTCTTCCGCTTCACGCTGCGCCTCGGCTTCCGCTTCTGCCTGAGCTTGCTCAGACTCTGCGTCGCCTTTCACGTATGTGCGCTTTTTGCGGACTTCAATTTGTACCGACTTACTTTTACCCCCGGTGACGGGAATATTCAAGGTGCTGCGCGTCTTGCGCTGCAAAGTCAGCTTGCTTGAACCGGTCTGACCGTGCTCACGATTCAGGTGAGACAGTAAGGTTTCTTTCTCTTGCTGGGACACCGCATCGTTCTCAGACTTACGGATCCCTGCATCAGCAAATTGCTGTACCAGGCGATCGACCGGGGTCTGAATTTCGGCGGCCAGCGATTTTACGGTTACATCTGTCATGCTGTTCCTTCCTGTTATTACGCGTCATCGCCGAACCAGCAGATATTACGTGCAGCCATAATCAGCGCACCGGCTTTCTCGTCATCCAGCCCTTCAATATCTGTCAGATCGTCAACACCTTGCTCAGCGAGATCTTCCAGCGTGCAAACGCCTTTCGCCGCCAGGCGATACGCCAGCGCACGATCCAAGCCCTCAAGATTCAGAAGATCCTCAGCGGGCTCCTGATTACCAAGGCTCTCTTCTTTCGCTAATGCCAGGGTAGTTAACGCATTTTTTGCTAGTTCACGCAGGGCTTCAATGGTCTCTTCATCGAGGCCGTCGATTTCCAGCAGCTCGTTGATTGGCACATAAGCCAATTCTTCCAGCGAAGAGAAGCCCTCTTCCACCAGAATGGTGGCGAACTCTTCGTCGATGTCGAGATGTTTGGTGAACATATCGATCGCTGCATGGGCTTCAGCTTGGTGCTTGGCCTGCAGATCATCGACGGTCATCACGTTCAGTTCCCAACCGCTCAGTTGGGAAGCCAGACGCACGTTTTGGCCGTTACGGCCGATCGCCTGAGCCAGATTGCCGGCTTCAACAGCGATATCCATGGTGTGATTGTCTTCATCCACCACAATTGACGCCACATCGGCTGGCGCCATAGCGTTGATAACGAACTGCGCCGGGTTGTCGTCCCACAGCACAATGTCGATACGCTCGCCACCCAGCTCGCTCGAAACCGCCTGGACACGCGCACCGCGCATACCGACGCAAGCGCCCACTGGATCAATACGTTTATCGTTGGTCTTCACCGCGATTTTGGCGCGTGAACCCGGATCGCGCGCTGCCGCTTTGATCTCGATAACTTCTTCGCCAATTTCTGGCACCTCAATGCGGAACAATTCGATCAGCATCTCTGGCTTAGAACGGGTGACAAACAGCTGCGCGCCACGCGCTTCAGGGCGAACGGCGTACAGCACGCCGCGAATACGGTCACCTGGACGGAAGTTTTCACGCGGCAGCATGTCTTCACGCACAATCACGGCTTCAGCATTGCTGCCGAGGTCCAGTGAAATGTTGTCGCGGTTCACTTTCTTCACCACGCCGGTGATGATTTCGCCTTCGTGTTGACGGAACTGATCAACCACCATCGCGCGCTCAGCTTCACGTACTTTTTGTACGATAACCTGCTTAGCAGTTTGGGTGGTGATACGGTCGAAGGTGACAGATTCAATCTGATCTTCGACAAATTCGCCCAGATTGAACGCTTCGTCTTCATAACGAGCTGCATCCAGCGTGATCTCGCGAGTCGGCTGCGTGACTTCTTCCACAATCTGCCAGCGACGGAAGGTGTCGAAATCGCCGCTGCGGCGATCGATGCTGACACGCACTTCGATCTCTTGCTCATACTTCTTTTTGGTCGCAGTGGCCAAAGCGCTCTCCAGCGCTTCGAAGATTTTCTCACGCGGCAGGGCTTTTTCGTTAGAAACGGCTTCTACTACAGCTAAGATCTCTTTGTTCATCCTGGTTAGCCTCAATCCGGACTTTTAAAAGTGGGGGACCAGGTTCGCTTTCTGAATGTTGCTCAGCGCGAACACTTCATCGTTACCCTCAACGGTCACCGTGATCATCTCGCCTTCAACAGACTTAATGATACCCTGCCATTTACGGCGGTTTTGTACGGCCATGCGTAGTACCAGGCTCACCTCGTCACCGGCAAAACGTGCATAATGTTCAGCAGTGAAAAGAGGACGTTCGAGACCCGGCGAGGAAACTTCAAGGTTGTAAGCCACGGTAATTGGATCTTCCACATCCATTACTGCGCTAACCTGGTGGCTAACATCGGCGCAATCATCAACATTGATACCCTCTTCACTATCAATATAGATGCGCAGGGTTGATGTGCGACCACGAATAAACTCAATACCGACTAATTCGTAGCCAAGCGCTTCTACTGGAGCAGAGATCAACTCTGTCAATTTTTGCTCTAATGTGGACAAGCCCACCCCCAAGACATAAAAAAAGGGCCTATAGCCCAGTGTTTCGATTTCCTGATAACAAAAAACCCCGAATATTCGGGGCTTTTTGTGACTGGACCCTGTACGCCGCATAGCGGCTTCGGAGCACAATCCAAAAGAATTTTTTTCAAAAATCACTGAGATTGCGTCCGTCGATGCATACAGTATATTTGAAAAAGAACTCTAAGGGAAAGTGGTTGCGGGGGCCGGATTTGAACCGACGACCTTCGGGTTATGAGCCCGACGAGCTACCAGGCTGCTCCACCCCGCGTCCGAAAACGTGGCGAATAATACGCCGACCTTGCAAAAAATGCAAGTTAAACTGAGATTTGGTACCGAGGACGGGACTTGAACCCGTAAGCCCTTTCGAGCACTACCACCTCAAGGTAGCGTGTCTACCAATTTCACCACCTCGGTACATCACTAGACTGCGACGTTGTTTTATCGCACTACAGCGTTGACGATCTTACTGCGGGATATCATTGCCCGGCGTTGCCGGTTTAGCTGGCTGAGTCTGCTGTTCAGACTGCGCCGGCGCAGTGAGGTTATCCCACTCGCTACCTTTGGCTGTTTTATTACTGTTCAGGTTACCCAGAACCAGGCTGATGATGAAGAACAGCGTAGCCAGTACCGCAGTCATGCGAGTCATAAAGTTGCCAGACCCATTTGAACCGAACAGCGTACCAGAAGCGCCCGCACCGAATGAGGCTCCCATATCAGCGCCTTTGCCTTGCTGCAGCATGATCAAACCTACGAGGCCAATCGCTACAATAAGGAAAACAACTAACAGAGCTTCGTACATAATCAACCTGTTTCCTTGCGCGTTATCTGCACAGTTAAAGCTTCAACCAATATCGATGGGGAGTCTCGTCATCACCCATCAGAAGCGGGTGTGAATACTAACCAAAGGCACATACCTCTGCAAGTGCAATTTTCACCATCGCTTTCGATTGCGGAAAAAAGCACCATCACGGTGATTTTGCAGGCGGAAAGTACAAAACCTCTCCGCCTGAAACAACTTAAACCGCTTTTACTGCATCCGCGATTTTGTGCGCCAGCGCGCTGACCTGCGCCTCATCTTCGCCTTCTACCATCACACGAATCAGTGGCTCTGTGCCGGATTTGCGCAGCAACACACGACCACGCCCCGCCAGCGTTTTTTCTGCTTCTGCGGTCACGGCTTTCACGCTCTCGCTTTCCAACGGATCGTGCTCGCCAGCGAAACGCACATTGACCAAAATCTGCGGCAGCATTTTCATGCCGCTGCACAGATCGTGAAGTGTCATATGGTTGCGCACGATTGCAGTGAGCACTTGCAAACTTGCCACGATGCCGTCGCCGGTGGTGGTTTTATCCAACAGGATCACGTGACCGGAGTTTTCTGCCCCTAAACGCCAGCCCTTTTCCTGCATTTTTTCCAGCACATAGCGGTCACCCACTTTCGCACGGGTAAATGGAATACCCAGCTGTTTCAGCGCCAGCTCCAGACCCATGTTACTCATCAGCGTGCCGACCACGCCGCCGCGCAATTGGCCCTGACGCAGCCCTTCGCGTGCAATGATGTAGAGAATCTGATCGCCATCGACTTTATGACCTAAATGGTCAACCATCATGATGCGGTCGCCATCGCCGTCGTAAGCCAGTCCGAGATCGGCCTTCTCTTCCAACACGCGATGCTGCAGCAGACGCAGATCGGTCGCACCGCAATCTTTGTTGATGTTCATGCCATCCGGCTGCACGCCGATAGCAATCACCGTCGCACCCAGCTCACGCAGCACATTAGGCGCAATGTGGTAAGTTGCGCCGTTAGCGCAATCAACCACAATCTTCAGCCCATTCAGGCTTAGCTCGCTTGGGAACGTCCCTTTGCAGAATTCGATGTAACGACCTGCGGCATCGACAATGCGACTGGCGCGGCCCAGTTCAGCTGACTCCACGCAGGTGATCGGCTTTTCCATCTCCAGCTCAATGGCTTCTTCGACTTCGTCCGGCAGCTTGGTGCCTTCAGCAGAGAAGAATTTGATGCCATTGTCGTCGAAGGGATTATGCGAAGCCGAAATCACAATGCCGGCTTCAGCGCGGAAAGTGCGTGTCAGATAAGCAATAGCAGGTGTCGGCATCGGACCGGTGAAGGCTGCAGATAATCCCGCCGCCGCCAGACCCGCTTCCAGCGCCGATTCCAGCATATAGCCTGAAATACGCGTATCTTTACCAATCAATACTTTGCGTGAACCCTGACGCGCCAGCACCTTACCGGCCGCCCAGCCCAACTTGAGAACAAAATCAGGGGTAATCGGTGCTTCACCGACTTTGCCGCGAATACCATCTGTACCGAAATATTTACGATTACTCATGCCTTTATCCTTTTGCTCTCCGTGTCGCTTCGACGACGCGCATCGCTTCGACAGTCTCTTTCACATCATGCACGCGAATAATTTGCGCCCCTTGCATGGCGGCAATTACCGCACAGCTGAGGCTTCCGGTCAGGCGCTGCGCCGGACCGACATTTAGCAACTGACCAACCATCGACTTCCGCGACATCCCGACCAACAGCGGTAAGCCGTAATGGTGGAAATGACTCAGATTGGCCAGCAGTTCATAGTTGTGGCTGAGATTCTTACCGAAACCGAAGCCAGGATCGAGCAGCAGATTATCTTTTTTGATGCCGGCTGCTTCACATCGCGCAATCTGCGTAGCGAAGTAAGCGTCCACTTCGCTCACGATGTGGCTATATTCCGGTGCCTGCTGCATGGTGCGCGGTTCACCTTGCATGTGCATCAAACACACTGGCAAACCGGTTTCTGCTGCCGCTGCCAGCGCGCCCGGTTCGGACAGGGAACGAATGTCATTGATAATGTGAGCGCCCACTCGCGCCGCTTCACGAATCACTTCTGGTTTGGAAGTATCGACGGAAATCCACACCTCAAAACGCTGCGCGATGGCTTCAACCACCGGAATGACGCGTGCCAGTTCTTCCTCCACGCTGACTTCATCAGCGCCCGGACGTGTTGATTCACCGCCAACATCTATGATGGTGGCACCGGCATTTACCATTTCATTGGTGTGCGTCAGCGCATCGACCAGCGTGTTGTGGCTTCCACCATCAGAGAAAGAGTCCGGCGTGACATTCAAAATACCCATCACATGGGGAAAAGAGAGATCGAGATGGGAATCACGGGCGAACAACTTCATGGCGAGAATCTCCTTGAGGAATCACTGAATCGCAGAATGTAAAAAACCCCGGGCTTGCCGGGGTTTGCATTGTAACAAGTATTGCGGCTGCAAATCTGGCGGAGAGCAACGCATCCCGCCAGAACGCTATCACATGATCTTGTCTGAACCCGGAGTTTTCGGGTCATCAACAGGACGTGGAGCCTGCGTTGAGTCGCCGTTACCCACAGCAACTTTCGCCTCTTCCCAACCTGCTGGTGGACGCACTTCGCGGCGTGCCATCAGATCGCTGATTTGCGGTGCATCGATGGTCTCATACTTCATCAGCGCGTCTTTCATCGCGTGAAGGATGTCCATGTTTTCATTCAGAATACGGCGTGCACGCTGATAGTTGGTATCGATAAGGTGTTTAACTTCCTGATCGATAATGCGCGCCGTTTCATCTGACATGTGTTTTGCTTTCGCCACTGAACGACCGAGGAATACTTCACCCTCTTCTTCAGCGTAAAGCAATGGACCCAGCTTCTCAGAGAAGCCCCACTGCGTAACCATGTTGCGTGCTACGCTGGTTGCCATTTTGATGTCAGATGAAGCACCGGTAGAAACATAGTCAGGACCATAAATGATCTCTTCCGCCAGACGTCCGCCGTAAGCCACAGAAATTCGACTTTCCAGCTTCTGACGGTTGGCGCTGATCTCATCGCCCACTGGCAAGAAGAAAGCCACGCCCAGAGCACGACCACGCGGGATGATGGTGACCTTGTGCACCGGATCGTAACCCGGAACCAGCGTACCAACGATCGCGTGACCCGCTTCATGATAGGCCGTCGATTCTTTCTGCTCTTCGGTCATCACCATGGAGCGACGTTCCGCACCCATCATGATTTTGTCTTTGGCTTTTTCAAACTCAACCATCGAAACCACACGCTTGTTGCCGCGAGCAGCAAACAGCGCAGCTTCGTTGACCAGGTTAGCCAAATCCGCACCGGAGAAGCCAGGCGTACCACGTGCGATGACTGAAGGATCCATATCGGTTGCCAGCGGCACACGACGCATATGGACTTTCAGAATCTGCTCACGACCACGCACGTCTGGCAAACCGACGACAACCTGACGGTCAAAGCGGCCTGGACGCAGCAGCGCCGGGTCAAGTACGTCTGGACGGTTAGTTGCCGCGATTACGATGATGCCTTCATTACCTTCAAAGCCATCCATCTCAACCAGCATCTGGTTCAGCGTTTGTTCACGTTCATCGTGACCACCGCCTAAACCTGCGCCACGCTGACGGCCAACCGCATCGATTTCATCGATAAAGATGATGCACGGCGCAGCTTTCTTCGCTTGTTCGAACATGTCACGCACACGAGATGCACCAACACCGACAAACATTTCAACGAAGTCAGAACCGGAAATAGTAAAGAACGGTACTTTGGCTTCGCCAGCAATCGCTTTCGCCAGCAGCGTTTTACCGGTACCCGGAGGGCCGACCATCAGGACGCCTTTCGGGATTTTACCGCCCAGTTTCTGGAAACGGCTCGGCTCACGCAGATACTCAACCAGCTCACCCACTTCTTCTTTGGCCTCATCACAACCGGCCACGTCAGCAAAAGTGGTTTTGATCTGATCTTCGGTCAGCATGCGGGCTTTGCTCTTGCCGAAGGACATCGCGCCCTTGCCGCCGCCGCCCTGCATCTGCCGCATAAAGAAGATCCACACGCCAATCAGCAGCAGCATTGGGAACCATGAGATGAAGATGGAAGCCAGCAGGCTTGGTTCTTCAGGCGGTTCGCCAACTACTTTGACGTTTTTGGTCAACAGGTTATCGAGTAACTTAGGATCGTTGACGGGGATATAGGTGGTGTATTTATTGCTGTCTTTTTTGACAACGTTAATCTCACGCCCGTTAATTCGTGCCTCGCGGACCTGATCTTGGTTCACTTCCGATAGGAAAGTTGAATAATCAACCCTACGGCCATTCGACTCGCTGGGCCCAAAGCTCTGGAATACAGACATCAGCACGACCGCGATGACTAACCAGAGAATCAGGTTTTTCGCCATGTCACTCAAGGGATTAACCTCATATTACAACGATGTTAACAGACAGCGTAGGGTACTATAGTTCCTTCATACCTGGAATCGCAGTGCGGATGATTTTGCTTGTTTACCCTGAAACTCAGAATTACACATCAGAGTAAACGCATTGGTCGTCTTGCTTTGATTCCGGCAATTCGGGCTAAAGTTTGCGCCCCGTCGCCACAATGTACACTTCGCGCGAACGTAATCGCGAAGCGTCCGGCTTACGAATTTTCACTTTCGTAAACAGGGAGCGAATTTCCCGCAGGTATTCATCGAAGCCATCTCCCTGAAACACTTTCACGACAAAACTGCCGCCTGGGGCCAGGATATCCCGACACATTTCCAGCGCCAATTCTACCAAATACATCGAACGTGGAATATCAACCGCAGGTGTACCGCTCATGTTGGGTGCCATATCAGACATCACCACCTGCACCTTTTGGTCGCCTACGCGCTCCAGTAAGGCGTTAAGTACCGCCTCATCTCGAAAATCGCCCTGCAAAAAATCAACGCCGACAATCGGATCCATTGGTAACAGATCGCAGGCGATGATACGACCACTTGATCCGATAAGCTGAACCACATATTGCGACCAACCGCCGGGTGCCGCACCGAGATCAACAACTGTCATCCCGGGTTTGAAAATCTTGTCACCCTGCTGAATTTCTTCAAGTTTAAACCAGGCACGCGAACGTAACCCTTTTTTCTGTGCCTGCAGCACATATTTATCGCTAAAGTGTTCCTGTAGCCAGCGACTGGAACTGGCCGAACGCTTTTTACCCGTCATAATTTTTCCAATTAAATCGTCATCGTAGCGATAAATCAGCACGCAATGGTCGCGTTGATTTGGCGATATACCCGAGATGGCGGTAGAATGAACCGTTTTCAATCCCTGAGTAAGCAAAAAATACGATGAATCTGAGTACCAAACAAAAACAGCACCTGAAAGGCCTTGCCCATCCGCTTAAGCCGGTTGTCATGCTGGGCGGTAATGGCCTGACCGAAGGCGTGCTCGCCGAAATCGAACTGGCGCTTGAGCATCACGAATTGATCAAGGTAAAAATTGCCTCGGAAGATCGTGAAACTAAGCAGCTGATCGTGGACGCTATCGTGCGTGAGACTAAAGCAGGCAACGTACAGGTAATCGGCAACACGCTGGTGCTGTATCGCCCTGCCAAAGAGCGTAAAATTACTCTTCCGCGTTAATCATGCCTTTAAAGGCGGCGACGGGCAAAGAAAGTGCCACGCTCCTGCATGTGATAAAAGGCCGCAATGCGGCCTTTTTCCTTTCTTTACAAAATGCAGCGACATATTGCAAAGCGTAGCAATATCTTAAAGGTATTCCACCTTCAGGACTTCATATTCCACATCCCCGCCCGGGGTTTTCACAATCGCGACATCGTCTGCTGATTTTCCAACCAATCCACGCGCCATCGGCGAATTCACTGAAATCAGGTTCTGTTTGAAGTCAGCTTCATCATCACCCACGATGCGATAGGTGAACTCTTCATCCGTATCCACATTCAAGATGGTCACGGTGGCGCCAAAAATCACGCGACCGGTTTTCGGCATGGCAGTCACATCAATGACTTGCGCATTGGAAAGCTTGGCTTCAATCTCCTGAATACGACCCTCGCAGAAACCCTGTTCTTCGCGAGCCGCATGATATTCGGCATTCTCTTTCAAATCGCCGTGCTCACGGGCTGTGGCGATGGAGGCGATAATGCGCGGACGCTTCACGGATTTCAGTTCGTTCAGCTCTTCACGTAGCTTCTCAGCGCCTTTCAACGTCATCGGAATCTGATTCATTTTGGCTCCTCGTCATCTATCCTGGTTAACGGCGTCATCCTGACCGGTGACAGCAGAAAACTGCTTCTGCGGCGCGTTACCTCTTTTCACAAGCAAAAGAAGCCTGACCGGGAAAGCTTTCCGGGTCAGGTTCGGTTTTGCATTTTGATACGTATTTTACCCCAGAGTTCCCTGTGGGTCATCGTTTACTTTGCACCGTCCGGGGACGTAGTATTGACGCCCTCACCCGTCAGTTACCGCGAGATTATGCGATTTTCACGACTTGTTACCGGATTAACCTGTGCGTTTATGCTGCAGGCACAAGCAGCCCCCGTTGATGAATACATGCAGTATTTGCCAGACGGCGCAAACCTGGCGCTGATGGTACAAAAAGTGGGCGCATCCACCCCAATAATCGATTATCACGGCAAACAGATGGCGTTACCGGCCAGCACCATGAAAGTGGTGACAGCGCTGGCGGCTTTGTTAGAACTCGGACCCGATTTCCGTTTCCAGACCACCATGGAGACCAAAGGTGCAGTTAACGATGGCACCTTGAATGGCGATTTAGTGGCGCGTTTTGGCGGTGATCCCACGCTAGGTCGCCAGGATCTGCGCAACATGGTTGCCGCGCTGAAAAAGCAGGGCATCACCCATATCAAAGGCAACCTGGTGATCGACACTTCGGTGTTCGCCAGCCACGATATGGCGCCAGGCTGGCCGTGGAACGATCTGACACAGTGCTTCAGCGCGCCGCCGGGTGCGGCAATCGTCGATAAAAACTGTTTCTCGGTTTCGCTGTATAGCGCCAATACGCCGGGCGAAAACGCCTTTGTGCGTATCGCTTCCTATTATCCGGCTCACATGTTTAGTCAGGTGCGCACCATTGGTCGTAACAGCGGTGACGGACAATATTGCGAGCTGGATGTCGTACCAGGCGAGCTCAATCGCTACACCTTAACCGGCTGCATGCGCCAACGTTCAGAGCCGCTGCCGCTGGCATTTGCCGTGCAGGATGGTGCTGCGTGGGCCGGTGAGATTCTTAAAGCCGAATTGCGCGCCGCCGACATTGATTACAGCGGGCATCTGGTTCGCCAGGCGCAAGTGACATCGCCAGGCACCGTGTTGGCTTCGACCCAATCTGCGCCGCTGCACACGCTGCTGCACACCATGCTGAAGAAGTCGGACAATATGATTGCCGATACCGTGTTCCGCACCATCGGCCATCACTACTTCAACGTGCCGGGCACCTTCCGCGCGGGTTCGGATGCGGTACGTCGCATTCTGCGCGAAAAAGCCGGTGTCGATCTCGGCAACAGCATTCAGGTCGATGGTTCCGGCCTGTCGCGCCATGACCTGATCGCGCCAGACACCATGATGCAAGTGCTGCAATACATTGCGAAAAATGATTCAACGCTGAATTACATTTCGATGTTGCCGCTGGCCGGTTACGACGGCACGCTGCAATATCGCGGCGGTCTGCACGAAGCAGGACTGGATGGCAAAGTATCGGCGAAAACCGGTTCGCTGCAGGGCGTCTATAATCTGGCAGGATTCATCACCACTTCCAGTGGCGCACGCGTCGCCTTTGTCCAGTTCCTGTCCGGCTATGCTGTGCCGCCGGAAGATCAGAAAACGCGCCGCATCCCGCTGGTACGTTTTGAGAGCCGCCTCTATACGGATATCAACAAGAACAACTGATGAAACTGCTAATTGTTGAAGATGATGCACTATTGCAATCGGGCCTTGCGCAGGCACTAACCTCGCAGGGCTACGCCATCGACTGCGCCAGCACGGCTGCAGAGAGCAATGCGCTGCTGCGTAGCGGACAATACAGCCTGATCGTGCTCGATCTCGGCTTGCCGGATCGCGATGGTGCTTCGCTGCTGCGTCAATGGCGACGCGACGGCATTGCGGTGCCGGTGCTGATCCTCACGGCGCGCGATGCGCTGGAGGATCGCGTTGATGGTCTGGATGCCGGCGCTGATGATTATCTGGTGAAGCCGTTTGCACTGGTCGAGTTACAGGCACGCGTGCGAGCGCTGATTCGCCGTTATCAGGGCCACAGCGATAA
Source organism: Pantoea sp. SOD02 (assembly GCF_024707505.1). GTDB lineage: Bacteria > Pseudomonadota > Gammaproteobacteria > Enterobacterales > Enterobacteriaceae > Pantoea > Pantoea symbiotica. The sequence goes on along the minus strand of NZ_CP102604.1, from coordinate 570,831 downwards.
CCTGCTGCAACAGGGCGATTTGACGCTCAATCTCAGTTCGCAGCAGGTCTTGCTGGAAGCGATCCCGCTGGAGATCACGCCAAAAGAGTTCGCGCTGCTCACCCGCTTACTGATGCGCGTGGGGCAAAACGTGCACCGCGAAACACTGCAGCAGGATCTCTACAGCTGGAATGACGATCCCGGTTCCAACACCCTTGAAGTTCACATCCACAATTTACGTCGCAAGCTCGGGAAAGATCGCATCAAAACCGTGCGCGGCGTCGGTTACCGTCTGGAAATCCGTGAATGAACAGCATGCGTCAGCGATTACTGATTATGTTGGCGCTGATTCTCCTCACCTGTCAGGTGATGAGCGCCATCTGGCTGTGGCATGAAAGCCGCGAGCAGATCAGTTTTTTGGTCAACGAAACGCTCTCGGCGCAGGCGCGAAACGATCGCGTGGAAAACGAGATCCGTGAGGCGATTGCCTCGTTGCTGTTGCCTTCCTTAGTGATGGTCGCCCTCACCTTGCTGCTGTCGTTTTGGGCGATAAACTGGATTATCCGTCCGCTGAAATCGCTGCAGGACAGCCTGGCGCATCGTTCAGCGGATAACCTGACGCCGTTGCCGATCTACTCCGAAATGGATGAGATCGTGGCGGTAACCACTTCGATCAACCAACTGTTTTCACGCCTCGATCACACCTTGCAGCAGGAACGCCTATTCACCGCCGATGCCGCGCACGAGTTGCGTACGCCGCTGGCCGGATTGCGCCTGCATCTCGAGCTGCTCCACCAGCAGAACGTGCCGCAGAGCGAGATGCTGATTGAACGCATCGATCAGCTGATGCACACCGTGGAACAGCTTTTAATGTTATCGCGCGCCGGACAAGCGCTGGCGGGCGGTCACTATCAGCAGTTGCAGTGGCAACAAGACATCATGCAACCGCTGAAACCAGAAATGGCCGAGCTGTATCAACAGCGTCAGCAAATCCTGCACTGGCCGCAGAACGATGATGTGCCGCAGCAAGGTGAAGCGGTGCTGCTGCGCCTGATGCTGCGCAATCTGCTGGAAAACGCCTCGCGCTATAGCCCGGAAGGCAGTGAAGTAGCAGTGAAGATGCAGCAGGACAAGCAACAAGTGATTATCGAAGTGTGGGATCAAGGTCCGGGCATTGAAGCCGCCGCAGCGGAAGAGCTCACGCAGGCGTTTCGTCGTCGCGATCAGCGTTACGGCGGCAGCGGTTTGGGTTTGAATATCGTGCTGCGCATCGTGCAGATGCATCGCGGCAGGCTTGAATTGGTCAATCGTGAAGATCGCAGCGGGCTGATTGCCCGCTGCTATTTACCGCATCAACTAATTGGCTAAACGCCGTTAGAAGTGGGTATTCAGGCTCATAAAGTAAGTACGACCGGATTCGTTGTAGGTATTGGCGCCGGCACCATACAGATAAGAGTTGGTGTTGGCGTTACCGGTGGTTTGCGCATTACCTTCGCGATAGTGACGTTTATCGAACAGGTTATCGATGCCCACCGTAACGCTGGCGTACTTGTTGATATCGTAGGTACCGCTCATGCCGATAATTGAGTAAGGACTCACTTTATCGGTTGCGCTCCCGGTAGAAAGATTCCCTTTGTAATCATACTTCTTCGGCGTCTGCGTGCCGTACCAGGTCAGCGTGGTTTGCAGCGACAGATCCTGCGTCGCCTGCCAGCTCAGCGTCGAGTTCAGCGTGTACTCCGGAATCACCGATAAACGATCGCCGGTCTCTTTGTTCTTACTCTGCAGCATATAAGTGAAGTTATTGTTCCACGTCACGCTGTCGGAGAACGGCACGTTGACGGTGCCTTCCAGCCCTTCCACCACCGCTTTCGGTACGTTTTCCCACTTATAAATATCGGTGGTGCCATTGGACGCTTTGCTGACTGGCGAGTAACCGGCTTCGATCTTGTTACGATAATCGTTGCGGAACCAGGTCAAACCGGCCTGATAACCTTCGTGTTTCCACTCCAGCCCGATCTCTTTGTTGATGCTGTTTTCTGCTTTTAGATCGCTGTTGCCTTGCAGATAACAGGCGCCGGTGCTGGCCGCACAACCCTGACCATTGCTGTACAACAAGTAGTTCGGGTTGGTTTGATACAGGCTCGGCGCTTTGTAAGCGCGTCCAATCCCCATCTTCAGCGTGAAGTCATCGCCCAAACCTTGCGACAGGTTGAGCGACGGGCTCCAGTTATTGCCAACAATTGAGTGATGATCGAAACGCAGGCTTGGCGTCAGCATGGTGCTGTCGGTCAGCTCCATGTTGTCTTCCGCAAACAGCGAGAAAATCTCTGCCTGTGAATAGGGGCTGCGGCCGGTGTTATCAATGCCCGGCACCGAACCGTAGTTCGCCGCCTGCGTGTTGGAAGAACCATCCTTCATGCGCTGCTGGTTCCATTCGGTACCCAGCGTCGCGGTTTGGTTAAACAGCAGCTCAAATGGAATGCTGACTTCGCTATGCAGCAGCACATCATCCAGTTGAATGGTGTTGAAACCGCTGTTGGAGAAGATGCCTTCGGTGCCGCCCGCCAAACCTTCGTTAATGCGCGAGTTGCGGGTTTTCTCGTAGCGCGCGTAGGTGTTGGTGCTGACACCGTTATCCCATGCGCCGGTCCATTTCAATGAAATGTTCTGGCGATACAGGCGGTTAGTTTCGTCACCGTACATGCTTTTCACCAGCGCGCTGGTGTTGGTGTTCTGCGTGTCACCCGCATACAGGTTGCCCTGACGGCTGAAACCGCCCTGCAGCTCCAGCGTCTGCATCGGCGCAAACGCCCAGCTCAACAAAGCATTGATATCTTTATTAACCGAGCCTTCACGACCCGCCGGATAGCTGCCCGCATAGGTTCCGGTACGTGCAGCCGCATGCCCTTCGTTGATGTCATAGGCATCGGCCTGAGTTTTGGCTAAACCGCCGTATAAACGGAAGTTGAAATCATCGCCCAGCGGCCCTTCGAGACTGAAGTTGGTGCGCTTGGTCGCGCCTTCCGCTTTATGTTCCGGCACGTTGAAATAGGTGTTCCAGGAACCGTGCCACTGCTGATCGGTCTGTTTCTTGGTGATGATATTCACCACGCCGCCCGCCGCGCCGTTGCCGTAACGCACCGCTGCCGGCCCGCGAATCACGTCGATGTGGTCGATCATCTCCGGCGGCACCCAGTTGGTATCGCCACGCGTATCACGCTCGCCACGCCAGCCAAGACGCACCGAGTTGCGGCTGGTGATCGGCATGCCATCCACCATGATCAGGGTGTTTTCCGGGCCCATGCCGCGAATATCGATCTGGCGATTGTTACCGCGCTGGCCGCTGGTGGAGTTGCCGGTCAGGTTAACGCCTGGCATGGTACGGATAATTTCGGACACATCGCGTGCTGGCGGATGCTTTTTAATTTCGTCGGCGGTAATGGTTGAGACGCCCGGCGCTTGCAGGTTCTGTTGCTGCGCGGTGACCATCAAGGTGCCGCCGTCCATTGATTGTGCGTCAGTGGTGCTGGCTGAGGTTTTGCTGGAAGAAGTCTCCGCTGCCCAGGCGTTGCTGGAAAGCAGTGAGGCGCTGAGCCCCAGTTCAATCAGAATGGCTAATGATAACCTTGAGTAATTTTTCATTTTATACGTTCCTGGATGGCCAGTGAAAAGCCGTTGGATGCTTAACTGGCGAGCCGGTGAGAAGATCCCTGTCCATATCGCGCCCAGTTCCAGACCCTTCAAACCATCCGTAGCGCAACCTTACCGAACGGTAAGCATCAGGCGGAACAGGCGTGCTCATTTTTGAGCGCAGTCACCCTATTGCAAATGCAAATTATTATCAATAGTATTATTCATCAAGCTTATGTAAATCTCCGCGTAAACACCGACTGGCAGCCCTATGACCTGGCGAAATGATGTAACCGGCAGTGAAGCCTGGTGGCAGGCGCAACAATCCCAAGGCATTCCCCGCATTGAGTTAGCAGACGATGGCCAATGTCAGGTCACCTTCTTCTGGCGTGACCCGCAAGGCGATGAAACGCAATCGTCGACACAGCGCGTGTGGATCAACATCACCGGCGTGACCGATCACCACCAGCGCCGCCCGCCGCAGTCGTTAATGCGCGTGGCGGGCACCAATGTCTGGTATTGGCAGACTTCGCTGCCTGCTAACTGGCGCGGCAGTTACTGTTTGATGCCCGATGAACAGGCCACCGACTTCACCGGCGTTGCCGAGATGTCCACGCTGCGCAACTGGTGGCGCGACAAATTCCCGACGGCGCAGGCCGATCCTTTGAATCACTTGCGTGGCTGGTCCGGTGGTCGCGGCATGGGCGTATCGCCGCTGCATCTGCCGCACGCGCCCAATCAACAGCTGTGGCAAGCGGTGGATAACGGCACAGCGCCAGCCATTGAACTGCAACAGCAGCAATGGGATAGCGCGCTATTAGGCAACAGCCGCAAGGTATGGATTTACACCACCGGCGAGTCCAATCCTGCACAGCGTCCGCTGGCCATCATGCTCGACGGACAATTCTGGGCGCACAACATGCCGATTGCCGGACCGTTGCAGCAGCTCACCGATGCCGGTTCTTTGCCGCCAGCGGTGTATCTGTTTATCGACATCATCGACAGCGAACACCGTAGCCGCGAGCTGCCGTGCAACGCGCAGTTTTGGCAAGCCATGCAGCAAGAACTGTTACCGCAAATCGCACAATCAACGCCTTATCGCCAGCAGGCGGACAGCACCATCGTCGCCGGACAAAGCTTTGGTGGCCTGGCGTCGGTGTTTGCCGCGCTGCACTGGCCGGAAACTTTCGGCAACGCGCTCAGCTTGTCCGGATCCTTCTGGTGGCCGGAACGCGGCAATCCACACGGCTGGTTGCTGCAGGCGCTGGATAGCGGTCTCGCGCCGCGCCAACCGCTGCGTTTCTGGCTCGAAGCCGGCAAACGCGAAGGCTTGATTCTGCAAGCTAATCAACAACTTCAACAGCAGCTTAGCGCTGCCGGCTATCAGGTAAATTACCAGCCGGTGGAAGGCGGCCATGACGCGCTCTGTTGGCGCGGCGGCCTGCTCAATGGCCTGCAAGCGCTGTGGAGCAAACCGGAGCATCCATGTCCGAATCTCTGATGAACATGCCTATGACCGACCAAAAAACCTTGCCGTTAGTCGCGGCACAGCCCGGCATCTGGATTGCCGATCAGCTGTCACCGCACCACAACGCTTACGCAGTGGCGCACTTTGTCGAACTGCGCGGTGAGATTGATAGCGCCCTGTTGGCCCAGTCGATCGTCGCGGGCATGCAGGAAGCCGACACGCTGAACATGGCATTTGGCGAAGTGGAAGGCGAAGCGTTGCAGTGGCCGCAGCCACACTCCTTTAGCCTGCCGCAGATTGTCGATTTGCGTGCTGAGGCCGATGCGCCCGCCACAGCGCGTGCACTGATGCGTGACGACATGAATGGCGATCTGCGCGTATTGAGCGGTGCAAAACTGTGGCATCACCGCCTGTTCCGTCTCGACGATCAGCATTGGTTCTGGTATCAGCGCTATCACCATTTGGTAGTGGATGGCTTCAGCTTTACCGCGTTGACGCGCCGCATCGCCAATCTCTATACCGCAGCCGTACAGCAGCAAGCCGCTGAACCGACGCCGTTTATTCCGTTTAGCGAAGTGGTGGACGAGTATCAGCGCTATCGCGAATCCTCCTCCTTTGCGCGTGACAGCCAGTTCTGGCGCGAAAAAGGCGCGGCGCTGCCTTCACCAGCTTCGCTCTCGCCGCTGCCGCTCGCCGGACAACACGCCAGCACCGATCTGCTGCGCCACAGCGTTACGCTGGATCGCAGCACCTTCCAGACGCTGGTGCAGCAGCATCCGCACGCCAGCGCCGCCGATCTCGCCTTTGCGCTGGTAGCGCTGTGGCTGGCGCGTCTCAGCGGGCAAAACGACTTTGCCGCCGGTTTCATCTTTATGCGCCGTATCGGCTCGGCCGCCTTGTGCGCCACCGGTCCAGTGATCAACGTATTGCCTATGGCGGTACATTACGATCCAACGCAACCGATCAGCGCGCTGGCCGCCCAGTTGGCGGGCGAAGTGAAAAAGATGCGTCGTCATCAGCGCTATGACGCTGAGCAGGTGCAGCGCGATCTCGGCCGGCTCGGCGATGGCGATCCGCTGTACGGTCCGGTGATCAATCTGAAGATGTTTGATTACCAGCTTGATTTCGCTGGCGTGGAAGGCATCACGCATCAACTGGCGTCCGGCCCGGTGCGCGATCTGGAAATCGCCATCTATATCAGCGAGCACGGTGAACTGACGCTGGAGCTGCTGGCGAATGCCGAACGTTACAGCGAACAAACTTTGCAACGTCACGCCAGCCGCTTTGCTCTGCTGCTCGATCAGCTGGCGCAACAGCCGCTACGGCCATGCGGCGAACTCGACCTGCTCACCGCCGAAGAACATGCGCAGATTGCCGCGATCAACCAAACCGCCTATCCGCTGCCAGCTGAAACGCTCGCTTCCCTGTTAGCGCAACAGGCGGCGCGTACGCCCGATGCACCAGCGCTGGCCGATGCGCAACATCAGCTTAGCTACCGCGAAATGCAGCAGCAGGTGTTTGCGCTGGCCGCCGATCTCAGCGCCGCCGGCGTGCAGCGTGGCGATATTGTCGCCGTGGCGCTGCAGCGTTCGGTGCAACTCTCGCTGGCGCTACAGGCGATTGTTTCGCTCGGAGCCGCGTATTTGCCGCTTGATACCGGTTATCCGGATGACCGTTTACAGCTGATGTTAGAGGACGCCGCGCCGAAAACGCTGATCACCTGCGCGGCGCTCAGCGCGCGCTTCAGCGCCATCGCGTCGGTCAATCAGCTGCATTTTGATGTGCTGTATAACAACCCGCATGCGCTGCAGCTGGCCAGCGCGCCGACGCCGCAGGATGGCGCCTACATCATTTACACCTCAGGTTCGACTGGTCGCCCTAAAGGCGTGCTGGTGGGGCATGAAGCCATCGTCAATCGCCTGCTATGGATGCAGGATCGCTATCCGCTGCAAGCCGATGATGTGGTGCTGCAGAAAACCCCGAGCAGCTTCGACGTCTCAGTGTGGGAATTCTTCTGGCCGCTGCTGGTCGGTGCACAGTTGGTGATGGCGCCGCCAGAAGCCCATCGCGATCCGGAAGCGCTGCAGCAGTTGTTTGCCAGCTACCAAGTCACCACCACACATTTCGTCCCCTCGATGCTAGCGGCCTTTGTCGCGGCGCTGGATGATCAACCGGCGATTGCCTGCTGCGCCAGCTTGCGCAACGTGTTCTGCAGCGGTGAAGCGCTGCCAACGGATTTATCGCGCGAATGGGAAAAACTGACGCAGGTGCCGCTGCACAATTTGTATGGCCCAACCGAAGCGGCGGTGGATGTCAGCTGGTATCCGGCGTTTGGTGATGCATTGGCCGCAGTCGAAGGCGCCAGCGTGCCGATTGGTTTTCCGGTGTGGAATACCGGCCTACGCATCCTTGATGCCCGCATGCAGCCGGTGCCGCCGGGCGTGGCGGGCGATCTCTACTTAACCGGCGTGCAACTGGCGCATGGCTACCTTGGCCGTCCCGATCTCACCGCCAGCCGCTTTATCGCCGATCCTTTTGTGCCCGGCGAACGCATGTATCTTACCGGCGACGTAGCGCGCTGGCTGGATAACGGCGCGGTGGAATATCTCGGCCGCAGCGACGATCAGCTGAAGATTCGCGGTCAGCGCATCGAACTGAATGAAATCGATCATGTGCTCAGCGCGCAGCCCGGCATTGAACAGGCGGTCACGCACGCGGTGGTACTCGGCGGTTCGGCGGCGCAAGGTGATGCGCGTCAGCTGGTCGGTTACGTGATTGCAGAGCAGCGGGTTGATAGCGAAGCTCTGCGTCAGGCGCTGGCACAACGCCTGCCCGCGCATATGGTGCCGGTGGCGATTGTGCAGCTCGATGCCTTCCCGCTCAGCAGCAACGGCAAACTGGATCGTAAAGCGCTGCCGTTGCCGGAATCGGCTGGCGTCAGCGCAGGGCGCGCCCCGCACTCCGGGCTGGAAACCACCTTAGCCAATGCTTTCTGTCAGCTGCTGGCGCGCGAGGAAATCAGCGCACAGGATGACTTTTTCGCCCTCGGCGGCCATTCGCTGCTGGCGATGCGCTTAGCGGCGCAGCTGCGCCGTGAGCTACAACAGCCGGTTTCGGTGGGGCAAATCATGGTGGCCTCGACGGTTGAGAAACTGGCAACGCTGCTCAGTGATACGCAATCACATCAGCAAGCCGGTTTTGAAGCGGTGCTGCCGCTGCGTCAGAGCAACGGACCGATGCTGTTCTGCTTCCATCCCGCGTCGGGTTTTGCCTGGCAGTTCAGCATTCTGCAACGTTATCTCAATCAGCGCTGGTCGCTGGTCGGCATTCAGTCGCCGGATATCGACAGCCCGCTGAACCAAAGTGCACATCTGGATGAGGTGTGTGACGCCCATCTGCAAACCCTGCGCGACGTGCAGCCGCATGGACCTTACTATTTCCTCGGCTATTCGCTGGGCGGAACTTTGGCGCAAGGCATCGCGGCACGGCTGGAAGCGGCAGGTGAAGAAGTGGCGTTCCTCGGCCTGCTGGATACCTGGCCGCCGGAAACGCAAAACTGGGATGAGAAACGCGGCGAGAACGTACTGGATCCGGCGGTACTGGAAGAGGTGAATCGCGAGCGCGAGCAGTTTATCGCCGCGCAGCGCCATCAGGCCGGTGAAGAGATGCGTGCGATGTTCGATACCATTGAAGCCAATTACGCCAGTTCTGTGCGCCTGCTGGCAACGGCACGCAGCGCCCGTTTCAACGGTCGCGCCACGCTGTTCCTCGCCGAACAGACGCAGCAGCCAGGACAAGATGCGCGCCGCGCCTGGGCGCCGTATGTCGGTGAACTGGAGGTGTGGCCGATGGATTGCGCCCACGTGGAGATCATTTCACCGCAGATGTTTGAGCAGATTGGGCCGTTGTTGCAGCGGTTGCTGGGTTAATTTGAAAGAAGGTCGCCATTAATGGCGACCCTACGCAGGGCCGGTACGATTTTGTAGGGTCGCCATTTATGGCGACCTCCTCAATTATCCCCCACGTCCCAGCGGCACAATCATCGGCGTATGCGCCACCGGGTCTTCCACAATAACGCAGCGCAAACCATACACCTGCTCGATCAACGCGGGCGTCACGATCTCCGACGGCTTCCCTTCGGCAACGATCTTGCCGTAACGCATCGCTATCAAATGCGTGGCATAGCGACAAGCGTGATTGAGATCGTGCAGCACCACTACCAGCGTACGACCATGCTGCTGATTAAGATCCTGCATCAATTCCAGCAGCTCAATTTGATGGGTGATATCCAGCCAGGTCGTCGGTTCATCCAGCAGCAATAGCGGCGTTTCCTGCGCCAAAACCATGGCAATCCACACGCGCTGACGCTGACCGCCCGATAGCGTATCCACCGACTGCTGCGCCAAATCAGCCACGCCGGTGGCGCGCATCGCGTTCTGCACCGCCGCTTCATCTTCCGCACGCCAGCGCCCAAACAGCGCCTGATGCGGATAGCGTCCGCGCGCCACCAGCTCGGTGACGCTAATGCCCGCTGGCGCGTTGGAACTTTGCGGCAGCAGGCCCAGACGCCGCGCCACCTCTTTAGTGGGATAACTGGCAATGGCCGCGCCATCCAGCAACACCTCACCTTTCAGCGGCGTATGCAGGCGACTCAGTGTACGCAGCAGCGTCGATTTGCCGCAGGCGTTGGGGCCGATAATCACCGTCAGCTCACCTTGCGGAATCGCCACCGACAGATTCTCTGCCACCACCTTTTTATCGTAGCCCAGCGTCAGGCCATCGCCGCGCAGACGTGAAGGGATCTCGGTCATTGGCGTCGCGCCTCCCGCACCAGTAAAGCAATCAGATAAAGTCCACCGAGAATGACGGTAATCACGCCAACCGGTAATTGATAAGGCAGGAATAAGTGCTGTGCGGCGAAGTCTGCGGCAATCAGCAGCAGCGCGCCGCACAACGCCGCCAGCGGCAAGGCACCTTTGACACCGCCGCCGAGGCGACGGGCAATCTGCGGCGCCAGCAGCGCGACAAACGAAATCGGCCCAACCAGCGCGGTAGACGCCGCCGTGAGCACCACGCCAATCAGCATTAGCCACATGCGGCTGCGCTCCACCGGCACGCCAAGCGCGCAGGCGGTATCGTCGCCCATCTCCAGCAACCGCATCCGCCGCGCCAGCAGCGCCATCAGCAGTAACGCCAGCAGCAGCACCACAATCACCGGCGGCGTTTTCGCCCAGGTAATGCCGTTGAGCGATCCGGCGCTCCACAAGCCCGCACTCAGCGCCGACTCCAGCGAAGCGCTGATAATCAGCCATGAGTTCAACGCCATCAGCAGCGCTCGCACGCTGATGCCGACGATAATCAGGCGGAAGGTTTCCACGCCGTTGCGCCAGGCAAATAGATAAACCAGCGCCGCCGTGGCAATACCGCCAATCAACGCTGCGCCAGTCATCGCTGTGACGCTTTGATTGAACAGCACCAGCGCCACCAGCACGCCGCTGTAAGCGCCGGTGTTGAAGCCAAGAATGTCTGGACTGCCGAGCGGATTGCGCAGCAGCGACTGGAAAATCGCGCCGCTGATGCCTAACGCCGCACCAATCAACAGCGCCATCAGCACACGCGGCAAGCGCCACTCCAGCACGATCAGTTTGACGTTGCTGGCGCCCTGCCCGAGCAGAATTTGCCAGATCTGTTCACCGCTAATCTGCAATGCGCCGCGCGTCATCGCCAGCCAGGCAAGCAGAGCGCAGGCGCACAGCAGCCAAAGCGTATGAAGCCAGACACGACGCGTCATAATGCACCCCGACCCAATTTACGGCGCACCAGCACAATTAGCATCGGCGCACCGAGCATCGCCGTAACGATGGAAACCCGCAGCTCGCCCGCCACCAGCAGGCGGCCAAGAATATCGGCGGCAAGCAGCAGAATCGGCGTGACCAGCGCGGTCGCGGGCAGCATCCAGCGGTGATCGTTGCCCACCAGCCAGCGGGCAAAGTGCGGCGTCATCAAACCAACAAAGGCAATCGGGCCCACCGCCGCCGTGGCTGCGCCGCACAGTAGCGCAATCGCCAACAGGCCAAGCAGTTGGGTGCGCGCCACTCGCGTACCGAGCGCGGTCGCCATGTCGCCGCCCATACTCAAACTGTTCAGCGCCTGCGACAGCGCAATGGCCACCACGCTGCCGATCAGCACCGCCGGGAACAGCGTGCGCAGCGTAGAGAAGTTGCGAATATCCAGCGAACCGCTGTGCCAGAAGCGCAGATGATCGTAGATGTCAGGATTAAGCAGCGACAGACCAGAGGTTAATCCATCCAGCACCGCGCCCAGCGCCACGCCGGCCAGCGTCAGACGCACCGGATTGACGCGCCCGCCGCCAATCGCGCCGGTCATCGCCACCAGCACGGAAGCCAACAGCGCGCCGCCAAAGGCGAAGCCGAGCCAATCCACCGGCGAGTCAGCACCGAACAGCGCAATGCCAATCACCACCGCGAAACCGGCTCCGGCGTTAACGCCAAGAATGCCGGGATCGGCCAGCGGATTGCGCGTCAGGCTCTGCATCAACGCACCAGCAATGCCCAGCGCCACGCCCGCCAGTAAACCGGCCAGCGTACGTGGCAGGCGCGCGTCACGCACAATGACGCACTCCGCGCTGTTACAGGAGGTGGTAAGCGAATGATAAACATCGGGAAGCGGTATCGATTTTGCCCCCAGCATTAAGCTGAGCGCGATGAGGAGCAAGAGCAGAATCCCTGAGCCTGCTAATGCACGAATCTGGCGCATAGCGTTCTAAACCTTCACTGTTCAACGTCGTCGCATGCGCGATGTAACTTGATAATGGTTATCGTTATTACTCGCGTTTAGCTATGTTACCATGACTCGCCTCGCGGACGATGAGGAAAATTGGTGCAATAAGGCGAACACATGAACAAATCTTCCCACTTTATCGATCTCTCGCTGCTGAAAACCCATCCGGCTTTTCGCGCGGTGTTTATCGCGCGTTTTATCTCGATTGTCGCGCTCGGCATGCTCGCCGTGGCAGTGCCGGTGCAGATTCAGCACCTGACAAATTCACCGCTGCTGGTGGGATTGGCGGTGACGCTGGCCGCTGCAGGCATGTTTATCGGCCTGCTCACCGGCGGCGTATTGGCGGATCGCCATGAACGCAAAAAGCTAATTCTGTTTGCCCGATCGACCTGCGGCTTAGGTTTTATCGCGCTGGCCATCAACGCCGCGCTGCCAGAACCCTCTTTGATCGCGGTTTATCTGCTCGGTTTCTGGGATGGCTTTTTCGGCGCGATTGGCGTGACCGCGCTGCTGGCCGCGACGCCCGCGCTGGTCGGCAGGGAAAACATTATGCAGGCGGGCGCCATCACCATGTTGACGGTGCGCTTCGGCTCGATTTTATCGCCAGCGATTGCCGGTCTGGTGATTGCGCATGGCGGCGTAACCTGGAACTACGCCCTCGCCGCCTTCGGCACTTTGCTTACCGTGTTAACGCTGCTGAAATTGCCGACCTTGCCGCCTCCGCCGCAGCCGCGTGAACATCCGCTGAAATCCCTCGCCGCTGGCGTGCAGTTTCTTTTCGCCAGCCCGATTGTCGGTATGGTGGCGCTGATTGGCGCATTAGTGACGCTGGCCAGCGCGGTGCGCGTGCTCTATCCATCCCTCGCGCCGCATTGGTCAGTAAGCGCGGACCAGCTTGGCCTGATGTACGCCGCTGTGCCGCTTGGTGCGGCGATCGGCGCATTCACCAGCGGTAAACTGAAACACGCCGCGCGTCCCGGACAGCTGGTGCTCGGCAGCGCGATTGCCGCGTTTATCGCGCTGGGTTTGTTTAGCCTGATGCCGAACCTGCTGCTGGCGCTCGCCTGTTTAGTCGCCTTCGGTTACTTCAGCGCCATCAACAGCCTGGTGCAGTACGCGATGATTCAGGCATTAACGCCGGATCATCTGTTAGGCCGTATCAACGGCTTGTGGACCGCGCAGAACGTGACCGGCGATGCGATTGGTGCGGCGGTGATTGGTGCGATGGGTTCATGGTTGCTGCCACCGCAGGCCGCCGCCGTATTTGGCTTTGCGGCGGCGCTGCTGGGCATATTGATGTGGTTGGTGATGGGCCGTTTACGTCGTTACCATCCACCAGCGCCAGAGCTGGCGGAAAAGGCATCATGATTTAACGAACAGCTTTTCCAGACGCGCCAGCAGATTGCTGGCGCTGTAGTAATCGAGACGGAACGAATCGACGCCCAGCTCGTACACCTGCTTGTTCTGTACGGCGGCGTTTTGCGCGAGGAATGGATTGCTCAACACCGATTGGGTGGTTTTATCGTCAGCGGCAAACAGCAGGAAAGTTTTCCCGGTCAGGCCGCTGGCAACGCTTTCGCCCGACAGCTGAATGATATCTTTGCGCTGCCCCATGCTGTGGCCCTGCTCAACCGTCGCCGGTGGCGTTGCCAGGGTGAAGCCAAGTTGTTCCAGCAGCTTGCCCTGCGCCGAGGCTGCGGTCCACAGATTGACCGCGCGCCCGCCGCCGTTCCACACCATAGCGGAGACCGGCTGCGGTGGCAGCGTGATGGCTTTTTTCAACGCCGCTTCACGATCGTCGAAAGCTTTAATGCGCTGCGCCGCCTGCGCTTCGTGGCCGCTCGCCTTGCCTAACAGCGTGACAACATCTTGCCAGCTTTTGTCGTCGTAATTGACCACCAGCGTCGGTGCAATAGCCGAGAACTGTTCGGCGAGTTTAATGGCAGAATCGTTGCCGGTAGCGCTGACGATGATCAGATCCGGCGCTTGCGCGGCAACCGCTTCGGCATTGGGTTCACCGATATACAGACGTTGAAGATGCTGCTTTTTGGCAACATCGCTCCACTGACGGAAGAAACCCTGATCGTCAGCCAGGCGACTGTTCGGCGCGGTCGCGCCGGAAGCGATGACCGGCGCATCAATGGCCAGCAGCGAGCCGGTCAGCGTAACGCTGGTCGAGACAATGCGCTGCGGCGCATGGTTGAGGGTGATCGATCCGTTGGCGCCCTGCACGGTGCGCGGCCAACCTTGTTCAGCGTGGGCGATGCTGGTGAAAATCTGGAAAACACATATAAGGGCTGCAATGCCCCAAAAACCGCATTTATTCATAAGTTTTGGTCCACTTTTTAGCATATTGCCCTGCTTAGCGTCAGCGCCTGATTACGTTTAAACGCAGCTGAAATCCCGCGAATGGATTGACACCTTTGCCCAATCGACGTAGGTTACAGGCCCATAATAAAAATGATAATCATTCTTAATAATCTTATCATTTATAGGTGAAAATTATGGTGGAATCTTCCACGTTTGAAAATGCCTGGCTGAAGGATTATTCCGCGCTAAGCCGTGGTTTCCTCTTTACCTCGCCGTGGCGTAGTTTGGCAACGCAAGGATGCTATACCACCATTACCGCGCCGGTGCATGACGCCGCGTCGCTGGACGGTGATTTCCAACAACAGCTGCGTCAGCATTTTGCGACGGCGAAAAAACAGGGCATCGACAATCCGATTCTGGTCGGCGCGATCCCGTTTGACGTCAGCCAGCCGGCTGCGCTGTTTATTCCTGAAACCTATCAGACGTTTAACCGCGCCGACCTGCAAAGCGCGCTGCCGCAAAACGTCAGCGATCTGCCGCAGGTGCGTCGCCGCGCAGCGATACCGGACCACGACGTATTTACCACCATGGTGGCCGATGCGGTGGCGGCCACGCAGCGCGGCGATCTGGATAAAGTGGTGCTGTCGCGTCTGATGGATATCGTCACCGAACAGCCGGTTGATACCGCCGCACTGATGCAGCGCGTGATTGCGCAGAACCCCAATAGCTACCATTTCCATCTGCCGCTGCCGCAAGGCGGTGCGCTGATTGGCGCCAGTCCGGAGCTGATGCTGCGCAAACAGGGGCGCGATTTTAGCTCTTGTCCGCTGGCGGGCTCGGCGCGGCGTAATCATGACGATGCTCAACAGGATCGTGCTGCGGGCGATACGCTGATGGACTCCGGCAAAGATCGTCATGAACACAAACTGGTGACCGATGCGATGCGCGACACCCTGCAGCCGCGCAGCCGTTTGCTGTTGGTGCCAACCATTCCATCACTGATCACCACCGCCACGCTGTGGCATCTCGCCACGCAAATTGACGGTGAAGTGCAGGATGAGCGCGAAAATGCGCTGTCGCTGGCTTGCCTGCTGCATCCAACGCCAGCGTTGAGCGGCTTCCCGCATCAGCGCGCGCAGCAGCTCATTCAGCAGCTGGAGCCTTTTGATCGCCAACTGTTTGGCGGCATCGTCGGCTGGTGCGATAGCCAAGGCAACGGCGAATGGGTCGTCACCATCCGCTGCGGCACCGTGCAGGGTACGCGCGTGCGCCTGTTTGCTGGCGCGGGCATTGTCGCCGACTCCCAACCCGAATCAGAGTGGCGTGAAACCGGCGTGAAGCTGGACACCATGTTGCGCGCCTTTGGACTGCAATAAAGGAAAGAGCATGAGCATTCCCTATACTCGCTGGCCGGACGATCTGGCTGCGCGCTACCGCGAAAAAGGTTACTGGCTGGATGTGCCGATGACCGACATTCTGGCGCGTCATCAGCACAATGATGCCATCGCGGTGATTGATGGCGATCGTCAAATCAGCTATCGCGAAATGGATGTGCTGAGCAGCAACCTGGCCGCCGCGCTGCAGCGTCGTGGCCTGCAAAACGGCGATACGGCGCTGGTGCAGCTTGGCAACGTGGCTGATTTTTATGTCACGGTATTTGCGCTGTTTAAGCTCGGCGTGGCGTCGGTATTCGCGCTGTTCAGCCATCAGCGTACCGAGCTGAGTGCCTATGCGGCGCAGATCGAACCTAAGCTGCTGATTGCCGATCGCACTCACGCGCTGTTTGCTGACGATAGCTTTATCAGCACGCTATGCGATGCGCAGCCTTCACTGCAGCAGGTGATTCTGCGTAATGACAATCAGCCGGAAAACACGCTGGAATCCTTGATGGCTGAAGCTGCGGGTGATTTCGTCGCCACGCCAACCGCCGCCGATGAAGTGGCGTTTTTCCAGCTCTCTGGCGGCAGCACCGGCACGCCGAAGCTGATTCCGCGCACCCACAACGACTATTACTACAGCATTCGCGCCAGTGATGAGATCTGTGAAGTCACCGCCGATACGCGCTATCTCATCGCCCTGCCCGCACCGCATAACTTCGCTATGAGCTCACCGGGCTCGCTCGGCGTATTTTATGCCGGTGGTCAGGTGATTCTGGCCGCCGATCCCAGCGCCACGCTCTGTTTCCCGCTGATCGAGAAGCATCAGGTCACCGATACCGGTTTGGTGCCGCCGGCGGTGAGCTTGTGGTTACAGGCGATTCAGGAATGGGGCAGCAATACACAGCTGGCCTCGCTGCAGCGTATTCAGGTGGGCGGCGCCAAACTGGGCGAAACCCTGGCGGCACGTATTCAGCGCGAAATCGGCTGTCAGCTGCAACAGGTGTTCGGCATGGCCGAAGGTTTGGTGAACTACACCCGCTTTGGTGACGATGAGAAAATTATTCTCACCACGCAAGGCCGCCCGATCTCTGAAGATGATGAAGTGTGGGTCGCCGATGAGCACGGTAATGCGCTGCCAACCGGCACCATCGGTCGCCTGATGACGCGCGGACCCTATACCTTCCGTGGCTACTACAAGAGCCCGGAACATAACGCTGCCAGCTTCGATACCAACGGATTTTACTGTTCAGGCGATCTGATTGAGATCGACGCGCAGGGCTACATCACCGTGCAAGGGCGCGAAAAGGATCAGATCAATCGCGGTGGCGAGAAGATCGCCGCGGAAGAGATTGAAAATCTGCTACAGCGCCATCCAGATGTCATCCACGCTGCGCTGGTGTCAATGAACGACGAACTGATGGGTGAAAAGAGCTGCGCCTTTATTGTCGCCAGCCAACCGATTAAAGCAGTGGCGCTGCGTCGTCACCTGCGCGAACTGGGCGTGGCCGAGTTCAAATTACCTGACCGTATTACCTGCGTAGATGCCCTGCCGCTGACGCCTGTCGGCAAGGTGGATAAAAAACGTTTACGCCAACAGCTTGCCGATCAACAAGCGCAAGCCTGACCTGTTCCGGAGATTGTAATGGCTATTCCAAAACTGAACTCTTATGCGCTGCCTGCAGCGACTGAACTGCCAACTAACAAAGTAAAGTGGGCGGTTGAACCTCAGCGCGCCGCGCTGCTGATTCACGATATGCAGGCTTATTTCCTTAATTTCTGGGGCGAGAACAGCCCGCTGGTAAATCAGGTGGTGGAAAACATCGCTCGCCTGCGTGCTTACTGCAAAGCGCAGGGCATTCCGGTGTTCTACACCGCTCAGCCGAACGAGCAGAGCGATGCCGATCGCGCGCTGCTTAACGACATGTGGGGACCGGGCCTGAACAAACATCCCGATCAACAGAAGATCGTTGATGCGCTGGCACCGGATCAGGACGACCAGGTTCTGACCAAATGGCGTTACAGCGCTTTCGTACGATCACCGCTGGAATCGATCCTGCAGGAGATGGGCCGCGATCAGCTGATCATCACCGGTGTGTACGCACATATCGGCTGCCTGACCACCGCGACTGACGCCTTTATGCGTAATATCCAGCCATTTATGGTGGCGGATGCGCTGGCCGACTTCACGCGTGAAGAGCACATGATGGCGCTGACTTACACTGCGGGTCGCAGCGGTAAAGTAGTAATGACCGCCGATCTGATGCCGCTGCCGTTGAGCAAAGATGATCTGCGTGCGCTGATTCTGCCGCTGCTGGAAGATGACGATGTGCCAGCAGATGACGAGAACCTAATCGATTACGGTCTGGATTCGGTACGCGTGATGGCGCTGGCGGCGCGCTGGCGCCAGGTGCACAGCGACATCGACTTCGTCAGTCTGGCAAAAAATCCGACCATCGATGGCTGGTGGGCGCTGTTATCAAGGGTGCCGACGAAATGAGTGCGACGTTCGATTTTAGCGGCAAGATTGTCTGGGTGACCGGCGCGGGCAAAGGGATTGGTTATCACACCGCGCTGAGCTTCCATCAGGCGGGCGCGCAGGTTATTGGCTTCGATCTGCGTTTTGATCAAACCGATTATCCGTTCGCCACGCAGGTGCTGGATGTAGCGAACGCCGCCGAGGTGAAAGCGGTTTGTCAGCGTTTGCTGGCGGACCAGCCACGTCTCGATGTGCTGGTGAACGGTGCCGGCATCCTGCGTATTGGTAGCACCGACGAACTGTCGTTCGAAGATTGGCAAGCGTGTCTGGCGGTGAATGCCGGCGGCGCGTTCAACATGTTCCAGCAAACCTTGCCGGTGTTTCGCCAGCAGCGGGCGGGCGCGATTGTCACTATCGCCTCCAATGCCGCGCATGCACCGCGTCTTGGCATGTCCGCTTATGGCGCTTCCAAAGCCGCACTGCGCAGCTTGTGTCTGACCGTGGGTTTAGAGATGGCGCCGTTCGGCGTGCGCTGCAATATCGTCTCGCCAGGTTCCACCGATACCGATATGCAACGCAGCCTGTGGCATACGCCAGAAGCCGAGCAGGAGATGATTAATGGTTTCCCGGATCAGTACAAGCTGGGGATCCCGTTGCGTAAGATCGCGAAACCGCAGGAGATCGTCGCGAACGTGATGTTCCTCGCTTCGGATCTTGCCAGCCACGTAGTACTGCAGGATATTGTGGTCGACGGTGGCGCAACGCTAGGATCCTAAGTGATGGCAATCTGGAAACGATCGGTCGATCTTGAAACGCTGAATAAGATGGGTGAGAACTCGCTGGTGGCACACCTTGGTATTGTGTTTACCACTATCGGCGAAGATTACCTCGAAGCCACCATGCCGGTGGATGCCCGCACGCAGCAGCCGTTTGGCCTGCTGCACGGCGGTGCTTCGGTGGTGCTGGCGGAGTCGATGGGATCGATCGCCGGGTATCTCAGCATCGAAGAAGGCAAAAGCGTGGTGGGCATTGAGGTGAGTGCTAGCCACCATCGCGCGGTGAGCAGCGGTGAAGTGCGCGGCATTTGTCGCCCGCTACACCTTGGTGCGCGTAATCAAAGCTGGCAGATCGAGATTCGTAACGCCCGCGATCAGCTGTGCTGCACCTCGAGATTGACGGTGGCGGTGCTGGGTTAAGAAATAAAAAAAGCGGCCTTCTGGCCGCTTTTTTGTGCGATTAACGCTGGTAAATGATTTCGACGCCTTCGTCGTCTTCTTCGTCCCAGTCGTCATCCCAATCGTCGTCTTCTTCCACTTCCTGCGCAGTTTCCATGGCTTCACGATGATAATCATCCCACATGAAGGCCACTTTCTCTGGCTCTTTAGCTTCTTCTTCGGCTTCTTTTGGATTTTCGATGATAAAGCTCATCACATCCCAGCAAAGATCTTTCACGCCATCATGGCTAGCCGCAGAGATTAGGTAATATTTTTCTTCCCAGCCTAATGCTTCCACTACCGCTTTGGCACGGCTTTCCGCTTCTTCGCGGCTCAGCAGGTCACATTTGTTGAACACTAACCAACGCGGCTTCTGGAACAGTTTATCGCTGTATTTCTCCAACTCGCCGAGAATGATGCGGGCATTTTCAACCGGATCAGATTCATCGATAGGAGCAAGGTCGATCAGGTGCAACAGAACGCGACAACGCTCAAGGTGCTTCAGGAAGCGAATACCCAGACCTGCGCCATCCGCTGCGCCTTCAATCAGGCCAGGGATATCAGCGACAACAAAACTCTTTTCGTTGTCCATGCGGACTACGCCAAGGCTTGGCACCAGCGTAGTAAACGGATAATCCGCAACTTTTGGTTTCGCCGCGGAAACCGAGCGAATAAAGGTCGATTTACCGGCATTCGGCAGACCCAGCATACCAACGTCAGCCAGCAGCATCAGTTCCAGTTGCAGGTCACGCTTCTCGCCCGGTGTTCCCATGGTTTTTTGACGCGGGGAACGGTTAACCGAGGATTTAAAGCGCGTGTTACCAAGGCCATGCCAGCCGCCTTTCGCCACCATCAGCTTCTGCTCATGACGCGTCATGTCGCCCAGCGTTTCGCCTGTGCCCTGGTCAATTATGCGGGTACCGACTGGCACTTTAACGATGATGTCTTTACCACGTTTACCGGTGCAATCACGGCTTTGGCCATTCTGGCCACGTTCGGCACGGAAAGACTTTTCAAAGCGATAATCGATCAGGGTGTTGAGGTTTTCATCCGCCAACAGATATACGTCGCCGCCGTCGCCGCCGTCGCCGCCATCAGGGCCGCCTCTTGGAATATATTTTTCACGGCGGAAGCTTACGCAACCGTTGCCGCCATCACCCGCGACCGCAAGGATCGTCGCTTCATCTACAAACTTCATTTTATTTCTCCGTCACGCTGTCGTTCACGGCAGCTTGCAGGCCGCAAACGGGTCCGCCAGGGTCTTCTGCGCTGACCGACGGCGGATAATACAAGATTGGCAAAGCCAAGAGTACATAAATTGTACAACAACTGTGCTAAAGCGTAACTGTTATCCAGCAAGCTCAGTAGCAGAATGTAAAAAGCCCCGCAAAGCTGCGGGGCCTTTCATTCGTGTATTCAGACGTTAGACGTCTGCAGCACGACAACCTTACTCAGCAACGATGCTGATATATTTACGGTTGTTCGGGCCTTTAATCTCGAATTTTACTTTGCCGTCTGCGGTGGCAAACAGGGTGTGGTCACGACCACAACCTACGTTGCTACCTGCGTGGAATTTGGTGCCACGCTGACGAACGATGATGCTACCTGCCAGAACAGATTCGCCACCGAAACGTTTTACACCCAGACGTTTTGCGTTGGAGTCGCGACCGTTACGGGTCGAGCCACCAGCCTTCTTATGTGCCATTTGTCAGATCTCCTCTTACGCGCCGATCACAGTGATTTTCACATCTGTGAACCACTGACGGTGACCAGCTTGCTTACGGTAGTGTTTACGACGACGAAACTTAACGATTTTAATTTTCTCGCCACGACCGTGAGCCACAACTTCTGCCTTGATCACACCGCCTGAAACCAGTGGCGCGCCGATTTTCACGTCTTCGCCATTTGCGATCATCAGAACCTGGTCAAACTCAATGGTTTCACCGGTTGCGATGTCCAGCTTTTCCAGGCGAACGGTCTGACCTTCGCTTACTCGGTGTTGTTTACCACCACTTTGGAAAACCGCGTACATATAAAACTCCGCTTCTGCGCGTGCCTTTCTTGTTCATCAGGCGGCGCGATAAATATTCACAATAGGGCGCGAATTCTACGCAATACTCCAGCAGAAGACAAGAGCACTTTGCACTCTCTTGCAGAAAAAAAGCGCAAGGCGAATGCAAACGTTTCGCAACCCGATTTTTCAAGTACAATCAGTAACAGATTACCTGAACTCACGCTGTTTAAAGCGCTTACCATGCAAAAAACGAGTAAAGCTGAAAAGACGAATGAACTTAGAACAGATTAATGAATTAACCGCGCAGGACATGGCGGCCGTCAACCAGACCATCCTCGAGCAGCTGAATTCAGAAGTCTCACTGATTAACCAGTTGGGCTATTACATTATCAGCGGCGGGGGCAAACGCATCCGTCCGATGATCGCTGTGCTGTCGGCACGCGCGCTGAATTATCAGGGATCGTTGCACATCACCAATGCGGCGCTGATCGAATTTATCCATACGGCAACGCTTCTGCACGATGATGTGGTGGATGAATCCGATATGCGCCGTGGCAAAGCCACCGCGAACGCCGCGTTTGGTAATGCGGCTAGCGTGCTGGTGGGCGATTTTATTTATACGCGCTCATTCCAGATGATGACCAGCATGGGATCCTTGAAGATCCTGGCGCTGATGTCGGAAGCGGTCAACGTGATCGCCGAAGGGGAAGTGCTGCAGTTAATGAACTGCAACGATCCCGACATCACTGAAGAGAGCTACATGCGGGTGATCTACAGCAAAACCGCCCGCCTGTTCGAAGCTGCTTCGCAAGCATCGGCGATTTTAGCTGATGCGTCGCCAACGCAGGAAAAAGCGCTGCAGGATTATGGTCGCTATCTTGGCACCGCTTTCCAGTTAATTGATGATTTGCTGGATTACAGCGCGGATGGCGAAACGCTGGGTAAAAATACCGGTGATGACCTGAGCGAAGGCAAACCGACGCTACCGCTGCTGCACGCGATGCACAACGGAACGCCTGAACAGGCGCAGATGATCCGTAAAGCCATTGAAGAAGGTAACGGTCGTCACCTGCTGGAACCGGTGCTGGCTGCAATGCAACAAACTGGCTCGCTGGAATGGACGCGCAAACGTGCTGAAGAAGAGGCGGATAAAGCTATCTCAGCACTGCAAGTATTACCCGAAAGCCCGTGGCGCAGCGCACTCGAAGCGCTGGCGCACATGTCAGTACAACGCGACTTCTGATTTTAACGGGGCCTGCATTGGTCCCGTTTCCTTTCTCACTCTTCTCCCCTTTCACTTACATCCCTTGCATTGCTTTTGCGAAAAGTGACGCAGTTTCGTGCGCCGTTCAAACATTTACTGGAAATTAACTGGAAACATTTGCTATAAAAATGCGGGTTTTTTCCAGATATCTCTGCAACGGGAAAGCTTTTTCAGCGGAGATGAAGTAATAACACGGACACGGAGAAGAAAGTTATGTACCCAAGGAAAGTGGATTGGCACCCGGCAGATATCATTGCTGCATTACGTAAGAAAGGCACATCACTGGCAGCGCTGTCACGTGAATCAGGGCTTAGCTCGTCAACATTGGCCAATGCGCTATCGCGCCCCTGGCCCAAAGGCGAATGGCTAATCGCCAATGCGATCAAGGTGCATCCGGCAGAGATCTGGCCGAGCCGATATTATGATCCTTTTACCGGCCTACTGATGGATCGCAAAAAGCGCATACGATCGACCACGGATCGTAAAAAGATCTGACCATACTGCAGATGAAAAAAAACCAGCCGCGTTACCGTGACTGGTTTTTTAATGCGCAAAAGCAGAATTATTCGCCGCTTACGCGCTCGATATTTGCACCCATCGCTTTCAATTTATCTTCGATATGCTCATAGCCACGGTCGATGTGATAGATACGATCGACTAACGTGGTGCCTTCAGCAATACAACCCGCCAGCACCAGGCTCGCTGATGCACGCAGATCGGTAGCCATCACCTGCGCACCCGACAAGGTTTCAACGCCATGACAAATCGCAGTGTTGCTTTCGATTTCCGCATGCGCGCCCATACGAATCAGTTCAGGGATATGCATGAAGCGGTTTTCGAAGATGGTTTCGGTAATCACACCGGTGCCTTCTGCCACCAGGTTGAGCAGCGTGAACTGCGCCTGCATATCAGTTGGGAAGCCCGGATGCGGCGCCGTGCGGATGTTCACCGCTTTTGGACGCTTGCCGTGCATATCCAGGCTGATCCAATCTTCGCCCACTTCGATCTCTGCACCAGCTTCACGCAGTTTAGACAACACCGCATCCAGCGTATCAGGCTTGGTATTGTGGCAAACAACTTTGCCGCGTGAGATTGCTGCTGCGACCAGGAAAGTACCGGTTTCGATACGATCTGGCAGAACGCGATAAACGCCGCCGCCCAGACGCTCAACACCTTCGATGGTGATTTTGTCTGTGCCCGCGCCCGTGATTTTCGCGCCCAGCGTATTGAGGAAGTTTGCCGTATCGACAATCTCCGGCTCACGCGCGGCGTTCTCAATAATGGTGATGCCGGTAGCCAGCGTAGCAGCGCTCATGATGGTGACGGTAGCGCCAACAGACACTTTATCCATCACGATGTGCGCGCCTTTCAGGCGGCCATTGACAGAAGCTTTAACGTAGCCTTCTTCCAGCTTAATTTCCGCACCCAGCTGTTCCAGGCCAGTAATGTGCAGATCGACCGGACGCGCACCGATAGCGCAACCGCCCGGCAGTGAAACCTGGCCCTGACCAAAACGCGCCACCAGCGGACCCAGCGCCCAGATCGAAGCACGCATGGTTTTCACTAAATCGTATGGCGCACTGAAAACATTAACTTCGCGAGCATCAACGTGGACCGAACCATTGCGCTCAACGCGCGCACCCAGCAGATTCAGCAGCTTCATGGTGGTATCGATATCACGCAGCTTCGGCACGTTCTGAATCTCTACCGGCTCTTCAGCCAGCAGCGCAGCAAACAGAATCGGCAACGCAGCATTCTTCGCCCCGGAAATGGTCACTTCACCACTTAAACGAGTGGGGCCTTGCACACGAAATTTGTCCATTAACACGGCTCTCAATTATCTATCAATAAAACAACCGGTGAGGCACTTAGAAACCGTTGAGTTTACGGTCGCGCGCCCACTCGGCTGGGGTATAAGTTTTGATGGAAACCGCATGAATACGGTTATCCGCAATATAATCCATCAGCGGCGCGTACACAGCCTGCTGCTTCTTCACGCGGCTCAATTCGCCGAACATTTCGCCCACCGCGATGACCTGAAAATGGCTGCCATCGTTGCTGAGTACGTGTACTTCTTCTAATGCCAGCGCCTGCATCAGCACGGCCTGAACTTCACTATTTTCCATTGCTCGTTACTTCGCTTAATAATAATAAGGTTGCCATCTTAGAGGAAAGCGCCTGACTCTTAAATACGCAAAAGCCCCTGAAAAAATCAGGGGCTTAGCTTCGACATCCGCAGATCAGGCGATTTTTTCCGCAGAAACAATAATCTGCTGCAGGTTATACAGCGTGATCAGCGACTGGAGTTTATCGGAGACCCCAGAGAAAAGTGGCGCGCTGCCTTGGGCTCGCGCGATTTCACGCAGATGCACCAGCAGCGCTAAACCCGCTGAATCCACCCTTTCCAGCCCGGCAACATCAATGGTGGTGATATCCGCCACCGCAGTTTCGCGTTCCTGCCACAAGGTCAGCAAGGTATCACGATCTAATTTGCCGCTTAGGGCCAGCGTGCTGGCAGTACGCTGCCAGCGTAACGGTTCACTCATTATTGCTTTTTATCCAGGGTGATCGGCTGTGCTGCATAGACTTTCAGCTGAGCCGTCAGGCCATCAATGCCTTTGGTGCGCAACAGATCGCCCCACTCATTCTGTTTGGTGGTGATCATGCTGATGCCTTCAGCCACCATGTCATACGCCTGCCAGTTGCCGGTCTGGCTGTTCTTACGCCACTGGAAATCGAGACGCACTGGCGGACGCCCGTTCGGATCGATAATGGTGACGCGAATCGCCACGATATTGGCATCGCCAATCGGCTGTTCCGGCTGGATTTGGTAAGTTTGACCGTTATACAGCGCCAGCGCCTGGCCGTAAGCCTGCGCCAGATAATCACCGAACGCGGCAAAGTAGGCATCACGTTGCGCCGGTGTCGCATCACGATAATAGCGGCCGAGAACCAACGCACCGGCATATTTTACCTGCACGTACGGCATCAGTTCCTGACGCACCACTTCACGCAGATAGTTCGGATCCTGCTTAATCTTCGGCTGTTCGTTTTTCAGACGGGTAAAGGTCTTATCCGCCGCTTCGTTCATCAGCTTGTAAGGATTAGTTTGATCCGCTGCGGCGTTGGCTGCCAGCGGTGCGATTGCCAACACAGCAATCATCAGTAAACGTTTAAACATCATGTTTTACCTCGTAGGTTATTCCGTTGTTGCAGGTGCTGCTGGTGCGCTCTCCGCGCCCTGGGATTTGTTGTCGGGTTTGTTATCGCCGCTCTTATAGAGGAATTGACCGATCAGGTCTTCCAGCACCAGTGCCGATTTGGTGTCACGCAGGGTGCCGCCATCTTTCAGCATCGATGAGCCAAGCTCGGGATCGTCAAAACCTAAATTCAACGCCAGGAACTGCTCACCAAGCAGACCTTGGGTGCGGATGGCTAATGAGCTGGTGTCTGGAATCTTATTGGCGAATTTATCGCTGATATCCATGGTTACACGCGGTGAAAGGGTTTTCTCATCCAGCGCGATATCTGACACTCGGCCAATTAACACACCGCCAATTTTTACCGGAGAACTGACTTTAAGTCCGCCGATATTATCGAAGGTGGCATACATCTTCCACGTCGGTTCGGTGCCGATTGTTTTGAGATCGGCGACGCGCAGGGCGAGGAATAACAGCGCCAGCAGCGCAGCCAGCATGAAGACGCCAACCCAGATTTCGTTTTTCTTGCTTTGCATTGCATCAATTCCCAAACATCAGTGCTGTCAGCACAAAATCCAAACCGAGTACCGCCAGTGAAGCATGCACCACGGTACGCGTCGTCGCCCGACTGATCCCTTCCGAGGTCGGGATGGCATCATAGCCATTAAATAGCGCAATCCAGGTTACCGTGACGGCAAAGACCGCGCTTTTGATCATGCAGTTAACGACATCAGTGCGGAAATCCACCGCATTTTGCATCGCCGACCAGAAGAAACCAGGATCGATCCCTTTCCAGCTCACGCCAACCAGCGCGCCACCGGCAATACCGACGGCGGTAAAGATCAGCGCCAGCAGCGGCATGCTAATAAAGCCGGCCCAGAAGCGCGGTGATACCACACGACGTAACGGATCGACGGCCATCATCTCCATGCTGGAGAGCTGTTCGGTGGCTTTCATAAGACCAATTTCAGCGGTTAACGCTGAACCTGCACGGCCTGCAAAAAGCAACGCCGTGACGACCGGACCGAGTTCACGCAGCAGCGAGAGCGCCACCAGCATGCCAAGGCTGGTTTCAGCATTGTAGGTGGTGAGCACCAGATAGCCTTGCAGACCCAGCACCATGCCAATAAACAGGCCGGATACCACGATGATCAGCAACGATAACACGCCCACGCTGTAGAGCTGTTTTACCAGCAGCGGCGCATGGCGACGAAACGCCGGCTTACCTACCAGCGCATGAAATAGCATGAGGCCTGCGCGGCCAAAAGCGGCACAGGTATTAATTCCCTGACGTCCAAATGACGCTAGCGCCTGTAACAACATCAGTTTACGTTCTCCCTGAGCGGGTCAAGTCGCTGAGATAATCGCCAGCGGCAAAGCGAAACGGCACCGGACCATCCGCATGACCCTCGATAAACTGGCGCACACGCGGATCGGGATTTTCCCGCAGTTCCGGCGCGCTGCCCTGAGCAATAATTTTTTGTCCGGCAACAATATAGGCATGATCGGCAATGCTCAATACCTCAGGCACATCGTGTGAAACCACAATGCAGGTCAGACCCAAAGCATGATTCAGTTCGTCAATTAACTTCACCAGTACGCCCATGGTGATCGGATCCTGGCCGACAAAAGGTTCATCGAACATAATCAGTTCCGGTTCTAGCGCGATAGCACGCGCCAGCGCCGCACGGCGCGCCATACCGCCAGAGAGTTCGGCAGGCATCAGTTTCGCAGCACCACGCAATCCCACCGCTTCCAGCTTCATCAATACGGTGCTGTGCAACAGTTCTGGCGGCAACTGCGTATGTTCACGCAACGGCCAGGCAACGTTTTCATACACGTTGAGATCGGTAAACAGCGCGCCTGACTGAAACAGCATGCTCATTTTTTTACGCGCTTCGTACAATTTCGTGCGGGAAAGCGTCGGGATATTCTGATCGCGGAACCAAATCTCGCCTTTATCGGGCTGTAATTGCCCGCCAATCAGACGTAAAAGCGTGGTTTTACCAATTCCGGACGGCCCCATAATCGCGGTGACTTTGCCGGCGGGTACCGTTAACGAGATATCGTCAAAGATTGTACGATCTCCGCGCGTGAAACTGACGCCACGAACCTCAACCAGATTCGTTTGCTGCTGGATCATCTTTACCTCTTTATGCGGATCGGGCGCTATCAAAGCGGTGGATGGTAGCCTGGTAGCCTCGAATGCACGATAGTTTTACAGAAACTTACCCACTTAGTGTGGCGAAAACGGCCTTAAAATTTACTTTTGCCTCTCAGACAGTCAAAATCAGCGCCTGTTAGTGCGTGCAGAATGTTTTTACCTGTCGGACAAGGTTCGCCGACACCTCCATCCATCAAGGATTTTTAATGTTCGTAGCCTCTGCCTTGCTGTTTATCGGATTGATTTTACTGGTTTACGGCGCCGACCGTCTGGTATTTAGCGCGGCGATCCTCTGTCGATCCTTTGGCATCCCACCGCTGATCATAGGTATGACGGTGGTGAGCATTGGCACATCATTGCCGGAATTGATCGTCTCATTTTCAGCTGCGCAGCATGGACAGATGGATTTAGCGGTCGGCACTGCGCTGGGCTCGAACATCACCAACATTCTCTTGATTCTGGGTGGCGCAGCGTTGCTCCATCCATTGACAGTACACTCCAATCTGATTCGGCGCGAACTGCCATTAATGCTGCTAGTCTCACTGCTCAGCGGCATCATGCTGTTTGATAATCACCTCAGCCGTCTTGATGGCGTTGCGCTGCTACTGATCGCGCTGGGTTATCTGCTGGTGGTGATCCGCATTGCTCGCCGTGCTGAACGTGACAATAACGACACGCTAACCCGTGAACAACTGGCCGAATTGCCGCGCGATGAAGCCGGCAACACCGTGGCCTTTCTATGGCTGGCGGTTGCGCTAATTATTCTGCCGATGTCGACGCGGATGGTGATCGACAACGCCACCGTCTTTGCCGACTACTTCGGTGTGAGCGAACTGGTGATGGGCCTGACGCTGATTGCCGTCGGCACCAGCTTGCCCGAACTGGCTACCGTTGTGGCTGGCGCGCTGAAAGGTGAGGACGATATCGCTATCGGTAACCTGATCGGCGCCAACATTTTCAATCTGGCGATTGTGCTCGGCCTGCCAGCGCTGATTCATCCCGGTAGCGTTGATGCGCATGCCTTCGCGCGTGATTACTGGGTGATGCTGGCGGTGAGCGTGCTGTTCGCCCTGCTCTGCCTGCTGCGCAAACGCCGTATTGGCCGTATCGCAGGCACACTATTATTAGGTGGTTTTATCGCGTGGGTGTTGTGGCTGTGGCTTAGCCCCATGCTTATCACAAGCTATTAAGGACGGACTGACCATGTCACATCAGCAACCGGATTTCGATTTCCAGCAAGCAGGTAAAGCGGTACTGCGCATCGAACGCGAAGGGCTGGAGCAGCTTGACCAATATATCAATGACGATTTCGATCGCGCCTGCGCGATGATCTTTGCCTGCCGTGGCAAAGTGGTGGTGATGGGCATGGGCAAATCCGGACATATCGGTAAAAAGATGGCCGCGACTTTTGCCAGCACCGGAACGCCCTCTTTCTTTGTGCATCCCGGTGAAGCCAGCCACGGCGATCTCGGCATGGTCAGCACCAATGATGTGGTGATAGCGATTTCCAACAGCGGTGAGTCCGGCGAAATCCTTGCGCTGGTGCCGGTGTTAAAGCGCCAGAAGGTGCAGCTGATCTGTATTACCGGCCGTCCGGAAAGCGCGATGGGCCGCGCGGCGGATGTGCATCTCTGCGTGAAAGTGCCGCAGGAAGCCTGTCCGCTCGGCCTGGCACCGACCACTAGCACCACCGCGACCTTAGTCATGGGTGATGCGCTGGCCGTGGCGTTGCTGGAAGCGCGCGGATTTACCCAGGAAGATTTTGCGCTGTCGCATCCCGGCGGTGCGCTGGGCCGCAAACTGCTGCTGCACGTCAGCGATATCATGCACAGCGGCGATGAAATCCCACACGTCAGCCGTGATGCCTCAATGCGCGATGCGCTGCTGGAAATTACCCGCAAGAATCTTGGTTTAACGGTAATTGTTGATGACCTGATGAAAATCGAAGGCATCTTTACCGATGGTGACTTGCGCCGCGTGTTCGATATGGGCATCGATTTCCAGAAAGCCACCATTCAGGAAGTGATGACCAGCGGCGGTATTCGCGTGCGCCCGAATATGCTCGCGGTCGATGCCCTTAATCTGATGCAAAACAAAAACATCACCGCCCTGCTGGTGGCCGATGACGATCGCCTGCTCGGTGTGGTACATATGCATGACATGCTGCGCGCTGGCGTAGTCTGAACAGGAAGAAACAATGAGTGCTGAAACGGCGATGGTCGAGACTTACTACGGTCCGGTGAGCGCGGACGTCATGGCGCGTGCTGCGAAGATTCGCCTGCTGATTTGTGACGTCGATGGCGTGATGTCGGATGGCGTGATTTACATGGGCAACAGCGGTGAAGAGCTGAAGGCTTTTAACGTGCGCGATGGTTATGGCGTGCGTTGCTTGCTGACCTCCGGCATCGAAGTGGCTATTATTACCGGCCGCAAAGCAAAACTGCTGGAAGATCGCTGTAAGACGCTCGGCATTACGCATCTTTACCAGGGACAATCGGATAAGCTTTTGGCCTGGCGGGAACTCCTGGATAAACTGTCATTAACCGCCGATCAAGTCGCCTATATTGGCGATGACCTGATCGACTGGCCGGTGATGGCGCAGGCGGGTTTGAGCGTGGCCGTTGCCGATGCCCACCCGATTTTACTGCCGCGCGCGCATTATGTTACCCGCATTGCCGGTGGCCGCGGCGCTGTACGTGAGTTGTGCGATCTGATTTTGATGGCGCAGAACAAATTTGAGGATGCCAAAGGGCAATCAATATGAGTAAGAGCAGGCGTTGGATGACGCTGATCCTGGCCTTGATCGCCTTAGTGCTGATCGGCTGGAATCTCACCAACCAGGATGACGACCGAACGCCGGTGGCGACTAACGATCAAGCGCCAACCTACACCAGCGAGAAATCGAACACGGTGGTGTATAACCCAACAGGCGCGCTGGGCTATAAGCTGGTCTCCGATAAAGTCACCTACTTTGCTGCCGATGAGATAAGTTGGTTCGATAATCCGGTGATGACCACCTATGACGTAAACAAAGTCGCGACATGGTCGGTGCGCGCCGATAAGGCAAAGCTGACTAAAGATCGTATGCTTTATCTTTATGGCAACGTTGTCGTCAATACTTTGACCCAGGATTCACAGCTTGAGCGCATCCTTACCGATAACGCTCAGGTTAATTTGGTCACCCAGGATGTGACATCTGACGATCAAGTCACCCTTTTTGGCCGCAGTTTTAATTCCACTGGCATGAAAATGCGCGGCAATTTACGGACGAAACATGCTGAGCTGCTTGAAAAGGTCAAAACTTCCTATGAAATTCAAAATGAACAAAAATAGCCTTAAGTTATTGCTGGTGAGTACGCTGCTGGCAACGAGCCTGCCTGCGCTGGCATTAACTGGCGACTCAGACAAGCCGGTGAATATTGACTCCGTCAATCAGGCGCTGGACCTGCAGGGCAACGTCGCGACCTTTACCGGCAACGTGATTGTGACCCAGGGTTCCATCAAGATTACCGCCGATAAAGTGGTCGTCACCCGTCCGGGCGGCGATAGCAAGAAAACCATCGTTGATGCTTACGGCACGCCAGCCACCTTCTATCAGATGCAGGATAACGGTAAGCCGGTGCAAGGCCACGCCAGTAAACTGCACTATGAACTGGCGAATGATTTTGTTGAGCTGACCGGTAATGCCTTCATTCAGCAGCAGGACAGTAACATCAAAGGCGACCGCATCACTTACCTGGTGAAAGAGCAGAAGATGCAGGCGTTCAGCCAGGGTGACAGCAAGCGCGTGACCACCGTTCTGGTACCGTCGCAGCTGCAGGACAAAAACGGTTCGTCCGCGAGCCCTAAAAAGAGTAACTGATTGCTATGGCTACACTAATCGCTGAGAACCTGGCGAAAGCCTACAAAGGCCGCCGCGTGGTGGAAGATGTTAGCCTGCAGGTAAAATCCGGCGAGATTGTCGGCCTGCTGGGTCCAAACGGTGCCGGTAAAACCACCACCTTTTACATGGTGGTGGGAATTGTACCGCGCGATGCGGGCCGCATTGTGATTGATGATGAAGACATCAGCATCCTGCCGCTGCATGCGCGTGCCCGTCGCGGCATCGGCTATTTGCCGCAGGAAGCCTCGATCTTCCGTCGCCTGAGCGTGTACGACAACCTGATGGCGGTGCTGCAGATCCGTGATGATCTGACAGAAGAGCAGCGTCAGGATCGTGCCAACGAGCTGATGGAAGAGTTCCATATCGGCCATCTGCGCGACAGCATGGGCCAGGCGCTGTCGGGTGGTGAACGCCGTCGTGTGGAAATTGCTCGCGCGCTGGCGGCTAATCCTAAATTCATCCTGCTGGATGAGCCTTTTGCCGGTGTTGACCCCATTTCGGTTATCGACATCAAGAAAATCATCGAGCATCTGCGTGACAGCGGCCTTGGCGTGCTGATTACCGACCACAACGTGCGTGAAACCCTCGCGGTGTGTGAACGCGCTTATATCGTTAGCCAGGGTCATTTAATTGCCCATGGCACGCCTGATGAAATTCTTGTAGATGAGCAGGTTAAGCGTGTTTATTTGGGCGAAGAGTTCAGACTCTGATAAGGTGTCGTAACACCCTACGTTTGCTTAGGAAATTCTAACCGAATTATGAAGCAAGGTTTGCAACTCAGGCTCAGCCAACAGCTGGCGATGACACCACAGTTGCAGCAAGCCATTCGCTTGCTGCAACTCTCTACGCTTGAACTCCAGCAAGAACTCCAACTGGCGCTGGAAAGCAATCCGCTGCTTGAACAAACCGACCTGCACGAAGAAGTCGACGCACGCGAATTTCAGGAACAAGAGAGTGATTCATTAGACACGCGTGAAGCTCTTGAACAGAAAGACATGCCTGAAGATCTCCCGCTCGATGCCACCTGGGACGAAATCTACACTGCGGGCACGCCGTCAGGCACCGGCACCGATTACCAGGATGACGAACTGCCAATCTATCAGGGCGAAACCACGCAATCGCTGCAGGATTACCTGATGTGGCAAGTTGAGTTAACGCCGTTCACTGATACCGATCGCGCCATCGCTACATCCATTGTTGATGCCATTGACGACACCGGCTATCTCACCGTCAGCTTACAAGATATTTATGACAGTATTGGCGATGAAGAGCTAACGCTGGAAGAAGTTGAAGCCGTGCTTAAACGCGTGCAGCGTTTCGATCCGGTCGGCGTCGGTGCCCGTGATTTGCGTGATTGCCTGTTAGTGCAGCTTTCGCAATATGATGCCGCTACGCCCATGCTGGCGGAAGCGCGCCTGATTGTGAGCGAACATCTTGATCTGCTGGCCAACCATGATTTCCGCAGCCTGATGCGCGTAACGCGTCTGAAGGAAGAGGTGCTTAAAGAGGCGATGTTGCTGATTCAGTCACTCGATCCGCGCCCTGGCCAGTCAATCAACACCAGCGAACCGGAATATGTCATTCCCGATGTGCTGGTGCGCAAAATCAGCAAGCGCTGGACGGTTGAACTGAATTCCGACAGCATGCCGCGCCTGAAAATCAATCAGCAGTATGCTGCGATGGGCGGAGCTGGCCGTAATGAAAGCGATAATCAGTTTATTCGTAGCAACTTACAGGAAGCCAAGTGGCTGATTAAGAGCCTGGAGAGCCGTAACGACACGCTGCTGAAAGTGACACGCTGTATCGTTGAACAGCAGCAGGCGTTTTTTGAGCAGGGTGAGGAGTACATGCGTCCGATGGTGCTGGCGGATATCGCTCAGGCTGTTGATATGCACGAATCCACTATTTCCCGCGTGACCACGCAAAAGTATTTACACAGCCCGCGTGGCATCTTTGAACTGAAGTATTTTTTCTCCAGTCACGTCAACACCGAAGGCGGTGGCGAAGCCTCGTCCACGGCGATTCGTGCATTAGTGAAAAAATTGATCTCGGCGGAAAACCCCGCAAAACCCTTGAGCGACAGCAAACTGACCTCCATGTTATCCGAACAGGGCATCATGGTAGCGCGACGTACGGTTGCTAAATATCGCGAGTCTTTATCTATACCGCCATCAAACCAGCGTAAACAGCTGGTTTGACCGAACGAAGAAGGAAGACCTATGCAGCTAAACCTTACCGGCCTTAATGTTGAAATTACCGAACCTCTGCGTGAATTTGTAAATACCAAATTTGCCAAACTGGAACACTATTTTGATCGCATCAATCAGGTTTATATTGTTCTGAAGGTAGAGAAGGTGACGCAGATTGCGGATGCAACACTGCACGTCAACGGCGGGGAGCTGCACGCCACATCGGAAGCGGAAGACATGTACGCGGCCATCGACGGGTTAATCGACAAGCTTTCCCGTCAGCTGACCAAACACAAAGACAAACTGAAAAAACACTAACCTTCACGCTTGCAGAGTGCTGACTGATTCGGCACTTAGAGCATAAATGGGGCGGATATTACCGCCCCGTTTTGTCATCTGCGCAAGCGCCAGCGGGCGAACGGCAATGAAATCAATCGCCTGAACCTCGCGGCTATGTGAACTCGCAAGTGAAACGATGATGAACAACGATCTAACACTGGAATTGAGCTCGGTCCTTTCACTGGACTGTACCCGTAGCGGCGTACACTGCCAGAGTAAAAAACGCGCGCTGGAAATTATCAGCGAGCTGGCAGCGAAGCAGCTCAATCTGCCGCACCAGACGCTTTTCGAAGCCATCCTGACCCGCGAACGTATGGGCAGTACCGGTATTGGCAACGGCATCGCCATTCCACATGGCAAGCTGGAGGAGGATACATTACGCGCTGTCGGCGTGTTTATCAGCCTCGATCAGCCTATCGCTTTTGATGCGGTAGACAATCAGCCGGTTGACCTGCTGTTTGCCCTGCTGGTACCTGCGGACCAGTGTAAAACCCATTTGCACACGCTTTCGCTGGTTGCCAAACGTCTGGCGGATAAAACCGTCTGTCGTCGTTTGCGTGCGGCACAGAGCGACGAAGAGCTCTACGCCATTATCACAGAAGCTCAGGAAGCACACTCTTAAGCGAGAAACACTTTTACCGGCCTGTTCGCCGGTTTAAAACGGGAGAAATGTGATGGTGCTGATGATCGTTAGCGGTCGGTCAGGCTCAGGAAAATCAGTCGCGCTGCGTGCCCTTGAAGATATGGGCTTCTACTGTGTCGACAACTTGCCGGTGGTATTGCTACCGGAGCTGGCGAATACCTTAACCGAACGCAATATTTCTGCGGCGGTCAGCATTGACGTGCGCAACATGCCGGAATCACCGGAAGTCTTTGAAGCCGCGCTCAACAATCTGCCGGATACCTTCTCGCCGCAGCTGCTGTTTCTCGATACCGATCGCAACACGCTGATTCGCCGCTACAGCGATACGCGTCGCCTGCATCCGCTCTCCAGCAAAAATCTGTCGCTGGAAAGTGCTATCGACGAAGAGAACGATCTGCTGGAGCCGCTGCGCTCACGCGCCGATCTGATTATCGATACGTCCGAGATGTCGGTTCATGAATTGGCGGAGATGCTGCGCACGCGCCTGCTGGGCAAGCGCGAGCGTGAACTCACCATGGTGTTTGAGTCATTCGGCTTCAAACACGGCATTCCGATCGACGCCGATTATGTTTTCGATGTGCGTTTCCTGCCGAATCCGCACTGGGATCCTAAGCTACGTCCGATGACCGGCCTGGATCGTCCAGTTGCCGCCTTCCTCGATCGTCACACCGAAG
This sequence comes from Pantoea sp. SOD02, assembly GCF_024707505.1. Taxonomy (GTDB): domain Bacteria; phylum Pseudomonadota; class Gammaproteobacteria; order Enterobacterales; family Enterobacteriaceae; genus Pantoea; species Pantoea symbiotica. The sequence continues at coordinate 535,201 of NZ_CP102604.1, read as the reverse complement.
TGCACAACTTTATCTATCAAACGCGCAGCTATCTGGAACTGTGGCTGCCGATGCTGGAAACCAACAACCGCAGCTATCTCACCGTCGCCATCGGCTGTACTGGCGGGAAGCATCGTTCAGTGTATATCGCTGAACAACTGGCGGATTATTTCCGTTCACGCGGTAAAAACGTGCAATCTCGTCATCGCACTCTGGAAAAACGCAAATCATGACCGTGAAGCAAACCGTTGAGATTCGTAACAAGCTGGGCATGCACGCGCGCCCGGCAATGAAGCTGTTCGAGCTGGTGCAGAGTTTTGATGCTGAAGTGTTGCTGCGTAACGAATCGGGCACCGAAGCCGAAGCCAGCAGCGTGATTGCGCTGCTGATGCTCGACTCAGCGAAAGGCGGCCATATTGAGATTGAAGCCAGCGGCCCGCAGGAAGAGCAGGCGCTGGCAGCGGTTATAGAACTGTTTGAAGCGGGCTTTGACGAGGATTAAACCTATCAGTGCAGCTTGTAGCGATTGAGGAAACCCTCGCCGCCCAACTGGCGCATCTGCCGCATAATCCACTGCTGCCGCTGCCGCGTGTAGCCTGAAGGCGCATCGGCGCGGAAACGGATTGGATTGGGCAGCACCGCTGCCAGTAACGCAGCTTCAGACATCGTCAGGCGGCTAGCGGGTTTATGGAAATAGCGCTGTGAAGCTTCTTCCACGCCAAACACGCCGTCGCCAAATTCTGCGATATTGAGATAAACCGTCAGGATACGCCGCTTAGTCCACACGGTTTCGATTCCCACCGTTAATCCTGCTTCCAGCCCTTTACGCAACCAGCTGCGACCATCCCACAGAAACAGGTTTTTCGCCGTCTGCTGTGAAAGCGTTGAAGCACCGCGCATGCGTTCATTGCCATCGTTATCCAGCACTGACTGGATGGCATCGACATCAAAGCCCCAATGCTCGGGAAACTTTTGATCCTCAGAAGCGATAACTGCTAATGCCATCCACGGCGAGATTTCGTCCATGCCGACCCAATCCGAGTGCGCCACATAATCAAAGCGCCCAGTAAACCAGGCGCTGATTTGCCGTTCCACCATCACCGCCGAGAACGGTACCGGTAAAAAAGCAAACAGCAAAATGCCCGCTAACCAGATGCCAAGCCAGGCCAGTAGCGCTTTAGCAATCAGCACTTTAATACGTTTTCCCAGTGTTCCTTTACTCTTGCTCATGCAATTTTCTCTTACCTGTTCCCTGTATTAATCAATCACCCAAGTCACGATAGCGAATACCAACGATTAACCACTAAATTTTATCCTCAGACTGGTTAAGACGTCTGGAAAATTGTTGCCATCGCAATCAGTGTTCCTCTATTAGAGCCAATCACATCAAGCACTTCCGCCAAAAAGGAATCGGTTCCATAACGATAAATAGATCAAATGCTGCATGCATGAACACTTAACTGAATGTGATATCGCTCACGTAAATGCTTTCATGATGCTTAACTATCAATTTTATTGTTGTTCGAACTTGTTCATTGATAACAGAGACCATTCTGAAAATTGCGCCCAAATCTGTCTGATCATGTATGCATTCGACCTCACGGATGGTAAAGCGATTTACCGCACGTTTGGTTTACATTATTCAATAAACTATAAACTGGAACTTTCCGTTTAAGGTTTCCAAAACGTTTTGGATAACCAGCCGAAAAGTCTGTTTTTATCCATCAATATCAGAGTGTTAACCTTACTTAACCTCAATTTTTTGTCAGAATCAGATTTTCCATGCTTGTGTCAGGCTTTTCCTGCCGGTCACTGCAGCAAAACCAGGCAAAAAGCAGAACATTTGGTCAAAAAAAGTGCAATATGGCAAAGAAATTAATTCCTTGCTTGACTGTGTCAGCAAATTAATGTTTTCTGTATTTAATCGCTGCTCAACATCACACAATTTAATGAATCTTGTCGCAAGCATTGGCGAATTTGTTAAGGTGATTTTGAAGCGTTAACCAATACCGAACTGTTGCTTTCTTATTCGATTTCTAATAATAGCAGCAGTACCCATTTCCCTGGTGTTGGCGCAGTATTCGCGCACCCCAGTTTCGACTGGGGTCATTTTTTTCTAACGTCCTGTGATTTTTCCCGCTCTGCTACCCATTCACGTAACACGTTCACGTCTTTGAGCCATTCCTGTTTTAATTCGTCAACCCACTCTTGCACGTTGTCCCACCACGCTGGCAATTCTGGCGACTGAATCTGTTTCGCTAACTGCTGCAAATGCAGTAAGCCAACCGAACCTGCTGCACCTTTGATCTTGTGCCCTTCTTCAGCTATGCCTTTTTGATCGCGTGCCATCATGTTGGAATCCAGCACGTCGAGGTAACCCGGCATCATCTGCTCAAACATGGTGAGGCTTTGGGTAATCAATCCTGGGCCAACCAGCTCAATGTATTGCTCCAACATCGCCACATCTAAAAGCGTGCGTGACTGCTCGTCTGATGACTCGACGGCTATCTCTTCCTGCTCAGGTTGATAATCCCAGAACTTCTTGATCACCGCCGTAAGCGCTGGCACGGCAAGCGGCTTGCTCAACACATCATCCATGCCGGCATCGAGATACTCTTTTTTGTCTTTCAGCACGTTGGCGGTCAATGCCACCAGCGGCGGCAGCGCCACATCGGCATAACGCTGATGGATAGCGCGCGACACGTCGAGGCCGGTCATATCCGGTAGCTGAATGTCGAGCAGCACCAGATCGAACTCCTGCGGATCAAACATCGACAGCGCGTCCGTTCCGGTCATCGCGACGTCGACGCTGCAGCCCAACTTCTCCAGCACCGACCGCGCCACAATGACGTTGAGCTCGATATCTTCCACCAGCAACACGTGCAGCGCCGGCAACGGCATGCTGTCATCCAGATTATCGTCTTCAACTTCCTCAGCGACGCGTGGCGCGTTAATCTCGACGGTAAAGCAGGAACCCTGCCCCGCGACGCTACTGACGCTGATATCGCCGCCCATCGCCTGTGCCAGACGACGCGAAACCGCTAAACCGATGCCGGTACCCGTCGCCGGTTTGCCGCCATGTTGATCTTTCACCTGGTAGTACATCGCGAAGATCTTATCCTGCTCTTCCTGCGGAATGCCCATGCCGGAATCCTGCACTTCAAAGTGCAGCGTTTCATCCTGACGATAGGCGACGCGCACCACAATCTCGCCCTGCTGGGTAAATTTCACGGCGTTGCCAATCAGGTTCCACAGAATCTGACGCAAGCGCGTACCATCCGCCGAGATTTTATGCGGCAGCGGCAACTCTGGCGCCATAACAAACTTCAGCCCTTTTGGCTGCGCCAGCAGACCAGAGAGATTTTCCAGATCGGCGAGGAAGCCGGTGAAATCAAGCGGTTGATTATCCAGCTGCACTTTACGGCGCTCGATTTTGTCCACTTCGATCACGTCATTGAAGATGTTGCCCAGCGTGATGGCTGAAACGTGGATGGTTTTGAGGTACTTGAGTTGCTCCTGATTGAGATCGGTATCCAGCAGGATGCGGCTCAGCCCAACGATGCCATTCAGCGGCGTACGGAGCTCGTGGCTGATAGTAGAAATAAAGGTGGTCTTCTCACGGCTGGCGTTCTCCAGCGCGTCCTGATAGCGCTTACGCTCAGTAATATCGCGGCCAAAGCCCATCAGGCCACTGCGTTTACCCACGCGATCGTAATAGGGCACTTTACGGATTTCGAAACAGGCTTTGCGCCCGTCGGGATATTGCAGCCACTGTTCGTACGTCAGCGATACATTGTGGCGGAACACTTTCTCATCGGTTTCCAGCACTTTAGTGGCGGCTTCGTCATCGTAGATATCGCGCGGAGTCAGGCCAATCAACTGCTTTTCGCTCATGCCGGTTAGCAGTTCCATGGCGCGGTTACAACCGGAGAACTGCTTATCAATGTTGCGGTAGAACACCAAATCCGGTGATGCATCCAGGAAAGAGCGCAGGAAGGAGGATTGCTGTTCCAGCTCGATTTGCGCCTGCTCGCGTCGTGCCATCTCTTCGCGCAGCTTATCCATCACCTGCTCACGCGCCTGCTCAGCTTTAATACGATCATTAATTTCCTGATTAAGCTGGGTGATGGTCTCCTTCATCTGCTGATTAAGCTCGAGATCGCGCGTACGCATCTCTTCCAGCTTATCCACCAGTTTTGACAGGCGTTGGCGCGACTCTTCCAGCTGATCGACCACCACCGAGAGGAAATAGACTGCCCAGGGCGTAATTAACAGACCGAAGAAGATGGAGCGGACAACGTCGATGCTTTCCACATGTCCGCGCAACACCATGGTGACGGCCATCTGCACCACCATCGCCAGTACGACCAGCGCCGAGGCTAACAGTAGCGAAAAACGCACCAGGCCGAGTTTGACCATCAAATCAACGTAGTACTGCGCTAAAAGACGAATCTGTTTCATTACGAGCTCCCTGAACGAAATCTGGCTCATGATAGCGTAATTATCGCTGCGCTGCCCCGCTTCACCCTGCCATATCACGCGGGTTATGCCCTGTAATGGTGCATCGCAGCGCGATTTCGCCGACGTTCCCTTCTATATGCGCAAAGCGCTTGACTAATTCTGCCAACTGAATAATCTGGAGGGCCGCGCTTTTGTGGGCCTTATCTCAACATCCTGTGCTAATCAGCACCCTGGCAGCCATTTTTCCTGATGGTTGCACCTCTTTATTGCATACCCATTCAACTTAAGTGATTTTTTAAGCACGCCTCGCGTGATTAATTTTACTAATGGCAGCCCCATTTTGATTCAAATATGACGCCATAAGAAAAACAGATACATGCTGTGTATCAACTGCCCCCAACAGAATTAAATGCTGTTATAACCCTTCCTGCCAGCATTGTTTGGATATTAGAGGGCTGGGTCACAGTGAGACGGCTCACACTTCCTGGGGGAATGCGCAGCGGGAGATTGACATAAATTTACGCAATAAAACCTTAATAATCATTTAATTAAGTGACGAAAAAGCCAATTACCCGCAACAAAGCTGGCTATTTGACCTGAGTTCGCTTTCCCGATAAGTTGGAATTCCACTGGAAGCTTTCCTGGTGGGCCTGTGTCTCGGCATATCTATGCAGCAAGAAGCCTCCCTCTGGATGCAAGCTATCTCCCGAAAGAGACCGGAATAAAAAGAGCAGCTCATTAAGGACGTGACAACAGTGTCTTGAGAGCCTTTGCTCGGTGCTGCGACGCCCGCTCTTTACTGAGCGGCACAAGAATTGATACCGCCGCGTTGGCTCTAAATGCCACGCTGCGGTACGCGAAATAATGCAGGTAATGTCAAAAGAAGTTTAAGGAGACTCTCAATGTCCACGCAAAAACCGAATCCCTATGGTTTGTATGACCCATCAGCCGGAAGTGATAGCTGTGGTGTAGGTTTCATTACCCGTAAGGACGGCGAGCAGACTCATGAGATTCTGCGGATGGCCCATAGCGCGCTATGCACAGTCCCGCATCGTGGCGGCATGTCTGCCGAAGGCGTGGGCGATGGCGCGGGTGTAAACGTCGATCTCTCCCTGAACTTCTTCCGCAAGGTTACCGGTCTGGCGCTGGAAGCCGGCCGTTTCGGCGTCGGTAACTTTTTTGTGCCAAAAGATGCAGAGCTGCGAGCCAACGCTGAGCGTTTGGTTGAAGAAACGCTGGCGGCGCATAACTTCCCGATCTTAGTGAAACGCGATATGCCGTTGGACGGCAGCGTGACGCGCCCGGCCGCCCTGCAATTCCAGCTGCCGATTGTGCAGTGGATTTTTGCCGCGCCGCAGGAAGTGACTGAACAACTCGAATTCGAGCGCCAGATTTATCGCGCGCTGCTGGATATCGAAGCACGCGCCTTTACCGAAAGCGAATTCGGCGGCCTCTATCCGCTGTCGCTCTCTTCGCGCACGCAGGTATTTAAAGCACGCCTGAACTCCAACGAAGTGATCCCATACTTCAAAGATTTGACCGATGCGGACCATCAGGTGCGCGGGCTGTTTTTCCACACCCGCTTCTCGACCAACACCGATCCGCATACCACCATGGCGCAACCGTTCCGCTTAATGGCGCACAACGGCGAGCTGAACACCGATCGTAAAAATCGCATTGCTGAAGCGGCACTGATGCTGGCGCGCGGTAAAAAAATCGTGCGTCCAAAAGGTCAGTCAGACAGCTCACGTCTCGACCAGAGCATCCACAGCCGTTTGATGGAAGATAATCTCGACCTGATCAACGCCGTGGTTTCGATGATGCCGCCGGCGTGGGAGAACGATACGTCACTCTCAAACGAAGTGCGCGCCATGCTCGAGTACTTCTCTTTATATGAAGAGAAGAACGATGGCCCAGCTGCGCTGATCTTCGGTAACGGTGAAGTGATCGGCGCGCGTCTTGACCGCCTCGGCCTCCGTCCACTGCGTTCCGTTGAAACTGCGGAATACATCGGTGCGATGTCTGAAGCAGGCCAGATCGCCTTCCCACCGGAAAGCGTACTGCGTCGTGGCCGTATCGAAGCGGGCGGCATGCTCTATTACGATCACAAAGAGAAACGCTCTTACACCACGGTTGAAGCGCTGGAAAAACTGGCGGCTGAAAAAGATTACCTGTCGCTGCTGGGCAAAGCGCGTATCGATCTCGCCGACTTGCCGGAAATTCAGGCAGAGCAGCTCGGCTCGCCGCTGCGTTATCGTGGTGACCTCAAAACCTATCAGCGTTTTGTCGCCTACTACTACAACCAGGAAAGCTTCAAATTCATGATGGACCCGATGCTGCAAACCGGCGCTGAGAAGATCTCAGCAATGGGTTACGGCAACGCCATCAACGGCCTGTCCGATCACGAAGGCGGCATGGCGCACTACTTCTCACAACGTTTTGCACAAGTCACCAACCCGCCGCTCGATTCGATTCGTGAAGCGGACGGCATGACGCTGCGTGTTGCTCTGGGTGCAAAACCGCATCTCGGCCGCAGCAAAGGTCAGCAAATCATTGTTCCAACGCCAATTCTGACGCACCTCGACATGCTGCGCCTGCGCGAGCAAACCGTCGCACCTTATGCGCGCTTCGAGATGCTGTACGAGCCAGTCGTTGGCAAAGATATCGTCAGCCGTGCGGCCAACGCCAACGCGCTGGAAAAAGCCATTGATGACTTAGCCCAGCATGTGGTGGATTTCGCACGCCAGCAAGGCGGCATCGCGGTGATCACCGATCGTCATATCTCCTCAACGCACGCAGCGATTCCGATGCTGCTGATGGTGTCGGCGATCAACCAGCGCTTAGTGCAGGAAGGTCTGCGCCTGGATGTTTCGCTGGTAGTCGAAAGTGGTCAAAGCATCTCTTCACACCACATCGCGGCGACGCTGGGCTTCGGTGCTTCTGCCGTTTACCCACTCGGCGTGCAGATGCGTGCGGAAGAGAAATTCGGTGAAGGCGAAGAAGGCAATAAAGCCTTTAAACGCTATGCCAAAGCAGCCGAAAAAGCGCTGATGAAAACCATGGGTAAAGTCGGCCTGTGTACTGTTGAGAGCTACAGCTGCGGCGAGTTCTTCGAGCCGAACTTCCTGAATACCGACGATCCGGTATTGAAGAAATATTTCCCGAATATCAAAACTCCTGTCGGCGGCGCAGGCTTCCCGGCGATCGCTCAGATGGCAGTTGACTGGCACCAGAGCTCGTTGAAAATTCAGGGCGAAGCGGAAGTACCGTTGCTCGGCCTGTTCAAAGAGCGTGCTGAAGGCGCGGGACACTCGTACGGTACCATCGCGGTACGTACCTTTATCGATATGACGGAACAGCCGATTCGCTTTGCTAATAAAGAGCGCGAAGAGGACAACTTTATTCGTTTGATGACGTTGGCCAAACTGGATAACGCATTCAACATCAAAGCAGAAGCCTTTAAAGACAGCAGCTTTGAGCGCATCCCGAATGATGTGATCGACACCTTTGCCATCACGCCAGATTACCGTCAGTTCTCCGGCCTGATGCATGCCGAGCGTAAACGTCGTCCTGCGGCGCTGCGTGACATCCTTGCGCTGCCGTGCGATTTGACCCACGTTGATAGCGAAGCCGAATTCGGCCGCAAACTGGGCCGCTACTCGCTGGTGAACAACGGCTTCGCTACGCGTGGCCTGAAGTGTGAAGCGGTGAACGGCAGCCTGAACCAGTTTGAGCTGCGTCTGATCGATGCGATTGCGGGCCTGAAACCAGAGAACGAGCGCCTTGAAGCGCTGGCGCGTGCGCTGAAAACCCGTTTCACCGACGATATCGAAAGCAGCAGCGTGGCGGATGGCGTGTTGCACATCACCGCTTACGGCAAAGCCGCTGATTATCTGTCGCTGATCTTCACCGCGCTGCCATCGCTGCCGTTGGAAGAGATTCAACCTGCACATGAAATCACGCGTACCTTTGCTTCAGGTGCGATGAGCCACGGTGCGCTGGTGGCGCCGGCGCACGAAGCTGTCGCGCACGGTACCAACATGGTTGGCGGCATGAGCAACTGCGGTGAAGGTGGCGAGCACTATTCACGTCACGGCACCATCCGTGCGTCACGTATTAAGCAGTTGGCATCCGGTCGTTTCGGCGTGTGGGCGGCTTATCTGGCCGATCCAATGCTGGAAGAGCTGGAGATCAAAATCGGCCAGGGCGCTAAGCCCGGTGAAGGCGGTCAGTTGCCGGCACCGAAAGTGACCGTTGAGATTGCCGCAGCGCGTGGCGGTACGCCGGGTGTTGAGCTGGTTTCACCGCCACCGCACCACGACACTTACTCCATCGAGGATTTGGCTCAGCTGATCCACGACTGTAAAGCCGCGCGCGTGCGCGTCATCGTCAAGCTGGTTTCATCTGAAGGTATCGGCACCATCGCCGTCGGCGTGGCGAAAGCCGGCGCGGATGTGATTAACGTCGCGGGTAACACCGGCGGCACCGGCGCGGCTTCGGTTACCAGCCTGAAATATACCGGCCGCGTCGCGGAAATCGGTATTGCCGAAGTGCATCAGGCGCTGTGTGCTAACGGCCTGCGCGACAAAGTGCAGCTGCGCTGCTCCGGCGCGCAGCAGACCGGCAGCGATGTGATCAAATCTGCCCTGCTCGGTGGCGACAGCTTCGAGTTCGGCACCACCGCGCTGATGATGTTGAAATGCGTGATGGCGAAAAACTGTAACGTCAAATGCCCGGCCGGTTTAACCACCAACGCCGAAGCCTTTGATGGTGATCCGCGTCAGCTGGCGCAGTACTTCATCAACGTGGCGCAGGAAGTGCGTGAGTTCCTCGCCCGCCTCGGTCTGCGTTCATTGCGCGAAGCGCGTGGCCGTTCGGATCTTCTGCACTTGATGGATCACCCGCTGGAAGTCGGCAAACTGGATCTGCGCGCTATGTTGACCGTGGTGCCAGAGCAGAAAATTGCTAAACCGGTGTATCTGGAAAAAGACTTTGAATTGGATGATGGCTGGGTTAACGAGCTGAAAACGCAGCTGGTTGGCGTAGGAAGCCGTGAAATCGCGCTGGGCGCGGGCATCACCCTGAACAACCGTAACAAGAGCGTGGGCGGTCAGCTGGCGATCGATATCGAGCGCATGCTGAACCATGAGTTACCTAAAGATCAACTGGCAGCATTGCCAGCGGTAATGAAAGACGATCGCGGTCGTCACTATCTGGCACCGCGTAGCGTGCTGATTAATACCAGCGGTTCTGCCGGCCAGTCTTTCGGCGCGTTCTGCAACGACGGCATGCAAATGAAGCATTACGGCACCTGTAACGACGGCGTCGGCAAAGGCCAGTGCGGCGGCGAATTGGTGGTAATGTCACCAGGCGGCGGCGCACAGGACAGCGATGGCAACGTGTTGATCGGTAACTTCGCGCTGTTTGGCGCGACCGGCGGTCGTCTGTTTGTTCAGGGCCAGGCGGGTGACCGCTTCGCCGTGCGTAACTCCGGCGCAACTGCGGTAGTTGAAGGCGTGGGTGACTTCTGCTGCGAATACATGACCAACGGCGCCATTCTTAACCTTGGCACCTTTGGTAAAGGCTTCGGTAACGGCATGAGCGGCGGTTTCGCTTACCAGTACGACCCGTATGGATCGCTGGCTGCGCACGCGGCAGGTGATTCGGTGCTGTTTGGCTCCATCGCCGATGAAGATGAAATGGCGCAGGTGCACAAGCAAGCGGTGCTGACCATGCTGAACTGGCATCTGGAAGCAACCCAATCGCCACGCGCGGCCTGGCTGCTGGATAACTGGGAAACCGAGTGTCATCACTTTGTGTATGTGATGCCGCGTTCGCTGCTGCTGTATCAGGATGGCACCGAAATCCTCAAAGCCAAATCACGTAAAGACCTGCTCGAAGAGCTGTCAACGTCGCTGGCTGCGCATCAGGTGACGAAGTTCAAATCGGCCTGGCGTGACGGTAAAACCATTGCTAACGGTGCTGTTCCGGCTTACGGCGCGACCGATACGCTGGAGATGTTTGTTCTGCTGAACAACTACACCGTTCTCAGCCTCGCGCAGCAGCTGGCTCTGGGCAAACTGCCGAAAGGCACGGCGGTGGAAGATCCAGCGGTGGAAAAAGCGGTACGCAATCTGCTGATGACCGAAGATTTCACCTTAATAAGCCGACTGCAACGTCATGCACGCTCTGCGATTGAGAGCTACAGCGATGACGAGCTGGCAAGCCTGATCGCCGCTAAACGTATGGCAGATTACAAAGCGGCATTAACGCAGCGCAACATTCGCTCCATGGACAGCCTGGCGACATACGGCTGGATCATTTATCAGGATGCCTGCAACCGTGAAGTACTGGGCCATCTGCCTGATTTTGAAGAGCTGTTTGCGCGTGCTGCACTGCCAGAAATCGCTGCTGCGGTCGGGAAACTTTCCTGATTACAGTGCTAATGAACATGTGTAATTTAGTTTTTATATTTTGATTGAACAGGATTGAGTGCCTTACCGATGAAAATTCCTTACATTCCTGAAGATGCACCGTTTAACGGTGAGCAGAAATACTGGCTGGCGGGCTTCCTCGCCGGTCTCCATTCGCGCCTGCTGGTATTAGAAGACAAGCAGAGCGCACCGGCTGCGGGTGCAAATACCCAGTTGCATATCCTGTTCGGTTCACAGACCGGTAATGCTGAAGCGCTGTCGCAAACGGCAGCTAAAGCCGCACGCGCCAAAGGTTTGGTGCCGGTGGTGCAGGCGCTGGGCGAAGTGGATCTGGATGTGTTCGCCACCATGCGTCACGTGCTGATCGTTACCTCGACTTACGGCGAAGGCGAAATGCCGGATAACGCTCAGCTGTTCTGGAACGCGATTTCAGCCAGCACTGCGCCGCGTCTGGAGCAGATGCACTTTGCGGTATTGGCAATTGGCGACACCGGCTACGACGGTTTCTGCCAGGCAGGTAAATTCATCGATATGCGTCTGGAGCAGCTCGGTGCGAAACGCGTCGCCGATCGTATAGACTGCGATATCGACTTCGAAGAGCCATCCAGCGAATGGATTGGCACGGCAATGCCGCAATTCGCCGCCAGTGCGGGCAGCAGCGGTAATGCATTAGAAAGCGCGCCAGAAGCACCTGTCATTCCGGGCAGCAATAAGCAAAACCCTTATGCGGCAGCATTGGCGACCAATAAGCGCCTGTCGGCTGAAGAGTCGGCGAAAGATATTCGTCACTTTGAGTTTGATCTCACCGACAGCGGCCTGAAATATGAAGCGGGCGATGCGCTGGGTGTGATCCCGGTGAACGACGCGTCACTGGTTTCACTGCTGCTGACTCAGTTGAAAGCCGATTACGAAACGCCGGTACCTGGCTTTGACCGTAACCTTGGCGATCTGCTGACTTATCAGTTCGAAATTTCAGAGCCGTCACGCAAACTGATTGAATGGGTTGGTCAGAACACCACCAACCAGGAACTGCGTCACGTGTTGCAGCACGACGACAAAGATACCCTTGCCGTTTGGCTGTGGGGCAAAGACACGCTGGATCTGCTGCAGCTTGAGCTGACGCGCAGCTTGTCGGTGCCGGAATTCGTTGCCATGCTGCGTCCACTGCAGCATCGCGCCTACTCCATCTCGTCGAGCTCGAAAGCGCATCCAAATCAGGTACATCTGACCATCGCTTCCGTGCGCTATCACAGCGGCGGCCGCGAGCGTAAAGGTGTGTGCTCAACTTATCTGGCTGAACGTGTACGTCGCGGCGAAAAGCCGGCGATCTTCATCTCGCCGAACAAAGCATTCCGCGTACCGTCAAACGGCAATGCACCGCTGATCATGGTTGGACCAGGCACCGGTATCGCACCGTTCCGCGCCTTCCTGCAGGAACGTCAGGCAACGGGCGCAGAAGGTAAAAACTGGCTGTTCTTCGGTGACCAGCATCAGGCACACGATTACATCTACGAAGAAGAGCTGCAGGCATGGCAGGAGAAAGGTCTGCTGACTAATCTGGATCTGGCCTTCTCGCGCGATCAGGAAGAGAAGATCTACGTACAAAATCGCATGCTTGAGAAAGGCGCTGAGCTGTACGCCTGGCTGCAGGATGGCGCGTACTTCTACGTGTGTGGCGATGCATCACGCATGGCAAAAGACGTTGATGCCGCGCTGTATGAAGTGGTTCGTCAGTTCGGTGGCTTGTCCAGCGAGCGTGCGGCGGCTTACGTTGATCAGCTGAAGAAAGATAAACGCTACCTGCGCGACGTCTACTAAGACGCGCAGGCATAAAAAAACGGGCCAATCGGCCCGTTTTTTTATGCACGTTTTACTTCACCACACGCAGTGAAGGTCGTCCGCCACGCGGCGGCGGCTCATCATCTGGCGAGTGATCGTCGTCAGTCGCATCATCCGGACGATCGCCATCAATCACAGACATCATCGTCTCTTCCTGACCGCTACCATCCTGATCGTCCGTTGCCAGCTCATAAGCCGGTTCCGGTTCGAACATGGTGCCAGCGCCGTTTTCACGGGCATAAATCGCCAGAACCGCAGCCATCGGCACAGAAACCTGACGGGGTACGCCACCGAAACGCGCGTTGAAACGCACTTCATCATTGGCGAGGTCAAGATTGCCTACCGCACGTGGCGCGATGTTCAGAACGATCTGTCCATCACGCGCATATTCCAGCGGCACCTGCACACCAGGCAGATTGATGTCGACCACCAGATGCGGCGTCAACTGATTATCAAGCAACCAGTCGTAGAACGCCCGCAACAAGTAAGGACGACGCGCCGTTAGTTGCGACATTTCCATACATTAGCCCCGAGCTTGCAGGCGCATTTCACGTTCTGCTTCCGTCAGTGACGCAAGGAAAGAGTCACGTTCAAACACGCGCGTCATATAGCCTTTCAGCTCTTTTGAACCCGCGCCAGACAGATCAACACCCATCTGCGGCAAGCGCCACAGCAGCGGCGCCAGATAGCAATCCACCAGGCTGAACTCTTCGCTCATAAAGAACGGCGTGCGTGCGAACAGTGGCGCAATCGCCAGCAGCTCTTCACGCAGTTGCTTGCGCGCTGCATCGGCTTCTGCACCGTTGGCGGTTTCGATGGTGCGCATCAGGCTGTACCAATCCTGTTCAATGCGGTGCATCATCAGACGGCTTTCACCGCGCGCGACCGGATAAACCGGCATCAGCGGTGGATGCGGGAAACGCTCATCGAGGTATTCCATGATGATGCGTGATTCATACAGCGTCAGTTCACGGTCGACCAGCGTCGGTACGGTGCGATACGGGTTGAGGTCAATCAGATCCTGCGGCAGGTTATCCGTTTCAACCTGCTCGATCTCCACGCTGACGCCCTTCTCAGCCAGTACGATACGTACTTGATGGCTGAAAATGTCAGTCGGACCAGAAAACAGCGTCATTACCGAACGTTTGTTGGCAGCGACAGCCATGAAAACCTCCAAGTTTGTTCACAAAAAGATACTGCGAATAGCCAACCACGCGGCGACTCACCGGCTCATCAGATTCGCCTACCGTCAGCGTTAGTCGCATCGTCCGGTCTTCCCGACAGGAACGACAAGCACAACGCTGCGTCTCGCAGGCGCAAAGTGACAGTGAGTTTACCAGATTTTAAGCAGCTTGTGGGGCGGGCGTGATGATTTGCGGGCAAAATGCGGGTAAAGCTCGCGTTTTTCGTGGGAAAAAATCATAAATGCAGATAATAAAAAACCCGCCGAAGCGGGTTTTTTGAGCCAACTGCCGCTGCCGAAGCAGCAAACAATTAACGCTTGGAGAACTGCGGACGACGACGTGCTTTACGCAGGCCGACTTTCTTACGTTCAACTTCACGCGCATCACGGGTAACGAAGCCCGCTTTACGCAGTTCAGAACGCAGAGACTCGTCGTACTCCATCAGAGCGCGTGTGATACCGTGACGGATCGCACCAGCCTGACCAGAAATACCACCACCTTTAACGGTGATGTACAGGTCAAATTTACCAACCATATCAACCAGCTCCAGCGGCTGACGCACGACCATGCGTGCAGTCTCGCGACCGAAGTATTGCTCCAAAGAGCGCTGGTTAATTACGATGTTACCGCTACCCGGCTTGATGAAGACGCGAGCGGCAGAGCTTTTGCGGCGACCAGTGCCGTAGTTTTGAGTTTCAGCCATTGCCTATAATCCCGATTAAATGTCAAGAACTTGCGGTTGCTGCGCCGCGTGGTTGTGCTCGTTGCCTGCGTAAACTTTCAGTTTACGGTACATAGCACGACCCAGTGGGCCTTTCGGCAGCATGCCTTTAACCGCGATTTCAATCACACGCTCAGGACGGCGCTCGATCATCTCTGCAAAGGTCGCTTGCTTGATACCACCGATGTGGCCAGTGTGGTGATAGTAAATCTTGTCAGTACGCTTGTTGCCGGTTACAGCAACTTTTTCTGCGTTCAGAACGATGATGTAATCACCGGTATCAACGTGCGGAGTGTATTCCGCTTTATGCTTACCACGCAGACGGCGCGCCAGTTCAGTCGCCAGGCGACCCAAGGTTTTGCCCGTTGCGTCAACAACATACCAGTCACGCTGTACGGTTTCTGGTTTAGCTGTAAAAGTTTTCATTGAAAAGCTTACCCAAATAAAAAGTTACACGTTGGTGAAATCCCAAACGCTAAGTAAACGATTGAGGCTCACACGACCATTTTGCCCAGCAAGCCACCCCTTCAAGTGAGTTACCGGATCACATCGAGTTCTTGGGAAAGAAAACCGATGCTGTAACGTGGGGTCGCAAGATTATAGAGAAGTCGAACTCAAAGATCGAACCTTTTTGCATCTAAAACCTACGATTTATGCCACGTCATCAGGGCAGATGCGGCAGACGCAAATACTCTTCGCTCTGCATCTCCTGCAAACGCGACAAGCAGCGCTGATACTCAAACTTCAAGCGTGTGCCCTGATAAATTTCAAACAGTGATGTTTCCGCCGCGACAACCAGTTTCACGTGGCGTTCGTAGAACTCATCGATCAGCGCCAGGAAGCGGCGCGCCTGATCTTCGGTCTTATAAATCATCACCGGCACATCATACAGCAAGACGCTATGAAAACGGCGCGAGAGCTCAATATAGTCGTGCTGACTGCGCCCTTCGCCGCACAGCGTCAGGAAATTGATCGCCAGCACGCCTTCATGCACGCCGAGCGTCGGCATCTGACGATGGTTGATCTCCAGCACCGGCGCGTCTTCACGCGCTTTGCCTGACAGCGCGCGGAACATGCGCTCCATTTCACTGTGCGTGGCATCGTTGAGCGGGAAGTTCCACAAATGCGCCGAGGTTAAGGTGCGCAAGCGGTAATCGATGCCGGCGTCAACGTTCATCACGTCACAATGACGCTTGATTTGTTCGATGGCTGGCAGGAAACGCGGGCGCTGCAGGCCATTGCGATAGAGCTCATCCGGCGGAATGTTCGAGGTTGCCACCAGCGAAATGCCGCGCGCAAACAGTGCTTCCATCAGCGTGCCCAGCAGCATCGCATCGGTGATATCCGAGACAAAAAACTCATCGAAACAGAGAATATCGGTTTCCGCTTTAAAGCGATCGGCAACAATCAACAACGGATCGCTATGGCCTTGCAGCTGCGTCAGCTCCTGATGGACACGCAGCATAAAGCGGTGGAAATGCAGGCGCAGCTTACGATCACCAGGAATTGACTGAAAAAACAGATCCATCACCCAGGTTTTACCGCGTCCCACACCGCCCCACATATAAAGGCCGCGTACGGGCGCTTCGCGGGTGCTTTTCTCTTGGTTGATCATCTTAGACAAGCGGCCAAACAGACCTTTGGCAGCCGGTTCAACCTGTTGCTGGCGGGCAATCAATCCTTGCTGGATGGTATCTAAGCGGGTAATCGCTTCTCGTTGTACGTCATCCGGGCGAAATTCGCCCTGCGACAGCGCCTGCTCGTAGCGTGCAAGCGGAGATGAGGTTTGCATGGTTCTCTCAGAATCCCTGAAAAAGTCCGATTCACGGGTCGGTTGACGAAAATTAGGCCGCTCTACACTAAGCGATGCAGCCCGATAGTTCCACTTCCAATAGATTATTGGGTATAGTGGCTGCTATTGAAGTTGATGTTGCAACAGAAGCAATGCCCTACGAAACAACGGAAATTACACGGGAGTCATTATGACCTGGGAATACGGGCTGATTGGTTTAGTGATTGGCATTATTGTCGGCGCTGTCGTCATGCGTTTTGGCAACAAGAAGCTGCGCGAGCAGCGTAGCATGCAGTATGAACTGGAAAAAACGAAGTCGGAGCTGGCGGATTACCGCGAGGAGCTCACTAACCACTTCGCCCGCAGCGCCGAGCTGCTGGACAACATGGCGCATGATTATCGCCAGCTGTATCAGCACATGGCGAAAGGATCTAACGACCTGCTGCCAAACCTGCCAGGCGAGAAAAACCCGTTTGCCTACCAGCTAACGGAAGCCGAAGCGGATAACGATCAGGCGCCGGTACAGATGCCGCGCGATTACTCTGAAGGCGCATCCGGCCTGTTACGTGGCAGCGACCGCGCACCGCGTAATTAATCCTTTTGGGGCACAGCTTGGCTGTGCCCTTTTTGTTTTCGAACACAAACCACAAACTACTGTCACACTTCTTTTATCCCTTTCGCAGCGAGAGCGTTGTAGCAATGAAAAAACAAGCACGTCTGTTAAGCGCATTAGCCTTGGGTATCGGGATGAGTTTGGCTGCGGCGCCGAGTGCGCTGGCGACTCTTCCCGCCCAGATTCAGGGACAAGCATTGCCAAGCCTGGCACCGATGCTGGAAAAAGTTCTGCCCGCAGTAGTGAGCGTGCGTGTTGAAGGTACCGACAGCGGCCAGCAGGCGCAGGAGATTCCTGAACCGCTGAAGCGCTTTTTTGGTCAGGCACCGGGCCAATCTCAGCCGCAGCCCTTTGAAGGACTGGGTTCTGGCGTGATCATCGATGCCGCTAAAGGCTACATCCTCACCAACAACCATGTGGTCAGCAACGCCGATAAAATTAGCGTGCAGTTGGGTGACGGCAACGAATATGACGCCAAGTTAATTGGTCACGATGAACAAACCGACATCGCCTTGATTCAGGTTGAAGGCGCGAAAAATCTCACGCAGATAAAAATCGCCGATTCCGATTCGCTCAAAGTGGGTGATTTTGCCGTGGCCATCGGAAATCCGTTTGGTCTGGGTCAAACGGCCACATCGGGCATTATCTCCGCGCTGGGTCGTAGCGGCCTGAATCTGGAAGGTCTGGAAAACTTCATTCAGACCGATGCCGCGATTAACCGCGGTAACTCCGGCGGTGCGCTGGTGAACCTGAATGGCGAGTTGATTGGTATCAACACCGCGATTCTGGCCTCAAGCGGCGGCAACATCGGCATTGGCTTCGCCATTCCCGCCAACATGGCGATGAATCTGGCGCAGCAGCTGATTCAGTTCGGCGAAGTGAAGCGCGGTCAGCTCGGCATCAAAGGCACGGAAATGACCGCCGATATCGCCAAAGCGTTTAACGTTGATGCGCAGCGCGGTGCCTTTGTTTCAGAAGTACTGCCGAAGTCAGCCGCCGAGAAAGCGGGCATCAAAGCCGGCGATATCATTACCTCGATCAATGATAAGCCGATCACCAGCTTTGCCGAGCTGCGCGTGAAAGTCGGAACCACGCCGCCGGGCCAGGACGTGAAAATCGGCCTGCTGCGTGAAGGCAAACCGGTCAACGTTACCGTTACACTGGAACAGAGTGCGCAAACCACCGCCAGCGCACAGTTGATGTCTCCGGCACTGCAAGGCGCAACGCTGAGCGACGGCGCGACCAAAACCGGTGATAAAGGCGTGAAAGTCGATGCCATCGAAAAAGGCACACCAGCGGAGCAAGTCGGTTTGCAGAAAGATGATGTGATCATCGGCGTGAACCGCAATCGCGTCGCTTCTATTGCCGAAATGCGCAAAGTGCTGGAAGGCAAACCACCGGTGCTGGCACTGAACGTGGTGCGCGGCGAAGAGAGTATTTACCTGCTTCTGCGATAATCCTCGCATCAGGCGGACAAGCAGGTGTTTGTCCGCCCTTCTCATGCTATTCTGCCCTGCGATCTCACCTGGCTTGAAATAACACCATGTTTCTTAAACTTTTGCGTTCTGTGGTGATGGGCCTGATCGTGGCTGGCTTACTGCTTGTCGCGATCCCTGCGCTGCGTATGGGCAGCAACATCACCTTTGAACATGACAATAGCGACGATGAAGCACCCGTTAGTTTTAATCAGGGTGTGCGACGCGCCGTGCCCGCAGTCGTCAACGTCTATAACCGCAGCGCCCACGGTAACAATAATCGCGGCATCACCACGCTCGGCTCCGGCGTGATCATGAACGGCAAAGGCTACATCCTCACGAATAAACATGTGATTAATAACGCCGATCAGATCATCGTCGCGCTGCAGGATGGACGCTTCTTCGAAGCCACCTTAGTGGGTTCCGATGCCATGACCGATTTAGCAGTGTTGAAAATCAGCGCCTCCAACTTGCCGGTTATCCCCATCAACGCCAAACGTATCGCGCACATCGGCGACGTCGTCATGGCGATCGGCAACCCGTACAACCTCGGCCAAACCGTGACGCAAGGCATTATCAGCGCCACCGGACGCGTGGGCCTGAGCTCATCCGGACGACAAAATTTCCTGCAGACCGATGCCTCAATCAATCAGGGCAACTCGGGCGGCGCATTGATTAACTCGCTGGGCGAACTGATGGGCATTAATACCCTGACGTTTGATAAAAGCAGCGATGGCGAAACGCCGGAAGGGATTGGTTTCGCCATTCCTACCGCGCTGGCGAGCAAAATCATGGATAAGCTGATTCGTGATGGCCGGGTGATTCGCGGCTATATCGGCATTACAGGACGCGAACTGCCGCCGCTGCATGGCCAGGGCAATAATCTCGATCGCGTACAGGGCATTATCGTTAGCGACGTCACGCCGGGCGGGCCCGCGGATAGCGCCGGCATTCAGGCTAATGACGTGCTGCTGGAAGTGAATGGCAAACCGGCGCTCTCAGCGCAGGAAACCATGGATCAGGTGGCAGAAATTCGTCCGGGTTCGGTGATTGACGTGCAGATTTTGCGCAATGAAAAGAAAATGACCTTGCCGGTGACGATTCAGGAATTCCCGGAAGTGACCGCGCCCGCCACCACCACGCCATAAGGGCGCTTGTGCGCCCTGATGATTTAGCTGCGATCGACCGGAAAGGCGATCACTTCGCTCAGCGAGCTGGCTTTCAGCGCCAGCATAATCAAACGATCTACGCCCAACGCCACGCCAGAACAAGCAGGCATACCATGCGCCAGCGCATCCAGCAGATTGGTATCGATAGGATGTTGCGGCAGGCCACGCGCAGCACGACGACGATTGTCCTGCTCAAAACGCTGACGCTGCTCACGGCTATCGGTTAACTCACGGAAACCGTTCGCCAGCTCAATCCCTTTGTAATAGACCTCGAAACGCTCGGCGACGCGGTGATCTTCAGTACTGATCTCCGCCAGCGCAGCCTGTGTTGCAGGGAAGTGGTAGACGAAGCACGGCTTATCGTTACCAATCTTCGGTTCAACGCCCAGCATAAACAGCAATTGCAGCAGCGTATCGCGGTCTTCTTCACGATTCGCCAGCTCGCCCTCGCCCAGCTTCTCCGCCACTTCGCGCAGTTGCGCTTTATCGGCTGACAGCGGATCCACTTCCAGATGACGGATAAATGCCTGCTGATACGACAGCGATTCCGCGCTATCGCACTCCAGCACCTGCTGCATCAAATCGTCCACTTCATTCATCAGGCGGTACATATCGTAGTGCGGACGATACCACTCCAGCATGGTGAACTCGGGATTGTGGTGACGTCCGGCTTCCTCGTTACGGAAGCTGCGGCCCATCTGGTAAATCGGGCCGCTTCCGGCCGCCAGCAGGCGCTTCATGTGATATTCCGGACTGGTCATCAGCCACAAATCGCGCCCTTCGGCTGCGCCTGGCCCAACAAAACGCGTCTGGAACGGTACCAGATGGATGTCAGTGATGGTCGCCTGGCTCATCGCCGGGGTATCGACCTCCAGCACGCCGCGATCGGCAAAGAAACGACGTATTTCCGCGATGATAGCGGCGCGTTTCAACAAATTGGCAATGGATGCGCTCGGCTGCCAGCTTGCCGTTTCGCTCATGTTGATGACTCCTCATACAGATAAGGGGTGGAAGTCTACCCGCATTGCCGATAGCAAACAACGACAGCGGGCGCAGGCAGCAATTTGGTATCGGGCAGCTATACTTAACCCATTAAAATCGTAAAGGAATCCCACAATGTCCCCATGGAAAACCCTGCTCGCCAGCCTGAGCGCCTTTCTGTCGGTTGCCTGCTCAACCGCGCCGCCCAAAGGCGTCACGGTGGTAGAAGGTTTCGACAGTCAGCGCTATCTCGGCCAATGGTATGAGATCGCCCGCCTCGATCACCGCTTTGAGCGCGGATTACAACAGGTTACTGCCAATTATAGTCCGCGCGACGATGGCGGCTTAAAGGTGATCAATCGTGGCTACAATCAGCAGAAACAGCGCTGGCAGGAGAGCGTGGGCAAAGCCTACTTCACCGGCGATAAACAGCGCGCCTCGCTTAAAGTGTCATTCTTTGGCCCGTTCTATGGCGGTTACAACGTGATTGCCTTGGATCCTGACTATCGCTATGCGCTGGTGTGCGGGCCGAATCGTAGCTACTTGTGGATTCTGTCGCGTACGCCGCAACTGGATGAAAGCGTTAAACAACGTTTGGTTGAACAGGCCAGAAGTGCCGGATTCCCGGTGGATGAACTGATTTGGGTGGAGCAGAAATAGAGAGAACCGGTGCGAAAGTCGCTTTCACACCGGAATATCTTACTGTGCGCTGCGCTGAATCGCTTTGCCGCCCGCCTGAACATCTTCGCCAACACCACGCGTGGTGTTACAAGCGGTCAGAACGGATGAGAGCACCAGCACGGAAAAAATCGCGACAATACTTTTCTTTAACATAGCCATATCCTTTTTGGTTGCAGTAAAAGTACAGCTCTTAAAGCATAGTCTTGATCTGTAAAACTGCGGATTGGGCGGATGAAAAAAGAGAAGGGAAACACACAGAGAGAAAAAAGGCGCATCGATGATGCGCCTGATTTGACGATTATTTTACGCGAGAAACGTATTCGCCAGAGCGGGTATCCACTTTTACCACTTCGCCAATCTGTACGAACAGTGGCACTTTGATTACCGCGCCAGTCGACAGCGTAGCTGGCTTACCGCCAGTACCTGCGGTATCACCCTTCAGGCCTGGATCGGTTTCGATAACTTCAGCTTCGATGAAGTTCGGTGGCTGAACAGCGATCGCTTTATCGTTCCACAGGGTAACGATACAATCTGCATTGTCCTGCAGCCACTTGGTCACGTCATCCAGCACTTTAGATTCGATCTGATACTGCTCGAAAGATTCCGGGTGCATGAAGTAGAAGAAGTCGCCGTCGTTGTAAGAGTATTGCAGCGTCATATCACGAACGTCTGCGCCTTCGGCAGAGTCAGTAGATTTGAAGGTCTTCTCAACGCGAGAACCGGTCAGCAGACGACGCATTTTTACGCGCGCAAATGCCTGGCCTTTACCCGGCTTAACGAACTCACTGGCTTCGATGGCATATGGCTCGCCTTCGAACATGATTTTAAGACCGGGACGGAAATCGTTGCTAAGATAAGTCGCCATAAAGGCCCTCTGTAAATATTGAACTGGTAAATAGCCAAAAAAATGGCACACATTGTAACCCTAAATCCCCCCGTCAGAGAAGATTGGTTGCAGCAACTAGCTGATGTTGTCACCGAACCTGCTGAATTACTGCAACTTTTATCTCTTGATCAGCATGCTGATCTGGCTGCAGGCGCTGATGCACGCAAGCTTTTCGCCCTGCGCGTACCGCGCGCCTTCATCGCACGCATGAAAAAAGGCGATGCAACGGACCCGCTGCTGCTACAAGTGCTCACCAGCCGTCAGGAATTTATTGATGCGCCAGGTTATAGCACCGATCCGCTGGATGAACAAAGCAGCGTGGTGCCGGGTTTACTGCATAAGTATAGAAACCGTGCGCTGCTGCTGGTAAAAGGCGGCTGTGCGGTCAACTGCCGCTACTGTTTCCGCCGTCATTTTCCCTATCAGGATAACCAGGGCAACAAGCGCAACTGGCAAGCGGCGATTGATTACATCGCCACGCATCCGGAACTGGATGAGATTATCTTCTCCGGCGGCGATCCGCTGATGGCGAAAGATCATGAGCTGGCATGGCTGGTGGACGCGCTGGAAAAAATCCCGCACCTCAAACGCCTGCGTATTCACACCCGCTTGCCGGTGGTGATCCCGGCGCGCATCACTGAAGGCTTGTGTCAGATTCTGGCCGACACGCGTCTGCAGGTGTTGATGGTGAGCCATATCAACCACGCGCAGGAAATTGATGATGAGCTGCGTTACGGCATGCAGATGCTGAAGCGTGCGGGCGTTACGCTGCTTAATCAGAGCGTGTTGCTGCGTGATGTGAATGATGATGCGCAGACGCTGGCGGATCTCAGTAATGCGCTGTTTGATGCCGGCATTCTGCCCTACTACCTGCACGTGCTGGATAAGGTGCAAGGCGCGGCGCACTTCTTTGTTTCCGATAAAGAAGCGCGCGTGCTAGTGCGCCAGCTGCTGGCGATGGTGTCCGGTTATATGGTGCCAAAACTGGCGCGCGAGATTGGCGGCGAGCCAAGCAAAACGCCGCTGGATTTACAGCTGCGTCAGGAATAAAAAAAGCCGCATCAGCGGCTTTTTTTACGACTGCAACTTATGGGCACTTATACACCTGGCCGGTCATTTTGCTATCGAGCGGCGCGAAAGCTGACAGCAAATTCTGCGTCGGGCTGGTGGCACCATAAATCACGTTGCCGCCCATTTCAGCCGCGCGGTTACGCAGGTCGTTAGCTGCGCCACGCAGTGAACTGCCTTCACCGCCTGAACCGCTCAGCCAGTTGCTCTGGGAGCCGGTAAGCGTTCCCAGCAGCTGACATTGACTCGCGGGTTGTTGGTCGACGAAGGTCACACGTTCGCCGCCAGCACTCAGTTGATTGGAGCTGCTACAGCCCGCCAGCAGTAAAGTTCCGACTGCCAGACCGAGCAAGAGGTTAATCCGCATTGTAATCCCCATTTATTATCATCAGTGTCGGGCGGCAGCGTAGCAGAAAAGCGCACTTTTTTTCTGAACATTCATTGCCCTAAACCCGTAAAGCCGAAGTATTGCGCCCTTACTTATACCTTGTTCCCCAGCAAAAGAAAAACCCCCGACCGTTTCCGATCGGGGGTTTTCCAGATGACTTAAGCAGTCAGGGGCAATTACATCATGCCGCCCATTCCGCCCATGCCACCCATACCGCCAGCGCCACCTAAATCAGGTGCATCGTTTTTAGGCAGATCGGTCACCATCGCTTCGGTGGTGATCATCAGGCCTGCAACAGATGAAGCGTACTGCAGCGCAGAACGGGTCACTTTGGTTGGGTCCAGGATACCGAAGTCGATCATGTTGCCGTACTCTTCGGTCTGCGCGTTGTAACCGTAGTTACCGTCGCCCGCTTTCACGTTGTTAGCAACAACTGAAGGCTCTTCGCCGGCGTTAGAAACGATCTGACGCAGTGGCGCTTCCATTGCGCGCAGCGCAACTTTGATACCCACGTTCTGATCTTCGTTATCGCCTTTCAGGCCAGATGCGGCGATTTTCGCTGCAACGCGAACCAGCGCCACACCACCACCAGCAACCACGCCTTCTTCTACTGCAGCACGGGTCGCGTGCAGAGCATCTTCAACGCGTGCTTTTTTCTCTTTCATTTCAACTTCAGTTGCTGCGCCTACTTTCAGAACGGCTACGCCGCCTGCCAGTTTCGCTACGCGCTCCTGCAGTTTCTCTTTGTCGTAATCAGAGGTCGCTTCTTCAATCTGCTGACGAATCTGAGTAACGCGGCCAGAGATAGCGCCTTGATCGCCCACGCCATCAATGATGGTGGTGGTGTCTTTGTTGATGACAACGCGCTTAGCCTGACCCAGATCTTCCAGAGTTGCTTTTTCCAGCTCCATACCGATCTCTTCAGAGATCACGGTACCGCCGGTCAAGATAGCGATATCCTGCAGCATGGCTTTACGACGGTCGCCGAAGCCAGGTGCTTTAACCGCAGCCACTTTCACGATACCGCGCATGGTGTTCACCACCAGCGTTGCCAGTGCTTCACCTTCCACGTCTTCTGCAATGATCAGCAGTGGCTTACCGGCTTTAGCAACGGCTTCCAGCACTGGCAGCATTTCGCGGATGTTAGAGATTTTCTTGTCAGCCAGCAGGATGAACGGGGTTTCCAGCTCAACTGCGCCTGTTTCTGGCTTGTTGATGAAGTACGGAGACAGGTAGCCGCGATCAAACTGCATACCTTCAACCACGTCCAGCTCGTCTTGCAGGCCGGTGCCTTCTTCAACGGTGATAACGCCTTCTTTGCCCACTTTGTCCATCGCGTCAGCGATCAGAGTACCAACGGTTTCGTCGGAGTTAGCAGAGATGGTGCCAACCTGTGCGATAGCGCGTGAATCCTGGCAAGGTACAGACAGGGTTTTCAGTTCTTCAACGGCAGCGATAACTGCTTTATCGATACCGCGCTTCAGATCCATCGGGTTCATGCCCGCAGCCACAGCTTTCAGGCCTTCGGTGATGATTGCCTGAGCCAGTACGGTTGCGGTGGTGGTGCCGTCGCCTGCTGCGTCGTTCGCTTTAGAGGCAACTTCTTTCACCATCTGTGCGCCCATGTTTTCGAACTTGTCTTCCAGCTCGATTTCACGCGCAACAGAAACGCCATCTTTAGTGATGGTCGGTGCACCAAAAGATTTATCCAGAACCACGTTACGGCCTTTCGGGCCCAGGGTAACTTTTACTGCATCTGCCAGTACGTTTACGCCACGCAGCATTTTCACGCGTGCGTCATTACCGAATTTTACGTCTTTAGCTGCCATTTCAAATATCCCTTAAATTCGTTTCGTTCAGTGAATTACGCGTAAATTACGCTTCAACTACTGCAAGGATGTCGCTTTCGGAGATGATCAGAACTTCTTCGTTGTCGATTTTCTCGGTTTTAGCACCGTAGCCTTCGCTGAAAATCACCAGATCACCCACTTTTACGTCCAGTGGCTTAACTTCACCGTTTTCCAGGATGCGGCCTTTGCCAACAGCCAGGACTTCACCGCGGGTAGATTTACCGGCAGCTGAACCGGTCAGCACGATGCCGCCCGCTGATTTAGCTTCAACTTCTTTACGCTTGACGATGACGCGATCGTGCAATGGACGAATTTTCATTTGATAGCTCTCCTTTGAGAAGTCCAATCATTCATTTTTTGGGGTTGAACCGGACTGCATGGCTTCCGGCCTCGTGCTGGAAGAGATAGGGGCAATAAGTGGGCTTTCAAGGGCAAAAAATATAAATATTTTCGTTTCTGCAACAGATGGCGAAAAATGCAGCAAAAAGGCGGCTTGCGCCGCCTTGATGAATTTATTGGTCCTTATCGTGACCAATTCGGTCCTGATCTTTACGCTCGTATTCACCGTCCACGGTGAAACCGGCATCCGGACCGGCGCCCGGTCCACGCCACATGCGCAGATGCGGCATCAGCTTCAAGGTCAGATGCTTCTGCACCGGCGGCAACAGCAGCAGTAAACCGAGGAAGTCGGTGAAGAAACCGGGCAACAGCAGCAGGAAGCCGGAGATGATCAGCGAAACGCTTTTGGTCATCTCAGCCGCCGGGCTTTCGTTACGCGCCAGCTTCTCCTGCATCAGCCGGAAGTTCTTCATGCCCTGATTTTTCACCAGCGACACACCAATACACGAGGTGAAGATCACCAGCAGCATGGTGAGCAGCACGCCCAGCGCATGCGCGACCTGAATGAAGATTGAGATCTCAATCCAGGCCAAAACAAAAAAAATCACTAACGGTAACCAGCGCACCGAATTCTCCTGTGAGTTGGAGCTACCCCGCAAATTGCCAGGCAGCAGAAAGGGATGGTCTGTAGGACCGTATTGATAGAGATGGGCATTTGCACCGGCATTTTCAACCGATCCTGCCATTTTTTTCCCACTGACTTAAAATTGCGAAGTACATCACATATCGTTATTACCGCTGGGCCTGTAAAAGCCCGTAAAGTGATCTGTGCACAAACAATTCTGTAACATCAGAATATGATCGTGCCCGTCAGCGCGAAGATGGATAATATGTCGGCGCTGACATTCCACGACAATATAATCGCTTCACCTGCGCGTTAATTTCCGCCCGTCCATCCGGACGCCCGGCAGTAACCAGGCAGCAATAATAAGAAGGTAATCATGGCGAACAACATTCGTATCGAAGAAGACCTGTTAGGCATGCGCGAAGTTCCGGCAGACGCTTACTACGGTGTTCATACTCTGCGTGCGATTGAAAACTTCTATATTAGTAATAGTAAAATCAGCGACATACCGGAGTTTGTCCGCGGTATGGTGATGGTGAAGAAAGCAGCCGCGCTCGCCAACAAAGAGTTGCAGACCATTCCCCGTAATATCGCCAACACCATTATTCAGGCCTGTGATGAAGTGCTGAATAACGGTAAATGCATGGATCAGTTCCCGGTTGACGTCTATCAGGGCGGCGCGGGCACCTCGGTCAACATGAACACCAATGAAGTGCTGGCCAACATCGGTCTGGAGCTGATGGGCCATCAGAAAGGTGAATATCAGTACCTCAATCCCAACGATCACGTGAACAAGTGTCAGTCCACCAACGACGCTTATCCAACCGGTTTCCGTATCGCGGTGTACGCTTCGATCCTGAAACTGCTCGACGGCATCAACCAGTTAAGCGAAGGTTTCCAGCGCAAAGCGGTTGAGTTCGAAAACATCCTGAAAATGGGCCGTACCCAGCTGCAGGATGCGGTGCCGATGACGCTCGGCCAGGAGTTCCACGCGTTTAACGTGCTGCTGAATGAAGAGACCCGCAGCATTCTGCGTACCGCTGAACTGCTGCTGGAAGTGAACCTTGGCGCTACCGCCATCGGTACCCGTCTCAACACGCCTGATGGCTACCAGCAGCTGGCGGTGCAGCGTCTGGCGGAAGTGAGTAATCTGCCGGTGGTTCCTGCAGAAGATCTGATTGAAGCCACGTCCGACTGCGGCGCATACGTGATGGTGCATTCGGCGCTGAAACGTCTGGCGGTGAAACTGTCGAAAATCTGTAATGACCTGCGCCTGCTCTCTTCCGGTCCGCGCGCCGGCCTGAATGAGATTAACCTGCCAGAACTGCAGGCCGGTTCATCAATCATGCCGGCCAAAGTGAATCCGGTGGTGCCAGAAGTGGTGAATCAGGTGTGCTTCAAAGTGATCGGCAATGACATCACCGTCACCATGGCCTCTGAAGCCGGTCAGCTGCAGCTCAACGTGATGGAGCCGGTAATTGGCCAGGCGTTGTTCGAATCGATCAGCATCCTGACGAACGCCTGCTTCAACCTGCTGGAAAAATGCGTTAACGGCATCACCGCTAACAAAGCGGTGTGTGAAGCTTACGTGTTCAACTCGATTGGTATCGTCACTTACCTCAACCCGTACATCGGCCATCACAACGGCGACATCGTCGGTAAGATTTGTGCCGAAACCGGCAAGAGCGTACGTGAAGTGGTGCTGGAGCGCGGCCTGCTGACGGAAACCGAACTGGACGATATTTTCTCCATTCAGAACCTGATGCATCCGGTATATAAAGCCAAACGCTACACCGACGAAAACGAACAGTAATCCGTTCCGGATCAAGTTGCCAAAAGCACGCCCGTATACAATGCGGCGTGCTTTTTTCATTTTGGCGGCTACAACTTTAAGAGTCGAAATTGATCCACGGCTCAGGGAGCGGAACGAATGGTAGTAGTGGAGTTAGTTATTGTCCTGCTGGCGATCTGGCTCGGTGCGCGTCTTGGCGGCATCGGCATCGGTTTCGCGGGCGGTTTAGGTGTGCTGGCGTTGACGCTGATTTGCGGCTTAAAGCCCGGCGCGATTCCCTTCGATGTGATCGAAATTATCATGGCGGTGATTGCCGCGATTGCCGCGATGCAGATTGCTGGCGGTCTAGACTATCTGGTGGGATTGGCCGAACGCCTGCTGCGCCGTCATCCGCGCTATGTCACCTTCCTTGCGCCGCTGGTCACCTATGTCATGACGCTGCTGGCCGGTACCGGCCACACCGCGTTCTCCACCTTGCCGGTGATTGCTGAAGTGGCGAAAGAGCAAGGCGTACGCCCTTCTCGTCCGCTGTCGATTGCGGTTGTCGCCTCGCAGATTGCCATCACCGCGTCGCCGCTTTCTGCGGCGGTGGTGTTTTTCGCCTCCATTCTTGAACCGCGCGGCGTAAGTTATCTGGCGCTGTTGGGCGTTGCGATTCCCTCTACCATGGCAGCAATCTTCTGCGCCGCCATCATCACTAGTTTCCTCGGCAAAGAACTTAAGGATGATGAGGTTTACCAGGCGCGCCTGGCAAAAGGAGAAGTGAAACTGCGCGGTGAGCAGGTTTATGACATCAAACCAGGCGCGAAGCGTGCTGTCTTCCTGTTCCTGATCGGCATCGCCGCCGTGGTGCTCTACGCCACCGCAATTAGCGACAGCGTTGGCCTCATCACCAATCCAGTGCTGCCGCGCAACGAAGCCATTGTGGTGTTTATGTTGACCGTTGCCACGCTGATTTGCCTGACCTGCAAAGTCGATACCGGTGAAATCCTCAGCGCCAGCACTTTTAAATCAGGCATGAGCGCCTGTATCTGCGTGATGGGCGTGGCGTGGCTGGGCGATACCTTTGTCAAAGCGCACCTTAACGATATCCAGGCGTTAGCCGGCGACATGCTGCAAGGTTATCCGTGGATGCTGGCGCTGGTGCTGTTCTTCGCCGCCACGCTGCTCTATTCGCAGGCCGCCACCACCAAAGCGTTAATGCCTGCCGCGTTGATGCTGGGCGTCTCGCCGCTGGCCGCCGTCGCCTCCTTTGCAGCGGTTTCCGCGCTGTTCGTGCTGCCGACCTATCCTACGCTGCTGGCCGCCGTCGAAATGGATGACACCGGTTCAACCCGTATCGGCAAATTTGTGTTTAACCACTCCTTTATTATTCCCGGCGTGTTGGCGATTGCCTTCTCGGTGGCGTTCGGCTTCCTGTTTGGCAGCCTGATTCTGTAGCGCCGTTACATCCTGAACACCTCGTGGCGAAGCGGTCGTGCTATTATCGCGACCTATTCGCCACCGGAGCTCATTCATTCGCTATGGCTGCACGACTCTTTCGCCTTGCCGGCTTTTGCCTGGCGCTGGTTTTCTGCCTTTCGGCACAAGCCTCACTTTTCTCCCCGAACAACAACAGCCGCTTTGTGCCGGTTGATCAGGCGTTTGGCTTCGATTTCTCGCAGCAAGGCAATCAGCTGACGCTCAGTTGGAAAGTGAAGGATGGCTACTATCTCTATCGCCAGCAAATCCACGTTACGCCGCAAAAAGCGCAGATTGCCCCGCTGACGTTGCCGCCGGGCCAGCCGCACGAAGATGAGTTCTACGGCAAAAGTGAAATCTACCCGCAGGATCTACAACTGCCGATCACGCTGCGCCAGGCCGATGCCGGCGCGACCGTCACCGTCACCTATCAAGGCTGCGCCGCCGCCGGCTTCTGCTATCCGCCTGAAACCCGTGCCGTACCGCTGAGCGCGGTTGCCGCCAATCAGGATGCGCCCGCAGTCAGCGCGCAGCCCGCCAAAAACAGCACGCCGCTGCCGTTTTCACCGCTGTGGGCGCTGCTGATTGGTATTGGCGTCGCTTTCACGCCGTGCGTATTGCCGATGTATCCGCTGATCTCCAGCATCATTTTAGGTGGCCCGCGCCGCTATTCGATGGGGCGACTGTTCGCGCTGGCGATGGTGTATGTGCAAGGTATGGCGCTGACCTACACCGTGCTCGGCATGGTGGTCGCCGCGGCGGGATTACGCTTCCAGGCGGCGCTACAGCATCCTTACGTGTTAATGGGCTTGTCGGCGCTGTTTATCGTGCTGGCGCTGTCGATGTTTGGCCTGTTCTCGCTGCAATTGCCTGCCAGCCTGCAAACGCGCCTGACGCTGTGGAGCAATCGCCAGCAAGGTGGATCGCTGCCCGGCGTATTTATGATGGGCGCACTGGCGGGATTGATCTGCTCGCCCTGCACCACCGCACCACTCAGCGCCATTCTGCTGTATATCGCGCAGAGCGGTAATCTGTGGGCCGGTGCTGGCACGCTGTGGCTGTATGCCTTCGGCATGGGCCTGCCGCTGATTGCCGTGACCATGTTTGGCAACAAGCTGCTGCCGAAAAGCGGGCCATGGATGCAAACCGTCAAAGAAGGTTTTGGCTTTGTGATTCTGGCACTGCCGGTATTTCTGCTGGAACGCGTGATCGGCGATCTGTGGGGCTTACGCTTGTGGAGCCTGCTCGGCGTGGCGTTTTTTGCCTGGGCATTCAGCCTCAGCCTGCGCGCCAGCGGTAAATGGCGTGTGCTGCAGATCATCATGCTCGCCGCCGCGCTGGTCAGTGCTCGCCCGTTACAAGATTGGGCGTTTGGCAGCAGCAACAGCGCGCAAGCCGTGGCGCATCTGCCGTTCCAAACCATCAATAGCAGCGAGCAGCTCGATAGTGCGCTGCAGCAGGCGCAAGGCCGCATCACTATGGTCGATTTGTATGCCGACTGGTGCGTGGCCTGCAAAGAGTTCGAGAAATACACCTTCAGCGATGAAGGTGTGCGTAACGCATTAAGTCAGGTGCAACTGCTGCAAGCCAATGTCACCGCCAATAACGCGCAGGACAACGCGCTGTTGCAGCATCTGCAGGTTTTAGGTTTGCCGACCATTCTGTTCTTCGACGCGCAAGGCAAAGAGATCCCTGATTCGCGCGTCACCGGCTTCCTCAACGCCGCCGATTTCCGTGCGCATTTGCAGAATTTGTCACGTTAAACGACACTGTCAGCAGAACACTGCCCGCTCGTCCGCGAGCGGGCCCGCATTCCAGAGGAGAGTCACTTGCAACGTGAACAAATACTCGAGCATGCGTTGAATGTGCTCGAACAGAGCGGCCTGGCCGCCACCACTTCCCTGTCCCAACTGGCTGGCGAAACCGGTCTTGAATCGGAACAGCTAACGCGTTTCTGGCCCGATCGTGATGCCTTGCTGTACGACGCACTGCGCTATCACGGCCAGCAGATTGATAGCTGGCGTCGTCAGGTGCAGCTCAATGAACATCTCAGCGCCGAACAAAAGCTGTTAGCCCGCTACGAAGTGCTGAGTGAACACGTCAGCAAAGGCCGCTTTCCCGGCTGCCTGTTTATCGCCGCCTGCAGCTTCTATCCGCAACCCGATCAGCCGGTGCATCAGCTAGCCGAACAGCAAAAGCGCAGTTCCTGGCAATTTACCCATGAAATTCTGGTCGATTTAGCGCTGGATAATCCCACCATGGTGGCCGATCAGATGGAGCTGATTCTGGAAGGTTGCCTGAGCAAGCTGCTGGTGAAACGCAACGTGCAGGATGTGGCGACGGCGCGCCGCCTGGCGGAAGATGTACTCGGCATCGCGCTGTGCCGCAAAAATGGAGCGCTGGCGTAGCCTTTTTATCCATCTTGTCTGAAAAGCAAGCAATCAATCACGATTGCTACGCTTTTTTGACGAAAGCCGTTGACGACGATAAGCCATTAGGGTTTAATGCGCCCCGTTGCCCGGATAGCTCAGTCGGTAGAGCAGGGGATTGAAAATCCCCGTGTCCGTGGTTCGATTCCGCGTCCGGGCACCATATATTGAAACGCTGGTTAGAATGAAGAGTTCTGACGGGTGTTTAGAGAAGGTGGTGTTCAAAGCAACATTGAAGCACCAAGCCTTCCAGAAAGGGTACTGGTTAACGCTAGTACCCTTTTTTCGTTGCTCAACCTTCCCCAGATTCAAATCAGCCGGTTAAATCCCTCAAACTCTCGATCTCAATCCAGTGCCAGACAACTTTAAGACCATACTCAAGGTTTAAGGCTTATTGCCGATAGGTAAAACGTCACCTGGAGGATTTATTGATGAAGAAATTGATAATCGTATTGGTCAGCATGTGGATGTTTCCAGCCGTAGCCGCAACCAGCGGCGTCATAACCTTCAATGGCTCGATTGTCGTTGCCCCTTGCAGCACGGCATCCATTAACAGCCAACTCAACGTCAGTTGTAATCAAGCGTCGCAGACCAACATCCGTCAGATTAACCTAAGTCAGGCTCAGCAATCGTTACCCGACCACAGCGCACAAGTCAGTATTGAATCGGTTCATAACGCGAAGATTGTGAAATTCGATTATCTCTAATACTGAGAAACGGCCGCGCAACGGATATGTCCGGCCACTCCTCATTGCTTGAGACTGATAAAGGCCTGCGCTAATTGTTCAAACTCTTCCATCACCTGCATTAATTGCTCAAACGGTTCGCTTAACTCTGCCAAATCGGTTTCAGGGGATAAGCATTGCTCTTCAATTTCCACCGCCAGCATCTCACCGCGTCTTAAGCCGATAACTTGCAAAGAGCCCGCCACCCGATGCAGCGCGCGCGCCAAATCCTTGTTTTCTCTTTGCCTGAAAAGCGTCTCCAGCATTTTTCTGTCTTCAGCGCTACCCTGAATTGCCAGCTTTAAAATCGACACGA
The DNA here is from genome assembly GCF_024707505.1 of Pantoea sp. SOD02. GTDB lineage: Bacteria > Pseudomonadota > Gammaproteobacteria > Enterobacterales > Enterobacteriaceae > Pantoea > Pantoea symbiotica. Next base: position 501,993 of record NZ_CP102604.1, on the reverse strand, counting down.
TGAGTTCGTGATTGTTATTGGTAAGAACCTTAAGCTCTTCCATATCGATAATCGCTTCGAGTGCATTATCCCGCTGGCGTGGCACGATATTATTCAGTACTTTCTCAAGCGGTTTAAGGCGCAACGGTTTGAAAAGACACTCATTCATGCCCGCAGCAAGACACCGCTCTCTCTCTTCTGATTGCGCATTGGCCGTCAGACCAAAAATAAGCTGGTCGGCATCTTGCTGGCGAATGATGCGCGTCAGCTCAAGACCATCAATACCCGGCATATTGCAGTCAGTGATAATCAGGTCATAGTGATTATCTCGCCACAGTGCTAACGCTTCCTCGCCGTCAGCCGCCTCATCAATGCGATGTTCCAGACGTTGCAGCTGGGTTTTCAGCAGCATACGGTTGGTTGCGTGGTCATCAACAATCAGAATCGACAAATACTGTGAGAATTCACCCTCGTCCTGCGCCAGCTGTGGCAGCACCGGCGCGTGATAAGGTCGGGCGGGCAAATCGAGGGCGATAATCACCGAGGTGCCTTTACCTGGCGCGCTCAGCATATCCACTTTGCCTGACATCTGCTGAATCAACTCGGCAGCGATAAACAGCCCCAAACCAGAGCCGGCTTGCTTGCGGCCTTCACTTAATTGCATATAAGGCTGGAACAGCTTTTTCTGATCCTCCGGACTGATTCCAGCACCGGTATCGCTAATCGTCAATTCAAGGTGAATGCGGCCGTCAGCGCCTAGGCGGGTATCGATCACCACAGAAACGCCGCCTTCATCGGTAAACTTCAAAGCATTACTCAGGAAGTTATACAGAACCTGCTTAAAGCGCAGCGGATCGATATATACCTCATAATCACTTTCTCCCTGGCTTCTCACGTTTAAGGTGAGATTTTTCACCCGCGCTAAACCGTTAAACACCGGCACGGTGGGCGTAACCAGCTGATTAAGGTCGACCCATTTGGGTTCCAGCTCAAGCTGGCCGGACTCAATTTTTGCCATATCGAGGATATCGCCGATCAAGCCCAGCAAGGATTGCGCCGATTCCCACGCCAGCATGATCGGATCGTCTTTCGATTTATGCTGCTGATCAATCACCGTCAGTTCCAGCAAACCAATGATGGCGCTGATAGGCGTGCGAATTTCATGACTCATGGTGGCAAGGAAGGAGGTTTTCGCTTTGCTGGATTTCTCCGCCCGATCTTTGGCTTCCGAGAGATCACGCAGCAATTTATCGGTATCGGTTACATCTTCCCAACCGCAAATCAAGCCAGCGGTATTGCCATTGGCGTCAGCATAGGCGGTAGCCCAATGTTTAATCACATGATCGTTGATACCGTCATTAAGCACCGCCTGATGAGTGAAATTGACTTGCGGTGTCTGCACCGGCTCCTTGAGCAGAGGAAGAATTACTGACGACATCGAAGAGAGTGGATGGCGCTGATCGTACAAGGGAAGTGCCTGGAACTGGCTTTTCTCGGCGGAGAAGAACTCAATGAAGGCCCGATTCTGATTAAGCGTGGCGCCATCCGCGTTAATCACATAAACCGGCGATGGCGATCCATTTAACAGCGTTTCCCGGAACGCCAATTCCTCGGCCATTTTTTCCTGAGTACGTTTTCTCTTTACCATATCGCGGCGCATGGAAAACAGCCTTGCCATCCCCAGCGCAATCAGTAGTACCGATAAGCCGATTAACCAGTAAAACTGACGATTATAAAGCGTCCAGGTATTCAGCTTAACATCCGTGCCCTGCTGCCATTTGTTGACGATAAGGGAAACATTGCGTGCAGGAATGTGGTCGAGCACTTTATTTAAAATGCTCAGCAGTTCAGGCTCATCGTGCCCCACGCCAAATGAGATAACCGCCGGTTCGGTCGTTAAACGCTCGCCAATTTTTAATTGGCTGGTGAAGAAACGACTGACCATGTAATTGGCATTACCATAATCATTCAAAGAAGCATCAACCTTGCCGTCGGCGACCATTTGCAAGGAAATGCCGGCATTATTGGTGATGACAATTTTAACGTCCGGGAAGTTCTTACGGATATAATTTAGCATCGGATTATAATAGGGCACCGCCACACGCATACCTGCGGTTAGCTTCGTATCAGCATCAGATTTATTAGGCACCACTAATACCCAAGGCGATTGCATATACGTGCGGCTGAATAAGATATTATCACGCCGATTATTATTGATCGTTAATCCAGCAACTAAGTCCCCTCTTTTATCCTTTAATACATCTTCAAAATCGTCGTGATCGGTTCCACTCACCGGGATAAAATTCAAACCGGTAAGAAAGTGCACCTGGCGCAACAGATCGATGGAGATACCGTTAACTTTACCGGTATTGTCGTAAAAGGTGTAAGGCGCATAGAACGGGTCGTAAAGCACTCTGACATTTTTATGAGATGCCATCCAGGCTTGCTCGCGCTCGGTGAACTCGATGGGTGAACGGTAAGTGAGATAATCGATTCCAGCGACCCAATTATTAAGAATCAATTGTTTGGGCGAAGGTCGCATGCTGTTGATAAATTTATTAATCGCGCTGTACAACTCGGATGAACTTTTACGCAAAATCAATCGGGTTCCGCGATCTTTCGCAGAGAATACATCATTAATCACCAAATCGTTGCTGTAGGTTCTTTCGATGAGGTAATTCGCGGTGGTGAGATTTCCAAGATAAACATCGTTGTCTCCCGAAACCACGGATGAGAGCGCCACCTGATCGTTGAAATATCGCGTGATAGTCGCGAGCGGTAACAACGTTTTAATATCAGCGTCATCAAGATAATTTTCTGCCACCGCCAATCTCATTGGCCTGGTCCTGTCAATCCCGGACAAAATATTACTGACTTTGCTAACTAATGCGGGTTGATTGGGCACAAAGCTGACGGTATCAATAAAGTCACTATTATCTGGGGTTTTCTCACCCGCAGTATAAAAAAGTGCATCAATGCGTCCCGCACTCAGCGCCGCAAGCGCTTGCTGCTGATTTTTATAATGATATACGCGTGGTCGTAAATTGAGATTGGTGCTAATCAGGTGCAGATAATCCGCATTAATTCCCGCGAATACGCCCATATCAGGATAAGTATTGAAAGGTGGTATTTCTATCGACCAAACGCCCACTCGCAGCTCACGCTGCTTGCGTAACTTATTCCATTCCGTCTGCGATAACGGAATATCAATCGGCGCGAACTCTAATATGCTTTGGATCTGCATTCGCTGTGGCGGCGTTGAATCGCTCCAGCTGGACGTGGCAATTAACAGCAGCAAAATCAGAAGGTAGCGCATAATCAGCCCAGATTGTGTCGAACAATGAATTCAGCAATTTTCATTTCATTTGTCAAGCCGAGCTTCTGCATCAGATTCACTTTGTGAGCGCTAACGGTTTTATGGCTGATATTCAAAAAGTAGGCGATATCTTTGTTTCTCATCCCTTTGGCTAAGCACATAATGATCTGCCTTTCCCGGCGGGTTAGCAGCGACAGCATTTCATCGGCCTGCTCCTCATCAATTAATGTCGCCCGTGCAATGGCGTCGAGCATCGGGAAGTAGCTGTATCCGCAGTCCACCGCCTGCACCGCTGCACTCAATTCCTGATAATCATTCGACTTATAAACGAAACCATTTGCGCCGGCATCAATGCTGCGCTTGACCAACTTGATATCCTGCTTGCCGGTCATCATCAGTATCTTGCCGCAATAATCAGCACCACGAACCCGCTTGACCACTTCGATGCCATCAAACGGCGGTAAATCAATATCCAGCACCACCATTTCTGGATGCAGCGCCAAAATACGCTGCACGCCTTCCAGCGCATTATTGGCATTGGCAATCACGCGATGCCCGTCTTGTTCCACCAATAATTTGGTCGCCAGCCGAATCATGGGATGATCGTCAATGATGATTACAGTTGCCATGTTATTACCCTTCTCCGCTGTGCGCGGCCTGACTCATAAAAATGAAACACCGGAATGAAGTAGATCGATATCGACAAGTTCAGCGTTTCGCGTGATGAATATGCGTTTTCCCGGTGTTGCATATCAATGCGATGACAATTGCGCTCTGTGATTACAGATTTTTATCTGCGGCGTTATTGTTTTGTTCTGATGCAGCGTGCGCATCGGCAATGCGCAGGTGATAAATCATGGTGGCGCCGGGCGGCACTAACGGCGGATAACCGGCATCGCCGTAAGCCAACTCAGGCGGCACCACGATGGTCATCGAGCCATGATTGCGCAGTTGGCTCAGCGCATCACGGAAAATAGCGGGAAAAGCCTGGCGTGGCTGAGACAACACTTTGTTATGCAGTTCCATATCCTGCACCACTTCACCATCAGCCAGCGTTTCGCGTATCACCACATCGACGATGTCGTTATCGGCAATCGCGTCATCTCCGACATGTTCAATATGCTGCCAGATGCCACTCTCTAGCTTCTCAGCGCCCATGCGTTGTTTGAATTCCGTCAGAAACGCGTCGGTTTTGTTTTGCTCTGTTTGCATCGCCGCGCTGCGCTTTTGCTCGATTTGCTGATTAACCTCTTTCAACGATTCAACCAACTTCTCTTGCGGCAGGCGCACGCGTTTTTCCAGGGAATCGCTGATACCGGCCAGCAGCATTTTTTTATCGCTTTCGATGCCCCAGCGCGCATGTTCTGCCTGCAGCTGATTGATCTCTTCGCCCAACGAAACGCCCGCTGCATAATCCTGCCGCTTCCGCGCATCGTTAAGTGCGCTGTCGTCGAACGGCTCTGCAACCCGCGCTTGTAAGGCACTCATCTTCTTCGATTGATCGCTGAGCTGCTGCTTTAGCTGCGCAATCTGCTGAGTGAGTTTCTCCCGCTCGTTGCTGTGGGCCAGTTTCGGCATTGCAGCAGGCGCAGCGGCGGGCACATTTTCGCCGTGATATTTCTCAGCAAAATGCAGGATTGCCGGCACCTCGCCATTGTTGGCAGCAAACCCCTGAAGGCAGGTTGAGCCCGCGACAGTCGCGACAAAGTAGCCAATCCATCGGCAACGATTTAGCGTCATCATCCTGGCGTCCGCTCAGATGTCACCAGACTGTTCAGCAAAGTGTTACTGATTTCCGTACACAGCAAGTTAACGCGATAGCGGTATAGCGCATCCACCGTTTCCTGCGTCGAGGATTTCACATTGCTGCGAATACCGGCATATTGCGCGGTGCCCTGCATCAGTTGATCAAATTGCTTTTTGCTCTGCGTGTATTTTTCACTGTTAATGGTTTTGAGTGATTCAAGTTCGCTGTGACAATTTTCAAGGCGACTATTTTCCTGCTTCTGTATTTCGGCTGGCTGAAGAGCGGCATCAACAATTTCGGCAGGTTGAGTTTTATGTTGGCAAGCGGTGAGTAACGCTCCTGCCACTAGTATTAGAATAATTTTCATTTTAGAAATAAAAACTCCATTATGCAGGTTCAATAACCATTACAGTGAAACCCGTATAATCACCATCCTGAGTGATATTCTCTAACACGCTTTTTATCTCAAGCTGAGTATCACCTGCGGGAAAATCATATTGACCACCAACACTTTTGCCATTTATTTTTATGTGTGCACGCGCGTTGTTTTGCATCGGAATATAGTCAATATCAGAAGCAAGCCGTAAGGTGACTTTTGTAGCAACAGTACAACGCATATTAATCCATTCTGTAGCTTCTGAACCGTTGGCATCGGTCACCGATAATGTACCGTGGTTGAGCGTAATAGAGGGTGTATTTATCTCACAAAAATCTTTCCCTGGAGGTACGATTATACAACTTCCGCCAGGAAAGATTACGTTACTCCAGAGTGTATTTAATGGATCGCTGCCTCGGCTTACAAAAAAAAATCCGACACATTCATCAACATTTCTCCCGGCGTGAGATAGTGCTCCAGAAACCAGAGCTTTACCATTATCCGAAATACGCATAGCCGTTTGGCTTAATGTTTCACCTGTTCTGACGCGTCCTATACATTGTTGATTAATACATTCCCTATAGCTCGTCGGTTGATCAGGAAAGCTAGCTTTGACCGGAGTATTCGGGTTAAGGCTGTAATGCTTATGTCCAAAAACATATGACCAGTTAGCAGGAGCCGGTTGGTCAGCTGACGGTATATCAATCACTGCCCATGTATAAGTATATACTGCACCATCAGGAGGAAATATCTGAGTCGACATGGTAGCAACCACAGGATAAGGCCCAGCATGTGCGCCGAAGATCATTACACTCAGGAGTGCAATTACAGATAGAATTTTTCTCATCTTATTTCTCAGTCGTAAGTCAGAGTAAAGCTTGCTGTTGCATTGAAAGTGCCTAAGCCTATTTTTTTATTCTTTAAAGCGGATTTTTCAGCCTGAACATAGGCTCGCAATGAAATATCATTATTACCGTTCACTAAACGCATTTTATTGCTAAGAGAATTAATTTTTAACGGCAAACCATTGGCTGTTTCCATGCCAATGGCGATGCCGCTGGCTGCACTGCCAGGATCAATAGCCAGCAGACCGGTGAGTTCAGCATTTTCAATTCCCGTAAAAGTCACTGCAACAGATTGGCCGACATTAGGTGTACAGCCGGTTAATTCAATCGAGAATGACTTATTCGGTGAGCGAAAATTATGATAAAGATACTTATCAGCAAGCGTGCCAAAATATAAATCAATATTCTCTTTACCAGGCGCAATGACGCAAGGCTCTGCAACCAATGCACCGCTGAACTGCATATCAGTCGCCCTGGCATGATGAGTCATAACCACAGTAATGGTGAATAGCATGTGTAACAGAATAAGATTCGCTTTCTTCATTGATATTCTACCTGAATAGTCGCGACCGCCAGGAATGCACCTTCAGTTAACAGGTTTGCATCTGAAGTTACAGGAACTGCTTCCAATACCGGTGGATTACCGGAAGTAAACACCAAAGCCTGATTTAAGTTCATTGGCATGCCATTTTGTAATAGGCGAATACCAAGCCCTGTTTTATCCGTTTGAATAGCAGTATTATCATTCGTCATGGCATTTGCGGTGATATTAATAGCCATATCGGGTGTTGTAGTTCCGGGTAGGCAATTAATCTGGTAATTAATAGCCTGGCGATAATTTACTCCATCGATTTGACTAATACCTAGTCGTGGACCAAAGTCGATGTCAATACGCTGATCGTTATTTATCGTGCATTCAGCCATATCAATCAAACTTCCCTTAAATAGTAAGTTTTCAACTGAATATGCTGAGCGGTGCATGATTAAAGCACTCAAAATTAGCAACACCGTTTGAATTTTATACTTCACAGTTGCCTCATTAATTATAATAGATTGCCAATGTCGCTCCAGCGGTAAATGCACCGCCCAGCAGCTTGGTGCCCATTTCCTTCACGGGTGCAGCCTCAAATGTAGGTAATGCTGAATAACTTACATCAAGCTTGTCATTGAGCGCCAAAGGCTGGCCATCTTGATAAAAAACAATCCCTAATCCGCTCTGGCTGGTTTCCAGCGCATCAGAATTGAACGTCGCACCACTGCCTCTAATCTGCAATTTTAATGCATCAGGTGCAGAAACATCACACTGGATAGTGTAAGGAATAGTAGTACGATAATTTTGACCATTGATCTGGGGTATTAATATTGCATCGCCAAAATCAACACTAATTACATTTCCATTGTTGACGACACACGGCGGCACCACAACTTTAGCTGTAACCGTAATATTTAACGCTTGCGCCTGATAAGAGAGCATCAGATTTATCATTAGAAATAGGACGCAGAGAAAACTCACGTAAATTTTATGTCTCTTATTCATAATTCAACCTGAAATCCATTTGCGCGTTATAAAGGCCATAACCCAGCGCCGCATTGGTACGCTCCGGAGTCACGGTAAAGTTAAGGCTGTTTTGACCAGGAATAAAATTCAACGGTGTGGCGTGATTGTGCATATTCACCACCATGCCGTTAGCATCACGCAAACGCAGTCCCAAACCGGATGCACCGTTTACCTTAACCAGTTGCGGGCTGTCGTGATCCAACGTCGCGACCAGGCTCAGCGAGGCATAAGGTTGACTGCTGTTGCGGAAGCAATCACGCAGCGTGATGCCAAATGGCACCGGCGCACCTTGCTCGGTGGCATACAGCACGCGAGACACGCCGCTGGCATTTAAATTCACACTTTGCCACGCCGAGTTCATCTCCAGATAACAGCTGCTCTCCATCAACGATCCCACGCTGTTGCTTTCAGACCATAGCGAATCGTTGAGCGCGCTGGGCAGCGAGGCATCAATGGTCCCGGTCGCAAAAAGGGCGAACAGCACGGCACAATGCGCCACGGTGGTTTTGGTTTTTTTCATTTTTTTGCCTCCCTGTCCCGCAAATGCGTTAGTGAATTACTGCTTAACTGATGCCGCTTTGCAGCTGTTGCCGCTGCAGGTGAACTGCAGTTGTGGACGACCGCCGTAGTCATTGATGTAGGTCAGCACCGGCGCATTACCAATTGCAGAAGCAGATGCAGCAATCACTTCCTGACTTTTTGGTGCCAGCATCATTGGGCCGAAATCTTTGATCGGTTTGCTTTTCAGGCTGGCTCCGCCTTCCACGATGGTGACGTAGTACGGCGTCGGGTTGCTGATGCGGTACTTGTCGCCTTCGCGCGTCAAGGTCAGTTGCTCCTGCCACGGCGCGGCTTGAGCATCACGCTGCAATGCCGCCGGGCGATAGAACAACTTGATGCGCGTCTGCAAGGCGATTTGCAGCGTGTTTGGCTGGTCGCTCTTCGGTGGAATCTCGCGCAGGTTGAAATAGAATAGCGATTCACGGTCTTGAGGCAGAGTGGACACCGCCGGTAAGCCCTGCACTTTCACCTGGCTTTTGGCACCGGGTTCAATACGCTGCACTGGCGGCAGCACGGTGAGCGGGCTGGTGATCTTTTTGCCTTCGGCATCTTCAATCCAGCCTTGCGCCAAATACGGCAGCTTTTTATTCTCATTGGTGACATTCAGGCTGACCGACTTTTGCGAACTGTCATAAATAACGCGAGTACGATCCAGCGCGATGGCGGCCTGCGCCGACTGCAACGTCATAACGCTAAGCAGCAAGCTGCTGAGCACGGTGGTTTTCATTTTCAGTGACATGGTTAAGTCTCTCTTAGATTGGGAGCGCGAGAACCGCGAAGTCCTCGCAACACGAATTAGTCCTGGTTTACCGTTTCGCACGGCAACAATAGATTGGCGAACTCATCACTCGGCTGGAATGACGCCGGCAGTTCAATGGTGCACTGCTGTTTATCGCCCCAGTTCACCGTCATCTTTTCACCCGGCACAATGCCGCTTAAGTAGACGTTGCCGTCATCGTTCACAATGCCCACGCTCTGCTGCTTAAGGTTCTTCACCACTGCACCAAACGGCGGGTAAGAACCATCGGCCAGCCGCAGAATCGCCATGGCTTTTTCTCCAGCGATCACCGCAAATTTGCGATAACCAATTGCGCCTTCGGTTAAGGTCGCCTGTACCACCGAGCGCGTGGCTTCGGCATTACGCGGCATATCATTCACATCAATCGCCGCGTTGTTGCGGTAATAGCTGTTCACGTCGGTAATCACCGCCTTACCAAAGTGGTTAGTGCGAATAGAGGCTCCGCTAGCCATTACCGGTACATCAGCAACACCATCGGTATCCACCAACAAGCGAGTGTTGCCCACGCCGTTTGAACGGTGCAGCGCCGCCCCTTCCAGCGTGGCGGTTGCGCCTCCCTGAAAGTTCACACCTGCCGCCGAATAACGCCCGGCTTGATAGCTGGCGTTGGTATTCAGTTGCGCCAGATCGCCACGATGGGAGAAGCTGCCACTGCTAGTGCCACCAGTGTTACTGACACCGGCGCTAATTTGATAACTGTCGCGATCGTTGATTCGATCGTAATAACCCACGCTGTTGGTGGTATTGTTTTTTGCCACCGAACCGTTGTAACTGGCGTAACCGGTATTTCCCCACGGTAGCGATAGCGACAAATACATGCCATCATCTTTCATGCCGTAAAAAATATTGCGGTAGGCCGAAAGCGACAGGCTAATGTTTTTAAATTTCCCCGCATCAAAGTAGCGTGAAAAGTTGATGCTATATCGATCGTTGTCCGGCCGATTCCAATAGGTTTCGTGGCTATAGTTTAAATAGCTGCTTAAGCGTAAATCGCGGAACTGTTTATTAAAGGTTATGGTATAAAGTTCTTTGCTATTTCCGGTCGTATTGCGGCTGCCATATTCTAAGGCGCTGAGATATTCACTCATGCTCATATAGTCGCGTTCAGAGAAGCGATAACCGGCAAAAGTAATTTGGCTGTCGTATTGCTCAAAGTTTTTCGAATAGCTTAGACGATATGAACCACCCGATAAGGTATTTGGTTGATTGGGTAGGTTTGCGCGCGATTGGGTGACGTCAAATGACAAAGCACCCAATTTTAATAAGTCACGGCCCAGACCGATAGCAACGGCATTATAATTTCCGCCAATAACCCCACCGCCATATAACGACCAACCGTTATTCACGCCCCAGGATATTTCCCCGGTAGCAAAGTTGGGCCCGGTTAAATGGTGTTCATAATCAGCAGGCTTACCGGCTGCCAGTTTGTAGCGCACCGAGCCTGGACGCGTCAGATAGGGAATGCTCGCCGTATCAACGGTAAAGTTCTGTACGCTGCCATCCTGCTCTTCGACGCGCACATCCAACTGACCCGACACCGCATTGCTGATGTCCTGAATACGGAACGGACCGACCGCGACTTGGGTTTCCTGCAACACGCGGCCTTGCTGACTAATTACTACGCGTGCGTTGGTGCGCGCGATACCGACCACTTCTGGCGCATAGCCACGTAGATTCGGTGGCAGCTGGCTTTCATCAGACATTAAGCTGGCACCGGCAAAGCGGAAGCTGTCGAAGATATCGGAGTTAAGATAGTTTTCCCCGACCGATAGCTTGGCACCCAAACGTGGAAGGGCGCGATACGCGTAGTAGCGGCTCCAGTCAAAGCGCTGGCGTGATGGCATGGTCGCACCCGGCTCTTTCTCCGAACGCGTTTGCCAGTCGGCACGCAAACGCCACGCTCCAGCGTTCGCGCCCACAGTGCCATTACCGCTGACATCCACACTTTGATCGCCGTGCTGCTGCTTCTGAGCCTGAATGCCAACGTTATAATCAAGCAAAATACCGGGAATCCCGTTATCCCAGCGTGAAGGCGGATCCCAGTTCTCGCTGGCGTATTCGAGATACGCCTGTGGAATACTGATGTACAGCGCAGATGTGCCCAAATCCCCACGGGTTTCCATGCCCGTTAAGGCACTGATATCCAGACATTGGCCATCGTGAATCCACTTTAATTTCGCCAGGACGTCGTCTTTAAAACCTAGCTGTTTGGCTAACTCAGGTGAAATACAGGCTTCGCTGCCTTTAGGATCGTTCTCTGGTGCGACAAATGAAATGGTTTGCTCGGGTAATTCTAGCTTATTAACATAGACTTTCATGTCGTAGTTACCGGGAAGAATAAATCCTCCACGCGAGAACTGCGACAAATCAATATTCTTCTTGTCATTGACATCCAGAATATCGGTGTTGAATTCAATTTCCTCGGCGTAACTTGCAGGTGTAGCACCAAATAATATGCCACAAATGATCATACCCAGCAGATGCGGACGCGACACAGGCACTTCCAAAGAATTAACAGCCTTCATTTTTATAAACCTTTGCCGTTTTTACGGTAATTCCATGAATGAGCATCTGATGATCAGTGAGATTAGCTTTCAAATTTATATTTATTTTTCTTTCAATAGCGGCAAGACATTAAGACTTTTCTTGGTATTGATAACAGCGAAAATGGCAGGCGCACATAACGACTCGCCTGTATTAAAGAGAAAATCGTTTTTTTAATTGAACGGTTATCTCTGGTGTTAGCAATAGCTAAAATAAATATGTCTCTTAAAACTCACTCTTCTGTAAAAAAATAGATGGCATGAGATGGGCCCATGCCATCTTATTTATTACAGGTAAGCCAGGGTGAAGTCAGTCACGCTCTGGAAGTCACCTGGGACGATAGTGGCAGTTGCACCATCACCCTGCAGGTAAGCAGAGAAGTTCAGTGTGTTGTTACCGTTCTGCAGAGTCTGCGCAGCGGTTGCAGTACCCAGCACGATTGGCTTACCAGCACCGTCAGTCAGCGCGATGCTTGCGCCGCTTGCAGTACCGGTGATGCCCAGACGACCTGAAGCACCTGCCGCACCGGTGAAGGTAGTGGTCACGGTTTTAGCAGTGGTCAGCGCGCAGTTTTCCAGATCGATCTGGAAGTTACGTGGTGCAGAAGTACCGCCGTTTTCCAGTGCTGCATTAGAGATCTGGCCCAGGTTGATGGTCTGGTTAACGCTGTTTGGGTTGATTGAGCAAGGCGCATCAATGATTGAACCATTGAAAGTAATGGTGCCATCGCCCTGACCTGCTGCGTGAGCAACAGAAGCCATACCCAAAGCTAAAGAGGCAGCAATAACGATTTTGTTGAGTTTCATTTTTTTTAATCCTTTGTAGACGTCTTTTTATCCGATGATTCGGTTCTTGCGGCGGTACTGCTGCCGGGGTTATTCGCTGTTACAGTCGTTATATCGTGTCAGCGAGAGAGATATTAATGATCTGAAACAAAGGAAAATATGGGAGTAAATCGCCAGAAAAAGTGGGAATTTTCTCCGGCATAGAAGACTCTCATGTAGGACGGAATAATCTAATCTGTGCTAAGTTATTTCTGAGTAAGCTTATTTTAGTGGAGGGCATATGGCGTTAAACCGGGCGATCGTGGTAGACGATCATCCTTTAGTCAGAATGGCGGTTCGGGTATTACTCACTGAAAACGGCTTCTCGGTGCTGGCTGAATCCGATAATGGCCTTGAAGCGCAGAAACTGGTTGAGTTACACCAACCCGACATCATGGTTATTGATGTCGATATTCCAGCGGTGGATGGCATTGAGGTGGTTAAAGCATTACGCCGACGAGATTACGCAGGGATTATCATTATGATCTCCGGTAAAAACGCTGATGTTTATGCCCGACTCTGCGCTGATGCAGGCGCGAATGGTTTCGTGAGTAAAAAGAATAATCTTCCGGAGATACTCTCTGCCATAAATGCAGGGATGGATGGCTACAGTTATTTTCCTATGAAAAAATCACGCGCAGCCAGCGGTGATAAAACAGAGGAAAAAAACAAGATTGAAACGCTGTCGGCACAGGAGTTTCGGGTTTTTCAGCACTTAGTTGAAGGGTTACATAACGCAGATATCGCAAAGAAATTACATTTAAGTGGCAAAACGGTAAGCACCTACAAAACGCGGTTAATGGAGAAGTTGGGCTGTTCTACCACTAAGGAGCTGTACGAGTTCGCGAAGAGAAACAATATTGATTGATCCATTCATGATCTGTTCTTCAACTAATCCCGCCTGCAATTTCATTCTCCTTTTATCAAAATTTAAAACATGCTCATTGATCTGTATCAATTTCTAAATGATGATATTAAAAATAAAGTCTTATGCTTACAGGACAGAAAATAGATCCTTAACAACAATGAGTTATTTGTTTTTCTAGCACTCAATTTGAGATTGCGTTAACTGAATCGTAGGAATGTTCCTACGCAGCATCGGTGTTATCGTAAAGTAATCCTAAAAAATACCTGCTAATTTCGCGCCCATTCCAGTTCATCCTTTAAGGGCATACTTGTGTTGAGATCTCGTGCTGTCGTCGTTGACGATCATCCATTAGTTAGATTAGCGGTAAAAGTTCTTCTCGAAGAAAATAACTATGATGTGATTGCGGAATCCAGTGATGGCATTGACGCACAGAAAATCGTTGAACACCATCATCCTGATATTCTGATTATTGATGCCGACATTCCCGCTAAAGACGGCATTGAAGTGATTGGTACGCTTAGACGCAAAGAGTTTGAAGGTATCATCATCATGATCTCCGGTAAGAATGCTGAATACTACTCGCCTTTAGCCGCACAAGCCGGTGCCAACGGTTTTGTCAGCAAGCAAAAGAGCCTAACCGAGATCGTTTCCGCTATTCGCGCTGGCGAAAATGGTTATAGCTATTTCCCTGCGATCAAAAGAGTGAAGAAAAGTGATGAGTGCTTAGAACAGCAGAAGAAAATAGATGCGCTTTCACCGCAGGAGTTCCGTGTTTTTCAGCTGATCATCGAAGGATTAAAAAACAATCACATCGCCGACAAAATGCATATCAGTAATAAAACCGTGAGCACTTATAAAACGCGCGTGATGGAAAAACTCCAGTGTGAGTCAGTGAAGGAGCTTTACGACTTCGCTAAGAAACACAATTTAGATTAAAGCTGAAAGGCGCTCTCCAGGAGAGTTAAATATATCTTGCTTGTTTATATTTAACTTTATCCAAACCAGCTTATGGTTAATGCCATTAACCTAAGTAATAAATTGCCTATGTATGCAGGTGCACATGAATGCGCACCCTACGAAAATCAGGAAAATAATCGTAGGGTCGCCATTCATGGCGACCGATTTAAGCTTAACTAGCCAGTTACACAACTGATGGCTAGTTTTTGCTTTTCTGCGTTCGGAAAAAGATGCCGGTTTATCACGGACATCCTCCTCCACATCAAATCTGAAATATCCGACCATCTCCGGTGGGAAGTTCAACATTGAGACTCAACTTACCGCCTAACGCCTCGACATACTTTTTCAGGCTGGAAAGTTTTATCTCGTCACCTCGCGCTTCAATCGCGGCGATAGCAGGCTGCGAGATACCCATTTTTTCAGCCAGCTGCACCTGTGAAAGTTCCAGCTCCTCACGCAACTGACGCAGGCGGATCTCCAGAATTTTTTGGTCTGCCTTATTTTTAATGCGCTCCTGGGACTCAGGAGAACGCTGTGCGATCAGCTCTTCAAGTTTTGGCATTGGTTAATTCCTCCAGATGCTGCTTGTACTCTTTATCAGCCAGTTTGATCATCGATTGGTAGAAGCGCTTCTGATTAACACCGGTTTTATCCCCCGCACACAGCACGATAGCCTTCGGAGTATGCGCTGTTGGCCTGGAACGCAAAGATAAACTGCAGGTTATATTTTGAGAGATGATTTGCATCATGATTTCTGCTTGCCGATGTACTGAACGTCTTAGATTTGAGAGACGCTTCTGAAAATAAATTAACGACTCAGCTAATACTTTTAATCTATCCCCCCATAATAAAATCCAATAAAATTAATTATCAGTGATTTAAACCAACCAAAAATATTAATTCGTGATCCTGCCTCCGTTAGCCGTAACATCCCATACGTAACACCAGCGCAATCGCGTAAGCTTAATCTCATACCAGTAATCACCCGCTGATTCAGCTTGTTAGCTGAACGCCCTAATCATTGAAGTAATGACCCATTAAAAAGAAAAATAAAACGTCTTACTTCCATGTTTAATTATTTACTCAGAAACACGATTCGATTAATTAAATCACTCCCTACAGGAAAATAACCATGAGCGCAGGAAACCGAATCTATTTACGCCGTCCCGCCGATGCCGAACCGCTGCTGGAAGCTTTTCGCCGTTTACCGGCGGCGGTGGTAGCGGATTGCATGAGCCGCTTGCCCGCCTTGTCGGCGGAGATCAGCCTGAAAACCGCGCCGCGCCAGACGATCATGTGTGGCCTGGCGGTGACAGTTAAGGCGCGTTCCGGTGACAACCTGATGCTGCACAAAGCGCTGGATATGGCGGGCCGAAACGATGTGATTATTCTGTCGAACGAAGGCGATCGCAGCCAGTCGCTAATGGGTGAAGTGATGGCGACCTATGCCAAACAGCGCGGTATGGAAGGCATTGTGTTGGACGGCCCGGTCCGCGATATCGAAGGCTTGTCACGCATGGATTTCCCCATCTACGCCGCCGGTCACACGCCGGGTGGCCCGTTCAAGGACGGTCCCGGCGAGATCAACGTGCCGATTGCCTGCGGTAAAATTCACGTCTCGCCGGGCGATATCGTACTGGGCGATGCGGATGGCGTGATTGTGATTCCTCGCCAGGATGCCGCACGCATTCTCGAAGCAGCGCAGGCGTATCTCATTGTTGATGAACACAACTTCGAACTGGCGAAAACCGGCGCGCTGGAACGCAGCTGGCTGGACGAGACGCTGCGCACCAAGCAGGTTGAAATCATTGATGATGTGTTCCGCTAATCTTTCGCCGTCATAGGGTGCGCATTTATGCGCACCAGGTCGCCATAAATGGCAACCCTACGGCGTACTATTCACCATTGCCAGCTTACGCTGCCGATTCTCACGCCACACCGCAAAAATCCCGGCCAGCGCCACAATCGATGCGCCCAGCAAGGTGGTGCTGCCCGGCAGGCTGTGCAGGAACAGATAGCCAATCAGCATCGACCACACCAGCGTGGTGTAATCGAACGGTGCCAGCAGTGAGGCATCGGCGTAACGCAGGCTAAGCGTGACCAGAATCTGTGCCAGCCCGCCAAACAGGCCGCAGCCCACCAGCAATAACAGCTGTATGGCGCTGGGTTTGCTCCAGCCAAACAGCGCCGTCGCCAGGCCAATAAGGGTCGTCATTACAGAGAAATAGAACACAATCGCGCCCGGCTTTTCGATGCCGTTGAGGAAGCGGATTTGTACGTTAGAGGTCGCGGAACACAGCGCCGCAATCAACGCAAATGCCACGCCAAGGCTCGCCGACGCGTTGCTGGCACCTTGAGAAAACAGCGCACCGCTGGCGCTCAGGCTTGATGAGAGCATGATCAAAATGCCGGATAATCCCACTACCACCGCGATCCAGCGCGAAACCCGCACCCGCTCTTTCAACAGCATCGCCGCCATGATCACGGTAAACAGCGGCGCGGCATAGCTGAGCGCGGTCGCATCAGCGAGTGAGATATACACCAGCGCCAGATAGTTAAAATACATGCCGCCGGTGCCGGAGAAGCCACGTATAAAGTGACCAAACAGATTACGCGTCTTGAGATTTTCCAGCACGTTGCCCTGCATTTTCAGCCAAATCAGCAGCGGAAACAGCGCGATAAAACTGCGGAAAAAAATCACTTCGCCGGTGGGAATGGCACCGTTTAGCCCCTTCACACACGCCAGCATCAAGGTGGCGCACAGCGCGGCCACTATCTTCAATAACACGCCTAATCGGGCATTCATGCTTTTTCACTTCTCTCTACCACATGCAATCGGCGGGACTGCCGAGAGGACATGCGACCAGCCTGGCGAGAAAAGTGTGCGCTGGATAACACTTTTTTGCTCTGCCCGAATAGAAAGAACTTATGCGCCACTTAGCCATATTTTTTTGCTATTGCACGACAGGGTTTCCCTCTTTTTCGTCTGAAAACAAAGCCGTTATAGTCCAGAAAAGCGAGAAATCAGGCGCTCCGTCCCGGTGACGCCGTGGTATTCATCATTGAGGAAGTTCACATGACCATGAAAAGACGTACCACCATCGGGCTGGCACTGCTGCCGCTGCTGGCTATTTCGGCTGCTCATGCAGACATGATGGCGAACATCAAATCCAGCGGCGAGCTGAAGTGCGCGGTCTATTCGGACGTGCCGCCCTTCTCTTCCCCGGATCCGAAAACGCGCCAGCTGGCGGGCATGGATATCGATCTGTGCAACGCACTGGCGAAGCAGATGAACGTCAAACTGACGCTGGTGCCCACCTCGGTGGAAGCGCGTATCGCGGTGATTGCCACCGGTCGCGCCGACGTGCTGATCGCTAACCTTGCCTACACCAAAACTCGCGGCAACCAGATTCAGTTCAGCGATCCCTATTACGTCGCCAAAGAGATGCTGCTGGTGAAAGCACCTCTGGCCGACAAGCCGCTGAGCTATTTCCAGGGCAAACGCATCAGCGCCACCAAAGGCACCACTTCTGAGCAGTCGATCCACATCAAAGGTGGCAAAGCGGTGACCTTCCAGGATTCAGCCTCCGCGTTCCTCGCGCTGGAGCAGAACAAATCAGTCGGCTTCGTCACCAACACCATGACCGGCATCAAAACCATTTCGCAGGCGAAAAAAGACGGCATCAATCTGGCGATGATCAAAGAGCCGATGGCGCTGGAGCCGATTGGTGTTGGCATGAAGCGTGATGAACCGGCGCTGCTGGCCAGCGTCAACAGCAGCCTGAAGGCGATGGACGATGACGGCACCATCGACAAAATCTGGGATACGTGGATTGGGCCTAACACCGAATACAAAATGGTGCGCGAAGAGCGCGTACAGCCGCTCTCCAGTCTGAAATTTGAACCGCTGGAATAACCATGCCCGTGAAGTCGCACTCTGCTCTTCAGCCCGCCAGCGCCCCCGCGCTGGCTTGCTCCTCTAATATTAAGCTCTCCACCATTGGCGCACGCGCGTGGTTGGTGGAAGCGCCGGGCGGTTTCGATCTCCCGGCGCAGCGGCGCATCTGGTCGCTGGCGCGCCTGCTGCATGCCGATGAAGCAATTGAAGCGCTGATCCCCGGCGTCACCAATCTGCTGGTGCTGTTCCGCCAAATCCCAGCCGATGAAACCGCCGTGCGCATGCAGCTACATGCTGCCTGGGATCAGGCGCAGGCGATCAGTCCGCAGGGCAAACTGATTGAAATCCCAGTGCATTATGGCGGTGAACACGCCACCGATCTTGAGGCGGTATGCCGCCATACCGGCTTAAGCCCGCGCGAAGTGGTGCGCCTGCATCATCAAAGTGAATACACGGTGTTTGCGCTGGGCAGCGCGCCGGGCTTCGGTTATCTGCATGGGTTGGATCCGCTACTCGCAACGCCACGCAAGAAAGTGCCGTCGCTCAGCATGCTGAAAGGCACCGTCACCATCGGCGGCGCGCAGGCGGGCGTCTCGGCGCTAACCGGTCCGAACGGCTGGAACGCGATTGGTTTTGCCGAGCTAGCAGTGTTTGATCCGCTGGCCGCATCGCCCGCGCTGATGGCACCGGGCGATCGCATCCGTTTTCTGCCGCAGAGGATAGAGCTGTGATTGAGATCGAACAGAGCGGTGCGCTGAACACGGTGCAGGACTTAGGTCGCTTCAATTATCGCCACATGGGCGTGTCGGTGAGCGGCGCAATGGATCCGCTGGCGCTGCGTGCCGGTAATCTCCTGCTCGGCAACGACGAAAATGCAGCGGCGATTGAAGTGCAGCTGTTCCCGTTCCGCGTACGTTTTCTGCAAAACAGCAGCATCGCGGTGACCGGTGCCGATTGCCGCGCCACGCTGGATGGCACGCCGCTGCCGCCGTGGTGGGGCTGCAGCGTACGCGCCGGGCAAGTGCTGGAGCTGCGTTATCCGCGCAGCGGCGCGCGTGGCTATGTGTGTATTGCGGGCGGCATCGATGTGCCGCTGGTGCTCGGCTCGCGCAGTACCGCGCTGCGCGGCGGCTTCGGCGGCGTTGAAGGACGTCCGCTGCAGCGTGGCGATCGGCTGGCGATCGGCGAAAGTCGCAGCCCGGCACTTCCCCACAGCGGCATCGGCATCGAACCGCCAGACAGCGCATTACACGACTGTTTTCCCTGCAACAGCGCCGGTGAAATTCAGCTGCGCGCCATTCCCTCCGGTGAATACCCGCTGTTTGCCGCCGATGCCGCGCGTTTCTGGCAGCAGTCGTGGCAGGTATCGAATCAAAGCAATCGCACCGGCTATCGGCTTTCAGGCGATCCGATCTTCCCGTCAGAAACCGTTGAAATGCGATCTTACGGGCTGATCCCCGGCATTGTGCAGGTGCCGCCGGGCGGCGAACCGATCATCCAGCTGAGTGATGCCAATACCGCCGGCGGCTATCCGAAGATCGCGGGCGTGATCGAGCAGGATCTGTGGCGGCTGGGACAAGTGCTGCCGGGCCAGTCGATCCAGCTGATCCAGAGTGATGTGCACGAAGCGATCGCCATCGAACAGGAAGTCACGCGCTGGCTAAGCCGTCTGCGCCTCAGCTGCCAGCCACTGCGTAAAGCGCTTACC
The DNA here is from genome assembly GCF_024707505.1 of Pantoea sp. SOD02. Lineage (GTDB taxonomy): Bacteria > Pseudomonadota > Gammaproteobacteria > Enterobacterales > Enterobacteriaceae > Pantoea > Pantoea symbiotica. The sequence goes on along the minus strand of NZ_CP102604.1, from coordinate 482,013 downwards.
GTTTAATCCGCACAAGGAAACCAGGCATGAAGATTGATGTGAATTCCGATATGGGCGAAGGCTTCGGCGTTTACCAGCTGTGCGATGACGCCGCGCTTATGAAAGTGGTGTCATCGGCCAATATCGCCTGCGGTTTCCACGCCGGCGATCCGGCGATCATGAGCAACATGGTGCGGCTGGCGAAGGCACACGGCGTGGGGATTGGCGCGCATCCCGGTTTACCGGATCGTCAGGGGTTTGGCCGCCGCGAACTGCCGTTTAGCGCCGAAGAGATTTGCCAGCAAGTGGCCTATCAGCTCGGCGCGCTCACGGCGATTGCCCGCGCGGAAGGCACCTACGTTTCCCACTTCAGTTTCCACGCCGCGATGGGCAACATCGTCAACCGCGATGCCGCGCTGGCGCAACAGGTGATGGAATTAGTAGCGCGCATCAATAGCGATCTGATCATCTTCGCCCAGCCCGATACCATCATCGAAACCGCCGCGCACGCGGCTGGCCTGAAGACGCTAACGCTGTTTCTGGCGGACCGCGCCTATGACGCACAAGGCCGCTTAGTTCCACGCGGCATTAAGGGTGCGGTGATCAAAGAGGAAGCCGCCTTGCGCGCCCGCGTGCGACAGTTTTTGCAGCACGGCACGGTGACGACGATTGAAGGTGAAGAGATTGCAGTGCGAGCGCGCTCGATTCTGGTTCACAGCGACACGCCAGGTTCACTGGCGCTCGCCACCATTGTGCGCAGCGAAATCGAAGCCTGCGGCCATCAGGTCGCTCCAGCCGCAGAGGTTATCGCGCAATAATGACAGTACCCGAACGGGTTTTTCGTAGGGTGCGCATTCATGCGCACCAGGTCGCCATGAATGGCGACCCTACGGAATTAGTCGCGATTGTGAGTCGGAAAATTGCATTGCTACTGCAGCGCGGGTGTTGAGGCGACATCCCAAATCGCTGAGCGAATGAGGGATTCCAGGGCGAGCCGCATGGATGCGGCGAGAGGTGGCGTTGAGCAGGAGCGAATCGCCGCCGGTCCGTCAGGAATCGTGAATGAGTGAAGGTACCGCGCAGCGGCGGGTTGGGCTGGCGCAGGGCCCGGGAGTGCAGAGGGCGTGGCCAGGACGCCCTCTGCTCGGTCGCCGCACCAGGGTGCTGCAACTGCTTAGCACATGGCGAACGAAAGTCGCTCTGCGCTTAACTGATCGGCATTACGCCATTTATGGCGACCTGGACATCAAACACAACCACCACAAAACGCCGCAATACGATCGCATCCCGTCTCTAACCGCTCCATGCTCGTGGCATACGACAACCGGATAAACGGGCTCATCCCGTACGCTGCGCCCTGCACTGTCACCACGTGCTGCTCCTCAATCAGCGCCAGCACAAAATCGGCATCATTAGTGATCAACCGACCACCGGCACTGGTTTTGCCAATGTAACCCGCGATATTCACAAACAGATAAAACGCGCCCTGCGGTTTGTGGCAGCGCAAGCCGTCAATCGACGTCAGGCGTTCCAGCACGTAATCTCGGCGTTGACGATAGATGTGCGCGCGCTCCTGCAGCAGATCCTGCGGACCTTCCAGCACCGCCACCGCCGCTGCCTGGGTTAAGGTGCAAACGCCGCCGCTGTTCTGCGTATTCACGTTGCTCATCGCTTTGATCAACGGCGACGGGCCGCCGCAAAAGCCCAAACGCCAGCCGGTCATGGAATAGGCTTTCGATACGCCATTCACCGTCAGCACGCGGTCAACCAGGCGCGGCTCAACCTGCGCCAGCGTATAAAAGCGCACATCGTCATAAATCAGGTGCTCGTAGATATCGTCGGTCATGATCCACACCTGCGGATGGCGCAACAGCACCTCGCCCAGCGCGTGCAGCTCCGCTTTGGTCGCCACCGAACCGGTGGGATTGCTCGGATAGTTGAGCAGCAGCCATTTGGTTTTGTCGGTGATGGCAGCATCTAAATCGGCAGGCAGCGGCTTGAAGCCGTTCTCCTGCGCACACGGCAGCGCCACCGGCACGCCACCGGCGAATTTGACGATATCGGCATAGCTGATCCACGATGGCGTCGGGATCACCACTTCATCGCCCGGATTAATGGTCGCGAGTATCGCGTTAAAGATGATCTGCTTAGCGCCGCCGGCGGTGAGGATCTGGCTGACGTCGTAATCGAGCTGATTATCGCGTTTGAACTTCAGCTGGATCGCCTTGCGCAGTGCTGGCGTGCCGTCGGTAGGCGGATAGCGCGTATCTCCGGCGCGCGCGGCGGCGTAAGCGGCTTCAATTGCGTGAGGTGGCGTGGGGAAATCGGGTTCACCGGTGGAAAGCGCTACCACATCAATGCCCTGCGCGGCGAGATCGCGGGCCTTTTGGGTCATAGCAACGGAGGCAGAAACGGTGACATTCTTTAATCGATCGGCTATCTCGGGCATGGGTTAATCCTGGCTCAGTGTCAGCATGAACGGCTTGCAGCAAGCTGCAAACACGACGTGTACCAGAGGATAGGTTTTTGCCCGAAGCGGCGGTTAATAGTGCTTTGTTGTGGTGATATAACACAAAGCGATGACTGAACCGACCGCACACTTTCGCCATAAAGGTGGCGAGCCTGATGTGGAAATGCGCGGCAGGTCACGCGCCAGCGCCTGACGCAATGTTAATAGAGTGTTACTTTGAGTGCCGGTTAACAGCGCGCAATGCCCGTTTACTCACTCCCATCATCGCCAAATCTAATGAGTGAATCGCACCATACCAGTGCAAAGGTCGCTGTTTTACCCTCGCCGTCTCGGCAACTGTCCAACTCAGCATCGGCCTTAGGAGGCACTGTGGCTCTACCCTCCTGTCTGAGTTCACTCACGAAAGCTTATTTTGGCATCAAGTTTGCTTGATACCCGCTATGCGTTCTGTTGGAGGAAGCGTTCATGAATCTTCGTCGCCTTAAGTACTTTGTTAAAATTGTTGATGTGGGCAGCCTGACCCAGGCCGCCGATATTTTGCATATTGCCCAGCCCGCGCTGAGCCAGCAGCTGGCTACGCTGGAAGGGGAAGTGAATCAGCAACTGCTCATTCGTACCAAGCGCGGCGTGACGCCGACCGAAGCCGGTAAAACGCTCTATTCCCACGCGCAGGCGATTTTGCGCCAGTGCGAGCAGGCACAAAGCGCCATTGAGCTGGTTGGCGCCTCGCTGAGCGGCAGCGTCTCAGTGGGCTTAGCGCCGGGCACTGCCGCACAAAACCTCGCGTTACCGCTGATGATGGAAGTGCAGCAACAGCATCCCGGCATCGTGCTCTACTTCAATGAGAACTTCGGCACCACGCTGAGCGAACTGATCATGAATGGCCGCATGGATATGGCAGTGATTTACGATCACCGCACCATTCACGGCCTGCGCTTTATGCCGCTGATGAAAGAGGATCTCTACTTCGTCTGCCCGTTCAGCCTCGCGCAACCGGTGAAAGAGATCCCGCTGGCGCAGGTGGCGCAATACGATCTGTTCCTGCCGCGCGTTTACAACATCATGCGCAAAGTGCTCGACGATGCCTTCGTACACAACAATCTGCAGTACCGCGTGAAATGCGAGATCGAGTCACAAACCACGCTGAATGCCGCCCTGAGCGCCGGACTTGGCACCACCATCATGCCGGAATCTGCTGCGCGCGCGATGCTGAAAAGCGGCGATGCGTGGATGGCGAAGATCGTCGATCCAGATGTGCAGGTATCGCTGTCGTTCTGCATGTCGGATCATCTGCCGCTGTCACAGCCGGCTGAAGCGGTGAAATCGATCCTGCTGTCGCTGATGTCGCGCCGCAACGTTGAGAACCATCCACTGACCTTAGTGGGATAAGTCCCGCTTATTGCCGCAAAGCGAAACCCTCTTACTGCCCGTATTGCGAACGCGCTAGATTACGATTTTGCCCGCTGTGGCGGGCGTGTTTCGCTTTGACGGGAATTCCATGGATAAAACCGCAATACCGCTGCCGACGCTGCGCGCGCTGGCGCGCAAGATGCAATCCTCCGGGCTAAACAGCCTGGCGCTCGATGGCAAGCACTGGTCGGTGCGGTTGACCTTCGCCGCCACGCCAGCCGCGCCCGCGCCTGCAATAGTTCCCGCCACTGAAATCTCCTCCATCACGCAACGCATCGGCGCCCCGATGCCCGGCACGCTGCTGCGCCGCCATCCGCATAGCCAGCAGGATTTTGTCGCGCCCGGCCAGCAGATCGTCGCCGGTGAGGTGGTGGCGCTGGTGCAGGTTGGGCCGCTGTATGTGCCGGTGATCAGTCCGGATAGTGGCACGGTGCAGTCGTTCGTGGCTGAGCATTTGTCTGCGGTGGAGTATGACGAGGACGTGTTGACGTTTCGGTCGCCATAAATGGTGAGCGAACAGGGTTATAAGGGGCGCTTATTGCCTCAAAATTTTTATGTCTTATGCCCTTGCGGCATAACTGCATACAGTCAAAAGACGCCATAACGAGGAGAGGCAGATGCCATTTTCAGATTACAAAACCGCGCTGGTAACCGGCGCATCCGCGGGAATGGGCGAAGCGATCGTTGAGCGCTTGTGCAAAGAGGGCATCACCGTGCACGCGGTGGCGCGCCGTAAAGAGCAGCTGGCGGCGCTGGCCGATCGTACCGGCTGTATTCCGCATGCGGTGGATGTCAGCGACGTCAACGCGCTGACCGCGCTGTGCAAAAATCTCGAAATCGACATTCTGGTCAACAACGCGGGCCTGTCGCATCCGGGATCGATCCTTGATGCCGACGAGAACGTGATTGAAACCCAGGTCGACGTCAATCTGCGCGCGGTGCTGCATCTGTGCCGCTTGCTGGTGCCGGGCATGGTGAAACGCGATCGCGGCCACGTCTTCAACATCACCTCGATTGCTGCCATCTACAACTTCAACGGCAACTCGGTATATCACGCCACTAAAGCCGGTGTGCATGCCCTTTCGCGCCAGCTGCGCGTCGATTGCTACGGCGCGCGCGTGCGCATCACCGAAATCTGTCCGGGCCGCGTCGCCACCGATATCTTCGGCAACGTGTCAGGCGATCACGAAGAGGCGCGCCGCCGCTTCATTGATGGCTTTGAACTGCCGCAGGCCAAAGATATCGCCGACTGCGTCGCCTTCGCGCTCGCGGCACCGCTGGCGGTGAATATCGGCAATATCGAAATCACCCCAACGCTGCAGGTGCCGGGCGGTCTTTCCACCATGCGACCGGGCGACCACAGCGCGTAATATGCGACCATGAGGTAACAAAATGGCTCTCGATTTCAGCAGTGTGATAACCGGCCAATACGGCCAGATGATCGTTGACGGAACGGTGATCACCCTTGAACTGGCGTTGGGTGCCTGGCTGCTGGCAATGGTGCTGGCGCTGATTTTGGTGGTGATCCGCCTGACTGAAAACCGCATCGCGGTCGGGCTGGTCAAAGCCTATGTCTCTTATCACCGCAACGTGCCGACGCTGATCCAGTTGATGATGTGGTACTTCGCCATTCCCACGCTGCTGCCGGAAGCGCTGCAAATGTGGATCAACAACTACAACGCCGAGTTCCTGTTCTCCCTCACCGCGCTGGGCCTGTGCCAGGCGGCGTACTTCTCCGAAGATATCCGCAGCGGCCTGCGCGCCATTCCCGACGGCCAGAACGAAGCCGCGCGCGCACTCGGCATGAGCTACGTGCGCGCCATGCGCGGCGTGATTCTGCCGCAGGGCATTCGCAACGCGCTGCCCGCGGTGATCAACCACACGGTGCTGCTGTTTAAAAACACCAGCCTGGCGATGGTGATTGGCGTGGCGGATCTGACCTATGTGACGCGCGATATTGAGAACCAAACGTTCCGTACCTTCGAATCCTACATCGTGGCGACCGTGGGCTATCTGTTCTTCTCCCTACTGCTGATGGGCCTTGGCGCACTGCTGGCCCGCCGCTTCCAGCGCGTCTATGCGAGGTAATGGCGATGTTTGAGATTTTCACCATTTTGCATGACAACGGCATGCTGCTGTTGATGGGCCAATACCCGAACGGTCCGATTGGCGGCGTGCTCTGTACGCTGTTGATCTCGGTGCTGGCGGTGCTGCTGGCGTTTCCGATTGGTGTGCTGCTAGGCCTGGCGCGTCTGTCGCCATGGCGCTGGCTGAGCTGGCCCGCCACCGGCTGGGTTTACCTGCTGCGCGGCATCCCGCTGATGATGGTGGTGTTCTGGACTTACTTCTGTGTGCCGCTGCTGATTGGCCACAACATCAGCGGCTTCGCCACCATGCTGTGTACGCTGGTGATCTATGAAAGTGCCTATATTGCGGAGATCGTGCGCGGCGGCATTCAGGCGTTGCCGCACGGCCAATACGAAGCCTCGCGCGCGTTGGGCATGAGCCACCTGAAAACCCTGCGTCTGGTGATTCTGCCGCAGGCGCTGTTCAATACCTTACCCAGCCTGGTTAGCCAACTGGTGTCGATCATCAAAGACAGTACGCTCGGCTACGTGATCAACGTGCCGGAGCTGACTTTTGCTGCCAATCAGGTGAGCAATCAGCTGCTGACCAAACCGTTCCAGGTGTTCGCCATTGTGGCGCTGAGCTATTACCTCATCTGCTTCAGCCTTACCTGGCTGGCCAATAAACTCGAAGCGCACATTGCGCAGAAACGTCGTCAACCGCCGCTACCAACGTCCAGCGTGGCGCCCGCGGTGATGCTGACTAAAACCTCTTCGCAATAAGGAAACCGCATGGGACCGATGATCATGTTTAATCAGGTCAACAAATGGTACGGCGCGTATCAGGCGCTGACCAACCTGAGCGCCGAGATTAATCCCGGTGAAGTGGTGGTAGTGTGCGGCCCGTCCGGTTCGGGAAAATCGACGCTGATCCGCACCGTTAACCGCCTGGAACCCATCGATGACGGCCAGATCGTGTTTGATGGCACCGATATTCACGGCAGCAGCACGCGCCTCAATCAACTGCGCACGCGCATCGGCTTTGTGTTTCAGAGCTTCAACCTGTTCCCGCATGTGTCGGTGGCCGAGAACATCATGATGTCGCCGATGAAAGTGCTGGGCGTGAAGCGCAGCGAGGCACGTCGTCAGGCCGGTGAATTGCTGGAGCGCGTCGGCTTAGCGCATAAAGCCGATGCCTATCCGGCGCAGTTGTCTGGCGGCCAGCAGCAGCGCGTGGCGATTGCCCGAGCGCTGGCGATGAAGCCGCCGGTGATGCTGTTCGATGAACCGACTTCGGCGCTCGATCCAGAGATGGTTGGCGAAGTGTTATCGGTGATGCGCGGTCTGGCGCAGGAAGGAATGACGATGATGTGCGTCACCCACGAGATGAACTTTGCCCGTGAAGTGGCGGATACCATCTGGTTTATGGATCAGGGACAGATTCTGGAGAAATCACAGCCGGAACAGTTCTTCACCCAACCGCAGCACCCGCGCGCGCAGCGCTTTCTCAGCGATTTGCGTTCACACTGAATTTCAGGTCGCCATAAATGGCGACCCTACGAAAAACGCGCCAATCCTCTGTAGGGTCGCCATTCATGGCGACCTTGCCAACCACCGCACCAATCTCAACAATCCACCCACACCGCACCCGCATCGGCGGATTTCACGCACTGTTCCACCCAACGTACGCCCATCAAACCGGCATGCGCGCCGGGATACCAAAAGTCCTTGAGGAACGCCAGATCGCCACGATCGGTGGCATCCATTGCCAGCGCAAAACGGCGATAAAGATTGGACCAGGCTTCAAACAATCCTTCCGGATGCCCGCCGCCAATACGGTCGTCCGCCAGCGCGCTTTGATGCAGATAACCCATGCCGCGCTCAAGAATCTGCACCGGCTCGCCCTGCACTTCATAGCGCAGCTGATTCGGCTGTTCGTCCCACCACTCAAGGCTGGCTTTCTCGCCGATCACCCGCACTTTCTGGCCGTGCATCGAACCACAGTTCACCGCTGATGCCCACATGGTGCCAACCGCGCCGTTGTCGTACTCCATCATCACGAAGGCGTTATCCTCCAGCGGCGCACGGGTTTTGACAAAACTCTGGCGGCTGCACAGTAGGCGTTTCACCTGCAGATGCGGCACCATGGTTTCAGCGATAAACAGCGGATGCGTCGCCAAATCGCCCAGCACATAGCTCGGCCCGACGAAACGCGGATCGACGCGCCACTTGGTGCTTTCGTTCTGCAATTCAACCGCTTCGTTATGGAAGCCATGCGCGAACTGCATGTTGATGATGCGGATCTCGCCCAGCAAACCTTCCGCAATCATCTCGCGCGCCTGATGAATCAGCTGATGGCCAGCATAACCGTAGGTCACGCCGATGATTTTCTTCTTCTCGGCGCACAGCTGTTCCAGCTCATCGGCTTCGGCGGCGGTGAAACACAGTGGCTTTTCGCACACCACATGCAAACCCGCATTGAGCGCGGCGCGGCAGATGGTGAAGTGCGTATTGTTAGGCGTAGCGATCGACACCGCTTCAATGCCGTCCGGACGCGCCGCTTCTGCCGCAAACATCGTTTCGTAATCCGCATAGCAGCGCTCGGCGTCAATACCCAGCGAGGTGCCAAAGGCGCGGCCGCGCTCGGCGTTGATATCAAAGGCGCCCGCCAGCAGCGTGAAGTTGTTGTCACGTGTGGCCGCCGAACGGTGAATATACCCAATCTGGCTGGTGCCGCCGCCGCCGACCATGCCCCAGCGCAGCGAGCGATCCAGAGCTTTAATGCCGTTAATCATGCTGTTCTCCTCAGAATCCGACCGATTGCAAATAGTGCAGGCTGGCGGTGACGTCACGCAGGCTGGTGTCGGCATCACGCGGATCGCGCTCCTGCTCGACGGTGATCCAGCCCTGATAATTGCGCTCTGCCAGGAAGGCGCGTACCGCAGGATAATCAATCGCCCCTTTGCCAATCGGGCACATTACGCCTTCTGCGCAGGCAGCAAAGAAATCGACGCCGCGCGCAATCACGTCGCGCCACACCGCGTCGTTAACGTCTTTGAAGTGCAGATAATCGATGCGATCCCAATAGCGGCTGAGGTAAGGAATCGGATCCATGCCGGAGTAGTAAAGGTGGCCGGTGTCGAGGCACAAACCGGCTACCTCGTGCGGGATGTCTTCCACCAGCTGTTGCAGCTCGTCAGCGAACTCAATGCAGCCGCCGGCATGCGGATGGATCACCGCGCGCACGCCATATTCGTTCCAGGCAATCTGACTCAGCGTGGTGATGTGTTGCATCATGCGCTGCCAATCTTCATCTGGCAGGCGCGGCGCCTTGTCGGATTGACCGGCGTATTTGGCGCGTTCTGGATTGCCGAAGTCGATAATGACCAGATAAGGCGCAGGTTTGTTGTCCGCATGGGTTTTGGTGGCGGTCGGCACCAGCGACAAGTTGCGGCAGATGTTGTGCGTCAACTCAACCATCGCCGGGAAATTGGCTTCACTCACCAAATCATCAAAAATGGTGCCCGCCACCAGCGACAGATCATGCGCTTCCAGCTGCTGGCGCAGTTCGGCAGGTTCAACCGGCAGATAGGTCCACGGGCCCAGCTCAATGCTTTTATAACCGGCCTGTGACGCTTCACTCAGGACTTTCTGCCACGGCGGCAGGAAAGGATTTTTCGGGTCATCAACGCCCCAGCTACAGGGCGCGTTAGCAATATGAATAGTCATGATCGTTCCTTGCGGTAGTGGATAGCGCAAGTATCAAATAAATATTTCATCACAAACAACCATGAAATATTCATTTTTTGATAGCGATCAAGTTATTTATTATCACAATGATGATAGATTATCTATCAATTCCAGCATTGACACCGTTTGGTCGCCATAAATGGCGCCCCTACAAAACCGCACCAAACCTTGTAGGGTCGCCATTTATGGCGACCTTTTTGTAATGTATTACAGGTTTTCACGCGTGACGATATCGAACGGCAGGATGATCTGGGTGAAATGATCGCCCGGCTCCGCATGATGCTGCTGCACCATCTGCGCCAAACGCATGGCCATTTCGTCGATGCGATTGCGGATCATCACCGTGATGGTGCCATCAATCAGCGCCAGCTCGCCCTCTTTCACCGGACCATGACAAATCAACGCCACCTTGCGCTGCGGCTGCTGGCGCAACGCGTGAATCACGCCCTCAATGCCGCCGCACGGCGCGAAGATCAGCGCCAAATCGGCATGTTCTTCCAGTAACTGACGCGTGGAACGGTAGCCGCCATCAATCGATTCATTGGTCTTCAGCGGCTCCAGCACACGCCGTGCGCTATCCTGTTCGCGCAGATAGGAGCGGAAACTGATCTCATTACTCTCCTGGCAGATAAAGCGATGGTCGCCCACCAGCACGCCGACCGAGCCCGGCTGATGCAGCAGATGCGTGGCAATCCACGCGGCAGTGCGCCCGGCTTTCTGATTATCGAGACCGACATAACCGGCGTGGCCGCACGGTGAAAAGTTGGAAAACAACGCATAAACCCGCACGCCCTGACGCGATATGTTTTCTATCGCATGGCGAATCAGCGGGTGGTCCAGCGCGACTAAACCAATGGCATCTACCTGATCGGCCAGCGCATACAGCGAGGCCACCACCGCTTCCACATCATCAATGTCGTGCCAGGTAAACAGCGGTTCGCAGCCTGCCGGATGAAACGGCTGCGTATGCTGGCGCAGCGCATCAGTGAGGGAATGATAGAACGAGTAGGATTTTGACAGCAGGATAAAGCCCATGCGCAGCGTTACGCTTAAGGCGGGCGAGATGCCGCTCAGCAGCGGCACATTGCCGATGCGATAGCCGAGGCGATTGGCCGCTTCCAGCACCTTCTGTTCGGTGGCGGCGCGCACCGGCGCACGACGGTTTAATACGCGATCGACGGTCGCCACGCCAACACCGGCGGCAGCGGCAATCGCGGTCATAGTGATTTTACTCATGCGCTATTTCCAGATTAAAAATGATAATAAATTATCAAAAATAATGCCCTAACCCGCTATAAATCACCAATCCTCAAACGCAGAAATCATCATTAAACGGCATTGAGTGATAGAGAATCTCTCAGTATTTTGATCGTCCTCGCAAAAACGAAACAACCCATTTCATTTCCATACCATTCAGAATAAATGTTTGATATTTATTGGCGCATTAAAGGCGGTTTAGGCTGATGGTTTCGCATCAGAAAAAGAGTAGAGACTGCGGTTGGCTCTTCCTACATTTAACGCGATCTGCCTTAAAAAGGTCGAATAAACGGAGATACCATGTTCCCTACCACTTTACCTGTCCCGCGTCGTCATCCTGCCCATCAAATTCCTGCGCTGCGCTGGGGCATTGTTGGGCCCGGCTGGATTGCCGATCACTTTGCCAACGCGCTGCGCCACCATACGCAGCAGCAGCTGGTGGCGGTCTCCTCGCGCAGCCTCGATAAAGCGCAAGCCTTTGCCACTAAATGGGAAATCCCGCATGCGGTGGAAGGTATTGATACGTTGCTCAGCCGCAACGATGTCGATGTGGTGTATATCGCCACGCCGCATAATCATCACTTCAGCGACGGTCTGCGTACCTTGCAGGCTGGCAAACATGTGCTGATTGAAAAACCGCTGGCGCTCAACGCGCAGCAAGCTTTGCAGCTGCAACAGGCAGCACAACAGCAGCAGCGCCTGTGCGTTGAAGCGATGTGGTGCGACTTTGCGCCGAAATACGATGTGATTCGCCAGCTGTTAGCCGATGGCGCATTGGGTGATCTTCACACGCTGCTGGCCGATCATGGCGAGTACTTCACAGAAGATCACCGCATTTTCAATGCGGACCTGGCAGGCGGCACCATGCTGGATCTCGGCAGCTATCTGCTGGGATTGAGTGTTTTGGTCGGCGGTGCACCCGCTAGCATTACCGCCGTGGGCCAGCCCGCGCCGGGTGGCGTCAACGGACAGGCGTCGATGCTGCTGACCCACGCCAACGGCATGCATTCGGTGCTCAATACCACGCTGTTCAGCAACACGCCTGGCACCGCCGTAATCGCCGGTCGTGATGCCACGCTTTATCTAGACGGCCAGTTTTACGCGCCGGGTAACTTCCGTCTGACCTCCAGCGATGGCCGCCACACGCTGCGCTGGGAAGAACCGGCTAATCGCTATATTCAGCTCAGTCATGAAATCGAACATACCGCCTGGTGTATTCATCAGGGCCTGACCGACTCACCTGTGCGTCCGCTTGCCACCTCGCTGGCGACCTTGAACGCGATGGATGCAGTGCGGCAGCAGATCGGTGTGGTCTTTAATGAAGAGCGCACCGCTTAACGCTCAGGAGAAAACAATGAAAATCGCTTTTGATGTGGATGTAATCAGGGATCTCGGCATCACGCGCATGGTGCATCAGGTGGCAGAATGGGGCTACAAGTACATCGAGCAGTCGCCGCATCCGCAGATCAACCCGTTCTATAAACATCCGAAAGCCAGCCGTGAAATCATGCGCGAATACAAAAATGCGCTGAATGCCACCGGGCTGGAAATCTCCTCGTTTATCACCGTTTATCGCTGGTCTGGCCCGGATGAACTGCGTCGTCAGGCGGCGGTGAAGAACTGGAAACGCATGATCGAGATCGCCGTCGAAATGGGCGTGCAGGTGATCAACACCGAGCTGTCGGGCAATCCCAACGAGCCAGAAATTTGTGAAGAGATGTTCTATCGCTCGATGGAAGAGCTGCTGCCGATTATCGAACGTGAAGGCATCCGCGTCGAAATTCAGGCGCATCCGTGGGATTTCTGCGAGCAGAGCAACGAAACCGCTGACATTGTGAAGTCATTCCGCAGCGAAAACGTGAAGTACATCTACAGCGCACCGCACACCTTCTATTACGACAAAGGCGTGGGCGATGTGAAGAACATGCTGCATTACGCGGGCGACGATCTGTCGCATATGCTGATCGCCGATACCATGAACCACACCAAACACTGCCGCTATATCGTCAACCCGCCAGGCGTGGATGCCACTATCCACCAGCACGTGGCGGTCGGTGAAGGCGAAGTGAATTTCGATGCGCTGTTTGAAGCGCTGCGCGAGATGAATTTTGCCAACCGCACCTTTAAGGTCGGCGGCGAGTCGATTATCTCGGCGGCGCTGTTTGGCTATCCGGAAAAGATGAAGTATCAGGCGGTGGAAACCCGTGAGCTGATTGAGCGTGAGCTGCTGGGTTAGTTAAGTGCTCGATCGGTCCCTTCTCCCGCTGGCGGGAGAAGGTTAGGATGAGGGCCCGCTCTGATGGAATGCACGCAACATGAAAGCAGTGACGCTGGCCGAGCTGGCAAAACAACTGGGCGTTGGTGTCGCCACGGTTGACCGGGTACTCAACGATCGCGGCGGCGTATCACCCGCCATGAGCAAAAAAATCCTACAGGCAGCACGTGATGCCGGTTTGAAACGCATTCTGCCCGAGGAGCATCGCCATCCGTGGCAGATCGAAGTGCTGCTCAGCGGTAACGCCTCCTTCTTCTTCCAGCAATTAGCGCAAGACTTCGCCAAACTCGCCGACGAACTCGGTTATCGTCGCCTGCGCCTGCATCGCACGCTGATTCCGGAAAACGCGCCGGAAAAACTTGCCGCACACATCACCGCCAGCAGTAAAAAGATGGACGCGCTGATCGTTTTCGCCCATGAAAACCCGCTGATCTACGATGCGCTCGCCGCCTGTAAAGCGCGTGGCGTGCCGGTGATCACCCTGGTCGCCGATCTGCCCGATGCCGCGCGGCTGTGTCACGTCGGCATCGATCAATACAAAGCCGGACGCACCGCCGGTTTGATGCTCGGCAGCATGCTGTCGCAGCCGGGTGAAGTGGTGTTGATGAGCGGACGCGCCGATTACGCAGCGCATCGCCTGCGCATTGAGGGGTTTCAGGCGGTGCTGGCCGAACGCTTTCCGCAGCTGCGCCTGCGCGAGATTCTTGCCGGTCAGGATGAACGCGAACGCATCAGCCGCCTGTTAGAAAAAACGCTGGCCGCACCCACACCGATCGTCGGGTTGTATAACACCGGCATTGGCAACACCCAGGTGCACGAAGCGCTGGCGCGGCATCGGCTCGACGGCAAAGTGCTGTACGTCACGCACGAGTTGTACAGCACCACACGTCGGCTGTTGCAGGATCGCGTGCTGACCTTAACCCTCGATCAAAACACCCTGCGCCATGCCCAGCTGGCCTTAACGCTGATGCTGCGACATCTGGAAGAGGGCGAGATTCCCGACACCTATCAGCCCGGCAAAGTGGACTTTATGCTGTTTACGCAAGAGAACTTTACATAATCGGACTTTGCGTCGCACCGCCAGCGCGGTTAAATCGCCTGTATCACGCGCTGCTACACTCAGTAGCAGCAAAAATACAAACACAACAAGGCGAAACCACTATGTCGGAACATCAGTATCAGCCCGCGAAAGTCTGGACCTGGGACCCGGAAGCCAAAGGTAACGGCGCGAAAACCAACCGTCCAACCGCCGGGCCGACGCACGAGAAAGCCCTGCCGGTCGGCAAACATCCGCTGCAGCTTTATTCGCTCGGCACGCCAAACGGCCAGAAAATCACCATCCTGTTGGAAGAGTTGCTGGCGGTCGGTGCCAAAGACGCTGAGTACGATGCCTGGCTGATCCGTATCGGCGATGGCGATCAGTTCTCCAGCGGATTTGTCGATGTAAACCCGAACTCGAAAATCCCGGCGCTGAGCGATCATTCCGTCACGCCACCGCAGCGCGTGTTCGAATCCGGCAACATCCTGCTTTATCTGGCTGAGAAGTTTGGCCACTTCCTGCCGACCTCGCTGGCGGGCCGCACCGAAACCCTGAACTGGCTGTTCTGGCTGCAAGGTTCTGCGCCGTATCTCGGCGGCGGCTTTGGTCACTTCTATCACTACGCGCCAGAAAAAATCGAGTACGCCATCAACCGCTTTACGCTGGAAGCCAAACGTCAGCTGGACGTGCTGGATCGCCAGTTGGCCGACAATCGTTTCCTCGCCGGTGATGAATACACCATCGCCGATATCGCTACCTGGCCGTGGTACGGCAATCTGGTGCTGAACAACCAATATGGCGGCAGCGAATTCCTTGATGCGCAGTCGTACAAAAATGTGGTGCGCTGGGCGAAAGAGATTGCCGAGCGTCCGGCGGTGATTCGTGGCCGGAAAGTGAATCGCGCCTTTGGTGCCGAGCCGCAGGATCAGCTGCTGGAGCGCCATGATGCCGCCGATTTCGATAACAACACTGAAGACAAACGCCAGGCGCGAGGAGAGAAGTAATGGCTGCATATGTGGTGTTTATTAAGGACGAAACCTTAGACAAAGACGAGCTGGCGAAGTACTCCGAGAAAGCCGGCCAGGCGCGCGGCGATCACCCGATCACCCCGCTGGCGTTTTATGGCGCGCTGGAAACGCTGGAAGGCCCGGAAGCGGAAGGCGTGGTGGTGCTGGAGTTCCCGGATGCTGAGGCGGCGAAAGGCTGGTATTTCAGCCCGGCGTATCAGGAAGCCAAGGCGCATCGCCTGAAAGGCGCGAAGTACCGCGTGTTGCTGGTGAACGGCGTCGCGTAAGCGCGTCCGCGCGGTGATTAACCAGGTCGCCATAAATGGCGACCCTACAAATTCCGACGTAGGGTCGCCATTCATGGCGACCTTCTTAATGGCCGCACTTACCCCAACCTAAACAACGAAATCGCCTGCTTCAACGCATTGGCCTGCTGCTGTTGTTGCTGCGCCACTTGCAACGTTTCCGCCACGTGCTGCACATTATGATGCACGCTATGATCGATGCTATTGATGCTCTGCTGAATCTGCTCAATGCTCAAATTCTGCTGCTCACTCATCTCCGACAGTTCCGTTACCAGCTGCGATAACCCACTAATACTGCTATGAATCTCGCGCATGGTTTGTGCCGCATGCTCTACCTGCACGGTGCCGTGCTCGGTGCTGGTTGAACTGGCATCCATCAGCTGACGGATTTCGCGCGCCGCACTTTCGCTGCGCATCGCCAGGTTGCGCACTTCGCTGGCGACCACGGCAAAACCGCGTCCCTGGTTACCGGCGCGCGCCGCTTCTACCGAGGCGTTCAGCGACAAAATGTTGGTCTGAAACGCAATGCCGTCGATCAGCTCCAGAATGATCTTCACCCTTCTCGACTCTTCGCTGATTTTCTCCATCGAGCGAATCGCCGACTGAATGTTCTCTTCGCCACGCGTCGCCACCGCGCGGGTTTCACTCGCCAGTTCGCGTGCGCTCTGCGCTTTGTCGCGGGTTAAGCTGGCGGCGATGCTGATTTCCGTCATCGCGCTGGCTGCCACTTCCAGCGCCTGCGCCTGTTCATCGGTACGCGTTGAGAGCGCGGCGTTGCGTTCAAGAATGCTATCGGACTCCGCCAGCAACAGGCCTACGCCGTCGCTAACCTGATGCAAGGTGCCGTGCATGGTGCCAAGCGTAGTACTGAAGGTGCGCGCGAACGGCGTTTCACTCTGCTGGGTATCGGCACTCAGCGTGAGATAACCGGCTTGCTGATTGATGTGGGCCGCCAGTTGCGCCACTTCGCTGGCGGAGCGCGCATCCGCAGCCATCTGGCGCGCAATCACCAGCAGCATCGCTGCTTGCACCACCACAAACAGCGCGTGGAAAAACACCATGTCCCAGCCCGGATGATGGAACACCACCACGCCGAACAGATCATTTTCCTGCAGATAATTGAATAACACATGATGCGTGGCCGCAGCAGCAGCGCCCATTAATAACGGGCGCACATCACGCCACGCCAGCAGCGCCGACATCAGCACAAACACCGAGAAGTGGTATTCAGTTTCGCCGCCGCCTACCTGAATCAGCAAGCCCGCCCAGCCGATTAACAACGTGGATAACACCAGCCGCGACGTGAGAGTGCCGCGCAACGCGGTGCCGAAAAACGTCGCCAGCAGCGCCAGCACCAGGCCAGCAATCAACGCCACCAGCACGCTGTCATTGAGCCAGCCAACGCCAAGTGCAATCGGCAACAGCGCCCAACTAAGGATCACCGCCAGGCTATCCGCGCGCTGGGCGATACGTTTGAGCGAAACCATTTCCACCGGCGAAGCCGCCGGGCCTGACAAGGGCGTTGCGATCATGACATTTTTCCACACCAGAAGTTGATCGTAGAGCCCCAAAATCGTGGGGCAAAGCGCACGGACTCAGTGGAAAAAATATCGGCGGATCGGGGTAAAAGTTTAGTTACGGTAATTAATGATGTGTGGAGTTGTGAGGATGATCACCGAAGCCGTGCAACACAATTTCATTCCCTTCGGCGTAGAAAGCGATAGACTTGTTAGCAATGAATGCTCTCAGAACATTAACGGACAGATGCTACCTATGGATTCACCCTGCACTCTCAGCGTACTGGTCACGGCTCACAATTGCGAAAAGTACATTGTTGAGACGTTAAACAGCCTTAAAAAGGCCTGCTCTGGCATTGAGGATGCGGTCGAGATTGTTTTGGTGAATGACGCATCCACAGATAACACCAGTGAGTTGCTGCACACTTTTGCCGCCTCATTCAGCCAGGTGAAAATCTTCGACGTGATGTTCCGTAACATCGGCAAGGTAAGAAATTTTGGCGTCAGCAAATGCAGCGGCCACTATGTCACTATGTTGGATGGTGACGATCAGCTTCTGCAGAACTCCTTTACTGACATCGTGCAGTTTTTACAGGCACAACAACCCGATATTCTGCTGGCACCGTTGAATGAGGTTTATGAAAAGAAGACCAAACCACATAAGTGGAAAGGTTTGCAGGTTACCGCCTTGTCGCAACATCTGGTGATTGAAAAATTCCTTATCCATCGCGATATTCAGGCGCATTTTATTGGCCAGTTTATTAGACGATCGTTGTTGGTAGATAACCGCTTTCCTGACTTCAGCTGCTACGAGGATGCGTATTTATTTCCCTCGATCCTGAAAGCCAGTGAGAAAATATTTTTGGCTAAGTTCGGGCCTTATCTCTATTTCAAACGAGAGAAAAGCCTCTCCAGCGCGCTGGATGCCGAAAAAATATCAATGCTAATCAAAGCTACACAACAGATGGATGCGGTGTTGGGTGAAACATACCGCAACCTGCTCGCTTGCCATTGGATCAATCTGGCACATAAGTTTTATCCGTTAATCAGCGATGAGCATGAAAAAGGCGTGGTAAAGCAGGCGATAGAAAACGTGCCTTTCGCTTCATTTATGATGGACAGTAAAGTCAGATTTAGCCTGAAGAAAAAGTTTCTTAAGATGAAGTTGCGGGGAATGGCTTGAGGCGTTGAGGAAAGCGGTCGCCATAAATGGCGACCCTACAAAGTCTATTTATTGGTTATGGGTTTACGCTGCATCAGCGCATAACTCATAATAATCGAGGCCATCAGAATAAACACCGAACTGCTTTGTATCCATACGGTATCGGTCAAACCGAAAATAAAAATGGAAACAGGTAGCAGCGCGACATCCAATGCCCGACGACGTATAGCCACCATAATCGACCCAACATAAAAAATAATCAGTGAAACGGCACCGGCGATCCCTTGCAGCGAAAGCGTTTCTAATAAGTCATCATGCAAGTGATACATGACATTTTTATAGGCTTCAGGATTAGCACGTTCATTGGCTTTAATATAAGCGCGTGCTTTATCCGTTCTGTCATCCGGACTTTGCCCCAGCAGCGACCAGGAAACGCTGTGATAGCCACTTTTCCAGATCGAGAAACGTGCACCAATCGAGGTGTCATTATTTTTTTGATAACTGTCGATCTCGTTCTGGATGTTGTCCAGGCGATGCATAATAGAGCTTGGCATCAAGAACAGGCCACCAGCAATGAGTAGCACTAGAATCACCAGTGAATATTTTCCCGCCCAGCGATGAACCAGATAGAAACATAGCAGGTATAAAACAGGCAACACCAATACCGCCGCACGAGATTCAGTGAGGAACATCAGCAGCATATTCACCACAAAGATAGCCGTGAACAGCAGAATTTGATTAAGACGGCGAACGATCACCTTATTGACAATAAACAGTGCAGTTAAAGCCAATGCCGTGATCAGGTACGAAACGGTTCCCGCTGAATCTGTGAGTAATCTAATACGTTGCTGTGTCTGAGCGTGCTCATAAAAAGCGGCACCAAGCGTCAGCAGTAAACCAAAAATCAACAGGCACACGCTAATGCGCAAGACTTTCTCTGACAGACAATGACGCCACGCAATGAAAAAATAGCTGACAAAAGCGGAGATAATGAAGAGCTTACCGCCCTGAAAATAGTTATCCACCACATCACTGAAATACGCATCGGCATAAATACGCGACCAAATCACCCTGACTAAGCCCAAGAGCAAAATGGGAATCGCGACGATTAAAGCACTCTTATCCAGTACGAACTTTCTTTTTATTCCCTGAGCAAGCAGAAAAAACAGCGTTAAATAACCGACCAGATAAAAGGTTTTCTTTGGATAAGCTGGAATCACTAACGAAAAAGCAAACGCCATTGTCAGTAATAGAAAGCAAAGCTGATAAACATTGTTTTCGGTTAACAGCGGTTTTAAACGTAAGGTCTGCACTCAAAAATACCTCATTTTAAAATACTTAATGCGCCAATAGAGTGCCGACGACCGTTGATGGCTACGGAACAAATATTTATACATTCTCTTCGCTTGCTGCGCGTTTTTAGGTGCTTCGAAAGGAACATCGGCTAACGGTGAAATCTGATAAAGATCGCGATAGTAATGGCCAACGTGTTGTTGATTCCACTGTTGCCAGGGTTTATCAGCACCAGCGTAATGCAATAAGCAGGTATTATGCGGCACATCCTGCGTATAACCGTTATCATCGTGTGAGAGCATGTTAATGGTATTAAAGCGAGCTTCCGTAAATATCACACGATCTTCAAGCAGCGTATTTAACGCATCCTGATCAAGATACTGGAACTGTTTTCCCTTTTCGCTGAGCAAATTAAAAGCGCGTTCACTCACCTGCTCTCGGTTCCACTTTTGAACATCAATCAGCATCATGCCAGCATTAAAGTAGCGTTTTCCACGCAGGCCAACATTTTCAGCCAACTGCGCTTGCAGTGCTGCAATCTCACCAACAACCAGGGCAATCACTTCGGATGGCATGGCAATTTGCCATAATTCGTCGAGAGGATTCAGACAAACCATATCCGCATCGAGATAAAGCAGTTTATCGGCATGAGGCAATATAAGCGGAGCGAGAAAACGATAATAGGTCGCGCGCGTGAACAGCTCTGTAGTGGGGAAAGCACTAAACAGACTGTCCTGAATATGATGCAGCGTTAATCCATGTGACTGTCCGGCGAATATTTTTTCCAGACGCGCCGTATCAATTGCGGAGATTTCCGAAGAGATAAGATGAAAGTGATAACGCGCATCATCGGCATGCTTGATTATCGACATGATGGTAATCAACGAGTGGGCGATGAATTTACCATCAACACCAAAAAAGATATGCCGGTCGCTTTGCGCGGGGAAAAGGTGCTGAGAATTAATGGTCTTGAGAATGTCTTTATCCATCCTGCACTTTTCTCCGGGTGAACGCGTGCGTTCTGTCAATGCATCATGCCTGAGCAATTATTAACCAGAAGCGATTCTGGTTGCAGCCGGAGTTTATCAGTCAGGGTTAGGCAAATAAAGCGAAGTGGAGGGGGAATAAATCTGGTTTCCAGCGTAAAACTCTCCTGCAAGCAGGAGAGTTTTCGTCAGCTAAAAAGGTTATTTCGCGGCGAACTGCGCGTAGTTCTCAGGCGTAATGGTTTGATACGGAATCCAGTTAAACTCCTGCACTTTCTGCTTCTCCAGCAGCGCTTTAGTCACCTGCACCGCGCCGGTCGCCTGCCCTTTTGCATCCTGGAAAATGGTCAGCGTCATTTTGCCGTTCTTCACGAACTGCTGACCATCCGGCGTGCCGTCGATACCGGCGACCAAAATCTTCTCATTCTTCGCCTGATTGAGCGCCATGATGGCACCAATCGCCATCTCATCATTATTCGCCGCGATAGCGTCAATCGGACGCTGGTTCAGCAGCCAGCTCGACACCACATCCACCGCTTCGTTGCGCTGCCATTTCGCGCTCTGCTTCTCAATCACCTTCATATCTTTATATTTGGCGATCACCGCTTCCACCGCGCGGGTGCGTTCGCGCGCTTCTTCGTTCGACAGCGCGCCCATCAAAATCGCTACG
Source organism: Pantoea sp. SOD02 (assembly GCF_024707505.1). Taxonomy (GTDB): domain Bacteria; phylum Pseudomonadota; class Gammaproteobacteria; order Enterobacterales; family Enterobacteriaceae; genus Pantoea; species Pantoea symbiotica. The sequence continues at coordinate 460,827 of NZ_CP102604.1, read as the reverse complement.
TTACCTTTGTAATTCATCTTCTTCGCCAGCGCTTCCATCTGCATTTCGCCGCCCAACGCCGAGTCAGAACCGACATACGCCATGTCGGTGGGCAGCTTCACTTCCGGTTTACGATTGACGAAGATCAGCGGAATGCCGGCGTTTTTCGCTGCGGTAATCATCGGCAATACGCCTTGGGTATCGACCGGATTGAGGATGATGGCATCGACGCCCTGATTCACAAAATCATCCACTTGCTGCACCTGCAGCGCCACATCGCCTTTGGCATCGACAAACTGGCTATTGAGCTGATTGGCTTTCAGTTCCTCCTGCATCTGGGTGCGCAGAATCGAAACGAAGTTGAGATCGAAGTTCGCCAGCGCCACGCCGACGGTGAAGGTTTTAGCGCTCGCGCTCAGGCTGAGCAGCAATGCGCAGAGGCACAGCATCACATTTCTGATGTTCATGGGTTAGTCCTGTAGGGTTGAGATATTATTATTTATTTCATAGAGTTAACGCCGGGCAACAGGCAAATACCCGGCGGTGGAACAGTTAAAGCGTGAAGTGATCGCGGAACTGCTGCAGCGCGGCAACACTTTCGCCGCTGGCCCAGCCTTCCAGCGCCACAGTGCCCTGATAGCCGACATCGTGCAGCGCGCGGGCGATGGCGCGATAGTTAATCTCGCCGGTGCCCGGCTGCTGACGGCCCGGCACATCGGCCACCTGAATCTCACCAATCGCCGAACCACAGCGGCGAATCAATTCGATCAAATTGCCTTCGCCGATCTGCGCGTGATACAGGTCGAGGTTCATCTTCAGCGCTGGACTATTAACCGCTTCCACCAGCTCCAGCGTATCGGCGGCCAGCGCAAACGGCGTGCCGGGATGATCAACCGGCAAGTTAAGGTTCTCCAGCGTGAAGACGCGTCCGGCGCGCTCGCCCAGCTGCGCCACCTTGCGCAGCGTATCGGCGGCTTTCAGCCACATCGCGCCGGTCACTACTTCAACCGGTTTGACCGGCAAACCTTTGTCATCCAATCCGGTGCCGTGCAGGTTTAACGCCGGACAGTTGAGCCGCTCGGCCACCGCCAGCGATGCTTCGGCACTTTGCAGCAGCTGCTGAATCTCGTCATCGTCGGTCAGATTGCCGCTGAGGTAGCCGGTCATCGAGGTGAAACGCGCGCCGGTTGCCGCCAGCGCATCGATATCTTTGTTGGCCCAGCCCCAGATTTCGACGCCAAAGCCCAGTTCATGAATGCGTTTCACGCGCTCGACAAAAGGCAGATCGAGAAACACCATTTCGGCACATACCGACAGCTGATAACCGGCCATTAGCGACCTCCCAATTTGATCGGCTGCTGCTGCTGCACCGAGTCGATACAGGCCAGCGCGATCTCCAGCGCGTTACGCGCATCTTCACCGGTAGCGCGCGGCGTTTCGCCACTGCGAATGCAGCGGGCAAATTCCGCCATCTCCGCCACATAGGCTTCACGCAGCAGATCTGAATCCATGCGTGAGGTTTCAATCGCGATGCCATCCTGGTGATAGCGCACGCAGTTGTTAACGTTGATGTGGCCCGCCTGCAACATGCCTTTGCTGCCGAACACTTCGCCGCGCACGTCGTAGCCATATACCGCCTGGAAGTTGGCTTCAGCGGTGGCAATCGCGCCGTTATCAAAGCGAATGGTGACCACCGAAGTGTCGAGCAAGCCTTTGTCTTTGAAATCCGGGCGCACCAGCGCATCGGCCAGCGCATAGACTTCCACCGGCTTCGCGCCAGGGTTGAAGTGCAGCAGCGTGTCGAAATCGTGAATCAGCGTTTCGAGGAAGATCGTCCACTGCGGGATGCGCGAAGGATCGTGCAGGCCGGGATCGCGCGTCAGCGATCGGCTCAGCTGCGTGGTGCCATTCTCACCCGCTTTCACCGCGGCGATCGCTGCCGCAAAACCTGAATCAAAGCGGCGGTTAAAACCAACCTGCAACACCACGCCAGCTGCTTTCGCAGCGGCAATCGCGCGATCCGCCTCATCCAGCGTCACCGCCATCGGCTTCTCGCAGAACACATGCTTGCCGGCCTTGGCGGCTGCGATCACCCATTCGGCGTGCGTACGCGCCGGCGCGGCAATCGCCACCGCCTCGATATCAGGATCCTGTAGCAGCGCATGCAGATCGCTGTAGGCTTTGGCGACGCCCAGCTTGTTGGTCAGCGCTTCGGCCGCGCCCGGTTGCGGATCGGCCACCGCCGCCAGGATCGCTCCCGGCACGCGCCAGGCCAGGTTTTCCGCGTGGAAGCTGCCCATGCGTCCGGCGCCAATCAGGCCGACGCGTACTGGCTTAAGATGAAATGTCATGACCTATTCCTTTTTATTTTGGATGTGCTCATTCGAGCGTAGGGATGTGCAATCTGTAGTGCAAAGGCGATGCCAACTGCAATCCGCCGCTTTATGTGAGGCATAACACAGATATAGCTCACAATCTGGCAACAAAATTTACATGTCAACTTCACATGTCAATAAAATGGACATTCCATCTTGGTCAGGAGTGTCACATGCGTGCCAGTGAGCGTTTGCCGTTTAAAGATGAAAGCGATCCGATCTTCAGCTTGCCGGACAGCGCCGAGGTGGGCGAATGGGACACGTTGTTGTGGCAGGGCTGGCACAGCTTCGAACGCGGCGAACAGCCCGGCTGGATGCGGCACAGCATTTTGCAGTCGTGGCGGCGATCACAGCAGCGCGCGATCGATCCCGCCACCTTCGCCTATGTCTCGCCGCCCGCAGCGGAACTGGCGGCGATCCTTGAGCACAACGCCGAGCTGATCCTCGCAGCGCGCAGCATCATGGAGAACCTGCTGGCGTATAACCCGGATGGCCACATCAATCTGACCGATGCGCAAGGCGTGACGCTGCATTTCTGCGGCGCGGATCTGACGCCGGTCGGCAGCATCCTGCGCGAAGAGGTACTCGGCACCAACTGCACCGCACGCTGCCTGATTGAGCAGCGGCTGGTGTATGTATTGAGCGGCGAGAACTGGAAGCTGGATCTGCGCAAACGCCATCGCCAATGCGCCGCCGCGCCGGTGCGTGATGCCAGCGGCCAGTTGCTGGGCGTACTCACATTGACCGCCACGCCCGACAACTTCAATGCGCACACGCTCGGCACGGTGCAGGCGGCAGCGGAAGCGGTCGGTCAGCAATTGATGCTGCGCCGTTTGCTGGCCGAGCAGCAGTCGATCCTCGAAACCCTGAACGAAGGCGTGATCGTCTGCGATCGCCACGGCCGCATCAAAACGCTGAATCGCTATGCCCGCCAGATCTTTAGCGGCCTCGATCCCAACGCCGGGCCGATCGACGTGCTGCTGCAACCACAAGGCGGATCGCTGCTCACCATGCCGTTCTGCAATGACCGCGAGCTGCAATTCATGCCAGATGGCGTGAATCCCCTTTCCTGCCTGATTTCGCTGATGCCCGCGCCCGACGGCGGCCGCGTGCTGTCGCTGCGCGAGAACCAGCGTATCCGCGCCATTACGCGCCGCGTGATGGGCGTGGGCGCCAGTTACACCTTTGAGATGATTCGCGGGCACGCACCGCGCGTGCTGCAAGCGATTCAGAAAGCGCGCGCCAGCAGCCGCAGCGACAGCACCGTGTTATTAACCGGCGAAAGCGGCACAGGCAAAGAGCTGTTCGCGCAGGCGATTCACAACGCCAGCCCGCGCCAGCAGGAAGCCTTTATCGCGCTCAACTGCGGCGCGCTGCCGCGTGATTTGGTGCAGAGCGAACTGTTTGGCTATGTCGATGGCGCTTTTACCGGATCGCGGCGCGGCGGCTCAGCGGGCAAATTTGAGCTGGCGGATGGCGGCACCTTGTTCCTCGATGAGATTGGCGAGATGCCGCTCGAGGCGCAAACCAGCCTGCTGCGTGTGCTGCAGGAAGGCGAAGTGGTGAGAATCGGCGCGGCGCATCCCATCAAGGTTAACGTGCGTATCATCGCCGCCACCCACTGCAATCTGCTGGATGCGGTGGAGAAAGGCGCGTTCCGCCGCGATCTCTACTATCGCCTGAATGTAATTTCGCTAGAGATTCCGCCGCTGCGCGAGCGTCAGGAGGATATTCCCGGCCTGGTGAATACCTTTATTCAGGCGCTCTGCACCCGATTAAAGCGCATCGCGCCGCAGCTCTCCGCCGAGGCAATGAGCTGTTTACAGGCGTGGCACTGGCCCGGCAACGTGCGCGAGCTGGAGAATCTGGTCGAGCGCATGGTGAATTTGTGTGAAGGGCTGGAGATTGATCGCCACGATCTGCCGGAAGAGATGGTGCAGCGTAACGCGCCTGTCGCCAGCGAATTGAGCTCGCTGCAGGAGAATGAGCGCCAGCATGTGATGCAGGTGGTGCGCGAGCAGAAAGGCAACCTGCGCCAGTCCGCGCAGCTGCTGGGAATTTCACGCACCGCGCTGTATAACAAGCTAAATCAGTGGCAGGTGGATGTGGCGGAATTGCGACGCTGATTATGTAGGGTCGCCATTCATGGCGACCTGGTTTTCAACCGCACAACTTACAACGACGCCCCACCACAAATCACCAACTCCTGCCCGGTAATCGCATCAGCGGCGGGCGACAGCACAAATCCCGCCAGCGCCGCTACTTCCTCTGGCTTAATATAGCGCCCCATCGGCGGCAGCGTTGGCGGTGAACTGGCGCGGCCGGGCTGCAGCAGCATGGGCGTCTCCGTCGCGCCCGGCGCAATCACATTCACCGTGATGCCTTTGGGTGCCAGTTCCGCCGCCCAGCTGCGCGCCATGCCCACCATTGCCGCTTTGGTGCTCACGTACTGGCTGCGATTCGCCGCGCCACGTGACGTGCGGCTGCCAATCAAAAGGATACGATCGCCCTGCGCCATCTGCGGCTGCAAAGCATTCGCCATGATCTGCGCCACCTGCACGTGCAAGTACCACAAACGCGTGCTCTGCTCCTCATCCAGCTCACCGAGCGGCGCAGCCGCCATCATGCCTGCGGCGTGCACCAGCGCATCCACCTTTGGCAGCGCCAGTAGCGCCTGTTTGAGCAGATTGGCATCCAGCAAATCCACGCTGACCGAGGTGAACGCCGGATGATCTTTCTGCACCGGTGTGCGGCTAAAACCGGTCACCTGCCAACCTTGCTGCAACAGATGGTCAGCGATGGCCGCGCCAATGCCAGAGCTGGCGCCCGTCACCAGCGCGTGTCGCGGCCTGCTCATCCTTTCACCCAGCTTTCATCGACGCGCACGTATTTAATCGCCTGACGAAAATAAGTGTAAGCCACATGCAGCGCGCCATCCTCACTCTGCTTGATGCTCGGATAAGAGAACTCGCGGTTGAGTTTTTGCTGCGAATTATTGGTCATGCAGTAGCCGTCGCCCTCGTCGAGATTGCGCTGCCATGGCCAGCTTTTGCCGCCATCGGCGGAAATCGCCAACGTCATTGGCGCGCGGGGTGCGCCCCAAAATGCGGTGTGTCCGCTGTGCACCACCGGCTCGGCCGCCACCGCCACATCGCCGTCATCCTCTTCATCTTCGATTTCGTCATACAGCGATAAGCGGCGCTCGCTGGCATCTTTGGCGCTCATGGCATTAAACACCAGCGCCAGATGGCCGTTGCGCAATGTCGTGACCTGAATCGACGAATTGTTGTTTGGCAGTTCAGTCGCCAGCGGCGCACTCCAGCTTTCGCCGCCATCGGTCGAACGGCTTTGATAGATAAAATCGGCCCAGCGGCTGCGATACAGCGCCAGCAAGCTGCCATCCTGCAGCAGCGTAATGTTCATATGCACGCAGCCCAAGCTTTCTGGCACCGCCACATCGCGCCAGCTTTGGCCTTTATCGCTGGAGATTTTCACCGCGCTGATATCATCGTTACCCACCCATTTCACGCCTGGCTGAGTTCGGCAATAAAACACCGGCAGCAGCCAGTTACCATTTGGCAGCACCACAATCGGCTGGCGAATAAAGGTGCCAGGCTGATCGAGCAAGGTGTCGATGGCGCCCCAGCTGCGACCGAAATCACGTGACTGACGGTAGCGCACAATCGCGGTGTCCTGATTGCCGGATTTCTGCGCCGTCCACAGCAGCCAAAGAACCTGTTCGGGATCGAGGAACAGCACCGGATTCTGCTCGGATCGCGTGGGATCGTCCGACAGCTTTTGCGCCTCGCTCCACTGCGTGCTGCCGTTTTCCAGCCGCGAGCACCACACCGAAATATCGGCGATCCCCTCCTGCGTGCCACCAAACCATACGCACAGCAGGTCGCCATTGGGCAGCGGCAGCAAATTCGCCGCGTGGTTCTGCGGGCAGACCGAAGGCAGCATCGCCGTGAGCTGTTGCGCATCCTGCGCGTGCGAAGAGAGGTTACCGCTGCGTTCAACGGTAAGGATTAAATCACTCATTTCAGGCTCCACTGTTTTGCATTGAAGATTTCGGGGCTTTTTTCTCATCGGTTTGGCTCGAAGGGATCAGGCGGTCAATCACCATGATCACCGCAGGCGTGACCAGCGCCACATACATGTTGTTGATACCAAAAGGATCGCCGAGCAGATACCACACCGAGGTCATGACGCAGGCACCAATCAGCCCAGCATTAGCGCCGCGCGTGCTTTTAAAGAACGGCAAATAGAAGGCGATGATCGCCACCACTGAAATCGACAGACGAATGGCGCGAGTGAAGAACGAGAGCTTCAACACTTCCGGCACGAACAGCACGAAAATCAGCGGCAGGAAACCGATCAGCAGCGACAGCCAGCGCGTCATGCGGAACTCGCGCTCCGGCGTCGGATTGCGATAGGGCACGTAGAAATCTTTCACCACCAGCGAGGCAATCGCCAGCGCTACGGTGCTGACACTGACAAAGATCGACGCCACTAATGAGGTGGTGACAATCCCCGCCAGCCACGGGCTCATGTCCTGCAGAAACACCGGCAACGCATAAAGACTTTTGATATCGGGATGCAGGTATTTCGCCGCCACGCCAATCAGCGCGATGGCAATGGCAATCGGCATGCAGAAGAAGAACGCCACCCAGGTCGCACGTTTGGCGGACTCGGCACTTTTGGTTGAGGCAATCGCCTGAATCACAAACTGCGTACAGAAGATCGAACCGATGGTACCAATCATCCAGGCGAAGATGGTGCTGCCGCCGACGTTGCCATCCCACGTCCAGTAGAAATGCGGCATCTCTTTGATCATCGGGCTAACGCCGCCGGTCATGTGCAGCGCCACGCCGAGAATGATCAGAATACCGATATATTTCATTCCACTGTGCAGCAGCGTGACCCAGGCGATGCCTTTCATGCCGCCGAACATAAAGTAGAACGTACTGACGATCGCGGTGATCACCGCTGCGGTGGTGAGATCGAGGTTGAGTACCGTGGAGATCGCCGCCGCACCGCTAACGTAGTTACCGACGTTAACCAGCAGCAATGCATAAATCATGATCAGCGAGATGATGTTTTTGGTGGAGTTGCCATAACGTTCAGCGATCGCCGCAGAGATGGTGATTTTGCCGGTGTTGTAGATGCGTTTGACCAGCAGAAAACCAAACAGCGGGAAACCAATGGCGGCACCAATCACCGACCATGACGCGGCAAAGCCATCCTCAAAGGCCGCCTGAGCCGTACCGATGGTGGATTTTGCACCGATGTATTCCGACATCAGCATCACGCCCACCACAAAAGCCGGCATCACATTGGATCCGGCCATAAAGTCACCGCTGTTTTTACTGCGCAGGCGCCAGGTGAGCCAGGTGGTGAACAGGATGTACGCAATGACAATCCCGACGATAATCACCATCCCTTCTGTAGAGAATTGTTTCATTTCAGCCTCATCGATAACGTAGGGTCGTGGAACGCGCTGGGCTTCACGCGTTCCGTTGATGAGGTGGCCGATGTTGTTATTAACGCGTGTCTATGCACTTCGCCACCCCACTTACGCTTATGATTCATTTCGCTCAAACAAGAATGAATTTACGCATAATGGAGGCAATTTATAGGATAAACAGGGCTGAATTTGTTTGATGCTGCTCACAAATCATCAATGATGATTATAAATAATCAAAATGGACTTATTAATTACAACTCCGTTTGCAGGAAATCGACAAACGCGCTGATGCGTACCGGCAGCTGACGCTGCGGCTGCCAGACGGCAAAAATGTCGCCATCAGCGGCGCTCCACTCTGGCAGCACATGCAGCAGTTCACCGCGTTTGATGCTGTGCTGCGCATCCCACCACGAACGCAGCAGAATGCCATGCCCATCTAACGCCATTTGCATTGCCACTTCGCCATCGTTGGTGATTAAGCTGCCGCGCACCTTTTGCGTCAGCTGCTGTGTGCCATCACCCAAGCGCCACAGCGCGAAATCACTGTCGAACTGGCGCAGTAAAATGCAGTTGTGCTGGGCCAGCGCGGCGATGCTTGCTGGCATGCCGTGGCGCGCGGCGTACGCGGGTGAGCAGCACAGCACGCGCGGATTGGTGCGCAGCTTACGCGCAATCAGTCGCGCATCGGGCGGCTCACCGACGCGGATGTCGATGTCCACGCGCGCATCGAGAAAATTGAGCGGCTGGCTGCTGAGCTGCAAACTCATCGCCAATTCGGGATGCAGCGCGGCAAAGCGCGACACGCAAGGTGCGACGTGACGCCGTCCAAAGCCGAAAGAGGCGTTGATGTTGAGCGAGCCGCGCAGCACCGAGGTTTGGCTGCTCACCGATTCCTCCAGCTCCGCCAGCTGATCCAGTAGCGGACGCGCACCCTCCAGATAGCGTTTGCCCTCCGCCGTCAGTTCCAGCCGCCGCGTGGTGCGCTTGAGCAGCTGCACGCCTAAGCGCTGCTCCAGCTGGCTCAGGCGCTTACTCACCGCCGGAAGCGATAAGCCAAGTTCGCGTGCGGCGGCGGTTAAGCTGTCCAGCGCCGCCACGCGCACGAAGAACGCCAGATCGTCGGTTGAGGTGCGCGATTCTCTACTTTTATTCAACATTGGCTTATCGCTCAGGCTAATTATTTCCTACAGATGCATGGTTATACTGCGTACAGAACATCAACAGCAACCTGCGAGAAACCCTATGAGCGGCAAAACCTATAAAATCGCCGTCATCCCTGGCGATGGCATTGGCAAAGAAGTGATGCCTGAAGGCATCCGCGTGATGGATGCAGCGGCAAAGAAATTTGATATTGCGCTGGAGTGGCAATGGTTTGATTTCGCCAGCGCCGAGTATTGGCAGCAGCACGGCAAAATGCTGCCCGATGACTGGTTCGCCACGCTCAGCCAGTTCGATGCCATCTACTTTGGCGCGGTGGGCTGGCCGGATGTGGTGCCGGATCACGTGTCGCTGTGGGGATCGCTGCTGCAATTCCGTCGCGAGTTTGATCAGTACGTCAATCTGCGCCCGGTGCGTCTGATGCCGGGCGTTAAAGCGCCGCTGGCCAATCGTCAACCGGGCGATATCGATTTCTACGTGGTGCGTGAAAATACCGAGGGCGAATACTCGTCGGTGGGCGGCACCATGTTCCCCGGCACCGATCGTGAAGTGGTGATTCAGGAAACGGTGATGACGCGCGTTGGCGTCGATCGCATCCTGAAATTTGCCTACGATCTGGCGCAGAAGCGCCCGAAAAAACACCTCACGTCGGCGACTAAATCCAACGGCATCGCCATTACCATGCCGTATTGGGACAGCCGCGTGGAAGCGATGGCACCGAGCTATCCTGAAGTGAAAGTCGATAAATATCATATCGATATTCTTACTGCCAACTTTGTGCTGCATCCGGATTGGTTCGATGTGGTGGTCGCCAGCAACCTGTTTGGCGACATCCTGTCGGATCTCGGCCCGGCTTGTACCGGCACCATCGGCATTGCGCCTTCGGCCAACATCAATCCGGAAGGCAAATTCCCAAGCCTGTTTGAGCCGGTGCATGGATCGGCGCCAGATATCGCCGGTAAAGGCGTGGCCAACCCGATTGGCCAGATTTGGTGTGGCGCAATGATGCTGGAGCATCTTGGTTACGCTGAAGCGGGCGCGGCGGTGCTGGATGCCATTGAGCGCACGCTGGCAGCGGGCAACAGCCTGACGCGCGACCTCGGCGGCAGCGCATCAACCGAGGAGCTGGGCGCGGCCATCGCGCAGGCGCTGTAACATCCAGGTGCGCATAAATGCGCACCCTACGAAATCTGCACCGTTTCCGCATGCCAGCCGTGCGGCAACGGTTGCGGGCGCGCAATCACCACGTTATGCAACTGCAGGTTCTCCACGCCGCGTGCAAACACGCCCGGCAAGCCATTCGGATAGGCGGCAACGCCGTACGCTAAGCCCGATGCGCTATCCAGTTTGTACGCATTATCGAGACCCATGCCGGTTGGCGATTCCGGGTTACACGGCGGGCGCACATCGTAATGCCCTTGATCCGCGCCTGTCGCCACCACTTGCCGCAGCTGCACATTCGCCAGCATCACATCACGAATCTGTCCCGGCTGTTCCGCATGCAGGTTAATTGCCCCTTCCATCACACCGCTGACGTTGCTGAATTGCAGCTGCTCAATGCTGCCCGGCACTATCGCCGGATCGCGCGCCCGCACCGAAACAAACAGCGCATCGGCTTTACCCCAATGGCACGGCGGCGCATGGCGGCAGGCCAGCGTGATATTGCTGAATAGCAAACGGCGGAACTGGCCGCCATCGCGCGACAGCAAGCCAATCGCGCGGTTGGAATCAAAGATGGTGCAGCCGGAGACGGTGACGTCTTCCACGTCGTCGAAAGTTTCGGTACCGATTTTGAACGCGCAGCTGTAAGAACGCAGCAGGCAGTTGCTGACCATGATTTGTCGCGCGGCACGCCGCAGATGCGCGGGTTTGTGTGTAGTTTTGATGCAGATGGCGTCATCAGCCGCGCTCAGGTAGCTATTGCTGACAAACACCGCTTCACAGCTGTCGATATCCAGCGCATCGGTGTTTGGCATGCTCATGCTGTTATCGATAGTGAGATGATCGACGTGCACATGGCGGCAACTCACCAGATGAACCGTCCACATTGGCGCCTGGATAATGGTGAAATCTTCCAGCGTCACCTGCTCGCAATCCTCAAATACCACGATGCGCGGGCGCTGCGGACGCGGCAGGCGATATCCCTGATCGTCCTTTTCTGCGGCAAACCAGGCATCGCCGTTACCGTCGATCACCCCTTTGCCACTGATGCGAATATTGCGCTGTCCGGCGGCGTAGATCAGCACATGCTGTGACAGTTCAGCCTGGCTCTGCGCCAGCTGCTGCTGATAATCCTCAACGCGGGAACTGGCGAGCAGCGTGGCGCCCGCTTCGAGATGCAGATTGATGTTGGAACCCAGCGTCAGCGTGCCGAGATGATAGCGACCGGGCGGCACCGACAAAGTGCCGCCGCCGCGCGATGCCAGATGATTTAAAGCGCGCTGGAAGCAGTAAGTATCCAGCGTTTCGCCATCGGCGATGGGATAGAAATCAGCCAGTGAAACGTGCATGCGGTTCTCCTGAATAGCGGCGATGCGCTATTGCAGCACGCGCCGCATGACCAAAACCTTTTGCTGGTGGACAATAAGTGCCGTTATGTATCGTGCGTTCATCACGAAGGTCGCCATAAATGGCGTTACATATCGTGCGTTCATCACAAAGGTCGCCATAAATGGCGACCCTACTTAACGGCGCCTTCGGTGACGCCGCTGATAAATTTGCGCTGGAACACCAGGAACACCGCCACCAGCGGCAGGATGACAATCATCGCGCCCGCCATCAGCACCGGAATATCGATGGTATTTTTGTTCTGGAAAAACATCATGCCGATCGGCAAGGTGCGCAGCTCGTCTTTGTTCACCAGAATCAGCGGGATAAGGAACTCGTTCCACGTCCAGATAAACAGCAGCAGCGCCAGTGTGGACAGCGTCGGCCAAATCGCCGGCACCAATAAACCCCAAAGAATTTTACGGCGCGACGCACCATCCATCACCGCCGCTTCCACCAGCTCGCGCGGCACCTGCTGCAATGCGGTGGCGATCATCAGCGTGGTAAACGGCAGCGACAAAGCGATTTGCGGCAGAATCAGCGCCAGATAGGTATTGGTAAGGCCCATCCAGCGCAGCTCGTGATAGAGCGGAATAATAAAGGCTTCACTCGGCAGCACCATGCCAAGGCCCAGCAGCGCGGCAACCACCGTTTTACCGGGGATCTTCAGCCAGGCAAAACCGAATCCCGCCAAAATGCCAAGCAGGATGCTGCAGATCACCACCGGAATCACCACCAGCACCGAGTTCATGAAGTAGACGTTGAAATGTCCCTGCTGCCACGCGGTGATGTAATTTTTAAAATTGATTGATGAAGGCAAGGTGAACACGCCCTGAAACAGCTCCATCTGGGTTTTGAACGAGGTCATCAGCGCCATTAAAAACGGCAGAATGGTCATCAGCGCGACAATCCAGATCAGCGCGCGTGAGACAGTTGGCGTGCCGCGCATCAGTGACGCTCCCGTAAACAAAGATGAATTAAACCGTTGATCATCAACACAATCAGCATACTGAACACCGCCACGGCGGAGGCATAGCCGAAGTAGTGCAGATCAAAGCCCTGCTTATACATAAAGATGTTGGTCACCATGGTGGACGTGCCCGGTCCACCCTGCGTCATCACGTAAACCAGATCGAAAGCTTTGAGGCTGGCGATCACCGTTAGCAACAGCGCGATACGCAGTTCGGGACGCAGCGACGGCAGCGTGATGCGCATAAATTTCTGGCGGCGTGATGAGCCATCGAGATCGGCCGCTTCCAGCAGTGAGGGATCCATGCGCTGCAAGCCCGCCATAAACAGCACTAAGCAGAAACCGAAGAAGTACCAGGTGGCAACAAAGCCCACGGCGGGCAGCGCCCAGGTAAAATCGCCCAGCCACGACTTCGCCAGCTGCGGCAAACCGACGGCACGCAAGAACTGATCGATCGGACCAAACGCCGGGTTATACAGCCAGCGCCACACCACGCCCAGCACCGCCATCGGCATGATGTACGGCAGGAAGAAGAGGATACGCAGCACGCTGCGCTCTTTGTTATTGCGCGTCTCATACAGGAAGCTGCACAGCAGCAGCCCAACGCCAATTGGAAACAGCGTGTAGAACAGCATCAGCAAGGCGTTATTGCCGAGCGCCACCCAGAACACTGGATCCTGGAACATGCGCAGATAGTTGCCCATGCCGATGAAAATCGGCCACGAGGTGCCGTCCCATTCAGTAAAGCTGATCCCTAACGAGGCCAGCAGCGGCAGCAGCAGAAACACCGCATACACCAGCACCGCGGGCAGAAGATAGAGCGCATTGCGCCAGGCAGATTTATTCAGCATAACCGTACTCGCTTGCGGGCCTGTTCGCGGCCCGGCCACTTACGCCGGGCCGTACGTCATCAGTGCTTGAGGGTTTTCAGGTAACGTTGATAGTTGTTATCGAAGTTGATCACCATCTGATCGGCAGTTTGACGCCCCGCCAACAGCAGCTGCACATTCTGATTCAGTTCAGCGTTCATGGTTGGTGTGGCCCAATCGAGATAATGGCCGAGACCATCGTTGTCATTCAGCGTTACCCACACCTGATACGCTTCCGCCAGCAGCGGATTATCCGCTGGAATCTGCGCATTTTTGCTGGTGCCAGCCGGCAGGAAGCCCACTTTCAGCCAGCGGTTCGCCATCTCATCCGAGACGATGTAATCGATGAATTTCGCCGCTGCGTCCTGCTGCGCTTTGTCTTTAGCGGTGCTGGTGATAGAGAATGCCAAATCGGTGCCGCCCACCATCAGCGGATGCTGCACGCCCTCGCCCGCAGGCATCGCGGCGAAGTGCAGATCTTTGTTGTCCTTAAACTGGCCGAGATACCAGGTTCCACTTACCAGGAACGCCGCCTGACCATTCTGGAACAGGGTCGCAGCATCATCGTGCCCAATGCCCTGGAAGCCGGGGAACAGATAACCTTTGTCGTTCCAGCCTTTCATCAGATTGGCGGCTTTCACCAGCTTGTCGTCTTTAAAGGTGCCGCCCACGTCGTAAATCAGATCGTCGAGTTTTTTCCGGTCGCTGCTCTCAATCTGCGCTTCCCACAAGGTGCTGAGCAGCTGCTGGCCCATGTTGCCGTCGAGCAGACCGAGCATCATCGGCGGCGTGCCGGCGGCTTTGAGTTTCTCCATCGCCTGCTCAAGTTCCGGCAAGGTTTTAGGCACCGCGACACCAGCTTTATCCAGCAGCGCTTTGTTGTAGTACAAACCCACCATCTCGCCGAGGCTCGCCACGCCGTAGAGTTTGCCGCTGCCGAAATCTTGTTTATCTGACCAGCGGTTACGTTTCAGGATCGAATCCGGGAAACGCGTGGTCCAGCCATAGGTTTTGGCGTAATCATCCAGCGGCCACAGCAGCTTGTCTTTCACCAGCGAGCCCATATCGCCGCCGCCCTGATTCACCTGTGCAATCTGCGGCCCGTCACCGGCGGTCAACGCCAGCTTGAGCGGAATGCGCGTGTCTTCAAAGGAGTGCACCGAACGCTGAATCACAATGCCCGGATTCTTTTGCTGGAACGCTTTTACCGCTTCATCCACCGCTTCGGTCTGTTGCGGATAGTTGTAAATATCCCACTCATTCAGGGTGACGGCCTGCGCGGCTGCCATGGTCGCACCGAGCAAAATCCCGGCGGAGACCAGACGCGACACGGTGCGCAGTGAGCTTTGCAAACGGGAAGGACGATTGGTTGAATCACACATCATGCTCGGTTTCTCCAACAGATGACTGGCATCCCTTCATCTCGACACCTGCGATTCCCGGCAGGTTGATTCAGCAGCGATAACGCACATAACTCATACTTACTTTATGCACAAAAGAAAGTCAAACATCGCCACTGCGGAATTTTTGCTCTGTGATACAGTGCAAAGAGTAAGAAGAAAAGCCACTGGAACAGCAGAGGATGCTGCGATTCAGTGCGCAAACCAGACGGCGTTGAAGATTAAAGCCTGAGCATCAGTATAAATCACTCAGGCAAACGAAGCGCTTTAACTCACTGATAGAGCATATGAAAATCCTATAGTTATTATCATTACGCTGCGTGAGCCAATGGCAATGTGTCGTGATCTGGCGTGTGAACAGGCGTGTTGCGTGAGTTTGTCAGGCGTTCCGTCATGCTTTGTGGTTATAGTTCGCATCAGCTTTGTGCGCCAGCGCAATTATTACACCTTGAAAACTAAGTCGGCTTTCTTTACCGTAAAATCTGTTCATCTCCTGACCACAGAGGCTCCACCATGACGGCTGAAGGTGTTATTCATCGCGCCAGCGAGGCTGATTTCCCCGCCTTGTCGCGCATCTGCTTAGAGACCGCCAATGCCGGCACCGATGCCAGCGCGCTCTACTCCGATCCCGCGCTGCCCGGCCTGCGTTTTGTCATTCCCTACGCGCGCTTTGCGCCCGAATTTGCTTATGTGCTGGAACAGCACGGCGAGGTAGTCGGCTACGCGGTTGCCGCGCCCGATACGCGCGCCTTCGAAGCAAAGCTGAATAGCGATTGGTGGCCACAGCTGCAACAGCAGTATCGCGATTACGCGCCGCAGGCTGCGCTCGACAGCAAAGTGCTGGAAGCGATTCATCAGCCCGATGCGGCGGCGGATCAGCTGGTGACGCAGTGGCCTGCGCATCTGCACATCAATCTGCTGCCTGCCGCACAGCAAGGCGGCTGGGGGCGCAAGCTGATTGAACAACTGCTGCACGATCTGCGTGCTGCTGGCGTGCCGGGCGTTTACCTTGGCGTCAGCCTGCAAAACGAGCAGGTATGCGGTTTCTATCAGCGCCTCGGCTTCACGCCGATTATGCGCAGCAACGCCATTTATATGGGCCAACTTCTCTGATTCGAGGCATCGCATGACTAGCCTGCATCTGCAAAACGTTAAGAAGTCCTACGAGAATGTGAACGTAATTCACGGCATCGATCTCACCATTAACAGCGGCGAATTCGTGGTGTTTGTCGGCCCTTCCGGCTGCGGAAAATCCACGCTGCTGCGCATGATTGCAGGGCTGGAGGAAATTACCGACGGTAAGTTGGTGATTGAAGGTGCCGACATGACCGATCAGCACGCCACCGAGCGTGGCATCGCCATGGTGTTTCAGTCTTATGCGCTCTACCCGAACATGACGGTGCGCGGCAACCTGGCCTATCCGCTGGAGGTGATGAAGCGCCCGAAAGCGGAAATTGAACAGGCGATACAAAAGACGGCGGCGCGTCTGCATCTGACTGAATTTCTTGATCGTTTACCGCGTGCATTGTCCGGCGGACAGCGGCAGCGCGTGGCAATTGGCCGCGCGATTATCCGCCATCCACGTATATTCCTGTTTGATGAGCCGCTGTCGAATCTCGATGCTGAGCTGCGTTTGCAGATGCGCATTGAGATTGCTCGCCTGCATACCTCGCTGGGCAACACCATGATCTACGTGACGCACGATCAGCTGGAAGCGATGACGCTGGCGGATCGCATTGTGGTGCTGCGTCAGGGCCGCATTGAGCAGGTTGGCGCACCCATGGCGCTGTATCGCGATCCCGACAACCTGTTTGTCGCCGGATTTATTGGCTCGCCGAAGATGAATTTCCTCAATGCCGAAGTGGCGGCGATCGCGCCGGGCGCGGTGCAGTTACGTGTGCCCGCGCTGGGCATTAATCAGCTTACGCTGCCGATCGCCGCGCCGTGCCGCGAAGGGCAGAAAATCACGCTGGGCGTGCGCCCGGAGCATTTCCAGCCGGTGAGCAGCAACGATGATGCCGTGAGTTTCAGCGGCGAATTGTCGTTTAGCGAGATGCTGGGACACACCAATTATCTCTATCTCGATATCGGCGAAGAGAAGCTGCTGGTGATTGAGGAGCGTAACGTGGCGGAACACGCGATTGGCGAGAGGATGAGTTACCAGCTGCGCGCCGAGCATTGTTTGCTGTTTGATGAGCAGGGTTTGCGGTTACGTTGAGGGGTGCGGTGCGTTGGTGATGACGGTCGCCATAAATGGCGACCCTACGAAAATCCCGCAGAATAATTGTAGGGTCGCCATTTATGGCGACCGTCTCAACGCGCGCACAAAATCACGACGCGATATCCTCATCGGCCTGCGCGGCCAGTAAATCCAGCAACTTATTCACCGCGAACCCGGCGGCGCCCTGCGCCCACATGCGATTGGATTCGGTGAGGAACTGCAGCGGCGTCATATGCGGCGTCAGCTTCAAACGGTAGGTCTGGAAACTCTGCGTAATATGATCAAGCAAAATGCGCGAGGCCATTTGCGGCTCCATCGCCAGATACACCACGTCCGGATCGTAAGCCACCGACAGGTTCGCCAGCGACATCCCCAAATGCTGCCCGGCATCGGCCAGCGCGCTCAGCACCTCTGGCGTTGGACGCACATCGAGATCGCGCAACGTGTGCGGTACCTCGTCTTTGGTGGTGGCCGCCACGCGCTGCAGAATCGCCTGCGACGATGCCACATCCTCCAGCAAACGCTCAGTACCATCGCCCAGCAGCGAAACGCCAATCTCACCCGCTTTGCCGTGACGACCGCGATAGAGCTGGCGATCGAGCAGAATCCCCGCGCCGATGCCTTTGCCGAAGGTAGCAATCACCGCCGACTGCGCGTGACCAAGCTGACCAAACACCAGCGCCGCCATCGCCAGCGCGTTAGCATCATTTTCAATAAATACCGGCAGCGAGAAACGCTCTTCCAGCAGACGGGCAATCGGCACGTTATCCCAGCCCAGCGCGCGTGACAGCACGCAAACGCCGTTGCTGGCATCAACCAAACCCGACAGCGCCAGACCAATCGCCCCAACCTTTTTGCCTTCAACGCCGCGCAAAAACTTCGCCAGCGCATCGCCGAGTTGCTTGGGTGTCATCGCGCCAGAAGGAATCTGCTGCTCGCCGATGATGTTGCCGCTGAGATCGGTCAGCACCATCAGATTGCGTTCGGCGTTGAGCTGAATCCCCACCACGCTGGCGTGATCTGGATTGAGGCCAAGCAGCGTTTTGGGTCGCCCCATTGAAACACGGCGCAGCCCCAACTCCTGCACGATGCCGCCGGTCAGCAGACGATTGGTGGCTTGCGATACCGTCGACATGCTCAGGCCGCTGCGCACTTTGAGATCGGATTGACTAATAGGCGCATTTTCGACAATCAGCCGCAGAATGCGCGCGGTTACGTTGGGAGCGCTCATGAGCCTCTTTATCTGAAGTTAAGCGGGAAGTGTCAGACTGAACTGCGTGGCGAGGCGAAGCGCACCGCTCAGCGCATCGCCCTGCGGCGGCACCAGCAGCGCAGCGATATCCGCCGGCATCCACGCCTGAATGGGTTCGGCTAATCCGCCCATCAAGGCCAGTTTACCGTGGCTGCGCGCCAGCAGCGGCTGTACCATCTGCACGATATCCGCGGCGCATTGCTGCACCAGCGCTGTGCCGTGCACATCGCCCTGCTGCGCGGCAGCAAAGACTTCAGGCACCACGCGGCCCCAATCGGCGGGTGTCGCCTGTTTCGACCAGATCAGCAGTTGTTCCGGGCTATTTTGATAGCTTGCCATGATGCGTTGCGTTAACGCCGAGGCGGGCACAATCTCTTCGTGCGCCAGCAGCGCCAGCCGCAGCGCGCGTTGGCCGAGAATCGCGCCCGAACCGGCATCCGACAGGGCAAAACCCCAGCCGCCGAGCAGCGTGAAGTGCGCGCCATCCCAGGCCGCGCCCTGGCTGCCGGTGCCAATAATAAACACCGCGCCCGGCGCACCGGCGTGTGCACCGGCACAGGCGATTTCGACATCGGTAAATAGATAGCGCGCCTGACAGCGTGGCTGCCAGCTAGCGAGACGGGTTTGTACCGAGGCGACATTCGCGCCCGCCAGCCCGGCGACGATCACCGTGCGGTCGCGCGCTTCAGCGGGTAAATTCGCCTGCGTAAACAGATCGTCGATGACCTGTTCAATGGCCACAATGGCGGTATCAAACTGCGACCAGACGTTAGCAGGACCTCCTTTGGCTTCCGCCAGCAGCCGTCCGGCGCTGTCGGTCAGGCGTCCGCGACAGTGCGTACCACCGCCATCAATACCCAGCATTAGTGATTGCACGCGCTTCCTCCTGCCAGCCCGAAACGGTATGACGCTTATAGATGTGCGAAAGATAGGGGAAAAAAACTTAAATCGCAATAACAAATAAATAGGCAATCCGTATAGTTAATTAAAATATATATAAATCATATAAATAACAATTTTTCACCAATTGAGATCCGCCACACGGATTGACATTAGTTTTTCTGTCGTAATAAGTTAGCGGTCAGATTATCAGCAGCCTGACAGGTCGGGCGGCTTACAGGCAACGGGCTTCAGGGGTACAACATGAAAGTGGGCATTATTGGTCTGGGCTTTCGTCTTTCCCATGTGGTGAAAGAGTTCAACAAAGCCGACACAGCGTTTTCCGTAGTGGGTTATGTCGACCCCGCTCCGGCAGGATTACCGAATCTGCACAGCTTTGGCATCGATGCGGGCACCGCGTTTGACAGCGTGGATGCGCTGCTGCAACACGGCGGCTTTGATCTGCTGCTGGTGGGTTCGCCGAACTTTATGCACCTTGAACATATTCGTCAGGGCTTAGCGGCGGGCTACACGGTGTTCACCGAGAAACCGGTGGTGATCAACGAAGAGCAGACTATGGCGATGGCACAGCTGGTGCAGCAATATGGTCACGAGCGCATTCTGGTCGGTTTGGTGCTGCGCTACTCGCCGCTCTATCGCGACCTGCTCACCGCGCGCGATGAAAATCGCCTCGGCGAAATTACCTCAATTGAAGCCACCGAACATATCAAGCCGTATCACGGTGCGTTCTTCCAGCGCGACTGGCGTCGTCTGGAGAAGTACGCTGGCCCGTACATTCTGGAAAAATGCTGCCACGATATCGATCTCTATCAGGGTTTGGTCGGCGAGCGTCCGGTGCGCGTTGCCAGCTTTGGCGGACGCAAAAACTTCACGCCGCAGCATGCGCCTAAAGGTGCGGTAACGCCGCAGTCTGAGGTGTATCACGTTAAGCCGAGCGGCTGGTCAAGCACCGATGCGGTGTTTGACGGCGATGCCGATATCGTCGATTACCAAACCGCGCTGATTGAGTATGCCGGTGGCGCCACCCTCGCCTTCCACGCCAACCTTAATGTGCCGGATGAGTTCCGCCGCTTCTGCGTGATGGGCACCGACGGCATGGCCGAAGGTGATTTTGTGCGTAACTATTTCCGCGTGCACAACGCCCGCACCGGTGAGCGCGAAGTGGATACCGAGTATGACGGCAACGCTTATGACGGCCATTACGGCGCCGATGCGCTGATGGCAGAAGAGATTGTGAAACACATTACGCAAGGAACGCCGCTGAAGGTTTCCGTGGTGGATGCGCTGGAAGCGGGCCTCACCGCGATAAAAATCGATGAAGCGCGTAAATCGAAAACCGTGGTGGATATGACGGAGAGCTGGAAAATCTTTGACGCCAGTCTGGGGAAAGCAATTAACGTGTGATGTTGGGGGATCGTGCGGGTTGTGAAACGGTGCGCATAAATGCGCACCCTACGCCGTAGGGTCGCCATTCATGGCGACCGTCAAAATGGACGAACGAAGTCATGACGACCAACCCATCAAACCACGGTTTCGTTTTCCAGCTTCTGACGCTTACGCAGATGCGGGAAAATCGTCATCCACACGCCCACCACGATCAGCGTGCCGATGCCGCCAATCGCCGCTGCGGGTACCGCGCCCATCCACGCCGCCAATAAACCTGACTCAAACTCGCCGAGCTGATTCGAGGTATTAATGAAGATAGCGTTGACCGCATTGACGCGGCCGCGCATGTCATCCGGCGTATCCAGCTGCACCAGCGCGCCGCGAATCACCATGCTGACCATATCGAATCCGCCCAGCGCTGCCAGCGCGATCACCGACAGCCACAGCTGGGTGGAGAGCGCGAACACCAGCGTCGCCACACCAAAACCCGCCACCGAACCGAACATGATCATGCCGACGTTCTTTTCCAGCTTGTGACGACTCAGCCACACGCCAACCAGCAGCGCGCCGACCGATGGCGCACCGCGCAGGATGCCCAATCCCCACGGCCCGGTATGCAGGATATCTTGCGCGAAGATCGGCAACAGCGCAGTCGCACCGCCCAACAGCACCGCAAACAGATCGAGTGAAATCACGCCAAGCACATCTTTGCGATCGCGGATAAAGCGTACGCCCGCAAACAGGTTCGGCAGATTCATCGGCAAGCGCGCCTGTGGCGGCCGCTCATAGCGCAGTCGGCTCACCAGCACGATGGAGAACAGATAGAACAGCGCCGAGACGCCATACACCACATCCGGACCCGCAACATAAAGGAAGCCGCCGAGCGTTGGCCCGATAATCACCGCCGCCTGTCCGCCCACCGAACTGGCAGCCATGGCGCGGGCCAGAATCGGCGGCGGCACCAGCGCGGGCAGCATCGAGGTAATCGCTGGCCACTCGAGCGCCTTAGCGACAGAGATTAGGAACACCAATCCCCAAATCTCAATCTTGCCCGCCCAGTTCATCAGCGTGAGCGCAACCAGCCCCAGCAGCGCCAGCCACTCAATGCATTGCCCGAGCAACACGATGCGGCGACGGTCGAGCTGATCCGCCAGATGTCCGGCGGGCAGTGCCAGCAACACGGAAGGTAGAAATTGCATCAGACCGATCATGCCAAGCGCCATCGCGCTGTGGGTCAGCGCGTAGATTTGCCAGCTGACCGCGACCGAGAACATTTGAAAACCAAACGATGAACAGGTGCGCGCCAGCCAAAAGGCGACAAACGACCTGTGCCGCAGCAACGAATCCTCTGCTGCGGATACTGTAGAGCCCATAGTTTTATCCCATCCTAAATCATTACATCGGTTAGCGTCGTTGCACCAACCTGGTGAAAAGCCACATCATGGCTTCCGCTTTATTTTTTCAGGCCACAGAGTGCGGCATCTTGTTGAGCCAGGCAATGGCTAGCCGTGCTGTTTAAAAACAGAAGCTTATCCAAAATTTAGCTAAGCATAGCGCTCTTAATATTAGCCGGCTGATGGTTATAACGTGAAAATATCATCACTGATAAGATGAGTGTGAATTATCGCAACCGCTTCACTTAATATCTCTCTATCAGAGACAATTAAAAAAGCTCAACTTTATTAAGTAAAGGGTTTATATTGTCGCGATTAAGATTTCACCAGACGCCCGTTCTTATAATAATTAAGACGTTCCATCCAATTAATTTATTCACAGAGATAAATGGAAAACAGATCTTATAATCCTTATGTTACTGAGCGCATTCGCCGTTTCGACGGTGCGCTAGCTGGCGTGTGTTATTCAGCACCTTTTATGCATTGCGAACAGGAAAGCACGACAACACTTAATGGATGCAACATAATTTCGCTGCATAACCAGTTGCCGGATGCACCCGAATTAATAATCATCCCGTTAACGGGAAATAACCTTCTGCGCTTTTTACAGGCACCGGATAATTATTCCTGCCTGCAGAATGAGAATGTACAACTGGCGATCAATTATGCCGATTTAGTTCAGCAAGATAGTGCATTACGCCAGGCCGCAGAGCGTTTCTCATTTTGGCTATATGATTTGGCTCCGCCCGGCACCTGCTGGAAGAATATATCCACCTTTCCTTTTCGCGGTATTGTGCTGACCGATGAGTTTTTTAACGATAATTACCTCAAGTTCAGCTTTCCTTTTCTGCTGGAGTCCTGTCGCGAAAGAGAAGCGGAGGTAATATTACGTACCCAGCAGTTAACGCTGCCTGCTGAACACTATGCGCAACTTAATTTGAGTGGCTGGCAACAGCAACGTACCAGCAGCATGCTGCTCGAAGGGTAAACGTTTACACAAAGTGTTGTTCTTAGGTGTTATGGCCCGATCTAACCGGACATAACACCTTTATTCCCCCATAAAATGTCGCACTACTTCCTCCCCACGAGTGCAAAGCACTAAAAATATCAAACCCTTTAACGTTTTTAAGATAAAATTTAACGCAAAGGGAACATCTCGCCGCACGGAAAGCGTCGTTCGAACCGTTTCGTTATTTCGTACTCTATGTCGGGAAGCAACCCAACGCGTTGTTTCCTTTTTAGTTTTTAATGGCAAAGAAAGAGGTCAATATTATGGGGAAAGCTTCCTCATCTTTTGGCGTAATCCGTTTTCTCACAGTGCTGTTTGCACTGCTGACGGGCGCGTTTATGCTGGTTGGTGGCGTTTGGTTAGCCGCCATTGGTGGTTCCTGGTACTACGTTATTGGCGGTGTGGTCATGTTGATCACCGCTATTCTGCTGTGGCGCCGTAGCGGCTCAGCATTACTGCTGTACGCATTGCTGCTGTTGGCAACGCTGGTGTGGGGCGTGTGGGAAGTCGGTTTCGACTTCTGGGCGCTGGCACCGCGTACCGATGTGCTGGTGATCTTCGGCATCTGGCTGATTCTGCCGTTTGTGTATCGCGGTCTGAATAATGCCGGCAAAGGCGCTCTGGCGCTGTTGTCAGTGGCGCTGCTTGCCAGCGTGCTGGTGCTGGCGTGGGCAGTGTTCCACGATCCACAAGAGCTGAACGGTGAAATTCCAGCGGCGGCCTCAAATGCTCCGCAGGCACAGCCGCTGAGCAAAATCGATGATGCTGACTGGCCTGCGTATGCACGTGACCAGCAAGGCACCCGCTTCTCGCCGCTGAAGCAGATCAACACCGGTAACGTTAAAGAGCTGCAGGTTGCCTGGCAGTTCCAGACCGGCGATTTGAAGACGCCAAACGATCCGGGCGAAATCACCGATGAAGTCACGCCAATCAAAATCCGCGACACCCTGTATCTGTGCTCACCGCACCAGATTCTGTTTGCGCTGGATGCTAAAACCGGTAAGCAGAAGTGGAAATTTGATCCGGGCCTGAAGCCGAATCCAACTTTCCAGCACGTGACCTGCCGTGGCGTTTCTTACCACGAAGTCCCTGCTGCAGCTGATGCGGCCAATACCCAACCTGCGCTGTGCTCACGCCGTATTTACCTGCCGGTAAATGATGGCCGCATGTTCGCGCTGGATGCAGAAACCGGTGAACGTTGTGCTGCCTTTGGCAACAACGGTGAACTGGATCTGCAGCACAAGCAGCCAGTATTGACCCCAGGTCAGTACGAGCCGACGTCACCGCCGGTCATCACCGACACCACTATCGTGGTTGCGGGTGCGGTCACCGATAACTACTCAACCCGTGAGCCGTCTGGCGCCATCCGTGGCTTCGACGTCAACACCGGTAAACTGTTGTGGGTGTTCGATCCGGGCGCGAAAGATCCAAACGCGATTCCACAGGATGAGCACACCTTCACCATGAATTCACCGAACTCATGGGCACCGGCGGTGTACGATCCGAAACTGGATATCGTTTACCTGCCAATGGGTGTGTCAACGCCGGATATCTGGGGTGGCAACCGCACAGCAGAGCAGGAACGTTATGCGAGTAGCGTACTGGCACTGAACGCCACCACCGGTAAGCTGGTGTGGTCGTATCAGACCGTGCATCACGATCTGTGGGATATGGACCTGCCGTCGCAGCCGACGCTGGCCGATATCACCACCAAAGATGGCAAAACCGTACCGGTAATTTATGCACCGGCGAAAACCGGTAACATCTTTGTACTGGATCGTCGCACCGGCGAGCCGGTTGTCCCTGCGCCGGAAACCCCGGTTCCACAGGGCGCCGCTAAAGGTGACCACGTTTCACCAACTCAGCCGTACTCCGAACTGACCTTCCGTCCGAAACAGAATCTGACGGACAAGGACATGTGGGGCGCGACCATGTACGACCAGCTGGTGTGCCGCGTGATCTTCAAGCGTCTGCGCTATGAAGGTCCGTTCACCCCGCCGTCTGAGCAAGGTACGCTGGTCTTCCCAGGCAACCTTGGCATGTTCGAATGGGGCGGTATCGCGGTGGATCCACATCGTCAGATTGCGATTGCTAACCCAATGGCGCTGCCGTTTGTTTCCAAGCTGGTTCCGCGCGGTCCGGGCAACCCGATCGAGCCACCGGCTGACGACAAAGGTGGTTCAGGTACTGAAACCGGCATCCAGCCACAGTACGGCGTACCGTACGGCGTGGAGCTGAATCCGTTCCTGTCACCGTTTGGTCTGCCGTGTAAACAACCGGCGTGGGGCTATGTCTCCGCAGTTGATCTGAAGACCAACGAAACCGTGTGGAAAAAACGCATTGGTACGGTTCGCGATAGCGCGCCAGTTCCACTGCCGTTCAAAATGGGTATGCCAATGCTGGGCGGCCCAATCACCACCGCAGGTAACGTGTTCTTCATTGGTGCTACCGCAGATAACTATCTGCGTGCCTTCGACACCAATACCGGTGAAATGCTGTGGCAGGCACGTCTGCCAGCGGGCGGCCAGGCAACGCCGATGACCTATGAAGTGGATGGCAAGCAGTACGTTGTTATCGCAGCAGGTGGTCACGGTTCGTTTGGTACCAAGTTGGGCGACTATGTGATTGCTTATGCACTGCCAGATGCGAAGTAAGTTTTCGCATTGAGGTAACAAAGCGGGCTTAGGCCCGCTTTTTCGTAGGGTCGCCATTTATGGCGACCTTTGCAAAAACCGCACAAACTTGCGGTGCGCCCATCATGAAGGTCGCCATAAATGGCGACCCTACGAGTTAGCGGTTACGCAGCACGCGGGCGTTTAACAGCGCGCACAGCGCCATAATCACGCAGGTCGCCAGAAACACTGGACGCATGCCAAACGCGCCGCCAATAAAGCCGCCAAACAGCGGACCTGAAACCTGGCCGACATACTGCGCCGAAGTGGAATAACCCAACATCTTACCCACCTGCGACTGCGGCACGCTATGACGAATCAGCGCCGTGACGCACGGCATCAATCCACCCAGCGCCATGCCCATCAGAAAACGCAGCACCACCAATTGCCACGCTTCGCTGATAAACGCCTGCGGGATCAGCAGCAACGCGCAGGCTATCAATCCGTAAACCAGCACGCGACCATGCCCAACGCGATCGGCCAGCCGTCCCAGACGCGGCGCGGAGAGAATGCTGCCGAGCGCGGCGGCGGCCATCACCAATCCGGCGGTGACGGTGATTGCGTGATCGCCACTAACAAACTGACCGATATACAGCGTGATGATCGGCTCAATCGACATATTGGCGAAAATCAGCAGCATGCCCGACAGCCACATCAGTCGTACCACCGGCAGATTCGGCGGTGCCTCATCGGCTGCATTGCTTTGCACGGTTTTCTTGCCGGTGGAACGCGGCACCTCTTTCAGCAGAAAAGTAGTGGCGAGGAAAGCGAGGAAAATCACCGCGCCGGTCAGCCAGAAGGTGTGACGAATGCCAATCAGCGGCGGCAACACGCCGCCCAGCAGCGGCCCCACCACGTTGCCCGCCATGATGCCAGACGACAACACGCCGAGCGCCCAGCCGGTTTGCTCTTTTGGCGTTTGCGCCGCCACCAGAATGGTCGATCCCGAGGCATAACCGCCGAGCAAACCTGCCAGTAAGCGCAGCGCCACCAACTGCCACGGCGCGGTGGCCATGCCAATCAGCGACATCGCAATCGCCATGCCGAGGCTGGCGCGGATCAGCATCAGTTTGCGGCCATAGCGATCGGCCAGTTTGCCCCACAGCGGCGCGGTCAGGGCGGCGCTGAGGAAGGTGGCGCCGTAGGCTGCACCCGACCAGCGCGCAATCGCCGCCGGTTCCTGCACGCCGAGTTGCTGTACGTAGAGCGGCAGAAACGGCAACAGTAGCGTCATCGCCACGATGGTGCTGAACGAACCCAGCACGCAGACAAATAAATTTCGCTTCCAGTGTTGCTGTTCGGGCGCTAACGCGAGTGGAGGTTGCTGCATGGTGATATCCCTGTTTTTTGCTTTTTTAGCAGGCTAACAGCGAGCAATCAGAGAAAACAGGGTTGTGATGATAATTGCCAGGCGGCGCAACATTGTTGCCAGATAACAACAATTACGCTGTGCTGAGCGCATTAATTAATGCATCGCACAGCAAGGTTACCGGCGAAGAGGGTTGCGGCTGCTCTTTCAGCAGCAGATAGCTGTGCAGGCGATCCATTTGCCATTCCGGCAGCACCTGCTGGATTTCGCCGCGCGCTAAGGCATCCTGCGTCATATAAGCGGGCAGATAGGCGATGCCGGTGCCCGCCAGCGCCGCATTGAGCAGCGCCATGCTGTTGTTAGCGCGGAAACGGCTATGCACATCCAGCGCCAGCCGCTGTTTATCACGGCGGAACGGCAGCGCGGCGGTGTGCGCCGGACCGTGAAACAGCAGCAGATCGTGACGCGTCAGGCGGTCGGGATGATCGATGGGCGCATGCGCCGCCAGATAATCCGGCGTGGCGTACAAGCCCCAATCAATGCTGGCGAGCTCACGATAATTGGCCGCGTCGGGCGCACGCGCGCGAATCACAATCGCTACGTCGGCGCTGGGTTGCGGGTCATCGCTGGTGGTGAGTTCGAGATCGACATTGATATGAATATGGCGGCGAATAAAGTCATTCAGCGTTGGCACCACGCATTGGCAACCGTAGGTGATTGGCGCCTGCAAGCGCACGTTGCCTGCAGGAAGTTGATGTACCTGCTGCACAAAGGCGTCGGCGCGATGCATCTCTTCCAGCATGCGCACACAGAACGGATAGTAAGCCTGGCCGAGCTCGGTCAGCACCACTTTGCGCGTGGTGCGCTGCAGCAGCTTGATGCCGAGTCGCACTTCCAGTCGCGCCACTTCGCGGCTGACGTGGGATTTGGAAAAGCCTAAGGTGCGTGCGGCTTCGCTAAAGCTTTGTCGTTCCACTACGCGTGCAAACAGCATCATGGCGGAGAGATTGTCGCTGTTATCCATGTTCTCTGGCAGTTAAGAGAGTGAGAACAGCAGATTACAACACATCCCCGAGCCCGGTCGCCATTGGGTTTGTGCGGTTGGTGAAACGGTCGCCATAAATGGCGACCCTACGCGACCGCCAATGGGAACAATAAGCGATCTGGCTCGACGCGACGCTGGCGGCGCAGTTGCCCTGGCGTAACCATGAAGTAGTTTTTGAAGGTGCGAGTATAAGCCTGCTGCGTATCGAAGCCGTAACTCATCGCCACCTGCAAAATCGCCTCATCGCTGTTAATCAGCGTCAATGCAGATTCGGTTAAGCGGCGCTGGCGAATGTACTCGGCCAGCGAAAAACCGGTGTGCTGACGGAACAGACGTTGCAGATGCCAGCGGGAGTATCCCGAGCGGCGTGCTACTTCATCCAGATGAAGATCGTGCCCTAAGTTATTCTCTATCCAGTCCAGCAAACTACGGATAAATTCGCGCTGATTCATGGGATTCTCCTGCGTTGGCAATATGTCCAGTGCAGCCACAATAGCGCGTTAAATTTATCCCTTAATTAGCAGAAAATTAGCGCAGAATTAGCAAGCGGGAAAACGGGTATAATTCTGGCCTAATTATCTGTCGCTACACTGCGTTCAGTTAAGTTGGAGGGCATCATGCGTGTGCTGCTGGTAGAAGATGACGAAATGATTGGCGCGAATCTGCAGCAAGCGCTGGAAGCGGCAGGTTGGTCGGTGGATTGGGTACGCGACGGCGTCTATGCCAGCAATGCCTGGGCCGAGGGCGGCTATACCTGCGTGTTACTGGATCTTGGTTTGCCGCGTGAAGATGGCCTGCAAGTGCTGCGTCGAGCGCGCACGCGCGGCGACATGACGCCGGTGCTGGTGCTCACCGCCCGCGATACCGTGCAGCAGCGCATTCAGGGATTGGACAGCGGCGCGGATGACTATTTGCTGAAACCCTTTGATCTGCAAGAAGTGCTGGCACGTATGCGCGCCATTACCCGCCGTCGTCACGGTGCGGCAGATTCTCTGCTCGGCAGCGGCGATGTGCAGATCGACATCATGACGCGCGAAGTGCTGTACAAAGGCCAGCGCGAACAGCTCACCGCACGCGAATATGCCCTGCTCTACGCCTTGCTGGAGCGGCCCGGCGCCATCCTGTCGCGCGAACAGTTAGAAAACCGTATTTACGGCTGGGGCGAAGAGGTCAGCAGCAATGCGGTGGATGTACTGATTCACGGTATGCGTCGCAAACTGGATAACGAAGTGATCCGCAACGTACGCGGACTTGGCTGGCGGGTACCGGCAATATGAAACCTTTCACCTTTATGCGCTCGCTGCGTAACAAACTGCTCGCCACGCTGGTGATTCTGCATCTGGCGATGATTGGCGGCGTCACCTGGTATTTCTATCACTGCTACGGCGACATGATGGGCACCATGAAAGACGATCAGCTCGCCAAGATCGCCGATGCCTGGGCCAGCAGCCAACGCATGCCCGCACTGATGCCGATGGTGATGCATGAAGAGAAACTCAAAAGCACCTATATCGTTCAGCTGTGGGACGAGAGCAACCATCTGCGCGCCAGCTCGTGGCCGGGCCTGCATGCGCCGTTGCAGCTGAAAAAAGGCTGGACCGATTTGAAAGTCGGTGACTGTGGCGACGACTGTGAATGGCGTGTTTACACGCGGCCCGGCGAGCTGGGCAGTGAAATCGGCAATATTCAGGTGCTGCATAATATCGGCTACATGAAAAGTATCATGGTCAAGCGGGCGCTCTCCGCCATCATTCCGTTGGTGCTGATGATGCCGCTCTCACTGATTGTGATATGGCTGGTGGTGCGGGCGATAACGCGCGATTTACGCGTGGCGTCGCGCCATATCGCAGCCCAGGAAACCCTGCATCCGCATAGCGTTTCACCTGATGGCTTGCCGGATGAAGTGCTGCCGCTGGTGGCAGCTTACAACGCTTTGCTGGATAGACTGCGCGCGGCATGGTCATCGCAGCGTCAGTTCCTCGAAGATGCGGCGCATGAGCTGCGAACGCCGGTTACCGCCGTGACTTTGCAGCTGGAGAATCTGCGGCAACATATTCAACCCGGTGAAGCCAGCCGCCAGTTCGATCAGCTGGAAGCGGGCGTAACGCGCACGCGCCATCTGGTGACGCAGCTGCTGAATATCTCACGTCAGGAAGATCAATCGGTGGTCGCCACGGTAGAAAGCATCGAGCTGGACGACCTGTTGAAAGAGAGCATTGAGCAGCTGATGGTAGTGGCAGATAAGCGCGGCATTGATATCGGCTTTAACGGCACCACGCATTATCGCCTGCACGCCAGCCGCTCCGATCTGCGTAGCCTGTTCGATAACCTGATCGGCAATGCGATGCTGCACACGCCGGAAGGCAGTTTGGTCGATGTGCTGCTGCATCGCGTCGGCAATCACACCGTGGTGGATATCGTCGATAACGGGCCCGGCATGGCGGAATCCTTTATCGAACGCGCCTTTGATCGCTTCACCCGTTCACCAGATGTGCAGGCGCAAGGCAGCGGCTTAGGCTTATCGATTGTGCGCAGCGTGGCGCAAAAGCATCAGATGCAGGTTGCGCTGTCGAACCGCCACGATCAGCAGGGCCAGATTGCCGGCCTGCAGGTGCGCGTTACCCTCCCATAACCCCGTAGGGTCGCCATTCATGGCGACCTTGCAACCTATCGCACCATCCCCTCAACACCTTTTTCCCGACGAACGCGACACGTAAACGGTTGCGGGGTTCCGTTCGCCTCACGGTCTTTATGTGATAACGATCACATTTCCAGTGAATCAAACTGCAACACTTTTTGACAAACGTGACCAAAATCTATTTTCTATGCCTCTGTTACAGGCACATTACGCAAGCTTGAAAATCTGGCGACACAGACCGGATACGACAACTCACTGCCCATCCCCTGGGATCAATTTCACCCGATCGCGGCGACGGCCCGGCGATCAAAAGCATGTGGTTAACAATAATGAAATATAAAGCGTTGATAGCAGGGGCCTTATTGGCCAGCAGCTGGACTGGTGCGGCACAAGCGGCAGACAGCGATCCGCAGTACGTTTCTGACTGGTGGCATCAGAGCGTGAACGTGGTGGGCAGCTACCACACCCGTTTTGGACCACAGTTCAACAACGACGTGTATCTGGAATACGAAGCCTTTGCTAAAAAGGATTGGTTCGATTTCTATGGCTACCTCGATTTGACCAACTTCTTCGGCGTGGGCAACAGCAACGCAAACGGCGTGTTCGACCACGGTTCGCCGATGTTCATGGAAATTGAGCCACGTTTCTCTATCGATAAGCTGACCGGCACCGACCTCTCTTTTGGTCCGTTTAAAGAGTGGTACTTCGCCAACAACTACATCTATGACATGGGTCGCAACAGCGATAACCGTCAGAACACCTGGTACATGGGTCTTGGCACCGACATCGATACGCACAGCGATATCGGCCTGTCGCTGAACGTTTACGCGAAATACCAGTGGGAAAACTACGGTGCGGCGAACGAAAACAGCTGGGATGGTTATCGCTTCAAGGTGAAATACTTTGTGCCGATTACCGACCTGTGGGGCGGCAAGCTGAGCTACATCGGCTTCACCAACTTCGACTGGGGTTCAGATCTGCGTGATGAGTCCGATCGTTCACGCACCAGCAACTCGATTGCATCGAGCCACATTCTGTCGCTGAACTACGATCACTGGCATGTTTCAACCGTGGCGCGTTATTTCCACAACGGCGGCCAGTGGGCTGACGGCCAGGAGCTGAACTTCGGTAACGGTCCGTTTGAAGTGAAATCGACCGGTTGGGGTTATTATTTGGTGGTGGGTTACAACTTCTAATCGCGTGAAGCGGTCGCCATTAAATGGTGCGGCCGGTAAGAAGGTCGCCATGAGATGGGTGCGGTTGGTGAAACGGTCGCCATGAATGGCGACCCTACACGTAGGGTGCGCATTAATGCGCACCGTTTTAATGACGATGATGAAAGCCAACGCATTAATGCGCACCTGGCTGAACACCGCACTCACCTAAATCTGCGGCTTATACGCATTCACCATCCACGGCACGCCGAACTTATCGGTCAACATGCCAAAGCCATTGGCCCAGAACGTCGGTGCCCAGCTTTTCGTCACTTCACCGCCCGCTGACAACGCCTCAAACCAACGCTTGCCTTGCGCCTCATCCGGCGTAGATAAACTCACGGCAAAACCGCCATACGCCGCCTGCGGTGCGCCGTCGCTCATCATAATCTCGCCCTGCCCGATGCGCAGATGGGCATGCATAATCTGCTCCGGCGAAAAGCTCACGCCAGAGATACAACCTTCGTCCTCAACCGGCGTTTCATCCGGCATATCGCCATAAGTCATCTTGAAAAGCAGCTCGCCATCGGTGGCGTCGAGGTAGAAGGCAATCGCCTCTTCGCAGCGACCGCTGTAAAACACATACGGGGTAACTTGCATGGTCTGTACTCCATAAAGGGAACGTCCACTGCAAGTGTAGTGCGCATTATTTATACAGTTGCGAGCCAGGCCGCACTCTTACCTTTGCTGACAGTAGCGCCGAAACAGCTGCGCCATATAAGCGCTCATCGGCGTTAGCGCGGTGTCTTTACGCTGGATAAGATAGAAAGTGGCTTTCGGTAAGGGTTCGTCGAGTTCGAGGGAAATCAGCTGGCCGCCGTGCGTCGGGTCTTCAATCACATCGCGCGAAATAATGCTGACGAAATCGCTCTGCGCCACCAGGCTGGTGCAGGCCATAAAGGTCTCGCAGGTGACGACGATTTTTGGCGCCATGCCGCGCTCGCCAAACAGATCGTGCAGCAGCCGATAATAGCTCCCTTGCGGCGTCGGCATGGTCCAGTCGCAATGCTGCAGCTCGGCCAGCGTGCGCGCGTGCGCCATCGGATGCCCTTTGCGCATCACCACCTGATAATCACGCTCCATCAGCCGTTCAAACACCAATTCCTGATCGAGATGATTTTTATCATAGGTATTGATGGTGAAATCCAGTTCGCCCTGGCGCAGTTCATGCACCATCGAAACCAGCTGACCTTCAACAATTCGCACCTTAACCAGCGGATACTCGCGATGAAACTGATTGATTACCTGCGGCATAACGGTGCGCGCAATACTGCCGCCCACGCCGATATTGACGCGCCCGCCCGCTAATCCCAGCCGCTGCTGAATATCTTCCTGCGCCACCCGCAGCTCTTCCAGAACCAGGCTGGCGTGCTTAAAAAAGTTATCACCGATATCGGTCAGCGTAACGCCCTGCTGTCGCCGCTCGAACAGACGCGCGCCCAGCGCCAACTCCAGTTCCTGAATCGCTTTGGTCAGTGCAGGCTGTGAAAGTCCGGACAAGCGACTGGCGGCGCGGATGCTGCCCTGACGCGCCACGTCAACAAACGCGCGCAGCTGATGAAGTTTAAGATTGGCAGACATAGTTTGATGATAACCGTTGTTTATCAGTAGCAAGATATTCGCATCTTATGCGCGGCAAAACCAATGTGTAGATTCGGATGAATGCATAAAAAACCAACACAAAGGAAATGCCGATGAAAACCCTTTCTGACCTCGTCAACGCGCGCATCCCGCAGATGCAGGCCTGGCGACGCGATCTGCACCACTTTGCCGAATCGGGCTGGCTGGAGTTTCGCACCGCCACGTTGGTGGCTGAAGAGCTGCATCGTCTTGGTTATCAACTCAAGCTGGGCCGCGAGGTGATCGATGCCGACTCGCGCATGGGATTGCCCTCTGATGAGGTGCTGGCGCAACAGGAAGCGCGCGCGCTGGAGCAAGGCGCGCTACCGCAGTGGATTAAGCACTTCTCCGGCGGATTTTGTGGCGTGGTCGCCACGCTGGAAACCGGTCGTCCCGGCCCGGTGATGGGTTTCCGCGTGGATATGGATGCGCTCGATCAGAACGAAAGCCGCGCCGCCGATCATCTGCCAACGCGCGAAGGCTTTGCCTCCTGCAATCCCGGCATGATGCACGCCTGCGGTCACGACGGCCACACCACCATCGGCCTGGCGCTGGCGGGCGTATTAATGGAGATGAAAGCGCAGCTGAGCGGCACCATCAAACTCATTTTCCAGCCTGCCGAAGAAGGCGTGCGCGGGGCGAAAGCAATGGTGGCGGCGGGCGTGGTGGATGATGTTGATCTGTTCACTGCCATTCATCTCGGCACCGGCGTACCGGCCGGAGAAATCGTCTGTGGCAGCGACAGCTTCCTCGCCACCACCAAACTCGACGTCAATTTCACCGGCGTCGGCGCGCACGCCGGCGGCAAACCGGAAGAGGGCCGCAACGCCCTGCTGGCGGCGGCGCAGGCCACGCTGGCGCTACACAATCTGCCGCAGCACAGCGGCGGCGTGGCGCGCGTTAACGTTGGCGTATTGCAAGCAGGAACCGGACGCAACGTGGTACCCGACTGTGCGTTGATGAAGGTGGAAACGCGCGGCGTCAGCAATCAGGTTAACGACGATATTTATCAGCAGGCGCTGCGCGTGATTACCGGTGCGGCGGCGATGTACGGCGTCGAATATGACGTCAAGCTGATGGGCGGCGCGCGTAGCTGCACGCCGAGCCCGCCGTGGGTGGAATTCATCCACCAGCAGGCCGAGGCGCTGGGCATTTTCAACTCAGTGATCGATACCAAACAGCAGGCGGCGGGCTCCGAAGATGCCACTTACATGCTGGAGCGCGTGCAGCAGCGCGGCGGCCAATCCTCCTACGTAATTTTCGGTTGCGATCTGGCGGCGGGCCATCACAACGCGAAGTTCGATTTCGACGAAGCGATCATGGCGACTGCAGTGCAGACGCTGGCGACGCTGGCACTTAATCAAGCACAGTTTGGAGGCCAGCGATGAGCCATAGCGAATTTATCGATCACTACATCAACCAAAACCAGCCGCGTTTTACCGCCCTCAGCGATGCCATCTGGGACGTACCGGAAACTCGCTTTGAAGAAACCCAATCTTCCGCGCTGCTGGCCGATGCGCTGGAGAGGGAAGGTTTTAGCGTTGAGCGCGGCGTCGGCAACATCGACACCGCGTTTATCGCCAGCATTGGCAGCGGCAAACCGGTGATCGCCATTCTCGGCGAGTTCGATGCGCTGGCCGGTTTAAGCCAGCAATCGGGTTGCGCCACGCCGCAGCCGCTGGTGGAAAACGGCAACGGCCACGGCTGCGGCCACAATCTGCTCGGCACCGCCGGTTTGGCTGCCGCTTTCGCCATCAAAGCCTGGTGGGCCAAACACGGCCAGCGCGGCACGCTGCGCTTCTACGGCTGTCCGGGCGAAGAAGGCGGCTCCGGCAAAACATTTATGGTGCGCGAAGGCTTGTTCGACGATGTCGACGCGGCAGTGACCTGGCATCCCGAAGGTTTCAGCGGCATGTTTAACCTCAGCACGCTGGCGAATATTCAGGCCGCCTTCCGCTTTAAAGGCGTAGCGGCGCACGCGGCCAACTCACCGCATTTAGGACGCAGCGCGCTGGATGCGGTGACGTTGATGAACACCGGCGCCAATTTCCTGCGCGAGCACATCGTGCAGGAAGCGCGTCTGCACTACGCGGTGACCAATGCCGGCGGCGTCTCCCCCAATGTGGTGCAAGCCGACGCCGAAGTGCTGTATCTGATTCGCGCGCCGCAGCTCGATCAGGCGCAGGATATCTATCAGCGCGTCATTAATATCGCCAAAGGCGCGGCCCTGATGACCGACACGCAGATGACGGTGCGCTTCGATAAAGCCTGCTCCAATTACGTGCCGAATCGCGCGCTGGAAAGCGTGATGGAGCGTTATTTGCATCAGTTTGGTTTGCCTGACTACAGTGAAGCGGAGCAGGCGTTTGCCGCCGAGATTCGATCCACGCTAAGCAAAGACGATCTGCGCAACGCGCGTCTCAATGCGGCGCGCACCGGCGGTGAAGCGGGCGTCGCCTGGACCGAAGCGCTGGGCGACAAGATTTTGATGGATGAAGTGGCGCCTTATGCGGTAACGCGCGAGATCCTTTACGGCTCAACCGACGTCGGCGATGTGAGTTGGGTGACGCCCACCGCGCAGTGTTTTGCGCCCTGTTTCGCCTTCGGCACGCCGCTGCACACCTGGCAACTGGTGGCGCAGGGCCGCACGTCCATTGCGCACAAAGGCATGTGTCTGGCCGCCAAAGTGATGGCCGCCACCGCGCTGACTTTGTTACAGGATGACGAGGCGCTGGCACGCTGCCGCGATGAGTTCCAGCGCGTGCGCCGCGAGCAGCCTTACGTCTGCCCGATTCCAGCGGATGTCACACCGTCGAAGTTGAAATGATTATGCGATTCGTAACACGGTGCGCATAAATGCGCACCCTACGAACCAACCGGAATGAAACACCGTCGTAGGGTCGCCATTCATGGCGACCTCAGAAATACCAAACATAAAAAAATATAGCCCCCAGCGGGCATGCAAACATAACAAGACGAGATGAGGACCTGCAATGGAAGCCACCACGGAGAACCGCAGCCCCGGAAAGCTGTTTAGCTGGATTGAACGCGTCGGCAACAAAGTGCCGAATCCATTCTTACTGTTCGTCTATTTGATTGTGGTGCTGATGGTCGCCACCGCCATACTCAGCAGCCTCGACGTGGCGGTGAAAAACCCGGCCAACGGCGAGCTGGTGCGGGTGAACAACCTGCTGAGCGTTGCCGGGATTCAGTGGATCCTGCCCAACATCATCAAAAACTTCAGCGGCTTCACGCCGTTGGGATCGATTCTGGCGCTGGTGATTGGTGCGGGCCTGGCGGAAAAAGTCGGCCTGCTGCAGTCGCTGATGGTGAAGATGGCTTCGCGCGTGAGCCGTCGCTACGCCAGCTACATGGTGCTGTTTATCGCCTTCTTCAGCCACATCTCGTCCGATGCCGCGCTGGTTGTGATGCCGCCGCTCGGCGCGCTGATCTTCCTCGCGGTGGGACGTCATCCGGTGGCGGGATTGATGGCGGCGATTGCCGGCGTGGCATCGGGTTTTACCGCCAACCTGCTGATTGTCACCACCGATGTGCTGCTTTCTGGCATCAGCACCGAAGCCGCCAAAGCGGTGAGCGATACCGTACACGTTAGCGTGATCGACAACTGGTACTTTATGGCCAGCTCGGTGATTGTGCTGACCATCGCCGGTGCGCTGCTGACCGACAAGTTTGTCGAGCCGCGCCTGCCCGCGTGGAACGGCGGCAACAACGATCGCCTGCCGCCCCTCACCGCGCTGGAGAATCGCGGCCTGAAAGCCGCCGGTATCGCCGCGCTGGTGTTTATCGCGCTGATGGCGCTGCTGGTGGTGCCGGAACACGCGCCGCTGCGCAATCCCAAAACCGGCGGCATTATTCCGTCGCCGTTTATTCAGGGCATTGTGCCGATCATCATCCTGTTTTTCTTTGTGGTGGCGATTGCCTATGGCGCGGTGACGAAGCAGATCCGCCGCGCGGATGATATCCCGCAGCTGCTGGTGGATCCGATGAAGAGCATGGCGGGCTTTATTGTGATGGTGTTTCCGCTGTCGCAGTTCGTTGCCTTCTTCAACTGGAGCAACATGGGCAAGTTCATGGCCATCGGCCTGACCGATGTGCTGGAGAGCGCGGGCATCAGCGGCGCACCGGCGTTTATGGGCTTGATGTTCCTGTCGGCGTTTCTGTGCATGTTTATCGCCAGTGGCTCGGCCATCTGGTCAATTCTGGCGCCGGTGTTTGTGCCGATGTTTATGCTGCTGGGCTTCCATCCGGCGTTTGCGCAGATGATTTTCCGCATCGCCGATTCTGCGGTGTTGCCGCTGGCACCGATGTCGCCGTTCCTGCCGCTGTTCCTTGGCTTCCTGCAGCGCTATCAAAAAGATGCACAGCTGGGCACCTATTACGTGCTGATCTTCCCCTATCCGCTGGTGTTCTTCACCACCTGGATTGTGCTGCTGCTGGCGTGGTACGCACTCGGTTTACCGATCGGTCCGGGCGTCTATCCGAGCCTGCACTAAGCCTGCGCCACGGATGGCGACTACTTTTCTGTGAACTGCAACGTATGTTGCCAAAATGTCACCGTCCTGCCTCTCGGCAACTCTCAGCGAATTTATTATCCTGCTATTCCTTCGCTTGCTAACGGTTAATTATTTTTAAAACCAATCTCAGCCGTCAGCGGGTTCTGCAAACACCGAGGTTTACACAACAATGACAACAATCACGTCGACAGGGATGGCGAACGATCACATGAGCGCGGATCGCCGCACCTTAGCCGGGCGCATTGATGCGCTGCCCTCTTCCGCCGGTCTGTGGCGCTTTATCACGCTACTGGCGCTCGGCGGCTTCTTTGAACTCTACGATCTGTTTGAAACCGGCTACATCAGCTCCGGCCTGGTGGCGGCGGGCGTGTTTCATACCGGTTCTGCCGGCGTGTTCGGCGTCGCCGACCAGGCGGCATTTGCCTCCGCGACTTTCCTTGGCCTGTTTGTCGGCGCGAGTTTGCTTGCGCCCTACGCCGACCGTTTTGGCCGCCGCCTGACCTTTATGTGCGCGCTGGCGTGGTACGGCGCGTTTTCGCTGCTGATGGCGTTCCAGCAAAGCGCGGAGATGATCATCCTGTTCCGCTTCCTCGTTGGCATTGGCCTTGGCGTTGAGCTGGTGACCATCGATACCTATCTTTCCGAATGGGTACCGGCGCATCTGCGCAGCCGCGCATTCGCCTTCTCCTTCTTTATCCAGTTCCTGTCGGTACCGGCGGTGGCGCTGATGTCGTGGTGGCTGGTGCCGCAAACCATTCTCAACCTTGAAGGCTGGCGCTGGGTGGTGATTGCCGGTGCGGTCTGCTCGCTGGTGATCTGGCTGATTCGTAAAAACCTGCCGGAATCCGCGCGCTGGCTGGCGCAACAAGGACGGCATCAGGAAGCGCATCAGGTGTTGAGCGCGATGGAAAAGCGCTGTGGCATCGCGCCGGGCGAAGACTTTTCCAGCAGCGATGCTGCGGCACAATTACCAAAAAAAGGGCGTTTCAGTGAGATTTGGGCACCGGCGTATCGCAAGCGCACACTGATGCTGGTGGTGATGAACTTCTTCCAGGCGATTGGTTTCTTTGGCTTCGGCAACTGGCTGCCCGCGCTGCTGTCGGGCAAAGGCGCGACCGTCACGCACAGCTTGCTTTATGCGTTTTTCA
The DNA here is from genome assembly GCF_024707505.1 of Pantoea sp. SOD02. Lineage (GTDB taxonomy): Bacteria > Pseudomonadota > Gammaproteobacteria > Enterobacterales > Enterobacteriaceae > Pantoea > Pantoea symbiotica. The sequence continues at coordinate 421,719 of NZ_CP102604.1, read as the reverse complement.
TTACGCTGGCCTACCCGCTCGGCTCGCTGATTTGCAGTCGCTACGCCGACAAGCTCGAGAATAAATGGCAGATCGTGTTTTCATCGCTGATGACGGTGGTGTTCGGCACGCTGTTTGCGTTTATGACCAATCCGGTGCTGATGATCATCTGCGGCTTCCTGATCACCTACAGCAACGCGTGGCTGACCTTTAGCTATCACGCTTATCAGACCGAGATTTTCCCAACGCACATTCGCGCCCGCGCGGTGGGTTTCTGCTACTCGTTTAGCCGCCTGTCGACGGTGTTTAGCAGTATTTTGATTGGCATTATTTTGCAGTATGCCGGCAGCCAGGGTGTGATCGCCTTTATCGTGCTGAGCATGCTGATGGTGATGCTGTCGGTGGGAATTTACGGGCCGAAAACCCGTGGGATGGATTTGGAGAATATTTAAAGATTGCAGGTGCGCATGAATGCGCACCCTACATGTGCGGTGCGGTTTTGTAGGGTCGGCATTCATGCCGACCGAGCAAAAAACCACACCTACTCCTTCTTGTCCATCAAATAATCATATTGTGATAGTAACACCCATAAACAATATATATATTGTGGTTATTGTCATGGAGCAGGAATGAGAAAAGGAATATGCAAAACTACAATCAAGTTATAGTGGATAGTTTATCCGCAGAGAAAACACTGGCTCTTAAGCTAGACAAAGCATTTAACGGTGTCGGTAAAGACGTTGATAAGCAATTAGGGAGAATTCAAGATGGAGCAATACGACTTACTTGGTACTCGTCTTGTATTTTCGATAATTATCAAAACGTTTGCTCAAAACTAAAAGATGAAGATGTTCGTTTTATGTTAGGTGTTTATCAATTCATAAAACGCCATGATCTGATCCTTGATATGGTTCAACTCTACATTGAACATCGCATGAGTTATTTTTCAGAACAAGATATTGCAAAGATAATTAGAGCTCTAACCTACACAGGAAATAAAATTTCCGCATCTCAGTTAACAAACAGATCTTTAGCTTACGCAATATCCCGTACGATAAGTCGCGGATTCAGTATGTTCCAGGTGATAACATTTAAAACATCCCTTACAGCATCAACATTACTAGGTGCATATGGCGTAATACAGGAAGCTTCCGAGTCTGCTGATCGGTTATTAATCATGGATACTAGATATTATGCTATTTTACGCCATGAGGGACTTGAGATGATGTACTTTCTAATTGAACCAGTATTTAAACGCGTTAGCTTTCCCTCTTCCAACCTTAATAACACCATTAAAGATCTTAAAGAATTACTGAGGTCTTCATGATGATATTTACTAAGAAATTTTTACGCGACTTTGCCTGGAGCGTTTTAACGGTATGGATACCTATTACATTAATAATTTCATTTTGCGTATTGATTCATCATTTTTTCCCCGGATATGAATGGGGAGCAACGAGTATTTTCACTTTAATTGTCCTTGTCATTGACTTTTATATTATTAAAAAGAAATGGTAATCAAAAAGGAGGCCACCTGGGCCTCCTACTAACTACTGCCCTTCCAACACCTTAATATCCGCATTACCCTGCTTCGGCTGCACGGCTTCATCTTTACGCAGCGCCGCCACATCCTTCGCAGAAACGCTCGACTTCACGCCATTGCCCCAGCTGCCACGGATAAAGTTCACCACGTCCGCTACCTGCTGATCGTTCAGGCGCCAGCCGAACGCCGGCATGGTGATCGCCGTGGGTGCGCCTTGCACGCCAGGTAAAGTGCCGCCAACCAATACGATATGAATCAGCGAGGTTGGATCGTCTGCCATCACCACCGGATTGCCGCGCAGCGCGGGGTAGAAGCGCTGATAGCCGCTGCCGTCGGTTTTGTGGCACGCCGCGCAGCTATCGACATAAGTCGATGCGCCTGGCTGGCTGTCGTCACCTTTCCACAACGCCTGAGACACCGCATCATCCTGCTTAAACACCGCCTGATTTGGATCTTTCGCGCCGAGGGATTTCAGATATTTAGCAATCGCGCTGATATCGTCATCGCTCAGATACTGCAGGCTGTGCTGCACCACATCGGTCATGCCACCAAACACGGCGGTGTGATCGTTGCGGCCAAAGCGCAGGAACTGCTTGAGATCCTCTTCGCTCCAGCGGCCTAAACCATCGCGGTTGTCGCCACGAAGGTTGCTGGCGGTCCAGCCATCAACCGGCGCGCTGCTGCCAGCAAGATAGTTGTTGCCTTCGCCGTTGTTGAGCGCTTTTTCCTGCATGGTGATGCTACGCGGCGTATGGCAAGCACCACAGTGGCCGAGACCTTCCACCAGATAGCGACCGCGTGCCAGTTGCGGATCTTCCTGTGCCGCCGGCTGGAACGCTTTCACGTCCGGCGCAAACATGCCGCGCCAGATGGCTAACGGCCAACGCATCGACAGCGGCCACGGAATGTCGCTCTCTGTGTTCGCCTGCGCCACCGGCTGCACGCCGTGCATGAAGTAGGCGTAGAGCGCCTTCATGTCGTCATCGCTGACCACCGCGTAAGACGGATACGGCATCGCTGGATAGAGCGTGTCGCCGTTTTTCGCTACGCCGTGACGCACTGCTTTCTGGAAGTCGTCATAGCTGTACTCACCAATCCCGTTGGCTTTGTCCGGCGTGATGTTGGTGGAGTAAATGGTGCCGATCGGCGTCGCCATCGGCAGTCCACCGGCAAAGGGTTTACCGCCTTCGGTGCTGTGACAGGCCACGCAGTCGCCCGCGCGCGCCAGATACTCACCGCGCTTCACCAACGCGTCCGAACCTGCCTCGTCCGCCACTGCGGCGAACGTCATCGTGCCCAGAAACAGGGCTAAAATGCTTTTGATCATCGCCGTGTTCCTTATGCCTGTACCAGCGGGCCGGGGTTTTTCAGATACTGTTCACGAATCGCTTTGGCTGACCAATAGGTCAACGCTGCGACCATGCCCGTTGGGTTATAGCCGAGTCCCTGTGGGAACGCCGAAGCGCCTGGCACAAACACGTTCGACACATCCCAGCTCTGCAGATAACGGTTCACCGCGCTGGTTTTCGGATCTTCACCCATGATCGCGCCGCCGCTCATGTGCGTGGTTTGATACACGGTGGTATCGAAGTGCGAGCCCGGCCCTTTCGCGCCGCCGATGATCATTTTCGGGTTCATCGCTTCGGTAATTTTGCGCATTTTGCCGATCATGAACTGCGCCATCTTGATGTCGTTATCCTGCCAGTCAAAGGTCATACGCAGCAGCGGCTGGCCGTAGGCATCTTTGTAGTTCGGATCGAGATCGAGATAGTTGGCGCGATAAGACTGGTGCGCGCCGTGCGCATCCATCGAGATGTGATGGTTGTAGGTATCCGCGACCGCCGATTTCCACTGGCTGCCCCAGTTTGGCGTGCCTTTCGGCGTCGGCAAACCGGAAATCGGCTTGGTACCGGCCTGATTGACCCAGAATGGCGAACCGCCCACAAAGCCGTGCGGACCGTGATCAAAGTTGTCGGCGTTGAAATCATCCACTGCCACACCTGCGCCACCGGCACCGATAAACGGGTTGGTGGTGGTGTTCTTGTCGAACAGCGCTTTCAGCGTCGAGATGTTCTGATAGGCAAAGTTACGGCCGACCACACCTTCGTTGGAAATCGGGTTATACGGCTTGCCGATGCCGGAAAGCAGCATCAAGTGCACGTTGTGGAACTGGAACGCCGACAGGATTACCAGATCCGCAGGCTGCACCACTTCGCGGCCCTGACCATCCAGATAGGTCACGCCGGTGGCGCGTTTTTTATCGTCGGTCAGATTAACGCGCAGCACGTAGGAGTTGTTGCGCAGCTCGAACTTCGGTTCCTGGCGCAGCGCGGGCAGGATGTTGACGTTCGGCGAGGCTTTGGAATACATGTAGCAGGCGTAACCGCTGCAGAAACCGCAGAAGTTGCACGGCCCCATCTGTGCGCCGTAAGTGTTGGTGTACGGGCCTGAGGTGTTGGCCGACGGCATATCATAAGGGTGATAACCCACTGATTCCGCCGCTTGCGCGAACAACTGCGCCGAGTAAGTGCGCTTCTGCGCCGGCAGCGGAAAGTCGCTGGAACGATCTGGCGCGTATGGATTGCCGCCCTTCTCTTTGCCCAGCAGCTTGCCTTTGATCGACCAGGCGCTGCCCGAGGTACCGAACACTTTCTCGGCCTGATCGAAGAAGGGTTCCAGCTCGTCATAGTTGACGCCGAAATCCTGAATCGTCATGCCTTCCGGGATGAAGTTTTTACCGTAACGCTGCTCGTAATGGCTGCGCAGGTTCAGCTCAACCGGGTCAACGCGGAAGTGCACGCCTGACCAGTGCAAACCCGCGCCGCCGGTGCCGGTACCGGGCAGAAATGCCGCCAGCTGGCGATAAGGTACGGCGGTTTGCGAGGCATCGTGACGAATGGTCACGGTGCTTTTCGATAGATCCTGGAACAGCTTTTTGCGGATGTTATAGGTCAGTTCGTCAATCGACTGCGGATAAGATCCATCCGGATAGGTATCGCGATGCGGACCGCGCTCCAGCGCCACCACATTCAGGCCCGCTTCGGTCAGCTCTTTCGCCATGATGGCGCCCGCCCAGCCGAAACCGACGACGACCGCATCCACTTTTTTCAATTCATTTGCCACGCTTACGTCCTCTCCCCGCGAATATCCACTGACGGGAACGGATAACGTTCACCGCGCTCCACCCAATCCATAAAGTCAGCGCGCGCGCCTGGGAAGCCAATCAGCTTCCAGCCCACCATGCCCTGATTGCCGCCGTGGATGGGATCGCTGAAATAACCCTCGCGGGTGTTTTGCAGCAGGAAGGAGAAGAAGGTTTTCGCCGGCAACTGCGGGAACTCGGCCGTGCCGCTTTCAAACGCGGTGAGCAGCGCGTCCTGCTGTTCGCCCGTCAGCTCGGCAAACACTTTGCCATGCTGCTTTTTGCTCCAGCCATCGGCATCGGCGAGGCCGAGACGGTAGATCTGCTGCGGCACCAGCGGCAGCTGATAACCCAACTCTTTTGGCAGATCGGGATTGAACGGGCCTTGCATGTACCAGTTGTTACCGGTGGCATACGGCGTGTTCATTTGACGATCGATAAACTCCGGCACGCCAGCTTCAAGTGCGCCAGGACCGCGTTCATCGTTGGGGATCAGGCGCGCCACGGCCGCGGTGATAAAGGCAAACTCTTCGGCGGTGAACCAGGTTGGCTGGTAGCTACGCGCCTGTTGTGGTGATGCGTTTTGTTCTGCTGCCCCAGCGGCCATCGGTGCCACCAGTGCGCCCATCGCCGTACTGCCCACCGCTATTGCCGGCGCCAGGGTGATGGTTCTCAGCAGAAAATCCCTGCGAGTGTGACCATTTTTTTGTTCTGACATGACATTGCCTCAGTACCACATATAATGCGGCATGAAAGTTAAGTAGTTGCGTTGTATTGTTTTTTTATTGATAGCTTAAGGGATACAGCAGCACTGTTACCGGTAACAGCGCAAATATTGTAACACCATTGCTGTGGATAATTTAGTTCTTAGAAACAAATTCGCACTAATTACTTAACAATTGCCGCTGTCGCTTTACATCGCAGCGGCGAAGCTGTCATCGTCAGATACAACCGACAACAGACAGATAGAGGTCTGAAGCGGTATAAAAGAGTACACACAACAGCGGAGTGCCTATGTTTAAGTCCTTTTTTCCGCGGCCAACGCTGTTTTTCAGCTCAGCTGCGATTTGGAGTTTAGTAGCAATTTTTGCCTGGTTCGGCTTTTTCAGTGATTTCCCGGCACGCTGGCCTGCGCTCCAGGCGGCGATGCACGAACCTTTGCCAACTAATGCCAGCCGTTTTATTCACATCAGCCAACTGTGGTTTTACGCCTATTACTGGATTGTTGCCGGCATCTTCGCGCTCACCTGGCGTGTGATTGATAACCATCCGTGGCAGCGCTGGTCGGTGTGGGGATCGATTCTGATCATCTTTGTCACCTGGTTTGGTGTGCAAGTTGGCGTGGGCGTCAACGCCTGGTACGGCCCGTTCTACGACATGATTCAACAGGCGCTGACCAAAGCCGGTTCCGTCGCCATCCACCAGTTCTATGTGCAAGTGTTGGCGTTTCTCGGTATCGCGCTGATCGCGGTGGTGATTGGCGTGATGAACTCCTTCTTCGTCAGCCATTGGGTGTTCCGCTGGCGTACCGCGATGAACAATTACTACATGCACAACTGGCAGCGTCTGCGTCTGGTTGAGGGTGCGGCACAGCGTGTGCAGGAAGACACCATGCGCTTCGCCGGCACGTTGCAGGATTGGGGCATCAACTTTATTCAGGCGATTATGACGCTGGTGGCGTTTCTGCCGGTGCTGGTCACGCTGTCGCACCATGTCAAAGAGGTGCCAATTCTTGGCAGCATTCCGTATGCATTGGTGATTGCCGCGCTGCTGTGGTCGCTGTTTGGTACCGCGCTGCTGGCGTTGGTGGGGATTAAACTGCCGGGGCTGGAGTTCCGTAATCAACGGGTGGAAGCGGCCTATCGTAAAGAGCTGGTGTACGGCGAAGACGATCCTGAACGCGCTTCACCGCCGACGGTGCATGAGTTGTTTAGCCGCGTGCGTCAGAACTATTTCCGCCTCTATTTCCACTATTTGTACTTCAACATCACGCGCATTATGTATCTGCAGGTGGATAACGTGTTCGGGCTGTTTGTGCTGTTTCCGTCGATTGTGGCGGGCACCATTACACTCGGCCTGTTGAACCAGATCACCAACGTGTTTGATCAGGTGCGTTCGTCGTTCCAGTATTTGATCACTTCGTGGTCAACGCTGATTACGCTGATGTCGATCTACAAACGTCTGCGCAGTTTCGAGCAGATTTTGCAGGATATTCCGCACGAAGAGATGATGCGCGAAGCCGCGGAGTAAGCTGCGGTCTTTGAAACGGTGCGCATAAATGCGCACCGTACGTAGGGTCGCCATTCATGGCGACCTTGCTACATCAACCCGCCAACACCGCAAACACCTTCTCAATCGCATACGCGCCCGGATCTTTCACCCCATCCAAACTCTGCTGATTCAGATACGCGGAACGCCCCGCTTTGGCGCTCTGCATCTTCGCGGTGGCGTCGGCACCTTTCTGCGCCGCTTGTGCAGCAACAGCCAGCGACTCGCCCGCCACTAACGCTTCCAGCGCCGGTTGCAACGCATCCACTAAAGTGCGATGGCCCGGCTGTGCGCCGCCATAATGCTTCATGCGTTCCAGCCCGTGCATCAGCGCCTGCGGCAGCGCGCTGCCCTCTTCCAGCTGCTGACCGGCGCTGGTGAACAGAATCGACATCAACACGCCACTCGATCCGCCCATCACCGTGGCCAGTTGCTCGCCAATCAGCGCCAGCAAAGTTGGCAGTTCATCCAGCGGCAGCTGTTTTTCCTGTAAACCGCGCTGAATTTTCTTCGCCCCGGCAGCAAAGGTTGAACCGGTATCGCCATCGCCCACTTTGGCATCCAGCGCATTCAGTTCACTTTCCAGATCGATCAGCGTCTGCGTGACGCTTGCGACAATCTTCGCCACCTCAGCATTCTCAGAGGCATCAAAATCCAGCACGCTGCCGATCTTCTCAGCACGTTGCAGACTGATCGGCGCAAAGTCATACACTGGCACCCAACCCAGCACCTGAACCGGCGCGTTTAATGCTTCCAAAAACGGCTCTTCCAGCGCCAGCAGCGTCAGTGAGAAACCCTTCATATCCAGCGCACTGACCAGCGTTGCCGGACCCAACAGATGGGTGATGCGTGCCGCCAGCGGCGACTGCAACACTTCACGCGTCAGCAGCGCCAGCTCCAGCTGCGAGAAACCACCGAGATTGTTGATCAGCAGCAGCGCCTGTTTGCCGTCCGGCAGCGTCTGCGCCAGTTTATCGGTCATGATGCTGGTGATGTTGCGGCTGTCTTGCGTATCCAGCGTGATAACACCCGGCTCGCCGTGAATGCCCATGCCAAGCTCGCTATGTCCAGGCTCGACGCGTTCATCACGTTTTTCTCCCGGCACATGGCAAGTGGCGAAAGCTAAACCGATGGACGATGTGGCATCAATCGCGCGCTGTGCCAGCGCTTTAACCTCATCCAGCGATTGTCCCTGCTCTGCCGCAAAGCCCGCGATTTTGTGCACCAGCACGGTGCCAGCAATACCACGCGGCTGCGGGTTTTCCGGCAGCGCGATATCATCCTGCACCATCACCAGCTCAACTTTGTAGCCGAGGTTTTTAGCTTTCTCCGCCGCCAAACCAAAGTTGAGGCGATCGCCGGTATAGTTCTTCACAATCAGCAGGCATCCGGCATCGCCGGTGACGTTAACGATGGCGTTCAGCACCGCATCGACACTCGGCGACGCGAAGATGTCACCGCACACCGCTGCCGTCAGCATGCCTTTGCCGACAAAGCCGGCATGCGCCGGTTCATGCCCGGAACCGCCGCCGGAGATCAGCGCCACTTTGCTTTTATCCCAGTCCGAGCGCACCACCACGCGAATCTCATCACCGAGATCGAGGCGACTGAGGTTGTGCCACGGCGTGCTCAGCAAAACCCCTTCGATAGCTTCGTTAACCAGATCATTTTTCTCATGCATAAAAAACTGGCTCATTGCATCCTCTCCATTGGTGTTGTTGCTCTACAAGGTAGCGTATGTGCGGCGATAAAAACGGCGCAGATGGCAGAAATGCAAAAGGCGGCATAAGCCGCCTCTCAGTTTCAGAAAACTACCGATCAGAGTTCGATGCGCAAAACGCTATCGGGATTTTTGGGTGGCTCTTTGCGTGAACCCGGCTGTTTGATGCTGACAAACAGGGTTTTACCATCCGCGGAAACCGCCAGGCTGTTTGGCAGGCCTGGCGCTTTCACCGTGCGTTTCACTTTGTAGCTGCTGGCGTCGATGATGCTGATTTCGCCCGCTTTGCGGTGCGTAACGTACAGCTCATCACGATCGGCATTGAACAGCACTGCCAGCGATTCTGGCACATCGATCTTGTGGATCACCTGCTGCGTGCGGGTATCCAGCACCAGCACCTGCGACTGTTTTGAGTCGCTGAGGAAGGCGCGATGGCCTTGAGTATCCAGCGAAATATTCAGGAAGAAGTGATCTTTATCGCCATCGATTTTCTGACGCTTTTCAATCGCGTTCAGGCGCGTATTGATGGTAACCAGTTCGCCGTCGGAATTCGTGACATACAGTTTCTGCGCCGCAGAATCGATCGCCAAACCGGTGCCCATTTTACCGGTGTTCGGCACGGTGCTGATCAGTTTCAGGGTTTTGCCATCCACCACCCACACCACGCTCTGCTCACCGAGGCCGGTGATATAAACGCGATCGGTTGCCGGATCGACGGCCAGCTGGCGCGGCTGCAGCGGACGTACGGTTTCGCTGCGCTGACGGCCATCCAGCACCAGCGTGTTGATCACTTTACCGCTGGTGGCATCCACTGCGGTCAGTGAACCGTCACGCGTGTTACCTAAGTAAAGGGTGTTGGTTTTCTGATTGATCGCCGCGCCAAAGGTCGGCAGATCGGTATTGATGGTTTGCTTCACCGCCAAATCCTGCGGATCGAGGCGATAAACGGTGCCGCCTTTTTTGTCGGTTGTGCTCTGCGCGGTCGCGAGAAACAGTGCGTTATCGCTGTTGCTGAATGCCAGTTCGTAAGCGCCTTTTGAGATCACTTGATTCAGCGGCTGAGATTCTGCCGCCATCACCGCAGAGGTCGAGAACAGCGCCGTTGCCAGCAGCAGTGGACGCAGCGCCCATGATTTTTTATTCGCCTTCATAACTTCTCCATAGCAAAAACACCGCCTGATGGCAGTGAAGTGAAAGCCCGACATTACAACCAATATTTAAAAAGACAGCCCGAGGCGAGCCGACGAAGGATGCTACTTTTTGAGAATAGTAATCATTTCGAAGGGAAAGTGACAGGATTTTATCAGGTTACCAACGCCGCCAGGGCGCCCGAAGGCACCCTGTCAGCACAGAACGTTAACGCAACTTATTTGGTCAGTTCGGCAGTCATGTGCACGCCGTTGTTGAAGTTGGCTTCGGTCACTTTATAGGAAGCACCAGCTTCGTGCGCCTGAGCAGCGATTTGCGCTTCTGCACCATCCAGCGTTGAAGCGGTTGCAGTGATGCTTTGCGCAAAGCTAGCGAATGGCAGAACGGTCAGAGCGATAACAGCAGCAAAAGTTTTGATAGATTTCATGGTCAATTCCTTAATGTACTTTTGATTGAGTAAGGCGTCATCGCCTTGTTGAGATACATAATAGTCGTAGAGTTGATCAGTAAAAAGCGGAGAGATTTGCCGTTGTTGTTCGAATATTTTGAATGTAAAAAGCACGTTTGGGTTAACCTTTGTGCAAAGGGTTAAAAATCTGACATTTAACCAAAAGGCAGGATTTATGGCTGTGATAGGTGATGGTGCGATGATTAAAAAGGTCGCCATAAATGGCGGCCTTTTGATTCGTGCGGTTGTTGGCAAGGTCGCCATGAATGGCGACCCTACGGTTAACCGTGGTGGCGGACGCGGGTGAAGATGGTGATGGCGGCTAAGAGCATCAGCACGCCGCTGGCGAGGAATACGCCGCCAGCGCCTTGCAGATCGAACATCCAGCCACCGGCGGCGGCACCGGCGGTGATCGCCAGCTGAATGGTAGCGACCAGCAAACCGCCGCCCGATTCCGCATCGTCCGGCACCGCGCGGGAAATCCACGTTGACCAGCCGGTTGGCATCGAACCAAATGCCAGGCCCCACAACGCCACGCCCGCCGCGACCAGCCAAGACACCTCGCCGAAACTCACCAGCAGCAGCGCGGTCACGCTCATCACCAGCGCCATCGCGGTTAACGTCAGCGATACGCTGCGCGTCACCAGATAACCGGCCAGCGAAGTACCAAAGAAGTTCGCCACGCCAAACGCCAGCAGCACTAGCGACAGCTGATTGACGTTAAGCTGCGCGCTGCCTTCGAGGAACGGACGCAGATAAGTAAAGAAGGCGAAGTGGCCGGTGAACATCATGATCACCGCCAGCATGCCCCAGCGCATCACGCTTTTACGCAGCAGATCCAGCACGCCACCGCTGCGCGCTTTATTGACGGGCGGCATCGCGGGCAAAGTGAAGAACTGCCACAGAAGCGCCAGCACGCCCAGCGCGGCGGTCAGCATAAAGATGTTACGCCAGCCAATAATGCCGCCCAAATAGCTGCCGAGCGGCGCAGCAATAATGGTCGCCAGCGAAATGCCGCTGAATACGATGGAGAGCGCGCGCGGCACCTGATCGCTCGGCACCAGACGCATGGTAATCGCCGTGGAGAGCGTCCAGAAGCCGCCAATCGCCACGCCCAGCAGCACGCGGGCCAGCAGAATCATCGGCAAATTCTCGGCAAAGGCCACCAGCAGCGCGGAGGCAATTAGCAGCAGCGTAAAGGCCAGCATCACCACGCGACGATCGAGCTGACGCGTCACGTTGCCAATCACCAAACTGGTGAGCAGCGCCACCAGCGCAGTCACGGTAACGGTTTGTCCCGCCTGCCCTTCGCTGATGTGCAGCGTGTCGGCAATCGGTGTCAGCAAACTTACCGGCAGAAATTCTGCGGTAATCAGGCCGAACACGCCAAACGCCATGGCAAACACTGCGCCCCACGCCGGTTTATCCACTTCTATTGGTGTTTCGATAACTTCAGTATCCAGGCTCATCTGTGATCCCCATCACAAAATATTTAGCGTTAAGCATAGTGACTGATCATCAGACGATCTATGATGCAGAAACTTTGTTTTTTGATTATTCGTCTGGATTCGTATGAGCCGCTATGAAGATCTGACCAGTGAACTGCTAATGGGCATGCGCCTGTACGGTGTCAAATACCAGCGTATCGCGCTGCACGCGCCTTTTGGTCTGCAATATGAGGATGCGCCAGGCAAGGCGCAGCTGCACTTTGTTGGGCGCGGATCGTTACTGATCCGTTCAGCCTCTGGCGTGATCTATCCGCTGCAGGCGGGCGATGCGCTGCTGATCCCGCACGGTAAGCCACATGCGTTGATCTCCGACGAAGCGGCGGTCTGCGTACCGATCACCACCTTTAATAGTCGCCCGATTTGCGACAGCGTCTGCGCTATCGGCGACGGCGTAGATGTATGCCCGGACGACAGCGATGTGATTCTGTTTAGCGCCTGCATGGCGTTTGAACTCGGCGGCATGCAACCGCTGGTGCATACCATGCCGGATGTGATGCTGGTGAGTACGTTGCTGGCGCAGTATCCGGAAATTCAGCCGATTCTCGATGCGATGGAGCGAGAAACGCGGCAGCGCAAAGCCGGTTTCGCCGGGATTCTGTCGCGGCTGGCGGATGTGGTGGCGGCGCAGATTGTACGTGGCTGGGTGGAGAATGGCTGCGGCAAAGGCAGCGGATTGGTGCAGGCGCTGCGCGATCCGCGTCTCAGCCTGGCAATGGCGGCGATGCATCGTGAACCTGGTGAAAACTGGACGGTGGAACGGCTGGCGCGGGAATCTGGCAGCTCGCGCTCGGTGTTTGCCGCCCGTTTCCAGAGCGCAACCGGCATGACGCCGCTGCGCTATCTTACCGAGCTGCGTATGCGATTGGCGGTGGAACGTATCGTTCATGAAGGCGAAGCGGTGGAAAGCGTCGCCTTCCACCTCGGTTACGGTTCGCTGGCAGCTTTTAGCCGCGCATTCAAACGCATTGTTGGCACGCCGCCCGGCGCGCTGCGTGCCGAACGTGAAATGCGTTAACGGAACACGCTGATCGCTTCCACCAGACGATTGGCCTGATGCTTCATGCGCCCGGATGCTTCAGCGCTTTCCGCCACGCGTGCGGCGTTTTGATGGGTGATATCGTCGAGATCTTCCACCGCCGTGCTGACCTGCGTTAGCGCGATGGCCTGCTCGGCAGTCGCGCCGCTGATCTGCGCGATCAACGCGGTGACATTCTGCACCTGATCGACAATCTCCTGCATGGTATGTCCGGCAGCATCGGCGTGATCGCTGCCCGACTGCACGCGGCTGGCGCTGGTTTCCACCAGGTTTTTGATTTCGCTGGCGGCTTTGGCGCTGCGCTGTGCGAGGCTGCGCACTTCACCGGCCACCACCGCAAATCCTTTGCCCTGCTCGCCGGCGCGCGCCGCTTCCACTGCCGCATTCAGCGCCAGAATATTGGTCTGGAAGGCGATGCCGTCAATCACGCTGGTGATATTGGCGATACGCTTCGAGCTGTCGGCGATTTCCGCCATCATCCCCACCATCTCCTGCATCACCTTGCCGCCTTTGATCGCCGCATGGCTGGTATTTTCCGATAAGCCATTCACCTCTTTGGCGGTATCGGTGTTGCTCTTCACCGTGGCGGTCATTTCATTCATGGTGGCAGCGGTTTGCTGCACGTTAGCGGCAGCTTGTTCGGTGCGGCGGCTCAATTCGTCGTTGCTGCGCGCGATGGCATCGCTGGCGCTCAGTACATTGATTGCCTGGCCGCTAACATCATCAACCAGCCAGCGGAACATCAGCCCAAGCTGGCCGATGGCGCGCAGCGTGACGCCAATCTCATCGACGCGATCAATCTGTTCCACTTTATGGCTGGCGCCGGTCGCCACGCTTAATGCCTGACGGCACATGCGTTCCATTGGACGTGAAATTTGCTGCTCCAGCCACAGACTCGCCACCAGCAAAAGGCCCGCCATGCCGCCGGCGAAGCTGCCTATCGCCAACGGAGCCAACCCAAGTAGCCAAACGCCCAGCACTGAGAGCGGCAACAGCGTTAATAAGGTAGAGCGAATACGCCAGCGCAGCGGCAGCGTTTTCAGGATCGAGCTAAGAGCACGCCAGCCGGTGCCGACAATTAATCCTTTATGGAAGCGACGCCCTTTGGCGCGGCCTTCACGGAAATCGCGGTACAGCGTTTCGGTCTGACGCACCTCTTGCGCTGACGGCTTGGTGCGCACCGACATAAAGCCCTGCACCTTGCCCTCACGCACCACCGGAATGGCGTTGGCGCGCACCCAATAGTGATCGCCATTCTTACGACGGTTTTTCACCAGCGCCGTCCACGGTTCGCCCTGCTTGAGCGTCGCCCACATATCGGCAAAGGCTTCCGGCGGCATATCTGGATGGCGCACCATGTTATGTGGCTGGCCATTCACCTCTTCCGGGCTAAATCCGCTGACTTCAATAAAGGCGTCGTTGGCGTAGGTAATGAAGCTATTTAAGTCGGTTGTCGACATCAGCGTGGCGTTATCATCAAAACTGAATTCGCGCTGAGTGACGGGCTGGTTGTTACGCATGTGTGTGTCCTTGCAAAACGCAGGCGAAAAGAAAAAATCGATTATGCTTTTTTACCTTTTCGGCAGCGCATGCGCTGGGCTTTAGCGTGGCGGGCTGTTTTTTGTCTTGTCGTGCATGGCAATAAGGAATGGCTCACAAAACCTGCGGGAATAAAAACCGATAAAAATTTATTTAGAGTAAATCAGATTCCAGTTTTGTCGTGCAAGGGATGCTGGCGATGCGGGGACGTTAAGAGGCAGAGATATAACAAATAATTTAAAAAATTAATAAATCATAATTTATTGAATTTTATAAATAAAAAACAAAAAAGCAGCTTTAACAGAACGCTTAACCTTTATTGGGACATTTCTCGTCATTTTATTACGTGAAGTTCTAAATACTGCGTCAGTTTTTTCCATGAGCGCAGTATGACAATAGGACTGTAAATATGAGCACCACTAAAAACCAAAACGCAACACGTACAGCGCAAACCAGCGCCAATACTGCTTCCATCGCAACTGCTGCGGCGCAATTACCACCGATTGTGCCTATCAAGTATAACGAAGCGATCATCGATACCATCCGCACCCCACAGAATAACAAACTGATCCCGATTGAATCTGGCGGCGATGCGGAAAAAGGCGTGTTGATTTTCGAAGGCCGAGCTACAGCGAACAAGCAAATTATCATTTTTGATAACGGCGTTGAGATTGCACGTATCAATGCCACGCCAACCGGTAAGTGGGTTTGGTCGTCTGATGCATTTACCTCGGGCGAACACCACTTTACCGTGCAGGTTGCTGGCGCGGGCAACCCCGTTTCAGCCAGCTATGATGTTTCAGTAGCTACTCAGCCAGAACAGCCTGTTCTGGTGGCGCAAGCCATTGACGACAGTGCGGGCTACGCCCAATACCTGCAGTCTGGCAGCACTACCAATGACACCACGCCACGTTTCACCGGCAGCGCCACGCCAAACTCCGTCGTCAAAATCTTTGATGGTGAGAAGGAAATCGGCTCGGTGCAAGCTAATGGTAATGGCCAGTGGAGCTTTACTGCCAAGCTGGACGGCGGTGCGCATAGCCTGACCTTTGTATCGGGTAAAACGTCAAGCGAGCCTTATATCCTGAACGTTGTGACGCCTGACGCTCAGCAGATAGAAATTTATACCGTTGTTGATGACATCAATCGTTACGGTGAAATCTATCTTAAATCCGGGGACACTACGCAGGACACCACGCCACGTTTCAGCGGCAAAGCCGGTGGCAACGTCATCGTTCGCCTGTTTAATGGCGATCAGGAAATTGGGTCTACCCTTTCCTCGGCAAGCGGCTTCTGGTATCTGAACCCTACTCTGCCTGCAGGCAGCTACAACCTGGTATTCAAGGCCGGTGAAGGGTCAGAGAGCAAGCCGTTCGCGCTGAACATCGTTTCTGCCGATTCGCAGCCAATCGAAATTTATACCGTCGTTGATGACATTAATCGTTACGGTGAAATCTATCTTAAATCCGGGGACACCACGCAGGACACTACGCCACGTTTCAGCGGCAAAGCCGGTGCGAATGTTATCGTTCGCCTGTTTAATGGTGACCAGGAAATTGGCTCTACCCTTTCCTCGGCAAGCGGCTTCTGGTATCTGAACCCTACTCTGCCGGCAGGCAGCTACAACCTGGTGTTCAAGGCCGGTGAAGGTTCAGAGAGCAAACCGTTCGCGCTGAACATCGTTTCTGCCGATTCGCAGCCAATTGAAATTTTCAGTGTTGTTGATGACCTTAATCGGTATAGCGAAACCTATCTCAAATCTGGTGACTCCACCCAGGACACCACGCCACGCTTCAGCGGCAAAGCCGGTGCTAACGTCATCGTTCGCCTGTTTAACGGCGATCAGGAAATTGGATCGACCCTGGCCTCGGCAAGCGGCTACTGGTATCTGAACCTTACTCTGCCGGCAGGCAGCTACAACCTGGTGTTCAAGGCCGGTGAAGGTTCAGACAGCAAACCGTTTGCGCTGAACATCGTTTCTGCCGATTCGCAGCCAATTGAAATCACCCATGTCTATGATGACAGCGATCGCTACTACCACAAGCCGCTCAAGTCTGGCGATAGCACGCAAGACACCACCCCACGCTTTAACGGTAAAGCCGGTGCAAATGTACTGATCCGCCTGTTCGACGGCGAGAAAGAGGTAGGTTCAACTTACTCAGATGCTTACGGTAACTGGAGCCTGACACCAACGTTGCCAGCAGGTAGCTACAATCTGGTGTTCAAAGCCGGTGAAGGTTCAGTGAGCAAAGCGTTCGCGCTGAACATCACCTCGGCCGATTCGCAGCCGATTGAAATTTATGCCGCGTTAGAAGACTCAAACGGCTATAACCGCAACCTGGCGCCAGGCGCCACCATCAAAGACACCACGCCTTACTTCTATGGCAAAGCCGGTGCTAACGTGGTGATTCGCCTGTATAACGGCGAGCAAGAAATTGGATCAACGAAATCTGACGCTTACGGCAGCTGGAGCCTGACACCAACGCTGACTTCAGGTAGCTACAATCTGATGTTCAAAGCGGGCGAAGGCTCTGCCACCAAACCATTCCCGGTGACCATTGTTTCTGCAGCAGCAGAACCAATTGAAGTGTCGGGTGCGTTTGATAACTCAGCTGGCTACAACCAACTGATTGGTTCAGGTGCAACATCAATCGATACTACGCCACGCTTCTTTGGTCGTGCAGGCGCTAACGTTGTTATTCGTTTGTACAACGGCGACGAGGTTCTGGGCTCAACCGTGACCGATGCGTGGGGCAGCTGGACTCTGACGCCGGAGCTGTCGCTGGGTAGCTACAATCTGGTGTTCAAAACCGCCGAAGGCACCGCCAGTGCGCCGTTCGTTATCACCATTTCTGCGCCAGAAGCCACCAAGCCACAAACACCAGAGATCGAGTACATCCTCGATAACGTTGGCAAGGGCGGCTATGTTGAGAAAAATGGCACCACCGATGACGACACACCGAAACTGTCAGGTACTGCAGAGCCAAATAGTCTGGTACAAATTTTCGACAATGGTATCAAAATCGGCGAGCGCCGCGTTTCATCCACCGGTTACTGGGAATTCACTCCGGTTAACCCAGCGTATCTGGTCAACGGCAACCACAGCTTTGTGGTGAAAAGCAGTAACGGTACAGAAACTGAAGCCTGGAATATTGTTGTAAACGTTCCGGTTGATATCAGCTTCGTAGGCAGCAACTCAGGTGAAGAGACCGGCGATCGTGAAACGGCGGATACCACGCCACTGATCACAGGATACGGCCCTAAAGGTGTGTTGATTCGTCTGTACGAAGGTGACAAAGAGATTGGATCCGTGGTGACCAGCGTTCGTGATGGCAGCTGGATTTTCAACGTAACCGATCCACTGTCTGTTGGCACTCACAGCATCGTGGCGAAAGTTGGCAACGATAACGCTAGTGCGCAATTCGACTTTGTGATCACTAAGCCAGAGCCAGAAGTACCGGTTGAGCCTGAAGTGCCCGTTGAGCCTGAAGTGCCCGTTGAGCCTGAAGTACCCGTTGAGCCTGAAGTACCAGTTGAGCCTGAAGTACCAGTTGAGCCTGAAGTGCCAGTTGAGCCTGAAGTACCCGTTGAGCCTGAGAATCCGTTCAATATTACTCAGGTAATGGATCAATTCTTCGGACCAGGCATCGTCAAAGCGAACGGTATTACAGATGACAACCGACCAAACCTGGTAGGTAATGCACCTGCTAATACGCTGGTCCGTATCTATGATAACGGTATCGAAATCGGTTCTACTTTGGCAAACAGCTTTGGTGCATGGGCATTTAAACCCGCATCAGATCTCTCCTTAGGTGCGCATGCCATTACTGTTGGTGCAAATGCTAATGATACCAGCGAAGCATTCTCCTTTAATGTTGTGGCAGCACAGGTCGTTACTCCGTGGGTTCTGGGTGGGATCAGCGAATTCAATGGTATAGATAACTTTGGCTACAACGCTTCCATCGATGACAACACGCCAGTACTAAATGGCATAGCGGTTGCCGGCACGCTGGTCACCATCACCATCGATGGCAAAGTTGCAGGCAGCGTTATTGCCAATGAGTACGGTCGCTGGAGCTTCCAGACCACTGAACCATTAGCGGCTGGCGGACACGAAGTGGTTGCCACCGATGTTGCGGGCAACAAAGGCGGCACGCTGATCTTCAGCCTGGTTGCACCTGAAAATATCGGCATCAACTTCAACGTTTACGACGATAACGCGGGTGAAGACCTGATTGCATACGGTGCGGTGACAAAAGATTCAACGCCGCTGCTGCGTGGCATTGCGGGTCAGAATATCGTGCTGGAAATCTACGATAACGGCGAGTTGGTTGGCAGCGTGCGCACCGCGCAAGATGGCACCTGGTCTTACTCACTGAAGCTGGCTAATGGTGATCACAGCATTTCTGTCCAAAATGAAAACCAGGATAGCTTGCTGGCTCGCAAGTTCACTGTTGAAGCGGATGCCGCGAGTATTGATGCTGTTTCTGGTCGATTCTTCGATTTCGACACTCGCCAGCCTTCCGATGGCGAAGCGATTCAGGATCATCGCGTAGTGATTTACGGTTCAGGTGAGCCGGAAGCAGTCGTGGAACTGCTGACAACGGATGGCCGTTCTCTGGGCTTCACCGGTGTTGCTGCCAGCGGTAAGTGGTATATCGAAGTGGAGACTCGCTTTGATGATGGCCAATACAGCGTATTTGCCAAAGTTAACGGCGTGGAATCCGAGCCATTCGTCTTCCACATTGGCGAGCGTCCGGTTGCTGAAACGAAGAGTGAGATGTTCAGCCTGTTCGATATTTCAGGTGCAGAGCTGCTGAGCGATGCGGAAGATACGCTGCTGGGTAATAACGTTGAAGCGGAAGCACAGCAGGTTAACCTGAATCTGACTCAGGCCGACCTGTCTGTTGTCACCACTTCAGGTATTGCCACCAGCACCGTTGCACCGATTGCATTGCAGGATGAGCAGTATCAGGCAATCTAACGCCTAAAACGCCATGAGTTAGAGCAAAATGGATGGTTCGCGCCATCCGTTTTTTTATGCCTGTCATTTGGCGGTCGCCATAAATGGCACCCCTACAAAGGCAGAGTTCGGTTTTCGTAGGGCGCGCATTTATGCGCACCTGGAATTTTGGCGGTCGCCATAAATGGCGCCCCTACGAAGGCAGAGTTCGGTTTTCGTAGGGTGCGCATTTATGCGCACCTGGAATCAGAACTGCCACCTAACGCCAACGTTATAGCGCCAGCCTTTGGCACCGTTGCCCTCGATCTCTTTGCGATAATCCGCCTCAGCATACAGCGACACATCCTTCTGCAAGGTCGCTGTGCCGCCGGCGCCCAGTTCCCACATTTGACCAAACTGCCCGCTGCTGAAGATGGCGCCAAACGCCGGATTATCCACCGAAGATACCGACGTATCCGCCGTGCCGCCCCAACCTTTGTAGTAGTTGGCGCGCAGATAAGGCGTGTATTGACGATTGCTGTCGTCGGTCCACGTACGATCAAGACGCGCGCCCAAACGACCAATGGTTTGGTTGTAATCGCCGTAACGTACCTTGTTGCCGTCTTTATCGGTGAAGTCGTCCATATTCAGCTTCATGTACATCAGCTGCGCTTGCGGCTCCAGTTTGTAGCCATCGCCCAACTCAAACGGATAGCCGCTCTCCAGCGATGCCGTCCAGCCATTACCTTTCAGCTTCGCCACCTCTTGCGTGCGCGCAATATCGGTTTCGCCGCGATGCCAGTCAAACGACAGCACACCATCCAGATAGAAACCGCTTTGACGTTGCCAAGTGCCGTAAAACGCCAGGCTGTCGCTGTCGAAGGTGGTGCTGCTGTAGCCGTCGGCCGCATGTGGACGAATACGCGTATTACCGCGCGTATAGGCTAAACCGCCGCGCAGGCTATCTTGCTCGCCATCCAGACGCAGCAGATTGCCGCCCACCTGCACCGCGCTGTAATCGAGGTCAAAATCATAGCCGAAGTCGCGGAAACTCTTATCACTCTTGTACTTCAGGTTCGAGCCGATGTAGCGCAGGAACATCTCGCCGCCGTTGCCTTCCGGACGCGTCTGCTCGTGGCGCAGTTCGCCGAGGCGTTTATGCAGATCGTCGATAATCGCTGCAGTGTAATAGGCTAAACCGACCGGCGCGGACACATACGAAGGCACTTGCGGCACCACCGCTGGACGCGAATCGTAGCTTTGCGGCGTACCAAAGGCATCGGTGACGAAGGTCGGCTGGCAGCTGTTGCTATCTTCACACACGTAGTAGTTCGCCAGACGGTAATCCCAATAGTTATTGCCGCTGCCGCTGACTAAACGTTGATTGGGATCGCTGCTGCCCGGTGCAAAGGTGTAGAGCCGATATTGCCACGGCCCGGCGCCGAGATAGCCATCTTTTAGCGCGAAGCTGTTAGCGCTGGCATTGCCGCCGACCTGCGCCAGCGAGATCCCTTCGTTGCCTTCCACGCCACCGTTTTGATTGAGATCGGTGAGTGCGCCGGTGCTGGCATCGGCAAGTTTCACGTTAACCAGCGTGGTACCGCTGGCATTGCCGGTGACGTTGAGATGGTCGGTGAACTGGTTGCTCAGCGCACCGCCCTCATTCAGGTTGGTGACCAGATTGAGCTGGCCGCCGCTCGATGCCAGCGAGCCCGCGATATCCAGCGTATTGCCCGGCGACCCCGCGCCGTTGGTGAGATCCAGCGTACCGGCGTTGTTCACCACCAGCGAATCCGCCGTTCCACCCGACAGCGTTGGATGCACGTTATCGCCGGCGAACAGCGTTGATCCCGCATCAACATTGATGGTGCTGTGCGCCAGCTGCAGGTTATCGGTTAGCGTCCATTTAGTGTTAGCGAAGTTGATGGTGCTCCAGCCCCTGCCGAGGTTGACCCCTTTGCTGAGATCGTCGGCGCTGAAGCTCCCGCCGCGTGAATCGATCTGGTTGAAGGTTAAGGTGTTACCGGTGCCAGCGCCGCTGGTGAGATGGTACGTGGTACCGAGATCGACATTACTCACTTCAGCGGTGTTGTTGTTGTCGTTGCCCATCGTCAGGCTGCCGTTGAGCGTACCGCCCGTCCAGCGGAACAGATCCGATCCGCCGCCTGGATTGATATCGCCCTGCACCGCGCCTTCCGTCAGCAGGATTTCGTCATCGGCGTTGCTGCCCGCCACCGCCACGGTTTGTGGATTGGCGGTGATGATGTTGCCGAGGTTCTCGAAAATGGTTTTGCCACCGCGCAGATCCACCACCGGCGCCGTCAGGCTGTTAGAAGTGAAGTTGCCGGTATTGACGATGGTGCCTGCGGTGCTGGATACCAGCGCCGATCCACCCGCCGCATTATCGATATTCACATTGGCGGCGGTGGTGACATTGCCCGTGGTATTGGCGCGAATACCGGTGCCGCCCGCGCCGGTAACATTAAACTGATAGCCCGAACCTAATGTCAGATCGCCGCTGGTGGTCGAACCATCGGCATTGGCGATGTTCAAGCCGCTGCCGCTGCCGTTCACGTTGGTGGTCACGGTTGAAGCCGGATCGAACGGTACGGCGGTACGAATACCGTTACCGTCGCCGACGTTAATGGTGAGATTGCTCAGGCCGACGTTGCTCAACTCGGCGCGGTTTTCGATGCCGTTGCCGCTGCCCAGCACGTTCACCGTGGCGTCGCTGGCACTGAGTGCGGTCGCGCCGCTATCCAGCAAAATGCCGTGCGCATTGCCGCGCGTGGTGATCACCGTGTCGCTGCCGGTTAAAGCCAGTTGCGCGCCATCGCTAATGCGCACGCCCGCCGTGCCGTTATCGACATTAATGGTGCCGCCTTTCGCCAGCGTGCTGCCGCTGCCGGAGACATCCAGCCCGGTGCCGTTGGCCACGTTGACCACGCCGTTGTTGGTCAGCGTACTGCCAGCGCGCGAACGGATACCGATGTTGTTGCTGCCGGTAAGATTCACATTGCCGTTGTTGACCAGTTCTGCGCCGTTGGTGACGTCAAAGCCAATTGCGCCGTTACCCGCGCCGCTGACGTTGCCGTTGCTGGTGACGCGGGTGGCCGCCGCGCTGCCATCCAGCGCATTACTCAAATCGGTACGCAGATTATTCACCAGCACGCCAACCGCGTTGCTGCCGCTGAGATTGATGCTGCTGCCGCTATCCAGCGTGGCGTTCGCGCCGCCTTCTGCGCGGATTGCCGTGCTGCCCTGGCCGCTGGCGGTGAAGTTGGCGTTGCTGCTATTCAGGCTACTGCCGCTGCCGGAGATAATCACACCGGTGCTGTTGCTAGCGCTGGAGGTAATGGTTGTTGGAGAGGCGAAACTTAGCGCCGCGCCATCATCAATGCGATAGCCGGTTGAACCGCTGCTGTTGATATCTAAGGCGTTGGTGGCGGAGCTGATGCGCGATCCGCTGCCCGCCGCGTGATAGGCGATCTGGTCGCTGTTGTTGAATATCGGCGCTGAACCGGCGGCGATATTCACCAGTGCGCCGTTTAGCGCTTCCGCGCCGATCGCGCCGGTGCCGTTGAGATTCAACGTGCCACCATTCAGGTTCGCTACCGCGCGATTCCCACTGGCGCTGACGCCGCGACTGCGATTAGTGGTGCTGCCGCCGTTAACGTTGATGGTGCCGGTGTTGTTGGCGGTGGTGGCAAAGGTGCTGCTGCCGCTGTTCACCGCGATGCCGGTGCCGCCATCGTTGATATTGATATTGCCGCTGTTGGTGCCGGTTGCGCCGCTTTCCACGCGAATGCCGGTGGAATTGGCGCCGGTAAAGGTGATATCGCCGGTGTTGGTTAGCTGCGCGCGATTGCGTGCCACGTAGCCGGTCAATCCACTCTGCGAAGCATTTAAAGACGCCGCAGAATTGAGGCTGGTGCTGGTCACAGGCGAGCCGCTGTTTCTGCCGAAGATATCGTGTTTTTGTCCGTCAACAATCGCACCGATCGCATTGCTGCCGGTGAGATTCATGGTGGTTGCCGCGTTAATCACGCCATTTGCGCCACCTTCCACCGTGATGCCATTGGCGCCGCTGCCGCTGACGTTGATCACCGCCGCACCACTGTTAACATCGGTGCCTGCGCCGCTGCCGAGCACGGCGGTAGATCCGGCGCCCGACGCAGTGAGCGATAAGGCATTGCCGTTAAAGTCTGCGCCCTGCTCAACGCGGAACAGCGTCGAGTTCTGCGTAGTGACATCAAAGGGATTATTGCCCAGCACGTTGATTAGCGCATTGGGGCCATAAGCGAAGAAGGCGATCTGGTTGGTGCCGTTAGAAAAGGTCGGTACGGCAGCCGGATCCACAGTTACCGTGGAGTTCCCGCGCGCATGCACGCCAATCGCGCCATTGCCGCTGAGGTTAATCGGTCCATCAACGGTGGCCTGCGCCGTGCCCGTTCCTTGCCCTTCCACCCACACGCCATAGTTGCGCGTGCCGCTGGCCGGATCGGCGCCGCCCGCCACGTTAATGGTGCCGGTTGAGGTGGCGCTGGCGGTGTTGCCATTGGTGGCCAGCACTTTCAGACCGGTGCCGTTCACGCCATTCAGATTGATGGTGCCCGCGTTATTGATGTTGCCCGCGCTGTTGTTCACCAGCATACCGACGTTTTCGCGCGGTATCGTTGCGGCCGCACCGTTCACATTGATGGTGCCGTTGTTGATCATGGTGGCGTTATTAGCACCCGTCGCCGACATCCCCGCTGCGTTTTGCGTTTTCGTCCCGATGGTAATGCTGCCATCGTTTACCGCGTTGCCGTTGGCGACCAAGGCGATACCGCTGGTGAGCCCGCTCTGGTTCATCGCGGTATCCGCCGTCGCCTCACCCAGGCTGTTCTGCGGGCCGCGACCAATGTAGATATTGCCGCTGGCGTTATTGGTAAAGCTGGATGTGGCATCGGTCAGTAACACGCCGGATGCGGTGCCGCGCGCACTCGAACCGTTAACGCCGACGTTGATATTGCCGCTGTTATTGGCGGTGGATGACACACCAAGATTGATGCCGGCCACGCCATACTGTGAATTGCTGCCGGTGGTGGCGAAATTGAGGATGCCGTTGTTATTGAAGGTACTGCCGGTTTGCACGGCTACGCCGTTGGCACCGTAGCCGGTCGAGCCAATGCCGGTGCCATCCTGACGATTGAGGAATCCGCCGTTAATCACACCGTTGTTAATCCCGCTGCTGTTGTCGGTTAGCACCAGCGCCGTACCGTTATTGGTGATGCTGCCTCGGCTCGCCAGCTTGCCATCAATCACTGCTTGCGCGCCGTTCGAGGCTTTAATCGCTCCACCCGTTGCGCCCACCACTTCCAGCGTTTTACCTGCCGCCAGATTCACTTTCGCGCCCGCGCCACTGGCATTAATCACAATGCGATTGCCAATGGATTGCGTGACTTCATCTGGCGGTGTGGCGCTAACGTTGTAGACGATGTTGGCATTGGTGAAGGTGACGGCTTTGTTGAATTCGGTGAGATAGCGCGTTTTATCGAGGTTGCCTGCCTGTAGCTGGCTGATCAGCCAGTTATTGTAGCTTTGCAGTTGGCTGGCGTTAGTGACGGTAAAACTGGTGCTTTTGCCATCCAGCGTCTGCACGCTGAAACCACCGTTATAAGTGGCAAGATTTTGCACCTGATAGCTGCTGGTGGCCGATCCTGCGCCGTCTGGCGTGGCGGTTGCTCCGAAGAAGCTGATGCGGTTGTTGCTGTTCCAGTTCACCGTGCCGGTGCCGCTCACATCAAACAGCTGCGTCTTCTTGGCTGCCATGGTCCAGCTGTTGGTGCTGGCGCTGCTGAGCGCATTGGCCTGGCCGATATTCACATTCAGCGTACCGCCGGTGACATCGGCAATGCGCGCGTCGATATATTGGCCATTATTGACGTTTTGCACATCCGGCACGCTAGTGGCGCTGGTGACGGGCGCTAATGCGACAAGACTCGCAGAGTTATAAACCTGGAACGTGCTGTTGGTGCCGGTGGCCGCATCGGGCGTAGTGATAGCAAAGTTTTGCGGGCCGGGATCAAGGCGATCCTGATTGAGATATTGCGATCCCGAGGTGATTGCTACTTGCCCGAGCGTGGTGGTGACTGCGCCATCTGTTCCTGCCGTGAACGCCTGATTGCCGGTGAGGGTTTCATTGCCGCTGCTGACGGTAATTTTACCTATTTGATTGTCATTATTTTCTGGTGTGTAAGTCCCCAACGTAACAGCCTGACTTTGCATTGCTGGATAGATCAGCAATTGCGCCGTCAACATCCCTAATGCGATAGGATTTAATTTAAACCTCATACTTCCTCCAGTGGGCGTGCAGCGTCCGCGCTGTTTTTGCAACAGCGTTAAATTCATCGCGAGGGGATAAAACGGCAGGTTAATACCAATCCCGTGTAGCAATCTAATTTGAGAACAACTGTGTGAAGAAATACGGTGCAGCGAAAAAAGGGATGGATTTTTTGTTATAGATTAATTGGCTTTAGGTATAGACATTTTTACTACTCAATGCAAAAGGCAATTATGAGTAACCTATTGTGATTTCGGGGAATTAATTGCGATGCAGGTTGGATATTATAAATATATTAAGTCCATTTTAAATTTTAGGTCTAGCTTTCTATCTCCTTAATAAATCCTTTATTTTTAACTGACACTTTACTTACAAACGGTACTTAATGGATTAACGGGATAGTGCCAGGATAAGCGATACGAGAGAGTTTAAAAGTGTGATCGGAATCACGTTTAGGTAAGGTCGCCATAAATGGCGACCTTACAGGGAGTTGGTTTTGTAGGGTCGCCATTTATGGCGACCTGGTCGATGCACGCACTTCACTCAACTCAAATCCACATCGCGGGTGCCGCCCCACCAGGTAAAGGCAAACCCGCCAATCCACGCCACAATCAACCCGGCGAGATACACCGCCATCCCGGCAAAAATGCCCTGCGATGAAGTCATTAGCGGCAGCGTGACTAAACCGGAAGGGCCAAACACGGTGTTCATTCCCACTGGCAATCCCAGCCACGCCACCAGCCCGATAAAGAAGCCGCCCAGCGCGCCGCCAAAGCAGGCGGTAATAAACGGCTTCAGACGCGGCAGCGTGACGCCATAAATCAGCGGTTCGCCGACACCGAGCAAACCTGGCACAATCGCGCCTTTGATCTGTTTACGCAGCTGCGAGTGTTTGTCCGCTTTACACCATAACGCCAGCGAGGCGCCAACCTGCCCGGCGCCAGCCATCGCCAGAATGGGAAAGAGCGAGTTAAAGCCCTGGGTTTCCATCAGCGCGAAATAGACCGGAATAAAGCCCTGATGAATGCCAAACATCACCGCAATCAAAAACAGTCCGGCCAAAATAGCGCAACCAAATGGATTGTTATTGAGATGAATAAACAACCATGACATGCCTTTAAACAGTTCACCGCCAATCGGCATAATCACCAGGAATGTCACCGCGCCGGTAATTAATAACGTCAGCAACGACGTCAGGATCATATCGAGATTATCGGGAATGATTTTTCGCAGCTGTTTCTCAATCCAGGCACCAAATATCGCCGCCAGCAGCACGCCTATAATATTGCCGCGTGGATCGATCACCATGCCGAAGAAATCCTGCATCCCGCTGTAATAGCCAACTTTGGCGTCAGGCACATAACCGAGCACAAACAGCGAGGCGATAATGGCGCCGTTGACGCCGGTCCCACCAAAGGCTTTCTGCGCGTTGTAGCCGATCAAAATACTCAGGAAGGTAAACAGCCCTTTGCCGAACACCTTCATGTACGCCACGGTATCCAGCAGCCAGCGCGCATGATCGCCCGGCTGATTGAGGTGGAAGATCTGTTCAATTAGCGTGGCGAAACCCAGCAATAAACCGGCACCGATAAAACCGGGGATCAGCGGCGTAAAGATGGTGGCAAAGCAGGAGAGAAAACGGTGCAGCGCGCTGGTCTGTTTCGCCTTCATCTGCTGCTTTTGCGCGCTGGCGATGGCCTGCAGATCGCCTGGCGGTTGTTGATTGAGCAGCGCCTGCATTTTCTCCGCTGCGGTTTGTGCTTTGCCGGGCCCGAGCACGATCTGCAGCTGCGCATCGCTGTCGATCACACCCAGCACGCCCGGCAGCGTTTTGAGTGTGGCGCTATCCACCTGCGTGGCATCGTTGAGCGTCAGGCGCAGACGCGTCATGCAGTTGCCGCACTGCAGCACGTTGCTGGCGCCGCCCACTGCCTGCAGAATATCGCGCACCAGACCTTCGGTAATGGCCGCCATCATTGCGCTCCTGCGTCACGTAACGCGTTGCGAATAAAGCCCTGATTCTGACTCAGCAGCGATTTCGCTTCATCGGCAGTTAATCCCGCCAGCACCATGACAATCGCGGTTTTACAATGCCCATTACACGCCGCCAGCGCCTGCTGCGCGGTGGCATCGTCACAGTCGGTGGCTTGTTTGACGATGTTCACCTGGCGCTGCACCAGTTTCTGATTAGTGGCTTCCACATCGACCATCAGATTGCCGTACACCTTGCCGCTGCGAATCATCGCGCCGGTGGTGAGCATATTGAGCACCAGCTTCTGCGCCGTTCCGGCCTTCATGCGCGATGAACCGGTGACCACTTCCGGGCCCACCACCGGCGTCAACGCCAGATCCGCAGCCTGCGACATCGGGCTGTTGGGATTGCAGGTTAACGCCGCAGTAAATGCGCCCTGCTGACGCGCATACGCCAGCGCGCCCAGCACATATGGCGTGCGGCCGCTGGCGGCAATTCCGACCAGCACATCGTTAGCATTGAACTCGATATCACGCAGA
Organism: Pantoea sp. SOD02; assembly: GCF_024707505.1. Lineage (GTDB taxonomy): Bacteria > Pseudomonadota > Gammaproteobacteria > Enterobacterales > Enterobacteriaceae > Pantoea > Pantoea symbiotica. Next base: position 393,609 of record NZ_CP102604.1, on the reverse strand, counting down.
TCCTGCGCGCCTTGCTCAACATTGTCTTCGGCGTTTTCCACCGCCTGCAGAATCGCGGTGTGGCCACCGGCAATCAGCCCAACCACCTGGCTGCGCGGCGTGCCAAAGGTCGGCGGACATTCGCTGGCATCCAGAATCCCCAAACGACCCGACGTGCCCGCGCCGCAATAGATCAGGCGACCGCCTTTGCTGAAGGCTTGGGTGATGGCATCCACCACCTGCGTAATCTGCGGCACGATGGCTTCCACCGCCAGCGCCACTTTTTTGTCTTCATCATTAATCACCCGCAGCATGGCTTCGGTAGACAGCTCATCAATGTTCTGACTGGCGGGATTACGACCTTCGGTGATCATCTGGCTGAGATCGATCTGCATGGGACACTCCGGTGAGAGAATAATTTATTCGTAAAACTATATATCATACAGAATTGTTAATTCCTCTGCCGCGCGGGATTTTTTTGCTTTTTGCCGCAGCAGGCATAAAAAAACCCGCCGAAGCGGGTCTTTTATGGGTTCAGGCGTTTGCTAACTCTTTGCGCGCTAGCGCGGCCAAAAATCCACTTCTGGAACCATATTCACGATGATGATCGACATAGCTATCGATTTTAGTTAATAGATTCTGTGGCAAGGTGATGTTGAGTTTTACCGCTTTGCCTTCATAGCGGCTGAGATCGATATCGACAAAGGCCCAATAACCACCCTGACAATTTTCATCCTCAATATGCGTTTCAATGCTCGTTGCCACCGGCACCTCGTAACCCGCATCAGTCGACGACTCTACATGCGCATCGATCGCAGCAGAAGCATCAGTTAATGCATCATCCACTGTCTCGCCAGCAAAAAAACATCCAACAACATCCGGTACAAAGCCAGAATAGGTGTTGCTTTCTGTCTTATGAAGATAAACGGGGAATCTCATGCTGAGCCCTCACTTTAATATGTTTAAAAACGACTTTTGAAAACATGAAAGCATTGCCATGCCTGCTGCAACTGGCATGGCTAATTCGTCCAAATCGGGGGCCAGGCCCCCGTAAAATTAGTTCATTAGCTTAAGTAGCTTACGTACTGTTCCAGTTGCCAGGTCTTTCTCAGGATGAGGGAGCGAAATATGGTAAGGCTTGTCCATTCGTACGAATATATGATGGCTTCCCTTAACACGATCTAACACCCACCCTCGCTCCAACAACATCCTGATCAGCTCCCTGCTGCTCAATACAACCTCCTGATGTCTCCAGCCTAATAAATATACCCACTATAACCACCGAACAAAAGTTTTAGTGGTTATAGTGGGTATAAATTTAAGAGAAATTTGAGATATAGAGTTATAAGACTTGTCTGCAGCGGGCATAAAAAAACCCGCCGAAGCGGGTTTCAGTGCGTAGCGGTCGCCATGAATGGCGACCCTACGACGTTATTAACTGGCGCTTTGTGTGCGCAGCTGCTGCTCGTAGGCGGCGGCTTGTTTGGTGTCGAACTGGTCTTCCCAGCGCGCAATCACCAGCACTGCCAGCGCGTTACCGATCACGTTCAGCGCGGTGCGCGCCATGTCCATGATGCGATCCACACCGGCGATAAACGCCAGACCTTCCAGCGGAATGCCCACGCTGCCCAGCGTTGCCAGCAGCACCACGAAGGAAACGCCCGGCACGCCGGCGATGCCTTTCGACGTCACCATCAGCGTCAGCACCAGAATGATCTCGTCGGTCAGCGACAGGTCGATGCCATACAGCTGGGCGATAAAGATCGCCGCGATGCTCTGGTACAGCGTTGAACCGTCGAGATTGAACGAGTAACCGGTTGGCACCACGAAGCTGGTGATGGCTTTCGGCGCACCGTAGGCTTCCATCTTCTGCATGATGCGCGGCAGCACGGTTTCTGAGCTGGAAGTGGAATAGGCAAGAATCAGCTCGTCTTTCAGAATGCGCATCAGCGTAGTAATGCGCAGCTTACAGAAGCGCGCCACCGTGCCGAGCACCACGAAAGCAAAGAACAGAATCGCCACGTACACCAGCAGCACCAGCTTGGCGAGCGGATAGAGCGAGGCAAAACCGAAGTTCGCAATGGTGACCGCAATCAACGCAAACACGCCGACTGGCGCATAACGCATGATCATGTGCGTCACTTTAAACATGGTTTCGGAAATAGAACGGAATACCGTGACCAGCGGATCGCGATGTTCCGATGGCAGCGCCGACAAGCCCATACCAAACAGCACCGAGAAGAAGATAATCGGCAGCATGTCGCCCTTCACCAGCGAGGCGAAGATGTTCTGCGGGATCAGCGACAGAATGGTGGTGACCAGACCGTGCGGTGCGCCCTGAACGGCTTCGGTTGTGGCTTCGTATTTAGAGATGTCCACCGTTGCCAGCGTTGACATATCAATGCCGCTGCCGGGTTGGAATACGTTGGCCAGCGTGATGCCGACCACAATGGCAATGGTGGTGATCACTTCAAAATAGATAATGGTTTTGACACCAATACGTCCGAGCTTTTTCGCATCACCCACGCCAGCAATGCCGACAATCAGTGAGGAGATAACAATCGGTACCACAATCATCTTGATCAGATGAATAAAGATGTCACCCGCTGGCGTCAGAATGTTAGTGATTAACCATTCACGATCGTCGGGCTGATTATGCAGCACGGTTCCCACAATCACGCCCAAAATCAGCGCGACGAGGATTTGCCATGCAAGGGTGAACTTAAAACCTTTCATAACGCGTTATTTCCTCAGTTAAAAACCCCTTTGCTCTGCTGCGAAGGTGCAGGAGAAATGTCACACAGGGAAGTGAGCAAAAGCCCGATAAAATAGAGGGTTATTTATGACTACGTCGGTTACAGCTGTGCAGGCATTTTGCGCCTGCGGAGTGATGCAGTCTGAGTTGATACCTGCTGAACAGGGCCGAGATAAGTACCATTTTCACTACGGTAAATGCAACCCCCGGCGTGATAGCGCAAATCTTATTCAGGTTAGTAGCATAAAATGCTGACAAAGGTTAACAGCCATAACTCGCTGTTATGAAAAGTGTTAATTCGATAAGTTTCAGCATAGCTATGCAATATTGCGCAAAAAGCGGCCCGGCGCGTTTGCTGATTATTTGCACAGAAGAAGCAGAAATCTCTTAGGCTTAAAGCAGAAGATCGGACTGATCGCGCGGCGTTTTGACTCCGCGTTCGTGGGACATTTGGCGGTGATAAAAGGTCGTGATCCAGACTACAAAACAGAAACAAAGCCCTGTCGCGCTCTTCAATTAACCATTGATTGACATATGATTAACATCTTCAAGGAGGTCAGCCATGAGCCAAATACACAAGCATCCCGTACCCGCTGCCATTGCAGCGAATGCTCTCATTAATGCCGATCAGTATGCGGCGCTGTATCAACAATCGGTTGACGATCCCGACACCTTTTGGGGTGAGCAAGGCAAAATCCTCGACTGGATTAAGCCTTACAGCAAAGTGAAAAATACCTCCTTTGCCCCCGGCAATATTTCAATCCGCTGGTATGAAGACGGTACGCTGAACCTTGCCGCCAACTGCCTCGATCGCCATTTGGCCACGCGTGGCGATCATCCCGCCATCATCTGGGAAGGCGACGACGCCAGCGAAAGCAAAACCATTACTTTCCGCGAACTGCATGCGGACGTCTGCCGCTTTGCCAATGTGCTCGGCAGCCTGGGCGTGAAGAAAGGCGACGTGGTAGCAGTCTATATGCCGATGGTGCCCGAAGCCGCCGTGGCGATGCTGGCCTGTGCGCGCATTGGCGCGGTGCACTCGGTAATCTTCGGTGGCTTCTCACCGGAAGCGGTCGCCGGGCGCGTGGTCGATTCCAACGCCAAACTGATCATCACCGCCGATGAAGGCGTACGCGCCGGACGCAGCATTCCGCTGAAGAAAAACGTCGATGATGCCCTGAACAATCCGAACGTCACTACGGTAAAAAATGTGGTGGTGTTTAAGCGCACCGGTAAAGACACCGGCTGGCGCGAAGGCCGCGATCTGTGGTGGCACGATCTGGTGGCGAAGGCCAGCGATCAGCACCAACCGGTCGCCGTTGATGCCGAACATCCGCTGTTTATCCTTTATACCTCCGGTTCTACCGGCAAACCGAAAGGCGTGCTGCACACCACCGGCGGTTATCTGGTGTATGCCGCCAGCACCTTCAAGTATGTGTTTGATTATCATCCGGATGATGTTTACTGGTGCACGGCTGATGTCGGCTGGATCACCGGTCACAGCTATCTGATTTACGGTCCGCTGGCGTGCGGCGCAACCACGCTGATGTTTGAAGGCGTGCCGAACTGGCCGAAGCCGAGCCGCATGGCGGAAGTGGTGGATAAACATAAGGTCACGCTGCTGTATACCGCGCCAACCGCGATTCGCGCGCTGATGGCCGAAGGTGATAAAGCGATTGAAGGCACCGATCGCAGCAGCCTGCGCATCATGGGTTCGGTGGGCGAACCGATCAACCCGGAAGCGTGGGAGTGGTATTACAAGAAGATTGGCGACAGCCGTTGCCCAATCGTCGATACCTGGTGGCAAACCGAAACCGGCGGCTTCATGATTACGCCGTTGCCCGGTGCGACCGAACTGAAAGCCGGTTCCGCCACCAAACCGTTCTTCGGCGTGCAGCCTGCGCTGGTGGATAACGAAGGCAACCCGCTTGAGGGCGCGACCGAAGGCAACCTGGTGATCGTCGATTCCTGGCCAGGCCAGGCGCGTACGCTCTATGGCGATCACGATCGTTTCGAGCAAACCTATTTCTCCACCTTTAAAAATCGCTACTTCAGCGGTGACGGCGCGCGCCGTGATGAAGATGGTTATTACTGGATCACCGGCCGCGTCGATGATGTGCTGAACGTTTCCGGTCACCGTCTTGGCACCGCCGAGATTGAATCGGCGCTGGTGTCGCATCCGAAGATTGCCGAAGCTGCGGTGGTGGGCATTCCGCACAGCATCAAAGGCCAGGCGATCTACGCTTATATCACGCTCAACCACGGCGAAGAGCCGTCGCCAGAGCTGTATACCGAAGTGCGTAACTGGGTGCGTAAAGAGATTGGCCCGATTGCCACGCCGGATGTGCTGCACTGGACCGACTCGCTGCCAAAAACCCGCTCCGGCAAGATTATGCGTCGCATTCTGCGCAAAATCGCTGCGGGCGATACCAGCAATCTCGGCGATACCTCTACGCTGGCCGATCCGGGCGTGGTAGAGAAATTGCTGGAGGAGAAACAGTCCATCACCATGCCGTAACCGGCTTCTGTTGTAGGGGCGACCATTTGGCCGCCCTTATATGCCACGTATTTCTGAGTTCGCACAACTTATAAAACTAGAATATTCAGCCAGTTAAATCATTTAATCGTGAGTATGCTGGCCGCCTTGCCTCTGGAGAAAATGTGATGAACGAAACCCCTGAACAGGAAGCAGTCTGGCAACAAGTCGAGAATAATCCGCGCTTTCATGAGCTGGTGCACAAGCGCCAGGCGTTTGCGCTGCTGCTCAGCGTGATCATGCTGGTGCTCTACATCGGCTTTATTCTGTTAATCGCCTTTGCGCCCGCCTGGCTCGGTACGCCGCTGCACGCGGGCACTAACGTCACGCGCGGCATTCCGATTGGCGTCGGTTTAATCGTGATGTCATTCGTGCTGACCGGCGTTTACGTGTGGCGCGCCAACGGCGAGTTTGATCGTCTGACCAAACAGATCCTGAGCGAGGTGAAATCATGAAGCGCCTGCTTTCGGTGTTTTTAGCCATCGTGCCGGCCAGCGTGTTTGCCGCCGATGCCATTACCGGCGCGGTACAACGGCAAGCCACCAACTATGAAGCCATCATCATGTTCGTGGTGTTTGTCGCCGCGACGCTTGGCATCACGTATTGGGCTTCCAAACGTACCCGCTCACGCAGCGATTACTACACCGCAGGCGGCAATATCACCGGTTTCCAGAATGGCCTCGCCATCGCAGGTGACTTTATGTCCGCCGCCTCTTTCCTCGGTATTTCTGCTCTGGTTTACACCTCGGGTTACGACGGGCTGATCTACTCGCTCGGCTTCCTCGTCGGCTGGCCGATGATCCTGTTTTTGATTGCCGAACGGTTGCGTAACCTCGGGCGCTATACCTTTGCCGATGTCGCTTCTTATCGCCTCGCGCAGAAACCGATCCGAACGCTGTCGGCCTGCGGCTCGCTGGTGGTGGTGGCGCTCTATCTGATCGCACAGATGGTCGGTGCCGGTAAGCTGATCCAGCTGCTGTTTGGCCTCGATTACCATATCGCGGTGGTGATGGTCGGCATTTTGATGGTGCTGTACGTGCTGTTCGGCGGCATGCTGGCGACCACCTGGGTGCAGATCATTAAAGCGGTGCTGCTGCTGTTTGGCGCCAGCTTTATGGCGATTATGGTGATGAAAGCCGTTGGCTTTAGCTTCAATACGCTGTTCACCGAAGCGATGGCGGTGCACCCGAAAGGCGCGGCGATCATGCAGCCTGGCGGGCTGGTGAAAGATCCGATCTCGGCGCTCTCATTAGGTCTCGGTTTGATGTTCGGTACCGCCGGTTTGCCGCATATTCTGATGCGCTTCTTCACCGTGGCCGATGCGCGTGAAGCACGTAAAAGCGTGTTCTGGGCTACCGGCTTTATGGGCTACTTCTACTTCCTGACCTTTATTATCGGCTTCGGCGCGATTTTGCTGGTGGGAGCGAATCCAGCCTTCAAAGACGCCAGCGGCGCGCTGCTCGGCGGCACCAATATGGCGGCGGTGCATCTGGCGAATGCGGTCGGCGGTAGCCTGTTCCTCGGCTTTATCTCGGCAGTGGCCTTCGCCACCATTCTGGCGGTGGTGGCAGGTTTGACACTGGCGGGCGCGTCGGCGGTTTCACACGATCTCTATGCCAGCGTGATCCGCGAAGGTAAGGCGACGGAGCGCGACGAACTGCGCATCTCGAAGATCACCGTGCTGGTGTTGGGCGTGGTGGCGATTGCGTTGGGGATTCTGTTTGAGAAACAGAACATTGCCTTCATGGTCGGCCTGGCGTTCTCGATTGCGGCCAGCTGTAACTTCCCGATTATTTTGCTGTCGATGTACTGGTCGAAACTGACCACGCGCGGCGCGATGGTGGGCGGCTGGCTGGGACTGATCACTGCGGTGCTGCTGATGATCCTTGGCCCGACGATTTGGGTGCAGGTATTGGGGCACGAGAAACCGATTTATCCGTATGAGTATCCGGCGCTATTCTCGATGCTGGCGGCGTTTATCGGTATCTGGCTGTTCTCGATTACCGACCATTCAGCACGCGGTGCGCAGGAACGTGCGCGCTTCCGTGGGCAGTTTATTCGCTCGCAGACGGGGATTGGGATTTCGCAGGGTAAATCGCATTAGTGAGGATGTTAAAAGGGTCGCCATGAATGGCGACCCTACGGATAGGGTGCGCATTGATGCGCACCTGGTTACCTCATTAGAAACGCAGTGACGCGCCAACGTACGGGCCATCGACCAGTACGTTATCTTTGCGGCTGCCTTTGTTGTTCAGCTCGATGTACTGATAACCCACACGCAGGTTCAGCAGTGAAATCGGCGTAAAGCTCAGGCCGCCCGAGGCTTCCTGGTAGCTATCCAGACGATCGGAGAAGGCTTCTGGCGCATAGTAATATTCGCCGTACAGGCCCCACATGCTGTTGAAGCTGTATTGCGCTGCACCACCCACTGCCACGGTGAAGCCATCACGACCATCTTCCGGATGGGTGAACAGCGCTTTCGCGGTAGGAGCAATGCGGAAATCGCCCACGTCGATGTTATAGCCGAGGCCCGCACCGTAAGTGCTGCCATCGTGATCGCTGCGCAGCCAGTTGCCTTTCAGGAACAGGCCCGGTGAAGTGGTGCCGAGGCCAAGGTTCAGGTTGGTGCTATGCTCACCCACGTCAACACTGCCCTCAATTGCCTGCGCGCCGCTGCTCAGCAGTGCCAGACCCAATACGCTTCCAGTAACAAGTTGCTTTAACATGTGATTCCACTCCATGAAGGACAATTAATTCGGCGGCAAGGGTACCAGCCTGGCGACGAGAGACAACATTATTTGGAAAGCTTTACGTAAAAATGGATTACAGCGGGGAAAACGGCCAGTTAAGGCCGTTTAGATGATTAGAAACTGACGGCAGCGCCAGCAAACAAGCCGTTGATTAAGCGCTGGTCGTTGTGGCCATATTTTCCATACGTTGACAGATAGCTGTAACCGGAACGCAGAATCAGCCAGTTAACCGGTTGATACTGAACCCCCGCCTCAAACTGATACAGGTGGTGCACATGACGCGTGGCGAAATCCGGGGCCATGCTGTAATCGAGGTACAGCCAGGTTTGCTCCACGATAGGTAGTGGCGCCATGAAGCGAACGCCCGCATTAGCACCTCTGGCATTGGATTTATCGTTATCGAGATCGGCCCAGAACAAACCGACGCGCGGCGCGATTTGCAACGCACCCAGCGCAAAACCGTATCCTAGATGACCCTCAACCAACTGTGACTTATGCTCACCGTTGATGTATTGCACGCCATATTGCATGCCCGGTGCGGTTTTTTCAGTGTTGATGGCGGCAGAGAAGAAATCACTGCCACCTTTAATGCCAACTTCTGCGGCATTGATCCCAGTGGAGGCCAGCATCAGACCCAATGCTAAAACATGTTTTTTCATCGTCGCTTCCTTTCATTGTTTGCGTGCCCAAACAATAAGCAAAGCGATTGCTAACCTAAATAAGGCATGGCTCGAAAATGGACCTTTTACGCCGTCCATAATAAATGGCTAAGCAGCGGCGCAAGAATCACCGTCACGACACCTGACAGCATCATCACCAGGCTGGACACCACGCCTTCCTGCTGGCCGAGTTGGTAAGCGCGCGCGGTACCTGCGCCGTGTGATGCCGCACCAAATCCCGCGCCTTTGGCGACGCCTTGTTTGATGGCGATACGCAGAAACAGCACATCGCCCACCGCCATACCGAACACGCCGGTGATCACCACAAACAGCGCCACCAGATCCGGCTGGCCACCAATTGGCTGCGCGGCTGCCAGCGCAAACGGCGTGGTAATCGAGCGTACCGCCAGGCTGCGCTGGATGGTTTCCGGCAGCGTCAGCAAGCGCGCCAGCCACACCGAACTGCATACCGCCACCAGCGTGGCAGTCAGCACGCCCACGCTCAGCGACAACCAGTGACGCTTGATGATTTCGAGGTTCTCATACACCGGCACGGCAAACGCCAGCGTGGCCGGACCGAGCAACCAAATCAGCCAGTGACTTTCAGCGATGTAATTTTTCCAGCTGACATGAGTGAGCAGCAGCAGCGCCACCAGCACCAGCGGCGTCAAGACCAGCGGCATCAACAACAGCGTGCGCCAGCGACGATAGAGAATCTTATTGAGGTAATAGACCAGCAGCGTAAACGCCAGACACAGCAGGCTAATCAGCAGATCATTCATGATGGGCCTGCTTGCGGGCGGCGCGCGCCAGTTCGAAGCGATATAAACGATCGACCACCAGTGAAGTCGAAGCCAGTACCAGCAGGGTACTGACGCCAATCACCACGCAAATGCGCCAGCCTTCACTGCGCAGCAAATCGCTGTAATTCACCACCGCCACCACCGCTGGAATAAAGAACAGCAGCATTTCCGCCAGCAGCCAGTTAGCACCGGCTTTCACCCAGCGCAGCGGCACGATGCGCGTCATGATTAACACCAGCAGCAGCACCATGCCAACCACATTGGCCGGCAGCGGCAAATGCAGCCAGCTCACCAGTCTGTCGCTGAAAATAAACAAACCGACATACAGCACCAGCTGCAGCGGAACAAATGTACGTTGCAGGAGATCCGTTCTGCGCGGACTTAATGCCATCATTGCCTTGCACCCTGAGGAAGAATTGAGGTGCCCAGTATAAATCCGCCGCAAACTGTGAAAGAAATGAATTAAAATCATTCAAACTATGCCAAAAAGGAATGTTTATGGACGTGCGCGCCCTGCGCTATTTCACAGAAGTGGTGCGTCAGCAAAGCTTCACCCGCGCCGCAGAGAAGCTGTTCGTGACGCAGCCGACCATCAGCAAAATGTTGCGTCAGCTGGAAGAGGAGCTCGGCTGCACCTTGCTGCTGCGTGAAGGCCGCAAACTGCATCTTACTGATAGCGGCCAGGCGGTTTACCAGCGCGGATTGGTGATTTTGCAGGAGTTTCATCAGCTTGAGGCGCAGTTGGGTGATATCAACCAGTTGAAAACCGGCGAGCTGCGGCTGGGGATTCCGCCGATGGTCGGCATGCAGATGGCCGGATCGATCTCCGCCTTTCGCCGCCGTTATCCGGGCGTACAGCTGAAAATATCCGAGTTTGGCGGCTTAACCGCGCAGCAAGCGGTGCTGAGTGGCGCGCTGGATATCGCCCTCACCGCGCTGCCGATTGAGTCAGAACTGCCGCTCAACACGCTGGAGTTGATGCACCATCCGCTGTGCGTGCTGCTGCCGCGCAGTGAACAATGGCGCGATCACCATAAAGTTGGATTAGCGGAGTTAGCCGAACATCCGCTACTGATCCTCAATGAAGAGTTCGCGCTGAATCGCCAGATTCGCAAAGCGTTCCAACGCCAGAAACTGACGCCGACTATTGCGCTGCGCAGCGCGCAGTGGGATTTTCTCGCCGCGATGGTGCAGGCGGGCATGGGATTGGCGATTCTGCCGGAGCCCATTTGTCAGCGGCTGGATAAACAATCGCTGCTGTGGCTGCCGCTGGAATCGGAGTTGCAGTGGAGCTTAGGGCTGATTTGGCGCGAAGGCAGTTATCTGTCGCGTAGCGCCGAGGCGTGGATTGAGTGTTGTCGTGAGCACTGGCCGGATAGTGCGCCGCGGCTGTCGGTGTGAAAACGGCCACAGCGCATTAATGTAAATAGGTCGCCATGAATGGCGACCCTACGTTTGTGTGACTGGCTGCTATTCCTCTTTCTCGATTAACAGCGCTTCCAGCAGATCGAGATCGTGCAGCAATTTCTGCATCGTCTCGTTGGAGATCTCCTGCGTGGCGCGCAGATGATAAACCTCGGCACGCTCGGCACGCAGCGCATTGAGGCGGAAGCGACGTTCGAGGTTTTCGGCAAATTGCGCCTGTTCGATATCGTTTTTGCCCTCCGCGCGGCGACGCAGATTACCAATCACCCGCAAGCTAACTTCTTTCAGCAGTTCCGGATCGATGTTCTCTTCAGTGTCGGTTTCGAGACGCTGCTCCATTTTATGCAGGCTCTCAATCGCCACGCCCGCCATCGCAGCACGCGCAAACTGAATCTCACGACGATGGCCGACTTTATCGATGCTCTCAACGTCACGCAGCAGAATCGGCAAGATCACCACACCAACCAGCAGCGACACCAAAATCACGCCGGTAGCGATGAACACCAATTCATAGCGCGCCGGGAACGGATCGCCGTTGCTGAGGAACAGCGGAATCGACAGCACACCGGCCAGCGTGATGGCGCCGCGTACCCCGGCAAAAGAGGCAATCAGCAGTTCACGCAGCGAGTAGTTGGTAAACTCCAGCGGCTTCTTCTTCAGCAGACGCATACTGGTGCGCTTCATGATCCACAACCAACCGAAACGCACTACCATCAGCGCGGCGTACACCAACAGAACGTCGGTAAACAGCATCCACAGTTCCACGTTAGGATCGGCATTGGCCTGTGCAATCGAGGTGGAAAGGATGTCGGGCAATTGCAGGCCGAGCATCAGGAACACCATGCCGTTGAACACGAACTCCAGCATCTGCCACACGCTGTTCGCACGCAGACGCATCGCCAGCGGTGCCTGGCGGATAATGCCAGAACGCGTGATGGTCATACCGGCGGCGACGGCGGCGAGGATGCCCGACACGCCAAGATGTTCCGCAATCAGGTACGAGGCGAACGGTAACAGCAGCAGCAGCACGGTTTGGGTTGCCGGGTCATCACCGCTCCAACGGCTCAGCAGACGCAGCGAGCGGCCATACAGCCAGCATATCGCCACACCGGCAACCAAACCGCCAACCGCCACTTTGAGAAACTCGACGCTGGCGCCGCCCCACGTAAACACCATGGTGCCCATCGCCACCGCGACGGCAAACTTCAGCGATACCAGACCTGATGCGTCGTTCATCAGGGCTTCACCCTGCACAATCGACATGATTTTTTTCGGGATGCGCCCTTCACCGACAATGCCGGACAGCGCCACGGCATCGGTTGGCGACAGCACCGCCGCCAGCGCAAAGGCGGGAATCAGCGGAATCCCCGGCACCAGCCAGTAAATCAGGTAGCCAATCCCGACCACGGTGATCAGCACCAGAACCAGCGCCAGCCCCATGATTTCGCGACCGTGATGCAGGAACTCGTTAATCGGCGTTTTCCAGCCATCCGCGAACAGCAGCGGCGGAATGAACAGCACGAGGAACAGCTCCGGATCAAAATCGACATGCAGGCCGAAGACGGGAAATGCGAGCAGTGCACCGGCGGCAATTTGTACCAGCGGCAGGGGAATTTGAAACGGCAGAATACGTGCCGCCACGCTGGAGAGTGAAACCACCAGCGTCATGATGAGAATAGTAAAGAAGATTTCCATGCTTTCCTTAGGCGAATCAATTTCATTAAAGCGATGTTGTTGCGTGGGAAAGTGTAAAACAAAACGCCGCACAGCGGGGCAACCCGATGTGCGGCGTGGAGCAGAAAGCGAATAATCCTGGAATTATTCAACTTTGAGGTCAGATGGCCCAGCCACCGGCATAGAACGCCACCAGCGCGACAGCAATCACCACCGTGCCAACATTCAGCTTGCGCCACTCGCCAGCAAACAAACGACCAATCACCAGTGAAGCGAAGCCGAGCATGATGCCAGTGACGATGTTGCAGGTCAGCACGATGAACACTGCGGTCAGCAAGCCAGACATCGCATCAACGAAATCGTTGAAGTCGATTTTTGCCACGTTGCTCAGCATCAGCAGGCCAACGTACATCAATGCTGGTGCCGTCGCGTAAGCGGGAACCAGATAGGCCAGCGGCGACATAAACAGAATCACCAGGAACAGCAAACCCACCACAATCGCCGTCAGACCGGTTTTACCGCCCGCCGCCGTTCCTGCCGCAGATTCGATGTAAACCGCAGCCGGCGAAGCGCCGACCAGACCAGCGAACAGGCTGCTGACAGAATCGGTGGTCAGCGCACGACCGCCGTTGATGATCTGCCCCTCTTTATCCAGCAGATTCGCCTGACCCGCTACCGCGCGAATGGTGCCGGTGGCATCAAAGACTGCGGTCATCACCAGCGCCAGCACGCTTGGCAGCACCACAGGTTGCAGCGCGCCCATGATATCAAGGCTAAACATCGCCGATTGCCCGTTGGCATCCTTCAGGCTTGGCATGGCGAATAGACCTTGATAGGTCACTGCCGGATCGAAAATCAGGCCAAGAATCGAGATGGTGATGATGGTCAGCAGAATGCCGCCAGGCACGCGGCGTTTTTCCAGACCGAAAATCGCTGCCAGGCCGACCAGCGACATGATCACCGGGAACGAAGCGAACTGACCCAGCGCCACCGGCAAGCCTGCAGCCGGGTTTTTCACCACCAAACCAATGCCGTCAGCGGCGATCAGCAGCAGGAACAAGCCGATACCGACGCCGGTTCCGTGCGCAACGCCCATCGGCAAATTACGCAGAATCCATGCGCGGATGCCGGTGACCGAAATCAGCGTGAACAGTAAGCCCATCAGGAACACTGCGCCAAGCGCCACCGGCACGCTAATGTGCTGGCCAAGCACCAGGCTGAAAGCGGTGAAGGCGGTCAGCGAGATGGCGCAACCAATCGCCATTGGCAGGTTGGCCCACAAGCCCATGATAATCGAACCAAAGCTAGCGACTAAACAGGTAGCGACGAACACCGCCGTTGGTGAGAAGCCCGCTTTGCCCAGCATGCCGGGCACCACGATGACGGAATACACCATCGCCAGAAACGTTGTCAGACCCGCCAATACTTCCTGACGCACGCTGCTGCCGCGTGCAGAGATATTGAACCAGGCGTCCAGTTTTCCACTGGCCGGGCGCGATTCGCCAGACATAATTCTTCCTCAATATTTTTGTGATGTGAGTCGCCGCGCGGCGCACGTTTGCTGTTCCCTGATGGCGGATTTTCATGATGAAAATCCAGGCAAACGTTTACGTCGCCGCGTATTCCAGGCCGTAAAAGGGGACGAGGAAAAAAGGCAAACGATTATCTGGCGTTTGCCATGGGGTTTTCAACTACTAATCGCGGGCATGACAGGATAAATCCAGGCTTTCGCCCCGTAGGGTCGCCATTCATGGCGACCTGGCAGAACTTAGCGGCTTAACTCAATCGCGCCACCCTGCTGAATCGCTCGTTGCCAGGCAGCGCGCTGCTGCATGGTTTCCAGCCAGCGGGCGGTGGCGGGCGTATCGCGCAGCGAACCACGTAACTGCAGTGCCAGCAGCGGGAAGCTCATCTGCACGTCGGCGATGCTAAAACGTGAACCGGCAAAAAATGGATGCTGCGTGAGATGTTCTTCAATCACGCTGCCGTGCAATGCCAGCTGCTTGTTCAGCCAGGCTTTCTGAATCCCTTTACTCAATGCGATGCCAGCCGGACGCAGCAGCCACGGCACCGGCTTTTTGCCAAACTGCGCAAACACCAGCTTCATTACCAGCAGCGGCATCAGCGATCCTTCCGCGTAATGCAGCCAGTAACGCGCCTGAATCTGTTCATCTTCATGACTCAACGCCAACTGATGCTCGCTGTCGTATTTGAGTTGCAGGTATTCGAGAATCGCGCCTGACTCGGCAATCACGCGATTGCCGTCGGTAATCACCGGTGATTTCCCTAGCGGATGCACTTTCTTTAAGGAATCGGGGGCCAGCAGAGTGTTTTCACGTTGATAGCGTTTGATTTGGTAAGGCACCGCGAGCTCTTCCAGTAGCCATAACACGCGATGCGAGCGGGAGTTTTCCAGATGGTGAACGGTGATCATACGGTTTCCTTGCCGGTAAAAGTGTTCCGCCAAGTATAGTCGATTAACGTTTTTGCTCGTCTTGTTCCGGATCGAGTAGCACCGCGCCCGAACCTTGCTCGCCCAGGCGGTCACCCGGATTGCGCAGCGGGCAATCGCGCATCGATAAACAGCCGCAGCCAATGCAGCCATCCAGATCGTTACGCAAGCGCGTCAGGGTTTCGATGCGTTTATCCAGCTCCTCACGCCAGTGTTGCGTCAGCGCGTCCCACTCCTGCGTCGACATGCGCTTATTGGCCGGCACATGCGTCAGGCTGTCGCTCACCGTCGCCAGCGGAATACCGATGCGTTGCGCGATTTTGATGATGGCCACGCGACGCAGCACGTCGCGGCTGTAGCGGCGTTGATTGCCGCCGTTGCGCGAGCTGAAAATCAATCCTTTGGTCTCATAGAAGTGCAGCGCCGACACCGCCACGCCGCTGCGCTTCGCCACTTCGCCCGGCGTTAAAACCGGCTTCGGGTAATTGCGTTCTTTTTTCATTTAGGGCCTTTACCTCAAGTTAACTTGAGGAATTATACTCGCACCCCAGCAAAACTTCGAATTTCTCACCAGGCAAAAAACATCAGAAGGATGAGGCTATGATGCAACAGGAAATCATTCATTCGCTGTCCAACTGGATCGATCAGAATCTGGATAAAGCGCTGTCTATTGATGAAGTCGCGGCAAAATCAGGTTACTCAAAATGGCATCTGCAGCGTATGTTCCGTGCCGTCACGAAACAAACGCTGGGTGGCTATATTCGCGAACGCCGCCTGACGCTGGCCGCTGAAGCGCTGCGCCAAACTCAGCGTCCGGTGTTCGATATCGCGATGCAATACGGTTATGACTCGCAGCAGACTTTCTCGCGCGTGTTCCGCCGTCAGTTCTCACAAACGCCAACCGCTTATCGTCACACCATGCGTCGTCAGGCGATGATTCAGCGTCCGCGCTTGCTCAGTTTTGACTGTGCAGACAACAACATGACCAGTTTTGCCCAGCGTACAACCGGCGAGTGCTGCCCGGTTAGCTAACCTTTTCTGCGCGCCCCTTGCGGGCGCACCTCGCTTTTCCTGCCTGCTTTTCCCTCCAGTTCGATAAAAAACTTTCTACCATACCAGGTATAAATTTTGTTCAAAATTTAAAATCGAGTGATATAATGTGAGCCAAGTCACACTTTCCTGTATTCAGTAAGACGGCCTGAAGGACTTCCCTGACCTTCCTTCTTAGCCGCCAGTGATGTCGATTGAATGTCGGGGATATCACTGATTCTAAGAGGTTTTTGCAGATGGCCACCTTAACCACCAGTTTGATTGTTATGCGCTGGGAACTCCTGAGTGCGGTAATGATGTTCTTCGCCAGCACCATGAAAATTCGACTGCGTCA
This sequence comes from Pantoea sp. SOD02, assembly GCF_024707505.1. GTDB lineage: Bacteria > Pseudomonadota > Gammaproteobacteria > Enterobacterales > Enterobacteriaceae > Pantoea > Pantoea symbiotica. The sequence goes on along the minus strand of NZ_CP102604.1, from coordinate 377,192 downwards.
GAACAGTCATCACGTGATGGCGCTGCTGTGCGGTGGCATCGGCGTGGGCATGTCTTGCTGGTTTGTTACCGGCCTGCTTGGTATCACGCTGAGCATGGAGAATCTGCATAACTTTATGGAAATCTCCAAAAACGCCTTTATTGAAGTGATGAGCCAGACGCCAACCGATTGGCCAATGCCTTAATCGCTGCCAATAAAAAACCCCGCCGAAGCGGGGTTTTTTATTTTGCTGTGTGATACTTAAATTTTCTTCAATACGGCCGGAATGGTTACTTCCGTCACCGTGATGCCCGGTATCTTCGTACCGCGACGATCCTGAATCCACATATCACCCATCATCTGATTGAGCCCGCGATCCAGACCGGTCACCAAACCCGCGCCTGGCGTAAAGGTTAATTCGCCGAAGTAGATCTGCTCTTTATCAATGTACCAATCCACGCGCACATAATCGAAATCACTCGCCAGCTTTTTACTCAACGCCAACGCGTGCTGCAACGAGGCCATTTGTGGCGTCACGTCCAGGCCGGTATCACGAATTTTGTGATACGCCTCGTTGAGGTTGTTGACGTAAAAGTTCATCGACAACAGCGGATTGCAGCGGTTGTAGATCACCTGCAGCACATACTCAAAGCTGCCGTCGCGCTTGTTGAACATGTGGAACTTGTAGTCAATCGGCGCCGATTTACCATCGCCAATGTACTGCTCCACCAGAATGCGTGGCTTGATGTAGCGATAGTGAATCTCACGCGCTTCGTTAGCGAAATCGGTTTTCAGCCAGCGATGGCAGTCGCTAATAATCTGCTGCTTCTTCAGCGCATCCGGCTCTTCAAGCAAAATCTCTACCATGTTAGAGGCGTGATTCGGCTTGATAACGGTATTTTTCCAGCTCGGCAACGTGTGCAAAGAGCTGGGATCGCTGGTCTCGTACACCAGCGGGATCAGGTATTCGCTGCCCACTTTCTCGGCGATATATTCGCGCACCGAATATTTGTCCGACAGACGACCATACATCTGATAATCGCCATGGATGAATTTGCGGTACAGCACCTTCTCGTTAAACACTTTCGGCTCACGCAAATTGGGCAGTTTGCGGAACTTATGAAAATAGTAGATACGATCCTGGTATGCCCAGGGCATCTTCTTGATGAAGTACTGCACGCTTCTTCTGAGTTCATCTTTCAACTTGAGCATATCTGACCTCATTTGTAGGTTTTGTAGTTGAGTGAGGAAACCTGGATTTTTTGGATGACGCCGTTTTTGAAGAAGTAATTCATTACGGTAAGAGACAGCAATTCTGAGATGAAAACGCTCCATGCGGCACCCATGATGCCGTAGCCTTGGATCAGCCACCACGACAGCGGCAAGCTGATCACCATCAGGCAAACAATTTTCTTCAACAGATAATTAAACCCGCCTTCTTTGACCATGTAGCGATACGCTACGGTCCCCATCGCCGAAAAGCAGGTCGCTAACGACAACAACGTAATGAGACTTCCTGACTGTGTGTACTCGTGACCATATAAAGCGATGATGATTTTTTCGCCGTACATCGCGATCACCGCTAACAACAACAATGAAACACCCATGACATAACCATTAAGCCTTGCTGTCAGCTTGATGGCGGCTTCTCCACGCTCGCGGAAGATTTCCGAAAAGCAAGAAGTGATGATGGCGACCGGGATAAAAATCCAGGAGGCCGAAATGGTATTGGCGGCGGCGAACAGCCCGAGATCGCGCGCCGAGGCGATGCCCGCCAGGAACATCTGTGCCGCTTTCACCTGCACCGAGATAAAGATGCTGGAGATGGCCAGCGGTAATCCGGCGTACAGCAAATAGCGCAGATAGGTGTTGCGCTTATCCTGCGGCGGCGCCACGTCCTGATTTTCGCGGTAAAAGTTAAAACGCTTAATCACATACGGCACCAGCGTGACGGCGACAATCGATACGGTCAGCCACAGCGGATTGAGGTGCAGCCAGGCAATGGCAAAACTTAAGCTGAAGCCCAGCAGCAAACCGACTGAGTTGGCGATGGTATTCAGTCGCGACGCTAAGCGCGCATTGTTATAGACACTGAAGGTGTCCTGCGTCACGAAAACCGAAGAGATAAACGAGGCCAGTGCAAAAGCGAGGAAGTTTTCCTGCATGTTGTACCAGACCCAAATCAAGACGGGCAGCGATGTCAGCAACAGCAAAACCATGCGCATGTTGCGCGCTACGGTCATCAGGCGCAGCCCTTTCGGCGCACTCTTACTGATACGTTTAAACAGGATGGTTTCCGTACCGAAAATCGCCACGGTCTGCACCATGGAAAATAGCGAGGTCGAAAACGCCATTTGGCCAAAGATGGTTGGACCAAAGGATTTTGCCACGTAGGAGGTCACAAATATGACGCCGAACACGGAGACGATCTTTTCAGACATCATCCAGGCGGCATTAGACATTACGCTCAATTTCATTGACTGATCCTTAGTATTACGAACTACAACAACTTTCGGTACAACGTCCTTGAAATGAATTAACAAGCGCTCAGTGGGCCTGACTTAATTTATTAACTTCAAACCAAACTGGTCCGAAAAATGAGACTCGCGTCAGCAATTAGGAATTATATTCAGGAAAATTCCGATTATATCCGGTGCGAAACTCGGTGGATGTAAACGATTTCAGCTTAAATTCTAAGCAAAGGTTTACTGGCACACCCTGACATTTCTGCAAGTGGTTTATGCCGATTTTCCAATGAATGTAGTATTTTTCTGCATTTGGGATGGAGAGAATTTATATCAAAAACCTAAAGCCAGGAAGGCGTTCAATGCCATTCGGAATAAAATAAGATTTATCCCATGATGATATTTCTTCTAAATATCTTAATTTAACCCTCGCAATTCAAATCGCGCACTTTAATACTGAATTAATAGTGTTTTTGCAGTGCCAGATATTAATACAGTAATTCTCATCCACTAATTGATAAGAAAGGTAATAGCATTTATGAGAAAGTCACGATATAGCGAAGAGCAAATCACAAATGCCATTAAAGCTTCTGAAACGGGAGTGAAAGTCAGGGAGATTTGTGAGGAGCTTGGCATTTCCGAGGCCACTTTCTATAGCTGGAAGAAGAAGTTTTCTGGGCTCTCTTCCGAGGAAGGTCGCAAAATCAAGGAGTTGGAAGATCAGCTTCTTAACCTCACGCGTGAACTGCAATCTCTGAGTTCCGATAAAGAGATGCTGCAAAGCGTATTGAAAAACTTCTTTACCACGAATGAAAAGCGTCAGGCGGTTAACTTTCTGCAAACGACATTCGACATAGGTACCCGTCGTAGCTGCCGTTTACTGGATATTAGCCGCAGCGTTTATCATTATCCTGCAGGAACAGATAATCGCTAACACCATTAAGGCCGATGTTATTTGACTTAATGCTGAGATTTGTTCTTACCAGAAGATATGAAGATCATTTAATACGGCGTTCACAACATAACAATTCGCTCCAATTTTTCCTGATGAATACCATCGCGGAATTGCTTCCTTTTTTGCGGTAAAATAGATTCACATCAGCAAAAGTCTCTCTATTCAAGCCATTCAAACGAAGTCCAATCTCATTTCGGTGAGATTGGCGCTTCAATTATTACTTTACCAACATTAATCATCAGCCCTGAATGCAGACAATTCTGTTAAGCATTAATGAACAACGCCGTGTAACCGCTCACACATAACCTCTGTTTTTAACTGGATCTACTCCTGGATTCTTTCATCATTCGGTTGACGCGCGTAGACCATAATTTCTCATCATGCCGCCAGGAATAATCCTGATAAGAAAGGTTATCTAGCCTAAACAATAACAGCCAAAAAGCGGGAGATAAGTTAAATTACTGCACCCTATTCATCGTTACGCTTAATGGTTTTTTGCCAACGGTTAATGGAATCTTTCTTAACAACGCCCTATTCCCTTAAGCAAAAAGTGGCTTTCGAGTGCCAATCTTCAGTGCCAAACGGCAATAAACGGTAGGTTAGATGCATGTTTTTCCGCCTTAACGCGCCGGTTTTTTCCGCTTTAGGGCCTGCTATAGCCAGGAAGAACGAGGATTAATGAAGGTTTAGTGCGCCTTAATACGGCCAAACACTGCCGCGCGGGACGCAGCGGCATGTCTGTTTATGACAAATCAGGACTGAAAAAGCGGCTGAAATTAGCCGAAAAGTTATATCGACGGCCTGGTCAGCGTCAGAAAGCGGGATTTGAGGTGTAAGAGGAGCTAGTCAAATTCTTAAAATACAGCGGAGTACGCTGCCGAAATGATTTTTCAGCAGCGCTCATTGATGAGTTATACCGCAGTGATATGCGGCTGGGGTTTAATGCGCATCGCGTAGATTACGCCAACAATCAAACAGCCAATGCCGACCGCAGTTAACAGCGGCGGCCAGCTTTGTCGCCACAGGAATGTCCACAGCAATCCGGCTAAGGTTTCGAACACAATCAGCGGCCCCATTATCACTGTCGGCACGCGCTGGCTGGCAGCATTCCAGCAAAGTGTGCCCAGCCATGAGCAGATCAGCCCGATACCTAACATTAATAATAGAAAGCGTTGCGGCTGCGGCCCGAAGGGCAGCGCAAATGCAGGTTGCTGCCAGTGGAGCTGCACGCAGACCAATAGATAGAACACCAACGCCTGCGGCAGCGTCACCAAACCTTGTGCTGTCGCCCAGCTGGATGGCTTGTGCTGGGGATGCGCGCGTAACCATAAACCATTACGCAGCGGATACCATGTCCAGCATGCCACCGCCAGAACCGCTAACCCTAAACCGGTGAGATAGCGCGACCAATCAAAATCGGGACCTTGCGTCTGAAGTTCGGCGGCATTCACGCAAGCCAGGCCTGCGGCAATAATCAGCAAAGCCGGCGTCAGTTTGCGCCACGGCAAGCGCCCTTCAAGATGGCCATAACAGAGATTAGCCGTCACGGTAATCACCACCGGCAAGGTGCCGATAATCATGGTTGAAATGGGCGCGCCGGTACGTTGAATCGCGCTGGCGAGAAACGCGTAATAGAGTAAATTGCCAATCAGCGACAGCTTCAGCGCTTCAATCCAATCTTTGCGCGCCAGCTGACGCAAACGACGGCGATCCAGCCAGGCCAGCGGCAACACCACCAATCCAAAGGCGACGTAGCGTCCGGCCGATTGCAAAGTGCCCGGATAATCCGGTATCAGCAGCGGACCCACAAAGATCAATCCCCACATCAATCCCGCTGCCAGCGCAAACAGTATTCCAGCAAACATAAACTCTTCCTTTATATGCATTCCGCTGCAGTGTGACGCAGGCGGAGGCGAAAGGCTTGTAGCAGATTGCGGTTAGCGTGAAGGGAACACTTGTTTTTGATAGCGGCCCGGCGTGATGCCGTAGCGATGCGCGAAGGCGCGGGTGAGATGTGCCTGATCGGTAAGGCCGACCGATGCTGCAACGGTTGCCGCACTGTCGCCGCGCGCCAGTTGCTGTTTCGCGGCGAACAGGCGAAAAGCCATCAGCATTTGATGTGGTGTAACGTGGAAGTGCTGTTTGAAACTGCGCAGGAAATGCCACGGCGACAGTGATGCCAGCGCAGCAAGTTCTTCAAGCCGCACCGGTTCGGCGAGGTTTTCACGCAAATAGTCTCTCACCGCATCAAAGCGATGCGCCCCTTCGGCAGGTCGCTGCTGTCCCTGACGCGCCAGCGGTCGCATTAACTCCAGCAGTTCGAGCAAAATGCTTTCGCGCTCCAGCGTAGTTTCCGCCTGCCACATCTGCGCCAGCAGTTGCGAAAACGGCTGTGCCAGACGCGCATCGGTGCGCAGTGCATCGTTGAACCACCAATCACGATCGCCGGTCAGACGATCCATTTCCTGCGGATCGATATAGATCATGCGATAGCGCCAGCCTTCGTCACAGGCAGATTCACCCGTGTGCAGTTCGTCGGGATTCATCATCACTAACGAATGCTGTGGCGCGGTGTAGTTGGCGCCGCGATAGCGAAAGCGCTGGGCACCGGACTCAATAGTACCGATGCCAAAGGCTTCATGGGTATGGGGTTCAAAAGCGTAGCGGGAGATGTGCGCCTGATACAGCTCGATGCCCGGCAGCTCAGCGAAATGCTGAAACTGCGCACGATCTTGCTCACAAGGAAAGATTTCAGGAACCACCTTCACGACACACCTCCGGAATAAAAGCGCTTATAAGCATGCGCGGCAGTGGCGAGAAATGCAAAGGTGAATTGCTTTACCTCTGCGCGTCGGCAATCCACACTGAGGCTTCAAACTTAGGAGAGTGAAATGGCGAATCGAGTCGTAGTTGTGGTGGATATGCAAAATGGCGTGCTGGCAACGCCGCGTTTTGATCGTGCCGGACGCTGTGAACGTATCAATCAGTTAATCGCTGCGGCCGATCAGGTGATCTTCATCCAGCACGTTGGGCCAGGTTTAGAAGTTGATTCAGCTGGTTGGGCGATTGTGCCCGAGCTGCAGCAGCCAGCCAACGCCATCTTCATCAATAAGACCGCTTGCGATAGCTTCTGGCAAACCGATCTTGCCGCCCAACTCGACCAACTGGGCATTAAAAACTTCGTCATTTGCGGCTGCGCGACCGATTACTGTGTCGATACCACCATCAAAGTCGGCGCCAGCCTCGGCTATCACATCACCGTCGCCGCCGATGCGCATACCACCGCCGACCGCACGTATGTTTCCGCGCAGCAGCAGATCAATCAGCACAACGAAGTGTGGGCCGATTTGATTATGCCGGGCAATCCGGTGCTGGTGCGTGAGACGGAAGCGTTATTGCGGGAATGGCGACCGCATTAAAGGTTCTGCTATTGAAAACTTCTGACAAGTGTCAATAATAGAGTATGACATTTGTCAGACTTGGAGAATCTTATGAGAGCCTACATTCCTGATGGCAAATCACATGACAATGCACTTTGGCGCTTTGCTGGCTTACCCCCACGCGGATTGGAGCTAACTCGCATGCTTGAGGCGGGCTTGCCGGTCGCGGTGATTGATGACATTCGTCATTGGTCGGCAATGAGTAGAGCCGAAATTATGAAGGTCACTGGCATCAATGAGCGAAATATTGCCCGCCGTAAAAGCGCAGGTAAAAGCTTGTCACCCGATGAGAGCGAACGCATAGCCCGCTTCGTCCGAGTGATCGATGCAGCCGTTCAATTGTTTGGTGGTAATAAAGAAGATGCTACGCAATGGTTAAGCCGGCCGGTCAAAGGATTAGGCAACATTGCACCTATTACCTTGCTAGCCACTGAAAGCGGCGCACTGGATGTGCTCGATTTGATTGGCCGTTTGGAGCATGGTGTCTTCTCGTGATTTTCTATCGGCTAACCAAAACGCTATACGCTTCTGAAGCCTGGACCGGCAACGGTGCGAAACAGTATGGTGGCCGCTGGAATCACAAAGGCCACCCAACCATTTATGTCGCGACCTCGGTTTCACTTGCCGCGCTTGAAGTGCTGGTGCACGTTTCGAACGAGTCGATTTTGGATGAGTACACTTTATTCAGCATCGAGATTCCTGACGATGAAGTCTCCTACATTTCAGAAGACTTTTTGCCTGCTGACTGGCGCCAGGATCCGGCTCCAGTTTCAACTATGGATTTGGGCACAGGTTGGCTGCAATCGAGAGAAGGTGCAGCGCTGATCATTCCTTCAAGCATTATTCCGATGGAAAATAATGCGATATTGAACCCGGAGCATCCGGTATTTGAGAGTTATCTGTCGAGCGTAAATAAGTTACCGTTTGCATTCGATAAACGATTGATAAAATAAAAAAATATCCTCTTTTGAATAACAAAAAGCCCCGCATTACGGGGCTCTTAACAAATACTACGTAATGTATTTTTAGAACGGAATATCGTCGTCAAAATCCATTGGCGGTTCGTTGTTGGCTGGTGCGCTCTGCTGCTGTGGACGCTGTTGCGCACCGCCGCTGAACTGGTTACCACCGCCCTGCGGCTGCTGTTGTGGCTGCTGTGGCTGGCCCCAACCGTTGTTATTGCCGCCGCCCTGGCCGCCCGAAGGTGCGCCGCCTGCGTTCGCGCCCTGCTGACGTCCGCCCAGCATCTGCATGGTGCCGCCAACGTTAACTACCACTTCAGTGGTGTATTTTTCCTGGCCGGCCTGATCGGTCCATTTGCGGGTACGCAGCTGGCCTTCGATGTAAACCTGAGAACCTTTACGCAGGTATTCGCCAGCGACTTCTGCCAGCTTGCCGAACAGCACAACGCGGTGCCATTCAGTGATCTCTTTGTTTTCACCGGTTGTCTTATCGCGCCAGCTCTCTGACGTGGCCAGCGTAATGTTGGCTACCGCGCCACCATTTGGCATGTAGCGCACTTCCGGATCCTGACCCAGATTCCCGACTAGAATCACTTTGTTTACGCCACGACTGGCCATGTTGCTGTCTCCCGATGAGTTGATGCTAAAAGTCTAAGCGAAAAATTGTATCACGTCACATTGGCGTGTGCCCACTTTAGAGCGGGATTCCAAAATTTATCGGCGGACAGAATAGCAAAAACACTGGATATTTATTCAGTTTATTTTTTGTGCCATAATGGACCGTTTCTGCTGGTCGTGCTGGCAAGGCATGGCGAGTGTTGTTCAATCCGGGAAAGGTGAATGGATAAGATCGAAGTCCGCGGTGCTCGCACCCATAATTTGAAGAACATCAACCTGATCATCCCTCGCGATAAGCTCATTGTGGTCACCGGTCTGTCAGGTTCCGGTAAGTCTTCGCTGGCGTTTGATACGCTGTATGCGGAAGGCCAGCGTCGCTATGTCGAGTCGCTTTCGGCCTATGCGCGCCAGTTTCTTTCATTAATGGAGAAACCGGACGTTGACCATATTGAAGGTCTTTCGCCCGCCATCTCCATTGAGCAGAAATCGACTTCGCATAACCCGCGTTCCACCGTCGGCACCATTACTGAAATTCATGACTATCTGCGCCTGCTGTTTGCACGCGTGGGTGAGCCGCGCTGTCCGGATCACGACGTTCCACTGGCGGCGCAAACCGTGAGCCAGATGGTTGATCAGGTGCTGTCGCAGGAAGAAGGCCGTCGTCTTATGCTGCTGGCGCCAGTGGTGAAAGATCGCAAAGGCGAACACACCAAAACGCTGGAAAACCTCGCCGCGCAAGGCTACATCCGTGCGCGTATCGATGGTGAAGTGTGCGATCTGTCGGATCCGCCTAAACTGGAGTTGCAGAAGAAACACACCATTGAAGTGGTGATTGACCGCTTCCGCGTGCGCGACGATCTGGCAACGCGTCTGGCCGAATCCTTCGAGACCACGCTGGAACTGAGCGGTGGCACGGCGATCGTCGCCGATATGGATGATACCAGCGCCGAAGAGATGCTGTTCTCTGCTAACTTTGCCTGCCCAATTTGTGGCTACAGCATGCGCGAACTTGAACCGCGCCTGTTCTCGTTCAACAACCCGGCCGGCGCCTGCCCGACCTGTGATGGCCTGGGCGTGCAGCAATATTTCGATCCCGATCGTGTGGTGCAAAATCCCGAGCTCTCGCTGGCGGGCGGCGCCATTCGCGGCTGGGATCGCCGTAACTTCTACTACTTCCAGATGCTGCGCTCGCTGGCTGAGCATCTGCAATTCGATGTCGAAGCTCCGTTCAACAGCCTGAGCGACAACGCGCGCAATGTGATTCTGTACGGTTCCGGCAAAGAGAATATCGAATTCAAATACATCAACGATCGCGGTGACACTTCGGTGCGCCGCCATCCGTTTGAAGGCGTGCTGCACAACATGGAGCGCCGTTATAAAGAGACGGAATCCAACGCGGTGCGTGAAGAGCTGGCGAAATTTATCAGCAACCGCGCCTGTGCCAGCTGTGAAGGCACGCGTCTGCGTCGTGAAGCGCGCCATGTTTTTGTCGAAGACACCAACCTGCCGACCATCTCAGAAATGAGCATCGGCCATGCGATGGATTTCTTCGCCAACATGAAGCTGAGTGGTCAGCGTGCGCAGATCGCAGAAAAAATCCTGAAGGAGATTGGCGATCGCCTGAGCTTCCTGGTTAACGTCGGCCTGAATTACCTATCGATGTCACGCTCGGCGGAAACGCTCTCCGGCGGTGAAGCGCAGCGTATTCGTCTGGCCAGCCAGATTGGTGCCGGTTTGGTTGGCGTGATGTACGTGCTGGATGAACCGTCCATCGGCCTGCATCAGCGCGATAACGAACGCCTGCTCGGCACGCTGATTCACCTGCGCGATCTCGGTAACACGGTGATTGTGGTGGAGCACGATGAAGATGCGATTCGTGCCGCTGACCACGTGATCGATATCGGTCCGGGCGCTGGCGTGCACGGTGGTCAGGTGGTTGCCGAAGGCGATGTGCACGCGATCATGGCGAATGAAAATTCCCTGACCGGCCAGTTCCTCAGCGGTAAACGTGAAATAGCGATCCCTAAACAGCGCGTCAAAGGCGATCCCGCTAAAGTGCTGAAACTGACCGGTGCGCGCGGTAACAACCTCAAAGATGTCACGCTAACGATTCCGGTCGGCTTGTTTACCTGCATCACTGGCGTGTCCGGCTCGGGTAAATCAACGCTGATCAACGATACGTTGTTCCCAATTGCGCAGCGCCAGCTCAATGGCGCGACCACCATCGAAGCCGCGCCGTATCGTGAGATCGCCGGTCTGGAACATTTCGATAAAGTGATCGATATCGATCAAAGCCCGATTGGCCGTACGCCGCGTTCGAATCCCGCGACTTACACTGGCATTTTCACGCCGGTACGTGAGCTGTTCGCCGGTGTACCGGAAGCGCGTTCACGCGGCTACAATCCGGGCCGCTTCAGCTTCAACGTGCGCGGCGGACGCTGCGAAGCCTGTCAGGGCGATGGCGTGATCAAGGTAGAAATGCACTTTCTGCCGGACATCTACGTGCCGTGCGATCAGTGCAAAGGCAAACGCTATAACCGCGAAACGCTGGAGATCAAATACAAAGGCAAGAGCATCCACGAAGTGCTGGATATGACCATCGAAGAAGCACGCGAGTTCTTTGATGCGGTGCCGGCGCTGGCGCGTAAGCTGCAAACGCTGATCGATGTTGGCCTGTCGTACATCCGCCTCGGTCAGTCGGCGACCACGCTCTCGGGCGGTGAAGCGCAGCGCGTTAAGTTGGCGCGTGAGCTGTCTAAACGTGGCACCGGCCAGACGCTCTATATCCTTGATGAGCCGACCACCGGTCTGCACTTTGCGGATATTCAGCAACTGCTGGAAGTGCTGCATCAGCTACGCGATCAGGGCAACACCATCGTGGTGATTGAGCACAACCTCGACGTGGTGAAAACCGCAGACTGGATTGTCGATCTTGGCCCGGAAGGCGGCAGCGGCGGGGGTGAAATCCTGGTGTCCGGTACGCCAGAAACGGTGGCGGAGTGTGAAAAATCACACACGGCACGTTTCCTTAAGCCAATGTTGAAGAAGTAATTTTCTCCCAGGCCCGCCATTGCGGGCCTGATTTTTTCTGCCGAATTCCGCAACGAAATGCAGGAACAGGCAAGAATCAGACAACTTCAGGCATATACGCATTCCATCCTGCTGACTATCCTTACAGCGTTCCTTTTGGCGTGATTCACGCGCCTTTTATCCCTTACGGGATCCCGCATAAAACTCACGACACATCCTACTGGAGACACCATGAATATTACGCATGCCTATGCCGCACAGGACGCGAAAGCAAAACTCGCCCCGTTCGACTTTAAGCCACGCGAACTGCGCGCTCATGATGTGCAGATTGAAGTGTTGTACTGCGGCGTCTGCCACTCTGACCTGCATACCGCGCGCAACGAATGGCGCAACACCATTTTCCCTGTAGTGCCGGGTCATGAAATCGTGGGTCGCGTCACTGCCGTTGGCGCGCACACTCACAACTACAAAGTGGGTGATTTGGTGGGCGTTGGTTGTATGGTTGATTCCTGCCGCAGCTGTCCAAGCTGTCAGGAAGGGCTGGAGCAGTATTGCGAAAATGGCTTTGTTGGCACCTACAACGGCGAAGATCGCGAAACCAAAGCCATCACCTACGGCGGTTACTCCACCAGCATGGTGGTAGATGAAAGCTTCGTGCTGCGCGTTCCAGAGAATCTCGATCTGGCGGGTGTTGCGCCGCTGCTGTGTGCTGGTATAACCACTTACTCGCCGCTGCGCCACTGGAATGTTGGCCCGGGTAAAAAAGTCGGTATCGTTGGTTTGGGCGGCCTTGGTCACATGGGCGTGAAACTGGCTCATGCGATGGGCGCACATGTGGTGCTGTTCACCACGTCACCGTCAAAAATTGAAGATGGTAAACGCCTCGGCGCGGATGAAGTGGTGATTTCGAAAGATGCCGATCAAATGGCAGCGCACACCAACAGCTTTGACTTCATCCTGAACACCGTTGCGGCGCAACACGATCTCAACCCGTTCATCGCCCTGCTGAAGCGTGATGGCAACATGACGCTGGTCGGCGCACCGGAGCACGATCACCCGGCACCGCAGGTCTTCAACCTGATCTTCAAACGTCGTAGCATCGCCGGTTCACTGATTGGCGGCATCGCGGAAACCCAGGAGATGCTGGATTTCTGCGGCGAGCACGGTATCACTTCAGATATCGAACTGATCGCGATGAATCAAATCAACGAAGCCTACGAACGTATGCTGAAAAGCGACGTGAAATACCGCTTCGTGATTGATATCAATACCCTGCGCGAGGAATCTGCGGCTTAATTCGCCTCAGTGGTCATCATGGTTGACGCCCGCTTCACGCGTGGCGTCAGCCTGTTGCCAGGAAGCATCCACCAGATAATAAATCTGCGAATCCTTCAGCGAACCATCCAGCCACAACGTGCTCCAGTGCGACTTGTTTAAGTACTCGCTGGGAAACACATCGTTATGCTCCTCACGTAATAATTCCGCTAGTGCAGGCGTTGCTTTCAGCGACAAAGCCGGACGCCCTTTTACCTCATAAAGCATGGCAAACAGCACGCCTTCACTTTTAATCTGCGTCGCCTGCCAGCACTCTTTAAAGCTTTGTTCCGCGCCCGGCTTGCTCATGCAGTACGTCAGTAAATCCGATGTGTTCATGTTTTATTCCCCTTGTAAGGTCGCCACGATACGCCGCGCACCGCCCTGCACCCGATGTTCACCCAACCAGATTCCCTGCCATGTGCCTAACATCAGACGACCACGGTTGACCGGAATCAGGAGCGAAACGCCGAGTAGCGACGATTTGATGTGTGCGGGCATGTCGTCGGCCCCTTCGTAGTCGTGCTGATAAGGCGCATTTTCCGGAACATGGCGTAAAAAATGCTGCTCCATATCGCTGCGCACAGTGGGATCGCAATTCTCATTCAGCGTTAACGACGCCGATGTGTGTTGCAGCAGGAGATGCAATTGGCCGACGCGCACATCGGATAAGCCGTGAAGCTGGCCGACAATCTCGTCGGTAATCAGATGAAAGCCGCGCGCTTTAGCGCCAAGCGTAAGCGTTTGTTGATGCCACATGCCAGAATCCTATAAGTAATCACACCGTTTAAGTGTGCAGCATGTCGGCGAAAGGTAAACCCTGAAGAGAGGAAAAAGCGGCAGAGCGTGAAGTCTGCCGCCTGAAGGTTAGTCGCTCAGCTTAGCGGCCATGGTTTTGATGCTGCCCACATCATCTTTGGTGATAGCAGCCAGACGCTCGCCGTACTCTTTATCGGCCTTATAGAAGTACGACAGCATAATGGCGCGGCTCTGCACATCCACACCTTTCAGCGCGCCGCCCAGAGAATTGATCAGATCGGTTTTCTCTTTGTCGTTAAAGGAACGATACAGATCGCCCGCCTGCTTAAAGTTCTGCGTTTTAGCGATCATCGCCTGTTGCGTAGTGCCGCTCAGCGGGCTGTGGCTGTAACGGGCGCTCTGCAGCTCTTCGCGCGGATAGATACGGCTTGGCTGATAGTTGACGCCATGATCGTCAGCTTTACCGCTGTTCATCGCGCCATCCTGATTCCCGTTACTCACCGGCACGCGCGGCGCGTTGACCGGCAGCGTCAGGCCATTGGCGCCCAAGCGGTGCATCTGGGTATCGGCGTAGGAGAACAAACGGCCCTGCAGCAGACGGTCTTCTGATGGCTCAATGCCCGGCACCAGATTCGATGGCGCCATCGCTACCTGCTCGGTTTCCTGGAAGAAGTTATCCACGTTGCGGTTCAGTTCCATCTGGCCCACTTTCACTTCAGCGATACCCGGCCAGATTTTGGTGGCGTCCAGCGGGTTGAAATCGAATTTATCCAGATCGCTGGCTTTAATGGTTTGAATATAGAGATCCCATTTCGGGAAGGCTTTGTTGTTGATCGATGCCACTAAATCCTCGGTCATGTGGCTGAAGGTGCCGCTTTGAATTGCCGCCACTTCGCCTGGATCGAGGTTTTTCTCGCCCTGCAGGGTTTTCCAGTGGAATTTCACATAGTGCACTTCGCCTTTTGCGTTGACAAACTTATAGGCGTGCACGCTGTTGCCATCCATCTGACGATAGTTTGCTGGCGTACCCATGTTGGAGAACAACATGGTCAGGCCGTGCGTGGCTTCTGGTACATGTGAGAAGAAATCAAAAGTGCGGGCGTCGTTGCCAAGGTTGGTACGTGGATCAGGCTTAAATGCGTGCACCATGTCCGGGAATTTAATCGCGTCGCGAATGAAGAACACCGGCAGGTTATTGCCGACTAAATCCCAGTTGCCCTGGCTGGTGTAAAACTTGGTGGCAAAACCGCGCGGATCGCGCAGCGTTTCTGGAGAATGTTTGCTGTGCACTACGGAGGAGAAGCGCACAAATACCGGCGTCACGCTGCCCGGTTTGAACACTTCGGCAATGGTTAAGTCACTGATGTCCTTGCTGGCGCGGAACTCGCCGTGTGCGCCGGTACCGCGTGCATGAACCACGCGCTCTGGAATGCGTTCACGGTCAAAGCGTTGCAGCTTTTGGATCAGCTGTACATCTTGCAGCAGCACCGCACCATGCTCGCCTGCGGTTTGTGAATTCTGGTTATCACCCACCGGCGCGCCGTTATCGCGCGTGAGTTCGGTGCTATAAGCCGGAACAGAGAAAGCTAACGCAAGTGCAATAGCTGTAGGTTTGATGAGGTAAGAACGGGTTTTAAGGGTCATGAGCATGCTTCCTTGTGCATAAGATTCGCGATTATGATGTCGCGCGCAGCCTTTTTTAGGCTGGAGAATCTTTACATTCAAGGAGTTAACTCCTAACAAGACCAGTCTCGATTATCCTTAACAAATAAGTTAAAAAAAAACCGCCAGCTTGCGCCGACGGTTTTTTAATCATCAAATCATGGTTTACATTACTGCGGCAAACGCCTCAGCAACCTGGTTGACGTTACGGCTGTTCAGACCGGCAACGCACATGCGGCCGCTGGCAATCAGGTAGACGCCGAACTCATCGCGCAGACGATCAACCTGCTGCGCGCTCAGGCCGGTGTAGCTGAACATACCGCGCTGTTTCAGCAGGTAATCAAAGTTTTGACCCGGCAGCTTGGTGCTCAACACATTCACCAGCGCCTGGCGCATTTCGATAATGCGCAGACGCATCGCTTCCACTTCTGCCAGCCAGTTATTCAGCAGCGCTTCGTCGTTCAGCACGCAGGAAACCACCTGCGCACCAAAGTTTGGCGGGCTGGAATAGTTGCGACGCACAGTCGCTTTCAGCTGACCCAGCACACGAGCAGACTCTTCCGCGCTGTCGCAGACAATGGACAAGCCGCCAACACGCTCGCCGTACAGCGAAAAGATCTTGGAGAACGAGTTGCTCACCAGCGCTGGCAAGCCGGCAGCCGCAATGGCGCGAATCGCATAAGCATCCGCTTCCATGCCCGCACCAAAGCCTTGATAAGCGATATCGAGGAACGGAATCAGCTCCTGCGCTTTCAGCACTTCGGTAGTCTCGTCCCACTGCGCGTTGGTCAGATCGGCGCCGGTTGGGTTGTGGCAGCACGGATGCAGCAGAACGATGGATTGTTTCGGCAAGGTTTTCAGCTTGGCGATGAACGCATCAAACTTCACGCCGTTGGTTTCTGCGTCATACCAAGGATAAGTCTCTACATCGAAGCCCGCACCGTTGAAGATCGCGATATGGTTTTCCCACGTAGGATCGCTCACCCACACGTTTGAAGCAGGGAAGTAACGCTTGAGGAAATCAGCACCGACTTTCAGCGCACCTGAGCCACCTAAGGTCTGGATGGATGCAATACGGCCCGCTTGCAGCATCGGATGTTCTTTACCGAACAGTAATGGTGCAATGGCGTTACGGTAAGCGTTCAGACCTTCCATCGGCAGATACAGCGATGCCTGATGCGGCTGCGCCTGTAGGCGCTCTTCTGCTGCGGCAACCGCCTGCAGCTGAGGAATGATGCCCGCTTCGTTGTAATAGAGACCGATGCTCAGGTTTACTTTGTTATCGCGCGGATCTTGTTTGAAGGTTTCCATCAACGACAGAATCGGATCGCCGGCATAGGCATCAACGTTTTGAAACACGGTGCAGATCTCCATGATTGGTCAGAAATAAGAGGTAAAGATGCGTCATCAAACCATGTAACGGCCGGGACGATGATTCATTGCGATGATGAGATTGAGGATCACCGCGCCCGCGATTGAAGCAAACAACATCGGTAACGACACCACAAACAGTGACGCTAATACCACGCAGGTATCAACCGCCATTTGCAGTTTTCCGGCACGCAGACCGATGCGGTCCTGCAGCCAGAGCGCCAAAATATTGATGCCGCCGAGGCTGGCTTTGTGACGGAACAACACTATAAACCCAATGCCCATCACCACGTTACCGAACAGTGTCGCATAAAACGGATTTAGCGCAGAAAAATGCACAAACAGCGGATGCAGATGGGTGAACAGCGACACCAGTCCAACAGCGCAGAAGGTTTTCAGGGTAAATTCCCAGCCCATGCGGCGCACGGCCAGCCAGTAAAATGGCAGGTTGATCAGGAAAAAGGCGCTACCAAAGGAAAGCGGCGACAAATAGCTGATTAAGAAGGCAATACCCGCCGAACTGCCGGTGAGCGCGCCAGCCTGTTTCAGCATGATGACGCCGAAAGAGACCATCAGCGTACCAAGCACGATCGCCAGCGCATCTTCAATCAGCGAATGGGGAACTTTGGTGGGTTGAACAACGTTATCCATGGGTTAATCTCATTGCAAATGATGCGGTTCAAATGCAAAAAACGCACCACATCGGCGACGTATGCGCGCCGCCGATGGGTGCCAGTGATTATCCAATTGATAACTAAGGCGCTTTATTGCAGGTTTTTGTGCATCAATTGAGACTCAAACCATCAACCCATGCACAAATCTGTTTTCTGGTGCGCGTTTTTTGCATTATTAAGGCAATAATTGCACCAGATTAGCACATCACGCACTTTTTTGGCGCGTTTTGTGCTGCGGGATCATCATCAAACCGTTCTCTTTTAAACGGCTCAATACCACGGACGTTTTCACATGCGCCACGCTTTGATGACCAGCCACTAGCTGGCTGATTAGCGCGCTCAGAGAAGCCAGATCGGCCACCGCCACTTTCAGCAGATAATCTGCATCGCCAGTGGTTTTAAAGGCATCGACGATGGCTGCTTCTTCTTCCACCATGCGATGAAAACTCTCTTCATAATCGGGCGTATGATTTTTCAATCGCACTTCAATCAATCCCACCATGCCAAGGCCTACCGCATCGGGCGAGAGGCGCGCGTGATAGCCGAGAATGAGATTGGCCTGCTCAAGATTGATGCGGCGGCGTGAACATTGCGATGCCGAAAGTCCGACTAAATCACTGAGTTCCTGGTTGGTGAGGCGTCCGTTAGATTGTAATAATGTCAATATCTTAAGGTCGTGATCGTCTACCTGAGTCATTCTGTTTCCACAGCGAAATAAGGGGCGCTTTGGTACAGATAACCTGATTAAAGCCGGGGTTGTCCAACACTATTTTCTGATGACGTGAAATGCATGCACAAAACGTGCATGCATCCGGGTTGAAAGGGTTATTCGTCGTCGTATTGCGGGCCAGCGTAGTTATCAAAACGCGACCATTGGCCATTAAAGGTCAAACGTACCGTACCGATCGGGCCGTTACGCTGCTTACCGAGGATGATCTCGGCGATGCCTTTAAGATCGCTGTTTTCGTGATACACCTCGTCACGATAGATGAACATGATCAAGTCGGCATCCTGCTCGATCGAGCCTGATTCACGCAGATCCGAGTTCACCGGACGCTTATCCGCACGTTGTTCCAGTGAGCGGTTCAGCTGCGACAGCGCCACCACCGGCACATTCAGCTCTTTCGCCAGCGCTTTGAGCGAGCGCGAGATCTCGGCGATCTCCAGCGTACGGTTGTCGGACAGCGCAGGCACGCGCATCAGCTGCAGGTAGTCGATCATGATCAGGCTCAATCCGCCGTTTTCGCGGAAAATGCGGCGCGCGCGTGAACGCACTTCAGTTGGCGTCAGGCCAGAAGAGTCATCAATAAACATGTTCTTCTTCTCGAGCAAAATCCCCATGGTGGCGGAAATGCGCGCCCAATCTTCATCTTCCAACTGACCGGTACGAATACGCGTCTGATCCACGCGCGACAGCGACGCCAGCATACGCATCATCAACTGTTCGCTGGGCATTTCCAGACTAAAAATCAGCACCGGCTTGTCCTGCAACATCGCGGCGTTTTCGCACAAATTCATGGCGAAGGTGGTTTTGCCCATTGAAGGACGCGCCGCGACGATAATCAGATCCGAGCCCTGTAAACCGGCGGTTTTTTTGTTCAAATCCTGATAGCCGGTATCGACGCCGGTAACGCCGTCGTGCGGCGTTGAGACCAGCGACTCAATACGCGAAACCGTGGCTTCAAGGATCTGCTCGATGTTCTGCGGGCCCTGATCTTTATTGGCGCGCTGTTCAGCAATTTTGAAAACGTTGGATTCGGCGAAGTCGAGCAGATCTTCACTGCTCCGTCCTTGCGGATCGTAACCGGCATCGGCGATTTGGTTCGCCACCGAGATCATCTCGCGCACCACCGCACGTTCGCGCACGATATCGGCATAAGCACCGATGTTCGCCGCACTTGGCGTATTTTTAGCCAGCTCGGCAAGATAGGCGAAGCCGCCAGCCATCTCTAATTCGCCCAGCGTTTCCAGCGATTCAGAGAGTGTAATCAGGTCGATCGGCTGGCCAGCTTCCAGCAAACGCTGCATTTCCGTGAAGATCATACGGTGCGAGCGGTTGAAGAAATCATTGGCGACGACGCGTTCAGAAACGTTGTCCCAGCGCTGATTATCCAGCATCAACCCACCGAGCACCGACTGCTCCGCTTCTATGGAATGCGGCGGCATTTTCACGCCTTCCAGCTGCCGATCGCGGGGTTCGTTCGATTTGTTGGTGGGTTTATTTCCTGCCATAGTGAATGCATTACCGATCGTGAAAGGGACGCGCAAGTATAACGTCCCAGGATGAACAATCACAGGAGTCAGAATGGCAAAGCGTATTCAGTTCAACCAACACGGCGGCCCAGATGTGCTGCAATGGGTCGATTTCGAATTAGCCGATCCCGCCGAGCACGAAGTGCAGGTGGAAAACAAGGCGATTGGCATTAACTACATTGATACCTACGTGCGCAGCGGTTTGTATCCGCAAAGCAGCTTCCCTTCCGGCTTAGGCACCGAAGCGGCCGGCGTGGTGAAGCGCGTCGGATCGGCGGTGACGCGTTTTAAGGCGGGCGACCGCGTGGTCTATTGCCAGGCCGCGCTCGGTGCGTATAGCGAAGTGCACAATGTGGCGGAAGATCGTCTGGTGATCCTGCCGGATAGCATCTCGTTTGAGCAAGGCGCGGCCTCTTTCCTCAAGGGTTTAACCGTGCAGTATCTGCTGCGCCAAACCTATAAAGTGAAAGCCGATGAAATCTTCCTGTTCCATGCCGCAGCCGGTGGCGTGGGTTTGATCGCCTGCCAATGGGCCAAAGCGCTCGGCGCACATCTGATTGGCACTGTAGGTTCAGCAGAGAAAGCGAAGATTGCCAAAGATGCCGGCGCCTGGGCGACGATCAACTATCGCGAAGAGGATATTGCGAAGCACGTCAGCGAATTGACCAACGGCGAGAAAGTGGCCGTAGTGTATGACTCGGTGGGAAAAGATACCTGGGAACCTTCGCTGGATAGCCTGCGTCGCCACGGATTAATGGTCAGCTTTGGTAATGCATCGGGTCCGGTAACCGGCGTTGATCTTGGCATTCTCAATAAGAAAGGCTCGCTGTTCGTCACTCGCCCTTCGCTGTTCGGCTACATCACTAACCGCGAAGAACTGGATGCCGCCAGCAATGAATTGTTCTCATTGATCGCCAGCCGGGCAATTCAGCTTAACGTGCCCGAGCAGCAGAAATTTGCCTTGCGTGACGCGGTGCGCGCGCATCAGGTGCTGGAGAGCCGCGCAACTCAGGGTTCCAGCCTGTTGATCCCCTGATCGCTAAATGCAAACGGGGCTTCCCGTAGGAAGCCCCTTTTTCTTTCTTTTTTATAGTTCGCGCTGGTGTAGGGACAGCGGCGATGAATTCGTTTGAAACAACGCCAATCATCCTGACAGAAAACATAAGTAAAAAATATGTTTAAATGCGGAATTATTCTAAGCAATTTCCGAGTCTGTGATCCTCACCGCAATTAGCGCCAATCCCTTCTATCTAAGTCACTGATTTTTCTTTTCAGCCTGCGCAATTTAGCCTCACCTGAAGGCGTGGTAAATGCGCGATAAAGCCATACAACAGCCACTGCCAGCACCAGCCATGGCAACACTTTGATAACAATTGCCAGCAATCCGCCAAAGAACATCAAAGCGGTTGCCACCACTAATGCCGCAATCACGCCCAGCAGCGAAACGCCGGTGAACAGCAGCATCAGAAAAAAGCCGATAACAAATAGAATTTCCACTAAGGCTCTCCTGTGTGAGTAACATCAGGAACATTACAAGATACGTGCCAACTTATAAATTTGGCTAACTGTCTGAATATGTTGGATAAGGGATGAGTGAAGGCTTGAAAGGATGATGAAAAAAACTAATTTATGGCGCAGAAAAAACCATTCTGCTGGCCTTGATGTGCGCATGAATGCGCACCCTACAAAAGCCGGAACGCTCCGGCTTGCCTGACGATGATTACATCACTTCCTGCGGGATCTTATCCGCTACCAACGCTAACGCCGCTTCCAGCACGCGCACATCGGCACCGGGTTTATGGGCGTTTTCACTTAAGTAACGACGCCACTGGCGCGCACCGGGAATACCCTGGAACAGGCCAAGCATATGACGTGTAACATGGCCGAGATACATGCCTTTAGATAATTCAGCTTCAATGTACGGATACATTGAGCGCACCACTGCCACCGGATCGACACGCGGCGTATCGCGGCCAAACAGTTCGCGATCAATCTGCGCCAGAATACCCGGATTCTGATAGGCTTCGCGCCCCATCATCACGCCATCCATATGCTGCAGATGCAGTTTAGCTTCTTCCAGGGTTTTGATGCCGCCATTAATCGCCATGGTCAACGCCGGGAAGTCGCGCTTCAATTGATAGACGCGTGGATAATCGAGCGGCGGGATCTCGCGATTCTCTTTCGGACTCAAACCGGAAAGCCAGGCTTTGCGCGCGTGGATAATAAAAGTATCGCAGCCGCCCTGTTGCGCCACGGTGCCAATAAAATCACACAGGAATTCGTAGCTGTCCTGCTCATCAATGCCGATACGGGTTTTAACCGTCACCGGAATGCTCACCACATCGCGCATCGCTTTAATGCAGTCGGCAACCAGCGCCGCATCGCCCATCAGGCAAGCTCCAAAACGGCCGTTCTGTACGCGATCGGACGGACAACCCACGTTGAGGTTGATCTCATCGTAGCCACGCTCTTCTGCCAGCTTTGCGCACTGCGCCAGCGCGGCGGGATCGCTACCACCCAGCTGCAGCGCCAGCGGATGCTCTTCCTCGCTGTAAGCCAGATAGTCGCCTTTACCGTGGATGATCGCGCCGGTCGTCACCATTTCGGTGTATAGCAGCGTGTCGCCGCTCAGCTGACGGTGGAAATAACGACAGTGACGATCGGTCCAGTCGAGCATTGGGGCGATGGAAAAACGTTGCGAGGAGAAAGTATCGGTCATGAAACGCAGTAAATCCGCAGTAAGTTAAGTGATGAGAAACTGCGCAATCATATCACAGCAAAACGGGCGGCACAGCCGCCCGTTATCAGACGGGGAATTAGAAGTTAAATCCGAGCTGCAGCATCGCACCCACGGTGTTGTCTTTACCCACAGAACCGGCCAGATCGAGATGAACGGTATTGCTGAACGGTGACACACCCAAACCAGCGGTGAACACGTCAGTATCGTTCGACTTCAGGTCGGCACGATAACCGGCGCGCAGCGCCAGCCAATCCAGCACACGATACTCCGCACCTACGCCAGCATACTGGCTGCTGTCTTCCGATTTGAAGCGCTTGGTTTCAGTCAGATCAACATCACCGGCCAGCGTGAACGGCCCGTTATTCCAGGAAAGCCCGGTAGTAACCAGTGGACGAATTTGGTAAGTATCGCGGTAGCCGTTCACCTCTTTGGTGTCGATATCGCGCGAGATCAGGTTTTGCCCGGTCACACCGAAAGTCCAGTTCTCACCGAAATCCGTTGCAACGCCAGCATCCACGTTGAAACCGGTATCGCTGCTGCGATAGCGGCTGTTGTTGATGTCGCTCTTGTCGTAGTTGTAGATACTCGCGGTGTAGTTATACAGCCAGGTTTTCTGCAGCTTTGGCGTCACGCCGACAGAAACCGGATGGCCGGCAATCGAGAATTCATGCGCGACTGACACACCATAATCGGTGACCAAAGCCGCCAGCCCATTGGCGCTGGAGCGCAAGTTATCTTCATCACCTGGAACAGGAATTCTCGACCCATCGGCAACAGCGCGCAGGTAGGCAATATCGCTATCCGCTACGTTGGCGCGCACGTGCGCAGTACCGTACGCCTTAGTGATAAAGGCAAAA
This sequence comes from Pantoea sp. SOD02, assembly GCF_024707505.1. GTDB lineage: Bacteria > Pseudomonadota > Gammaproteobacteria > Enterobacterales > Enterobacteriaceae > Pantoea > Pantoea symbiotica. The sequence continues at coordinate 354,113 of NZ_CP102604.1, read as the reverse complement.
GGTAAGGTTTCATTTGGAACGGTGACGGCCAGGGCTACGCCCGCCGTTGCGTTGGCTTTATTGCCGCGCAGATCGCTGAGCTGATTAGCCATATCACCTGCTGCGGCCTTCAACTGCGGGTAACCATTAAGGTAATCGGCAAAGGTCAGGTTATCGATTACGTCCTGATAACGATCAACGGTATCAGTGATGTCATCGACGCGGTCGATCAATTTGTCTTTATCAGTAACCTGTGCACCGGCTGAAGGAAAAATGATGCTGACGTTATCTTCAGGTTGCGCTTTGGTCATCAATGCTGGGTTAGCCAGCACTGCGGAACTCCAGGTGGAAGAGGCTACGCCGGTACCGCCCATTGCGTCGTTACGCGCGTCATACCATGTACCTGCTGCCAGAGCTGAGGAAGAAAGAAATACTGCATTCAAACCAACAAGATAAGCTACTTTTTTGTGCCTGAATATTGTCTTCACCATGAGCCTGCCATCACCTTTGAAATGTCGCTGAATCACTCACCGACTGAAAGTTTAGTTAGCCGCTATTCTGAACCCTGGCTAACGCTTCATTGCTGTGAATTAAAAGGAAATAGCACTGCTATTCGCAGAATTGGATGCGTAAGCACCATTCCGCTGTGTTTTTATGCAGAAAAATTAACAGTGAGTAAATTGATACCAGAAATTACTTAAGACCTTTTGAACCATAGACGCTAACCCAGTGAGTTGCAAAGCAAAATCCGTGCAGCCGTTGCGCTGTCTGCCGGTACGCATTTTTCAGGAATGTTGATTGCAACAAAATTGATCGAAAAACAGGAAGGGTAATCGATTGATTGGTGGGAATTTTCTGTAGGAATTTAAGTAAAATAAGCAATCACAGCAGCGTAAAAATTTGTGTGATAAAATAACATCACCTGCAACCCGGAGAATGCTTATGTCAAACCTCACGCCAGAACAACTTCTTACCCAGGCTGAATCACTTTGCCTTGATCGCGGCGTGCGCCTCACCACTCAGCGCGCCGAAGTGCTGCGCTTGATGGCAGAGCAGAATGGTTCGATAAGCGCTTACGATTTGCTGGATCAGCTGCGTGTCAGTGAACCGCAAGCTAAACCGCCCACCATTTATCGCGCGCTGGATTTCCTGCTGGAACAGGGATTTATTCATCGCGTTGAGTCGAATAACAGTTATGTGGTTTGTCATCATTTTGATGAGCCGGCACATACTTCAGTGATGTTGGTGTGTGACGGTTGCGCGGCAGTGACTGAAAAACATGCTCATGGTGTGGAAAAGACCATTGCTTCGTTAGCGGATCAGGCGGGATTTTCTCTGCGTCATACTGTAATTGAGGCGCATGGCCTGTGTGAGAACTGCGCAGAAGTGGCGGCTTGCACGCATCATGAAAGCTGCGAGCATGACCATCAGGTTGAGGGGAAAAAACGGGTAAGAAAATAGAGAGGCACATCCTTGTGCCGGGCCAATCACTACGCTAAATGATTGGCGGGTAGGAGCATATTCATTAAGGGGCGATTACCAGCGGTAATCTTTATTGGTGCTTTCCCAGTCCTTAACTTCTTGCTCGGCCTGGTCTTTCGCATAACCGTAGCGCTCCTGGATTTTACCGACCAACTGATCGCGTTTACCTTCGATCACCGTCATGTCGTCATCCGTAAGCTTGCCCCACTTCTCTTTAAATTTCCCTTTAAACTGCTTCCAGTTTCCGCTCGCTTCGTCTTTGTTCATAACAATCCTCCACTTCATCCTGAGTGAGATAGATACATCACCTATCTATATGGCGATATACCCACACAACGCGCTACTCATGTGCGCCGTATAAGGTAATTGTAGTGGCCGTTTCGCAGTTTGCAGAGAATTACAGATTAATCTGTAGGTTACGCTTCGCTTATTCAGGCGTTGAACCAGCTATCACGTTGCCAGTGACCGCGCCAGATCAGCCACAGCGTCAGTCCGCGTAGCGCCAGGAACACCGTCACTGCCAGCCATAAACCGTGATTGCCGAGCCACGGCAATGTGAGCAGCGATACACCGTAGCCGATTGCCGCCATCACCATGCTGTTACGCATCTCACGACCGCGCGTCGCGCCGATAAACATCCCATCCAGCAGATAACACCACACGCCAACCAGCGGCAGAATCACCTGCCAAATCAGATATCTGTCGGCCATCTCTCGTAGCGCTTCCAGTGACGTCAGCATCGCCACAATCTGCGGACCGGTGAATGCATAAATCAGCGCAAAGATCGCTGCAACAAAGCAAGCCTGACGACAAGCCGCATGCCAAACCAGCAACAGCCGACTGCGATCTTTGGCCCCAACAGCTTCACCTGAACAGGCTTCAACCGCGTAGGCAAAACCATCCAGCGCGTATGCGGTAAAAGTGAGGAACATCAACAGCACCGCATTGACCGCCACCACATCCGGGCCAATTCGTGCGCCAAGGATAGTGAGCGACGCGAAGCAGATTTGTAGCATTAAAGAACGCAGCATAATGTCGCGATTGAGGCGGAATAGCCGCGCCGCATCGCCGCGCCAGCTACTTTTAAGCAGAGTAAAGTGGATACCGCGCATTTTCAGCACGCGCGCTACCATCCACAAACCCACGCCCAGCGTGACATATTCTGCCAGCGCGGTAGCCGCCGCCGCGCCAGCCACACCCCAATGCAGTTTGAGGACGAACAGCAGATCAAGCAGGATATTCACCAGATTGCCGATGATCAGTAACACCATCGGTGCCCGCGCATACTGCACGCCCAGCAGCCAGCCAAGAATCACCAAATTGGCTAAGGTTGCGGGCGCACTCAGCCAGCGAATCTCAATAAAGATTTTCGCCTGCTGCTGCACTTCCGGGCTGCCGCCCATCAAGGCTGCCGCCAGGCTGCTTACCGGCGTTCGCAGCACCATAAACAGCACGCCAAAAACCAGCGCAATCAGTAGCGGTTGCGTTAAGGCGCGCGCCAGCGCGGTTTTGTCATTGGCACCAAATGCCTGAGCGGTCAATCCGGTGGTGCTCATGCGCAGGAACAGCAGAAGCATAAAGATGAAGCTGGTTGCCGTTGTACCCACGGCAACGCCACCGAGATAAATCGGGCTATCGAGATGGCCAATAACAGCGGTATCCACCACGCCCAGTAACGGGACGGTGATATTTGACAGGATCATCGGCAGCGCTAGCCGCCAGAGTGTTTTATCTGAAGAGGAAAACAGCTGCATCAGCCCATTCCGTTGTGTGCGGTAATCAGCGTAATGGCGCCAGCGTGAGCCGCAGAAAGAGTCACAGAGAAGTAAAACAGCAGACTGCGGTCAGCGCAAAATTCACACCGCCGCAGTTGGGGAGGATCAGAAACTGATCAGAGCCACTCGCCGTTGCGTACAATCCCGACAGCTAAACCTTCAACAGTTAGTGACTGCTCACGGGTATCAACAACAATCGGTTGGAAATCGGTGTTTTCCGGCAGCAGATGAACAATCGCGCCCTGCTTTTTCCAGCGTTTCACAGTGACTTCATCATCAATGCGCGCCACGACAACCTGGCCGTTACGCACTTCCTGCGTTTTATGCACCGCTAACAGATCGCCATCCATAATGCCGATATCTTTCATCGACATACCGCTTACACGCAGCAGGAAATCGGCACTTGGTTTGAACAGATTAGCATCCACCTGATAGTGGGCTTCAATATGTTCCTGCGCCAGCAGGGGTTCACCGGCAGCGACGCGGCCAATCAGCGGCAGCCCTTCGCTCGGTTCTTCTTCCATTAGCAAACGAATCCCGCGCGATGCGCCGGAAACAATTTCAATTACGCCTTTACGCGCCAGCGCTTTCAGATGCTCTTCAGCAGCATTGGGCGAGCGAAAACCCAGTTGCGCAGCAATTTCCGCACGCGTTGGCGGCATGCCCGTCTGGTTAATATGGTCGCGAATCAGGTCATAGACCTGTTGCTGCCGTGCAGTTAACGCTTTCATCCCGCCCCCTGGTTGTTTATACAGTCGCTGTGAGTATATACAGGTATTCGCGAAATGAAAACCGTAACAGAGGGAAAAATCAGCGGTTTGATGAATCTGGAATCCCTATCTCAAATGCGTCCAGAGCAGCGCGATCCAGACGAACAGAGCCAGTAAGATAGTCAGCAATACGGCAGCCGATCCCATATCTTTGGCGCGGCCCGCGAGCGGATGTTGTTCCTGCCCGATGCGGTCGACCACCGCCTCGATAGCGCTATTAAGGATCTCAACGATGATAACCAACACTACCGAGCCAATCATCAAGATGCGGGAAAGGGTATCTACATCCAGCCAGCAGGCCACGAGAATTGCCACCAGCGCGGCGACAGCTTCCTGCCGAAATGCGGCTTCGTGCTGCCATGCGGCACGCAGGCCCTGCCAGGAATAACCGGCTGCTTTCACTATTCTTACTAAACCGGTGACGTTATTTGCCATGTCTATGGAACCCTTGATCTATTTTGACGTCAATGTGTGGGCAGTATGAGGCGGCAGAGCCACAGACCTTCGCTGCGCTTTCTGGTATGCTTGCCGCGCTTTGCTAACAAGAGGCTTAAAGTTGTCTATGTCAGGTTGGCGTAAACTCTATTACAAATTATTGAATTTACCACTCTCTATTTTGGTAAAAAGTAAGGTCATTCCGACCGATCCCGTCTCTGAACACGGGATCGATCCGACACGTCCGGTGATGTATGTTTTGCCTTATGATTCAAAGGCTGACTTGCTCACGCTGCGTGCTCAATGCCTGAAACATGATCTGCCCGATCCGCTGGCTCCGCTGGAGATCGATGGCACCCTGCTGCCGCGCCACGTGTTTATTCACGATGGTCCTCGCGTGATTCCCTATTTCGTGGCCAATCCCGAATCGGTGAAGCTGTTCCACGATTATCTGGATTTGCACCGCAGTAACCCGCAACTCGACGTGCAAATGCTGCCGGTCGCGGTGATGTTTGGTCGCGCGCCGGGACGTGAAACATCCGGTGAATCCACGCCGCATCTGCGCGTGCTGAATGGTGTGCAGAAGTTCTTCGCCATTTTGTGGCACGGCCGCGACAGCTTTGTCCGCTTCTCGCAAACCGTTTCGCTACGCCAGATGGCGACCGAACACGGTACCGATAAGTCGATTGCACAGAAGCTGGCTCGCGTGGCGCGTATTCACTTTGCTCGCCAACGTCTGGCTGCGGTCGGCCCGCGTCTGCCTGCACGTCAGGATCTCTTCAACAAGCTTTTACAGTCCAAAGCGATTGAAAAAGCGGTAGAAGATGAAGCGCGCAGCAAAAAGATTTCGCATGAGAAAGCCCAGCAGAACGCCATCGAAATGATGGAAGAAGTGGCGGCCAACTTCTCTTACGAAGCGATTAAAGTCACTGACCGCGTGATGGGCTGGCTGTGGAGCCGCCTGTATCAGGGCATCAACGTGCATGGCGGTGAGCGCGTGCGTCAGCTGGCGCAGGATGGCCATGAGATTGTCTATGTGCCTTGCCACCGCAGCCACATGGATTATCTGCTGCTCTCCTACGTGCTTTATCATCAAGGCCTGGTGCCACCGCACATTGCTGCGGGTATCAACCTGAACTTCTGGCCTGCCGGCCCGATTTTCCGTCGCTTGGGCGCGTTCTTTATTCGTCGCACCTTTAAGGGCAACAAACTCTACTCCACCGTGTTCCGTGAATATCTCGGCGAGCTATTTAGCCGTGGTTACTCCGTTGAATACTTTGTGGAAGGCGGACGTTCGCGTACTGGCCGTTTGCTGGACCCGAAAACCGGCACCCTGTCGATGACGCTGCAGGCGATGCTGCGTGGCGGCAGTCGCCCGATCACCTTCGTGCCGATTTACATCGGCTACGAGCACGTGATGGAAGTGGGCACGTACGCCAAAGAGCTGCGTGGCGCTGCCAAAGAGAAAGAGAGCTTCCTGCAGATGGTGCGCGGCTTGCGTAAGCTGCGCAATCTGGGTCAGGGCTACGTTAACTTCGGCGAACCGCTGCCGTTGATGAACTACCTGAACAAAAACGTGCCGGAATGGCGCGATGCGATTGATCCTATCGAACCGCAACGTCCTGCGTGGATGACGCCGGCCGTGAATGACATTGCGGCTAAGCTGATGGTGCGCATTAACGAAGCCGGTGCAGCAAACGCCATGAACCTGTGCGTGACTGCGCTGCTGGCGTCACGTCAACGTTCACTGACCCGCGAACAGCTGATTGAGCAGTTAGAGTGCTATACGCAACTCCTACGCAACGTGCCATATTCGCCGGAAGCCACGGTGCCCGATATGAGCGCCGAAGCGCTGCTTGATCACGCGATGGGCATGAACAAGTTCGAGACCGAGCAAGACAGTATTGGCGACATCATCATTTTGCCGCGCGAGCAGGCGGTGCTGATGACCTACTATCGCAACAACATCCATCACATGTTGGTGATGCCGTCGCTGATTGCCGCCATCGTGCAGCAACACCGTGAAATTAGCGAAGCTGAGCTGCTGCGCCAGGTTAGCCTGGTGTATCCGATGCTGAAGAGCGAACTGTTCCTGCGCTGGGACAAGGCGGAATTACCTGCGCTGCTCAACGCACTCTGTTCAGAGATGGCACGTCAGGGGCTGATTACGTTGCAGGATGGTCAGCTGAAAATGACGCCAGCACGTCACCGTTCGCTGCAACTGTTGGCGGCGGGTATTCGTGAGACGCTACAGCGCTTCGCGATTACCTTCGCTATCCTCAGCGCGAAACCGGCCATCAACCGTGGCACGCTGGAGAAAGAGAGCCGCACGCTGGCTCAGCGTCTTTCTGTGCTGCACGGCATCAACGCGCCAGAGTTCTTTGATAAAGCGGTGTTCACTGCGCTGGTACTTACGCTGCGTGATGAAGGTTATATCAGTGACAAAGGCGATGCCGATGCGGAACGCAGCCATATGATGTGGCAGATGCTGGCGGAGCTGGTAACCAGCGATGTCCGTCTGACGATTGAGAGTGCGGTCACCCACGATTAGTAGGCGACATGAAAACACAAAGGCGCACTTCGGTGCGCCCGCTAAGTCCTCGCTATTCTCCCACGATCCCTCCTGCCTGATGACTAATTCTGGTCGCCATGAATGGCGACCCTACGAGACTTGTAGCGATGGCGAGTCAAAATTATGCCTTGATGGTGCAGCGCGGGTGTTGAGGCGACATCCCAACTCGCTGAACGAGTGAGGGATTCCAGGGCGAGCCGCATGGATGCGGCGAGAGGTGGCGCTGAGCAGGAGCGAATCGCCACCGGTCCGTCAGGAATCGTGAACGAGTGAAGGCACCGCGCAGCGGCGAGCTGGGCTGGCGCAAGGCCCGGGAGTGCAGAGGGCGCGGCCAGGCGCTCTCTGCTCGGTCGCCGCACGAAGTTACTGCAACTGCCTCAGCACATGGCGAACGAAAGTCGCTCTGCGCTTAACTGAACAGTATTGCGCCTCGGTGCGCCATTTTTGTTTACAGCAAATCCGCGAACGGCACGGTGCTGAGCAGAATGCCGAGAAACAGCACCATACCCACATAATTGTTATTCAGAAACGCCTGGAAGCAGGGATCGCGCTCGCGCTGGGCAATCAGCTTCTGCTGATGCACAAACAAACCAGCAGCCAGCAGCAGCGACCAGTAAAATGCGCCATTCAGATTGAGCATCATGCCCACCAGCGCCATCAGGCCAAGCGTAGCCAGCTGCAGTAAACCGATAATCAGTTTGTCGTAACGACCAAACAGAATCGCTGTCGATTTTACGCCAATCTTTAAATCGTCATCACGATCAACCATCGCGTACTGCGTGTCGTAGGCCACCGTCCAGCAGATATTCGCCAGGAACACCAACCAGCAGACCAAAGGTAAGGACTCACTAACTGCCGCCCATCCCATCGGAATCGCCCAGCCAAATGCCGCGCCGAGCACCACCTGCGGCAGATGCGTGTAGCGCTTCATAAACGGATAAACCCACGCCAGCGCCAGGCCGCCAAATGATAGCAAAATGGTCATGGTGTTCATGGTCAGCACCAGCATAAACGCCAGCAAGCCGAGACCGGCGAACAGCAGCTTGGCCTCTTTCTCAGATACCGCGCCGCTGGCCAGCGGACGTGACGCCGTGCGCTTAACGTGACCATCGATTTTGCGGTCAGCGTAGTCATTGATGACGCAGCCTGCAGCACGCATCACGATAACGCCGAGCACAAACACCAGCAGCACCGGCAGCGGTGGAATCGCCATGCCGGAGAGCCACAATGCCCACAGAGTTGGCCACAGCAGTAGCACGGTGCCGATGGGTTTATCGATACGCATCAGGCGGCAGTAAGCCTGCCATTTGGTCATGGGTAAGGTGTTTTGCACAGTGGTTTATCCTTGATCCAGCGCGCGATAGAGCGGCGACGCCGGTAAAAACAGTTCAGTTAACAGTAGCGGTTTGCCCGACAAGCGCAGGCGAGAACGGCGTCCCCATAACTCGCCAACCTGACCAGGATCGATAAAATCGCGGCTCAGAGTAGATGATGAGAACAAATAGCGGCCAAGCGGGCGCGTACCGAGCTGTTGCAACATCTGCTCGGGGCCATTCAGCGTGCTTTCTGGCACCACCGTGCGGCCAATCAGCCAGGGTTCACCATCACCGCACAGCACTATTTCGCGCAGCCAAAAGCGCTGATCGGCGGGCAGAAACTCCGCCTCATCCGTTATCTCATCGGCGCCAATAAACGCTTCGCGGATCAGTTCTACGGTCACTTGCTGACAATGCTGCTCGAAGCGGCGCGTCATGGAGTCTTCTTCCATTAACCAGTCAAGTAGCGGGGCAGAAAGCTGCGGGGAAGAGGCTGGCAGCCAGTGCAATGCGCGTAACTGGCGCAGCGCGTCATGCGACATCAGGACATCTCCGGAAAAAAAGTTGCCCTAGTTTAACGCAGAGGAGAATGCGTGGCACTGCTGGTTGTGCCACGCGCTAAAAACAGGATTTATTACTCGCGCTTCAGGCGGTTACTGTTGGCCAGCCACAGCGTCACCACCAGAATCAAAATCGCCGCTGAATAGTAGAGCGTATCAAACGGATTTTTATGGTCGACGATGATCAGGCGAATAATCGCCGTGATGCCGATATAGATGAAGTAGCGCAGCGGGAAGTGATAGCCAGACTGAAAGTACTTCACAATCAAGGCGATAAATTCGAAGTAGAGGAAATAGATAACGATGCCTTCAATCAGCAGATAGGACGACGTCTGCTCGCCAGTGCTAAACAGCACATTGGCCAGATGGATGGTTTCTTTACCGAGAAACACCACCAGAATAATGGCCAGGATGATCAAACCAATATTCAGCACCCACTGCAGTGCCAGGGAAATGTACTGCCCAACCCCTGTTTTTATTGTCATTTTTTGCGCCTCTCGCTCTCAATTACTCACTGGCGCTATCATGCTGTAGTGTGATCAAAATCACAATATTTATACTTCGACATCCACGCACAGCGCGTCGTAGCGCCAGAACTCACAGTCGCAATCAATCACGCGCTTATGCTGATCGCGGTTGATGCGGGTAATCAACAAGCCAGGCGTACCGCTCGCCACGTTGAGCGCGGGCGCGGCACGCACCGGCAGCGGTCCCGGCAAAATGGTAAAACGCGCGCCGCCGTAGCGAATGCCATAGCGCTGGTCATACAGATCGGTCAGTGAACGCGTCAGGTCTTCGTCCAGCAATCCCGGAAAAAAAGCGGGATTGAGGTAATGCTCGACATACAACACGGCGCGACCGTCAATACGACGCAGGCGGCGAATGCGGTAAACCTTATCGCCTTCAAGCAGTTGCAGATGACGCGCGATCGCCAGTTGTGCCGGTACTTCCCGCGCCTCCAGCACTTCGGTGCTGGCAATGCGCCCTTGCTCAGCGGCCATGGCATGAAAATGGCTGTGATGTGACGGGTTATAGACCAGCCGCGGCGGTGCGAGAAACCAGCCGCGACGCAATTCCCGGTAGATAATACCCTGCGCTTCCAGCAAACCCAGCGCCTCACGCAGCGTGATGCGCGTGGTGGAATATTGTTCGCTTAAGCTGCGTTCGGCAGGCAAACGACCGCTGGCAAATTCACCGTTTTCAATGCGTTCCCGCAGCCCTGCCGCAATCACATCCGCCGTTTTCGACAACATTTTTCAGCCTCATTTTGGGGCAAATCTGCACTATGACAGTTCGATGACTACAATGTGACAGAGTACAACCCACGCTTTAGCGCGCTGTAACCGCATGTGGATCGTCGCGCCACACCACATTTCACCACCATGGTCATAAAACCTTCATCTACTCGGGCTACATTGGCTCGGTTCTTGCTGGACTAGACCAAGAAGTCCCACAACATATACCGGGAGCAATCGAGATGAAAGCGTTTATCGCCTCTGTAGTAGCCAGTGCCGTACTGCTTGCGCTGCCTGCCGCGCAAGCCGCAGATAATGACCTCGCCGCGTTAGAAAAAGCCGCGCGCGCCGAAGGCCAGGTTAACAGCGTCGGCATGCCAGATAGCTGGGCCAACTGGAAAGATACCTGGAGTGACCTCAACAGCAAATATGGTCTGAAGCACAGCGACACCGACATGTCTTCGGCGCAGGAACTGGCAAAATTTGATGCAGAGAAAGAGAACGCCAGCGCCGATATCGGTGATGTGGGCGCGGCTTTCGGTCCGATTGCCGTGGCTAAAGGCGTGGCGCAACCCTATAAACCAACGCATTGGGATCAAATCCCTAGCTGGGCAAAAGATCAGGATGGCAACTGGATGCTGGCTTATACCGGCACCATCGCGTTCCTGGTGGATAAGCAGCAGGTTAAAGATGTGCCGCATAGCTGGGCCGATCTGAAGAAAGGTAAGTATGTGGTCACTATCGGTGACGTCGGCACTGCGGCTCAAGCAGCGAACGGCGTGTTAGCGGCCAGCTACGCGTTGGGCGGTGACGAGAAGAATGTGAAACCGGCGTTGAGCTTCTTCGGCGATCTGGCGAAAGAAGGCCGCCTTGGCGTGACCGATCCGGTGATTGCCAACATTGAGAAAGGCGAAATTCAGGTGGCTGTAGTGTGGGACTTTAACGGCCTGAACTACCGCGATCAGATCGACAAAAACCGTTACGAAGTGGTGATTCCATCTGATGGTTCCGTGACGTCTGGCTACAGCACCATTATCAACAAATACGCCAAACATCCGAACGCCGCCAAGCTGGCGCGTGAATACATCTTGTCTGATGAAGGTCAGATCAACCTGGCGAAAGGCTATGCGCGTCCGATTCGTGCCGAGCACCTGAAACTGCCAGCCGACGTGCAGGCCAAGCTGCTGCCGCAGTCTGAGTATAAAAATGCTCGTCCAATCAAAGACCAGGCTGCGTGGGATAAAACCTCGAAAATGCTGCCGCGTCTGTGGCAAGAGAACGTCATCATCAACATGAAGCAGTAAGGAGCGAGGGATGAAAACGATCCTGGTGGTGTTGGATGGGCTGAGTAATCAGGTGGCGCAACACGCAATGGGCTATCTGTTTGCCGAATGCGCGCAGGGCAACGGCCAATATTACACGCTGACCTGCGAACTGCCTTCGCTGTCGCGCCCGCTGTACGAATGCATTCTCACCGGCATTCCACCGGTGCGCAGCGGCATTATTCATAACGGCGTCAGCCGCTTGAGTAATCAGCGCAGCATCTTCCATTACGCGCGTGCCGCCGGTCTCACCACCGCTGCGGCCGCCTATCACTGGGTGAGTGAGCTCTACAACCAATCCCCGTTCAACGCGGCGCGCGACCGCCACACGGTCGCGCCCGATCTGCCGATTCAGTATGGCCACTTTTACTGGGATGACGGTTATCCGGATTCCCACCTGTTCGAAGACGCAGAAAGCCTGCGTTTGCGGCACGATCCTGACTTCCTGCTGATTCACCCGATGAACATTGACGATGCCGGACACAAGCACAGCTTGTCATCGCCGCAGTATCGCAACCGCGCGCGCATGGCAGATGGTTACCTGTCGCAATGGATGCCGGGCTGGCTGGCGGCCGGATATCAGGTGATTGTTACCGCCGATCATGGCATGAACGATGACCGCTCGCACGGCGGCATTTTGCCGGAAGAGACGCAGGTGCCGCTGTTCGTGTTTGGCAAAGGCTTCTCTCTGCAGCCGGATCTCCAGCCGCAGCAAACCGAACTGTGCGGCATCGTGTGCACCTTGCTCGGCGTCGAACATGACAAACCGGTTTGTCATGCGTTACTGGCGGAGCCGCAGTAATGAAGGGCAAAACGCTCGCTGCGCTATTGCTGCTGCCGTTTGCGCTGTTTTGGGTGGCATTCCAGCTCGCGCCGCTGTTGTGGATTGCCATCAACAGCTTCTGGAGCGACATGAATGAGCGCTGGGGCTTCGATAATTACAGCGACATCCTCACCTCGCCGTTCTATTTGCAGGCATTTCGCCTGTCGCTGGATATATCCATCTGGTCGAGCATCTACGGCCTGCTGATCTCGCTGGTTGCCGGATATTCGCTGCATCGCCTTGGAAGCGGCCGTTTTCAGCGCTTTTTGATGTCATTTACCAACATGACCAGCAACTTCGCCGGCGTGCCGCTGGCGTTTGCCTTTGTCATTCTGCTCGGTTTGAACGGTTGTCTGACGCTGCTGCTGCGCCATTACGGCGTGCTGGAAGGCTTCAAACTGTTCTCGCGTGACGGCATGGTGCTGGTTTACACCTGGTTCCAAATCCCGCTCGGCATTTTGCTGCTCTATCCGGCGTTTGATGGCCTGCGTCAGGATTGGCAAGAGTCCGCCGCGCTGCTGGGTGCAGGCCGCTGGCGCTATTGGTGGCACATCGGTTTGCCGATTCTGTTCCCGGCGCTGCTCGGAACCTTCGTGATTTTGCTGGCGAACGCGCTCGGCGCGTACGCCACCATTTACGCGCTCACCACCGGCAACTTTAACGTGGTGCCGGTGCGCATTGCTGCGCTGGTATCTGGCGATATCTCACTTGACCCCAATACTGGCGGCGCGCTGGCGATGCTGCTGGTGTTGATTATGGCGCTGATTACCGTGGTGCAGCAGTATCTGGTGCGCCGCAGCTATCTCAACGCCAAACCTTCCTGAGGAGCCAACCTTGTCGCGCGCGGAAAAAATTTACCATCGCCTGATTGTCTGGCTTTTGCTGTGTATTTTAGCCGCGCCGCTGCTGGCGACGCTGCTGTACGGCATCTCCACCAGCTGGAGCGATACCATCCTGCCGCAGGGCTTTACACTGAAGTGGCTCACAGCGCTATGGAGCGATCCACGTTTCCTAACCGCACTTGGCCATTCTCTGCTGGTTTGCTTCGGTGCGCTGCTGTTCTCGCTGGTGCTGGTGCTGCCTGCCATGTTTGTGATCGCTTACTACTATCCGAAACTGGATGCGGTGATGAACGTGCTGATCCTGATGCCATTCGCCGTGCCGCCGGTAGTTTCGTCGGTCGGCCTGCTGCAGCTCTATTCGTCGTCGCCGCTAATGCTGACCGGCACACCCTGGATTTTGATCGGCTGCTACTTCACTATCGCCTTGCCGTTTATCTATCGCGCCATCTCCAACAATATGCAGGCCATCAATTTGAAAGAGCTGATTGATGCCGCTCAGCTGCTCGGCGCCAGCACTTGGCAAGCAGCGCTGTTTGTAGTGCTGCCGAACCTGCGCAAAGGCGTGTTTATCGCGGTGCTGCTCTCCTTCTCCTTTCTGATTGGCGAGTTTGTCTTCGCCAATATGCTGGTCGGTACCCGCTATGAAACCTTGCAGGTTTATCTGTTTAACATGCGCAACGGCAGCGGCCACTTCACCAGCGCGCTGGTGATCTCCTATTTTGCCGTCGTCCTGCTGGTCACCTGGCTGGCGAATGCCCTCAATCCTGAACGAGGCTGACCATGAGTTATTTGAGCGTCACCCAGCTGAATAAAAGCTACGGCCCAACCGCTATTTTTGAAAACATCGATTTCAGCGCCGAAGAAGGCGAATTTGTCACGCTGCTCGGCCCCAGCGGCTGCGGCAAATCCACGCTGCTGCGCTGCATCGCCGGATTGACCGAAGTCGATACCGGCAAAGTATTGCTGCAAGGTCAGGATATCGTGCCGCTGCCGCCGCAGAAGCGCACTATCGGCATGGTGTTTCAGAGTTACGCGCTGTTCCCCAATATGACGGTTGAGAAGAACGTGGCGTTTGGCCTGAAGATGCAGAAACTGGCGAGCGGCGAGATTCAAAAACGCGTGATGGAGGTGCTGGCGCTGGTGGAACTCACCGAGTTCGCGCGGCGTTATCCGCATCAGCTCTCTGGCGGACAGTGTCAGCGCGTGGCGCTGGCGCGTTCGCTGGTGACGCGTCCACGCTTGCTGCTGCTGGATGAGCCGCTGTCGGCGCTGGATGCGCGCATTCGTCGCCATCTGCGCGAGCAAATCCGCAATATTCAGCGCGAGCTGAAACTTACCACCCTGTTTGTCACCCACGATCAGGAAGAGGCGCTGACCATGTCCGATCGCATCGTGTTGATGAACCGGGGCAAGATCGTGCAGAACGGCAACGCGGAAATGCTCTATACCCAACCGGCCGATCTGTTTGCTGCTGGCTTTATTGGCAACTACAACCTGCTGAGCGCGGAACAGGCAACGCAGCTGACCGGACAGGCTTTCAGTGGCCAGGTAGCGATTCGCCCCGAGTCGATCCAGCTATGCGCGCCGCAGGCTGGCATTCCCGCCACCATCCTCAGCCACAGCTTGCTTGGTAACGTGATTCGCTATCGGGTGCGCGCGCAAAACGTGGAGCTCTCAGTTGATGTACTCAACCGCAGCGTGGCAGATTTGCATCCCGCTGGCATGCAGATTGGGCTACAGTTAGAGATGTCGACGTTGCGCCAGGTTGCTTAATTTAAACGAAAAAAGGCGACACAACGCGGCGAAGGTTTTACCGGTTGTGCTCACCGTCAGGCTGGCAATCGGTGCTGTTTGAGCCTGACGGATGAGGAGCCTCTATACGTGTTAACTCTGCTTAATCTTCTCTCTGCCGTTGCGCTGCTGGTGTGGGGCACACACATTGTGCGAACCGGCATCATGCGCGTTTACGGTGCCGATCTGCGTCGCGTACTTAGCCGCAGCGTCGAAAAAAAACCGATGGCGTTTCTTGCCGGCATTGGCGTCACGGCGCTGGTGCAGAGCAGTAACGCCACCACGCTGCTGGTTACCTCCTTTGTTGCCCAGAATCTGGTAAGCCTTACACCCGCGCTGGTAGTGGTATTGGGCGCGGATGTCGGGACCGCGATCATGGCGCGTATCCTGACCTTCGATCTGTCATGGCTGTCGCCGCTGTTTATCTTCTTTGGCGTGGTGTTTTTCCTCAGCCGCAAGCAAACGCGTGTTGGGCAGCTGGGACGCGCCAGTATTGGGCTCGGACTGATTCTGCTGGCGCTGCAGCTGATTGTAGCGGCCGCCAAACCGATCACTCAGGCGGCGGGCGTTCAGGTGCTGTTCTCAACGCTGACCGGCGACGTGATGCTCGATGCGCTGATTGGCGCGGTGTTCGCCATCATCAGCTACTCCAGCCTCGCAGCGGTACTGATTACCGCCACGCTGACCGCCACCGGCGTGATCTCCTTCAAAGTGGCGCTCTGTTTGGTGATTGGTGCCAACCTCGGCAGCGGTTTGCTGGCGATGATCAACGCCAGCGGCTCTAACGCGGCGGGCAAACGTGTCGCGCTCGGCAGCCTGCTGTTTAAGCTGATTGGCAGTATCGCCATTTTGCCATTCGTCAATGTAGTCGCCGACGTGCTGGATAAAATGCCGGTCAACGATGAAGAGTTGGTGATCTTCTTCCACGTGTTTTACAACCTGATCCGCTGCTTAGTCATGGTGCCGTTCGCCGATCCGATGGCGCGCCTGTGCCGCCGTATGATCGCCGATGATCCTGAAAACGAAACGCATCTGAAACCCAAACACCTCGACAGCAGCGCACTCGATACACCCGCGTTAGCGCTGGCTAATGCCTCACGCGAGACGCTGCGCATCGGCGATGTGGTCGAGCAGATGATTGAGTCATTCAATAAAGTGGTGCACGGCGACCTGCGCGAAGAGCGCGCGGTGCGGCGGCTGGATGATGATGTTGATGTGCTCTACACCGCGATCAAACTCTATCTGGCGCGCATGCCAAAAGAGGACTTGCCGGAGGATGATTCACGCCGCTGGGCGGAGATCATTGAGATGGCGCTCAATCTGGAACAGGCGGGCGACATCATCGAACGCATGTGTGCCGACGTGGCGGATAAGTCGCTGACCGCGCGCCGTGCCTTCTCTGCGGAGGGATTAGAGGAGTTGCAAACCTTGCAGGAGCAGGTGCTGTATAACCTGCGGCTGAGTTTGTCGGTGTTTCTGTCGCACGATGTCACCAGCGCTAAGCGCCTACGCCGCTCCAAGCATCGCTTCCGCATCCTGATTCGCCGTTTCTCGCACGCGCATGTTGAGCGTTTGCATCTGCAGAACGTGCAAAGCATCGAAACCAGCTCGCTGCATCTTGGATTGCTGGGCGATATGAAGCGTTTGAATTCGCTGTTCTGCGCCGTGGCGTACACGGTTTTGGATCAGCCGGATGATGAGCGGGAAGAGGATTAAGAAGGTCAGAATCGCGCGATAAATCGCGCCGCTACAAATACGCGTAATGGTCCGTAGCGGCGCAATTTATTGCGCTGGTTTTACATCACGACAACAAACTAAACGCAATCATGCCAACAATCGCGCCGGTGGTGCCCAGAATGGTTTCCATCAGCGTCCATGTCTTCAGCGTTTCGGCTTCGGTGGCGCCGGTAAAGCGGCCAAACAGCCAGAAACCGGCATCATTCACGTGACTGATAATGATCGAGCCGCCGCCGATACAGATCGACAGCGCAGCCAGCTGCGCGCCGCTGTAGTGGAGCGGTTCAATCACCGGCATCACTAAACCAACGGTAGTTAAACACGCCACGGTGGCCGAACCCTGAATCACGCGAATTGCGCCAGAAAGGATGAAACACGCCAGAGCAATCGGCATGCCTGCGCCGGTTAACGCATGTCCTAACACCGGGCCAACGCCCGAATCCACCAGCACCTGCTTAAACACGCCGCCCGCACCAATCACCAGCAGAATAATGCCCGCCGGTTGCAGCGCGCTGCCGCACACCTGCATCACCTTCTCTTTATCCATGCCCTGACGATACGCCAGGCCATAAATCGCCACCAGACAGGCCAGCAGAATCGCGGTGAACGGATGGCCGATAAACTCCAGCCACTCATACAGATTAGAGCCCGGCGTGGTGAAGCGTGCACCGATGGTTTTCAGGCCCACCAACAGCAGCGGGAACAGAATCAGCGCCAGGCTAAAGCCAAACGACGGCAGTTTGCCCTCTTCCACTTCCGGCTGATGATCTTCCGGTGGCGCGCTAAAGCTAACGTGACGCGCGATAAAGCTGCCAAACAGCGGACCGGCAATCAGCATGCCCGGAATCGCCGCGCACAGGCCCAGCAGAATCATCCAGCCAAAATCGGCGTGCATCTGCGCAGCCAGCAGCATCGGTGCGGGTCCCGGCAGCAGAAACGCGGCAGAAGCCGCAACGCCGGCAAACAGCGGGATCACCAGCTTCACTAAATTGCCTTTAGTGCGACGCGCTACGGCGAACGCAATGCTGATCAGCAACACCACCGCCACTTCAAAGAACAGCGGCAATGCACAGATCAACCCGGCAACGCCCATCGCATAGTGCGCACGGCTTTCCCCAAAGGTTTTCAACATGCGGATGGCGATCTGATCAACAGCGCCGGTTTCATGCAGGATCTTGCCGAACATCGCGCCCAACGCCACCACAATGGCGAGAAAGCCGAGCGTTCCGCCCATGCCTTTTTCCATGGTTTCAGCGATTTTATCGAGCGGCATGCCAGAAAACAGACCGGCACCAATAGAGACTAACATCAGGGCAACAAAGGCGTGCATACGCGCTTTCATCACCAAAAACAGCAGCAGCAGGACAGAGCCTGCTGCGGTTAACACTAGCGTTGCGGTACTCATGACTAACCCTTGTTGATTGCACCCTCAATGGTCGCAACCGTGGCCGCAACTACCTCATCCAGTGAATGATTGATATCAACCACCAGTACATCGGGCTCATCCGCGCCGGGTTCCTGCAGCGTGGCGAACTGCGTCACCAGCATCTGCGGTTTGAAGAAGTGGCCTTTACGCGCTTTCAGGCGGGATTCGATGGTTTCGAAGTCGCCCTGCAGATAGATAAATTTCAGGTTCTCGTTGCCCTGACGCAGGATGTCGCGATAGGACTTTTTCAGCGCTGAACAGACGATGATGGAGATCTCCTGCGTGCGCTGCATAGCAAATGCCGCATCATTCAGCGCCTGCAGCCACGGCTGGCGATCTGTGTCGTCCAGCGGATGACCGTCGGCCATTTTCATGATGTTGCTGCGCGGATGGAGGAAATCCCCATCGAGGAACGCAGTGTTTAACTGATGAGAGACCTGATTGGCGACGGCAGATTTTCCGCTGCCGGAAACGCCCATCAGGATAAAGACGTGGTGCGATGGAGATGGCGTAGTCATTGTTTTGCGCTCCGGCAGTGAATTCTGCCCAATGTTACCGATAACAAATCGAGTTGCCATTGTCAGAGCCCACTGAAAGGCTGGCAACCCTTCTCAGGCGGAAAAGCACGAAAGTGTGAACTGACTCAAAAAATCGCCAAAATCAGATGCTGTCACCTTCGGAGATTTCAAAGCCAACATCTAGCGGTTGTGTCATCGTGCGATCGCCGCCAATACGCGCCAGCAGCATCGCTGCCGATTCGCGTCCCATACGCTCGCGCGGCGTTAACACCGTGGCGAGGCGCGGATTCACCACTTGCGTGATGTCGTGGCCGTGGAATCCGGCAATCGCCATCTGCTCCGGCACGCGCAATCCCTGACGCTGACACTCAAACATCGCGCCCACCGCCAGGTCATCGTTGGTACAAAACAGGCTGTCGGTTTCGGGATAACGCTTTTGCGCTTCGCACAGCAGTTGCGCGCCGGCGCTGAACGAGGACGCATCCTCCATCATCACGCTGTGTGGCGTGAGCCCCGCTTCGCGCATCGCCTTCTCGTAGCCCTGCTGCTTCTGCAAGGTACGTTCATCAAGGCGCGCGCCGAGATAGACGGTGTGGCGATGGCCTTTTTTCAGAATAGCATGCGTCATCTGGCGCGCGGCTTCGACGTTATCGAAGCCCACCGCCATATCGAGGCACGGCGTTACTGAATCCATCATCTCAATCACCGGAATGCCCGCCACTTCCAGCATGCGCAGCGTGCCTGGCGTATGGGTGCGTTCGGTGAGGATCACGCCATCGATGTTCCAGCCGAGCAGCGAGCGCAGCTGCAACTCCTCTTTCTGCGCGTTATAGCCAAAGTGCGCCACCAGCGTTTGATAACCCGCTTCGTCGGTAACGGCTTCGATCCCGCGCAAAACGTCGGCGAAAACCTGGTTAGTCAGCGAAGGTAGCAGCACGCCGATAGCGCGGCTGGTGGCGTTAGAGAGCATATCGGGCGCGCGATTGGGGATGTAACCGAGCTCATCCAGCGCCACGGCGATCTTATCGCGCAGCGCCACCGAGACCTGATCCGGGTTGCGCAGGTAGCGGCTGACGGTCATTTTTGTGATGCCGACGCGATCGGCAACGTCCTGTAATACCGGTCTTTTCTTCTTCATCGTATGCGCCTGAGATCAGAGATAACCCGAGTTTATCATTTTTTGTCAGGTTAAGGTTTTGCGGGAAATCGGTCGCCATTAATGGCGACCTTACGGTTATACGGCGGGGGTTTTGTAGGGTGCACATTCATGCGCACCAGGCTTCTCGTTACTTCCGAGAATGGTCTTGTAGCTAACCAGGAAGAGAACAAAGAGCATCGGCAGTCCTGCACATTAGACTAAATGACAAAACAAGGATCATTATGACGGACCATTCTTCTACACCAGCCAAACGCCCGATTGAGCGTTTTCTCAATACCGTTGAGTGGCTAGGAAACTTATTACCGCATCCGATTACGCTCTTCGCGTTGTTTGCATTATTCATCATCGTCGCCTCCGCAATTGCCGCCGCATTCGGCGTCAGCGTGATCGATCCGCGCCCGGTTGGTGCGGCAGGCCGTGCACCGGATGGTGTGATTCACGTGGTTAGCCTGATGAGTGCCGATGGTTTGCAACGCATCGTCAGCCATCTGGTCACCAACTTCACCGGCTTTGCGCCGCTCGGCACCGTGCTGGTGGCCCTGCTCGGCGTAGGGATTGCCGAGCATTCAGGGCTGCTCTCGGCGGCGATGCGCGCGCTGGTGTTTAACGCACCGAAAAAGCTCATCACCTTCACCATCGTCTTCGCCGGTATCGTATCCAATACCGCTTCTGAGTTGGGCTATGTGGTGCTGATTCCGTTAGCCGCGATGATTTTCCACTCATTGGGCCGTCACCCATTAGCGGGCCTGGCGGCGGCGTTTGCCGGTGTTTCCGGTGGCTATAGCGCCAATTTACTGCTCGGCACCATTGACCCGCTGCTTTCTGGCATTACCCAAAGCGCCGCACAGATTATCGATCCTAACTACCATGTTGGTCCGGAAGTGAACTGGTACTTCATGTTTGTCAGTACCTTCGTTATTTCCATTCTTGGCACCTGGATTACCAACAGCATCGTCGAACCCAAACTGGGCAAGTATCAGGACAGCGAAGGTGAGGCAGTGCGTGGCGATATGGGCGCGCTGTCGGCAGAAGAACGTCGCGCGCTGAAAGGCGCGGGTTGGGCGGTACTCGGCGTTACGCTGCTGCTGATTCTGACCGTGATTCCAGGCTATGGCGTGTTGCTCAACCCAAAAACCGGCACGCTGGCGGGCTCGCCATTCCTGAAAGGCATTGTGGTGTTTATCTTTGTCTTCTTCGCCATTCCCGGCATGGTGTATGGCCGAATGATTGGCAATATGCGCAACGATCGCGACGTGATCAATGCCATGTCCGCCAGCATGAGCAGCATGGGCATGTACATCGTGCTGGTGTTCTTTGCAGCACAGTTCGTGGCGTTCTTTAACTGGAGCAACTTCGGCACCGTGGTGGCGGTGAAAGGTGCAACGCTGCTGGCGTCACTGGATATGGGCGCGCCGCTGCTGTTTGTCTGCTTCATCATGATCTGCGGCTTTATCAACCTGATGATTGGCTCCGCCTCGGCGCAATGGGCGGTTACCGCCCCGATTTTCGTACCGATGTTAATGCTGGTCGGCTTTGCGCCGGAAGTGATTCAGGCGGCTTATCGCATTGGTGATTCGGTAACCAACGTGATTACGCCAATGATGAGTTACTTTGGTCTGATTATGGCGGTGGCGGCGCGCTATCGTCGCGATATGGGCATCGGAACGCTGGTGGCGATGATGTTGCCGTATTCGGTGGTGTTTATGATTGGCTGGACGCTGCTGTTTGTACTGTGGGTGTTTGTCTTCAACCTGCCGGTCGGGCCCGGTGCAGCAACCTGGTACACCCTGTAAAAGGCAAAAAAAAAGCCAGCACCCGAGCTGGCTAAATAATACTTGGAAGCAATGTGAGCAATGTCGTGCTTACCCGGTTGTCAGGAGACGTTTCCGAGCTCGCATGACAATAATAATCATTATCATTCGCGTCTGTAAAGTGTTTTTGCGGATTATTTTGCGTTGACGAACGATGTGAATTCCTTGATGTTAAAGGGGATTTATTCCATTTTGCACAAGGAGCGCTCTATGAGTCAGATCGTCATTCGTCACGCCATTCCCGAAGATGCCGCCGCTTTAACGCGCATGTACAGCCAGCCTGAACCGCAGGCCAGCACGCTACATCTGCCGTTTCAATCCCCGACGCTGTGGCAGGAGCGCCTCAGCAATCCGCGTCCGGGTGTGCAGATGCTAGTGGCGTGTATTGACGATCAGATTGCCGGACAACTCACTCTTGAAGTGCTGTCGGTGGCGCGCCGTCGCCATGCGGCGACGTTTGGCATGGGCGTCGATTCTGCCTTTCAGCGGCGCGGCGTCGGTAAAGCGCTGATGTCAGCGATGATTGATTTGTGCGACAACTGGCTGCAGGTGACGCGCATTGAGCTGACGGTATTCGCCGATAACCACAAAGCGCTTGGCTTGTATCAGCAGTTTGGCTTTGAGATTGAAGGCACCGCGCGTCGACACGCGATGCGCGACGGCGAAATGGTGGATACGCACTATATGGCGCGCTTGAAATAGCCCTTGAAAGCGCGCGATAAATCGCGCCGCTACAAATGCGTGCACATGCCGTAGCGGCGCAATTTATTGCGCATTAATGATTAATAACCTGCACTCAAATCATCCACCGAGCGCGGATCCGATGCGCCATAGCGCGTGCCATCCGGCCCAATCATAATGCTCTGCGTGCTGCCCATTGCCGGCATCACTTTCACATGCTGACCTTTGGCTTCCAGCAGGCGCAGCGTATCCGGGCTGAAGCCTTTTTCCACGCGCAGCTGATCGGGCAACCATTGATGATGGAAGCGCGGTGCGTTGGTCGCTTCCGCAACGTTCATACCAAAATCGATGCTGTTCACCACCATTTGCAGCACGGTGGTGATAATGCGGCTGCCGCCTGGGCTGCCGGTCACCAGCCAGGTTTTACCGTCTTTTGCCACGATCGTGGGCGACATCGATGATAGAGGACGTTTGGCCGGTTGCACCGCATTCGCCTCGCCGCCGACTAAGCCGTAGACGTTGGGCGTGCCCGGTTTGGCTGAGAAATCATCCATTTCATTGTTCATCAAGATGCCGCTTTGTCCGGCAACAATGCCGCTGCCGAAGTAGGTATTCAGCGTGTAGGTCACCGCCACCGCGTTGCCATCTTTATCCACCACCGAGAAGTGCGTGGTTTGATTGCTTTCATACGGCGCCAGTTTGCCTGGTTTGATCTCGCTGGATGGACGCGCTTTGTTGACGTCAATCTGCTGCGCCAGGGTTTTGGCGTAGGCTTTGCTGGTCAGCGCCTGCTGCGGCACTTTAACGAAGTCAGGATCACCCAGGTATTCCGAACGGTCGGCATACGCGTATTTTTCCGCTTCCGCCATCACCTGCATGGCATCGGCGCTGCCAAAGCCAAATTTCGCGAGGTCGAAGTTTTCCAGGATATTGAGGATCTGCACGATGTGAATCCCGCCGGACGATGGCGGCGGCATGGAGAACACTTCGTAGCCGCGATAGGTGCCGCTCACCGGTTTGCGTTCTACCGCGCGATAAGCCGCCAGATCCGGCTTGCCGATCAGGCCGCCGTGCTGCGCCATTTCACCGGCAATTTCATCAGCGATCTTGCCCTTATAGAACGCATCCGGACCTTGCTGGGCAATCAGCTGCAGGCTATGTGCGAGGTTTTTCTGCACCAGACGTTCGCCCTTCTGGTACGGCTTACCGTCGGCTTTGTAGAAAATCGCGCGGCTGTTGTCGTGATTGATCAGCGTCTCTTTGCCGTAGGTGGCGAGATCGTCGGCCAGCGCATCGTTCACCACGATGCCGTCGCGCGCCAGTTTAATGGCGGGCGCCAGTAATTTGCTCAGCGGCAAGGTACCGTATTTCTGTGCCGCCAGCGCAAAACCGGCCACGGTGCCCGGCGTGCCTGAGGCTAAGTGAGAAGTGAGTGACAACTTACTATCAGCATTGCCCTGCTTATCGAGAAACATATCGCGTGAGGCGCGCGCCGGTGCCATTTCGCGGAAGTCGATAGCGGTGGTGCGTCCGGATGCGGTACGCAGCAGCATAAAGCCCCCGCCGCCGAGGTTACCGGCCTGCGGATGCGTCACCGCCAGCGCGAAACCCACCGCTACAGCCGCATCCACCGCGTTACCGCCCTGCTTGAGAATATCAACGCCAACTTCCGTTGCCATCGCATCCACCGAGGCCACCATGCCATGTTTGGCTTTTACCGGGTGAAAGGTATCGCTATCAACGCCATACGAAACCGGCGGCGCGTTGGCGGGCGCGGCTTGTGCGCCCTGCACCACGGTAAAACTCATCAATAATGCCCAGCCGAACTGCCGCATGTTGCCCTGTATCCTCATCCTGCCACCACCCTTTTAAAGTTATTTATACCCTTCATACTTCAAGGTGCAGATGCGTTGGCTGCTCTCGTTCACCCGAATCACTTACTTGTGTAAGCTCATCGGGACTCTCTCGTTTGCCGCCTTCCTGCGCCTTGAATTATTTTGGGTATCCATTTGTTATTTATTGATGCAAGTGTTTGCAAACACGGTAAAAAGCGTAGCAGTAAGCTAAATTCGGCGCACTCCTGGATCATAGGTTTGTGATATCGCATAAACTTATGGCTGCAGCGCGTGTTGCCACATTGGCAGCATCAGCACACAGCAGGCTGCATGAATGGAGGAAGACCATGAACAAATGGCTAATTGTGATCGCAGCATTGCTGCCGTTAAGCAGCATGGCAAATACGTTGAACAGCACCAACGACCCGAACAAACCCGGCTATAACCCGAGCCAGCAGCGGATGCAGTCGCAGATGCAGAGTCAGCAGCAACAGCAGAAGCTCAAGTTGCTACAGAGTCAGCAGCAGCAAAGTCAGGATGTACAGCGCAAGGTGCAGGAACAGCGGGATAGCGCCCAGCAGCGCGTGATTCAGTCGCAGCCGGGCCAGAATCAGCAGCAGAACTAGCGGAAGTCGGGACCGATAATATCGATGCGATCGGTGCAGATAGCATCGACGCCCCAGTCTAACAGCTCGCGCGCCCGCGCGGGCTGGTTCACGGTATACACCAGAATATGCAGACCGGCCGCTTTTAGCTGCGCGGTGCGTTCGGCGTCGAGTAATTTGTGGTTCAGATGGATCGACACGCAATCCAGACGCGAAGTCAGCGCCTGCCAATCGTCGTGCCATTCATCCAGCAGCAAACCGCGTGGCAGTTCCGGCACCGCTTCCATTGCCGCTTCCAGCGCGGCGTAAGAGAACGAGGAGAGCAGCGGCGCGGTTTGTCCTTGCCACATTTCGCGTGCCGCCAGCGCCACATTGCGGCCGGTTTCCACATCCTGGCCAGTGGTGGGTTTGATCTCGATATTCGCCATCATCTGATGCTGGCGACAACGTTCGGCCACTTCACTCAGCAGCGCCAGCGGTTCGCCTTCGTAATCGCGGCTAAACCAGCCGCCGGCATCCAGCTGTGACAGCTTATGCCACGACAGCGCGCCCGCCACGCCCCAACCGTTGCTGGTGCGATCCAGCGTGTCGTCGTGCAGCAGGAAAATCTGCTTATCTTCCGACAGCTTGGCATCAAATTCGATCATGGTGTGACCGTACTGCGCGCCGACATCAATCGCCGCGAGGGTATTTTCCGGAGCCAGTTTGCCGCCGCCGCGATGCGCGACAATGTGCGGATAAGGCCAGTTATGTTGACTCATTCCAGACGCTTTCCATAGGTTGAATCGAAGAAGTGTAACGCATCTGACGGCAGATGCAGCCACAAGGTGCTGCCCGCCTGCGGGCGCTCGCTGTGCGGCAAACGTACCACCATGCGTGCATTACCGATGCGGCCGTGAGCCAGATTATCCGCGCCGAGCATCTCCAGCGTCTCTACCACCAGCGGAATGCCGCCCGCGTCGCGGCTGCTGAGTTTGATGTGCTCGGGACGAATGCCGAGCGTCAGCGGGCGATTGGCCCATTTGGCTTTGCTCTCGCCCAGCAGCAAGCTGTTGAGCGCATCCAGCGTGAAACGCGTGCCGTCGCTGCTGATTTGTCCCGGCAGTAAATTCATGGCGGGCGCGCCGATAAACGAGGCAACAAACTGGCTGGCCGGACGCTCGTACACTTCCACCGGCGTGCCCACCTGCTCGACCACGCCTTTGTTCATCACCATTACGCGCTGCGCCAGCGTCATCGCTTCCACCTGATCGTGCGTCACGTAAATGCTGGTGGTTTTCAGGCGGCGATGCAGCTGTTGCAGCTCAAGGCGCATCTGCACGCGCAAACGCGCATCCAGATTCGACAGCGGCTCATCAAACAGGAAGACCGCCGGTTCACGCACGATAGCGCGCCCCATCGCCACACGCTGACGCTGTCCGCCCGACAGCTCTCGCGGGCGGCGATGCAGCAGATGATCCAGTTCGAGGCTGCGTGCCGCTTCCATTACGCGTTGATCGATCTGCACTTTGCCCATGCCGCGAATTTTCAGGCCATACGCCATGTTTTCGCCCACCGTCATATGCGGATAGAGCGCGTAGTTCTGGAATACCATGGCGATGCCGCGATCTTTCGGTTCCATGTTGGTGACGCGTTTGTCGTCGATATAGATATCGCCCGACGATACGCGCTCAAGGCCCGCCACCATGCGCAGCAGCGTCGATTTACCGCAGCCGGAAGGGCCGACCATCACCATAAATTCGCCATCGTTAATGGTGATATTCAGTGGCTGAATGATCTGATTTTTGCCGTCATACGATTTGGTAACGGTCTGAAGGGTTACGCCTGCCATTTATTTATCACTCTCTACCAGGCCACGCACAAACGCACGTTGCATCACGAGTACCACCACCACCGGTGGAATCAGGGTTAATAACATTGCCGCCATCACTTCATTCCACTGCGTCGGGCCGCCGCTGCTGTTGATCATGCTTTTCACTCCCGCGACGGCGGTGCTGAGGCTGGCATCGTTGATGATCAGCAGCGGCCACAGATATTGGTTCCAGCCGTAGATAAAGGTGATCACGAAGAGCGCGGCGAGATTGGTTTTGGACAGCGGTAACACGATGTCCCAGAAGAAGCGCATTGGGCTGGCACCGTCGATACGTGCCGCTTCAATTAGCTCGTCCGGCAGCGACATAAAGAACTGACGGAACAGGAAAGTGGCGGTAGCCGAGGCCATCAGCGGCAGCGTTAAGCCGCTGTAGCTGTCGAGCATATTCAGCGTCGAGATCACTTCCACCGTGGGGAAAATACGCACTTCTACCGGCAGCATCAGGGTGATGAAAATCAACCAGAAAAACAGCGAGCGCAGCGGGAAGCGGAACCACACCAGCGCGAAGGCGGAGAGCATCGAGACGCTGATTTTACCGATGGTGATGCCGAGCGCCATCAGCAGGCTGTTGAGCATCATCATGCCAAACGCCGGACCGCTGCCATTCACGCCGTGCGTCCAGATGCGCGAGATGTTTTCCCACAAATGCGTGCCCGGCAGCAGCGTCATTGGCACCTGATACACCGCTTCGTTATCCAGCGTCGCCGCGACAAAAGCGATGTAGAGCGGGAACAGAATGGTCAGCACGCCCAGCACCAGTAAGGTATGGCTGAAGATGTCCAGCCCGCGTCGATTTTCAATCATTGGTATTGCACCTTACGCTCGACAAAGCGGAATTGCAGGATAGTCAGGCCAATCACCAGCAGCATCAGCACCACCGATTGCGCGGCGGAGGAAGAGAGATCCAGCCCGGTGAAGCCTTCGCGATAAATTTTGTAGATCAGCGTGGTGGTGGCCTGCACCGGACCACCGCCGGTGGCGGCATCGATTACCGGGAAGGTATCGAAGAAGGCGTAGACCAGATTGACCACCAACAGGAAAAAACTCACCGGCGTGATCAGCGGCAGGGACAAATTGAAGAAGCGACGCACCGGACCGGCACCATCGATCGCTGCCGCTTCCACCAGCGATTTGGGAATCGACTGCAGCGCGGCGAAGAAAAACAGGAAGTTGTAGCTCATTTGCTGCCAGATCGACGCCAATACAATCAGGAACATCGCCTGACCGCTGTTTTGCGCGTAGTTCCAGTTGTAGCCCATTTGGTTCAGCAAATGGCTGAACAAACCGAGGCCCGGATTGAACAGGAACATCCACAGCACCGCCGCCACCACCGGCGCCACCGCGTACGGCAGCAGCAGCAAGGTTTGGTAGAGCTTGCGCAGGCGAATAACGTAATCGACCAGCGCCGCCAGCAGCAGGGAAAAGGTCATGCCGCAAATCGTCACCAGCGCACTGAACTCAATGGTGGTCCAGAAGGAGGCCAGATAGTATTCGTCGCTGAACAGGCGTTTAAAGTTCGCCAGCCCAACGAAGGTGCTGGAGATGCCAAAAGGATCAATGCTTTGCAGCGAATACCACAAGGCTTCACCGGCTGGCCACAAGAAGAAGATGGCCGTTATCACCAGTTGCGGCAGCAGCAGCAAATAGGGCAGAAAACGGGAGCGAAATACCGGGCGCGATGAGGACATAGCAGGCTCAATCAAAGAAGAAAATCGGGGCGAACGCAGGCGCCGGCCCCGAGATAACAGCGTTACTTCACTTGCTGCTCAAAACGGCGCAGCAGTTCGTTACCGCGTTTCACAGCGTTATCCAGCGCAGCTTGCGGCGCCTGTTTGCCGGTCCACACGCCTTCCAGCTCTTCGTCCACGATGGTACGAATCTGCGGCATGTTGCCCAGACGCATGCCTTTGGTGAACGGCAGCGGATCTTTGTTCAGCATCTGACGCGTGGCGATGTCTGCGCCTGGGTTCTTGTCATAGAAGCCCTGTTGCTTGGTCAGCTCGTACGCGGCGGTGGTGATCGGCAGATAACCGGTTTTCTGGTGCCATTCAGCAGCGATTTCCGGCTGGGCGAGGAACTTCATGAACTCCGCCGCGCCTTTGTAGGTGTTGGCGTCTTTGCCTTTCATCACCCACAGGCTCGCGCCGCCAATGATGGCGTTCTGCGGTGCGTTTGGTACGGTTTCATCGTACGGCATCATGCCAACGCCGAAGTTGAATTTGGCGTAGTGTTTGATGTCTGCCAGCGAACCGGAAGACGCGGTGGTGATGCCGCAATCGCCGTTATAGAACTTGGCGGTAGATTCATCTTTGCGACCGAAGTAGGTGAAATCACCCTTCTTGTTCATCGCTTCCAGCATTTCGATGTGGCGCACCTGTACCGGCTTGTTGAATTCCAGCACCGCATCGGTGCCGTCAAAGCCGTTGTTTTTGGTGGCGACCGGCAGCGCATGCCAGGCGCTGAAGTTTTCAATCTGAATCCAGCCCTGCCAGCCGCTGGCGTAACCACAGGTCAGGCCCGCTTTACGCAGCGCTTCAGCATCTTTTGCCAGCTCCTGCCAGGTTTTCGGTGGCTGATCCGGGTTCAAACCGGCTTTCTTGAACGCGTCTTTGTTGTAGTACAGCACCGGCGTGGAGCTGTTGAACGGCTGAGAGATCAGCTGGCCTTTGCTGTCGCTGTAGTAACCGGCAACGGCTGGCACGAACTGCTTCGGATCCATCTGCACGCCAGCGTCTTTAAACACCTGGTTGACCGGGACGATAGCTTTTGACGCCATCATGGTCGCCGTACCGACTTCATACACCTGCAGCAGCGCAGGCGCTTTACCGGAGCGCACCGCCGCGATGCCCGCCGCTAAGCTCTGCTCGTAGTTGCCTTTGTAAGTCGGAACGATTTTGTAATCGGGATGAGCCTGGTTAAAACGTTGTGCCAGAGAATCAACTTCTTTGCCTAACTCGCCTTCCATTGAGTGCCAGAAAGGGATCTCAGTTGCAGCCAGCGCATTACCGCTGAGCGCCAGACCGAGCAGTACACTCATCAGGCGGGGACGAAGCGTAAAAGCGGACATAAGGTTTTTCCTGTGCTGTTAAGTACGCGCGAATTCGCGCATTTTTTAGTTCGCGACGTAACATGACACGGGGAAATGACGGATTAATAACAGGTTTATGACGGGGATGTGACAGATAGGTTTTGTTCGATTGGGGTTTAGGACGGGGCAATTGAGCTGCTAAGGTAAAGGTCGCCATAAATGGCGACCCTACGCGATTTTGTAGGGTCGGCATTCATGCCGACCGCCGGTTACGCGCCGAGGTACGCGCTTCTAACCGCTTCGTTGGAAAGCAACGCTTCGCCGCTATCCTCCAGCACTACATGACCGTTTTCGAGCACATAACCCCGATCCGCCAGCTTCAGCGCCTGGTTGGCGTTCTGCTCGACGAGGAAGATGGTCATGCCCTCTTTACGCAACTGCTCAATGGTGTCGAAGATCTGCTGAATGATAATTGGCGCCAAACCCAGCGACGGCTCATCCAGCAGCAGCAAACGCGGCTGGCTCATCAACGCGCGACCAATCGCCAGCATCTGCTGCTCACCGCCGGACATGGTGCCCGCGCGCTGCGCTTTACGTTCTGCCAGGCGAGAAAACAGCTGATAAACGCGATCGATACGCTCCAGATACTGCTGACGTGTGGCGAAGAAGCCGCCCATCGCCAGGTTCTCTTCCACCGTCATGCGCGAAAACACGCGACGGCCTTCCGGCACAATCGCAATCGCTTCACGCATGATTTTCGCGGTTTGCCAGTCAGTGATCTCTTTACCATCAAAGGTGATATTGCCGCTGGTGGCGCGCGGTTCGCCGCACAAGGTGCCGAGCAGCGTGGTTTTACCCGCGCCGTTGGCACCAATCAGCGTGACGATTTCACCCTGATTGATGTGCAGATTAATGTTGTGCAGCGCCTGAATCGGACCGTAATGGGCGCTGACATTCTGCAAAGTTAAAATCGGGTTTGCCATGTTACGCCTCACCTAAATAAGCACGGATCACATCCGGATTGTTACGCACCTGTTCCGGCGTGCCGTTAGCCAGCGGCGTTCCCTGATTCACCACGTAAATGCGGTCAGAAATGCCCATCACCAGCTTCATATCGTGTTCAATCAGCAGCACGGAAACCTTGTGCTCACCGCGCAGTTCGGCGATCAGCTCATCGAGTTCGTGCGTTTCACGCGGGTTAAGACCGGCCGCCGGTTCATCCAGCATCAGGATTTCCGGGCGCGTCACCATGCAGCGCGCAATCTCCAGACGACGCTGCTGACCATACGCGAGGTTACCCGCCTGACGGTTCGCCAGATCCAGCAGACCGATGCGGTCCAGCCAGGTTGCTGCGCGATCCAGCGCTTCGCTCTCACCGCGACGGAAAGCCGGGGTTTTGAATAGGCCGGAGAACACGCCGCTTTTCAGATGCTGATGCTGAGCCACCAGCAGGTTTTCAATCACCGTCATTTCACGGAACAGACGCACGTGCTGGAAAGTCCGCACGATGCCCATGCGCGCAATCTTCTGGCCTGGCAAACCTTGCAGCTGCTGATCGCGCAGTTTGATGGTGCCGCCGGTCGGTTTGTAGAAACCGGTCAGGCAGTTGAACACCGTGGTTTTACCGGCACCGTTCGGGCCGATCAGCGAAACAATTTCCTGTGGATGCAGCTCAAGCGCCACATTGTTGACGGCTAACAGGCCGCCGAAGCGCATCATCAGGCCTTCAACGGCTAATAAAGGCTGACTCATGCCTGCTCTCCTTGTTTACTGCTTTTCAACTTCAGATGCGGACGCTTCATCGGCAGCAGACCTTGTGGACGCCAGATCATCATCAGCACCATCAAACCGCCGAGCACCAGCATGCTGTACTCGTTCAAATCACGCATCAGCTCGCGCGATACCACCAGCAGAATCGCCGCGAGGATCACCGCCAGCTGCGAGCCCATGCCGCCCAACACCACAATCGCCAGCACAAAGGCCGATTCGACGAAGGTGAAGGATTCCGGGCTGACGAAGCCTTGACGCGCCGCGAACAGCGTGCCAGCGAAGCCGGCGAACACGGCGCTGATGGTGAAAGCAGTCAGCTTGATGCGCGTCGGGCTCAGGCCGAGCGAACGGCAGGCGATCTCATCTTCACGCAGCGCTTCCCACGCACGACCTAACGGCATACGCAGCAAGCGGTTGATAACAAATAGCGTCAGCACCACCAGCAGCAGCGCCACCAGATAAAGGAAAATCACGCGGTCGCTGGGATCGTATTTCAGGCCGAAGAAGTCATGGAAAGTGCTCCAGCCGCCTTCACTGACGCGACGACCAAACTCCAGACCAAACAGGCTTGGCTTGGGAATCTGCGCAATGCCGTTCGGTCCGCCGGTGATCGCGGTGTTGTTCAGCAGCAGGATACGCACGATTTCACCGAAACCGAGCGTGACGATCGCCAGATAGTCACCGCGCAGGCGCAGCACCGGGAAGCCGAGCAGCAAACCAAAAGCACCGGCGACTAAACCAGCCAGCGGCAGGCTTTCCCAGAAACCAAAGCCGTAATAGTGATTCAGCAACGCGAAGGTGTACGCGCCGATGGCGTAGAAACCGCCGTAGCCCAGCACCAGCAGACCTGACAAACCCACCACCACGTTCAGCCCGAGCCCGAGCATCACGTAGATCAGCGTCAGCGTGGCGATATCCACGCTGCCGCGCGAGACCAGAAACGGCCAAATGACGGCGGCGGCTATCACCAGCGCCATCAACAGCTTCTGCTTTGGCGTCGATCCATCAAAACCCGGCAGGACAAAACCTTTGCCGCTGCGTTTGAATTTACCCTGCACCAGCGGACGCAGCAGCTGGAAGACAAACACCACCGCACAACCAATGAAAATCCAGTTCCAGCGCACCGCGCCCGCGTTGGCGACCACCAGTTTGGTGCCGTCCAGATCGAGGCGCACGCCCATAAAGAAGGTGGCGAGAATCAGCAACATCACCGTGGAGATCACGGCGTTGACCAAACCGAGGCGTTTCATACTTTCTCCACCTCCGGACGACCAAGAATCCCGGTTGGCATCACCAGCAGCACCACAATCAGCAGCGCGAAGGAGACCACATCTTTATATTCTGTCGAGAGATATGCCGAGGTCAGCGCTTCCGCAATGCCCAGCACCAGGCCACCAATCATCGCGCCTGGAATGCTGCCGATGCCGCCCAAAACTGCGGCGGTGAAGGCTTTCATCCCGGCCATAAAGCCGATGAACGGGTTAATCGAGCCATAGAATTGACCGAGCAATACGCCCGCCACCGCCGCCATCGCCGCACCAATGATAAAGGTGAGAGAGATAACGCGGTCGGTGTTGATGCCCAGCAGGCTGGCCATTTTCAGGTCTTCTGCGCAGGCGCGGCAGGCGCGGCCCATGCGCGAATAACGGATAAACAGCGTCAGCGCCAGCATCGACAGGAAAGTCACCACCCAAATCACCAGTTGCATGGTGGAGAGCGTAGCAGCAAAGCCGTTGCTCTCGCCCAGCGTCCACTGACCGGTGATCAGGCTTGGCAGCGCGAGATCGCGCGAGCCTTGCGTCAGGCTGACGTAGTTCTGCAGGAAGATCGACATACCGATCGCTGAGATCAGCGCGATCAGGCGCTTGGACGATCGCACCGGCTTGTACGCCACGCGTTCGATGCTCCAGCCATAGGCGCTGGAGATGATCACCGCCATCACGAAACCGGCGGCGATCATCAGCCACGAGGTATCGATGCCCATCATCATCAGGGCGGCAATCACGATAAAGGAGACATAGCTACCGATCATGTACACCTCGCCGTGGGCGAAGTTGATCATGCCGATAATGCCGTAAACCATGGTGTAACCGATGGCGATCAGCGCGTAGGTGCTCCCGAGGGTAACCCCGTTGAACATCTGCTGAATGAAATAGAGAAACTGCTCGGACATAGTGAGGACCTGCTCTGGAGCTGAATAATTCCCTCTCCCGCGCGCGGGAAAGGGAATTTTGGGGGATTACTTAACTGCGGTAGAAGAGCCGTCTTTGTGCCATTTGAAGACACCAAATTCGAAGCCTTTCAGATCGCCTTTTTCATCCCAGTTCAGATTGCCCATCACGGTTGGAACGGCAGCACCTGCTTTCAGGTTCTTAGCAATCGCATCGGGCTCATCGCTCTTGCTGCGCTCGATACCAGCCACCAGCGACTGAATCGCCGCGTAGGTTGTCCAGACGAACGGACCAGTAGGATCTTTGCGATTCGACGCGGTATTGGCTTTGATCGCATCAACAATCGCTTTGTTCTCTGGCAGCTGGTCGTAGCGCTTCGGCAGCGTTACAAACAGGCCTTCAGAAGAATCACCTGCGATGTTAGACAGAGAAGCGTTGCCCACGCCTTCCGGGCCCATGAAGCCGGCATTCAGGCCAGCGGATTTTGCCTGACGCAGAATCTGACCCAGCTCCGGGTAGTAACCGCCGTAGTAAACGAAATCGACGTTCTCTTTCTTCAGGCGCGCAATCAGCGTGGAGAAGTCTTTATCACCGGCGGTGATACCTTCAAACAGCACTACGTTGCCGCCTTTAGCTTTCAAGGTTTTCTGCACGGATTCCGCCAGACCCTGACCATATTGCTGCTTGTCATGCACCACAGCGATACGTTTTGGTTTGATGTGGTCGAGGATGTAGGTCGCCGCCGTTGGGCCCTGATCGGAATCCAGACCGGTAGTACGCAGCACGTCAGCATAGCCACGCGCCGTCAGTTCTGGCGCGGTCGCGGCTGGGGTGATCATCAGCACGCCTTCGTCGTTATAGATGTCTGAAGCAGGCTGAGTAGAGGAGGAGCACAGGTGGCCGATAACGTATTTAATGCCGTCGTTAACCACTTTGTTGGCAACCGCAACCGCTTGTTTCGGGTCACAGGCATCGTCATATTCCACGCCAACCAGTTTGTCACCGTTAACGCCGCCTTTGGCGTTGATGTCCTTAATCGCTTGCGCGGCACCGGTAAACTGCATGTCACCGTACTGAGCGACCGGACCGGTTGATGCGCCTACAATGGCAATTTTGATGTCTTTTGCCAGCGCCGCATGGCTCATCGCCAGGGCAACGCAGCCCGCCAGTAATGCGCGTCCTTTACTCATTTTCATGCGAACTTCCCCATCTGTTGTGTCGTGTTTGTTGTGATTGTTTATTTTCTGCCAGTCAAAGAGGAAAACTCATTCTGCAATAATGGGTTAGCGCGCTTTTCTGGCATTTATAGGTAATAAGGCTTTATTTTTCAGGTTATTAAACAGGAACTTTCTTCTGTAAATCAACTGACATATTCAGAATTGGCTGAGTGGATCAGCAGAATCGTCTGGTTGTTATGGCCGATTTTTCAGCAGGATACCAGCGCGTTATGCTGGCTTTTTCGGCTATCGTTGATGGCTTACTCCACAATCCTGGCAAACTGGCTGGCATTTGACCTATTTTCATCAGAAAAAAGTGACAGCGCTCTGACTGTCTAAATTCGCTACACTATCGCCTTTGCACTAGTACAGGTATTAGGTATGAAGCTGACAATCCAGCGCTTAGCATCGTTAACCGCTCAGGATCGGATCGATTTAGCTAAAGTCTGGCCGGAAATCGATATTGTGCAACTGGAAGCGCAACTCAGCGACACGCAGCGTCTGTATGCGGCGCGTTTTAACGACAGATTACTGGCGGCGCTGCAGCTGACCATCAGCGGCACGCAGGGGAAAATCACCCATCTCAACGTGCGTGAAGTCACACGTCGACGTGGTGTGGGTCAATACTTGCTGGAAGAGACGATGGCGCAGAACAGCGCGTTAGCGCATTGGTGGATTGCCGATGACGGCGACGCCGTTCAGGGCGTGCGCGCGGCGTTTATGCAGGCATGTGGTTTTCGTGCGCAGGCTGATGGTTGGGTGAAATGACATATGTTGGAGCGATCGGCAGCACGGTTTATCGTAGGGTCGCCATTCATGGCGACCAGGCAATAAAAAGGGCGACTTAAAAGTCGCCCCATTTTTCCACCCGATCGCTATCAGGCTTCAATCGCCACACGCAGTTTCTTCATGGCGTTCTTTTCCAACTGACGCACGCGCTCTGCAGAGACGCCGTATTTGTCGGCCAGCTCCTGCAGCGTGGTTTTGTTGTCATCGTCCAGCCAGCGGGCACGGATAATGTCCTGACTACGCTCGTCGAGGCTCAGCATCGCATCGCTCAGCTTGTCAGCCGCATGTGCATCCCAGTTGTCCTCTTCGATGCCATCGGCAAAGTCAGAGGTTTTATCCTGCAGATACAGCACTGGCGCCATTGATTTGCCTTCGCCTGCTTCATCATCTGAAGACATGTCGAAAGTCATATCCTGCGCGGCCATGCGCGATTCCATTTCCAGCACGTCTTTGCTGCTCACGCCCAGCTCGCGTGCGACCATTTCAACTTCGTCCTGGTTGAACCAACCGAGACGCTGTTTGCTTTTACGCAGGTTAAAGAACAGCTTACGCTGAGCTTTGGTGGTCGCGACTTTCACAATACGCCAGTTACGCAGCACGTATTCGTGAATCTCTGCTTTAATCCAGTGCACGGCAAACGACACCAGACGCACGCCGACTTCAGGATTGAAGCGACGCACCGCCTTCATCAGGCCGATGTTACCTTCCTGAATCAGGTCTGCCTGCGGCAAGCCGTAACCGGAGTAGTTACGAGCAATATGAACAACAAAGCGCAGGTGAGACAGGATCAGCGTCTTAGCTGCATCCAGATCGCCCTGGTAATGCAGCCGCTCAGCCAATGCTTTTTCCTCTTCTGCCGTCAGCACCGGCCAGTTGTTGGCAGCCCGGACGTAAGATTCCAGGTTACCCAGAGGAGCAATCGCTAAAGTTTGCATTTCTTTGGTCATTCAAACCCTCACAAATTCAATGGACTTGCTGCACGGTATTTTGCGCAGACGCTACATTATGTCAACGTCACGAGAAAACCAGAAGCAATCTGTGCTACTTGGACGACAAAGTTATCCACAAGTTCAATTATAGCAGTGAATATTTTACACACAGATGACGGCGGGGGAAATAGGAGAATTCCTCTGCTCCCAGGTCGTCGGCAGCAGAGGAAGAGTATATCAAAAAACGTTGCTTTTGGTTACTGCGGCGTAAAACGGCGTAAATGTTGTACCGTTGCCAGCCAGGCGGCAATCCAGCCGATGATGGCGGCGATCAGCAGTAGCAGCAGCCCTTCATCCCAGGAAAAACCTTCAAGCACAAAGGTGGTACCGAACACCGTTGCCACTTGCGCCACCACCGATTGCAGGCGCAACACCAGCACTTCGGAGAGCAGCAGCGACAGCACCGCGCCACCAAAGCCTAACAGCGCACCGCCGTACAGGAAGGGACGCAGGATAAAGCCGTCGGTAGCACCAATCAGCTTCTGCACGTTAATGGTATCGCGCCGTGCAAAGATGCTGAGCCGCACACTGTTACCGATCACCAGGAACACCGCGACCACCATCAGCAGGCCAATCATTGAGGCAATCTGCCCCACCAGCCCGGTTAACGCCGCTAAACGCGCGAACCAGCTGTCATCCATGCGCACTTCATCAACGCCCTGCACTTTCGCAACGCGATCGCGCAGATTCGCCATGGTGTCCGAATTCTGGAAATTGAGTTTTGGCGTGATGATAGCCACCGCCGGCAGCGGATTCTGCTCCAGCATGTCCATCGAACCACCAAAACCAGACCAGTTGCGGAACTCATTCAGCGCTTCTTCACGGGTCAGGTAATTGACGTTATCCACGCCATCGAGCTGCTTGAGCTGCGCGGTGACGTTCTCCGCTGCGGTATCATCCAGCGCTTTATCCAGATAAACCGTTAACTGCGGCGCGGGATACCACTGCGTCGCCGCCTGGCTGACGTTCTTCCATACCATGTAGCACACACTCGGCAGCGTCAGGGAAATAGCGATCACCATTACCGTCAGCAGCGTCGCCAGCGGCTGACGCCACATATCCGACAGCGTGCCACGCAGCGCATAGCGCCACTGCTCCTGCCAGCCGCCTTTTAGCGCCTTACTTTTGGAAGGCTGCTTCGCTTTCGGCGCAGGTGCGCGCTTGTTGCGTTTATTGACCATCGTGGCCTCCGTGCAGACGTCCCTGATTAAGCGTCATCACGCGGTAATTCCGGCGTGCAATCAGCCCGACATCGTGCGTTGCCATTAACACCGTGACGCCAACGCGGTTGAACTCTTCGAACAGGCGCAGGATGTCTTCCGACAGCGCGTTGTCGAGGTTACCGGTGGGTTCATCCGCCAGCAGCACCGCAGGCTTGTTCACCACCGCGCGGGCAATGCCGACGCGCTGCTGTTCACCGCCAGAGAGCTGAATCGGATAGCTTTTCGCTTTGTCGAGCAGGCCGACTTTATCCAGCGCTGCTGACACACGACGACGAATATCTTCGCCGCTGGCCCCGGAAATGATCAGCGGAATCGCTACGTTGTCGTAGACCGAACGATCCATCAACAAATGGTGATCCTGGAAAATCATGCCGATCTGACGTCGCAGGAAAGGCACTTCGCTGTGACGCAGACGCGAAATATCGTGGCCGCTAAACCAGATCTGCCCGGCGCTCGGGCGCTCAATGCCACAAATCAGCTTCAGTAAGGTACTTTTCCCCGCGCCGGAATGGCCGGTCAGGAACGCCATTTCGCCGGGACGCAGATGGAAATCCACTCCCTGCAGCGCCTGACGTCCTCCCAGGTAAGCTTTACTGACCTCTTCAAAGCGAATCATCCCAATCATTCCTCTCGGGCAAACAGTGCCTCAATAAAGTCTGCGGCCTTAAATGGCCGTAAATCCTCGATGCCTTCCCCAACACCGATATAACGAATCGGAATGCCGAACTGATCGGCAACCGAGAAGATCACGCCGCCTTTCGCGGTTCCATCCAGTTTCGTCAGGGTGATGCCGGTCAGGCCCACCGCTTCATGGAACAGTTTGGCCTGGCTGATGGCGTTTTGCCCGGTGCTGGCGTCGAGCGTCAGCATCACTTCATGCGGCGCATCTTCATCCAGCTTCTTCATCACGCGGGTAATTTTCTTCAGCTCTTCCATCAGGTGCGATTTGTTCTGCAGGCGACCGGCGGTATCGGCGATCAGTACATCCACATTGCGTGACTTGGCGGCCTGAATGGCGTCAAAAATCACCGAGGCAGAATCTGCGCCGGTATGCTGCGCCACCACAGGAATGTTGTTGCGCTGGCCCCAAACCTGCAGCTGCTCAACGGCTGCGGCACGGAAGGTATCACCCGCTGCCAGCATCACCGATTTGCCCTGCGCCTGATACTGACGCGCCAGCTTACCGATGGTGGTTGTTTTACCCACGCCGTTGACGCCAACCATCAGAATGACGAAGGGCGTTTTGCCCCCCACTTCCAGCGGCTGATCCACTTTTTCCAAAATGCCGGACATTTCAGCTTTCAGCAGGCCATACAGCGCTTCGGCATCGCGCAACTGCTTGCGATTGGCCTGTTGTGTCAGATTGGTGATGATGCGGCGCGTGGTTTCAACGCCAACGTCGGCAATCAGCAGCTGCTCTTCCAGCTCTTCAAACAGATCGTCATCGATTTTCTTACCGCGGAACAGGCTGATAAAGCCCGAACCGAGGTTTTCACGGGTTTTGACCAGGCTGCGTTTCAGACGGGCGAAAAAGCCCTCTTTGGTAGGACGCTCCTGCTCCTGCGCAATCATCGGCGCAGCAGCCAGTGGCAGATCGCTCACGGTATCCTGCGTAGCCTCGGCTAGCTCGGCATCTTCCGCATAGGTTTCCGCTAACGCCAGCGCTTCCAGTTCTTCATCAGTTAAAGGCGCTTCTTCATCCAGTTCTGGCTCATCAAGCGCCAGCTCTTCCAGCTGCGGCTCTTCTTCGATTGGTGCCACATCCGGCGGCGTTATCTCTTCCGGCAGCACTTCTCCAACGATTGCGGTAACCGGCTCAGGTTCATGCGGCTCGATAACCGGCTCTTCAATCAGTTCCGGTTCAACCTGCTGCTGTTCCGCCACCTGCTCGGTGACGGCGACGGTTTCGACAGCCTGCGCTTCGGCGCGATCGAGCGCACTCTCTTCAACGGCAGGCTCAGCCACCACCTCGGTGGTTTGCTGCTGCTCTTCAGCAGGTTGTTGCGTCTCTTCTTCTTTGCCAAAGCCTAACCAGGAAAAAAAGCCGCGTTTTTTCTCTTTTGCCATTGTGTGACCCTACTCCTCGATGGCTTATTCCCGGTAGCACGCTTGTTCCCAGGGGATAAAATATTCAATTTTAAGCGGGTGAGCGGCGTAAAAATCAGGTAATTACGCGCACTATACCAACTCAGTAGTCTAACACTTTCCAGCCAGCGCACCACAGCACCCTTTTTTAACGTTTCTTCTGCCCGCTACGCCCGTTAAACTACGCAACAAATTATGACGAGTTGTGAGCGAAATGAGTAAATCCCCCCGCAGCAGCAGCGCTGGCCAGATCCGCATCATTGGCGGTCAGTGGCGCGGCCGTAAATTACCGGTGCCGGATAGCGCAGGTCTGCGCCCCACCACCGATCGCGTACGTGAAACCCTGTTCAACTGGCTGGCACCGGATATCCAGGAAGCGCGCTGCCTCGATTGTTTCGCCGGCAGCGGCGCGTTAGGGCTGGAAGCGCTGTCTCGTTATGCGGCTTCAGCCACGCTGCTGGAGCTGGAGCGTTCAGTGGCACAACAGCTGTCACAGAACCTGCAAACGCTGCGCGCCACCCAGGCCAAGGTGGTGCAAACCAACACGCTGCAGTGGCTGAGTCAGCCGGGCGAGCCGTTTGACGTGGTGTTTGTCGATCCGCCGTTCCGTAAAGGGTTGTTACAGGAAACGTTGACGCTGCTGGAGCAGAATGGCTGGTTAGCGGCTGAAGCGCTGATTTATGTCGAGAGTGAAGTGGAAAACGGCACGCCCGTAGCACCCGCGAATTGGGATTTGTACCGCGAGAAGATTGCCGGTCAGGTGGCTTATCGCCTTTATCAACGTCAACAGGAGACGCACGATGTGGCTTAATTTGGGACGTTTGCTGATGATTTGCGTCTGGGCCTTTTTACTGCTCAATCTGGTGCAACCTTTCCCAACGCCGCTGCGCTATTTCGTGCACGTGGCACTGTTCTTTATGGTGATTATGCACGGCCTGCAGCTGGTGTTGCTGCGCGCGACCCAGCCGAAGGACGCGCCGAAACTGAGCGGCGTAACCCAGACGAAGATCTTCTTCTTTGGCGTGTTTGAGCTGCTGGCGTGGCAGAAAAAGCATTATCCGAAGATGTAGTTTCGTGCGGTTTGTGACCAGGTCGCCATGATTGTGCGGTTTGTGGCCAGGTCGCCATGAATGGCGACCCTACGGGCTCGGGGTAAAACTTACAAAACGCGTGCCCTTCATCTTCAACTCGCCCTTCGCGCCCTTATCGATCTGGTGATACTCGTTCGCGTTCACCGTCACTTTAATATCGCTGGCACCGTTCAGCGGATGGAACCAGGCTTCATACTTCATATCTTCCGCCACAATCTCTTCGCGCTGGCGTGAACGGCGATTGGGCGACGGAAATTCGCGTTTAGTTTTCACTTCCACGCTCAGCGAGCGCACCGGCGAGGCATCGTTCACCGCCGTTTCGCGGCGCTGTTTAATAAACTGACGGGTCGCCAAAACGGCAATAATGGCCAGTACGATGAAAAAGATTAGCGGTGGTTTGCTCATGATTTATCTCGTGCTTTGCGTTAATTCGGAACGGGTAAAGACGACAAAGCATACAACCAGAGTCGGCTGATTGTCACATTCGGCGGCGGTAACTTACACTGAGAGGGTGATTTTGGGAAAATTCATCAAACTGGCGGACATTTCGTCCAGAAAAGGGAGAAAAAATGCTTTGGTCTTTCCTTGCCGTACTTTTTTCCGGCTGGCTCTACGTCGATGCTTCATACCGCGGTCCGCAATGGCAACGCTGGCTATTTAAACCTGTCACCTTGCTGTTGCTCGTTGCCTGGGCGTGGCAAGCTCCAACCTTCAACACCACCGATTATTTGATTCTGGCCGGTCTGGTCGCCACGCTGGTGGGTGACGCGTTAATGCTGTTGCCGCGTCAACAAATGCTTTATGCGCTGGGCGCGTTCTTCCTGTCGCATCTGCTATACACCATCAGTTTTGCCGCGCACATGACCATGAGTTTCTTCTGGCCGATTCCTCTCACCTTCCTGATTATTGGTGTGATTGTTATCGGGATTCTGTGGACCAAGCTGGAAGATCTGCGCTGGCCGATCTGCACCTTAATCGGCATGACGCTGGTGATGAACTGGATGGCGGCGGAGAACTACTTCTTCCGTCCAACTGACTTCAGCTTCTCGCTGCTGGTTGGTGCCGCGTTACTGCTATTAGCCAATATTGTCTGGTTTATCTCGCATTATCGCCGCCGTTTCAGCGCCGATAGCGCCATCGTTGCCGCCTGCTACTTCGCCGGTCACTTCATGATTGCGCGTTCACTGTGGCTCTACTGAAGATAACCTCACCTTCCGCTTGACTCTGGAGTCCACTCCAGAGTGTAGCATTAGGGCGCGGGCATCAGCCCGCCCCTGATTCCGGAGGTTATATGCATCAACATGCTCACCCTTGCCGCTGTGGCAAATCTCACCGTCAGCCGCAGCCGCTGTGCTCAATTCGCAGCATAAAACCCGCAACATTAAAAATCTCCGCGGCGCAGCCCGTCACGCCAGACAGCGATTGCGGCTACTGTGACAGCGACAGCGGATCGCCCGGCGGCGAAAGCGACGCCGAAAGCGACAGGCCCGCCCTCACCTCACACCAATACCGCTGGCAGATTGCGGGCATGGATTGCCCCAGCTGCGCGCGCAAAATTGAAACTGCCGTGCAACGGGTACCGCAGGTACAACAAGCTCGCGTGATTTTTGCCAGTGAAAAACTGGTAGTCGATGCCGACCAGGATATCCGCGCCACCATCGAGCAAGTGGTGAAAAATGCTGGCTTCACGCTGAGCGCCAGCGATTCCTCATCGCCTCCACAACCTGAAAGCCGCTGGCAGGAAAACGCCGGTTTGCTGCTGCTTGGCGCACTGATGCTCAGCAGCTGGCTGCTGAGCCAGTTTTCGCCGCTTTGGGGCGATCGCCTGTTTATCGCCACCACGTTGATTGGTTTAGCACCGATTGCCCGCAGCGCGTGGAAACTGCTGCGAAGCGGTTCGCCGTTCAGCATTGAGATGTTGATGACCATTGCCGCCGCCGGTGCGCTGGTGATTGGTGCGCACGCCGAAGCCGCGATGGTGCTGCTGCTGTTCCAACTGGGAGAACGCCTCGAAGCTTACGCGGCGGCACGCGCGCGCAAAGGCGTGACGGCGTTGATGGCGCTGCGCCCGGATACCGCAACGCGTATTAACGGGAATGTGCGCGAACAGGTCGCACTTGAGGCGCTGCAACCCGGCGATGTGATTGAGGTAGCGGCCGGCGGGCGTTTACCCGCCGATGGCGAACTGCTGCAGGCCAGCGCCAGCTTTGATGAAAGTGCGCTAACTGGCGAATCGCTGCCGGTGGCGCGTGAGCCTGGCGAACAGATCATGGCCGGTGCCACCAGTCTTGATCGTCTGGTGACGTTGAAAGTCATTTCCCAGCCCGGCCAAAGTGCCATTGACCGCATTCTGCAACTGATTGAGGAAGCCGAAACCCATCGTGCGCCGGTTGAGCGTTTTATCGATCGCTTCAGCCGCATTTATACGCCCGCCATAATGCTGCTGGCGCTGCTGGTGATGGTGCTGCCGCCGCTGCTCGGCTTTGGCGAATGGTTGCCGTGGATTTATAAAGGGCTAACGCTGCTATTGATTGGTTGCCCGTGTGCGCTGGTGATCTCCACGCCTGCCGCCATCACCTCCGGCCTGGCCGCTGCCGCCCGTCAGGGCGCGCTGATCAAAGGCGGCGCGGCGCTGGAGCGTCTCAGTCGCGTGAGTATGATGGCGTTCGACAAAACCGGCACGCTGACCGCCGGTAAACCGCAGATCAGCCACATCCAGCCCTTTGGCGGGATGGCGGAAGACAATCTGCTGAGTATCGCTGCCGCCGTTGAACAAGGTTCCACCCATCCGCTGGCGCGAGCGATTGTCAGCGAAGCCGAACGTCGCGCGCTCACCATTCCGCACGCTGCACAGC
Organism: Pantoea sp. SOD02; assembly: GCF_024707505.1. Lineage (GTDB taxonomy): Bacteria > Pseudomonadota > Gammaproteobacteria > Enterobacterales > Enterobacteriaceae > Pantoea > Pantoea symbiotica. Next base: position 310,348 of record NZ_CP102604.1, on the reverse strand, counting down.
AGCAAACGCTGGCCGGCAGCGGCATTCGTGCCGCGATCGCAGGCGTAACCTATCAGCTGCTCGCGCCGCGCGAAGTCGGCCATCTCGATGACGCACAGCAACAGCAGATTGCTGAATTGGAAGCGCAGGGCCAAACCGTGGTGCTGCTGTTACAAGAACAGCAGGTGCTGGGCGCGTTAGCGTTGCAGGACCAGCTACGTAGCGAAGCGATCAGCGCGCTGGCTGAGCTGCAGCAGCTTGGTGTGAATATCGTGATGCTGACCGGCGACAATCCACGCGCGGCCGCCGCCATTGCGGCTGAACTCAACATCGATTATCGCGCGGGTTTGCTACCCGCTGATAAAGTTGAAGCGATAAGAACGCTGGGCGCACAGCAATCACTGGCGATGGTTGGTGATGGCATTAACGATGCGCCCGCCATGAAAGCCGCCACCATTGGCATTGCGATGGGCAGCGGCACCGATGTGGCGCTGGAAGCGGCGGATGTGGCATTAACGCAAAACCAGCTGGCGATTCTACCGCGCACAATTGTGCTGGCACGGCGCACGCGCGCCATCATTCGTCAGAACGTGGCGCTGGCGTTGGGATTAAAGGCGATTTTTCTGGTCACCACGCTGCTCGGCTTCACCGGTTTGTGGCTGGCGGTCTTAGCGGATTCTGGTGCCACCGCACTGGTGACTGCCAACGCGCTGCGCTTGCTGCGTCAGCGTTAAGCGCCTTTTTTAATCAGAAACTGGTACGGCAGGCTTTCGGTCTGCTGTGCCAGCAACTCATGCTCCATAAAGCGGCAGAAACCGGGGATATCGCGCGTGGTGGCGGGATCGTCAGCAATGATCAGCAAGGTTTCACCGGCCTGCATGCTGCGCACAGTTTTACGCACCATCATTACCGGCTCCGGGCAGCGCAGGCCAAGGGCATCAAGCTGATGGTCTGGCGCAGAAAAGGGATCGCTCATGATTCTCTGTCAGTTGTTAGTGATGGGCGCTCATTCTAGCGCGCGAATGAGCCAACGCAAGGCGATAACGATTGCGTTAAAATTAACCATTGCATAAATTGCGCAACGCGTTAAGATGCCGCCGATTTTTTATTTACCATCGTGCCAACGCGCGAACCTGGGTTCCCTCACCCCATCACTAAAAAGGCTTACAATGATCAACTTCTCTGCACGTCAGCGCATGCATGCGCTGTTTTGGCTATCGCTTTTCCATCTGCTGGTGATCACGTCCAGTAACTATCTGGTACAGCTGCCGGTTTCCATCTTCGGCTTCCACACCACATGGGGCGCGTTTAGCTTTCCGTTTATTTTCCTCGCTACCGATCTGACCGTGCGCATCTTTGGCGCGCCGCTGGCTCGTCGCATTATTCTGGCGGTGATGATTCCTGCGCTGGTGATCTCCTACATCGTTTCCTGCGTGTTCTATCAGGGCGAATGGCAAGGTTGGGCATCACTGGAAGAGGTAAATCTGTTTGTTGCGCGTATCGCCTGCGCCAGCTTTATGGCTTATGCGCTGGGACAGATTCTCGACGTCCACGTTTTTAACCGTTTGCGCCGTTTATCGCAGTGGTGGATTGCCCCAGCGGCAGCGATGTTCCTCGGTAATATCAGCGATACGCTGGCCTTCTTTTTCATCGCCTTCTACAAGAGTCCAGACCCGTTTATGGCGGCACATTGGGTCGAAATCGCACTGGTGGATTACAGCTTCAAAGTGCTGATCTGCATGATCTTCTTCCTCCCAGCTTACGGCGTGCTGTTGAATGCCATGCTGAAGCGCTTAGCCGAACGTTCCGCGCAGCAGCAGATCAATTTCGGTTAATTGCATATAGACGAAACGCCACCACACGCTAAGATTTCCTGACACTCCGGCGGTTGCTTTTAACCGCCGATTCCGTTTTGATAACGCCTGACTGGAATCATGTAAAAGGGAAAAGAATGCGTAACGTAGTGAAATATGTGGGTATTGGCCTGTTGGTTATCGGCCTGGCGGCATGTGACCAGAAGAAAGATGATGCGGCAGCAAACAGCAACGGTGCGAGCGCCAGCCAGTCGGCCCAGACGGTTAACCTGATGGACGGCAAACTGAGCTTCTCACTGCCTGCGGGCATGTCTGACAAGAGCGGCAAGCTCGGCTCTGAATCCACCAACATGCACGTCTATGCCGACGAAACCGGTCAGCGCGCGATTATCGTGATTGCGGGCGATCCAACTAACGAAGCGCTTGATGCGCTGGCACAGCGTCTGGAACAGCAGCAGCGCGGTCGCGACCCACAGTTGCAGGTGGTGTCTAACAAAGCGGTAACGCTGAAAGACCAGCCGGCACAGCAGCTGGATACAGTGATTTCTGCCAACAATCAGACCTCATGGTCTTCGGTGATTCTGGCAAAAGTGGACGGCAAACTGCTGACGCTGCAGATTACCTTGCCAGCGGATAACCAGCAGCAAGCGCAGAGCGATGCTGATGGCATCGTCAAAAGCATCACATTGAAGTAAGCCTTAAAACGGTCGCCATGAATGGCGACCCTACAAATGGCTCAATGCGGTTTTCGTAGGGTCGCCATTCATGGCGACCTGGTTTGCAATCCCCGCCTTACAGTCTCACTGGCGAAATGTGCCAGATCTCATCCGCATACTCTTGAATGGTGCGGTCCGACGAGAAATAACCCATATTGGCGATATTCAACGCCGCGCTGCGTTGCCACTTATCCGGCTGACGATAAAGCTTGTCCACCTTGTCCTGTGTATCCACATAGCTACGGTAATCCGCCAGCAGCTGATAGTGATCGCCGAAGTTCACCAGCGCATCAAACAGATTACGGTAGCGCCCTGGCTCCTGCGGGCTGAACACGCCGCTGGCAATTTGCGTCAGCGCCTGATGCAGCTCGGGATCGTCCTCGTAATACTTACGCGGGTTGTAACCGTCGGTGCGCAGCTTCTCGACCTGCGGCGTGGTGTTGCCGAAGATAAAGATATTCTCCTTGCCGACATGCTCCAGCATCTCAACGTTTGCGCCATCCAGCGTGCCGATAGTTAACGCGCCGTTCAGCGCAAACTTCATGTTACTGGTGCCAGACGCTTCAGTTCCCGCCGTTGAAATCTGCTCGGAGAGATCCGCCGCCGGAATGATGATCTGCGCCAGGCTCACGCCATAGTTCGGAATGAACACCACCTTCAGCTTGTTCTTCACCTGCGGATCGTTGTTGATCACATTGGCGACATCGTTGATCAGGTGAATGATGTGTTTTGCCACGTAATAGGCCGATGCCGCTTTACCGGCGAAGATATTGACGCGCGGCACCCATTCGGCGCTGGGATCGGCCTTGATGCGGTTGTAGCGCGTAATCACATGCAGCACGTTCAGCAGCTGACGTTTGTATTCGTGGATGCGCTTAATCTGCACATCGAACAGCGCATGCGGATCAAGCACGATATCCATGTTCTTCGCCACCCAATCCGCCAGGCGTTTCTTGTTGGCGAACTTGGCATCGGCGATCTGTTCGATAAAGGCCGGATAATCGACCTGCGTGGACAGTTCGTTGAGCTGGCCGAGATCGGTTCGCCAGTTGCGGCCAATCGCCTCATCCAGCACGTCGGAGAGCGCCGGATTGGCCAGCGCCAGCCAGCGACGTGGCGTCACGCCGTTGGTTTTATTGCAGAAACGGCCAGGGAACAGACGCGCGAAGTCAGCGAACAGCGATTGCACCATCAAGTTGGAGTGCAGCTCCGACACGCCGTTTACCTTGTGGCTCACCACTACCGCCAGCCACGCCATGCGGATGCGGCGGCCATCGTTTTCGTCGATGATTGAGATACGCGACATCAAATCCCAATCATCTGGATAGTATTCCTGGATAGTTTTGAGGAAGTAGTCGTTGATTTCAAAGATGATGCTGAGATGACGCGGCAGGATCTTGCCGATCATATCCACCGGCCAGGTTTCCAGCGCTTCGGTCATCAGCGTGTGGTTGGTGTAGGAGAACACCTGACAGGTCACTTCAAAGGCATCGTCCCAGCTGAATTTCTGCTCGTCGATCAGCAGACGCATCAGTTCCGGAATTGCCAGCACCGGATGCGTATCGTTAAGGTGGATGGCAATTTTGTCTGGCAGATTGTCCCAGGTTTCATGCATCTGCCAGTGACGGTTAAGAATATCCTGCACCGTCGAGGAGACGAGGAAATACTCCTGACGCAGACGCAGCTCGCGCCCCGAATAGGTGGAGTCATCGGGATAGAGCACGCGTGACACGTTTTCCGAGTGATTTTTATCTTCTACCGCAGCAAAGTAATCGCCCTGATTGAACTTACCGAGATTAATTTCGTTACTGGCCTGCGCGCCCCACAGACGCAGCGTGTTGGTGGCATCGGTATCAAAACCGGGAATGATTTGATCGTAAGCCATCGCCACGATCTCCTCGGTTTCCACCCAGCGTACCCGCGCGCCTTCGTGCTGCAAGCGGCCACCGAAGCGCACTTTGTAGCGCGTGTTAAAGCGCTGAAACTCCCACGGATTGCCGTATTCCAGCCAGTAATCCGGCGATTCGCGCTGTTGCCCATCAACGATGTTCTGCTTAAACATGCCGTAATCGTAACGGATGCCGTAGCCGCGCCCCGGCAAACCGAGCGTGGCGAGCGAATCGAGGAAGCAGGCCGCTAAACGTCCCAAACCGCCGTTGCCGAGGCCTGGATCGTTCTCCTCTTCCATCAGCTCGCTAAGGTCGAGGCCCATCTCCTCCAGCGCCTGATTGAGATCCTCATAAATGCCCATCGCCAGCAACGCGTTGCCGAGCGTGCGCCCCATCAGGAATTCCATCGACAGATAATAAACCTGTCGCACATCCTGCGAGAGCTGCGCGCGGCTGGAGCGCAACCAGCGTTCCACCATGCGATCACGCACCGCCAGCAAAGCGGCGTTAAGCCACTCATGCTTATTCGCAATCGATGGATCTTTACCAATAGTAAACATCAGCTTATAGGCGATTGAGTGCTTCAGCGCATCAACCGTCAGCGTGGGTGAGGCATAGGTGAAAGGTGCATTCATATCAAGTATCCCAATCTCTCATTACAGCAAACGTTGATAAAGATCGCGGTAGGCTTGTGCTGCCACCTGCCAACTAAAATCCATCCCCATCGCCTGCCGCTGAACGTAGCGCCAGAGTGCAGGACGAGACCACAGAACAAATGCGCGCCGAATCGCCCGCAGCAGCGACCAGGCATTACTGTCTTCAAAAGTGAAACCGCTGGCGACGCCATCCGCCAGGTTCTCAAGCGAGCTGTCTTGCACCGTATCCGCCAGTCCGCCAGTGCGGCGCACCAGCGGCAGCGTGCCATATTTCAAACCGTACAGCTGAGTTAAGCCGCACGGCTCAAAACGGCTCGGCACCATAATCACATCCGCGCCGCCGACAATGCGATGCGAGAAGGCTTCGTGATAACCAATCTGCACGCCAACGCGGCCCGGATGCTCCGCCGCCGCCGCAAGGAAACCTTGCTGCAACTCGGCATCGCCCTGGCCGAGCAGCACCAGTTGTCCGCCCTGCGCCAGCAAACCCGGCAGCGCTTCCAGCACCAGATCCAAACCTTTCTGTTTGGTCAGACGGCTGATAACGCAGAACACCGGCGCTTTATCATCCACCTTCAGGCCCATGGCAATCTGAAGCTGGCGCTTGTTCTCCGCTTTGCTCTCCAGCGTTTCGCTGTCGTAGCGCGCGGTGAGCAGCAGATCGTGCGCCGGGTCCCAAATGCCCGGATCGACGCCGTTCAAAATCCCGCTCAGCCGCCCTTCACGCAGTCGCTGCTCGAGCAGCGCTTCCATGCCGTAACCAAATTCCGGTCGGGTGATCTCCAGCGCGTAAGTCGGGCTGACCGCCGTAATATGATCGGCATAAAACAGGCCCGCCTTGAGGTAGGAAATTTGCCCGAAGAACTCCAGTCCATGCATGTCGAAGAAGGCGCGCGGAATCTGGATCTCATCCAGATGACGCGCAGAAAACAGCCCTTGATACGCCAGGTTATGCACGGTAAATACCGTTTTCGCCGGACGACCGCGCGCGGCGATATAGGCGCAGGTTAAGCCTGCATGCCAGTCATGCGCGTGCACGATGTCTGGCTGCCAATCCGTATCTAACCCGCTGGCAATCTCGGCGCCCATCCAGCCCAGCAGCGCAAAACGCAGATAGTTATCCACGTAAGCAAACTGCGAGGTATCGTGATACGGGCTGCCGGGACGTTCATACAATCCCGGCGCATCGATTAAATAAATACCAACGCCGTTAAAATGTCCAAAAAGTAAGCGTACCGGCCCAGCAAAAGTTTGCAACTCCGCCAGGACCTCAGTATCAGGAATTCCTTTACGCAGATCCGGATAGGCGGGAATCAACACCCGCGCATCCGTACCATCGGCTATTTGCGCCTGTGGTAATGCACCGACGACATCAGCCAGTCCGCCGGTTTTCAACAGCGGGAAAAGCTCTGAACAGACATGTAAAACCTGCATCCTGAACCCCTATTATGTGACCGCTCGCGTTCCCCGCGGCGATTGCCTGTGTGCTTGTTCGTGACCTAGTTCCCTGCTGCGCCAGCCAATTTGGCCAGCATGGCGCGCGTCACCAGTACGATGCCCTCTTCTGAACGGTAGAAACGACGGCTGTCTTCATCGGGGTTTTCGCCAATGACCATGCCTTCTGGCAGCTCGCAGGCGCGATCGATCACGCAGCGACGCAGACGACACGATCGGCCAACCACCACATCAGGCAGCAGCACTGCGGAATCAATGTTGCAAAACGAGTTGATGCGAATGCGCGGGAACAGCACCGAATTCACCACCACCGAACCGGAGATGATGCAGCCGCCCGAAACCAGCGAATTCATCGTCATGCCGTGGCTGCCGGATCGATCCTGAACAAATTTCGCCGGCGGCAGCGGCTCCATGTGGGTGCGAATCGGCCAGCTGTGATCGTACATATCCAGCTCGGGCGTGACCGACGCCAAATCGAGATTGGCGCGCCAGTAAGCTTCCAGCGTCCCGACGTCGCGCCAGTACGGCTCGGCGTTTTCGTCAACCTGCACGCAGGAGAGCGTGAAGGAGTGCGCATACGCCTCACCGCTAGCGACGATTTTCGGCAGCAGATCTTTGCCGAAATCGTGGCTGGAGTCGGCCACTTGCAGATCCTCTTCCAGCAGCTGATATAGGTAATCGGCGTTGAACACGTAAATGCCCATGCTGGCCAACGCTCGGCTGTCGTCACCCGGCATTGACGGCGGCTTCGGCGGTTTTTCGACAAAATCGACCACGTTGTTTTCCGCATCCACCGCCATCACCCCAAACGCCGTGGCTTCAGCCAATGGCACCGGCAAGCAGGCGATGGTGCATTTCGCGCCGCGATCGACGTGATCCAGCAACATGCGCGAGTAATCCATTTTGTAGATGTGATCCCCGGCGAGTATCACGATGTACTGCGCGTTGTAGCGGCGAATAATGTCGAGGTTTTGCGTCACCGCATCGGCCGTGCCGCGATACCAGTGTTCGGTAGCGGCACGCTGCTGCGCCGGCAGCAGATCGACAAACTCGTTCATCTCTTCGTTGAACAGCGACCAGCCGCGCTGGATGTGCTGCACCAGCGTATGTGACTGATATTGGGTGATCACGCCGATGCGCCGAATGCCCGAGTTGATGCAGTTGGACAGCGCAAAGTCGATGATGCGGAACTTGCCACCGAAGTGCACGGCAGGTTTGGCGCGTTTCGCGGTGAGATCTTTCAGGCGCGTACCGCGCCCGCCAGCAAGGATCAGGGCAACCGTTTGTGTAGGGAGCTGGCGCGCCAGCATCAGATGATCTGTTCTATCTAATTTCACCATGTCTGACTCCTTATGATTGCTTTAGGAACACACACACACCGTGTGCGGGACCGTGCCAGACAGTTGTCAGGATGGGGTTATCTTCCCCGGCGAAAGGAGGAATGGCACGCCACTCTCCGTCTGGTAAGGCGATATCACTCACCGATTCCGTGGCGTTTATTGTTATTAACCAGCGGCCGGAGAGCAGGATCTGCATTCTGTGCGTCCCCTGTTCCCACTGCTCGGCTTCCAGTGGTGTGCCGCTGGCATTGCACCACTGCACGCTGCCATCGCCCTCCTGCCACCAGCGATCCTGCGTCAACGCGGGAATGCGCTGGCGCAGGCGGATTAACGCAGCAGTGAAGTCGACCAGGCCAAAATCATCCTGTTGCCAGTTCAACCAGGTCAGCGGATTGTCCTGGCAATAGGCGTTGTTGTTACCGTGCTGGCTGTGACCGCGTTCGTCACCCGCCAGCAACATTGGCGTGCCCTGCGCCAGCAGCAGCGTGGTCAGCAATCCATGAACACTACGCCGCCGCCGTTCAACAATATCGAAATTGACCTGCAGTCCCTCTTTGCCGTGGTTATGGCTGAAGTTGCTGCTGCTGCCGTCGCGATTGTCTTCGCCGTTGGCCTGATTGTGTTTGTTGTTGAAGCTCACCACATCGCGCAGCGTGAAGCCGTCGTGAGCGGTGATCAGATTGATGCTGGCGTGCGGCAGACGCGCCTCACGCTGGAAAACGTCGCTGGATGCGGCAAAACGGCGGGCAAAATCGCCATTATTCAGTTGACCATGCAGCCAGTAACGGCGCGCCGCATCGCGAAAATGGTCGTTCCACTCGGCGAAGTCCGGCGGAAAGTTGCCGACCTGATAGCCGCCGGGACCGATGTCCCACGGCTCGGCAATCAGCTTCACCTGCGACAGCAATGGACAGGCTTTGATGGCGGCAAACAGCGGCGCATCCTGATGAAATTCCGGCGTGCGACCCAACACGCTGGCGAGGTCAAAGCGGAAACCATCAACATGGCAAACGCGCACCCAGTAGCGCAGTGCTTCCAGCGCCCACGCCATCACCTGCGGATGGCTGAGGTTCAGCGTGTTGCCGCAGCCGGTCCAGTTTTGGTATTCGCCGTTGCCATCCAGCCAGTAATAGCTGGCGTTATCCACGCCGCGCAGCGAAATCGTTGGCCCGATCTCTTCCAGCTCGGCGGTGTGGTTGAATACCACATCGAGAATCACTTCGATGCCCGCCGCGTGCAGCGCTTTGACCGCATGCTGAAACTCCTGCAGCGGCGATAAACCGTTTTCGCCCGAAGCGTAACGCGCATCCACCGCCCACAAGGCAAACGGGTTGTAGCCCCAGTAATTACTCAACCCTAAGCGGCGCAGGCGCGGCTCGCTGGTGAACTGAGCAATCGGCAACAGCTCAAGCGCGGTGATGCCGAGATGGCGCAGGTACTTCACCATAGCAGGATGACCCAGCGCCGCATAAGTGCCACGCAGCCTTTCCGGAATTTCCGGATGCTGCTGGGTTAAGCCGCGCACATGCGCTTCATAAATCACCGTATTGCCCCACGGCGTGCGCGGCGTGCGATCGCCTTCCCAGTCAAAATCTTCGGCGATCACCAGCGATTTCGGCACGATGGCAGCGTTATCCACACCGTCCGGCTCACGTTCGCCGCCGTTGAAACGCGCGTCGTCCGCCACTTCATCCGTTACCGCCTTGGCACAGGGATCGACCAAAAGCTTGGCGGGATTGAAGCGATGTCCCTGCTGCGGTGCCCACGGGCCGTGTACGCGATAGCCATAACGCTGGCCGGGCTTCAGCGCAGGGAAATAGCCGTGCCAGATATCACCGCTGCGCGCGGGCAGCGCGAAACGGCGCTCAGCACCGTGCGCGTCGAACAGGCAGAGTTCGACGCGTTCGGCATGCTGGGAGAACAGCGTGAAATTAACGCCGTGCCCATCATAGTGCGCACCTAACGGTTCCGGCTGCCCCTGCTCCAGCATCAGTCGCTCTCCCGCACCAGCCAAAGGGTTGCCAGCGGCGGTAAGGTCAAACTCAGCGACTGCGGCCGACCGTGGCTTTCAATCTCATCGGTGTGCACTACGCCGTGGTTGCGCGTGTCACTGCCGTGATAATCGTGCTGATCGGTATTCATGATCTCGCGCCAGCCGCCACGCTGATTGACGCCAAAGCGATAGTGCGGACGCGCTACCGGCGTAAAGTTGCTGACCACGATGATTTCATTGCCCTCGCGATCGCGGCGCACAAACACAAATACCGAATTTTCATGGTCATCGACCACCAGCCACTCAAAACCTTGCCCATCAAAATCAAGCTGATGCAGCGGCGCAAAATGGCGATAGGTGTGGTTGAGATCGCGCACCAGACGATGCACGCCGTTATGCCAGTTATCCTCACCTTCCAGCAAATGCCAGTCGAGGCTGGCATCGTGGTTCCACTCGCGTCCCTGGGCAAACTCGTTGCCCATAAACTGCAGCTTCTTACCGGGGAAGCCCCACATCCAGCCGTAATAGGCGCGCAGGTTGGCGAACTTTTGCCAGGCATCGCCTGGCATGCGATCGAGGATCGAACGCTTGCCGTGCACCACTTCGTCGTGCGAAAGCGGCAGCACAAAGTTTTCGGTGTAGTTGTAGAGCATGCCGAAGGTCATCAGCTGATGATGGTAGCGACGATGCACCGGATCGAGTTTCATGTAATCCAGCGTGTCGTGCATCCAGCCCAGATTCCATTTAAACCAGAAACCGAGGCCGCCATCTTCCGAAGGACGTGTGACGCCAGGATAATCGGTAGACTCTTCAGCCACCGTGACGCTGCCGGGCGCGGCGCGACCCAGAATGCGGTTGGTATGACGCAGGAAGGAAATCGCTTCGAGGTTTTCGCGTCCACCAAAGTGGTTTGGCACCCATTCGCCTTCGGCGCGGCTGTAGTCGCGGTAGATCATTGACGCCACCGCATCGACGCGCAGCCCATCAATGCCAAAGCGCTCCATCCAGTACAAGGCGTTGCCGGAGAGATAATTGCTGACTTCACGGCGACCAAAGTTGTAGATCAGCGTGTTCCAGTCCTGATGAAAACCTTCGCGCGGATCGCTGTGTTCGTAGAGTTCAGTGCCATCGAACTTCGCCAGGCCGAAATCATCACTTGGGAAGTGGCCAGGCACCCAATCGAGCAGCACGTTAATGCCGGCATCATGCGCGGCGGCAATAAAGTGGCGGAACTCATCGCGCGTCCCGAAACGGCGCGTCGGCGCATACATGCCGAGCGGTTGATAGCCCCAACTGCCGTCAAACGGATGTTCGTTAATCGGCATCAGTTCGATGTGGGTGAAGCCCATCTCTTTGACGTAGGGAATGAGCTGCTCCGCCAGCTCTTTGTAGCTGAGCCAGAAGTTATTATCGGTATGACGTCGCCATGAACCGAGGTGCACTTCATAGATTGAAATCGGTTGGTCAAAGGCATTGGCGGCTTTGCGCCGTGGCTGCATCTCGGTTTTTGGCGGCAGCCCGCAGATCATCGAGGCGGTTTGTGGACGCATTTGCGCTTCAAAGGCGAAGGGATCGGCTTTGATGCGCATCTGACCGGAATTATCCACGATTTCAAACTTATACAGCTGGCCATTCACCGCGCCCGGCACGAACAGTTCCCAGACGCCGAGTTCACGGCGGAAACGCATCGGATGACGTCGGCCATCCCAGAAGTTGAACTCGCCTACCACCGATACGCGACGCGCGTTAGGCGCCCAAACGGCAAAGCGCGTGCCGTGCACGCCATCAATGGTGGTGCCATGTGCGCCAAGGGTTTCGTACGGACGCAGATGGGTGCCTTCGCCCAATAACCATGCATCCATCTCCTCGAGCAGCGGGCCGAAGCGATAGGCATCGTCAATCAGGTTTTGCTGGCCATGCCAATTCACCGCCAGCTGATAGCCAAACAGATTTTTACGGCGCGGAATCACGCCACAGAAGAAACCGCGTGAGTCGATGCAGGTTAGCTGGGCGCATTTGCGTCCAGTATTGGTTTCAATTACCCAAACATCGGAGGCATCGGGCAGTAGCGCACGCACTTCAAGGCCTTGGGCAGTTTGGTGCATTCCCAGTAGTGAAAAGGGATCGGCATAATTCCCGGCAAAAAGGGCATTGATCGCCTGGCGATCGGGAAGCTCTGACATGACTTTCTTCCTATGATTTTGCGCAGGCGACCAGAGTCGGCAGGATTATCGCCTCGGGTGCGCTGCTTTTCATTGAGCCATAGGTACACCGCGAGGACACAACCGTCCGTGGGAAAGATCATCACCGTGTACAACAACCATTTAGTTCGAAAAAACGAAAACAGTTAACAACCGGCACATCTCTGTTAAATCATAGCTTGAGGCTGGCAGAAGCCAGGGAGGATCGTGAAAAATTCTTATCGGGCGAGCAAAAAGGGGAAGCGGATCACTTGTCAGGCGCAATTTGGATGAATTTTTGCAGCCTGGATAACTAAAAAAAGGCCGGGAAACCCCGGCCTGTCTGGTTTGCCGCTGCGCTTAGTCGATCAGCAGACGCAGCATGCGACGCAGCGGTTCAGCTGCACCCCACAGTAACTGATCGCCCACGGTGAAGGCGGAAAGGTATTCCGGTCCCATGTTCAGTTTGCGCAGGCGGCCCACTGGCGTAGTTAAGGTGCCAGTGACGGCGGCTGGCGTCAGTTCGCGCATGGTGATTTCGCGATCGTTTGGTACCACTTTTACCCACTCGTTATGTGAAGCCAGCAGCTGTTCGATTTCGCTCAGCGGCAGATCTTTCTTCAGCTTCAGGGTGAATGCCTGGCTGTGGCAGCGCAGCGCACCAACGCGCACGCACAGGCCATCAACCGGAATCACATTGCTGGTGCGCAGAATTTTGTTGGTTTCCGCCTGGCCTTTCCACTCTTCGCGGCTTTGGCCGTTATCCAGCTGCTTGTCGATCCACGGAATCAGGCTGCCCGCCAGCGGCACGCCGAAGTTGTCGGTTGGTAAGGTGCCAGAACGGGTGAAATCGGTCACGCTGCGTTCGATATCCAGAATCGCCGACGCCGGATCCTGCAGCGATTTCGCCACGTGATCGTGCAGCATGCCCATTTGTGTCAGCAGTTCACGCATGTGACGTGCGCCGCCGCCCGATGCCGCCTGATAAGTGGCAACCGACGCCCACTCAACCAGATCGTTGGCAAACAGGCCGCCCAGCGACATCAGCATCAGGCTGACGGTGCAGTTACCGCCAACAAAGGTTTTGATGCCATTGTCGAGGCCCTGACGAATCACGTTATGGTTAACCGGATCGAGAATGATGATGGCGTCATCTTTCATGCGCAGCGTGGAAGCCGCATCAATCCAGTAACCCTGCCAGCCGCTTTCACGCAGCTTAGGATAGACTTCACTGGTGTAATCACCGCCCTGGCAGGTGATAATAATATCCAGCGCCTTCAGCGCCTCGATATCAAAAGCATCCTGCAACGCACCGGTCGACTTACCGCCGAATGTCGGTGCCGCCTGACCAAGCTGTGACGTAGAGAAGAAGACCGGATTGATGGCATCAAAATCACGTTCTTCGCTCATGCGTGACATCAGCACTGAGCCGACCATGCCACGCCAACCAATAAAACCTACATTCTTCATTTTCTGTCCGTCTCGGGTGCTCTCGAAAGAGGCCGTGTGGTGCGAGGAAAAGACTGGCCGGATAATCGTGCCAGTCTGCGTAATAATCAGGTTTACCTATGACCGTCAACTCTACAAAATGCAGCACTTCTGGCAAGTGAATTAATTCGATTGCGTTAACTTTTTCAGCAGTACAACTAATAATGGCTAACCCAACATGACTGAAATGATATCCGCGACCATATTGCTGCTGTTGATTATGGACCCGCTGGGCAACCTGCCGATCTTTATGTCGGTATTGAAGCATCTGGAACCCAAACGCCGCCGCGTGGTGCTGATGCGTGAAATGCTGATCGCGTTGATTCTGATGCTGCTGTTTTTATTTGCCGGTGAACGCATTCTGGCGTTTCTCAATCTGCGCACCGAAACCGTGTCGATCTCCGGCGGCATCATTCTGTTCCTGATCGCCATTCGCATGATTTTCCCTTCGGAGGAGAGCAGCTCCAGCGGCTTACCCGCCGGGGAAGAGCCATTTCTCGTGCCGCTGGCGATCCCGCTGGTGGCCGGTCCGTCACTGCTGGCGACGCTGATGCTGTTGTCGCATCAATATCCCAACCAAATGACGCATCTGGTCGGCGCGCTGCTGATCGCGTGGGGCGTGACGGTGGTGATTTTGCTGATGTCGGGGCTGTTTTTACGCCTGCTGGGCGACAAAGGCGTTAACGCGCTGGAGCGCCTGATGGGATTGATTTTGATTATGCTGGCGACGCAGATGTTTCTGGATGGGATTCGTACGTATCTGAAGTTGTAACAGCAGATAGGTGCGTTTTGTAGGGTCGCCATTCATGGCGACCGCTGTTTACGGAAACCGCAATTACTTCTGCTTCTTGTCGATCGGTTTACCCGACCAGTAACCGGCCAGCAGCGAACCTGACAGGTTGTGCCACACCGAGAACAGCGCGCCCGGCAGTGCAGCCAACGGCGAGAAGTAGAGTTTGCCCAGCGTGGCCGCCAGACCTGAGTTCTGCATACCCACTTCCAGCGCCAGCGTGCGGCAGGTCGATTCATCGAAGCCAAACAGCTTGCCACCCCAATAACCGCCCAGCAGACCAATCGCGTTGTGCAGGATCACCGCCACAATCACCATCAAGCCGACAGAACCGATAAAGCCCTGGCTGCCTGCTACCACCGCACTGATGATCAGCAGAATACACACCATCGAAAACGCCGGCAGATACGGCTCAACGCGGCGCACCACGCTGTTCATTGAGTGATGGATAATCAGGCCGAGGCTAATCGGAATCACCACGATTTTCACGATGCTGAGCAGCATGCCGACCACATCCACCTGAATGTGCGTATCGACGTAGAAGCGTGTCAGCAGCGGCGTGGCGAAAACCCCCACCAGCGCCGACACGGATGAGATGGTCACCGACAACGCTACATCGCCCTTCGCCAGATAAATCATCACGTTAGAAGCGGTACCGCTCGCCACGCTGCCGACCAGAATCATGCCTGCTGCCAGATCAGGTGGCATCTGGAATAGCTTTGCCAGACCCCACGCGGCCAGCGGCATCACCAGATAGTGCAGGAAGGTACCGGCGATCACCGGCGCCGGACGCACCAGCACACGTTTGAAATCATCGATATTTAGCGTCACGCCCATGCCGAACATAATCAGCATCAGCAGATAGGTCACCCACGGCCCAATGCCGAGAAAGGTGGTAGGTGAATAATAAGCAGCGACCGAGAGCAGCACGGCCCAAAGTGGGAACAGGCGGGTAAGTTTGCCGAGCATAACCAGACTTCCTTAGGAATTTTTTTATATTGCCACAGATGAAATGTCGCGCAGGGAACGACCACAGCGACGGACGCGGGATCATAACATTTCATTATCTTGACGTAAGGCGGGAAGTCGCTTGCGGAGGAAAATGCGGATCGGCTGCTGCCGATCCGCAGAAATACGGCGAAGTTACTCTGCTTTTTCCAGTACAAAGCGGTAGATCGCACCACCAATCGCGGCACCGATAATCGGTAACAACCAGAACATCCACAGCTGTTCCAATGCCCAGCCACCCTGGAAGATCGCCACACCGGTACTGCGCGCCGGGTTAACCGAGGTGTTGGTCACAGGAATGCTCACCAGATGGATCAGCGTCAGCGCCAGGCCGATAGCAATCGGCGCGAAACCGGCCGGAGCACGTTTATCGGTCGCGCCCATGATCACAATCAGGAACACCGCGGTCAGCACCAGCTCAGAGATCATGCCCGCCTGCAGGCTAAAGCCGCCCGGCGAATGCTCACCGTAACCGTTCGACGCGAAGCCGCTGGCCGCTGCATCGAAACCGGCTTTACCGCTGGCGATCAGATACAGCACGCCAGCCGCCGCAATCGCACCAACCAGCTGCGCGATGATGTAAGGCACAACCTGCGCTGCCGGGAAACGTCCGCCAACTGTCAGGCCGATGGTGACCGCCGGGTTAAAATGGCCACCTGAAATGTGGCCGACGGCAAATGCCATCACCAACACCGTCAAACCAAATGCCAGCGCGACACCAGCGAAGCCAATGCCCAATTGTGGAAATGCCGCAGCCAAAACCGCGCTACCGCAACCGCCCAAAACCAGCACAAAGGTGCCGAGAGTTTCAGCCACTAGTCTTTTCATATCTATTCCCTCAAATAATTTAATGTTTTAGCGGCGGGATTATCGTTTTTGGCGATTAAAGCGCAACCACTGAATGAGAGATTAGTGTGATTTATAGGCAATTCCAGCGAAAACAAGACGTATCTCGCTGGTTATAATGGGCTTCTTCAGAAATGTCTGGCTCGGAAGAGAGGTTGCCGCTAGGCTTAAATGATTGTTTAGATAAATTAATAAATAAAAAAGCCGGACCATGTCCGGCTTGATTTATATCGCTAAAAATTTGCCTTAAGAACCAAAAAGATTCTTGTGCAGCGCGCGTACCACTTCTTCCGCGTCTGGGGTTGGAACCAGGAAGCAAAGGTTATAACTGCTGGCACCGTAGCAAATCATGCGCAGGTTGAACGGCTCAAGTGCGCCGAACACTTCTTTACCCACGCCGCAGGCTTTTGACAGGTTGTTGCCGATGATCGCCACCAGCGCCAGGTTCTCTTCCACTTCAACACGGCACAGTGAAGAGAGCTCGGTCAACAGCGCCTGAGTCAGCAAGCTGTCGCCAGTGGTGGTAGAACCGGTGCTGTCCAGCGTCAGCGCCACACTCACTTCTGAGGTGGTCACCAGATCGACGGAGATGCTGTGGCGCGCCAGGATGTTAAACACCTCAGCAAGGAAGCCGTGTGCATGCAGCATATTCAGGCTGTGCAACGTTACCAGCGTCTGCTTACGACGCAGCGCCAGCGCACGGAACAGCGGTGGATTTTTGGTTTCATTGCAGACGCGCGTACCGCCCGCCGCCGGATCTTTGCTCGAACCGACAAATACCGGGATATCGCTGCGTACGGCTGGCAGCAGAGTTGCTGGATGCAGCACTTTGGCACCAAAGATCGCCATTTCCGCCGCTTCTTCAAAGGTAATTTCTTCGATGCGTTTAGCGGTGGACACCACGCGCGGATCGGTGGTGTAGATACCGGCCACATCGGTCCAGATATCGATACGTGCAGCCTGCAGCGCTTCGCCCAGCAGCGCAGCGGTATAGTCGCTGCCGCCCCGACCGAGCGTGGTAGTGCGGCCTTTGATTTCGCTACCGATAAAGCCCTGCGTCACCACCAGCGCTTCCGCAATACGCGGCTGCAGCTGCGTTGCGGCCAGCTCTTTCAGCGTCGCCACTTCCGGTTCTGCACGACCAAAACGATCGCTGGTGCGCATCACTTTACGCACGTCAAACCATTCGCTGTTGACCTGACGCTCGCGCAGAATCTCCACGAACAGCAGCGTCGACATTAGCTCACCGTGGCTCACCAGCTCGTCAGTCAGCGCATGTGAGGTCGCCAGCGAGGTGGCTTCAGACAGCATGGTGATGTTTTCAAGCATGCGATCAATCTCTTCGCGGATCACATCCGGCGATTGCAGACGATCGATGATGGCGTATTGAATACGGCGGATTTCATCCAGCAGGTAAGCGCGCTGCGCTTGTTCCTGGCCTTCAGCAAGGGAAACCAGCAGATTGGTGACGCCAGCGGAGGCAGAGAGCACCACTAAACGCGTATTGGCATCCGACAGCACAACATCTGCGCTGCGGTTCATAGCATCAAAATCGGCAACGCTGGTGCCGCCAAATTTAGCCACGATAAGAGTTTGGGACATATTACGAACCCCGTGTCAGGTTATCTTTCTTCCGTTTTGGGGCGGAAGACATAGTAGCAGCCTAGGCACAAGAGAAGAGCAGAATTGGGCAGACAAGATCAGTAGTAGACAAGTCACCAAAAGCGCTTCACCTTGCGAACCGTCCGACTGTGGACGATTCTGGTGACAACCCAGAGGATTCAGCCCCTGCAGCCGACAGTGCAACACCCCGCGTGTTGCCCCACCTCGGCGTCACACCCCCTGATGTGTTATCTGCGGATACGGATCCTCAAACACACTGCCTGGGCGACGCGCCTCTTCTGGCTTACACCCGGAGGTGTAAGTAGCGCGCATAAATTACTGATTATTTTCCCCCCTGTCCATCCCTGCACTTTGAGGATTTCTCACTTTTACACTTCGGTAAACGCATCGTTGAACAAACGCGCCCGCCAACCGCGGCCTAAAGTAGTGTCCGAATCAGACAAAAGCGGCTTTTTTCTGATGCGGCACAGGGAATTCTCCTGGCGCAGCACCGACAATCGCTGCCGGATTTACCTGAAACAGTGCGGCCACGGTCACAAATTTTTTCCCTTCATTGGTAACTGTGGTCATACTCTTCCCCGTGCAAGAGTGCTATGGATGCCGGGCCAGCAGGATGCCCCGGATGGAATGACGGTTCTTATTTCAACTAGAGTGTTGCCATGAAAAATATCAATCCGACACAAACCGCTGCCTGGAAAACGCTGCAGCAGCATTTTGAACAGATGAAATCGGTGCAAATCGCCGACCTGTTTGCGCAAGATGCCGATCGTTTTGCGAAATTCTCTGCCACTTTCGATGACCAGATGCTGGTGGATTTCTCAAAAAACCGCATCACCGAGGAAACCCTCGAAAAATTACAGGC
Source organism: Pantoea sp. SOD02 (assembly GCF_024707505.1). Taxonomy (GTDB): domain Bacteria; phylum Pseudomonadota; class Gammaproteobacteria; order Enterobacterales; family Enterobacteriaceae; genus Pantoea; species Pantoea symbiotica. The sequence continues at coordinate 291,709 of NZ_CP102604.1, read as the reverse complement.
GCTGGCTAAAGAGACCGATCTGGCAGGCGCCATCAAATCGATGTTCTCTGGCGAGAAGATCAACCGCACCGAAGAGCGCGCAGTACTGCACGTTGCGCTGCGTAACCGCAGCAACACGCCAATTGTGGTGGACGGCAAAGATGTGATGCCGGAAGTCAACGCGGTGCTGGCGAAGATGAAAGGCTTCTCTGAACGCATCATCAGCGGCGACTGGAAAGGCTATACCGGTAAAGCCATCACCGACGTGGTGAACATTGGTATTGGTGGTTCAGACCTCGGCCCATTCATGGTGACCGAAGCGCTGCGTCCGTACAAAAACCACCTCAACATGCACTTTGTTTCTAACGTCGATGGCACGCACATCGCCGAAACGCTGAAAGATCTCAGCCCGGAAACCACGCTGTTCCTCGTGGCATCAAAAACCTTCACCACCCAAGAAACCATGACCAACGCCCACAGCGCGCGTGACTGGTTCCTGAAAACCGCCGGCGATCAGCAGCACGTGGCGAAACACTTCGCTGCGCTGTCGACCAACGGTAAAGCGGTGGGTGAATTCGGTATCGATACCGACAACATGTTCGAGTTCTGGGATTGGGTTGGCGGCCGCTATTCACTGTGGTCGGCGATCGGCTTGTCGATCATTCTCTCCATCGGCTTTGAGAACTTTGAGCAGCTGTTGAGCGGCGCGCATGCGATGGATAAGCACTTCGCCAACACGCCTGCCGAGCAGAACCTGCCGGTGCTGCTGGCGCTGATCGGTATCTGGTACAACAACTTCTTTGGTGCCGAAACCGAAGCGATTCTGCCGTACGACCAGTACATGCATCGCTTTGCTGCTTACTTCCAGCAGGGCAACATGGAATCCAACGGTAAATACGTTGACCGTGAAGGCAATCCGGTGGATTACCAGACCGGCCCAATCATCTGGGGTGAGCCAGGCACCAACGGCCAGCACGCGTTCTACCAGCTGATTCATCAGGGCACCAAACTGATTCCATGCGACTTCATCGCACCGGCGCTGAGCCACAACGTGCTGACCGATCACCATCCGAAGCTGCTGTCGAACTTCTTTGCGCAGACCGAAGCGCTGGCATTTGGTAAGTCACGCGATGTAGTAGAGAAAGAGTTTACCGATGCCGGTAAATCTGCCGAATCTGTCGCGCACATCGTGCCGTTTAAGGTGTTCGAAGGTAATCGTCCAACCAACTCCATCCTGCTGCGTGAAATCACCCCGTTCAGCCTCGGTTCACTGATTGCGCTGTATGAGCACAAGATCTTCACTCAGGGCGCGATTCTCAACATCTTCACCTTTGACCAATGGGGCGTTGAGTTGGGTAAACAGCTGGCAAACCGTATTCTGCCAGAGCTGGAAAATGACGCTGAAATTAGCAGCCACGATAGCTCCACCAATGGCTTAATTAATCGCTATAAATCCTGGCGTTAATTTCCCGGCTAATTTGCAGAAGGCGGCGTAATTGCCGCCTTTTTTATGTCAACCAGGTCATCTCACTCGCAATATTATTATTTACCGCATTAAACAGGGTTAGAAAATTCTTAAAATGGCGTAAGGAAATTCGTAATTCACCTCAATCTGACGCAGCTTACTCCGCTTTAAAATGGACCTAATTAAACCCAACATTAAGTTTATCCATATGATAGATATATGATTTTTATTTAACCCTTCTGAGCAAATTCCGATTATTCCCATTCCGTACCAATAATTAGTGCAAAAGTGAAAAATTCTGCCGGGAAATCCCCAGGCGTTCACTTATTCTATTAGCCCAAAAAAAGGCATTTAAAAAAAGCAGCTAACGCCAATTCGCCTTATTTATCACCAGAAACGTCCCTGGTTTCTGCCCTCTTTTACTCATGCTGAACTCTGGTAATTTGTTGCCCTATACTGAACGCGCCCGAAATCTGGGTAAATCCTACATTCATTGATTCATATAAATGCAGGAAACGTTGTTATGAAAAAACTGATGGTTGCCGGAGCAGCCTTACTTTACGTTGCCTTTTCTTCCGCTGCGATTGCCGCGCCGGAAGAAGCTGGTGCTGCAGCAGGCGCGCAGGCGGGAGCAATCTCAACTGGCGCGTCTACCGCTGTGGGTATCGGCGCGCTCGGTGCGTTAGTGGGTCTCGGCATTGCTGCTTCTGGCGGCGGTGACGGTGCAAATACCGGTACAACAACAACCACCACAACGAGCACCACTCGTTGATGTAGCACCTTTAAGCATAACCACACACCCGTGTGGTTATTTTTTGCTTGGCTTATTTAGACAGGGATACACAGTGCGCCGACTCTCTTTGCTACTTCTTTGCCTGTTGTTGCAGGCCTGCACACAAACGCAAAAAGGCCTCGAACAAACCGTGATGCTGGCCGTGAACGGCCCGGATGATGTCACGGTCACCGACGAACAGGTTGCTAACCTGCCCTACGCCAGCCTCTATGCCCGCATCAATGAAGGTCCGCGCATCTTCGTGGTGCTCGGTTACAACGAAAACGGCCAACAGAAGTGGATCACCCAGGATAAAGCGATGCTGGTGATGCAGCATGGCCGCCTGATCAAAACCCTGGGTTTACCGAGCAACCTCGCTGACGTCAGCAACCTGGCACAGGATCCGCTCGCCGATGCGCTGCATCTGCAAAACGGTGCCAGCTGGACGCGCGTGGTGCAGTGGCGCGAGCAAGACAAAGTGCGTGCCGCCACCGCCGTTTCACGTTTCGAGCGCGGTGACGATACGGTGCTGGATATCGCCGGTGAACGCGTGCCGTGCCGCGTCTGGCATGAAACCGTGCGCATGGAAAGCCTGGGCGCGCAGTGGCAGAACACCTTCTGGATCGATAACCGCGATGGCACGGTGCTGCAGGCCAACCAGATGCTGGCCGCCGATGCCTTCCCAGTTGAAACCACTATTCTGAAGCCGGCGAAATCATGAAAAAAATAACTCCAATGCTGGCAGCGTTAACGCTGCTCACGGCTGGCCACGCACTGGCGGCGGCGCAAGTCACCGTGCACGATTTACAGGGAAAAAACACTCTGCAAATCAACGATGCGCAGAATCTCAGTCAATTACTCACCCATCCTGAACTGCGCAGTTGGTGGCCGGGCACGGTGATTGCCGAGCGCGGCGCAACTGCCGTAGCACAGCAACAGCAGAAACAGCTGCTGGCCGATCTGCGTGCCTGGCAAGCCGACAGCGGCGAGTCTCTGGCCGCAACCATCGGCTCGGTTATCCACCAGCTTGGCGCAGTGCAGGTAACAGGCCGCCAGTTCACCTCGCTCGATCCCGACGCCGTGCGCCTGCGTCCACAGGACAACCGCACGCTGCAAGGCACCTATGACCTCTACACGCTGACGCGACGTTCGCAGGTGCTGGTGCTGGGCGCGTTGAGCAATCCGGGTAAAGAGAGCTGGCAGCCGGGCCGTGAAGTGCGTGATTACCTCGACGGCCACGATCGTCTTTCCGGCGCGGAACGTAGCTATGCCACGGTGATTGCGCCGTCCGGCAGCACCCAGCAAGTGCCGGTCGCGTACTGGAATCATCGCCACATCGAAGTGGAACCCGGCAGCATCATCTGGCTCGGTTTCACCTCATGGAGCTTGCCATGGGGCCAAAGCGATTTGAATGAACGCATGCTTTCCGTTCTGACTCACCGGATACCAGACTGATGAAAAAACAATTACTTCTCAGCCTGTTGGCTGCTTCTGTTTCCGCCGCTTGCCAGGTGCATGCGGAAACCTGGCCTGAACCGGTCGGTCCTTCGCAATCGGATTTTGGTGGCGTTGGCCTGATGCAGACGCCGACCGCGCGTATGGCGAAAGAGGGCGAATTTAGCGTCAACTTCCGCGATAACGATCAATATCGCTACTATTCCGCCTCACTGCAGCTGTTCCCGTGGCTGGAAACCACCGTGCGCTATACCGATGTGCGTACCCGCCGTTACAGCGCGGTGGAAGGTTTCAGCGGCAACCAAAGCTATAAAGATAAAGCCTTCGATGTGAAGCTGCGTTTGTGGCAAGAGAGCTATTGGCTGCCGGAAGTGGCGGTTGGCTCGCGCGATTTAGGCGGCACTGGCTTGTTCGACAGTGAATATCTGGTGGCGAGCAAGGCGTGGGGACCATTCGATTTCAGTCTCGGTATTGGCTGGGGTTATCTCGGCAACAGCGGCACCCTCAAAAATCCATTCTGCTCCTACAGCGACAGCTACTGCAGCCGCAGCGGCGGCGGCGAAACCGGCACCATCAACGGTTCACAGATGTTCCACGGCCCGGCAGCACTGTTTGGCGGCGTGGAATACCAAACGCCGTGGCAGCCGCTGCGCCTCAAGCTGGAATACGAAGGCAACGATTATCAGGATGATTTCGCCGGTCGCCTGGAGCAGCGCAGCAAGGTTAACGTCGGTGCGATTTATCGCATCACCGACTGGGCGGATATCAACGCCAGCTACGAGCGCGGCAACACCTTTATGTTCGGCTTTACTCTGCGCACCAACTTCAACGATCTGCATCAATCGCACATCGATAGCGAGAAGCCAGCCTACAACCCGCAGCCGCAGGGCGACCTGTTGCAGCCAACGGTGGTGGCGAACCAGCTGACTGATCTGAAATACAACGCGGGACTGAACGGCCCACATATTCAGACCAAAGGCAGTACGCTGTATGTCTCAGGCGAGCAGACCAAATATCGCGACACGCGCGAAGGTGTTGATCGCGCCAATCGCATCATTATGAACAACCTGCCGGCCGGCATCGATACCATCGACGTCACCGAGTCGCGCTTTAATATGCCGCAGGTCAGCACGCGCACCAACGTTGCCAGCCTGCACAACGAGCTGACGGGTTATCCGCTGGGCCATGAACAGCCGCTGCAGCAGACGCGTGAAGATCCGGTTGATCCCGGCACCACCGAGCAAGGTTTCTTTATCCGCAAAGATCGTCTGAACTACAGCCTGTCGCCGGTGCTGAATCAGTCGGTTGGTGGACCAGAAAGCTTCTACATGTATCAGGTTGGCGTGATGGCCAATGCCGATTACTGGCTTACCGATCACCTGTTGGTCGGCGGCAGCCTGTTTGGCAACATCGCCAATAACTACGACAAGTTCAACTACAACGGCGCTCCGGCTGATTCCACGCTGCCGCGCGTGCGCACGCACATTCGTGATTATGTTGAGAACAACGTTTACGTTAACGATCTGCAAGCCAACTACATGCATGCGCTGGGTAACGGTTTCTACGGCCAGGTTTACGGCGGTTATCTGGAAACCATGTACGGCGGCGTCGGCGGCGAAGTGCTGTATCGTCCGATTGATAGCAACTGGGCATTCGGTGTTGATGCCAACTACGTGAAGCAGCGTGATTGGGACAACATGATGCAGTTCACCGATTACAAAGCGCCAACCGGAAATCTGACGGCGTATTGGCGTCCATGGTTTATGCAGGATGTCTTGGTGAAGGCCAGCGTCGGGCAGTATCTGGCGAAGGATAAAGGCGTGACGCTGGATGTGTCGAAGCGCTTTGACAGCGGCGTGATGGTTGGCTTCTATGCCACTAAAACCAACGTCTCCGCTGAACAGTATGGCGAAGGCACCTTCACCAAAGGCTTCTATATCTCAGTGCCAATGGACCTGTTTACCGTGACGCCAACCCGTGGCCGCGCGCAGGTGAACTGGGTGCCGTTGACGCGTGACGGCGGGCAGATGCTGGGTCGTAAATATCAGCTGTATGACCTGACGTCAGATCGGGATGCGCGGTTTAATTAATTGATTCATATAAATTAACCGTAGGGTCGGCATTTATGCCGACCTTTTTCATTTGTGCGGACATGTAAGAAGGTCGCCATGAATGGCGACCCTACGTGATGCGTTAATCCGCGTCGTAGCCCAGGTTTGGCGCCAGCCAGCGCTCGACGTCACTCATGCTCATGCCTTTACGCGCCGCGTAATCTTCTACCTGATCACGCTGAATCTGCGCCACGGCGAAGTATTTGCTGTCGGGATGGCTGAAGTACCAGCCGGAAACCGCTGCACCTGGCCACATGGCGAAAGATTCGGTGAGCTTCATGCCGGTGTGCTTTTCCACATCCAGCAATTGCCAGATCGGCGCTTTTTCGGTGTGTTCCGGACAAGCCGGATAACCCGGCGCAGGACGAATGCCCTGATAATTCTCGCGAATCAACTCTTCGTTGCTGAGGTTTTCATGGGCGGCAAAGCCCCAAATCACCTTACGCACACGCTCGTGCAGGTACTCGGCAAAGGCTTCGGCCAGACGATCCGACACCGCTTTCACCATGATTTTGTTGTAATCATCGTGCTGCTTGTCGTACGCCTCGGCCAGCGCATCTTCCTCAATCCCGGCGGTAACCGCAAACGCACCGAGATAATCGGCTTTGCCGCTGGATTTTGGTGCCACGAAGTCGGCTAAACAGTAGTTGGCGAAGTCGGTTTTTTCGGTCTGCTGACGCAAGTGATGACTGACGCACAGCACCTGATTGCGGTTCTCATTGCTGTAGATTTCAATGTCATCGCCGACACGGTTAGCCGGGAAAATCCCCACCACGCCGCGTGGATTGAGCGTGCCAGTCTCACTCAGCATATCGAGCATGGCGTTGGCATCGGCAAACAGGCGCTTAGCCTCTTCGCCCACCACTTCATCTTCCAGAATGCGCGGATATTTGCCGGCCAATGACCAAGTCATAAAGAACGGCGTCCAGTCGATGTAATTGCGCAGCGTTTCAATGCTGGCTTCGACCGGGCTCACGCCAAGTCGGTGCGCCACCGGCGGCGTGTAACTTTCCCAGTCGATGGCGTAATCATTATCGCGCGCGGTTTGCAGGCTCACCGGCGGGGTGCGCGGTTTTTTACGCCCGTGCTGAATACGCACCGTGTCGTACTCTTTGCGCGTGCGCGCCACGAAATCCTCTTTCAACGTATCCGACAGCAGCGATGACACCACGCCCACGGTGCGCGAGGCGTTCTGTACGTAGACAGTTGGGCCGCTGTAGTTCTGTTCGATCTTCACGGCGGTATGTGCTTTCGAGGTGGTCGCGCCGCCAATCAGCAGCGGGATGGTGAATCCCTGACGCTCCATCTCTTTCGCCACGTTGACCATTTCATCCAGCGACGGCGTGATCAGGCCAGAAAGCCCAATTATATCGGCGTTCTCGGCAATCGCGGTTTTGAGGATTTTGTCGCTCGGCACCATGACGCCGAGGTCGATAATTTCGTAGTTGTTACACTGCAGCACCACGCCGACGATGTTTTTGCCGATGTCATGCACGTCGCCTTTTACCGTCGCCAGCACGATCTTGCCGTTGCTGCGTCCGGCTTCTTTACTCGCCTCGATATAGGGTTCGAGATACGCCACCGCTTGCTTCATCACGCGCGCCGATTTCACTACCTGCGGCAGGAACATTTTGCCCTCGCCGAACAGATCGCCGACCACGTTCATGCCGGACATCAGCGGCCCTTCGATTACCTGAATCGGACGTTCATAGCCCTGACGCGCCTCTTCAGTATCCAGCTCGATGAATTCGGTGATGCCTTTGACCAGCGAATATTCCAGACGCTTTACCACGTCCCAGCTGCGCCATTCGGCTTGTTGTTTCTCCTGCTCGCCATCGCTTTTGCTGCCGCGATACTTCTCCGCCAGCTCCAGCAAGCGCTCGGTGCCATCGTCACGGCGGTTCAGCACCACGTCTTCCACCGCGTCGCGCAGTTCGGCAGGCAGATCGTCGTAAATCGCCAGCTGACCGGCGTTGACGATGCCCATGTCCATGCCGTTGCGGATAGCGTAATAGAGGAACACCGCGTGAATGGCTTCGCGCACCGGTTCGTTGCCACGGAACGAGAACGACACGTTGGAGACGCCGCCGGAGATCATCGCGTGCGGCAGTTCGCGTTTGATGTCTTCACAAGCGCCGATAAAATCCATCGCGTAGTTATTGTGTTCTTCGATGCCGGTCGCTACGGCAAAGATATTCGGATCGAAAATGATGTCTTCAGGCGGGAAACCGACCTCTTCAGTCAGGATCTTGTAGGCGCGACGACAGATTTCGATTTTGCGTGCGCGCGTATCCGCCTGGCCCACTTCATCAAACGCCATCACCACCATAGCGGCGCCATAACGACGTACTTTGCGCGCATGCTCGATGAACGGTTCAACGCCCTCTTTCATCGAGATGGAGTTGACGATGCCTTTGCCCTGAATGCACTGCAGGCCTTTCTCGATCACTTCCCATTTCGAAGAGTCGATCATAATCGGCACGCGTGCGATATCGGGTTCACCAGCGATTAGATTGAGGAAGCGCACCATCGCTGCTTCCGCATCCAGCATCCCTTCATCCATGTTGATATCGATGATTTGCGCACCGCTCTCAACCTGTTGACGCGCCACATCCAGCGCTTCGTTGTATTTCTCTTCTTTAATCAGGCGCTTGAACTTGGCCGAGCCAGTAACGTTGGTACGTTCGCCGACGTTGACGAATAGCGAATCGGCCTGAATATTCAGCGGTTCAAGACCGGCTAAGCGACAGGCAACCGGAATCTCTGGCAGCTGGCGCGGCGCAACGCCGTCTACTGCGGCCGCCATCGCCGCGATGTGTTCCGGCGTGGTGCCGCAGCAGCCGCCGATAATATTGAGGAAACCGGCGCGCGCCCATTCGCCAATTTGCTCGGCCATAATCGCCGCATCGAGATCGTATTCACCAAAGGCGTTGGGCAAGCCGGCGTTCGGATGCGCGGTGACGTAGCCTTCAGCAATACGCGACAGCTCCGCCACATACTGGCGCAGTTCATCCGGGCCCAGCGCACAGTTGAGGCCGAACGACAGCGGTTCGGCGTGACGCAGCGAGTTATAGAAGCCTTCAGTGGTTTGGCCGGAGAGCGTACGACCGGAAGCATCAGTGATAGTGCCGGAGATCATCAGCGGCAGCTTGACGCCCATCGCTTCCATCTCGGCCTGCACCGCGTAGATCGCCGCTTTGGCATTCAGGGTATCGAACACCGTTTCGATCATGATCAGGTCGGAGCCACCGGCAATCAGCGCATGTGTGGATTCACGGTAAGCTTCCACCAGCTGATTGAAGGTTACGTTTCGATAAGCGGGATCGTTAACGTCCGGCGAGATCGAACAGGTGCGGTTAGTCGGACCCAATACGCCCGCTACGTAGCGCGGACGATGCGGCGTTTTCGCCGTCCACTCATCGGCGCTGGCGCGCGCCAGCTTGGCGGCTTCGAAGTTGATCTCCGCCGACAGCGCTTCCATCGCGTAATCGGCCATCGCAATGGTGGTGGAGTTGAAGGTGTTGGTTTCCAGAATATCCGCGCCGGCAGCGAGGTAGGCATTGTGGATTTCGCGGATGACGTCCGGTTTGGTCAGCACCAACAGATCGTTGTTGCCCTTCAAATCAGATGGCCAGTCGGCAAAGCGGCTGCCACGGAAATCCTGCTCACTCAGTTTATAACTCTGGATCATGGTGCCCATGCCACCGTCCAGAATTATAATGCGTTGTGCCAGCTGCTGCTGCAGCATTTCTGTTTTGTTGCTCACTCTCGCCCCGTCCACGTCATTGCGTTGGCTAATATGCCAGCCAGACATACTGGCACAACTTGCAGGTGATCAAAAGTCAGCTCAGATGAGACATTTTCAGCTTTTACCCATCACAGGTCTGACCAGAAAGTCAGCGTTTGCATTAATGCAGTTAAAAACGAAAATGGTTTCCAGCATTGATGCGAATTGGAGACGTTATGGCAACCCCTGCGCCCGTTAAACGCGGCAAGAAACCTCGTGCTACAACGACACCCACCAGCGCGCCTGTCGGCGGGCAAGTACAATCTCTGACGCGCGGCCTGCGCCTGCTAGAGCTGATTGCCGAATCCCACGGCAGCGTGGCGCTAACCGAACTGGCGCAACAGGCCGGTTTACCCAACTCCACTACTCATCGCCTGCTCTCCACCATGCAGCAGCAAGGTTTTGTGCATCAGGTGGGCGACTTGGGTTTATGGACCATTGGTTCGCACGCTTTTGTGGTGGGCAGCAGCTTCCTGCAGAGCCGAAATCTGCTGGCGATTGTGCATCCGCTGCTGCGCAAGCTGATGGAAGATGCCGGTGAGACGGTGAATCTGGCGGTGCTGGATCTCAGCGATTATCAGGCGGTGATCATCGATCAGGTGCAGTGTACGCAGCTGATGCGCATGTCCGCGCCGATTGGCGGCAAGCTGCCGATGCATGCATCCGGCGCCGGTAAAGCGTTTCTGGCGCATCTCAGCGATGAGCAAGTTACCGCGCTGCTGCATCAAAAAGGATTGCATCACTACACGCCGAAAACGCTGATGTCGCCACATAGCCTGAAGGAGAATCTGGCGCTGATTCGTAAGATGGGCTTTTCGCATGATGATGAAGAGCACGCGTTGGGTCTGCGCTGCGTTGCGGCACCGATTTATGACGAACATGGCGAACCCTTCGCCGCCATCTCGATCTCCGGCCCGATTGCGCGCATGACCGACGACCGCATCACCGAGCTCGGTGCGCTGGTAATCCGCGCCGCCAAGCAAGTGACACAAACCTACTCTGGCCGCTAAGCGGCCACCGAAGCATAGCGCGCGCTGAAACGCTGGCTGGCGCGCCACGCAATCACCTCTTCAATATGTCCTTCGCGGATGCGCGTTTGCAGCGCGCGCCACCAGTTGGGATCAAACAGTTGCGGATGCAGCGCCTGTAGCAGCTTGCCGGTCGACGGTTCGCTGCACAGCGCATAGCGGAAAGTTTCCGGGAACACATCATCCGGCCCGACGCTGTACCACGGCTCGGCCTGCAGCTCATCTTCCTCATAACGCGCCTGCGGTACATCGCGGAACACCAACTCGGTCATCGGGCGGATTTCGTCGTAATCGTAAAACACCACGCGGCCGTGACGCGTCATGCCAAAGTTTTTGTACAGCATGTCGCCGGGGAAAATGTTCGCCGCCGCCAGCTGACGAATCGCATCACCGTATTCGCCAATCGCGTGCTGCCGCTGTTCCGGCGAAGCCTGAGCCAGCCACAAATTAAGCGGCTCCATGCGACGTTCCAGCCACAAGTGGCGGATGATCACCACGTCGTCGCGCACCTCGATTTTTTCCGGGATGTCGCGCTCAAACTCTGCCATCAGTTCAGCCGGAATACGCGCGCGCGGTAACGCAAAGTGCTCAAACTCCTGGGTATCTGCCATGCGACCAACGCGATCATGCTCTTTAACCATGCGATAGCAGTCGCGCACCTGCGCATCGGTGACCTCTTTTTGCGGTGCGAAGCGATCTTTGATCACCTTAAATACGCGATCAAAACCCGGCAGCGTGAACACCATCATCACCATGCCGCGAATGCCGGGCGCGACGGTGAAATCTTCCTCGCTGTGCGCCAGATAGTGCAGATATTCGCGGTAGCATTCGGTTTTGCCGTGCTTCTGACAGCCAATCGCCATGTAGCGTTCAGCCACGGTTTTGCCCGGCAGTATCGGTTGCAGCCACGCCACCAGCGCGGCTGGCACCGGCGCGTACACCATAAAATAGGCGCGGGCGAAGCCAAACACGATGCTGGCATCATCGCTATCGGTGAGACAGGTATCGATCCACAAACGGCCGGCATCATCACGCTGAATCGGCAGCAAACAGGGCACCATGCCATTGCTTAGCTGCAGGCGCGCCACGATCCACGCGGTTTTGTTGCGGTAAAACAGTTCGCTGGCGACATCCAGCGTCGCCGTCGCCAGTTGTGCGGCACCGAACTGCTCGTGCAGATGGCGTACAATCCAGCCGATATCGCGCGTTTGATCCTGCCACGTTAAGCGCAGCGGAATGTCATTCAGCACCTGACGCAATGTTTCCTGCCAATTGTGTTGCGGGCGATAAAGACGCGACAACGGGCGCTGGGCAACCGGTGCAGGCGCATACGGCTGTGACGGCAAGATAAACAGGCGCTCGGGCGACAGATGGCTGTGGCCCTGCAAAAGGCAATAGACCGAGTTGAAGAAGCTTTCGGCGATTTCATGGCGCGGATAGCCGGGCAGCAAGGTTTCGTAATGGCTTTTCACCCGCAGCCAGAACGCGTCGTCCCAATCCGACGTGTCATTGAGAATGCGCAGCTGGTTGGTGACGAGGCCAACGTGGTGATCGTAAAGGTGGATACGCGCTTTCATGGCCTGCTGCACCGCGTGCCAGTCAGCCTGCTCGAAGCGCTGTTGTGCGCCAGCGGTAATATCCAGAAAGCGGCCATACTGCGCGTCAAAACCTTGCAGGATGGTGTGGGCGATCAGCGATTCTCTCGGTGTCATAGGTGACGCTCCGGGGAAATGGTCGCCATGAATGGCGACCCTACGACGGCTTTAGAATTGCGCGGCTTCGGTGGAACCGGTCAACGCGGTCACTGAGGATTGTCCGCCCTGAATGACGTTGGTAACGCGATCGAAATAGCCGGTGCCGACTTCCTGTTGATGCGACGAGAAGGTGTAGCCCTTATCGCGCGCCGCAAACTCTGGCTGCTGCACTTTTTCCACGTAATGACGCATGCCTTCGCCCTGCGCATAAGCGTGCGCCAGGTCGAACATGTTGAACCACATGCTGTGAATCCCGGCCAGCGTGATGAACTGGAAGCGATAGCCCATTTCGCTCAGCGCCTGCTGGAAACGCGCGATGGTGCGATCGTCGAGGTTCTTCTTCCAGTTGAACGATGGCGAACAGTTGTAGGCCAGCAGCTTGCCGGGATACTGCGCGTGGATCGCGTCGGCAAAACGCTGCGCCATCTCCAGATCCGGCGTTGAGGTTTCGCACCACAACACGTCGGCATAAGGCGCATACGCCAGCCCGCGACTGATCGCCTGTTCAATCCCGGCATGCGTGCGGAAGAAGCCTTCCGAGGTACGCTCGCCGGTGATAAATGCAGCGTCGCGCGGGTCGCAGTCTGAGGTGATCAGATCGGCGGCATCCGCATCGGTGCGCGCCAGCAATACCGTCGGCACGTTCATTACGTCTGCGGCCAGGCGCGCCGCCACCAGTTTCTGAATCGCTTCCTGCGTCGGGACTAATACCTTGCCGCCCATGTGGCCGCACTTCTTCACCGCCGCCAGCTGATCTTCAAAATGAACCGCGCCTGCACCGGCCTGAATCATCGATTTCATCAGCTCAAACGCATTGAGTACGCCGCCAAAGCCCGCCTCCGCATCGGCGACAATCGGCAGGAAGTAATCAATAAAATCATTGTCTTCTGGCGATACGCCGCTGGCCCATTGAATCTGATCGGCACGCTGGAAGCTCTGGTTAATCCGCTCTACCACATTCGGCACTGAATTCACCGGATACAGCGATTGGTCGGGATACATCTGCCCGGCTAGGTTGGCATCTGCAGCCACTTGCCAGCCGGAGAGGTAAATCGCTTCTATACCGGCTTTCGCCTGCTGCACTGCTTGTCCGCCGGTCAATGCGCCAAGGCTGTTAATGTAGCCTTTGCTCGATTCGCCATTCAGCAGCGACCAGAGTTTAGTGGCACCGCGCTCCGCCAGTGTACAGGCGGGATTGACCGAACCGCGCAAGTTGACCACATCCTCCGCACTGTACGGACGAGTGATTCCCTGCCAGCGCGCATCATTCCAGCTCGATTCCAGTTGTTTGATCTGTTGCGTACGATTCATCGTCATATCTCCAGGTTCAAGGCAGCAGGCGGTAGCCCGGCAGAGTGAGGAAGGAAACCAGTTCGTCATCGGTGGTGATTTGCGCCATTAGTGCGGCGGCATCGTCGAAGCGTCCATGCTGGAAACGCTCTGCGCCAACGGTTTGCTGCAAGGCAGCCAGCTCTTCCGCCAGCAGCCGTTCAAACAGCGCCACCGTAACCGGCTGACCATCGCTGAGAATTTGCTTGTGATGAATCCATTGCCAAATGGAGGTACGAGCGATTTCAGCGGTGGCGGCGTCTTCCATCAATCCATCAATCGGAACGCAGCCGTTGCCGCTGATCCAGGCTTCCAGATATTGCAGCGCTACGCGAATATTGGCGCGCATACCCGCTTCGGTTCGCTTGCCGCGACACGGTGCCAACAGACGCTCGGCGGTGATTGGCGCATCCTGCTCACGCGTGATGTGCAGTTGATTAGGTTGATCGCCCAGTCGACGGTCAAACTCCTCCATCGCAATGTCTGCCAGGCCGGGATGCGCCACCCAGGTTCCGTCGTGACCGTTGCCCGCTTCGCGCGCTTTATCTTCTTGCACCTTTTGCGTAACCCATAAATTGCGCTCCGCGTCTTTGCTCGGAATCAGCGCCGACATACCACCCATTGCCAGCGCGCCACGGCGATGACAGGTTCTGATCAGCAGGCGTGAATAGGCATCGAGGAACGGCTGATCCATGCTGATCTGCTGGCGATCCGGCAGGATGCGATCGGGATGCTGGCCCAGTGTTTTGATGTAGCTGAAGATGTAATCCCAACGGCCACAGTTCAGGCCCACCACGTGATCGCGCAGTTCCCACAGGATCTCATCCATCTGGAACACCGCCGGCAGCGTTTCGATTAGTACCGTGGCTTTGATGGTGCCGCGCGGCAGATCGAAGCGATCTTCACTGAAGCGGAAGATCTCACGCCACCACGCCACTTCAGCGGCATGCTCGGTTTTCGGTAAGTAGAACCACGGCGCGTGGCCCTTCTCCAGCAGCGCTTCAACGTTGTGGAAAAAGTAGAGCGCAAAGTCGAACAATCCGCCGGGAATAGCCCGATCACGCCACTCCACATGCTTTTCATTCAGATGCAGACCGCGCACCCGACACATCAGCAGCGCCGGATTGGCGCGCAGCTGGTAGATCTTGCCGTTTTCACTGGTGAAGCTCAGCGTGCCATTAACCGCATCGCGCAAGGTTAATTGTCCATCGACCAGCTTCTGCCAGGTGGGTGCCAGTGAATCTTCAAAGTCGGCCATGAAGATGTTGACGTTGGCGTTGAGCGCGTTGATCACCATTTTGCGATCCGGCGGCCCGGTGATCTCCACGCGGCGATCTTGTAACAGTTGCGGAATAGGACGAACCTGCCACGCATTTTCACGAATGGAAGTAGTTTCCGAATCAAAGCAAGGTAACTCACCTTGGTCGTAACGCTTCTGCCGTTGCTGGCGTGCTTTCAGCAGGCGTTCGCGCTCTGGTGCGAAACGCACCACCAATGCGTGTACAAAGTCGATCGCTTCTGGGGTAAGCAGCTGCTTTTCCGCGTGGGTAAAGGGCTGGCTGAAGGTTAGCGTATTACTGATAACCGAGTCTGTCATGCGGGCTGCCTCCTGGGTTGATCCATCGTTTAACGATCGGATCCGGATGTAGGGTGTTTTATAACCTGCAAGATCAGAGCATAATGATTTTTATTTTATTTTCAAAAACTATTTCCATTTTTAAGTTTATAGTGATTTATCATATTGATATCTATGTAATTTAATCTCTCGAATTAAAGGCAATAACTTCCACCTCTGAGTAGAAGACAAAAAAAAGCCGCGATAGCTTTCGGCTAGAGCGGCAGGATCAAACGAGATGTTGGAGTTATTCGAGCGTTGGGTTCATCCGACGCAGATCGAACGGCGTGATCTGATAAACGTAGTAGTTCAGCCAGTTTGAGAACAGCAGGTTGCCGTGACTGCGCCATGTAGCGCGCGGTGGCAGTTCTGGGTTGTCGTGCGGGAAGTAGTTGAACGGCACTTCCGGCTGCAGGCCTGCATCGTAATCGCGATGATATTCACCTGAAAGCGTTAAAGCATCGTACTCAGGATGGCCGGTGACAAACGCCAGGCGCTTGTCTTTGCTCGCCATCAAATACGCGCCGGTGGATTCTGATTCGGCAAACAGCTCGAGATCGGTGTAATCACGGATCAGTTGGCTTGGGAAATCGGCATAGCGTGAATGCGGGGCCAGGAAGTTGTCGTCAAAGCCACGCGTCAGTAACGCGTGTGGATGCAGGATTTGGTGCTCATAAACCCCGGACAATTTGTTCTGCCGCGTCTGCTTAGGAATGCCATACAGAATGTTGAGTGCCGCCTGAACCGCCCAACAGACAAAGAGCGTGGAGGTGACGTGCTCATTCGCCCAGTGCAGTACGCGCTGAATCTGTGGCCAGTAAGCAACATCATTGAAATCGACCAATCCCAGCGGCGCGCCGGTCACAATCAGTCCATCGAAATTATCGTTTTGGATGTCTTCAAAGTTGCAGTAGAAGTTGTTCAGATGCTCTGTCGGCGTGTTGCGCGACTCGCGGCTATCAATGCGCAGCAGCTGCACATCAATCTGCAACGGTGAGTTTGAGAGCAGGCGCAGGAACTGGTTTTCTGTCTCAATCTTCTTTGGCATCAGGTTAAGAATCAGCACTTTTAGCGGACGGATCTCCTGAACACTGGCGCGCGACGACGTCATGACAAAGACGTTTTCATCACGCAAAAAATTCACTGCCGGTAATTCGTCGGGAATCCTGATTGGCATAACCTGCTCACCTCTTACTAATAACCGTATAAACGTTTAGACATCCAGATGCCCGACATTAGCGTGTTATGTCGAAAATGTCGAGTCTTCATGCGGTTTATGAAAATGTTTCAGCTTTAGGTGGGATTTGGGAAAATCGTTAGGGAGATGAGTATGTCATGTGCGAATTTTAGCTTCAGGATGGTACTAAACATTAAGCAGTTTCTAAATTTCAGACGTAAAAAAGCCCCGAACTTCCGTTCGGGGCTTCTTCACTATTTGATGCCTGGCAGTTCCCTACTCTCGCATGGGGAGACCCCACACTACCATCGGCGCTACGGCGTTTCACTTCTGAGTTCGGCATGGGGTCAGGTGGGACCACCGCGCTAAAGCCGCCAGGCAAATTCTTTGTGCAAAAACGAATAACATTCGCTTCCGCTGATTCTTTAATCCGTAAAACAAGCTGAAAATCCGGTCTCTCAGACCAAAACGCCTCTGGCGTTGTAAGGTTAAGCCTCACGGGTCATTAGTACCGGTTAGCTCAACGCATCGCTGCGCTTACACATCCGGCCTATCAACGTCGTAGTCTTCAACGTCCCTTCAGGACTCTCAAGGAGTCAGGGAGAACTCATCTCGGGGCAAGTTTCGTGCTTAGATGCTTTCAGCACTTATCTTTTCCGCACTTAGCTACCGGGCAATGCCATTGGCATGACAACCCGAACACCAGTGGTGCGTTCACTCCGGTCCTCTCGTACTAGGAGCAACCCCCCTCAATTCTCCAGCGCCCACGGCAGATAGGGACCGAACTGTCTCACGACGTTCTAAACCCAGCTCGCGTACCACTTTAAACGGCGAACAGCCGTACCCTTGGGACCTACTTCAGCCCCAGGATGTGATGAGCCGACATCGAGGTGCCAAACACCGCCGTCGATATGAACTCTTGGGCGGTATCAGCCTGTTATCCCCGGAGTACCTTTTATCCGTTGAGCGATGGCCCTTCCATTCAGAACCACCGGATCACTATGACCTGCTTTCGCACCTGCTCGAGCCGTCACTCTCGCAGTCAAGCTGGCTTATGCCATTGCACTAACCTCCTGATGTCCGACCAGGATTAGCCAACCTTCGTGCTCCTCCGTTACTCTTTGGGAGGAGACCGCCCCAGTCAAACTACCCACCAGACACTGTCCGCAGCCCGGATCACGGGCCTACGTTAGAACATCAAACATTAAAGGGTGGTATTTCAAGGTTGGCTCCACGCAGACTGGCGTCCACGCTTCAAAGCCTCCCACCTATCCTACACATCAAGGCTCAATGTTCAGTGTCAAGCTATAGTAAAGGTTCACGGGGTCTTTCCGTCTTGCCGCGGGTACACTGCATCTTCACAGCGATTTCAATTTCACTGAGTCTCGGGTGGAGACAGCCTGGCCATCATTACGCCATTCGTGCAGGTCGGAACTTACCCGACAAGGAATTTCGCTACCTTAGGACCGTTATAGTTACGGCCGCCGTTTACCGGGGCTTCGATCAAGAGCTTCTCCTTGCGGATAACCCCATCAATTAACCTTCCGGCACCGGGCAGGCGTCACACCGTATACGTCCACTTTCGTGTTTGCACAGTGCTGTGTTTTTAATAAACAGTTGCAGCCAGCTGGTATCTTCGACTGGCTTCGGCTCGGGGAGCAAGTCCCTCTACCTACGCGCCAGCGTGCCTTCTCCCGAAGTTACGGCACCATTTTGCCTAGTTCCTTCACCCGAGTTCTCTCAAGCGCCTTGGTATTCTCTACCTGACCACCTGTGTCGGTTTGGGGTACGATTTCGTGTTACCTGGAGCTTAGAGGCTTTTCCTGGAAGCAGGGCATCAGTTACTTCACCACCGTAGTGGCTCGTCATCACGCCTCAGCCTTAAGACACCCCGGATTTACCAAAGATGTCAGCCTACACGCTTAAACCGGGACAACCGTCGCCCGGATAACCTAGCCTTCTCCGTCCCCCCTTCGCAGTAACACCAAGTGCAGGAATATTAACCTGCTTCCCATCGACTACGCTTTTCAGCCTCGCCTTAGGGGTCGACTCACCCTGCTCCGATTAACGTTGAACAGGAACCCTTGGTCTTCCGGCGAGCGGGCTTTTCACCCGCTTTATCGTTACTTATGTCAGCATTCGCACTTCTGATACCTCCAGCACCCCTCACAGGACACCTTCAACGGCTTACAGAACGCTCCCCTACCCAACAACACATAGTGTCGCTGCCGCAGCTTCGGTGCATGGTTTAGCCCCGTTACATCTTCCGCGCAGGCCGACTCGACCAGTGAGCTATTACGCTTTCTTTAAATGATGGCTGCTTCTAAGCCAACATCCTGGCTGTCTGTGCCTTCCCACATCGTTTCCCACTTAACCATGACTTTGGGACCTTAGCTGGCGGTCTGGGTTGTTTCCCTCTTCACGACGGACGTTAGCACCCGCCGTGTGTCTCCCGTGATAACATTCTTCGGTATTCGCAGTTTGCATCGGGTTGGTAAGCCGGGATGGCCCCCTAGCCGAAACAGTGCTCTACCCCCGAAGATGAGTTCACGAGGCGCTACCTAAATAGCTTTCGGGGAGAACCAGCTATCTCCCGGTTTGATTGGCCTTTCACCCCCAGCCACAAGTCATCCGCTAATTTTTCAACATTAGTCGGTTCGGTCCTCCAGTTAGTGTTACCCAACCTTCAACCTGCCCATGGCTAGATCACCGGGTTTCGGGTCTATACCCTGCAACTTAACGCCCAGTTAAGACTCGGTTTCCCTGCGGCTCCCCTATACGGTTAACCTTGCTACAGAATATAAGTCGCTGACCCATTATACAAAAGGTACGCAGTCACCCTGATAAATCAAGGCTCCCACTGCTTGTACGTACACGGTTTCAGGTTCTGTTTCACTCCCCTCGCCGGGGTTCTTTTCGCCTTTCCCTCACGGTACTGGTTCACTATCGGTCAGTCAGGAGTATTTAGCCTTGGAGGATGGTCCCCCCATATTCAGACAGGATACCACGTGTCCCGCCCTACTCTTCGAACTCACAGTATGTGCACTTTCGTGTACGGGGCTATCACCCGGTATCGCGCGACTTTCCAGACGCTTCCACTAACGCACAAACTGATTCAGGTTCTGGGCTGTTCCCCGTTCGCTCGCCGCTACTGGGGGAATCTCGGTTGATTTCTTTTCCTCTGGGTACTTAGATGTTTCAGTTCCCCAGGTTCGCCTCGCAACACTATGTATTCATGTTGCGATGATGCACTGAGTGCACCGGGTTTCCCCATTCGGACATCGTCGGCTGTAGCGGTTCATATCACCTTACCGACGCTTTACGCAGATTAGCACGTCCTTCATCGCCTCTGACTGCCAGGGCATCCACCGTGTACGCTTAGTCGCTTAACCTCACAACCCACAGGCGTTTTGCAACGCTGCAGACTGCAAGCATTTGAGAGACTCGAACGCGTTGTTATTCATTTCCTATTACGGAGAAATGAACCAACACGTCGTTTCAATTTTCAGCTTGTTCCGGATTGTTAAAGAGCAATATCTCACACAAAGCTCGTAAGCTCAGTCTGAGATACTTCGTGGAGACACCTTTCACCTGTCACCAAGCAAGTGGCGTCCCCTAGGGGATTCGAACCCCTGTTGCCGCCGTGAAAGGGCGGAGTCCTAACCGCTAGACGAAGGGGACACGAGTAGTGTCACGACTTCGCAGCCGTCTTGCTCATTACTTTTTATCAGACAATCTGTGTGAGCACTGCGCGGGAAGGTATCTTCAGGTAAGGAGGTGATCCAACCGCAGGTTCCCCTACGGTTACCTTGTTACGACTTCACCCCAGTCATGAATCACAAAGTGGTAAGCGCCCTCCCGAAGGTTAAGCTACCTACTTCTTTTGCAACCCACTCCCATGGTGTGACGGGCGGTGTGTACAAGGCCCGGGAACGTATTCACCGTAGCATTCTGATCTACGATTACTAGCGATTCCGACTTCACGGAGTCGAGTTGCAGACTCCGATCCGGACTACGACGCACTTTATGAGGTCCGCTTGCTCTCGCGAGGTCGCTTCTCTTTGTATGCGCCATTGTAGCACGTGTGTAGCCCTACTCGTAAGGGCCATGATGACTTGACGTCATCCCCACCTTCCTCCAGTTTATCACTGGCAGTCTCCTTTGAGTTCCCGGCCGAACCGCTGGCAACAAAGGATAAGGGTTGCGCTCGTTGCGGGACTTAACCCAACATTTCACAACACGAGCTGACGACAGCCATGCAGCACCTGTCTCAGAGTTCCCGAAGGCACCAAAGCATCTCTGCTAAGTTCTCTGGATGTCAAGAGTAGGTAAGGTTCTTCGCGTTGCATCGAATTAAACCACATGCTCCACCGCTTGTGCGGGCCCCCGTCAATTCATTTGAGTTTTAACCTTGCGGCCGTACTCCCCAGGCGGTCGACTTAACGCGTTAGCTCCGGAAGCCACTCCTCAAGGGAACAACCTCCAAGTCGACATCGTTTACGGCGTGGACTACCAGGGTATCTAATCCTGTTTGCTCCCCACGCTTTCGCACCTGAGCGTCAGTCTTTGTCCAGGGGGCCGCCTTCGCCACCGGTATTCCTCCAGATCTCTACGCATTTCACCGCTACACCTGGAATTCTACCCCCCTCTACAAGACTCTAGCCTGCCAGTTTCGAATGCAGTTCCCAGGTTAAGCCCGGGGATTTCACATCCGACTTGACAGACCGCCTGCGTGCGCTTTACGCCCAGTAATTCCGATTAACGCTTGCACCCTCCGTATTACCGCGGCTGCTGGCACGGAGTTAGCCGGTGCTTCTTCTGCGGGTAACGTCAATCGGTGAAGTTATTAACTCCACCGCCTTCCTCCCCGCTGAAAGTACTTTACAACCCGAAGGCCTTCTTCATACACGCGGCATGGCTGCATCAGGCTTGCGCCCATTGTGCAATATTCCCCACTGCTGCCTCCCGTAGGAGTCTGGACCGTGTCTCAGTTCCAGTGTGGCTGGTCATCCTCTCAGACCAGCTAGGGATCGTCGCCTAGGTGAGCCATTACCCCACCTACTAGCTAATCCCATCTGGGCACATCCGATGGTGTGAGGCCCGAAGGTCCCCCACTTTGGTCTTGCGACGTTATGCGGTATTAGCTACCGTTTCCAGTAGTTATCCCCCTCCATCGGGCAGTTTCCCAGACATTACTCACCCGTCCGCCACTCGTCACCCGAGAGCAAGCTCTCTGTGCTACCGTTCGACTTGCATGTGTTAGGCCTGCCGCCAGCGTTCAATCTGAGCCATGATCAAACTCTTCAATTTAAGTTTGATTTGCTGAAACAAGTTCAGCGATGCTCATCTGTAAAACGTCATAATGAATTTCATTATGTGTTCACTCGTGAGGCTTTGATATTTTTTACGTCCGGAGACGCTGATATCAATCCTGCGAGTGCCCACACAGATTGTCTGATAAATTGTTAAAGAGCGTTGCGAGCAGCGGCTGAACCGTCTGTCGCGAGGTGGCGTATACTACGCTACTCTCCTTCGGAGTCAAACACTTTTTTCAGCGTTTTCATCCGGCGGAAGTTCTTATCGAATCTTCCTCACCAACACCGCATTTCGTAAACCGTTGTGCCGTGTTGATGGATGCGCATTATAGGGAGTTGTTCTCAGCACGCAACCGCTAAATTCAATAAAAACAACCGTTCGCTGCATTCCACAGCAAAACCCTGCCTTATACGCAGTTACACACAGTGTTATCCACACTCTGCCGCACAAATGAATTTAGGCGAGCATCACGCAAACGTTTTCGCTACAATGCCCGGCGACGTCAAGGATGCCCCTTTTGGGGCGTTACATGAGGCAAGCGTTTCCTTCTATATAGAAGAGAGACACTAAGCTTGATGTAACGCTCTTTTTTACGCGAAACAAAGCCAAGGGATAAAACCACCATGCAACAACGTCGTCCTGTACGCCGCGCTCTACTCAGTGTTTCTGACAAAGCCGGTATCCTCGAATTTGCTCAGGCACTCTCCAGTCGTGGTGTTGAGCTGCTCTCCACAGGCGGTACCGCACGTCTGCTGGCAGATGCGGGCCTGCCCGTCACCGAAGTTTCTGACTACACCGGTTTCCCGGAAATGATGGATGGACGCGTCAAAACGCTGCACCCGAAAGTGCATGGCGGCATTTTGGGTCGTCGTGGTCAGGATGATGCGATCATGGCTGAACACGCCATCAACCCAATCGACATGGTGGTCGTTAACCTGTATCCCTTCGCACAAACCGTTGCCAAACCTGATTGCTCATTAGCTGACGCGGTAGAGAACATCGATATCGGCGGCCCAACCATGGTTCGCTCAGCGGCGAAGAACCATAAAGACGTGGCGATCGTGGTGAAGAGCAGCGATTACGAGGCGATCATTGCCGAGTTGGATGCCAACGAAAACTCGCTCACGCTGGAAACGCGTTTTGATCTGGCCATCAAAGCCTTCGAACACACTGCCGCTTATGACAGTATGATCGCCAACTACTTCGGTAGCCTGGTGCCGGCTTATCACAGCGACAGCAAAGAACCAGCCGGTCGCTTCCCGCGCACGCTTAACCTCAACTTCATTAAGAAGCAGGATATGCGTTACGGCGAGAACAGCCATCAGGATGCTGCCTTCTATATAGAAGAGAATGTTGCTGAAGCTTCTGTTGCCACCGCGCAGCAAGTTCAGGGCAAAGCGCTCTCTTACAACAACATCGCCGATACCGATGCCGCACTCGAGTGCGTGAAAGAGTTCGACGAAGCCGCTTGCGTGATCGTTAAACACGCTAACCCATGCGGCGTGGCGGTTGGCGGTTCGATTCTTGACGCTTACGAGCGCGCCTACAAAACTGACCCGACTTCTGCTTTCGGCGGCATCATCGCTTTCAACCGCGAGCTGGACGAAGCCACCGCACAGGCGATCATCAGCCGTCAGTTTGTTGAAGTGATCATCGCGCCATCCGCCAGCGAAGCAGCACTAAAAGTGACCGCCGCTAAGCAGAACGTACGCGTTCTGGTGTGTGGTCAGTGGAAAGGTCGCGTTGCGGCGCTGGATTTCAAACGTGTTAACGGCGGCGTGCTGGTTCAGGATCGCGATCTGGGCATGGTCGATGCCAGCCAGCTGCGCGTTGTCAGCAAGCGCCAGCCAACTGAGCAGGAACTGCGTGATGCGCTGTTCTGCTGGAAAGTGGCGAAGTTCGTTAAATCCAACGCCATCGTCTACGCACGTGACAATATGACCATCGGCATTGGCGCCGGCCAGATGAGCCGCGTTTACTCGGCCAAAATTGCCGGCATCAAAGCGGGTGATGAAGGTCTGGAAGTGAAAGGCTCCGCGATGGCGTCTGATGCATTCTTCCCGTTCCGCGACGGTATCGACGCCGCAGCGGCTGTCGGCATCAGCTGCGTGATTCAGCCAGGCGGTTCAATCCGTGATGATGAAGTGATTGCTGCAGCTGATGAGCACGGCATCGCGATGATCTTTACCGACATGCGTCATTTCCGCCATTAATTGTTGGGAGCAGTACAGATGAAAATTTTAGTGATTGGTAATGGCGGACGTGAGCACGCGCTGGCATGGAAAGCGGCACAATCGCCACTGGCTGAAACAGTATTTGTCGCGCCGGGCAATGCGGGCACCGCGCTCGAGCCGGCTCTGCAAAACGTGGCAATCAGCGCCACCGACGTTCCCGCGCTGCTGGCTTTTGCTCAGCAGGAAAAAATCGATCTGACCATCGTTGGCCCGGAAGCGCCGCTGGTGATTGGCGTGGTTGATGCGTTCCGTACTGCAGGTCTGAAGATCTTTGGCCCAACGCAAGCCGCCGCCCAGCTGGAAGGTTCAAAGGCGTTCACCAAAGATTTCCTGGCACGTCAGCAGATCCCAACCGCCGAATACCAGAACTTCACCGAAGTGGAGCCTGCGCTGGCCTATCTGCGCGAGAAAGGCGCACCGATCGTCATTAAAGCTGACGGTCTGGCCGCCGGTAAAGGCGTGATCGTGGCGATGGAACTGGCTGAAGCAGAAGCTGCAGTACAAGACATGCTGGCTGGCAATGCGTTCGGCGATGCCGGTCACCGCATCGTGATTGAAGAGTTCCTTGATGGCGAAGAAGCCAGCTTTATCGTGATGGTCGACGGCAACAATGTGCTGCCAATGGCCACCAGCCAGGATCACAAGCGCGTCGGCGATGGCGATACCGGTCCAAACACCGGCGGCATGGGCGCGTATTCTCCGGCGCCAGTGGTGACCGATGAGATCCACCAGCGCGTGATGGATCAGATCATCTGGCCAACCGTTAACGGTATGAAAGCTGAAGGCAACATCTATACCGGTTTTCTGTATGCCGGTTTGATGATCGATAAAGCCGGTCAGCCTAAAGTGATCGAATTTAACTGCCGCTTCGGCGATCCGGAAACGCAGCCGATCATGCTGCGTCTGCAATCGGATCTGGTTGAGCTATGTCTGGCGGCGACCGATGGCAAACTGGATCAGCAAACCTCGCAGTGGGATCCACGTCCTTCGCTGGGCGTGGTGTTAGCGGCGGGTGGTTATCCGGGCGATTACAACACGGGCGATCAGATTCACGGTCTGCCACTGGAAGAAGTGCCGGATGGCAAAGTGTTCCACGCCGGCACCACCATGAAGGACGATCTGGTGGTGACCAACGGCGGTCGCGTACTGTGCGTGACCGCGCTGGGCGACGATGTAGCCGCAGCGCAGAAGAACGCTTATGCGTTGGCGCAGCATATCTCGTGGGATGGCAGCTTCTGCCGCCGCGATATCGGTTACCGCGCCATTAACCGCAAGTAAGTACGCAAAGGGGCACAGCATGTGCCCCTTCTCTTATCCGCCTGCTAGAAATCGCTCTCTTTTGGCTGCCAGCTGCATTCGTCATCTGGCGTAGCACGTAGCAGTTGCACACCTTCCGGCGCTTCCAGCCACGACACCATCAACGGCGCAGACTGGCTCTGCTGCTGGCGACTTAGCGTATACAGCGTGTCGCGATCAAAGGCCGCATTCACCAGCTTGTCATCGCACTCTCGTACCTGATTGCCGCCCAGCCAACGGCCCTGACGCAGCAATACGCGGCCTGCAAGCAACGCATTGCTCTGATCCAACATGCGCTGCGCATCGAAGCGATACAGCTCAACGCTATCTGCGCTAACCGCTTCACGTCGTCCCGCCAGTTGGCGCTGCATGAAATTGAGATTGCCCTGATGATCGAAGCGTAAGGTGACATCGTCCGGCTGTGCACCGGCAACACGTCGTTCGACGCTAATCAGCTTCTGCTGCTGCCAGTTGTAATCAGTGGTTTCCATCGCATCGCCATTAAACGGCGTGAAGACCGTACGCAGGTGAACCACTTGATGGTCGCTATTCTTGCGCCAGATGCGCACGGTGCCGCGGTCGGCCAGGTAGCCGCTCGCCGTAAAGGCAGGAAGATCAGGAGTGGAGCTACAGCCCGTAAGCAGCGCACCAAATAATAGGGCGCAAACGCGCTGAGGAATTGAATTCAGCATGGCAGGTCCCGGCAACAAAAAGGGGCGCTAACGCCCCCTCTTTTAAAGCTAAACCGCAATGCGGAAACTTACTTAACAGCGTCTTTCAGAGCTTTGCCTGAAACGAACGCTGGCACGTTAGCCGCTGCAATTTTGATCTCTTTGCCAGTCTGCGGGTTGCGACCGGTACGCTCAGCGCGGTGGTTCACTTTAAAAGTACCAAAACCAACCAGTTGTACAGCATCACCTTCTTTCAGAGACTCAGTGATCGCAGCCAGGGTAGATTCCAGCGCAGTCTTAGCCTGGGTTTTAGACAGGTCAGCTTTCTCTGCGATCACATCAATCAGTTGAGTCTTGTTCATAAGTTATCCTTAAAGTGTATTTATCGCTTGCTAAGCAACGAGTGCGAGGGAAAAGCCCTTCTCAGGCCTTGTTCAGCCGGTACGCACCGATAGCCACAATTTTCAGCCCCCCAAATGTAGACCAGACAGGGGGCCGATGTGAAGCCTCCAGGCGCGGTAATTCGGGCCTGAAGTCACGTTTTCTTGCCTTATTGCTGAAAAAGTATACCGATGTTACTGATTCCCGCTTCGCGTAGGTCTGCACGCAGGCCTTTAATCAATTCCAGGTCGCGCTCTTCGCACTCAGACAGCAGGCGGAAAATCTCCCACTGCAGGTCCCATTCATCGATTACCGCCTGGTTTTCACGCAGCTCTTCGTCGGTCATTTCGCGACCGGCCTGCGTCATTTCCAGAATCGCCACGGTGGTGATCGATGTACGGCTGACTTCAACAGCGTGCTCCAGCGTTTCACCGCTGAGCTGTGCATGCAGCAGTTCACTTAATGCCACGCAGGCATCAATCGCCGGATGTACACCGTAAACCTCGAAATCGTCACCATTAGGGATCGCCGCTTCAAATTTCTCCAGCTGACCGTCGAAATTGATTTTGGCATCTTTGACCGTCAGGCTTTCCCAGATCAGATCGAGGATGCGGCGATAGAGTTGCGGATCGGCGAATTCGGTCTGCTGACAGAAAGCCCAATAGTTGGGGAACATACGCTCGCACAGGCAGGCCATGAAAGTCATATGCTGCCAGCTTTCAAGCTTCGCCAGACGCAAATGGACGGGATTCTGTAACATCAAACTTACTCTCAATAGGTTAGCTGGCGGCAGTGTACCGCAAAAGCCGGGCACAAACAGCGTTAAGGCGTATTTTGCCAGCGCAGAAAGGCCGGGCGTCCAGAGGCGACAGCATCTGCCCAACGCGTCGGTTCCGGCAAACGATAGCCTGCAGTACAGGCTTCCACCCAATGCAAGGCGCTATCCATGCTGACGCGATGGCCGGTGGAGATAAACAGCGGATTACAGCGCGCTTTACTGCGCCATACCCAGCCAATCTGTTCACCTTTGTCGAGCAGCGGCTGACGGCTGCCTGGCTCAGCGTCCAGCTCAGCAAAACGTCCGCATAGGCGCTTCTTCGCCACGCCAATCGTAGGCACATCCACCAGCGAACCGAAGTGCGCCGCTACGCCAAGCCGACGAGGATGGGAAATACCGTGACCATCGACAAACAGCAGATCGGGCATGTGGGAGAGCTGCTGCCAGGCTTCCAGCAGTGCCGGCATTTCGCGGAAAGATAAGAAGCCCGGAATATACGGCATGGTAGTGGCCACGCGTGCAATGCGATGTTCCACCAGCGTTAAGGATGGATATTCGAGGATGACCAGAGCAGCGCGTGTAATCTCACCGCCCTGTTCAAAACCTACGTCGGCACCACCAATAAAGCGCGGCGGCAGTACGTCGAAATCATCCTGCCGCACCACATCAGCAGCGCGTTGCAACTGTTCCTGGCGTAGTGCGGCTAAATCCACCATCAGCCCTGATGATAAGGACGTGACAGACGATGCACCGCTTCAACAAACGCACCGGCATGCTCAGGTGGCACATCTGGATGGATGCCGTGGCCCAGGTTAAACACGTGGCCTTCGCCCGCGCCAAAACCTTCGAGAATCCCGGCCACTTCCTGCTCGATGCGCGCTGGCGGCGCATACAGCATGGAAGGATCCATGTTGCCCTGCAGCGCCACTTTGTCACCCACGCGACGACGCGCATCGGCGATATCGGTGGTCCAGTCGAGTCCCAGCGCATCGCAGCCGGTCGCCGCTATCGCTTCCAGCCATTGGCCGCCACCTTTGGTGAACAGCGTAATAGGAACGCGACGACCTTCATTCTCGTGCAGCACGCTATCGACGATTTTGTGCATGTAATAGAGCGAGAATTCGCGATAGTCGCGCCCGGTCAGCACGCCGCCCCATGTATCGAACACCATGATCGACTGCGCGCCAGCTTTGATCTGCGCATTGAGATAAAGAATTACGCTATCGGCCAGCTTATCCAACAGCTTGTGCAGGGTTTGCGGCTCGGCGTACATCATCTTTTTGATTTTAGTGAAGGCTTTGCTGCTGCCGCCTTCAACCATGTAGGTTGCCAGCGTCCACGGGCTGCCGGAGAAACCGATCAGCGGCACTTCGCCTTTCAGGCTGTGACGAATGGTACGCACCGCGTTCATCACATAACCGAGTTCTTGCTCTGGATCCGGCACCGGCAGTTTGTCGACATCCGCACGGCAGGTGATCGGATTGGAGAAACGTGGGCCTTCGCCGGTCTCAAAGTAGAGCCCAAGTCCCATCGCATCCGGAATGGTGAGAATATCGCTGAAGAGGATTGCCGCATCCAGCGCATAGCGACGCAGCGGTTGCAGCGTGACTTCACACGCCAGCTCAGCATTCTTACACAGCGACATAAAATCACCGGCTTCAGCGCGCGTGGCTTTGTACTCCGGCAAATAGCGCCCGGCTTGTCGCATCATCCATACCGGCGTGACATCTACCGGCTGACGTAACAGGGCGCGCAGATAACGATCGTTCTTCAGTTCACTCATAATGGGCTCTCTCATGCTAAGGCCGGCAGTGTAGCATTTTCACGCCGTGCTGGCGCGACACAGGGCAACGGTATCTTCAATCAGGCGACGCGCCACCGTGCCGGGCGGCGGCAACAGCGGCAGATCGTCATATCGATACCAACCGGCATCCAGCAGCTCTTTACCGTCGTGTTGCAGATCGCCGCCATCATATTCCGCCATATACGCCATCATCAGAGAGTGCGGGAACGGCCACGGCTGCGAGGTTACGTAGCGCACGTTTTTCACCCGCACGTTACTCTCCTCCATCACTTCCCGCGCTACCGCTTGTTCTAAGGTTTCGCCCACTTCGACGAAGCCGGCCAGCACGGTGTAGATGTTGTTACGGTGGCGCGCATGATTGGCGAGCAGAATCTCATCGCCACGGCGAATGGCCACGATGATGCACGGCGCAATTTGCGGGTAATAGCGCTCGCGGCAGTGATTGCACAAGCAGGCAAATTCGCGTTTGCTGATGTGCATCTCATGGCCGCAATAGCCGCACCAGCGATGCGAGCGGTAAAACTCCGCCAGCTGCACGCCACGTCCGGCGATTTGGAACAGGCCGACATCCTCATCAATCAGTTGGCGCACGGAGCCCATGCTGTCCGGGCGCGGCTCGCGTACCAGCCAGACATTCTCGCCCTGCCACTCGCCAATCAAAATGCCGTTGCTGCCGTTCAGGCCAAAATCGGTGGCTAAGCCATGCGGCAATTCACCCTGCGGCATCCAAAGTTTTTGCTCATGGCTGACAACCCACCAACCAGCGTCTAAGCTTGAGATCTCACGTTGCATCTTAATCGTTGTCCTTAGCGTCAAATCGCACGCTGAAATCCTAATATTAAGTGTGTAATAAACAACTATAACCTACCTGGAGCCCCATATGCTTAACCAGTTAGAGAACCTGACAGAGCGTGTAGGTGGCAGAAATGAATTGGTGGATTCATGGCTGCGCGCCCGTCGACAGCTGCTCGTCACTTACTACGAGCTTATTGGCATGAAGCCACAAAAAGATGCGTTAACCGCGCTGGATGAACAGGCGCTGGATGCATTTTGTCACAACCTGGTGGATTACCTGTCTACCGGCCATTTCAGCGTGTATGAACACATCATTAGTGAGATGCAGGGTGATAGCCCATTAATCGTGGCCGCGCAGATTTATCCGGCACTCGAGGCGAATACCGATCGCATCATGCAGCTTTACGACACCCATCTGCAGCAAGCGATTAACGATGATAATTGCGTGGATTTTCAAACCGCGCTTTCCGAAGTCGGTGAAGTGCTGGAATCGCGCTTTACGCTGGAAGATAAGCTGGTGCAGCTCGCCTGGGATCACCAACTGGCGCGTCCGCCGGTTGCCAACGACAGCGTCATCGCCCGCCCGGCTTAACATCCCGAAGATGTAAAAAACTTGTTATTCAAGAAAAGCCCTCTTATGCTGAATGGGCTTTTTTATTGCCTCTTCAAAACATGAAGAGCCAAATTTTGCGGTTTAAGCGTAGCGTGCGCAGCCAGTTCACGCTCGGACAGCGCGCAGGGACCGGAGCGTACACGTAGTACGTGACGGCCACGAGCACTGCCCAGGTGCAAAATGGCAAGCAAAGTAGCTTAAACCACAAAACACAACCTTGTCGGAGTGCCCTCTGGGGCTGAGACCGTTAATTCGGGATCCGCGGAACCTGATCAGGTTAGTACCTGCGAAGGGAACAAGAGTAGACATCATCAGCGCGTTGCAAGCTGGCGCCCAGCATCGTCGCTGTTACTCCTTCCGAACTCTGGACAAGCAACTTCCAACCTTTACCGGAAACTTGCTATGTCTGCTAAAACTTCTCGTCGTGAACAACGCGCTCAGGCGCAAGAATTTATCGATTCCCTGCAGGGAACTGCTTTCCCCAACTCCAAACGTATCTGGATCACTGGCAGCCGCGAGGATATTCGTGTGCCAATGCGTGAGATACAGCTCAGCCCGACGCACATCGGCGGCAGCAAAGAACATCCGCAATATGAGCCGAATGAAGCGGTTCCGGTATACGACACCGCCGGTGCTTATGGCGATCCTCAAGCCACTATTGATGTGCATCAGGGACTTGCAAGACTACGCGCCAACTGGATCGAAGATCGTGGCGACAGTGAAACGATCCACCAGCTAAGTTCCAGCTACACGCAGCAACGTCTGGCGGATGAAGGCTTGGATCACCTGCGTTTTGAACATCTGCCACAACCGCGCCGCGCCAAAGCGGGTCGCCGGGTTACCCAGCTGCACTATGCACGTCAGGGCATCATCACGCCGGAGATGGAGTTTATTGCGCTGCGTGAAAACATGGGCCGCGAGCGTATTCACGGTGAAGTGCTGCTACAGCAGCATCCGGGCCACAGCTTTGGCGCTAATCTGCCGGAAAATATCACCGCTGAATTTGTCCGCCAGGAAGTCGCCAGCGGCCGCGCCATCATCCCTTCTAACATCAACCATCCCGAATCAGAACCGATGATCATTGGCCGCAACTTCCTGGTGAAGGTAAATGCCAATATTGGTAACTCGGCGGTGAGTTCATCGATTGAAGAAGAAGTGGAGAAGCTGGTGTGGTCGACGCGCTGGGGCGCAGACACCGTGATGGATCTCTCAACCGGCCGCTACATTCATGAAACGCGTGAGTGGATTTTGCGAAACAGCCCGGTGCCGATTGGTACAGTGCCGATTTATCAGGCGCTGGAGAAAGTGAACGGTATTGCAGAAGATCTTAACTGGGAGATTTTCCGTGACACGCTGCTGGAGCAGGCGGAACAAGGTGTCGACTACTTCACCATTCACGCTGGCGTATTGCTGCGCTATGTGCCAATGACAGCCAAACGCCTGACCGGCATTGTGTCGCGCGGCGGCTCGATTATGGCGAAATGGTGCCTGTCGCATCACACCGAAAGTTTCCTCTATCTGCACTTCCGCGAGATTTGTGAAATTTGTGCCGCCTACGATGTGGCGCTGTCGCTCGGCGACGGCCTGCGTCCCGGCTCGATTCAGGATGCCAACGATGAGGCACAATTTGCTGAACTGCATACGCTGGGCGAACTGACTAAAATCGCCTGGGAATATGATGTGCAGGTGATGATTGAAGGTCCGGGCCATGTGCCGATGCAGATGATTCGTCGCAATATGACCGAACAGCTTGAGCATTGTCACGAAGCCCCGTTTTACACGCTTGGCCCGCTCACCACCGATATCGCGCCCGGCTACGACCATTTCACTTCTGGCATCGGCGCGGCCATGATTGGCTGGTTCGGCTGCGCCATGCTGTGCTACGTGACACCTAAAGAACACCTTGGTTTGCCGAATAAAGAGGACGTGAAGCAAGGGCTGATCACCTACAAGATCGCCGCGCATGCAGCGGATCTGGCGAAAGGTCATCCGGGTGCGCAGATCCGCGACAATGCGATGTCGAAAGCGCGTTTTGAATTTCGCTGGGAAGATCAGTTCAATCTGGCGCTTGATCCGCATACCGCACGCGCCTATCACGATGAAACTCTGCCGCAGGAATCAGGCAAAGTCGCGCACTTCTGTTCGATGTGCGGCCCAAAATTCTGCTCAATGAAAATTACTCAGGAAGTGCGCGAGTTTGCCGCACGCCAACAGGCTGAAGCTCAGCCGATAGAGATTGGTATGGCGCAAATGTCGGATGCCTTCCGCAATCGTGGCGGCGAGCTTTATCACGCTGCCGATACCCTTAAAGAGGAAAATGTATGACCGACGCCTTTCCTGCCACGGCCCCAAAACTGGGGCTGTATCCGGTTGTTGATAGCGTGGAATGGATCGCGCGCTTGCTGGAAGCCGGTGTGCGCACCATTCAGCTGCGCATCAAAGATTGTGAAGATCATGAGGTGGAAGATGCCGTGCGCGAGGCGATTGCGCTTGGCAAACAGTATCGCGCTCGGCTGTTTATCAATGATTACTGGCGATTAGCCATTAAATATCACGCTTATGGCGTGCACCTTGGCCAGGAAGACCTCGATGTCGCCGATCTGGCGGCCATCCGTGAGGCGGGATTGCGCCTGGGTTTATCGACGCATGATGATGCCGAGCTGGATCGGGCTCTGGCGCTGCGCCCCTCTTATATTGCGCTTGGCCACATCTATCCTACGCAAACCAAAGACATGCCTTCTGCGCCGCAGGGCGTGGTGGAATTGAAACGCCATCTGACGCGTTTACAAGATGTGCCAACCGTGGCGATTGGCGGTATTTCACTGGCGCGAGTGCCTGAAGTGATGGCTACCGGCGTGGGCAGTATCGCGGTGGTAAGTGCGATTACCCAGGCCGCAGATTGGCGCGCAGCAACGCAGCAGTTGCTGTCACTGGTGGAAAATGGAATCGAACCTGCAAAAGCAATGTAATGCGTGGTAAGTAAGGATGAAACGCTGGAATCTGCCGCGCAGCAGCGTGATGTGATGGCTAGCGTCCTTTCCTGATAAAGTTAAAGTGTGCCTGCCCGCTGTCGCTTGCAGCGGGCCAGGGCTGGTCTTAACCTCTCCCAGCCCTGCCTTTCTTTACATGGTCAGGGAGGAGGTATGCACGGTTTCTACACTGCAAGCCAGCATGGCACGTTCTACCGCTGCACCGAGTTGGGCTATCGCCTGCTCCGTATGCTCATTCATTGGCAAACCATAATTCAGGCGCAAGCAGTTGCGATACTTGCCCGAGGCCGAAAACAGCGAGCCCACCGCAACCTGCATGTTCAGCTCCCGCAATTCGGTGTTGAGCCTGACTGCGTCAAACGCCTCTGGCAACTCAATCCACATCAGGAAGCTGCCCTGCGGACGCGACACACAAATTCCGCACGGGAAGTAGTGCCGCACCCAACAGCTGAAAGTTTCGTAGTTGCGTTGATACACCTGACGCATGCGCCGCAAGTGCGGCAAATAATGACCAAGGCGAATAAACTCGGCGACCGCATGCTGCGGCTGTGTTGCCGTCGATCCGGTGCTGATGTATTTCATATGCAGCACGCGATCGCGATAGCGCCCCGGCGCCACCCAACCGACACGCAGTCCCGGCGCCAGCGTCTTGGAGAACGAACTGCACAGCAACACGCGGCCATCGTTGTCCAGCGATTTGATAGTAACCGGACGCGGATACTCCCACGCCAGCTCACCATACACATCGTCTTCAATAATCGCGGCATCGAAACGCTGCGCCAGCGTTACCAGCGCACGTTTGCGAGATTCCGGCATGATAAAGCCCAGCGGATTATTGCAGTTTGGCACTACCACCACCGCTTTGATCGGCCACTGCTCGAATGCCAGTTCCAGCGCTTCCAGGCTGATGCCGGTGACCGAATCGGTAGGAATCTCGATGGCACGTATGCCGAAGCCGCGCAACGTTTGCATAGTGCCGTGGAAAGTGGGCGATTCCACGGCAATGATGTCACCGGCCTGGCATATCGCACGAATCGAAATCGACAGCGCTTCATGGCATCCAGTGGTAATCACGATATCTTCTGCCGTGAGCTGACAACCGCTGTCGATCGTCAGGCGCGCAACCTGTTCGCGCAATGCCGCGACGCCCAGCAAACTGTCATAGTTGAGCTGGTCAATATCCTGCCTCTGCGCCATCCGGCTCTGAATTTTCCACAGCGGTTTCAACGTGGGCTGAGTGAGATCGGGAATACCGCTGCCGAGTTGCAACACATCGCTGTTTGTCCGGCTGCTAAGCAACTCCAGCACCGATTCCCATTGCGTGATTTCCACCGGACGCTGTGCCGGTCGGGTTATCGCGGGCATCGGCGGCGTCGCTTTGCGCGTTGCAACGAAATACCCGGATCGTGGCTGCGGCACGATCAGCTGTTTCTCTTCCAGCAGATGATACGCCTGCTGAACAGTGCTGATACTCACGCCGTGTTCCAGACTCAGCGTGCGCACCGACGGCAAGCGCTCGCCGCTGCGGTAAAGCCCTTGCTCAATACGATCTGAAAGCAAACATGCCAAATGTTGGTAGCGCGTCATCGTATGCCTCACTCAGCCTTAGATCATGACAAACCAGTACAGATAGCCCTCATTATTACCATTCAGATCCATCACAGCGCAATCTGTATGTTAAAGATAAGTGATTTTTGCGTCTGTATCATAATGCGCAAGAATTGGACAATGCATCTCAGGCAACCTACTGAGGGCAAGGATTATGGAATTCGATCAAAACCGCGCGGCTAAACCTTTTGATGTCACTTTACTGGATATCTTCCGTGGCGCAGTACGTATGGTTAAACACTGGAAAGCACGGCGTGAAACTCATCGCATCCTGTCAAAACTGAGTGACAATCAGCTGCGTGATATCGGACTGACACGCGAAGATGTCTGCCGCAAGTTCTGACAAAATTAAGACGAAAAAAAACCCTGCCGAGGCAGGGTTTTTTATTGGTCAGCTTTAGCAGACGAATTACTCGTCGTCGCTTCCGCCCAGACCAGCGTTCAGCAATTCAGCCAGGCTAGCAGAGGCTTCATCCGCAGTAACCTGCGGTGCAACCGGTGCTTCGCCCGCAGAGCGGCGACGCATACGATCCTGGTGATAAGCATAACCGGTACCGGCTGGGATCAGACGACCCACGATTACGTTCTCTTTCAGGCCGCGCAGTTCATCGCGCTTACCTGCAACTGCTGCTTCGGTCAGGACACGCGTGGTCTCCTGGAACGATGCTGCAGAGATGAACGATTCGGTTGCCAGTGACGCTTTGGTGATACCCAGCAGATCGCGCATGAATGTTGCGCCGATTTTGCCATTCGCTTCAAGTTCACGGTTAGAGATCTTGATGCGAGAGTATTCAGCCTGCTCACCTTCCAGGAAGTCGGTGCTTCCCACGCTCGAGATGGTTGCTTTACGCAGCATCTGACGAACGATGACTTCGATGTGTTTATCGTTAATCTTAACGCCTTGCAGACGGTAAACTTCCTGCACTTCGTTAGTGATGTAACGGGTCACAGCATGGACGCCACGCAGACGCAGGATATCGTGCGGAGACTCTGGGCCGTCAGATACGACGTCACCACGTTCTACGCGCTCACCTTCGAATACGTTAAGCTGACGCCATTTTGGAATCATCTCTTCGTACGGATCGCTACCATCAACCGGCGTGATTACCAGACGACGCTTACCTTTGGTCTCTTTACCGAAGGAGATGATACCGCTGATCTCCGCCAGGATTGCTGGCTCTTTCGGACGACGCGCTTCGAACAAGTCAGCAACGCGCGGCAGACCACCGGTAATATCCTTGGTACCGCCAGATTCTTGCGGAACACGCGACAGAGTGTCACCGGCACTGATCTTAACGCCATCTTCCAGCTGAACAATCGCTTTGCCCGGCAGGAAGTACTGTGCTGGCATGTCGGTACCTGGAATCAGAACATCATTTCCGTTGGCATCAACAATTTTCAGCGCAGGACGCAGATCTTTACCACCCGCAGTACGTTCTGCAGAATCCAGAACCACCAGCGATGACAGACCGGTTAAGTCGTCAGTCTGACGCGTAATGGTCTGACCGTCGATCATGTCAGTGAAGCGAATGAAACCGCCCACTTCGGTGATTACCGGCATGGTATGCGGATCCCAGTTTGCTACGGTCTCGCCCGCTGCAACCTGCTCGCCATCACCTTTAGCCATAACCGCACCGTAAGGCACTTTATAGCTCTCTTTGGTACGACCGAACTCGTCGATCATCTTCAGCTCGACGTTACGTGAAACGATAACCAGTTTCCCTGAGGAGTTGGTTACAGACTTCGCGTTGGTCAGCTTGATAGTACCTTTGTTCTTCACCTGGATGCTGGATTCAGCAGCCGCACGAGATGCCGCACCACCGATGTGGAACGTACGCATCGTCAGCTGAGTACCCGGCTCACCGATGGATTGTGCTGCGATAACACCGATGGCCTCACCTTTATTGATGATGTGACCACGTGCCAGATCGCGACCGTAGCAGTGTGCACACACACCGAAGTCGGTTTCACAGCCAACAACCGAGCGCACTTTGATCGCATCGACTGAGTTCAGTTCGATCACATCACACCAGTGCTCATCGATCAGGGTGTTACGCGGGATCAGGATGTCTGCAGTGCCCGGCTTCAGAACGTCTTCAGCCGTTACACGACCCAGTACACGCTCACGAAGCGGCTCTTTAACGTCGCCACCTTCGATAACCGG
Source organism: Pantoea sp. SOD02 (assembly GCF_024707505.1). Taxonomy (GTDB): domain Bacteria; phylum Pseudomonadota; class Gammaproteobacteria; order Enterobacterales; family Enterobacteriaceae; genus Pantoea; species Pantoea symbiotica. The sequence continues at coordinate 254,587 of NZ_CP102604.1, read as the reverse complement.
AGTCATCATGATGCCTTCGAACGTGCCGCAGTCATCTTCGGTAACAACCAGATCCTGCGCTACGTCTACCAGACGACGCGTCAGATAACCGGAGTTAGCTGTTTTCAGTGCGGTATCCGCAAGACCTTTACGCGCACCGTGCGTGGAGATGAAGTACTGGAGTACGTTCAGACCTTCACGGAAGTTCGCGGTGATCGGCGTTTCGATGATTGAGCCGTCTGGCTTAGCCATCAGACCACGCATACCGGCCAGCTGACGAATCTGTGCAGCAGAACCACGCGCACCGGAGTCGGCCATCATGTAGATGCTGTTGAACGAAACCTGCTGTTCTTCTTCGCCATGACGGTTGATCACGGTTTCAGTTTGCAGGTTATCCATCATCGCTTTGGAAACGCGTTCGTTAGCGGCGGCCCAAATATCGATAACTTTGTTGTAACGTTCGCCAGCAGTTACCAGACCAGACTGGAACTGTTCCTGAATCTCAGCAACTTCCGCTTCCGCTTCCGCTACGATTTCCGCTTTCTTGGCTGGGATGACCATGTCGTCGATACCTACAGAGGCACCTGAACGGGCTGCGTAAGCAAAACCGGTGTACATGGTTTGGTCAGCAAAGATAACGGTCGGCTTCAGGCCCAGGATGCGGTAACAGGTGTTCAGCATCTTGGAAATTGCTTTCTTACCCAGCGCCTGGTTGACGATGGAGTAAGGCAGGCCCTTCGGAACGATCATCCACAGAATCGCACGACCAATGGTGGTGTCGATAATGCTGGTTTTCGCAACGAACTCTTCCTGCTCGTTCTTTGTATATTCGGTGATACGCACTTTAACGCGTGCATGCAGCTCGGCCAGGCCAGCGCGGTAAACACGCTCAGCTTCTTTCGGGCCAGTCAGCACCATGCCTTCGCCTTTGGCGTTCACTTTGTCGCGGGTCATGTAGTACAGACCCAGTACAACGTCCTGTGAAGGAACGATGATTGGCTCGCCGTTCGCTGGTGACAGAATGTTGTTGGTCGACATCATCAGCGCACGCGCTTCCAGCTGGGCTTCCAGCGTCAGCGGTACGTGAACAGCCATCTGGTCACCATCGAAGTCGGCGTTATATGCCGCACAAACCAGCGGGTGCAGCTGGATCGCTTTACCTTCGATCAGAACCGGTTCAAACGCCTGGATACCCAAACGGTGCAGAGTTGGTGCACGGTTCAGCAGTACCGGGTGTTCGCGGATCACTTCGTCCAGGATATCCCAAACGACAGCTTCTTCGCGCTCAACCATTTTCTTAGCGGCTTTGATGGTGGTGGCCAGGCCACGCAGTTCCAGCTTGCCGTAAATGAACGGTTTGAACAGCTCAAGAGCCATTTTCTTCGGCAGACCGCACTGATGCAGACGCAGGTATGGACCAACGGTGATAACTGAACGGCCAGAGTAGTCAACACGTTTACCCAACAGGTTCTGACGGAAACGACCCTGCTTACCTTTGATCATGTCTGCCAGAGATTTCAGCGGACGCTTGTTCGAGCCAGTGATGGCGCGACCGCGACGGCCGTTATCCAGCAGTGCATCAACCGCTTCCTGCAGCATACGTTTTTCGTTACGTACGATGATATCTGGCGCAGCCAGATCCAGCAGGCGTTTCAGACGGTTGTTACGGTTGATCACGCGACGATACAGATCGTTCAGATCCGACGTAGCGAAACGACCACCATCCAGCGGTACCAGCGGACGCAGATCTGGCGGCAGAACCGGCAGAACGGTCAGGATCATCCACTCTGGCTTGTTACCAGACTGAACGAACGCTTCCAGCAGCTTGATACGCTTGGTCAGCTTTTTACGTTTGGTCTCGGAGTTGGTTTCGTTCAGCTCTTCACGCAGCTGCTCGCACTCTTGCTCCAGATCCATATTTTTCAGCAGCGCCTGAATAGCTTCCGCACCCATCTTCGCGTCGAATTCGTCACCGAACTCTTCCAGCGCGTCAAGGTACTGCTCTTCCGTCAGAATCTGACGTTTTTCCAGGTTGGTCATGCCGCCTTCGATAACCACATAAGATTCGAAGTACAGCACGCGCTCGATATCACGCAGTGGCATATCCAGCAGCAAGCCGATACGCGAAGGCAGTGATTTCAGGAACCAAATGTGCGCGGTTGGAGAAGCCAGCTCAATGTGGCCCATGCGCTCACGACGTACTTTGGTCTGTGTAACTTCAACGCCACACTTCTCACAGATCACGCCGCGATGTTTTAAACGCTTGTACTTACCGCACAGGCATTCGTAATCTTTTACCGGTCCGAAAATACGGGCACAGAAAAGACCGTCACGCTCAGGCTTGAAGGTACGGTAGTTAATGGTTTCCGGCTTTTTAACTTCACCAAAAGACCATGAACGGATCATGTCTGGCGAGGCCAGAGCAATTTTGATCGCATCAAACTCTTCGGTCTTAGTTTGCGCTTTCAGAAACTTAAGTAAGTCTTTCACGGATTAGCTCCCGTCGGAGTGGAACTCTCAGGGACGCGCACCCGAAGTGCACGTCCCGTAACCAGTACTTGCGAGTACTTACTCGTCTTCCAGCTCGATGTTGATACCCAGCGAGCGAATCTCTTTCAACAGTACGTTGAAGGATTCCGGCATGCCCGGTTCCATCTGATGGTTACCGTCGACGATGTTTTTATACATCTTCGTACGGCCGTTAACGTCATCAGATTTAACGGTAAGCATTTCCTGCAGGGTATACGCGGCACCGTATGCTTCCAGTGCCCACACTTCCATCTCACCGAAGCGCTGTCCACCGAACTGCGCTTTACCACCCAGCGGCTGCTGAGTAACCAAGCTGTAAGAACCGGTAGAACGTGCGTGCATCTTGTCGTCGACCAGGTGGTTCAGTTTCAGCATGTACATGTAACCTACGGTTACCTGACGCTCAAACTGCTCACCGGTACGGCCGTCGAACAGGGTGATCTGACCGGAAGAAGGCAAGCCGCCGAGCTGCAACAGCTCTTTGATTTCGCTCTCTTTCGCACCGTCAAACACCGGAGTTGCGATTGGCATACCCTTCTTCAGGTTTTCTGCCAGACGCAGCACTTCGTCGTCTGTAAAGGTGTTCAGGTCAACTTTCTGACGCACATCAGTGCCCAGATCGTAAGCACGCTGGATGAACTCACGCAGTTTGGAGACTTCTTCCTGCTTCTTCAGCATCGCATTGATTTTTTCACCAATGCCTTTCGCCGCCATACCGAGGTGAGTTTCCAGGATCTGACCGATGTTCATACGCGATGGTACGCCCAGCGGGTTCAGTACGATGTCGACCGGCGTACCGTTCTCATCGTAAGGCATGTCTTCGATAGGGTTGATCTTAGAGATAACACCCTTGTTACCGTGACGACCGGCCATCTTGTCACCAGGCTGGATCTGACGTTTAACGGCCAGATACACCTTAACGATTTTCAGCACGCCTGGTGCCAGATCATCGCCTTGGGTGATCTTACGACGCTTAGCTTCAAGTTTCTTCTCAAACTCGTGCTTCAGCTCGTCGTACTGCTCAGCCAGCTGCTCCAGAGAATTCTGCTTCTCTTCGTCAGTCAGGCCCAGCTCCAACCAGCGCTCACGTGGCAGTTTGTCCAGCTTCTCAGCTTCAACACCACCCGAGATCAGTACTGCCTGGATACGGCCGAACAGGCCCGCTTCGAAGATCTGCAGTTCTTCAGACAGGTCTTTCTTAACCTGCTTCAGCTGCATCTCTTCGATTTCCAGCGCGCGCTTGTCTTTTTCCACGCCATCGCGGGTGAAGACCTGCACATCGATAACCGTACCGGATACGCCGTTTGGAACGCGCAGTGACGAATCTTTCACGTCAGAGGCTTTTTCACCGAAGATCGCACGCAGCAGTTTCTCTTCTGGCGTCAGCTGGGTTTCACCTTTCGGCGTCACTTTACCAACCAGAATGTCGCCACCGGTCACTTCTGCACCGATATACACGATGCCGGATTCATCCAGTTTAGAAAGCGCTGCTTCACCCACGTTCGGGATATCAGCGGTGATCTCTTCTGGCCCCAGCTTGGTGTCGCGAGACACACATGCCAGTTCCTGGATGTGAATAGTGGTGAAACGGTCTTCCTGAACCACACGCTCGGATACGAGGATGGAGTCTTCGAAGTTGTAACCGTTCCATGGCATGAACGCCACGCGCATGTTCTGACCCAGCGCCAGTTCACCGAGATCGGTAGACGGGCCGTCAGCCAGCACGTCGCCACGCTCAATCGGTTCACCCAGGTTTACACACGGCATCTGATTGATGCAGGTGTTCTGGTTAGAACGGGTGTACTTAGTCAGGTTGTAGATGTCGATACCCGCTTCGCCCGGATACATCTCTTCTTCGTTAACTTTAATAACGATACGAGAAGCATCAACGTACTGAACGGTACCACCACGTTTCGCGACGGCAGTTACACCGGAGTCAACCGCTACTGCACGTTCCATACCGGTACCAACCAGCGGCTTATCAGCGCGCAGAGTTGGAACCGCCTGACGTTGCATGTTCGCACCCATCAAGGCGCGGTTAGCATCATCGTGCTCCAGGAACGGAATCAGTGACGCACCGACAGAAACCACCTGTTGGGTGGAAACGTCCATGTAGTCAACCTGATCGCGGCTGAACAGGCTTGACTCACCCTTGCTACGGCAGGTGACGAGATCGTCAACAAAGCTGCCATCTTCTGCGAGGTTGGTGTTCGCCTGAGCGATAACGTAGTTACCCTCTTCAATTGCAGAGAGGTAATGAATTTCATCACTCACTTTTCCGTCAACAACGCGACGATACGGGGTTTCAAGGAAACCGTATTCATTGGTCTGCGCGTAAACAGAGAGTGAGTTGATCAGACCGATGTTCGGGCCTTCCGGGGTTTCGATAGGACATACACGACCGTAGTGGGTTGGGTGTACGTCACGCACTTCGAAGCCGGCGCGCTCACGGGTCAGACCGCCTGGGCCCAGAGCAGAGATACGACGTTTGTGCGTAATCTCAGACAACGGGTTGTTCTGATCCATAAACTGGGACAGCTGGCTTGAACCGAAGAACTCTTTCACCGCCGCCGAAATCGGCTTAGCGTTGATCATGTCCTGAGGCATCAGCGTATCGAGGTCGCCCAGAGACAGACGCTCTTTAACTGCACGCTCAACACGAACCAGACCAACACGGAACTGGTTTTCTGCCATTTCGCCAACAGAACGAATACGACGGTTGCCGAGGTGATCGATATCATCCACTTCACCGATACCGTTACGGATACCGATAAGCTTTTTCATCACTTCGATGATGTCGTCTTTGCTCAGGATACCTGAACCTTCGATCTCATCACGCAGCAGAGAACGGTTGAACTTCATGCGACCAACCGCAGAAAGATCATAACGATCTTCAGAGAAGAACAGGTTCTCAAACAGGTTTTCAGCGGCTTCACGCGTTGGTGGCTCACCAGGACGCATCATGCGGTAGATCTCAACCAGCGCGCTTAAGCGATCGTTGGTTGGGTCAACACGCAGAGTCTCGGAGATATACGCACCGTGATCCAGGTCGTTGGTGAACAGCGTTTCAATGCGCTTGTGGCCTGACTGGCTCAGCTTCGCCAGCAGATCCAGTGACAATTCCATGTTCGCTGGAACGATCAGCTCGCCGGTGTTCAGATCGACGTAGTCTTTAGCGACCACTTTGCCAGCAATGTATTCAACTGGCACTTCGATGTGCTGAATGTTGTCTTTTTCCAGCTGACGGATGTGGCGCGCAGTGATGCGACGACCTTTCTCAACGTAGACCGTGCCGTTTGCTTCGATATCGAAGGAGGCGGTTTCACCACGCAGGCGCTCAGGCACCAGTTCCATCTGCAGTTTGTTATCGCGGATTTCATAAACGACTTTGTCAAAGAACAGATCGAGGATTTGTTCTGAGGTGAAGTTTAACGCGCGCAGAATGATACTGGCCGGCAGCTTACGACGACGGTCAATACGGACGAAGAGGTTGTCTTTCGGGTCAAACTCGAAGTCGAGCCATGAACCGCGGTAAGGGATGATACGTGCGTTATACAGCACTTTACCGGAAGAGTGCGTTTTACCCTTATCACTGTCGAAGAACACGCCAGGACTACGGTGCAGCTGAGAAACGATAACACGCTCAGTACCATTGATAACAAAGGTACCGTTGTCCGTCATGAGTGGAATCTCACCCATGTAGACTTCTTGTTCTTTAATGTCTTTTACGGTGCCTTCCGGCGCTTCGCGCTCGTAGATCACCAGACGCAGTTTCACGCGCAGCGGTGCCGAATAGGTCACGCCACGGATCTGACATTCAGTTACGTCAAAGACAGGCTCACCCAAACGGTAGCTAACATACTGCAACTCAGAGTTGCCGCTGTAGCTTGAGATTGGGAATACGGAGCGGAAGGCTGCTTCCAGACCGTACTGGCCTTCTGGATCTTGCTCGATAAACTTCTGGAACGAGTCAAGCTGGATAGAAAGGAGATAAGGTATGTCCAAAACTTGTGGACGTTTACCAAAATCCTTACGAATACGTTTTTTCTCGGTATAGGAGTAAACCATGGGGTTCCTCAGCTAGCTGACATGTCGAACCACGCTGTCCGTCCTGAAAAGGACAGTTCATGCAACACTATTTTTTGTTTTTCATGCGATGCGTAGCACCCCATGCAATACATCTTTCTATCACTCTTAAATCATTTCATCGCCGTTGCTCAGGCAGGGAACCTTCGCAGGAGAGCGATATATTAAGGCGTCGATAGAAAAAGATATTGAAGAGGAATGATGGACAAACAGTGCGAAACGCCATCATTCCCCTGTAGCGCAAAAAGGCTGGTGACCTAAACAGTCACCAGCCATCAGCCTAATGTTACTCAGGCTGCAACCCAAAGGTTGTCTTACTTAACTTCAACTTCAGCGCCAGCTTCTTTCAGAGCAGCTTCAAGAGCGGCTGCGTCATCTTTGCTGATGGCTTCTTTGATAGTACCAGTAGCTTCAACCAGGTCTTTAGCTTCTTTCAAGCCCAGGCCAGTTGCAGTACGTACTGCTTTGATTACTGCGACTTTGTTAGCGCCAACAGCTTTCAGAATTACGTCGAATTCAGTTTTCTCTTCAACAGCTTCAGCTGGGCCAGCAGCAACAGCTACAGCAGCAGCAGCAGAAACGCCGAATTTTTCTTCCATAGCAGAAACCAGCTCAACTACTTCCATTACGGACATAGCGGCAACAGCTTCCAGAATTTGGTCTTTAGTGATAGACATATCGATTGTTCCTAAAAATCAGAAAAAGTTTATACGTTAGCAAGCACGAAGGAAAAGAATTAGGCCTTAAGCCGCTTCTTTTGCATCGCGCACAGCAGCCAGAGTACGGACCAGTTTGCCAGCAGCGGCTTCTTTCATGGTCGACATCAGACGTGCCAGTGCTTCTTCGTAAGTCGGCAGAGTTGCCAGACGGTCAATATTGGCCGCCGTGATCAGCTCACCTTCAAAGGCTGCAGCTTTGACCTCAAATTTTGCATTCGCTTTAGCGAAATCTTTGAACAGACGAGCAGCAGCGCCCGGGTGTTCCAAAGAGTATGCAATCAGGGTCGGACCAACAAACGTGTCTTTCAGGCACTCGAAAGGAGTACCTTCAACGACGCGGCGCAGCAGGGTGTTACGAACAACACGCATGTAAACGCCAGCTTCACGACCTGCTTTACGCAGTTCGGTCATTTTATCAACGGTTACGCCGCGGGAATCCGCAACAACCGCTGAAAGCGCGCCTTTGGCTACTTCGCTAACTTCAGCAACAATCGCTTGTTTGCCTTGAAGATTTAATGCCATTAGCTTTGCTCCTGGATTGGCCGGGAATAATTTCCCGGAACTCACTTCACTCATTCACCCTAAGGCGATAAGCGCTATTACACGGTGAGCAGAATCCAGCGAAGAAAAAATTCTTTTTGGTTCTGTCACCGTCTACGCAGGGTATTAAGCAAGATATCCAAAAATATTCTGCTCCTGCGGTCTCGGACGGAGGCCAGGATAAGGCCTGGCTCCAACCTAAGCGACTGAACAACTGAGCCTTTAGACTTAGTCACTCACTCGCTTTGAATCTGGGTTCTGAATTGCGTAAACAACCAGAACAACGGGCGTAAGATTCTAGATGAATTTTTCGCCCGTTACAAGCAGCAATTAGTTTGCTGATGCGCTCAGACCAGCCTGGTCAACGGCAACGCCGGCGCCCATGGTGGTAGAGATGCTGACTTTCTTGATGTACACGCCTTTCGCCTGTGATGGTTTAGCTTTTTTCAGCGCAACCAGCAGAGATTCCAGGTTTTCTTTCAATTTGTCAGTGTCAAAATCCACTTTACCGATGGTGGTGTGGATGATGCCGTTTTTGTCGTTACGATAACGAACCTGACCTGCTTTAGCATTTTTAACTGCTTCAGCAACGTTAGGGGTTACAGTACCAACTTTCGGGTTTGGCATCAGACCGCGTGGGCCCAGAACCTGGCCCAGCTGGCCAACAACGCGCATCGCATCAGGAGAAGCGATAACAACGTCAAAGTTCATTTCGCCTTTTTTGATCTGCTCAGCCAGATCTTCCATACCAACCAGCTCTGCGCCAGCTGCTTTAGCAGCTTCAGCGTTTGCACCTTGGGTGAAGACGGCAACACGTACTGAACGACCAGTACCGTGTGGCAGAACGGTCGCGCCGCGCACGTTCTGATCAGATTTACGAGCATCGATGCCGAGGTTAACAGCAACGTCTACGCTTTCTACAAACTTAGCAGTAGCCAGTTCTTTCAACAGAGCAACAGCTTCGGTGATGTCGTACTGCTTGGTCGCGTCAACTTTGTCGCGAATTACGCTCATGCGCTTGGTCAGCTTAGCCATTTCTTAATCCTCTACTACCAGGCCCATGGAACGAGCAGTACCTTCGATAGAGCGAGTCATCGCTTCTACGTCAGAACCAGTCATGTCCGCAGCTTTAGTTTCTGCGATTTCACGTACCTGAGCACGAGTCACTTTACCGACTTTATCTTTGTTCGGCTTACCAGAGCCAGACTTGATGCCTGCTGCTTTTTTAAGCAGAACGGCAGCCGGAGGCGTTTTGGTAACGAAAGTGAAAGAACGGTCGCTGTATACGGTGATAACAACTGGAGTAGGCAGACCTTTCTCCAGAGATTCTGTCTTAGCGTTGAATGCTTTGCAGAATTCCATGATGTTAACACCCTGCTGACCCAGAGCTGGACCAACAGGTGGGCTTGGGTTAGCCATACCAGCTGCAACCTGCAGCTTGACGTAGGCTTGTACTTTCTTGGCCATGATATTTCCTCAATTGGGTTTTAACGCCTGAAAAACAGGCTCCCCGTGATAACGATTTACACGCTAGTAGCAGCGCATAAAAACAAAAGGCGCGAAATTATAGGTAAATTTCGCGCCTTCCGCAAGAGCTAAAAAGTGGACAAAAGGGTTAAGCTTTTTCCACCTGAGCGAAGTCGAGTTCCACTGGCGTTGCACGACCAAAGATGGAAACGGAAACTTTCAAGCGGCTCTTCTCGTAATCCACTTCTTCGACCACACCGTTGAAGTCGGCAAATGGGCCGTCGCTGACGCGTACCATCTCGCCTGGCTCGAACAGCGTTTTTGGACGCGGCTTATCACCAACCTGCTGCAGGCGGTTCATAATCGCATCAACTTCTTTATCACTGATTGGCGCAGGACGATCGGAAGTTCCGCCGATAAAGCCCATCACACGCGGTACACTGCGTACTAAGTGCCAGCTGGCGTCATTCATTACCATCTGAACCAATACGTAGCCAGGGAAGAATTTACGTTCGCTTTTGCGACGTTGGCCACCACGGATTTCGACGACTTCTTCAGTCGGCACCATGACTTCGCCAAAAAGCTCTTCCATGTTGTGCAGTTTGATATGCTCGTGCAGCGACTTAGCTACGCGAGCTTCAAAACCGGAGAACGCCTGAACGACGTACCAGCGTTTTTTTGGAGCTTCAGACATCTCAGAACCTCAGGCCAGTGATAAACGATACCAGACGGACCAGAATACCATCCAGCCCCCACAAAATCAGTGACATCACGGCAGTTACCGCGGCAACGATTAACGTGGTGTGCAATGTTTCCTGGCGAGTTGGCCAAATGACCTTGCGCATTTCGGTTCTTGCTTCACGGGCAAATGCAACAGTCGCTTTGCCTTTGATTGTCAGCAATGCGATGCCGCCTGCTGCAGCAATCAGCACTACTACAGCCAGCGCGCGCAGCGGCAGTGTTACATCGCGATAAATATAGTTGCCGACAATTGCTACCAGGAGCAATGCGATCACAACTACCCATTTCATCGCTTCAAGGCCGCGCCCGCTTCCTTGAGCTTCGGTATTCGCACTCATAAACCAACCTGCCACAATAATTCAGAAACTATTCTGCCCCGCAGAGCGAGGCATCCAAACCGAATGAGCTTTTGAGCGTAACTCGGTATCCAACGCCGTGAAACAGAGCCTGTCTCAACAATGATTATGATTGAAAATCACTGATGAGCCAGGTTCTATGTAACAGCGTGCAAAAAGGGCATCAAATGATGCCCTTTCCTTGTGCATTGCGTCAAATGTTATCGCAATTAAGCGATAATATCAGCAACAACACCCGCACCAACAGTACGGCCGCCTTCACGGATTGCGAAACGCAGACCCTGATCCATAGCGATTGGCTTGATCAAAGTAACGGTCATTTTTACGTTGTCGCCTGGCATTACCATCTCAACGCCTTCTGGCAGTTGAACGTCACCGGTCACGTCAGTAGTACGGAAGTAGAACTGAGGACGGTAGCCTTTGAAGAACGGAGTATGACGGCCGCCTTCATCTTTAGACAGAACGTAAACTTCTGAAGTGAACTGGGTATGTGGCTTGATTGAACCCGGCTTAGCCAGAACCTGGCCACGCTCGATGTCTTCACGCTTGATACCACGCAGCAGAACACCACAGTTCTCGCCTGCCTGACCCTGGTCCAGCAGTTTGCGGAACATTTCAACGCCAGTACAGGTTGATTTCACAGTATCTTTCAGGCCAACAACTTCAACTTCGTCGCCCACTTTAACGATACCGCGCTCAACACGACCGGTAACAACAGTACCACGGCCAGAGATTGAGAATACGTCTTCGATTGGCAGCAGGAACGGCTTGTCGATTGCACGTACTGGCTCTGGGATATAGGTATCCAGATGACCAGCCAGTTCAATGATCTTAGCTTCCCACTCAGCGTCGCCTTCCAGCGCTTTCAGAGCAGAACCACGTACGATTGGAGTGTCGTCGCCTGGGAAGTCATATGCTGACAGCAGGTCACGTACTTCCATCTCAACCAGTTCCAGCAGCTCTTCATCATCAACCATGTCGCACTTGTTCAGGAACACGATGATGTAAGGAACGCCAACCTGACGACCCAGCAGGATGTGCTCACGGGTCTGTGGCATTGGGCCATCAGTCGCAGCAACAACCAGGATCGCGCCGTCCATCTGTGCAGCACCGGTGATCATGTTTTTCACATAGTCGGCGTGGCCTGGGCAGTCAACGTGCGCATAGTGGCGATTCGGGGTTTCATATTCAACGTGAGAAGTGTTGATGGTGATACCACGTGCTTTCTCTTCTGGCGCTTTATCGATCTCGTCGAATTTGCTTGCTTTACCGCCGTAGGTTTTAGCCAGCACGGTAGTAATTGCTGCCGTCAGGGTAGTTTTACCATGGTCGACGTGACCGATGGTGCCCACGTTTACGTGCAGTTTGTTACGCTGAAATTGCTCTTTAGCCATCGCTAGTCCCTCTAAGACACGGATATATCGAAGATATCGTCATATCAACCAGGCATTGCCTGACTGTTTGGTTTACAGAGAGAGAATCAGGAGAGAGATAAAGGAAGTGGTGCTGATACCCAGAGTCGAACTGGGGACCTCACCCTTACCAAGGGTGCGCTCTACCAACTGAGCCATATCAGCACATCTGGAGCGGGCAGCGGGAATCGAACCCGCATCATCAGCTTGGAAGGCTGAGGTAATAGCCATTATACGATGCCCGCATCCTGGAACTCGGCTACCTGTTCTTTCTGTAGCTTATGAATAATAAAAGAAGACCTTCTATTATTCGAGCCGGTCAGAGTTTCTGACCAACTTTGATTGCGCTAACGCACAATCTGAAATTCGAAGGTGAGAGATGAATAACTCACCCATCAGACAAAGACTTTATCTGATGCCCAACCAGGAGGTTGAGATGGTGGTGGGAGAAGGATTCGAACCTTCGAAGTCTGTGACGGCAGATTTACAGTCTGCTCCCTTTGGCCGCTCGGGAATCCCACCTACTTGATGGTGCCGGCTACCGGAATCGAACTGGTGACCTACTGATTACAAGTCAGTTGCTCTACCAACTGAGCTAAGCCGGCATCAAGTGGAGCGCATTCTAGGAAGACCCGAAGAAGGATGCAACAAAAAAATCGTCAAAATTGTTCTATCGCTTACTATTTGTGCAAATCATCTCAAATTAGCTATCTCATGCAGTAAAATCATCCAAAACATGTGCATTTTTACATCACTCCGTCGATTGGTTTTCTCTTTATCAACATCATTTCCAATGCACATATTTGAAGCGCACTGCCTTTCTACTGTGCAAATTTTAGAAAATTTTTGTGAAAACATCCTCCACAACCATTTTTCTGCTGGCCCGCATTTTGCTTATCTATTAAATCAGGTCATTAAATGGAGGGTGTCGTATGAATATTGTTCAGATTACTGCAGAAACATTACCCCGTTATCGCCAGGCTTTGGCTGCCCTGATGATAGACGCGGTAAAAAACAATATGACTTCGGCATTTCAACATTCGCAAAAGATGCAACAGCCTCAGGATGCCGAGCGTTATTTTCATAGCTTGCGCAACCAAATGGCACGCCATGAGCTGTTGTTATGGATCGCGATGAGCGACTCGGTTGTAGTGGGAAGCGTGCAGCTCAACATTTGTCAGCGTCCAGATGGACAAAATCGCGCGGAGGTTTTACAACTGCTCGTGCATTCCAGCACTCAACGAGAAGGAATCGGGCGCAGATTAATACAGACGCTTGAGCATAAGGCAGAAAGCTATCAACGTGGGCTACTTTATTTGGATGTCATTGCGGGTTCTGTGGCAGAAAATTTCTACCGGGCACATGGCTACCACTATTTAGGGGAATTGCCCGACTATGCGTTATGCGCGGATGGGCATCCTCATCCCGGCGCGATTTACTATAAACGTCTGCGCGCCCGCCCAGCAGAAAATGTAGTGACAAGCTACTGACCGACAAGAAAAATGCGGGTACGCTTGCGAAAGCGTGCTCCTGTTTATCATTTTACTTCTTTTTAAAGTCACACTGGTGTTACCCTCCTGCCCATTGTTCTCGTTAATTACCCCTGTGACGTGCAATTGAGTTTGATACATCGTTGTATGCCTAATGCAGCAAGGTGTTGATGAATCAGAATTTGCACTCAGATGCATGCTTATGAGTAAAAAAACGACACCTCTTACTACGCCCTATTTGCAGTTTAATCGCCAGCAATGGGCAGCACTGCGCGATTCAGTACCAATGACGTTGGCTGAAGGTGAAATTGAGCGTCTGCGTGGTATCAATGAAGACCTTTCATTAGAAGAAGTGGCCGAGATTTATCTGCCGCTATCGCGTCTGCTTAATTTCTATATCAGTTCTAATCTGCGTCGTCAGGCAGTGCTTGAGCAATTCCTTGGCACTAATGGGCAGAAAATCCCTTATATCATCAGTATTGCTGGCAGCGTTGCGGTAGGAAAAAGCACAACCGCTCGTGTGCTTCAGGCGCTGCTTAGCCGCTGGCCAGAACACCGCAAAGTTGAACTGATCACTACTGATGGTTTTTTGCATCCTAATGCCGTGCTCAAAGAACGCGGTTTGATGAAGAAAAAAGGGTTCCCGCAATCTTACGATATGCATCGCCTGGTTAACTTCGTATCTGATTTAAAATCGGGTGCTAACCAGGTAACAGCGCCGGTTTATTCTCACCTGATTTACGATGTCATTCCGGATGGCGATAAGGTCGTACAACAGCCTGATATTCTTATTCTTGAAGGATTGAATGTGCTGCAAAGCGGTATGGACTATCCTCACGATCCTCATCATGTATTTGTGTCTGATTTCGTGGATTTTTCAATTTACGTCGATGCACCAGAGTCCTTACTCGAGAGCTGGTATGTAAATCGATTTTTGAAATTCCGTGAGGGCGCGTTTAGCGATCCGGACTCTTATTTCCATCACTATTCGCAATTACCAGAAGAAGATGCACTCGATATTGCGCGCGGGCTATGGCAAGAGATTAACTGGCTTAATTTAAAGGAAAATATCCTGCCTACACGTGAACGGGCTAGCCTTATTATGACTAAGTCGGCTGATCATGCTGTGCAAAGTGTACGCTTGAGAAAATAGCCTTTTTAATAAAATGCCCATAAAAGATTGTGGGCATTTTAATTTGTTAGTTGGTATGCATTAATTGTCTGGACGCAGTGAAATCTCGCCCCCGACCCAGGATTTAATGACTCCATCCTGCTCCAGTAATAAACCGCCCTGCTTATCAATACCTCGCGCAATGCCATATACTTCACGATCCCCTATAAGAAGCTTTACTGGGCGATTAATGAAGTTATCAAGGACTTCCCAACGAGAGACAAAAGGCGCCAAACCATCGCGCTCAAAAATGGGTAACGCTTCACGCAGGCTATTGATCAACTTCGCAGCCAACTCGTTCCGATCAATATCAACTCCAGCTTCCTGAAGATTAATCCAACCCTGATTAATTTCCGCCGTACCTTCTGAACGCATCAGCAAATTGACGCCAGCACCTATAACGATCTGAGCGGCATCGCCGGTTTTACCGGTTAACTCAACTAAAATACCGGCAAGTTTACGATCGTTAAGATAGAGGTCATTTGGCCATTTCACCCGTACATCCGGCGCACCCAATGACTGAATTACTTCTGCCATGATGATACCAATCACCAGACTCAGTCCCATCGCCGCGGCTGGCCCCTGCTCCAGGCGCCAATACATGGACATATACAGGTTGGAACCAAACGGAGAAAACCACTTACGTCCGCGACGTCCGCGCCCTGCTTGCTGATATTCGGCAATGCATGCGTAACCAGACGGTAATTGATCCATCCGATCCAGCAAATACTGGTTGGTAGAATCGATTACAGGAATCACCGCCAGATTAGGTTGATGCAGGTGAGATAGAATGACTTCTTCATCAAGTAACTGAATGGGTTCCGGTAAGCTATATCCTTTACCCGTTACCGTATATACATCCAGGCCCCAGCTTTTCAGAGTCTGTATATGTTTATTGATCGCTGCACGGCTCATGCCAAGTGCTTCGCCCAGTTGCTCACCAGAGTGAAATTCACCATCAGCCACTAATGCCACCAGCTTTAACGGCACGCTATTATCTTTCATGAAATTACCTCAACGGCGTTACGCTCGCCTCGAGCACCGATAAAGCGTACTTCTGGCTCCAGCCAAACATCAAATTTTTGACCGACTCTATTTCTGACCTGATGCGCCAAATCGACAATATCCTGTGGAGTGGCATGATCTTCATTAATCAGTACCAAAGCCTGTTGGCGGTGAACTGCGGCACCGCCAACACGAAAGCCTTTAAGACCACATTGATCGATCAACCAGCCAGCTGCTAATTTCATTTCACCGCTGGCCTGAGGATAATGAGGAATAGATGGCCACTGCTTAATTAGTGCAGTTGCATGCTCAGCTGTGATGAGCGGATTTTTGAAGAAACTCCCCACATTGCCTGTAATTTTGGGGTCGGGCAGTTTGCTTTGACGCATGTGGCAAATAGCATTGAATACATCCCACGCACAAACTGTTGCTGGGTTTAATTTAGTAAGATCGCCATAAGTTAGAACAGGTTTCCACTGTTTTGCCAGACGTAATCCCACTGCAACTATGACATAGTCATTCTTCATTGCATGTTTAAAAACGCTATCGCGGTAGCCAAACTGACACTCTTCCCGATACAAACGAATAATCTTTTGCGTTGGAAGATGTAAAGCTTCAACGTAATGACAGATATCTTTAAATTCGACACCATATGCACCGATATTTTGAATCGGTGCTGAACCTGCCATGCCGGGAATTAGCGCCAGGTTTTCCAATCCTGTAATGCCCTTCTTCAGCGTCTGTTCAACTAAAGCATGCCAATTTTCGCCAGCACCAACATGTAAATGCCATGCTTCGTCATGCTCTTCGATAGTTATGCCTTTAATCGCATTAACGACCACAGAGCCGCTGAAATCTTCCAGAAAGAGTACGTTGCTCCCTTCGCCTAATATAATAAAGGGCAGATTTAATTGCTGACTGTTTTTCCAGGCAAGGGTAATAGCGTCAGGAGTTTCAGCGATGGTCAGCGTTTGGGCATTGATCGCAAGACCAAGGGTGTTGAAAGCTTCTAGGGATGTATTGGGGCTGGACATTTCACGGCCTTTACTGATTAATCTGGCCGTAGTTTACCTGATCGGCAGGTTGCTAGTTTGATGTTTTCGTATTTCTGATGGGATATTACTAATGTATCGACGTAAAAAAGCCCCGAACTCTCGTTCGGGGCTTCTTCACTTATTTGATGCCTGGCAGTTCCCTACTCTCGCATGGGGAGACCCCACACTACCATCGGCGCTACGGCGTTTCACTTCTGAGTTCGGCATGGGGTCAGGTGGGACCACCGCGCTAAAGCCGCCAGGCAAATTCTGCTGCAAAAACGAATAACATTCGCTTCCGCTAAATCTTTAATCCGTAAAACAAGCTGAAAATATCCGGTCTCTCAGACCAAAACGCCTCTGGCGTTGTAAGGTTAAGCCTCACGGGTCATTAGTACCGGTTAGCTCAACGCATCGCTGCGCTTACACATCCGGCCTATCAACGTCGTAGTCTTCAACGTCCCTTCAGGACTCTCAAGGAGTCAGGGAGAACTCATCTCGGGGCAAGTTTCGTGCTTAGATGCTTTCAGCACTTATCTTTTCCGCACTTAGCTACCGGGCAATGCCATTGGCATGACAACCCGAACACCAGTGGTGCGTTCACTCCGGTCCTCTCGTACTAGGAGCAACCCCCCTCAATTCTCCAGCGCCCACGGCAGATAGGGACCGAACTGTCTCACGACGTTCTAAACCCAGCTCGCGTACCACTTTAAACGGCGAACAGCCGTACCCTTGGGACCTACTTCAGCCCCAGGATGTGATGAGCCGACATCGAGGTGCCAAACACCGCCGTCGATATGAACTCTTGGGCGGTATCAGCCTGTTATCCCCGGAGTACCTTTTATCCGTTGAGCGATGGCCCTTCCATTCAGAACCACCGGATCACTATGACCTGCTTTCGCACCTGCTCGAGCCGTCACTCTCGCAGTCAAGCTGGCTTATGCCATTGCACTAACCTCCTGATGTCCGACCAGGATTAGCCAACCTTCGTGCTCCTCCGTTACTCTTTGGGAGGAGACCGCCCCAGTCAAACTACCCACCAGACACTGTCCGCAGCCCGGATCACGGGCCTACGTTAGAACATCAAACATTAAAGGGTGGTATTTCAAGGTTGGCTCCACGCAGACTGGCGTCCACGCTTCAAAGCCTCCCACCTATCCTACACATCAAGGCTCAATGTTCAGTGTCAAGCTATAGTAAAGGTTCACGGGGTCTTTCCGTCTTGCCGCGGGTACACTGCATCTTCACAGCGATTTCAATTTCACTGAGTCTCGGGTGGAGACAGCCTGGCCATCATTACGCCATTCGTGCAGGTCGGAACTTACCCGACAAGGAATTTCGCTACCTTAGGACCGTTATAGTTACGGCCGCCGTTTACCGGGGCTTCGATCAAGAGCTTCTCCTTGCGGATAACCCCATCAATTAACCTTCCGGCACCGGGCAGGCGTCACACCGTATACGTCCACTTTCGTGTTTGCACAGTGCTGTGTTTTTAATAAACAGTTGCAGCCAGCTGGTATCTTCGACTGGCTTCGGCTCGGGGAGCAAGTCCCTCTACCTACGCGCCAGCGTGCCTTCTCCCGAAGTTACGGCACCATTTTGCCTAGTTCCTTCACCCGAGTTCTCTCAAGCGCCTTGGTATTCTCTACCTGACCACCTGTGTCGGTTTGGGGTACGATTTCGTGTTACCTGGAGCTTAGAGGCTTTTCCTGGAAGCAGGGCATCAGTTACTTCACCACCGTAGTGGCTCGTCGTCACGCCTCAGCCTTAAGATATCCCGGATTTACCAAAGATATCAGCCTACACGCTTAAACCGGGACAACCGTCGCCCGGATAACCTAGCCTTCTCCGTCCCCCCTTCGCAGTAACACCAAGTGCAGGAATATTAACCTGCTTCCCATCGACTACGCTTTTCAGCCTCGCCTTAGGGGTCGACTCACCCTGCTCCGATTAACGTTGAACAGGAACCCTTGGTCTTCCGGCGAGCGGGCTTTTCACCCGCTTTATCGTTACTTATGTCAGCATTCGCACTTCTGATACCTCCAGCACCCCTCACAGGACACCTTCAACGGCTTACAGAACGCTCCCCTACCCAACAACACATAGTGTCGCTGCCGCAGCTTCGGTGCATGGTTTAGCCCCGTTACATCTTCCGCGCAGGCCGACTCGACCAGTGAGCTATTACGCTTTCTTTAAATGATGGCTGCTTCTAAGCCAACATCCTGGCTGTCTGTGCCTTCCCACATCGTTTCCCACTTAACCATGACTTTGGGACCTTAGCTGGCGGTCTGGGTTGTTTCCCTCTTCACGACGGACGTTAGCACCCGCCGTGTGTCTCCCGTGATAACATTCTTCGGTATTCGCAGTTTGCATCGGGTTGGTAAGCCGGGATGGCCCCCTAGCCGAAACAGTGCTCTACCCCCGAAGATGAGTTCACGAGGCGCTACCTAAATAGCTTTCGGGGAGAACCAGCTATCTCCCGGTTTGATTGGCCTTTCACCCCCAGCCACAAGTCATCCGCTAATTTTTCAACATTAGTCGGTTCGGTCCTCCAGTTAGTGTTACCCAACCTTCAACCTGCCCATGGCTAGATCACCGGGTTTCGGGTCTATACCCTGCAACTTAACGCCCAGTTAAGACTCGGTTTCCCTGCGGCTCCCCTATACGGTTAACCTTGCTACAGAATATAAGTCGCTGACCCATTATACAAAAGGTACGCAGTCACCCTGATAAATCAAGGCTCCCACTGCTTGTACGTACACGGTTTCAGGTTCTGTTTCACTCCCCTCGCCGGGGTTCTTTTCGCCTTTCCCTCACGGTACTGGTTCACTATCGGTCAGTCAGGAGTATTTAGCCTTGGAGGATGGTCCCCCCATATTCAGACAGGATACCACGTGTCCCGCCCTACTCTTCGAACTCACAGTATGTGCACTTTCGTGTACGGGGCTATCACCCGGTATCGCGCGACTTTCCAGACGCTTCCACTAACGCACAAACTGATTCAGGTTCTGGGCTGTTCCCCGTTCGCTCGCCGCTACTGGGGGAATCTCGGTTGATTTCTTTTCCTCTGGGTACTTAGATGTTTCAGTTCCCCAGGTTCGCCTCGCAACACTATGTATTCATGTTGCGATGATGCACTGAGTGCACCGGGTTTCCCCATTCGGACATCGTCGGCTGTAGCGGTTCATATCACCTTACCGACGCTTTACGCAGATTAGCACGTCCTTCATCGCCTCTGACTGCCAGGGCATCCACCGTGTACGCTTAGTCGCTTAACCTCACAACCCACAGGCGTTTTGCAACGCTGCAGACTGCAAGCATTTGAGAGACTCGAACGCGTTGTTATTCATTTCCTATTACGGAGAAATGAACCAACACGTCGTTTCAATTTTCAGCTTGTTCCGGATTGTTAAAGAGCAATATCTCACACAAAGCTCGTAAGCTCAGTCTGAGATACTTCGTGGAGACACCTTTCACCTGTCACCAAGCAAGTGGCGTCCCCTAGGGGATTCGAACCCCTGTTGCCGCCGTGAAAGGGCGGAGTCCTAACCGCTAGACGAAGGGGACACGAGTAGTGTCACGACTTCGCAGCCGTCTTGCTCATTACTTTTTATCAGACAATCTGTGTGAGCACTGCGCGGGAAGGTATCTTCAGGTAAGGAGGTGATCCAACCGCAGGTTCCCCTACGGTTACCTTGTTACGACTTCACCCCAGTCATGAATCACAAAGTGGTAAGCGCCCTCCCGAAGGTTAAGCTACCTACTTCTTTTGCAACCCACTCCCATGGTGTGACGGGCGGTGTGTACAAGGCCCGGGAACGTATTCACCGTAGCATTCTGATCTACGATTACTAGCGATTCCGACTTCACGGAGTCGAGTTGCAGACTCCGATCCGGACTACGACGCACTTTATGAGGTCCGCTTGCTCTCGCGAGGTCGCTTCTCTTTGTATGCGCCATTGTAGCACGTGTGTAGCCCTACTCGTAAGGGCCATGATGACTTGACGTCATCCCCACCTTCCTCCAGTTTATCACTGGCAGTCTCCTTTGAGTTCCCGGCCGAACCGCTGGCAACAAAGGATAAGGGTTGCGCTCGTTGCGGGACTTAACCCAACATTTCACAACACGAGCTGACGACAGCCATGCAGCACCTGTCTCAGAGTTCCCGAAGGCACCAAAGCATCTCTGCTAAGTTCTCTGGATGTCAAGAGTAGGTAAGGTTCTTCGCGTTGCATCGAATTAAACCACATGCTCCACCGCTTGTGCGGGCCCCCGTCAATTCATTTGAGTTTTAACCTTGCGGCCGTACTCCCCAGGCGGTCGACTTAACGCGTTAGCTCCGGAAGCCACTCCTCAAGGGAACAACCTCCAAGTCGACATCGTTTACGGCGTGGACTACCAGGGTATCTAATCCTGTTTGCTCCCCACGCTTTCGCACCTGAGCGTCAGTCTTTGTCCAGGGGGCCGCCTTCGCCACCGGTATTCCTCCAGATCTCTACGCATTTCACCGCTACACCTGGAATTCTACCCCCCTCTACAAGACTCTAGCCTGCCAGTTTCGAATGCAGTTCCCAGGTTAAGCCCGGGGATTTCACATCCGACTTGACAGACCGCCTGCGTGCGCTTTACGCCCAGTAATTCCGATTAACGCTTGCACCCTCCGTATTACCGCGGCTGCTGGCACGGAGTTAGCCGGTGCTTCTTCTGCGGGTAACGTCAATCGGTGAAGTTATTAACTCCACCGCCTTCCTCCCCGCTGAAAGTACTTTACAACCCGAAGGCCTTCTTCATACACGCGGCATGGCTGCATCAGGCTTGCGCCCATTGTGCAATATTCCCCACTGCTGCCTCCCGTAGGAGTCTGGACCGTGTCTCAGTTCCAGTGTGGCTGGTCATCCTCTCAGACCAGCTAGGGATCGTCGCCTAGGTGAGCCATTACCCCACCTACTAGCTAATCCCATCTGGGCACATCCGATGGTGTGAGGCCCGAAGGTCCCCCACTTTGGTCTTGCGACGTTATGCGGTATTAGCTACCGTTTCCAGTAGTTATCCCCCTCCATCGGGCAGTTTCCCAGACATTACTCACCCGTCCGCCACTCGTCACCCGAGAGCAAGCTCTCTGTGCTACCGTTCGACTTGCATGTGTTAGGCCTGCCGCCAGCGTTCAATCTGAGCCATGATCAAACTCTTCAATTTAAGTTTGATTTGCTGAAACAAGTTCAGCGATGCTCATCTGTAAAACGTCATAATGAATTTCATTATGTGTTCACTCGTGAGGCTTTGATATTTTTTACGTCCGGAGACGCTGATATCAATCCTGCGAGTGCCCACACAGATTGTCTGATAAATTGTTAAAGAGCGTTGCGAGCAGCGGCTGAACCGTCTGTCGCGAGGTGGCGTATACTACGCTACTCTCCTTCGGAGTCAAACACTTTTTTCAGCGTTTTCATCCGGCGGGATGAATTTCTTCACTCCCTGCTGAGCCGTCTGCGTTGCCGCTTTGCCGTCTCAGTGGTGGCGCATTATAGGGAGTTATTCGGAGGTGACAAGGGTTTATTGCAAATAAATTACTGTTCGACCTAAATTTCGCCACAACGCTGTATTTCACAACGATTTGCCTGGTAACTGCGCAAAATCCTGGGCAAAAAGCGCCACTTTATTCCAATCAGTGTATTCAACTTCTTTCGATGCATCGGTTTCGCCGCCGGTCATACGCATAATGAATTGAATCATGACGCGATCAAACCAGCGATAACGCGGATAACGCAACGCCCCGGCGAAAACCACACAGCAATCGGGTTGCCACGGTGACTGCTCCAGGAACTTGCGCGTATAGGCATTGGTCTCTGGCGTGCACTTATCGGCTTTGCGCGCCGTCAGGTTGACACTAAAGAAGCCGCTTACGCGCTGCTGCAACTGAGCTTTATGCTGCGTAACAAACTTAAGCAAAGCCGGATTGAAATGACCGTAGCGGATCGAAGCACCAATCAGCACGCGATCGTACTGCAACCAATCAATCTGGTTTGCCTCCAGTAGATCGATCACGTCACACAGTTGATGCGGCACTAACGTCTGCGCAATGCGCGCGGCAATGTCACGGGTTTGCCCATCGCGGCTGGAATACAGAATCAACGCTTTCATTACTCAATCCTATTTTATTATTCGCGCCAGAAGGTCGGTGTGAACAGCACCAGCAGCGTGAACACTTCAAGGCGTCCAAACAGCATGGTCAAAATCAAAATCCATTTCGCGACATCATTCATTGAAGTGAAGTTGTCTGCCACGACACCCAAACCGGGCCCGAGGTTATTCAGAGTCGCGGCCACGGCAGCAAAAGCAGAGAAGTCATCCACGCCGGTGGCGATGATGGCCAGCATACTGAGCAGGAACACCAGCGCATAAGCTGAGAAGAAACCCCACACCGCTTCGAGGATACGTTCCGGCAACGCGCGGTTACCCAGTTTGATGGTGTAAACCGCATTCGGGTGCACCAAACGCTTCAGCTCACGCGAACCCTGTTTGAAAAGCAGCAGAATGCGGATCACCTTCAATCCGCCGCCCGTAGAACCCGCCATGCCGCCGATAAAGGCCGAACACAGCAGCAGCACCGGCAGGAACAGCGGCCAGCGTGCAATGCTGTCGGTGGTGAAACCGGCCGTGGTCGCCATCGAAACCACCTGGAAAAACGCCTGATTCAACGTTTGCCAGCCGCTGGCGTACACATTGTGGAACCACAGCACGATGGTACAGATCAGCACTAAGGTCAGTTGTACACCAATAAACATGCGGAATTCGGGATCGCGCCAGTACACTTTCAGGTTGCGACCACTTAATAAAGAGAAGTGCAGGCCATAGTTACAGCCCGATATCAGCAGAAATACCGCGACGATGGTATTGATGGTTGGGCTATTAAAGTAGCCGATGCTGGCATCATGGGTTGAAAACCCGCCAATCGCGATAGTCGAGAAGCTATGGCCGATAGCATCAAACATCGGCATGCCCGCCAGCCACAGCGCCACCGCGCATGCGACGGTGAGCAACACATAGATCAGCCACAGCGTTTTCGCTGTTTCCGCAATACGCGGGCGCATCTTGTTATCTTTCAGCGGACCCGGCATTTCAGCGCGATAGAGCTGCATGCCACCCACGCCCAGAATCGGCAGAATCGCCACCGCCAGCACAATGATTCCCATCCCGCCGAGCCACTGCAGCATCTGACGATAGAACAGAATCGCTTTCGGCAGCGTATCCAGTCCCACCAGCGTGGTGGCTCCGGTGGTTGTGAGGCCAGAGAAGGATTCAAAGAACGCATCAGTAACTGAAAGATGTGGCTGCTCGGCGAAGATAAACGGCATCGCACCGACGCTGCCCAGCACGGTCCAGAACAGCACCACGATGAGGAAGCCTTCGCGCGGCTTAAGTTCGCTTTTCTGCTTGCGGTTAGGCCACCACAGCAGCGAACCGATAACGATCGCCATCATAAAGGTCTGACTGAACGCGCGCCCGGCTCCATCACGGTAAATCAAGGCGACGAGGCCCGGTAAAATCATGGTCACCGAGAACAGAATCACCAGCAGGCCCACGATGCGGGTAATGGCGCGAAAATGCATTCAGCCGTTTCCTTTAAACAGAAGCTTTTAGTTTGTCAGCGGGATGAGCGTCAGCGCGCCCCGGCTGTAATCAGAGAGGTTTTGGCGAAAGCCATCAATCTGCGCATGCGGCAACGCTAAACGCAGCGCAATACGATCCTGATAATGGCTCTCTTCTATAATGCCGTCAAAACGTTGCAGCAAACGCTCGATGTCGCTGAGTTGGGCGTAATCGCATTGCAAGGTAAAAGATTCCATCGGCACTTTACGTTGACGCGCCAGTTGCTTCAGCCCTTGCTGCACGCCGCCGCCATATGCTTTTACCAGTCCGCCGGTGCCCAGCATAATGCCACCATAATAACGCACCACCACCGCAGTAATCTCACCGACACCGCTGCCCATCAGTTGGGCCAGCATCGGTTTGCCGGCGGTGCCAGAAGGTTCGCCATCATCGGAGAAACCCAACTGTTGCGAATCATCCGGCGCGCCTGCCACCCACGCCCAGCAGTGATGCCGCGCGGTGGGATGTTCCTGCTTCACCTGCTGCACAAACGCGCGCGCCGCTTCCACGCCCACCGTGTGCGCCAGCAAGGTGATGAAGCGGCTTTTCTTGATGGTTTCCTCGCTGAGACTCACGGCCTCAGCGGGAATGTCGTAAGCATCCATCAGGCAAGGTGCAGATCGCGCGTCATGTTTTCAATGCGATTAGTGTGAATCACCACGTTATCCTCGATACGAATACCGCCGTACGGTTTCAGTGCATCGATTGCCGCCCAGTCAAAGTATTGACTGAACTTGCCGCCGCGCAGCTTCGCCAGCAGCGAATCGATAATATAGAAGCCCGGTTCGATAGTCAGCACCATGCCAGGTTCCAGCACGCGCGTACAACGCAGATACGGATACTGCGACGGTGCCGCCAGATGCGTGCCGTTGTCGTCCTGCATAAAGCCAGCCACGTCGTGCACCTGCAGGCCGAGCGGGTGCCCAAGGCCGTGCGGCATAAACGGGCCGGTTAAATCATCCGCCACCAGCGTCTCTTCGGTCAGGCCTTTCACCAGTTCGAACTTCAGCAGCAGACGCGCAATGCGCTGATGCATCTGCAGATGATAATCGGTATAGCGCACGCCAGCTTTCAAGGTAGCGATCAGCGCCAGCTCTTCCTTGTTCATCGCCGCAACCATTTCGGCATAGCGCGATTTGCTCTGCGCCGCATAGCTGCGCGTCAGGTCAGCGGCGTAACCGAGATATTCCGCACCGGCGTCAATCAGGAAGCTGTGGCGTTTGGCCGGCGGTTGATGATCCAGTTTGGTGTAGTGCAGTACTGCGGCATGTTCATTCAGCGCGATGATGTTGCCGTAAGGCACATCGGTATCGCGATGGCCGGTTGCGATCAGATAGGCAATATTGATATCGAACTCGCTCATGCCAGAGAAGAACGCCTCTTTGGCCGCGCGATGCCCCGCCACCGCCAGCTTCTGCGCTTCGCGCATACACGCCAGTTCGTACTCGGTTTTAATACTACGATGATAATGCAGGAAATCGATCACGCCTTTCGGGTTCACCTGCTCGCTGTTAATGCCAAGCTGGGAAGCGCGTGACGGCACCGGACCGATATACGCCACGTTTTCGCGCTGTGCAGGCAGCAACTGCGCGATCTCATCGGCACTCTTCAGGCCAATCACGTCCACATCGTTGGTCCAGAAGCTGTTTGGCAGCGGCTCAACGTTGTGCCAGTAATCTACCGGTGAATAGAACCACAGCTTGGGTTTATTCACGCCATCAATCCATAACCAGCAGTTTGGCACCTGCGTCACCGGCACCCACGCTTTGAACTGGGGATTCACCTTAAACGGATAGTCGTGATCGTCGAGAAAAACGGTCAGCAGCTCGCCGGAATGAATCAGCATGGCATCAAGCTTAAAGCGAGCCAGCACCTGCTGCGCTCGCTGCTGCAGCGTATTGATGTGCGCGTGATACAGGGTTTTCAGTGAATCCATGGACTTGTCTCCAATGTCGCGAAAGTGGCCGCAGTGTAGCACAGCCGTGTAAGCGATGCCGTGCTGCACGCGCTGTGATCGTTGTATCAAATAAGCAAACTCTCGTTTGCAAATAATTAACATCAGACTCACACTCCAACTCATCTGGTATGACCAGATCAACTTTCGCGGTTTCAGGAGACGGACATGCTCTACCAAGGCGATACCCTTTCAGTTCACTGGCTTGACGACGGCATCGCCGAGCTGGTTTTCGATGCGCCCGGTTCGGTGAACAAACTCGATACCAAAACTGTTGCCTCATTGGGCGAGGCATTAAGCGTATTGGAACAGCAAACCGCGCTGCGCGGCCTGTTGCTCTCGTCGGCCAAACCGGCATTTATCGTCGGTGCCGACATCACAGAATTCCTGTCGCTGTTTGATGCGCCAGAAGAGAAGCTGAGTCAGTGGTTGGCATTTGCCAACAGCATCTTCAATCGCTTAGAAGATTTGCCGGTGCCAACCGTGGCCGCTATCGACGGCTATGCGCTGGGTGGCGGCTGTGAATGCATACTGGCGACCGACTTCCGCGTTGCCACGCCCACCGCACGCATCGGCCTGCCGGAAACCAAACTGGGCATCATGCCGGGCTTTGGCGGCAGCGTGCGTTTGCCGCGCCTGCTCGGTGCCGATAGCGCGATGGAAATCATCGCCGCCGGTAAAGATGTTGATGGCAACAGCGCCCTGAAACTCGGTTTGGTGGATGCAGTGGTCAGCAGCGACAAACTACGTGATGCGGCACTCACCGTATTGCAGGACGCCATTGTGCAGGGCAACTGGCAGGCACGCCGCGCGCCGAAGCTGGCGCCGCTGAAACTCAGCCCGATTGAAGCCGCCATGAGCTTCACCATCGCCAAAAGCATGGTGCTGCAAACCGCAGGTAAACACTATCCGGCACCGATTACTGCCGTGAAAACCATTGAAGCCGCCGCCAGCCTCGGACGTGATGATGCGCTGAAGCTGGAAACCGCCGCTTTTGTACCGCTGGCGCAGAGCGATGTGGCGCGTGCGCTGGTCGGCATCTTCCTGAACGATCAGTACGTCAAAGGCCTGGCGAAGAAGCACAGCAGCGCGGCCGGTGCGCCGCAGCAAGCCGCAGTATTGGGCGCAGGGATTATGGGCGGCGGCATTGCTTATCAATCGGCATGGAAAGGCGTGCCGGTGATGATGAAAGATATCAATCCGCAGGCGTTAACGCTGGGCATGACCGAAGCCAGCAAGCTGCTGAACAAACAGCTGGAGCGCGGCAAAATTGACGGTGCGAAACTGGCGAGCGTACTCACCACTATTCAGCCCACGTTGGATTATGCCGGATTCGAACGTACCGACGTGGTGGTAGAAGCGGTAGTGGAAAATCCGCAGATCAAAGCCAAAGTGCTGGCAGAAACCGAGCAGCATCTGCGCGAGGACGCCATTCTCGCCTCCAACACTTCAACCATTCCGATCAGCCAGCTGGCGCAAGCCTTAAAACGCCCGGAAAACTTCTGCGGCATGCACTTCTTCAATCCGGTGCCGCGTATGCCGCTGGTCGAAGTGATTCGCGGTGAGAAAACTTCAGAAGCGACTCTCAGCAAAGTGGTGGCCTGGGCGAGCAAAATGGGCAAGACGCCGATTGTGGTGAATGACTGTCCCGGCTTCTTTGTGAATCGCGTGCTGTTCCCCTACTTCGCCGCTTTCAGCCTGCTGCTGCGCGATGGCGCAGATTTCCGTCAGGTCGATAAAGTGATGGAAAAACAGTTCGGCTGGCCGATGGGCCCAGCGTGGCTGCTGGATGTGGTCGGCATTGATACCGCGCACCATGCTCAACAAGTGATGGCGCAAGGTTTCCCGTCTCGCATGCAGAAAGATTACCGCGATGCGATCGACGTACTGTTCGAAGCCAAACGTTACGGCCAGAAAAACGGTCTGGGCTTTTACCGCTGGGAGCTGGATAAAAAAGGCAAGGCGCAGAAGAAGGCCGATGCAGCTGTCGATGCGTTGCTGGAACCTATTTGCCAGCCGACGCGCGTGTTCAGCGATGACGAGATCGCCAACCGCATGATGCTGCCGATGCTCAACGAAGTGGTGCGCTGCCTCGAAGAGAAGATCATCGCTTCACCGGCCGAAGCCGATATGGCGCTGGTGTACGGTTTAGGCTTCCCACCGTTCCGTGGCGGCGCGTTCCGCTACATGGATACGCTGGGCAACAGCAACGTGGTCGATCAGGCCAAACGTTATACCGCGCTCGGCCCGCTTTACGCGCTGCCGGAGCTGCTGTTGCAAAAAGCCCATCAGCATCAGAGCTGGTATCCCGCGGTGCAACCGATTGACGAAGCGGCGCTGCAAAGTGCCTGAGGTAATGAAAATGGAAAA
This sequence comes from Pantoea sp. SOD02, assembly GCF_024707505.1. GTDB lineage: Bacteria > Pseudomonadota > Gammaproteobacteria > Enterobacterales > Enterobacteriaceae > Pantoea > Pantoea symbiotica. The sequence continues at coordinate 226,084 of NZ_CP102604.1, read as the reverse complement.
AGTAGTCATTGTTGATGCGGTCCGCACGCCGATGGGCCGCTCCAAAGGCGGTGCGTTTCGTCAGGTACGCGCAGAAGATCTCTCGGCGCATTTGATGCGCGAGCTGCTGAGCCGCAATCCGGCGGTCGATCCCGCCACGCTGGACGACATTATCTGGGGCTGCGTGCAGCAGACGCTGGAGCAAGGCTTCAACATTGCACGTAACGCCGCGCTGCTGGCGGAGATCCCGCATCGCGTGCCTGCCAGCACCGTCAACCGCCTGTGCGGTTCGTCGATGCAGGCGCTGCACGACGCGGCGCGTGCCATTATGGTTGGTGATGCGCATAGCTGCCTGATTGGCGGCGTAGAACATATGGGCCACGTGCCGATGAGCCATGGCGTGGATTTCCATCCCGGCCTTGGTCGCACGGTGGCGAAAGCGGCGGGCATGATGGGGTTAACCGCCGAAATGCTGGCGCGCATGCATCACATCACGCGTGAGCAGCAGGATGCTTTCGCATTGCGTTCACACCAGCGCGCCTGGGCGGCAACCCAGCGCGGCGACTTCAAGCGTGAGATTGTGGCGACCTACGGCCACGACGCCGACGGCGTGTTGAAACGTTTTGAGAGCGACGAAGTGATTCGTGAAGAGACCAGCCTCGAAGGATTGGCTGCGCTGCGCCCGGCGTTCGATCCGGTCAACGGCACCGTGACCGCAGGCAGCTCCTCCGCACTTTCCGACGGTGCAGCCGCAATGCTGATCATGAGCGAAAGCCGCGCACGCGAACTCGGTCTGACGCCGCGCGCGCGTATTCGCAGCATGGCGGTGGTCGGCTGCGATCCGTCAATCATGGGCTACGGTCCGGTTCCCGCCAGCAAACTGGCGCTCAAGCGTGCCGGACTAAGCGTGCAGGATATCGACCTGTTCGAGTTCAACGAAGCTTTTGCCGCACAAGCGCTGCCGTGCATCAAGGACATGGGTTTGCTGGAACAGCTGGATGAGAAAGTGAATTTGAATGGCGGCGCGATTGCGCTCGGTCATCCGCTGGGATGTTCCGGTGCGCGTATCAGTACCACGCTGCTGAATCTGATGGAGCGTCGCGATGCGCAATTTGGTCTGGCGACCATGTGCATTGGCTTAGGCCAGGGCATCGCCACGGTGTTCGAACGGGTTTAATACGTTAATGTTGCACGTGTTCCCGCCCTTTCGGGCGGGTTTTTTATGGCTGTTCGTCGTAGTCGCCATTGATGGCGACCATCAGATAAACGCAAACGCATCACCAAACATCTGCGCTTCCAGTGCACCGCGCTCGGCGCAGAAACGCTCACGCGCTATCTTCGCCATCTCAAAACGACCGGCAATATAGATATCGTGCTCGCTGAGCGATGCGAAATCCTGCATCACCGCCGTCAGCACCGTGCCGCTGCGCCCGGTCCAGTCATCCGCCGGTTGTTCAACTACCGGAATCACTTTCAGGTTCGGATGTTTAACCGCCAGCGCATTCAGCTCATCCAAATCGTACAGATGCATCAACTCACGGCCGCCCCAGTAAATCGCTATCTCGCGATCGGGTTTCTGTGCCAGCGCGGTCAGCAGAATAGAGCGCGCATAGGAGAAGCCGGTACCGCCCGCAATCAGAATGATCGGGCGCTCACTGTCTTCACGCAGCCAGGCATCGCCGTGCGGCATATCGACGGTAATCTGGCGATCGTTCTTGATGCGGTCCATCACCGCCATCGCGTAGAGATTGAGATCCGATGCGCCGATGTGCAGCTCAATGATGTCCTTTTCCATTGGCGTAGAAGCCAGGGAAAACGGGCGCTTATCGCGCTCATCCATCACCACCATCAAATACTGTCCTGCGCGGAAGTTAAAATCCGCCGCCGGAATTAAACGAACGCGGTAAACCGTGTCCGTAATCGCTTCAACCGAAGTCACTTTGCAGCTTAACGTTGTCATGCGTTCCCTTTTTCTTCGGGTCTAATTGGTCTGCCGCCGTTAGCGCTGCGGCGGCTCGGCAAAGATAGCTAACTCATCCCAAATGGCGTCAATGCGCGCGGTCACCGCCGGATCTTTTACAATCGGCGTGCCCCACTCGCGCGTGGTTTCGCCCGGCCACTTATTGGTCGCATCAAGTCCCATCTTCGAGCCTAAGCCGGAAACCGGCGAGGCGAAGTCGAGATAATCGATCGGCGTGTTCTCAACCAGCACCGTATCGCGCGCCGGATCCATGCGCGTGGTAATCGCCCAAATCACATCATTCCAGTCGCGTGCGTTAACGTCGTCATCGCACACAATCACGAACTTGGTGTACATGAACTGACGCAGGAACGACCACACGCCGAACATCACGCGCTTGGCGTGACCCGCATACTGTTTCTTGATCGTCACTACCGCGAGGCGATAAGAGCAACCTTCTGGCGGCAGATAGAAATCCACAATCTCCGGGAACTGCTTGATCAGAATCGGCACCAGCACTTCATTAAGCGCCACGCCCAGCACCGCCGGTTCATCCGGTGGACGTCCGGTGTAGGTTGAATGATAAATCGGGTTGCGACGTTGCGTTACGTGCGTCACGGTAAACACCGGGAAGCTGTCTACTTCATTGTAGTAGCCTGTGTGGTCGCCGTACGGACCTTCCGGCGCGACATCGCCCGGCTCGATGTATCCTTCCAACACGATTTCCGCGCTGGCCGGCACTTCGAGTTCGTTCGAAACGCACTTCACCACTTCGGTTTTATTACCGCGCAGCAAACCGGCAAAAGCGTATTCGGAGAGCGTATCCGGCACCGGCGTCACCGCGCCGAGAATGGTGGCAGGATCGGCGCCCAGCGCTACCGACACAGGGAAACGTTCGCCCGGATGCGCTTTACACCACTCCTGGAAATCCAGCGCGCCGCCGCGATGCGACAGCCAGCGCATAATCACGCGGTTCTTGCCGATCACCTGCTGGCGATAGATACCCAGATTCTGTCGCTCTTTATGCGGGCCGCGCGTGACGGTTAATCCCCACGTAATCAGCGGCGCAGCATCGCCCGGCCAGCATTTCATCACAGGGATGCGCGACAGATCGACTTCATCGCCGCTGAAAATCTCTTCCTGGCACGGCGCATTGCGCAGGCGCTTAGTAGGCATATTCAGCACTTGCTTAAACTGCGGCATCTTATCGAACAGATCGCGGAAGCCTTTTGGCGGTTCCGGCTCTTTCAGGAACGCCAGCAGCTTGCCTACTTCGCGCAGCGCACTGACCTCTTCCTGGCCCATGCCCATCGCCACGCGCTTTGGTGTACCAAACAGATTACACAGCACCGGCATATCGTAGCCTTTCGGGTTTTCGAACAGCAGCGCCGGGCCGCCGGCGCGCAGCGTGCGATCGGCAATTTCAGTCATCTCTAACTCAGGATCGATCTCCTGAGTGATGCGCTTTAACTCGCCACGCTGTTCCAGCAATGCGAGGAAGTCTCGTAAATCCTGATATTTCATGCGGCTTTAGCTTTCCGGCCAGAGTGAAGCGCCATTATAGGGGCGTTTCACGCTGACATGTTGAGGTTTTGCGTCAGGCAGGCTGACAGGAAAACGGCACCAGCGACTGAATCGCCAATACATCGTGATAAGCGGCAATCGGCTCGCCGTGGCGGAACACTTTGAAGTCTTCGCCGCGTGCGCTGTAGTAACGCAGGCGATTCTCGCTCACGTGCAGGAAGCTGGCTTCGCGCAGCGCAATCACCGATTCATGCGGATTAACGGCACAGAATTCGGCCAGGCGTTCATCACGCGTTTCGCCCATATGGCCACTGACGTGCGCATCAAGATAATGCGGATTGATCTGCACCGGGAACAGACCAAGCGCGGGCAACACCACGCTGCTGCGCACCGGCATGTCATTGGTGGTACGAATAGAAGGCGTTGCCACATTGCAACCGGCGCTCCAGCCAACGTACGGCACATCACGCTCGCGTACCGCGCGTTGGATGGCAACGATCAAGCCGTGCTCATGCAGCATTTGGTTGAGGAACCAGGTATTTCCGCCGCTCACCAGAATCAGCTCAGCTTGTTCAATCGCCGCAACGGGCGATGCAAACTCGTGCACGGTGCGCACTTCAATGCCTAACGACGCGGATAAATCCTGCGCGCGCTGCGCATGATCGCCACGAATAATCGCGTACGGCACCAGCACCGCCGAGGTGATTCCGCGCTGGGCGATCATCGCGTGCAGCTGCGGGTGGGCGTAACCTAACAGCGGCGCATCGTCAGCCACTTTGCCGTTACTCAACAGGAACAGTTCCATCAGCCACTCCTTTTCAATCGAAAGATGGGGATGGAGTCTGATACAGATGGTCGTCAGCCGTCAATTTTCTTGCAAGAAAGCGTAAATAAGCCGCATCAATCGGATAAATCGTAGTGAAATTGTTTTCAGCGCCCGGTTTCCACCCGCCGATGCGCTATAACTCTGACAACTGATTTGATATTCTTAGCGTCCATTATTTGGGAGCGGTTATGGAATCCTGGTACTTACTCTATTGCAAACGTGGACAACTGTTGCGCGCGAAAGAGCATCTTGAGCGGCAAGAGGTGAATTGCCTCAGCCCAATGATCGCTCTGGAGAAGATTGTGCGCGGTAAACGCACCACCGTGAGTGAGCCGCTGTTCCCTAACTATCTGTTTATCGAGTTCGATCCCGAAGCGATTCACACCACCACCATCAGCAGCACTCGCGGCGTCAGCCACTTCGTGCGCTTCGGCACCATGCCGGCCACCGTATCGCATGATGTGATCGAAGCGCTGCAGACCGATGCGCCGCAGATCGTGCTGGATCCGGAAACCCCGCAGAGCGGTGATGAAGTGATCATCACCGATGGCACTTTCGAAGGGCTGCGCGCCATTTTTGCCGAGCCGGATGGTGAAACGCGCTCCGTTCTGCTGCTCAACATGCTGAACAAACAGGTGATGCGCAGCGTGGATAACAAGCAGTTCCGCAAACTCTAAGCGAGTTTAAACAGCTGGCGTGCGTTGAGATTAACCTGCGCGCCTAGCGCTTCTGCTTCTTCGCCACGCCAGTTCGCCACCTGCTGCACAATATGCGGCAGGAAGCACGGCTCATTGCGGCGCGAAGTAGGACGCGGATGCATATCGCGCGGCAGTAAATACGGTGCGTCGGTTTCCAGTAACAGGCGCTCAGCCGGAATCAGCGGCAGCAATTCACGCAGTTCCATACCGCGACGCTCATCGCATACCCAGCCGGTAATGCCCACCGACAATCCCAGCGCCAGACACGCTTGCAGCTCGTCACGCGTACCGGTAAAGCAGTGAACGACAGCGCCCACCAACTTCGGCAGCCACGGCTCAAGCACCGCGACAAAACGATCGTGTGCTTCACGGCAATGCAGAAACACCGGCATTTGCAGCTCAGCGGCCAACGCCAGCTGCGCATCGAAGGCGTATTCCTGCTGATCGTGGGCCGAAAGATTACGATTGAAATCCAGGCCACATTCGCCAATCGCGACCACCTGCTCGCTTTCCGCCAGGCGACGTAAGGTATTCGCGGTTTCCGCCGACCATTCACTGGCATGGTGCGGATGGACGCCAGCGGTTGACCAGCAATATCCTGCATGTTGCGCTGCCAGTTGGCGTGCTTGCTGGCTCTCCAGCGCGTTGGTGCCGGTAATTAACAGGCCGGTGACGCCTGCTTCGCGCGCACGTTTTACCACCTGATCGCGATCTTTTGCGAATTGCGTGCTGGTCAGGTTTACACCGATATCAAACATATTTTCTCCCCAATAAAAAACCGCCCAACGGGGCGGTTTAGATGCATCTTACCGAAGACATCAGGATTCGGTGTTGTGTTCCTCATCCGAAGACTGACGTCCTTTACCCACATAGTAGCGGGAGAAGAATACGCCGACTTCAAACAGGCAGTACATCGGAATAGCGAGCAAAGTTTGCGAGAAAACATCCGGCGGTGTGAGCAGCATCCCAACCACGAACGCGCCAACCAGCATATAAGGACGTTTCTTTTTCAAATCTTCGGGTGACGTAATGCCGGTCCAGCACAGCAGCACAATCGCAATCGGCACCTCAAACGCCACACCAAACGCCATGAAAATCGTCATGACGAAGTCGAGGTAGTTGGTGATATCCGTTGCAATGGTGACGCCTTGCGGCGCGGTTTTGGCGAAAAAGCCAAACGCCAGCGGGAACACGATGAAGTAAGCAAACGCCACACCGACGTAAAACAGCAGCGTACTGGAGAACAGCAACGGCATCACCAGTTTGCGCTCGTGGCGATAGAGCGCAGGCGCCACAAACGCCCACACCTGATACAAAATCACCGGCACGGCCAGAAACACCGAAACGATAATGGTGAGCTTGATCGGCGTGAAGAACGGCGATGCCACGTCGGTGGCGATCATGCTCGCACCGGCTGGCATCTGGCTAATCAGCGGTGCCGCGACCAGATGGTAGATATCATTCGCGAAATAGACCAGACACAAAAAGATGACTAAAACAGCGATGATGCAATTCAACAAACGCTTGCGCAGCTCAATCAAATGGCTAATGAGCGGTTGGGTATCTTCAACGGCCATGTTTATCGTTCATCTTTTACGAGAGAAATCTTCGCGGTGCTTTCGGGAGCACTGGCGACGGGATGGGTTTCTGCTTCTGAAGCGACGTTGTCTGGCTGCGGAGCCTGTGCGGGTGCACTGGTTTGATGTTCCGCTGCAGCAGGCGTGACCGCGGGTGAAGTCACGGGCTGCGCTGCTGCTGGCTGAGTCTGATGAATGGTGTTGGCTTCATCTTCCTCTTTTTCGACATCGATACTCTGCTGCACTGAACGCTTCATCGAGTCGGCGGTTTTACGCAGCTCTTCCATCGACTCTTTCAGCTCGGGTGACAGCGTGCCACGGCCCGCTTCTTCCACCTTTTTCAGGCTGTCCTGCAGTTCCTGCAGTTTCAGCTCTTGCGCCAGTTCGTTTTGTACATTCGCGGCCAGCGAGCGAATGGCTCTGATCCAGCCGACGACGGTTTTCACCGCAACCGGTAATCGTTGCGGGCCAAGCACAATCAGCCCGATCACGAACACCAATACCAGTTCACTAAAACCAATGTCGAACACAGTTATACCTGCTTGTCGTTCCGGGCGTCGTCTTTAGTCGCCGTGGTTTGCTGTTTGTCTGCCAGAGTTTTGGCGTTGAAGTCAGCGTCCTGCTCTTTCGGTTGATCCTTTTTATCGTCTTCATCGCCCATGGCTTTTTTGAAGCCGCGAATGGAAGATCCTAAATCCGAACCCAGGTTGCGAAGCTTGTTGGTACCGAACAGAAGAACAACAATGACGGCAATGATTAACAATTGCCAAATACTGATACCGCCCATGAGATATGCCTCTAATATTCTGTGAAAAACTGTTGACTGTAACGCACAGAAAGCCCGTATGATTTCGGGCTTTAGCTTGCGACATTACGCGATTTGTACCAGGCAGACAATCAGTTTGTCTTGCGCCAGCCAATAAGCCAGGTGACGATGCCAGCGGCCATTAATAGTGCCGGGAAGAAATCCCAATCCGGTCGACTTAACAGCACGGCGGTGCCACTTAATAACAGTGTAGCGCCTACACCAAACAGATAGCGCGCCTGATGATTACGTGTTCGCTGTACGTTTAAATCGGTGACGAGTTTATCGACGCTGTGCTTCAATAATTTGTGCTGGCGCATGCTGTCGTAAAATAGCTCCGGCAACTCCGGCAGTTTTTCCGCCCAGTACGGCGCTTTCTCTTTCACCGCCCGCATAATCGCCGGGATACCAATCTGATCTTTGATCCAATCTTCGAGGAACGGCTTGGCGGTTTTCCACAGGTCGAGCTGCGGATAGAGCTGACGACCAATCCCTTCGATATAAAGTAGCGTCTTCTGCAGCAGCACCAATTGCGGCTGCACTTCCATATTGAAGCGACGCGCGGTGTTGAACAGGTTCAGCAGCACGTGACCAAACGAAATCTCAGCCAGCGGCTTTTCGAAAATCGGCTCACACACGGTACGAATGGCAAACTCAAAGTCTTCGACGTTGGTATCGGGCGGCACCCAGCCCGAATCCACATGCAGCTCAGCCACTTTGCGGTAATCGCGGTTAAAGAAGGCGATAAAGTTCTCAGCGAGGTAGCGCTTATCTTCTTTGTTTAGCGAACCGACGATACCGCAGTCGATGCCGATGTATTGCGGATCTTCCGGGTGATCGTAGCTGACAAAGATATTGCCGGGATGCATATCGGCATGGAAGAAGCTGTCGCGGAACACCTGCGTGAAGAACACCTGCACACCGCGCTCGGCCAGCAGTTTCATATTGACGCCATGCTGCTCCAGCGTGGCGATATCCGAGATAGGAATGCCGTAAATACGCTCCATCACCATCATCGATTCGCTGCAATAATCCGAGAACACTTCCGGCACATACAGCATGCGGCTCTGGTCAAAGTTACGACGCAGCTGGATGGCGTTCGCCGCTTCACGCAGCAGATTCAGCTCATCAATTAAGGTCTTTTCGTAATCACGCACCACTTCCACCGGACGCAGACGACGTCCATCTGGCAGCAAACGCGGCACCCAACGCGCCAGACGGTAAATCAGTCGCATATCGGCTCTGATCACCGGCAGAATGTCGGGACGAATCACTTTGATCACCACCGCGCGGCCATTGGATTTCAGCGTGGCGGTATGCACCTGCGCGATTGACGCCGATGCCAACGGTTTGATATCGAAGTCCTCAAACCAGGTTTCCACCGGGCCGCCAATCGACTTTTCAATCTGCTCTTTGGCTTTGACGCCATCAAACGGCGCAACGCGGTCTTGCAGCACCGCCAGCTCATCGGCAATCGCCGGTGGGAACAGATCGCGGCGCGTGGAGAGCATTTGACCGAATTTGATCCACACCGGACCCAGCTGCTCCATCGCTAAACGGATGCGCACGCCAGCGGTAGCGTCTTGATGTTTATTGGGGATCCAGAAAATGCAGCGGCGCCACAAGCGTAAAAGCAGCGTGAAGCGCATGCGGGGAATCAGTTCATCAAGGCCGTACGTCAGAAAGATCTTGATGATGAAGTATAAGCGCCGAATTTCTCCCAGCGTCATTTCGCCTCCAGCTGTGCTAAACGCGTTTCAAACGCATTGAGCGAACGTTCCATCGCTTCCACTTCCTCGCAAAACCATGCCAGTTCCAGTGCGCCCGGCGCAACACGCCACTCTTCCGTCAGCACCTGACCAAGATAATCCTGGCGGCGGGTAAACTGCTGCTGCACGAATTTCAGCGCCTGATGCGCGGCCTGGCTTACGCCTTGCGCGGCGATATCGCCAATCCACGGCGCGAGATATTCCGCCGGATCCAGCTCGGCGAGATCCATCAGCGCGGAGAATTGCTGTACCACCTGCAAATCGCCGTCCACCTCCAGTTCACCGCTACGAATCAAGCTGGTGAGCTGCTGGCGGTCGCGCAGTTTCGGCAAGGTACTGACACGCAAGCTCACCGTGCAGTCGCTGTTGTCTTGCCAATCACTCAGTACATCGAGTTGGGATTCGCTAAACACCAGCACCAAAGGAAAATCGAGCTCTTGCAGACGCAGCATCAATACCTTGCCCGCCAAACGCTGGCGTGCGGCTTTCAGGCTGCGATCGCGATAGAGAACACGGTTCAGGGCGGTCTCAAGACCGCCGGTGATGAGAGGAGTTAAAGTCATGATGGATTAGAATTTAAATCCGCGATGCAGCGCGACAATACCGCCAGTCATGTTGAAGTAGGTGGTATTTTCAAAGCCCGCATCGTTCATCATCGCTTTCAGGGTTTCCTGATCGGGATGCATACGAATCGACTCCGCCAGATAGCGATAGCTTTCAGCGTCTTGCGCCACCAGCTGACCAATACGCGGCAGAATATGGAATGAATAGGTATCGTAAGCTTTGCTGAGCGGCTCCAGCAGCGGCTTCGAGAACTCCAGCACCAGCAAACGTCCGCCTGGCTTCAGCACGCGGAACATCGATGCCAGCGCTTTCTCTTTTTCGGTCACGTTACGCAAGCCGAAGGAGATGGTGATGCAATCGAAGTAGTTATCCGGGAACGGCAACGCTTCGGCGTTGGCCTGCACATAGCTGACATTGCCCGACACGCCGAGATTACGCAGCTTTTCGCGGCCCATCTTCAGCATCGAGCTGTTGATGTCTGCCAGCACAACCTGGCCGGTTTCGCCCACCAGACGTGAGAATTTTGCCGTCAGATCGCCGGTACCACCCGCCAGATCCAACACGCGCTGACCGCGGCGCACGCCGCTGCTGTCAATGGTAAAACGCTTCCAGACACGATGGATGCCAAACGACATCAAATCGTTCATCAGGTCATATTTTGCCGCGACGGAGTGAAACACGTCCGCGACTTTATCGGCCTTTTCGCTTTTCGCGACGGTCTGGAAGCCAAAATGGGTAGTTTCCTGCTGTGATTCATCTGCCATCGGTTTTACCTGTTCCACAAACAATTCTTGCCGAAGTGTATCAGAGTCGCGCTACACGAGCACGCGACCACCGTGCTATTCATTGATGCGGCGCAGCGAGTCTGTTGTTGGTTCTGCAACGTTTTCATCCTCGGTGCGATCGTCTGCCCAATCTTCATCCGCCTCTTCCGGCTGCGCTTGTTCAACCAGTTGCGGATTAATTGGACGTTTGATCTCCACGCCAAGCGAACGGAAAGCTTCACTTTGCGCGATCAAGTTGCCGCGCCCTTCAGACAGCTTTTTCATCGCCTGATGATAACTTTGCTGCGCTTTGTCGAGATTGTGGCCGATACCGCTCATGTCATCGACAAACAGCCGCATTTTGTCGTACAGCCGGGTTGCCCGGTCGGCGATGCGCTGTGCGTTGCGGCTTTGGTGTTCATAACGCCAGAGATTGTTGATAGTACGCAGCGCCACCAGCAACGTGGTGGGACTGACCAGCATAATGTTCTGCTGTAACGCTTCGCTGATCAGCTCAGGCTGGCGATCGATAGCCAGCAGAAACGCCGGTTCCACCGGGATAAACATCAACACATAATCCAGAGAGCGTAAACCAGGCAATTGTTGGTAATCTTTACGGCTCAGCAGGCGGATGTGTCCGCGCATGGCGTTAACGTGCTCCTGAATCGCCTGCTCACGCGTGGCTTCATCGTCGGCGTTGAAGTAGCGCTCGTAGGCAACCAGCGTCATTTTGGCGTCAATCACCACATCTTTGCCCTGCGGCAAACGGACGATCACATCCGGTTGCATCCTGCCCTGCTGTTCCAGCTGCACGCTTACCTGCGTTTGGTATTCGTAGCCTTCACGCAAGCCAGAGGCTTCCAGCACGCGGGCCAATACCACTTCGCCCCAGTTGCCCTGAATTTTGTTGTCGCCTTTCAGCGCTTTAGTAAGATTGACCGCTTCCTGCGCCATCTGCGCGTTGAGTTGCTGCAACTGGCGTATTTCGTGAGTCAGAGTGTGACGCTCGCGCGCTTCCACACCAAAGCTATCAGTCACTTGACGGCGGAAACCATCCAGCTGTTCACGCAGCGGGCCAATCAGGCTATTCAGACTTTGACGGTTCTGTTCATCGACGCGCCGCCCGCTGTTTTCAAAGATGCGGTTGGCGAGATTTTCAAACTGCGCGCTGAGACGCTGTTCGCTGTTGGTCAGCAGTCGCTGCTTCTCTTCTGCACCGTAGCGTGTCTCTTCAAGACGAATGGTCACTTCACGCAGTTCGGCTTCCTGTGCGCTGTTTACTTCCAGCTGATTGCGCAGCTCCCGGCTGAGCTGTTCACTTTCGCCGCGCCAGTAATCAAGCTGCTGTAAGCGTTCCTGCGCACCGCTGAGCGCGCCGTGCAGCTGGCGCATCTCCTGTTCGCGTTGCTGGATTTGCTGCTGTAACTGTTCGAGCTGCTGCTGTTGACGCTGCTGCGCCTCTTCCAACAGGCGACGCTCGGTGGTGAAGCTGGCGTGCTGATGGCCGGCGCGCAGTTGGGCGATGATCCAGCCAATGCCCAAACCGGCCAGCGCCAGCGCGCCGCTAATGATAAGTTGCTGATCCATAATCCCCCCGCGGATCGTCTCGCTGAGGGAAAAGGTAGAGGCGTACTGTATGAATGTCCAGATTTTTTTCCCTTCATACTTCAAGCCGCAGATGCGTTGGCTGCACGTTCTCACCCCAGTCACTTACTGATGTAAGCTCCTGGGGATTCGCTCGCTTGCCGCCTTCCTGCGCCTCGAATTATTTTGGGAAAACGTTTTCTACTTATAGGGCTTTTACGGTTAGATCGCCCGCTTTCCACGCATCAATCAGGAAGAAGGGCATCGGCAACACCCATTCGGTTTCACCCTGGATTTTGGCTGGATAGGTCCAGCTTTTCCCGTCATAGGTGATCTCAACCTGCTGCCAACCGTTATCAGCATTTTCAACTGGGCCCGCCATGCTGGCAAAACCGGCGTTGCTGCCGACGTGGAAACTGTCGGTTTGCCAGCGAATTGGCTGATGTGCCGGCCATGGTTGTGCGTGGTGGAAGCGGAAAATATCGTCATGATTCAATATGCTTTCGCGCACCGTTGGCCACAGCGCCACTTTGAGGAAGTACTGATCGGTGAAGCGCTCGCTACCGGCATACTGGGCGATAAAATCACGCATCTGCTGTTCAACATTGTGGAACACGCCATGGCAACCGCCCCACATGCCCGCCAGCAACAGCTCAGTATGCGAGAAGTAATCACGCATATGATGGAACCAATAAGGCGAGTTCAGCCATGCTTCTACCGCCACCACTTCGCGCTCGGACAACAATGAATCCGCGTCACGCACGATATAGCGTTTGACGCTGGCATCGTCCATCACCAGGAAACGCCACAGCGTTGGGAAGATAGTTTTCTCGTGCGACATATCCACCAGCTGGGTGTTTGGCTGCTTCAGGCGCTGCCAGACATGCTGCGGCACGCTGTCGTCAAGATAGATGCGGCATATCCAGTCGGGATAGAACTCGCGCGCCACTTCGATGTTTTTAATCAAGGTTTCGCAGTAGCGTGGCTGACCGCCATACAGGCTAAAGGAGATGATATTTTCTGCCGGATTGTTGCGGTTGATCGGTGGCGGCGCGTCAGAAGGGAATGCCACTTTTGGCCCTTTACTGAAAGTCACATCGGAATTCTGCAGAGATTCGAGGCCGTAACGCGCCACCTCATCCTCTTTATTCAGCCAGCCACACACTTCCGTTAATCCATCCAGCCAGGTTTCCGACGCCTGCGCGCGCTGCGCGGCCGGAGCCTGATAGATCTTCTGGTAAATTTTATAGGATTTTTTGTGCTCGCCCACACGCATCAGGGTTAACGCGTAGTCGCTCAGCACCTGCATATGATTGGGTAAGACGCGCAGCACTTCTTCACAGCACTGACGCGCAAGAGGATAGTTATTCGCCGCCATCGCCTGGCGAAATCTCGCTGCTGCACCTTCAACGCGTGATGGTGCAGTAGCGGGATTATTCATGAAATTGGGACGTGAGACAGAAACCATTTTGCGCATAAGAAATTTCTCAGTAGCTGCTGAAATTGCGCGCATTCTAATCAGGAAATAGCTGGAATCCTTATAAGCCTGGTCTCGAATTCATCCCTGACTGGCGCACTAAATTAAGCGACGCGCGGCTTCAACCACAATTTTCACCGCATCACTTTCGGTCTGTTTCATGGTCGCGGCATCCGGGATCTCTTTTTGCGTACGGTTTACGATGACACCCGCCACCATGCCGGCACGCAGTCCCTGACTGGCGCACATGGTTAACAGTGTAGCGGATTCCATCTCATAGTTAAGGACGCCCATTTGCTGCCACTCTTCCATTGAACCCTGGAAGCGATTCACCACGCGACCCGAGAAGGTGTCGTAGCGTTCCTGGCCAGGATAGAAGGTATCAGATGAGGCGGTAATACCAATGTGGGTTTTCGCGCCGCACGCTTCTGCGGCTGCCACCAGCGCGGTGGTGCAGGTGAAATCAGCCACGGCCGGGAATTCCATCGGCGCAAAATGCAGGCTGGCGCCGTCGAGGCGCACCGATGCGGTGGTGACCAGCACATCGCCCACATTAATATGCGGCTGGATAGCGCCAGTGGTGCCAACGCGCAGGAAGGTGCGCACGCCGAGCTGCGCCAGCTCTTCAACCGCAATCGAGGTTGAAGGTCCGCCGATACCGGTCGAGCACACCACAACCGGTTTGCCATCCACTTCGGCCAGGTAGGTGGTGAATTCACGGTGTGAAGCCAGATGCTGTGGATTGTCCATCAGCGCGGCGATTTTCTTCACGCGCTCAGGATCGCCAGGCACGATGGCCAACGTGGCTCCTTTCAAATCAGCTTTGGTGATGCCAAGGTGGAAAACGTCAGACTGGGCCATAACAGACTCCTGATAATTGGGGATGTGCGCGCCACTCTACGTGAGCAGGCGGCATAAATATGTGACTCAATTCACCATCAATAATGAAACTTACATTATCAGAAAAACATTATGTGATTTACATCACACATTAACGTTGTGCAATTCTGAATTGCTACAAGCGGTGCTGTGTAAGTGTTGGTGGCAATGTTAATAGAGAGGCAGCACACGTGAAAAAAATCCCTCTGCACCTTACGCCAGCCTTGCTTTACTTCGCCAGGCTATAGTTACGTGATTGCGCATTTGCTAGCACGGAGAGAACAATGAAAACCGAAGACAATATGGCACAAAAAACGGCATCCGGCGGCTTTGCACCCGCCGTTCAGCCCACCGCAAGCAGCACCATTATTACCACCAGCGACGCAATTCATGCTGGCGAGACCTCGGTTCCGAGCCAGGGCGAAAATCTGCCCGCCTATTACGCCCGACCAAAAGAGTATCAAGGCACCTTGCCGGTGGTGTTGGTGGTGCAGGAGATTTTCGGCGTGCACGAGCATATCCGTGATGTCTGCCGCCGTCTGGCGCTGGAAGGTTATCTGGCGATCGCTCCCGAACTCTATTTCCGTGAAGGCGATCCCAACGATTACAACGACATTCCCACGCTGTTCAAAGAGCTGGTGAGCAAAGTTCCGGATTCGCAGGTGTTGTCCGATCTCGATCATGTGGCCAACTGGGCCACGCGTCACGATGGTGATATCCGTCGTCTGGCGATTACCGGTTTCTGCTGGGGCGGACGCATTAGCTGGCTGTTTGCCGCGCACAATCCGCAGGTGCGCGCGGCGGTGGCATGGTATGGCCGATTAGACGGTGAAAAGACGCTGAAGCAGCAGAAACACCCGATCGATATCGCAGTGAATCTGAATGCGCCGGTGCTGGGCCTTTACGGTGGTCAGGATGAGAGCATCCCGCTCGAGAGCATTGATAAGATGCGTCAGGCGCTGCACGCCGCCAATGCCAAAGCAGAGATCGTGGTATATCCGGATGCCGGACATGCTTTCAACGCGGATTATCGTGCCAGTTATCACGCTGATTCCGCCAAAGATGGCTGGCAACGTATGCTGGCGTGGTTCGCGCAGTATGGCGTAACGCCAAACGCGTAATAAAAAGGGGCGTCTATGCGCCCCAACCTCATTTACAGCTTCTAAGCCGTTTCACCCCGCAGGTTTTGCGCCGCTTTGACCATATTCGCCAGTGCCTGACGGGTTTCCGTCCAACCACGGGTTTTCAGGCCACAATCCGGATTCACCCACAAACGCGCTTCCGGGATGCTCTGCGCCGCTTTGCGCAGCAACTCTTCCATCCACTCCACGCTCGGCACATTCGGCGAGTGAATGTCATACACGCCCGGACCGATTTCGTTGGGATAGTCAAACTCCTTAAAGGTATCCAGCAGATCCATATCGGAACGTGAAGTTTCGATAGTGATGACGTCTGCATCCAGCGCGGCAATCGAGTCCATGATGTCATTGAACTCGCAGTAACACATGTGGGTGTGAATCTGGGTGTCATCCTGCGCTACGGCGGCATTGAGACGGAATGCATCCACTGCCCAGGTCAGATACGCGGCCCAATCGGACTGATGCAGCGGCAGGCCTTCGCGCAGTGCCGGTTCATCAATCTGAATGATGCCGATCCCGGCTTTTTCCAGATCTTCTACTTCGTCACGCAGCGCCAGCGCAATCTGTTTGGCGATGGTTTCGCGACTCACATCTTCACGCGGGAATGACCAGCAGAGAATCGTCACCGGACCGGTCAGCATGCCTTTCACCGGCTTGTCGGTCAGCGACTGCGCGTACTTCGCCCACTCAACGGTGATGGCTTGTGGCCTGCTTACGTCGCCAATAATGATCGGTGGTTTAACGCAGCGTGAACCGTAGCTCTGTACCCAGCCGTTTTGGGTGAACACGAAGCCGTCGAGGTTCTCGCCGAAGTATTCCACCATATCGTTACGCTCTGCTTCTCCGTGCACCAGCACGTCGAGACCCAAACGTTCCTGCTCAACAATCGCCTGTTTGATGTGTTCGGCGATGCCGGTGCGGTAATTACCGCCATCAATGTTGCCTTTTTTGAAGTCGAGGCGCAGGCCGCGAATTTCAGTGGTCTGCGGGAATGAACCGATGGTGGTAGTCGGCCACGCTGGCAGGTTGAAGCGTTTACGCTGCGCTTTGGCACGTTCGGTGTAGTTGCTGGTACGTTCAACATCTTTAGCCTGGATTTTCGCCAGACGCTCGCCGACTGCGGCATTGTGAACGCGCGTGGAGTTGGCACGCGCACGAATCGGTGCGCTCCACTCGACCAGCGAAGCGGCATTGTTGTTGTTCAGCGCCTGACTCAGCAGTGAAAGCTCAGCGCACTTCTGCAGGGCAAAGGCGAACCAGCTTTTCACCTCTTCATCAAGGCGCGTTTCCACACTGAGATCGATTGGGCTATGCAGCAGCGAGCAGGATGATCCGATCCACAATTGTTGACGTTGGCCCACCAGCGGTTGCAGACGTGCAAACCAGCTGCTGAGATCCGCGCGCCACACGTTACGTCCGTTGATCACGCCGACGGAAAGCAGCCAATCTGCCGGGATCTGCTCATTAAGCTGCTGGATGTCGTCTTTGCCGTGCACCAGGTCAACGTGCAGGCCTTGCACCGGCAGCGCCTTGATCACGTCGAGGTTCTGACCGATGCTGTCGAAATAGGTGGTGAGTAGCAGTTTGCTTTTACCCTGCAGCGCGTCGTAAGCGGGTTTGAACGCATCGCGCCAGGCTTGCGGCAGTTCCAGCGCCAGTGCAGGTTCGTCGATTTGTACCCATTCAATGCCGCGTTTTTTCAGTTCCGTCAGCACCTGTTGGTAAACCGGCAGAATGTCTTTAAGCAGTGACAGGCGATCGAACGGCACACCTTTCACTTTACCCAGCCACAGATAGGTAACCGGGCCGAGTAGCACCGGTTTAATCTTGTGGCCGAGCGCTAGCGCTTCGTCGACTTCATCCAGCAATTGAGTCCAGGTCAGTTTGAACTGCTGGCCCTGAGTGAATTCCGGCACCATGTAGTGATAGTTGGTGTTGAACCATTTGGTCATTTCCGCCGCAGCCGCCGGTGCACCGCTTGGTGCGCGGCCACGACCGAGGCGGAACAGCGTGTCGAGATCGACGGATCCATCTTTGTTCTGGTGGCGTGCAGGCACGTTGCCCAGCAGCAGGCTGGTTGTCAGCACGTGATCGTACCAGGCGAAATCGCCGACCGGCAGCAGATCGACGCCCGCCTCTTTCTGCTGTTGCCAGTGACGAGCGCGCAGTTCGCGCCCCACCGCCAGCAGCTCTTCTTGTGAGCTTTTACCTGCCCAGTAGCTTTCCTGTGCTTTTTTCAATTCACGACGCAATCCAACGCGAGGGAAACCGAGAGTGTGGTTCAGAATGGTCATTTTCTGTTCTCCAGATATTCTTAACTGAGTAGGGTGCAGAGATGTTTAGCCGTCCAGATGTTTACACCGCCATAATCTGCGGGTACTGTATGTTCCTCAAGCGCAATTTGTTCAATCTCGATGTGAAGGATTCTCATGATCGAACTCAAACACCTGCGGACGCTGCAGGCGTTACGGAACACCGGCTCGTTAGCCGCCGCCGCCTCACAGCTTCATCAGACGCAATCGGCGTTGTCTCACCAGTTCAGCGATCTGGAACAGCGGCTGGGCTTTCGTCTGTTTGTGCGCAAAAGCCAGCCGCTGCGTTTTACGCCGCAGGGAGAGATTTTGCTGCAGTTGGCCGAGCAGGTTTTGCCGCAGATTCAGCAGGCTTTGCAGGCGTGTCATGAGCCGCATCAGGCCACGTTGCGTATCGCCATTGAGTGTCACAGCTGTATTCAGTGGCTGACGCCCGCGCTGAATAATTTCCGCCAGAGCTGGCCGCAGGTGGTGATGGATTTCAAATCCGGCGTGACCTTTGATCCACAGCCCGCATTGCAGCAGGGCGAGCTGGATGTGGTGTTAACCTCCGATATTCTGCCGCGCAGCGGATTGTTCTATTCACCGATGTTCGATTTTGAAGTGCGTTTGGTGATGGCACCGGATCATCCATTGGCGCAGCTTGAGCATATTTCCCCGGAAGATATGGCCGATGAAGTGTTGATGATCTATCCGGTGCAGCGTCAGCGTTTAGATGTGTGGCGCCATTTCCTGCAGCCTGCGGGCGTGAGTCCGGCGTTGAAGAGCGTGGACAATACGCTGTTGCTGATTCAGATGGTGTCGGCGCGCATGGGCATCGCCGCGCTGCCGCATTGGGTGGTGGAGAATTTTGAGCAGCAGGGTTTGGTAGTGACGAAGACCTTGGGCGATGGCTTGTGGAGCCGCTTGTATGCCGCCGTACGCGAAGGCGAGCAGCGCCAGCCGGTGATGGAAGCCTTTGTGCGGTTTGCCCGTCAGCACGCCTGTGAACACCTGCCCTTCGTGCGCGATGCCGCGCGCCCGGGCTCACTGCAAACCCTCTCATCCTGATGTTGTTGGGCGGCGAAGGTCGCCCGCGCTGTTATCCCTGTCCCGCCTGCTCTATAATGCGCCGCCTCAACCCGCGACCAAGAGAGTTTCACCATGATGAGTAACGATGTTCTGCGCAGCGTGCGCTATATGCTTGATTTGAGCGATAGCAAAGTGGTGGAGATTTTTGCCTTAGCGGGGAGTGAAGTGCCGCTGGAAGACGTGCAGGCATGGATGAAGAAGGATGACGATGCCGCGTTTCGCAAACTGCCGGATGTATTGATGGGCTATTTCCTCAACGGTCTGATTTTTTATCGTCGCGGTAAGAGTGAAGATGCGCCCGCGCCTTCGATTGAGCGCCGCATGAATAACAACATTTTCATGAAGAAATTGCGTATCGCGTTTGAGCTGAAGACCACCGATATCCCGGATGTGCTGCTGAAAGCGAACTTTAAGATTTCACAGGCTGAGGTTGGCGCGATTTTCCGCAACCCAGATCATAAGAATTTCCGCGAATGCGGTGACCAGATTCTGCGTAATTTCCTGAAAGGTTTGACGATGATTCATCGTCCGGGGCCGGCTAAGAAGGCTTAATGGCTTCTTTGTTCGAGCCGGGTCAGGGATAGCGCGGCAGATCGCAAAGGGTAACCACTTCCCTGTGGATCAGCCTCGCCATCCATGGCTCGGATGCTTTGCTCCTCTGCCGCGCTATCCCTTCCCTTTAGGCCTATGCGTTGCTTTTCTTACCTAATACCCAGCGTTTATGTACATAAAGCGAGGCAAAAATCACGGCGGCACCGGCGATAAAACTCGGCCAATGCGGTTTCTCCTGCCAGATCGCCAGATTCACCAGCAAGCCTGCAGGCACATGCATGTTGTTCATAATGCCCAAGGTGCCGGCATCCACCTGCGTTGCGCCGTAGTTCCACATGAAGTAGCCCAAACCTGAAGCCGCCACGCCCAGCCACACCAGAATGCCCCACTGCAGCGAGGTGGTTGGCAGTTTGTTCGGATTGCCCCACAAGCTCCACGCGATTACCGCGATGATCACTGCGCCCAGATAGAACCACGAAAACGCGGTGTGCTGCGGCATCGGACGAGTTTCCTGCAGACGTTTGTAGCCCACCATGCCGATGGCGAAGCAGATGTTTGCCGCCTGTACCAGCAGCAAGCCGAACCAGAAATGGTCGCTGACTTTGTCGTAACGAATAATCGCCGCACCGATTACCGCCAGCAGCGCGCTGAAGGCATAGCCGATACGCAGCGGACGTCGGCTGAGCAAATCGTAGATCAGCGTGACATACAGCGGCGTCATCACGGTGAACAGCAGGAATTCGGTCACGCTCAGATAGAGATAGGCTTCAAAGCTCAGCAGGTACATGATGCCGAGCTGCAGCATGCCCACCAGCATATACAGCAAGATGGTGGAAGCACGATATCCGCGCCAGCGCAGGAACGGCAGGAAGACGATGGCGGCGAGCGCCAGACGCATTAACACAGAGAACCAGGAATCCACCTGACCTGCCAGGTATTCCCCGATTAAACTGAAGGAAAAAGCCCACAGAATGGTGGTAACGATCAGTAACGGCACGGTAACGATCTCTAAATGAACAGTGGCGCTAGTGTAAACAAACTGTCGTTATCCGAGTAAACTATTTGGTTTACAAGTGGGCAAAACAAGACCAACCAAGCCGTTGTAAGGTCGCCATTAATGGCGACCACATTGCAAACTACGCGAGGAACAATTTACGCAGCGTATGCGGTACGGCGTCATCCGCGTTGCTGCCAATGACTTCCAGCGTCGGCAAGGTATCTTTCAGGCGCTGCTGCGCATTACGCATGATGCAGCCTTTACCTGACATGCTGAGCATCTCCACATCATTCATGCCGTCGCCGAAGGCGATGCACTCTTTCAGCGAGTGGCCGAGCTGTTTCGCTACCGCTTCCAGCGCGTGACCTTTGGAAACCCCGCCCGCCATCACTTCCAGGCAGGTTGGCAGCGAGAAGCTGACATTCACGCGATCGCCCCAGCGCGCTTCAATCGCCTGCTCCATCGGAACTAAACGCTCCGGATCTTCGCAGGTGAAGAACACTTTGCTGATGCCGTCGGTCGGCAGCATGCCCGGCTGGTAAACCTGATAGTTAAATACTGACTCGCGGAAATAGTCCTGCTCGTCTGGGCGATGACGGCTCATGAACCACTCATCGTCGCGATAAACGTGCGTCAGGATGTGCTCGTCATGATATTGCAGGCCATACAAATCGCTGGCGATGTCGGCGTCGAGGTTGTGGCTGAACACCAGCTCACCCTCGGCGTTGTGCACACGCGCGCCATTAGACGTGATCATATAAGCCGGAATGCCGAGCTTATCGCGCATCTGTCCGACGTCGATATAGTGACGACCGGTGGCAAAAACAAAGTGGATGTCACGCGCCACCAGTTCCTGCAGCGTAGTGCGAGCGAACGGCGTCAGGCGGTGATCCGGAGAGAGCAGCGTGCCATCCAGGTCGGATGCGACGATGTGATACATGTAAACCTCGGGTGTTGATATCGGAAAGTAAAATTGATTAAGCGTGGTGTGCAAAAAAATCGACCACCGCGTTTAGCGCTTCGGCACGCATCGCGTCTGTTTCAAACAAGATCTCATGACGCGCTCCTTTTATCACATATGGCGCGTTACCTGCGCAGGGATGTCCTGCTTCGGCCATCGCCGTACAAAATAGATTTTGTGAACGGTTATCCACCACATCATCTTCACTCGCCTGCAGCAGCAAGGTCGGCGTGGTGATGTTCGCCACCTGATTGAAGATGTCGCGCCCGGCCTGTACGCCTTCGCGCACCCAGTGATAAGTGGGCCCACCGACGCGAAGCGCCGGATCGTCAGCGTAAAAACGCAGGTTGCGGCGATAGCGTTCGCGGCTGTGCGTCAGACGGTTGATGCCAAACGGATTGGCGCGCCAGCGGCCGGTGCCCAGCGCGTAGCCTTCACGCAGCGCGGGCAGTTTTTCGGTCAAGTCGAGAATGCGGTGCGCCATCCAGTCGGGCAGCGGCAGCACAATGCCAAACATCGGCGCGGAGAACACCGCAGCGTGAAACGCCTGCGGTTGACGCGCCAGAAACAGCGCTAAAATCGCGCCGCCCATCGAGTGGGCCAGCACGTAGCGCTGCTGATAATGGTTGCTGACTATCTCTTTCAGATACAGCGTTTCAAGATCGTCAACGTAGTCACCAAAATCCACCACATGGCCGCGGTGCGAATCTTCCAGCAGACGTTCGGAACGTCCTTGACCGCGATGGTCGAGAATCACCACATCGTAGCCGCACATGAAGAGGTCGTAAGCCAGTTCGGGATACTTGATGTAGCTCTCAATGCGGCCAGGCACGACCAGAATGACACGACGATGTTGCGGTGAGGTGAAACGGACGTAGCGAATCTTCAGGTTGCCGACGCCGGTGAATTCACACTCTTCACGGCGACGCCAGAAGTCGAGCAGCGGACCGGTAGCAAAGGCCGAAAAGCCTCGCTCACGTCCGAGCCAACTCTGTTTATGATGCTGCATCCGTCCCCCTGAAAAAAACGTGATTCGCGCGCCTGTGCTGCGTAGCGTGCGGCGATTTTCTGTCGTATTGTGTCACACTTCGCTAACTTCAGGGAATGTCACACATGACCATTGAATGGTGGTTAACGTACCTGCTGACCACAACTATTCTCAGCCTTTCACCCGGTTCCGGCGCGATTAACACCATGAGCACCGGCATCAGCCACGGTTATCGCGGCGCGGTGGCATCGATTACCGGCTTGCAGCTCGGCCTGGCCATTCATATTGTGCTGGTCGGCGCCGGTTTGGGTGCGCTGTTTTCCCAATCGATTCTGGCGTTTGAAGTCCTGAAGTGGGCTGGCGCAGCTTATCTGGTGTGGCTGGGCATTCAACAATGGCGCTCAGCGGGCGGTATCGATCTTGACGCCGTTGCCAAAGCGATGCCGCGTCGCCGCCTGTTCAAGCGTGCGGTGTTGGTGAACCTCACCAACCCGAAAAGCATCGTGTTTCTCGCCGCGCTGTTCCCGCAGTTTATTCAGCCGCACCAGCCGCAGCTCATGCAATATCTGGTGCTCGGCGTTACCACCATTGTGGTCGATATCATCGTGATGATTGGTTACGCCACGCTGGCAACGCGCATTGCTGGCTGGATCAAAGGGCCGAAGCAGATGAAGCTGCTGAACCGCACCTTTGGTGGATTGTTTATGGCGGTTGGCGCGCTGTTAGCCAGCGCACGCAGAATGGCGTGATATTCAACCCGGTGGGCATAAATGCCCACCCTACGTAGGGTCGCCATTTATGGCGACCTGGTTTATCTCGAAATGATTAAATGAATGCCAAAACCTGCAAACAGCACGCCCGCCATACCATCCACCCACTTCGCCATCCGCTGATACTTATCACGCATCCACGGCATAGCGAAAATCGCCGCTACCAGCGTAAACCACGCGAACGTCTCACCAATAATCAGCAGGAACAAGCCCCAGCGCTCCATCGCGCCGACGTCGTTGCCAACAAACAGTGAGAACACGCTACCAAAGTAGATGATCGCTTTTGGGTTCGACAGGTTAGTCAGGAAACCTTTCAGGAAGCTCATGCCTCTTTTCGGCAGCTCCACCACCGGCGTTTCCGATTGTGGCTGCTTGTGACGTTGACGCGCTGAACGCATCAGCTGCCAGCCCATCCACAGCAGATACAATCCGCCGCCGACCATAATGATTTCATGCAGCCAGGCCATTTTTTCCAGGATCAGATGCAGGCCCATCAGCGCCACACCGGCCCAGATCACAATGCCCAAGGTAATGCCCAGAACGCCCATCATCGCCTCTTTGCGCGAGCGGCTCGCCGCCGTTTGCGACACAAAGAAGAAGTCCGGGCCGGGACTCATCAGCGCAACCAGATGCACCAGCGCGACGGTGGCGAATAACATCAGCATGAATTTTTTCCTTTAACCTTCATCAACATGTTCTTTGATCATCACCAGGAACGGCTTACCAAAACGCTCCAGTTTGCGATGACCGACGCCGTTCACGCTGAGCATTTCTGACGCGCTAATCGGCATTTGTTCTGCCATTTCAATCAGCGTGGCATCGTTAAACACCACGTACGGCGGAATATTCTCTTCATCGGCAATCGCTTTGCGCAGCTTACGCAGCTTGGCAAACAGCTGGCGATCGTAATTGCCGCTGTGTACTTTCGGCGAACTGCTGCCACGCGTCTTCACCGTCACGATACGCGGCACCGCCAACATCAGCGGTACTTCCGCGCGTAACACCGGGCGCGCCGCTTCGGTCAGTTGCAGCGCCGAATGCATGGCGATGTTTTGCGTCACCATGCCGAGGTGAATCAGCTGACGCAGCACGCTGATCCAGTGTTCGTGGCTGTGCTCGCGGCCTAAGCCGTACACCGGCAGTTTGTCGTGGCCGTTGTCACGAATACGCTGATTACTGGCTCCGCGCAAAACCTCAACAATATAGCCCATCCCAAAGCGTTGGCCGGTACGATAGATGCTCGACAGCGCCTTTTGCGCCTCCAGCAAGCCGTCGTAGCGACGTGGCGGATCGAGGCAGATATCGCAGTTGTCGCACTGCTGCTGGCGACCTTCGCCGAAATAGTTCAGCAGTACCAGACGACGACAGGTTTGCGCTTCAGCAAACGCGCCCATCGCGTTGAGCTTGTGGCGTTCAATGTCCTGCAACGGTCCGGGCACTTTCTCTTCCAGACATTTACGCAGCCACGCCATATCGGCCGGGTCGTAAAGCATCATCGCTTCGGCAGGCAGACCATCACGCCCGGCGCGACCGGTTTCCTGATAATAGGATTCGATGTTGCGCGGAATATCGAAGTGCACCACAAAGCGCACGTTGGGTTTATTGATGCCCATACCGAATGCCACGGTGGCGACCACAATTTGCAGATCGTCACGCTGGAAGGCTTCCTGCACGCTGGCACGCTGCGCGCTATCGATACCGGCGTGATAAGCGCCAACGCTCAAGCCACGGCTCTGCAGGCGCGCGGCGGTGTCTTCCACTTTCGCGCGGCTGTTACAGTAAATAATGCCGCTTTTGCCGCGCTGATCCTGCACGTAACGCAGAAGTTGCTCGGTGGGTTTGAATTTCTCCACCAGCGTGTAGCGAATATTCGGGCGGTCAAAGCTGCTGATTTGAATCAGCGGATCGTCCATCTGCAGCAGATGGGCGATATCGTTACGCGTGGTTTCATCGGCGGTGGCGGTTAACGCCATGACCGGCAAATCAGGGAAGTGCTGACGCAGCTGGCCAATCGAGCCATATTCCGGACGGAAATCGTGGCCCCACTGTGAAATACAGTGCGCTTCATCCACCGCCAGCATCACCGGATTCCACTGGTGCAGGCTGTCGAGGAAGTTGTCCATCATCAGGCGTTCAGGCGCGATATACAGCAGCTTGAGTTTGCCAGTACGACAATCCGCAAACACCTGCTGCTGCTGCTCACGCGTCTGCGTTGAGTTGAGGCACGCTGCTGCCACGCCGTTAGCCAGCAGCTGATCGACCTGATCTTTCATCAGTGAAATCAGCGGTGAAACCACCAGCGTCAGCCCTTCGCGCACCAGCGCCGGGATTTGATAGCACAGCGATTTGCCGCCGCCGGTCGGCATCACCACCAGACAATCGCGTCCTGACAGGGCGGTTTCGATGATGTTTTGCTGACCTGGGCGGAACTGCTGATAGCCGAAGGTATCTTGTAATACCTGCTGCGCCAGCATTTCCTGATTAAGCACTGCCGATGTTGCCACGGTAATCCTGTCTTTGTTGCGGGTTAGAACAGATCGTTGAGCGTCACGCCCACGCCGAAGCGCGTCTGGCGATGGTTATAGTCGATCAATGATTCACCATAGCCGCTGAACACCTGCGTGTAAAAGCGCACATGTTCAGAGATTGGGTAGCTCCAGGCGAAAGTTGCACCGCCAAAGCCGCTGTTCCAGTTGTAGTTACCTTCCACGCTGAAAATGTTCTCGCCCATCATGTAGCCGAGCTTGGCGCGGTAGTAACCCATGTATTTGGTGATGTCCGGGTTATCGTCATTGCTTTCACTTTCTGGCAGACGATACCAGGGTTTGATCTCCGCGAGCAGATTGCCGTTCTGCGCCATGAAGCGCGCGTAAACGCGGTTCCAGCTGCGCGAAGTTGGCTCGCTGCGGCCGTTCGACTGATGCACTAAGCCGGTTTCCACATCGCGTAAGGTCCAGCCTGCGAAGGTGTAATCGGTGGCCCAGCCGAGGAAAATCTGTGGCTCATAATCGGTTTCACGGAACGGTGATGACGCACCACGGTTCGAGAGCTGCCACCACGAGCGCTGAGTATAGGACGCCGCCAGCACCGAGTTATCGCCTAAAATGCCGCGCCATAGCGGAAATGCCAGGCTGAGCTGGAATTTTACTTCATCATTTTTAGCTTTGTCTGCCCAGTTGTACGAAGAGATCGCCTCTTTGTTCATGTCTGTGGTGTAGGTGTAGAGCAGATAGTTGTTTTCGTAAGGATAAAGCACGAACGGGTTATCGTGTTTCTCCAGCAGGTTAGCGATAATGCTGCCCTTCACTGCCGGTGCATCATGAACCTCTTTTATCGTGGCTTCTTCAGCCTGCGCCAGGCCAGGAAGGATCAGCGCCGCGGCCAGCAAGGCGTAATGCTTACGCATAGAATTCTCCAGAGAACTGCGTGTCGTAATCGTCAAGTGACGGTTCAAAAAGCAGGCCATTCTACACGCAAAACCTGCGGTTGATCAGCGCCGATTTCCGAAACTGGAAAGCGGCTCGAACGCGGCATAATATACACAACTCGTTAACATTTTAAGGCAGGAATTATGTCATCCCCGTTGCTGACACAGCAGGAAGCGCGCCGTCTGATTGGCGAAATTTTTGTTTATCACATGCCCTTCAATCAGGCGCTCGGATTAGAGCTGGATCGACTGGAAGCGGATTACGCCGAACTCGGCTTCGCCAATAAAACCATGCTGGTCGGCAACGCGGCGCAGCAGATTTTGCATGGCGGCGTCATTGCCTCGGTACTGGATGTCGCCGCTGGGCTGGTGTGTGTCAGCTATGCGCTGACGCGCCAGGAGAGCATTACCGAGGAAGAGCTGCGCCAGCGCCTGTCCCGTATGGGCACCATTGATATGCGCGTGGATTATCTGCGCCCAGGCCGCGGCGAGCGCTTTATCGCCACCAGCAGCCTGCTGCGCGGCGGCAATAAAGTCGCCGTGGCGCGCGTGGAGTTACATAACCAGCAAGGCGATTACATCGCTACCGCTACCGCCACCTATATGATTGGCTAATCAGTACTTTTGGAATGACTTGATGGATTCGCAACAAACTCGCCAGGGTATTGGCTACGCGCTCGGCGCTTACTTCATTTGGGGCATCGCGCCCGCCTACTTCAAGCTGGTCAAAGAGGTGCCCGCCACCGAAATTATGACGCATCGCGTGATTTGGTCCGCGCTGTTTATGCTGCTACTGATCACCCTGACGCGTAGCTGGGCGCAGGTGCGCAGTGTGCTGGCGCAGCCGAAAAAGGTGCTGCTGCTGGCGCTGACCGCCGTCACCATTGGCGGCAACTGGCTGCTGTTTATCTGGGCGGTGAATAATCAGCACATGCTGGAAGCCAGCCTCGGCTACTTTATCAACCCGCTGATTAACGTGGTGTTTGGCATGCTGTTCCTGCGCGAACGCTTCCGCCGCTTGCAGTGGCTGGCGGTGCTGCTGGCGACAACCGGTGTGCTGGTGCAGCTGTGGCAATTTGGATCGCTGCCGATTATCGGCCTTGGTCTGGCGCTGAGTTTTGCTTTGTACGGTTTGGTGCGCAAAAAGATTCAGGTCGATGCGCAGAGCGGCATGCTGATCGAGACGCTGTGGCTGTTTCCGCTGGCGGCGATTTACCTGTTTGGCTTTGCAGACAGCGCGACCAGCCATCTCAGTGCCAACGCCATGAGCCTTAATCTCAAGCTGGTCGCGGCGGGCATTATCACCACCATTCCGCTGATGCTGTTTGCGGCCGCCTGCGCGCGTCTGCGTTTATCGACTGTCGGCTTCTTCCAGTATCTGGGCCCGACGCTGATGTTCCTTCTGGCGGTGCTGTTCTACGGCGAGAACCTGACGCCGGATAAAATGGTGACCTTCGGCTTTATCTGGCTGGCGCTCGCCGTGTTCATTATCGATGCGGTCGCGTTCTCAGCTCGGGCGCGCATGCGCGTAGCGTGAAATAAAACGCGCCAGCGCCGGGCCGGTGAGCAAGATGGTGAACAGACGCAGCGTCTGCAGCGCCATGACAAATGCTATATCGACCCGCGTGCCGGCCGCAATAATCGCCACGGTATCCAGCCCGCCCGGGCTGGTTGCCAGATAGGCGGTCATCAGATCGACGTGCAAAACGCGCGTCAGCATCCAGGCTAATCCGCCGCATAACAGCATTAAGCCGAAAATCGACAGCAGCATTTGCGGCAGCGTTCGCAGCGCCAGCTTGAAAATCGGCCGGGTGAAACGCAACCCCACGCTCCATCCAATCAACGCATAAGCCAGCGCCAGCAACCATTCCGGTACCTGCAAGGTCGCCACATCCGTGCCGTGCAGCACCGCGCCGATCAGCGCCGGTAGCAACAAAGCGCCGGAAGGAATGCGCAGCCTCTGGCCGAGCCACGCACCGGCGAACATCACCAGCAATGTCAGCAGAAAGCTGCTGTGCAGCGCGGGAAACCACACCAGTTCAGCCGCACCGCCGTTGGTGCCGAGGCCAATGCGCGCCACCACGGCCGCAGCGGTGGCGACAAACAGCACGCGCAGATACTGCATAAAAGCCACCAGCCGCACATCCGCCCCGAAATCACCGGCCATTGCTACCATCGCCGAAGCGCCGCCGGGCGACGATCCCCATGCGCCGGTTGGGCCGGGCAAATTACTGAAGCGCACCAGCAGAAAACCGGACAAGCCGCTGGCCGCTAGCGTCAGCACCAGCACCGCCAGCACCACCGGCCAATCCTGAATCAGCGGCGTGAGAATGCCCGGCGATAAGCTCTGGCCAATCATGCAGCCGAGCACCGCTTGTGCCAGCACGAAGAAACGTTTATCGATGCGAACGGTGGCGCCGGACAAGCCCATAACGGTGCCGACAATCATTGGGCCAAGCAGCAGGGCCGCAGGAAGGTGGAACAGCTGGAGGATAATCCCCAGCACTAACGAAGCAATCAGCAGAAGTGTCCATTGCAGTCGCAATGAGAAGCGCGCCATAGGAGAGAATCAGATAGTGAGCAGAGCCAACAGGTTACGCAGAAAATTGAAGTTTATCTACCAGGTCGCCATAAATGGCGACCCTACGTTTGTCATGAGCGGTTTTGTAGGGTCGTCATTCATGACGACCTGGACTTGAGAACGGTTACAACCAATTCTTGCGTTTGAAATAGAGGTAAGGCGCCAGGCCGGCGAGGATCATCAGGCTAATCGCGCCCGGGTAACCAAAGCTCCATTTCAGCTCCGGCATAAACTCGAAGTTCATCCCGTAGCTGGATGCCACCAGCGTTGGCGGCAGGAACACCACCGATACCACCGAGAAGATCTTGATGATGCGGTTCTGCTCGATGTTGATGAAGCCCATCGCCGCCTGCATCAGGAAGTTAACCTTCTGGAACAGCGATTCGTTATGCGGCAGCAGCGATTCGATATCGCGCAGGATTTCACGTGCTTGCTCCAGCTGATTCCCCGGCAGACGCGCTTTGCGCACCAGGAAGTTGAGCGCACGCTGGGTATCCATCAGACACAAACGCACTTTCCAGCCGATATCTTCCAGCTCCGCCAAACGTGACAGCGCCTGGTCGTACTCTTCGCCCTGCTGGCCTTCCATGATCACGCGGCTGAGTTTCTCCAGCGCGCTATAGATGTTCTCGATCTCATCCGCCAGCTGTTCGATTTTGGTCTCAAACAGATCCAGCAGCAGCTCATAGGCGTTGCCATCGGTCAGCATCTGGTTGCGCGCACGCATGCGATAGAGACGGAAAGCCGGCAGCTCGCGTTCACGCAGCGTATACAGGCGATCTTCGCGGATGGTGAATGCCACAGTGGAGTTGCCCGCGTGGTCTTCGGCATCTTCAAAGAAGAAGAAGGAGTGAATGTGCAGGCCGTCTTCGTCTTCGAAGAAACGCGCCGAGGCTTCGATGTCTTCCAGCTCCGGACGCGTTGCCAGGCTCTGGCCGAGCTCGCACTGCACGCGATCGCGTTCGCTGTCGTCGGGTTCGATCAGATCGACCCAAACAGACGTGTTGAGTTTGTCGTTGTCTTCTTCCAGCTCGATGCGCGTCAGGCGATTACGATCGAGTTTAAATGCGCTCAGCATAGCAATAACTCCCCATTTTTTCGGAATGGGACAAGGCGGTGACCACTGTAGATTACGGGCACGGCGAAGCCTGAACACGGAAACTTTCGCTTCAAGGGTAAATCAGTGCTAACTCACGCGACGAGAGTAAAAAAGGGAGGTCGCTGATAACCGCTAAGGCTACCAGCTAAAAGAGGTAACCTTAGGAGTTCCTGTTAAACAGGTGATTGAGCCAGCATCGACTGGGCGCGTCCAAGGCATTGTCCTCTCATGATAATAGTGCGCGCATGTTACGCTGAGACGAAAAAGTCGTCAAGGTAGCGCAACCGCGCTACACCGTTTCCAGACGGGCGTAAGCCGCCACCAGCCACTTGATTCCCTGGCCCTGAAACGCCACCTGCAAACGGCTGTGTTCGCCGCTGCCTTCGAGGTTGATGATGGTGCCTTCGCCGAATTTGGCATGGCGCACGCGCTGGCCAAGCGTGAAGCCGCTGTCGTTTTGCGCGATGGGCGTACCCATGCGCTGATGGCTCACCGGACGGCTGACGCTGGCGCGCAAACGCACCTCTTCCACGCACTCTTCCGGCAGCTCGCCGATAAAGCGTGATGGACGGTGATACACTTCCTTACCATAAAGACGACGGCTTTCGGCATAAGTGAGCGTCAGCTTGACCATCGCACGCGTTACGCCGACGTAAGCCAAACGACGTTCCTCTTCCAGACGACCGCCTTCATCCAGCGACATCTGGCTCGGGAACATGCCCTCTTCCATGCCGACGATAAATACCTGGCTAAACTCCAGCCCTTTCGCCGAGTGCATGGTCATCAGCTGCACCGCATCCTGCCATTTGTCGGCTTGGCCTTCGCCCGCCTCCAGCGCCGCATGCGACAAGAACGCCTGCAGCGGCATCAGATCTTCGTCTTCATCCTGATAGCTGAACTGGCGCGTTGCAGTGACCAGCTCCTCTAAGTTTTCAATACGCGCCTGGCCCTTCTCGCCCTTCTCCTGCTCGTACATCACCCATAAACCGGAGTCTTTGATGACGCGATCGGTTTGCACATGCAGCGGCATCTCGGATGTTTCGCTGGCCAGTGAATCGACCAGCTCGCAGAAGCGCTGCAGCGCCGACGCGGCGCGTCCGGCTAACACTTTGTTCTGTAACAGCTCGCGCGTTGCCTGCCATAGGGTGAGTTGCTGATCGCGTGCGGTCTGGCGCACCACATCAAGCGTACGATCGCCGACGCCGCGCACCGGCGTGTTCACCACGCGCTCAAATGCTGCATCGTCATTGCGATTGGCCATCAAACGCAGATAGGCCAAAGCATCTTTGATCTCCTGACGCTCAAAGAAGCGCATGCCGCCATAAATGCGATACGGCATGCTGCCTTGCAGCAGCGCCTCTTCCAGCACACGCGATTGGGCGTTGCTGCGATAGAGAATGGCGCAATCCTGCAGCGCGTTGCCGTTTTCATGCCAGCTTTTAATACGATTGACCACAAAGCGCGCTTCATCCAGCTCGTTGAATGCGCAGTAGAGCGAGATCTTTTCGCCATCGCTGCCGTCGGTCCACAGCTCTTTACCGAGGCGGCCATTGTTGTTGGCGATCAGCGTGTTCGCGGCTTTCAGAATGTTGTTGGTCGAGCGATAGTTCTGCTCAAGACGAATGGTTTCTGCGCCGGGGAAATCCTGCAGGAAGCGCTGGATGTTTTCTACCTGCGCCCCGCGCCAGCCGTAAATCGACTGATCGTCATCGCCGACGATAATCACGCGGCCGGTATCACCCGCCAGCATGCGAATCCATGCGTACTGAATGTTGTTGGTATCCTGGAACTCATCCACCAGCACGTTGCTGAAACGCTCGCGGTAATGATTGAGGATATGCGGCTTGTTGAGCCACAGTTCGTGGGCGCGCAGCAGCAGTTCAGCGAAATCCACTAAACCGGCGCGATCGCAGGCTTCCTGATACGCCTGATAGATGCGCAGCCAGGTTTGCTCAACCGGATTGCCGTAGCTTTCGATGTGTTTTGGCCGCAGACCTTCATCTTTTTTGCCGTTGATGTACCACATGCCCTGACGCGCAGGCCACTGTTTCTCATCAAGGTTCATTGCTTTGATCAGGCGCTTCAGCAGACGCAGCTGATCGTCACTGTCGAGAATCTGGAAATCCTGCGGCAAACCGGCATCAAGGTGATGCGCGCGCAGTAAACGGTGCGCCAGGCCGTGGAAGGTACCAATCCACATGCCGCCCTGGCTGGTGCCGATCAGCTGATCGATACGATGGCGCATTTCTGCCGCCGCTTTGTTGGTAAAGGTCACCGCCATAATTGAATACGGCGAGCAGTTCTCTACCGACAGCAGCCAGGCGATGCGATGCACCAGCACACGGGTTTTGCCACTGCCTGCTCCGGCCAGCACCAGCAGGTTGCTGCGCGGTGCGGCGACCGCCTCGCGCTGTTTGTCATTCAAGCCGTCAAGCAGATCAGAAACGTCCATAAGCACCGTCTAAAAAAGGAGAGCATCCAGTTACTGGATAAATTTACAGCTATTATAGCAGCGAGGTCAGAGATGCCAACTGATCAATTTCAACGTGCGGCAGCAAACGCGCATCGTCGATCTTCATCAGATTGCCTTCTCGCAGGTTGATCCAGCAGGCTTGCATCCCGGCACGCAGCGAACCGGCAACATCGGTGGTGAGATCGTCGCCGACGTGCAGAATGTGCTGCGGCGCGATGTCCAAACGCTCAGCGGCCAGATGATACATATCCTGCCACGGCTTGGCGCGACCGTGCGGACCGGCACGCAGCGCGAACTGGAAGTGGTGATGGATACCGAGCTTTTCCGGGCAGGCATTACCGTTGGTAATCGCCACCAGCGGCACACGCTCACCCAACCACGTCAGCGTTTGATGTGTCTCTTCTGGCATGGTCACTTCGCTGCGCCATTGATGGAACACGCTCATCACGTCGCTGGCACCGGCGGTCGCTTCTGATGCGGATAAGCCAACATTGAGTAGCGCCAGCTCCACCGAGCGGCGGCGCCATTCAGACACGTCGTGATAAATTTCCGGCTCACGCGCCAGCAACTCATTACGCAGCGCCTGATAATCTGCCGGGGTAAATTCACGCAGCGCCGGATGATACGCCTGCAGTGCAGCATGCGATTCGGCGGTGGTTTTGCGGATCACGGGATGGTTGTCATACAAGGTGTCGTCGAGATCAAAAGTGATCGCTTTGATCGGGCCGAGCGGACGATAAAACTTCATTAAGACTTTCCTCGTTTGGCACGCGGATGGGCCGCATCATAAACCGTCGCCAGATGCTGGAAATCCAGATGGGTATAGATTTGCGTGGTCGCCAGATTGGCGTGGCCGAGCAGTTCCTGTACCGCGCGCAGATCGCCGCTCGATTCCAGCAAATGCGTGGCAAAAGAGTGGCGCAGTTTATGCGGATGAATATGGCTGGCAACGCCTTGCTTGATGCCCCATTCGGCAAAACGCTTCTGCACGTTGCGCGTCGAAATTCGGCTGCCGCGGCTGGAGACAAACACCGCATCATCCTGCGGCGCAAAGCTATCGCGCAGCGATAACCAGTGCTGAATCCAGGTGACCGCCGTGCCGCCAATCGGTACGCGGCGCTCTTTGCTGCCTTTACCCAGCACCCGCACTTCGCCCGCTTCCAAATCCATGTGGCGACAATCCATATTCACCAGCTCGGAGAGACGCAAGCCGCCGCCGTACATGGTTTCCAGCATCGCGCGGTCGCGCACCGCCAGCGGATCGTTGAAATCGATCTCCAGCAGTTGGTTAACTTCGTCGACGTCCATGTTTTTCGGCAGATGGCGCGCGTTACGCGGCGTGGAAATGCCTTTGGCGGGATTGGCACTCAACATACCCTGATGCACTTGCCAGTCGAGAAAACTGCGCAGCGCCGACATGCGCAGCGCCAGACTGCTGGCGCCTAAACCGCCACGGCGGCTGCGCGCCGCCAGGCTGCGCACCTGCGCCGGTTCCAGCTGCGACCAGCTCATCAGCTTCATCTCATCGGCCATTGCCATAATCGCCTGCAATTGCCGTTGGTAATTCTTTTGCGTCAGCGGACTGAGCTGGCGTTCGACCTTCAGATAACGCAGAAAGTCATCCACGGCCGGCAGCAGCGGACTGACGTGACTCATGCGCGTTCAATCCAGCGTGACAGCAAATCCGGCAGCATTTGCGCCAGATGCTGCAGCAGCAGCGTGCCCATGCCCGCCTGATAATGCTGATTATCGCGGCTGGTAAACATCAATACGCCCAGCTCGCCGCGCTCGCCCATCAGCGACATCGCCACCGAGCCAATCGCTTTGGCCTGCGGCAACAGCAGCAGCAATTCCGGGCCGTTCAGGCTGCCGAGATAGTGATGTTCATTGCCGAAGCGCTGAATGCGCAATGGTTCGAATGCCTGACGTGACAAGCCGAGTTGGGTGAAATCCGAGGGCGCGCCGATGTGCCACTTGTCATTGAACACGCGCACGTGCGCACCGGCCAGACCGAGTTCGCGCGCCCAGCGGTGCAGACGCGTTAACATCTCTTGCAAGCTGTCGGCGGCGGCAAGATGACCTTGCAGCGCCAGCAGGCGATCAAACAGCTGATGGTTAGCCGTGGCCTGCTCCATCAGCAGCGTGATCTCCTCTTCCAACTGCTGGATGTGGTTACGCTGACGCGCCATATGCCACTCCACCAGCGAAACGCTGCCGCGTACCGGATGCGGCACCATCATCTGTTCGACCTGGCGCGCATTGCGAATAAAGAAATCGGGGTTTTCACGCAGAAATGCGCTTACCGATTGATCGTCCAGCAAAACCTCGCTTTCGGTCTGCTCTTCGACATTTTTCATAGATGAATAAACCCATCGTAGACGTGTGTGGCAGGACCGGTCATAAACAGCGGTTGCCCTTCCCCTTTCCAGGCAATATGCAGCGTTCCGCCCGGCAAATCGACGCGGACATTCTCCGCTAAAATGCCCTGCTGAACGCCGCAGGCCACCGCCGCACAAGCGCCGCTGCCGCAAGCCTGGGTTTCGCCCGCGCCACGTTCGTACACGCGCAGACGGATGTGTTCACGATTGACCACTTCCATGAAACCGACGTTAACGCGCTCCGGGAAACGCTCGTGGCTTTCCAGCTCTGGACCGAGCGTTTCCACCGGCGCGGTTTTCACGCTTTCTACCTGAATCACGCAGTGCGGATTGCCCATCGATACCGCACCAAACATCACGGTTTGATCGGCAACACGCTGCAAATAAAGGTTCTCTGCTTTATTGGCACGCAGCGGCACGCTTTGCGGTTCGAAGTTCGGTTGTCCCATATTGACGCGCACCAGCTCATCATTGGTAACGCTGAGCACCATGCGGCCGGTTTGTGTACTGACGCGAATGTCGCTTTTGTTGGTCAACCCTTTCAGACGCACAAAGCGGGCGAAACAGCGAGCGCCGTTGCCGCACTGCGCGACTTCACTGCCATCGGCGTTGAAAATGCGGTAATGGAAATCGAGATCCGGATCGTAAGGCGGTTCGACGATCAGCAGCTGATCAAAACCGATCCCCAGATTTCTGTCCGCCAGGCGGCGAATCAGTTCCGGCGAAAAAAAGACGTTTTGCGTCACAGCATCCACGACCATAAAGTCGTTGCCGAGACCGTGCATTTTTGAGAACTGCATTTTCTGCTCCGCCGGATTACTCATAGATTTTAGTTCGCCTGCGAACCAGGCTTGCTGGTGACCAAACCACCGACATCAGCATCCTGAGCGGCTTTTTGCTGCTGCTCGGTGACCTGCTGTTTCGGCTTGTTTGGCTGATCTTTCGGCGGGAAATACAGCGGTCCTTTCAGGCCACAGCCTACCAGGCTGACCAGTGCCAGCGCCATACCCAGCTGACTCATCACTCGTATCATTCTGTCTGCTCTTCTGTCCTTAAGCCATGGTTGCTTATCATCGCAGTTGACGTTGTAAAAGCAACAGGAAATAGCCGCATTTCCTGCGGCAGGTCAGAGTAACAGCGCATCCCGCCGCGCGAACGCAGGCGGGATCAATGCATTTGGTAGCGTGGCTGGAAGTCGCCGTTATCGTTGTCAGGCTGCGTAGCGCAGAGCTGCGTTAACGTTTGGCTGCGGAAAGGAATCACCTGGAAACGTTCGCCAGTATTCACAATCTGGTAGAACTGCGGCAGGTTGAAATTGATAAAGCTGGAGCCGTAGGTAAAACGGTCATGCGACGACGAATAGAAACGACTTACGTCACGCACCAGCTCTTCTTTACTGCCTTCGCAATGGTGATAAACCTCAACGCGATTGGTTTCGTCGAGGATATAGATGTTGAAGCCGCGATCGTCATTGGTATCTTCAAAGAAGAACTGAATGATGCCTTCGCTGGCGTAGCCGTTTACCACCGGCGGCAACGGCGTCTGGTTCGATTCCACTTTGATCGACAAGCCGTGCAGCTTGTTGTTAGAAATCGCGCCATAGAATTCGACGGCGTTTTCCAGCTTCTGCACTGACACGCTCATGCGTTCGAAGAATAAGCCCCAGGTTTGGCCCGCCATGCGCAACGCTTTAAAGCGGCCCGGTTCCTGACGCGTGCTCGACAGACGCAGCTCAATGCATTCCGAAACCAGCTGCTGCACGCGGGTACGAATTAAACCGCGCAGATGCTGGCTATAGCAGAACACTTCTACCGTATCCGGCGGCGCAGCATCCTGATGCATTTTGCCGAGAATAGTTTTTAGCGCTTCAATCATCGCCTGCTCGCCGTTGAAGTGCAGCGTACGCACTTCATTCCACGAGTTGCGATAGAGCAGATCGATGCTGCCAATCAGGCATTGCTGCTGCTGACCGAAGCTGAACACATCCAGCTTGCGGAAATCAAAATGCACCACCTGATTGCGGAATGCGGAGGTAGGATCGTGTTCCAGGTTAACGATAATCGCTAAGTGACGAATTTCGCATGGGCTGTAGAGCGCTTTTGGCGTCGGTGCCGGCACGCGCAGCGGGAAGTGGCTCGACACATCGTTCACCAGCTCCTGCAAACGCGGTAGATCGCACAGATCGTTGCCTTTCATATGCAGACGCGTTTTGCTGGTCAGCAAACCGTTAAACCACGCCCACGCCACCAGCTTGTTCAGATAGCGGTTATATTCCAGCGGCTGATGGCTGATGATGGAACTCATGTCCGGCGATTGGTTATACAGATACCAACCGGCGCGATTAGCGCGGCCCGCCGGGACGTGAATAAAGGTGAGATTCTCTTCCGAGAGATCGGGCGAAATCTGCGGGTTCACCAAGGTGACTTTACCCGGTAGCGCCTCGAATGCGGCATACAGTTTACGCGTCAGCACGCCGATATCCTGCGGGCTGGCGCTGACGCTTAAATTGTTGCGGCGCGCAAAGCGAATCAGGTTGCGATAGCTCTGCATCATCGCATCCAGCAGCTCATTATGCGCTTCACGTACGCGTTCGATTTTCCACTGCGCGCGGTTATCCAGAACCGCTAACTTCTCTTCATCCCAGCCCCACTCTTTAACCAGCTGCGATAGAATCTCGCGACGCCAGCCGGTGCGCTGATGATGGTGATCTTCGCTCGAGAGCTTTTCACACACTTTTAAATAGAAACATCGACGCACTAAATCGAGGCGCGCCATGTCATCGACGCTGGTGAGATAGCGCGTCACGCGCTCCAGCATCATGCAGTAAGGATCGAGACCGAAGCAGACAATTTCGCCGTCGTGCAGGCGCTGCTTGATGTCCATCGACAGCAGCTGCGTGTTGGGATATTCCCAGCTGTAGGCTTCCAGCAGCAGGGTTTTCAGCACCGCTTTGTACGGCGAATCGATACTTTTATACAGCTGCCACAAGCTGGCACCGAAGTACTCTTCCGCTGATAACGTGCCAAGCCCGCCGAGATCCAGCCACTCATTCGGCGTCAGTACGCCTTGTGAATAGAGCGACATGACGTAATCGTCGTAATGGTGCTCCTCTTCGCCAGGCACCATGTTCCACAGGATGCGTTTACCCGCCATACGCACGGCGGTACGGTAAAACTCATCCAGCAGCAAAATATGTTGGGTAGAACCGCAATCTTCACCGCCGAGGCTGCCGCTTTCATTGTGGCGGAAACGGTTCTCGTCAATCAGGAAGAAGCTAACTTCCACACCCATCGACACACACCATTTCTGCAACAGCGTACACTTACGCTGCAGATTGAGTCGCTCTTCATTATCCAGCCACGATTGGTGGCACACCCAGATATCAAGATCGGAGATGCTGTTTTGCCCAACGGACGAGGTGCTGCCCATTGAGTAAATGCCGGTAATCGGACGTTCGCCTGCCACGGCAGAGCCGAGCTCGAGCGGTTGACCGCCCGCTAAGTTCTGCAGCAGCTGAAGTTGGTTTTCATCGGGCGTGTAGAGGCAGACGCCATGCGGAACGTTACCTTCAACGTAGCCAGGCATCAGTGGATGATGGTAGTGCAATAATGTTGGCAGCAGACTGTAGACTTGCTGGAAAGCAGGTCCCATGGCAGCCAGTGCGCGATCTACACGCAGCTGGTTAATCGCATCCAGTCTCTGTTTCAGTGTCTCAATGTAGAGGTACAAGACGTTTCGCCTGATTGTCCCAGTGTTAAGCACCCTGTTTCCGAATTTTGCCGCTTAATAATAAAGATATTGGGCAAATAATTGCTGGAAACGTGATCAATCTAACACCTGGAGGATTGACCGTAAAGAAAGTTGCGCTACTTAACAGTTTAGCATGTTCCGACCGTAGCTCTGCTTTTTTCAGACTTCGACTCTAAACTGCGACCCGCAAGATCCAGGCACAGTCTGACATCGCGGCCTTTTCAATCCGTTGAAACTGACAGCATTCCCCTATCAATGATAGGATATTCGATGAACGATCAAAATGGTTAACAGCATGTTAAACAAAATTTTCAGAATTGCTACCAGACAAAGTCCCCTTGCTCTGTGGCAGGCACAATATGTCCAGCAGCGCCTGATGGCGGCTCATCCGGGTCTGCAAGTTGAGCTGCTGCCGATGGTCACCAAAGGTGATGTCATTCTTGATACGCCACTGGCAAAGGTTGGCGGCAAAGGGCTGTTCGTTAAAGAGCTCGAGCTGGCAATGCTGGAAGGGCGCGCCGATCTCGCCGTTCACTCGATGAAAGATGTGCCGATCGATTTTCCAGAAGGTCTCGGTCTGGTGACCATTTGCGAGCGTGAAGATCCGCGCGATGCTTTCGTCTCCAATCGTTACAACAGCATTGATGAGCTGCCGCAAGGCGCAGTTGTCGGGACGTCCAGCCTGCGCCGCCAGTGTCAGCTTAGCGCCCGCCGTCCGGATTTAGTGATTCGCTCGCTGCGCGGCAACGTCGGCACGCGTCTTGGCAAACTCGATGCCGGTGAATATGACGCCATCATTCTGGCGGCGGCGGGTTTGAAGCGTTTAGGGCTGGAAGATCGCATTCGTCAGGCAATGCCTGCAGAGATTTCCCTGCCCGCTGTAGGTCAAGGCGCTGTCGGCATTGAATGCCGCGTGGATGATGAACAATTAATTACGCTGCTACAGGCGTTGAATCACGACGATACTGCCGTGTGCGTGCGTGCCGAACGTGCGATGAATACGCGGCTGGAAGGCGGTTGTCAGGTGCCAATCGGCAGCTTCGCGGTGCTGGAAGACGATCAGCTGTGGCTGCGCGGATTAGTCGGCTCACCGGACGGCAGTCAAATGGTGATGGGCGAGCGTCGTGGTCCACGCGATCACGCCGAAAAAATGGGCATTTCGCTGGCCGAAGAGCTGCTGGATGGCGGCGCGCGCGACATTCTGCGTGAAGTCTATCAAGGTCAACCGCCAGCATGACCATCCTCGTGACCCGCCCGGAACCGGCCGCCACTGAACTGGTCTCGCGTTTGCGCAGCCTGGGCAAGCTGGCATGGAGCCTTCCGCTGATTGAATTCACGCCGGGTCGCGATCTTATTCATTTACCTAAGCAACTTGCTGCGCTCCAGCCAGGCGATCTGGTGTTTTTGCTATCGCAGCAGGTCGTCACGTTCGCCGAACCCGCTTTACAGCAGAGCGCGACTACGTGGCCTGAAGCACTCAACTATTATGCTATTGGCCGCAGCACTGCTTTAGCCCTGCATACCGTCAGTAATCTAAAAGTAGACTATCCTCATGCGCGGGAGACCAGTGAAGAGCTGGTGCGCCTGAATCGTCTGCAGCAGGTTAGCGGCAAACGCGCGCTGATTCTGCGCGGCAGCCCAGGACGCGAGTTGCTGGCGGAAACGCTGATTGAGCGCGGCGCTCAGGTGCAATATTGCGAGTGTTATCAGCGTTGTGAAAAGCACTACAACGGCGCGACTGAAGGTCGCCGCTGGCGCGATCGCGGCATTACAACGCTGGTGGTCACCAGCGGCGAAATGTTACAACAACTCTTTTCTCTGTTTCCGCCAATTGATCGTCGGGAATGGTTACTGCACTGTCGGCTTGTGGTCGTCAGTGAACGTTTGGCTACGCAAGCCGCTGAATTAGGCTGGCAGGACATTGATGTAGCCGATGGTGCCGATAACGACGCGCTGCTGCGCGCGTTACGCTGAACTTAACAATGGGATGAGCCATAATGACGGAACAAAAAGCCTCCTCCGCCATGGTTGAAGAAACCACCCCAGCGGACAATTCTCCCTCTCCAGCAACTAAGCCACCACGCGATAAAAAAAGCGATGGCAAGGTGCTGAGTGCAGTGGCGATTGTGATTGCGCTGGCGATTGGGGCGGGACTTTACCTAAATGGGAAACACCAGGCCGATTTACAGGCTCAAACTAATCAGAATCTCAGTGAGCAGCTAAGCACCTTGCAGCAGCAACTGGGCAGCGACAAACAGCAACTGACGCAACAGCTGGCTAGCGCCAACAGCGCCTTGCAGGAGACGCGCACACAGCAGGATAACAGCGCTAAAGAGCTGGAAACCCTGCGCGATAAAGTCGCCACCATCTCTGGAAACGACACGCGTACCTGGCTGCTGGCGCAGGCGGATTACCTCGTCAAACTGGCGGGCCGCAAACTGTGGAGCGATCAGGATGTCACCACCGCGGCAGCGTTACTGAAAAGTGCCGATACCAGCCTGGCCGACATGAACGATCCAAGCGTAATGAACGTGCGTCGCGCCTTAACGCAGGACATCAGTTCACTCTCCGCCGTCAGCCAGATTGATTATGACGGCACCATCCTCAAACTCAATCAGCTGTCGAACGGTGTAGATAATCTGCGTCTGGCTGACAACGACAGCGATGATTCACCTATGGACGCCGATGGCGGTGAGCTCTCCAGTTCGCTGCACGAGTGGCGTCAAAATCTGGTGAAAAGCTGGCACAACTTTATGGATGATTTCATCACCATCCGCCGCCGCGATAACACCGCACAGCCGCTGCTGGCTCCGAATCAGG
Organism: Pantoea sp. SOD02; assembly: GCF_024707505.1. Taxonomy (GTDB): domain Bacteria; phylum Pseudomonadota; class Gammaproteobacteria; order Enterobacterales; family Enterobacteriaceae; genus Pantoea; species Pantoea symbiotica. Next base: position 184,360 of record NZ_CP102604.1, on the reverse strand, counting down.
ACGTTTACCTGCGCGAAAACATTCGTTCGCGCCTACTGATTGCCGCCCAAGCCGTACCGCGTCATCAGGATGAGATCTACAAACAGTCTATCGATGCGGTATCGACCTGGGTTCGCGCGTGGTACGACACCAACGATGCCGCCACCAAAGCCTTCCTTGCGCAGCTGGATGAACTGAGCCAGCAGAGCATTTCGATGGATGTGCCGGATACGCTGGAAAGCCAGCCGCTGCTGGAAAAACTGATGCAAACTCGCGTGCGTAATTTGCTGGCTCAGCCATCGGTTGCAGCTGATCAACAGGGAGGCTAACCATGCTGAAAGTATTGGTGCTTTTCCTGCTGCTGATTGCCGGCATTGTGGTTGGACCGATGGTCGCCGGCCATCAGGGCTACGTGCTGATCCAGACCGACAACTGGAACATTGAAACCAGCGTTACTGGCCTGGCGATCATTTTGATTCTCAGCCTGCTGGTGATCTTGTTGGTGGAATGGATTCTGCGTCGCCTGTTCCGCACCGGCGCACGTACACGCGGCTGGTTCACTGGCCGCAAGCGTCGTAGCGCACAGCGCCACACGCAAAGCGCGTTGATGAAACTGGCGGAAGGTGACTTCAAACAGGCTGAAAAACTGCTGTCGAAAAATGCCGACCACGCCGATCAGCCGGTAGCTAACTACTTGCTGGCTGCAGAAGCGGCGCAGCAACGCGGAGACGAAATCCGTGCGAATCAGCACCTGGAGCGCGCTTCTGAGTTGTCAGTGAACGACACTATTCCGGTCGAAATCACGCGCGTACGTCTGCAACTGGCGCGCAACGAAGATCACGCTGCACGTCACGGCGTTGACCGCCTGCTGGAAGTCGCGCCGCGCCATCCGGAAGTGTTGCGTCTGGCAGAACAAGCCTACATTCGTACCGGCGCGTGGGGCGCATTGCTCGACATTTTACCTGCGATGCAGAAAGTGCAGATCAATGATGAAGCACAGCGCGATGCCTTGCAGCAGCAAGCCTGGCTGGGCCTGATGAACCAGGCGATGGCCGATCAAGGCAGCGACGGTTTGAAAAAATGGTGGCAGAACCAGAGCCGCAAAACGCGTCAGGAAACCGCCTTGCAGGTGGCGATGGCAGAACATCTGATCGAGTGTGACGATCCGGACACCGCGCAGAGCATCGTGCTGGAAGGTCTGAAGCGTCAATATGACGATCGTCTGGTGTTGCTTATGCCGCGCATCAAAAGTGGCGATCCGCAATCTCTGGAGAAAGCATTGCGTCAGCAGATTAAACAGCATGGCGCCACGCCGCTGCTGCACAGTACGCTGGGACAGATGCTGATGCGTCATGGAGAATGGCAGCAGGCGGCAGAAGCGTTCCAGCAAGCGCTGGCTCAGCGTCCTGATGCGTTTGATTATGCCTGGCTGGCCGATGTTTACGACCGCCTGCATCGCCCGGAAGACGCCGCCAAAATGCGTCGCGAAGGTCTGTTACTTACGCTGAAGACCAATCCCAGCGCCTGATTTTACGATTGTTACTTTTGTGCACGCCGGGCTTGTCCCGGCTTTTTTTTGCCTGTCATAAACTGCAGACAAAAAAACACCTGCCATAAGCAGGTGTAAGATCAGGTCGTTAAGACAACTGATGGCATCCGACTCAACGTAATGTCCTTCTTACTGCAGTAAAGCGTGCGCAAATACTGCCAGGCTGGACAACGGATGCCGTAAGGGGCTCTGCATCATTCCCAGGTTTATGTAGCATCAGCAAACATAAGAGGTGGAATGAGCATCTACAGGGAGATTATTGCATAAGACGTGCCAAAGTTGCAGTTAACGCAATAAGTTATTTTATATCAACAGGATAAAACCTAACCCACGTTCCAGGTGTATGCCACTGTCTGTAAATCACGACGCATAACCCAAAAGCTGTCTCCGCAAAGCGACAAGCTATGCAAGGAATTGCAATTCCTAAATAAATCAGTGAGTTATATGTATCTGAATAGCGACAATATGCAGGATTACGCTTAACGGAAATGATGGGATGAGCGGCGAACGTGAGGAAAAGTACAAACGAAAAAAGCCTGCTTTTTCAAGCAGGCTTTTCGAATATGGTCGGCGAGAGAGGATTCGAACCTCCGACCCACTGGTCCCAAACCAGTTGCGCTACCAAGCTGCGCTACTCGCCGATTTTTTACTTCTTTAACGCTACTGCGTAATTTTGCTTGGTGCGAAGGGAGGGACTTGAACCCTCACGTCCGTAAGAACACTAACACCTGAAGCTAGCGCGTCTACCAATTCCGCCACCATCGCGTGACCGAGCAAAATCTGGGGTGGCTAATGGGACTCGAACCCACGACAACTGGAATCACAATCCAGGGCTCTACCAACTGAGCTATAGCCACCATAATTCTGGTGCGTAAGCATGTCTCGCTTACTAAAATTCACTGCATAACGCGGTCTAACCAACCACCGAAGCTCTTGCGCACAAACTAAATGGCGCGCCCGACAGGATTCGAACCTGAGACCTCTGCCTCCGGAGGGCAGCGCTCTATCCAGCTGAGCTACGGGCGCGTAGCGCCGTTGCGGATGGGCATACTACGGGCTTGACCTCATGCTGTCCAGCCCTTTTTTAGAAAAAAAACGCGTTTGATTACGCTTTGTGCATTCCATCGATAATTACAGCAGTTTGAGGTGCTTACCCTCGCATTTTTGCTGTAAAAACCAGCAATTTCAGAGATCGCCGCGCCAATGGTAACGCAAATATTTCAGCAGCTTTAATTGGCGACGCAAACGCGAAGGCTGACGAATGAGACGATACAGCCATTCCAGTCCGGATTTTTGCCACCAAACGGGCGCGCGCTTAACGTGTCCGGTAAAAACATCGTAAGTGCCACCAACGCCCATATAGAGCGCATGCGGCCAATGTGCGCGGCAATCACGCATCAATAGCTCCTGGCGCGGCGAACCTTGTGCCACCGTGACAATCTGCGCACCGCTTGCCGCAATGCGTGCAAACAGCGCGTCGCGCGCTTCAGGCGCAAAGTAGCCATCCTGACTGCCAACTATATTCACATTCCACTGCTGGCGCAGCTTGTCGCAGGTTTCCTGCAGCACGGCCTGACGCCCACCAATCAGAAACACCGGAATGCCGCTGCGTCCCGCGCTCTCCATGAGTGCTTCCCACAGATCCGCGCCCGCGATGCGGTTCACCTGCAGCTGGGGATACTTCTTACGCAGCGAACGGACGATACTGATGCCATCCGGATATTTGAACTCTGCCTCAGCAATCAGTGTGCGTAGTTGCGCATCTTCTTCCAGCGTCAGCATTTTCTCGGCATTCATCGCCACCAGCGTGCCGCAGCGAGGTTTGCCCTCGGGCAGCAGAAAGCGCAGAAAGCTTGCCATATCGTTGAAGGCGTGAAGATCGACTCCGCGCAGGCTATAGCGCGGCTTATCGGTTTCCATGGTATGAATTTCCCGTTGTGCCCAGAGGTTAAGATGGGCTGTGTAAAACCGGCTCGCTGCGCGGACGAATCAATCCCGCGCGCGCCAACAGCCAGTAAAGCAATTTAGCCGCCCACATGCAGGCCGCAAAAATCAAACAAAAGAACACCACGCGCGAGCCGAAAGCATCCAGCCCTTCACGCGCCAGCACGATCATATTAAACACCGCGCCGAAGCAGAAACTCTGCAAAATCGCCCCGCTGTAGCGATTGCTGGTATCGCGACCATAGAGATAAAGGTTATCGAATCCTTTCATCAGCAGGCCGACAGCCACCGCACCGATTGGGATAAACCACACGCCGCCCATCACTACCAGCGAACCCAACAGCGTCGGCGAGATCGCCAACCCGGAATGGTTGTTCAGCACTTCCCAGGTAAAGTAGTTGGCGCTGTTGAGAATGGCTGCTGGACGTCCCGGCCACATCCAGCTGGGAATGAACACGTAGAAATCGCGCCAAATCGGTGCCAGGCCCTGAAAATCGATCTTGTCGTAGTTTTGCAGTAATAGCGCCAGATTTTCCCACGGCGAGAAGGTATCCCGCGTCAGATAAAGGAAGGTGTAAAACGCCTCATCGCCGACCACGTCGAGGTTATAGCGACGCAGCGCCAGCCAGAACATACCGCCGATTGCCATCACACCCGCGCCGACCAGCATCCACAGCGTGATCCAGCCGCGCGTAATACCAATGAACAGGAACAGCGCGAAAGCAATGATGATATTGGCGCGCGTGCCGCCCACCAGCGCGTAAGTCAGCAAGCCAAATGCCACCGACACCAGCAAAAACCACAGCCACTGACGTTGGGTTGGCTTGAGGAAGTAGCGAATCAGCATCGCCGGAATAAAGAAGTAGAAGAAGCGTTTGAGCGCCACGCCGGACACTTCGCTGGAGAAAATCTGGTTGTAAGCCGAAAGTCGGAACAACAGCAGGCCGTTGTGCATAAAGAACACCGTCACGGTGCCAATCGCCACCAGCGCCAGCAGCAAACAGGTCAGATTGGTTTCAACCCGATTCATCTGCAGCCAGGGCTTACGCGCAGGCGCATTGGCCGGGCGCAGTCGCACTTTGTAGCTGACGTAATAGATGGCATAAAAGCTGGTAGCGGCCAGCAGCGCCTGCAGCAGATATTCCGGCGGCACCACCGCCACGTTAAAGCGGAACACCAGCACGCTGGTCAGCGGGAAGCCGAAATAGAAGGTCAGCAAAAAGAGAATGGTGAAGAACAGGTGGAAGTTGAAACGCACCCGTTTAAATTCCCGCCAGGTTAAGGTCAGAATGAAACCCAGCGAAAACAGATAAACCACCAGCAGACCACTAAACTGCATCAGGCTCATGTTCTCTCCCTTTCACTCAGGGTTAGCGCGTCGCGCCAGCCTGCCAGATAGCCAGGGGCAAAAAAGGCAATCGATGAGTGATCACATTGCGCTAGTTGCCGTTGCGCTTCGGCCACGCTGGCCGCATCCAGCGCATCTTCACTAAACAGCACCGGCAAGCCTTGTTCGCTGAGATCGCGCCAGAACGGATTTTTGCGGTTCAGCACAAACGGGATATTGGCCTGAATCAGCAGGCAAAGCGTACCAATGCCTTGCTGGCGCTCGAACATAAAATAGCCGAGCTGACAGCGGCTAAGCAATGTCAGATAGGCATCAAAGTCGATTTTGTCGCGCAGCAACGTCACTTGCCCCGCCGGGAACAGGCGCTGTGCGGCAGCGGCAATCTCTTCGATGTAAGCGTGATTATTTTGCGGATAACCGAGCGGCACGACGATTTTTACCTGTTCGCCAAACTGCGCGCAAATCGCCTCCAATCCGGCAATGTGGCGATTACTGCGATCGCCCGAATTGCCGAGCAGAATAGTGAAATCGGGATTTTCCACCGACGCGGGCGGCGCCACATCCGGCATACGCGTCGGGAAATAGAGTAACGAAGCGGGAACGCGCGGATGGCGCTGTTGAAAATGGTGCAAATCACCCCGCGTCGCAAACACGCGCGCCACGCGCCCTTGCGCCATTCTGCGCAGCAGATAAAACAGCTGATACTTGAGGCCGCGCCCTTCTTCATAGAGATCCGCGCCCCATACGTGCCAAAACGCCTGCTGACGGCGCAGTTTGCCGCTCAGTAAGGCTATCCAAATGCTGGGATTAAACTGGCCGTGAAAGAAGAATCGCTGCGAGCGATCGGCGGCACGCGCTATCACCGCTTGCGCCAGTGCACGCTTGCTGGCAAAGGTTTCAATCTGCAATGAAGCATACGCTTGCAGTGTTTCGGGTGCGCTGGAAACCACCATAAATTGGCGTGGCGCAGCGACAGGCAGCTCGGCGCTCATCACGTCATTAAAGAAGCGCAGCACCGTATGATTGTGATGCGGGATATCCGATCCCAATACGTGAAAAGTCGTCATTTTTTCCGGCAATAAATCATGAAGGCGCCACAACACAGGGCGAAATAGAGAACGTAGGTTGCCATGTAAGCCTGCGCGGCCCCGGCAGTTCCGTGCAGCGGAATTAGCCAGTGGGAAAAACCGGTCAGCAGCGCAAACTGACTGATTTCCGTCAGAATATAGAAGCGCAGCGACGCTTTGGCGATCACCAGATATCCGAAAACATAGGCGCCGACTTTAAACACATCTCCGCACAACTGCCAGACGAAAAGATCACGCATCGCGCTGAACCGCGGCGAAAACAGCAGCCAGATAGCGACATCGCGCAGCATCCATACGCAGAAACTGGCCGCTGCGACGGCAGGTAATACAAAGCGCAGCGCACGCCCAATCTCACGGGCGATTTGCGGCTTCTGCTCCAGCCGCGCCAGCGTGGGCAGCAGCCAGACACTAAAGGTGGCGGTGATAAATTGCAGATAGGCATCGGAAATACTAGTCACGCCCTGCCATAAACCCACCTGCGCCCAGCCTTGTTGCTCAGCCAGCAGATTTCGCATCATCACCCACGCCACCGGCAAGGTGAACGAGGTGATTAGCGCCATCAGCGTAAACTTCGCCAGATTGCGCGCCAGTTCGGGATGCCAGCTTGGCATCAGCCAGCTCAGCGGCAACTGATCGCGATGGCGACGCAGCATCAGCAATGCCGGAAACACCAGTAGCGCCGGTACCAGCGCCAATCCCACTAACGCACCGGCATAGCCGCCCAGCCACCAGCACAGCACATAACCCATCACGCCAATTACACTTCCGGCAATCAGCGCCAGCGCATTGCCACGCGCATCGCGAAAACCTTTCAGCAACGCCAGCGTCAGGTTGGCCCAGGCAATACCGAGTTGCAGAAAGGCGACAATACGCACCACGTTTGCATAATCAGCATGACCAAACAGCGCCGTGCTGATCGGCGACGCCGCCAGCAAAAACAGCAGCGCCAGCAGCGTTGAAAAGCCGAGCACAATCGCCGAAGCCGTGCCGGTCACCGCGCGTAACTGCTGCGGCTGTTGCTGATGTTGCGCTACTAGCGTAGTGACGCCGTTAAAGATGCCCGCGCCCGCCAGCACGCCGAGTACGGTAATCAACTGGCGGAAGTTACCGGCTTGCCCGATCCCTTCCGGCCCGAAGCTCACCGCCAGCAGTTTCACTACCAGCAGGCCAGCAACGATTTTTACCAGCGTCGAAGCGGCGGTCCAGACTGAAGCTTTTGCTAATGACATCAGGCAAAGAAACTCAGCAGCGAACTGATCACCGTACGCTGGTTGTTATCCGACAAGTTGTAGAACAGCGGCAGGCGCAGCAGACGCTCGCTTTCACGCGTGGTGAAGGCATCATCACCATGGAAGCGGCCAAAACGTTCACCCGCTGGCGATGAGTGCAGCGGGATGTAATGAAACACCGTGAGGATTTCCGCCTCTTTCATCCAGTTGATCAGCGCCTGACGATCGTCGCTGTCGCGCAGCTTGATGTAGAACATGTGCGCATTGTGGCGGCAATTTTTTGGCACCACCGGCAGCTCAATACGACCTGCTGCCGCCAGCGGCTGGAGCGCATCGTAGTAGCGCTGCCACAAACGCAGGCGCTGCTGATTAATCTGCTCCGCCGCTTCCAGCTGCGCCCACAAATAGGCTGCCTGCAGATCCGCCATCAAATAGCTGGAGCCGATATCGCGCCAGGTATATTTATCCACCTGACCACGGAAAAACTGGCTGCGATTAGTGCCTTTTTCACGAATAATCTCGGCCCGATCCACCAGCTTCGCGTCATTAATCAGCGTTGCGCCGCCTTCGCCGCCGGCGGTGTAGTTTTTGGTTTCATGGAAGCTAAAGCAGCCAATATGACCAATGGTGCCCAGCGCGCGCCCTTTGTACTGCGACATCACGCCCTGCGCGGCATCCTCGATAACATAGAGTTTATGCTTCGCCGCCAGCGCCATGATGCTGTCCATCTCGCAGGCCACGCCCGCGTAATGCACTGGCACGATGGCGCGGGTTTTCGGCGTGATCGCCGCTTCAATCAGCGTTTCGTCGATATTCAACGTATCGGGACGCACATCGACAAACACAATGGTCGCGCCGCGCAGCACAAAGGCGTTGGCGGTGGAGACGAAGGTATAGCTCGGCATGATCACTTCATCGCCTGGCTGCAGATCAATCAGTAGCGCTGCCATCTCCAGCGACGCGGTGCAGGATGGCGTTAGCAGCACTTTCTTGCTGCCGAAATGCTGTTCCATCCACTGCTGGCAGCGGCGAGTAAAGCCGCCATCGCCGCACAGCTTGCCGCTGGCCATAGCCGATTGCATGTACTCAACTTCGCTGCCGACAATCGGCGGCGCATTAAATGGGATCATGAGGCTTTCCTGTAGAACCAGTAAGCGGTGCTTTCCAGCCGCGCACCGCTGCGTAAATAGAGGCGCATCGCCGTGAGATTGCTGAGCTGGGTCGCCACGCGCAGATGCGTTAGCTGACGCACGCGGCCCCAGTCGGCGGCAGCGAGCAGCAGGCGCTGGCCGACGCCGCAGCCTTGTGCGGCTGGCAATACCGCCAGCAGACCGATGCGCATTTCGCCGTCAGTTTCGCGCATCGAGACAAAACCTTGCAGTGCACCCTGCTCATCGCAGGCCACCAGACATTGATTATCGAAGGTGCCGCGCACGGCATTTTCAATCCACTGCGCGTAAAAACGTCCGCTGTCCGCCGCCGCAAACCATGGCGCACGGAAACGACTCTGGCTAAACGCCTGTGCGGCGGCTTCACGCAGTGCCGGGATTTGTGCTTCCCGCGCAATGCGCACGCCAACTTGCCGCTCAGTATGTTTGATGCTGAGAGAGAGATCGGCTTCGCCTTCCACCAACTGAAAACCGTGCTGGCTCAGTGCATCAATGGCATCAACACGTTCAGCGGGCACCTTGACCTGCCACAGCGCATAAGGTTGCTGAAGCGCCTCGGCCAGCGCCAGATCGCCATCCAGCGACAAGCGCGCGCTGTTCTGACCGAAGAATTCATTCTCCCACGTAAGGGGATCAATATTGACGCGGACGGGCATTGTGAACATCCAGCAGATAAGGTTTCATCGCCAAACGCCTTTGGTATCAACAATCCACGGCTGGGCGATCTGTGCCGCATCAATCGCGCGGAACTGGGCGTGATCAACCAACATCACCAGAATATCCGCCTGCTGCAACGCCACGTCAGTAGCAACTAACGTGGCTTCGTGCGCCAGACGTTGCGGAATGTCTTTTACATGCGGTTCAACTACCCAAGTTTTGCCGCTGTGCCATTCGGCAATCCGATGCGCGACGCTCATCGCCGGGCTTTCGCGCAGGTCATCAATATTCGGTTTAAAGGCCAGACCAAAGCAGGCGATGGTGACATCGCTAGCGCGTTTGCCGCTGGCGGTAAGGCACTCTGCTAACGCCTGTTTTACCTGATCCAGCACCCAGCCTGGTTTGGCGTCATTCACTTCGCGCGCGGTGCGAATCAGTCGCGCCTGCTCGGGATTTTGCGCCACGATAAACCACGGATCAACGGCGATACAGTGCCCGCCAACGCCCGGTCCAGGTTGCAGGATGTTGACGCGCGGATGGCGATTCGCCAGCGCAATCAGCTCCCACACGTTGATGCCCTGCTCGGCGCAAATCAGCGACAGCTCATTGGCAAAGGCGATGTTCACATCGCGGAAGCTGTTTTCTGTCAGTTTGCACATCTCAGCGGTGCGCGCATTGGTCTCCACACACTCGCCGCGCAGGAAAATGCGATACAGCTCGCTGGCGAGTGCGGAACAGGCTGGCGTCATGCCGCCAATCACGCGATCGTTTTCCAGCAGTTCGACCATCACTTTGCCGGGCAACACGCGCTCCGGGCAGTAAGCGATAAACACATCGCACGCATCACCGTGCTGCGGGAAACGCAGATCGGGGCGCGCCGCCGCCAGCCATTCCGCCATTTGCTCGGTGGCGCCCACCGGCGACGTGGATTCGAGGATCACCAGATCGCCCGCTTTTAATACTGGCGCAATCGACAGCGCCGCAGCCTGCACATAGCTGAGATCCGGCTGATGGTCGCCGATAAACGGCGTGGGCACGGCAATCAGGAACGCATCGGCGGCTCCGGCCTGCGTGGTGGCACGCAGATGACCGGTGCGCACCGCTTCGCGCACCACATCACCCAACTCGGGTTCCACGATATGGATATCGCCGCGATTAATGGTTTCGACGGCGCGGACATTAATATCCACACCAACGACTTTCTTTCCCTTTGAGGCAAAAACGGCCGCCGTTGGCAGCCCAATGTAGCCCAGTCCGATAACGGAAATGGTTTCAAAACGCATGGTTAGACTCTGTGTTGTTTTAGGGCCTGCAAGATGCGCGCGCAGGCATGACCATCGCCATACGGATTGTGCGCGCGGCTCATTGCCTGCCAGGCTTCATCGTCCTGCAACAGCAGGCTGACTTCAGCGACAATTTTACTGATATCGGTGCCGACCAGTTTTACCGTACCTGCGTCCACTGCTTCCGGACGCTCGGTGGTATCACGCATCACCAGCACCGGTTTACCCAGCGATGGCGCTTCTTCCTGAATGCCGCCGGAATCGGTAAGAATCAGCCACGAGCGATTCATCAGCCAGACAAACGGCAGATACTCTTGCGGCTCAATCAGGATGATGTTTTCGATGCCGCTGAGAATGCGATTAACCGGCTCGCTGACGTTGGGATTGAGGTGCACAGGATAGACAATTTGCACCTGCGGATGCTGACGCGCGATTTGCGCCAGCGCACTGCAAATGCGTTCGAAGCCGTCGCCAAAGCTTTCGCGGCGATGCCCCGTGACCAGAATCAGCTTTTTGTCGGCATCGAGGAACGGATAACGCGCGGCGAGGCGGGCATTGAGATCGGCGTCGTCCAGCACGCGATCACGCACCCACAGCAGCGCATCAATCACCGTGTTGCCAGTGACGAAAATGCGCGCGTCCGGCAGATTCTCTCGCAGCAGGTTTTGCCGCGAGTTTTGCGTCGGCGTGAAGTGATAGCTGGCGAGATGGCCGGTGAGCGTGCGATTGGCCTCTTCGGGCCAAGGCGACATCAGATTACCGGTACGTAAACCCGCTTCCACATGGCCCACCGGAATCTGGTGATAAAACGCCGCCAGGCTCGCCGCAAACGTGGTAGTGGTATCGCCGTGTACTAACACCACATCCGGCTGGAAATCGGCCAGAACGGTTTTCATACCCTGCAGAATGCGGCTGGTGATCTCCGTCAGCCCTTGTTCCGGGCGCATGATATTCAGATCATAATCAGGTTGCAGCTGGAACAAACGCAGCACCTGATCGAGCATTTCACGATGTTGTGCGGTGACGCATAAGCGCGACTCGAACGCAGCATCCTGCGCCAGCGCCTGCACCAGCGGAGCCATTTTGATCGCTTCAGGACGCGTGCCAAATACCGTCAGAACTTTCACGTGGCTTCTCTTAATGGCTCGTTGCTAACGTTGAACGCGGACGACGCACCAGCGCCACTCCCGCACCGACCAGCGCGCCAATCACGCCCCACATGATCATCATAAACAGGCGGCGCGGACTATCGCGCGACACCGGCTCTTCCGGGGTGCGCAAGTAGCGGTATGTCTGGAATTGTTTATCCAGACGCGGCCCGGCCTGCAGCGTACTCAGCATCGCTTTATTTTGATCATAGCTTAAATCGTAAGCAGGTCCGCTGGCTTGTAAAGTGTCAAGTTGCGCCTGCAGCATTTGCTGCCCGAGCAAGAAACGATCGCTGTCTGGCAGCACCTCGCCGGTTGCCGGTGCGCGGTTCTCTTTGATGCCCTGCTCGCTCGCCACTTTCAGCGCCTGCTCGATGCGCTGGCGTTGACGTTCAAATACCGACTGCGCCACTTCCTGCTGGCGGTTAACCTGCGACGCCAGCTGCACGCTGCGCGCCTGCCAGGCGCCTTTCAGTTCCGCATTAAGATGACGCGCCGCACGTTCGCTGGCGTAGGCAATATATTGACGCAGCAGATTGTTGGCATCGCTGGCGGTTTCGGCAACCAGTTTGATGTTATCTAAGATATTGCGCGCCGGATCGGCAGCGGTGAACTGGATGTTGGTGATCAAATCATCAAGCAGCGCCGCATCGTTGTGCGCGTTACCGCTTTTGCGACTTTTGAAGTATTCAGTCTGCTGCCAGAAATCACGGCGCGTATCCCAGGATGCCAACTGCATGGTGAACTCCTGATAAACCTCATCCATCACGGTTGGGGCTGGGGAGCTGAGATTGAGCGTATTAGTGCGCACATCCAGATTATTGAGGAATTGTTGCTGCACGAAGAAATCACCCAACATATTCACCGTTGGACGATCGGTCACAGCCGTGGTGCTCCACGCTTGCTTCATTAACATCGATGCCAGCCAGGCGACCAGCGCAAACAGCAGCGCCAGACCGATGATCCAGCGTTTGCCACGCCAGAGCGTGCAGCCAAGGCCACGCATATCCAGTTCGTTCTCCACAACGACAGAGGTCATAACAAAATCCTTATCAGGGTACTTTTCTGGGTAATTTATTTTTTATCTTCGCTGCTTTGCCAGCGACGTTTAATGCGACGGATTTTGCGCGCCACGCGCCATGCGTGTTTCAGGCAATAGCCGTAAAGGAGGAACGCCATCATGAACAGCACCAGCATTACCCATTCCGGGATGAAAGCCAGATACTCGCCGAGCACACCAATACCCGCCAGAATCGCGGCGGCGACGGTAATCAGCAGGAACGCCTGACGTGAGGTGAATCCGGCGCGCATGATCAAATGGTGAATGTGCTGGCGGTCAGCGGAAAACGGGCTCATGCCTTTGCGCAAGCGGCGATACATAATCGCCACCATATCCATCAGCGGAATGGCGATCAGCCACAGCGCGGTGACGGGCGTAATTGGATGGCTGAGACCTTGGGTGGTTTCCAGCAAAATCCAGATGATGGTGAAACCAATCATGGTGCTGCCGGCATCGCCCATAAACACTTTGTAGCGACGGCCAATCAAACCGAGATTGAGCAGGATATAAGGAATGGTGGCGGCGATCATCGCAAAGCACCACATGGCGAGGCTGGTCTGGCCGTCGAAATAGAGAATGATGCCGATGGCAGCGAAGGTGACGCTGGAGAGGCCGCCAAGCAGACCATCAATCCCATCCACCATGTTGAACGCGTTGATGGCGGCCCATACGGCGAACAGCGTCAAGACGTAGCCAAAGGGACCGACGATCAACTCAACCGGCCCAATAATAAAGCCCAGACTCAGCAAATAGAGTTTGGCACCGACCATCATCACAATGGCGACCGCCGCCTGCACCAGCGCGCGGATTTTAACGCTGATATCGAAGCGATCGTCCAGAGCGCCAACCAACACCAATACGCCCGCGCAGCTCAGATAAAGCATCGCGTGCGGCAAATAATAATTTGAGATGGCAAATGCAAAGCAGATCCCCGCGTACACGGAAATACCACCAACTAACGGAATGGCGCCATGGTGCCTTTTTCTGGAGTTTGGTGTGTCCACGAGCCCAATTTTTTTAGCTGCTTTGCGAGCAAAAAACAGGAACACTAAAGTAAAAAGAAAAACTAAACCAAGCTCAGTACTCATAGTGAGTAAATTCACGTTAATGCTCTCAGCTAAAATCGTGGACAACAATATGCAAAACACCTGCCATTGCCATATATCCCTATTCCGAATTCTGCTGCAGAAAAGCCTGATTGTTGAAAAAACACCCGCATCTCTGCCACAGTCATTATAAAAGCTTCCTGACTGCGCTAATCCTAATGCCCATAAATAAAAAACGCCACGTTAAGACGTGGCGTTAGCAATATTTCCTGGCAAATTGTGCGAATCACCGCTTGGCTTAGCGACTCGCCTATCGCAACTTAGGAACGCTTCATCATATCGAAGAATTCGTCGTTGGTTTTGGTCATGGCCAGTTTATTGATGAGGAACTCCATCGCGTCGATTTCGCCCATTGGATGGATGATTTTGCGCAGGATCCACATCTTCTGCAGCTCTTCCTGAGTGGTGAGCAGCTCTTCTTTGCGGGTACCGGAACGATTGTAATCAATCGCTGGGAATACACGCTTCTCGGCGATTTTACGCGAGAGGTGCAATTCCATGTTACCTGTACCTTTAAACTCTTCGTAAATCACTTCATCCATCTTCGAACCGGTATCAACCAGCGCGGTTGCGATGATGGTCAGGCTGCCGCCCTCTTCCACGTTACGTGCCGCACCGAAGAAACGCTTCGGACGATGCAAGGCGTTGGCATCCACACCACCGGTCAGCACTTTACCTGATGCTGGAACCACGGTGTTGTAAGCACGCGCCAGACGCGTGATGGAGTCAAGCAGGATGATCACGTCTTTCTTGTGCTCAACCAGGCGCTTAGCCTTCTCGATCACCATCTCAGCAACCTGCACGTGACGTGACGCTGGCTCATCAAAGGTTGAAGCGATAACTTCACCTTTAACCAGACGCTGCATCTCGGTCACTTCTTCCGGACGTTCGTCAATCAGCAGCACCATCAGCAGGCAATCTGGATAGTTGTAAGCGATGCTCTGAGCGATGTTCTGCAGCAGCATGGTTTTACCCGCTTTCGGCGGCGCCACAATCAGACCACGTTGACCACGACCAATCGGAGAAGCCAGATCCAGCACGCGTGCGGTCAGGTCTTCAGTCGAGCCATTACCGCGTTCCATACGCATACGCTTGCTGGCGTGCAGCGGCGTAAGGTTTTCGAACAGAATCTTGTTACGCGCGTTTTCCGGCTTGTCGTAGTTAACTTCGTTAACTTTCAACAGCGCAAAGTAGCGTTCACCTTCTTTTGGCGGGCGAATCTTGCCAGAAATGGTGTCACCAGTGCGGAGGTTGAAACGGCGGATTTGGCTAGGAGAGACGTAGATATCATCGGGACCGGCGAGGTAGGAGCTATCTCCAGAACGGAGGAAACCAAATCCGTCCTGCAATATCTCCAGCACACCATCACCAAAGATGTCTTCGCCGCTTTTTGCGTGCTGTTTCAGGATAGAGAAAATAATATCCTGCTTGCGCATACGCGCCTGGTTTTCCAGCCCCATATTTTCGCCGAGGGTAATCAGCTCAGAAACCGGCGTATTCTTTAATTCGGTAAGATTCATAGTGATGGGTTCTTAAACTCGGGGTAATTCTCGAAATGATTGTCGTGAGTGGTATGGCAAAAATTCCATGCCTGTTAATGGCTCTTTTTCAACTCAGCTCGACGATTATCGTCAGATGTGGCGATAGGAAACGAGGAGACGGTCGAAAGATGATGCCGAATGTGCTAGTCATCAGATTGCCAAACCACGATAACGTTCATTGCGAGTAGGGTCTGACAAGGGAAAACTTAGATGCAAACTACAAGGTAAGAGCGTAATGCAGTGAACTCAACTTAACACGCTTAAAGTGAGACGTCCAGCAGTGGCGACAAAATTCACCACTGCCGAACAAACACCACGCTGGGCTTAGGCCAGGTTGGCGTTCAGGAACTCTTTCAACTGTCCTTTAGACAGTGCGCCAACCTTGGTTGCCGCCACTTCGCCGTTCTTGAACAGCAGCAGAGTTGGGATACCGCGGATGCCGTATTTCGGCGCCGTACCCGGGTTGTCATCAATGTTCAACTTAGCGATGGTAAGTTTACCTTCGTACTCTTCTGCGACTTCGTCGAGAATTGGGGCGATCATTTTGCAAGGACCACACCATTCAGCCCAGAAATCTACCAGAGTGACACCGTCTGCTTTCAGTACGTCTGTGTCGAAACTGTCATCGGTCAAGTGAACGATCTTATCGCTGCTCATGTTTAACTCCAAAAGATTGCGCCTGGCGAATTGGCGGAAATGATACCAACGTAGGTTGACTTTATTTCATCGGATACGCTTTCGTAAAGCGCTAGTAAGCTGATATTCTACCACACTATGAGCAAAACACACTTAACTGAACAGAAGTTTTCCGACTTCGCCCTGCACCCTCAGGTGGTAGAAGCCCTTGATACTAAAGGCTTTAGCCACTGCACGCCTATTCAGGCGCTCGCGTTGCCTCTTACGCTTACAGGGCGTGATGTTGCGGGTCAGGCGCAAACCGGTACCGGCAAAACGATGGCGTTCCTTACGTCAACGTTTCATTATCTTCTTTCTCATCCTGCCGCAGAAGGTCGCCAGACTAATCAGCCACGTGCGCTGATCATGGCCCCAACGCGTGAGCTCGCCGTACAAATTCATGCCGATGCTGAACCATTAGCGAAGGTCACTGGCTTAAAGCTGGGCCTGGCTTATGGTGGCGACGGCTACGATAAACAGCTGAAAGTGCTGGCTGAGGGTGTCGATATTCTGGTGGGCACCACCGGACGTCTGATCGACTACGCCAAGCAGAACCATGTCAACCTGGGCGCGATTCAGGTTGTTGTGCTGGATGAAGCCGATCGCATGTTCGATCTCGGCTTTATTAAAGACATTCGTTGGCTGTTCCGCCGCATGCCGCCGGCCACCCAACGCCTGAGTATGCTGTTCTCTGCGACCTTGTCTTACCGCGTGCGTGAACTGGCGTTTGAGCACATGAACAACGCCGAATACGTGGAAGTTGAGCCTGAGCAGAAAACCGGCCACCGCATCAAAGAAGAGCTTTTCTATCCTTCGAATGAAGAGAAAATGCGCTTGCTGCAGACGCTAGTAGAAGAAGAGTGGCCAGATCGCGCCATCATCTTCGCTAACACTAAGCACCGCTGTGAAGACATTTGGGGCCATCTGGCTGCCGATGGTCATCGTGTAGGTCTGCTGACCGGTGATGTGGCGCAGAAAAAACGCCTGCGTATTCTCGACGACTTCACCAAAGGCGATGTGGATATCCTGGTTGCCACCGATGTAGCGGCACGTGGTCTGCACATTCCTGCCGTAACGCACGTGTTCAACTACGATCTGCCTGACGATCGCGAGGACTACGTTCACCGTATTGGCCGTACTGGCCGCGCGGGCGCCAGCGGTCACTCCATCAGCCTGGCGTGCGAAGAGTACGCGCTGAACCTGCCGGCAATCGAAGAGTACATCGGTCACGGTATTCCGGTCAGCAAGTACAACAGCGATGCCTTGCTGAATGAACTGCCACCGCCGAAGCGTCTGCAACGCAGTCGTTCAGGAAACGGTCCACGCCGTGGCGGGAACAACAATAACCGTCGGAGCGGCGCGCCGCGCAATAGCAACCGTAAACGTTCGGGTTAAGCACACCATGCTAAGCGCATCGTCACTCTATGCAGCGATTGATTTAGGTTCTAACAGCTTTCATATGTTGGTGGTGCGCGAGGTGTCTGGCAGTATTCAGACCGTCGCGCGGATAAAGCGCAAAGTGCGTCTGGCGGCTGGCCTCGACAAAGCGAATCATCTCTCTGCTGAGGCGATGCAACGTGGCTGGCAGTGCCTGAAGTTATTCTCCGAACAGCTGCAGGATATTCCTCCGGAACAAATCCGCGTGGTGGCAACCGCCACGCTGCGCCTTGCCGAAAATGCGCAGGATTTCCTCACAACGGCTGAACAGATTCTTGGCTGCGCGGTGAATGTCATCAGCGGCGAAGAAGAAGCGCGCCTGATTTATCAGGGTGTAGCGCATACCACCGGCGGTTCCGATCAGCGTTTAGTGGTTGATATCGGCGGCGGTAGCACCGAACTGGTAACCGGCGAAGGCTCGCATGCCACCACGCTGTTCAGCTTGTCGATGGGCTGCGTAACCTGGCTTGAACGCTATTTCAGCGATCGTCATCTGGCAAAAGAGAATTTTGAGCAGGCCGAACTGGCCGCGCGCGAGATGATCCGTCCGGTGGCCGCTGCGCTGCGTGAGAAAGGCTGGCAAATCTGTGTCGGCGCGTCAGGCACCGTACAAGCGTTGCAGGAAATTATGATGGCGCAGGGCATGGATGAGCGCATCACCCTGAGCAAACTGCAACAGCTGAAACAACGCGCGATTCAGTGCGGCAAGCTGGAAGAGCTGGAAATTGAAGGATTGACGCTGGAGCGCGCCTTAGTGTTCCCGAGCGGTTTATCGATCCTCATCGCTATCTTCCAGGAACTGAGCATTGAAGGTATGACGCTGGCCGGTGGCGCACTGCGCGAAGGCTTAGTGTATGGCATGCTGCATCTGCCGGTTGATCGCGATATCCGCAGCCGCACATTGCAGAACGTGCAGCGTCGTTTTGCCATTGACATTGATCAGGCCGGTCGCGTACGCCAGTTGGCGGAGAGCTTCTTCCGTCAGGTGAGCAGCAGCTGGAAGCTGGATAACCGATGTCGCGATCTGCTACTTAGCGCCTGCTCCATCCACGAAATTGGCCTAAGCGTCGATTTCCGTCAGGCTCCGCAACACGCCGCATACCTAATTCGTCATCTCGATCTTCCTGGCTTCACTCCCGCACAGAAAAAAATGCTGGCTTGCCTGCTGCAGAACCAAAGCGGCAGCATTGATCTGGCGTTGCTGACCCAACAAAACGCCGTGCCGCCGCGCATGGCGGAGCGTTTAAGCCGCTTGCTGCGTTTAGCGATTATTTTCTCGAGTCGTCGTCGCGATGACACTTTGCCTGCCGTGCGTTTACAGGCGGATGATGATGCGCTGCATTTGACGCTGCCAGCCGGGTGGCGTGAAGTGCATCCGCTGCGTTCTGAGCTGCTGGAGCAGGAGAGTCATTATCAGTCGTACGTGCACTGGTTATTGACGATTTCCTGATGTTCTGGCGGCATGAATGCCGCCCCTACCATTGACGTAGGGTCGCCATTCATGGCGACCGCTCTCAACCCTTCTTCGCATTCTCCAGCATCGCTCTTAACCCGGCGACACGCGTCTGTCCGGTCTTCACGCGCTCTTCTGCGCTCACCACTTTTTTCTCGCGCTCCCACACCACATCGTCCTGCGGCAACTCCAGCAGGAAGCGACTCGGTTCCGGGCGCATCAGCTCGCCGTACTGACGGCGTTCACGGCATAGCGCAAAGGTCAGCTCTTTCTGCGCACGGGTAATCCCCACGTAAGCCAGACGTCGCTCTTCTTCGATATTGTTCTCATCGATACTGCTCTGGTGCGGCAATAAACCCTCTTCCATGCCGACCAGATAGACATACGGGAACTCCAGCCCTTTCGAGGCGTGCAACGTCATCAGTTGCACCTGATCAAGCTCTTCGTCGCTCTCACCACGCTCCATCATGTCGCGCAGCGTAAAGCGCGTCACCACCTGCGCCAGCGTCATCGGTTCGTTCAGCTCATCGCCTTCCAGCATCTCGGTCATCCACTGGAACAGCAGATTGACGTTCTTCATGCGCATCTCAGCCGCTTTCGGGCTGGGCGAGGTTTCAAATAGCCAGCTTTCGTAATCGATACCGCGAATCAGGTCGCGCACTGCGTTAACCGGCTCACGTTCGGTCAGCTGGACGATTTCATTCAGCCAGTGCGTAAAGCGCTGCAGATGCTCCAGCCCGCGCCCGCTCAGCGTTTGCTCCAATCCCATATCGAAGCTGGCGTTGTACAGGCTTTTATTGCGCAGGTTGGCCCATTCGCCCAGTTTTTGCAGCGTTGCCGGACCAATCTCACGCCGCGGCGTATTCACGATACGCAGAAACGCGCTGTCATCTTCCTGATTGGTTAGCACGCGCAGGTAGGCCAGCAAATCTTTGATTTCCGGACGCGAGAAGAACGATGTGCCGCCCGAGATACGATACGGAATACGGTTCTGCATCAGTTGCTTCTCAAACACGCGCGACTGATGATTGCCGCGATAGAGAATGGCGTAATCTTTGTAGGCGGTTTTGTTGATGAAGTGATGCGCGATCAGTTCACCCGCCACGCGTTCCGCTTCGTGATCTTCGTTATTGGCGCTCAGCACCTTCAGCTCGCTGCCCTGCCCCAGTTCTGAGAACAGGCGCTTCTCAAACACGTGCGGATTGTTGGCGATAAGGATGTTGGCCGATTTCAGGATGCGCTGCGTCGAGCGATAATTCTGCTCCAGCTTCACCACTTCCAGCGCCGGGAAATCCTGTTGCAGCAGCACAAGGTTTTGCGGACGCGCGCCGCGCCACGAGTAAATTGACTGATCGTCATCGCCCACCACCGTAAAGCGCGCCCGCGCACCCACCAGCAGCTTCACCAGCTCATATTGGCTGGTGTTGGTGTCCTGATACTCATCCACCAGCAGGTAGCGAATGCGCTGCTGCCAGCGTTCGCGCACTTCCTGATTGCGCTGCAGCAGCAGCGTCGGCAGCGCGATTAAGTCGTCGAAATCCAGCACGTTGCAGGATTTCAGGTGTTGGTCATACAGCTGATAACAGTGCGCAAAAATCTGGTCGCGCTGCGATTGCGCCAAACCGGCTGCGCCCTGCGGATCGACCAAATCGTTCTTCCAGTTGGAGATGGTGGAAATCAGCTGCTGTAACAGCGTTTTGTCCTCTTCAAGCCACTGTTTGGTCAGGTCTTTGAGCAAAGCCAGCTGATCCTGATCGTCGAACAGCGAGAAGCTGGCTTTCATTCCCAGCGCCTTGTATTCGCGTTTGATGATCTCCAGCCCCAGCGTATGGAAGGTGGAAATCATCAGGCCGCGCGCCTCTTTACGCCCCAGCGTTTGCGCCACACGCTCTTTCATCTCGCGCGAAGCTTTGTTGGTAAAGGTCACGGCGGCGATATGGCGCGCCTGATAGCCACATTCGCGGATCAGGTGAGCGATTTTGTTGGTGATCACGCGGGTTTTACCCGAGCCAGCACCGGCCAGCACCAGACAAGGACCGGTGACAAATTCGACAGCTCGTTGTTGGCCGGGGTTTAAACGCATAACGGAATTCGCTCAGTGGGATCAAAAGAAACAGGGTTATAATGGCCGGATTATACACATTAGGACTTCATCATGGCGAAAACCGCGGCGGCTTTACATATCCTCGTGAAAGAGGAAGCGCAGGCCAAATCCCTGCTATCGCAGCTTGAGAAAGGGGCGAACTTCCAGCAACTGGCAAAGAAACACTCTACCTGCCCATCCGGGCGCAACGGCGGTGATTTGGGTGAATTTCGTAAAGGACAAATGGTGCCGGCATTTGATAAGGCGGTCTTCTCCTGTCCGCTGCTACAACCTTACGGACCGGTGAAAACCGCCTTTGGTTACCACATCATCAAAGTGCTGTGGCGTAACTGATCACTTCTGATTCTTCATCTGCTGCAGCACGTTATTGCACTGATTGTCGTCGGTATCGCTAGGCGAAATCAGTGCGATCAACGCGGCGGCCGGCGCGACTACTGCACCGAGCGCCACCGCTGCAGCACCGCGCGCAATCAGCGGACCGGCTTTCACGCCGGCATCCGGATTTTTAAAGGTGCCGCGCACATACAGCGGTGAACGCAGCGTAATGATACGAATCCCTTTACTCTCCGGATTGATCGACAAGTCCATGCGTTCATTCGCGAAGTTGACGTTGCCCGTCACGTTGATCACCGCGTTCTCGGTATCCAGCAGGAACAGTTTCGGCGTCGCTAAGCCCTGCCGAATGTTCAGATCGGTTGCCGCGCAGTTGATCTTCACTTCGTCATCGCCGAACAGTTTGCCGACCACATAGTTACCGACGTTCAGTCCAGCAATCTCCATCAGGCTGCGGCTGATCAGGCCATCATTCATCAGTAGCTTC
The DNA here is from genome assembly GCF_024707505.1 of Pantoea sp. SOD02. GTDB lineage: Bacteria > Pseudomonadota > Gammaproteobacteria > Enterobacterales > Enterobacteriaceae > Pantoea > Pantoea symbiotica. The sequence goes on along the minus strand of NZ_CP102604.1, from coordinate 162,770 downwards.
AGTTCGCCATCGCTGGTACCCAGTAAGTCCGCCACAGAATTGCCGGTGCCGCTCAGCGAGGCATCGCCGTTAAGCTGGCCCAAACTGTTCTGCATCGCGGTGACATCCGGGAACAGCTGACGCAGGCGCAGCTTACGCGCATGCAAATCGGCGCGTCCGCGCATCGGGCTGCGATCGCCTTCCAGATGAATGGTGGAGTTGATGCTGCCGCCGGCCATCCCGAAGCGCAGCGGATCGAGCAACAGGTCGCCGTTTTTCAATTGCAGATGGGTATAGAGATCGCTGAGCGGCAGCTTGCTGCTGTGTTCAATGCGTTTGCCGCTGAACTTCACATCCGCATCCATCACATCCCAGCTCTTGGTATCGAACTTGTCATGCGGCAGAACGCGATCGGCAGGCTGCGTTGAGGCATCGCCGCGTTGCGCTTTGGCCTGCTGCGTTTTCTCGCTGCCTTTGCCGGAATTGACGCCAATCAGCGGCCCCAAATCTTCCATCCGCAATTGGTTCGAGGTCAGTTCACCGGTCAAGGTGGGACGCGGTTTACCCTGACGATAAACAAGGGAGCCGTGAATATCGCTGTCGCCGATGTGGCCGTTAAACTTCTCGTAGCGGAACAACGGCCCTTTCTCCTCGTTGAAACGCGCAATCAAATGACCGTCGGTTTCATAAGGTGGCGTATCAGGCAGCAGCACGCCCGTCAGGCCATACAGATTCGCCAGCGTATCGCCCGCGAAGCGCAAACGCACATCCAGCCCGCCAAGATTGAGCGGATCCTGCAAGGTGCCGTCAATGCGCACGCGTGTGGTGCCATTACGCACATCCACCTGCAGCGGGAACGGCGTGGTTTTACTGCGCAGCGATAACATGCCGCCAATTTTACCGTCGCCATCCAGCTTCTGATTGTTGTAAGTGCCGTTCGCCTGCCAGCCAAAGACAAAATCACCCGCGCCCTTCTGCTGATCGTCGCCGCCCGCCACCTGCGCGTATGGCACCGGTTTGCCCAGCGGATTGATGGTTACCGTGACGTCGGCTTTATTGACGGCGTCGCGATAGCGCACTTGTCCCTGATCGAACAGGATGTTGTCGAGGCGGAAAGACCAGGCAGAAGGCGTCGCGTTCGCATCGCTGTTCTGGCTGCTGGCGAGATCAAAGGTCCAGTTATTCTTTTTGTCAGCAGTTTGCACCAGCCGCGCATCCGGCTTTTGCATCTTGATCCACGGCAGGTAGATCTGCTGATGCAGCAGCGCCAGCGGCGCAATCGTCGCTTCAACGCGCTGCAGATGCACCATGGTGACATCAGGAATGGATGGCGGATTGCCGAGCATCACATCGTCGGCATGCACCTGCGGCCACGGCACCCAGCTGCGCCAGCCTGGTTCTTCGCGGTTGCGAACCCAGGCCACGCCGAGATCGCCGCGAATCGCGAAAGGTCGGTTCAGTTCGGCCGAAACTTTTTGATTAATCGTAGGTTTCAGGCGGTTCCAGTCAAAGGTGGCGATGATCACCACAATCACTACAACCAATAACAAAAAAATCCCGAACACCCAGCTCAGGATCTTTCGAGTACGTGACATATTGCTTCCTCCTTGCCCTTCCACGTCTGACTAAGGATAGTCGAGACGTCGCGGAACGGGATCAGGGAAGCTCAAGTGCCATACGTTCCAGCTCGCTAAACGGCACCGGACGCGAGAAGAAGTAGCCCTGCGCCGCCATGGCTGGCGAGCTGCGAACCTGTTGCCACTCCTCTTCGGTTTCCACACCTTCGACGATGACGCCGTTGCAATAACGGTTAATCAACGCCAGCAGCATCGAGAACATTGAGCGGCCTTCATCGCTGGCGCGCAGCAGCATAAACAGCTCGCGCGAGAGTTTGATGTAGTCGTAACGCAGTTCGGTCAGCGCCGAGAAGTTCGCCATGCCGGAGCCAAAATCATCCAGCCACAGCGGCCCGAGTTCCGGCATCTTCGCTACCATCTCTTCCTGCGGCAGCGCATGATGTTCCGTCAGTTCGAAGCGCACCCACGGCAGCTGCGCGATCAGCGTGCGAATCGACTCATGCTGCTCAATCTCCATCAACGTTGGACCGTCGATATTCACCGACGCCACCAGCTGACGCTGATTGAAAAACGGTGACCATTTTATCAGCAGCTCGAGTTGTTCCTGGACGACACCGAGCCGCTGCGCGATAGTCAGTGCTTCAAAGTAGTCTTCGGGCGACAGCCTTTTTTCTGGCGCGGAGGGATGAGTCACCGCCGTCAGTAATTCAATGGCCAGCAAGCGGCCGGAAACCTGATAAATCGGCTGGAAAGTATAGAATCGTTGGCACTGCTGCCAGAAGAGACGCGTTTCCTGTTGTTGTTCCAGTTCATTTGAAACAGGCAGCCGATGACTCAAATTCTTCATCACCATGGTTTTTTCCTGGTTGGTGTCGAGTGCCTGCAAATAGCATCTCAGCGGCAAGTATCGGCGATCGCCGGGATAACTTTATCAATCTCGTTAGTCCCATGAATAGTTGAGTGTAACAGCGTGCGTCGCGCTTAATCGGCAAAACAAAACGCGCTTTGGCCGTTAAATCGCCGTAGCGCCGGCGGTTTACTGCCTTAAGTTAAATCAAAACATCGTTTTAAAAACCATTGACGACTGCCATACCAGACGCGAGACTAAGGCAGAATTCACTATAGGCCGAAGACCATGACGCAGAAGAAAATCGCCATTATTGGCGAATGCATGATTGAGCTGTCCGAGAAAGGTGAGAACATCAAACGCGGTTTTGGCGGTGATACGCTGAACACGGCGGTTTATCTGGCGCGCCAGTTAGATAACCAGCAGTTGCGTGTCGATTATGTCACCGCACTCGGCACCGACAGCTTCAGTGACCAGATGATCGCCGCCTGGCAGCAGGAAAAGGTCGAAACCGCGCTGATTCAGCGCCTCGACAATAAAATGCCAGGCCTGTATTTCATCGAAACCGACGAACACGGCGAGCGCACTTTCTGGTATTGGCGCAACGACGCTGCCGCCCGTTTCTGGCTGGATAGCGCGCAAGCGGACCAGATTTGCCAGCAGCTGGCGCACTACGATTATCTCTATTTGAGCGGCATCAGCCTGGCGATTCTGCCGGCAGCAAGTCGCGACAAATTAATGGCGCTGCTCCGCGCCTGTCGTCAGAACGGCGGCAAGGTGATTTTCGACAACAACTATCGGCCGCGTCTGTGGGCCGATAAAGCCAGCGCCCAGCAGGCGTATGCCGAGATGCTGCGCCATACCGACATGGCATTCCTGACGCTCGACGATGAAGATTTGCTGTGGGGCGAGCAGCCGCTGAATGCGGTGATTGCCCGCACACGCGCCGCTGGCGTACAGGAGATCGCCATCAAACGTGGTGCGGATTCCTGTCTGGTGGCAGTCGGCGATGAGCCACTGCGCGACGTCGCCGCCATCAAGCTGGCGAAAGAGAAAGTGATCGATACCACCGCAGCAGGCGACTCCTTCAGCGCCGGTTATCTGGCGGTGCGTTTAGCCGGTGGCAGCGCCGAAGATGCCGCCGCACGCGGCCATCTCACCGCCAGCACGGTGATCCAGCATCGCGGCGCGATTATTCCGCTCAGCGCAATGCCGCGTTAATCCTGCTGCACATTTGTAGGGTCGCCATTTATGGCGACCAAATCCATAAACACCGCTAACAAACCCACCCGCAAAGTTTGCCTTAACGCAGCATTTTTCCCTGCCAATTTCCGCTAATCACCTGACTCATCCACTTCTGTAACAAAACCCGTAATGCTTCTTCAATCATGCTAATCAGATCGATTTAAATTCAATGCGTTATGGCACGAAATCTGGCCGCCAGGCATAGTCCGAAACTGGCGAAACCAGCGGTTTTCGGCTGGACGCCAGCGGCAAAAGAGACCATGTTTTAATCAATAACAGCAGGACGCTGTTACTCCGGCCGCGAAAAAAATAACGACAACATGACTCGCTCAGGACTGACTTATGCACACAGAAATCATCAATATCTGGCCACACGGTGATGCGCCAGGCGCGAGCGATTCACGCGCTCAGCCGCAAATCGTCGATCTCGCCAAAGAGTACGAACCTTATGACCGCGCCGCCACCGGCGTGCGCTGCCCGGAGATTGCCATCTGGCATCCGGAAACCTCGAACGGCATCACGCTGCTGGTGGCGCCGGGCGGCGGTTATCAGCGGGTATTGATCGACCGCGAAGGCAGCGCGCTCGCCACTTTCTTCACGTCAATGGGCTACACGCTGGCGGTGATGACGTATCGCCTGCCGTATGACGGTCACCATGAAGGTCCAGACGCGCCGCTGGCTGATGCGCAGCGTGCGGTGCGCGTGCTGCGTGAACGTGCGCAGCGCGGGTTGAACGGCAAATATATTGTGATGATGGGCTTCTCGGCGGGCGGACACGTTGCCGCCAGCCTCGGCACGCGCTTTGGCGAGAAACTCTATCCGGTGCAGGATCAGGCCGACAGCTTTACGCCGCGCCCGGATGCGATGGTGCTGCTCTATCCGGTGATCAGTATGCGCGAAGGTCTGGCGCATGAAGGTGCGCGCACCCGCTTGCTCGGTGCATGGCCGGATCAAAGAATGATTGATGCGTACTCAATGGAAACGCGCGTGCATGCGCAAACGCCACCGACGCTGCTGATTCACGCCTCCGATGATGAGTCGGTTTCGGTGAACAACAGCATGGTGTTCTTCAGCGCGCTGCGTGAGCACAAAGTGCCGGTGGAGATTCACTTCTACCAAAAAGGCGGCCACGGATTTGGTATCCGTGGCGTGGCAGATTTGCCTTTGGCGAGCTGGCCGATGCTCGTCACCGAATGGCTCAGAGCGAAGACCTGATCATCAGGATGATGGCGCGGTCTGTTCCGCCGCGCCTGCACTGTTATCCGGCTTCACGTCTTCCGGGCTAGCCGGAGCCGCTGGCGGTTCCGGTAGCTTCATCACTTTGTCCCAGCCTTCCTGCAGCATCTTCACGTTGGTCTCGGCTTCACCCTGCGGCTGAATCAGCACCATGGTCAGCTCCTGCGACAGTTGCTGGCGCAGCTCCTGATTCAACTGGTCACGCGTCATCTCGCCGAGGAAGGTCTGACGCAGCTTTTGATACTGCTCAGGCGCAATGTCCACGACCGAATTTTGCTGCGAGCGCAGACGCTGGCCCATCAGAATATCGGTGTCGGTGCGGGCGTAAGTGGCAAACAGCTTATTGAGCTCCAGCAGCTTCTGCGCCATCAGCGCATCAAACTCCTCCTGCGGTAACCCTTTGTCGCGCACCGCCGCCAGCTCTTTCGCCACCTGATTCATATTCTGCGGCAAAGAGGCGTTCGGACTGTCCATGTTGATCGAGCACTGCGCGCGCTGATAGAGCACACGGCAATCGAAACCAACCTGCACGCTTTGCGCTTTGCTGTCAGCCAGCGCGCGCTGCACATGCCAGAACAGTGCTTCACGCGCTAAATCGCTCTGCCAGTAGCGCTGCAAATTCTGCGAATCGCGAATCGGTTGCCATGCGGTGTCCCACACCAGCGACAGGCGATCCTGACTCATGCCGCCATTCACCAGATTCACCGGCTGATGCGGTAGCGGAGACAGCGTCGGCAGTGCGGCAGGCGCTACACGCTTGCCTTTCAGCGGCGCGAAGGCTTTGTTGATCTGCTCCGCCATGCTGCGGCTATCGACATTTCCCACCACGTACAGCGTCATGCCGTCTGGCGTGTACCACTGCTGATAGAAGCTGTTGAGCTGGGCGATATCCACCGGCGCGCGCGGTTGCTCGCCCGGATCGTGCGCCAGCATCGCCGAGCCTTTCAGGCGATAGCGCCACCACACATCCTGGGTATTGGCGGGCCAGGTGGCAATCGGATCGGTCGCCGTTAACGCGGTAGCCACCACCTGCTCATTAATCGTCATTTTACCGGCGGTCGCCGCCAGCCAGCTGAGCGCTTCTTTCAGCAGATCAGGGCGGTTATTCGGCAAGCTCAGGTTGTATTGGGTGTAATCGTACGACGAAATGGCGGGCGGCAGCGGACGTTGCGGATCCATGGCTTGCTGCCACAGCGCGCGCTGCTGATTGGTGTCCAGCGTGGCGTTATGCACCATCGCTAAACGCGGTAAAAGATGGCTATAGCCAGTTTGTTGCGCACTCTCCACCAGCGAACCGGTGTTAACAATCAGGCGCAGCTCAATACGATCGCTTGGACGTTGTGGTGTGGTCAGCAGCTGCCAGCTAAAACCATTGTCCAGTTTGCCTTCCTGCCAGGCGGGATCGGGTTGGAGCGTCTCGGCGTGCACGCCAAAACCGGACGCTGCCAGTAGCAATCCGCCAACCAAAAGCCGAATTCTGGTGCCCTGCATGTGAACCCCTACTCAAACAGATCAACGCTCGTTAGCGCGGCATGTTCGGCCACATCTGGGGTGACCGGTGCGGCATTTTGCCGCCACGTTTATTTAATAACAGACTCTTTGACCACGAGAAGGTCAGGATGTCGCGCAACGAGGCAAAAAATCGGGAAAAAAATCAATGGGGTTTATTATGCAAATGCCCGCTGTCAGGGCAAGCGACAGCGGGCATTTCTCGGCAAATTAACGCAAATAGCAGGTTATGCGGCGGTTTCTGGTGCGTTATTCACCTTTTTCCCTGAAGAAAGCGTCGCATTCAGTTGTTTCTCATCCAGTTGTCCGACCCACTTCGCCACCACGATGGTCGCTACGCCGTTACCCACCAGATTGGTCAGCGCGCGCGCTTCGGACATAAAGCGGTCGATACCGAGAATCAGCGCCAGACCAGCCACCGGCAAGTGTCCCACCGCAGACAAGGTCGCCGCCAGCACGATAAAGCCACTGCCGGTTACGCCCGCTGCGCCTTTTGAGGAGAGCAGCAGCACCACTAACAGCGTGATTTGGTGGAACACATCCATATGCGCGTTGGTCGCCTGCGCGATAAACACCGCCGCCATGGTGAGGTAAATCGAGGTGCCATCCAGGTTGAAGGAGTAGCCGGTTGGAATCACCAAGCCCACCACCGATTTCTTACAGCCCAGCTTCTCCATCTTATCCAGCATGCGCGGCAGCGCCGATTCAGATGAGGAAGTACCAAGCACAATCAGCAGCTCTTCTTTGATGTAGGCGACAAATTTAAAGATGTTGAAGCCGGCGAAGCGTGCAATCAGCCCCAACACCACCACCACGAACAGCACACAGGTGATATAGAAGCAGATGATCAGTTGACCCAGCTGCACCAGCGAGCCGACGCCATATTTACCGATGGTAAAGGCCATTGCCCCAAAGGCACCGATTGGCGCGAGACGCATAATCATGTTGATCACGCCGAAGATCACTTTCGAGAAGCTCTCAATGACGTTGAACATCACTGTGCCAGCGCTGCCAAGGCGATGCAGAGCGAAGCCGAACAGAATAGCGAACAGCAGTACTTGCAGAATGTTGCCGCTGGCGAAGGCACCAATCACGCTATTCGGGATCACATCCAGCAGGAAGGCGACCACACCTTGCTGCTCCGCTTGCTGCGCGTAAACCGCAACCGCTTTAGCATCCAGCGTGGCCGGATCAACGTTCATGCCCGCGCCAGGCTGCACCACGTTAACCACCACCAAACCGATGATCAGCGCGATGGTGCTGACAACTTCAAAGTACAGCAGCGCCACTGCGCCCGTACGTCCAACGGCTTTCATGCTCTCCATGCCGGCAATACCGGTCACCACCGTACAGAAAATCACGGGGGCGATGATCATCTTGATCAACTTAACGAAACCATCGCCAAGCGGCTTCATTTGCGCGCCTAACTCAGGATAGAAGTGGCCCAACAGGACGCCGATGCCGATGGCAACCAGTACCTGAAAATAGAGGCTTTTTAAGATTTTCATAACAGGTGTCCAGTAAGACGGTTCGCACCGCCATTGTTGTGGAGAACGCATGCGGCAAGCCGCCAGAAGCGTAAAACCTTACCGATGGCGAGGAAAATAACACCCTGTTAACAAGATTAATATCCCCTACTATTCCTTACAAAAGTTACAAAACTCTAACTATGAACTGAAACGCTTCAGCACAGCGCTTCGCTACAATTTTGTAAGGAAAATCAATAACCAAGGTGATTATTCAGGGAGTTGCGGGCTATTGAGCCAGCGTTGATTAAAGACGTGGAGCGGCAGCGCTTCAGCGTATAAGTAGCCTTGCCCTATAGTAATTCCGCGCGCCAGCAGCCAGTCGCGCTGCTCGGCGGTTTCCACACCTTCGGCGATGACGTCGAGGTGAATGATGTCGGCAATCGCCGCCACGATGCGCACCATGGTGTCGTCATCCGGCAGCGCGGCGACGAAGCTGCGATCCATTTTCAGCTTATTCACTGGCAGCGCTTTGAACTGATGCAGATAGTTGAGGTTGGAGTAGCCCATACCGAAATCGTCGAGCGCCACTGCCACCCCGGTTTGCTGCAGCAAACGCAGCAGCGCAATCGCCTGCTCGGCATCGCCAATCTGCGCGGTTTCGGTGATTTCCAGTACGAAGTTGCCCGGCGCAATGCGATGGCGCTCCAGCAAGCCCTGCAAATGGCTGACCATGCTGGCATCACGCAGCTGCACCGCCGAGATATTGACGCTGAGCGGGATATTAATGCCCTGCTTCTGCCAGCCGGCCAGAATGCGGCAGGCTTCCTCAAACACCCAGCGACCAATGGCCGAAATCACACCAATCTCTTCGGCGCTGGCAATAAACTCTTCTGACAATCCGTAGCTGCCATCCGGCATGCGCATGCGCAACAGCGCTTCGGCACCGGCCAGCTCGCCGGTTTCCATATTGATTTGCGGCTGCAGATAGAGGGCGAACTGCTCGTCCTGTAAACCTTGCAAGATGTCGTGCTCCTGCGTTAAACGCTTTTGCGCCCGCTCGGTGAGCGCTGGGTCGAAGAACAGAATCTGGTTTTTGCCCTGATGACGCGCCGACATCATCGCCGAGGTGGCGCGATCGAGCTGTTCGCTGGCCGAAATGCTGTTCTCTTCGTGCAGCGCCAGACCAATGCTGGCATTCGGACGCAGCTGCAGCTGTTGCAGGTTCACCGGCTGATTGATGCGAATCATCAGGTTGCGCGCTAAACGCATGGCGCGGAACGGATTGTGCGCGCGCTTCATCAGCAAGGCGAAGTCGCTGGGGCCGGTTTGCGCCAGCAGCGAGTGATCGTCGACGGTGCTGCGAATCTTCTCCACCAGCGTCAGCATCAACGTATCGCGCTGCTCATCGCTCAGTACGCCGTTGGCTTCCTGCAGCGTTTCAATGCGAATCACCATCAAGCCCCACGCCTGACGATTGTGGCGATGGCTCATGTGCTGTTCGAGCAGTGCGAGGAACAGCGCGCGATTGGGCAGATCCGTCACGGCGAAATGGGTAGTCATGCGACTCATTTCGTCGTGAATCGACTCCAGCACCTGCTGATTGCGGTTGTAGCTGCGGATCAGCATGCCGATTTCATCATCACGATGGTTATGCGGCAGCTTCATTTTATGAGTCAGAATCGCCTGCGGCGGCAGCTCCTGCAAATCACGCGAAATGTCGCGCAGCGGATGCACAATCAAGCGATTGATACACCAGCTGATGGCGATCGAGAGGATCAACGCCAGCAGCAGATAAGTGGTGATCATGGTCGACAAGGTGCTGAGCAGGAACTGATAAACGCGCGAGGAGTCGGCCTGCAACACCAGATAGGCAATCGGCTTCGGCAAGCCCGATCGCTCGACCGAATAGAGCGGCAGCGTGATTTGCACCGGCAGTTCAAACAGGCGCGCGACCCAGCGCGGCACCGGTTTTTCCGGCGCGAAATCGGCGTGCAGCGCCTGGAAGGCATTCGGCAACACCACATCGGCGCGCGATAAAATACCGGCCGGTTTTAGGGTATTGAGGATACGTTCCGCTTGCGGAATATCGGCTTTGAGTACTGCTTCGGAGAGCGGCTGACGCACGGTGTGCGCCACATTTTCCATTTGCTGGGCGTAGTCAATCCTGCGCTGCTGCACAAAGTGAAAGAGCTGGATGACAATAAAGATGCAGATGGTCACCATCGCCACGGCGGAAACCGTCGCCATCTGCTTTATCGTTAGAGAACGACTGACGCGCAACAAAACTTCTCCAGGCCACATAGGCGTGTAATGAGATGAAATTCGCAGCGAGTATATCCCAGGTCACGCGTTTTTTTCGCCGGGATAAAGGCGAAAAATAGGCAAGTTGGGTTATTTATGAAGTGATTCGGAATTATGCAGGTTTTGGCGTGAGTAAATGCATGCCAGGTCGCCATAAATGGCGCCCCTACGATATAAATTCTGTAGGGTCGCCATTTATGGCGACCTGGTTCATCCTCGTTCCGGATTACTGCGGATATGGCACCCAATCGCCGCCGTTCAGGCGGATCCACGGTTTGCCCTGATACATCATCACCACCGCATTATCGTTCTCCGATACCACCGGCGTCTGCGGCAGATTATCGGTTAGCACCGACATATTAACGTTCGGCGCGTTAAACACCTGACCATCCACCACGCGTGAGACGATTTCCGAGATCGCCATCAGGCTGGTTGGCGTCTCCACGCTAAGCGGCTGGCCCTGATGCGGTGCTTTCATGCCGACAAACTTAATGCCGACCGGCACATGGGTGATATCCGGACTTGGGATGTCACGCAATCCTGACATCTGCATCTTATCGCCCTGCAGCGCTGCGCCGTGTTCTGGCACCACCAGCACCATCACGCGACGACCCGATTTCTCCAGATTAGTCAGGAAAGCATCAAGCTGATCAAACAGCACTTTGGCACGCGGCTGCCAGTCGGCGCTACGCGTGCTGCCGAGTTCACGCGTACCGTCGTGCAGCGGAATCAGGTTATAGAAGGTAGCGGAGCGCGCATCGCTGCTCTTGGTGCGATCGTCGAGCCAGCGCTGCATCAACTGCGCATCATTAAATACCGGCGAGCCATCAAACGACGTCACTTCCGGCGCGATGCCCGCCTGCGACATCAACGGCGCCTGCAGGTTGCCCTCTTCGCGCAACTCTTTGAGATAGTTACCAAACACGCCGGTGTGATCCATCATCAACTGCTGTTTAAAGCCCAGCTTGGCCAGATTATCAAACAGGTAGCAGCGCTGATCGGTGGCTTTGTACAGATCGCTGTGCGAGCTCTGGCCGCAGCTGGCGCGCAGCAGACGAATCCCCGCCGGGCCGCTGTAACCGGTGGCAGAGTTGTAGTTGTTGAGCAGAATATCGAAGTGCTGCCACAGCGGATGATTGCGCAGCTGCGCGACATTCAAATCCGACCATGACAGCGAACAGATATTGATCACCAGAATATCGAACGGCTGCGAATCGGCAGGCAATGCGTCCGGGAAGTGCGTTGAACGCTGGCGCTCGTCGTCGTAAAAACGGTTAAGCCACGCGGTAAGATTGGCGCTGGTTGGCGGCGCGGATTGATCGAGGCCATCTGGCGCTTTCGCCGCTGGCGTATCGTTGAGCTTCACCGTCGGCGTAGCGGCGCTGCTTGGCAGTAAATTCATTGCTGGCCCGGCGATGGTCAGCACGTTGAGCCAGATCAGCATCAGCGACACCAGCACGGTGACGCGAATCCACTGCGCGACAAACAGATACAGCACCAGCAGCACAAAGCCCGCGCCAATCATCTCCCAGTTAATAAAGCGATTGGCAAGGTCGAGCAAGTAACTGGGCGAGAAGCCCGCAAGCTGACTGCCCTGGCTCATGATCGAGTTGAGTCCCGGCAGCCAGGTATCGTGCCAGAACAGCGCAATGCCAATTGGCAGCGAAATCCACTGACGCAGACGATGCAGCCGCGCGTTCGGCAGCGGGAACAGCAGCCACGCCAGAAACACCAGATTACTCAGCGCGTGGAAATTGAGGTAGCCGTACCACAGCAGCGCAAATTTAATCAGGAAGTAAAAGTTCCAGCCACCGAGGCCGCGCCACCACGAACCGTGCATCGTGAATCTGTTATTCATGTTTATCCGTTTTATTGGTTTTGCGTTGCCACTGTCCTTCTGATTTCAATGCGCGCGTCGGCAGCAAACGTAGCAGCGGATTGGTGCCGCTGCGCGCGAGCCCGCGACCAAACAGTGATCTCAGGAACAGTAAAATCAGTAACAGCAGGATCGCCACCTGCACCCAATCCATCAGTGTCATTGGTGGCTTACTCCGTCGAGGTTGAGGGTAATCGGCTGCGGCGTTTGTGCTCCGCGCTCAGGCACGTCGGCCTGCGTAGCGACTGGCACAGCGGCCAGCGGCGCGGCTTGTCTGTCGCGCTGTACCACCGATGTCAGCTGACGAATTTTGTCAGCCTCCGACACGATCTGATTATCTTCAAACCAAACGATGCGATTGCTAAACAGCTCGTCATGCGGCAAGGAGAAAATCGATTTGAGCGCGATATCCAAATCGTTGAAGCGGCACGAAGAGAGGAACAGATAGATGCGGTCGTTCACCAGCGTCACCAAATCACCGAAGCGGCGCGGTTTGCACAGCGTCAGAATCTGTTCGGGTTTCAGCTGCGGCACCGCACGCAGCGCCACCAGCAAACCTTTGTCATTTTCCGGCAGCAACGTGTTGGCCATTAGCTGCTGCACCGCCGCGCAAAACGCGTCCAGAGGTAAATAGCCTTTCTGCTGCAATGGCTGCAGCGCCTGCATCAGGGCGTTGAGATTGGCAGGCACATGGCGCGAGAACTGTTGCCCCTGAATCCCTTCCAGCGTGGTAAGAAAACGCGACAGGCTGGCCGCCGTCGGCACGATGGCATTCACCCCGCAGGCCAGCAGCAAACGCTCATCACTGTAGCGTAGCGTGGTACTGATTTCGCGCACCACAATCTTAAGCGCGCTACCGCGTGAACGGCGCAGACTATGGACCATGGTTGCTAAAGAATTAATGTCTTGGTTATGGACCAGGCTAAAGATGACGGTTGCCGCATTTGCCTGCTGGGCACGTGAGAACACGCTTTCATTGTCACTAAATAATTGCCACTGCACAGAAAGTGGCGGTGCGCCTTCCAGCACACCTTCTTGCGCAAGGAATTGGTTTTCATCATTGCGGCTTAATGGAATATTTTGTTCTGCATCATTTTCGGCAATAAATTGATTATCACCGCAACTCAAACGGATAGCACGATCGGCCAGTAATTTATCTGCCGCATACCACCAGTTAATTCGATATTGCCAACTGTCCTGCTGGAACTCTAAATGCGCGAGACCATCAAGCTGGCGAAAATAAGCTTGCAGATGATTACGTAAGTGAATTATTGACGTGCCGGATGTGATCATTAACAGCGTGATTTGTTTTTTAGTTATCAATCGACGCATGCGCTTAAGCCAAATGGTCAACTCATCGGGCGATAATTTTCCCCACAACGCGGCATTACTATAAAAAATCACCAGGCCGCTACGGCTATTCAGCATGCGGGAAAAATCACTCTCCAACTGCTGTAAGCTGCTTTTATTCGCCGGCAGTGAAAATAACGGCATACGCGCCGGACCGCCGATGGGATCGGGCGTCAGCAGCGCCTGCGGTTTCTCGTCTGCGCTGATCAGCGTAGCCGCCTTTTGCTGGCTAACCACCTGACGTAAAAGCATTCTTGCATCTTCCTGACGCTGGCTAGTAATCCAGTAAAACCCTGGATTCTGCAGAGTATTTAATTCCTGCTGAATCTGCTGCAGGCCAAGCGCATAATGATTTTTCATATTTTATTCGCGATCGATACAATCCAGGCTAGTTTAATCCACACAGCCACAATTGGAACCGGTGAAATAAAAAAATAGCCTATTAATGCAAATCACATTGATCTGTGGATAGCATTTGTCTTTACTTCAGGTTTAAACTTTACAAAAAATAGAACCACAATTCATCCGTTGTCGATTTTTTGGTGGCAAAAAAATAATGAAAACAGAGAATGCATTTTCGCTGAATGCTGCTAGCAGCGAAGAGCACGATGACATTACCGCTTTGAGTGATGCTTTTTCCCTTAAGGCATTTCGCTACATTGATATTGCCCGCGAAGCGCGACTTAATACCATTATGACGCGCTGGCCATTGCTGCGTGAAATAAGCGCGGCACAGGAGTCAGAACGTTAATGCCTGTTATTGCATTACAAGGATTGCGTGGCGGCTGTGGCGCCACTTCGCTGAGCGCCGCGCTCGGCTGGGCGTTTAACGCGCTGCAGCAATCGGTACTGGTTATCGACTTTTCCCCGGTAAATCAACTGGCTGCCCACTTCAATTTGCCGCTCAGCCACACTCAGGGCTGGGCACCTGCGCTGCTCGAACAGCAAGCGTGGCAGCAGTGCGCACAGCGCTATCAAGCGGGACTGGATTTTCTGCCGTTTGGCGCACTCACGCCGCAACAGCGCGCCAACATCAGCAATATCAACTCAGAATTTGCCGCACCGCTGCTAAATTCGTTACCGGCCCTGAAATCACACTACGACTGGATTATTTTCGACATCCCAGCGGATCTGTTGCCGTGGCAGCGATCTTTTGTTGCCGCAGCCGATCGTTTGCTGCAGGTGCTGACGCTGGATGCCAACTGCCAGTTGCGTCTGCACCACGCGCGTTTTCCCGCGCACACGCTGTTCCTGATCAACCAGTTCAACGCCAACAGCCAGCTGCAGCAGGATTTGCATCAGCTGTGGATCAGCTCGCTGAAGAACCTGATTCCACAGGTCATCCACCGCGATGAAGCGCTGGCGGAAGCGCTGATGATGAAACAGCCGGTGGGCGAATATCGGCCGCATGCGTTGGCCAGTGAAGAGATCAACACGCTGGCCAACTGGCTGCTGCTTAATGTGGCGGGAGGCGTGGCGTGAATCCATTACGCTGGTTGCTGATGCCGCAAGCGTGGCAGGCACTGCAACGCCGCGCACAGCTGGCGCATCAGCATGGCGCGGGCCGCTTCACCATCGCACTGCATCTGATGTGGTGCGTGCTGGCGTGGTCGCTGTTGCGGCTGGAAACACCCGGCTGGCAGCGCATCCTGCAACATCGTCAGCGTTACTATCCGCAAATTTCGCCGCTGCGACCGCGACCGCTTGACCCGCTGCGCTATGCGCTGCAAAGCCTGTGGCTGATGCTGGTATTGCCGCTCGACAAGCGCACGCGTAAAAGTTTCAGCGTCAAGCCGCTGTTCCGCTGGCGCGAACGGCTGTATCAATGGCTCGGCGCGCTGCCAGCACGGCTGGAACACAACCGTTTTGCCCAGCGCAGCGAACAACGTATTCAGGCGCTGCCCGCGTGGTTGCGCCAGCTGCTGTTTATCGTGGCGGCGATTGTTGCCAGCCTGCTGGCGCTGCTGTGCATTTCGCAGCCCTTCGGCATCACCACGCAATTTGTCTTCGTGCTGCTGTTATGGGGATTAGCGATGCTGGTGCGGCGCGTGCCGGGGCGCTTGTCCACCATCATGCTGATCGTGTTATCGCTGACGATTTCCTGCCGTTATCTGTGGTGGCGCTATACCGAAACACTCAACTGGGACGATCCGCTCAGCCTAACGTTTGGTCTGCTGCTGATTGGTGCCGAAACCTATGCGTGGGCGGTATTGGTGCTGGGTTATTTCCAGACGCTGTGGCCGCTCAATCGCCAGCCGGTCTCGATGCCGCCGGAAATTACCTCGTGGCCGAGCGTCGATATTCTGGTGCCGACTTACAACGAACCGCTCAGCGTGGTGAAACCGACCATCTACGCGGCGATGGGCATCGACTGGCCGCAGGACAAACTGAATATCTACCTGCTGGATGACGGCACGCGCGAAGAGTTCCGCGAGTTTGCCGCCAGCGTCGGCGTCAATTACGTGGTGCGCCCTACTCACGAACATGCCAAAGCGGGCAACATCAACCATGCGTTGAAAGCCGTATGCCGCAGCGAATATGTGGCGATTTTCGACTGCGACCATGTGCCGACGCGCTCATTCCTGCAGCTGACGATGGGCTGGTTCCTGAAAGATCATCGGCTGGCGATGCTGCAAACACCGCACCACTTCTTCTCGCCCGATCCGTTCGAACGTAACCTTGGCCGCTTCCGCCAGACGCCTAACGAAGGTTCGCTGTTCTACGGTTTGGTGCAGGATGGCAACGATACCTGGGATGCAGCATTCTTCTGCGGCTCCTGCGCCGTATTGCGCCGTACCGCGCTGGATCAGATCGGCGGCATTGCGGTAGAAACCGTCACCGAAGATGCGCACACTTCGCTGCGCCTGCATCGTCAGGGATACACCTCGGCGTATATCCGTATTCCACAGGCCGCCGGTCTGGCCACCGAGAGTTTGTCCGCGCATATTGGCCAGCGTATCCGCTGGGCCCGTGGCATGGTGCAGATTTTCCGTCTCGATAACCCGCTGTTTGGCAAAGGGTTAAAGCTGGTGCAGCGCCTGTGTTACGCCAACGCCATGCTGCACTTTCTCGCCGGGATTCCACGCCTGATCTTCCTGCTGGTACCGCTGGCGTTTCTGCTGTTCCACGCCTACATCATCTACGCGCCCGCGCTGGCGATCGCCATCTACGTGCTGCCGCACATGCTGCACACCAGTTTGACCAACTCGCGCATTCAGGGCCGCTGGCGTCACTCGTTCTGGAGCGAGGTGTATGAAACCGTGCTGGCGTGGTACATCGCGCGGCCAACTACGGTGGCGCTGTTCAATCCGCACAAAGGCAAGTTCAACGTTACCGCCAAAGGTGGTTTGGTGGCCGAGCGTCATCTCGATTGGGTGATTACCAAGCCGTACATGATGCTGGTGCTGCTGAATATCGCCGGTATCGGTATGGCCTTCTGGCGCATGGCGTACGGTCCGGCCAACGAAATGCTCACCATTTGGGTCAGCCTGGTATGGGTGATTTACAACATGATTATCCTCGGCGGCGCGGTGGCGGTTTCGGTTGAAGCGCGCCAAATCCGCGAAGCGCATCGTGTGGAAATTGCCATGCCCGCCGCCATCGCGCGTGAGGATGGACACATGGTGCCGTGCACGCTGCGCGACTATTCCGACGGTGGCGTCGGCGTTGAGCTGCGTGAAGCCGATGCGCTGAAAGAGGACGAAACCGTGTCGCTGCTGCTGCGCCGTGGTCAGCAAGAGTTCAGCTTCCCGTGTCAGGTGCAACGCGTGTTTGGCCGTCGCGCCGGCATTCGTTTGCATCAACTCAGCACGCGTCAACACATTGAATTTATTCAGTGCACTTTCGCCCGCGCCGATACCTGGGCGCTGTGGCAGGACGGCTTCCCGGAAGACAAACCGGTACAAAGTCTGGCCGACATTATGGTGCTGGGCTTTAAAGGCTATCTGCGTCTGGCCGAGTATGGCCCTGCGCCGCTGCGCCGTTTATTCCGTGGGCTCACCGCGTTGGTGAGCTGGCTGGCGACACTGCTACCGCAGCGTATTGACCGCCAGCCCGCGACGATCAAAACCGATTTTACTTAAGTTGATGATATGACCATGACGAAAAAACTGAGTTGGTTCACCGCCCTGATGCTGGGCTGCGTAGCTGTGGTGCAGGCCGCGCCACAGACCTCTGGCGCCATCAATGCGCCGCAGCCGTTACCGGAGGTGAACGCGCTGGTCGATGCCAACGCGCCGCTGCGTGACAGCCAGCTGGTATTTAATCAGGTCGCACCGCCGCCCGGCAGCATGACGCTGCGCGGTACCGAACCGAGCAGCCAGATTGAGTTTGGCGTGCGCAGCGATGAAGTGGTGACGCGTGCGCTGCTGAATCTGAGCTATCGTCCGTCGCCAGCGCTGATTCCCACGCTGTCGCAGCTTAAGGTCTATCTCAACGATGAACTGGTGGGATTGGTGACCGTCACCGCCGATCAGCTTGGCAAAGAGAATCAAACGCAGATCCCTATTGATCCGCGCTTTATCAGCGACTTCAACCGCGTGCGTCTTGAACTGGTTGGTCACTACGCCAACGTGTGTGAAAACCCGGCCAACAGCACCATCTGGCTGGATATCGGCAAAGCCAGCAAACTCGATTTGACGCTGCAAAAGCTGCCGTTAAAGAACGACCTGTCGCATTTCCCGGAGCCGTTCTTTGATACGCGCGACAGCCGCCCGCTGCAGCTGCCGATGGTCTTCAACGCCCAGCCGAATCTGCTGCAACAGCGTGCGGCCGCGATTCTGGCTTCATGGTTTGGCAGCAAAGCGCAGTGGCGCGGACAATCTTTCCCGGTGCTGTATAACCAGCTGCCCAAAGAGCAGCATGCGGTGGTGTTTGCCACCAACGATCATCGTCCCGACTTCCTGAAAGACCTGCCGCCGGTAGAGAAACCGACGGTGGAGATGGTGAATCAGCCGGATAATCCGTACGAGAAGATGCTGCTGATTCTGGGTCGCGACGATCAGGATCTGTTAACTGCGGTGGAAGGGATTGCACAAGGTCAGCTGCTGCTACGCGGCGAGACCTCAACCATCGACAGCGTCAAACTGCTGGCCGCGCGTCAGGCGTACGATGCACCGAACTGGGTGCGCACCGATCGCCGCACCACCTTTGCCGAGCTGACGCAGTATCAAAATCAGCTGCAGGGCGACGGTTTGCAGCCGAATCCGATCAGCCTGACGCTGAATCTACCGCCAGATCTGTTCCTGGTGCGCGCACGCGGTATCGATATGGATCTGCGTTATCGCTACACCTCGCCGATTCAGCAGGATGGCTCGCGCCTCGCGGTGCATCTCAACAACCAGTTCATGCAGGATTATCCGCTGACGCAGAAAGACACCGCCGGTCAGCAGCTGATGCGCATCCCGCTGATGCAGGGTTTGCAGGACAGCAATCGCCAGTTGACCATTCCGGCGCTGCGCCTCGGTGTGGTGAATCAGCTGCGCTTTAACTTTGATTACGCCAACACCTTTATCGGTGGCACCGCCGATGGTCGCTGCGAAACCGTCACCGCCGTTGGACATCACGTGGTGATCGACGATACCTCAAGCATCGATTTCTCCGGCTATCGCCACTACATCGAAATGCCGTCGCTGGGTGCGTTCGCCAACGCCGGTTTCCCGTATAGCCGTTTCGCCGATCTGGCACAAACGCTGGTGCTGGTGCAGCCTAAACCGAGCAATGACGAAGTCAGCACGCTGCTCAATGCGCTCGGCAGCATCGGCGCACAAACCGGTTATCCGGCGCTGCGCGTGCAGATGAGCGATGACTGGAGCAAAGCGAAATCAGCGGATGCGGATATGTTGATGATCGGCGGCATTCCGCAGGATCTGCAGGACGATACTAAGATCCCGCTGCTGGCCGATGCCGCACGCAGCTGGATCAGCATGCCCGCACGCGCCAATGCGGCAGCCAATGTGCCGATTTCTGACAGTGAACGCGCCGTGGAAAGCCAAACCACCATCAGCTCACGCGGGCCGATGGGGGCGATTGTTGGCTTCCAGTCACCGTTCAACGATCAACGCAGCGTCGTGGCATTGCTGGCCGACAGCCCACGCGGCTGGGAATTGCTGAATAACGCATTGCTCGACAGCGGCAAACGCGCGGCGGTGTTCGGCTCCGCCACGGTGATCCGTGAATCAGGCGTTAACAGCATTCGCGTCGGCGAAACCTATTACGTTGGTCACCTGCCGTGGTGGGAACGTCTGTGGAATCTGCTGGCAACCCATCCAGTTTGGCTGGCGATTTGCGCGGTTGTGGTGGTGATTCTGTTTGCGCTGATGGCGTGGCGTTTAATGCGCATGGTGAGCCGTCGCCGTCTGGCCGAGCTGGATGACGATGAATAAACTGCAGCTTGGATTGCTGATTGGCAGCACGCTCGGGGTGTTAGCAGGTTCGGCTGCCGCCCCGATCGGTCCACAAGTTTCGCCGGTCGAGTGGCTGCTGATGCAGATTCGCACCGGTGAATCGACCAACAAACTCGATCTGGTGCAGCAATCGCTCTATCGGCTGGAAAAAATCGATCCTGATAATCCGCAAGTGCTGGCGGCGCAAATCCGCATGGCGTTGCGTCAGGGCGATCAGGCTAAAGCGCAAAAACTGCTGGATGAACTGAAGCGCGTGGCACCGAATGCCGCCGCCACGCGCGAATCGGAAGCCGGATTGCGTCTGGTGACCGCAGAAGGTCGTCAGCAGCTGCAGCAGGCGCGCTTGCTGGCCACCGCCGGACACGTCGCCGAAGCCAAAGCCGCGTGGGACGCGCTGTTCCACGGCGTATTCCCCGATGTAAATACCGAGCTGGAGTATTGGCGGTTGGTGGCGCGTTTACCCGGCCAGCAGCCGCAAGCGTATCAACAGCTGCAGGCGCTGGAGCAGCGCTATCCCGGCAACATCGGCGTTGAGCTGCAGCTGGCGCGCATGGCGTTTGATAACAACCAGCCGGGCGAAGCCTTCACGCAGCTGCGTCGTCTCGCCAACCGCAACGGCGGGCGCGATGCTGCCTCCGAGCTGTGGTTGCAGCAGATCCAGAATCAGCCGGTGAGCGAAAGCAGCGTCGCCAGCCTGCAGCAATATCTGCAAACCTTCACCGAAGGCGATGCCCAGGAGCGCGGTCAGCAAGAGCTGGCGCGTCAGCAAAAACTGCTCGCCGATCCGGCGTATCGCCAGCGCATGCGTGGTTTGGCGCTGGTGGATGCCGGTGGCGGCGTAAACGCGATTGCCGCGCTCAACGCCGCGTTAAAAGCCAACCCTAATGATGCTGAACTGATGGGCGCGATGGGCCAGGCGCAGGCGCGAGCCAATAATCGCGCCGCCGCCATTAGCTGGCTGGAGAAAGCGATTCAGGCCGGCCAGGCCAGCACGCAGATCGGCAAGTGGCAGTCGTTGCTGCAAACCAACCGTTACTGGCTGGCGATCAACAATGGCGATGCGGCGCTGAAAAAAGGCGACATCGCAACGGCGGAACGTTATTACCGCAGCGCGCAGGCGCTGGATAATCGCGATAGCTGGGCGCTGATTGGCCTGGGTGATGCGGCGCTGGCGCGTAAAAACGCTGCGCAGGCAGAAACTTATTGGCAGCAGGCGCTGCGGCTGGATCGCAGCAATAGCACGGCGAAAAGTCGTCTGCTACAGCTGCGTACCGATGCGCTGATGGCCGAAGCCGATACGCTGGCGCAGCAAGGCCAATGGCATCAGGCGGCGGAGAAATATCGCCAGGCGGCGCAGGCAAATCCTGATGATATCTGGCTGGCCTATCGACTGGCTGGCGCGCTGCGCAACGGCGGCGAAGAAACGCAGGGCGCGCAAGTGATGGACGCGATGGTGCGCCAGCATCCTCAGGAACCCGCAGCGCTGTATGCCTCGGCGCTCTGGCTGGCTTCCGGCGACCGCGATGACGCGGCGCTAGCGACCTTGCATCGCTTGCCCACTTCGCGCTGGGACAGCAACATGCATGAGCTGGCCGATCGTCTCGAGCAGGACAAAGTGTTTACCCGCGCCAGTGATTTACGCACGCGCGGCGATGAAACGGCGGCGATTGCGCTGCTGAAACAGCAATCCGCGTCCATTCGCCGCGATATCACGCTGGCCGATTGGGCGCTGGAACGCGGCGACGCCCGCAGCGCGCTGGCGAGCTATCAAAAGGTGCTGCAGCAAGACAGTAAAAACGGCGATGCGGCGCTGGGTCGCATCGAAGCCTTGATCGCGTTGAAACGACCTGCCGAAGCGCAACGCGCGTTACAAACCTTGCCGCCGAGCGTAGCGCAGCAAAGCGTCAACAGCGGGCGACGCGTGGCGCTCGCCTGGCAAAACAGTGGCGATGCCGTTCGTGCTCAACAGATGTTTGCTGAGCTGAAAACCCGCGCGACGAAACTCGCACCGTCGCAGGAAAAAGCGCTGGTGTATCGCGATGCAGCGCGGTTGGAAACGCAGTTGCAACAGCCCACACAAGCGCAGCAGGATTATCAGCTGGCGATGGCCGCGAGCGGCATCAGCCAGGATGTGCCACAGGATAACGATCGCTATACGGCGTTAACCCGCAATCAAGCGCAGGATGACTGGCTGAAACGCAGCATCCGCAGCGACGCCGCCGATCTTTATCGCCAGCAGGACACCACGTTCACGCTGGAGCAGGATTACTCGCGCAACAAAGGCAACGGCGGCACCTCCGATTTCACCGCGCATACCACCATGATGCAGGCGGAAACGCCGCTGGCCGATGGCCGCAGCTTTGTGCGCGTGGATCATGTGCTGGTTTCAGCCGGCACCTTCTCCACCACCAACGGCAGCCACAGCGAGCAGTTCGGCAGCTGTAACGATGACAATTCTGGCGGATGCAGCCGCGACTTTAATCAGCGCGATGAAGGAACCGCGCTGGGCGTGGGCTGGCATAACGATCGTTGGTTGGCTGATGTCGGCACCACGCCGCTCGGCTTCGAGACCAGCAACTGGGTCGGCGGCGTCAGCTGGAAAACCGACGTCAAAGACATTGGCCTGACGTTCACCGCATCACGCCGACCGATCTCCAGCTCGCTGCTGGCGTACGCAGGCGCACGCGATCCCTCGGCGAACGGCGGCAAAACCTGGGGCGGCGTGGTGGCAACCGGCGGCTCGCTCGGACTGAGTTACGATCAGGGCGGCGCGCATGGCGTGTGGGGCGATATCAGTGCGCATCAACTCAGCGGCGATAACGTCGCGGATAATAGCCGCGAACGCCTGATGGCGGGCTATTACTACAAGCTGATTAATGAAGATAACCGCCGCGCCACCGTTGGCCTGAACAGTATGCTGTGGCATTACCAGAAGGATCTCAGCGACTACACCTTCGGCCAGGGCGGCTATTACAGCCCGCAGCAATATTTCTCGCTGTCGGTGCCGGTGACCTATCGCCAACGCATGGAAAATTGGTCGTTTGATCTCGGCGGTTCGGTTTCGTGGTCGCAATCGCATACCGACGGGCAGCAGCGCTATCCGGTCAATCCGGGCTTCACACTGGCGTCGAATCCTACCTCAGACAGCAGCTCGGGTACCGGTTTTGGCTACACGCTGCAGGCGCTGGTGGAGCGACGCATTACGCCGCATTGGTCGGTGGGATTGGCGATGGATATCCAGCAGGCGAAGGATTACACCCCAAGCCACGGTTTGATTTTCATGCGCTACTCCATGTCCGGCTGGAACGGCGATATGGATATGCCACCACAACCGCTGACGCCGTATGCGGATTTTAAATAGCGGCTTCGAATATCACTCACAATAATCATGATGCGTGAAAGTCTTTAACGGCACACAGTTTAGTGTACAATGTACTCCTTGAAGGCAAAGGAGATAGCCGATGAGTCACGCGATTGAGTTTATTGAAACTCCGATATTTACTCGTCAGATAAAGCAAATCGCCACGGATGACGAACTCAGGGAGTTACAAAAAACGCTTATCGAGTCACCTGATAAAGGTGATCTCATTCAACATACTGGTGGCCTGCGAAAAATCAGGATGGCAACGGGTAATCAGGGCAAAAGTGGCAGTGCAAGGGTGATTTATTTCCTGGCCACCGTTGAAGTGATTTATCTGGTAATGGCCTACCCGAAAAATACCAAAGACAGCCTCACGGATGCAGAAAAAGCCGAGTTGAAGAAGTTGACCCAACGATTAAAAGACGAGGTATAACATGAGTTTTTTTGATGAGCTGAAAGCATCGCTTGAAGAAGCTGTAGAAATTAAAAACGGTAAAAGCGAACCTGCTCGCGTAACCCGTTATGAGTTGGCTGACGTAAAAGCCATCAGGATGCAGCTTAATGTCTCGCAAAGCGAAATGGCGCAAGTCCTCGGCACCAGCCTCGATACCATTAAAAGTTGGGAAACGGGACGCCGCAATCCAACCGGACTGGCCGCAAAAGTGCTGGCAACGATTCAAGCCAATCCAAAATTCTTCCATGAGCTTGCGTCACATTAACGAACAGCTTCACCGTCGTGAGGTCGCCATAAATGGCGCCCCTACGGATGAGGTGCAGGTTTTATAGGGTCGCCATTTATGGCGACCTGGCCAAAGACGAGACTTACCGCTTTTCCTGATACGCCATCCAGGTCAGCAGTTGCAGGCTGGCGGAGAAGTAGTTTTGATCCGGCGCGAGACGGTCATTGAGGTAACCGGTTTGATTCAGGGTCAAATCGCGAATGGCTAACAAACCCCCTTCCATGTTGTACGGCGCTGGCGTATTGCCCAACACATCATACCAGGCTGGCGTAGTCATGCGCGCCGAGCCTTGCCAGACGCGCTGGAACGGCACCAGACGCAGGCTTTGCGCATCATACCACCAGATATTCAGCGGAATACGGATCGCGTCATAGCTGAAACGGTTGGAATAGCCGACTGCCGGTGCCACTGAACCATCGGCATTGAGCGCCACCCAATCGAGCGGCAGGCCGGTTTTACCGAAGTGCATATCACCCAGCAAATCCATGCCGTCATCAATCAGCTCATTCCAGATGCGCAAATGGCTGTGTTCAGCAAACTCGCGCCAGGCCTCAAACAGGAAATAGGAGGGATTGAGCACCACATAGCTGGTTTTGTTGAAACCCTGCGCGCCCGGCAGCATCACTTTGTGTCCGCCGTAGCTGATCACATTCAGCTTCACGATCGCACGCTGAATACGGTCGGACGCTTGCTGATAATCGCCGCCCCACTTCTGCGCAGCACGCTGCAGCGCCCAGGCAATCAGTACATCACCATCAGATGCGTTGTTTTTGTCGGCAATCGGATTGGCAGCACCCGGCGTATAGCGCCAGTAGAACAGATCGTTTTGCGGATTGCGCAGATGAGTGCGCGTCCACTGCCACAGCAGATCGAAGGTGGTGCGATCGTCATGCGCCACCGCCAGCAACATGCCGTAGCCCTGACCTTCGGTATGGCTGACATTGTTATTCGCCGTATCGCTGATACGGCCATCGCTGCCCATAAAACGGCTTTTGTAGGTACTCCAGCCATCTGCGGCTGCCTGCGCGCTAAAAAACATCACCATGAAACACAGCATCCATTGACGCCAGAACCGCATCACTCTCATTACAGCTTCCTATTGATATCGATAGTGCAGCGTGCCGCCGTCGTTGTTCTCAAGCGTCACCGGTACCGCCGCGCTGCCGCCTTGTGCCTGCAGCCACTGCGCATACACGCCTGCCAGCACTGCGCTCAGCGCCAGCTGCCAGCGTTCAACTCCAACGTTGCTGTCGCCCTGCGGCAGCGCGTGGTGCTGAATCAGAATGGCATTCTCCTGCGGCTGTAACTGCACAAAGCCCCAGTTAAAACGCGCCAGCTGCAAATTCATTTCACGCTCCAGATCCTGCACGGTGCGCGCATCAGGTAAAGGATAGCGCGTTGCCAGCGATACGCCGACGCCGTTGAGAAAGCCTTCCGCTTCCTCGCCCGCATTGTCCAGCATGCTCTCAATCATCGCGCTCACCAGATCAAACCAGCCCGGCTGATGCGGATGGCTGACGCGTGCGGTTACTTGCTCACTCATTAGTAATCTCCGAACATGTAACGGAAGTACAGATTGGCTGTGCTTTCGTTGTAATCGCCAAAGGTGTCGTAGCCTAGCTGACCGCCCACGGTGACATCTTTGTTGATCTTATAATCCGCACCGGCATGCAGGTTGTAACCAATGCCGTTTTTGCTCTCGCCGCTGTAGAACGCATCCTTCACGTAGCCTTGGTCGGCCAGACTTTGCAGCTGTGCCTGCAACGACGGGTTATTCGGGAAGTAGGCGCTCTTATCCTGGCTGTAGGATTGATAACCCACCGAACCGCCGACGTTCACTTTCAGATCGTCAAACTTGCGGCTGAACTCGATAGGGAACGACACCGACGCATAGTTCTGCGGACTGAAGTAACCGCCCTGACCGTAGCTGAAGTAGCTGAGGTTTTTCGAGTAATCCATCCACGACAAACTCATGCCGACTTTCAGCTCGCGATCGTCGAGGTGATACGGACGCACATACGCGCCTGCGGTGGCCTGCACGCTGTTGTTGCTCGCCACGTTTTCGCCGATGTAGCTGTACGCGCCGCCGCCAACGTAGAAACCGGCATCGCCGTTGTCATAACTCAGCAAGGCGTTACCGCCGTTTTTGGTCACGCGGCCCCAGCGTTTACCGCTGGTTTTGTCTTCGACACCGACATACGACAGCAGGCTGTCGGTCATCGCGCGGCGTTCACCGGTGAGGATCAGCGTCAGGAAGTCGGTCAGCTTCGGCGACCACTGCACGCCACCCACCAGCGTGCTCAAGTCCTGGCCCAGCGGCGTGCTGCCGAGGTCAATCTTATAGCTGTCGCCCTTCAGCGCCATGTTCAGCTCTACGCCGGTCGCGGATTGCGAATCGGTGGAGGAGTTTGGCGTATCGTCAATTTTCGCATCACCCGATGCCACCACTTGTCCCTGCACCAGCGAGTTGGTGCCGAAACGACGCCATGCGTCGCCACCGGCGCTGCCTGCGGTGAGGGAAATCGGCGTCATGGTGAAATCGAAGCGCGCATCGCCAAACGGCACGGTGGAGAAAGTCAGTGGAGCTTTGGCTTCGGTGAGTTTGCTCAAGCCTGATTCGCCATCACGACCGCGCACCTGCATTTGACCTTGCACCCAGGTGCCGGTTTTCTCTTGCAGATCGTCCATCATGTTGTCGATTTGACGCAGCGTCTGGCTTTGCTGAATCGCCGGTGTGTTGCTTGCCAGCGTCACGCCTTCGGCGCTGCTGGTGGATGCTGGAGCCGACTGCCACGGCATCACCGCGCCATAGCTGGACGGCGAGCGGCCCACCGGCGAGGTGCCGCGATTGATAAACGGATTGTCGGCCAGCGCCAAACCACCGACGCTTGGCACGCTGCCGGTTTCTGCGCCTTGCAGACCAATCAGCTGACCGCGCGCGGTGCGCAGATAGCTCATCGCCTGGCTGTGTTCGCCGTTGGCTTCCGCCACGCGGGCTAACAGCAGCAAGCGGTCTGGCGACTGCTCATTGCGCAGGCCGCGCGTTAAGGTATTGGCTTTGTTGACGTCATTCTGCGCCAGCGCCACGTTGATGGCACCGGTGCGCGCGTCTTGCGTCGCGGTATCCTGCGTCATCAGGTAGTCGTACACCACGCCCGCTTCTTTGTTCATCTTGCCGGACTGATAAAGTCGCGCCATAGCGAACATCAGATCGCGGTTCTGCGGATCGTGCTGCAGCGCGCCCACCAGCTTGTCGTAAGCGGCGGCGTACTGTTTCTGCTCACGCAGACGATCCACTTCGTTGATCACGTAGCCGTTGCGGATGCCCGCCAGCTGAGTTGGCGTGCTGCGTGCCTGCAGTTCCGGGTTGCTGAGGAAGCTCTGCGCTTCGGTGTTCAGACCGGCCTGATTCAGCACCGCCACCTGCGCGGCGTAATCACCGGCGTTGCCCTGAATGCCGCGCTGCATGTTGCTGCGCACCACGGAAACGGCAGTGGTGAGATCGCCGGCTTTCGCCAGCTTCTGCGCCAGATTACCGGCATCAACCGGATTGGCTGGCGGCGTCGATGCCAGCGCACGCAAGGTGTTGGCCGCTGCCGCGTTCGAGCCCTGCGCCAGATACTGATCGGCGGTGGCCATCTGCAGGTTGAAGTTGACGCGCTGCGCCAGCTCGCGCATATCGCTGTTCTTGCTGCTATTAGGAATGCGTGACAGCAACAAACTCGCCTGCTGCCAGGCGCTGCTTTCGCTGGCGTTTAACGCACCCGCGTAGAGTTCTGTCGTGCTGGCACCGCTGCGCATGGTCGGCTGCATGATATTTGCTGCCATCATGTTATCGCCCTGCGCGCGGTAAATACGCGCCAGATCGAGACGCAGCCAGCCATCGTTGGGATAGCGCTGAATACCCGAGGTCAAGGTAGAGATAGCCGCGCTGTTATTGCCCGCCGCCACTTCACGCTTGGCCTGCGCACGAATAGGATCGGTGCTGCTGCCGCGCGGTGCCACGCTTTGACGCACGCTGTCGGGCAGCGATGCCAGCAAGGTGTTGGCTTCTGCGCCACGGTTCTGCTGACGCAGCACGTAGAACAAGCCTTCTTTGGCATTGCGGTTATTGGCATCGCTTTGCAGGATGGAACGATAGGTTTGCTCCGCCTGATCGAGCTGATTGCTGCGACGCTGCACATCGGCGCGGAACAGTTTGGCGGAGACACCTTTCTCACCGTCGGCCTGCGCCAGCGGTTCGCTCAGCGCCAACGCCTGCGCGCTATCACCGTTTTTCAGCGCCTGCTGCGCGGTGGCCAGCTGCGCGTAGAAGCGGGCATCGGCGGCCTGCTTCTGGCGCGTGTCGCTCTGATCGCCACCCAACTGCGCCGCGCGCGTCAGGTAATCCGCCGCTTCGGCATAACGTCCGGCACGCTGGGCAACATAGCCCATGCCGGCCAGCGCATCCGCATCTTGCGGGTTGGCTTGCAGCACTTTCTCAAAGTTGTTCTGCGCGTTGCTGACGTCGCCGCTGTTCAGCGCGGTAAAGCCCGCGCCCTTCTCCGCGCCGCCGACGTTTTTACGGTAGTAATCCAGCACCGCGTTATCTTGCGGATGGCGCTGCTGCCAGGTTTGGTACAGCGATGCATCAGAAGCCTGCGGACCAAGCCACAACAGCGCCTGACGCAGCGAACGATCTGCTTCTTTGTTGCCGTCTGCCAGGCTGCCGAGCACATCAATACCCTGACGACGCGTCGATTCCTGATAGGTCAGCGCTTTACCCAGCGCCAGTTTGGCACCGGTATCCTGCGGATGATCGGCAGAGAACTGACGCAGCGCTTCCACCGCCTGCGGCAGCAGCGAACGATCGCCCGCCATGGTCAGATAATATTCGGCTGCTACGCTCGGCGGCGGCTCGTTGCCGCTGAAGGTGTTACGCCAGGTTTGCAGCGACGCCGCAATGTTGCCGCTGCGTGCCTGCTGGCGCGCCAGCTGCAGCTGCGCCTGCGGAATGGTTTGCAGCTGGCGCGCGTTGTCCAGCTCGGTGAGATGCGGATCGTTCGGCGAGGCCGCGCTCAGGCGCGCACGCCACTGCGCCGCTTCCGCCGTGCCGCCGCTCTGTTGCGAATAGAGCGCCAGCAGATAGAGCGCCTGCGTGTTGTTAGGCTCAACCATCAGCACTTTCTGCAGCGAGGCTTTCGCCAAATCGTCATGCGCTTTCTGGTGCCAGTACGCCGCCTGATCGAACAGCGCCTGTAACGCAGGATTAGTGCTCTCCGCCGCCAGCAGCGGCTGAGAGAGCGTCAGTGCCCCCCCCAGAATCAGGGCATGACGAATACCGGCACTTAACAGATGTTTTTTCATTGTTTTTATCCTTACTTCTTGCCGGACTTGCTATCAACTTTTGGGTTGAGACGACGCCACGCATGACGTTTCAGCATCACCCATGCACCGCCGCCGACCAACGCTGACAGCAGCAGCGCTGCCAGCGCCATCAGCACCGAGTGCTGGTTGGCATACCACACCACCATCATGTACCACGGCATTTCGCCGCTCGGGAATTGCGGGCCGACGCGGAAGCTGCGAATGCCGTTCTCATCGGTGATGATGGCAGTATCGCCGCGAATACCGGCGTTGATGCGCGCGGAATTCAGGTCTTCATGCAGGCGTAGCAGTTGCTGATCGCTGGTCGCCACCGTCATCACCACTAAACGATCCGGGTTCCACGGCGAGCGATAGCTGACAAAGCCGCGCCACGCTTCGTTGGAGGAGAAGTAACGATCGGCATCCAGCTGCTGGCGATACCAGTCGCCGGTCAGCCAGCCACGCAGTTTGTCCCAGGTGGTCGGCTCTTTCACACCCAGCGTGTTGCCACTGGTATCAAACGGCGTGTTGGCCAGCATCGCCTGGTTGAAGTCGTTGTTCTGCGTGGTGCTCACCGCCAGCAGATCGCTCTGCTGCAGACGCGTCATGTTGGTGCCGCCGTTTGGCAGACCAAACAGCACCTGGTTTTGCAGCAGCGGTACGCCGGTGGCGTTACCGGCGCGGGAGGCCATATCCAGCAGCGTGGCGATCTCCGCATCGCTTGGTTGTTCCGGCAGCAACAGCGTGGTCTGCGAGAAGTCCGCCAGACGCGAGAACGGGAACGAGGCGCCCACAAAGTAAGAGAGATTTGGCAGCATGGTGAAGTGGCGCGTGTGGCTCAGATCGATCCACGAATCCTCTTCAATGCGGCTCTTAATGTTGTTGTTCAGCAGCACGCCGCACGGGGCATCCGCTTTCGGCTTGATGTTGAAGTAGAGCGCCAGCTGGTTGTCACCGTAAATCAGATAGGGTTCGAGCTTCAGGGTGTAATGCTCCTGACGCGCGTCACCGCCCAGACGATGCCAGGCGCTCTCCAGCAAGCCGACTTTATTTACCGTCAGGTTGCGCAGGAAGGTGCCGTTTATCATCACGTTGAGGAACGAGTTGTTCTCGTCAATCCAGCTTTCGGATGGGAAGCGATAGTGCAGCTCCACCGGAATGGTGTCGCCATCCCACAGGAACAGATCCGGCGCGGCGCGGAAGTTAACGCTCAGCGCATCGTGCCAGATGCCGGTGGTGGTCAGGCTCTGGTCTTTGCGCAGCAGTTCGCTCAGACGCACCGGACGCGTGGTGTTGATCCAGCGCGGCGCATCGTACGGCTTACGCACGCCAATTGGTTGCGGCTGCACGTTAAGGCTGCTGGCATCGGTCGCCAGCGGCTGAGTGGTTAAACGGTTAGCGGCCTGACGCAACTGATCGTCATTCGCCCCGACCACCAGCAGCAACTTGTAGACCGGATTGTTCGGGTTATCGATCACCTGCAGCAGCGGACCGTTGGTGGCTGGCAAAGTCACGGTGCCAATCTTGTCGCCCGGATGGCCAATCAGAATACCGTTGTGTTCCGGCAGATCGCCGCGCACCACCGGGAAACGGATGCCACGATAATCCGACTGAATGCCCATCCACGATGCCACCAGCGCGGCGGCGCTGATGCTGTCGGGCGCGGCATTGGCGGCAAAGCCAAAGGTGACGCTGGCGGGCGTCATGCGCTGCGCATCAATAAACGGACGCGGGAAGTTACGCAGGCTGGTACCGATGTTCAGCTGCTGGCCTTCAAGGCTCAGCGTGGTTTTCGGCAGAATCGATACCTGATACTGCTGCGCGCTCTCTTTCTCACACAGCAGCTTGTCGGCATCGTTAATCTTGAAGCTGAGGTTGTTGCTCGAGACCACCATCGCCGCCGGAATATCCAGCTGGTAATCGCTGACATCGCTGTCGCTGGAGCCCAGCGGCAAAGTGCCAAGCGGCTGACCATTCAGCATCAGCTGCAGCGAGGTGTTGCGTGCTGCCAGTGCCGCCGAGACGCGCAGCGACAGATTGAGGCGCGCGTTGGTGATCACTTCATCGCTGGGCAGCGTGAACACGATACCGGATTGCAGCTGGCCGCCGGTCAATGTGATGCCGCGCGGCTGGCCCATCTGCGCCACCGAAACGGTGCTGCTGATTGGCTGGTTAAGCGTTGTGGAAACCGTCTCTGGAACCACCGCCGGTGCGGTTGGCGCTACCGTTGGCAGCACCATTTCTGGTGCGACTACAGGTGCAGGTTCGCTGGCGGCCGGTTCGGCGGGCGTTTCATTTACCGTTGTCGGTGCGGTTGGCGGTGCCGCTTCCGGTGCGGTTTGTGGTGCTGTTTCTGGTGCTGTTTCTGGTGCGGTTTCTACTGGCGCATAAGGTGCCGCGCCAGCCGCCTGCTGCAGCTGTTGATCGGCCGCACTTTCAATGCCTTGCGGCGGCGGCACGTCAGAAAGTGCACCGTTATCCTGCGTGACCGCCGGGGTTTCGGCCCACGCTGGCGCGAGCAGCAGCGCCGTTGCCAGCGAGCTTGCCAGCAACGTTTGCGTCAAATTCTTCATGCAGCGCTGTCCTCTTTTGCGGCGGGCTGGTTGTCACGCTTACGCTTCTCACGGCGATCTTTCCAGGTCAGCCAGAACAGCTCAAAGACGGTACGAATAATAGTGCCAAGCGAAACCAGTGGATTGTCTTGCTTATATTCCGGCTGAATCCACGCATCCGCACGCGCCAGCACCACGCGCACCAATTCACGACGGCGCGACAGCGGCATATCGCCAAAGCGCAGACGAATGCTCTCTTCATCGCCGGAGATTTTGCTCACCGGAATGGTGATGGTGCCCGATTTCAGCAGCAGATCGATCTCTTCAATTTCATCGTGTTCGTGACGATTGTCCGGCGCATCCAGCTGCGCGCCACCCATCGACAGATCGCTGGTTTTCGTGCGCGACGAAATGCCGCTGGCGTAGTGAATCACCGCCGGAATCTGCACTTCAATACGGATGGTTTTACGCACCTGCTTGGTTTCACGCGCCACGGCAATCGCCGCCATCAGGATAATCAGGCTGAACACCGCCCAGCCGACGTTGAGGGCGATAACGTAAGGATCGACGCCAAAGTAGTCATGCGCTGTCGCACGTACCACGCCAGCGATGATGCCAATCGTCAGCAGCACCGCGACAATCACGTGTGGACGCACGATGTGAAAGTCGAAGAAGCCCTGATCGAGCAGGCCGCCTTTGTCCGTTACGTTAAATTTCCCGCGCTTCGGTGCCAGCATGGTCAGCAGCGTGGGGATAACGAGGTGGAAGCACATCACGGTTTCGTAGATCTCGCCCCAGAAGGTGTAACGGAACTTGCCGTTCATTCGTGAGTTGACGTAGAGCGACATCACCAGATGCGGCAAGACGTAGGCGAAAATCAGCGATGCGGATGAGTGAATGATATTCAGGTTGAACAGCAGGTACGCCAGCGGTGCCGTCAGGAACGCCACGCGCGGCAAGCCGAACTGGAAGTGCAGCATGGCGTTGAGGTAGCAAAGACGTTGCTGCCACTTCAAACCACGGCCAAACAGCGGGTTATCGACGCGGAAGATCTGCGTCATGCCGCGCGCCCAGCGGTTACGCTGTACCACGTGCAGACCGAGACGTTCAGTCGCTAAACCGGCCGCCAGCGGAATCGCCAGGAAGGCCGAGCCCCAACCGAGACGCTGCATTTTCAGTGCGGTATGCGCATCTTCAGTGACGGTTTCCACCGCAAAGCCACCGATCTCTTCCAGCGCGCTACGGCGAATCACCGCACAGGAGCCGCAGAAAAAGGTGGCGTTCCAGTTATCGTTACCCTGCTGAACCGGGCCGTAGAACAGTGAACCTTCATTCGGGATGCTGCGCGCCGCGCGCAGGTTACGCTCGAACGGATCCGGCGAATAGAAGTAGTGCGGGGTTTGCAGCAGCGCCAGCTTCGGATCTTTCAGGAACGGACCGACCGTCGCCTGCAGGAAGGTGCGCGTGGCCACGTGATCACAGTCAAAGATACAAATCAGCTCACCTTTGGTGATCTTCATGGCGTGGTTGAGGTTACCGGCTTTGGCGTGATTGTTATCGTCACGGGTGATGTAACCCACGCCGACGTCAGCGGCAAATACCGCAAATTCACTGCGCTTGCCGTCATCCAGCAAATAGACCTTCAACTTGTCGCGCGGGTAATCAATACACTGCGCCGCCAGCACGGTATCACGCACTACATCGAGGCTTTCGTTGTAGGTTGGAACATAAACATCAACCGTCGGCCACAGGCTAGTATCATCCGGCAAAGGTTCGATGGTGCGTTTTAATGGCCAGGTGGTTTGCAGGAAGCCGAGAATTAAGATCAGCCAGACGTACAGTTCGGCCAGATATAAGCCGATACCGAGAATCGCTTCAATCTCAGAATTAAATTGCAGCGTCTCCGTGGTGCGCCACCAGATATATCGGGTCGACATCAGCGCGGATAGGATAACCATGACGATAGTTATTTTGCGGCTTTTGCTGAAGCCCAGTAAAAACATCATGCCGATGCTGATTAAGCCAAATATATATTGCTTCT
This sequence comes from Pantoea sp. SOD02, assembly GCF_024707505.1. GTDB lineage: Bacteria > Pseudomonadota > Gammaproteobacteria > Enterobacterales > Enterobacteriaceae > Pantoea > Pantoea symbiotica. The sequence goes on along the minus strand of NZ_CP102604.1, from coordinate 128,937 downwards.
GGCTGTCCATAGGCGTGATGACGATTACCGCCGCCACCGGTGCAAGCACCAGCAGCAGCAGGTAAAACCCGAGTTTACTCATGATTCACCCTGAAGAAGCTGTGTTGTTATTATGTGGCCGGAGACGGCCTCATTATTAATAGTGGCTGCGAATAGGTGCCTGAACTTCGCCGTTGCCCACGGTGATATTCAGGATATTGGCTACACGTTTTGCCACTAATTCGATATCAAACGCAGCTGCGGAAGCTGGGCTGAAATCATAAACAGATTGTTGCGAGGCATTGGCTTCCGCGACACTTTCATCACGATGTACCACGCCTAATAAGTTCTCACCCAGGCGCTGCTGCATAAAAGCGGTGACTTCACGGCTAATATTGCGGCGATTGTCGCTCTGATTAAGCACAAAATAATGACCACGCTTATTATTTAGCGGCTGACCAATCATGCGGTCATTTTCAATTTGCGGCAGTAAAGAGACCGACGCGGTATCCGCTAACATCACCACTAAATGCATATCGGCAAGTGCCTGCATTGCTTTAAGCGCTGGACCCGGACCCGGCGGAAAATCGGCGATAATCACCAGTCCCGGATAATTCAGTACCGTATCCAAACCGCGTTTCAGGAAATGCGGATCTTTTACCAGGTTCTCTTCAAAACGTTCACGCTGCTCTTCGCTGACTTCGCCATAAGGCATGACGAAAATGTTGCCGCCGGTGGTCAGAATCGATTGGCTCCAGTCGGCCTGATCTTCAGAGCGCGCGACAAAGCCGCGACCATCATTCAGCGGTACACCGAAATGCAGGCGCAAGGCGTTCTGAACATCGAAATCGATTGCCAATACCTTGCTGCCAGCGCGAGCCAGACTCCACGCAAGGTTGGCCGCCATGGTGGTTTTCCCTACTCCCCCTTTTGGCGAGCACACACAAACTAACGGCATAGCGCAATCTTCTCCAGTAGCGGTTTTAACGGTGTTTCTTTTGACAAATTAGCAGGCTCGGCGGGACGCGAGCGGAACAGTGCACCAAAGCGAGACGGTGCGGGCGCAGCCGGACGTGGCGGTTCAACCGCGGCGGCAAAGGTGTGCGCAGGGGCTGGCGCAATTGGCGCTGGAGTTACCGGTTCAGGCGCGGCGGCAGCAGCAGGCTGAGCAATTGGTGCGGCGGGTGCGGCGACAGGTTTGGCCGGCGGAAACAGTGAAGTTGTGGCCTGGCGCTCTACCAAGGTGGCTTTTGGCGCTAATGGCGTAGCAGACGACACCGGTTTAGCCGACGGCGCAGGCGGAAACAGCGATGAGCCGGTCTCCGGTTGGGCGGCAGCAGGCGCGTTCAGGCTGTCGAGAATCGATCCTCGTGCCGGGCTGGCTGGTGCAGCCTGAATTGGCTCAGGCGGTGCGCTAAATTCATCCCCGCGAATCGGATGCGGTTGCGGCATATCGATGCGCTGGCCGCTACCTAATTCAGGCTCTTGATCGGTGGTCAACTGACGCAGTAACGCCCACTGACTTTGATCGGCTTCATGCGATTGACCGGACATATCCTTAAAAGCGATATCAAGCGTCTGCGTTTTCTCTTTAAAACGCTGCAGATCGTCGTAATTCTTCATGATCAGAGCCTGTAAAAGCGGGAGGGAATTTTCCGCGAATATATCACACACATTAAAAGACGGTGAGACAAATCTGATTATTAAAACGCCGCATTCAACAAAAGAATTCTATCTTTAAGATTGAAAAAACGGGCATGCAAGAAGCGTGCAGTTATTTATTGACGGGTATTAATTAGTATCAATTAACAGAAATAATTACGCAGGGGATTTTAACCTAAGCTACTGAATTTTCTCTACTGCGCTGCAAGTTATGGATTTTATTTCATTGTGATGTCGCTCACGCAATCCTGACACAAATAAGAATTTGCCTTTACGCTTTAAGTCCTAATCAGGACCAATTGATCACTGATGCAGTAGCGTAATGCTTTTTGCGTGGCTTTGGCGATAACAGGTTTTGTCGTTAATTAATCTGATGTATTAAGGATAAAAGAAAGGCTCCCGCAGGAGCCTTCATTCATTTATAGCGGTAATTTTTTACACGCCCACCGGCTGGTTCTCATCCTGATCCACCGCGAAGCAAGCGATTTGCTGATCGCCATACTGCTTCAGCTTTGGCTGCAGCTGAACGCAGGTGCCAAAACGACGACGGCAGCGCGCGTTAAACGCACAGCCCGGCGGCGGATTGAGCGGGCTCGGCAGTTCGCCCGTGAGCTTGATGCGCTCGCGGCGATCGTCCGGGTTAAGACGTGGTGTCGCCGACAGCAGCGCCTGCGTGTAAGGATGGCGCGGATTACTGAAGATCGCCTCTTTACTGCCCTTCTCAACGCAGCGGCCGAGATACATCACCATCACCTCATCGGCGATGTGTTCCACCACCGACAGGTCATGCGAGATGAAGACGTAGGACAAGCCTAAATCCTGCTGCAAATCCATCATCAGGTTGAGCACCTGCGCGCGTACGGAAACGTCGAGCGCGGAGACCGGCTCATCGGCAATCAGCACATCCGGGTCGAGCATCAAACCGCGCGCAATCGCGATACGCTGACGCTGGCCGCCCGAGAACATGTGCGGATAACGATCGTAATGCTCGGTTTTCAGGCCAACCTTCGCCATCATCTCCAGCGTTTTTTCTTTGCGCTCCGCTTTAGTCAGCGAGGTGTTGATTACCAGCGGCTCTTCCAGAATCTGGCTGATTTTCTTACGCGGATTGAGCGAACCGTACGGGTTCTGGAACACAATCTGGATTTTCTGACGACGCAGTTTCTGCGCCTGCGGATCATGTTTTAGCAGATCCTGACCGTGCCAGAACAGCTGGCCTTCGGTCGGGGTTTCAATCATGGTCAGCAAGCGGCCCAGCGTGGATTTACCACAGCCGGATTCACCCACCACCGCCAGGGTTTTGCCGCGTTCGAGGTTGAACGAGACGCCATCCAGCGCTTTTACCAGACGTTCCTGGCCAAACAGACCTTTCTTCACCGGGTAGTGTTTTTTCAGGTCAATCGCCTGCAGCAGGTAATCCTGCTTATCGTTATCAAGACTCATAAGTCGGTCTCCCGGCATCATCCAGTGGGAAGTGACATTTGGCCTGACGGCCCGGAATGTCGCGCAGCTCCGGCTCTTCGCGGCGGCAGCGATCGGTCACATACGGGCAGCGCGGATTTAACAGGCAGCCGGTTGGACGATCGTATTTACCCGGCACCACGCCAGGCAGCGAAGCCAGACGCGCTTTATCGGCGGCAAACTCCGGCAGCGCGCGCAGCAATGCTTGCGTATACGGATGACGCGGCGCTTTGAAGATATCCACCGCTTTACCGCTTTCCACCACTTGTCCGGCATACATCACGATGATGTGCTGCGCCGCTTCGGCCACCAGCGCCAGATCGTGAGTAATCAGGATCAGCGCCATGTTCTCCTGCTTCTGCAACTCCAGCAGCAGTTCGATGATTTGCGCCTGAATGGTTACGTCGAGTGCGGTGGTCGGCTCATCGGCGATCAGCAGTTTCGGTTTGCAGGCAATCGCCATCGCGATCATCACGCGCTGGCTCATACCGCCCGACAGCTGATGCGGATACACATCCAGACGCGATGCCGGGTCGGGAATGCCCACCTGATCGAGCAGATCTATCGCGCGCTGACGACGCGTACGTTTGCTGCCGCCCTGATGCACCTTCAGCGCTTCCATGATCTGGAAACCCACGGTGTAGCACGGGTTGAGGCTGGTCATCGGGTCCTGGAAAATCATCGCTACTTCTGCGCCCACCAGCTGGCGGCGCTCTTTTTCGGAGATTTTCTGCAGGTCGCGCTGATTGAACTCCAGTTTTTCCGCCATTACGCGGCCGGGATAATCAATCAGGCCCATAATCGCCAGTGAACTCACGGATTTGCCCGAGCCAGATTCACCAACAATACCCACAACCTGGCCTTGCTCGACCTGGTAGCTGATGCGGTCAACCGCACGGAACGGTGTTTTTTCGTCGCCGAAATGCACCGATAACTTGTCTACATTTAATAACGCCATCTCGGTGCCTCTTTACTGCTTGAGTTTCGGGTCGAGTGCATCACGCAAACCATCGCCCATGAGGTTGAATGCCAGAACCGTTAGCAGAATGGTCACTCCAGGGAATGTCACCACCCACCAGGCACTTTGCGCATACTGCAACACGTCGGAGAGCATGGTGCCCCACTCCGGCGTTGGCGGCTGCGCCCCCATACCGAGAAAGCCCAACGCCGCCATATCGAGAATGGCGTTGGAGAAACCTAATGATGCCTGCACGATCAGCGGTGCCAGGCAGTTAGGCAGAATATTGATGAACATCTGGCGCAGCGTACCGGCGCCCGCCACGCTCGAAGCCGTGACGTAATCGCGGTTCACTTCAACCAGCACCGCAGCACGCGTCAGACGGATATAGTGCGGCAAGGCGACGAAGGTAATCGCCAGCGAGGCGTTAACAATCGACGGACCAAAAATTGCCACCAGCACCAATGCCAGCAGCAGGCTTGGCAGCGCCAGCATGATATCGACCACACGCATGATGATGGCGTCAACCACGCCGCCGAGGTAGCCGGCCATCAGGCCAAATATCACGCCGAGAATCAGCGACAGCACCACCACCATGCAGCCTACCAGCAGCGACAGGCGTGCGCCGTACATCAGGCGCGACAGCACATCGCGGCCCACGTCATCGGTACCGAGGATGTAGCTCCAGCTGCCGCCTTCCTGCCAGACTGGCGGATGCAGCAAGGCATCGCGGAACTGCTCGGCCGGTGCGTGCGGTGCCAGCACATCAGCAAAGACCGCGATCAACAGCATCAGAACGATGTAAACCAGGCCGATTACCGCGCCTTTGTTACGTTTGAAGTAGTGCCAGAATTCCTGCAACGGGGTCATCGGCTTGGGTGCAGCAGTTACGCTTGCGGGATCAACAGCAGACATGATTCCCCCTTATTTCTTATGACGGATACGTGGATTGACCACGCCGTACAACAGATCAACCAGCAGGTTGACCACGATGATCAGAATCGCCACCAACAGCACGCCGCCCTGAACTACCGGATAGTCACGGCGTTGCAGCGCTTCGATCAGCCAGCGACCAAGTCCTGGCCACGAGAAGATGGTTTCGGTCAGAATCGCACCGGCCAGCAGCGTACCGACCTGCAAACCAATCACGGTGACGACCGGCAGCATGGCGTTACGCAGCGCATGCACCACAATCACACGCATACGCGTCAAACCTTTGGCGCGCGCGGTACGGATGTAATCTTCACCCAGCACTTCCAGCATTGAGGAGCGCGTCATACGCACAATCACCGCCAGCGGAATGGTGCCGAGCACGATGGCCGGCAAAATCATGTGCATCACCGCATCTTTGAAATCGCCCTCTTCGCCCCAGAACAGCGTATCAATCAGCATGAAGCCGGTGAGCGGATGGCTGTCGTCGAGGAAGATGGTGTCGCTGACGCGCCCGGAGACCGGCGTGAGGTTCCACTGCACCGAGACCAGCATGATCAGCATGATGCCCCACCAGAAAATCGGCATTGAGTAACCGGTGAGCGAGATACCTACGGCGGTGTGATCGAAGATCGAGCCGCGTTTTACTGCTGCCAGCACGCCAACGGGAATGCCGACCGCCACTGCGAACAACATGGCGCAGATGCCCAGTTCCAGCGTGGCTTTAAAGCGTGGTACGAATTCGTCCCAAACCGGGATACGGCTTTTCAGCGAGATACCGAGGTCACCGTGCAAGACGCCGTTGATGTAGGTGAGATATTGCTTCCACATCGGCTGATCGAGGCCAAATTGCGCCATCAATTGCGCGTGACGTTCAGGAGAGATACCGCGTTCGCCGGCCATGATCAGTACCGGATCGCCGGGGATCAAGTGGACAAACGCGAAGGTCAATAATGTGATACCGATGAACGTTGGGATGACAAGGCCCAAACGTCGGAGTATGAATTGCAGCATAAGCCTGGTTCTCTGACATTTCCCACAGCGTTACCGCCGGGGACAACATTGCTCAACACTCGCAGCCCGCCAGGGGCAGACGCGACGCAAGAAGCGCTTCAATATTAGAATTTGCCGGAAAAAAAGAGCGGAATACGGGCGGCGAAGGTGCCGCCCGAGGGCCAGCAATGCTGGCCCTGACCGCGATAATCCGAAAGGTTATTCCTGGATATCGACGTTTTCGAAGTGATGTTTACCTAATGGATCAACCACATAACCTGTTACTTTCTTGCTCACTGGCTCGTATACGGTTGAGTGAGCGATGATCAGCGCTGGAGCCTGGTCATGCATCACTACCTGAGCCTGTTTGTACAGTTCAATACGTTTGTTGTGATCGGCTTCAGCACGGGCTGGCTGAATCAGATCTTCAAACGGCTTGTAGCACCAACGTGAGTAGTTAGAACCGTCTTTCGCCGCTGCACAGCTGAACAGCGTGGCGAAGAAGTTATCAGGATCCCCATTATCACCGGTCCAGCCCATCATTACGGTCTGGTGTTCACCGGCTTTCGCACGTTTCAGGTACTCGCCCCATTCGAAGGTGACGATTTTGGCTTTCACGCCAATTTTCGCCCAGTCAGCCTGAACCATTTCCGCCATGCGGCGTGCGTTCGGGTTGTATGGACGCTGAACCGGCATTGCCCACAGGTCGATGGAGAAACCATCTGCCATGCCCGCTTCTTTCAGCAGCGCTTTCGCTTTCTCAGGATCGTAGGCGTAATCTTTGATGTCGTCGTTGTAGCCCCACATGGTTGGTGGGATCAGGTTTTTCGCGGCCTGGCCAGCGCCCTGATAAACGGCATCGATGATGGCTTGTTTGTTCACCGCCATGGTCAGTGCCTGACGCACTTTCACGTTATCCAGCGGTTTTTTCTCGGTGTTGAACGACAGGTAACCAACGTTCAGACCAGGCTGTTCCATCAGGTTAATTTTGTCGTCTTTCTTCATGCTGGCGAGATCGGCCGGGTTCGGGTACGGCATTACCTGGCACTCACCCTTCTGCAGTTTCGCATAACGCACAGACGCATCTGGCGTGATGGAGAACACTAAGCGATCAATCTTCGGCTTGGTGCCCCAGAAGTCTGGGTTCGCTTTGTACAGAATGCGCGAGTCTTTTTGATACTGCTGCAGTACGAACGGACCGGTGCCCACTGGATTGAGGTCCAGCTTCTCAGGCGTGCCCGCTTTCAGCATGTTGTCGGCATATTCTTTAGAAATGATTGAGGCGAAGTCCATGCCGAGGTCAGCGATGAACGGCGCTTCTGGACGCGTCAGGGTGAAGCGTACGGTGTAATCGTCAACTTTCTCGATTTTGGCAATCAGCTTAGGCATGTCCATGCCTTCGAAGTATTCGTAGCTGCCGCCAGAAACACCGTGATATTTGTTGTTTTTGTCGAGCTGGCGCTCGAAGGAGAACACGACGTCATCGGCATTGAAGGTGCGGGTTGGCTTGAAGTCTTTGGTGGTTTGCCACTTCACGCCCTGACGCAGGTGGAAGGTATAGGTTTTACCGTCCGCGCTGACATCCCATTTTTCTGCCAGACCTGGCTGCAGCTCGGTGGTACCGGTTTTGAACTCAACCAAACGGTTGTAGATCGGTACGGAGCTTGCGTCGTAAGTGGTGCCCGATGTGAAGAGCTGCGGGTTGAAGCCTTCCGGCGAACCTTCTGAACAATAAACGAGGGTTTTCGCCTGGACACCAGCGGCAACGGTCATAGCAATCAGGCTGAGACCGACCTTCAGCATCCTGGATTTAGCCAGGGAGTTGATCATGTTTTGCTCCATTGTGATGTGATGTTGTGTGCGTCGCCCGACCTCTGATTTTTTTATGCGGTTCGGGCAGGTCAATTAAGAGTAAGCAAAATGTGAGCGGTTATTTTTTTGTGCTGGCACCGTGGAATCTGTCAGACACGTCCTTCTCTACATTTTATTGACGCATCAATTTGTCAACAGTTGCAATGAACGTCAATACAGTGTGGGGTTATTTACACAGAGTGTGAGTAAGTGCAAGCAACGATAAAAAACACCCTTCTCAGCGTAAGCCAAAATTAAAAAAGGTGATAAAGCGCTCAATGCCGCGTGATTATCTGGCTATGTAGCCAAATGACAGTGATTATCACCGTTAAAAAACACACAAAACTTATTGGTAAATGTTGAATATCTGAACGATTCTTCGTGCGTTATGACGTTCAGGCAGCGGAATGTGCTAGTGAAATGGCATAAGAAATCAGCATGATGCATAAACCGGTCATAAGAAGAATGTTTCGCGAATTAAGCGCGCGGGTTCGATTTGGCGTGGGGTGCACGGGGTTAAGTTGGGATAATGGTGAGTATTGTTGGTTTGGGAGATGGAACGAGTAAATTCAGGAGTTTTGCTGATTATTGGTGCGTTGCTCAGGAAAGGCGGCTCAAACGCAAAGTCGGCGTGAATACGTCCCTGTAGCCTCGACCGCCGCATCCCTGCGGCGGACGCTTTGCTAACCGAGCCGCCTTCCCATCGCCTGAACGTTGGGTTTCGCTTTAAAACAGAGCGCAGCGGAATTTAATAAAGGATGGAATGCAGGGCCGCGGAGTAAAGCTTCCGACGCATGGATGCGTCGGCAGAGCCCACAGGGATGTGTCCACGGCGACTTTACGGAGCGGCCCTGTATTTCAGCCTGATCGGCACAAGGCCCAACAAATTACAGACGAAAAAAAACCTGCTTATAAAAGCAGGTTTCTTCAAAGATGGTCGGCGAGAGAGGATTCGAACCTCCGACCCACTGGTCCCAAACCAGTTGCGCTACCAAGCTGCGCTACTCGCCGATGGGGGCGCATATTACTGCGCTGCTAAAAAAGCGTCAATGCCTTTTACTGAAAACCCATCTGATCGCCTGGAAAGCAAGCAGAAGTCAGCAACCCCAGAAAATCACAGCGGTTTAGCAGGCGTGGCCGCTGGGGCAGAACACCAGTTATTCGCGTCTTTAATTCCGCCGTCTGGCGAGGTGTAGCCGAGGCAACCCATAATGGTATCGAACAGCTCAACATGGCGATGGGTTTTACCCACGCGCTGCTGCGCCTGCAAACGTTCGAAGTTGCTGCGGTTAGTTGGGTCCTCAAGATACTTATCAGAAGCCCACACCATCATCGGCACACGGAACTGCTCCGGTGGCGCCATCTCGCGCGGCGTGCCATGCAAGTGCATATTCTCGCTGATTGATTCACCGTGATCGGAGGCATAGAACACAATCGCCTTCTTATCACGCAGCTGATCGAGCACGCTGTCCAGCATGGTATCAACGTACAAAATCGAGTTGTCATAGGCATTAATCAACTGCGCTTTACTGCACTTCTCATCAACGCCCATGCATTCCGGCTTATAGCGCGCGAAATCACGCGGGTAGCGCTGAGAGTAAAGGTAGTGCGAACCTTTGGTGTGCAGAATCACCACATGCTTGCCTTTCGGGAAGCGTTGTAACGATGCCTGTAACTCCGGCACTAACAGCATGTCGTCGACCGCTTTGCCCTGATTACGCTTCTCTGAACCAATCTGCTCGCGGAACGAAAAGTTATTGGTGTCAGCGTTATCGTAGAACCACACTTCGCTCTGCATCGCGAACAACTCAGACGTAAAGCCCAGTTCTTTCAATACAGCGAAAACGTTTTGTTCTTTCAGCGTGCGGCCCGGATTATCCATGGTGCCGCCTTCGCGCACGAACATGCAGCGCAGCGACAGCTTGGTGGCGGTATCACAAGATTCACCACGGAACGCGACCAGATTCTTCTCTTTCGACAGCTTCGGCGTGGTATCACGATCGTAGCCAAGCATCCCCATGTGATCCCAGCGCGTGGTTTCACCAATCACGAACACCATATAGGTATCATCGATGCCCGCTGGCGCGACGTAGGTAAATTTCTTCGCCGGATCGAGCAACTCCTGGCCATCCCACTCTTCATCGACTTTAGTCCAGGCAAACAGGCCCAGCGCGGCGATCCAGTTGGATGGCAGATATGAGTGCGCCACCACGCCGCCATAACTCGGTAAATCGATGTTGGTGATCTCTTCATTCACCTTTTGCAGCTTGTCGAAATAGCGAATTGGCAGCCACACCAGCGCGACGCTCAGCAGCATAACGGCTATCGGCTTCAGACGCTGCCCAGGCGTTTTAAGTTGTTCAATCAGCGTTTGGCTAAGATTATTGCGCCAGATAAGCAGCAGCGGCAGCGCGCTCACCAGCACCATCCACAACACGAAATGCAGGCCAATCACTTCTTTAGAGAGATCGATATCGGTGGTCATCACCGAAGCGATAATGCCGTAACCAATCACCACGTTGAAAAACGCCATGTAATAGGCGGCAGCAACAGAAATGATCACGGTGAGTGTCGCGAGAATGCGATAGGCCCATTTTCCGCCCAGCGACAGCAGGCGCATCAGGAAAAAGGTAAGAAGTACGGCAGCCATGACTTCTGCGGCAGCAGAGAGCCAATTAGAGATATTGGATTTTGTTAAAAAGCCGTCAAAGCGGCGATAAAATATTGGCAAATTCAACAAGATGCCGAGATATAACGCAAGCAGCAATGACAGCTTCTGCTGCGTTAAACTTTTAATATAATTCATGAAAATATCTATTCCCGACCTGGTGTCGTTGTATCAACCGTTATGTGACTGTTTAAAGACAGCAGAGTTCGCTAAACCGCGGAAAAAGCGTGACGCAAGATGCAGGATCGGGACGATTCCGACTGGCGAAGAGGCGATGGCGCGAAGCCGAGCAGTAGAACATTTAACCAATGGTAAGACCAGACAATTTTTCTAATTGAAGCAGTTCGAATTTAATTCAGATGTAAAAAAGGCTCCCGCAGGAGCCTTTTATCGCTAGCCACATCAATTAGTTGATGATGTTCAGCGTCACGTCGATGTTGCCACGCGTTGCGTTTGAGTAAGGGCAAACGATGTGTGCCGCATCCACCAGCTTCTGCGCTTCAGCAGCGTCCATCTCTGGCAGATGGATATTCAGCTTGGCTTCAATTCCGAAACCGTTCGGGATTGGGCCAATACCCACTTCGCCTTCAATCCATGCATCTTTCGGCATCGCAATCTTGTCGCGGCCAGCCACAAACTTCATCGCGCCGAGAAAACAGGCTGAATAACCCGCTGCAAACAGCTGCTCTGGGTTAGTCACTTCGCCGCCTGCGCCGCCCATCTCTTTTGGCACGCCCAGTTTTACATCCAGCACATTGTCAGAAGAAGTCGCACGACCATCACGACCGCCGGTGGCTTTTGCTTTTGCAGTATAAACAACTTGTTCTAAAGACATAATAACCTCGTTAATTCGCTATATAATCGCGCACTACTTATTATGCGCAAACCTGAACGTCATCTTTTGGGATGTCGGGACAGCGACTTCCCCTACTCAACATCAATTGGCGCGGTAAAGGCTGTCGCGCAACTCGTCTAACTGACCTTTCAGTGATGCCATTGCCTGATCATCGCAGGCCGTCGCACACTGAATGGCTTCGGGAATGCTTTCTGCTTTTTCACGCAACGCACGACCTTCATCGGTCAACGTCACCACAACCTGACGCTCATCCTGGCGTGAACGCTGGCGTCGCAATAATCCCGCGCTCTCCAGACGTTTCAGCAACGGCGTCAGCGTTGCTGAATCAAGAAACAGCTGCTCGCCAATCTCGGAAACCGTCACATCGTCCTGATTCCACAGCACCAGCATCACCAGATATTGCGGATAGGTAATCTCCAGCCTGGATAGCAGCTGGCGATAGACTTTGTGCATCGCGAGATTCGCCGAATACAGCGCAAAGCAGAGCTGCTGATCTAACTGAAGTGGCGCCTGCTTCACTTTTTTGTCATCTTGATTACTGTTCATGGGTTTGAATATAAATAGCGCGCTAGATAATTGCAAGCGACTTTTCTCTGGGAGAGTGAAATATGCGAGATTCACTGGAAGAGCAAGCGCGCCGTTATGCCACTGAAGCGCATGCCGCTGCGGGTCAACGCCGCAAATACACTGACGAGCCTTATATTGTGCATCCGGCTGCCGTCGCCGAGTTAGTGCGTAGCGTTACCGAAGATGAACAGATGATTGCCGCCGCCTGGCTTCATGACACGGTCGAAGACACGCCCAGCACCTTAGATGATATTGAACGCCATTTCGGCCTGCGCGTGGCGGAACTGGTGGACCAACTCACCGACAGCGCGCAGCCTGCAGCGAAAAATCGCGCCGCACGTAAGCTGGCGCATTTCCGTCATACCGCCGATGCCTCGCCCGAGGCGCAAACCATCAAGCTGGCCGACATCATCGACAATACCCGCGCCATCGTGCAGTACGATGCCGACTTTGCACGCGTCTATCTGGTGGAAAAGCAGATCCAGATCCAGCTATTGCGCGAGGGCGATAGCCATTTGTGGCAGCAAGCCGAACAAACTATCAAACAGGGATTAGCGCAGTTAGCGCAGCCGCCATACAGCGTGCCGGCGAGTTGGTTCGTCAAACAGGCGGCAAAGTACGGCGCCATAAATTAAAAAACCCGCCATATAGGCGGGTTGAAGCATCCTAAAAAAGGATTACTCCAGCAGCTGACGCCCCAAATACGGGTTAGCCTGTAACAGCTTCATCAGTTTGCGCGCCGTAGCGGAAGGACGCGTACGTTGCGCCTCCCAGCTTTTAACTGACGAAACGCTGACACCCATCACGCGGGCAAATTCGTCAACCTGCATGCCGGTCATCTCGCGTAAACGCTGCGGCTCGGGAACTGTAGTCTGATTGATAGAAATTTCTGATACGGATGGCTTAGCGTCACGTGTCAAAACAATCTGCTCAAGGCTACTGAGCAACTCGACCATTGGATCTTTTAATTCCATAGAGAACTCCTTAAAAACTCACTATGAAGCACGTGAAAGTAGAGAGGTAAGCGCCACCAGGCGCTGAAACCGGACGATCAGGCTGTATCCCGTAGCGGTTTCGCATAGTTATTATCAAACCGATGCGGGACACAGCCTGTTGTGCACTGCAAAAGATGTCAGGGCAATGCAACAATAGTTCGGGTTTCTAAGTATGGGACAGATCCCCGACTTTGCTGCCAGATTCCTGATTATTTTTTATTCTTTCTTATGCCACTTTTGGGTCGATCACCATAAGCAATTGACCCGCCTGCACTTGCTGCCCAGACAGCCGCGTCAGACTATGGATTTTTCCACTGACGGGCGCGACGATCGGGATTTCCATCTTCATTGATTCGAGTATGCCGACCGTGGCACCCGCACTAATTTCACTGCCTTCCTCCACCAGCCATTGCCACACGCTGCCCGCCACCTGGCTTTCAACGGGATGACATCCGGCTGGCACCACAATCTCTTCGCTGCTCTGCGCTTGCAGCTGGCTATCGAAGGTAAACTGCCCTTCCGCTCGCCAGCGCGCCAACTCCTCATCAAACGCCTGCTGGCGCTGCTGTTGGAAGGCATCGATCTCATGCGCTTGCTGCGTCAGCATTGCCTGATAGTCGGCGAGGCGGAATTCGCCCTGTTCCACGCGCAGCGGATAATCGCCCCACGGGAAACGCTCACGAATCTGCAGCAATTCGTCGGCCTCTACCGGATAAAAACGAATTTGATCGAAGAAGCGCAGTAACCAGGGCTGGGTAAACGCGGCTGTTGGGCGATCGCGGTTCCACATCTGCATGGTGCGTCCAACAAACTGATATCCGCCCGGCCCTTCCATGCCGTACACGCACATATAAGCGCCGCCGATACCGACCGAATTCTCCGCCGTCCAGGTGCGCGCCGGATTGTATTTGGTGGTCACCAGGCGATGACGTGGATCGAGTGGCGTCGCCACCGGCGCACCGAGATAGACATCGCCCAATCCCATCACCAGATAAGAGGCGCTAAATACGATCTCTTTTACCGACTCAATGCTATCCAGCCCATTGATGCGGCGAATAAATTCAATATTGCTTGGGCACCACGGCGCATTCGGTCTGACGGATTGGTCGTAGCGCACAATTGCTTCACGGCAGGCTGCATCATCCCAACTCAGCGGCAGCCACACGGTGCGCGAAGGCACGGCCGCATCGGCCAGGCTACCCAATGCTAAATCAGCGTGCAATATTTGCGCCAATAGCTCACTTCTTGCGCACAGCTGCGCGTCATAATGGATTTGTAGCGAGCGGATGCCAGGCGTCAATTCCAGCTGCCCCGGCAGCGGATGCGCTTCCAGCCATTGCATCAGCGCATGCACGCGAAAACGCAACGCGATATCCAGCTGCAAATCGCCATATTCCACCAGCAGGAAGCGGTCGCCAGCCGCTCGAATAGAGAGCGAAGGACGTTGATCCGATGCCGCAAGATGGTGCAGCACAGGATCAATCAAGGGCAGCGCCGCGTTCACTATAATCGGTTGAGATTGCAGTTTGATGATCTCGTCACGCTGCGCCTGCGCCAGTTGATCGGCGGTGACAAGATCGATCGGCTGGAACTGCACGCGATCGCCGGCTTTCAGCTGCCCCAGCTTCCACAGATCGGCCTCGATCACCGTTGCCGGGCAGACAAATCCTCCCAGAGATGGGCCATCCGGGCCGAGGATCACCGGCATATCGCCGGTAAAATCTACCGTGCCGAAGGCGTACGCATTGTCATGAATATTCGAGGGATGCATGCCCGCTTCGCCACCGTCGCTGCGCGCCCAGGTCGGTTTGGGGCCGATCAGGCGAATGCCGGTGCGGCTGGAGTTGTAGTGCACTTGCCACTCAGCGGCAAAAAATTCGGCGATGTCGTCATCGGTGAAGAAGGTGGGCGCGCCATGCGGGCCGTAAATCACCCGTAACTGCCAGCAACCGTCAAGTTGCGGCAGCAGTTCGTCAGGCAATGTTGCGGCACTCAGCACCTGCGGCGCGGCGAGATGCAGCACATCACCGGCGCGCAGCGCGCGTCCGGCATGACCACCAAATTTGCCGAGGGTGAAAGTGCTGCGGCTGCCCAGATAGCGCGGCGTGTCGAGGCCACCGGCTAGCAGCAGATAGCTGCGGCTGCCGTCGCGCACCTCGCCGAGCGTCAGCGTTTGCCCGGCCTGCGCCGTTAGCCGCTGATTCATCGGTAACCTTTGTTGATCAAGCTGAGCAGCAATCGGCGCACCGGTCAGTACAAAACTACATGCCTGATTGAAGCGCAGCGTCGGGCCACGCAAAGTGATCTCCAGCCCGGCGGCCTGAGCATCGTTGTCTAACAGGCGATTGCCGAGCTGGAACGCGCGGCTGTCGAACGGACCGGAAGGCGGCACGCCAACGTGCCAATAGCCGATGCGGCCCGGCGCGTCCTGCACCGTGGTTAAGGTGCCGCCGCTGAGAATATCCAGCGTTGGCGGCTGCCACTGCATGGTGCCGAGCGTGGCGGTGATGATGCGTCCCTGCTGCACTTCCGGCAGCGTGCATAGCTGGCGCAGCC
The DNA here is from genome assembly GCF_024707505.1 of Pantoea sp. SOD02. Taxonomy (GTDB): domain Bacteria; phylum Pseudomonadota; class Gammaproteobacteria; order Enterobacterales; family Enterobacteriaceae; genus Pantoea; species Pantoea symbiotica. The sequence goes on along the minus strand of NZ_CP102604.1, from coordinate 113,461 downwards.
ACAGCAAATTGGTTTCGATGCCGTACAGTTCGGTTGCGGATAGCGCCTGCACCATGCTGCCGAGCGCGCTGGCGCGATCGGCGGCATGCACAATCACTTTCGCCAGCATCGGATCGTAGAATGGCGAAACCTCCATGCCGCTCTCAACGCTACTGTCGATCCGCAGCGTTGCGCCTCCCATCTCAGTCGGGAATTGCACATGGCTGAGCAATCCAGCGCTGGGCTGGAACTGCTTAGCAGGATCTTCGGCGTAAAGCCGTACCTGAATGGCGTGACCTTGCGCGACCGGCTGCAAATCAGCCAGCGGTGGTAATTTTTGCTGCGCCAGCTCCACCATCCAGCGCACCAGATCGACGCCATACACCATTTCGGTGACGCCATGCTCCACCTGCAAGCGCGTGTTCACTTCAAGAAACCAGAACTGCTGACTGGCATCGTCATACACATATTCCACCGTGCCCGCACTGCGATAGTTCACCGCCCGCGCCAGCCGCACGGCAGTAGCCTGCAACTGCGCGCGCACGGCTGCGCTCAAGCCCGGTGCAGGCGTCTCTTCCAGCACCTTTTGATTACGACGCTGCGCTGAGCAATCACGCTCACCGAGCGCGATCACCTCACCTGCGCCATCGCCAAAAATCTGTACTTCGATATGGCGCGCACGCGCAATAAACTTCTCTAAAAAAACGCCATCGTCGGCGAAGTTGTTGCCTGCCAGGCGCTTCACGCGGGTAAATGCCGCGTCGAGCTGTTCGGCATCGTCACAGCGCTGCATGCCAATCCCGCCGCCGCCTGCGGTGCTTTTCAACATCACCGGATAGCCAATCTGCGCCGCCATCTGCTGCGCCTCGGCCAGCGAAGCCAGTAAGCCGCTGCCCGGCAGCAGCGGCACGTTGTTCTGTTCGGCCAACGCCCTCGCGCTGTGTTTCAGGCCAAAGGCCGCCATCTGCTCGGCGCTCGGCCCAAGAAAATGCACGCCCGCCGCTGCGCAGCGCGTGACAAATTCTGGATTTTCACTGAGAAAACCGTAGCCCGGATGCAGCGCCTGCGCGCCACTCTGCGCGGCTATCGCCAGCAATTTATCCTGATTGAGATAAGTGTCTCGCACCTGACCTTCGCCGAGCGACCAGGCTTCATCCGCCAGACGCACATGGCGCGCATGACGATCGGCATCGGCATACACGGCAATCGCCCGGATGTTCATGGCTTGCAGGGTTCGAATAATGCGCACGGCAATCGCGCCACGGTTGGCAATTAATACGCGATCAATCATGACTGAATACTCTCGTTGCGGCAGGTCGTCCTGCGTGGCATTGACGGCAGAAAACGGGTCGTCCCGTTGCGTCAGAGAATCACCACACGCTGACTAAAATCGGCGTTGGGTTGTAACCGTTGCAGGGATTATTGAGCTGCGGGCAGTTGGAGATCAGCACCAGCACGTTGATCTGCGCCACCATCTCGACATATTTGCCCGGCGCAGAAATGCCGTCGGCAAAGGTTAATCCGCCGTCATGCGTCACCGGCACGTTCATGAAAAAGTTGATGTTATGGGTGATGTCGCGGCGCGTAAGACCAAACTCCGGCTGCTCCGCCACCGCCAGCATCCAGCTATCGCGGCACGAATGCATATGGCGCTTTTCCAGGTCATAACGCACCGTGTTGCTCTCGCACGAGCAGGCGCCGCCAAGCGTGTCGTGACGGCCGCAGGTATCGGCGGTAATGGTCAACATTGGGCGATCACGGTTGGAGCGCAGTACGCTGCCCGCAGTCAGAAACACGTTGTTCTGCCCGCGCAGCGTGTCGCTCATGCTGTAGCGTTCAGCGGTGTCATCAGCATTGAAAAACAGCGTATCGGCGGCCTGATTGCCTTCCAGATCGGTGATGCGTAGCGTCTTACCGGCTTCGATGCGATGTAGCCAGTAATCGCCGGCATCAATTTTTTGCTGTAAGCGCGCTTCGGCTGGATTGAGCAGACTTTCAGTGATCATCACATTTCTCCTTGCAGTTGATACAGCGCGTTATTACGCAAGCCGCGTTGATTTTCAGCACGTTGCAGACAGATTTCGGGCAATGGCGCGTGCTGCGCATCCAGTTCGATCTGCACCGGCTGGCGCGGATAATCCTGCGATGCGCTCAGCGGATGCGGGCAAGTGTGCAGCAGCACCAGCGTGTCCATCGCGAAACGTAAACGCACGCTGGCCCCCGCCGCGCCCTGACGTTCCAGCTGCAAAGTGCCGTTATCGTCGGCGCGCACCTGCGCAAACAGGTTGAGGCAGGACGCCATATCGCGCTGACCGAGCCCATATTTCGCCAGCTCGACGAGAAAGCTGTCATAGCCGTTTTGATGGCGCAGGTTGCGCGCCTGCTGATACGTGCTGGCACCAAAGCGCGCGACGGTTTGTTCGGCATTCAGTGTGCCGCACACGCTTTCGTGCCAGCCGAAGCTGTCGTGTTCAATGCCGCAGAAAATGCGCCCCATATCTGAATAGAGACAGTGACCGGCGGTGAGGCGGAAAGTGTGCTGGCACTTCAAAGTGTCAGGCGCGTTATAGCGCTCCAGCAGGTTTTCCGGGTTATAAAACAGCAGGCCGACGTTGGCGCCACCTTCAACATCGGTGAGGGTCAGCGCGCTACCGCTGCGCATCACCAGTGACCAGTGCGCACCGCTCGGCAATAAGGTTTGATAAGGCTTCATGGTTTTCTCCTTTAGGCGACCAGCGGCTCGGATGGCTGTGCGCGATCGAGCGGCAGGTCGTAAGTGATGGTCGCGCCCCAGGCTTCAGGCGCGTGTGGATCGTGGCGCAACTTGTCGAACACCAGCAGACGCGATGCGAGGCTAAATCCCTCTTTCAGGTCGTGGGTGATCATGAAAATGGTCAGATTATGCTGCTGCCATAAGCGGGTGATCAGTTGGTGCATCTCGCTGCGGATGCCGGGATCGAGTGCGCCAAAAGGTTCATCGAGCAGCAAAATGCGCGGCTGCTTCATCAGCGCCTGCGCCAGCGCCAGACGCTGCTGCATGCCGCCCGACAGCTGATGCGGATATTTATTCTGCGCATGTTCAAGGCCGACCTGCGCCAGCATGGCCTGCGCACGCTGGCGAATCGCCTGACGTTTCTTGCCCCACACGCGGCCCAGCCAACGCGCGCTGCTGAACTCGTCGCCCAGCATCACGTTGCCCAGCACCGTCAGATGCGGAAACACCGAATAGCGCTGAAATACCACGCCGCGATGCGCATCCGGTTCGTCGGGAATCGGTTCGCCATCCAGTAACAGCTGGCCTTTGCTGGGCGCTTCTGTGCCGAGCAGCATATTCAGGAAGGTGGTTTTGCCGCAGCCGGACGCACCGACAATCGCCACAAACTCGCCCTCTTCGACCTCGATATTGAGGCGCTCCAGCACCACTTGCTGGCCGTAATGTTTCTCAAGGTTTTTCAGTTGCAGTAACGGCATCGCTCGCCCCTTATTTTGCGTGATACCACGGCCAGCAGCGACGGCTTATCAGCCGCAGCAACAGGTCGAGCAGGAAGGCCAGCAGCGCGATCCACGCCACGTACGGCAGAATCACATCCATTGCCAGATAACGGCGCATCAGGAAGATGCGATAGCCCAGACCTTCCGTGGCGGCGATGGCTTCGGCGGCAATCAAAAACAGCCACGCCGACGCCAGCGACAGCCGCACCGCATCCAACAGGCGCGGCATCAGCTGCGGCAGGATCACGCGCCACAAAATCTGGGCGCTGTGCGCGCCAAGCGTCTGCGCTTTCACCAGCTGCTCGCGCGGGATCTTCTGCACCTGCAGCTGCAAATCGCGGGTAATCAACGGCGTGATGCCAATGACAATCAGCACCACTTTTGATACTTCGCCGAGGCCAAAACAGATAAACAGAATCGGCAGAATCGCCAGCGGCGGCACCAGCGCAAACAGCGTCACCAGCGGCGCCAGCACCGCCCGCACCACCGGCAGCGCGCCGGTGAACAGACCCAGCGCCAGCGCCAATAGCGCGCTGATCGCCACGCCGCACAGCAAACGCAGCAGACTGGCGGCGGTATCGCTCCACAGCAGATATTCACCGGTGCGCGGGCTGGGCTGAAACGCCATGCGGCTGATGGCGTCGCCCATGGCGTTAAAGCCTGGCAACAGCTTGTCTGCCGCATTCAGACTGAGACGCGCATCCGACGCGAACAGATACACCAGCAGCAGCGCCAGCAGCGGCAAAATGCCCAGCAGCAAGCGCCCCAGCGGCAGCGGTTGGTAGTTGATCAACTTACGCATCGGCATCGCCTCGCTTACAGCTGCCCGGCGGCGGCCATTTTGGTGTACTCATCGGTAAAGCGCAGTTTGAGGTTGCCCGCATCGCCCCAATTGCCCGCAGGCGTTGCCACGCCAACCACATCGGCGCTCGGCGCGCCCTCGCCCAGCAAGCCGTGCTTGAACGAGAACTCGGCGACCATCTGCATGGTGGCTTTGAGCTGTGGGCTTTGGACGAAATCGAGGGTGGTTTTGGCATCGCTAAACAGATGCGTAGCGGCCAGCTGCTGATCAAAGCCGGCCAGATCGGTGCCGGAAGCCTGCGCCATTTGTGTGCGTGCCGCTTTGGCGCTGTCGGTTGGGCCGGACATGGTTTTCAGCGTTTCATACCATGCACCGGTCAGCGCTTTGCCGAGCTGCGGATACTTCTGCAGCGTGGCGCTGTTGACCACCAGCAGATCGAGGATTTCGCCCGGAATTTGTGCGGAAGAGAAAATCAGATGGCTGTTCGGCTGCTTCTCCGCTTCGGCGAGCAGCGGATTCCAGGTCACGATAGCGTTGACGTCGGCGGTGCCAAACGCCGCCACCAAATCGGCATCGGCGGTGTTCACCACTTTGACGTCTTTCTCGCTCATGCCGGATTTCTCCAGCGCCCGCGCCAGCAGGTAATGCGAAACCGAGAGCTCGACCAGATTGATTGGCTTGCCTTTCAGCGCCGAGAGGTTGCCCGCGCCTTTCAGCAGAATACCGTCGTTACCGTTGGAGTAATCGCCGACGATCAGCGCTGTGCTATCCACGCCGCCGGTAGCGGGAATGGTCAGCGCATCCATGTTGGTCATGGTGCAACCAGCAAAACCGCCTGCGGTGTACTGGTTCACCGACTCGATGTAGTCGTTAACCTGCACAAACTGGATATCGATGCCATATTTGTCGGCCCATTTTTTGACGATGCCGCTCTGCTGCGCGTAATCCCACGGCATCCAGCCCGCGTAGATCGACCAGCAAATCTTAAAGGAGGGTTTATCGGCGGCCAGCGTGTTGACGCTGAACAGCGTGATGGTGCAAAGCAACAGCAGGCGAAGGCAGGCTTTGATCATGATGGTTCCTCTGACGTTAACGGGCGAAAAAAAAGCAGGAGGCGGCGAGCAACGTTCTCGCTTTCCTCCCGGGCTTTTTTCCCGCCGTGTAACCGTCAGAGGACGGTCGGTCACTCTCGGACCAGCATCTTTCGACCGGAACCCTAGTGACCCATTGCAAATTGTCTGGCGACGTCGGTTGCCCGCTATCGCTCCTGCATCTGCGTTAACACATACAAAATAGATGCCAAGGTTCTATCCAGCTGAAAAACAACAGTTATTAACTTTCCGCACGTCGCCACATTGCTGGCATTGCACAGATAAGCAGCGTGCGCGCACCACCGTGAAGCAGCCCATCGATGGAAAAGTTGACGCCTCTCGCAATTCTGAACGGGCACTGAAAAAACTTTTACTTTGCGATCATGTGGTTATTACACATTCATGACACACCAATCCGAACCAATTAAATATTGGTTCACTTCTTGCCTACGCTAAGAAAGCTGCCGAATTCGCCTTTCATCAGGAAAAGTGCTGGATAAGCGGCGTTTACCGATCTTTTTCTGATGCATAAACAGGCGAACCAATCATGAATGACACGCCAGAAACCAGCCGTAACTCCAGCACCGCACTTGAGCAACTGCGGCAGCTAATTCAGCAACAGGAGCACACGCCGGATCGCGCGCTGCCCACCGAACGTGAGTTAGCGGAGCGCTTTGGCGTGGGTCGTCGTGAAATTCGCCGTGCATTGGACGTGTTGGAAGAAGAGGGCCGCATCTGGCGTAAACAGGGCAAAGGGACCTTTGTTGGACCTTCCGCGCCGGTGCAGCCGCTGGTGTTACAGGACCTGCCGCAGCAATCGAATCTGCTTGAAGTGATGGAAGCGCGTTTGCAGCTGGAGCCGGGACTGGCAAGTCTTGCCGCCCTGCGCGCCACCAAAGAGCAAATCGCCTTGATGAAACGCCTGCTGGAGCGCATGCACGCCATCACGCCGCCAGAAGATGGCGATCAGCATGAACTGTGGGACAGCGCCTTTCATCGCGCCATCGCCGAAGCGGCGGGCAATCGCCTGATGCTCGGGCTGTTCGATGCCGTCGATGCGGTGCGCCGCGATCCCGGCTGGCAGCATTTGCGGGTGCAGGCACGCACCCCGGCGCGCCTGGATAACTATGACAACCATCATCAGCGGCTGGTGATGCACATCACCCAGCGCCAGCCTCATGAGGCGGCAGCGGCGATGCGTGAGCATCTGCTTGCGCTGCAACAAGCGCTGATGGAAACGCTCTATTCCCGCCAGGAGGAAGCGCCATGACCGACCATCCCGTTTTATCGCTGCGCAATCTGCGCGTGCAGTTTCGCGGCTCGCCCGTCACGGTGCTGGATGATATTTCGCTGGTTCTTCAGGCGGGAGAGACGCTGGCGCTGGTCGGTGAATCGGGCTGCGGCAAAAGCATCACCTCACTGACGTTGATGGGTTTGCAGCCTGACAGCGCGCACATCTTGCAGGGCGACATGCTGTTTGATGGCCGCGATCTGCGCCAGCTCAGCAGCAGCGAATACGCCAGCCTGCGCGGCAACCAACTGGCGATGATTTTTCAGGAGCCGATGACCTCGCTTAATCCGGCCTTCACGCTTGGCGATCAGCTCAGTGAAGCGGTGATGCGCCATCGCAAAGTGAATAAGCGCCAGGCAATGGACGCGGCGCTGGCGATTCTGCAAAAAGTGCAAATCCCGGCACCTGAACTGCGGCTCAAAGCCTATCCGCATCAGCTTTCCGGCGGCATGCGCCAGCGCGTGATGATTGCCATGGCGCTGATCAACCAGCCAAAACTGCTGATTGCCGATGAGCCGACTACCGCGCTCGACGTCACCATTCAAGCGCAAATTCTGGCGCTGCTGAACACCCTAAAACAGGAAACCGGCACCGCAGTATTGATGATCACCCATGACCTCGGCGTGGTGGCGGAAGTGGCGCAGCGCGTGGCGGTGATGTATGCCGGTCAGGTGGTGGAGAGCGGCAGCGTGGAGCGTATTTTCAACGATCCGCAGCATCCTTACACCATTGGCCTGATGGGCTCAATTCCCAGCCTGAGCGCACGCGAAGGTGCGCTGGCCACCATCCCCGGCCAGGTGCCGTTGCCGGAAAACATGCCGGCTGGCTGTCGCTTTGCCACGCGTTGTCCCTTCGCCGAAACACGCTGCCACCAGCATCGCCCGGCGTTGCGTGCGCTGGCGAACGATCATCAGGTGGCTTGTTTCCGCGCCCCGTTAGAGCAATACGTCACGCTGGGAGAAAGTGCATGAAGCCGATTTTAGAGTGCCGCGATTTAAGCAAAACCTTCTCTGCGGGCAACCGGCTGTTTTCACGCAATCGCGGCGTGACGGCGGTCGATCGCGTTTCGCTGCAGGTGATGCCGGGCGAAACGCTGGCGATTGTCGGCGAATCCGGCTCCGGTAAATCGACGTTGGGACGTTTGCTGCTGCGGTTATTGGCCGCCAGCGCCGGCGACGTGTTCTATCAGGGCGAAAGCATCACCGATGCCAGCGGCGCGCGTCTCAATCAGCTGCGCCGCGAATTGCAGATTATCTTCCAGGATCCGTTTGCCTCGCTCAATCCGCGCATGACGGTGCAGCAGATTGTTGGCGAACCCTTGTGGCTGCACGAAAAGATGAGCCGCGATCAGCGCCACACGCGCGTCGCCGAACTGCTGCGAACCGTTGGCCTGCCTGCGGCCTGGGCCGAGCGTTACCCGCACGAGTTTTCAGGCGGCCAGCGCCAGCGCATCGGTATTGCCCGCGCGCTGGCATCCCAACCGAAATTACTGCTCGGCGATGAGCCGGTTTCTGCGCTCGATGTGTCGGTGCAGGCGCAGGTGGTGAATCTGCTGGAGAGCCTGAAACAGCAGTTTGGCCTGACGATGGTGATCGTGGCGCACGGTTTGGCGGTGATCCGTCATATGAGTGATCGTGTGGCGGTGATGTATCTCGGTCAGATTGTCGAACTGGCCAGCGTCGATGAGATTTTTGATGCGCCGCTCCATCCTTACACGCAAGCACTGATTGCCTCTGCGCCGCAAATGCAGCCGGGCGGCAACCGCACCATTCCGATGTTGCAAGGCGATCTGCCTAATCCCGCCAATCCACCGAGCGGCTGCCGTTTTCATACCCGTTGTCCCTATGCCACGGCGGAATGTCGCCAGTTTGAACCGATTAATCAGGTGCTGAGCGGCGGCCGTCAAATTGCCTGTCACCGCTGGCAGGAGATTAATCGCGATCGTAGCGTCATCACCCTTGCGCCACCTTCCGCCGCTTTTTTACGTCGCCGCGCCCTGTTTGAGCAGGCGGTGAATCAGCAAGCCTAACCTCTGGAGATACACCGTGAAGCAAGCTCGTCATACGTTATTAACCGCCCTCAGCGGCCTGTTACTGCTCGGCGCTAGCGCCCACAGCCAGGCTGACAGCGTTATTCGCATCGGCCTGGGCGCCGATCCCGACATGCTCGATCCACATCTGGCGCGCACCTATTACGGCCGTTTTGTGTTTGCGGCCATGTGCGATCGCCTGGTCGATGTCGATCAAAACCTCAAAGTGGTGCCGGGTCTGGCGACCGATTGGGCGTGGAGCGATGACGGTAAAACGCTGACCATGAATCTGCGCAGCGGCGTGACCTTCCACGATGGCGAAAAATTTGATGCGCAGGCGGTGAAATTCAATATCGAACGCGCGCAAACGCTGCCGGGTTCGCTGCGTAAAAGTGAAATCTCCTCGATTGAAAGCGTGGAAGTGAGTGGCCCGATGCAGGTGAAATTCCACCTGAAAAATCCGGATGCGGCACTGCTGAGCCAGCTGACCGACCGCGCCGGAGCCATGCTGGCACCGGAAGCAGCGAAAAAGCCCGACTTTGCCGCTCATCCCGTTTGCTCCGGCCCGTATCAGTTCGACAGCCGTGTTCAGCAGGATCGCATTGTGCTGAAGCGCTATGACAATTACTGGAATAAAGGCGCGTATCACTTCGATAAGGTAATTTTCCTGCCGATCCCGGATGCTTCAGTGCGCCTCGCGAACCTGCGTGCGGGTGATTTGGATCTCACCGAAGGCGTGGCCGCCAGCGATGTGAAAACCGTTGAAGCCGATAGCAAACTGGCGCTGGCAAAAGTCACTGGCCTTGGTTATCAGGGCATCACTTTCAATATCAACAACGGCAAAGTCGATGCCAATAGTCCGCTGAAAGATGCGCGCGTGCGTGAAGCGTTCTCACTGGCGATTGACCGTGATGCGCTGAATCAGGTGGCGTTTGAAGGCTTGTATACGCCAGCCAATCAGGCGTTTTCACCGGTCAGCGCGTATCACGTCAAAACACCGATTGCCGCGCGCGATGTGGAAAAAGCCAAAGCCTTACTCAAGGCCGCAGGCGTCACCACGCCGCTCAATCTAACGCTGCTGGTCAGCAATAACCCGACCGCGCAGCAAGTGGGCCAGGTGATTCAGGCGATGGTCGGCGAAGCCGGTTTTAACCTCAATCTGCAAATGAGTGAGTTCGCTACGCTGCTGGATCGTCAGCAACGCGGTGATTATCAGCTCAGCCTGTCGGGTTGGTCTGGGCGGCCGGATCCGGACGGCAGCATCTATTCGTTTATTAACAGCAAAGGCACGCTCAATGACGGACGCTACAGCAATGCGCAGGTCGATGAGTGGCTGAATGCCGCGCGTCTCACCAACGACCAGGCACAGCGTCAGGCGCTGTACACCCAGGTGGTGAACCAGCTGCAAACCGATATGCCGATTGCTTACCTCTACTTTGAGCCACGCATTTTTGGCATGTCGAAGAAATTGCAGGGCTTCAAAGCCTGGCCGGACGGATTGGTGCGTTTGGCTGGCGTGAGTCTGGCGCAGTAAACCGCTAAGGAGCGAGGATGCTGGAACTGATTGTAAAACGGCTATTGCTGGCGATTCCAACGCTGCTGCTGGTGAGCATTATGGTGTTCGCACTGCAAAAGCTGCTGCCGGGCGATCCGGTGCTGGCGATGGCGGGCGAAGAGCGCGATCCGGCGGTTATCGCCCAGCTGCGGGCGGAATATCATCTGGATGATCCGATCCCCACGCAATATTTCGCCTGGATTGGTAATGCGCTGACCGGCGATTTGGGCATGTCGCTGCGCACCAAAGAGCCGGTGACGGCGCTGATCGCCAGCAAATTGCCGGTCACGCTGGAGCTGTCATTGCTGGCGATGATTATCGCGCTGGTGATTGGCATCAGCATGGGCATCATCGCCGCTGTGCGCAAAGACAGTTGGGTCGATCACACCACCAACTTTGTCGCGCTCTCCGGGATTTCAGTGCCTCACTTCTGGCTCGGTATTCTGCTGATTCTACTGTTCTCCGTGCATCTGCAATGGCTACCGGCATCGGGCTTTGTGCCAGTTAGCGAAGATGTGGCGCAGAACCTGAAAACGCTGCTGCTGCCAGCGCTGGTGCTCGGCACCGGACTGGCTGCCACGTTAATGCGCCACACCCGCGCTTCGATGATCGCCGTGCTGAAAGCGGATTACATTCGCACCGCACGCGCCAAAGGGCTACTGGCAAAGAAAGTGGTGCTCAAGCATGCGTTGCGTAATGCATTGATGCCGATTGTTACTCTCACCACGCTGCTGTTTGGCGAGTTACTGGGTGGCGCGGTGCTGACTGAACAGGTCTTCACGCTGCCCGGCTTTGGCAAGATGATTGTCGATGCGGTGTTTAACCGTGATTACGCGGTGGTGCAAGGCGTGGTGCTGGTGGTGGCGATTGGCTTCCTGCTGCTCAATCTGCTGGCCGATGTGCTCTATCTGATCATCAACCCGAAAATGCGAGGCTGACCATGAGCGAGGTATTAACCGCTGGAACACTGCCTGCAGTGGCGAAGCCCAATCGTCGGGTACTGAAAAAGTTCCTGCGTAACAAAAGTGCGCTGATTGGTGCGGTGATTGTGCTGCTGTTTGTCGCCGTGGCGCTGCTGGCACCGTGGCTGGCTCCGTTTGATCCCATCAAAGCCAATTTCCTTGCAGTGCGCAAAGCGCCAACGGTGCTGCACTGGTTCGGCACTGATGAGCTGGGGCGCGATATTTTGTCGCGCCTGGTGTGGGGCGCGCGCACTTCGCTGCTGGCGGGCTGCATTTCGGTGCTGATCGCCATTCTGATTGGCGTGCCGCTTGGGCTGATTGCCGGTTACTGGCAAGGCTGGTGCGACGGCATTATTTCGCGTTTTATCGAAGCGTTACTGGCGTGCCCGTTTCTGATTCTGGCGATCGCGCTGGGTGCATTTCTCGGCCCGAGCCTGTCGAATGCGATGATTGCCATTGGCCTGTCTGCGATGCCGATTTTCGCCCGCTTGACGCGCGGCCAGGTAATCGCCATTCGTCACGAAGAGTACATTGATGGCGCGCGGGCAATTGGCTTGCCCGATCGCTGGATCATCTTGCGTTACGTGCTGCCCAATGTGCTGTCGCCGATTCTGGTGCAGGCCACGCTGGCGATTGCTTCAGCGATTATCACCGAAGCCAGCCTCTCATTCCTTGGCCTCGGCCAGCAACCGCCCTCGCCTTCATGGGGCGCAATGCTGAATACCGCCAAAGGCTTTCTCGAACAGGCGCCGTGGATGTCGATTTTCCCCGGCCTGGCTATTTTTCTCACCGTGCAGGGCTTCAACCTGCTGGGCGACGGTTTGCGCGACGCGCTCGACCCACGCGATGACTCACACTAAGGAACGATCATGAGTGAACTGGATTTTAACGTCAGCTATGCCTCACACCGCGTACCGATGATGGGACGCAACGCGGTTGCCACCTCACAACCGCTGGCGGCGCAGGCCGGGATGCGCATGCTGCAACAGGGCGGCAATGCGGTGGATGCGGCGATTGCCAGTGCGATGGCGTTAACCGTGCTGGAGCCCAGCGGTAACGGCCTCGGCAGTGATGCCTTTGCGATTATCTGGGATGGCAAAAAACTGCACGGTTTGAATGCTTCGGGCCGCTCGCCTGCGGCATGGAACCCGGAACGCTTTGCCGGACGCGATGCCATGCCGGAAATCGGCTGGGAAGCAGTCACCGTGCCGGGCGCGGTTTCGGCGTGGGTTGAGCTGGCCGAACGCTTTGGCACGCTGCCGCTTACCACGCTGGCGCAACCGGCCATTGAATACGCGCGTGACGGTTTCCCAGTTTCACCGCTGATTGGTCATCTGTGGCAGCGCGCCTACAACAAGCTGAAAGATCAGCCTGGTTTTGTCGAGTGCTTTGCACCTGAGGGTCGCCCGCCGCGTGCTGGAGAACTGTTCCGCAATCCGGCGCAAGCCGAAACGCTGCAAAAAATCGCCGAAACGCGTGGTGAAGCCTTCTATCGTGGCGAACTGGCTGAAAAAATAGTGGCGTTTGCTCAGCAGCATGGCGCGGCGCTCAGCCTTGATGATCTGAAAAATCATCGCGCTGATTGGGTGGAATTGTTATCGCGCCCGTTTGCGGGCGGATCGGTGCAGGAATTGCCGCCGAACGGTCAGGGCATCGCCACCTTGATTGCGCTGGGCATTCTCGAACAGTGGGATATTGGCCGCTATGAACCGGATTCGGTGCCGTGGCTGCATCTGTCGATTGAAGCGATGAAGCTGGCGCTGGCCGATTTAGATCGTTACGTCAGCGATTACGATCACCTCGAGTTCCCGGCGGAACTGCTGCTAAGCGATGAATATTTGAAACAGCGCGCGCAGCTGATTAATCCCGATCGGGCCGGGGATTTTACCTTTGGTTCCCCGCAGCAGAGCGGCACGGTGTATCTCTCCACCGCCGATGCCAGCGGCATGATGGTTTCCTTTATACAGTCAAACTACATGGGCTTCGGTTCTGGCGTAGTGGTGCCGGGCACCGGCATCAGCCTGCAAAACCGTGGCTGCGGTTTCTCACTCGATCCACAGCATCCCAATGTGGTGGCCGGCGGCAAGCGTCCGTTCCACACCATCATTCCGGCGTTTGCCCTCGACGGTGACGGTCAGCCGCTGATGTCGTTTGGCGTGATGGGCGGCCCGATGCAGGCACAAGGTCATTTGCAGATGGCGCTGCGCATCATGCAGCACAAGCAAAACCCGCAGGCAGCGATTGATGCCCCGCGCTGGCGCGTTGAGCAAGGGCGTGCGGTGGTGGTTGAGCCGGGCATCGACCGTAACGTGCTGGCAAAGCTGCGCGAGATGGGGCATCAAATTACGCTGGAAGATCCACTGCTCGGCTATAACTTCGGCGGTGCGCAGGCGATTGTGCGCGATCCGCAAGGCTTCTACATCGCCGCCACCGAAAGCCGTAAGGATGGGCAGGCGCTGGTGTTCTGATTTAACGTGTTAAAACGGTCACCATAAATGGTGACCCTACGGGATTTGCAGCGATTGTGAGCCAGGAAAATGCATTGTTGCTGCAGCGCGGGTGTTGAGGCGACATCCGAACCCGCTGAGCGAACGAGGGATTCCAGGGCGAGCCGCATGGATGCGGCGAGAGGTGGCGCTGAGCAGGAGCGAATCGACACCGGTCCGTCAGGAATCGTGAATGAGTGAAGGTACCGCGCAGCGGCGGGTTGGGCTGGCGCAAGGCCCGGGAGTGCAGAGGGCGCGGCCAGGCGTCCTCTGCTCGGTCGCCGCACGAAGGTGCTGCAACTGCCTCAGCAAGAGGCGAACGAAAGTCGCTTTGTGCTTAGCTGATCGGCATTACACCATAAATGGTGACCCTACGAATTCCGCCATTTCCTTGTCGGGTGCGCATTTATGCGCACCAGGCAAACGCCGCCCGTTGTACCCGCCAGGCCATTGCACTATCCTTTAGGACCATTCCCACCGAATCGAATTTGCCATAACAGGAGTTAATCATGGCGTCAGGAATTTCCCGCATCTGGATGCGTACCGGCATGCTGATGGTCAGTGCCTTGGTGGTGCTGCAACTTACGGCCTGTGGCGACAAAGAGGGCGATCAGCGTAAAGCTTTCAGTGACTTCCTTCAGAACACAGTGATGCGCAGCGGCGAACATCTGCCAAGCCTGAGTGAAAACCAGAAGCAGACCTTCGGTAACTACGCCAGCGATTACGCCATCCTTTATGGTTTCTCGCAGCAGACCAATCAGGCGATTGAGCAAGGTATGCGTCCGGTGGTTGATGAGTTAGCGGCGATTCGTGTACCGCAGGATTACCTGACGCGCCGCGATAGCCTGCGTCAGGCCAGCGGTAATCTGAGCGTGCTGACCCAGCAGATTCAGAGCGCCAAAATGCAGGCGGACAGCAGCAAAGCCACGCTGAAACAGCCGGATGATCTGAAGAAAGTCTACGACGCCGCGTTTACCAAAGTGGTAACGCAACCAGCCAGCACGCTGATTCCGCTGCTGCCACAGCTGCAGGCGCTGAGCCAGGCGGCGGTGCAAACCGGCGACTATCTGCAATCGCAAGGCACACGCGTAACCTTCAACGACGGCGGCGTGCAGTTCCCAACCCAGGATCAGGCAACGCAGTACAACACGCTGATGAGCAATCTCTCCAGCAATGCGCAGGCGCTGACGCAAGCGCAAAATGCGGTGCAAGGCGGGTTATAACAGCCGATATATTTTAGTGGTCGCCATCAATGGCGACCCTACAAGTCTATTATCTCTTTTCAGAATTTCGTCACTTCCTTACAGCTCACTTTTCTGCTGCAGCATATTGTGATCTGGCGCATTTTCGACCAAAAATAGTTTGTGACATTGATCACATTTACACAACAAAGCACCCACCGCAAAAGGTGACTTAAGTCACATTCATCATCTTGTTTTGCTTAATTTTTCGGCATCGTTGCTTTCTTACAGCGTCTTTTTGTGATCAGCATCACCTTATTGCACCCCAACCACCCCAACTTAGCGTGATCTGCATCACACTTAGGTGCTGCTCTACGCAGCGTAATAAACTAGTGCTAGAGTCCGCGTGCATACAGTAATGCCACGGCCCCCGCCGTAACGTTCAAACAAAAACAAACGCGCTCTCTTATTGCAGCGCGTCTCAATAAGGGGTGGGTTTATGTCCTCATCAGTAAAGGTCAAGGTTCAGAGCTTTGGTCGCTTTCTGAGTAATATGGTGATGCCTAACATCGGTGCGTTTATCGCATGGGGTATCATCACTGCGCTGTTCATCCCAACCGGATGGATTCCAAACGAAACGCTGGCGAAACTCGTCGGCCCAATGATCACCTACCTGCTGCCGCTGCTGATTGGTTTCACCGGTGGACGTCTGGTTGGCGGCGATCGCGGTGGCGTGGTGGGTGCAATTACCACCATGGGCGTGATCGTCGGTGCCGATATGCCGATGTTCCTCGGCTCCATGATTGCCGGCCCGCTGGGCGGCTGGGCGATTAAATCCTTTGACCGCGCCGTTGATGGCAAGATCAAAAGCGGCTTCGAGATGCTGGTTAACAACTTCTCGGCCGGTATCATCGGTATGCTGCTGGCGCTGTTAGCGTTCCTGGCAATCGGTCCACTGGTTGAAGGCCTGTCACACATTCTCGCCGCTGGCGTGAATCTGATGGTGCAGAACAACCTGCTGCCACTGACGTCGATCTTTGTTGAACCGGCGAAAATCCTGTTCCTCAATAACGCCATCAACCACGGTATCTTCTCTCCACTGGGTATCCAGCAGGCGAGCGAGGCCGGCAAATCAATCTTCTTCCTGATTGAAGCTAACCCAGGTCCGGGTATGGGCGTACTGGTTGCCTACATGATGTTTGGTCGCGGTAGCGCTAAACAATCTGCAGGCGGTGCAGCGATCATCCACTTCCTGGGTGGTATCCACGAAATTTACTTCCCATACGTGCTGATGGCGCCGCGTCTGTTGCTGGCGGTAATCCTTGGCGGTATGACTGGCGTGTTCACCCTGACGCTGCTGAACGGCGGCCTGGTTTCTCCGGCTTCTCCAGGTTCCATCCTGGCCGTGCTGGCGATGACGCCAAAAGGCGCTTACTTCGCGAACATCGCGGCCATCATCGCTGCATTTGCCGTCTCCTTCGTGGTCTCTTCAATCCTGCTGAAAACCAGCAAAGTGAAAGAAGATGACGATATCGAAGCGGCGACGCAGCGCATGCAGGATATGAAAGCGCAGTCGAAAGGTCAGGCCGTTGCCGGTTCACCGGTTGCTGGCGACGCGATGAGCGTTGACCTGAACCACGTACGCAAAATCATCGTAGCCTGTGACGCCGGTATGGGTTCAAGTGCGATGGGTGCAGGCGTGCTGCGTAAGAAAGTGCAGGACGCGGGTCTGAGCAATATCTCCGTCACCAACACGGCGATTAACTCGCTGCCGGGCGACGTCGATCTGGTGATTACCCACCGCGATCTGACCGAACGTGCGATGCGTCAGGCACCGCAAGCGCAGCACATTTCGCTGAACAACTTCCTCGATAGCGCGCTGTACAGCAATCTGACTGAACGTCTGGTTGCCGCTAACCGCAGTGAAGCGCGTCGCGAAACCGTGCAGACCACGCTGGCTGACAGCTACGACGAAGGCAACGCGCACCTGTTCAAACTGGGTGCAGACAACGTGTTCCTCGGCCTGAGCGCCACCCATAAAGAGCAGGCGATTCGCTTTGCGGGTGAGCAGCTGGTGAAAGGCGGCTACGTGCAGCCGGAATATGTGGAAGCGATGCTGGAACGTGAAAAGCTGACGCCAACTTACCTCGGTGAATCCATTGCTGTGCCACACGGTACCGTAGAAGCGAAAGACCGCGTGCTGAAAACCGGCGTGGTGTTCTGTCAGTATCCGGCAGGCGTGCAGTTTGGTGATGAGCCAGAAGACGTGGCGCGTTTGGTGATTGGTATCGCCGCTCGCAATAACGAGCACATTCAGGTGATTACCAGCCTGACCAACGCACTGGATGATGACAGCGTGATTGAGAAGCTGGCCAATACCACCAGCGTGCAGGACGTGTTGGACCTGCTCTCAGGCAACACCGTTAAAGCGTAATACCACGTTTTACCTTCCCTGGGGCGGGTAAGCCCGTCCCACATTTCCGGGGCGGACTTGCCCGCCCTTTCGTCATTTGATATGGGTCAAATTTATGAAAGCGTTACATTTTGGAGCAGGTAACATTGGTCGCGGTTTTATCGGTAAGTTACTGGCGGATGCCGGCATCGAGCTGGTGTTTGCTGACGTCAATCAGGTGGTACTTGATGCCCTTAACGCCCGTCATGAGTATCCGGTTCATGTGGTTGGCGAGCAGGCAAAAGTCGAAATCGTAACAGGCGTCAGCGCCGTCAACAGCACCAGCGATGACATCGTTGCGCTGATTGCTGAGGTTGATATCGTCACCACGGCGGTTGGCCCGCAGATTCTGGAGCGCATCGCCGGTGGCGTTGCGAAAGGTCTGGCTAAACGCAGCGACAGCGGTAACGTCCGTCCACTCAATATCATCGCCTGTGAAAACATGGTGCGCGGCACCAGCCAGCTGAAACAGCACGTACTGAAAGCGCTGCCAGAGCAGTATCACGCGTGGGTTGAAGCGCATGTTGGCTTCGTTGATTCCGCAGTAGACCGCATCGTGCCGCCATCCGAAGCCGGCACCACCGATCCGCTGGAAGTCACCGTGGAAACCTTCAGCGAGTGGATTGTTGATAAAACCCAGTTCAAAGGTGAATTGCCAAACATTCCTGGCATGGAATTGACCGACAACCTGATGGCGTTCGTTGAGCGCAAGCTGTTCACCCTCAATACCGGTCACGCCATCACCGCATATCTCGGCCAGTTGGCCGGTCACGCTACTATTCGTGACGCGATTCTCGACGAGAAAGTGCGTGCGGTAGTGCAAGGCGCGATGCAGGAAAGCGGCGCAGTGCTGATCAAGCGTTATGGCTTTGAGGCCGATAAGCATGCTGCTTACATACAGAAAATCCTCACCCGCTTCGAAAATCCGTACCTGAAAGATGACGTTGAGCGCGTAGGTCGTCAGCCGCTGCGTAAACTGAGCGCGGGCGATCGCCTGATCAAGCCAACGCTGGGCACCATTGAATACAACCTGCCGCACACCAATCTGGTGCAGGGCATTGCCGCCGCGATGCACTACCGTAGCGAAGCCGATCCGCAGGCGCAGGAACTGGTTGCGCTGCTGGCAGAAAAAGGCCCGCAAGCCACGCTGGCAGAAATTTCTGGCCTGGATGCCAACAGCGAAGTGGTCACCTCAGTGGTGAGCGCTTACAACGCTATGGCATAATGCGCGCCCTTTAGTGGTTAACTCGGGCGCGCTTGCGTGCCCGCTGGCGGTAGCTGAACGATGCAGGCAATGATGGAAGAGAAGCAGGCTTTTGAAAACCGGGTGCTTGAGCGCCTGAACGCCGGTCGTTCGGTGAGAAGCTTCCTGATCGCCGCCGTTGAGCTGCTGACCGAAGCAGTTAACCTGCTGGTGCTGCAAGTGTTTCGCAAGGACGATTACGCGGTCAAATACGCGGTAGAACCGCTGCTGCTGGGTAATGGTCCGCTGGGCGAACTCTCGGTTCGCCTCAAGCTGATTTACGGCCTGGGCGTGATCAACCGGCATGAGTACGAAGATTGCGAACTGCTACTGGCGCTGCGTGAGGAGTTGAATCACGACATCAGCGATTATCGTTTTACCGATGATGAGATCCTCGGCCCGTTTGGTGAATTGCACTGCGTGGTCGCCTGGCCGCCGCAGCCGGATTTCAACCGCGACGACGAGCAGCTGCGCTCAATGCAGCAGCAGCGCTATCTGCAGATGGTGCGTTCAACCATGGTGCTTTCGCTCACCGAACTGATTTCACGCATTTCGCACAAGCAGGTGTTTAAAAAGCCGGCAGTGTAGGGTCGCCATTCATGGCGACCAGGCGAGCATGAGTACGCGCCACGCTGCAAAACTGCTTAGATTTGTGTATCCTTTGCCTGTTTTCCTTAACGAGTTTTCCCCCAATGAAAGAACAAGAAAAAGCCGAGATTAAACTGCTGAGCGATCAGCTCGATGCGCTCAACCGCAAAGAAGCCCCGCTGTTAGCCTCTGGCGATGCCGAAAAGCTCGGTGAACTGCTGCGTGAAAAAGAGAAGCTGGAGCTGGAAATTGAGCGCCTGCGCAGTGTGCGCACCGAGAAGCTGAGTAAAGAAGCGCAACAGCTGCAGAAGCTGGGCTTTAGCCGCGAAATCACCAAGAAAGAACAGGCCAACATGGGCGCATTCAAGAAAAGCGTGCGCGGCCTGGTGGTGGTACACCCAATGACCGCGCTCGGACGTGAGATGGGACTGAAAGTGATGACCGGCTACGCCAAGCAGCCGTTCTAATCTTTACTTACGCGGCGTGTGAGACGTCGCGTAGGATGCCAGCCGCCTGATGAACTTGTTCATTCAGACTGTCCAGCAAGGCATAGCGACGGCGATACTCGGCGCGCTTCTTGCTGGCAATCTCTTCCAGATCTTTACGCTCCGCGCGTAACGGCAACGCAAACAGCTCATCAGCACGCGCCACGCCACCCAACGACAACCAAAACTCGCTGTAGCTGGCAAAGAACTTGTCGCCTTTACTGTGACGGTAGCGCAGGCTGCGGAACACGTGTGTGGTATCGCCAACGGCGGTGATCGCCTCAACGCCACACTGTTGCGCCAGATTAAATACCGCTTCCATCAGCAAACGTTTCGGGAATACGCCGTGTGCCGCTTTTGTGGCATCGCGAATCACGTCGTTGGAAATATGTTTACGCGGCCCCTGCAATCCACCAATTAATAAGGTGCGCTTGTTCTGTTCGCGAATAATAGAGAAAGAGAGCGAAGCAATTAATTGCGATTCATAACGCAGTTCCAGGGTAATTTCACCTTCGCGGTCAAAGCGCCCCGGACAGCAGTGAATCACAAATGCCTCGTCATTTTTGCCGCTCAACGTGGCCAGCAAATTATCGCCCGGACTCTGCAACAGCTGACGCAGTGCCGCATTCTCTATCTGCTCCATCAACGTATAGTGATCGATGATCGCCTGCGCACGCTGCGCCACGCTGAATCCCGCACGCAGATAAGGACGATGTGGCTTTGCCGGCAGCAAACCCTGCATGATCAACAGCTGCGGCAGCGCAGACAATTTCGCTAACTGGTGCAGGTAATTAAAGGTCGTCACAGGAAAGACGAGCGACCTTAAGGCAAATTTCGCGCGAAAACTTCCGCTATTCCATAATTTATTCGGCCTGAACTTTCCGCTTATTAATGGCAAAAAAAGCGGTGCTGACGAATCATTATTCGTCACAGAAGTTGTGATGGTAGACATGATTATTTAGGCTTGGCGAGACAAATTATCGCCACTATATGCCCCAAATTATCAACGGCAGGTTAATAAGCTTTCGCAGCGTAATAATCGTAAGCGGGAATATTCAGGTCGTTTAGAAAGGGTTTAAAAATGACAAAAAAAAACCGGTGAAATCATCACCGGTTTCGTGTTGCAGCTTTAGCCTGAACTTACTTAGCAGCAGCGAAAAGCGCTGCAGCTTCGTCCCAGTTCACAACGTTCCAGAATGCTTTGATGTAATCAGGACGTTTGTTCTGATACTTCAGGTAGTAAGCGTGTTCCCAAACGTCCAGACCGATGATCGGAGTGCCTGAAACGCCAGCGACCGCTTCACCCATCAGTGGGCTGTCCTGGTTTGCGGTTGAAACCACAGCCAGTTTGTCGCCTTTTTTCACCAGCCACGCCCAGCCTGAACCGAAGCGAGTGGTAGCGGCTTTCTCAAACTCAGCCTGGAAAGCTTCAACGCTACCGAAATCTTTTTCGATGGCGGCTTTCAGGTCGCCCTGCAGCGAGGTGCCCAGTTTCAGACCTTTCCAGAAGAAGCTGTGGTTAGCGTGGCCGCCTGCGTTGTTACGCAGTGGACCTTTTTTGTCTGCTGGCAGCTGATCCAGTTTAGCGATCAGTTCTTCTACCGGCAGGTTAGCGAATTCGGTACCTTCCAGCGCAGCGTTAGCGTTGTTAACGTAGGCCTGGTGGTGTTTAGAGTGATGGATTTCCATCGTCTGCTTGTCGAAGTGCGGTTCCAGTGCGTCGTACGCATACGGCAGGGATGGCAGTGAATAACTCATGTTCTTCCTCTCCATTTTAGTGTTTTGCAGCACCACCTCACTGGGCGTGCCGCGTAAGCAGTCGGATCATTATAGTTAAAAACATGATCCGTAAAAGGGTTATCAATGCCTTAGAATTGATAAGGATTTGATGAATCTGGGAAAAGGTGCGCACGCACGGCTACACCTTGTGGCTGCTGGCGCGTAGTTTAAGCTGCACCGGCAGTTCATTGATGGCTGGCGGTTCATCGCCTTTGAGCGCCGCCAGCAGACGTTTACCTGCCGTGCGCCCCATCTCTTCATACGGCAGTACAATGCTGGTCAGCGGCGGCGAGCATACCGCCGCTAACGGGCCGCCGCCGATGCTGGCAATCGCCAACTGGCTGGGAATCGCAATCCCCGCCGCATGGCACGCCATGATGGCACCGCAAGCCACTTCATCGCTGGTGCAAATCAGCACATCCAGCTCTGGCCAGGTGAGGCGAATTTCT
The DNA here is from genome assembly GCF_024707505.1 of Pantoea sp. SOD02. Lineage (GTDB taxonomy): Bacteria > Pseudomonadota > Gammaproteobacteria > Enterobacterales > Enterobacteriaceae > Pantoea > Pantoea symbiotica. Next base: position 91,597 of record NZ_CP102604.1, on the reverse strand, counting down.
GCCAGCAAGCTGTGCCCGGCGGCAAAAGTAGGCATTTTCGGCGAGGTCACCACGCGATGCGGCGCCTGATTCATTGCCAGCATGCCGCTGTGCCAGCCATTCAGCAGCTGGCGGAAGATGGTGTTATTACTCTGCGTGCACAACAAACCGAGATTGCGATAACCGCGCTCGACCAGGCTTTGCACCAGTTGGCGAATCGCTTTGGCGTAATCGACACCAATGCTGATCCCCGCCGAGTCCTGATGCACACCGCCAATATCCATTACCGGCAACCCGGAATTGCTCAGCAGACGATGCGCTTCGGCGGCGTTATCGAAATTGAAATGCACCATCGCCGCCGGATTATAGGAGAGCAGCATTTCAATCAGTTCGCTCTCTTCCGCAGCTGAATGATTGGCTTCCGCCAGCATCATGTTGTAGCCCTGCGGCCGCAGCACTTCCTGCAGCGCTTCCGACACAATCGCACTGCCCGGCGTGGCAAACGACGGCACCACCATGGTGATCAGGCGTGATGTCGCCGATGCCAGATTACTCGCCTGCACGTTCGGTACATAGGAGAGCTCAATCACCGCCGCATCGATTTTGGCGCGAATTTCAGGCGACACTTTTTCCGGCATGCGCAACGCACGCGATGCGGTCATGGTGCTTACGCCCACCAAACGGGCAACATCGGCTAAAGTACTTTTGCCGGTACCGCGCCGTCGCTTCTCAGCCATTCCTGCTCCTATGTCTGCCCTCCATACTTCAAACTGCAGGTGCGTTGGCTGCATTTCGAATGATGAAGGGCACTATTCATAACGTTTACTTTTTGCCAGGACGCAGCTTAAAACCAAATCTGTTAACGCGCCATGTGAAAAACCACAGTTTCGGGCATCCCTGTCCCTGCGAGCTTTCCAGAATGCTGAGCATGTCAGGTGCTTGCAACGAAGACAAACGCGCAGCAAGGAAATGTTAGCGATAACACGTTTTTTAACAATAACGGTGTTAGCGCTAACTTTTGCGACAATCATCACAGAAAACCGCTGAGAAAATAACCTACATTGCACCCCATCGACGAATAAACAGGAATTACTGATGCTCACTCAATGGCTAACACCGCAACATATTCGTGTCTTAGAGCAGGTTAGCGACTGGCAGGAAGCTGTGCGTTTATCCGCCGAACCGCTGCTGGCAGCCGGTGCCATCAGCCCGGCTTATCTCGATGCCATCTTCACTTCGCATGCCGAGCTCGGCCCGTATTACGTGCTGGCGCCGGGTCTGGCGATGCCACATGCCCGCCCGGAACAAGGCGCGCGCAAAAATGGCCTGTCGCTGCTGCATGTGAAAAATGGCGTGAGTTTTCAGGCCGATGAGAACGATCCGGTTTATGTGGTCATCATGCTGTGTGCGGTGTCTGGCGACGATCATATTCAGATGATCACCGCATTAGCCGACGTGTTCAGCGACGAATCCCGCCTGCAGCAGTTGCTGTCGGCTTCTACCCTGTCAGCGATTGAAGCTGTCATTGAAAATAAATAACCAGAGAACCCTATTATGAAAAAAGTGCTGATTGTGTGCGGAAATGGTTTAGGCAGCAGCTTCATTGTTGAAATGAACGTGAAGAAGATTGTGGCGGAATTGGGTAAAGAAGCCGAAGTGGGCCATACCGATTTAACCTCAGCGAAATCTGAACAGGCTGATTTAATTATTGCCGCGAAAGATATTGCCGATCAATTAGCCGGACACAGCGCGAAAGTCGTTGGCCTGACTAACCTGCTGGATAATGTAAAAATCAAAGAAATTATCGCTGAAAACATTTAATAACCTTGTAAGGCAAGTACACGCTACTTAATACGGAGTAGGTTATGCTGCAATTTATTATAAAGGATGTTCTTGGAACACCCGCAATACTTGTCGGCCTTTTTTCCCTGTTTGGTTTATTACTGCAAAAGAAACCGGTTTCTGATGTTATTTCCGGTACGCTTAAAACCATCATGGGTTTTGTTATTCTCATCGCCGGGGCCAATTTAATTGCGGCCACATTGACCATCTTCAGCCAGCTGTTTGAGCACTCGTTTAATATTCAGGGCGTGGTGCCAAATACCGATGCAATGGCCGCGCTGGCGCAGAAGAGTTACGGCACCGAAACCGCCATGATCATGGTGTTCGGTATGCTGGTGAACATCTTGCTGGCGCGCATTACACCGCTTAAATACATCTTCCTGACCGGTCACCACACGCTGTATATGTCGGCGATGCTGGCGGTGATTCTGTCGGTAGGCGGCATACACGGCTTCTGGCTGGTGCTGATTGGTTCGCTGATTCTCGGCACCATGATGGTGGTGTGCCCGGCGATTCTGCAGCCGTTCACCCGCAAAATCACCAACTCGGACGATCTGGCACTCGGCCACTTTGGCTCAACCGGTTATCTGCTCTCCGCGTTAGTCGGCAAAGTGGTCGGGAAAGGCAGCCCGTCGATTGAAGAGCTGAAGGTGCCGAAAACCCTCAACTTCCTGCGCGACTCATCGGTAGCGATTTCGCTGACCATGATGATTCTGTTTATCGCGTTGGTTCTGGTTGCGGGTAAAGAGTTCACCGAAAGCATCAGTGGCGGCCAGAACTACATTGTGTTCGCCATCATTCAGTCGATTACCTTTGCAGCTGGCGTCTACATCATCCTCGCCGGTGTGCGTATGGTGATTGCGGAGATCGTGCCGGCCTTTAAAGGCATCGCCGATAAGCTGGTACCCAACGCCAAACCGGCGCTGGATTGCCCAACCGTGTTCCCGTTCGCACCGAACGCGGTGATCATCGGCTTCCTGTCGAGCTTCTCCGCCGGTTTGATCAGCATGTTCCTGTGCCCGCTGTTTGGTTTGAGCGTCATCGTTCCGGGTCTGGTGCCGCACTTCTTCTGCGGTGCAACTGCTGGCGTCTACGGCAATATCACCGGCGGACGTCGTGGCGCAGTGATTGGCGCCTTTGTGCAAGGCCTGCTGATCTCCTTCCTGCCAGCGATTCTGCTGCCGCTGATGGGCGACCTCGGCTTTGCTTCCACCACCTTCGGCGATGCCGACTTCGGCATTGTCGGTATCGTGCTCGGCCACATTATTTCGTTCTTCCATTGATGTCATCAACAGCGCCTGCGGGCGCTGTTTTTGTAATGAGGAAATAAGTTATGCAAGCCAAATTTTCCCCCTCCTTAATGTGCATGGATCTCACGCGTTTTCGCGAACAGGTCGAAGCGATGAATAGCACCGCCGCCTTTTATCATGTCGATATTATGGATGGAAGCTATGTGAAGAATATTACGCTGTCGCCATTCTTTATCGAGAACCTGCGTAAAATTACCGATGTGCCGATTGACGTGCATTTAATGGTGAATCATCCGGAAGATATTATTCCGATGTGCATTGAGGCAGGCGCAGATATTATTAGCTTCCACCCTGAAACCGCTAATAATAAAATCTTTCGCCTGCTGACGCAGATTAAAGACGCGGGCCGTCGCTGCGGCGTGGTTTTAAATCCGGCCACGCCGGCAGAAAGTATTCGTGAATATGCGCATCTGCTGGATAAAGTCACGGTGATGTCGGTAGATCCGGGTTTCGCCGGCCAGAAGTTTATTCCGGAAACGCTGAATAAGATTCGCCAGCTGATCGCCATGCGCGAAGAGCACGGTTATCACTATCTGACCGAAATTGATGGTTCGTGCAACGCGCGCACCTTTAAACAAATCGCCGCTTCCGGCGTCGATGTGTTTATTGTCGGTACGTCAGGATTGTTTAATCTGGATGATGATGTGGCGCAGGCATGGCAGAAGATGGAGAGCATTTTCGCCGAGGAAACCGCAGCGTAATACCCCGTAGGGTCGCCATTCATGGCGACCTTATTCATTACCGCACCCTATCCACGACGACCGTTTTACCGCCCCAACTCACTCAACGACTTATCCAACGCGCCCACCAGCCAGTCGATATCCGCTTCCTGGAACGCCAATGGCGGACGCAGTTTCAGCACGTTACCGTAAGGGCCCGCCACTGATGTCAGTACGCGGTGTTCGCGCAGTTTCTCGATCAAATCCAGCGCCAGCGCTTTGTCCGGCGCTTTGCTGGCGCGGTCCTGCACCAGTTCGAAACCAATAAACAGCCCTGCACCGCGCACGTCGCCGATCGACTCGTGGCGATCCATCAGTTTCTGCAACTCACCTAACAGCTTGGCGCCCACCACGCGGCTGTGCTCCTGCAAGCCCTCTTCCTTAATCACCGTCAACACCGCTTGTGCTGCGGCCATCGCCACCGGATTACCGCCAAAAGTATTGAAGTAAGGAATCTCATCGCTGAACGCGGCAAGGACATCGCTTTTCGCCAGCAAACCCGAAACCGGAATGCCGTTCCCCATCGGTTTGCCAGTGGTGATCACATCGGGCACCACGCCATGACGCGCAAAACCCCAGAACGCATCGCCGGTGCGACCAAAGCCCGGCTGCACTTCATCGGCGATGAAAATCCCGCCGTTGGCATGCACCACATCGACCGCTTTTTGCAGGAAGCCGCGCGGATTCGGTAATACGCCATCGGAAGAGAAGATGGAGTCAGCGAGGAAGCCGGCAAACTTAATGCCGTGCGCCTTCATATCGTCGATCTGCTTCTGAATTTCATTGGCAAACCACTCGCCGAGATCCGGCGCATTGACGCGATAAGCATCCGGCGGTGAAACCAGACGCGTGGTAGCCGCCAGCGGCTGTCCGCTGCCGAGCGCAGGTGACACGCCTGACGTGAGATCGCTGGTGCCGTGATACGCCTCCTGCGACACGATAATGCCGGTGCCGCCGCTGAAAGCACGCGCCACGCGGATCGCCAAATCGTTGGCTTCCGAACCAGTACACATATACATGGCGCGATCGATGGCATCCGGCGTGGTCGCCAACAGCTCCTCGGTGTAATCGAGAATGCGTTCGTGCAGATAGCGCGTGTGGGTGTTCAGCATCTTCATCTGCTGATTCACCGCCTCAATCACCGCCGGATGGCAGTGACCAATGCTCGCCACGTTGTTGTACACATCAAGATATTTATCACCGGCGGCATCCCATAAATACTGCCCTTCGCCGCGCACTAAGTGCACCGGCTTGCGGTAAAACAGGCGATACGACTCGCCCAACACTTTGCTGCGCTTGTCGGTGAGCTTGCGGGTTGCCGCATCCAGCCCGTCGGCGTGCTCAGCACGAAAACTGTTGGTATCCATGATGGTAGAACGTGTAGCCATGGTAACTCCCGTTGCGAAGGTGAAAGGGGTGCATGCGAAATCGCCGTTTGCCAATATCATGCCTGCTTTGGCGACAAATGCAACCAAATACACAAATACAACCAAATACACATGACGGCGTCATGACACTCAGGTAAGCTTAGGCCCAGGTTGAACACGCCACAGGGAAAAGTCATGCTGCAGGAAACCCGCTTACACCGCATTCGCGCGCTGCTGACCACGCAACATCAGCTCAGCACCGAACGCATCATCAACGAGCTTGGCATTTCGCGCGAAACCGCGCGGCGCGACATTATTGAACTGGAAGCGCAGGGATTGGCGCGGCGTGTACATGGCGGTTTGGTTGCCGTTGATAGCCAGCCGGAGCCGCCATTACAGGTGCGCCGCAACGCGCAGGCGAAAGAGAAACGCGCGATTGCGGTTGCCGCCGCGCAGCATCTTCAGCCCGGCCAAACGCTGTTCCTTGATGCCGGCACCACCACCACCATGCTGGCCGAACAGCTGCGCAGCATGTCGGGTTTAACCATCATTACCAACAGTTTGCAGGCCGCGCTGGCACTGAGCGCAGCGGAAGAGCATGAGACGTTGAATAATCAGGTGATTTTGCTTGGCGGCATAATGATGGCAGGCGCGCAGCAAACGCGCGGTGAGATGACGATCGGCGAAATTTATCGTTATCGCGCCGATGTGGCGCTGCTTTCACCGGTCGGCATCGACGCTAAAAACGGTGCCAGCAGTTTTCATCCCCACGAAGCGGCGATTGCCCGCGCCATGGTTCAGCAGGCGAATCGCACTATTCTACTGGCGGATCACAGCAAACTCGGCGTGATCAGCCGCACCGTTTACGCCCCGATTGCGGAAGTTGATCTGCTGATTTGCGACAGCGGCGCAGCAAAACCTGGCGCGCTAGCGGCGCTGCAACAGGCGTTGCCGCAGGTGCAGGTGGTTTAACGCAGACGCTGCGGGTGGCTGTAAACCGTGGCGCGACCCGGTTTACTGAAACCGACCAGCGTGAGATTGCAGCGTTCTGCCACCTCAACGGCGAGTTGCGTCGCCGCCGAAACCGCAAACAGAATCTCCACGCCGCACATGGCGGATTTCTGCACCATCTCATAGCTGGCGCGGCTGGAAACCAGCACCGCGCCCTGCTGCCACGGCTGCTGGCTGCGATTCCCCAGCAATTTATCCAGCGCCACATGGCGACCCACATCTTCATAGCCGCCCTGCAATTCGCCTTGCGGTGACATCCACGCCGCCGCGTGCGTGCAGCCGGTGAGATTGCCGATCGGCTGGTAGTCGCGCAACTGCGCCAGGCCTTTATCGAGGTTAGCTAAATCAAATGTTTGGCTGAATGGCAGCAGCTGTAGCGGCTTGCCGATTTGGTCGAGTTGCTCAACGCCACACACGCCGCAGCCGGTGCGTCCGGCCATCGCACGACGCTGCTCTTTCAGCGCCATAAAGCGGCGGCTGGAGAGCTCAATCTGCACTTCAACACCGTTACAGCCCGGCACCACATCGATGCCGAAGATTTCATCCGGGCGCGCAATAATGCCTTCCGAGAGCGAGAAACCTATCGCAAAAGCTTCCAAATCATTGGGTGTCGCCATCATCACAACGTGCGAAATGCCGTTGTAGACCAGCGCCACCGGCACTTCCTCGGCCAGCCAGTCAGTTTCCGCAAGGCTGATATCACGCCGCTGATGGACCTGCGCCTGCACCGCGCCTGAGATCTTATTCACATTAATGTGACTTTCCTGCTCATTCTCTGTCACTTTTTTCGCCTCATACAACAACCTTACTAAAGTAGTGGTATTATTAGGTCGCTATTGCCGCAATATTCGTCGGGTTATTGTGACGCCCGATCCACTGCACCGCAAAAGTACAATCAATCATGTTGAAAGGATAATCCATGAACGTCAGCCGAAGAAAATTCTTCAAGGTGTGTGCTGGCGGTATGGCAGGGACAACGGCAGCGCTGCTCGGCTTTGCGCCAGAGGTTGCGCTGGCGGAAACGCGGCAGTACAAACTGCTGCGCGCGCGCGAAACCCGTAACACCTGCACTTACTGCTCAGTTGGCTGTGGCTTGTTAATGTACAGCCTCGGTGACGGCGCGAAAAACGCCAAAGAGACCATTTTCCACATCGAAGGGGATCCGGATCATCCGGTGAGCCGCGGCGCACTGTGCCCGAAAGGCGCAGGCCTGCTCGACTTCATCCACAGTGAAAGTCGCCTGCAATACCCGGAATACCGCGCGCCAGGCTCCAATAAATGGCAGCGCATTAGCTGGGACGATGCATTTGATCGCATCGCGAAGCTGATGAAAGCGGATCGCGACGCTAACTTCGTGGCGCAGAACGCCGCTGGCGTGACGGTAAACCGTTGGCTCTCCACCGGCATGTTGTGTGCTTCCGCATCCAGCAACGAAACCGGCTACTTAACCCAGAAATTTACCCGATCGCTCGGCATGTTAGCGGTCGACAACCAGGCACGCGTTTGACACGGACCAACGGTAGCAAGTCTTGCTCCAACATTTGGTCGCGGTGCGATGACCAATCACTGGGTCGACATCCGTAATGCCAATCTGATCGTTGTGATGGGCGGTAACGCCGCTGAAGCGCATCCCGTGGGATTCCGCTGGGCGATGGAAGCCAAAATTCACAACAAAGCCAAAATTATTGTTATCGATCCGCGCTTCACACGAACCGCATCGGTAGCCGATTTCTATACGCCGATCCGCTCGGGCACCGACATCACTTTCCTGTCGGGCGTACTGCTGTGGCTGCTGCAAAACGAAAAAATCCAGCGCGAATATGTCGAGGCGTACACCAACGCCAGCCTGATTGTGCGTGAGGATTATCATTTTGAAGATGGCCTATTCAGCGGTTATGACGAAGCGAATCGCAAATACGACAAAACCAGCTGGAACTACGAGTTGGGCGATGACGGCTTCGCCAAACGCGACACCACGCTGACGCACCCGCGCTGCGTGTGGAACCTGCTTAAGCAACACGTTAGCCGCTACACGCCAGAAATCGTTGAGCGCATCTGCGGCACGCCAAAAGCTGACTTCCTGCATGTCTGCGAACTGCTGGGCGAAACCAGCGCACGCGATCGCACCACCTCATTCCTGTATGCGCTAGGCTGGACGCAGCACTCGGTTGGTGCGCAGAACATCCGCACCATGGCGATGATTCAGCTGCTGTTGGGCAATATGGGCATGATTGGCGGCGGCATTAATGCGCTACGCGGCCACTCGAATATTCAGGGCCTGACCGATCTCGGTCTGCTGTCGCAGAGTTTGCCAGGTTACATGACCTTGCCGTCGGAGAAACAAACCGATCTGCAGAGTTATCTCGCCGCCAACACGCCAAAAGCGCTGCTGCCGGGCCAGGTGAACTACTGGAGCAATTATCCAAAATTCTTTGTCAGTCAGATGAAAGCCTTCTTCGGCGACAAAGCCCAGAAAGAGAACAACTGGGGCTTCGACTGGTTGCCGAAGTGGGACAAAGGCTACGACGTGCTGCAGTACTTCGAGATGATGTCGCAAGGCAAGGTCAACGGCTATCTGTGCCAGGGCTTTAACCCGGTGGCGTCGTTCCCGAACAAGCGCAAAGTGATTGATTCACTGTCGAAGCTGAAGTTCCTGGTCACCATCGACCCGCTCAACACCGAAACCGCTACCTTCTGGGAGAATCACGACGAGTTTAACGATGTTGATCCGTCAAAAATTCAGACCGAAGTGTTCCGTTTGCCCTCCACCTGCTTCGCTGAAGAGAACGGTTCGATCGTCAACTCGGGCCGCTGGCTGCAATGGCACTGGAAAGGTCAGGATGCGCCGGGTGAAGCGCTGAATGACGGTGAAATTCTCTCCGGCATCTATTCACGCCTGCGCAAAATGTACGCCAGTGAAGGCGGCGCGCTGCCTGAGCAAGTGCTGAACATGAGCTGGAACTATCTGACGCCAGAAAATCCAGCGCCGGAAGAAGTGGCGATGGAGAACAACGGTAAAGCGCTGGCCGATGTGTTCGATGACAAAGGCACGCTGTTGGTGAAAAAAGGCCAACAGCTCAGCACCTTTGCCCATCTGAAAGATGACGGCAGCACCAGCAGCGGTTGCTGGATTTTCGCCGGCAGCTGGACGCCGGATGGCAATCAGATGGCACGCCGCGATAACACCGATCCCACCGGTTTGGGCAACACGCTGAACTGGAGTTGGGCGTGGCCGCTTAACCGCCGCATCCTCTACAACCGCGCCTCGGCTGACCCGCAAGGCAATCCGTGGGATCCAAAACGCCAAATCCTGAAATGGGATGGCGCGAAATGGGGCGGCATGGATGTGCCAGATTACAGCGCCGCCGCGCCAGGCAGCGATGTTGGGCCGTTCATCATGCAGCCGGAAGGCATGGGCCGCCTGTTTGCGCTCGACAAAATGGCCGAAGGTCCGTTCCCGGAACACTACGAGCCGTTTGAAACACCGATCGGCACCAACCCGCTGCATCCGAACGTGGTATCCAACCCGGCGGCGCGCGTGTTCAAGGACGATTTGGCATCGATGGGCCAGGCGGAGCAGTTCCCGTATGTCGGCACCACTTATCGCCTAACCGAGCATTTCCATTACTGGACCAAACACGCGCGGCTCAATGCCATCGCGCAGCCGGAACAGTTTATTGAAATCGGCGAGAAGCTGGCCAACAAGCTCGGCATCGCGCAGGGCGATACGGTGAAAGTGAGCTCCAATCGCGGCTACATCAAAGCCAAAGCGGTGGTCACCAAGCGCATCCGTCCACTCAACGTCGACGGCAAAATCGTCGATACCATCGGCATTCCGATTCACTGGGGTTATCAGGGCGTGGCGAAAAAAGGCTTTATCGCCAATACCCTGACGCCGTTTGTCGGTGATGCCAACACGCAAACGCCAGAATTTAAGGCGTTCCTGGTCAACGTCGAGAAGGTGTAAGGAGAACGAATATGGCTTATCAATCTCAAGACATTATCCGCCGCTCCGCCACCAATGGACTCACGCCTGCCCCGCAGGCGCGTAACCATCAGCAGGAAGTGGCGAAACTGATCGACGTGACCACCTGCATCGGCTGCAAAGCCTGCCAGGTGGCGTGTTCGGAGTGGAACGATATCCGCGATGAAGTGGGACATAACGTTGGGGTGTACGACAATCCCGCCGATTTGACCGCCAAATCCTGGACGGTGATGCGCTTCTCAGAAGTGGAGGAGAACGGCAAGTTAGAGTGGCTGATCCGCAAGGATGGCTGCATGCACTGCGCCGATCCCGGCTGCCTGAAGGCGTGTCCGTCTGAAGGCGCGATTATTCAGTACGCCAACGGCATCGTCGATTTTCAGTCAGAACAGTGCATTGGCTGCGGCTACTGCATCGCTGGCTGCCCGTTCGATGTGCCGCGTATGAATAAAGAGGACAACCGCGTGTATAAATGCACGCTGTGCGTCGATCGTGTCAATGTTGGTCAGGAACCGGCGTGCGTGAAAACCTGCCCGACCGGCGCGATTCACTTCGGCAGCAAAAGCGATATGCAGGCGCTGGCGGGTGAACGTGTGGCCGAGCTCAACACGCGTGGTTATGCCAACGCGGGCTTGTACGATCCGGAAGGCGTCGGCGGTACGCACGTAATGTACGTGCTGCACCACGCCGACAAACCGCAGCTCTATCACGGTTTGCCGGCTAACCCGAGCATCAGCCCGGCGGTGACTTTCTGGAAAGGTATCTGGAAACCGCTGGCGGCGATTGGTTTTGCCGCCACCTTTGCCGCCTCAGTATTCCACTACGTTGGCGTAGGGCCGAACCGCGTGGAAGAGGATGAGGACGAGAACCTGCACGAAAAAGAGGAGCGCGAATAATGAAAAAACGCGATCGTCTGGTGCGCTACAGCGCACCGGAACGCATCAATCACTGGATTGTGGCGTTCTGTTTTGTGCTCGCCGCGCTGAGCGGACTGGGCTTCTTTTTCCCGTCGTTTAACTGGCTGATGCACGTGCTCGGCACGCCGCAGTTGGCGCGTATCCTGCATCCCTTTATTGGCACGGTGATGTTTGCCGCCTTTATCATCATGTTCTTACGCTATTGGAAACATAATCTGATCAATCGCGAAGATCTGGTGTGGGCGAAAAACATCCACAAAATCGTGCAAAACGAAGAGGTCGGCGATACCGGCAAATACAACTTCGGGCAGAAGTGTGTGTTCTGGGCTGCTATCATCAGCTTAGTCTTGCTGCTGGTGAGCGGAATTGTTATCTGGCGCCCGTACTTTGCCGGTGCCTTTACTATTCCGCTGATTCGCATCGCGCTAGTGGTGCATTCGGTCTCAGCTGTGGCGCTGATCATGGTGATTATGGTGCACATTTACGCCGCGTTGTGGGTAAAAGGCACCATTACCGCCATGGTTGAGGGCTGGGTTCCGGCCGCGTGGGCGAAGAAACATCACCCACGCTGGTATCGCGAGCAGCGCCAACGCCAAACACAACAGGAAAAACGTCCCTGATGAGTATTCGCATCATCCCGCAGGACCAGCTGGAGAAAGGCGAAAAGCACACGGCGGAGCAAGTTCCGCCGTTACTTTTCCCCCGGCTGAAAAATCTGTATAGCCGCCGTGCGGCACGTTTGCGCGACCTGGCTGCGAAGAATCCGCTCGGTGATTACCTGCGCTTTGCTGCGGTGATCGCCGAGGCGCAGGAGATCGTGCTGTATGACCATCCGCTGCAAATCGACCTGCAGCAGCGGCTGACGCAGAGCGCCGAGCAGGGCAAACCGCCGCTCGATATCCACACCTACCCGCGCGATGCGCACTGGCAGCGTTTGCTGCATTCGCTGATCGCCGAGCTGAAGCCGGAGATGAGCGGCCAGGCGCTGGCGGTGCTGGAGAATCTGGAAAAAGCCTCCACCACCGAGCTGGAAAATCTGGCGCATGCGCTGCTGGAAGGCGATTTCGCGCAGGTGAGCAGCGATAAATCGCCGTTCATCTGGGCGGCGTTGTCGATTTACTGGGCGCAAATGGCGGCACTGATTCCGGGCAAAGCACGCGCAGAATACGGTGAGCATCGCCAGTTTTGCCCGGTGTGCGCTAGCGTGCCGGTCACCAGCGTGGTGCATATGAGCGTGGGCCAGCAAGGGCTGCGCTATCTGCACTGCAATTTGTGTGAAAGCGAATGGTATGTGGTGCGCAGCAAATGCTCCAACTGCGAACAAACCGGCGACCTGCATTACTGGTCGCTGGACAGCGAAAAAGCGGCGGTGAAAGCAGAGAGCTGTGGCGACTGCGGCACATATTTGAAGATGTTGTATCAGGAAAAAGATCCGGCGGTGGAACCGGTGGCAGATGACCTCGCTTCGCTGGTGCTGGATGCCCGCATGGAGCAGGAAGGATTCGCGCGCAGCAGCCTGAATCCGTTTATGTTCCCCGGAGACTAACTGTAGGGTCGCCATTCATGGCGACCTTCTCGATGAACGCACAAATCCACGCAGCTCAACACGGAGGCGAACGATGAAACTGATTGGCAGCTACACCAGCCCTTTTGTACGCAAAATATCCGTCATTCTGTTGGAAAAAGGCCTGGTTTTCGAATTCGTTAATCACTCTCCGTGGACCGATGACAGCGATGTCCCGCAGTACAATCCGCTGGGCAAAGTGCCGGCGCTGATTGATGACAATCAGCTCACCTGGTTCGACTCTTCAATCATTGCACAGGTGATTGAACTGCGCGGCGATGCGCCTGCGCTGCTGCCTGATGATGCACTGCACGCGTTGCAAATCCGTCAGCTGGAAAAACTTGCCGACGGCATCAATGACGCTGCGGTGATGATCGTGCGCGAGCAGATGCGTCCCGGCGATCAGCAATCCGAAGAGGTGCTGCTGCGCAATCGTGCCAAAATTCAGCGCGGCCTTGATGCGCTGGAAACCGCCGCCGCACAGGGCGAATGGCTCAATAGCGGCACGCTGAATCTGGCCGATATCGCCACCGGCTGCATGATTGGTTACCTGAATTTCCGCCGCGTGCTGCCCAACTGGTGCGTGAATCGTCCGGCGCTGGTGAAGCTGGCCGAAAACCTATTTGCGCGCGAAAGCTTTGCCCGCACCGTTCCGCCCACTCTCTAAGTCACCTGATGAAAACCCTTTACAGTCAATTGCCTGCGATCGACAGCCTGCTGCGCGATCCCGCGCTGCAGCCGCTGCTTGCGCATCACGGTACCGCCTTTGCCACGCGCCAGCTGCGCAGCATGCAGCAGGAAGCGCGCGAACATATTCAGCAGCATCAAACCTTGCCGGAATGGCACGTGAACTGGCCCGATGAAGCGCTGCGACGCAGCCAGCAACAGCAGCAAAGTGCGCTGCGTCCGGTGTTCAATCTTACCGGCACCGTGCTGCACACCAATCTCGGCCGCGCGCAGCTGAGCGATCGCGCCATCGATGCGGTGGTTAACTGCTTACGTCAGCCGATCACGCTGGAATACGCGCTGGATGATGCGGCACGTGGCCATCGCGATCGCGCCGTCAGTGCGCTGCTGTGCGAATTAACCGGCGCGGAAGCGGCCTGTATCGTCAACAACAACGCCGCCGCCGTGTTACTGATGCTGGCTGCTTTAGCACCTGGACGTGAAGTGATTGTCTCGCGTGGCGAGCTGGTGGAAATTGGCGGTGCCTTTCGCATTCCCGACGTGATGCGTCAGGCGGGCTGCAAACTGGTGGAAGTCGGTACCACCAACCGCACGCACCTGAAAGATTATCGTGCCGCGATTGCGGAAAACAGCGGCCTGCTGATGAAGGTGCACACCAGCAATTATCAGATTCAGGGCTTTACCCATGCGGTAACGGAAGCGGAATTGGTTGAGCTGGGTGACGCTTATCAACTGCCGGTGATCACCGATCTTGGCAGCGGTTCGCTGGTCGATATGACCGAATTTGGTCTGCCGGCTGAACCGATGCCGCAGCAGCTGATCGCCGCAGGCGTCAGTTTGGTGAGCTTCTCCGGCGACAAACTGCTCGGCGGTCCGCAGGCCGGCATTATCGTCGGCAAGCAGGCGCTGATTGATCAACTGCAGTCGCATCCGCTGAAACGCGCGCTGCGCGTCGACAAAATGACGCTCGCGGCGCTCGAAGCCACCCTGCAACTCTATCGCCAGCCGGACACGCTGCGCGAAGCCCTGCCGACGCTGCGGCTGCTGACGCGTTCATCGCACGATATTCTGCAGCAGGCCGAACGATTGATGCCCGCGTTACTACAGGCTTATGGTGAAGAATTTTCGCTGGCGATCGCGCCCTGTTCTTCGCAAATCGGCAGCGGATCGCTACCGGTTGAGCGTATTGCCAGTTTCGCCATCACCTTCACGCCACGCGATGGTCGCGGCAGCCAGCTTGCCAATTTGTCACAGCGCTGGCGCAGCTTAGCGCGCCCGGTGATTGGCCGCATTCAGGAAGGCAAACTGTGGCTGGATTTACGCTGCCTTGATGATGAAAGCGCACTGATTCAGGCCATAGCGCCATGATTATTGCCACCGCTGGACACGTCGATCACGGCAAAACCGCGCTGCTACAGGCATTAACCGGCGTTGATGCCGATCGCCTGCCGGAAGAGAAACGGCGCGGCATGACCATCGATCTCGGCTACGCATACTGGCCGCAGCAGGACGGGCGCGTGCTCGGCTTTATTGATGTGCCGGGCCACGAGAAATTTCTCGCCAATATGCTGGCAGGCATTGGCGGTATTCATCATGCGCTGCTGGTGGTGGCCTGCGACGATGGCGTAATGCCGCAAACCCGTGAACATCTGCAGCTGCTGAGTTTGGCCGGACAGCCGCCGCTCAGCGTGGCGCTGACCAAAGCCGATCGCGTGGATGAGGCGCGCATCGCGGCAGTCCAGCTACAGGTGGCGCAACTCACGCAGCAACTCGGCTGGCCGGCAGTGCCGCAATTTGTCACCAGCAGCCACACGCAGCAAGGCATCGACGCGCTGCGAGAGCATCTCAGCACGCTGGCGGAACCGGCCTTCGACCCGCGTTACCGTTTTCGTCTCGCCATCGATCGCGCCTTCACGCTGAAAGGTACTGGATTGGTGGTCACCGGCACCGCGCTGACGGGTGAAGTGAACGTCGGTGATACCCTTTGGCTCAGCAGCCTGAATCAGCCGCTGCGCGTGCGTGCGCTGCATGCGCAGAACCAATCGGTGACGCGCGCGCAGGCCGGTGAGCGTATCGCATTAAATATCGTTGGCGTTGTGGAAAAAGCGCAGATCGCGCGCGGCGACTGGCTGCTGTCACAGGCAAAAGCGGAAGGCACCACGCGCTTAACCGTGGCGCTGCGCTTGCTGCACCCGCTGAAAAGCGCATCGCAGCCGATTCATATCCACCACGCCGCCAGCCACGTCACCGGACGCATCACGCTGCTGGCGGATGATGTCGCGGAAATAGTCCTGAACGAACCGCTGTGGCTGGCGGAGAACGATCGGCTGATTATCCGCGACAGCAATGCACAACACACGCTCGGCGGCGCGCGCGTGCTGCTGCTCAACAGTAAAAAGCGCGGAAAACGTCAGGCGGAGTATCTTGCCTGGTTGCAGCAGTTGGCCACCGCACAACATGATGACGCCAGCCTGCAGGCGCATCTGGCGTATCAACCGACAGAATTGCGTGATCTGGCGTGGGCGCGCC
Organism: Pantoea sp. SOD02; assembly: GCF_024707505.1. GTDB lineage: Bacteria > Pseudomonadota > Gammaproteobacteria > Enterobacterales > Enterobacteriaceae > Pantoea > Pantoea symbiotica. The sequence continues at coordinate 75,690 of NZ_CP102604.1, read as the reverse complement.
AGCTTACCGATCCCGCACTGGATGCACTGATTGAGAACACAGCGCCGGTGCAGCTCGGTAACGCGCTGATGAGTGCTGCGCAGGCGGCACTTTGGCAGCAAAAGCTATTGGAATCGCTCGCGCATTTTCATCAGCAACATCCGGAAGTGCCGGGCATCGGCCATGACCGTTTGCGTCGCGTGGCAATGCCGCATCAGCCTGCCGAATGGGTGCTAGCGCTGATTGATCAGCTGCTGGCGCAAGGCCAGCTGCAACAGCGTCAAGGCTGGCTGCATCTGCCCGATTTCGAACCACGCTTTAATCCGCAGGAAGAAGCACTTTGGCAGCAGGTCGGCCCGCTGTTTGGCGACCAGCCGCTGTGGGTGCGCGATATCGCGCTGGCGCTGCAGCAGGATGAACAGGCGATTCGCTCGCTGCTGCTTACTGCCGCACGGCTCGGACACATCACCGCGATCGTGCGCGATCGCTACTATCGCAGCGACCAGATCCAGATCTTCGCCGATCTGATTCGCCAACGCGCCGCGCAAGATGGCAGCACCAGCGCCGCCGACTTCCGCAACCAGCTGGGCACCGGGCGCAAAGTGGCGATACAGATTCTGGAATTCTTCGACCGCAGCGGCTTCACCCGCCGCCGTGGTAACGATCATCTGCTGCGTGACGCACGCCTGTTTCCCGCCTCATCTGAATAAAATCTCTCGCGTTGCCTCGCAGTTCAGCTTGTAACTGCGCTGCAACGCACATTCCCTGTTGTGCAAAAAAGTGCCAGAATGTAAGAAATACTCTTACATTGGATGGCGATGATGGCACGTACCATGACGATCGATTTAGGCGATGAACTGCGCGAGTTTGTTGAATCTCTGGTTGAGTCAGGCGACTACCGTACGCAAAGCGAAGTGGTGCGCGACTCGCTACGCTTGCTGCGTGAGAAGCAGGCGGAATCGAAGCTGGAGAATCTAAAAAAACTGATTCAACAAGGGCTAGATAGCGGCGTGGCTGAAGATTGGAACATTGACGATTTTCTTAAAAGAATGAGAGCCAGGGTAGGCATTGATGAAAAGGATGATCAAGATAATGAAGGAAGCCGATGAAGATTTAGAGTCGATCTGGTTCTACGGCTATTGGAACTTCGGCAGCAAAAAAGCGAAGCAATATGTGCTCATGCTGCATCAGCGTTTTAGTCAGCTGGCCACAAATGAGTTAGGCCGTAAGCGCCCAGAGTTGGGCAAAAATGTATTTGCACTACCGCACCGGGAACATGTCATTTATTACCGCTCGGAAGTTGAAAAGGTATTTATTGTGCGTGTGCTGCATCATTCGCAAGACGCTTTAGTTCATTTTCCTCAGCTTCACTGGCTTTAAAACAACAAGGGGACGATTTCTCGTCCCCTTTGTTTCGTAGGGTCGCCATTCATGGCGACCATGCCAACTACTGCAGCAGCGAAATATCCGCCACCTGCAGGAACAGCTGACGCAGCTGTGCCAGCAGCGTCAGACGGTTAATACGCACCGCCTGATCGTCAGCGTTCACCATCACTTTATCGAAGAAGTTATCCACCGCTTCACGCAGCTGTGCCAGCTCAACCAGCGCATCCTGATAGCGACCTTCTGCAAAGTACGGCTGCAGCTTATCGCCCAGCGCGGTCACGAAGGTCGCCAGTTGGATCTCTTCGTTCTCTTTCAGCAAGGAAGCCTGCACGCTGTCATTCAGGGTTTCAGTCGATTTCGCCAGGATGTTCGACACACGTTTGTTGGCAGCGGCCAATGTCGCAGCCGCTTCCAGCGTACGGAAGTGCGAAACCGCCTTCATGCGCGCATCGAAATCAGCCGGACGAGTTGGACGACGTGCCAGCACCGCCTGAATGGTGTCAACGCTGTGGCCCTCTTCCTGATACCAGGTACGGAAACGGCCCAGCATAAAGTCAATCACTTCATCGACCACTTTGCCGTTGCTCAGCTTGCTGCCGTACAGGCGCACCGCTTCTTCGGTCAGCGTTTGCAGATCGAGCGGCAGGTTTTTCTCAACGATGATGCGCAGCACGCCCAGCGCGGCACGGCGCAGTGCGAACGGATCTTTGTCGCCTTTCGGATGCTGACCGATGCCAAAGATACCCGCAAGGGTGTCCATCTTGTCAGCAATCGCCACCGCACACGCCACAGGATTTGACGGCAGATCATCACCGGCAAAGCGCGGCTGATACTGCTCGTTCAGCGCCACAGCCACATCTTCCGCTTCGCCATCGTGGCGCGCGTAGTGCATGCCCATCACGCCCTGGGTGTCAGTGAACTCGAACACCATGTTGGTCATCAGGTCACATTTCGACAGCAAACCGGCGCGGGTAGCGTGATTCACATCAGCACCAATCTGCGCGGCAATCCAGCCAGCCAGCGCCTGAATACGATCGGTTTTATCACGCAGCGTACCCAACTCTTTCTGGAACAGGACGGTTTCCAGACGCGGCAGATTATCTTCCAGACGTTTTTTACGGTCGGTGTTGAAGAAGAACTCGGCATCCGCCAGACGCGGGCGCACCACCTTCTCGTTACCGGAGATAATCTGCTGAGGATCTTTGGATTCGATGTTGGTGACGAAGATGAAATTCGGCAGCAGCTTGCCCGCCGCGTCGTACACCGGGAAGTACTTCTGGTCACCTTTCATGGTGTAAACCAGCGCTTCAGCTGGCACCGCGAGGAACTTCTCTTCAAATTTCGCCGTCAATACCACCGGCCATTCCACCAGCGAGGTCACTTCTTCCAGCAGGCTTTCGCTCAGATCGGCGATGCCGCCAATCTTCTGGGCCGCCGCTTCCGCGTCTGCTTTGATTTTGGCTTTACGCGCCGCGTAATCCGCCACCACTTTACCGCGCTCCAGCAGCAGCTGCGGATATTGATCGGCGTTGTCGATGGTGAATTCTGGCTCGCCCATAAAGCGATGGCCGCGAATCACGCGATCGGATTGAATGCCCAGAATCTTCGAGGGAATCAGCTCGTCACCCAGCAGCAGCGTAACGGTGTGCACCGGACGCACAAACTGCACGTCGCTCGCGCCCCAGCGCATCAGCTTAGGAATCGGCAGCTTGCTCAGCGCGGTAGCAACCATCGCGGGCAGCAGCGCCTGCGCGCTTTCGCCGGTGATGGCGGCGCGATGCACCAGCCATTCACCTTTATCCGTGCTCAGACGTTCCGCCTGAGCAACAGTGATGCCGTTACCACGCGCCCAACCTTCGGCCGCTTTGGTGGCGTTGCCATCGGCATCAAACGCGGCGGCGATTGCCGGGCCACGTTTTTCAACTTCGCGATCCGGCTGCGCGGCAGCCAGCTGGGCCACTTTCAACGCCAGACGACGCGGAGCAGCAAACCAGCTCACTTCGCCGTGCGCCAGACCGGCGCTATCGAGTTCAGCGGTGAAGTGCGCAGCAAAGGCTTCTGCCAGGCTGCGCAGCGCTTTCGGAGGCAACTCTTCGGTGCCAATTTCCACCAGGAAAGTTTTATCGGTCATGGCTGCCTCTTACTTGTTTTTATTGCACATCGGGAAGCCAAGCGCCTCACGGGACGCATAATAGGCTTCCGCCACGGCTTTCGTCAGGGTGCGGATACGCAGAATATAGCGCTGGCGTTCGGTAACCGAAATCGCTTTGCGGGCGTCCAGCAGGTTAAAGCTGTGCGCCGCTTTCAGAATGCGCTCGTAAGCCGGCAGCGGCAGCGGTTTTTCCAGCGCCAGCAGCTGCTGTGCTTCTTTCTCATACTGCTCGAAGCAGGTGAAAAGGAAGTCAACGTCCGCGTATTCGAAGTTGTAGGTCGACTGCTCCACTTCGTTCTGATGGAACACTTCGCCGTAGGTGGTTTTGCCGAACGGACCGTCGCTCCACACCAGATCGTAAACGCTGTCTACGCCCTGAATGTACATCGCCAGGCGCTCTAAGCCGTAGGTGATCTCGCCGGTTACCGGCTTGCACTCCAGGCCACCAACCTGCTGGAAGTAAGTGAACTGCGTCACTTCCATGCCGTTCAGCCACACTTCCCAACCGAGTCCCCACGCGCCGAGCGTTGGGTTTTCCCAGTTGTCTTCGACAAAGCGAATGTCGTGGATGGTGGGATCCATACCCAGCTCTTTCAGCGACCCAAGGTACAGCTCCTGAAGGTTGTCCGGGTTAGGCTTAATCACCACCTGGAACTGGTAATAGTGCTGTAAACGGTTCGGGTTTTCACCGTAACGTCCATCGGTCGGACGACGAGATGGCTGCACGTAAGCGGTCGCCATCGGCTCTGGGCCTAAGGCACGCAGGCAAGTCATCGGGTGTGAGGTGCCGGCGCCCACTTCCATGTCCAACGGTTGAACAATGGTGCAGCCTTGACGCGCCCAGTAATCCTGCAAGGTCAGGATCAGGCCCTGAAAGGTCTTGGTATCAAACTTTTGCATGTTGAATTCGCACGCGATACGGATCGGTTAAAAAAAGAGTGCGCCAGTATACCCTTTGACCGCGGATTGTGCAGCCGGAAATCCAGGCCAGCAGCCAGGCGATTGCAGCAGGGTTTTGCGGGCAAAAACAGAACAATAAGAAAATCGTATACGATTCACACTCACCGCCATTATTCACAGCAAAAACCTCATTAAAACCTTAAATTTCATCATATTGATTGATATATCAGCAAATCCTATTACGTGACACACATCACCTTTTTGACCCGATGGTTAAAAATCGCGCATTGACACTCGTATAATCGTATACGAAATTGCGGTGAAACAGTTTTGCTTGAGATTTCACCATGAAGATTGCGTTGAGTTATCCCGGAATGAACGCCAGCGACCGCCCAATGGGCCCTGCGCCGCTCTCCGCAGCCGTGCTGCACGAACCGATGTTGTTTATTTCCGGCCAGGTGGCGATTGATCCCTACAGCGGCGAGATTATTGGCAACGACATCGCCAGCCAGACGCGTCAGGTGCTGAAAAACGTCGGCGATCTGCTGATCGAAGCGAACATGACCTTCGACAACGTGGTTCGCGTCACTATTTACCTGACGGATCTCAGCACCTTCAGCGCGATGAACGCCGCTTACAGTGAATTCTTCCAGTTCCCTTTCCCGGCGCGCGCCACCGTGGGCATTCAACTCAACCATCCTGACCTGCTGGTCGAGATGGAAGTGACGGCGATGCGCTGATGCACATTCATATCGAGAACGACGCCAGCGCGCCGCGCGCACTCCATCTCACTGCTGAGCAACTGCAACTGCAGCTAGACGCGCATCCGCTGTTGCGCGGCCACTTTACGCTGAGCGAAAACAGCGATGCGGCGCAGACCGCCAAATTCCTCGCCCGCTGCGACATTCTGTGGAGCGGCCGCAAGCTGGCACTCGATCAGTTCAGCACGCCGCGCTTGAGCTGGGTGCAGGTGATGTCGGCGGGTGTTGAACAGTGGCTGGCGCACTGGCCGCAGGGCGTGACGCTCACCAATGCCTCTGGCGTACATGGCGATAAAGGGGCCGAGTTCATTTTGATGGCGGCGCTGATGTTCAACTTCGGCATTCCCGGTTTTCTGCAGGATCAGGCGCAGCGGGTCTGGCGCCCAACCTTTGGCGGCTGCGCACGCGGCAAAACCGTGCTGTTACTGGGCGTTGGCGGGATTGGTGCCGCAGCGGCAAAACTGCTGACGGCACAAGGCTATCGCGTGATTGGCGTGACGCGCAGCGGCCAGTGCGATGCCAACGTGGCGCGCTGCATCCGCATAGACGCGCTCGACGATGTGCTGCCGCAGGTGGATGTGGTGGTGTCGACGCTGCCGCTGACGCCACAAACCCACAATCTGTTCGATCGCCGCCGCTTCGATCTGCTGCCTGCACGCGCGGGCATCGTGATTGTTGGCCGCGCCGATGTTTTTGATTACAGCGCGATGCGCGAAAAACTCAACGCAGGCGAACTGGCAGGCGCGGTGCTGGATGTCTATCCGCAAGAGCCGTTACCGGCAGACGATCCGCTGTGGCACACGCCCGGCGTGGTAATGACGCCGCACTGCAGCCTTGACGATCACAGCGCCTACCTCGCCGGATGCCTTGAGGTGTTTATCGATAACCTGGCGCGTTTCCGCCACGGGCAACCGCTGCGTAATCAGGTTGATCCGGCTCGCGGTTATTAACCTCCGATATTTCCGTAGGGTCGCCATTCATGGCGACCACCTAAAAAAAGCACCAAAGACGTTCATAAATCACAAGGTCATCGCTTTCTCATTCACCAGCATCAGGGGAACCTTATTATGAAATTTGCACGCACTGCTTTGTTAATCTCTGGTCTCAGCGGCAGCTTACTGGCGGGCATCTCCAGCGCCCACGCAGCCAGCACCGATCCCATCACGCCTACCGCCAGCGACTTCGCGGCGATGGCGCAGTGCAAAACACTGCAAACCAAATATCCGTCGCTGAAAGGCAAAGATCTGGTGGTTGGCCTTGGCGGCTACACCAAAGGCTTTGAAGCGCCATCGGAAAAAGATCCCAGCATCATTGAAGGTCTTGATCCTTCACTGTTCGAGCGCATCAGCAGCTGCCTCGGCGCGAAACACAGTTACCAAAGCGGCTCGTTCAACGTGCTGCTCACCTCGATCTCCAGCGGACGCGCCGATATCGGCCCGATGCTGTACGTCACCGAAGAGCGCATGAAGCAGATCGCCTTCGTCGCCTCGATGCAGGTGCAAGACGGCTCGGTGCTGGCGCAAGGCAACCCGAAGAAAATCAACAGCGTCGATGATCTGTGTGGCAAAACCGTCGCCGCCGCAGCGGGTTCCTACGAAGCCAACAAACTGGTACCGGAGCAAAGCGCCAAATGCAGCACCGCCGGTAAGCCAGAAGTCAGCATGCTGATGGTGCAGAACACCGACAACAGCATTCAGGCGGTAAAAAGCGGTCGCGCGGACGTCTATCTGACCGAAGCCGGTTCCGCCGTTGCCATCGCCAAAGCCGACAAATCGCTGCAAAGCGGCTTCACCGTGGATCTGCCAATCATGGTTGGCTTCCCGATCGCCAAAGACAACGCCACGCTGCGCGCAGCGGTGCTGGACGCGATGAAGGTGATTCAGGAGAGCGGCGCACAGAAAAAACTGCTGGATTACTGGGGCCAGGGCAGCGCTGCCGAACGTCCGGTGGTTGCGCGTGGTTAATGCATAAACTCAGCCGCCTCGGTGACTAAACCGAGGCGTTGAGGAGGATAACGCCTTGGATGATTTTCTTAAGTACCTGACTTTCCCCTACTTGTGGGAAGGCGCTGTGATCGCCGTGCAGCTGTTGGTTGGCGCGCTGGCGGGCGGCATTTTGATTGGCTTTTTCCTGGCGTTAGCCAGCAGCTCAAAGCACTGGTTTATTCGCGTGCCGGTGAAAATCTACATCTATACGCTGCGCGGCACGCCGGTGCTGCTGCAGCTGATTCTGCTGTACAACGTGCTGCCGGAATTTGGCCTGCGATTGAGTCCGTTCACCAGCGCGCTTGTTGCGCTGATGATCAACGAAACCGCCTTCTGCGCCGAAATCATTCGCGGCGGCATTATGGCGACCGATCGCGACCAAAGCATGGCAGCGCAGGCGTTCGGTTACTCGCGCAGCAAAGAGATGATTCACGTGGTGATTCCGCAGGCGCTGCGCGCCATTCTGCCCACCATGGGCAATGAAACCGTTGGGCTGCTGAAATCCACCTCGCTGGCTTCGGTGGTGGGCGTCAATGAGCTGACGATGCGCGGTCAGGCGATTGTGTCGCAAAATTTCCTGTTTATTCCGGTGCTGGTCGCGTCGGGCGGCATCTACCTGATTCTTTCCACGCTGCTGGCGGGCGGTCAGTGGTGGCTGGAGAAGTTCTACAACCTTGATGAACGTGCGCGTCGGGCACGCGCGCGGCTGGCGAAACTGCCGCCAGAAGCGGAAGTGATGCCGATGCAGCTACCGAAACGACGCTGGGATACGCAAACTGCCGCGCCGGTACTGGAAGTGGATCAGCTGTGCGTTGAATACGCTGGTAAAGCGGTGTTGAAATCGCTGTCGTTAACCGTACGTCGCGGCGAAGTGGTGGTGTTGCTCGGTCGCTCCGGTTCGGGCAAAAGTACGCTGCTGAAATCGATTCTGGCGCTGACGCCGCGCAGCAGCGGCACCATTCAAACCGAAGGCCACTTTATGGGCAGCGACGAAAACGGTCGTGCGCTGGCGCAGCGTCATCTGCCGCTGAACCGTGCCAAATCGGGCATTGGCATCGTGTTCCAGCACTTCGCGTTGTTCGATCACCTCACCGCGCTGGAAAACGTAATGAGCATTCTGCTGCGCGTGCAGGGCGCACAGCCGGAAATCGCGCGCGGCAAAGCGATGCGCGCGTTGAAAATGGTAGGACTCGGAGATTTCGCCGCCTCGCTGCCGCATGAACTTTCCGGCGGACAGAAGCAGCGCGTCGGCATTGCGCGTGCGTTGGCGGCAGAACCGCAAATCCTGCTGTTTGATGAGCCGACTTCCGCGCTCGATCCCGAGCTGGTGCGCGAAGTGAACCAAACTATGCGCAGCCTGGCGCAAACCGGCATCACCATGATCATCAGCACCCACGACATCGCATTTGCGGCGGGCGTTGCCGATCGCGTGGTGTTCCTGCAGAACGGCGCGCTGATTGAAGAAGGCCCGCCGACGATTCTGCAAAATCCGCAAACGCCAGCGTTTGCCACCTTCCTTGAACATGAAAATGCTGTGGAGGCGCAACATGCCCATGCGCTTTGAACTCACGGCACGCGAGCGCCTCGGCGATGCGCTGTTCCGCTATATGCAGGGCCAACCGGCCGATGCGCTGGGTAACGAACCCGATGCCAATCAGCAGGCGCTGCGCCGCTTTCGTCTGTTACCGCGCGTGCTGCAGGGCAATGAAAGCATCGACACGCAGATTTCACTGCACCAGCAGAACTGGTCCGCGCCGATTGGCGTCGGCGCATTTGCCGGTGACCGTATTTTCCACGAAGAAGGTGTCCTGCCGATTGCGCGCGCCTGCAAACGTCTGCAGCTGCCGCTGGTGATCTCCGAAGAGACCGTCACGCCGCTGGAGCAGATTGGTGCGGAGTACGATCGCTGCTGGCTGCAACTGCGTGCGGCGGGCGATGTTGGCCGCATCAAAGAATTAATCGATCAGGCTGCGCAGGCCGGATTTAAAAATATCGTGCTAACGGTGCTGGCACCGGTGCATCCGGTGGCCGGATTACAGCCCGGCGGCTTCTCGATTGGTGATGCCCTGAAACAACGCGGTTGGCACACCATCGGCGGCACGCAGCCGGGCGTTGAACCACTGCCGGCTTTTCCGGTGTGGCGCTGGCAGGAAATTGACGAGGTAGCGGCGCACTGCGCCAATCATCAACTGCCGCTGTGGCTGAAAGGCGTTCTGCATCATGACGATGCGGCGCAGGCCACACAGCACGGTGTCAGCGGTTTGATTGCCTCGAACATTGGCCTGCGCCAGAGCGCGCGCTGGGCCACGCCAGTCGATCAGCTGCCCGATTTGCAGGCGGTGACGCGTCTGCCGCTGCTGCTGGATGGCGGCGTGCGCTGCGGCAGCGATGCGGTGGTGGCGCGCTGCCTCGGCGCATCGCTGTCGCTCAGCGTGCGACCGATCATCAGTGCGTTAGTCGCGGGTGGCGAAAGCGCGGTGTTCGATCTGCTGTCCGGCTGGATCAATGAAATCACAGCGATCAGCCATTGGTGCGGCGTCAGCGATATGACAAGCCTTAACGGTAGTTTCATCACCGTAATGCCGCAGTAGTTGATTCGTAGGGTCGCCATTCATGGCGACCGAATAATGCATTAAAACTCTATTTAAAGAGGTACGTGGCAATGCAGACATTGATTTTCAATCAAGGCGATGCCAGCGAATCCCGCATCTATTACTGCGCGCACTATCTGGCGCAAAGCCTTGGCCTGTTTGCCGCGCAGCAGCTGCAGGTGATCTTCACCACCAGCGAATCGGGCGGACACACGGTGCAAGGCGGGCAAGTGCCAGCGGTATTAAGCCGCAACGCCGATCTCACGCTCGGCGGCCCAATGGTGGTGATGAAGCATCTTCAGCAGCATGGCGCAGAGTTGCAGTGTTTCTGCGCCTCGGTGGCGGCCAATCCGTGGTTTCTTGCGGCGGCGCAGGCGCAGCCGGATTTTCAGCTCAGCGATCTGCGCGGTAAACGCGTGCTGGATGTCGGCAATGTCGGTACCGCCACCCTGACGTTCCGCTGGCTGCTGGCGCGTCACGGTTTGCAGCATGATGTCGAGTTGATCGCCGGCAGCGGCGACCAGGCGCATGATTTTGCCGCCGTCGCCCTTGGCGCAGCGGATTATGCGCTGCACGCCATGCATATGCTGGCACCCGCCATCGCCGCCGGACAACTTAACAGCATCAGCAGCCTCGCCAGTTTGTGCGGTCACGTGCCGTGGAGCGCCTACATCGCCCGCGCCGATGTGCTGCAGGAGAAAGCCGCTGCCTTCGCCGCCTTCTCCCGCGCCATTGCGCAGGCGCTCACGTGGATGGCGAACCATAACGCCAGCGAACTGGCGCAACAGGTAAAGACTTTTTACCCCGATTATCCGCGCGATGCGCTGGTGCGCGGCCTCGCCGCCTATCAACAGGCCGGCGTATTTGCGCCAGATTGCGTGATTCCGCGCGCTGAGTTTGCGCATTTCAGCCAGCTGTTAACTGCAATCGGCTGGCTCGACTCTTCACAGCCGGTGCCGTATGCGGCGCTGGTGACGCAGGCAGGAGCAGAGTGATGAAACAGCTAATTATTAATGGTTTGGTGGTGACAGAAACCCGCGCTGAACTGGCCGATCTGCTGATCGAAAACGGCAAGATCAGCGGCGTGTTATCGCCTGGCGCCATCACGCACGGCGTTGATGAAGTGATTGATGCGCAAGGCTTGATCATCGTGCCTGGCGCGATTGATGTGCATACCCATTTCACCGGTTCGCACGATTTCCCCGAGCAGGAACTGCGTGAAGGTACGCGCGGTGCGGCGGCGCACGGCGTCACCACCATTGTCGAAATGCCGCATTCGCTGCCACCGGCGACATCGCTGGCTAACTTCAGCGCCAAGAAAAGCTGGCTGGCAGACAACTGCTCGGTGGATTACGCAATGTGGGCTGGACTGGATGGTCGCAACGTGCATGAACTGGCGGCGCTGGATCAGGCCGGTGCGCTGGCTTTCAAAGCCTTCCTGTGCAGCGGCGCGCCCAACGGTGAAGCCACCGACGAGAAAGGTTTGCCGCGTCTCGACGATGACGGCCTGCTGCGCGCCATGCGCGAGTTGGCCACCTTCGACGGGCTGATTGGTGTGCACGCTGAGAATCACGAGATTCTGATCGGTGCTGGCAGCGAGCAACGTCGTACCGGACGCAAAGATGCACGCGCGCACGCGCTGGCGGGCCCGGAAATCGCCGAGATCGAAGCGGTGGGACGCGTGTTAGCGATTGCCGAAGAGACCGGCGCGCGCTGCCATATCGTGCACGTCAGCTCGGCGCGCGCGGCGGAAACCATTGTCGCCGCCAAAGGCCGCGTACGCGCCAGCTTCGAAACCTGTCCGCACTATTTACTGCTCGACGAAGACGATTTGGTGCGCATCGGCCCCAACGCGCGCTGCGGTCCGCCGATCCGCCCGCGTCCGGTGGTGGATGCGCTGTGGCAGGTGCTGCTGCGCGGCGATATTGACATGATCGCTTCCGACCATTGCCCATACACGCCCGCACAAAAGCAGGCAGGTGAAGCCAGCATCTGGGATGCGGGCATGGGATTAACCGGCGTGGAAACCCTCAGCCCGATGTTCTTCAGTGCGGCCCATAGAGAACGTGACGTGGCGCTCAGCGAGTTTGCGCGCATGACCGCCAGCGGACCGGCCAAAGCTTTCCAGCTGTGGGGCAAAAAAGGGGCGATTGCGCCCGGCTTCGACGCCGATTTGGTGTTCTACGACGCTACCCAAAGCTGGACGGTGAGCGGCGCGAATTTTCAGGGACTCGGCAAGTGGAGCGCATTTGAAGGGATGCGCTGTCAGGGTAAAGTGGTGCGCACATTGATTCGTGGCGTCACGGTATTCCAGGATGACCAGATGCAGGTTGAACCCGGCTTCGGTCAGTTCGTGACCCGACAGGTTTAAACAGGACAAATAACATGGCAGGAAAATCCTCTACCGCTAGTCGTAAAAACAGCGCCCCGCTGGCGCAGGATGCGGCCACCGATAACAGCTGGAATACCGCGCGTCCGCGCACGTTGGTCGATCACGCCGTGGATGCGATTCTCAGCGCCGCCTCGCGCGGCCTGATCCTGCCCGGCGATCGCATCGCGGAACCGGAGTTGGTGGCCAAGCTCGGCATGAGCCGCGTACCGATTCGTGAGGCGCTGCGCATTCTGGAGAGCCAGGGCATCGTCACCAGCGAACCGTATAAAGGTATCCGCCTGATGGAAATTTCGCATCAGCGGCTGGAGCAGATTATCGATGTGCGCATCCCGCTGGAGACGCTGGCCTGTCGCCGCGCAATTGAGGCCGGACGCAACAGCGCCGAGCAGCTTAATCAGCTGTATCAAGGCGTGGCGCAGATGCAGGCGATGATGCAAAACGACGACGTTTACGGTTTTGCCTCCGCCGATACCGATTTCCACCGCACGCTGTGCAGCTTTGCGCACAACCCGGTGCTGAGCAATTTGTGGGAGTCGATTGCCCGTCAGCTGACGGTGATTTTCGGCCTCTCCACCATGGGCAAATCGATGAGCGACATCATCGAGGAGCACCAACGGCTGATTAATGTCTTTGCCGATGGCGAAATCGCCAAAATGACCGATGAGGTTGAGAATCACATCCGCATTCAGGCGCTGGACGTGGATTACGAAACCCTGATTACCCAACGCCGCCAGCACCGTTCCGCTCTCGGCTAATTTCGCATTGCTTTTACACCAGGGAAAACACCATGAAAATCATTAACGTTGAGGCGTTTTACCTGCGCCTGCCAGTGATTGAGCAGCGCACCGACAGCTCTCAGGATGCGCTGCTGATCAAAATTACCACCGATGCCGGCATCACCGGCTGGGGCGAAGTGGATGGCAGTCCGTATGTCACCAAAGCCATCATCGAAGCGCCCTATTCGCACACTATGGTCACCGGCCTGAAATCGCTGTTGATCGGCGAAAACCCGCTGGAAACCGGCCGTTTATGGAAGAAGATGCACAAAGCCACCATCTATTACGGCCGCAGCGGCGCGGTGTTGCAGGCGATGGCCGGCATCGATATCGCCTTGTGGGATATTAAAGGCAAAGCGCTCGGCAAGCCGATTGTTGAACTGCTGGGCGGCGCGATGCGCGACAAGATGCGCGTTTACTCCTCCAACATGTTCCAGTTCAGCGTCGAAGAGACGGTCGCGCGCGCGCAACATGCGATTGATACCGGTCATAGCGGCGTGAAGTTTGGCTGGGAGCCGTTTGGCAACGACGAAGCGCTGGATCTGCGTTATCTCGAGGCGCTACGCAAAGCGATGGGTGATAACGTGGATCTGATGCTGGATGTCGGCCACGTGTGGGATGCCAAAACCACTATTCGCCGCAGCCAGCGCTATGAACATCTCAATCTGTTCTGGATTGAAGAGCCGCTGCATCCGGATAACTACGCCGGTTACGGCCAGGTTTCCGCCGCGTGCCAGCAGCATATCGCTGCCGGTGAGCAAGAGTGTTCCGTAACGGGTTTCCAGCGCCTGATTGATGAAGGCGGCATCGACATCGTGCAGATCGACCTGACGCGCACCGGCTTCACCCAGGCAATGGAGATCGCCAGCTACGCGCATAGCCGCGGACGCAAAGTGTGTAACCACAACTTCACCACCGACATTAATACCGCTGCCTCGCTGCATTTCCTCTGCGCGATTGAGAATGCGCTGGTGATGGAGTATTGCGTCGAGCCGGGTGAAATCAGCCGCTCGCTGGCGAAGAATCCGGTGCGCATCGCCGACGGTTACGCGTGGCTACCAGGCGAGCCGGGCCTCGGCGTTGAGCCCGACGAAGCGGTGATCGAGAAGTTTTTGGTGCGCGGTTAGCAAGGTCGCCATGAATGGCGACCCTACGACGGATCGGAATTGTTTTTGTAGGGTCGCCATTTATGGCGACCTGGTAACAGAGTGATCTGAATTACAGCGCAAAAGGTTGTTGCCGCGCGGCTCACTGGCTACCCTTCTTCGCAGCAAATGCAAGAGGACGCCATGCAGCAAAAAATTTACTGGATCGACAACTTACGCGCGGTTGCCTGCCTGATGGTGATCGTCATTCACACCACAACCTGGTACATCACCGGACCGATGGCGGTGACAGGCATGAGCTGGGATGTGGCGAACCTGCTTAACTCGGCGTCACGCGTCTGTGTGCCGCTGTTCTTTATGATCTCAGGCTATCTGTTTTTCGGCGAACGCAGCGCGCAAGGGCGGCATCTGCTGCGCATCGTGCTGTGCCTGCTGTTCTACAGCGCAGTAGCACTGGTCTATATCACCTGGCTAACGCCGATCAATGAAGGGCGATCGCTGCTCAAGCTGCTGCAAAAACCGGTGTTCTATCACCTGTGGTTCTTCTTTGCCATTATCGGCATCTATCTGTTATCTCCGCTGATTCAGGTGAAAAGCGTGGCACCGCGCTATGTCGCCATGCTGGTGATCGTGCTGGCGGTGCTGGCGAATCCGAACACCGTGAGCCAATCGCTGGGGCCGTTCCACTGGCTGCCGGTCAATCTGTATGTCAGCGGCGACAGCATTTATTACCTGCTGTATGCGCTGCTCGGACGTGCGATTGGCTGCATGGAGACCGACAAGCGCAGCATCAGCTGGCTGGCGGGATTGGGCTTTGTTGCCTGCGTGATTGGCATTGCGCTCGGCACCAAACAGATGCTGAAAATCAACGGCGCGTTCAACGATACCTGGTATCTCTACTGCGGGCCGCTGGTATTTATTGCCGCCATCAGCTTGTTGATTCTGTTCAAAAATACGCTGAATCAGCGCGCGTTGCCGGGACTTGCCACCATCTCGCGCTATTCACTGCCGATCTACGGCTTTCACGCGCTGTTTATCCACTTTCTGCGCACCAATCACTACGACGATATGTCGCGTCCGTGGCTCGATTTGCCGTGGGTGATGGGCGTGACGCTGATCGGCAGCCTGCTGCTGGCGATGGGCTTACAGCGCGTGGATAAGCGTCATCTGGTGAGCTGATCGTCCCAGCGCTGGTGCGCGCGGCGCAGCTGGCGTGCCGAGGAGAATCCGGCGGCCAGCGCCGCTTTCTCCGCCGCTTCGCCCTGCTGCTGACGTTGCCGCGCAATCACTAAGCGCAGCTGTTCGTGGTACTCGCGCACGCTGATGCCAAGATGCTGGCGGAACAGCCGCGTAAGGTGGCGTTCGCTGACGTGCGCCCGCTCGGCCAAAGCGGTAAGCGACCAGTCGTGTTCGGGATGGGCAATCATCACATCCTGCGCGCGATGAATCGCCGGATGCATATGATTGCGATAGCGCAGCCACGGCGACAGCTGTGGATCGTCGCCGGAACGGCGGAACCACACCACCATTTCGCGCGCCACTTTCAATGCCTGCGGCGCACCGCACAATCTATTGATTAAATGCAGCGCCAGATCGATACCCGCAGTAATCCCCGCGCTGGTCCAGATGCCGCCATCTTCGACGAAAACCCGATTATCTTTCACTAACGCCGCCGGTGCTGCCGCTTTCAGGCGCGGTAACACATCGTGATGCGTGGTGCATTGAATGCCATCCAGCAATCCCGCCTGTGCCGAGAGCAATGCGCCGGAACAGATGCACACTAGCGTGATGCGCTGATCGGTAATCGCCGCTTGCTGCTGGCGCAGCCAGTCACGCGCTATTGCTGCCGGTTCGGTATCGAAACAGACGCGCGAATTGTATACGCCAGGCACCACCAGCAGGCTGTTTTCCGGCAGTTGCGCAGGCAACGGCGCGATGTCTGCGATGGTCATGCCGGTGGAGCACAGCACGCTCGGCTGCGGGCCGATGTAATGCAGCATAAAGTGGCCGTCGGCCAGCTGCAGGGTTTCAGCAGGGCCAGTGAGATCCAGCGCCATCACGCCGGGAAGCACGAGGAAGAAGACGGATTGCGGCATGGTGGGCTCCATCAGTTGGGTGCGGCATTCGGCCAGGTTGGCATAAATGCCAGGTTGGGTGCGTTATTCGGCCAGGTCGCCATTAATGGCGACCCTACAATGTAGGGTTGGCATTTATGCCGACCAAATCAGGCCACTCGATTCAACACAATCACCCAATAATACCTGATAAAACCCCCAACACTCTGCCAAATCCAGCCATCACTCTCCCACATCAAGACATCAACGGCTGCAGCTGCTGATACAAACGCGCAAACACTTCGCGCTGCGGCTGATACGCCTGATGGCGTGCCGCATCCGGTTGATGCCGCTGCGCCAATTCCAGCGACGGCCATTCGCTCGCCGGATCTATCGCCAGCTGCGCCAGTCGCGCTGCACCCAGCGCCGGGCCGACTTCACCGCCGTGACAATAATCCAGCGTCTGCCCGCTAATATCCGCCAGCATCTGACGCCAGTACGCACTGCGCGCGCCGCCGCCAATCAGCATCACGGTTTTCGGCTGCACGCCGCACTCATGCACCGCATCCATGCCTTCGGCCAGCGCGAAGCCCACGCCTTGCAGCACCGCACGCGCCAGTTCTGGTCGGCCATGCTGATGCGTTAAACCAAAGAACGCGCCCTGCGCCTGCGGATTGTTATGCGGCGTGCGTTCACCAGAAAGATAAGGCAGGAACCACACCGGCGGCACATCGCTGCGCGCTTTTTCCGCCTCACTCAGCAGTTGCGGCACATCCGCGCAGCCAGTCAGCGCAGCCGCCCAATCGAGACAGGAAGCCGCGCTCAAAATCACCGACATCAAATGCCAGCGCTGCGGCAGCGCGTGGCAGAAGCTGTGCACCGCGCGCTGTGGATTACTGAGATAACCGTCGCTCACCAGGAAATAGACGCCCGACGTGCCGAGCGACAGCATGCCTTGTCCCGGCTCGACCATGCCGACACCCACCGCGCCCGCCGCGTTATCACCGCCACCCGCCACCAGCGGCACTTTTTGCATGCCCCAGCGCGCGGCGACATCCGCCAACAACGTGCCGGTGATCTGATTGCCTTCAAACAGTTGCGGCATCTGGCTGCGCTGCAACTCGCAGGCGCTGAGCATCTCATCGCTCCAGTCGCGCTGCGCCACATCCAGCCACATCGTTCCCGCTGCGTCCGACATATCGCTGGCGAAGTCACCGCTCATGCGGAAGCGCAGATAATCTTTTGGCAGCAGCACTTTAGCCACCTGAGCAAACACCTGTGGCTCATGCTGTTTAACCCATAACAACTTAGGCGCGGTAAAGCCGGGCATCATCAGATTGCCGGTGATGCGTCGCGAATCCGGCACGCGCTTTTCCAGTTCCTGACACTGCTCGCCGCTGCGCCCGTCATTCCACAAAATTGCCGGACGCAGCACCCGATTCTCGCTATCCAGCAAGGTGGCTCCGTGCATCTGCCCGCTCAGGCCAATCGCCTTCACGCCGCTGAGATCGTGCTGCTGCGCCAGCGCCTGCATGGCACGATCGGTCGCCTGCCACCAGCTTTCGGCATCTTGCTCGCTCCATAACGGCTGCGGCCGCGACACCTCCAGCGGCGCACTCTCCACTGCAATCACTTTGCCGTGCGCATCCAGCAACGCCACTTTCACGCCGGAGGTGCCTAAATCGATGCCGATAACCATGCTGCGCTCCTGAAAAGTTAAAAATCAAACAAGTAGTGATTCACCAGATTCTCCAGCTGTTCCTGGCGTCCACTACGATGCTGTGGATTGAATTGCTGTTGCTGCGCCTGTTCCGCCAGTGCGGCGAGGGAAAATTCACCCTTCAGAATCTGCTGTCCGAACTCACCGTTCCAGCCGCTGTAACGTTGTGCCACACGCTTATCCAGCTCGCCGTCCGCCACCATGCGGGCCGCGACTTTTAACGCCAGCGCCATAGTATCCATTGCGCCGATATGGCCGTAGAACAGGTCATATTTATCGGTGCTCTGGCGGCGAACTTTGGCATCAAAGTTTAAGCCGCCGGTGGTGAATCCGCCCGCTTTGATAATTTCGTACAGCACCAGCGCATTCTCTTCAACGCTGACCGGGAACTGGTCGGTATCCCAGCCACACTGCATATCGCCACGATTAGCATCCACCGAGCCAAAAATGCCCAGCGCGATGGCCGTTGCGATCTCATGATGGAATGAGTGGCCCGCCAGCGTCGCGTGGTTAGCCTCCACATTCACTTTGATCTCTTTCTCCAGCCCGAACTGCTTCAGGAAGCCATAAACCGTTGCCACATCATAGTCATACTGATGTTTTGTCGGCTCCTGTGGCTTGGGTTCGATCAGCAACATGCCGTGGAAACCAATCTTGTGTTTATGCTCCACCACCATCTGCATAAACCGGCCTATCTGCTCGCGCTCCTGGCGCAGGTCGGTGTTAAGTAAGGTTTCATACCCTTCACGCCCGCCCCACAACACATAGTTCTCGCCGCCCAGAGTTTGCGTGGCCTGCATGGCGCTGCACACCTGGCTGGCCGCCCAGGCAAAAATTTCCGGATCTGGATTGGTTGCCGCACCCGCACCGTAACGCGGATGGGTAAAGCAGTTGGCGGTTCCCCACAGCAGTTTAACGCCGGTTTCCTGCTGTTTTTCCAGCAACTTATCCGTCATCACGGCAAAGTTTTCGCGATAGCTTTTCAGCGAATCGCCTTCCGGTGAGACATCCACATCATGGAAGCAGTAATAAGGCACATTCAGTTTATGGAAGAACTCAAAGGCAACATCGGCCTTTTGTTTCGCCAACTCAAGCGCATCTCCCGGCTTCTGCCACGGACGATCAAACGCCCCAACGCCAAACATATCCGCGCCGTTCCAGCAGAAGGTATGCCAGTAACAGGCGGCAAAGCGCAGATGCTCCGCCATGGTTTTACCGAGAATCACTTCGTCCGGGTTGTAATGACGAAACGCCAGAGGATTACGGGTATTACTCCCTTCATAACGAACGCGATCAAGCTGGTCGAAATAGGCGTGCATAGTTAGCTCCTTAGCATGAGGACCCGAATGGTCAGCTTTGAGCGGTTATTGTGATGATGTAATTTACTGCTGCTCAATTACGATATTTAACACTCAACGTAAGATAATTATTATTTGTGCGCCAGCTCGCAAAATAATGTCGTTATTTGCATTCAACCTTCTCAGCTTCGTTTTTTCTGAAAGCGTTGAAATATCGATCACGCTCATAAAATCGCAAATAAACCAAAAAACGTAATAGCCGGATAAAAATCAGTAATTGATGTCACCTGAAACTCAGGGCAACAATTCATCGGCCTGGTTATAAGCCTTACAACGACAACAGCCTCAACCTACAGGATTAATACCATGAACATGAAACAATCACTGTTGGCCGCCTGCGCGGCTCTGGCCCTGTTTAGTCACGCGGGTAGCGCTAAAGAAGTCAAAATCGGTATGGCTATTGATGATTTACGTCTGGAACGCTGGCAAAAAGATCGCGATATCTTTGTTAAACAAGCCGAATCACTGGGCGCCAAAGTGTTTGTGCAATCGGCCAACGGCAACGAAGAAACGCAGATGTCGCAAATTGAAAATATGATCAATCGCGGCGTCGATGTATTGGTCATCATTCCTTATAACGGTCAGGTTTTAAGTAACGTTGTGGCGGAAGCGAAACGTGAAGGCATTAAAGTGTTGGCGTATGACCGCATGATAAATAACGCCGACATTGATTTTTATATCTCATTCGATAATGAAAAAGTGGGCGAATTACAGGCCGAAAGTATTGTAAAGCAAGTGCCTAAAGGTAATTACTTCCTGATGGGCGGATCGCCGGTGGATAATAATGCGCGCCTGTTCCGTGCCGGTCAGATGAAAGTGTTAAAACCTTATATTGATAATGGCAGCATTAAAGTGGTCGGCGATCAGTGGGTTGATGCCTGGCTGCCAGAAAATGCGCTGAAAATAATGGAAAACGCCTTAACCGCGAACAGCAACCATATTGATGCCGTGGTGGCGTCGAATGATGCCACCGCAGGCGGTGCCATTCAGGCATTAAGCGCGCAGGGACTTTCCGGTAAAGTCGCGATCTCCGGTCAGGATGCCGATCTCGCCGCCATCAAACGCATTATGAACGGCACACAAACCATGACGGTCTACAAACCCATTACCGAACTGGCGACCGAAGCGGCCAAAATCGCGGTGGAACTCGGTGACGACAAACAACCCGCCAGCAACAGCAAGCTGAACAACGGCCTGAAAGATGTGCCATCGCGCCTGCTGAATCCTATTCCGGTGAACAAAGACAACATTGAAAGCACGGTAGTTAAAGACGGCTTCCACAAGCAGAGCGAACTCTGAGGCGCGAGCCCGCAAAGGAGATATGTCGATGTTGCTGGAAATGAACCATATCACCAAACGTTTCGGCGCGGTGAAAGCCCTGGATGACGTGAGCCTGCAGCTCGAAGCTGGTGAAGTGATGTCGCTGTGCGGCGAAAACGGCTCGGGAAAATCGACGCTGATGAAGATCCTGTGCGGGCTTTATCCGCACGGTGACTTCGAAGGCACTATCCATTTTGCGGGCGACGAGATTCAGGCGCAGACCATTCGCGATACCGAACGCAAAGGGATTGTGATCATCCATCAAGAGCTGGCGCTGGTGCGGCAGCTGACGGTGATGGAGAACATTTTCCTCGGCGCTGAGCTGGGGCGTTTCGGCATGGTGGATGACGAAACCATGACGCTGCGCTGCCAGCAGCTGCTGGAGCGAGTCAAACTGCATGTATCGCCGGATACGCGCGTCGGAGAGCTGGGGTTAGGTCAGCAACAGCTGGTGGAGATTGCACGCGCCCTGAATAAACAGGTGCGCTTGCTAATCCTCGACGAGCCGACCTCTTCGCTTACCGAGCAGGAAACCGAGGTGCTGCTGAGCATCATCAAAAACCTGCGCGAGCACGGCATCGCCTGCATCTACATATCACACAAACTCAATGAAGTTAAAGCGATTTCGGACACCATCTGCGTGATCCGCGACGGCCAGCATATCGCGACCCGCGCGGCCGCCGGGCTGAGTGAGGATGACATCATCACCATGATGGTCGGGCGCGAGCTGACGGCGCTCTATCCGCATAGCCCACACGAGATTGGCGAAACCCTGTTGCAGGTGGAGAACCTCACGGCGTGGCATCCCATCAACCGCCATATTCGCCGGGTGGATAACGTCTCTTTCAGCCTGAAGCGCGGCGAAATTCTTGGCATTGCGGGGCTGGTCGGTGCCGGGCGAACCGAAACCGTGCAGTGTCTGTTTGGCGTTTGGCCGGGACGCTGGCAGGGCGATATTCACATCAACGGTAAGAAAGTCCGTATCAATGACTGCCGCGCCGCCATCGCTCACGGCATCGCGATGGTGCCGGAAGATCGCAAAAAGGATGGCATCGTGCCGCTAATGGGCGTGGGCAAAAACATTACGCTGGCCGCGCTGGATCAATTCTCTCCCCGTCTTTCGCTGCTGGATGAAGCGCAGGAGCAGCAGGCAATTAACCAGGCCATTGCGCGCCTTCGGGTAAAAACCTCGTCGGCGGAACTGCCGATTGGTCGCCTGAGCGGTGGGAATCAACAGAAAGCGATCCTTGCTAAATGCCTGCTGCTCAACCCAAAAATCTTAATTCTTGATGAGCCGACGCGCGGCATTGATGTGGGCGCGCGCCAGGAAATCTATCTGCTGATCAACTCGTTAGTGCAGCAAGGGATTGCCGTGATTGTCATTTCGTCTGAGCTGCCCGAAGTACTGGGCCTGAGCGATCGGGTTTTGGTGATGCATGAAGGCAAAATCAAAGCCGATCTGATTAACGATAACCTGACTCAGGAGCAGGTGATGGAAGCCGCCCTGCGGAGTGAACACTATGTTTAAGACCGAAAGTACGCAACGCGGCCTCACCACGCCGGGTAAAGGTGCGCCGGGAAAATTCTCGCTGCCGGATTTGCAGGTGCTGGTGATGCTGGGTGCGATTGTGCTGATCGCCCTGTTCTTCACCTGGACCACCGACGGTGCGTGGCTCAGCGCACGTAATGTTTCCAACCTGCTGCGCCAGACCGCGATCACCGGCATTCTTGCGGTCGGCATGGTGTTCGTCATTATCTCAGCGGAAATCGATCTCTCAGTCGGTTCGATGATGGGATTGCTCGGCGGTGCTGCGGCCATCTTTGACGTCTGGCTCGGTTGGCCGCTGCCACTCACCATCGTTGTAACCCTGGTGATGGGCCTGCTGCTCGGCACCTGGAACGGCTGGTGGGTGGCCTATCGCAAAGTCCCGTCGTTTATTGTCACGTTGGCGGGAATGCTGGCGTTTCGCGGCATTCTGGTCGGCATCACCGACGGTACCACGGTAGCGCCCACCAGCCCGGCAATGTCGCAGATTGGGCAAAGCTATCTGCCTGGTGGGATCGGTTTTGGTTTCGGCTTTGCGGGTTTGGCACTGTTCATCCTCTGGCAATGGCGTTTACGTCTGCGTCGCCAACAGCTTGGTCTGACGCAAACCTCCGTCAGCGGTGCGCTGGTGCGACAGGTCATCACCGCTGTTCTGGTGTTAGGCGCGATTTGGCTGCTCAACGATTATCGCGGCGTACCAACGCCGGTGTTACTGCTGGCGCTGCTGCTGCTCGGCGGCATGTTTATGGCGACGCGCACGGCTTTTGGCCGCCGGATCTATGCCATCGGTGGCAACCTGGATGCCGCGCGCCTTTCCGGCATTAATGTGGCCCGCACCAAGCTGGCAGTCTTCGCCATCAATGGCGTGATGGTGGCGATTGCAGGCCTGATTCTCAGCTCACGCCTTGGCGCGGGTTCGCCTTCGGCAGGCAACATCGCCGAGCTGGATGCCATCGCCGCCTGTGTGATTGGCGGCACCAGCCTGGCGGGCGGCGTTGGTTCGGTGGCGGGCGCGGTGATCGGCGCATTTATCATGGCGTCGCTGGATAACGGCATGAGCATGATGGATGTCCCGACTTTCTGGCAGTACATCGTCAAGGGCGCCATCCTGCTGCTGGCGGTGTGGATGGATACCGCGACGCGCCGTCGGGTGTAATCGCGTGGGGGATCACAATGTGGCGCAAATTCTTTCTGCTGTCCGTCGTGCCATGCTATGCAAGGTGCTGTCGATTTAGGAGAGTGCGCCATGATGCATGAGAAACGCTTTCGTATTACGTTGCTGTTCAACGCCAATAAGGTCTATGACCGCCAGGTGGTTGAGGGCGTCGGTGAATATTTACAGGCATCTCAAACGGATTGGGACATTTTCATTGAAGAGGATTTTCGTTGCCGCATCGACAACATCCGTGAATGGCTGGGCGATGGGGTTATCGCGGATTACGACGATCCCTCGATTGAAAAACTGCTGGCCAACGTGTCGGTGCCAATTGTCGGTGTTGGCGGATCCTACCATCAGCCGCAGGACTATCCGCCCGTGCATTACATCGCCACCGACAATGCCGCGCTGGTCGAGAGCGCCTTCTTGCATTTGAAAGAGAAAGGCGTGAACCGCTTTGCTTTCTATGGTTTGCCCGCAGCCAGCGGCAAACGCTGGGCACAGGAGCGTGAGCATGCGTTTCGCCAGCTGGTGGCGCGTGAACGTTATCAAGGCGTGGTCTATCAGGGCATGGAAACAGCGCCGGAAAACTGGCAGCACGCCCAAAACCGACTGGCTGACTGGCTGCAAACGCTGCCGCAGCAAACCGGCATCATCGCCGTCACCGATGCCCGTGCTCGCCATCTGCTGCAGGCCTGCGAATACCTCAAAATTCCGGTGCCGGAAAAGCTCACGGTGATCGGTATCGATAACGAGGAACTGACGCGTTATCTGTCGCGCGTGGCGCTCTCATCCGTGGCGCAGGGTTCGCGTCAGATGGGTTATCAGGCGGCAAAACTGCTGCATCGCCTGCTGGATAATCAGCCTCTGCAACTGCAACGAATTCTGGTGCCACCGGTAAAAGTGATTGCGCGGCGCTCCACCGACTTCCGCTCCTTGCACGATCCGGCGGTAATTCAGGCGATGCACTACATCCGCTTTAACGCCTGCAAAGGCATTAAAGTTGAACAAGTGCTGGATGCCATCGGCATCTCGCGATCGAATCTGGAAAAACGCTTCCGCGATGAAACCGGCGACACCATTCACGCCATGATTCATCGCGAAAAGCTGGAGAAAGCGCGCGAGCTGCTGGCGTGTTCGTCACTGAGCATCAATGAGATCTCACAAATGTGTGGCTACCCATCGCTGCAATATTTCTATTCGGTGTTTAAGAAAAGTTATGCCAATACGCCGAAGGAGTATCGGCAGCTTCACGGTGAAAACGTGCTGTGACGCACGGCTAAGATCAAGAATTCCGCCGCGATTGTCGCTATACTCCTGCGGCATCTTCAAAGGAAGATCGTCGTCTCCGGTGAGGCGGCCGGATTTCAAATCCGGTTGGGGCCGCCAGCGGTCCTGGGCAGGTTCGACTCCTGTGATCTTCCGCCACTTCTGCATTTCTCCCCCACTAACTCAACAACCCCGCCCCCACATTCACCGACAATCCCAAAATCGCCAGATTGAATACAAACGAAATCACCGACTGCAACAGAGCGATTTGCCGCATATCCGTGGTGCCCGTTGCTACATCGGCGGTTTGCGAAGCTACCGCGATAGTGAAAGAGAAGTAGAGAAAATCCCAGTATCCCGGCTGCTCGGGCTTCTCAGGGAAGATCATCGGCGTAACGTCTTTGCTGCGACGCAGATAGTGATGATGCGCATAATGCATGGCGAATGACGTTGGAAGCAGCGCCCATGAGACCACCAAGGTTGCCGCTGTTAGCAGCAGATGCAGCACGCGCGGCGTTCCTGTCAGACTTTTCAGCGTGGTGAGCTCTATCAGGATCGCCAGAATGCTAACCATGCAGGTGAGCGTCACCATGCTCAGTACCAACGTCGCACTTTCATCTTCGATTTTCGCAATATGCGGAATGTCTTTGGCCTCGGTGCCTAACATGCGCAGCCACAGAAAAGCGAGATAGAGCCATGCCAGCACGTTCCAGCCAATCAGCAGACGCTGCAACATGCCCAGATGTGCAGGCAGGAAAAAATAACAGGCCACGCCAGCCACAATCGAAACCAGCAAACGCAGGCGTGCGCGAAGGTAATGCATCAGGGAAAGGCTCATGGTGTCAGAGGCTTAGTGAAAGAAGGTGGATAGGTTAACTGTAGACGCTGTTAATGAGGTTGTAATTGTGGAGCATTTTAACCATTTATCGGTTCGGCTCCGTTGCAGTTGATAAAATAATCGCCAATCGACTAATGAGCTTCATTGCGTCTCTCTGGCATACTGTGCAGCAGATCCTATAAGAGCGGAGGCGACATGTCAGAGGAACAATCCACACCATCACCAGCAGGCGAATTTGTCATGTTTGCGAGCGGTGATGGGAAAGTGCGGGTTGAATGTCGCTTCGAAAACGAAACACTGTGGCTTTATCAGGCAATGATATGTGAGCTATTTGATAAAGCGAAAGCGACCATCAGCGGACATATCAAAAACATCTTCGAAGAGGGTGAACTGCTGGAAAATTCAGTTGTTCGGTTTTACCGAACAACTGCCAGCGATGGAAAAATTATCAGGTTCAATACTTTAGCCTGCCAATGATCCTCGCCATCGGTGCACGTTGCCGGTACCGTTTATACCGCTGCCGAGCTGATTCATTTGCGCGCTGACGCCAGCCAACCTCACATGGGTTTGACCAGTTTCAAAAGTGAAGAGGTGCGCAGAAGCGATGTCATCGAGGCTAAAAATTATCTGGTTCAGGACAAAGTGAGCGAGCTCAATCGCGTGGTCACAATGTGGCTGGATTTTGCCGAAGACCAGGCGCGCCGTCGCCAGCAGGTTTTTCTTCGCGATTGGCAGAGCAAACTCGATCAATTTCTGCAATTTAACGATCGCGATGTGCTGCAAGGCGCGGGTTCAATCAGTAAGAAAATGGCCGATGAAAAAGCGCAGGCTGAATACGGTGAATTTGCCGAGCAACAGCGTCGTTTGAAAGAGTCAGAAGGTGAAAAGAACATTGCCGGTTTGCTGCAGTGGCAACCAAGCCCTAAAAAATTGAAATGATCGCCACTGAGCCGCATCCCGTCCTTTCGCGCCTCAACTTATACGCGCCCACGCTTTACTTCCCCACCAATCTCCGCCACTTTGCTCATTCATCGCATTGTGGAGCCTGGCATGTTAATCCATCCAACCGATACTCTGACTTTCTCGGGCAATCCGCGCCAGGCTGAGCTGCGTCAGCGCCTGCTGGAGCCGGATGCGCCGAAAGTGATTGCCGCGGCGTTAGCGAAACAGCTGGATCGTGAAACCTTCACCCATCGCCACGCCGCCGGGCAGCTCTTCTGTTTGAAACAGGGATTGATGACGGTGAAAACGCCGTCCGGTATTTTCGCCAATCCGCCGCGACTGGTGGGCTGGATTCCGCCCTACTTTGAACATGCGATCATTGGGCCGGGCCCGGTGCTTGGCTGGACGGTATTGGTTGACGACGCGCTGGCAGCGCCGTTGCCAGATCATCCGGTCCTGCTTTCCTGCCCCTCGGTGCTGGAGCCGCTGGCGGAAAGGCTGGCAACCTTGTCGCCCGATCACTGGGGCAGCGCGCGCTACAATCGCCTGAGCGAGGTGTTTCTGGATGAATTGTATGAATCGACTGAACATCCGCTGACGTTACCGTTGCCGACGGAACCGCGCTTACTGCAGATTGCACGCCTGTTGATGGACGATCCCTCCGATACGCGCACCGGGCCAGAACTGGCGCGCTGGGCCGGACTCAGCCCGCGCAGTTTAAGCCGCCATTGGGCCATTGCAGTCGGCATGAGTTTAACGCGCTATCGCCAGGTTTCACGTTTACTCAAATCACTGGAAGGATTAGCGGCGGGCAAAAGTGTGCAGCAAGTTGCATGGCAGGTCGGATTCGATAGCGTTAGCAGCTATATCAGCGCTTTTAGCAGCGCGTTTGGCTCAACGCCAGGCAAATACTTTACGCCGCCAGCCGACTCTGCGGATGCAAAAAAAGCAAGCTAGCAGGTCCATCTATCTCCGGCAAAGTGTGCTGATATTTACGACGAAACGCGCCGGGCGGCAGATCGAACATGCGGCGGAAGGTGCGGCAATAAGTTTGCTGCGAGTCGAAGCCATATTTAATGGCGATATCCATCAGCGGCATGTTGCTGTTCAACAGCGCGATCACCGAAACCGTTAACTTGCGCTCGCGAATATAGGTGCCGAGCGCTACGCCGGTGTAACTGCGAAACAGCCGCTGCAGATGCCACTGCGAATACCCGGCGCGTCGCGCCACGGTTTCCAGAATGAGTTTCTGCTCAATATTGTCCTCAATCCAGAGCATCAGTTGCTGCATAAAGGCGGCGTGCATATCCATCTTTCCTCCTGATGTCGAAATGAAAACCGGACGGATATCCGGCAAGTGGCAAGCATTATAGAAAGTCGCTCGCTGGCTATGTGATGGTCAAAAGCCAATAAATAACGATAACTCGCCAATTTTATCCTGTCTGATAGACCGGATTCTTCGGCATCTTGCAGCAGCACGCATCATGTAATATTGTTAGTTACATGAAATGATACTTTGAGATGAAAAGGAAAATCTATGAGCAGCTTACTCATGTCCGACCTGTCGCTATGCCTGGCGATCGCACTGGCATCGGCCAGTATTTCCATGACCATTACCCAAACAGAGCTGTTCGCAGGACTACGCGCCTGGACCGCGAAAAAGAACGCGTTATTAGGTCACTTGTTCCACTGCTTCTATTGTATGAGCCATTGGGTAGTATTTTTTGGCATGGTGGTTTATCACCCGGATTTATTACACAGCGGGATGGCAATCGTTGACTGGCTGATGACCGCGTTTATTACCCTTACGCTCACAACCTTTATTAATGGATTGATGTTCAAGGTTTTTCAGGCGGCCATTACTACGCACGTCATGAAGCATGAAGCGCAGATCACCTTACAGAAACAGGATTAACCGATGTGATGAATAACCGGGGAAAATCGGTTATTCACTGCATTTAGGGAAGGTATCGGACGGAAGCCCAAGTTTGGTCATTTTACTTAAATAATCGTCGCTGATATCGGCGACGGTAATTTGGCTAAAGCGCTGCAACAACAGCGCTTCCGCTTCGCTAAGTGTTTGATCGAGCTGTGCATCCACCGCATGCTCAACCAGGCAAGGCGAAGGCTCCGCAGCGGGACCGATGCTGAACAGCGCTGGTGCGCCGATTGCCTGATAAACATCCAGCAGCGAAATTTCCGTCAACGCCACACGCAGCTCCCAGCCGCCGCCGTGCCCTTTTTCTGACGCCACATAACCTTTCTCACGCAGGCCAGACATCATCCTGCGTACCACCACCGGATTGGTGCCCAACATTTTGGCCATCGTTTCGGAAGTGGCGCGTTTCACGTGCCGATCCAGATGAATCAGTGCGTGCAACGAGCGGGACAAGCGATTATCGCGTGGCATAGAACATTCCTTAATACTGGCGAAAGCGGATGTGATGTTTAAATAGTCGCACCCATTGAGAGGCGATAATGCAGGTCGACCTGCTCGATGGTGGGCTGCTGGTTGATCTTTTTCAGGATGATCTCCGTCGCCACTTTTCCCATCTCAAAGCGCGGCGTGATCACGCTGGCTAAGCGTGGCGTGGTTGCCTGGCCGATCTCCAGCCCGTGAAAACCGGCAATCGCCATCGCTTGCGGCACGGCAATGCGCGCCGCCTGACACTCCTGCAGTACGCCGACCGCCAGATCATCATTGGTGCAGAGAATCGCATCCATCTCCGGATAGAGTTGGCGCGCCAGCGTCATCATGCCGGTACCAATCGATACCGATGATACCTTGTTTGGCACAATCCGCCCTGCAGGCAAACCGGCCGCTTCAACCGCATCGCGATAACCGGCGTAACGCTGCTCATCACGACGATCGGACATCGAACCAAAGTAGATAACACGCTGTTTGCCGCTGGCCAGCAGCATCGCCGTCATATCGTAGCCGGCGCGATAGTTGTCGAAGCCAACATTGATGCGCCCGCGCGCTTCGGTCAATCCCATCACTTCTGCCACCGGAATGTTGGCAGCATTAAGATATTTTTCCGCGCGCACGGTGTGCACTGATTCGGTCAGGATCAGCCCTTTGATGTTAAAGGCTAAAACCGTGGCGATCTGCTCCTCTTCACGCTGGGCGTTGTAGTCGTAATTGACCACCAGCGTTTGATAGCCGTGCGCGCTGGTCACCGATTCAATGCCCGCCAGCAGATCGGCAAAGATTTGATTATTAAAGGAAGGAATTAACACGCCGATACGCGGTGGGTTCTGTTTGGTCGCCGCGACATTATCGGTATCCGCGACGTAGCCAATTTCGGCAATCACGCTGGCGATCTTCTCCGCCGTTTCCGTTTTGACCTTTTCCGGCGTGCGCAGATAGCGACTTACCGTCATTTTGGTGACGCCCGCCAGGGTAGCAATATCGTCCAGAGTGATGCGCTGCGTTTTCATTACGGCGTCCGCAAAGAGGGGCTGAGAATCAACGTATTATGCCCGTTGCCTGTTAAAAAATGAAACGCGCCCGTGCGCTCTGAACGGTGAAATAAAATCGGCGAATCAGCCCGCATAACAGAATGAAAATTCCAATAAAAAGCAAAATTTGCAATGTCCTTACAAAGTGAATTGATGAAAAACCTATCATTTCATTAGGCTATAAACATGCCCCTGACGACTTATTCAGCAATTTTCGCAACCCTCTTCACACTTTTCGGAAAAAATGATCCAAAAACCATCATTTAGAACATATATTCCAACACGAAGACCTCGCGTGAATAAAAGTTGAACATCTAAACCTACACCACCCTCTTTCTGAACAAGCAACGTTCAGGCCGTAGAGACAAGGGGCTATAACAATGGATACCAGGCAAAAACGCTACAACATGAAGTATGTCATTCTCTGCTGTACTGTCGCGGCATTCGGCGGTCTGCTGATGGGATATGACTCTTCAATTATCTCCGGTGCAATCGAACCCTTAAGTGAATATTTCCAGTTATCGCCCGCTGAAACCGGCTGGGCCGTTTCCAATATCCTGCTCGGCAGTTTGATCGGCTGCTTCATGGCACCGCGCCTCAGCGACAAACTGGGACGCAAAAAATCCCTCGCCATCACCGCTCTGCTGTTTACCGTTTCGGTGATCGGGACGGCGCTGGCGCATAACTTCACCGTATTCGTCATTTTCCGCATGATTGGTGGATTGGCGATTGGTCTGGCGTCGGTGATTTCGCCTATCTATCTGGCCGAGCTGTCGCCTTCTAAGTTTCGTGGCCGTACCACCGCGCTGTATGCGGTGTGCTGCGTCGGCGGACAATCGGTGGTGTTGCTGACCAACTACTTTATCACCAAATCCACCTTGCCTGACGTGATGATCAATATGGGCTGGCGCTACATCCTCGCCACGGCGCTGGTGCCGTGCGCGCTGTTTATCCTGTTCATCGCCTTTATCCCGGAATCGCCGCGCTGGAACGTGCTGAAAGGCAAGTACGATGAAGCGCTGGATACGCTGACCAAAATCTCAAACCGCGAGCATGCTGAGAGCGTGTTCAACGAGATCAAACATTCGTTTTCTGATAAAACCGCGCAGCAGCACAAATCGCGTCTGCGTCTGGATAAAACCACCATTCCATTGCTGATTGTTGGTATCGGTTTGGCGGTGGGTAACCAGATCAGCGGCATCAACGTGATTCAGTACTTTGGGCCAACCTTGCTGAAAAACGTCGCGGGCAGCACGGACTCAGCGCTGCTGCAAACCTTCTGGCTGTCGATTTGTCAGTTCATTGGCGTGCTGGCGGGGATGATGCTGATCGATAAAGTTGGTCGTCGTAAGCTGCTACTGCTGGGTGCCATCACCTCCTGCGTGTGCCTGACCTACTCGTTCATCGCCTTCTATTACCACTTGCCGGGCATGCTGGCGGTGATTGGCCTGTTCGCATACATGATTTTCTTCGGTATGACGTGGGGCCAGATCGTCTGGACGGTGCTGGGCGAAGTGTTCCCAACTGAGATCCGTTCGATTTGCGTGGGGATTTCCATCTGCGCGATGTCGATGGCCAACTTTGTTATCAGCAGCACCTTCCCGATCATGAACAGCAGCCCGATGCTGCTGGATATGTTCCACGGTGGCTTCCCGCTGTTGCTGTTCGCGATCTTCTCGCTGGGAATGTACTTCTTCACCTTCCGTTATCTGCCAGAAACCGCCGGCGTGTCGCTTGAGAAGATTCATGCGCTGGTGCTGCGTAAATTTAACGTCGAAGCAGAGTTGCCGGAGACGACGTCCACTGCGAAAGCGAGCGAGTCGTTTGATATTCCACGGCATTAATTGATAAGGGTGCGCATTTATGCGCACCTGGTCGCCATGAATGGCGACCCTACGAGATCATTGATGGCGCCCTATTGGCTGGGGCGTTCGTACTGCTCAATCACCGCCAGCGCTAAGCCGTTGGCCGGATCAATACGCAGCGGCAGGAAATGCAGCGCGGTATGGGCGAAGGTAAAGGCAAGCGTACCGGCCTGCGCCGCCTGTTGCACCGCCTGCACAAACGCCGGCTGCGCATTCCACGGCCCATCAATAATGATGCTGGCCGGATTCACCAGCTGCATCACCTGACTCAATGCATTGCCCAAATGGGTGCCTGCCTGCGTCATCACCTCTTTCAGGATTTCCGGCTCGCTATCGCCATTCTGCCAACGCAAGCCCGGTTTGCGTTTTGCCAGCTGCTGCTGAATGGCCGGTTTGCTCACCAGCGTTTCCAGACAACCTAAGCGTCCGCAGCTACAACGTTCGCCATTGGGTTGCACCGTAAGATGGCCGATCTCGCCCGCCGTCCAGCTACTGCCGGTAAACACTTCACCCTGTTCCACCAGCGCACCGCCCAATCCTTCAGAGATACGCAGATAGAAATGGCTTTGCGACTTATTCAGTTCGAGTTGCTGCACCGAAAGCAGCGCGGCGGCTTTGACGTTATTCATGATGCGCAACGGCAGCGGCATCTCGTGGCTGAGAATGGTCATTACATCCACATTCTGCCAGCCAAGATGGGCGGAAAAATGCACCCAGCCACGATGGGGATCGATGATGCCAGGGAAGCCAATCGCTACGCCGAGCAGTTCTGGATGCGCCGCATGCAAGGTCTGACACACTTCCACCAGCTCATGCAGCAGCTGCTCGGGATCGCTGGTTTCCGTACGCCAGGTTTGCTCAGCTATTACCTGCGAGTAGTAGTCACACACGCGCCAGTGAATCGCCTGGCGCTCCACCATGATGCCCGCACTTTTCAGCTTTTCCGCGCGCAGTGAGATTTCGATTTTAGGACGGCCGGCTGAAGCGACGCTAACCGGGCCGAGCTCATTGATCAGCCCGGCTTCCAGCAAATCATCGACAATCAGCGAAACGGTGTTTTTGCTCAGCTCGAGCGCTAATGCCAGATCCTGGCGGGAGGTGATGCGGGTGGTACGCAGTTGCGTCATCACCCGCTTCAGGTTATTCAGACGAAGTAGTGCTGGACCTTTACCGGCTGCTTTCATAGCACTCCTCAATACTCATCACCGCGCACACGGCTGCGATAACTTTCCCAGTCAAAGCGCACCCACAAGCTGTTGCCGAGGCGCATACGATCCATCACACGTTCACCCAGCAGCGAATTCATGCCCGCCGGATCGAGGTTCGATAACATGCCGGTCGGGCGTTTCGACGATGAGCGGCGATCGACGATCTGGTTGATGATCACTTTTTCATAGCGCGATTCGCTCTGCATGCCGATCTCATCGATCACCAGCAGATCCACATGGCTGAGATCGTGCAGCAGACGCTCTTCGGTTAAATCGCTGCCGCCGCTGAAAGTGCCTTTCATGCTCGACATCAAATCGGCGACGGTGACAATCAGCACGCTTTTACCGCGAATAATCAGATCGTTACCAATCGCCGCTGCAAGGTGGTTTTTACCGGTGCCGGGACGACCGGAGAAAACAAAGCTGGAGATGCTATTTTCAAATCCGGCGGCGTATTCGCGCGCCATCGCCAGCGCTTTACGCTGCCCATCATTTTCCACGCGATAGTTGTCGAACGAGCAGTTCATGTGCAGCTCGCGGATGCCCGAGCGCCCCATGATGCGCTGCATTTTCATCGCGCGGTTTTCCCGCACAATCGCTTCCGAGCGCAAACGGCCCTGCTCCTGATTCCAGGCCAGCAGCTCCGCGCCGTTTTTGAATTTCGGCTGCACTTCGGACGGCATCATCTTTTTCAGGCGGCTAAAAAGATCGTTCGGCGTTTTCATTACTCACCTCGGAATCCATCGGGAATATCGTAATCAGTATTGCTGATTTGCGTGAGATCGCGCTTTGGCTGCCCGCCATTGGCGGCGCGATTCATCTGCACGCTGCGCGCTAACTTTTGCTGCCACTGCACATGATGGAACAAACGGCCTTCTGCCTGCCAGTACGCCACAAACGTGGCCAGCTCGGCGGCAGTAACGGCTTCACTCAACGCCACGCCCCAGATGGCGGCCTGACGCTGAAAATCGCTGTCCGGCTGCCAGCCTTCATACATCGCGAACTTGCCAACCGGTGTGGCGATCGGCGCGCTTTCGGTCTGAAACAGACTCTCATCCAGCGTGACATCATTGGGCTGCTGCGCGGCGGCTTCTAGCGCCAGCAGCTGCGCCAGACGCTGCGGCGTAAGCGCATAAAACGCCGGCGTATTGTTATGCAGCACCGCCAGCGTGCCGTTATCGGCCTGCTGCAGCACGGCGAGCGGGTCATGGCAGAAGCCATCCAGCCCCACCAACGTTGAAGATAAGATTTTGACTGACATGAAGAAACCTGACGTTAACCAGCATGGTGCGCCGGGCGGTTAATTCAGCCCGACGTAATACGCTCAGTGTAACTGTTTTAGCGCGGCGGATCGCGCGCGATTTAGAAGCTGGCGCTGACGCCAAGGCTGTAGATGAACTGCTCACCGCTGCTCACCGCACCGGTTTGCGCGAAGGAAGCAAAGGCCGCCATATTTTGCCCGAGCGGCATATTGGCGCCGACGCTGACATCCACCCAATTGTTTTCCCGGCCGTTCATGTCATCAGCGTGTTCACGGGTGGGCGAAGGCAGCTCTTCATTCACCAGGTGGCTATAGCTCACCTGCGCCCACGGCGATATCCAGCCAAAGCTGGAATCCACACGCCAGCCCAGCGAGGCAATGTGTTCAGCATTATTGCTATCTACGCGTTCGCACTTCGGACAGCTCAAAGTCGAATCATCCACCGCAAACTGCGCCACCGGCCCGGTGCTCACCGCTTCACTCATCGGCATCGACCAACCGGCCGAATAGCGATTCACAAAGGGCGCGGCACCGACGCTGGCGGTTTCACTGTGCATCACCATCGCGTAGTCGTTCGGCGAATTGAGCGCAGCGTCAAACAGGTTGGCATCGGGATTTTCTGTCAACATCAGATGATTACTGGAAATTTTTTCAGCAAGTATTGCGTTGTAATCGGGCGCGCGATTCTGGCTCGACTGATCAAAGGCATAGGCATTCCCGGCCAGAAATAATAGCCACCAACCGCTAAAAGCCAGCGCAATTTTGTGCTGGCCTGTCCGCTGACTTTTCTGCAACATGAAGGACTCCTGACGAGCCGGGAAGAGATGGGCGTTTAAGTTTTATAAGATCTATATCGGCGCCCGTTGTATAACTATTAATCGAATTTGCCATACGTCAAGGGAACTATCGCTATTTCATATGCTAAGGGAGTGATGCAATGCAACGTTGTGGCTGGGTAACTGAGGATCCACTGTATCTGGCGTACCACGATAAAGAGTGGGGCGTGCCGCAGACCGATAAGCGAGTCTTATTTGAAATGGTTTGTCTGGAAGGCCAACAGGCGGGACTTTCATGGATTACCGTGCTGAAAAAACGCGAAAATTACCGCCGCGCATTCCATGAATTCGATCCTGATGCCGTGGCGTTGATGGATGAAAGCGACATGGAACGTCTGATGCAAAATGCGGGACTGATTCGCCATCGCGGCAAGCTGGAAGCGATTATCAACAATGCGCGCGCATTGCTGGCGCTGGAGGCCACCGGAGAAAACTTTTCGCGCTTTATCTGGTCTTTTGTCGACCATACGCCGATTTTGCACCGTTACGCGAATTACAAAGACGCGCCAACCACTTCCGAGCCCGCCATTGCGCTGTCGAAAGCGCTTAAGAAGCGTGGTTTTAAATTCGTCGGCCCCACAACCTGCCACTCATTTCTACAGGCCTGCGGCTTAATTAACGACCATCAAACCAGCTGTTTCTGCCATCCTGATAATCTTTAAAGCAAAAGTTTACAAATTAAGACTGACCCTCACGCATTTCCCCATAATTGAACGGCATAATAGTGCCGTTTTGGGGCTTTTCCCCGTTTAAATCTGTGAGGGATTTTTCATGAATAAGCGTATTTTGGCGCTGACCTTGTTACTGAGCGGCAGCCTCGCGCTGTCGGGTTGTACCACCAATCCGTATACCGGCGAATCGCAGGCAGGCAAATCGGGCATCGGTGCCGGCTTAGGCGCGGTGCTTGGCGCGGGCGTGGGCGTGCTGTCGTCGTCGAAGAAAGATCGCGGTAAAGGCGCGCTGATTGGCGCGGCATCCGGTGCTGCACTGGGCGGCGGCGCAGGTTATTACATGGATGTACAGGAAGCGAAACTGCGCGACAAAATGCGTGGCACCGGCGTCAGCGTGACGCGTCAGGGCGACAACATCGTGCTCAACATGCCAAATAACGTCACCTTTGATTCTAACAGCAGCAACCTGAAACCGGCGGGCGCCAACACCCTGACCGGCGTCGCGATGGTGCTGAAAGAGTATCCAAAAACCGCCGTAAATGTGGTGGGCTACACCGACAGCACCGGCACGCGCGCGCTGAATATGCGCCTGTCACAGCAGCGTGCTGACAGCGTCGCCAGCGGTCTGATTCTGCAGGGCGTGGCGCAAAATCGTCTGCGCACACAGGGTTTAGGCCCGGATAATCCGGTCGCCAGCAACAGCACCGAAGACGGTAAAGCACAGAACCGTCGCGTTGAGATCACCCTCAGCCCGCTGAGCTAAAAGTAGAGCCGACTGCGTGAGCAGGTCGGCTTTTATCACTCTTTTTCGCCACTTTTGACGCCATCTTTGTCAGAAAAAGCTAAAAAATTCGTAACTGATAGAGCCGCCTTTTCCTTTATGCTAGCGTGATCAAAAATTGATCAATGGGACGCTATCATGTCACTGAAAGCCATCGCCGCTACCCTTGGCCTCTCTGTTACTACCGTGAGCCGGGCGCTAAATGGCTATGACGATGTAGCGGCCGTCACACGCAAACGCATTGAAGATGAAGCGCAGGCGCGCGGTTATCGCCCCAACGATGCGGCCCGCCGCCTGAAAACCGGACGCGCCAATGCGGTTGGTCTGCTCTTTCCCATCAGCCACGCCTCGCTCAATGACAGCTACTACAGCCAAATGCTACTGACGCTGGATCAACGTCTCTCGCAGCACGATATTGATCTGCTGTTGCTACCCGATAAACCGCAGGAGCTGCAACGCAAGCTGATTCGCATGCTGCGCAGCGGCGCCATTGATGCCCTGATTTTAACCCACACCATGCCGCAGGATGCGCGTTTGCAACGATTACAGCAGAAAGGTTTCCGCTTCCTGACGCTCGGTCGCAGCGAGCTGCCACAGCCCTACGCGTGGATAGATTACGATAATCACGCCGGTACCTTTCTCGCGGCAGAACACTGCCTGCAACAAGGATGGCTGCGTCTGGCTTATCTCGGCAGTAACGAATCGGCAACGTACATCCTCGATCGCCGCCAGGGATTTATTGATGCGTTGATTCAGCATCAAGCGCCGGTCGATCAATCCCTGATGGCGGCGTTGCCCGCCACGCGTCGATCCGGCTATCAACAAACCAATGCCTGGCTGGCGCAAGGCGATGCGCCGCAGGCGATCATCACCGATTGCAGCACGCTGGGTGAAGGAGCCGCGATTGCGCTGCAGCAAGCGGCCCGCCTGAAGGGCGCGCAGGCGATTCCGCTGTATGTGTATGATGGATTGCCGCCCGATTCGATTGTCGATCAGCCGGTAAATGCCATTCTGCAATCATCCCAGCAGCACATTGGCGAGCGCATCGCCGAAATGGTGCTGCAACTGCTCGATGATGCACCGCTGAGCGAGCTGCAAACGCTCTGGCAACCGGTGCTGCGACTCACTTCTGACGCGCAATGATTGCGCCTGGCCCGAGCTGTGTTAGTCTTCGCCTGTTTCTTTTCAGCAGGTGTAAGCAATGAAAACCAGGCCGCCACGAGCCACAATCAGTGACGTTGCCCGTACGGCAAAAACCGGTAAAACCAGCGTTTCCCGCTATCTGAATGGCGAAGTGAATCTGCTCTCGCCCGATCTCAAAGCCCGTATCGAACAGGCCATCGCCGAACTCAACTATCGTCCCAGCCAGATGGCGCGTGGACTGAAACGCGGCCGCACGCGATTGATCGGCCTGATCATTGCCGACATTACCAATCCTTACTCGGTAGACGTGCTGAGCGGCATCGAAGCGGCGTGTCGTGCACAGGGTTTTACCCTGCTGATGTGTAACACCAACAACGAAGTCGATCTCGAACAGCATTACCTGCAATTGCTGAGCAGCTATCAGGTAGAAGGCATTGTGGTGAATGCCGTGGGCATGCATGAAGAAGTCCTCAATCGCCTGCAACAGTCGATGCTGCCGATGGTGTTGATTGACCGAAAAATCCCCGATTTCGCCTGCGATATGGTGGGGCTCAACAACGTTGAAGCTTCCACTGTTGCGACCCAACATTTGCTGGATAACGGCTATCAAGCCCTGCTGTTCCTCAGCGAGCCGCTCGGCAGCGTCAACACGCGCCGCGAACGTCTGCGCGCCTTCTACGACACGGTGAACAGCGCGCCACAGATTGCGGCAGAGAATGCCGAAGTGGCGCTTCATCAGCCCGACGCGCTGGAAAAACAGCTGCGCGAGTTCCAGCAGCGCCATGCAGATAAACGCTGTGCGGTGATTGCCGCCAACGGCGCGCTGACCTTGCAAGTGGCGCGCGCGCTTCAGCGTCTTGAGCTGCGCTGGGGCGAAGCGATTGGCCTGCTGGGCTTTGACGAACTGGAATGGGCGGCGCTGGCGGGCGTCGGCATCACCACGTTAAAACAGCCCACCTGGCAGATTGGCTACGCCGCGCTGGAACAAGTCATTGCACGCATCGAAGGCAGCGAGCAATCGATCAGCGAACAGCTCTTCTCCGGCGAGCTGATCGTGCGCGGCTCCAGCCAGCCGCTGCGCTAACTTCCCCTTTTATGGCTCACTTCGTGAGCATGATCATAATTTCACGGTCTGCCCCTTCTCTTTGGAACCGGTTCCATTTAGGTTTTTTATAACGAATGGGATGTGGTCATGCCCGGAGAAACGTGATGAAACCAGAAATTATTGTTGTAACTGCCGCATACGGCGCGCAGAAAGTAGCGGAATTGGGTGGCCAGGCCGCGCTGTTGCCGCTGATCAAACAGGCGGGTGCGGATGGCGTCGAAATCCGTCGCGAGCTGTTCAACGAAAACGAACTTTGCTTGCTGCACGCACTCGGCAATGCGATTTCCCAGCATCAGCTGAGCGCCAGCTATTCCGTGCCGGAAGCGTTGTGGCTGGATGATGGCGCGCTGAATCCGCGTCTGGCGCAATTCCTGCAGGAAGCTGAACAAATCGGTGCTAAGCGCCTGAAAGTGGCGCTCGGTCATTTTGTGGAACTCGATGCCAGCGCGCTGCGCGCTGTGTTGCAAGCCTCAACGGTGACGCTGGTGGTTGAGAACGATCAAACCCCGGACAGCAAACTGGCGCCGATGCTGCGCTTCTTCCATCAGGCCTGCGATGCCGCGTTACCGCTGGATATGACCTTCGATATGGGCAACTGGCAGTGGACCGGCGAAGACGGTTTACAGGCAGCCGCACAACTCAGCCGCTACGTTAGCTATATTCACGTTAAAACGGCGGTGCCGCACGGCGCTACCTTCCGCGCTATCGCGCTGGATCAGGCCGACGATAGCTGGCGCTCGCTGCTTAACGCGCTGCCAACTGACGCACCGCGCGGCATCGAATTCCCGCTGGAAGGCGCGGATTTGCTGGCGGTCACGCGCCATTACGTCGACCTGCTGCGTGCAGCGTAAGGAGCCGATGATGACGCAAAAAACGCTGGATGTGGTGACGATTGGCGAAGCGATGGCGATGTTTATCGCCCAGCAAACCGGCGATCTCGCCGCAGCGGAAGGCTTCGTCAAACGCATCGCCGGTGCCGAACTCAACGTGGCGATTGGCCTGGCGCGCCTCGGTTTGCAGGTCGGTTGGGTGAGCCGCGTCGGCGACGACAGCTTTGGTCGCTTCACGCTGCAACAGCTGGAAAAAGAGGGCGTTGATCACCGCTGTGTCACCACCGACGCACGCTATCGCACCGGCTTCCAGCTTAAATCCCGCGTTGATGACGGCTCCGATCCGGAAGTGGAATATTTTCGCAAAGGCTCCGCCGCCAGCCATCTGTCGCCCGATGATTTCAACGACGACTACTTTGGCAGCGCGCGCCATCTGCATTTAAGCGGCGTGGCGGCGGCAATCTCCGACAGCTCACTTGCCCTGGCGCAACATGCAGCAAAAGAGATGCGCGCGCGTGGCAAAACTATTTCCTTCGATCCCAATCTGCGTCCGGTGTTATGGCGCAGCGAAGAGGAGATGCGTAAACAGCTCAATCATTTAGCGGAATACGCCGATTGGGTGCTGCCGGGCGAAAAAGAGGGTTTGATTCTTACCGGCTATCGCCAGCCGGAAGCCATCGCCGATTTTTACCTCGATAAAGGGGTGAAAGCGGTGGTGATCAAAACCGGTGGCGACGGCGCCTGGTACAAAACCGCCGACGGCCAGCAAGGCCAGGTCGCACCGATTCGCGTCGAGAACGTGGTCGATACCGTGGGTGCCGGCGACGGTTTTGCTGTTGGGCTGATCAGCGCGTTGCTGGAAGGAAAATCCCTGCCGCAGGCGATTCTGCGCGGTAATAAAATCGGTTCGCTGGCGATTCAGGTTGCTGGCGACAGCGAAGGCCTGCCGACGCGTGCGGCGTTGGGTGATTATTGATATTCACGATAGTCGATGCGTTTTGTAGGGTCGCCATTTATGGCGACCGCCAAACAAAGATTTAAAAAATATCTGTACCTACTACAACTATATTGCGAGGCGCATCCACTGAATGCGTCCACCTCAACCAGAGGAGTCACCCATGAAATCGCAGACAATCGCGCCAAAACGCTGGTGGTTTATCATGCCCATCGTGTTTATCACTTACAGTCTGGCGTATCTGGACCGGGCGAACTTCAGCTTCGCCTCTGCCGCAGGGATAAATGACGATCTCGGCATCACCAAAGGCATGTCATCGCTGCTGGGCGCTCTGTTCTTCCTCGGCTACTTCTTCTTCCAGATTCCCGGCGCGCTGTATGCCGAACGTCGCAGCGTGAAGAAGCTGATTTTCTGGTGCCTGATTTTATGGGGCGGCTGCGCCTCGCTGACCGGCGTGGTCAGCAACATCCCGATGCTTGCAGCAATCCGCTTTGTGCTCGGCGTGGTTGAAGCGGCGGTGATGCCGGCGATGCTGATCTATATCAGCAACTGGTTTACCAAATCCGAGCGTTCGCGCGCCAATACCTTCCTGATCCTCGGTAATCCGGTGACAGTGCTGTGGATGTCGGTGGTCTCCGGCTATCTGATTGAATCCTTTGGCTGGCGCGAGATGTTTATCTTCGAAGGCATCCCGGCAGTGATCTGGGCGGTTGCCTGGTGGTTCCTGGTGCAGGACAAACCGGCCCAGGCCAAATGGATGAGCGAAAGCGAGAAAGCCGCGCTGCAGGCGCAGCTGCAAAAAGAGCAGGAAGGCATTAAAGCGGTGCGTAACTACGGCGAAGCGTTCCGTAATCGCAACGTGATCCTGCTGTGCCTGCAATATTTTGCCTGGAGCATCGGCGTGTACGGTTTCGTGCTGTGGCTGCCGTCTATTCTGCGTAACGGTTCGCAGATGGGCATGGTGGAAGCCGGTTGGCTGTCAGCGGTGCCGTATCTGGTGGCGACCATTGCGATGATCGTGGTGTCGTGGGCCTCCGATAAAACCCAGAATCGTAAATTGTTTGTCTGGCCGCTGCTGCTGATTGGCGCGCTGGCGTTCCTCGGTTCCTATCTGGTCGGTTCCAGCAACTTCTGGCTGTCGTATACGCTGCTGGTGATCGCCGGTGGTGCGATGTATGCGCCGTACGGTCCGTTCTTCGCCATCATTCCTGAGATGTTGCCGCGCAACGTCGCCGGTGGTGCGATGGCACTGATCAACAGCATGGGCGCACTCGGTTCCTTCGTCGGATCGTGGATTGTAGGCTATCTTAATGGCGCGACCGGTTCGCCTGCCGCCTCCTACATTTTCATGGGTGCTGCGCTGTTGGCCTCGGTCTGGCTGACGTTAATCGTCAAACCGGCGCAGAATAAAACATCGCCGCCGATGCATGGCGCAAAGCACGCGTAATCAATTCGGGAGGCCTCAAGGCCTCCTCACCATTTCATAGGGAGCAAAAGATGAAACCTGCTGTGATTCTTTATAAGAGCCTGCCAGATGACCTGCGCACCAAGCTGGATGCCCATTTCACCGTCACTGAAGTGCATGACATTTCTCCGGAAACCATCCAGAAACACGCGGCGCAGTTCGAACAGGCGCAAGGTTTGCTCGGCTCTGGCGGCAAAGTGGATGGCGAGCTGCTGGCAAAAATGCCCGCGCTGCGCGCCTGCTCCACCGTGTCGGTGGGTTACGATAACTTCAACGTCGACGCGCTGAATCAACGCAAGGTGTTGCTGATGCATACGCCAACCGTGCTGACCGAAACCGTCGCCGACACCATGATGGCGCTGGTGCTAAGCACCGCACGTCGCGTGACCGAGCTGGATAAGTGGGTGAAAGCCGGCGAGTGGAAAAAGAGCATCGGCCCGGATCATTTCGGCATCGATGTGCACCACAAAACCCTCGGCATCCTCGGCATGGGCCGCATCGGCCTGGCGCTGGCGCAGCGTGCGCACTTTGGCTTCGGCATGAATATTCTTTATAACGCGCGCCGTCAGCATGAAGAAGCGGAAACGCGCTTTGGTGCGCGTGCCTGCGATCTGGAAACCTTGCTGAAAGAGAGTGATTTTGTCTGCATCAGCCTGCCGCTGACCGAACAGACGCACCATATGATTGGCGCGGCGCAGCTCAAGTTGATGAAGCCAAGCGCAATTCTGATCAACGCCGGTCGCGGTCCGGTGGTGGATGAGCAGGCGCTGACTGCGGCGCTAAAAGACGGCACCATCCACGCTGCCGGTCTGGATGTGTTCGAAGTTGAGCCGGTGCCTGCCGATGCCGAGATTTTGACGCTGCCAAACGTAGTGGCGCTGCCGCACATCGGTTCTGCCACGCATGAAACCCGTTACGGCATGGCGCGCGACGCGGTAGATAACCTGATCGCCGCCCTGAGCGGTAAAGTCGAGAAAAACTGCGTTAACCCGCAGATCCAAGGCTAAGCTTGCTGCTTTACCCATTGCGCCTGCCAGCGGCGGGCGCTATGGTGGTTCCCCATTCGATTTCACAACGTTTTAACTTCCTATGTCCTTTTCTCAGTTCGGCGACAAATTTACTCAACACTCCGGCATCTCACGTCTGATGGAAGACATGGGTGAAGGCCTGCGCACGCCAGGCACCATCATGCTTGGCGGCGGTAATCCGGCGCAGATCCCGGCGATGAATGACTATTTCAACCAGTTGCTGATGCAGATGCATCAGGATGGCAAACTGAGCGAAGCGCTGTGCAACTACGATGGTCCGCGCGGCAAAGCGCTGCTGCTGGATGCGCTGGCGAAGATGCTGCGTGAAGAACTTGGCTGGCCATTAACCGCGCAAAACATCGCGCTGACCAACGGCAGTCAGAGTGCGTTCTTCTATCTCTTCAATCTGTTTGCCGGACGTCGCGCCGACGGCAGCAAAAAGCGCGTGCTGTTCCCGCTGGCACCGGAATATCTCGGCTACGCCGATGCCGGGCTGGAAGAGGATCTGTTTGTCTCCGCCAAGCCCAACATTGAGCTGCTGCCGGAAGGCCAGTTCAAATATCACGTCGATTTCGATCATCTGCCGCTGAATGACGATGTTGGCCTGATTTGCGTATCGCGCCCAACCAACCCAACCGGCAACGTCATCACCGATGACGAACTGCTGCAACTAGACG
This sequence comes from Pantoea sp. SOD02, assembly GCF_024707505.1. GTDB lineage: Bacteria > Pseudomonadota > Gammaproteobacteria > Enterobacterales > Enterobacteriaceae > Pantoea > Pantoea symbiotica. The sequence continues at coordinate 32,172 of NZ_CP102604.1, read as the reverse complement.
CGCTGGCGCAGCAGCACGGCGTACCGCTGCTGATTGATAACGCCTACGGCGTGCCGTTCCCCGGCATCATCTTTAGCGAAGCGCGCCCGTTATGGAATCCCAATACCATTCTGTGCATGAGCCTGTCGAAACTCGGCCTGCCGGGCGCACGTTGCGGCATTATCGTCGCCGATGAGAGCACAATCGCCGCGATTGGCAATATGAACGGGATTATCAGCCTGGCACCGGGCAGCATCGGTCCTGCTATTGCCAATGAGATGATTGTGCGCGGGGATTTGCTGCGTCTGTCGGAAGAGGTAATTAAGCCGTTCTATCAGGCCAAAGTGAGCGAGACGATTGCGATTCTGCGCCGCTATCTGCCAGAGGATCGCTGCCTGATTCATAAACCCGAAGGCGCGATTTTCCTCTGGCTGTGGTTCCGCGATCTGCCGATCAGCACCGAAACGCTGTATCAGCGCCTGAAGGCGCGCGGCGTGCTGATGGTGCCCGGCCACTTCTTCTTCCCCGGCCTGGAACATGAATGGCCGCATACCCATCAATGCATGCGCATGAACTATGTGCCGGATGCGGAGAAGATTGAGCGCGCGGTGCAGATACTGGCGGAAGAGCTGGAAGCCGCATTTAGCGATTAATAGGCAAGGTCGCCATAAATGGCGACCTTACAGGGTGATTTTGTAGGGTCGCCATTTATGGCGACCTCATTTTGGTGCTATTAACACTTCATGACTTGAGAGCAATAACTCGATCAGCCGATGCGATCGTGCTTTCTCTGTGTGCGATTATTACCCGCGTAATGCGAAGTTTTTTAATTGCCTGATTCACCATTTCTTCACTTTTTTTGTCCAGTGCACTTGTGGCCTCATCTAAAAAAAGAATCGCTGGTTTCTTATATAATGCCCGGGCAATGAATAACCGCTGCTTTTGCCCGCCAGACAGCCCTTCACCTAATTCACCAATAAGCGTTTCATATCCCATTGGCATACGCATAATAACCTCGTGCAAATAGCTGGCTTGGGCACACTCTTTCATCCATTCGTCATCCATTTCATCTGCAAAGCTGCAGATATTCTCCCGGATAGAACCGCAAAAAATTTTATCATCCTGCATCACACAGGCGATCATCTTGTGATAATTGTTGATACCCATTTGCTGGATATCGACGCCATCCACTTCGACAAAGCCACTTGTGGGAGAAAACAAACCGCACAGAACCTTCAACAGCGTGGATTTTCCTGAACCGGATGAGCCGACAATCGCCACGCACTCTCCCGGTAAGATTGAAATATTTAGCGCATCGAATATTGCCGGTGACTGGCTGTCGTAGCGGTAGCTCAGCTCATATGTAGTCAGCCCGATTGGTTGCAGTCTCGCTTCGTAACAGAGCTCGGGTTTATAATTATCCCGCGGGTGCAGAGCAATGTCGGAAATGCGCTCGTTATGCAGACTCATCATGCGTAGCTGCAGTAAAAATTCTGTCAGCGACCCGATACGGTCTGAGAACTGTGCACGAAAAGCGCCAAATGCGACAAACATACCAATAGTTATCTGGTTATCGATCACGAGGATGGTCCCCATCCACAGAACCACAATCTGATCACAGGCGGCAATAAAAGTACTGATACCGCCAAATAGCATATCCATTTTGGTGACGCGAATACCGGTATTAATTGAATCGATTTCGAGATTCAGCCAGTGGGATATCCGGCGCTGAGCCATACCCTGCATTTTGACGGCGGCAATTCCGTAGAGTGTTTCCATAAAATACGAGTTGGCGCGCGCTTCCCTGACCAATAACTCTTCAGAAAGTTGCCGGTAGTACCTGTAGGTTACCAGGCGCAGCAGAACATAAAATGTTGTAAACGCCATCACGATCCAGGTAAGCCAGCCACCATACAGGACCATCATCACCAACACGCCAATGACCATGATGCTGTCCATAATGCCGCCAACGATGCTGGTAGTGAAGGTGCTTCGCAACGTATCCAGTGAAGTGAACCGAGACTGAATATCACCCAACTTGCGCCGCTCAAAGTAGCCGAGCGGCAGCCGTATCAGATGATTGAACAGGCCGGATTGCCACTGCACGTTGATGAACGTTGCCATAACCAGCGCGGTCCAGGCGCGTCCCATACCGACTGCAGCTCGCAGCAGGATAAAAAATATCAATCCAGCACAGATTAAGGTCAGTAAGCCCCGATCGCCTGCGGGTATGGCGTGATCCATCACCAGTTGCGTGCCAACCGGCATCACAAGATTGATGGTCTCGAACACTAATGATAAGCAGAGTATTTTGCCGAGTACGGTCTTGAGCCCGTGCACGCTAGCGATCAGAGTACGTAAACTGATTTTGTTGTGGGCGCTGTCGGCAATAAATGTGCTTCCTGGGCAGGCTTCGAGCGCAACACCGCTAAAATTTTTCGACAGTTCTGCGAAGCTGACCGTCCGGCGGCCGCGCGCCGGATCGTGTAGCACCACACAATTACGCCGGATGCTCACCAGCACGACAAAATGGTTGAACTCCCAGTGTAAGATGCAAGGTATCTTCAATGCGCCTAATTCGTCGATGTCGAGTGATAGCGGTCGGGTGCTCAGTCCTAGCTGCTCAGCAATGCCGGTCAGTGCCGATAGCGTAGTGCCGCGAGCCGACAGGTTGAACTGTCGTCGCAGCGTTATCAAATCAACATTCTTGCCGTAATATCCGCAGATCATTGCAAGGCAGGCCAGACCGCATTCGGCTGACTCGGTTTGATGAATCATTGGGACACGATGGCGCAGCCATAATTCCAGCTGACCGATCAGCGTTTTGCAGGTTAATCTACTCATTGACTGGCCCCATTACGCTATGTTTCATGTCGTAAAACGGCGAAAACATCCATTGATATAGCCTCCTTTTTTCAAGGAACAGCGTGCTCTGCGCTTTAATGCCGTTCTCCAGACTCAGACGTTCACCTCCATACATAACAGCCTGCTTATCTGGCCTGACAATGACCTTGTAATAGGGGATCGCGGAAGTTAAGGCAGATCGTGGAGCGCCCTGATAAGTCAGCATTTCCTGCGGTGATGCGGGTGCTCTGGAGATAACGGTAACGGTGCCAGCAAACTGACCAAATTTCTCCGCAGGGAAGGCTTCATAACGAATATTGACCCGATCACCGAGAGTGAGATAAGGGATTGCGTCATTGGGAACCCACAGCACCAGGGTGTAATGATCGATAGTGTGGGGGAGAATTTGCAGCAGACTGTCGCCAGCGTTAACCATCTGTCCCACCGTAACGCTCAGCGAATCGATACGGCCGGCAGCCAGCGCTCGCACAATAATGGTTCCACCGGCATCAATATTGAGTTGTTCTTTTTGCAGTTCAAAACGCTGCAGTTCCATCTGGTAAATCTGATTGTCAAAGCTGGCGGCCTGAGTAGATATTTGACTCTCCAACGCTGTGATTTGCAGCGCATTTTGATCATTCTGGCTTGATAGTCCAAGGAGATTGTTTTGCTGTTGGTAATACAGTGCCACTTGGTTGGTGAGTTGATCTTTATTTACCAATCCCCGGAGCTGATAATTCCGATAGTTGTCCATATTCTCCTTAATAATACGGATCCCTTCCTGAGCGCGACGGAGGATGTCAGTTGAGCGTAATAACGCGTCAGCATATTGCTCTTTTTGTTTCTCCAGCATGACGAGAGTGGCTGTCTTGCTGCTTTCAAGTCGGCTAATCATCTGTGTAATACGTTCAAGCTGATGATCAATATCCCGGCGTTGGTTTTCACTAACCACGCCGCTGCGTGTAGTTTTGCTGACGTCTATTTGATAAATGGGTGCGCCCGTTTCAATAAACTGCCCTGCAGTAACGAACTGCTTGACCACAATACCCTGAACGCTGGAATAGACATTAGCTGCGCGAGGATAAGTGGATATTTCTCCAGTAACGTTGATCCGTCGGGTATAAGTGCTAGTAATAACAAACACCAGAAAAAGAGTAATAAATAAAAGAGAAACTCCCGCAATGAGCCAAAGAGGGATTCCGGGGAGCAACAAGGCTCGACCACGCCATTTCATTTTGTGATTTTCAACCGCTTCCTGGCGAAACAATTCAGTATTCCTTACTTATTTTTTTAGTGGTTGAATAGATAATGTCCATTGATCACAATACCGTTCATAAAAGTATGCAGTAATACAGGTAATAACAATCCCTTTGACAAGACTCTCGCGGCAACAAGCGTTAAAGAAATAAGATAGAGAAGAAAGAGGGGTTTAAAACCTGAATACTGTGTGTGCAGCAGAGAAAAAATTAAGGACGTTATAATTGCAGAAAATACCTTACTGTTAGAAAAAACAGTTAACGCGCCAAATAACCCGCCCCTGATTGCTATCTCTTCATAAACCGGCACCATCAGAATATAAGATATTTGCGTTAGAACAAGAGTATAGAGAGGCAGCGAAACCGCCTGTTGACTAACAATGTCATCCGTATGAAAAAACACCTTTGGTATAATAAACTGGATTATCAAAATCAAAGAAAAAAATATCAAGAATTGCATGACCGTAAAATTACCGATGCCAAAGCCTTCTTTCTTCCTGAATTTTAAAAGATAAATGGGCACAATAACAAAAAACTCAATCATAAAGCCATACGGTAAAAACAATCCAGACTCAATTAACTCTATTCGATTGGGGAAGAGTAATGGAAAGGCTGTCAGTAGAAACATTAGAAGAAAAAGAGATAAGTTTAACCAACCTTCTTTTTTGGTTCTAGTTTCCATACAATCTTTTCCCTTAGAATTATATCGTCATCATGACTTTATGTATTTTTTTGCTAAATAATCACTCACCTTTCGAGCAAGAGAAACAAATGATAATAATGAAGTTATAATGATGACCAATTTTGATAACTCAGGTGGCGGGGTGTAAATGAAGAACGCTGAAATAACCCCAGCGCCACTAATAAATAAAAAACCAGCCATCAAAAATATGAATAAAACAAAATTTTTGAATAAAAAAAGCACATCCAACTCCTTTTCACCCGCTCACAAATAAGGAGCGGGTGAGGGTTATCTATCGGCTGCAGGAACCGCCCATTCCACCTGAGTTACAATTTCCAGAGGAGTTACTGTTACCGTTATTATTACTGTTGCCACTTCCTGTGAAACAACCCCCGGCTATCGCTCCACCGACCATTCCCAGGCCTGCGCCGACTATTCCACCAGCGGCCCCTGCAATAGTTCCGCCAATGATGCCATTATTACAGCCGACCACATAACCGTTGTTGTAACCAGAGTTACCTGCAGTGCTACCGTTATTTTTATTATTACTTGAGTTATAAGGTGGGTCATTACGACCACCGCCACCAGAAATGATACTTAACAACTCTCTGTCAATTACTTTCATAAACAGCTCCTTTGTTCAATTTTGTAATTACACATACCTATACAGCGATTGAATTAATACCTCACTTTTTATTTCGTGCAAAGTGTTTTTTCTACGGATTAATTAGCTGTTGTTGTAATAACAATTAAGGGAAGAAGCAATGTGTTTACCTAAATCATTGTTTTTATAATTTAATTTAAACCATGCAATTCGTGCTATTCTCTTGCACATTTCTTACCGGGCAAAGATTAAGATTAAAGTTACCCATAACTATTAGATTAGTTGTTTATGTTAAAAGAAGATTTTAATGAATCGTTTACATTATTAAATGGAGAATGCCGACAAAGTTTTTTCTTTGCCGTTTATTCTATTTACGCTATTCAGAGTATTTTTACATCGCTGCCCCCAGCGACAACTGGCACCACTGCGCCAGCTGCTGAATCGCCTCCTCCACTTCGGCATTCCAGCCAAACCCGGCATTGAGTCGAAAACAGTGATCGTAGCGGTGATCGGTGGCGAAAATGTGCCCCGGCGCGATACCGATGCCCGCATTGCGCGCTTTGAGAAACAGCGCGCGCACATTCAACGCGCCGATCGGCATTTCCACCCACAACACATAGCCGCCTTCAGGATCAGAAACCCGCGTGCCCGGCGGGAAGTAGCGCAGCACCGCCTGACGCATATGCTGGATTTGATTCTTCAGCTCACGCCGTAGCTTACGCAGATGCGCATCGTAGCCGCCGCTGCGCAGCAGTTCGGCAATCGCCGCTTGTGACAATACCGACGTGCCCATGCTGGTGGTGTATTTCAGCGAGGCGATTTTGCGCATGTAGTTGCTGCTGTGCACCCAGCCAATGCGAATGCCGGGTGCGACGGTTTTCGAGAAGCCGCTGCACAAAATAGCGTTCGGGCTGAAGGCGCGCATCGGGAACGGACGGCGTTCACCGAATGCGGTATCGCCGAAGATATCATCTTCAATGATCACCACATCGTTCTCGTCGGCCTGACGCGCAATATAGGCCTTCTGCTCGTTGGGAATGCTTTTGCCCAGCGGATTATTGATGTTGTTAATGGTGAGATAGGCCTGCACCGCTTTGCGCTGAAACAGCGCGGTGAGTTTCTCCACATTGACGTAGCCTTCCGGCCCGGCTTCTACCTCAATCACCCGCAGATTGAGGTTATGCAGCATCTGCAGCAGCACGAAATAGCAGGGCGACTCCACCGCAACGATATCGCCAGGCCGCGTGGTGGCGCGCAGCGCCAGCGAAATCGCTTCGATGCAACCGTTGGTGATCAGGATGTCATCAGCGTTGATATTGCAGCCATAATCCACCGCGCGACGCGCAATTTCATTTTTCAGCGGCGCATAGCCGGTGCCTTTCACGGTGTTGCCGAGCAGCGCCGGTTTGCTGTATCCCATCTGGCGCATCAGCAAACCAATCTTCTTCACCGGATAGAGTGAGATGTCGCCGTTAGCCAGATCCAGCCGCACGCGGCAGTCTGAACCGAGCATCGCCAGATGCAACTCGGTTTGCTCGTCGAGCGGCGCCACTTCGCGCGCTTGCTCGTTGATTACGGTGGGAAACGTTTTATTAGCAGGTCGCGGGGCGACAAAAAAACCGGACTTAGGACGCGCCACCGCGTAGTGCTCATCCTCAAGGGTACGTAATGTTTTCAGCGCGGTGGTCATGCTGACGCTGTACTGCGTCGCCAGCGTGCGTACCGAAGGCAAACGACTGTCGGGCGGCAGCGAGCCGCTGTGAATGGCTTGTTTTATCTGCTCTGCGATTTGACGGTAACGACTGCCCTGTTCCGTTTCACCCGCCATCTGTTCCACCCTATTTCGTCCGGATCTGTGCGTTTTCACCAGATTACATTCAAAGTACTTTAGGCTGCATTAGTTAATTGATAACCATACGCATTAGTTGCAGTGCCGCTTCCGACTAAAAAATTCATTCCGTAGCACCTTCGTGGCCCATTTCCCGTCTGTTGCCGCCAGCACGGCAACAGCGTTTTTATTAGCCAAAGGATGAAGTGAAAAATGAATAATCTGTCCACCATGATGCGAGAGATTAGTGGATATCTCACTCCCACGATTATCGATTCAGCGCAACACTGTTCACGTCGTTTATTGGCCGCACTTCCCGACGCCGCGCACCCGGCAAATAACCGCGTGCTGCTGGCCTACGGCGGTGGCAAAGACAGCAGCTATATGGTGGCGTACGTGCGCTACATTCAGGGGCTGATCTGGCAGCAGCACGGCAGCACCTTTCAGCTGCGCATCAGCACCAACCGTCATGCGGCGATGAACGACAGCGTGATGGAGAATATCGATCGCGTATACCGCGCGCTGCACATCCCCGATGATGACTTTACCGAATGTCTGGTGACCGACGGCCTGCAAATCCGTCACTTCGATCGTCATTTACCGATGCCCGACAGCGTGCGCCAGCAGAATCGCAACGATGTACTGATGAATGGCCACCGCTTCCGCGCCGATGCGCGCTCTACCTTTTGTAACGCCTGTAATCTCAGCATGGTGAACTCGTTTGGCCTGGCGGCGCATTACGACGGCGGCGTTGATGTGATCATCACCGGCGATTCGCCGCAGGAACAAACCGCTTATCTGGCATGGGCGCGCCATCTTTCGCGGCTGTTTGATGCGCCGGTGGCGGATAAATCGCGCGGCTTTAGCGGCTTCCTGCAGACGCTGGATGGCGTGGCCGAGCGCTATTTCGCCGATATCTACGGCGCCGACCAGGTGACACCCGCGCACCGCATTACCTGGCAGCTGGAACGCGATCCGCTGTTCTTCAACATCTATCAAGACACCGCGTATGAAGCCGGTGCGCACTGGGCGCTACTGACCGAATTTATGCATTTCCGCTTTGATGAGCTGATGTTCAGCTTCTCCGAATCGGACTGCGGTAACCCGACGTTAATGGCACATATTCGCGGTCTGCGAGCGGAGACGCTGTTGCAGCGTAGCTACGCCGAAGGCATTCGCGAATATGTGCGCTTTGCGCTCGGGCTGATGGTGAAAAAGGATTTCCCGCCGCAGCTGATCGATGAGATGGCGGCACGCTATCAGGACGATGAGGCGATTAAGCGCGCCCGCCAGCGCGCTGCGCAGTTCGCCGAACAAGCATTTGGCCTCAATGAAACCCAACTGGTTTGCATGATCTATTCGCCATTTATCGCCGAAGGCCATCAGCTGAAAAGCTGGCTGCAGCAGCTGGTCGATGCGCCGGACGAAGCGGCGGTGCGCGCCCTGCTGCGCGGCGAAAGCGACGATCTGTTGCTGGCGCAGCAGCTGGAGCAACTTTCTGGTTTGACCGTGGCGCAGATGCGTCACTGCTGGCGCAGCGCGCAGGTGAGTTCACTGCTGGACGATCAGCGCGGCGATGCGCTTTCGCGCGTGCTGCGTTTTGACCCGCACAAAGCAGTGATTCAGGTGAATAACGGTGTGATGCAAGACGTCGTCACTGAAGTGATCTCCGGGCGTTAACCCGGTAAGGCAACGCGATGAGAAAGATTTTCCTGCAGATTGGCGCCACCCGCGACGGACAAAATCCTTACTGCGCGGTGGCCAAACGCGAGGGCTACTTTACCGTGCTGGCGGAGATGGGCGACTTCGTCGATTACCAATCGCTGAGCATCCCGTTGCCGTTCGATCTGATTGTGCGGCTCGATCGCCCGGAAAATCCGTGGGATGTGCTGCAAGCCTGTTTGCATGCCGGGTTGATGGAGCATCCTCACGTGGTGCTGGCCGGCTTTGAAGCCTACAACGCCAGCGCCGGCCGCGTGCGCGAACTGCTGGCTGGGCCCGACGCCGGTGTGAGCTTTATTCCGCCAGATAAGTACGCGCAGCGCATGGCGTTGCGTAAAGCCTGGCAGCGCTTTCCGCAACCGGAGTTTCGCTTTTTTGCCTCGCCGCTCAGCATCCGCGATGCGCGTGAAGCGCTGCTCTATCCCTGCGTGATCAAGCCGGTTGATGGCGGCGGCGGCCTTGGCATCTGGCTGGTGAAAGAGGCCAGCCAGCTCGATGCGGTGATCGGCAAGCTGGTCGATACCATGAATTACGGCGGGCGCGGCTTCAGCGGATTTATCGTTGAGAGCTGGCTGGCGGGCGATGAGTATTCGCTGCAAGGCGTGGTGGCGGACGGCCACGCCGTGGCGCTGACCTGCTGCCAAAAGGTGATCGAACACCATAGCGATGCCGATGGCTGCGTCAGTTTTTACGAATCCGGCCATGTGGCGGTCGCGGCGCAACAGCTGCCCGCCAGCTTTACCAGCCTGATGAGCTTCTGCTGCGAAACCTTCGGCTATCGCCAGGGCGCGTTTCATATCGACTTTATTTTGGTCAACGGCGAACCGCACTTCCTCGAAATGGGCTTCCGCCTTTCCGGCATGGGCGTGGTGAATCTGGTGCAGGAAGTCACCGGCATCAACTGGGCAGAAGTGGCGTTTCACATCGAAGCCGGTCACGGCATGCCGCCGCTGCATTTCCCGCCGCAGCCGCAGGCGGTGGGCCGCGTGCGTTTGCGTCAGCGCTTGCAATATGACGCGGCTGAACGCTGGATCGAACAGCATCAACGCGGTCAGCTGTTGCCACCGCTCAATCTGCCCGCGCTGGCGGTTTCGCCGCGCTCTTCGCTGTATGCCGATTTAACCCGCCACGCCGGCATTCTCGCCACCTTCCGCCTCGCCGCAACCAGCCGCGACGAAATTCTGGCGGTGTTCCATCAGATTCTTGAGGTCTCATCGCTCACCACACGGAGAGATTTACTATGTGCAGAATGATTGCGGCGCACGGCCAATTTGATGCCGCTGCAGTGCTGGACGCCGCGCGTGCCATGAGCTGCGGCGAGACCGCCACGCACGAAGGTCCGATTAAACAGCATCCCAACGGTTGGGGCTGTTTATGGCTGGAACAAGGGCACATTCGCACGCTGCACGGCACCGGCACCTTCGCCGATGCGTTGCCGACCATTGATGTTGATCGCCTGCGCGGCCGCTTTCTGGCGGTGCATGTACGCCACGCCACGCTGAGCAAAAATCACGGTATCGAATTTTCCCATCCGCTGTGGCGCACCAGCGGCGCAACGCAGTGGTACATGATGCATAACGGTTTTTTGCCCACCGTCTATCAGCAATTGGGCATGGCGGAGTCGCGTTTTGATTCCGCTGAGTATCTGGAATATGTAGTGGATCGCGCCACGCCCGCCGATTTCACCCGCGATTATCTGCGCGACAAGATGGCGCAGGTCGCGCCGGGCGGCAGTTCGGCCAACGCCATTTTTGTCACCCGCGATAAAGCCTGGGCGTGGCAATGGCATCCCGACGATACGCCCTATCCCAACTATTTCACGCTGCACCGCTTACAGAACAACAACACCACTTTCATCTCTTCTGAACCAATTTCAGCACTGGGCACGGCGTCTGAATGGCGTCGTATGAGTAACCATGAACTTCATGAATTTCCTATTGGGGAGTGATCAACATGGCGATTTTCAATCAGATCCGCGTTATTCATCCGAACATGTTTGTGGAAAGCACCTGGCTGGATGACATCGTCACCGCGCGCGTGCCGCTGCTGGTATTACGTAACTTCCTCACGCCGGACGTGCGCGCAGCGGTGGTAGATGATTTGCAGCAGTGTCGCGAACAGGTGCGGGTGTCGCACTATCCGAACGGCGCGCTGACCACGCTTGGCCCTTATCTGGCGAAGCACACCGCTGCGCCGGAAAACTACTTTACCGAGCTGCGCGATATTCAGCCCGCGCTGCCGCCGTCGCTGCACTGCCTGCGCGAGCAAATCTACAACTGGGTTAAGCACGCGCTGCGCCTGGAAAGCCTGCAAACCGCTAACGAACCTGAACTGGGCGATTACGCCGGTTCGATTGTGCGCTTCCACGCAAACGGCGTCGCCAATCCCCTGCATAACGACAACATCGTGCGCGATGCCGCCGGCAGCGGATTGGCGGTGACCCACATCCTGCATCAACTCAGCTGCGTGGTCTGTTTGCAGGAGTGCAACGCCGGCGGCGAGCTGCGCATCTTCAATAAGAAGTGGCAGCCGGTGGATGAGTACTACAAAACGCCGGGCGAGCTCGGTTATCAAACCGGCGTCATCGAACACAGCGAGGTGTGCGAGTTCTCACCGCGCAGTGGCGATATCTATCTGTTTAACCCTGCGTTTTATCACGAAATTGATCGCGTGGAAGGCGACACGCGCATCACCATGGGCTTCTTCTTTGGCCTGACCGACAAAAAAATGAAACACGCCATCGCCTGGAGTTAACGCCAGGTTTTCGACGAGGAGACGAGCATGAATACCTATGAAAAAGTAGCGGCCCTGCTAGATCAGCATCAGGCGCGTTATCGCGTGGTGGAGCATGAAGCCATCGGCCAGACCGACCTGATTAGCGAGATTCGCGGTAACGATCTCAATCAGGCGGCCAAAGCGATGGTGCTGGAAGTGACGATGCCGGATGGCGCGGATGCGCGCTATCTGCTGGCGATTGTGCCGGGCGACTGCAAGATCAACTTCAAGAGCGCCGCACGCGCCATTGGCGGCAAGAAGTCGAGCTTTGCGCCGCCAGAGAAAGCGCAGGAATTAACCCAGTGCGTGATGGGCGCGGTGCCGCCGTTTAGTTTTGATGACCGGCTGGCGCTGCGCGTCGATGCGCGCCTGCGCGACGTCGGCACGCTGTGGTTCAACGCGGGCGCACTGGATCGCTCCATTGCTTTACAGGTATCTGATTTCTTTAAGATTGTCGGTGAAGAATGTTGTGCCGAAATCGCGACACCGGTGACGGCAACCGCCTGATTGCGGCAGTAAGGACTTTGTATGTCAGTTAAAGATATGTTGTTGGCCCTGCTGGTTGTGGTGGCGTGGGGCGTGAATTTTGTGGTGATTAAGCTGGGCCTGCAGGACATGCCGCCCTTCTTGCTGGCGGGATTGCGTTTTAGCCTGGTGGCATTTCCGGCGATCTTGTTTGTGAAACGTCCGGCGATTCCGCTGCGCTGGCTGATCGTTTATGGCATGACCATCAGCTTTGGTCAGTTCGCCTTTCTGTTCCTTGCCATCAAACTGGGCATGCCGGCAGGATTGGCGTCGCTGGTGCTGCAGGCGCAGGCCTTTTTCACCTTGCTGCTCGGTGCGCTGTTCCTGGCGGAGAAGCTGCGCTGGAATCACATCGCCGGCATTTTAGTGGCGACGCTCGGCATGTTTATGCTGGCGACCGCAGGCATGGCAGGCCAAACCACGGCGGGCATTACGCTCACCACCATGATGCTGACGCTGGCTGCGGCGCTGTCATGGGGGCTCGGCAATATCACCAACAAAATCATTTTGCGTAACCACAAAGTGCCGGTGATGTCGCTGGTGGTGTGGAGTGCGCTGGTGCCGATAGTGCCGTTTTTTGCCTGCTCGTGGCTGTTCGATGGCGAAGCGGCGATTGTGACCAGCCTGCTGCACATCTCGCTGCAAACGGTGTTGGCGCTGATCTATCTCGCCTTTATCGCCACCATTGTCGGCTATGCGATTTGGGGCAACCTGCTGAGTCGCTATGAAACCTGGCGCGTAGCTCCGCTGTCGCTGCTGGTGCCGGTGGTGGGAATTCTCAGCGCGGCGCTGATTCTTGGTGAAACCTTATCGATTCAACAGATGATTGGGGTTTCAGTGATCATCCTTGGCCTGCTGGTGAATGTGTTTGGCGGCATGGTCAGTCAGCGATTATTGGTGCGCACCTAAACAAAAACGCCGCTTTTCAGCGGCGTTTTTTTTCAACTCAGATCCTGATTACAGGATTTCGATACGACGCGGTTTCGCCTCTTCCGGGACGATGCGTACTAAATCGATGCTCAGCAGACCATTTTCCAGACGCGCATCGCGCACGGTGATGTGATCAGCCAGCTGGAATTTGCGCTCGAAGTTGCGCTCGGCGATGCCCTGATACAGGTATTTACGCTCCGGCTGCTCTTCAGGATGCGCGCCGCGCACCACCAGCACGTTGTCATGCGAGGTGATATCTAACTCGCTCTGGGCAAAGCCCGCCACGGCAATGGTGATACGGTAAAAATTCTCATCCACCAGCTCAACGTTATACGGAGGATAGCCACCATTGGCCTGGTTTTGATTGGACTCAAGCAGATTAAACAGGCGATCAAAACCAATGGCAGAACGATAAAGTGGAGAGAGATCAAAATTACGCATAATAAGACTCCTGATATTCAGCAAGTTTAGGCAACCTTCCACCATGGACAGGTTGTGCAGTCCGTTGTTGTCCCTTCCGGCAACAGCAACAAGACCGTTCCTTAAAAGTGGGTGCAGCCTGGTCGCTTTCAAGGGCTGATGCGTATTTTTTTACAGCAATTCTGACGATATGACATACACTCAGGGGACGATTCGCCTGAGAATCAAGACGCGGCCATAGAGCTTTGCTTAACGTCAGGTGACACACTCCAGCCAGGGCCATGCCATGACTGAAGGGATGATGATGATGAATATGATGAAACGCTTTCCGCTCACAGCTGTGCTGATTTGCAGTACCTTCGTTACCTCAGGCTGCTCCAGCGTTATGTCTCACACCGGCGCCAGTCAGGGCTACTATCCCGGCACGCGCGCCAGCGCAGAGATGATCGCCGACGACAACACCAGCTGGGCGATCAAGCCGCTGGCGCTGATCGATCTCCCGTTCTCAGCGGTGATGGATACCGTGCTGCTGCCATGGGATTATTTCCGTTCTGACGACGATAAAAGTAAGGATTCCATCCACGAGCGCGTGATGCAGAGCGAGAAAATGGCTGGCACGCAATCCAGCCTGGCGACTGCAGCTGCTATGCCCGCGCAGCCGCACTAACGCAAAACAGCTGCCTCCAGCCGTCTACTTCCCGCATATAAGCGATCTTTTCCCCATCCGGTGACCAAACCACCGCATCACCGGATGGCGCCTGATCGCTACGTGGCGTTAAGCGCGTACATTTCCCCGTCGCCATCTCACAGCGCATCACACTGTTATCACAGATAAAACTTATCGCGCCGCCTTGTGGATGCCAGCTAAACGCCGACTGAATGCTGCTCGCTAACTGCGTCACCTGACGCGGCTGACCGCCATTGGGTGAAACCGTCCACAGCTGAATCACGCCCTGATCGTCCGCCAGCAAAAAGGCGATGGCGCTGCCATCCGCTGAGGCGCGCAGCCAGTGACGCGGCTGCAGTGCCAGGCCGTTGGTGTGCGTGATGCGGCGCTGCTGCACGCCAGCTGGCGGCGCAGGCAATTTATCCGCCGTGCCCTGCAAGGGCGATGCGCCAGCTTTGGCGTAATCGGCTAACGCGGCGGGCAGATCCACCACGAACACTTCCGGCACTTTGTCGCCGTTAGCCGCACGCGTATCGCCGATAAAGGCGATGGCCCAGCGCTGCCAGCTGCCATCCGCTTTCTGATAGCCTTGATTCCCGATCCAGCACTCTTCATAGGCGCGGTCGATCTGGTCGCTGCCCGGCTGTGGATCGCGCTGCGTCTGGCTGACCAACACGCAATAATGGCTGCCCTCATATTCACGCGGATGCTGTTTGGGCGGACACACCGGATGAAGCGGCACGGCCACGCCGACGTTGCGCAGGTCATCGCCGGCATCTTTTTCATGCATCACATGATCGTTGTAGGTAAAACTCAGGCGCGAACCGTCCGGGCTGAAGACGTGGACATGCGAGCCACCGCGCAGCGCGCCGGGCGTGTAAGGCGCGGTGATATCGCAGGCGTCGAGGTTCTCAGCGATACCTTGCTGCACGATCACGCCACGTCGGTGATGAAAATCGTAGCGCCAGTGCGCATCCGGATGTTCCGGGCCATGAATGCAGACGTAACGCGATGGCAGATCCGGACTGACGGTGACCACGCCAACGTGTGCGCCATCGCGCGCCTGATACAGCACCTCAACAGCACCGCTCGCCACGTTGACGCGCTCGATAGTCAGGCTGGTAAAAGAGGCGCCGGAAGGTCGCACATCAAATGCCAGCCACTGGCTGTCGCCGGTCCAGACGTTGATGTTGGTGAGTTGATGATGACGCGCGGCAAAGGTGATTTGTTGTTCTGACATGAGGCAACCTTCCATCTAACAGTTGCCGGATAAATTACGTGATTTAGGGGGGCGATGCGAATAAACCGGGTTGCGGTTACAGTGCGGTTATTGGCAAGGTCGCCATGAATGGCGACCCTACGGGATGTATTAACCTACGCGTTTTACATCACCGACTAACAGGATGTAAGACAGTGCACCGATCAGCGCCACCGCCGAGATATACACCAGCGCCGGCGCAAAGCCGTAATCCTGCGCCAGATAGCCCACCACCAGCGGTACGGTGATGCCGCCCAGGCCGCCAACAAAGTTGAACATGCCGCCGGTCAAACCAATCAGCCGCACCGGTGCCAACGAGGAGACCAGCGACCAGGTAATTGAGGCGAAACCGTTGCCGAAGAAGGCAATCGCCATCAGCGTCATAATCCAGATGGGGTCATTGGTGTAGTTCGCGCCCATGATGCAGGTGGAGATCAGCAGACCGCAGATGATTGGCGTTTTGCGCGCAAAACCCAGCGAACGGCCGCTGCGCACCAGACGATCGGCGACGATGCCTGACAGAATCACACCAAAGAATGCCGCGAGGAATGGCACGGTAGTCATAAAGCCCGCGGTGAGCGCCGCGATGTGTTTTTCCTGCGTCAGATAGTTCGGGAACCAGGTCAGGAAGAACCACAGCGTGGATGTCACGGCGAACTGACCGAGATAGACGCCGCACAGCTTGCGGTGGAACACCAGTTTCCAGTCGGCGGCGGTGAGTTTGGTGCGGGTTTTCTTTTCGCTCGGCGCATCGCCATCCACCATCGCGCCGCCTTCACGGATGTATTCCAGCTCGGCTTTATTAATGCCTTTGCTCTGGCTCGGCGCCTGATAGAACTTGATCCAGATAAACGACCAGATGATGCCAATGCCGCCGGTAATAATGAACACCCAATGCCAGCTCAGCAGTTCCTGAATCCAGATCAGCAATGGCGTGAGGAACGCCAGGCCGACAAACTGACCGGACGTGTAGAAGCCGACGGCGGAAGCGCGCTCCTGCTCGGGGAACCAGCTGGTTACCAGGCGATTATTGGTAGGGAAAGCCGGCGCTTCAAATATGCCGGTAATCGCACGCAGACCAATTAACGATAATAATCCGCTGGCGAAACCCTGTAATAAGGTCGCAACCGACCAGCCAAAGATGGCAATAAAATAGGTTAAGCGTGAACCCACGCGATCGAGGAACCAGCCGCCGGGAATTTGGCACAGCGTATATAACCAGGCAAAGGCGGAAAATACATAACCCATTTGCGCTTTGGTAATACCGAACTCTTCCTGGATATGCGCGGAAGCGACGGCTAAATTAGCGCGATCGACATAAGAAATGACCACCGTAATAAATATCATCAGCAGCGTGATATAACGACGGCGCGTCGGTTTGGCCTGAACAGCAGAGAGATCCATGGTGTTTCTCCGTAATCGTTTTTGCCGTTTAGGCGCGACAGAGCACGCCCCGGCAAATGTAGGGTAGCGATATCAAAGGTAAAACCGCGTCAGCGGTAAATAAGCTGTGCCGGGAAACAGGCTGAGCGAAGCCCTATGCCCTATTTCACCGGCATATAGATATTTTCAAATGACTATTTTTAGTGCGTGTTAATTACCATTCGGCGACAGAACCATCGGGGAATCTCCAAAGTGGGTTTCTCCAGTCAGGGGCATTTTTACTGCGTTCGATCACCAGCTCTTCGTTAATTTCCACGCCGAGGCCCGGTTTATTTAACGGATAGAAATGACCGTCATCCATTTTAAAATCGTCTTTATTGATCACGTAATCGAGCAGTTCGGCGCCCTGATTATAGTGAATCCCCATGCTCTGCTCCTGGAACACCGCATTGCGTGAGACGAAGTCAACGTGCAGGCACGCGGCCAGCGCGATTGGGCCCAGCGGACAGTGTGGAGCCAGCGCCACATCGTAAGATTCGGCCATCGCAGCAATTTTGTAGCACTCGGTGATGCCGCCCGCGTGTGACAGATCCGGTTGCAGAATCGCCAGTCCACCCGCTTCCAGCACGCGTTTGAACTCAAAGCGCGAGAACATGCGTTCGCCAGCGGCGATCGGAATGTGAGTTTGCGCTGCCAGACGCGGATAATATTCCGCCTGCTCCGCCAGCACTGGCTCTTCAATAAACAGCGGGCGATAGGGTTCCAGCTCTTTGATCAGTACTTTTGCCATTGGCGCGCTAACGCGGCCGTGGAAATCGAGGCCAAACTCAATCTCTTTGCCAAAGGCTTCACGGATCTGCGCCACGGTATTCACGGCGTCATCGACTTTGCGCGCGTTATCGATAATGCCCATCTCTTCGCAGCCGTTGAGTTTGAAGGTATCAAAACCGATGGTGCGCAGTTTCTTGATGCCATCAATCACATCTGCGGGACGATCGCCGCCCACCCAGCTGTAGGCTTTGATGCTGTCACGCACTAAACCGCCAAGCAGTTGATATACCGGTACGCCGAGCGCTTTGCCTTTGATATCCCACAATGCCTGATCGATACCGGCGATGGCGCTCATCAGAATCGGGCCGCCGCGATAGAAGCCGCCGCGATACATCACCTGCCATAAATCGTTGATGCGCGCCGGATCCTGACCAATCAGGTATTCCGACAGCTCATGCACCGCCGCTTCTACGCTGCGCGCACGGCCTTCAATCACCGGTTCGCCCCAGCCAACGATGCCTTCGTCAGTTTCGATTTTCAGGAACATCCAGCGCGGCGGCAGGCGATAAGTGGTCAGTTTGGTAATTTTCATCGTACAGCGTCCTTATATGCAGCAATAAATGCGCGAGCCTGTTCCACAGTGCGCGACAGCGGTTGGCCGGCGCGATAGAGATCGCTGCCCAGCCCCGCGCCGATGCAGCCTGCGGCCATAAATTCATGCAGGTTTTCCGGCGTCACGCCGCCCACGGCAAACACCGGCACTTCCGGCGGCAGCACCGCTTTCAGCGCTTTGATGTAGCCCGGACCAAAGGCTGACGAAGGAAAAATTTTCAGCGCCTGCGCACCGGCCTGTAAGGCGGTGAACGCTTCGGTCGCGGTGGCGCAACCGGCGGCAACAATCATCCCTTTGGCGACTGCCTGGCGGATTACGGCGGCATCGGTGTTCGGCGTGACGACTAATTTGCTGTTCAGCGTTGCCAGCTCATCGACCTGCGCCGGATTCAGCACCGTACCCGCGCCAATCAGCGCTTTATCGCCGAAGGTATTCACCATCGCGCCGATGCTTTTCGCCCACTCCGGCGAGTTGAGCGGGATTTCAATCGCATCGAAACCCGCTTCAATCAGTGCGCCAACGTGCGCTTCGGCTTCATCCGGCGTGATGCCGCGCAGAATGGCGATCAGCGGGACTTTAGTTTGCCAGGACATTCGCAATACTCCTTATTCCATGCTGGAAAGCACGATCGCCTTCCAGCGTGACTGAATCCATGCCGATAAACTGCAGCGCCTGCTGATAACGTTGCGCCAGCGCGCTACCGGCAATAATGGTGATCGGTCGGCTTGTGGCGTTGGCCTGTTGCGTCATCAGCGCCACTTCGTGACCAATCAGCAAGCCTGAAAGAAAGTCACTGATATGGCGGCGATCGCGTGCGCCGAGCACGTGAGAAGCGCGGACTTCAAACAGGCGCGAGAGAATCGAAGCATCGTTGCTGCCGACTTGCACGCCTTCGCGGAAAGCTGCCGCGTTCGCTTGCTGCTCGGGTAAACCCGCGCCAATCAGCGACTGTTTCAACAGCAGATGATGCAGTTCACCGGTCATCACGGTGCGGAAATCCAGCACGCGATCCTGTTCCATCTGCACCCATTTGGCGTGCGTTCCTGGCATCACGTAGAGCGGCGCAGGTTGCAGTTCTAACGCGCCGAGCAGCTGCGTCTCTTCACCGCGCATAACGTTGTAGTTGTCAGCACGTTCGACGCTCAATCCCGGCACGATCCACGCTTTATCTTCAACGCGCGTCAGGCGGCCAGCGATTTCGCCCAGCGCCACCGGACAGGAGAGATACGGCACCGACAGCCAGCCGGCATTGCTGCCCACCATGCCCGCCATCACCACCGGCACGTCGTTGACTGGCCAACCGGCAGTGATGCTGGCAAACACTTCCGCTGGCGTACGATCGCCCAGGCGTGTGACGCCGGCTTCCGAACGACGCTCATCGATGCAAACGCCGGTTTGATAATGCCAGGCGCGCAGGTTGGTTGAGCCCCAATCAATCGCGATATAGCTGGTCACATAATCTCCTTGAGTCGCGCCGTTGAGCTGGCAATCATCGCTTTCGCCGCCTGCTCAGCAGCATCGCCATCCTGATGACGAATGGCATCGAACAGCGCTTTGTGTTCGGCGAGCGTGCGCGGCATGTTGCCTTCGTCCGCCATGTAGGTTTGCGCGAACACCGCTTTTTGCAGCTGGCTGATCGCCACGTTGAGCTGCTGCAACACCGGATTGTGTACCGAATTCAGCACCGCTTCGTGATAGCGGATATCCGCTTCATTAAAGGCATCACGATTGAGGTGGTTAGCAACCATGTCGTTGTATGCCAGTTCAATCGCAGCCAGATCGCTTGAGGTGGCGCGTTCGGCTGACCAGCGCGCAATCTGCGGCTCGACCAGCACACGTACTTCGTTCATGGCGGCAATCAGACGCGGGTCCTGATCGTGCGCCAGCGCCCACTGCAATACGTCGCTATCGAGATAGTTCCAGTGATTGCGCGGCGTGACGAACGCGCCGCGATAGCGCTTCATCTCCATCAGGCGTTTCGCCATCAGCGAGCGAAACACTTCGCGGATGATATTGCGCGAGGTGCCAAAGCGCTCACACAGCTCAGCTTCGGCGGGTAACGCCGCGCCCGGTACAAATTTGCCGGCCACAATTTCTTCACCCAGCGTCAGGATGATGCGCTCTGTTTTGCTTAATTGTTCTTGCGTCATGATGTTCCATTCAGTGAAAGGCAGTTACGCATCAGATTACTGCTTTCGCGTAGCGAAGCCTAACGGCCGCCCTGACCTGCGCCGTCGATTGTAGTACCATTAAGTTAAGTTGTACTACAATCTGGATCACAAAATAGACAATGCTTGTGCGATGATGTAATAAGGTCGCCACGAATGGCGACCCTACGATGGCTTGGTGAGGTTTGTAGGGTCGCCATTTATGGCGACCAAAAAACAGCGTGAGGAGAATAAGAAGGGTTTAAAGCACCAGCTCTTCAATGGCGTGCGCTACGCCGTCTTCCATATTGGTTTTGGTAATGAACTGTGCGATTTTCTTCACCGAATCAATGGCATTGCCCATTGCTACGCCGGTTCCTGCATACTCAATCATCGCCAGATCATTTTCCTGATCGCCAATTGCCATCACTTCTTCGCGCGCCAGGCCGAGCTTCTCAGCCAGCATTTTCACGCCTTGACCTTTATTCACGCGGGAATCGAGGATTTCGAGGTAGTAAGGCGCGCTTTTGAGAATGGTGTAGTTGTCGCGTGCCTGCTGCGGCAAGCGCTGAATGGCAGAATCCAGCAGATCGGGCTTATCGATCATCATCAGCTTAGGGAAACGCGTGGCGCGATCCATCTCCTCCACGGCACGATAGCGCACTGGAATGCCGGTCAGGCTCGCTTCGTGGATGGTGAATTCGCTAATGTCTTTGTTCGGCGTATAGAGGAAGGATTTGTCGAAGGCCTGGAAGTGGACGCCAAGGTCGCGCGCCAGCTGTTCGATATATAAATAGTCATCAAAACCCAGCGTGATTTCCGCGACGCACTCGCCATCATTAGCGCGATGCACCAGCGCACCGTTGTAGCTGATGCAATATTGACCTTCATCAACCAGATTCAGCTCCATCAGATAGCGCTGAATGCCGACGAACGGACGGCCGGTAGTGAGCACCACCATCACACCTTTTTTATGTGCGCGCTCAATGGCCGATTTAACTGCAGGCGTGATCTCGTGCTGCGGATTGAGCAGCGTGCCGTCCATATCGATTGCAACCAGTTTTATAGCCATAACGTCCTCGTTGAGTCAGGGTTTTGATCAATGCTAGCGCGATTCAGCTCACATTGACCAGTTTCGCACCCGACTTCAGATTTTTTCCCCGTAAAGAAAAAGGCCATCACGAAAGTGATGGCCCGACATACATGGAGTAAGAGGATGATCTTAGTGGCTCATGGCGTCTTTTTTCATGCCCATTTCATCTTTCTTCATGGCATCTTTTTTCATGCCCATTTCGTCTTTCTTCATGGCATCTTTCTTCATGCCCATTTCGTCTTTCTTCATGGCATCTTTCTTCATGCCCATTTCGTCTTTCTTCATGGCATCTTTTTTCATGCCCATCGCGTCTTTGTGCATGGCATCTTTCTTCATGCCCATTTCGTCTTTTTTCATGGCGTCTTTGCCCATGGTATCAGCAGCGTAAGCCACAGACATGGTCATCATTGAAGCGATAAAGGTTGCTACGATTACGTTTTTCATCGGGTGTTTCCTTACATTTCTAGGGTTTATAAAAGGTGTTGGCGCAATATGGCACCGAGTTAAGGGATCAGCTTCCGCCGAACCAGTTGTAGCCCTCGTCTTCCCAGTAACCACCGGTATAACGATTGGTTATTTCTATCACCTGAATATGCTTCGGATTTTTGTATCCCAGTTTGGTGGGAATACGGATCTTCATCGGAAAACCATATTCAGGCGGTAGAATTCGTCCATCCCAGCTCAGCGCCATGATGGTTTGTGGATGCAGCGCCGATGCCATATCGATGCTGGTGTAATAATCATCCGCACACTTGAAGCTGACGTATTTGGCTGTGGTATCGGCGCCAATCAGCTTCAGAAAATCAGCAAAACGCACGCCGCCCCAGCGACCAATTTCACTCCACCCTTCCACGCAGATATGACGCGTTATCTGATCAACCTGCTGCATGTTGTAGAGCTCAGGCAGCGACCAGCTACGCTTATCATTCACCAGCCCGGCAATCTCCAGACGCCACTGGTCGCCATTGATCTGCGGGATATCTTCCTCACCGTAAAACGCGTTAAACGGAAAAGATTGCGAGATACGATCGGCGCTGTATTCCGGTGACAGATTGGCCGGATTAAACAGCCAGCTCTGCACACGATCGTTGAAGCGGGAAAATTTATTCAGCACGCTATCAACGTCTGGTTTATCACTGAGATCGCAACCGGTTAACATCACTACGCCGCCGAGCGTTAAGCCCTGACGTAAAAAGCGGCGACGTGAGGATGAATCCAGTTTGCGTGCCAGTAACTGCTGCGCCTCTTTGACCAAGGCATCTGCATCGCTGGGCGAAAGATCAACATCAATTTTTTTCATTTCGCTCTCCTTAGCGTCCGCGCAACATTGCGAGCAGCGTTTTTGGTACCAGCGCCACCATCACAATATGTACCGCGACAAATCCCACCAGCGCTGACATAGCATAAAAGTGGATGTAACGTGCCGCTTCATAACCGCCCAGCAGGTCTCGTAACAGTCCAAACTGCACCGGTTTCCACAGCACTAAGCCAGACAGCACCAGCAGCAGGCAAACCACCATCACAAACAGATAAGCGGCGCGCTGTACGTTGTTGTATTGACGTAAATCTGCATGGGCTAATTTGCCTTTCAGCGCGCTGAGTGCATCATGTAAGAATCCGCGCAAACTCAGCGGCAGAAACTTCTTACCGAAGCGACCGGTAAATAGGTTCATCGCCAGATAAACCACACCATTTGCGGCGAAAATCCACATCGCGGCGAAGTGCCATTGCAACGCACCACCCAACCAACCGCCGAGAGTAATCTCACCGGGAAAGCGAAAATCAAAGAGTGGAGAAGCGTTGTAAATGCGCCATCCGCTCAGCGTCATAATCACAATGGCCGCGGCATTCATCCAGTGACAAACGCGTAACCACCACGGATGGATCACGGCTGAACATTTTGATTTATCATCCATCTGCATCTCCATTTAACCGGTCCCATCAATCAATTCAGGCCGCATTCTGCCGTCATTCCGCCGAGCCGTATGACAAGAAATGTCTCAATAGACGCATGAGCTCATTCTCTGTTTACCTTCCATTTGGCTTGATAACGTCAGCCACTTTCCCCGGTGCAGACGCAATAATTTCCATCCATGTCTGACCTCAATCACTCATGTCTGGATGCTATTGTGTCCAATTGTTGTTCACCAAAGCCTCACGTCGAGTTAAACAAAATGTGAAAACTCTGAGGGGTTTTAAGCGGTAATATTGATTAAATTAGCGAAGCAGGAAGGGATGATGTCTGACGCAAAAAAAGTACTTATCGTCGAAGATGACAGCGGAATTGCCGACGTTCTGCGCTTAAACTTTCAGGATGAAGGCTATGATGTAACACATGCCGCAGACGGAAATCTCGCCGTTATGCTTCTGGAATCTCAGCATTGGGACGCCTTAATTCTCGATCTGATGTTGCCTGGTATTGATGGTCTGGAAATCTGTCGCCGGGCACGCGCTATGAAGCGCTATACGCCGATCATTATGATCAGCGCACGCTCCAGTGAAGTTCATCGCGTGTTGGGTCTTGAGTTGGGTGCAGATGATTATCTGCCGAAGCCTTTTTCGGTGCTGGAATTGGTGGCGCGACTTAAAGCGCTATTTCGGCGTCAGGAAGCGATGAACTTAAATTCACGCATGGAGGCCGGCACCTTACAGCTGGGCGCATTAATGATTGATCCGGTGGCACGTGAAGTCTGGTTGGACAGTAAGCCGATCACCTTAACGCCTCGGGAATTCGATCTGCTCTATCACTTCGCCAAACATCCGGGAAAAGTGTTCTCCCGCCTCAACCTGCTTAATCAAGTTTGGGGCTATCAACACGATGGTTATGAACACACCGTGAATACACACATCAACCGCTTGCGGTTAAAAATTGAAGATAATCCTGCTGAACCGCACTACATCCTTACGGTGTGGGGAAAAGGCTACAAATTCTCGCTGCCTGCCAATTAGGTTTTTAATGATGAAACGCCTGACACTCAGCCAACGCCTGGCGCTGGTTTTCGCTTCTTTGCTGTTACTTTGCACACTGCTGTCAGGTTGGATGCAGATTCGTATTAACGCGCAATATGGTAGCGCGGTGGTGCAGCGTTTGTCCGATGGATTGGCGCGTAGCATCGCCAGCCTCAATCCCAATATGATTGGTGAAAAAGGCGTTAACTTGCCGCTAATGAAGGCACTGTTTAGCGATTTGATGGTGCTCAATCCCAGCGTGGAAGTCTATTTGCTGGACTTGCAGGGCAACATTCTCGCCGATGCGGCGCCGCCAGGTCATATCAAACGCACCCATGTCAGCCTGAAGCCCATACAGGCGCAACTGAATGGCGCGACATCGCCGGTATACGGTGATGATCCGCGTAATCTCCAGGAAAATAAAGTATTTAGCGTGGCGCCGCTGGCGCGTAATGGTCAAACGGTGGGCTATCTGTATGTGATATTGCAGGGCGAGAATTATCACCAGCTGGCGCAGGAAGCACAGATTGATATTCTGATGCGCACGTCTTTCTGGTCATCTTTACTGGTGGTGTTATTTGGCCTGACGGCGGGCGCGGTGGCGTTTAGTTTGATCACGCGGCCTATGCGTCAGTTAACGCAGCGCGTGCGCCAACTTAACCGTGAAGACATGACCGAGATAAAACAACTGGCTGATCTCCCGCTGCCAAAACCTCATGAAAAAGATGAAGTGAGTTTGTTGCAAGGTGCCTTTGTCGGCATGGCGCGACGCGTCGCTTTTCAGTGGGAAAAGCTGGCTTATCAGGACCAGCTGCGCCGCGATTTTGTTGCCAATATCTCGCACGACCTGCGTACGCCGCTCACCACTTTGCATGGCTACCTCGAAACCCTGCTGTATAAATCGGACAGCCTGAAATCGGCCGAGAGTCAGCGTTATCTGCACATCGCGCTGTCGCAAAGCCAGAAAGTTAGCATGCTGGCGCAGCAGCTTTTTGAGCTGGCACAGCTGGAATATGGCGTGATCAAGCCTAATCGAGAGATGTTTAGCCTCTCGGAACTGACTCACGATGTGGTACAGAAGTTTGAGTTAATGGCCAGCACGCGCAATATCCGCTTTGTGGTGGATATGCCAGAGCAGCTGCCACAGGTGAATGCCGATGTTTCGATGATCGATCGCGTGCTGACCAACCTGTTTGATAATGCGATCAAGCATACGCCGGAAGCGGGCACCATTGAGGTGACGTTACGCAGCGCCGATCGTGAGGTAGAAGTGAGCCTGAAAGATTCCGGGCCGGGCATTCCTGATAATTTACGCGCCACGCTGTTTGAACGTCCATCTGCGTTAACGCATGCCAGCACGCGCAAAAATAGCGGGGGGTTGGGGTTGATGGTGGTGCGCCGCATCCTGCAACTGCATGAGCGTGATATCCGTTTGGATGATCAAACATCAGGCGCTTGCTTCCGTTTCTCCGTTCCGCGCTGAAAACAAAAAACCCTTCCACCAGGGAAGGGTTTTTACGTTTTGCCGTGTCGATTAGATATCGATGTTGGCGGCTTTCAGCGCATTCTCTTCAATGAAGGCGCGACGTGGTTCTACCGCATCGCCCATCAAGGTGGTGAACAGCTGATCGGCAGCAATCGCATCCTTGATGGTCACACGCAACATGCGGCGGCTATCTGGATCCATCGTGGTTTCCCACAGCTGCTCTGGGTTCATCTCACCCAAACCTTTATAACGCTGTACTGACAGGCCGCGACGCGACTCTTTCACCAGCCACTCAATCGCCTGCTCGAAGCTGGTGACCGGCTGACGACGTTCGCCACGTTCGATATATGCATCTTCTTCGATCAGGCCACGCAGCTGTTCGCCCAGCGCACAGATTTTGCGGTATTCCGGTCCATCTATGAACTCGCTATCCAGCGGATAATCAGTATCCACGCCGTGCGTACGCACACGCAGCACCGGTTCAAACAGGTTCTGCTCATGGTTGGCACGTACATGGGCCAGATAGCTGCTGCCGTGCGCTTCACGCTCGGTTAAATAGGCCACTAAACCGTCAATCCAGCCCTTCACGTCGGCTTCATTGCTGAGGTCGCTTAAGGTTGGATGGTAGATCAGGCCGCGTAGCAGAGCCGTAGGGAAACGGCGCTCCATACGTTTGATCATGCGCTGCGTGCCGTTGAAATCAGCCACCAGCGTTTCCAGCGGCTGACCGCCCAATGCCGGTGCGCTGGCGTTGGTGTGCAGCGTAGCGCCGTCGAGTGCGATAGAAATCTGATACTGATCCATCGCTTCATCGTCTTTAATGTACTGTTCTTGCTTGCCTTTCTTCACTTTGTACAGTGGCGGCTGAGCAATGTAGACGTGACCACGTTCTACAATTTCTGGCATCTGACGGTAGAAGAAGGTCAACAGCAGCGTACGAATGTGCGAGCCGTCGACGTCCGCATCGGTCATGATGATGATGCTGTGATAACGCAGTTTGTCCGGATTGTATTCATCACGGCCGATACCACAGCCCAGCGCGGTGATCAGCGTGGCAACTTCCTGCGAGGCGAGCATCTTGTCGAAACGCGCTTTCTCTACGTTGAGGATTTTACCTTTCAACGGCAGAATCGCCTGGTTCTTACGGTTACGGCCCTGTTTTGCTGAGCCGCCCGCTGAGTCCCCTTCCACAAGGTAGATTTCAGACAGCGCCGGATCGCGCTCCTGACAATCGGCCAGTTTGCCTGGCAAGCCAGCCAAATCCAGCGCGCCTTTACGGCGAGTCATTTCACGTGCACGACGGGCTGCTTCACGCGCACGCGCCGCATCGATGATTTTACCGACCACAATTTTCGCGTCAGACGGGTTTTCCAGCAGGTATTCCGCCAGCAGTTCGTTCATCTGCTGCTCAACCGCCGATTTCACTTCTGAAGAGACCAGCTTATCTTTGGTCTGAGAAGAGAATTTCGGATCCGGCACTTTCACGGAAACTACAGCAATCAGGCCTTCACGCGCATCGTCACCGGTCGCGCTGACTTTGGCTTTTTTGCTGTAGCCTTCTTTGTCCATGTAGGCGTTCAGCGTACGCGTCATTGCCGCACGGAAGCCGGCCAGATGCGTACCGCCGTCGCGCTGTGGAATGTTGTTGGTGAAGCAGTAGATGTTTTCCTGGAAACCATCGTTCCACTGCAGCGCCACTTCCACGCCGATGCCATCTTTCTCAGTCGAGAAGTAGAACACCGTTGGATGAATTGGGGTTTTGTTCTTGTTGAGATACTCAACAAACGCCTTGATGCCACCTTCGTAGTGGAAGTGATCGTTCTTGCCGTCGCGCTTGTCTTCCAGACGAATTGAGACGCCAGAGTTCAGGAACGACAGTTCACGCAGGCGTTTCGCCAGGATTTCGTACTCAAACTCAATCACGTTGGTGAAGGTTTCGTAGCTCGGCCAGAAGCGCACGCGAGTACCGGTTGCATCGGTATCACCCGATACTGCCAGCGGTGCCTGCGGCACGCCATGCTGATAAACCTGCTGATGCACTTTGCCTTCACGGCGAATGGTCAGCTCCAGCTTCTGCGACAGGGCATTTACGACTGAAACGCCAACGCCGTGCAGACCACCGGAAACTTTATACGAGTTATCATCAAATTTACCGCCGGCGTGCAGGACGGTCATGATCACTTCAGCAGCAGAGACGCCCTCTTCCGGGTGAATGCCGGTAGGAATACCACGGCCATCATCTTGCACTGAAACAGAGTTATCTGCATGAATAGTAACGGTAATGTCACTACAGTGACCGGCGAGCGCTTCGTCGATTGCGTTATCCACGACTTCGAATACCATGTGATGCAGACCGGTGCCGTCATCCGTATCGCCGATGTACATGCCCGGGCGTTTGCGTACCGCATCAAGCCCTTTCAGGACTTTGATACTTGAGGAGTCATAAGAATTCGACATCAACGTTTCTCGCTCATTTAATCTTCAGGTTGAACCACTATTTTACCCTGTTCCACGCGGAACATCTTGCCCTTTTCATCACTCATGTCGATTACATGCTCGACACCAATGGCGCTGACAAATACTTGAGCCTGCGTGGCTTTTAGGCGTTCAGCTAACAGCCGACGACGGGTGTCATCCAGCTCTGAGGCAAAGTCATCAATCAAATACAAACAGCGTCGTCCGCTGCTGCGCGTCAGGTATTCGCCCTGCGCTAAGCGCAGCGCACACATCAGCAGTTTTAACTGGCCGCGTGAGAGTAAATCTTCCACCGGCGTACCTTCGGCACGAATACGAAAATCGGCTTTATGCGGGCCGCTGGCGGTGTAGGTGAGCGCGCGGTCGCGCTCGAAATTGCGTTCCAGCAGTTCGGCGTAGTCGCTCTCTTTATCCCAGCCGCGCTGGAAAGAGAACGCCAACTCAAACTCCGGTAAAAACTGGCCGCAGGTGGCGATGATCTCGCGGGAAATCGCCGCGCTGTATTCGGCGCGCCAGGCGCTAATCTGCTCGGCCAGCGGCACCAGTTCCTGATCCCACGGACGAATCTGGCTGTAGCGCGAAACCTGACGCAGCGCCGCATTGCGTTGTTTTAGCAGACGACGCAAATTGCTCCAGGCATGGAAAAAACCGGGCGAGGCGTGAAAACAGCCCCAATCGATGTAGGCACGACGGTATTTTGGACCGCCATTGAGCAGGGTAAATCCTTCCGGCGTAATCAGCTGCATCGGCAGCAGCTGCGCCAGCTCCGCCACTTTGTGGCCATCGCTGCCATCAATTCGCACTTTGCTGTCGCCAGCACGATTCTTGGTCAAACCGACCGACAATTCTCGTTCGCTGCCTTCGATGCGACCGTGCAGCACAAAGGCGTCCTGATCGTGACGAATCACGCGGCCAGCTTGCAAACTGCGAAACGCGCGACCGTGTCCCAGCGTGTAAATCGCCTCCAGCACGCTGGTTTTGCCGCTGCCGTTGGCACCGACCAGGAAATTAAAGCCCGGCGCCAAAGCCAGATCGGCCTGCTCGATGTTGCGAAAATCTTTAATCAGGAGGCGGGTTAAAGCCATAACGAATCCAGCGAGAGGGGGATTTTACCTAACATTTGAGATCCAGGCCGTCGGCGGCGCAGCCAGTCTGGTTACGGCCAGCGCGCAGAACTTGGGAGCATACTGAAGTATGTGACCAAGGGCGAGCACTGCCCGGGACCAGAATGGCAAGTAAGCCAGGCCGATATTTATAAACGCATTGGCATGACGACGTAGGCTGCAGCCGGACTGGCAACATCTTCAATCTGCACGCTTGAAACGCCATCGGTCAGCAGCAAACGTACGTTCTCGCACTTCAGCGCATTCAACACATCCAGCACATAGCTGACGTTGAAACCGATCTCCAGATCGGTGCCGTTGTAAGAGACATCCAGCATCTCTTCTGCTTCTTCCTGCTCCGGATTATTCGCCGTGATCTTGAGCTGATTTTCCGTGATATAGATGCGAACGCCGCGGAACTTCTCATTCGAGAGAATCGCCGCACGCGCAAATGCCTGCTTCAAAATATCACAACCAGCTTCTAGCGCTTTATCGGGGTTCTTCGGCAATACGCGGCGATAATCCGGGAAACGGCCATCAACAAGCTTCGACGTAAAGATGAAGTCGCCCACGTGTGCGCGGATGTTGCTGCTACCGATTTGCACCTGCAGCGGCGTTTCACCACCGTCGAGCAAGCGCATCAGCTCAATCACACCTTTACGCGGCACGATCACCGAATGGTTCGGCAGCGCCTGACCAATCGGCATTGAGCACACCGCAAGGCGGTGACCATCGGTGGCGACGGTACGCAGCTCTTCGCCTTCGGTTTCGAACAACATACCGTTGAGGTAATAACGCACATCCTGATGCGCCATTGAGAACTGCGTGGCTTCAATCAGACGTTTCAGCGTCGCCTGTGGCAAGGTAAATTCCACCTCACTCTGCCAGTCATCAAGATTCGGGAAGTCGCTGGCGGGCAACGTTGACAGCGAGAAACGGCTGCGGCCAGAGCGCACCAGCATTCTGTCGCCTTCCAGCGTCAGGCTGATCTCAGCGCCTTCCGGCAAACCGCGGCAAATATCGAGGAATTTACGCGCGGGAACCGTGGTCGCGCCCGGCTCGTGTGGCTGCGTCAGCGCAACACGGGCTACCATTTCCATTTCCAGATCGGTACCGGTCAAGCGCAGCGAGCCTTCGCTAACCTGCAGCAGTAAATTTCCCAGGATCGGCAGCGTCGGGCGTCCGCCAAGTGGACCGCTAACCTGTTGCAGTGGCTTCAGTAACTGCTCACGTTCTACAATAAATTTCATATGCGTCAGGAAGATAGTGTTCGAATGAGGTTAGAGAAATCTTCTTTGATGTCGTGGCTCTCTTCACGCAGTTGCTCGATTTTACGGCAAGCGTGAAGCACGGTGGTATGGTCGCGGCCACCAAACGCATCGCCAATCTCCGGCAAGCTGTGGTTGGTGAGCTCTTTCGCCATCGCCATCGCCATCTGGCGCGGACGCGCTACCGAACGCGAACGGCGTTTCGACAGCAAATCCGCCACTTTAATTTTGTAATACTCGGCCACCGTTTTCTGAATATTATCAATGGTGACCAGTTTTTCCTGCAGCGCCAGCAGATCGCGCAGCGCTTCGCGCACGAAATCGATGGTAATGGCGCGGCCGGTAAAGTTCGCGTTGGCAATCACGCGGTTCAGCGCGCCTTCCAGCTCACGAACGTTGGAACGCAAACGCTTAGCAATAAAGAAGGCGACTTCACCCGGCAGGCGAATATCGTTTTCATCGGCTTTCTTCATCAGGATCGCGACGCGCGTCTCCAGCTCAGGCGGCTCGATCGCCACGGTTAATCCCCAGCCAAAACGTGATTTCAGGCGATCTTCTACGCCGTTGATCTCTTTTGGATAGCGATCCGAGGTCAGGATGATCTGTTGATTGCCTTCCAGCAGCGCGTTAAAGGTATGGAAGAACTCTTCCTGCGAGCGCTCTTTATTGGCAAAGAATTGAATGTCATCGATCAGCAGCGCATCAACCGAGCGGTAGTAACGCTTAAACTCTTCGATAGCGTTGTTCTGCAAGGCTTTAACCATGTCCTGCACAAAACGCTCAGAGTGCATGTACACCACTTTGGCATTGGGCTTGCGCGCAATAATCCCGTTACCCACCGCGTGCAACAGGTGAGTTTTACCCAGGCCGGTGCCGCCATAAAGGAACAGTGGGTTATAAGCGCCGCCAGGATTATCCGCCACCTGACGTGCCGCCGCGCGCGCCAGCTGGTTCGATTTACCTTCAACGAAGTTGTCGAAGTTATGACGGTTATTCACATTGGAGCGGTAAGTGACATCCGCCGGCGCAGGCACCGAATCCCAGCTTGGACGCAGGATTTGCGTCGGCGCGGGACGATTTTCAATCGGTGCAGGTGCGCTGTAACTGGAAGTGGCCATCGCCGGTTGGCTGGTTGTCACCTGTGCGGCAGGACGCGTGCCGACTTCGAAACGCAGTAACGGCACATTTGCACCGCAGAATTCATTCAGCAGCCCATTGATACTATTGAGATATTTATCTCTAACCCAGTCGAGTACAAACCGATTTGGTGCATACAAGGTCAGCGTATTGTCGTTCAATTCAGCTTGCAGCGGACGAATCCACATGCTGAATTCGGTGGCAGGAAGCTCATCCTGCAAACGGGCAAGACACTGTTGCCAAAGCGTAAGTGACAC